>JADKAF010000001.1:0-4800000 GCA_016719295.1 Planctomycetota bacterium
GCCTGGCGCGCGACGACGGCTTCCGCGATCGCCTGGCGCTCTCGACCGCCGAGCGCATCCTGCGAGGCCTCCTCCCTGCGGGCGGCAGCCTATCGGCGAGGGCTTTGGGCGCGGCGGTCGAGGGGCTGCGCGGCGCGGCCGAGCCGCCGATCGAGATCGGACGCCGCGGCGGCGTGCTCACGCTGCCGATCCCGCGCGAGCCCGATTCGTTCAACTACGTGTCGGCGCGAACGCTGGTCTCTTTCGCGATCGGCATGCAGATCTTCGAGCCGCTGATCTGGCGGAACCTCTGGACGCTCGGGCCGGAGCCGCGGCTCGCGAGCTCGTGGGAGGTCTCGCCCGACGGGCACGTGTGGACGGTGCACCTGCGCCGCGACGCGCGCTGGTCGGACGGCGAGGCCTTCGATGCCGACGACGTGCTCTTCACCGTCGAGGCGATCTCCCACCCGGCGGTGTTCTCGTACTCGAAGAAGGATTTCGAGTACGCGATGCCCGACGGCAGCGTGCAGCCGCTGCGCGTCGAGAAGGTCGATGCGCATACGGTGCGCTTCGTGCAGCCGCTGCCGTACGCCGCGTTCTGGGAGAAGCTGCGCCATCCGATCCTGCCGGAGCACGCGCTGCGCGCGGCGCTCGAGCGCGGCGAGTTCTCGTCGACCTGGGGACCGGCGACGCCGCCCGAGCAGATCGTCGGCACCGGGCCCTTCGTGCCCGCGCGCGTGCGTCCCGGCGAAGAGGTCGTGCTGCGCCGCAATCCTCATCACTGGCGCCGCGATGCGCGGGGAACGGCGCTGCCGTACCTCGACGAGGTGCGCTTCCGCGTCGTCGAGGACGAAGGGGCGGCGCGCCTGCGCTTCCTCGCGCGCGAGCTCGACCTGCTGCCGCGCGAGTATCTCGAAGGCGAGCACTACGCGGAGATCGCGGCCGAGGCGGAGGGGCGCGGGTTTCGTCTCGTGGACGAGGGACAAGACGTCGCCTACCTCTACCTCGTGCTCAATCAGAACACGGGTAGCGCCGGCAAGCCCGCTCCCGTGGCCGAGCCGCTCGGCACCTGGATGCGGACGAAGGAGTTCCGCCAGGCCATCGCGCATGCGATCGACCGCGAGGCGCTGGTGCGCGACTGCCTGGACGGGCTCGGGCACGTGGTGTGGTCGGTCATGAACCGCGCGTGCGGCAAGTACCACACGCCGGAGCTGCGCCGCTACGAGCACGATCGCGCGAAGGCGCGCGCGCTGCTCGACGGGCTCGGCCTCGTCGATCGCGACGGGGACGGCGTGCGCGAGGATGCGCAAGGTCATCGCGCGCAGCTCACGATCACGTGGTATCGGCGCAGCTCCTCCTACGAGTGCTTCCTCGAGCGCCTGCGTCAGCAGCTCGCAGAGGTGGGGCTCCGCGTGTACGAGAACCGCGTCGGCGATCGATCGTACGACGAGAAGCTCTTCTCGACCTTCGAGTGGGAGGCGCTCTTCGGTCGCGAGACCGGCGGCTTCTTCGAGCCGATGGGCTCGCATCCGATGTGGTCCTCGAGCGGCGGCTTCCACATCTGGTTCCCGTTGCAGGCGCAGCCCGCGACGCCCTGGGAAGCGCGCATCGATGCGCTCCTCGCGCAGGCCTCGCTCGAGCGCGACGAGGGGCGGCGTTTGGCGTGCATGCACGAGATGCAGCGCATCGTCGCGGAGGAGGCGCCGATCCTGCCGCTCGTCGTGGAGCACGCGTGGTCCGCGCTCCGCAACGACGTGCACAACTTCCGACCCGGGGTGATCGAGCCGAACTCGGTCTGGAACCTGTACGAGATCTTCCGCGCCGCGGAGTGAGCCTGGCCCATGATCCGGCTCGTGCTCCACCGCCTCTGCTTCTCGATCCCGACGCTGCTCGTGTGCACGGCGCTCGTCTTCGCGATGGGCGCGCTCACGGGGCGGAGCTACTACGAGAAGAAGAAGGCCGATCCCAACGTCGACCTCGCGCAGATCCGCGCCGAGGAGAAGGCCGAGGGGCTCGACCAGGCGCTCTGGATGCAGTACCTCCGCTGGCTCGGGCGCCTCGCGTTCGATGTGCATTGGGGCCGCGTCGAGCTGCGGGTGCAGGACTTCGAGGAGCCGCTGTGGCTCTCGCTCGGGCTCGCGGCCGGGCCCGGGGCGCAGCTGGCGCAGACGAGCAGCGACGCGGCAGCAGGGCGTTTCTCGCTGACCCTGCGCTACCGCGCGGAGGGCCGCGGCAGCGGTGAGGAGATCGCGCTGCGCTGCGACGAGCTCGCCGCGTTCCTGCGCGCGAGCTGGGACGGCGTCGATGCGCGCTCGATGCGCAGCTCCGAGCGCTTCGAGCGCGATCCGGCATCGCGCGATCCGCTCGAGGTCGAGCGCTACGGCGTGCTGCGTTTGTCGCTGCGACGCGGGCTCCTCGCCCCGCTCGCGGCGGAGAGCGCCACGCTCCGGCTCCGCGGCCCGGCGGACGAGCTGCGCTTCGAGCGCTCGGTCGAGCTCGACGCTTCAGGCGCTTGGGTCGATCTCGACCTTCCGCTCGAGCTCGCGGCCGCGGCGCGCCGCCTCGAGCTCACGGCAGCCGGAGAGCTCTGCCTCGATGCGCTGCGAGTGGAAGAGCGCTCACGCCGCTTCGCCTGGGGCGCGCCGAATCTCGGCCGCAGCGCCAAGCTCGATCGCGAGGTCGGCGAGGTGCTCGCGCCGTACGTCGGCAACACGCTGCTGCTCGGCGCGCTCGCCCTGATCGTCACGTGGGCTGTCGCGCTGCCGCTCGGCGTGTGGTGTGGCGTGCATCGCCACGGCGCGCTGGACCGCGTGTTCTCGGCGCTGGCTTTCCTCGGCCTCTCCTTGCCGAGCTTCTTCGTCGCGCTGCTCGCGCTCTGGCTCGGAGGCGTCGTCGCGAACGACTTCGCACGCGAGTGGTGGGGCATCCACCTCTTCCCGACGGGTGGCGCGTCGAGCGGCGTGGAGACGAGCTTGCTCCCGAGCATCCTCGATCGCCTGCACCACCTCGTGCTGCCGGTCGCGGTCGTCTCCGTGGGCTCGATCGCGAGCTTGCAGCGCATCACGCGCGGCCACCTGATCGAGGTGCTGCGCGCGAACTACATCCGCACGGCGCGCGCGCAGGGTCTGCCCGAGCGACGCGTGATCTACCGCCACGCGCTGCGGAACGCCTTGAACCCGCTGATCACGCTCTTCGGCTTCCAGCTCTCGGCCCTGCTCTCGGGCGCTGCGCTGGTCGAGGTGATCTTCTCGTATCCCGGGCTGGGGAAGCTCGTCCTCGAGGCGATCCGCGATCAGGACCGCAACGTGGTGATGGCGGCGATCCTGCTCAGCGGAGTGCTCCTCATCGTCGGCAACCTCGTCGCGGATCTCCTGCTCTCCTGGATCGACCCACGCGTGCGCCTCGGAGCTCGCGACGATGTCTGAGGGGAACGCTCTCGCCGCGCCTCCGCGAGGCCCCTGGAGCCGCGCGCTGCAGCGCTTCGCGCGGCACGCTCCGGCGCGCTGCGCCGCGTGGGTCTTGCTCGCCCTCGGCGCGGTGGCGCTGCTGGCGGAGTTCTTCGCGCCGTACGGCCTCGAGGACGCGCGCCCCGGCGAGCGGCACATGCCGCCGAACTGGGGCTTCGTCGACGCGCGCGGCGCGGCGCACCTCGTCCCGTTCGCCGCCGAGCTCGAGCTCGGCTACGACGAGCACCATCGGCGCGCGTGGCGCGCGGTCCCGGGCGGCGAGGTCGCGGTCCGCTTCCTCGTGCGCGGCGCGCCGTATCGCCTGCTCGGGATCTTGCCGTGCGATGTGCATCTCTTCGGCGTCGCCGACGCGCGCTCCGACGCTCCGCGCCTGCTCGTGCTCGGCGCGACCGCCGATGGACGAGACCTCTTCTCTTGCCTGCTCTTCGGCGCGCGGGTCTCGCTCGCGGTCGGGCTGCTCGGCGTGGCGATCTCGTTCTCGATCGGGCTCGCGGTCGGTGGCTTCAGCGGCTTTCTCGGCGGACGCGTCGACGCATGCGTGCAGCGCGTGCTCGAAGCGCTGATGCTCTTGCCGGGCTTCTACGTGATCCTCGGACTCGACTACGCGCTCGGCGATCGCGCGCGCACGGCCGCGGACGGGCCGCCGGATGCGCTGCGGACCTTCTTGCTCGTCGTCGTGGTGATCGCGGCGATCCAGTGGGCCTCGCTCGCGCGCGTCGTGCGCGGGCAGGTGCTCTCGCTGCGCGAGCGCGACTTCGTCCTCGCCGCTCGCGCGCTCGGGCTGCCGTCGTGGCGCATCGTGCTGCGGCACGTGCTGCCGCATACCTGCTCCTACGCGATCGTCGCCGCGAGCCTCGCCTTGCCGGGGTTCATCCTGATGGAGTCGGCGCTGTCGATGCTCGGTCTCGGCATCCGCGCCCCGCAGGTGTCGTGGGGCAATCTGCTCGCCTCGGCGACCGAGCTCAGCGCGCTCCGTCAGCGCCCTTGGAGCCTGGCGCCCGGCTTCGCGATCGCGCTCGCGGTGAGCGCGTTCCACCTGGTCGGCGACGGGCTGCGCGATGCGCTCGATCCGGAGGCGGAATCGACGCGCTGAGAAAAAAAACTGACGCGGAGGAGCGCTCGGCAGGGCTTGCCCGTAGGTCTGCGCGGGATGCTCACGCATCCCTGGGAGGCACGTGGTCCTGGCCGGGGCGTTCCCGGTTCGGGGCCACGTTTCTTTTGACGCGCGCTTCGAGCGGCTCGCCGGCATCGGCAGGGGTGCGCTCCGCAGCGGAGTGCACCGCGGGAATCAGGGCGTCCGCGGCGTTCGGCGCATCGAGCGGATGCACGACGCGGTCCCCGGCGTTGGCGACCGTGCTCTCGGGCCAGAGCAAGGGACGCAGCAGGGCGCTGAGGGAGATCGTCGCAGCGATCGCGACGAGCACGCGAGAGGCAGTGCTCCGCGGGCTCGCGCTGGGAGAGGGGCGCATGGGGGGGACGCACGTCGCTCGTGGGGCGAGCACGGCGCTCGGGGATCGAGATCCGGCGCTCGCGGGGGATCGCGAGCTCTTCAAGGCAGAAGTGGTAGCCGGTGCGAGGGCGTGGCCCAAGCGAATCTCGAGCTGGCCGACGGCTCGCGTCGAAATGCCGCGGCTCAGCGCGCGAGCACGCCGAGCTGACGCCCGACCTTCGTGAACGCGCGGATCGCGTGCTCGAGCTCTTGCTGCGTGTGAGCCGCCGAGATCTGGCAGCGCAGACGCGCCTCGCCCTGCGGCACGACCGGATACCAGAGCCCTTTCACGTACACGTTCTCCTCGAGGAGCGCCTTCGCGAAGTCCTGCGCGACGGCTGCCTCACCGAGCATCACCGGCACGATCGGATGCGAGCCCTCGAGGGTCGTGAAACCCGCCGCCTCGATGCCATGGCGGAAGAACGCGGTGTTCTTGCGCGAGCACTCGACGATGCCGGGGTCCTTCTCGATCAGGTCGATCGCGGCGATCGTCGCGCCGACGATCGCGGGCGGCAGCGAGTTCGAGAAGGTGTACGGACGACCCTTCTGGCGCAGGAAGTCGACCAAGTTCTTCTTGCCGGCGATGTAGCCGCCGGCGGCGCCGCCGAGCGCCTTGCCCAGCGTGCCGGTCAAGATGTCGATCTGGCCGTGCAGGCCGAAGAGCTCGGGAGTGCCGCGGCCCGTCGGGCCCACGGGGCCGGTCGCGTGCGAGTCATCGACCATGACCAGCGCGCCGTGGCGACGCGCGATCGCGTACAGGCGATCGAGCGGCACGATGTCGCCTTCCATCGAGAAGACGCCGTCGGTGACGACGATGCGGAAGCGGTAACCTGCGCCGTCGTCGGCGGCGAGCAGCTCCTCGAGATGCTGCAGATCCAGGTGACGGTAGGCGCGCAGGTCGCAGCCCTTGTGGATCTGCCGGCAGAGGCGGATGCCGTCGATGATCGACGCGTGGTTCAGCCGGTCGGAGTAGATCGCATCCTTGTAGCTGCCCGCGGAGGCGCCGAAGTCGTTCGCGAGCAGCGCGTTGAACACTCCCTCGTTCGCCGCCCAGCACGAGGAGAAGAGGATCGCGTCCTCGGCGCCGAGGAAGCCCGCCAAGCGCCGCTCGAGCTCGAGGTGCAGATCCTGCGTGCCGCAGAGGAAGCGCACGGAGGCGAGCCCGTAGCCGAAGCGCTTCGTGGCCTCGATCGACGCCTCGACCAGCTTCGGGTGGTTGGCGAGCCCGAGGTAGTTGTTCGCCGCGAGCATCACCATGTCGCGGCCGAGGACACGCGCGTGGCCGCCGGTCGGACCGCTGAGCGGCGTCTCGTACTTGAAGGTCTTCTGCTGGTGCGCGAGGGCCAGCTCGCGGTCGATCGAGGAGAAGAGGTCGGCGGACATCGAGCGGGAGCTCCGGCAGCGGTGGGGAGTGGGAGGATCAGCCGGAAAGGCCGTTCGGGTACATCACGACCTTCAAGCCCGCGCCGCGATTGATCGCGTCGAAGCCTTGGCCGTGCTGCTCGAGGGAGAGGTCGGGGTGCGTGACGATGCGCTGGAGCTTCTCGCGCAGGCCCGAGCGCTGCGACGCGATCAGGTCGAGCATGAAGTACCAGGTCGAGTACATGCGCCGGCCGATGACACCCCGCAGCGTGATGCCCTTGAAGATCACTCTACGCGAGAAGTCGAGCTTCATCTCGCCGTTGGGCAGGCCGAGCAGCGCCATCTCTCCGCCCATGCGCAGGATGTCGAAGGCGTCTTCGTAGGCGCGGTAGGACCCCGACATCTCGATCACCGCGTCGACGCCGCCGTGGGGCTGCGCGTGGGCGATCTTCTTGAACTCGGCATGCTGCGCCGGGTCGGCCACATCGAAGACGTGATCGGCGCCGAGCTCCTGGGCGAGCTTCAAGCGCTGCTGCACGAGCTCCGAGCCGAAGCCCGCCTTCGGGTTCGCGGCGTCGGTCACCAGGATCGTGCTCGCGCCGATGGTGCGGAGGAACGCGACCGCGGCGAGCCCGATCGGTCCGGCGCCCAGCACGGCCACCGAGTGCGCCGTCGCGGTGATCGACTGCACCGTGTGCGCGGCGTTGCCGATCGCGTCGAGGAACGCGGCGATCTGCGGCGGGACCTTCGAGGTGTCGCGGTCGCGGCCGAGGAGGATCACGTTGCTCTCGGGCAGCACGACGTACTGCGCGAAGCAGCCGTCGTCGTGCAGGCCCTTGATGCGCGTCTCGGTGCAGACGTGCGAGTTGCCGGTGCGGCATGCGTAGCAGCGCCCGCAGACCAGGTGCATCTCCGCCGTCACGTAGTCGCCCGGCCGCAGCGAGCTCACCCCGGTCCCGACCGACTCGACCGTGCCGCAGAACTCGTGACCGATCACGACCGGCGTGTACGCGCCGGTCTTCGGCTTCATCGCCGCGATGGTGCCGTGCTCCGAGTTGAAGATGTGCTTGTCGGTGCCGCAGATCGCGGTCGCCCAGACCTTGATGCGCACATCGGTCTCGGACCGGAGGCTCGGCACGGGGCGGCTGGTCAGCAGCACGCCCGGCTCTTCGAGGCGCTCCTTCACGAGGCAGGTCATGTTTCCCGGGACGGACAAGCCTCCCGGGGCAGACACGGCGCCGGCTTTCTGCATGGGCTGGATCTCGGCGGTCGGGGCAGAGGTTCGGGACATGGACGGAGGAGGGCGTGGGCGGAGAAAGGGCGGAGCAGCCTAGCCAAAGGGGGGGCTCTCCGCCAGCGGGCCGCGCCGTCCGCTCGGCGCCTTCGCGTCCATCCTCCTCGGTCCGTCCGGCCGGCGTTCAAGCCCCTGCCCGAACCTGCCGAAGCAGGTGGGGCTCGACCGCGGCGTGGCGTACGCTACGCGCACGCGCGAAACGAGTCGCGCGGAGGAGCAAGATGGCTACGTACCTGGTCACCGGCGGAGCCGGCTTCATCGGATCGCACCTCGTCGACGAGATCGTCCGCCGCGGCGGCAACGTGCGCGTGCTCGACGACTTCTCGACGGGCCGTGCCGACAACCTGGCGCACCACGGCGAGCGCGTGGAGATCGTCCGCGGCGACATCCGCGACCTCCGCACGGTGATGGGCGCGGTCGACGGCGTCGACTACGTGCTGCACCAGGCAGCGATCCCCTCCGTCTCGCGCTCGGTCGAGGATCCGCTGACCTCGAACTCCGCGAACGTCGATGGGACGCTCAATCTCCTGTGGGCCGCGAAGCACCACAAGGTGAAGCGCTTCGTCTACGCGGCGTCTTCCTCGGCGTACGGCGAGACGCCCGAGCTGCCCAAGGTCGAGACGATGCGCGAAGGGCCCATCTCGCCCTACGGCGTCACGAAGTTCGTCGGCGAGCTCTACTGCAAGAGCTTCGCGCTCTGCTACGGCCTGCACACCGTCGCGCTGCGCTACTTCAACGTCTTCGGTCCGCGCCAGGTCTTCGACAGCCCCTACACGGGGGTCATCGCGATCTTCGCCAACCTCCTGCTCGACGGGAAGCGCCCGAAGATCTTCGGCGACGGCGAGCACACCCGCGACTTCAACTTCATCGCCAACACCGTGCAGGCGAACCTGCGCGCGTGCGAGGCCGAGGTCCCGCCCGGCAGCATGTACAACATCGCCGGCGGCAAGCGCATCTCGTTGAACGAGCTGGTCGAGATCCTGCGCGAGCTCACCGGCAGCGACCTGGAGCCCATCTACGCGCCGGAGCGCGCGGGCGACATCAAGCACTCGCTGGCCGACATCACCCGCGCGAAGAACGAGCTCGGCTACAAGCCGAGCGTCGACGTGCGCGAGGGACTCGCGCGCACCGTCGAGTGGTACAAGGGGCTGCGCGTGCGCGCCTGAGCGCTGTGCAGCGCGCACGCGCGCTGCGACCTCAAGGCCGCACCAGCACGAGGCGCTCCGGATCGAGCTCGAGGCCGACTCCCGCATAGCGCTGGAGGAAGGCCTCGTGCTCGTTTCCCGGCGCGAGCGCGGCGCTCTCGATCAGCGTGCGATAGAGCGCGCGACGCTCGAGCGGCAGCGCGGCGAACTCGCGAGCCAGCGCGTCCTGCGCCGCCGCCTCCGCGGCGCGCCGCGCGGGCACCAGCTCGGCGAGCAGCGGGAAGCGCTCCGCGGCGTAAGGGTAGACCACCTTCACCGGCGCGCCGTCCTTCGTCGTGACGCGCACGCCGTAGCGTCCGACGAGTCGTCCGACCATCGCTGCATCCGGAGCCTCGGCCGGGAACACCCAGTACTCGTCGCGATCGAGGAGCTCTAGGGTCGCGAGCATGCGCAGCTCGTCGCTGCGCAGCTCGAGCAGCTCCCAATGCGCGCGCTCGTCCTGCGTGGCTCCATCGAGCGCGCTCAGCGCACGGCGGATCTCCGCGAGGCGGCGGATCTCCTCCTCGTAGAGCGGCGCTTCCTCCGCTTCCGAGAGCGGCCCCAGAGCGCGCAGCTCGAGTTCCGCCGCGGGATCCGCAGCGGCGTTCGTCGCGGCACTGCGCCCCTCGCTCGGCCCCTCGCTCGCCGCCCCGAGCGCGATCGAGCCTCCGGCGGCGAGGGTGCGCGCCCAGCGTCGTTCCGCCCTCTCCGCGCGCGCTCCTGCGCCGTCCCGAGCGAGCAGCGTCGCGCGCGGCACCGCTCCATCCCCATCGCCGCGGCCGAGGAGCAGGGCGCCGAGCACGGCCCCGAGGCCGGCGAGCGCGAGCGTGCTCAGCGCACGCACGGCGCGCTCCCGCCGGTCGTGGTCGCGGTCCTCTGCGCCGCGCACGAGCCGCAGTCCACGGCCACTTGATGGCGGTAGATCACGGTGCCGGGGCCACCATTCGCGCCATCCGGCATCGCGACGACGAGCGTCTCGTCCTCGCACGCGCCGCAGCGTGGACGCAGCACGACGGCGAAGGTCGACTCCATGCCCACCGAGCGAAAGAGGCGCAGGCGTGGGCGCCGCACGCTGGAGATCCAGAAGCCGTTCGGCGGCGCTTGATGGCAGGCGCTGGCGTGGACTGCGAAGGCGAACTTGTAGCGCGCGGTGCACGGACGAGCGACCTCGGCGGTGCAGCTCGAGCGATCGCCTGCGAGCGCGCAGCGACCGTCTTCCTCCTCGACGTCGAGGAGGCTCAGCGACGAGCAGACGAGCCCGCTGCCGTTCGAGTGCGACGAGCTCTGCTCGAGGCGCTGCGAGCCGTCGCAGAGGCGCGCCTGCGAATTCGCGCGTGGCGCGATCGGACAGTGGCACTGCGGCGCGCTCGCGCTCGGCGCGAGCGGGGCACGCACGCGCTGCGCGCCGCTCTGCGCCTCGGCGGTGGAGCTCGCAGCGACGCACGCGAAGGCCGCGGCGAGGGTGAGCGAGAGGAAGCGGGATCGGGATCGCGGACGCATGGAACGGACTCCTGCACAGTGGAGCGCGTCCGGCGTGATACGGCGTGCGCGCTCCGGCCTCGAACTCGCGGACACACCGCGGCTCCGAAGCGGCACGCGAATCGCGAGTTCGCTCTCTCGACGCGCAGCGCGCGGCGTGGTCACGCGCCGCGCGCTCTATCTCTGCTCGCGCCTCGCGCTCGCTCAGGCCGGCGCGCGCCAGAGCAGCAGCGCGGTGAGATCGTCCTCGCGCGGCCGGCGCGCGCGGTGCGACTCGACGGTCTCGAAGAGCCGTTCCAGAGCGTGCTCGGCCGGCGCCGCCGCGATGGCCTCCGCGACGCGCTCCCAGCCGAAGAGCTCACCCGCGGCGTTCCGCGTCTCGGGCAGGCCATCGGTCAGGACCAGCACGCGCTCGCCCGCGCCGAGCGCGCGCTCGCTCGGCGTCGTCTCGAGCCAAGGGAACGCGGGCGAGATCATCGGTGCTCCGACCTCGAGCTCCGCGGCGGCGCCGTTCGGCCCGATCACCAGCGCGGGCGGATGGCCCGCGGCGATCCAGCGCAAGCGCGAGAACTCGCGGTCGATCTGGCCGAGGAAGCAGGTCAGGTAGCGATCGATGTCCCACTCCTGCACCATCTCCCAGAGCCGGAGATGGATCTCCTCCAGATCGCCGCCTTCGCGCACCGCGCGCGCCCAGGTCGTCGCGAGCATGCCCGCCAGCATCGCCGCGGTGACGCCATGGCCGACGACATCGGCGACCAAGAACACGAGCCCGCTACTGGTCACGCGCACGTCGAAGAAGTCGCCGCCCAGCTCGTCGCAGGGGCGGTTCAGCGCCGAGAGATGCGCCGAGCCCGCGCGTACGTCCCGAGGCGGCAGCAGCTTCGACTGGAACTCCTTCGCGAGGCGCACGTCGCGCTCGAGCTCGGCGTTCCGGCGCTTCAAGTCGCTCTGCAAGCTGCGGAGGTGCAAGCAGCGCGCGACGAGCGTTCGCAGCGCGATGCGCTCGAAGGGCTTCGTCAGGAAATAGAACGCCTCGCCGCGCAGCGCGCGCGCGAGCTTCTCGTCGGCGTCGTAGGCGTCGCCGGTGATCACGATCACGTCGGTCTGCTCGGGGCGCCTGCGCATCTTCCCGAGCAGCGAGAAGCCGTCCTCGCCGGGCAGCACGAGGTCGATCACCGCGACGTCGACGCGCAGCCCGTGCGCGCGCTCGAGCGCTTCTTCCGCGCTCTTCGCCTCCAGCACGCGCACGTCGTCCTCCAGCATGCGGCGGAGCGTCTCGCGCATCGCGGGCTGGTCTTCGACGAGCAGGACGAGGGCATCGCGGCTCATGCGTTCTCCGGGGTCTGCTGCTCACGCGCGAAGGGCAGGCGGACCACGGCCAGCGTGCCGACTCCCGGGCGCGAGCTCAAGCGCAGCGTGCCACCGAGATCGACCACGATCGAGCGCGAAACGGCGAGACCGAGACCGTGGCCGCCCGGGCGAGTGCTGTAGAAGGGCTCGAAGACGCGGGGCAGGACCTCGGGGCCGATGCCGTGTCCGTCGTCGGCGACGGCGACGCGAGAGGCGCCCTCGCGCGCCGAGAGCGAGATGCGAATGCGCCCGCCGCGGCGGCAGGCTTGGCGCGCGTTCTCGAGCAGGTTGTGGAAGACGCGCTCCAGGGGCTCGGGCGAGGCGTGCACCGGGGGCACGCGCGGCTCGAGGGCGAGCCGCCAGCGCACGCCCGAGCTCTCGAGCACGGGCCCGTACCAGCGCAGCACGTCGTGCAGCACGCGCGCGAGATCGACGCGGCCAGCGGGCTCGGCCGAGCGGCGGGCGAAGTGGAGCAGGCCCTGGAAGATGCGCGAGCACATCCGCGCCGTGCGCTCGATCTCGAGCGCGTCGTCGCGCATGCGCGGGCTGGCGCTCGGCAGCGCCTCCAGAGCCTCGCGCAGCATCTCCGTCCGCGGCAGGAGCACTCCGAGCGCGTTGTTCACGTCGTGCGCGACGCTGCGGGCCATGTCGGCGAAGGCGTGCTTGCGCCCCGCCGCCAGGACTTGCGCGGCGACGCCTTGATCGACCATCTGGTTGTGGATCGCCGTCGCGGCGAGCGGAGCGAGCGGCTGGAGCGCGGTCGCCGTCTCGCGTCCGAGCGACGCGGGATAGAGGCCGAAGAGAGCGAGCAGCCCGACCGTCTGGCTCTCGTAGACGAGCGGGGTGAGGACCGCCGAGCGCGCGAGCGGCCGCCGGGCATCGGCGGCGTGGTGATCGAGGAACGGCAGCCAGAGCGGGGCCACGGGCAGCGCCTCTTCGCCGCCGTTCTCCTGCCACGCTTCCTCGCTCGCGCGCCAGCGGAAGAGCCGCGGATGATTCGCCCCGTCGCGGAAGAGCGCGTGATCGCTCTCGCCGGGCAGCAGCGCGCCGATGCGGGCGCTCTTCGCCTTGGCCCAGGCGATCTGCTCGGCTTGGATGCGGAAGGCCGCTCTCCCGGGGGAGAAGACGAAGATCGCGGCCGAGTGGTCGTAGTGCGCGAGATCGCGCAGCGAGTGCAGGATCCGGTAGTGGAGGTCGTTGCCGTGCAGCCGGCGGAGGAGCTGGTCGTAGGTCCGCTCGACGATGCGGCGGTCGCGGTCGGCGCGCCGGCGGCGGAGCTCCACCGCGGCGATCTCGAGGAGCTTCCTCGCCCGCGAGACTTCCTCGGCCCGAAAGGCGTTCCCGATCGCCCTCTCGAGGACGAAGAGCTCCGCGTGGCGCTCCTCGAGGCCGAGCTCCAGGGCCGCGCACTCCGGTCGATCGGGGATGCTCCGGCGCTCGAGCGCCGCGCGGATCTCTTCCGTCCGGAGCGGATCGCCGCCGGGTGCGCAGCTCTCGGTCGCGCGGTCGAAGCGGCCCCGCCGGACCGCGCAGGCGAGGCTCTGACGCAAGAACGAGGCGGCGTAGCGCAGGAGCTTCTCCGGCTCGACGATCGAGCTCACTTGGCCGCGGTAAGTCTCCAGCTCTGCACTCATGTAGCCGTTTTCCGGGATCGAAGGCCCCGAGGATAGCCTCTCGCGATGGGGCTGGCGGAGGAGTTCCGAAGAAGAGCCTGCAGGAGCGGACTCTCGGCCGTTCCGGGGGGCTCCCGGCGCGGCGGGATCCTGAAGAGGAGCGGACTCCGGCGATCGGCGCTCTGTTCGCTGGCGCCGCAATACGTATCGTGTGGGCTCGAGCACGCTGACCTCGCGATGCCGGGCCTCACTCGAGCCGACGATGGTCAGCGATTTTCGAAGCTGGTGGGAACCGACGATGAATCCGAGACGCCGCCCGTCGGCGCAGGCCGAGGGTCTGCCCCGCGCCGCAGAGGCCGACGCGAGCGCACGCCGCCCGCGTACGGCCCGACGAAGTTCCGCGCTCCGCGCGCTGCCGCTCCTCTGCGTGCTCGGCTCGCTCGCCGCGGCGCCCGCGCTCGCGCAAGCTCCCGATGAGAGCCGCGCCCTGGAGCTGGTCCGTGTCGCGATCGGCCTGCGCGAGCAAGGGCTGCGGGATCGCGCGATCGCGACCTGCGACGACTTTCTCCAGCGCTTCGGCGCCAGCCAGCACGCGCCGCTCGTCCGCTACACCCGTGCGCAATGCCTCTTCGAGCTTGAGCGCTGGGATGAGGCGGCGAAGAGCTTCGCCGAGGTCGCGAAGCTGCATCCCACCTTCTCCTACGTCGCGGAAGCGCGCTTCCGCGAAGGCGAGGCGCGCTACCGCAACGGGGAGCTCGAGCTGGCGTTCCCCGTGCTGCAGGCGTTCCTCGCGCAGCACGCGGAGCACTACCTGCTCGAGCCGGCGCTCTTCCTCGCGGCCGAGTCGGCGTTCCGCACCTCGCGCTTCGAGGAAGGCGAGGCGCTCTACCGCCGCTATCTCGCGGGCTTCGCCAAGGGCGAGCACGCCGAGGAGTCGCGGATGGGGCTCGTCTGGTCGCTCTTCCGCCAGAAGCGCTGGGCCGATGCGCAGAAGGAGATCGACGCGCTGCAGCCCGCGCGGAAGCCCGAGGGGCCGCAAGGCGAGCTCCTCTTCCTGCTGGGCGAGTGCGCCTTCCAGCTCGGGCAAGACGCCGAAGCGATCGCCGCCTTCACCAAGGTGCCGGCCGGTCACGAGTACGGCGACGACGCCCTCTCGGCGCGCGCCTACGCGCTCGCGCGCAGCGGCAAGAAGGAAGAGGCCGCCGAGCGCTTCGCCGAACTCGCGCGCGCGATGCCGAGCTCGCCGCTCGCGGCCGATGCGCGCCTGCGCGCGGGCTTGCTCTTCGCCGAGGTCGGCAAGGCCGACAAGGCCCGCGCGCTGCTCGGCGAGCTGCCGAGCGGCGATCCCGCGGGCGAGCAGCAGGCGCAGCTCGCGCTCGGCGAGGTCGCGCTGAAGGAGAAGCGCGCCGCTGACGCCGAGCGCCACTTCCAGAGCGCGATCGCGGGGCCGGATGCGGCGACGCGCGATCGCGCGCGCCTCGGGCTCGCCGACGCGCTCGCGGCGCAGGGGCGTCGCGAGGAAGCGGCGAAGCTCTACGCCGCGGCGGCCGAGGCCAGCGGGGGCGAAGCGGACTACGCGCTGGCGTCGCTCGTCGCGGCCGAGTTCAACGCGCAGCGCTGGCAGGCCGTCGTCGACGCCGCGCGGCGCTTCGAGCAGCGCCACGCGCAGAGCTCGCATCGCGCGGGAGTGCTCTACGCGTTGGCCGAGGGCCTGTTCGCGCTCGAGCAGTGGAGCGAAGCGCGCGCGGCCTTCGCGACGCTCGCCGAGGTCGATGCGAAACGCGCGCCGCAGGCGGCGCTGCGCATCGCGTGGACGCACTATCGCGCGGGCGAGGTGGACGCGGCGCTGAAGAGCTTCGGCGATTATGTGCGGAGCTACCCGAGCGACGCGGGCGTGGGCGAAGCCTACGCGGTGCTCGGGCGCGTGCAGCTCGAGCGCAAGCAGCCCGAGGCCGCCGAGCGCTTCTACCGCGAGGCGCGCGGGCGCGAGCTCGGCGCCTATGCCGACGAATGCCAGCTCGGGCTCGCGCGCGCTCTCGCGCAGCGCGGCATGGCCGAGGAAGCGCTGCGCGAGTACGACGCTTTCGCGAAGTCCTTCGACGGATCGAAGCTGCTGGCGCGCGCTCTCTACGAGGCGGCCGAGCTGCGCTTCCAGCGCAAGGACTACGCGGAGGCGGGCAAGCTCTACGAGACGCTGCGCCAGCGCTTTGCGCAGGACGAGCTCGCGCCGTATGCGCTGCACGGCGCCGGCTGGTGCGCGCTGCAAGGTGGCGATGCAAAGCTCGCCGAGCAGTGCGCGCGCGAGCTCTCGCAGCGCGCGCCGGAGCCGCTCGCGACGCCGGCGCTCGAGCTCCTGGCCGCGGCGCTGCGTTCGCAGGGGCGTGGAGCCGAGGCCGCCGAGATCTACGCGCGCGTCGCCTCCGCCACCGGCGGCTCGGAGCGCTCCGACGAAGCGGCGCTCCGCGCGGCCGTCCTGCGCCGCGAGGCCGGCGAGCACGAGCGCGCGCTCGCCGACTTAAAGGCGCTGCTCGCCTCTCGGCCGAACTTCTCCGGCCGCGAGCGCGCGCTCTACGAGCTCGCGCTCGCCGCACGAGGCGCGAAGGCCGAAGCGGAGGCCGAGGCCGCGTGGCGCGAGCTCGCCTCGAAGCACGGCTCCACGCCGCAGGGCTCCGAGGCGCGCTTCCAGCTCGGCGAGATCGCTTACGCCGCCGGCAAGTACGGCGAGGCCGACACCTGGTACGCCGCGGCGATCGAAGCGCCGCGCGACGCCGCCCTGAAGGCGCTCGCGAGCTACAAGCGCGGCTGGACCCTGCTCAAGCTCGAGCGCTTCGCGGATGCGGCGGTCGAGTTCGATCGCGTCGGGAAGACCGAGCCGGAGGGCGAGCTCACCGGGGAATCGCTCTTCCTCGCGGGCGAAGCGCTCTACCGCGCGAAGGACCTCGACGGGGCGCGCGAGCGCTTGAAGCGCGTGCTGCGCGAGTTCCCCGGCCACGAGGTCAGCTCGCGTGCGCTCTTCCGCCTCGGCCAGGCGGAGGGCGAGAAGGGCGAGTGGAACGCGTGTCAGGAGACGCTGCGCCAGCTCGTCGATGCGCATCCCGACTTCAAGCTGCTCGCGGAGGCGCGCCTCTGGATCGGGCGCAGCCTGCGCGAGCTCGGCCACGCCGCGCGTGCGCTCGAGGCGCTCGACGCCGCCGAGCCCGAAGCGAAGGGCAAGATCCTCGCCCAGGTGAAGATCGAGGCCGGACGTTGCTTGCTCGCGCTCGAGCGCGCCGACGATGCCTTCGGGCGCTTCGTCGCCGTGAAGTACAGCTTCAGCGATCTGCCGGCGGAGCTCGCCGCGGCGAACTTCTACGCCGGCGAGAGCATGCTCGCGAAGAAGGACGCGAAGGGCGCGGCCACCTTCTACAAGGAGGTCGTCGAGAAGTTCGCGAGCGAGCCCTTCGCGAAGCGCGCCGCCGATCGGCTGCGCGAGATCGAACGGCAATAGCCGCTGGCGACCGCGCGGCGACGTCGCGCGTCTCCACGACCCAGAGAACCTCCGAGCGACCCGGAACGAACGGCATGCAAGAGACCTCCTTCCTCTCGCGCGGCGGCGCGCGTCTCCTCGGCGCCGCCGTAGCGGCGAGCGCGCTGCTCGCCTCGCGAGGCTCCGCGCAATCGGGCGGCGGGGGCGAGACCACGAGCTTCAACCTCTGGGAGCGCATCGAGTCCGGCGGACCTCTCATGATCCCGATCGGGATCTGCTCGGTGGTCGTGCTCGGCTTCTCGCTCGAGCGCTTGATGGCCTTGCAGCCCGCGAAGGTCGCGCCGAAGGGCTTCGTGGAAGAGCTCGACCAGGCGTGGAGCGCGGGCGGCCTGGAAGGTGCCAGGCGCTTCAGCGCCGAGCGCGATCATTCGCTCTCCCGCGTGGTCTCCACGGCACTGCGGCACATCGCTTCGCGCGAAGAGGTGAAGGAGAGCGTGGAGGCGGCGGCGAAGCGCGAGATCGGGCTCTTGCGCCGCGGCCTGCGCGCGATCGCGCTCATGGCCTCGATCTCGCCCCTGCTCGGTCTGCTCGGCACGGTCGGCGGCATGATCGACGTGTTCGACCAGTACGGGAAGGTCGAGAACCAGGCCGACAAGGTGCGCGTCTTCTCGTCCGGCATCGCCGTCGCGCTCATCACGACCTTCGCGGGCCTCTCGGTGGCGATCCCCGCCACGATGGTGCACCAGTTCTTCCTCTCGCGCGTCGCGCGCTTCGCCGACGAGGTGAACCGCCTCTTCGTCGAGGTCTTCGAGCCGCGTCTGCGCGCGGGTGGCGGCAAGGAGCCCGCGCCGTGAGCCTCGACCTCGACCTCGCGGAGAGCGATGGTCCCGGGCTCGACATCACGCCCGTGATCGACATCATCTTCCAGCTCGTGCTCTTCCTCCTGATCGCGACGAGCATGACGGACGAGATGAGCTCGGAGCGCGAGAAGGTCGAGGAGCAGAAGATCGCCCTCGACCTGCCGCAGTCCGGCGCGGGCCAGAAGTCCGACGAGAAGCCCGAGACGCTGATCATCAACGTCCAGGAGGACGGCGCGTACATCGTGCGCGGCCAGAGCCTGACGCGCCGCTCGCTGCGCGAGCTGCTGACGCAGGTCGCCGGAGAGAACCCGCGCACCTCGATCTCGATCCGCGGTCATCGCAGCACCGCGCTGCAGCACGTCGTCGATGCGATGAGCGATTGTCACAAGGCCGGGCTGCGCCAGCTCGACATCCGCGTGCAGAGCGGCGGGGCGAAAGGCGCGGCCGGCGAGGATCCGCTCGACGTCGGCGGAGGTCGCTGAGCGATGGTCCGGGAGAGCAGCACGCTGCGCCTCGCGGCGATCGTCCTGGCACTCCTCGGCGCGGGCGCGTGCCTCGCTCTGGGCTGGGTCTCCTCGTTCCTGCCGTTCGGCCGCAGCTACACCGATGGGCAGCGCTTGCTCGTCGATGCGCCCGAGCTGCATCGCCGCGTCGTCGTCCATGGCGCCGCCGAGGCGTGGTCGCGCGAGCTCGTCGCCGAGCGGCCGCCGCTCTCGCGCGTCGCGCTCTCGCCGGACGGGCGCATCGCGGTCTTCTCCGCGCTCGGCGCGAACGAGCGCGCGGACCTCTTCTGGTCGGAGAAGGCGGGGGAGCGCTGGCTCTCGCGCGGCCCGCTGCTCGCGCTGAACCAGCCGATGGCGCACGAGCTTTCGCCCTTCTTCGATGCCGAGGGCGCGCTCTACTTCGCCTCCGATCGACCGGGCTCGCGGGGCTTCGATCTCTACGTCGCTTCTTGGGACGGCGAGAGCTTTCGCGATCTCTATCGCCTGAGCGACGAAGAGCTGAACGGGCCGTGGGACGAAGTCGATCCCTGCTACGACCCGCGCACCGGAACGCTCTACTTCGCTTCGAATCGCCCGCGGAGAACGAACGTCGACGAAGGCGCCGATTTCGATCTCTTCCGCGTCGCGTTCCGCGCCGACGGCTCGAGCAGCGAAGTGGAGCGCTTGGAAGCGCTCTGCTCGCCGCAGGACGAGCGCTCGCCGGCGCTGCATCCGAGCGGCGGCACCTTGCTCTTCGCCTCGCAGCGCAGCGGCGGAGCGGGGGGCTTCGATCTCTACACCGCGGCGAGCGCCGGTCCGAACCGAGGCTACCAAGCGCCGCAGCCGGCCGAGGGCGCGGAGAACAGCGCCGACGACGAGCTCGATCCCGGCTATCTAGAAGGCGGCTTCGCCTATGCGTTCCGCCGCGCTGCGCGGCGCAGTGATGCGGCCGCGGGCCGCGTCCTCGAGGCTCCCCGAGCGGAGGACGCGCCGCCGCCCGCGGAGCTGGTGCCTGCGCTCGACGAGCGCCACGGGCTCTGGCGCGTGCCCTCCCTCGAGCTCGAGCAGATCCCGAGCGAGCTAGGCGCGCTCGACTTCGTCTTGATCGGCGCGGCGCTCGCGCTGATCGCGCTCCTGATCTGGCTCGGCCGACGCTGGACGGCGCTCGACATCCTGACGAAGGCGCTGCTGATCTCGCTGCTCGTCCACATCTTGCTGCTCGTGCTGAGCCGCCGCGTCGAGATCGAGAGCACGATCCCGCCTCCGGAAGTGCCGCCCGCGGACTCGCTGCTCGATGTCGCGTTCGTGCCGCAGGAAGACCCGTCGATGTCGATGCGCGGCGGCGCGATCGAGCGCGAGCTCGAAGAGCAGGAGCTCGCCCCCGAGCAGCGCACCGAGCTCGAGCTCGCCGAGGCGGCTCTCGCGCCGCAAACACCTTCCCCCGAGCTCACACCCAGCGAGCGCGAGGCCTTCGAGGCCGCGCTGCCGGAGCGCGAAGCGGAAGCGCAGCGCGCCGAGGAAGAGCGCGCGAGCGAGGTCGTCGTCGCGTCTCCCGAGGCTCCGACGATCGAGCGCGAGGCGGCGCCGGAGCTCGAGCAGAGCGAAGCGCAGAGCCGCGAGGCGAGCTCGCTGGCCTCGGTCGAGTTCGAGAGCGCGGAGAGCCGCGCAGCCGAAGCGCCGCGCGAGGAGCGCGAGAGCGCCGTGCCTGCGCCGACGAGCTCCCTCGCTTCGACGCCCGAGCGCGCGACGCGTGAGTTCGCTCCCGCCGAGCGCGTGGCGAGCGCGCCCGAGCGCCGCGAGCCCGCGCCCGCGGCGCCGAGCGTCGCCGTCGCCGCCATCGCGGCGCCGGCGCTCCCGCCCACCGAGAGCGCGGAGAGCCCGAGCGAAGTCCTCGCCGAAGGCCCGCGCGCCGTCGCGCCGAGCGCCGCGCGCTCCGCGGAAGAGGCGCCCTCGCTCGCGCAGGCGACGCCGACCGAGCGCGCCGCGGATCGCCCCGCGCCGCGCGCGACCTCCGCGGAGCAGCTCAGCTCTCCTTCGCGGCGCGAGGCGTCCACTTCCGCGCCGCTCGCGCGCGCCAGCACCTCCGCCGAGCGCCGCACCGGCGAGCGCGTGGCTCCGGCGGTCGCGGTGCGCTCTCCGCTCGAAGCGCTGCCGCTCGCGCCGAGCGCGACCGCGACGAGCAGCTCGAGCTCGAGCTCCGAGGATCTGCTCGCCGATCTCGGCGCGCGTACGACGAGCGCCGCACCACAGGGCTCGAGCTCCGCGTCGCCGAGCGCGGAGCCGCGCCTGGTGGGCGCGCCCAGCGCGGGCAGCGCCCTCACCGAGCCCGCGGCGCCGACGCGCGAGGTCGGCGTCGAGGTGGAGCGCGCCGGCGCGAAGAGCGGCGAGCTCTCGCGGCCCGCGGCCTCCGCCGAGCGAGCGGTGGCGGCGCTGCCGCGCACGGGACCCACGGCGAGCCCGCGCCTCGAGGCGCCGAACGGGTCGAGCCCGCTGGAGCGAGCTTCGCTCGCGGAGAGCCGCGGCGCGAGCTCCGGCGATCTGCTCGCCGACCTCGAGCCGAGCTCGCCCGGTCGCGCTTCGCGCGCACCGCTCGGCGCGGTGCTCGGCGATGCGCCGCGCGCGCTCCCCGGACCGAGCCGCGACGGCTCGCGCCTCGGCGCACCGGCCCCCGGACCCGCGCCCGAGATCGCGCGCGCGGGCAGCGATCGCCCGCTCGCGAGCGGCCCAGCGTCCTCCGTCGCGCTGCAGCGCGCGCCGAGCGGCGTCGATCGGCGCTTCCAGCGGCGCTTCGGCGAGCAGAAGACGCGCGCGCTCGAGGAAGGCGGCGGCTCGGAGCAGACCGAGCAGGCCGTGCAGTCGGGTCTGCGCTACCTCGCCTCGAAGCAGGATGGCCGCGGCTTCTGGGGCGATGCCAAGTACAAGCACGCGAAGTACGCGTACACGATCTACGGCAAGAGCGGGCTCGCGCTGCTCGCGTTCCTCGGCGCCGGCCACACGCAGTCCAGCAACTCGGAGTTCTCGCCCGTCGTCGCGCGGGGGATCCAGTTCCTCGTGCGCGCGCAGGACGCGAAGACGGGCCACTTCGGCAACTGCTCTTCGTACGGCCATGCGATCGCGACCTACGCGCTCTGCGAGTCGTACGCGCTCACCAAGGACGCCGCGCTGCGCGAGCCGTTGCAGCGCGCGCTCGACTGGATCGTCGAGAACCAGAATCGCGAGACGCCGGGCAGCTCCGAGTACGGCGGCTGGACCTATTACTATCCCGACGAGCGCGAGTTCGATCCCTACGCACGCGCGAGCATCAGCTCTTGGCAGGTGATGGCGCTCGAGTCCGGACGCATCGGCGGCTTCGACGTCTCGCCGACGGTGCTGTCCGCGGCGCGGCAGTTCCTCGAGGGCTGCTTCGATCCGAATCAGGGCTGGTTCCGTTACAACCACCAACCCTCGCGCCTGCGCTCGGTCTATCCCACGCTGCCGGGCTCGACGCCGGCCTCGCTCTTCGCGCTGCGTCTCCTCGGCACCTCCGTCGATCATCGCCTCTACGAAGGCGCGTGGTCCTACACGCTCGAACGCCGTCCGAAGGCCTACAAGCGCCCGCGCGAGAACGAGTTCGTGCAGGACGCCGCGGGCAATCTCTACTTCTGGTATTACGGCACGCTCGCGTTCTTCCAGCGCGGCGGCGACACGTGGGACGCGTGGAATGGAGCGCTGAAGAGCGTGCTGCTTCCGGCGCAGTCGAAGGACGGCTCGTGGCGGCCGATCGAGCCGTACGCGGAAGCGGCGGGCGACACGGAGGAGGACCGCATCTACACGACCGCGATGTGCGTGCTGATGCTCGAGGTCTACTACCGCTACTTCACGCCGCTGCTCACGAAGCGCTGAGCACCCGCGCGCTCACTTCTTCGGCGCTTCGACCGGTGCCACGAGGGCCGCGATCATCGGCAGCGCTTCGGCCGGCGCGCTCGAGCCGAGCCGGCGGGCGACCTCGAGCGCCGCGTCGCGAAACAACGGATCGCTCGCCGCGGCCCACAGCCAGGGCAGCGCCTCCTCGAGACCGACCATCTCCGAGCTCTCGTCGGGGCGCACCTCGTCGAGGAGGCGCGGGACGCGCGGCGTGCTCGCGAAGATCAAGCGGAGGAAGGTCTCGCGCATCGCCTTCCGATCGCTGGTCTCGAAGACGCAGCGCTGCGGCTCGGCGCGGCGCACGAGGTCGGCGAGCAGGCCCGCGTGGAAGCAGCGCTCGTTCTTCCCGCCGCGACCGTTCGGGGTCGCCACGGGTGCCCAGCGCAGCGTGACGCCATCGGGGCCCTTCGTGAGGCGCGAGCGGAGGAAGCGCGCGAGCGACTCGCCGCGATCGAGATGCTCGCTCTTCTTGCCGCGCGCCAGGGCGAGGTGCGCGCGCGAGAGGAGTGCCAGGTCCGCGCTGGGCAGGCAGGTCTGCGTGTCGCCGAGAGGGTAGTAGTAGCCTTCCTTGCCGGCGGGCGCGTGCATGTACTCCTCGTCGAAGCACGCGAGCGCGCGCTGCAGCTCCTTCTCGAGCGCCTGCGAGGCGCGCTTGTGCAGCTTGAGCAGCCGCGGCTCGCCTTCGATCTGCAGCACGAGCTCCATGCCGCACGCGACCGCGAGCGCCGTCAGCGCGGGAGACGGCTCTCTCTCGCCCGTCGCCGCCCCCGCATCGATCGGGGCGAAGGCCTTGGGATAGGCGCTGCGCGCCGACCACGCGGCGAGCGTCGCCTTGCGTCGGGGATCGCGGCGCTTCTGCGCGCTGTCGCGCAGGGCGAGGAGGTCTTCGCTCAGCGCGAGCGCGCGCTCCAAGTAGACGTCCTCGCGGCGCCGGCGATAGAGCTCGACCAGGCCCTCGATCGCGAGGGAGCGGCTCCACACCGCGGCGGCTTCATCCTCGCGCTCCGCTTCCTCTTCTTCGTCGGCCTGCTCGCTGCGGGCCTGCGGCGCGCGCATCGGCACGACGCGCTGGCGCAGGATCTCTTCGAACAAGGCCAGCGCGTCGAGCTCCGGAGGCGGAGCGGGATCCTGCCCGCGCGCGGGAGCTGCAGCGAGAGCGAGCGCGCCGAGCGCGGTGGCGAGGCGGCGAGAGTACGGGCGGTCGATCACGAGCGATTCCTCCGCGAGAGCACGGCTCAGAGGGCGCGCAGGACGAGCGGCTGGATCAGCGGCACGCTGAGCTCGCGCAGATCCAAGCGCGACTGCAACGGATGATAGCCGTCGCGCTGCGCATGGATCAGGTACTCGCCGGCGGGGAGGCCTCCCAAGCGCAGCGTCCCATCGGCCGCCGTCGCGCCTCGCGCGCCGCCGCGCGCCTCGGGATCCGGAGGCACCAGGTCCACGCTCACTCCTTGGAGCGGTGTTCCGATCTCATCGAACAGCTGGAACGCGACTTCGCCCACGGGCGGCAAGCCGCCGAGGTCCTGGCGCGCGGGTGCGTTCTCGAGCTCGACGCGCACCGGCGTGCGGAGCGGACGGCCGAGCGGACCGACGGAGAGATCGTAGGTGCCCGGTGGCACGTCCTCGAAGCGGTAGCGCCCGTTGCCGTCGGCCCGCGTCTCGCGGCGCGGGCGCTGACCGGAGAGATCGACCTCGACGCGCTGCAGCGCGACCATGGCGAACGCCGCGATGGCGCGCGTCTCCTCGCCCGAGTGGACCACGCCTTCGAGCGAGCCCAGCGGCGCGAGCACCAAGCTGATGCGCTGCACCGGAGCGCGCGGGTCGAGCTCGGCGATGGTGAGGACGGAGTCGAGCCCGGGCGCGCTGGCGAAGATGCGGTAGCTCGCGGGCACGAGCTCCTCGAAGCTCGCCACCGCTCCGAGCGGCGGCTGCTTGCGCGGCTGCGCTTGCGCCGTGAGCCGCGCGGGCTTCTCGCCGCCGTCGTCGAACGACGGCTCGACGGCGACCTCCACGCCGGCGGGCAGCTCGCGGCCCTCTGGCGGCTGCACGAGCACCTCGAGTCGCACGCGCTCGTAGCGCCGCAACGGCAGGACCGGCGAGCTCTCCCCGGCCATGCGCTGCGCGCCGCTCTCCTCGGAGGTCGCGGCGCCGGAGGGGGAGCTCTCTCCCGGAGCGAGCACGAGCTCGGTGCGGGCGCTCGACGTGCTCGCGCCGGCGCCGGAGGAGCCGAGGATCCACCACGTGGCGCCCGCGCCGAGCGCCAGGGCGAAGAGCGCGAGCCAGGTCCGTTGCGTCATCGATCGAGGCGCCGAGCCACGGCACCGAGGGAGGCCGGAGACATCGCTACGGGGGCGCCCTGGCGGGTGCTCCCAAGCTTGGACAGGGTAGCGGCCGACACTAGGATGTTCCGGCCTCAAATCCGCCCGGGCCCCTTCGTCCGGATTCTCGACGGACCTCACCGCACATGCAGATGTTGCGCACGGCGCTCCAAGCGCTCCTCTTCGCCGTTCTCGCCGCGCTCGGCGCCTCCGCGCAGGAGGGGGGGAGCGGCGGGCTCGATCGCGGGAAGAGCCGCGTCATCGTCCTCGGCTTCGACGGCATGGACGCCATGGTCTCGGAGCACTACATGCGCGGCGAGGCGCCGGTGATGCCCTTCCTCGCGGGGCTCGCGAAGCGAGGCACCTACGAGCCGATGGCCACGACCAACCCCGCGCAGTCACCGGTCGCGTGGGCGGCGATGAACTCGGGCGTGAACCCCGGCAAGACCGGCGTCTTCGACTTCGTCGCGCGGCAGATCCCCGACGGCGACAAGAACGGGCGCGTTCCGATGCCGACGCTCGGCCTCGCGAAGCGCGGGAGCTTCTCGCTCGAGGACTATCAGTCGTCCGGCTTCGCGACCAAGGTCGCCGCCGGCATCCTCCTCGCCTTCACCGCACTGGGGCTCCTGCTCTGGCTCGCCGCTCGGCTCGGGCTGCCATGCCGCGGGATCACCGGAGGGCTCCTGCTCGGGCTCTGCTTCGGCATCTCCGTCGCCTGGCTGATCTCCTGGGAGCGCTTCGATCCCTGGCGCAGCGCGATCGGCGGGCTCGCCCTCGCGCTGGTCGTGGGCGGCGCGGCCCAGCTCCTGATCGGCCGTCGCTTCGTGACGCCCTGGCCGCTCGCGCTCGCGCTGCTCGGTCTCTGCACCGGCGTGCCCGCCGGTCTGCGGCTCCACGAGCTCGCGCGACAGCTTCCCCCCGAGCTGCCCGCCGCCGAGCGCGCGAACGTGGCCCCGCCTTTCTGGAAGGCGACCTCGGAGGCCGGCATCGGCTTCGATGGCTTCCAGATGGCGATGACCTTCCCGGTCGAGGAGATCGACCACACGCGCGTGCTCGCCGGCCTCGGCGTGCCTTGCGGGCGCCTCTCCTTCGGCGACTGGTTCCTCTACGACGAAACGGAGTCCGGCGAGCGCCAGTCGCAGACCGCGGGCTTCATCTATCCGTTGCAAGCCGTGCGCACCGCGACCGGGGCGACGTTCCGCACCAAGCTCGGCGGTCCCCGCAACTTCCTCGACGAGCATCGCCTCGACGCCCAGATCGCCGAGATCCAGAGCCGCATCTCCGCGCTCGAGGCCATCAAGCCGCGCGGCTACAAGGAATCCGTCGAGCGGAACACCAAGCTCGAAGCGCTGCGGGAAGAGAAGGCCAAGCTCCAGAGCAAGAAGGAAGCCGCGCGCACCGAGATCGATCTCGAGATCCGCATCCCCGCGCCACCCGCGCTGCACCAGGTCACCGGGCGTGCGATCGAGGCCCTGCTCGCGCTCCAGCACTTCACCGGCGGCGTCGAGCAGATGCTGCGCAAGAACCTCGAGCTGCTCGGTCGGGCGGACACCGGCGCCTGGGAGGCGCTGGACGTCGCGCTCGCGATCGAAGCGGCGCTGAAGGGCGAAGGCGAAGGGCTGCGCGCGGCGGGCAAGAGCTTCCCGCCCGCGGCGGGCGAGCTGCAGCGCGCGCTCGATGCGCTGCGCACCGATGCCGAGCGCAAGGCCGAGGTCTCGCTGCAGGGCAAGACGCAGCGCATGGCCGCGCGCGAGTGGTCGCGCGACTTCTACGAGCTCAGCTTCGTGATGCAGGAGCTCTGGGGCCCCGCCGTCGTGAAGTCGGACAGCATCACGCGGGCGAAGGTGATGAGCCTCTACCCGATGAAGCTCTACGTGAGCCCGCTGAACCTCGACGCGACGAAGCAGCCCTTCCACCAGAACATCACCTACCCGCGCGCCTTCGGTCAGGAGCTGACCGACCTCCTCGGCAAGCCCTTCGAGACGCTCGGATGGGCCTGCGCCACGCATCCGCTGAAGGACGCCCTGATCGACGAGCAGACTTTCCTCGAGGACATCGAGGCCAAGTGGAACTTCCGGCGCGAGCTCCTGCTGAAGCTGCTCGAAACCACGGACGCGCGCGTCTCGTTCTTCCTCTTCGGGGAAACCGATCGCGTGCAGCACATGTTCTTCCGCTATCTCGACACGCAGCACCCGCTGCATGCCGAGCACACGAAGAGCACGGGCAAGCTCCGCTTCTTCGGCGAGACCATCGACGCGCGCGACGCGATCGCGGTGATCTACCGGAAGGCCGACGAGCTCTGCCGCGAGGTGCACGAGCGCTTCGTCGCAGCGAACCCGAACGCGGTGATGATGGTCGTCTCCGACCACGGCTTCTCGTCGTTCCGGCGCGAGTTCCACCTGCAGAACTGGCTGCGCGAGAAGGGCTACCTCGTGATCAAGGCCGAGCAGGAGGACGCGTTCAAGGCCGAAGCCCGCGCAGGGAGCCTCTTCGAAGGCGCCGGCATCTTCACCGCGATCGACTGGGAGAAGACGAAGGCGTACTCGGTCGGCCTCGGCAAGGTGTACCTGAATCGCGCCGATCGCGAGAAGTGGTTCGACGACAACGGCAAGGAGCACCCCGGGCTGGTGAAGCCGGAAGAGTGCGACGCGTTGATGGACGAGATCTCGCGCGGCCTGCTCGCGGAGCGCGATGCCGACGGCAAGCAGGTCTTCCGCGCCATCTACAAGGCGAAGGACATCTACCGCGGAGATCAGTGGCAGGTGGAGGCGGACCTCTACGTCGGCTTCCAGTACGGCTACCGCATCTCGTGGGAGGCCTCGCTCGGAGCCATGGGGCTCACGACGGACGAGAGCGGCCAGCGCGCCTTCTCCGGTCCGCTGAAGGACAACGTCCTCAAGTGGAGCGGCGACCACTGCTCGGTGGATCCCTCGTACGTGACCGGCGTCTTCTTCAGCAACCGCAAGCTCGCGGTGGATCCGGCGGACAAGGACTACGAGCGCCCGCCGAGCCCGGCGAACGATCCGCTGCCCACGCCCGCGCGCTTCGAGGAGGCGCCGGGGCTGAAGTTCGACGATCGCAACGCTCCCGCTCGCGTGAACCTGCTGCACGTCGCCCCCACGATCCTGGATCTGGTCGGCGTGCCCGTTCCCGCCGCGATGGACCGCAAGCCGCTGCGCTTGCGCTAGCGAGGTGGGGATCCCGACCATGAGCTCCACCTGGAGCGCGACGCGTCTCGCGCAGTACCTCGCGACGGAGAAGGCTCGCGTCGACGAGCTCCTGCGAGCGTCGCTGCCGCGGGTCGAGGACTACCCGCGCGCGGCGGATGTCGCGCGGGCGATGCAGCACGCGGTCATGGCGGGGGGGAAGCGCCTGCGCGCGATCCTGATCTTCGCCGTCGCCGAGCTGCTCGGCGCGGGCGAGAAGAGGGTGAAGGAGCTCGCGCTGGCGGTCGAGCACATCCACACCTCCTCGCTCGTCTTCGACGACCTGCCCGCGATGGACGACGCGGATCTGCGCCGCGGCCAGCCCACGGTGCACAAGGTCTTCGGCGAGGCGACGGCCATCCTCTGCGCGAACGCGCTGCTCATGCTCGCTTTCGAGCTGCTCGCGCGCGCCGAGCTCCGCCCGCGCGACAAGGACCTGCTGATCGAGCAGGCGGCGCGCTGCGTCGGGCTCCCGGGCATGATCGGGGGCCAAGCCGCGGATCTGCACCTGATGAAGGCTGGCGCGGATCTCGCCACCGTGGAGTACATCCACGCGCACAAGACGGGCGTCCTCTTCCTCTACGCGCTCGGCGGCGCCGCGCGCGCCTGCGGTGCGAACGACGCGCAGGTCGCGGCCCTGGAGAGCTACGCGCGCAACTTGGGCCTCGCGTTCCAGATCACCGACGACCTCCTCGATCGCACCGGCGCGGTCGAGGAGGTGGGCAAGAGCCTGCACAAGGATCGCGACAAGACGACCTTCGTCGATCTCGGCGGCGTCGAGGAAGCGCGCCGCGTGGTCGAGGAGCTCGTCTCGACCGCGCAGGCCTCGCTCGCGCTCTTCGACCAGCGCGCCGACGCGCTGCGCGCCGTCGCGGACTTCGTCCGCGTGCGGCGCTACTGAGAGGCTGAGGAGAAGACGATGATGCAGCCTCTTCGATCTTTGCTGGCGCATCGCCTGACGGCGCTATGGAGATGTTTGCTGGCGCATCGCCTGACGGCGCTGTGGAGATGTTTGCTGGCGCATCGCCTTACGGCGCTGCAGCGGTGTTCGCTGGCGCATCGCCTGACGGCGCTGCAGAGTCGCTTGCTGGCGCATC
The DNA here is from genome assembly GCA_016719295.1 of Planctomycetota bacterium. Lineage (GTDB taxonomy): Bacteria > Planctomycetota > UBA1135 > UBA1135 > JADKAF01 > JADKAF01. The sequence continues at coordinate 28,550 of JADKAF010000001.1, forward strand.
GCCTGACGGCGCTGCAGCGGCGTTTGCTGGCGCATCGCCTGACGGCGCTGCAGCGGCGTTTGCTGGCGCATCGCCTGACGGCGCTGCAGCAGGTTCGCGAGCAGTTCTTGCTCGCTCTCTGAGCGCGCGCCATGGCTGAGTCGGAAGGAAGGGGAGCGCCGCACGACGCGCGCGAGGAGCGCCCCGGCGAGGGGCTCGCGCTGCGCGAGCGCTTGCGCGAGCTCGGCTATCTGCAGGATCCGCTCGCGCGCTTCCTCTCGCAGAGCGCTCAGGGGCCGCAGTCGCTGACGCGCAGCTACGTCGAGGTCGGCGCGAAGGTCGGCGTGGTGCTGGGGCTGCTCTTCTTCGCGCTGCTCGCCGCGGGCTTCGCCGCGGCCGGGCGCTTCGTGCTGCTCGATACGCGCGATCTCCTGCTCTTCCACGCCTACCTGCTGCTGCTCGCGCTGCCGCTCGGCGTGCTGATCGGCTTGCTCCTCGCTGCGTTCTTCGCGCTCTACGCGCGCTTCTCGCGCCGCGCGCTGACCAAGGTCGCGCTCGCGGCGCGGAAGTGCGCGGTGATCGTGGCGCTCGGCACGCTCGGCTATCTCCTGCTCGCGTGGCTGCGCCTGCGGGAGAACCTGGTCGGTGCGGGCTGGTACACCGATCTCGCGGCCGCCGCCGTCTGCGCGGGCTCGGCCTGGCTCGTCGGTCGCGCGACCTTCGCCGCCGCGCTCTACCTCGGCGCGCGACGGCGCCGACGCGATCCGCTGGAGATCGAGCCGCCGAAGCGCGGGCTCTACTCGTTGCTTGCGCTGCTGGTGCTGCTCGCCTTTGGCTTCGCCGCGCTGCTGCTCGCCGGTCGCCCGCAAGATCGTCTGCCGCGCGAGGACTTCGCCGTCGATCGCGACGCGAGAAGTGTGCTCCTGCTCGGCATCGACGGCCTGGAGCTCGAAGCGGTTCAGGCGCTCGTGCGCGAGGGAGCGCTCCCGCACTTCGACGCGCTGCTCCGCGAGGGCGCGCTCTGCCGCCTCGCCGAAGAGGCGCCGAAGCATCCGCTGCGCTGGTGGACCGGGCTCTCCACGGGCTTCCGGGCCGATCGCCACGGCATCGCGGGGCCCACGCACGAGCGCCCGCGCGGGATCGCGGGCTCGATCTTCGTGCCCGACGACGCGATCGGCTTCGCCGAGGTGCTCGATCACGTGCTGCCGCTGGTCGAGCTCTCCAGCGCGGCGCCGTTCTCCGCAGGGCTTCTGCTCGAGAAGAGCATGCTCGAGATCGCCTCCGATGCGAGCGTCAGCGCCGCCACCGTGAACTGGTGGATGACGCACCCCGTGAACGCAGCGCTGCCGGCGCAGCAGCTCTCCGAGCTGGCGATCTGGCAGAGCTGGTCGCGCGCCGGCGAGCCCGCGGCGAACGCCGCGACGCCGGGCGCGCTCGGCGCGTTGCTCGCGCGGATCGGCGAGCGACCCGAGCTGCCCGCGAAGCTCTCCGCGCGCGAGCGCGCGGTCCGCTCCGCACGCGCGCTCGATCGCAGCGCCGCGGCGGTGGGGGCGGCGCTGTTGGACGGGCCCTCGCCGCCGCGCTACCTGCAGGTCGCCTTCTTCGGACCCAACGCGCTGCACGACGCCTTGCGGGTCGAGGACGGGAGTCTCGTCGCGGAGCGCGAGCGCGTCGCGGCGCTCATCGCTCACTACGCGGAGCTCGACGGGCTGCTCGGGCGCCTGCGCGCTGCTCTGCTCCGCGCGCATCCCGAGGCCGTGCTCTGCGTCGTCGGCGCGCCGCCGACGCTGGGCACGCCGGAAGGGCCGCGCATCGGCGCCGGCGGCTGGTGCGTCTTCGCGGGGACCGGCCTCGCCGAGGAGGCGCGCCGGCCGCGCGAGCTCGCGCGCTTGGACCTCGCGCCCACGCTGCTGCGCCTGCTGGGCTGCCCCGTGAGCGAGGAGATGCCGGGCCAGCCGGTCGCGGAGCTGCTCTTCGGCGTGCCCGCTCGAGAGCGAATTTCGTCCTTCGGTCCGCCGGCGCTGCGACCGCTACCCACGGTGGAGGAAGACCGCGACGCGCTCGAGTTGATGCGCGCCCTCGGCTACCTCTGATGCTCTCGCCCATGCCCCCGGATCGACCGCAGCCACCCGGCATCAGCTCGAAGGAGCTCGTGCGCCAGCTCGTCCACGCCTCGCTCGGCGTGGTCGCGCTCTCGTTGCGTTGGCTCAGCTGGCCGCAGGCGGTCGCGTTCGCCGGCGCCGCGGTCGTGCACAATCTGCTCGTGCTGCCCTACGTGCCGTGGGGGAAGCCGCTCTTCCGCGAGGGCGAAGCGCGCTTCGGCGGCATCGCGCTCTACCCCGTCGTCGTGCTCGCGCTGGTGGTCGCGCTGCCGCTGCATCTCGCCGCGGCGGCGTGGATGGTGCTCGCGATCGGCGATGGCGCGAGCAACGTGTGCGGCCGGACGCTCGGCGTCGTGAAGCTCCCGTGGAACCGCAGGAAGTCCTGGGCCGGCACGCTCGGCTTCTGGATCCTCGCGACGCCGTGCGCGGCGGGCGCGCTGCTCTTCGTCTCGGCGAACCCAGACTCGGGCGCCGGCGCGATCTCGCCGCTCACGGCGTTCGCGATGGCGGCCGCCGCTTCGGCCGCGGGCGCGCTCGTGGAGTCGCTGCCGATCGACCTCGACGACAACGTGACCGTGGGCGCCGCGAGCGGCGCCGTGCTCGCGCTGTGGTCCGCGCTGAGCTAGCGCGAGGCACACCGGAAGGAACACGCATGGAACCGTGGATGGTGGCACTGGGCTTGAACGCAGGACTCGCGGCGCTCGCGTTCGCCGCGGGCACCGTCTCGCGTTCCGGCGTGATCGGCGGCGTGATCGTGGGTTCGGCGATCTACCTCTGCGTCGGCTTGCCCGGCTGGCTGATGCTCGTCGGCTTCTTCGTCCTCGGCTCCGCCGCGAGCAAGCTCGGCTACCAGCGCAAGGCCGCGCTCGGCGTCGCGCAAGAGGATCGCGGACGTCGCGGCGCGAAGCACGCGCTCGCCAACTGCGGCACCGCGCTCGCCTGCGCGATCGCGTTCCACTTCTGGCCCCATCCCGCGTGGCTTTTCGCCTACGTCGGCGCTTTCGCCACCGCGCTCTCCGATACCTCGGCCTCCGAGATCGGGCAGCTCTACGGCAAGACGCCGATCTTGATCACCACCTTCAAGCGCGTACCGGTCGGCACCGAGGGTGCGGTCTCGCTGGAGGGCACGCTCGCCGGCATCGCCGCGAGCTTGGTGCTGGCGCTCCTCGCCTGGGCCGTCGGCCTCGCCGCCGGAAGCGCTGGTCTCCACTTCGTGTGGGTGATCGCCGTCGCGGCCTTCGTCGGCAACACCCTCGAGTCCTACCTCGGCGCGACCATCGAGGGCTTGAAGGGCATCGACAACGAAGTGATCAACTTCGCGAACACCGTGATCGGCGCGGGCACCGCCGCGGCGCTCTGCCTCCTCGTCCTCTGATCGCACGAACGCACGGCACATGCACATGAGCAGCTCGAACCCCACGGCCGCCCGCCCGCAGGGCTTCCTCGCGAAGCTCGAGCTCTACTGGCGCTACGCGCGGCCGTTCACGCTGCTGCCGCCGCTGCTCGGCATGATCTCCGGCGCGGTCTCCGCCCTCGGCGCGGTCGCGGTCCACGAGCGGAAGTCGCTCAGCGAGATCCTCTCCGAGCGCGGCACGACCTATCTCGGCTTCGTGTTCATCGGCGCGCTCATGGCCGCGGCGCTGAACGCCGCGAGCAACGTGCTGAACCAGTGGACCGACCTCGAGAACGACCGCATCAACAAGCCGAAGCGCCCGCTGCCCGCGGGCGAGGTCACGGTCGCCGAGACCATCGTCTACTTCGTCGTGCTGTACGCGCTGAGCCTCCTCGCCGCCTACTTCGTGACGCCGCTCTCCGTCTACGGCGCTCCCGAGCTCTCCTTCTGGGAGCAGCACCAGTGCTTCGCCATCGTGCTGGTCGGCGCCTTCTTCACCTACATCTACTCAGCACCCCCCGCGCGCACGAAGCGCTGGGCCTGGCCCGCGCAGATCACCATCGCGATCCCGCGCGGCTGCTTGCTGAAGGTCGCCGGCTGGACTTGCGTCGCGGGGGCGTTCAGCGACGTCGAGCCGTGGTTCATCGGCGGCGTCTTCCTGCTCTTCCTGCTCGGCGCCTCGGCCACCAAGGACTTCGCCGACATGAAGGGCGACGCCGCCGCCGGCTGCCTCACCCTGCCGGTGAAGTACGGCCCGCGCTCCGCGGCCTACCAGATTTCACCCTTCTTCGTCGTGCCGTGGCTGCTGATCCCTGTCGGCACCTTCGTCACGCGTGGCGACGTCGACGGCGACGGCCTCGGCGACCCGATCCTCTCCGGCAATCCCTACCTGCTGGTCGGGCTCGCGACGCTGCTCTTCCTCTACGGCCTCTACACGCTGCGGCTCATCCTGAAGGATCCGGAGAGCCTGGCGACCGTCGAGAACCATCCGTCGTGGACGCACATGTACCGGATGATGATGGTGGCGCAGATCGGGTTCGCGGTGGCGTACCTCGTGTAAGCTCCGAGCTCACGAGCGCGCGTCGCGAGGCGCTCCGCGTCCTCCCTGGCGAGGCACCGCGCGCAGGGCGAGGCGGATCTCGCTCGGAATCACCGCGCTCGGCGTCGAGCCGACATGGCCGATGGCGATCAAGCCCAGGCGATCGAGCGCGTCCAGGCGCTCGCTGATGCCCTCCGTTACGCGCTTGCGTTTGCGGTGCTCCGCGCCGAAGCGCTGCGCGAGCTCTGAAAGCGCGATGGCTCCGCCGGCATCGGCGATCGCGAGGAGGAGCTGCCGCGACGCCGCCGGTAGATGAGCGCAGAGCTTCTCCACCGTGCTCCGCGTGGAGAGCTCGCGACGGATCGCTGCAAGCAGCTCGGCCTTGCGAGCCTTCGAGCTGCCTCTGAGATCGAGCACACGCGCCACGACCCGGAGGCGTTCGAGGTTCCAGCCTTCGAAGCACTCCGCGAGGGTGGGCTCCACGGACAAGAGGCGCTCGCGGAGGAGCTTCTCGCCCGAGCTCGGCTCGTCGATGCTTCTCCTCCGAGCATGTGTCAGGCGCTCGATCGAGAGCCCCGCGATCTCCGTGGCGCTCGGGTCGAGCTCGCGCAGCATCTCCGCGAGGTTCACGACTTCGTCCATGTCGGCGCGCTCGAAGGCCAGACGCGCGGCGAGATCGATCCAGGCGCAGATCGTGGGCACGGGTGCTTCGCGCGGAAAGCCACGCCGGAAAAGGTCTGCGTGAGCGGCCTCGTGATCGCCCTCCGCGAACAGGAGCTGCGCCAGAGCGACGCGTGCGTGGAGATAGTCGGGATCCAACTCGAGCGCGGCGCAGAGGTGCGTGCGGGCCTTCTCGCGGCGCTCCAGTCGGAGCTCCATCACGGCCAGATTGCAGAGCGGCACGGGATTCCGCGGATGCAGGCGCACGAGCTCGCTCCAGGTGCGCACCGCTTCTGCGAAGCGCCCTTCGCGACCGAGGTGGACGGCCGCTTCGAAAGCCGGCAGGTCCTCGTCGTTCACCGCATGAGTCGGGCCCGACGCCATCGCGGTCTGGCTCACGCGCACCTGCGTCCAGCCCTTGCCATCCCAGAAGCGCACCGGATCCTCGGGCCCGATCTCGCCGCGCCGGGAGAGCTCCTGCAGCGCCGCGAAGCGGAGCTCCCTCGAGCCCGCGGTCCCTTCGGCGATACACCGCAGAGCCCGGATCGCGCGCGGGCTCTCGAGACTCCCGATCGCGTGCACGGCACCGACATCGTCGCGACCGACGTTATCGAGAAGCAGCTCCAGCAGGCCGGGCGCATCCGCGATCTCCTTCCGCTCCAGTCGCTGGAGATCGGCGAGGCCGATCCACTGATGCGGTGCCAGGTAGCTCAAGAAGAACCCGTCGCCGCTCACGCGGCGCCCGGAGAGGATCTGCGCGCGAGCGCGCTGCGCGAGCGGTCCGTAGTTCCGGCTCGACTCGGCCTGCTCGAGGAAGCTCAGCGCGTCGTCGTAGCGCCCGAGGTTCGCCGCCGCGACGCCGAGAACGTAGTAGAGATCCTCGCGGACGCCCTCCGGTGCCTGGTGGACGCGGCTCGCCGTGCGCAGGATCTCCTCGTGCCAGCGCAGGCGCGCGAAGGCCTCGACCTGCTTGAAATGCGCACCGGGATCGGCGGCGCCAATCCGCTTCAACGCCTCCGCCGCCGCGTGCGCCTCATCCTCGAAGCCGAGCACCGTCGCATAGTGCACCACGCTGCCGAGCGCGTAGACGTTCTCGGGCTCGAGCTTCGCGACCACGTGGCGGACGAGCTCGAGCGCTTCCGCCGCCGCGCCCTCGTGGAAGCGCGCGAAGGCGAGATTGGTGTACCCGCGCGCGAAGTGCGGCGCGCGCTGCACGACGTCTTCGAAGACGATCCGGGACTTCGCGAAGTCTCCCGCATCCACGAGCGCGCAGCCGCGGTCGATCAGCTACTGCACGCTCTCGAAGCCCTCGAGCGAGCTGCGATCGGCATCCTGCAGCACCGCTCGATCGCGGTCGCGGCAGCAGAACTTGTACTTCTTGCCACTGCCGCAAGGGCAGCTGCGGTAGGGATCCATGCGGCGGGGTTCCGTGCGAGTCGGGGGAGTCTAGTCAACCGGCGCGATGGGCGGCGAGGTTCTTCGCGCTCACGCCAGCGCTTCCAGCACGACGTCCATGCCGATCTGGCTCCGGTAGCGGAACGCATCGATGAGTGTCTTCTCGGGGGCGTAGACCGGGACCGGTCGGCCGTCGAGCTCGTTCGTCGTGATGCCCTCGTGGAACGCGGGCCCCGAGAACTAGAAGAAGCGCGTCGGCGGATGATCGAGGCGGGGCTTCCGCATTCCGCGCTCGAGCGCCACGTCGATGTCCTGCGGCACCTGCGTAGTCAGCTCGTGGAACCCGAGCGCCGAGAGGAGGCAGAGGACGCCCTGCGGAACGCGCTGCGCGACGGCGACGAGGTTGGGGTGTACCAGGGGCTCGAGCGAAGCGAGCCGGTGGAACCCGCTGCCGGTCTTCTCGACCGTGCCGCCCTGGACGAGGCGCTGGAGCTGGCGGAGCGAATCGCCGAGAGGCAGGAGATCGCGCGGCTGCAAGCAGGCTCCGATCCCGGCGGCTTCCAGGTCGGTCTTGGAGCGCTCTGGCTCGGGCATGACGCGACGGTAGCCGATGTCGGCAGATCGTCGAACGTGCCGACATCTGATGCTCGCCCTCTCAGTCTCGAGCGTGGGCCTCGCCAGCGCCGCATTTCTACCCCGTCGATCATTCTCGTGACGGGATCACGAGAATCTCGAAACCAGGTGGATGTGCTTTCGCGACCTCGATCATGCAGTTGGCACATGGCAGACACGTCGCACCTGGATCGAACCGACGGATCTGTTGCGCCGAGAACCGGTGCTCGGGAGCTTCGATGTTCAGGCCGACCCGAAGTCGACACGGAAACGCCGCGCCGCGAGCTCCGAGAGGCGATCCTGACGCTGGCGGATCGACTCGGGCGTCCACTCTTCGGCGGAGATCTCACGCGTGAGGCCCACGCTGGATCGGGCATACGCCGCACGCTTCGCGTCGAAGCCGCCGCTGCCGACTTCACGATTCAGGCTGGGTTCGAGCAGCGCCAGATTGCCGAGGCGATAGACATCGCGCTCGACGTCATCGCGGGTGAAGTGGCTCCAGTCACGCCCTGGGTTCTCCGGCAGGATATGTTCCAGAGACAAACTGCCGTCGTCGAAGTCGCGAGCTCCGTAGCCAGCCTCCGCTTCGATCTCCGCGAGGATGTACCGCGCGAGCTTCGCCTTCTGGCGCCCCTCCAGCCGCGTGATCGCGAACTGGGCTCGGAACTCTTCATCCGATGGGTAGAGCTCCCGCATCTCGGCGAAGAGGGACTTCACCGTCCAGCGTTGCGCCAATCGCGTTCGCTGGATGGCGGCCTGATAGCCGCGCAGGACATTGGCGGTGTTGGTACGACCGATGACGACGGCCCGGAAGGTCGTGAAGGCCAACAGGCGGAGTAGGTGAGCCGCGTCGACCGAGCGATCGCGAATGCCTTGGCGACACGCGAGCAATAGCGCTTTGAAGAGGTCCGCTCGGAACAAGCGCAGCGCTCGCAAGTAGGGCCGCACGCCGTCGAACTCGCTCCAGAGTGAGTCGTTCGGATCCGCCGCCGCGACGTACCAGGTCGCTGCGTCCTGTAGGTCTTCGAGCCGCTCGAACGCCTCCTCGCGGTTGCGGATCAGCGACTTGACCTCCTGGAACAGCCGATGCTTGGTCGGAGTGCGCCCGAGTGACAGAGCGAAGTGGTAGAGGAACTCCGGCACGTCTTCGAGGCCGACGAGATTCACGATTCGCTGCCACTGATCTTGCGCGAGGGACAAGTCCGTTTCGGAGGAAGCGCACAGAGAGAAGATGTAATTCTTCAGCAGGTCCGTCGTGGTGAGCTCGAGCCCACGGGCGTTCAGCGTCTCGAAGACCGTGTAGGCCGATAGCTCATCTTGCACGCCGATCCGGATCAGGACGGTCGATTGCGAGGCGCGATCGACGAACGAAGCCAGGTCGCTGGTCGATTTCTGGGCGAAGCGCTCGTTGACGCGCTTCCGGAAGTACTCGAAAGCCGCCCAGAGCTTCTTCTCCGAGCCATCCAGCTTGGCGGGGTTCCGCGGTGACTTTCGTTCGAGCAAGTAGGTTCGATAGAAGCCGTCGTCGTTGGCGTTGAGGCGCAGTCGCGCGCGCTCGTGGAGCGAAGCGGGGTCCTTGAAGGACACGAAGCGATCTCGCAAGAGCCGCGCGCGCTCCTCGTCGCTGGATCGATCCTCTGCGTCGGCTTGCTCGGCCCGCGTGAGGATGGCGTCGATCACAGCCAGCGCCAGTGTGGTTAGGGTCACCAGCCGTTGCTGACCATCGATCACCTCGAACCGATGGTCGTCCCGCTCTTGCAGCACGACGGTCCCGAGGTAGTGCACCGTGCGCTCGTCGACGGCTCGACAGAGATCATTCCAGAGGTCCAGCCACTCGTCTTCACCCCATGCGTAGTTCCGCTGGAAGCGTGGGACCGCGTAGAGGCGGCCGTTGCTGAAGAGCTCCGCCCAGGTCAAGGTGGCGGTGTCGAATTGGATGCGCGAGGACATGCCGCGACTTTATACAAGGTCCGGCTCGCGCGCAGGCAGGCCGCTGCCTGGAACTGGCTCCAGCGTATCCGGCTTTGGAGATTCGCGACTTGCGCCAGCAGAACAGGCTCTCCGCGGACCAGCCGCGCTCCGACCTGGCGATTGCGGCGCGGCTCGGAAGGGCAGAAAGGCGAGGTGTCCCAGCGAGGGACTCGAGGGGCCTCCGGCGAGTCCGACGGCAGAGAATCAGGATGGCTTGGAGCGGATCGGAGGATGCCCCGCGGCCCGACCGGCAGCCATTCCCGCTAGAGCCTTGTCTCGCCCCGTTCGCCTCACCCTCCCGCCCCGTGCTAGCTTCTCCCCGCGCGTCGCCGCCCCGCCGTCTCGGCCCGGGGAACCCGGGCGAGGCGAGGTGCAGGAGAACGCAACGAGCATGACCATCCTGGTGACCGGGGGCACCGGCTTCCTCGGCAAGAACCTGGTGCGGCGCCTGGTCGACGACGGGCGGGCGGTGCGCGTGCTGGTGCGGAGCCGGAAGCGCTTGGAGGGACTCCCCGTCGAGCGCCTCGAGGTCGCCGAAGGCGATGTCGTGGATCGCGCGTCGATCGCGCGGGCGCTGCAAGGGGTCTCCCAGGTGATCCACGCCGCGGCGCTGGTCGCGCGCTGGTCGAAGGATCCCGGCGCGTTCGAGCGCGTGAACGTGGGCGGGACGCGCGCGGTGCTGGAGGAGGCGCAGAGAGCGGGCGCCCAGCGGATCGTGCACGTGTCTTCGTTCTTCGCGCTCGGCTGCTCGGATGCGGCGCCGCAGCAGATCGGCGAGGAAGGGATGCCGCGTCCCGCGGCGACCTACACCGAGTACGAGCGGACGAAGATGCTCGCGGGGCGCGTCGCGGACGAGCTGCAGGCTGCCGGCGCGCCGCTGCTCGTGGTCTATCCCGGCGTGGTCTACGGACCCGGCGAGCTCACCGAGGCGAACATCGTCGCGGGCCTCTTGCGCGATCATCTGCGCGGGAAGCTGCCCGGCATCCCCGGCGACGGGGCGAAGAAGTGGACCTACGCGTACGTGCACGACGTCGTCGACGGCATCGTGCGCGCGCTGGACCGGGGTGCCGTGGGCGGGCGCTATATCCTCGGCGGAGAAAGCGCTACCGCGGACGAGTTCTTCCGTCTCTTCGCCGAGGTGTCGGGGAAGCGCCCGCCGCGGCTGCATCTGCCGTACGCCTTGGTCTCGGTCGTGGGGGCCTTCGAGGAGCTGCTCGCGCGTTGCTGCGGCAAGAGCCCGAAGGTGACCCGCGCCGAGGTCGCGACCTACCGACATCATTGGGCGTTCTCGAGCGAGCGCGCGCGGCGCGAGCTCGGCTATGCCCCCCTCAGCTTGCGCGAGGGCTTGAAGCGCACCTACGCCTGGCTGATCGAGCGCGAACCTGCGCTGCGAGTCGCGGAGCCCGCATCAGAAGCATGATCGACGAGCCGTCCTCCATCTCTCTGCAGACGCCCGGCGACGAGCGGGGTGGATTGCCCGCGCTGCTGCGCGAGCCCTCGGCGCTGCCCGAGACGCTCTTCGCGTTCCCGCTGCGGCGGGCCGTCGGCTTCCCCGGGCTCGTGATGCCCGTGCTCCTCGACACCGAGGAGGCTCGCGCGATCGTCGAGAAGGCGCGCGAGCAGGGCGAGCACCTGGCGCTGATCCTGCGCGAGGATCCCGATCCCAAGCAGCCGCTCCGGCAGGTGTGGCGGCGCATGGGCGTCCTCGTGCGCATCCACAAGGTGATGTCGCTGCCCGACGGGAACAAGAGCGCGCTCTGCCAGGGCATCGCGCGGCTCAAGGTGAAGGAGTTCGTGGAGGTCCGCCCGTTCCCGATCGTGAACGTGAGCTATCCGCAGGACAAGGGCCGCCCGACGAAGACCACCGAGGCGCTCGCGCGGAACGTCCAGTTCCTGCTGAAGGCGATCGTCGAGAAGAACCCCAACTACGGCGACGAGTTCCAGGTCGCCGCGGTGAACATCGACCAGCACGGCGCGATGGCGGACTTCGCCGCCGCGTACTTCGTGCGCGAGGCGCTCGACAAGCAGAAGGTCCTGGAGGAGCTCGAGCTCACGAAGCGCCTGCGCCTCGCGAACGAGATCCTGACGCGCGAGCGCGAGATCCTGGAGCTCGGCGATCGGATCCAGCGCGAGATCCACGGCAAGATCGAGAAGGCGCAGAAGGAGTACTACCTCCGCGAGCAGATGAAGATCATCCGCCGCGAGCTGGGCGAGGAGAAGGACCGCGCCGAGCTCGAGCGCGAGACGCTGGAGAAGCGCATCGCGGAAGCGGGGATGCCCGAGGAGGTCGCGAAGCGCTCGCGCGAGGAGCTCGAGCGCCTCTCGACGATCCCCGTCGAGTCCGCCGAGTACTCGATGGTGCGCACCTATCTCGATTGGCTCTGCTCGCTGCCGTGGTCGAAGTCCTCCGAGGATCGCACGGATGTGAAGCTCGCCGAGAGCGTGCTCGAGGACGACCACTTCGGCCTGCTCGAGGTGAAGGAGCGCATCTTGGAGTTCCTCGGCGTGCGCCAGCTCCGTCCCGGCCACGCGGGCCCGATCCTCTGCCTCGTCGGTCCTCCCGGCGTCGGCAAGACCTCGCTCGGGCGCTCGATCGCGCGCGCGACGGGGCGGAAGTTCGTCCGCTTCTCGCTGGGCGGCATGAGCGACGAGGCCGAGATCAAGGGGCATCGCCGCACCTACGTCGGCGCCATGCCGGGGCGCATCCTGCAGATGCTGCGCCAGGCCGGGACCAACAACCCGGTGATGATGCTCGACGAGCTCGACAAGCTCGGCCGCGACTTCCGCGGCGACCCGAGCTCGGCGTTGCTCGAGGTCTTGGATCCGGAGCAGAACACCGCGTTCCTCGATCACTACTTGGACGTGCCCTTCGATCTCTCGAAGGTGATGTTCGTCGCCACCGCGAACGTGCTGGAGCGCATCCCGATGCCGCTCCGCGATCGCATGGAGGTGATCGAGATCCCCGGCTACGTCACCGAGGAGAAGGTGCAGATCGCGAAGCGCTACCTCGTGCCGAAGCAGCTCGAGAACCACGGCTTGACCAAGCAGCAGCTCGAGATGCCGCTGCCGGCCCTGCGCTCGATCATCGATCACTACACGCGCGAGGCCGGGGTCCGCGGGCTCGAGAAGGCGATCGCCCGCATCGGCCGGAAGCACGCGCTCGCGGTGGCCCGGAAGAAGGGCACGAAGAAGCTGACCCTCACCGCCGCGGATCTGCCGAAGCTCCTCGGCGCACCGACCTACACCGAGGACCGCGAGCGCAAGGCCGATCGCCCCGGCGTCGTGCTCGGCCTCGCCTGGACCGGCTACGGCGGCGACCTGCTGTTCATCGAGACGGTCGGCTGGAAGGGCTCGGGGCGCCTCTCGCGCACGGGTCGACTCGGCGAGGTGATGGGGGAGTCGGTGCGCATCGCCTACGACTATCTGCGCGCGCATCACGAGAGCTTCGACCTCGACGCGGACGCGATGGAGAAGCTCGACCTCCACATCCACTTCCCCGCGGGCGCCGTGCCGAAGGACGGCCCGTCGGCGGGCATCACGATCACGACCGCGATCCTCTCGCTGCTGAAGGGCCGCGTGATCCGGCCTTCGCTGGCCATGACCGGCGAGCTGACTCTCGTCGGCGAGGTGCTGCCGGTGGGCGGCATCCGCGAGAAGGTGCTCGTCGCGCGGCGCTTCGGCGTGAAGACCCTGATCCTCCCGAAGCTGAACCAGAAGGACGTGGAGGAGCTGCGGCCCGAGCTGATCCGCGGCCTGCGCTTCCACTACGTCAGCCGCTACGAGGAGGTCTTCGCGCACGCGTTCTCCGCGGGGAAGGACCGCCCGTTCCTGCCGGGGCCGAAGCCGGCGGGTGTCCCCGCGGGCGAGCCCGTGCCGCGCTCTTCGCCGCCGAAGAAGGGGCGCCGGGAGAAGGCGCGCCGCGCGCCGGCGAAGCCGCCGCGCACGCGGATGCGGACGTAGGTCTCGCCATGCCGAGCTTCGATCCGGCCGCGATGCGTGCGCGAGAGCTCTACGCGCTCATGATCGGCGCGATCGTGCCGCGGCCGATCGCGTTCGTGAGCACGCTCTCTGCCGACGGCGTCGCCAACTGCGCGCCGTTCTCCTACTTCATGGGCGTCTCCTCGCAGCCGCCGATCCTCGCGATCTCGGTCGGGGTCCGGCGCGACGGCCGACCGAAGGACACCGCGGCGAACATCCGCGCGACGGGGGAGTTCGTGGTGAACGTCGTCGACGTGGCCTTGGCGCAGGCGTGCGTGCAGGCCTCCGCCGAGGTCGAGCCCGAGGTCGACGAGTTCCTCCTCGCCGGCTTGGAGAAGCAGCCTTCCGAGCTCGTGCGCCCGCCGCGCATCGCGGCCTCGCCGGTGCAGATGGAGTGCCGCCTCGAGCGCTGCCTCGAGATCGGGGCGGCGCCGCAGCACTTGATCCTGGGGGAGGTGCTCCGCTTCCACGTCGCGGAGCGCGTGTGGAAGGACGGCGCGATCGACATCGCGGCGCTCGATCCGCTCGGGCGCCTCGGCGGCGAGCTCTACGCGCACCAGCGCGAGCCCTTCGCGATCCCGCGGCCGGAGCGCGCGCGATGAGCAGCTCGCGTTGGGAGCTCTATCTCATCGAGACCGACGGCGGGCCCGCGAGCGTCGCCGTGGATCTCGCGTTCGAGCTGCGCGCGCCGGTCGCGGAGCTGCCCTTGCTGCATTGGGTGCGGACGCCGCCGCAGCCGGAAGAGGAGGGGGCTGCGCGCGCCGCGCAGCTCGCGCGCGAGGAGCGCCTGCACGAGCTCTTCCGCGCGGCGGGTGGCTGCCCGGTCGGCAGCATCAGCTCGCGCGAGCGCCGCGAGCTTTACTGGCATGCGCCGCGAGAGCTCGATCCGGGCGCGCTGCGCCCCCTGCTCGCGGGTCCGCCCGCCTGGCTGCACGGCTTCGACCGGGATCCGCAGTGGCAGCATTACCGCGAGGTGCTCTTGCCCCGCGAGGAGGACCGCCGCCGGATGCAGGTCGTCCGAGCGCTCGCCGCCCTCGCCGAGCGCGGCGACCTGCTGGAGGTGGAGCGGTCGGTCGAGTACCGGGCCGCCTTCTCGAGCCGCGAGGACGCGCAGCGCTTCCTCCGCCAGGCCGTCGAGGCGGGCTTCCGCGCCGCGGGGGACGCAGAGGCCTCGTCCGGGATATGGCGCGCTCGGGTCGCTATGCGGCACGCGCTCTCTCTGGCCGAGCTCGCGCCGCGGATCGAGCAGATCGGCATGCTCGCCTCGGCCTACGACGGCCGCTACGAAGGCTTCGATACGCACTCGGTGCAGCTGAAGAGCGACCCGCGCTCGTGAGCTTCGCGAGCGCGCCAACGCCCGAGTCCTGGCACCTCCTTCACATGATCTTCATCTTGGGGGCCTAGCTTGCCGGCCTGTCGAGGCCCGCAGCCAACCCGGCCTCGCTAGGAGCTCTGGATGAACCCGTTCCCGAAGATCGCCGCCCTCGCGCTCGTGCTCGTGAGCGCCGGCTCCGTTGCCGCCCAGACCAAGGTCGATTCGCGCTATCCCGCTTACCAGAAGGTCGACGGGATCGCCGGCACGATGAAGAGCGTCGGCTCCGACACGATGAACAACCTGATGACCCTCTGGAGCGAGGGCTTCGCCAGGCACTACCCGAACGTCGGGGTCGAGGTCGAGGGCAAGGGCTCGGGCAGCGCGCCCGTCGCGCTGATCGAAGGCGTCGCGACCTTCGGCCCGATGAGCCGGCCGATGAAGCAGAAGGAGGTCGACGACTTCGAGAAGAAGTTCGGCTACAAGCCGACCGCGATGCGCACCAGCATCGACATGCTGGCCGTCTTCGTGCACCGCGATAACCCCATCGCCAAGTCGGGGCTCACGCTCGCGCAGGTCGACGCGATCTTCTCGCAGTCGCGGAAGGGCGGGCTCGCGACCGACATCCGCACCTGGGGCGACCTCGGCCTAAAGGGCGAATGGGCCTCGAAGGCGATCAGCATCTACGGCCGCAACTCCGCCTCCGGCACCTACGGCTACTTCAAGGAGCACGCGTTGAAGAACGGCGACTTCAAGAACACCGTGAAGGAGCAGCCGGGCTCGTCGGCCGTCGTGCAGGGCGTCGCCAGCGACAAGTACGCGATCGGCTACAGCGGCATCGGCTACAAGACCGCGGACGTGCTCGCGGTGCCGCTCGCCGTGGACGGCGACAGCGACTTCGTGCCGGCCGATGCCGAGCACGTGAGCGAGTACCCGCTGGCGCGCTTCCTCCTCGTGTATCTGAACTACAAGCCGCTGAGCCAGCTCGATCCGCTGCGCGCCGAGTTCCTCCGCTACGTCTTCAGCGCGGAGGGCCAGCAGGACGTGATCCGCGGAGAGTATCTCCCCGTGAGCGCCGAGGTGGCCCAGCAGGACCTGGCCAAGATCGGCCTGAAGCTGGTGCTTCGCGAGCCGAAGAAGTGAGGCTCTCCCGGGCGGGGCGAATGGCGGGGGGCCTCTGGGGCCTCGCGCGCCCCGTCCCTCGGACCTTCGTCGCTCCTCGCTCGACTCGCGCGCGGGCTCCGGGCTAGGCTCTCCCGCCCGCAGCGCCGCCCTCGCCCCCCGCCTCGCGGCACCCGCCCCGCATGCCGACTCCGACCGACAGCCAGCCCTCCGCGACCTTCACCGGGAGGCAGCGCCGGCGCCGCACGGCGCGGGCCGTCGTGCTCGCCGATCACGCGGCGAAGCTCTTCGTGCACCTCGGCGGCTACGGGACCATCGCGGCGGTGCTCGTGATGGCGTTCTTCTTCCTCTCCGTCGTGCTGCCGCTCTTCTCGAGCGGCGCGGTGGAGCCGGTGGGGGCGCCGGCGATGCGCTGGCAGGGCGCCGCTCCCCTCGCGCTCGGCACCGACGAGTACCAGCGCTTGGGCTGGGCCGTCCTGCCGGAAGGCGCTCTCGAGGTCTTCGATCTGGAGCAGGGCCGCGCCGTGGAGCGCTTCGCGCTCGGCGGCGAAGGGCGCGAGCTCCGCGCCGTGAGCGCCGGGGAGCGCAGCGGCGAGCTCGTCTTCGGTTTCTCCGACGGAGCGGTGCAGCTCGGGACGCTCGACTTCGCGTCCTCGTTTCGCGAGCGCGAGGCCTTCGGCGGGCGCTTCGCGGCGCTGGAGAGCGGTGCGGGCGCGGTCGTCGAGTGGCGCGAGCCCACCGCCGACGGCACGGGCGAGCGCGCGCTGCGCGGCTGGGTCGAGGGCAGTGAGAACCGCACGCTGCGCTTGCTGCAGGCGAGCCTCGCGCTCTCGGCGCCGAAGAGCCTCGGCAACGCGCCGGTGACGCGCGTCGATCACACGGTGAAGTCCGATCGCGGCGTCGTCATCGCCGCGCTGCTCGGCGAAGGCGCCGCGGCGGAGCTCGCGATCGTCACGGCGCGCGTGCAGTCGAACATGACGAGCGGCGAGGAGGAGCTGCGCTTCGGACGCGTGCTCCGCCCCGAGCGACCGGCCGAGCACGCGGCCGAGCTCCCGCTGGTCGCGCACGTCGTCGGTCAAGGCGGCAACGTCCTGCTCGTCCACGCGAGCGGGCTCGCGCTGCGCTACAAGCTCGAGTCGGGCAAGGAGCCGCGCGTCCTCGAGACCTGCGACCTGGCACCCGAGCCCGGCGAGAGCGTCGCCGCGACGGCGTTCCTGCTGGGCGGTGAGACGCTGCTGGTCGGCGGCTCGGGCGGGCGCGTGAGCGGCTGGTTCCTCGCGCCGATCGAGCCGGGTCCCGCGGGCTTCGAGGTGCTGGCGCACGGCGAGCAGAACTGGCTCTTCCGCGCGGGCTCGGAGTCGCTGGCGGAGTTTCGCCGCACCGGCGCGCGCGCGAGCTTCGTCGAGCGCGATGGCGCCGCGCTGAACGGCGGGATCTTGCGCGCACCCGACGAGGAGACGATGGGGGCGTGGCTCGCGCTCCGCACGGACGACGGCTTCCGCTTCTTCTCCGCCAAGCAGTACCGCGCGCACGGCTCCGGGCCGGCGATCGCCGCGTTCGCGCCTTCGCCGCGCGGGCGCGTCTTCGCGAGCGCGGATGCGAGCGGCGCGATCCGCATGCTGCACGGCACGAGCGAGAAGGAGATCGCCGTGCTGTCGAGCGCGAACGGCGTCGCACCGCGCGCGCTCTCGATCACGCCGAAGGAGAACGGGCTCTGCGCCGCGGGAGCGAGCGGAATCGAGCGCTGGTCCTTCGATCCCGGCTTCGCCGGCATCACGCTGGGGACGCTCTTTCGCCCCGTTTGGTACGAGAACTACGCCGCACCCATCCACATGTGGCAGTCGTCCGCGGGCGAAGACTCCGCGGAGCCGAAGCTCGGCCTCTGGCCGCTGGTCTTCGGCACCTTGAAGGCGACGCTCTACTCGATGCTGATCGCCGTGCCGCTCGCGTTGCTCGCCGCGATCTTCACCAGCGAGTTCCTCTCGGCGCGCGCGAAGGCGCGGGTGAAGCCGACGATCGAGCTCATGGCCTCCCTGCCGAGCGTGGTGCTGGGCTTCCTCGCGGCGCTCGTGTTCGCGCCCTTCGTCGAGCAGCACCTGGCCGGCATCTTCGCGACCTTCTTCGCCCTGCCGCTCTGCCTCTTGCTGGGCGCGTTCCTCTGGCAGCTCCTGCCGCGCGACTACGCCGCCAAGAAGGCGGGCTTTCGCCTGCCGCTCATGGCGCTCGTCGCGCTGCCGCTCTCCCTCGGCGCGGGCCTCCTCGTCGTCGGCCCGCTGCTCGACGCCGCGCTGTTCGATGGCGGCCTGCGCTACTGGCTCGACGGTTCTCATCAAGTGCCGGTGAAGGGCTCGCCGTTCGGAGGTTGGCTCTTCCTCTGCCTGCCCTTCGCGGGACTCGCCGTGGCCTGGGCGGGTGGTTGGATGGCGCG
Organism: Planctomycetota bacterium; assembly: GCA_016719295.1. GTDB lineage: Bacteria > Planctomycetota > UBA1135 > UBA1135 > JADKAF01 > JADKAF01. The sequence goes on from JADKAF010000001.1 coordinate 46,541, forward strand.
CCGCTCGACGCCGCCCGCGAGCCATCGCGCGCAAGCGCTGCGCAGCTTGCTCGCGTTCGCCGGCGGGCTCGGGATCGCTGCGCTGATCGCGGCGGCTGCCGCGGCGCTGCTCTCCTCGCTCGGCGACCTCCGCGGTGCGGGCTCGGTGATCGATACCTACGACACGCGGAACGCCTTGGTCGTCGGCTTCGTCATGGGCTTCGCCATCGTCCCGATCGTGTACACGATCGCCGAGGACGCGCTCTCCAGCGTTCCGGGGCACTTGCGCGGAGCCTCCCTCGGCGCGGGCGCCACGACGTGGCAGACGGCGGTGCGCGTGGTGATCCCGACGGCGATGAGCGGGCTCTTCTCCGCGTGCATGATCGGGCTCGGTCGCGCCGTCGGCGAAACGATGATCGTGCTGATGGCCGCGGGCAGCACGCCCGTCCTCGACCTCAATCTCTTCAACGGCTTCCGCACGCTCTCGGCGAACATCGCGACCGAGCTTCCCGAAACCGTTCAAGGCAGCGCGCACTACCGCACGCTCTTCCTCGCGGCCCTCGTGCTCTTCGCGATGACCTTCGTGCTGAACTCCGTCGCCGAGTCGGTGCGCCAGCGCTTCCGCAAGCGAGCGTTCGAGCTGTGAGCCGCGCCGAGGAGACCCTGCGGCCGCCGACGCCGCATGCCGCCGCCGAGCCGCACTCTCCGGCCCAGCCGGAGGCCGGCGAGCCCAGCTCCGCGCCGAAGCGCCGTCGACCGCGCGCGCGCGTCGGCTTGAGCGCGCACGGCGAGCCCCAGCAGTGGCTGACCGGCGGGGCGCTGGTGATCGCGCTGGCGATGGTGGCGGGGCTCCTCACGCTCATCGTCACGCAGGGGCTGCGCACCTTCTGGCCCGGGCCGTTGCTGCGCCTCGAGACCTACGACGGCAGAACGGTGCTCGGCGAGCCCGCGCGCGCGGAGGAGTTCGCGCTGACGAAGGAGCTCTACGCGGCGCTGCCGGAAGCGGTGCGCGCGGCGAGTGGTGCCCCCTTCGGCGGTCGCGCGCCGGAGGAACTGCCCGAAGGCGCCACCGAGCTCGCGCATCGCCGCCTGCTGCGCACGGGCAACTTCGATCTCACCGAGAGCCACTACACCTGGGTCGCCGACGCCGAAGTGCGCTCGAGCGAGGAGCTCCGCTGGGGCCTCGTGATCGAGCGCCAGAAGAACGGGCGCTTCTACGGGGAGCCGCTCGCGTTCCTCGAGCTCGAGCCCTTCGAGCTTGGCGGCAAGACGCTCGACGAGCTGCGCACGGCTCGTCCCGAGGAGCGCGTGCTCGCGACGCGCGATCGCGGACGGAGCCAGCTCTTGCTCGCGCTGCGCGACGTGCAGGATGGGGATGCGGTGATCGCGCGCGTCGCGCGCTCCGTCGAGGGCGCCGAGGAGGCTTGGAAGCGCTTCGGCGAAGTGCACGGCCCGGCCGTGTCGCTGCTCGCGGAGCGCCGAGCCCTCGAGAAGACCGAGATCGGGCGCTTGAACGCCGAGCAGGAGTCCGCGCGCCTCGCGGTGGTGCAGGCGCGCCTCGACGATGGCGCTCTCTCCGCAGCGGAGCAGGAAGCGCAGCGCGCTTTCGAGCGGTTGAAGATCGAGCAGGGCGCGCGCCTCGCGGAGATCGAGGCCCGCGTCGAGGAGATCGAGCGCGAGCACGCGCGGTACGCGCTGCTCCTGCGCACGTCGCGAGGCGAGACGAAGGCGCTCGCGCCGGCCGAGATCACGATCGCCTATCCCGCGAACCAGCTCTCGTTCTTCGGCCGCCTCGGCATCTGGTGCGAGCGCGCGGTCGAGTTCCTGACCGGCGATCCGCGCGAGGCCAACACCGAGGGCGGCGTCGTGCCGGCGATCTTCGGCACGGTGGTGATGACGCTGCTCATGTGCCTCGTCGTCGTGCCCTTCGGCGTGCTCGCGGCGCTCTATCTCCGCGAGTACGCGCGGCGCGGTCCGATCGTGACCGCGGTGCGCATCGCGGTGAACAACCTGGCCGGCGTGCCGAGCATCGTGTACGGCGTCTTCGGCCTCGGCTTCTTCTGCTACGGCTTCGGCAAGTACATCGACGGCGGTCCGCAGCGCGGGCTCGGCATCGAGGTGTGGAGTCCGGTGACGTGGACCTCGAGCGCGATCGCGCTGCTCGTGTTGCTCGCCGGCGCCGTGATCTTCAGCGCCCGCTCCTCCAGCTCGCGCGCGCGCGGCGCCACGGCGAAGACGCGCTGGTTCGCCCGGGCAGCTTCCGCGGCGTGGCTCCTCGCCGCGGTGCTCTTCGTGCTGCTCGTCCTGAAGACGCCCTTCTTCGGCGGCTTCTACGAAGCGCGGCTCGAGGAAGGCCAGCCCACCTTCGGCACGAGCGGTCTGCTCTGGGCCTCGCTCACCCTGGCGCTGCTCACGCTGCCGGTCGTCATCGTGTCGACCGAAGAAGCGCTGGCCGCGGTGCCGAGCTCGATGCGCGAAGGCTCCTACGCCTGCGGCGCGAGCAAGTGGCAGACGATCCGGCGGATCGTGCTGCCCCGCGCGCTGCCCGGCATCCTGACGGGCGCCATCCTCGCCATGGCGCGCGGCGCCGGCGAAGTCGCGCCGCTCATGCTCGTCGGGGTGATGAAGCTCTCGCAGAAGCTCGCCGTCGACAGCGTGTTCCCCTACGTGCACCCCGAGCGCTCGTTCATGCACTTGGGCTTCAACATCTACGATGTCGGGTTCCAGAGCCAGAACGCCGAAGCGGGCAAGGCGATCGTGTTCACGACGACCCTGCTGCTCGTCGCGATCATCGCGACCTTGAACCTCTTCGCGATCTGGCTGCGCGGTCGTCTGCGTCGGCGCTTCGTCGATGGCGCCTTCTAGCGCTCCGAGCGAACATGGCCTCTCGCAAACCCGACCGCGCTGTACTCCCTCTCCCCGTGCGCTCTCCCGAGCTCGCGTCGCAATCACCCTCCGCACCTCCGCGACCCATGCCCGTCGTCCGCGATGGCGAGATCCAGTTCCAAGGCGGCCGTCTCGCCGCGATCACGCGCGGCGAGAAGGTCCCGCCGGAGTATCACCGCGAGGTCCTCGAGGCGCCCGCGGTCCTGGAGATCGACGACTTCAACCTCTGGTACGGCGCGAAGCAGGCGCTGCATTCGATCTCGCTGAAGGTCCCGGCCGGCAAGGTCACGGCGCTGATCGGGCCATCGGGTTGCGGCAAGTCCACGCTGCTCCGCAGCGTGAATCGCCTGAACGACCTCGTGGGCTCGGTGCGCATCGCCGGGGACATGCGGCTCCAGGGGGACTCGATCTACGCGCCGGGCGTCGATGTCGTGCAGCTCCGCAAGCGCATGGGCATGGTGTTCCAGAAGCCGAACCCGTTCCCGATGAGCATCTACGAGAACGTGGTTTATCCGCTGCGCGTCGACGGAGAGCGCAATCGCGCGATGCTCGACGAGGTCTGCGAGAGGAGCCTCCGCGGTGCATTCCTCTGGGACGAAGCGAAGGATCGCCTGAAGGAGAGCGCCCTCGGTCTCTCCGGCGGCCAGCAGCAGCGCCTCTGCATCGCGCGCGCCATCGCCGCCGAGCCCGAGGTGCTGCTCATGGACGAGCCCTGCTCCGCGCTCGACCCGATCGCCACGGGTAAGATCGAGGACCTGATCGACGAGCTGCGCGGCGAGTACACGATCCTCATCGTGACCCACAACATGCAGCAGGCCGCGCGCGCGAGCGACAACTGCGCGCTCATGTACCTCGGGCGCATCGTCGAGTACGGGCCGACGGATGCCATCTTCCAGAAGCCTAGGCTGAAGGAAACCGAGGATTATGTTACTGGCCGCTTCGGCTGACGCCGAAGCGAGCGTGTGACCGGCCGCTTCGGCTAACGCCGAAGCGAGCGTGTCACTGGCCGCATGGGTGATGCCGAAGCAGGCGTGTGACTGGCCGCATGGGATGACGCCGAAGCGCGCGCGTCATTGGCTGCTTCGGCCGACGCTGTGACCGCTGGGGGTTGCGGCTGACCCTCACGCGGACGCGAGCGTGTTGCGGTCTGCTTCGACTTGCTGCTCGAGAGGGCTTCACTGTGATCGGAGCACGGGAGCCGCTGCGCGAGAGCGTGCGGCGGTCCTGGCGCTTGCTGCGCTCGGCTCGCGCTTCGACGCGTCGCGGGGCTCGAGGCGGAGCCGCGGTCGTCAGCGGGTCTTCTGCGCCAGCGCACGCTTCGCGGCCTCCACCACCTGCGCGACGCTGATCTCGAGCATCGCGGGCGAGCGCTGATCGCGCTTTCGCGGCGGCGGGATCTCGGGGCCGCCCTTCACGACGATCGCGCTCGCGCGCACCGGCCCGTAGACCACCGGGTCGGTGGGTCCGTAGAGCCCGACGAGAGGGCGGTCGAGCCAGCCGGCGATGTGGAGGGGGCCGGAGTCGGAGCCGATCACGAGGTCGGCCTGCGCGAGCGCGGCCATGGAGTCGACGAGCGAGCCGCGGGGGATCGCGTCGTGCAGGGCTCCGTTCGCGGCTTCGACGAGGCGCGCGGTGGGCTCGGCCTCCTTCGGCGAGCGGACGACGTAGCACCAGGCGTCGAGCTCGCGTCGCAGCTCTTCCGCGAGGGCCGCGAAGCGCTCGGGCGGCCATTCCTTGTCGCGGCCGTAGCCGGAGACGAAGGGGTGGATCGCGACGATGGGGCGACCGGCGGCGGGAGCCAAGGCCGCGCGGGCTCGCTCGCGCGTCGCCGCGTCGAAGGGCGGCGGTGGCGGGAGCTCGCGCCGCGTCGGGATGCCGAGAACCTCGAGCACCGAGAGCATCTTCTCGACGCGATGGCGGCGCGGCGCGCCGCTCGGGACGCGCAGGTGCGTGAAGCAAGCGCTGAAGGGCTCGCGCAGCTCCGCCCGCGCGAAGCCGACGCGCCGCGCGTCGCGCACGCAGGCGAGCAGCACCGAGCACTTGAGATTGCCTTGAAGCTCGAGGGCCAGATCGTAGGATCGCCCCGCGAGCTCGCGTCGGAACGCCGCCGCGCGGCGCAGCGCACGCAGCGGCTGGCGCGTCCAGCCCTTCAGCTCGCCGCGGGGATAGACGACGAGCTCGTCGATCCACGGGTGGCCGCGCAGCAGGTCGGCGCAGCGATCCTCGACGAGCCAGCCGATGCGCGCGTCGGGACGAGCGGCGCGCAGCGAGCTCAGGACCGGCAGGGCGAAGACGATGTCGCCCAGCGCGGAGAGCCGTCCGATGAGGACGCTCGACCAAGCGATGGGTGAGTTCTCGGCCACGGGCGGAGGTGCGGAGTTGAGCGGAGCGGAGCGCGAAGTGGAGGGCGCGAGGGACTCCTCGCGCTCGGCGGCGCGCGCCGCCGGGCCGGGTGCGGCCGCGCCACGTGCTTCCGATGCGAGGGGAAGGTCCTTCGGGATCGCCGCGCCCTCCGGCTTCCGCGTCGTGCAGGAGCGCGAGGTGCTGGCCCTCGTGCGCGAGGACCGCATGGCCGCGCTCATCGGCGCGGGGCTGCTCGAGCGCGGCGGCTTGCTGGAGGGGCGAACGGCCGAGGACTCCTACCAAGGTCGAGGATCGACCGCAATCGTACGCGTCGGCGACGAGCGCGTGGTCGTGCGGCGTTTCCTCCCCGGCGGTCTGCTGCGCTTCCTGCGGCCCTCCACCTTCGCGACGCCGGAGCGACCCTTCCGCGAAGTGCTGCTCTACGAGCATCTGCGCGCCCGCGGCTTCCCGACCTTGGAGCCGCTCGCCGCGGTGGCGCGCCGGCGGGGCTCGCGCTGGATCCTCCACCTCGTGACGCGCCAGCTCGAGGACGCGCGCGAGCTCCTCGGGCTGCTGCTCCCGGGGGCGCTGCCGATCGTCGAGCGTCGAGCTCTGCTGGCGGCCGCGGGGCGCAACATCCGCCGCTTGCACGATGCCGGCGTGCGCCACGCCGACCTGCACTTGAAGAACCTGCTGCTCTCGCGCGGCGAGGTCTTCGTCATCGACCTCGATCGCTCTCGACTCGAGCACGAGCTCTCGCGCAGCGCGCGCGGCGCGAACTTGGAGCGCCTGCTGCGCTTCGCGCGCCGCCGCTTGGAGCCGCAGCTCGGCGGGCAAGCCTTCTGGCGCGATGCGCTGCGACTGCTGCGCGCGTACGAGCCGGAGCGTTCGGAGCGGCACCTGCTCGCGCGGGAGGTCCTCCGCATCGAGGCGCGCGCGCGCTGGCGCCATCGCTTCGGCTGGTGGTGCGAAGCGCGGCTCGAGCGCTGGCGCGGCCTGCGGCGCGCGCGACGCTGAGCGCCGCCATACTCGCGTCTGCTTTCTCGAACGCCTTCGGACCCAGCACCCCTCGACACCGCGTCGACCATCGAACATGGATCTCGCCACTTCCGCTTTCTCCACGCGCTTGCCGTCCGCGGCTGATCAGCTCCGGCTCGCGTTCGAGCTCGGACTCCAGTCGCTGGCGCTGGTGCGCAGCGATCCGATCGCGCAGCTCGACGGGCTCGCGCGCGCGCTGGAGGAGTCCAGTGGACGCATCGGAGTGATCGAGGCCGCGACGCTGGCCGGCGGGCGCGAAGGCGAGATGCTCTGCGTCGACCTCGCGTCTCCCGATGCCGATCGGCGCGCGGCGGCGGTGCAGCTCCTCGAGCGCCACATCGCGCTTGCCGCGGAGCTGCGCTGCCCGCGCCTCGTGCTGCAGCCGGCGCCGCTCGAGGGCGGTGAGTTCGGCGATCGCGCGCGGCGCGTGGGAGAGCTGGCGCGCTCCGGCGAAGCGGAGCGGACGGGCGAGCTACGCGAGGAGCTCGCGCTGCTCGTCGAGCGCACGCAGATCCCGCGCCTCGATCGTTTCTGCCGCACGCTCCACGCGCTCACGCGGAAGCACCCGCGCGTCCACTTCTCCTTCGCGACCGCGTCCGGGCCGGGCTGGTTCCCGGATCTGCGCGCGCTGGAGCTCGTGTTCGAGGATCTCCACGTGCAAGAGCTGCACTACTGGCACGACGCGGCGGTCGCGCACCTCGAGGCGAAGCTCCGCGGCGGCGCGCCCTGGGATTGGCTGGAGCGCCTGGGAGGGCGGCTCTCGGGGTGCTACCTCGGCGACGCCGATGGCTGGAGCCCCGGGCGCGTCCCGGGCAGCGGGGAAGTGGACTTCCGCGAGCTGAAGGCCCAGCTCCCGCACAGCGCGCGGCGCGTTCTGCGCCTCGAGTCGGGCCAGTCGCGCCAGAGCGCCATCGAAGCGATCCGCATGGTCCGCGTGCTCGATCTCGACGTCTGAGCGCCTGCCCCGAAGGCTCCGCGGAGCGCGCGAACTTTCTTCCTTCGCGCTCTTGACCCGGCTCTCTCGAACGCTATCCTTCGCAACCCTCCACGAGCGGGCGTAGCTCAGTGGTAGAGCGCCACCTTGCCAAGGTGGATGTCGGGAGTTCAAGTCTCCTCGCCCGCTCCACTTTCCTCCTCCTCTCTATCCTCCGCTCGCCGCAGCTCGCGCTCGGCGCTATCGAGCGGATTCGAGCTCCGGGATCCGAGTTCACGGTTCCGAGTTTAGGGACGCGAGCTCAGGATTCGAAGCGCTCCAGGGCGGAGCGTTCGCTGCTCGGCGACGTGCCTCGAGCCTTGTGTGGCGGGGCAAGTATCCGCGTCGTTGGTTCTCGGTGCTCGGAGCTTCGTAGCGCCAGAGATGCCCGTTCGTAGCGCCAGAGATGCCAGCACGGCTCGGCAGATCCCGAAGCCGCTGCCGTCGTCGCGCCTCGCTCCAAGCGGCCGCTCCGCCGGAGCTTTCCTCGCGAACTCCTGCCCCGCTCCAGCAGTCCGCCCGCCCACCAGTCAACGCTGCATGGCGAGCCGCAGCAGCGTCTCCAGATCCGCGTCCGGATGCGCTGCCATCAGCTCGGCGACGACTTCTTCGCCGTCCTTGCGCGGGAAGCCGAGGCCGAGCAGCACGTGCAGCAGATCGTCGGCGAGCTTCGTCCCGGGGGCGAGCTTCGAACCCACGCCGGCCTCGTGCGCGATCTTCTCGAAGCTCTCGCGGAGCTCGAGCACCAAGCGATCGGCGGTCTTCTTGCCGACGCCCTTCGCGCGCGTGAGCTGCGCGCTCTCGCCGCGCACGACGGCGCTCACGATCTCCTCGGCGCGGAAGGTCGCGAGCAGGCCCATCGCCGCGGTGGGGCCGACCTTGGAGATGCCGATCAGCAGCCGGAAGACGCGGCGCTCGAAGGTCTCGGCGAAGCCGTAGAGGCGCGGCACCTCGCCTTCCACGTGATGGGGGTGCACCCAGAGCTTCGCTCGCTCACCGACCTTCGGCAGCGCGCGCGCGATGCGCTCGCAGCAGTGCACGAAATAGCCGACGCCGCCCACGTCGATCACGACGTGCGACGGCGTCTTCTCGGCGATCTGACCTTGCAGATACTCGAGCACGGCCCCGGCTCAGCGCTTCGCGAGCGAGAGGCCGAGGTTCTCGAGCTTGTGCTTGATCTCGTTCAGCGAGGTGTGGCCGAAGTTGGGCTGCGCGAGCAGCTCGGCTTCGGACTTCCGCGCGAGATCGCCCACGATCTTGCAGCCCAGGCGATCCACCGTGCGGCGGCTGCGCACCGAGAGCTGGAGATCGTTGATGGGCATGTTGAGCGCGTCGACGTTGGTCGGCGCGACCTCCGTGCGGAGCTTCGACGCGTCGATGGTGCCATCGTCGCGCTCCATGCCGAGGCGGAGTCCGTTGGCGCGCAGGATGTCCTTGATCTCGTTCAGCGAGGTCTCGCCGAAGTTCTTGTACGAGAGCAGCTCGACCTCGGTCTTCTTGACCAGATCGCCGAGCGTCCCGATCTCCATGCGGGCGAGGCAGTTCCTCGCGCGCACCGAGAGCTCGAAGTCGGTGATCGGAATGCGCAGGATCTGCTGCAGCTTGTCTTCCTTGCGCTCGAGATCCTCGTCGTAGAACTGCGCCCGCGCCGCGCGGGTGTCCGAGAGGTGCAGGCGCGCGTGCGGATTCGCCGGATCGTTGTTCAGGATCGCGTCGAAGCACGCCATCGCGCGCTCGAGCTTGCCCTGGTCCTCGTAGAGGAGTCCCAGGCTGGTCAGCGTCTGCGCGCTGACCGGCGGCAGATCGACCAGGCGCTCGTAGGCGTGGATCGCCTCGTCATCGTGGCCGTGGAGGTCGAGCAGGAAGGCCTTGCGCTCGAGCGCGAGGCGGTGGTGCGGATTGCGCTGCAGCGCGATCTCGTAGTTGTCGAACGCGGCTTGCGGATCGCCTTCCATCTCGGCCAGGCGGCCGCGGAAGAACGCGCCTTCGTCGGACTCGTCGAACGCCTTGCCGGCGGACTTCAGCGCTTGATGCAGCGCCTTCGTCGAGCCTTCGACCCTGGTGTCGAACTCGGCAGCGGCGCAGCGCACGACGCCCGCGGCGTGGCGCAGCTCGTCGGCGTAGGTGTTCTGCAGCTTGGCGAAGGTCTGCTGCGCGCGCGAGCTCTCGCCCTTCGCCAACAGGCATTCCGCCCAGCAGTACTCCGCGGCCTCGGAGCGATTGCGCGCCTTGCCGAGCGCTTCCTCGGCCTGCGCGAGATCGCGGAGCAGCCAATGCGCGAGGCCGAGCTGCTCGCCCTTCAGCTCCGGCAGCGCGCGCCGCAGCGCGCGCACCGTGCTCGGGGTGGCGTAGACGAGGGTCTGGGCTTGGACCAATGCGCGCAGGCGCAGATCTCCATTGCCCAACATCGCGACGTCGAAGCTCGCGGTCGATTCTTCGGGGCCAGGCATGGAAGCCAGCTCGGTGGCGGTCATACGCTCGTCTTGGGCTGGTTGTGGTACGGCCGTAGCGCGAGGATCGCGCCTCGGGCGGTAAGGGCGTGAGGAGAGGGCGGGAAGGGAACTTGATCGGCGGACGCCGCCGCGTGCGGCGGAGCCCTCCGACGGAAGGATCCGGCCGAGCCGAAAGCGCGCCAGGGTACGCGGTGGTGGGGGCGCTGTCAAAGCGCCCGGGCGGCGCGAGAGCGGCTCCGGCTCCAAACCACAAGATATCGGTGCGTGACGAGGGGCCCTCTACGAGCTATGGTGCCCCCGCACGCTTCGGGCCCGCCGGCTGGAACGCGTGCTGCGGTGGGCGGATCACGCGCGGGCAGCGATCCCGCGCGGCGTGCGTGCGCCCGCCGTCCGTCTCCGGTGGTGGGAGCAGAAGGTGGACCGATTCGTCATCGAAGGGGGGCGCAGGCTCTCCGGAACGGTCGACGTGCGCGGCTCGAAGAACGCCGTGCTGCCGATCATGGCGGCTGCGCTGCTGACGCGCGAGCCACTCGTCATCGAGGGCGTGCCCGACCTGCGGGACGTGCGCTTCTACGCGAAGCTCCTGCAGGTGCTGGGCTGCGAAGTGTCGAGCGAAGGCTCGACGATGCGCTTCCAAACCTGCAACGAAGAGGAGCACACCGCGCCCTACGACCTCGTGTCGAAGATGCGCGGCACCGTGACGACCCTCGGGCCGCTGCTCGCGCGGCGCGGCCGCGCGCGCGTCTCGCTCCCCGGCGGATGCGTCCTCGGCGTGCGTCCGATCGACCTGCACTTGAAGGGCCTGCGCGCCCTCGGGGCGAAGATCAAGGTCGAGCACGGCTACATCGACGCCGTGGCGCCTCCGGGCGGCCTCGTCGGCGCGGAGATCTTCCTCGGCTCGTCCTTCGGTCCCACGGTGCTCGGCACGGCCAACGTGCTGATGGCCGCCGTGCTCGCGCGCGGCAAGACCGTGATCGAGTGCGCGGCCTGCGAGCCCGAGGTCGTCGATCTCGCGCGCTGCCTGGTCGAGATGGGCGCGCAGATCGAGGGCATCGGCTCGCATCGCCTCGTGATCCACGGCGTACCCGAGCTCACCGGTGCGCATCACCGCGTGATCCCGGACCGCATCGAGGCCGCGACCTTCATCGTCGCGGGCCTGATGACGCGCAGCGAGATCACGGTGCGGAACATGCGCTCCGACCATCTCACCGCGTTCTTCGACAAGCTCCTCGAGGCCGGCGCGGAGATGGACATCGCGCCGACGCGCGTCATCACGAAGCCCACCGAGCGCTTGAACTCGGTGGAGTTCACGACGCTGGCCTATCCGGGCTTCCCGACGGACCTGCAGGCTCAGATGATGGCTTTGCTCACGCTCTCCAAGGGCGTCAGCGTTATCACCGAGCGCATCTTCCCCGATCGCTTCATGCACGCCTCGGAGCTGATGCGCCTCGGCGCCAACATCCGCCGCGAGGGGCCGATGGCGATCGTCGAGGGCTCGGAGCGCCTGTCCGGCGCGCCGGTCATGGCCTCGGACCTGCGCGCCTCGGCGGCGCTGGTCCTCGCCGGCATGGTGGCGGAGGGGGAGACGGAAGTGCAGCGCGTCTACCACATCGACCGCGGCTACGAGCGCATCGAGGAGCGCCTGAACGCGCTGGGTGCCTCGATCCGGCGCGTGAACCCCGGGCCGCACGAGTAAGCCGCAGGATCAAGCAGCCTCTGGCGCGGCGCGGAGGACGGTTCCACTTGCGCGAGGGCGCGCGCTCGCAGTGGCGGGCGCGCGCCCTCGCGCGCTAAGTTCTGCGGCATGGAGCCTCTCGACCGCAGCGCCGCGCGCTGGCGCGAGCTCGAGCGCGAGCTGCTGAAGCGCGCGCCGGATCTCGAACTCTGGGAACGCGCTCTCGGCGCGGGGAAGAGCTGATCTCCGCCGGGCGCGGAGAGGCGCTCGCCCGCGTCGCCGAGCGCTGTGAGAGCCACGGCCGCGGCGAGATCGCCGAGCTCTGGCGAGGGCTGCTGGATCGCCACGCCGCCGACTACGAGCGCGCGCTGACGCGCTTCGCGGGCCTCGCCGCGCGCAAGATCGCCTCGCCGGTTCCGGCGCTGCTCGAGCTCGACTGTCGCGTCGAGCTCGGACAGCCGGAGGCGACGCGCCTCATGGAGTCGCTCACCAAGGCCGCGCTCGGGGAGCATTTCCCCGCGTGGTCGGCGGGGACGCTCGCGCGCTTGGCCGACCTCGCCGTTCGCATCGGCGGGCCCGAGCTCGCGCTGAAGCTCGACGCGCGTCGGCGCCGCTCCCTCGGCGGCGCGCGCGCCGCGGGCCTGCTCGCCGAGGCGCTGCTGCACCGCGGTCGCAGCCGGCTCGCCGCGCGCGAGGCCGCGCGGGCGTTCTTGGCTTGGCCTCCGCCGCCGGCCGCGTTGCGCGTGGTCGTGCGCTTCTGCCGCGAGCGCGGTTACCAAGCGCAGGCGGCGCTGCTCGACGGCGCCGCGCAGCGTCTCGATCCTCGCGGCGCACCGCCGAGCGAGCTGCACGCCGCGGAGCTCGCGGCCGAGCGGCGAGCGGCGACGCGGATCGTCGCCAGCGAGGGCTCGAGCGGCGAGCTGCGCACGGCGCTGCTTCTCGACGAGCTGCCGGGCGTCATCGCTGCGGCGACCTACTTCTTCGAGGACGATCCGCAGCTCCGCATGGAGATGCTGCACATCTGGCGCTGCGCGCTGCGCCGAGTGCCTGCGCAAGGCGAGCTCGCGCTGCGGGCGAGCGCGTTGCTCGAGGAAGCGGGCGCTCCCCGGCGCGCGCGCGCGCTGCTGCGCACGACCTACCTCGCCGAAGGACTCGCCAGCGAGGTGCGTGAAGCGCTGCACGAGCGCTTGCAGGCGCTCGGCGCCGCGGCGCCGCTCGCGGCTTCGGGCGCGGCCGAGGAAGAGGAGGAGGCGGGCGCCGGCGAAACCGCTCCGTTGCTGCCGAGCCCCGCGCCCACCGCCGCGATCCCCGACGAGCTCCGCGAGTGCGGGCGCGTGCTGAGCGAGGCGCACATCCCGCTCTTGCGCGTCGACGGCCCGCTCCCCGGCGTCGATCGCGTGCTGCAGTACCTCGCCGAGCCGGTGCGTCGCTCGGTGCTGCTGATCGGGGAGAGCGGCGTCGGCAAGACCGCGCTCGCGCACGAGGTCGTGCGCCGCATCCGCGCGGGTCGCTGCCCCGAGAGCTTGCGCGGCTTCAGCGTGGTCGAGCTCACCGTCCAGGACCTGCTCGTCGGCACCGAGTACGTGGGCTCGCTACAGACGAAGATGGGCAAGATCCTGCGCGCGGCGCGCGTAGACAAGAAGATCCTCGTCAGCATCCCCGACGTGGCGTTCGTCGTCGGCGCGGGCTCGTACGACAAGAGCGACTACGACTTGGCTGCGTCGGTCTTCTCCGCGATGTCGCGCGGGGATCTCCTCGTGATCGGCGAGGCGCGCCCCGAGGAGGTGCGCGTCGCGCGCACGCGGCGCTCCGACTTCCTGCGCTGGTTCGAGACCTACGACGTGCGCGAGCCCGCGCTCGAGACGACGCGCGCGATCGCGCAGGCAACTGCGCAGCGCCTCGAGCAGGAGACCGGAGTCGGGCTGCGGCCCGAAGCGCTCGATCGGCTGGTCGATGTGCAGGCGCGCTTCGCTCCGGCGCGGCGATTCCCTGGCAAGGCCGTCGACTTCCTCGAGCAGATCGTGCGCGAAGCCGCGCTCGATGCCTCGCTGAAGGGGGAGAAGCCCGAGCTAGTCGAGCCCGATCGAGTCGTCGAGGAGTTCGCGAAGCGCACCGGCCTGCCGCGCGCGATCTTCGTCGATGCCGAGGCGCTGGACCTCGCGGCGACGGAGCGCTTCTTCGTCGATCGCGTGCTCGGTCAGCCCGAGGCCGTGCGGGCCGTCGTCGATCAAGTCGCGATGATCAAGGCGGGTCTCGCGCGTCCGGGGCGCCCGCTCGCGAGCTTCTTCTTCGTCGGCCCGACGGGCATCGGCAAGACCGAGCTCGCGCGTGCGCTCGCGGCGTTCCTCTTCGGCTCGGAGGAGCGCCTCGTGCGCCTCGACATGTCGGAGTTCGCCTCCAGCGATGCGCTCTGGCGCCTCACGGGGCAGCCCGGCTCGCGGCACGATCCTGGAACGCGCGGCCTGCTCACCGATCCCGTGCGCGAGCAGCCGTTCTGCGTCGTGCTGCTCGACGAGATCGAGAAGGCGGCGCCGCAGGTCTTCGATCTGCTGCTGCAAGTGCTCGACGCGGGGCGGCTCACCGATGCGCGCGGGACGACGACGAGCTTCTGCAACGCCATCGTGATCATGACCTCGAACCTGGGCTCGGAGCGCGCTCAAGGCGAAGGGCTGGGCTTCGGCACGGCTCCGCGAGGCTCGGCCGAGATCCAGAAGGCGATGGAGCAGTACTTCCGCCCCGAGTTCCTGAACCGCATCGGGCGCGTCGTGACCTTCCGTCCGCTGCTGCGCGAGGACCTGCGCAAGCTCGCCTATCGCGAGATCGGCCGCGTCGTCGAGCGCGAGGGCGTCCTGCGGCGGCGGCTAGCGGTCGAGATCGACGCGGCGCTCGCGGACGACGTGCTCGAGCACGGCTTCTCTCCGCGCTACGGCGCGCGCCATCTGCAGCGCGCGGTGGAGCAGCGCGTCGCGGTGCCGCTCGCGCGCTTGCTCGTCTTCGAGCGCGGGCTGCGCGATGCCATCCTGCGCGTGGGCGTCGGCGCGGAAGGCGCGGTCGTCGAAGTGGCGCGCGTCGCCGCCGAGATCGAAGCGCGACCGGCGCCGAAGCCTCCGCAGACGCGCGGCGAGCGCGGTGCGTTCGACAAGGAGCGCGCGCGCGCGGCGCTGGAGAAGGAGCGCGCGCGTCTGGCGCAGCTCGCCGCGGCGCTCCTCGCTCCTTCCGTCGAGCGCCGTCGCGCGGAGCTCGAGGCGGCGATGTCGACGCCGAATTTCTGGGACCGCCCGCGCGCCGCGGCCGAGGTGCAGCACGAGTACGCGCGCCTCGTGCGGCGCTCCGATCGGCTGGAGCGCTTGCAGGAGCGCTTGGGCGCTCTCGAGGGCGAGCTCGCTCGCGCCGGCGAGCGGGGCGGCAAGCTCCTTTCCGAGCTGCAGGGGGCCGCGGCCGAGGTCGATCGCCTGGAGATCGAGAGCTTGCTCGGTCGCCCCGAGGATGGCGCGGACGCGTTCCTGCTGGTCGCCTCGGCGGTGCGCCGGCGCGACGCGAGCGACTGGGTCCGGACCCTAGTCGAGATGTACCGGCGCTTCGCGGCGCGCGCGCGCTTCGAGTGCGAGGTGCTGGGCGAGGTCGCCTCGAGCGGCCTGAGCGGCGCGGGAGTGCTCCTGCACGTCCGAGGCTCCTTCGCGTTCGGACAGCTCCAGGTCGAGCAGGGGCTGCACCGGCGCAGCGAAGGCGGCGAGGAAGCCGCTCCCGAGCGCCGCGGCGTCGAGGCCGCGAGGGTCGGGGTCTGGGCCGATTCCGCCGCCGAGGTCCCGCCGACCATCGCGCTGCGAGCCGAGCGCTGCCCGGCGTCGAGCGGGCTCGTGATCCCGCGGCTCACGCGCCGCGTGCGGCTCCGCGACGAGGCGAGCTCGAAGCGAGCGGAGCTGCTCACGGCGCGCTCCGACGCGCGCGACGGCGAGCTCCGCTCCTGGTTCGCGGCGCAGCTCGCGACTCCCGGCAACGACGCCGAGGTCATCCGCCTCTACCGCGCCGGCAGCGATCCGCGCGTCCGCGATCCGCGGACGGGGGTCGTGCAGGAGGGCTTGCGAGGCGTTCTCGGGGGCTCGCTGGGGGAGTTCGTGCTCGCGCGGCTCCGCGAGCTTCGGGGGCTCGCGGCGACCGAGAGCGGGAGCTGAGAGGAGCCTTCCTCCCGAGGGCGGCCCGGCGCCGGCGTTGACGCTGCGCACCTCGCGTGCTACCCCTATCGCCCCTTTTTTCCTGGGGGCGGTCTCAGCGCGTGCGCTCGGGGCCCGCTCGTCTTTCCGCTCCAGCCGCTCGAGCCAGCGCTCCCGAAGCTCCCGCTCCAGCCGCTCGGGCCTCCGCTCCGTAGGCTTTCGCTCCAGCGTCCGGTAGGTTCATGTTCGAGTCCCTGACCCAGGGCATCGGCGACGCCGTGCGTCGCTTCTTCGGCCCGGGGAAGCTCACCGAGAAGAACGTCGATGAGGGCATCCGTGCCGTGCGCACGGCCTTGCTCGAGGCCGACGTGCGCTTCGAGGTCGCGCGGGACTTCATCGAGCGCGTGAAGCAGCGCGCGCTCGGGGCCGACGTGATCTCGGGCGTCGATGCTTCGCAGCAGATCGTGAAGGTCATCGCCGATGAGCTCACGATCCTGCTCGGCGGGGAGCCGGGCCAGGTGCTCACCGGCGAGGATGCGACGAAGCGCGTCGCGATCCGCTTCGCCGAGCGACCGCCGACCGTCGTGATGATGGTGGGTCTGCAAGGCAGCGGTAAGACGACCACCACCGCGAAGCTCGCGCGCTTCCTGAAGTCGAAGGGCCGCCGCCCTCTGCTCGTCGCCGCCGACGTGCAGCGCCCCGCCGCCGTCGATCAGCTGAAGATCCTCGGGCGCTCGCTGAGCGTCGAGGTCTACGCGGCGGATTCCACGCCGCCGCCGAAGATCTGCGCCGACGGTGTCGCCTACGCGAAGGCGAAGGGCTTCGACGTCGTGCTGCTCGACACCGCCGGCCGTCTGCACATCGACGCCGAGCTCATGGCCGAGCTGCGCGACGTGCGCAAGTCGACCTCGCCGCACGAGATCTTCTTCGTTTGCGACGCGATGACCGGGCAGGACGCCGTGAGCTCCGCGAAGGAGTTCAACGATCAGCTCGAGATCAGCGGCGTCGTGCTGACGAAGCTCGACGGCGACACGCGCGGCGGCGCCGCGATGAGCATCCGCTCGGTCACCGGCAAGCCCATCCGCTTCGTCGGCACGGGCGAGAAGATCGAGGACTTGGAGCCCTTCTATCCCGAGCGCATGGCCACGCGCATCCTCGGCATGGGCGACGTGGTCTCGCTCGTCGAGAAGGCGCAGTCCGTCATCGACGAGAAGGAAGCCGAGGCCGCCGCGGAGAAGATGCTCGCGGGCAAGTTCACGCTCGAGGACATGTATCAGCAGCTCCGCATGATCCAGAAGATGGGGCCGCTGAAGAAGGTCTTCGGCATGCTGCCCGGCATGGGTCAGATGCGCGAGCTGATGGATCAGGTCGACGACCGCCACTTCGCGCGCATGCAGGCGATGTTCACGTCGATGACCGCGAAGGAGCGCAAGCACCCCGAGCTCCTCGACAACGCGCGTCGGCGGCGCATCGCGCGCGGCAGCGGCAACACGATCGACGCGGTGAATGCGCTGCTGAAGCAGTTCCGCGACATGCAGCGGCTGATGAAGCAGCTCCGCGGTGGCGGCCTCGCCGGGCTGAGCGGCATGCTCGGCGGCGGCGGTCCCGGCGGGCTCCCTGGCTCGCCCGGCGGCGGCCCTCCGAAGCGGCCCGGCGGCGGCCCGAAGGGCGGGGGCTTCCCCGGCTTCGGGCCACGTCGGAAGCGCTGGTGAGCGCGCACCGACGATCTCGAATCGAACCGAATCACGCTTCGTCCGCGGCGCTCGTCCCGACGAAGCCTCTCCTGGACTTCTGCGAACTCTACCGAACCTCTCTCGAACTGGAGCGAATCCCAACGTGAGCGTACGCATCCGCCTGAAGCGCATGGGGCGCAAGAACCGCGCGTTCTTCCGCATCGATGTTTCCGAAGCCCTCACTCCGCGCGACGGCCGGACGATCGAGAACTTGGGCTTCTACGACCCGCTCGTGAACGACACGAAGGGCGTGCGCCTCAAGATCAACGCCGACCGCGTCCTCTACTGGCTCGGCGTCGGCGCGCAGCCCTCCGAGACGGTCGCGCAGCTCCTCCGCCAAGGTGGCGTCGCGCTGCCGGAGAAGAAGAAGGAGAAGCGCGTCCGCAAGCGCAACCAGAAGGCCAAGGCCGAGCTGCGCGCTGCTCACGAGCGCAAGGCCTCCGCGGCTAAGAAGTGATTCCTTCCAGCGCACCCGCGGGGTATCCGTCCCGCACGGCGGAGTGTCCATGACTGCGACGAAGGCGGCCCCCGCGCTCGACGAGATTCTCGCGACGCTGCAGAAGGCCTATCGCAAGCCGAAGATCCACGAGTCCACGGACGCGATGGAGCAGCTGCTCTACGCCGTCCTGATGAAGTGGTACCCGGCGGCGAAGTGCGAGGCCGTGATCCAGGCCTTCCGGCAGGAGTTCGTCGATTGGAACGAGCTCCGCGTAAGCCACGTCACCGAGATCGAGCCCGTGCTCCAGCGCCTCGAGCTCGAGGACGTGCACCCGCCGTCCCATGCCGTCCGGGAGGCGTTGGTGGGCTTCCACCTCCAGCGCAACGATCTCGAGCCCGAGTTCCTGAACGAGATGAGCGCGGAGGAGCGCGAGCGCTTCTGGAGCGCCGTCCCGACGCTCGACGCGGCGATGATCCACTACCTCGCGCTCTCGCGGGAGCCCGCCGGGACCATCGTGCATCAGGTCGACCTCGCGCGCGTGGCGCAGCGGCTCGGCTTGATCGGCAAGAGCAGCTCTTCCAAGAAGACCGTGAAGGACTTGGAGGATCTGGGTGCCGAGCTCGATCGCCTGCAGCTCCAGCTCGGCTTGGTCCGCATCGGCATCGAGACCTGCGATGCGCGCAATCCCGCCTGCGACCTCTGCAAGCTCGCCTCCTTCTGCCCGATGTCGGAGAAGGTGATCGCCGAGAAGAAGCAGGCCGAGAAGAAGGCCGCCGAGGCTCGCGCCGCCGAGGCGCGCGCCGCCGAGGCCGCGCGCCTCGCCGCGGAGAAGGTCGCGGCGAAGGAGCGCGAGAAGGCCGAGAAGCTCGCGGCGAAGGAAGCCGCGATCGCCGCGAAGGAGAAGGCGAAAGCCGATGCCGAGCACGCGAAGCAGGAGAAGCTGAAGGCCGCCGAGAAGGCGAAGGCCGACAAGAAGGCCGCGGACGAGAAGGCGAAGGCCGCCGCGGAGAAGAAGAAGGCCGAAGAGAAGGCGCGCGAGGACAAGAAGGCGAGAGAAGCCGCGGCGAAGGCCGAGAAGAAGGCTGCCGAGAAGCTCGCCGCCGAGAAGAAGGCGGCGGACAAGAAGGCCGCCGAGAAGAAGGCGGCGGAGAAGAAGGCGGCCGAGAAGAAGGCCGGTGCGGCGCACGCGGCGAAGAAGAGCGACGGGGCGAAGAAGTCCTCGGGCGCGAAGAAATCCGGCTCGAAGAAGCGCTGAGCCTCGCGTGTCCGGACGCCTGATCCTCGCCTCTGCTTCACCGCGCCGGCGCGAGCTCCTCGCGGCGGCGCGCTTCGACTTCGAGGTCGAGCCCGCCGAGATCGACGAGGACTTGGACGCGCTCTTCGACGAGGGCGACGACGAAGGCGGGGCGGCCGAGGCTGGTCCCGAAGCCTGCGTGCGCGAGCTCGCGGCCCGCAAGGCCCTCGAGGTCTGGGCGCGCCATCCGGACGCCTGGGTGCTCGGCGCCGACACCCTCGTCGTGCGCGATGGCGTGGTGTTCGCGAAGCCCGAGGACCGGGACGACGCACGCGAGATGCTGCGCGCGCTCTCCGGGGGTTGGCACGAGGTGTGGACGGGCGTCGTGCTCTGCGGTCCCGATGGCGCGATGGAAGAGCTCGCCGTCTGCACCAAGGTGCGCTTTCGCGAGCTCTCGGAGCCCGAGATCGAAGCCTATCTCGCCGTGCCGACGCGTTGGTCCGACAAGGCCGGGGCCTACGGCATCCAGGCCGAAGGCGGAGCCTTCGTCGCCGAGCTTCGCGGCTCCAAGACCAACGTGATCGGGCTCCCCATGGAGCAGCTCGAGCCGCGCCTTCGCGCGGTGCTCGCGCCTTCCTTGTAGCGGCCTTTCCGACCGGCTAGCATTCCCGCCCCGCGGCGCCGGGAAGGGCTCAACAGGGTTCGGCATTCGCTTTCGAGCTCCCCGATGAAGGAGAACATCCGCACGAAGCTCCTCGAGATGGCAGCGCGCCACGACATGCTGCGCGCCGAGTTCGAGAGCCCCGCTTCGGCCTCCGATCATCGCCGTGCCAAGGAGCTCGCGCGCGAGATCGGCAAGCTCCGCCCGATCGCCGAGCTGGCCGAGGCCGTCCGCCGCTACGAGAGCGATCTCGCCGAAGCGCGCTCCTGGGCCGAGAGCAGCGACGCCGAGCTCGCCGCCATGGGCCGCGACGAGCTGGAGAAGGCGCAGGCGCGCGGCAGCGAGCTCGAGCGCGCGGTGAAGGACGCGCTCATCGAAGACGAGGGCGGTCAGCGCGACTCGGTCATCCTCGAGATCCGCGCCGGCACCGGTGGCGATGAGGCCGCGCTCTGGGCCGGCGATCTCTTTCGCATGTACACGCGCTACGCGGAGACCAAAGGCTGGAAGGTCGACCTGCTCTCGACCTCGGAGGGCACCGGAGGACGCGGCTTCAAGGAAGTCGACTTCCGCGTCTCGGGCAGCCCCGAGGTCTGGAAGCGCTTCCGCTTCGAGGCCGGCGGCCATCGCGTGCAGCGCGTGCCGGAGACCGAGGCCAAGGGCCGTATCCACACCTCGGCGGCGACGGTCGCCGTGCTGCCGGAGGTTGAGGACGTCGAGATCGAGATCCGCGACGAGGACCTCGAGGTCGACACCATGCGCGCCGGCGGCCCCGGCGGCCAGCACCAGAACAAAACCTCGAGCGCCGTGCGCATGACGCACAAACCGTCCGGCGTCGTCGTCGTTTGCCGCGAGAAGTCACAGCACCAGAACCGCAAGGAAGCCCTGCGCATGCTCCGCGCCAAGCTCTTCCAGATGGAGGAGGAGAAGCGGCAGCGCGAGCACAACCAAGCGCGCAAGAGCATGCTGGGTTCCGGCGATCGCTCGCAGCGCATCCGCACCTACAACTTCCCGCAGAACCGCGTCACCGATCACCGCATCAACGAGGACTTCTCCCTGGAGACGGTCATCGAAGGGCGGCTCGAGACGATGACGCAGGCTCTCGTCGAATTCGATCGCGAGGAGCGCCTCGGCCTGCTCTGAGCGCGCGCTCGGAGCTGCTGGCCCCGTCCTCTTCGACCTCGCTTCCTCGCTCTCGCATCGTTCCCCGTAACGTCCCTTTACCCGCCGTCGCGCGCCGCATCGACCCGCGCGCCCTGCTCTAGAGGTGAGCCTCGTGACCGACAGCCCGAAGACCCCGGAGAACTACCTCGACGGCGCCGATCTGGAGCCGATCCTCGACACGGCTCCCGCGCCGGCCCCCGCCGTCGCGTCCGCGCCCGAGGCCGCTCCGCAGGCGATGGCTCCGCGGATGTTCCCCGGCGGAGGAGGGGACAACTTCTTCCTGCGCGCCGCGCAGGCGGACAAGGCCTACACGAAGTTCTTCTTCGGCTTCCTGCTGATGACCATCGGGTGCTTGATGCCGTGGGCGGCGGAGAGCGAGCTCGGCGGCTACAAGCTCGGCTACTACACGCCGGTCGGCGCGCTGATCCTCGTGGTCGGCCTCTACGGCATGTGGCGCCTCTGGCTCGCGATGGTCACGAACAAGTTCACGCTCGGCCCGGTCGGCCTGAACTTCCTCGTGTTCTTCTGGGGCCTCTTTCAGATCCTCGCGCTGAACTCGACCTGGAAGCACGAGCTCGATCCCGAGCTCGCCGCGCGCGAAGCGAAGGCGAGCGGCAAGCCCACCGAGAACCCCGTGAAGGGCATGTTCCCCACGCTCACGGGCGCCTTCAGCGACGATCACGATCTCTACACCGTGCAGCACAACCTGAACCGCTTCGGTCCGGGCCGCGTGATCACGTCGTTCGGCTCGATCTACGTGGTGTGGGTCTTCCTGGGCTCGATCTTCGGCGTGATGGGCAAGAAGAAGGGCCCCGCTCCCGCGGGTGGTCCCTCGCGCGGTGGTCAGCCCGCAGGCGGGCGTCGCCCCGCGGGTGGCGCGGGTGCAGGCGCTGGTGGGGCGCGCGCGCCGCGCGCGCCGGCCGAACCCGCACCGGGAGCCGCGAGCGCTGCTCCGGCCGCCTCGGCGAGCGGAGACGCTCCGAAGCTCTGAGCTCGACGCGCGGCGCTGCGCGCGCCGCGCGAACCGGGAGCTCCCTCTGTCTGCGAACATGAACGACGCGCCGCCTACGTCACGCGAGTGGCTGTGGACGGCGCGCGCTCGTCTCGAGGCCGCGGGGCTTGGCGCTGCCGTCGAGCGCGAAGCGCGCCTGCTGCTCGAGCAGGCCACCGGCACGAGCGCCCTGAGCTGGTGGGCGCATCCCGAGCGCCGCTTGGAGCCTGCGGCTCTCCAGCGCGCCGAGTCCCTGCTCGCGCGCCGCGAGCGGCGCGAGCCGCTGGCGTACCTGCTCGGCGAGGCGAGCTTCTTCGGCCGCAGCTTCCACGTCGAGCCCGGCGTGCTCGTCCCGCGCGAGGACAGCGCGGCGCTGATCGAGCTCGCGCTCGAGCTCGCGCCGCGCGGCGCGCGCTCAGTCGTCGAGGTCGGCGTGGGCAGCGGCTGCTTGCTCGCGACGCTGCTGCTCGAGCGGCCGACGTGGCGCGGCTTCGGTGTCGATCTCGAGCCGCTGGCGCTCCGCTGCACGCGCACGAACGCGGTGCGTCACGCGCTCGCCGATCGGCTGTCGCTCTGGCGCGGGGATGCGCTGCGCGCGCTGCACCCGCGCGCGCGCTTCGATCTGCTCCTCTCGAATCCGCCCTACGTGACCCCGAGCGAGCTCGCCGTCTGCGAGCCCGAAGTGCGCAGCTGGGAGCCCCGCCTCGCGCTCCTCGTGCCGGAGGCCGACCCGCTGGCGACCTATCGGCCGCTCGTCGAGCGCTGGGCGCAGAGCGCGCCCGGGACGGTGCTCGTGTGCGAGGTGGGCGCCGGTCGAGCCGACGCCGTCGCGGAGCTGCTGCGCGCGCACGGAGCGCGCACGATCGCCGTGCGTGCGGACTGGGGCGGCGTACCGCGCGCGGTGGGGGGCGTGCTATAGTCCGCCGCCCCGCGCCCGGACCGGGCGCTCAGGAAGGAGCAAAAGCATGGCTTCCCTCAACAAGGTGCTGCTCATCGGCAACCTTACGCGTGATCCGGAGCTCAGCAAGACGCAGAGCGGCCAATCCCTCTGCAAGATCGGCCTCGCGACGAGCCGGCGCTTCCAGGGCCAGAACGGAGAGATGCGCGAGGAGACCTGCTTCGTCGACGTGACGATCTGGGGACCGCGCGCGGAGGCCTTCGCGCGCTTCTTCAAGAAGGGGCGACCGGTCTTCATCGAAGGGCGCCTCAACTTCCGCTCCTGGGAGGATCCGCAAGGGCAGAAGCGCTCGAAGCTCGACGTCGTCTGCGAGAACTGGTCGTTCGTCGACTCGAAGACCGACGGCGGCGGCGGCGGTGGTGGCGGCGGCGGCGGAGAGGGCGGCTATCGCTCGCAGCGCGCCGCGGCGCCCGCGCGCGCACCGCAGCGCTTCGAGGACGCGCCGCCGAGCGGCGGATTCGATGACTTCCCCTCGGAGGGCGAGTTCCCGCCGCCGGACGACAGCGTGCCGTTCTGAGCCACTGGCCGCTCGCGCGGCGCCAGTTGTCGAGAGCCCGGGCTCCGAGCGACCACGGCGGTCGCGAGGAGCCCGGGCTCTTTTTTCCGTCTCGCGTCGCCTGAGGGAGGGCGACTCAAGCTGAGGGGCGGTCGGTGGCCGAAGAGAGGCCGTGCGGCGGAGGAGACTCCGCCCGGGCTCGGATCGGCGCGAGAGGGAACATGCAGCAGCAAGACAAAGTGATCGACGTGCGCGGGGTGCTTGAGCGCAACTGCACCACCACCAGCGTCGACGAGCTGCGCTCGCAGGGGCGGAGCCGCGTGAAGGTGATCAATGCGAAGCAGATCTCCGCGCTGATCGAAGAGGCCGTTGCTCGCGCCATCGATGCGCTGCGCAACTCCTCCACCGTGGACACCAACGCCGTCCTCGAGGCCTCGCGCGTCGAGTTCCAGAAGCTCGTCGCCGAGCGCGAGGAAGAGCTGCGCGAGGTCCGCGCCGAGAAGCTCGCCGTCGAGCAGGAGCGCGAAGCGCTGCGCTCGGAGGTCGCCGAGAAGCAGGCGCTGGAGGATACGGTGCAGCGCGCGCGAGAAGAGCTGCAGCGCGTGCTGGGGTCGCCCGCGCTCGAGGATCTGGAGAACGTGCTGCGCGGCTTCGCCGAGCGCGAGCGCGGCGAGGAGACGCAGCGCGCCGAGTCGCTGCATCGCGAGCTGGAAGAGCTGGACGCGCAGTCGCGCGAGCTGGCCCAGCGCTTGGAGCAGTCGTCGCGGGAGAACGACGAGGCGCGCCGCGCGCAGCAGCGCGCGGAAGCGGAGCTCGCCGCGCTGAAGGCGGAACGCGACGCGGCGGCGCAGGCGCTCCAGCGCGATCGCGCCGAGCTCGAGTCTCGGCGAGGAGCGTTTGCTTCGCAGCAGGACGCCGTGCGCGGCGCCGAGGCGGCCAGCAACCAAGCCATGAGCGCGATCCTGGCCGAGCTGCGCCAGCTGAAGGACACCGTCGAGAAGGCGCCGGCCGCCGTGGCGCAAGCGCCCGCGATCGACGCCTCCAAGATGATGGAGAGCCTGGGCGAGGCGATGGACAAGAAGCTCGACAAGCTGGGCCGCAAGCTCGGCATGAGCTCCGGCCCCGAGCTCGCCGCGGGCATCAGCTTCGACGGCCTCTTCGCCTCCAGCTCGAACATGGAGTCCAACCTCGAGCAGGTCGAGGTGAAGGAGCGCGAGGGCGGGAGCATCCAGGACGCGGTGGCGCGCATGAAGGCGATGCGCCTCAAGCCGACTGAGAGCGACAGCTAGGGAAGAACATGCGCGTCTCTCCGTGCGCCTTCAGCTGCACGCGGGGTCGCGCCGAAGGGAACGGACGCGAAGGTCGGTAGACCCCGCGTCGCGAATACGAATCGGACGGAGCCGCGGCGGCTTGAGCCGCACCGGCGAGCGAAGCCAAGCAAAGGAGTGCTGCGGTGAGCGAAGGAACCTCTTCCACGGCGACGACGACCCAGGGCCAGAGCCTGCTGCTCGGCAAGGGCCTCGACGTCGGCACGGCAAACATCGTCGCGGGTCTCCAGGACGCGCGTACGGGAGTCAAGATCAAGCTCGAGCGGAACGCGTTCCTCGACATCGACTCCGATATCTACAGCAAGGACATGCTGACGAAGCTCGGCGTGCCCTACGTCGTCCACGGCGAGAAGATCGTCGTGATCGGCGAGTCGGCGTTCGAGCTCGCGAACATCTTCGGCCGAGAGACGCGCCGCCCGATGTGCGACGGCCTGATCAGCCCGAACGAAGTCGATGCGCTGCCGATGATCCAGCTCATCATCGAGAAGTGCCTCGGCAAGCCCACCAAGCAGGGTGAGACGGTCTGCTTCTCCGTGCCGGCCGAGTCGGTCGACTGCGACAACAACATCGTCTATCACCAGGGCCTCTTCGAAGGCATGCTGCGCAAGATGGGCTACACGCCCCGCGCGATCAACGAAGGCCACGCGGTGGTCTTCTCCGACCTCGCCGAAGAGGACTTCACGGGCATCGGCATCTCGTTCGGCGGCGGCATGGTGAACGCCTGCGTCTGCTACCGCACGATCCCGACGATCTCGTTCTCCGTCGCCCGCGGCGGCGACTGGATCGACAAGAACGTCGCCGGCGTGCTCGGCATCAATCGCTCGAAGGCGACGATGATCAAGGAGAAGGGCGTCGACATCACGAACCCGCAGGGTCGTGAAGAAGAGGCGATCGCCATCTACTACCGCAACCTGATCTCGTACACGATCCAGAACATCAAGGCGCGCTTCGCCAACCAGCGCAACATGCCTTCGTTCAGCAAGCCGGTCTCGATCGTCTGCTCGGGCGGAACCTCGATGGTCGGCGGGTTCATCAAGGCCTTCCGGGAGGAGTTCGCCAAGATCGCCTTCCCGATCCAGGTCCGCGAGATCCGCCACGCCTCCGAGCCGCTGAACACGGTCGCGAAGGGCTGCCTCTTCGCCGCGGCGATCTCCGAGTAAGCCGTCTCCGACTCCTCGTCGCTCGGGCGACGAAGTTGCGCGGGCCGCAGATCCGAGAGGATCTGCGGCCCGCGCACGTTGCTCCGCGCGCTCGCGCGCGGATCAGAACGCGAGCTCGGCGATGGCCGTCAGCTCTCCGCGAACACCGCTGGGCTGCAGCTGCGCGACGAGGAACTGGACCGGCGCTCTACGCCCGATCAGGAAGGGATCGTTCGGCAGCGCGAAGGAGAGGTCGGCGCGCGCTTGGCCGTTCACGGGCGGCATGGAGCCGGTCGTGAGATAGCTGAAGGTCGCGAGGTCGAGCGCGAGCAAGCCGAAGGGCTCGATCGCGAATTGCACCGCGCCGGCGCCGGCGGCGCCGAAGAGCAGGTAGGTCGGGTCGACGGGATTCGCCGCGAAGTCGCCGCGCTCGTCGAGCACCGACACCGTCGCCGTCGAGCCGAGTGTTACGGGGCCGAAGCCCGCGACGGCGATCGAGGAGACCTCCTCGGCGCCGCGATCGACCTCGATCGCGCCGTCGAGGTCGCCGTCGATCAAGCGCATGCCGCCCTGCACGTCGTTTCCGTACGGGGGATAGATCCCCGCCGGCAGCGGCATGCCCGCGGGGGCGAGGTTCGAGCCGCTGTCGACGAGCGGCGAGCTGCGCTGCAGACGATAGTCGCTCGGCGCGACGAGCAGCGGATCGACGAAGCTGTCGGTGGCACCCGCGCTCAGGCCCGCGCCGTAGCTCGCGCCGACCTGCCAGAAGTTGTTGGCGTCGGAGTAGACGATCGGCGTGCCGAAGCCGGTGTCGAACCAGATCGCGTTGAAGCCGACGTTCACGAAGCTGTTGTTGAAGATGTAGATCGTCGAGGTGCTGCGCGCGTCGGCGAGGACCTCGATGCCCGAGGTCCCGATGTTCTGGAAGCTGTTGTTGTAGATGTAGCCGATATCGCCGCTCACCGCCGAGAAGTTGGTGACGCCGATGCCGTCCGCGCAGTTGATCACCACGTTGTCGTGGAAGCGCGTGCGCAGGCTCGCGCCGAAGGAGACGAAGGCGTACGGCAGGTCGCGGAAGATGCACTCGGAGATCTCGACGTCGTCGACGGTGAAGCCCGTCGAGGTCGAGCCCAAGCGCCACGCGCAGTTCCAGCGTCCGGCCGGCTGTCCGGGGTTCTGGAAGGTGAAGCCCTTGATCTTCGTGCCGGCGCCCGTGAAGAGGACGCGCGCGAAGAAGAACGAGGTCTGCTGGCCCTCGGGATCGACGATGCAGCGATCCGCGCCAGCGCCGATCAGTTGGATGCGCTGCGGGATCCCGTTCTGCGCCTGGCCGATGACCCAGGCCGCGAAGAGGCCCGTCGAGGGATCGAGGAAGTCGCCGTTCGTCGAGGGCGAATAGCGGCCCGGCGCGCAGTGCACGCTGTCCCCGTCGTTGGCCAAGAAGCGCAGCGCGTAGCTCACCGACTTCACCGGTTGCGCGACGGTGCCCGGGTTCGTGTCGTTCCCGTTCAGGGGATCGACGTAGTGATGACGCTGGGCCTGCGCGGAGCCGGCGCAGAGCAGCAGCAGGGCGCCGAGGCGGGCGGCGGGGGTGACGAGACGGCGCATGGTTCCTCCGGGGAGCTGTGGCGCGGCGCGCGAGCGCCGCGAGCGGAGGAGGATCATCGCCAGCGGGGCGCGGTCTGGATAGGCCGCGCCGCGCTTCCCTGCGCGCGCCGCGTCGGGGCTCAGCCCTGCTGCGCGTCGGTCGCGCCGCTCGCAGCGATCGGCTGCGCCGGACGCGCGGTCTGGAGCAGCAGGGCGCGGAGCAGCGCGCGAAAGTCGTCGGCGGGCGTCGAGCGGAAGTCGCGGTCGAGGTAGGTCACGTGGCCCTTCGAGCCGACGACGAAGACCGCGTGGGGAGCGCTCTCCGCGGTGGTGCTACCCGTCGTCGCGCTCGGAGGGGAGCCCGCGCCGTAGAGCTTCGCCACGCGCTGATCCGGATCGCTCAGCAGATCGAAGGGCAGCTCGAGGAACTCGTGGAAGCGAGCGTTCCGCTCGCGGAGGTCGCTCGAGATCCCCAGCACGCGCGGCGGCGGGCCTTCCAGCTGCGAGAGGCGCTCCTTCCAAGCGCGCAGCAGCGCCGTCGCCGCCGGAGCGAAGTCCTTCCCGTAGAAGACCAGGATCAGCGCGCTCTGCTCCTGCTCGACCTCCGCGAGGAGCTCGGCGAGCGGGCGCTCGCGCCCCGCCTGATCGAGGAGCGCGAACTCGGGTGCCGCTTGCCCGACGCTGAGCGCTCGCGGCTTCGCCTTGGCGGACTCCGAAATCGGGCTCGAAGTGCTCGGCGCCTGCGCGGCGGGCGCGAGCCCGCCGAGCGACTGCGCGCTCGCGGTGCCGAGCGCTCCGCAGAGCGCCAGCAGCAACGCGGCCGCTCCGCGCGGCAGCGCGGCGGTCAGAAGAGCCGCTCCAGAGGAGCGGGAGGTGGGTCGACAACGGCCTTCGGCGAGCTCCGGGCAGGAGGGATCGAGCCAGGCGGCGAGCCGAGTATAGCCGCAGCGCAGCGAACGCAACCGAGCCCGCTCGCCGGAAGCTCGCGGAGCTACCTCGCTCGAGCGGCAGCCCGGGCGCGGGCGTCGGCGATCAGGTGGTCGAGCTGCCCGAGGATCGCGTCCCAGCGGTAGGCCGTCTCCATGCGCACGCGCGCCGCTTTACCGAGCGCCTCGCGGCGCTCGCGATCCCGGAGCAGTCCGACCAGCGCGTCGACCCACGCGGGCGGCTCGTCGGCCACGAGCAGGTCGCGGCCCGGTTGGGCGTCGATGCCCGAGAAGGCCGAGGGCGAGGAAATGGTCGGCAGGCCCGAGGCCATCGCCTCCAGCACCTTGTTCTGGATCCCGCGCGCGATGCGCAGCGGCGCGATCGCCACCGTCGCGCGTTCGAAGTAGGGCCGCGTCGACTCGACGAAGCCGGTGACCTCGACGTCGCTCGCGGCGAGGGCGCGGATCGCAGGCACGGGGCGCGAGCCCACGATGAGCAGCCTGGCCTGCGGGATCGCCTGCTTCAGCTGCGGCCAGATCTCGCGGTGGAACCAGAGCATCCCGTCCACGTTCGCGCCGTAGTCCATGACGCCGGTGAAGAGCAGCGTCGCCGGCTCGCGCGCGCCTTCGGGACCGGGGCGGAAGGCCTCGAGGTCGACGCCGTTCGGCAGGATCGCGACGTTGGCTCCGGGGATCTGCTTCAAGAAGAGCTCGCGCTCGACCTCGGAGACGACCGTGCACGCATCGACGGCATGAGCGAGCTCGCGCTCGAAGCGCAGCAGACGGCGATGCTCGCGCCCGTAGATCCACGAGCCCGGGAACGAGTGGTTGCGCGCGTACTGCAGCCACTTGTCCGAGTCGAGCTCGGCGAAGATCTGGATCTTCGGCAGCGCGGGATAGGGCGAGAAGTACTGGCCCATCGACGAGGAGTACGCGAGCAAGAGATCGACGCCCTGCGCGACCTCGCTCGCGACCGCGTTCGCCAAGCGCCGGTCGTAGAAGTACGGCAGCGTGATGGGCTGCGTCGTGAGCAGCGCGCGCAGCGCCCAGAGCTTGCGCGCGCGCGGGCGAATCGGGAAGCCGTGCACGCGGACGCCCATCCCGCGCAGCTTCGCCGCGTAGCCCTCTTCCTTCGGCTCCTCGAGGAAGCAGCCCGAGACGAGCTCGTGGCGCTCCTTCAGGTGGCGCATCACGTGGTAGGTCGTGATCTTGTCGCCGCGGTCCGGCGGGTAGGGGACGCGTTGGCTGAGGAAGAGGATCTTCATGGACGAGGCTCGCGCTCGCGGTCGGACATCGGCGCGCCCGCGAGCGCGGCGGAGGTGGTAGCGTCTGCGCCTGCCGGCCGGGAGCCCGCGCGCGCGCGCAGCGTAAGGATCGCGGCCAGGCAATCCAAGCGGCAGGAGGAGGCGGGGAACCGCTCGAGCTCGCATGAACGAACGGCAACGATGGGATCGTCGCGCGTCCTGGGTCGTGCTCGTGCTCGCTACGGGAGTGCCTCTCGCGCGTGCGCAGCACGCCGATCCGCGGGAGGAGGAGCGGGCGCGCGAGCTGCGCGCGGAGGTGGAGGAGAAGCTCCGCCGCGGCCGGCTCCGCACCGTCGATGCGCTGCTCGGGCTGCCGGCGGGGGAGCGCGCGGGCATCGCGGCCGCGCGCGCCGCTCGAGCGCTGCTCGCCACCGGAGATGCCCCGGCGCTCGCGGCCTGCGAGCCCGTCTGCAAGGCGCACGCCGAGGCGCCGCCGGCGGCGACGGCGATCGAAGCCATCGAGCGCGTCGAGCTCTTCGCCGCCGCGAACGCGAGCTATCGCCCCGCGCTCGAGCGCGCGCTCGCGCGCTTGCTCGAGCTGCAGCGGAAGGACGGGGGCTTCTCCGTCGCCGAGGAGCGCGAAGGACCCGACGGCGCGACCGTCGCGGCGCGGGCCGTGCTCGCGGCCCGTTCGGCCGAGCGCGCGGGATCGCCGTTCGATCTCGAGCGCTGGCGCACGAGCGGCGAGTTCCTCCTCGCGCGCCAGCAGCGCGACGGGGGCGTCGGCGGACCGGGCCGCCGAGCGCGCTCGAACGGTGCCGCGACCGCCGGCGCCATCGCCGCGTGGACCGCGCTCGCCGCGCGCGAAGCGGAGGCCGAGCGCCGCGCGCGGCTCGGCAGCGCGCTGCAGCGCGCCGAGGCCTGGCTCCTCGAGGAGTGGACCGTCGAGCGGAACCCCGGCGGCCACGGCGAGGACCTCGCCTGGCTCGTCGACCTCGAGCGCGCCGAAGCGCTGCTGCTCATCGCGCCCGAGAGCGCGAAGCGCCGCGCGAAGCGCCGCGACGGCTACCTCGCCGGCTACCAGCTCCCCGACTGGGGCTGGAACCACCGCGCGAGCTTGCAGGACGTGATGGGGCCGGCGGGCAGCGTGCCCTCGGGGGCGGGCGCCGGCGCGGGCGTCGGTCCGCCGCAGCTCCCTCGCGGGCTCGGCGCCTTGCCGCAGGTGGTCTACGACCCCTTCGACACGGCGTCGGCGACGCTCGCGCTCGCGGCCGGGACGCGCGCGAGCGAGGCCGAGCTGCGCTTCGCCTTGCAGCGCCGCTGGATCTCGCCGCGCGCGCTGCCGAGCGCGGAGCGCCTCGACGGCTTCGTGGCGCTGCTGCGCGAGCACTTCTCCGTCGCGGTGCCCGAGCTCCTCGCTGGGCTCAGCGCCGAGGATGCGCCATGCCGCGCGTTCGCGCTGCGCTGCTTGCGCGCGCTGACCGGCGAGGACCTCGGCTTCGATCCGGCGAAGGCCTCGACCGAGCCTGCGAACCAGAAGGCCCTCGAGGCCTGGCGCGGCTGGTGGATGACGGAAGGGCGCGCTCGCGCCGGACGTTGACTCGCGCCGAGGGTGCCGTTGGTTGGCTGTCGAAGCCGTGCTTCGAAGCTGGGAACGATGCCTCGCGGCTTTCGCGCTGCTCGCGCCGCGCCGGAGCCTCGGTTCGGCTTCGAGGCTCCCGCCGCTCGCGAGCGGGGACGAGCATCGCCGCGATGCTGCGCCTGCAGCGGATCTACACCGTGCCGATCCACTTCGAGCAGCTCGAGCACCACGACCAGCAGGACCGCCGCTGCGCGAATCAGCTGCTGCGGCGCTCCCACCACCCCGCCGCCCACTTCCCGCGCTCGTTCCGCGAGAGCAGCGCGAAGCCCTGCGCGCGGAACGCGGCATCGACCTTGTCGAAGCGCAGCCGATCGATGCCGGACGAGATCAACATCGCGCCGGGCTCGGCGAGGCGCGCGAGCTCGGGTGCGAGCTCGACCAAGGTCTCGGTCTCGATGTTGGCGAGCAGGAGCTCGAAGCGGCTGTGCAGAGCCGCGGGCGTCGCGCAGACGAGCTGCGCCTTCGAGCGCGCGCGCTCGAAGTTCGGCCGCGCGGCGCGGCAGGAGGACTCGCTGATCTCGATCGCGAGCAGCGGCGTGTGCCCGAGCTGCTCGGCGGCGAGCGCCAGGATGCCGGTGCCGGTGCCGATGTCGAGTGTCCGGCGCGGCCGCGTCTCGCGCCGGGCGAGGTCGCGGAGATAGAGCAGGCACATGCGCGTCGTGGGATGCAGCCCCGTGCCGAAGGCGCCGCCGGGCTCGATCGGCAGCATGCGGTCGCTCGGGCGCAGCGCGGTCTCCTGGCCGAGGGGCACCACGACGAAGCAGCCGATGCGGAACGGACGCCAGCGCTCCTTCCACTTCTCCTCCCAGCCGCCGGCGGGGATCAGCTGGGCGTCGACGGCGAGGCTATCGAGCTCGGCGATGCCGGTCGTGCGCAGCCCTTCGCCGAAGGCCTCGAGCACGGCCTCGCGCGCGAGCTCGGTGGGCGGGAAGACGTAGCCGCGCACGCGCCTGGCACCCGTGCGCGCGAGCGGCACCTCCTCCGCGGTGCCCTTGCAGCCGGCGTTCAGGAGGAGATCGGCGACCAGCTCGGCGAGCGAGCCTTCGACGCGCACGGTGAGCTCCCAGAGCTGCGGACCTTCGGTGGGGCTCGGCGTCGGCGAGGGCGTGGTCATCTCGGGGCGGGGCTCGCGTGCGGGAGGAGCGGTCGTAGATCGATCGCGTGCAACGCGGCGCGCGTTGCGAACGCACAGTACCCGAGCGGCTGCGAGGCGACGACCTCGCCGCGCACGGCGAAGCTCTTGCCGGCGCGCGCGATGGAGAAGAGACGCTCGCCGTCGAGGAACGCGCGCACCTCGCTCGCGCTGACCTCGACGCGGATCTCGTGCGCGCGATCCGGAGCGAAGCGGCGATAGCAGGTGGTCTCGTTCTCGGAGGCGTCGCGCCCGTCGATGCAGGAGAGACCGCAGGTCGTCCCGCCCCAGCCGCCGAGGATGAGCGAGGCGCGCTCCTCGCCGATGGGGAAGGTCAAGCCGCAGAAGAAGTCGTGGCCGGAGAGCTTCGTCGCGCGCACTTCCAGGGCGTAGCCCTCGCGCGGCAGCTCGCCGCCGCTCCACGTGA
This sequence comes from Planctomycetota bacterium, assembly GCA_016719295.1. Taxonomy (GTDB): domain Bacteria; phylum Planctomycetota; class UBA1135; order UBA1135; family JADKAF01; genus JADKAF01. The sequence goes on from JADKAF010000001.1 coordinate 79,137, forward strand.
TACCGGTGAGCGGATTGCCGAGCTCCAGGATCAGCGCGCCGCCTTCCAGCACGAGCTCGCCCGCGCCGCCGAACTCCGTCGGCTTCCAGCGCGCGAGCGAGCTGCCGTCGAAGAGCCGCTCGCGCGGCGTTTCGTCGGGCGCGGACGCGGTCGGTGCGCTCGCACGCGCGGGATCGCTCGCACAGCTCGCGAGCAACGCGGAGAGCGCGCCGCCCAGCGCGAGCGCCGGAACGCGACTCATCCGCGCAGCTCCTCGGGCAAGAGCTCGCTCGGGAAGCTCTGATAAGCGACCGGGCGCAAGAAGCGCTCGATCGAGGACGGGCCCACCGAGCTGACGCGGCTGTCGGTCGTCGCGGGATAGGGGCCGCCGTGCAGCATCGCGGGCGAGACCTCGACGCCGGTGGGGTAGCCGTTCCAGACCAATCGTCCGGCCTTGTCCTCGAGCGTCGCCAGGAGCTCCGGCCACGCGCGCAGCTCGCTCGCCTCGCCGTGGATCCCCGCGGTGAGCTGTCCCGGTAGGAGCGCGAGCGCTTGCAAGAGCTCCGCGCGATCGCGCGCGGTGACGAGCAGCGTCGCGGGCCCGAAGAGCTCCTCCTGCAGCGCAGGCTCGCGTGCGAAGGTCGCGACCTCGCAGCGGAAGAGGGCCGGCACCGCGCGGCACGCCGACTCGGCCGCACGCTCCGCCGTCGCGCGGCGCACGCCGGCGAGCTTGCTCCAGCGCGCGAGACCCTCGCGGTAGCTCTGCGCGATCCCGCGCGTCAACATGGTCCCGTTCGGCAGCGCCTCGAGCGCGGCAGCGAGCGCCTGGGCGAAGCGCTCCGTGCTGGCACCCGCGATCGCGAAGAGCAGGCCCGGGTTGGTGCAGAACTGCCCGCAGCCGAGCGTCACGGAACCGGCGAGATCGCGCGCGATCGCCTCGGCGCGCGGCATGAGCGCGCTCTCGAGGAACACGGTGGGATTCGTGCTGCCCATCTCGGCGTAGACCGGGATCGGATGCGGTCGCGCGCACGCGAGATCGAAGAGAGCGCGCCCGCCGCGCAGCGAGCCGGTGAACGCGACCGCGCGCAGCAAGGGATGGCGCACGAGCGCGGCGCCGACCTCGTTCGATGCGCCTTGCACGAAGGTCGCCGCCTGCGCCGGCAGGCCGAGCTCGTGCAGCGCTTCGGCGAGCACGCGCGCGACGAGCTCCGAGGTGCCCGGATGCGCGGGATGCGCCTTCACGATCACCGCGCAGCCGGCGGCGAGCGCGGCGGCCGTGTCGCCGCCGACCGCGGAGAAGGCGAGCGGGAAGTTGCTGGCGCCGAAGACGGCGACCGGGCCGAGCGGGATCTTGCGGCGGCGCAGATCCGGCTTCGGGAGCGGCTTCCGCTCGGGATCCGCGGGATCGCGCACGACGCCGAGATGCGCGCCCGTGCGGATCAGCTTCGCGAACATGCGGAGCTGCCCGCAGGTGCGCCCGCGCTCGCTCTCCAAGCGCGCGAGCGGCAGCGCCGTCTCCGCGTGCGCGCGCTCGAGCAGCGCGGCACCCAGGGCTTCCACGCCGCTCGCGACGCGCTCGAGCAGCGCGGCGCGCTGCTCGGCGCTCGTCGCGCGGAACGCGGGGAATGCCTGCGCTGCGGCGCGCACCGCGCGCTCGACCTGCGCGTCGGAGGCGTCGCGGAAGAGCGGCTCCAGCTCGCGCTCCTGCGCGGGATCGTACGCGCGGAACGGAGCCGCCGCGCCCGCTTCCCAACCGTCGCCGCAGGAGATCTCGCCGCGGATCGCGCTCATCTCAGGACCTCTCGTTCAGGAGGTAGCCGCGCGAGCGCAGCATCCTCACGATGTGCTCGAAGAGCGCGGGCTCGACCATGCCGCGCGGCGCGCGCAGGCGCACGAACGCCTCGTTGCCGTGGAGCAGGTGCTGCACGACCTTGATCGCCTGCACGAACTCGGGGAGCGTGTCGAGGCGCAGCAGCGGGAGGAACCACGAGTAGAGCTCGCGGGCTTCCTTCGTGCGTCCGGCGCGGGCGTGCTCGAAGAGCTGCACGGACTCCTCCGGCAGCGCGTTCACGAGGCCGGCGATCCAGCCCGACGCTCCCGCGGCGACGCCCTCGAGCAGCATGTCGTCGAGGCCGACGAAGACCGCGAGCCGCTCGCCGAGGAGATCGACGATCGCGGTGACGCGCCGCGAATCACCGCTCGACTCCTTCACCGCGTGCAAGTTCGGATGACGCTCGGCGAACTCGCGGAGCTGCTCCGCGCGCACGTCGACGCCGTAGGCGATCGGGTTGTTGTAGAGCATGCACGAGAGCGGCGTCGCATCGAAGACCGCCGAGAAGTGCTCGCTGTGCTCGCGCCACGGGCCCTTGTGCACGTACGCGGGCAGCACCATCAAGCCGCGGCAGCCGACGGCCTCGGCCTTGCGCGCGATGCGCACGGCCTCGCGCGTGGAGAGCGCGGAGATCGCGGAGACGACGGGGACTCGGCCCGCGGCGGCCGCGACCGCGATCTGCAGCACCCGCGTCTTCTCCTCGAAGTCGAGCGTCGCGCCCTCGCCGAGCGAGCCCAGCGGCACGATGCCCGCGCAGCCGGAGCGGACCATCCAGTCGACATGGTCGTGCAAGGCCTTCTCGTCGACGCGGTCGTCGGCGGTGAAAGGCGTCGTGATCGCCGGCATGACGCCGGCCCAGCGCATCGCGTTCATCGGGAGCTCTCGTGTTCCAACGTGTTGCGATCGGCGGCGAGCTCCGCGAGCTCGCCGAAAGAGAGGGGCAGGAGGGGGGGACGGCGGCGATCCGCGCGGCCACCTTTCAAGAAGTGCAGCGCGGGTTGGCAGACGCGACCCTGGCAGGGGCCCATGCCGCAGCGCGTTTGGAGCTTCGTCTCGCGCGCGCCATCGAAGTCGCGCGCGGCATCCCAGCGCACATCCTCGCAGCGGCAGACGATGGTGTCGTCGTCGGGCATCTCGCGGAGCTCCTCGCGCAGCGCGAAGGCGCGCTCGAGCGCGCGGCCGAAGCGCCGCGCGCGCGCGACGCGCCGGGAGAGCGCTTCCGCAGCGCGCCTCGTCGCCCGCGGCGGAGGCTCCGGCGAGCTCGCCCTGGAGCAGCGCGCTCTCGACGCCGCCGATGCCCGTCGGCTCGCCGGCCGCGTAGATCCACTCCACGCTCGTGCGCTGTCGCGCATCGACGGCGACCGCGCCACCGAGGTCCAGCGCGCAGCCGAGCTGCTCGGCGAGCGCGGTCTCGGGCACCAGGCCGAAGCCCACGGCGAGCGCGTCGACGAGGAAGCCCTGCGGCTCTCCGTCCGTCGCGAGCTCGACGGAGTCGATGTGCGCGCGTCCGTTCGCGCGCACCGGCCAGCTCGAGAAGAGCTGCGGCACTTGGCGGAGCTTCCAGCGCAAGGAGGCGAGCTGCGCGAGCTTGCGCGGCTGCGTCACGAGTCCGGCGGCGAAACGCGCCAGGCGCGAGAACGGCGCTTGCTCGGCGACGAACGCGACCTGCGCGCCGTGCTCGACGAGCCACGCGGCGACGGCGAGCAAGAGGGGTCCGCTGCCCGCGACGCCGATCTTCTTCCCGCGCACGGGCCAGCCGCTCTTCGCGAGCGCTTGCAGCCCACCGGCGCCGAGCACGCCGGGCAGCGTCCAGCCGGGGAAGGGCAGGAAGAGCTCGCGCGCGCCGGTCGCCAGCACGATCGACGGCGCGCGCGCGCGCAGCAATCCTTCGGCATCCTGCGCCCACAGGGTTCGTCGCGCGGCGTCGCCTTCGACGACCGCGCAGCCGCTGCGCAGCACCGCGCCGCTCGCGCGGAAGCGCGCGAGCCAGGGCTCCGCGGCGCGCGGCGGAGCGTGCGTGCCCGCGCGCCAGATCTGCCCGCCGGCGCCGGGGTTCTCGTCGAGGACGACGACGGAGCGTCCGCGCTCGGCCGCGGCGCACGCGGCGGCGATGCCGGCCGGACCGGCGCCGACCACGAGGAGGTCGCTGCGCAGCTCACGCATGGCGCGTCGAGACCTCCATGCCCTCGCGCACGGTGACGAGGCACGCGCGCCGCAGCGCCACCCCGTCGATCGCGACGCGGCACTCGAAGCAGATACCCATGCCGCAGAGCGCCGAGCGGGGCTCGCCGCTCACCGAGCTGCGCGTGCCGCGCCAGCCGTGCAACGCGAGCGCCGCGGCGACGCTGGCGCCGATCGGCGCGCGGCGCCGTTCGCCGTCGAGCCAGATCGTGCAGTGTCCGGCGTCGTGCTCGCCGTGCGCATGCGTCGGGTCAGGCATGGCTCGCCTCCGCGCCGAGGCGCAGCGGATCGAAGGGGCGCGGATCGAAGGGCGGGGTCGTGCCCGCGATCAGGCTGCCGAGCAAGCGCGCCGTACCGAGCGAGGTCGTGATGCCGAGGCCTTCGTGTCCCGCCGCGAGCCACGGTCCGTCGGCGCCGACCTTGCCGATCAGCGGCAGGTGATCGTGCGTGGCGGCGCGCCGGCCGGTCCACGCGCGGAGCGCTTGCAGCGCGCGCAGCCCCGGCATGTAGCGGAACGCGCGCTCCAGCATGCGCTGCAGCATCGCGGGCTCGACCTCGTCGTTCGTGCGGTCGTATTGGCGCGAGGAGCCGAGCAGCATCTGTCCGTTCGGCCGCGGCTGGAGGTTGAACGCGACCGAGGACCCGTCGTGCGAGTGCGCGCTCTTCAGATAGCCGAGCTCGACGATCTGGTGCCGAGCGAAGCCGGGCACGCGATCGGTGATGACGAGGTGGCCCTTCCTGGGCTTGATCCCGTGCAGCGGCAGCGCGGGCGCCACGAGCGGCAGCGAGCGCTCGCCCGCGGCGACGATCACGAGCTCGCCCTCGAGCGCCACGCCGCCCTGCAGCAGCACGCGCTGCGCCTCGGCGCGCTCGACGGCGAGCCCCATGCGCAGCTCCGCACCGGCTCGCGCGAGCAGCCACGTCGCCGCGCACGGCGGATACACCACGAGGTCGTCGGGCACGCGCAGCGCGCCGATCAGATCCGGCGCGAGATGGGGCTCGAGCGCGCGCAGCGAGCCCTGGTCGTGGATCTCCGCGCGCACCTCGCGCGCCGTGTAGTAGGCGTGTTTCGCGTGCACGGCGGCGAGCTCCTCGTCGTCGGCGGCGACCCAGAGCGTCCCGCTGCGCGTGGCCTCGACCTGCGCGGGCAGCTCGGGCATCAGCTCCTCCCAGAGCCCGCGCGAGAAGCGCGTGAGCTCGAGCTGCGCCTCGGAGTCGTCCATCGCGACGACATGACCCATCCCGCAAGCGGTGGCGCCCGCGGAGGGATGCGCGGCGTCGACGACCACCACGGCGAAGCCCGCGCGCGCGAGCTCCGCGGCGCAAGCGGCGCCGACGATGCCCGCGCCGATCACCAGCGCGCGCGGCTTCATCCGCGGATCCCCGCGCGGAAGGGATCGCGCGGATCGAAGACGAGCGTGCACTCGGCGGTGATGAACGCTTGGCCGCGGATCGTCGGCAGCACCCCGCCCTCGCGCGCCGAGCGATAGCTGCAATCGAAGGTGCTGCCGATCACGCTCTCCTGACGCCAGAGCTCGCCCGGTGCGAGCTCTCCGCGTCGGCGGCGAGGCAGGCGAGCTTGGCGCTCGTGCCGGTGCCGCAGGGCGAGCGGTCGTAAGCGAAGCCCGGGCAGAGCACGAAGCTCTTCGAGTGCGCGCCCTCGGCTTCGGGCGGGCCGAAGAGCTCGATGTGATCGATCTCCGCGCCGTTCTCGCCGGTGAGGTTCGCTCGCCGCAGCGAGCGCCGTACATCGCTCGCCAGCGCATCGAGCTCGAAACGCTTCGCGTAGCGCACCTCGAGCTGCGGCTCGCGCACGAGGAAGAACCAGTTGCCGCCCCAGGCGATGTCCCCGACGACCTCGCCGTGGCTCTCGGTGCGGACGAGGACGTCGCTCGCATGGACGTAGGAACGCACGTTGTCGACGCTGACCTCGCCGTTCGCGCCGCGCTCGAAGCGCACGTCGCCCGCGGGCGTCTCGAGCAGATAGGTTCCGGTGCCGATGCGACCGAGGTGCGCCAGCGTCTCCGCGACGCCGATCGTCCCGTGGCCGCACATGCCGAGATAGCCGGCGTTATTGAAGAAGATCACCTGCGCCACCGCGCCGGCGCTCTGCGGCGGCAGCAGATAGGCGCCGACGAGGACATCCGAGCCGCGCGGCTCGAGCACGACGCCGGTGCGCAGCTCGTCGTGGTGGGCGCGGAGCTCCTGCACGCGCTCCGAGGCGCCGCGCGCGCGGAGCGCGGGCAAGCCGTCCAGGACGACGCGGGTGGGCTCGCCGCCGGTGTGGGAGTCGATGACGCGCAGGCGGTGCATGGGCGGGCTCTTCGCTAAAGCGACGCTATCCGGGATGGTCGCGCGGGAGGCTAGGTTCTTGAACAGGGCCTGTCAACGCTATAGCGTAAGCGCCGCCTCGGGCCCCAGGAGTTCCCCTCGATGAGCGACGAGATCGGCGCGCAGATCCAGCGGCGACGGCGCGAGGCCGGGCTCAGCTTGGAAGCGCTCTCGCAGAAGAGCGGGGTGAGCCCGGCCATGCTCTCCGAGATCGAGCGCGGGAAGAAGAACCCGACCGTGAAGCTGGCCTATCAGGTCGCGCGCGCCCTCGGCTGCACGCTCTCCGATCTGGTCGGCGAGGAGGCGCCGCCGTTCGTGCAGGTGCAGCTCGGCTCGAGCCAGCGCGTCTTCCGCGACCGCGAGACCGGGATCTCACGGCGCGGCCAGCAAACCCTGCTCGCCGGTGGACGACTGGAGCTCGCTTGGTACGCGCTGCCGCCGCGGGCCTCGACGGGGGAGATGGGGCCGAACCGCGCGGGGCTGCTGGAGAGGATCGACGTGCTGGAAGGCGAGCTCGTCGTCGCGCTGAATGGAGTGGAGCACGGCCTCTGCGCCGGCGATGCGATCACCTACGGCGTGCAGACGACGGAGTATCGCAATCCGAGCGACGCGCTGCCTTGCCGCTTCGTCCTCCTCAGCGACGCCTCGCGCTGCGCGCCGAGCTGAGCGCTGCCCTGGCGACAGCGGAAGGATGTCGCAGTAGTCTCTCGGCCCATCGCGACGGCCTCGTCGCGCGCCCCGCACCGCACATGTTCCCCGCCCGTCGCCTCGCGCTCTGCGCTCTCGTGCTCGCCGTCCTCGCCGGACGCGCGACGGCGCAGGCGTTGGTCGAGGTCCCCACGCCGAGCGTGGCGATGAACACGATCGACATGGATCAGGTCGGTCCCTCGGGCGCGGTGGACCTCGCGATGTTGAACGCCGCGGCGCAGCCGCGCTCGGCGGGCCTTCTCGGCTTCCACTTCACCCCGACCCTGACCAGCGCCAGCCGCTACGACAGCGGCCTCACCAACGGTCGCGGGCTGGCGCTCGATCCCTCCGGCGCGGCCCCGGCGCTCGTCGATCCGCCGCGCGGCAGCTATCGCGCCGGCGATCTCTCGATCGATCTCGGCGGGCCTTCGACGGAGTTCGGGATCGGCATCGGCGACTACGGCGGCTCCCTGCAGCTCGAGCTCTACGCCGGTGCGCAGCTCTTCGCCTCCGCGACGAGCACGGCCTTCGGCGCGGGGGGCGCGAAGTTCTTTCGCGCGATGGGCGGCCGCTTCGATCGCGTCGTCGTGCGCGCGCCGCTGGGATCGAATTGGGTGCTGACCGAGCTCCACGTACCCGAGCTCGAGGGCCTCTTCCCGCGCTTCCAAGCGGCGCCGCCGCGCGGCGCGGCGCCGCTCAGCGTCGCGTTCAGCGATGCGAGCACGACCTCGGATCCGGCCGGCATCGCGACCTGGGCCTGGGACTTCGAGGACGACGGCATCGTCGACGACCAGACGCCGAGCCCGAGCTTCAGCTACGCGGCCTGCGGCGACTACGACGTGCGGCTCACCGTCAGCGATGCGCTGCACGGCAGCGCGACCCTCGTGCGGCGCGGCTTGATCGCCGTCGATCCGCTCGACGCCGACTTCGAGGCCGAGCCGCGCAGCGGCTGCGCGCCGCTCGTCGTGCAGCTCTTCGATCGCAGCCGCGGGGGGGCCACCGCCTGGGAGTGGGATTTCGACGACGACGGCGTCGTCGACTCCGTGCTCCAGCATCCGCTGCACGTCTTCACCGGCGCCGATCGCCTCTACGACGTGCGCCTGCGCGTGACCAGCGCGTGTCGCCCGCAGGGGACCAGCGCCGTGAAGCGCGGCTACGTCCGCACGATCGGCGAGCTGCCGACGCTCTTCGCCGCCAACAGCGGCGGTGCCGTCGGCGGTGCCGTCTACTTCGATCTCGAGCTGCGCGCACCGATCGCGCTCTACGGTCTCGAGACGAGCTTCGACGCGCCGGTCGGCACCTCGGTCGGCCTCTCGCTCTACCTCACCTCGCCCGGCCTCTCCGGCTTGGGCGTCGAGACGCAGCCGTCGGCCTGGTCGCTCGCCGCGCAGGACGATGGCGCCGCGAGCTCCGCGGGCCTCGATGCTCCGACGCGCTTGCGCTTCGCGCAGCCGCTCTCGCTCGCGCCGGGCCGCATCGGGGTCGCACTCGTCGCGCGCGGCGACGGTCATCGCTACACGGCCTTCGCCAACCCCGGCCCGCGGCGCTACGAAGACGCTTTCCTCTCGATCGAAGCCGGCAGCGCCACCAACGCGCCCTTCTCGGGTGCGCTCTTCGCGCCGCGCGCCTGGAATGGCGCGCTGCTCTACTGCCTCGAGTGCGTCGGCGCAGCGAGCCCCTTCGGCACCGGCTGCGCCGATGCCGGTGGCCAAACCCTCGCTTTCTACGCGCACGGCTGCCCCGATCTCGGCGCGCCCATCGGCCTCGGCCTCTCCTCTCCGGGCGCTAGCCCGGGAGCCGCGGCCTTCTTCGCGATGGGCCTCAGCGATGTCGATTGGCTCGGCCTAATGCTCCCGATCGCCCTGGATCCGCTCGGCGCCCCTGGCTGCAGCGTCTTCAGCAGCCACGATCTGGTGCTCGGCCCCTATGGCTTCGTGCGCGGCTCGCTCTCTCTCCCCGTCGTCGTGCCGCTCGACGGCCTGCTCACCGCGGCGCCCAGCTTCTGGCAGGCCTACTCCTTCGACCCGGCGCAGAACGCGCTGGGCGTCGCGACCTCCAACGCGCTGCGCGTCGATCTGCGTTGATCGACAGAGAACGCTCGCGGCCCGACTCTCCGCCGCTCGCTCACTCTCCGAGATACCACTCCCGCAGACGCCAGTTCGGCCGCTCGGGATAGAGCGTGACGCCGCGCCAGCGCTGCGACCAGGCCATGCGCGTCGCGCCGCGGTAGAGGAAGAGGTAAGGCTGGTCCTCGTAGATGCCGCGTTGCACGAGCTTCCAGAGCGCGTGGCGCTCCGCGTCCCCGGAGGTCATGCGCGCTTCCTCGATGAGGGCGTCGATGCGGGGATTGCCATAGCCGGCGACGTTCAGCGAGCCCGGCTCGTCGGCGTAGCGCGAGTGCCAGATGGGGTAGTAGTCGACCTCGCCCGTCGTGATCCAATCCATGCAGAGCGTGTCGAAGTCGCGCTGCTGCACGCGAGCGGTGTAGGTGTTGGGGTCGACGATGTCGAGGACGAGGTCGACGCCGATCGTGCGCAAGCTCTGCTGCCATTGCGGGCCGATGAAGCGCGCGGGCGGCGAGGCGGCGACGCAGAGCAGGCGAAGGCGCAGCGGCACTCCGTCGCGCTCCACGAGTCCATCGCCGTCGCCGTCGCGCCATCCGGCCGCGGCGAGCAGCGAGCGCGCGCGCTCGAGATCGAAGGGGAACGGCGCGAGGTCGCGGTCGTAGGCTGGGCCGAGCATCGAAGCATGGCCGGTGATGCGCGCGCCGAAGCCGTAGCCGATCAAGCGCACGAACTCCTCGACATCGAAGGTGTGCGCGAGGGCGCGGCGCAGCTCGCGGGAGGAGCCCGGAGCGCGGCGCAGGTTCCAGGCGATGAAGGTGTAGCGGTGCGCGAGGACGAAGTCCTTCGCGAAGCCACTCGCCAGCGTGTCCTTCCCGAGGCCGACGGTGTAGTCGCTGCCGGAGAGGCCCACGGCGAGGTCGAGGTTCCCCGCGAGGAGCTCGCGCAGGCCCGGCCCCGAGCCGGCGAGCACGCGGAAGACGATCCGATCGGGGAGCGGCGGCGCGCCGAAGAAGTCGGGGTTGCGCTCGAGCACGATTCTCGCGCCGCGCTCCCACGCCGCGAAGCGGTAGGGACCGAGACCGACGAAGGAGTGGTTGCGCTCGTGCTCGCGCACCGCGGCGGCTTGCTCTTTGGCGCTCGCGCCCGGGCGCTCGTAGAGATGCCGGGGCAGGAGGCGCAGCGCGGCGGCGACGCGCGGTGCTTGGAAGTGCGGCTCGGCGAACAGGAAGCGCACGGTGTAGCGATCGAGCGCGCGGCACTCGTCGATCGCGTCGAAGAGGGCCGAGATCCCCGGCGCGTCGAGCTCCTCGTTGCGCGCGCACGCGTAGGAGAAGAGCACGTCGTCCGCGTCGAACGGCGCGCCGTCGTGCCAGCGCGCATCGCCGCGCAGGCGGAAGGTGATCGCGCCGCCGCGCACGACGCGCTCCACGCGCGACGCGTCGAGCTCGAGCGCGGGCTCGCCCTCGCGCCAGCGCAAGCGAACGGGGCCGTCGCTCTTCGGCCGCGGCCACTCGCCCTCGAGGATCCCGATCGCGTCGCCGCGCGGGCGCTCGCCGTCGGCGCGCAGCGTCACGCGGTCCGCGATCTCGATCGCGCGCGCGAGCTCGGGCACGAGCTCGAGCGTGGTGAGATCGGGGCGCGCGAGATAGGCGTGGAGCTCCTGCCAGATCGCCTCGAGCTCGCCTTCGGCGTGCAGCAGGTAGTTCAGCGAGCTCGGCTCGCGATCGATCTGGACGCGCAGCTCGCCGCCCGGTCGAGGCGACGCCGGAGTGCCGCGGCGCGGATGCGCGGCATCGACGAGTGGGGGCGTGCGCGCGAGGGCGCGCTCGACGGCGGAGGCGAAGACGCGCTGGTTCTCGGCGACATCGGCGGGGTCGATCTGCTGCGCGCGCGCGAGGGCGCACGCGAGGAGCGCCGCGATGGCGATGAGGAGAGGAGAGCGCATGGCTGGGGATCCTAACGCCGGGTACGCCGTTTCCGTCTTTTCGCTCCGGTCTGCGGGGCCCGCCGTTTGTAATGTGCGGCCCGCCGCGGGGCGGGGACCACGTCAGGGATTCGCGCTCGCGCGCTCTTGCGCGTAGACGCCGTCGGGGATGGGGCTGCTTGGCGACGATTCTGCACGCGGGGTTGTACTCGGGTCGGCTGCATGTCTGGGCGGAGACGCCGCCTCCGCCGCGCGAGCGCGGAGCCGGGGCTTCGGCGCTCCGACCGGCGGCGGCTGCGACGGCGCTCGGTGACGACGACGGTCCGCCGTTCTCGCCATTCACCGCTCCGTATCCCGCGCTGGCCCGGTGCCTGGAGGCCCTGGCTCCGGGCTGCAAGCCCGGCGAGCGCCGCTTGCGCCGCCTCTCGCTCTGGACCGCGACGCGCGCCGGGATGCCGATCCCGAGCTCGCCGGTGATCGCCGCGATCGACGAGGAAGGCGAGACGCGCATCGCGCCCTGGACCGTGCTCGCGCTCGATCTCTCCATCGAGGAGTCGATGGAGCTGCTCTACGCGGGGAACGATCCGCGACCGCAGGCGCGCGGCGTCGGCCTCGGTGCCGACTTCCTCTTCTGGTCGAAGGCGCTGCGCTTCAGCGGCGCGCTCGTCGCCCGCCAGCACTTCCTGCCTTCGCTCGTCCACCGCGACTCCTCCTGGATCGCGCTCTGGGAACCGCTCCTCCGCGGCGATGATCGGCGCCTGTTCCAGGAGCTCGCGCGCTCGATGCCGCCGGCCGCGCGAGCGCTCGCGTCACGCGAAGCCGAAGAGGCGCCCGAGACGCCGCCGCACGTCGCGCTCGAGCTCTTCCTCGCCGAGATGGTGGATCACCTCGTGCGGCTCGCCGCGCTGGTGGTTCCGCCCGGCGGCTCGCCGCGGCGCGGCGGGCGCAGCGCGCGCACGCCGAAGCCGAAGGCCGAGGAGCCGACGATCCACGATCGCTGGCTCTCCGCGCTCGCGGCGCCGCTGGGCCACATGGACGGGAGCGAGGCGGCGCAGCTCGAGGAGCTCGCCGAGCGCGTGAAGGTCTGGCGCGAGCCGGCCTCCGTGTTCGAGACCTCGCCGTTCCGCTTGGGGTTCCGCCTCGAGGAGCCGGAGATCGCCGAGGGGCTCGAGCTCAGCGACGAGGCCTTCGCGATGGCGCCGTGGCATCTGCGCTACGTGCTGCAATCCACCGCCGACTCGAGCTTGATCGTGCCGCTCGACACCGCCTGGCGCGATCTCGATCGGCGCGGCGTCGTCGGCAGCGGCTCGCTCGGTCCGCGCGCGTTCCTGCTCTCGGCGCTCGGCCATGCCGCCGGCCTCTGCGAGGCCGTCGCGCAGAGCCTCGACGAGGCGGAGCCCTGCGGCTCGCCGATCGATGCCGCGGGCGCGCACCAGTTCCTGACGCAGGCGGCGCCGGCGCTCGAGGAAGCGGGCTACGCGGTCTTCTTGCCCGCGTGGTGGACCGCCGAAGGCACGCGCACGCACTTGAGCGTGCGCGCGCGCGTCGAAGGTCCGTCGACCGAAGGTGGCGGAAAGCTCACCTTGGCCGACGTGGTGAAGTTCGAGTGGCGCGTCGCGCTCGGCGAGCAGGAGATCACGCTCGCGGAGCTGCACGCGCTCGCGCGCCTGAAGGCGCCGCTCGTCCGCGTGCGCGGCCAATGGGTCGAGGTGAACGCGGAGGAGCTGCGCGCCGCCGCCGAGGTCTGGTCGAAGGACGCGGAAGGCAAGACGACGCTGCGCGACCTGCTGCAGATGGCGCTCGGCTCGAACCGGCTGCAGAAGGGACTCCGCGTCGCCGGCGTCGATGCGCGCGGCGAGGTGGGGCTCTTCCTCGAACGCCTGCGCGGACCCGAAGCCTGCGAGCTGGTCGAGACTCCGCAGGGCTTCCAGGGCGAGCTGCGCCCCTACCAGCTCCGCGGCCTCTCGTGGCTGCACTTCTTGCGCGAGTGGGGGCTCGGCGCCTGCCTCGCGGACGACATGGGTCTCGGCAAGACGATCCAGACGCTCGCGCTCGTGCTGCGCGCGAAGGAGAACGGCGAGCAGCGGCCCTGGCTGCTCGTCTGCCCGACCTCGGTCGTCGAGAACTGGAACCACGAGGCGCGTCGCTTCACGCCGCAGATCCAGGTGCTCGTGCACCACGGCGTCGATCGTCGCCGCGGCCCTTCGTTCCGCGAAGGTGTGCTGCGCTACGACATGGTCGTGACGAGCTACGCGCTGCTGCACCGCGACATCGACTTCCTGCGCGAGGTGAAGTGGGCTGGCGTCGTGCTCGACGAAGCGCAGAACATCAAGAACCCCGACACCAAGCAGGCGAAGAGCGCCAGGCTCCTGAAGACCGAATCTCGCATCGCGCTCACCGGTACTCCCGTCGAGAACAACGTGGGCGACCTCTGGTCGATCATGGAGTTCCTGAACCCGGGCTTCCTCGGCACCTGGTCGGAGTTCAAGCGCAACTACTACGTGCCGATCCAGACCGGCGCCGGCGCGAGCGCCCTCGAGCGCTTGAAGCGCCTGACGGGGCCCTTCGTGCTGCGGCGCCTGAAGACCGACAAGGCGATCCTGGCCGAGCTCCCCGACAAGAACGAGATGAAGGTCTACTGCACGCTGACGCAGGAGCAGGCGGCGCTCTACACCGCCGTGCTCGCGGAGGCGGAGGAGCGCATCGCGAAGGCGGAGGGGATGCGGCGCCGCGGCGAGATCCTGGCGACGCTGGGCAAGCTGAAGCAGGTCTGCAATCACCCCGCGCACTACCTGGGCGACGGCTCCGAGCTCTCGACGCGCTCGGGCAAGCTCACGCGCCTCCGCGAGATGCTGGAGGAGGTCCTCGAGCTCGGCGAGCGAGCGCTCGTCTTCACGCAGTTCGCGCGCATGGGCACGCTGATCCAGCAGCACCTGCAGGACGCCTTCGGCAACGAGGTGCTCTTCCTGCACGGCGGCGTTCCGCAAGGGGCTCGCGATCGCATAGTGCGGCGCTTCCAGGACGAAGTCGACGGCCCTTCGATCTTCGTGCTCTCGCTGAAGGCGGGGGGCACGGGTCTCAACCTCACGCGCGCGAACCACGTGTTCCACTTCGATCGCTGGTGGAACCCCTCGGTCGAGAACCAAGCCACCGACCGCGCCTTCCGCATCGGCCAGACGCGCGACGTGCAGGTGCACAAGTTCGTCTGCGCGGGGACGCTGGAGGAGCGCATCGATACGATGATCGAGGGCAAGAAGGAGCTCGCCGAGAACATCGTCGGCTCCGGCGAAGGTTGGATCACCGAGCTCGGCGATCAGGAGCTGAAGGAGATCTTCTCGCTGCGCTTGGAGGCCGTGGGCGAATAAGCGCCCGCGGAACGAGATCATGTACGGACGCTACGACTTCCCGCGCCGCAAGAAGGCCCGCCCGAAGACGGGCCTCGTCGCGAAGACGAAGAAGGGCCCCTTCGCGGAGCAGTGGTGGGCCGCGCACTGGATGAGCTTCCTCGAGGAAGGCGGCGAGAGCCCCGCTCGTGCCGCCGCGGAAGCTCTCGCGCGCGGCGGCCGCGTGCTCTCGCTCGACGTCGAGCCAGGGCGCGTGAAGGCGCAGGTCCAAGACGAGCGCGAGACGCCGCACCAGATCAGCATCCAGTTCTCGAAGCCGACCGCCACGGCCTGGCGCAAGCTCACCACCGCGCTTCGCGCGCGCGCCGTCTTCGGCGCGAAGCTCTTGACCGGCGAGATGCCCTCCGAGATCGAGGTCGTCTCGCGCGAAGCCGGCGTGCCGCTCTTCCCGCTGCGCGACGAGCTGAAGGCGAGCTGCGACTGCGGCGCGCCCGGCATCTGCGTGCACGCGCACGCCGCTCTGCTGCTTCTCGCCGAGCGCATCGACCGCGATCCCTTCCTCAGCTTCACGCTGGTGGGCTCCACCGTGCAGGAGCTCTTGGAGCGACTGTGTGGGAAGAGCGAGGAAGAAGAAGCCGCCGCCGAAGCCGCCGCCGAAGCTGCGGCTGCACCGACGGCGCCGCTGCCGGCGGATGAGTACGCCTACTGGGGCCAGGTGCGGAAGATCCGCGAGCTCCCGCTCGGCCAGGTGCGAAAGCCGCCGGTCGCCGCGGCCGTAGCGCGCGGCCTCGGGAACTTCCCGTTCTGGCGCGGTAAGGAGCTCTTCCTCGATGCGTTGACGCCGGTGTATGACACGGCGTCGTCGATCGGGCTCAATGCGTTTCTCGGTGAGGAAGAGGATGAGGCCGGGGACGAGTAGCCTCGCGTTCCGCGCTGCCGCGTTGTAGGTTTCGTCAGCTAGCGCGTTCTGCTCTCCACGCGCACCTCCGTTCCTCGTTCGCGTCCTTTCTCGCGACGTCTTTTGCCTCGTTTCGCGGCTAGCCCGGGTTTGCCCTCATGCCGATCCAAGAAGCCATCGTCTGGGACCCGCTCGCACCTCTCGCTCGGCCCGCGGGCGTGGGCTTCGGGGCACCTTGCAGCACCAAAGACGCTGACGAAGCGTCGTGGAAGCGGGCGATTCCGAAGCTGCGCACCGCGCTGAAGGCCGGCAGCTTCGTCGGCATCCTCGTGCAGACCAGGAACGGGCGGCCTTGGAGCGAGGAGGCCAAGAACTACCTCTTCAACTACGACGAGGATTACTTGGTCGCCGCCTACATCCTGGACGCAGGGCTCGGCGAGCCCTGGCGCCCCGGCACGATGATCATGGACTGGCTCTCGCTCTTCAGCTTCTCGCGGCCGGGGCTCGTCGAGTACCAACCCACGGCGGGCCTGGATCAGGTCTTCCAGTGCAGCAAGAATGGCTGCGCCCTCACCCGCAACGGCCCGGTCACGCTGGTGAAGTTCTTCGAGAAGGGTGGGGCGTCGCGTGGGGAGGCCATCGCGAAGGCGATGGGCGAGAGCCTGATGCCGAAGACGAAAGACCAGAAGGGCCGCCGTTCTGCCGGCTGGATCGGCGGCGATTTCCCGAAGCAGGCCCGTGCGCGCAGCGGGCTGAAGATCGGCTTCCGACCGCCGAGCTATCAGGCGCCGACACCGCCGTCGAAGTAGGCCGCCGTCGGCGCCAGAAGCGCGACGTCTCGGTGTGCTGTAGCGACGCTACGAGCTCGCCTCTTCGGGCCCAGCCAACTCCTGCGCGCGATGATGGCGCTCGCTCCCGCAGATGAACCTCTAGTGGGCTGCGCCTCAGCCCGACTCGCTTGTTAGCTGGTTCGACGGCTGACGCCGTCGAGACGCGAGTCCCTGGATTCGGAGCTGGACTCAGGAACAACGACTCTTGCGGCCCAAGGACTCTGCATGAGCGACGACGTCCCCATCCGCTGGGCGACGCCGACGGCGCTGTCCCGAGAGCACCAGCTTCTCTCTGGACACCTCATCCTCTCCATAGCTCCTCGCCGTACTCCCAGCCCGCCCTGACCGGCTCCTTCACGAACGCATTCAGCTCCGGGTGGTTGGTGATGCGCCCGGCCTTGGCGTCCCACTCGATGCGCGTGTGGAAGCGCTGGGCCAGCACCCCGAGGAGAACGATCTCGGTCAGCTTCGCCGCGTAGGTGAAGTTCGAACCCGGCTCCGGGCCTTCGCCCTTGATCGCGCGCAGCCACTCGCGGAACGGCCCGCCCGCTACGCGCGGGATAGTCTGCGCCGGTGGTTCTGCGCTCCACTTGCCGCGCAGATCTTCCGGAAGGAGGAACGGCGCTCCGGCGTGGGTGCCGCAGCCGAGCAGGCCCTTCGAGCCCACGAGCCAGCAGGCGCGTCCATGTTCCGCGGCGTGCCCGACGCTGAACTTGTCGATGCGTCCGACCTTCGACCAGTCCTGCGGGCCATCGAACCAGTGCAGCACGACCGGGCCGCGCTTCGCGTTCGCAGGAAAGTGATACTTGATCCGGCTGCCCGCAGGGATGACTCCCTCCAGCGAAGGTTTCCGCTCGAGGCACTCCACCGCCTCGGGGGGATCGAGGTCGAGTGCCCACACCGGCGTATCGAAGGTGTGGCAGCCCCAGTCCCCGAGCATGCCCGATCCGAAGTCGTAGAAGGAGCGCCATCTCAGCGGGTGGTAGTCGCGAGCGAACTCTCGCTTGGCTGCCGGACCGAGCCATAGATCCCACGCGAGCCCCTCCTTAATCGGGGAGGAGGGAGGCGGCATGGTCGAGGGGTTTGCGAAATGCGGGCCGCCCATGTCGGGGCCGCTGTTGTGGGCGAAGACCTCGCTCACCTCTCCGATGACGCCGGCCCTATACGCTTCGACGGACTGGCGAATGCCGTCGCCAGCGTGGCCCTGGTTGCCCATCTGGGTGACGACCTTGTAGCGTTCCTTGGCCTTCACCAGGGTCCGGCATTGCCAGATGTTGTGCGCCAGCGGCTTCTGGGTGAAGACGTGGATCCCGCGCTCCATGGCCGCCAGCGTGGCGGCGAAGTGCGTGTGATCCGGCGTGGAGATGACCACGGCGTCGATCTCCTTATGCATCTTGTCGAGCATCACGCGGAAGTCGTCGAAGAACGGCTGAGTCGTCCGCCAGCTCTTCAGGTTCTCCGCGCAATGCTCGCGATCCACATCGCAGAAGGCGACCAAGTTCTCCTCCGAGCACCCCTGGTTGTAGGGCTGCTGGGCGATCCAGCCGCCGGAGCCGATGAAGGCGATGTTGAGCTTGCTGTTGGCCGACTTGCCGGGCTTGCCGATGGCGAAGGACGGCAGCGCGGTGCTGGCGGCAGCGCCCGTGAGAGTGCGGAGGAAGGTTCGGCGCTGCATGACCTGCGATGTGCGTTGGAGAAGTGGTGGAAGACCGGCGTTGAGGATGTGCGTGGCGCGAGGCCATGGCCTGCTGGGATCTGGCAGCGCGCGGCCTCGGACTTACTTGGCGCTTCTTTCGGAAGCGAAGAGCTCCGGGTAGTGCCGTCGGATGAGTGATTGCTCCTCGGCGGTCAATTCCGCGAGCGGGACGGGGCGATCCTGCGGTCGGGTGCCCTTCTGATTGATCCGGTTCATGATGCTCCAGTTGCGGGAGTGCTTGCCGGGTTCGGGGTCGACGGGCTCCTCGGCCGAGAGATCGTAGCGAGTGAGATCGATCACTCTCGGAGCTTCGTTGCTCTTCCAGTTCCGGAGCAGCGCGAGGCGGAAGTCGCGGTTCATGAACCAGGAGATCTCCTGGTCGGCTTCCGAGGCGCGGATGCCGCTGCCGCGGTGGACGAAGCGAAGGTCGAGCCTCTCGTTGTCCTTGAACTGAGCGCGCCAGAGCTCCCCGAACTCGCCCTGCGTGATGAGCCGGGTGTCCGGCCAGCGCTTGCGGATCTCGCTGAGCCAAAGCTGCAGGCCTTCCATGCCATTCTGACCGCCGTAGCCGTAGAGCTTGCGGCCCTCGACCAGGCACATCTCCCAGCCGCAGGTCACCCACGCGAAGCCGTTGCGGGCGAAGCCGTCGTCGAAGTGAGCGGCAGTCGTCGCCAGCATCGCCTTCAGCCCGCGCTCGGTGCCCATGTCGAGCAGCGTCTCGATGGGGCCAACGCCCTGTCGGCTGCGCCAGGGCTCGCCATTCACCATCTGCCTCCCGGGGATGCGGGCGCAGAGGAAGTCGACGGTCCAGCCGTCCAAGTTCACGCAATCGATGAAGTCGTCCTGGCCACGCGCGGGTTTGCAGAAGTGCTCGCGCGATGGGTAGTAGGGATAGCAGATCGAGCCTTCGCCATCGCCGTTGTCCACCGCGTACTGGCTCCAGATGTTGCCCTGGCAGACGTGGATGCCCTCCACTTCGGCGAGATAGCGGAGATTCTCGGCGGCGAGGAATCCGGCGACCACGCTCTTCGGGCGGTAGCCATTCCCGACGATCTCCGAGACTCGCTGGAGGCCATCGTGCAGATCGCGGTTCACCTGCTCGCGCGCGTTGTACATGTTGGCGAAGTACGCGCCGGGGAGGAAGGTGATCTCGTCGCCGAGCTGCTGGTGATAGGACACGACGAGATCGCGCAGCTCGCGGTAGGACTCGCGCTCGTCGTGGAGGGCCAGCCAACTGAACGCCCAGGTGATGCGCGCGCCAGGCCAGGCACGGTCGATGGCCTCGCGAAAGGTCCGCGCTTCCTCAGTCGTGTGGACGCTCGACTCGTCGGGACCGTGGGCGGTGTCGCGGGTGACTTCGATCTGCCGCACGCGGACCACGGTGTTGAGCGTGAGGAAGCGCTTGCCGATGAGGGCGGGTTCGGGGGCGCTCGATTGAAACGCCGTGGCCAGCGGCGCGAGCAGCAGGGTGAAGAGCGGCAGGATGAGGAAGAGGGGCGGAGTGTGTTTCATGATCCGGCGGTCCGACGCGCCCCTCTAGCGCACGCTGCAGAGGCGCTTGCAGCGTGACTCGCTCTGTCTCTCAGATCACCACGAGCTGCAACCCATTCGACGTCACCACCGGCAACGGCAACGCCGAGCCCGCATCGACGACAGCGAAGAACGCGGTCACGACCTGCCCCTGTAGCACTTGCAGGTTCGGGATCGGGAATGGCAGCAGCAAGTTGCCGCTCGGCGTCGTCGAGCGCAGGGTGCCGGTGAAGACGCTGGTGCTCAGGCTGGCCGCGAGCTCGTTGTGCAGGAAGCAGCCGTTCGTGCCGGCGAGCGGGATCTGGCCGAAGCTCGGGATGATGCCGAGGAAGAGCACGGCGGGCGCGCCGGGCGTGAAGCCCGTGCCCTCGAGGGCGAAGTTCGCGTTGCCGCGCACGGGGACCTCGTTGGTGAAGATCGTGCCGAGCTTGCCTTGCGAGCTGGCGCAGGCGTCGGGCTGCGTCGAGATGCCGACCTCATCGAGCAGCGCGTCGAAGAGCTGGAGCTTCAGCTCGCGCGGCGGATCGTTGATCCAAGTGCCGCCGGAGAGACGGACGCTGGTCAGCACATCGAGGCCGCCCGGCTCGTAGGGCGTCTGCAGGAAGCCCGGGTCGATCCAGACGAGCCAGTACGGCGCGTTGGCCGTGACCGGCACGGCGGCGTCGAAGTTCACTCCATACCACGCCGTGGGCTGCGCGAGCGGCAGCACGCAGGTGCCGCCGCCGAGGCGGGCGAGCGGGAGCTGCGTCGCGGGATCCTCGCTCCAGATCTCCAGGCTCGTGGCGAACGAGCGCGAGGGGGCGCTGGTGAAGAGGCGCGCGCTGCGCAGCGGCTGCGCGCAGCTCGCGAGGAAGCGATAGGCGCGCGTGGTCGGGCCGCTCAACCCCGCTGCCGTGATCGCGTTTGAAGTCGTGTTCGTCTGGTCGTTGAAGCCCTGGCAGCGCGGCGTTTGCGCGAGCGAGAGGCTCGAGAGGAACAGCAGAGAACCGAGGGCGAGGCCGAGCTTCATGACGGGAGGCTCCGAGAAGAGGGTCGTCCTCCAGTCTGGCGCTTCCGCGGATTCCAACAAGGACTCGCTCGCTCAGCGCTGCGCCAGGCGAGCCATCCACGCTCCATAAAGCGCGACCAGCAGGAGCCCGACCAGGACGGCGACCCGACCCGCCGCCGTCGTTCCCGCCGCCGAGGACGCGAGCCCCGCACCATGCGCGATCGCTCCACCGAGCAAGATCCCCATCGTGGTCACGAACGCATCGCCATTCCCCTCGCCGCTCATCGCGATCTGCCGCACCGGGCAGCCGCCGGCGAGCGCGCCGCAGAGCCCGAGCAGCGTCGTGGAGAGCGCATTCCAGAGCCACTCGCCGTGCGCGATCGGCTGGCTCGCGAAGCCGAGGCGGAACGAGCCGCCCAGAGCGAGGACGAGCGCGTAGCTCGCGATGAGCGCGCCGCACGCCAGCAGCATGGGCCGCGGTCCGCCGAAGACCTGCCGCGCCGCGGAGATCGCGCAGAAGCCCGAAGCGGAGAGCAGGGTGCCGGCCGGCAGCGCGAGCACGAGCGCCCACATCCACGGGGCATGCGGAGGTCCGCCGGGATCGCCCGCGAGCGGACCGCGGAGCGCGCCAAGCAAGAACGCTCCGCCGATCAGCGCGAAGAAGAGCGGGCCGAGCAAGCCGACGGGCAGCGGCACCTCGCTCGTCGTTCCGACTTTGTAGCCGCGCTGCTCGCAGCGCCGCGCGACGAAGACACCGACGAGGAAGCCCGGCAGCGCGAGCCAGGCGTGGAGATCGCCGCCGCCCAAACGCTGCAGCAGGCGGAACGGGCAGCCCAAGAAGACGAGCGCCGCGATGCCCATCCACACGCCGAGGAAGAGGCGCGTCGCGGCATGCGAGCCCGAGCGCGCGCGGAGCTCCCCCCGCGAGAGCTTCCAGAGCAGCGCGCCCAGCATCAGCCCCATGAGCTCGGGGCGGAAGATCTGCGGGCCCGCGGCGAAGAGGCCGAGCGAGCCCGCGACGTCGCGGAGGAAGCACGCGCCGCAGAGGCCCATGTTGCCGGGGTTGCCGAGCAGCACCAACGCCGCGGCCAGCGCACCGATCGCGGCGCACGCGCCGAGGCCGAGCGCGCGGGCGCGCGGCGTTGCTTCGCGGAGCCACATGGCGCTCACCGCAGCTGCAGGAGGAGTCCGTTCGAGAGCGCGAGCCCGCCGGGCACCGGCGCCAGGGTGAGCGTTTGCGCGTAGAGGCGCGCGGAGAAGGTCGGGCTCGGCACGCCGAAGGAGAACGAGAGCACCGCGGGCGCGCTCGCGCTCGTGATGCCGCTCGCCGTGGCATCGATGCTGGTGAAGAGCGAGCAGCCGCTCGTGCCGAGCAGCGGATCCAAGGCGAGCGGTAGGGCGAGGCCGAGATAGCTCGCGTCGCTGATCCCGAGCAGGAGCACGCCGGGCTGGCCCGCGGCATGGCCGCTGGAGTCGAGCTGCAGCACGCCGCCCGCTTGGAGCTGCCCCTGCGCGCTGAGCGTGGCCGTGCCGGCGCCGGCGGCGCAGCCGCTGCCGAAGGCGCGCGCGAAGCCCGCTCTCCCGACCTCGATGTTGTCGAGCATGTAGGTCGCGCCCTCGAAGTGGAGGAAGAGCGCATCCCAGAGCGCCGCGTTCCGCGCGTCGGTCGCGGAGGGATCGAGGCCGAGCGGCACGTCCTGCAGACCGGGTACGGAGGTGAAGCTCGTCTGGCCCAGCGTCAGGTTCTGCACCTCTACGGAGCCGAGCCCGCCCGCGCCGTTCGCCGCGAGATCGAGGAGCACGCGCACGCGGATCCACTGCCCGCTCGCGATCCCGAGCGCAGCGAGGGGCACGCGCACCGCAGCACCGCTCGCGGGCACGAGCTGGAGCTGTACGTTCGACTGCGTGCCGAGCACGAAGCGCACGCCGCGCTCACCCGCTTCGCTGCCGCGCACGATGCCGTTCGTGTTCGCGTCATAGGCCATCCCGAAGGTGCCGCCCCAGTAGCCGACGAACATGTCGGCCTGGAAGTAGGCATTGCGCTGCGTCGAGACGAGCGGGGCAAAGCTCCACGCGGCGTCGTTCTTCCTCGACGCATCGCAGCCGTAGCCTGGCCCGACCTCCTGGAAGCGCAAGCAGGGCGTCGCGTCGTGCGAGAGCGTCGCCGTGACGCCGCAGCGCTGCCGCGCGTTGAAGGTCTGCTCGCTCCAGCCGTCCTGCCCGTCGAGCAGCGTGTAGGGATGAGTATCGGAGCCTTGGAGCGCGTTGAAGCTGTAGCTCGCTTGCGCGGCGGCGGGGGCCGCGAGCAGAGCGACGAGGATCGAGGGACGAAGCATGGCGAACCTGCGGGGACGGGAGCTCGGGTGAGCCGGGGCCAGCGGACGGAGAGGCCGGCGCTCGGCGGTGCGAAGCTAGCTTGAGAGCACGCCCGTTGCCTTGCAATCGAGGGCCGTGTCTTTCCCTTGTTCTCGTCGCGCGCCGTTCCGTGGACACTCTGCGCCATGCTCTTCGCCACCACCGACCTCGCTCGCGAGATCGAGTCCGCCGAGGCCGCGCTCGTTCAGGCCTGCACGCGCGCCACGGCCCGTCGGCGTCCGGGGATCGATGCCCGGCTCCGTCCCGTGGCCGGCGGCCTCGCGGCGCTCACCGAGGCGGGGTCTCCGCTGAACAAGCTCGTCGGCCTCGGCTTCGCGGGGCTGCCCGACGAGAGCGAGCTCTCCGAGCTCGAGCGCGCGTTCGACGCGCGCGGCGTTCCCGTCCAGGTCGAGCTCGCGAGCCTCGGCGACCCCGAGCTCCTGCGCTGGTTCTCGCGCCGCGGCTACGTCGCCATGGGCTGCGAGAACGTGCTCGGCTGCGAGCTCCGCTCCCTCCGCGATCTCGCGCCACGAGCGGTCGAGGTGCGCGTAGCACTCGACTCGGAGCTCGAGCTCTGGAGTCGCGTGCTGATCGACGGCTTCGCCGCCCCCGACGCGCAGGGCGTCGCGTCGCACGAGGAGTTCCCGCGCGAGGTCTTGGAGCGCGTGCTGCTCGATGTGGCATCGACCGAGCACTTGGTGCGCTACCTCGGCGTCCTCGACGAGCGCGTCGTGGGCGCCGGCGCGTTCCGCCGCACGGGCCGCTTCGCGCAGCTCACCGGCGCCGCGACGCTGCGCGAGGCGCGCCGGCGGGGAGTGCAATCCGCGCTGCTCGACGTACGGCTCCACGACGCGCGCTCGCGCGGCGCGGAGCTCGCGCTCGTCGTCACGCAGCCAGGATCGAAGTCGCAGGAGAACCTGCAGCGACGCGGCTTCGAGCTGCTCTACACGCGCGTGATCCTGGTGCGCGAGCCCGCGGTCTGAGCGGTCGCGTCAGCGCACCCGCGTGAGCTCGGGGGTCGCGAGCTGCGGCGGGACGTCGAAGGGCCTCGAGCCTTGAGCGCGAGCTCCGCTCCGCTCGCGCCCACCATGCGGCACCGGCAAGGGGATGCGCCGCTCGACGAGACCGGGGAGCTCCGCGTGCGCGAGCTCGGCGCGGCGTTCGCGACCGCGGTCGCTTGCGGAACCGGGCTCCTCGCGAGGACCTCGAAGGCGCCTTGGGCGAGGGCGAGGGGGCGAGGAGCAACGAACGCGAGGGTGAGCAAGAGGAGGCCGCTCATGGTCGGAGCTCAGGTCGAGGGGCGGACGCCGGTTCCTCGATCGTCCCCGAAGCCACGAGCACCTCGCGGAAGTGCGGGTGCAGAGTAGGATGCGACCCGCCATCGACCTGCTGATCATGGACCTCCGCACGACTATCTCCGCCGCCGCCGCCGGTGACGCCAACGCGCTGAACGCGCTCTTCGAGCGGAACCTGCCGCTGCTCGAGGCGTTCTTGCGCGTGCGCCGGTCGCGCGCTGCAGGCGCGCGAGTCGATCCGCGACCTCGCGCAGTCGGTCTGCCGCGAGGTGCTCGGCGACTGGGAGAAGATCGAGCTCCGCAGCGAGAAGGAGTTCCGCAACTACCTCTTCCTCGAAGCGGGGCGAAAGATCCTGAAGAAGGCGCGCTTCCACGCGCAGGAGCGCCGCGACGCGCGGCGCGAAGCGGGCTCGCTCGACACCGACGAGGCCGAGACGCTGCGCGGCGTCTACGCTTCGGTGCTGACGCCGAGCCGCTGCGCCGATGCCCGCGAGGAAGTCGCCGCGATCGAGGACGCGATCGCGGAGCTGCCCGAAGCGCAGCGCGACGCGATCACGCTGACCCGGCTGCTGGGGCTCACGACGGCCGAGGCCGGCGTCGAGCTCGGCGTCACCGAGTCCGCCGTGCGCGGGCTCATCGCGCGCGGCTTGGCGCGCATCGCCGCGCAGCGCAGCGCGCAGCGCGGCGAGGGCTGAGCCGCGCGAGCGGCGCCGCAGACCACGAGCGCTCTCGCGCGCTCAACGCCCCGCTTCCAGCGCGGCGCGGAAGCGCGGCTCCTTCCGCAGGCGTTCGAGCGCGGGCGCGGCGAAGTGCTCTGCGCGCAGCGCCGGCGCGCGCTTCGCGCGTGCTTCGAGCAGATCCAGGAGCGCCGGTAGCGCCTCGAGCACGAGCAGGAGCTCGGCGCCGCGCGCGACGTGGCGCGGATCGGCCAGGTCGACGAGCGCGCTCGCCGCGCGGTGAGCGCTCTCGGTCGACGACTCTTCTCGCGCTCGCTCGAAGCGCAGCTCCAGCGCGAAGGCGAGCAAGCGCTCGGCGGAGCGGTCGCAATGGTTCTCGCGCTGCGCGCGCAGCAGCTCGTCGAGTGCGGGCTCGCTCAGCGCCGCGGCCGCGCTGCGCTCTCCGCCGAAGATGCGGAGGCGCGCCGTCGCGATCTGCGCGCGCGCGCGGCGCAGGCGCAGCGCGGCGAGCTCTTCTTCCGGCGCCGCCTCCAGGGCCTGATCGAGCAGCGCGAGGAGCTCGCGCGCGGCGAGCTCCGCGGCCGCGAGGACGGTTCCGCGCAGCGCCTCCTCGGCGATCGCGGCGACCTCGAGCAAGAGCTCGAGCTCCGCTCCGCGGCAGCTCGCCGGCGCTTCCTCGCAGGCCGCGCGCAAGCGGCGGCAGGCGGCCTCGGCGCCGACGGCGTCCGCCTGCGCGAGGAGCCAGCGGGCGTCCAGCTCCGCGGCCTCGCGGCGCAGCGCGGCGTGCTCCTCGAGCACGCGGAGCTCGGCTTCGCGGTTGCTGAGGAGCTCGAGCGCGAGGTCGAGCGGCTCTCGCGCGCGCTCGAGCAGCCCCGCTTCGCTCGCGCAGCGCGCCGCGAGCAGCGCCGAGCGGAGCTCCAAGGCCAGGAGCTGCGGATGACCTCCGACGAGCGAGCGGTGATCCTCGAGGAGCGCGAGCGCGCGCTCGGCGTGAGGGAGCGCGGCGGCCGCGTCGCCGTCGGCGTGCTCCACGTCCGCGAGATGCAGGCAGAGGTTTGCGTGGCGATCCAGCGCCGCGGGGTTCGAGAAGCGCTCGCGCAGCGCGGGCTCACTGAGCTGAAGCGCTCTCGCCGCGTAGCGCCGCGCCTCCGCGAGGTGCTCGCGCCGACCGGTGAGGAAGAGCGCATGCGCGTGATTGCCGGCGTAGAGCGCGAAGCTGCGCGCGAGCTCCTGATTCTCGGGATGATCGCGCCAGAGCGATTCGCACTCCTGCGCGGCCGAGCGGAACGCCTCGAGGCTGGGCGTCGGGTCGCGCTCGTCGACCAGCATGACGGCGAGATTCCCGTAGCCTTCGGCGAGCTGCACGCGATAGACCGGCGCCTCCGGATGCAGCTCGCGCAGGCGCGCGACGCGCGCGAGGAACGCCTGGGCAGCGGCGACGCCCGCTGCGCGTCGACCGCTCTGGAACTCCACCACGGAGGTCTTGCGCTCGAGCTCGGCGGCGGCTTCCAGGAGATCGATGTCCCAGGTCGCCTCGAGATCGAAGTGCCGCAGCGCGGCGCGCGCCCGCGCCAGCGCTTCCTCGGCCTCGGCCAACCGGCGGAGGTGGAAGAGCGGAGAGACCGAGTTCACCTCCATCACCGCGCGCAGCCTCTCGACCCACAGGGGCTCGGCGCCCGCGGCGCGCGCCTCCTCGAGCGCGGCGCGGGCCTCCTCGAAGAGCGTCGCGGCACGGTCGGGATCGCGGCGCGAGATCAGATGCGCGAGCTGCTGGATCGCCGCGGCGCAGTGCTTGCGCGCTCGCAAGTCGTCGGAGCGCGCGAGGACCGCGGCGCGATGCTCCGCGAGCGCTTCCTCGAGCTTCGAGACGGCTTCTTCCTCCTGGCCGAGCTCGGAGATGACCTGGCCCCAGAGATCGAGCATGCGCGCGCGATGGAAGCGCATCTCCGCGGCATCTTCGGGCGCGGCCTCCAGAGCGCGAGCCCAATGTCCGTCGGCGCGCTGCAGCTCCTGCAAGGCGCCGCTCGCGTCGCCGAGCGTGTGGGCGACGCTCGCGAGCAGCGTCTGCGCGATGGCGGCGGCGCGCTGCGCGCGCGGGTCCTCGGCGCGCTGCGCGAGCAGCTCGCGGCAGAAGTCGCGCGCCGTCTCGAGCAGGCGCCGCCGCAGCTGCTCGAGGCGCGGCGCGCCGAAGAGCTCCTCGTCGACGGTCTGCGTCAGGAGATGAACGGCCTCGAGCGCCTGCGCGAAGCCGCTCTCCGCGGCCTCGCGCGCGGCGCTCTCCGCGAGGCGCGCGCGATGCTCCGCGTCGCGTGCGCTGCGCGCGTTCTCGGCCTCGCCGCGCGCGAGCTCGGCGGCGCGCGCGGCGCGCTCGGCCGCGTGCTCCGCACGCGTTCGGTAGCTCCAGCTCACGGCGAGACCCGCGACCAGCGCGAGCAGCACGAACGCCGCGGCCGCGACCTGCAGGCGATGGCGCTGCATGTACTTGCGCAGGCGGTAGAAGCCCGAGGGCGGACCCGCGAGCACGGGCTCGTCGCGGAGATGGCGGCGGATGTCCGCGGCGAGCTCGCTCACCGCCGCGTAGCGCTCGTCGCGATCCTTCGCGAGGGCCTTCAGGCAGATCCAGTCGAGGTCGCCGCGCAGCCGGCGTCGGAGCTGATGCGTCGTCGCGCGGCGGCGCTTCGCGCGCTCGGCGGTGTCGGAGCCCGGCGCCGTGACGCGGCGGCTCGGCGCGGCGGGGTCCTCTTCGCGCAGGATGCGCTGCAGGCGCACGAGGTCCGTGCGCAGGCGCTCGGCGGCGAAGGGCAGCTCGCCCGTCAGCAGCTCGTAGAGCACGACGCCGAGCGAGTAGATGTCGGTGCTCAGATCGAGGTCGAGGCCGTCGCGCTCGGCTTGCTCCGGGCTCATGTACTCGGGCGTGCCGAGGATCGCGCCGTGGAGGGTGTGGACGGTGGCGCCCGTGCCCGTGGCATCGATCGCCTTCGCGATGCCGAAGTCGATGACCTTCACCGCCGGCTTGCCATCGACCTCCGCGACGAGCAGATTCGAGGGCTTGAGATCGCGGTGCAGGAAGCCCTTCAGATGCGCGTGCTGCACGCCTTCGCAGACCGCGAGGAAGAGCTCGAGGCGCGACGCGGTGTCGAGCTGCTTGCGATCGCAGTACACGGTGAGCGGCAGCCCGGGTACGTGCTCCATCGCGAACCACGGGCGCCCGTCGGCCGTCGAGCCGGCGTCGTAGACGCGCGATGGCGGGATGGCTCATGCGCGCGAGCGCCTGCCGCTCGGCGGCGAAGCGCGCGAGGATCTCGCGCGTGTCCATGCCGCGCTTCACGAGCTTCACCGCGACGCGGCGCTGCACGGGCTCACGCTGCTCGGCGAGATAGACCTCGCCCATCCCGCCGCGGCCGAGGAGCTCGAGCACGCGATAGGGGCCGATCGACTGCGGCTCCTCCTCGAGGAGGCCCGTGCGCGCGAGATCGGCGAGCTGCGTGCGCACCTCGATCGCGAGCTCGGGGCGCTCCGCCAGGAGCTCCTCCTCGCGGCCGCGGTCGCCGGACATGCGCGCCTCCAGACAGGCCGCCACCAAGCGCTCCAGGGAGGAGCCATCGTGGGCCGGTGGCGTCGGGCGCAGCGTCGGATCTTCGGGGCCAGTCATCGCAGGTGGAGTGGGGCTCAGCGCAAGGAGTCCCGCAGCTTGCGGAAGCGTTCGTCGCCGTGGAGAGATCGCAGCGCCGAGCTCTCCACGGCGGCGCGCGGGAAGGCGGGGCGACGCGCGGCACGCGCTTCGAGCAGCTCGAGCGCGAGGGCCGGTGCCTCGAAGCGCAGAGCGAGCTCGGCCGCGCGCACGGCATGCTCGGGCAGCGCGAGCGCGGCGAGGGCGACGAGGGCTCGTCGCGCCGCTCGCGTTCGCCGCGCTCGGCCGAGAGCTCGGCGCGCAGCTCGAGCGCGAGCGCGAGGCGATCCTGCGCGAGCAGCCACACGACGGAGCTCCGCGCGAGCTCGAGCTCGCCGTCGAGGCACGAGGCGAAGCAGCGGAGCGCCTCCTCCGCGTCGCCGCGCAGCGCGCGCTCGATGCCGAGGCAGAGCTCGAAGTCGCGGCGCACCTGGGGCAGGTCGCGAACGCGCTCGAAGCGCGCGGGATCCGTCTCCATCGCGCCGAGCTCGTCGCGGCACCAGGTCTCCACGTGATCGAGGCAGCTCTCGCGGAGCTTCCCCTCGGCGCAGCGCGCGGTGCGCAGGAGGAGCTGCAGCGCGAGCGCGCGCGTGTCGTCCCCGAGGGTGCTCGCTTGCTCGACGAAGGTCTTCGTGGCGCGCCACGCGGCCCCTGCGTCCCCGCGCGACGCCGCGAGCAAGCCGGCGGGGAGCGCCAAGCCGCCGCGGATCCTCTGCGTCTCGGGGGTCCCGGGTGCCAGCTCCTCGAGCTTCCTCACGAACGGCTCGGCCGTCTCGAGGAAGCGCTGGGCGCGCTCGGCGGCGCCGGCGAAGTGCGCCGTCGCGGCGGCGCGGCCGAGGCGCTCTCCGAGGCGCGCGAGCTCTTCGACCGAAGCGCTCTCGAGATCGATAGCGGCGCACAGCGCCGCCGCTTCGCGCTCGGCGGCGGCGAGGCCGTCGGCGGGGCGGCCGAGATGCTCGGCCAGCGATACGCGCAGACGCAAGGCATGCAGATAGTAGGAGCGCAGGCTCGCGAGCTCGCGCTCCGGCTCGAGCGCTTCCAGCGCGATGTCGATGGTGGCGAGCGCCTCCTCGAGCGCCGCGGCATCGCGTCGCGCGACCACGATGCCGGCATAGCAGGTGCCGTAGACGCCGACGTTACGGCGATGCGCCGGCTGCGAGGCGTCTCCGTTCCGCGGGTCGTTCAAGATCTCGTACGCGCGGCGGAAGTGCGGCTGCGCCTCGTCCCAGCGCCGGAGGTTCTGATAGGCGACGCCGAGGCAGCCGAAGCCGTAGCCCACCGAGCGGCGATAGTGCGCGACGCTCGGATGCTGCGCGGCGAGCGCTTCGGCGACGGCCACGAGCTCCTGCGCGACGGGCAGCGCTTCCTCGAAGCGCTGCTCGGCGAGCAGGACGTTCCCGCGCGAGCGGCCGAGGTCGAGGCACGCCGCGCGGAGCGAAGGATGCTCGCGCTCCGCTGATCCCGCGCTCTCCCAGATCGCGAGCCCTCGCGCTACGGCCGCGCGCGCGGCCTCGAGGTCGCCCTGCGCCAACGCGTGATCGGCAGCACAGCTCGCCAGCGCGATCTCCTGGATCTGCAGCTCCAGGGGGGCGCGACCGCGGGCGCGCCAATCCTCGAGCGCGTCGCGCGCGGCAGCTAGCGCGTCGGAAGTCGACGCGGACTCGCGCTGCAGCAAGGTGCCCGCGCGTCCGACCAGCAGCTCGCTGCGCAGGCGCAGTCCATCTTCGTGCGCTGCCTCCAGCGCGAGCAGCTCGGCGAGGGCGCCATCGGCGGCGGCGAAGGAGCGATCCACCTCGTCCGCGCGCAAGGTCAGCTCGTGCAGGCGGGCCAGCACGAAGTGCGCGCGCGCGCGACCGTGCAGGCGCGCGATCCGCGGCACCAGCTCGGCGCGCGGACCCTCGAGCAGCTCGAGAGCGAGACGGCACTCGCGCGCGGCGACCTCGGTCTCCTGGGTCTGGCGCGCGAGCTCGGCGAGCGAGAGGCGCGTCGCCGCGCTGAGCTCGAGCGTGCGCGGATCCTCGCCGCGCTGCGCGAGCAGCGCGTCGCAGAAGCGCGCGGCATCGCCGAGGATCGCGCGTCGCACGGGCTCGGCTTGCGGCACGCCATCCAAGCGCTCGTCGGCGATGCGGCGGAGCAGCGCATCGACGGCACCCACGGCGCGCGAGAACTGGAGCTCTGCGTCGCTTCGAGCGCTCTGCTCCGCGCCGAGCGCGCGCTCCGCGCGCGCCGCCGCGTCCTCGGCGCGCCGTCGATACACCGAGCTCGCGACGAGCCCCGCGCACAACACGGCGAGCACGAGTGAGGCGGCGCCGACCTGCAGCCGGTAGCGGCGCAGGAACTTCCTCAGGCGATAGACGCGCGAGGGCCCGGCGGCGAGCACGGGCTCGTGCGCCAGATGGCGGCGCAGGTCCGCGGCGAGCTCGCCGACCGACGCGTAGCGCTCCGCGCGCTCGCGCGCGCCAGGGCCTTCAGCACGATCAGGTCGAGGTCGCCGCGGAGGGTGCGGATGAGCTCGCCGCGCGTCGCGCGACGCTGTGCGAGGCGCTGGGTGGTGGACGGATCGGCGTCGGTGACGCGGCGGCTCGGCGGCGGGGGCTCCTCGGAGAGCAGGATCTCGCTCAGACGCGGCAGGTCGCGGCGCAGGCGGCGCGCCGCGAAGGGCAGCTCGCCGGTCAGGAGCTCGTAGAGGACGACCCCGAGCGAATAGACATCGCTGCGCAGATCGAGATCGGCGCCTTCGCTCGTCGCCTGCTCGGGGCTCATGTACTCCGGCGTGCCGAGCAGGACGCCGCGCGCGGTGTGAAGGGTCTGTCCGGCGAGGTTCTCGTCGATCGCCTTCGCGATGCCGAAGTCGATGACCTTCACACTCGCCTGCCCATCGACGTCGGCGACGAGGAGATTCGAGGGCTTGAGATCGCGATGCAGGATGCCCTTCAAATGCGCGTGCTGCACGCCTTCGCAGACGCCGAGGAAGAGCTCCAGCCGCTGCTGCGTGTCGAGGCGGCGATCGTCGCAGTAGGTCTGGATCGGCTGCCCCGCGACGTACTCCATCGCGAAGTAGGGGCGTCCGTCGCTCGTCGAGCCCGCGTCGAACACCCGCGCGATCGCGGGGTGATTCATGCGCGCGAGCGCCTGCCTCTCGGCCGCGAAGCGAGCGAGGATCTCGCGCGTGTCCATCCCGCGCTTCACGAGCTTCACCGCGACCAGGCGCTGCACGGGCTCGCGCTGCTCGGCCAGGTAGACCTCGCCCATGCCGCCGCGTCCGAGCAGCTCGCGCACGCGATACGGCCCGATCGACTCCGGAAGCGGGTCGAGCAGCCCCGTGCTGGCGAGGTCCGCGAGCTGGGCGCGCGCCGCCTCGGCGAGTGTCGGTTCCGCCGCGAGCAGCGCCTCCACCGCGGCGCGATCGCCGCGCAGCTCGGCCTCGAGGCAGCTCGCCACGAGCTCCTCCAGCTCCCGGCCCGGATCGGGCGCGGACGAATGCGGCAACGTCGGTCGAGCGGCGGGGGGCATGGCGAGCGGCGCGCCTCGCGCGCGCTCGCTCAGCGCAGCCGCAAGGTCGTCTCCGCTACCTTCTCCGTCGCGAGCCGCCCCTGCAAGTAGCGCGCGAGGGATCGGAGCTCCGGCGTGTCGTAGGCCTGCGCTTCCTCCCAGTGCCGCGCGCCGAGCGGCTGATAGAGGAGCGTCGCCTCGACCTCCAGCTCGCCGGCGTCGCGCGGCAGCGCGATCGCATAGCGCACGCTGGCCTCGCCGTCCCGGAACTCGTCGCCGAGGGGGACGCCGTGCGGGCGCGTCGCCGCAGCGTCCGGGTGCTCGGGATCCCAGCCGCGCGGCAGGAAGCGGTTGTCCTTCGCGTAGCTCGCAGCCTCCAGCAGGCGCCACGTGACGCGGCCCTGCCGGTCCTGCATCAGGGCCTCGAAGAGCGCGACCTCGGTATCGCGCTCGATGCGCGCGCGATGCGGCTCGACGGGGCCTCCTCGGCGTTCGATCGCGAGCAACTCGCCGCGCGCATCGACGAGCCGGCCGCTCGCGTCGTGCTCGCCCGAGGCGAAGAGGAGCTTCCCGCTCGCGTCGCGGACGCGGACGCGCAGCCACGCTCTCCGCACCGGGATCCCGGACGGGAACTTGTGACCGACGCGGTTCTCGACGCGCAGCAGGAGCACGAGCTGGTCCGCCGTGCGCTTGGCACCGTCGATGTGCAGCGCCGCGGTGCGCTCGCGGAGCTGCTGGCGCGTCGCGTCGATCACCCTCTCGAAGCTCTCCTTGGACGCGGCCGGCCGCAGCTCGTCGGCGAAGTCGCGGAGCAGCCCCGGGGTGAGGGTATTGCCGCCGAGCAGCAGATGGCGCGCGAAGGGCGCTCTAGGCTCGAGGAAGGGGAAGTCGCGGCCGCCCGGATTGTGCGCGAGCCGCGTCTCGATGGGCTGGCCGTCGAGATCGGTGGTCGGCATGTGACAGCCCTGGCAGCTCTGCGCCTCGGGCGACGGCTCCGCGCGCTCGTCGTCGAAGACGGAGTTGCGCCACTCGAGATACGGCGTCTGCTCGGGGAAGAACGCCTCCTGCTCGGGAGCGGCGTCGTGGGGCTTCGTGAAGAGCGTGTGGCAGCTCGCGCAGAGCGCCGAGCGCTGGACGTGCGGGCCGTGCGTCGGCGTGTACTGCACGTGCATCCGCATCGGACCCGGGACGGGGTTCTCGTGCGGCCCGTAGATCACGCCCGCGGAGCCGATCGAGAAGCGCCCCGAGAACGTGGAGGCGTCCCCGAGTCCCTCCGCGGGCATCTGATGGCAGGTCGTGCACGAGGCGCCGTCCAGCGCGAGCTGCGTGAGCGGCTCCTCGCCGCTGCCGTAGAGCAAGGCGAAGCCGAGCTTGCCGCCGCCGTTCTGGCGGATCTCCTCCGCGGCCATCGGCGCGTGGCAACGCATGCACTCGGTCTCGATGTGCTCGCGGTGCTCGGGGTGCGCCGCGACCTCGGCGGAGACGAACGCGCGCCAGACCGGATCGCGCGAGGAGTTCGCCATCATCGTGGCACTCCAGAGGTCGTGCGGAGCGACGCTGCGCCCCTCGGCATCGCGCATCGCCGTCGCGTTCGCGCTGCTCGCGTGGCAGATGCCGCACGCGGCGCCGGTGGCGAAATGACCGTGGCGCCAGCGATCGGTCGCGGCGAGCGGCGGTGGCTCTTGCGGGCGGGAGGGCGCGGCGCTGTCCTGCGTGGAGGTGAGCGCCACGAGCGAGCCGGTCGTCAGGAGGGCGATGCCGAGGAAGCGCATGCGTGCCATGGGGTCAGGTCAGGATCTCGCGCACGAGATGTCCACCGACATCGGTGAGGCGGAAGTCGCGACCTTGGAAACGGTAGGTGAGACGAGTGTGCTCGAGGCCGAGGAGATGCAGGATCGTGGCCTGCAGGTCGTGCACGTGCACGCGGCCAGAGGTGGGGCCGAAGCCGAGCTCGTCCGTCTCGCCGTGCGAGAAGCCCGCGCGCACGCCGGCCCCGGCCAGCCAGCCGGTGAAGGCCTCGACATGATGGTCGCGCCCGGTGGTCGCCCGCACTTCGCCGAGAGGCGTACGCCCGAACTCGCCGCACCAGACGACGAGCGTCTCCTCGAGCAGCCCGCGTGCCTTGAGATCCAGGATGAGCCCGCGCGTCGCGCGATCGACCTCGCGCGCGCAGCGGTCGAGGTCGACATCGATGCGCTCGCCGGGGCCGCCGTGGTGATCCCAGTTCGTGTGGTAGAGCTGCACGAAGCGGACGCCGCGCTCGACCAAGCGCCGCGCGAGCAGGCAGTTCCGCGCGAACGACGGTTGCTCGGGTTCGGCCCCGTAGAGCGCCAGCGTCGCCGGTGACTCGGAGCGCAGATCGATCGCCTCGGGCGCCTTCATCTGCATGCGGAACGCCATCTCGTAGGCCCGCGTCCGCGTCTCGATCTCGGGGTCGCCGCAGACTTCGTGCGCCGCGTCGTTCGCCTCGCGCAGCGCCTCGAGGAAGCGCCGCTCGTCCTCGCGCGCGAGCCCCGGCGGCGGCGCCAGGTTCAGGATCGGGTTGGCACCCGCGCGCAGCGGAACCCCCTGCAAGCTCGACGGGAGGAAACCGCTCGACCAGAGCTGCGAGCCGCCGCGCGGACCGCGCGGCCCCGACTGCAGGACGAGGAAGCCCGGCAGATCATCGGCCTCGCTGCCGAGGCCGTAGAGGATCCACGAGCCCATCGACGGGCGGCCGTTCAGCGGCGAGCCGGTGTTGAGCAGGATCTTCGCCGGGCCGTGGTTGAAGTTGTCGGTCGTGAGCGCGCGCAGGAAGCAGAGCTCGTCGGCGATACGCGCGGTCTCGGGCAGGAGCTCGGAGAACGACGCTCCGCACTGGCCGTGCCGCGCGAAGCGCCGCGGCGAGCCGAGGAGCTTCGCACCAGGTTTCAGGAACGCGAAGCGCTTCCCTTCGATCAGGCTGGGCGGAGGCGCTTCGCCGTGCAGCGCTCGGAGCCGGGGCTTGTCCTCGAAGAGGTCGAGCTGCGAGGGCCCGCCGGCCATGGAGAGGAAGATCACGGCGCGCGCGCGCGGCGCGCGGTCGCGCGTGCGCTCTCCTGCGTCGGCGCGTCGCTGCGCAGGGAGGTCGCGCGCGAGCAGCGAGCCGAGCGCCAAGCTGCCCAGCGACAGCGCGCCCTCGCGGAGGAACGCGCGGCGAGGCAGCGCCGCGTCCATGGGATGAGGCTCGCTCATGAGCGCGTGACGAAGCCATCGAGGTTCATGATCCAGCGCGCGAAGCCCGTCCAGAGCGCGCGCTCGGCCGCGTCGGCTCCCGCGCCGGCGAAGGCCTCGGCCGCTTCGCGATCGGCCTCGAAGCGGGCGCGGAGCACCGCGAGATAGCGTTCCGCCGCGCCGCGCTCGCGCTCCGTCGGCGCGCGACCGAGCGCGAGCAGGAAGCCGCTCCGCAGGCGCTCCGCATCGCCGCTCCGCTCGCGCCGCAGCCGCTCGCCGAAGAGGCGCGCGAGCTCCAGGAACGCGGGATCGTTGGCGAGTGCCAGCGCCTGCAGAGGCGTGTTCGAGCGCGTGCGCCGCGTGCAGGAGTTCACGCGATCGGGCGCGTCGAAGAGCGCGCTCAGCGCGTACTCGTTCGCGCGGAAGGTCGCCGTGTAGAGCCCGCGGCGATAGCGCGCGCCGCCGACCGATTCGGGCCACTTGTTGCCCGACGAGCTGAGCCGCATGAGCTCGGGCGGCATCGGTGGATAGACGCTCGGGCCGCCGATCTCGGGCACCAGCGCGCCGCTCGCGGCGAGGGCCAGATCGCGCACGATCTCGGCCTCGACCCTCCAGCGGCTCTGGCGCGCGAGCAGGAGATTCCGCGGATCGCGTTCGGCGAGCGCGGGGATCACGCGAGAGCTCTGGCGGTAGGTGCGGGAGCTCAGGATCTCTCTCAGCAGCGCGCGGGTGCTCCACCCGAGCTCCTGGTAGCGCCGCGCGAGATGATCGAGCAGCTCGGGATGCGCCGGCAGCTCGCCTTGCGTGCCGAAGTCCTCGTGCGTCGGCACGAGCCCTTGTCCGAAGAGCTCGGCCCAGAGGCGGTTCACCGCGACGCGCGCGACGAGCGGGTTCGCTCCCGATACGAGCCAGCGCGCGAGGTCGAGGCGCGTCGGCTCTGCGGCGCTGGCGTCCCGTGTGAGCGGGGGCAAGCAGGCCGGCGTGCTCGCGCTCACCGCTTCGCCGGGGCTCAGGAAGTCGCCGCGCCGATGCACGAAGGTCGCTCTCGGCTCGGCGCGCTGCAGGAGCACGAGCGTGCGCGGCAGGCTCGCGCGATGCTGCGCGAGTGCGTTCGCCGCGGCCTCGCGGGCCTTCCGCTTCGAGCGGCCTTCCTCATCACCGAGCGCGAGCGACGCCGGGGCGGCCTCGGTCGCGGAGAGGCGCCATCGCCCCAGGTTGTAGCGCGGCGCGCCGTCGTCCTCGCGGAACGCGAGCTCCAGGCGCAGCGTTCGCGGCGCGGCGAGCACGAGCGATTCCTCGAGCACGAGCTGCAGCTCGCGCTCCACGTTCGCGGCGGGGACACCGCCGATCGCCCAGCCATCGCGCAAGTCGGCACTGAGGGCGTCGCGTGCGGGATAGCCCTTCTGCTCGTGGTCCGCGCGCGCCTCCGCGAACGCGAGCGGCGCGCCTCCCTCGAGCGCCGCGGTGACCTGCGCGAGCACGAAGTTGCCGTTCGGCGCGCGGCCGGGGCCCTGCTTCGGCAGCGAGGGATGGGTCAAGGCTTCGAGGCGCAGCGCGCGCCAGCTGCCCGCGGGGAGCTCGAGCTCCACGACATAGCGATCGTTGGCGGGGTTCGCGCCCTGCGCGAGCAGCGAGTCGTCTTCGAGCACGCGGAGCTCCGCGCCTTCGGCGCGCGCAGACGCGACGCGCAGCACGCGCCATTCGTCGCGCGTCCGCGGCGCGTGCGCCGCGAGCTCGATCCGCGCCAACTCGTGCGCGCGCTCGAGCTCCGCGGTGCGCGCGGCCTGCTCCGCGCTCGGCAGCTCGAGCTCGGCGTCGTCGGCTTGCTCGAAGAAAGCGTAGAGCGAGAAGTAGTCGCGCTGCGTCAGCGGATCGTACTTGTGATCGTGGCAGCGCGCGCAGCCCAAGCTCAAGCCGAGCCAGGTCGAGGCCAGCGCCTCCGTGCGATTCGTCTGCGCCTCGACGCGGTACTGCTCCTCGTCGCTGCCGCCTTCCTCCTGATGCGGCGAGTTCCGCGCGAAACCCGTGGCGACGCGATCTTCCCTCGTCGCGTTCGGCAGCAGATCGCCGGCGAGCTGCGCGACGGTGAATCGATCGAAGGGCAGGTCTTCCTCGAACGCGCGGATCACCCAGTCGCGATACGGCCAGATCGACCGCGGCTGGTCGTTGGCGTAGCCGTTGGAATCGGCGTAGCGCGCGAGATCGAGCCAATGTCGCGCGCGGCGCTCGGAGTAATGCGGCGAATGCAGCAGGCGCTCGATCACGCGCTCCCATGCATCGGCCGAGGGATCGCTCTCGAAGGCGGCGATCTCCTCCGGCGCGGGAGGCAGCCCGAGAAGATCGAGGCTCGCGCGGCGGAGCAGCGTCGCGCGATCGGCCTCCGCAGCGAGCTCGAGCCCCTCTGCCGCGAGACGAGCCGCGACGAAGGCGTCGATGGACGAGGCTTTCTCCTCGTCGCGCGCGAGCGGCGGAGCTTCGGCCTCCTGCAGCGGCTCGAAGGCCCAGTGCGCCGGCAGCTCGGCACCGGCGTCGATCCAGCGCGCGAGCAGCGCGATCTCGCTCGTGCTCAGCGCTTCGCCGGCTTCGGGCGGCGGCATGCGCTCCTCCGGATCGTCGCTCTGCACGCGCGCGAGCAGGGCGCTCTGCGCGGCGGCTCCCGGTGCCAGGAGCGCGCGCGACGCACCCTCTGCGCGGCGCCAGCCCTCGTCGCGATCGAGGCGCAGCTCGGCTTTCCGCGCCGCGGCGTCCGGCCCGTGGCAAGTGAAACAGCGCGCGGCGAGGAGCTTGCGCGCGGCGCGCCCCAGGGCCGCGGCCTCCGGCTCCTCCGTTTCCACCTCTCGCTCCGCGCCTCGCTCCGCGCGCGCGAGCGGAGCGAGGGCGGCGAGGGCGATCGCGAGCCAGGCGTGCAGGATCGAGCGGTTCACGGCGGCCGGAGGACGGGGACGGAGCCCTACCTTATCCGGCGGCCGGTCGGGCGAAGCGCTCGAAGTGCAGCGGTGAGGCACTTTCTCCACCTACATCCTCAGGCGGAGGCGGTCGCGGGTGCGAGCTGGCCGAGGAATCCGAGCCCCACTCCCCGTCGCGCCCGCCGCTCGTCCACCCCTGCGCGAAGCGCGGCGGCACGGGGAGGCTCTCTCGTTGGAAGAGCTCGCGGCTCGAGCGGCCGGCCTCGATGCGCGCGGGCCTCTGGTAGAGGGTGAGGTCGCGCGGCACCCGCGGACCCCTGATGGCGAAGGCGCTCTCCGCGGCTTCCGCGCTGCCCCTCTCGCGTGCCTCTCAGCGCCCGCCGTCGCCCTGCAGCTGCTCCAGAGCCCGACGCCAGCGCTGGACCGCGGCGGCGTTCCCGCGCTCCTCCTCGTACGCGGCGAGCGCATGGAGCACGTCGCGGTCCGCCGGGCGCTCGCGCTGCGCGCGCTCGAGGACCGCCAGCGCTTCGTCGCGCGCCCCGGCGTCGTGCAGCGCGACCGCGTGCACGAACGCGTAGCGCGCGTTTCGCGGAGCGAGCTCGTGTGCGCGACGGAGCTCCTCTCGCCCGCGCTCGCGCTCGCCGGTGCGCGTGAGCAGCAAGCCGAGGGCGTGCGCTACGTCGGCGTTCGCGGGCTCTAGCAGCTGCGCGCGCTCCAAGCTCTCGCGAGCTCCGGCTTCGTCGCCGCGCAAGCGCTGCACGTCGGCGAGATTCACCCAGGCGGGTACGAAGCGCGGATCGAGATCGCGCGCCTGCCCGAAGCAACGCTCCGCTTCCGCCGCGTTGCCCGCGCGGAGCTCGAGGTTGCCGAGGTTGATCCAGCTCTGCGGGCGCTCGGCGAGCGCGAGCTCGGCCTCGCGCGCCTCGGCGAACGCCGCGGCGTAGCGCTGCTGCGCTTCGGCGGAGAGCTGGCTGCGATCGGTTCCGGCCAGCGCGCGCGCCGCGGCGATGCGGACGAGGCGCGTCGGATCGGCGAGCGCCGCGAGGACCGCGCCGGACGGCGGGAGCGCCTCGAGCTCCGCGAGCGCGCCGAGCGCTGCGGCGCGGATGAGCGGCTCGGGATCGGCGAGCGCCGCGTCGAAGGCGCGGAGCGTGCGCGTCCCCGCGAGGGGCGGGAGCAGGTTCCACGCCGTGGCGCGCGCGATCGCGGGCTGCGCCGCGTCCGCGGCGAGGCGCAGCAGGCGCTCTTCGGCGTCGGCGGTTCCGCGGCGGCCGGCGCTCAGCGCTCGAGCGAAGTGGGGGAGCTCCTCGCGCGGCGCCTCGCGCCACGAGCGGACCGCGTCGTGCGCCCACTTGGCGCCCTTCTCCGCGTGACAGCTCGCGCAAGCGTTCGGCGTGTCGAGCTCGAGCGTCAGATCGGGACGCGGGACGCGGAACGAGTGATCGCGTCGCCCATCGACGCCCATGTAGGTGCGCAGCGGCATGTGGCAATCGACGCAGGCGCTGCCGAGCGAGCCTCTCGCGTGGCCGTGGTGCTTCGGCGTGTCGAACTTCGCCGGCAGATGGCACTGCGAGCAGACCGCGTTCCCCGGAGCCTTGAGCGCGCTCGAGTGGCTGTCGTGGCAATCGGAGCAGCGGACGCCCTGCGCGTGCATCTTGCTCTGCACGAACGAGCCCCACTCGAAGACTTCGTCGAGGATCTGGCCGTCGGCGTGATAGAGCCCTTCGTCGAGCAGCGCGGGGCGGTACGCGTCGAGGAAGCGCTCCTCGGGCTGCGAGTGCTCGACCAGCGGTCCGCGGCGCGCATGGCAGCGCGCGCAGGTCTCGAGCTCCTCGGTGCCGCGCGGCTCGCCTTGCCACTCGGCGATGCCGCGCGCTTCGTCGCGCATCACCCAGGCGCCCTGCGGGGCGCTCAGGCGGCGTGCGAAGCCGCGCCGCGCATCGCGCGCGCGTGCCTCCGCGTCGCCTTCCGCCCACGCGACGTGCGCGGAGCCCGCGCCATGGCACGACTCGCAGCCCACGCCGAGCTCGGCCCAGCGCGTGTCGTAGGCATCGCGCGCGCGGTCGTAGCGCTTGTCGAGATCGGTCGCGTGGCACTCCGCGCACTGGTGGTTCCAGCGCTGCTCACGCCCGGTCCAGTGCAGCGGATCGCCCGCCGGGGGCGGCGCGTCGGCGTAGAGGTGATACCAGCGCTGGCCACCCTGCTCCCCAGCGCGCGTGTCCCAGGCGATGCCGAGCGACTGCACGATGCCGCGAGGGAACGCGATCAGATATTGCTGCAGCGGATCGCGGCCGAAGGTGTGGGCGATCTCGAACTCGCGCATCGCGCCGCTCGCGTCTTCGGTGGCGACGTAGAACTTGCCGTCGCGCTCCTGGAAGCGCGTGGTGACGCCGGCCGCGTGGAACGCCGCGTTCGCGAAATCGCCGCGCACGTGCTCGGCCGTCGCGGGCTGCATCGCGTGTGCGTGGTCGGAGCCCTTCCAGCTGCCGTGCTGCTGCGGATGGCAGGTGGCGCAGCGCGCCGAGCCCACGTAGCTCGCGGCGCTCGCCGAAGGCCCGCTCGCGGAGGCCGGCGGCGCAGGCGAGCGTTCCTCACCGCAGGCGGCGTAGAGCACGGCGCTCGCGGCGAGCAGAAATACCGCGAGGGCCGCGCTCGACGCGCGGCCCTCGGACAGGGCAACTGCAGATTCGTGCTCGTTCGACATCGCGCCGCGGGGGGAGCGTCGTTCCCTTGGGAACGCCCGCCCGCGGCGCAGGATAGCACGCGTCTTGGCGCTAGCGACCGATGCCGATCAGCGCGCAGGAGGCGTTGCCGGCCTTCAGCTCGAGGCGCGCTCGGCCGAGGTAGCTCGTGGAGGCATCGCCGATCACCTGCTCGAGCTCGGCGCGCTGCTGGCGCAGCACGCTCTCCAGGCGGGTGCGGATCTGCTCGACGGTCTTCGCGCCGTTCGCCTCGAGCTCCTGCATGCTCTGATTGCGCTCGCGCACGATCTCGAGCAGGCGCTTGTTGCGCTCGATGGCGTCGATCTGGCGATCGAGCTGGTCGACCTGGGTGGCCAGGTCGGTGTGCTCGCTCTCGAGGCGCGCCTCGAGCTGCTGGAGCTGCTCGGCCTGCTCCTCGAGCTGCGTCAGAGCGAACCCGGCTTCCTCCTGACGCGCGACGTAGGAGTCGCGGGTCCGGCGGATGCGCTCGCTGCGCGCGGCGAGGACCTCGGCGCTGGCGCTGCGCGCCAGCACGGCGCCGCCGATCTCGCGAGCCGAGGTGGCCTCGCCAAGGCGCTGGTCGAGCTGCGCGAGGTCCTCGTTGGCGAGCTCGACGACGCGCGCCGAGATCGCGCGCTGCTCGGCCAGCTCGCGCATCTGGGCCTCGAGGGTCGCGCGGTCGGAGCGGACCTGGGAGAGGCGCTTGGGGTACTCGCGCTGCAGGCTCTCGAGCTCGCCGCGCAGCACGCGGGGGTCGTTGGGGTCCTGCTGGAAGAAGGAGTGCATCTCGCCCTTCAGCTCGTGGGCCATGCCGCGCACGCGGTGGGAGCCGAGGAAGAAGAAGGCACCAGCGCCGACGATCCCGACGATGACGGCGGCGCGGAAGACGAAGCGGAAGAGTCCACGGATCATGACGGCGTAGCTCCGGCTGATTGGGGGCGCCGCACGGACCGCGCGGCACCCGGAACGCCGCCCTTGTTCGGAAGTGGGCGTCCGACATTTCAGGGCGGGCTCCTCGACGGCTGTTTTTCTGGGGCTGCCCTTTCGGGAACTCCGCACGTACCCAGAATGCTGGCGCCCTCCTGCCGCAGCGCGCCGCTCCCGCGCCGGAGCCCGTCTCTCCATGCACCCTTCCTTCACGACCGGAACGATCGCGCGCTTGAAAGCCCGCGACCCCCAGGCCTGGTTCGAGCTCTGGCAGGTCTTCGGGCCGATCCTGCGCGCCCACCTCGGGCGCTGGGGCGGCAAGCGCATCGGGCCTCAGACGGTGGAGGACCTCTCGCAGGAGACCCTGACGGCGCTCTCGGAGTCGATCGACCGTCACGATCCGGCGCGCGGGGCGAAGTTCTCGACCTGGCTGCTCTCGATCGCGCGGCACGTGCTCGGCGACGAGATGGATCGCCGCACGGCGTTGAAGCGCGGCGGAGGTGTCCGCCCGCAGAGCCTCGACGAGCATGTCTTCGCGCCGGCGCTCGAGGTCCCGCCCGGCAGCAGCTTCGAAGCTGCGGTCTTCCAGGCCAAGATCGCCGAGGCGATCCGCCGGGCCGAGGCGGAGTCCGAGCTCGTCGACTTCACCGTGTATCGACTGCGGATCTTCGAGGGGCGGGCCGGGCGCGAGGTCGCCGAGTCGCTCGGGCTCAGCGAGGCCGCGGTCAGCCGACGTCTGACCAAGGTCCGCATCACCCTGCGCGAGCGCGTGCGCGAGGTGGTGAGCGCCTACAGCTTCACCGAAGACGAAAGAAACGAGGCCGAGCGCAAGGGACTCGCGGCGGATCCCAACAAGGCGGACGACGCCCTCTTCGACGAGGCGCTGGCGGAGCTCTACGAGGCCGCTACGCGCCCCGATTCGG
This sequence comes from Planctomycetota bacterium, assembly GCA_016719295.1. Classification (GTDB taxonomy): domain Bacteria; phylum Planctomycetota; class UBA1135; order UBA1135; family JADKAF01; genus JADKAF01. The sequence continues at coordinate 121,561 of JADKAF010000001.1, forward strand.
AGGGCTCGCCGTCCTCCCGTCCCGCCTGATCCGCGCCCAGGACACCGCCGTGCACTTCGCCGGGATCATCGTCGTCCTCACCCTGCTCTCGGGCTTCGCCTTCGTCGCCTTCCAGCTCCTGAGCGGTCCGCTCTCGAGCTTCGTGCAGCGCTGCTGCGCGTTCTTGGGCGGCGTCATCGACGACTGCCTGCGCGCGACGGGGGCGGCGGTCGCCTGCGTGCTCTTCCTCGCGAGCGCTTGCTGGAGCATCGTCGTCGGGCGTTGGGCTGCGACGGGGCACTACTTCCGCGCGGCGAAGAGCGAGCTCGGCACCGCGCTGCGCCTCATCTACCGCGCCTCGCTGCGCCGGCCGCTCGAGCTCGTCTGGCTCGGACCCATGGTGCGCCAGTTCGAAGACTCGGTGGGCAACGTGATCGCGCGCGCGCCGGGGCGCGACTACCGCCGCGGCAAGGACGAGTTCCCCGGCTATCGCGTGCTCGAGGCGCTGCCGAGCGGCGGCTCCGGCGCGCGCCTGTGGCTCGCCGAGCCGCTGAAGCCGAAGGCGGGTCGCCACGAGAACCCGGAGATCGCGCGCGCGCAGCGTTCGCGTCCGGATCGGGTGGTGATCAAGGCCTTCTCGCTCGAGGAGGGCACCGAGCTGCCGCAGATGCTGCGCGAGAACCGCGCGCTGGAGGCGGCGCGGCGCATGGGCCACGTGATCGAGCACGCGACCGACGGCCGGCGCTTCTACTACGTGATGCCCTTCGTCCCCGGCGAGGACCTGCGCACGCGGACCCTCGTGCTGCACGAGCGCGCGGAGCGCGACGGCCTGGATCCCGAAGGCGCGCGCATTGCCTTGGGCTACGTGCGCGACCTGCTCGAGGACCTGGAGCGCTTCCACGCCGCAGGGCTCTGGCACAAGGACGTGAAGCCCGAGAACATCCTCGTCGACCACGGCCGCGCGCGGCTCGTGGACCTGGGGCTCGTGACGCCGCTCGCCTCGGGCATGACGCTCACGACGCACGGCACCGAGTACTACCGCGATCCCGAGCTGGTGCGCGAAGCGCTGAAGGGGGCCAAGGTCCACGAGGTCGACGGCGTGCGCTTCGACCTCTACGGCGCGGGCGCGGTGCTCTACTCGCTCTTCGAGAGCTCCTTCCCCGCGCACGGCGTGCTCTCGCGCTTCGCGAAGCGCTGCCCCGACGCGGTGGCTTGGATCGTGCGGCGCGCGATGGCCGATATGCACCACCGCTATCGCACGGCGCGCGAGATGCGCGCGGACGTGGACGCGGTGCTCACCGCGACGGATCCGTTCGCGCTGAAGCCGGCGCAGCTCCCGTCGTGGCGCGGCGAAGACGCTGTCGAGCTCGCGTCCGCTCCGATCGGTACCGCTCCTGCTGCGCCGCTGCAAGCGCTTCCGACGCTGCCGGCCGCAGCGATCCAGGAGCGCGCGCCGCGGCGCATCGAACGCGACGACGCCTCGGCGCCGGCTCGCCCGCGCCGTGGGCGCAGCTGGCTTGTGATGGCCCTGATCCTCTTGCTCGGGATGGGCTTCTTGGCCTTGTTCGTCACCCCCGGGCGCACGGTGCGGATGGATGGCGGTCCGAGCTCCATCGCCTCGGCCGAGAGCAGCCTCGGATGGCGTCAGCAGAGCTCGCAGACCCCGAAAGGCGGAACCGTGCAGATCACGAGCTTTCGCGGCACGGGTTCCAGCTTGCAGGTGGATGGTGGGCCGCTGCTCCTCATCGACCTGCGCGGTGGCCGGGCGCGCGAAGAAGGCGATGCGTTGATCGCCGAGCTGGCCGCGGAGGGCATCAAGCTGCACGGCATCGGCGGACCGCCGCAGGACAAGGAGCTCTCGAACCTCTACAGCCAAGCCAAGGCGGAGTACGTGGAGCACCTGCAGGGCTACGATCGAACGCTCGGCTTCGGTCGCCTGCTGCAGCGCCGCGCCTCGCGCGGTCTGGATGGGTTCGTCTTCCTGCGTGCCTCGCTCGCCGGCGGCGACGAGCAGCTCGAGATCTTCGCGGCGCTGCGCGACGGCGTCTCGCCGCTGGCCGACCTCTTGAGCTATCTACCGGTGCGGATCGCGGAGCGAGGGCGTTGAGACCTCGCTCCGCCCGCGCGTGGAACGGCATTCTGAACGGCGGTCAGAACGGGGTGATGTCCAGCGCGTTCGAGAGCTGGATCGGCAGCGGGTTCGAAGAGGCCGCATCGAAGACGAGCACCTGCGTGTTCACCGCCGTCCCGACGAGCGGTAGCTCCGCGGGGATGGGCACACCGAACCACACGTTGCCCGGGGGAGTGAGAGCTCGCAGCGGTCCGCTCGTCACGACTCCCGCGACTTCCATCACGGCGTCGACGTGGACGAAGCAGCCGGGCGCAAGCGCTCCCAGAGAGATGCTGGCAAAGCTCGGATTCGCACCCAGCAAGAGCAGCGCAGGGGCGCCCAGCGGGAATCCGTAGCCTTCGACGCCGAAGGTGGCGCTGCCGACGCGAGGAGGCAGGTTCACGAAGATGTGCCCGAGTTGGCTGGTGCTGCCCGAGCATGCCTCGCCCCTCGGGATCACTCCGGGCGCGGAGAGGAGGTCGCAGTAGAGCCGCATCTTCACGAACTCGCCCGGCTGCGAGCTCCAGCTCGTCGTGATGCGCCGCTCGTAGCGGTGAGCGGTGGCGCCCGGACCGTTGACGCCGAAGGGGGCGTAGCATCCGCCAGGATCGACCCAGACCAACCAGTAGGCGACTCCGGGCAGGACGGGGACCGCGGAATCGAAGTTGCCGCCTTGCCAGCCCATCCAGCCCTGCGGCTGCACGAAGCGGTGCACCACGCCGGCCAACTTCGCGCTGGGCTTGTTGGAAGCAGGGTCATGCGACCAGAGCTCCAGCCCCATCGACTGCGCGACGAAGGGGCTGGTGGTGAGGATCGTCGCAGCGCGGAGCGTGAGCGCGGAGGGTGCGAGGAACTGGAAGGCGCGCAAGGCGGGTCCGGACGCGTAGGCCGGCGTAGCCCAGGGCGCGATCGAGTTCTCCTGGTCGTTGAAGTGCAGGCACGGCTGGCCTTGGGCCAGGATCGAGCCCGCGAGGAGCAGCGGCATCAGGAAGGAAAGCCGATTCATCGACGCAGTCCTCGGATCGCTCGCTCCAGCAGGTTCTTGGTGTAGAGGATCCCGGCGTACTCGTTGAGCTTGCCGCCCTCGTACTCGATGCCGACGTAGCCGCGGTAGCCCGCGTCCCAGACGATCTGCAGCATCTTGTAGTAGTCGGTGCGCGTTTCCTTGCCCTCGTCGTCGAAGTCGTGGGACTTGGCGCTCACTGCCTTCGCGAAGGGCATGAGCTCGCGCACGCCCTGGTAGCGGTCGTAGTAGCGGCCGCCGCCGATCGCGAAGTTGCCGAAGTCGGGCAGCGTGCCGCAGCGCGGGTGGGCGGCGAGCTTGATCGTGCCGGAGAGCCAGCCGCCGTCGGAGGAGAGGCCGCCGTGGTTCTCGACGATGACGTTGATGCCCATCGGATCGGCGTATTCGCAGAGCTTTCGCAAGCCATCGGCGGCGAGCTTCTGCTGCTCGTCGTAGGAGCCCGAGCTCGCGGCGTTCACGCGGATCGAGTGGCAGCCCAAGTGCTTGGCGGCATCGACCCACTTGAAGTGGTTGTTCACCGCCTCCGCGCGCGCCTTCTCGTCCGGAGCGCCGAGGTTCCCCTCGCCGTCGCACATGATGAGCAGGCTGCGGACACCCTTGTCGCCGCAGCGCTTCTTCAGCTCGTCCAGGTACCAAGGCTCGCGCGCCTTGTCCTTCATGAAGGTGTTCACGTACTCGACCGCGTCGATCCCGAAGTGATCCATCGCGTAGGCGGGGAAGTCGAGGTTGTCGAGCTTCTTCGCGAACAGCGCCTTGTTGAGCGACCACTCGGCGCGAGAGACCTTCCGGTCGCTCTGCGCGGAGCTCTCCGCGACGACGACGGCTTCGATCACCTCGCTCTCCATCTCCGCGGCCGGCATCGGCGGCGGCGGCGGGGGCGGAACGGGTTCCTGCGCGCGCAGGGAACGGGAGAACGCCAGCGCGCCGACGCTTGCGGCGGCGCCGGCCAAGAACTCGCGGCGATGGGTCGTCATTTCGCGTGCCTCGGAGCTTTCGGTTCGCGAGGATCTTCGCGCACGCGCCGCGGCGCGTCGAGCATCGAGCGGTACCGGCGTCGCTCCGCGGCGTCGAGGTCGAGGTGAGGCATGGGTGAAGCGTTCTTCGTGACCGGTGCGCAGGGCTGCATCGGGGCCTGGGTGGTGCGCAAGCTCCTGCAGCGCGGTGCCACTCCCTGGATCTTCGATGCCAGCGACGATCGCCGGCGTCTGCGCTTGGTCGCGGAGGAGGCCGAGCTCGAGCGCGCGCGCTTCGTCCGCGGCGACGTCACCGATGGCGCGGCCGTGCGCGCGGCGCTCGAGCGCAGCGGAGCGAAGCGCGTGATCCACCTCGCCGGGCTCCAAGTGCCGACCTGTCGCGCCGAGCCCGTGAAGGGCGCGCTCGTGAACGTGATCGGCACGCTCAACGTGCTCGAGGCCTCTCGAGCGTGCGGCGTCGAGCGCGTGGCCTACGCGAGCTCGGCCGCGGTCTACGGCAAGAGCGAGGACGATGCCCTGCCCGTCGACGAGAGCGTCGCCACCGAGCCCGCGACGCACTACGGCGTCTTCAAGAAGGCGAACGAGGGCAACGCGCGCGTCTGCTTCCTGGAGCACGGCCTCTCCAGCGTGGGGCTGCGCCCGCTCACCGTGTACGGCGTCGGCCGCGACCAAGGGCTCACCAGCGATCCGACGAAGGCGATCGTGGCCGCGCTGCGCGGGCAGGAGTTCACGATCCGCTTCGGCGGGCGCACGGACTTCCTCTACGTCGAGGACGCGGCCGAGGCCTTCGTCGCCTGCGCCGAGCGCGCGCCCGCGGGGGCGCACGTCTTCAACGTGCACGGGGAGAGCACGACCGTGGCCGAGTTCGTCGCGCACGCGCGGCGGGAGCTCGGGGCGGAGGCCGAGCGGATCCGCGTCGACGGTCCGCCGATCCCGATCGCGGACGCGATGGACGGCGCGGCGCTGGAGCGCGCGATCCCCGGCTACCGGGCGATCGGGCTCCGCGAGGGGGTCGAGCGCATGGTCGAGGGGTTCCGAGCCCTGCAGCGCGCCGGTCGCCTCGGCGAAGTCGATCTGCCGAGTTGAGAACGCGCGGCAATCGCCCGCAGGGTTCTCGCTCGGCGCGAAGAAAGCCCGTAGCGGCGGCGTTAGGGTGCGGATCTCTCCCCTGGCGCGCCGGCCGCGCGCCCACCGCTCCTCCTGCACCGCCTCTGCCCATGCTCTCGCAGCTCGTTCCCCTGAGTGATCTCGGGGTCGTCGTCTCGCCGCGCGACAACGTCGCCGTGGCCAAGCGCGCCCTCGAGAAGGGCACGCTGACGGAGTCGCCGCGAGGCGAGCGCCTCGAGCTCCGCGGTCCCGTGACGCCGGGCAATCGCTTCGCGCTGCGCGCGATCCCCGCGGGCGAGCTCGTCCTGCAGTACGGCGAGCCCATCGGGACCTCCCGCGGCATCGCCGCCGGCGAACCGGTGACGAAGGAGAACATGGGCAACGAGGTGCCCGTGATCCGCGAGGTCGACGAGCTCCAAGCGCTCCCCGCGACGCCGCTGCTGGCGCCGGATCGCCGCGCGCGCTTCCAAGGCTACCTGCGCCCCGATGGCCGCGTCGGGACGCGCAACTGGCTCCTCATCGTGCCGACGAGCATGTGCGCGAGCCACGAGTCGACGCAGATCGCGATGCGCGCGGAGCTCTCGCTCTGGAACGAGCAGCTCTATCCGACCGTGGATGGCGTCGTCGCGATCCCGCACAACCGCGGCTGTGGCTGCCCCGAGGGCTCGGACGTCGAGACCGTGCTGCGCACGCTCGCCGCGTACGCCGATCATCCGAACGTCGGCGGCGTGGTGTTCCTGCACTTGGGCTGCGAGAAGACGAACTCCTCGATGCTCTCGAAGTACATCCAGGCGCAGGGCGGCCTCTCGTGGAAGAAGCCGACCGCGTGGGTCGGCATCCAGGAGTCGGGCGGCACGCGCGCCGCGATCGATGCGGGCCTGAAGGCCGTGGCCTCGATCCTGCCCGCCGTCGCCGAGGCGCGTCGCAGCTCCTGCTCCGCGGAGCACCTGGTGCTCGGCGTCGAGTGCGGCGGCTCGGACGGCTTCTCCGGTCTCTCGGCCAATCCCGCGCTCGGCAACGCCGGTGACCGCCTCGTGCAGCACGGCGGCGCGGTGATCCTCTCCGAGGTGCCGGAGTTCTGCGGCGCGGAGCACCTGCTCGCGCGCCGCGCGAAGGACGCCGCGACGGCGCGCGCGGTCTACGCGCTCGTCGACTGGTACAAGCAGCACGCGGCGGGCTACGGCGCGAAGCTCGACGAGAACCCGAGCCCGGGCAACGTCGCCGGCGGGCTCCTCAACATCACGATCAAGTCGCTCGGCGCGATCGCCAAGGGCGGCACCACGCGCGTCGAGGGCACGATCGGCTACGCCGAGCGCATCCGCGGCAAGGGGCTCCACCTCATGCAAGGCCCCGGCTACGACCAGGAGTCGGTGCCGGGCCTCGTTGCCTCGGGCGCGAACGTCGTGGTGTTCACCACGGGCCGCGGCACGACGATCGGCAACGCGATCGTGCCGGTGATCAAGCTCGCGACGAACACGCCGATCTTCGAGCGCATGAGCGCCGATCTCGATCTCAACGCGGGCACGATCATCGACGGCACGGAGTCCCACGAGCAGGTGGGAGAGCGGGTCTTCGAGCGCATCCGGGCCGTCGCCGGGAAGGAGCTCCTCGCGCGCGCGGAGGAGAATTTGCACCGCGAGTTCCAGATCTGGGCGCCGCAGCCGCTCTCCCTCTGAGCCCGCCGAAGAGCTAAGCTCGGCGGAATGAAGATCGTTCGTTTCTCTCCGCTGCAGCGCTCGGGTGCCTCTCGCCTCGGCATCCTCCTCGGCGACGGCGCCAAAGTCCTGGATGTCGGAGAGTGCGGCTTGAAGCCGCCCGCCGCTCCGAACGACGCCTATGACCTGGATGGAAGCTATCTGCGCGAGCTCCTGGCCCTCGTCTCGCGCGGCGCCTACCGTTCGTACGCCGTGATCGATCGCGCGCAGGTCCGCCTGCTGGCGCCGATCGAGCGCCCCGGCAAGGTGATCTGCGTCGGCCTGAACTACCGCGACCACGCCGCCGAGTCGAAGCTCCCCGTCCCCGAGCAGCCGGTGATCTTCACCAAGTTCCCGAGCTGCGTGATCGGTCCGGACGAGGAGATCGTCCTGCCGCCGGACAGCCAGAAGGTCGACTACGAAGCGGAGCTCGCGTTCGTCGTCGGACGGCGCGCCTCGCAGATCGACGTCGAGGACGCCCTCGATCACGTGCTCGGCTACACCTGCGTGAACGACGTCTCGGCGCGCGACTTCCAGTTCCAGGACGTGCAGTGGACGCGCGGCAAGTCCTGCGACACCTTCTGCCCGATGGGGGAGGCGATCGTCACCACCGACGAGCTCCGCGATCCGCACAACCTGCGCATCCGTCTCCATCTCAACGGGGCGACGCTGCAGGACTCGCGCACCGACCAGCTCGTCTTCGGCGTGCCGCAGATCCTCTCGTTCCTCTCGCGCTCGTTCACGCTCGAGCCCGGCGATGTGATCGCCACCGGCACGCCGCCCGGCGTCGGCTTCGCGCGGAAGCCGCCGGTCTTCTTGAAGGGCGGCGACGAGGTGATCGTGGAGATCGAGGGGGTCGGGAGGCTGCGCAATACGGTTCGTGCATGAGCGACTCGAGCACGAGGTGGGCGAAGATCGGTGGGCTGGCCCTCGTGCCGCTGCTCTCCGCGTGCGGTGGGCTGCAGCCCCTCGACGCGGCACGTGTGCGCGAGCTCGTACCCGTCGCGACCGCGGTGCCCGTCGCCTTGCTGGATGACTTCGCGAAGAACGGACGACAGGTTGGGATCGCCGACTTCGAGAGCCGCACGCTGACCGTCGTGCTATTGCTCGCGATCGGGGAACCGAAGGATGACTTCCGCCCGCTGCCGTCGGCGTCGGGAAGTGAGACGACGGAACCTTGGGTGCTGATCACGCCGAAGCTCACGACGTGGCTCCCGGGCGAGTGCTTGCGCTCGATCGATGTCGAGAACGAAGGTGAGCGCGCACAAGGGAGCTTCCGCTTCCATCGCGCGGGGATGTTCGAAGGCTTCGCCGAGTTCGAGGCCGAGCGCCGCGATGGGGAATGGACCCTCACGCGCTTCCGCTTGCCGCTCGTCGGCCTCGAGACACGCCTCCAGGCAAACGGGACGTGGCGCTCGAATCTCCCGGAGGAGCGAGAGCTCGACGAGCGAGACCGCGTGCGCGCGCTCCCGCGCGATCATCGCCTCTCGGTGCGCGTCGTCGATCTCGACGGACAACCCGTCCCGGGAGCTGTGCTCCATCTCGGCGCCGTCGGGCTCGAACTCCGCGAGGAGACGACCGACGCGGAGGGGCGCGCGACCTTCGACGAGCTCCCGTCGATCGAGATCGATCTCCGGCTCCACCCCGTGCAGTGGGGGCGCGTGCGCCTCGAGCCCCATCTCCTGGCTCCGGCGCGAGAGCGAGCGCTGCCGAACGGACAAGATCTGGTGTTGGCCTTCCGTCGTGGAGTTCCCCTGCGCGGACGCGCGCTCGATCCCGAGGGGCGGGGCGTCGCGGGAGCCGTCGTGCAGATCGCGAGCGGGGGCACGCGCTTGGATCGCGTGGAGACCGATGCCGAAGGGCGCTGGTCCGGGAGCGGGCTCGCGGATGCGGAGCACGTGATCGATATCTTCAGCCCGGATCGCGGAGCGGGCGCGTGGAAGGCGGTGCTCGGAGGGGTGCGGCCCAGCGCGGAGGAGATCCTCGTGCGGCTCGAGCCCGCGCGGTGATCGCAAGCGGCTTCTCTCGCGAGCCTTCGCGCAGCGAACCGCATTAGGGGCGCGTCGCTCGATCGAGAGATTCCCACGGCACTCGATGGCGAGGGTGTCTCAGAGCAAGGGCGAGCGGTCGCGCGATCCATGCAGGACTCGAAGGATCTCGATCGCCGAACCTTCCGAACGTAGAAGACGTGGGTCGAAGTGAACGGAGCGCTCAACGCCAGCCGGCGTAGTCCCGCGAGGCGATCGACGGACTCCGGCACGCTCGCGCCGATCTCCCGGAAGTCCACCAGAGCCTCCATCGCCGACGCGAAGGCTCGCCGAAAGCTCTCCGACACGCGTTCTCCCGCCTCGAGCTCGTAGCGGCGACGAGCCGTGTCGAAGTCGTTCTCCGCCAGCGGAGAGAGTCGCGCGATCAGCCTCTCTCTCGATTCTTCTGCCATGCGGCGTGCTCGCGGTCCTTGCGTTGCCAGAACTCAGGGGTGACCTCGATCCCCGGCCCGCTGTTCAAGCCCTCGAGCAAGAGCGCCTCGAGCCGCTCCTGCTCCGCCCGCCGCTCGCGATCCTCGCGGATCAAGCGCCGCACGAACTCCTCGGGGGCGACTCCCGCGGCGCGGCTCGTCTCCTCGACGAAGCTCTCGAGCTCGGTGGGCAAGGAGAGGTGCAGCACGTAGTCGTCGCGTGGTTCGGAGTGCATGCCGCGAGTGTAGCGGCGGAGCCGAGGATGCGCCTAGGCGCGGACGGTGCCCCGCCGACGAGGAGGTGCGGCCCCGCGGCGCCGTGCTCGGAAGCTTCGGCACGAACGATGAGCGCGAAGCGCCGCGGGGGTCGCACCGAGCCGAGACGCGCAAGCGATTTGGTGGACACGCCCGACTTCGTTTTCTCCCGCCTTGCGATGCCGCCGAGGACTCCTGCATGCATCTCTGTGCGCGATTCCACTCGGTCGAAGGCCAGAAGTGCTCGCGGACTCTAGCTAGAGCAAGTTCTCTAGATCTCGCAGCTCATGCAGCACGCGGAGGACGGTGATTCGATCGGGCTCTGGCAGATAGAAGACGTGATAGCGCTGAAACGGGCGGGCGACAGCGACTCGGCGGCACGGCGGCGATGCCTCAACGGTCAGGCCCACGACGGTCCCGCTGTGAGGCTGAAGGCGGATGGCATCGACGGATGCCGCGAGCGCGGCTTGGAAACGCAATGCGAGATCTCGGTTCGCGGCTTCGACGAGGAAGTCCTCGATGCGTGTGAGGTCCTCGTCCGCGAGCTTCGAGATGCGGACAATCATTCGTTCGAACGGGCGCGCGTCCGCGCCTCCAGCTCGCGCCGCCGACGTTCCCAATACGCAGAATCCACCTCGACCGTCGCTTCGCTTCGCATCCCCGCGAGCAAGAGCTCCTCGAGGCGTCGATCGCTGTTGCGGCGCCGATCCTCGAGGATGAGCTGGAGGACGTAATCGCTGGTCGAGATCCCGCTGGCGAGCGTGCGTTCTCGGACGAAGTCCTCGAGGTCGGTGGGCAAGGAGAGGTGCAGCACGTAGTCGTCGCGTGGTTCGGAGTGCATGCCGCGAGTGTAGCGGCGGAGCGGAGGATGCGCCTAGGCGCGGACGGTGCGCGGCCGACGAGGAGGTGCGGCCCCGCGGCGCCGTGCTCGGAAGCTTCGGCACGAACGATGAGCGCGAAGCGCCGCGGGGGCCGCACCGAGCCAGGACGCTCCACGGCGCAGGAGGGACACGCGTCGCCGCGTTTTTATCTGCGCCGCGCGCGGAGGTGCTACGAGCTCGTGACTTGCTCTTCGCGGTGGCTCGGGGCGTGCGTGCGCTGCAGGCTCTCGAACGGCAGCTCTAGATCCGCGAGGCGCGCAGGCTGCGGGAGCAGCTCATAGAGGGGTTCGCGGTCGACGCGCGACGCGGGCGGCGCGATGGCGATCTCCGCAGCGGGATGGCGGCGAGCGATGCGGTCCTTCCAGCGCAGGAACGGCGCTTCGATCCAGCGATAGCTCGCGCTCGCAACGAGGAGCACGGCGAAGAGCCAGAGGGTCGAGCTCACGAAGAGTCCGAGGTCCCATCCGAGTCGATCGAGCCCGTGGCGCACGACGAGCGCTGCGAGGGCATGCCAGACGTACATGCCGTACGAGATGCGCCCGATCGCGCGCAGCGCGGGCATCGCGAGAGCACGTGCCAGCGCGCTCGAGCGTTCGAGCGCGAGCGCGCAGACGACGGCGAACGATGCGGCGATCGCGCTGAATCCACCGATGTGGAACCACCGCGGCGTCGCGGGATCGACGGCTTCGACGCCCGCGATCAACACTCCGCTCACGCATGCGAACGCCGGCAGCGCGAGCCAACGCGCGGCGCGTTGCACCGTCGTTCTCCACGCCGAATCCCACGCGAGCGCGAGCAGCGCTCCGCAGGCCAGCGTGTCGATGCGGCAAGGCGTGAGCACGTAGATGCCGCGCACGCCGACATGGTCTAGGAGGGACCAGCGCAGCCACGGCGCGCCCACGAGGACTGCGACGAGGAGCAGGCCGAGCGCGCGGCGCGGCAGCGCGAGCGCCGCGAGCGGCCACAGCAGATAGAAGTGCTCCTCGACGGCGAGGCTCCAGAGCAGCGCGAGCTGCGGTTGGGTCCAGCCTTCGAGCGCGATGTGCAGGTTCGTGAGATAGCTCGCGGCCCACGCGAACGCTGGCAGATCGCGCAGCGTCGCAAAGCCCGGCGCGAGCCAGGCCAGCGCGGCGAGGAGTGCCAGGTAGGCGTAGGCGAGCGGGAAGATGCGCAGCGCGCGCCGCAGCCAGAAGTTCCGGAACGCGCCCTCGCTCCCACGCGCGCCGATCAGGATCCGCGTGATGAGGAAGCCGCTCAGCACGAAGAAGAGATCGACGCCGATCCAGCCGCCGCGGCTCGCCTGCCAGAAGCCGCCGGCATCGCTGCCGCGCGTCGCGAGCAAGAGCGGCGCGTGTCCGAAGAGCACGAGCAGCACGGCGACCCCGCGCAGTCCGTCCAGCGCCGGCACGTGCTCGTGCGACGGGCGCTGCGTGCGTCGCGAGCTCGCGACGAACTCAGACTCGACGACGCACGAGCTCGCCGCACCGCTCAGGAGCGGTGCCGTGGAGCGCGTCGGAGCGAAGGCGTGCTCTGCACGCATCGGCGGAACCCAGGGAGAGGGAGCCGAACGCGACGGTCGGAGCGCGAGACGGAGCGCGCTCAGCTCGCGGGACTGTCGATCTTCCGGCTCCTGTCGTCAAGCGCGAGGATCGTTCGATCCGCGATCCTCTCGCGAGATCGAAGGAGCGGCATCGATCTTCATCGCACGATCGAGCGTCGTTCACGAGCCCTGGCCGGATCGCGGTGTCGCGGCAGCGCCAGATCGCCGGCTCCGCCGACGATCTCGAGGCCTCTCAGTCCGCCTCGCTCGTGCGTTCCGCTTCTCCGCCCTCGAGCCCTTCTTCGTCGAGCTCGCCATCCTCGAGCTCCTCGTCGTCCTCGAGCTCCGCATCGATGCTCGCCTGCGGATTCGGCAGCAGGATCGCCTCACCGCCGACGAAGCCCACCGCCACCTGGCGCCCGCCCTGCTGCCAGAGCTCCAGCTTCTTCGCGAAGCGCAGACAGAGGCGCTTCACCGCGATCACCGCGTAGGCGAGACCGATCGTGTAGCGCGCGAACTCGCGCTGCTCGCGCGGCGCGCTGGCGGAGAGGCGGTAGATCTCGTCGAGGATGCCCTCGGGAGCGAAGCAGTCATCCGGGACCCAGGTCGGCTCGGCGGCCCAGGAGAAGCTGCGATCGAAGGGCGCGAAGAAGGACGAGCCGCTCAGCTGAAGACCAAAGGTCTCCTTGCCGTCGTCGTCCTCCGCATCGAAGAGGCCGAAGAAGAAGGCCTGCGTCTCGGGGGGCGGCGGGTCGTCGCGCAGCACTTCCTCGATCCAGGTCGCGAGCTCCTCCTCGGCGCCCTCGTAGTCGTGCTGCGCGAGGCGCTTCCAGCTCTTCCACTCGCGCTGCCGCGCGCCGAGGCGCACGAGCTTCTCGAGGGCTTCGGCCGGGCTGTCGATCGAGCCGAGCAGCGCCGCGAGGTCGATCTCGCCGCCCTCGTCGGCAGCGCCTCCCTCTTCGAGCTCTTCGTCTTCGGCTTCTTCGTCTCGGGCGTCGTCGCGGCGCATGGGTCAGCGGGGCTGGGCGCTCGCGGGATGCGTCGCGCGGAGGCGCATGTTCAGCGGCCGCGCGTCGCGGAGCAAGCGCGTCATGCGCGCGAAGGGCTCGCGCCGCCTTGCCAGCCCCGCGGTCGCCCTCCATCCTGTCAGCCCGCGTTTTCCGCCCGCATCGGAGCGTTCTCCTCGTGCTCTCGCCCGCCGATGCGCTGCGGCCCTTGCCGCTGCAGCGCCGCTACGTCGACCACCTCCGCTCCCAAGCGCCGGCGCTCTGGGCCTGGCACCAAGCGCAGGCGCCCGAGCGCCATGCCGAGGCGCTGCGCCTCCAGCTCCTGAAGACGAGCGTGCGCTTGGAGCCGGAGGCCGAGCCCAAGCTCTTCGCCGCGGCGCGCGCCGCGCAAGGGGCGCTCGGCGTCGAGCTGCCGCTCACGATCTATCAGTCGGCGGTGACGGAGGGGCGGAACGCCGCGCTCTGGTTCCTGCCGAACGAGCTGCACATCGTGCTCTCCGGTCCGCTGGAGGACGAGCTCGGCGAGGCGGAGCTCGTGGCGCTCTTCGCGCACGAGCTCGCCCACCACGCGCTCTACCGCGCCGAGGACGGCGCGTTCCGCATCGCGAGCCAGATCCTCGACAGCGCGCTGCAGGAGCCGGACGCTCCGCCGAGCGCGCGCGCGAGCGCCCTGCGCTATCGGCGCGCGATGGAGATCTTCGCCGATCGGGCGGCGCTAGCTGCGGCGGGCTCGCTCGAGGCCGCGGTCGGCTGCCTGCTGAAGACCGCGACGGGCTTGAAGCGCATCGATGCCGCGGCGTTCGTGCGGCAAGCCGAAGAAGTGCTCGAGAAGGACCCGAACCTGCGCTCGCAAGGGCTCACGCATCCCGAGGCCTTCCTTCGCGCGCGCTCTCTCGCGGCCTTCGCGCGCGACGAGGAGCAGGCCGAGGAGAAGGTCGTGCGCTGGATCGAGGGCGAGCTCGAGCTCGAGCGGCTCGACCTGCTCGATCAGCATCGCGTGCAGCAGCGGACGCGCGAGCTCCTGCGCGCGGCCCTGGCCCCGGAGTGGATGCGCTCCGACGAGCTGCTCGCGCATGCGCGGGCCTTCGATCCGGAGATGGATCCGCTGGCGCTCGAGAGCACCTGTGACGAGGCGGCGCTCGGCGCGCGTCTCGCGGCGGAAGGCCCAGGGCTCCGCGACTACTGGTGCTATCTCCTGCTCGATCTCGCGGCGCTCAGCGAGGACAGCAGCGATCTCGCGCTCTGGCGCGGCCTGGAGCTCGCACAGCACTTCGACGGTCGCGAGCGCTTGCTCGAGCTCGCGCGCACGGAGCTCGGACGCACGAAGAAGGCCCTCGAGAAGCTCGCGAAGGATGCACCCGGCAAGATCGCGCAGCTCGAGCAGCGCGAGGCGAAGCCCGCGCGCGGGCGCTCGAAGGCGAGGGCCGCTTCGGAGCCGGCGCCCTCGGAGCCGGCACCTGCGGAGCCGCCGCCTGCGAGCGAGCTCGCGGCCGACGGAGGTGGCGCATGAGCAGCGCGCTCCAGCGTTTCCCCGAGTGGATCGCGACGGCGATCCAGAGCGGCCCGCTCCCGACCGCCGACGTGCTAGGGCTCTGCCTGCCGCTCTTCGAGCAAGTCGCCGAAGCTCACGAGCACGGCCGCGTGGCGCCGCTCGAGGGCCTGCGCGGCGTGCGCGTCGAAGCCGCGGCGCTCTGGTTCCCCGCTGCCGAGCTCGCGGAGCCGCGCGGGGAGGCTCGCGTGCTCGATCCGCTGCAGCCGAAGCTGGGCGGCGCGGTCGAGGTCGTGCGGCGCTACGAGATCGATGCGAGCACTTCGCGCGCTCCGGAGCTGCGCTCGCTGGAGGCGAGCGAGAAGCTCGGCGCGGCGCCGCAGCTCGCCTATCTGCCCGACTGGCGCTGCGTGGAGCACGAGCTCGGCGTGCACGACGCGCCGAGCGATGTGCTGCAGCTCGGCATGCTGCTCGCGTCGCTCGCGCTCGGGCTCGACTTCGCGCGGCTGGAGCATCTGCAGCGCTTCGCGGCGCAGCGCGCGAATCTCTTCGCCCTGCATCGCGAGCTCGATCCGGCGCTCGCGCGCGCGATCGCGCAGATGACCGAGCTCCCTCGCGCGGCGCGAGCGCGGGATCTGCGCCAGATCGTGCAGCTCCTGCGCGGCTACCGCGACTTCCGCGGCACCGTGGGGGCGAGCGTGGAGGAGAGCTTGCGCGCGGTGCCGCTCGCCGAGCGGCGCGCCGCGCTGCTCGAGACGCTGCGCGATCGCCTCTTCGAGATCTCGCGCCGCAACCGCTTGCTCTACTTCCAGCCCAGCCTCGGGATGCTGAACGCGACCGAGGCCTCGGTGCCGCTGGTGCTCGACCCTGCGCGCATCGACCCGCAGGCGCTGCTCGTCTGGAGCCCGGAGCTCGCCGAGGCGTTCGCCGAGGGCCGCGCGATCGAGCTCGAGAAGGTGCTGCGCTTCGAGGAGGCGCCGTATCTCCCCGGGCTCCTCGATCGTCTGCGCACCGAGGACGGACGTCATCGCCGCGAGACCGGCTTCTCCCCGCTGCGCTTGGCGCTGGTCTTCTTGCGCTGGCACGACCTGAAAGGCGAGAAGGAGGAGCGCATCCACTCGCCGCTCCTGCTGCTGCCCGTCGAGATCGAGAAGAAGAAGGGTGTCCGCGATCGCTATCGCCTGCTCCCGCTCGCCGAGGAAGCCGAGGTGAACCCGGCGCTGCGGCACCATCTGCAGCGCCTCTACGGGCTCGAGCTCCCGGAGAGCGTGCCGCTCAGCCACGCCGCGGTGCTGGAGCTCCACTCCGAGCTCCAGCGCGCGATCACGGCCAGCGAGCCCGCCGTGGAGCTCTGCCGCATCGATCGTCCGCGGATCGAGCTCCTGGTGAAGCGCGCGCGGGCGCGCGTCGATCTGTGGCGCCGACGCTCGCATGCCGCGACCGAAGCGCGGAGCTTCGGACAGATCGACTACTCCTACGAGAAGGAGCGGCTGCGCCCGCTCGGGCTCGAGCTCTACAAGCGCCACGTGGTGCCGCCGGCGCTGCTCGGCGAGGAGCTCGTCGAGGATCGCCGGAAGCCCCGCGCGCTCGAGATGGCCGGGCCGAAGAGCGCGAGCGAGGGCGATCCCGCCCTGCGCGAGAAGAGCTTCTTCCGCCTGGACGCCGAAGGCGCCGCGAATCCCTACACCTGGGACTTCGATCTCTCCTCGCTGGTGCTCGGGCACTTCCACTATCGGCGCATGTCGCTCGTGCGCGACTACGCGGCCCTCGCGCAGGACGAGGTGCTGCGACCGCCGACCTTCGAGGCGCTCTTCCCGCTCGGCGAGGAAGAGCTACCGGCCCGCACGAGCGCGCCCGTCGAGCCGCCGCGCGCCGTCGAGGCCGGTTTGGAGGAGCTGCATCCCATCGTCGCCTGCGATCCCACGCAGCTCGCCGCGCTCCGCCGCGCGCGCGCGCAGGAGTCGTTCCTGATCCAAGGGCCGCCGGGCACCGGCAAGTCGCAGACGATCACCAACTTGATCGCCGATCAGGTCGCCCTCGGCCGGCGCGTGCTCTTCGTCTGCGAGAAGCGCGCGGCGATCGACGTGGTGCACGAGCGCCTGAAGCAGAGCGGCCTCGAGCGGCTCTGCGTGCTGATCCACGACTCGCAGGGCGACAAGAAGGCCTTCATCCAGGAGCTGAAGGCGACCTACGAGGACTGGGCCGAGCGCGAGGACGAAGCGGCGCGGACGGGCGCGGCGCGCGAGCAGGCCTGCGGGAAGCTGCGTCGCTCGAGCGAGGCGCTGCGCGCGTTCGATACGGCGATGGGGCAAGCCCTCGAGCGCGACGGCCTCTCGCTGCGCGCGCTGCTCTCGCGCGCGGTCGAGCTCGACCGGCCGCTGGCCGAGGACGAGCGCGCGCGCGAGGAAGAGCCGCTCGACGATGCGGAGGCGGAGCGCTGGCCCGGATATGCGCTGTGGCAGGCCGGCGGCGAAGCGGTGCTGCTGCTGGAGCGCGAGCTCCGCGAGTGCGGTCTCGGCGAGCTCGTGGCGCAGAGCGCGCTCGCGCGCTTGCGCGAGAGCGTCGTGCGCGCCGAGCGACCGCTCGCCCGTACCGAGGAAGCGCTGCAGGCTGCGGAGCAGGCCTTCGCCGAGCTCGAGCGCTCCCTCGCGGGCGCGCAGGGCCTGGCTTCGCTCGAGGACGATCCTGCGACGCTCGCCGAGCGCATCGAGGCCGCGCGTGGCTTGGCGGAGCTCGCGCGCGCCGGCGCCTTGGAGCTCCTCTCTCCGCAGAGCAGCAAGCGCGCGCGTCTGCGCCAGCTCTCGGTCGAGCGGAAGGGTCTGCGCGAAGCGTTGCTCGCGGCGAAGCAAGCCGCGCAGGCGTGGAAGGACCCGCTGCCGCCGAGCGAGCTCGAGACGGTGGAGGCGCTCTGTGAACGGACCGAGCGCGCGTTCCTGCGCTGGTTGCGCCCGAGCTGGTGGAAGCTGAAGAAGATCGTCGAGGCGCGCTATGACTTCCGCGCGCACACGATCGAGCCCGAGCTCGGCGCGGTGCTCTCGAAGCTGCGCGCGCGCTACGCGGCCGAAGAGCGGCTCGCGGCGGCGGATCGCGCGGCGCGCGAGGAGCTGCAGCTCAGCTACGATGCCGAGGCGCTGGAGGCTCTGCTCGCCGAGGAGACCGCGCGGGATCGTTCGCCGGTCGCGCGCGCGCTGCGGCAGCGCGCGCTGGAGGAGCCGAGCCTGGGTGCTGCGATCGGCGCGCTCGCGCAGGCGGGTGCTCCGCTCGAGCGCTTGCGCGCCGCGGAAGCCGAGCTCTGGTCGGTGCTGCCGAGCGGAACGCTGGCCGTGCATGCGCGCGAGCTCGCGGCGCTGCGCGCGACGAAGGGGCGGCTGCCCGAGATCCTGCCGCAGCTCGCTCGCTTCGCGGCGCTGCCCGCGGAGCTGCTGGCGGTCGTGCTCGAGGCGCCGCGCTCCTCCGCGGCGCTGGAGGGGCGCCTCGTGGCGGCGGCGATCCTGCGCCGCTATCGCGCGGACAAGACGCTGCATGCGCTGGCGGGCCGCGAGCTCGAGGAACTCGCCGAGAAGCTCGGCGGCGCTTGGGACGAGCTGCGCGCGGCGAACGGCGCGCACGTGGTGGCGCTCGCGCACCAGCGCTTCCGCGCTCTGCTCGCGCGCGCGACCGCGACGGAGGCGGGGGGCTCCGCCGACGAGAAGGAAGCGCGAAAGGCGCTGCAGCGCGGCAAGCGCGAGCTCGAGCACGAGCTCGGCAAGGTGATGCGTTGGAAGAGCATCCGCGACCTCTCCGCGGGGGACACCGGCGCGTATCTCCGCGCGCTGAAGCCGGTGTGGCTGATGAGCCCGCTCTCCGTCTCGGACACGCTGCCGCTCGATACGCGTGCGTTCGATGTGGTGATCTTCGACGAGGCGTCGCAGATCCCGCTCGAGGAGTCCGTGCCGACGCTCTTCCGCGGCGCGCAGGCGATCGTCGTCGGCGACGAGAAGCAGCTCCCGCCGACCAACTTCTTCTCGGCGCGGAAGGAGCCCGAGGAGGATCAGCTCGTGTTCCGCGACGACCTCGGCTCGGAGACGAGTGTGGGGCTCGAGGCCGAGAGCTTCCTCTCGCACGCCGCGGCGCACCTCGACAGCTGCATGCTCGGCTGGCACTACCGCAGCCGCTCGGAGGCGCTGATCCGCTTCTCGAACGCGGCGTTCTACGGGCGGAACTTGCTCACGATCCCGGATGTCGCGATCCCGCGCGAGCGCGAGCGCATCCTCGTGCCCGCGGAGCTCGCGGCGCTGGAGGGCGTCGATCTCGCCGCACGCTGCCTCGATCGGCCGATCTCGTTCCACGAGATGGAGGCGGCGGTCTACGACCGGCAGCGCAATCCCGCCGAGGCCGCGTACCTCGCGCGGCTCGTGCGCGCGCTGCTGCGCTCCGAGAAGAAGCTCTCGCTCGGCGTGGTTGCGTTCTCGCAGGCGCAGCAGAGCGAGATCGAGCAGGCGCTGGAGAAGCTTGCCGCCGAGGACGAGAGCTTCGCCGAGCAGCTCGCTCTGGAGGAGGAGCGCGAGGAGGACGGCGCGTTCGTCGGCCTCTTCGTGAAGAACTTGGAGAACGTGCAGGGCGACGAGCGCGACGTGATCCTGCTCTCGGTGTGCTACGGCCCGGATGCGCGCGGGCAGGTGCGCATGAACTTCGGCCCGATCAACCAGGGCGGCGGCGAGAAGCGCTTGAACGTCGTGTTCTCGCGCGCGAAGCGGCACATGATCGTGGTCGCCTCGATGAAGGGCGAGCGCATCACGAACAGCTGGAACGACGGTGCGCTCTGCTTCTCGCGCTACCTGCGCTACGCCGAGGCGATCTCGCTCGGCAAGGAAGAGCAGGCGAAGCGCATCCTGCAGGAGTTCTCGCCCGACGCGAAGACGCGCGACGAGGTGCCGCGCGAGGCCGTCGTCGAGGACCTCGCCGCGGCGCTGCGTTCCCTCGGCCACGAGCTGAGCACCGGCATCGGTGCCTCCCGCTTCCGCACCGACCTTGCCCTGCGGAAGGCCGGGGAGGAGCGCTTCGCCCTCGGCATCCTCGTCGACACCGACGAGCACTACGCGACCGGCGACCTCCTGGAGCGCCACGTCCTCCGCCCGCGCATCTTGGGCTCCTTCGGCTGGAAGGTCGCCCGCGTCTTCGCCAAGGACTGGCGCGAGCGGCGCGAGCTCGTCCTGAAGCGCCTCCAGAAGCTCCTCTAGCCGTCGATCAAATCGGGGTCAGACCCCTTTCTGATCGATATCGATCAGTAAGGGGTCTGACCCCGATTTGATCGATAACGGGCGGCGGGCTGGCGGCGTCGGGGATGCGGTTCCGATCGGAGCACGGGTTGCCTGGCACGAAGAGCGCGTCGGAGGAGGCCGAAGGGCCGAGCGACGCTGCGCTGCTCGAGGCGGCGCGGCGCGGGGACGCCCGTGCGTTCACGGCGCTCTACGGGCGGCACGCCCCGCTGGTGCACGCGCTCGCCCTGGGCTGGGTCGATCGCCATGCCGCCGAGGATGTCGTGCAGGAGGTCTTCGTCCAGGCCTGGCGCAAGCTGGGCGAGCTGCGCGGGGCGGAGCGCTTCCGCGCTTGGATCGCCGCGATCGCTCGCAATCGCGCGCGCTCGGCGCGGCGCAGCGACGAGCGCCGCGGGCGGCGCCTCGCCCAGGAGATCGCCGTCGATGGCCTTGCTGCGGGGCGCGAAGCGGCTTGCGACGCGGCGCGCCTCGAGCAGGAAGAGCTGCTCGCAGAGCTGCGCGCTCTGCCCGAGGCCTACCGCGAGACCATCGCGCTGCGCTACGTCGAGGGACTCAGCGCCGAGGAGATCGCCGCGGTGACCGAGCTCACGCCTGGCTCCGTGCGCGTGAACCTCTGCCGCGGGCTGAAGCTCCTCCGCGAGCGCTGGAGCGGGGAGGCGCACCGATGAGCATCGAGCGACCGAACGAGCGTCGCGCGCGGGGCGAGCCGTGGAGAACGGATCCGCTCCCCGGCTTCGAGGGCTACGAGCTGCGCCTCGGCGAGGCGCTCTCGGGGGCGCGTTGGAGCGGAGCGCTCGATCCTCAGCGGCTCGGTGCCGTTCCTCCGTCGCGGGCGCACTTCTGGCGCGCGATCGGCGGAGCGCTGCTGGCAGCCGCGGCATGGCTCGCGTGCTGGCTGCTGCTCTTCCGCGGCGACGCGGAGACTGCGTCGAGCGCGAGCGCGCGCTTCGTCGTGCGCTCGGTGCGCGGCAGCGTCCGCGTCGAGGGCGCTTCCGCACGCGCGTTGGAGGTCGGCGCGACGCTCGCGCCGGGCGATCGTCTCCTCGTCGCCGAAGGTGCGAACCTCGTGCTCACGGTCGGCGACATCGGCTTCCTCGAGCTCTTGCCCGGCGCGGCGCTGCGCATCGATGCCCCGCTCGACGCTCGCGCCGAGGGCTCCTACCGAGTGGCCCTCGAGCTCGGAGCCGCCGAGGCGAACGTCGCCGCCGCGCCACGCGTGTTCCAGGTCGGAACTCCCGCGGGCATCGCGGTGGATCTCGGCTGCAAGTACCGCACGACCGTGCGCGAGGACGGCTTCACGACGCTCGAGGTGCTGAGCGGCGCGGTCTCGTTCGAGGCGCGCGGCCGGAAGCTCCACGTCCCCGCGGGCGCGCGCCTCAGTTCCTCGCCGGACGCGCCTCCGAGCACGCCGCATTGGAACGACGCGAGCACGCTCTTCCTCGATTCACTGCGCCGCCTCGATGCCAGCGCGAGCGGAGATCCGCGCGACTTAGAGCAGCTCCTCGCCGAAGCGACGCAGCGCGACTCGCTGACGCTATGGAACCTGCTCGATCATCCCGATGCGAGCGTGCGGCGCGCGCTCTTCGAAGCGCTCGCCGAGATCGAGGAGCCTCCGAGCGGCGTGACCTTGGAGGCGATCCTCGCGGGCGAGCTCGCCGCGCGCGAGCGCTGGCGCGACGAGGTCTTCCGGCCTCTGTGGTAGCCGCTCCCCGTCACCGCTGAGCTCAGGTGCCTGGCGCTTTCACTGTGCCGTGGGGGGAGCGCCGAGGATCCAGCCTTCGCAGCGGGCGACTTCGGGCGGGTGGGCGGAGAGATCCCAGAGCTCGGGATGATCGAGATCGGCGCGCAGCGCGGCGCAGGCGATCCAGGCGTCGGCTTCGTGCTCGCTGCGAGGAGCGAACGCGCGAGCCGCGCGCGCGGTGATGCCGTAGTGCGTCGCGCGCGCTCGCTGCGCGGCGTCGCTCCACGCACGCGGATCGGCGCCGCTGCGGAGCCAGGCGAGGCGGGGGAAGACCTCGACCAGCAGCAGCGTCGCGCGTTCGCAGCGCTCCGGCGGATCCATCGGCCAGATCGCGAGGCGGGAGCCGAGCTCCGCGCGCAGCGCGTGGAGGAGGCGCCAGAGCGAGAAGCTCGCGGCACCCACGGCGGCCGGACCCACGAAGTGGAAGGTGGAGGACGGCGTCGCTCCCGCGGCTACGGCCGCGGCCGCGCGATCGGTGACGCGCGTGCGATGGCGCCAGCGTGCTCCGCGACCGCGCGGCGTCAGCAGCCATGGCGACCATGCGTGGTGCGCGTCCAGGTAGATCGCGCCGGCGTAGCCGTCGAGATCGTCCGTGCAGTGCGCCTCGACGGCGGCCCAGAGGCTCGGCGCGTCGCGAGGCGCATCGGCGAGCCCGGGGAAGTAGCTGCGCTCATCCCACCATGCCGCGCCGAAGGACGCGTCGAAGCCCGCGACCGCGCGCGCTTTGCCGCTCGCGATCGCGCCGAGGAACGCGCGCAGCGCGCCGCGCGACCAATGCTGCGCGCCGTCGGGCGCGGCGACGAGCTCCGGAGCGCGCGCCCCCTGCGTCGCGCGCGCCACGCAGAGCCCCGGCAGCGCGGGGCCGCGCGCGCCGCTGCAGTCGATGCCGAGGTAGAGCTCTCGCTCGAGCTTCACGCCGGAGCGACCTCGCGGGCGCCGAGCACCGCGCGCAGCGCCGCGCCGAGCTCGGGATGACGGAACGCGAAGCCATGCTCGGTCAGAAAGCGCGGCTCGACGCGCGCGCTCGCGAGCAAGAGCTCGTTCGCCATCTCGCGCCCGAGCATCATGCGCGCGGCGAAGGCCGGCAGCGGGAAGATCGTCGGCCGGCGCAGCGCGCTGCCGAGCGCGCGCGTGAAGTGCGCGTTCGTGACCGGCGCGGGCGCGGTGGCGTTGATCGGCCCCGACCAGCTCGGCTCGTCGAGTGAGCGCAGATAGATCGCGACCAAGTCCTCGAGCGCGATCCAGCTCCACCACTGCCGCCCGCTGCCGATGCGCCCACCCACGCCGAGGCGGAAGGGGAGGAGCATCTTCGCCAGCGCGCCGCCCTCGCGCGCGAGGACGAGGCTGGTCCGCAGATGCACGACGCGGCCGCCGCGCGCGCGCAGTGGATCCGCCTGTGCTTCCCACGCCACGCAGGTCTCGGCGAGGAAGCCCGTGCCGGCCCGGCTCGCTTCGTCCAGGCGCTCCTCCCCGCGATCGCCGTAGAACCCGGTCGCGGAGGCCGCGAGGAAGGGCGGCGGCTCGGCGCACGCGGCGCAGAGGCTCGCGGCGAGGAGCCGCGTGCCTTCGATGCGGCTGCTCGCGATCGCGGCGCGTCGCGCGGCGGTCCAGCGCCCGGCGCCGACGTTCTCGCCGGCGAGGTGCACGACCGCGTCGAAGCCGCGCAGATGGTCCGGATCGAGCCAGCCTCCTCGCGGATCCCAGGGGATCTCCAGCGGCGAGCGCGGCGCGCGACGCACGAGGCTCGCGACCGTGTCGCCACGAGCGCGCAGCGCCGCCGCGAGGGCCTGCCCGACGAGTCCGCTCGCCCCGCTGATCAGCACGCGACGTCCCATGGCGACCCCTTTCTCCACAGATGGCTCCACCGGATGCCCCAGGGGACGCCAACGCGCTTGACCGCTCGCGCGTAGCTCCCCTTAATGTTCGCCCTCCGCGGGGCGAAGACCCCCCGCAGCTCTGGCGTACGAACGACATCCGGAGATCAACAATGACCGCATCGAGGCCGATGATCGAGGCCGAGAGTCTGTCGAAGTTTTACGGCAGCTTCGCCGCGATCCAAGACATCAGCTTCCAGGTGCAGGCCGGCGAGATCGTCGCGTTCCTCGGCCCCAACGGGGCCGGGAAGTCCACGACGATGAAGATCTTGACGGGCTTCCTCGCGCCTTCCAAGGGACACGCCCGCATCGCCGGGATCGATGTCCAAGAGGATCGCATCCGCGCCGCGCGCAGCTTGGGCTACCTGCCCGAGAACGGGCCTCTCTATCCCGACATGACGCCGCGCGCTCTGCTGCACTTCTTCGGCGAGGCCCGCGGGCTCTCCTCGCAGAAGATGCGCGAGCGCTTCGCCGAGGTCGTGGAGACCTGCTCGCTGCAGGAGGTGCTCGAGAAGCCGATCCACAAGCTCTCGAAGGGCTACCGCCAGCGCGTCGGCATGGCGCAGGTGCTGCTGCACGAGCCCGAGGTGCTGATCCTGGACGAGCCCACCTCGGGCCTCGATCCGAACCAGATCCTGCACATGCGCGAGACGATCAAGAAGCTCGGCGAGAAGCGCACCTTGCTGCTCTCGACCCACATCCTCCAGGAGGTCGACGCCGTCGCGGACCGCGTGCTGATGGTCGCGGGTGGTCGCCTCGTGTTCGACGGGACGCCGAAGGAGCTGCGCGCGCGCGGCGGCGGCGATCTCGACCAAGCCTTCCACAAGATGACGGGGGCCGCCTGAGATGAGCATCTCCTCCGCTGCTGCTGCCGGCGCGAGCGCGCCGTCGCTGGGCCAGCCCCAAGGCTGGTCGATCGTTCGCGCCATCGCCAAGCGCGACGCCCGCTCGTGGTTCGGCAACCCCGCGGGCTACGTCTTCGTCACGATCTTCGTCGTCCTCTGCGCGCTCTTCCTCTTCTCGGACGCGTTCTTCCAGAACAACGCCGCGAGCCTGGACAGCCTGAACGCGGTCTTCCCGATGCTGCTCGTCGTGCTGATCCCCGCGATCACGATGAGCATCTGGGCGGCGGAGCGCGCCTCGGGCACCGAAGAGCTCCTGCTCACCTTGCCGGCGAGCGATCTGCACATCGTGCTCGGCAAGTATCTCGCCGCCGCGGCGATCTACACGACGACGCTGGCGTTCACGGTCCCGCAGGTCGCGCTGCTCTGGTTGCTCGGCAATCCGGACGGCTTCCTCGTGGTCTCGAACTACCTGGGCTACTGGCTGCTCGGTCTCGCGCTGATCGGCGCGGGCATGATCGGCTCGCAGCTCTCCGCGAACCTCACCGTCTCCTTCATCCTCGGCGCGGTCCTCTGCGGCGGGGTGGTCTACGCCGAGCAGCTCTTCGGCCTCATCTTCCCGGCGGACCTCATCCGCGCGTGGCTGCTGAACTTCCCGGTGGCCCTCTTCGGTGAGATGTCGCGAGGTTTGGTCTCGATCTCCGCGCTGGTGCTCTACGGCGGGATGATCGCGGCGTTCCTCTACTTCAACCTGCTCCTGCTCTCGCGCCGGCACTGGCGCGGCGGGGAGCCGGTGCACCTCTCGCTGCGCTTCGTGGCGCTCGGAGCCGCGGCGCTGGGCGCGACCTTCCTGATGAGCAACCTCGGCGGGAAGATCGATGCCACGAGCGAAGGGATCCACTCGCTCAGCGAGCAGACGCTCGCGATCCTGGACGGTCTCGATCCGGAGCGTCCGGTGAACGTCGAGGCCTTTCTCTCGCCCGAGGTGCCGAATGAGTTCGTCGCGGTGCGCCGCGACGTGGAGAACCTCCTGCGGCGCTATGAGTCGAAGAGCGGCGGCAAGGTGCGCGTGCGCCTGGTCGAGTGCGAGCGCTACTCGGAGGAGGCGCGCTCGGCCGAGCAGAAGTACGGCATCCAAGCGGCCGAGATCTACGGCGACGAGGGCGGGGCACCCAAGCAGTTCTGGGTCTACCTCGGCCTGGCGGTGACCTGCGGCGCGGAGGAGAACGTGATCCCGTTCCTCTCCAATCGCCTGAGCGTCGAATACGAGATCACGCGCTCGATCCGCTCGGTGGCGCAGACGAAGCGTCGCAAGCTCGGCGTGCTGAAGACCGACCTCGATCTGATGGGCGGCTTCGACATGCAGGCGATGCGCTCGCTCCCGCCCTGGCAGATCGTGCGCGACCTGAAGCTCCAGTACGAAGTGATCCAGGTCGATCCCGAGAAGGACTATCCCGCGGATCTCGACGTGCTGCTCGCACCTCTGGCGAACACCTTGCCGCAGGCGCAGCTCGAGCGCTTCGGAGCCTACATCAAGGCCGGGAACCCGGTGGTCTGGCTGGACGATCCGCTGCCGGTGAGCTCGATGGGGAACGGCGCCAATGACCAGCGCCGCTCGAAGAACCAGAACCCGATGTTCGGCGGCGGTCAGGACCAACCCGAGCCGAAGGGTGACTTCACCGGCCTGCTGAACGAGCTGGGCATCCGCTGGCCGATGACGAACGTGGTGTGGGACGTCTACAACCCGCACCCGCAATTCGAGGACCGCATGTCGCCGGCCATCGTGTTCGTCGGCAAGGACTCGCGCGGCCGCATGCCGTTCAACGGCGAGGAGGCGATCTCCTCCGGCCTGCAAGAGATGGCGCTCCTCTGGGCCGGTGAGGTGGAGTCGAGCGGGGTGAGCGGCTTGCAGTGGAAGCCTCTCCTCGGCTCGTCGGCGACCTCGGGGACGACGAGCTTCCAGAGCTTCCAGCGCCCGAACATGTTCGGCATGCCCGAGTTTGACCCCAACCCTCCGATCCGGCGCACGATCCGCGCCGATCGCGCGATGGCCTGCCGCGTGCGCGGCAAGCTGAAGCCGGAGGACAGCAAGCCGATCGATCTCGTCTTCGTCGCCGACGTCGACATGATCTCGAACGAGTTCTACTCGCTGCGCGGGGGCCAGGGCTCGCCGTTCAACTTCGACAACATCACCTTCGCGTTGAACGCGATCGACGAGCTCGCGGGCGACCGTTCGTTCGTCGAGCTCCGCAAGCGCCGACCGCTTCAGCGCACGCTCTCCACGATCGAGGAGCGGACCGAGGTCTCGAAGCAGGCCTGGATCCAAGAGAAGGAGAAGGCCGAGGACGCGGCGAAGGAAGCGCTCGACAAGGCGCAGGCGAGCCTCGACGCGGCGGTGAAGAAGATCCAGGAGTCGACGGAGCTCGACGAGGAGTCGAAGGCCATCCAGATCCGCTCGGTGCAGGAAGTCGAGCAGCGCCGCTTGGATCTCGCCAAGGCGCAGATCAACGACGCGAAGGAACGCAAAGTCGAAGAGGCCAACGCGAAGCGGCACCTCGAGCAGCGAGAGATCCGCGACTTCTACACCTGGCTCGGCATCGGCATCTCGCCGGTGCTCTCCGTCCTCGTCGGTTTCCTGGTGTTCATCTCGAAGCGCGCGCGGGAACGCGAAGCGATCCCGGCGGCGCGGCTGAAGGGAGGTGTGGCATGAGCGGCAATCCCTGGATGCGTACCGGCATCTTCCTCGGCAGCGCGGTCGGTCTCGTCGCGCTGGCCCTCGTGACGCGACCCGGCGCGCGCGAGCCCGAGTTCTTCCGCGAGGAAGGCTCGCTCTTCTTTCCCGGGTTCACCGACCCCGGGCAGGCGGCGAAGCTCGAGGTGACCGCGCTCGACAAGACCGGGACCATCATCAAGCCCTTCGCCGTCGAGAAGCAGGACGGGCGCTGGACCATCCCCTCGCACTACGGCTATCCAGCGGACGCCGAAGAGCGCATGGGCAAGGCCGCGGGCCTCTTCATCGGTCTGACGAAGAAGGGCGTCCGCTCGGACAACGCGAGCGATCACGCGCGCTTCGGCGTCGTCGATCCCAGCGATGAGTCGCTCGATTCCGCGGGCCGCGGGCAGAAGGTGATCTTCCGCGACACCGCCGGCAACGAGCTCGCCTCGCTGATCCTCGGCAACAAGATCCGCGAGGAGGGCGGCGGCGAGCAGGGCCTGCGCTTCGTGCGCGAGCCTGGGAAGAAGCGGGTCTATACCGCGGCGATCCCGAGCGAGCTCAGCACCGCGTTCGGCGACTGGATCGAGAAGGACCTCCTCAAGATCCAGTCTTGGGACGTGGAGAAGCTCGTCTTCGACAACCACAGCATCGACGAGACCCAGATGGTCCTCGTGCCGGGCGAGAAGCTCGAGTTCACGAAGAAGGACTACAAGTGGGTCCTCTCCGATCTCCAACCCGGCGAGGAGATGAAGGAGGACAAGGTCCGCGACGCCGGCTCGGAGCTGGATCGGATCCAGATCGTGGGTGTCCGTCGCAAGAAGGAGGGCATCACGGCGGATCTGAAGACCGCGCGGGGCATCGAGGCGCAGATGATCGCCGATTGGCTCCAGCGGCGCGGCTTCTACCCGGTGCGCGGCGGCGACATCAAGTCGGATGAAGGCGAGCTGATCGCCGTCACCAACAAGGGCGTCAAGTACACCTTGCGCTTCGGCCAGGTCGTCTACGGCGACGAGGAGTCGCTGAGCGCCGGCAGCGAGGACGAGGCCGCCAAGAAGGAAGGCGAAGCGCCGAAGGACGAGGAGAAGAAGGAGGGGGTCAAGCCCAACCGCTATCTCCTGGTCTCCGTCGAGTTCGACCCGACGGGCGTCGCGAAGCCGGCCGAGCCCAAGCCGACCGAGGACCTGGTGAAGAAGCGCGAGAGCTCGCGCGACGCGATCCAGCAGGTGAACGAGGCGCTCACGAAGTACCGCGACGCGCACGAGCAGAAGTTCCCGAAGGCCCTCGCCGAGCTCACGACCGACGCCGCTGCGGGCTTGAAGGAGCTGCCGAAGGACGCGTGGGGGAAGGAGCTCTCCTACAGCTACGACGAGGCCACGAACACCTACGTGCTCGCGGTCCTCGGCGCCGATGGCGCGATCGGCGGCGACGGCGAGAACTTCGACCTCGACAGCAAGGCGCTGGATCAGGTCGGCAGCTTCCGCAAGCTCTACGACGACTGGGTCGCCGCGGAGAAGAAGGAGGAAGACGGCAAGAAGGAGGCCGCGACCCTCGCGAAGCGCTTCGAACCTTGGTACTACGTCATCGACGCGGCGAGCTTCGACAAGCTGCGCGTGAAGCGCGCCGACGTGGTGAAGGCCCCCGAGGCCGGTCCGCCCGCTCCGCCCGGAGGCGAAGCCGGCGGGACGCCGCCTCCGGGAGGCGGCGGCTAGCAGCGACCCTTCGAGCTCAGAGGCAGCGATGGAGCCTGGCGGAACGTCGATCGATCTCCTCTCCGTGAACGCTCTGCGCTGCCTCGCGATCGACGCGATCGAGCGCGCGCAATCGGGCCATCCGGGCCTGCCCCTCGGGGCGGCCCCGATGGCCTATTGCCTTTGGCAGCGAGCGCTGCGCTTCGATCCGACGCAGCCGAGCTGGCCCGACCGCGATCGCTTCGTGCTGAGCGCGGGGCATGGCTCCGCGCTGCTCTACTCGCTGCTGCATCTCGCGGGCTTCGACCTGCCGCTGGCGGAGCTTCAACGCTTCCGCCAGTGGGGCTCGAAGACGCCCGGGCATCCCGAGGCCGGGCTCACGCCGGGCGTCGAGGCGACCACCGGACCGCTCGGCCAGGGCACGGCGAACTCCGTCGGCATGGCGCTCGCCGAGCGCTGGCGCGCCGCGCGCTACAACCGCCCCGGCCACGTGATCGTCGATCACCACACCTGGGCGCTCGTCTCCGACGGCGACCTGATGGAGGGCATCTCGCACGAGGCCGCCTCGCTCGCGGGGCACCTCTGCTTGGGGAAGCTCCACTGGCTCTACGACGCGAACGACATCACGCTCGACGGTCCTGCGCCGCTCTCGTTCTCCGAGGACATCGAGCAGCGCTTCGAGGGCTACGGCTGGAAGGTGCTGCATGTCGAGGACGGCGATCGCGATCTTGACTCGCTGGATCGCGCGATCCTTGCCGCACACGCCGAGACGAAGCGCCCGACGCTCATCATCGTGCACACGACGATCGGCTTCGGCTCGCCGAAGAAGGCCGGGAGTGCCAAGGCCCACGGCGCGCCGCTCGGCGCGGAGGAAGCGCTTGCGACCAAGCAGGCGCTGGGCTGGCCTCACATCGGCGAGAGCTTCTGCGTGCCCGACGCCGTGCGCGCGCACTTCGCGGTCGCCGCGGAGCGCGGGAAGGGCGAGCGGCGGCGTTGGGAAGCGCGCTTTGCCGCGTGGGCGGCAGAGTTCCCCGAGCTCGCCGACGAGTGGCGCGCGGCGGAGAAGCAGATGCTGCCGGCGAACTTGGAGATGGCGCTGCCGAGCTTCGAGCCCGGCAAGGAGCTCGCGACGCGCGTCGCGGGCGGTCAAGTGCTGAACGCGCTCGCGGCGAAGGTGCCGTGGCTGCTCGGCGGTGACGCGGATCTCTCCGAGTCGACGAAGACGCGGCTCTCGAAGGACGAGGACTTCGACGCGCAGGGCCGCGTCGGTAGGAACCTGCACTTCGGCGTGCGCGAGCACGCGATGGGCGGGATCCTGAACGGCATGTGCTGGCACGGCGGCGTTCGCCCGTTCGGCTCGACCTTCTTCGTCTTCGCCGACTACATGCGCCCCTCGGTGCGGCTTGCGGCGCTGAATCATCTGCCGGCACTCTACGTCTGGACGCACGACTCGATCGCCGTCGGCGAGGACGGACCGACGCATCAGCCGATCGAGCAGCTCGCGAGCTTGCGCTCGATGCCGAACGTGCACATCTGGCGCCCCGCGGACGCGACCGAGACCGCCATCGCGTGGCTGGAGGCGCTGAAGCGCACGAGCGGGCCGACGGCGCTCGTGCTCTCGCGCCAGAATCTGCCGATCCTCGATCGCTCGCGCTGCGCGCCGCAGCACGAGGCTTCACGCGGTGGCTACGTGCTGCTCGATCCGCGCCGCGGCGCGCACCCGAAGGCCGTGGTGCTCGCGAGCGGCTCCGAGGTGCACGTGGCGCTCGCGGCCTACGAGCTCTTGGAGGAGATCGGGATCCCCGTGCGCGTCGTCTCGATGCCGTGCTGGGAGCAATTCGAAGCGCAGCCGAAGGCCTATCGCGAGCACGTGCTGCCGCCGCAGCTCTGGACGCGGCTCGCGATCGAAGCGGGCGTCTCGTTCGGCTGGCATCGCTGGGTCGGTCCGTGCGGGGTGATCCTCGGCATCGACCGCTACGGCGCCTCCGCGCCGGGCAGCGAGAACCTCGCGCGCTACGGCATGACCGCAGAGGCCGTGGTCGCCGGCGTGCGCGAGCTGCTGACGCCCGTCTAGGAGCCCACTGTACAGTAAAGGTGCCAGGCACCTTAACTGTACAGTGGGCGGGTAGGCTGACGGCATGAAGGTCGCTGCGGGATGGCATGGGCACTGGTGGACGCTGGCGCCGTGGGCGTTCGGATCGTTGCGCGCGCTGCCGGAGCGGCGGCGCGAGAACTACGTCGTGCGCGTGCCGGATGCGCGGCACGGGGAGGTGCGGCTCACCGGCTTCTTCGCGCCGCGCGAGGGCGCGCGACGCTGCGCGGTCGTCGTGCACGGGCTCGGCGGCATCGCGAGCGCTCCGTACGTGTGGCGCGGGTTCCAGGCCGCGCAGCGCGCGGGCTTCGCCGCGCTCTCGCTCAATCTGCGCGGCGCGGATCGCAGCGGCGAGGACATCTACCACGCCGGGCTCACCGACGATCTGCACGCGGCACTCGCGAGCGAGGAGCTCGCGCCTTATGAGGAGCTCTACCTCATCGGCTACTCGCTCGGCGGGCACGTGGCGCTGAAGGCGGCGTGCGAGGCCGTCGATCCGCGCCTCGTCGCCGTCGCCGCCATCTGCGCCCCGCTCGATCTTTCCGCGGGGCGGAGCTACTTCGATCGCGGCGCGGCGGTCTTCTATCGCCGCCACGTCGTGAGCGGCATGCGCGCGATCGCGCTCGCCGCCGACGCGCGGCGCTCGCTCGGCTTCGA
Source organism: Planctomycetota bacterium (assembly GCA_016719295.1). Classification (GTDB taxonomy): domain Bacteria; phylum Planctomycetota; class UBA1135; order UBA1135; family JADKAF01; genus JADKAF01. The sequence continues at coordinate 152,947 of JADKAF010000001.1, forward strand.
TCGCGCGGCGATCGCGCGCGCGCGAACGCTCGCGGAGATGGACTCGCTCACGGTCGTCCCGCGCTTCGGCTTCCGCGATCTCGCCGACTACGACGCGCAGGCGACGGTCGCGCCGCGGCTCTCCGAGCTGCGCGTGCCGGCGCTCTACGTCGGGGCGAGCCGCGATCCCATGGTGCCGCGCGCAGCGGTGGAACCCTTCGCGCGTTCCCCGCGCCTCGAGGTGCGCTGGGGCCGGGGCGGGCATGTGGGCTTCCCCGGCGGAGATGCCGTGGATCGCGAGGTGCTGTCCTGGCTCAGCGGTGCTCGCTCCCGCGGCTGAGCAGCGCGGGCAGCAGCAGCAGCGTCGCGAAGAGGCCGACCGCCATCGCGAGCCCCGTCGCGAGGCCGAAGGTCACGTTCGGGCGGAAGTTCGAGAGCGCGTAGACCCAGAACGCCACGACCGCGATCGCGCTCGCGTGGAAGATCGAGACGCCGATCGTGGCGTGCGCGCGGAGCAGCGCGGCGCTCGCCGTCCGGCCGGCTCGACGCTCCTGCCGCACGCGGTGCAGGTAGTGGATCGTGGCGTCCACGGCGAGGCCGAAGGTCACCGAGGCGAGCATCACCGTGGCGATGTCGAGATGCACGCCGAGCCAGCCCATGCAGCCCAGCGCGAGCAAGATGGTGAACGCGTTGGGAGGAGCCCGATCGCGCCGAGCCAGAGGCTGCGCAGCGCGATCGCGAGCATCGCCAGCACGAGCCCGATCGTGAGCAGCGCGGTCTGCGTCTGGCTGGCGAGCAAGGAATCGAGCACGTTCGTGTAGAGCAGGAACATGCCCGTCGCGCGCGCCTCGAGGCCGAGGGCCTCGAGCTCCGGGCGGAGACGCTCGAGCTCTTGGTCGAGCTCGCGTAGGAGCCCCCGGCGGTCGAGCTCCGAGCGGCTCTCGTGCACGCGGCCGAGGACGCGCAGGTGCTTGCCGTCGGCGGAGCGATAGAGGCGCAGCTTCTCCTCGCCGAGGATGCGTCCGAGCACGCCCAGCGTGCGCTTCAAGCCGCCGTCGCCGGGCAGCACCTTCGCGGTCTCTACCGCGAAGTCGTGCAGCGAGGAGACCGCGCCCATCTCGGGCCGCGCTCCGAGCCAGGCGTCGAGGCGGCCCAGCATGTCGAGCGACGCTTCGCTCGAGAGCTCGACCTCGGGCGCCTCGGCGCGCGCGCTGAGCACGATCTCCAGGTTCATCGTGCCGCCCATGCGGCGATCGAGGTACTCGAAGTCGCGGTAGAGGCGCGTCTCCGATCCGAAGTAGTCGATGAAGCGCGTCTCCACCGCGAGGCGCGGCACGCCGAGCCCGGCGAGCAGGGCCAGGGCTGCGAACCCGCCCAGCACCACGCCGCGGTGGCGCTGCGCGGCGGCGCCCAAGCCTTCGAGTCTCGCGCGCGACGGGCTCGGCGCGTAGGTCGGCGCTGCTGCGGCGCTCGGGAACGCGATCGCGCCGAGCGGCAGCAGCACGAAGGAGAACGCGAACGCGAGGGAGACGCCGAGCGTGCAGGCGAACCCGTAGTCCTCGACGGGCAGGATGCCGGCGAGGCCGAGGCTGCCGAAGCCCGCGATCGTCGTCGCGACGGTCCAGAAGCACGGGCGAACGAGCTCGCGCGCCGCGCGCAGGAACGCGTCCGTCGCCGAGAGCTCGCGGTGGTGCGAGCGCAGCTCGCGTTGACGCACGTGGAGATGCAGCGCGTGCGCGAAGCCCATCAGCGCGATCAAGGACATCGCGTTGGCGGACACGATGGTCAGCGAGCGGCCCGTCCCGAAGAAGATCGCGAAGGTGACGCCGAGGGTCGCCAGCAGGACGGCGAAGGTCTCCGCCGTGGTGCGCAGGGAGCGCGTGACGGCGAGGAGATAGAGCAGCGCCAGCAGCAGCGACGCACCGCCCATGCGCAGGAGATCGCTCTGCAGCGCGCGCACGATATCGACGACGACGACCGGCACGCCGGAGGCATGGACGGAGCCGACCTCGCGCTCGAAAGGCTCGAGCACTTCGCGCACGGAGGCCACGATCGAGAAGCGCTGGTCCTGGCGGCGCTGCTCAAGCTCGAGGTAGCGCGGGTCGATGCTCGCGAGACGCGCGCGGATCTCCGCGCGGCGCGGACCGTCGACGCCGCGCTCGAGCTCGCCCTGCAAGCGCGTGCGCTCCTGCGCCAGCGCGAGGTGCTCGGGATCGGCGGCGAGGAACGCGAGAGCTGCCGCGACGCGCCCGTCGGGGGAGAGCACGGCATAGCGATACACTCGATGCGTCGAGAGCTCTTCCTTCGCGCGCCGCAGGTCGATGTCGTCGCCGAGGAGTGTGCGCGGGACGCGATTGCGCAGCGCGGACGCGATCCGCCCTTCGTCGGGCACCTCGCGCCGGGAGAAGAAGAGCGGCACGCGGGTCGGCGAGAGCACCTGCGCGATGCCCGGCAGCGCCTCCAGCTCCTTGGTCAAGCGCTCCAGGCGCGCGACGCCCGCGGGCGTGAAGTGATCCTCGGCCTCGAGAGCGCAGAGCACGAACTCGTCGGAGGCGAAGAGCGTGCGCGTCTCCTGGTAGAAGCGCAGATCCGGATCGCCGTCGAGCACGAGCGACTCGGCCGACGACTCGAGGCGGAAGCGGCGCGTCGCGAAGATCGCGCACGCGGCCGCGCCGAGCAGCAGGAGCAGCCAAGCGGCGCGGGCGAGGTTGCGGCGAGGTGTTGGGTGGTCCGAGGCCATCGCTCAACCGCCGAGGCGCTTCCAGAGGTAGCGCGACTTCGCTCGGTTGATGCTCGCGACCAGCAGCGGACGGCCAGGGTCGAGCCGCGCCTCGCGTGCGCCGAACGCCACGGACTCGAGCTCGCCGCGCCGCAGCAAGCCCGTCGCGGCATCGAAGGCGAAGCGCCCGCGCATCTCCAAGGAGCGACGCGCACCGTCGCTCGCGCGCGTCTCGCGCGGCACGAGCTGGAGCGCGATCACCGCGTCGCCGTCGCGCTCTTCCTTCGCCGGATCGGCGGGCACGCGCTCCAGCGTCGCGCGGAGGCGCGGACCGCGCGGGCGCTCCGCGCCTTGCGGCGCCGTGCGCGCTTCGACGGGGAGCTCGAGCTCCTGCTCCTCTCGTCGTCCGTCGCGCGGGAACGCCGCCCACAGCCACGGCATCACGGGAGCGAGGCCCGCGCCATCCGGGGCGATGCCGAGCCGCGCGGCCAAGGCTTCGGTGCCGCGGCGGGCGCGCAGCCGATACCAGCGATCGAGCTCGACCTCGAGCGACGCGCCCTCGAGGCGCGCGAGCTCGGACAGGAGGTCCGCGCGCGGCGAATCGGGCGGCTCCGCGCGGCGCTGCTCGGAGTCCCAGCGCGTGCGCCCGCTCGCATCGACGATCTCGGCCTCGAGGCGCTGGAGCCGGAGCGACAGCGTTCCGCCGCCTTCGGCGTCCGCCGCCAGCACCGCGAGCTCGAGTTGGAACACGGTGGTGATGCGGCTCTTGCCGGTGGAGACCAGGCTCTCGAGCCGCGTCTCGACCTCGAGCTCGGTCTCCGCGCGGAGCTCGAGGCGCGCGCTCTCGCCGGCCCGCAAGCGCGGCGGCTCGGGCGGGGACGCGGGCTCCTGCGTTGGGACGGCGCAGAGCAGAGCGGCGAGGAGAGGTCCGAGCATGGCCTGAGGATAGGAGGGCGCGCGCCTTCCGCAAGCTCTCGCGGCCGCCTGGGCTTTTTGCCAAGCTCTGGCGAACCCGTAGCTCCCGCAGAGGAACTCCGATGCAGCCCTTGGTCGAGTGCGTCCCGAACATCTCCGAAGGCCGTGACGCGGAGCGCATCGAGCGCATCGTCGCCGCCGCGCGCTCCGTGGAGGGCGTCTCCGTCCTCGACGTCGATCCGGGCAAGGAGACGAACCGCACCGTCATCACCTTCGTCGGCGCACCGGAGGCCGTGCTCGAGGGGGCGTTCCGGCTGATCCAGCGCGCCTCCGAGCTCATCGACATGAGCAAGCACAAGGGCGCGCATCCGCGGCACGGCGCGACCGACGTCTGCCCCTTCGTGCCCGTCGCGGGCGTCACGATGGAGCAGTGCAGCGAGCTCGCGCGGCGCCTCGGCGCGCGCGTCGGCAGCGAGCTGCAGATCCCGGTCTACCTCTACGAGCACGCCGCGACGCGTCCCGAGCGGCGCTCGCTCGCGTATCTCCGCCAAGGCGAGTACGAGGCGCTGCCGACGAAGCTCGCGCAAGAGCAGTGGCGCCCCGACTTCGGACCGGCGCGCTTCGTGCCGCGGAGCGGCGTGGTCACGATCGGCGCGCGCGAGTTCCTGATCGCCTACAACGTGAACCTGAACTCGCGCGTGAAGGAGCACGCGACGGATCTCGCGTTCGATCTCCGCGAGAAGGGGCGCGCGGTGCGGCGCGGCCAGACCGACGCGTGGTACACGAGCGGGACGCTGCTGAAGTACGAGCCGAGCAAGCAGCGCTTCCCGAGCGCCTACGACGACTTCGTCGGCAAGAGCTTGGAGGAGCTGGAGCGCCACTACCGCGAGGTGCTCGGGCTCGAGCTGCGCGAGGAGCTCGCGTTCCACGAGCTCGATCCGAGCGACCTCGAAGGCAAGAGCGTGCATCGGCGCGGGCGCTTCAAGGCCTGCCGCGCGGTGGGCTGGATGATCCCCGAGTACGGGCGCGCGCAGATCTCGATCAACTTGACCGACTACAAGACGACCTCGATGCACGACGTGCTCGAGGCGTCGCGCGACATGGCGCGCGAGCGCGGTGCCGTGGTCACGGGATCGGAGATCGTGGGGCTCGTGCCGTACGACGCGCTGCGCCGCGCCGCGGACTTCTACCTCGCGCGTCAGGGCTCGAGCCGCGGCATCCCGGTCGTCGACCTGGTCGAGACCGCGGTGCAGTCGCTCGGCCTGAAGGACGTCGGCAAGTTCGATCCCCAGAAGTCGATCCTCGGCCTCCCGACGACCGACGGCCCGCTGGTCAGCAAGCGCCTGAACGACTTCGCCGACGAGGTCTCGCGCGCGACGCCCGCTCCGGGCGGCGGCTCGATCGCCGCCCTCGTGGGCTCGCTCGGCGCCTCGCTCGCGGCCATGGTCGCGAACCTGACCCACGCGAAGAGTGCGCATCGCGCCGCGCACGTGGAGCTCGAAGAAGTCGCCGTGCGCGCCCAGCAGTTGAAGGACGCGCTCCTGCGCGCGGTCGACCTCGATACGCAGGCCTTCGATGCGGTGATGGAGGCCATGCGGCTACCCAAGGCTACGCCGACCGAGTCCGCGGCTCGCGATGCGGCGATCGAAGCCGGCACGAAGCGCGCGACGCAAGTGCCGCTGCACACCGCCGAGCTCTGCTTGGAAGCGCTCGAGCTCTGCCGCCGCGCGCGGCGAAGAGGGCCTGCCGGCCTCCGTGACGGACGCCGGCGTCGGCGCGCTCGTCGCGCGCGCGGGCTTCGAGGGCGCGGTCTACAACGTGCGCGTCAACTTGAAGTCGATCAAGGACGCCGCATGGGGGGAGCAGGTGCGCGGGCAGGTGAAGGCCATGGGCGAGCGCGCGACGGCTCTCGCCGCCGCGACGGCTGCCAAGGTCGAGGCGCTGCTCTGAGCTGCTGCGGCGGCGTTCGCTCGCCGCGCGCTCAGATGCTCATGTCGTCCTCGAAGCGGATCTCCTCGGTCGTCTGCTGACGCAGCTTCTCGCGAAGGCTGTCGACCGAGACGCCGCGCCGCAGCGGCAGCGCCACGCTGAAGCAGGAGCCGATGCCGGGCGTGTTGTCGAGGTGCATCACGCCGCCGAGCGCTTCGACCGAGCGGCGCGCGACGAGGAGGCCGATCCACGTGCCTTGGTACTGGCGCGCGTGAGCGGCGAAGCCGCGCTGGTCCTTCTCGAAGAGCTTCTGCTGGAGCTCTAGCGGAACACCGGTGCCGGTGTCGGCGACCTGGAGGATGATCGCGTCCTTGTCCAAGAGCCGCGCGGCGAGCGTGATACGGCCTCGCTTCGTCGTGCGCGCCGCGTTGTCGAGCAGGTTCACGACGATCTGATCGAGCAGGTCGGGGTCCGTCGTGAGCTTCGTTCCGGCGGCGACCTCGTTCACGAGCTCGAGCGAGTGCAGCTCGGCCTCGAAGCGCAGACGCTCGAGCCAACTCTCGGACTGCGCGTGCACGTCGACCGGCTCGGCGCGCAGCGCGGTCTCGGCGCCGGAGCTCTGGCGCGCATGCGCGAGCACCTGATTCAGGCGCGTCTGGATGCGCAGGGCCGGGGCCTCGACGGCGCTGGTGACCTCGGGCGAGGCCGAAGCGGCGCTCAGGAGATGCGCCGCCGGCTCGAGGAGCTCGGCGCAGACCTCGGTCACGTAGAGCTCCTTCAAGCGCGCGTTCTCGAGCGCGCGCTCGTGCTGCTCCTGGTTCTTCTTGTGCAGCTCGAGCAAGTTCTTGCGCATGCGCTCCAGCGCGTCGGCGAGCGTTCCGATCTCGTCGTCGCCCTTCCAGCGCAGCGGCCGATTGAGCTTGCCGCGACCTAGCTCGACCGCTTCGGCGGCGATGCCCGCGAGCGGCTCGTCGAGACGGCGCTTCAGGAAGACCAGGAGCAGCACGCAGGTGCCGATCAGCACCAATCCGATCTCGAGCCCGGCCGCGCGCTGACGCGCGACGGCGCCGAGCTCGAGGGACTGCAGGGAACTCGCGAGCGTGAGCTTCCCGAGCAGCGTGGGGTGGGAGCCGGGCTTCGCGCGCGGATCGCCCTCTTCCTCGCCTTCCGCGAGCTCGGCGTCTTCTTCGGCGGCCTCTTCCTCGTCCTCGCTCGCGCCTTCCTCTGCGCCCTTCTCGGCGCCGGCCTTGGCCGTGCTCGCCTCGTCCTGCTCCGCCGCGGTCTCGTCCTCCGACGTGCTCTCGGCTTCCTCGTCCGTCTCGGGCTCTTCCTCCTCGAGCGGTGCCGAGCGCGGGATCTCGACCTGGCGCGTCAAGCTCGCGGCCTCGAGGCGCGCGTCGCCCGAGCCCTCGGGCGGATACTGCGCGAGCACGAGACCTTCCATGCTGAGGATGCGCAGCATCGCGAGGTCGCGGGTGCCGTCGACCAGTCGCTGCACGTACTCGTCGAGGTCGCGGTAGCGGCCTTGCTCGATCACCGGAGCGAGCAGCATCGCGCTGCTGGCGGCGAGCTGCGTCGTGCGCGCCTCGAGCTCCTCGAGATCGGCGCGCTCCTCCTCGCGAACGGCGAAGTAGTTCGTGCTCACCAGGATGGTGGCGAGCAAGCTCAGGGTCGCGAGGATGACCTTGTTCGACAGGCGCTCGCGCAGGAAAGCGGGCAGCATGCGCCCCTCCGGGGAGAATCTCGAAGGGACGCATCGGCCAGCCGGACGGGGAAGCTTGAACTCCTCCGGTGGCCGCGGCTCAAGTGCGCGGCGGCAGCGCGAGGACGCCGCGCACGAACGAGTCGATGCGCGGCAGGAGCTCCGAGCGGAAACCGTGGCCGCCGGCGTGCACCTCGAGCTCGACGGCGAGGCCGGACGCGCGGAGGGCCTCCAGCGAGCGGCGCTGCGGCTCGAGCGGCGTCGAGCGGTCGCGCTCGCCGTGCAGGGCGAGCACGGGATAGCCGCGAGCGGAGCGGAGCTCCTCCGCCAGGATCTCGCTCTTCACCCGGGTCGAGATCGCGACGAGTCCGAGGTAGCGAGCGCGGTCGCGCAGCGCCGTGACCGAGCCCAGATAGCCGCCTTGCGAGTAGCCCAGCAGCACGACGCGACAAGGATCGAGGGGGAACGCGCGGCTGGCCTCCCGCAGCAGCTGCTCGAGATGAGCCGCACCCCAGCGCAAGGCGCGCTCGAAGGTCGCGGCATCCCCGTCGTACTGGTACCAGGCGCGTCCGATACGAGCGCCCTCCTCCTCGCGGATCTCGACCGGGAAGGGCGCGTCGGGGACGAGCAGGGCGTACGGGCCGCCGACGAGCGGCGCCAGCCGGGCCGAGAAGCGCGCCGCGTCTTCGCCGAAGCCGTGCAGCGCGAGCAGCAGCGGGTGACCTGCGCTGGGCGCCGGGCTGGTCGGGAGCGCCACGCGGTAGCCGACGCGCCAGCGCAGCTCGAGCTCGGAGCTGCGCCAGGGGATCGAGGCGGCGGCGTCTTCCATGCCCGCGGATTCTGCGGGTGGGCGAGCGGAGGGCAAGGGCGCGCGACGAGCTTCGTCGGGCGTCGCTCTGGCGCAGCTCCGAGACCGCGCGCTAGCCTGCTCGCCGCCCATGCTCGCCCTCGCCCACGAAACGCCGCCCTCTTGGGCCGACGCCGCGCTCGCGGATCTCCCGGCGCTCCTGCTCGATCACTACTTCCTCGAGATCAAGGCGGCCTGCTCGGCGCGTTGGCTGGAGGTGCATCACGCCGCGACGCTGGCGCCGCATCTCAAGGATCTGCGCGCGCTCGCGAAGGAAGAGGAAGCGCATGCGCGGCGCGTCCAGGGCTTCTTGCGCGCGAGCGGCGATGGGGCCCAGCCGCTGCGCGAGAACCGCTACGTGCTCGGGCTGCGGCGGCGCATCGCCGCCGACGGTCCACACGCTGCTCGATCGGCTGCTGGTCGCCGCGCTGATCGAGGGGCGCTCCTGCGAGCGCTTCCGCTTGCTCGCGCGCGCCACGCGGGGCAGCGCGCTCGGCGGGTTCTACGAGGACCTCTACGCGGCGGAGGCGCGGCACTACGCCTTCTTCACCGAGATCGCCGGCGCGATCGCACCGGAGACACAGGTCGCGAAGCGCTTCCGCGAGCTCGCGCGCTTCGAGGGCGAGCTGGTCGCGGAGCTGCCGCACGGACCGCGCATCCACTGAGGCCCACCCATCCACTGAGACCCACCGGTGCCAGACCCACCGGTGCCGCGCACGGAGCTCGCGAGCGGACGCGCGAGCTCAGTACGGCACGCGCAGCGAGAGCGCGTTCGTGGTCGTGAACCCGCCGGGTGCGCTCGGGTCGAGGACGAACGCTTGCGCGTTGCAGAAGCCGCGAGTGCCGTGCGTCAGCGGGATCGCGAAGGCGAAGCGGCCTTCGCCGGGGTTCTCGCCGCTCGCGAAGGCGCCGAGCAGCGAAGGCAGCACATACTCGAGGTAGATACCGCAGCCGTTCCCGAGCGGAAGGTCCGCCTCCTCGAAGCCCAAGAGGATGACGAAGGGCGCTCCACCGGGTGCGTCTTCGAGCTGCACGACGAGCGAGCCGCCACCCGCCGCGCAGCCCGCGAGCGCGAGCCTGGGCGCGAAGCCGCCCTGTCCTGCGCAGCCCGCGCCGTAGGCGTACCAGCAATGCGGTCCCTCGCGGTCGGCTCCCACCAGCGCGGGCCAGGCGCCGGGAGCCTGCAGGTTCGCGAGGCCCGTGAAGATGTCCACGTCGAAGAGGTCGTGCCCGCCGCCGACCAAGCGACCGCTCGGGAGCTCGAGCAGGAAGCTGAGCTCCACGCTGCCGGGCTCGGGAGGCGGCCCCAGGCTCGTCAGCGCTCGCGTCCACGGATCGAGCTCGTAGAGCCCGCCTTCGTTCGACCAGAGGAGCCAGCGCCCTTCCGACCAGGCGAGATCCACGGCCGAGCTCAGCGACAGCGGACCGAGCGGGAGCACCGCGCGCTGCTCGAAGTCATAGCGCACGAGCTCCGGCGGCTGACTCGGCAGCAGGCCGAGGCAGAGCCCATCGCGCGCGAAGGCCAGACCGCGCGGCAGCTCCCCTTCGGCGAGCGGCCAGCGCGGCTCGTTCTCGCCATCGGGGCCCAGCCGCACGAGCTCGTGATCGAGCTCCAGCACGACTCGTCCGCCGACGCGCACGACGCGCTGTCGCGCCGCCCAGCTCTCGCCGCGCGCGTTCGTGGCGAGGCCGACGTACTCCCAGGCGCGCGGAGCTTGCAGCACGAGAGCGCCCGAGCCGTTCGCCGAGTCGATGCTCCACACTTGCCCGTCGATGGAGATCCCGCGCAGCATCGCGACCTGCTGCGCGCGGGCAACGGGTACGCAGATCCAGAGCGCGCACGCGCAGAGCGCGAGCGCGAGAGCTCGGTGGGGGCGAGTAAGCACGGTGCTGATGCTAAGGCGCGATCGCAATCGCGCAACGAGCTTCACGGCGCGAGTCGGCGGAAGCGCGCGCGGCTCGCGCTGCGCTCGCAGAGCTCGTGCTCGAACGCGTCGAGCTGGTCGAGGGGCATCTCGACCTCGAGCCGTACCTCGACGTCGTAGTGCGCCGCCGCGGGCGCGAGCTCTCCCGCGGACAAGAGCCCCTGTACCACGGCCGTGCGTTCGTAGGGAAATGCGATTTCGATCCGCTGCGTGAGCACCACCGCGCGTCGCGGAGACCGGTCGAGGACGGCGGCGGCGGCCGCTCCGTAAGCGCGCACGAGGCCGCCGACGCCGAGCTTCGTGCCGCCGAACCAGCGCGTGACCACGACCAGCACGTCGGAGAGAGCGCGCGCTTCGATCTGCTGGAGGATCGGCTTCCCGGCCGAGCCGCCGGGCTCGCCGTCGTCGCTCGAGCGGAAGCGGAGCCCGCCGGGCCCGAGGCGGTACGCCCAGCAGTGATGGCGTGCGTCATGGAACTCCTTCCGCACGCGCTTCAGCGCGCTCTCGACCTCGCGCTCGTCCCCGAGCGGCAGGGCGTCGGCCAGGAAGCGCGAGGCCTTCACCTTCTCGATCTCGAAGCGCGTGCTCGCGGCGATGGTCTGGTAGCGCGAGCTCATGCGCCTGCGCTCCTCGCGCTCACGCGAAGAGCGGCGTGATCACGCGCCCGGCGACGTCGGTCAAGCGGAAGTCGCGGCCCGACGCGCGGTAGGTGAGGCGCTCGTGGTCGAGGCCGAGGAGCGCGAGCAGCGTCGCGTGGAGGTCGTGCACGTGCACCTTGTCCTCCACCGCGTAATAGCCGTACTCGTCGGTCGCGCCGTAGGAGAAGCCGCGGCGCACGCCGCCGCCCGCCATCCACACGGTGAAGCCGTGCGGATTGTGGTCGCGACCGTTCGTACCCTGCGCCACAGGAGTGCGGCCGAACTCGCCACCCCACAGCACGAGGGTCTCCTCGAGGAGGCCGCGCACGTCGAGGTCGTGCAGCAGCGCGGCGATCGGGCGGTCGACCTCGCGCGCGTTCGACTCGTGGCCGTTCTTCAAGTCTTCGTGCTGATCCCACTTGTAGCTGTGGGTGCATTGGACGAAGCGCACGCCGGCCTCGATGAAGCGCCGCGCCATCAGGCATTGGCGGCCGAAGTTCGCGGTCTTCGGATCGCTCAATCCGTAGAGCTCCCTCGTGGCCACGCTCTCGCCGTCGATCGACAGCAGCTCCGGCGCCTCCGTCTGCATGCGGTAGGCGAGCTCGAAGGAGAGGATGCGCGACTCGAGCGCGTCGTCGGCGCCGCGCTCGGCGAGATGCTGCTGGTTGCGGCGCTGCACGAAGTCGAGCTGGCGACGCTGCAGCTCGGGCGAGAGCTCGGCGTTCTTCAAGTGCTCGATGGTCGCGCGCTCGGCGGGCACGCTCGCGTTGCCGATCGGCGTCCCTTGGTACGCGCCGGGCAGGAACGCGGACGACCAGTTGTTCACCCCGCCGTGGCCGAGGGTGGGGCAGATCGTGAGGAAGCCCGGCAGATTCTCGTTCTCGGAGCCGAGACCGTAGGTGATCCACGAGCCCATGCTCGGGCGGACGAAGGTGTCGGAGCCCGTGTGCAGCGCGAGCAGGGCGCCGCCGTGCGCTTCGTTCGTCCCGTGCAGCGACTTCACGAAGCAGAGCTTGTCGACGTGCTTGGCGAGCTCGGGGAAGAGCTCGCTCACGGTAGCGCCGCAGGCGCCGTGCGGGCGGAACTTCCACGGCGAACGGAGCAGGTTCCCCGTCGGCGCGAAGACGACCCGAGGCTTCGGGAACGGCAGGGGCTTCCCGTGATCGCGCTCGAGCAGCGGCTTCCAGTCGAAGGTGTCGACCTGGCTCGGGCCGCCGTGCATGAAGAGGAAGATCACGCGCTTCGCGCGCGGGCGGAAGTGCGGCAGGCGCTGCGCGAGCGGATTCAGCGAGCCCGGCACGGCGAGCGGGGGGCGACCGTCGCTCGGGAGCGGGGCCGCGCCGCTCGTGCGCGCGAGCAGCGCCTCGAGCGCCACGGACGCGAATCCCAGCGCGCCGCCGCTCAGCCACTCGCGGCGCGAGAGGCCGCGCGAGGCCGCGTCTCCGGGGAGGTGCTCACACGTGCTCATCGAGGCTCCGGCTCAGTCGATGTAGAGGAACTCGCTCGAGGCGAAGAGCGCCTGGATCAGCATCGCCCACGCGCGCGGCTCCTCGAGGGCCGCGCCGCGCAGCTCGGCGAGGTAGGCGAGCGCTTCCGAGCGCTCCTCGGCGCGCGGCGGCCGCGCGAAGATGCGCAGGTACGCTTGCTCGAGGCGCTGAGCGTCCCCCGCGGCGGTCTCGCTCGCGAGCAGCGTCTCGGCGAGCCGGCGGCTCTCGTCGCGCACGAGCGGGCTGTTCATGGCCCAGAGCGCTTGGTGCGCGACGACCGTGCTGCCGCGCCGTTCGATCGGGACGCTCGGATCGTTGTAGTCGAAGATCGCGGAGAGCTCGTAGATCGCGTTGCGGATGATGGGCAGGTAGAGCGAGCGACGCGGCCTCGCGTAGCCGGCTCCGTTCCCCGATTGGTCGTTGGTGACGTAGTCGCCGTTGCGCGTCCCGAGCAAAGAGCCGCCGATCGTGCGATCGAGCGCGCCGCTCGACGCCAGCACCGCGTCGCGCAGCGTCTCCGCGTCGAGGCGCTGACGGGGAAAGCGCCACAGCTTCTGGTTCGAGGGATCGACGGCGGCGGCGAGCTGGCTCCACGTGCTGCTCATGCGATAGGTCGACGAGCGCAGGATGCGGCGATGCAGCGCTTTCACCGACCACCCGCTCGCGACGAAGTCGCGCGCGAGCGCCTCGAGGAGCTCGGGATGCGTCGGAGCGTCGCCGCGCAGGCCGAAGTCGGAGGAGCTCGCGACGAGGCCGCGGCCGAAGTGGCCCTGCCACACGCGGTTCACCATCACGCGCGCGGTGAGCGGATGGCGTGGATCGACCAGCCAGCGCGCGAGCTCGAGGCGCCCGCTGCGCTCGCGCGCGGGGGCGAGCTCGGGTAGCAGCGGACGGAAGAGCTCGAGGAATCCGCGCGGCGTCGCCTGCTCCGCGCGGCTCAGGTGATTGCCGCGGAAGTGGATCGGCAGATCGACGGGGGCCGCTTCGGAGACGCCGAGCGCCATCGCGAAGGGCGCCGGCTTCGCCGCGGAGACGCGCGCGAGCTCCGCTTCGCAGCGCTCGAGCTCTGCGCGGGCGGCGGCGGAGAGCGCTGCGCGCGCGCTCGTCCTCGAGAGGCGGAAGGGGCCGTCCTCGCTCTCGAGGAGCACGCGCACGCGCTCGAGCTCGGCGTCGGACAACACGGGCTGGCTCGCGGCGCGTTCTGGGTGAGCGGCGCGCTCGGCCGCGGCGAAGCGCTCGACCGTCGCGAAGAGGAGCTCCGCGCGCGCGGCGAGCTCTTCGGCGCGGCGCGGGAGCGGATCGGCGAGCAGCGCGCCGTAGGGCGGGAAGAGCGCCGAGCTCGCGCGCAGCTCGAGGAGCGCGGATTCGCCCGCCGCCAACGCTCGCCACGGCGCGAGCAGCGCCTCGCTGCCGCCGCCCGTCGCGAAGACGCGTGCGACGTGCGCGAGCACCTCGCGCGAGAAGCCGGCGTCGGCGGCGAGCGTGTGCGCGTCCGCCGTGGCGCCGAGCGGCAGCAAGGCGAAGCGATCGAGATGCGGGAAAGGGCGGCCCGCCGGAGCCGTGAAGCGGAAGCGATGAGCACCCGCGGAGAGCTCGAGCTCTCCGAGGAGCTCCCAGCGCTGATCGTTCAGGTGATAGCCGCCGGTCCGGCTGCCGCAGCAACGGAGCAGCGCCTGCGCGCCGTCGATCGCGAGGGCGAGAGGCCGCTCGTCGCCGGAGGCGTACTCGCACCAGAGCTGCCAGCGTCCCGCGCGCGGTGCGGAGATCTCGTAGGTGACGCTCTGGAGGAAGGAGCCGTCGGCCGTGCGGAGGATTGGTCGCTCCGCGCTACCCCACTGCTCGCGATCGACGAGCAGGTGCTCGGTCTCCGCGGAGCTCTCCGCTTGCCAGGCGAGCGCTGCGCCGGCGAGCGCGGCTCCCGCGGCGAGCAGCGCGCCGCGGCGCGCATCGATCTGCGCGTGCAGCGCGGCGCGGCCGGCCTGCTCGGCCTGCTCGACGGCGGCGCGCGCGCGCTGCGCCTCCTCGCGCCAGCGCTGCTCCGCGGCGAGCTCCTCGGCGGTGGCGAGCGGCACTTCGCGCCAGCGCGAGACGAAGTCCAGGTTCGCCATCGTGGAGGTGCTGCGGAAGATGCCGGCCAGCGCGTAGTAGTCGCTCTGCGAGATCGGATCGAACTTGTGATCGTGGCAGCGCGCGCAGCCGAGCGAGAGGCCGAGGAAGGCCTTGCCGGCGACGTCGAGCTGCTCGTCGATCACGTCCATCACGAGCTTCTCCTTGTCCTGCTCGGCGAGCATCTTCGGGCCGAGGACGAGGAAGCCGGTGGCGGCCAGCTGATCGCGCTGCGCCTCTGCATCGCTCGCGGGCGGCAGGAGATCGCCGGCGAGCTGCTCGATCACGAAGCGGTCGTAGGGCTTGTCCTGCTGGAACGCGCGCACGACGTAGTCGCGGTAACGCCAGGCGTGCGAGAGCGCCAAGTTCTCGTCGAGGCCGTTGGAGTCGGCGTAGCGCGCGAGGTCGAGCCAGCGCCGGCCCCAGCGCTCGCCGTAGTGAGGGGACGCGAGCAGGCGCTCGATCGCGCGCTCCCACGCGCCTTCGCTCTCGTCGGCGAGGAAGGCGTCGAGCTCCGCGGGCTCGGGCGGCAGGCCGAGGAGATCGAAGCTCGCGCGGCGCAGCAGCGTGCGTCGATCGGCTTCGGGAGCGGGGGCGAGCGATACGCGCTCCAGCTCGGCGAGGACGTAGCGGTCGATCTCGTCGCGCACCCACGGAGCCTGTTGCACCGCGGGCGGCGTCGTCGGCTGCACGGGGCGGAACGACCAGTGCTCGGCGCGCGCACGCTCGAGATCGAGGCCCTTCTTCGGCGTCTCGCTCGCGCTCGGCGCGGTCCGCGGATCCGGAGCCCCGCGCCGCACCCATTCCTCGAAGAGCGCGATCTCGGCGTCGGCGAGCTTGGAGTCGGGCGGCATCTGGAGGTCGAGGTCGCGATAGCGCACGGCCTGCACGAGCCGCGAGCGCTCCGGCTCGCCGGGCATGATCACCGGCCCGCTCGCGCCGCCCTTCCGCACGCCGTCCGCGCTGTCGAGGCCGAGGCCGCCCTTCGCCTCCGGTTCGCGATGGCATTCGAGGCAGCGCTCCTCGAGCAAGGGGCGGATCTTGCTCTCGAAGAACGCGTGGTCGTCCTGCGCGCGGAGCGCGGAGCACGCGAAGAGTGCGAGGATGACGGCGGCGCTGCGCATGGGGCGACGATCGGCCGAGGACGGAGCCTCAGTGTAGCGGTCGCGGCGCGCGCACGGCCTGTGCGGGTTGGCGGAGGGCGGCCGAGTTTCTCCCCTTCGCTGCGCGAACGCGGCGGAGCTCAGGGATCCACCGCCCCACTAGCTGTCGAGCGGCGGATAGAGGTAGGCCTCGGCGATGCCTGTGCGGCGGACCTCGCGCCAGCGCTCGAGCGCCCAGGGAACGCTGTCGAAGGCGAGCTCGCCCCAGGGGATCTCCTCCCAGCGGAAGAGGCGCACGTCGGTCGATTCCGCGCCGCAGGCGAACTCCGGTCGGGCCAGATGCGCGCGGAAGAAGATCATCACCTGCGAGATGCGCGGCACGGAGTAGATGCCGAGCAGGCCATCGAGCTCGATCTCCGCGCAGGCCTCCTCGCGGGCCTCGCGCCGCGCACCTTCGTCGGGCGCTTCGTTGGCCTCGAGAAAGCCCGCGGGCAGCGTCCAGAAGCCGCGGCGCGGCTCGATCGCGCGGCGGCAGAGGAGGAAGCGCTCCTCGCCGTTGCGCTCGTGGAAGGTCACGACGGCGCCCGCGACGATCTTCGGGTTCTCGTAGTGGATGAACCCGCACGAGCCGCAGACCTGGCGCTCGCGGTTGTCGCCTTCGGGAATGGCGGGACGGAAATGGGGGCCGCTCATCGGGGAACACTCTAGGAGCAGGCTCGGCGAGATCCAGGGACCGGAGCCGGCCTTTTCGCCGGGCTTCGTGAGGAGGCCGAGTGCTAGATTCCCGGGCTCCTCTCTGTCTTCGCCTCCCCGAGCGAGCCCTTCGCCATGCCCAAGGACCGGAAACGGGTCACCACGCAGCGCCTGCAGGAGCTGAAGGTGCGCGGCACGCCGATCACGATGCTGACGGCGTACGACTACACGAGCGCGCGCATCCTCGACCGCGCCGGTGTCGACGTCCTGCTGGTCGGCGACTCGGCCTCGAACGTGATGGCGGGGCACGAGACCACGCTGCCGATCACCATGGACCAGATGATCTACCACGCGCAATGCGTGGTGCGCGGCGTCGAGCGCGCGCTCATCGTGGTCGATCTGCCCTTCGGCTCCTACCAGGGCAACTCGAAGGAAGCTCTCGTCTCGGCGATCCGCGTGATGAAGGAAGCCGGCGCGCATGCGGTGAAGCTCGAGGGCGGCGAAGTCGTCGTGCAGACGATCCAGCGCATCCTCGACGCCGGCATCCCGGTGATGGGGCACCTCGGCCTCACGCCGCAGCGCATCTACCAGTTCGGCACCTACAAGGTGCGCGCGCAGGAAGAGGACGAAGCCGAGCGCCTCGTGCGCGACGCCGGTCTCCTCCAGCAGGCAGGCTGCTTCGCCACCGTGCTGGAGAAGATCCCCGCCGCGCTCGCTTCCCGCGTCACGAAGGAGCTCACGATCCCGACCATCGGCATCGGCGCGGGTCCCGGCTGCGACGGCCAGGTGCTCGTGACGCACGACATGCTCGGCTTGACGACCGAGTTCCACCCGCGCTTCGTGCGCCGCTACGCCGAGCTCGCCGACATCATCCACGCCGCGGTGGAGCGCTACTGCTCCGACATCCGCTCGCGCGCCTTCCCCACGGACGACGAAAGCTACTGAGCTCTCCGTCGATCAAGAAGGGGTCAGACCCCTAGGTGATCGACGGCGCCGTCGATCAGTAGGGGTCTGACCCCTTGTTGATCGACGGGTCAGAGGGTCTTCTGGACGGTCAGGCGGTTCGAGGAGCGGAAGGGCGGGCCGCCCGGCGTGAGCTCCAGCGCCTGCAGGTAGAAGGTGAGCACGATGCCCGGGCCGTTGACCGGGAAGGCGAGCGGTGCGGAGCCGCAGCTGGAGCTCGTGCTGCTCCCGATCTGCAGGAGATCCGTGAAGCTCGTGCCCATGTCGAGCGAGGCGATGCCCGGCAGGATCGAAGGCGCGGTCGTGAACGAGACGAAGCAGTAGTTCGCGCGGCCGGCGGGGCCGCCCGAGAGGAACGAGTAGGTCTGGCCGGCTTCGGTGGTCGCCGGTCCCGCGAGCCACGGCGTGCTGGCGAGGTTCACCTGCAGGTTCTGCGAATCGGCGCCCAAACCTCCTTGCAGCTCGACGCGCACGTTCACCGTGCCGCATTCCGCGAGGGCGGGCAGGTCGAACTCGATCGTGCAGTCGTCGAGCACGGCGAACTGGCCGTCATCGCGCCGCAGCACGACGTTGTTGCCGATCTCGAGGCGCCGAGCTCCCGTGAAGGAGACGCCGCTCAGGCGGATGCGCTGCGGCGTCGCCGACCAGTTGCTGACCGTGCTCGGCGTGATGGTGCAGATCTTGGGATAGCCCGTCGTGGCGGGCGAGCAGCCACAAGCGCCCGAGCCGTTCGATCCGTCGAGGAAGAGCACGCCGCTGCCGATCGGATCGAGCCACTGCCCCAGGTTGAACGCTTGATAGAAGAGGTCGAAGCGGCCGTAGAGCGCGGTCTGCTGTCCGCAGGTGAAGCTCGTGACGCAGCAGGCCGGGCCACGCACGCGCTGCGAGTTGTCGAACACGGGGCCGCCGGAGTTCCCGCCGACCAGCATGCCGGCGGTCCAGCTCATCGCCCACGAGGTGCCGTTGCTCTGGAGACCGCCGTTCGCGATCGCGATCTGCTTCGGCTCGCCGCCGCCGTGTCCGATGGAGGCGGCCCGCGTGCTTCCCGTGCTGCGCCGATCCCAACCGGCATAGAAGGGCTGGTAGGTCGCGGGCACGCTGCCGTTCAGCCGGTAGAGCTGCGAGTCGTAGCCGCCGTTCAGCGTCGCGGAGCTGGCGAGGCGAGAAGCGCCCGACATCGTGCGGCTCGCGTTGCCGGTCGCGAACCCGCAGCTCGGATCTTCGTAGCGGAAGAGGAACACCGCGTTGGTCATGACGCCGCAGTGCTCGGCGGTGAGCAGATACGGCGTCCCGTCGTGACGCGTGTTGTTGAGCAGCGCGGCCGAGCAGAGCGTCCCGCCGGCGAGCGTGCGCACGACCGAGCGCTTCGCGATCTGATACGAGGCCCCCTCGGGACAGTTGATGCCGACGCGGCAGGCGCCTTCGGCCTGCGCGGAGAGGCGGTCCCAGAGCCGCTCGTCGCGGAGGTCGCGGTAGTCGTGGATCAGCTCGCTCACCTGCAGCACCGGGTCACTCGCGGCCCACGGCGCGCGCACGAGCTCGAGCACCACCTCGTCTCCGATCACCGGCTCGACGGCGAAGCCGCCGCTCTCGTGGCGATTCGAGCCTTCGTAGGCGCCACAGAGCTCGCGGCGGCCCGCGTCGTAGAGGAAGAGCTGGCACCCCGCGGGCAACTCGAAGCGATCGAAGACCACGCCGAGCGTGTAGGCGCCGACCGAGCGCAGCGCGAGCCGCGAGACGATCGCTCCGCTCGCGCCGTCGAAGTCGACGCGCGCGAGCTGCATCACGTCGAGGGAAGTGGGGATGACCTCGCCGTAGCGCAGCGGCCAGTGGTTCCTCTGCTCGTCCTCGATCCGCAGCCGGGAGACCTGCAGCGCCGGGAGATCGAAGCGCGGGATCGCGCGCGGGAATCCGAGTCGATCGGCGAGCGGCTCGCCGACATGGCGCACCTGGGCTCCGGCAACCGCGGCGAGGATCGCGCCGCAGAGCGACGCGAGGACGAAGGAACGAGGCATGAGCTGGTCCGGGACGAGGGGCCGGGTGGGGGGGAGCCGTTCAGGATGGGCTCAGAAGACGAAGCGCCGCCAGCTCGAGATCCCCGAAATCACGCCCGTCGGCGGATCGATCGCGAACGCCGCCAGGTGGAACGCGAAGCCCTGCAGCAGCGGATCCGCCGGCGGGTTCACGGCGAGCGTCGCGCGGCCGAACGCGTCCAGCGTGCCGAAGGCCTGCGGGAACACGGGGCTTCCCGGGAGCAGCGAGAGCTCGAAGAGCGGGTCGTAGTTGAGCGGGATCGCGCGCCCGTCGCCGAGCGGGATGCCCGGGAGGGAACCCAAGCTCGCCGCGCAGAGATAGAGGTCGCCCGCGCTGCTCGGCAGGTCGACGCGCAGCGTCATCGTCTGGCCAGGCACGAACGGCGTCAGCGGATCGAGGCCGAGAGGACAGAGGAGCTGGAGCGCGCGCTCGGCGAGCTGCACGCGCAGCGACGCATCGACCAATGCCTCGAGTGGGAAGCCCAGGCCGAGCACGCGGCCGTCGGAGCGCAGCACGGCCGCGCCGAGGCCGTTCGCATACGTGAGCACGATCTGTCCGTTGCTGCCCGGCGCGGGTCCCACGACATCGGGATAGTCGACGTCGTAGATCCCGGCGCTGCCGTCGTCGAAGCGCAGCGCGGGCAACGGAGCGAGAGGCCCGCTGGCGCGCGGCGTCGTCTGGTAGACCCCGGCATCGTCGAGGAGGTAGTTCTGCCCGAGCACGTTCTCGTAGAACGCGCGGTCGCTCGCCGAGCCTTGGCTGTCCAAGTCCCAGCCGACCTCGGCGCCGGTGAAGAAGAGGCGCCCTCCGCCGTTCAGGTAGAACGCGACCAGCGCTTGCTCGGTGGCCGAGAAGGTCTCGTCGGCGGTCGATTCCTCGCCGAGGATCCACGCGACGCAGCGATAGGGCGGGAGCGAGACGAGCAGCGAGCTCACCGCCTCGTTGGTCGCGCCGTCGAAGGCGAAGCCCGCGCTCGCGATCGCGCTCGCGGCTCCGCCGTGCGAAGGCAGCCACGCGCGCGGATTCTCGAGCTCCTTCACGTAGCGGTCGCGGCGGTCGAAGCCGTCGACGAGCAGCAGCGGCGCGATCCCGCTCGCGGCCACGCAGCCGCCGACGGGAGTCGACTCGGGGCCAAAGCCGCCGGCGTTCACGGCGGCGACGCGCGCGTAGCGCACGCTGCCGTGACCCAGCGCCGGAAGGTCGAAGCTCGTGCCGGAGACCGCGAGCGGCTCGCTCCACGCGAAGCCGTCGGTGGAGACGCGCACGCGATAGCCCAAAGCGCCCGAGACGGGGCTCCACAGCACGCGCAATCCACCCGCGCCGTCATTGCGACACGCGAGCGCCGTCGGCGGATCGAGCACCCACGGCGTCCCCGGCGCGAGATAGGTGTGGATCGCGCGGTAGATCGCTCGCCCCGCGATGCGGCGGAACTCCGGATGATGGATCGCCTCGATGTCGCCGCCGAGATCGTCGTGGAACGCGAGCTCGAGCAAGCAGCCTGGCATCGTGCTCAGCAAGCGCAGCTCGCCGAAGTTCGCGCTGAGTCGCCCGCGATCGATCCACGCGGGATCCCAGAGCTGGCGGAGGTCCTGCACGACGCGCGCCTGCAGCGCGTTCTGAAAGCTCACCGAGCCCGCGGTGGGCGCCGTGTCGTGGATGTAGGAGCTCGTGCCGCTGCCGCCGCCGGCGTTCGTGTGCAGCGAGAAGTAGAGATCCGCACCCCACCACTCCGCGTAGCGCGGGCGGCAGGTCACATCGTCGTCGTTGTCCTGGCCGCCGGAGACCGAGTCCCAGACCGTGCTCGGCGCGCCGAAGTACTGCGCGTGATAGCGCGAGGACTCGAGCCATCGCGCGCGACCAGAGGGGAGCGCGCCGCGCACGATCGAGCCCACGCCGTCGCCGATCTTCACCGCGTCGGCGATCACGACGCTGCCGCTCGAGCTCTGGTTGGTGAAGCGCACGACCGCGGGGAAGCCCGCGCGGAAATCGAACTCGCCGACGAAGACCCAGCGCGAGCCGTCGCGCGTCTGGTCCACTAAGCGCACGGCGCTTCCACCCGCATGGTCGATCTCGAGGCGCGCGCTCGTCGAGCGATTGGCGCCCGAGCGGAAGTGCACGTAGACGGGGTAGCGATCGGAGCGCGTCATCGTCGCGCGGAAGCTCGCCGTCGCGGTCGTGCTCGGGCTGGTGTTCGCGTAGCGATAGCTCCCGCCGTTCCAGCCGCTCGACGCCGAGGTGAACCACGCGCCCGTTTCGGTGTACGCCGGAGCTCCTTGGTCGTTGTCGACGAGGCGCTCTTCGAGCGTGCGCGTGCGCGCTCGGCAGGAGATCACGTTCGCGCCGGCGCCCTCGAGATAGGGCAGCACGTGGTCGAACATGATCTCGTTCGTGTGCACGTCCTCGATCAGGCCATCGATCACGCCGCGCTGCGTCGTCCAGCCGAGCGAAGAATGCCAGTAGTAGCCGTGGCCAGGAGAGACCACGATGCGCCGGCCGGCGAGCGCCTGCGCACCGAGCGACGCGGGCAGGGCGGCCAGGGCCAGAGCGAGAGCGACGACGGAGGAGCGGCGGATCGACATGGGCGGCGAGGTCGCACGAGCGCGGCGCAGCGGGGACGTGGTGGGGCCGGCGAGCGCCCGGGGGGACGGCAGCTCGTGCTCCAGTCTGGCACGGGCCGCTGCCCGATCAAGGTGGGGGGAGAGGCGGGGCTCTATTTTTGCGCTTTCGTAGATCGGCACGGCGCCGCCAGCGGCCGGATCAGCTCGGGCGGTGGCGCGTGCGCAGGGGTGCCGTGCCCTTCGGCACGCAGAGCCGGAGCAGCGCCTGCGCCGCCGGCGAGAGCGTGATGCCGCTGCGGTGCACGAGGTAGAAGGAGCGCTTCTTCGAGACGCCGGGGATCTCGACCAGATAGCCGCGATCGAGATCGGCGGCGGCGGCGAGGCGCGAGACGAAGGTGGTGCCGAGGCTCGCGCGCGCGGCCTGGCACAGCGCCTCGTTGCCGCGGATCTCGAGCACGCAGTCGAGAGCTTCGGGGTCGATGCCCTTCTCGCGCAGCATCTCGACCGCCGCGCTGCGCGTGCCGGAGCCGGGCTCGCGCAGGATGATCGGCAGCTTCTTCGGTTCGCGCTCCTTCGCGAGCGCGGGCGAGCAGACCCAGAGGATCTCGTCCTGGCCGATCGGATAGGCGACGACATCCGGAGCCGCGACCGCCGCTCCGATGACGGCGAGCTCGACCTCTTCGGCGCGCAGCGCGGCGAGCGCCTCCTCCGAATCGAGCAGGTGCAGATCGATGCGGACGCCGGGCAGCTCGCGCCGCAGCTCCGAGAGCTGCTTCGGCAGGAGATAGGTCCCCGGGATCGACGAGGCCGCGACGCGCAGCACGCCGTGCGGGCGAGCGAGGAAGTCGCGCAGCGCCTTCCTCGTCTCCTCCTCGAGCCGCAGCAGGCGGCGCGCGCGAGGGAGCAGCAGCTCGCCCGCCGGCGTCAAGCGCGAGGCGCGAGCGCCGCGGTCGAAGAGCCTCGTGCCCAGGATCTCCTCGAGCAGCATCACGCGCGAGCTGATCAGCGACTGGCTCGTGTCGAGGCGGCGGGCCGCGCCGGTGAACGAGCGCTCCTCGGCGACGCAGACGAAAGCCTCTAGCTCGCGCGGCGCGAGCTGCTGGTCGATCGAGCTCATGTGCAGTTCCCTCGGCGCGCGACGGAGAGGCGCGCGCGGATCCAAGTGGAGAAGAGATCGCCGGCCAGCACGAGCAGCGCGCTGCAGGCGATGAAGAAGAGCATCTCGTCGTAGAAGAGCCGGGCACGCGCCTGCGCGAGGCCGTAGCCCAGCGAGGGCAAGGCCACCATGCCGAGCACGGTGGCTTCGCGGAGGCAGGTCTCGCCGCGGTAGAAGAGCAGCAGCACGAAGCGCGACGCGGCCACGGGAAGGAGCAGCAGCAGCGCGATCTGCGTGCGCGTGGCACCGCTCGCGCGCAGCGCCGCGGCGGGGCGCGGCGGCAGGTCCTCCGCGAGCTCCGCGCCGAGGCGACCGAGGATCCCCGCGTTGTGCAGCGCGAGGCCGAGCACGAGCGCCCAAGCGAGCGGTCCGAGCAGCGCGACGGCGAGGAACGCGAGCACGTACTCGGGCGTCGCGCGGAGCAGGAGCAGCAGCGCGCGCACGAGCCTCTGCGCGAGGCCCCAGGTCGCGCGTCGCACGCGGCTCGCGGGCCGCGGATCGTCGACGTAGGGCTCCGCGCACGCGAGAGTCCGCGCGGCGAGGAAGCTCGCCGGGAGCGCGAGGAGTGCGGCGAGCGCGGTGGCGGCGATGGCGAGCGCCAGCGTGGTGGCGGTGGCGGCGGCGCCGCTCGTGCTCCAGCGCTCGGCGATCCACGCGCCGAGCTCCCCGAGCTCGAGCGGACGGTCGCGCAAGGCGTGCGGCACGAGCTCGTGAGCGAAGCGCGCGAGCTCTGCCAGGCGGCCGCCCGCGGTGGGGGCGCTCGAGGCGAAGTCGCCCGTGGTCCACGCGAGCACGGCGAGCAGCGCGAGCGCGAGTGCGCTCCCGTGCAGGAGGCCTGCGCGCGGCCGCTGCTTGCGCAGCGCGGCGATGCGTTCCCAGCGCGCGAGCTCGCTCATGCGACGAGCCTCCTCCTCAGCGCGCTGCTCCAACGCTCGGCGAGCAGCACGAGCAGCAGCAGCGCGTAGAGATAGGTCCAGAGCTCCCGCAGATGCTGGTTCTCGAAGGCCTGCGCGATCAGGAGGCCGAGCGTCGGATAGCCGAAGAAGCCGAGCACCGCGGCCGAGCGCAGGGCGCACTCGAAGCGGTAGAACGCGTACGCCGTGAGATCCGGCAGCGCCGTGGGGAGGCGGGCCGCCAGGAACGCTTGCACGCGCGAGGCACCCGTCTCTTCGAGCGCGCGCACGGCGCGCTCGTCCGCTTCGTCGAGGAGCTCGGAGAAGACTTTCGCGAGCGTTCCCGCGTACGGCAACGCGAGCGCGCACGCGGCGGCCAGCGGGCTCGCGCCGAGCGCGGCGAGGAAGAGCGCCGCCCAGAGCAGCTCGTGCACCGAGCGCAGCGCGGCGGCGAGGCTGCGTGCGCCGAGCCAGAGTGCGCGCGCCGCGAGCGCGCGCGGGTCATGCTTCTCCGCGCGCCAGGTGCTGCGCGCGCAGAGGATGCCGAGCGGCGCGCCGAAGCAGAGCGCGAGCGAGAGCCCCGCGAGCGCGAAGCTCGCCGTCGAGCGCAGACCTTCCAGAACCTTCTGCCAGAGCGGTGGTGTTCCCGCGGGCACGGCGCTTTCGTAGTCGAGCGCGGGACAGAGCGCCGCGGCGAGGAAGCGCCCGAGGAGCCCGTGCTCCGCCTGAAGCAGCGCGGCGCTCGTGCGGAAGAGCCCGAGGTGTGCCGCGGCGAGGAGCGCCGTCGCGATCAGGGCCACGCCGAGGATCTTCGCGGGGGCAGGCGCGCGACCGCGCGCCGAGATCGGAGCGTCACGCATGGCCGGCGGCGTGCTCCAGGCGGTAGAGCTCGTCCAGGAGCGCGGCATCGACGCGCTCGCTCGCGCGATCGAAGGCGATGCGTCCGGCGCGCAGCCCGATCAAGCGGGGGAAGAGCTCGCGCGCGAGCTCGACGTGGTGGAGGCTCGCGATCAGCGTGAGCCCGCGCTCGCGCGCGAGCTCGAGCAGCAGCTCGAGCACGGCGCGGCCGCGAGCGGGATCGACGTTCGCGATCGGCTCGTCGACGAGCAGCGCCTCCGGCTCCTGCGCGAGCGCACGCGCGATGGCGACGCGCTGGCGCTCGCCCCCGGAGAGCTGCTCGATCGGGCGATAGAGCAGCTCCGCGATGCCGAGTCGCTCGAGGAGCGCGTGCGCGCGCAGCAGCTCCGCGCGCGGCGGAAAGAGCAGCAGCCGCAGCGCGTGCAGCGCTCCGCCGCGCGCGAGGCGCCCGCAGAGCACGTTGTGCAGGACGCTCGTTCCGGGCACGAGAGCGAGGTCCTGCGGGACGCTCCCGAACGCGGCGCGCTGCGCTCGCAGCGAGCGACCGCGCAGCTCGGTGGCCGCGACGCCATGCACGCGCAGCGTTCCCGCGCTCGGCCGCAGCGCGAGCCCGAGGGTCCGCAGCAAGGTCGTCTTGCCGGCGCCGCTGGGGCCGACGATCGCCAGGACCGCGCCGCGCTCGAGCGCGAGCTCCGGCACGCGCAGCACCTCGCGCGCGCGGAAGCGCACGGCCAAGTCGCGGAGCTCGAAGTGCGCGGCTCGCTCGCTCATCGCAGCAAGCCGAGATCGCGCGCGATCGAGCGCAGCGGCTCGAAGTCGGAGTTCTGCGCCGCGACGAGGCGTCGCCGCGGGAACGCCGCGAGCAGCGCGGGCTCGTCCATCTCGAGCAGCGCCGCGGTGAGCTTCGCGGTGAAGCCCGCGCCGAAGCGCGTCTCGAGCTCCGGGTGCGCGGTGAAGTTGTAGTCGGGGAAGGGCGGCGTCACCCAGATCGCGCGCACGAGCTCCGGGTCGATCTTCCCCGCGCTCACGCTCGCCTCGTAGACCGCGCTGCTCACGGCGCCGCACTTGAGGTTGCCGGCGGCGACGAGGGCGAGCGTCTTGTCGTGGCTGCCGCTGAAGACGAGCGCGTGCTGGAAGAAGCGCTGCGCATCGAGCCCCGTCTCGCGGCGCAGGTAGTGCTCGGGCATCAAGCGCCCCGAGGTCGAGCTCTCCGCGCCGAAGGCGAAGGGGAAGTCGGCGATCTCTCGCGGGAACTCCGCGCTCTTCGCGAGGCCGGTATCGCGATGCGCCACGAAGGTCGTGGTGAAGGCGCGATCTTCTTCTCCTTGCGCGATCGCGCGCGCGCCAGGCACCGCGTCCACGGCTTGCAGGTGGGTGAGCCCGCCGAACCAGGCGAGCAGCACGTCGCCGTGGCGGAACATCTCGACGCTCGCCGCATAGTCGGCCGCAGGCTGATAGCTCACCGGAACTCCGAGGCGGCGCTCGAGGTAGGCGGCCACGCGGTCGAACTTCTCGCGCAGCTCGGTCGAGCTCTGGTCGGGGATCGCGGAGAACCGGAGGGTCGCGGGGCGCGCGTTGCCGTGCGCGCTCCGCTCCGCGTCGCAGGCGACGCCGAGAAGGAGGGCGACGAGGAGGCTCGCGGCGGTGGCCAGGGCGCGAAGGCGGGGAGGTCGCAAGGGCGGGTCTCGGATCGGACAGGCCGATGGGAGCGAGCGGGGATGCGGATCTTGCCCCGCAGCACGGCACGAGGGAACGACCGGCGCGGCCGGGGCTCATTTTTCCCGCTGGCTTGACCCTCGCGGAAGACGTCATATCCTTCCATCCGCATAGGCGGATGGGTCCGCCTCTCGCTCCGTCCGCTCGCGATGCCCGACCTCGACGCCTACTCCGATCTCTGCCGCACCTTCGGCGAGCCAGCGCGCCTGCGCATCTTGGCGCTGCTGGCCGAGCAGGCGTTCACGGTGGCGGAGCTCACGGCGATCACAGGGCTCACGCAGTCGCGCGTCTCGACGCACTTGGCCCGCCTGCGCGAGGCCGGGCTCGCCGTCGACCGCCGCGACGGCGCCTCCAGCTACTGGGTGCTGAACGACGCGGCGATGCCCGAGAGCGCGCGCCGCGCCTGGGAGCTCGCGCGCACCTCGATCGACGACGCCGTGCTGGAGGAGGACCGCCTCCGCGTGGCGCAGGTCCTGCGCGCGCGCGCCGGAGGCGCCTCCTGGGCCGACAGCGTCGCGGGGCAGATGGACCGGCACTACTCGCCGGGACGCACCTGGGAGGCGCTCGCGAGAGCGACGCTCGGCTTCGCGCGCTTGGGCGACGTGCTCGACGTCGCGTCCGGGGACGGTCTGCTCGCCGAGGTGCTCGCCGCGCGCGCGCGCAGCATCACCTGCGTCGACCTCTCGCCGCGCGTCGTGCACGCGGGGGCGCGGCGACTGCATCAGCGCGGCAAGGTGCGCTTCGTGCAGGGCGACATGCATCGCCTGCCGCTCGCCGACGAGAGCTTCGACCAAGTCGCGCTCCTGAACGCGCTGGTCTTCACCGCTCGACCCGAGCTCGTGCTCGATGAGGTCTGCCGCTTGCTGCGACCGGGCGGGACGCTCGTCGTCGCGACGCTGCGTCAGCACGAGCACCACGCTCCGGTCGAGCGCTACGGCCATCTCTCGCACGGCACGACGCCGCCGAAGCTCCGCTCTGCGCTCGAGCGCCGCGGGCTCGCCGTCGAGCACTGCGCCATCACCTCGCGCGAAGCGCGACCGCCGCACTTCGAATCGATCACCGCCCACGCGACCAAGCTCGAAGCCCCCCTGGAGGGCCGTCGATGAGCGTTTACGACCCGGTCTCCCACGCGTTCCTGCAGGCCCTGCGCGAGCGCATCCTGATCCTCGACGGCGCGATGGGGACGATGATCCAGCAGTACAAGCTGGACGAAGCCGGCTACCGCGGCGAGCGCTTTCGCTCCCACGGGCGCGACTTGAAGGGCAACAACGACCTGCTGGTGCTCACCCAGCCGAAGATCGTGCGCTCGATCCACGAGGGCTATCTCCGCGCCGGAGCAGACCTGCTCGAGACGAACACCTTCAACTCGACGACCATCGCGCAGGCCGACTACGGCTTGGAGAGCGCGGTCTACGATCTCAACTTCCACGGCGCGCGCTTGGCGCGCGAGCTCGCCGACGAGTGGAGCGATCGCAACCCCGATCGCCCGCGCTTCGTCGCCGGCGTGCTCGGGCCCACGAACCGCACGGCGTCGATCTCGCCCGACGTCAACAACCCCGGCTACCGCAACGTCAGCTTCGACGAGCTCGTCGCCTCGTACCGCGAGGCGACACGCGCGCTGGTCGAAGGCGGCTCGCACGTGATCCTGATCGAGACGATCTTCGACACGCTGAACGCGAAGGCCGCGATCTACGCCGCGCTCGAGGAGTTCGAGCACCTGAAGCGCCGGCTGCCGATCATGATCTCGGGCACGATCACCGATGCGTCGGGACGCACGCTCTCGGGCCAGACCACGGAGGCCTTCTGGACCTCGGTGCGCCACGCGCAGCCGATCGCGATCGGGCTCAACTGCGCGCTCGGCGCGAAGGACCTGCGACCCTACGTGCAGGAGCTCTCGCGCATCGCGGACACCTACCTCAGCACGCACCCGAACGCCGGTCTGCCGAACGAGTTCGCCGAGTACGACGAGACGCCGGAGCAGATGGCGGCGACGCTGCGCGAGTTCGGCGAGGCGGGGTTCTTGAATCTGGTGGGGGGCTGCTGCGGCACCACGCCGGAGCACATCCGCGCGATCGGCGAGGCCGTGCGCGAGCTCCCGCCGCGCGTGATCCCCGAGGTCGAGAAGCACTGCCGCCTCTCGGGCCTGGAGCCGATGACGATCCGCCCCGAGAGCAACTTCGTGAACGTGGGCGAGCGCACCAACGTCACCGGCAGCAAGCGCTTCGCGAAGCTCGTGCTCTCCGGCGACTACGAGGCGGCGCTCGACGTCGCGCGCCAGCAGGTCGAGAGCGGTGCGCAGATCCTCGACGTGAACATGGACGAGGGCATGCTCGACTCCGAGGCCGCGATGAAGCAGTTCCTCTGCTTGCTCGCGGCGGAGCCGGACATCGCCAAGGTCCCGGTGATGGTCGACTCCAGCAAGTGGACGGTGCTGGAGACCGGGCTCCGCTGCTTGCAGGGGAAGGGCGTCGTGAACTCGATCTCGCTGAAGGAAGGCGAGGCGGAGTTCCTGCGCCAGGCGCGCGCGATCCGGCGCTACGGTGCAGCGGTGGTCGTGATGGCCTTCGACGAGAAGGGCCAGGCCGACACGCTGGAGCGGAAGGTCGAGATCTGCCGGCGGAGCTACGACCTGCTGACGCGCGACATCGGCTTCCCGCCCGAGGACATCATCTTCGATCCCAACATCTTCGCGATCGCGACGGGGATCGCCGAGCACGACGCCTACGCGGTCGCGTTCATCGCGGCGGTACGCGAGATCAAGCGGCGTCTGCCGCATGCGCTCGTCTCGGGCGGCGTCTCCAACGTCTCCTTCTCCTTCCGCGGCAACGACCCGGTGCGCGAGGCGATCCACGCGGTGTTCCTCTACCACGCGGTGCGCGCGGGGATGGACATGGGGATCGTGAACGCTGGCCAGATCGCGCTCTACGAGGACATTCCCGCCGAGCTCCGCGAGCGCGTGGAGGACGTGGTCCTCGCGCGGCGCGTCGACGCGACCGAGCGCTTGCTCGAGATCGCGAACCAGGTGAAGGGCCAGTCGAAGGAGCGCAAGGTCGACATGAGCTGGCGCGAGCTCGCGGTCGAGGCGCGACTCGAGCACGCGCTCGTTCACGGCATCGACGAGTTCGTCGAGGCGGACACCGAGGAGGCGCGGCGCTTCCTCGCGCGCCCGCTCGACGTGATCGAAGGCCCGCTCATGCGCGGCATGAACCGCGTCGGCGACCTCTTCGGCGCGGGGAAGATGTTCCTCCCGCAGGTCGTGAAGAGCGCGCGCGTGATGAAGAAGGCCGTGGCCTACCTCGTGCCCTTCTTGGAGGCCGACAAGGCGCAAGGGGTGCGCGGCAGCGCCGCCGGCAAGGTGCTGATGGCCACCGTGAAGGGCGACGTCCACGACATCGGCAAGAACATCGTGGGTGTCGTTCTGCAGTGCAACGGCTACGAGGTGCTCGACCTCGGCGTCATGGTCCCGTGCTCGAAGATCTTGGAGACGGCGCGCGCCGAGAACGTCGACATCATCGGTCTCTCCGGCCTGATCACCCCTTCGCTCGACGAGATGTGCTTCGTCGCCCGCGAGATGGAGCGCGAGGGCATGGAGATCCCGCTCCTGATCGGAGGGGCCACGACCTCGCGCATCCACACCGCGGTGAAAGTGGCACCAGGCCGCAGCGGCGCCGTGGTGCACGTGATGGATGCCTCGCGCGCCGTCGGCGTCGCGCAGAACCTGCTCTCCCCGCAGACCGCGACGAGCTATGCGCAGACCGTTCGCGAGGAATACGAGGCGCTGCGCGTCGCGCATCGAGGGAAGCGCAGCGGCGTCGTGCGCCTGCCGATCGCCGACGCGCGCGCGAACTCGCTGCAAGGAGTTGAGCAGCCTTCGCCGCGGCCGAAGCAGCTCGGACTCCGCGTGCTGAGCGAGCTCCCGCTGCGCGAGCTCGTCGAGCGCATCGACTGGACGCCGTTCTTCCAGACCTGGGAGCTCGCGGGTGCTTATCCCGCGATCTTCGAGGACGCCGTCGTGGGCGCGGAGGCGAAGCGCCTCTTCGCCGACGCGAAGAAGGAGCTCGAGCACTTGATCTCCGGCGGGCGGCTCAAGGCGCAAGCCGTGCTCGGCCTCTTCCCGGCCAATCGCCGCGGCGCCGACGGCATCGTCGTGTGGAAGGACGAGGCGAAGAGCAGCGAGCTCGCGGTGTTCCACACGCTGCGCCAGCAGACGCGGAAGCCCGTCGGCCGCGCGAATCTCGCACTCGCCGACTTCCTCGTGCCCGAGGAGAGCGGCGTGCTCGACTGGTTCGGCGGCTTCGCGTGCACCGCGGGAGTGGGCCTCGATGCGATCGTGCGCGAGTACGAGCAGCAGCACGACGACTACCGCTCGATCCTCGCGAAGGCGCTCGCCGATCGCCTCGCCGAGGCCTCGGCGGAGTGGCTGCACGAGCGCGTGCGCCGCGAGCACTGGGGCTACGCTCCCGAAGAGCACTTCAGCAATCGCGAGCTGATCCGCGAGGAGTACACGGGCATTCGCCCCGCTCCCGGCTATCCCGCCTGCCCCGACCACACCGAGAAGGGCACCCTCTTCCGCCTCCTCGACGCGACGGAGCGCGCCGGCATCACGCTCACCGAGAGCTACGCGATGCTTCCCGCCGCCGCCGTCTCCGGCTTCTACTTCGCTCACCCGCTCGCCGAGTACTTCGGCGTCGGCAAGATCCACACCGACCAGCTCGAGGACTATGCGCGCCGCAAGGGCTGGACGCTGGACGAAGCGCGCCGCTGGCTCGCCCCGAACCTCGCCGAGGACGTCGAAGAGCCCGCGCCGATCAAATAGGGGTCAGACCCCTATTTGATCGGTCGTGGCGTAGATCGAAGCCGCGCGGCACGGGCGCACGTTCGTTCTCGATGCTCAGGCGCTCGATCGAGCCAACGCGATGAGTGCGCGGCTCGCCATCCACCGCGGCGTCGAGGTACCAGAGGCCCGCTTTCCTCACGAGGCCCAGCGGCGCCACGCGGCGCTTCCTTCGCCGTCGCGTCGGGCGGCGAGGCCAAGAGCTTCCGCCGCATCGTCTCGACCGCCGCGTCGAGCCCGAGCTGCTCCGCCGCGAACGGAGCGTGGGCGAGGAAGAGGCTCTCCGCCTCGGGGCGATCGAGGCCGGTGAGCTTCGTGCGATAGCCCCCGTGCAAGCGGAAGCCGCTATTCCGCCCGCGCTCGGCGTAGGAGGAGGAGGGCGAGGAGGCGGTTGGATTGCATGAAGAGCGTCTTACATGCTGGGCGATGCTGGGCAGTTGGAGCATGGCTCCGCCCGGTGGCAGAGCCCGACTCGGTGAAAGGTCGAGGCACCTTGTCCTCTCGACGGGCCCCGCCTAGCGTGGAATGGGACCGGCTCCTCGTTCCTCGTCGAGGTTCCGGATCTCTTGCCTTCTCTGCCCTCCCCCCCCGACCCTCCCGCCCGAGGTGCTTTCGTGTACCGACTGCCCCTGGCTCCGCTCTCCCCTCGCCGCCGCCATCGCTCTCTCCGGCGCGGTCTCCGCCCAGGTCACTGCGAGCTACTCGCTCGGCGATCCCGGCTGCAACGGCAGCCCGCTCTCGGCCTGTGTCACGCTGAACGACGCGAACCCCGTGTTGCAGGTGACCTCGCTGCCGAACGAGTACGCCTACCCGGTCGTGAACACGACCTCGATCGCGATCCAGATCGTGTGCTTCCAGGTGTGGACGCGCTCGAACAGCGGCTCGACGACGGAGGTCGGGAACACCGCCATCTACCGCGATAACTCGGGCCCCAGCGCGATCACGCTGACCGCGCCTGCCGCGACCAGCGTCGCGCAGGGGACGATCACCGTCGGCCCCACGCCGAACTAATACGCGACGACGATCGTGCCGCCGGTCGTGCTGCTGCCTGGCGAGGTGTGCTGGCTCGGGGTCGATGCCTACAGCCGCATCGCGCCGCCGATGCACGATACGACCGGCGTCAACGGGCCGGCGGCGAACTACTGGCGTCGCACCGGGACCGCTTGGGCCGCGTCGGGCTCGGTCTTCCGGCCGATCTATCGCGTGATCTGCGCGAGCGACTTCCCGACCACGCCTTACCTCAGCGCGAGCAATCCGCCGCGCCTGGGCCAGCCCATCACGCTGACGCTCGGAGGAGGACAGCCGCTTTCGCTGGGCTTCTTCATCTTCTCCACCGACAACACGAACTGGTACGGGCTGCCGACGCCGGTAGACCTCGCCGCCTTCGGCGCGCCGAACTGCTTCGTGAACTGCGCCTGGCAGGAAGTCTTCACACTCGGACTCGACGCGCAGGGCAGGGCCTCTCTCTCGGGAACGATCCCGAACTTCGCCGCCTTCAACGGGGTCCGCTTCTACAACCAGGGCCTCGTGCTCGCGCCGGGGACCAACTTGTTGAACTTGATCGTCTCGAATCTCGGGACGGCGCTGATGGGCAGCTGATCCGCGTCGCGAGCGAGGGCTTGGCGCACCACGTTGTGGTCGCGCCAAGCCAGGTCACTCAGCTCGCCTTGCGCCGGAAGCGCAGGAAGTAGTTCTCCTGCAACCCGAGCCCCGTCACCTCCTCGACGAGCTCGAAGCCGGCGGCCTCGATCTCGGCGCGGAAGACCTCTTGGCCGGCGCGCACGTGGCCGAGAAGCCACTCGCGAGAGACGCCGGGGATGCGGTGGAAGTCGACGACGCAGAGGGTGCCGCCGGGCCGCAGGGCCCGCGCGATCGTGGCCATCGTGCGCGCCGGGTACTCGAAGTGATGGTAGGTGTCGCAGATGAACGCGAGGTCGACCGAGGCGGGAGCGAGCTTGCAGTCGTCGTCGCTGCAGAGCACGGTCTCCACCTGCGCTAGGCCCTCGTTCTTCGCGCGCTCGCGGAGGTGGTCCACGAACTTCGGCGAGATATCGACGGCGTAGAGCTTCCCCTGCGGGCCGACGGCGTTCGAGAAGCTCGCCAGGAAGAGGCCGGTGCCGGCGCCGATGTCGGCCACGTGCTGGCCGGGCTGGATGCCGACGGCGGCCTGGATCGCCTGATGGTTCTTCGCGATCTCGCGGCTCTCGCCCTCGAAGCGGTCGATGAACTGCTGGACCTTCAGGTCCTCGGCGAGGAAGTCCTGGTTGATGCCGGGCTTCACGCTCACGCCGCGCTCGGGGAGGGCGGTCGCGGGCTGCGGCTGCGCCCGGTCGTCGGTGGAGCGGCAGGCGGATAGCGCGAGGAGGACGAGGAGGAGGTGGTGAACGCGGAGCGCTTTCATCGCGGAGTGGGGCAAGGGAGACTTGTCGCGAGCGAGTGGGCGGAGGATAACACCGCGCGCGCAGCCGGTCCTTCGCCGGGCGGCGCACTCGCCCTGGTCGTTCGAGGAACGCGATGCCCGTCCGCAGCGGTGGACCGGACTTCATCGGAGTCGGCGCGCAGAAATGCGGCACGAGCTGGATCGGCTACGTGCTCTCGCAGCACCCGCAGGTGATGCTGCGGCGGAAGGAGGTGAACTTCTTCGTTCGCCACTTCCACAAGGGCTACCGCTGGTATCACCGCTGGTTCGAGGACCGCGGTTTGAAGAAGGCCGGCGAGATCACGCCGAACTACCTCTACTCACCGCGGCCCGACGCGGCGCGGAAGCAGTTCTATCCCAACTGGTCGCCGCGCGAGCTCCTGCTCTTCTGGCGCAAGAAGCCCTCCGCGCTGGCAGAGATCCGCGAGAGCTACCCGCAGGTCCGGCTCTTCGCGATCTTCCGCAACCCCATCGACCGCGCATGGTCGCACTACTGGTTCTGGCGGAACCGCAAGGAGCGGATCGGGAAGGCACGGCAGGTGCGGAGCTTCCGGCGCATGTTCGAGGACGACGGGCGCTGGATCCGCACGCAGGGCTTCTACGGGCAGATCCTGCGGCCGTGGCTCGAGGCGTTCCCCGGGATGGGGGTGTATCTCCACGACGACCTGAAGCGCACGCCGCTCGAGCTCGCGAAGCAGGTGTATCGCCTGGTCGGCGTCGACGAGAGCTTCGTGCCCGAGTTCGAGAAGCGCGTGAACGAAGGGCGCTACGAGGCGATGCCGGCGGAGGAGAAGGCCTGGGTCGCGGCGCAGTACCGCGAGGACAACCTGCGCTTCTCCGAGCTCATCGGGCGCGACTGCACGCACTGGCTCGCCCCACACCTCTGAAACCGAACGTACGGTGCCAGAGCAAATTCCTCCGGTTAGTAACCGGAGGAATTTGCTCTGGCACCGTACGTTCGGTTTCTGCGCGAGGAGCGGAGAGCTAGTCGGGGGCGATCTTCTTCAGCTTGCGCTGGAGGGAGCGGCGGTGGATGCCGAGGCGGCGAGAGGCCTCGGAGATGTTGCCGCTGCAGTCGGCGAGCACGCGGTGGATGTGCTCCCACTCGGCGCGCGCGAGCGTCGGGGCGGGGATGCCTTCTCCATCGGGGAGGGCGACGCGGCCGTCCTCGTCGAGCAGGGCGGCGACGACCTCGTCGGCGTCGGCGGGCTTGCTGAGCACGTTGTGCGCGCCGAGGCGGATCGCGTCGACGGCGGTGGCGATGCTGCCGTAGCCGGTGAGCAGGATCACGCGGGAGTCCGGCGCGAGCGCCTTCAGGTCGCGGATGAGATCGAGGCCGTTCGGCCCCGGCATGCGCAGGTCGACGAGAGCGAAGTGCGGCGCCTTCTCGCGCGACGCGGCCATCGCGTCTTTGTAGTTGGCGGCGGTGCGCACGTCGAAGCCGCGCTCGCGGAGCGCGCGCGCGAGGCGCTCGCGCAGCGTCGCGTCGTCGTCGGCGATCAGCACGTCGAGGCCGCGCGTCGAAGGGGAGCTCGGTTCGTTCATGGGCTGGATCCGTCCTTGGCGAGCGGCAGCTCGACCGTGGCACGCGTGCCTTGGCCCAGTGCCGACTGCAGGGTGAGAGTGCCTTCCAATCGCTCGATCACGGTGCGGCCCAGGTAGAGGCCGAGCCCCGTGCCGCGCCCGGGTTCCTTGGTGGTGAAGAACGGCTCGCAGGCGCGCTGCAGCGTCTCCTCGCTCATGCCGGTGCCGCGGTCGATCACCTCGATCGCGAGCGTCGAGCGGCGCCGGCCGATGCGCACTTCGACGCGACCGTCCGGGTCGGAGGCATCCACGGCATTGTTGATCAGCGCGCGCAGGGTCTGCGCCACCGCGCGCAGCGGCAGGCGCACGACCGCGGCGCGCGCGGCCTCTTCGACGTGGAAGCTCACGCGCTCGACATGGCCGAAGCCCTCCAGAGTCTCCTCGATCAGCGCCTCGGGTTCCACCGACGAGACGAGGTCGCCGATGCTGGCGCCGGCGTCCGCGGCCATGCACTCCAGGATCGCGCGGCAGCGCCCGACCTCGGTGCGGATCAAGCGCGCGTCCTCGACGGCAGAGGGCGCCGCGCCGTCTCGCTCGAGCGCGCGCTCGAGCTCGCGGGCGGCGACGGCGATGGTGCCGAGGGGCGAGGAGAGCTCGTGCGCGGCGCCCGCCGCGAGCGTCGCGAGCGCGGCGAGGCGTTGGTCGCGCTCGTGGCCCGCCCGCTCGCGCGCGAGGTCCTCTTCTCGCGAGCGGAGCTCCAGCGAGAGGCGCGTGATGAAGTAGACGACGATGCCGCCGGCGGCGATCAGCGCGACGAGCTGCCCCGTGAGCCGCAGATCGCCGGGCTCGCGCCCGGCGCCGATCAGCAGCACGCTGGGATCGAGCGCCTGCGCGTCGCCGAGCGCCTCGAGTGGCTGGTGCCAGAGAGCTAGAGCCGCGCAGCAGGGCGCGGCCAGCGCGGTGAGCCCCCAGGACCAGGGCGCGCGCAGGATCACCGCGGCGAGCGCCAGGTTCACCAGCAGGAAGATCGCGAAGGGATTCGCGATGCCGCCCGCCGTGTAGAGCATCGCCGAGAGCAGCAGCAGGTCGAACACCATGATCGAGCCGGCCAGCAGCTCGCCGCTCTCGAGCCAGGTGACACCGCCGCGGCCGCGGAAGCCGAGCTCGAGGATCGCGTTGGTGAGCACCGTCACCGCGACCAGCGCGAGCATCGGCGCCAGCGGGAACTCGACCTCGAAGACGCTGCGCGCGGCCGCGATCGTCGCGAGCTGGCCGCCCGCCGCGGCCCAGCGCAGGCGGATCAGCCACGAGAAGTTGACGCGCAGTCGCTCTTGCTGGGTGGGGTCCATCGGTCTCCGGCGCCGTGGAAGCGCAGGAGAACTTAGAGCCTCGGCCGCGCGCTTCAACCTCTCTCCTCGCGCGCCGCCTCCGCCGCGCTGCTCGGGAGCGAGCAGCTGCGGTAGAGTTCGACTCGGTTTTCCTCGCCCCAGGGAGCACCGTGCCCATGTTCCGCCGTCCCTTGCTCGTCGCGGCGCTGACCGCATTTCTCGCCGCCCCGGCGCTCTCGACCTGGTCGATCGTGGTGGTGAATCGCGCCACCGGCGAGGTCGCCATCGCCTGCGCGACCTGCGTCGAGGGGATCAACCTCGCGACCGCCGTCCCCGTGATCCGCGTCGGCCGCGGCGCCGCCGCGGCGCAGTCCTACCTCGACGACACGCAGCGGAACCGGCGCGCCATCTACGCCGGCTTGGAGGGCGGCCTCGATCCCCTGGTCATCCTCCAGAACCTCTCGCAGAGCGACCCGGGTCACCAGACGCGTCAGTACGGCATCGTCGATCTGCAGGGGCGCGCGGTGACGTTCACGGGAACGCAGGCCGGCGCCTTCGCCGATGGCCTGACCGGCGTCGATGGCGATCTGATCTACGCGATCCAGGGCAACGTGATCACCGGCATGCCGGTGCTCGTCGCGGCCGAGCAAGCGCTGCGCGCGACGCCGGGCGATCTCGCGGCCAAGCTCATGGCGGCGATGCAGGCCGCGCGCGCGATGGGTGGCGACGGACGCTGCTCGTGTCCGACCACCGTGCCGACGGGCTGCGGCGCGCCGCCGCCGAGCTTCACGCATTCCTCCTACGTCGCGCACATCATCATCGCGCGCATCGGCGATCAGGTCCGGCCCTGCGGCGCGCTCGGCTGCGCGATGGGGCAGTACTTCGCGAAGCTGGAGGCGAACTGGGGCCTGCCGACCGACCCCGATGCCGTCGTGCGCTTGCAAGGGCTCTACGACACCTGGCGCCAGAGCTTGATCGGCCGCACGGACCAGGTGCGCTCGGTGGCTTTCGCGGAGCGAGCGGTGCTGCCCGCCGATCGCTTCTCGCGCACGCGCGTGCGCCTGCGCTTGAACGACTGGCAAGGGACGCCGGTGACGAACGCCGCGGCGAGCTTCACCGTGCGGCACGCCGCCGGCTCGGCCGGTATCGGCCAGCCCAGCGCGGTGACCAGGATCGGCAATGGCGAGTGGGCCTTCGACGTGCAGGCGACCGAGCGCGCGGGCCTCGACCTCTACGAGATCGTCGTGCAGGACGGCGGACGTCCGGTGCAGCTCCATCCGCCCGCGGAGCTGCGCTTCGAAGCGGTCCCGGCCCTGCAGGCCGATCGCGCGTCGATCTCGGCCTCGCGCGGCGAAGGCGTGCTGCTGCGCTTGGACGGCGGGCTCGCGCGCGCGCAGCGCGAGTACGTGATGCTGCTCGGCCTCTCGGGCACAGCACCCGGAACGCTCGTCGCACCCGGCGTCGCGGTGCCGCTCAACTTCGACGACGCGACCGCCGTCGGCATCGAGCTCCTGAACACGCCCTTCTTCGTGAGCGCATGGGGGCGCCTGCAGAGCGATGGGCGCGCGCTCGCGGCGCTGCAGCCGTTGCCGGGGACCTTCGCGGACATCCTCGGCTACGAGCTCTCGTTCGCGTGGGTGACGCTGCAGCCCATCGACTTCGCGTCGAACGCCGTGAGCGTTCGCATCGCGCCCTGAGCGCGCCTCACGCGCGCCTCGTGCGCGCGTTCAGCGCTTCGGCTTCGGCTTCGCCTTGCCCTTGGGATCGACCGGCTCCTCCGCGTAGCGACGGAGCTGGATCGTGCCCTCGAACTCCTCGTCGTGGATCTCTAGGAGCTTCTCGGGGTCGGGATCGACGAGGCGCGCGACGACCTTCTCGTCGACGGCGAGCAGCGCGCCCTCGGCGAGCGAGTGCTCGAGCGTGCCCTCGATCTCGAAGCGCCAGAGGAAGTGGCGCTTCCGCACCGCGGAGAGATCGCGCGTGCGGTTCACGAGCTGATCGACGCGCAGCTTGTAGCTCAGCTTGAAGCGGTCGGAGGTCGCCGTCTCGATCAGCGCCTCGGCGCGCGAGGTGCGCGAGCCGAGCGGGTGGATCTCGGTGTGCTCGCGGATCAGCGCCTTGCCGGGGATCACGTGCTCGCCGTCCATGTGCAGCACCGCGAGCACCGCTTCGCCCCAGGTGGGGAGCGCGCGCGACCACAGCACCGGCAGGAGCGACTCCGCGCAACGCGAACCAGCGTCGTCGTGCTGGAGCCCGTGAGGTCGCCAGCGCAGCGTGCGCTCGAACGGCGCCTCGAAGCTCGCGCGCGCGAGCTCGAGAGGTGGCGCGCTCGCGGCGCCGTCGCCCCAGAGCTCCGCCAAGCGCGCGTTGGTGAACGCGGTCGGCGCGGCGCCGGCGGCGGGCTCGATCCACTTCCAGCGCAGCTTCGCCTCGCCGATCTTCGTCGTGCTGCGCACCTTGAGCTCGCCTGCGCCAGGCGTGCACTCGAGCAGCAGCTCGAGCGCGACCTGCTGCTGGGGATCCTTCGCGGGGAGTTTCACGCCCGCGGCCTTCGCGGCATCTCTTCTCTGCGCGGCGGTCGCGGCGGAGAGCTTCCGGGTCTTCGTCGTCTTCACGACGTAGCGCTGTGCGGTCGGCGACTTCGGCGGCCAGGCCATCTTGCCGACCGAGCCCGGCGCGTCGTCCTGCGCGGTGAGGAAGAGGAGCGTGAGGAGCACCAGCATCGCGAGGCCTCGCTAGGCGGGAGGATGGACGGAGTCTCGCACTCCCTGCGCAAGAGACAAGGCGCGCGCCGCCGAACTCGGCTTCGCGCTCTTGCTCGCGCCGCGCATCCCCGGATATGGTGGGCAATGCTCGGGGCAGCGACTACGGGTTGTGGAGGGGCTCGCGGGCGGTCGACGGACACAGTCCGTCCGCGGGGCGTAGCTCCGTCGAGGAACGAGTTCATGGAAGCGCATACCCAGCGCGAAGAGGCCCTTCGTGCCGAACCCCACCGCGCCGAGGCGCCGGCGGGCCGCCCCACCCTCGTCCGAATGAAGGACGGCGGTCTCGCCCTGGTGAAGACGATCGGCGGCAAGCGCATGATCGTCCGGCGCTACGGGCGCCACGAGGAAGCCGAGGCCCAGGCCCAGCACGGCTTCGGCACGAACGGCCACGGCGCGAACGTTCACAGCGCAAACGGCCACGGTCTGAATGGGCCAGGTCAAGACGCCTACGTCCAGACGCTGGCCGGGCAGTTCCAAGACGGCGCTCCGGTCGTCGAGATCGTGCACGGCTCCCAGCGCTTGCCGATGGCGCCGCTGACGCAGGAGGCCGCCGAGCGCATGCACGAGCGCGCGGTGAGCTCCTTCTCGCGCGGCCTCGACGCGCTCTCGGGCGTGCTCGGCGTGATCCAGGAGCGCCTCGGTCGCACGGAGACCGTCTCCGAGGCGCAGATCGAGGTCCTGAAGCAGATCTCGAGCAGCCTCACCCAGGCGAACGAGCGCTCGGAGGCCGTCGTCGCGCAGCTCCAGACGCTGCCGACGATCCTGCAGTCGCTGCAGAGCTCGATCGATCGCCAGACGAGCGGCCTCGAGAAGCGCGACCACACGCTGCTCGAGTTCCGCAACACGATGGCGGACATCAACCAGGCGATCCACGAGCTCAGCTCGCGCCAGCTGAGCGCGATGGACCGCATGGGCGAGAAGCATGCCGAAGCGGTGCAGGCGCTGACGCAAGACCACTCCGGGACGATGGAGCGCATCGTCGGTCAGCAAGTCGAAGCGTGGCGGAGCATGACCGTCGACCAGAAAGACCTGGTCGAGCGCGTCACCGCGACCAACGCGGAGATGCTCTCCGAGCTGCAGAAGTCGCAGGTCGACGCGCTGGAGGAAGTGAACCAGCGGCAGACGCAGGCGTTCGAGCGCAATCAGCAGCGCTCGCTCGACCTCTTCTCGCAGGCGCAGGCCGAGAACATCGGCGTCTTCGCGCGCGTACAGGCGGAGCAGGCGCGCAACATGACCGACGTGCTCGCGCGCTCGCAGAACGCGTACAAGTACCTGATCATCACGATGATGATGCTGGTGTTGGCGCTGGTCGCGATCCTCGCGCTGAAGCTCTGATGCCCGCGGCGCGCGTGCCGCGCGTCCGGCAGCTGATCGGGCTGAACAGCGGCACTTCCCTGGGCTCCTTGGACCTCGCGTGGGCGCGTTGCGAGGGCCCGCCCGCGCGACCGCGGCTCGCCCTCGTGCAGCACCGCGAGGTGCCCTTCTCCGCGGAGCTCGAAGCGCGCCTGCAGCGCTTAGCCCGCGGGGAAGGAGTCGTGCGCGAGATCGCCGAGGCCGAGCGCCTCTACGGCGAGGCCGCCGCGGAGGCGCTGCTCGCGAGCCTCTCGGCCTGGCGGCTCGACGCGCGCGACGTGCATGTCGTCGGCTGCCACGGGCAGACCGTGTACCACCACTGCGGCGCCGAGCCGCGGGCGACCCTGCAGGTGGGCTCCGGCGCGTTCCTCGCGGAGAGAGCGGGCCTGCGCGTCGCCTGCGACTTCCGCACCCGCGATCTCGCCGTCGGTGGAGAGGGGGCGCCGCTCTCGCCGCTCCTCGACGAAGTGCTCTTCGCGCGCGAGCGCGGCGCGCAGCTCGTGGTGAATCTCGGCGGCATCTCCAACGCCTCCCTCGTGCGCCGTGGCGCGCCCGCGCTCGGCTTCGACGGCGGACCGGCCAATGTGCAGCTCGACCTCGCGCTGCGCTGGGCCACCCGCGGCGAGGAGCTCATCGATCTCGGCGGCGCGCGCGGCGCGCGGGCGCGTCGACGAGCCGCTCTTGCAGGCGCTGGAGGAGCGCTTCGCGGGCTGGTTTTCGGCGCGTTCCCCGCGCTCGAGCGGCCGCGAGGAGTTCGGCGAACGCGCGTTGCTGCCGTTGCTCGAGAGCTTCGGCCGCGAGCGGATCGACGATGCCCTGGCCACCCTGGCTCGTTTCGCCGCGCGCTGCTTCGCGCGACGGCTGCGCCGCTACGCTCCCGAGCTCTTCGGGAGCCGCGTCCGCTTGCAGGTGTGGTGGACCGGCGGCGGCGCGCGTCACGCGGCCTTGGTGGGGGAGCTCGAGCGCGAGCTCGCGCCGTGGCCCTGCGCCGCGCTCGACACCTGGAGCGGGGCCGCGGGGCAGCCGCTCCAGAGCGCGCGGGAGGCGCTGCTCTTCGCGCTGCTCGCCGATCGGCGGGTCGCAGGGACGCCGAGTGACCTCCGCGCCGCCACCGGCGCCGAAAGACCCGTCGTGCTGGGCTGCCTGTGGGCCTGATCGCGCCAGAGCTTTCAGGGCGCGCCGGTTACTCGCGCGGGTGCGCGCGCTAGCGCTGCGCTCGCCACCGCTCGCGGTCGGTGCTCGGCCCACGGCATCTCCGTGGCGCGCACGGACTTGCGTCGGTGGAGCCGCGCTGCCGACGGCCCTTGACCGAGCCCGGTCGAGGGCTATCATGCCGCGCGCTTCGCCCGCCCTGCCCTTGCGATGCGTGCCGAGGCTCACGAGAGCAGCTCTCGCGGCTCGGCGCGCGACGGTCGGATCGTCGGCATCTCGATGTTGGCTTTCCGTCGCTCGCTCTTGCAGACTCTGCGCCCTTGCCGCGGTCCGGCCCGATTCGCAGTGGTCGATCGTGGCAACCCGCTTCCCCGTTGCGAGCACGTCCGCGCGCTCGTTCCCGCCAACTTCCACGCGTCCCTGAACGCTCCTCTCGGAGGTCTTCGCGATGGCTCAGCCTCGAGCTCCTCTGTCCCGAGCTCTCCCCTTCTCCGTGCGCGGATCGGCACGGTCCGAACGCGGCTCGGCGCTCGCCGTTCGCGGCGCCGCTCGCCTGATGGCCCTCGCCGCGCTCAGCGGAGCGTTCGGCACGTTCGGGATCGCGCGGGCGCAGGACGACTACGAGAGCCAGGACGTGAAGACGGCGGTAGGCGAGTTCAAGGACGCCTTCCGTCGCTTCCAGCGCGAAGGCGATCAGAACGCCTTCGCCGAGATGCAGACGAAGCTCGAGGCGATCCAGGGCGCGAGCTCGGATAGCGACGTGCGCCGTGCGCTCCGCGAGATCGACAACGCCGCGATCCTGGAGCTCCTCATCGCGCGCGGCGATAGCGCGCGCAAGATCTACGTCGACCTGCTGAATCGCCTGCGCTCCGCGCAGGAGCAGCCGGGCGTCGACCTCGCGTCGCTGCGCGAAGCGATCGCCGCGCACATCACCGGCGAGCAGGGTCTCTTCTCGGCGCGCTACACGGACCGTCTGGCCTCGCGCGAGATCCTCCGCACCGAGTACGGCGACCTCGCCGTTCCTCAGCTGATGGACGTGCTCGGCACGGCCTACGCGGAGCAGCACGGCGCGGCGAAGTCGGCGAGCGATGTCGCCGAAGCCACGATCGCGCTGAAGGAGATCCGCCTGCGCGCCACCGCGCCGCTGATCGCCGGCCTCTCCAGCGAGGACGCCGTCGGGCGCCGCAACATCTTGCGCGCGCTGGGCGAGATCCTCGATCCGGCCTCGATGCCCTATCTCGCGCTGCACGCGACCGAAGCGGAGAGCGACGAGCTCGCGCGCGGCAACGCGGCCGCGGCTCTCGATGCGCTGCGCCGCTTCATGCCGGGCTTCGAGGCCGCGAGCTTCACGGAGCTCGGCGAAGCGTATCTGAGGCGCGATGCGCGCCTCGTCGATCCCTTCGCCGCTCACCAAGCCTCGCGCGTCTGGTCGTGGTCGGGTGGCAGCGACTTCGCCTCGGCCCTCGGCTTCGTCGAGGTCCCGCGCGTGCTCTTGCCTTACGCGTACGCCAAGGAGTCCTTCCACCGCGCGCTCGCCGCGGGAGAGGACAGCGCGGCCGCGATGCGCGGTCTCGCCGTCTCCTACGCCGCCTCCCGGGCGGCCGGCAAGGCCGAAGAAGGCACGCTCGCGGAGCAGCTCGATCGCGCCTCCGTGCCGCTGCGCCTGCTCGGCTCGGGCACGCTGAACGAGGCGCTCGCGTGGGCTCTCGAGAACGGTCAGCTCGGCGCCGCCGAAGAGCTGATCGGCGAGATGAGCGCGGTCGTGGACGCCGGCTCCGCCGCGCGTCTCAACGTGCTGAACGCGGCCCTCGACCACAACGACAAGGCCGTCGCCTACTCGGCCGCGCTGGCGCTCGCGCCGGTGCTCGAGGTCGAAGGCGTCGACGCGCAGAAGGTCCTCGGCAAGCTGAACCAGGCCGTGCTCGAGCAGTCGGTCTGGATCGTGCACCTCGTCGACACCGACACCGATCGCCTGCGCCGCTTCGCCTCGGGCATGGAGAGCTTGGGCGGCATCTTCGTCCGCACGCACACCAGCTCGGCCGCCGCGGTGAAGGCCGCCGCCTCCGGTGAAGCCAGCGACGCCATCGTGTGGTTCGAGACCCCGAACCAGGACCTCTCGCGCAAGTTCTTCCTGAGCGCGATGAGCAAGAGCCGCCCGAGCGCGAAGCTCGCGATCTTCGCCGGTGGCGAAGCCGCCCAGGCCGATGCCAGCGCCGCCGTCGGCGACGCGGCGATCGTCTGGGGCGACGTCGACCCGGCCGCGATGCGCCTCGCGCTCTTCCAGGCTCTCGAGGGCATGCGCGACTCCGAGCGTCAGCGCGCCGACGACTTCGCTCGTCGCGCCGCGATCGCGCTCCGCGATCTCGCCTCGCGCGCTCCGGTGCTGGGTAGCGCGACCGAAGCGCTCGTCCGCGTGATCAGCGATCCCTCGCGCCCGCTGGCCGCGATGCATCCCGCCGTCGAAGCGCTGGGCCGCCTCGGCGACGCGACGGCGATGGGCCCGCTGGCCGATATCTTCGTCGGGTCGACGGCACCGGAGAGCATCGACGACGAGCAACGCAACGCTCTGCGCCTGTCGGCCGGGCGCGCGCTCGCCCGCGTCACCGACCGCTCGGGCGGCGCGCTGACCGCCGAGCAGATCGACGCCGTCGCGGCGCTCCTCGCCGAGCGCAACGACCTGGGCAAGGCGGCTGCCGCGATCCTCGGCCAGGCCGAGGTCGCGCAGGAGCGCCGCGCCGAGTGGGTCGTCGCGAATCGCGAGAACCTCGCGCGCTGAGTTCGACCGCGGCGCTTCG
Organism: Planctomycetota bacterium; assembly: GCA_016719295.1. GTDB lineage: Bacteria > Planctomycetota > UBA1135 > UBA1135 > JADKAF01 > JADKAF01. The sequence continues at coordinate 197,338 of JADKAF010000001.1, forward strand.
AGCGCCGAGCAGGCGATCGCTCGCTCGCAACGCCCAGGGGATCAGGCTCACGCCTGGTCCCCTGGGCGTTTCCACTCCGACGAGCGGGAGCTCGCGAAATGAGTCCAGCTAGCCCCTGGAAGGATCCGAGAGGCTTGCTAGACTTTCCGCCCTTCCGACCGGCGAGTGCGCTCCGCGCGCGCCTGCAGGTCGCCTTCGCCAAAGTAGCTCAGCGGTAGAGCATCGCTTTCGTAAAGCGAGGGTCCCGGGTTCAAATCCCGGCTTTGGCTTCGCCGCGCGCGCCCGAGTGACTGGACTCGCACCAAGGGCTGCGCGCCTCTCGGAGAGACGCGAGCGCGTACGCTCGCAGGACCTCGGCGGTCGCATGACCTGCGCTCCCGAGCGATCTCCGCGTCCGCATGATCTCCGCGTCCGCATGAGCTCCGCATGACCTACTTGGTCGTCACCGTCGACACCGAGGAGGACATGCCGGGCTGGCAGGTGCAGCCGACCCCGCGCGTGCGGAATGCCGCAGCGCTGCCGCGCTTCCATGCGCTCTGCGAGAAGCACGGGGTGGCGCCGACCTACCTCGTCACCTATCCGATGGCGACCCAGGATCCCGCGCGCGGCATCCTGCGCGAGCTCGCCCCGCATGCGGAGATCGGCTCGCATCTGCACGCGTGGACCTGCCCGCCCTTCGATGGCGAGCGCAGCGATCGGGTGAGCTATCAGAAGGACCTCTCTTTGGCGCGGCAGCGCGAGAAGCTGCTGCGGCTCGGCGAGGCCATCGAGCGCGAGCTTCGCGTCCGACCCACCTCGCATCGCGCGGGGCGCTTCGGCCTCGACGAGGCCGGCTTCGCGTTGCTGGAGGAGCTGGGCTACGTCGTCGACTCCAGCGTCGCGCCGCGCATCGATCTCCGCGCCGATGGCGGGCCCGATTACCGCTCGGCGCCGCTCGCGCCGTACGCGCCGCGCGCGGGCGCCTGGCTGAAGGCGGGGGCCGCGCGGCCGCTCCTCGAAGTGCCTGTCGGAGTGGCGCTCACTCGCGCGCTACCGGCGCCCTTGCGCTGGGCGTATCTGCACAGCCCGCGCGCCTTGAAGCTCCGCGGGTTGCTGTCCAAAGACTACCTGGGTTGGGTCGACCTCTTCTGGCTCTATCCCACCCAGTACGCGGTGGGCGAGATGCAGCGCGCGGCGCTCGCGCTGCGGGCGCAGGGGAGCGCGGTCTGGACCCTCTTCCTGCATTCGAGCGAGCTCAGCCCCGGCGAGAGCCCCTACACTCGCTCGGCGGAGGAGGTCGATAGGCTCTTCGAGCGGATCGACGAATTCCTGGCGTGGGCGCTGGGGCCGGGCGGCGCGAAGGCCGCACGGCTCTCGCAGGTGCCCGCGTTGCTCGGCGTTCCCGGTCGTGCCACGACGCGCGCCGCGGCGCGCTGATCGGGGTTCTGCATCGCTCCTTCACGCGCGGCTCAAGCTCGCGCCTTCTGCTTCATCGAAGTCATGCGCATCCTCGGCCTCTCTGCACTCGACACCGACGCGACGGCCTGCCTCTGGAACGAAGGGCAGTGGAGCGCCATGGGCGAAGAGCGCCTCTCGCGCGTGAAGCAGCACGCGGGCTTCCCTCGGCGCGCCATCCACGAGCTGCTGCGGCGCGCCAAGGTCGAGCTGGGCGCGATCGACGCGGTCGTTTATCCCTTCATGCCGTGGTGGGTGGAAGGGCGGCGCATGGCGGGCGGCTACCTGCGCGACCTGCCGTTTGCGCTGACGAACGGCGATCCGCTGGGGCAGAAGCTGCGCCACCTGAAGGAATACGCGAAGTGGTGCGTGCGCGCGGTGCACTACCACCGCAACTACCACCGCGAGCTCATGAGCGGCCTGCGCGAGCTCGGGCTGCTCAGGAAGCTCCACCGCATCGATCACCATCATGCGCACGCGGCGGCGGCGCATCTGACGAGCGGCTTCGAGAGCTCGCTCGCGGTGACGCTCGACTGGTACGGCGGCGGGCTCTCCGGCTCGGTCAACCGCTGCACGCCGAAGGGCATCGAGCGCCTGAGGAGCTTCCGCTACCCGCACTCGACGGGCCTCTTCTACGCGCAGGTGACGAAGGCGCTCGGCTTCAAACCCTCGCGCCACGAAGGGAAGATCGTCGGCCTCGCGGCCTACGGCGATCCGAAGCTGCTCGGCGAGCGAGTGCTCGCGCGCTGGGTGCGCGGGAACGGCGACCTGCGCTATCGCTCGGGCATGGACGCGAGCTTCGTCCAGCAGCTCGCGAAAGAGAACACGCGCGAGGATGTCGCGGCGGCCTACCAGCACGCGCTCGAGGTGATCGTGACCGAGCTCGTCGAGTGGTGGATCGCGAAGACGGGCATCGGCAACGTGACGCTCGCCGGCGGCGTCGCCGCGAACGTGAAGATGAACCAGCGCATCGCCGCCGGGAAGGGGGTGGAGCGGGTGTTCATCCATCCGGACATGGGCGACGGGGGCACTGGGACCGGCGCCGTGCTCGCGTACTTGATGGAGCGGCAGCCGGTGCGTTCGGAAGAGTGGCGCACCTGCTTCCTCGGGCCCGCGTACAGCGAGGCCGAGATGGAGGCCGCTCTGCGCAAGGCCGGGCTGGATCCGATTCGCGCCGAGAAGGGGCTGCGCTCGGTCGCCGAGAAGCTGCACGAGGGCAAGGTCGTCGCGCGCTTCGGCGGCGCGATGGAGTACGGCCCGCGCGCGCTCGGCAACCGCTCGATCCTCTATCCGGCGAAGGATCCGACCGTGAACGACTGGCTGAACAAGCGCCTCGCGCGCAGCGAGTTCATGCCCTTCGCGCCGGTGACGCTCGCGGAGCACGCCGCGGCGCGCTACGTGGGCTACGAGCGCTTCCGCACCGCGGCGCGCTTCATGACCATCACCTGCGACTGCACCGAGCTCATGCGCAAGGAGTCGCCCGCAGCGGTGCACGTCGACGGCACCGCGCGTCCGCAGGTCGTGACGCGCGAGGAGAACGCCGACTACTACGAGATCCTGCGCCACTACCACGAGCTCTCGGGCATCCCGACGCTCGTGAACACCTCGTTCAACATGCACGAGGAGCCGATCGTCTGCTCGCCAGAGGACGCCGTGCGAGCGTTCCTGCTCGGCAACCTCGACTATCTCTCCATGGGGCCTTTCCTCGTGCCCTTCCGCGAAGAAGCGGGACGGCGCGCGGAGCAGGCCGAGAAGGAGAAGCCGATGCCGCGCCCGGTCGACGCGGTGGCCTGAGCGCGACCCCACGGCACGGAAAAGGTGCCTGGCACCTTATCTGTGCCGTGGAGTACCCTCTGCGCCTCGCATCGCTCCGAGGCGCATGTCCGCACGTCCTTTTCTGCTGCTCGGCGTCGTCCACCTGGCGCCGCTCCCCGGCTCGCCGCGCTTCGCGGGTTCGTTCGACGCGGTGATCGAGCGTGCGCGTCGCGATGCACGAGCGCTCCTGGAGGGGGGGCTGCACGGCGTCGTCGTCGAGAACTTCGGTGACGCGCCGTTCTATCCGGACGCGGTGCCGCCGCTCACCGTCGCGGCGCTGACGGTGGCGGCCCGCGAGCTCACGGCGCTCGCGCGCGACGCCGAAGGCGGAGCGCGCTTCGTCGGCGTCAACGTGCTGCGGAACGACGCGGCCGCCGCGCTCGCGATCGCGGCCTGCGTGCGCGCGGACTTCGTGCGCATCAACGTGCATCAAGGCGCCGTGGTGGCCGATCAAGGGCTGCTGGTCGGGCGCGCGCACGAGACGGCGCGCTTCCGTGCGGCGATCGCTCCAGAGCTGCGGCTCTACTGCGATGTGCGCGTGAAGCACGCGGCCCCGCTGGCGGAGCGCGCGCTCGAATCCGAGGTCGAGGACCTCGTGCTGCGCGGGCTGGCCGATGCCGTGCTCGTGACCGGGACCGGCACGGGCAAGTCGATCGAGATGGAGCGCCTCGCCGCGGCGCGCCGCGCCGCACACGGAGCACCGGTGCTGATCGCGAGCGGCGCGCGCGCGGAGACGCTCGCGGAGCAAGCGACACACGCGGACGGCGCCATCGTGGGCTCCTCACTCGAGCAAGACGGCGAGCCGGGAGCGCCGGTCGATCCGCGGCGCGTCGCGAGGATGATGGAGGCTCTGCGCGCGCTGGGCCGCCCCGCGCCGCGCGAGTGCGGTTGGAGGTGCGCGTGAAGGGGATCGTTCGCGGACATTTCGTCGCGCTGGGCTGCGCCTTGGTCGCGGCGAGCTGTGCGAAGCTCGAGGTCGGACCCTTCGAGCCCGGCGCGGAGCATCTGCCGCGCTTCCTCTTCGAGCGCGTCGCGCGCGGCCGCGGTCTGCCCGAGGCCGAGCCGCCGCTCGTGCTGCTGCGCGACGAGGAGGAGCTGCGCGCCGCGCTGGAGCGCGCCGTCGATCAGCGCCTGCAAGGCGAGTCGCTCCACGCGCGCTTGCACGCGCTGCAAGCCTTCGGCATGGCGCCGCCGGGCTTCGATCTGCGGAAGGCCTTGCTCGATATCTACGCCGCCGATCTCGGTGCGTTCTACGATCCGGGCACGGGCGAGGTGCTCGTCCTCGCCGATGCGCTGCGCACCGATCGCGAGCTTCCGTCGCTCGCGCGCGCGCTGCACGCGGCGATGCTCGACGAGCGCACCGACCTCGAGGGCTACGAGCTGCGCGCGGAGTCCTCGAGCGCGGACGGCCGCAGCGCGGCGCAGAGCCTGATCCAGGGCTCGGCCGAGGCCAGCTTGGACGAGCTGCGCGCGCACGAGTCCTTCACCGACACGCTCATCAACCTGGGCGAGAGCATGCGCGCGGGGGCGCACGCGCGCCGGCTCGCCGACACCGAGATCGTCTCGCGCTCGCTGCCGCCGGAGACGCAGCAGACCTTGGAAGGCGTCTCTCCAGGGCTGCGGGCGATGCTGCTCTTCCCGCAGATGCAGGGTCTCGCGTTCGTGCGTGCGCTGCGCGAGCGCTACGGCTGGTCGGCCGTCGATCACGCGCTCACCGATCCTCCGCTCTCGAGCGAGCAGATCCTGCATCCCGAGAAGTATCACGCGCAGCGCGACGATCCGACCGCCGTCGCGCTCTTCCCCGCCGAGCTGCTGCCGGAGTGGAAGCCCGTCGCGGAGGACAGCTTCGGCGAGCTCGGCGTGCGCGCGTTCCTCTCCACCTTCCGCCCGCGCGCGCGGGCGTACGACGCCGCTGCCGGCTGGGGCGGGGACCGCTACCGCGTCGTGGAGGGACCGGCGGGACAGATCGCGCTGCTCTGGCACACGGAGTGGGATCGCGAGGAGGACGCCGCGGAGTTTGGCCGCGAGGTCTCGGCCGCGCTGGTCGCGAAGAGCGAGCTGGTGGCCTCGGGCTGGCGCAAGATCCCGCGCGTCGAGCCTCCGGAGGATCCGAGCTACGAGTGGCTCTCCGCCGACCAGCAGCGCTACCTGCTCGTCCGCACCGAAGGGCGGCGCGTGCTGGTCGTCGAAGGCTTCACCCCGGAGGAAGCGCGGGCGCTCGCGGAGCGCATGGCGCGCGAGGACCAGGTCGAGCTCGCCGCGGCGCACGCGGTGCACGAGACGAGCTTCGGCGACATCCTGCTCTTCGTGCCGCGGCTCGTGCTCGACGTCTCGCGCGAGGAGCTCGATCTCCGCGTCGATCTGCTGATGGGGCTCCTCTTCTCGACGCAGTCGCACATCGGCGGATGGAACTTCGACCTGCTGAAGGGCGGTCTCTACTCGATGGAGAGCTCCGAGGAGCGCTTCCGCGTGGCGCTGCTCTTCGGCCTGTTCGCGGTGCACAGCATGCCGCGCGCCGAGAACTTCTCGCTGCACCTCCTGCCCTTGCTCGAGCACGGTGCCAGCCCGGAGGGCTCGACGTGGTGGTTCCTGCTCGGGCTGCTCGGCTGGTCGGACGGGCCCGGCAGCCACGAGCTCCGCACCGCGCTCTACAACTGCGACGAGGTGCGCGAGCTCGGCTTCGACGCCGAAGGCCGGCCCGTGCCCGGCGAGCTCGTCGCCGAAGGCGAGTCCTTCGTGCTCGGGATGCTCTCGCGCCGCCGCGAGCTCGGCGAGGCGGGCTCCTCGGGCAGCTGGGAGCAACGCCGCTTGGCCCTCGTCCTCGGTCTGCTCTTCGGCTTGGAGTCCCGCACCATCACCACCGAGCCCGAGCCCTACTTCGCGAGCTTCGAAGGCCACCAGTGGGGGCTCCTGCTCTCGATCCTCGCGTCGGGCTCGTCCTTCGAGCCGCGCGTGGGCGAAGCTCGCGGAGCCGCGCAGACCGACTTCCGCATGCTCCTCGGTCTGCTGTGGCGCTCGACCTACGACGGCGGGAACGGCGAGTGGGCGACGCTGCTGCCCGGCTGGCGCTGCGATGCGCGCGGGCGCTACGCGACGCTCTTCTTCGGGCTCTTGCCCATCCGCGTCGGCGAAGGCGAGCCCCGTCCCGCGCCGCCGGTGCGGCCGCGCGGCTTCGTGCGCTTCGAGGGCGACTGAGCGCGCGCCTCGCGCGTCATCGAGCCTCGGCGGCCGCCGCCCGTGATCCCGGCTTCGCGCTCTCCTTCTTCGGCCGCCGCGAGAAGCGCTTCCTCACGATCGTGCGGAACATGCGCAGCGCCGTCTTGGCGACCTTCCAGAACGAGTCGGAGTGCTTCGACTCGCCGCCTTCGCGCGGGTAGTAGTGGATCGGGATCTCGATCACGCGCAGGCCGTGGCGATACGCCTCGCAGATCATCTCGGGTGAGAACTGCGGGCCGGTGCAGGAGAGCCCGTCGCGGATGAGCTTCCAGGTGTCGGCCCACAGCGCGCGGTAGGTGCAGCCGACGTCGGTCAAGCGCGGCTCGTGGGGGATGTACCAGAGCAGCTCCAGGATCTTCGCCATGGTCACGTTGCCCCAACGGAGCAGCTTGCCCATGTTCGCGCCCTGCTCGACCATCTGGCGCGTCGTTCGCGTGCCGAGGACCATCGCCGAGTCCTCGAGGTAGCTCAGCAGCTTCGCCAAGTCGCGCGCCTTGAACGAGCCGTCGGCCTCGGTGAGCACGAGGATCTCTCCTCGCGCGGCATCCTGGCCGCCGCGCAGGGCGGCGCCATAGCCGGGTCGGCTCTCCTTCACGACGCGCGCGCCGGCCGCGGCGGCCCGCTCGGCCGTGCGGTCCTTGCAGTTGTTGTCGACGACTAAGACCTCGTCGACCTCGGGCGCGCGCACGAAGTCGGCGACGACGGCGGAGATCGTCTCCTCCTCGTTGTACGCCGGCACGATGACGCTGACGGTCTTCCCCTTGTACATGCCTCGTCGAGCCTCGGAGAGCCTGGTTCAGCGCGCCTTCCGCGCGACCGCGATCCACGTGACGCCGACCGGCACCGACAGCACGCGATCGATCGCCCACTCCACCTCGAAGAGCCCGCTCAGCAGAGCGTTGAGCGGGCGCGGCAGGAGGAAGAAGTCGGTCGACTCGCGGCCGAACGGCAGGAGCTTCCGCAGCATCCGCACGGCCAGGATCGGCAGGAAGAGAAGGTAGTTGAACGCGAAGCTGCGCTCGACGGTGAAACCCGCGGAGCGCAGGAGTGCTTCGAACTCGCCTCGCGTGTACCGCCGCCGATGGTGCAGCACCTCGTCGTGCGGCGACCAGAGGAAGCGGTAGGCCGGGACCGACGCGAGCAGCACTCCGCCGGGCTTCAGCACGCGGTGGAGCTCGCGCGCGGAGGCGGCGTCGTCGTCCAAGTGCTCCAGGATGTCGAGCGCGGTGATCAGGGCCTGGCTCGCGTCGCGGAGCGGCAGGCGCTCGCCGTGCGTGCGCGCGAGTCCGCGCGCGCCGCGCTGCGCACAATAGCCGAGGCAGGCGGGATCGGCGTCGAGGCCGAAGGCGCGCCGGCGCTGCTCGAGCTCGCGCAGCGTTCGCCCCGTTCCGCACCCGAGGTCCAGGATCGGTCCCGCGGGCAACGTGGAGAGGAGGCGATCGAGGGTGCCGAGCACGACGCGGCGCTTGCCCTGGAACCACCAATGGCGGTCCTCGATCCGGAACATCTCCTCGACGGCTTGCTGCTCCATCTCAGCGCTCCCGCCGATAGCTGCCGCGCACGCGCCGCGCGAAGAGCAAGGCGAGATCGCGCAGCGCGCCCGCGATCGCGGAGAAGATGCGCACCTTGGAGCCCGGGTCGTTCTTCCAGCGCACCGGGAGCTGCTCGATGCGGAGCCCCAGCGCGCGCGCGATCACGACGAGCTCGGCGTCGAAGGCCCAGCCGTCGAGGCTCGAGCGGCGGAACACCTCGCGCGCCGCTCCCGCGCGGAAGCCCTTGAAGCCGCAGGTGAAGTCGTCGATGCCGGGCGCGAGCAGCGCGCGGCAGAGCGCGGTGAACACCTTGCCCAAGCGCTCGCGCAGCCACGGCTGCCGCACCAGGATCTCGGACTCGCGGGCCTTGCGATTGCCGAGGACGAGATCGGCGCCGGCCTCGAGGCGGGGCAGGAAACGGTCGAGCTCCTCGAGCGGCGTCGAGAGGTCCGCGTCGAGGAAGAAGACGTGCTCTCCGCGCGCGCGCAGGACGCCTTCGCGCACGGCCGCGCCCTTGCCTCGATTCCGCGGCAAGCGATGCAGCACCGCGCGCGGATCCTTCGCCGCGAAGGCCGCGATCTCCGCGGCGGAGCCGTCGCGGCTGCCGTCGTCGACGCAGATCACCTCGCAGTCGAGGCCGCGAGCCGACGCGAAGGCCGTCGTCGCCGCGAGCGCGGAGCCGATCACACCCTCTTCGTTGTAGACGGGGATGACGATGGAGAGCCGCACTCGCAGCCTATGGGTGAGCCCGGCGTGGGTGAGGGGAACCGTCGCGATGGGGCGTGGATGCGCAGCGCGCGGGAGTATACCTTCTGCATCGGACGCGGCCATCGCGCCGTTCAAGCGCCGCGCGCGCCAAGTGCGAGCGAGGGCAGGCCATTTTTTCCTGGAGCGCGAGCACGAGTGCGCAGCGTCGGCCGAAGCTCTCGATGGACCGCGCTGCTCGCGTGCGCGCTGCTCTTCCTCGCGCCGGCCTACTTCCTGCACGAAGCGCTGCTCGATCCCGAGCGCGTGCTGATCGCCGCGGACACGATGGCCGTGCATGCGCCCTGGGCCTCGGACTGGGGGCGCGCGGCGAATCCGGAGCTCTCCGACCACGCGCACTCGTGGATCCCGTGGACCTCGTTCGCGGCGGACGAGGTCGTGCACCGCGGTCGTCCGCCGCTCTGGAACCCGTACCAGTTCTGCGGCTCGCCCGCGCTCGGGAACCCCCAGTTCGGGCACTTCGATCCCTTCGGGGTGCCGCTGCACGCCGCGTTCGCCGCGCTGAGCTCCTCGCTCAACGCCTTCGAGTGGGGCGCGTATCTGCGCCTCGTGCTCGCCGGGGTCGGGAGCTATCTGCTCGCGCGGGGCCTCGGCCGCTCGCGCGGCGCGGCGCTCGTCGCCGCGGCGATCTATGCCTATGGCGGCTTCCAGGTGCTCTGGTTGCTCTATCCGCTCGCGCACGTCGCGTGCTGGCTGCCTTGGGTGCTCTGGGCCGTCGATCGCGCGCAGCGCGAGGGCTCGCGGCTCGCGCTGCTCGCGACCGCGCTCTTCCTCGCGCTCGCCGTGCTGAGCGGCCATCCCGAGACAGGCTTCTTCGTCGGGGTCGCGGCGGGCGTCTTCGCGCTCGCGGGCGGCCTCGCGCGATGGCGCGAGGGTGCAGGGGCACGGCCGCTGGCCACGGCGCTCGCGGCGCTCGCGGCCGGCAGCTTGCTCGGGGCGCCGGCGCTAGTGCCCTTCGTCGAGTATCTCGGGGAGAGCTCCATCGACGCGGTGCGCGAAGCGCGCGCCGCTTCGCAAGGCGAGGTGGGGTTCTTCCTCGGCGCGCTGCGTCTCGCGGCGGCCGCGGTGCTGATCGCGAGCGCTGCCCTCGCGACACGCGCGGAACGCCTGGGGACGCGCGCCTTGGTCGGCGCTGCGTGCGGCGGCGCTCTCGCGCTGCTCTTCTGCGCGAGCGAGGCCTCTCTCTATCCGCAGCTCCTCGTGGACAGCGCGTGGCTCGGCGACCCGCGCACGGGCGGTTGGCGCGGGCCCGCGACCTTCCTCGAAGCGCATACCGCCTATGTCGGCGCGCTCGCGCTCGCGCTCGCCGCGATCGGCTGGACCGCCGCGCCGCGCGGCGGCGTGCGATGGCGCGCTCCGCTCGCGACGCTGGCTCTGCTCGTGCTGCTCGCGGGGCGCGGCATCGAGCCCTTCGAAACGCTGCTGCACGCCGTGCCGCCGTTCTCGATGGTCGAGCTCACGCGCGCGCACCTGATCGCGAACTTGGCCCTCGCGCTGCTCGCGGCCCTCGGGCTCGATGGCGCGCTCGACAGTGCGCGGCTCGCGTCGCGCGAGCGCGTGCGCGCTTGGATCGCGCCGCTCGCGACGCTGCTCGTGCTCGCGCTCGGCAGCGCCTTCGCGAGCCCCGATCAAGTGCGCGCGGCCTCCTTGGATCTCGCGCCGCTCGAAGTGGCGGCGGCAGGGGACGCCCTGCTCGAGCCGCGGGGCCTCGCGCGCTCCGGCGAGAGCGGCGTGCCGATCCGCGTGCGCCTGGAGCGCGACGGAACGCGCGCCGTGGCGCGCCTCGTTCCGCGCGGGAGCGACGCCGCGGTGATCGAGCGCGAGCTCGTTCCCTCGCTCGGCGAAGCGCGCATCGCCGAGGCTCGCTTCGTCCATCTCGAGCTGCCGAACGGCGCCTATGACGTGGAAGTGCGGCTCCGCGACGAGCGCGGCGAGCGCACGCTGCGCGGCGGGCGCATCCTCTGGGGTCTGCAAGGCGGCGCGCTCTCTTCGCGCGGACGCACGGCGCTGCTCGGCGCGGCTGGCGTGGTGCTCGCGTTGCTCTTCGCCGCGCTCCTCGGCGCGTCGGCGCGGCCGCTCGCGCGCACGGCTCTCGCGGGCGCCGTCTTGCTCGCGGTCGGCTTCGAGCTCTGGACCTTCGGCGGGACGTGGAACACGGTCTGCGCGAAGGCGCCGATCTTCCGCGCGACGCCTTCGCTCGAGTTCCTCTACGCGCGGCTCGCGGAAGCGCGTGCGCGCGGCGATGGCGAGTTCCGCATCTGGGGCGCGACCGAGGTCCTGCCGCCGAACGCGGCGAGCGGTGTCCGCCTCCGCGACGTGCGCGGCTACGACGCGATCGAGTGCGCGCGCTGGCAGCTCCTCCAGCAGTCGCTGCTGCTCCTGCCTGCGCTGCGCTCGCCGCTCGTCGAGTGGCCCTCGAGCCCGGCGCAGCTCCACGTCGGGAACTTCCCCGTCGAGGGCGCGGTGATGCGCGGGATGGGGGTGCGCTACGCGCTCGATCGGCGCAGCTTCGCGCCCGAGCTCCTGCAAGCGCGTGGCTTGCGCCTCGCCTTCCCCGCGGCGAGCGCGCTCCCGCCGCGCGACGGGGTCTACGTCTACGAGCCGATCGGCGCGGAGGGGCGCCGCGCGTTCCTCACCACGCGCGCGATCGGCGCGACGGAAGGGGCCGCTCGACTGCAAGGGGGTGACCGCGCGCTCGCGGAGCAGCTCGATCGCACGCTGCTCCTCTCCGACGAGGCCGCCGCGAGTTCCCTCGCGCCGCCGATGACGCGCGGCGAGCTCCGCTTCGAGGTCGACGAGCCCGATCGCGTCGTGCTGCGCCTCGAAGGGCTCGACGGCGAAGCGTGGCTCGCGCTCATGGACAGCGCGTTCCCGGGCTGGGAAGCGACGATCGACGGCGAGCCGGCACCGATCGAGGTCGCGCAGCTCGCCTTCCGCGCGCTGCGCTTGCCTGCGGGCGCCCAGCGCGTCGAGTTCGTCTATCGGCCTCGCAGCCTGCGCGTCGGGCTCGGGCTCGCGGCGCTCGGAGCGGTCGTGGCGCTGGTCGCGCTGTGGGGCCTGCGGCTACGATCGTCGCGCACCTCGGCGCCGCTCCCGGCACCGCTCCCTCGGACCGCTGTCCCATGAGCCGCGCGCTCCTCCTGCTCCTCCTGTCGCTCGCCGCGCTGCGCACCGACGCGCGCGCGCAAGGCACGGACCTCTGGTCCGGTGCGGGGAGCGCCACGGGCTCGTACGCGGAATCGATCGGCGCGCTGCCGTGCCGCTCGATCGCGCGCGCGGTCGATCTCTCCACCGCGTGTGGCGATCCCGAGCTCGTCGGGCTCGCGCAGGATGCCTCGCGCGGGCGCTGGCTCTTCTCCGGCGCGCGCGGCGGGCTCGGCGCGATCTGGGCCTTCGACAGCGATCTCCGCGGGCTGCCCGATCCTCTGAGCGCACGAGCGATCCCCGCGGCGCCAGGTGCGGTCGGCGGCTATTGGAAGCACCGCGACGGCGAGTGGGATTCCGCGAGCGGCCTCGCGTACTTCGGCGACGAAGCGCAGACGATCCACGAGCTCGACCCGGGAACGCTGCGCTGGACCGCTCGGCGCTGGCAGCTCGCCGGCTCCGCGGTGCCGACGATCCGCGCGCTCGCGTGCGCGAGCGAGCCCGCGAACGGCGTGCTGCGCGTCTTCGTCGCCGACTGGACGACGCCGATCGAGGAATGGGAGCTCGATCTCGCGAGCCCGAGCGCCCGACTCGTCGCGACGCACGCTCTGAACCCCGGCGGGCTCTACGGCCTCACCCTCGTCGACGGTCCCGGCGGACTGCGCAGCGCGTTGGTGCTCTTCTCGCAGCGCCCGCACGCCTGCGCGAGCGGGCGCGGACGGATCGCGATCGAGGTGCGCGAGCGCTCGAGCGGGGCCCTGCTCTTCTCGCGCGCCGCCGATTGGCGAGTGCCGGATGCGTTCTTCCCCGAAGGCGGGGCGGCAGGCGGCATCCAGCTCGCCTCCGTCGGCGGTCAGCTCGTGCTCGCGTGCGTGCAGCAGGGCTCGAGCGATGTGCTGAGCGCCGTTCCGTTCCAGGGCTTCGCCGAGTACGGCGAGCCCGAGTGCGGCGCGGTGCTGCGCCTCGAGAACGCGCCGCGGCCCGGTTCCTCGGTCTCGCTCTGCCTCTTCGCGCCGAGCGCGCCGCAGTGGGGTTTCGTACTGCTCTCGCTCGCGCCGACCGCGCGCGTGCCGTTCGCTTGCGGCGGCTTGGAGGTCGGCGGAGGTGGCGTGCCCTTCCTCGAGCTCCCGCTGCTCTCGGGCACGGCGTGCCTCGGTCCTTTCGCGATCCCGCGCGGCGGCATCGCGGGCACCGAGCTCGTCATCGATGCGCTGCTCTTCGATCTCGGTGGGGCGACGAGCTCTTCGAATCGCCTCGATCTGCTGATCGCACCGCGCTGCTTCTAGCGCCCGCGCGAAGCTCGCATCCTGTCCCCGCCTCGAGCTGGAACGCATGTCCCTCGTCTCGCCTTCGCGCATCGCTTGGCTCTGGCGCTCTCTCGTGGCGCTCCTCTTCCTCGCCGCGGCCTTGCCGTCGGCATCCGCGCAGGAGGACGAGCGCACGCTGCGCATCTTCATCTTCGCCGGCCAGTCGAACATGGTCGGCTCGGACTCGAACGCCCAGCACATCGCGCGCTATCCGCCCTTCGCAGGTCTGGACCAGCCGCAGCCGCGCGTGCGCTTCTCCTACTGCCTCGGCCGCGAGGAGAAGCGGCGCTCGGACGGATGGGTCGAGCTGCAACCCGTGGACAACGTGGTCGGGCCGGAGCTCAGCTTCGCGGCGAGAGTGTCCCGGCATAGCAAGGCGCCGATCGCGATCGTGAAGATCGCGGCCGGCGGCACGCATCTCGGCGGCGACTGGAACCCCGATCAGCCGAGCGGCTTCGAGCTCTATCCGCTGGCGCTCGATTGGATCCGGAAGTCGCTCGCGGAGCTCGATCGCCAGAAGGTGCGCTATCGCCTCGAGGGCTTCTGCTGGCACCAGGGCGAGAACGACATGTTCGAGGACGGCTATCGCGCGAGCTACGGCAAGAACCTCGCGAACTTCGTCGCGCGCTGGCGCGCCGATCTCGGCTCGCCCGAGCTCCGCTTCTACATCGGCGAGCTCTGCACCAAGACCGTCTGGGGCATGGACAACCGCGCGAACATGCACGCGATCAGCGTCGGGCAGCGCGAGGTCTGCGAGCGCGATCCGCTCTGCGTCTACGTGCCGACCAATCACGATGCGGTGGAGATCGGCGGCGACGGCGGCCTGCACTACCACTACGGGACGCTCGGCCAGCTCGAGCACGGAGTGAACTACGCCGACGCGTACTTGAAGAGCATCGGCAAGCTGCCGAGTGGAGCGCGGCCGCTCGCGAGCTGGCCCTATCCGCAGGGCGCGAAGGTGCAGCTCTTCGTGCTCGCCGGGCATCGCAACATGGAGGGCGAGCGCGCGTTCGTGCAGGAGCTGAAGGGGCCTCGCCTCGCCGCGCTGCGGAAGGACAACTTCAAGATCGCCTTCAAGTACAGCTTGGGCGGCGGGTTCCGGCGCAGCGCCGGCTGGGAGCCGCTCGGCCCCGCGGGCCTCTACGATACCTTCGGTCCCGAGCTCAGCTTCGGAGCGCAGCTCTCCTCGAAGCTGCGGGAGCCCTTCGCGATCGCCAAGTTCACGCACAGCGGCTCGCAGCTCCTCGACTGGACGCCGCAGGGGAGCGAGGCGCCGTCGCGGAACCTCTATCCTCAGTTCCTCGCCTTCGTGCGCGAAGCGCGGCGCGAGCTCGAGGAGCACGGCCACGCGGTCGAGCTCGCCGGGATCTTCTATCACTTGGGCGAGAACGACATGTCCTTCGGTCCCTATCGCCGGCAAGCAGCAACCTGGCTCGCGCAGCTCATCGCGCAGACGCGCCAGGACCTCGAGCTGCCCGAGCTGAAGTGGTTCGTGAGCCAACAGGAGCCGACGAATCAAGAAGGGCTGAACGCGATCGACGTGGTGGGCGAGATCGAGAAGCTCGCCGCTGCGGACCCGCACCTGATCCACAGGAAGCTCTTCGAGCTCCCGGGGCGGGACGAGCAGCTCGTGATCACCACTCCGGGCATCGTGGCGCTCGGCGAGAGACTCGCGGAGCACTACCTGAAGCGGCGCTGAAGACGCAGCTCGGCGGCGCGAGAGCTCAGCTCCAGGGCAGCTCGCGCGCGGCGAGGCGCAGCACCGGCTCGAGCTTCTCCTGCACGCGCTTCGAGGCGAAGCCTACGAAGCCCGTGCGTCCTTCGGTCGAGAAGGGCGCGCGCAGCGCACCGAGATCGGAGGCGCGCACGATGGCGCCGGCTTCCTCCGCGATGAGCGCGGTGCAGAGATCGTAGGGATGCGAGGTCAGCGTCGCACGATCGAGGCGCGGCACGAGGAGATCGCGGAGATCGGCGACGAAGCGATAGCGGCCGGTCACCAGGCAATGGAAGTGACCCGCGTTCGCGATGTACTGGTCGTCGTAGATCAAGCGCGGCGAGATGCCCTCGAGCGCTTCGAGCAGACGCACGAAGTCGCGCTGCCAGCGCGCGACGGTCGGGCGTTGCTCGGGCGAGTAGGCGAAGAAGACGAGGAACGCGTTGTCGAGGCCGGGGAGGTCCGGCGCGCGCAGCGCGCCTTCTTGCGCGAGGGCGTCGTCGGCGAGGCGCACCAGGCGCCGCCGCGCGCCGCGGCCGCGCCGCGCGGAGAGCACCTCGTAGTGCAAGCGATCGCGAGGCGCGATCTCCGTCTGCACGGCGAGCTCGATGTCGGCGAGGGTCGTCGCCTCGCCGCGATCGGGAGCGACGCCGGAGAGCACCCACGCGGAGCGCAGGTCGAACATCGCGTTTCGCGTGCCGTCGATGGGATCGAAGAGCAAGCGCGCGCGCTGCGCGGAGCCCGTGGCTCCCAGCTCGCGGACCCCGATCCCTTCGCAGACGAGCACGAGCGCTGTGTCGCAAGCGCGACCCAGCGCATCGAGGCCCTCGGCGATCGTGTCCTCGACGAGCGCATCGAGCACATAGGTGAGGTCGCCCGCGCCGACGCCGGCGATCGCGCACGGCCACTGCCCGCTCTCGCCGACCTGATGCAGCGCGGCGCGCACGCGCCGTTGGATCTCTGCGTGCAGCGCGATCAAGCCGCGCTCGAGCTCGTCCCAGGGCGGCGCGGCGGCCTCGCTCATCGCCTGGATCTCAATGCCCTTCGGCTTCGAGGAAGCGCTCGGCGGCGAGCGCTGCTTGGCAGCCGGTGCCCGCGGCGGTGACCGCCTGACGCCAGACCGAGTCGGCGACGTCGCCCGCGGCGAAGACGCCGGGGATCTTGGTCTCCGGAGTTCCGGGCTTCACCTTCAAGTAGCCCTTGTCGTCGAGGTCGAGCTGGCCTTGGAAGAGATCGGTGTTCGGGATGTGGCCGATCGCGACGAAGAGGCCGTCGGTCGCGCGTTCGGAGCGCGCTCCCGTGCGCGTATCCGCCAGCACGACCGCGCGCACCTTGGGCGGGTTCCCGCCGTTGTCGAGCACGTCGACGACCTCGGAGTTCCACACGAAGTCGATCTTCGGATTGTTCAGCGCGCGGTCCTGCATGATCTTCGAGGCGCGCAGCGCGTCGCGGCGGTGGATCACGTGGACCTTCGTGGCGAAGCGCGTGAGGAAGTTCGCCTCCTCGAGCGCCGAGTCGCCGCCGCCCACGATGCAGACGTCCTTCTGCTTGAAGAAGGCGCCGTCGCAGGTCGCGCAGGCCGAGACGCCGAAGCCCATCAGGCGCTTCTCGTTCGCGAGGCCGAGCAGGCGCGCGCGCGCGCCGGTCGAGATGATCACCGTGCGCGCGAGATAGGTCGTGCCCGCGGAGACGAGCTGGAAGGGGCGCTTGCTGAAGTCGACCTTGTCGACGTTCTCGTAGACCACCTCGGTGCCGAAGCGTACCGCTTGGTCGCGGAAGCGCTCCATCAGCTCCGGCCCGTGGATGCCCTCGGGGAATCCGGGGTAGTTCTCCACATCGGTCGTGATCATGAGCTGGCCGCCGGGCTGCAGGCCGCCGTCGCCCATGCCGGTGAAGAGCAGGGGCTTCAGGTTGGCGCGCGCGGCGTAGATCGCGGCGGTGTAACCCGCGGGGCCGCTGCCGATGATGATCAAGTCGTGGATCTTTGCGTCGCTCATGAGGAGACCGAGAGGAGCAAGAGGTTAGGGCGAGCGCAGCCGGCTGCTCCGGCTCGCGAGGCTTCATACCTACGCGAGGCCGGAGCGGATCTCCAGGCGCGGGGGTTCGATCAGGCTGATCGCCGCGGCCGATCGACGGCCGCGGCGATCGTCTCAACGGCGTCAGCCGTTGAACCAGCGAACGTGCCAACGGCGTCAGCCGTTGAACCAGCCAACGTCTCAACGGCGTCAGCCGTTGAACCAGCGAGTAACGCTCACGCGAGGCTGAGCGAGAGCAGGAACTCGACGTTCGAGCGGGACTTCCGCATGCGCTCGACCAAGAGCTCCATCGCTTCGACGGGGCTCATCTCGTTCAGGATCTTGCGCAGCATCCAGACGCGCTTCAGCTCCTCGGGCGTGAAGAGGAGGTCTTCCTTGCGCGTGCCGGAGCGATTGATGTCGATCGCGGGCCAGACGCGCCGCTCGGAGAGCTTGCGATCGAGGTGCAGCTCGCTGTTGCCCGTGCCCTTGAACTCCTCGAAGACGACCTCGTCCATCTTCGAGCCCGTGTCGATGAGCGCGGTGCCGAGGATCGTCAGCGAGCCGCCGTTCTCGACGTTGCGCGCGGCGCCGAAGAAGCGCTTCGGCCGCTGCAGCGCGGAGGCATCGACGCCGCCCGTCAGGATCTTGCCCGAGTGGGGCGCTTCCGAGTTGTAGGCGCGCGCGAGGCGGGTGATCGAGTCGAGCAGGATCACCACGTCCTCGCCGTACTCGACCATACGCCGCGCCTTCTCGATCACCATCTCGGCGACCTGGATATGGCGCAGGGCCGGCTCGTCGAAGGTCGAGGACACGATCTCGAAGCGCTGACCGCTGATGGTGCGCTGCATGTCCGTCACCTCTTCGGGCCGCTCGTCGATGAGCAGGACGATGAGGTAGACCTCGGGGTTGTTCTTCAGCACCGAGTTCGCGATCTTCTGCAGCAGGATCGTCTTGCCGGTGCGGGGAGGGGCCACGATGACGCCGCGCTGGCCCTTGCCGATCGGCGCCACGAGATCGACGACGCGCATCTCCATGCCGCCGCCTTCGCATTCGAGCTTCAGGCGCTGATCGGGGTAGAGCGGGACCAAGTCCTCGAAGTTCTGCCGCGCGTCGAAGTCGAGCGGGTCGCGCCCGTTCACCTTGTCGACGCGCAGCATCGCGAAGTAGCGCTCGTTCTCCTTCGGCGCGCGCACGAGGCCCTCGACCTGGTGGCCGGTCTTCAGGGCGAAGCGGCGGATCTGCGTCGGCGAGACGTACACGTCGTCCGGGCAGCCGAGGTAGGAGTACTCGGGCGAGCGCAGGAAGCCGAAGCCGTCGGGTAGCACCTCGACCACGCCGCGGCCGTAGAGGGGGCGCGTGCCCTTCGTCTTCTCGCGCAGCAGGCGGAAGAGCAGGTCCTGCTTCTTCATGCCCGTGATGTCGCGGAACCCCATCTCGCGCGATTGGATCTGGATGTCGCGCAGCGTGAGGCGCTGGAAGTCGACGAGCTCGATCGGCGGCTCATCGCTGGTCTGGGCGAGGATCGCTTCGTTCAGCGCCTCGTCGTCGACCGGGAGCTGCGAGTGCATCGGCGCGGGCCCGCCCTGCCCATGGCCCTGACCGCCGCGCTGGGAATCGCGCTGGGCATCGCGCTGGGGATGATGCCGTCCGCCGCGGCCCTGAGCTCCGCCGCCGTGGTGCCCGTGGCCACCGCCGGGATGGCGGCTCTCGTGCGCGTAGGGGCCGGGCTGCTGCTGCTGCTGCTGCTGCGCGACGGGCGGTCCGCCCATGGGGCGGCCGCCCGCGGAAGCTTGGGGCGGGGCGGCGGGGGAAGGCGCCTGCGAGGCGTAGCGCGGCGGTCCGCCGAAGGGCGTCCGCGGCGCGAAGCCGGGCGGGGCGGCGGGGGCCGGAGCGGCGGACGGGGCCGCCGGAGCGACCGGCGCCGTCGGCGGCGGTGTCGCCTCGAGCGCCGCCTCGGTCGGCTCGCTGCCGCCTTCGTCTCCCTCGTCGTCGAAGAGCCCGGCGGGGCTCGGCTCCGCGGCGCGCGCCGGACGCGTCACCTTGCGGCGCACGCCCTTCTTCGCGGCCTTCTTGCGCCGCGGGCGCAGGCCCTCGCCTCGCGCGCCGGAGTAATCGATGCCCTCGCCGAAGGCGTCATCTTCCATCATGTTGCATGGCGCGGGCCGCGGGCTCGCGCGTGAGGTAAGGGGAGAAGAGGAGAGCGGAGGTTGAGGGCGCCGAGTCGCAGAGGTCGCGGATCGCGCACGCTCGCGCCAGCCCGTGACGCGAAGCGCGAAGACCCGCCTGGTCGGTCAGCGGCAGCGGAAGAGCGGGAGCGATCGAGCGCCCGTGCCGTGGGACTCGGCGATGGGACTCGACGATGGAACTCGTGGGCGGTCGAGCTCGCGGATCGAAAGCGAAGATGCCCGTGTTTCTCTGGGGAGGGCGTCGAGCCGCCGCGCCGCGCGAGCGCAGGCCTGGCCCGCGCCACGCTCGCGACGGAGCTCGCTCGCACCCGCTCCCCGTTCCAGAGACAAAAGGCCAGAAGCTCGGGCCAAACGCTCGGGCCAAGGGTTCGGGTCAAAGGCTCGGCCAGTCGCGCGGAGCAGGAGCGCGGGCTGGCGCCGGCTCCGGTGCGGAGCCTCTCGGGGGCGAGGGGCTCTCTCCGGAAGCGGCGTCTCAGTCCCGCCGTTCGCGCGCGTCGCGCAGCCACGCGAGCAGTTGCTCGCGCAACGCGGCGACATCTTCATTGGCGAAGATGCGCTCCGCAAGCCGGCGCTTCACTTCGAGCGGGACCTGCGCCGCCTCGCGCCGCGCGACCTCGCCGGCGTTCCAGCCGCGATCGGCACGCGCGCGCGCGTCGCGCAGCGCCGCGGGGGTCTCCAGGAAGAGCACGTGGTCGCAGAGGTGGATCCAGCCCGACTCGACCAGCAGGGGGACATCGAGGACGACCCAGCGCGGGGTGCCCGACGCGAGTGATCGGCCCTCTTCCTCCTCGAGCGCGGCGAGCATCTGCCGCCGGACCTCGGGGTGGATCAGCTCCTCGAGCTCGCGCCGCGCGGACGGCGCGGCGAAGGCGAGCTGGGCCAAGGCCGCTCGGTCGACCTGGCCGCACGCATCCAGGACCTGTGGTCCGAAGCGGGCGAGGAGCGCGCTGCGGACCTCGCCCGTATCCAGGCGCGCGCGCGCGAGGGCATCCGCGTCCAGGCGGAGGCAGCCGGCTTCCTCGAGGACGCGAGCCGCGGTCGACTTGCCGGAGGCGACCCCGCCCAGCACCCCGGCGATGCGGAGGTGGGGAAAGCGCACCCGCGGCGGCAGCCAGGAGGGCGGCGGGGCGAGCTCGCGCGCGCGCAGGGACCTGCTGGCTTCGTCGTGCATCGCAACTCGTCGTGCGTCGCCGGCGCGGCGCGGTCGCTCGCTCCCGCGGCGGAAGGGCGCTTTCGCGAGCGGCTGGAAACTCGCGCCGGGCCGCGAGATAGTAGCGAGCCGATCCGCGCCTGTCGCGCGGCTCGGGCGAGGAGTTCCTCGCGCGTCGCAGCGCGCGGAAAGTCCTTGCTCGGCCCATTTGCGATGGGTAGAACGCGCGCCTCGCAGACCCTCGTCCCAGCGCCCCGCGCCGCCCCTCGGCGGACGCGCTACGGGCGTCGTGTGACCGGGGCTTGCGGACCGCTTTCTCCCGTCCCTGCTTACTCCCGACCCGCCAGCTAACTCCCGACCCGCCACTCGCCACCCCGCGTTCGCAGCGAGACGCACGGCCTATCGGCTGGGCGCGCTCCCTCGGGAACGCGTGGACCGACCCGCTCCTCGACGCTCTGAACCGCCGACCAACCGACCGAGCCATCGTTCCGCCGCCGCGCGGATCGGCAGCGAGCTCGGAGAACGGACGCGGCTCTTGGCGTCGGAGCGCTGGAATCGGTCGGTCGCCGACTCCTGATGAGCCCTTCTCCTCGAGCAGTCCCCGGAGGACTCCTGATGCTTCAGCCCCGGAAGACGGCGTCGCCCTCGCATGCCGAACGCGGAGTGTCGACCGTCGGCGCTTCGTGGTTCGTGCTCTTGCTGCTGCTGACGCTGTTCTGCTTCGCTTGGTACCTGGACTCGACGATGCGCCTCCAGGAGGACTCGCGCGAGCGCTTGCGCCAAGACCAGCAGCTCGCCGCGCGCAAGGATCGCACTGAGTACCGGAAGGCCCAGCTCAAGGCGTTGAGCCAGGTGATCGGCGCGCGCTCCGCGCTGCCGACGCTGCCCGGCGCTCCGGATGAAGGCGGGACGACCGCGACGCGCGTGAAGGACCTGAAAGCCTTCGCCGAGGACCTCGCGAAGTACGCGCAGCCGATCTTCGATCGCGGCACGCCGTCGTCGAAGCACAAGCCGGACTTCTACCTGAAGCGCCTCTTCGACGAGGACGGGATGATCCCGCCGAAGTCGCCGGTGCTCGGCGTGAGCTACGACGAAGAGGCGTACCGCGCCGCGTCGGACAAGAAGACCGCGGGGCTCGCGGTGATGACCGAGCTGCGCAAGCTCTTCTCGACGCCTTTCGGCGGCGAGACCTCGGATGCGAAGAACGCGACCGACGGCGAGCTGGCGATCAAGTTCCGCGATCTGCGCGCGCAGTGGGCCACGCTCTACGACGCCGTCGCGCGCAACGTGACCGGCGACGACGCGGTCTCGGAGCAGAAGGCGATCGACGCCACCCGCTCCGCCGGCGCGGGCGATGCCTGGGCCCCGACGATCTCGCTGATCGAGATCATGCAGCAGATCTCGCTGAAGTACGCCGACCTGCAGCTCGACACCGAGCGCCTGCGCGCGGCGTGGGAAGTGGCCCACGGCGGCGTCGAGGCGCCGGCCGATGCCGCTTGGAACGATCTGCGCCGCGCCGCGCGCGTCCTCCAGACCGGCGACAAGGCCGGCTGGGACCAGAAGCTCGCGGAGGCGCGTCAAGCCGAGCGCGAAGCGCTGAAGACGGCGCTGGGTGCGGCATACGGCGCGGCCGGTGTCGGCGACGAGCAGGTCGATGCCTTCGTCGCGGCGCGTCTCGCGATGCAGCCCGCGGAGCTGGTGCTCTCGATGCTCGACGGCAAGGCGCCGGAAGCGGGCGCGGAGGTGACTCCGAAGCCCTTCGCGCCGCTCAGCGACGCCGAGAGCCAGGCGCTCGAAGCCGCTCGCCGCGACTTCGCCGAGCGCGATTCCGAGATGAAGCGAGTCGAGGGCCAGCTGGGCTGGAGCGACGGCAAGCCGCGCCTCGGCAGGCGCCTCGATCTGCACGTAGATCGCCTCGCGCAGATCGAGCGCTACGGGCGCGTCGCGTCCTTCTTCACCGAGAAGCGCGGCGAGAGCGAGACCTACGCGTTCTCGACCGAAGGCTATCGCGTGTACCTCGGCGAGCGCGCCAATGCGCTGAAGTCCGGCTTCCAGCGCGTGCTGGAAGACCTGCGCCGCGAGGCGGTGGCCTTCGATGAGCGCTATGCGACGACCTTCGCCGCGAACGCCGGTCTGCCCGAGGATCTCTACACCGATCCCAACGAGCGCAAGACCGCGAGCGTCGGTGGCGAAGCCAAGGACACCGCCGAAGCCTACGCCCTGCCCTTCGGTGCGGCGCGCGGCTCCGCGGATCTCGACGCGGTCGTGAAGACCGGCATCGGCGACCTGACCAAGGTCGTCGAGCTCGCGAAGGCCGAGACGGCCGCTCTCGATACGAAGCGCACGGGCGAGATCGAGCCTGCGACGCAGAAGACCGAGAAGAGCGTGCGCGATCGCGGTCAGCGCCTCGCCGGTCTCCTCGTGTCGGACGCCATCGAGACGGTGTTCCCCGACGTCGCGAAGGGCCAAGTGCTCCAGGCCCCGGCGGGCCCGGTCGCCTCCGTGCGCGTCTCCGGTTCGGGCTCGCTCTCGGCCGTCGCGTTCATCGACCTCGACGCGGGCGACAACCTGCGTCCGGGGATGACCTTCTTCGTGGTCGAGCCGCTCCCGCTCGGCGCGAAGCGCGTGAAGGCCGTCGCCGTCGTCGATCGCATCGGCGCCGAAGGCGAACCGTCGCGCGTGCAGCTCGCCTATCTCCCGGGCATCGATCCGCTGACCCACGCGGTCGTGCGCGGCGACGTCCTCGAGAACTCCGTGTTCAACTCGACCTACCGCCGCAACGTGATGATCGTCGCTCCGGAAGGGGAGAGCTACAGCGCCCTCGCCGTCCAGGACGTCATCGGCAAGCTGAACTTCACCTTCCAAGACGCGATCGACGAGAACACCGACATGGTGATCCTCACCGGCAGCCGCCGCGACTCGCTGCGCGCGATGGCGCCGAGCGAGGAAGGCGAAGCCAGCGACGAGAAGCCCTGGTTCCAGGAGAACCCGCTCTTCCAGGAAGCCGAGCGCCGTGGTCTGAACGTCTTCTTCTTCGAGGATGACGTGCGGGTCCGCGTGCCGAGCGTCCCGCGCCTGACGGGAGGTGCGCGATGATCTGCACCACCACCTCTCGCCGCGTCGAGCTTGTCGCGTTCCAAGTCGCTCCCTCCGCTGCCGCTGCTGGCGGTGATCGCATGACCTCGATTCGCATGCATTCCCTCGCGGCGGTTCGCGGCCGCGCCGAAGTCGGCCTGCTGTGGGTCATCTTCAGCTTCCTGCTGCTGCTGGCCGTCGGCTTCCTCGCCTTCGACGCGAGCTCGCGCGTCGAGGAGTCCCAGAGCAAGCTCGGCACGATCGAGAAAGCCAGCGCGGATCAGCTCGCGCAGCTCGAGTACTACACCGCGCTGGTGCATCACGCGGCGTCGGTCCTGCCTTCGAGCGCGTGGTCCGGTTCGCGCCGCAACCCCTCTGCCGGCGATATCGCCGGCTTCCTGCTCCAGCTCGATCGGGACACCGCGGGCCTCCAGGCCGCGTCCGAGCCGGTCGCGAACCTGATGGCCGAGCTGCGCAAGTCCGCCGAGAACCTCGCCGTCGAGTACGACCGCGTGTTCAAGAAGGCCGCGCAGGGCGAAGCCGAGGACGAAGAGGAAGCCGCGGCGAAGCGCAAGAGGGAAGAGCAGTGGCTCGCCCGCGACCAGATGAAGGACCTGGCGCTGCTGCTCGCGTTCTCGCTGCCGCGCACGAGCTTCTCGGAATACGACATGCTCTCGAAGCGCGAGCAGGATGCGCTCGACGCCACGGCGAAGACCGCGGCTCAGGCGGCGCCCTACGCGGTGTCCTACCTCTCGGCGCTCGTGCGCGCGATGGCCACCGAGTACAGCCGTCTCTACGACGAGAACCAGCGCCTCGCGAACGACCTCTACCAGGCTGGCGCCGGCCGTGTGGCCCAGCTCGTCAGCGCTCGCGAGACCTTCGAGGACAGCTTCCGCAACAGCTCGTCGGGCATCACCAAGGCGACGCGCGACGTGGTGGATGTCGATCAGGGCACGGCGTTCCAGGTCTCCCTCGACACGGTTCGTTCGGCTCAGGCGAAGATCAAGTCGGCCCTCGAGAAGTCGATCGAGGGCACGAGTGAGGTCTACTCCGAGATGGGTGGGCCCTACCTCGCGGCGGTGCAGACGCTGCGCGATGCGGAGCAGAAGCTCGCGAAGTTCGAGCGCCGCTCGAAGGAGCTCGATCAGAAGCTCGCGTCGATCGTCGAGGACGAGCGCGTGCTCGTGCCGGCCATCGACGGCCGCGTGATCAAGGTCGCGCCGCTGCGCGGCTCGGTCTACATCGACCTCAACGCGTACCACCACATCGATCTCGGCATGCGCTTCGAGGTCTTCGGAGTCTCTCCGGAGAACCGCATCCGCGGCGAGCTGAACACGGGTCGCGTGCTCCTCGGCTCGATCCAGGTCACCGAGGTCGGTCGCAAGGGCGCCACGAGCACCGCGCGTATCACGCGCGTCGTCGAGGACTCCCGCGCGTCCTGGGCTCTCTGGGAAGGCGCTTTGCTGGTGAACCGCCGCTACGACCCGGACTACGCACCGAAGGTCGCGCTGCTGGGCTCCTTCAAGGGCTTCCTCTCGCGCGAGACCCTGGCCGACCACCTGCGCGACCACAACTACGTCGTGCAGGAAGCCCCGGGCTATGACACCGACGTCGTGATCCGCGGCAACGGCGGCCTCGCGGTGGAGCCGACGGTCGATGGTCTCTCCACCTCGAGCCTCGGGATCCGGACCGTGGCCATGCGCCGCATGCTGCGCATGCTGGGTCTCGAGATCCAGGACTGATCCGCGCCCCGGCGCGCTGACGAACTTCACGCGCGCTACGGGTCGGCTTCACGCGCGATACGGGCCGGCGGTCGGAGCCAAGCTCCGCGCGCGGTCGCCAGCCGAGGGCTGGAAGCGGGGGCACCCTTCCTAGGGCGCCCCCGCGCCGTTTATCCTCTCCCGCTTCGGTGCTGGCCGACGAAGGCGAGGACATGGTCTCGGATCGCGATCGACAGAAGGAAGAAGACGAGCGGATGCGTTCTTCGCGCATGTCGTTCGGCGATCACCTGGAGGAGCTCCGCAAGCGCGTCTTGTGGAGCCTGATCGTCCTCGGGGTCTGCCTGTTCACCGCGTTCTTCTTCTACGAGCCGGTCCTCGAGTTCTTCATCGCGCCCTACCTCGAGATCGCCGCCGAGGCGAACGCGGAGGCGGGTCGGGTGCTGCTGGGCCCGCTGCAGACCGTCGGCGTGACCGACGGCTTCTTCGCCGCGATGAAGGCGTCCTTCCTCGTCGCCGCCGCGGTGGCAGGGCCGTTTCTGCTCTACCAAGCGTGGCAATTCATCGCGGCGGGGCTCTATACGCACGAGCGGAAGACGGTGCTCTACTACCTGCCGATGTCCGTGACGCTGTTCGCCGCGGGTACGGTTTTCGGCTACCTCGCGGTGGTACCCGTCTCGCTGAAATTCCTGCTCCTGTTCCTGAACATGAACGGTGTTGCCTCGGAGCTCACGCTCTCGAACTACCTCTCGTTCTTGTTCCTGTTCTCGCTGCTCCTCGGCCTGATCTTCCAGATCCCGATGATCATGCTCTTCCTCGCCCGCACGGGCATGGTCGAGCCCGCCTGGTACTCGAAGCAGCGCCGGATGTTCATCTTCCTGGCGGTCGTCCTCTCGGCTCTGCTCACGCCGACCCCCGATCCCTTCACGCTGTTCCTGGTCGCCGGGCCCATGATCCTGCTCTTCGAGCTCGGGCTCTTGCTGGCGCGCTTCGCCTACCGCAAGCGCGCCGAACTCGCCGAGCCCGTCTGAGTCGCGCGGCGACGCCGCTCAGCTTCGCTCACGTTCCCTTCTCTCTCTCTCCCTCTCGTTCCCTTCGAGACTCCATGCGGATCGCGCTCATCGGTCGCCCCGGCTCGGGCAAGACGACGGCCTTCAACGCGCTCGGCGGGGCGCGCCAGAAGCTGCCCGGCACGCTGCAGGACGAATGCCCGGTCGTCTCGGTCGAGGTCCCCGACAGCCGCTTGCAGTGGCTCGCCGAGATGTACAAGCCGAAGAAGGTGACGCCGGCGCGCATGGAGTTCGCCGACTACCCGGGCTTGCCGAAGACCGAGGAGAAAGGGAAACCCGAGGTGCTGGCCTCGATCCGCGCTTGCGACGGGCTGGCGCTCGTCGTGCGCGCGTTCGAGACCGCGGATTACGCGTACGAGGAGCCGAAGGCGAACCCGCTCGCCGAGGCGCGCGGCATGCTTGAGGACCTGCTCTTCGGCGACTACGCGATCCTGGAGAAGCGCGTCGAGAAGCTGCGCACGCAGGTGACGCGCCCCACGAAGACCCAGGAGCAGGATCGGCGCGAGCTCACGACGCTCGAGAAGGTGCTGCACGAGGTCATCGAGGGCGGCAAGCGCTTGAACCAGCTCGAGCTCGGCCGCGAAGAGGAGATGCTGCTGCGCGGCTTCCGCTTCGCCAGCCAGAAGCCGGTGCTCGTGCTCTGGAATCACTCCGGCAACGCGCCCGATGTCGCCGTCGTGGCGAAGGAGCTCGGCCTCTCGACCGAGAGCGTGCTGCCGCTGCAGGCCTCGGTGGAGGAAGAGATCGCCTCGCTCGCTCCCGAGGATCGCGAGCTCTTCCTCGCCGAATACGGCATCGCGCAGCCCGTGCGCGAGCGCATCATCCAGGTCGCCTACGCCTCGATCGGCCTCTGCTCGTTCCTCACGGCGGGTGAGGACGAGGTGCGCGCGTGGACGATCTCGCGCGGCGACTCCGCCGTCGCCGCCGCGGGCCGCATCCACTCCGACATCGCGCGCGGGTTCATCCGCGCGGAGACGATCGCCTTCGACGACCTGCGCGCCGCCGGCGACCTGCGCGCCGCGAAGGCCGCCAACAAGGTGCGGCTCGAAGCGAAGGACTACGTCGTGAAGGACGGCGACATCATGAACTTCCGCTTCAGCGTCTGATCCATGAGCGCGGAGCAGCGCAGCGGACAGCCGGCTTCGTCGACGCGCCCGCGCGTCGCGGTGATCTCGGTCGGCGACGAGCTGATCGATGGGCTCTATCCGGATCTCAACTCGCCGCTGATCGCGCGCGAGGCGAGCGCCCTCGGCCTCGAGGTCGCGGGCTTCCGCGTCGTGGGGGACGGTATCGGCGCGCTGCGCGACGAGCTGCTCTCCCTCGCGCCGCGGGTGGACGAGATCATCGTCTCGGGCGGACTCGGGCCCACGGAGGACGATCGCACGCGTGCCGAGGTCGCCGCCGCGGCGGGAGTGGAGCTCGTCGAAGACCCGCAGGCGCTCGTCGAGGTGCGCGCGTGGTTCGAGGCGCGCCAGCGCGTCTGGGCCGAGAGCAATCGCGTGCAGGCGCTGTTCCCGCGCGGCGCGCGCGTGCTCGCGAATCCCGTCGGGACCGCGCCCGGGTTCGCGCTGCGCTTGCAGCGCGCGGAAGTGAGCTGCCTGCCCGGACCGCCGCGCGAGCTCGAGCGCTTGCTGCGCGATCACGTGCTGCCGCGCTGGACGGCGCTGCCTTCGCGCGCGCACGTCGCCGTGCGGCGCCTGCACGCGAGCGGCATCTCGGAGGCGGCGCTCGGCGAGCGCATCCGCGAGTGGATGCTTCCGACGCCGGGGCGGCGCTGCGGCATCACCGCGCGGAAGGGCATCCACACGATCGCGCTGCGCGTCGAGGCCGAGAGCCAAGAGAGCGCCGCCCGTCAGCTCGTGCGCTGGGAAGGCGAGGCGCGCGAACGATTGCGCGACGTGCTCTTCGGCGCGGACGGCCAGACGCTGCAGGAGGTGCTCGTCGCGGCCCTCGTCGCGCGCGGGCTGCACGTCGCGACGGCGGAGTCCTGCACCGGCGGCTTGATCGCGCGGGCGATCACCGACGTTGCCGGCTCGTCCGCGGCCTTCGGCTGGGGCTGGGTGAGCTACGCGAACGAGGCCAAGATGGGGGCGCTAGGTGTGCGGGCCGAGGTGCTCGAACGCCATGGCGCCGTCAGCGCGGAGGTCGCGCTGGAGCTCGCCGAGGGCGCGCGTCGACGCAGCGGTGCCGGGCTCGCGATCGCGACGACCGGCGTCGCGGGGCCGACGGGAGGAAGCGCGGAGAAGCCCGTCGGGCTCGTCTGGTTCGCGATCTCGTTCGGAGCGGAGACGCGGGCTTACCGGCGCGCCTGGCCGCCGCTCGGCCGATCGCTGATCCGCGATATCGCCTCTCGCGAGGCGCTCTTCTTGGCGCTGCGCACCGTCGAGGGGCACGCGCCCGAGGCGCAGGCGGCGCGGCCGTTCGCGCCGGAGCGCGGAGGATTCGAAGCATGAAGATCGCGGTCTTGCTCTTCGCCGGGCTGCGCGAGGCGACCGGCGAGAGCCGCGTCGAGCTCGAGCTCGGCGACGGCGCCACGGTGGGCGATGCGCAGGCCGAGCTGCTGCGGCGCTTCCCCGCGCTGCGCGAGCGGCGCTATGCGTTCGCGCTCGATCATCACTACGCGACGGCGGCGACCGCGCTCGGCAGCGCGCGCGAGCTCGCGCTGATCCCGCCGGTGAGCGGAGGCTAGCGCGATGACCTCGTCCCGCTGCGAGCTGCGCTTCACGAGCGCGTGCATCGCGCTCGAGCCGCTGCTCGAGGAAGTGCGCAGCGACGGCGATGGCGCCGTGGTGAGCTTCCTCGGCGTCGTGCGCGACCACGCGCGCGGCAAGCGCGTGCGCTTCCTCGACTACGAGGCCTATCCGCCGATGGCCGAGGTGCAGATGCGCCTCCTCTTCGAGGAAGCGCGCGAGCGCTTCGGCTTGGAGCGCGCCCTCGTCGTGCATCGCACGGGGCGCCTGCAGATCGGCGAGGCCTCGGTCGCGATCGCGGTGGCGACGCCTCACCGCGCCGCGGGCTTCGAGGCCTGCCGGCACTTGATCGATCGGCTGAAGGAGACCGTCCCGATCTGGAAGAAGGAGACCTACGAGGACGGCTCCGCCTGGATCGGCGAGCGCTCCTGAGCGCGCGGCATGCCGCCGCACGGGCCGCGGCCCGACGTGGAGAGTGAACGCGCCATCTCCTAAGATCTCCGCCAACGCATCCCCTGATTCCGACGCCTTCGCCGCGCGAGCGGCCACCGAATCCATGCAGCGCGAAACCCTCGAAGTCGATGTCCTGCTCGTCGGCGCCGGCGCGGCGACCCTCTCCTGCGCGATCCGCTTGAAGCAGCTGCTGCAGGCGATCGGCAAGGACGACGTCTCGATGCTGGTGATCGAGAAGGGCGAGGAGGTCGGCCATCACCAGCTCTCCGGAGCCGTGCTCGATCCGCGCGCCCTCGACGAGCTCCTGCCGAGCTGGAGGCAGGAGGGCTTTCCGATCGATGGCACCGTGAGCAGCGACGAGCTGCGCCTGCTCACCGCGCGCGCGTCGTTCGCGGCACCCGGCTTCGCGGTCCCGAAGGGTCTGCAGAACCACGGCAAGCCCATCGTCTCGCTGCAGAAGATGGTCGCGTGGCTCGGCAAGCGCGCCGAGTCGCTCGGCATCGACGTCTACGCCGGCTTCCCCGGTGCCGAGATCCTCTGGGACGGCGATCGCGTGATCGGCGTGCGCATGGTCGACATGGGCCTCGACAAGCACGGCCAGAAGAAGTCGACCTATCAGCCCGGGATGGACATCCAGGCGAAGATCACGGTCTTCGGCGAAGGCTCGCGCGGCTCCCTGACCAAGCAGCTGGTGCAGCGCCTCCAGCTCGCCGGCGAGAACCCGCAGGTCTACGAGACCGGCTGCAAAGAAGTCTGGAAGGTGAAGCGCGGCATCCCCGGCCGCGTCATCCACACGCTGGGCTTCCCGCTCGACAGCGCGACCTACGGCGGCGGCTGGGTCTACGGCCTCGATCAGGATCGCGTCTCGATCGGCCTCGTCGTGGGGCTCGACTCCGGCAACCCGACGACCAACCCGCACGACCTCTTCCAGCGCTGGAAGACGCATCCGCTGCTCCGCGAGATCCTGGAGGGCGGCGAGATGCTGCGCTACGGCGCGAAGACGATTCCGTCGGGCGGCTACTGGTCGATGCCCCGCTTCTACGGCGACGGCTTCGCGATCGTCGGCGACTCGGCGGGCTTCGTGAACATGATGCGCCTGAAGGGCATCCACCTCGCGATGAAGTCGGGCATGCTCGCGGCCGAAGCGATCGCCGAGGCGCTCGCGAAGGACGATGTCTCCGCCGCGACGCTCTCGAGCTACCGCACGGCGTTCGAGAGCTCGTGGGCGAAGGAGGAGCTCTATCGCGCGCGGAACTTCCGCCAGGGCTTCGTCGCGGGGCGCATCCCGGGCCTGCTGCGCGCGGGCCTGCAGATGGCTCTCGGCGGCCGCATCCTGAAGGACCGCCTGCCGATCCACGAGGATCACGAAGCGTACGCGCACGCGGGGCACGCGGCCCCTCAGCCGAAGATGAAGTACGACGACGTGCTCACCTTCGAGCGCCTGAAGGACGTCTACCACTCGGGAACGGTGCACGAGGAGGATCAGCCCTGCCACCTCGTCGTCACCGAGCCCGATGTCTGCCTCACGCGCTGCAAGGAAGAGTACGGCAACCCCTGCCAGCACTTCTGCCCGGCGCAGGTCTACGAGTGGCGCGGCGACCACTTGGAGATCAACGCGAGCAACTGCGTGCACTGCAAGACCTGCGACGTCGCCGACCCGTACCAGATCATCAATTGGGTCACGCCCGAAGGCGGCGGCGGCCCCAAGTACCTAGAGCTGTAGTCGATGCAGATCCATGTGAAGTCCGCGGGTGCCGCTGCGCCCTCTTCCCCGCTCCACGTCACCGCCGTTCTCGACGACAAGGTCGGAGTGCCCGCCGGGCTCTCGGAGGCGGCGAAGAAGGACTGGAAGGGCGAGGCGCGCTCCTGGCTCCTGCTCTACGGCGGTGAGCACGAGCGTCACGCGCTGCTCGGGCTCGGCGCGAAGAAGAGCCTCGACGCCGAAGCGATCCGCCGCGCTGCCGCCGTCGCCGCTTCGCGCGCGCTGGCGCTGGGCGTCGAGAGCTTCGTGCTCGACTGGACGCACGCGCTGAGCGCGAGCGCGCTGGCCCCTCACGCCTTCGGCCGCGCCGCCGCGGAGGGCCTGCGTCTGGCGACCTATCGCTTCGAGCGCTTCCGCGGGGTCGGCACGCCGGCGAAGGACCAGGAGAAGGAGCTCCGGAGTGCGACCTTCCTCGGAGGTGACGCGGCGTTCGCGGCCGGCGTCGAAGAGGGCTTGGTCGGCGCGGAGGCGGTCTGCTTCGCGCGCGATCTGGCGAACGCGCCGGGGAACGCGCTGCCGCCGCGCGAGCTCGCGGCCGCCGCGCAGAGCCTGGCGAAGGGCGCGGGCACGCGCATCGCGTGCAAGGTCTTCGAAGAGCCCGAGCTCAAGCGCTTGAAGATGGGCGCCCTCCTCGGCGTCGCGAAGGGCAGCAGCGAGCCCGCGCGCCTCGTGCACCTCCGCTACAAGCCGAAGGCGAAGCGCGGCGCGAAGAAGCCGCGGCGAATCGTGCTCGTGGGCAAGGGCCTCACCTTCGACACCGGCGGTATCTCGATCAAGCCCGCCGCGCGCATGGAGGAGATGAAGTTCGACATGTGCGGCGCGGCCGCCGTGCTCGGCGTCTTCCGCGCGCTGCAGAAGCTGGACTTCCCGCACGAGATCCACGGTGTGATCGCCTGCGCCGAGAACATGCCCGACGGCAAGGCGCAGAAGCCCGGCGATGTCGTCACCGCCTTCGATGGGCGCACGATCGAAGTGCTGAACACCGACGCCGAAGGCCGGCTCGTGCTCGCCGACGCGCTCTCCTGGGCTTCGAAGACGCTGAAGCCCGAGCTCATGCTCGACTTGGCGACGCTGACCGGCGCGGTGGTGGTGGCGCTCGGCCACGAAGCGACCGGCATCATGGGCGACGACGGCCTCTGCCGCGAGCTCATCGCCGCGGGCGATGCCACCGGCGAGCGCTGCTGGCAGCTCCCGCTCTGGGACGTGCATCGCGAGATGATGAAGTCCGAGGTCGCCGACCTCCGCAACATCAGCTCGCCGAACGACGGCGCGGGCTCGACCGCGGGCGGAGCGTTCCTCTCCTACTTCGTGGGCGAGGGCATCCAGTGGGCGCACCTCGACATCGCCGGTACGGCGTGGGGTGGCAAGGCGCGAGACTACGGGCCGAAGAAGGGCGCCTCCGGCGTCGGCGTGCGGCTCTTGCTCGAGTGGCTGCGCGCGCTCTGAGCGCTCAGCGCTCTCCGCGCGCGAAGCGCTCGAGCTCCGGAACGGCCGCGAGGCAGAGCTTCGCCGACGTCTCCAAGCTCTGCGCGGAGAGCTTGTCCGGCGTGTCGGCGGGCGTGTGCCAATAGGCGCCCGCTCGCCCGCGCGCGTCGGGTGGACCGTAGCTCCAGTCGATGAGGTCGATGCTCGGGACCCCTGCGGCCTGGAAGGGGACGTGATCGTCCATCATGCCGCGCTCGCCGACGAGCTGCGTCTCGGCGAGGCCCGCGCTCGCTGCGGCGCGCTGGAAGAGCTCGAGCAGGCGCGCATCCGAATACGAGGTCTCGCGGACGAGGCCGAGCTCGCGATCGCCGACCATGTCGAGGAGCACGAAGGCCTCGGGCAGGCGCTTCGCCTCGCGCCACCGCGCGACTTGCCCCCGCGCGCCGAAGCAGGCGTTGGCCTTCGGATCGTCGAGCGTGGGGTTGAACGGTGGGGGACCGATGCGCTCCTCGCCGTCGAGGAAGAGGAAGCTGTGCCCGACCTCGCCGACGCCGCGCTCTCGCAGCGCGCGCAGGAGCTCGAGCAGCACGGCGACGCCAGAGCCTCCGTCGTTCGCGCCCACGAAGACCGCGCTCGGCGGGAACTCGCTCTGCCAGTAGGGATCCTCGGAGACGTCCGGCGTGTCGTAGTGCGCACCCCAGACGATGCGCTTGCTGCTCTTCCCCGGTAGCTCGGCGAGCAGGTTCACGAACTCGACCTCGCCGCGGCTCGTGGCCATCCGCAGGGGAACGAGCTTGGGCTCGCCGCCAGCGGCGCGGATCGCGGCGACGATCGCGGCGCGGGCCTTCTCGGCGCCCTCCGTCCCCGGCACGCGCGGACCGAGCGCGCAGAAGTCCTCGATCCAGCGCAGCGCGCGGCGTCCCGAGGGCGCGCGCGCCGCCGCGAGCTCCTGCGGATCGGGTGCGTTCTCCGACGCGGGCTGCTGCTGGCGCGTGGCGCCGCTCGGCCGTGGCGGATCCTGCGCGGCCTCGACCCGACAGCCGACGAGGCCGAGAGCGAGCGCCCAGGCGGCGAGCGCGGACTTGCGCCGAGCGCCGCTCGGTGCGCTCACAGGAACTTCTTCTCGAGCAGCGGGATCGCGGCCCAGCAGACGGCGCCGACGATCGCGAGGCTCTTCGCGGAGAGCTTGTCCATGGTGTCGTCGGCGCTGTGCCAGTAGGCGCCACCGCCGCGCTCGGGGTGGGGCGGGCCGTAGCGGAAGTCGATCAAGTCGATGGTCGGGACGTCGTAGTGCGCGAAGGGCGCGTGGTCGTCGTTCACGGCCATCTGGTACTTGAAGAAGTAGCCGTCGAGCCCCTGCTCGCGCGCCGCGCGCTCGAAGGGGTTCTTCAGGGAGACCGTCGCGTACTGCGTCTCCCAGAGGATCTGCAGGTCGGCGTCGCCGATCATGTCGAGGAGCACGAACGCGCGGGGGAGGCGGTTCTCTCGCGCCCACTCCTGCGCTTGCGCGCGCGAGCCGAAGCACGCGTTCGCGGTGAGGTCGCCGATCTGGTGGTTCCAGGGGAGATCGCCGAGCTTCTCCTCGCCGTCGAGGAAGAGGAACACGTGCGTCATCGCGGGCGAGCTGCCCTGCAGGCGCTTGGCGAGCTCGATCAGCACACCGATGCCGGAGGCGCCGTCGTTCGCTCCGACGATGGTCTGGCCGGTGATCGCGGGCGTGTCGTAGTGCGTGCCCCAGGCGATCGTCGCATCGCTCTTGCCCTTCACGCGCGCGACGACGTTGGTGAAGGTGATCTCGCGCGGAGCTCCGGTCTGCGGGTCGGGCATCGGCGTGCGCATCTTGTAGCTCTTCTCCTCGGCCTCCACGCCGCCGGCGCGGAGCGCGGAGAGGATCTTCTCTCTCGCGCAGCGGCTGCCCGCGCTCTCGGGCTGGCGTTCGCCGCAGGCGACGACGGCGCGCACGTGCTCGAGCGCCGCCTCGCCGGGGAAGTCCGGTCCGCTGCCGGAGAGCAGGTACCACGCGCCGCCGCCGAGGACGGCAGAGGCGACGGCGAGCAGGGCGAGTCGACGGGCCATGGGGGATCGGAGCAAGAGTTCTGATCGTCCGAACACGAAGGGAGAGGCGATCTTGCGCCGAGCCGAGCCGCGGGGCAACCCGCCGCCCGGCGCAAAGCGCCACCGTCGCGGCGGGGCTCGCCCCGCTCGGAAGGAGGCAGTGCGCGGTAGAGGGGCTCGACAGGCCCCGTGCCGTCGCGCGAGTTTTGCGCGGAGCGCCCTTCTCTCGGCCGCTCCGGCGACCGATGTGCTGCACGACCAGGCCGAGCCCACACGAACGGGCGACGGAGCAACGACCCATGACGCAGAGCCCGAGCAGCTCCTCCTTGCGCGAGCTGATCCGCGCCACCGCGCGCCCCGAGAGCTACGCCGCGTTGCACTGGCGCGGGAGCTTCTGGGACTACCTCCGCCTCGTGGAGGAGGACCCGCGCATCGCGCGCAACTCCTATCAGCGCATCTACGACATGATCCTCTTCCACGGCGTGGAGGAGCGGGGCAGCGGCAAGTCGCGCCGCGTGCACTACCACTTCTTCGACGATCCGCTGGAGGACGGGCGCGACGGCCTCTTCGGCCTCTCGCGCTCGCTCGAGCGCTTGATGGCGGCATTCAAGGCCGGGGCGCACGGCTTCGGCCCCGAGCGCAGAGTCCTGCTGCTCCACGGCCCGGTCGGCTCCAGCAAGTCGACGTTGGTGCGCCTGCTGAAGAAGGGCCTCGAGAGCTACAGCCGGAGCGACGACGGCGCGCTCTACACGTTCTCGTGGGAGATCGACGGCGAGGTCATCCCTTCGCCGATGAACGAGGAGCCGCTGCTGCTCATCCCCGAGCCGGCGCGCGCCCAGTTCCTCGAGACGCTGAACAAGAAGCTGCGAACGGGCTACCGCCTGAAGCTCGACTTCGACCTCTGCCCGCTCTCGCGCTACTACTACAACCTCTTGATGGAGCGCCACGGCGGCGACTGGGAGAAGCTGATCGAGCACGTGCGCGTCCGGCGCATGCTGATCTCGGAGAAGGACCGCATCGGGATCGGCACCTTCCAGCCGAAGGACGAGAAGAACCAGGACTCGACCGAGCTCACGGGCGACCTGAACTACCGCAAGATCGCCGAGCTCGGCACCGACTCCGATCCGCGCGCGTTCAACTTCGACGGCGAGTTCTGCGTCGCGAACCGCGGCATGATCGAGTTCATCGAGGTGCTGAAGCTCGACGTCGCGTTCCTCTATGACCTGCTGGGGGCCTCCCAGGAGCACAAGGTCAAGCCGAAGAAGTTCGCGCAGACCGACATCGACGAAGTCATCATCGGGCACACCAACGAGCCCGAGTACAAGAAGCTCCAGTCGAACGAGCTGATGGAGGCCTTCCGGGACCGCACCATCAAGATCGACATCCCGTACAACACGGTGCTCGAGGACGAGATCCGCATCTACCGGAAGGACTTCAACAAGCGCCGCGTGCCCGGGCGCCACATCGCCCCGCACACGATCGAGACGGCGGCCATGTGGGCGGTGCTGACGCGCCTCGAGGAGCCGAAGAAGGCGAACTTGACGCTGCTCCAGAAGATGAAGCTCTACAACGGGAAGAGCCTC
Organism: Planctomycetota bacterium; assembly: GCA_016719295.1. GTDB lineage: Bacteria > Planctomycetota > UBA1135 > UBA1135 > JADKAF01 > JADKAF01. The sequence continues at coordinate 233,450 of JADKAF010000001.1, forward strand.
TCCGGCTTCACCGCCGAGAACGTGCGCGAGCTCCGCGAGGAGGCGCAGCGCGAGGGCATGGAGGGGATCTCGCCGCGCTACATCCAGGACAAGCTCTCGAACGCGCTCGTCGGCGAGCAGACCTCGATCAACCCGTTCATGGTGATGAACGAGCTGGAGGAGGGCCTGGCCCACCACTCGCTGATCGCCTCCGAGGAGATCCGCAAGCGCTACCGCGAGCTCCTGGGGGTCGTGCGCGAGGAGTACGACGAGATCGTGAAGAACGAGGTCCAGCGCGCGATCGCCGCCGACGAGGAGGCAATCTCGCGGCTCTGCGGCAACTACATCGACAACGTGAAGGCGTACACGCAGGGCGAGAAGGTCCGCAACCGCTACACCAGCCGCGACGAGGAGCCCGACGAACGATTGATGCGCTCGATCGAGGAGAAGATCGACATCCCCGACAGCCGGAAGGACGACTTCCGCCGCGAGGTGATGAACTACATCGGCGCGCTGGCGGTCGAGGGGCGGAAGTTCGACTACAAGACCAACGAGCGGCTGCACCGCGCGCTCGAGCTGAAGCTCTTCGAGGACCAGAAGGACTCGATCAAGCTGACCAGCCTGGTCTCGACCGTCGTGGACAAGGACACGCAGGAGAAGATCGACGTGGTCAAGACGCGGCTCATCCGCGACTTCGGCTACGACGAGATCTCCGCCACCGACGTCCTGAACTACGTGGCGTCGATCTTCGCGCGCGGCGACGTGAAGTCGAAGAGCTGAGCCGGGCGCGATCCCCATGGTGCAGCGCATCGACCAGGACCGCGCGCGCTTCCGCGAGATCGTTCGCGGGAGCGTGAAGAAGGACCTCCGCAAATACCTGAGCTCCGGCGAGCTGATCGGGAAGCAGGGGAAGCGCTTCGTCAGCATTCCGCTGCCGCAGATCGAGCTCCCGCGCTTCCGCTTCGGCTCGAACAAGGGGAAGGGCGTCGGCCAGGGCGAGGGCGGCGAAGGCGAGCCGGCAGGAACGGGCGACGGCGACGGCGCGGGGCAGGCCGGCGAGCAAGCCGGCCAGCACGTGCTCGAAGTCGAGGTCGGCCTGGACGAGCTCGCGCAGATCATGGGCGAGGAGCTCGCTCTCCCGCGCATCGAGTCGAAGGGCAAGAAGACGATCCGGGCTCTCGGCGGCGGCTACTCCTCGATCTCACGCGTCGGTCCCGAGAGCCTGCGGCACTTCAAGCGCACCTTCCGCGAGGCGCTGAAGCGCACGATCGCGAGCGGGACCTACGACCCGGCGAACCCGATCGTGATCCCCGTGAAGGAGGACCGCCGCTACCGCTCGTTCAAGCTGCGCGAGGTCCCGGATTCCTCGGCGGTCGTGATCTACATGATGGACGTCTCGGGCTCGATGGGCCGCGAGCAGAAGGAGATCGTGCGCATCGAGTCCTTCTGGATCGATACCTGGCTGCGCTCGCAGTACAAGAACATCGAGGTCCGCTACGTCGTGCACGACGCCGCGGCTCAGGAGGTGGACCAGCACACCTTCTACAACCTGCGCGAGAGCGGCGGCACCAAGATCTCCTCGGCCTACGAGCTCCTGCTCGAGCTGCTCGAGCGCAAGTACGCGCAGGACGAATGGAACGTCTACCCGTTCCACTTCTCCGACGGCGACAACTGGAGCGCGCGCGACACCGAGCGCTGCGTGTCCCTGATGAAGGAGAAGCTCCTGCCGCGCTGCAACCAGTTCGCCTACGGCCAGGTGAAGTCGGCCTACGGCTCGGGTCAGTTCAAGAAGGACCTGGACAGCGCCTTCCGCGGCGACGAGCGCGTGGTGACCTCCGACATCCTCGACCGGGACTCGATCCCCGAGTCGATCCGACACTTCCTCGGCAAGGGGCGTTGATCGCTCGGCCTCTCCTCCGGAGCCGCACCCCGCGATGGGCAACCTCACTCCCGAGCTCCTGGCGGAGCGCGACAAGATCAAGGCGGTCGCGGAGACCTACGGCCTCGACTTCTACGAGACCGTCTTCGAGCTCGTCGACGCCGAGGAGCTGAACGAGGTCGCCTCCTACGGCGGCTTCCCGCGCCGCTATCCGCACTGGCGCTTCGGGATGGAGTACGACCAGCTCGCGAAGAGCTACGAGTACGGGCTCAGCAAGATCTACGAGCTCGTGATCAACAATGATCCCTGCTACGCCTATCTGATGCGCAACAACCCGGTCGTGGACCAGAAGCTGGTCATGGCCCACGTCTACGGGCACTGCGACTTCTTCAAGAACAACCTCTGGTTCGGACCCACGAACCGGAAGATGATCGATCAGATGGCGAACCACGGCACGCAGGTGCGCCGCTTCGTCGAGGACGTGGGACAGGACGCCGTCGAGGACTTCCTCGACATCGCGACCAGCCTCGACAACCTGATCGACGTGCACTCGGCCTATCGGAAGGCGCTACCGCGCACGCGCGAGGAGCACGGGGGCTCCGCGCGCCGCGAGAGCATCGACGTCCCGCGCCTCCGCGCGAAGGACTACATGGAGCGCTACATCAACCCGCCCGAGTACTTGGAGCGGGAGCGGAAGCGCATGGAAGCCGAGCAGAGCCAGGCGAAGCGCTTCCCGCCGAAGCCGGTGAAGGACGTGCTCGCCTTCCTGATCGAGCACGCGCCGCTCGAGCCCTGGGAGCGCGAGATCCTGAGCCTGATCCGCGAGGAGGCCTACTACTTCGCGCCGCAGGGCATGACCAAGATCATGAACGAGGGCTGGGCCAGCTACTGGCACTCCCGGATCATGACGCGGCATTCACTCACCGACGCCGAGATCATCGACTTCGCCGACCACCACTCCGGTACGGTCCACGCGACGCCGGGCCGGATCAATCCCTACAAGCTCGGCATCGAGCTCTTCCGCGACATCGAGATGCGCTGGAACAAGGGGCGCTTCGGACGCGAGTGGGAGACCTGCGACGACGCCGAACGACGCCTGGCCTGGGACATGGAGCTCGGCGAGGGCCTGAAGAAGATCTTCGACGTCCGCAAGATCTACAACGACATCACCTTCCTCGAGGAGTTCCTGACCCCTGAGTTCGCCGAAGAGCAGAAGCTCTTCGTCTACGGCATGAACCAGCGCACCGGCCGCGTCGAGATCCTCGATCGCGATCCCACGCGGGTGAAGAAGGAGCTCTTGAAGGCCCTCACCAACTTCGGCCAGCCGTACATCACGGTCGCCGACGCGAACTACGCCAATCGCGGCGAGCTCCTGCTCGAGCACCGCTGGGACGGCGTCGAGATCCAGGTGCAGCAGGCGCAGGCGACGCTGCGCAATGTGCAGCGCCTCTGGCGCCGTCCGGTGCATCTCCACACCTTCGTCGAGGGCAAGGGCAAGGTGCTGAGCTACGACGGGCGCAGCGACTCGGCGAGGGAGACGGACGAGCGGGTCGAGTTGGAGGAGAGCTGAGCGCCGGAGGCGCCGCGCGCGCATCGCCTCCTCGGGAGCGTCATCCGGTGGGAGCTTCTGCGAAGGGGAGCTGCGCTGCGAGGAACGTCGGCTCGAGCTGCACTGTCGCCACGGGCTCGGCCTCGTGTGTTATCACTGGGGCTCAAGGAGCGCGTCTCGCGAGTTCTATCAGCGCGAGCCCGGACGCAGCGCGGAGGCTCGCTTCCCGCGCTTCTCTGACGATCCTCTCGGGGCCTTCGACGATGTGGACGCCGATCTCGAGCGCTTGCGTTCGGACTTCCTCGTGGGCGATGGCTCGGCCCCGCGTCGCGCGGCAGCCGCTGAGGAGGGCGTGAGCGAGCGCCAGATGCGGGAGCGGAACGCGGCATCGGTGGGAGAGCTGCGAGCGCGCGCCGCGGCGCGAGAGGCCTTCCGCGCGAAGCGCCATGCCGAGGTCGTGCGGCACCTGGAGAGCGCGGGCTTTCCCGATCTGCTCTCGTCGCCGGAGCGGCGGCTGCTCGATCTGGCGCGGGCTCGCGCGCAGACCTAAAGTCTCGCCGTGCGAACGGCGCGCCATCGTGATCGCCAGGGCGCGGCGCACTTCGTTCTAGCGTTGTCTTCGTCGCGGCAGCGTATGTGAGCTCGGGCTCTGGCTCGGTTGGCTACCCATGGTGGAATCGGATCGGAGTTGGCGCCTCATCGCACAGGCCGCACTCGTGGTGGCGCAGTTCGTAGCTCTCCTGCTCTTGTTGGAGACTCAGGAGGCTCCGATCGATGGAGATCACTATGGTCGGCAGGCCCTGGTGATGGCGCAGATCGAGAAGTCGCTGAGCACGGGTGACCTGCTCCGTGCAGGAACGTACAACCGGGCGATGCCGCCGCTGCTCTTCGAAGGGCCGCTCTATCAAGGCGTGGTGGGGGCGATCACGGCGCTTGCCGGCGCGGAGGCGCTCGTGGTGGCGCGATCCGTGAACGTCGTTCTCTTCTATGCGACGCTCTGGACTTTCCTCGCGCTGCTGCGAGCGCTTGGATTCGGTGAGGTGCGCGTAGTCTTCGCCGGGGTGCTGGTCTGCGGCAGTCCCCTGTTGCTGCACTACCAGTCGGTACCGCTCTCCGACGGAAGCGCCGTCTTCTGCTCCCTGATTGCCCTGCTCGGATACGCGCGTCTGGTGGAGGGGAGATCGTCCGGTACCGGCCGATGGGCTTGGATGGCCCTGCTGTTGGGCAGCGCACTCGCCGCCTTCGTTAAGTGCACGGTCGCTATTCCTGTCGCAGGTGCCGTGGCGGCTCATGCCATCGGGGGCCGAAGGCTGACGCGCGATGCCGCCCGTCCGCTCCTCGGTTTCGTGAGTGCGAGCGCAATCGGTCTCGCTCTGCATCTCTTGCTGCGCAGTCGGGTCAACGCCGGCTTGTCCATTCCCAACGAGAGCACTGCCTGGCTCTTCGGCTCTCTGGGGGATCGATTCTCCTTGGCCACGTGGAGTGCTCTCCTGCCTTCGCGGCTCGAGCTGCTCCTGCCTTTCCCCGCGGCGCTCTTGTCCATCGGCGGCTACGTCGTGCTCGTGATCCGCCGTGGCGCGGACCCCGCGCGTTCGCTCCTCCTCGGCTGGGGCTTCGCGTGCGTCGCCTATGGCCTCGTATTCTTTCCACTGCACGTCTTGCACGCCTATTACCAGCTTCCCTTCGTCTTGCCGGCGGCGGCTTGCGCTGCGGCGCTGCTGCCAGCTCGTGTGCGCGCCGCTTGGCGCCGGCGGGCTTGGGCCGCGGCGACCTTGTCGGTCGCGCTGGTGGTGAGCGCGACCGCGAGTGGGAAGCACACCCTCGCCAAGCTGCGCATGCCTTTCGCTGCGACGGAGCGTGCGCGTGGAACTTGGCTTCGCACTTCGACCCACGAGCGGGACTTCTTGGTCTATCTCACGCCGATGGACTTCGATCACAACGATCATCTGCTCTACTCCGCGCGTCGCGATGGATATCTCTTGGGCATGGGCGTCCTCGAGCGCTACGGATTGGAGGCGTTCTACTCGATCGCCGCCGGGCACCTCTTCGATGGTGCAGGTCGACCGAAGTACCGTCGGCTGTGCGTCTTCGCTCCTCTGAACCTCGCTCCGCGCGCCGCGGCGCTGCTTCGCGAGGTGCCTCAGCTCGAAGTCCGGCGCAACGGAGAGCTCGGGGACCTCTATCTCTATCCACTGGGACCATAGCGATAGGCAGGCCGCGGAGCGAAGTGGAGTGGCGGCAGAAGCCATCTGCGAATGGCGAGGGATCGCTCTCGTCGCTTGCGCTCCCTCCTTCCTCGACAGCCTCTACGGGAGCTGCGATCCTCTCCCGCAGACCGAAGCCCGGATCCAGGCCGGGCGCTTCGGCGGCGATCGAGGGCTCGCCCACGTGAGCTGGCCTGGTTCCTCCGCGTAGCCTGAGAGCGAGCTCTTCCGAGATCGCCAGCCGTGCGCAGGCTCGAACGGCGAAGGCGGCGCTCCTTGATCCCTGCGCACGCGGGGACCGCGTAGCAAGCGTGGAGCAAGAGTCGGCGCGACGGCGCGCTCCTCCTCTGGAGAGCTCCGCGCGGCTATCCTACCGGCCTCGTCACGCCCTCTGCGTCTCCGCCGTACCCCGCGCCCGCACCCCTCCGCCGCCCCGTGAAGACCTTCCTCATCGCCCCGCCCGTCGGCAACTTCGGCCAGGCGACGCCTGGCATCTCCGTGCTCACGGCCTGGCTGCGCTACAAGGGCTACCCCTGCGTGCAGTGGGATCTCTCGATCGACGCGTTCCACCACTTCCACTCGCAGGAGTACCTGCGGCAGTGCGCGAAGGTGCTGGCCGAGCGCGCGAAGGTGTCGATCGGCGCGGCGATCGAGGGCGCCGAGGGCATGACGCGGGGACCCGGGGTGCTGAACCCGCCGCGGCCCGGCGAGCGCGAGGAGACGGTGCTCGAGCTGGCGCTTCGCACGGCCCCGAAGATCGAGGCGGCGAAGATCCGGATCCGCGAGGCCGGCGTCGAGTCGAACGCGGTGGACATGAAGCGCTGCGTCGAGACGATTCGCGACGCGGGGCTCGTCGTCGGCGCGACCCACGGCTGCTTCTTCGGCTACAACCGCTACGACGTTCCGGGCGCCTTCGCGAGCTGGGAGCGGATGCTCGAGGTCGCGACGACGGCGGACCAGAACCCGTTCCTGCCGTACTTCCAGGAGCAGGTGCTGCCGCGGATCGCCGCGGAGGCGCCCGAGCTGCTCGGGCTCTCCGTCACCTACATGAGCCAGTGGCTCCCGGCGCTCACCCTCGCGCACCTCGTGCGAAAGGCGCACCCCTCGATGCGCATCGTGATGGGGGGGAGCTTCCCGGCCTCGGTGCAGGAGGATGTGGTCGCGATGCCGACCGCGGTGGGCGCTGTCGACGGGATCATCTTCGGCGATGGCGAGGAGCCGCTCTCGCGCTATCTGCAGGCCATGGCCGGGGAGATCGGCTTCGAAGCGGTGCCGGGGCTGCTCCGCGCCGACGGCGATCGCTACGTGATGAACGCCGAGGAGTCGAAGGTGAAGCTCGACGAGATCCCGCCGCCTGTGCTGGATCTCGACGGCATCGAGCTCGATCGCTACCTGGTGCCCAAGTACTCGGTGGCGCTGCCCGCGACGCGCGGCTGCTACTGGGGGAAGTGCACCTTCTGCAACATCTCGAACCAAGCGCGCTACCGCTATCGCCGCCGCTCGAACGTGCGCGCGGTGGAGGACATGCAGATCCTGAAGGAGCGCTACGGCACGAACTGGTTCGACTTCGCCGTCGACTCGTATCCGCCGGCGGATCTGCTGCGGCTCTCACGCGCGATCCTGGAGGCCGGCCTCGAGGTGGAGTGGGGCGCCGAGGTGCTGCTCGACAAGGGCTTCACCCGCGAGACCTTGGAGGAGATGGCGCGCGCGGGTTGCCGCACGCTGCGCTTCGGCTTGGAGTCCGCCGACCCCGACGTGCTGCGCGACATGTCGAAGCGCGTCGATCCGCCGGTGGCGGCGCGCATCCTCGCCGACTGCCGCGCCGCGGGGATCAAGACCTCGGTGATGTGCATCGTCGGGTTCCCGACCGAGACGCAGTCGCGGATGATGCGCACGATCGAGTTCCTGATCGAGAACGCGGCCAACATCGACTTCGTGACGCTGCACCAGTTCGGCGTCGTGCCCGGAACGCCGCTGGCCGACGAGCCCGATCGCTTCGGCATCCGCCTCCTGCCGAAGCCGGGCGTGCTGAACCCGAGCCTGCCGTACCAGAACCTGAACGCGGTCTCGATGCTCCCGCAGGACCTGCCGAAGGTGATCGACATCCTGATCGAGCGCCTGCGCGAGGCCTATCCCAACGTGGGCGAGCTCTGGACCTCGGCGATCGGCGGCTGGCTCACCTTCCCGGCGGCGTGCGCGAACACGCCGGAGTTCTTCAAGACGCCGGTCGAGATGACGAACGCCTGAGGCGCTCGTAAGCTCTCGGCCCGATGTCCGTCGCCACCGACCGTCTGCCCGCCTGGACCGTGCTCGCGCCGCTGGTCGCGCTGCCGCTGGCCTTCGTGTGGAGCGGCAGCGCGAGCGTCCTGGCCGGGCTCGTGCTCGTCGCGGTGCTGCTCGTCGCGATCCTCACCGCGGTCCATCACGCCGAGGTGGTGGCCGCGCGGCTCGGCGAGCCCTTCGGGGCCGTGGTGCTGGCGCTCGCCGTGACGGTGATCGAGCTCGGCCTCATCGTCTCGATCCTGCTCGGCGATCAGCCGGAGCCGACGTTGGTCCGGGACACGATCCACGCCGTCGTGGCGCTCGTCCTGCACGGGCTCTCGGGGCTCTGCATCGTCGTCGCGTGCCTGAAGCACGGCGAGCCGGTCTTCCGCCTCCAGGGCGCGCACTCCTATCTGATGGTGCTGCTCCCGATGGTGGCCGTGACGCTCGTGCTGCCGAACTACGTGAACACCGCGCCGGGGCCCTACTACACGAACGCGCAGCTCGCCTTCGTGAGCGCGGTCTGCCTGCTGCTCTGGCTGGCGTTCACCTTCGTGCAGACCGTGCGGCATCGCGAGCACTTCACTCCTGCTCCCGAGGTCGGCGAGCACCCGCTGGCGCGTCCCAGCTCCTCGCTCGCGCTCGCCTCCCTGGGGCTGCTGGTCGTCGCGCTGCTCGCCGTGGTGCTGCTCGCGAAGGGCGTCTCGCCGTTCCTGCAGCGCGGCGTGGAAGCTCTCGGCGCGCCGAGCGCGCTGGTCGGCGTCCTCGTCGCGGCGATCGTGCTGCTGCCAGAGGCGCTGACCGCGGTGCGCGCGGCGCTCCACGATCGCCTGCAGACCTCGATCAACCTCTCGCTGGGCTCGGCCGTCTCCAGCATCGGGCTCACCATCCCCACGGTGGCGTTGATCGCGTGGGGTACCGAGACGCCGCTGGCGCTCGGCGTCTCGTCGGGCGGCGCGGCGCTGCTGACGCTCTCCTTCTTGATGGCGCTGCTGACCTACGGCACCGGCACGGCGAGCCTGCTCTCCGGCGTCGTGCACTTGATCCTGCTCGCGACGTGGCTCTTCCTCGTCGTGGCGAGCTGAGCCTCTCTCGTTCTCGATTCCCCGAGCCCCCCTTGCCTCCTTCTCCGTCGCGGGCGCCCGAGCGCCCGTGGTTCCCGATGAGCTGCCACGTGGCCCTCGCCGCGGGAACCTACGTGCTCTCGAAGCCCGCGGCCTTGGGCTTCGCGAGCTCCGCGGCGCTCACCTTCGCGCGCGCGCTGCTCGCAAGTGCCGTGCTGCTCGCCCTGGTCGCGTCGGGCTGGATCGCCGCTCCGCGCTTCGCGCGGCGCGATCTCCTGCGCGTGCTGATCCTCGGCGTGCTGCTCGTGTTGAACCAGTACGTGTATCTGCACGGCATGAAGCTCACGGTGCCCGGGCATGCGCCGCTGCTCTACGCGCTGACTCCCTCCGGCGTCCTGCTCGTCGTCGCGCTGCTCGAACGCCGCCGGCCGCCGCTCGCGCAGATCGGCGGCGTGGCACTCGCGTTGCTCGGCGTGCTCGTCTTACTGCGCCCGTGGCAAGCCGGCGAGGTCGCGGCGGGACTGCGCGAAGGCGATCTCTGGATCGGACTCGCGGTGGTGCTGTGGGTCGCCTACACCGTGGCGGTGCGCGATCTCGTGCGGCGCTACGACGCGCGCGCGGTGACGGCGTGGACCTTGGTCGCGGGCACGCTCGCGTTCGCCCCGCTCGGCGCGCCGACCTTGCTGGCGGAGGATCTCACGGGCTTCGCGCTCGACACCTGGCTCGGCCTGCTGTGGCTCGCGCTGATGACCAGCGTGGCGATGATGCTGCTCTGGAACTACCTGCTGCAGCATCTCGAGCCCGTCGCTGTGGCCATCTGCGCCAACGCGCAGCCGCCGGCCACGGCGCTCCTCGCCGGTCTCCTCTCCGCGCTCGGTCTCCTCGCCGGCGACCCCGACCTCGGGATCATCTTCTGGTGCGGGATGGGCCTCGTGCTCGCGGGCGTCGCCTGGGTGCAGATCGCCGCGCTGCGCGAGCGCGCGGCTCAGGCCGGCGCGCGCACGTAGGAGAGCCAGCCGCGGTCCGCGCCGCGGCCGGAGACGGCGTCTTCGAACGCGCGCAGGAGCCCGGTGGTGATCGGCCCGCGCTCGCCCTTGCCGACCACGAGGCCGTCGAAGCTGCGGATCGGCGTGATCTCGACCGCCGTTCCGGTGAAGAACGCCTCGTCGACGAGGTAGAGCATCTCGCGCGGCAGATTCTCCTCGCGGACGCGCAGGCCTTGCTCGGCGGCGAGCTCGAGCACGAAGCTCCGCGTGATGCCGCCCAAGATCGAGTTGCCTAGCGGCGGCGTGTAGAGCTCGCCCTTCCAGACGAGGAAGAGGTTCTCGCCCGGGCCTTCGGAGAGGTAGCCGTTCACGTCGAGCAGCAGCGCTTCGTGGAAGCCGCGCTCGCGCGCTTCGATCACCGCCATCTGCGAGCTCACGTACTGCCCGCCGATCTTGGCCATCGAGGCCAGCGTGTCGGGCGCCGCGCGCCGCCAGCTGGAGACGCCGACATCGACGCCGCGCGACTTCGCCTCGGGGCCGAGATAGACACCCCAGACCCAGGTCGCGATCGCGATCTCGACCGGGCAGCTGAGGGGGTAGACGCCCAGCGTGTCATAGCCGCGGTAGGCGATCGGCCGGATGTAGCAGGACTCGTGGCGATTCCGGCGCACGGTCTCGAGGACGGCCGCGCGCAGCTCCTCGTGAGCGTAGGGCAGCTCCATCCGGAGGAGGCGGCCCGAGAAGCGCAGGCGCTCCAGGTGGGCGTCGAGGCCCAGCACCGCCGGTCCGCGCGGGGTGGCGTAGGCCCGCAGGCCTTCGAACACCGACGAGCCGTAGTGCAGGACGTGCGAGCAGACGTGGACGGTGGCGTCGTCCCAGGCGACGAACGCCCCGTTCTTCCAGATCCACTCCGAGCGGGGCATGGGCATGTGAGCGACTCCGTGGGCGCGACAGCATGAAGAGGGGTGGGGGCCGCGGCAAGCGGGCTCAACTCCGGAGCCGCCGGCACCCGATCCAGGACGCGGATGGTCCCTCGCCCGATCGGCTCGGGACCGCCCCGATTCCATCGCGCGCGGAGTTCGATGAGCCGCAAGGTCCCCCTAGCCGAGGTCGCGCCGCTGGCCGAAGGCGAGCTCCTGAAGCTCGGCCGCTGCTGCAACGCGCTGGTGCTCAAGATCCAGCGCGTGCTGGCGCAGGCCGGACAGGAGTGGACCGGGGCGGCGTGCGTCGCGCAGGTGCTGTCGACGGCGAAGTCCATGTCGGACGCCTTCGACGACTTCCTCGCGAAACGCAACTACTCGAGCGACGCCGTGCGCGCCCCGAGCGATGCGCTGGGCGGGGCGGCACCGCCGGATGGACCGCTGGATGGCGCGATCGCGGCCGCTGGCAACGGCGAGGAGGCACCGGGCGAGTTCGAATCGCCCTCGGCCCGCGAGCGCGAGTTCTACGGCCACAGCGATGTGGTGCCGCTGAGCGAGGTGCTGGACTTCGTCGGCTTCACGCGCAAGACCGGGACGCTGCGCATCTTCGCCGTCGAGGAGACCCTGGTCGTCGAGTTCGAGGAGGGCGAAGTCGTCGGAGCCTGCTCCGACCGGCCGCCGCTCGGAACCCGCGTGGGAGAGCTCCTCGTGGCGCATCAGGCGATCGGCTCCGAGGCCCTGGAGGCCTTTCTGGCCTCGACGGGAGAGCGCCGCTCGCGCCTCGGCGAGGCCCTGGTCCAGGCCGGGCTCGTCACCACCGAGGATCTGCTGGAGGCTCTGGCCGAGCAGGTCCAGGGCATCTTCAATCGCCTGGTCGCCATGGAGAACGTCGAGTTCTTCTTCCGGGCGCGGCCCATGGATGGCGGCGCCGAGCGCCGCTCGCTGCGCTTGAACCCCACGCAGCTCCTGCTGGAAGGGGCGCGCGCTCGCGACGCGGCGATCGTGCACGGCTGAGCTTGGCTTCGCTCCCAGGCGGCTGTAGAAGCTTCGTCGCCGTACCGACTGCGAGGCCGCCCCTTCGATGCCCATCTCCTCCGGCCGCGACCGCGCCTTCCCTGCGCGCGCGTTCCCGCTGCTCGTGCTGTTGCTCGCGCTGCTCCCCGGCTGTCGCAAGGGCGGGAGCTCGAGCTCCAACACCAGCTTCTCGCTGCAGAACGACGGGAACTCGGGGTGCCTCTTCGCGGGGCCGGATCTCACCGCCACGACGGTGGATACGCTCTTCGGGCCCGGCGGCTCCGCCGGTCGTGTCGACGGACCGCTCGCCGATCCCGGGACGCGCATCACCTTCGCGCCGCTCGGTGGCGTCAGCGCCGAGGGCCGGGCCAATCGCGTCTATCTCGCCTGCGGGGATCCCTCGATCCGCGTGATCGATCTCGGTGCGGGCACCATCACCACCCTCGTCGACGAAGCGGCCTTCGCGGCGTTCGACCCGGCGATCCTCGAGCTCGGCGCCCTGGCGATCCTCGATGCGAATCGGCTGCTCGTGGCCGAGCACTCGCGCAACACGATCCTCGTCGTCGATCGGACCACCGGCGCGCTCTCGCTCTTCGCCGGGGTTCCGAGCGCGGTGGGCGGCTTCGCCGACGGGCCGGCGATCGGCGGCGCGTTGTTCTCGTTCGATGGCGTCGGAGGCCTCGCCGTCGACGGCGATCGCCGCGTCCTCGTCGCCGACTCCGGCAACCACCGCATCCGCTCGATCCAGGGGAGCTCCGTCAGCACGCTCGTCGGCAGCGGCGTGCCGGGCTACCTCGACGGCACGGGGGCGCGCGCGTTCCTCGAGCAGCCGAGCGGCGTCGCGATCGGCTGCGACGGCACGCTGCTCTTCGCGGAGCGCGGTCAGTACCTGCGCCAGGTGCGCCTCGTGCAGAGCCGGAGCGGAGTGAACGGAGTGGTCAGCACGCGCGTCGGGAACGGCCTCGGCGCGAGCGTCGACGGCACCGCGGCCCCGAACGGCGTCGCCGGCGTGCACGATCCCGTGGCGCCGATGACGCTCCCGAGCGGAGACATCGTCTGGGTCGATCGCGCCTCGGGCAAGCTGCGCTGGCTGATCGCGTTGCTGAACACCGTCGCGACGCCGCTGCCGGCCTTCCCCGCGAACGGCATCGCCGCGATGACGATCACCGCCGACGACTCGCTCCTGCTCATCGACGCGGGGAGCCAGGCCATCGTGCGCGTGCGCTGAACGGCTGTGCAGCAAATGATCTTACAGCCGCTCCGATGCCTGCTGGCGCAGCGCCTGCTGGCGCAGCGCCTGACGGCGCTGCGGCGCGCGGCTGTGCAGCAATCGATCCTACAGCCGCTCAGATGTCTGCCGGCGCTGCGCCAGACGGCACGGCAGCCCGCTCCTGAGTCCTTCTTGCACACTCTCTGAGCGCGATGGGTGAGATCCGCTGCGAGCTGTCCTGGTCGCCTTCGCGCGCGAAGACCTTCGAGAGCTGCCGTCGCCAGTACTTCTACCAGTACTACGGATCGTGGCGCGGCTGGGAGGCGAAGGCCGCCGAGTCGGCGCGCCAGCTCTACCGGCTGAAGCAGATGAAGTCGCTCGACGTCTTCGCCGGGATCGTCGTGCACGACTTGATCGCCGCGTGGTTCGGCGCGCGGAAGAGCGGGCGCGAGACGGCACCCGAGGCGGTGCTGGCGCAGGCGAAGCAGCGCTTCGACCAAGCGTGGCGAGAGTCGCGCGGCGAGGGCTGGAAGCGCGATCCGAAGCGCGTCGCGCGCTTCGTGGAGCACCACTACGGCGAGAGCGTCGCTCCCGCGCGCGCCGGGGCCATCTGGGCCAAGGTCGAGCGCTCGCTGCGCGCGTTCTTCACGCTGGACCAGCTCGAGCCCGTGCGGCGCTCCGATCCCAAGAGCTGGCTCGCGGTCGAAGCGCTGGACACCTTCGAGATCGCGCGCACCAAGGTGTATGCCGTCCCGGACTTCGCGTTCCGCAGCGAAGAGCGAGTGTGGATCCTCGACTGGAAGACCGGGAACCCACGCGAGGCCGACGAGCGGCAGCTGAAGTGCTACGCGCTCTACGCTCGGTCGCGCTGGAAGACCTCCGCCGCTGATCTGCGGCTCACGTTGGTCTACCTGCCGCAAGGCGAGCTGCGCGAGGTCGCCGTCGACGAGCGCGAGCTCGCGCAGGTCGAAGGCGACATCGCACACGGCATCGAGCTCTTATCGGGGACGCACTTCGATCCCGATCGCGAGCCGGCCGAGCTCGCGCGCTTCCCGCCGAACGGCGCGCCGCGCGCCTGCCGCTACTGTGTCTTCCGCGAGGCCTGTGAGGCGGCACCTCGCGAAGCCGCGAGCGGCGGCGGGGACGAGGACCCGACGGCGGAGTGATCCGCGCGCTCTCTCAGCGCAGCAGCGGGGGCGTCTTGCGCCGCTTCTTCTTCAGCAGCGCGGCGAGCTCGTCCTTCGAGACGACCCAGCCACGGCAGGCGGTCGTGCGGCAGCGGCACTTGATCGCCGCGTCGGCGCACCACGCGTAGTCGATCGTGAACTCCTCACCGGGCTCGATGGCGCGCAGCGTGTAGAGCGCCATGTAGCGGCGCTGGAAGCGATCGTCCTCGTCGAGCTCGTCCATGACGATCAGCTCGGAGTTCGGCTCGCAGGAGTGATTGAGGAAGCGGAACGGCGCGAACGCCTCCAGCGTCATGCCGTCGCCCAGATCCATGCAGGTGTCCGAAGCGTAGTCCGGATCGTGGATCACGCGGCCCTTGATCTCGGAGACCATCGCCTCGGCCTCGAACGCCTGCAGAGCGAACACGCCGCGGCCGATGCGCGTGACGCGCACCTCCACGTCCTGGCGCACTGCTTGACGCGTGCGGGGGCGGGGACGCGCGCCCGAGGTGGAAGCCGTGGGCTTGCTCGCGCTCTTCTTCGAGGCGCTCGACTTCGAGGGCCTGGGCAGGGTCGTGCTGCGGGACGGGGGCATGCGGGGCTGCTTCTCGGGAGCTGCTCTCGGCGACTTGCGACGAGGAAGGGGGAGAACGTCTACGGCCTTGCCGTGCCGTTGTAAAGGGCGTGTCTCGCGGGTTGCTGCATGCGGTCGAGATCGTTAGCTTTCGCGCGCGCATCCCTGCGGCGTCGTTCGCGCGAGGGGTGCATGCGCGCGGCGGTGGAGGAGCACGGATGGCGATCGTGGAGACGGCGAGTGCAGCGGGCGATGTGACGGGCGGAGCGAAGGACTACGATCCGACGGACGCCGTGGCGCAGGAGCTCTCGCTCGCCATGCCTTCGGTCGGCGCGGTGCTGACGCTCCTGGCCGGTGGGGCTACCGTGCCCTTCATCGCGCGCTATCGCAAGGAGGCGACCGGCGGCCTCGACGAGGTCCAGATCCGCGCGATCGAGGAGCGGGCGCAGAGCTTGCGAGAGCTCGAAGCGCGGCGTCGAACCGTGCTGCAGACCATCGCGTCCCAGGGCAAGCTCGACGCCGCGCTGGAGCAGAAGATCCGCGGCTGCGCGACGATGGCGGCGCTCGAGGATCTCTACCTGCCTTACAAGCCGAAGCGCCGCACGCGCGCGAGCATCGCGCGGGAGCGCGGCTTGGAGCCGCTGGCCGAGCGCCTGCTGGCCCAGCCCCTCGAGGGCGATCCGAAGAAGGAAGCAGAGGCCTACGTCGACGCGGCGAAGGAGCTACCCGACGTCGAGGCGGTGCTGCAGGGCGCGCGCGACATCTGCGCCGAGGTGCTGAGCGAGCGCGCCGATCTCCGCGCGTTCCTCCGCGAGCGCGTCGCGACCGACGGGGTCCTCATCTCCGAGCGCGTCGAGGAGAAGACGCAGGAGCCGACGCGCTTCGAGATCTACTACGACTTCCGCGAGAAGTTCGCGACGATCCCCTCGCACCGCTTCCTCGCGATCCGCCGCGGCGAGAACGAAGGGGTGCTGCGCACCAAGGTCGACCTGCCGGTGGACGCCGTGCTCGACGACCTGCGTGCGCGCG
The DNA here is from genome assembly GCA_016719295.1 of Planctomycetota bacterium. Taxonomy (GTDB): domain Bacteria; phylum Planctomycetota; class UBA1135; order UBA1135; family JADKAF01; genus JADKAF01. The sequence continues at coordinate 249,286 of JADKAF010000001.1, forward strand.
TGGGGCTCGTGCCGCGCTCGCCGTTCCGCGCCGAGCTCGACGCCGCGCTCGAGGATGGGCTGAAGCGTCTCGCGCTGCCCAGCGTCGTCACCGACGTGCGCGTCGATCTCAAGCTGCGCTCCGATCGCGCCGCGGTCGAGGTCTTCGCCGGCAACCTGAGCGAGCTCCTGCTCGCCTCTCCGCTCGGGCCGCAGTCGGTGATCGGGATCGACCCGGGGCTTCGCACCGGCTGCAAGTGCGTCGCGGTCGACGCGACGGGCAAGTTCTTGGAGCACGTCACGATCTTCCTGGTCGGGGCCTCCGAGGAGCGCGCCGCGCGCGAGCTGCTCGCCTTCGTGAAGCGCCACGGCCCGGTCGCGATCGCGGTCGGCAACGGCACCGGCGGACGCGAGACCGAGGCCTTCACGCGGAAGGTCCTGCGCGACGGCGGCGTCAGCGGCGTGGTCGTGGTCGCGGTGAACGAAGCGGGCGCCAGCGTCTACAGCGCCTCCGAGGTCGCGCGCGAGGAGTTCCCCGATCTCGACCTCACGCTGCGCGGCGCGATCTCCATCGCGCGCCGCCTGCAGGACCCGCTCGCCGAGCTGGTGAAGATCGAGCCCAAGTCGATCGGCGTCGGCCAGTACCAGCACGACGTGCACCAGCCGTTGCTCGCGCGGAAGCTCGACGAGGTCATCGAGAGCTGCGTGAACAAGGTCGGCGTCGATCTCAACACCGCGAGCGCGCCGCTGCTCTCGCGCGTGGCCGGCATCGGGCCTTCGCTCGCGAAGCGCATCGTGGAGCGCCGCGAGCAGCGCGGCGCGTTCCGCTCGCGGAAGCAGCTCCTCGAGGTCGCGGGTCTGGGACCCCGGACCTTCGAGCAGTGCGCGGGCTTCCTCCGCGTGCGCGGCGGCGAGCATCCGCTCGATGCCTCGGCCGTGCACCCCGAGCGCTACGCGCTGGTCGAGCGCATGGCGACCGACCTCGGCTCGCCCTTGCCGAGCCTGATCGGCGCGGCCCAGCTCGTGAAGAAGCTGGACCTCGCGCGCTACGTCGGCGGCGACGTGGGCGAGCCCACGCTGCGCGACATCCTCTCCGAGCTCGAGAAGCCGGGCCGCGATCCGCGCTCGTCGTTCGAGCCGCCGGCGTTCCGCGACGACGTGCAGAAGCTCGAGGACCTCGTCGTCGGCATGGAGCTCGAAGGCATCGTGACGAACGTCACCGCCTTCGGCGCCTTCGTCGATGTCGGCGTCCACCAGGACGGCCTGGTGCATGTCTCGGAGCTCTCCGATCGCTTCATCCAGGATCCCGCCGAAGCGGTGAAGGTCGGGCAGCGCGTGAAGGTGCGCGTGCTCTCGGTCGACCTCCCGCGGAAGCGCATCGCGCTCAGCGCACGTTCGGGCGAAGGTCCGAAGCGCGGGGGCGAGCGCCGCACCGACGGCGACGGCCCGCGCGGCGAGCGCAACGATCGCGGTGGCCGCGACCGCTCCGCGCCGCCGCGCGCCACGCCGCAGCCTCCGTCGAAGGGCCAGAACAACCCCTTCAAGAACCTGAAGCCCAGCTAGCTCCGCCATCGCGGCCGTCACGGCTGCGGCCGGTTCGTCCGCGTGCGGAGCGGCGAGAGCGCCGCGGCGGAGCCGCGAGGGGGAGGATCAGAGCGCGCAGGTGGAGCGCAGCGATTCGGCGAGCGCGAGCTCGCTGGGGAGCAGCTCGCCGGGCTCGAGCTCGCAGTCGAGCGCGCGAGCGATCGCTCGGGACAAGCGCGCCTCGAGCTCTTCGGCTTCCAGCGTCGTCGGCGGCAGCGCGAGCGAGCCGTGGTGCAGGACCCAGCCGCGCACGCGGCGCTGCGCGGAGCCCAGGACCTTCCGGCCATCGAGGGCGAGGCAGAGCTCGGTCGCGCGCTCGAAGCACCACGGCGAGCCCGCGCGTTCGGAGAGGAGCTCCGGCTCGTCGCGCACGAAGCGCAGGCGCGGGATCGAGAGCACCTCGACGATCGCGCGATGCACGCGCTCGAAGCTCGCGAGCACGGTCTCGCCGCGCGGCGGCGCAGGCGCGACGTAGGAGAAGGTGAGCTCCCCGGCGTCGTGCCAGATCGCACGTCCGCCGGTCGAGCGCCGCACGAGCTCGTGCAGGCCGAGCTCCGAGCGCAGAGCTTCGATCTCCTCGCGCGGCTGGAAGCGCCCGAGGGAGAGCCCGGTGGGCGCCCAGCGGTAGAGGCGAATCGTCGGTGTCGCGCGGCCCTCGAGGAGGGCCGCGTCGAGGGCGAGGTTCAGCGCGGGTGCACGTATCGCCGCGGGAAGGAAGCGCGCGCGCACCAATCGCCGATCCTCGAAGTGAGAGCCACCTATCCGGGCAAACCAGCTACAGCGCCGTCAGGCGCTGTGCCAGCAAGCATCGAGCGCCGTCAGGCGCTGTGCCAGCAAGCATCGAGCGCCGTCAGGCGCTGTGCCAGAGACACCGCGACAGCGCCGTCCGGCGCTGTGCCAGAGACACCGCTACAACGCCGTCAGGCGTTGTGCCAGAGACACCGCGCCGCTCAGTGCGCGATGCCCTTCTCGTAGGCCGCGGCGTCGAGGAGCTGGTCGTACGCGCCGGCGGAAGCGGGGCGCAGCTTCACGATCCAGCCCTTCTCGAACGGGCTCTGCCCGAGCGGCTCGACGTCCTGACCGAGGGGGGCATTCACCGCGGTGATCTCGCCGTCCATCGGCGCGTAGATGTCGGCCACGGTCTTCACCGACTCGATCTCGGCGATGAGATCGCCAGCCTTCACCTTCTGGCCCACCTTCGCCTTGATGTCGAGGAAGGTGAGGTCGCCGAGCTGCTCGACGGCGTGATCGGTGATGCCCACGGCGAGGACGTCGCCCTGCTTCTGGGCCCACTCGTGCGATTCTCGGTAGCGGCGGTCGTTGGGGCGCATGCTCAGCTCTGGCGCTTGTAGAAGGGGAGTGGGGTCTGGCGGGCCGCGATGGCGGTACCGCGGAGATCGATCTCGAAGCTCGTCTCGCCGTCGGCGAGCGCTGCCGGCACGTAGGCCGTCGCGAGGTTCTTGTCGAGCGTCGGGGAGTAGGTGCCCGAGCAGACGAAGCCCACGTCCGCTCCGCCGTGGCGCACGGCGTAGCCCTGGCGCGGGATGCGCTTGCCTTCGGCGATCAAGCCGACGAGCTTCCGCTGGGGGCCGGCGGCCTTGATGCGCTCGAGCGCCGCGCGCCCGACGAAGGGCTTGTCGGCGGCGAACTTCACGGCCCAGTCGAGGCCGGCTTCGAGCGGATTGATCTCCTCGCCGAGCTCGTGCCCGTAGAGGGGCATGCCCGCTTCCAGGCGCAGCGTGTCGCGCGAGCCGAGGCCGCAGGGCATCAGATCGCTCCCGCCGCTCGCGAGCAGCGCATCCCAGACGCGCTCCGCTTCCTGGCGGGGGAAGTAGAGCTCGAAGCCGTCCTCGCCGGTGTAGCCCGTGCGCGAGATGCGCACGTCCTGCATGCCGAGGACCGTGCCGCGCATCAGCTTGTAGTAGCCCAGCGACGCGAGGGCCTCCTTCTCGACCACGCTGCGCGCGAGCAGCTTCTCGGAGAGCGGCCCCTGCAGCGCGCACATCGCGAGCTCCTCGGTGAGGTCGACGATGCGCGCATCGTGGCCCTTCACGAGCTCGCGCATGTGCGCGAGGTCGCGATCGGTGTTCGAGGCGTTCACCACGACGAAGACCGCGTCGCTCTCGCCGTAGATCAGCACGTCGTCGATCGCGTTGCCCTGCTCGTTGCAGATCAGGGAGTAGCGGATGTCGCCGACCTTCAGCTTCGCGACGTGATTCGTGAAGATGCGGTCGGCCGCGGCGATGCGATCCTTGCCCTCGATGCGCACGCGGCCCATGTGCGAGAGGTCATAGAGGCCGCAGCCCGTGCGCACGCGTCGCACCTCGTCGAGGATCGAGGCGTACTGCACCGGCATGTGCCAGCCGGCGAAGTCGACCAGGCGGCCGCCGGCGCGCACGTGGCAGGCGTGGAAGGGGGTCTGCTTCATCGGCGGGAGGAACCTTGGGTGGGGGCGTTGCCCGTGGAGGGGGCGGGAGGGTAGCCCGTTCCGCCGCGCGATGTCAACGCGACCGGACGCCGCCCTGCCGCGCGCCTTCGGGCCGATCTCCGGCGCTGGAACGGAGGCCGTCGCTCGGAGATCCTGAGCGCTCCGAAGAGGATCTCGACGATGCGCTCGATCTGGCTCGCGCTCTGCGGAGCGAATGGATTCCTGGCCGTGGCCGCCGGCGCCTTCGGCGCCCACGCGCTGCGCGAGCGGCTCCCGAGCGACCTGCTCGAGATCTGGAACACCGCGGCGCACTACCACCTCGTGCATGCGCTGGCGCTCGGGCTCTGCGCGTGGCTCGGCGAGACGCGCGGGGGCGCCCTCCCGCGCTGGGCGGGGCGCTGCTTCACGGTGGGCCTCTTGCTCTTCTCCGGCAGCCTCTACGCGCTGGCCCTGAGCGGGGTACGCGGCCTCGGCGCCGTCACGCCGCTCGGCGGCTTGGCCTTCCTGGCCGGCTGGCTCTGCGTCGCGCTCTGCGCGCGCCGCCCCGCGCCCGAGCTCGCGCGATGATCCGCATCCATCGAGCCACTCCGGTCATGATCGTGGAGGCGATCGAGCCCGTGCTCGCCTTCTGGTGCGAGCGCCTGGGCTTCGCGCGCACGATCGAGCTGCCCGACGGGGAGCGGCTCGCGTTCGCGGCCGTCGAGCGCGACGGCGTCGAGCTCATGTTCCAGACGTGGAGCAGCGTGCAGGCCGACGCCGGGGCGAGCGTGCATCCGCGGCAGCCGCGGGATCACACGCCGCTCTTCCTCGAGGTCGCCTCGCTCGCTCCGATCCAAGCGGCGCTGCGCGGCGCGGACGTGCTCGTCCCGGAGCGCCGCACGCCGTACGGCTCGCGCGAGACGATCGTGCGCGCGCCCAACGGGCAGGTCGTGGTGTTCGCCGAGATGCCGCCGAGCTGAGCGCGGCGCGCGCTCAGAAGCGGATCACCGTGACGAGCGGGCGGCTCAGCGCCGTCGGCGGTGGGCCGGCGAAGTGCGTAGCGAGCATGGCGCCGATCAGGTTCACGTCGCGCGGCACCGCGATCGAGATCTGCCCGTTCGCGGGCAAGCCTTGCGCGACGACGGGGCCGAGCACGTCGACGTAGACCCACTCGCCGCCGCCGAGCTCGATGGGCTGGGTCGCCGGCAGGCCCATCACGACGAGCGAGAAGAGGCCGCTGTTGTCCTTCAGCTGCACGACCACGCCGAGCGAGCGTCCGTAGGTCACCGTCACGTCGTCGGTCCAGGTGACGCGGCTCGTCACGACGGCCGCGGGGCCGTCGGGTTGCTGTCCCCAAGGTTGGAAGCCGAAGCCGGGATCGAACCACACCTCGCCGCCGAGGCCGCCCGTGATCGAGGAGTTCCCCTCGAGCAGGAGCTCCGCGACGACGCCCGCGCCGCCGCGGCTGTCGAAGGGCGCGTTCGCTGGGCAGGGGCAGGCGCTGTTCGAGGGCGGGAAGAAGCTCCAATAGGTCGTTAGGCCGTCGCCCCCGCGGATCTGCGCATCGAGTGCCGTGACGAGGCAGCCCGCGGCCTCGATCGCCGCTCCGCCGCGCGGCCCGAAGCGGTACGCGCTGCCGCAGCAATCGAAGGAGGTTCCGCCGACGACGGCGGTGTCGGCGAGCCAGAGATGCGCTCCCGGGGCCAGCGAGATGGCCGGCTGGCCCACGGCGAGGCCCGTCACGTTCTGCCAACGCGGCGCTTCGATCAGCGACGAGAGGATGCGGATGCTGCGGAAGCCTCCGCCCGAGATCGCGGGGAAGCACTGCGCGAAGAGCGGCCCCGGCACACGCCCGTGGATGGTGCAGTGCGAGAGCTCGAGCTCGTCCTGTCCGGAGCCGAGCAACGTCAGCGCGCGATCCTGCGCGATGCCGCCGCTGCCCGCGAGCGACTGACCTTGGACGAAGATCTCGAAGGTCGGCTCGCCGACGAGGCGCACGCTGCGTCGCACGGTGAGCGGTCCCCAGGTGCCGCCTTGGACGCGGATGGTCGCGCCGTGGGGCGCTGCGTCGATCGCGGTCTGAAGATCCGTGAAGGGCGCGCCTCCGTTGGGATTCACGCGGATCGACTGAGCGGGTGCGAGTGCGGGTGATAGTGCGGCCGCGACGACGCAGGCGAGCGCCGGCAGCGCTTGCCCGAGCGATCTGGATCGGTACATCGAGCTCCTCCGGAGCGGCCCGCCTTCCGTTCGTGCGCGTGCGCCGCCTGCGAGGGGTATCGGTCGGAAGGAAGGGGCGTTCGCAGAGAATTCCCGCGCTGGAGGCGAAGGACGGAGGCACTTCGAGGCACTCTCTGCAGCCGCGTCCCCCCCTTCGAGCATCGATCCTCCGCGCATGACCCTCCTCCGTGCCGTCGGTGTTGCAAGATCCTACGCAGGCCGCCCGGCTCTGCGCGACTTCGATCTCTCGGTCGCGCCGGGCGAAGTGGTCGGCCTCCTCGGGCTGAATGGCGCCGGAAAGACGACCGCGATCTCGATCTTGGCCGGGGTCCTGCGACCCGACCGCGGCAGCGTGGAGATCGATGGCCGCGATCTTCTGCGCGAGCCCTTGCTGGCGAAGCGCGCCCTCGGGCTCGTACCGCAGGAGATCGCGCTCTACCCCGAGCTCTCCGTCGCGGAGAACTTGCGCTTCTTCGGGCGCCTGCGCGGTCTCCGCGGCCGCGAGCTCGAGAGCTCGCTCGCCTACGCTCTCGACGCGGTCGAGCTCTCCGACCGCGCGCGCGATCCGGTGCGCGAGCTCTCCGGCGGTATGCAGCGGCGGGTCAACGTCGCGGTGGGGCTGCTCGGCGCGCCGCGCCTGCTGATCCTCGACGAGCCCGCGGTCGGCGTCGACGCGCTGAGCCGCGCGCAGCTCTTCCAGCTCGTGCAGCGCCTGGCGCGCGCAGAGAACCTGGGGCTGCTCTACACCAGCCACTATCTGGAGGAGGTCGCGGCGCTCTGCACGCGGCTCGTCATCCTGCACCAAGGTCGCATCGTCGCGCAGGGACGCCTGGACGAGCTAGCCGCGAGCGTCGGCGAGGAGCGCGTGGAGCTCGAGATCGAAGGACCGCGGGAGGCGATCGCGGCAGCCTTGGGAGCCGCGCGCGTCGAGCGCGCGGCGGGCGAGCGCCTCGTGCTCGCGGCGCGAGGCGAGCTCGCGTCCATCGTCGCGGCGATCGAAGCCCACGGCGGCAAGCTGAAGCAGCTCCGCGTGCTCGGGCGCGATCTCGAGTCGCTCTTCCTGCGCCTCACTGGCTCCGACGGTGAGCCTCTGCCGTTGGTGGAGAGCGCGGCTGGCGGGGAGGTGCGGCGATGATCCGAGCGATGATCGAGAAGGACCTGCGTCTCCTGCTCGCGGATCGGGGCGCTCTCTTCGCTACCTTCCTGCTGCCGCTGGTCTTCTTGGGGACCTTCGGCTGGATCTACTCGCGCTTCGACCAGGGAAGTGAGGAGCAGGGCGAAACGATGCCGCGGCAGAAGCTCGCGTTCCACGCCCCGATCGATGCGGAGATGCGCGCCCGCGTGCAGGCGGCGCTGGAGAGCGGTCCCTTTCGCGTGATCGCGGCGGGCTCGCCCGAAGACGTCGAGCGCTTGGTCGCCGACGATCAGGCGGCACTCGGCCTCTATCTGCCGGCGGACTTCGAGCCCTTCGCCGGCGCTCGCGGTGTCCTCTACCAAGATCCCGCGCGCGAGCCGCGCTTCGCCGGGGCCTTCGCGGGCGCGGTGCAAGGCGCGCTGGCGAAGGCGATCTTCGGGCCGCAGATGGCGCTGCTCGGACCGCGCGCAGGCGCGCCGGAGCAGTGGATCGAGCAGCGCCGTCCGCGCGGCCTGCGCGCGAGTGTGGACCTCGATGGTTTCCAGATCTCGGCGCCGACGAACGCCGTGCTCTTCGTGTTCTTCCTCGTGCTCGGCATGGCGCTCTCCTTCGCCGAGGAGCGGCGCACGGGGACCTTCGCACGCCTCCGCTCGCTGCCGATCCGCCGGGGCCCGCTGCTCGCGGCGAAGCTCGTTCCCTTCGCGCTGATCGGCTGTCTCCAGATGCTCTTCCTCTTCGGCATCGCCGTGCTGGTCTTCGGCCTGCAGGTCGGCGGCGACGTCTCGGCGTTGCTCGCCTTGACCGTCGCGACGGTGCTCGCCGCAGTGGGCTTGGGCTTCCTCGTCGCCTCGATCGGCGGCAGCGAGAAGCAGATCCAGAGCTACGGCACGCTGGTCGTGCTCGTGATGGGGCTCGTGAGCGGCTGCATGGTCCCGCGCTTCGTGCTGCCGGACTCGGCGAAGCAGGTGGGGCTGCTGACACCGCACGCGTGGGCACTCGACGGCTACGCGGAAGTGCTCGGGCGGCGAGGCACGACGGTGATGGATGTGCTGCCGGAGATCGGGGCGCTGCTCGCGTTCGCGGCGGTGTTCACCGCGGTGGGGGCGGCGCTCTTCGCGCGGCGGGGGTGAGCGGGCAGCATCCGCGCTGGGGGCGCGTGCGATGGCCGCTCCTGCGCGTTCCTCTTCGCGCTCGCCTGCGTTCCGCCCCACTAGGCGGGAAGATCGTCGGTCGCGCGTGGACGCGCGTCCGGACACTCGCGGATCACCGCGTTCCCGAGTCGCTGCGCACCGGCGCGTGTCCGCTCGGATCGATGGCGACGGGTCACACCGGCGAGGTCTCGAAGGGCGAGCCGATGGTGCGGATCTGCGCGCGCGTCAGCACCGCGGCGAGCTCTGCCCCGGTGATGCAGAGGGGCAGCTCGTCGATGCGATGCGCCATGTTCCGGGGCACGCGTGCAGCTTGCTGCGGATCGACGAGGATCGGCGTGAAGGGCTCCATCACCGGGAGGATCACGCACTGCGCGGCGCGGGCGATCGCGAGCACGAGCTCACCGACGCGCGCATCGAGCTCGCGGCGGCGGATGCGGAACGCGCAGGCTTCGAAGGGCTCGTCCGACTCGAGCTCCTGCGCGAGGAACTCCACCGCGATGCCGTGCGGCAGGGTCACGAAGTAGGTGCCCAAGTCGTCGGGGCCCACCGTGTGATGGGCCGCGAGGACCGCGCGGATCTCGGTGCGCACGGCTTCCCCGGCGGGCTGCTCGGCGAAACGCTTCAAGAAGAGGTCGATGCTCACGGACCAGTCCCTCGGGGATCCAACCGTGTCGCTCCTCCTATCGGCTGCGGGGTGCGTGGGGCCGAAGGGAACCCGGGCGGAAGCGATGTTCAGGCGCCGCTGGGAGGCCGGAGCTCCCCGCGCCCCCGCGGCATCTACGGCGTTGCCCCGCCTCACTAGCGCGCGAGCTGCTCCAGGCGCTCGCGCAGCAGCGGCTCGCTCGCGAAGAGCTGGCGGTAGAGCGCATCTCGCCGCGCGCCGAGCGTCTTCAGGCCGGCGTCGAGGGCGGACTGCACGAGCTCGCGCGCTTCGGCCGCGCGGCCCTGCAGGAGCGCCAGGGCGGCGCGGTCCACCGGCGCGATCGCGAGCTCGCTGTACTCGGGATAGCGGGCGAGGCGCTGCAGCGTGCTCTCCGCCGCCAGCACATCGCCGCGGCGCAGCGCGACGAGGAAGCTGCTCTCGTGGCCGTCGAGTGTCAGCTTGCGCCCATAGAAGCGCGCGAGCTTCTGCTGCTCGCCGCTCGCGCCGAGCGAGCGCGCCATCCATTCCTTGCCGAGCTCGGTCTCGCGCGCGGCGCGATCGACCGCGAGCGCCACGGCGGCCTCGAGGGCCTCCTTCAGCGCCGGTCCGTTGCCGAGCTTCCACGCATCGAGCGCGCGCTGGGCGAGGAGGGTGGAGAGCTCGTCGTAGCGCTGGCGGCGATCCGGCCCGGGGATACACGCCTCCGCGAGAGCGCGCGCACCGGAGAGCTCGCCTGCCCGGGCCAAGCGCTCGACCTCGGCGAGCAGCGCACTCTCGTCCCCGTTCTCCGCGGCGTCCTCGGCGAGCCAGCGCGCGGCTTCCTCGAAGCGCTTCGCGGCCAGCGCCTCGCGCGCGGCGCTCTGGCGGAGCTCGGCTAAGAGCGGAGCGAGCTCCGCGCGCAGCGCTGGACGCAGATCGACGAGCTGGCGGTAGAGCTCGAAGGCGCGCGCGGCGTCGCCGTTCGCGCGCGCCAGATGAAGCTCGGCGAGCAGCGCGTTCGCGCGGGCGCGCTCGTCCTCGGGATCGAGAGCGAGCAAGCGCTGGTTCGCCTGCAGCGAGCGGCCGAGCAGCGGCCTCGGATCGGGAACCAAGCTCGCGGAGCGAAAGGCCACTGCGGCCTCGAGGGCGAGCGCACCGAGATCGTGCGGCGCATCGACCTGCGCGCGCGCGACCTCGCTCAGCGCGAGCGCGCCATCGGTCGCGAGACGGGCCCGCAGCAGGCGCGCGCGATAGTCCTCGGGAGCGAGCGCGAGCGCGGCCTCGAGCTCGTTGCCGAGCTTCGCGCGCTGCGCTTCTTCGAGCGTCTGGCCGGTCGCTGGCAGCGCGGCGACGACCTGCGCGACCTCGAGCGCGGCGACGACACGGGTTCCGCCGTAGATCGCGCCGGCGGTCGAGAGGGCGGCGAGCAGGAGCGTGGGCAGGAGCGGGCCGCGCCCCGCGGCGGCATCGGCGGCGCGGCTGACGCGCGCGACGAGCGCGCCCAGGATCACGGCGAAGAGCGCGGCGACGGGCGCGTTCGCGAGGAGCGGCGTGCGCGCGCCGCCGTTCAGCAGCACGGCGGCTAGCGCCGCGCCGAGGAAGGTTCGTTCGGTCGCGGTGCCGCGCAGCGTCGCGAGGAGCAGCACGCCGAGCGCGGCGAGCAGCGCGAGCAGGCCGAGGAGCCCCGTCTCGGCGAGGGCCTGCAGGGCGTCGTTGTGCGCGGTGTTCACCACGGTGGCGCCTTCGGCGCGGCGTGAGAGCGCGCGCTCCGCGGCGGGGCGATAGGGCGGATAGAGCTCGTCGAAGGAGCCGGCGCCCAAGCCGAGCCACGGCGCGCTCGGGAGCACGTCACCCACGATCGCGCGCCACGTATGGAGGCGCACGTCGAGCGTGCGAAAGTCGCTCGGGCCACGCGGCGTGCTCGTGGCGAGTTCGGCGGTGGGGCTGCCTGCGCTCACGCCACTCGGCGCGCTCGGGAACGGCGCGGCCAACGGCAGATGGAAGCAGACGAGACCGGCGATCAGCACGGGCGCGAGCGCGCGCGCCTGCGCGCGATGGCGCGCGTAGAGGAGCGCGAGGCTCGCCACGGCGACGAGCTGATACGCGATCGCCGCGGTGAGCGTGTCGGCGAGCGCGAGATAGCTCGCCTGCAGCAGGTGCAGCGCGGCGCAGCCCAGCGCGCCGAAGCGCGAGCGCGCGCGCAGCGCCGAGCGCAGCGCGAGGAATGCGCACGGCAGCACGAGCTCGGAGGCGAACGCGACGTTGCCGAAGGTGCTGACCGGCTCGCTCGGCGCCGAAGCCGAAGCGAGGCCGAGATCCACGCCCACGCGCTCGAGCCAGCCGATCGCGGCGACGATCGAGCCCGTGGCGACGGCGCCGCTCAGCACCTGCTCGCGCAAGTGGCGCGGAGCGCTCGCGACCAGGAGCAGGAGGCTCAGGGCGGAGGCACCCTGCGCGCTGAGCGCGAAGGCCGGCAGCACGCGCTCCGCGAAGTAGCCGGAGAGCAGCGCCACCAGGAGCGGGGCGAAGAGGAGCGCCCGTTGCAGCGGCGAGAAGCGCCCCAGCTCGGCTTGCGCCGCGCGCAGTCCGATCAGCAGCGCGAGCCCGCCGAACACGAGGAAGAGCTGGGCCTTGGTTTGCTCGGGACGCAGCCAATGCGGACCGATCGCGAGCGCCGGAACCGCGAGCGCCGCCAGGACCGCGGCGGTCGAGAGGCGCAGCCTCAGCAGCTTCTCGGGCATGGGTGGTGTTCTGGGGTCTCGAGCAAAGATCCAGGGGCGATACAGAAGGAGCTGCGCGAGCTCGTGATCGCGTGCGGGCATGAGCCCAAGGGCGATCGCGAGGCGCGCGGGCGCGTGTCGACTCAGCTCTTCGCCGTCTCGAGATCCTCGCGCGACAGCACCGCGTCGACGAAGCCCTGCGGGTCGAAGACCTCGAGGTCGTCGATCTTCTCGCCCACGCCGACGAACTTCACCGGCAGGTTCATCTGCTCGCGGATGCCGAACACGGCGCCGCCCTTCGCGGTGCCGTCGAGCTTCGCGAGCACGAGCCCGCTCACCGCGGCGACCTGCGAGAACTCGCGCGCCTGCACGAGCGCGTTTTGCCCGGTCGTCGCATCGAGCACGAGCAAGGTCTCGTGGGGCGCGCCCTTGATGTGGCGCTCCAGGACCTTGCGGATCTTCTCGAGCTCCTGCATCAGGTGCTTCTGCGTGTGCAGGCGCCCCGCGGTGTCGACGATCAGAACGTCGACGCCGGCGCGCACGGCTTGGTCCGCGGCGTCGTAGGCCACCGCGGCGGGATCGGCGCCGGTCTCCTTGCGCACGATCGGGACCTGCAGTCGCTGCGCCCAGATGCCGAGCTGCTCCACGGCCGCGGCGCGGAAGGTGTCCGCCGCGGCGAGCATCACCTTCAGGTTCTGCTTCTGGAGATGGCGCGCGAGCTTGGCGATCGAGGTGGTCTTCCCGCTGCCGTTCACGCCGCAGACCATGACCACGGTCGGGCCCTTCTCCGCTCGTGCGATGGAGCCGCCGCAGCCTTGCAGGCGCTGCGTCAGACCGCGACGAAGCCACTCGAAGACCGCGTCGGTGTCGGAGATCTCCTTCTTGCGGTAGGCCTCCTTGATCTCCTCGACGAGGGCGATGCCCGTCTTGCCGAGGTCCGCGGTGAAGAGGACCTGCTCGAGCTCGTCGAGGAAGGCCTCGTCGAGCTTGCGGCGGCCGAAGAGCGAGCGCAGCGAGCTCGCGAGCTTCTCGCGCGTCTTCTTCAGGCCTTGGAACAGCTTGCCGAACACCATGCGCTTCTCTGGCGGGAGGGGAGATGCAGCGAGAGCGCTCCTACGAGCGCGTGGGGGCCGCCGAGCCGGCGCGCGTGCCGTTGGAGTCCTTGCTCACGCGATCGAGGATGCCGTTGATGAACGCCCCCGAGTTCTGCGTGGAGAAGCGCTTGCCGAGCTCGATCGCTTCGTTGATCGAGACGTTCGCGGGGATGTCGTCGCAGTAGAGGATCTCGAAGATCGCCATGCGCAGCACGTTGCGATCGATCGTCGCCATGCGATGGATCTCCCAGTTCTTCGCGACGCGCTTCAGCAAGGCGTCGATCTCCTCGCGATGCGTCTTCACGCCCTCGATCAAGCGCATGGAGAAGTCCCGCACCTGGCGGTCCTTCGTCTCGTCGGCGAGGAACGCGGCGAGCTGCTCCCCCGCGTCGTCGCGCAGGTCGTGCATGTAGAGGAACTGGAGGGCGATCTCGCGGGAGCGCGTACGGCGGCGCATGGCGAACTCAGGCTGTTCGAGGTCGAGGAGGAGCGGGGAGAGAGCGCGGCGCGCCTATTTCTTCGTGCTCTTCGCGCGCGTCATCTGCGCGAAGAGGTTCGCCATCTCGATGGCGGCGAGCGCGGCTTCCGCGCCCTTGTTGCCGGCCTTGGTGCCCGCGCGCTCGATCGCTTGCTCGATCGTGTCGCAGGTGAGCACTCCGTAGGCCATCGGGACATCGAGCTCGAAGGACGCGTGCGCGATGCCCTTCGTCGCCTCGGCGGAGATGTGATCGAAGTGGGGCGTCGCGCCGCGGATCAGGACGCCGAGGCAGATCACGGCATCGAGCTCGGGGCGAGCGGCCGCCAGGCGGCGCGCCGCGAGCGGGATCTCGAAGGATCCCGGCACGCGGACCAGGGTGATGTGCTCGTCCTTCACGCCGTGGCGGCGGAGGGCGTCGAGCGCGCCGGCGAGCAAGTGCTCGCCGATGAAGGCGTTCCAACGGGAGAGCACGATGCCGAAGCGCCGGCCGGAGCCGGCGAAGTCGCCCTGGATTTCAGAGATCATCTTCGCCTCGCGGAGCGGAGGCGCGCCGCGGGGCTAGCCGTGGCGCGCGAGGGCGAAGATGCTAACGGAGTTCGCCCACCTCGTCCACGCGTCGCTGCCGCGGAAGCACTCGCGGCTCTCTCCACGCCGCCTCCCGAGAAACTCCGATGCGCTCCGTTCTCCGTCGCTCCTCGCCGCTCCTCGCGCTGGCCGCGCTCGGCGCGGCGGCGCACGCGCAGCTAGGACCCGCAGAGCTCTACACCTTCCCCGCCGAGGGCTTGGTCCGCCTCGACTTCGACGCCGATCGATTCCCCGACCTCGCCTACCTGGAGAGCGGCGCCCTGCGTCTCGCGCGCAACGCCGGCGACGGCACCTTCTTCGCCGCGCCGGCGCTGCCGGTGAGCTTGGCGGGTCGGCTCGTGGCGGTGCGAGCGAACGGCGATGCGGCGCGCGACCTCCTCGTGATCGACAACGCGGCGGCGGTGGCGCAGAGCTTCCTGCGCACCGGCGCGCCCGGGGGCTTCTCCCCCGGGCCGCTCTTCGCCTTGCCTCCGGAGCTCGCGAACGCAGGCGGCCAGACCTACGTGGCGGACCTCGATCGCGACGGTCGCGAGGATGTGCTCCACGGTACCTCGTCGCTCTTCTCGAACGGCGACGGCACCTTTCGCGGGCAGCAGGCCTCGTGGATCGCGAGCGGCGGCGTCCGCGCGCTCTGCGACCTCGATGTCGACGGCTTCCTCGACGCGGTATCCGTCGACGCGAACCCGCGGCGACCGAGCTTGCTCTGGATCGCGTGGGGCTCCGCCCAGGGCTTCCTCCTCGGGAGCCAGCTCTCGCTGTCGGGGCTGCGGGTCGGGGCACCGGTGGTCGGCGACCTCGACGGCGACGGACTGCTCGACCTCGCGTGCGCTGGGACGAACGCGGCCTATCTCCTCTTCGGGGCCGGAGGTCGCAGCCTCCTGCCCGCGCTCTCGTTCACCTTGGTCACGACCTCCGGGCCCGCGGTGCTCGGCGATTTCGACGGCGATGGCCGCATCGATCTCGCCTTCGGAACACCGGGCTCGTTCACGCAGGTCCTGCAGAATCAAGGCGGCCGCAGCTTCGGGCTCTCGGTCGCCGCCGGGCCTGGCGAGCCGCAAGGCGCCGCCCTCCTCGCCGTGGACCTCGACGAGGATGGCCGCGACGAGCTCTGTGGGGGCGAAGGGACGTCGTTCCACGTGCTGTGGTCGCTGGGCGGGTTCGCGTTCCGCCCCGAGACGCGTACCGGCTACCCCGTCGAGCGCCTCGCCGTGCTCGACCTCGATCGCGACGGCGATCTCGACCTGCTCGTCTCGGGCGGGAGCGGGGCCGGCGCCCATACGCAGGTGCTGCGCAACCAGCTCGATCCGTCGTCCGCGAGCTACGGCAGCGCGACGCCGGGGAGCGGCGGCCTCGCGCCGCGTCTCGCAGCGCGAGGCGGCATCGCTCGCGCGGGTAACCTGGGCTTCGGCTTCCGCGTCGATCAGGCGCTCGGGCGCAGCGCGGGCCTGGTGTGGATCTCCAGGTCGTCGGCCGCGCTACCGCTGCCCGACGCCGCGACCCTCTATGTCGCGCCGCCGTTCGATCTCGAGCTGCCGCTCGCGCTGGCCGGTCGCGCGGGGGTGGCGGGGGACGGGAGCGGTCAGATCTCGACCCCTCTGCCGCTCGAGATGGCGCTCGTCTCCACGGACCTCTTCGCGCAGGCGGTGGTTCTGGACCCCGCGCGCGCTTCGGGGCTCTGCTGGACGGCGGGGCTGCGGGTACGTCTGGTTCCCTAGCAGCTTCGAAGCGGTTCTCGAACAGGCTCCTCGCTCTCCGTAGCGAGCGGGCGCCGGCGAGGACGGGGGATCTCGTCTTCCGAGCCAGGGGCCGACCGGGCGACGGTCGGGCAGCGTGGCGATCGACCGAAGGCCGGTCTCAGAGCGGGCCAGAAGTGCAGCGGGCTTGCTCCTCCTCCCTCTACATCTCTGGCCCTTGGCTCTCGGTCCGAAAGCCCTTCTCGCTCGATCGGCCGAGCTCGAGCGCTTGGAGCTCTCGGCGCCGCGCTCAGCGCTTCGCTGCCGCGTTCCGCGCTTTCTGATGGTCCGTGTAGGTGCGGAAGCGCTTGCGCCACTCGTGCGGCGACTCGAACGGCAGCGGGCCGGCCTGTGCCGCGGCCTCGAGGCACGCGGCGGCTTCGGCCGGGAAGCCGTTGTCCCCATAGTGGCTCACCGACTCGGCGGCGAGGCCGGCGCGCAGCACGAGCACCGAATAGCTCTGGCCGTCGAGGAAGAGGTAGCCCAGGGTGCGGCCGTAGGGATCCTTCTGGCCGCGATCGAGCAGCTCCAGCTTCTCGGCGCGCGCGAGGCAGCCTTCGAGGAAGCCGGCCGCCCGCTCGCCATAGGGCTGCGCCACCGGCAGGCCGTGCTCGGGATGAGCGATCTCGGGCGTGTCGATTCCGAGCAGGCGCACCGTCTCCTTCTCTCCGCCATCCCAGAGGATGTCGACGGTGTCTCCGTCATCGAAGCGCACGCGCGACTTCTCCACGGCGCGGCGGCGCGGCTCTCCGGCCTTGGCGCTGCGGCGCGAAGCACGAGGAGCCGCCTCCGCCTTGGTCGAGGAGCCGGCGGCGCGCTCGGGCGCTGCGTCCGCACCTCCGGCGCAGCTCGCGCTCGCGAGCGCGAGCGCGCAGAGGAGAGCAGAGCTCAGGCAGCAGACGAAGCCGGAGACGCCGGCGCGGCGATCTCCCGCGTGCCGATTTCCGGCACGCCGAACTCCTGCACGCCGAACTCCTGCACGGCAGTCCGCCGCGAAGCGTTCGCCGTCTGCGTTCAACGGCCCTTCGCGCGGCGGTCGCGCGAGGTCTGGCCGAGCGTCTTCCTCGTCTTGCGGGTCGGGCGTTTGCCGTGGTTCGCGTTGCTGTAGGACTTGTTGCGGCGACGGCCTTGGCGCTGGAGAGCCATGAGAATCAAACTCCGGGTGTGCCGAGAAAATGGCGCGGCAGGATAGCGGAGGAGAGAGGTGCGGGAAAGCGCGAAGTGGGAGGGGGGCGCAGAAGCTCGCGGAGGGAGGGCTTCTCCACAGTTTCTCCACAGCTTCTGCGGAGGGTCTCCCCAGGTCTTGCCGTAGTTTTTCCATGCGCGACTTATGTATGCGATCTGGGGGCAAATGGGCTCCAGTGGGCTAGGTCGCCGACCGATGGTGGCGTCGGACCTGGCCGACCCCAAGCCCTGGTAGGTGCGCTCCGCATCGCCGAGGGGTTGGCCCCTGACGAGACTCAAGAACCGTGGAATGCCAGCCGACCCGAGCTTGGATGCCCCGGTTCGGTGCGTTCGGGCGGCCTTCGTGCCGCCGCGCCTCGGAGCTCTCCGCCCCGATCTCCTCGCGAGATCGAGAAGAGCTCTGCGGGAGCGATCGCCCCGACGGATGGGAAGTCGACGAAGCCGCGAGGCTTCGTCCGGAGGAGTTCGAGTTCATGGCTCCCGAAGCTCATGACACGTCGTGCCCGATGGCGGGCTGCGGCGGACCGACTTACTGGAGACGCGATGGCTATCGCGTCTGCATGCACTGCGGCCACGAGCTGGCGGCCCAAGACGCGCTCCCGAGCGCGCCCGAGGGCAACGGTCGTTCGGCCTCGCGTGCGGTCTCGAGCTCAGGGCTGATCGCGGCCGGCCTCGTCGCCGGAGCGATGGTCTTCTCGCTGACGAGCTCCACACCCCCCGTGCTCGCGCGTCAAGCGACGGCGCGCGTGGCTTCGTTCGCAGAGGCCGACTGGTTGGCCGCGCTTCGCAGCAGCCCCGGAGATTTCGCAGCGAGAGTCGAGCCTCTCCTGCGCTTCGAAGAGATCGGCGCACTCGCGTCCGCCGACTCCGCTGCTGTGCAACGATCCGCCTCCATTGCGAACGACTGGGTGAACTTCCATGCGGAAACGAAGAGACAGATTGCTCTGGTCCTCAACGACCTGGCCGATTCCAGCACTCTGGCTGGTAACGCTAATCTGCGCTTGTCCGTGGCTCTTCTCCTCGGCGAGATCCTCCTCGCCGGTGTCGAGACCGAGCCTCGAGCTCTCGAGCGCCTCATCGAGAACTTCTACTGGTTCGCCAGCGGCTATGGCTCCGGCGTCCTGCAAGCCGTCGGCAACGTCGTGCGCACCTACGCTCCGCCCGAGCCTCGCCTCCAAGACCAGCTCCAGAAGTTCCTCCTCAATCCTTAGCACCGCAGCGGAGCACGCCGTTCGGCGCACCGCGAGCCTCGGCTCGCTCAGCCTCCTCACGCGCGAGCCATTCGTCTTCATCACCTCGGCCGATCCCGGCGCGCCGCTGCGCGTCGAGCTCGACGGAGGTGGCGGCAGCCGCACGTGGGTCGACGTCCAGGTCGAGGTCGAGGATCCTGCGGGTGGCCTGACCCAGGTCCACAGCGAGCGCATCTACGTGGGCGACACGCCGGTCGAGTACATCGGTCCGGTCGTGGAGACCCAGTGGCGCGGGCGCGGCGTGCGCGTGCGCATCTCGGACGTGGCCAGCGGAGACCCGCTCGCCGACGACTGCGACAAGATCCGCCGTAGCTGATCGTTCCACCGCGCCCGAGCGCGCGGCCGCTTATCGTTCGCTATCGCATCGCTCTCGGTCGAGCCTCGCTCCCGAGCCTCCGCGCGCCCTCTACCGATTTCGCGCGAACCGTGGCACCCTGGGCCGACGTTCTGTGCTCCGATTCCGAGCGCCGCCTTCCCGGCGCGGAGCCCCTCGTCCTCTCCACGCCCGTTGCCCTACGTGATCGAGGTCCAAGCCCGCGCCGCGCCATCCACGGCTCCCCAGCTCTCGTCGGCCGAGGTTCTGGCGATCCGCCAGCAGCTCGAGCACTTGATCGCGAACGTCGAGGGGGTGCTCCACGGCAAGCGCGAGGCGATCGAGCTCGCAGTGATCGCGCTGCTCGCCGGCGGTCACGTGCTGATCGAGGACGTGCCCGGCGTGGGGAAGACCCTGCTCGCGCGCGCCTTGGCGCGCTCGATCGACGGCAGCTTCCGCCGCCTGCAGTTCACGCCGGATCTCCTCCCCTCCGACGTACTCGGCACCTCGATCTACGAGGTGGATGAGCGGCGCTTCGTGTTCCATCCCGGGCCGATCTTCGCGCACGTGGTGCTGGCCGATGAGATCAACCGCACCTCGCCGCGCGCGCAGTCGGCGCTCCTCGAGGCGATGAACGAGGCGCAGGTCTCGGTCGATGGCGAAACGCACGCGCTGCCGCATCCCTTCCTCGTGCTCGCGACGCAGAATCCCATCGAGTACGCCGGAACCTATCCGCTGCCCGAGGCGCAGCTCGACCGCTTCTTGCTGCGGCTCTCGCTCGGCTATCCCGACCGCGAAGCCGAGAAGCGCATGCTCGAGCTGCGCCGCGGTGGCGACCCGCAGCAAGAGCTCCAGCCGGTTTGCCACGCCGAGGACGTCGCGCGCTGGCAGGCCTGCGTCCCCGGGATCGCGATGACCGAGGCGCTCGTCGACTATCTGCTGGACCTCGTTGCAGAGACGCGCAGCGATGCGCGCTTCGCCCTCGGCGTGTCGCCGCGCGGCACGCTCGCGCTGTATCGCGCCGCGCAGGCGCGCGCGTTGCTCGACGGCCGCAGCTACTGCGTGCCCGATGACCTGAAGGCGCTCGTCGGCGCGTGCTGGACGCACCGCATCCTGCCGCAGGGGGTCGAGCCGGGCGCCGAGGCCGAGCGCCTCGCGAGCCAGCTCCTGCGCGAGATCCTCGCGCGGGTCGAGGTGCCGTTGTGAGCACCCTCGGCGCGGCTCTCGGACGCCGCGTCGGGGAAGCCGGCGCCATCGCGGTCGGCCTCGCCTTGATCGCGCTCTTCTTCGCTTGGGTCTACGCCGTGCCGGCGCTCTGGCTGCTCGGATTCTTCGTTCTGGCGCTCAGCGCGCTCGACGCGCTCTACGCTGCGCGAGTGCTGCGCAAGGTCGAGCTGCGGCGCACGGCGCCGAGTCGAGCGCGCGCCGACTGGCCCTTCGAGATCGTGCTCGAGCTTCGCAACACCCACCTCCTGGCACCGCTCTCGGGCGTGCTCGTGCGCGATGCGCTGCTCGGGCAGGCCGCGGCGGTAAGCTGGGCCGTCTTCCCTTGGATCGGCGCCGGCGAGACGCGGCGCGTCTCCACGCGCCTCACCGCGCGCCGCCGCGGGCTCCATCGCTTCGAGGCGAGCCTCGTGCGCACGGGCTTTCCGCTCGGGCTCTGGAGCGCGCAGCTGCAGCGCCTCGAGCCCGCCGAGGTGCTCGTGCATCCGCGCGCCGGGCGCATCGCGGAGGCGCTGTTCCGGCGCTTGGAGCAGCTCGAATCGACGCGCCGCGCGAAGCAGGCCACGCGCAGCGACGAGGAGTTTCGCGGCCTCCGCGAATGGCGCCACGGCGACAACCCGAAGCGCATCCACTGGCGCCGCAGCGCGCGCCTCGGCGCGCTCGTGGTGAAGGAGTTCGAGGAGACGCGCACGGCGCGGCTCAGCCTCGTGCTCTGCACCGTCGCGGACCGCGGCAAGAGCGCCGCGCTCGCCGAGGAGGCGATCTCCTTCTCCGCGGCGCTCGCGCGAGCCTGCCAGCGCCGCGGCCTGGCGCTGAGCCTGATCTGCGGTCCGAGCGCGGCTCCCGAAGTGCTCGAGCTCGGCCGCGGTCGCTTTCCGCTCGAGCGCGCTCTCGATCGCCTGGCGCAGCTCGTGCTCGAGCCGCGCGCCGATCCGCAGGCGGCGAGCGCGCTCGCCGCGCTCTCGCCGCGGCTCTTCCGCGAACGCCATGTGCTCTGCGTCGCGCCCCACGCCGCGACGCTTCCGAGCGAGGAGCAGCGCGCGCGCTGGCGCAAGCTCGGCGCGGAGGTTTGGAGCTTGCCTGCCGACGGTCGTGAGTTCGCACGCTACTTCTCGCGCGCGACGCCCATGGAGCGGCTCGAGACCGCGCGCTCGGCCTCGCGCTCGCCGCTCGGAGCTCCGCTATCGTGAGCGGGCTGCTCGCGTCGGCGCGGCGGGCGCTCGCCCTCGGCGTGGTACCGCCGATTCCGGACGGCGTCGCGCGCGACCGCGCGGGGCGAGCGCTGGCGCGAGCGAGCTATCTCCTGCTCTGCGCGAGCGCGTGCGCGCTGGTCGCCTGCGAGCGCGGCGCTTGGTGGCTCGTGCTCGCGATACTCGTCGCCTTCGCCGCGGGCGCGCTGGACCTGCGTCGCGGCTCGCGGCCGAGCGGCGCGCTGCTCGGCGTGCTCGCCGGTGGTGCTCTCGCCGCTCTCTGGACTCGCGAGCTCTACCTCATCGCCCATGCGGCGATCCCGCTCGGCGCGCTCCTCGGCGCGGTCGCCGAGAGCTTCTGGATCGCGGCGGCGGTCCTCGCGCTGCTCGACAAGACGTGGGTGCAGCTCTGCGGTATCGCGCTCTGCGCGGCCCTCGTCGGGCTGATCGGCATCGCCGCGGCCGAGAGCGCGGCGATCCTGGGCGCGCTGCTCGCGATCGCGTGGTCGTTGCTGCTCTTGCTGCAGCGCGCGGAGCGCTGGCGCAGCGCGAGGTGGATCGGCAGCGAGGACGCGTCGGTCAGCGGGATCGACCGCGGCGCGCGGCGCGGGATCGGGACCGCGCTCGCGCAGGCGGTCCTCGCGCTGTGGCTGCTCTGCGCCGCGGGAACGCTGGCGATCTTCTGCTATCTGGTTCTGCCGACGCGCGGGTCGCGCGTGAACGAGGGTGCGGAGCGCGATCCGCAGCGCGCGGAGTGGGGACGGCTCGCGGGCTTCCGCGAAGGGATGTCGCTCGGCAGCCTCGGAGATCTGAAGCAGAGCTTCGAGCCCGCGCTCATCGTGCGCCCGGTGGGCGAGGACGGCGGAGCGCTGATGAGAGCGCTCGCCAGACGCGCGCTGTACTGGCGCGGCATCGCTCATGCGCGCTACGAGCACGGCGAGCAGCGTTGGGTCGCGGAGGATCCGCTCGAGGCTCCGCGCGCGGAGTCCGCGCCGACGAGCGCTCCTGAAGAGACGCCGCGCGCGCAGTGGCGGCGCGGCGACGCCGCGCTCGAGTACGAGCAGGAGCTGCTGCTGTCGGAGAGCCGCGTCGTCTTCGCGCTCGAGCCCGTGCATTCGCTCGACTTCCCGCTGCGCTATCCGCGCGGCGCGAGCTTGGAAGGCAGCCTGCGCCGCGACCGCGAAGGCGTGCTCTGGTGCGTCGACGCGGAGGGCCGCGGTGCGCTGCGCGAAGGCGCGCTCGTGGTCGGGCGCGCCGGCGCGATGCGCAGCAGCGCGGCGCGGCGCGCGGCCGAGCCCGCGCCGCATCCGGAGGAGCGCTATGTCGAGCTGCCGGCGAGCCTCGTCAACGCTCCGGACTTCGCGCGAGCGCGCGAGCGCTTCGCCGCGGCACTCGCAGCGGCGGCCTCGGCGGGCGGCTCGCTCACCGTGGATGCGGTGGAGAAGGCGATCGCTTCGGCGCTGCATGCGCGCTGCCGCTACAGCCTGAAGCTCCTGGGCGGCGCGCGCAGCGCCGCCGATCCGCTGCTCGTCTTCCTGGAAGGGCCCGACGAGCTGCGCCAGGGGCACTGCCTCTACTTCGCGACGGCCGCGGCGCTGCTGCTGCGCGCGCAAGGGCTCGCGACGCGCTGCGTCTCCGGCTTCGCGGGCGGGGTCGAACGCGACGGTCGCTGGATCGTCGCCGCGGCGCACGCGCACGCGTGGATCGAGCTCTGGTGCGGGCGCGCCGGATGGGTGACGCTCGATCCCACGCCCTCCGCGCATCAGCCGCAGGGCGAAGCGCAGGAGCGCGTCGCGCGGCGCGCCGCGGAGCGCATCGACGCCGTCGCCATGGAGCGCGAGTTCGATCGCGAGCGCGAGGCGGGCGGCTCGCCGTTGCTCGGGGCCGCGCGGCGCTTCGTCGAGGACTTCGCGGCGCGCGATCCCGAGCGCCGCGAGCGCGCGGAGGACCAGCTGCGCGCGGCGGCGTCCGAGTGGGGGAGCCGCTTCGTGGCGAGCGCGATCGCGCTGGGGCCGCTGCTGCTCGCCGCGGTCCTGCTCGGCGTCGCTGCGCTGCTCGGCGCGCGCTTCGCACGCCGCAGGACGCGGCGCTCGAAGCGCGAGCGCCAGGCCCTCGCCGCGGAGGTCGCCGCGGGCGCGCGCCTCTACGATCGTTGCTTGGCGCTGCTCGCGCGCGGCGGCCTGCGCCGCGCGAGCGCGGAGACGCCGCGCGAGTTCGCCGGTCGCGTCGAGGTCGAGCTCTCGCCGGAGGCCGCGGCGCTCTTCGCGCAGCAGACGCGCTTCTTCGAGCGCACGCGCTACGGCGAGGTCGCGCCGAGCACGCGCGAGCAGCGCGAAGCCGAAGCGCGCTTGCGCGAGCTCGAGCAGCAGGTGCGTCGCCGCCGCGAGCGTTGAGGAGCGCTCAGCGCTTCGGGCGCGAGGCCTCGAGCAGCTCGCGCAGCTCCTCGCCCACCGTGTGCATCAGCTCGCGTCGCTGCGGGTGCGGGGGAAGCACGGGCTTGCCGATCACGACGCGCGCGAGGCCGCCGCGCTCGAAGAGGAGCTTCTTCACGTGCGCGCCCATCGGCGCCGCACCCCACCAAGCGAAGGTCGGGCGCTCCTCCGGCGTGAGCTCGCGCCCGTCGCGCGTGAGATAGCGGATCGCGATCGGCAGCAGCGGGACCTCGGCTTCGCGCGCGACCTCGAAGAGCCCGGTGCGGAGGTGCATCAGCTCCGGACCCGAGCCCGTGGTGCCTTCAGGGAAGCCGGTGATGCAGTTGCCGATCTTCAGCCGCCCGTGCAGGGAGCGCATCTCGGCGATCCGCTTCTTCGGCGCCTGGCGATGGACGTAGGCCGTGCTCGCCAGCGTCGCCAGCCAGCCGACGAAGGGCCAACGCGCGACCTCGGCCTTGGAGATGAATGCGGTGGGGAGGACGCCGCCCAGCACGAGGATGTCGAGATAGCTCTGGTGATTCGCCAGCGCGAGGAACGGGCGTGGCGGGATCGGCTCGCCGAGCACCTCGATCCGCAGGCCGAACAGACGCCGCTGCGAGCGCAGGAAGAGGCGTCGCGGCGGGATCAGCAAGCGCTCGTGCAAGCGCGGGCAAGGCCGCATGAGCGGCGAGAGGACCAGCACCGTGGTGAAGCCCGCGACCCCGACGATCAGGATGCCGACGAGGCGCGCGGCGGCGCGAAGGGAGCGCAACATGCGCGACATTCGTGGGGCCGCGGCGAGCCTTGTCAAGGGAACGGCCGCTCCCCATAGTGTCCCGCTTCATTCGCACCACAACCCCTCCGAAGCGCAGCGATCCATCGTGGCAGCCTTTCCCGGCAAGGTCCGCACTCTCCACGTCGCCCCGGCCCTCCCCGAGGCGCTCTCCGGGCTGCGCACGATCGCGCAGAACTGGCGCCACACCTGGAATGCCACGGCGCGCGGGCTCTTCCGGC
Organism: Planctomycetota bacterium; assembly: GCA_016719295.1. Classification (GTDB taxonomy): domain Bacteria; phylum Planctomycetota; class UBA1135; order UBA1135; family JADKAF01; genus JADKAF01. Next base: position 273,577 of record JADKAF010000001.1, read on the forward strand.
GTTTGGATCCCGCTCTCTGGAAGAGCGTGCGACGCGATCCGATGCTCTTCCTCGCGCGCGTGGAGCAGGAGACGCTGCGCGGCGCGGAGACCGATCCGAGCTTCCTCGGGTTGCTGCATGCGGCCCTCGAGGACGCGCGCCGCGATCAGGCCGCGCCCGCCATCGCGCTGCCGGAGGGCGAGCGCGACCTGCTCGTCGCTTACTTCTGCGCGGAGTACGCCATCGCCGAGTACTTCCAGATCTACTCCGGCGGCCTCGGCGTCCTTTCCGGTGACCACCTGCGCTCGGCGAGCGATCTCCGCGTGCCGCTGATCGCCGTGGGGCTCTTCTATCGCGAGGGCTACAACACGCAGCGCCTGGGCTCCGACGGATGGCAGCACGAGGTGTACCCGGCGATCGATCCCTACTCGCAGGCGCTGGAGTCGGTCCGCACGCCCGAAGGCATCCCGCTCATGGTGAGCGTGGAGCTCCCCGAGGGGCCGTGCTCGGCGCGCATCTGGAAGGCGACGATCGGACGCACGCAGCTCTACCTGCTCGACACCGTCGTGCGCGAGAACCCGCAAGAGCACCGCCAGCTCACCGCGCGCCTCTACGGCGGCGACGAGCACACGCGCATCCGCCAGGAGATCCTGCTCGGGATCGGCGGCGTTCGCGCGCTGCATGCGCTGGGCATCCGCCCGAGCGTCTGGCACATGAACGAGGGGCACTCCTCGTTCCTCGTGCTGGAGCGCGCGCGCGTCGCGATGGAGGAGCAGAAGCTCAGCTTCGAGGCGGCGCTCGAGCTCGTGCGAGCGAGCACGGTGTTCACGACGCACACGCCGGTCCCCGCCGGCAACGACGCCTTCGGGCCGGAGATGATGCAGCGCTACTTCCCCACGCCGGAGAGCCGCTGCGGCCTCACCTTGGAGGACCTCCTCGCGCTCGGCCGGCGCGCGCAGGACGCGCAGAAGGAAGGCGTGCCCTTCGAGATGACGATCTTGGCCCTCCAGGGCGCGGGCGGTCGGAACGGCGTCAGTCGGCTGCACGGAGAGGTCTCGCGGCGCATGTTCCGCGACGTCTGGGAGGGCACGCCGGAAGAGGAAGTGCCCATCGGCTCGATCACGAACGGCGTCCACTACGAGACCTGGCTCGGCGAGGAGATGGCGGGTCTCTTCTCGCGCTATCTCGCGCGCGATTGGACGCAGCGACAGGAAGACTTCTCGCTGTGGGCCAAGGTCGACGAGATCCCCGACGAGGAGCTCTGGCGCGCGCGGGAGCGCGCGCGCGAACGCTTGATCGGCGCGGCGCGCGAGCGGCTGCGCTTGCAGGTGACGCGCCAAGGCGCGCGCCCGCGCGAGCTCGCCGCCATCGACGACATGCTCTCGCCGGATGCGCTGACGATCGGCTTCGCGCGGCGCATGGCGCCGTACAAGCGCGCCGGTCTGCTGCTGCGCGACATGAAGCGCATCGCCGCGCTCGTCGGCGACCAGAAGCGACCGGTGCAGATCCTCTACGCCGGCAAAGCGCATCCGCGGAACGACGCGGGCAAGGAAGATCTGCGCGCGGTATTCCAGGCGACGCAGAGCGAGGAGCTGAAGGGGCGCGTGGTCTTCCTCGAGGACTACGATCTCGAGCTCGGGCGCCTGCTCGTCCAAGGCTGCGATCTCTGGCTCAATACACCGCGCCGTCCGCAGGAGGCGAGCGGCACGAAGCGGGATGAAGTCCGTGCTGAACGGCGGCATCCACATGAGCATCCTCGACGGCTGGTGGGACGAGGCCTATCAGCCGGGGCTGGGCTGGGCGATCGACTCGCCGCCCGAGCTCGCCGTCGTCGATCCCGAGGACGTCGATCGCACCGAGTCGGACAACCTCTACGACCTGCTCGAGGGTGAGGTGATCCCGGCGTTCTGGCAGCGCTCCTCGGCGAGCGCCTTGCCGACCGAGTGGATCCGGCGCGTGAAGGCGTCGCTGAAGGCGCACGGCCCGCGCTTCTCCACGCATCGCATGGTGCGCGAGTACTTCGAGACCCTCTATCGACCCGCGCACCGGCGCGGTCGAGCGCTCGGCGCCGACGGCGGGCGCGGCGCGCAGGAACTCGCCGCGTGGCGCGCGCGCCTCCGCGCCGCGTTCGAGCGCGTCGCGATCTTGGCGGTCGAGGAGCCCGACACGCGCAAGACCCGCGAAGTGGGCCACGTCGTGCGCGTGCGCGCGGAGGTCGAGCTCGGCGGCCTCAGCGAGGAAGACGTCGCCGTGGAGCTCTACCTCGGCCCCGTGGACGGCGGGCTCGAGATCCAAGGCGGGCGCTCGCTGCCGATGCAGTGCGAGACCTCGCCCGACGTCGAGAGCGGGCCGCTCTGGTTCGCGGCCGAGATCCCGCTCGAGAAGAGCGGCCGCATCGGCTACGCCGTGCGCGTGCGCCCCGTGCATCCGCTGGCCAGTGGCTCGGCGGATCTGCGCTGGGTGCGTTGGGCGACGGTCTGATCGAAAGGGGCGCGCGGCGAACGCGCCGCGCGCCGCTCAGTGCTCGCCGCAGCCGCAGCCGATCGGCGCTCCCGGCGGGAGCGGCAAGCGCGCGCGGGGCTCGCTGAGCGGGGCATCGCCGCGGCGCTCGAGGAAGCGCTGCCGGAGGCTGCGGATCCAGACGTCGTGATTCGCCCAGCCCATGCCTGGCCCTTGCTCCGCTGAGCCCGAGCTCCTCACCGCTCGTTCGGCCGCCGCGCGCACTTCGTGCCGCGCCGTCGTGTCGAGCGCCAGAGCGATGCAGTGCTCCAGATAGAGGTGCTGCACGAGGCGCACGATCTGCTGATCCCCTTCGTGCTCGAGCTCGGCCTCGCGCGGTTGGATCGCTTCGTCGAGCTGATCGAAGATCTCGTGCAGCGTCATCTGGGCTGGATCCGCGGCTTGCTGGTCGAGCACGCGCGCGAGCCGCGCCGGATGCAGGAGGAGCTCCAGAGTGCGCGCGATCGAGAGCTCGGCCGGAGCGAGCGCATCGAACGCGGGCCACGTGCGGCTCGGGAAGCGCTCGCCGAAGCCCATGAGCTCCGCGGGCCGCGGCGGGAGCTGGGCCGCGAGCCCCGCGGGCAAGCGCAGGAAGTCGGCGCGCAGGGTCGCGAGGATCTGCTGCAGCGCGCCGCGCTGCAGCCCGGCCGAGACCGCGCGCGGCAGCGGCGTGCCGTCGCCGCGCAGCGCGTGCGCGTAGTCGACGCCGCCGATCAGCTTCGCGGCGGCCTCGAGCGCGTAGCGGTGGTGCAAGTAGAGCGGCAGCAGGATCTCCTCGAGCTCGGTCGCGGGGCGGCCCTTCGGCAGCGCTTCCGAGGTGAAGCGCGCGAGGGCGACGTTCCGCACCGCGACGGCGTTCCGCAGCTCGGCGAGCCCGTCCTCGGCGTTGTCCCAGAGGCTGGCGCTCGGATGCATCGTGTGCTCGCCTCGCGCATCGCTCTCGGAGAGCAGCCGCAGGCCTTTCTCGCGAGCTTCGGCGACGAGCTCCTCCAGCGCGCTCGCCTCGTCGGCGTCCGGCCCGAAATCGCGGTAGGCGAACGCTACGGCGTGCAGATCCCACGCGCCGAGATCGTTCGCGTACGCGTCGGAGAGATCGAGGCTCGAATCGGCGCGCAGGGCGATCTTCGGTGTGGGATAGTCCATCACCGAGGCGCGGCCCTGCGCCGAGCCACCGAAGTGGTGCACGAAGCCCAGGGTGTGGCCGACCTCGTGCGCGGAGAGCTGCCGCAGGCGCGCGAGGGCGAGCTCCGCGGCGCGCGAGGCTCCGCTCGCTCCGCGCTCCTCGGCCGCGGCGCCGAGCAGGCCGCGCGCGAGCAGCACGTCCTGCCGCATGCGTTGCGAGCCCAGACGCACGACGCCGCGCAGGATCTCGCCCGTGCGCGGATCGATGACGGTGGAGCCGTAGGACCAGCCGCGCGTCGCGCGATGCACCCACAGGATCACGTGGTGCCGCGCGTCGGCGGGATCCATGTCCTCGGGCATCGCCTCGACGCGGAAGGCCTCGAGGAAGCCCGCGGCCTCGAACGCGCGGCTCCACCAGCGCGCGCCGTCGATGAGCGCCGCGCGCACCTCGGGGGGTGCCGCGCGGTCGACGTAGTAGACGATCGGACGGACGACGGCGGAGCGCGCCGCCGTGCGATCCCGCTTCTCCAGCCGATGCCGCACGATCCAGCGCTGCACGAGGGGCGCGTCGAGCGGCTGCATGTGGTCGTGGAATTCGATCGCGAAGCTGCCCGCGCGCGGATCGTAGGCTCGCGGTCGATAGCCCGCGTCGGGCAGCGCGAGGAACGAGAGGCGCAGGCGCAGCGCGAGCTGCGTCGCCTCCTCCGCCACCTTCAGGGCCTCGGCCCCCGGCTTCGTCTTCGCCGCGAAGCCGAGCTCGGCCTCGAGCTCCAGGTTCCGCGGGAACGCCGCGCAGCGCTCGAGATGCACGGCGCTGCGCTCGCGATCGAGCTCGTAGGTGCCCTCGCCGCCGGCCTCCAGCGTGCGCGCGATGCCGAGAGCGTCGCGCAGCAGCAGCGGCGTCGCGTCGAGGAGGAAACGACCCTCGCCGGCCGCGACGATCGGCAGCGCGGCGAGCGTCGAGGAGGCGAAGGACTCGTCGACCGCGCGCGCGGCCGCGGCGTCGGCTCCGTTCGCGCGGAAGCGCAGGTTCCGCTCGACCAGGAACGCCTTGCGACCGCGGCGCTCGAAGCGCACGAGCCGCGTCGGACCGGTCATCCCGCGATCCAGGCCGAGCGGATTCGACCCGAGGCCGCCGGCGAGCGTCTCGGTGAGCAGCAGCTCCTCGCCGAAGCGCCGCTCCTCGAGCTCGAGCAGCGCGCGAGAGCGATCCTCGTCGAGCCAGAGGCGGAGCAGACCATCGCGGCGCTGCAGGCCCTGCGTGCGCTCGCCGACCGACGGCAGGGGGCGCTCCTCGGCCGCATCGGGCGCCCCTTGCGCGTGGAGCGCGCGAGGGCCGGCGAGAGCGCAAAGGAGTGCCAGCGCGAGCGCGGGAAAAAGGACGGGAGAAGGAACGGAGTGCATGCGAGACTGCCTCGGTTGCGACGGCGTTTCCCAGGATAGGCGGGTACGAACGAAGATGCAGGCGCGGACGTTGGGGCGGAGCGGTCTCAAGGTATCCCGCTTTTGCTTCGGGACCATGTCTTTCGGAGGCGATGCGGACGAAGCGATGGCGGCGAAGCTCTTCGCGCGCTGCCGCGACGCCGGCATCGACACCTTCGACTGCGCGGATGTCTACGAGGGCGGGCGCTCGGAGGAGATCCTGGGCCGGCTCGTGCGCGGGTGCCGCGACGAGATCGTGCTCGCGACCAAGGCCTACTTCCCGACCGGACCCGATCCGCGCTCGCGCGGCTCGTCCCGCTACCACCTAGTGCGCGCGGTCGAGGCCAGCCTGCGGCGCCTCGGCACCGATCGCATCGACCTCTTCTTCCTGCACCGCTTCGACGAGGCGACGCCGCTCGAGGAGAGCCTGCGCGCGCTCGACGACCTCGTGCGGCAGGGCAAGATCCTCTACCTCGGCGCGAGCAACTTCGCCGCGTGGCAGGTGATGAAGGCGCTCGGGATCTCCGCGCGCGCGGGGCTCTCTCCGCTCGTCTGCATCCAGCCCATGTACAACCTGGTGAAGCGCCAAGCCGAGGTCGAGCTCCTGCCGCTCGCGCGCTCCGAGGGCTTGGGAGTGCTCAGCTACTCGCCTTTGGGCGGCGGTCTGCTCGCCGGGAAGTACGGCGAGCAGGAGCGCCCGAGCGCGGGCCGCCTCGTCGAGAACGCGATGTACGGCACGCGCTACGGGGAGGAGGGCTACTACCGCAGCGCGCAGCGCCTGATCGAGGTCGCGCGCGAGCTCGGCGTCTCCCCCGCGGCGCTCGCGCTCGCGTGGGTGGCGGCGCATCCCGACATCACGGCGCCGCTCCTCGGCGCGCGCGACGTCGCTCAGCTCGACGAGCAGCTCCGAGCCCTCGAGATCCCGATGGACGAGCCCCTGCGCGAGCGCCTCTCGCAGTGCTCGCCCGAGCCGCCGCCCGCGACGGACCGCAACGAGGAGCGCAGCGCGCACGACTACGTGGCGCGGCTCGCCGCGCGACGGCGCGAGGGCGAGCGATGATCGGCGCGCATGGCTTCGTACGCTGGCCGCGCGGCGTGGTGTTCGATCTCGACGGCACGCTCACCAGCAACATGCACTTCCACGTGCAGGCGTTCGACGCGTTCGCCGCGCGGCACGGACGTCCGCCGCTCGATGCGGCGATGCGCCTGCGCCTCGACGGGAAGCGCAACGCGGACATCATGCCGATCTTCTTCGACCGCGCGTTCACGCCGCAGGAGATCGCCCTTCTCGCCGACGAGAAGGAGCGCGAGTACCGCCGCCTCTCGCGCGGCGGCCTTGCACCGCTTCGCGGACTCGTGCGCTTCCTCGATCTGCTCGAGGAGCGCGCGATCCCCGTCGCGATCGCGACCTCGGCCCCCGCGGAGAACGTGCCGCACACGCTGGGGGAGATCGGCCTGCTCGAGCGCTTCCCGCGCGTCGCGCGCTCGGACGAGCAGCCGCGCGGCAAGCCGCATCCCGACGTCTTCCTCGCCGCCGCGGCGAAGATCGGCGTCGATCCGCGGGAGTGCCTCGCGTTCGAGGACGCGCCGACGGGTGTGCTCGCCGCGCGCGCCGCGGGCATGATCGCGGTCGCGCTGACGACGAGCTTCGACGCGTCGCACTTCGCCGCGGCCGCTCCGCAGCTCTTCGCCGAGGACTACGAGCACCTCCTCGCCGGACCCTTCGCTCGACTGCTCGGCTGAGCACTCTGCTCCGCACCGCGACTTGCTCCAGCTCCCCGCATGCGCATCCTGCTCACGAACGACGATGGCATCAAAGCCCAGGGCATCCTCGCGTTGCACGCCGCCTTGCGCGAGCGCTACGAGGTCTTCGTCGTCGCTCCGCTGCGCGTGCAGTCCGCCACGGGCCACGGCGTCACCTTCGATCGTCCGCTGCGCGTGCGCGCGGAGGAGATCGGCGGCTTGAAGGGCTACGCCGTCGACGGACGACCCGCGGACTGCGTGAAGGTCGCGCTGCGCGCGCTCTGGCCCGAGCACATGGGGCCGAAACGCCCGGACCTCGTCGTCTCGGGCATCAATCACGGCGCGAACCTCGGCATCAACGTGATCTACAGCGGCACCGTCGCGGCGGCCCTCGAGGCCGGCATCAGCGGCGTCCCCGCGGTCGCGTTCTCGCTGCTCTACCAAGACCTCGCCAAGGCTCGCTGGGACGTCGCCGCGCGGCACGCGCGCGAGACGCTGGAGCGCCTGCTCGCGGGCGGCCCGCTCGCGCCGCACGATGTCCTCAGCGTGAACTTGCCGCTCACCGAGGCCGATGGCCCGACGCCGCCGATCGTCGTCGCGCCGGCGAACGAGGCCGCGATCCGCGATCGCTACGAGAAGGCGACGAGCCCGGGCGGGCATCTCTACTACTGGCCGGTCGGGCACGGGCTCGACTTCGAGCGCGAGGCGGCGCTCTCCGACGTGCCGCTGGTGAAGAACGGCGCGATCTCGGTGACGCCGCTGCACTTCGATCTCACCGCCCACACCGCGCTCGGGCGCTGGCGAGATCGCCTGCAGCGCGGCGGCGAGCCGCGCTGAGCGGATGGCTGCGCGCGACGCGCGCCGGATCTTCTACGAGCCGTCGCGCGCGGCGAGCACTTCGATGCGCGTCTCGACCTCGATCGGGATGCGGCGCCCTTCGTCGCGGAGGACGCCCGAGCTGCGCTTCGAGATCGCGACGCCGAGCCGGGGCTCGAAGAGCACTTCGCCGCGGAGCTCGAGGCTGGCGTCGCGGCGGAAGCGCTCGGGCGTCTGCAGGGCCACCTCGAAGGCGATGGCGATGAGCCCGTCGCGATCCGGGAGGCGCTTCGCGCGCACCGAGCCTTCGAACGCCGGCGCGCCGGCGAGCGCGGCCTCGGCGAGGTAGCGTCCGAGCGGCACGCTCCAGCTCTCGCCGATCGCGCGCGGCTCGTCCGGCCGCAGCGCGCCGTGACCGCCGCTCGCCAGAGCGCGCGCGAAGATCGCCGGCTGGCGATCGGTCTCGTCGGTGTAGCCCGGAGCTTCGCCCGAGAGGAGGCGCAGCGAGCTGCTGCGCTCCTCGATCGCGAAGCGCCGGCCTTCGTTCGGCGTCGAGCGCAGCTCCGCTCCGCGACCGCGCTGCTCGCGTTGCACGACGAGCTCGGCGGTCGTTCCGCGGCCCTGCGCATCGATCGCGCGCCAGCGCACCCGCAGCTCGGAGCTCTCGTTCTCCACGCCCTCGACGCGGCGCGTCTCGCGGATCGCGAGCCAGGTCTCGGACTTCAGCCCGACGCCGAGCGCGGGCTCGGGCCAGCGCGGGAACGGCGAGTCGAGCGCGGGGACCGCCGCGGTCGCCTCCGGGTTGGTCGGCGCCGCGCCGCGCTCGGAGGAGGCGCAGGAGAAGAGCGCGAGCAAGCCGAGAGCCGCGAGCGCCGAGCGCGAGCGGCTCAACGGCCTTTCTCCCGCTTCTCGTCGTCCTGCCCCTCGTTCCGCGCGCCATCCTTGCGCTCTTGCTCGCCCGGCGGGATCTCGCCGCCTCCGCCGCCGAGCGAGACGCGCCACTCGATCTTCTGCGGCTCGTCGCCGCCGAGCAGATCGGCGTAGCGCTCGAGGCGCATCGCGCTGCGCGAGAGGACGAAGCGATAGCCGCCGACGGTGAGGTGGTCGAGGCGCAGCTCGCCTCCGCGGATCGTCGCGCGAGGCGTGCCGTCGCGGAAGGGCACCGGTGCGCCGGTCGCGTCGTAGATCTCGAGGTTCACCGGCTGCACCAAGCGCTCGCCGCTCTCGTTCCGCAGGAGCAGCTCGGCCAGGGCTGCGCGAGGGAGGCGGATCTCCACCTGCTCGCCTTCGGCGGAGGAGAGGATCTCGCGTTGCCGCACGACGCCGAGCGCGAAGCCGGGAGCCGTCGCCTCGAAGTCGTAGCGCCCTTCGGGCAGACCGTCGAAGCTCACGCGGCCCTGCATGTCGGCATGCGCCTCGCGCGCGGCGCCGATGGGGGTGTTGGGACCGCCGCCGGTCGCGGCTTGGAGCTTCGCGCGCACGCGCGATCCGCTCACCGCTTGGCCTAGATCGTCGAGCACGGCGACGGCTAGCTTCGCCGTGCGCAGCAGGATCTCGAGCTCGAGCTCCTGCGCTTCCTGCAGCTCGAGGTGATCGACCCACAGCAGCGCCTCGCCGCTCTGCGCGCGCACCTCGAGATCGAGGTCGCCGGCTCCGGCGATCTCGAGGCGGAAGCGGCCTTCGGCATCGGTGAGCGCCGCGACCTCGACGCCCGACTCGAACAAGATCCCGATCACCGCAAGCCCCGCTCGCGGGCCGCTCGCATCGCGAACGACGCCCTTCACCTGCGCGATGGGAACGCGCGGCAGGTTCATGTCGAAGAGCTTCTCGGGCTGCTCGGCCTCGAGATCGACGGTGAACTCGTACTCTTCGTCGAAGGCGAAGCGGTCGTCGTCCTCGATCGGATGGGAGAAGCGCTCCGCGGAGAAGGTGTTCGAGCGCAGGCCCTGCAGCGGAAAGAGCTCGTAGCTCTCGTCGAGCGGCAAGCCATCGAAGGCGTAGGCGCCGTCTTCGCCGGTCGTGGTGCGGCGCTGGAAATCGAGTCCGGCGGTGCGGATCCACACCTGCAGCGGCCTCGGCGGCGGAGCGCCGCCGATGGTCACGCGGCCGTGGAGCCGCCCGCCGCGCGACAGGACGTAGTCCTGCGTCAAGCCCGCGGGCGGCACGAGCAGAACCTGATCGAGGAGCGGCGCGAAGCCCTCCTTCTCGAGGTCGATCTCGAAGTCGCCGCCGCCGGCGGCGCCGCAGCTCGCGCTGCCATCGACGGCGCTGCGCAGCGCGAGCACGTCGCCGGCGCGCGTCACGCGCACGAGAGCGCCGGCGACCGGAGCGCCGGCTTCGTCGACGATGCGCAAGCGCAAGCGCGCCTCCGCATCGAAGCGCAGCCGCACGATCTGCGGCTCCTCCGCGGACGGATCGATCTCGATCGGCTCGCTCCGCGCGGCGAAGCGTTCGCCGCAGCGCGCGCTCACGCGATACCAGGAGCGCGGATCGAGCGCGCCGGTCTCAAAGCCGCCGTTCGCCTTCTCGAGGCGCGCGAGCGAGGGGTCCACGGGCCGGAAGAGGCTCGGGTTCGGAGCTTGATCCGACTTGATCGCGCTCTCCAGCGCGAGGGACGGCTCGCTGCCGTCACCGCCCTCGAGCAAGACGCGCAGACGAGCTCCGCGCGTGAGGACGAGGCGTTGCTCGGAGGCGTCGTAGCTCGCGCTCTGCTGCGTCGCGCTCAGAAAGCGCCGGTCGTCCACGGCGAGCCAATAGCCGCGCTCGGGATCGGGCGAGAGGATGCGGAAGCGCCCCTCGGCGTCGCTGCGCGCGGTCTCGCGCTCGAGGTCCAGAGCAGGGCTCGGCCGGGGCTCGTATCGAACGGCGATCCCCGCGAGCGGACGGCCCGAGGCATCCTCGACGCGACCCTCGAGCGGCGGCGCGGCGCGCAGGCGAACGCGATAGCCCTCGCGCGCCTCGGCGCCGGAGAGGCCGATCATCTCGAGCAGCCGCGTCGCGTAGCCTGGCGCTCGCGCGTGGATGCGGAGGAAGCCGCCGCTCAGGCCGCCGAGGCGATAACTCCCTTGCGCGTCGGTGGTCGTAGCCTGCGCTTCGAGCGCGATCTCGCTGCCCTCGAAGCTGAGCAGCGGTGTGAGCACCGCTCCCGCCACGGGTTTCCCCGTCGCTTCGTCGATGCAGACGCCGCTCAGCGACGAAGGCGTGTACAGCACCAGCGTACCGACGGGGATCAGGACTCCCGCCGCGAGCTCGATGTCGTCGAGGATCGTGGCGGCGAACTCCGGATGCGCGAGGCGCAGCGTCACCGCGTCGCCGTCCTCGACGGCGAGACCCCGCAGCGTGAACTCGCCGTTCGCCGTGGAGCGTCCGACGCCGACGCGGCGGCGCTCGACGAGGTCGAGCGCTTCGCAGAGCACGCCGCCGACCGGAGCGCCGGCAGAGTCCGTCACGCGTCCGAAGACCCCGGTCGGGAACTCCTCGTCGAGCTCGAGCTCCAGCTCCGGATCGAGCTCGAGCTCGCGCGGATCGCGGCGACCGCTCGTGGCCGAGCTCTCGCGCTGGACCTGCGGCGTCTCGAGTGTCGTGCGCGACGCGCCTTCGCTCGCCGAGCGATCCTCGCGGAGAGCGATGGCGTTCGAGCGCGCGGCCTCGGTCGGCTCCTCGCCGCCGAGGACGAGCCAGACGAGCGGCACGCAGAGCAGCGCGAGGAGGACGAGGACCCAAGAAGCGGCGCGGCCCGCTTCCATGGGGCGCGCCGCGGCGCGCCGAGGCGACGTCGGGTGGAGATGCATGGCGCGGACAGCCTAACCGGGAAGCCGAGCTCCGGCGCTCAACCGCGGCGGAACTGCTTGGCGAGATCCAGGGTCTGGCGCGCGTAGGAGGAGCCGCACTCGCCGTAGAGCACGTTGGGGCGGGCCGTCGTGCGGAAGTAACGCAGCCGGAAGACCGGCTGCCCGTCCTCGATGAGGAACGGCACGTCGTGCGCGCGCACCTCGAGGATCGCGGGAGTTCCCGCGAGCAAACCGGTCGCGGGATCGGGCGAGTGCGCGCCGAAGCCGTTGTCGAAGAAGCCGGCGTAGTTGGTGCGCAGCTCGCCGATGCCGACGTCGTACGCGACCATCTCGGCGGCGTGGTCCGGCGGCACGAGCACGCGCTCGCGCGAGGCGAAGATGTAGAACTTCTCGGGCTCGATCACGACGCGGCCGTCGGGCGCGTAGACCGGATCGAAGAAGGGCGCCGGCTCGATGGTGCGCCGCGCCGCGAGGTCGACGACGCCGCCGTAGGCCTTCGCGCGATAGCCGATCGGGCGCGGCCGGCCGTCGGGACCGAGCGGAGCGCGCAGACCGATGCGGAAGGTGATCGACCCGTCGGCATCGAAGACCAGGTCGCTCGGCGAGAGGGGGGCGCCTTGCGCGTCGAAGGCGAGCGGCTGGCGCGCGTACAGCGCGCGCAGCTCGGCGCCGTCGAGGGCCGATTCACCCGTGGCGAAGCGGAGCTGGCTCAGGCGATCGCCCGCGTGGACCTTGATCGGGAAGGTGCGCGGGGAGACCTCGAGATACAGCCGGCCCGAGTAGCCCGCGGGCACGTCGTCGAAGCGCGGGTTGCGATCTGTTACGAGGCGCGTGAAGAGGTCGAGGCGGCCCGTCGTGCTCTTCGGGTTCGCGCGCGCCGCCAGACCCGCGGGGAGCTCCAGGCTCTCCAGCAGCGGGATCAGGTAGATCATCCCGCACTCGAGCACGCCGCCGTTCTGGATGTCGAAGGCGTAGAGGGTCAGCTCCTCCAGCTTCTTCGTCACCGGCCCGTCGTCGGCCAGGAATCCGCAGCGCACGCGATGCACGCAGTGCCCGAGGCGCAGATCGATGCTCGCGGGCTGGAGCTGGTCGTCCTCGATCGGCCGCTCGGCGCGGAGCTGCCCCTCCGAGATGAGGCTGCGGATCTCTCGGTCGACGAGAATCCCCGCGCGGGGATCGCGCGGCGCTCCGCTGCGGGCCTTCGGTCGATCGGTCGTGGGGTCGGGCACGGCTTTACACTCCCGAGCCGCGGGGCTACCCTCTTCGGCTCGTTTTCCGAGCCGGACCCTCTACATGAAAATCCACGAGTATCAAGCCAAGAAGCTCCTAGCGGATCGCGGCGTCGCGGTACCCCGGGGCTTCGCGGCGACCACGGCCGCCGAAGCTGGAGCCGCGTTCGCGAAGCTCGGCGTCGGCATCGCCGTCGTGAAGGCGCAGATCCACGCGGGCGGCCGCGGCAAGGGCCGCTTCGCCGGCGCAGAGGACGGCCCGGGCGGCGTCCAGCTCGTGCGCTCGAAGGCCGAGGCCGAGGCCGCCTCCCAGCGCATGCTGGGCAAGAAGCTCCGCACCATCCAGACCGGGCCCGAGGGCCAGGAGGTGCGCTGCGTATGGGTGGAGGAGGGCAGCGCGATCGCCCGCGAGCTCTACCTCGGCATCGCCGTCGATCGCGCCGTGGGCGCGCCGGTGATGATGGTCTCCACCGAAGGCGGCATGGAGATCGAGAAGGTCGCCGAGGAGCACCCCGAGAAGATCCTGAAGGCGCGCGTGCACCCGATCTGGGGCCTGCGTACGCACCAGGCGCGCACTCTCGCGTACGGGCTCGGGCTCTCGCACGACCAGGTGCCGAAGGCCGTGCCCTTCTTCCAGGCCCTGGCGAAGGCGTTCCTCGACCTCGACTGCTCGATCGCGGAGATCAACCCGCTGGTCGTGACGAAGAGCGGGGACTTGATCGCCCTCGACGCGAAGATCAACTTCGACTCGAACGCGCTCTTCCGCCATCCCGACGTCGTCGCGCTGCGCGACGAGGCCGAGGAAGACCCGAAGGAAGTCGAGGCCAGCCGCTTCGACCTCTCCTACATCGCGCTCGACGGCAACATCGGCTGCATGGTGAACGGCGCGGGCCTCGCCATGGCGACGATGGACACGATCAAGCTGCACGGCGGCGAGCCGGCGAACTTCCTCGACGTCGGCGGTGGCGCCACGACGGAGAAGGTCACCGCCGCGTTCAAGATCCTGCTCAGCGATCCGAAGGTGAAGGGCGTCCTGGTCAACATCTTCGGCGGCATCATGAAGTGCGACACCATCGCGCAGGGCGTGATCACTGCCGCGCGCGAGGTGAAGATCCAGGTCCCGCTCGTCGTGCGTCTCGAGGGCACGAACGTGGAGAAGGGCAAGCAGCTCCTCGAGCAGTCGGACGTGAAGATCATCCCCGCCTCTTCGCTCGACGAAGCGGCAGCGAAGATCTGCGCGGCCGTGCGTTGAAGCACGGCCAGCGGCTTCCATCCGCCACGGCGCGACACGCCGCAGCCGAACACGCCGCAACCCAACAAGCCGCAACCAAGTACCGCCGCAGCCAGAACCGCGCCGACGACAACCCGGCGCAGCAACCGAGATAGGACGCAATGGCGATCTGGATCACCGAGAACACGAAGGTCCTCTGCCAGGGATTCACCGGCAAGAACGGCACCTTCCACAGCGAGCAGGCGCTCGCCTACGGCACGAAGATGGTGGGCGGTGTCACGCCGGGCAAGGGCGGCACGACGCACCTCGGATTGCCGGTCTTCGACACGATGGCGCAAGCGGTGAAGGCCACGGGAGCCGAGGCCTCCGTGATCTATGTGCCCGCCGCGTTCGCCGCCGAGGCGATCCTGGAGGCCGTCGAAGCCGAGGTCGGGCTCATCGTGTGCATCACGGAGGGCATCCCGGTGCTGGACATGGCGCGCGTGCGCGAGGCGATGAAGGGCTCGAGCTCGCGCCTCATCGGGCCGAACTGCCCGGGCATCATCACGCCGGGTGCCGGCAAGGGCTGCAAGATCGGCATCATGCCGGCTTACATCCACAAGCCCGGCACGATCGGCGTCGTCTCGCGCTCCGGCACGCTCACCTACGAAGCCGTCTGGCAGCTCACCTCGCTCGGCATCGGGCAGTCGACCTGCGTCGGCATCGGCGGCGATCCGATCAACGGCACGAACTTCATCGACTGCCTGCGCGCGTTCAACGACGACCCCGCGACCGAAGGCATGATCATGATCGGGGAGATCGGCGGCAGCGCCGAGGAGGAGGCCGCGGCCTTCATCCAGTCCCACGTGAAGAAGCCGGTGGTCGGCTTCATCGCCGGCGCGACGGCACCGGCGGGGCGCCGCATGGGGCACGCGGGGGCCATCATCTCGGGCGGCAAGGGGGCGGCGCAGGACAAGATCGCCGCACTCCAGCGCGCCGGCGTGCGCGTCGCCGAGAACCCGAGCGTCCTCGGCCTGCGCATGCAAGAGCTGCTCGCCGCGCGCGGGATGGCGCCCGCGCGCTGAGCGCGCGAGCGGCCTTGACCCATCCCATGAGCGCTGGCGCTCCCGAGCTCCATGCGGCCGCCTTGAAGCGGCGGCTCCGCGAGCTCCCGCCGGCGGCGGCCTCCCCGCTGTGGATGGCCTACTTCGCGCTGGGGGCCCTCGTGCTCCTGTCTCCGCTGCTGCCGCTGGAGCGCGGATTCGCGGAGAGCCCGGGCTTCCTGCGCGTGCTCTCCGCGTTCGCGTTTTTCATACTCGGCTCGTTGTCGCGTCGTGTGAGCCGCCTACAATCGCAGGCCGCCGAGATCGCCGATCTCGTCGATGGGCTGGCCCGCGAGCGCTACGGCGCCAACTACTACGCCGTGCGCGCCGCGGTCTCCGCGCTGATCGCGGACCTACCCAGCATCGCCGACGCGACGGCCCGCGGGCACGTGGTGAAGGCGCTGCAGGACTTGACCGGGGAAGCGCACGGCGACGACCCGGCGGCTTGGAGCGCTTGGTGGCTCGAAGCGAAGGCGTCCTTCGAGGTGTCGGCGCGACCGGTCGCCGGCAAGACCAGATGAACTCCCGCGCCGCGGCAGCGCGATGGGTGAGGCGATGATTCTCGCGAAGATGCACCTGGAAGGCATGCAACACGTGGATGGACTCCTCGGGATCTTCGGCATGCCCGGCCACTGGGAGCTGCTGATCATCCTCTTCGTGGGGCTCCTCCTCTTCGGCCACCGCGTTCCCGGAGCCGCGCGCTCGCTCGGGCGCGGCATCGTCGAGTTTCGCAAGGGCTTGAAGGGCGAGGACGACGACGACAAGGGCGACCCCGACCGCTTGGAGAAGGGCGGGGAGAAGAAGGACTGAGCGGTCTCGAGCGTCGCGGATCGGACGCGTTCGCGCCGCTCCCGAGCATGCCCCTCAGCGTCGCGCTGCTCGCCGGTGGGCGCAGCCGACGGATGGGGCGCGACAAGGCGCGGCTCCTGCTCGAGGGCGTGCCGCTGGCGCGGCTCGCGTTGGACGCCGTGCTCGCGCCGCTCGGCGGCAGCGCTTGCGAAGCGCTGCTCTGCGCCGGCGAGCTCGAACGCGGCCGCGCGCTTGTCGGGCTCTGCGCTCCCGCCGCTCGGGAGCTGCCATTCCGCGCGCTCGCGGACGCCGAGCCCTTCGGCGGGTGCGGCCCGCTGGCCGGGATCCTCGCGGCGCTCCAAGCCGCGCGGGGCGATTGGGTGCTCGCGACGGCCTGCGATCGGCCTGCGATCGAGCCGGCCCTGCTGCGGCATCTCGTCGCTTTGGCTCGATCAGCGCCCGCAGGTACAGAGGCCGTCGTGCCGGCCTCGCCTCGAGGGCTGGAACCGCTGCTCGCCCTATACCATCGCTGCGCGGTGGAACGCCTCCGCGAGACGCTCGCGGCGGGCCGCTTCGCCATCGTGGACTTCCTTCGGGGAGGCCGTATCCTCGTGTGCGAACCCGAGATCGTGGCGCGCTTCGATCCTGAGCTGCGCTCCTTCGGCAACCTGAACACGCCGGACGACCTCGAGCGCCAGCGCTCCGGAGCGCTGGCACCTCCTCCCGATTCCCCGCCGCTTGTCGGCCCGCCTCTTGCCGCATCGCCGCGAGCGGGCGAACCTCCTCGCTCGCCCATGGAACGAGAGCGCGAAGAGATCCTGAAGCCGGTGGCCGCAGCGCTGCGCGGCGTGCCGGCGCGCATTCGCGCCGCGCTCGCGGCGCGCGAGGCGAGCGTTCAGACGATGCTGGAGCACCTCTCCCGCTACGAGGGGAAGCTGCTGCGTCCGGCGCTCGTGCTGCTCACCGCGGGGGCGGTCCGCGAGCGGGGCTCTGCGCTCGGAGCCGAGCTGCGGGCGGACGAGCTCGGCGAGGTGCTCGAGGTGGCCGCGATCGTCGAGATGGTGCACGTCGCGACGCTGGTGCACGACGACGTGATCGACGAGGCGGAGAAGCGCCGGCGCGTGCCGAGCATCAACGCGCGCTTCGGCAATCACGAGGCGGTGCTGCTCGGCGACTACATGTACGCGCGTGCGTTCCACCTGGCGACGCTGCTGGCCTCCCCGGTCTGCGCCCGCGTGCTCTCCGAGGTGACTCGCGAGCTCTGCGAGGGGCAGATCGCGGAGCTCTCCGCGTGCCGCGACTTCGGTCTCGGCGAGGAGGGCTACCTCCGCATCGCGCAAGGCAAGACCGCTTCGCTCTACGGCGCGGCGTGCCGGCTGGGCGCTTCCTACGCGGGCGCGGACGACGCCGTCGCGGGCTCCCTCGAGCGCTTCGGGCGCGATCTGGGCCTGGGGTTCCAGATCGTCGACGACTGCCTCGATCTCTCGGGCAGCGAGGAGATCGTCGGCAAATCGCTCGGCACCGATCTCCACGAAGGCAAGATCACGCTGCCGCTGCTGCTCGCCTACGAGCGCGCGGACGCCAAGGGCCGTCGGCGCATCGAGCAGATGTACGCCGCTCCCGCCGCGGAATCCGCGCGTCATCTCGCGGAGCTGCGCGCCGAGCTGGACCTGGGGGGGGCGGTCGAAGCGGCGCTGCGCCGCGCCGACCACTTCCTGCGCCGCGCGACCGCCGCGCTGGAAGTCCTGCCCGACGGGCCGTGCCGCACGAGCCTCCTCCGCTTGCCCGAATACATCCTCTGTCGCGAGTGGTGAGCACTCGTCCCCGCCGATCGGATCCCCGCGCATGACCGAGCCTGACCTCGACGAGAAGAACGCGGACGCCGCCCCCGAGCGAGCGAGCGCGAAGGCGAAAGAAGTTCCGCGCTTCGAGTGGGGCTTCGGCACCGGGGCGATCGCGATCGTGCTGTTCCTGGTGTTGTTCCACCGGGTGTCGGGGATCTTCGAAACGGCGACCGCCGCCGATGTCGCGGGCCCGCGCCAGGTGAGCTTGCCGCTGTTCGAGGGCGCGTGGTCGCTCGACTGGATCGCGATGCTGCTGGGCGGTGGCCTGCTGCTGCTCGCGATCGTGTGCCACCGCGAAGCGTTCGCGTTCTTCCGCTCGATCAAGGTCGGCGTCACGATCGTGCTCTTCGCGATCGGCGCCTGCCTGATCGGCGTCTTCGTGCCGCAGCTCGACGGCATGGAAGATCCCTCGACGCGCGTCGACCTCACGGCGCAGACCGTCGTCGATCCCGCGGAGGTCTTCGACGGCCTCCAGCGCTGGTCGGGCGAGCGGCTCGATCTCATCGCGCCCACGGGCGAGCGCAGCGCGCTGCGCCTGCGAGCTCACGCGTCCGGTCGGGACAGCTCGAACTTCCTCGACCTCCCGTTCGAGATCGCGCCTCCCGCCGTGGCGGGAGACCAGGCGAGCTACATCCTCACGCTCGACTACGGCATCGGACGCCGCGGCGGCGACGTGACCCTCGAGGTCTGGAAGCGCGACGTCGAGACGGGGCGCTTCGTCTTCGCGAGCGACTCGCTGCGGAAGCTCGACTGCTACGCGCAGAAGTTCGAGGGCGAGAACCTGCCGGCGGATCCCGGCACGGAGGAAGGCTCGCGCTGGCGCTTCCAACACCAGATCAACGCCACGCGTGCGCCGCTCGTCCTGCAGCCCGGCCTCTACGTGCTGCGCGCCACGCTGCGTCCCTCGACCTTGCTGCGCGAGGTCGATGCCGCTCTGCCGACCGAGCTCGTGCTGGGCCGGGTGCGCGTCGAGGAGAGCCGCAGCTTTCGCAAGCACTACGAGGAGTTCGCGCAGGCCGAGGCCGAGCTCTTCTACTACCTCAACAACCCGCTGCGCATGTACGGGTGGGCCGATCCCGACGCCGGCCTGACCAAGAAGCAGAAGCAAGACGCGCAGGAGACGCGCGATCAAGTCGCGGCCGAGATCGAGGTGCTGGAGGCGAACGCCGATCTCTACCAGCGCGACTCGGTGCGCAATCGCAAGAAGGAGCTGGAGCTCGGGGTCGCGACGGTCACCAAGGCCTATCACGTGCAGCGCGACCTGGTCGAGAGCGAGGACTTCTACCGCGGGTTCTTCAAGCTGGTCACGAAGCTCGACTTCAATCTGGCCTACAAGTCGTCGTGGTTCTTCGCGCTGATGGCGCTGCTCTTCTGCTCGGTGCTCTCGAACACGCTGCGCTTCGGCGTGCGGCCGCTCTTCACCTGGCGCCGCCTGGGCTTCGTCACGACGCACCTCGGCATCCTCATCACGATCGCCGGCGGCTTCCTCTCCCGCATCCCCGCGCGCGACGTGAACGGCAAGCCCGTGCGCGGCATCCTCGAGGCCTCGACGCGGCCGGATCAGTCGGAGCAGCGCGGCCACCGGGGGATCCGCCAAGCCGAGGACCGCTATTTCGGTCACTACCAGAGCCCCGATCCCGGAGAGGCGCAGCCGACGCTGCCCTTCAAGGTGAAGCTGCTCGGCTTCCACCGCGAGGATTGGCCCGGCCTGGTGATCAAGTATCCGCCGCGCACGAAGCTCCAGGAGAAGGAGCACCAGGTGAAGTGGATCCCGCCGGCGTACACCCTGTGGAAGGGGCGGGAGCTCGCGTTCGCCTACGAGGAGGACGGGTCTCCTCGGCATCGCATCCAGGTCGAGAAGCTGCTCTCGCGCATCGACAACCGCGACAAGTTCGGTTTCCCCGATCCGCGCGTCATCTCGCGCGAGCGCGCGAGCGACGCGGCGAGCTTCCCGAGAGCGGCCGCGCGCTTCGAGCGCGTGGCCGCTGCGGAGGCAGAGGCGGAGCGTTCGGTGCGCAGCCGCCATCTGCTCGAGCCGCTGCGCGCGGATCTGCCGCGCGAGGTCGGCCTCGAGCGCTTCGTGCTCTTCGGCGGCGGCGTCGGCGAGACCACCTACCGGGCAGCGGGCCGCGAATGGCCGGCCGGCTCCGAGGAGCTGCGGCGCGAGTGGGCGCTGCGCTACGCGGTCGCGAAGGATGAAGCCGAGCTGCGGAGCTTGCTCGCGCCGGTGGAGAGTGGCTACGGCCGCGTCGAGGTCGTGGTGCGTGGCGTCGGCGGCAAGGACGCCGAGCAGAGCTTCCCGCTGCATGGTCCCGGCAAGGTCTTCGATCTCCCCGGTGGTTACCGCATCGAGGTGACCAGGCTCTTCACCGACATCGAAGAGGATCGCCAAGCGGTCTCCGCGGGTGCCTTCTGGCAGAACCCGCTGCCCGTCGCGGAGGTCTACGTCTCCTCGCGCACGAGCGCGGAACGCGATCGGCGCATGCTGACCCCGCACACGGACGCGGGGGCCCTCGGGCAGCAGGAGAACTTCCATCACAAGAACGTCTTCGTGCGCTTCGATTGGGATGCGTGGCGCACGCCGGTCGACGAGCGCTACCTGCTCGTGCGGCGCGGCGAGAGCGGGGGCCACGAGCTTTACCGCGTGCCGCGCGAGCTCGCCGCGGGAGCCCCATTGCCGGAGCCGCTGCAGCGCGAGCTCGCCTCGGGCGCGCTCCTCGCGCTGCCCTCCGCGGACGGCACGCAGGAGCTGCGCTTCGAGTCGAGCTTCCGCTCGCTGGAGCAGGTGACGCGGCTCCTGCCGAACTGGCTCATCTATCCCTCGCGTCCGCTCGCCGAGTTCGAGGCGGCGCTCGAGAACCCGCGCCACGGCCTGCCCGAAGTCGAGCTCTGCTGGGTGGACGTGGGCTTCCTCGAGGACGCGGACTTCGCCGCCGATGGCGTCGAGGCGATCTACGCGCTCTCGCTCGCCGAGCTCGCCGAGAGGTGGAAGGCGAAGGGCGGCGCCGGGAGCGTGGAGGCCCTGCTCGCGCAGCGTGCGCATCGCGTGAACGTGCCGGCGAGCGAGTTCGTGGCGCTGCTCGGTGGCGAGCGCGCGCTGGCGGAGATCGTGGAGCAGCGCTTCTTCGAGGACAAGCTCTTCGAGCGCGCGGTCGACTACTGGTTCACCAAGGTCTACGAAGGCCGCGTCGATCGCGGGCGCCTGCGACAGCGCGTGCTGCAAGACCTCTCCTCGGCCGATCACGCCGGGGCCCGCGCCGACAGCGCCGACGAGTCGCTGCAGCTCTGGGGCTCGATCCGCGACGGCGTTCTGAAGCCGTTCTCCGATGCGGCCGCCGCGGTCGGCTTCGCGCGCGATGCGCGCTCGCTCCATCCGTATCGCCCGGGCTTCTACGATCGCCTCCCGATGGGAGTCGTGCTGCAGGTGGAGAGCGCGGGCCGCAGCGAGCGCGTGCAGCTCCTCTCCAGTCCCGGGACGAGCCAGGACAGCCTGCGCCCCGTGGTCCGCGAGGAAGGCGGCGACCTCTACCTCGGCGCGGAAGGCGACCTCGTGGTCTACTTCCGGGAGCAGATCGACAAGCTGCCCTACCGCTGGAAATCGAAGATCGCGATCGTCGATGCGAAGGACGAGAGCCTCGTCCTGCACCGCGGCGAGATCCGCGTGAACGAGTACCTGAAGTACGGCGGCTGGCGCTTCTTCCAGACCAATCACGACCCCAACGACCCGTTCTACTCCGGCATCGGCATCGTCTTCGATCCGGGGATCCCGATGGTGAGCCTGGGGATGGCGCTGGTCATCCTCGGCACGATCTACGCGTTCCTGCTGAAACCTTTCCTCGTGCGTTGGCTCGGAGCCCGCTCATGACCGCGAACCTCCTCTTCTCGATCTCCGCCTGGCTCTGCTTCGTGTGCTTGGCCGGCATGCTGGTCGGCGCGGTGTCGAACTTCGTCACCTACCGCGCGGCGGGCGCCGGTGGCGGCAGCTTCGGCTTCCGCATGGAGCGCGGCACCTCGCTCTTGGTCGGCCTCACCTGCGCGATCGCCTTCGCGGCCGTCGTGCAGAAGGGCTTCGAGGTGAACCACTTCCCCTCGCAGACGATGCAGGAGACGGTGCTCTTCTTCTGCGCGCTGACCCTGATCATGGTCTTCGCGCTGCGCTGGGTGCTGCGCTTGCATCTCGAGAGCAGCGTCGAGTGCGGCGTCTGGCAGCTCGTCGTCGGGCTCTCGGCCGCCGGCATCGGCGCCTCGATGCTGCACGCGCTCTCGCTCTCCTCGGCGGCGCGCGATCTGCCGCCGGCGCTCGACTCCTACTGGTTCGCGCCGCACATCACCTGCCTGCTGGTCTCCTACGGCACGCTCGGCATCGCCGCGATCTTCGGCGTCGTCTACTTCGCGATGTCGGTCGCGCGCGGCAAGCGCTTCCCGCACTACTCGAAGCGGCGCACCACGGTGATCGTCGCGATGATGCTGCTCGTGCCGTTCCTGCACGCCGTCACGGTGCCGATCCTGCTGGTCTGCCTCGCGATCGGCCGCCTGAACGGCCTGCATCTGCAGGAGCGCGCCTGGATCGACACCTGGGGTCGCCGCGCCGAGGAGCTCGGCTTCCGCATCTTCTCGGTGGGCTTCCCGTTCCTCACCGCGGGCCTGATGCAGGGCGCGTATTGGGCGCAAGAGGCGTGGGCGAACTACTGGGGCTGGGACTCGAAGGAAGTCACGGCGCTGATCTCGTGGTTCATCTACATCGCCTACTTCCACCTGCGCTACGTGGCGGGCTTGCGCGGCGACCGCTCGATGGGCGTCCTCGCCTCGGGCGCGGCCTCGGTGTTCCTGACCTTTCAGCTCTTCGGCTACTTGCCCGACTCGATGAAGTCGATGCACCGCTACACCGATCCGACGATCGCGGCGCAGGAAGGGCAGCAGGGGCTCAGCGAGGACCGCTTCATCTCGGATGAAGCACCGGCGGAGCCGATCGCGCGCGGCGGGCAGTAGCTCGAAGCGCCGTCAGGCGCCGTGAGTCGTAAACTTCGCAGCGCCGTCAGTCGCTGTGAGCGGCATTCCTGTGAGCAGCATTCACAGCCCGGCGGCCTGTGCGGTGTTCTCGAGCAGCATCGCGATCGTCATCGGACCGACGCCGCCGGGCACCGGCGTGATCGCGGCCGCGCGCTCGCAGGCCGCGGCGAACTCGACGTCGCCGACGAGCTTCGAGCCGCCGTCCTTCTCGACGCGATTGATGCCGACGTCGATCACGACCGCACCGGGGCGGATCCACTCGCCGCGGATCATCTCGGCGCGGCCGACGGCGGCGACGAGGATCTCCGCGCGTCCGACGAGCTCGGCGAGGTCGCGCGAGCGCGAATGCGCGATCGTGACCGTCGCGTCGCGTCCGAGCAGCAGGCGCGAGACGGGCAGCCCCACGATCTGCGAGCGGCCGACGACGAGCGCGTTCTTCCCGCGCGGATCCACGCCGGCGTGATCGAGCAGACGCATCACGCCCGCGGGCGTGCACGGCACGAAGCAGCGCTCGCCGCGGAAGAGCTGGCCCACGTTCCACGGGTGGAAGCCGTCGACGTCCTTCTCCGGCGCGATCGCGCGGAGACACGGCTCGGCGTCCAGGCCCTTCGGCAGCGGGAGCTGGAGGAGGATGCCGTGCACCTGCGGATCGGCGTTGAAGCGCGCGATCGCCGCGAGGACCTCTTCTTGTCGCGCGTTGGCGGGCAGCTCCAGGTGGAAGGAGCGGATGCCGACCTCCTCGCAGGCCTTGCGCTTGCTGCGCACGTAGACGTGCGAGGCCGGATCCTCGCCGACGAGCATGGTCGCGAGCCCGGGTCGCGGAGCGCCGCGCTCCGCCGCGGCGCGCAAGCGCGCGGCGAGGGCTTCCCGGGTCTTCTGCGCGAGCTGCTTGCCGTCGAGGATCTTGGCCGTCACCGCTGTCCTGCCTTGCTGAGGGAGAACGCGCAGGATACGCAGCGCGCGGCGCCTCCTCAAACGCCGCGCGCATGGCGTTCACCCGCCTGCTAGGATCCTCCCCCTCCCGTCCGCTCGCGCCGCATGTACCGAGAAGCTGCGACCTCGACCCTGCAGTTCCCTTCGCTCACGCCGTGGGTGAAGCGTCTGCTGCTCCTGAACCTGGCCATCTGGCTCGGCACCTTCGTCTTGTACTTGGCGGCGGGTGAATCGAAGGACGCCTACTTCAGCTTCATTCGCCGCTTCGGCGTGACGCCGGAGCTCTGGCGCACGGAGCCCTGGTTCGCGTTCTGGCAGCCCTTGAGCTATGCGCTGCTCCACGACGTCGGGCCCCGGCATCTGCTGTTCAACTCGCTGACGCTCTACTTCATGGGCACGCTGCTGGAGAGCGGGCGCGGCAGCCGCGCGTTCCTCGGCGTGTACGTCGCCGGCGCCTTGGTCGGGGGGCTCGCCTATCTCCTGGTCGACGGGCTGATCCTGGGGAGCTCCGCCCCCTGCATCGGCGCGAGCGGTGCCTGCCTCGCCGTGCTCGTCGCCGCCGCCGTTACCTGGCCCATGGTGATGATCTTCGGCGCGATCCCGCTCTGGATCGTCGCCGCGGTGCTCGTCGCGATGGACTTCGCGAACCTGCTGCTCAGCTTCGACGGAGGCTACGGCGGGGGCGCGGCCTTCTCGGCGCACCTCGGCGGAGCGGCCCTGGGCTTCGTCGCCGGGAAGCGCCCGGAGCTCCTCCTCGGCGCGACCAACTGGTTCGCCGAGATCCCCGCTCGGCGGGCGCGGCGGCGCGCGCAGCGCGCTGTCCTGGCGGCTGCCGCCCAGCGCGAGCGGGTGGACGAGCTGCTGGCGAAGGTGAGCCGCGAGGGGCTGAGCGCCCTCAGCGCCGCGGAGCGCAAGGAGCTCGAGGCCTTCAGCCGGGAGATGGGCGAGCGGCGCCGCCGCGAGCGGAGCGGCTGAGGGCGAACGGCCCGGCGCTCGAGCGGCCGTCCGGCAGGGGCGCCGGCTCGCGTTCCCTTCCCGCGCGCGCGAGGGGTATAGTGCCGCTCGCGCGCCTCCCGCGTCGCGTCGTCACATGATCCCGAATCCGCCCATGCATCGACGGTTCCTGGTCTCGCACGTCCTCTGCTTCTTCGTCGCGCTCGGCGCGAGCGCGGCCCATGCGCAGGACAACGAGTTCTGGAAGGAGTTCCAGCCGGCGATCCGCCTCGCCGACATGGACACGATGATCAAGATCACACGGAAGCTGCCCGTGCAGGCCGTGGAGACCTTCCTGATCAAGCTCGAGCAGAAGCTCGCCCTCGGCGAGGTGCCCGAGGAGCTGGAGACGGAGGTCAAGTACCTGAAGGACGCGTACACGCGCGCCGTCGGCGACGAGCTCTTCTTCAACTTCGAGAAGCTGCTCTCGGGCATGAGCGCCGAGCAGCGCCAAGCGCGGCGCAAGGCCGAGTACGACCTGCGCGGCAGCACCTTCCAGAAGCTCGGTCGCTTGCAGGCGGCGCCCGATCCCGCGGCCTATCCCGCGCTGCTGCAGGAGTTCGCTGAGCGCGTGAAGGCGCTCGAGGATCTCGGCGATCACTACTGGGCCTCGGAGGGCTACTACTGGTACGCCCGTGCGACCGACGAGTCGCGGAAGTCCGATGCGGGCGGCACGCTCGAGGAGGCGCTCGCGCTCTTCAAGAAGGCGAAAGAGCTCCGCCGCGGCTTTGGCGTGAACGACAGCGTGATCCGCGACTGCGACAAGGCGATCGAGGCGCTCGAGAAGGAGAACACCCCCGAGCCCGCCGGCGGCACGCCCGGAGAGGCGACCGGGCCCAAGTTCGCGGCGAAGTCGAAGTGGCTGAAGGTCGAGCTCTCGCCCGCGCCGGTCGACAAGCCGGAGACGATCGTCTGGCCGGGGCAGCTCTCCGACGAGCGCGTCCCCGACTGGATCTCGTTCGGCGCGGGCGCGGTGGGCGAGAAGAAGCCGATCCCGTGGTTCCCGGGCAAGACGAAGACCGACGGCCCGTTCGTGATGCGCGAGTCCGCGACGAAGTTCCTCTTCGACATGGACCAGGACGGCACCTACGACGGCGACTTCAAGATGGGCGGCAAGCCCGTCATGTTCGAGGTACAGCGCACCGTCGGCGGTGAGAAGCAGCCCTACTGGTTCTGGGTCGGCTTCGGCAGCTCTCAAGAGCAGGTCCAGGGCCTGGGCATGAACATGGCGCCGAGCGACAAGCTCGCGATCATGTTCTTCCGCTCGGGCATGTCGCGGACGGGCAAGCTCGTCGACGCCGAGGCCGGCATCGACCTCGATGTCACCTTCTTCGACGAGAACCTCTCCGGCGAGATCGGCGACGACCGCTCGTTCAACCTGAACGGGACGAAGCGCGGGGAGGCGAGCCTGCCGTGTCCCCTCTACGACTCGATGATCGTCGGCAAGGGCCGGCGCGCCGTGCCCTTCTCGAGCCTGGTGGTCCTCGACGGCAAGGTCTACCGGCTGAAGTTCGGCGACGAGAAGCAGAACGACATCCGTCTGCGCCAGCTTGAGATGGGCGTCGGCCGCGCTTCGATCGAGGTCGACGGGCTGAAGCTCCCGATCGCGAGCTACATCGTCGAGGGCGACGGTGATGCGAAGGGCGCCTACTTCGACCTCTCCGCGGACAAGAAGGGCGTCGAGCTGCCGGTCGGCAAGTACAAGCTCGCCATCGCGACCTTCCGCACCGGGAAGGGCGCGCAGATCCAGAAGCTCGCGGGCACGAACGGCGAGATGCCCGCCTTCGAAGTCAAGGCCGGGGAGACCGTGAGCCTGAAGATCGGCAAGCCGTTCACCTTCCTCTTCGAGCCCAAGGACACCGGACCCGCCGTCGAGATCCCGGGGAGCTCGGTCGTCGTGCGCGGAGCCGCGGGCGAGATCTACTTCCGCTACCAGGGCCTGATGATCCAGCCCGAGGTCGCGACGCGGAAGGCGGGCACGAATCAGAAGCCCGGCAAGGGCGAGCCCATGAAGCTCTGCGATGACGCGACGCTGGGCAAGCTGGGCCAGGAGGCCGCTTGGGCGCCGCTCGACTTCACCTTCGCGAAGCCGGGGGGGAAGGGCGAGTTCGAGCTGCACCTCTCGCAGAAGGGCCACAAGTGGTTCGGCAACATCGATTCCGAGTGGCGCGCGAAGTAGGCGCGAGCATCGAGCGGGGGGAAGCGCTATCTTGACGCGCGCACCCCAGGAGAACGCGGCCGACGGGGTGTTCCTCGCCGGCCGCCGACCTTTCATCAGCGATGCTCGATCTCAAGTTCATCCGCGAGAACCCCGACCTCGTGCGCGAAGGCGCGCGCAAGAAGCGCATCCCGTTCGATCTGGACCGCCTGCTCGCGCTCGACAAGGAGAAGCGCGAGATCCAGACGCGTACCGAGGTGCTCGCGGCCGAGCAGCGCCGCTCGGGGAAGGAGGTCGCCTCCGCCGCGCCGGAAGCTCGCGCCGCGCTGATCGCGCGGCAAGCGGAGCTGAAGCGCGAGAAGACGGCCCTCGAAGAGCGGCTGAAGGAGATGGAGGCCGACCTCCACGCTCTGCTGCTGCGCGTGCCGATGCCGCCGGCCGCCGAGGTGCCGGAGGGCAAGGACGACACGGAGAACCAGACGCGCAGCACGTGGGGGACGCCGTCGCACTTCGACTTCGCCCCGAAGGACCACGTCGCCCTCGGCGAGCAGCTCGGCATCGTCGACTTCGAGCGCGGCTCGCGCATCGCCGGCTCGCGCAACTACTTCCTGAAGGGCCTGGGCGCGCTGCTCGAGTCCGCCGTGCTTCGCCTCGCCGTTGATCACATGGTGAAGAAGGGCTTCACCTTGATGGCGCCGCCGGTGCTGGTGCGCGACGAGGCGATGATCGGGACGGGCTACTACCCCGGTGGTGAGGAGCAGGCCTATCGCTGCGAGCGAGATGCGCTCTCCCTCGTGGGTACATCGGAAGTGCCGCTGACCTCGTACCACGCCGGCGAGATCCTGGATCCCGCGCAGCTACCGCTGCGCTACGTCGCGTGCACGCCGTGCTTCCGCCGCGAAGCGGGGGCCGCGGGGCAAGCGACCCGGGGGCTCTACCGCGTGCACCAGTTCACCAAGGTCGAGCAGGTCGTGATCGGGCCCGCCGACGAGGCGTGGTCGCGCGAGGAGCACTTCCGCATCCTCCAGAACTCCGAGGAGCTCGTGCGGATGCTCGAGCTGCCGTACCGCGTCGTCGATGTCTGTGGCGGCGACCTGGGCCAAGGTCAGGTGCAGAAGTTCGATATCGAGTGCTGGATGCCCGGTCGCGGAGGCTACGGCGAGACGCATTCGGCCTCGCGCTTCCACGACTTCCAAGCGCGGCGGCTCGAGCTGCGCTATCGCCCCGGCGACGGCGGCAAGCCGGTCATCTGCCACACCCTGAACAACACCGTGATCGCTTCGCCGCGCATCCTGATCCCGCTGCTCGAAGTACATCAGCAGGCCGATGGCAGCGTGCGCATCCCACAGGCGCTGCGGCCCTATCTCGGCGGGCTGGAGCGCATCGGCGGCTCGTAGGACGAGCGGTCGCGCTCAGCGACCGCCACCACCTCGACCACCGCCGCCGCCCGCGCCGAAGTTGAGACCGCCGCCGGAGCCTTGTCCGGCGCGCTGGCGGAGCTGGTCGAGGTTCATGCCGCCGGGGAGCGTTCCCATCGGAGCCGCCTGACTGCCCCGCTGGCCGTTCTGCTCTTGCTGCCCGCCTTCGCCTTGCTGCCCTTCGACGGGGCCCAGGATCTCGGGGATGTAGGGCCGGATGCGGCGCTTCATCGCGAAGCGCACATCCTTCGGGAACACGAAGTTGCGCACATACGTGAGGCTCCGCGGAGTGCGCTCGAGGGGTACGTCGCGCACGTCCACCTGCATCGTCAGGCGCATGCGCATGCGGTAGGGAAGTCCGAAGGTCTCCTCGTCGGGAGGCCACTCGTAGAACTCCTCCGCGTCGTTGCCGGCCTTCTTGAAGTAGGTGATGTCGAACGCGATCACGTTGCGCGTCAGCAGCTCGTAGCGCCCGCCCTGCGTGGTGTCGTCGTCGATGCCGACATCCTCGCGGCGCCACATCTCGTAGCGCGAGTTGTCCGTGGGGTTGGGACGCAGGCGGTAACCGACCTCGACGTAGTCTGCGGGGCCGGACATCGAGGCCGAGATCTCCTCGGGGCTCCGCGACATGCGCCGCTGGCAGACGAGGTCGAGGACGTCGCTGATCCCGTTGTCGCGCCCGCGAAAGACCTTCTCCGGCTCGACATTGAAGAAGAGCACCGAGCGGAGGTCTTCCTCGATCGCGTCGAGGATCACCGGGCCTTCCTTCTCCGCCAGAGACCAGTTGTCCGCGAGGTTGCGCGCGACGATCGTGAAGTGCACGACGGCCATCGCCGAGCTCATGATGAGCCCCACGATGGCCACGGCGGCCACGACCTCCATCAAGGTCATACCGCGCGCATCTCCGCGCGATCCAGCGATCGAGGGGATCCTCACTTCGAACCTCCGGAGTTGCCGGCGCCTAGATTCGCTCCAGCGCGGCTGCCTCCGCCGCTGCCACTGCCCAAGCTACCCGAGGCACCGCTTTCCGTGTCGTCTTCTTCCGCCTGCCGGATCCGATCCGGATAGGTCCAGAGGAAGCGTCGCTCGATCTCGAAGAGGAGGAAGTCGGGCTTCTCCGCCGTGTCCGCGCGGACGAAGACCGTGAGCGTGCGCCACTCCTCGGTCTTCTCTTCCTCTGCTTCCTCTTCTTCGGCGGAGAGAAGGGGATCCTTGCCTGCGTCGCCTTCGCTTCCGGAGCCCGTGCCGGAGAGCCCGGTCGAGGGATCGCTGTGGCTGAGCTCGCGCTCGCGCTCTTCTGCGCGATTCGCGCGTTCGTTGTAGCGCTTCTTCACGTCGTCGCCCGAGAGCGCGGAGTTGTTGGGGATCACCTCCGCGGGCTGAGAGTCTTCGGTGATCTCCCACTCGAACTTGAGGCCGGGCGGATAGGAGGGATCGTCCTGGTTCTCGGGGTAGGCCGGGTACTCGATGCGCGGGACGTTGTAGTTTCCTGGTCGGCGGTAGCGCTCGCGATTGTCGATGTAGACGCCGTACTCGACGCGCCCAACCTCGGGCTCGTCGAAGACGCCGGCTTCGATCTGTGCGGCGAGGTCCGCGCCCAGGCGCTGCGCGGAGCGGAGCAGCAGCGTGCGGCGCGCGCCCGCGACCGAATGCGATCGCACGGCGAGGAGCCCGAGCAGCGCCGCGGCGAGGATCGCCAGCGCCAAGATGGCCTCCGCCAGGGTGAAGCCCCGGCTCTCAGCCGAAGAAGTCTGCTTCCGAAGGCGCATGGATCTCCGGGAGGCCAGCGTAGAACTCCACGTCACCCGTGAAGCCGCGGACCTCGAGCGTGAAGTACTTCCAGAGCTGCGGCGATCCGGCGCCCTCCGACTTGTCGATCATCACGATGTAGTGATACGCGAAGGTGCCGCGTGGATCGAAGCGGATCACGACCGGTTGGTCATTGCGCGCTTTCGAGCTGTCGGGATACCAGATCTCGATCTCGAGCTTGTCCCGGTCCTTCGGCAGGACGAGCTCGTTCCAGCTCATGCATTCCCGCTGATCGGGAGTCGTGGCGAGGCGCAACGGATTGGAGGCGCGGACGTACGGCGAGACCGTCCGCATCCTGCGCTCGGCCAAGTCGTACTCGATCCAGTAGGGCTGACCGCGTGACCAGGCGAGCGTACGCGCATGGCGTAGCTGTGCACCGACTTCGCGGGCCACGCCGCGCACCATCGCCTCGGGCATGAAGCCGTCGATCCCGACCAGTACGCCGCCGGTGGCGAGCCCGATGATCAGCAGCACGACGCTGATCTCGATCAGCGTCAGGCCGCGCTCGGCGCGCCGCGACGGGCGATGCTGGTGGGCGAAGATCTTCATGCTGCGTTTCGCGAGCGGGCTGGAGCGCTCAGGCGCTCACTTCTTGCCGAAGTTGTCGGAGCGGATGTCGTCCTCGTCCGAGTTCTCGTCGGCGCCCTTCGAGTAGATGACGAAGCCGTCCTTCGAGGTCTGGTCGAGCATGTAGATGTACGGACGCTTCCAGGGGTCGAGGACGGAGCCGTCCTCCTGGGCGTTCTTGATCAGGTTCGCCTTCGCGAGCTCGGCGAGCTCGCTGGGGAGGCCCGAGCGCGTCTCGCGGTAGAGCTGCACCTGGTCGACCATCGAGCGGATCTCGTTCTCGGCGATCTTGTCCTTCGCCTCGCCGAAGATGCCGAAGACGTTGGCGCCGACCATGCCGAGGATCATGCCGATGATGAGGACCACGACGAGGATCTCGATCAGGGTCATCCCGCGCTCGGCGGCGGGCTGCGTGCGGTAGTGCTTGGAGAGGAGTCGCATGGGATTACTCGCGGAGCGAGCTTCGGTGGAGATGCGGATCAGAGGCTCTGGCTGATCTGGAGGATCGGCAAGATGATCGAGATGACGATGAATCCTACGACGAGAGCGAGGCCGACGATGAGCAACGGCTCGAGCAAGCTCGTCGCCTTCTGCGTCGAGAGGTCGATCTCCTCCTCGTAGGACTCGGTGATGCGGTCGAGGATCTCCTCGAGCTGGCCGGACTGCTCGCCGATCGCGATCATGTAGCCGACGACCGGCGGGAAGACCCCGCTGCGCTTGATGGGGGTCGAGATGTCGGCGCCCTCGAGGATGCGGTCGTGCACTTGGCCGATGACGTCGCCGATCACGCGGTTGTTCACGACGTCCTTGACGATCTCCAAGCAGCGCACGGCAGGGACGCCGGTTTTGAGAAGCGCGGAGAAGGTCATCGCGAAGCGCGAGACGGCCTGCTTCCGGAACAGGTCGCCCAAGACCGGGAGCTTCAGCAGCAACGCGTCGATGCGCCGCCGGTACTCCGGCAGGCGGTAGGCCGTGTTGAAGAGGAAGAGCAGGACGACCAGCGAGAGGATCGGCAGCCACCACCAATGCTGGAACCAATTCGAGACGCCGATCAGGAGGCGCGTCGCGAAGGGGAGCTGCTGGTTCAGGCCGAGGATGATGGTCGTGATCTGGGGCACGACCTTCCACATCAGCACGAAGACGACCAGGCCACCGATGGCCAGCATCATCAGCGGGTAGGTGAGCGCGGCGCTGACCTTGTTGCGGAGCCTGGTGGACTTGCTGATGAAGTCCGCGACCTGGCCGAGCACGACATCGAGCTTTCCGGCGACTTCGCCGGCGCGCACCATGTTGATGTAGAGGGCGTTGAAGTACTGCGGATGGAGCGCCAGGGCATCGGCGAGGTTCATGCCCTGGGAGACGCGCTCGCGGAGGTCGAGCAGCATGGTGTGGAGCTGCCGGTTCCCTTCGGCTTGCTCGACCGTCGCCTTCAGTGCCTCGATCAGCGGGATGCCGGCGCGGAGCAGCGTCGAGAACTGGCGGGTCAGTCCGGCCACCTCTTCCAGGCGGCGAGTGGACATCGACGGGCCCGAGGTCGAAGAGCGGATCCTCTTCAGCCAGCCTTCTTTCTGCTTCTCGCGGCCGACGAGCTCCTTCAGCGAGGTGACGAAGAGCTTCTGACCCTGCAGCTTGACGCGCGCTTCGCGCGGCGTGTCTGCGGTGATCACGTCGGTCTTCGTGTCTCCCGCGTTGGTGAGAGCCTTGTATTCGTAGATCGGCATGGGGCGTTTCGGCGTGCGCGCTCAGAATCAGAAGACGTCGAGCTGGGTCACGCGGAGGATCTCGGTCGGAGTCGTCTCACCCTTCAGGATGCGCTCGATGCCGTGCTGGCGCAGCGTCTTCATGCCGGTCTCCATCGAGATGCGCTTCATGTCCGTGGCGCTCGACTCGTTCATGATCATGCGGCGGATCGAGTCGTTGATGGGCAGCATCTCGAAGAGCGCGGTACGGCCCGCGTAGCCGGAGTGGAAGCACTCGTCGCAGCCGCGCCCGACGAAGAGCTTGCCGCCGGCGAAGCGGTCGATCGT
The DNA here is from genome assembly GCA_016719295.1 of Planctomycetota bacterium. GTDB lineage: Bacteria > Planctomycetota > UBA1135 > UBA1135 > JADKAF01 > JADKAF01. Next base: position 306,039 of record JADKAF010000001.1, read on the forward strand.
GAGCTGTAGCTCCTCGAGTCGCGTCAGCATCGTCGCGTCCGGCGTCACCAGCTCGCGGCAGTTCTTGCAGATCCGGCGCACGAGGCGCTGGGCGACGATCAGCACCAGCGAGGACGAGACCAGATAGGGCTCGATCCCGATGTTCACGATGCGCGTCACGGTGCTCGGCGCGTCGTTCGTGTGCAGCGTCGAGAAGACGAGGTGACCCGTGAGCGCGGCCTGGATGGCGATGCTGGCGGTCTCCTTGTCGCGGATCTCTCCGACCATCATCACGTCGGGGTCCTGGCGCAGAAAGGAGCGCAGGCCCGCGGCGAAGGTGAGGCCCTTCTTCTCGGAGACCTGCACCTGGGAGACGTTGGGCAGGTTGTACTCGACGGGGTCCTCGATGGTGAGGATGTTCTTCTCCTTCGAGTCGATGCGGGAGAGCGCGCCATAGAGCGTCGTCGTCTTGCCGGAGCCCGTCGGGCCCGTGACGAGGATGATGCCGTGCGAATAGTTCAGGTAGTGGTAGAGCGTGTTCTTGTGCTCGCCCTCGAGGCCGATCTCGTCCAGGGTGTAGAGCTTCGCGGTCTTGTCGAGGAGGCGCAGCACGATGCGCTCGCCCGTCGACGAGGGGATCGACGAGATGCGGACATCCACCTCGCCTTCGCCGATGCGCACGCTCGCGCGACCGTCCTGCGGCAGGCGGCGTTCGGCGATGTCCATCTTGCCCATGACCTTGATGCGCGAGACGATCGCCTCCTGCGCCTTCTTCGGCACCGTCTCCATGTCGTAGAGCACGCCGTCGATGCGGTAGCGCACCTGCAGGCGGTCCGGATACGGATGGAAGTGGATGTCCGATGCGCGGAGCTTCAGGGCCTGGAACAGGATCGTGTTGACGAGCTTGATGATCGGCGCCTTGTTCGCCGAATCGAGCACGTCCTCCGACTCCTCGATCTCCGCGGTGAGACCCAGGATGTCGCCGACCTCCTCGACCTCTTCCAACGCTTCGTCGACGCCGTCCGCCTTGTGGCGGTAGGCGCGGTTGATGAGGGCGGTGATCTCCTGGCGGGGAGCCAGCACCGGCTCGATCTCCAGGCCGAGCATCGTCGCGAGGTCGTCCATCGGATGGACGTCGAAGGGCGCGCAGGTGAGCACGCGCGCCACGTCGTCGTTCATCTCCAGCGCGACCAGCGTGTAGCTGCGCGCGAACTGCACCGGGATCTGCGCGACGAAGTCCGACGGCACCACGGTGCCATCGAGCGCGGCGCGAAACTCGTAGCCAAGATGCTCTCCGAGCAGGCCCAGGGCCTTGTCCTCGGCGAGGTAGCCCTTCGAGATCACGATGCGATCCAGCGACTGTCCGGACTCGAACTCGATCTTGCGGCATTCCGCGAGCTGGGCCTCGCTGAGGCCGCCACGCTCCTGGAAGAGCTCTGCCACCGGGTGACCCACCTGCCCGAGCAGGATGGTTCCGGCTCCATCGTCGGCAGCTGCTTTGCGTTGGGTGTCGTGGTCGACCATGGTGAAGGTCTTCTGCTCGAAGGCGCGGTGTCGGGTTGCGTGCGTCGGTTCGTTCGGCCCGGCCAGCTCGTTCGGCCAGCTGGTTCGAAAGGCGGCGCTAGTTCTCGCTGCTCGATGCGCCGGCCGGATCGGTCGGCGGCTGCTTCGGCTCGAGCCCTTCCTCGTTCATCGGCACGATCTCGAAGGCGTCGCGCGGCAGAGTGGCTCCCGTGGCGTCGTTCTTCTGGAAGGTCGGATCGATGATCTTGAACTTCTTCTCGCCGATCACGTTGACCGCGTTCGCCTTGCGCAGATGGCTCAGCGCGCGGAGGTCCGTGAAGTCCTCGTCGCGGAGGATGTGCGGGGTCACGAAGAAGTAGAGCGTGGTCTTCGTCGCGGAGTCAGCGTTCGAAGCGAACAGCCAGCCGATGAGGGGCAGGTCGCCCAGGATCGGCATCGAGTTCTTCGTCATCGTGTCGTTGTCGATGGTGATGCCGCCGATCACCATCGTCGAGCCCGAGGGCAGGAAGACCTGCGTCTGCACCTGGCGCGTGATGCGCGGCGGGGGAACCTGCGCGTTCTCCTCGAAGGCGCCACTGAAGGTCGAGACCTGCAGCGAGACGTTGAGGCGCAGGTAGTGCTCCGACGAGATCGACGGCGAGATGTTGAGCGTGATGCCCGCGTCTTGGTAGCCGTTGAAGGTGACGGTGTTGCCGACGTTCGCCGACGCGGTCTGCGTCGTGGTCGGGAACTCGTCCTTCGACTCGATGGTCGCGTCCGAGTTGTTGTTCACCAGGATCGACGGCACCGAGAGGATGTTCGCGTCGCGGCGGGTCTTCAGAGCGTTGATCAGGAAGGGGATCGCGAAGTCATCCCCGTCGAGGATGCCGCCCGTCAGGCCCTGCAGCGTCGTGTTGATCGTACGCGTGTCCGGCAAGCCGTCGTTGTCGAGGTCGGTCAGCGTCGACAGGCCGAAGTTGTTGAAGCCGAAGGCCTCCTGCTCGCCGGCGCCCGGGATCTTCGCGGCGCCGAGCTCGACGGCCAGGTTGAAGTTGTTGGACGAGGTGAGCTCGACCAGCGCGCATTCGATGAGCACCTGGTCCTGGCGCTGGTCCAGCTGCTGGATCAAGCGCCGGATCTCGCTCATGCGCGTCTTCGATGCCGAGACCAGGAGCGAGTTCGACTGGATGTCGGCGACGACGACCGGGCGCTGCTCTCGCCGCTGCTGTCCGCCTTGCGTCGTCTGCGTCCGGTTCTGCTCCTGCGAGGCGTCGCTCAGGAACTCCTCGAGCACCTCTTGCATGTCCTCGGCGGAGACGTTCTTCAGCTCGAACACCTTGTAGTTCGATTGCAGCGTCGGCACCGGGATGTCGAGCTGCGCGATCATGTCGCGGATGTCCGGGATGACCTCGGGGAGCGCGCGGACGATGATCGAGTTCGTGCGCGAATCGACGGAGAAGCGGATCTCGGTCGCCGTGGAGCCGGCGGCCTGGGCCGCTTGCTGAGGCGAGCCCGGTCGGGGCGCCACGCGATCGAAGAAGGTGCTGAGCGTCGGCTCGATCTCATCGGCCGCAGCGTGCTCCAGCGGCACGATCACGATCTCCGGCTGGATGTCGAGCGGCGGCGTGTCGATCTCGCGCAGGAGCTGGAAGATCGAGTTCACCGTCGGGCCGAAGCCGACGACCATCAGCGCGCGCTGCTCCGTCGCGTTCGTCCCGAGCGAAGCGAAGCCCTCGAGCGCCGCGTTCGAGAAGAAGCGGCTCAGCATCGTGGTCGCTTGCTGCGGCTCGACGTACTGCAGCGGGATGATCGTGACGACCAGCGAGGCCGGCCGGTTCGCGTACTGATCGATCTCCGTCGGCTTGATGTAGAAGATGCTGCTCTTCAGCGCCTGAAGACCTTCGCCTTGTAGGCGCACGATGCGGATCACCTGCAGCGGCTCCTTGCCGACCTCGACGCAGGCGAAGTTGTGCAGCTTCAGCAGGATCTGGAAGAAGTCGTAGAAGCGATCCGTGGGGACGCGCTTCGGTCCGAAGAGGACCACTTCTTCCTTGCGCAGCGCGTCTTCGTCGCCGCGCTCCGGAAGGTAGAAGTTCAGGCCCGTCACGCTGCGCGTGAAGAGCATGAGTTGGTAGAGATTGAGACGCTTCTTGTTCGTGCTCGGATCGTTCTCGGTCGGAAGGTCGATCGAGATGTGGTCGCCTTCGAAGCGGAGGCGGGTCTCGTCGTACGGCTCCTGCGAGCCCGAGCGCGCGCCGGACGAGCTGCCCGGCGCGTTGTTGCGCGCCGGCGGGCGCGCCTCTCCGTCCCCGCGCGCCGGCGGGTCCTGCTTCGGCGCGCCCTCGGGTTGCGCGGCGGGATTCGCTCCGCCGGGGTTGTCGCCGCCGGTCTTCGCCGGATCCTGGGTGCCGTCCGCGGGCTGCTCTCCGGCGGGGGGCGTCGCTCCACCCGGGGCAGGCTCCTGCGCGCCCGGCTGATCGCCCGACGCCGGTTGATCTCCGCCGCTCGGCTGCGGGGGAGGCGTCTCGGGATCCTGGCGGATCAGCGCGAGCTCTGCTTCGGCGGGCGCCGCAGCGAGGGCGTGCGGCAGCGCGGCGGTGAAGAGCAGAGCGCCGAGAGCGCCGACGCGCCCAGGACCGAAGAGCCTTCGAAGGATCGCGGTGGCGGTGGAGTTCGAGGTCATCGTGGCCAAGGATTCCGCTACGGTTGGGACGGAAACGAATGCGGGCGCCGCTCAAGCGGCGCCGCGCACGCGGGCATCGCAAAGGGGACGGCCACGCGGCGTCGATCGCCACCTGGCACCCGCCCGACACCGTCGATCGATCCTGGTCCCTCGCGCTCCCCGCAGACCCACGGCAGCGCACCTAGGTCTTGGAGGAACACGATCTTAGGTCAATCCGGCATCGGCACTGCCGAAAGCCCGGCCACTATAGGTAGGGCTTTCGGTGGTGTCAAAACGACGACCGCGCCGAGAACTGCCATTCCCGGGTCGGCGGCGGCCTATGACATCGCGAGGTCCACATTCTTCCCGCGCGGATCTCCGCGGGTTCGCCGCGGCCGAAGAAGAGCCGCGCTTGATCGAGAGGGGCAGGCTCCGGATCCTCTCGCGAACCGTGACCCCTCTTCCCCTTCCCTCGCCCGCGTTCGGGCCCAGCTCGCTCCCCTCGCCGCCGCGGGGGGCCGCGTGAGCGTCTCTCGCCGCCAGATCGGCGTAATCGCTGTCGTGGCCGCGGGGATCGCCGGGCTCATCGACGAGGTGGTCTGGGCCCGCGCCCTCGGATTTCGCTTGGGGACCTCCACTCTCGCCTCGAGCTTGGTGGTCGGGCTCCTGGTCCTGGGTTGGGGCGCCGGCGCGCGCTGGTCGGGGCGCTCTCGGCGCGGCTTGCGCGTCGCGGCAGCAGGCCAAGGGGCCGCGGCGCTGGCATCGCTCGCGCTCACCGAGATCTCGCTCGCCTCCGCGGGCTGGCCCTCGCTGGTGCGCGACGGAATCCTGCTGCTCCTCGTGCTCGCCGGCGCATTCGCGATGGGGCTCGCCCTCCCGGCCTGGATCGCGCGCCACGAAGTCGGCGATCGGCGATCCGCGCTCGGCGGCTGGAACGGGTGGAGCTCTCTGGGCTCGACCGGCGGCGCGCTGCTCGCCGGCTTCGTGCTCTTGCCCCTCGGCGGGCTCCACCTCGCCGCCGCGGTGGCCGCGGCGCTGCATGCGCTGGCGGCGGCCTTGGCCTGGCGCGAAGCGGGTCCGGCTCCGGGATCGCCGCTGGCCGCCGCACCGGTGGGTGCGGCTCTCGTGGCCGCAGCCGAGAATGAGCTTCGCCCCGGCCCCGCGGCTTGGCTGGCGTTCCTCTCGGGCTTCGTCACCGTAGCGATGCAGGCCTTGGCGCTGCGCTGGCTCTTGCTCTGCTTCCTCGGCTTCAACCATGTCTTCGCTGCCGTCGGGGCGACGGGGCTGCTCTCCTATGCCGCGGGCTCCTTCCTCGGCGCCTGGCGCTTGCGTGGCGCCGGCGGCGCCGAACGCCGGGCTTCCTCGGCGCTCCTGCTCGCGGCGATCGGCTGCGGAGCCGCTCCCTTCCTCCTCGAGCTCGTCCCGGGAACCTCGGGATCTGCCGCGTTCTCTTCCTCGGCGCCCGCGTGGCGACAGCTCGCGGGCATTCTGCTTCACACGGCCGCTTTCCTGGCCCTGCCGGTCGCGGGCGCCGCGGCTTGGCTCACGCCGGCGAGCGCGGCACTCGGGGCTCATGCGGGCGCGCGCGCCGGCACGGCACTCTGGCTCGGCGGCGCGGGCGCCGCGCTCGCGCCGCTGGCGACCCATCTCGTGCTGGTGCCCGCGCTCGGAAGCCTGCGCACGGCTCTGCTCCTCGGCGCGTTGCTTGCAGCGAGCTCCGCGCTGCTCGTATCCGCCGGTCGCCCGCGTCGAGTCGCCGGCGTGGCGCTGGCGCTGACACTCGTCGCGCTGAGCTGCGTGCCCTCCGTGGCGAGCTCTCGCGCGGTCTACGAGCGCTCGCCCGTGCGGCGGGAGCACCCGGAGTTCCGCCTGCTCGCGGCTCACGAGGACGCGGTCTTCGCCGTCGGAGTCGTCGACGACGCGCGCCAGGCCGAGCGCACGCTGCTCACCGACAACTTCCGCGCGGCGGGTACGGGCGACGACTACGCCTACATGGCGCATCTCGGCAGCTTGCCGATGCGCTTCGAGCCCGTGCCGCGGCGAGTTCTGGTGATCGCGTTCGGCACCGGCACGACCGCCGGCGCCGTCGCCGCCCATCCGGCGGTGCGCGAGCTCGACATCGTCGAGATCGCGCCTTCGGTGCTCGCCGAACGGCGTGCGTTCCGCGCGGTGAACGAGGCCGTCGATGCGCCGCCTTCCGGCGCCGTGGTGCGCTTCCACGTCGCCGATGGTCGGCGCTTCCTCGAAGAGAGCGGGGAGCGCTGGGACGCGATCACGCTGGAGCCACTGCTGCCGTATGCGCCGGGGGCCGTGCACTTCTACACGCGCGAGTTCTATGCCCTCGCCCGCACGCATCTCGGCCCGGGCGGAACGCTGACGCATTGGATTCCCGCGACGAGCGTTCCGCCGCGCGAGGTGCGCGCGCTGCTGCGCACCTTCGCGAGCGCGTTCCCTCACGCGGGGCTCTGGATCTACGGGCCCAGCCTCGTGCTCGTCGGCAGTGAGGAGCCGCTGCGCTTCGCCGCGCAGGCGGAGCTCGATCCCGCGGCGTGGGAGGATGCGCTCTGCGCTCTGGGCGATCGCGCAGGCATGCTCCGCCTCGCCGAGGAGCCCGAGCTCCTCGATGCACATCCGTGGATCGAGTTCCTCGGCGTGCGGCCTTCCTTGGAGCGGCTCTCCTGGTACCGCGACAACCTCGAGGGGCTGTTGCCGATCGGCGACGAGGCCTTCGCCGATGCGCTCGTCGCTCCTTGGCAGAGCTCTCGAGAGTTCGCGGAGCTCTGGCCGCAGCGGCGCCGCGCGCAGCGCGGCTTGCTCGCGCTCGTCGCCGAGGAGGAACGCGCGAAGCTGGAGCGCATCCTCTCGGCGCGCGGTGCAGCCGTCGCGCCGCCGCAGGCGCGCGACGACGAGGCGCGCCTCGCGCGTTGGGAAGCGCTCGATCGCGAGGCGCGCTCTTCGCCCACGACGCGCGCGGAGCTCGAGCGGCGCCTCGCGGACCACTACCTGCGCGCCTGTGTGGAGCGGCTGCAGCGCGCGTCGCGTCGAGCGACCAGCTTCGACGAAGCGCGCCTCTTGGTGCGCGAGGCGAGCGGCCTCGCCGAGCGCTTGCAGCGCTTGCGACCGCAGCGCTTCGACGCATGGCTCTACGGCGGTGCCGCGCTCTTCCTGCTCAGCGCCGATCCCGCGCTCGAAGCCGCGAGCGCTCGCCGCCTGGAGGCGCTCGCCGCGATCGCCTTCCGCCATGCCGCGGCGCTGCACCCGGCGGTCTTCGAGGACGTCGAGGCCGCGCGCGTGCTCGAGCCGCTCTGCGCTGCTTGGCTCCCCGGTGGAACGCAGGCGCTCGCCGGTCACCTCCGCGCGGCCCGCGAGCTCGGCGAGCGCGTCGTCGAGCTCGAGCTGCCGAACGACCTCGCCACCTTGTGCGCCTGGATCCGCGGCGGAGTCGAGCTCGACGATCTCTACTTCCGCGCGTTCCGCGCGGTGCAGATCGAGCGCGCTCTCTGGACGCGCCGCTTGTCGGCCGCCGAGCCCGCGGAAGATCAGCGCGCGGCGTTCGAGATCCTCGCGCGCTGGCTCCCGCGCGCTCGCGGCGCGAAGGCCCGCTGAACCCTCGTCGCGAGCGTCAGAGCGGTAGATTCTCGACGGCGTGTCGCAGCACCTCGCTGCAGCGGCGGTAATCCTCCAGGCTGCCGCCGATCGGATCCGGCACGGGGCGATCGGCGACGAGGCGCGCTTTGCCTGCCAGCTCGGGCAGCACGTCGAGCAGCACCTCCAGATGCTGCGGTCCCATCGCGAGCACGTGGTGCGCGCTGCGCAAACGCTCGCGCTCGAGGCGGCTCGCGCGATGCGGCCGAAGATCGATGCCCGCCTCGCGCAGCACGGCGATCGAGGGTCCGCTGGCGGGCTCGCCCGGCGAGGCCGCGACGCCCATCGAATGCACGGCGTAGCCGTAGCTCGCCACCTCTCGATCGGCGCATTCGAGATGCTGCGCGATGCGGCGTCGCATCCACGCCTCCGCCATCGGCGAGCGGCAGGTGTTGCCGGTGCAGACGAACACGTAGCGCCGACCCGTCACCGCACGGACCTCGTCCGCGCGCAGGATGCCTTCGCGCAGCACCTGCAGAGGTCCTCGACCGAGCTTGACGACCGTGCTCGGCTCGCCGAGGGGCGGCAGCCCAGCGTCGACGACGAGCGCGAGCTCGCCGCCGAGCTCGCGCTCGACGGCCGCGGCGTCCTCGAGCGCCGGCGCGCTGCCGCGGCTCGCCGCGGCGATGACCACGGGGAATCCGGCGGCGCGGAGGACGGCGCGCGTCAGCGGCGTCGCCGGCGAGCGCAGGCCGAGGTGCTCCTCGGCGCTGCTGGAAGGCAGCACGAGCAGGATCGGCCCGGGCCAGTAGCGCGCGGCGAGGCGCCGCGCGGGCGCGTTCCAGCGCACGGGCAGCGCGTCGAGATCGTCGTGCGCGAAGTGGAGCGCCAGCGGAGCGCGCTCGCCGAGCCCCTTCAGCGCGCGCAGCTTCGCCACGGCGGCCGGATGATCCGCGCGCGCCGCGAGGCCGTAGACCGTCTCCGTCGGCAGCGCGACGAGGGCGCCCTCGCGGAGGGCGGCGAGCGCCGCCTGCTCCTGCGTGGGATCGAGTCGCCCTTCGTGGGCTCGAATGCGTTGGGCACTCATGTCGCTGGCATGCGAAGCTCGGGAACCGGGTGCGTCCACCTGGGGAGGTCGCGCAGCGCGCGCGGTTGGGCTCGGGCCTCCCCGCGCACGACGTGCTCGAGCCGCGGCTCGGATCGCGGCGGATCCTTCTCGCGCGGCGGCGAGAAGATAACCCGCGGCCTCGCGCCGCGCGAAACGCGCGGCTCGCGGAGGACGCCTGGCAGAGGGCGCGATGCAGACCGACGGTGAAGGCGAGAAGCGGCTGGCGTGGCTCGGGACGCTGGCCGGCGGACTCGCGCACGAGATCAAGAACCCGCTCAGCACGATGGCGATCAACCTCTCGCTGCTGCACGAGGACTTCGCGCGCAGCGAGGTCACTCGCGACAAGCGGGCGCTCCGCAAGATCGAGGTGCTGCAGCGCGAGGTGAAGCGCCTGGAGCGCATCCTCGCCGACTTCCTCGCCTATGCGCGCGGCGTCGAGCTCGACCGGCAGCCGACCGACCTCGCCGAGAAGCTGAGCGAGCTGCTCGAGTTCCTGGAGCCGGAGCTGCGTGCCGGGCGCATCGTGGTGCACACGCACTTCGAAGCCGGGCTGCCAACCGCGCTCGTCGATCGCAACCGCCTCCGCCAAGCGTGCCTGAACCTCATCGTCAACGCGCGCCAGGCCATGCCCGAGGGCGGCGAGCTCGTCGTCGTGACCCGGAGGCAGGGCCCGCGAGCCGTGATCGAGATCATCGACAACGGCTGCGGCATGGACGAGGCCACGCGCGCGCGCTGCTTCGATGCGTACTTCTCGACCAAGAAGGGCGGTAGCGGTCTCGGCCTTCCCACGGTGCGGCGCATCGCCGAGGAGCACGACGGCGAGGTGTGGGTGGAGAGCGAGCCGCAGCGCGGTACGCGCTTCGTTCTGAGCCTGCCGCTCGCGCTCGGCGATTGAAGCCAGGCGGGCGATGGGCTAGCTTCCTGCCTTTCTGGCAGGAGGCTGCCAGCCTCGGTCTCGCCCATGTCCCAAGCTGCCGTTCTGGCGTCGAAGCCCGCGCCCCGCGTCCTGGTCGTCGACGACGACGCCGACCACGCCGAGGCGGTGGCCGAATCCCTCGAGCGCGTCGGCTACGGCGTCGAGATCGCGCGCGGCGGGCGCGAGGCGGCCGAGGCGCTGCGCGGCGGCGAGTTCGAGATCGTCGTGACCGACCTGCTGATGCGGGACGTCGACGGCCTCGAGGTGCTGCGGGCGGCGCGCCAGCGCGATCCCTCGATCTCGGTGTTCCTGCTCACCGCGCACGCCTCGGTCGACAGCGCCGTGCAGGCGATGCGCGAAGGCGCCGCCGACTACCTCGAAAAGCCGATCCAGCTCGACGCGCTCCGCACCAAGCTGGCCCGCGAGGTCGAGGCCCGCCGTCTGCGGCAGGACAATCTCGAGCTGCGCCGCCAGCTCGACCGCAAGTTCGGCTTCGAGAGCTTGGTGGGGGAGTCCGAGGCCATCGGCCGCATCCTCCAGGTGTTGCGCAACGTCGCACCGACCGATGCGACGGTCCTGATCCTCGGCGAGACGGGCACGGGGAAGGAGCTCGTCGCGCATGCCCTGCACAGCAACTCGCCGCGGCGCGAGCGGCCCTTCGTCGCGGTGAACTGCGCCGCGCTGAGCGAGGGCCTGATCGAGAGCGAGCTCTTCGGCCACGAGAAGGGCTCCTTCACCGGCGCCGATCGGCGGGCCGAGGGCAAGTTCGAGTACGCCGCGGGCGGCACGCTGTTCCTCGACGAGGTGGGGGACATGCCGCTCACGACCCAGGCGAAGCTCCTGCGCGCGCTGGAGTCTCGCAAGATCGTGCGCGTCGGCGGCAACAAGGAGATCCCGATCGACGTGCGCGTCGTGGCCGCCACGAATCGCCCGCTCGAGCAGCTCGTGAAGGAGAAGAAGTTCCGCGAGGACCTCTACTTCCGCCTGCACGTCGTGACCTTGGGGCTGCCGCCGCTCCGCGAGCGCGTGGGTGATGTGCCGTTGCTGGCCGCGAAGTTCCTGCACGAGCTCGCCACCCAGCACAAGCGGCCCGTCGAGGGCTTCACGCCCGAGGTGATGCGCGCCTTGCTCGCCTGCGAATGGCCGGGCAACGTGCGCCAGCTGAAGAACACCATCGAGAGCATGGTGGTTTCCTCCAGCGTGCGCGTCCTGGACGAGTCCTGTCTGCCGCCGTTCCTCAAGGCCGCGAACGCCGAGGCGAGCGCGAGCGCGGGTGGCTATCGCCTCGAAGGGCGGTCGCTGGCCGAGGTCGAAGCCGACCTCATCCAGGCCAACTTGAAGCTCGCGCAGGGCAATCGCGAGAAGTGCGCCGCGCTCCTCGGGATCGGCGAGCGCACCCTGTATCGCAAGCTGAAGGAGTACGGGTTGCGCTGAGCGGCTCGGGTCCGCGTGCGACGGTGCAAAGGGTCCTTTTCGGCGCTGGCACGCCCTTTGGTATTCGTGCCGTCGACGCTCCGGCGCCCTCGCGGGTCGGAGCGTTTCGATGCACAGGACCCGCGCGCCGAACGCGCGCAGAGGAGCAGATCACCCCCATGGCGAAGCAAGGCAAGATCATCGGGATCGACCTCGGCACGACGAACTCCGTCGTGTCCGTGATGGAGGGCGGGCAGCCCACCGTGATCCTCAACATGGAAGGCGGGCGCACGACGCCCTCGGTGGTCGCCTTCCTCGACAACGGGGAGCGTGTCGTCGGCGCCCCGGCGAAGAACCAGGCGGTGAAGAACCCGACGCGCACGATCTACTCGATCAAGCGCTTCATGGGCCGCCGGCACAACGAGGTCAGCTCGGAGGAGAAGCTGGTGCCCTACAAGGTGGTCGGCGGCTCCGAAGAGCTCGTGAAGGTCGACATCGGCGGCAAGCAGTACACGCCGCCGGAGATCAGCGCGATGATCCTCCAGCACCTGAAGGACGCCGCGGAAGCTCACCTCGGAGAGAAGGTGACGCGCGCCGTGATCACGGTGCCGGCCTACTTCAACGACTCGCAGCGCCAGGCGACCAAGGACGCCGGCCGCATCGCCGGCCTCGAGGTCGAGCGCATCATCAACGAGCCCACCGCCGCGGCGCTGGCCTACGGCCTCGACAAGAAGAAGGCCCAGAAGGTCGCGGTGTACGACCTGGGCGGCGGCACCTTCGACATCTCGATCCTGGAGATCGACGAAGGCGTGGTCGAGGTGAAGTCGACGAACGGCGATACGCACCTGGGCGGCGACGACCTCGACGAAGTGCTGATCAACTTCGTGGCCGACGAGTTCAAGAAGGAGACGGGGATCAACCTGCGCACCGACCAGCTCGCCCTCCAGCGCCTGAAGGAGGAGTGCGAGAAGGTGAAGAAGGAGCTCAGCTCCACCATGCAGGCGACGATCAACCTGCCCTTCATCTCGATGGACGCGAGCGGGCCGAAGCACCTGAACATCTCGCTCTCGCGGGCCAAGTTCGAGCAGCTCACCGCGAATCTCATCGAGCGCACGCGCAAGCCCTGCGAGCAGGCGCTGAAGGACGCGCGCATGAAGCCGGGCGAGGTCGACGAGATCCTGATGGTCGGCGGCTCGACGCGCATTCCGGCCGTCCAGCGCATGGTGAAGGAGATCTTCGGCAAGGAAGGCAACCGCGGCGTGAATCCCGACGAGGTCGTCGCGGTCGGCGCGGCGATCCAGGGTGGGGTGCTCGGTGGTGAGGTCGACAACGTCCTCCTGCTCGACGTGACGCCGCTCTCGCTCGGCATCGAGACGCTGGGTGGGGTCTTCACCAAGCTGATCGAGCGCAACACCACGATCCCGACCCAGAAGACGCAGGTCTTCTCGACGGCATCCGACAGCCAGCCGTCGGTCGAGATCCACGTGCTGCAGGGCGAGCGCGAGATGGCCGCGGGCAATCGCACGCTGGGCAAGTTCGTGCTCGATGGCATCCCGCCCGCGCCGCGCGGCGTGCCGCAGATCGAGGTCAGCTTCGACATCGATGCGAACGGCATCCTCAACGTGTCGGCGAAGGATCGCGGCACGAGCAAGGAGCAGAAGATCCGCATCGAGTCGAGCAGCGGGCTCACCGAGGCCGAGATCCAGCGCATGCGCAAGGACGCCGAGGCCCACGCCAACGAGGACAAGAAGCGCCGCGAGCTGATCGAGGCGAAGAACAGCGCCGACCAGGCGATCTACCAGGCCGACAAGACCTTGGCCGAGCTCGGCGACAAGGTCGCGGCCGAGGACAAGAGCGCGATCGAGAGCGCGAAGCAGCGCCTCGAGGCCGCGAAGAACGGCGATGACCTCGCCGCGCTCCAGTCGGCCTTCAGCGCCTTCCAGGTGGCGCTGCAGAAGATCGGCGAGAAGGCCTACGCGCAGCAGGGGCAGCCCGGCGGCGCAAGTGCCTCCGGCGCCACCGGTGCGAGCGGCTCGGGCAAGGACGACTCGGTCGACGTCGAGTACGAGGTCAAGAGCTGATCGCGGAGCGCCGCGCGCTTCACCGCGCGCGGGGCGCTCGCGAGCCGATCGCCGCCGCGAGGCGCGTCGCCCCATCCGGGGGTGGCGCGCCTCGCGCCGCTCCGGAAGCGCCCAGCGGAGGCGCGGAGGAGCGCGAGAGCTGCGAGCGACCCGGCGGAGGGAGCGCGCCCTCGCACGGCGCTCGCTCGTGCGCGCGAGCGTGACCACGGGCTCCGCGGAGTGCTACCTTCTGCGCTCGCGCTCCAGGAGGCCCCCGTCCCGCGATGATCGAAGTCGAGCACCTCGTCCGACGCTTCGGCGCACAGCGAGCGCTCGACGATGTCTCCTTCCGCGTCGGTCGCGGTGAGATCGCGGGCCTGCTCGGCCCCAACGGCGCGGGGAAGACCACCGTGCAGCGCATCCTGCTCGGCGCGCTCGCGCCGACGAGCGGGCGCGTCGCGGTGGCCGGCTTCGACGCGCTGCGCTCGCCGCTCGAGGTGCGCCGCCGCGTCGGCTATCTGCCGGAGATCCTGCCGCTCTATCCGGAGCTGCGGGTCGACGAGTTCCTGCGCTTCCGCGCGCGCCTGAAGGGCGTTCCGCGGCGCGGGCTCTCCTCCGCATGCGAGGCCGCGATCGAGCGCTGCGGTCTGCAGAGCATGCGCCGCCGCTTGCTGGGCGCGCTCTCGCGCGGCTTTCGCTTGCGCGTCGGTCTCGCCGACGCCTTGCTCGGCGAGCCCGAGGTGTTGATCCTCGACGAGCCGACCGGCGGGCTCGATCCGCTGCAGCGCCGCGAGCTGCTCGACGCGGTCCGCGGCTGGCGCGGGGAGAAGACCGTGCTGCTCTCCTCGCACATCCTGCCGGAGATCGAGTCCACCTGTGATCGCGTGCTGCTGCTGCATCACGGACGGCTGCTCGCGGACGGCGCGCCGCGCGAGCTGCAGCGGGTCTCGAGCGCGGCGCTGCATCTCCACGTCGAGCTCCAGGGGCCGATGCAGGCGATCGACTGGTCGCAGCTGGCGGGCGTCACCGGCCACGTCGGTCGGCCGCTCGGAAACGAGCGCCTCGCGGTGGAGCTGGAGGCCGAGCGCGGCGCGCGCATCGAGCCCGCGATCACCGCGGCGATCGAGCGCGCTGGAGGAAGTCTCCTGCGCCTCGCCGAAGTGGAGGAATCGCTCGAGGATCTCTTCGTGCGGATCGTACGCGCGAACGCCGTGCTGGGAGAGGTGCCCGCGCGTGGTCCGGCAGCCGCAGCCGCATCGGGATCCGCGATCTCGGCCGCGCCGCTGGCGGAGCGCGCTCGCGCGCCGCTCGGCGCCGCGTTGCGCGCGATCCTCGGGCGCGAGCTCGCCAGCTATGTGCGCTCTCCGCTCGGCCCGGCGCTCTTCGCGCTCGTGCAGGGCGTCGTCGGCTGGACCTTCTACGATCAGCTCGTGGCGCAGCCCGATGCCGCGCTTCGCGGGAGCGCGCGCGAGGCCGCGCTCACGGCTTTCGGCGGAGGGAGCGAGCTCGTGCGCCTCTGGTTCCTCGTGCTGCCGCCGCTGCTCACCATGCGGCTCTTCGCCGAGGAGCGCCGCACCGGCACGTTGGAGGGCCTGCTCACCGCGCCGGTGCGCATCCCTACCATCGTCGCGGGCAAGTTTCTCGCCGCGTGGATCTTCTTCGGCCTGCTGTTCGCGCCGGGCTGGATCTATCTCAGCGCCTGTGCGTTCCTCGGCGCTCCGCTCGACTGGGGGCTCGCTCTGAGCCAGCACCTGGGCCTCGTCGCGCTCGGGACCGTCGGCCTCGCGGTGGGCACCTTCTGCTCCGCGCTCGGCGCGAGCCAGGTCGTCGCGGCCGCCGCCTCCTTCACCGCCAACCTCGTGCTCGCGCTGCCGTGGCTGCTCCGCACCTTCCTCGACCTCGATCGCTGGAGCGCGGCGCTCTTGCGCTTCGATCTGTTCAGCGTCTGGGAGAGCGGGCTGCGCCGCGGCCTCCTCGATAGCGCGCACGTCGTGCTCTTCGCGAGCGCCTCCGCGCTCTTCCTCGCGTGGACCGCACTGCACCTGGAGGCGCGTCGATGGCGCTGAAGCAGGTGGCCGCTAGGCGCGTCTCCGCGCTGACCCGCTGGGGACATGCGCTCCTCGTGCTGATGCTCGGCGGCCTGCTCGGGGCGCTCTTCCTCCTCGCGAACACGCTCGCTTGGAGGCCTGCGGCGCGCGAGCAGATCGACCTCAGCGCGAGCGGTGAGCTGCGCGTGCAGCGCGCTGCGACCGAGCGCTTGGAAGCGCTGCCGCAGCCGGTGCAGGTGACCGCGCTCTTCTCGTCGCGCCCGACGCGGCGACAGCAGCTCTTCGAGCGGCTCTGCTTCGGCCGACCGGAGCGCGAGCTCTTCGCGCGCATGGAGCTCGAGGTCCGGCAGCGCGCGATCGAGCGCGTGCGCGCTTGGCTCGAGCGCCTCGCGGTGCTCTCGCGCGGGCGCCTCTCCGTGGAGTGGCTGGATCGCGAGCGAGATCTCCTCGCCTACGAAGGTGCGATCGAGCGCCACCAGCTCACGCAGGACGGGCGCGTGCGCCGCTACCTCGGCGGCATCGAAGGCCTGGAGTCCGGCAGCGCGCAGCGCCGCACGGGACGAGCGGCATATCTCGCGCAGGGAGTGCGCGAGCTCGCGCGCACCGAGCTGCCCGAGGCCGCCTCCGTGATGGACGAAGTCGAGCTCGTCGATCTGGTCGTCGTGGAGTGCGAAGGGCGGCGCGAGCTGCTCTTCCTCGAGCCGGATCTCGTCGGCATCGATCACTGCCATCTATGGGCCACGGGGATCGAGCGCGCGCCGAGCTTGATCGAGCTGCGCGTCGAAGCTGCGCTGCTCGCGGCGGCGGAGCGGGTGCTCCCGGATGGCGCGCCGCGCGTGGGCTGGATCGCCTCGCTCGGGCTCGGCATGCGCGAGATGAGCGCGCTCGTCGGCGAGCTGGACCGACTCGGCATGCGCGTGCGCGCGATCCCCGTGAACCTGCGCGAGGAAGGGCCTCCGCAGGACCTCGATGTCCTGCTCGCGTTCGCTCCGCAGCGCGCGTTCGAGCCGGCCGAGCAAGCAGCGCTCGAGCGCTTCCTCGAGAGCGGCGGGGCGCTGCTCGCCGTCGAGGATGCGCGCGCGGACGGGCGGCCTTCGGCCTGGAACGACGCGCTCGCCGCGTACGGGCTCTCGTTCGGTCGAGGCCGCGTCTCTCAAGTGCGCGACGCGAGCGAGCTCGGGACCGAGCGCAGCTCGTGGCTGCGGGTCGAGCGGTTCAACGCGGCCAACGAGATCACGCACGCGTACGCCACGAACGGCTGGAGCCTGGAGCTGCGCGAGGCCTGCGACGTGCGCGTCGGCGGCGCGCGCCATGCCGGAGCGCTCGTCTACCGCCTGCTGCAGCTGGAGACGCCCGGCAGCGGCGGTGTCGCCATGACGGCAGAGGCCGAGCTGCGCCAGCCCTGGCTCGACCTGCCGCCCTTCGATGGTCGACCGCAGGCGCCGCAGGAGGAGCGTCGGGCGTTCGTCCTCGGCGTCGCGCTCGAGCTGCCGAGCGGCGGGCGTATCGCCGCGCTCGGCGCGACCTGGCCCTTCCGCGACATCGGCATGCGCGGCGATGCGCGCTTCGCCGCCCACGTCGTCCGCTGGCTCGGCGATCGTCCGGTCTCCGCGAGCGGCGAGCCGCAGCGGCTCGGCCAGCAGCGCTTCGAGGTGGAAGGCCCGCTCGGCCCGAGTTTCCCTGGCGCCTTGGCGGATGTCGAGCGCGCTCAAGTGCTGGCCGTGCTCTGCCGCTATGCTCTGCCGAGCGCGATGCTGCTCCTCGGCTGCTGGATCTGGTGGTGGCGTCGACGCGCGTGAGGATGCAATCGCGATGAAGGGACTCTGGTTCGCCTCCGGCATGGTCGCCGCGGTGGCGCTTGCGATGTGGCTCGAGCTGAAGCAGAGCGAGAAGCAGGTCGCGGAGCGCAAGCCGCAGGAGCTCGTCGAGGTGCTGCTGCCGGTCGCGCCGAGCAAGGTGCAGCGCATCCGCTGGCGGAACTTCGAGCGCGCCGAGCGCGAGGTCCAGATCGAGCGCACGCCGGAGGGCTGGCGCATGCGCTCGCCCTATGTCGGGCCAGCGGATGGCGCGCGCGTCGAGGATCTGCTGCAGACGGTCACGCAGCTCCGCAAGGCCGTGAAGCTCGAGGGGATCGATCCGCAGAAGGCCGGATTGGAGGAGAGCTACGTCGCCTATGTCGAGCTCGAGGGCACCTTCGGCACGACGCGTCTCGACCTCGGCAAGGCGCTTCCGCATCGCGACTACGGCAATGCGCAGCGCGTGCGCCGCGTGGGCTTTCCTTCCGCCAGCGCGAGCCACGAGACGTTGCTCAGCTTCCCGCCGACGCTGTTCAACGCGATCAACGACTTCGCCGAGCACTTCCGCGATCGCTCGCTCGCACCCTGCTCCGTGGCGGAGATGCTGACGATTCGCCTGCTTCCTGCGAATGATTCCGCGCGCCTCGAGCTGCGCCGCGATCCCGCGGAAGGGTGGATTGCGCTCGAGCCGTTCCAAGGACAACTCGAGTCCGAGCTGATGGAACGCCTGGTCGCGCGGCTCGCGGGACTGGCGTTCCTGCGCGAGGCCTCCGAAGCGATCGAGGCCACCGCCGAGCATGGCTTCGAGCCGCCGCGCTTCGTGCTCGAATTCGGCGACGGCGTCTCGCGCGTCACGACGCTGGAGCTCGGCATCTCCGAGCGCGATCTGCCGGGCATGAGCCCCGGCGCGTCGGCCGGGCGCTTCGCGCGCCTGCCGGGCGACTTCCGCGTGCGGACCGTCTCGGAGGAAGCGCTCGAGCCGCTCCTCGGCTCGACGGAAGAGCCCACGCGCGGCTGGGCCGAGCTCAAGAAGCGCGAGCTGGGTGTCGCGAGCTCGGCTGCGCTCCAGAAGCTCGAGCGCCGTGGCTCCCTCGCGCGCGACGCTGGCGGCGGGCTCGCGTTCGATGCGGTAGAGACCTTTCGCCTCGAGCAGAAGGGCGTCCAGCTCGTCGATGCTTCGGGCACGGCGATCGACGCCGCCGCCGCCGCGCGCTGGATCGATGGGTTGCGCACGCTGCGCGCGGCCGGGTTCCGCCGCCGCGCGACCGCAGCCAGCGAAGGCACGGCGATGCTGAGCGCGAGCTTCGCCGATGGCGCCTCGCTCACCCTCTTGCTCCAAGCTCCTGACGCCGAAGGTCGGCTCTGGGTCGAGTTCGGCGATCCCTGGCTCCAGGCACGCCTCGAGCCCGAGGACGCGCTGCGCCTCTTCCGCCCGCTCTCCGCCTGGCGCTGAGCGCGCGCTTGCAGGTTCGGGTTTCGTTAGGACAATGGCGCTCGGGCGCCCCGGCGGGCGGAGCGCGCCACCGGAGCGGAACCGATGGGTGTCGAAGCGATCCTGGAGCGCCTGCGCCGCGACGGCGGCGTCGCGGGAAACCTCGTGGCCGAGCACGTCGTGCCGCCGGCCGATGCGCAGCTCTCCCCGTTCCCGGCGGCGCTCGATCCGCGGGTCGTGGCGGCTTTCCGCGCGCGGGGCATCGAGCAGCTCTATTCGCATCAAGCGGAGGCGATCGAAGCGGCGCTGTGCGGCCGCGACTTCGTCGTCACCACGCCGACCGCCTCGGGCAAGACGCTCTGCTACAACGCGCCGGTCCTGCACGAGGCGGTGGTCTCGCAGCGCGCGTCGAAGGCGCTCTATCTCTTCCCGACCAAGGCGCTCTCGCAGGACCAGGTGGCCGAGCTCGCGCGCTTGATCGAGAGCGGTGGCTTCGGTCTGCACGCGGCGACCTATGACGGCGACACGCCGCCGTCGATCCGGCGCACGCTGCGCGAGCACGGCGACATCCTCGTCACCAATCCCTACATGCTCCACGTCGGGATCCTGCCGAACCATCCGAAGTGGATCGACTTCTTCCGGAACCTCCGCACGATCGTGCTCGACGAGGTGCACACCCTCGCCGGCGTCTTCGGCAGCCACGTCGCGAACGTGCTGCGCCGGCTGCTGCGCATCTGTGCGCACTACGGCGCGCGCCCGCGCATCTTCGCGAGCTCGGCCTCGATCGCGAACGCCGCGGAGCACCTGCGCCGCTTGATCGGCCGCGAGGTGCAGGTGATCGATCGCGACGGCTCCCCGCGCGGGGCCAAGCACTTCTGGATCTACAACCCGCCGCTGCTCGAGCCCGTCTCCGGGCTGCGCGCGAACGCGCTCGACGAAGCGCGGCGTCTCGCGACGCTCGTGGCCGGCGAAGGGCATCAGTCGATCTTCTTCACGCGCTCGCGCGCGATGACCGAGGTGCTCACGAAGTACCTGAAGGACCACGCGACGGAGCAGGGGCGCGATCCGGAGAAGATCCGCGGCTATCGCGGCGGCTATCTCCCCGATCTCCGCCGCGAGATCGAGAAGGGGCTCCGCGACGGCGGGATCTCGACCGTGATCTCGACGAACGCGCTGGAGCTCGGCATCGACATCGGACGCCTCGACGTCTGCGTGATGGTGGGCTATCCCGGCAGCGTCGCCTCGACCTGGCAGCAAGCGGGGCGCGCGGGGCGGCGCGGCTCGAGCTCGCTCGCGGTGCTGATCGCGCGAGGTCTGCCGATGGATCAGTACCTGGCGCTGCATCCCGGCTACGTCTTCGGCGGGCGAGGCGAGCACCTCGCGATCGACCCCGATAACTTGGTCGTGCTCGCGAGCCATGTGCGCTGCGCCGCGTTCGAGCTCGCCTTCGCGAAGCCCGCGGTCTTCGGGAACGCGCCATCGGAGCAGGTCGCCGGCATCCTCGACTACCTCGCGCACGAAGCGCGCGTGCTGCACGACGACGGGCAGCGCTATCACTGGATGGCCGAGACCTATCCCGCAGAAGAAGTCTCGCTCGACGCCGCCGACATCGACAACGTGGTCGTCGTCGATGCGGAGCGGAAGACCGTGCTCGGCGAGCTCGATCGGCCGAGCTCGATCACGCAGGTGCACAAAGGCGCCATCTACGGCCACCAAGGGCGGCAGTTCCTGGTGGAGGAGTTCGACCACGCGGGACGGCGCGCGTACGTTCGCGAGGTGCTGACCGATTACTACACCGAGGCCGAGACGGAGACCGAGGTGCGCGTGCTGCATCTCGACGAGTCGCGCGAGCACCTGCCCTCGCATCGCTCGCACCGCGGCGAGGTGCACGTGGTGACCACCGCGACGGTGTTCAAGAAGATCCGCTTCTACACGCGCGAGAACGTCGGCGCCGGCGACATCGATCTCCCGCCCGAGGAGATGGAGACCGATGCGTGGATGATCGTGCTCGAGCCCGAGGCCGCGCGGCGCCTCAGGCTCTCCGAGGGCCATCGCTCGAAGGGCTGGCGCGGGCTCGGGAAGCTCCTGCATCAAGTGGTGCCGCTCTTCGTGCGCTGCGATCTCGGCGACCTGGGCTGGAGTGCGGAGCTGCGCTCCTCGCACTTCGAGGCGCCGGCGATCACGCTCTGGGACGATCATCCCGATGGCGTGCATCTCGCCGCGAAGGCCTACGAGCTCGAAGGCGAGGTGCTGCGCGCGGCGCTCTCGATCGTGCGCGGCTGCGCCTGCGAAGGCGGTTGCCCGGGCTGCGTCGGGCCGCGCGCCGATGTGGGCCCCGACGCGAAGTCGGTGTGCGAGGACGTGTTGGCTTGCCTCGTGGAGGGAGTATGGCCACCGAGCCCGACGCCTTTCGCGATCGCCTGAAGCGGAAGCTCGGCCTCGCGCGCGGCAGCGCGGAGCCCGCGGCCTCCACGAGCGATGCTGCGCCCGCGAGCGATGTTGCGCCCGCGAGCGATGTTGTGCCCGCGAGCAATGCAGTGCCCGCGCCGGACGATGCCTCCGTCGCTCCGATAGCGCCGACGGCTCCGGCTCTCGCCGCGAAGCCTCGCGCGGAGGCGGCGCTGCTCCTGGAGCGGATGTTCGAGCGCCGCGCGAAGCGCGCCGCGGGCGCTGCTGCGCCGCGCGAGCGCGCGAGCATCGCTCCGCTCCCGCGCGGGCCCGCGCGGCCGCTGCCGAGCGCGCTCGCGCTGCGTGTGAACGCGCACGGCGAGCACGCTGAGCTCGAGCGGCGCTTCACCGAGCCGCGCATGCAAGAGGCGCTGCAGCACCTGCGCGAGCACGGCAGCGAAGCGCTGCGCCTCCACGCGCAGCGCGCGGAGATCCTGCCCTTCGCGCTCGCGCGCGCGGCGTTCCTCGACACCGAGACCACCGCGCTGCACGGCGGCGCGGGTTGCACGGTGTTCCTGATCGGCGTGGGCTTGCTGGAGGACGGTGCGCTGCGCGTCCACCAGGTCTTCCTCCGCTCGCCGAGCGACGAGGCCGCTTCCCTCGCGCGCGTGCTGGAGCTGCTCGAAGGCGTCGACGTGCTGGTGAGCTTCCACGGCAAGAGCTTCGATCGCCATCGCTTGCACGCGCGGCTCGCGATGCTGGGCTTCGATTCGCCGTTGCTGAGCTTCCCGCATCTGGACCTGGGCCACATCGCGCGCCGCTTCTACCGAGGCGAGCTCCGCGATCAGCGCTTGCAGACCCTGGAGCGCGAGGTGCTCGGGCTCCATCGCGAGGACGATCTGCCCGGCAGCCAGTGTCCCGCGGCCTGGTTCGCACATGTGGGCGGCAGGCCTTCGCGCATCGGCGACGTCTTCGAGCACAATGCACTCGATGTCGCTTCCCTCGCGCTGCTCGCCGCGCGCTTCGCCGCGTCGCCGACGGAGTCCTCGAGCGGCCGCGAGTGGCTGAGCTACGCACGCGGGCTGCGCATCGCGGAGCGGCGCGACGATGCGCGCGCGGCGCTGGAGCAGGCGATCGCGAAGCTGAACGCCGATTCCGCCGACTACCTGCGCGCGCAGGAAGAGGCCCGTCGGCTGCGTCCTGCGCGTGCGCGCAGCTCCTCGCGCGCGAAGCCTCCGGCGTAGCGGCACGCTACGCGCGCGTAGCGACCGAGCATCGCTTCGCCAGGGTGGCGCGAAACGTGCTGCAGCGCCCTCGAGCTCTCTCGAGGTGCTGATCATGCCCGCGACTACTTCTCGCGCCCTCCGCGCCGGCGCGCTCTGGCTCGCGTCGTTCCTCTCCAGCTCCGCCGCGGCGCAAGGCCTGTTCCACGGCGACTTCGAGCGCGCCCTCCGGCAGGAGAGCATCGTCCTCGAGTCGGAGGCGGTGGAGCTCACGTGGCGCGAAGGGCTCGCGGTGACCGAGGTTCGTCAACGCCTCGCGAATCGCACGCGACGCGAAGCCGAGCACGAGCTCCTCTTCCCCTTGCCCGAGGGGGCCGCGATCTCCGGCTTCGAACTCCGCGTGAACGGCACCGTGCTGCCGGGGGAGGTGCTAGGCGCGGGAGAGGCGCGCGCGATCTACGAGCGGATCGTGCGCACGCGGCGCGATCCCGGTCTGCTCGAGTGGGTCGGGCGCGGTTTGCTGCGCGCGCGCGTCTTTCCCGTGCCGGCGCTCGGGCGAGTCGAGGTCTCGTTCCGCTACAGCCAGGTGCTGCCCGTGATCGGGGACTTCCGCGCGTACTCCTTTCCGCTGAGCGGGCGCTTCCATGGCTCGCATGCGCCGCAGAGCTGGTCGCTGCAGGTGAAGCTCGAAGTGAACGGGGGCGTCGTCGCACTGCATTCGCCCACGCACGAGATCGCGGTGCAGCGCCGCTCGCCGGAGCGGGTCGAGGCGAGCGTCGAGGTCGGCGGGGACCTGCTCGAGCGCGATCTCCTGCTCTACGCGTCCGAACGTAGAACGGAGCTCGACTTCGCCTTGCTCGCGCATCGGCCGTCGACGGGCGAGGGGACCGTGGCCCTCTTCTTCACGCCGGGAGAGTCGCGCTCTTCCGCCGACCGCCCGAAGGATGTGGTCTGTGTGCTCGACATCTCCGGGTCGATGGCGGGCGAGAAGCTCGCCCAGGCGAAGACGGCGCTCGCGGCTTGCGTCGCCGCGCTGCGCCCGATCGATCGCTTCGCGCTCATCGCGTTCCACGGGGAGGTGATCCCCGTGACCGCAGGTCTGCGGCCGGCGATCGAAGACGAGAAGGAGCGAGCTCGACGCAGCCTCTCGGCGCTGCGCGCGGCCGGAGCGACGAACCTCTGCGGAGGGCTCGAGGCCGCGCTCGCGCTCGCGGAGCAGGGCGTTGAACGGAGCTTCCACCTCATGCTGCTCAGCGACGGCTTGCCCACGGTCGGCGCGAAGGAGCCGCGCGAGATCCTCGCGCGCGCTGCTCTCGCGCAACGGCGCTCGGTGCGCTGCTTCGTCTTCGGCGTCGGCGATGACGTCGATACCCTGCTGCTCGATCGACTGGCCGAGGAGTCGCGCGGCACGCGCCAATACCTTCGTCCCGGTGAGGACCTGAACCTCGCCGTGAGCCGCATCGCGGAGCGCATCGCCGAGCCGGTGCTGTCCGATCTCGAGCTCTCGGTCGTCGGGGCCGAGCTCTCGGGCCTGATGCCCGCGCGACTGCCCGATCTCTTCCGCGGCAGCACGCTCGCGGTCTTCGGCCGCACGAGCGGCAGCGGGCCGATCGTCGTGCGTCTGCGCGGCCGCGGTGGACGCGGTGCGCAGGAGTTCGCCTGGGCGGCCGAGCTCCCCGCGTGCGAGGAGCGCGGCGCGGAGCTCGCCGCGCAATGGGCCTCGAAGAGGATCGGCGTGCTCCTGGACGAGATGCGTTGGAGCGGTCCGCACGCGGAGCTGCGGCAGGAGATCGAGCGCTTGGGGCGCGAGCACGGCCTCGTGACACCCTTCACCTCGCTGCTCGCGCTGGAAGAGCGCGATCGCCTGGCCCTCTCGCGCGGCGTGCGAGCCGAGCGACGCTCGCGGCCGGCGACAGAAGGCGACGAGTTCACCTTGGGAACGGTGAGGGCTCCGGCGACACCGTCGCACCCGAGGAGTCCGCAGATCCCCGCGGGACCGGCGACGCCGGCGGGACCGATGTCGGGGAGCGGAGCGGCGGCGGTCGAGCGCAGCTTGCGCAGCAAGGCGCTGCGCGAGGGCGCGATCGGAGAGCGGCTCGGCGAGGGCGAGCTCGGGCGCGAGCTCCGCAGCGTGGCGGGGCGGCGCTTCTTCCTCGTGGGTGGGGTGTGGATCGAGGAGGGCTTTCGCACCGAGGAGCGCGCGCAGGTGCAGCGACTCGAGTTCGGCTCGGCGGAGTACTTTGCGCACCTCTGCCGCGACGAGCTTGCGGCGCGGTTCGCGGCCCTCGGCACGCGCGTGCTCTTCCGCTCGGGTGATGGCTACGTCGAGATCGTCGATGGGGGAGGTTAGGATCGCGCGCGTTCCCGGAGTCGAGCGCGACGATGATCCATCGATGGCAGCACCTGTCGATCGCCGCAGCGATCGCGCTGAGCGGTTGCGGTACCGAGCCGCGAGTGGACGAAGGAGAGCCGCGGCCACGCGAGGACTTGGCCCGTGCGGCGGAGGCGCGCGAATCCGGTGCTGGGGAGAGCGCAGTTCCATCCACCGAGCCCTTACCCGCGCCGACCTATCCCGAGGTCGCGCCCCTCGCCGTGATCCCCGTCGCGACTGAGCCCTACGATCCCGCGACCACGCCGCAAGTGGCACCCGCGGGCGCCGACGGGATCATTCCGCTCCGCTGGGAGCCGCTCTCGGCGTGGAAGTACGTGCCAGAGCGCACGCCGTTGCCGAAGCCGCTGGAGGAGGCCCTCGACGGGCAGCGCGTCCGCATCATCGGGCACCTCTTCCCGATCCTCGACAGCGCGAAGCCGAAGGAGTTCGTGATCATGCGGCAGGGCTGGCAGTGCTGCTTGATCGGGCGACCGCCGGAGCTGAACGAGGTGATCCGCGTCGAGGTGCCCGACGAGCGCCGCCAGCCGATGCCGGGGCTTTTGCTCGAGGTCGAAGGGGAGGACTTCCAGGTGGAAGAGGTCATCGACGACGGCTTCGTCGTCGAGATCTACACCATGCGCCTCGTCCAGCTGCGGTCCGTGCCCGAGGACACGACCGTCGTGCGCTGATCGAGCGCGCCGCGCGCGCTACAGGGATCGTTCCTCAGCGCGGCGGCAGCACGATCGCGCGCTGCCCTTCGATTCGCACGCGCCCGTCCAAGTGCCAGCGCAGCGCCTCGGGATACGCGAGGCACTCCTCCTCGAAGACCTTCGCCGCGATGGTGGCGGGCGTGTCGTCGGCGTGGAGCTCGACCAGGCGTTGGTGCAGGATCGGACCGCGGTCGTACTCGTCGCTCGCGTAGTGCACCGTGCAGCCGGTGTAGCGCACCCCCGCTTCCCACACGGCGCGATGCACGCGATCGCCGTAGAAGCCCTTGCCGCCGAACGCGGGCAGGAGCGAGGGGTGGATGTTCAGCACGCGGCCCTTGTACTCCGGCGGCAGGTACCAGAGCCGCAGGAACCCGGCCATCGCGACCGTGCCCACGCCGTGCGCGAGCAGGCGCTGCGTCAGCGCCGAGGAGAACGCGCGCGGATCGGGGAACTCGCGGTGCGGCAGCACCTCGGTGCGGATGCCGCGCGAGCGCACGCGCTCGATGCCGGCTGCATCGGAAACGTTGCAGATCGCCACGGCGATCTCGGCGTCGAGCTCGCCGCGCTCGATGCACTGCGCGAGGTTCAGCAGCGTGCGTCCGCCGCCGCTGAAGAGGACGCCCATGCGGCGCGTCTCGCCGGGTGCGGAGGAGCTCATCGCGTCGCCTCGCCGAGCGCCCCGCGCCCTTCGGTGAGCAGCGCGAAGAGCCAGGAGCTCTTGGCGTTCTCGGCCAGGCGCTCGAGCGAGCCGTCCGCGGCGGCGAGGCGTCCGTCGGCCAGCGCTCGCAGCGCATCGATGAGCTCGGTCGCCGCGTCGCGCTCGCGCTCGAGCAGCGCGCGTGCGATCGGCGCCTGCGTCGCGGCCCCGGCGCTCGCCAGGGCGCGCGATGCCGCCTCGAAGCCGGCCTCGAACCACTCGCTCGCGGCTTTGCCCGCCTGCTCGTCGCCACGCAGCGCGCTCGCGATGGCTTGGCGCGCGAGTGAGCCACCGCGCGTGGTCGTCTCCAGCGCGAGCAGCGCTGCGAGCGCGGCCGCGCCGTCGCCGCTTACGCCGAGCGCCGGCTCGCAGATCGCGAGCAGCTTGGCCGTCGTGTCGATCGAGCGCAGCGGCAGCGCTTGCGGCTCCTCGTCGCGCTTCTTCTGCACGTAGATCTGATCGCCTTCGAGCCTCACGACGAAGACCTTGCCCTTGCCATCGGGGTGCTCGATCTGCAGCGGCTTCCGCTCCGCGGTGCCGAGGTACGCGGCGAGCGCGCGCAGGCCATCGGCAGCGAGCGCGAGCTCGGTCGTTCGCGCGCGGCAGAGTTGCGCGTGATCCGTTTCGGACAGCGTCGCTCCGCAGCTCGTGAGCGCGTTGCTCGCGGCGGGAAAGTCGTGGAGGAGGACGGCTTCTCCAGCGCCGCTCAGCGCACGCCAGAGCGCCAATCGCTCGGTTTCGCGGCGCGCCGCTCCCAGCTCCTTCGCCTCGGTCTCCAGCGCGGTGCGGCGCGCTGCGATGGCGCCCTGCAGCACCGTGAAGCGCGCGCCGGTCGCCGGCGGCAAGGCGGAACGCAAGCTCTCCTCGAGCTGGACCTCGCGGTCGAGCTGCGCGAGCTGCGCGCGCGCGGCATCGAGCTGCGCGAGGTCGCGTGGCGCGGCGATGGCGGCGAGCGCCTTGGACGTCTCTTGCTCGGCGCGCTGCGCGATCGCGTTCGCCGCGCTCTCCACCGCGCTCAGCAGCTCCGTATCGCTGCGCAATCCTTCGACCAAGCCGGCGACGGGAGCGTTGATCGCGCGCAGCGCGCTCGCCCAATCGCGACGCTCGAGGGCCGCGGGATCGCCTTGCTGCACGGCGGCGATGGCCGAGGACAGCGACGTTTGCTCGGCCTCGAGCGTGCGCTGCTGCCCCGCGGCGTACTGGCCTGCGCTCGTCTCACGGAAGTCCGCGGCGACCTTGCGCCAGGCGTCGAGGCGTTCCGAGCGCGTTCCCTGGAGCGCCTCCGCCGCGTTGCGCGCGAGCTGCGCGTTCGCTTCGCGTAGCTGGCGCTGCATCTGCAGCTCGGTCTGGCTCGGCTCGGTGGAGCTCGGATTCTCCGGCCGCGATCCGCCGTCGTTCGGATTCGCGTTGCTCGCTCCGGCGGAGGAACCGGCGGCGCTGCCTCCGTTCTGGGGCGCGCCGGCATCGCCGGCGTCGCGCGCCTTCGAGCGCTCGCCGTCTTGCTTCTCGCCGCCTCCGCCGAACGCGAGCCAAGCGCCGACGGCGGCCACGGCGAGCAGCGCGGCGACGAGCACCCCGCGCCCACCGCGCTTCGTCGGCGCGGCATCGCCCGCGAGGACGGCTTGGATCTCAGCCAAGAGCTCGGCCGCGGAGGCGAAGCGCTGCGCAGGATCTTTCTGCATCATGCGCTCGACGAGCGCGGCGACGCGCGGCGGCACGTCGCTCACGAGCTCGCGGAGCGGCGCAGGCTGATCCTGGATCTGAGCGCGCACGATCTCCTTCACCGAGCGGCCGCTGAACGGCGTGCGCCCGGTGAGGATGCGATACAGCGTGGCGCCCAGCGAGTAGATGTCGCCGCGACCATCGACGGGCAGGCCCTGCGCCTGCTCGGGCGACATGAAGTGCGGCGTGCCGAGCACGCCGCGCTCCTGCGCATCTTCTTCGTGGCGACCCGCGAGTCCGAGGTCGGCGATCTTCACGACGCCGCGCTCGCCGAGCATCAGGTTGTCGGGCTTGATGTCGCGATGGACGATGCGCTTCGACTCCGCGTACTCGAGGCCATGAGCGGCGTCGCGCGCGGCGATCAGCGCGTCGCGCCAGGGCAGCTTGCCGTCCCGCTTCAGCCTCGTCTCGAGCGAGCCGTGCGGGATGAGCTCCATCGAGTAGAAGTGGTGCGGCCCCTCTTGCCCGACGTCGTAGACCTGCACGATGTTCGGATGGTTGAGCTGTCCGGCCGCGCGCGCTTCGCGCTGGAACTGCTCGACGAAGCCGGGCTCCGCGCAGAGCTCAGGAGAGAGCAGCTTCAGCGCGACCTCTCGATCGAGTCGCATCTGCAGCGCGCGATAGACGGTGCCCATGCCGCCGCGGCCGAGGAGCGCGATCAATCGGTAGCCGCCGATCTCCTTGCCGACCAGCGGTTCGCTCTCCGCAAGGCTCGCGCTCCCCGCGGCTGAGCTGGGCTTCACCGGCGCCGCAGGCGCGGGCTTCGCCTGCGCCGCGGGCGCGAGCACGAGCACCACGCTCCCGAGCTCGATCTTCTCGCCGGCGGACCAACGCGCGGACTCGATCGGCGCGCCGTTCAAGGTCGCGCGCGCGGGCGGCACGGCGCGCACGCCGAGCGAGCCGTCCTTCAAGCGACCGAGCTCGAGGTGCCGCGCAGCTAAGCCTTCGCCGCCGAGGGAGATCTCGGCGCTCGGATCGCTGCCGATCACCCAGCGTCCCGTCAGCGCGACGAGCTCGAAGCTCTTCCCTCGCTGCGGTCCGCTCTCGACGCGAACGACCAGGTTCTCGCTCATGCGAGCCCCTCGAAGAACGCGGAGCCGATCCGCAGGATCGTGGCGCCCGCGGCCAGCGCGTGTTCGAAGTCCTGGCTCATGCCCATCGAAAGCTCCGCTCCCAGCGCAGCGCCTCGTGCGCGCATCTCGTCGCGCAGCGCTGCCAGTCCGTCGAAACACGCGCGCGTCGCCGCCGCGTCCGCGCCGAGCGGCGCCATGGTCATCAAGCCCGCGGGGACGAGCGCGTCGTTCGCGAGCTCCGCGCCGCGTTCCGAGAGGAACGCGCGCAGCTCGTCGGGTGTGAAGCCGTGCTTCGTCGCCTCCCCCGAGACGTTCACTTGCAGCAGGAGGCGCGGACGAGCGTCGCTCGGTAGCTCCACCAGGCGCTCCTCCAGCGCGGTCCAGAGCGCCGGCCGATCCACCGAGTGGATCCAGCGAGCCCAGCGCAGCGCCTTGCCGATCTTGTTCGTTTGCAGCGAGCCGATCAGGTGCCAGATGGGGGGCGGGACACCGGGGTGCTGCGCCGAGAGCGCGGCGGCTTTCGCCTCGAGCTCCTGCACTCGGTTCTCCCCGAGCTCCTGCTCGCCGGCTTCCCAGAGCGCCGCGGCCACCGCGGACTGGACGTACTTCGTCACGGCCACCACGCGCAGCTCGCGCGGATCGCGACCGACGCGGAGCGCGGCCTGGGCGATGCGCTCGCGCACGCGCCGGGCGTTGTCCGCGAGCTGATTCGTGAGCGCGGGTTGCAAGGAGACGGAGGTCGGGATCAGAGCGGACGGGGGCGTAGGTCGCGGGCGGAGCATGCTAGCCCGGAGCGGCCGCGAGCGTCGAGCGAGGCTTGCGTCCTTCGCGCGGAACTCGCGCGAAAGAGATCCGCTGCTCCGGCCCACTAGGTCGAGCTCTTCCGCGGCTCGAAGCGCGCCTCGAGGAGGATCTCACCGGCGCGCACCCCAAGCTCCGCCGACCAGGCGCAGCGGCGATCGACCTCGACATCGATCACCCAGGCCGCGCGTCCGGCGATCTCGAGCACGGTCGCGCCACGTCGCGCGGCGGCATCGTGGCCGCGGCCCTGCAGCAGGCCATGCAAGCGCCGCGGCGCCGGCGCTCCGGGCGGCCAGAGGCGCTCGCGGGGATCGGCATTGCGCCAGCGCAGCTCGGCGCCGCGCGGCGCGATCAACCAGGGCCGGGTGGGCGACGGCGGCTCCGCGGGCCGAGCGCCGGAGCTGAGCTCGCGCAGGTGCAGCGTGCCGGGAGGCCCTTCGTACGCTCCCGAGGTGCCGATGGGCTGCGCGAATGGCGCGACGTCGCCTGCGCTCGCGCGGACCTCGACGCGCTCGCCGCGGCGTTCGATGCGGAACCCGAAGCGCGTCCCGAGCAAGGTCCCCGCGTCTCCGCGGCGCAGCTTCCGGCCGAGCTCGCGACAGCGAGAGCTCGTCGGCTCGAGGCCCGCGCCGCGGAGCAGCAGCGCCAGCAACGCACGCTCGACCGCCGTATCGCCGCGCTGCGCGGCGGCGGCTTCGCGCGTGAAGAAACGCGCCCAGCGTTGCTTCCATCCGCGTGGAGCGAGCGCCTCCAGCACCGGCAGGACGCGCGAGCGCAGCGCGTTGCGCGGCCCGCGCTCGGCGTCCGCATTGGAAGCGTCCTCGCAGAAGGGAAGCGCGCGTGCCGCGAGCCAGGCGCGCAGCTCTCCGCGCTCGCGATCGAGCAGCGGACGCACGAGCCGCGTGCTCTGGCCGGGCGCGAGGCGTCGGACGCAGCCCATCCCGCGCGCGCGGGATGGACGTGCGCCGCGAAGCAGCTGCCAGAGGATCGTCTCGACCTGGTCGTCGAGGTGGTGCGCGGTGAGCACCGCGTCGGCCCGACGCGCCGCGGCGAGCTCGGCGAGGGCGGCGTAGCGAGCGCGGCGCGCCCAGGTCTCGCCCGCGCCGTCCGGCGGATGGAGCCGAGCGATCTCCAGCGCGAGGCCGAGAGACCGAGCGCGTGCGACGCAATGCGCGAGATCCTCCTCCGCGGCGGCACCGCGCAGGCCGTGCTGCACGTGCGCCGCGGCGAGCTCGAGTTCGGCACCGCGAGCGCGGGCTTCGACGAGTCGCTCCACCAGGTACGTCGAGTCGGCGCCGCCCGACCACGCAACGAGCAGGCGCGGACCGCGGCACGTGGCACGCGCGAGCAACGCGCGCTCCTCGAGAACGGGGAACGCGGCTCCGAGCGGCGGCGGCTCAGGCACGAGAGGTGGAATTGCTCGGGGAACGCACGGCGACTAGTCTAGTCGGCTTCGACGCCCGGCCGAGCACCCCAGGTGCCGGGCCGGACTTCCCCGGCGTCGCGGCTGGGCGTGCCGCGATCTCCCGATCCTCCTCCGCCCCCTTCTCCCCGGGCCTCCGGCCCAGAGCGTTTTCCTCATGGCGATCCGCATCGCGATCAACGGCTTCGGCCGCATCGGCCGCAACGTCTTCCGCGTCATGGCTGCGCGCCCCGAGTTCGAGGTCGTCGCGATCAACGACCTCTCCGACGCGAAGACCTTGGCGCACCTGCTGAAGTACGACTCCGTGCATGGCCGCGCGAAGTTCTCCGTCGAGGGCGAGGAAGCCGCGATCGTCGCCGGCGGCAAGCGCGTGAAGGTCCTCGCGGAGCGCGATCCCGCGAAGCTCCCGTGGGGCGAGCACAAGATCGACTTCGTCGTCGAGTCGACGGGCGTCTTCACCTCGAAGGAAGCCTGCGCGAAGCACCTCTCGGCCGGCGCGAAGAAGGTGCTGCTCACCGTCCCGCCGAAGGACGAGATCGACGCGATCATCGTCCTGGGCGTCAACGACGCGAGCCTGAAGAAGGATCACAAGATCATCTCCAACGCCTCGTGCACGACGAACTGCCTCGCGCCGATGGCGAAGGTGATCCACGACGTGTTCGGCATCGAGCGCGGCCTGATGACCACGACGCACGCCTACACCAACGACCAGAACATCCTGGACCTGGTGCACAAGGATCTGCGTCGCGCGCGTTCGGCGGCGACCAACATCATCCCGACCACGACGGGTGCCGCGCGCGCCGTCGGCGAGGTGATCCCGGCGCTGAAGGGCAAGCTCGACGGCTTCGCGATGCGCGTGCCGGTCGACGACGGCTCGGTGGTGGATCTCACCGCGAAGCTCGCCAAGAAGACGACGAAGCAGGAGCTGAACGCCGCGCTGAAGGCTGCCGCCGATGGCCCGCTGAAGGGCATCCTCGCCTACACCGAGGACCCGATCGTCTCCGGCGACGTGAAGGGCGATCCGCACTCGAGCATCGTCGACGGGCTCAGCACGATGGTGATGGACGGCGATTTCGTGAAGGTCGTCTCCTGGTACGACAACGAGTGGGGCTATTCGAACCGCGTCGTCGACCTCATCGCGAAGGCGCACGCCCTCTGATCCAGATGCCGGGCGCGCGCTCCGCGTCGCGCCCGGTGCTCGCAGCCCCGCTCGCATCCACGATGGCCATCTCCAAGCTCACGCTCGCCGACCTCGAGGTCGCGGGCAAACGCGTCCTTGTCCGTGTCGACTTCAACGTCCCGCTCGGCGACGACGGCGAGGTCTCGAACGACGCACGCATTCGCGCCTCGGTGCCGACGATCCAGTCGATCCTCGAGCGCGGCGGCATCCCCGTTCTGATGACGCATCTCGGTCGTCCGAAGGGAAAGGTCGTGGATGCGATGCGCCTCGACCCCGTGGCGCGGCGGCTCTCCGAGCTGCTCGGCTGCAAGGTGAAGAAGGCCGACGACTGCGTGGGGCCGGCCGTCGAGAAGCTGGTGAAGAAGGCTCAGAAAGGCGAGGTCGTGCTGCTCGAGAATCTCCGCTTCCACAAGGAAGAGGAGGAGAACGAGCCCGGCTTCGCTTCCGCGCTCGCGAAGCTGGGCGATCTCTACGTGAACGACGCGTTCGGCACCTCGCACCGCGCGCACGCGTCGATCGTGGGGCCCGCGGCGGTGATGCCGGCGGCCGCCGGTCTGCTGCTCGAGAAGGAGATCGACTCCTTCGAGCGCGCGCTCACGAATGCCGAGCGTCCCTTCGTCGCGATCCTGGGCGGCGCCAAGGTCTCGGACAAGATCCTCGTGATCGAGAACTTGCTCGAGAAGGTCGATGCGCTGCTGATCGGCGGTGGCATGACCTACACCTTCCTCGCCGCGCAGGGCGTGAAGATCGGCGCTTCGCTCGTCGAGAAGGATCGCTTCGAGGTCGCGAAGAAGATCCTCGCGAAGGCCCAGGCGAAGAAGGTGCGCCTCGAGCTGCCCGTCGACCACGTGATCGCCGATCGCTTCGCCGACGACGCCGAGCGCAAGACCGTCGAGGGCGCGATCCCCGACGAATGGATGGCGCTCGACATCGGGCCGAAGACGCGCGCGCTCTTCGCGCAAGTGATCGCGGGTGCGAAGACGATCATCTGGAACGGGCCGATGGGCGTGTTCGAGATGGAGCCGTTCGCGGCGGGCACCGAAGCCGTGGCACGCGCCGTGGCCGATGCGAAGGCGCTCTCGATCGTCGGTGGCGGAGACAGCGTCGCGGCCGTCGAGCAGTTCGGCCTGGAGTCGAGGATCTCGCACATCTCCACCGGCGGTGGCGCATCGCTCGAGCTCCTGGAGGGCCAGGTCTTGCCGGGCATCTCCGCGCTGACCGAGCGCCAGCGCTGAGCGCTTTGCGCGCCGCGTCGACCGGCGATCGGTCCGCGATTCGTGCCGGATGATGCTGCCCGTTTGCCAGACGACCTTGGCTCTGGCCGCTGATGGCGGCCAGGGCTAGGATCCCGAGCTCAGCGATGCGCGGGCCTCCGCGGTCGTTCCTCCATGACCGAAGCCGATACGATCCCTCCGATCCTCATCTCGCCCTCACTTCTTAGCGCCGACTTCACGCGGCTCGGGGAGGAGCTGCGGCGGATGGAGGATGCCGGCGCCGACTGGCTGCACGTCGACGTGATGGACGGGCACTTCGTGCCCAACCTCACGATCGGCCCGCCGGTGGTGAAGTCGCTCGCGCGCGTCGCACGGCGCCCTCTCGACGTGCACTTGATGATCACGGATCCGCTGCGTTACGCGGAGGCCTACGCCGCCGCCGGCGCGCAGGTGCTCACCTTCCACGTCGAGGCCGTGGCCGATCCGGGCCCCGTGATCGAGCGCTTCCGCGCGCTGGGCATGAAGGTCGGTCTCTCGCTCAATCCCGATATCGACGTGAGGCGCCTCGAGCCTTGGCTCGACCACGTCGACTTGGTGCTGGTGATGTCCGTGTTCGCCGGCTTCGGCGGACAGAAGTTCATGCCGCAGGTGCTCGACAAGGTGCGCTGGCTCCGCGAGGAGCAGCGCTTCACGAAGCACATCGAGATCGATGGCGGCATCGACGGCGAGACCGTCGCCCTCGCCGCGCGTGCCGGAGCGAACGCGTTCGTCTCCGGCTCGTATCTCTTCGGCTCCGCCGATCCGGCGGAGGCCATGCGTCGCATGCGCGCCGCGGCGGAAGCCGCGCGCGTCCCCGCGGAGGCGCGCTGAGCGCGCCGCTCTGAGCCCGTCCCGGAGGATCGCATGAATCTCGATCGCCGCAGCGCCGCCCCGCATTCCGCCGTCGCGAACGGCGCCCCTTCCAACCAGGTCCATTCCATGAGCGAGACGCCGAGCGAGCCTCCGCCGATCTCCGGCGCGGCGCCTTCCCCCGCGGTCGAGGACAAGGCTCCTTCCAACGGCAACGGCCGCGAGTCGAAGGTCCCCGGAGGCCTCTGGCTCAAGTGCTCGAATTGCAACGCCACCATCTACCGCAAGGAGATGGAGGCGCGGCTCCACACCTGCACCGCGTGCGGCTACCACTTCACGATGAAGGGTTGGGACCGCGTGCACGTCACGGTGGACGAAGGGACCTTCGAGGAGCACCACCGCGACGTGCAGCCGTGCGATCGCCTCGCGTTCAACGATCGCGTGCCGTACGGCGAGAAGCTGCTGCAGACGCAGAAGAAGACCGGCCTCGTCGAGGCAGCGCTCGTCGGACTCGGCAAGATCGAAGGCGTGCCGGTCGTGCTGGGCGTGCTGGACTTCGCGTTCCTGGGCGGCTCGATGGGAGAGGTCGTGGGGGAGAAGGTCGCGCTCGCGTGCGAGCTGGCCGAGCAGCAGCGTCTGCCGCTCGTGCTCTTCACGGCCTCCGGCGGCGCCCGCATGCACGAGGGCGCGCTCTCGCTGATGCAGATGGCGAAGACCTGCGCAGCGCTCCAGCACCTCTCCGCCGCGGGCGGCTTCTCGATCTGCGTGCAGACCAATCCGACCACCGGCGGCGTCACCGCATCCTTCGCCTCGGTGACCGACCTCGTGATCGCCGAGCCCGGAGCGCTGATCGGCTTCGCCGGTCCCCGCGTCATTCAGACCACCATCCGTCAAGCGCTGCCCGAGGGCTTCCAGCGCGCGGAGTTCTTGGTCCAGAAGGGGCAGGTCGACCTGATCGTTCCGCGCCAGGAGATGCGCAAGCGCTTGGCTCAGCTACTCCGCTTCGTGCCGGCCAGGTAGGCGAGGCCCTGGCACGAGCCGGCCGCGAAGTTCTCTCTCGCTCGGCCTACAGCCAGGGTTGACCCCGGCCGATCACTCCGTACAATCCCGCGCCTTCCGTTTCGCTACGGAGGCTCCTGATCTTTCCCCGATAGCTCAATCGGCAGAGCGAGCGACTGTTAATCGCTAGGTTGTTGGTTCGATTCCAACTCGGGGAGCTCGGCCGCGGCAAGCCGCGGTGCTCGAAACGGCCGTCGGCTCACCGACGGCCGTTCGCGTTGGAAGGCGGCGCCGGGAGGGCTCCGCTGCGAGAGGGTAGGATCGCGTGCTCTCGCGGAGGATCGGCGATGCACCTCGATCTCGTTCTCGTTCCTCTCTTCGCCGTCATCGTTGGCGCGGTGATGGGAGCCTGGATGGCGCTGACCATGCCGATCGGGATGGAGCGTTTCGGGGAGGGCTTCGGGAGAGGCTTCGGCGAGCATCTCTTCGTCGCGCTCGTCGGGGTCTCCACGCTCGCCACCTGCCTCGCGATCGCGGTCGCGGTCCTAGCGGTCAAGCTGCGGCGTTCGCGGGCCGCGCAGGCGCAGACCGTGCGCTGAGCTCCGGTCGGTCTCGGCTCGACCTTCCCTCGGGCGTGGAACCTCGCGCGCAGGCGGCGATGCCCGGGCTCGGTGCGCGTCTCGGGGCAGGGCTGCTCCGGCCAGCGCGATCCCCACCTGCTTCCAAGCTGCTAGTGGGGCGGGGCAGAAGTTCGCTAGGAAAGTTCCGGCGGGTCGGCGCTTGGAGCAAGGAGCGACGACGACAGCAGGTTCGGGACCTGCCGAGGAAGTCGCAACGAAGCTCCAAGCGCCGAAACGCCGAGAACTAACGACTCGAACTTTTGCTCCGCCCCACTAGACTCGCGGCATCTTCGAGGGCTCCGCCATGAACGTCTCGCGCCTGCTGCTCACGGCTCTTCTCCTGCTCTCGGCGGCGCCTTGCGCCTTCGCCCAGCGCATCGTCGCGCAGAGCTCGGGACTCTCGAGTCCCGACCACCTGATCGACTTCGGCGCGAATCTCTATCCCAACTTCACGCCCATCAACAATCAGTTCGCGGGCATCCAGGTCACGCACGCGCGCTACTTCACGACGGGCAGCTATCTCAACTTGGTGGGCGGATTCCTCACCAACGATCCCATCGGGCCGCCGGACAGCTTGCGCATCCGCTTCCAGAGCCCGATCACTTCGGTGAGCTTCGCCTACCACCAGATCAGCAATGTGAGGGCGAGCAACTTCCGTGTGCTCTTCCGCGGCTCGATCGTCGATGCGTTCTCGTACCTCTGGAACCAGACGCAGCCCAACAACTACTTCGGCTTCCAGAACCTCGTCTTCGATGAGCTGCAGATCGACTTCGTAGCCGACTTCAACTTCGACACGCTCGCCTTCGACGACCTCGCGGCGCGCTGCGACTTCCGCAACGGCTCGGGAGTGAACCCGCCCGACTATCGCTGCCTGACCCTGCCGATGCTCGGCACGAGCTGGCAGAGCGCCATCTCGACGGGCCCCCAGACGCTCGGAAGCTACGTCGCGCTCGCTGCCGGCGGGCCGCTCGCTGGGCTGCCGCTGTTCGGAGGCGAGCTCCTGATCCAGCTCTCGCCGGAGCCGGTCTTCATCGCTGGAACCGCGGGCAGCTTCGCATTGCCGATACCGAGCTCGAGCTGGTTTCTCGGCGGCGCTGTCTCCGTGCAAGGACTGCGCATCGAAGCGGACAGCAGCGGGCCGCGGATCGTGCTCCTGAATGCCCTCGATCTGGTATTCGGAACCTGAGCGCGCTTTCTCTTGCGAAGCCTATTCGAGCTTCTTCTGTATTAGGTCGCCGGCGATTCTCTTCTTTACATCTATCCCGCGTTATCTAGAGTGCCTGATTGTTCCCCACACGCATAGGATCGGAGTCACACCATGGGCAGACGCAAGAAGGCTTCCAAGAAGGCTGCCGCCGCCAGCGCAGAGACCGCACCGGCCGCGGGCCGCGGCCGCAAGGCTGATCCCGTCGAGACCGCGCGGCGCGTCGAAGCGCTGAAGCGCGTCGAAGCAGGCGCGATCAACAACAACCAGGCGGCGGAGGAGCTCGGTCTCAAGATCGGCACCTGGGCGGTCTGGAAGTCGAACTACATGAAGCGCCAGAGCGGCAGCAAGGCGAAGGCGAAGGCTGCCAAGGCCCCGACGGCTGCCAAGGCCCCGGCGGCTCCGAAGGCCGCGAAGAGTGGCAAGTCGGCCAAGGCCGCGGCCGCTGGTAGTGCCAACCTCAGCAGCCTCCAGGCTCTGGTCGACCACCTGCAGGGTGTGCAGGAGTTCGGCGAGGCGCTGAAGGCTCAGCTGCAGTCGCTCGCGAACTTGGTCGAGCGCCAGTTCGGGCGCTGAGGGCACGTCGCTCTCCGCTTTCGCGCTCTCTGACCGGAGCCAGCGACCACGGGCCGCTCGCGCACCAAGCGCGATCGGCCCGTGTCACTTCAGTTCACTTCGCGTCGCGCGGCGCGGGCCGCGTTCCCCTCGGAGAGGCACTCCCGCTCCAGCGCATCGAGCAGCTCGATCCAGCGCGCGAGAGGCAGGGCGGGACCGCGCGCGCCGTAGCGCGCGGAGATGCCGCGCGCGAGCGCTGCGTCGATCGCGCTGGCGGTCTCCGGCAGCGCTCCGCGTGCTTCGAGGCGCTCCGCGACCGCGGAGCCATGCAACGCCGACGGCGTACATCCGAGCCAGCTCGCGAGCAGGTCGAGCACTGCGTTCGCCTCGGCGCTGCCTTCCGTGGCGCTGCGCACGGCGAGCTGCTGGCCCAAGCTGCGGCGAGCCGAGCTGCGTCGGCGCCCGGCCGAGCCGCGCGCCGCCGCGAGGCCGACGAGCACGGCGATCAGGAGCGCGCCCGCGAGCACGGGGAGCCAAGGCGCGAGCGTCTCGGACGGCTCGATCGGAGCCGCAGACGGCTGGGGTGCGGCCGCCGGATCGGGCGTCACCTCGACGTCCAGGACGGCGCTGCGAGCGAAGCGGTAGCGGTGTGGCGGCCCTGGATCGAGGAAGGGGATCTCGAGCGGTCCGAGCGCGAGCTTACCGCTCGCCCGCGGCGCGAAGTCGTAGCGCGCGATGCGCTCGCCCGCGCGCGAAGCGTCGAGGACCCCGAGGCGATGGAAGCTCGGGAGGTCGTCGAGAGCCGGCAGCGTCAGCCGCTCCAGATTCCCCGGGCCGCGCACGCGCAGCTCCAAGCGGAGGACCTCGTCGTAGCGCAGCGAGCTGCGATCGAGCGAAGCCTCGAGCTCGAAGGAGCCCACGGCTCCGAGATAGCCCGCGGGGCGTTCCGCGGCAGGCGGCTCCACGACTTCGAGCTCGAGCACCGCGGAGCGCGCGCGCAGCTCGCGACGGCCGATGATCTGCGTCTCGCCGAGGAGATCCTGCTCGCGCTGCAAGCCGAGCACGCACAGCGCCTCGACCGCGGCGAAGCGCAATCGACCGGCGCGCGGAGCGGCGAAGCGGCGCTCGATCTCCCAGACGCGGAAGCTGCGGCCGTCGCGCAGCTCCTCTCCGCGTGCCATCGCGGCCGCAGGCGCGCCGTTCAGAGCGCAGCGCGGGGCGTCTGCCGCGCTGCCGAGCGCGGGCAAGGACTCCAGGCCCGGCGGAGCGTCGAGCCAAGGCGCCTGCACTTGGATCGGGATCTCGAGCGTGCGCTGGAACGGCTGGACGAGGAGCGGCTGCGCTTGGCGCGCCTCGACCCCGAAGCGGATGCGCAGGAGGAGCTCTTGCTCCACGAAGGGGGTCCGCGACGATGCGGAGAGCTCGACGAAGAGCTCGTCGTCCGTCGCGCCGTGGGCGCCGTGAGCGAGGAGCAGCGCCAGCGCCAGCGCGACGAGCCGACGCGCGAGCCGCGAAGCTCGTGCCGCGGAACGCCGGCGCGCGCTCACCAGTCCTGCGCTCCGGCGGCGTTCGCCTTGCGCGCCTTCTCGCGGTCGGCGAGCTTCCGACGCTCGCGCTCCTCGAGGAGCGCGCGCAACTTCGCGACCGCCGCGGCGTCGAGCTCGCCTCGGTCGAGCTCCGGCGCCTCGTCGCTCGACTCCTCCGTTCGCGGCGTCTCGCGCGGCGCTCCTTCGTCTTCCTCGACGGGCGCGGGCCGCGGCTCCGGAGCGGTCTGCGGATCGCGTCGTCGGCGCTCCTCTTCGGCTCGGCGCCGCGCTTCCTCGAGCTCGCGGATGCGGCGCAGCGCGCGCTCGGCGTTGCGCGTCGCGGCCGGCGCTTCGGCGCCGGCGAGCGCCGCTCGCACCCAGGCGACGTGCGCGCGCTCCATGTCGCGTACGGCGAGATCGTAGGCGAAGGGCTCCGCTTCGGGCCGCGCGGCGAGCTGCGCGTTGCGCTCCGCACGCGCATGCAAGAGGTTCCCGCGCAGGAACTCGCATCGAGCGATGGCCCCGCCGCGCGCGTCTCGCTCTGCGCGAGCGAGGGCGGCCTCGGCCTCGCCGAGCGCTCGTGCGCGCAGCGCGGCGAGCGCCCAGTCGAAGCAGAGCTCGGCGTCCGCGTCGGAGCCAGAGGCCGCGGCCAGCGAGGCGAGCGTCGCGCGCGCCTCCTCGAAGCGTCCCGCGATGAAGGCGCGCGACGCCTCTCCGCGATCGGCAGCGGAGCTGACCAGGGCGAGCAGGAAGATGGCCGCGGTTCTCATTGGGAGTGCGGCGCCTCGCGGCGAGCGGGGCGCGCGAGGAGGAGTATCCCGAGCAGCAGCGCGGCGAGCAACGGCAGCGTAGCGCGGCTGGCGCGCCGCTCGCGTGCGGCGGCGGCGTCGCGCTCCTCTGCGTGCGGAGCGATCGCCTCGCGGTGCAGCGCGACCAGCGCGGCGCCTTCCGCATCGCCGCTCGCGTAGCGACCGCCGCCCGCTTCCGCGAGCGCCTCCAAGCCGCGTGGATCCAGGCGCGTGATCACATCCCGTCCCTGCGCGTCGCGCAGGAAGCTCTGCTCCGCGCCGCTGCCGATCGCGATCTTCGCGCCGCGCTCGCTGCCCAGGCCGACGGCGTGCACCGCGACGCCTCGCTCCGCGAGCGCGCGCGCCGGGGCTCGCCCGGAGCCGGCGGGATCCTCGCCGTCGCTCAGCACGACCACGGCTCGAGCGTTCTCGCGCGACGCCTCGAGCGTTTGCTGCGCGAGCGCGAGGGCCGCGCCGAGATCGGTGCCGCCGCGCGGGACATCCGTCGGATGGGCTTCCCGCGCGAGGTCGGCGATCGCCTCCAGGTCCGCCGTCAGCGGCGCGCGCAGCACCGCTGCTCCGGCGAAGAGGATCAGCGCGCAGCGGTCCGCCTTGGCTTCGACGCAGAGCGCCTCGATCGCGCGCTTCGCGGCTGCGAGGCGCGAAGGCTCGAGGTCGCGCGCCAGCATCGACTGCGAGACGTCGAGGCAGATCGCGACGTCGCTGCCGCGCGGCGTGCTCTCGCGCTCCGGCGGACCGAAGGTGGGCTGCATCGCCGCGGTGATCGCGAGCGCGACGGCGGCGTAGCCTGCACCGCGCCGCAGGCGCGCGCCCTTTGGCGCGGCCCCCTCCGCGATGCGCTCCGCACGCTCGTCGA
Source organism: Planctomycetota bacterium (assembly GCA_016719295.1). GTDB lineage: Bacteria > Planctomycetota > UBA1135 > UBA1135 > JADKAF01 > JADKAF01. The sequence continues at coordinate 346,761 of JADKAF010000001.1, forward strand.
AGGCCTCGCGCAGCGCTCGCGCGCGGCGCCGTGCGGCCAGGCGCTCGAGCCACGCCGCCAGCGGCAGCAGCGAGAAGAGCCACGCGCATTCGGGCGCGAGGAAGAGCTCGCCGAGATTCACGGCAGCGTCCCTCGCGCCAGCAGCGCGGTGGCGCGCGCGATCGCGATCAGCGCGAGCGCGGCGAGGAGGAACGGCGTCGCGCGCTCGAGCGCGTGCCATTCGGGAGCTTCGAGCTCGACGCGCTCGAGGCGGTCGATCGCGCGAAAGATCTGATCGACATCGGCGGAGCGCCGCGCGCGGAACGCGCGGCCTCCGGTGCGCTGCGCGAGCTCTTCCAGCGCGCTGACGTCGAGCTCGATCCACTGGCCTTCGGCGCCGCGTCGACCGCTCCCCGCGGCGATCGCGTAGATCTTGATCCCCTCGCGCGCGCAGAGCTGCGCGGCAGCCGTGGGGGAGATCTCGGCTTCCGAGCCGGCGAGCGCCACGTTCTCCTCGCCGTCGGTGAAGAGGATCGCGATGCGCGCGGAGCGCTCGCGCGCGGCGCCAGGCCGCACGGCGAGGCGCCGCGCGGCGCCGGCGACCGCGGCGCCGATCCCGGTCGCGTCCTCGGGGCCGTCGGCGATCACGGGCTCGACGCGGCGCAGCGCCGCGACGAGCGCGGCGTGATCGCGCGTCGGCGGGCAGACGAGATCCGCATAGCGCGCGAACGAGAGCAAGCCGATGCGATCGTCGGGGCGCGCCGCGATGAAGCGCGTCGCGGCGTCGATGGCCACTTCGCGGCGCGTACGGCGCGCCTCGAGGTCGTCCGCGCGCATCGAGGAGGAGCGGTCGAGGCAGAGCAGGATCTCCAGCCCGGGCACGTCGCGCGGCGTGCGCACGCGCTCGATCGGCTGCGCGAGAGCGAAGAGCGCGAGGACGAGAGCCAGCACCTCGGCGCCAGCGAGCGGGAGGCGCAGGCGCTCGCGCCAGCTTCGCGGCGCGCTCGCGTCGTAGAGCGCGGACGGAGCGAATGCGACGGACGCGGGGCGGTAGCGGCGCCGTGCGAGCAGAGCGAGCGGCAATGCGAGCCCGAGGAGCAGCCACGCCGGCTGAAGCAGCCAGAGGCCGGTCCAGCTCTCGATCCACGCGTTCACGGCGCGACCTCCGCGGGCGGGCGCAGCGCCGCGACCAGGGGCTCCGCGGCTTCGAGCAGCGCCGCGGCTTCGCCAGCGCGGAGACCCGCGCGCGCGAACTGGACCCACTCGCAGCGCCGCAGCAGCGCGTCGATCGCGCGGCGCTCGGCCTCGCTGGCGCCGGCGAGTCGCGCCAGGCGTGATTCGATCTCGGCGCGCGTGAGCACCTCGGCCGGCAACGCGAGCCGCGCGGCGAGCGCTTCGCGCGCGAGCCGCGCGAGCGCGGTCGCGAAGCGGGCTGCTTCTCCGCGATCGGCTTCGGCCGCGGCGCCGTGCGCTGCCAGCGCGGCGAGCTCGCGCGAGAGGCGCGCGTGCGCGGGCTCGCTCGGCGCGAGCTCCAGCGGCGCGGCGACCACCGGCGCGCGTGCGCGCCTGCGCCGCGCGGCGAACGCGAGCACGCCGAGCAGCAGCGTGCCGGCCGCGACCCAGAGCGGCCAGGTGGCTCGCGGCGCGCGCGGCGCAAACGGCAGCTCGGGCTCCGCGCCGTCGTTCGGCCGCAGGCTCGAGCGCACGGCGAGCTCGAGGCGCTCGGTCCTCGCGGTGATCTCCGCCCCGTCCTCGCGCTGGATCGCGCGCCAGAGCAGCGGCGCGAGCACGACGCGCTCGAGGACGAACGCGCGCGCTTCGAGGATCAGCGTCTCCTCGCGCATCTCGTCGTCCTCGCGCAGCGCTCGCGAGCGCTCCTCGACCACGAGCGGCGCGAGCGCTCGCGCATCGAACGGCTCGGGCTCGAGCGCGCGCGCATGGCGGCGCACGCAGCGCAGCTCGAAAGCTGAGCCGAAGTCGACCTCGCGCACCGCCGTGGAGAGCTCCCAATGCAGGCGCGCTCGAGGGATGGCTTCGCGCTCGCCGCACGCGGAGAGGAGCGCGAGCATGGGGATGCAGGCCGCGCGAACGGCTCGGCGGCGCGCGGCGCTCATCGCTTCGCCCCGCGCAGCTGGCGCATGCGGAAGAAGCGCAGCAGCGCTTCGGAGATCTGCTCGGGCCGGCGCTCGCGGGGGATCGCGAGCTCCAGGCGATCGACGCCCGCGCGCTCGAACGCGGAGCGCGTGCGCGCGCGCCAGGCTTCGACTTGCTCCGCATGGAACGCGCGCACTCGCGCCGAGCCGAAGTCGAGCTCGCGCTCCGCGCCGCTGTGAGGGTCGCGCACACGCCAGAGGCCCGTCGGCGGGTGCGCGAGCTCGGGGCCCGCGAGCCACGCCGCGATGAGGTCGTGGCGCCGCGCGCAGCGCGCGAGGCTGGCGCCTCCGGTACCCGAGACGAAATCGGAGACGGCGAAGATCACGGCGCGCCGCCGCAGCGTGCGCGCGGCGAGCTCCAGCGCGCACTTGGGATCGCTGCCTCGCGCGGGCGCACGGAGTGCCAAGGTATCGCGCACGATGCGCAGCGCGTGGCCGAGCCCGCGGAGCGGAGGCACCCAGCGCACGACCTCGGAGCCGAATGCGATCGCGCCGACCTTGTCGCCGTTGCGGACGGCCGCGAGCGCGAGCGTTGCGACGACGCGGGCGGCGATGCGCCGCGCGCTCAGCGCGCCGAAGCTCGCGTCCATCGCCGGACCGACGTCGACGGCGAAGATCACGCATTGCTCGCGCTCGTCGACGTACTTCTTCACGAACGGGCGGCCCATCCGCGCCGTGACGTTCCAGTCCACGCGCCGCGGATCATCGCCCTCCTCGTACTCGCGCACCTCGTCGAAGGCGATGCCCGCGCCGCGGAAGACGGAGCTGTACGCCCCCGAGAGCACGTCCGTGACGAGGCGCTTCGACTGGGCCTCGATGCGCCGGACCTCTTCGAGCAGCTCCTGCAGCTCGGTCTCGTCGATCGCGTGCGGTGTCTCGCCGGGGCGCGTCATGGCGGCGGCCTAGCAACCTGTGGAAGGAGTCATTCGAACTGGGGCACGCGCCTCGGTCGCCCAGGCAGCGCTTCCGGAACCTGGTTGGATCACCCGCCTCAGCGCCGGTCCCCGCATCTCGTCGGGAAACCCAGCGCATCGCTGCCGGCCTCGACGCACCGTCTCGACCGTCTGCTCGCGACGATCAGGGCACGGGGACGCTCTCGAAGACGCGGGCGACGACCTGCTGCGAGCTCAGGCCCTCGGCTTCCGCCTCGTAGGTCGTGATGACGCGATGCCGAAGCACGTCGGGGCCGACGCGCTTCACGTCCTCGGGCAGCACGAACGGTCGGCCCTCGAGCAAGGCGCGCGCGCGCGCCGCTCGCACGAGCGCGATCGAGGCGCGCGGCGAAGCACCGTAGAGGATCATCGGGGCGAGCTCGCGCAGCCCGCGCTGCGCGGGCTCGCGCGTCGCGAAGACGAGCGCGATCACGTAGTCGAGGATCTTCTCGTCGACGTAGACCTCGTCGAGGAGCGCGCGCGCGGCGAGCACCTGGGCCGGCGTGGCCACCGGGGTCACGCGCAGCTTCGTCGAGACCTGCGCCATGCGGAGGACGATGCGCTTCTCCTCCTCCGGCGTGGGGTAGCCCACGACCACCTTCAGCAGGAAGCGATCGAGCTGCGCCTCGGGGAGGGGATAGGTCCCTTCCTGCTCCACGGGGCTCTGCGTGGCGAGCACGAGGAAGGGCTCGGGCAGGCGACGGGTCTCGCCGCCGAGCGTGACCTGTCGCTCCTGCATCGCCTCGAGCAGCGCCGATTGCACCTTGGCGGGCGCGCGATTGATCTCGTCGGCGAGGACGAAGTTCGCGAACACGGGGCCCTCGCGCACGGACCACTGGCCGCTCCGCGGATCGTAGACCTGCGTCCCGATCAGGTCGGAGGGCAGGAGGTCCGGGGTGAACTGGATGCGGCCGAAGCGGCCGCCCAGCGCGTGGGCGAGGGACTGCACCGCGAGGGACTTCGCGAGCCCCGGCACGCCTTCCAGCAGCACGTGCCCGTCGGCGAGGAGGCCGATCAGGAGGCCGTCGAGCAGGGCGCGCTGGCCGACGATCACGCCCTCGACGGCGCGGACGACATCGCGCAGGAACGCGCTCTCGCTCTGCAAGCGCTCGGCGCGCTCCAAGGGCTCGGTCACGAGGGGAGGAACTCCGGTGGGGCGGGCGGGTACGAGGGCGGGAGCCTACCCGGCCGCGCCGCGGAAGGAAACTTCGGAGCGCCTGCACCCGTGGAGAGCAGCGCGCGCAGCGACTAGAGTTCCGCACTCGTCCACGCCCGCTCCCCTCGCTCTGCGCCCATGAAGCTCTCCGCGCTGTACCGACTCGAACTCGCCTTGCTCGCCTGCCTCGCTCCGGCGAGCGCGGCCCAAGACCCGGCTCGCCCGCAAGTGGATCGGGAGGCCATGTGGTTCGCGCCCAAGGCCGAGGACTGGGCCAAGCCCTGTCTGCTGACCTTCCAGCGCACCTGGGACGATGCCGTCGCGGTCGCGCGCGAGACCGGCAAGCCGATCCTCATCTGCGTGAACATGGACGGCGAGATCGCGAGCGAGCACTACGCCGGCGTGCGCTATCGCCAGCCCGAGATCGCTGCGCTCTACGAGCCCTACGTCTGCGTGCTGGCGTCGGTCTATCGCCACACGCCGCGCGATCACGACGAGACGGGACAGCGGATCTGCTGCCCGCGCTTCGGCTCGGTCACCTGCGGCGAGCACATCGCCATCGAGCCCTTCCTCTTCGACCGCTACTTCGAAGGCGTGCGCGTCGCCCCGCGCCACATCATGGTCGAGCTCGACGGGCAGGAGACCTACGACGTCTACTACGCATGGGACACCGACTCGGTGTTCTCGGCGATCCGGAAGGGCATCGCCGATCGGCAGGCGCCGCCTCCGACCGTCGTGCGCGGCGACCGGCCGATCGTGGAGCGTGTCGCCAGCCGCGACATCGTCGATCGCGCCGCGGTGGAGAAGGCCTTCGCCGAAGGCGACGCGACGCTGAAGCAGGCCCTGCTCGAGGCCGCGAAGAAGCACGCCGCGAGCGAGCCGCTCGACCTCCTGCGCCAAGGCATCTTCGGCCTCGACGCCACGCAGAACCGCCTCGCGCGCGAAGCGCTGTCCGGCCTCGGTTCGGAGAGCGCGGCGGTGCTGATGGTCGACGCGCTGCGCGCGCCGCTCGAAGCGCAGGAGCGCGAGCCGCTGATCGCCGCGCTCGAGCGCATCGGCCAGACCTCACCGCGCGCGAAGACCTACGCCAACGTCCAGCGCGGGCTCGGCACGCGCTCCTCGGCGGTCGATGCCGCGGCGTGGAGGGCGCGCCTGGAGTCGTCCGAGCCGCCCGAGCTCGTGCAGCAGCGCTACGAAGCGCAGGCGAAGTTCGAGTCGAGCGCGCAGAAGCTGGAGGCGGGCGTCGAGGATCCCCAGTCCCTCCTCGATCTCGCCGAGTCCTGCGTGGCGCTCGCCGCTGCACCCGACACCAAGCGCCAGCGCGCGCGGCTCTACTGGCGCGATGCCTACGACCAAGCGCGCCGCGCCGAGCAGCTCGCGGGTGAGTCCGCGCGCGCGCACGGGCTGCTCGCGTTGGCGGCCTTCTATCTCGGGCAGCGCGAGGAAGCCTACGAGCGCGTCACCAAGGCGTTCACCGGCGAGCCCGGCGCCGCGGAGACCTGGCAGGGGATGGCTCTGCTCGCGCTCTTCGCCGAAGCGCGTCGCACGGCGATCGAGCAGGCGCTGCGCGAGCGCAAGGAATGGCCGCCCCAGTGGCTCGCCGATGTGAACACGGCCTACGGCCTCCTCGCGCGTCATCCGCTCGGCACGGCGCAGCAGGTCGCGCAGCACGTCGACTTCCTGCTGAAGCTCCGCGCCGCCGGCCCCGCGGATCAAGCGCTCGAGCTCGGCCTGCGGCGCTTCCCCGCGGCGTGGGAGCTCCACGCGAGCCTGCGCGGACGCCTGCTCTACGATCGCGGCGTCGCCGGACTGGAGCCCGAGTACGCGCGGCGGCTCGAAGCGCAGCCGACCGGAACGCTCGCTTGGTACGCGGCCTATGCGTCGCTGGTCACGGCCGAGTACCGCCGCCGCGAGAAGGATCCCGCGCGCGCTCGCGAGGCCTACGAGCGCGCGCTCTCGCTCTACGCTCGCGCGACGCAGCTCGACGAGACGCTGCGCGAGACCTCGGATCACTACGCGGCGATGGCTCTCGCCGCCGAAGCGCGCTTGGCTCTGGAAGCGAACGAGCTCGCGACCGCCGTGGAACTCCTGCTCGCGTCCTTCGCGCGCAAGGAGACCGCCGCGGCGAGCGAGGACGGCCTCAACATCTCGCCGGTGATGACGGCGAAGACGCTGCGGGCGCGCCTTGCAGAAGCGCAGCAGCAGGAGCTGCTCGCGAAGCTACAAGGCGCGCTCGACTCCCTCGATCCGCGGCTCCTCGAGCTGCCCGAGTGGGATCGCGGCGGCGTGCCCCCCGGCGGCGGAGAGCGCCCGCGTCAGCGGCGCTGACGGGCGCGCGCCTCAGTCGAGCCAGGCCGCGGCCTTCCACGGGAGCTCGAGCGCGCGGAGCCGCTCGCGCAGCGCGCGCGCTTCGTCGACGCGCTGCGCATCGGCGAGACGCGCGGCGAGCACGGCCGCGAGCCGGGCGTAGACCGGGCGCTCGCCCTCCGAGCCGTTCGCCGCGCGCTCGAGAAGCGTCTCCGCCAGCGCGGGGGCTCGGTCGCTCCTCCGCCAGCGCTCGATCGGTGGAATCGCCGCGCCGAGCAGATGCGGGGGCGTTCCCAGGCGAGCGAAGCGCAGGCTCGCCTCGCCGAAGCTCCGCTCGATGCTCTCGACCTCTCCGCGCGCGACGCGGAGGCCGAAGCGCACGGTGCGCAGTGGTACGTCGGATGCGAGATCTTCGGAGCGCTCGTCGATGCGCGCGGCGTACGCCTCGTGCAGGCGGTCGAGATCCGCACCGCGCAGCAAGAGCGCGGCGAGGATCTCGGCATCGAGGCGCGGATCGAGGGGCGTGGTGGCGGGCGGCAGCAGCGCGAAGAGCTCCTCCACGGTGGCTTCACGGGCGAAGAGCCCGGGCACGAAGGCCTCGAGCAGCCCGGTGTCGGTGAGGAACGCGCGCGAGCCAAGGAGCGCCCCCCTCAACGTCGAGCTGCGCTCCCGCAGACCTTGCTCTCGGCTGGTGAGATAGAGCTCGGCCAGCGTGCGAGCGTCGAGCTGCTGGGTGCTCGAGCGCCAGCGATGGACCAGAGCGGAGGACTCGGCATCGAGCGGCAGGCGCTCGCGCTGCGCGGCGACGAGCAAGGAGATCGCGCGCGGCTCGAAGGCGCGCTCGCGCAGCAACGCCAGCGTCTCCCCGCGCAGCTGCTCCCAGGTGCCACCGCTCGCCGCGATTCGCACCTTCGTCCGCGCGAGGAGATCGTCGCGGAGAAGCGCGCTCGTCTCCTGTGCGCGGAGGAGCCGTTCCACGTGCTCGGCGCCTTCCGGGATGCCGGCAAGCACCGCCGCGGGATCCGCGCTCGCGTCGTCGAGCTCCGAGCGCGCGGAGGAGGGGAGCGGTGGCGGGAAGGGGGGAATGGCGAGCGCGGCGGCGAGATCGTCGCCGCGCGCCGAGGCGCCTCCGGAGAAGACGACGACACCGCGCGTAGTGTCGCTCGATTGCGCCGCCAAGCGGCGCAGCAGCGCGCGGCGTAGCTCGGAATCGGGCTGCGCCGCGATCACCTCGTACCAGACCTCGGTGTTCTGGCCGAAGGCGTCTTCGACGCTCTGCAGCGCATCGAGCGCCGCCGCCGCCTCACCGGCGCGCAGCTCCAGCCGCGCGAGCTGGGCCGCGTGGAAAGGATAGAACTGCGCGCTCTGCTGCTTCGCCAAGCGGAAGAGGTCGCGCGCCTCTTGGTAGCGCTCGAGCTCCTGAAGCAGGCGCGCCGCGCCGTACACGTGGCCGAGCTCCTGAGGGTTCTTCTGCGCCGCGGCGTAGAGCACGTTCGCCGCTTCGGCTCGTCGACCAGCGCGCTCTAGCAGCTCGGCGCGGAAGCTCGCGGGCACGTTCTCGCCGAGCTCTTCGAAGAGGGCTCGCGCGCTCGGCGCGTCGAGGTGGGTCACGAACTCGCTCTCGAAGATCGCGCGCTCGCCCTCCTCCTCGGGCGGTCGTGCGTGGAGCTCGAGAAGCGCGGCCTTCGCGCGCGCCGGCCTTTCCGCGGGAGCGAGCGAGCGCAGCTCCAAGACGCGGAGCATCGGGGTCTCAGGCGCGGCCTCGCGGAGGCGCTGCGAGAGGAGGTCCATGACCTCGCGGGGGGCGCCCTCGCTGCGGACTAAGTTCAGCATCGAGTAGAGCTCGATGCGCTCCAAGCGCCGCAGATCGAGATCGCGGAGAAGCCCCAGCAGGACCTCGGGCGAGAGCTTCTGCGCTTGGCTCTGCACGATGCGAATCACCTGCGTGCGACGCTCCGCGGGGGCGAGCTTCTGCAGCACTTCACGCAGCTGGACGAGCGCCCGCTCCGGAGGCAGAGAGGCCAAGTGCTTCGCGTCCTGCGAGACCTGATAAGGCTGCAGCGTACCGCTGAAGAGCTTCGCCACGAGCGGAGCCGATGCCTCGGCCTCGAGCTCCCCTCCGGCCTGATCGAGGAAGGTGCGGATCAGCGGCACCTCGTTGCTGCTCGCGAGCTCGCTCGCGAGCGCGCTGAGATGCGCGACGCGCTCCGCGCGAGCCAAGGTCGGGTGGGCCTGCAGCGCGTTCAGCACGCTGCGGACGCGGCGGGCGGGCGGGTCGCTGCTGGCCAGCGCCTTCGCGAGACGCCGCGCGGCCAAGGCGACTTCGTCGACCGGACGGCCGAGCCACTCGGCCAGGCGCGCGGACGCCTCCGCCGCGGCGTCGTCGCTCGCGGCGGCGCGCTCGAGCTCGGCCGCGAGACCCTCCGCTTCGGCCGCGCGGCCCGCGAGCAGGTAGCAGCGGCCGAGCTCGGCGCGCAAGGCCGGCGCGATGCCTGCGGACACGGCGCGCAGATCGTCCCAGCGCTCGTTCAGGAATAGCCAGCGCACGGCGTTCCAGTCCTTGCTCTCCGTGCCGAGAGCGGCCCAGCCCGCGTAGTCGCTGGAGCCGATGCGCGCGGCGGCGAGCGCGGCGCGGCGAGGCCGCGGATCGGCGGCCGCTCCCAGGCGCGCGAGCTCGCGCTCCTCGATGCGGCGCGCGAGCGCGCGATCGCCATAGGCCTCGGCGATGCGTCGCAGCGGAGAGGAGAGCGCGAGCTCGAGCGCGATCTCTTTCTCCTGGATGCGCGCGAAGCGCTCCTCGAGCTCGGCGATCAGCGTCGAGAGCTCCGCGGAGCTGGGCGCACAACGCAGCGCCCCTTGCAGCGCGTCGGCGAAGCCGGGGCCGGTGTTCGCGCGATTGCGTTGGAAGGCGATCGGCAACGCGCGTAGCGCGCCCGCGCTCGCCGAGGCACCGGCGCTGGCATTCGCGTTCGCGCTGCGCGCGGCATCGCGCTGCGCGGCGACCTCGAGCTCCTGAGGAAGGAGCCGGCCCGCGGCGTCGACATAGAGCGCGAGCGCGCGCTCGTCCGCGCCGCGCTGCTCGCAGATCCGCGCGGTGGCGAGGATCTGCAGCGGATCATCGGGTGTGCGGCGCAGCAGGCGCCTCCGCGCTCGCTCCGCTTCGGCGAGTCGCTGCGCGCTCTCGAGGAGCTCCGCGATCCGCGTCTCGACGCTGGCGAAGTCCGGCGCCAGCCGCGCCCGCTCGAAGGCGCGCGTGGCCGCGTCGAGCTCGCCGTCCTTGAGGAGCGCCTCGCCCAGAGAGAGAAAGATCGAAGGAGGCACCTCGTCGCCGAGCAGGAGGAGCGCGCGTCCGTGCTCGAGGTAGGACTTGCGATCGCGCCGCGTCTCGGCCTCCTGCATCAGCTCGCGCACGAACGCGACGCGCTGCTCGCCGCCGATGAGCGCGGTCTCCTCGAGCACGAGCAAGCGGGCGTCGCTCTCGCCGAGGGCCTCGAGCACGTCTTGCAGCAGGCGCTGCAGGAACACCTGCTCCGGTCGCGCGGCGAGACGCAGGCGCACGCTGGAGGCCGCGGCGCGCAGCGCGGCGCGGTCGGCCTCGAGGTTCAGCAAACCGTCGACCGCGACGACGAAGAGGTCGTCGGGCAGATCGTCGAGCAGCAGGGTCTGGAAGAGGCCGATGCCCAGCTCCTGCTTGCCGGCGCTCTTCAAGGCATTGCCGAGCAGGAGGAAGGTCTCCACGCGCTCGGGATGCAGCGCGAGGCTGCGCCGATAGAGGCGCACCGCGTCCTCGTGCTGCGCCGCGAGCGTGTAGATGCCCGCGGCGAACTCGAGCTCCGTGGGGCCGAGGTCGCTCTCGCGGCTCAGCAGCTCCGCGAGGCAGCGCTGCGCCTCCGCCGGGCGTCCCCGCTCCAGCGCCGCGAGGGCGAGCTGCTGGCGATAGTCGAGCTCCGCGGCGGGGTTCTTCGCGATGAGCTCCTGCAGCACGCGGCCGTAGGCGCGATGCTCGTCGTTCGAGAGATGCACACGGGCGAGCTGCTCGAGGGCCTCGATCTCGCGGGCGGGCTCCGCGCGGATCCAGGCGCGCAGCAGCGCGGAGGCGCCCAGCGAGTCCTTCGCCCGCGAGTGGATCTTCACCAGCGCATCGCGCGCGACGCTCTTCCGCTCGAAGGCGGGATCGGCGAGCTTCTCCTCCAGCTCGAACGCGAGATCGGCGAGCGTGCCTTCGCGCGCGGCCAGGTCGAGCACGGCCTCCTCGGCTTGCACGCGCCGCGCTGCGCTGCCGGCCTCGAGCCAAAGGCGCCGGTAGATCGCGAGCGCGCGATCGCGCTCGGCGCCTTCGCTGGATTGGCTGAGCATCCAGGCGAGCCGCAGGCCCAGGTCCTCGGCTCTCGTCTCGCCGTAGATCTGCTCGAAGAGCTTCTGAGCTTCCTTCGCGCGGCCCGCGCTCTCCAGCGCTTCGCCGAGGCGCAGGCGATCGGCGGGCGGCGCGCTCGGCTCCTCGACGGAGAGCAGCACCTTTGCGGCTTCCTCGCGGCGGCTGCGGCGGAGGTGATGCGCGCTCTCGAGCAAGGCCGCGTCGATGCGATCCGCGGGCGCGCCGAGCGAGCGGAGCTGCTCCGCGCAGCGCGCGACGACCGCGTCGAGCCCCAGCTCCGTGGCCGCGTTCGCGGTGCGTCGCAGCTCCGGTCGCGGTGCGCTGTCCAGGCGCTCGAGCAGCACGGCGGCCGCTTCCGCGTCGCGCTGCAGGTCGGAGAGCAGCAGCGCGAGCTGGATCCGGCGCTCGACCTCCGCGGGTCGCTCCGCCAGGCGCGCGCGCAGCTCGGAGAGCGCGGAGTCCGCTCGCGCTGCCTCCAGCGCGAGCGGGACGGCGAGCGAGGAGAAGCGCTCGCGCGTCGCGGCCGGCAGCGCTTGCAGAGCGAGCCATGCGTCTTCTGCGCGGCCGAGCTCGCGCAGCGATTCCAGCAGCGCGGGGATCCCTGCGGAGGGAAACGCCGCGGAGCCTTCGCGGAGCTGCGCGAGCCAGGCGTCACAGCGCGTGCCGAGGGTCCCCGCGCGGCGCTCGACGGCCACCCAGCGTGCGAGGGCGAACGCGGCATCGCGCTCGAGCGGCGCGCGCTTGCACGCGTCCGCGTACTCGCTCGCGGCGCCGCCGAGATCGCCCGCGCGCTCGCGCCAGAGCCCGCGCCGCAGCGCGCATTGGTAGGCGAGCTTGCCCTCCAGCGCATCGGCGCGATGCCAGTCGAGCGCGAGGTCGGCGAAGCCGAGCGCCGCGGCGACGAGGCCCGCGCGATCTCGGAAGCGCGCGTCGTTCGCGAGCTCGACGGCGCTCATGAGCGCCGCGCGCGCCTCTTCGACGCGCGTGAGGTCCCGCGCCAGGCTGGCGCGCAGCAGCTCGCGCTCGGCGCGTTCGAAGGCGCTGCCGGTCGCATCGGCGGCGAGCGCCGCGGCGGCCTCCGCGGCGCGCTCGTTTTCGCCGCGGGCCACGGCCAAGCGCAGCGCGAGCTCGGCTTCCTCGCGCGCCAGCGCGGGATCGGCCAGCAGCTCCGCGGCGCGCGAGATCGCCGTCGGCGAGCGCGAGCAGGAGCCGATGCCGCGGCGGGGCTTGGCTCCAGGCCGCGCGCAGCGCTCCGAGATCGCCGCGCGTGCGGAGCTCCACCGCGATGGCGGAGCGGATGCCGTCGTCGTCGCGGGGAAGCTCCTGCGCGAAGGCTGAGCTCGGCAGCGCGCCGAGGCTTCCGAGCACGAGCAGCGCCGCGGCGGCGAAGCGCTCGAAGGGCCAGCGCCTCACGAGGAGCGCCGCCAAGAAGAAGGCGATCGCGAGCGCCGCAGCGTGTGGCACGAGGCTCTGCGCCTGCGGCGCAGCGGCTCTTGTGCGCATGGCCGCGATCGGCAGCGCTTCGCCCGCATCCAGCGCTCGCCCGCCCGTCGCCTCGGCGAGGCGCGCGAGCTCGGGGCGCGCATCGCGCGTGCGCTGCTCGCGCGAGTGCGGCGCGCAAGCGGCACCGCGCGCGAGCGGCGTCTCTCCGTCGAGAGCTTCGATCGTATGCACGGAGGCATCGCTCCAGGGCAGGAAGGCTTCGTATCGGCGGCCGGCCGCGCGCGCGAGCGCCGCGGTGCGCTGGCCGCAGCGCAGGTACGCGGCGCTCGGCAACGCGCGCTCGAAGGGGATCTCGAGAGCGATGCGCGCGCCATGCTCCTGCACCTCGATCTGCAGTGCGAGCTCCGCGCCGCGCCGCGCGGCGGCCGCGTCATGCACCAGATCGGCGAGGAACGCACCGTAGCTCGCATCCTGGCGGAGGAGGGCGCTGCTCGCGCCCAGGAGCTCGCCGGCGAGCACGAGCACGCGGCCCGCGCCGCGATCCCAGCCGATGAGATAGGGCTTCCCGCCCGCGCGCAGCAGCACCTCGGCGCCTTCGCGCACGCCGGCCTCGACGACGGCTCCCGCCGGCGGCAACGGTCCGTCATCGAAGCTGCGCAGCGCGTCGGCCTCGGAGGTGCGCTCGAGCGCGAGCGTGCGCTCCTCGACGCTCGGGAGCAGCGAGGACTGCGGCTCGCGGAAACGCAGCTCGGGGAGCTGGAAGCGATCGGGACAAGCGTAGAAGCGTCCGCGGCCCCATTGCGCGAGGCTCATCAGGAACGGCGAGTTGCCCTGGGGGCCGATCAGCACGGTCGAGATGTTCTGTCCCGACGCGCTCATGCGGCGTGCGAGCGCTTCGAAGGGCCCGCTCTCGACGCCGCCGTCGGTGAGCACCAGCACGTGTTGGAAGCGCGTCTGCGCGTTCAGCAGCGCGTAGTAGCTCTCCTCCAACGCGTCGTAGATCACGGTGCCGCCGCCGGCTTGCAGGCGGTTCAGCGCGCGCGTGATCTCGATCGCATTGCTCGCGGGCTGCAGCGGGGCGGCCCAGCGCTTGCTTCCGTAGAACTCGACGATGCCGACCTTGTCGTGCGGCTGCAGCATGCTGATCGCGAGGCGCGCGACCTCCTTCGCGAGCTCGATGCGACCGCCTCCCATGCTGCCGCTCGTGTCGAGCACGACGACCACCGCGACGCTGGGGTCGCGGCGCTCCTCGCGCTGCGGCAAGCGCACCGGCAGGATCGGAGCCAGGGGCGAAGCGCCGTAGCCTCCGGGGCCGAGGTTCGCGTAGGTCCCGGAGAGCAACAAGCCCGCTCCGCGGAGCTCCACCGCGTCGCGCAGCTCCGCCTGCATGGCGTCGCTCCATCCCGGAGCCGCGAGCTCGTCGACGATCACCGCCGCGGCTCGCGCGATCTGCTCGGCGCTGATCCCGCTCGGATCCTCGGGCGCCACGGTGCGGATGCCATGCGGGGCCAAGGTGCTCGCGAGGGCGCTCCGGCGCGACGCGTCGCCGGCGAGGTGCAGCACGTCCAGGGGCTCGTCGACGAGCACCGCGCTGCGCTCGCGCGACGTGCCGCTCGCGCTTTCCAGCGCGAGCTCGAGCTCCGCGGGTCCGCTCTCGGCGAGGGTGAGCTCGAGCTCCACGCGCTGCTCGCCGACGCGCAACGAGACCGCGCGTTCGGCGAGCACGCGCTCGCCCACGCGCGCGACGAGCCGCGCTTCCTGTGCTTCCGGCGCATCCACGGTGGCGAGCAGGCGCAGCGGCTCGCCCCCGGCGATGCGCGCTGCGTGCCGGAGGTCGAGGAGGCGCGGAGAACGCGGCGCGAGCGGCGCGTCGGCGCGGACGAGATGCAGCACGACGCCGCGCGCGCTGAGCTCCGCGGCGAGGTCGAGGACGCTCGGGCCATCGTGGCGGCCATCGCTCGCCAGAGCGATCTCCCCGCGGGCGCCGAGCGGCAACAGCGCGAGCGCGGCGCGCAGCGCGGCGCTGAGATCGGGCGTGCCGATGAGCGCGGGCGCGCTTCGGCTGCCCGGCAGCGCGAGCCGCGGCGCTCGACCCGCCGCGAGCGCGTCGAACGGATCGCGCGCGCTGGTCTCCGCGCGCCACGCTTCGAGGCTCGCGCGGGCGGAGGCATCGTTGGTCGCGGCGATCGCGATGCGATGCACGGCGCCGTCGCTCTCGCGCCACGGCTCGGCGAGCGCGGCGGCGAGCGCCAGTACGGCGAGCAGCTGCAGCGCCGTCGCGACGCGGAGCTGGACGCGCGGGAGCGGCGCGCGCGAGCGCCGCGCGAAGAGCACGACCAGCAGCGCGGCGAGCCCGCAGAGGCCCATCCAGGGAGCGGCGAAGCTCACGGCAACCGACCTCGGTGGAAGGCGTAGGCGTCGACGAGGAGCAAGAGCAAAGCGAGCAGGAGCAGCGGCGCGATCCACCGACCGCTGCCTCCATGCGCGGCGCTTTCGGCGCGCACGGCATCGAGCGGCGGCTGCTCCGCGGCGCTCGGCGCGCCGAGGTCCTCGAGGACCGCGAGCTCGGCGGTGCCGTGCGGTAGCGCGAGCGCGCCCGCCGCTTCGCGCGCCGAAGGGAAGCGCACGCGGCCGGCGCTCGCGATTGCTTGCGCGGAGCTCGAGCGCACCGCGGCGTCGGTGGCGCAGGCGAGCTCGAAGCTGCTGCGCGCCGGTGCGAGCAAGAGCTCCTCGAAGCCGGCGAGGAACTCCAGCGCTCCGGCGAGGAGCCGCGGCGTATCTGCGTGCGTCGGCGGATCGAGCAGCCAGTCCACGATCTCGACGCGCGGACCGCTCGCGTCAACCGCGGCGCGCGCGAGCACCGCGCCTCGACGCAGATCCTCGACCCACGCCGTGCCGGCGCCCGCGGCGAGCGCGGGTGCATCGCGGCGCGTGCGATCGCGCAGAGCGAGCGCGAAAGGCGCCGAGCGCGCGAGCTCCGCGCGGCGTTCGCCATCGCCAACGCCCGGGCTGAGCACGAGACGCGGGCGCGGATCCGCCGCTTCGTCCGCGGCTGCGACGATCAGCTCGGCGCTCGCGACTTCTGCTTGCAGCTCGAAGCGCGGATCGAGCGCGATCAGCGCGCGGAGCGCCCGCGCGAGCGGCTCCGCGAGATCGCCTGCGAGCGCGACGCGGCGCGCTCGCGCGCTCGGCGTCGGGAGCACCCAGCGGTGGATCTCCGCGTCGGCGCGGAGCACCTGCAGCGCGCAGCGCGGGGCGCCTTCCGCGCTGGGCGAGCTCGCCGCGAGCGCGACGGAGAAGGCGCCGACGCCCAGCTCGGCGCGCGCGAGCGATGCTCCGCTCGCGTCCAGGAGGACGAGCGCGAGAGGCTCGCTGCTGCGGCCCTCGAGCTCGAGCACGCGCTGCGGCGTGTCCGATTCGGCGAGGAGCGTGTGGCTCCAGCGCGCGCCATGCCATTCCAGCAGGAGCCGCTCTTCGATCCACGCTTCGCGCAGCGCGAGCGGCGCGCCCAGCGCGGGGGCTCGGCCGCCGATCCAGACGACCTCGTCGCGCTCGCTCGCGCGCGCGGCGATCTGCGCCAGCGCGCGCGCCTTCGCCGCCGCGTCGCTCGGATGCGCCGCGCGGGCAGCGCGCGCGCGCAGCAGCTCGAGGGGTTCGTCGCTCCTGAGCCAAGGAGTCGGCGTCGCCGCCGCGGCGATCACCGCGCCGCGCGGACCCAGGCCGCGCTCGCGCACCCAGCGCTCGGCTTCGTCGAGGCGCTGCGCGAGCAAGGCGCCTTCGGCGGGCTCGACGACGAGGAAGCGCGACGGCTCGTCCAGACCCGAGCGCGGATCCGCGAACGCGAGCCAGGTCGCCAGCAGCGCGGCGGCCGCCAGCGCGAACGCGAGCCAGCGCGCGGGAGATCCCGGCAAGGCGCGCGGCTGCTTCACCGAGCCCAAGCGCTCGAAGAAGAGCAGCGTGTCGACCTCGACGCGGCGCAGGCGCACGCGCAGCAGATGCAGGACGAAGAGCGTCGCGAGCAGCGCGAGCGCGCCGAGGAGGAGCGCCGTGGACGAGAGACCGAAGAGGCTCATGCGCGTAGCACTCCCGACGGGAAGAGCTGCGCGAGCTGAGGCACGCGCGGCTGATCGCTCGCGAGCTCGACGGCGTCGCCACCGCGGCGTCGCGCGAGCTCGCGCAGCGCCTCGCCGTAGGCGCGATACGCGCTCTCGTGGCGATCGAGGAGCGCGTCGTCGACGCTCAGGTCGAGATGCGCTCCGCTCTCGCAGTCGATCGCGCGGATCTCGCCGCGCAGATGCGCGGGTCGCGCTTCTCCCGGATGCACCGGGCGCAGCAGCAGCAGGCGATGCGGCAAGCGCCCGAGCACCTCCAGCACCTGCTCCGGCCCCCGCGGATCGAAGGTGTCGCTCGCCACGACGCAGAGCCCGCGGCGCAAGCGCCGGCCGGCGAGCTCGCGCACGGCATCGACGAGGCGCGTGTCGCGCCCGATGGGCAGCGCGGCGAGGTAGGCGAGGAGCTGCTGGAACGCGTGCTTGCCGGAGAGCCCGCTGCGCGGCCGCAGAGCCTCTTCGGCGAAGGGGAACACGGACACTCGGTCCATCTGGTGCAGCAGCAGATAGCCGAGCGCCGCCACGGCTTGGCGCGCGATGTCGCTCTTCGTCGGGCCCGCTTCGCTCGGCGCCGCTCGCGCCATGCTCTTGCTCTGGTCGAGGAGGAAGTAGACCGGCAGATCCTCCTCGTGGAGGAAGAGCCGCAGGAAGAGCTTGTCGAGGCGCTGGTAGAGATGCCAATCGACCGCGCGGAAGTCATCGCCGGGTGCGTACGGACGCACGTCGGTGAACTCGAGGCCCGCGCCGCGCGCGCGCGAGCGCTGTTCGGCGTGACGCCCGCCCGCGGGGACCGCGGCGGCGAGCACGCGCAGACCTTCGAGCTGGCGCACGAAGGCCGCGTCGAAGAGCTCGGAAGCGGAGCGGATCACTTCGTTCGCGCAGCTCCGCCGCCGAGACGCTCGATGAGCTCGAGCACGAGCTCGTCGGTGCGCAGGCCCGCGCCGAGGCCCTCGAAGTTCAGCAGCACGCGATGGCGCAGGGCGGGCAGCGCATGGCGCAGCACGTCTTCGCGCGAGACGGCGTAGCGACCGTCGCGGAGCGCCGCCACCTTGGCCGCGAGCACGAGGGCTTGCGCGCCGCGCGGCGAGGAGCCGAGCATCACGAAGCGGTTCACGCGCTCCGTGGCGTAGGGGCTCTGCGGCTGCGTACCCATCACGAGGCGCGTCGCGAGCTGCTGGGCCGCTTCCGGCACCGGCACATCGCGCACGAGCTTGCGCAGCGCGAGGATCTCCTCGCCGCTCGAGACCTGCGGCACTTGGGGAACCACGCTGCTCGTCGTGCGAGCGAGGATCGCCGCATATTCGCTCTCGCGCGGGTAGCCCACGATCAGCTTGAAGAGGAAACGATCGAGCTGCGCCTCCGGCAACGGATAGGTGCCTTCCTGCTCGACGGGGTTCTGCGTCGCGACGACGACGAAAGGCTGCGGGAGCTTCCGCGTGGTGCCACCGGCGGTGACCTGCTGCTCCTGCATCGCCTCGAGCAGCGCGGACTGCGTCTTCGGCGTCGCGCGGTTGATCTCGTCGGCGAGCAGCAGATTGGCGTGGATCGGGCCTGGCTGGAAGCGCAGCGAGCGACCGCCGCCCGCGCCCTCCTCGAGCACGAGCGTGCCGACGACGTCCGCCGGCATCAGGTCGGGCGTGAACTGGATGCGCGACTTCTGCAGGTGCAGCGCGTCGCCCAGGGTCTTCACCAGCATCGTCTTGCCGATTCCGGGCACGCCCTCGAGCAGCACGTGGCCGCCGGCGAAGAGCGCGACGAGCACGCCGTCGACGACGTCCTCCTGGCCGACGATGAGCTCGTGCACGGCCTTCTCGAGCGCGGAGAAGGACTTCTGGAAGCGCGCGACTTGCTCGCGCGTGTCGGCGGGGTCGGTCATCGGTTCTCGGCGGGGGCCTTAGGTGTGGGAGTGGGCGAGGTGGTGAGCAGGGCCTGCAGCCGCTCGTGGTAGGCCGCGAGCCAGCGCGGTGCGCGCGCATCGAGCGGTCGCGAGCGTTGCGCCGTCGAGCTGCGCGAGCCGCGTGCGCTCTCGGCCGGACCCATCGATGCGTCGGCTCGGCGCGGCGGCGTCTCTTCGAGGTTCGTCTTCGCCGTGCCCGGGTTCGGCTGGCCACGCACTTGGTCGGGCAAGCGGATGCCGAGCACCAGGGAGGCCGTGCCGCGCGACTTCTTGGGCGGTGTCGGACCGCCGCGGCCTTGATCGGGCGGTCCGTCGCCGGAGATCGAGAGCTCGCGGGCGGGAGCGCGCTGGTCCTGGCGCGTCATGGGCATCACGCCTCCGCGCTGCTGCTGCTCCTCGTTCTCGTTCTCGAGCTCTTCTTCTTCGACCTCGGGGTCGTCGTCGCGCTCGGCGCTGCGCTGGGCATCGCGGCGCTGATTCCCGACCGGCGCCATGCGCCCGCTGCCGCGCGATGCGCCGCTCGGCGTGCCCGCGCTCGAGCTCGCCGGCTCCTCGGAGCGCTGCGGCTTCGGAGGCGAAGGCTTCGGTTCGCGCGGACGCGGCGGCGTCTCGCGCGGGCGCTCTTCCTCCGGCTGCGATTCCGATGCGCCCGCGGAGGATTCGCCGCTGCCGCCTCCGGGGCGGCCGGAGCCCGATGCCCGCGCGGGCGACGGCTTCGGTGCGCCGCGCGGGCTCTCGCGCGGCGTCTCCGATTCGGCGCCGCTCGCCCCGCTGCCCGCTGCCGCTGCCGCGACCGAGGGCGGCGCTTCGCGCTCCTCGCGCGCTTCCTTGCGCGGTTCGCGCTCGCGCGCACGGGCCGCCGGAGGCGGGAGGCTCGCCGCTGCGGTGCTGGGCGTGGAGCGCGCTTCCGCGGGGGACTTCTCCGCGGGTGCCGCGCTGTCGGGACTCGACGCGCGCGCGGCGCTCCTCGCGTCGACCGCTTCGTCCGCCCCGCCGCCCATGGAGAGCGATGGCGCGAAATGCAGCGCGAGGAAGAGCGCCAGCCAAGCGAAGAGCGCGCGGCCCCAGGGTACGCGCGGGCCATGCCGCGCGAAGCGCAGCGTGCGCGCTTCCAGCCGCGCGAGCGCGGCGAGCCCGTCCTCGATCGCGAGCGACGCGAGCACTTCGTGGCGCGCGCGCTCCGGCGCGCCTTCTCCGGGGTGGCTCGCGAGGTCCAGCGCCGCCGAGAGGCGATCGCGCATCGCGCGCTGGGTGTCGCAGGCCATGGCGACCTCGAGCGCTCGCGGCGGCGCCGAGCACGCGCGCCGCGCGCTCGCGGCGACGTAGACCGCCGCCGCGACGAGCAGCGCGAGCGGAACGCTGAACGCGGGCAACCCGACGAGCTCGCGCGCGAGCCAGCCGATCGGCAGCGCGACCAAGGCGAAAGGCGCCGCGCGCTTTGCGCTGCGCGCGAGCGCCGCGCGCACCGCGGCGGCACCGCGTGCGGCGCGGTAGCGCTGCGCGGCCGGTGCGAGCCCCTGCTCGAGGGTCGCTTGCGCGCGCGCGTCGCGGGGCGTCAGCGACGGCGCGCTCAACGTCCGCGCTCCGCGCCGGAGCTGCGCAGCGGAGCTTGCGCTGCTTGGAGCACGCGTCCGCTGGTGGCGTCTTCTACGAACGCGACGACGCGCAGGCGCTCGCGGACGAGATCGGTGGGGCGCACGAGGAAGGGCTCGCGCTCCTCGAACGGCGCCAAATGATGCTCCAGCGCGTCCTCGACCTCCGAGAGCACGAGCACGGTCTTCCAGGGCTGACTCGCGATCGCGTCGGCCGCGGCGATGCCGCGCGCCGGCGTGAAGCTCGCGCGCGCCACTTGATGATGGAAGAGGATCCCGTTCGCGCCGGGGAAGACCACCAGCTCCTCGACCAGGACCGCGTGCACGCGCCAGCTGGCGGGTAGCGGACCGGTGAGGCCGGAGCAGCCGAGCTCGAGCGCCGCTTCGTCGCCGACCAGCTCCGCGCGCAGCTCGAGCTTCGCGCTCGGGGGCTCGGCGAGCTTCGCTTGGAGCTGCTCGCGGAGGGTGCGAAAGCTCTCCGCGGCGTCGCCGACCTTGCCGCCCGGCACGCGCGCGCTCTCGCCGTCGAGGAACGCCGTCGGCGTCGCCCTCACTCCGCGCGCAGTTCCGCGCTCGGCGGACGCGGGCGAGAAGAGCGGATCGGGTGCCGGGATCGGCAGGTGCCACTGCAGCACGACGAGCTCGTCGGCATCGTAGTGCTTCGCGGCGGCATCGACGGCCAGGTCCGCGGCAACGCAGGGCGGGCACATCGCGCCGGTGAAGAGCTCGAGCAGCAGGGTCTTGCCGGTCTTCGAGACGGAGCTCTGCTCGCGCGGCAAGGCCTCGAAGTACGGTGTGCGTCCGTCCGCGAGATCCTCCAGCACCGGCAGCGGGTCGGCGTCCGGTCCCGCGAGGGAACGGTGCGCCTGGAGGAACGATAGGTAGCCCGCTTGGCCCGTCTCGCGCGCATCGAGCATCGCGAGAAACGCGCGCGCACGGGCCATCTCCCATTCGCCGCCCCGCGCATGCAGCTCCGCGAGCGAGAGGTGCGCGGCGCCTTTCGTCGGCACGCCGAAGACCGCCGCCAGCAAGTGCTTCTTCGCCGCCGCGCGATCATCGCGCTGCAGCGCGAGGCGGCCGAGGACCAAGCGCAGCTCGAACGCCGCGGTGCCGTCCTCGGCGTCCCGAGAAGAAGCGAGCCCTGCTTCGGCCAACGCGGCGCGCGTCGCGGCGAAGGCCGGCTCGTTCGGCAGCGCCTCGATCAGCTCGAGCGCCTTCTTCGATTGCGCCTTCCTCGGCGCGGCGGCGATGGCGGCGCGGCCAGCGGCCTCGGTGGCCTCGCTGCGCGCTTCGGGGGCAAGCTCGCTCGTGCCGAGCTGCTCGAGCCACGCGGCCGCGGCTTCTCCGGCGTAGGCGCCGGGGGGCTTCTTCGTCGCGATCTCACGCAGCGCGTCCAACCCGCCGTCGCCGTAGCGTGCGCGGTAGAACGCCGCTTCGTCCTCGGGGTAGTCGATCTTCGGGTCCGCCTCGAAGACGGCGCGCCGCGCGCGGAGCTCGAGCTCGAGCACGAGCCCCTGCAGCACGCCCCCGCCGAGCGAGCCCTTCCTTGCCGCTCGCTCGAACGGGCGGAACGGCGTTCGCGCGGCGAAGTCGAGCGCGCCGGAGCGAGCGCGACGCAGGACTCCGTCGCCGCGCCCGATCTCGCGGGCGAGCTCGGCGTCGATCCACGAGAAGCGCTCGCGGGTGTGCAGTCCGAAGCGCTCGCGGCGACCGCCGTCGAGCTCGAGCTCCAGACGCAGCCCGCCCTGCAGCGGGTCGCCGAGGAGCTCGATCACCTGGAGGCCGGGAGCTTCGGGAAGCGCTTCTGCCGCGTCGCGCGCGGGCAGCAGCCTCAGGCGAGCCTTCGGGCCATCGAGTCGCAGCGTGCGATCGGCGAACGCCGCGAGCCCGAGGGCGCCGGCGACGGGCACCTCTTGGAGCTCCTCGGCGTGATCGCGCGTGAACTCCTCCATCCACGTGTCGCGGCGCGCGGCGAACGGGAGCTCCTCGAAGATCGCGTTGCCCGCCTCGACGCGGCAGGAGGAGCTCTGCAGCACCGAAGCGGCATTGCGGTGCAGCACGAGCGAGCCGGTCTCGGAGAGGTCGATCAGCAGATGGCAGATGTAGACCTTCTCACCGGAGCGCAGGGTGGCGCGCACCATCGGACGGCCCGCGGCCCAACGCAGATGGGCCTCGCCGTCGGCGAGGTCGATCTGCGCGCGCGTCGCTCCGGCTCCGACCAAGGCGAGCACCAGCGCCAGCGCCAGCGCCGGCGCTCGGCGCTTCGCGTCGAGCGGAGGATCCAAATGCGAGGCGCGATCAGGCATGGGCAGCGGTGGGCGATGGAGCTGAGGTCCGCGCATCTCTATAGCGAGTGCGCGGCCCCCGTACCAGTCGCCCTTCGGCTCCCGAATGTTGCGCGCGAGCGGCGGAGCGCTCGCGAGCCCAGGCTCAGCCGCGGCGGCGATCCCGGGTCTGCGGCCGCTCGGATCGCTCCTCGCGGCGCGGTGCGCTGCGCTCGTCGCCGCGCGGCGCGGGGCGCGCCTTGGGCGTGGCGGGACGAGGGCTCTGCGGCGCGGGCCGAGCCGCCGGGCGGCTCGAGGAACTCTCGCGCGTCGCGGAGTGATCACGTGCCGCGTCCGAGCGAGGTGCGCGTGCCGGAGGCGTGCGCGGCGAGGACTCCGCGGGCCGGCGGGCTGCAGGCGGAGCCGCGTGCGTCGGACGAGCCGCGGCTCGCGAGCGCTCCTGCTGCGGCGCGTGCTCCTGCTTCGCCCGGCTGCGACCGGGCGCGTTCACGGGATGACGCATGCGCTCGTCCGGATCGTCGTTGCCGCGGACGAGACGCTCCTTCAGGAGCTTCTCGATGTCCTTCAGGCGATCGCGCTCTTCGCGCGAGCAGAAGGCCCAGGCGATGCCGCTCGCTCCGGCGCGCGCCGTGCGTCCGATGCGATGCACATAGGACTCCGGCTCGTGGGGGAGCTCGTAGTTCACGACGTGGCTCACCTCGCGGACGTCGATGCCGCGCGCGGCGATATCGGTGGCGACGAGGATCGGAACCTTGCCGTTCTTGAACGCGAGCAACGCGCGGTCGCGCTGACCCTGGCTCTTGTCGCCGTGGATGGCGACGGAGGCGAGGCCCATCTGCACGAGCTTCTTCGCGACGCGGTCGGCGCCGCGCTTCGTGCGCGTGAAGACGATGGCGCGCTCGACGCTCGGTTGGTCGAGCAGCACGCCGAGGCGCTCGAGCTTCTCGGGCTGCTCGCAGAACCAGACGGTCTGCTCGATCTTGCGCGGCGTGTGGTTCGGGGGCGTCGCCTCGACGCGCACGGGCTCGCGCATCTGATGCTTGGCGATGCTCTCGATCGCTTCCGGCAAGGTCGCCGAGAAGAGCATCGTCTGCCGGTCGCGCGGGCAAAGGGCGAGGATGCGACGCACCGCGGGCAGGAAGCCCTCGTCGAGCATGCGGTCGGCTTCGTCGAGCACGAGGGCGTGCACCTCGCCGAGCGCTAGCGCGCGCTGCGAGAGCAGGTCTTCGAGTCGGCCCGGAGTCGCGATCAGCACGTCGACGCCGCGCGCGAGCGCGTCGATCTGCGGACGCAGCGAGACACCGCCATGGACGACGGTGGTGCGGAGATGCAGCGCGCGCGCGAAGGGTGCGCTCGCCTCGGCGATCTGCTGCGCCAGCTCGCGCGTCGGCGCCAGGATCAGCGCGCGTGGCGCGCGGGCGAGCGACTTCTTCGGCTTTTCGGCCGCGAGTCGCTGGAGCATCGGCAGGCAGAAGGCCGCGGTCTTGCCCGTGCCCGTCTGCGCGAGGCCGAGCACGTCCTTGCCGGCGACGGCGTGCGGGATCGCGAGGGACTGGATGCGCGTCGGCGCCGTGAAGCCGGCTGCTGCGACCGCGCGGAGGAGCGGACCGACGAGGCCGAGCTCGGTGAAGGCACCGGGGTCGCCTTCGCTCGGCGCGGGCTTGTTGTCGCTCGGCGCGGGCTTCGCGCTAGGAGGTCCCGATCGCTGCGCCGACTTGCTCGGCGGGGTGCCGCGCTGCGAATCGGCATGCCGCGCGGGCGCGTGCTGCGATTCGGCGCGCTGGGCACCGGCGTGCTCGGGAGCGGAGGGGGAGTGCTTGGGAGTGGGGGAGGCGGCTCGACGAGCGCGGGGGGCGATCGGAGCGGAATCTAGCGTGGGTCGGGGAGTCAACGTTTCGTTCGTGTTGGGAGTCGTCGGGAAACCGGGGCGATGATCGCGCCGGCTGCGAGACGAGATGGAGGAGCGCGCCTCTCGCGGGGCGCGCGCGAACGCGCAGGCTGCGGAGCGGATCGCGATCCGCGCGGCGCGCGCTCGCGAGCGGAGCCACGGCTTTGTCGGCCGCGGCTCCGCCCAGCGTGCTGTCAGTCGCGCAGCATGCGATCAGTAGCGCGGACGGCGTTCACCGCCGCCGAAGCCACCGCCGCCGCCGCCGCCGCCGCCGCGGTTCGGGCCGCCGCCGCCGGTGCGAGCCGGCTTGGCTTCGGCCTGGTTCACGCGCAGGGCGCGACCGCCCAGCATGACGCCGTCCATCTGGCTGATGGCTTCCTGCGCTTCGCTGTCGGTGCTCATGGTGACGAAGGCGAAGCCGCGCGGGCGGCTGGTCTCGCGGTCCATGACGACGTGCACATCCTGCACGGTGCCATGGGCAGCGAAGGCCTGTTCGATCGCCTGGGCGTTGATGTCGAAGGGGAGATTCCCCACGTAGAGTCGGTTCTGCATCGAAGAGTGAGTTCCAGCGGCGTGACAAGAGAGCGCGACGCGAGCGAACGATAGAAATCGCCGCGTGGGTCGCTTCGCCGATCCTGGGAGGCCGCCATGTCCCAGGAGGGGAGCTCGAACAAGGAAGCGTCGAGCTCGAGAGTCTTCGAGGTCCTCAGCCTGCCGAAACCTCGAAGTGCCGCCGGATCTCATCACCGGGGGCCGAGAAGGGTCGAAAGCAGAAACCAATCCAACGCTCGCGAAGGCACAAGAGGAACCGCGCGCAGCGATTCTGTCCACCTTTCTCTTGGAAGGCGTTCGGCGCGGGGGCACGCTGGGGCTCGATTCCCTGCGTTCACGAGGTGCAGCGATGTTGCGCGAAGCGCGCGTTTCGATGGCCACTCTCGCCGGGCTGGCAGCTCTGATGTGGCTCTGCGCCTGCTCCGGAGAGAGCAGCGCTTGGAGCGAGAGCTCCGTCGCCGAGCTCGCGCCAGGAGAGCAAGCGCAGCGCGCGCGTGCGCTCGCGGCGCGCGATGCGCTGAAGTCGCGGCTGCTCGCGGAGCTGGGACAAGCGCTCGAGCGCGGCGGAGCGGCCGCGGCGATCGACGTCTGCCGCGAGAGGGCTCCGGCGATCGCGCAGGAGCTCGCCGCGCAGCACGGCGTTCGTCTCGGCCGCACCAGCGAGAAGCTCCGCAATCCGAACAACGAACCGCCTGGTTGGGCCCGCGCGGAGGTGAGCGCGAAACGCGGCAGCGAGCTCGTGCTCCGCGGTCCGGAAGGCGAGCTGGCACTTCTGGATCCGCTGCGCATCGCGCCGCTCTGCCTGCTCTGTCACGGGGCCGAGGAGCAGATCGATCCGCTCGTCCGCGCCGCGCTCCGTCAGCGCTACCCCGAGGATCGCGCGACGGGCTATGCCCTGGAGCAGCTCCGCGGCTACGTGTGGGTCGAGGTTCCTCCGGAGCGCTGAGGAGCGCCGAGCTCAGCGCTCGAGCGCGAGGATCAACTCGGCGATCGCGATGCCGCAGCCCTGCCCGAGGATGTAGCCCCAGACGCCGACGAGCACCGCCGGTAGCACGAGCCCGCTCCAGCCTTTCGCGATCGCCATCGCGGCGGCCGATGGAGCGCCGCCGAGCGTCGCGTTGATCGCGAGCGCGATCTCTTCGAGATGGCAGCGGAAGAGCTTCCCGAGCGCGAGCGCGGTGAGCACGTTCGAGGCTGCGAGGATCGCGCAGAAGGCGAGCATCGCGCTGCCTTGCTGCAAGAGCTGCGAGATGCTGGCCTCGGTGCCGATCGCGAAGAAGAAGAGGTAGATGAGCCAGGTGCCGAGCTCCTGATCGCCGCCGAGCTTCTGGAGATGCGCCTCCGCGAAGGTGGCCAACGCGACGCAGAGCAGGGCCGTGACGAGGAAGGGATTCAGCAGCAGGAGGAAGAGCTGCGGCAGCGCCGCGGCCTGCGCCGCGGCGGCGATCGACTGCGATAGGCCGGCGATCGCGACGGCGATCGCGAGCACCGTGGCGATCTGTGCCAGCGAGATGGGCTTCGGGGCCCAATAGCGCGCGGCGGCGCTCTCGACCAGCACGCCC
Source organism: Planctomycetota bacterium (assembly GCA_016719295.1). GTDB lineage: Bacteria > Planctomycetota > UBA1135 > UBA1135 > JADKAF01 > JADKAF01. Next base: position 372,991 of record JADKAF010000001.1, read on the forward strand.
TCGCGAGCTTCCGCCGCGCGCGCGAGCTCGTCCTCGTGCGGAGTGCGGAAGTGGCGCTTCAGCCAGCGCAGGCTCGGCAGCGGGAAGCAGACGAAGAAGACCGCCGCCATGACCAGGTTGTCGGCGACGACGAGCGGCCCGAGCACCGAGCGGTCCATCTGCGGCCCGTAGGCCTGGGAGAGGCTCGAGAAGTTGACGCTGCCGCCGATGTAGGAGCCTGCCATGATGCCGGCGAGCTCGGGCGTGTCGGGGACGTGGGCCCGCAGCGCGAGGTGCGCGACGAGCGAGCCGATCAGCGTGCCGAGCGCGGCGAGATGGAACACGAAGAAAAGGCTGCCGGTGCTGCGCAGGATCGCGCGCAGGTTCGCGCGGAGCAGCAGGAGCGGAATACAGATCGGCACGGCATACGCTCCGATCGCCTCGAACACCGGTGAACGCGGCGAGACGATCCGGAGTTCCGCAGCGGCGAGCCCGAACAGCAGCGCGAGAACCGGACCGGAGAGACGCGCCGCGAAGCGGCTCCGCTGCTCGAGCTGAATCGCGAGCGCGACGGCGCCGGCGACGATCCCAAAGGTGATCCAGACTTCGTCGTCGGGCAGCGCCGCGGCGAGGAGCGGTGGCGGGAGCGGGGGCATGGAGCTCGTCCTCCGCGCGCAATGTAGCGGGCGCGAGCCGCGCCGTCGCGAAGCGCTCCGCGGAGGAACCCCGTCAGCGGCGCCGCGCGCCCCGCACGCCGTCCCGGCGGAACTTTCCTAGCGAACTTCTGCTCCGCCCACTAGCTGTCGGTCGTACGGAAGACCACGTGGATGCGCGTAGGCTCGTTGCGCGTGAGCCAGCGCCACGGGAAGAGGATGTCTTCCATGATCCAGTCGGTGAACAGCGAGCTGCCAAAGGTCGCGGCCCCAGCGTCTTCGAACAGGGGCGGGTCGAAGTGCGTGACCCGGCGCACGCGGCGCAGCTCGTTGGGGTAGCCCTGCAGCGCCAGCTCGACCTCGGCGTCCTCGGTGATGGCGATCAGCGCGGGAGTGACCAGTCCGGTGGAGGTCCCGTTCACTCGGATCAGCGCGCCCGGCGGATCGGAGGCGACGAAGAGCCGCTCGTCGGAGGCGAACGAGATGCACGAAGGCAGGCAGACGGCGAGAGCGATCAGCGCGAAGCCGATAGGGGCACGCGCGACGGATCGCCACGCGCTGCGGCGAGGCTCCCTCGCGCTGCGGCGGTGTCCGCTCGCGCTGCGGTGGTGTCCTGTCGAGCTCGTTCGGTTCTCGCTCAAGGTCGGGTCTCGGTGCGGCGATCGAAAGAGGCCGACCGGTGAGCTCGCGCAAGCGCGAGGGCGCCGGAGCGGTCGGAGCGTCCTTCTAGCTCTAGTTCGGCCCGCGGACCAGCCGGACGCGAGAACTTTCGCGCGCCGCAGCATCCGGTCTCTGCCGGGGCCTTGCTGGGCGGGGGGCGCCTCTGGTTCACTGCCTTGCTCGCCCAGCGCTCTCGCGAACGCCTCGGCCCCACTTCCGGGGCGAACCAGCGCGCGAGCGAAGGAGTCCCCGTTGAGCTGGAACGACACGCACGAGCTGCGCATCTCGCGGCAGCGCGACACCTGGATGGTCTTCAAGATCATGGGCGAGTTCGTCGAGGGCTTCGAGACTCTCCACGATCTCGGCCCCGCGGTGTCGCTCTTCGGCAGCGCGCGCATGAAGGAGGGGCATCCCTACTACGAGCTCGCGCGACGCACGGCGAAGCTCCTCGTGCAGCGCGGCTTCGCCGTCATCACCGGCGGCGGGCCCGGCATCATGGAAGCCGCGAACCGCGGCGCGAAAGAAGGCGGCGGCAAGTCGGTCGGCTTGAACATCAAGCTGCCGATGGAGCAGGGCGGCAATCCATACCAGACGCACTCGATCACCTTCGACTACTTCTTCGCGCGCAAGGTGATGTTCGTGAAGTACGCGATGTCGTACGTCGTCTGCCCCGGCGGCTTCGGCACGCTGGACGAGCTGTTCGAGGCGCTGACGCTCATCCAGACCGACAAGATCCACGACTTCCCGATCATCCTGATGGGCCGCTCGTACTGGAGCGGGCTCATCGATTGGATCCGCACGACGATGATCGCCGAGGGCACGATCAGCCCGGATGATCCCGATCTCTTCCATGTGACCGACGATCCCGAAGAAGCGGTCTACATCATCGGCCGCTGCCACGACGAGCTGCTCCAACGCAGCGCCGCGGCGCAGATCGCTTCCCGTGGTGAGCTCCAACGCTTCTCGGAAGATTGACGCGCCTGTCGAGCCTCGCGCGGCGATCGCGAGCGGACTCGGCGCGAAGGCCGCCGGACTCCTCGCGATCGTCGCGATGCTGCTCGCGGCCTGCGTGCGCTTCTCGGACCTCGGCAACTACAGCCTCTGGATCGACGAAGCGTTCAGCATCTCCGACGCGACGAGCCGCCTGGAGGTCGAAGGCGAGTCCGGGATCGAGAATCCGATCTCCTACCATGTCGTGCGCTGGGGGATCGATCTCTTCGGGCGCGACGAGTGGGGCGCGCGTGTGCTGCCGTGCGCCATCGGCGTGCTGTCGGTCGGCGTGCTCTGCGCTTGGCTCGCCTGTCGTCTCGGAGCGTTCGCCGCGATCTGCGGCAGCCTGCTCCTCTCGATCTCGCCCTGGCATCACTTCCTCAGCCAGAGCGTCCGCTACTACACGCTGAACCTGCTCGTCTGCCTCGTCGCGGGGATCGCCTTCGAGGCCTGGCTTCGCACGCGTCGCGCGCTCCCTGTCCTGCTCTGCTTGGCGATGATCGCCCTCGGGAGCCAGGTCCACGCCTCGAGCTTGATCTTCGTCGCCGGGCTCGGCTTCGCGGTCGCGCTCCAGCTCTGCATCGTGCCACGAGCGAGGTCCACGAAGCCCTGGCGTTCTCCGCTGACCTGGTTCGCCGCTGCGGCGCTGCTCGGCATCACCTGGATCGCCTACCAGGATGCCGCTTGGTACCTGCAGCAGAAGGGGCGCTTCTCCACTCCGGTCTACCTCGGCAATCTCGCCTTCTACGGCGGGCCGGTGTTCTGGCTCGCGATCGGTTTCGCGGCGTGGCGCGCGCTCCGCGGGCGCAAGCCCTTCCCGCTCTTCCTCGTCGGCGCGGCGAGCGGAACGCTGATCTGCGGAGGAGCGCTCTCCCTGCTCGTGACGGTCAATCACCAGTACGTCGTGAGCGCGCTGCCGTTCTTGATCGCTTCGCTCGCTTGGCTCTGCGCGGAGACCTGGAAGTCGGGAGCTCGCGGCGCGGCGCTGGCGCTGCTCGCGCTCCCCGCGGCCGAAGGGCTCGCCATGCAGGCGCTCTACCGCAGCTCCTTCGGCGGCTTCCGCGCCGAATGGCGCGCGGCTGCCGCGTTGCTGCTGGAGAGGCTCGAGCCGGGCGATCTCGTGGCCTCGAATCGCGCCACGATCCTGGAGCACTATCTAGCGCCGAACGCCACGAACCTCCGCGACCCGCGGCGCGTCCTGCTCCTCGGGCACTTCAACCACGAACTCCTGCTCGAGCTCATGCAGCATCCCGGCCGCGTGTGGTATCTGGTCGGCGAGGACGGCTCCGCCACCTGGGATGCCGTCGACCGCGAGAGCTTCGAATGGCATGTGCGCACTCGCTGCCGGCACTTCGCTTCGTTCCCTCGCCGCATCGGGACGAAAGAGCTCGGCATCGAGATCTGGCTGCAGGAGCCGCGCGGGTCGCGCTGAGGCGCACCGCGCACCGCGCACCGCCGAGCTCAGTTCGCGCGCCCCAGGAACTCGCCCGTCTCGGTGGAGATCTTCACCTTCTCGCCGACGCCGATGTGCAGGGGCACCTTCACCTCGAGGCCCGTCTCGGTCTTCGCGTTCTTGGTGAGGTTCGTCACCGAGTTGCCCTTCACGGCGGCTTCGGCTTCGACGATCTCCATCACCACGCTGGAGGGCAGCTCCACCGTGACCGGGCGCTCCTCGAAGAAGGTCACGATGACGGACTCGTTCTCCTTGATGAAGACCATCTGCTCTCCGACCATCTCGCGCAGCAGCGTGAACTGGTCGAAGGTCGTCTGGTCCATGAACACGTAGCCGTCGCCGTCCGAATAGAGGTACTCGCAGTTCTTCTTCTCGAGATAGGCGGGCTCGACCGTCTCGCTGCTTCCCATGCGCATCTGGCGCTGCGAGCCGGTGCGGAGGTTGCGGAGGTAGACCTGGTTGATGGCGCGCCAGTTACCCGGCGTGATGTGGTCGTAGCGCGTGACGACCCACAGTTCGCCGTCCATCTGCAAAACCATGCCCTTGCGGACGTCCGTCACCTTGATGGACACGGGGAGCGCTCCTCTTCCAAAGCTCGCGACGAGGTGGTTCTGAATTCGTGGGCTGTGCCGGAGGCCTGCGTCGGGATGGCAGGGCCCACGCCGAGCCTTTCATGAGAGCACGCCTTGCGCGGCGGCGGCAAGAGGCCGAAGCCCATCAGCTCGCCGCGGAGATCGCTCGAGCTCGCGAAGGCGCCCCGAGCGCTGCGCCCGCGTCGCCTCATCCTCAACCTCGCGAAAGCACGCGCTTCAGAGACGGCTCCGGCGCGTCGGCGTGATCCCCGAGCTCTCGTTCCTTCCGCCTCGAAGCCGCTCTTCCGCAGGCTGCGAGAAGCGGCTCCTCACTCGAAGATGCGCCGTTGCGTGGACGAGGGGATGTGGAGGGCCTTGCGGTACTTGGTGACGGTGCGGCGGGCGATGCGCAGCCCGTCTTCCTTCTCCAGTACGGCAGCGATCTCGTCGTCGGAGAGCGGGTGCTTCTTGTCCTCTACGGCGAGCAGGTCGGCGATGCGCTGCTTGATCGACTTCTGCGAGGCCACTTGGCCCGACTCCGAGGTTGTGCCTCCCGAGAAGAACCACTTCAAGGGAAAGATCCCGCGCGGCGTCTGCGCGTACTTGCCGGCGATCGCACGCGACACCGTGGAGATGTGCACGCCGACACTGGGCGCCTCGGCGACCTCCTGCATGCGCAGAGGATGGAGTTGCGAGATGCCGTGGTCGAGGAAGTCGCGCTGCCGCGAGAAGAGCTCCTTCGCGATCTTGTACAGCGTGAGCTGACGCTGGTGCACCGCGTCGATGAACCACTTCGCCGCATCGATCTTGCGCCGCAGGTACTCGAGGACCTCGGGGTTCTTGCGCGCCTCTTCGAGGAGCTGGCGGTAGGCGGGGGAGATGCGGAGCTCCGGGATGCCGCCGCGATCCAAGCGTATCTCGTAGCCGCCATCGACCTCCTCGACGATCACGTCGGGGCTCACGTTTGCGTTCGGCTCCGCGACCCCAGGTGCACCGGGGCGCGTGTCCAGGCGGCTCAGCAGCTCGATCGCTCGGTTCACCTCGTCGATCGACCGCCCCGACTCTCGAGCGATCTTCGGGCGGCGGTTGTGCAGTATGTCGTCGAGGTGGCGGACGACGAGCGAGCGCGCGAAGCGATACAGCTCGCGCTCCTCGGCCGAGATCTCCAGAGCATCGAGCTGCAGGAGCAAGCATTCGCGGAGGTCGTAGGCCGCGATGCCGGGCGGGCCTAGCTCGCGAACGACGGCGATCAGTTCGCGCACCTCCGCCGGGGTGGCTGGCGCGTCGCCTCGGGACATCTCGATCTCGGCGGCGAGCTCCTCGGCCGAGCGCTCGAGATAGCCACGGGCGTCGAGGCTGCCGACTAGGTGCTCACCGATCCGCAGCGCGCGTTCCGAGAGGTCTTGGGAGTAGAGCTGGCTCAGCAGCTCGTCGGTGAGCGAGCTGGCGCGCTCCGGAGTGTTGTTCAGCGCTTCCAGACGCCGATCGCTCTCCTCTTCGCCCGCTGCGCGCGAGCCACGCGGTGCGCGGATCTCGCCGCTCTCCTCCAGCATCGCCTCGAGCTGCTGCAGATAGCGATCGGGGTCGGCCTGCTGCTGGTCCTCCGCCTCCGGCGCGATGCTCTCCTCTGGCGGAGCCTCGGGCTCCGGCCGCTCTTCGCGAGGAGCCTCCTCATCGACCTCGAGGCAAGGATTCTCGCCGAGCTCCTGTTCGATCCGCTCCGCGAGATCCAGCGTGGGCAGCTGCAGGATCTGCATCGCCTGGATCATCTGCGGCGACTGCACCAGTCGCTGCTCCAGGCGGAGGTTGTGGGAGAGACCTAGCTTCACGAGGCGGTGGAGCGCGGCGCGGAAAGGCGCCGCGTGAGAGCACGTGGGGACGAGGGTACGCGCGGAGTATAGCCCTGCTGCATGGCTCGGGCTACGCGATCGCCCACCGCTCCGCGGATCGGCCGCGCTTCGCGGCGCAGATCCGACCGCTGCGGCCAGCGTGGGATAGCTTTCCCTAGCTCGATGTTGAAGCCGTCCTTCGGGCCGGAGAACGCGCCTCGGTCGCCCTGCCTTCGTTGCCGGAACCTCGCGGCAACGCCCGCTTCCGCGCCGGTTCCTGCGCCTCGGCGGAACGCCTGACGCATCCTTCCCTGCCTCGAAGCAAGTCGCCAACAGGCTGCAAACTCTCTCTTCCATCTCACGCCGTGCTCGCCCTCTGCCTCGCCCTGCTGCTGCAACCCGCGCTCGATCCTGCTCCGCGGGTCGATGCCGCCGAACTCGAGCGCGCGCTCGCACGTCTCGACGCCCGGGCATGGGTCGAGCGCGAGTCCGCGCAAGCGCGGCTCTCCCTCGCGCCTCGCGCGCAGCTGGCCGCGCTCTGGGACCGTGCGCGTCGCGGCCAGCTCAGCGCCGCGCAGCGCGCGCGCCTCCGCGTCGCGATCGAGGAAGCTCCGCGGCGCGGCGGTGCGGTCTCGCTTGCAGCTTGCGAGCTCGGCGAGCCGGTGTTCGCCGCGCCACCTCCGGAGCACGAGCGGCTCTACCGCGAGTGGGCGGAGCGCTTCCCGGCGCGCGGGGCGCTGGAGGACCGACGCAGGGCGTGCTCGTTCTGGGACGGGCGCGGGGAGGACGCGCTGCATTTCCTGGAGCGGGGCACGCCTCCCGAGCCGGAGCTCGCGCGCTGGATGGAAGCGAGCTCCCGACGCCTCCGCCTGGAGCTCCACGGCATCATCGAGTGAGAGTCCTTCCTCAGCGCAGCTGGCGCAGTCCGCCATAGATCGTGGAGTAGAACGAGACCACGCTCCAGGCGATGGCGGCGACGGCGAGTGCGTAGATCGCGCCGGCGCAGACGCGCGCACCGGCGCGCGCGCGCAGTTCGGCATCGCCGCGCGCGAGCTGCGCCAACGACTCGAGTGCGCCCTCGAGACGACCGCTGCGCTCGGCGTTCTCCAGGTGATCGAGCTCGAGCGGACGGAGCGCGCCCGAGAGCGCGAGGGCTTCGCGATAGCTGCGTCCCTGCGCGAGGGCGGGCTCGGCGTGCGCGAGCATTTCGGCCAGCGCGGGATGGGGCAGCAACGCGCGCATCTCCGCATGGGCGGCGGCGATCGGGACGCCCGCGCCGTAGAGCGCGGCGACGCCATCGAAGTAGAGCTGCATGCTGCGCGCGCGCACCCAGGGACCGAAGCCGGGGAGCGCGAGGAGGCTGCGGGCCTGCGATCCGCCGCGCGAGACGAGCCACCACCCGAGAGCGAGCACCGCGCACCACGCGAGCACCAGGGGTGTCGCGCTGCGCAGCAGCGCCGCTCCGAAGTCGCCCCGCACGAGGGCCGGAGCCGCGAGAGCGAAGGGGATGATGTGCAGCAGGAAGACGGGGTATGCGGAGCGCTTCGCGAGATCGCCCAGCGCCTCGAGGTCGGACTCGATCGCCGCCGCCGCGCGCTCGAGCGCGCGCGGCAAGCGCCCGGCGCGCTCGAACGCGCGGATCGCGGCGTGCGCGGCGGGGGAGAAGAGACCCAGGGACTCCAGGGCGGTGGCATACGGCGAGCCGGCACGGAGCTGGGCCAGCGCGCGCGAGAGATCCTTGGGTCGCGCGGGCGGTCGCGCGCCTTCGAGGGCCGCGGGGCCGGAGATGCCGGCCTCGAGGTACGCCGCCAGGCGCCGCGCAAACGCCGCGGTGCGGCGCCGGGGCCAGACCGGTCTTCGCCGAGGTGCGGCTTCAAGCGCGGCGGGCGCGAGCGACGAAGAGGGAGGCGTCGAGGAGTCGGCGCTAGGAGACATGGTGAGAGCACACACCAGCGCGGCGGTGGCGGCAAGCCGAAGGTACTGGCAGCTCTGGGTGCACGAGCATCCCGAGCGAGCGGCGCGCTTCCTCCTCGCCTGCGCTTTGCTCCAACTCCTGATGCTCGCGTTCCGCTCGAGCCGCGCGGAGAGCGCTCCCGAGCCGCTGCGCGAGCGAGCGGCCCTCTCGGCTCCGGCGGCGGAGCCCAAGAGCTCGAGCCCGCTCGCGCCGCGCGCGGCCCAGCAGGCTCCGACTGCTGCGGCGGTTCCATCCGCCGAGCGTTCGAGCGAGGAGGTCTTCGGGCGCGTCGTCGACCTCGAGGGTCGCCCGCTCGCGGCGCGCGTCGTGCTGCGTTACGCGGATGGTCGCCATCTGGAAGGCCAGGGTGACGAGGACGGACGCTTCCGCTTCCCAGCGGTCGAGGCCGGCGACATCAGCGTCGAGGCGCTCCATCCCGGGCATCGCACCCTCCGCCGCGATGCGGCTCCGCGGGGCACCGAGATCGTGCTCGAGCTCGCGCGCGGCAGCGGCCTGCGCGGTCGCGTGGTGGATCTCAGCGGACGCCCGGTCTCGGGCGCGTTCGTCGAGGCGCGCGGCTCGGCGGGCTATCTCGAGCTCAGGCGCACCGACGAGGACGGGCGCTACGAGATCCCGCGGCCGGCCTCCGGGATGCTGAGCTTCACCGTCGCTTCGGCAGGGCACGATCTGCTCGAGACCTCGCGCGTGCCCGTGCGCGTCGAGGACGAGCAGCTCGAGGATTGGGTGCTGCGCGAGGGGATCTCGTTCGCGATACGCGTCGTCGACGCCGCGAGCGGCGCGCCGATCGCGGGAGCACGCATCACGCGGCAACCCGCCGGCAGGCTCTCGGCCGACGATCTGCGTCGCCGCGCGTTCCCGCTTCCCGGCGTCACGGGCAAGGATGGAACCTACCATTGCGATGGCCTGCCTCGCGCGGGTGTGATCCTCGGCATCGCGGCGCATGGCTTCGCGCCGGTTGCGCAGACGCTGCACATCGACGAGAGCGTGCGCGGAGAGCAGCGCTTCGCCCTCGATCGCGGTCGCGTGGTGCGCGGCCGGATCCAGGCGCGCGGCGGGGTTCGCGCAGGATGGGTGCTGTCGTTGGAGCAGCTCACGGAGCTGGGGCAGTGGACCGAGGTCGGTGCGCGCGCGACCTCCGACGCGGCCGGTCGTTTCGAGCTGACAGGCGCCCCCGTGGACCGTCCCCTGCGCGTGATCGTCTGGCAGGGGCGCGTACGCGCGAAGATCTCCGAGCAGCTCGAGCCCGGCGGTGACGGCCTCCAGGAGCTGCTCCTGGAGCTCGAATGACCCCGCGGTCCTTCCGAGGCGCGACCGCTTGAGCGCGCTCGCGCCGTCTGCTATCCCAAGGCGATGAACGAATGGCAGCTCCGCCTCGCCTCGACGGGTCCGGGCGGAACGCGCTTCGCGTTGACGCAGCGCATGCACTTGGTCGGCTCTGGGCGCTCCTGCGATCTCCAGATCGTTGGGCTTCCCATCGAGGGCTTCCAGCTCTGGCGCGATGGCGATAGCTATCGCCTCGCCAGCATGGGGCCCGCGGGAAGCGTGCGCATCGGCGGTGCGCCGGCGGACGAGCGCGTGCTCGCCGAGGGCGATCTGGTGGAGTGCGGGGGCATCGCGCTCTGCTTCGAGCGCGCGGGCGCGACGGGGATCGCGAGCGCTGCGGCGCCGAGCTCCGTCCCGCAACCGCAGCGAGGCGCTCAGGCCGAGCCGAGCTCCGTCGCGCCGTCGAGCTCGTCCGCGCCGCGTTGGGTGGCGGTAGCGGCCGCGGCGTGGATCGCCGAGCAAGGCAAGCTCGAGAAGTCCGTGCAGCAGAAGTGGGAGAAGGTGCTGCGGGACGGCGGCTCTTGGAGCGCGGAGGAGTGCGCCGCCGAGGTCCTCGCCGCGGCCAAGATCGACGATCAGCGTCCGCAAGCGGCGGTTCACGCTCTGCGCGACGCGCTGGCCAAGCGCTTGATCCGCGCGGCCTACCGCGGGGTGGCGCGCAAGCGCCTGGTCGCCCGGCTGGTCGTACAGCTCTTCGTTTTCGCCATCGTTGGCGGTGCTGTCATCGGAGCGGCCTTGGTGCTGCGGACGACCTTCGGCATCGACTGGAACGCGTTGCTCGACGGCTTGCTCGGCGGAGTGCGGCGCCTCGGCGGCGGCGCGTTGTGAGCTTCGCGTTGGAATTCCGTTCCTCCGCGCTGCAAGAGGGGGCCGCGGATCACGTTTGCCGACGAACTCGTCCGATCTCTGCATTGGAGGGACTTCCGTTGGGGAGGTCTCGCGCCGGCGAGTCGCGGCGCGGGCGGGGCGCGTGTCGCCTCGCTCCGCCGGTCTCGAGCGGGACCGTCCGCCGCGAACGGGAGAAACGATGGCATCCTCGACGGACATGAGCCGCTTCCACTCGCTCTCGCTCGGCGGCAACGAGGCCGGGCTGTTCTCGTACGCGCAGATCGTGCATCTGCTGAAGGCGGAATTCGCGCGCGCGCGCCGCTATCAGATCCCGCTGGCGTGCTTCGTCGTACGCCTCGATCGGCTCGACAGCCTGCGCGATCTCTACGGCTTCCGCGCGAAGGGCTTCATCCTCGACCGCGTAGTGCGCGTCCTGCGGCGCGAGATCCGCGCCTGCGATGTGCTCGGACAAGCCCCCGACGATCAGCTCCTGCTCATCGCGCCGCACACGGATCGCGAAGGTGCGCAGGCGATGGCGGAGCGCCTGCGCACGACCATCGCCGACTGCGAGTTCGAGGTCGAGGGCAAGGCGATCCGCGTCACGCTGAGCTTCGGCGGCGCGATCTACCAGGAGCGCAACACGCTCTTCTACGACGCGCTGGTCTACGCCGCCGAGGAGGCAGCCGACCAAGTGCTGCGAGCCGGCGGGAACGCCGTGCTGTTCCGCGAGCCGGGAGGCGACGCGGATGATGGCGACGATCGCCTGGATCTCGACCAGAGCTAGAGCACCGCAGCTGAGCAGCCCGCAGCCAAGCGCTTCGGAGCCTAGCAGCCTGTTGAAGAAGTGCTTCGAGGCTGAGAACGATGCATCGGGCGTCCCGTCGAGGCGCAGGAACCGGCGCTGAAGCGGGTGTTTCAGCTAGGTTCCGGCGACGAAGGCGGGGCGACCGAGGCGCGTTCTCGAGCCCGAATGACTTCTTCAACAGGCTGCTAGGGGGGACAGCAGCAGCTCAGGAAGCCTGCGTCGGCTAGGAGTTGCGGCTTCAGCGGCCGCATCGCGGCCGCGCTTCGCTCCGCGCCCGCGAGCTCGCTGAGACCTCGAGCCGCCGGCGGTGATGAACCCGGCGGTCGCGCTGCTCTCGGCGGAACGAGCCCAGCGAGGGAAGGCGCGATTCCGGCTACCTGAGCCGCGATCGGGGTCGCAGCAGGAGACGGGGGCGCAGGACGGGGGCGCAGAACGAACAGGACGGGGGCGCAGAACGAAAAAGGAGCGGAGCGGATTTGCACCCGCCCCGCTCCTTCAGGAGGTCCCTGCGAAGTCCCGTCGAGAGGATCGCACTGGCCTCCCTAAACCAGGTGCGGTTCTTGTCTTTTTTCTCCCCGCTTCGCGAAATGACCGGGCTTCGGCGGCGCGCTGATCTGGTGATCTGCGCACCTCGCGCCGGATGACGGACTTCCCCCTGGACGCCACCGCATGCGCATCCTGCTCGCCGAAGACGAGAAGACGATCGCCATCACTCTCCGAGACGCTCTGGAAGAGGTTGGGCATCGCGTCGAGTGGGTCGCCGATGGCCGAGAGGCGAAGGAGGAGCTGAAACGCGTCGCCTACGACGCGTTGGTTTCCGACATTCGGATGCCCGGCCTGGACGGCATGCAGCTCCTGGACTTCGCGCGTACGCTCTAGCCCGCTCCTGCGGTGGTGATGATCACCGGCTACGCGACGATCGAGCAGGCCGTCGACGCCATGCAGAAGGGCGCCGAGACCTATGTCCAGAAGCCCTTCCCGAACGCCTACGTCGTGCGCTTGCTGGAGCAGATCCAGCGCCGTCGCACGCTCGAGAGTGCGAACCAGGAGCTACGCCAGCGCCTCGACCACGGGCAGGCGCTCGACGAGATCGTCGGACGCTCGCGCGCGATGAGCGAGGTGCTGGAGCGCTTGCGCACCGTGGCGCCGACCGAGGCGAGCATCCTCATCACGGGGCAGAGCGGCACCGGCAAGGAGCGCGTGGCCCGAGCGATCCATCGATTGAGCGCGAGAGCGGAAGGCCCGTTCGTCGCGCTCTCCTGCGCCATGCTCGCGGAGAGCTTGCTCGAGGCGGAGCTCTTCGGTCACGAGCGCGGTGCCTTCACGGACGCGCATCGCGAGCGCAAGGGCCGTTTCGAGATGGCGCACGGGGGCACGATCTTTCTCGACGATGTCGATGACGCGCCGCTCAGCGTTCAGGTGAAGCTCCTGCGCGTGCTCGAGGAGCACGAGGTCCAGCGCGTCGGCGGCGATCGCGTGATCCCCGTCGATCTCCGCGTCGTCACCGCGACGAAGGTCGAGCTCCAGCAGCTCGTGCGCACGGGCCGCTTCCGGGAAGACCTCTTCTATCGACTGAACGTGGTGCCTATCGATCTGCCGCCTCTCGTGCAGCGCGAGGGCGATATCCCGCTGCTCCTCGAGCACTTCCTGAAGAAGTACGGCGCCGGCCGCGAGTACCAGGTGAAGCCCGACGTCCTGGAAGCACTGCAGACCTATCTCTGGCCCGGCAACGTCCGCGAGCTCGAGAACTCCGTCGCTCGCGCCGTAGCGCTGAGCGGGGGAGCGACCTTCCTCAAGAAGGAGCACCTGCTGCCGCTGTCGGCGAAGTTCCGCTCGGCGCTCGACGTCGGCGACGGTGTCAGGCCTTTGCGCGAGGTTCTGCGCGACACCGAGCGCGAGTACATCGCGCGCGTGCTGAAGACGACGGCCGGGCATCGCACGCAAGCCGCCGATCTGCTCGGTATCTCGCGCAAGGTCCTCTGGGAGAAGATCCGCGATCTCGGTATCTCCGATCCGCGCGCGTCGAATGGGGGCGAGAGCGCGCCATGAGCGCCGCCGCGCCGCCTCGGCCGGAGAGCGCTCTGCGAGTCCTCGCGCGGCGCGCGGTGATCCTCGCCGACGCGCACTTCGATCCCACCTCCGAGAGCGATGTCCAGCGCCTCGCACGCTTCGTCGCGCGCGCTTCGGAGCGCGCGGACCTGCTCGTCGTTCTCGGGGACCTCTTCGACTATTGGCTCGGGCGCAAGCACCTGCGCCTGGCGCGTTTGGCGCCGCTGCGCGAGGCCTTCCTGGAGGCCCGCGCGCGCGGCTGCCGCTGCGTCCTGGTCAGCGGCAACCGCGACTTCCTCCTCGACTCGTCGACGGCGGCCGAGCTCGGGGCGGAGCACGGCGGGGAGTGGGTCGACCTCGAGCTCGCCTCCGGCGAGCGCTGGCTGCTCACCCACGGCGACGCGCTCTGCCTCGAAGACGTGGGCTACATGCGGCTGCGCCGCGTCACCCATTCGCGCGCGGTCCATTGGCTGAGCCGCGCGTTGCCGCTCTGGGCGCTGCGGGCCCTCGCTCTTCGTCTGAGGAAGGCTTCCCAGCGCTCGCAGGCGCGCCGGCGGGCGCAGGGCTACGGCGCGCGGATCTTCCCGATCCGACCGCCGGCGGTGGAGGCCGTGCTCGCGAGCGGGGGGCCCTGGCTCGGGCTGGTCTGCGGGCATGTGCACGTGGCGCGGCGCTGGCGAGGCGGGCCGGGGGGCGAGTTCCTCGTGCTGCCGGCCTTCGAGAGCGCCGACGGGCACCTCGTCCTGGAGAGCGGATGCGCGCCTGCGTTCGCCGACGCGGAGGCTTCGCTGGCGGTCGCCCCGCGGCCCGTGGCCCCGGGCGCCTTGACCTATGAGTAGGGGGGACTAGCATGTCCGCCCCCTCCTGCGCGGAGCACCGCGATCTCGACCGCTCTACCGCCCTGTCCTACGCTCGCCATCGATGGGCCTTCGGGCTCGGGCAAGAGCACCTTGGCCCGGCGCATCGCTGCAGCGGAGGGCTTCTTGTTCCTCGACACCGGAGCGATGTACCGCGCGCTGGCGCTCGGGCTCGCCCGGCACGGCTGGACGGAGCCGTTCCTCGAAGCCTCGGCGGCGTGGACCGGTAGCGATTCGGCCGAGGGGCGAGGAGACTTCGCTGCGCAGCTCGAGGAGGTCCCCGAGCTCGCGGCGCATCTCGAGAAGATCAATGTCTCGCTCGATGCGGCGGGGCGCGTGCTGCTCGAGGGCCGAGCGGTCGGAGACGAGATCCGCGGACCGGCGGTCGATCGCCTGGTCTCGCCGATCTCGGCACTGCCGCTCGTCCGGCATCGCATGGTCGATCTCCAGCGCGAGGCGCGCGACGAGGTCGGTCGCACGCGGAGCTTCGGCGGCATCGTCGCCGAGGGCCGCGACATGGGTTCGGTGGTGTTTCCCGACGCCACCCTGAAGATCTACTTGGATGCGGACGTGCGCGAGCGCGCCCGCCGGAGGCAAGCCGAAGAAGCCGCGCGCGGCAAGGCGCGCGCCTTGGAGGACGTGGAGCAGGAGCTCGTCGATCGCGATCGACGCGATTCGCAGCGTGTGGCGAGCCCGCTCCTCTGCGCGCCCGACGCGGTGCGCATCGACACGACCGGGCAGACCCTCGAGGCGCTGGAGGCGCGCTTGCGCGCTCCTGCGCGAGCGAGCTGCCGCCAAGCGCTGAGCCGAGTCTTGCCGAGCTCCGACTCACCGAGCTATTCGATCTCTGATCCAACTCGAACACCGCCCGCCGCTGCGCTGAGACCGAAGGCTCGCGCGCCGCTTCGGGCAAGCCGTTCCGAACGCCAGGTTCCGCTCGTGTGAGCGGAGGCGTCCCGCCCGGCCCAGCCAACCCGTACTTCACGCCTTCGGCGCGGGGCTCCGAGCCTCGCCTCATCCCCTCATGTCCAGAAGCAGAGAAATCGTCCGACGCAACTCGATCTCGGATCTCGAGCTCGAGCGCCTCGAGATGCAGATCCTGGCCGGCCAGACCTCGATCGACCTGGATCGCATGGTCGACGCCTCGGTGAAAGACATCGAGCCCGGCACGATCGTGCAGGCCAAGGTGATCGGCGTCCGCAACGACGAAGTCATCGTCGACTTCGGCGGCAAGTCCGAAGGCATCCTCTCCCGCCATGAGTTCGCCGAAGGCGAGCTGATCGAGGCCGGCAAGATCTACGAGGTCTTCTACGAAGGCATCGACGAGTACACCGACACCGCTAGCGTCTCGAAGGGCCGAGCGGACAAGACCCGCGCCTGGGAGCGCGTCGTCGGCAAGTACCAGGAAGGCGACAAGGTCCGCGGCCTCGCGATCCGCAAGATCAAGGGCGGGTTGCTCGTCGACGTGGAGGGCGTGCACGTGTTCCTGCCGGCATCGCAGGTCAACATCCGCCGCACGCAGGACATCTCCGAGTACGTCGGCCAGGACCTCGAGGGCGAGATCATCAAGATCGACCCCGAGCGCCAGAACATCGTCATCTCCCGTCGCAAGCTCCTCGAGCGCGAGCGCGCCATCAAGAAGGAGCGCACGCTGGAAGAGATCCACGAGGGCGAGCTGCGCATGGGCGTCGTGAAGAACATCGCCGACTTCGGCGTGTTCATCGACCTCGGCGGCATCGACGGCCTGCTCCACATCACCGACATGTCCTGGTCGCGCATCGCGCATCCCAGCGAGATGGTGCAGGTCGACCAGGAGATCGAGGTCGTCATCCTCAAGATCGACCGCGATCGCGAGCGTATCGCGCTCGGCTTGAAGCAGAAGCACAAGAGCCCGTGGGAAGACATCGACGCCAAGTACCCCGTCGGCTCCCGCGCGAAGGGCAAGGTCGTCAACATCGTCTCCTACGGAGCGTTCGTTAAGCTCGAGGACGGCGTCGAGGGCCTGGTGCACATCTCCGAGATGTCGTGGACGCGCCGCGTCACCGATCCGAAGGAGGTCGTGAACATCAGCGACGAAGTCGAAGTCGTCGTGCTCGACATCGACAAGGAGAAGCAGGAGATCAGCCTCGGCATGAAGCAGGTCGAGGAGGATCCGTGGCAGAGCGTCGAGGAGCGCTACCCGGTCGGCACGATCATCGAAGGTCGCGTCCGCAACCTGGCCTCCTACGGCGCGTTCGTCGAGCTCGAAGAGGGCATCGACGGCCTGCTGCACGTGAGCGACCTCTCCTGGACGAAGAAGATCTCCGATCCGAAGGAGGTCCTGAAGAAGGGCGACCTCGTCCGCTGCGCCGTGCTCTCGGTCGATCCCGAGAAGAAGCGCATCGCCTTGGGTCTGAAGCAGCTCACGCCGGACCCGTGGGTCGAGGATATCCCGGACCGCTACCACGTCGGCGACGTCGTGGACGGACACGTCACGAAGATCACGAACTTCGGCGTGTTCGTGCGGCTCGAGGAAGACCTCGAAGGCCTGCTCCACATCTCCGAGCTCTCGGACCGCAAGATCCAGAGCCCCGAGGAGGTCGTGAAGCTCGGCCAGAAGATCGAGGTCCGCGTGATCCGCGTGGACCCCGAGGATCGCAAGATCGGTCTCTCGTTCGTCCACGCCGACTTCGACGAGAGCGAGAACATCAGCATCGAGGAGCTGGAGAAGCAGGCCAAGCGCTCGCTGATGGAGCTCGACACCACGCCCGGCATCGAGAAGCCGCGCAGTGCCGAAGAAGTCGAGGCCGGCGAAAAGGCCGGCGAAAAGGCCGGCGAGACGGCCGAAGAGAAGGCCGAAGAGAAGGCCCCCGAGAGCGAAGGCTAAGCGCTCCGGCGCCTCGCTCTCGCCACTTCGGACGCGCGGCCCATCGCGGCCGCGCGTCCGATGCTCCGCGCGCCCGGGCAGCTCCTCCTGAGCTGTCCGGGCGCGCGGTTTCCTGCTCCCCGGGTGCACTCCTTCGGTTAGCCTGCTCGGCCATGCACGCCCGCTGCCTCAGCGCCACGTACCTCGTCCCGCCCGCGGCCCTTCTCGCTGCGGCGCTCCTGGGATCGTGTGTCGAGCGCCGTGTCGATCCGGAGATCCAGCTTCCGGTTCGCGCCGAGTCGATCGAGGTTCCGATCGAGATCGAGGAGCGCGACCTAGGCGCGATCGCGCGTATGCGCCTGCGCCGCCTGCACGAGCTCGTGCAGCAAGGGCTGCACGAGGAAGCGAAGGCCGAACTCGCGCGGCTCTCCGAAGAGCCCGAAGCGGCCGAGTTCCTCGAGACGCTGGAGCGATGGGATCGCTACCTCGACGGCTGCATCGCCTGGCAGAGCCTGCACGGCGTGGCGAAGCCGGTCTCGGGAGAGCGGTTGACGGCGGGGAAAGATCTCGAGCTCGACCTGGAGCTCTTCACCGCCAGCGGCGAGCCGGTCGAGATCCCCGCGGGAGGCATCGACCAGGGCGAGTACCGCGGCGGCGACGAATCGAGCTTCTTCAAGCTGCGGCTGACCGAGGTCCTGTTCGATGGCCTCGGCGCGCATTCCAGCACGGTGCAGTGGGAGACCGTTCCGCTGCAATCCCCGCTCGCGTGCGCGGCCTCGACGATCGGGAGGATGAGGCACGCCATCCGGCAGCCCGAGGCCACCCCTTGGGCCCTGAAGCTCCTGCGCATCGACGCCACGCTCTATCCCTGCGCCGCGCTGGTCGGCACGCGCTACGTCCCGCTCCGTCCGGTCGCGTTCGCGCCTGCCGTCGTCGCGATCTATCCCAACGGGTGGAACGCGCTCGCGCAGGATCCGCTGCTCGCGCTCCGCGCGGCCTGCTCGAGCGAAGACCCGGTGTTCGATCGGCACGCCCTGATCGCGGCGAGCCTGCTGCCGCGCGGCGGCGACGAGGAGCGCAAGGCCTTCGAGTTCCTCCAGGTCGCTTCCACTCAGAGCGCCCCGCGCGTGCGAGCGAAGGCCGGAGCCGCGCTCGAGTGGCTGCGCCTCGATCGAGCGGAGCTCTGGGCCGAGGCGACGCGACTCGCGCCGACCCGCGCCAAGCAAACGCGTCGGAGCGGCGACAAGCTCGACCTCCCGCGGCGCTGAGTCCTCGCGGCCGCCCTCAGCGGTGGCGAATGCGCGTCCAATACTCGTCGAAGGCGAAGCGCGGGCTGTTCTCCGCGTCGTGGCAGCTGTAGCAGGTCTCTCTCGCTCGCGCGCCGACGCCGCTCATCGCCGCACGACCCGGACCGCTCGGTCGCAGCGCGTGCGCCAGGCCCGGACCGTGACAGGACTCGCAGCCGACGCCGCGAAGGTCGAGGTCCAACGGACGTTCGGCGCTGCCCGTGCCGACGCGTGTGTCCGCGATGCGCGGATCGGCGAAGCCGAACGCGCGACCGTAGCCGACGGTATGGCAGGACACGCAGTTGGGATCCGCGAGCGAGCCCTCGGTCTTCGGCTCGGGTCGCGCGAGCGTCTCGTGCGCGCGGGCATGCGCGCTCCCGCGCCAGACTTGGAAGGCCTCGGCGTGGCAGCGCGCACACGCCTGCGAGCCGATGTAGAGGTCGCCTCCGGGGGGAAGCGCTTGTCCGGCGTAGTGCTGGGTGAGCGGCGGGCGATTCGCCGCCGCGCGGGCGCGAAACTCGGGCGTCAACCTCGAGAGACGTTCGTCGCGGCTCGAGCTGTCGTCGACGGCGTGCGCTTGGATGCCTTCGATGCGCGTCGCGCCGTTCTCGCGCGCGAGCTCGAGCTCGAGGATCTTCGTGCCGCGCGAGCCCGGAGCCACGATGGCGCAGCCGCCCTCCGTTGGGATCGGCTGCGAGGCGTCGTCGGTGTGTTCGTGGTCGGCCCAGAGGACGAGGCCGAGCTCAGGCACCGCGCGCGCGAGCTCCGTGGCCGCTTCGCGGCTCGGGCCATGATAGACGCACAGGAAGAGGTCGATCGGACCTTCGGCGGAAGCCGCGGAGTGCGCTTCGCGTAGCGCTTCCGCTGCGTCGCGATGCGTGTATTCGGCGCTCCAGAGCGGATCCGGAGCGGCGATCGCGCAAGTGAGCAGAACGCGCACGCCGCTCTCGGCGCCCAGCACGCGCCACGGCTTCCAGAGATCGGGCACGCTGCAGCTCACGTTGCTGAGCACCGGCGCACGATCGAAGAGCATCTGGCCGACGGCGGCGAGACCGTAGAACTCCGTGTCGTACGGGCTGGGGAGCGCCAGGCCCGTCTCGAACGGAGGGATGCGCAGATCGCGATCCCCGATGCAGAAGCCGTCGTAGGGCATCTTCTCCAGCGCTTGCAGCACCAGCGCCTGCTTCAGCGTATCGAAGAGCGGCTGCGCCGGTAGTTGCGACAAGCGCGGCGGACCCGTGAGATCGCCGCAGTCGATCGCGATCGTACGCGGATCGGACGCCAGCGCATGCAGCAGCGAGATGCGTCGGTCGAGCCCGCCGTGCATCCCCGCCGAGCAGCCGCAGGGATCGAGCTCGCCGGAGGTCGGGCCCGTCACGACGAGATGGACCTTCGCCCGCGTCCCCGCGACGGCTGTTCGAGCCGTCCTCGGCGGAACGGCGAGCAAGGCCATGCCCAGGGTCGCGAGGAGGAGGGCGGCAGGGGCGGCGGTGCGCGGCGAAGGCGTCTTCATCGGATCCTCTTCACTGCAGGGCGGAGGGCCTCAGCGCGAGCCGGAGTCGGCGGTGCGGATGCGGAAGGGAATGCGCGCGACGACGCGCTCGGCGCCGCCGCGAAGGAGCTCGATCTCGCCGCGCGCCTCGCGTTTCGCGCCGCGCGGGAGGCGCAGCACCAGGCTCGCGTCGGGGCGCTCCGGCGGCTGCGGCTCGAGGATCTCCACCTCAGAGCGGGCGGCTCCTCGCCGGTCGAGCTCCAATGCACGCGCGGGCGCGGATCGAAGCGGAAGTCGCTCTCGCCGCCCAGGTAGCGCAGGCGCTCCTCGCGTTCGAGCTTCTCGCCTTCGCGAGCCGGCGCGAGAGAGAGCTCGCCCAGCGGGCGCAAGAAGTGAGCGAAGAGCAGCTCGCCACCGGGCCCGGAACGATCGCGGAGCGCCTCCTCGCGGACGCAGACGATGTCCTCCACGACTTCGCCGAACACCTCGGCCTCGAACGCGTACCCTCCGCCGATCGCGGTCTCGATGCGCACGCGCGAGCGATAGCTCGTCGGGCTCTTCTCGCCGGTCGCGACGAAGCGCAGCGCCACGAGGCGGGTGCCGTCGGCCTCGGTGCGCTCCTCGGCGGAGACCTGCAGGAAGCTCGGCCATGGCACTTGGGTCGAGGGGCGCAGCTCGGTTGCGAACGAGCCGTCCCAAGCGCGCGCCGGGCGCAGTTGCACCTCGTGCTCGCGCCGGCCCGTGCGGCCGACGGGCGGCACCCAGATGTCGCGCAGGGGCAGCACGAGATCCGGATGCTCGTCGCTCGTGCCGAAGAGCCCCGCGGGATAGTCGATCATCGCCGTCGTGCTGACGCGCTGGCGCGGGGCCACGCTGTCCTCGCTCTCGATCTCCGCGCTGGCGAAGATCCGCGAGCTGCCGCGGCTGAGCGGCGTGGTGTCCAGGGCGAACACGAGCCGCAGCGTGCCGCGCGCGGGGACGACTGCGAGGCGCGCGGGCTCGGGGCCGGCGGCTCCGCTCGACGCGGGCGCCGTCGCCCGCGAGCCGTCCATCTGCTCTGCGCGTACGAAGCGGAGCGGCGGACCTTGCTCCGGCGTGATGCGGCGGATCGCGAGGTCGCGGGCGCCCGGATTCGAGACCTCGAAGGCCACCTCGGGCATCGCGCCATGCACGACCTGACCGAGGTCCGTGCTCGCGTTCGCGAGCAGCAGGCGCGGCATCTCCACGTCGCGCGAAGCCGAGTTCGCCGCCGCGCGCTGCGGCACGATGCCCTGCACCTGCAGCACGAGCTCGTGCGAGGGCAGCGCATCGGCGGGCTCGCACGCGAGCTCGAGATCCAGCAGGAACGAGCTCGTGGCGCCGCGCGGCAGCTCGACCTCCAGAGTCCACGCTCCGGGCTCAGCGGGATGCAGCTTGGTCGCGACCTCGGGCTCCGTCTCGCCGGGTGCGCGCTTTACCGCGGCGGACCGCAGCGCGAAGCCCGCGCGATTCCCGACGTAGCGCAGCGTGCGCCGCACGGTGGTGGGCTCGCCCGGCTGCAGCACGCCGAAGGCGATGCGCGGGAGCGTCTCGCGCTGCCCGGTGAGCGTGCCGAGGTAGAGATCGCTGGCGACGAGCCCGCGCACGTTGAGCTTCACCGCGAGTCCGCCATGGATCGTCGTGGGCACCGCGATCTCGTGCTGTATCCGCCCCATGGGCTTGCCCGCGCCCAGGTCGAGCACGAGGCGCTTGCGCGGCATGCCGAGGCGCTGCGCGTCCTCGACCGCGAGCGCGAGATAGGGCGGCCCGTCCTTCCACGGCCGGCCATCGACGGTGATCTCGCCGGTGACGTCGAAGTTCTCCGGCGTCCCTTCGCTGAGATCGATGATGTCGATCCAGAACGACGCGCGCTCGCCGCGTCCGAGGGTGCCGAGCTCGACCTCGCGTTGGCGCGAGGCGCGGAAGCTCTCCTCGCCCGCGCGCCGCACTTCGACGCCGACGAGATAGAGGTAGGTCGCCTTCAGCTCCAGATAGACGCGCTCGTGGCCGAGCCCGTTGGTGACGAGCTGCAAGCTCGAGCTGCGGGTCTCGCGCTGCGTCGTCGCTCCGGAGGGGAAGGTGCGCAGGTCGAGATAGCCGCGCTGTCCCGGCTGCAGCGTGAGCAGGTCCTTCTCGCGTTGGCTGCTCACCGGGGTGGAGCCGCCGCGGCTGTCGAAGGTGCCGAGACCGTCGATCGCGATGCAGGTGCAGGGCTTCACGATCTCGAGAAGTGTCACCGGCTCGCTGCCGCCGTTGCGAAACTCGAAGCGATGCGTCGCGTGCGATCCATCGACGACCTCGCCGAAGTCGTACTTCGCCTCGCCTAGCTCCAGCCGCCCGCGCGTCTTCGGCACGCTGAGCTCGCGCTGCCCGAGCTCGTCCGTCCAGGCTTGCGGGCTCGACCCTTGGCTCTCGAAGACGCCGGGCGCGAGCGCCCGCAGCCCGATCGCGGCGAGGGCGCCTCCGGCCAGGCAGACGAGGAAGACGGCGGCGGCGGGCAGCTTCCTGCGCTGCGGCGCGCTCGCGGCGGTCTCGGGACGGGGACTCTGCGGGTCGGTGCTCGGTGGGTTCGAGGCCATCTCGGTCTCATCGTGCCGCATCGCCCGCCGGGGAATCCAGGGGCGGCGGGAAAGGGTAGGCGGAAGGCGTGCGCTGGCAACGCGGAAGCGCCTCCGCCCGGCCTCGACCTCGCGGCCAGACGCCGCGCCAGGCGCGGAGGATCCCGGGTCGCCGAAGTCCTGCGGCCCAACGCGCGCTTCATACGCCGCGGGCGCCCGGTTAGAACCACTCGGGCGCGGCGCCGCCCGCGCCCTCTCCTACGGAACCGTGAGCGGAGCGCTCCCTTGCAATCTCTCGAAGCCCTGCGCGAGCAGGACCCCGAACTCTTCGCCGCCATCGCCGGCGAGCTCCAGCGCCAGGAAACCCAGCTCGAGCTGATCGCCTCCGAGAACCACACGAGCCTCGCGGTGATGGGGGCCCAGGGCTCGGTGCTCACCAACAAGTACGCCGAGGGCTACCCCGGGAAGCGCTACTACGGCGGCTGCGAGTTCGTCGACAAGGCCGAGGAGCTGGCCAAGGCGCGCGTGCTCGAGCTCTTCGGTGGCGAGCGAGCGAACGTCCAGCCTCACTCGGGCACGCAGGCCAACATGGCGGCGCTGATGGCGCTCGCCGAGCCGCATTCGCGCGTGCTCGCGATGAGCCTCGACCACGGGGGGCACCTCTCGCACGGTCATCCCAAGAACTTCAGCGGCCTGCTCTACGAGTTCCACCACTTCGGCGTCGAGCCCGAGACCGAGCGGATCGACACCGCGCGCGTCGCAGCGATGGCGCGCGAGCTGAAGCCCGCCGTGCTGCTGATCGGCGCGAGCGCTTACTCGCGCATCCTCGACTTCCCGCGCTTCGCCGAGATCGCCTCCGAAGTCGGCGCGAAGCTGATGGTCGACATGGCGCACATCGCGGGCCTCGTCGCCGGAGGCGTGCACCCGAGCCCCGTGCCGCACGCGGACATCGTGACCTTCACGACGCACAAGACGCTGCGAGGCCCGCGTGGCGGGGCGATCCTCTGCCGCAAGGAGCACTTCCCGCTCGTGCAGTCGCGCGTGTTCCCCGGCACCCAGGGGGGACCGCTGATGCACGTCATCGCGGCGAAGGCCGCGGCGTTCGGTGAAGCCCTGCGGCCGGAGTTCCGGAGCTATCAGGAGCACGTGGTGCGGAACGCGCGCGCGCTCGCCGAGGAACTCCAAGCGGGTGGTTTGCGCATCGTCTCGGGTGGCACCGACACGCACCTCATGCTGGTCGATCTCCGCTCGCTCGGCATGACGGGCAGCGAAGGCGAGGACGCGCTGCACCACGTCGGGATCACGGTGAACAAGAACCTGATCCCCTTCGACCCGCAGCCGGCGACCAAGGCCTCGGGGGTGCGCATCGGCACGCCGGCCATCACGACCCGCGGCCTCCGCGAGGTCGAGCTGCGTCGCCTGGGCAAGCTGATCGTGCGCGCTCTGAAGGGCCGCTCCGATGCCGCCGAGGTCCAGCGCGTCGGCGCGGAGGTGGCGGAGCTCGCGGGCTCGTTCCCGGTCTATCCGTCGCTGCACCGCGACTACGGGTTGCGCGATTGAGCCTCGATCCGCGAGCGCCTCACCAGCGCTCCAGCGGACCGACGCGCAGATCCTCGATCTGGAGATGGGGGGGCTCGCCCTCCTTCGCGCGGCGCACGATCCCCTTCACGCAGAGCACGGTCCCGCGCGGCGCGCGCCGGTTGTAGCGCGCGAGCGCAGGATTCTCTCCTGCGACGCGGAAGCGCACACCTTTCCAGCGGAAGCTGAGCCCGCCGCGTTCCCCCGGCTCGGCTCGCTCCAGGGCCGAATGCGGGAGATGCACGTGCACACGTCGCCCGATCCAGGCCTCGGCGCCGTCGCGATAGAACGAGCGCACGCGCTCGGGGCGATCGATGCGGAGGTACGAGCCGCTGCCGGCTTGTGCTCGCGCTTCGAGCGCAACGGATCCGAGGG
Source organism: Planctomycetota bacterium (assembly GCA_016719295.1). Lineage (GTDB taxonomy): Bacteria > Planctomycetota > UBA1135 > UBA1135 > JADKAF01 > JADKAF01. The sequence continues at coordinate 397,116 of JADKAF010000001.1, forward strand.
CGAGAGCGAGCGCGACGGCGAAGCGGGGAGAAGAAGACAGCGACACGACGAGTTCCTCCGCGAAGGGCGATACGCGCAGGACGCGGCGGCGGCGATGCGGTCGCTCTCGAGTTCGATTTCTCGCTCGACCGCGTGAGCTCGCGCCACCCGCTGGAGAGGTACGCGCATCCGCAGTAGGCTGCGGACCCACCACGGAGAACGCGTGCGATTCCTCGGTTCCGACGGCCGGCTGCTCCACCTCGCGTACTGCACGAACGTGCATCCCGGCGAGGACCTGGATTCGATTCTCGCCGGGCTCCGTGAGGTGAGCGCGGCGCTGCGCGCGGCGCTGCGTCCGAGCGGCTCGCTCGGCATCGGTCTCTATCTGCCGAGCGCGGTGGCGCTGCAAGTCGAAGCGCGCTCGACCTGCTTCGACGCGCTGCGGAGCGAGCTCGAGCGCGGCGGTCTTTACGTCGCGACGATGAACGCGTTCCCCTTCGGCGCGTTCCATGCGGCGCGCGTGAAGGAGGAGGTCTTCCGCCCGACCTGGGCCGACCCGATGCGGCTGGAGCACACGCTGCGCTGCGCGCGCATCTTGGAGCGCCTCGCGCCACCTGATGTGCGCGCGTGCCTGAGCACGCATACGGGCGGGTGGCGGCCCTGGGGCCGCGATGGCGCGTTCGGCGCGGCGGTCCGAAGCGGGCTGGAGGCCGCCCGAGCTGGGCTCGAGGGCCTCGAGCGCGAGGTCCTGCTCGCGCTCGAGCCCGAGCCCGATTCGACGCAGGAGAGCACGGTCGAGGTCGCGGACTTCCTCGCCGACGCGCGTGCGGCACGCGGCGGCGCGCTCGCGGACGATCGTCTCGCGGTGTGTCTCGACACCTGTCACGCGGCCGTGCTCTTCGAGTCGGCGCCCGTCGTGGAGCGCGCGCTCCGCGGCCGCGCGCGCGTGGCGAAGCTGCAGCTCAGCTCGGCGCTGGAGCTGCGCGAGCCCGGGCGCGATCTCGCGGGGCGCGAGGCGCTCGCGAGCTGGCGCGAGCCGCGCTGGTTCCACCAAGCGCGGGGGCTCGCGCGATCGGGCGAGGTCCTCGCCGCCGGAGACCTACCCGAGCTGGTCGACGAGGAGCCCAGCGCGGCTTGGCTCGCTTGCGAAGCGTGGCGCATTCACTTCCACGTGCCGATTTTCGCGGAGTCCATCGGCCCCCTCGGGACCACGCGCGCAGCGCTGGTCGAGCTCTTCGAGCGCGCCGTCGTGCAGGCCTGGACGAGCATCTTCGAAGTGGAGACCTATACCTTCGATCGCCTGCCGCCCGAGCTGCGCGGGGGCGAGGGACCGCGCGCCCTCGTGCGATGCCTCGAGCGCGAGCTGAGCTTCGCCCAGGGGATCCTGGAGCGGCTCGGCTATCGCCCCGCCTGAGCGGCCCTCCTGGTTTCGAGGGAACGCTCCGAGAATCCCGCCGAGGTGGGGTTGACCATGCGTAGGGTGCTCGCTAACCTCTGCGCCTCACTTGCCCGGCCCCATCGTCTAGTCAGGCCTAGGACATCAGGTTTTCATCCTGGTAACAGGGGTTCAAATCCCCTTGGGGTCATCGATCGAAGAGCTCTTCTCCCGACCGCGGGAGGAGAGCTCTTCGGCTTTCTCCGCATCGGCATCGGCGCCCGGAACCTGCTGGGCGCGGCGGCTCCGGGGCCGCGAGCTCGCGGAGCGGAGCGCACGCGGATGCGCGCGCTGGTAGACATCCCGCAGGCGCGCCACCGAGACGTGCGTGTAGACCTGCGTGGTCGCGAGGTCGGCGTGGCCGAGGAGCTCCTGCACGGAGCGGAGATCGGCGCCGGCGTCGAGCAGGTGCGTCGCGAAGCTGTGGCGCAGCGTGTGCGGGCTGGCGTGCGTCTCGATGCCCGCGCCGCGGCGATGCCGGTCGACGATCGTGCGAACGGAGCGATCGCTGAGCGGTCCGCCGCGTTGATTGACGAACACCCGCGGGTGCGCGGGAGCGCGAGAGGCGCGTTCGGCGAGATAGAGCTCGAGGGCTTCCCGCGCTGGGCGGCCGAGGATCGCGAGGCGCTCCTTCTTGCGCTTGCCGAGGACGCGCACGAGCCCCGATCGCAGGTCGACGCGATCGAGCTCGAGCCCGACCAGCTCGCTCACGCGGAGCCCCGTCGAGTAGAGCACCTCGAGCAGCGCCGCGTCGCGCAGCGCGAGGAACCCGCCGCTCGCTGGGCGCGCGAGCAGCCCTTCGATCTCGCGCTGCCGCAGGACGCTCGGCAAGCGCTTCTCCCGGCGCGGCGCGCGCAAGGTTCGCGCCGGGCTGTCCTCGATCGCGCCGCGGCGCTCGAGGAAGCGCAGCCACGAGCGAGCCGACGAGAGATGCCGCGCCACGGAGCGCGCCTCGAGGCCGGCGTCGCCGCGCTCGTGGATCCACGCGCGCAGATCGTTGCGCCGGATCTGCGCCGGCTCCAGGATGCCGCGCCCTTCGAGCCAGGTCGCGAGCGTCGTCAGGTCGGTCCCGTAGGCGCGCAGCGTGTGCTGCGAGGCATCGCGGGCCCGCAGGTCCGAGAGGAACGCAGCGATCGAAGTTCGGAGGCCGCTCGGCGGCGTCGCGTCGGATGCTCGCGCGTCGCCGGTCGCGCCGACGGGCGGCGCGGCGCTCTTCGCGCGCGCCGCCGCGCGCTCGCCGCGCGCTTCGGAGCGCTCTTCCGCCGCGGCGCCCCGCCGCTTCCCATCGCTCATGTCGCCGTCCTCGCCGACGATCGTCGTCACCTCGCGCACCGTGGACGCGGACTTCGATCCGTGGCCGCAGGTGCGCGCGCTGCCCACGCGCTGGCGGCCGATTCTGCTGGACTCGCGAGGCGACGTCGAGCGCGCGCGCTGGAGCCTCTGGGCCGTGCGGCCGACGCACGTGCACGCCGTGCGCGCAGCGGATCTCCTGCCCCTCACGCGCGACGAGCGAGCCCGGCGTCTCTACGCTCCGCTCACCGCGGCGGAGCGCGAGTGGCGCCTCGAGGCCGCGCTGGACATCGACGCCGTGCCATTCCTCGGCGGCTGGATCGGGCGGATCGACTACGAGGCCGGGGCGCTCTGCGCCGCGCGGCCGCTCCCGCCGCGCGATCCGCACGCGCGGCGCGACGTGCTGCGCTTCGGCTTCTATCCGCGCGTCTACCTGCACGATCGCCGCGAGCGCCGCGTGCTGCGCTGCGAACTCCGCAACGCGCCGCCGCTGCGCGTTCCGCGCCGCAGCGTGCGGCGCGCCGCGCGCGCGGCGCGAGCTCTCGCCTCGCCGAGCGGAGAGCGCGCGTCCTACGAAGCGCGCGTCGAGGCCGCGCGCGAGCTCATCGCGGCGGGGGACATCTATCAGGTCAATCTCTCGGCCGAGCTCGATCGCGGCGCCAAGCTCGATGCGCGCCGCCTCTACGGACTCCTGCGCGCGAGCTCGCCCGCTCCCTACGGCGCGTTCGCCGCGGAGCCCGAAGGCGCGCTTCTCTGCAACTCGCCCGAGCTCCACTTCCGTACGCGAGCCCGGGAATGGCGGACCGAGCCGATCAAGGGCACGCGCCCCCGCAGCGCCGATCCGCAGACCGATCGCGTCGCGCGAGAGGAGCTGCTGTCCTCGGCCAAGGACCGCGCGGAGCTCGCGATGATCGTCGATCTCTACCGCAACGATCTCGGAAAGCTGGCCTTGCCCGGCAGCGTGCGCGTGCCCGAGGGCATCCGGCTCCGCAGCTTCGCCAACGTGCACCATCTGATGGCCGAGGTCGTCGCGCGCTCGGCCGGAAGGGTCGAGCCGCGGAAGGCGTTGCTCGCGCTCTTTCCGGCGGGCTCCATCACCGGGGCCCCGAAGCAGCGCGCGATGGAGATCGTGCGCGAGCTCGAGGAGCGCGACCGCGGCATCTATTGCGGCGGGGTGGGGACGGTGGACGTACGCGGCGAAATGATGTTCAACGTGGCGATCCGCAGCGCCGAGATCGTGCGCGGCGCGCTCTCGCTGCGCATGGGTGCGGGCATCGTCGCGGACTCGGTGCCCGCGAGCGAACTCGCCGAGCTGCACGCGAAGGGCTCGGCGTGGCGAGCCGCGCTGGCGCAGATCGCCGCGGGAATCCCCGCGGCGCGCCCCGAGAGCCAAGCGTGAAACTGCGAATCGCCGAGGAACGAGCGTGGAGGAGCGGGCGGTGAAGGAACTCGTGCTCTTCGTCGATGGACGTCGTCTCGCGCGCGGCGAGGCGGCCGTCGAAGCCGATGACCTCGGAGTGCTGCAGGGCATCGGCGTCTACGAGACGATCCGCGTCGATGGCGGCCGGCCGGTCTGGCTCGAGGACCACCTGCGGCGCTTCGCCGAGGGGCTCGCGCGCGTGGGCATGGATCCGGAGCAGGTGATCGGCGGCAGCGACTCCGATCTGCGCCGCTCGATCGCCGCCGCGTGCAGCGCGTGGGGCGCCGCCGACGCCGGTTCCCTGCGCGTCACGCGGACCTTCGGGCGCAACGGACGCGATGGGAAGACGCTGCTCCTCGTGCGCCCGCGCGATGTGCTGCCCCCGGAGGTGAGCGTCTCCGTCGCCGCGCGCGCCAAGGACCCGGCGGATCCGCTGGAGGGAATCAAGGGCACGTCGCGACTGCGCAACTTCCTGCTGCAGAAGGAAGCGCGGGCCGCGGGGCACTACGACTGTTTGGTGCCCACGCGCGACGGCGACCTTTCGGAAGGCACGATCTGCAATCTCTTCGTCGTCGTGACGGGCACGGTCTGGACGCCCACGCTGGATCGCGGCTGCCTCCCCGGAGTCACGCGCGATCACGTGATCCAGGTGATGCGCCGCCTCTCGATCCCGATCCGGAAAGCCGCGGTGACGCTCCAGCACCTGCGCGACGCGGAGGAGGTCTTCCTCACCAACAGCTCGAACGGCGCGCTTCCCGTGCGCGCGATCGCCGGCGTGCGCGAAACCCTGCCCGGCGCGCAGGGCGCGCTCGTGAGGAAGATCCAGAATCGCTACTTGCTGGACGTCGAGCGCTACCTGAAGGACGCCGCGGAAGGATCCGCTGTGGATGGTGCCGGAGGGCCCGCGGAGGGCGTGGCCTGCGACTGAGACGGTAGCGTTCCGAGCGCGGGGCGCCGGCCGCTCGGGTTGCCGCGGCGCGCGGGGAGCCCATGGCGCGGCTTCCACTTCGGCGGCCGTGGCTCGACGCTCGCGTCGGATCCCGGCTAACCTCAGGGCGCGGGCCGATGGCCCCTCGGCCCCGGGCGGTTCAGCGGAAGGAGTCGGTGCGATGAACTTAGTGCGCGCGCTAGCGGCGCTGCTCGTCCTCTGCGGTCTGGCGTTCGCCCAGGCGGAGGAGGCGAAGAAGGACGACCTGCCGGAGGTGAAGCAGGCGTGCGACGCCCTGGACAAGGCCTACAAGGACAAGGACGACGACGGAGCGAAGAGCGGCATGCGCGCTCTCGTCGATCGCCTTCCGAACGCCGGTCCGAAGGACCAGAAGAAGATGCTCGCGACGCTGGCGCGCGCGTATGACCAGCGCCGCGACGACAAAGGGCTCATCGTCGGGGCGACGGTCGCGCTGGGCGCGTGCGGTGCGCCGGCTGGCGCGACGCTGCAGACGGCCTTCGGGCACAAGGCGTTCAAGAAGGACCCTGAGATCCTGCGACTCATCGCCGTCGAGCTCGGGCGTACGCTCGACGAGAAGTCGGTGCCGTTCCTCGTCGATCTGCTCGACTTCAAGTTCTACGAGGTCACGGCCGGTGCCGCGGAAGGGATGTCCTTCTTCCACTCGGCGCCGCTGAAGACTCGCAAGCTCCTCGCCGGTCCGTTGGTGAAGACCTTGGAGTCGGCCGCGAATGCCGCGTTGGACCTGCAGGACGTCGTCGCGAAGGAGCGGTACGGCATCATCGGCTCGCCCATCATCGACGCGCTCCAGAAGCTGACCGGGCAGAACCTGCGCCAGCCGCTGGAGTGGACCAAGTGGTGGAACGACAACAAGAAGGCCACCGATTGGTGATGCGCATCCTCGCCCTCGGCGGAGCCTTCTTCGCCGGAGTGACGCTCGTCGCCTGCGCTCCGCGCGACGACGGTCCGCGCGAGCCGGAAGCGTCGCGCAGCCGCCCTCGCGAGCGCCTCGAGGTGCTCGTCGGTCGGCGCGGGCCGATCGTGTTCCTGGTCTTTCCGAAGGCCTGGGGTGCCGGCTACGACGAGTCGGCCCTCCTAGAGCGCGCGCGTTCCCTCGGCGTCCCCGCGCAGCGAGCCGTCTTCGAGGTCATGGCCGTTCACACCGGGCTCGCCGAGGACGGCGCGGAGACCTTGGCCTTCGATCCGCGTGCCGTGGAGCTCGTGCTCACGCGGCGCGAGGAAGTGGTGGCACGCGGGCTCGCGCTCGCGGGGATCGAGCGCACGGCGGCGAACCCGGCCACGGGGCCCCTTTGGTCGGCGTGGAGCGGACCGCTCGGCGGGCTGCCGCCCGCGTCCGTGGGGCGCTGGACCTATTTGCTGGAGCAGGCCGCGCGGCCGGAAGCTCGCGAGGGCGCGCCCGTCGAGGGGCGCCTCGAATGGCGCGGCGAAGAAAAGGCCGAGCCGGTCTTCCTCGGCGCGTGGCGCGTCGACGAAGCGACTTTCCTGCGCCACCTGCGCCTGCCGAGCAGCGAGCTGCTCCGCGTCGCCGAGATCAAGAACGCCTTCCGTGGCGACGCGCGCTCCGCACGTCGCGGCTGACGCACGCTCGCCGGGAGCCCTCCGTGAACGACCTTCAGCCTCGCCCCGCACGCTCTTCGCTGCTGTCCGGAATCGTGCTCGGATTCCTCTGCGCGACTTCGATCGCGGCCGCCGGAGTCGTGGCCTGGAGCGCTGGGCTACATTGGCTCGGAGCCGGTGAGTCGCCGGCGGTCGTGGATCTCCGGCGGCGCCTAGAGGAGCAGGAGCAGCGCTGGGCCGAGGTCGCGGCCGCTGCGCGCACCGCGCCGGCAAGCGCAGAGCGCCCCGAGCGGGCGCCGCTGGCCAGCGCGGAGCTCGAGGCCGAGCGAGCGCGCGCCGAGCGCGCCGAGAGAGCCGTCGACGAGGCGCGCGGCGCGGCGGTCGAGCTGCGCGAAGAGCTCGCACGAACGAAAGCACAGCTCGAGGATCTGCAGGGCGAGATCGACGAGCACGTCGTGGCGCGCGCGAAGCTCGAGTCCTCGCAGAGCGCCATGCTCGAGCGCGCGCTCGCCGCGGAGATGCGCCAGAACGAGCGGGACCGCCTCGGCGCGATGAGCGAGAGCGTCGCGCCGGCGCCGAGGGTCGAGACCCTGATGGGCTCCTCGTCGTTCCTGGAGGAGATCGCGAAGAACATCCCGCCCGAGGTTCTCGGACCTCCGCCGAGCGCGGACCGCGCAGTCGATGCGTCGCAGGGACCTGGCGCGGAGCGGCGCGCCGCCGAGGAACGCGCCGCGGAGGAGGCCGCCGCGATCGCCGGGAAGCGCAGCGCCCTCGACGAGCTGCGCGCGCAGGCCAACCGCTTGCTCGAGCTCGATGGCTACGCGGAGACGCAGCTCGTGCGCGTCGGCTCGATGGCCGATGGCGTGCTGCGCGATGTCGCATTTCGCGAGGTCGGCCCACTCGGCGAGACGCGGCGCTTCCTCGCGGCGAAGGAGCTCCGCTTCGAGGCCTTCCCCGGTCTGCGCTCGCTGCGTGTGCACTTGATCGACGGCTACGAGCAGAGGGGATCCGGGGCGAGCGCGCCGTTCGAGAACGGCGCGAGCGAGCTCACCTTCGCCGACGTGCGCATCGACGATTGGAAGACGCTGCTCGTCGCGCAAGGGCTCTGGCGCGAGACGGGGGCGACCAGCAGCGGAGAGGTCGACAAGCGCTTTCCCGCGGTCGAGACGCTCGCGAAGGTGAACGAGCTGCTCGCCCGCGCGAAGGGCTCGCGGCGCTTCGTGCTGAGGCGGCTCGACGAAGTCCACGGCGGAGCGCGATGGCACGGCGTCGAGCTGCACCAGCTCGAGGTCGGCGGCGGGGGGCTGCAGGTGATCTACGAGGCGGAGAACGCGGAGCTCTGGTGGGATCCCGCGAACAAGAGCGCGGAGCTGCGCTTGGAGCACGGCTTCCAGCGCCGCGGCTCGCAGCGCGTGCCTTTCTTCGAGAAGCGCGCGCGCGTCTTCCTCGGCTTCGAGGACGACAAGGGCTGGGACGCCGCAGCGATTCCGTTCCAGGTCGTCGGGCCGGCGACGCGCTGAGCTAGCGATGAGCGCGAGCGGGGGATGGAGCGGAGGCTGGTCACGCCGGCCGGAGGGCGCTCTCGCGAACGACGACGGCGTCGAATCGGTCTCGCAGCTCACCGGGCGGCTGCGCCACGAGCTCGCGCAGCGCTTCGCGCACGTCGGGGTGCGCGGCGAGATCGGCGAATGGACCCGCGCGAGCTCGGGACATGTCTACTTCTCGCTGAAGGACGCTACGGCACGGCTCTCCGCCGTGATCTGGCGCTCGGCGGCGGCGCGGCTCGCGCCGCGCGATCTCGCCGTGGGCACCGAGGTCATCGCGCACGGTCGCATCGACGTGTACGCGCCGCGCGGGACCTACGCGCTGCAGGTCGAGCGCCTGGCGATCGCGGGACGCGGCGATCTGCATGCGCGCTTCGAGCAGCTCAAGGCCACGCTGCGTGCGCGCGGTTGGTTCGATCCCGAGCGCAAGCGCCCGCTGCCGCGCATCCCGCGCTCGATCGGCGTCGTCACCTCGCCGGGAGGCGCTGCGCTGCATGACTTCCTCGAGACCTTGCTCGAGCGTTTCCCTTGCGTCGCCGTGGCCATCCATCCGGCGCGCGTGCAAGGCGAAGGAGCAGCCGCGGAGATCGCGGCGGCGGTGCGAGCTCTCGATCGCCGCGGCGGCTTCGACGTGATCGTCGTGACGCGCGGCGGCGGCAGCCTCGAAGATCTCTGGGCCTTCAACGAGGAGCCCGTCGCGCGAGCGATCTTCGAGTGCTCCGTGCCGGTCGTGAGCGGCGTCGGGCACGAGACCGACATCACCATCGCGGACCTCGTCGCTGACGTGCGCGCGAAGACGCCGACCGAGGCCGCGGTGCTGATCGCGCCACGCCGCGCGGATCTCCTGGCCGAGCTCGACCGCTTGCAGGCGCGCGCGTGGCGCGCGGTCCGCGAGCGCCTCGATCGTGCGCGACGCGAAGTCGAGGCGCTGGCCGCGGGGCGCGCCCTCGGGCGTCCTGAGCTGGAGATCGAGCGCTGGCGCGGCGAGCTCGCCGCGCTCGCGCTCCGCGGAGCGCGAGCGATGCGCGCGCGCACGGAGCGCGGCGCGCAGGTCGCGGCCGCTCTCGAGCAGCGCCTGCGCTCCGCCGCGCCGCGCCGCCGTCTCGCCGCGGATGCGCAGCGCCTCACCGAAGCCGGCGTGCGCCTCGAGCGCGCGATCCGCGCGCGTGGCGCGCGCGCCGAGGAGCGCCTCGCGGGCGCCGCTGGGCTGCTGGACGCGCATTCGCCCGTGCAGATCCTCGCGCGCGGGTTCTCCGTCGCGGTTCGCGCGGGCAAGAGGCAGCCGCTAACATCCGTCGCCTCGCTCGCCGTTGGGGAGCTCCTCGAGACGGCATTCCTCGACGGCCGCGCCCTGAGCCGCGTCGAGCGCATCGAGCCGCAGGAATCCCTCGCGGGCGCCGTGGACGCGACGCCCGCCAGCGCATCGGAGAACGCATGACCGCACGCCGTCGCAAAGAGAAGGAAGGCGCGTCGTTCGAGGAGCAGCTCGCAGAGCTCCAGCGCATCGTCGCGGCGCTGGAGGACGGCGAGCTCCCGTTGCTCGAGGCGATCGAGCAGTACCGCGCCGGCATCGGTGCGCTGAAGCGCTGTCGCGAGCTGCTCGACGCGGCGCGTGGCACGGTCGAGATGCTGACGCGCGAGAGCGCGGAATCGAGCGCGAGCGCGGCGGCCGTCGAGGGGGAGACGGAGCACGCGGACGACGACGAAGAAGAGGACGCCGTCGACGACGATGACGGAGGCGATGCCGGCGAGTTGCGAGGCGAGCGCCGATGAGCGACTTCGCGGAGGTGCTGCGCTCGTGGAAGCCGCGGCTCGAGACCTGGCTCGACGAGGTGCTGCCGAGCGCGAGCACCGAGCCGCAGCGCTTGCACGAGGCCATGCGCTACAGCGTCTTCGGCGGTGGCAAGCGCTTGCGCGGCGCCCTGGTGGTCCTCTCCGCGCAGGTCTTCGACGCCGCTCCCGAGGTCGCGCGCGAGCCGGCCTGCGCGGTCGAGCTCGTGCACACGTACAGCCTCATCCACGACGACCTGCCGTGCATGGACGACGATGACCTGCGGCGCGGGCGACCGACCGCTCACAAGGTCTACGGCGAGGCGCTGGCATTGCTCGCGGGCGATGCCCTGCTTACGCGCGGCCTGGCGCTGCTCGCCGAAGCGCAGAGGGCGGAGGCCGTGGGCCTCATGGTGCGAGAACTCGGGGCCGCGGCGGGCTCGGTGGGTATGGTCGGCGGGCAGGTACTCGACCTCGAGAGCGAGGGGCGGCCCATCGATCGCGATGCCCACACCGTGCTGCGGCGCATCCACCTCGGCAAGACGGCGGCGATGATCCGCGCGTCCGCCGCCTTGGGCGGCCTGGCCGCCGGAGCGGGTCCGGAGGCCGTCGCGGCACTCCGCAGCTACGGCGAGCACGTCGGGCTCGCGTTCCAGATCGCTGACGACGTGCTCGACGAGACCGGCACCGCTGAGGAGCTGGGGAAGACCCCTGGCAAGGACCGCGATCAGGGCAAGCTCACCTACGTCGCCGCTCTCGGACTCGAGGGCGCGCGTCTCGCCGCGAGGGAAGAGGTCGAGCGCGCGATCGCGGCATTGAAGCCGCTGGGGAACGGTGCTAACGGCCGGCTCGCCGAGCTGGCGCGCTTCGCTGTGGAGCGCACGAGCTGAGCTTCTCGGGTGCGCCGTCCGGTCGCGCCAGAGGCGGTGCTTTTCCGCGGGAAGGGTCGCGAGCTTTCGGCTAAGCTTCTCCGCCCGCCAAGCCGGCCGAACCCCCGAGCCGGCCTCGTTCCCGATCCCCAGCAGCGCGACCCGCCCGGCGAGGGCAGGACCCGATGACCGAACCCGTGGCCGCGGCACACGATCCGAGAACCAAGCTCTCCCCGTCCGGAGCTCCCGCGATGGGGAACCTCCTCATGCGCATCGCTGGCCCCGAGGACGTGCGCGCGCTCGACAAGCGCGAGCTGCCCACGCTGTGCGCCGACGTGCGCCAGTTCATCCTCGACACGGTGCTGAAGACGGGGGGCCATCTGGGCTCGAACCTCGGCATCGTCGAAGCCACCGTCGCGCTGCACTACTGCTTCGACTTCCTGCGCGATCGCCTGGTCTTCGATGTGAGCCACCAGGTCTACCCGCACAAGATCCTGACGGGCCGCGGCGCGCAGCTGCACACCATCCGCCAGACCGGCGGCATCTCGGGCTTCTGCCACATCGACGAGTCGCCTTACGACATGTTCACGGCGGGGCACGCCGGAACCGCGATCTCGGCTGCGCTGGGTCTGCGCTGCGGATTCGATCACGCGCCCGCGCCGAAGCCCCCGAGCACGCCCGAGGAAGAGGGCTCGCCGTGGGTCGTGTCGCTGGTGGGGGACGCCGGTCTCGGCGCCGGCGTCGCCTTCGAAGGACTGAACCACGCGGGCGACCTCGACAAGTCGCGCTACATGGTCGTGCTGAACGACAACGAGTGGTCGATCTCGAAGTCGGTCGGCGCGCTGGCGAAATACCTCTCGCGCATCCGCACCTCGCCCCTCGTTCATGGAGCGACGAAGAAGATCGAGGACTTGATCGCCGCGATCCCGATGATCGGCGGCAAGGTCGTCGGCAAGGCGCACGAGCTCGGCAACGTCCTGCGTCACCTCGCGGTGCCCGGACATATCTTCGAGGAGCTCGGCATCACCTACGTCGGACCGATCGACGGGCACGATGTCGTGGGCTTGGTCGACACGCTGCAGCGCCTGAAGAAGCTGGACGGCGTCGTCCTGCTGCACCTCCTCACGCAGAAGGGCAAGGGCTACGACGCGGCGAAGAACGATCCCGAGCGCGGCCACGCTGCGAAGCCTCCCGCGAAGCCGGCCAAGGACGGCTCGAAGGCCAAGGAGAGCCTCACCAAGGAGAGCCACAAGATCGAGGTGCGGACCGACGTGAACGGCACGCACGCGGTGCCGCGCAAGTCGATCTCCTTCACGCAGTCTTTCGCCAACCATCTGAAGCGCTGCGCCGAGCGCGATCCGCGCGTCGTCGCGATCACCGCGGCGATGCCGAGCGGCACGGGGCTCGTGGAGTTCTCGGAGAAGTTCCCGACGCGCTTCTACGACACGGGCATCACCGAGCAGCATGCCGTCGCGTTCTGCGGCGGTCTCGCGCGCGCCGGAGCCCGTCCTGTCGCGGCGATCTACTCGACCTTCCTGCAGCGCGGCTACGACCAGGTCTTCCAGGAGGTCGCGCTGCAGCGCCTGCCCGTCGTCTTCGCGCTCGATCGCGGCGGTCTGGTAGGGCAAGACGGCCCGACGCACAACGGCGTCTTCGATCTCGCGTATCTGCGCGCGTTCCCCGGCTTCGTCCTCTGCTCGCCGCGCGATGACGCGGAGATGGGGCAGATGCTCGACTTCGCGCTGCGCCACAACGGTCCGGTCGGGATCCGCTACCCGCGCGCCAACTGCGAAGAGGCGCTCTCCGATGAGCAGCGCGAGCCCCTCGAGCTCGGTCGCGGCGAATGGCTTCAACGTGGCGAGCGCGTGGCGCTGGTCGGCTACGGTCCGATGTCGCAGGAGGCGCTGAGCGCCGCGCGGCGCATCGAGAGCGAGCTCGGCTTCCGGCCGAGCGTCGTGAACGCGCGCTTCGCGAAGCCCGTCGATGGCGCGTTGCTGGCGGAGCTCGCGAGCTCGCATCGCCTGCTGGTGACCATCGAGGACCACACGATCGCGGGCGGCTTCGGCTCCGCTTGCCTGGAGGAGCTGAACGAGCGCGGCGCCCGCGCGGAGCTCCTGCGCATCGGCGTTCCCGACCAGTACATCGAGCACATGAACTCGCCTGCCGAGCAGCACGCCGCCCTCGGCATGGACGCGGCGGGCATCGCGCGGCGTGTAGCCGAGCGGCTCCGCTGAGCGCGAGGCCTTCGTCTCGACGCAGGAGCACGTCGCCGGCCGCGCCACTGGCTCCGGCGGAGCGTCTCGCGCTCGGCGCCAAGCCTCGCGTCGTGCTCTACGCCGACGGTCGCAAGGCTCACGTGCGAGCCTTCTCGAGCGAGATCACCGCGTGGCTTGCGCCTCGCGCGCGCGTGCTCGGCACGCTCTGGCTGCAGCAGGAGCCCGATCCCGCTCTGCTCCGCACGCGGCCCGAGCTGGTGATCGTGCTCGGCGGAGATGGCTCGATCCTTGGCGCGGCGCGCGCGATCGGCGAGCGCGGCTGGCCGACCCTCGGGATCAACTTCGGGCGCTTGGGCTTCCTCGCCGGCGCCGACCGGGAGAACTGGCGCGACGTGCTGACGCGGGTCTTCGCCGGTGAAGCGGAGGTCCAGCGCCGGACCCGCATCGCTTGGACCATCGAGCGCGGCAAGGATGCCGCTGCCGCGAACTCTCGGCGCAAGCGCACGCGCCAGGTCGCGGGGCCCATCCAGGGGCTCGCGTTGAACGAAGTGCTGATCGCGCGCTCGTCGCGCGGACGGCTCATCGTCGTGCAGCTCGAGCTGGACGCGCGCTCGATCTCCGACTATCGCGGCGACGGGCTGCTCGTCTCGACGCCGACGGGCTCGACGGCCTACTCGTTGGCCGCCGGCGGGCCGCTCCTCGATCCGACGCTCGAGGCGTTCTCGGTGACGCCGATCTGTCCCCATCAGCTCACGCAGAGGCCCCTGGTCGTGCCGGCGCACCTGCGCATCGCGCTGCGCTTGATCGAGGGCGAGCAAGCGACGCTGTCGGTCGACGGCCAGGGCTTCCATCCGCTGCGCGTCGGCGACGCCGTGCACCTGCATGCCGCAGCGCAGCCCTTCTGCTGGGTCGCCCTGCCGGGGCGCGGCTTCTATCACCGCCTGCGCACGACGATCGGGTGGGGGCTCGGAGCGCGAGGCGCTCAGCCGAGCTCGAGCTGACGGCGCGCGTCGACCTCGTCGCGATTCAGGAAGTAGATCGCGTCGGAGAGGAGATCGCTGAGCTCGTACTCGCGACCGAGCACCTGGCGCACCTGCCGCATGAGCTGCACCGCGAGGCGCATCGCGCGCACGAAGTCACCGGGCGTCACGCTGGTGAAGCGCTCGAGCTCGTCCATCGGCATGCCATCGGCCCACGCGCGTACGGCGGGCGAGAGGAAGAAGACCGGCGCCTTGATCGAGGCGGGCAACCCGTACTCCGCTTCGCGCTGGATGATCCGCCGCACCGTGCGCTCGATGTCGATCTGGCGCTTCCCCAGCACGGAGCCGCGGAAGCTCGTGAAGACATCGCCGCGGCGCTCCTCGAACACGATGGCGACGAACACGATGCCGAGATCCCTGGGCGTGATGCCCTCCAGGAGCCCTTGGAAGAGGATCTCTGTGACCTGCAGCTCGTAGCCCTGGATGTGCAGCGCGATCCGGCCGCGATCGCGCACCTGAGTGCCCTCGAGGTAGCCTAGCTCCTCCAGGAGCATCAGGCGCTTGCGGATCATCTCGTGCTGGATGTGCTGGTTGCGGTCGCGCTCCTTCTCGTTGCGCCCGCGATGCTGATACGCGTCGAAGGACTTCTCCCAGGCTTCGTAGATGCGCTCGCCGAGGCGCGAGCGCAGGGCGATCAGCGTGTTGTAAGCCAGGTTGAAGCGCGAGCGGATCGGCTCGGCGCGACCGGCGACAAGACGATCGACGGGGGCTCGATCGAGATCCTCGGAGTCGAGGATCGAGATGACCGTGCCCTCGGAGTCGATACCTTGGCGTCCCGCGCGGCCCGCCATCTGCATGTAGTCGCGGGTCTTCAGGTAGTCGAAGCTGATCCCGTCGAACTTGCGCAGCGAGTCGAAGATCGCGGTGCGCGCGGGCATGTTGATTCCGAGCGCGAAGGTCTCCGTCGTGAAGAGCAGCTTCAGGAGACCGGAGGTGAAGAGGCGCTCGATGATCTCCTTGTGGATCGGCAGCATGCCCGCGTGGTGGTAGCCGATGCCGCGCAGGATCTGCTGGCGCATCTCCTCGAGGTCGTCGTTCGGCTCGAGCTGGAACAGATCGCAGACCTCGTTGAAGAGCACCTCGATCCGCTGGCGCTCCTCACGGCTGAGCAGGCTGCGCCAGAGGTTCGCATGTGCTTTGCGCTCGCATTGGCGACGCGAGAAGCAGAAGTAGAGGATCGGCAGATCGTTCGTCGCGACGAGCTGGTCGATCAAGGCGCGGCTCGCTTGGGACGACTCGCCTCGATCGCTGCGCCGCGAGCCGGCCTTCGCGCGTGTGCGCTTGAGGTGCTCCGGTCGGAAGACGCCCACGGCCGGGTGAAAGAGCAGGTGCTGCAACGGCACCGGGCGATGCGTGTGCTCGATCACGTCGAGCGGATGGCGTCGCACGCTCTGGATCCAGCGGCCGAACTGCTCGATGTTCTGGATCGTCGCCGAGAGCCCGATGAAGCGGATCTCCGGCGGCGCGAAGATGATCGACTCCTCCCAGACCGACCCGCGCTCGAGGTCGTCCATGTAGTGGATCTCGTCGAAGATGACGTAGTCCACGTCGTAGAGCTGGGCCGGGTCCTCGAAGATCGCGTTGCGCAGGATCTCCGTGGTCATGATCAAGAGCCGCGCGCGCGGGTTGATCGTGACGTCACCGGTCGAGATGCCGACCTCGAGCCCAGGCACGTCGCGGAAGTCGCGGTACTTCTGATTCGAGAGCGCCTTGATCGGCGCGGTGTAGATGCAGCGTCGCCCCGCTTGCATCGCGAGCTCGATCGCGTACTCGGCGACGAGCGTCTTGCCCGAGCCCGTGGGCGCCGAGACCAGCACGTTGTGCCCCTGCCGGATCGAGGCGATGGCTTCGCGCTGGAACGGGCTGAGCTGGAAGCCTTTGAACGTCTCGATCTCGGGCTCGCGATCCGGCTCACTCATGGGGCGTTCGCTGCGCTGCGGGGAAGGGAGGGGGGGGACGGGCGAGCGCCGGGGAGCCTCCACGCCGAGGGCGAGGACGCCCGGCCTGCGCACGGTGGCGGGCTTGCCGCTGCGCGAGGGCTGGGGTAAAAGGCTGAGGTGCTCCCCTACATCTTGTGGGTGGCGGCGAGCTCGGCACCAGCGGAACTTCGGGGTACTTCCCGTCCGCGCGGCCGCCGAGCGCTGCGAAGGGAGGCACCTCGACCGCTGCGGAGGGGACCGGAGCGCCGCGTCGGCCGAGTCATCCAGGGCGGAAGTGGGTCCGCCTGCGCTCCGCGATCGGTCCGGGCTCCGCGCCCGATGAGGTTCAGCATGGAACGCGTCCACGATACGCACGTCGGCAAGTTCGTCTCGCGCCGCATGACCAGTGTGAAGACGGCGCTGCGCTTGCTGCGGCACGAGCTCGAGATCGGCGGCAGCGACGGGCGCACCGTGACGCTCGACCGCCAGGTCCTGGAGGACGCGCTCGGCGCACTCGAGATGTTCGTCGACGACTTCCAGGTCGCGACGGGCGGCTCGGCGCAGGCGCCGAACGTGCGCGAGGCCAATGGCTCGAAGGTCCCCGCTCCGCCGGTCGCTCCGCGCATCAAGTGAGGAACGGCGCTCGGAGCTCCGCACCGCGCGCGCCGAGCGAGCGCGGGCGCGGAGCCGAGTTCTGAGTGGGCATGGCGAAGAAACCTGCGAGCAAGCGCGGCGCGCGCGGTGGCGTCGACGGCGAGCGCTGGGCGAGGCGTGCGGCCCAGGCCCTGGGTGCCGTGGGGCGGCGCGTCTCGCTGCGCGCGTGGCTGCTCGTGCTCTGCGCGGCGCTGCTCGTCGGCGGCTTCGTCGGCGCGCGGCATCTCACGCGCGAGTCCTACGCCTGGGATGTGTTCCGCGTGGATCCGTTCCAGGGGATCGAGGTCGAGCGCCCGGCCGATGCTCCCGCGCCATGGCTCGCGGAGCTCTCGGGAGCCGCACGGCGCATCGCGGAGCGAGGGTCGCTCTCGATCTTCTCCGATGCGGACCTCGATATCGTGCGCGAGGAGATCGCGCGCGTGCCGTGGGTGAAGCGCGTCGACGAGATCGAACGGCGTTTCCCGGATCGGCTTTACGTCCGGCTGGAAGCGCGGAAGCCCGTGGCGCGCGTCAATCACGGCGATCGCGCGGAGTGGGTCGATGAAGAAGGCGTCCTGCTGCCTCCTCCTTCGAGCAAGGACGAGGAGGCGCTGCGGCGGCTCGGCCTCCTGCCCTCCATCCAAGCCAGCAAGAAGCCCGGCGGCGTGAAGCTCCCGGAGATCCCCTTGACGCCGCCCGCTCCGGCCTACGGCGCTGTCGTTCGCGATGCGCGCTTCCGCGCCGCGTGCGCGACCGCTGCTCAGCTCGCCGAGCTCGGCCTCTCCGCGCGGCTACCGGCGTGGCGCCTGGCGTGGATCGACTCGACCGAGTTCGATCCGCAGCGCCGCGCTCCGCAGCGCAGCGAAGAGGTTCCGCCCTCCGAGGTCGTGCTGTACTTCTTGCCGGTCTCCGCAGAGCGCCAGAGCGTGAAGGACGAGACGGTCACGCTGCGCGTCGAGTGGGGCGAGCCCGCGGCGCACGCTGGCTATGAGCCCGCGCGCGGGCGCGAGTTCCTCTCGAGCCCCGAGCTGCGCTTGCAGCGGCTCGAGAGCTGGGTGCGCGCGAATCCCGACACGGACCGCAGCAACAACGTGACCGTGCGCTTCGGCGGCGCGCTCGCGAGACCGCAGGTCGATCCGGAAGAGGCTCCGCGCGAGCGCTGAGCGCTGCCGCATCGATGCTTGCGAGCGCTAGGGGGGCGGAGCAGAAGTTCGCGTCGCTAGTTCTCGGCGTTTCGGCGCTTGGAGCATCGTTGCGCCAGAGATGCCAAGCACGGCTCCGCAGGTCCCGAGCCTGCAGTCGTCGTCGCCCCTTGCTCCCTGCGCCGCCCCGCCGGAACTTTCCTAGCGAAGTTCTGCTCCGCCCCACTAGCATGGCCACAGATCGCGCCCTGCGTAGCACTCGTTCACGCGGCGCCGCGGTTTCCCATGACTTGGCGCCTCTTCCTCTGGATGAGCATGCCCTGGCTCGCGCTCGTGCCGGGGGCGTGGCAGTGGATCCCCGGTAGCGAGTCGCTCGCTACCGCGGGGCTGCGAGCGCTGCTTCTCGCGGCGCCCTTCTGCCTGCGGGCTCGCGCGGATGAGCTGGATCGCGCGACCCTGATCGGCGCGTGCGCGCTGGCGAGCGCCGGGCTCTGTGCCGCGGACGTGATCGAAGGTACCGCGGCGCGCTTGCCGCAGGGGATCGCGCTGCTCGCGGCGTGGTCCTTCGCGGTGCGCGGCAGCGGCAGCGCGCGGAGCGGGCTGCGCGATCGCGCGCGAGTGCTGGCGCTGCTCTGGCTGGCCGCGCCGCTCTTCTTTCGGCTGACGCCCGCGGAGCGTCCGTGGCTGGCGGCATGCTCGCCTTGGCACGCGTCGACCGCCGCGGACTGGCGAGAGGCAACGCCGGCCTTCGCGGCTTGCGCCGCGCTCTGGCTCTGCCTCGCGTGGGAACGCCGTCGGCGCCTCCGCGCGGTGATCGCGTGAGCGCTCGCGTGGCCTGCCGTGGAGCGCTCCTCTTCGCGCTCTTGGTCGCGAGCGGCGTCGCGCGCGCTCAGGTGCCGTTTCGCGTCGATGCGCGCGGCCCGTTCCGCGCGGGAGAGTGGGTCGCGTTGGAACTGGACACCTCGAGCGTGCGCGAGGTGGGAGAGATCTCCGTGCATCTCGAGGGGCGAGAGGAGCCTTGGGCCTCGTTCCAGCGTGGGCCCGAGCGCAGCGAGCCGCCCTCGCGTTTCCCGCTCTTGCTCGACGAGCGCGGGCGCTTCGAGGTGCGCTGCGATGGCCGCGTGGTCCAGCGCTTGGCGCTCGAGATCCAGCCGGGCACGACTTGGCCCGCGCGGACGTGGATGCCGCCGCGGGACTTCGGCGCTGCGGCGCCCGCTTGGTGGGAGCTGGCAGCGTTCAGCGCGGCCTATGCTCCCGAGCCGACGAGCGCCGCGATCCAGCGCGTGGTCGAGCGGATCGCGCGAGCTCGTCGCTTGCCCGCCGAGCCTCTGGACCTCGGAGCGATCCGGGCCGCTCAGCTCCTGCGCGCTCCGCAGCTCGGTCACGCTCTCGGGGCGGCCCTGCTCGCCCTGGCCGTCCTCGGCCTCGCCTTTCGCCGGCGCCTGCGCGCGGCGCTCTGGATCGCGTCCGGCGCCGGGGCGATCGCCCTGCAGCTCGCCGCGCCGAGCTCGCTCTGGCCGGGCCGGGAGCGATTGATCGTCTGGAGCGCGACGCCGCTCGCCGGCGGCGCTTGGGAGCTCTGCGCCGACGAGCTGCGCTTCGGGAACGGCGAAGTCGCGCTCGACGACGAGCTCTGGCTCGCGCCGCTCGCCGAGGGAGAGCTCGTCGCGTGCCGGTCGACGGCAAGAGGCTGGGTCGTGAGCTACCGCGGAGGCATCGCGCGGCGCTGGTTCGCTCCTCCCGGAGCGCTGGGCGAGGTGTCCGAACTCGCGGCGGGGACGCGCGAGCTGCTGTTTTACGAAGGGCGGCGTTTTCGCGGCCGGGCTCCCGCGACGGCGCTCGGGAGCGGGGGACTTCTCGCGCACGTCGGACCGCCGCCGAGGGAGCGCGTCGACCTGCTCTCGGCTCTGGCCGTCAGCTACGCCGCGAGCGGCGAGCGGGAACACGCGGTCTGGACCTCGGCGAGCGCGCGGGCCGCGGCACGGCGCTTCGAGCGCTGGTGGCCTTGGGTTCTCGCCGCGATCGAGGCGCTCGCGCGGTCCGGCGGAGCGAGCGCAGGGGAGGCGCCTTCCCCGCGACCGGCGTGGTCCGCGTGGGAGGAGCTCCGCGTGAGGCCGCCAGATCCCTTCGGCGCGACCGAAGCGCCTCGGTTCCTCCGCCTCTGCGAGGGTGGCTGAGCTTTCCCGGAGCGACTCGCGTCCACTGGGAGATTGACAGTCGCCTCCCAGCGAGTACCCTCTCCGCCTCCTTTCGGCGTAGCGACCACCGGTCGGCCGCCGCGAACCGTCCGCGCGTGTGCTCGTCAGAGCGCGCGCCTGGCGTTTGGCGTCGCGGGACCACGGGCAATCGCTGGAGCCACGAAGAACTCCCAATGCCGCGCGGCTCGGGAGCACGAGAACACGAGACTTCTCTTCTCGCGTTCGCTGCGTGCTCCACGATCCTCGCGGCCTCCTGCGCGCGGGTCCTGGATCCGCGAACGGATCGAGCGTGAAGACGACCTTCTTGACCACGGAAAACGCGCGCGAGCGGCGCGCTTGGCATCTCGTCGATGCCTCCAACTACCGCCTGGGACGCATGGCGTCCGAGATCGCCAGCATCCTCATGGGCAAGCACCGCCCTGAGTACACTCCCTACGTCGACAGCGGCGATTACGTCGTCGTCGTCAACGCGGAGAAGGTGAAGATGACGGGCGACAAGCGCGAGACGAAGGTCTACGCGCACTACACCGGCTATCCGGGCGGCTACCGCGAGGTCAAGATCGGCCAATCGCGGGGGACCAATCCCGAGAGCGTCATCCGCATGGCCGTGAAGCGCATGCTTCCCAAGACGGTGCTCGGCCGCGGCATGTTGACCAAGCTGAAGGTCTTCTCCGGACCCGAGCACACGCACACGGCGCAGCAGCCGAAGCCGCGCGAACTCTCCGTCTAGGCTCGACGGCCGCGGACCTCGCGCGCCGACGGGTTTCCCCTCGCGCCTCGAAGTCCGCGTCAGAGTGCCTGACTCAAGTATTCGAGGGTCCGACGCCGCGCGCCGGGCCACCTCGCACGCAAGTACAACGCAGCCCGCAAGCGAATCGCTTTCCTCCCACGCCTGTCGAGTTCGAGACCGGAGCGTCCTCGAGCATTGCGGCAGCGATGGGAGACGAGGAACCGAGAACCGATGGTCGTGAATCCGTACACCTGGGGCACCGGCCGCCGCAAGACCGCGGTTGCCCGCGTGCGCATCAAGCCCGGCACCGGCAAGATCCTGGTCAACCAGCGCCCGCTGGAGCACTTCTTCCCGAACCTCCAGGATCGGATCGCCGTACAGGCGCCGCTCCGCGCGACGGGGAGCGAGTCGACCTACGACATCTGGGTCAACGTCAACGGCGGCGGTCCCACCGGCCAGTCCGGTGCCGTGCTGCTCGGCCTCGCGCGCGCTCTGAAGAGCCACAACGTGGCGCTCGAGCCGGCGCTTCGCGAGCTTTCGCTGCTCACGCGCGACAGCCGCATGAAGGAGCGCAAGAAGTACGGTCAGCGCGGCGCTCGCCGGCGCTTCCAGTTCTCGAAGCGCTAATCGCGCGCGTCGCTCGAGCCGCGCCCCGCGCTCAGGCGGGGACGCGCGGCTCGGTGCTCATGCGCGGGCTTTGGGCTCTACAAGAGCTCGGCCGCCCGTGGCGAACTCGGCCCGTGATTCCGCGCACGTCGCGCGGAGCCGCGGGCCGTGTTGTTCTCCCAGCGCGCGCCCTCGGGGTGCGCGCAGAGACCCAAGCGCACCCTCGGGGTGCGCGCGGAGCTCCTTGCAAACGCCTACGCTCTCCGCTATTCCGCTCGCGGCGCTGGATCGAGCGCCGAGCGTCCGAGTCTCCGGTGCGAGCTCGGAGAGCCGGGCTCGATGATCGTGCTGCGAGCGACGCGGGAGCGTCGAGCTCTGGGAACTCGTGCGGCGGAGGAACGCTGCGCGATCTAGGTTGCGAACGCCTGCGCCGCGCTCCCGAGGAGAACGCCGCAGCGCCTGGAGGATGCGATGGTTCGGCAAGCGCGCGAGATCTACGTCCTGAGCGCCGACGAGTCCCTGCAGCGCGAAGTCGCGAAGCGACTCTCGGGCGGTGGTTCCGTGCGCTCCCGTGCGAGCGCGGGGGAAGCGCTGGCCGAGCTCCAAGTCGCGGGGCGCGAGGGCAAGAGCTGCCTCATCGTGCTCGACGAAGCGCTGCCGGGCGGCAACGCCTTCGCGCTCTGCCGCAAGCTGCGCACGAGCGGCAAGCACCGCATCGCGATGCTCCTCCGCAGTGAGGCCGCACTCTCTGGCCCGATCGCCACCTTCTGCGGGGCCGGTCTCGCGTTGGCCTATCCGCAAGGCCTCGACGACCTGATGAGCGAGATCGCGGGCGAGTCGACCGCGGTGCCGCTCGACGAGCTGCTGCGCCGCGGGGAGTCGGGCGGCGAGGACGCGATCCGCGCGGGCGTGCTGAAGGACCTCGAGAGCCTGAGCTCCGGCGGCGGTCTCCTCGACGCGATCACCGACCCCGAGACCAAGCTCTTCAACTACCCGTTCCTGCTCTTCAAGCTCGACGAGGAGTTCAAGCGCTCGGCGCGCTTCAAGTTCCCGCTCTCGTGCGTGGTCTTCGGCTTCGAGGGCGAGGCGAGCGAGAGCGTCCTGCTCGAGCTCGCGGGGATCTTCCTCAACGAGTCGCGCGACACCGACGTGCTCGGGCGCTTCGATCTGAACTCCTTCCTCTTCCTGCTGCCGAACACCGGCCCCGACGGCGCGCGCGCGATGGCGCAACGCGTGCATGCGGCCGCGTCGCAGCGCCCGCTTCGCGACCTCGCCGGTGATCGTCTGCAGATCAGCGTGGGAGTCTCGACCGCGCCCAGCGAGCAGATCCAGAAGCGCGAGCATCTCTTCGAGCAGGCGCGTCGCGCGTTCCTCGCCGCCCGAGACGCCGGTGGCGGGATCCGCGTGGGCTGAGCTCCACCGCTCCCCGCGGGGCGTCGCCTGGATCGTCGAGAATCTCGCCGTCGCTCCCGCGTAGAGGGGCCGGCACTCAGGCCACGCTCCGCATGTTCTCCCGCATCGTCAAGCTGATCGAGGCGCGCCGGGCTCTGCGCTCGGGGCGACTGCACGAAGCCCTCGCCTTGGCCGAGGACGCGGCGATCCGCGAGGATCGCCGTGCGCGAGAGATCCGCGACGAGGCGCGGGACCAGCTCCTTCGGCGTGCCGAGGAGAGGCGCTCGCGAGGCGAGCTCTCGGGGGCGCTGCTCGATCTGCGCTGCGTGCTATCGAAGGCGCCCGAGGACGATCGACGCGGGCGCGCGCTCTTGGAAGAGCTGCGCGGGGCGATCGGCGCGCGCGACGAGATGCGCGAGCTGGAGCGCGTCGCGCTGGAAGAAGCGCGAGCGCAGCTTGCGCGCGGCTGGCTGCACGAAGCGCGCGTGAGGCTGACGCCCCACGTGGCGAGCTCCGAGGCCGCCGCGCGCCTCTCGCGCGAGATCGAGGCGCGGCTCGCGCGCGCCGATGCCGAGCTCGATCTCGCCGATGCGTCGTTGCGGCGAGGCGAGGTCGAGAGAGTGCGCGAAGCTCTCGAGCGCCTGCGCGCGATCGCTCGTCACCATCCGGGAGCGGAGCGCCTCGAGCGCGAGCTGCGTCGCTTCGAACTCGCCAGCGTCCTCGGTCGAGCAAGGGCAGCTCGCGACGAAGAGGAGTTGGAGCAGGCCTTCGAAGAGCTTCGCGCGCGCTGCGGAGAAGACCCGGCGTTGGAGGCCGGTTCGGAGCTCCGCGAGGTGCGCGCGCGGCTGCGCGAGGCGCGGATCTCGCGCCTGCGCGAAGAGCTCTTGCATGGCGATCCCGCGGAGATCGGTGCAGCGGCGCGACGCTGGTATGCGCTCGAGCGCGCGTCCGGAGAGGAGCTGCCGAGCGAGCTCGCGAGCGCCGTCGAGGCGCTCTCCGACGCCGTGGCGCTCGCCGAGCTGGGAGTCGTGCGCGCTCCGCAAGTGCGGCTGCGACGCGCGAGCGGCGGCGCCGAGGTCGAGGCCGCGCTCCTCCAGGTCGGGGTCGCGCTCCACCGCGGCGCCCAAGACGTGGCAGCCCTCGCGGAGCAGGGGCGAGCCGCGATCGCGCGCGGTGATCGCGAGGGCTGGACGCGCGCTCTGGCCGGTGCGCTCGGAGCTCGTTCCTCCTCCCGCGCCCTCGCCGAGCTGCTCGCGGCTTCGAGCGCCGAGCGCGCTCCTCATGTGGATCCCCACGCAGAGCTCGAGCGCGGTCGCGCGCTCGCCGCACTGCTCGGGGCCCTGGCCGCCGGCTCGGGGGAGCTCGCGGTCGCCGAGGCCGCGTGGGAGCGGATCGAGCGCTCGCGCGGAGAAGCCGAAAACGTGCTCGCGGCGCTCGCGCAAGGCAGCTTCGATGCCGCCGAGGCCGCGCGCTGCGCGCAGCGCGCGGCGGCGCTCGAGGCGCTGGCGGAGGACTCGCCGTGGCTGGCCTTGGCTCGACGAGCGGCGGCCGCGGGCGTCGCCATGGAGCAAGCCCATGCGGGGTCCAAGGTCGCGCTGGCCGCCGAGGACTTCGCCGGCGCGGAACGCGCTCTGGCCGAAGCCGCTGCAGCGGTTGGCGCGCGCGAGGCGGAGGGCTGCGAGCCTGCCTTCGGCGCGCTAGCGATGCGCCGGATCGAACGCGACCTGCGCGCGCTGGCTCGAGCGGTGCGCGCGGCGTACGAGCGCGCGGGGTGGAGCGCCCTCCTCGGTTGGCTCGCCGGCCCGCCTCCGGCGCTCGCGGGCTCGATCGCGATCGAGCTGCGCGCGCAGTGGAGCGCGCGCCTCGAGCACGAGCGCCGCAAGCTGCGCTCCGCATGCGAGCGTCGGCGCGCTTCGGGAGAAGCCCTCACCGGTCAGGAATGGGAGCGTGCGCGGCTCTTGATCCCAGGGGATCCGGCGCTCGAGGGGTTGCGCGATCGAAGCACCGAGCACGCCGCGCTCGACGCGCGCGTGAGGCGCGCGGAGTGGCTCAGCGATCGCCGCGATTTCTCGGGCGCGTGGGACGAGCTGCGCTCGATCGAGGACGCGGGACCATTCCGCACGCGCATCTTCGACCTCAAACGCCGCGTGCAACGCGAGCGCGGGCTCGGACAGCGCTTCTTCTTGCGAGTAGAGGAAGGCGGGGAGTATCTCGTGCTGCTGATGGACCGCGTGCGCATCGGCAACGCGCGCGTCTCCGGCAACGACCTGCCGATCCTGGCCAATATCTCCTCGCATCACGCCGAGATCGAACGGGGGAGCTCCTTCCACGCCGGCACGCGCTACCTGCTGAAGCCTCTCGACGCACGGCCGGTCCACGTCCATGGGCAGCTCGTTCCAGCTGAAGGCCAGGCGCTGCGCGATGGAGAGCTCCTGCGCTTCGGCACTTCGCTCGAGATGACGTTTCACCTGCCGAGCCCGCGCAGCCAGAGCGCGGTGCTGCGCCTGCGCGACGGCTTCGACGTGCAGGGCGTCGAGCGCGTGATCCTGATGAAGCCCGGCGGCAAAACCGGCCGCCTGGTCTGCGGGCCGGAGGAGCGCGCGCATCTGCGAGCTCCGAGCCCCCTCGACCTCGAGCTCTGGGTCGACGAGGACGCGCAGCTTCGCGGGCGTTCGAGCGCGCCGTGGAAGATCGACGGCCACGCGGTCGAAGCGACCGAGCCGGTGCTGCCCCCCGGCGCGTGGGTCGAGTCGAACGGCATGCGCTTCGCGATCGATCCCGGATAGCGAGCCGCCGCGCCGGGCCGGTGGGCTCCCGGTTCGGTCGACGCCTCGACCCGACGAAGCGACGGCGTGCGGAAAGCGGGGGGGCGCTTTCCGAAATAGGAGCGCGGTGGCGCCGCAGCGGTCCTGCCTCGAGGAACGCCCGTCGATGTCTGCGCACCCCTCCCTCCGCTCGCTCACTGCTCTCGTCGCTGGCGTCCTGGCGCTCGCGACGGCGGCGCTGCACGCGCAGGGCGCGCCGGAGGAGCCCGAGCGGCGCTTCCTCGCGCGCGAGCCCGAGCTCGCGCGTGCCGTGGCGAGCGCTTATCGCGAGTTCGAGGCTGCGGTCTTCCTGCGAGCGCCGAGCGCGGCCGCGGAGCTCTGGCTCGAGAAGCGCTCCGACGCTCCGGGCGTCGATCCCTTGCGCAGCGCGCTGGCCCTCGAGTCCTTCGCCGCTCGTGTCACGGAGCGCGGCGGGCGCGCACGGGTCGCGGAAGGCTCTGCCGAGAGCGCGCCGTCC
Organism: Planctomycetota bacterium; assembly: GCA_016719295.1. Lineage (GTDB taxonomy): Bacteria > Planctomycetota > UBA1135 > UBA1135 > JADKAF01 > JADKAF01. The sequence goes on from JADKAF010000001.1 coordinate 423,105, forward strand.
TGCGCAGTGCGTCTCGCGCTGGCGGTCGAGCAGCAGCAGGGGGCGCTCGCGCTCACGCTCCGCGGCCTCGGAGCGAACGATCCCCTCGGCGGCAGCGAGCTCTGCGTGCCCTTCGTCGAGAAGCGCTGGGTGCGCGGCGCGCTGGAGCAGGGCGAGCACTTCGTACATCTCCTGCGCGTCGAAGGTCGCGCGCTCGATCCGGAGTCGGCGCGCCGCGCCGCGGGCGAAGCCGCGCTCGCCGCGCTGCGGGAGCGCGAGGAGGCCGCGGCGTCGCTGGAGGACGAGCGTCTCCTCTCGAAGATCTCTTCCTGGGAGCTCGATCGCTTCGAGACCATCGATTCGAGCAGCGGCCTCGCATGCTGCGCGCTCCTGCTCGGCTTGCGCGCACCGGCAGTCGACGCTCTGCGCGCCGAGCGCCTGCGCGCGCGGCGCGCAGAGCTCGGCGGCTTCGCGCTGCGCGGTGGAGCGGGTTGCCTCTGGTTCGCACTCTGCGTCATGCTCTACGCCAGGCCGGACCTCGCCACCCGCGGCTACCTAAGCTGGCCGCTCCGGGCGGGCTGCGCCTTCCTCCCTCGCGGCGGGGTCCGCCGCGATCCTCCTGCTACTCTGAGCCCGGCCTCGGATCTCGAGCCTCGGTTGGAACCCAACGTGCCATCGGCGAAGAACCTCCCTCTCCCCGAACCCGAGCGCGAGCTCGGCGACGCGCCCTCGCCGGTCGAGAGCGTCGACTGGGAGTCGTTCTATCGCAACTATCGCAAGCCCGACTACGTGCACGGCTACGAGATCGTGAACAAGCTTGGGTCGGGGGCGTTCGGCGTCGTGTTCAAGGCGCGCAAGCGCTCCATCGGGAAGCTCTTCGCGATCAAGTTCCTGAAGCTCGACGATCTCGCGACGCGCGAGGTCGTGCTGAAGGAGCTGGAGGGCGTGCGCTACTTCGCTCAGATCGATCATCCCAACCTTGTCAGCGTCGAGGATCGCGGGATCGTCGACGGTATCCCGTTCATCGTGATGGGCTACGCGGGCGAGGAGACGCTGAAGACCTTGCTCTCGCGTGGACCGCTCGAAGCAACGGAGGCGTTGCGCATCTTCGTGCAGGTATGCCGCGGCGTGCATGCGCTGCACGAGCGCAGCCTCATCCACTTCGATCTGAAGCCCGCGAACATCTTCTTGCGCGGCGGTCTCGCGCGCGTCGGCGACTACGGCTTGAGCCGCCTGCTAACCGAGTCGCGCAACACGCTCTCCTTCGGACGCGGCACGCCGTACTACATGGCGCCCGAGCTGGCGCGCCTGAAGGGCGACCATCGCTCGGACATCTACTCGCTCGGCGTGCTGCTCTTCGAGTGCTTGACGCATCGCGTGCCCTTCACGGGGACGAACGAGTTCGAGGTGCTGCGCAAGCACGAGGAAGAGCCGCTCGCGGTGCCGCCCGAGCTCGAGGCGCGCTTTGGCGCGATCCTTCGCAGGGCGATGGCGAAGCGCCCCGAGGACCGCTACGCCTCGATCCTCGATCTGCTCGCCGATCTCGGTGAACGGAAGGAGCCGCTCGCGCCTCCGAGTTCCGTCGGCGCGGCGGGGCCGGACCCGGCGATCGCTCCCGAGCCGCTCGCGCGCAACGCGCCGCGTCCGGTCGATCGCCCTTCGGCGGTTCCTCCGGCGTCGGGGCGCGAAGCAGCCCCCTCTACGGCCGAGCTCTTCGACGTCGTCGGCAAGACGCTCGAGCGCCTGCGGCTCGATCGGCCGCTGGATGCGCCGGACGACGGAGGGCCGAAGCGCGGAGCGCTCGCTCCGTTTCTCGACGGGCTGGAGACTCTCACCACCTGGGTCGCGGCACCGCTGCGCTTCACCGCCGAGCTCCTCGGCCGCGCGCTCGAGCTCGCGGTGGTGCTGCCGTTCCGCATCTTCGAGTGGACGCTGCGCCTCTCGGTCTTCGCGCTCGGTGTCGGGCTCTTCTTCCTGTTCGGGCTCGCGCTGCGCGAGCTGCTGGTTCACCTCCTCTAGCTCCGTACACGAGGCAACCCCGCGCGATGAGCGAACCCCGTCTCGAGCAGCTCCAGGCGCTGGAGGAAGATGCTTGGGCACGCCTGCAGCAGCTCTACTGGAAGCGCCTGTTCCACTACGCGCGCAACTGGCTCGGCGATCACCAGGCGGCCGAAGACGTCGTGCAAGAGACCTTTCTCGGCGCGGTGCGTGGGATCGGGGGCTTCGATCCGCGTTTCACGCTGGAGCAGTTCCTCTTCGGCATCGCGCACAACCGCATCGTCGATCACCTGCGCCGACATCGACCGACCACGCGTCCGCACGCGACCGACGACGAACTCGGCTCGCCGCTCGGCATGGATGTCCTCGCCCGCGACGAGAGAACCGCGAGCCAGGTGTATCGCCGCCGCGAGACCGCCGGTCGGCAGCGCGCCGTGCTCGTAGAGATCCTCCGCGTCCTCGTCGGCGAGATCTGGGAGAGCGGCGAGCTCGTGAAGCTGAAGGTGCTCGAGTCGATCTTCGTCCTCGGGCGGAGGAACAAAGACATCTGGGAGGCTTTCGGCCTCCAGGACGAGAAGGCCGTGGCCGGGATCAAGTTCCGCGCGATCCAGCGCCTGAAGGATCTCGCGCGCCAACACGACGCCGATCGCACCTTGTTCCCGGGGCTGTGGAAGAGCAAGTGGGACGCCTGAGGCGCAGACCAGATCCGGAGGCCACGCGATGAGCGACTATCTCGATGAATTCGATCTCACCGTCTCGACGCTCTGGCGCGAGGAGCGGCTCTCGTGCCCGCATCGCGATCTGGTGCAGTCCTACGTCGATGGCGAGCTGCCGCCCGCGCAGATGGACTACCTGCGCTTCCACATCGAGGAGGTGGGCTGCGCCCCTTGTCGCCAGCTCGCCGCCGAGCTGGGCGCGCCCCTCGCCGCTCCGGTCGATAGCTCCTCCTCCGAGCGCGAGATCGAGGAGCGCCTCCTGCGCTCGACTCGCACCTTCCTCGGCGCGTCGCGCGACGACCGGCGGCGCTGAGCTCGAGCCGAGCGCGGAAGGAAATCTCCCGCGCGGCCGCGAATACTCCGAGGCGCTCCGCGTTTTCGAGGCACTCGCGCCGAGCCGGGCTCGGCGGTGTCTCTCGAGTGGAGGTCTCGCCGATGTTCCGGATGATCAAGTGGGCGGTGTTGGGCTGCATCGCGCTGGCGGCCGTGAATGCCTTCACGGACGGCCGTCTGCGCGAGAAGGTCGAGCTCAGCTTGGAGCTCCTCGACCGCGGTGAGGAGCCCTTCTCGCTCCAGCGCCAGATCGCCTCGGCCAAGCGTCACCTCGAGCGCAGCGACAGGGACTTCGCCAAGCTCCACCAGGGCCTGATCGCGGAGCGCGAAGCGCTCGCCGGTCTGGACTCGGCGATCGAGAACCTCGAGCGGCGCCAGCGCGAGCAGCTCGCGCTCACCGAGGTGCTGCAAGAACGCCTGGAGACGCAGCTCGCTTCCTTCCGCGAGCTCTCGGGAACCTACAGCCGCGCCCAGGTGGAGGAGCAGTCCCGCGCGGCGTGGCGCGCGATCGAGCTGCAGGAGGAGCAGCTCGGTCGGCAGCGAGAGCTGCGCGCGGCGCAGCTCGAGAAGGTCGCGAGCCTCGAGCGCGCGGTGAGCGAGCACCTCGAACGCCAGCACCAGGCCCGGCTCGAGATCGTGCGCTCCGAAGCTCGGCTGGCCGCGCTGCGTCGCGATGGCAGCGGCAAGCCTCTCCCGGGACTGAAGAGCGACGACCTCGAGAAGGCCGAGCGGGCGACCAAGAAGGTCCGCCAGGAGCTACAAGCCTTCGAGGACACGCTCTACCTGCGCGGGCTCATCCCGAGCGCCGACGAAGCGCCCTCCGGTCCCGAAGTCGAGGCGTTCCGCCGCGAGATGGAAGCGCGCTACGGCGCAGCGCCGAGGCAAGACGGCTGAGCCGGCAATCGCGGTGCGGAGGGCGATTCGCGGGCCGAGGCGGGATCCGTCTCGGCTCGCGTGGCGTCAGGGGGTTTCTCTCTCCAGAGGCTCCGGAGCTGCCTGGGAGGAGCGCTCCTCTTCGGGCACCGCGATCGCATGTACCTTCCAGACGTCGACCACCTGGATCGAGATGATGGGGGGCTCGGGGAACTGGAGCTGCTCCCAGAGATCCGGAACCTCGCGGAGCACCACGCCCAGGTGGGGGTTCTCCGGGTCCAGCTTCACGAAGCTCGCGACGCGCGTCCCCAGCGGGAGGTAGACGCCGATGGGCGCCGGGCCGCCCTCGCGCCGCAGCTCGGCCAGCGTCCGCCGCTCGAGCAAGAAGCGCACGCGGCGGGTGAAGAATAGGAACCCGACCTCCACCTCGACCAGGGCGTGGTCCGCGTCGAGGCGCCGCTCGCCGACGATCTCCCCGTCCTCGAGGTACTGGATCTCGGGGTACTCCCTCAGCATGTGCTGCAGCGCGATCTCGGTGCCCAGGGCTCCGAGGTCGGTGCGCTCCTTCAGCCCTTCCGAGAGGCAGCGGTAAAGCGCGAGGGAGTCCTCGTTCCCGAGCGCTTCCTGCAGGGAGCGGACGGCGCCTGTCGGCTCGGAAAAATCATCCGTCGGGCGCGGACAGGAGCCGCACGCCGCGAGGGGCAGCGCAGCCACGAGCGCGAGCTCCTGCAGCCGGCGGTTCTTCTTCATCGAGGACACCTGGTTCGGAATCGGCTGGCTGCGCGGGCGCCTCGTCGCGGATCGTCCGACGCGAGGAGCGGCGGATGGTACGTTTGCTGCGGTTGTGACCACAAGCCGAGCGGCCTAGAATCCCGCCCCCGATGATCCGCGCGCTGTTCTTCACCATCGCCCTGCTGGGGCCTCTGCTCGCCACGCCCTGCTCGGCGCGCTCGGCGCAGGATCCGCAGCGCCAGACGCCTCCGGGGCCTCGGTCCGGGCTCCACTTCGTCGAGCCGCGCCATCAGTTCGGCCCGGTCGTCGGGCTGCGGCATCTCTATCACAGCTTCCACTTCCGGAATCCGAGCGGGATCCCCGTGACGATCCAGGAGGTGAAGATCTCTTGCTCCTGCACGATGTCGGGGCTCGCCGTCGAGGGGGCGGGAGTCGCGCTGCCCACGACCGTGCCCGCTGGCGCGAGCGGCTTCCTGCGCTTGAGGGCGAGCACCGAGGGCATCGAATCCTTGAAGCCGGTCGTGATCACGGTGAAGTCCGATCGCGGCGAAGATCAGCTCGTCCTGATCCTGGAGGGCGTCGCCGAGCTCCGCTTCGAGCCTCGCTCGGTCGACTTCGGGCAGATCCCCCTCGGCGGAGAGGGCTTGCTGACGATGCGAGTCGAGTCGCACGACGGCAGCCCCTTGCAGCTCCTCGATTGGGGCCGACCGAAGCCGGGAGCTCCGGCGCCTTCGCGCGCCGAGGGTCAGTCGCTCGAGGACTACGAGCTCGAGCTCGAGCGCCACGACCGCCGCGAGCAGCTCGGCCTGCGCGAGAAGCCCAGCGAGCTATCGCTCGAAGTGCGGGCGGTCTCGCTGGGCGTCCTGGACGTCGACCTCCGCTACCGTCCGACGGGCAAGCCAGGAGATCGCAGCCAGCTGATCCGCCTCCTCTTCGATGGCGAGCGCGCGCTGCGCGTAGGCGTCTCCGCGCGAGTCGAAGGCGAGGTGTTCCTGGCTCCCGCTCCGGAGGCGTTCTTCGGCGGCTTCGTCGTGGGAACTCCCCAGACCTGGGAGATCGTCCTCGTGGATCGCGATCCGCGAACCCCGGCGAAGCTGACCAAGGTCTCGATCGAGTCGGCGCAGTTCGCGCATCTCTCCACCGAGGTCGTCGCCTTGCCCCCGCAGGGTGTCGAGCGGCGCACGCGGATCGCGATCCGCGTCGACGAGAAGCTCCCGCTCGGGAAACTGGAGGGCAAGCTCGTGGTCGAGACGGATCATCCGAGCTTCCGGAAGCTCGAAACCCACTTCAGTGCCATCGCACACGGAGAGAAACGCCGTGGAAAATGACCCCAGCGAGGCGTTCGCGGAACGCGTCGCGTCCCTCCGCAGAGCGCTCCTCGTCCTGGGCCTGGGCCTCCATGCCGCCGGCTTCGGCCTCACCTCGGCCTCGGCCTTGGCCTCGGTCGTTCAAACCCCCTCAGGCGCGCAGGAGAAGGCGAAGGGGAACCTCGTCTTCTCGGTGCGCGATCATTCCTTCGGCTCGCTGCTCGAGGGTGACGAGGCCACCTTCGACTTCGGCTTCGAGGTCACCGGGGACCGTCCGGTCACGATCACGCGCGTGCAATCGACCTGTGGCTGCACCGTGCCGATCCTCGAGGTCGGCGGTCAGCCCTACGGCTTCGGCACCGCGCTGCCGCCGGGCTCGAAGGGCTTCGTGCGCGCACGCGTGAAGACCTATGACTTCGTCGGCGCGAAGTCGAGCCAGATCACCGTGCTCTCCGATGGCGGCGAGAGCTCGATCGTGCTTTCGATCTCGTCCTTCGTGCGCCGCTTCTTTCTCACCGAGCCCGAGTTCCTGAACTTGGGGGAGGTGCTCGAGGGCGAGAAGCGCAAGGCCACGGTGAAGGTGCGTACCGCGGAGGTGCCCGAGTTCGCCATCGAAGGCTGGGGCGGCGCGCGCACGCGCCGCGAGGTGCCGCTCGAGGCCAACGGTCGACCCAAGATCGGCGAGAAGGAGATCCGCGAGCGCGAGCTCGAGGACGCGCTGACGCTGCAGCCCCAGCCGTCCGGTGTCGCGGTGAAGTACGAGCGCTCGGCGCCGAACGAGTGGACCCTCGAGGTCGAGGTCGACGCGACGGCGATCCCCGTGGGCTCGTTCCTCCACACGCTGCGCTTCCGCACCGGCGCACAGCGCGCGTTCGACGTGCGCGTGCAAGGCGTCGTGCTGCCGCTCGTCGGCACCCAGCCGTCCCCGCGCCTCGCGTTCGGCCTGCTGCGTCGCGGGCAGGCGAAGGAGATCTCGATCGCGCTGGTCGACTACGACCCGGGGGTCGAGGTGAAGCTCCTCTCGGCAGCCCTCGTCACCGCGGAGCTCGCCGGGCACCTGGAGATCGGGAGCGCTCCCACCGCCGCCAAGAACGACGACGCGGGTCGCCCGACCTGGCCCATCGCGGTCACCGCGAAGTCCTCGCTCCCCGCCGGACCGTTCAAGGGGCTGCTCGAGCTTCGCACGGACCATCCGAAGTACCCCGTGATCCAGATCGAGGTGACCGGCTTCGTTCGCTGAGCCGGAGCGCGAATCCCGCGCGCGGATTTTCCGCGGCTCGATTCGCGGAGCTCGGCGTCCTCTGAATCGACATCGAGAAGGGCGCAGCCCGTCCGATCCCGATCACCGCCACCGTCTCTCGCACACCCTACCCCTGCTTCGCATCCCATCATGCATTCGATGAGCATCCTCCTGCGGGCGGCCGTTCCGGCCCTGCTCGCTGCTTGCGCCGCTGCCCAGACGCCCGGCGTCCTCCAGTTCTCCGATCTCAAGAAGGACTTCGGATCGGTGGTCGAAGGCGAGGACCTCCGTCACGACTACGCGTTCGAGGTCACCGGCACCGGCCCGATCAAGATCTCGAACATCCATGCGAGCTGTGGCTGCACGCTCGGCAAGATCATGGTCAATGGCAATCCGTACACCTTCAACGAGCCGCTGCAACCCGGCACGAAGGGCGTGTTGCAGGCCTGGCTGCGCACGCGCGGCTACCGCGGCGTGAAGGCGAGCACGATCGACGTCTTCAACGACGGGCAGCAGGGCAAGGTCCAGCTCACGATCAGCGCGAACATCCAGCAGTTCTTCCAGATCACTCCGCCGTACGTGAACTTCGGCATGGTGAGCGGTGGCTCGAATCCCACGCAGGAGATCTCGGTCTGGTCGACGCAGGTGCCGTCGTTCTCGATCACGAAGTGGGGCGAGGCCGGCTTGCCGCGCGCGATCCCGAAGGGCGAGGACGGCGTGATCCAGATGAGCGCCGAGGAGCAGGCGAAGATCCTCGCCGAGGACGAGATGAGCCTCCTGCCCGATCTTCCGAAGGGCATCGAGCTCGCGATCAAGCAGGAAGCGCCGAACCGCTACAAGATGGTCTTCACGCTGGTGGACACGAAGGCCGAAGGCGTCTTCGCGAAGCGCCTGCGCTTCCTGACGGACAAGAATCGCGCGTTCGATTGCACCTGCCACGCGGTCGTGCAGCCGCTGATCGGCCTCGATCCGGCGACGCACCTCGCGTTCGGCGTGATCCAGCGCGAGACCTCCGTCACGCAGCAGTTCCGCCTCGTGAACGGCGACGCGACGCGCAACGTGAAGATCACGGGCTTCAAGGTCGAGGGCTGCGATCAGATCGAGCACCTGACCGTGAGCGCCTATAGCGAAGCCGTGCCCGAGAAGCCGGGCGTCGAGCAGTGGTATCTGCGGATCATCGTGCTGGAGACCATGCCGCCTGGCGCCTTCCGCGGCCAGGTGAAGATCCAGACCGATCACCCGCAGTTCCCCGAGCGCATCGGCTACTTCACCGGCTACGTGCGCTGAGCCGCCCCGAGGGTCGGTCCCGCAATGCGCGAGCCTCGGATCTCCCCGTGGGGGATCCGAGGCTCGCGCCCTTTTCCGCGGGCGCGGGTCGCGAATCCAAGCGAGCCCAGTGGTGAAACTTGGCGCGGCCCCGGGTGTAATACCCGCCCGTCCACATCGGACCGGCACCTCCGGCCAGGGGGCCGGAACGCGGAGGAAGCCCGCTCGTGCAGAAGATGCTCGGCGAGATCTTGGTGGCCTCGGGAGCGATCAGCGAAGAGCAGCTCCGCGAGGCCCTCGCCCATCAACGGAACCGCGACCTGCGCATCGGCGAGGCGCTGATCGAGCTCGGGCACGCGACCGAAGAGACGGTCGCCCGCGCGCTCGCGCGGAAGCACGGCCTGAAATACGTCGATCTCGGCAAGGGCAAGATCGCCCAGGCGATCCTCGAGCTCGTGCCAGCCGAGATGGCGGCCGACATCCGCCTCGTGCCCTTGATGGAGCGCGAAGGGCGCTTGCTGGTCGCGATCGACGACCCGATGAAGACCTTCGCGCTCGACAACCTCCGCTTCGTGGTGAACCGCGAGCTGGAGGCCGTGCTCACGACGAAGGGGGGCCTCAGCCAAGCGCTGTCGACCTACTACGGCGTCGAGGGAGAGTCGAGCACGCGTCGTGCCGTGAGCGCCGCGTCTACTTCCGCGAGCTCGACCGCCGACGAAGGCGAGGATGCGCCGATCATCCGCCTCGTGACGCAGATGATCGAGGACGCGCTGGACCGACGCGCCAGCGACATCCACATCGAGCCCTTCGGGGATCGCGTCCGAGTGCGCTTCCGCGTGGACGGCATGCTGCGCACGGTGGTCGACCATCCAGCGCACCTGAAGGGGCCGCTGATCTCGCGTCTGAAGATCATGGCCAACATGGACATCGCCGAGAAGCGCAAGCCCCAGGACGGGCGCATCGCTGCGCGCGCGAAGGGCAAGGACATCGACATCCGCGCTTCGATCCTGCCTTCGAACCACGGCGAATCCATGGTCATGCGCTTGCTCGACAAGAGCTCGGCGCTGCTGCGCCTCACCGACCTCGGCATGCGCGATGACGAGTACCGCTGGTTCAAGAGCGTGATCCAGCGCCCGAACGGGATCTTCCTCGTGACGGGGCCAACGGGCTCGGGCAAGACGACCACGCTGTACGCGGCGCTGGCCGAGCTGAATCGCGCGGACGTGAAGATCATCACGGCCGAGGATCCGGTCGAGTACAACTTGCCCGGCATCAACCAGGTGCAGGTTCGCCACCAGGTCGGGCTCGATTTCGCGCGCATCTTGCGCGCCATGCTGCGGCAGGCCCCGAACATCATCCTCGTGGGCGAGATCCGCGACCGCGAGACCGCCGAGATCGCCATCCAGGCCGCGCTGACCGGCCACTTGGTCTTCTCGACCTTGCATACCAACGACGCGCCGAGCGCGATCACGCGCCTCGCCGACATGGGGGTCAAGCCCTTCCTGGTGGCGGCCTCCGTACAAGCGATCTTGGCGCAGCGCCTCGTGCGCACGCTCTGCCCGAAGTGCCGTGAGGCCTACCAGCCGAGCGCGGCCGAGATCGCCGCGATCGGCCTGCAGCCCGAGCAGCTCGGGGGACGCCCGATCTACCGACCGAAAGGCTGCCCGGCCTGCGGGGGCAGCGGATACCGTGGCCGCAAGGGCATCTACGAGCACCTCGAGATGTCCCCGGCGCTGCGCGAGATGACCTTCCGGGGCGAGCCCTCGTCGCGCTTGCGGGCGTTCGCCGTCGATTCCGGCGGCATGACCACCTTGCTCGCCGACGGCGGGCGCAAGGTCATGGACGGCGTCACCACCATCGACGAGATCCTCCGCGTCACGACCTCGCACTAGAGTTCGCCGGGTCCGGCGCACGGCGCTCTCGTTCCAACGGGCTCCTCAACGCCACGCTCCTCCGCAACGCCACGCCCCCAAGCGACTGCAACATGCCGACCGCATCGGAACTGATGGACCTCGCCGCCCGGCTGGGCGCTTCGGACATTCACATCACCGTCGGGAGGGCGCCGGTCATGCGCATCCACGGCGACCTGCGCTCGGCGAAGGAGGGCGCCTCGCTGACGCCTACCGACACCGAGGCGCTGGTGCGAGAGCTCTGCCCGGAGCGAGCGTGGAACGAGCTCGAGGAGCGCGGCACGGCGGACTTCGGTCTCGCGCACAAGGACGGAGTGCGCTTCCGCGTGAGCGTGCTGCGCTCGAAGGGCGCGTACGGCGCGGTGCTGCGCCAGATCCCGAACCGGCTCCTCAGCTTCGAGGAGATCGGCTTGCCGGAGGGCGTCCGCGAGCTGCTCGACCGACCGCGCGGCTTGATCCTCGTCACCGGACCGACCGGCTCGGGCAAGACGACCACGCTGGCGACGATGATCGACACGATCAACCAGACGATCGATCGACACGTCGTGACCATCGAGGATCCGATCGAGTACTACCACCAGCACAAGATGTCGGTGATCACGCAGCGCGAGATCGGCGTCGACGTGCCCGATTTCCCCGAGGCCATGCGCCGCGTGCTGCGCCAGGACCCGGACGTGATCCTGGTCGGCGAAATGCGCGATCCGGAGACGATCAGCGCCGCGATCACGGCGGCCGAGACGGGCCACCTCGTGTTCGGCACGTTGCACACGACGGGCAGCGCGCGCACCGTCGACCGCATCATCGACAGCTATCCGCCGGCGCAGCAGGAGCAGATCCGGGCGCAGCTCTCGGTGTCCCTGATCGCGGTGATCTCGCAGGTGCTGATGCCGCGTAAAGAGGGGCGCGGGCGCGTCGCGGGCTTCGAGATCATGACGATGATCCCCGCCATCGAGAACCACATCCGCAAGAACGAGACCTTCAAGATCGTCTCGGCGATCCAGACGAACCGCCGGCTCGGCATGATCCTCCTCGACGACTTCCTCTTCGAGCTCGTGCAGAAGGGCTCGATCACACCGGAGACCGCCGTGGGCTACGCGCAGCAACCGCGCGATCTCGCGGGGCGCCTCGGTCTCTGAACCAGGAGCCGGAAGGCCGCAACTCGGAACGCACGCGATGGCGCAGAGCAACCGCAAGCAGATCGGCCGCATCCTGAAGGAACGCGGCGTCGTCCAAGAGGGGCAGATCCAAGCCGCCCTGCATCACCAGCGGCAGAACGGAGGGCTGCTGGGGCAGATCCTCGTCGACATGGGCTTCGCGAGCGCGGGCGACATCGCCGCCGCGCTCGCGGTGCAGTCGGGCATGGAGGTGCTCGACGCCGCCGCGCTCGTGCCGCAGGAGGCTGCGCTGAAGGCGGTCGATGCCTCGACCGCCATCGCGATGGAGGTCCTCCCGCTGCGCCTCACTCCCGATGCGCTCACCGTGGCCATCGCCGACCCGCTGAACGCCGGCGTCGCCCAGGATCTCCAGTTCCTCGTCGGGCGCGCGGTGAAGGTCGCGCTCGGCGACGCCGCGACGGTGCGCGCCCTCCTGCGCAAGCACTACGGGGACGGCTCGGGAGGCCTGCAGGCCGCGCTCGAGGCGGCCAAGGATGCGGGGAAGGGCAAGAAGGGCGAAGAGAAGGACCTCGCCCAATCGGCGCCCGTCGTGCGCCTCCTGAACTCGATCCTCTTCCAGGCGATCCGCGACAAGGCCTCGGACATCCACTTCGAGCCCTTCGAGGGCGAGCTGCGCATCCGCTTCCGCGTCGACGGCAGCCTCTACCAGATCCAGGCCCCCCCGGCGCACCTCTCGACCTCGCTCATCGCGCGCGTGAAGGTGATGGCGAACCTCGACATCGCCGAGGCGCGCGTCCCGCAGGACGGCCGCATCGAGCTCTCGATCGACGGGCGCCCGGTCGACTTGCGCGTCGCCACCTTGCCCACGATGTACGGCGAGTCGGTGGTGATGCGCATCCTCGACCGCAGCGTCGTGCAGCTCGACCTGCGCATGCTGGGCCTGGCGAACGACGAGGAGGAAGAGCTGCGGCGCCTGATGACGCTGCCGCACGGCATCGTGCTCGTCACCGGGCCCACCGGCTCGGGCAAGACGACGACGCTCTACGCGCTGCTCTCGGAGGCCAACGATCCGGCGGTGAAGATCATCACCACGGAGGACCCCGTCGAGTACGACATCGACGGCATCGTGCAGATCCCGATCCAAGAGGAGATCGGGGTCACCTACGCGCGCGTTCTCCGCACGATCCTGCGCCAGGACCCCGACAAGATCCTGGTCGGCGAGATCCGCGATCCCGAGACCGCGCAGGTCGCCGTCGAGGCGTCGCTGACCGGCCACGTCGTGTTCTCGACCCTGCACACGAACGACGCGCCGAGCGCGATCACGCGCCTCATCGACATCGGCATCCCGCCGTACCTCATCGCCTCCACGCTCGACACCGTGGTCGCGCAGCGCCTCGTGCGCAAGATCTGCCCCGATTGCAAGGTCGCCTACCAGCCCGAGGAAGCGATCCTGCGCGACCTCGGCGCCGAGCCCGGAGATCTCGCGGGCGCGCGCTTCGCGTACGGCAAGGGCTGCGATCGCTGCCATCACACCGGCTATCGAGGCCGGCTCGCGGTGTTCGAGATCCTGCGGGTGAGCGAGCGTTTGCGCGAGGCGATCCTCGCGCAAGCCTCGGCCGCGGACATCCGCGCGATCTCTCGCGAGGAAGGCACGCGAACGCTCCGCGAGAGCGGGTTGCGGCGCGTGACCGAGGGCATGACCACCGTGGAAGAGGTCCTGCGCGAGACGCTGATCTAACAGCGCCCTCCGCGGGTAGCTCGGGCGGACTGACCGGAAGAACGACCGAACGAACGAAGCGCTTCAGGGGAACACGTGGCGAGCAAGATCCAACGCAAGACTCCCGCTGCCGATGCACCGAAGAGGGCCGCGTCCCGCGACGAGGGGGAGGGCGCGCCGAAACGGCGCTTCTTCGAGCGCAAGATCCCCGCGGCGCTGCTGACGGAGTTCACGATCAATCTCTCGACCCTCTCGGACGCGGGTATCCCGATCGTGCGCGCGCTCTCGATCCTCGAGGGCCAGCTGCGCCCCGGACCGTTCAAGCGGGTGCTCTCCGATGTCCGCGACGAGGTCGAGAGCGGCACGGCCATGTCGGAGGCGATGAAGAAGCACCCCGCCGCCTTCGACCGCCTCTACTGCAACATGGTGAAGGCCGGGGAGACCGGCGGAGCTCTCGATGCGATCCTGATGCGCCTCGCGGTGTTCATGGAGCGCACGCGGAACATTCGCGACAAGGCCAAGGGCGCGATGACCTATCCCGTCGTGGTGGTCTTCGTCGCCGTGCTCGTCATCGCCATCGTCTTCACCTTCGTCATCCCGAAGTTCCGCGAGATCTTCGACTCGTTCGACATCGAGCTGCCGACGCTGACGCGCACGCTGATCGGCGCGAGCGATGTCTTCGTGAAGTGGTGGTGGGCGATCCTGCTCGGCCTGATCGTGCCGATCGTGATCTTCCGCATCTGTCTGCGCAGCTTCTACGGCTTCCGCTTCTTGGTGCACCGGGTGCTGCTGCGCGTGCCGGTGGCGGGGATCATGGTCGAGCGCCTCGTCGTCGCGCGCTTCTCGCGCACCTTCGGCACGCTGATCTCGAGCGGTGTCCCGCACCTGGAGGCTCTGGAGATCGTGCGCGGCGCCGTCGGCAACGAGGTGATGCGTCGCGCGATCGAGGACGTGCGCGTCAGCGTGCGCGAGGGCGAGAGCATCGCCGAGCCGCTCGGGGAGAGCGGCGTCTTCGACGACATGGTGACCAACATGGTCGACGTCGGCGAGGAGACCGGCACGCTCGACGTCATGCTGCTGAAGGTCGCCGACGCCTACGAGGCCGAGGCCGATCGGCGCATCGAGGTCTTCTTCAAGGTGCTGGAGCCGGCGCTGCTCGTCGTCATGGCGGTAGTGGTCGGCGTCATCGTGGCGGCCCTCTTCCTGCCCTTGCTGGGGATCATGGAGCAGCTCTCGCGGCGCTGAGCGCGAGCCGCACGGCGGGGCCGCGCCCCGCGGAGGTCGGATTTGTCCCTGCGGACGAAGATCCTGGTCGCGGTCGCGCTGGTGCACGCCGGCGCGTTCCTACCCCTGGCGTGGCTCGTCTCGAGCGAGGCGGCCTCCCAGCGGAGCCTCCTCGACGCGGTCCGTGAGCAGCAGATCCGCACGCTGACTCGCGTGGTCGAATCGACGATCGCGCGCACCGAGCCGCGCGACGTCGCGGAGCTCGCCAACTGGCCGTTCCGCGACCTCGTGCGCACGGGCCTCATCGTGCAGCGCGCGGCGCATCGCCAGGCCTACAACCTCGCGCGGCCGCGGCGCCCCGTGGATCTCGACGTCGACTCGGCGCAGGACTGGATCGACCGCGCGATCGCCGAGGATCGCTCGATCGCCGTCGGAGATTCTTCGTACGCCGTGCCGATCCGCGCCGAGCGCGGCGGCGCTCCGTGGGGCGGGGCGTTTCTCGTCTTCGAAGATCGCGGCGCTCTGCCCGACGTCGCGGAGCTCTCGACGGGGGCGCTGCTGCTGAGCCTCGTGCTGGTCTCCGCGCTCGTGCACGCGCTGCTCTCGTGGCTCGTGCTGCGGCCGATCGGGGCGCTCGCCGATGGGGCGGCGCGCGTCGCGGCGGGCAACTACCGCGAGAAGATCGCCGAGCCGCGGAGCGCCGACGAGATGAGCGACCTCGTTCGCTCGTTCAACTCCATGATGGAGCGCGTGGGCAACTTCTCCGCCGAGCTCTCCCGCGAGGTCGAGCGCGCGACTCAGAAGGCGCTCTCGGCGGAGCGCCAGCTCCAGCAAGCGCGGCGATTGGCCTCGACGGGACGTCTGGCCGCGGGGATCGCGCACGAGATCAACAATCCGCTCGGCGGTCTCATGAACGCGACGGAGGCTCTGCGCACGAAGGAGCTCTCGCCGGAGCGCAAGCGCACTTACCTCGAGCTGATCGCGGAAGGACTGCAGCGCATCCAGGGGATCGTCGGCCGAGTGCTGCAGTTCTCCCCGCGGCGCGCCGAGCCCGAGCGCTTCCGCCTCGTCGCCGCGTTCCAGCGCGCCGTCGGCTTGGTCGAGCATCGAGTCGAGCAGGAAGGTGTCGCGCTCGAGATCGCGGAGCTCGACGATCGCGCGCTCGTCTTCGGCAACGAGCACGAGCTCCAGCAGGTGTTCCTGAACCTCCTGCTGAACGCGCTCGACGCGCTGCAGGAGTCGCCGCGGCCGGCGGGGGAGAAGCGCATCCGGGTCGCGATCTTCGTGCGCGGCGAGCGCGCTTGCGCCGAGGTCGCCGACAACGGCCCCGGCGTGGAGAAGGCGCTGCTGCCGAACCTTCAGGAGCTCTTCTTCACGACCAAGGAAGTCGGCAAGGGCACGGGGCTCGGGCTCAGCCTCTGCGCTGGTATCGTCGAGAACCACGGCGGCCGCTTCGATCTCGAGAGCGATCGCGACGCAGGCTTCCTCGCGCGCATCGACTTCCCGCTCGCGGGGGGCTAATGGGGCGGGCCTGAAGAAGTCCGTCGGGCCGAACCGCGCGCGAGTGCGGACCCCCCGATGCCGCGCTCCCGGCCTCGAGGCACGTCCTCCAGCGTCCGCTGGGGCGCTTCCCTCCGGTCCGCGCGCGGCGGGCCCGCTGGTGGACCGCGCGTCGGCTGGCCGAGGGGGAGCCCATGGCGTAGCATGCCGGCGCTTCGAACCCCGCCCCGGGGATCCGCGAACGCGCGCAGCGCGCAGGAAACCATGGAGAAGTTCCTCTGCACCCTCACGGTGGTGCTCGGTGTTTGCTACGTCTCGAGCCTGGAGTCGGGCGGCGCGCGTACCGAGGCGCTTGGCCTCGAGGCCCCCGAGAACGCGGAGCCCTTGGAGAGCGCGACGCAGGAGCCCGATCCCTCGCGGTCCATGCCCGCGGGCGGCGGCACGGCCGACTCCAACGGCCGGATGATCGCGGTCACGGGCATCGACCTCACCGGGCAGTCGATCCTCTACTTGATCGACACCGAGACCCAGCAGCTCGCGGTCTACCAAGCCGTCGGCGGCTCGAGGAACAGCCGCAAGCTCTACCTGGTCGGCGCCCGGCGTATCGACTTCGACCTGCAGCTGCGCGGCTACAACGACGAGTCCGAGTACTCCTGGCGGGACTTCTCGGCGATGTTCGATCGCATCGGCGCGGGCGAGGACCCGAAGGCCGTCGAGAAGGCCGCCGAGAAGGAAGCCGGGGATCTGAAGCTCGGGCCGCCGGTGGGCAAGGAGCGCTGAGCTCGACATCGAGGCCCGGTTCGGCGGAAGGCGCAGCTCCGTCTCGGGAAAGATCGGTTGCAAGTGGGTCGCGCGCGGATAAGAATCCGCGCCGTCCATCCGCCCGCCCGCCAGCGGGCTGGGGCGTGCCGCCAGCGGGAGCTCCGCTCGCGGACCCACTTCGATAGACCTACCTCGCAGCCGCGCCGCTCGCGATCCTCGGCTCAGCTCTCGAGCTGTGCCTCTCGAATCAACTCCAGGCCCCTCGAACCCACTCCAGGAGCTGCTCCCGTGCCGAAGGATGACTTCTACGATTTCGACAAGGCTCTCGAACGCCTCGGCCTCGAAGCCGAGGAGCTGAAGCGCCTTGTGTCCGAAGGGGAGATCCGCGCCATCCGCGAGAGCGGGAACATGCGTCTGCGCGCCGAGGACGTGGAGAACCTGCGCCGGGGGATCGAGGAAGGCGCGTTCCTCGAAGAGGACGCGGAGGACAACACCGAGGAGCTGACCTTCGAGGAGGACGGGCTCGGTGACGACGAGGTCGGCATGGCGACCACGCAGCTCAGCGAAGAGGACACGATCCTCGACGACGATGAGCTGAACCTCGAGAAAGCCGCTCCTTCGGCTTCGGCCGCCTCGGAGAGCGCCGCGAGCAAGGTGCAGCGTCAGCGCTCCCGTGCGCAGCAGCTCCAGGAGCAGGACTCCAAGCAGTCGCCGCTCTACATCGGCATCGCGGTGTTCACCGCGATCATCGCGCTGGTCTGCGGCATTCCCGCCGCGGCAGGTGGCGCGAGCGGTCTGCCGTCCGCCGCGTCCGGCTGGTTCGTCGACAACGTCGGCAAGGCCTTCGCCGGCAGCTCGGTCCCCGAGAAGATCCCGACGACGATCGCGCCGGCGAAGCGCTGATTCGATCCGCGTCGCGCGGGACGAGGCGAGCGAGGATGCAGGGCACGCCGCCCTGCCCTCGCTCGCTTGCTTTGGGGAGAGGCGAGCCAAATGTGGGCCGCTCGCTGCCCGGAGCGCGCTGTCGGCAACCAGCGCTTGTGGTTTTGCGCTAGGGGATCGCGAGCGCTTGTGTATCATCCTCCCTTCGAGGATCCTCTCTTCGCGTCTCTCGCACGTGCGCGGCCCGCGTGCCCGCGCCAGGAGTTCCGTTCCATGCACCGCACGGCGCGTTCCCGATCGCTACTCGCCTCCCTTGCTCTGGCCCTCTCCTTCTTCGTGCTCCCGAGCTGCGTGTCCCGCAAGGACTACGACGAGCGCCTCGGTGAGATCCGCGACCAGAACGAGCTCATCCGCAACCTGCAAGCAGCCCTCGACGAGCTCGAGGCCGAGAAGCTCGCGCTCGATCGTCGGCTGAGCGAAGCGGGCATCGACTCCGAGACGGCGAAGCGTCTCCGCGAGCAGCTCGAGCGCGATCTCGCCGCGCTGCGCGCGCTGCAAGAGCAGTGGGAGAAGAAGGCCCTGCCGGCTTCGAGCAGCGAAGAGGACAAGGGCGACTGGAGCGTCTTCCGCGACCAGTACGGGACGGGGGTTCGCATCAAGGACGATCTGCTCTTCCCGCTGGGTAGCGCGCAGCTCTCGGATCGCGGCAAGCAAGTGCTTCGCGAGATCGTGACCACGCTCGACATGGGCGGCCGTCCCCAGCGCGTGCTGCGCGTCGTCGGCCACACCGACAACACGCCGATCGTGAAGCCCGACACCAAGGCCCAGTATCCCTACGGCAATCTCCAGCTCTCGGCGCAGCGCGCCGTCGTGGTCGCCGACTTCCTCATCGAAGAGTGCCAGGTCCCGCGCGCCCGTCTCGGCGTCGAAGGCTACGGCGACACTCGCCCGCTGAAGGAGAACTCGAGCGTCGAGAACAAGGCCGCCAATCGTCGCTGCGAGATCTACATCGTCGATCCGATCTCGTAGCGCGCGCCGCTGCGTGCGACGAGCGAATGAGGCGCTCTCTCCTCACGCGATGGGAGCCCCGTGCGCGGCGTCGATCGCGAGTCCTCGAGGTGGCGTTGGCGCCGGACCGAGACGATGACGATAGATGCGAGGCTCGCCGATGGAGCGCGCGCGCGGCGACGCAGGTCGCTCGCGGGCGCGCTCCTCTCGCTCACCGCGAGCGCTTGCAACGGCGACCGACTCGACGTCTGGCCGGCGTTCGATCAGGTGCAGGGGATGGCGCTCGTTCTGCCGGGTGGCAGCGTGCGGCCGTTCTTCCTGCAGCGCTTCGAGGTCACGATCGCCGAGTACGCGCGCTTCGCCGAGGCCAGCGCGCTTCCGCCGCTGGCCGACTTGCGCGCCCGTGGCGATCACCCGATCACCTGGGTTCGGCGCGACGAAGCGCGAGCGTATCTGCAGAGCGTCGGCCTGCGATTGCCTGCGAGCCAAGAGTGGATCGCCGCCGCCGCGAGCCACTTGCTGATCGCGCCGATGACCGGCTCGACGCAGGATGCGATTCCGCTCTTCACCGCCAACAGCCGCGAGACCGGCGTCGGCGGCACGGTGCCCGTCGGGTTCTTCGAGGGCGATCGCACGCGCGACGGGATCTACGATCTGGCCGGCAACGCGAGCGAATGGACCGAGGGGCTCTTCCTGCTCGAGGACGACGGGAGCTACTTGCTCTCTGCACCGGAGAGCTATCGCAGCGTGCTGCTCGATCTCGCGGCTTGGGCGGGCATTGAGGAGACCGACAGCGTGGCCGCTCGTCTCGACGAAGTCGCTCGTCGCGTGCGCTACGTGCGCGTGCACGGACAGAGCTTCGGGGACGAGCTGATGCCGGTGGGAGCTTCGCTTCCGCGCGTGCGCACGGAGCGCTTGGTGCACCATCTCGATGCGCTGAGCACCGTCGGCTTCCGCGGCGCTTGCGACGCCGTCGAGCGCCTGACGCTCCTCGGCGCGGAGGCAGAAGGTCGGCCCGAGCGCCTCGAGCGGCTCTCCGCGTGGATCGAGCTCTTGCCTGCGGGCGCGGACGGCGTCTTGCGGCGCATGTTGCGCGAGCGCGGTGCCGCGCTGGCGCCCAGCCTCGTGCGCATCGCCCGCGCGCGCTTGGGTGAGTGACGCGCGCATGAACGAGTTCCGCGGAGTGACGAAGGGCCTGCGCGCACTGCTCGCCGCGCGCGGCTTCCACCCCAGCCGTCTGCGCGGGCAGAACTTCTTGCTCGACGAGAACATCCTCCGCGCGATCGTACGCGACGCCGCGGTCGCTCCAGGCGATCGCGTGCTCGAAGTCGGCTGCGGGCCGGGCACGCTCACGCAGTGCCTCCTCGATGCTGGTGCCGAGGTCCTGTCCGTGGAGATCGAGCCGCGCTTGCTCGAGCTCGCGCGCGAGCGCATCGATCCCTCGGCGCGCTGGCGTTGCATCGAAGGCGATGTGCTGGCCTCGAAGTCGCGGCTCCTGCCGCAGCTCGAGGAGGAGCTCGATGCGTGGGGCAGCTACGATCTCGTCGCCAACTTGCCGTACGCGATCACGACGCCGCTCCTCGTGCTCCTCGCGGCGCGCGCCCGCTCCCCGCGGCGGATGACCGTGCTGGTGCAGCTCGAGGCCGCGGAGCGGCTCTGCGCGGAGCCGGGTAGCAAGATCTTCGGCGCCGCCACGGTGCGACTCGGGGCGCGCTACGCCACGCGGATGATGCGCGAGGTTCCCCGGCAGGTCTTCTGGCCGAGGCCGCAGGTGGACTCCGCCGTCGTGCGCCTCGACCAGCGTGTCGGAGGGCTCGACGCCGCGGAGGCGCGCGCGCTGGAGGAGCTCGTGACGGTGGCGTTCGCCATGCGGCGGAAGCGCTTCCTGCGCACGGTGGAGGAGCTCGCGCCTGCGGCGTTCTGGAGCGCCCTCGCGGCCGAGCGCGGCTGGCCCGATGGCGTGCGTCCCGAGCAACTCGCCCTCGAAGACTGGCTCTCTGCCGCTCGGCGGCTTGCCGCGCTGCGGACCTAGGCTATCCTCGGACGCTGGTTTCGAGCTCCGAGGTCGAGAAAGGTCATGGCGGTGCGGGACGACGTTCGCGAGCGCGTGCGCGAACGCTGTGACCTCGTGGATATCGTGCAGCGCTACGCTTCGCTGCAACGGCGCGGCAACCGCTGGGTCGCCTGCTGCCCGTTCCACGAAGAGAAGTCGCCGTCCTTCTACGTCTCGCCGGAGCGGGGGACCTACCACTGCTTCGGCTGCGGTGCGAGCGGAGACGTCTTCAAGTTCGTGATGGAGAAGGAGAAGCTCTCCTTTCTCGAGGCGTTGCGCTCGCTGGCCGATCAAGTCGGCATCGAGATCGAGGACCGCTCGAGCGCGCCGCGCGACGAGGAGACCTCGCCGAAGCGGCTCGTCGCCGCGCTCGAGCACGCGCTCGACCGCTATCGCAAGCTGCTCGCCTCTCCACGCGGCGCGGAAGCGCGGCGCTACCTCGACCAGCGCGGGATCGAGGAGGTCTGGCGCGAGCGCTTCGAGGTCGGCTTCGCCCCGGACCAGCCGGACGCGCTCGTCGCTGCGGCGCTGAAGGCGGGCTTCACCAAGCGCACGCTCGAAGCCGCGGGCTTGGCGAAGGACGTCGGTGGAGGCCGCTGCGTCGACCACTTCCAAGGTCGCGTGCTCTTCCCCATCCGCGATGCGACCTCGCGCCTCGTGGGTTTCGGCGGGCGCATCCTGCCGCGGCTCGAGCGCGGCCCCGACGGCAAGCCCGCCTCCGTCGGCAAGTACGTGAACTCCCCGGAGACCGCGCTCTTCAAGAAGAGCCGCCTGCTCTACGGCCTCGATCGCATCGCGCAGCGGCGCGAGGCCTTCGATCTCGCGGGCGACGGCGGACGGTGGGGGCTGCTCGTCGAGGGCTACACGGAC
This sequence comes from Planctomycetota bacterium, assembly GCA_016719295.1. Taxonomy (GTDB): domain Bacteria; phylum Planctomycetota; class UBA1135; order UBA1135; family JADKAF01; genus JADKAF01. The sequence continues at coordinate 444,590 of JADKAF010000001.1, forward strand.
GTGATCGCCTGCCACAAGGGCGAGCTGCCCTACGCCTTGGCGGCGCTCGGAACGGCTTTCACCGTCGAGCACGTGGCGCTGCTGAAGCGCTATCTCGATGGCATCGTGGTCGTCTTCGACGGCGATCGCGCGGGCATCGAGGCCGCGCACAAGGCGCTACCGCTCCTGATCGCGGGCGACTTCCGTCTCCGCGTGCTCACCTTGCCCGGCGGCGAGGATCCGGCGGACTTCCTGGGCCATGCTTCCGGCGCGGACCTCCGTCAGCTCATCGTCTCCTCGGGCGACGAGCTCGGGTTCCTGCGGCGCGCGCTGGTCTCGCGCTTCGGGATCGGCGGCGGAGATCGACCCGAAGAAGCGCTGCGCTGGATCCTGCACTTCTTCGCCGGCGCCTCGCCGGTGCGGCGCGAGCGCGCGAACGCGCACATCGCGGACGCGCTGCAGATGCCCGAGGCGATGTTGCGCGCCCGCATCGCCGCACTCGCGCGCGGCCCCGGTCCAGGGACGGACGGTGGGGGGCGCGAAGTCGGCGCGGGGCCGTTCGAGAGCGGGGCCGCTCCCGGCTGGACGGGCGCTCGACCCGGTTTCGCCGGCCCGGGTGCCGCGGGTCGAAAGGGCGGCTCGGGGAAGGGCGGGGCGTGGAAGGGCGGCTTCGGCAAGGGCGGAGCCTGGAAGGGCGGACGGCGCTTCGCTCCCGAGCCGATCGCGCCGCCGCCGATCGACTGGTCCCGCTTCGCGACGGGACTGCGCCGCGGCCTGCGGCATCTCGTGGGGGTGCTGGTGGGGTTGCCTTCGCTCTCCGCGGTCGCGCGCCGCCTCCTCCCGCCGGAAGAACTGGGTCCTTTGGCGGGAGGCCCTGGCGGAATCGAGTTCCGTGCGTACACTGCCGCGCTTTCTCTGCAGGCCGAGCAAGGCACGATTCGCCTCGGCGAGCTGATGGACCTCCTACCGGAGGCCGATTGGCTCGGCGAGACGATCGAAACCCACGCGCGCCTGAGCTACGAGGAGGCGAAGTCCATTCTCGTGGACGTCGAGCGTTGTTTCCGCCGCTCGCGTTCCGAGGACCGCATTCGCACGCTAGAGCAGGAGCGGCGCGAAGCCGAAGCAGCCGGCAACGCGCAGCTCGCGGTGAAGCTCGGAGTCGAGCTGAAGACCGTCCTCTGCGAGCTTCACGGGATCGAGGCGCGCGGCGCCGACGCGGCCGACGCGCGCAGCGCGGGAGCCGGCGCCGGTGAAGCGGAGCCGCCCTCGGGTGGCGCCGACGATCTCGCGCCCGGCGGCTAGCCGAGCGCGGCGGAGCGGGGCAAGGTGCCCGCGCCGCGGTGGCGCCCGCGCGAGAACTGCGCCGGCGAGCGTGGCGCGGCGGGTGATCCGAGTCCTGGTCCTAAGGGTAGGGAGTTCGTGCGACCTTCGGGATCGCCGTTCACCCCGCGGCTTCGGAGTGCCTGGAGTCGTTCGGCCATACGCGGCCGTTCGGCGGCAGGGTGGAGCTCTTGGGCTGTGACTTTTCCCGGGGCGAAGCACTGCGGGGCCACGGGACGACGATGGGACAGCGAGACGGCGACGTCGCGACCGCGATTCTCGAGCGCGGTTCGGCTCGCTCCGCCTCGCCGGGATAAGTTTGGGGTGGTGGTCGAAGTCGGACGGCGCGAGCGCCGCACCCGACGACGATCGAGGCCGGCGCCGGTGGCGCGCCAACTCGAGAACATCAGTGCGGGCCGCTTCGGTGGTCCGCGGGTCGAGCCAGGCAAGATGATGCAGCACGAGCGCGAAGACGAAGACGAGGAGGTCCAGCAGACGCTGCTCCTCGACAAGGATCCGATCGACGCCTTCGAGGGGCCGGTGAAGGCCCTCATCGAAGAGGGGCGGCGGAAGGGCTATCTCACCTACGCTGAGATGCAGCGCGATCTCTCGGAGGAGCTCCTCTCTCCCGAGAAGATCGACCAGATCCTGATGGCCCTCGAAGAGATGGGCATCGAGCTGGTCGACGAGTCGGAGAGCGGTGAGGGCGAAGGCGCGGCCTTGAGCCCGGCCGCCCTCCTCGCGAGCAACTCCGAGCCCTCGACCCGCTCGAGCGGCATCTCGGAGAAGATCGACGACCCGGTGCGGATGTATCTCACCCAGATGGGCGAGATCCCTCTCCTCACCCGGGCCGAGGAGATCGCGCTCGCGAAGAAGATCGAGATCACGCGCAAGCAGTTCCGCAAGCGCGTGCTCGGCGCCGGATGCTCGATCGCCGAGTGCATCCTCACCTTCGAGAACGTCGCGACGGGGGAGCTGGCCTTCGATCGCACGCTGAAGGTGAATCCCTCGGGCTCCGATGGCGAGATCACCGAGATCGGCAAGCCCGAGCTCGCGCGACGCCTGAAGTCCAACACCAACACGCTGAAGAAGATCTACGAGGCGATGAAGGAGGACTTCCGGCGCCTCCTCGTGCGCGACTACAAGCGCGCGGAGCTGCCGGGGTTGGTCCGCCGCATCCAGGCGCGCCGACGCCGCGCGGTGATCCTGATCGAGGAGCTCCACCTCCAGATCAAGAAGATCCGCCCTCTGATCGATCTGCTCGAGAGCCGCTACGAGGAGATGCACAGCCTCGAGCGCAAGCTCTCCGGCTACCGCGGGAACCGCAAGGGATCCCAGGCGGCGACCGAGCTACGCGCGCGCTTCGACCAGCTCCAGGTCGAGGTCCTCGAGGTCCCGCTCAAGCTGAAGCGGCGTCTCGACCAGGTCCGGCGCCACTTCGCCGAGTACGAGGATGCGAAGCGCAAGCTCTCGTCGGGCAACCTGCGCCTCGTGGTCTCGATCGCGAAGAAGTACCGCAACCGCGGGCTCTCGTTCCTCGACCTGATCCAGGAGGGCAACACCGGCCTGATGAAGGCGGTCGAGAAGTACGAGTACCGCCGCGGCTACAAGTTCTCGACCTACGCGACGTGGTGGATCCGCCAGGCGATCACCCGCTCGATCGCCGACCAGGCGCGGACGATCCGCATCCCGGTCCACATGATCGAGACGATGAGCAAGCTCCGCAACGTGACCAAGAAGCTACTCCAGGCGAAGGGCCGCGAGCCCACAGTCGAGGAGGTCGCCGAGGCGACGGGGATTTCCGTCGAAGAGGCGAAGCGGGTGATGAAGATCTCGAAGCACCCGATCAGCCTCGACCGGCCCATCGGCGAGAGCGACGACTCCTACTTCGGCGACTTCATCGAAGACGAGAACGCCGAGAATCCGGTGCATGCTGCCACGCACGAGATGCTGAAGGAGCGCATCGAGGAGGTGCTCTCCACCCTGACGTTCCGCGAGCGCGAGATCATCAAGCTCCGCTACGGCATCGGCGACGGGTACACCTACACCCTCGAGGAAGTCGGTCGCATCTTCCGCGTGACGCGCGAGCGCGTGCGGCAGATCGAAGCGAAGGCCGTGCGCAAGCTCCAGCACCCCGTGCGAGCGCGGAAGCTGATGGGCTTCCTCGACTCGCAGGTCGGCGCGCTCTTCGCCGGGCGCTTCGAGGACGACGACGAAGACTTCGACGACCTCTGGGGTCCGGGCGGCGGCACCGCCGTCGCGGCGACCGCGGCGGCCGAGAAGAAGAAGGACGGCGGCGCTCCCTCCTCGTGAGCGGAGCCCGCGGCCGCGCCTGGCGCGACCGCGGTGCGCTGGCGCGCGGGCCCGGATCGGCGGTGGTCGATCCGGGCCCGCGTCGTTCCTGCGCGGAGGGGTGGCGCGCGCGTTGCCGCGGGTGCGCATTTGCGCTGCGGTTGAGCTTTGCCCGTGCTTTGGGCAAGATGCCGGCTCCTTTTCTCGCCCGGAGATGCGGCATCCATGGAGTCCGGACTGCAGGCGCTCGTTGATCTTTGGGACGTTGACCGCGAGCTGCGGTCCTTGCGCCGCGAGCTGAGCTCCTATCCCGCGGAGGAGAAGCGGCGTCTGGAGCGGATCCAGTCGCTTCGGCAGAACTCTGACCGAATCCGCGATGGCGTGCGCGAGCTCCAGGCGCGCCTGAAAGAGATCGAAGCCGACGTGAGCTCTTGGAAGGAGCGCATCGGCAAGCTCGAGCGCGAGGCGTACGGCGCGCGCGACAACTCCTCGCTCTACGCCTACCAACATCAGATCTCGACGCTGCGCGGAGAGATCGGCGAGCGCGACGAGGAGGGCATCGGGCTCCTCGAGCAGATCCAGGCTCGCGAAGCGGTCATCGCGGCCGAGCAGGCCAAGATCGACGAAGAAGAGAAAGTCCTCGCCGAGTTCCGTGCCAACGTCGCGCGCGAGAAGAGCCAGATCGATGTCAAGGTGGCCGAGCTGAAGAAGCTGCGCGATGCGAAGCTCGGCGGCGTCGGGCCCGCGCACCTTCAGATCTACGAGAAGATGATCTCCTCGTCGGAGCGCCAGCCGCTCGCGCAGGTGCACGATCGCACCTGCCAGAACTGCTTCACCGAGCTCACCCTGAACGACTATGCCCGAGTGCGCAGCGGCAAGGTCGTCGTGCAGTGCAAGAGCTGCCACTGCATCCTCTACACGAACGTCTGATCCGCGCCAGGAGCTCGGCGCAGCGAGCCGCACGATGGAGATCTATCGCATCATCGTCGGCACGGCGGGTCACATCGACCACGGGAAGTCCTCGCTCGTCCGCGCGCTGACCGGCATCGACCCCGATCGCTTGATCGAGGAGAAGGAGCGCGGGATGACGATCGACCTCGGCTTCGCGCCGTGGTCGCTACCCGACGGTCGACGCGTGGGCCTCGTCGACGTACCCGGTCACGAGCGCTTCGTGAAGAACATGGTCGCGGGCGCGACCGGGATCGACCTCGTCGTCCTCGTCGTCGCCGCCGACGACGGCGTCATGCCGCAGACGCGCGAGCACCTCGAGATCATGACGCTGCTCGGGATCGAGCGCGGCTTGATCGCGCTGACGAAGATCGATCTCGTCGATCCCGAGCTCGTTGCCATGGCGAGCGAGGACGTGCGCGCGCTCGTTCGCGGGACCTTCCTCGAGAGCGCTCCCATCCTGCCGCTCTCCACGCACACGGGAGCGGGCCTCGAGGCTTTCCAAGCGGCGCTCGCGCGAGCGATCGAGAGCGTCCCCCCGCGCCGCATCGAGGGACCGTTCCGGATGCCCATCCAGCGCGTCTTCTCGGCCAGCGGCTTCGGGACGATCGCGACCGGAGTTCCCATCAGCGGTTCGCTCGCGATCGGCGATCGGGCCCAAGTGCTCCCGCTGGGCCGCGTGGGCCGCGTCCGCGGGCTGCAGGCGTACAAGGAGAAGGTCGAGTCCGTCGCGGCGGGCCACTCGAGCGCGGTGAACCTCTCCGACCTCGACTACCGCGAGCTGCACCGCGGCATGGTGCTCTGCGCACCGGACGCCTTCGAGGCCGGCGACATGTTCGAGGCGCGCTTCGCGCTCGGCCGCAATGTGCCTTGGCCCCTGAAGCACCTCTCCGAAGTGCGCCTGCACACCGGTACGGCGGAGGTCCTCGGGCAGGTCGCTCTGCTGGAGGGCAACACGCTTGAGCCAGGCGCGGAGACCTTCGTTCAGCTGCGGCTCGAGGAGCCCGTCTGCGCCGTCGCGGGGGATCGCTTCATCCTGCGCCTCGCGAGCCCGATGATCACGCTCGGCGGCGGCGTGCTGCTCGCGCGCTCCGGGTTTCGCATCAAGCGCTCGCGCGCGGGAGTGGTCGAGCGATTGCAGCAAGCGGAAGCCGCTCTCGAGGATCGAGACGAGGCCTTGATGCTCGCGCTCGACGCATCGAGGGACGGCGCGCTGTCGGAGGCCGAGCTCGCGCGTGAGCTCGGCTGGAGCGAAGAAGAGGTGCGGCAGCGCCTGGCGAGCGGTGTCGCCGAAGGAAAAGCGGTGGCCGTCGTGGGCGGCTGGCTGAGCGCGGGGCGAATCGCCCCCGTAGAGGCCGAGCTGGAGGCCGCGCTCGCCGCGTACTATCGCCGGCACGCGAGCCGGCTCTGGATGGACCTGCGCGATCTCCGCGCTGCCACCAAGGCGCCGGCGGCGCTCCTCGAGGCCGCGATCGAGCGGCTCTGCAAGGGTGGGCGCCTCGAGCGTCGCGGCACGGAGGTGCGCGATGCTTCTCGCGTCGTGCAGCTCGAGCCCAAGCTCGCCGCGCGCTGCGAGGAGCTCGGCGCTGCGCTCGCCGTCGACGCGTTTCAGCCGCCCGATCCCGCCGCTTTCGGCGCGGAGCGCGGCTGGCGCCAGAGCGAGGTCGCGGAGGCGCTGAAGACGCTGCAGGACTTGGGGCGCGCCCGCATCGTCAACGCGGAGCTGGCTTTCAGCGCCGAGGCGATCGAGCGCGCCGCCGCCGAGATCCGCACCAACATCCAGCGCCACGGCGAGCTTCTGATTCCCGAGCTGCGCGACGCGCTGGGGACCTCGCGCAAGTTCCTGATCCCGCTCCTCGACTACTTCGATCGCACCGGCCTCACCATCCGGCAGGGCGCGCGGCGCATCTTGAAGTCGAGCTGAGCACGATGGAAGTCGAGCTGCGCACGAGCCGAACCCAAGGGCTCGGGATTCTCGAGCTCGCGCTGAGCTCGCTGCGGCGATGCGAGAGGGGGGACTCGAACCCCCACGCCTTGCGGCACCAGATCCTAAGTCTGGCTTGGACCTCCCGAAGGCGGGCTCACAAGCGGACTTAGGAGCGGCTGGCTCCGAACGACAGCAGATTCGACAGCACTCGTTCGCACCGCGCCCTCCGGAAGCGGATCGCGTGCAGCGCCTCGCGTCGGAGATCCGCGAGCTCGACTCCTCGGAGCGCGAGGAGCTCTTCGCGCTGCTCCAGCGACTCGAAGCAGACGAGGAGTAGGCAGCTCCTCACGCGCTCGATGAAGTGCTCGACGGCAGTCGCGCGAGCGAGATCGACCGAGCCGCATCGAGCTCGTCCCGCTCGAGCACTCGGACAGCGGGCGCGCGTCTGCGCGGGCTCGGTGCTGGCTCCGCCCTTCCCTCGCGAAGCCTGCACCTCCCGCGCTTGCGTCCGGCCTCCTCGTCCATGCTCTCGGAATGGCGTGGGCACGGCAGCGCGAAGGGGAGAGGGTGGCGCGCTGACGGCTTCGAGCCTCGAGCGAGCGCGTCTTCGCACTTGCCCACTCCTCTCCTGCGCGCGACCCGGAACGTGGAGTTGCCAGCGCTCCGCGATCGAGCGGCGCGTTGGTCTGGGCGTTCGGTCGCGGGGGCGCTTGGTCCCTCGCCCCCCACCTACGCCGATGCGACGGGAGGGGGGGGAGGGGACTAGCTGCGGAACCGAGCAGGGGAAGGACTTGCTGGAGACTCGCTCGACGGCTCAGGTTCCGCGATGGAGCGACGAGGAAGGGAGCGCGCAGATAGGCCGATCGAGCTCCATTCGGCGCCCTCGGGGCCGCGACCGATCGAGCGCTAGAGCTCGCGCCGCGGCGAGTCGTCCGCGTCGGATGAACCAGCGTCCGGGGAGGGGGGGATCGGGTGGGGGAGTGTGACCGTGCGGAGGGTGGTCGTTGTGTGTTCTGGGCTTGACCCCTTACCCTCGGAATCCGATTCGAGATCTCGGCATCATGCGAAGATGCCGCCCTGCATCCCCGAACCCGAGGAGCGCTGCATGCCGAACCCATCCGATCCGCAGGGCGCGCAGAAAGCCGCCATCGACCCGCTCGCCATCGCCCGCGACTACCGCGAAGTGCTGGTTTTCCTCCGAGCGAAGTGCGTCGAGATCCTCACCGCGGCCGGCACGAAGCCGATGGAGCGCGTCGTCGCCTTGAAGCTTCTGGCCGAGTCGCTGCGGGTGAAGACCTAGGGAGCCCCGCTGATGCCGTCGGTGCCGATGGAGGGCGCGCCCGACCTGACCTGGCTGGAGGCGGACGCCACGAGTGCGACGGAGCCGGAACGTTTGCGCTTCTACCGCGCGCTCGGAGTCGATGTCGCGGCGGCTGCCGACGACGTGCGCGAAGCGGTCGCCTTGGTGCGGGCGGTGTGCGCGGAGACCATGCTCGACGAGAGCGTGCCGATGAAGCAGCGCCTGCGGGCCTGCAAGCTGCTCCTCGAGTCCCTGCCGGGCCGCGAGTGCTGATGTTGCCTCGGTCTACTGTCCTTCAGAGACACTTCCGACGGCGGACGCCAAGCCGGCGAACGGCTCGCACCTGAGAGCCGCGGCGACCTGGGGTCGTCCTCGAGCCCCGCCGCATCGACGACGGCAGCATTCGCAAGGCCGAGAGAGGCTTCGCAAGGCGTTGCCGGGAATCGCACGGCCTCGTAGCCTCAGCGGGGAACCCTCTGCCGGAGCGATACGACATGCCCGCCTATCCCGCCCGTCTGTGCCAACTCGTCTTGCTGGGCCTCATCATCGCGCAGAGCGCCTTCGCTCAGCGGGAAGTCAGGAGGCTTGAAATCGGATTGGGTGGCGGGCCGTTCACGTTCGCGGATGACGTAGACGGGGACATGGAACCCGATGTTGTCTATTGGGATGGGTACAACCTCGCCCTCGGTTTCTCCGGCGGATCTGGGTCTGCTGGCGCCTTACCTCCAGGTTCAGATCTCCGAGTCTTAGCGGGAGGCTCCGACTGCGATGGAAACGGCGGAGGGGATTGCCTGGTCGCTTGCACGACCTACTACAACTCCGCCCCATTTCGCCGGATTCTCCAGCTTCGAACGTTGCCCACGTTCGCGGTGCTCTGGGAACGGCAGTACGACATCACGACCACACAGCGCTTCGCTGACCGGCTCATTCGATGCAGCGATGTCAATCGAGACGGCGCCGATGATTTCGCCGTCGTGCACCTCGAGGCTGGCGTCTTCCGGACGGAGATCATGTCGGGCCGGAACGGCGTTGTGCTGCTGACGATCCCAGGATACGGAGCGAGTCGGTGCCTTGAGGACTTCAACGGCGATGGCATTCGAGAGCTCAAGCTCGACGAGTTCATCTACGACGGTGCGACCGGCCAGCGCCTTCGAACGCTGTCAGCGCCAGTCGGTCCCATTGGGATCCGGTCCAGCGTACGCTCTGGCCTCTTCGACCTTGTCGAAGTGGAGGGCGGTGCACCCCTTCGACGCACGGATGGGATAACCGGCGCACTAGTATGGTCACGAGTACACGAAACGCCCGGAGCGGAATTCGACGGATACGTCCCAGGGAAGTTGGGAGACGTCGATTCCGATGATGTCGACGACTTCCTCGTTCGAGCACGGAATGCCTCCGGGGTGGGTTGGATCGAAGCTCGCTCGGGAGCTGATGGCGACAGGCTGTGGTCTCTCGCCGGGAATCAGCAGCCCCAAGTTATCCATGGCCTGCCGGGCTACTTCGCGCGACTGGAACTACCGATCAACCGGCCTTTCTATGCCATCGTGGTGTATTCGGCCTTTCTCGCGGGGACGCCGATCCCGCTGCGCTGCGATCCCGGGACTCGCGACTGGCGCACCGGTGGCATCATCGAAGTCCGGGGGGTGTTCCCCGCCTGCGACTGAAGTGCTCTTGGCCGGCGTTCCGTTGGTCGCACCGATCCGCGTCGATGCCACTACCATTCGCGGCACGATCCCCGCAGCAGCGGCGCCAGGGCTTGCTACCGTCGAAGCGCGTAGTGGTTCAGAGGCTGGCTACCTGCAAGGCCGACCGTTCGCCTTCGGCCCCGCTCTCGACATCGCGATCGGAGGCAGCGCTTCGTACGGTGGCTTCGTGCGCGCTGCGCTACAGGCCGCCCCGAACCGCGGTGCGATGCTCTGGCTCAGCACGGGCTACTCGGCTGCGCCCATCTCTGTTCTGCCGATCGCCTTCCACGCGCTGACCGACCCGCTAGTCCTCATCCCGATCTACTTCGGCGCGACGGACGCCACGGGCCGGCTGGAACTGCGTCTGCCGTTCTCGGCGGATCCCTACCTCTCTTCGGCGCCGATGGTCATGCAGGCTATGGCGTTGCAGGTGTTCCCGTTCGACGGGAGCTTCACGAACGCGGCCGTCGTGATCGTCCCGCCCTAACCGAACGCGGAATCGCTCCTCCTCCGAAGTGGAACGCGGAGCAGTGAGGTTTGCGGCGCGGGTTGAGTCTTCGGATTGCCGCTCTCGGAGCTCGAGATCGAACCACCCGTACGAGTCTAGAGCGGCACTTTTACCATTGGTGCATGATGGGTGACCCCGCTCAGGGTGGCTTCTCTCAAGAAGAGCTCGATCTTTTCTTCGGAGACGTGTCGCCTGAACTCCAAGCACTGTGGAATGAGGGAGAGGATGCTGTCGCGGAGCATCGCTTCCGCAAGTGGGCCGAGGAGTTCTTCGGTGAGGCAGCTCCAGACTCCATCCCCGCACACCTGCGTCGCCTCTGGGAAGACTCCGATCCGATCATCCAGTCTTGGCGCACGACCTTTCCCGAGGAGCCGCCGCCACTACCCCACGAGCGCGATATCCGAGAATCGGCACGAGCTCTGCTCCGAGCCGCTTCCTCGATTCGGCTTCGGCTCCGCCACGCACAGCCATTCGTGGAGCCGGAGCATGCAGAACTGTGCGGCGAGTGGATCCGGGAGGCGACCGAGCTTCTTCCCAGGCTCGTGCGCAGCGTCCAGGTGCTGATCGAGCGTCGATACTTTCAGCGCTTCCGTGGTCGGCAGGATCTCAATCCGTTTCCCCTCTGCGAGGACGCCGAAGACCCCACCGAGCCGATGAAGCAATGGCTCTCCAGCGAGATCCGCGAGAAGCCCGAGTTCTGCGTGCCGCTGGAAAGCTATGAGGACATGATCGCGCCGCTTCGAGCGAGTCACTTCGAGGGTGAGGGCGCGGCATTGCCGAATGTCTCACGAGACGCAGATGCCGAAGCTCTCCCGATTCTCTTCGAAGACTTCACGGGGTTTGTCCTTCCTGGCGGAGAGCTGCGCGACCTGGACTATCGGCAGCGCGCGTTCGTTCAGGCTCTGGCGGAGGATGGTGGCGGTCAGAAGAAGTCGCGCGTTGTGATGCGTCGCGTGAAAGAGATTGAGCGCGCGAAGGCGAAGGCGCAGCCGCAGCAGCCGCAGCAGCCGCGGGAGAAGATCCAGGCGGACAAGGTATGGGGAATCAGGTCCGGGGAGCGCAAGCCGCATGTCGCCATCGGACCGCTGATCGAGAGAACACCCGGACCTGGCGGTGGCAATCGAGATGCCCTCTGGCGACTTCGTGAGCATCAAGTAAGACCACGAAGTTAGACCAGTAGGACAATCCCGCGGTCTACCTGCCGCGTCGACTTCGCTGCGGATCTACTCCCGGAACTTCGAGCTCGTGGTGAGTTCGAGCGATCGGGAGGCATCATGCGAAAGCGATTGGTGACGGCGCGCGACATCGAAGCAGCGATGGACGTGCGAGCCGGATGGCTTGTCGAGCAGGCGCGGCGGGGAAGAGTCCCTGCGTTGCAGTTGGGCGGCGCGGTGTTCTGGTTCGAGCTGGGCGCGGTGAGGCGGGCGCTGGCCGATATGGCGGCTCAAGGGACGCGCTTCTTGCGCGAGACCTCTCCGGAGCCCCTGAGTGAAGGGGGGCGCGATGGACGCTGAAGCCACGGTCCTCGGGATGCCGCACGCCGAGGCACTCCTGGTTCGTGCGCCCGAGGCCGCGAGGCGACTCTCGATCTCGCCTCGGAAGCTCTGGGAGCTCACGAACCGCCGCGAGATCCCGCACCTGCGTATCGGACGCAGCGTGCTCTATCGGGTCGCTGCGCTCGAAGCGTGGGCGCTCGGGCAGGAGCAGAAAGGGCGCGGGCCGCGCGTTGCAGGCGCGGCCCGTGCAAGTGCTCGTCCCGCTGGTGCTGATTCCACGGAGGGCGAAGCGTGAACACCTTACTCGCCCCCGGGGAGGACGGCCACCGCCCGATACTCACTCCCGAGGACTTCGTGCAGGCGCTCGAAGCTCGTGGTTCCGAGGTTCGCCGCACGCCGAAGGGATACCGCGCGGGGTGCCCGTGCCACGACGATCGCAACCCCTCGCTCGACATCGACTCCGGACGCGGCGGGCGGGTCCTCGTGAAGTGTCGTGCGTGCAGCGCGGGCTTCGTGGAGGTCGCGACGGAACTCGGACTGCTCAGATCGTCGAGCGCGAGGACCGCGCTCGCACGACCGCTGAAGCCGCCGCGGACGATGCGCGCGGCACCTCTCGAGAATCGAGAGCGGTCGAGCACCTTCGCGACGTTGGAAGCAGCGCGAAGAGCAGCGATGCCGAAGGGCGCGGGCTGGACGCTGGCCAAGGAGTACCGCTACCTCCGCGTGGATGGCTCCGAAGCGCAGCGCGTGCTTCGCTTCGAGCGCTTCGACGAAGCAGGGAAGCGCATAGGGAAGTCCTTCCGCCCGACCTCGCCGAACGGTGAGCGCTGGTCGATGAACGCGGCGCCTGCTCCTCGTCCGCTCTACAACCTCCCGGACCTCGTCGCGCATCGCGAGCGCATCGTCTTCCTCGTCGAAGGCGAGAAGGCGGCGGACGGGCTCGCGGAGCTCTTCCTCGAGGCGCAGGCGGAGCTCTGCGCGGCGACGTGGAGCGGCGGCACGGGCGGAGTGGCCGGCGCGGACTTCGGGCCGCTCGCCGGCCGCTTCGTCGCGCTCTGGCCGGATAACGACGAGCCGGGGCGGAAGGCGATGCATGCAGTCGAGCAGCGCCTCGCGAGCCTCGACAGCGGCGCAAGCGTGCTCCGGCTCGAAGTCCTCGGGCTCCCGGAGAAGGGCGACGCTGCGGACTGGATCGCCATGCGGCGTGAGGCGGGGAAGTCCGCTCGCGAGCTGGTGCATGAACTCGACGGACTCGTGCGGCGTGGCGCGTGGCGCGACCTCTCCGCGTGGCCGGAGCTCCGTCCGTTCGATGCGCTGCCGCACGAGCTCGCCGGGGTTCCGATGGAGCTGCTCCGCGAGACCGTGCCGGTGCTCGGAGAGCTTGTCGAGGCAATCTCGCGTGGGTGCTCCGTCGATCCGGTCATGCCGCTTGCAGCCGCGCTCGGGTTCGCATCTTTCGCGACGGCGCGCCTGCTCGAGCAGATCGAGTGCGGGCCGATCTCGACAGTGCCCGTGCTCTGGTGCGGGATCATCGCCGGGCCTTCGGAGCGGAAGTCTACGGTGCTCCGGCACGTCACGCGCGTGAACATGGCTCTGCTCGATGCGGAGCTCGGCGCTGCGACGGCGGCACGGAAGGCTGCTGGCGAAGCCGCCGACGCGCGGAAGGAAGTGGCGCGGAGCCGTCGCGCGGGCAGGGCGAGCGTCTCGGCCGATTCCAAGTCGAGCAGCGCGGTTCTCGAGGTGCAGGAGGAGCCGCTCCCCCCGTTGCCGTTCGCTCTGCTCGGAGGAGACAGCACGCCGGAAGCCGTGGTTCAGCGGCTCGAAGATGCGGACGGGCTAGGTTTCCTGGAAGCGGAGGAGGGGAAGTTCCTCGACCTCGTCGGCGGACACTACAGCGGACGCGCGGACATCTCCGCATTGAACAGCGCTTGGGATGGAGGACGGGTCTCGGTTGCTCGAGCCTCGGGCGATCGCCGCGAGATCGTAGTGCCGTGCGCGAAGCTCGCCATCGTGTTGGCCGTGCAGCCTAGCGTGGTCGGTGACGTGGCCGGCAAGCGCACGCAGGAAGGCGGAGGGTTCTTCGCGCGCTGGCTCTTCTTCGTGCCGGAGGAGCGCGCGGGAAGCCGGCGCGTTCCCGCAACGCTCGCGGAAGCCAAGAGCTCCAGAACGGAGACGCCGCCCGCGTGGGCGCAGCGGATGCAGGAACTCTTTCTCTGCGCGAGCGAAGCGCCTCCGCGCGGCGCGCTGAGCATCGAAGGGGAAGAGACCTTCCAGCGCTTCCGAGTGCTCGACGAGCTGGCCGAGGCGGCTCAGCGCAGGGGCTCGGGGCTGGAGCACTTGCGCGACTGGTTCGGCAAGCTCCCCACGCAAGTTGTGCGCATCGTCGCGGAGCTGCACCTGCTACGACATGGGCCGGGGGGGCTCGAGCTCGCAATCGAGCCCGCGACGATGCACCTTGCGACCGAGATCGGAGCGCTCGCGGCGATTCATGCGATCCACGCGCGACGCATCATCGGCGGCCGCGCGGGAGCCTCGCAGGCGGAGCTAGTTCTGCGCTGGGCGATCGGGCGGGGCGAGCCCTTCGCCGTTCGCGACCTGCAACAGGCGCGGCCCAAGTGGAGCGCGGAAGAGCTGCGCGTCTTCGTCGAGGAGCTGACCGCGCGAGGCTACCTACGCGAGTTCACTCCGGCGCAGGGCTCCACGGGGCGACCACCAGGGAAGCGCTACATGCTCTGCCCCGAGCTGCACTCCGGGCCGAAGAGGCCGCGAGCTTCGCCGCTCGAAGCGCTGCGCGCGCTCGTCCGGGGCGAGAAGCCACAACAGAGCCAACAGAACTCGGTCGCGGAGGCGTCTCGGGCGGGAGTTCCGTTGGTTCTGTTGAACGAATCGGCCCCCACCTCGGCGGATCGCGCGGACCTCCGGCAGGACGACCGGAACCCCGCGGCCGTGCGCACGGACGCGACGAGCGGTGCGCAATCGAGGGCGGAACGGCTTGATCGCCTGCGAGCGCGCATCGGTTCCGCGGAACACGGCGCTGGGGGTGTCGCATGAGCTCCCGCGACGATGCCGCCGCGCTCTACGCGATGGCGCGCGCGCGTCTCGCCGAGATCGTCTCCGAGCTGGTCGATCTGCGCCTGGACGCCGATTCCGAAGCGCGCGCGGTAGCTCTCGCCGAGTTCATGGCGAGCAGCGGCTGGCCGGAGCACAACGCACAGCTCGCGCTCGAAGCGTCGCTGCGTGCGCTCGCGCTCTCGCCGGCGGAGCTCGAGGAGGAGACCGCGAAGCTCCTCCGGCGCCTCCGCGAGTGCCCGACCTAGGCGACGAGTCGATTCGGGTCGCGCGCGTCGTGGGCGCCTTGTGCGTCGCGGAGTCGAGGACTCGCGGACGCGATTCGCTGGGGATCGCCGGCCCGAAATGCCGGGCTGGCCCCTAGTAGAGAGCGCTTCGTCGCGCTCGTTCGCATTCCATGGTACGGACTCGCATCGAAGTGGAGTCCGCCGAGGACAACAGCATGGCTTCCCTCTTCAAGCGACAGAACAAGGGCTATTGGATCGCGAGCTGGTTCGCTGCCGACGGCGTTCGGCGCTCGAAGAGCACGAAGACGACGGACAAGCGCGCGGCCGAGCGCATCGCGGCGAAGTACGAAGCCGACGCGGCACTCGTGCGCGAGGGCGTGCTCGACCCGCGGGCGCTGCGCATCGCCGACGAACGGCGCAAGCCGATCGGTGAGCACTTCCAGGCGTTCCTCGCCGTGCAGAAGGCGAAGGGCCGGAACCCTCAGCACGTCGAGAACTACGCTCTTCACCTGCGGCGCTACGCCGAAGAGAGCGGCGCGCGTACCCTCGCGGACTTGCGCCCCGAGGGCCTGCTCGGCGCAATGGCTGCGCTTCGCGCGCGCGGTCTCTCGATCCGCACGGCGAACGCGACCTTGCAAGGGGCGAGGGCCTTCGCGCGCTGGTGCGTCGAGACCGGCCGTCTCGACCGCTACCCATTCCCAGGAGTGAAGTCGACCGACCCGAAGCTCGACCGCGTGCGCGAGCGGCGCGCGCTGTCCGACGCCGAAGTGCAGAAGCTCTTCGATGCGGTCCCGCTGGATCGTCGCGCGTGGTATGCGCTGGCGGCGCGTGCAGGGCTCCGGCGCGGAGAGCTGATCCGTCTCCGGTGGCTCGACGTGCGCTTCGGCGAGAAGCAGCTCCGCATCCTCGGGGGTAAGGGGCGCCCCGAGGACTTCGTTCCGATGCGCCCCGAGCTGGTCGAGATCCTCTCAGCGCTGCGGGAGCAGGAGCGCGAGGCGCTGCCTACCGCGAGCGTCTTCGCCCGTCCGGTAACCCATCGGCAACGGCAGCGCGACTTCGCCGCGGCCGAGATCGCGGAGCAGGACGCCGAGGGCAGGTGGGCGGATCTCCACGCGCTCAGGGCGAGCTTGGCGACGGCGATGCTGCGCGAGGGCGCGCACGCCACCGCGGTGAAGAAGACGATGCGCCACGGGTCGCTCGACGTGACGCTCTCGCACTACGTCAAGCTGACGACGACGGACGCGGAAGCCGCGCTCGCGGTCCTCCGGCCGCTCCGGGTCGGGCCTGCTCCTGCGGAGGTCTCGGAGGAGCTGCGCTCGACCGGAACCGAAGGTGCCTCGCCGCAGGCGAGTGAAGGCCTCGAGAAACGACAGCAGAAACGACAGCAGTCGCAGCGCGATCCGGTGCGCTCGGAAGCGAGTCGGTGCGCTGCACCTAGCGCCGCTCGAGCGCACGACCTCGGCTCCAACTTGCGCTCCGGTGCGAGCTTGCGCGAGCCGGTGCTCGCGATGCGAGAGGGGGGACTCGAACCCCCACGCCTTGCGGCACCAGATCCTAAGTCTGGCGCGTCTGCCGTTCCGCCACTCTCGCAGGGGCGGGAAGGCTAGCCCGCGAGCTCGGCGCGGACAACCGGGGCTTCGCGGGAGAGGTCTGGCGAGCCCCCGCGGATGAGGAGCGGAGTGGTAAGAAATTCCCTTGGGGGCGCTTTGCCTCGGTCCTACTCTTTCGTGGCGCGATAGGTCGCCTCGAGTCCGAAGGCCGCCGGGGCCGAAGTTCGGGGGATGCGTGCGCCGGCCCTGCCGTGCCCTGCGGCGCCTTCCATCCCCTCGGGCCATCCCCTCGGGCCATCCCCATCGGGCAGCACCTCGGATGAAGATCCAGCTGATCCACCCGCCGGTCCTGCTGAACCTCGATGCGCTGACGGCCTTGCGTCCGTCCCTCCCGCTCGGCCTCGCTTACATCGCGGCCGTGCTGGAGAAAGCGGGTCACGAGGTCGGCGTCATCGATGCCGTGTCCGAAGCGCCCGACCAGGTCGTGAAGGCCGGCCGGCTCTTCCGCATGGGCCTGAGCGCCGAGCAGATCTCCGCGCGCGTCGAGCCCGATACGCAGGCGATCGGCATCTCGAACATGTGGTCGTTCTCGTGGTCGATCGTCCGCGAGATGATCCACGTGCTGCGCCGCGATCACCCGCGTCTGAAGATCGTCTGCGGAGGCGAGCACTTCTCCGGGTTGCCCGAGCATTCGATGCAGGAAGCCCCGATCGACTTCTGCGCGATCGGAGAGGGCGAGGAAACCGCGGTGGAGCTCTTCGCCGCGATCGCGGAAGGGCGCGAGGACTACTCCGACATCCCGGGCATCGTCTGGCGCCGCAAGGTCTCTGCGGCCGTCGGCGCCGGAGCGCGCTCGGGTGGCGGGGTCGGGCTGCTCGAGGCTCCCGGAGGAGAGGACGCGAGCGCCGGCGAGGTCGTGCGCAATCCTCGTCGCGATCGGACGCGCGCGGTCGACAACATCCCGTGGCCGGCGTGGCACCTCTTCGACGTCCTGAAGTACGACGAGAAGAAGCTGATCTTCGGCATCCACTACGGGCGCACCATCCCGATCCTCGCGACCCGCGGCTGCCCCTACTAGTGCTCGTACTGCTCTTCGCCGCGCATGTGGACGACGCGCTGGTACGCCCGCGACCCCAAGGATGTCGCTGACGAGATCCAGCACTACGTCGAGAAGTACGGCGCGACGAACTTCCCGTTCCAGGACCTCACCGCGATCCTGAAGCGGGAGTGGATCCTCTCGTTCGCGCGGGAGCTCATCGATCGCAAGCTCCAGATCACCTGGCAGCTCCCGTCCGGCACGCGCTGCGAGGTCGTCGACGAGGAAGTCGCCGAGCTCGTCTATCTCTCGGGCTGCCGCTCCATGAACTTCGCTCCCGAGAGCGGCTCGGAGGACACCCGGCGCGAGATCAAGAAGCGCATGAAGACCGAGTCGCTGTTCTCGGCGGTGCGCGCTTCGGTGAAGCACAAGCTGAACCTCTCGTGCTTCATCGTGCTGGGGTTCCCGAAGGACACGGTGGCTGACCTCAAGGCCTCGGTGAAGCTCGCGCGACAGCTCGCGCGGATGGGCGTCGACGACATCTGCTGCGCCTTCTTCTTCCCCTTGCCGGCGACCGAGCTCTACGACTACCTGATCGGGACGGGACGCATTCGCCTCGACGACGCGTTCCTCGAGACGCCGCTCCACACGCACGACCGCTTCATCACCGAGGAGCGCAACTACTGCGAGCAGGTCCCTGCGAAGGTGCTGAATCGCTACCGCTACACGATTCTGCTGAACTTCTACGCGTTCTCGTTCCTCACGCACCCCTCGCGCTTCTTCCGCCTCGTCTACAACGTCATCACGGGGCGCGAGACGACGAAGCTCGACGGCTTCTTCAACGAGACCAAGCGCAAGCTCTGGCTCTCCGTGAAGAACATCTTCCGGCGCCGCAAGCCCGCGGTCCCGGAAGTGCTCCCGGCGCGGAGCTGAGGCGTGGTTCGCTCGTGACGCGCGCTCGCACTCGACGGCGGAGCCGACTCGTGTATCTTTGGCGCGCACCTCGGTCCGGCCCCGCGAGGTTCTAGGTCGAGCGAAGGACACTCGTCATGCTCCACGCCCTGGCGAGCCTCGTGCTCGCCGCGATCACGCCGGCGGCCGATCCGGCTGTCCCGACCGCAGCGCTCCAGCGCGCGCGTGCGCTCCGCCTCGCTCCGGCATCCACCGAGGAGCCGACGCTCGGCGACATCTTGGCCTTCGAGCGGCGCGTGAAGGACGTGAGCGCGCGTCTGCGCGAGGCCACGGTCGGGCTCAGCGTCGGCCCGAACCAGGGCAGCGGAGTCATCGTGACCCCCGACGGCATCATCGCCTCGGCCGGACATCTCTTCGAGCGCGTGGGGCAACGCGTGACGGTGACGCTCGGGAGCGGGCGCTCGGTACGCGGTGAGACGCTGGGCTACAACGAGAGCGAGGACTACGGCCTGATGAAGATCACGGCCGAGGGAGCCTGGCCGTATCTGCCGCTCCATTCCGCCGCGGCGCTGGGGCGCAACGAGCCCTGTCTCGCCGCGGGACATCCTGGCGGCTTCCAGCGGGGCCGGGCTCCCGTGCTGCGCCTGGGCCGCTTGATCTCTCAGCGCGGTCCATTCCTCCGCACCGACTGTGCGATCGCGATGGGAGACTCCGGCGGTCCGCTGGTGGATCTCGAGGGCCGCGTGATCGGCATCCACTCGCGCATCCGCGAGCGCCTGTCGGCGAACTACCACGTCGACGCCGGGAAGGTGCTGCGCGATTGGGAGCGTTTGCTCGCCGGTGAGGTCTGGGGTCCGGAGAGCGGCGGCTTCCCCGCGGGTCCGATCCTCGGGGTGCAGGTCGAGGACGTGCCCGAGGGGCCGCGGGTGCGCATCGCCTACACCGATCTTCCAGCGGCGCGCGCCGGCGTCCTCGCCGGCGACGTGATCCTCTCCATCGACGGTGAGAAGGTGAAGGACACCGAAGCTCTGCTGCAGCTCCTCGCCAAGCGCAAAGCCGGCGAGCGCGTGAAGCTCGCGCTGCAGCGCGAAGGTGCGGAGAAGGAGCTCGATGTCGAGCTCGCGCGCGCGAGCGGAGGGGATCGATGAGTCGCTGTGCCATCGCGCGTTCGCTCGGCGCCTTCGCGCTCGCGCTCGCGCCCTCGTTCGCGCAGGAGCCCGCGGTTGCGACCGCGACCGACGACCGCAGCCTCGCGCGCGTCAGCGCGTTCTTGAAGGATGGGCAGACCTTGCAGCGCGCCTTGCGGCCTCTCGTGCGCGACGCGCGCCGCGCCGTGCTCGAAGTGCGCGAGTCCGAAGCGCGCACCGTCGCGTTCGCGACCCTGGTCGACGCGGAAGGGCACGTGCTCACCAAGGCCAGCGTTCTCCCCGCGGAGATCAGCTTGCGAGCCTACGACGGCACGGAGCATCGCGTGCAGCTCGTCGGTGTCGACGAGGAGCACGACCTCGCGCTGCTGCGGATCGAGGCGCGCGCCTTGGCGCCGCTGACGCTCCACCTCGAGGAGGAGTTCGCGCCAGGGCAGATCCTCGTCTCCGTCTGTGGCCGCACCCATCCCCTGGGCGTCGGGGTCACGAGCGTGAACCCGCGTCGTATCCCCGCCGAGAGCGGCTTCCTCGGCGTCAGCTTCGAGGACAGCGACGGAGGTGTGCGCGTGACCCAGGTCGTTCCCGAGAGCGCAGCGGCGCGTCACGGCCTGCGGGTCGATGACGTGCTTCGCGCGATCGACGACGCCGAGGTCGCGAGCGGCACGGAGTTCCAGCGCACCATCTCGCGCAAGGCGCCCGGGACGCGGATCAAGCTGCGCCTGCAGCGCGCCACCGAGACGCTCGATCTCGCGGTCGTGCTGGGCGCGCGCGAGACGGGCCAACCCGAGAGCTTGGAGGGCGAGCGCAGCGTTCGACGCGCGGGTTTCCCACGCGCTCTGCAGCACGACACCGTCCTCGCACCATGGCAATGCGGCGGCCCCGTGCTCGATAGCTCGGGACGCTGCATCGCGATCAACATCGCGCGCGCGGGCCGCACCTCGACCCTCGCGATCCCCGCTTCCGACGCGCAGCGCGTGCTGCAGAAGCTCCTCGCTCCGCCGAGGCCCACTGACGAGCCGAAGGCCGGCGCGAGCGAGCGCCGCGAGCGCTGAAGCCGCGACTCCTTCTCGCCGAGGCTGCCCTCTCCAGCGCGTCGTCGCGCGTGCGCACCAGCTCCGACGGAGCGGCATGTATCTCGAAGGGCACGGAGACGCAGCGCGACGGGCCGCCATCAACGCGAACGGCCGGAGCCGCGTCTTCCGCAGCTCCGGCCGTTTTCGAGTGCCCCCCCTAGGGCTCGAACCTAGGACCCGAGGATTAAGAATCCTCTGCTCTGCCAACTGAGCTAGAGGGGCTTTCTCGCGGGCTTCCGCCCGGCGAGGAGGCGAAGAGGGTACGGACTGCTCCGGCCGAGGTCAACCCTGGAGCGGAGCCTCGGCGGGAGAAGGCGAGAGTTCGGTCGCACGAGGCGCATGGGGGAGGGACCGCGAGCGGCTGGAGCGCTACCATGGCGCGACGGCGCGGAGTGCGCGGCGGCGGAGCCAAGGTTCGCAATGGATGAGCGGGTGGCTTGGATCGGTGGTGCGCTGGCGCTGATGACGGTGGTCGCTGGCGCTCTGTGGGTCTGGAGCGGTGAGAGCTCGCTCGAGCGCGAGCTCGAGTCGGCCCTCACGGCGCGGGAGACCGCGGCGAGCGCTCCGGCCCAGCCGATCGATGCGGCGCTCCGGAGCGCGCCCGCGTCACGCGAGCCCGAGGGCGTCGCCCTGCGGCAGGTGTTCCGGGAGGCTGCGGCAGAATACGAGGCCGCGAGCCGCGGCGATGCGAGCGCGGGCGAGATGGTGCACGACCGCGTGATGGCGATCGAGGCGCTGGCGCAGCAGATCGACCGGCCCGTTGCGAGCGCGTCCGACGCTCAGGATCTGCTCGCCATCGGCGCGCTGCTGGAGACTTGGTTCGCGAGCGATGCGGCTGCGGACGTGCGCGACGCGATCGCCGAAGCGCTCGCTCCGCAGCGCAGCGCGATCACCGCGCGCGTGCTCTGGAGCGCTCTCACGGATGCGGCCGAAGACGTGCGCGAGACCGCGCTCTTCCACTTCGAGGACATCCTCTCGGAGGACGAGCGGAGCGGCGGCGAGGCGCGCAGCTTGCTGCTCGAGCGAACGCGTCGCCTCGCGGCGGATGCGGCGTCGCCGCGGCGAACGTGGGCGCAGCAATGTCTGACCGAAATCGTAGGAGGAGACGAATGAGCGGGAAACGCGACGGGCGTGTCGAACGATGCTGCAGCGCGGCCCGCGCGCTGCTCCTGCTCGCGGTTCTCGGCGCGGCACCCGTGCTGTGCGCCGCAGAGGAAGAGCGGACCTTCTTCGTCCTCGATCGATCGGCGTCGATGGCGCGCGCGCACGCGGGCGGCGCTTCGAGCTTGATGCTGCAACGCGACGCGGTGGCCGCGCTGGTCGCGAGCTTGCCGGCGACGCAGCGCGTCGGGATCGCCAGCTTCGCTTCCGGAGCGCGCGTCGATCTCTCGATGCGAGCGCTCGCCACCGAGGCGGATCGGCGCGCCTGCATCGACGCGGCGGGAGCCCTGGAAGCCTCTGGCGCCTCGCAGCTCGGTGACGGGCTCGACGCGGCTCTCGCCGCGCTGCGCTCGGCCGGGCCGCCGCGGGGCACGGAGTCGATCGTGCTCCTCACCGATGGTGGGGATGCGGGATCCGCGCGCGGCGCGCGCGATGCCGTGCTGCCGGAGCTCGTCGCGCGGGGAGTGCGCGTCTTCGCGTTCCCCCTCGACGCGGGAGCCGATCTCGCGCTGCTCGCCGAGCTCGCGAGCCGGAGCGGCGGGCGAAGCGACGAAGAGGAAAGCGAAGGTGCGAGGACGCGCGCGCTGGCGCATAGCACGCCGCGGCTCGCTCCGGTGGATTTGCTCGCTTCGTTCGATGCGCGCTTGTCGGCGGGTGAGACGCACGAGCATCGGGCGCTCGTCGAGCAGGGCGCGAGCGCGGTGATCTTCGCCGCCGCGACGCCGACGCGCGCCGATGCCTTCGAGCTCGAGCTCGTCGGGCCGAATCGCGTCGTGCTGCGCTCCACCTCGCAGATCCCCGGAGTGCAGTTCGTTCAGGAGGGCGCGCTGCGGCTCTTCCGCATCGGCGCGCCCGCCGCGGGCGAGTGGCGGCTGCGTCTGCGCGGGGGCGCGAGCTGGATCGGCCTGCGCCGCGTACGCTCCGAGGTCTTGGTGCAGAGCGCGACACGCGCCGGCCTCGCCTGGATCGACGGACCGGCTTCCGTGAGCCCGCCCGCCCTGCACCGACTGCGCGCGCTCGCGCAGGGCTTCGACGATCTTCTGCAGCAGCCGCTCGAAGCGGAGCTGCTCGATTCCGAAGGCCTCGCGCTCGCTCGCTTCGAGCTGCGCGATGGCGGCAGCGCGCTCGACGGCGACGCGCTCGCGGGCGATGGGATCCACTCGGCCTGGTTCGGGGGCTGGTCCGGCAGCGGCCGCCAGCATGTTCGCGTGAAGGCTCGCGGGATCGCCGGCGGTCGTGCCGTCCAGCGCTGCGCCGAGCTGCGCCTCGAGCTCCTGGACGAGCGTATTCCCGAGCCGAGCTTCCTCCAGGCGCGGTCGCTCGACGTGCGCGCGCGCGAAGGAGCGGACGAGGCGAACCGCTTGCGCCTCGAGCTCGACTTCGACCTCGCCGAGTCGGGCATCGACCCGCGGAGCACCGGCCTCGCGCTGGCCGTGAACGAGCTCGAGATCGCCATCGAAGCGAGCGCCTGGCGCTCGCGCGCGAACGCGCTCTTCTTCGAGGACGAGACGCGCCGGCTCGAGCTGCGCCCCGCGCCGCGGGGCTCTTCCCGAGTGCAGCTCGCACTGGATTGGCGCGCCTTCGATGGCGCCGACCTCGGCGAGCTCGGGCGCATCGAGCTCGAGCTCGAGCTCGGTGAGCTCGTGCTCGCGGGCGCGCTGCTCCCGCGCGTCGATGCTCGCGGCGAGGTCGCGCGCTGGAGCGAGGGCGAGGTGACGGAAGGCCTGCCTTGGCAGATCGTGCGCTGCGATGTCGATCGCCGCCGGGGCACGCTCTCCTGCGCGCAGCGCTTGGAGCGCGATCTCTTCGATCCCACCTCGGACCCCCTCGAGCTGCTCGTCGAGGGCTGGGGCGTACACGTGCCGGCGGGAGCTCTCGTCGGCGGGCCGAGGCGCTACTTCTTCGAGGTGATCGAGCGCGAACGCGCGCTGCGCTTGGATCTCGATCTGGCGACGGGGCTGCTCGAGGTGCGGGGGCAGGGGCTCGGATTCTTCGGCGCGCCGTCTCCGCTCGATCTCGGGCTCGGCGTCGGCGCGCGCTCGGGCACGCTGCGCTTGCGACCCGCGGTCGCCGGTGATCGCGCGCGTTACTGAGCGAGCTCGCCGACGAGATCGAACGACGCGAGATCGACGGCGAAGAGGCGGAACTCACCCTCGCGCTCGCGCCAGCGCGTCGTCACCTGGAACTCCGGGCGCTGGCGGCGGATGGCCTCCGCTGCCGGCGAGGGCACCATGCCGCTGTCGCCGCCGATCGAGCGCACTTGGATCACCGCACCCACGGAGACCGTGCCATCGTCGCTCTCCTGCGCGCGAGCGGAGCGCAGACGCAGGCGCAGATCCAGGGGATCGAGAAGCGCGCGCAGCTCCGCCTCGTCGCGCGTCAAGCGGCGCAGAATGCCCCGCGCACCGCGCGGCCAGGAGCCTCCGAAGCTCTTCGCCTCCAGATCGGGATCCAAGCGCTCGAGGACGGCGCTCCAGCGCTCCTCGTCGATCGCGCGGATCAGCTCGCCGCAGCGGCGGCGCGCGGTCTCGGCGCGCGAGCCCGAGAGCAGACTCCAGCCGAGGCCCAGAGCCGCGAGCAGCGCGAGGCCGGTGACCCAGGAGGTGGCTCGAGAGGAGCGACGACGACGATGGCCCATGCTCAGGCGCTCGCTTCGGCGAGGATCGGAGGTAGGCTGCGGCCGCGCTCGCGGCAGGCGCGCAGGATCTTGCGCACGAGACGCTCCTCGCGGATGAAGCGCGCTCGGCGCTCCGGCGGTTCCAGGCGCTTCGCGAGACCGGCGGCGAGCTGCAGGGCCCGCTCGATCCAGCGATCGGCGTCGGGCTCGCCCAAGCGCTCGACGATGGCCCAGTGCGTGTAGAGCACGGCGATGCGTCGGCGGGCGTCCTGGCGCGTTCGACGGTGGAGCTCGAGCGCGCGTTGCGACAGCTCGCGCGCGGGTCCCAGCCGATCGAGGCGCAGCAGCACGCGCGCTTGCGCGGAGAGCGCCGCGGCTTGATGGCGCGGGTTGTCGAGGTCGTCGGCGAGGCGCACGGCGCGTTTCGCGGTCGCGAGGGCGCGTCGGGGATCGGGCTGCGGATTGCGCCGCGAGAGATGCGCGTGCGTGAGGTGGATCCAGCAATGCACGCGGGTGTAGCGATCGCCGATGCTGCGCGCGAGCTCCTCGAGGCTCCGCAAGGTCGCGCGCAGTCGGCGATCGCCATGCTCGCGCTCAAGCTCGAGCGCATGCAGGATCACCTCCAGCGCCGCGTCGTAGCTCCCGATGTCGTCGAGCGCGCGCGCTTGCTGGAAGAGCGCGCGCGTGTACAGCAGCGTGTCCTCGCTCCGGCGGAGCTCGGGTAGCGCGGACTCGAGGAGGTCCAGCGCTTCGCCCGGTCGATGGATGTCGAGGCGATTGCGCGCCTGCGCGACGCGCAGGGAGAGATGCGCGGCGCGCGGCGCGTCGGCGATCTCGGCGTCTGCGGCGTCGAGGTGATGCCGTGCCTCCCGATGCATCCCGATGTAGCCCCAGGCGACGCCCATGCCGATCCGGATACGCAGGCGGATCTCCTTCTCCGCGGCAGGCGCGATCTCGAGGGCGCGCTCGAGGTACTCGATCGCGAGCTCGTTGTTGCTCGTGCGATGCGAGTGTCGGCCGAGCATGTAGAGTGCGCGCGCCTGGTCCGAGCTGCGTCCCAGCCGGCG
This sequence comes from Planctomycetota bacterium, assembly GCA_016719295.1. Lineage (GTDB taxonomy): Bacteria > Planctomycetota > UBA1135 > UBA1135 > JADKAF01 > JADKAF01. The sequence goes on from JADKAF010000001.1 coordinate 469,902, forward strand.
CGCCTCGCGAAAGGCCTTCTCGGCGGCGCCGCGCTCGATGCTGCGCTTCCCCGCGCGACCCGCGGCCTCGGCGAGGTGCAGCAGCCATTCGAGCCGCCTCTCCGCCGCCCCTTCCACGCTCGCTCCGAGCGCCTCGAGATGGCGCAAGGCCGTCTGGCAGAGCGTCGCCGCGAGCTCCGGGCTCAAGCCTCGCCGCGGTCGGCGCAGCATCGCGTGCAGCCATTCGAGAGCGCGTCGATGCTCGCCCGCCGCGCCCGCGTGGTGCGCGATCTCGAGGATGCCGCGTGTGCCCGGGTCGCTGCGCTGTGCGCGTCGCGTGAGCGCGTCGGCCAGCGCCGAGTGGATCGCGCGGCGCTGCGCGGGATCGATCGACTCGTAGAGCACCTCGTGCACTCCTTGGCTCGCGAAGCGATACGCAGCGCCTTGCGGCACGAGGATGTCGCGGCCGATCTCGAGGCGCCCGAGGCGCTGGGCGTGGGCCAGCGGCTCCTCGCCGAACGCTTCGGCGAGGAGCTCGACCTCGAAGCGCACGCCGGCGACGGCGGCTCGATCGAGCTCTTGGCGCAGCTCCTCAGGGAGCTCCTCGCGGCGGCGACGCGCGCCGGCGATCAAGCGCTCGGGGAGCGGGATCGCGGCGATGTCGCGCTGCGGCACGAGGTGGCCGTCGCTCCACTGCAGCACCCCTTCGCGCTCCAGCGCCTTCAGCACCTCGGCGACGTAGGCCGGCATGCCGCCGGTGCGCTCCAGCAGCGCGTCGACGAACGGCTCGGCGTCGAGGTCGGCGGGGAGGATGCGGCTCAGCGCGCGTGCGAGCGCTCCCTTGTCGAGCGGCCCGAGCTCGAGCTGCAGGAGCTGGCCGCGCGGACGAAGGCGCTCCAGGAGATGCTGCAGCGCGCGGTTCTCCACGATCTTCGAAGGTCGAGCCAGCGCGAGCACGAGGATCGGCAGCCCGTCCTGCTCCTCCAGGAGCAGCTCGAGGGTGCGCAGCGTCGAAGAGCCTACGTGGTGGAAGTCCTCGAGCTGCAGCACGAGCGGGCGATGCTGCGCCAGGCCGCGGAGCAGCGCGCAGAACGCCCGGGGCAGCGTGAGCGTGCCCTCGCTGCTCTCGGCAGTGGTCTCCGCTCCTACGAGCGCGGAGCCGAGCACGCGTGCGACGCTGGGCGTCGAGAACGCCGCGAGGCGCGCGAGATCCGCTTGCGTCGGCCGCACGCCGCGAGCGAGGCCGAGGAATCGCTCCAGCGCGGAGAGCAGGCCTGCGTAGGGCACGGCTTCGTCGGGCGGTGGACAGCGCCCTTCGAGCACCTGCGGCGCGGGCTCGGTCGCCGCCAGGCGATGCTCGAGCTCCACCAGCAGGCGTTGTCCGCCCATGTGCGTCTCGCCGAGCACCAGCGCGAACCGTCGCTTGCCCCGCAGTGCGTCGTGCGCGGCCTCGAGGAGTCCGCTGAGCTCGGCCTCGCGCCCGAAGAGAGGCAGCGGATCGTCGTGCTTCGCTCGCACCGCGCGCGCGGTCCTCTCGCGCTGGGCCCACCAAGGCGAACGCTCACCCGCGCGAAGCACCCGCGCGAGCTCGTGCGCGCTCGGGAAGCGCTTGCGAGGATCGGGTGCGAGCAGGCTCTCCAGCACCTCGTCGAGGAAGGGCGAGAGCGACGGCGCCCGTTGCGAAGCGCGCTGGGTGTGCCCTTGCAGCTTCTCCTCGAGCAGCGCGTCCGGCTCCGTCGCGCGGAACGGCAGGCCGCGCGTCGCGAGCTCGAAGAGCAGGACTCCCAGCGAGTAGAGATCGCAAGCCGGCGTAGGGAAGACGCCGCGCAAGAGCTCCGGGGCTGCATAGGTTGGCGAGCCCGCGAAGGTGCGCGCGCCGCGCGTGCCGGCCGAGCCGAGCTCGCGCGCGTAACCGAGGTCCATCAGCACCGCGCGCGGTCCGGCAGAGAGGATCACGTTCTCCGGCTTCACGTCCAGGTGCACGACACCCGCGGCGTGGAGATTGCCCAGCGCCTCGGCGAGCTGGGCGCCGATGTCGCGCACGAGCGGCTCGTTGCCGGCTTCCTCTCGCTCGAGCCAGGCGCGCAGCGTCGGGCCGGGGACGTGCTCCATCACGAGGAACAGCAGATCCTGTCCGAGCAGGGGCTCCTCGCAGACCGCCAGCATGCGCACGAGGTGGCGCTGCGAGGCTCCGGAGATGGCGAGTCCCGCGCGGGCCTCGTCGAGGAAACGCGCGCGCGCGGCGGGATCGCCGGTCAGGCGCTGGTGCAGGAACTTCACCGCGATCGAAGTGCCCGCCGGGGCGCCCCAGCGGTCCTCGAGCAGGACGCCGCGATGCACCGTGCCCGTGCTCCCGCTGCCGATCTCCTCGAAGAGTCGGAAGCTCGAGAGCGGCGATGAGGAAGGGGAGTTCGGCACAGGGAAGGAGCGCAGGGTAACTCAGCTCGCCGTCGCCGCCAGATGGTCTTCGGTCGCGCGCTTCATCGCGTCGGCTGAGCGGCGCGCAGATCGAGGCGCCAGCGCCCTTGCTCGCGCAGGAAGTGGAAGCGCAGCGCTACCGCCGCGCCCTCGGGAGCGGCGAGGCGCTCCGCGCGCTCGAGCCACGCTTCCTGAGCCTCCGGGGCGAGCTCCTCCCAGCGCCGCGGCGCGAGGTGCGCGACGAGCGTTGCCGCATCGGCGTCGACCGCTGGGCGCTCGAGCCGCGCACCGCGGAGCAACCCCTCGATCCCGGCAGGCGACCTCGCGTCGACCAGCGGGGGAATCGCCGGCGCCTCTCCGCGCTCGGCGCAGGGACGCAGGATCTCGTCCGGCCGCGGGCTCGGCGGGGCGCAGGCGAGGAGCAGGAGCGAGATGGCGCAGGCGAGTGCCAGCGACTTCGGGCTTGAGATGCGCTCGGTCGCCGCTAGAATCTCGCCCTCCTTTGCCGAGTAGCACAATTGGTAGTGCACCTGACTCTGGATCAGGGGGTTCTAGGTTCGAATCCTAGCTCGGCAGTACGCTCCGCCGGATGAGAGCCGCGGGGGTCGCCGCGGAAGCTATGGCCGTCGCGGTTTCGGACGGGCCAGTCGCGGTTCCGGAAAGGGGCAGCCGCAGTGCTGAAGACCCCTTCCTGAAGCCCGCAGGCCCTTTCGAGAAGCCCGCGCGCCCGCCATGGATGATGGAGCCCGCTTCCCCTCGCTCTGCCGCGACGAGTGCCACGCCTGCTGAGCCGCCTCTGATCGTCGGAGCTTGGCGCGGAGTCGCGCGAAGCTCGGCGTTGCTGCCCCCGTCGTCTCGCGCGCTCGGTCTTGCCGCGCGCGCGGTCGATCGGTCGACGAGCGGCGTCGCTCGCGATTAGCGCGGCTTCACCTCGGCCACCCACGCGGTATGCGCGCCGCCGAGCTCGAGCAGCAGCTCGAGGAAGAGGGGCTCGTCCTGCAGCAGCGCGAACGCGTAGGTGTGCAGGAACAAGAACTCGGGAGTGCAGCGCTCCTTCAGCGCGGCGATCGCGGTCTTCATCTCGGCAGGCGTGAAGAAGATCTCGCCATCCTTGCCGCGCTTCTCCTTCGCGTAGCTCGCGAAGGTGTCGACCAAGCCTTCGTCCTCGCTCGACAAGTAGCCGTAGAGGAGCTGCGAGAGCTCCATCTGGCGTGCCTGCGCGTCGCCCTGGTAGCGGTGCAGCAGGAAGCTCTTGCGCGCTTGGATCTGCTGCACGGGATTGCCGGCGCGCTTCGTGCCTTCGCGCACGAGCTTCTGCAGATAGGGTTTCACCGCCGAGTTGTTGGGGGCGTTGACGACGAGGGCGAGCTTCTCCTCGTTCAGCAGAGGCGAGAGGGCGAGCGAAGTCACGGGGCCGGGTCTCCGGTTCGAAGCGATGGGGAGGGTAGCGAGAGGGATGTTCGAAGTCCAGGCGCGCGATCGCGCGCCGCGAGGCTCAGGCTTGGAGCCCTTCGTCGCCGCCCCTTCGAGCCAGGGCGGCGATAGCCGCCGGTGATGCGGCGCGCGAAGCCGAAGAGCATGTCGGCATCGTCGCGCTCCAGCCCGGCGCGGAAGAAGAGGCGCCGCAGCCGGCGCATCGTGCGATCGATGAGCTGCGGGGGACCGAAGCTGTCGTAGCCGAGCGTACGCAGCGCGGCTTCCCAATCGTCGATCAAGCGCTCGAGAGAGCCCGAGTCGATGAGCTCCTCCGTTCCGCCGAGCGTCTCGTTCGAGAACACTCGCGGCCGATGGCGCGCGCCTTCCGCCGGGATGAGGTCCGCCGCGCTCGTGCCGCGCGCCTCGATCTCGTAGAGGCCGATCAGCACAGCTTGCGACAGGTTGAGCGAGCTGTGGGGGCCGGTGGTCGGGATGCGCACGAGGCGGTGGCAGCGCTCGATCTCCTCGAAGCGCAGCCCGGAGTCCTCGCGTCCGAAGACCAGTGCGATCCTGCCGCTGCGCGCGCGGAGCTCGGCAGCGGCATCGCTGACGAGGAGAGGTGGCAAGCGGAAGCGCCCATCGCGTGCAGAGAAGCCGACCACGGTGGTGCAGTCCTCGATCGCGCTCTCGAAGTCGGCGTAGCGCTCCGCGCGCTCGAGGAGATGGAGCGCGCCCCAGGCCAAGGCGCGCGACTCGTCGTCGATCGCGCAGGCATTCACGAGGCGCAGACGCTCCGCGCCCATGTTCGCCATCGCGCGAGCCACGGCGCCGAGATTGCCCGGGTGATGGGGCTCGACCAGCACCACCACCAGCTCGCGCACGGGCTCGCTCATCGCTCGTCGGAGGAACTCTCGTCCTCGTCCTCGTCCTCGTCCTCGTCCTCGTCCTCGTCGAGGTCGTCGTCCTCTTCGTCCTCTTCGTCGTCTTCGTCCGTGTCGTCGAGGTCTGCTTCGTCCTCGTCCTCGAGGGCCTCGTCGTCCTCTTCGAGCTCCGCTTCTTCGAGCTCCTCTTCGACGTCCTCGAGCGTGCCGGCGCTGAGCTCCTCAGCGCCCTCGGCGGGGGCGGGTTCCTCTTCCGGCAAGCCGCGGCGCACCCGGTCTTCGCGCAGGGCCGCGTCGATCTTCTGCGTCATCTCGATGGCGCCGATGATCGACGGATCGAACTGGAACGAGAGGCGCGGCGTCGTGCGGGTCTTCAGCACGCGCGCGGCTTCGCGCTGCACGTAGCCCGCGGCGTGCTCGAGCATGCGCGCGACGGCCGAGAGCTGCCCGGGCGTACCCATCGCGCTGTAGAAGGCGATGCACGTGGCGAGGTCTTTCGCCAGCTTGACGCGCGTGATCGTCACGAGGCGCGCGCGCGGGTCGGAGAGCTCGTGCTCCAGCACTTCCGCGATGCGGCGGCGCAGGATGGAGGAGAGGCGCTGAATGCGGATGGAGTCGGCCATGCGGTGCAGGAGAGGCGGCGTGAGGTCAGAGCACTTCGAGCTGGTAGTCGCTGACCTCGGCGTCGCGGTAGGTCTCGGCGAACTCGAGGACCTTCCGCAGCTGCGCTTCGCAGAAGGGCGCCTCGGCCGAGACGGTCACGATTCCGATCGTCGCGATCTGCCAGTGGTCGTGGTTGTCGACCTCGGCCACTGCGACGTTGAAGTTGCGCCGCATCCGGTCCTTCATCGACCGGAGGACCGAGCGCTTGTCCTTCAGCGAGGAGCTCCCGGGGATCAAGAGCTCGATCTGCAGCACTCCAACCGAGGCGGCCATGGCGCGTCGTGGTACGAGGTGGGGCGGAGGCGCAGGAGCGGACCGGCCTCGACGCGCGGTGCGCCGAGGCCGGTGAGTGCGCGGGCTCTCAGAGCTTGCGGCGCTCTTGCGAGATCTCGTAGCACTCGATCACGTCGCCGACGCGGATGTCGTCGTAGTTCTCGATGGTGACACCGCACTCGAAGCCCTCGCGGACATCGCGGACGTCGTCCTTGACGCGGCGCAGCGTGGACATCTTGCCGGTGTAGATCACGACACCGTCGCGGTAGAGCCGCAGCGGCACCGAGCGCTTGATGATCCCGCTCGTGACCATGCAGCCGGCGATCTTGCCGATCTTCGAGAAGGTGAAGATCTGCCGGATCTCCGCCTTGCCCACGATCTGCTCGCGCAGGATGGGGGAGAGGCGGTCTTCCATCGCCGCGCGCACGTCGTCGAGCAGCTCGTAGATGATGTGGTAGCTGCGGATCTCGATGCCGAGCTTCTCGCTCGCTTGACGCGCCTTGTCGTCGGTCGAGACGTGGAAGCCCAGGATCACCGCGTCGGAGGCGGCGGCCAGGTTCACGTCGGACTCGGTGATCGCGCCTACGCCCGCTTGCAGGAGATCGATGCGGATCATCTCCGTCGAGAGCTCGAGCAAGGACTTGCGCAGCGCTTCGAGGGAGCCTTGCACGTCCGCGCGGAGCACGATGCGAAGCTCCTTCTGCTGCTCCTTCCCCGAGCTCTGCTGCGCGAGGAGGTCGCTCAGGGTGCGGCGCGGCGTCGAGCGCTCCGCGAGCTGCATCTCGCGCCCGCGTTGGGCGCGCTCGCCCGCGACGTCGCGCGCCTTCGAGAGATCGTCGACGACGTAGAAGGTGTCGCTCGCCGAGGGGAGCGCGGAGAGGCCGATGACCTCGACGGGCGTCGAGGGCAGCGCTTCTTGGAGCTCCTCGCCGCGGTCGTTGTAGATCGCGCGGACGCGGCCGTAGCCCTCGCCCGCGAGGATCACCTCGCCACGGCGCAACGTGCCGTTCTGCACGAGCAGGTGCGCCACGATCCCGCGCCCTTCCGAGATCTTCGCCTCGAGCACGGTGCCCGTGGCCATCGCGTCGGGGCTCGCGACGAGCTCGAGATCGAAGTTGCACTTCAGGTCGACGGCCTCGAGGAGCTCGGCGATGCCTTGGCCCTTCGTCGCCGAGGTCGGCACGACTTGGACCTCGCCGCCCCATTCCTCGGGCTGCAGGCCGAGGCTGGCGAGCTGCTGCAGCACGCGCTGCGGGTTCGCCTCGGGCCGGTCGATCTTGTTCATCGCGACCACGATGGGGACCTTGGCCGCGCGGGCGTGCTGGATCGCTTCCTCGGTCTGCGGCATCACGCCGTCGTCGGCCGCGACGACGAGCACGACGATGTCGGTCGTGTTCGCGCCGCGCGCGCGCATGGCGGTGAACGCCTCGTGGCCGGGCGTGTCCAGGATCGTGAGCAGGTGACCGTTCGGCGTCGTGACCTGGTAAGCGCCGATGTGCTGCGTGATGCCGCCGGCTTCTCCCGCCGTGACGTTCGAGCGACGGATCGCGTCGAGGAGCGAGGTCTTGCCGTGGTCGACGTGTCCGAGAAACGCGATGACGGGCGGTCGCTTGACCATCTCGCCATCCTCGTCGCTCGTCGCGCGCAGCTCGGAGAGCAACGCCTCCTCGGCCTCGATCTCCCGCTTCACCTCGAGATCCACTCCGAACTCACCGGCGACGAGGATCGCGGTCTCTTCGTCGAGCGTGGTGTTCGGCGTGGCCATCTTCCCGAACTGCCGCAGCAGCATCATGATCAAGTCGCTCTGCTTCACGCCGATGGCGTTGGAGAGGTTCTTGATGTTGATCGGGACCTCGCAGAACGCCTTGTCCGGGCGCGAGGAATCGCCCGACCCCGCTCTTCCGCCCGGGCCGCGACGGATGGGCTTGCCGGTCATCGGACGCGAGCGTTTCTGGACGCGCGAGCGCTCGCGCTCGCGGAGCTGTTGCGACGACATCGCGTCGCGCACGCCACCCGCGCCACGAACGAACATGCTCTTGCGGTCGCGGCCCATGGTGGGGCGCGGCTCGCTCAGGTAGTTCGGACTGCCCGGCTGCGGCGCCGAGGGCTTCGGCGCGGCGTTGAGGTCGATGCGGCCCAGGATCTTCGCCTGGCGCTTGGGCGTCGAGGGGCGCGGTGCCAGGAACTGGCCGCGAGGGTCGGGGCCGACACGCGGCGCGGGGCCGCGCGGGGTGGCGATCGAAGGCGCGTCTCCACCGCGCTCCTCCGCTTCTCCCTCGCTCTGCGCGCTCGGTGCCTCGAGCTCCGCGGCGGATTCCAGCTCGGAGAGCGGTTCGACCTCGATCGTGAGCGGCTCGGCGACGAGCTCGTCGGCCGATGCTTCGTAGAGCTCCGTCTCGCTCTCCATCGCGGGCTCGTCGTTCGAGCGCACATCGTGCGCCGCGCTGAGGCGGCCCGAGCGGTAGGGCGCTTCTTCGGCGTTGGTCTCGTTCGGGCGCTCGGCTTCGTAGGCCTCGAGCTCCTCGCTCTCCTCCTGGACCTGGGCCTCCTCCGCGTAGCGCGCGGCATGCGCGGCAGGAGCGGCGGGGGTCTCGAACGCCGGCGTGGTCACGCGGGGCGCTGCGGCCTCGGGCTTGCCGGGCGGCGGCAGTGTTTTCTTCTTCAGCACGAAGCCGGAGCTGGTGATCGGTAGGCTCTCGACGGCGGCGGCGGCTTCGCCTTCGCGCCGGAAGCCGTTCACCTCGAGCAACGCCTCGACCTGCAGGAGATCGGCGTCATCCAAGACCGCCATATGCGTCTTGAACTTGCCGTAGCCCAGGTCCTTCAGCTTCTGGACCAGGTCCGCTCCCTTCATGCCGTACTCGCGGGCGAGCTCGTAAACCCGTTTCTTCAAGGTCGCGACTCCAGGTGTTGTTCCGCGGGGGCGAAGTCAGGCGTTCGCTCAGCGCGCTCGTGTTCCCGCGGCTTGGCTCGATCCGGGCCTTCCCGTTCGAGTCGATCGCGTTGCGTGTTGATGAGATGAAGGTCTGCGGAGCCAGGCGTTGCTCTCTCGAGCGAGGCCCAGCAAAGCCAGTCCGTGCTCTCGTGAGCCCGGCCTAGCGCCATCGGCTCGAGCTCAGCTCGCCGGCTCGGCTCCGGGAGCCGTGGCTCCCTCGCCTTCGCCGTGCGGCAGCATACTCGAAGGGGGCGCGGAGCTGTGGGCGCCGCCATCCCCGTGTTCTGCGTTCTCGGGCTCGGCGCCGGAGCCCGCGTAGGCGGGCTCGGCTTCGGCCTCGTTGTCTTCCTGGAGCGAAGCATCCTCGAGCGAATCTTCCTCGGGCGAAGCGCCCTCCGTCGCGGCGGGCGCAGCGCCTTCGCCGCCGCCGGCGATCTCGGCTTCGATCTCCGCGCGCGTCTTGATGTCGATCTCCCAGCGGCACAGCGCCGAGGCCAAGCGGACGTTCTGCCCGCGGCGGCCGATCGCCAGCGATTGCTGGTCCTCGTCCACGATCACGGTGACGCGCCGCGTGTCCGGATCGGGGTAGATGTCGTCGAGATCGATCTCCGCGGGCTTCAGGGCGTTCTTGACCAGCATCTCGAGCGAGTCGCTCCAGCGGATGATGTCGATCCTCTCGCCGTTCAGCTCGTCGATGATCGACTTGATGCGCGAGCCGCGGATGCCGACGCAGGCCCCGACGCAGTCGATCTTCGCATCGGTGGACGAGACCGCGATCTTCGTGCGATAGCCGGGCTCGCGAACGACCGAGCGGATGTGGATGATCCCCTCGTCGATCTCGGGGACCTCGATCTCGAAGAGCCGCGCCACGAGGTCGGGGTTCGAGCGCGAGAGGATGATGCGGACGCGCTGCCCGACCTTCTTGACGTCGTAGATGAGGCAGCGGATCGCGTCGCCGGGCTTGTAGTTCTCGCCGCGGATGCGCTGGTCGCGGGGGATGATGCCCTCCACGCGGTTGTTCAGATCCACGACGATCGTGTCGCCCTCGAACTTGGAGACGCGACCCATCACGATCTCGCCGCGCTGCTGCGAGTACTGATGCAGGACGTTGTCCTGCTCGGCCTCGCGGACCTTCTGGTGGAAGATCTGCTTCGCGGTCTGAGCGGCGATGCGGCCCATGATCTCCGGCGCGACCTCGTACTCCTCGTCGCCGCGCTTCAGCTCCATCTCGCCGGTCTTGCGGTCGATCTTGATGTCGAAGTCGTCCTCGAGGTGCAGGTGCTTCCGCGCCGCCGTGGTCATGGCGGACTCCAGCGCATCGAAGAGCAGATCGCGGTCGATGCCCTTCTCGCGGTGGATCGCGTCGATGAGTCGCAGGAGTTCGTTGGCCATGATTCGCCTTGCCTACGTTCGTTTGGCCTGCTTCCGTCTGGCCTGCTGTCGTCTGGTCTGCTCTCGCCTGGCTCGCGTTCGCCGCTCGCGAGCTGCACTCGAGCAGCGAACTCCGCAGGCCTGAGGAAGGATCCGAGGCATGGCAAGCAGGCAAACTCACCGCGGGCGAAAGTCAAAGAAGGGTCCGCTCGTTGCCGACCGCGACTCGCGCGCTCGACATCGACGGCCCTTCTTCGCTTCGCGCCCGCGAGCGAGCGGTGCTCGTTCGCGACGCCGTTCCCTCGCGTGCCCCGCGTGCGCGCGCCGGACCCTTGGTCCAGCACCCGCCGTGCGCGAGGCTCCGCTCGGAGAATGAGGGGCGGGGAGTCTAGGCGCGCCGCGGCAGGGGCGTCAAGCTCGGCGGCCCCGTCGCGTCCTCCTAAGCTCTTTCTCCGGCGGACTCTGCGACGAAAGGCGGGGAGCCGTGCTAGAAGGGGCTAGAGGCCGCCGTGGCGCAGGTCGCGCGCGGGCTGGGATCACCCCGTCTCCGATGAGCTCCTTTCGTCCCTGCGGCCGCGCTTCGGCGCGCGAGTACTTTCGCGAGCGCGCGCCCGCGCTCGGCTTGAGCCTCCGCGGCCGAGCGGTCAGGCTCGTGGCTCTCGCGTTCGCGAGTGCGCTCGGCTTCGGCGCTCTCGTGCCGCCCGGCGCAGGCGCGCAAGAGGCTGGCCGCGGCGCTCCCGGCGGGCTCGGCGCGGCGGTCGAGCGCCTCCGAGCAACGAGCCCCGCGTCCGCGCCGAGGCCTTCGCCACCCTGGAGCGCGCCGGAGCCGAAGGGCTACGGGCGGCGTTCGCCGCCGCTTGGCCCGCGGAGCCCTGGGCCCGGCGCCTGCGCGTCGAGCTCTTCGCACGCGGGCCCGCGCTCGAGCTCCTCGCCGCCGTGGGGGAGCGGCGCGCGGACTCAGCCGCGGAGGTCCGCCGCGCCGTCGCCGACGCGCTCGGGGCGAGGGAGCTCTTCGGCAGCGGCGTCGAGCGCGAGGCCTGGCTGCTAGAGCTCGTGGAGGATCTGGAGCCCGACGTGCGCCGCTCGGCGCGGCAGGCCCTCGCCGCGATCGATCGCCCGGCCGCGGCCGAGGCGCTCGCCCGCGCTTATCGGGGGGCCGTGCGTCACGCGCGGGTAGACCTCCTCCGCGCGCTGTCCAGCCTGCGCTCTGCACGTCCGCTGCTGCTGGAGCTCCGCCGCCGCGTCGCTCCCTCCGATCGGGCCGCCCGCCTGGAGCTCGCCTATGCGCTGGGAGGGGCCGCGCTCCACGCGCAGAGCACCGGCCGCCTGGACGAGCTCGTCGACACCATCGCCGCGGAGCTCGGCGCCGCCGACGCCGAGCTGCGGGCCGGAGGCGAGTTCGCGGTGCGCTCGCTCGACTTCGAGCTGCGCGCCGCGCTCCAGTGGGAGCCCTTGGAGCAGGCGCTCGCGAGGCTGGTCGAGTGCGTTCCTCAGCGCGCTCTACCGCTGCAGCGACTCGCCGTGCTGCGCGCGTTCGATCCCGCCGGGCGGCATCCGCAAGGCGCCGAGTCCGCGGTCGAGCTCTGGCGTTCGCGCTGGCCGGACGCGCGTTTCACCGAGGGGCGTGAAGCGCGCCTCCAAGGCGGGCTCGCTCTCGGCCTCGGTGCCCTGCTGCGCGAGCAGCACGAGCTCGCCGCGCGTCACTTCCACGCCGTTGCCTCCGAGGTCGGTGTCGCGCTGCTGCGCTCGCCCGCCGATCGCTGGGGAGGCTGGGCCGTCGAGGGCGTGATCCGCGCCGAGGGCGAAGAAGAAGAGTCCTTCTTCTTCGACCCCGAGCTGTGGGAAGAGGAGATCGCGCGCCGCGGGCTCGAGCGCCGCCGCCCGGTCCATCACTTCGATCTCGTGCAGCGCGAGCTCGTGCGCGAGGAAGCGCGCGCGCGCTTCTTCGCCGCGCTGGTCGCCTGCCTCGATCCCGGCGTGGCCGTGGATCCCGCGGAGGAGATGCGCACCGCTCTGGAGCGCTTGCTCGAGGGCTACGCGCTCTCGGTGGCCATCGAAGGCTTCTCCTTCCGGTCCCAGGAGCGCCTGCCGAACTTCGGCGAGAACGTCGATCTCGTCTTCGAGGGCGAGACCGGGCTCTACGAGCTGCTCTACGCGCTCGCGCGCCGCGGGAGAACCGGGGAGCTGCCGGCGGCGCTCGAGCGTTTCGCCGCGCATTTCGAGGCCCAGGGCGCCTGGGCCGCGCGCGAGCTCGCGTCTCCGCGCGGATACGCGGAGGAGCCCGAGGTCCTCGACCTCGACACCTTCGTTCGCTACCGCCGCCGCAATCCGAGCCGCTTCCGCCTGGTCTGGGCACAGCTCCTCCTCGACTCCTGCGGCTCGCCCGACGCCGCGCAGCGCGTCTATGCCTCGGCGATCGAGGGCTACGGCGCCGCGACGCGCGATTGGCCGTGGGCGGCGCGCCTCGAGGCACAAGCCGTGCAGGGCCTCGCGAGCTGTCACATGGCGCGGCGCGACTCCGACGCGGTGGAGCTCGCTCTCGCTCGCGGGCTCGCGCGCCTCGAGGATCTGCAGCGGACGCTGGAGCGCACCGACGGTCCCGGTGGAGGCGATTGGCTGCGCGCCGATCTCGCCGCCCTGTGGGTGTCGCGCGCGGTGAACGAGAACGTCCTGCGCGGCGACCCCGCGCAAGGCATGGCGCACATCCGGCGCGCGCTCGAGCTGGACCCTTCCGACTTCAACTGGGTACTGGCCGCGTGCTATCACGCACGCGCGGGCCGCGCCGAGGAAGCGCGGGCGATCCTCGCGCGCGTCCCGCCCCAGCCCGCCATGGCCTACAACCGCGGCTGCACGCTCGCGCTGCTCGGCGCGGCCGAGGAAGCTCTGGTCTGGCTCGAGGTCGACCTGCGCGAGAACCATCTCTCGGCGGCCTCGAAACAGCAGCAAGCGAGCTGGGCTTGGGGCGATCCCGATCTGCGCGGACTGCACGGCGATCCGCGCTTCGAGGCGCTCTACGGCCCGCGCTCGCGCTGAGCGTCTCCGCCGCACTTCCGCCTCTCCCTCCCGAGCATCGAAGGTCCTTGCCCTTGTCCTTGCCCGTCGTACGTCTGCGTCCGAGCGCGAAGCTCCGCCTGCGCTCCGCTCATCCTTGGATCTACCGCGACGACATCGAGGAGCGCGGCGGCATCGCGGCCGGCGCCGTCGTCGTCGAGCGCGAAGGCGGTGCGGTGCATGGCGTCGCGCTCTATTCGCCGCAGAGCCGCATCGCGCTGCGCTGGCTGCTGAGAGGCAAGGGCCCGCACGATGCGTTCGACCTCGCCGCGCTGATCCGCACGCGCGTGCTCGAGGCGGCTGCGCGCCGCGCCGGGCTCGCGCGCGAGAGCTCTCAGCTGCGCCTCGTCGCCAGCGAGGCCGACGGCGTGCCGGGCCTGATCATCGATCGCTACGACACGGTCGCGGCGCTGCAGGTGACGAACGCCGCGCTCGAGCCGTTGATCCCCATGCTCGCGGATCTCCTGGTGCAGGAGCTGGGCTGCAGCGCCGTCGTCGAGCGCGACGAGGTACAAGTGCGCAAGCTCGAAGGCCTGGAGCTGCGCTCCGGCGTGCTGCGCGGCAGCGTCAGCGGACCGATCGAGGTGCGCGAAGGCGAGGTGCGCTGCGCCGTCGACGTGCTCGCCGGCCAGAAGACCGGCGCGTTCCTCGATCAACGCCAGAACCACTTGGCCTTCGGTGCGCAGGTGCGCGCACGCGGTGCTCGCACGGTCCTCGACGCGTTCTGCCACGACGGCCTCTTCGGGCTGCAGGCGCTGGCGGGCGGCGCCGAGCAGGTGATCTTCCTCGACAGCTCCGTGCCGGCGCTGGAGCGGGTGCAGCAGAACCTCGCGCGCAACGGCTTCGGCGAGCGCAGCGGCATCGAGCGCAAGGCGGCCAACGCGTTCCACGAGCTGCGAGCCCTGCGCGAGGCGGGGGCGCGCTTCGATGCGATCGCGCTCGATCCGCCGGCGTTCGCGAAGAGCCGCCAGGAAGTGCAAGCGGCGTGGCGCGGCTATCGCGAGATCAACGGGCAAGCGCTGCGGCTGCTGAACCCCGGCGGCGTGCTCTGGACCTGCTCGTGCTCCTACAACCTGTCACCGGCCGATTTCGAAGAGGTCGTGCGCGAGGCCGCGGCCGACGCGGATCGCCGCGTCCTGCTGCGCGAGATCCGCGGGCAGGCGGACGATCATCCGGTGCTGCTCACCTTGCCCGAGTCGCGGTATCTGAAGTGCCTCGTGCTCGAGGCTCCGTGAGCCGCGGCCCTCTGCGCGCGGGCGCGCCCTGGAATCCGCGGCGCGCTTCGCTCAACCTGGCACCGCCGCGCGGGCTCCCCGGCGCGGTCGATCCCGGAGCCGCGGCTTGAAGATCATCGTGAACGGCGAGGAGCGCGAGGTCGCTCCCGAAACCACGCTCGAGCAGCTCCTGCGCGTGCTCGCGCTGGATCGCGGCAGCGTCGCGATCGAGGTGAACGGCGCCCTCGTGCCCCGCGCGCGTTTCGCGGAGCGAGCGCTGCAGCCGGGAGATCGTCTCGAGATCGTGACCTTCGTCGGCGGCGGCTAGCTCCCGAGCCACGCGCGCGGACACCCACTACTCATGCAGCACAGCCCAGAGAACTCGAGCGCGACCGGCGCGGCGCAAGCACCGCGCGGCACCCTCGGCGAGGATTGGCGCGACGAGGATTTGGTCCTCGGGCGCTTTCGCTTCCGCTCGCGCCTGCTCGTCGGCACGGGCAAGTACGCGTCGCTCGAGGAGAGCGATCAAGCGCTCGCCGCCTCCGGCAGCGAGTGCGTGACCGTGGCGCTGCGGCGCATCGATCTCCACGCGCCGCCGCCGCCCGGCGGCAGCTTGCTCGAGCGCCTGCGTCGCGGCGGCTACACGATCCTGCCGAACACCGCGGGCTGCTACTCGGCAGTGGAGGCGATTCGCACGAGCGTGCTCGCGCGCGAGATCCTCGGCACCGAGCTCGTGAAGCTCGAGGTGCTCGGCGATCCGCGGACGCTGCTCCCCGATCCGGTCGAGACGCTGGTCGCGACGAAGGAGCTCGTGGCGCAGGGCTTCTGCGTCCTGGTCTACGCTTCCGACGATCCGATCCTCGCGAAGCGCTTGGAGCAAGCGGGTGCGACCTCGGTCATGCCCGCGGGCTCGCCGATCGGCTCGGGCCAGGGGATCCTGAACCCGAACAACCTGCGCATCATCCTCGAGTCGGTGCAGGTGCCCGTGATCGTCGATGCCGGGCTCGGCACCGCGTCGGACGTGGCGTTCGCGATGGAGCTCGGCGCCTCCGGCGTGCTGCTCAACAGCGCGATCGCCGGCGCGCGCCAGCCCGTGCTGATGGCTCGCGCGATGCGCCTCGCCTGCGAGGCCGGGCGTCAGGCGTTCGTGGCAGGGCGCATCCCGAAGCGCTTGCACGCGAGCGCGTCGAGCCCGCTCGACGGCGTCTCGCCGAGCAGCACGTCCAGCGGCTCGCGCGCTTAGAAGAAGTCGCGCATGCTTCACGCGTTGCTCAGCTCGCCGCTCGCGGCGCTCTTGCTCGCCGCGGTCCTGCTCGCGGGATTGCGCGTCGCGGCGGATCGGCTGACGCCGTGGCGAGCGTGCAGCGACGTGCCGTGGGGGCTGCGCGATCTCCTGATCGGAGCCTGCCTCTTCTTCGGCGCGCTGATCGGGCTGCAGAGCTTCGCGCTCGCGCTGCAGCATCCGGACCTCCCGGAGCGGCGCTTGCCGGTGGCCACGGCGAGCGCGATCCAGGTCGGAGCTCAGTCGATCGCGCTGATCTTCATCTGCGCCTGCGCGCGGCGCGGTGGCGCGCGGTCCGCGCTCCCGCGGCTCGGCTTCGCGCGCGGCGGCGATGGGCGGGCGCTCGCGCTCGGGCTCCTCGCCTTCGTCGCCGCCGTCCCGCTCGTGCAAGGGCTCTTCGGGCTCTGGTCGGAGGTCTGGCTCGCGCTGCGCGGCGAAGGGCTGCCGCGGCAGGAGACGCTGGAGCGCGTGCGCTCGCTCGACGATCCTCTCGCGAGCCTCTTCGTGCATGCGGTCGCGGGGGTCTTCGCGCCCGTCGCGGAGGAGATCGCCTGGCGCGGCTTCGTGCAGCCGGTGTGCGTGCGCGCGCTCGGCTCGCTCCGCGGCATCGCCCTCACGGCCCTGCTCTTCGTCGTGATGGGGCACGGCCAGGAGGTCTACCTGCCGCTCTTCGGCTTCGCGCTCCTGCTCGGCTGGCTCTACGATCGAAGCGGGCGACTCGCGGCGCCGATCGCTCTGCACGCGGCGCTGAATCTCTCCACGCTGTTCCTGCCCGTGCTCTTCGAGAGCTCGGGCTCCTGAGCGTCGCATCGCGGCGAACTCTCGACTCCATGCTCCACCCTCAGCGCGGGCGCTTCGCCCGCATCGGCGCCGCCTTCGCGGCCGACAACGCGACGCTCACGGGCGAGATCGAGCTCGGCGAGGGCGCGAATATCTGGTTCGGCTGCGTCCTGCGCGGCGACGACGCCCCGCTCTCGATCGGCGCCGACACGAACGTGCAGGATCTGAGCATGATCCATGCCGACCCCCTCGTGCCGAACCGGATCGGCGCGCGCGTGACCATCGGGCACCGCGCGATCCTGCACGGGGCGCTCGTCGAGGATGAATGCCTGATCGCCATGGGAGCGATCCTCCTCGGCGGCTCGCGGATCGGCGCGGGCTCCATCGTGGCGGCGGGGGCGGTCGTGAAGGAGAACCTGGTCGTGCCGCCGCGCTCGCTGGTCGTAGGCATCCCAGGGCGGATCGTCCGGGAGCTCGGGGAGAAGGAGCGCCAGGCCATCCTGCACAGCGCCGCGGAGTACCGGCGCAAGGTCGAGCTCTACCTGCCCTGAGCTCCGGCGGCTCCCAGCGCGAGCGACGCGCGTGCGATCGCCCGCGAGTGGGCTCGACGTTGGGCAAGCCGCGCGCTACGGGGTACGCTTGGAGCGCAGTCCTGCCGCTCTCCCCCCGGTCCGCCCTCTCGAGCTTCGGATCCCTCGATGCTGCGTCTCCCGCCCCCGGCCCTCTTCCTCCTCGCTGGTGCCTGCCTCCTCTCCGCGTCGTGCGGCGGGGGCGGTGGCTCCAATCGCGGCTTCTCCAACGGCTCCGCGGTGCAGTTCCGCTCGCGCACGGATGTTCCCATCCAGGGAACCGGCGCCTCGGACGTGAGCCTCGCCGACCTCGACGGGGACGGCGATCTCGACGCCGTGACCGCGAACATCGACCTGCGCGGGGTGCCCACCTCCGAAGGCGTCGAGATCTTCCGCAATGACGCTGGGGTCTTGAGCTCGGCACAGGTGCTGACCGGCTGCGTGCTGCCGTATGACGTGGAGACCTTCGACCTCGACGGAGACGACTTCGTCGACATCGTCGCCTCCTGCCGCGGCGACGGCGTGCTGCGCGTCTGGTTCGGCGACGGCACCGGGATCTTCGCGACGACGCCTTCCGGGGTGGTCGACCTCGGCGGCGGACCCGGCGGAGCCGTGCAGGCGCACACGCTCGATGGCGACGGGGACGGGGTGCTCGACCTCGCCTGCGTCGAGATCGTGAACAGCCGTCTCTTCTTCGTGCGCGGTCTCGGCGCCCGCAGCTTCGCAGCCCCCCAAGAGATCCCGCTCGGACCCTTCTCCGACGCGCGCCTCTCGGCCATCGATGTCGGCGACATCGATGGAGACGGCGACACCGACATGGTCGCCTCCGACTTCTCGGGCGATCGCATGCTGAGCTTCTTGAACACGGGCAGCGCGGTCTTCGTGCCGACCGGCGCGATCCCGGTGGCGAGCGGACCGCTCACGGCGACGCTGCAGGACCGCGACGCCGACGGCGACCTCGATCTCCTGGCCGGCCACTTCACCAGCACCTCGATCGTCATCTGGGACAACCAGGGCGACGGCAGCTTCGCCTCGCGCCGCGATCTGCTGTCCGACAGCCCGGTGACGGATCTCATCCTCGTCGACTGGAACGGCGACACGCAGCTCGACCTGCTCGCCGCGAGCTTCACTACGTCGTCCGTAGACATCTTGCTCGCCGACGGCCTCGAATACGGCGAGGCCTTCGGCGTCGGCGTCGGCTTCCGCGTGCGTCGCATCCAGTCGGGCGATCTCGACGGGGACGGCGCGGTCGAGCTCGTGACCGCGAACTTCGAAGAGGCCGCGATCTCGATCATCGAGCGCGACGACTCGGGCGATCCGGTCGCGCCGCGTACCTACCCCGCGGGACCGTTCCCCTTCTACTTCGCCGTGACCGATCTCGTCGGCTCCGATCGACCCGAGGTCGCCGCGGCGCTCTACGAGGAAGGTGAGATCGGGTTCTTCGAGGTCAGCGCCGAGGGTGAGCTCGTGCACGTCGGCGACCTGCTCGTGCCCCAGCCGCTCCGTCCGACCTTCGTGCTCGCGTTCGATGCGGACGGCGACGGTGACTCGGATCTGGCGGTGACCGACGCGGAAGGCCGCTCGCTGGCGATCGCCTTCAACGACGGCGCGCTGCCCTTCACGCGTATCACCACGCAGCAGACGCAGGGCTTCTTCCTGCTCGGCGTCGCCGCGGGCGACCTCGACGGCGACCGCGACCTGGACCTCGTGGTGGCCTCGCAGGGGAGCAACAGCGTCCTCGTCTTCGAGAACGACGGCAGCGGCACCTTCCTCGAGCGCGCGCCGATCTCGGTCGGCTCCCGTCCCGCGGCCGTGCTGCTCGCCGACTTCGATCTCGATGGCGATCGCGACGTCGCGGTCAGCGACTCGGGCGACGACACCGTCACCTTCCTAGCGAACGACGGGCTCGGCGGACTCTCGTTCCGCGCGCGCAGCGCGACCAATACGGGGCCGACCTTCCTCGCCTCCACCGATGCGGACGGCGACAGCAAGATCGATCTCTTCGTCTCTTGCCCCGGCAGCGAGAACCTGACGCGACTGCGCAATCAGGGTGGGTTCACCTTCGCGCGCAGCGATCTCTTCGTCGGCGAGGGCACCAACTTCATCGACCTGCTGGACCTCGATCGCGATGGGGACGAGGACCTCCTCACGATCCCGAAGACCGGCGCGGGGCGCTGGCTGCTGAACGACAGCATCGGCAACTTCGTGCGCGACGCAGACCTCGACTTCCTCAGCGTGCGCGACGTCTCGTTCGCCGCGGTGCTGGATCTCAACGGCGACCGCGCCCTCGACCTGCTCGCCGCGAGCTACGCCTCCACGCGCCTGACGGTGGCCTTCGGCGTGCCGGTGAACTGAGAGCCGCTGAACGGAGCGCCGCTCAACGGAGAATCAGGGAACGGCGAGCATGGGCCACCATGGACGAGCGCGCCTCTCCGCTGGCTACTGGCTCAGCGCCTGACGGCGCAGCCGCCCGTGCGTGAGCGCTTCACGCTCCTTCCCTGAGTTCCCGCGCGGAACGCGTGCTGGCTGGCGGAGGGCCGGCGGCCCCTCGGTCGAGGGGCCGCCGGCCCTCCGCGCTTGCTTCCCGAGTGCGGCGGGCGTAGGGGATCGACCGAAGGAAGGCGGGGCGGACATCCCGCACCTCCGAGACCTTTCCCGTTCCGAGCCCGCATGACTTCGAAATCGCAGAGCGAGCTGATGGGCGTCATCCTCGCTGCCGGCAAGGGGACGCGCATGCGCCCCTTCTCCGAGGACTACCCGAAGCCCATCCTCCCGATCGCCGGCCGTCCCTTGCTCCACTACCAGGTGGAGGCCATGCGCGAGCTCGGCATCCGCGACATCGTCGTGGTGATCGGCCACCTCGGCTACAAGGTCGTGCGCGCGCTCGGCGACGGCTCGGAGCTCGGCGTGCGGCTGCGCTATGTCGAGCAGGAGCACACGCTCGGCATCGCGCACGCGGTCTCGCGGCTCGAGCCCTTCGTGGATCGCCCGTTCTTCCTCTTCCTCGGCGACATCTTCTTCGACACCGAGAACCTGGGCTCGATGGTCGAGATGTTCCGCGCGGAGAAGACCGACGCGGTGCTCGCCGTGAAGCGCGAGCCCGACATCGAGGCGATCAAGCGAAACTTCGTCGTGCTCCTCGGTGGCGACGGCGTCATCCGCCGCGTCATCGAGAAGCCGCGGCATCCGCGCACGGACCTCAAGGGCTGTGGGCTCTATCTCTTCGACGTCTCGTTCTTCGACGCCGTGCGCCGCACGCCGCGCACCGCGATGCGCGACGAGTACGAGATCACCGACGCGATCCAGACCTACATCGACGACGGCTTCCAGGTGCGCGCTGCCGAGGTGATCCGCGACGATCTCAACATCTCCTATCCGGAGGATCTGCTCGTCGTGAACCTGCACTACCTGCGCCGCCACGGACTGCCGAACTGGATCGGCAGCGACGTCGAGCTGGCGCCCGGCACCACGGTGGAGAACTCCGTGTTGATGGACGGAGTGCGCGTGGAGCATCCGATCGCGATCAAGGACTCGCTCATCTTCCCGGGCAAGTCGATCTCGCGACGGACGCCGGTCGAGCGGAAGATCCTGCTCGATGGGCGCGAGGTCGACTGCGCCCACGTGCTCGACTGAGCGCCGGGCGGCGCTAGAGTGCGCTTCGCACCGCGTGGTCGTGCGGTGCGCACGGAGCTCGAAGCCATGTCGCTGCGCCACGCCCTTGTCTGCATTCTCGCGCTCTGCGCGCACGCCGCGGCGCAAGCTCCGGAGACCTCGGCCGCCTGCGATGTGCTGCTGCGCGCGCGACGCGTGCACGGAGTGGCGAGCGACGAGGGCGGCGCCTTCGTCGCGTGGAGCGCCGGCAAGATCTGCGCGGCGGGGCCCAGCCTGGGTGCGCGCGCATGGAGCGCCAAGCGCACGCTCGAGCTCGGGCGTGCGCTGGTGACGCCCGGGCTCGTCGATGCGCACGGGCACCTGCTCGGGCTCGGCGACCTGCTGGAGGAGGTGAACCTCGTCGGCACGTCGAGCTACTCCGAGGTGATCGAGCGCGTGGTCGCTCGCGCGCGTACGGCGCCGGCGGGGACCTGGATCGTCGGTCGCGGCTGGGATCAGAACGACTGGGCGGCGAAGGCCTTCCCCGAGCATGGAGAGCTCTCGCGCGCGACCCCGGATCATCCGGTCTGGCTCGTGCGCATCGATGGGCATGCGGCGCTCGCGAACGCGCGCGCGATGGCCCTCGCGCGCATCCCCGAGCGCAGCGAAGATCCGCCGGGCGGCCGCGTGATGCGCGACGCCTCCGGCCGGCCCACGGGGGTCTTCGTCGATCGCGCGATGCGGCAGGTCAGCGTCAAGCTGAGCGGGAGCGCTCGGCCGCGCGGCGAGCGCTTGCTCGCGGCCCAGGAGCGCCTGCTCGCGGTCGGCCTGACCGGCATGCACGACGCCGGCATCGAGCCCGAGACGGCCGAGGTGCTGGAGGCGCTGATCGCCGAGCAGCGCTGGAAGATCCGCATCTACGGGATGTGGGGCGGGCGGCCGCGGCGAGCGACCCCCAGCGCGCATCCGAGCGGCCTGCTCGAGCTGCGCGCGGTCAAGCTCTACGCGGACGGCGCTCTCGGCTCGCGAGGCGCGGCGCTGCTTGCGGACTACAGCGACGAGCCGGGCGAGCGCGGGCTCGAGACGATGAGCGAGGACGAGCTGCTCGCGGTCTACCTCGAGTGTCTGCAGCAGGGCTTCCAGGTCTGCACGCACGCGATCGGCGATCGGGGTAATCGCAATGCGCTCCAAGCCTTCGACCGCGCGTGCCGGCAGCTCGAGCTCGATCTCGAGGACGTCCGTGCTCGTCGTTTCCGCATGGAGCACGCGCAGGTGGTCGCTCCGGAGGACTTCGCGCGCTTCGCTGCGAGCGGTTGGATCGCCTCGATGCAGCCCACGCACTGCACCTCCGACATGGACTGGGCCGTGGAGCGGCTCGGAGCGGAGCGCGCGAGAGGCGCCTATGCCTGGCGCACGATGCTCGCGCTCGGTGTGCCGCTCGCGTTCGGCAGCGACTTCCCCGTGGAGGAATGCGATCCGCGCCTAGGCATCTTCGCCGCTCTGACGCGCACGCATGCCGATGGCACTCCGCGCGGCGGGTGGTTCGCGGAGCAGCGCCTCGGCGAGGCCGAGGCGCTCGACGCCTTCAGCGCGGGAGCCGCCTGGGCGGCGTTCGCCGAGGATCGCCGCGGGCGCATCGCCGCCGGCTTCGACGCGGACCTCAGCGTCTTCGACCCCGATCCCGCGCTCGCCGAGGAGCTCGCGGCGGGTTGGCTCGCGACGCGCGCGCAGATGACGATCGTCGCGGGCCAGGTGGTCTACGAGCGGAGCCCGAGCGGCCAGCGCTGAGAGGCTGAGCGGAAGTCGAAGTTACCGCCTTCTGCGTCTTTTGGCGCAGCGCCTGACGGCGCTGTCGCGGTGTCCGCTGGCGCAGCGCCTGACGGCGCTGCAGCGGGTGGGGTGTCCGTCCGCGAGCAACTCGGGCTCGCGCTTCGAGATCGAGGCGAGCGCTCAGCGCCGGCGCAGCGCAGGCCGGAGCAGGATGAGGCCGCCGCCGTCGAAGTCGGGCTCGTTGGGCCGGGGGCGCGGCACGCGCACGCGCGCTTCGAGGTCGCGCGCGCTCGCGAGCAGGGCCGCTTTCACGAGCTCGCCGCGCGCGCGGCCGAACTCCGTCTGTACGGTGCGGGTGCGGCGCTCGATCTGCGCGCCGCGGTTCTTGCCCAGAGCCTCGACCAGCGCGCGTTTCGCTTGGAGGAGCTCGCCGATGCGATCGTCGCGCAAGCGCAGCTCGCGCCGTGCGGCGGCGGCATCGGTGGCGCGACCTTCCTTGATCGCGGCCTCGGCCTGGGCGAGCAGCACGTCGCGCGCGCGCGACGTGAGCTCCATCTCGCTGGCGAGGCGGGCATCGAGCGCGAGCATGTCTTCGCGAGAGGGCGAGCCGAGCAGCTGCGCGCGCGCGACGTCCTCGCGACCCGACAGGTGCTCGATCACGACATCCATCTTGGGATGCCGACGCAAGCGCGCGATCATCTCCGTGAGCGCGGCGCGGCTCTCTTCGCTGAGATACGTATCGCCCGGCGCGAAGCGGAGCTCGATGGGCTTCAGCTCCTCCTCCGGCACCTGATCCGAGAAGAGCCACGCCCAGACGCTGCCGATCAGCGGCAGACCGCCGAGCACGGAATCCCCGAAGTCGGTGACGAAGCCCACGACGCGGAACGCGCTGCGCTCGAGCGCGTGCTGCAGCGTGCGCGCGAGCGAGTCGATGGCGATGCCGAGGACCTCGCCCTGGGTCATCTCGGAGCCCAAGTTCTGATCGAAGTCGACGGGGATGCGCACGGCGCCCGTGTCGTCCGTCACGGCGAACACGATCACATTGAGCGGCGCGGGGAGCTTCAGATAGCGCTGGATGGGGCCGTTGGCGGGCTCGTCGATGTCGAGGTGCGTGAAGTAGAAGAGGTTCCTACCACGGGCGCTGCCGCGAGGATCGACGACGGTCCGGACGCTGGCGTCGAGGACGCCATCGGAGAGGTCGACCGCGGATTGCTTCGCCGTCGCCGTGAGCGCGGCGAGCTCGAAGCCGGCGAGCTCGAGTTCGAGGTGTCCGCGCGGGGGCCAGGTCGGCGTGAGCAACGCCTCGGCGCGCAGCTCTTGGAAGAGCGGGCGCGGCTCCCGCTCGATCTTGCCGCTGCCGGTCACGGACTCCGCGAGGCCACCGATCATCCCGGTCACGAAGCCGATGCCGGGGATCGGACCCGCGGCGGCGCGCTTCGGCACCTCCACGTCGCCCGCGAGGGCGCTGAACTGCAAGCCCACGGGCAGCGAGTCCGGAGTCGGAGCGCTGGTCAGGTTCTGCACGCTGAGGTCGATCGAGTGCAGCGGCACGAGGAGAGGGGGACTGACCCGCTCGTCGCGCAGGCTCGCGACGCCGTCCAAGATCTGCAGGTCGTCGAGCTCCACGACGAGCCCCGGCGCCGCGGGCGAGGACGGCTCCGCAGCGGCAGGCATCGAGGGGGGCGGCGTGCTGGAGGCTGCGAGCGACGTCGCTGCGGGCGGAGCTGCATGCGTCGGCGCGCTCGTGGCAGGCGCTGCGCTCGCTTCCGCAGACGGAGTCTCCACGACCCAGCCCGCGGCCTCGAGGCCGCGCTCGGTGCGCACGACGTGGACCTCGGGGCGCGTGAGGTCGCAGCGACGGATCACGACGTTGCCGCGCTTCAGGTCGATACGCGGTGCCTCCACGAGCCACTCCTCGACCCCGGCGAGCACGGCGCCGCTGGCATCGCGCAGCGCGAAGCGCTTGAGCTCCACCAGCAGGCCGAAGCGACGGCCGAGGTCGAAGTCCAGTGGGCTGCGCCGCGTCAGCGAGAGCTCGGTCTCGAGCGCTCCCTCGAGCGAAGCTCCGACGAGCTTCTCGGCGCGCAGCGACTCGAGCAGCACCGGGGCCGCTTGGCGCAGCGCGGGCGCATCGATGCCTTGCACCTTCAGCGCGAGCTGCGCGTGGGGCCGCAGAGCGAACGGGTTCGCTTCGAGCTCGAGCCCGATCTTTGCGATGCCCGGGACCGCACGGCCATCGAGGTGGAGCTCGATCGGCGGCCGCTCCGCGTAGCTCGCGCCGAGGCAGTCGATGGGCGCGGCATTGCGCAGGGAGAGCGCGAGCTCGCCGCGACCGACCTGATCCTCCGCGGCGCGATCGATCCAGCGCAGCGCGACGACTTCCACCAGCAGCTCTCGCACGCGCACGCGCGGATAGCGCGCGGCCGCGGGGCGCAGGCGCACGGCTTCGCTCTCGGGGGCTGGCGCGTCGCTCGCGAGCGCGATCGCGCTCTCGGGAGCGGCTTCGAGCGGCGCGGCTTCGGCCACCTCCGGCGGAGCGACGGGCGGTACCAGCTGGAAGCCCAGCGCGCGGTAGATCCCGCGCTCGTGCTCCACGAGCGCTTCGACTCCGGTGCAGCGCACTCGATCGATCTCCAGATCGCCGCTCGCGGTCCGCGCGAGCTGCGCTTCCAAGCTCTGGAGACCGAGCCACGGGTGCTCGGCGCCGGCCTCGGCCCAACGCAGATCCTGCGCCTCGACCTCGAGCGAGAGCTGCTGCGTCGCCGGATCGCGAGCGAGCTCGCCGCGAAGCTTCGCGCGCAGCTCGCCGTTGCTCGTACGCGGTTCGAGCTCCGGTGGGAGGAACGCCGCGAGGCGGCGCAGATCCATCGCTCGGCCTTCGATGCCGAGCTTGAAGTCCGCGCCATCGTGCGACGCGCCGACCTCGCCGCGGACTTGCAGCGCGCTCTCGCCGGGGCGGTTCCGCAGGTCGATCGCGAGCGGTGAACTTCCTCGTTGCGCCCCGATCGTCAGCGCGCCGAGCTCCGCGTCGAGCTGCACCGGCAGCTCGACGAACTCTTCTCCGCGCTGATCGACGAGCACGAGCTCGGCGCCGCGCAGGGCGAAGCCCAGCAGCGCGAGCTCGAGCGGCGCCGCCACGGGCGTCGGCATCGACGGCGCAGCGGTCGGTGGGGCCGGCACCTCGGCCGTCGGCGCGACCAGCTCGGAGGGAGCCGCGCTCGGAGCCGCGCTGCTGGGCGCGCTCTGCTCCGGAGCACCGAGAGCCAAGCCGAGCAGCGCCGTGCTGCCATCTCTCCGCAGCTCGACGCGGGCGCGCGGCTCGACGATCTCCCACGTGCCCAGCGTGACGCGCGTCGGCGCGAGCTCGAGATCTCGACCTTCGATCGACTTCACGCCGAGCCACTGGCGCTCGCCGTCGCTCAGCGCGATCTCGCGCAGCGCGAGCCCGCCGGCAAGCGTCTCGCCGCGGCGTTCGAAGCGCGCCACGAGCTCGGCCTGCGCCGTGCCCGCGCGTAGCTCGCCGACGACGCCGAGTTGGCGCAGATACGGCTCCAGTCGCTGGAGATCGATGCCGCGCGAGCGGAGCTCGGTCGTCGCTTCGAGTCGGTCTGGGGACGCGTGCAGCTTCGTGCGCACGCTCAGCTCCTCCAGGGTCTGCGCGCAGCGCGCCGCGAGCTCGAACGATCCGGCCTCGCGCTGGGTCGCTTCCGGAGCGAAGGCGAGCGCGCGCCCGCGGAGCCCAAGCTCGAGCGGCCATAGCTCGCCATGTGCGTCGCGCAGCTCGAGCGCGATGCCGCCGAGCTCGAGCTCGGCCAGGCGCAGCGTCGGCGCGAGAGCCGCTGCGGCGTTCGGCGCGGGGCTCGGTGGTGCGGGTTCCGTCGCGGGAACGGCGACGCCTGCTTCCGCGCCCGGCACGGCTTCGGCTGCCGGTGCGCCTTCGGCGGTCGCTGCGGGGCTCGGCGCCAGCGGCGCGAGCGCGAAGCCGAGCAACGCGATCTCGCCGTTCTCGCGCAGCTCGACGGCGGAGCGCAGCGCGCCCCAGCTCGCACGGCCGATGTCGAGGAGCGGCGCGCCGTCGGCGGAGCGCGAGAGCGAGAGGCCCTCGAGGCGCGCCTCGGCGAGGTCGAAGAGCGAGCGCTCGCGATCCGCGAAGCTCAGCCGCTCGATCCGCACGAGCGGAGCGCTCAATCCGTCGGGTCTCAGGCCGAGCTCGCCTTGCACGCGTGCACGGAGTCGCCCGTCGGCGAGCTCCGAGCGCACGCCGACGCGGGAGAGCAGCGCTTGCGCGCGCTGCGCCGTGACGCCGCGGGCGTCGAGCTCGAGCTCGAAGCTCGGCAGCTCGGGGTCGGCTTGCACGTCGCCCGCCAACACGAGCGCCTCGATCAGCCCGGGGAACGCGGCCTCGATGCGCAGCTGGCCGGGAGCGATCTCGGCTCCTCGCGCGGGGAAGTGCAGCTCGCGCGCCACGATGCGCAGATCGCCGAGCTCGATCGGCGAGCCGAGCTCGCCGGTCTCGTCGACGACCGCGAGCTGGATCTCGCTCACGTCCAGCGCGCGCAGCAGGAATCGCCGCGCTGGGGCGGCCCGCGCCGCAGAGGGCGACGGCGTCGGCGCCGACGGTCGGCTCGCTTCGTCGGTCGCGAGCGCCTTCGCGGGCGCGCCTGCAGCTGCGAGCGCGGCTTGGGCCGACGGGTCCGAGGGACCGCTCTGCGCGTGGCCTCCGGCGGCGATGCGCAAGCCCGCGAGGTGCAACGCGCCGTCCTCGCTGCGGATCGCGCGACCCTTCAAGCCTCGCAGCTCGACCGACTCGGCGACCAAGGGGCCGCCGCTGCGATCGACCGTGGCGCTCGCGCGGGCGAGCTCGAGGCCGAGCAAGGAGGCACCGCCGCGATCCTCGATGCGCACGGCGCGCAGCGCGGCCTCGAGCTTCGGCGCGCTCGCCTCGCGCAGATCGAGCGCGGCGGAGAGCTGCGCGCGCACGCGATGCGCCTCGAGGCCGAGCTGCTCCAAGCCCGAGGCACGGAGGATGCGGTCGAGCGCCGCGACGTCGAGATTCTCGAGATCGAGCGCGAGCTCGGCATGCGCGAGCTGCGTACCGCACGCGAGCTCGCCGTCGAGGCGCAGATGCTCGAGCAGGCCCGGAGCGCCGGCGCGCAGGGCGAGCTTCGCCGGAGCTTGCGCCGCGTCGGCGCCCAGATCGAGATGATCGATGTCCAGGCGCTCGAGCGCGAGCGCGTGATCGAGCGCGAGCTCGGGGAGCTTCGCTCGCAGCGAGAGATCGGCGAGGCGCAACGCGCGCACCTGGAGGCGCGGTAGCTCCGCGGGCCAGAGCTCGAACGGATCGCGCAGCTCCGCAGATGTCGGCGCGGCCGGGGCCGGGTCGACGGCGCTCGGAGGCGCTGCGGCCTCCGCTCGCGCGGCGAGCTCGATCGCGCCGGCCGGCGCCGCGAGAGCGCCCAGCGTCCAGCCGCCGAAGCGCAGCGTCCCGTCGGCCGCGCGCTCGACGCCGAGCTCCACGCCGCGGAGGTCGATCCTCTCGAGGTCGAGCTCGCTCTCGCGAAGGGTGTTCGAATGCAGGCTTAGCGCGTCGAGCCGTGCGACGCGTCGCCCGCCTTCGCGATAGGCGAGCTCGC
Organism: Planctomycetota bacterium; assembly: GCA_016719295.1. Lineage (GTDB taxonomy): Bacteria > Planctomycetota > UBA1135 > UBA1135 > JADKAF01 > JADKAF01. Next base: position 497,728 of record JADKAF010000001.1, read on the forward strand.
GGAGGTCCACCACGCCGTGAAGGAAGCTCTCTTCGTCGTCGTGCAGCAGCGCTTCGGCACGCCAGCTGAGCGCGAGCTCCTCCTGCGGCGGAACGAGCCCGAGAGGGGCCAGATAGCGCGCGAAGCGCTTCGCGTCTGCTCCGCGCAGCTCGAACGACACCTGTGCTCGCAGCGCCGAGCTCTCCGCGGCCGCGCGCAGCGCGAGGCGCAGTTCTCGCACACCCGGCTCGGCCGCGATCTGCAGCTCGAGCGAGGTCGCTGCACCCTCCACTCCGAGCTGGCTCGCGCGCAGCGCGAGGCGCAGCTCCGTGGCCAGCGGCTCGCCGCCGAGCGCGTCGCGCCAGCGGATGCGCACGCGATGCAGGCGCGCGTCGTCGATGCGCACGGGGAGAGCCAGCAGCTCGGAGAGGCGCAGCGGGGGCTCGGGCTGCGCCGCTTCCGCCGCGGGCTCTGCGGCCGCTGCCGGCTTCTCGGGCTCGTCGATCGGCGGCGCATCCTCCGCGGACGCGAAGCGCTCGAGCCACGACCAGCGCCCTTCCGCGTCGCGCTCGAGCTCGACGGCGAGATCGTCGACATCGACGCGATAGAGGCGCAGCCGGCCGAGGAGGAGATCGGGCCAGGCGATGCGAGCTCGGACGAAACCGAGCTTCGCCACGTCGCGGCCGAGCTCGGGGTCGCGGAGCGCGAGGCCGGAGAGGCCGACCTCGCCGTGCAGCAGCGCGAGCTCGAGGCGCTCGAGGCGCGCCTCGAGGCCGTAGCCGGCCGCGATGCGCTCGAGCGCGTAGGGCACGGCCCACGGCAGCGCGAGGCGCACCAGGACGAGCAGCAGCGCCAAGGCGATGACGCCGCGCAGCAGCCAGCGCTTCCAACGTCGTCGACGCGGCGCCGCGGTTGGCGCGCCAGCGGGCGCGCCGCTGCCCTCGGCCGCGGCAGGGCGGCGCCGCCAGAAGCGGGGGAAGCGGGAGCTCATTGCCAGCCCTCCGCACGCGCCTTCTCGAGCTGCTCGCGGCGTTGCTCGGCTTCGGCGAGTGGATCGTAGCCGCGCGGCGCTCGTCCTCGCTCACTCAGGAAATGCAGCGCGAGGATACGCGCCTCGAGAGATGCGTCCTCGAGGCTCTCGCGATTCTCTTCGAGGAGGAACGCCTCCAGCTGCGCCATCGTGCGGCAGGTCGCGAGCAGGTCCTCGATCATGGCGAAGCTCAAGGACACCGTGCCGAGCCGACGCGCCGCGGCCGCCATCACCGCCGGAGGCAACGGACCGCGGAGCCCGATCTCGAGCACCGCGCGCACGGCCGTGCTCTCGAGGATCCAGGCGAACTCCGCGCTCGCCGCGCCTTCTCGGGCCTTCTGCAGCTCGCGGCGCATGCCCGCGCGCAGCTGCTGCTGGCTCTCTTCGTCGAGCGCGAGCACCAGATCCACGGCGAGAGGACAGCCCAGCGAGCGCGCGAGCAGGAACGATGCATCGGCCTCGGTCATCCCGTGCGAGCTCAGCGCGACGCTCGCGTCGCGATGCGCATCGACGCTCGTCGGCGGCACCAGCTCCTGGCTCCAGTACTCGCGGCGCTTGCGCCCGCGCTCGTAGTCGGCGAGCGCATCGGCGAAGGCGCGGTGATGATCCGCGCGCAGCGCGCTCGCCGGATCCGGCGCCGGGTGTACGCGCACGCTGACCGCGATGCCGCTCCCCGCGTCGCTCGCGAGCGGCGATGGGAGGTAGAGCACGGCGGCCGGGCCGTCGAGCTCGGGGCCACGATCGAGGAACACGATCTCGGTGCTCTCGATCGTCCGCGCGCGCACGGCGAGGCTCGCGCGCGGGCTGGAGCTCTCGCTCGCGCGGCCGATCGCGAGCTGGAGGCGCTCGCTCCGCGGCTCGCCGGCATGCTCGCTGACGTCCCAGGCGATGCCGCAGAGCGCGGTCGTGCCCGGGAGGAGCGCGGCCCGGACGAGCCGCTCGGTATCCGGGGCCGCTCCGGCGCCGCGGATCAGCTCGTCCTCGAGCGCTCCGAGATCGGAGCGAAGATCGAAGCGCGCCCGCCGCAGCAGATCGCTGACGCGCTTAGCCGTCACAGGCTCCTCGTCGCCCTCTCCAGCGAGGATCCCGCGCGTCGCGGAGCCGAGCGGCATGCCCAGGATCTCCGGGATCGCTCGAAGCGGTCTCCAGCGCAGCTCGACCAACCACGCGTCCTCGAGGCGGAAGCTCTGGTTCGCTTCGCTCGCGGGGCGGGGGCCCGAGAGCGGCGAGCCCAGGTAATGCTCGGGATCGGTGTCGCTGCGGAAGATCGCGAGCGGCGGCGCGACGGTCGGTCCGGAGCAAGCGGAACCAAGGACGAGCAGCAGCGCGCAGGAGAGCACGAGGGGACGCGGCGAGTTCATGACAGGGTATCCGCAACCTTGTACGGCGGCGGGCCACGCGCTGGCAAGTCGCCGTGCGCCGCCGCTCAGCCGCGAGGCGAAGAGGGGCCGCGCTCGGGAGCGAGGATGCCGTCCTCGAGCCACGCGTGGCGCCCTTCCAGAACCGCGGGGGCCAAGCTGCGCGCTTGATCGTCGGCGTTGCTCGCGAGGGCGCGGAAGAGCGCCTCGACGCGCAGCTTCGCGCGGCGGCAGAAAGCATCGGCCAGCTCCTTCGCCCGCGCTCCGCGCTCGGCATCGCCGGCCAGGCTGCGCGCCTTGGAGACGCAGGCCGTCATCGCGAAGAGCTCGGTGCCGATGTCGACCGCGCGGCCGAGGGCGATCTGGCGGCGCTCCAGCGCGGGGCCGAAGCGCAGCATGCGATGGAAGATCGCGCGCGCCAAGCGCTGCGAGGCGCGCTCGACGTAGCGCAGGTGCACCGAGAGCTCGCCGCCGAGCACGGCGTGGGTCTTCCACGGGCGCCACGAGAACCAGCGCGCGGGATACCAACGCGCGTAGAAAAGGCCCGAGCGGACCAGAGCCTTCAGCTTCGCGCCGAGCTTCGCGCGCGGGTCGATGAGCGTGCCCGCGACGCGCACAGCGCTCGTCCAGCGCTTCGCGCGCGAGGAAGAGGCGCATGATCTCCGAGCTGCCCTCGACGATCGTGTTGATGCGCACGTCGCGATAGAGGCGCTCCAGCGGCTCGGCGAGCTCCTGCCCGCGGGCCTGCTGCGAGGCGTAGGTCTCGTAGCCGCGGCCGCCGCGGATCTGCATCGCGTGGTCGACGGCTTGCACCGCGCGCTCGGAGCCGAAGAGCTTCGCCATCGCCGCTTCGATGCGGATGTCCGTGCCGCCGCGATCGACGAGCCCGGAGGCGAGCCAGCTCACGGCGTCGACGGCGAAGGCGTCGGTCGCCATCGCGGCGATCTTCTCGCCGATCGCCTCGTGGCGGCCGATCGCGAGACCCCATTGCTTGCGCGAGGAGGCCCACTCGCGCGCCATGCGCAGCGCTTGCTTGATCGTGCCGGAGCAGGTCGCGGGCAGCGTGAGGCGACCGGTGTTCAGCGTGATGAGCGCCAGCTTCAAGCCCTTGCCGACGCCCCAGAGCACGTTCTCCTTCGGGATGCGCACGTTGCGGAAGCGCAGCTGGCCGTTCGCCAAACCGCGCAGGCCCACGAACTGGCAGCGATGCTCGACCTCGACGCCGGGAGCGGAGGTCTCGACGAGGAACGCGGTGATCTGCTTCTTCTCGCGTCCGCCTTCGAAGACCGAAGGAGTGCGCGCCATCACGACGAGCACGTCGGCGATGGTGCCGTTCGTGCACCAGAGCTTCTCGCCGTTCAGGATCCAGCCGTCGCCGTCCGGAGCGGGGACCGCGATCGTCTGCATGTCGCCGGGGTCGCTCCCGACGTTGGGCTCGGTGAGCGCGAAGCCGGAGAGGTCCTGCTTCACCAGGCGCGGCAGGAAGCGCTGCTTCTGCTCCTTGGTCCCGAAGAGCTTCAGCGGCGTGGGGACGCCGATCGACTGGTGGGCGCTCAGCCAGACGCCCGTCGAGCCGCAGTGCGAGCCCACGAGCTCCATCAAGCGTCCGTAGGTCGACTGCGAGACGCCGAGGCCGCCGTACTCGCGCGGGATCTTCAAGGAGAAGAAGCCCGCCTCCTGCAGGCCGCGGATGACCTCGAGCGGCATCTCGCCCTGCTCGTCGATCGCGTCGGCGTCGACGTGAGCGCGGAGGTACGCGGCGAGCTGCGCGTGCAGCTCGCTGCACTGCGCGCGGTCCTCGGGCTTCGGCTCCGGATAGGGGAAGAGGAGCTCGGGCCGGAAGCGCCCCATGAAGAGCTCGGCCACGAAGGACGGGTGCTGCCACTCCGTCTCGCGCGAGGCCTCGACGAGCTCCAGGGTCTCGCGGCCGGCGTCCTTCGGGATCGACGGACGAGCGGTCGGACCCGGCGCGCCGGAGCCCGCAGGGCTGGAAGGGGTCTGCGTAGGGGTGGAGGTGCTCACGGTCCTTGCTTCGTCCGGCGAACGGCGGCGGATGAAGTTCGGGCCGAAGTCGCCGGAAGTCGATGCGCCTTTCGACGCAGGGCGAATGCGAACTAAGGCCGCTACCCCGCCGGGCTCATTCGTGCCGCAGCGCTTCGACCGGGTCCATCGAGGCCGCGCGCATCGCCGGATAGAGGCCGAAGACGACGCCGACGAGCGCCGAGATGCCGAAGGCCAAGCCCACCGCGTCCCAGCGCACCACGGTCTTCATGTCCGCGTAGTGCTCGACCACGAAGGGGATCGCGATGCCGAGGAAGACCCCGATCGCGCCCCCGGCGGTGGACAGCCCCAGGGTCTCGACCAGGAACTGCGAGATCACGTGGCGCTTCTTGGCGCCCAGCGCGCGCCGCACCCCGATCTCGCGCGTGCGCTCGGTGACGGTGGCGAGCATCACGTTCATGACCCCGATGCCGCCGACCAAGAGCGAGATGCCGGCGATCGCCGCGAGCACGGCCTTCCAGATGCGCTTCTGCTCCTCGACGGTGCGCAGGAGCTCGAGCGGCACGATCACCTCGACGTCGTCCTTCTCGTGCAGGCGCTTCAGCACGTCGCGCACCGCCTGCGCGACATCGGGCACGGCATCCAAGCTCAGCGCGCGCACGCGCACCTCGTGGAGCTCGACCTGCTCGGTGCTGCGGCTGCCGGCGCTCCGCTGCATGTCGATGAAGCCGAAGCGCGTCTCCATCGTCGCGAGCGGGATGAAGCAGACCTTGTCCTCGTCGCTGCCCTCGAAGTTCTTCTCCGAGGCGCCGCCGCGCGAGCGCATCGTGCCGACGACCTCGAAGCTCTCTCCGCCGATGGCGATGTGCTTCGCGATCGGGTCCTCGAAGGGGAAGAGCTGGCGCCGCACCTCCTCGCCGATCACGGTGACGTTCGCGCGGCGCAGGTTGTCGGAGGTGGTGAGGAAGCGGCCGCGATCGATCTCGACGCGCGCGACATCGAGGAAGTCCTCGGTGGTGCCGCTGAGGCGCGCCTCGACGTTCCGCGAGCCATGCGCCGTGGGCTTCAGCACCGAGCGCACGCCGACCACGCGCTCGACGCCGGAGATCGTGCCGCGGATGACGTCCAGGTCCTTGAAGGTGAGGCCGTAGATCACGCCGCGGGCGTTGCGCGCGGCCATGCCGGCGCTGCTGTCGCTGTCGGCGCTGGGCTTGCGGCTGCGCGCGATCACGTTCGTCGAGCCGAGCTCCAGGAACTTCGCCTGCGCCTCTTCGCTGGCGCCCTCGCCGATCGCGAGCATCGCGACGACCGAGGCCACGCCGAAGAGGATGCCCAGCATCGTGAGGAAGGAGCGCAGCTTGTGCAGCAGGAGGCTGCGCACGCCGAGGGCTACGGTGCGGAGGAAGGTGGTGAACACGAGGTCCGGCTTCTGCTCTGGATGGCTCTTCGGGGATCTAATGCCGTTCGGGCGTGCGCACGCCTTCGGGATGCTTGCCGCCCGGCTCGATGCGGTCGATCTTGCCGTCCTTCAAGCGCAGCACCCATTCGGCGCGGTTCGCGATATTCGGGTCGTGCGTGACCATGATGATCGTGCGGCCCTGCAGATGGAGCTGATCGAGCAGGCCCAGGATCTCGCGGCCGGTCGCGGAGTCCAAGTTCCCCGTCGCCTCGTCGGCGAGGATCACCAGCGGCTCGTTCACCAGCGCGCGCGCGATCGCGACGCGCTGCTGCTGACCGCCCGAGAGCTCGAGCGGTCGATGGTGCGTGCGGCCGCCGAGCCCGACGAGCTCGGCGTAGCGCTGCGCGCGCTCGCGGGCTTCACGGGCGGGGATGCCTTGATAGAAGAGCGGCACCTCGATGTTCTCGAGGACCGTGAGCTGCAGGATCAGATTGAAGCTCTGGAAGATGAACCCCAAGCGCTGCCCGCGGATCTCCGCGAGATCGTCGTCGTCGAGCTGCGCGACGTCGTCGCCGCCGAGGAGATAGGCGCCCTCGGTGGGGCGGTCGAGGCAGCCCAAGAGATTCAGCAGCGTGGACTTCCCCGAGCCCGACTGGCCCATGATGGCCCAGTAGTCGCCTTGCCGAACCTGGAACGAGACGCCGTCCAACGCATGCACGACGGTATCGCCCATGCGGTAAGAGCGGCGGATGTCGCGGGCTTCCAGGATCACCGGGCGCTCCTCGCCGTGCGGTGCGCTGCCGCCCGCCGACGCGGCGTTGTCGGTGCGGTCGCCGAGCTCCGAGACGGCCACGCTCACTGACCTCCGCCGCCCGCTGCGGGCGAGGTCGGCGTCATCTGCTCGCGGTACTTGCGGATGATGGTCATGCGCGCCTCGCGATCTTCAGAGGCCTTTGCGGCTTCATAAGCCGCCCAGTCCTCGGGGGTCGCGACGGCCTTCAAGCGGGCATCCATCTGCGCCGGGTCGAAACCGCCGCGGCGGCCTTCGCCGCTGCCTGCGCGACCGCCTTCGCTTCGGCCTCCTCGGCGCCCTTCGCCCGCGCCGCTGCCAGGCGCACCTTCGGGGCGCGCCTCGCTTCCGACGCCGACTTCGCCCCGCGGGCTGGGTTCACCGACCGGAGCGCCATCCTCGGTCTTCGGCGCGCTCGGCGTATCGTTGTTCTTGCTCTGCAGAGGCTTCCCGGTCGCCAGAGCTGCGCGCGAGACCAAGATCTCGTCGCCATCGTTCAGGCCCTCGGTGATCTCGACGTAGAGCCCGTTGTCGCGGCCGACCTTCACCTTGCGCTGCGCGAGCTGGCCGTCCTGCTCGACGAAGACCACGTTCTCGCCATCGACGTTGCGCACGGCCTGGATCGGGACCTGCAGCGCGTTCGGGATCTCCTCGACCAAGATCTCCACCGTGCAGGACATGCCGGGGCGCAGCCCGTCCACCGGATCGGTGATCTTCACGCGCGTCGGGAAGAGCTTGAGATTCGGGTTGATCCAGGAGGCACCCTTGTCGTGCGTCGAGGAGACCGTCTCCACGACGCCGCGGTAGAGGCGCCCGCCGAGCGAGTCGACGGTGATCTTCGCCGGGAGCTGGCCGCTGCCCGCGACGGGGCGACCTTCGAGCACTTGGGCCCGACGTTGCACGCGGTCGTAGACCAGGTTGTGCATCGCCTCCTGGATGTTCGTGTGGGCCATCATGACGCTGGTGTCCGGCATCATGAAGATCGTCTGGCCCTCGCGGACGTTGGCGCCTTCCTGGATCGCCTCGTCGTTCGAGCCCCAGCGCCCGCGCTCGACGATGCCGAACATCACCAGCCCGTCGGCAGGGGCGGTGAGCACGCCGAGCTGCGTCTGCATCTCGTACTTGGCGAGCTTCGCCGCCTCCTCGCTCAGCGACTGCTCGTCGGACTTCTTCTTCGCGCCGCGGATCTCGATCTCGGCCGTCGCCGTGAGCTCGGCCTTCTCCAGCTCGTTCTTCTTCGAGGCGACGTCGCCCAAGAGCTTCTTCTCCTCCTGGACCTTCTCGAATTCGTTCAGCATCTCGATGTCGAGCGCGGCGAGCTCGACGTCGACCTTCGCCTTGTCGAGCTTGATCTCGTCCGCGTCGAGCTCGTTCTTCGAGAGATAGCCCTTCTCGTTGAGCCGCTTCGACCACTCGAGCCAGTCCGTTTGGCGAGAGCGCTCCGACTCGGCGAGGCGGAGCTGGGCCTCGAAGGTCTGCAGCTGCTTGCGGTAGTCGCCCTTGCGGTACTTCTCGAGCGCGCCTTCGGCGAGCTCGAGGTCGAGCTTGGCCTTGGCGATCGCGTCGCGATTGGTGATCTCCTGCTTCTTGAGATCGTTGTCCGCCGCGATCTTCGCGGCCTCGGCAGAGTAGACCCGCGTGCGCTGCGCGCTGATCTTCTCGGCGAGGTCGGCGACATCGAGCTCGGCGAGCTTCTGGCCCTTCGAGACGACCTGGCCGTCCTGCACGTGGATGCGCAGGATCTTCCGCTGGCCCTCGACCTCGTTCTTGATCGCGGTCGAGGTGCCGGCGTCGAGCGTGCCGCGCTCGGTGAGCGAGATCGCGAGCGGCGAGCGGCGCACGGTGTAGCGCGCCCACTCCGCCGCGGCGTCGGACTCCTTGCGGCCGAAGACGGCGTAGAGGCCCCCGACCGCCGTGCCCAGGACGAGCACGAGGACGATGGGCAGGCCGAGCTTCTTCTTGCCGCGCTTACGGGCTGGCGAGGCGGTCGAGGCGTGCGTCAAAGGTCGCGTCTCCGACATTGATTTCGAGGATCTCGAGGTCGCGGACGAGCTCGAGCTTGGCGATCACGTAGGCGATCAGGGCCGCGTAGGTCGCGTCCTGCGCCGTGAGGAGGTCGCGCTGCGACTCCAAGAAGTCGCGCACGGTGGCCCGGCCGGCAGCTTGACGGTCGCGCGCCGAGTCGACGCGCTTCTCCGCGAGCTGCAGCGCCGAGCGCTGGATGTCGTAGGAGAGCCGGGCCTGCTCCAGGGTGCGGAGTCCGCGGCGCACTTCGAGGTCGACCTGGTCGCGGGCCTGCTCGTAGGCGCGGCGCGCCTGCTCGCGCGTGATGAGCGAGCGGCGGTAGGTGTTGCGCTCGGGCAAGCGCTGGATCGGCAGATCCCAGGCCAGGCCCGCGGCGTAGCGCGTCTGCTCGAAGTTGAAGTCGAAGGGCTGCCGGTCGTCGGTCGGCACCGAGGTCGAGAGGCTCAAGTCGAGGCCCATCTGCAGCGCGTTCGCCGCGATGTTCACCTGGCGATCGGCGTCGACCACGCGACCGCGGGTGACCATCAGGTCCTGGCGCAGCGTGCGCGCGAGCTGAATGCAGAGCTCCTCGTCGGGGGTGAAGACCTCCGCGATCTGCTCGTTCAGCTTCTCCAGGTCGCGCTCCAGCACGGCGAACTTCGCTACGGTGGGGACCCCGAGGGTCAGCTTGAGCTGATCGAGGGTGCTGTCGAGCGCGGCACTCGCGGTGACCACGCGTTGCTCGGCGCTGAGCTCGTCCTGCGCGGCCTGGCCGAGCTGCACGATGTCGATGCGACCGGCCTCGTGGAACTCGCGCTGGCGATTGGCGTTCAAGCGCAGCGACTTCAGGTTCTCCTCGGCGTTCCGCAGGTTCGCCTTCTGCTGCAGCACGCGCAGGAACTGCGAGGCGATGCTCACCGTGAAGGTGCGCTGGAAGCGGCGGAACTCGCGCACGGCGTAGAGCGAGTCGCGCTCGGCCTGCGTCAGCGGCTCGCGCGCGATCCAGTAGCCGAAGCCGCGCATGATCGGCGTCGTGAAGCTCGCCGAGAGCGCGTTCCCGAACGACCACTCGTCGTCCTGCACGATGATGCGGGAGAACGAAGATAGGATCGAGAGCCCGAGCGAGCCGCCGAACTCGAAGAACTTGTTGACGCCGAATTCGTTGTTGGCGGTCGCGGTGCCCGTGTCGCCCTCCACGCCGGCGACGCCGCCATCGCCGCGATCGAACCACTGCAGGCCGAAGTTGAAGCGCTGGCGCGTGAGATTGAGCGCCGCGACGTAGACGTTCTCCTTGCGGGTCTGATAGTCGCGGCTGTTCTCGAAGGCGATCTCGAGGGTGCGGTGGAGGTCGATCTCCACGATGCCGGCTGCGTTCACGAGATCCCGCGGCGCTTGCGGCGCCGCTTGTTCCTCGAGCTTCGCGGCCGGGCCAGCGACGGCGAGCACGGCCGGCTCGTCGTCGTCCTCGCCGAGCAGAGTCGCGAGCGGCTCGGAGCCGCCGTCGCCGCCGCCGGGCTCCTCCGGCGCTCGCTCTCCGCCGATCTCCGCGGGCAGCTCCGCGGCGGGCGGCGGCATGAGCGCGCCGCCCTCCGCCGGCGGAGGAACGGCCTCCGCTTCCTCGGCGGCGCCGCTGCGAGCATCGGCCTTCGGCACGATGATCGACTCGGTCGCCCGCGAGGGCGGGATCGCGCCGTCCTCCAAGTCCGCGAAGAGACGATCGCGCAGGGTGTCCTGGCGGCGATCGATGCGGAACTCCTCGGGCGGCGGGCCGAAGTGCTCCTCCTCCAGGTCTCCGACGATCGAGTAGACCTCTACGTCGGCTTCGCGCTCATAGGCTTCGGGCGCGCACGAGGAGCCGGCGAGCAGCAAGGCTGGCAGCGCGCCGCGGGCGATGGCTCGCCGCGGCGTGCGGATCAGGAGGCGGAGGGGCACGCGCTTCCTCGGAGGGACGGCGGGGGGCAAGGGGCCAGGGCGCTTCGTCGCGCGCCTGGACTTCGGATGAGTCGGCCTGGTGTTCCCGCTCGCGGCGCTTCCGTTGCGAGGCCCGGGAATCCGGTTGGTCGACACCGGAGCATCGGCGGTTACGGAGCGCCGATCAAGCGCGGTCCGGGCCCGCCCTGCCTCGGCGGAGGATCCACGCGCCGAGAGGGAGGCCCAGCACGAGCCACGGCGACTGCGTTTGCAGCTCCGCGAGCAGGGCGTCGGGATCCGGCTGCAGCGAGAGCGTCACGAGGCAGGCGTTGTGGAACGCGTGGATCGCGATGGGGATCCAGAGCGTGCCGGTGGCGAGCCGCGCGCCGCCGAGCACGAGCCCGAGTCCGAAGGTCGGCAGGAAGCGCGTGAGGCTCAGGTGGAACAGCGCGAAGAACGCCGCCGAGCTCACCAGCCCCGCCGTCAGGCGCCCGCCGCGCGTGGTCGCGGCGAGCAGCGGCCCGCGGAAGAAGGCCTCCTCCGCCAGCGCCGGGAGTAGCGCCAGGAACGCGAAGCGCAGAGCGGCGCTTCCGCCGAGCTCGACGTCGCTCGGCGCGCCCGCATCGGGATGCAGAGCCGACTGGACTCGCCAGGCGAGCAGCGAGAATCCGAGCGCGCCGACGGCCAAGCAGGGGAGTGCGATCCAGGCGCGCGAAGAGCGCGGTGCGCCGCGGGGCAGCGCCTCGCTCCAGGACAGCGCGGCGCGCCGCGCGGCGACGAAGGTCGCCAGCGGCAGCACGAGCGCGAGCGAGAAGGCGAGCTGCAGGTACGGGCCGCCGCTGGATGCGGAGCCGATCTGCACGGAGCCCCAGGCATGCACGAAGAACGCGACCAGAGCGACGGCCAGCGCGCGCCGACCGGGGACCCCGGCGCGGTCCGCCTCGAAGCGCGGCGCCACCTCGCGCAGCACGCGCTCCGCGTCGAGAGCGCGCGCCACGCTGCGCAGCCCCGCGAGCACCAACGCCGCGGTCGAGATCGCGGCGACCGCGGTGCCGAGCCCGAGCGCGCGGCCGGCGAAGGCCTCTCGCACCGCGAGGCTCGGGCCGAGCAGCGGTACGAGCCCGGTGAGCGCGGTGAGCTTCACCGCCGGCAAGGTCGCGAGCCCGGTGGGCAGCAGCGCGAAGAGCGTCAGCGGCAGCACGTAGTTCTGCCCCTCGCGGAACGAGCGCGCGCGGGACGCGACCACGACGAGCGCGCAGGTGAGCAGCAGCGAGAGCAGCAGCATCTGCAGCAGCAGCACGGCCCACGCGCCAAGAGGCGGGAGCTCGAGCGAACCGCCGCTCGTTCCCAGCCAGCCCGCCTGGTAGCAGACGAGGAGGCTCGCCAGGTTGAGCAGCACGCACGAGAGCCCGACCAGCCACACCGCGAGGAACTTGCCCGCCGTGATGGCGGTCGCCGGCACCGGATGCACGAGCAGCGTCTCGAGCGTGCCGCGCTCGCGCTCGCCGGCGAACGCGTCGATCGCCGCGAAGCTGGCGCCCGAGAGCAGCACGAGCACGAGCACGAGCGGCAGGAACACCGCAAGCTGGCTCGCGCGGAGGCGCTCCGGGGACGCGAGCGAGACCTCGCTCCAGGTCCAAGCAGCCGGATCGTGCGCGACGCCGACCTCGTGCACCAAGCGATCGCGCTCGCGCCGCCGCACGGCCTCGAACGCTTGGCGCAGGCGCTCGCGGAGCTCGCGGCTCTCCTCATCGGTGGAGAGGAAGTGCAGCGTGCCTTGCGGCCGCGCGTCTGCGGGTCCGAGCTCGAGGACGCCCTTCAGCTCGCGCTCGCGCAGCCGATCGAGAGATGCCGCGAGCGCGCCCGCCAGCGGATCCTCGAGCCAGGTGACCCCTCGGCGCTCGAGCTCGAGGCGCAGCTCGGGGAGCCAGGACGGGCGCACCTCGGCGCGCACCTCGAGCTCGAGCTCGCGCTCGCCGAGCCGCGCGCGTCCGGCGTCGCCGACCTTGCGCTGGAAGGTGAGCAGCGCGGGCCACAGCAGCGCCGGCAGCACCACCGCGAGCAGCACCGCTCTTCGATCCCGCAGGATCTCGAGCAGCTCGCGGCGCAGGATGATCGCGACGAAGCGGCGCATCAGCTACCGGCGCTCGGCGCGACCTGCTCGACGGAGCGAGCGTAGTGGAGGAAGGCCTGGCGGAGGTTCGCGGTGCCGGTGCGCTCGCAGAGCTCCTGCAGCGTGCCGATCGCGAGCACGCGGCCCTTCAGCACGATCGCGATGCGATCGCAGAGCTCTTCCGCCTCGCTCAGGATGTGCGTGGAGAAGACGACGCAGGTGCCCGCGGCGCGGCGCGCGGCGACGAAGTCGATCATCGCGGAGGAGCCGATGATGTCGAGGCCCGAGGTCGGCTCGTCGAGGATCAGCACCGGCGGATCGTGCACGACCGCGCGCGCGATCGAGATCTTCTGCTTCTGCCCGGTCGAGAGCTTCTCGCAGCGACCGTCGAGATAGCTCTCCATCCCGAAGGTCTTCGAGAGCTCCGCGACGCGCGCGGGGATGCGCTCCTCGGGGACGCCGTGGAGGCGCGCGAAGAAGCTCAGCGTCTCGCGGCCGGTGAGCCGCGGATAGAGCCCCGTATTGCCGGTGAGGAAGCCCAGGCGCCGGCGCGCCTCGAGCGGATCCACGACGACGTCGACGCCGTCGAGCAGCGCTTGTCCCGAGGTCGGCGCGAGCACCGTGGCGAGGACGCGCAGCGTGGTGGTCTTGCCCGCGCCGTTGGGGCCGAGCAGGCCGAAGACCTCGCCGCGACGACAAGCGAAGCTCATGCCGTCGACGGCGCGGAAGGTGCCTCGACGCGGATCGTGGAAAGCCTTCACGAGCTCGCGCACCTCGACGGCGATCGCGCCGCTCCGAGCTCCTTCTGCCGCACTCATCGCGTCCTCCTCGCCCCCGGCAGCCGCGCGCTGCGCGCCGCCTTCCATCGCACCCAGAAGCCGCCGGAATCCCCGCCGATCAAGGTCTCCTCGCTGAGATAGCTCCGCGCGACGAGCATCAGGCAGAGGCCGGTCAGCAGCAAGCAGACCCCGCCCGTCTGCAGCAGCGCGGGCAGGTGCTGCTCCGCGTGGCCTTCGAAGATCGCCCGTAGCGCGAGCGCGGCGTTCAGGAACGGCACGCACGCCGTGCGCTGATCGAGCTCGAAGCCCGGCACCGCGGCGACCATCGCCGGCAGCAAGCACAGGCTGTAGAGCGGGCCCAAGAACGCCTGGCCTTCCTTGAAGGTCCGCGCGTACACCGCCACGCTGAGCAAGAGCGCGGAGACGAACGAGAGGAACAGTCCGCCGATCGCGAAGAGCAACGCGATCTGCAGCAGCGAGAGGTTCCACGCCTCGACGCCGCCCGCGAGCGATGCGCGCAGCAGCGGCCACGTGAGCCACATGGACAGCAGGTTCAGCGCGAACGCGAGGAGCGCGCTCGTCAGCACCGCGAGGTACTTGCCGGTGGCGAGGTAGGTGCGCGGCAGAGGCAGAACGGCGGTCGTCTCCGCGGTGCCGCGCTCCCGCTCACCCGCGGTCGCGTCGATCGCCGGGTAGAACGCGCCGATCGTGCCCATGATGATCAGGATCATGGGGATCAGCAGCGCGGGCAGCCGATTGCCGCGGTTCACGGGAGGCGTGGCGTCCACCTCGCTCCACGCGAGCACTTCGAAGGCTGCGGCGGTGCCGCCTGCGGCGGCATAGGCGGCGACGCGGCGCTCGTCGCGCAACGCGTTCCATGCGCCGGCCCAGGCGCTCGCCGCGCCGCGCGCTTCCAGCGCGAGCGGATCGTGATGGGCCTGCGCGCGCCAGGCCGCGGAGGAGCTGTCGCGCTCGACGTGCAGCAGGAGCTCGACGCCGTGGCGCTCCAGCGCGGCGCGCGCGCCGTCGCCCTTCCATTCCCGCCGCGCTTCCTCGAGCGAGGCGTGCTTCCACTCGACGGCGCGGGCCTCGCCCTCGGGGCCGCGCGGGAGCTGCGCGGCGAGCGCCGCTCGGAACTCCGCGAGCTCGAGGCCGCTCTCGGGATCCTCCCAGCCGAGCACGCGCTCGGGCGCCGCCAGCGCCACGCGCAGAGGGGCCGCGCGCTCGAGGCGCCCTTGGAGCTGCAGGAGCTGCACGACGACGAGGAAGATCGCCGGGTAGAGCACGATGGGCAGCGCGACCGCGTAGATCAGCGTGTTCCGATCGCGAAAGGTCGAGCGCAGCTCGTGGCGCAGGATCAGCAGGATGTCGCGGAGGCGCGCGGACATGCTCGGGCGGCGGTGCTCGGCGGTGGGGCAGGGGGAGTTCCGGCCCTACTTCGGCAGCTGCGCCGCGCGAGCCGCGCCCATTCAAGTTTCTGACCCGTCGAGGTCGATCGAGCGTTGGCGGGCGGGGCGCATGGCGCCCTCTTTCGGCGGGGGGCAGAACATGCCAGAGCTGGCTCGACGCGACTCGGGAGACGCGCGCTCGGCCCGCCGCACGTGGAGGGCGCTGCGCACCCTGGTCGTGGGGCTCCTGCT
Organism: Planctomycetota bacterium; assembly: GCA_016719295.1. Taxonomy (GTDB): domain Bacteria; phylum Planctomycetota; class UBA1135; order UBA1135; family JADKAF01; genus JADKAF01. The sequence goes on from JADKAF010000001.1 coordinate 512,732, forward strand.
CATCGCGCTGCATCGCCACGTGTTCCACTTCTCGATCGTGCGCGGCTCCTCGATGAACCCGACCTTCGTCGACGACGAGCGCATCTTCGTCGAGCGGCTGTCCCTGCTCCTCGGAGAGCCGGTGGATCGCGGCGCGATCGTGGTCTTCGCTTGCCCGACGAATCCGGAGCTCGACTTCGTGAAGCGCGTGATCGGGCTTCCGGGCGACGAGGTGCGCCTCGAGCGCGGGCAGCTCTACGTGAACGGCGAGCTCGCGAGCGAGGACTACGCGCTCGCCGATCTCAGCGATCGCCGCAGCTGGCGGGTGCCGTCGGAGCACGTTTTCGTGCTCGGCGACAACCGCCCGCGCTCCTGCGACTCGCGCAGCTTCGATTGCGTGCCGCTCGCCTCGCTGCGCGGGCGCGTCTGCGCCCGCGTCTGGCCTTGGGAGCGCCTCGCGGCCTTCTGAGGGCGCGCTCCGGAACAGGCGGTGAACCTCCAGCCGACCCGACGCCCTCAGCGATCGGAGCGGCTGCTCGGAAGGCTCAGCGGCAGTATTCGAGCGCGAGCAGCGCGTAGGCCGTCGCGAGCACGGGATTCCCTTCCCACCAGCGCTCGGCGCGATCGTTGACCCACGAGCCGTCGGCGCGCTGCAGCGCGCCGAGCCGGGCGGCGATCTCCTTCCGCCACGCGCGCGTCCGACCGCCGACGTCGGTGAGCGTGTCTCCGCCGTAGAGGTCGAGCGTGCGGGCCATCGTGTGCAGGTAATAGAAGTAGCCCTGCGCCGCGGCGTCCGGATCGGAGGAGAGCTCGAAGCCGGGGTTCTCGTCGACGCTGTAGTTCTTCTGGATCCACTCGAAGGCCGCCTTCACGCGCGCATCGTCCTTCGGCAGCCCTGCGTAGAGGAAGCCCTTCAGCAGCGCGTAGGTCATCGAGCCATACGAGCGCGCGGTCTTGCGCCCGTCCGCGAGCTTCGTCGTTCCCGCCGGCGATTCGCCCGGCGCATAGATGCCGCCGCCGTCGTTGCCGGCGACGAAGGTCCCTTCCTCGTTGCGCGCGGCGCCGGGATTCGACTCGCTTCGGTTCTGCACGCGCTGGAGGAAGACCAGGGCCTTCTTCACCGCGTCGTCCTGCGCATCGGCGCCGGCGGCGGCGAGCGCGTCCATCGCCATCTGCAAGTTCGAGAGGTCGGGGCGCTCGTCGCCGCCGTAGCCGATGCCGCCGTAGTACTTGTGGTCCTCGCCGTAGCCCTCGCCCTCGTCGGACTGCGCTTGCGTGAGGTACGCGCGACCGCGCTGCGCGGCTTCTTGATGCTCCTTCTTCGTCGAGCGCGAGAGGGCCAGCACCGCCACCGAGGTCGTGTACGCGACGACCTGGCCGTTGTGGATGCTGCCGTCCTTCCGCTGCGCCTGCGCGAGCTTGTCGAGGCCCTTGCCGATCTCGGCCTCGATCTGCGGCGAGCGCTGCGCGCTGGGGATCGCCTGCAGCGCGCCGATCACCATGCCGGTGATGCCGAGGTCGGGATACGGGCCGAAGCCCCACATCTCGCCCACGCGTTGCTGCGGATCGAGGAGGAAGCGCGCGGCGTTCTCCCGCATGCGAGCCAAGTCGTAGTCGGCCTTCGGCGCCGGCAGGCTCGACTTCGGCGTGGCGTTCTTCGGGGCCTTCTTGCGCGATTGCGCGTCGAGGCAGCGATTCATCGTCAGCACGCCGAGGATCGTGGCGCGCACCTCACCGCCGAACGAGCCCGCTTCGTCGCGTTGCTCCATCAGCTGCTGGCCGAGCGCGGCGGCGGCTTTGCTGTCGGGCTCCGCGGGCGGCACGTTGTCGCCGAGCGCGGTGCGCACGAAGCCTTCGAGCGCCGCGCGCTCGCGATCCGCGGGCAGCTCGCGCTTCAGCTCGCGCGCGGCGAAGCGCAGCGCGTCCTCGACGACCGCCGAGCCGACGTCGGTCTTCAGTGCCTCGATCGCCAAGGCCGCCAGCAGGGTCTCGCGGGCCGAGCCGATGCTGCCCTTCGCCGCGTCGCGCTTGGCCAGCAGGAGATCGACGCCGCGGCGCAGCCAAGGACCGTCCCACACCGTGTACTTGCGGTGCGAGGTGGCGAAGGCGTAGAGCGCGAGCGAGGTGTCCTCGAGCCCGCTGCCCCACGCTCCGTCCTGTTTTTGGTGCTCGCGCAGCCAGCGCAGCGACGTATCGACGGCGCCCTTCAAGTCCTGGGCGTGGGCCGCGCTCGGCGCGAGGCCGAGGAAGAACGCGAAGAGGGCGAAAGAGAACGCGCGGAGTCGCGGGCTCGGACGGTGCATGGTCGGGTGGAGCTCCAGAGGATTGCCGTGGCGCCGAGGATAGGTCGACGGCGCCACGCGCGGAACGGATGATTCGCCGCGCGGTTCTCGGCGGCCCGCCGAGCCATTCCCGGAGCAGCGAACGGAGCGCGAGCGCGATGGCCCCCAGCAAGAGCGGAGAGGACGAAGCGGGAACGGCGGAGGACTCGGCCCTCGGACGCCTCCTCGAGCGCGAGATCCGCAAGCTCGAGTCCGGGCTCGCGCTGCGGCGCGCGGCCGAGCGGCGCGGGCTGGCGCGCGATGGCGCCGTGCCCCTCGTCCTCGATCCCGCCTGGCCCGAGCTGGACGGCCTCTTGCCGGCGCCCTCGGGTACCGCGCCGGAGTGGATGGCGGAGCGCCTGGGCTTCCTGCGAGGAGCTCTCTCCGCCTGGTCGCACGCGAACGCCGTGGAGCGCGCCTACCTCTGGCTGGGCGCGGCGTGCGGTTTCGTGGGTGCGGTACCGATGAGCAGCGCGGCGCTGGGCCGGGTGCTCGAGCGCGCCGGGGCCGCGGAGGAGCATTTCCGCGAGCTCGCGCTCTGGACCGACGGCGACGACGACGAATCGCGGCGCCATCTCGAGCCCTGGGATGGCTCCGGGGGCTTGGTCCCGCCGCGGGAGCTCCGCGGAGAGCGCCTGCTGGGTGAGGCGCGCGAGCTCTGGGAAGAGCAGCGCGCGGCCCTCGAGATCCTGGAGGAGCGCGCTGGAGAATGAGGCCCTGCAGGAGAGCTGCACCGCGTTTCGCAGCGAGCTACTACACAGTGAGGAGCAGGGCGCGCGGTGCACGCCGCGCCGCGCGAGAAGTGGCTACCCGGCCTGGACTCGAACCAGGAATGTCTGAACCAAAATCAGAAGTGTTGCCAATTACACCACCGGGTAACGCGCCGGCAGTGTAGCGATCCACCGCAGCGAGAGCAACGCGCGGGCCGCGCGCGGCCGCGCGCGGGTGGAACTGGCGACGGCCGAGCGGTATCGTCCGCTCCTCGCCGCGCAAAGGTGCCGCCGCTTGCTGTCCGTCATCATTCCGGTCTACGACGGAGCGGCCACGCTCGAGCCGCTGCTCGCGGCTCTGCGCGCGCAGGAGCTCTGCTCGCCGGGCGGAGAGGCGCGGGAATGGGGCGGGCCGAGCCTCGGCGAGCCGCTCGAGATCGTGGTTCCGCTCACGCCATCGCGCGACGCCTCGCGCGAGGTGGCGGAGAGGTACGGCGCGCGGGTGCTCGAGGTCCTGCCGGGCGAGTTCGACCATGGCGAGACGCGCAACCGCGCGGCGCTCGCCTCGCGCGGGGAGTTCTTGGTCTTCCTCTCGCAGGACACCCTGCCGGTCGACCGCGACTTCCTCTGGCAGCTCGTCGCACCGCTCGCCGATCCCGCGGTCTTCGGCGTGACCGGCCGGATGCTGCCGCGCGAAGGCGCCTCGGCGCCGACGCTGCGGAGCCTCTTCGAGGAGACCGCGAGCCAAGAGCATGCGCGGCGCATCGCCATCGAGGACTTCGAGGCGTATCGCGGGCTGCACGCCAGCGAGCGCCGCGCGCTCTATGTGTACAACAACGTCTGCGGAGCGATGCCCCGCCGCGTCTGGGAGCGGCTGCCCTTCCCGCGCGCTCGCTTCGGCGAGGACTTGCGCTGGGCGCGGCGCGCGCTCGAGGCCGGCGGCGCGCTGGTCTACGAGCCGCGAGCGCGCGTCGTGCACTCGCACGAGCCGAATCGCCGCGAGGCGTATGCGCGCGCCTGGGAAGACGCGCGCTTGCTCGCCGAGGAGCTCGGGCGTCCTCCGCTGCGCACGCTGCGCGAAGCGCTGCTCTGGGCGCTGCGCGAGCGCCGCGCGGATGCGCGCTACCGCCGCATCTACGCGCCGACAGCGCGGCGCGGCGCTCTCGGTAGGCGCTTCGTCGAGGCGCTCGGCGCTTGGCGCGGCGCGCGGGCCGCGCGCGGCTCGGGGCGCGCGAGCGAAGAGCTGCCGCTGCGCTTCGCGCCGGCGAAGCTGCGCATCCTGCACGTGGTGCATGGCTTCCCGCCCGAGAGCCGCGCCGGCACCGAGCTCGCGTGCCTCGCGCTCGCACGCGCGCAGCGCGCCGCCGGGCACGAGGTCGCGATCTTCGCGCGCTCCGAGACCGCGGCTCGTCCGGAGTTCGAGGTCTGGCGCGAGGATTGGGAGGAGCTGCCGGTGTGGCGCATGGCCCACCGCCTTCAATACGCCGGTGGCATCGCGGACACCTATCGGTTGAAGGCCGTCGATCGCGCGTTCCAAGCGGTGCTGGGGCACGTAGGTCCCGACGTCGTGCACTTCCAGCACCTGCTGCATCTCTCGACCACGCTCGTCCCGATCGCTTCTCGCGCGGGTGCTGCGACGGTGGCCACGCTGCACGACTACTGGCCGATCTGTCCGCGCGTGCAGCTCCTGCGACCCGACGGTCGGCGCTGCGGTGGCTCGCAGCGCTTGGGCTGCTATCTCTGCGTGAAGAACCGCTGGCTGCCGCTGGTCGGGCTCGCGCGGCGCGCCTCGGCGCTCCTCGAGCGCTCCTTGCCGCGCTTGCTCGAGCGCTCGCCGCTCCTGCGCTCGCGCGAGCGCATGGCCAAAGACCTTCGCGCGCTCTATCGCCGTAGCCGCGCGATGCGACGCACCTTCGCCGGTGTCGATTGGATCCTCTCGCCTTCGCGCTACCTGAAGCGCGTCGTCGGGGGCGAGCGCGGCTGGGAAGCGGAGGCGATCCGCGTCGTGGAGAACGGCCTCGACGCACCGGAGCGCTTTGCCGGCGTTCGCGTCGGGGCGCGCTCGGGGGGGCCTCTGCGCATCGGATTCCTGGGCAGCCTGGTCGAGCACAAAGGACCCGCTCAGCTCGTGCGCGCGGCGCGTGGGCTCGCGGTGGAGCTGCACCTCCATGGGCGCTTCGAGCCCGAGCGCTTCGCGTTCCCCGCGGCGCTCGCGCGCGACGCCGCGGGGAGCGCGGCGCGCTTCCACGGCGCTTACGACGGCGCGCAGCTGCCGGAGATCCTGCGCTCGCTGGACCTCGTCGCGATGCCGTCGCTGTGGGCGGAGAACTCACCCGTCGTGCTGCAGGAGTGCGCGGCGGCAGGTGTTCCCGTGCTGGTGCCGCGTCTCGGCGGCTTCGTCGAGAAGGTGCGCGAGGGGCGCGACGGCTGGTTCTTCCGGGCGGGCAGCGTGCGCTCGCTGCGCCAGGCCCTCGCCGCGCGGATCGCCGAGCTCGAGAACGGCGTCTTGCTGCGCGGGACGCCGCGCGCCGTCGCCTCGGCGGAGGATCAAGCGCGCTGGCTCGAGGTCGGCTATCGCGCCGCGTGGCTGCAGCGCCGCGCCGAGAGCTCCTCGCGCGTCCTCTTCGAGCGCTGGGGGCGCGACATGGATGAAGTGCTCGGCGAGCACGAGGTGCAAGGACGCGACTACTTGCTCCTGCGCCCCGCGCATGCCGGGGCCTGCGTGTACGCGTGGGACTATCCGCGCGAGCTGCGCGACGAGATCGAGCGTGGCGAGCCGGCGGAGCTGGAGCTCGAGCTCATGCTCTTCGGCGGCGAAGGCCTGGTGCCCGTCGGCGGCGCGGTCTTCTTCAACGGCACGCTGTGCGGGGAGATCGATCCGCAGATCGCCGGCGAGCGCGACCAGATCCGGAGCTTCCGCTTCCCGATCGCGCTGAACGGGGGGCGGAACGCCTTGCGCATCGAGAACTCGGTGCGCGGACAGCGCTACTTCACCCGCATCCGCCGCGTGCGCGTCGTGCAGAAGGCGCAGCCTTGAGCGTTGCCCCTCTCGACGCACCGCCGCCCGAGGAGCTCGAGCGCCTTCAGGGGCGCCCGCGCGTCTCGGTGATCGTGCCGAACTACAACGGCCGCCACCATCTCGCGACCTGCCTCGAGTCCTTGGCCGCGCAGCGCGCGGAGGCCGAGGTCGAGCTCTGCGTCGTCGACAACGGCTCGACCGACGGCTCGAGCGCGTTCCTCGAGCAGCGCTTCCCCGCGGTGCGCGTCATGCGCCTGCCCACGAACCTGGGCTTCGCCGGCGCGTGCAACGCCGCGGTGCGCGAGGCCCGCGCCGAGGTGGTCGCGTTCGTGAACAACGACATGCGCGTCGAAAAGGGCTGGCTCGAGCATCTCCTCGCGCCGCTCCGCGACGGCTCCGCCGAGGCGAGCACCTCGCGCATCGTGGACTGGGAAGGGCGCTCCATCGACTTCGCCGGTGGGGGCATGAACTTCCACGGCATCGGCATCGCGCGCGGCCACGGCGAGCCCGATGGGCCGCAGCATCTCGTCGCCGGCCCCAGCCTCTTCGCGTGCGGAGGCTCGATGGCGATCCGCCGCGACGTCTTCCTCGCCGCGGGTGGCTTCGACGAGGAGTTCTTCGCGTACTACGAGGACGTCGACCTCGGCTGGCGCCTCTGGGTGCTCGGCTATCGCGTGCGCTACGAGCCCGCTTCGCTGACCTATCACCATCTCTCGGCGACCTCGCGCACCTTCGGCTACGAGCGCGTGCGTCTGCTGCAGGTGCGGAATCCGCTCTTCGCCCTGGTGAAGAACTACGGCGAGCGCGCGTTCCTGCGCGTCCTCCCGGCGGCGCTGCTGCTGACCACGCAGCGCACCTTCTACATGGCCCGCCTGCCGATCGAGGCTTTCCGCATCGAGCTCGCGGAGGGCGGGGGCTCGGGGCGCTTCCGCGAGCTGCTGCGAAAGGCCCGCGAAGGCCTGGAAGATCGCTTGGCGATCTCGAAGGTCGCCCTCGCCGATCTCGTCGCGCTCCACGACTTCGGGCTGCACCTACCGCGGCTCCTCCGCGAGCGCGCAGCGATCCAGGCTCGGCGGCGGCGCGAGGACCGAGAGATCTTCCGTCTCTTCCACGATCCGTTCTGGGCCGTGGAGCCACCGCCGGAGTACCAGGACCTCCAACGTCTGCTCTGCGACGAGCTCGGGATCCGCGAGCTCTTCGAAGAGAGCTGAGCGAGGGGCTCTGCGGAGCGGCATTGAGCCGCACTCCCCGTCTCTCTATAGTGCGGCGAGCCCGTGCGAGGCCCCGATGCTGCTTTCCGTCGTCATTCCTGCCTACAACGAAGAGAAGACCATCCGCTCGATCCTCGACCGGGTGCGCGCAACGCCCTTCGAGAAGGAGGTCCTGGTCATCGACGACTGCTCGAAGGACCAGACCGCGAAGTGCGTGATGGACTACATCGCCGAGCACGGCGGCGAGGCCTCGGGAGTGCGGCTCCTGCGCCACGAGGTGAACAAGGGGAAAGGCGCTGGCCTGAAAACCGGCTTCGAAGCCGCGCGCGGCGACGTGGTGATCATCCAGGACGCCGACCTCGAATATGACCCGAAGGACTATGCGGTGCTTCTGCGGCCGATCGAGGAGGGCCTCGCCGACGTGGTCTACGGCTCGCGCTTTCGCGGCGGCACCTACGTGCGCGTGCACATGTACTGGCACTACCTCGGCAACAAGATGCTGACGACGCTGTCGAACATGTTCACGAACCTGAACCTCACCGACATGGAGACCTGCTACAAGGTCTTCCGCCGTGAGGTGCTGCAGGGCATCACGATCAAGTCGAAGCGCTTCGCCATCGAGCCCGAGCTCACCGCGAAGATCGCGAAGAAGCGCGTGCGCATCTACGAGGTGCCCATCTCGTACGCGGGCCGCGGCTACGCCGAGGGGAAGAAGATCGGCTGGCGCGACGCGATCTCGGCCTTCTGGGCCATCGTGCGGTTCCGCTTCTTCGACTAGCGACTAAGCGCCCGCGGAGATCGCCTTCCCGCGTTCGGCGAGGCGCAGGAGTGCTGCGCCGTCGAGCCGGAAGATCTGCCAGGTCTCGAGCTGCTGCGCGCCGAGCTCCTGGTAGAAGCGCCGCGCCGGCTCGTTCCAATCGAGCACGTTCCACTCGAGGCGCGCGCCGCCGCGGGAGACGAGCTCCTTCGCGAGGGAGGCGAGCAGGGCCGCGCCGATGCCGCGGCCACGCTGCTCCTCGGGGACGAAGAGGTCCTCGAGATGGATGCCGACCTTCCCGCGCCAAGTGGAGTAGGTCTGGAAGAAGAGCGCGAAGCCCGCGGGCTCGCCTTCCCACTCCGCGATCAAGCACTCGAAGGGCGGCGGCACTTGTTCCAGCTGCGCGCGCAGGGACTCCGGCGTCGCTTCGACGGCGTCGGGCTCGCGCTCGTAGAGCGCGAGGGCAGAGATCAGGCGATGGATGAGGGCTGCGTCCGCGCTGGTCGCGCGGCGGATGGAGAGCGCGTTCATCGCTTCTGACTCGACGCGAAGTGTCCCTTGGCGAAGCGCGCGTACGCCGCCGGATCATCGACGTTCACCCAGTCGACGCCGGCGTCGAGGAGCGCGCGCCAGAGGCTCTCGTCCGCGGGGATCGCCCAGAAGCGGAGGCGGCGCCCTTGCGCGTGCGCGCGTTGCGCGAGCTTGGCGTAGCCCTGCGCGTGCTCCGCGCTCCAGGCGGCGCTGATCCACGGCACGAGCGTCGGCGGGGGATTCGCTTCGAGATCGCGCGGTCGCCCGTCGATCGCCCACCAGCGCTCGCTCTGCGCGGCGATCTGCGCGCGCGGCACATCGCCGGAGGCCACGATCGTCACCGCGCCGGCATCGATGCGTCCCGGAGCGAAGCGCGTGAGCCACGCTCGATGTGCTTCGAGCTCGCGCTCGAGCAGCTCGAGGCAGAGCGCGCCCTCGGCCTTGAAGTCGATCAGCAGATGCAGCACGCCGCCGTCGGCGTAGACCTGGCCGCCGTTCGCCGCGATGCGCGCGGCGAGCGGCTCGAGATAGAGCTCGCGGAGCCGCGGGCCGAACCACGCTTCGAGCCGCGTGTGGCCGACTCGCAGCTCGCCGTGCAGCGCGAAGACATCGACCTCCAGGCTGCCGACGCCCGCTTCGAGCGCGGCGTGCAGCGGCACGTCGCGGGCGTAGTCGTTGTGCGCGTGCGCGCGCGAGCCCAAGCGCTCGGGACGCACGACGGGCAGATCGCGCGGGAGCTCGGGATCGCCGCGCACCCAGAGGTCGTGGTCGCCGCGATACCACGTGCCGAGCTCGATCGGCGCGCTCGGGGCTTCGATCCAGCCGAGCCCGGCGAGATCGCCTTCGAGCGGGGTGCGCGCCGAGCTACCGTAGGTGCTGGCGGAGATCTCCGCGAAGAAGCTCGCGACGTCGGCATGCGCGCCGATCGGCAAGCCACCTTCGATGGCCGAGGCGAGCGCCGCGCTCGCCGCTGGGTCGCCGAGTAGATCGAGCAGGGAGGTCGGGGTCGGAAGGCGGTCGATCCAGATGCCGGCGAGTTCCGAGAGATCCGTGCCCAGGGGCTCCGGCTCCAGTGGGCTCGCTTTGCGGATCTCGCGCTGCAAATCGCCACGCCGCACCGCGTCGCGGATCCAGTAGTGTCCGGCCGGATCTGGGTAGAGGAGGATCTTCCCAGGTCGATGCGCGGCTGCCGCGACGAACGCGCGAAACGCGGCTTCTCGCCCTTCCGCTTGCGGTGCGACGAAGAGAGCGCGCGGCTTGGGCAAGCGCAGCGCCTCGGCGCGCGCGCGCGCCGCCCGAATCCACGCGATCCACTCGAACTCGCTGCCGGCGGGCAGTTCGACACGCGCCTCGGGATGGCCCGCACTCGGAGCCAGCCGCGCGATCACGCAGGAGGCGCCGAGCACGCGACCGCGCGTGCCTTCGATCCAGAGCGCCGTGCCTTCGTCGACGCCGAAGCCGACGTGCCCCGGATGGAGCTCGACGCGCGCGCGAGCCGCGAATCGCGCCCGCGCGCGACGAAGTGCTGGTCGAAGATCGCGCCGGGCAGCCAGCCGAAGCCTTCCTCGATCTCGGGCTCGTTCTTCCCGCCGGCGATCATCGGCTTCGTCATCGCGGCGCAGCCCGCGGAGGTTCCGCCGATCACGCCGCCACGCGCGAGCAGCAGGCGAAACTCCTGCGCGACGAGCGTGCCGCCGTAGGTGGTGATCAGTCGTGACTGCACGCCACCGGAGAGCCAGATCGCGGTGACGCCGGTGAAGCGCGCGAGGAAACGCTCGTCGTTCGCTTCGTCGCGCGAAGAAGCGTGCAGGATCTCCAAGCTCGCGAAGCCGTAGCGGCGCCACGGCTCGAGGAAGCTCTCGTGCGTCTCCGGCTTCTCCGCCTCGGAGCTCGCGGTCGGCACGATCAGTACGCGCGCGTTCGCGCCGCCCGCACGCGCGGCGAACGCATCGCGCACTTGGTCGGGGAGCTTGCCGCCGCCGCACGCGAAGAGCGCGCCGCGCAGCGGCATCTGCGCGCCGAGGCTCGCGGCGAGCACGCACGCGCTCGCGAGGAGCGCCGCAAGGTAACGCGTGCGCTTCATGCGCAGACCCACGCGGCGAGCTCCGTGCCCGGCTCGACCTCGAAGGGCTCGCGGCCGCGCACGAAGAGGCGCGCGCGCGGCGCGCCGCGCAGCACGAACGAAGTCTCGCCGCGGCACTCGATCCAGCCGCCTTCGCGGAGACCCACGACGGGCCGCTCGTTCTCCTCCAGGTACTCCTGCAGGCGCTTCTCGCGCGTCTCGCCCATGTGCTTCGAGCTCGGGTCCGGGTCGAGGTAGTGCGGGTTCAGCTGGAAGGGCACGAGTCCGAGGGCCTCGAAGCCGCCCGGGTCGACGATGGGCATGTCGTTGGTCGTGCGGATCGTGGGTCCGGCGACGTTGGAGCCGGCGCTGGTCCCGAGGTAGGGCATTCCGCCCCGCACGCGCCGCGCGATCGGTTCGAGGAGCGCCGAGCGGCGGAGGTCGCGGAGCAGACGGAAGGTGTTGCCGCCGCCGATGAAGAGCGCCTCGGCGCCCTCGACGGCTCGCGCGGGATCGGCCGCGCGATGCAGGGAGTCCAGCTCGAATCCGAGCGCCTCGAAGCGCGTGCGGGCCTTCGCCGCGTAGGCCTCGCGGTCGAAGAGGGCGAAGGGGACGAAGAGCACGCGGCGGGCCCCAGCGAAGTGGGCGGCGATCGCCTCGGCGCAATGGTCGAGGTAGCCGGTGCCGAAGGTGGTGGAGGTGCTGACGAGGAGGAGGCGCGCGCGGGAGCTCATGCGCCGGATCCTACGCGCGGCGCGGGCGGACTCAACGGCGGGCTGCGCGAGACCCTGACCGCGATGCAGGTGCAGAGACCCAGAATCTTCGGCCCCGAGTTGCGGGAATCGCCGGGGGCTCACTTAATGCCTTGGGCGCGACGGCGATTCTCTCCGTCGGGGAACCTGCGCCGCGCCCTTCTCGTCTTGGCCGATCTGCTCGCGTCGCTGCGGCGCGCGAGCTCGCCCCTGTCCAACCGTTCGACGAGTCCTTGCCCCAGGCTTCGTCTCCGCCGACGACCAGCACGAGACCGCGCGCTTCGCGCGATCTCGCGTGCGGTCGTTCCGGCGTATCGCGTCGTCTGGAGTACCAAGGCTCGCGCTTGGAGGCTCCATGATCCGTCACGGCTCGATCCGGCGCACTGCCGGGCAGCAAAACCGCGCGCCGCGTACCCGCGCCTTCCTCGCCGGCTCGGCATTCGCCGGCTTGGCGCTCTGCGCTTCCCCCCTCGTAGCACAGGGCCCTTCGCTCCATCCCAAGCTCGGCGTCGATCCGCTCGTCGAGCAGATCGTCCGCGCGTCGTTCCCCGGCCGCGCTCTCGAGAAGGCGAGCCTCCACGACTTCGACGTCGTCGCGCAGCAGACGCGGCTCTACGCGCAGGTCGAGCGCGTCGACGCGATCCAGGACTTCCGCGTGATGCAGGACCTCGCCGTGCGCTCGCACCTCGGGACGCGCACGCGGAACGACTGGTTCTCGCTCCCGGTGCCCGCGCATCCGGCGCGCACGATCTACGGCAGCTTCGGCATGCCGATGGAGACCGAGGCGCAGCTCCTCGAGGCCGAGCCGAACGATCGGCCCTGGCGTGCCAACGGGATGACCTGCACCGACACGATGGACGGGCAGATCACGGCCGATGACGACGACTGGTTCACGCTGATCGTGCCCCAGGTCCAGGCCTACGACATCGCCGTCAACTCGGGCGGCAACACGGACACGCGCCTCACCATCTACGACGGCTCGCTGAGTCGCGTCGCGTTCAACGACGACGCCGGCACCGTCGATCCGCAGATCCGCATCACGCTCGCTCCGGGCACCTACTACCTCGTGGTCGATGGTCACGATCCGGCGAACACGACCGGCACGTACCGGATCGCGATGAGCTGCAACGCGGAGAGCACGATCACCTCCGCCGCGCCGGTGAACGGAACCTTCGCGGGGCAACCCGCGGATACCTACCGCTTCAACCTGGCGGTCGACTGCGTCGTGTCCTTCCGCTGCGATGCGGCGCCGGGCTCGATGGTCAATCCCGCGCTCACCGTCACCGGCCCGAACGGCTTCGACGCGCTCCTCAGCAATGAGGACGCCATCACGCCGCCGAGCGCGTTCGTCCAGCTGCACCTGCCCGCGGGCTTCCACTTCCTGCACGTCCGCGACTCCGGCGGGAATGGCGGCGCCTACGTCCTCACGATGAGCGAAGTGGGGCGTCCGATCCCGAACGCGACCTTGGGCGTCAGCGTCCCGCTCTCGCGCGAGAACCCGCTGCAGGCGCGCATGGTGCGCTTCAACAATCCCTCCTTCGCGGAGATCCTCTCGCGGACGGTGCGCTCGCACGCGCTGGACGTCTCGGCCGAGCACGTCTGGTGTGACGTGAACCTCTCCACGACCGAAGGCTCGGCGAAGAACCTGACCGGGGTCAACGTCACCGACGCCGAGCAGCTGATGGGCCTGCCCTCGGGGACCTTCTACCTGCTGCTTCGTCCGGTCGCCTCGCGCCTCTCGTACAGCACTCGCAACTACGCGCGTCGACTCTCCAGCACGGCCAACCATCCGGGCCCCTTCATCGGCACTCGCACGGGAGCGGCGGGCTTCGCCACGACCTACGTGACGCCGACGTCGACGATTCGCCTGCGCCAGCGCGTGAACGCCGACTACATGACGCTCGCCGGCAACTTCTCTTGGTGGTTCGACACGGCGCTCCTGCGCGTGAACAACTCCGTCGCGCAGACCTCGGTGACGGTGAACGCGGCGCTCATGTATCCCGAAAGCGGCCCGAGCCAGAGCTTCGCCAACGTCGGCGCGAACCCGACCTCGAGCGGAGTGCTCGACACGGCCGACGGCATCGCGGCCGCCTGCTACTGGCTGAACAACGGCTCGCAGCTCTACGACCTCGCGACGTCGGCCGTGTTCGAGTTCCCGGTCGTCGGCGCGCTCTCGGGCGCAGATGCGATCGAGTTCGAGACGATCTCCTTCCTCTCCGGCAACGATGCCTCGCAACCCGGAGCGACGGTGCCCTCGACCAACATCCTGGCGCCCTTCACCGCGCTCACCGAAGGTCGCTGGGAGATCTGGAACCCGACCACGAACGCTTGGGAGCAGCTCACCGGCGCCTTCACCGCGGTGAACGGCGGGACGACCTGGATCCACAGCACCAACCTCCCGTTCAGCGAGTCGCAGGGCGATTTCGATGCGACGGTGACAGCGAATTCCCGGCCCGTCACGGCGCTGCGTCAGCTCGGCGCGGACTACCTCAACATCGCTCAGCCTACGATCGGACAGCAGCACCTGTTCAGCTACACGAACCAGGCGCGCGCGATGATGAAGGTCCGCACCTCGCTCGGAGCCTTGGGCTTCGTCGATCCCGAGGCCTACATCTACGACCAATCCGGACGCTTGCTGACCTGGCAGGACGACCGCATCAACGGCACCCTGCGCGATCCCGACTTCTGGATCGCCCTCGACAAGGGCACGCAGTCGATCGTGGTGCGTTCCTGGGACAGCTGCTGCACGGGGGACTTCTCCTTCGTGCCGCGCAGCCGCGACTTCAACGTGTATGGCAACGTCGCGCGCGGTCAGCAGGTGACCTTCGAGATCAGCTCGCAGCCGAACGCGCTCTATGCGATCTACGCCGCGGCGGGGCTCCTGCCGTTCCAGTTCCCGCTGGACGGCTCGGGGATCGTCGGCGACCTCGTGCTCGATGTCGGCACGCTCTCGCTCGTCCTGAACGGTCTGGTGCCCGGCACGGGCGTCTTCGCGCAGCCGATCACGATCCCGAACGACCCGGCGCTTGCGAATCGCACCGTCTACGCGCAAGCGGTGACGATCGAGACCTTCGCCGGCCCGATGGGAATCGTGAGCCAGGAGCAGCGCCTGCGAATCCAATAGGCGCTCGGAGCACGCTCTCTTCGCGCAGCGGGGCGGTCGATCCCTTGGGATCGACCGCCCCGCTGCCTTGCCCCTTCCGTTCCTACCCCGCGCGTCAGCGCGCGCGTACTTCCGCGAGCGCGCGCTCGAAGTGCGCTGAGCTCTCCGCGGAGAACGCGATCAAGCCCGGGTAGCGCGGCTGGCGCTGGTTGAAGAGCGGCGCGCTGCCGTCGGGCAAGCGCACGCTGCCCCCGGCCGCGCGCACCAGCGCCACGCCGGCGGCGACGTCCCATTCGCTCTTCGGCACGAGCGTCCAGGTCGCGTCCGCAGTGCCTGCCGCGACTTCGGCGAGCTTGTAGGCCACCGAGCCCACCGGGCGGATCCGGAAGCCGAAGCGCTCGAAGGGCGCCCATTCCCCGCGGCCGATCTCGGAGCGCGAGGCGAGCACCTCCGCTGCGGAGAAGCCCTGCCAGGGCTTGGTGCGCGCGCTGGCGCCGTTCTTGGTGACGCCGTGCCCGATCGCGCCGAGGACGAGCGAGTTCGCCGGCGGATTCAGGATCCCGCCCACGACCGGCACGCCGTCCTCGACCAGCCCGATGGAGATGCTCCACTCCGGGATGCGCTTGATGAACTCCTTCGTCCCGTCGAGCGGGTCGACGATCCAGACGCGCCGATCGCGGAGGCGCCGCTCGTCATCGGCGGTCTCCTCGGAGAGCCAGCCCTCGCCCGCGCGCGGCAGCATCTCGCGCAGCAGGTCGTCGGCCTCGCGGTCGGCGATCGTGACGGGGTGATCTTCGCGCTTGTAATCGACGCTCAGATCGAGCGCCGCGTAGCGCTCGAGCAAGGGGCGGACGGCCTCGAGGGCCGCGAGCACGCGCGCGAGCTCCGCGGCGTAGGGACCGCGTTCGATGCTCATGCGTGGCGCAGCGACGGATCGCCGATGAAGCCCTCGCGCTCGAGGTAGAGGATCACTTCCTGCGCGGCTTCGGCCGGCGTGCAGTTGCTCGTGTCGATGCGCAGCTCGGCGGTCGGCGGGACCTCGTACGGGTCGTCGATGCCGGTGAAGCCTTTGATCTTGCCGGCGCGCGCGGCGGCGTAGAGGCCCTTGCGGTCGCGCGTCTCGCAGGTCTCGATCGGCGTCGACATGTGCACGAGCACGAAGCCGCCGAGCGGGTTGATCATCTCGCGCACCTCGTGGCGCACCGACTCGTAGGGTGCGATCGGGGCGCAGATCGCGATGCCGCCGTTCTTCGTGATCTCGCTCGCGACGTAGCCGATGCGGCGGATGTTGATGTCGCGGTGCTCCTTCGAGAAGCCGAGCTCGGAGGAGAGGTGCTTCCGCACGATGTCGCCGTCGAGCAGCGTCACCGGGCGGCCGCCCATCTCGAGCAGCTTCACCAGCAGCACGTTCGCGATGGTCGACTTGCCGGAGCCGGAGAGCCCGGTGAAGAAGACGGTGAAGCCCTGCTTCGAGCGCGGCGGGTGCGTCGAGCGCAGCTCGCGCACGACCTCGGGGTAGCTGAACCACTCGGGGATCTCGCGGCCGGTCTGCAGGCGGGTGCGCAGCTCGGTGCCGCTGATGTCGAGCGCCTTCGCGCCGGCCGGCAGCTTGTCGGCCGGGTAGTACTGGTCGTTCTCGGCGACGTACGACATCTGCAGGAAGGGCACCATCTCGATGCCGATCTCCTGCGCGTAGTTCTTCAGCAGCTCCTGCGCGTCGTAGGGGCCGTAGAAGTCCTTTCCGGCGGAGTCCTTACCGGGGCCTGCGTGGTCGCGGCCGACGATGAAGTGCGAGCAGCCGTAGTTCTTGCGGATCAGCGCATGCCAGACCGCCTCGCGCGGGCCGCCCATGCGCATCGCCAGCGGCAGCAGCGAGAGCTGCGCCGAGTTCAGCGGATAGTGCGGCATGATCGCGCGGTAGCAGCGCACGCGCGTGTAGTGGTCGACGTCGCCGGGCTTGGTCATGCCGACCACCGGGTGGATCAGCAGGTTCGCCCCGCTGTCTTCGGCCGCGCGCTTGGTGAGCTCGAAGTGCGCGCGGTGGATCGGATTGCGCGTCTGGAACGCGACGACCTTGCGCCAGCCCATGCGCTGGAAGGTCGCGCGGACCTCGCTCGGCGAGAGGCGCAGATCGCGGTAGTCGTAGTGATGGGGGAGCTGGAGGCCTTCCAGCGTCCCGCCGAGGTAGACCGGGTGCGAGCGCTTGATCGCGTAGGCCGCGCCGGGGTGCTTCGGGTCCACCGTGCCGAACACGGCCTTGGCTTCGGCCTCGCGGTCGGGCCGGTAGATGTCGGTGATCGTGAGCACCGCGAGGATCACCCCCTCGGGGTCGCGCAGCGCGAGCTTCTTTCCGAGCGCGACCTTCTCGGCGAGCGCCTCGCTCACGTCGAGGGTGATCGGCATCGGCCAGAGCGTCCCGTCGGCGAGGCGCATGCGCTCGCAGACGCTGGCGTAGTCCTTCTGCCCGAGGAAGCCGCGCAGCGGCGAGAAGCCGCCGTTCAGCAGAAGCTCGAGGTCGCAGACCTGACGCTCGGTGAGATCCCAGGACGGCCAGTCCTTGGCGGCGCGCTTCAGCTCGAGCGCGCGCTCGGAGGAGACGAGGAGGTCGACCAAGGTGCCCCCGTGCGGGGCGTTCAGGCGATCGGTCATGGGAGTGCGTGTCGCGTGGTTCCGGAAAACGCTGGGTGTAGGGGCTCGCGAGGTGCCGCGCAAGCGAAAACTCGCGCGCGCACGCGAGGGCGCGTTGGAGCCGGTGCGCGCTCCGCTCAGAGCGCGACGAGGCGCACGGGCTCGTCGTAGTAGGCCGCGCCTTGGCCGAGGTCGGTCTCGGCGGCGGCGACGAGGAGGTTCGCGCAGGCGCCCTCGCGGAGCATGCCGCCCTTGTCGAGGTGCAGGACCTCCGGGTGCACGCGCTCGTCGTGGAGCAGCTCGACCAGCAGGGCGCCGCGGCGGCTCGCGACGCGCGCGCGCGCGCCGGAGGGCAGCCCTCCGGCGGCCGAGGGATGCACGCGCGCGAGCGGCGGGCCCTCCCGCCGCGGCTGGGTGCGCTGTGAGGCCTGCGCCTCGGGCGTCGACACCGCGAGCAGGAGCAGCGGGAACTCCGCCGTCGTCCGCGGCGGGGGCGGCGGTGCTTCCGACAGGAGCTGCGCGCGCCCGTTCGGAGTCGCGAAGCGGCGCTGCTCGTGCGCGACGGGCGGCGCGAAGGGGCTGCGCGCGGGGCCCGACCGCAGGCGCTCGAGATCGATGCCGTGCTCGGCCGTTCGACGCAGCAGGCGGCGCTTCCAGTCGTCGGGGCTGCCGGCGAGTGAATCCGCGAGCGCGCTGCCGCCGGTGCGGCGATCGAGCGCCGCGGCGAGCCCTTGCCAGATCGCGAGCTCGTGGCGCGCTTCGCCGGCGGGTGCTACCGCCGGCTCGGAGACGCGCAGGTAATGGTTGCCGTAGGCGCCGAGCAGATCGCTGTCCTCGAGCAGCGTCAGCGTCGGCAGCACGAGGTCGGCGGCGTCGGTCGTGTCGGTGGGATGCGTATCGACGACCGCGACGAAGGGCACGCGCAGCAGCGCCTCGCGCACGCGCAGGGAGTCGGGCAGCATCGCGACCGGGTTCCCCGCGGTGATCCACAGGCAGTGCAGCTCGGGATCGCGCGCGGCGAGGATCTGCTCGCCGAGCAAGGGCTCCGAGAAGACGCGCGGGGCGCATGCCGGGCCGCGGAGGAAGCTCGTGTCGAAGGCGAAGCGCCGGCGGTAGTAGAACGACGCGCCGCCGCCGGGGACGCCCATGTTGCCGCACACCGCGGCGAGCGCGTCGATGGCGCGCACGATGCCACCGCCGTTCCTCCGCCGGCCCATGCCCCAGCCGACCTGGATCGCCGCGGGCTTGCTCTCCGCGTAGAGCGCGGCGAACGCCTCGAGCTCGCGCGGAGCGACGCCGGCCTCCGCCGCCCACGCGGCGAGCGTGCGCTCGAAGCAGAGCGAACGCAGCGCGTCTACGCCATCGGCGAAGCTCGCGAGCGAATGATCCTCGAGGCCGCGCTCGAAGACCCAGCGCAGCGCGCCGAAGGCCAGCCCCGCGTCGCCGCCGGGGCGCACCTGCAGGTAGAGGTCGCTCTCGTCGGCGCTGCGAGTGCGCAGCGGATCGATCGCGATCAGCTTCGCACCCGCGCGGCGGCACTCTTTCAGCAGCGGCAGGAGATGCACGTTCGATGCGTGCGGGTTCTTGCCCCAGAGCACGATCGCGCGCGCGCGCCGCAAGTCGAAGAAGTCGTTCGACTCGCTCATGCCGAAGTCCAGGTCCTGCGCGGCCTCTCCGGCGCCGCTGCAGACGTCGCCGACCTTGGTCGAGGTCGGGCCGAAGAGCTCGAAGAGATAGTCTCCGAGCACCTTCAGCATCCCGAGCGAGCCGCCCGAGCGGTAATGCAGGATCGAGGCCGGACCGTGCTGCGCGCGCGCGGCGACCAGCTTCTCCGCGGCGAAGGCGAGCGCTTCGTCCCAGCTCACCGGCTCCAGCGGCGAGCCCTTGCCGCCGCGCCTAAGCAGCGGCCGGAGCAGGCGCTCGGGATGCTCATGGCGCCAGAGGAATCGGCTCGTCCGCTCGCAGAGGAACCCGCGCGTGATCGGGTCCTCGCGATCGCCGCGCAGCGCCACCGCGCGCCCGTTCTCCACTTCGACGTGGAGGGTGCAGACGTCGGGGCAGTCGCGGCTGCAGGCGGTGCGCCGCAGCTCGCGCGGCGAGCTCGCTCGCGCGCTCTCGTTCGTCGTCCAGGCCTCGCTCATCGCGCGTCCTCCGGAGTTCCTCCGCCGCTGCGTTTCCGCTCGGGCTCGCGCAGCAGGCCGTGCTCGCGCAGCACGGCGCGGGCGTGCTCGCCGACGCGGGCGCGGCGGGCGATCCGCGCCTGCCGCTGCGCCGCGCTCCCGGCTCTCGCGCCGGGAGCCTCCAGCGCGCGATCGATGAGCTCGATCCACGCGTCGCGCGTCTTGGCGCGCGCGAAGCTCGCGCGCAGCTTCGCCGGATCGCTGCCGTGCTCGGCGAAGGCGAAGAGCAGGCGCTCGCGCAGCCCCTCGTGCTCCTCGCGCAGGCGCGCCTCGGGATCGAGGTAGATCGTGGCCGCCGCCTCGACCCAGGTGCGGTGCTGATAGTAGGCGAGGAAGCGCGTGCGGATCGCCTCGTAGAGCTTCTCGCGCTTGACGTTCGCCGGGATCGGGGAGCTGAAGGAGCGATCCTTCGCGACCGCTCGGGCGAAGGCGATGACATCGACGTCCGGCATGTCGATCGGCTGCGTCGACGCGAAGGCATGGTAGAGCTGCACGCCGCGATACGCGGTGCCGGAGAGGTCGCAGTAGGCGCGGCGGAAGTGCTCGGCGGCGGCATCGTGCTCGGCGGCGAAGTCGAGCTGCGCGCAGAGGTAGGCGTGCAGCAGGTCCGACTGCGGGTGATGGCCCCAGAGCAGGAGCCAGAGCTGGTCGGCGTCGGGCAGGGCCGCGCGCCAGCGGATGCCGCAGTTCCTCCCGAAGTCGTAGCCCACCGCGAGCGGGAACGGCGGCCAGGTGGCGGCGACGGCGAAGCGCTGCTCGTAGTACGGATTGGCGTCGCTCTCGGCGGGAGCGAAGGCACGCTCGATCTCGCCGCGGCGGAAGGGCCCCGGCGCATAGGTCGCGGGATCGTGGAACGCAGGCTCCGGGGCGGGCTCGATCGCGAGCTCCGCGCGCGCTCGCTCGACCAGCGCCAGGAGGCGCTGGAGCTCGGGGTCGACATCCGCGCGCAAGCGCGCGTCGATCCCTTCGAGCACCGCGCGGCGCGGCGCTTCGTCGAGGGCCGAGAACGAGCGCCACGCCGCGGTGACGGGATCCTCGGCCGGCTCCTGCGCGAGGGGTGCCACGAAGAGCAGAGCCAAGGCGAGCGGCGACATGGGCAGAAGGATCGACGAGCCCGCGCGGGGCCGCAAGAGGGTCGCCGCGCGCGAGCACGAGGAGTATCCTGCGCCGCAACGAGGAGGTCCGATGCAGTTTCGCTTCTTGCATGACACGCCGCTGCGCTGGAAGGACATCGACAGCGAAGGTGTGCTGAACCACGCGGTGTACCTGACCCTCGTCGAGCAGGCGCGCTACGCCTACTTCCAGGAGATGGGATTCCTGCGCGATGGGCGCGTCAGCTTCCTCCTCGGCGAGGTCGCCGCGCGCTACGAGAAGCCGGGCCTGCTCCGCCACCGCGTGCTCACCATCGCGGTGCGCACCGCGCGACTCGGGGGCAAGAGCTTCGACATGGACTACGAGGTGCGCGCCGGCAACGAGCGCCTCGCGAGGATCACCCAGACGCTGGTCTGGGTCGACGCGGAGCTCCAGAGCTGCGAGATCCCGGCTACGGTGCGCTCCAAGATCGCGGCCTTCGAGCAGATCGCCGAGCGCGCGGCGCGCGCTTGATCGGATGGCCATCTACGCCATCGGGGACATCCAGGGCTGCTACGCGACGCTCGAGGCGCTGATCCACGCCCTGCCGCTCCAAGGCGGCGACCGCCTCTGGCTCGCCGGCGACCTGGTGAACCGCGGCCCGCGCTCGCTCGACGTCCTGCGCTGGGCGAAGGCGCAGGGCGAGCGGCTGAGCTGCGTGCTCGGCAACCACGACCTCCATTTGCTCGGCGTCGCCTGCGGCGAGCGCTCGCTCGGCAAGAAGGACACCTTGCTGCCGATCCTCGCGGCGCCCGATCGCGACGAGCTGCTCGACTGGCTCGCGCATCGACCGCTCCTGCATCGCGAAGGCACGCGCGTGCTCGTGCACGCCGGCCTCCCCGCGTGGTGGAGCGTCGAGGAGTGCGAAGCCGTCGCGCGTGAGATCGAGGATCGCCTGCGCTCCCCTCGCCGCGGGCGCCATCTCGCGCGCTTGGAGATGCTCCCGGTGCCGCCGCTCTGGACGCCAGCGATGAAAGGGCGCGCGCGACGTGCGCTGGCCGTCGCCGCGTTCACGCGCATGCGCGCCTGCCGCCTCGACGGCTCACTCGAGCTCGCGCCGAAAGGTCCTCCGGCGAGCTTCGCTCCCGGGCTCGTGCCGTGGTTCCACGTGCCCGAGCGCCGCTGGCGCGGCACCACCGTGGTCTGCGGTCACTGGGCGGCGCTCGGCCTCGTGCTCGAGCCCGAGCTCTGCGCGTTGGATAGCGGCTGCGTGTGGGGGCAGCAGCTCACGGCGGTGCGGCTCGAGGATGGGCGCGTGTGGCAGCAGCGGCGGATCGATCCCTGACGCGCCGGCTCGCCGTCACACGTAGATCCGGTAATCCATCTCGGGGAACACGTTGTCGCGTCCCTCCCAATCCGAGAGCCGGTCCTCCAGGAAGCGCCCGCTGCGGATCTGGTCGCGCAGGTTGCGGAAGCGGTGCAGGTGCTCGCGGATGCGGCGGATCGCGTAAGGCACGACGCTGCCCGTCGTGAGGATGAAGGCCCAGTCGCTCGACTGCGCGAGCAGGAGCTCGCGCGCGGCCTGATTGAGCGAGCGACGGAGCAGGCCGCGCCCCTCGGGGTGCGCCTTCGCGAGCTCGACCATCTCGCGTTCGGCGTGGTGCACGTGGCGGTAGATCCACGCGTTCTGGCCGTTCAACCAGACTTGGCTCGAGCCCTCGGCGCCCCAGGAGGACGGGTTCACGTGCAGGGTCTGGAGGTCGCGATCCTCGTCGAGGATCTCCGCGGCGTGGCGCGTGACGATGCCGTCCTGGCCCTCGTGCGCGCGGCGGAAGACATGCTCCAGGAACCACGGGCCCTCGAACCACCAGTGGCCGAAGAGCTCGGCGTCGTACATCGAGGTCACCACCGGCACGCGACCGAGCAAGCCGAGGAGGTGCTTGCACTGGTGATGCCGGTTGTGCACGAAGTGCTCGGCGTGCTGTCGCGCGCGGCCCTTGGCGACCTCGGGGTCGTAGAGCTCCTTCTGGAAGAGCGGGACCTTGCCGGTGACGCGGTGGTACTTGAAGCCCAGCGAGCGGCGCGCCTCGTCGGCGTGCAAGAACCCGCGCAGGTCCTCGATCGGCGCATCGAAGCCGATGTCGCGATAGAACTCGCGGTAGTCGGGATCGCCGGGATAGCCGCTGTCGGCGCTCCACACCTGCCGGCCCGTCTCGATGTCACGTGCGAAGGCCGCGGGTCCGGCGGGGGTGCGCACGGGAGCGTAGGTCCCGTAGCAGGGACGCGGATCGCCGAGCAGCACCGAGTGCGAGTCGACGAAGAAGAACTCGAGCCCCTGCTCTTCCAGCAGCGCGTCGATGCCGGGCGCGTACGCGCACTCCGATAGCCAGATGCCGCGCGGTCGGCGGCCGAAGTGCTTGGTGTAGTTCTTCACCGCGGCGCGGAGCTGCGCGCGGCGGACGTCGTCGCCCGACATCAGCGGCAGGTAGCCGTGCGTGGCCGGGCAGGTCACGATCTCGAGCGAGCCCTCCTCCATGTGGTCGCGGAAGCCGCGGATGAGATCGCCGTGGCAGCGCTCGTCGAGGACGCGCGCGGCCTGATCGTAGAGCTCGAGGTGCATCGCGGCCGAGCGAACGAGTCGCGGGTCCGTGGTGCGCCGTTCGACCTCGAGCTTCGCGAGCTCGCGGAGCTTCTTCAGCCGCGCGCGGTAGCGCGCGATCAGCATCGGATCGCGCAGCATCTCCACCAGCGGCGGCGTCATGGTCATCGTGATGCGGAAGCGCACGCCGTCGGCGCGCATCCGATCGAAGGCCGCGAGCAGCGGGACGTAGGTCTCCGAGATCGCCTCGAAGAGCCAGTCCTCCTCCAGGAACTCGACGTGCTCGGGATGGCGCACCCAAGGCAGGTGCGCATGCAGCACGATGCAGAGCTTGCCGTAGATCACGTCCTCGGCTCCTCGAAGGCGAGCTCGTCGTCGCTGCGGAGGTGGAAGGTCTGCGACGAGGGGTGGGCGGACGTCCAGGAGACGCCTTCCGGCGGCTGCGAGGTGGGGGCGACGCTCGGCTCGGCGCCTTCGCCGACGTAGGCGCGGCGCGAGAAGCGCGCTCGCACCACGGCCTGCTTCTGCTCCTGCTCCTGCAGGTGCTCTTCCGCTCGCGCCTCCGCCTTCTCGATCTCCGCGCTCGCCTTGCGCTGCGCCGCGGCGCCTTCGCGCACGGCCGCGCGCGCTCGCTCGGGCTCGGAGCGCGCCAGCGGAGAACGCTCGGGATCGCGGCGGTGACGGGGCACCTTCTGCACCGGCTCCTCCCAGTCGATCATCTCGCGCGCGGGACCGGCGACCGTGATGCCGAAGTCGAGCCCCGGCACCTTGCCGTGGTAGTCGAGCAGGCCGAGCGGAGCGTCGTGGCCCTCGGGGATCGCGACGGGGATCCACATGCGGTGCACGCGCGGGCTCACGCGATCGGCGGGCATCCGCACTTGGTTCGACGACTTCCGCCAGTGCACGTAGCCATCGTGCTCGCGGTAGAGCTCGATCTCGGCGAGATAGGCGTGCGTCGGCGTCACGCGGAACCAGCGATCGCCGAAGTCGACGTCGAGCGGCTCCTCGAGCTGATGCCCGCTGTCGAGATCGCGGAGGCGCACGCGCAGCGCGAGGCCCGTCTCTAGCTGCGACTGCAGGCGGTCGCGCGTTCCACTCGCCACCTCCCAGTAGAGGAAGAGGCTCGAGTGGTTCTGCACCTGCAGCACCGCGGCGTCTTCTTGGTAGCGCGCCGGCAGCGGCGGGCCCCATTCCATGAACGGGCCCTTCGTCGTCGCGACGCGGCGACCCTGATCCTCGGCCGGATCGCGCGGCGGCTTTCCCGCGCGCTCGCGATGCACCATGCGGAACATCATCGCGTAGCGCTTGGCGCTCGTCGGCCAGGAGTAGTCCTGCTGCATGCCGCGGCGGCGCAGCGCGTCCCAGCCCGGCTTGTCGTCGTAGTAGGCGGCGAGCGCGCGATCGACGGCGCGCAGCAGCGCCTGCGAGGTGTAGCGGTCGAACTGGAAGCCGGTCGCGCGCGCGCGCTCGATGTTCTCCGCGTTGGCGTCGATCACCGTGTCGGCGAGACCGCCGGTGGCGTGCACGATCGGCACCGCGCCGTAGCGCAGCGCGTGGAGCTGCACCAGCCCGCAGGGCTCGAAGCGCGAGGGGACCAGCAGCGCGTCGCATCCGGCGGTGAGCTGATGCGCGAGCTTCTCGGTGTAAGCCGAGGTCCCGGCCACCTTGCCCTCGAAGCGCTTGCCGAGCTCCTTCATCCGGCGCTCGTACTCCTTGTCGCCCTGGCCGAGCCACACGAGCTGCAGGTCGCGGCGCGCCAAGGCCTCGGTGCTCTCGATCAGGAGGTCGATGCCCTTCTGGTCGGCGAGGCGTCCGCAGAAGCCGATCAGCATCTTGCCGGGATCGACCGGCAGCTTCATCTGCTGCTGCAGCGCGCGCTTGCACTCGGCCTTGCCGGCGAGGTCCTCGGCGTCGAAGGGCGCTTCGAGCTCCTTGTCCTTCCGCGGGTCCCACGCGGCGACGTCGATGCCGTTCACGATGCCGAGGAGCTGGCGGCGACGGCGCTGCAGCACGCCTTCCAGGCCGGCGCCCCAGCGCGCGTCCTCGATCTCGCGCGCGTAGCGGCGCGAGACGGTGGTGATCACGTCGGAGTAGAGGATGCCGCCCTTCAGCGGATTGATGCGGCCGTGGTACTCGAGGCGGTCCTGGTGATAGAGCTCTTCGGGCAGCCCGAGCTGCGGCAGGATCCACGCGTCGCAGAGGCCCTGGTAGCCCAGGTTGTGGATCGTGAGCACGACGGGCTTGCCGGCGATCGCGGGGTCTTCCTTGTAGACCGTCGCGCGGAAGATGGGCACGAAGCTCGCCTGCCAGTCGTGCACGTGGAAGATGTCGGCCTTCACCTCGGGGATCTGGCGCACCGCTTCCAGCACGGCCTTGTTGAACAGCGCGAAGCGCAGACCATTGTCGGAGAAGTCGCGTCCCGCTTGCTGGTAGATCCCGTCGCGATCGAAGAGCTCGGGGCAATCGAAGAAGAGCAGGCGCTGGCCCGCCGGTCCTTTCGCCGCGATGACCCGGAAGACGTAGGTGCGCTGCGGCACCTCGACGGCGAGGTGCTCGTGGAGCACGATCGGTTCGCGGATCTTCTCGCGCGCGCTGCGGTAGAGCGGCAGCGCGGTCGAGACCTCGAGGCCGATCGCCTCGAGCGCTCCGGGCAGCGAGCCGCCGACGTCGCCGAGGCCGCCCGTCTTGGCGTACGGGATGACCTCCGAGAACACGCAGAGGATCTGCAGGGGCTTCTTGACGACGCTTGAGCTCGACATCTCCGGGTGGGCTCGGGGAGGGAGAGGGGCGCCAAGGTACCGGAGTGAGAGGGGCGGGGAAAGCGCGCGCGCTCCGCGGGCATTCGTCTGGCATGCTGTCGCCGCGCCGCGCGGCGGCGCTCACGGCAGGGAACTTCGGCTCCGGAAACACGGCGATGCAACCAGCGCTCGCACGATCGACCGGGCACGGCGGCGCGCTCGGCGCGTTGCTCGCGCTCGCGGCTTGCTCCACCGCGTGGGAGCCGCCGACCTACTTCGTCTTCGAGGATCTGGATCCCGCGCTGCCGCCGCGCTTGAGGAGCGCCGTCGCGGCCCACGGCTTCCAGCCGCTCGACGCCGACGAAGCGCGCGCGCTCGGCGTAGGGGAGCGCGATTGCGCCTTCCGCCTCGCCGGCATCCGCACCAGCCAGCAGCTCTTGGAGGCGAAGCGCGCGCTCGAGGAGGTCCTGCGCGAGGCGGCCATCGAGGCGCGTCCGCTGCGCGCGGAGCTGCGCTACGGCTGCGTCGCCGTGCCCCCGAGCGCGGCGAGCAGCACGCTCGTCGCGCGCGGTCGGGCGACGCCGGGTGCTACGCTGCGCCTCGACGTGGGCGGCGCCGAGCTCCTCGGGGCGAGCGCGCTGGAGGACGGCATCTGGAGCCTCTCGGTGCCGAGCTCGCCGGCGCTCGAGGCGCGTGGTGGGTGGATCTACGGCGAAGCCGCGAAGGGCGCCGCGCGTCAGCTCTTCCGCTTGAACCTGCTCACCGGCTCGCAGGAGTCGATCGTCGCGAGCGACCTGCCGACCGATAGCGCGCTGCGCTGACGGCCGCGGCGCTCAGAGCGCGGGCAGCGTCCAGAGATGCTCGGCGCTGCCGGCCTCGAAGCGCGCGCTCGCCGGTGCCGCGCTGGGGCGCTCGACCGCGAGCTCGATGGTGCTGGCGCCTCGCACCAGCACGGCGCAGCGCCCTTCGGCGTCGGTCTCGTGCCGCACCGCGAAGCACGCGGCGCCCGCCGGCGAGGAGCAGCGCAGCGCGACGCCGGCGAGAGGCTGTCCGGTGCTCTGGCAGAGCTGCACGCGCACGAGGCGCCAGTCGAGATCCCAGCGCAGCATGCGGCGCTCCGCCACGAGCTCCGGCACCAGCGGACCATCGAGCACGGCGCCCTCGGCACCCAACGCGATCAAGCGCCGCGGCGCGGACGCGGTCTCGCGCAGGCGGAAGCACCCGGCGTCATCGGTGAAGCTGGCCCGCGCCTTCGCGCCGGTCGCGGGGATGCCGGTCGCCGACGACGTGGCGACGCGCAGCCCGGGCACCGGGCCATCGAGCGCGACCACCGCGCCGTCCAGCTCGGGGCCGCGATCGGGGCTCGGGGTACCGCAGCGCGGAAAGGCCGGCGGCGTGGCGGCCTGCTCCTGCTCGACGCTCCGGGTCGCGAGCGGCGGAGGATGCGGGAGGGAGCTGCGCGGCGCCGCAGCGCTGCGCGGGAGAGGACCGGCGGCGAAGAGCAGCAGGGCCGCCGTCGTGCTGAGCAGCACCCAACGCCCGCCGCGCTTCCGATCTTCTGCCGTCCCTCGCCGCATGCCTGGTCCCTCGGGGCGATCCTCGCTCGAGCCCTGCTCCCCGCATCGAGCGCTGCCCTTCCGAGGCGTGAGGGGGTGGAAAGAACTTCGCGCGCTCGCGCGGCGCGACCTGAGCCCGAAGGATCTTCCTCACGGAGTTCTCTCCATGCAGGTCGTGCGCTCGCGCGCTACGCTGTGCCGCGCAGCGCTCTCCGCGACGAGCGCCGCGGCGTCAGGCGCCACCTCCGGCACCGCGCCTTCTCCCCGCGCGCGGCGTTCGCTGCTCAGGGCCATTCCGTGTCGAAGCACCTCCAGAGAGACTTGGGCCGCCTGCGCGAGGAGATCCTCACCTTGGGCGGGCTCGTCGAGGGCTCGCTCGACCTCGCCGTGCGCTCGCTCGTCGAACGCCGCCCCGACCTCGCCGCCGAGGTGCGCTCGCGCGACCGGGTGATCGATCGCCGCGAAGTCGACCTGGAGGAGGAGTGCATGAAGGTGCTCGCGCTCCACCAGCCCGTCGCCACCGATCTGCGCTTCATCGTCGCGGTGATGAAGGTGAACAACGATCTCGAGCGCGTCGGCGATCTCGCCTGCAACATCGCGAAGCGCGCGAAGCGCTTGGCGCAAGAGCCGCCGCTCGAGCTGCCCTTCGACGTCGTCGGCATGGTCGACAAGGTGAAGGCGATGCTCCGCTCGGCCCTCTACTGCTTGGTCGAGCTCGACCCGCGGAAGGCCCTGCAAGTCTGCGAGGCCGACGACGAGATCGATCGCTGCCAGCGCGACCTCTTCCGCGTGCTGGAGGAGCAGATGAAGCAGGATCCTGCTACCGTCTCGCGCGGCATCCACCTGCTCTCGATCGGCCGGCATCTGGAGCGCATCGGCGATCACGCGACGAACATCGCCGAGGACGTGATCTTCATGGTCGAGGGCGATGTCGTGCGGCACCGCAAGCGCAGCAAGGGCGCGGCGGACGCGGAGGCGAGCGAATAGCGCTCGGCCCCGCTCCGGGATCAGCGCACGAGGAACTCCCCACCCGTCTCCTCCGCGAGCTGCCGCAAGAGCGCGCTCTGCGTGCCGATCGAGATCGAGTGGATCACGATGCGGCGCTCGCGGTTCCAGTGGATCACGTCCTCGAGGATGAGCTTGGGGTCGACTTCTTCACCCGTGGAGGGATCGCCGTCGGTGAGGAGGTAGATCGTGTCCACGTCCTTCATCGCGAAGGCCTTCTTCAGGCCGCCGTAGAGATTGGTCGCGCCCTCGAGCGCGATCTTCTCGACCCACTGGCGCGCCTCGGCGCGGCCCGCTCCCCTCGGCGAGCGCAGGTCGTCGGCATAGGTCCTTACCCCGGTGCCGAAGAGCACGATGTTGAAGAGGTGGTGCTCGGGGACGTTGTCCACGTAGTGCAGGAGCTGCTCCTTCGCGATCTCGAGGCGCGTCGAAGCACCCTTGTCGGTGGAGCGCGTGCCGGCCTTCGCGGCCATCGAGCCGGACTGGTCGATCACGAAGACCACGCGCTCGGAGAGGATCTCCAGGCCGTAGAAGCTCGAGGTCGCACCGGCCTCGCGCTGGCGCGAGCGAAACTCGAGCTCCTGCTTCTGCGCGGCGTCGAGCGGCGGAGGCACGAAGCCCGCGCCGTGGTCGGTCCACCAGCGACGCCAGTCGGGCGCGTGGCGGCGGAAGGGTTGGTTCGTGAGCAAGCGCAGCGCGTGCGCGTGGTCCTCGGTGTAGCGGCCGCTCGCGGCCTCGAGGCTCTCGATCAGCACGGGGATCGCCGGCGCATGGCGCAGGCTCACCAGCGCGTCGAGGGCCGCCAGGCGCAGCGCCCCGTCGACGTTCTGGTCGGGAGCGAGCAGCGCCAAGATGCGCGGCGCGGCAGACGGATGGGCGATCGCGGCCAGGCAATCGACCGCGGCGATGCGCACGGAGATGTCTTTGTCGTCGAGGGATTCCAGGAGCAGCTTCGCGAGCTCGGGGTCCTGGCCTTGGATCGCGGTGAGCGCACGCAGCCCCTCGATGCGGACCTGCGGCATCGCCGAGCGCAGCATCTTCTGCAGCGCGCCGATCGAGCCCTTGTCTTTCGCTTCGGCGAGCTCTTGCGCCAAGCGCGCGCGCACGAAGGTCTGCGGGTGATTCAGGAGCTTGCGGGCCATGCGCAGCGCCGCGGCGTCCTGCTTCTTCAGCAGCTCGCCGAGCACGCGTGTCAGGATCTTCGCCGCATGCTCCGAGATCTCGCTCTCGGCGAGGCGGTCCTCGAGCCCCGAGAGGAAGCTCGCGCTCGCGCGCTCGACCAGCTTCGGCAGCAGCGCATCGCGCACGTTGGTTCCCGCGCCGACGACGTGGTCGAGCACGAGCAGAGCGTTCACCGGCACACCACTCGCGAGCAGGATCTTGCCCGACTCGATCTGCACGGGCGCGCTCGCATCGGCGAGGCGCTCCTTCGCGAGCGCTGTTGCCGCGCGCTCGTTCACCTCCAGCAAGCGCTTCAGCGCGCGAAGGCGGAGTCCCGCGTCGGCGTCGCCGCCGAGGTCGAGGAGATTCTCCAGCGTGAGCTTCTCGCGGAACGGCGGCGCGTCGAAGGCGGCGGCGCGCAGCTCGCCGTTCTCCTTGGCATCGAAGAGGGCGCGCGCGCACACGCGCCGCAGCTCCTCGTCGAATGGCCCCTGCATGACGAGACCCTTCAGGGCCAGGACGCGCAGCGGCGCCTCGGTCGAGACGTCGTAGATCGCGCGCAGCGAGCTTCGCTCGCCCTTCTTCTCGGCGAGCAGCTCCACGGCGCGGCGGCGGAGGCCCGCGTCCTTCGCGTGGCGGCCGAGGTTCGCGAGCGCATCGGAGGCGGCCTCGCGCGTGGCCTCGGCCGCGACGAACGCGCCGAGCTGGTCGATGGCCTTCCGCGCGAGCTGCACGTCCTCGAGCTCCTTGCCCGCGGCTTCGAGCGCGCGCGCCGCGGTGATGGAGCCGTCGCGGGCGAGCAGCTCCACGTCCTTGTCGTCGGCGACCAGGCGGTGCCGCGCGAGGAGTGCGGCGAGGCGCGTATCGTCCTGCGGCGGAGCGGCGTGGAGCGGGGAGGAGCTGCCCCCGGCGATGCCGATCGCGGCGCAGAGGAGGAGCAGGGAAGCGCGGAGCAGCATGCGCGGGGAGCGAACTCTGGAAGCGGGGTCGGCAGGCCCGCGAGCCAGCGGGACCAGGTAGCGGGATCCTAGCGTCTCCCGCGCGCTCTGGCTGCCCCGGACCCGGGACGGTTTGCTAAGGTTGCGGCCCGCGGGGGGAGGTGCTCCCGCCGGCGGCGGAGGAGCCAGCGATGCAGACGAACGAGCGCGCGTACGGTTTTCGGGGTGGGTGGGAGCTGCCACATCGCTACGGCGATTCCGTGCACGTGCTGAACAGCCCGTTCCTGCGCTCCGTCCTCGCGCGCCTCGGCGGCAACGAGATCCGGCACCCCGAGATCAACGAGTCGCTGCGCGTCGTCTACCGCGATCTCTTGATCCAGGTCGCGAGCCGCGAGCTGCCGACCGTGCGCGCCGAGGTGCCGACGCGCATGATCGCGAGCGAGCCGCGCGCCGTGTACCGCGGCGAGGTGCTCGACCCCGCGCACGAGATCGTGGTGGTCTCGATCATCCGCGCCGGGATCATCCCCGCGCAGACCTGCTTCGACATGCTGAACCTCGCCATCGACCCGCGGAACGTGCGCATGGACCACCTGATGCTCGCGCGCATCTCCGACGAGCACGGGCGCGTCACCGGCGTCTCGTTCAGCGGCTCCAAGGTCGGCGGGCCGATCGAAGGGCGGACGCTCTTGATCCCCGATCCGATGGGGGCCACGGGGGCGACGATCCTGCGCGCGGTCGCGTGGTATCGCGAGCACTACGGCGAGCCGCGGAAGATCGTGGCGCTGCCCATGATCGCGACGCCCGAGTTCCTCCGGAACCTGCGTGACAACCTCCCCGAGTGCGTCGTCTACACCGCCCGCTTGGACCGCGGTCTGTCCGCGCCCGAGGTGCTGGAGACCTTGCCCGGCACGCGCTGGGACGAGGAGCGCGGGCTCGACGCGCACAGCTACATCATCCCCGGCGCCGGCGGCCTCGGCGAAGTCCTGAACAACTCGTGGTGTTGAGCGTTCGCGCGCTCCGAGATCGCATGTCCCTTCCCAAGCTTGGCGCCGCGCTGGCCGTGGCATGGCTCGGCGCGACCTCCGTGCTTGCGCAGGGTGCGGACTTCGCCGCGCTGGAGAAGAAGCTCGCGAGCCACGACGACGACGAGCGCTCCGCCGCCGTGCGCGCGCTCGGCGAGCAAGGCGGAGAGCGCGCGATCGAGCTCTTGCTGCGCGCTCTCGACGATGCGCAGCCCTACGTGCGCGACCTCGCCGCGGAGAAGCTGGTCGAGCTCGTGGACGCGGCCGCGCTCGAGAAGCTCGTGCTACCCGCGCTCGCGAACGCGAAGCAGCCGCCGCGCACCAAGCTCTCGCTCGCATTCCTCCTCCCGCGCTGGAGAGCTTCGTGGCCGAGCGCGCCGGTGCTCGCTGCGCTGAAGGAGAAGGACGCGCGCTTCCGCGAAGCGCTGCTCGCGAGCTTCTCGCGCGTGCTGCGCGCGGCCCTCGAGCCCGCGTCGGCGGAGCGACCGAAGGGCACGAGCCAGCGGGACTGGGACGCCGAGCAAGCGCACCGCTCGGCGGCCCGCGCGGTGCTCGCCGCGCTCGATGCAAAGGCCTTCGCGAAGGCGCTGCAACCGCTCTGGCGCGAGCGCGAGCGCTTCGTGCGCGCGGCTGCCTGCGAGCTCGCCGCTCTCGGACCGGAACCGGCGCGCTCGGAGGTCCGGGCGAAGCTCGCGAGAGACGAGGACTTCGCGGTGCGCGCGGCGCTCCTGCTCGGCGGCGTCGCGCACGGGGGCGACGGCGCGCGCTCCTTGCTCGTCGCGGGGCTCGGCGATCCCGCGTGGCAGGTGCGCCACGCCGCGGCGCGCGAGCTGCGCGCTCTGCCCTACGCCGCCGAGAGCACCGAGGCCTTGCTCGCCTCGCTCGAGCGTGAAGAGGCGCTCTCCGCCGCGCGCGCGATGCTCGTCGCGGCACTCGAGGAAGCGACGGGCATGCGCTTCGGCGATCGACCGGCCGATTGGCGCCGCTGGTGGAGTGAGCGCCCCGCGGACTGGCGTCCGGCGGAGAAGCGCGCGGAACGCGCGGCCGGAGACGACGACGCATCGCGCACGGCCGTCGCTTGGCACGGCTTGCCGGTCGACGCGCGGCGCGTCGTGTTCGTCATCGACAACTCGGGCTCGATGCGCGACGAGCTGCCCGCCGGCGACGACGGCCGCCCGCAGACGAAGCGCACGCGCGTCGACGCCGAGCTCGCGCGCGTCGTCGCCGCACTCCCCGCCGAGGTCGAAGCGAACCTGCTGCTCTTCTCCGACGGCGTCGAAGCCTGGAGGGAGCAGCTCGAAGCGCTGAAGGCGAAGGACCGCGACGCGCTGCTCGCGTGGTACGCCGCGCGTCCCCCGCGCGGCGCGACCAACCTGCTCGCCGGCCTGCTCGCGGCGCTCGAGGATCCGCGCGTCGAGGCGATCTACCTCTTGAGCGATGGCGCGCCGAGCGCCGGCGAGCAGATCTTTCGCGAGCTCGTGCTGGAGCGCGTGCGCGAGCGCCAGCGCTACGCCGCCGCGTGCATCCACACCGCGGCGTTCCTCGGCGACGCGCAGGGCGAAGCGGCGGCGCGGCGCATCGAGCAGCACCGGCGCTTCCTGCGCGAGCTCGCGGAGGCGAGTGGGGGGCGGGCGGTGGAGGTGCGCTGAGGAGGAAGGCGGGTGCCTGAGCTTCCTACCAGCGCTCGCCGACCTGAACGCCGAGCCGCGGCGTCGTCGCCACGGCCGCCGCGTTCGGCGCCCACGGGTCGGCGATCCAGACCTGCGCGTAGCCCCATTCGCCGACGATCGCGGGATCGTTCCCGATCGCTACGCTCCAGCGCTGGCGACCGGAGTGATCGAGGTGCGCGAGCTGCAGGTGCAGCGGCACCAGCAGCAGCTCGACGCCCGTGGCGTAGGAGACCGTGGGCTCGTTGCCGAGCAGCAGCGCGGCTTGCGCGGCGGGTAGCCCGCCGCTCACCTCGATCCAGAAGGCCCCGTTGCCGAGGACGCCGGGACCTCCGCCGCAGGCGATGCGCGGGACGCTGCCGTTCGAGCCCGTGACTCCGAGGCCGCTCACGGCCACGCGGTAGGGCGGTGTCGCGCGATTGGCGAAGAAACCGATCTGCGGCGCGGCGCCGGTCTGCGCGCGATAGCCCGCGAGCGCGATGTCCGGCGTCGCGTTGCCGTCCAGATCGCCGAAGGCGAGCAGATCGGGACCGATGTCGGTGCCCACGGGGACGACGCCGGCATCGACGCTGCTGTCGAGCCTGAAGCTGCTCCCCATCCAACGCCAGGCGCCGAGGCGCCCGCGCTCTCCGGGATGACCTGCTTCGAGGATCAGCAGCTCGGGAGTGCCGTCGCCGTCCAAGTCGCGCAGCGCGACGCTGCGTACGCCGACGCGCGGGTCGGTGCCGAGGACGAGGAGCTGCGAGCGGAAGTTTCCGCCGCCCACGTTCTCCAGCAGCTCGACGTGCGGGCTCGCGCCGTAGCCCACCACCAAGTCCGGGTCGCCATCGCCGTCGAGGTCGCCAGCGCCGAGCTCGTCGGCGCGGAGACCGCGCGGGTCGAGCGCGACGCGCACGACGAGGGCGAAGCCGCCCTGGCCATCGCCGCGCGCGAGATGGAGATCTTGGGCTCCATCGACGCCGGCGAGGTCGCTGCGCCCGTCGCCGTCGAAATCGCCGCTCGCGAGCGCCGCTTGCGGGCTGCCGAGAGCACCGGAGGAGCCGATCAGGATGCCGCTGCCTCCGTCGTGCTCCAAGGTCACGAGGCCGAGGCCCCGGCGAGGGAAGAAGAGCTGCTGCTCCGAGAAGGGCAGCACCAGCTCGGGGCGCCCGTCGGCATCGAGGTCGGTGACGGCGTGGCAGAGCGTGTTGTAGCTCACCGCCGTATGCGCCGAGCCGACGAAGCCGGGGACGAAGCGCTGTGGGCTCCCGAAGCTGCCCCGGAGGTTCGGGAAGATCTCGATCAGGCCGTCGGAGTACGCGACGACGAGCTCGGGCAATCGATCGCCATCGAAATCGTGCGCCGCGACGTAGCGCGGCATCGCGAACGGATTCGAACCCGGCGAGCTCAGGTAGGCGTTGCGCTCGAGGTTGCCGTCGGCGTCGAGGTAGTGCAGCTCGACGAGCGGCGGCTGGAGCTGCAGGAAGCCGTTGCCGATCGCGAGGTCGAGGTCGCCGTCGCCGTCGAGGTCTTCCGAGACCGGCCGCAGCGGCACGATCGCGGAGGTGGGTGTGATGCGGGCCACAGCGAGGATCCCTTGGGATTCCTCCTGGGTGCAAGGCGCGAGGAGCGCCGCGACCAGCGTGGCGTGGTTCAGCATCGTCATCCCTCCCGCTCCGCTAGCGCGGAGCCTCGACAGTCCACAGAGCGCGGATCCGCGAAAGGCGGAGCCGAATGGAGACGGTGTCGAGAACGCGAGGTGACGCTCTTGAGGTGCGCGTGCGCGTCGCAGGGGCTCGTTCGGGCGAGCAACGCCCGCTAGGCGTTGTGCCGCCAGGGCTAGCGCGGCGACGGAAAAAATGACCGCGCCCGCGTTCTCCGACGCGGGCGCTCTTCGTCTTGCGGCTGCTCGACGCGTGCTCCTGGTGGCGCGTCAGTCGCGCGACAGCAAGTGCGTCTCGAGCTCGACGTCGATCTGGCGCAAGCCGTCGGCATCGACGACGAGGCGGCGGCGGAGCTCCTTGCAGCGCGGCGTCTGCACGAAGACCTCGTAGCGGCCCGGGCGCAGCCCCGGCACCTCGAAGGTCCCGTCGGGGCCGAGCCACGCGAGCCAGCGCAGGCTCTCGCCCTTACCGCCGCCTTCGATGACCAGGCGGCCTTCGTCCGGCGACAGGCGCGTGCCGGCGTAGAAGACCTGGCCCGAGAAGAGGAACGGCGGGATGCGCAGCGTGTGCACTTCGCGCTCGTCGTCGCCGACCTCGATCTCCCCACCCGGCACCCAAGCCGTCGAGGTTTCGTAGGAGACCATGAGCTTCGCGTTCGGGCGCAAGCCAGGCATGTCGAACATGCCGTCGGTGCGCGAGAACTCGGAGAGCCAGCTATCGCCGGTCGTGCGGTCCTCGAGCATCACGCGCCAGCCCGGCACCGGAACGTCGTCGGTGAGCAGGATGCCGGTGATGTTCACCGCGCGCGGATCGTAGCCGAAGCGCACCTCGGCGTGCGGCGTCTCGGCATCGACCTGCACGCGGCGCGAGGCATGCAGCACGTCGAACGCGCGCGAGTGCATGATGAGGTCCTGCGCGTCGAGGAAGTTGCGCGCGACGCGGCGCATCACCTGCACGCGGAAGGTCCCGGTCGGCACTTCGCGGAAGCGGAAGAGGCCGAGCTCGTCGGCAAACGCGATGGGGCGCACGCCGGCGCCGCTGTCGGCGACGAGGCGTACGCGCGCGCCGGGCCGCGGCTGACCGTTCTCGTCGAGCACGCGGCCCTCGATCACGGCGAGGCCGCGCTCCTGCGCGAGCTCGGTGGGCTCCTTCGCGATGGTCTGATCGGCTTCGAGGTTCCATTCGCAGCGATCGACGCCGCCTTCGCGCAGGGTCGCGACGTAGGAACCGGCGCAGATGCTGACGGGGCCGACGACGCCATCGTCGCCGACGGGCAGCAAGTAGCTCTCGTCCTGCAGCAGCAAGCGCGTCTCCGAGCCCGCGCGCGCATCGAGGCGCAGCGCGCGCCCGACGCCGTCCTGCGCGGTGCGCTTGGGCAGCTTCAGGCTCACCGTCGCGGCGCGCATCAGATAGATGCGCTGCAGGTCTTCGGAGCCGGTGACGACGGTCGGGACGCGGCGCGCGGCGAAGCCCTCGTGCCGCGCGATCACCTGCAGCTTCGTCCCCGCGGGGAACTGCACCACGTCGACGCGCCCGCGCTCGTCGGTGCGTCCGCGCCATCCCGGAACGCCGGGGAGGTCTTCGAGCACGAGCTCGACGCCGCCCAGCGGCTCCTCGGTCTCGAAGTCGCGCACTTACAGGCCCAGCTTGGCGGCCGGTGCGGCCTGCGGAGCTCGCGGCACCTCGGTCGACGCGGGGTCTTGCGGGAGTGCCGCGGCCAGGCCTAGGACCAGGCCGGTGATCGTGAGCATGGACATGGAAGACTCCCGGGGCGGGAAGAGAGGCCCTCGAGGAGTTCGGCGCGGCGCGGTGCACGACTTGAGCGCGTCCGCGGCGCGGGCCTCCGCGTCCGTCGATGCGCCGAAGCGACGCTGGGGGTGGCCCGCGGCGAGTGGTATCGTGCCGCGCTCCGTTTTCCGGGAGCCCTCCGCTCTAGGCCCGCGCGGCGTGCGCGGCGAGGCGGGGGATCGAGCGAGGCGAGGAGCGCTGGACATGGTGCAGGGGTTCGAGGTCGTGGCGGTGCTGGGGGCCGGGAC
Organism: Planctomycetota bacterium; assembly: GCA_016719295.1. Taxonomy (GTDB): domain Bacteria; phylum Planctomycetota; class UBA1135; order UBA1135; family JADKAF01; genus JADKAF01. The sequence continues at coordinate 549,421 of JADKAF010000001.1, forward strand.
GATGGGGCACGGCATCGCGCAGGTGATCGCGCAGGCCGGCAGCACCGTGCGGCTCTACGACGTGGAGGAGCGCTTCGCGCGCGCGGGTCTCGAGCGCATCGCCGGCAATCTCGCCAAGGGCGTCGAGAAGGGGAAGCTCAGCGCCGCGGATCGCGAAGCGACGCTGTCCCGCCTCACGCCTCACGCCGAGCTCGCGACGGCCGCTCGCGGAGCGACGCTGGTGATCGAGGCCGCGCCCGAGAAGCTGGAGCTGAAGCAGAGCCTGCTCTCGCAGTGCGCCGCCGTCGCGGCCTCCGGCGCGATCCTCGCCACGAACACCTCGTCGCTCAGCATCACGCGCATCGCCTCCGCGATCCCGCAGCCCGAGCGCGTGGTGGGGCTGCACTTCTTCAATCCCGTGCACTTGATGGAGCTGCTCGAGATCGTGTACGGCGAGCGAACGGCCCCGGAGATCGTCGTTCACTCGAAGCGCTTCGCCGGCGCGATCGGCAAGACGCCGATCGTCGTGCGCGATGCGCCGGGCTTCGCGAGCTCGCGCCTTGGCATCGCCATCGCGATGGAGGCGATCCGCATGGTGGAGAGCGGCGTCGCCTCCGCGCAGGACATCGACACGGCGATGAAGCTCGGCTATCGGCATCCGATGGGGCCGCTCGAGCTCACCGACCACGTGGGCCTCGACGTTCGCCTCGCGATCGCCGAGTACCTGCACCAGGAGCTCGGGCCGGTCTTCGATCCGCCGGCGCTGCTGCGGCAGCTCGTCGCGGAAGGCCGCCTCGGCAAGAAGAGCGGACGCGGCTTCTACGAGTGGAAGTGACGGCGCACGCGGCGCGCCGGGGCGCGCTCTAGGGAGTCGCGCTCGGCGCGAGCTCCTTCAGGCGCGCGCAGACCGCGCGCCAATCGGGATGATCGCCGGCGTGGCGGAACTCGTGCGCCGCGACGAGCTTCCGGTCGTTCACGAGGAAGAGCCCCGGCAGCGTCAGGGGATCGCCGACGGGGCGCCCGACGCCGTTTTCGGCTCCACGGCGCCCAGGGTGAAGAACAGGGGAGCGGGCAGCTCCGGGTCTCGCTCGCGCTCACGGCGCAAGTCGCGCAGGGTCTCGCGGCAGAAGATTCAGCCGAAGTGGCGCAGGAACGAGAGCAGGAGCGCGCCGCGCCCGAGCTCGGCGCCGAAGGTCGATTCACGGAGGTTCGCGCCTTCGATCGGCAGGGCGAGCACCTCGTCGGGGATCGCGCGGGGTTCGGAGTAGTCGAGCATGGGAGACGAATCGCCGGCGAGGGCGTGCGTGGAGGCGGGAGCGGCGTCGGCGAATCCGCGCGGCGCTCCGAGGGCGAAACGCCGCGCATGTTACCGGCGAGCAGTCCACGGCGCGGCGCGAAGCTCGGCGGAGCCTTCGCGCGCGCGCTGCGCGAGAGCGCTCCACGCGAGGGCCGCGAGCGGCGCTGGCTCTACGTGCCCTACGACCAGCTGACGCAGGAGCTCGGACCGCTCTCCCGAGAGAGTCCCGCTGCTCTCGGCGTCGTGTTGATCGAATCGCCGGCCAAGGCCGCGCGACGACCGTATCACCGCCAGAAGCTCGCGCTCGTGCTCGCGAACCAGCGGCATTTCGCGCTGGAGCTCGCGGCGCGCGGCGTCGCGGTGCGCTACCTCGTGTCCGAGTCTGGCTACGCCGAGGCGCTCGCGCCGCTCGCCGTGGAGCTCGGGCCGCTGCGCCTGATGGACCCCGCCGAGCGCGAGCTGCGAGCGGAGCTCGCGCCTCTCGTCGCACGGGGGGCGCTCGAGGTCGTGGCGCACGAAGGCTGGCTCACCGACGCGGCCTTCTTCGCACGCGCTTGCGGCGACGCGCCGCCCTGGCGCATGGATCGCTTCTACCGCGCGCTGCGGCGCGAGCGCGGTTGGCTCATGCGCGGCGGCAAGCCCGAAGGCGGGCGCTTCTCCTTCGACGGCGAGAACCGCAAGCGCTGGCGCGGCGAGCCGCCGGCGCCCGAGCCGCCGCGCTTCGAGCCCGACGAGATCACGCGCGAGGTCCGTTCACTCGTCGAGGAGCGCTACGCTTCGCATCCGGGGCTCGTCGATCTCGCGAGCTTGCCGGCGACGCGCGCCGACGCGGAGCGCGCTTGGATCTGGGCGCTGGAGCATTGCCTCCCGACCTTCGGGCCCTACGAAGACGCGCTCTCGGTGCGCTCGAGCGGCCTCTTCCATACGCGCCTCAGCGCGCTGCTGAATCTCCATCGCCTGCTTCCGAGCCGCGTGGTCGCAGACGCGCTGCGCTCTCCGGCGCCGCTCGCCTCGCGCGAGGGCTTCGTGCGGCAGGTCGCGGGCTGGCGCGAGTTCGTGCACCACGTGCACGTCGCGACCGATGGCCTGCGCGAGATCCCGCCGCTCGCGAGCGGGGACCAGCCGAGCTTCCTCGGCGCGCGGAACCCGCTGCCGCCCGCGTGGTGGGGCCGCAGCTCGGGGCTCGCGTGCCTCGATCACGTCGTCGGCGACGTCTGGCGCGAGGCGTACAGCCACCATATCGCGCGGCTCATGGTGCTCGGCAACCTGGCGACCTTGCTCGACGTCGATCCGCAGCAGCTCCGCGATTGGTTCTGGGTGGCGTACGCCGATGCCTTCGATTGGGTCGTCGAGCCCAATGTGCTCGGCATGGCGAGCTTCGCGCTCGGCGACGCGATGACGACGAAGCCGTACATCAGCGGGGCCGCCTACCTCGCGAAGATGGGAGACGCGTGCGCCGGCTGCGCCTTCGATCCCGCGCGCGACTGCCCGATCACCGCGCTCTATTGGGCGTTCCTCGCGCGCCACCAGGAGCGCCTCTCCACGATCGAGCGCATGGCGCTCCCGCTGCGCTCGCTCGCGCGACGCGGTGCAGCGCAGCGCAACGCCGATGCACGCACCTACCAGCGTGTGCTCGAAGCGCTGCAGAGCGGCGAGCGCTGCTCCCCCGACGATCTCCTCGCGCGCAGCGAGAAGGCATGAGCGGGGCGTCGTCCGTCGAGCGCTTCGACGCCGTCGTCGTCGGCGGGGGCTTCGGCGGCCTCGGCGCGGCGCTAGCGTTCGCACGCGCGGGGAAGCGCGTCGCGCTCTGCGAGACGCTGCGCTACCTCGGCGGCTGCGCGGGGACCTTCACGCGCGGCGGGGCGAGCTACGCAGCGGGGGCGACGCTCGGCGCGGGCTTCGCTCCGGGGCAAGCCCTGCGGACCTGGCTCGAAGAGGAGGAGCTCTGGAGCGAGCTCGAGTTGGAGCCGCTCAGCCCCGTGCTGGAGCTGCGCGCGCCCGGGCTCGAGCTCGCCATCGACGGAGCGCCGCGAGGCGTCGAACGCGCCCTGCTCGCGCTGCCCGGTGCCCCGCGCGAGAGGCTCGCGCGCTTCTTCGCGCGGCAGCGCCGCGTATCCGCGGCGCTCTGGCCGCTGCTCGACGATCCCGCGCGTCTCCCGCGCCTCCGCGGCCGGGGCTGGCTGGAGGCGCTGGCGCTCGCGCCGCGGATCCTGCCGCACGCGGGGGCGCTCCTCGGAAGCGCGCTGCGGCCGCTCTCGCGCGAGCTCGCGCGCGCGGGCCTCGCGGGCTACGCGCCGCTGCGCCTCTTCGCCGACGCTCTGTGCCAGATCACGCTGCAATGTCGCGCCGAGGAAGCCGAAGCTCCGCTCGCCCTCGCGGCCTTCGACTACTACGAGCGCGGCGTCGCGCACGTGAGAGGTGGTCTCGGTGCGTTGGCGCAGCTCCTCGGGCGGGCGATCGAGCGCCGCGGTGGCTCGATCCTGCTCGCGCAGCGCGTCCTGTCGATCGAGCGCGACGGGGGCGAGCATCTGATCCGCACGCGCGATCGCCTCCTTCGCGCGCCTCGTCTCGCGCTGAATCTCCTGCCCGGCGACGCCGCGGCGCTGCTGCCCCTCGCGGCGGCCGAGCGGGCGGCGCTCGCGCGCGCGCAAGCGCGGGTCGAGACCGGCTGGGGTGCTTGCATGCTCTATCGGAGGCTGAGCGGCGAGGTGGCTCTCGGCGCAGGAGCTCGCCACTGGCAGCTCGTTCGCGATCCTGCGGCGCCGCCGATCGAGGGCAACGCGATCTTCGCTTCGCTCACCTCCGCTGCCGACGCTGCGGCGGCATCCGCGGCCTGGGCGCGCGCTCCGCGCACGCTCAGCGTCTCCACGCACATCGATCTCGGCGCGCTGCGCGCGCTGCCCGAGGCCGAGCGCGGTGAACGGATCGCCGCGGTCCAGGAGCGCATGCGCGCAACGCTCGCGGACCGCGCTCCGGAGCTGGCCGAGCTGCCCCATGCGGAGATGACCGCCTCGCCGCGCACCTTCGAGCGCTTCACGGGGCGCCGCGGCGGGTGGGTCGGCGGCGTCCCGCGCCGCGCGGGCTTGGCGGCCTACGCCGATCTGCGTACTCCGCGCTGTCCGCGCGGTGTGGTGCTCGTGGGCGACAGCTTCTTCCCGGGCCAAAGCGCTCTCGCCGCAGCGGCCGGTGGCTATCGCTCAGCGCACGCGCTGCTCCGCTGATGGAGAGTGCATTGGCTTCGCGGCGCCAAGGGCTACAATCCGGCCGGAGCAGGCCTTGGGCTGGCTCCCAGGAGGCTCGTTTGCTCTCTCCCCGACGCGCGGCATCGATTCGTATCCATCCGGACCTGCTCTGGTCCTTGGCGTTCGCCATCGGGCTCGCTAGCTGCGAGCGTCCCGGCGAGGTCGAGGCGCAGGCGCCTCGCGAAGTTCCGCCGCCCCCCGTGGTCGTGTTCGCCGTCGAGGCGCGCGACGTGGATCTCCTCCGCGAGTACGTGGCGCGCACCGAGGCCGACGATTCGGTCGAGATCCGCGCGCGCGTCGAAGCGGTCCTCCAGGAGATGAGCTTCGAGGAAGGACGGCGCGTCCAGAAGGACCAGGTCCTCTATCGCTTGGATCAGCGGACCTACGCTGCGAACCGAGAAGCAGCGCAGGCGCAGCTCGCGCGTGCGAAGGCGGATCTCGAGCTCGCCGAGAAGCAGGTCTCCGTCCGCGTCGCCGAGGCCGATGTCGAGCAAGCGCGCGCGCAGCAGAAGAAGGCCGAGCAGGACGTGGCGCGCTTGGAGCCTCTCGCCGCCAAGCAGGCGGTGCCGCAGCAGGACCTGGACACGGCGCGTGCGGCGCTCGAGGTCGCGGTTGCGACGGTGAAGGCCAAGGAGGCCGTGCTCACCAACGCGCAGATCGTGGAGGACGTTGCCAAGAAGCAAGCCGCTGCAGCGGTGAGCTCCGCCGAGGCCGCGCTAGCGCTCGCGGAGCTCGACGTCGAGTACTGCACGTTGAAGTCCCCGATGGACGGGCTCATCGGGCGCAGCGAGGTCTCGGTCGGCAATCTGGTCGGGCGCGGTGAGACGACCTTGCTCGCGACGCTCGACTCGGTCGATCCGATGCTGGTCCTCTTCGCCATCGGCGAAGCGGAGCTGCTGTCGCTGCAGGCGCGCCGGACTCCGGGATCCGAGCGAACGGAGCTCGAGATGGAGCTCTCGCTCGCCGACGGGTCGCTCCATCCACAGAAAGGGCGCTTCCGCACCGCCGAGCGCGCGCTCGGGCTCGAGACCGGCACCATGCAGGTGATCGCGGAGTTCCCGAATCCCGAGGGCAAGCTGCGCCCGGGTCAGTTCGGCCGCGTGCGCACTTCGACCGAGACCAAGAAGGGAGTGCTGCTCGTGCCCCAACGCGCGGTGATCGAGCAGCAAGGCGCCCGCGCCGTGCTCGTCGTCGGCGCGGACAACAAGGTCGTCATGCGCTCCATCGTCACCGCGGAGCGTTGGAACGAGTTCTTCGTGGTGACCGAAGGTGTCGCCGCCGGCGACCGCGTCGTGATCGAAGGGCAGCTGAAGGCGCGGCCGGGTATGACGGTGAAGATCGTCGACGGCAAGGCGCAGACGCCGGCGGGGAGCTGAAGCATGTCCTCTTCTCTGCCTCGCGCTACCGGTCGCACGATGCGCCGTTCGGCCCTCGGTTTCTTCGCCTCTGCCCTCAGCGCCTGCACGGTGGGGCCGGACTACCAGCGCCCGGAGCTCGATGCGCCGACGTCGTTCCGCGACGCCGACGATGCGGAGGGCGGATCTCCCGCGGAGCCGGGAGCGGATACCGTCGCTTTCGGCAACCAGCCCTGGTTCGAGGTCTTCGATGACCCGGTGCTGCAGGATCTGATCCATACCGCGATCGGTGAGAACCTCGATCTGCGCATCGCGCTGGAGCGGATTCTCGCTTCGCGCGAGGTCGTCACCATCGCCGGAGCGGATGCTTATCCGCAGGTCCGCGCGGGAGCGTCGGGCGACATCCTGAGCCCGAGCACGAACGGCCTGAACGATCCCGGTGCCGGCGCGGACGATCCGCTGACGCAGGCGACCGTCGGCGCCGACCTCTCCTGGACCTTCGATCTCTGGGGCAAGGTGCGGCGGGCCTCGGAAGCTGCGCGAGCGCAGCTCATCGCGAACGAAGCTGCGCGACTCGAGGTGCTCCGCCAGCTCGTCACCGATCTCGCCGCGGCCTACTTCGAGCTGCGCGAGCTCGACTTGGAGCACGAGATCACCCTGCTCTCCCTCGCGTCGAGGCGAGCGTCTCTCGAGCTCGTGCAGGCGCGCCTCGACGGTGGGGTCGCGAACAAGGTCGAGGTGTATCAGGCGCAGGTGCTCGTCACGACGGCGGAGCAGCTCCTCCCCGATCTCGAGCGACGTCAGCAGCAGAAGGAGAATCAGATCCGGATCCTGCTCGGGGGCTGGCCCGGCCCGGTGCCTCGAGGCAGCTCCCTCGCCGAGCAGCGCCGCGAGATCGAGATTCCCGCGGGGCTGCCCTCCGAGCTGCTCGCTCGGCGTCCCGATCTCGTCTTCGCCGAGCAGCGCCTCATCGAGGCGAACGCGCGGATCGGAGAGGCGAAGGCGCTGCTCTATCCCTCGGTCTCGCTGACGGCCGCGGGCGGTCTGCAGAGCGAGGACCTGAACGACCTCACGCAGGGCGGCTCGCTCTTCTGGGGCCTGCTGCCGACGATCCAGATGCCGATCTTCCAGGCCGGACGGCTGCGCGCGAACGTGGCGCTGACGGAAGCGCAGCAGCGCGCCGTCGCGCTGGGTTACGCAGCGGCGGTGCGGCAGGCGTTCCGCGAGGTCTCCGATGCGCTGATCGGCGTCGCGAAGCAGCGCGCGTTCCGCGAGCAGTCCGCGGCGCTCGCCGAGACGCTCACGAGCCAGCGCGAGCTCTCCGACGAGCGCTATCGCGGGGCGTCACGAGCTACCTCGAGGTGCTCGACACCGAGCGGCAGCAGCTCGACGCGGAGCTGGGCCTCGCGCAAGCGATGCTCTTCGAGCTGCTCGCCTACGTCGAGCTCTACCGCTCGCTCGGCGGCGGCTGGCAGGGCGTCGAGCTGCCGAGCGAGACGCCGACGGTCGAAACGAACGCGACCGAAGCTCCGGCTAGCTGAAAGGCTGAGCCGTAATCGAGCAACCAGCCTCTCAGATGCCTGCTGGCTGCAGCGCCTAACGGCGCTGCAGGCCGTTTGCTGGCGCAGCGCCTGACGGCGCTGCAGCACGTTCGCTGGCGCAGCTCCTGACGGCGCTGCAGCACGTTCGCTGGCGCAGCTCCTGACGGCGCTGCAGCACGTTCGCTGGCGCAGCTCCTGACGGCGCTGCAGCACGTTCGCTGGCGCAGCTCCTAACGGCGCTGCAGGCCGTTCGCTGGCGCAGCGCCTAACGGCGCTGCAGCCGGTTCGTGAGCGATTCTTGCTCACTCTCTGAGCCGGCGCGTCGGTCGCGCCGGTCCGCGATCCGTCGCGGACCGGCGGAGCTGCGGTTCCTGGATCAGAGGCCGAGCACGATCTGGAGCAGGTTCGAGCTCGCGAGACCGAGCGCGTTCGCGGTCGGCGAGAGGAAGTAGCTCTGCACGAAGATCGGCGCGCCCACGATGCTGCCGTCGATCGGGACGCCGATCGCGAGCGGCGTGCCCGAGCCGGGGTTCGGCACCGAGATCGCGATGCCGATGTCGGTGTAGATCGAGCAGCCGGGAGCGCCCGCGCCGTCGAGCGCGAAGGGCAACGAGATGCCGCTCCAGCTCGTCGAGCTGCCGCCGAAGGCGTAGATCTGCGGCGAGGTGTTGAAGGGGCTCGCGCTGACGTCGATCGAGAGGTTCTCGCCGAGGCAGGGCGTGCCTGCGACGCTCAGGTTCAGCACGAAGCCGAAGAGGTTCGAGATGTCGCGGCAGCCCGTGCCGGTGAGCTGGGTCGTGCCCGAGCACGGCGGCTCGGCGCGGACACCCATCGCGACCAGGCCGTAGTCCTGATCGATGCCCGGGGTCTCCAAGTGCGTGTCCTGGTTCAGCTGCGCGGCGATCACCTCGATCGTCCAGCTCCCGGCGGGCGGGTTCTGCAGCAGCACGCACTCCACCGTGTCCTTGGTGTTGGCGACCCCGCCTGCGGTGGACCAGTTGCCCGCGAGCAAGCCGTTGTTGCCCCAGTAGACGAGCCCGCTCGGGCTCGTGACCTTCAGGTCCACGTTGTTGATGCGGTGCTGCGTCGTCGAGGTCGTGCCTTCCTTGTCGACGTAGCAGAGCACGACGCGGAGCTCGGGCTCGCCGCTCGCGACCGTGACCGAGTAGCTCTTGGTCTGGAGATTGGTGAGCACGTCCTCTTCGTTCACGACGAGCATCTTCTGGCGCGAGTCGTAGAGGAACTGCAGGTCGGGGAAGCCCCAGCCGATGTGCGTGCGCGTGAGGTCGTGCGTCGTGCCCGAGAACGCGTACTGGCGGGCGCTCGCGAGCAGCAGCGCCTTCATGGTCGAGAAGTGGCCGCGGTTGCTGAAGCGCGAGCCGCCCGGATTCGGGAGCGCGTTCCCGAAGATGCCGTCGGTCCACATCTGGTGGATCAGCAGCGTGGCACCCGCGACGATCGGGGTCGCGCCCGAGGTTCCGCCGAAGCTGGTGGTGTAGTTGCCGGCCGCGTAGCCGCCGCTCACGAGGTCGGTGGTCAAGATCGAGTCGTAGTAGGCGGAGATGTCGGGCTTGATGCGGCCGTCCTCGGCGGGACCGGTGCTGCCGCTGTTCGTCCAGTTGTCGTCGAGCGGGTTGCTGTTGTCGCCGTGGCGCACGCCGCCGACCGAGATCACGTTCTTCGCCCAGGCCTGCGGGCGCGAGTCCTGGTTGCCCGCGTTGCTCTGGCTCTGCGTGATCGTGATGTCGTGGTCCATGATGATGTTGTCCATGTCGGCCGAGACCGAGTCATAGACACGATTGCGGCCGCCGCCCCAGCTCGCGGTCTGATGCATGCCCTGGAAGGGCAAGCTCGAGTTCACGAGCTCGCCGACGTGGGCGTAGCGGCTCGTCCCCGTGCAGCCGTAGTTGGCGTAGATGCCCTGGCCTTCCCAGGCCATCCCGCGCGCGGCGGCGTTGCCCGCGCCGCTGCCGAAGACGATGCCGAAGGTGCAGTTGCCGTGGGTGTCGGCGGTGCCGCAGCCATGCACGACCGGGGCCTGACGCACGCCGGGAACGGCGGCGTAATCGGGGTGCGCGCCATCGACGCCTTCGTAGATCTCGCCGCGCACGCCGCGGCCGGTGAAGCCCGCGACGGACTGGATGTAGTTGGCTCCGCTCTGGATGCGCGCGTTGTCCATGTCGACCTCGGGCGCGGTCCAGCGGTCGATCCACAGCACTTGGTCGAGGTGGGCTGCGGCGAGGAGCTGCGCGCCGTCGAGCGCGGCCTCGAGCAGGATGCTGCCTTCCTGCGGGTTCGTGATCTCGGCACCCAGGTCGACGAGCGAGCTCATCAGCGCGAGCTTGTCGCTCTTCGCGATCACGACCAAGTTGTAGCGTTGGCGCGGCAGCTCGAGGTCGCCGCGGCGCAGCTTCTCCAGCAGCTCCGCCTGCAAGCGATAGCCGGCGTGATAGGCGCCTACCCAGCGCACGAAGGGCAGCTCGCGGACGTCGGCGACTCGGCGCGGATCCATGCGCACGACGAAGGCCTGATGCGGAACGTACTGATGCACCTCGGCGCCGAGGGCCGTCAGCGCGTCGCGATACTCCTGCAGGCTCTGCGTTTCGAATTGCACGAGGAAGAGCCGCTCGCCGGGGAGCTGCTGCAGGCCGGGCTCGGCCTGCGGCTCACCGAGCAGCGGGTCGAAGGTCGCGTAGCGCAGATGCAGCGTTCCCTCCACATCGTTCGCCGGAGCGAACGCCGCGCCTTCGGGGGCGATGGCGAAGCGGCGGCGCTCCCCGCGCTCGTCCCGCTCGGTCCAGAGCACGACGTCGGTACGGCGCGCGGAGACGAGCGGCAGGGCTACGGCGTCGAGGATCTCGCCCTTCGCGCTAGCGACGAGCCGACCTTCGTAGGCGAGGTTCGAGACCTCCTCGTAGCGTTGAACGACCGGTTGTTGGGCAGGCAGCGAGGCCGCGGCGAACGCTCCGTAGAGGAGGCTCGCGGCGGCCCATCGGGCGCTTGTGTGCATGTGGGCTTCGATCGAAAAGGGGCCGTTGGACCCGGGTGAGGCTACCCCGATAACGCACCAGGGGGTACGCGGGATCCGCTCGGCGCGCAAAAACTTCTGCGGAGGGCGCGATCAGCGCCGTGCGAGGCGGTAGTGCGCGACCCACCACTCGCGCCCTGCCGCGAAGCCGAAGAGCTCGGCGCACGCGAGGAAGAACATGCGCCAGCGCTGGAGCCAGCGCGGCGCCTCCGCGGCCCCGTAGACCTGCTCGAGCAGAGGCAGAGCCTCCGCGCGACGGCGGTCGAGGTTGGCGAGCCACGCCTCCGCGGTGCGCTGGTAGTGCGTCCCGTCCCAGCGCCAACGCGCTTCCAGCTCGAGGTCGCGCTGGAAGCGCAGCGCGAGGTCGTCGCTCGGCATCATGCCGCCGCTGAAGAAGTAGCGGCCCATCCAGTCGTCCTCACCGGCGGTCTCGAACGCGTACGCCGTGTCCCGATGGCAGAAGACGTGGAACCAGAGCTTGCCGCCGGGTTCCAGCCAGCGCGCGATGCGCGCGAAGAGCTCCCGCCAATTCCGCAGATGCTCGAACATCTCGATCGAGACGACGCGGTGGAAGCGCTCGGCGGTCTCGAAGCCGTTGATGTCCGCGGTGAGCACGCGCACGTTGCGCAGGCCGCGGCGTGCCAGCTCGGACTCGATATGGAGGCGCTGTGGGGTGGAGTTGGACAGCGCGGTGATCGACGCGCGCGGATAGCGCTCGGCCATCCAGAGCGTGAGCGAGCCCCAGCCGCAGCCGAGCTCGAGGATGCGCTGTCCGTCCTCGAGCTCCGCCCTCGCGCAGCTCTGCTCGAGGGCGGCCTCCTCGGCGCGATCGAGCTCGTCGATGCCCGGCGGGAACCAGCACGAGGAGTACTTGCGCCGCGCTCCGAGGCAGAGGGCGAGGAACGCGGGCGGCAGCTCGTAGTGCTGCTCGTTCGCCTTCTCGGGAACCAGCGCGAGCGGGGCGCGATCCATGTCCGCCACGAACTGCTCCAGCGCCGCCGCGCGCCGCGCCGGGTCGGCGCCCAGCTCGCGCAGGCGCGCGCGGCAGAGCCGGCGTATGCCCGCGCGGATCAACGCGTCGGGCAGAACACCGCGCTCGGCAGCAGCCAAGAGGCGCTGGGACAGGCTCATCGCTTGGCCCCGCGCCGCGGTGGCCAGGGGAAGAACATGCTCGTGCTCCGCTGATAGGCCCGATAGGCCTCGCCGCGCGTGCGCAGCGCCTGCGCTTCGGTGTGCGGTATGCCGGTGAGGTACAGCAGGAAGAGGAGCATCAGCGCGGGCCCGAGCCAGCTCCACCAGGCGAAGCGGTCGCCTTGCGCGATCGCGACGTAGGCGAACCAATGCAGCCACTCGAAGAAGTAGTTCGGGTGGCGCGACCAAGCCCAGAGGCCCTCGTCCATCACGCGTCGCTTCGCGTCCGCACGGCGCTTGAAGGCGGCGAGCTGGCGATCCGCGATGGCCTCGCCCGCGATGGCGAGCACTCCGATCGCGAGGCCGAGGGCATCGGTCGCGCGCCACTCCGGAGCGCCGTTGCTCGCCGCCAGGAGCATGGGGGCGGCGAAGAGCACGCTCCAGAAGGCCTGCACCTGGAAGAACCAGAAGAGCTTCTGCTGTGCATGCGCGCCCCAGCGCTGCTCGAGGGCGAGGTAGCGTCCGTCGAGCCCGTCGCGGCCGAAGACGCGCCGCGCGAGATGGAGGCCCAGGCGCACGGCCCAGATGCCGACAAGGAGCGCGACCAGCGCGCGGCGTGGCCACCAGCCGGGAGCCGCGAGGGCGAAGGCGATGCCGAGCGTGCCGACGCCGAAGCTCCAGGCCACATCGACCACCCCGGCGTTGCGCGTGCGGCGCTGCCAGCTCCAGAGCGCGGCCATGACCAACGCCATCGCGATCCAGCCGCTCGCGAGCGAGAGCAACGGGCTCACCGGCGCTCGGCCTCGGAAGGCGCCAGCGTCTCCAGCGGCTGCAGCAAGCAAGCGCGCTCGTTCCGCGGGCGCGCCAGCAGGAGATGCACGTCGGAGATGTTCCGTTCGGCGAAGCCGCCCGCGCAGTAGCAGAAGTAGTACTCCCACGCGCGCAGGAACTCGGGGCCGAAGCCCAGCGCAGCCGCTTCGTCCGCCCGCGCGAGCAGCCTCTCGCGCCAGAGCTCGAGCGTGCGCACGTAGTGAGGCGTCAGATCCTCCAAGTGCACGAGGCGCAGATCGCTGGCCTTCGCGGCGGCCGAGAGCAACGCGCTGATCGAAGGGATGCAGGAGCCGGGGAAGATCGCGCGCTGGATGAAATCGACGTTGCGGCGCGCGAGCTCATAGCGGTCGTCGCGGATCGTGATGGCCTGGATCAGCGCCAAGCCCTCGGGCTTCAGCAGGCGTTGCAGGCTCGCGAAGTAGGCCGGGTAGAAGCGGTGGCCCACGGCTTCGATCATCTCGATCGAGACGAGCTTGTCGAAGCTCCCCCGCAGCGCGCGGTAATCCTGGCGGCGCACCTCGATACGGGAATCGAGCCCCGCTTCGCGCACGCGCAGCGCGGCGAGCTCGGCCTGCTCGCGCGAGATCGTGGTCGTGACGACGCGGACGCCGTAGCGGCGAGCGGCATGGAGGGCGAGCCCGCCCCAGCCCGTGCCGATCTCGACCAGCGTCTCACCGGGGCGCAGGTCGAGCTTGCGGCAGATGCGGTCGAGCTTCGCGATCTGCGCTTCCTCCAGGGTCATGTCCTCGCGCTCGAACACCGCGCACGAATAGGACAGCGTGGGATCGAGGAAGAGCGAGAAGAGCTCGTTGCCGAGATCGTAGTGCGCGGCGATGTTGCGGCGGCTGCCGCGGGGCGTGTTGCGGCGCAGCCAGTGCCCCAGACGCGCGAGCTGCATCGCGAGGCGCGCGAGCGGGCTCTCCATCCGGTCGGAGAGCGAGATGTTGCGCACGAAGACGCGCACCAGCGCTGTGAGGTCATCGGCGTTCCACCAGCCGTCGATGTACGCCTGCGCGGCCGCGGTGCTGCCGCCGCGGACGAAGCGGCCGTAGCAGCGGGGGTCGAGGATGCGCAGCTCGGCCCGAGGGCCGCCGCGGTCGCCGTAGTCGTTCTCGCCCAGCGCATCCACCACGCGCAGCGAGCCCTGCTGCAGCCTCGCGAGATCGCGGTGCACGAGGGCGCGCGCGCCGCGCGCCCAGGGACCCCAGCGGGCCCGTTCGGCGCTGGTCGCAGGGTCGAGGCGGGGGAGGGTCGTGCTCAAGGGACGGGGCGGAGGGGTGGACAGGGGACGTTCGCCGCCACAGACCTCGCCGGAGGCGCTGCAGCGGGGAAAGCTCAGGTCGCCTTCACGGCGTGCTTCGGATGGGGGAAGAAGGGGCAGCGTTTCCACCAGAGACGCAGCGCCTGCCAGTAGATCGCGCTCCAGACCTTCCAGGTCATCGCGGGATGGCGGAGGAGAGCCTGCGCGAGGCTCGCGGTTCCGATCTCGCAGCGCTCGAGAGTGAGGGTCGCATCGAAGAGGAGCTGGCCTTCGCGACGGTTCTGCATGTGCACCAGGAGCTTCTCTCCGGGGGCCGAGAAACGCCAGTCGTAGTCGAGGTCCATGCCCTGGAAGGGCGAGACATGGAAGGCCTTGCGGAAGCGGAAGCGCCGCACCGCTCCGGAGCGCTCGGCGTGCCGCGCATCCAGGACATAGGGGTGCATCTCGCCCCACGGCGTGTTGTGCACCTCGGCGACGATGGCCTCGAGCTCGCTCCCGCTCGCGTCATAGGCGAAGTAGAAGGAGACGGGGTTCATCGCGAAGCCGAGATAGCGCGGATGCGAGAGCAGGCGGATCGGCCCCATGGGGCGCCGTCCGAGCTCCGCGGCGACGAGGTCCCGCACGGCGTCCGCGAGAGGCTGACGCGGATCGCCCAGGTGATCCGCGCGCCGGAACCACGCCCACGCGGGGCGCCGCGTGGACCAGAGCCAGCGGCCGCGGAAGACGCTCTCCAGCTCGGAGAGATCCAGATAGAGCTGGGAGACCGCGTAGGTGAAGCGATTGTCGATCGGGGCGAGACGGCGGTGGCGCACCTTGCCGACGTAGAGCGCGCTCTGCATGGCTCAGCTCGCGAAGGCGCGCGCGACGCGCAGCCCGCTCTGGTAGCCGTCCTCGTGGAAGCCGTAGCCCCAGTAGGCTCCGCACGCGCTGACGCGCTGGTGCCGGATCAGCTCGGCGTGGCGCGCCTGCGCGGCGTGCGAGCGGAGCCCGTACTGGGGATGGGAGAAGAGGACGCGCTGCAGGACCTGCTTCGGATCGACGAGCTCCTCGCCGTTCAAGCTGACCAGGAGCTCAGCGCTCGAGCGCAGCCCTTGCAGGATGTTCATGTCGTAGGTGACGCACGCTCGGTCGCTCTCGCGCGAGCTCTCGACGCGGTAGTTCCAGGCAGCCCACGCCGCGCGCTTCCGCGGTAGGAGACGGGTATCCGTGTGCAGCAGCGCGAGGTTCTCCTGATAGGGGAACGCGGAGAGGAGTTCGCGTTCCCGCGGGGTGGGCTCGCGCAGGAGGCCCAGAGCTTGGTCCGCGTGGCAGGCGAGCACGACCTCGTCGAAGCGTTCGCGCGTGCCGTCGCCGAGCTCGAGCTCGACGCCATCGCTCTGTCGCGCGACGCTGCGGACCTTCGTGCTCGTGCGCAGCCGCACGCGCTCGCCGCAGCGCTCGAGCACGCGCTGCACGTAGCTTCGTGAGCCGCCGCTCACCGTGAGCCACGGCGGCCGACCGAACACGTCGAGCATGCCATGGTTCACGAGGAAGCCCGCGAGGAAACGCATCGGGAAGCTCTCGACCGAGCCCGGAGGCGCGGACCAGATCGAGGCGACGAGCGGCACCAGATACTCCTCGCGGAAGCGAGCGCCGTAGCGTCCGCGCGAGAGGAACTCGCCGAGCGACAGGTCGCTCGCCTCGCGCGCGTGCCAGCGCTTCACGTTCCGACCGAAGCGCAGGATGTCGCGCACGAAGCCCAGGAAGCGCGGCGAGAGGAGATGGCTGCGCTGGACGAAGAGCCCGCCGAGAGACCCGCCGTTCCATTCGCGACCGCTGGCGTCGTCGCGCACGCTGAAGCTCATCGTGGACGGGCGGGCTTCGATGCCGAGCTCCGCGAGCCATGCGCAGAAGCCGGGATAGGTGCGGCGGTTGAAGACGATGAAGCCCATGTCCACCGCGAGGGGACCGAGCGGGTCGTCGACCTGCACCGTGTGGACGTGCCCGCCGGGGGTCGCGCTGCTCTCGAGGAGCGTGATGTCGTGCGTCGCTCTCAAGTGCCACGCTACGGCGAGGCCTGCGACGCCCGATCCGACGATCGCGATCCTCACGGGCCTTTCGGCACCTGCGCGATCTGCACGATCTTCTCGCGCGCGGAGCGCGGCACGCCGCCGGGCTGCTCGATGGTGATCGCGAAGAGGTAGGGCTTCTTCACGCGGAGCTTCGCGTGGATGGGCACGATCACCTCGGTGCCCGTCACATCGAAGACTCCGCCATCGATGGGCGTCGCCTCCAGCTGGTTCTCGTCGAAGATCCAGAGCTGGTACTGCGAGACCTTGGGGTCGTTCCGCTCGAGGCCCACGAGGCGCATGTAGCCCTCCTGGCGCTCGTTGTGCCAGACGAGGTCGCCGGACTTCTGGTCCTGCCACGAGACCGAGAGGGTGTTCTGATGGCTGCGCAGCTGCTCGTAGAGCGTCTCCAAGGACGGCCCCGAGCGCGGCGCGAGGAAGAGCAGCCAGCAGAGCACCAACGCCGCCGCCGTGATCCAGCCGCTGGCCGTCAGCCAGGAGAGGGAAACGGAGGAGGCGGGCCCGCTCTCTGGCGAGCGGGGAACGATGCGCAAGGTGGTCGACTGCGCCGGCAGCAGCGCGGGGAGCGTGCGCAAGCGCTGGAGCAGCTCCTGCGGAGGTTGCGCGAGCCCTTCGCGCTCGAGGTGATCGAGCTCGAGCTCGGCCGCAGCGAGATCCAGAGCATCGGGATCGAGGTCCGGCTCTTCGGCGAGCAGGCTCTCCAGCTCGGCGCCTTTCAAGGGCTCGAGTCCTTCGAGCGCGCGATCGGCGAGCAGCTGGAGCGTCTTCTCCCGGCGGGGTAGAGCACTCATGACGCTGCCTCCGCTCCGTCGACCGCGGAATCGGAGGAAGAGGCATCGCCATCGAGCAGGCGCCGCAACGCGATCAGGCCGCGCCGCGCATGGCTCTTCACCGTGCCGAGGGGCATGCCGGTCTGAACGGCGATCTCGCTGTGGCTGCTGCCCTGGAAGATCCCCAGCTCCAGTACCTGCCGCTGCTCGTGTCGGAGCTGGGAGAGCGCCTGGATCGCGCGCCCCGGGTCATCGGCGAGCTCGGAAGGGTCGCGCTCGATCGGCCCGAGATCGGGCGGCACGTCGCCCAGCAGCGCGCGATCCTTCCTCCGGCCACGGCGCCGGTTCTGATCGATCATGCGGCGCCGCGCGATCATCGTGATGAAGGTCGCTTCGCTCGCGACCTCTGGATCGAAGCGATGCGCCGTCTTCCAGAGGGAGATGAAGATCTCCTGGACGGCATCTTCCGCGTCCGCGCGGTCGATGGCCACACGCCGCGCGACCGACCAGACGAGCGCGGCGTAGCGCTCCATGCACTCGCCCATCGCGCTGCGGTCGCCGGCGGCGATGCGTTGGAGGAGAGTCGGATTCACCGTGATTCGTCTTGGTGTCGGGGGCGCTGCGGGTTCGGAGGCTGACCTTCGGACCTGAGGGCGCCGCCGACAAGCCCGCGAGGGGGCGGATTCCACGGCGTAGGGGCTCATGTGTAAAGCGGGAGTTGGCAGCGCTTCGCGCCGAGGCCCGCCGCGGATGCGATCTCGGGGGAGTGAAGAAGGCTTTTCCGCGGGCTCCTCCCGGGGCCCATCCGGGGCCGATAGCAGGCGCGGCGCCTCCGAGCGCGCGAGGACCCCGCATGTACCCTGCCTTCCGAGCTGCGTTGAGCTTGTGTCTATCCCTCCTGGCCTGCGGAGCTGCCGCGGCGCAGGACCGCATCGCGCTGAAGGACGGCACGGTGATCGAGGGGAAGGTGCGCTCGGTGAGCTCGGATCGCGTCTTGCTCGTCACCGGTGGCAGCGTCGTCGAGCTGAAGCGCGAGAAGATCGCCGACATCGATCTCGCTCCGGAGAAGGAGCAGGGTTCGGCTTTCGGCATCACCGCCGTGACCCCCGCGCCCGCGCCGAAGCCGAAGGCCAAGGTCGCGGCTCCGCGCGAAGCTCCGGCCGCGAAGAAGAAGCCCGTCGCCGAGACCGCGGCGACGCCTGGGCCCGCGGAGGACGAGGACGCGAAGAATAAGAGGAAGGGCGTCGCCGTCGGCGAGATCGAGTTCGAGCAGGAGAACGGCTGGAAGGCGCTGCTCAAGAATCGCCTCGGACTCGATCCGAACCAGCCGGTGAAGGTGCTGATCTACGCTCTGCTGGCGTTCTTGGTCGTCACCCTCGTGGTGGGGATCGCGTCGCGCCTCGCCGATCTCTATTCGCGTTCGCTGCGGCGCGTGGCCGGGTTCTCCGCCTGCACCGTGCTGCTGATCTTGCCGCAGGTCGTCTGGCTGCCTGCGGAGCTCGCGATCTTGAGCGCCGCTTTGGCCGCCGACTTCGTGATCTGGTGCCTCTTGGTGCGCGCCTTCTTCCACGAGCAGCTCTTGAAGAGCTGCGTCCTGCTCGTGGGCTCCGCTTTCGTGCTGCTCCTCGTCGCGCTGGGGGGCGAGGTCGGCCGCATGATGCTGACCAAGGGCAATACTCCCGAGGCCAGCGCGCCGGCGATCAGCGCCGCGGAGAATCCCTGAGCTCTCGCGCGGCGCTGCGGCACCGCTGCTCCAATCGCTCCGGGATGGGAGCGTAATGGCTCGGCCGCCGCGGGACGCCTTCCGTCCGTTCTTCGCGGTCTCGTCCCGGAACACCGTGAAGCACGTGTCGTCCCGCGGCGGTGCGAGCGCGCCCCCTGTGACAAAGGTCGTGCCGCGGTGGTCGGCGGTCGAGAATCTCACGGCGCCGTACGGCAAGGCCCGCGAATCGGCTCGCGCTGTCCGTCCTTGGCGAAGGGCGTCCGAGGCGTTATTACGATCGCGTGACGTGCGGCGCCGCCGCGCCACACTAGGGCGAACGCCGGCCGAGGACGCGAGGAAGGTGCAGACCGAGGAGCTCATGCTGCGCGGGCTCGTGCTGGGCCTGCCGCTGGCGATCCTGCCGGGAGCGTTCGTCGATGCTGCGATCTACGAAGCGCGCCGCAACGGCTTCGCGGCTACGCTCGCGCTGCCGCTCCAGCGCGCGCTGATCGAGGTCCCGCTCTTCCTGCTGCTCGCGGTGGTGGTCGCGAAGCTGCCGCTCGGGTTTCTCGATCACCCGGCGATCTACCTCGCGATGGGCCTCGTGCTCGCGCTCTGGGGCTGGTTCCTGATCGACCGCACCTCGTATCTCTCGCTCCGTATGGACGCGTCCTACGTGCGCCTGCGAGGCGGAGAATCGCGAGCGGCGTTCTTCGGGCTCCTGCGCCGCTTTCCCCGCTCCTCTTGGTGGTGGGCGCTGTGGATCCCGATCGCGATGCGTGTCGCGGCCGACCTCGAGCTCGACCGCGCGCAGTTCGGAAGCCCGGCTTGGTGGTCGCGCGGCGCGTTGTTCGCCGCTGCGTACTATCTGCCGGCCGCCGCGATGTCGTGGTGGTTCGCGCTCGCCTTGGCGCGGCGCGAGCGCGCGCGCGAAGGCGACTTCTTCTTGCTGCCGAATCGCTCGTATCGCATCGCGGTATCGACCACCGGAACGCTCTTGCTGCTGCTCGGTGGCGAGTACGCGGTGCGCGTGCTCGGCAGCTACCTCGACTGGCCGGTGCTGACGCCATGAAACCTCGCTCCGCTCGCCGTCGACGCGTGCCGCGCGTGCTGCTCCTCCTCGCGCTCCTGCTGCTCCTCCTGCCGCTGGCGCCCGTCGACTGGGCGGGTGCCTTGCGCTTTTTCCAGGGCGGCTCTGACGCGGGACCCGGCGGAGGCGCGAGCGTCTCCGAGAGCTCGGCGGCCGCCACCTCGGGAGCGAGCTTCGCGTGGGCCGACTCGCTGCCGCGCCTCTCCGAGCGCGCGAGAGCTGGTGAGGCCGTGGCGGACCAGGCTCGCGTCGGCGAGCGCTGGCGCGCGCTCGCGACGGCGGTCGAGAGCGCGGCGACGGCGCGCGATCTCGGCGGAGCACGCCGCACCTTGGCCGCGGCGCGGGCGAGCTGGCTGAAGGACGTGCCTGCGTGCGCGGCGGCGGCGGAAGAGCTGTCGACCGAGCTGGAGCGGGCCGCGGAGGCGCATCGCCGCTCCGAGCTCGCTGCGACGGAAGCGGCACTGCAATCCGGCGACACGAGCGCTGCACGCTCGCGCTGGGAGGCGCTCGGCACGACTGGCGATGAGTTCGCGTTCGAAGACCTGGGTCGCCTCGCGCGGCAGGTGCGCGGGGCCGATCCCGCGCAGAGCAACGAGGAGCGAGCCCGAGAGCAAGCGCTCCTCTGGCGCCGCGGCGCCGCCGGGCAGCCGGGCGAGCAGGTCCTGCGCCAGGGTGTCGGGCTCGCCCTGCGCGCGGAGACAGCCGCGGAGGTGGGAGCAGCCTTGCGCCTCGCTCACGAGCTGGCGCGCTGCGTCTATCCTGCGCGGAGAGTCGCCGACGACCTGGACGGCGCGGGGCTCGAGCTGCGGTGGACCGGCAGCAGCGAGGCGGGGAGCGCCGCGCTGCGCGAGCGGGGCGGGGTCTTCGAGCTGCGCATCCCCGGCGCGGAGTCGTTCGCGCCCCTGCGTTCGCTCGAGGAGCCGGAGCTCGTGCACGTCGCTGTGGAGACCTTCGCCGCCCTCGGGCTGGGAGACGACGATGCCCGGGTCGCGCTGGCGATCCTCCTCGCGCGCTCCGGAGAACGCGAAGCGGCGCTGCGCTTGCTCGCAGCTCGGCCGGCGCTCGAGGACGAGGAGCGCCTGCGTTTCCTCGCCGCGATCGGCGGCTGAAGGCGGGCGCTCAGAGCTCCTGCGCCGCTTCGAGCTCGGCCTCGACGCTGCCGTGCCGGCGCACGAAGAGCAGGAGCGCTAGGTAGCCCACGAGCACGGCGAACCACAGCGTGCAGGCGCGCGCGACGAGCGTGATCGCGGTCGCGTCGCCGCGCGCGAAGCGCGCCTTGTCCACGAGCAGCTTGCCGAGGCTGCTCTCGGTGATGCCGAGGCCGCCGGGAACGATCAGCACGAGCGCGCCCACCACGGCCGAGAAGGCGAAAGCGAAGGTCGCCCACAGCAGATCCGGCACCGGTGCGCCGTCGAGCGGGACGAAGCGCGAGAGGATCAGCCAGAACGCCACGCACTCGCAGCCCCACGAGACCGTCGAGATCAGGGTCGGCAGGAGCAAGTGGCGCGGCGCGAGCAGCGTCCGCGCGGATTGATAGGCGTTCTCGAGGCGCTCCGTGAAGCGCCAGATGAACGTGCGCCGGCGCGTGAGGCCGATCAGGAAGTACATGAGCCGCGGCGAGAAGAGCAGCGCGAGCAACGCGGCGATGAGCAGCAGGGTGCCGAAGAAGACCCAGCGCGCTTCGTGGAGCGTGCTGACCCCGCCGATCGCGATGAGGATGAGGTAGCCGGTGAGATCGGTGAAGCGCTCGGCGACGACGATCGGCGCGGAGCGGCTGAACGGCGTGCCATCGACCCTCTTGATCAGATAGCACTTGAAGACCTCGCCCATCTTGCCGGGCGTCACCGACAGCACGAAGCCCGAGAGGTAGATGAGGAACGAGGAGCTGCGCGGCAGGCGGATCCCGAGGAGCTCGCGGTAGTACTCCCACTTCAGGAAGCGCACGGCGTAGTTCAGGAACGCGAGCGCGCAGGCGCTCGGGATCACCCACCACGAGGCCGAGAGGCGCGTGAAACCCTCGCGGACCTCGGCGAAGCCCACGTAGAGCACGAGCCCGAAGTAGATCGCGACACCGAGGCCCACCGAGATCAGGAGCCGGCGCTGGAGCTTCGGGGGTAGGAGATGCGAGCTCATCGAGGATTCGTTGGGGCGAAGAGGAGCGCCGGCTCAGGCGCGCGCCTCCTCCGGGGTGGGATCGGCGGGATCGGAACCGAGCGTGAGCAGAATCCCGGCCAGCGCGAGGACGGCGACCGCCAGGCAGAGCCAGGGCGAGAGGCCGAGGTAGGCGACGGGAAGGTAGCCCAGGACCAGCGTCACGATCATCACCAGCATGGCGTAAGGCGCCTGCGTCTTCACGTGTGCCAGGTGATCGCTGGCGGTGGCGACCGAGGAGAGCACCGTGGTGTCCGAGATCGGCGAGCAGTGATCGACGAAGATCGAGCCTTCGAGCACCGCCCCGATCGAGAGCACGACGAGCGCCTCGGGGCCGAGGGCGCTGCGCTCGCCGAGCATCCAGGCCAGCACGACGACGTTGGGCAGCAGGATCGCCATGGTCGACCAGGAAGAGCCGATCGCGAAGGAGATGAGGCAGGCCGTGAGGAAGAGCACGGAGGGGAGCAGCTCCGGGGCGATCCAGTCGCGCGAGACCGCGACGAGGTAGGAGGCGGTCGAGAGCTCCTCGCAGACCGCGCCGATGCTCCAGGCGAGGATGAGGATGGCGAACGCGAACCCGAGCGAGCGAATGCTGCGCAGCGCGGCCTCCAGCGCGTCGCGGAGGCCCAGGCTCCGCTCCACGAGCGCGAGCACCAGCGCGAAGGCGAAGCACGCGAGCGAGCCCACGAGGATCGCGGTGGTGGAGTTGGCCGCGTTCAGGACGCCGCGGAGGCGCGTCGCCCAATCCGCGCCGGGAATATCCCCCGCGCGGCCCGACCAGGCCAGCATGCCCAGCGTGAAGAGCACCAGCGCGACGAGAGGCAGGATCGCGTGGCGCGCCCGAGCTCTCTCGGGATGCTTCGGCTCGAGGCGCGCGCCGTGCATGTCGACCATCGGGCGCGCATCGGGAGCGATCGGCTGTCCGAGCTGTCGCGCGCGACGCTCGGCGCGCAGCATCGGGCCGAGCTCGCGGCGCAGCAGCACGGTGAGCGGGATGAACACCAGCGTCAGGATGCAGTAGAAGCGATACGGGATCGTGCGCAGGAAGATCTCGAAGCCCTGCGCTTCGGTCCACAGCGGATTCGCCTGCGAGAGCTGCGGAGCGAACATCGAGATCTCGTACGCGATCCAGGTCGAGAAGATCGAGATCGCGGCGACGGGGGCGGCGGTCGAGTCGACGATATAGGAGAGCTTTTCGCGCGAGACGCCGCGTCGATCGCTGAGCGGCCGCATCGTGTTGCCCAAGATGAGGCAGTTCGCGTAGTCGTCGAAGAAGATGAGCAAGCCGCAGAGATAGCTCACCAGCTGCGTGGAGCGCGGTCCGCGGGCGAAGCGCGAGAGCAGCGCGACCATGCCGTGGATGCCGCCCGCGCGCGACATCACGCCGACCGCCATCCCCAGGAACACGACGAAGAGCAGGATCTCGACGCGGAAGTGGTCGAGGAAGACGCGCTCCAAGAGCAGGTCGGCTCCGCACCAGCGCAGCGCGTCACCGGCGCGCGCGAGCGGCCCCTCCGCGCCGGCCGCGGCGAGCCAGCTCCCCAGCAGAACTCCTGCGAGCAGCGCGGGAATCGTGCGCCGCAGCAGCACCGCGAGAGCGATCGAGAGGAGCGGCGGCCAGAGCGAGCTCGCGTTCGGCCACGTTCGCGCGCCGGATCCGCTGCGGCGTTCCTCTGGATCCTCGAGCCAGAGCTCGAGGTCGAGCACCGTGCCGTCGTTCGCGGCCGCGAAGCGGGGCGTGATCCGCAGCCGCGCGCGGCGCGCTCCGGGACGCGCGGGCTCGTCGGGCCAGGTGAGCACGAGGTCGCCTTCGGCGAGCTCCTTTCTCACGGCGAGCAGCGCCTGGCGCACGCGGTGTCGGATCGCGCGCTCGGGATCCCGGCCCGTCGCGGGATCGCGGCGCAGCGCTTCGGGGCGGGAGGCGGCCTCGGCCGACGCCGCCTCGACCACCTGAGCAGCCGTGAACTCCGCGGCGAGCTCCACCTCGGCGAGGTGCGCGGCGCGCGGCGCCTCGCTCGCGGCGCCCGCGCCCAAGAGCTCGCGCCAAGCCGTGGCGGCGCCGTGCTCCACTCCGTCGAGGAACAGGCTCTCGCGATCGGCAGGCGTGAGCAGGAGGAACAGCGCGACGAGGATGCCCGAAGCGGCTCCCAGGATGGTGGAGAGGTGGCGCCGCATGCGACGGGAGGCTCCGGGGGCCTCGGCGGATGGTAGCGGTCCGCAGGACGCCTTTCCATCGCGGCGGGCGGCGCGCTTCCCGGAGTCCTTCGCAATCGCTAGCATGCCGCCCCTCGTCTGCGCTCGAACCATGGAACTCCTCGGCCCGCTCTCGTTCGTCCTGCTCGCGCTCTTCGGCGCGCTGCTCTTCGTGCTCGCCTCGGCGCGCCTCCGTCGCCTCGAGGAGCGCGTGGAGGAGCTGCTGCGCAGCTTCGAGCGATGGGAAACCGAGGCGCAGCGCTCGCCAGGCGGGTTGCAGCGGCTGGAAGCGGTGCTGGCTCAGGAACGCCAGAACCTGGAGGACGAGATGCGCCGCGAGCGCCACGCCTCCGAGCAGCGCTTGCAGAAGACCCACGAGGAGCTCGCGCAGCGCCTCGCCGAGCATCTGCGCACGGTCGAGTGGTCCTCTCCGAGCGAGGATGCCGTGGCGCCGCCCGAGCTCGCGCACACGATGGCCGAGCTGGCGCGCGAGCTCGATGCGCTGAAGTCCGCCGTGGCCGCGACGCGCGGCGCCGCCGAGGAAGCGCGCGCGAGCGCCGACCGCTCCTCCTCCGGTTCGGAGGCCTTGAAGGGCGAGCTCGAGCGTTTGGCCAAGGCGCAGGAGCGCGGCGCGGATGCGCGCGCGACCCTGACCCGCCTCGTCACGGAGCACCTCGAGGCGCAGGGCTTCGAGCGCGTGGTCCTGCTCGGCGATCTCGAGCCGCGCCACCCCGAGGACACGCAGCGCGTGCGCGTCGAGGCCGCGCGGCGCGACGCCGCCTGGAAGGGCCACGTCAGCGTGCGCGGCGGCCGCGTGGTCGACGTGACCCTGCAGCCTTCCTACTCGATGTTCCCCTGAGCTCGCGCTCCGCGCCGGCGCTCCAAGCCTCGAACCCCGCGGCGCAGCTCTGCGCCACCCCTGGCTCGATCTCCCCATGCAGCACGTCTACGTCGAGAACCTGCGCGATCACGTCGGATCGGTCGTCACGCTGAAGGGCTGGCTCTACAACCGCCGCTCGAAGGGCAAGATCCACTTCCTCCAGCTCCGCGACGGCACCGGCATCGTGCAGGTCGTGATGGTCGCCGGTCAGGTCCCGCAGGATCAGTTCGAGGCCGCGAGCTCGCTCGGCCAGGAGTCCTCGATCATCGTGCGCGGCCTGGTGAAGAAAGACGCGCGCGCGCAGGGCGGCTATGAGATCGACGGCCAGGATCTGGTCATCGTCTCACCGGCGCAGGACTACCCGATCCAGAAGAAGGAGCACGGGCCCGACTTCCTGCTCGACCATCGCCATCTCTGGCTGCGCTCCCGGAAGCAAGTGGCGTTGATGCGCGTGCGCAGCGCCGTGATCTTCGCGCTGCGCTCCTTCTTCGATCGCCGCGGCTTCGTGAACATGGACGCGCCCATCTTCACGCCGAACGCCTGCGAGGGGACCAGCACGCTCTTCGCGGTCGACTACTTCGAGGAGACGGCCTATCTCACGCAGTCGGGGCAGCTCTACGGCGAAGCGGGCGCGATGGCGCTCGGCAAGATCTACACCTTCGGCCCCACCTTCCGTGCCGAGAAGTCGAAGACGCGCCGGCATCTCACCGAGTTCTGGATGCTGGAGCCCGAGGTCGCGTACGCCGACTTGAACGACATCATGCGCCTCGCCGAGGACATGCTCTCCGAGGTCGTGGCCGAGGTGCTCGCGCGGCGCGCAATCGAGCTCGAGATCCTGGAGCGCGACACGACCAGCTTGAAGCGCGTGCAGGCGCCGTTCCCGCGCGTGACCTACGACGAGGCGGCGAAGATCCTCGCCGAGGAAGGCACGGGCTTCGTCTACGGCAACGACTTGGGCGCCCCCGACGAGACCGCGATCAGCAAGCGTTTCGATCGCCCGGTGATGGTCACGCACTGGCCGGCCGACATCAAAGCCTTCTACATGAAGCGCGACCCGGCCGATCCGACGAAGGTCCTGGGCTGCGACGTGATCGCTCCGGACGGCTACGGCGAGATCATCGGCGGCTCGCAGCGCGAAGACGATCTGTCTCTGCTCGAGCAGCGCATCGCGCACGAGAAGCTGCCGAAGGAAGCCTTCGAGTGGTACCTCGATCTCCGCCGCTACGGCTCGGTGCCGCACGCGGGCTTCGGGCTCGGGCTGGAGCGTCTCGTCGCGTGGATCAGCGGGACCGAGCACGTGCGCGAGTGCATCCCGTTCCCGCGGACGATCTATCGCATGCGGCCGTAGGCGCGGATTCCTCGCTCAGCGCCGAAAGCAGGGCAGATACCCGCTCGGAATGCTCAGCACCAAACAGTTCGTCGCCGTCTCGTAGCAGCGCCCGTACACCGAAGGATCGCCGCTGCCGCGTCGTGGCCAGGCGCCCTTCGCCTCGCCCTGATCCTCCTGCTCCCCGAGCAAACGCGCCGCCGCGCGCGGGAACCAGCGCTTCCAGCGCCCGAGATCGGGGCTGCGGTAGTAGGCGAGCGCCACGTAGAGGCGCTCGTAGTGGGGGAAGTAAGTCGTGCGCTGCGCGCGCTCGGGGAAGCCCGGCAGGCCCGGCTGCGCGTCGATCCACTCGAGCGCTTGCTCGAGCTCGTCGCCGTCGTGGAGGCCGAGCTCGATCAGCGTGGCAACGGCGGCGGCGGTGAGCGCCACCGAGGATTTCTCGTCGTCCCACGAGTACTTGTAGGAGCCGTCGGCCTTGCGACAGCGCTTCACGTACTCGATCGCGCGCTCGATGCCGGCGAGCTCGACGGCGAAGCCGGCGTCGCGCGCGGAGCGCAGCGCCTGCACGGCGCAGATGGTGATCGAGTTCTCGTGGGCCGGGCCCGCGATGGGGTCGTACCACCAGCCGCCGGTCGCGGATTGCGCGAGCTGCGTGCGCTGCACGGCGGCGGTGAGCGCCGCGCGTAGACGCGTCGCTTCTGCGGCGTTCTTGTGGAACTGCCCGCAGGCTTCGGAGAGCGCGAGGGTCGCGAAGCCGTGGCCGTGCATGCGCGAGAGCGAGTCGTCGAGGTCGACGATGTAGCCGGCCTCGGGCGCGCTCGCGTCGCGGCAGCGCGAGATCAGGTACTCCAGCGCGCGGCGGAGCGCTTCCGAATGCGGCCCGTGGCGCGGGTTCACGCCGTGGGCGAGATAGGCCAGCGCCGCGAGCGCGGTGACCGCGACGGGCGCGCGCTGCACGGTCTCGCTCGGCCCTCGCGCGCTCGGCGGCAGCGTCGCTTCGATCCGGAACGAGCCGTCGGCGTTCTGCTCGCGCGAAAGGAACGCGAGCCCCTCCTCCACGGCGGCGCGGAGCTCCTCCGCCGTCGGCTCGAGGGAGACCTTGGGCTGCTGGCTCACGCGCTCCGAAGGGCGCGGCACCGGCGGCTGCGGCGTCGGCTCCTGCGCGAACGCAGGTGCCGCGAGCGCCGCCAGCAGTCCGAGCAAGCTCTCGCGCGGGCGCACGCGGATCTCAGCCGTTCCGCCGCTCTCCGCCGACGCCGCGGCTGCGCCAGCGCTCGATCCAGCGGTGGTAGCGATCGGGGATCTGCGTGTCGCGCAGCGGATTGCGGAACACCTCGGTCTGCTTGCGTGGGAGCTGGACCTCCCAGTTGCCGCGCGGATCGTCGCGCTGGCCGCCGGCGCGCCGCGCCGGGTCGCGGCCGTCCTGGTTGCGCCCGGCTTCGTCCGTCTCGCGATCCGTCTCGGGCTGGTTGCCGCCCGGCTCGGGCTTCGGCTGCTGCTGCGACGGCTGAGGCTGCTCACCCTGCTGCGAGCTGTCGAGCTGCTGCGGGCGATCGCTGCGCTGGTCGCGCTGGCCCTGCTCGCCGGGGTCTTGCGGCTTCTTCGGCTCCGGCTGCCCTTCGTTCTGCTGCGGCGGCTGCGGCTTCTTCTGCTTGCCCTTGCCGCCACCCTGCTGCTGCGGGGCGTTCTTGATGATCTCGTCGATCTTCTCGATCGTGGAGGCCTGGTTCTTCTCGGCCTCGCGCAGGAGCTCGTCCATCTTCTTCAGCGCGGTCGAGATCTCCTCGGCCGAGCGCTTCGTCGAGGCTTCGAGCAGCAGGCGATCGACTTCGTCCAAGTGCTTCTGCACTTCGCCGAAGAGGCGCATCATCTTCTGCTTCGGATCCTCCTCGCCGCCTGGCACGGGGACGGGAACAGGCGGCTGCGGCTCCTGCGCGCCGGCGTGAGGCGCGAGCAGGAGCAGCGCGAAGAGCGCCGTCGCGAACGGCCGCGCCGCGGCGTGGCCGAAGAAGCTCGTGAGCTGGCTCATCGTCCTTCACCTCCGCCCGCGGGCGCCCCTTCGTCGGGGACACCGAGGCGCTGCTTGAACTCGCGGTAGAGCTGGTTGATGCGGTTGTGCATGTGCCCGGTGCGCTGGATTTCGCGGAGCTGGAACTCCTCGGGCGGCGCGTCGGTGGGCAGCGCCTCCAGGAACTCGAGCGTGCGCCGCCGCACGTCCTCCTCCAAGCGCTTCAGGAGCTGCAGCTCGGCCAGGTCGGGCACGAGCTTGTTCTCGCCCTCCTGGTTCTGGTCCTGCTCGTCCTCTGGCTGCTGCTCCTGCTGCTGGCGCTCTTTCTGCTGGCGCGCGTGCTCTTCCAGCGCGTCGCGGAGCCACTGCAAGCGCTTCAGCACCTCGTCCTGTAGCGCTTGCGTCACGATGCCGGCGTCGGAGCCGCCGCGCGGGGCCATACGCTCGGAGAGGCGCAGGAGATCGTCCTTCACCGCTTCGGTGTAGAACGCGTAGACGGTGGCCTGCTGCTCCTTCAGCACCTTCTCGATCTCCAGGAGCTGCTGGGCGATCTCGCCTTCGCGGCGACCTTCCTTCTCGAGCAAGCGCTGCTGGGCTCGGCTGCCGGGGCTGCGCTCGAGCTTCTCGGCGAGCTCCTTCGTCTTCGCCATCACGTCCTGGTGCTCGGCGATGGCCTTCTCGAGCTCTTCGGCGAGCTCGAGCAGGAGCTCTTCGTTGCGCTGGCTCAGGTACTCGCGCTTCTTGCGCTCGAGCTCGCGCTTCTGCTCTTCGAGGAGCTTCTCGACTTCCTCTTGCGAGCGCTGCGCGTCGTCGAGCTCCTCTTCGCCGAGCTCCTGCTGCGCCTTCGCGGCGCGGTTCTCGGCCTGCTCGAGCGGGCGCGTGTCGGGCGCCTCGGTGCGCTCCTCCATCGCGCGAGCGAGGCGCAGGATCTCGCGCTGCAGGCGCGCTTCCTCCTCGGCGAGCTCGTCGCTGGAGCGACTCTGCTCGGACGACATGCGGCGCTGCTCCTGCAGCGCTTCACGCGCCTTCCGGATCTCCTCGTTCGCGCGCTGCTGACGCTCGGAAGCGCGGGAGGAATCACCCTGCTCGAGCGCTTGCTGCGCTTCGCGCATCGCTTCTCGCGCTTCCTCGAGGGCCTGCTCTGCGCCTTGCGCCTGCTCGGGCGCCATCTCGCCGGAGCGCTCCGCGTCGCGCGCGCGCTGCTGCGCTTCGGCGGCCTTGCGCTCGAGCTCGGCTTGCTGCTGCGCGGGCGACTTGGCGCCCGGCGGCGTCTGCTGGTTGGCGCCCTGCTCCGCGGGCGGCATGGACGGGCTCGGCTCGCTTGGCTGACTGGATTGGTTCTGCTGGCTCGGCTGGCCCTGCGGATTCGCTTGGCCTTGCTGGTTCGGCTGACTTTGCTGGTTCGGCTGGCCTTGTTGGCCTTCCTGGTTGGGCTGGCTCGGCTCTCCCGACGGCGCAGCCTCTCCAGGGCGCGAGCTCTCCGACGCGCGGCTCTCCGGCGCGGTGGGAGACGGTGCGGCGCCTTGCTGCGCGCGCAGCTCCTGCTCGCGCGCCGCGAGCGCGGCGCGGGCCTGCTCGATCGCGCGGAGGGCTTCCGCCGCTCTCTGCTCGGCCGTCTCCTGCGCTTCGTCGCTCATCGCGCGCGCCGCGTCCTCCAGCTTCTGCTGCGCGCCGTCGAGCGCTTTCGCGCTCTTCTGCAGCGCCTCGGCGCTGGCCTGCGTCGATTCCTCGCCGCGACGCGCTTCCGCTTCGCCTTCGAGCTGACGCGCCTGGCGTTCGGCGACGCGCGAGAGCTGGCCCTCGCGCGGCGCGAGCTCGCTCGGCGTGGGCGTGCTCTCCGCGCTGCGCTGCAGCGCTTCGCGGGCCTCCTCGGCCCGGCGCAGGGCGTTCGCGGCATCGCCTTCCTCGCGCTGCAGCTCGGCGGCGGCTTCGCGCGAGCGGCGTGCGCTCTCCTCCAGCGCGGTCCGCGCTTCCCGGAGGCTCTCGGGATCGGCGCCGCTCGGCGCGGGCTTCTCCGCATTCGAAGGCTCGGCCTTCGCCGCAGGCTCGCCTTGCTGCGGGTCCGCGCCCGGAGGCGTCGCGCTGCCTTCGGCGGGCGCGCTCGGGCGCTCGGCATCGGCGCGTCGCGCGCTCGCGAGGCGCTTCTCGAGCGCCTCCGCATTCTGCTCCAGGGCCTGTGCGGCTTCGCGCGCGGCGCGCTCGGCGGCGCTGCGCAGAGCTTCGGCGGCCTCGGTGGCCTGGCGCGCTTCCGCGGCGCTGGCTTCCTTCGTCGTCGCGGTCTCGCTCTGCGCAGCCTGCGCTTCGGCCAGCTCGCGCGCAGCGGCCTCGAGCTCGGCCGCGAGAGGGCTCTCCTCCTTCGCGGCGGCGTCGGCCAGATCCTTCTTCACGCTCTCCAACGCGCGCTGCGCCGACGCCGTCTCCTCCGCCCGCGCCGCGCGCTGCTCGGCGGCCTGCGCGGAGGCGAGCTCGCCGCTCTCCTGCGCGCGCCGATCGGCTTCCGCGCGCTGCGCGTTGTCGGCGGCGCGCTTCGCGAGCTGCTGTAGACGGCGCGCACTCTCGGCCTGCTCCCACGCGCGCTCGGCGTTCGCCTCGAGCTCTTGCAGCGAGCTCCCGAGCTCGCGCTCGCGGCGCGCGGCGGCGAGCTCCTGCACGATCTCGCGCTGGGCGTTGGCGAGCGCGTCGAGATCGCGCAGGCGATCGCGCAGCAGCGCTTGCTCGGGCGTGAGCGAGGCCTCGGCCTTGCGGCGCAGCTCCGCCTGCTCGCGCTGCAAGCGCTCGAGCTCCGCGGCGAGCTCCTTCTCGGCGTCGCTGCGGGAGGCGTTCTCCAGCTGCTGCGTCTTCTCGCGCAGCGCGCGCTGCTCCTGGAGGAGCTCGTCGACGGCCTTCAGATCGGCCTCGGTCTGCTGGATCTTCTCGTCGAGCTTCTCGTCCTCGGCCTCACGCCCTTCGAGGAGGCGCAGGATCTCGCGCATCTCGCCGACGATGGCCTCGTGCTCGCGACGAAGGAAGCCCGCTTGCTCGCCCTTCAGGAAGATCTCGGCCTGCGCGAGACGAGCCTCCAGCGCGAGCGGCGTCGTGCCCTCGCCCACGGCCTGCGGGGAGCGCGCGCGCTGCAGCGCGGTCTTCACGTGCGCGGCCTTCTGCGGGAAGTCGGCTTCGAGCTTCGGCAGGATGCCGTCCAGGCGCGAGAGCAGGCCCAGCACTTCCTCGCGGAGCTGCAGGTGTTCCTGGCGGAGGCGCCGCCAATCGACTTCGATCGCCGCCGGGGGCTCTTGCGCGGCCGCGCTCGGCGCGAGCGCCGCGAGCGCGAGGCCCGCGAGCGCGCGCATCAGGATCGAAGACACCTGGTGGTGGAGCGGTTCCATGTCCTTCTCCGGAGGTGGTGCGGCGGAGGCCGCGCCCACTACTTGTCGCTATCGCCGAACGCCCGACGGAAACGCAGGAAGTTGTCCAGGGTGCGTTTGAAGTCGAGCAGGATGCTCTCGAAAGAGTCCCAGCGATGCAGGCCTGCGCAGATGCGCGCGGCCGTCTCGCAGACTCTACGCTGGGCGGCGAGCAGCCGCTCGAGAGCAGGGAGGACCGCCTCGGGTTGCTCGACCTCGGCCAACGCGCGCGCGGCCTCCTGCGCGCCGGGGAGCTCGCGGAGGGCCAGGCTCGCGAAGTCGCGTCCGATCTCCAGGAGAGCGACGACCGGCGGGCGCTCGCTCACGGTGCGCGGATCCCGGCTCAGCGCGTCGAGGAGCTTGAGCTCGAGTCCGGCCTCGAGCGCGGCCTCGGCGCTCTCCGGCGCTTCGACGAGGGCACGCAGCGCGCGCTGCAGCGCATCGGTCTCGCGCATCTCGGCTCGCGCCGCAGCGGCGGAGGTGTCCTCGCGCTCGTCGAGCCCGATGCCGACGCGATTCAGCACGACGGTCTGCGCGAGCCCCGAGAAGCGCTCGGCGAGGCGGCGCGCTTCGGCGAACGCTTCCGCGCGATCGAAGCGCGTGTCCTCCTTGGTCCACGCGCCCGGAGTCACCGCGTCGCCGAAGGCCGCGCGCGTCTCCTCGAGCAGCGCAAGGAAGCGCTGCTCTCCGCTGCGCAGCTGCTCGGCCTCGGCGCGGATCTCCTCGAGCGAGGTCGAGAGGCGCTGCAGGAGCTCGCGTTCGTCGACGACGACCAGGGTGACCGAGGCGGAATCCACGCGCGGCGCTTCGGGACGTCGATCCGTCGCGCTCGCGAGCAGCGCGACCGCCGAGCCCGGCTGCGTCGGTACGCCGGCCCCCGCGAGCTCGGAGAGCTCGACGGCGACGACGGCGCGATAGCTCGTGCGCTGGCGCTGGCCGCGACGCTCGAGGAACTCGCGCTCGTCGAACGCGCGCGTCGCTTCGAGGACCTCGCGCTCCAGAGCGCGCGCCGCGGCGCTCGCCTCGCGGGCACCGAGCTGATCCTCGCGCGCGGTCCAGGTGGCGCGCGCCACGTCGTGGTCGTCGCTCCATTCCGCGACGGCGAGCAGGAGCGCTTGCGGCGAGACCGAGCGGAGAGGGGAGCCGATGACGCGCACCGCAGCGGAGGGTAGCTCGTCGACCTGCGGCGTGATGACGTACACGTTGGGGCGCTCGGGGCGGCGTCCCTTCTTGTCCTCGAGGAAGAGGCGCAGCTGGAGCGGGCTCTCGCCCGCGATGGGCAGGTCCGCGAGGCGGAACGCCTGCAGACCGGGCGACGCTTGGAAGCCGAGTCCCTCCGGGGCCGCGGGAAGCTCCTTCAAGCGCTCGAGCTCGCGCTCGCCCCAGCTCGGATCGGGCTGCGGATCGAGGCTCGCGATCGCGCGCGAGGTCTCGCCTTCGACGAGCAGCACGAGCTCGGCGCGCGAGCCCGAGAGCGCGCTCACGTTGCCGTGGGGGAGAGCCTTCGCCGCGGCGCGTGCGAGCGGCGCGGGCAGATAGCTCGGAGGCTCGACGCGCGACCAGAGCGTGCGGACCACGGGCGCGGGATAGGTGGTGACGCGCACGAGCGGCTCGCGGTCCACGTCGTCGCCGGACTCGACCCAGAACTCGAAGCCTTCGGCGATATCGCGGTAGGTGTGCACGAAGTGCGCGCTGCTCTGCTCGTCCTGGCTCTGTCGCGAGACCTTGTCCAGGCGCGCGCCACCCGTGACGAAGCGCGCCTCCGCGGGCACGTCGCCGATCGCGCGCACCTCGACGCGGAGCGAGCTCGTGCGCGGCAGCTCGAGCTCGACCTCACCGCGCAGCACCGTCTCGAGCAGCACCTCGCCTTGGCGATCCTTCAGCACCAGCGCGAGCTCGGTGCGCCGCGGCCAAGGCGCATCCTGCGCGAGCAAGCGCCGCGCGAAGATCCCCGCCAGCTCGCCTTGCGACCACGCACCGAGCGCCAGGAGCGCGAGCGCGCCGAGGCCGAGGCCGCTCGCGTAGAGCGCGGGCTTCGGGCGCAGCGCGCGCGCGATGCCGATCTTGGCGAGGAGCCCTTCCGCTTCGCGCTGCACTTGCGCGAGCAGGCTGGGATGCGCGCTCTTCGCGATCGCCGGATCCTGTGCCGCCTGCAGCGCGGTGATGAAGCGCTCGCGGAGCTCGGGATGCGAGCGCTCGATCAGCACCGCGAGATCGTCGTCGGTGAGCGGCGTCGCGGCGGGCGCCAGCACCCAGCGCCAGAGCAGGTAGACCGCCAGCGGACCGAACAGGAAGATCTGCAGCAAGCGCACGCCGCGCGGATAGTCGAGCATCCGGTCGCCGACGTAGATCACCGCGAGCAGCCCCGCGGCGAACGCGAGGAACCAGCCGAGTCCGTGCAGCAGGTAGAGCGCGCGGATCGACAGGCGCAGTCGGCCGAGGAGGAGCGTGGGTTTCATCGAGCCGTGGGTTGGTTCGAGTGCCGCGCGGGCTACTTCTGGAAGATCGGCAGGTAGCCGAAGGGGATCTCGAGGATCAGCGTGCCCACCGCTGTGGAGAAGCAGGGGCCCGGCCCGACGTTGTTCGGCCAAGAGCCGTCGGAGGCGCTCTGCATGTCGAGCAGCGCGCGACGCGTGTGCTCGAAGTACTCCTCCCACTCCGCGCCGCCGTACACGTACATGGCCTGCACCGCGTAGTAGTGGCCGTAGTAGAAGAAGTAGTGGCCCTTCCGCAGGCCGCCGACGGAGATGCCCTGCTGCGCCGTGAACGACTTGTGGTTCTCGGAGAGGTAGCCGATGCCGGCCTCGATCAGCGGGTCGTGGTGATCGTAGACGCCGGCGCCGTAGAGCGTGGTCACGCCGGCCGCCGTGAGCGGGAACGAGACGCGCGAGCTCGGCTGGAGCTGATAGCGGAAGCCCCCGCGGGTGCTGCCGCGGCCGCCCATGCCCCAGCTCATGCGCTCGTCGCCGCGCACGGCGCTCAGGCTCACGTAGTGCTTCGCCTTCTCGATCTTCGCCTGCGGCACCGCGATCCCCGCGTTGCTCGCGGCGCGCAGCGCCATGATCTGGCACACCGTGATCGACATGTCCGAGTCGGGCGCGAGCGGGTGATAGCGCCAGCCGCCTTCGTCGTTCTGCGTGCTGTAGGTGAAGCGGACCGCCTTCTCGAGCGCCGCGCGCAGCCGATCGCGCAGCTCCTCGCCGCCTTGCGCGTGCATCCCGTACACCTCGGCGAGGAACAGCGTCGCGAAGGCGTGCGAGTACATGCGGCTCTTGTGGGCGGTGATGAAGCCGTCCTCCTCCTCCGCGCTCTCGCCGCTCGCGACCTGCTGCAGCATCCACTCGAGGCCGCGCAGCACGAGCTCTCCGTATTCGCCGCGACCCGGGACGTGTCCGCCCGCGAGGAAGGCCATCAGCGCGAGCGCGGTGACGCCCACGTGCGGCTTGTTCACCGCGACGATGTTGTAGCTGTTGTTCAGCTTGTAGCCGACGTCGGAGAGCCAAGCACCCGTGGCCGGATCCTGGTGCTGCGCGAGGTAGCGCAGCCCGCGCTCCACCGCCTTCACCTGCTCGGGGATGATGGCCTCGAAGCCGAGGCGCCGCTCCTGAGCCGCGAGCTCCGGAGAGGCGAGGGCCAGCGCGAGGGCGAGCGCGGGACCGAGGAAGCGAGGCCTGCGGCCCGAGGGATGGGGGGCGTGATTCATCGCGAGGACTCCGCGGCGCGAAGGACCGTGAGGAAGCCAGGGCCGACGGCGACGTAGCAGCCGCCGACCGTGGTGAGCGAGCTCAGATCGTCGCTCGGCAAGGGGAACGGCGGGCTCCACGGCTCGCCATGCCGCGCGGAGAAGCGGCGGAGCAGCGTCTCCGTGCGTCCGTTCGCCTGGCGCGTCGTGAGGTGCAGCAGGAACGAGCGGTCGTCGATGCAGGCGAACGGCGGTCGCGGAGCGTAGGACTCGTCGAGCTTCGCGTTGGCGATCCCGGCGGCCTGGCGAGCGGAGAAGCGCAGAGCGCCGAATGCCAGGTCGAGCAAGGTGCAGCGGGGAGTCGCAGCGCTCGGGTTTCCCTCGCGTTGCCAGACCACGAGCTCGCTGCGCGGCAAGTCGACCGTCACCTCGCTCTGCAACCCTTGCACGATGTCGCCCGGGCCGAGCAAGGCGATGCGGCGCACGCCGCCGTTCGATGGGTCGATGGCGAAGAGCGCCAGGCGTTCGCGCTCGCTCGTAGCGTCGAAGGTCCACAGCGCGGCGTAGAGCTGCTGCGCGGCATGGATCAGGAACCACGGGCGAGAGGCGCTGAATCCGTCCTCGTCGAGCGCGGCGCTCGTGCTGGCCCAGGCGATGCGACCGCTGCGCGTGTCCAGGGCGAGCAAGCCGGGCGAGCGCTGGAGCTGCCGCAGCACGAGGAGCTCGCCGACGAAGAGCCCCGCGCGATGACGCGGCGACGGCTCGATCTCCGCCGGCAGCTGCAAGCGCTGCCGAACCCAGCCGGTCTGCACGTCGACCAGCGCCAGCGGGACGCGCGGAGAAGCTCTCTCCTCGGGCATCTCGAGATCGCCGAGGAGCGCGACCTGTCCGGCGCCCGCGAGCATGGGGGTCACGACGGCGACGGGGCTAGGGCGCTGCCAGAGCAAGGCGCCCGTCTCGGCATCGAAGCCGATGAGCTGCTGCGCGCCGGAGCCTCCGAGGACCGCGGTCGCGAGGCAGACGAGGACACCATCCTCGAGCAGGCAGAAGGGCCGCGTCACCTCGATGGCGAGGCCGATCTTCCAGCCGCTGGGCAGCGGTGCCTCGCGGAGGACCGTGCCGCTGCGCAGCTCGATCCAGAGCAGGCGATCGTGGGCGACGAACACCAAGCGCTCGCCGACCGCGATCGCGCGGTGATGCCAAGGCGCGGGCCGCGGAGCATAGGCCGATACCTCGAGCCTCCAAAGCAGCCGCAACGGCTCGCGGGCCGCGGCCGTGACCTCGTGCATCTCGAGCTCGCGGCTGCGCTGGAGCAGCAGGAGACCGCGCGCGGCGAGATCGTCGCCTTGCACCGCGATCGCGGCGCGATGCGAATCCGAGCCCCACACGGCGTCCCAGCGCTCGAGCTTCGCTTCGTCGGGCGGCGGCTCCGCGGGTGAATGGCGTTCGGGCGGTGGAGCGAGCTCCGCGTAGCGCTTGCCCGCATCCGCCGGCAGCTCCGAGCTCGCGTCGGGAAACGCGCGAGCGAGACGGCGGAAGATCGCCTGGGAGCGACGCGCTCCGCCGGCGCGCTCGGAAGTGGAAGCGAGGCGCCGCAGCACCGCGGCTTCCTCGCCGCCGGACTCGAGGGCCAAGCGCGCCGCGCGCGTCGAGCGGCTGAGGTCGCTGGCGTCGTCGATGAGGCCGAAGCGCAGGCGCTCGGCGACGAGCGAGTTCGGGTAGCGGGCAGCGATCAGCTCGAGCTCGGCGGGCTTCTCCGCGGCGCTGCGCGCGAGCGCCTCGGCCTCGCGCTCGAAGGGCGCATAGGCGTCGCGGCCGTGGATCTCGAGCAGCTCCGCGACGGTTGCGCGCGCGCGCTCGCCCCCGCGGTCGCCCTCCCAGAGCTCCTCGGGGTGCTCGACGAGGATGCGGCTCAGCGCGGCGAGCTGCGCGCCGAGGTCGCGCGCCGATCGAGCCTGCGAGTAACGGCGCCAAGCCACGTACGCCGCCGTGCGCATCTGCGCTCCGTCCGGGAGCGAGAAAGCGCGCTCGCCGAACTCGGCCTCGAGCAGCGCGAGGCAGGCTCCGTAGCTCGAGGGATAGCCGGCCTTCTCGCGCAGCAGCCGCTCCTTCGCGACCAGCGTGCGCCAGCGCATCTCGCCGTCGGCGACGAGCGCCAGCGCTCGGTCGAGCTTCTGCTCGGCGACGTCG
The DNA here is from genome assembly GCA_016719295.1 of Planctomycetota bacterium. Taxonomy (GTDB): domain Bacteria; phylum Planctomycetota; class UBA1135; order UBA1135; family JADKAF01; genus JADKAF01. The sequence goes on from JADKAF010000001.1 coordinate 586,531, forward strand.
ATGGCGCCGCGCAGCTCGGCCTGCTCGGCCTGCAGCAGCGCGAGGCGTGCGAGCACGGTCGCCGCGGGGACGAGCTCCCGATCGGCCTCGAGCGCGCGCTCGGCGCGCGCGACGGCGTCGTCACCGGCGCGGGTGTCCTCGGCGCGATAGAGCCGCAGCGCTTCGCGCTCGAGATACTGCGCGAGGCGCAGGCGATCGACCGGAGCGCCGCTCTGCGCGCGCGAGAAGATCGCGCGCTCGACCGAGCTGCGATCGAAGAACGCGGCGATGGAGTTGTTCGACGCGGCGAGCAGCACGCCGTCGGCGATCAAGCAGTTGCCGAGGTATGCGGAGCGGATGGGCGCGTTGTTCTTCGGCGCGCCGCCAGAGTGGAGATCGAACTCGAAGAGCTCGATGCGATCGGTGAGGAAGAGCTGGTCGGCCGTTGCCGCAGCTCGCGGCTTGGTGAGATACGACTCGGGGCCGAGCTCTCCGAACTCCGAGAGGTCGCGGCGGCCGAAGCGCTTCTCCGCCTGCGGATGCGGGATCTGGGCGAGGCCCTCGCTGGTCCCCAGCAGCACGCGGTTCTCGTCGACGTAGAGGAGCGAGTTGATGCGGCGCTCGTCGGGGACCGGGAAGCGCCAGCTCCGGCCGCTGACGTGCGGAGCTCCGGTCGCGGCGTCGTAGGCGCACAGGAAATCGCTGTCGACCGGCGTGCAGAAGAGCACGCCGCGCGTCAGCGCCGGCGGCTGGTTCAGCCACACCTTCTCGCGCTCGCGCGACTGGATCGCCGGCGCCGGCAGCGGCAGCGTCGGATAGGTCGAGAGCCAGCGGATCTCGCCGTCGACGAGGTCGAGCGCCGCGACGGCGCCGAGATTCGAGACGATGTAGACCGCGCCGTCGCGCACGAGCACCGGCGAGGCGGCGAAGCCCTCGACGATGTGCCCGAACATGTTCATCTCCTTCTGGCCGGTGAGGAGATAGCGCACCCACAGCGTCGCACCGGTGCGGAGATCGAAGCAACCGACGAAGTACTTGAAGCGCGCTTCCGAGATGTACATCGGCACGAGCACGCGCTGGCCCTCGATCACCGGCGGTCCGGCGACGAACGCGCGCTCGAGGAACGCGCTCCGCTCGCTGATCTCCGAGCCGGCGAGCTCCTCGCGCCAATGGCTCCAGAGGCGGCGACCGGTCGCTGCTTCGAAGGCGAAGAGACGCCGCGTCGGGATCGGCGGCGTGATCTCGAACTCGCGGAAGCTCTGCCGCGGCTGGGAGATGCGCACCTGCAGCGGCACGACGAAGATGCCGCCCTCGGCGGCGCCGGCGAGGATCGTCTCGGCGTTGCGACCTTCGCGTTCGTCGGCTTCCTCCTCGGTCATGCCCTCGCTCCAGTCCGAAGACCAGAGGCACTGCTGCCCGAGCTCGGGATCGGAGGGCTGCGCAGGTCCGACGTAGAGGTCGAGCGCGTAGGCCCGCAGGGAGTCGGTGAAGAGCACCGTACCCTGGTGCACGATCGGGTGGAGGTTGGCGAGCGTCCCGTTCCGGCGCTCGTATTGGAACGGCCCGCCCTTCGGGAGCTCGTACTCCCATTGCAGCGCGAGCTTGCCGAGCGACGGTGCGGCGCGCTCGGAGGTCGGTACGGCGACGGCCGGATAATCCTGTGCGCGCAGCGTGCGGCGCGCTTCGCGCGCGCGCAGAGCGCGGTCCTCGAGCTCGGCCACGGGCACCTCGCGTCCGCCGAGCGAGAGGGCATCGCGTCCCTGGGCTCCGCGCGGGTCGCGGGAGGCGCGCGGATCAGGGCCCTCGCCCTGGAGGATCTGCCCGATCCAGCGGCGTGCCTCGAGGCTCTCCGATGCGCGCTCTTCCTCGGGTGCGGCGCGCGCCGCCAATGCGAGGTAGTGCTCGAAACGCGCGAGATCGCCGCGCTCGAGAGCGCGGTCGGCGATCCAGCGCGCCGCCGTGGTGCCGATGTCGGTCGCCGCGAAGCGCCGCACGATCTCGGCCGCAGCGGCTTCGTCGAGCGCGTCGCGCGCGCGCTCGAAGCGCGAGCGCGCTTCGGCGCCGAAGCGCTTGTCGTAGGCGCGGCGCAGAGCGCGCGGACCTTCGAGGAGCTGGCCCTGCGCGTAGGTGATGGCCCCGCTGTAGACCTCGAAGCGGCGGTGCTCCGAGCTGTCTTTCGCGTCGGGCTCGAGCGCGCGGCGGCGCACGACTCGGCCCTCGCCGGTGTCGATGATCTTCTGCAGGAGCTCGGCGCAGCGCTCGAGCTCGCCCGCGGTGAGGGCCTTCTCGGCTTCGATCGCCTGCTCGGTCGCCTGGTCGCTCTGCGGCAGCAGATACGGCCGGAAGTCCTCTTCCGCCTGTTGCGCGCGCAGCCCGGGAGCCGCCGCGCCGAGCGCGAGCAAGACGAGCGCGCCGAGCCGAGCCGTGCGAGGCAGGGTCCTCATACGAGCTGCACCCATTTGCGCAGGATCCACTCCGCGCAGAGGAGGAGGAAGACGAGAAGGAGGACCCAAGCGTTGTCCCACAGCGGCTGCGGCGCCTCCTTGCCCGTGGAACGCTGGATCATCCCCGCACCGGTCAGGCGCTCCAGGCGCGGACCGAGCTCGCTCGGCTCGAGGAGCTCGCCGCCCGTGCGGCGGGCGATCTCGGCGAGCAGCGCCGGATCGGGATCGAGCTCCTCGCTCTCGCGCTGCGAGGCGACGACCGCGAAGTCCGCGAACGAGATCGGCAACGAGCGCTCGTCGCGGCTCGCGCCGACCTGGAACACGCGCCAGGCGCCGGGCTCGAGCTCGCCGGGCACCGTCGCGCGATAGATGCGCTGGCCATCGCGCGAAGACGTTCCGGCGGGCGCGCGCTCCAGGACGAGCGGCCGCGCCCAGGGACCGGCCGGATCCGGAGGCAGCGCTTGGATCCAGGCTTCGACCCGCGGCGCGTCGTCGGCGATGCCCTTGTAGTCGGCGTCGACGGCGAGGGTCACGCGCACCGCATCGCCGGCGCGATACTCCGGCTGGTCGACCGCGAGGCGCAGCGCGCGCACCGGATGCAGGAGGCGGTTCAGCGCGAGCCAGCGGATCGCGTTGCGGTACCAGCGCTCCTGGTGCACGTCCAGATAAGGCATGCGCCAGAGCCACGTCGAGTCGAAGCCCTGCCACATCACGCGCCCGTCGCGGCCGATCTCGCGGACGGCGGCGAGCACGTCGAGGTTGCGCCGCTGCGTGCTGTCGCGATCCGCGCCGATGCGCAGCGACTTCGGATGGCGCAGGACGGCCTCCGAGCCGAGCTTCAGGTCCCCGACGCGGTAGAACCAATCGAGCGCGGGCAGCCCGGCGTCCTGCTTCTCGAAGAGCTGCAGGTTCACTTCGGGCTCGGGCAGCAGGCGCGCGATCTCGTGCGCGCGGCGCTCCTGGCTGAGCTCGAGCAGCGGTCGGTAGGGCTCCTCGATGACGCATTGATCCGGCGGCACCTGGAGCAGCTCGATCGGCAGGAGCTGCGCGAGCTCCGTGCTGGCGTAGAGGCGCGGCATCGAGAACGGCCCCGCGAGCGCGAGCAGGCCGCCGCCTTCGTTCACGAAGTTGGAGAGGCCGCGCAGGAAGTCCTTCTGTCCTTCCGCATCCGGGGCGAGATCCTCCGGCGCGACATCGCCCAGGATCACGACATGGTAGCGCGGCTCGAGGTCTGCGCCGTTTCGCGACGAGCGACCGAAGCGCCGCTCGGGGCTGTCAGGGCCGAGCTTCGAGAGCTCGACGATGTCGAGCGCGTCGGGATCCCAGTCGACGAGCTGATCGATCCGGCGGGGGAGCTGCTCCAGCGCCTTCAGCGGGCGCACCGGGCCGCCCGGCGCGCGCGGCGGGAACTTGGTCGCCGCCTGGATGCCCGTCGCGGAGGTGAGGAAGATCTGGGTCACGATCTTCCGGTCCGCGCGCTTCAGCATCTCGGAGAGATAGCGGTACTCCCAGCGCGGATCGCGCTCGATGTAGAGCACGCGCACGAGCGCGTCGCGCACCACGAGCAGCGTGCTGATGCGGTTGTCGGTCGTCCGCTGCTCCTCGTCCAGGGCGCGCGCCGTGACGTCGATGCGCCAGATCCCCGGCGTCAGCACCTCCTCGGGACGCGTGTTGCTCGCGATGCCGTCCTTCGGCAGCGGAGGGAACACGAGCGAGGCCTTGCCGTAGCGCTGCGCGCCATCGCGCACGAGCTCGGCCCGCGCGCTCGCGTGGAAGCTCTTCGCGCCCTCGCGCTCATCGATGCGCTGCGCTTCGAGCTCGAGCTCCACGGCGGGCAAGCTCGCGCTCTCGGGGTAGCCCGTGGCGCGCGCTCCGATCTCGAGGCTGACCTGATCGCCTTCGAGGACGACGCGCGGCGGAACCGCGGCGAAGGAGAGCGAGAGATTGCGCGGCGGCGAGGGATCGCCGATCAGCACCGGGTGCACGCGCAAGCCCGCGGCGGCCGCTTCGTTGGCGGCGGCGATGGGGTCGGACTCGGCGTTGTGGCGACCGTCGCTGAGCAGGAAGAGATCGCTCATCTGCTCGCCGCTCCACGCCGCGAGCGAGCGCTCGAGCGTGCGCGCGAGATCGGTGCGCCGGCCATCGGGCGCGAGGTCCTCGAGCGCGGCGAAGAACTCCTCGCGCGAGAGCGGCTCGCCGCTGCCCGCAGGGAGCGCGAGCGGAGAGGCATTCTCGGCGAAGGGCAGCGCGTAGACCTTGTACTCCTTCGCGAGGCTCGGGAGCGGGCTCGCTCCGAGCAGCGCGCGCGCGATCTCGTAGCGGGTGAGCTCCTGCGGCGAGCGCTCCTCGCCGGCCGAGCGCAGCGCGCTGGCCACGTCATCGCGCTTCGCCTGCTGCGGATAGGCGTCCTTCGTCGCCATGCTGCCCGAGGTGTCGAGCAGCACGGCGATGCCGCGCTTCTCCTCGACGACGAAGTCCTTCTGCGCCTCGGGGCCGAAGAGCACGACGAGGACGATCAGCAGCGCGAGCGAGCGCAGCCCCGCGAGCCACCAGCGCAGACGCGGCGTCGCGACCGGGGTGAAGCGATAGGTGGCCCAGGTGAATCCGAGCAGCAGCGGCAGCAGGATCAGGAAGAAGAGCCAGCCGGGCGGCGCCGACGCGAAGCCGTAGCGCTGCACGCCCTTCGGCGCGCTGCTCTCTTCCGCGGTGCCCGCCGCGACATCGGCGGCGGGGCTGGCGGCGACATCCGCCAGCGCGGAGAGCTCGCGCGCGGCCCCGCTCGCCTCGCCGAGGAGGAGCGCGAGCGCTGCGAGCAGCAGTACCGCTGAGCAGAGCGCGCGCCGAGACGCCGTAGGAGAGAGCGTCATCGCGTGCGACTCCGCGAGAAGGCCATGTTCAGCACGGTCTCCGCCAAGAGGAAGATCAACACGATCCACAGCAGGAAGCGCGTCGCCTCCGCGGTCGCCTCGGCGCTGCTCTGCGTGGCCTCGCCGTCGCCGCGCAGCGCGAGCTCGGGGAAGCGCTGCTCGAGCCGCGAACCGGTCTCGTACTCGAGGCGGCCTTCGGAGCAGTCGACGTTCTTCGCGAAATAGAAGCTCTCGCTCGCGCCCGGGCCGAAGCCCGGTGTCCCGGCGGGCGGCTGCGCGACGAGGCGCCAGATGCCGGGAACCTCCGCGCGCGCTTCCTCGCCTTCCTCGATCAGCGCGGGGATCGGGTAGCGGCCGCCGCTCGCGGGCACGCGCTCGCTCGCGAGCTCCACCGAGCGCTGCACGGGATCGATGAGCTCGAGCTCGCGCGGCTCGTAGGCCGTGCTCCATTGGATCGGCTTGCCGACGCGCAGCGCGCTCGAGGGGAGCAGCGGGCGCACGAGCTCGTCGAAGAGATCGTGCAGCATCAGGATCGCGGTGCGGTCCTGGCGCCAGAGCTCGGTCCAGACGAGAGAAGCCGTGGTCGTGATGCACACCACGCGACCGCTGCCGAAACGCCGCTCGACGAGGAAAGGCCACTTCTCGAAGTCGTCGTAGCGCGCCCCGACGTGCACGAGGGGATCCGCGTCGGGCTCGAGCTTCGCGAAGGCGAAGACCGCCGGGCCTTTCACCAAGGGCTGCGCGCTCGGCGCGCTCATGCCGCGAAACGCGCAGTACTCGAAGTCCACCTCGCCGATGCGGAAGTAGTCGAAGCTCGGGTCCGCGGCGCGTGCGATGCCGCGGAGCTTGCCCGGGAGCAACGAGAGCTGCGCGCCTTCCTCGGCCTGCGCGCCGAGCAAGCTGGCCGGCACGCGCAGCATGGCTTCGTAGTCGGCGGCCGCGCGCGCATCCGCCGCCGGAGTGCCGAGCGCGAGGCGCTCCCCGAGGAAGATCGCCAGGCCGCCGCCGCGCGCGACGAACGCGCCGAGGTTCTCCACGCCTGCGAGGCGCGCGTCAGGAGGCACGTCGCAGAGCGCGATCGCGCGATAGCGCGCGAGCTCGTTCGCGTTGCGCAGGCGCTCGCGGAAGTTCTCCCAGCTGACCACCTCGACACGGAAGCGCCCCAGGCCGCCGTCCTCGAGCTCGAAGCCGAGGTACTGGCGCAGGAGCTCCGCGGCATCGCGCTCGTAATCGGAGCTGCGACCCGAGGGTTTGCCGTTCACGAGCAGCACGAGCGGAGCGTCCAACGCCTCGACGACGAGGCCGCGCGTGTTGTCGATCTCGATGTCGCCCGCCCGCGCGCAGGAGAGCTTGACCTCCAGCGCGTGCTGTCCCGGCGACGGCAGGTTGAACCACACGGTGCGCGTCGCGACTTCCTCCGGCGCGAGCTCGAAGCCGGGCTCGGCGACTTGGCGCAGCCCGTCTATCCAGAGCGAGAGCTCGACGTTGGAGACCGGGTCCGGTCCGCGATTCTCGACCCGCACGGCGACGGCCAGCGGCTCGCCCACGGCGACGGCTTGGTCGACGGCGAGCTCGGCGATCAGCACGTTGCTCGCGACCTCCTTGGGACCCAGGCCGAGGGCCTCGACGCGCACGCGTGCGTCGATCAGCTCGCGTACCGCGGACGCGACCGCGGCGCGCGTCGGTGCCGCGGCGCGCATCGCCGCGGGATCCTCGGCGATGCTCTCGGCGAAGTTCGCGTGTTGGAGATCCGAGAGCAGGAGCACGCGCTGGCGCCGCACGAGCGCGGAGCCGCTGCGCTTCTCCACCTCGCGCACGGACTCCACCTCTTGCGCCGCGAGGCGCAGCGCTCCGGCGAGGTCGCATCCGCCGCTGCCCGGCCCACGGTAGCGCTGCAGCGCGCGCAGGTTGTTGCGCCCGGCGACGCGCGGATTCTCGTCGGCGAGGATCGCGGTGACCTCGCCGCCCGCGCCGATCACCTCGGCCGCGGCTTTCTCGGCTGCCTCCAACGCGTTGTCCCAGATGCTCCGCTCCGCTCCGCTCTCGCGGTGCGCCATCGAGTAGGACGCATCGACGACGAGCACGAGATGCTCGCTGGTGACGCCGCCGCCCAGCGCTCCGCCGACGTCGCGCACGAAGAGGCGCGCGAGGCCGAACGCGAGCAGCGCCACCGCGAGGCAACGCAGCAAGAGCAGCAGCAGGTTCTGCAGACGCACGCGCCGCCGCGTGCGCTTGTGCGCCGCGAGCAGGAAGCGCATCGCGCCCCACGGCACCTTCTGGAACCGCTGGCGGTTCAGGAGGTGGATGATGAGGGGCCCCAGGAAGAGCAGCGCCCCGGCGGCGAGCAGCGGATGGAGGAAGTGCACGCGCGCTCTACCTCTTCGCTCGCAGGCGCGAGGCGCGCTTGCCCAGGTACGCCACGAGGCACTTGTCGAGCGTCGTGTCGGTCTGCGCGTGCACGAGGTCGACCTGGTTCGACGCGCAGGCCTTGCGCAGCTCCTCGCGGTGCTGGCCGAACTCCGCGAGATAGGCCTCGCGGATCGCCTTCGGATCGACGAGCAGCTTCGGCAGCTCCTCCAAGCCCTCGAAGCGCGTCATGCGCTCGAAGGGGAACTCGACTTCGTCGCGGTCCAGCACGTGGAACAAGATCACCTCGTGGCCTCGGTAGCGCAGCTGCTCGATCGCGCGCAGGATCCGCGGCACGTCCTCGAAGAAGTCAGAGATGAGCACGGCGATGCCGCGCCTCGTGGTGCGATCCGCCATCTGCTCGACCGCCGAGGCGATCGCGGTCTTGCCGCCCGGCGGCACGGCCTCCAGCACCTCGCAGATCGTCTGCAGCTGCCCACGCCCGTTGCTGGAGGGCACCATCCGCTCGACGCCTTCGCGGTAGAGCGCGAGGCCGACGGAGTCGCGCTGGCGCAGCAGGAGATGCGCCAGACCCGCCGCGACCCAGGTCGCGTAGCTCCACTTCGTGATCGTCTCTCCGTCCTGCTTCGAGCCGTAGGCCATCGACTCGCTGGCGTCGACGAAGAGGTGGCAGTTGAGGTTGGTCTCCTCCTCGAACTCCTTGATGTAGAAGCGATCGCTCTTCGCGAAGACCTTCCAGTCCACGAAGCGCACGTCGTCGCCGGGGACGTATTCGCGGTGCTGCGCGAAGTCCACGGAGACGCCGCGATACGGGCTGCGATGCATCCCGGCGATGAAGCCCTCGACCAAGTAGCGCGCTTTCAGCTCTAGGCGTGCGAGCCTATTGAGCACCCGAGGATCCAAGAACCTTCGGAAGTCCGCCATGGTCCAGGTGCTCCGTCTTGTTCGGGTCGATCTCCTTCAGCAGGCGATCGACGATCACGTCCGAGGTGATGCCCTCGGCCTCGGCGTGGAAGTTGGTGACGATGCGGTGTCGCAGCACGGGATGAGCCACGGCGGCGATGTCCGCCGGCTCCACGTGGGCGCGACCCTGGAGCGCGGCGCGGGCCTTCGCCCCGAGCACGAGGAACTGCGACGCGCGCGGACCGGCGCCCCAGCTCAGCCACTCCTTCACCGCCGGTAGCGCGCCCGCGTCCTTGCCGCGCACGCGCGTCGCACGAGCGAGGCGCAGCGCGTAGTCGATCGCGTGGTTGGAGACCACGACGCCGCGCACGAGCTCCTGGATGCGCAGGATCTCGGGCCCGGTGAGGACCTTCTGCAGCTCGACGTGGTTCTGCTCGGTGGTGAGGCGCAGGATGCGGCGTTCCTCTTCGAAGGCCGGGTAGTCGACCTGGATCAGGAACATGAAGCGGTCGAGCTGCGCTTCGGGGAGGGGATAGGTGCCCTCTTGCTCGATGGGGTTCTGCGTCGCGAGGACGAAGAAGGGCTGCTCGAGCTGGTGCTTCCGCCCGCCCGCCGTGACCTGGTACTCCTGCATCGCCTCCAGCAGCGCCGACTGCGTCTTTGGCGGCGTGCGGTTGATCTCGTCGGCGAGCAGGACGTTGGCGAAGATCGGCCCCGGCAGGAAGCGGAACTCGCGGGCCCCCGTGGACTTGTTCTCCTGGATCACCTCGGTGCCCGTGATGTCCGAGGGCATGAGGTCCGGAGTGAACTGGATGCGCTTGAACGAGAGATCGAGCACCCGGGCCACGCTCGAGACCAGCAGCGTCTTCGCCAGGCCCGGCACGCCGACCAGGAGGCAGTGGCCGCGGCTGAAGAGCGCGATCAGGAGCTCGTCGATGACGGCCTCCTGCCCGACGATCACCTGGGCGAGCTCGCGCTTCATGCGCTGGTAGGCATCGCGGACCTTGCCCAGGTCGGCGACGTCGGGGGGCGCGCTTGCGCGTGCACCGGCGCCGGACGCTGCGTCAGACATGTGGTGAGAACCTCGCGAGGACTGGGGAGAGGCCAAGGTACGTCCTTGGCCCTCCGGGAGTTACCGAGAACCTGGTTCCGTGGCGCGAGAAGCGGGAACGCGCCGCAACGGCAGTGCTTCGGCCGTCCGTGCCCAGAGGTTGCGCGATCACGGGCGGCGAATCCAGCAGCTCACCCCTTCCGCCCCGACGACGATGATTCCTGCTCGGAATGCGGCCACATTGCCGAAGACTCGGCGCGCGGGCAGCGGGACGCCGGTCGCCGGAGACAGCGGGGCGCGGGATCGGAAGGTGGCGAGGAAATCGCGCGCGCAATCGAAGACGTAGAGGTAGCGGTCGGTGCTGAGCACGAGCTCCGCTCCGAGCAGGGCCGGCAGGTAGAGCAGGTCTTCCTCGTGGCTGCCGGTGTCGCCGCTCGAGCGCCAGCGCGCCTCGAGTGGCGCGTCGGGTTCGGCCGAGGCCGGCGCGAGCTCGAGCTCGGCGACCTCGCGCCAGTGCGGCGTGCGCACGTAGAAGTAGTGCCGCGCGCCGCTCGAGATCAGATGCGCCTCGAGCGCCCCGCGCGCGAGCGGCGGACAGAGGAAGAGCTCGCTGGCGCGCGTCGCCCCGATGGGGAGCTCGCGCCGCAACGCGTAGAAGAACTCCGCGTCTTGCGGCGCGCAGAAGAGCCCTTGCCGTGTCGCGACGGGCTCGGTCGTCGACCAGCGCGGTCCGGCTTCGCGGCTGCGCGCGGTGAGCAGCAGCCAGGCCACCGCGCCATCGAGGGCGTCGCAGGCGACCAGCACGCCGAGGTTCGTCGCCACGTAGACCAGGCCGTCGGAGTAGACCGGCGCCGAGGTCGGCAAGGTGCCGCCGCTCGGGCGGAAGGAGCGCGAGCTCTGCGTGCGCACGGGCGCGCCTTCGCAGAGGCGTCGGACCCAGAGCGGCTCGCCGGTTTCGCGGCGGCAGCACCAGAGCTCGAGGCGCTCCTTCCCACCGCTCGTGCGCCGCGCGACCGCGAAGACGCGGCCACCGACGACGAGCGGGCCGGGCTGGAAGACCGGAGGCGAGGAGGCGCCCTCGCTGGTCGGGCCGACGGGCCGCGGCTCCGCGCCGACGCGGCGCAGCAGGCCGCCGGCGATGGCCCAGCGCGGGCTGAGCTCGTCCTCGGGGCTCGCTCCTAGACGGAAGCCGAGCAGCACGCCGCGATGGTCGTCGTGGACCGCGACCAGATCGCGCCCTTCGATCGCGGGACGGCGGCGCAGCACGCCGAGGGACGGCGGGGCCTCCTCGTCGCGCGGGGGCACGAGCAGCGCGCTGCAGACCGCCTCGAGGTCGATGCGCTCCACCCGCCGCCCGCCTTCGGCTTCGAAGCGGTAGAGGAAGCGGCGATCTTGCACCCAGACGGCGTCGGCCGCGAAGGCGGGGCGCAGATCGGTCTCGAGCGCGCGCGGTCCGCGTGCGCGGATGCCTCGATCCGCCGAGAGACGCCGCCGCTCGCCATCGGGATCGAGGGGCTCGCACCAGGCGAGCTCGAGCTGCGTCGGCGCGCTCGGGGTGGTGAGAGCGGAGCGACCCGCGGTCGCGCGCGCGACCGCGCTCCACGCCTCGAACGCCACTCCGCCCACGAGTGTGCTGCTCGCGGCCGTGCCATGGAGCTCCGCGACCTCGCGGGCCGCTTCCCCGCTCTCGAGCAGCGCGGCGCACGCCGCCGAGCGCGAGCCGAGCGCCGGCAGCGCCGCCGGGGTGGCCCCGGCGTGGAGGCGCGCGCGTCGGTAGAGCGCCGCCGCGGCCAGGGCGTCACCGGCGAACCACTGCTCGTCACCGGCGCGGCGCAGCGCGGCGACGACCAGAGGCGAGAGCGGGGCGCGCCGCTCGAACTCGGCGAGAGCGTCCAGCGCCAGCGGTGGAGCGTCCGAAGGCCAGCTCGGGGCGGCGAAGCGCTGCTGCCAGGCTTCGCGCAGCGCGGGCTCCGCGCGCGCGAGGAGATGGGGCAGCGCCTCGCGCGGCGAGAGATACAGGCGCTCGTCGAGGCCGACCAGCTCGTCCTCCGGTCCGGCGGCGAGGAGCTCCAGAGCCTCTCGCGCCTCGCGCAGCGCGCCTTCCGCTAGCGCGGTGCGCAGCGCCGCGAGCGCTTCGCCGCGCGCGAAGGCGAGCGGGGTGAGGTAGGTCTGGTTGCGGAGATCGCCCTCCTCGCCGGCCGGGGTGCCCGTCGGATCCTGCGCTGCGGCGCGCTCGGTGAGAGGCCCTGGCGATCCGATGGCGCAGACGCCGAGAACGAAGAGCTCGTGGAGGCGCATCGCGGCGTTCAGCCGCGCAGGAACGACGGGACCTCGAAGCCGCCCGTCGTTCGCGAGGGCGCGGGTTTCCCGGCGTTCGTGCGCCCGGTCGGCTTGCCCGGGCTCTTGCCAGCTCCAGTGCCCGGGCTCTTGTCAGCTCCAGTGACGGTGCCGCGCTGCCCGGTCGGCGTTCCACGCTGGGCCATGCCGCGTGGAGTGTCCCCGGACGTGCGCTGCGGTGTGGACGAGGGGGTCGCACGTCGCGGATCGCTCCTCGGAGCGCCGGCCTTGGGCTTCTCGGTCTTCTCGGCCTTCTGCGGCTTCTCGGTCTCCGGCGCGTGCTCCTGCCGAGCGCCCTGCTCCTGCCGAGCGCCCGGTGTGCCGTTCGGCGTGGAGCGTGCCTCGCGGTTCCGATCGAGGTCCGCGCGCTTCCCGTGCGTCGCCGCCACCGGCTCTCCTCCGGTGCGCGGCGTGAGCGGGAGCTCGCTCGACGCGGGCACGGTCTGCGGCAGCTCGCGGGTCTGCTCCTCTCCCGCTCGTTCGCCCTCGATTCGTTCGCCCCCGAAAGATTCGTCCTCGAAGGGCGCTTCGACCTCGAACGGCGGCTCTTCCTCGACGAGCTTCTCGGGCTCCTCGGGCAGGTTCATCGCGAAGGAGGGGAGCAAATGCTCCGGAGCGTTCTCCGGGGCCGTCGGATGCTCGATCAGGAACAGCGCGCGACGCACGACGGCGTCCTCGCGAACCGCGCGCCCGAGTCCCTCTTCCTCGGCGAGCTCTTCCTTCAGGCGCGAGAGCTGACCTTCCTCGGCGGTGTAGCGCTCGATCTGCGCGAGCCGACCGGCGAGCTCGCGCTTCGCCGGCAGGCTGTTGGTCAGGAAGATCCAGCAGAAGAGCCCGAGGCCGAGGACCGCGAGCAGCGGGGTCTCCGCGGCGCCGCGGCAGCGGAGATGGGCAGGGGGGCAAGCGTAGGAAAACACCACGGACATCGAAGGGCCGCAGCCCTCCTCCTCGCGTGCGGGCACCGAAGTCCCGCGGGATCACGACCCCCCTGGTCGAAGCGCAACATCGCACGCGCGCGAGCACGCTGCAAGAGCGCGCTCGCGCGAGGGGCTCAGCCCTTCTTCGCGGGCTTCTTCTCGGCGCTCTTCGCCGGCTTCGCCGTGCCGCCCGGCTTCGCGGTGCTGCTCGGCTTCGCCGTGCCGTTCTTCGCGGCCGTGGCCTTCGCCTTGGCGGGAGTGGCCGCGGCGATGCTCTGACCGAAGCGCGTGCTCGCCGCCGGGCCGTAGAGCGCTGCCGCGCCGAGGTTCTCCTCGATGCGCAGGAGCTGGTTGTACTTCGCGATGCGCTCGCTGCGGCAGAGCGAGCCGGTCTTGATCTGACCCGCGCCACTCGCGACCGCGAGGTCGGCGATCGCCGTGTCCTCGGTCTCGCCCGAGCGATGCGAGATCACGCACGCGTAGCCCGCGCCGTGCGCGAGGTCGATCGTGTCCAGGGTCTCGGTGAGCGTCCCGATCTGGTTCACCTTGATCAGGATGGCGTTGGCGATGCCCTGGCGGATGCCCTCGTTGAGGCGCTTCGGATTGGTGACGAAGAGATCGTCGCCGACGAGCTGCACCTTGCTGCCGACGGCCTGCGTCAGCGCGAGCCAGCCCTTCCAGTCGTCCTCGCCCATGCCGTCCTCGATCGAGTAGATCGGGTACTTGGCGCTCCAATCGGCGAGGAAGCTCACGAGCTCGTCGGAGCCGTGCGGACGGCCTTCGAAGTGGTACTTGCCGTCCTTCAGGAACTCGTTCGCGGCGAGGTCGAGCGCGAGGCGCACCTGCGAGCCGGGCTTCAATCCGGCCTTGTCGATCGCCTGCAGGATCACCTCGATGGCCTCGGCGTTGGAGCGCAGATCCGGCGCGAAGCCGCCCTCGTCGCCGACACCCGTGGAGAGGCTCTTCGAGCGCAGGACGCTCTTCAGCGCGTGGAAGATCTCCGCGCCCCAGCGCAGCCCTTCCGCGAAGCTCGGCGCGCCGACGGGCGCGACCATGAACTCCTGGAAGTCGACGTTGTTATCCGCGTGCGAGCCGCCGTTGATGATGTTCATCATCGGGATCGGCAAGCGGCGCGCGCGCGCGCCGCCGATCCAAGAGAAGAGCGGCAGGCCGTGCTCGGAGGCCGCGGCGTCGGCGAGCGCCAGGGAGACTCCGAGGATCGCATTCGCGCCGAGGCGCTTCTTCGTCTCGGTGCCGTCGAGCTCGATCAGCGCGCGGTCCACCGCGACCTGGTCCTCGCCGAGGTAGTTCCCTTCGAGGGCCTGGGCGATCTCGCCATTCACGCTGTCCACGGCGTTGCGCACGCCCTTGCCGCCGTAGCGAGCGCCGCCGTCGCGGCGCTCGTGCGCTTCGTGCGCTCCGGTCGAGGCGCCCGAGGGCACGGCCGCGCGGCCGAGATCCCCGGACTCGAGGAGCACGTCGACTTCGATGGTGGGGTTGCCGCGGGAGTCGAGGATCTCCCGCGCCTGTACGGCCGCGATCAAGCTCATGGGCGGAACAGCTCTGGCGATGGTCCGGAAGCACGGCGGCCGCAACGGCGGGCCGCCCGCGCGGCGCGGAAGCTAACAAAGCGCGCCGCTCGCTGCATCGAGCGGGCCGGCTTTCGTGCAGACCGGCCGGGCTCGGTCGGATAGCTTCTTCGCCCGTCCGCAGCGCACGAGTTCCTCCCGCGTGAAGAAACGCCGCCTCCAGCCCATCGGCTTCCTCCCGTCCCTGCTCACCCTCGGGAACGGGTTCTGCGGCTTCCTGGCCATCGCGAAGATCGGCGATGCCCTGATGCTGCTGCCGGGCGCGAGCGGGGAGCTCTCGGCCGCGACCATCGCCGCGTTCGAGGCGAAGATCACCGCTGCCGCGTGGCTGATCTTCCTCGGCATGGTCTTCGACGCGCTCGACGGGTCGGTCGCGCGCATGGTGAACAAGACCACCGACTTCGGCGGTCAGCTCGACTCGCTCTGCGATGTCGTCACCTTCGGCATCGCACCCGCCTTCCTCGTGAAGGCGCTGCTCGAGCACCAGACGATCGTGCAGGGGCTCGGCACGCGCCACCCGCGGATCTACCTCCTGGTCACCGCGCTCTTCGCGCTCTGCGCGGTGCTGCGTCTCGCGCGCTTCAACGCGGAGCACGAGAAGACGGACGACGCGCACGATCACTTCGCCGGGTTGCCCACGCCTGCCGCGGCCGGCTTCGTCGCGAGCTTGGTCGTCTTCATGTACGGCTTCGGCGAGAGCGAGCTCACGCGGCTCGTGCCCGGGCTCGGCAGCCTCGACGTGCGCACGCCGATCGTCTGGACGCTCTTCGTCTGCTCGCCGCTGCTCGCGGGCCTCATGGTGAGCCGCGTGCGCTACACGCACGGCTTCCGCGCGCTCCTGCGGCGACGCAAGAGCTTCCGCGCGCTGCCGCTCGTCCTCCTGGCACTCCTGCTCTTCTTCCTCGAGCCCGAGCTGCTGGTCGCCATCGCGTGCGTGGGCTACGTGGCCTGGGGCGTCTGCGGCGAGCTCGCGCGCCGCGCGCGCGGCGCACGCGGTGCGCGCGACGAGGACGACGAGGACGGGCAGCTCGAGCTCGACGGCGACGAAGAGGAGTCCGGCGAGGAGGATCGCGGCGAAGGCGAGGCCGCGCCGCGCGCGCGACCCGGCGGCGCCCCGTTCCAGCGCCTGGGATGATCGCGACGTTGATCGCGTTGGGCTCGAACTTGGGCGAACGTCCGCGCGCGCTGCGACACGCGCTGTGGACGCTGCAGCGGCGGGGAATCGTGCGACTGCGGCGCTGCTCGGACTTCCTCGAGACCGAGCCGGTCGGCGGCCCGGAGCAGGGCTGGTACGTGAACGCCGTCGCGTGGGCCGAGACGCGGCGCGAGCCGCGTTCCCTGCTCGCCGCCTTGCAAGCCGAGGAGCGCCGCGCCGGCCGTTCCCCCGGCGGGGTACGCAACGGCCCGCGAGTGCTCGATCTCGATCTCTTGCTCTTCGGCGACGCGCGCTGCGCGAGTGATGAGCTCGAGCTCCCGCATCCACGCATGGCGGAGCGCGCCTTCGTGCTGCGCCCCGCGGTCCAGATCGCGCCGCGCTGGGTCCATCCCGCGCGCGGGCTTCGCTTGGAAGAGCTCTGGAGGAGCCTCTCATGCAGCGCTTGAACGATGTCCACGAGCTCCGCCGCTGGCGCGAGCAGGTCCGCCGCGAGGAGTGCCTCGTCGGCTTCGTGCCGACCATGGGGGCGCTGCACGCGGGGCACGCCTCGCTCCTCGAGCGCTCCTCACGCGAGTGCGAGCGGACCTTGCTCTCGATCTTCGTGAACCCGCTGCAGTTCAACGATCCGCAGGACTTCGCGCGCTATCCCCAGACGCTGGAGGCCGATCTCGAGATCGCCGCGCGCACCGGCGTCGACGCGGTGTTCCTCGGCCGGCGTGACGATCTCTATCCCGCGGGGTTCCAGAGCTTCGTCGAGCCGCGGGGCTGCGCGCTGCCGCTCGAAGGCGAACATCGACAAGGGCACTTCGCCGGCGTCGCGACGATCGTGCTGAAGCTGCTCTCGCTGGCGCAGGCGGATCGCGCGTACTTCGGAGAGAAGGACTGGCAGCAGCTCCAAGTGGTGCGAGCTCTGGTCCTGGACTTCCATCTCGAGTGCGAGATCGTCCCCTGCGCGACGCTGCGCGAGAGCGATGGCTTGGCGCTCTCCTCGCGCAACACGCGCCTCGATCCCGCCGCGCGCAGGAACGCGTTGGCGATCTCGCGCGCGCTCGGCGCCGCCGCGCGCGCCTACGCTGGTGGGGCTCGCGATCGCGCGCGCCTCGAGGCCGAGATGCAGCGCGTGCTCTCGCAGACCCGCAGCGTCGAGGTCGAGTACGCCGTCGTCGCCGATGCGCAGACCCTCGAGCCGTGGGCCGGTCCGCCGCGCGCGCCGCGCGCGCTGATCGCCGCGCGCGTGGGAGGTGTCCGTTTGATCGACAACGCCGCGCTCGACGAGCCGCCGGTCGGGCCGCTCGAGCTCTAGGAGACCTCCCATGCGAGTCGAGATCCTGGAGCGCGGTCGCGCACGTGTCGCGACGAGCTGCAAGCTGAACCTCTGGCTCGACGTGATCGGCAAGCGCCCCGATGGCTATCACGAGCTGCGGAGCCTCTTTCACGAGCTCGCCTTCGGCGATGAGCTGCGCCTCGAGTGCGAGCCGGCCGAACGGAGCGCGGTGCAGTTCACGAGCGACGACCGCGGCCTCGAGAGCGATCCGACGAACCTCTGCGTGCGCGCGGCCGAGCTCTGGCTCGCGAAGCGCTCCGCCGGCGCGCCGCGACGGATCGCGCTGCAGCTCGTGAAGCGCTTGCCCGCGGGCGGCGGCATCGGCGGCGGCAGCGGAGACGCGGTCGCGGTTCTCGTCGGCTTGGAGACGCTCGCGCGCGGTAGCGCGCGCCGCGAGGACCTCTATGCGCTCGCCCTCGAGCTCGGGTCCGATTGCCCGTTCTTCCTGTGGGGCGGTACCGCGCTCGTGCGCGGGCGCGGCGAGCATGTGGAGCCGCTCGCGCATCCGCTGCTGGCGGAGCGCGAGGCGCGCGCGGTGCTGGTGCTGCCCGGGCTGCACGTCCCGACGCGCGGCGTCTTCGCGCAGTTCGCGGCAGAAGCGGGCCAGCCTTTCGAGCGACCGGAGCTCGAGGAGCTGCTCGCCGCGCGCGATTGGTCGAGCTTCCAGCGCGCTCTCTGGAACCGCCTCGAGTCGTGCTCGCTCGTCGCCGAGCCGCAGATGAAGACCGTGCGCGCGGCGCTCGAGCGCGTCTGGCCGCTGCCGCCGGCGATGAGCGGCTCGGGCTCCACCTACTTCGCGTGCGTCGGCAGCGAGCGCGAAGCGGTCCACTTGGCCGGTTTGGCGCGGGAAGCGCTGCCGCAGGCGCGCGTCGTGGTGCAGGCGCTCGCGGGAGCGCGCGCATGAGCGCGGACGGCCCGAGCTTCGCCCTCGTCGGCTCCGGCGCCGTGGCCTCGGCGCTCGCGCCGCGCTGGTGCGCGCGCGGCGCGCGGCTCGTGGGGATCGCCTCGCGCGATCGCGCGGGCGCCGCACACTTGGCGACGCGCTGCGGCGCGAGTACGGCCGAGGTGTGCGAGCACGCGCGCGAGCTCGCGCTCGGCTGCGATCTCCTGCTGCTCGCCGTGCCCGATGCGCAGATCGTCTCCGTGGCGCAGGAGCTCGCGCAGAGCCGCGCACGTGCGGAGCTCTTTGCGCACGCGAGCGGCGCGGTGCCCTCCGCCGCGCTGGCACCGCTCGGGGCGAGTGGCGCCGCTCTCGCCGCGATCCATCCGCTGCTCGCGCTGCCGCCGGGACGCACGTCCGAGATCGATTGGGCGAACGCGCACTTCGGCTTGGAGGGAGACGCGCTCGCGGTCGGGCTCGCGCGCGAGTGGGTCGAGCGTCTCGGCGCGCGGAGCTTCGCCGTGCGACCGGAGGCGAAGGCGCTCTATCACGCCGCGGCCGTGCTCGCGTCGAACGATCTCGTCGCGCTGCTCGCCGAGGCGCAGCGCTGCCTGCACGTCGCCGCACCGGAGGCTCCGCCGAGCGCCTTGCTCTCGCTCGCGGAGAGCGCGCTGCGCGCGCTGCGCGCGCGCGACGGCGCCGCGGCGCAAGCGCTCAGTGGTCCGCTGGTGCGCGGCGACGTCGGCACGGTGCGCGAACATCTGGCGGCGTTCGATGCGCTCGCGAGCGAGGGCGCCGCCGCCGAGCGCTTGCGCGAGGTCTACGTCGCGCTGCTGCGCGCGGCGCTCCCGCTCGCCGAGCTCGCGCGCGCCGATGCCGAGCTGCGCGATGGCGCGCTGCGGCAGCTCGCCGAAGAGCTCGAGCGCTCCCGCTCGCGCGGAGGAGAGCCGCGCGCGTGAAGACCGTGCTCTCGCTGCATGCGCACGACGCGCCGCGCGTGCGCGAAGCCCTCGCGCAGGACGCGCAGCACGTCGATCTCGTCGAGCTGCGCTTGGATGCCTGCTCTGCCGAGATCGGGGCGGACCTGGTCCGCGCCTCGCCGCGACCCGTGATCGCTACGGTGATGCCGCGTGAGGAGGGCGGGACCTTCGACGGCTCGCTCGATGAGCGCCTCGCGCGCTTGGCGGCGGCTTCGCGCGCGGGGGCTCGCTACGTCGATCTCGATCGCGCGCACGCGGCGCACTTCGCGTCGCTCGGTGGCAGCGCGGAGCTGATCGTCTCCGTGCACGAGCGCGAGCCGCGCGCGCCGGGTGACGTGCGCGCGGAGCTGCTCGAGCTTGCGCGCGCGTTCCCGCACGCCGCGCTGAAGCGCGTCTATCGCGTGCAGCGCGAGGAGCAGTGTGCCGCGATCTACGCGGGGCTGCGCGCTGCGTGCGCCGTGCAGGCGCGGCCCGTCGTGGCGTTCTCGATGGGGGAGCACGGTCACGGCTCGCGCGTGCTCTCCGGCGTGCACGGATCGGCGTGGACCTATCTCGCGGCGAGCGAGTTGGTCTCCACCGCCGCCGGGCAATGGAGCGTGGAAGCTTGGCAGCGCGCGGTCCCGCCGAGTGGGATCGACGCTGCGACGCAAGTCTACGGCGTGGTCGGACGGCCCGTGTCGCGCTCCCTCTCGCCGGCCGTGCATGGTGCTTGGTTCCGCGCGCTGCAGCGAAACGCGGTATATCTCCGTTTCGCGCCGGAGGACGCGCGGGCGTTCTTCGAGGGACACGCGCGGGGCGAGGTCGGTGCCGCCGCGCAGGGCTTTTCGGTGACGCAACCCTATAAGGAGCTCGCGTGGCGGTTCTCGGACGAAGCGAGCGCCGCAGCCGATGCGATGGAGTCGGCGAACACGCTCGTGCGCACGAGCCGCGGCTGGCGCGCGGAGAACACCGATGCGCCCGCGGTGGTCGATGCGCTCGAGAGCGCGGGTGCGCGGATCGCCGGTGCGCGAGCGCTCGTGCTCGGCGCGGGCGGGGCCGCGCGCGCGGCGGCGCTGGCGCTGCATCTCAGAGGCGCCGAGGTGGCGCTCGCGCTGCGCGAGCCCGCGAAGGCCGCTGCGTTCGCGGAGCGTCACGGCCTGCGGCTCGTGGCCTGGAGCGAACGCGAGCGGGAGCGCTTCGAGCTGCTCGTGAATGCGACGCCGCTCGGTTCCTACGCGGCGCTGGGCGAGCTGCCGATCGGCGAGCACGTGCTCTCGCCGGGCATGTACGTGCTCGACATGGTCTATCGTCCGCGGCGAACGGCCTGGCTCCGCGCGGCGGAGCGCGCGGGCGCGAGCGCCGTGGAGGGGCTCGCGATGTTTCTCGCGCAAGCGCAGCGGCAGAGCGAGCTCTTTACCGGGCAGCGAGCACCCCTCCAGCTGCTGCGCGAGGCCGCGGAGCTCGAGCTCGCGCGCGAGGGCGAAGCGTGAGCGAGCCGCAGCGCATCGCGTTGCTCGGGCCGCGCGGAGCCGGGAAGAGCACGCTCGGTGAGCGGCTCGCTTCGTTGCTCCTCGTTCCCTGGGTCGATCTCGATCGCGAGATCGAGGCCGCGGAAGGGCAGAGCTGCGCGGAGCTCCTGCGCGCGCACGGCGAGGCGTGGTTCCGCGAACGCGAGCTCGAATCCCTCGAACGCGTGAGCGCGCGCGGAGCGCAAGTGCTCGCGACGGGCGGCGGGGTGGTCACGAACGAGCGCGCGCGTCAGCTCTTGCGCGAGCGCTATCGCTGCTTCGCGTTGCTGGCGTCTCCTGCCTGTCTCGCGGAGCGCCTGCGCGCGCAAGGCGGCGCCGCGACGCGGCCCGGCCTCACGCAGGCCGATCCGGCGGCCGAGGTGGAGGAGCTGCTGCGCGCGCGGTTGCCACATTACCTGGCGCTCGCGGAGTCGGTCTGGTCGAGCGAGCGCACGAGCGTGGACGAGCTCGCGCGTTCGCTCGCGCTTTGCGTGCGGGGGGCGCACGGGAGAGAGCCCGTGGCCAAGGGCCAGCCGCGCTTGAAGCTCGAGCTGGAACCCACGGCGGAGCGCGCCGTGAAGGGCGGGCATCCCTGGGTCTTCCGCGACAAGGTGAAGCGCCTGAATCGCGTCGGTGCGACTGGTGAGCTCGGCATCGTCTTCGATCGCAGCAAGCGCTTCGTCGCCGCGGGGCTCTACGACGCGAGCTCGCCGATCGCGCTGCGCGTGCTGCAAGTGGGGTCGCCGCGGCCGATCGATGCGGGCTTCTTCGCGGAGCGCCTGGCTGCGTCCGTCGCGGAACGGAGCGGGCTCTTCGATCCAGCGGAGACCGACGGCCTTCGGCTGGTGCACGGCGAGAGCGATGGGTTAAGCGGCCTCGTGCTCGATCGCTACGGCGAGCACTTGGTGCTCAAGATCTACAGCGGCGTCTGGTTCCCTTGGCTCGCGATGCTGCGAGATCTCATCGGGGAGGCTCTGCATCCCCGAACGCTGTTGCTCCGCACGAGTCGCAACGTCGAGGTTCCCGCGGGAGCTCCGCGAGATGGCGAGGCGTTGTGCGGCTCGGTACCCGAAGCGCCGGTCGAGTTCCGCGAGCACGGGCTCCGCTTCGAGGCCGACCTCGTGCGCGGTCAGAAGACGGGCTTCTTCCTCGACCAGCGCGAGAACCGTTCTCGCGTCGGCGCGCTCGCGCGCGGACGAGCGGTGCTGAATCTCTTCGCGCACGCGGGCGGCTTCTCCGTGCACGCCGCGGCCGGAGGGGCGCAGAGCTGCCTCGACGTCGACCAAAGCGAGCACGCCCTCGCCGCCGCGCGACGGAACTTCGAGCGCAACCGCGAGCGCGCGGAGGTGCGCGCCGCGCGCCACGAGACGCGGCGCGCCGATGTCTTCGCGTGGCTCCGCGAGCCCGCGCTTCCGAGCTTCGACCTCGTCATCGTCGATCCGCCGACGCTCGCGCAGCGCGCGAGCGAGAAAGAGGGCGCCCTTCGCGCCTACGAGCGCTTGAACCAGAGCGCACTCCAGCGTTTGCGACCTGGCGGCATCCTCGTCGCGGCCTCTTGCACCGCGCACGTCCCCGCGGACGAGTTCTTCGCGCTGCTGCGCAACGTCGTGCGCCGCGCCGCGCGCCCGGCGCGCGAGCTCTGGACCTCGCGTCATCCCGCGGATCACCCCGCGCGCATCCGAGAGGCGCACTACTTGAAGTGCATCGCGTTCGAGCTCTCCGGTCGCTGAGCCTCGAAGCGCTCGAGCAGCTCGTCGATCAACGAGCTCAGCGGCGGAGCGCCACGCTGAGTCTCTCGCCACTCGAGCTGCAGCGTGCGCGTGCCCTCGAAGACCTGCAGGACGTATCCGATGCCGTCCATCGCCAACTGCCGATCCTGCGTGGCGAGGGGGCCGAGACCTGCTGCAGGCGCGAGGATCCCTTGCACGACATCGTCGGCGATCGGGCCCGAGCGCTGCGTCACCGTGGGGACAGAGCGGCGCGGGTGTCGCAGCCGCATCACGGGATCCTCGAGGGCGCGCTGATCCACCTCGAAGTCCCAGAACGCACGCACCAGTCGCCACTCGCATTCGGCGCCAAGCGCGCGCAGAGAGCGGAACTCCCAGGAGAAGCTCGATTGGAAGGACGGCAGAACGACGACGCGCACATGGGGAGCGCCCACGTCGACGGTAGCGCCGCTCCGGAGCTTCTCTTGCACCTCGCGGCGCACAAGCGAGAACTCTTCGTGGTCCAGGAAGGCACGCATCGTTGCTGCAGCCGAGCGGCCCGGTGTTACCGCGGGAAGTCGAAGCGCGCAGGCCGCCAAGCCGGTGTCCTGCGGCGACGCAAGCGCGGCACCGGCCGCGCGAAGGGCCTGTCGAGAGCAGCGGAGAGACGAAGCGAGCGCGATGAACGAAGCGAACGAATCGTTCTCGCGTCGACGTATCGAGGCATCGACGTGAGACGTACGCGAGGGGCGTTCGGAAGCAAGCGCGCGTAGGCGCTACGCCCAGCCCTCCGGCGAAGCAAGCGCCGCGCCCAACGCGAGCGTAACGAGTCGGTGGTGTTCGAGGGTCGACGCGCGTTCGGAGCGAGCGAGAAATCCGGAGCCGAGCGCGTCGTTCACGTCGCTTGCTGCGCCTCCGGGCGCGGCTCCGCTTCGTCGATAGACTTCGGGAGCCGTTTCGGAGCCCGCGAAGGCGGGGGCTCCGAAACTCATGCTTACGGGGGCGGACGGAGCGTCGACGCGAGGACCGACTCGATGGACATGCGGTTCCACGCCCGCGCGGCGGCAGGGCCGAGTGCGTTAGCGCGAGGTTGCTCGCCGGCTTGATTGGGCAGGGTGCGCGCGGGGGCGTTCGGCGCGGGCTGAGCGCGGCAGCTCGTGGATATCGAGAAGTCCGTGGCGACGCCAGCCGGTTGTCAGCAGCCATGTCGATGCGGGCGCGATGGCGGCTACCAGCGGTGTGGTGGGGATCGACGGCCGCTCCTTCCAACCCTCGAACACGGGCGCACTCGAGCAGAGGTCGATCGAGCTGCTCGGCACGACACCGTGCTTCTTTCCGTTCTGCAGCACGTACCGCAGCGCATTCCGCGCCTGCGCCGGCGTCGAGATCACCTCGTCGTGATAGCGGTCGGGGAACACCTTGCCGCTGCGGCCCCAGAGCTTGTTCAACGCCCGCGCGAGTGGGCTCAGCAGTGCGTTCATGGCGCGCGCGACGCACGCGCGATCATCGGCTTCGACGAGGAGGTGCAGGTGATTGCCCTGCACGGAGTAGTGGATGATCCGCATTCCGTGGCGATCGCTGCTCGCGCTGAGCGCAGCGAGCACGCACTTCAGAGCGTCACCTCGACGCAGTGACGGCAGCTCCTCCGCAAGTCGCACGGTGATGTGCAACGGCTCGCCGCGCTTCTTCGCCGAGCGCTGACGATGGGGCATCCCTGGCTCCGCGTTCTTCGGCTTCCGTCCCGCCCCCTTGCGCTTCCCACCATGCTGACGAAGGTCGAGCACGAGCTGTCGATCCTTGCGACGCATACGTCTTCCTCTGCCCCGTGCAACTTCGCATCCCGGATCTCGTTCCAGCACATAGAACGCAGAGGCGCCGTAGTTGGTTGCGTAGAAAGTCGGAAACTTGATAGAGCTAGGTTGTCCTCTTCCCGATCTCGCCGCGCAGTAGAGCCGCGCTGTCGCCCTACCGCCGCGCGGGCGTGGAACCGCGTGTCCCTCGAGCCGGCTCTCGCATCGACGTGTCGTTCGCACCCGACAGCATGAGTTTCGTGCGCCAGGCAAGCTTGGTCGAGGGGGATGAGATGACCTGATCTCTGAAACCTTTTTCGAGACCCAGCAGGTACCCAATCCTGTCCGGCAAGGTGGGCCACCAGCCGGAACCGAGTGATGCGTGGTCCTGGGGCGACCCAGACTGCGAAGCGTTCACAGGGAATGCGCAGGCCGTGTCATTGAGCCCCGAAATCGCTGATCGGGAGAGCCGACGCCTTGAAACTAGCGGAAGGCAACATCGAGACATTCCAGCGGCCGTGGATGTCGCGATCTCCCCGGGGTCCGAGAGCAGGGCATGTGCGTGCGGGTCTCCCAGGAACCTGGGAGACCTCGCCGTCTCCGTTCTAATCCAGAGGTCGGGGGACCGCGGCACAAAGCCGAAACGCCCAGGCTTCCCGCGAGGGCATCCGGCGCGGCGAAGAGCGAAAGTACCAGATGCCAAGGACGGTACCGCCAAGCGAAGGCAACGAAGCGCGGCGGGACGGACGACGAGGAGTCGGAGCATCTCGTAGTACCGCGGAAGCGGGGGAAGCCTGCTCGGGCGACCCCGTGGAGGGAAGGGGATGCCAGAGCATGGAACCGCGGAGGGGAAAGATGTCCGAAACACCGAGTTCGGAGAGCGTCTCAACGAGACTTCGGCGGATAGCCGAGCTGGCGAGGGCGGCACCTCAGATGGTGTTCACGTCCTTGGCTCACTTCATCGACATCGACTTCCTGCGTGCGGCCTACGCGCGTACGCGCAAGGATGGTGCAACGGGAATCGACGGGCAGACGGCGGACGCCTACGGAGCGAACCTGGAGGAGAACCTCCAATCGCTCCTCGACCGCTTCAAGTCCGGCGCCTACCACGCACCGCCCGTGCGTCGCGTGTACATCCCGAAGGGAGATGGGCGCAAACAGCGCCCCATCGGCATTCCGACCTTCGAAGACAAAGTGCTTCAACGGGCGGTTGCGATGATCCTGGAGGCGGTCTACGAGCAGGACTTCCTGGAGTGCAGCTTCGGTTTTCGCCCGGGGCGCTCTGCGCACCAGGCGCTGGCCAAGCTGCGCGAAGGGCTGACGTCGATGCGCGGTGGGTGGGTCCTGGACATGGACATCCGGGCGTTTTTCGACACCCTGGATCATGGCCATCTGAGGGGCTTCCTCGACCAGCGGGTGCGTGACGGCGTGTTGCGTCGCGCGATCGACAAGTGGCTTGCGGCGGGCGTGCTGGAAGCGGGAAACGTCAACCGACCCGAGGGAGGAACTCCCCAGGGCGGCGTGATCTCACCGCTGCTGGCGAACATCTACCTGCACGCGGTCCTCGACGAGTGGTTTCACAACCAGGTGCTGCCCTGCATGCGCGCGCCCGCGTTCCTCATACGCTACGCGGACGATGCGGTGCTGGTCTTCACGCTCGAGAAGGATGCGCAGCGGGTGATGGAGGTCCTGCCGAAACGCCTCGGGCGCTTTGGCCTGAGCCTGCATCCCGAGAAGACCCGGCTCGTGCGGTTTCTCCGTCCGCCGATTCTGCGACCTGCAAATCGGCGCGAGGGATCCAAGACCGCGGATCCGAATCGACAAGGGACCTTCGTCTTCCTGGGGTTCACCCATCACTGGGGCCGGACTCTGCGAGGCGGATGGGCGGTGCGACAGAAGACGGCTGCAAGTCGCTTCGGTCGGACGATGAAGGCGGTCAATAAGTGGCTCCGGGATCACAGACACTGGCCGATCGAGGCGCAGCATCAAATGCTGGTGCGGAAGCTTCAAGGGCACTTCGCGTACTTCGGGATCTCCAGCAATGGCGCCCGAATCCGAGCCCTCCGTGAGCTCGTTCTGCAACTCTGGCGCAAGTGGCTCAACCGCCGCTCTCAACGCAAGTGCATGCCTTGGTATCGCTACTTGCGGCTACTCGAGCGGTACCCACTTCCCAGGGCGCGAATCGTCCACACCTACGTCCGTCCCGCAGCGAATCCATGACCTGAAGAGCCGGATGCGGTAGTCCCGCACGTCCGGATCCGTGGGGGGCCGGGGAAGGAAACTTCCCTGGTCTACCCGGCGGAGCCCCCGCCTTCGCGGGCTCCGAAACGGCTCCCGAAGTCCATCGACCCAGCGGAGCCGAATCCCAAAGGCGACGCAAGCGACGTGACCGCCGCGCTCGCTCTCCAATCGCGTTGGGCTCCGAGCACGCTTCGACAACCCATGTCTCTCGACGTCCGTCACGCGCGGCGGGCGCGGCGCTTGCTTCGCCGGAGGGCTGGCGCAGCGGCATTCGCGGAACTCGGGTCCGATTGTTCGGGTTCGTACCGGGAGCGAGTGTCGCTCTCGCGTCGACGCGTTCAGCGTATGAGCGAGCGCGTGATCGCGATCGGCGTCAATCGGCATCCTGCGCCGTTGCGCAGCCCGCAGGAGTGGCAGCTTGGCAGCTCATGCTCTGGGGGCGCTCTGGCTTCGCCGCGAGAGCCAGGTTGATGAACTCGGGGTTCCACGCCTCCGCGGCGGCAGGGTCGAGCACGTCTGCGCGAGGTTCGCCCGCGGTCGGCCCGCGTGTTCGAGGTAGGGCCGTTCGTCGGTGACCCCGAGGAGCGGAAGCTGAGATCGCTCCCGCCTCGAGCGCGGACTCGCAACGATGCCTCACTTTGAGCGACGAGCCAAGCTGTGCGCGCAGGCGCCGCAGCCGATGGAGACGCCGCGTTCGTTCCACGGCGAAGACGCGCGTCCCGCGACGCTAGCCCCGCTCGCGAGCTCTGAATCCTGGCGCAAGAGCGGCGGCGCTACCTCTGCTTCGCTAGCCGATCCGAGCGGATGTCATCGTCTTCGGACTTCTCGTCGGGGCCCTTCGAGACGATCACGAAGCCAACCTTCGTATCTGGGTCCAGCTTGTAGATGTAGGGGCGCCTCCAAGGGTCGAGCACCCTGCCGTCCTCTTGGGCGTTCTTGATCAGATTCGCTCTTGTGAGAGCGGAGAAATCGCTCGGCAGAGCAGCGCGCGTCTCGCGATAGAGCTCGACCTGCTCGCTCATCGAGCGGATCTCGTTTTCGGCGATGCGCTCCTTGGAATCGCCACGCTCACCGAACACGTTCAGTTCGCGGCACTCGGAAGTGCAAAGAAGCGCCGCGATCACGGCCAAAGCCGTGACCCCATACTTCATCCACGGGACTTCTTTCATCGCAGGACCCTCAGGGGAGAACGAAGCCGGTCAGCGTCGCTGAATCTGTGCCTTGGCCATCAGCTCCGATCGTGAAACGTCGTGCTCTCTTGTCGGGCCTTCGTCTTTCGGTCACCGGGAGTCCAGACGATTGGAGCGGATGTCATCGAGTGGGTCATCCGGGTCCGGACCGAGCGAGCGCAGGACGTAGCCTTCGTTGCGAGTGCCATCGATCCGGTACTCGTACGGGCGTCCCCACGGATCGAGCCAGAGCCCATCCTCTGGCGTGCCAGGAGCCGGGAGCGCGGCGTTGAGTTCGAGGAGCGAGCGAGGAAGCGCGAAGCGCAAGTCGCGGAAGCTCTCGATATGGCTGCGGATGTTGCGAAGGTCCTGAACGGCTTGCTCCGGGGAAGGAGCGGGCTCGGGATCGCGGTGGTGATTCGGTGAGCGGTTCCAGAGCACCATCGCAGCCATCGTGAGCAAGAGAGCCAAGAGCCACATCTTCGCGTGGAGCCTTCGGAACCTGCTTGCCATCGATGCTGCTCGTGGCCTCCGCCTAGCGCCTCCGATTCAACGTGTAGTAAGCGCTGGTCGTCCGCAGCGGCACCCCGCTCGCGCTCACGAGCTCGGCGAGGTGCAGCTCGTAGACCTGCGGCGCTTGCACGATCCCGCAGCGGAGATGCACGCGCAGCCCATCGTCGCTCACCGTCGCCGCGTCCACTGCCACCGGCTCCTCCTCCATGCGGTCCGAGCCGTACGGCCGATGGTAGAGGTAGTGGTAGCGCTGCAGCGCGTAGCGCGCCGTCTCCGCCGCGCGCGCGCGATCGACCGGCTGGGTGAAGTGGAGCACGAAGCCATCTTCGACGAGCTGCATGCGGAGCACATCGAAGGGCAGAACGCCGGTGAAGACGACGCGTTGCAGTCCTTCGCCTTCGCCCCAGCCGCGCGCGGTCTGGCCCACGTAGAGCGTCTTGCCGTCCGGCGACCACGCCATGCGGTTGTTGCCCTTTCGGAGCCCGTTGCCGTCGAGGAAGGGGAACGCCGCGCCCTGCATCTCGCCGCCGACCTCCTCCAGCGCGATGCGCAGGAGGCGATCGTAGGTGATGCAGCCCGAGAAGAGCTGACCCGCGTAGGGGCCGAAGGCGCCGCTCGTCGTGTCGCAGAGCGGCTGGGTGGGGGAGTTCGCGAGCTTCCCCTGCGGGAACAAGATCGCTTCGCGCTTCCGCAGGCGATCGAGCTCTTCCACCGGTACGCTCAGCGGATCGCGCGTGAAGCTCTTGTCCCAGACCAGCGAGCTCACGTGTCCGTGGAAACCGCCCTCGCGCACGTGGTGCAGCTTCGAGGTGCCGAGCCAGTCGCCCTGGTTGTCGACGCAGTAGAGGCGCCCTTCGAGATCGAAGCAGAAGCCGTTCGGCTCGCGGAGGCCGCTCGCGAAGGGCACTTGCTTCCCTTCGGGCGTGATCTTCAGGCACCAGCCGCGCCAGGGAACCGCTGAGTACATGCGGCCCTTGCGACCTGCCGCGCTCACCTCGCCGCGCGGCTCGTCGAAGATGCCCTTCGCGTCGGAGGCGCAGCCGAGGCCGAAGTAGAGGTTCCCCTGCGCGTCGCGCACCGGACCGAAGGTGTACTCGTGGTAGTTCCCCGAGACGCCGAAGTCCTCGCTCACGACTTCGTAGAGATCCGCCGTGCCATCCCCGTCTTCATCGCGTACGCGCGTGATCGCGGGGCGCTCGGCGACCAGGAGCTCCTGCGCATCGCGGCCGGGCAAGAGGCCGAGCGGCTCGTGCAAGCCGTGCGCGAAGCGCTTCCAGCGCGGCGTCTCACGCGGATCCACCGGCATCGGTGCACGCCAGATCTCGCCCCGGCGGAAGCAGATCGCGAGATCGCCCGCGGCGGTGAAGCAGATGCCGCCGGTCTCGGGGATCAGACCCGCGGGCGTCGCGATGGTCTCGACGCGGTAGGAGGGGTCGAGTATCGGCGTCGGCGTCTGCGCGAGCAGCGCACCGGAGAACGCGAGGAGCCCGACGATGCCGAGCGAGCGAGTGGCGATCATCTCAACGCACCTCCGTCGGACGGAGCTCGAGGGTGAGGAAGCGCTGCTGCGCGTCCCGTGGGGTGAACGCGCCGTCGCGCTCGACGCCGTCCGGCGAGCGCAGCTCGACTCCGGGCAGCGCGGGCTTCTTCCAGGTCACGGCCGCGCTCCGATCCAGTACGTTCCATTCGAAGCGTACGCGCAGTGCCGCGCCGTCCTCGCTCGGCGTCCAGCGCTCGCGCACTTCGAGGGCGCCTTGGCTCCAGAGGAAGGTCGGGATCCCTTGCTCCAAGCGATAGCCGCGGAAGCGCCGCTGCTCCGTGCTGCTCGCGAGCCCGAGGCCATGATCGAGCGGCGGACGCGCGAAGACCTCGCCGAGGATCACCGGGAAGGTCTCGCCCTTGAACTGCCACTGCGGGCGCATGTCGAGGAAGTCGCCGATCCACGCGTAGCGCAGCGCGCTGTGCGCGGGATCCCACGCGAAGGAGAAGAGGCCAGGCAGCGCCACCGCGAAGCTCGACGGCGTGCACTCGGGCAGGAAGCAGCGGTAGTGCAGCGGCCGCACGGTGGGACTGCGCTCGCCACCCGAGCTCAGGTCGGCGGCGAGCCCGGGTGGTGGCGGGAGGTTCTCGCGCAGCGCGAGGGCGCCCCAGAGCTCGCGGATGATCTGTGCGGAGCTCTCCTCGCTCCGCCCGAGCAGGAACGCGGGCATCGAGGTGCCGGGGCGCAGGCGCCCGGGCTCGCGCAGCCAGTGCGCGAACCACTCCGGTCGGATGCGCGCGTGCATGCCGGTGAGATCCGGGCCGCGCTCACCGGTGGCGACGTGCTGTTTGTAGTCGTGGCAGCTCGTGCAGGCGAAGTTCGCCTCTCCCGTTCCGAGGCGCTGCACGCCGCGCGCGCTCTCGGCGAGCGAGGCCTTCGCCGGCTCGGCTCCCTCTCCGGGCGCCAAGCCGCGCTCGGCCGCGAGGCCGCGCGCGATCACCGCGCCGAGCTCGGTGCCGAAGTGCGGCATGCGCACGCCGAGGTAAGAGCGCGCGCGCTTGCGTTCCTCGAAGATCGCTCGCACCGCGCTCTCGCGCAGCTTCTCGCCCGCGAGCTCGAGCGGCGGCGGCACGTCGTCGAGCCCGGGCGCGGGCTTGGCACCGAGCGGCGTGTGGCAGCTCTCGCAGCCGTAGCGCTCGATGGCGCTTCGCGCGGTGAAGATGGGCGCGGGCGAGGGCTGTGCCGTCCACGCGCGCGCGGCGAGGAACGCGCGCAGCGCCTCGCGCGTCGGCTCGCTCAGCGAATAGCGCGCGGCGGGAGCGCTCGCATCGGCTTCGAGACAGCCGCCCCTCGACGGCAAGGCGGCCAGCGTCGGAGCGCGCAGGCGGTTCTCCAGAGGCTTGGTGAGTTCAGCGTCGTGGAGCTCGACATCGCAGCGGAAGCGCCAGTTCCCGCTGCGATCGCCGAGCTTCCAGCGTAGGCGATGCGCCCCGGGCTCGAGCAGCTTCTCGACACGCACCGGCGCGTTCATCGAGTTCTTGAGCGCGCGGCTCTGCTCCTCGCCGTCGATCGCGAGGACGAAGAAGTCGTCGCAGCGGAGCTCGAGCACGAGCAGCGAGCGCTGCGCGAGGTGCAGCTCGCGCTCGAGAAAGAGCGCCGCGTGGTCGCGCTCGGGCGCCAGGGTGTGCACGGCGCCGTCGACGAGCTCCGCGGCTTCGCGCCAGCGCACCTCGCCGTCGAAGCCGTCGGCGTAGCGCTCGGCCGCGAACGCGTCGCGCTCCGGCGCGAGCGGCTTCGCGAACTCCTGGTCGACGAGGGCGAAGGGACCGAGCGCGCGCCACGCTCCGAGCTTCGCACCGGAGATCGCGGCACTGCCGCGCGCCTGCGCGCGCTCGCGCGGCGTCGGCGCGCATTCGTGGCAGGCGAGGCAGCCGCGCTCCTCGAGCAAGCGCTCGCCGCGCGCCGCGTCGGGCGCCGCTTGGCGCGGTTCCGCAAGGAAGCCCTGCGCGTTCAGCTCCGTGTCGCGCGTGAGATAGGTGGCGATCGCTTTCGCGGTGGCCGCTTCGCTCCCGTTCTCGCGCCCGGCCTCGCCGAAGCACGCCGGCATGCGCCCGCTCGGATCGACGGCGAGCGGATCGAGGAGGAACGCCGTCAGCGCATCGACGCTGGTCTTCGAGCCGAGCTCGCGGAGCGCGTGCTTCTCCGCGGTATGGCACGTCGCGCAGCCGACCCGCTGAAAGGCCTCTGCTCCTTCGCGCAGGATCGCGGGTTCCGCCAAGCCACGGGCCGCGCGCATCGGCTCGGTCGGTCCGCCGAGGTGCCCGAGATACGCCGCGAGGTCCGCGCGCTCCGCGTCGTCGAGCGCGAGCGCAGGCATGCTCGCATCGGGC
Organism: Planctomycetota bacterium; assembly: GCA_016719295.1. Classification (GTDB taxonomy): domain Bacteria; phylum Planctomycetota; class UBA1135; order UBA1135; family JADKAF01; genus JADKAF01. The sequence continues at coordinate 618,101 of JADKAF010000001.1, forward strand.
CGGAACGCGTGGGGCTCCGCGATCCAGCGCTCGATCCAGCCATCGCTCGCGCGCGCGCCGACGCGCGTGAGCCGCGGTCCTCTCCGCGTCTCCAAGCTCGCGTCGTCGCTCGCGTGGCAGCTCCCGCAGCCGAACTCCTCGAAGGCCGCGCGTCCGCGCGCGACGAGCAGCTCCGCCCGGCTCTCCTCGTCGCGCTCGAAGTGCGCGAGCGCGGCGGAAGGCACGGCTTCCCACGCGAATCCGGGCCCCGACCATTCGAGCCGCATCTCAGTGGCACCCGGTGCGCTGCGCGAGACGCGGAGCTCGAGCTCCACCCAGCCGGACGGCAGCATCAAGCCCTGCTCGCTCGCGAGCTCTCCGCCGAGCCGGAGGCTCGCGTCGGAGCCGGTGCGAAAGCGGTGCAGCCCGCCCTGCGCGACGCGCAGCGCTCCGCGATAGCGCACCTCGAAGGCAGGCGCGAGGAGGGGATGCAGCGCTTCGCCCTCTGCGAGACGGAACGAGAGGCTCGGCGCGATCCACGCCACGTGCCGCTGTGCATCGCGCGCGCTCGCGACCAGCCCGCGCTGCGGAGCGACGCTTGGTTGGAGAGGCGCGACTTGCACCGCCGCGGCGGCGATCACGCGCTCCGTTGACGCCCCTCCCGGCGCGATCCCGTTGCTGGGAGCGCTCGCGGCCTCGCGCGGCCAGTAGGGCGTCCAGGCCAGGAAGGCCCCTCCGACCACTGCGCCGAGCAGCACGGCCAACGCGAGGAACGGCGAAGGACGGTCGGAGGCGACGTTCGAAGGCACGGGCGCTTACCTCGAGGGGATTCGAGCCTCCTTCTAGCGTGCGATCCGAGCCGGCGCACCTCTGCTCTGCGGAGCGATTCAGATGCCGATCAGGATCAGCGTGTTGCTTGCGCGCAGGCTCGCTCCGGGCTCCGGAGGTAGGACCGCGGCTTGGAAGACCGCGGCGTACGGAGCAGGAGGTTCGGGAAGGAGCAGCTCGAAGGCGCCCCAATTCACGAGGCCGCCCACGGTGAAGACCCAGGTGGCGGGGTCGAGCCCGAAGAGGCCCTCGCCGAGGGGGATGAACGCCACTCCCGCCGGCTCCGCGGCGCAGGCGATCCATGCGAGCCCGCCGCTCGGCCCCGAGGCCCGGAAGCGCAGGAAGTTGCCGCCGGCCCCGATCATGCGCAGGACGCTCAGCGTGCGGCCCTCGACGTGTTGCACGGCGCCGATATCGCGGATGCGATTCGAGCTCGGATCGTAGCCGGTGCCAAGAGCAGGTGAGGTCACGAGCAATCGATGATCTTCGCCCGAAGGATCGGTGAAGTGCGCGTCGCCCCAGTAGTTCTGCGGTCCGAAGGGAACGCCGAACGTGCGCAGAGAACCATCGCTCGCGAGGTTGGACCCGACGTAGTCGGAGGCCAGGAGCCCCGTGGTATCGACATCGCGCTGATTCGCGGCGAAGAGGTTGTTGCTGAGCTGCAGGCGCTGTGGGGCGAGGGGGTCGCGGGCGAGGCGCAGACCGAGCGAGCCGTGGCTCGCGGTGTTGCCGTCGATCAGCAGCCAGGTGAACGGGCTCGGCTCGCGGAAGTCGAGGTCGAGGCCGATCTGCGAGCGCAGGTCGTTGTCGCTGAAGATCGCATCGCGCGAGAACGGAGGGGAGGCGAGGCGCGTGCCGTAGGGGACTCGAATCCCGTGCTCGAAGCCGCGCACGAAGTTCCGTACCGCGGAGAAGCTCTGCGCGAAGTTCCCGCCGATCAAGAGCCCGCTGCCGCTCGCGCGGTCGGAGCGCACATCGTTCTCCTCCAAGTGGAGCCAGCCCACGGTTGCGTCGAGCGGGCCATCGATACGAATCCCATCGCTTCCGTCGCGCACGAGTACGCGGTTCCAGCGGACGAGCGCGCCGTAAGGGGGCAGCCTGCGGATGCGGAGCCCCGAGCCGATGATCTCGTTCCCATCGACGTCGAGATCCCAGCCGCGTCCGCGCGGGTCGAAGTCGAGCTCCATGCTCGAGCAGCGATTGCTCCCGATCGGGACGCCTTCGGTTTGGATGTCGCCGCGCAGGAAGATCCGCCCCGCGACGGTGTTGTGGTTGCAGGCGGCGATGCGGCCGGGATCCACCACCAGCTCGCTCGCGCTGTGCACGTCGCTCACGTTCACATAGCCGCTCCCGGGATCGGCGATGCGCACGGCAGATCCGCCGAGGTCGCAGCGAACGACATCGATGCGGCTCGAGAAAGCGCTGCCGCGCAGGACCAAGTCCGCTCCGAAAGTGCAGTCGACGAAGCGCAGATCGCAGCCATCGCTCGCGTCGTTCGCGATCGATGCGCCGCGGTCCAAGCGGCAGCGCTCCACATCGAAACGGATCGAGGATTCGAGCCCGGTCGCGCGGAGCGCCCCTTCAAGCGTGCAGTCGAAGAACCCGGCGGAGAGGTAACTCTCTCGCGCGCCGTTCGCCGTCGCGGCGGTGCGCATCTCGACCGCGCCGTCGATCTCGCAGCGTTCGAAGCGCGGCGCGAAGTCTCCGCCGGTGAAGGGCAGAGGGCTCTCGTTCGCGAGCCGTACCTCGCCGGAGATCCTCAGTCCTTGGAACGTGGGGCGCAGCCGCGCGGAGCGGTCCGCGGGGCGAGCTTCGATCGCGGGTGCGCCCGCGATCGTCAGCAGGCCGTAGGAGGTGGGAGAGATCCCGATCGCCTGGTCATAGGCGCCCGGGCGATCCAACACGAGAGCCGCCGATAAGCCCGCATCGATGAGCGCGGTTCCGTACGGGCCGTACGTCGTCAGCTCGACGCCGGGAGGGAGGTGCAGGGGGAAATGCTCGGCGGGCGCCGTGAAGACCCCGCGAATCACGATGCGATCCCCAGCGCCGAGAGGCTGGGCGAAGGCGTGCGTCAGCGTGCGCCAGGGCTGCGCTTGGCTGCCGGGGTGCGCATCGACGCCACGCGACGCATCGACGAAGTAGTCCGTCGCCGCAGCGGGGGTGAGGAAGAGCGTTCCGACGAATACGCTGCGGAGAAGCGCGGGGAGCAAACGCATGATGGCCGAGCTCCTGCAGAAGAGCTCGGCCACCTTAGGTCCGTTCATCCCGCCGCGGCTCTACGCCAATCGGCGGATCCGCGTGCTCAGAAGCGCAGATCCTGCGTCTTCTTCTCGCCCGCGCGCACCTCGACCTCGACGGTCTCGGCTTCGCGCGCTTCGCCGCCGTTGATCACGAGCTGGCGCGCGCTCACGCGATAGCGGCCGGGCTTCAAGTCCGCGAGCGTGTAGCGCGAGCCGATCGGCGTCGGGCTGCGCGTCGGCTGGCCGCTCGGCTTGCCCTGCTCGTCGAGCAGCGTGGCGCTGACGAGCACCATGCCCTCGCCGCCTTGCTCGAGGCCCGTGAACGCACCTTCGATCGAGCAGCCCGGGCTCAGCGATTCCAGGCGATCCTCGAGCTTCTCGCGGGCCGCGAGAGCGAACGCGCTGCTGGTGTGCTTGCCGTAGCCGTCGGCTTGCACGACCAGCTCGTACTGGCCCGCGGGCAGATGCTCGAAGCGGAAGCGCCCTTCGGCGTCGGTGCGCACCGAGCTATCGCCGCCGAGCATCATCGTTTCGTTCGAGCCGCCGCCCGCGTTCACCGAGCGCGTGATCATCACCGCGGTCGCGCGCCGAGCGCCGGTGCCGCCGGCCTTCTGGATCTCGACGCGCGCGCCGGCGACCGGCCGGTGCGTCGCGGCGTCCTCGACGATGCCCGCGACGACGCCGCCCGGCAGATCGACCTCGAGCGTCTCCTTCGTCTCGGCCAGGAGCTCGAGCTCCTTCTCGTCGCGGATCGGCGCGTTGGCCGGCCCCCAGCTCACCTTGTAGAGGCCGGGCTCCAGGTCCTCGAATACCACGAGCCCTTCGGCATCGGTCGGACGGCCGGAGCTGCCGCCGAGGAAGTTCGGCATCTCGGGCCCGCTGGTCTTCTTCTTCACCTCGACGCGGGCATCGGCGATGGGGCGCCCCTCGTCGAGCACGCGCACCTGCACGCTCGCGCGCGGCGATTGACGCAGCTCGATGTCCGTCGTCTGCGCCTCGACGATCGAGGCTTCGACCCCTTCGGGAGCCTTCTCGGTCTCGGGCTCGGTCGAGCCGAACGCGAACGCCATGTCGCCGGCGACGAACGCTTCGCCGCTGCTGCGCGCGAAGCGCGCGCGATACGCGCCGGGCGCGAGATGATCGAAGCGGAAGCGCCCTTCGGCATCGGAGGTCGCGCGATGGGTGCCCTTGTGCTTCTTGTCGAGCGCTTCGGCGATGATCTCGCGGTTGCCGAGCGGCGCGCCGCCGAACGCGAGCGCGCGGCCGGTCAGGGTGCCGCCGCGGCGCAGCTCGAGGCGCGCTCGGTTCGCGCCTTCTCCGCGCACCTGGACCTCCTGTTGCGCAGGAGCGTGCTCGGCATGCGACGCCACCAGAGCGTAGGTGCGCGCCTCGAGCCCGCCGAAGCGCGCGAGTCCAGCGGCATCGGTGCGCATCTTCTTCCGCTCGCCGAAGCCATCGACGGTCTCCGCGATCGGCGCGCTGTGCGGCGTGGCGGTGATGCGTCGCGAGATCGTCACGTTGCGCACGCCTGGTTCGGTGGCCGGAGCGTCGACCTCGGTGGCGGGCACGAAGAGCTCGACCTCCGCATCGGCGATCGGGCGTTGATCCGCTGCGGCGAGGACTTCGACCACCAACTCGACGCCGGCGACCACCTCGAGCACGAGGTCGCTGCGGCCGCCGGTGGGGATGTCGAACGGGCCGCAGCGCGCGGGCGCATGCTGCGCGGACTCGACGCGGAAGCTACGCGCGCCCGGGGCGAGATCCGCGAAGCTGAAGCGCCCCTCGGCATCCGTGGGGACGCTCTCCTGGTAGCCGTCGGCGATATCGACGAGGCGACCCGCGCCCATCGGACGAGCTTCGAAGTCGATGGAGACGCGGGCGTCCGCCACCGGCTTGCCCGTGCTCTTGTCGCGCACGATGCCGCTCACGCGATTCGTCACGCGGAATCGCAGCTCGACGCCGAGCGCGTCGTGCGCGATCTCCTCCGCGCGGGCTCTGCCGCCTTCGGCCTCGGCGTTCACGCTGTACTTCGCGGGCTTCAGTCCCCGCAGCTCGAAGCGCCCTTCGGCATCGGTCTTCACCGGGAGATCGATGGGGGCCGCTCGCAGGTCGAAGAGCTGTTGCGGGCCCGGATGAGCCGAGACCTCGGCCTTCGCGACCCCGTTGCCGTTCGCGTCGAGGACGCGGCCGCCGAGCACGCTGCCGCGATCGATGGTGATCGGCGGGAGCTCGGCGACGACGCCGGCGATCAGCTCTTGCAGCGGCTGCGTGACGCGCGGCGAGCCCGGGGCCGAGACCAGCAGCTCGTAGCGGAGCTGCGGATCGAGCGGGCCGACGCGGAAGCGCCCCTCCGCATCGCTCACCGGCAGATCTCGCGCGCCGCGGAAGGTCGAGCGGATGATCGTGAGTCCCGCCTGCGCGGGCTTCAGCTCTTCGGCGCGCACCCACGAGCCGCCGAGCGGCTGCGCCAGATGATCGAGGACCTTGCCGCGCACGGCGGCGCCGAGGCGGAGCGCGATCGTTCCGACATCGGTGGTCTTGCCGGCCTCCGCGGCACAGCGATGCTTCGGGCTCAGCAGCAGCTCGTGCGCGACGTCGATCTGGTAGGTGCCGCCCGAGGGCAGCCCATCGAACGCGAAGCGCCCCTGCGCGTCGCTCTTCGTCTCGCGCACATCACCGCGCACTCGCTGCGCTTCCTCGAGCTCGACGAACACGAGGCCGTCGACGCCGAGATCGCTGCTGCGATCGCGCGCACTCAAGCGCACGACGGCGTTCGCCACGGGCTGACCTTGCTGGTCCACGAGCGTGCCGCTCACGCGCGTGCCGACGGCCGCGGGGCTCGCGCCGTTGCCGCTCGCGGCGGGCTCGCCCTTCTCCGCGGCCGCGCTGCGCAGCGTCTCCTGCTTCGGCGCGCCTTCCTGCGCGCGCAGGAACTCGCTCTTCTCGTCGACCTCCTTCGCGGCGCTCAAGCTCGGGCTCGGCGTTCCAGAGCCATCGCCGGCGTCTCCGCCCGCTCCGCTGCCCAGCCACCACACACCGGCTGCCCCTAGGGCCACGAGGGCCAGCGCGGCGATCGTCTTCGTGCTCATCATCAATCCTGTCGTTACGAGGGTCCCGGCGGCGGCAGCGCCGACGGTGGTCGTGAGCGCGGGCGGAAGTCCGGCGAGAGGGGCAAGGGCCATCCTCCAGTCCACGCGCTCGGAAGCACCGGGACGCAGCTCGAGGCGCGCGCGCAGATCCTGCTTCAGCAGCTCGTGCGCGCGCTTCAAGCGCGCCCAGTAGACATCGATCCGCAAACCGAGACGCGCGGCGACCTCGCGAGGCGGGAGCTCTTCGTAGTAACGGAGGAGCACCACCTCGCGCTGTGGCTCGGGGAGCGCGAGCACGGCGTCGACGACGGCGCGCTCCAAGGCCAGCTTCTCGACCAGCTCGCTGGTCGAGGGCAGGCGCTCGGGCTTCGCCGCGTGCAGCTCCCGTTCCCCGCGCGCGTTCACGCGTCGGCGCTCGCGGGAGGCGAAGCGCCGCGCGACCCGAGCGAGCCAGGCGCGAGCGCTCTCCGGCCGGGCCGGAGGATGCTCGAGCGCGGCGACCCAGGTGTCCTGGACCACGTCGTCGGCGCTCGGCTCGTCATGGACGAGCTGGCGCGCGAGGCCGCGGAGCCACAGCGCGTGGCTCAGCAGGACATCGGAGGGGGCGGAGGGGAGAGCGTCGGTCATGGCGGGCAGCGCTGCGCAGCTACTACGCATCGCTAGCGCCGAGAAGAGAACGCCGAGCTCGAATCCCGTCGGGCTTCCTCGGAGAAATCTGCGGCGTCGCCGTTCAGCTCTTCGGCTTCTCGAGGAACGACTTCGCCCAGTCCTCGAAGGGCAGCTCGATCGGCAGCGGCAGGTGCTCCTCGCCGTAGACGAGGACGCCGCCGTAGTGGCCGACCAGCGAGACGGCGCCCGCGCAGAGGAGGAGCACCAGGAGATAGGGGAGGCGCGAGCCCTCGGACTTCCGCGCGCGCAGGAGCAGCAGGACCGCGAGCGCGCTCAGCACGGTGGCGGCGATGCCGCCCCAGCGGTGCACGAACATCACCGCGTGCGTATCTCGATAGCCCTCGAGGTCGGCGAAGATCCAGCCCGAGGCGCACGAGGCCGCGGCGCCGAGGAAGCCCAGGATCGCGCAGAACGCCGAGGCTCCGGCCATGCCGGGCGAGCGCGAGACGAGATAGAGCAGCTCCGCGAAGAGCGCGGCGAGGAGCAGCGCGATCGGGAAGTGCACGAGCACGGGGTGGCTGTGCCCTGCGTACTGCTGCGGGCTCAGCGGCTCGGTCGGCTTCGAGCTCGAAGCACTGCCCGAGGAAACGCTGCCGGAGGAAACGCCGCCGCCAACCTCCGAGCCGGTTCCGCTCGTCTCCTGGCTCGGCGAGGCGGGCAGCCCGGGCGCGCCGAGTGCGATCCACTGCGAGATCACCGCGAGCTCCGCCGGCGTGAGCTGCGGATACTTCTCGCGCTCGTCCTCGGGCGGCATCTCACCGGACTCGCAGGTGAGGAAGATCTCGGACTCGTCGGGCTTGCCGGCGACGAGGTACTCGGGATTGGCCGCGACGCGCGCGAGATCGAGCACGTAGCCGAACTTGCCCTTCGGCTTCCTGAGCTGCGCGCCGTGGCAGTCGTTGCAGCGCTGCTCGAACAGCGCGCGCACCGCGAGCGCGGCCCGCGCGCCATCGTCGCCGCTCGAGGTCGTCTGCGCCTCGGCGACGCGCGACGCGCCGCCGAGCGAGAACGCGAGCAGCAAGCAGAGCGCGAGCGGAGCCCGCGCGAAGACTCGAGGTCTCATCGGAGCTCCGCTCGCGAGATCAATCGTCCTTCTTGAAGCGATCGTGGCCCGGCTTCTGCATCTTGCCGAGCTTCTCGTAGTGCTCCTTGGCCTTGTCCATCTTGCCTTCGATGAGCGCGTCCTCGAGCTTCAGCGTCTCGCCGAGCATCTCGATCATCGCGCGGCGGAAGGCGATCTTCTCCTCGGCCTTCTTCTTCTCGTCCTGGATCTCGTTCACCAGGTCCGGGGTGGCGCCCTTCGCGGCGAGGATCGCGTGCTCGATCTCGACGACGAGCGGGAGCGCTTCGGCGGCCTTGTCCTTCTCCTGGAGAAGGGGCTTTAGGGCGCGGGCGTTCTTCTTCATCGTGTCCATCGCCTTCTCGATCGTCTCCTCGGCCGCGCTCGTCGAAGGCGCGGACACCATGGAGAGCGCGAGCGGGGCGCCGCAGACACAGGCGGCGAAGAGACCGGCGATCAGACCGCGGCGGAGCGCGGACGCGGAAGCGAGCATGGGGTGACCTCGGGGACAGTTGGGGACAGCGGGACGCGGGATTCTAGAGGGGCGGAGCGGAGCTTCGCCAGCGAACGCCCGAGCTGGGCCAGCGAACGCCCGAGCCGGACCAGCGAACGCCCGAGCCGGACCAGCGAACGCCCGAGCCAGAAACGTCGCGCCGCGACTACGAGCTGGCCGTGGGGACCACGTACGGCGAGCGGTACGCGCGTGTGAGCAGGGCGTCGGCTTCGGGTGCGCCGCGGAAGCGCTCGGCCGGCGCGTCCACCTCGAGGGCCGCTCCGAGCTTCAGCGCGCGCAGGTCGCTCGCGTTCTTCGCGAGGTGCTCCTCCATCCGCGAATACGCGTCTTCGAGCGGCGCGGACGATCGCACCCGCTCCCTCAGCGCTTCCGGCGCGGCGGCTCGGCCGAGCTGGTAGGAGATGTTCCCGAGGTGGCAGAGAGCGCTCGAGAGATGCCCCTCGAGCACGGGGGCGGCGAGGCGGCGCGCGTCGTTGGCCTGCACGGCGGCGACGAAGTTCGCCGGCAGCGCATCGGCGCCGTGGAACTTCGCGAGCTCCTTGCCCTCGCGGTCGAGCGCGCGCGCGGAGGTGTAGTTCGGGATGACGAGCGAGCCGCCTTCGCAGAGGACGACCACACCGACGCGCGCGCCGCGCCAGCTCGGCATGCTCTTCTCCCAGCGCTCGTCCTGGAGCTCCTTCGACTCGGGCAGGCCGCGCACCTCGAAGACGATCGGGGCCGGCGCATAGTCGAGGAGCACGAGCTGCGTGTTCGGCGTGTCGCCGTCGTCGGCGTAGCCGACGCGCCCGCCGATCGAGAGCACGCGCGGCGGCAGCGCGTCGTAGCCCAGCATCCACCGGGCGATGTCCATCTGATGGATGCCCTGGTTGCCGAGGTCGCCGTTGCCGGTCGCGAAGACCCAATGCCAGTCGTAGTGCAGGTTCTTCCGGCGCAGCGGCACCTTGGGCGCGGGCCCGCACCAGAGGTCGTAGTCGATCTCCGCGCCGAGGGCGACCTCGCCCTCGACCTTGCCGATCGAGCGGCGCGGCTTGTAGCAGAGGCCGTGCGCGGCGAGGGGCTTCCCGAGCGCTCCGGAGCGCAGGTAGGCCGCGGCTTCCTGCAGTCCCGCGGAGGAGCGCGACTGCGTCCCCGCTTCGCAGAGCCGCCCGGTCTTCTGCGCCCAGCCCACGAGCTGTCGGCCTTCCCAAACGTTGTGGGAGACGGGCTTCTCGACGTAGACATGCTTGCCCGCTTGCAGCGCCCAGATGGCGAGGAGGGCGTGCGTGTGATTCGGCGTGGCGATCACGACGGCGTCCACGTCTTCGCGGGCGAAGAGCTCGCGAGCGTCGGCGCAGGCGAAGACCTTCTCGTTGCGCTGCTCCGCTTCGGCCACGCGCTGCGCGCGCACCTTCGCGTCGACGTCGCAGAACCCGACCACGCGCACGCCGGCGAGCTTGCGGAACTCCGCCAGGAGCTGCGCGCCACGGCTGCGAAGCCCGACGAAGCCGACGCGCAGGTCCTCGTTGCTGCCCCGCACGCGCGCATAGGAGCGCGCGGAGAGCGCGAGACCGGCGGCGCCGGAGAGCGAGCCCAAGAGGAACGAGCGGCGCGACGGGCGTATCATGCGGGCACCTCGGGAGGACGGATGACGCGGGTCATGCTGGCCCGCGGCCTCGCCCCGAGCAAGCTCCGCGCACCCCTTCGATGCAGCTCCGCGACATCTCCCGCTCCCTCGCTCGGCGCGTCGATCGCCTCGCCTTCGGCCCGCCGGTCGCGCACGTCTACGATCCGCTGGTCTATGCGCGCGCGAGCCACGAGCGCTATCTCGAGCGCTGGGGAAGCGGAGCCAAGTTCGCGCTCTTCCTCGGCATGAACCCAGGGCCCTTCGGCATGGGGCAGACCGGCGTGCCCTTCGGCGAGGTCGCCGCCGCGCGCGACTTCCTCGGCTGCGAGGCGCCCGTCTTAGCGCCGCGCGTGCAGCACCCGCGGCGACCGATCGAGGGCTTCGCCTGCCGCCGCTCCGAAGTGAGCGGGAAGCGCCTGTGGGGCTGGGCCAAGGAGCGCTTCGGCACACCCGAGCGCTTCTTCGAGCGCTACTTCGTGCACAACTACTGCCCGCTGCTCTTCCTCGGAGAGACCGGCAGCAACCTCACTCCCGACAAGCTGCCGCGCGAGGAGACCGAAGAGCTCTACGCGGCGTGCGACGACGCGCTCCGCGCCTTGGTCGCGGCGCTCGGCGTGCAGTGGGTGATCGGCGTCGGCGCCTTCGCCGAGAAGCGCGCGCGCGCGGCGCTGCAGGGCAGCGAGCTGCAGTTCGGCACGATCCCGCATCCGTCACCGGCGAGCCCGCTCGCGAACCGCGGCTGGGCGGCGGCGGCGGATCAAGCCCTCGCGCGCTACTTCCCGCTCAGCGATTAGCCGCCGCGGTGATAAGGCAGCCCGCGCAGGATCGTGAACGCGCGGTAGATCTGCTCCAGGAGCACGATGCGCGCCAAGCGATGGGGCAGCGTGGCCCTGCCGAAGGAGATCGACTTCCACGCCAGTGCTCGCAGCGCTTCGGGCAAGCCGTCGGCGCCGCCGATCGCGAACACGAGCCCTTTCGCGCCGAAGCGCATCTCCGCTTCGCCGATCACTTGCGCGGCCCAGGCCTCCGAGTCGATCGAGGGCGCCTTCTCGTCGAGCAGCACGAGCTTGGCGCCGGCGGGCAGCTGCGCGAGGAACTGCGCGTCCTCCTCCAGCTCGCGCAGCTCGAGCTTCGCGAAGTGCTCCAAGCGCTCGAGGTACTCGCGCTGCGCGGCGCGCCAATGGGGCTCCTTCAAGCGGCCGACGGCGAGGATCGTGATCTTCATGGGCGGAGGCCGGGAGCGAGACGATCCCGAGCCGGCCATCGTGCGCTCTCGCGCATCGCGCGCAAGTCCGCGGTCGCCGCGCGGCCGATGGCCCTGGCGCCTGCCTGCCGCGGAGCACTACGATGGCCACGCGATCCTGGTCCATGCCGCTGACCTCCTGATGACCTCTTCTCGTTGCGCCCTCTCGCCCCGCGGCCTCCGCGCCCTCGCGCCCGCGTTGCTCTGGTCCCTGGGGCTGGCGCAGGACCCGGAGCCGGAAGGCGCGCGAGCACCGTTCGCCGATGTCGAGGCCGCGGCGCGCGTGCTCGTCGAGGCGGCGACCCCGCGCGACGTGCGCCGCGAGGCCGCCGTGGAGCTGCTCTTCCGTTTCGGCGCCGAGGGCATCGAGCGCGCCTCGCTCGCGCTGCAGTGGGTCGATGCGTTGCCCATCGAGCGCGAGCTGCTCGGGACGGTGGAAGGGCAGGTGCTCGAGGCCGTGCGCGACGCGCTCGAGGTGCGTGCCGCTGGCGGCGTGGACCTCGACCCCGCGATGCTGCGGCTCGCGCCGCAGCTCGTGCGCCTCGCCTCGCGCCGCGAAGGCGCGCGCGGCCGCGTGCGCTCGGACGCGGCCGTGCGCTGCCTGCGCGCGCTGCTCGAGTCGAACCTCGAGCAGGAGCTGCGGCGCAGCTTCGAGGGGTTCCTGCGAGCGAGCGCCGCGCCCGAGATGCGTCGCGCGATGTTGATCGCGCTGCCGCGGCTGCGCCGCGTGGAGCTCGCGCCGAGCGTCGCCGCCATCGCCTTCGATGGCGGCGAGACCGCGCCGCTGCGGCGGCTCGCGCACGAGGCCCTGGTCGGGCTCGCCCAGCGCGGCTTCGCATCGCTGGAGGAGTTCCAGCGCTGGAGCCAGACCGAGATCCCGAGCGGGCTCGCTGCGCAGGAGCGGGCCGGACCGCTCGCTTGGGCGGCGGGGGAGCGCTTGCGAGCCGAGCTCCTGATCGCGCGCGAGAAGCTCGTGACGCACGCCGGCGGTGACCTCGATCTCTTGCTCGAGCTGCTCGCCGATCCGACCTTTCCACGCGTGCGCGCGGGAGCCGCGCGGGAGCTGTCGAAGGTCGTCGCGGGCTTCGCGCCGGAGCGCGATGCCGAGGCGCTGCGCCGCGTGATGAGCGGACTCGAGCGCGGCGCGCGAGGCGAGCTGCACCCAGAGGTCTTGGTCGAGATCGCGATCTGCCTCCGCAATCTCGCTCCCCTCGTGGATGCGGCGGAGCGCTCGGTCGAGCGCGCGCGCCGCGACGCCGAGCGCCTCGAGCGCTGCGAGCAGTTCCGCCTGCACATCAAGCCGCTGCGCGAGCTGCTGATCGACCTCGCGCCTTCGACCAAGGTGGCCGAGCGCTCGCAGTGGGCGGTGCGCGCGGGCGTCGTCGAGGCCTTGCGCTGGTTCCCCGACGATGCGCTCGTGCAGTCGCACGTGGTCGAGCTCCTCGAGAAGGCGCTGCAAGCGCCGCAGGACGCGAGCATGGAGCGCGGGACGGAGTACGCCGACTACCGTCGCACGCTCTTGCGCACCGCCGCCGAGATCGACTTCGCGGGACCTCCGGCCGAGCGCGCGCTGGAGCAGATCCGGCGCCTCGTCTTGGATCCCGAGGTCGAGCTGCGCCGCAGCGCGCTGCCGTTCTTGCGCCGGCTCGGCTCCAACACCGCCGTCGGATCCTCCGTTCGGGATACGCTGCTCGTGCTCGCCCGTGAAGAGCGCGACCCCGGCGTGCGCGGGGAGGTTCTCGAAGTCATCTCGCACGTGGCCGAGGGCGTGTCCCAGTTCCAAGACGCCGCGCTCGAGCGCCTCTTCGCCGCGCTGAGCGACGAGGACCGCGCCGTGCGCGAGCTCGCCGCGGAGTGGTTCGTGCGCGCGCTGCGCTCCTCGACCTGGAGCGCGATCGCGGCCGAGCGCTTCGGTCCGGCGTTGGAGGAACGCCTGCGGCCGGGTGCCGAGGACGATCCCCGCGTGCGCGCGGCTCTCGCCCGCGCTGCTCTCGAGGGCTTGCGCGAGGACTGGCTGCGCATCGTGCTCCCGCATCTCTCCCTCGAGGAGCTGCGAGCGGCGGCCCGGCGGATGCGCGCGGTGCTGGCCGAGCGCGAGCTCGAGACGAGCGCGCTCTTCTCGCTCGCGACGGCGCTCGGCGAGCGCCTGCCGGAGGTCGCGTTCTCGCTCCTCGTGCCCGATCCTCGCTTGCCCGACGGCGTGGAGCTCGCCTCCACGCGCGAGGCGCGCGATCGAAGGCTGCTACAGCTCGCGTGGGAGGCCTATGCACGCCTCGAGCGTTTCTCTGCGCTGCCCCCGGTGCTGTCGAACGCGGTCGCCGAGCGCTTGAAGGCGCTGCTCGAGCGCATCGACCCTCTGCCCGCGCTCGAGTCCGAGATCCTCGCGCGCATCGACCTCGAGCTGCGGATCGCGGAGCCCGAACGGCTGCTGCGAGAGCTCCCACCGCTGCTGGAGAAGCTGCCGGTCGAGCGCCGTGGATTGCTCCTCGATCGCTTGATCTGGGCCAACTGGCGCGTGCTGCGTTGGACCGAGGTCGCGCGCTGCGCGGCGCAGCGCGAACGCGAGGCAGGGCGCAGCGAGAGCTGGTGTGTCGCGGCGATGATCTTCGAGGCGCAGCTCGCACGCGATCGCGCCGAGGTCCGAGCCAGCGTCGCCGAGCACGTGCGCGAGGCGCAGCGCCTCATCGCAGACGAGCGGTCCGGACCCGTGGACGCGCTGCTCGGGGTACGGCGCTCGTTGAGCTTGATCCGCGCGTTCGAGCGCCAGGAGCTCTTCGACGAGGCGCGTGCGCTCCTCGCCGTCTTGCAGCCCGTGATCGCTCTGCCGGCCGATGCGGAACGCGAGCTCGCGGCGCTGCGTGCGAGCTACCGCTGAGAGGAGCCCGCCCCGCTCGCCTCCTCAGCCGGCGCGCTCTCGAGTCGCAGCAGCCGCTGCGCTTCCTCCCGCAAGAACTCGAGCTCCAAGAACGGCTCGGCGCCGACGTCTTGCCAGCGCACGCGCCCGCGCGCGTCGACGAGGAAGGTGCCGTGCAGCGGCGCTTTCTCGAAGTCGTCGTAGGCCCGGTACGCGCGGAACGCCTCGAGATCGGGGTCGGCGTAGATCGGGAAGGGGAAGCGCTCCTCCTCGGCGAGCGCCGCGAGATCGCTCTTCAGCTCGGCTACGCCATCGGTACCGATCGCGAGCAGCTCGATGCCGGCCTCGCGATAGCTCTTCGCGAGCGGGCGCAGCGCGCGGAGCTGCTCGACGCAGTGCAAGCAGTCGAAGCCGAGGAAGAAGATCAGCACCACGGGCTTGCCGCGCCACTCGTCGAGCTCGAACGCGAGGCCTTCCTCGTTCCAGCAGCGCCCGGACGGCGCGAGATAGGGCGACCACGTCAGCGGACCGAGCGAGGGGAGCTCGACCGGGCGCTCGAAGTCCTCGGGCCACGGATCGTTCCAGCGCCAATCGGCGGCGCGCTCGCAGGCGGCGGCGATCGGCGCCAGCGAGGCGAAGAGCGGCGCCTCCAGATCGGCGCCCGGTGTCGCCGAGGCCAGCGCGTCGAACGCCGCGCCCAGCTCGTCCGTGCGGCCGAGCTCATGGAGCAATCGCAGGCGCCGCGCGAGCAGGGCCGCATCGCGCTTCGCCTTGCCGAGGCCTTCGTCGATCTTGGCCAGCGCCTTCTCGAGATCGCCCAACGCGCGCAGGAAGTCCGCCGCAGGGTAGGGCTGATGGATGTTCGCGCGCTCGAAATGCGCGCGCGCGGCGTCCTTCTCGCCACGGGCGAGCGCCATCCAGGCCTCGAGGAACGCGAGCTCGCTCTCGATGGCGCGCTGCGCGGAGGCATGCTCGCGCAGCGCCTTCTTCATCGCTTCGTGCACCTTCTCCTCGTCGCCCTTCTCGGCGAGGGCCGCGTCCTCGGCTGCGCCCGCGCGCTCGAAGCGCGCGGCGCGCTCCTCGTCGCGCAGCGCGACGATCGCCGCGCGTGCGCGCTCGGCTTCGTCCAGCGCGGAGCGTTGTGCCGCGGCGCGGCCGAAGAGCCCGTGAGCGCTGGCGCGGAGCGCGCGATCGCCCGTGCCCAGCAGGAGATGGCCGCTCACGACGAGGCGCTCGAGGGCTTCCCAGTCCTCGAAGCGCTCGACCACGTCGAGCGCGCGCTGCGGGGCGTACCACGCGATGTCGCGCGCCTGCTCGGGGCGATTCCAGCGCGGATGGCGCGGCAGCTCGAGCAGGTTCGCGGCGATGCGCAACGCGTCGCTGCGCCGGCCGAGCTGCATGCAGCTCCGCGAGAGCCACTCCTGGTTGTGCCCGTAGTTGTGGATGAGGAACGGCATCACGCGGTCGCGCTGCATCGCGGCGTGATCGACGCGTGAGCTCGCTTCCTGCAGCCAAGCCGCCTCGCGCGGTCTCTGCAGCTCGTCGAAGATGTGCCCGCCCATGTGCCAGAGATGGGCGATGCCGGGGCCGGAGGGTCCGCTCAGGACCGCGGAGCGCAGCGCGAGCTCGGCCTTCTCGTTGTCCCAGAGATGGATGCGGTAGTGGTGCGCGGGGTGGAGCGGGGCCGCGGCGAACACGCGATCGAGCATGAAGTCGATCGGCTGATGACTCGAGATCGAGTGGCCGTGGTCCGTGTTGAACCAGATCGTCACCGCGAGCAGCGCCAGCGCCTCGATGTTCTCTGGCTCGGCGCGGACGATCTCCTCGAGCTTTCGCACGAGCTCGCGGCGGCGCTCCTTCTCGCTGCGCTTCGCTTTCCAGATCTCGGCCGCGTTCGCCGCGCGTGGCGCGGGTAGCTGCGCCGCGTCGAGCTCGTAGAGCGCAGCCCAGGCGTCGATCCAGCGGCGCTCGCGCTCGCTCGCTTGGTCGCGACGACGCAGCGCTTCCGCGGCGAAGCCGCGCGCGCGGTCCTGACCCTTGTCGTTGTCGAAGTTCGCGAGCGACATGCCCCAGTACGCCATGGCGCAGCTCGGATCGAGCGCCGCGGCCTGCCGGAAGGATCGTTCGGCCTCGAAGAACCAGAAGCCGTGGAACTGGCCGATGCCTTGCTCGAAGAAGGCCTGCGCCTCGCTGCTCGAGGTGGTGACCGGGAAGCGCACGCTGGGCATCCCCGGCAGCAGCAGCGCCGCCTGCCTAGGCCCGGAGTCGAAGGCCTGGCCGTGGAGCGAATGCCCCTCTTGCGCCACGGGCTCGGTCTGCGCTCGCGGTTCCGTCTGCTCTTGCGGTTCCGTCTGCGCCTTCGGCTCGGCCAGGGGCTCCGGTGCGGGCGGGGCCGGCTCCTGCGCGCGAGCGTTCATCGACAGCAGGAGCGCGAGCGAGAAGCCGGGGAGGACTCGATGCATCGTGGGGCTCGGCGGGGGAGGGCGCGCAGTCTAGCGATGCGAATGTCTTTTGGCTTGTGCCGTATCGCACGCCGCGGGGACCATCCCGCGAGCGCGCGGGGCGAAGGACGCCGCGCGCGCAGCTTCGGAGGCGGAGACAGGCATGGGAGCAGTTGACCTGGCGATCGAGGTGCGCGGGCTCGAGAAGCGCTACCGCGGGAAGCGCGGCGTGCACGCCCTGCGCGGCGTCGATCTCGGCGTCGCGCGCGGGGAGATCTACGGGCTCCTCGGACGCAACGGAGCGGGGAAGACCACCTTGGTGAAGATCCTGCTCGACATCGTGAGGGCGAGCGCGGGCAGCGCGGCCCTGCTCGGGGAGCCCTCGCGTGCGGTGCATGCGCGCCGCCGGGTGGGCTACCTGCCGGAGGATCATCGATTCCCCGACTATCAGACCGGCCTCTCTGCGATGGAGTTCTACGCGCGGCTCTCGGACGTCTCGAGAGTGGAGCGCAAGCGCCGTGTCCCCGAGCTCCTCGAGCTCGTCGGGCTTAAGGACGCAGCCGCGCGCAAGGTGCGCGGCTACTCGAAGGGGATGAAGCAGCGCCTCGGCCTCGCCCAAGCGCTGGTCCACGATCCCGCGGTGCTGTTCCTCGACGAGCCGACGGACGGCGTCGATCCGGTGGGGCGCGCGGAGATCCGCGACGTGCTGCTGCGCGTCCGCGGCGAAGGGCGCACGATCTTCCTGAACTCGCACCTGCTGAGCGAGGTCGAGCAGATCTGCGATCGCGTGGGGATCCTCGAGGCGGGGCGACTCGCGCGCGAGGGCACCATCGAGGAGCTGACGCGCGTGAGCGGCGCCTGGAAGCTCGAGCTCGACCGCGAGGCCGATGTGGCGATGCAGGAGCGCTTGCGCGCGCACGCGCTGCGCGTCGCGACGCACGGCCGCGAGCTCCATCTGGAGGTCGCCGAGGAGGCCGCGCTCGATCGCTGCGTGGATCTGTTGCGCGAGCAACGCTACGGCTTGCGCGGGCTCTCGGGTGGACGCGCTTCGCTGGAGCAGGTCTTCCTCGCCACCGTGGAAGAGGAGGTGCGCTCGTGAACGTCCTCGGCGCCATCCTGAAGGACTCCTTCCACGAGGCGCGCGATCGCCGCGCGCTCTTCGTCGTCGGCCTCATGGCCTGCCTGGCGATCGCGTTCTGCCTCGGGCTCTCGTTCCACGAGCGCGACGAGTCGGAGCTGCTGGCGCTTCACCTGAGCCGCTTGGGTAAGTTCGAGAAGCAGTCTTCGGGCGGTCAGTTCCTGCAGTCCGTCGGCTTCGAGCCACGGCTCGAGCCCACGCGTCGCATCCTCCCGGACGACGGCTTCGATCCCTCGCTCGCGGGTGGTTGGACGCTCGGCTTCTCGGTCGTGAAGGAAGGGGAGCTCGAGAGCTTGCAGAAGGCTTGGATCGAGTTCCGCGGACGCAAGAACGAGGAGGCGGGCGATCCGCTGCGCTGGGTCGAGCAGCAGCTGCGCGTCCAAGGTTGGCAGAAGCTCGCCGTGCGGCGCGATCCGGCGGATCCGCTCCGCTACGAGGTGGGCGCGCTCTGCACGCGCAAGGAGCGCCTGAGCGGGGCGTATCGGGCTTCGATCTTCTTCGGCCTCGTGCAGACCGACGACGAGATCAACCGCTCGCGCGAGGAATTCGTCCTCAGCATCCAGCTCGTGCTGGCAGGCGCCTTGCTCGGAGCGATCGGCATCTTCGTCTCGTTGCTCACCTGCGCCGGCTTCGTGCCTTCGATGCTCACCAAGGGCACGCTCGACCTCGCGCTCGCGCGGCCCGTGGGACGCACGCGTCTCCTGCTCTACAAGTACCTGGGCGGGCTCTGGTTCATCGCGATCACCAGCGTGGTCGTGGTGGGGGGCACCTGGGCAGCGCTCGCGCTGCGGACGGGCGTCACCGATCTCCGCTATCTCGTGATGGCGCCGGTCTCGATCGCGATCTTCGCGGTGCTCTACGCGCCGCTCGTCCTGGTCGGAGTGATCACCCGGTCGGCCAACGTCGCGGGCCTCGCCGGCCTTGGCGTCTGGTGGGCGAGCAGCTTGATCGTGACCTCTTACGAGCTCACCTCTGGCTTCGCGGAGTACTCGGCCGGGGTGCGCGGCTCCATGCAAGCGCTCTACACGGTGGTGCCGAAGACCTCGCACATCGCCGATCTCGGTCAGCGCTGGCTGATCGAGGCTCGGCTGGGTGGTGCGGAAGGCGTCGGGCGCATGCTCGACGAGGTGCGGCAGGTCGACTGGGCCTTCTCGCTCGGCACCACGGCGGCATTCACCGCCGCCTGCCTGGCGCTCGCGTGCTGGTGGTTCCGGCGCGCGGACTACTGAGCGACGCGAGCGATGCTGGAACGAGCGCGAGGCGCGCCGAGCCTGCGCTCGGCGCGCCTCGCGCGCTCTCGGGACACCGGCGGCTCAGTCGCGTGCGCTTCCTCCGCCCGAGCCTTCCTCGGACTCCTCGCGCTCGCGTTCCTGACGTTCCAGGCGCTCCTCCGCGCGCGCTTCCAGCACCGCGCGCCAGGCGCGTGGCTCGTCGGGGAGGCTCAAGCGCGTCAGCTTGCGCAGGCTGGCGTAGCCGGCGCGCGTCAGCTCCGCGTCGAAGCGGCTCGCGATCGCGGTGAGCAGCGGAGCGGCGAGGTCCTCGTCGCCGGTGCGCTCGACGAGTCCGAGCAGCGTCAGCAGGTTCCCTCGATCGCTCTCCCACTCGAGCAGACCACGGAGCGCCTCCACATAGATCCCATCGGGACGTTTGGAGAGCTGCAGCAGCGCCACTGCGCGTACGCGGGGGAGTCCATCGCGCGTCGCCGAACGCGCCAGAGCGCGCTGCTCGATCTCGCCCGCGTGGTCTCCGACGATACGCGCGCACCAGCTGCGCACGGCGGGCTGCGCGTGGCGCGCGAGCGCCGCGATCACCGCAGGGCGCGCTCCCGGCCAGGCCTTCGAGAGCAGGTTCGCGTGCTGCGCGTCCTGCTCGCCGGCGAGCTCCTGGATCCAGGTGCCGATCTGCTCCTTGGTCGGAGCATCGGCTCCCGGGATCAGGCCGAGCAAGAGAGTGGTGGAGAGGAGGGCGTTCAACATCTTCGATCTCGGGGTCCTCAAGTCCTTGGGCCACGGAGCCGGTCGTCCTCGGGCAGGCGTTCGAGCCCGAGGACAGGTTTCGCGAGGGCGTCAGCCGTCGGATCCGCCAACACGCGAGCGTGGTTTCGGCGAGCTGCGCTCAGCTCTCGCGGAATCCCCAGACGCGGAAGCCGGCGAGCTCGCTCGAGAGCGCCTGGAGCTTCAGCTGGGAGTATTGGACGACCGCGTTGCCGCTGATCGAGAAGGAGCCTTCGACTCCGGAGGTCACGTTGGAGCCGATGTAGGCGCCGCCCAAGATCAGCTTCTGCTGCGAGCCGCCGCCGGCGAGCTCCAAGCTGCCGCGCACGATCACCATCCCGTGCCAGAGGAACTGGCCCGTGATCTTGAGATTGCCGTCGACGACGAGCAGCCCCGCCCCGCGGTTGTTGCCGGAGAAGTGCAGGTTCCCCTGCGCATAGGTGACCTTCATCTTGGTGAGGTCGGGATTCCCGAACCAGCTCTCGTCGGCCTCGTCGACCTGGCCATCGCCATCGCTGTCCTTGCCGTCGCCGCCCTGCGGGGCCTGCGTGTAGGTCCCCGGCTGGAGGAAGTGCTCGGCGGCGCCGGAGTAGGTCGAGATCATGTCGTTGATGAAGGCGTTGCCGCTGCTCCACGGCGAGGGCGGGTCGACGGTCTGGACGCTGGGTGAGCTGCCGGTGCCGACGACGAGCGTGTTCTGGCTGCGCCGCAGCGAGGAGACCACGTTCGTCGTCGGACCTGCGACCCCGATGCCGGGGACCGAGGCGCCGGTGACCGAGTCGATGCCGCTGACGAGGAAGGAGCTGCCGTTGAAGGTGACGTCGGAGTTCGGGTCACCGAGGAAGACCGCCGCGTTGGGCATCGGCAGCAAGGCCGCGGAGCGTTGCAGCCACATGGTGACGCGGCGCTCGCGAGCGCCGGCGTAGCTGGCGAACGGGCGTGCCAAGCCGACCAGCTCGAGCATGGAGTTCTCGTCGCCTTCGTCGGTGGTGCCGTCGCGGTCGTTGTCGATGGTGTCCTTGTCGCGCTGGCGGTCGACGATGAGCGCGGCGACGTTCTCGTCGTCCTCATCGACACGGCCGTCGCCGTCGTTGTCGATGCTGTCGCCGGACCAGTCGTGGATCATGTAGGCGATCCCGACCTCGTCCTCCTCGTCGACCTCGCCATCGCGATCGTTGTCGATTCCATCCGTCGCGGGCTGGAAGAGCTCGTCGGCCTTCTCGAAGCCGCTCGTCGAGCGCGCCTTGCGTACGAGGGCGAAGCCCTCCTGCACCGCCGCCTCGGCGCTCGCCACGAGACGCTCGTCGGCCATGCGGGCGCTCGTGCTCTGCGTGCGCGAGGTCATCAGCAGCACGATCGCCGAGGACAGGATGGCGAGCGGTACGACGCCCGCCATCACGGTCACGACCATATAGCCGGATTGGTCGCAACGCAGGATCGGAGATTGGGGATTCATGGGCTCACCAGTTCTTCACGTAGATGACGCGACCGTAGCTCTGGATTTCGGGCTCGAGCTTGCCCTCGACTTTCTGCGCGATGGCGATGCGCACCCGCAGCTCCTGCTCGTAACGCGAGATGCTGAAGCCGGTGACGTTGCCGGCGATGGCTTGGTCGCCTTCCGCGACGCGGATGACGACGTGACCTTCGTCCACGAGGCCGTCACCGTCGTTGTCGCGCTGGTCCGGCGGATCGGATGGCTCGTTGACGAAGCGAACGTAGGACGGCGGGTCGTAGATGATCGTGGGAGGCACCGTGGTGTCATCGATGCCGGCGACGCGCTGGAACCAGATGGCTTGCGTCTCGGCTCCGTTGGCGAGCACCGGGCTCACCAAGAAGGCCTCGTCCAGCTCGTCGACCACGCCGTCGCGGTCGTTGTCGATCCGGTCCTTCAGGGTCGCGGCCGTGGTGCTCAGCACGCGGAAGGGCTGGAGGTTCGAGGACGAAGAGCGGAGCAGGGTGTCGAGGCGATCGAGGATGTCCGAGCTCGCGCTCTGACGCTCCAAGCGCTGGTTCGACTCCTTCATGCCCTGCTGCAGGGTGCCTTGGAACTTCGTCGCGACGATCATCGCGCCGAGGAAGATCGCGGAGGAGATCGAGACCTCGAGCAGCGAGACGCCTCGCTCGCTCCCCCGCGCGCTGCTGTTCTTGAAGAGCTTCATGGTGCCTTTCACTCCTTCGCGCGGATGGTGTGGAGCCGGTACTCCTGCAGCCCCTGTCGAGAGTTCCAGCGCAAGACGACCTGGATGCGCAGCGCGTCGCCGACCAAGTCCCCTCCGGGCACCTCGTCGATGACGATGCTGCCGACGGGGATGCCACGGCTGGTCCCGCCGGTCGTGCTCCCGCCCGCGGTGGAGCCCGTGCGAGTGAAGCCGCCGCCGCTCTCGATGCGGCGCTCGCGCAGGTCCGGGACGCCGTCTCCGTCGAGGTCGACCGAGAAGGTCTGGTTCGCGTAGACGGTGGACAAGCTCTCGAAGGGGACGCGGCGCAGCTCGTCGAGCTTGGCTCTCGCCGCCATGCTCGCGATCTCGTTCTCCGCCACGGCCTCCGTGACGTGATTCGAGCTGATCATCAAGGGTGCGAGCCCGACGAAGGCGACGGTCACGAGCGAGACCCCGATCATCATCTCGATGATCGAGAAGCCGCTCTGCGTCCCTCCGGGGAGAGTGTCGTGCATGGCATTGATACTCGAGAGAGTTCTGCGAGCGCCGCGACGCGGAGCTCGACGCCCTCTCTTCGGAACTCCCCCCTCGGCTGGGGCATAGAAAGAAGTTCCTGGCACCTCTTTTCCGATCCAGCGCGCGGGGCGCACCGTCGAGAGGGCGCAGCGCTCACGCGCGACCAGCATGGCGCATGCCGCCAGCTATCGACTCAGCGCGCTCGCGGACGCAGCGCGAAGCGATCGAAGATCTTTCCGAGCTGGAGATCCCAAGCGAGGACCTCGAGCTCCTGCGCCCCGAAACGCAGCTCCCAGACGTGGTGGCGCGAGTGCGCGTAGCCGGGGCTCTGCAGATACCAGCGCGCGGTGTCGGGCGTCCGCTGCTGCACTCCGAAGCCGCCTTCCCCGACGTAGGTCGTCCCTCGCTCCGAGCGCGCTCCCTCCTTGATCGGCACCGTGCGCTTCAGGGCGTGGCCGTCGTTCTCCAGCGCGAGATCGAGAGCGTAGCGATCGAAGAGCGGCAGCCAATGCGGCGCCGCCGTCGCGGGCTGCTTCACCGCCGGCCAGAGCGGTCGGTGGTATTGCGCGATCTGCCAGCGCGTCGCGCGGCGCGAGGCGAGCACCTGCTCCAGGAACATCGACTGCTCGCCGCCGGCGGCGATCTCGGTGTTCAAGGTGACGAGCAGCACCTCCGGCGTGAGCTCGGTCGCATAGTAGTTCTTCTCGGCGCCGCCTGGCGCGCCGAAGACCTCGTCGTAGAGGGCTCCGGTGGCCTCGTGGTTTCCGCGCGTGGGCAGGATCGGGAGCACGCGACCGCTCGCGCCGATCACGAGCTCTTGATCGCGGAGCCAGCGATCCCAGAGCGGGAGCTGCGTCCCCCAGAGCACGAAGTCGCCGCCATGGGCGAGCGCCAGCACCTCGGGGCGCAGGTCGATCAGCTGCGCGAGCATGCGGTTCACCGCTCTTCGCTGCGCGCGGTCGGAGCGCGCGTCTCCGCCCGAGAGCAGGGCGATGGGCTCAGGGGTCGCCGGTGCGGTGCGGAAGTGCATCTCGGGGCTGCGTTGCCCATCGCTCTCCAGCACGAAGTAGTAGGTCGTATTCGGCGTGAGCTCGTCCAGTGCCACGGCATGCCAGTGCAGCGCGAGCTCGGTACCGGTGTAGCGGCCGCTGCGCGCGCTCGTCCGTTGCTTCGCGTAGCTCGCGAGCGCTCCCTCGCTCGCGCGGCTCCGCACGTCATAGCGCACGTGGTGCTCGCGCCCCAGCGCCGCGGTGTCCCAGAGCATGAGCGCTTTGCGCTGCGGGTCCTCCGTCCAGACGATGCGCCAATGCGCCGGGCGTTGATCGACGAGGCCGTCGGGAGGGAAGGTCTCGGAGTCCTCGAGCTTCGGGACGAGGAGGAGGGCTTCGCCGGACGGCGGCGCCTGCGCGAGGAGCGCCGAAGACAGCATGAGGATGGAGAGGGACAGAAAGCGCATCACGGGGAGCTCGCGTGGGTGACCGGAGGCTCCGCGCGCTGCAGATCGCGAGCGCGCAGGAGCGCGAGAGCGGCGAGGGGCGCGCAGGCATTGGGCAAGCGCACGAGGAAGTCGGCGTAGAACTCGGATCCATACGCGAGAGGGCGGAGAGCGGCCGTCGCGAGCCCCCAGGCGCCCATCCACGCGAGGGCGATCCGCGCGCGCGGCCAGCGCAACGCGAGGAGCGCGCCGAGAGCCACGGCGACATCGAGTGCCCCGATGCCGAGGAGCATCCGGCGCGCCGTCGGCTCGGCGAGAGAGACCTCGAGCTCGCGCGCGAAGAGGAAGAGGAAGTCGAGGAACTCGCCGTGCATGGCGAAGGCTTCGACTCCGTGCGCGGCGAAGGTCGCGGCGGAGGCGCCGACGAGCAGCACGGCTGCGGCTCGCACGCGCCGTTCACCGGGACGCCTCGGCGTCGCGCAGAGCATCCCGAGCGAGAGCGGTGCCGCGAGGCGCGTGGCTTGCATGGCCGGTGCGAGCGCCGCGAAAGGCTCGCGCTGCCAGATCGTCGCCGCGCACCACGCGCCGCACCACGCCGCGAGAGCCAGCCCGAGCAGACCGAGCGGTCGGAAGGGTACCAGCAACGCGAGCACGACGCCGAACCAACCCGCGCTGCGCAGCACGCTCAACGCGCCGGCCTCGTCGTAGCCGCCCTCGGTCCAGAGCCACGCGAAGAGCGGGCCCCAGCCCTCGATCCCCAAGCGCAGCAGCGCGACCATGCAGGCCAGCACCGCGATCGCGAGGAGGACGCGCGAGAGCTTCACCGGAGGCGGCGGATCAGCCCTGGCGGCGGTGCAGCGAGAGAGCGATGGCGGCCGCGGCGCGCTCGGCGACGAACGCGTTGCCCGCGGCGGTGAGATGCACGCCGTCGTTCGTGAGGATTCCTTGCTCGGCGTTGGCGGCGTTCAGGAGCGCCAGGCGATCCAGGAAGTCCGCGCGCAGGTCGCAGAGCACGAGGCCCAGCTCCGCGGCGACCGCGCGAGTGATGCCGGCGTAGCGGTCGAGCTCCGTATCGAGCTCGTTCTCTCCCGCGCGCTTCTCGCCGATCACGCTCGGCGTCGCGAGCACGACGCGGGCTCCGGCGGCGCCGAGCTTCGCGCAGAGCTCGCGCAGCCCGGAGTCGAACGCCGCTTCCGGCGTGCCCTTGCCGTTCAGCTTCTGGTGCCAGACATCGTTGATGCCGATGTAGACGAAGACGATCGTCGGCTTCGCGGCGAGCACATCGCGCTCGAGGCGCGCGAGCAGGTCGCCGATCTTGTTGCCGCTGATGCCCGCGCGCACGAACGGGATCTCGAGCTCCGAGCGCTGCTCGCGCAGCGCGGCCTCGAGGCGCGTCACGTAGCCGCCCGGCGCCCCACCGGCCTGCGTGATCGAGTCGCCGAGGAACGCGAGCTTGTCGCCTTCGCGCCAGGGCGCCGACGCGAGGGCGGCGAGCGCGCCGCCGCCGCGCTGCGCGAAGAGCCACGGCAACAGGCCGCTGTCGTCGGAGTAGGCCGACTTCCACGAGTCGTGCGCGACGCCCTGGAGCTCCGTATAGATCGGAGCGCCGCCCACGGCTTCGAGGGCGCCGATCATCGCGCGCGAGCGCTCGACCGCGACCACCTTGTCGTCCGCGCCGTGGAAGCACCAGAGCGGAAGCGCGGCGAGCCGCGCGGCGTCGCGCGGATCGCCGCCTCCGCAGATCGGAGCGGCAGCGGCGAACCACGTCGGATGGCGCGCGGCGAGATCCCAGGTGCCGAAGCCGCCCATTGAGAGGCCGGTGAGATAGAGGCGCTCGGGGTCGATCGGGTGCTGCGCGAGCACCTTCTGGAGCGCGCGCTGCACGCCTTCCATGGCCGGGGATTGCTCGGCGGGGCGCGCGCTCTCCTTCGCGCTCCAATCGACCTCGACCCAGCGGCGGTCCTTCGGGCACTGCGGCGCGAGCACGTAGCAGGGATAGGCCTCGCTCCAGGCCTTGCTCGCCATCGGGTTGCCGAACCAGCTGAGCTGGCGTCGGTTGTCGTCGCCGCGCTCGCCCGCGCCGTGGAGGAAGAGCACGAGCGGATAGCGCGCGCCCTCCGCGATCTGCGCGGGCTTCAGCAGCTTCCAGGGTACGCGCAGCTCGGCGCCGCCCGCGTCGCGGAGCTGCTCGAGCCCTTCCGCGAAGCGCTCGTCTTGCGCCGCGGCGCGCGCGCCGGGCAGGAGCGCGCCGACGAAGGCGGCGGAGGCGGGCAGCGCGCGGAGCGCGCCGCGCACGAGGTAGAGGAACGAGTCCAGCATCGGGAGCTCCGCGAGGAGGGCGTGGGAGCGCGCAGCGTAGCGCCTGACGCGCGAGTGGGCCACGACGCGCTCAGCTCCGCTCGAGCGCCGCGCGCAGCGCGCGCACCTCGGCCTCGTCGACGAGCTCGCCGCCGGTGCGCGCGCTCGAGTGCAGCTCGCGCGCTCCCGTGGCGGCGAGGAGCGCGGCGGCATGCGCGGAGCGCACGCCGCCGCCGGGCAGGACGAGGAGGCGCTCCGCGGCCTGCCGGATCAGCGCGCGCAAGCGCACGCGTCCGTCCCACGCGGTGCTCTCGTCTCCGCTCGTCAGCACGCGCTCGAAGCCGAGCTCGATCAGGGACTCCAGCGCTTCCTCTTGTCGCGCGAGGAGATCGAAGGCGCGGTGGAAGGTCGCCTCGAGCGGGCGCGCTTCCTCGCGGAGGCGCCGCATCGACTCGCGATCGATCGCGCCGTCCGCGCCTAGCGCGCCGATCACGATGCCCTGCAGGCCGAGCTCGCGCGCTCGACGGACCTCCGCGAGTAGCGCGCGGAGCTCATCGCGGCTCAGCGTGAACGGTCCGCCGTGGGGACGCAGCAACACCCGGAGATCGAGCGCGGGATGCGCGTCGCGGATCTGCGCGAGGAGCGTCTGCGGCGGCGTCACCCCTCCGCACGCGAGGTCCACGCAGAGCTCCAGACGGTCGGCTCCACCGCGCGCGGCGGCCGCCGCATCGGCGAGGCTCGTCGCGACGATCTCGAGCTTCCGCGCAGCGCGGCTCAAGAGCGGAGCCTCACTTCGCTTCGCCAGGCGCCGCGTAGAGGCGCAGCGCGTCGAAGCGCCCGGTGTCGTCGAACGAGCCCACGCCGATGCACCCGCGGAGGAAGCGGCGATCGACGGCGCGCAGATGCGGCGTCTCGACGCCGTCGAGATAGAGCTCGATCGCGCCGCTCTCGACGTCGCGCACGAGGCGCGCGCGATGCCAGCGCTCGCCCCAGGGGGTGCCCGCACCGCGCTCGCCCTCGAGGCGCCGCCGCGCGGCCCCGTCGACGAGGAAGACGCCGTGGCTCGTCGCATCGGCCTGCTGGCCGAGATGCACGTAGTAGAAGTGCTCCGCGTCCTGCCAGCCGCAGACGAGCACGAGGTCGCGATGCCCGTAGCTCGCGTGCGTGCTGCGCAGATCGACGTCGAGGACGAAGCTCTCGACGGCGAGATCCTTTCGCACGGCGAGGTGCAGCGGCGAGCGATGCTTCGGCGCGTACGAGCTCCGCTTCGCCACGATCTCGAGCGCGCGAGCGCCGCTCTCTCCGGTGATCCTCCAAGCGGCGGCGTCGGAGAGCCACCACCCGTCCTCGCTCGCGCTCTCGAAGTCCTCGCGCAGCCGCAGCGGATGGAGCCCGCCGCCGCGCAGCTCGCTCCGCCAACGCACGAGCAGCCGATCGAGGTCGGCTTCCAGCTCCTCGCGCGCCCAACCGTGCTGCGCGCCGATCCGCGAATGCAGCGCCTCGGGGACGCCCGCGGCGCGCAGGGCCTCATGCAGCGCTGTCGCTTGCGCATGGGGGACCAGCGCATCGTCGGTGCCGTGGAAGCTGCGGACCCAGGCGTCGCCCGCCGACACGTGCGCGCGCGGCGAAGCGGCGCGGCGGAGCGGCGCCGCGGCGTCGCCGCTCGCGCCGAGGAAGTCCGCGATGAGGCGCTCCGCGCGCTCGGGGAGCTCGGAGGCGGAGAGATCGGTGGGGCCGAAGAAGTTGCCGACGGCGCGCACGCGCGGGCGGCCGGGCTCGGTGCCTTCGTCGTGCGTGCCGAGCAGCAGCGCGAGATGGCCACCAGCCGAGAAGCCGATCGCCGCGCAGCGCTCGGGATCGAGCCCGAGCTCGTCTGCATGAGCGGCGAGGAACTCTCGCGCGGCGCAGACATCTTCCCAAGGCGCGGGGAAGCGATGCTCGGGCAGCAAGCGATAGCTGATCGCCGCGGCGGCGAAGCCCGCGTTCACGCAGCGCTCGACGACACGGTGCACATCTTCGCGCCGACCTTGGCGCCAACCGCCGCCGTGGATCGCGAGCACGCACGGCAGCGCTCGATCGGCGCTGGCCGGACGCGCGAAGTCGAGCGCGAGCTCGAGCGCGTCGCGCCGCGCGTACACGAGGCCGCGGCGCCACTCGATGGGCGGCGCCGCGTCCCCCGCGCTCTGCTGCGCTCGGAGCTCAGGCGCGGCCACGCCGGCGAGCAGCGCGCCGATCGCGAGGAACCCGCGCTTCACAGCTCAGCGCTTCCGCGGACGCGAGCGCGGAGCGCGCTCGGCCGCACGCGGCTCGCGCTCCGCCGCCGCCTCACGCTCGACCTCGGTCTTCGGCGCGGGCTGCGGACGCGCCGAGCGCGCGCGCGCCGGGCTCGCCGAACGCGACGGCTCGCGGCGCTCCGCGGTCGTCTCGACTTGCGGCTCCTCGCGCGTTCGGCGACGGCGCGGCTCGGCCGCGGGGCGCTCGGGCTCGCGCTCGCGCTTCGGCCGCTCGTCTTCGGCGGCGCGCGGTGCGCTCGCCTCGTGCTTCGCGCGCGCGCGGGGCGCGCGCTCGCCGGCGTCGCGCGGCGCCGACGAACGCGCCGCCGCGGCGGCGCGTCGCCGCGGCGCGGAGCGGGCGACCTCGAGCCAAGCCTCGGCGAGATCTCCGGCGCGCGCGCTGTTCGACGCGCGCGTCGTCGCCTTCGCACTCTCCTTCGCACTCGCCCGTGGCGCGGAGGTCTCGCGCTGCTCCGCGCGGGCCTTCGCCGTCCGCGGCGCGGCGCGGCGCGGTTCCGCTTCCACCTCGCGTGGCTCGGCTGCGCGCGGCGCGCTGGTGCGTGGCCCACCCGTGCGCGATCTCTCCGCGCGCGGCTCGACCTCTCGTGCAGCCTCGTCACGCGGCGCCTCGGCGCGCGCCGAAGCGCGTCGCGCTTCGGTCGCCTGCCTCGTGCGCGCCCGCGGCTCGCGCGGAGCCTCGGCGCGCGCGGCCGGCGGCGCGTCGCCACGGCGCACGTTCGGCGCCGCCGAGGGGCGGGCCGGAGCTTCCGTGCGCGAACTCGGCTCCTGCTCCGGCGACGCAGCGGGAGGGCCTGCTTCGGCCCGGCGGCGCGTCGGAGCCGCGGGCCGCTCGTCGCGGGGCGCGGCGCTGCGCGTCGAACGCTCGCGCCTCGCGGCGGGAGCCTCGGCGCGCGACTCGCGCACGGTCTCCTTCGGAACGGCATCCGGACGCGCGGTCTCGCGCGCCGCGCTCGGAACCGCAGTCGCACGCGCGTTCTCGCGCGGAGCACTCGGAACGGCAGTCGCACGCGCGTTCTCGCGCGGCGCATTCGGAACGGCAGTCGGACGCGCGGTCTCGCGCGCCGAGCTTCGGCGCTCCGGCGCCGCGGGGACGCGCGCTTCTTCGACGAGCTCGGCGCGGCGGCTCGGGCGCGCCGGCGGAGCGACGGGGAGGCGCTCGACGGAACGCGGCGCGCGCGACGCGGCGCTCTCCGTCTCCTGTTCTGCGCGACGCGGCTTCTCCGTCGCGCGCGCGGCGCGCTCGGGCGGCGCGGCGGAGGCGCGCGGCGCCGAGCGCGTCGACGGGCGGCTCGCTTCCTCGCGCGATGCCGGCGGCGCTTCGCGACGCGCTTCCGCGCGGAGGGGCGGCGAGGTTTCGCGCGAGCTCGTGCGCCGTCTCTCCTCGCGCGGTGGCTCGCTGGCGCGAACCGAGCTCGTGCGTCGGGGCGACTCCGCGGGAGGAACGGCAGCGGCGCTGCGAGGCGGCGCTGCCGGGCGATCGGCGGAAGCGCGCGGGGGGATCGATCGAGGCTCCGCGAGCGAGCGCTGCGACGGCGCCGTCCGTTGCTCGGGCGAGGAGGCCGCCGCGGCGCCGTTCGCGCGCGCCGGCTCCGCGCCGCGGCGCGCCGCGGGTCGCGCGCTGCGCGTATCGCGCTCTTCGCGGGTCATGGCGCCGAACGCCGCGGGCTCGTTCCCCTGAGGCTCCGCGCTCGCGCGCAGAGGCGCTGCTTCGCGCCGGGGGCGTTCCTCGCGCCGCGGGCGCTCTTCGCGCGTCGCAGCTTCGTCGCTCCGCGGACGCTCGTCGCGCGACGCTCGCTCCGATCGAGCGGGCCGCTCGCGGCGCGATTCGTGCGGCGGGCGCTCGTCCGAGCGCGCCGGACGTTCTTCGCGCCTGTCGCGCGCCTCGCGAACGTCGCGCGTATCGCGCCCATCGCGCCCATCGCGTAAGTCGCGCCCATCGCGCACGTCGCGCGTATCGCGTACGTCGCGGTCGCGCACCGCGCGACCCTCGGGTGCGCGCTCGCGTTCCTCGCTTGCACCGCGCGGAGCTTCGCGCTCCTCGCGCGGCGGACGCTCGCTCCGGCGGCGCTGCCCCGGATAGGGCGCGATCTCGTCGAGCGTGGTCTCGCGCACCTCGACATCGATCTTGCTGCGGATCAGCGCCCACTTCTTGCGATCGCTCGGCGCGACCAGCGTGATCGCGCGACCGCTGCGGCCGGCGCGGCCCGTGCGGCCGACGCGGTGTGCGTACTCGGTCGCTTCGAACGGGACGTACGCGTTCACGACCTGCGTCACGTGCGAGATGTCGAGGCCGCGCGCCGCGACGTCGGTCGCGATGAGCGCCTTCAGCTTCTTCGCGCGGAAGGCCTCCATCACCTGGAAGCGCGCGGCTTGGTCGAAGCCGCCGTGGAGCGCGTGGATCGCGTGCGGCAAGCGGCGGAGCCGCCGATAGATGATGCCGACGTCCGTGCGCTTCTTGCAGAAGACGATGAAGGTGTCGTCGACCGAGCTCGCCGCGATCAGGCGCGCCGCGGCCTCGCCGCGCTCTTCCTCGCCGATCGGGATCCAGAACTGCTCGACGGTGGAGGCGGTCTTCGTGCCGAGCGCGGTCGCGACCTCGATCGGATTCACCGTATGCTCTCGCGCGAGGCGCAGGAGATCGGGAGGAAAGGTCGCGGAGAAGAGCAGCGTCTGCCGTTCCTTCGGCAGGTAGTTCAGGATCTTCTTCACGTCGTCGAGGAAGCCGATCTCCAGCATGCGATCGGCCTCGTCGAGCACCGCGAACTCCGTCCACGGGAACTGCACGAAGCGCTGCTCGTAGAGATCGATGATGCGGCCGGGCGTCGCGACGACGATCTGCGCGCCGGCGCGCAGCGCCTTCACCTGAGGCATCATCGGTTCGCCGCCGACGACGAGGGCGACGGTCAGGCCGCGCACCTTGCCGAGGCGCTGCAGCACGTCGCCGACCTGCTGCGCGAGCTCGCGCGTCGGGCAGAGGACGAGGGCGAGGATGCTGGTGCGACCGGGCTCGAGCTTGGCGAGGATCGGCGCGCCGAAGGCGAGCGTCTTGCCGGTGCCCGTCTCGGCCTTGGCGATGATGTCGCGGCCTTCGAGAACGGGACCGATGGCGAGGGCCTGGATCGGCGTCGGCTTCGAGATGCCCATGGCATCGAGCTCGCGCAGGATGTCGTCCCCGAGGGACCACTCGCGGAAGGAGGCGATAT
This sequence comes from Planctomycetota bacterium, assembly GCA_016719295.1. Lineage (GTDB taxonomy): Bacteria > Planctomycetota > UBA1135 > UBA1135 > JADKAF01 > JADKAF01. Next base: position 649,658 of record JADKAF010000001.1, read on the forward strand.
CGGGAGCATCCGTGGTCGGATGCAGCTCTTCGACGGGACCGCTCGGGCGCGGAGCCTTGGGCTCACTGCTGCCGGAGCGCGGACGGCCGCGGCGCGGAGCGCGGGAGCGAGACGAGGGGGACGAGTTCGGAATGGCGACCTCCTGGGGTCGGCCGAGAGTGAGGAGCAGATGAGAGGCCGCGATTCTAGTGAGGCTCGCGTTCCCGGCCTAGCAGCCTGTTGAAGAAGTGCCTCGAGCCTGGGAGCGATGCGTGGGGCGTCCCACCGAGGCGCAGGAACGGGCGCTGAAGCGGCTGTTTCCGCCAGCTTCCGGCGACGCAGGCGGGGCGAGCGAGGCTCGTTCGCCAGACCGAAGTCGGTCTTCGACACGCTGCTCGCCCCGGTCTGTCGCCAGCGTCGGCTCGCGGCCCGCGGAGCACGCGGGCCGGGTTGCCGAGCGGCCTCTCGCGCCGTCTCGCGCTTCGAAGGCGCGTGGCCGCGAGGAGCTCAGCTGGGCGCCTTCGCGCGGCGACCCGCGCGCTCCTTCGCGAAGCCTTCGCGGGCCTCGCGCACGCAGCGCGCGAGCAGGGCGGCTTGCGCCTCGTCGAGCGCGATCAACGGCGGCGGTGTCGGGGTGCCGGTCGGCAGGGCGGGATCGCGCCGTGCGGGTAGCTCGCGCGCGAGCGCGCGCGCCGGACGGCCCTGGATCGCCTCGAGGAGCAGCGCGGCGGCGAGATAGGAGCCGCAGGGCGCGGCATGGCTGCCGTCCTCCGCGTACAGGCTCAGGGGAGCCGAGGCCGCGTTGCCCGCCACCGGCGTCTGCTCGCGCTTGGATCCCGCGCGCTTCGCGAGTGCGGCATGGCGTTCGAAGGCGCGCCCGACGGGCGCCATCGTTGCACCCAGCTCGGCGGCGATCTCTGCGTAGGCCTCCTCGAGGCCCGCTCGTTGCTCGGGGTGATCGCGCCGCGCCCAGGTGCAGAAGAAGACGACGCGCGTGCTCGTCTTGGCCGCCGTGGCGTGCAGCTCGCGGACGGCGGCGTGGAAGGCCGCGCGATCGAGGAGCGGGAGCTGGCTCTGCTCCTGAAGGACCAGGACCTCGAAGCGCCCGGTGGCGAGCTTCTCGGCGACCGCGCCGCTCTCCACGTGGTTCCGCAGCGTCGCCCCGCCGATCGCGATCGACTCGACCTCGAGCGGGCGCGCGCCCTTCTCGGCGGCGGCGAGCCCTCGAACCATCCAGGGCACGTCGTTGCCATAGGTGTACGAGTTGCCGACGAAGAGCACGCGCAGCGGCGAATCGGCCCCCGCGGGCACGGCGGAGCGCGGTGAGGGCTCCTGGGCGAGGCAGAGCGCGAGCGCGGCGAGGGCGAAGGCGAGCATGCGCGGGATTCCTCGGTGGCGAACGCGCTCACGATAACTACGCTCTCTCCACGCGTCGCCCTCGCGAGGAGCCCATGCCGAAGGAATCGCGCCGCAGCGAGCTCGAAGCCGCGGCCCATCGTCGCTACTGGTCGCACAGCGTGCGCACGATCGCGCTGCTGCTGCTGCTCTGGGCCGCCTTCGGACTGGGCTGTGGCGTGCTCTGGGCCGATGCGCTGAACCGCTGGTCGATCGGGGGCTTCCCGCTCGGCTTCTGGTTCGCGCAGCAGGGGAGCTTGCTCGGGTTCCTGCTCCTGATCGCGATCTACGCCGTCGCGATGGGGCGCTTCGATCGCCGGCTGCGCGCGGAGCTCGACGCGGCGCGGGCAGCCGATCCGGCGAGCGAGGAGCGACGCGCATGAGCGTTCAGGCTTGGACCTTCCTCATCGCCGGGGGGACCTTCGCGCTCTACCTCGCGATCGCCTGGTGGGCCCGCGTCAGCGACACGAAGGGCTTCTACGTCGCGGGCCAGGGGATCCCCGCCGCGGCGAACGGCATGGCGACCGCCGCCGACTGGATGAGCGCCGCGAGCTTCCTCTCGATGGCCGGGCTCATCGCGAGCATGGGCTACGCGGGCGGCATGTATCTGATGGGCTGGACCGGCGGCTACGTGCTGCTGGCGCTCCTGCTCGCGCCGTACCTGCGGAGAGCGGGCCACTTCACCGTGCCGGGCTTCGTCGCCGATCGCTATGGCTCGAACTTGGCCCGCGGCCTGGCCGTGCTCTGCGCGCTCTTCATCAGCTTCACCTACGTCGCGGGGCAGATGCGCGGGGTCGGCATCGTGTTCTCGCGCTTCCTCGAGGTCGACGTCGAGATCGGCGTGATGATCGGCGTCGCGATCGTCTTCGTGTACGCGACGCTCGGCGGGATGAAGGGCATCACCTGGACGCAGGTCGCGCAGTATTGGGTGCTGATCACGGCGTTCCTCGTGCCCGCGATCGCGATCTCGATCCGGCTCACCGGCGTCGCGGTGCCGTCGATCGGGATGGGCAGCACGCTCCTCGACGGCTCGGCGAGCTTGCTCGCGAAGCTGGATCAGCTCCACGCCGACCTCGGATTCGCGTCCTACACGCAGCCCTTCGAGGGCGAGTGGGACAAGACGAACGTCTTCTGCGTGACCCTCGCGCTGATGGCCGGCACGGCGGGTCTGCCGCACGTGATCGTGCGCTTCTACACGGTGAAGAACGTCGCCGCCGCGCGCTGGAGCGCCTTCTGGGCGCTCGGCTTCATCTTGCTGCTCTATCTCACGGCGCCCGCGGTGGGTGCCTTCGCGCGCTACTACATGCTCTCCAGCCTGCACGGGAAGACCGAGGCCGAGCTGCCGCAGTGGTTCCGCTCGTGGCAGCCGACGGGGCTCGTGCTCTGGCTCGACGACGGCGACGGCAAGGTGGCGTTCTACGGGACGCGCGATCCGGGACGCTTCGCCGAGAGCGAGATCTTCCGCCGCGGGGCGCTCAACGCCGACGAGCTCGCCACCGTGCGCGTAGAGCACCAGAAGTGGATCGACACGCGCGGGAGCGCCGGCGCCGATGGACGAGCGATCCTGCGCGCGAAGGGGCTCGCCGGCCCCGACCAGGACATCCTCGTGCTCGCGACGCCGGAGATGGCCGAGCTCGCGGCATGGATCGTGGCGCTGGTCGCGGCGGGGGCGCTGGCCGCGGCGCTCTCCACGGCGAGCGGGCTCCTGCTCGTGATCTCTTCCAGCGTCGCGCACGACCTCTACTTCCGCTGGATCGATCCGCAAGCCAGCGAAGCGAAGCGCTTGCTGGTGAGCCGCGCGGTGATCGGTGTCGCCGTGGTGATCGCGGGCATCTTCGGCATCTACCCGCCGGGCTTCGTGAGCCAGGTCGTCGCGTTCGCCTTCGGGGTCGCGGCGGCGAGCTTCTTCCCCGCGCTCGTGCTGGGCATCTTCTCGCGGCGCGTGGGTGGAGTCCCCGCGATGTGCGGCATGGCCGCGGGCGCGCTCTTCACCGGCTGGTACATCATCGCCAGCGTCTACGGCGGCATGGAGCCCTGGTGCTTCGGCATCAAGGCGCAGGGCATCGGCGTCGTCGGCATGCTGCTGAACTTCGGCGTCGCGCTGCTCCTGACGCCGCTCTTCCCGAGGCCGGACGAGCGCGTGCAGCGCTTGCTCGACGAAATTCGCGAGCCGGAGTCGGGAGCGGCGGCGTGAGCGCTGCGTAGGAACGGCGTCGATCTGCGAGGACTCGCCACTCATGCTCGCCTCCCGTCTCCTCGGGCTCGCCCTCTGCGCCGCCGCTGCGGCGCAGGAGGGTGAGATCGTCGTTCCCGCGCAGGATCCCGCCCCGGCCCCGGCCCCGGCCCCGGCCCCCGACGCTGCGCGCCGCGCTCGAGCCGGCGTCCGCGATCGAGGTCGAGAAGCTGCTCTTCGGCCCGTCGCGCTACGGCGTCCTCCTCGCGCCGAACGACATCCAGCAGGTCGCGGTCGCGGGCAGCCCGCTCGAGCTCGTGCGCTTCGCCGACGAGCTCGAGCTGCGCGGCGCGGGGCTGAAGAAGCCGCAGCGCTTGAAGAAGGCCGGCGACGTCGAGCTCGCGGGACCGGAAGGGACCGCGACCCTGCGCTGCACGCCGTTCCGCGGCGCGTTGCCGGGCGTCATGACCAGCGAGAACCCGATCGTCGTGCAGTGGCACGTGATGCGGCTCGAATCACGCGCGGCGCACTTCGACGGCCTGCCTTCGCTCGCGCTGCTCGACGCGAACCTGAACGGTAGCTGGCTCGACTTCGGCACGGATCTCGTGCTGCGCGGCGAGGAGCGGATCGCGACGAAGCTGTCGAAGACGATGCCGCTCGGCGAGCGCTGGTATGGCGTGAAGAAGGCGGACGGTGCCGCTGCGTCCAGCGAAGCAGCGCTCGAGCTCGGCGCGTTGGAAGCGAAGCTCGGTACGCTCGACCCGCGCGACGCCTCGCGCTTGCCCGCGAGCTGCACCCATCTCGTGCTCGTGAACGGCAGCCAGGACGAAGCGCTCTTCGCCGTGGGGCAGGAGCCGCTGCGTTTGCCACTCGGACCCTATCGCCTGCGTCACGCCGTCTGCGGCGACGCGTACGAAGCGCTCGGCGGAGAGGGCCTGGAGCCTTGGTGCACGGTGACGCTGGAGGAGACCGCGCGGCCGAGCTTCGGCGCGCCGTATCGCCTGCGGCCGTTCGGCATGGGCTTCAAGGACCTCGATGCTCCCGTCGGAAGTGGTAGCTCGTTCTCCTCGGCGGGCGGGCGCATCGTCTTCCACATCCACGGCACGCGCGTGCGCGGCGGTGCCAGCGAGATCTGGGATCGCGTCCGAGAGGGCGCACTCGCACGCGTGCTCGGTGCGACTTCGTTCGCCGAGAAGAATGCGCGTCTAGGCACTACGATGCAGAACGGCAAGCCCGGCAAGAGCGAGAGCTGGTGCTTCGCGAAGAAGGGCAGCTACGAATCGCCGGCGTCCGTCACCGACCGCACGGCGTCGTTCTGGATGGAGCTCGAGGTGGAGGGGTTCGGGGACCTGCGGGTGGATGTGCCGCTGGGCTCGCGCTGATGCGCTCCATGCTCGGTGATCGCGCGGGCGTACGAGCAGGAGACGGCCGATCCTCGGGGCCTCGCTGAAGGCGCCGCTGACCATGCGTCTACTTGCACCGTCGTGGAACGCGTCGACGCGAGATCGGTACCCGAACCCACGACGAGCGCGAACATGCGGACGCGAGGTTCGCGACGACCGCTCCGCCAGCCCTACGGCGAAGCAAGCGCCGCGCCCGCCGCGCGTGAACGACTTCGAACGACACCGAGCGTCGACGCGCCTACGACGTCGGGTGCGATTCGAGAGCGAGCGCGGCGGTCACGTCGCTTGCATCGCCTTTGGGATGCGGCTCCGCTGCGTCGATAGACATCGTGCGCCGTTTCGGAGCCCGCGGGAGGCGGGGGCTCCGAAACTCATGCTACGGGAGGAATCGGACGTCGACGCGAGAACCGCGTCGAGAGACATCGGTTCGTCGCCCGCGCGGCAGCAGGGCGACAACGTGGCTTAGCTGCGAGCTCGGCGCGCGAGCAACGTCGCTCTATCAAGAATCCGACTTTGTATGAAACCCAAGACGCCTCCTCTTCGTTCTCCATGCTGGAACGATATCGGGGAAGGCGACGTAGGATGAGGCAGAGGAGGACGCATGCGCCGCAAGGTTCAACAGCTCGAGTTCGACTTTCGTCAGCATGGTGGGAAGCGCAAGGGTGCGGGACGAAAGCCGAAGAACGCCAAACCCGGCATGCCGCACCGTCAGCGCTCGACGAAGAAGCGCGGCGAGCCGCTGCACATCACCGTGCGACTTGCGGAGGGCCTGCCGTCGCTGCGCCGAGGTGACGCGCTGAAGCTCGTGCTCGCTGCGCTCAGCGCGAGCAGCGATCGCCACGGGATGCGGACATCCACTACTCCGTGCAGGGCAATCACCTGCACCTGCTCGTCGAAGCCGATGATCGTGAGTGCGTCGCGCGCGGCATGAACGCTCTGCTGAGCCGCTCGCGCGCACGCCGAACAAGCTCTGGGGTCGCAGCGCCAAGGTGTTTCCCGATCGCTATCACGACGAGGTGATCTCGACGCCGGCGCAGGCGAGAATGCGCTGCGGTACGTGCTGCAGAACGGTAAGAAGCACGGCGTCGTGCCGCGATCGTCGATCGATCTTTGCTCGAGCGCGCCCGTGTTCGAGGGTTGGATGGAGCGCCTGTCGATCGCCGCGATCCCAGCCGCACCAGTGGTGGCCACCGTTGCGCCCGCCTCGACCTGGCTGCTCACCACCGGCTGGCGCCGCCACGGATTGCTCGACATCCACGAGCTGCCGCATCACGAGAAGCAGGCCGGCCGACCGCGAGCGAACCTCGCCGATGCAAGCCGCCGAGCAACCTCGCGCTAACGCGCTCGGCCGCCGCGCGGGCGCGGAACCCATGTCTGTCGACGTCGTTCATGCGTCGACGTCCGAACGCACCCATGAGCATGAGTCTCGGAGCCCCCGCCTCCCGCGGGCTCCGAGACGGCGCACGATGTCCATCGACGAAGCGGAGCCGCGCCCGGAGGCGCAGCGAGCGACGTGAACGACGCGCGACGCTCCGCGCTTGTCTCTCGCGTCGTTCGCGCGTCGACGCTCGAACACCTTCGACCTGATACGCGCGCGTCGGGCGCGGCGCTTGCTTCGCCGTAGGGCCGGGCGTAGCGCATGCGCGGTCTTGCGTTCGCTCGCCTCTCGCGTTCACGCGCTCGCACTCGAAGTGGAAGCGTCGACGCGAATTCGACGCGCGGCTCGAGCACGCGCGCGATCCGTGGGGCGCAAGTGCACGCAGGGACGCTCCCGTCGGCGCTCCGGCGTCCATGCGCGAGGCGGCGGATGTCGCCGAGCGCGCAGGTCAGCTGCGCGAGCGAGCCGAGCGCCGCGCCTCCGCGAGCAGCGCATCGAGGAGGCGCGCGTTCTTCAGCCCCTCGTCCGGCCCGAGCTTCGGCTTCGAGCCCGTGCGGATCGCGCGGCAAAGGTCCTCGACCTCGAGCCGGAACACATCGACGATCTCGAAGGGATAGTGCGTCTCGCCGCCTTCCTGGCGCAGCACGAGCAGCGGCTCTTCTTCCCACGAGAGGAACGCGTGACGGAGCTCGAGCGTGCCGCGGGTGCCGGAGAGCAGCACGCGATTGCGGAGCCCGCCGTCGAAGCCGGACGAGATCACCGCGAAGCGCCCGCCCTCGTACTCGAGGATGCCGTGCAGTGAAAGGTCCACGCCGTGGACCGGGTGGAAGGCGCCACGCGCGGAGAGGCCCACCGGCTCGTCGCCGAGGAGCAGGCGGCAGACGTTCACGCAATAGCAGCCGACGTCGAGCAGACCGCCGCCGCCCCAGTCGTCGTTCAGGCGCACGTCGTCCTCCTTCGTGAGGTGGAAGGAGAACGAGGCCTCGACGGTGCGGAGCTCGCCGATCGCGCCGCCGCGCACGAGCTCCAACATCTTCGCGATCTGCGGGTGATGCCGGTACATGAAGGCTTCGACCAGGTGGCGCTTCCGCTGCGTCGCGCGCGCGAGCATGCGCTCGCACTCCGCGGCGTTCCGGCCGAGCGGCTTCTCGCAGAGCACGTGCTTCCCGCAGTCGAGCGCCTCCAGGCAGAGCTCCTCGTGGAGGCCGTTGTGCGTCGCGATGTAGACCGCTTCCACGCGCTCGTCGCGCAAGAGCTCCGCGTAGCTGCCGTAGGAGCGCGCGGCGTCGAGGGACTTCGCACGCGCGAGGTCGCGGCTCGCCGCGGCCTCCAGCGTCGCGAGCGGCGAGGCGGCGACGGCGGGGGCGAAGCGGTTCTGGGCGATGCGCCCGACGCCGAGGACGCCGAAGCGGACGGGTTCGATGCTCGCGGTCATGAGCGGCTCACGGTGGGATTGCGGAGTTCGGAGGTCGAGGAGGAGACGTTCAGCGCGGGGCGGGATGCTCGAGGCGAGCGAAGGAGCGGATCCACCCGGGGAGCACCGCGGCGGTGAGGATGCCCAGGGAGACCGGCACCCATTCGATGGGCAGGAGCGCCGAGGTGGCGCCGAAGTATCCGGCGCTCAGGAAGATGAAGATCCAGTTCGTGAAGTTGGAGACGGCGATCACGCTGCCGCGCTCGCTCGGCGGGGCCGAGCTCTGGATCCAGACCACGAAGGGCAGGCCGAAGAGCGCGCCGCTCCCGCCGAGCACGAACAGCACGACGTGCACGAGCGGCAGCGCGTGATGCGCGATGCCGAGCGCGAGCAGCCCCGCGATCATGCCGAGAGCACCCCAGCGCGCGAGGCCGAAGCGGATCGCACCGCGGGCGAGGTAGCCGCCCAGCACCGAGCCCGCCGCCATGCCGACGCTCAGCGTCACCAGCAGGAAGCTCGTGCCGCGGTCGTCGAGGTCCATCAGGATCTTGCCGTAGCGGTTCATGCACTGCTGCACGACGCCGCCCATGAACCAGAAGAACGAGTAGGCGAGCAGCACGTCGCGCCACGAGCGCTGGCGGAGCAGCGCCACGAGCGTCGGGAAGAGATCGGCGAAGGGCTGGCGCGAGAGCACGAGCTCCGGCCGCTGCGCGGGCTCCGTTCGCACGACGAGGCTCGTCAGCGTGCCGAGCGCCGCGATCAGCACGCAGACCGCGGCGGGGGCCAGGAGCGCTGCGCCGAAGGTGTTCTTCAGGGCCCCGGCGGCGGCGTTCCCGAGGATCACCGCGAGGAAGGTCGTCATCTGCACGATGCCGTTCGCGCGGGACATGCCGCCGGCCTCGATCATCTCCGGGATCGCGCCGTACTTCGCGGGCCCGAAGAACGCGCTCTGCGCGCCCATCAGGAACACGACGACCAGCAGGAACGGGAGGCTCTGCAGCGCGAAGCCGAGCGCTGCGAGACCCATCACCCCGATCTCGGCCACCTTCGCGAGGACGATGACGCGCCGCTTCGCGTAGCGGTCCGCGAGCTGCCCCGCGAGCCCCGAGAAGAGCACGAAGGGCAGGGCGAAGAGCGCCGCCGCCAAGGCGTCCAGCGACTCGCCGCCGGACTTCACGTGGTCGACGGCGAGCAGCACGACGAGCTGCTTGAACAGATTGTCGTTGAACGCGCCGAGGAACTGGGTCGCGACGAAGCCCCGGAAAGAGCGGGCGACCGCCCTCCCCGGGGTGCTCACGCGCGGACCTGGGCGAGCTTCGAGAAGCGGTCGTTCAGGATGAACAGCGTGCCGAGCGAGAGCGCGCCGGAGGTGCGCGCCTTCTCGAGCATCCCGCGGATCATCTCCAGGTCCTGCGCGTGGGCCGCGGCCCAGCGCTCGACGGCGGCGCGCACGTCCTCGGCCGCGTGGTGCTTCAGGATCGCCACCACCGTCGTGCGGTAGGTCGTGCGCAGCATCTCGGTCAGGATCGAGCGAGCTTGGCGCTCCTCGTCGGCCTTCTCGTTGCCGGCCTTCGCCTCGCGCAGCGCCTCGGCGAACTCGAGCGCGGTGCCGGTGCGGTAGTAGACCTCCATCGCGCGCAGCAGCTCGCACTTGGCCTCGCTGGCGATGCCGGTGATCTCACCGGCGCGCGCCAGGTGGTGGAGCGAGCCCAACCGCTCGGCGAACTCCTCGGGGAAGCCGCGCGAGACGAGGCGCGAGTAGAGCTCCTCGCTGTCGCGACGGCGCCATTCGACCGGGGTCTCGGCGGCGCGCGTCTTCAGCGCTGCGACGTCGGAGCGGTGCTTCTCGATCGCCTGCTGGATGGAGAGCCCGCTGTCGAGCCAGCGCAGGATCGAGGGGATCAAGCGCTCCTGAGCGGTCGCGACCATGCGGTACGCGATGATCTGCGCGTCGGTCGGCACGCGGCCGTCGAGCTGATCGATCTCCGCCGCGAGCGCCGGCGTGCCGAGCAAGGCGTCGGCGACGAGGAACGCGCGCGCCAGCTGCGCGAGATTGCAGCCGAGCATGCTCGCCACGCGAGCAGGCCAGGCGACGCCCACGCGGTCGACGATGCGGTTCGTGAGCATCGTCGCGGCGATCTCGCGGCGCAGGCGATGGCGATCGATGTCGGCGGCGTAGCTCTTCTGGATCTCGTTGGGGAAGTAGGCGTGCAGGAGCGGCCGCAGCGCGGCGTCGTCCGCTACGTCGCTGTCCAGGATCTCGCGGAAGAGGTCGATCTTCGAGTAGGCGAGCAGCACCGCGATCTCGGGACGCGTGAGCCCTTCGTTGCGGGCGGCGCGCGCCTCCAGCTCGTCGCGAGATGGCAGGAACTCGACCGCGCGGTCGAGTAGGCCGTTGGTGACGAGGCGCTCCATCAGCGCGCGGTAGGGAGAGAGATCCTCCAGCGAGCGCTGCCGGTCCATGCTGAGGACCAGGCTCTGGCGGTAGTTGTCCTCCAGCACGAGCAGGCAGACCTCGTCGGTCAGGCTGCGCAGGAGGTCGTTCCGTTGCTCGATCGTGAGGCGGCCTTCCTGCACCACCGGGGCGAGCAGGATCTTCAGGTTCACCTCGTGGTCGGAGAGGTCGACGCCGGCCGAGTTGTCGATCGCGTCGGTGTTGATACGACCGCCCGCGGCTGCGAACTCGATGCGCGCGCGCTGGGTGAACCCGAGGTTACCGCCCTCGCCGACGACCTTGCAGCGGAGCTGGCGGGAGTCGACGCGCAGCGCGTCGGTCGCCTCGTCGCGCACGTCGGCGTGCGTCTCGGTGCCGGCCTTGACGTAGGTTCCGATCCCCCCGTTCCAGAGGAGATCGCACGGCATCTTCAGGATCGCGCGGATCAGGTCCTCGGGCGCCATCTCGGCGTCGGAGACGTCCAGCATCGCGCGCACCTCGGGCGAGAGCGGGATCTTGCGGAGCTTCCGCGAGAAGATGCCGCCGCCGGCCGAGATCAGGTCCTTGCGGTAGTCGGCCCAGGAGGAGCGAGGGAGCGCGAACATGCGCTTGCGCTCCAGGAACGACGTCGCCGGATCCGGATTCGGGTCGAGGAAGATGTCGCGGTGGTCGAACGCGGCGCGCAGCTTGATCGTCTGCGCGAGGAGCATGCCGTTCCCGAAGACGTCGCCGCTCATGTCGCCGATGCCGACGACGGTGAAGGGCGTCTTCTGGATGTCGATGTTCATCTCGCGGAAGTGGCGCTTCACGCACTCCCAGCCACCGCGCGCGGTGATGCCTTCCTTCTTGTGGTCGTAGCCCTGGGAGCCGCCCGAGGCAAAGGCGTCGCCAAGCCAGAACCCGCGCTCGAGCGAGAGCGCGTTCGCGAAGTCGGAGTAGGTCGCGGTGCCCTTGTCGGCGGCGACGACCAAGTAGGGATCTTCGCCGTCGTAGCGCACGCAGCGCTCGGGATGCACCACCTTGCCGTCGACGATGTTGTCGGTGATGTCGAGCAGGCCCGAGATGAAGGTGCGGTAGCGATCGATGCCTTCCTTCAGATGCGCTTCGCGCTCGGCGTGCTGGCGCTTCGTGATGAAGCCGCCCTTCGAGCCCACGGGCACGATCACCGCGTTCTTCGTGCGCTGGGTCTTCATGAGGCCCAGGACTTCGGTGCGGAAGTCGTCCTTGCGATCGCTCCAGCGGATGCCGCCGCGCGCGACGGGGCCGCTGCGGAGGTGGACGCCTTCCATGTACGTCGCGTGGATGTAGATCTCGTAGAGCGGCCGCGGGGCCGGCATGTCGTCGACCTTCGCGCACTCGATCTTGATCGCGATGCGCCGCTCGCCCTTCAGCGTCTGGTAGAAGTTCGTGCGCAGGGTCGAATCGATCGCGTTCAGGAAGCGCGCGAAGATGCGGTAGTCGCGGACATCGCTGATCGCCTCGAGCTGCTGCATCAGCGCCGCTCTCCGCTCGGGCAGCGCGCCCTGCAGGCGTTGCGCTCCCGGGAGCCCGCCTAGCGACGCCGGGTCGAAGCGCGCGTGGAAGTACTGGACCAGCGCGTTCACCGCCGGGCCGTTCCGGAGCAGCGCGTCGTGGATCGACGGCAGCGAGAGATCGCGGCGCACCTGCAGGATGTAGTTGCGGTAGGTGCGCAGCAGGTCGACCTCGCGCCAGTCGAGGGCCGCGTTCACGATCAAGCCGTTCAGCGCGTCGTTCTCGATCTCGCCCGCGAGCGCGAGGGAGATCAGGTCGCGAAGGCCGCGCGCGACCGGCGGCGCGAGAAAGTTCCCGCGCTCGTCCTGCACGCGGAAGGAGTGCACGTAGCAGCGCGGGACCGAGCGGCCCTCGAGGCCGAAGCTGAGCTCGTTGATGACGTTCAGCGCCAGATTGTCGAGCCAGGGCATCGTGCCGCTGAGCTCGAAGCGCGCGCCGGCGCGGTAGATGAGGAGCAGTGTCGTCGCGGTCCCTCGATGAGCCGGGCCCTGATCGACGCGCACGCGAGGTTGCTGATCCTTCAGCGTCTCCTCGAGGGCCTCGATGTCCTCGGCCGCGCGCTCGGCGGGGATGATCGCCTTGTAGTCCGCCGAGAACGCGTCGCGCCAGCGCTTCCAGAGCTGATCGGCGCGATCGAAGTCGCCCCTGCGTTGCAACGCCTCGATGAGTTGGTCGTTCCAACTCCTCGTGAGGTTCGCGATCTCGAGCTCGAGGGCGGCCGCGTCGATCGCGACGGGCTCGTCCTTCATCGTGAAGTAGTAGTGCAGGCGCACGGTCGGCTCTTCCCCGAGCACCACGCGCACGTCCATCGGCTTGCTGCCGCAGGCCTCTGATACCACCTGCTGGATCGCGCGCGAGGCCTCGTTATCGAAGCGTTCGCGCGGCAGGATCACCATCACCGAGAGCCCTCGGTCCAGCCCGTCGCGGCGCAGCGTCACGCGCACGCGGTCTTCGCTGGGGGCTTCGAGGATCGTGCCGATCGTGCGGCGGATCTCCTCGGGATTCATGAGGAAGAGCTCGGACTTCGGCAGGCGCGCGAAGAGCGAGACGACTTCCTTCGCGTCGTGGCTGCCCGGGAGCATGCCCACGGACTTCACGACCTTCTCTAGCTTCTTCCGGAGGACCGGGATCTGGGTCGCGTTCTCGGCGAAGGCCTTCGAGGTGAAGAGGCCGAGGAAGCGAATCTCTCCGATCACCTCGCCGCGCGCGTCGAGGCGCTTCAAACCGATGTAGTCCATCTGCGCGTGGCGATGGACGGTGGAGTGCGAGTTCGCCTTCGAGATCAGCGGGCAGACGCGGCGATGCAGGCGCTCCGAGACTGCGCGGGGGAGCTCCTCGAGCAGCACCGGCTTCGCGTAGTTCGACACGCCTTCGTCGCCGAGGAGGCCGAGGCCCGAGCCCGGACGCACCGCGACGCCTTTCCGCCCGCCGAGCTCGGGGTAGCTCTGGATGTCATAGGCGCGGTAGCCGAGGAAGATGAAGTGGTCCTTCTCGATCCACTGCAGGAACTCCACGCCTTCGAGGAGCTCCTCGCGCAGCTCGGGCAAGCGCTGCGCATCGGCCTGCAGCATCGCGCGCGCTTCGGCCAGGCGCTCCTTCATGCGCGCGAAGTCGGTCACGACGCGCACGGCGTCGCGCAGGTTCTTCGCGACGCGGGACTGGAGATCGACGCGCGTCGCTTCGTCGAGCGCTTGGATCTCGAAGTGCATGAACGACTCGAGGACGTGCTCGGGCGTTGATTCCGCGCCATCCTTGATCTCGAGCAGGGCGCCACTCTCGTCGCGTTTGATCGCGAGCACGGGGTGATAGAGCTGCGCGATCTCGAAGCCGCGTTGGCGGATCGTTTCGCGCACGGTGTCGAAGAGGAAGTACTGATCGCGCAGCGTCACGCGCACGACCGTGTACGGAGCGACGCGCGGTCCCAAGTCGCGGCCGGGGCGGACCTCGACGCGGAGCTCCTCGGCGCGCTTCTTGTCCAGGAAGCGCACGGACTCCAGGAGCGCGTCCGGCAGATCGGCTTCGGCGACGCGGATGCGGTAGCTGCTCGGCAGCCGCTGGTGGAGCAGGCGGGCGAGCTGGTTCGCAAGCGCGCCTTCGCGGCCGGGATGGGCTTTCGCGAGGGCGGCGCAGACGGCTTCGAGGCTCGGACGGACGGCTTCGGCGGCGCTCGACGGTGCGCCGGAGGACTTCGACATCGCTGGGGTCCCTTCGAGACGGTGGCCGACGAGAGTATCCGATGGACCTCGCGCGGTCGAAATCCTGAGCCGCGATGGGCGGGCGCTTCCGATGCCGGACTTGCGATGCGCGCGCCGGTGGCTATACTCGCGCCCCTTCCGCGGCGCTCGGAGACCTCCAACGCCACGGGGAACCCAGGGGGGATTAGCTCAGCTGGGAGAGCGCTACAATGGCATTGTAGAGGTCAGGGGTTCGATCCCCCTATCCTCCAACCCTACGCGAGGGCCGGTCGAAAGACTGGCCCTCGCGCCGTTTCCGGAGCTCCGAGACGGCCCAGCTGCGAGCCCATGTTGGACAGCGCCCTCCGCCGCGGGCTAGCTTCTTGAACCGTGGTTCAATCCGCCGTCCCCGAATCCTCCGCCGAGCGCTTCGATGCGCGCCGACGCGAGATCCTGCTCTCGGCCTCGCGTGCTTATCGCGAGAGGGGATTTCATGCCACCGGCATGCGCGAGATCGCGCAGGCCGCGGGCATGACGGCGGGGAACCTCTACCACTACTTCGCCGGCAAGGAGGCGCTGCTCGCCTTCTGCCAGGAAGAGAGCGCGCGGCGCTTGAACGAGCTCGCCGCTTGGGTGGAGGAGCAGCCGCTGCGCGCCGATGCACGCCTGCACGCTCTGATCGTCGGCCACGTGCTCGTGCTGAACGAAGGCCTCCCCGGGTCGCTCGCGCACCTCGAGGTCGAGAGCCTGGACGGCGAAGGCCGCCGGCGCGTGGTGACGCTGCGCGATCGCTACGAGGAGGCCCTGCGGGGCATCCTGCGCGCCGGCATGGACGCCGGCGTTCTCCGCCGCGCCGACTTGAAGCTCACGGCGCTCGCCATCCTGGGCGCCATCAACTGGACCGTGAAGTGGTTCCGCCCCGGAGGCAAGAGCAGCGCGCGGGAGGTCGGCGAGCATTTCGCCGAGCAGCTCGTGCGCGGCTTGCTCGCGCCGGAAGTGGAGCTCATGCGGCCCGCGGGGGAGGTGCCGATCTTCGGCTCCGCCGCGCACCGCGAGAACAACGCCACGCCTACCGACTCCTCGAGGACGCGATGAGCTCTCCCGTTCCCTCCGGCACCTCCGTCGCCACGCTGCGCGTGAACGGCGAGGAGCGCACGGTGGCCTTCCCCACGCATCACACTCTGCTCGAAGTGCTCCGCGAGGAGCTCGGGCTCACCGGCACGAAGCACGGCTGCGAGCTCGGCGAGTGCGGCACCTGCACGGTGCTCCTAGACGGCAAACCCGTGCTGAGCTGCCTCATGCTGACCGTCGAGGCCGAAGGGCACGCGGTCGAGACCGTGGAGGGGCTGCAGCAGGGGAACCAGCTCCACCCGCTGCAGAGCGCGTTCGCCGATCTCGGCGCTGCGCAGTGCGGGTACTGCACGCCCGGCATCCTCATGGCCTCGAAGGCCCTGCTCGCCGCGAATCCCGCGGCGACGCGCGAGGAGATCGCCTCGGCGCTCTCCGGCAATCTCTGCCGCTGCACGGGCTACCAGAAGATCCTCGAGGCCGTGGAGTGGGCCGGGCGCACGCTCTGCGGCGAGAATTCACCGCCGGCGCGCGAGTGCTCGTTCGGCGAGAGGCTTCCAGAGGAGGTGCAGCGTGGCTGAGCGCTCCGAGAAGCAGGACGGCGCCGCGGCGAAGCCCGAGGCTGTGCGGGAGCTGGAGAAGGTGCGCGAGATCGCTGTCGCGCGCAACATCGTCGGGACGCCGTATCGCCGCGTCGATGGCCGCGCGAAGGTGACGGGCCTGACGCGCTTCGCCGACGATCTCTCGTTCCCGCGCATGGTGCACATGCGCCTCGTGCGCTCGATCGTGCCGCACGCGCGCATCGTCTCGATCGACACCTCGAAGGCCGCGGCGATGCCGGGCGTCCTCGCGTTCCTCGTCGGCAAGGACATGCCGATTCCCTTCGGCATCCTGCCCGTCTCGCAGGACGAGCACGCGCTCTGCATCGACAAGGTGCGCTTCGTCGGCGATCCCGTGGTCGCGATCGCGGCGCTCACCGACGATCAGGCCTACGAGGCCTCCCTCGCCGTAGGGGTCGAGTACGAGTCGCTGGAGACGATCGCCACGGTGGAGGAGGCGATCGCGACACCCGAGCCGCGGATCCACGACTATTCTGACGAAGGCAACATCCACAAGAAGGTCTCGATGCAGTTCGGCGAGCTCGAAGAGGGCTTCGCCGAGGCGGACGAGATCTTCGAGGACGTGCTGCTCTTCGAGGGCAACACGCACCTGCCGATGGAGCAGCACGCCACCGTCGCCGTGCCCGAGGACGACGGGCGCGTCACGGTGTGGTCCTCGACGCAGACGCCGCACTATCTGCACCGCTCGCTCGCGAAGGTGCTGGAGCTCCCCGCGAGCAGGATCCGCGTGATCGCGTGCCCCAACGGCGGCGGCTTCGGCGGGAAGAGCGATCCGTTCAACCACGAGATCGCGGCGGCGAAGATGGCGCTGACCCTGGGGCGCCCGGTCAAGATCTGCCTCACGCGCGAAGAGGTCTTCTACTGCCATCGCGGACGGCACCCGGTGCTGATGAAGCTCCGCACCGGCTTCAAGCGGGACGGCCGCATGACCGCGCAGCATCTGCAGACCGCGCTCGACGGCGGAGCCTATGGCTCCTACGGCGTCGCGAGCACCTACTACACCGGTGCGCTGCAGACCGTGACCTACGATCTGCCGCGCTACCGCTTCGACTCGGTGCGCTGCTTCACGAACAAGCCGCCGTGCGGGCCGAAGCGCGGCCACGGCACGCCGCAGCCGAGGTTCGGCTTAGAGGTGCATCTCGACAAGGTGGCGGTGAAGCTCGGCATCGATCCCGCCGACATCCGCCTGAACAACCTGGTCCAGCCGAACACCATTACCGCGAACTGGCTGAAGGTCGGCTCGATCGGGCTCAAGAAGTGCATCGAGGCGGTCGTCGCCGGCTCCGGTTGGCGCGAGCGCCGGGGCAAGCTCCCGCACGGACGCGGCCTAGGGCTAGCGTGCGGCTCCTATCTCTCGGGTGCGGGGCTGCCGATCTACTGGAACCACATGCCGCAGTCGGGCGTACAGTTGAAGCTCGATCGCTCGGGCTGCGTCGCCGCGTTCTGCGGGCAAACCGAGATCGGGCAGGGCAGCGACAGCGTGCTCGCGGGCATCGTCGCCGAGGTGCTCGGCATCGAGCTCTTGGACATCCGCCTCTGCGTCGCCGACACCGATCTGACCCCGGTCGATCTCGGCTCCTACTCCTCGCGCGTGACGCTGATGATGGGCAACGCGGCGCTGCAAGCCGCGCAGCGCGCGCGAGAGATCGTCGCGCGCGCGGTGAGCGAGCAGCTGAAAGTCCCGCAGGATCGCCTCGTCTTCGCCGAGCGGCGCGTCTTCGACAGCGAAGATCCGAGCAAGGGGCTGAGCTGGCCGGACGCCTGCGGCTGCGCCGAGTCCCGTTTCGGCACGCTCGGCACGACGGGCTCCTACATCCCGCCGCGCTCACCCGGGCGCTATCGCGGTGCGGGCGTCGGACCTTCGCCGGCCTACTCGTACTCGGCGACGGTCGTCGAGGTAGAGGTCGATCCCGAGACCGGGCTCTACCGCGTCGAGCACGTGTGGATGGCGCACGACGTCGGCAAGGCGATCAACCCCGTGCTCGTGATGGGGCAGATCGAGGGCTCGGTGTACATGGGGCTCGGCGAGGCGCTGATGGAGGAGCAGGTGTTCCGGCGCTTGCCGAAGAATCGCTCGAACGCGCTGGTGCACAAGCACCCCTCGATGCTCGAGTACAAGAGCCCGACCTTCCTCGAGATGCCGAAGGTGACGTCGTACATCATCGAGGACCCCGATCCCAACGGGCCCTTCGGCGCGAAGGAGGTCGGACAAGGGCCGCTGCTGCCGATGATGCCGGCGATCGCGAACGCGATCTTCGACGCGGTGGGCGTGCGCGTGGACCAGATCCCCGTGCATCCGCATCTGGTGGCGAAGGCGCTCGAGGAGAAGGCTCGCGGCAAAGAGCCGCGAGTTGGGCCGCGTGCGTTCCCGAGCATCGACTTCGGGACGCCGCTGCGCGTGCCTACGCCGGCCGAGGGCGGCGACGGCCAAGCCGTGAACCAGGACGAAGCCAAGGTGCGCACCGGCACCGGCACCATGACCGAGCGCGAAGAAGCGCTGCGAGGGACCAAGCGATGATGCGCCTGCCGTCGTTCCGCTTCCACCGCCCGCAGACCCTGGCCGAGGCTGCGCGCCTGCTCGCCGCCTCACCGCAGACGACGCGCCTCGTCGCCGGCGGCACCGATCTCTGGCCCAACTTGAAGCGCCGCCACCAGCAAGCCGAGGACGTGGTCTCGCTTTCCCTCGTGCGCGAGCTCCACGGCGTCTCTCGGCTCGCGGACGGCTCGTTCGCGATCGGCGCGATGACGACCTTGAGCGAAGTCGCCGCCGATCGCCCGCTCGCCGCCGAGCATCCCGCGCTCTCGCGCGCGGTGCGCTCGATCTCCTCGCCCGTGCTGCAGAACATGGGCACGCTGGGCGGCAACCTCTGCCTCGACACGCGCTGCACCTACTACAACCAGAACGAGGAGTGGCGGCGCTCCATCGGCTACTGCAAGAAAGAGGTCGGCGAGACCTGCTGGGTCGCTCCCGGCTCGCCGCGCTGCTGGGCGATCTCGGCCTCGGACTCCGCACCCATGCTCTGCGCGCTCGGCGCGAGCGTCCGCCTCGTCTCCGCGAGCGGCGAGCGCACGATCCCGCTCACCGCGCTCTACCAGGACGACGGCATCGCCTATCTCACGAAGCGCCCGGATGAGATCCTGACGCAGGTTCTCCTACCAGCGGCTGCGGATCGGCGGAGCTCCTTCTGGAAGCTGCGCCGCCGCGGCTCGATCGACTTCGGCGTGCTCTCCGTCGCCGGCACGATCGCTCTCGATGCGCAGCGCCACGTGCGCTCGGCGCAGCTCTTCCTGGGCTGCGTCGCTTCCTTCCCGACGCCGTGCACCGAAGCCGTCGAAGCCTTGGTCGGCAAGCCGTTCGACGAGGAGCACATCGCGCGCGCCGCCGCTCTCGCGCGCAAAGCAGCCTCGCCGCTCAGCAACACCGACTTCCTCCCGCAGTGGCGCTCGAAGATGGTCGAGCCCTACACGGAAGCGGTGCTGCGCGAGATCGCCGGCCTGCCGCAGCAGAGGCTCGCTCCTGCGCACGCGTTCTAAGGCGGAACGGACGCGGAGGCGCGCCGCTTGCGATTTCGCGCTCGAAGCGTGTCGCGAGGATTCGCGTCCGTTGGTCGATGCATTGCGGGCGCGTGAAGGCGGGGGGCGAGAGGCGATCGAACGCAAGACCGCGCAGGCGCTACGCCCGGCCCTCCGGCGAAGCAAGCGTCGCGCCCGACGCGCGTGAACGACGTCGATCGTGTTCGAACCTCGACGCGCGAACGACGCGCGCGATAAACGCGGAGCGTGACGCGTCGTGCACGTCGCTTGCTGCGCCTCCGGGCGCGGCTCCGCTCCGTCGATAGACGTCGTGCGCCGTTTCGGAGCCCGCGGGAGGCGGGGGCTCCGAAACTCATGTTGTCGAGAGCGATCGGACGTCGACGCGCGAACGACGTCGAGAGACACGGGGTTCCACGCCCGCGCGGCGGCAGGGCGGACGGGAGCGTCAGCGCGAGATTGCTCGGCGGCTTGAATGGGCGAGGTTCGCTCGCGGTCGACCAGCGTGCTTGTGGTGCCGCGGCAGCTCGCGGATGTCGAGCAGGCCGTTGCGGCGCCAGCCGGTGGTGAGAAGCCAGGTCGAGGCGGGCGCGACGGCAGCCACGAGCGGCGCGGTTGAGATCGACGCGATCGATGAGCGCTCCATCCATCCATCGAACACGGGCGTGCTCGAGCACAGGTCGATCGATGATGTCGCGACCACTCCGTGCTTCTTGCCGTTCTGCAACACGTAGCGCAGCGCGTTGCGCGCCTGCGTCGGCGTCGAGATCACCTCGTCGTGATAGCGCTCAGGGAACACGTTGCCGCGGCGGCCCCAGAGTTCGTTCAACGCGCGGGCGAGCGGGCTCAGCAGCGCGTTCATGCCGCGGGCGACGCATTCACGATCGTCGGCCTCGACCAGGAGGTGCAGATGGTCCGTCTGAATCGAATAGTGAACAATCTGCATCCCGTGCCGATTGCTGCTCGCGCTGAGCGCGACGAGAACGAGCTTCAACGCGCCGCCGCGGCGCAGCGAAGGCAGGCCGCCGGCGAGGCTCACGGTGACGTGTAGCGGCTCGTTGCGCTCCTTCTTTGAACGCTGACGGTGCGGCATGCCGGGCTCGGCACTCTTCAGCTTCCGTCCCGCTCCCTTCCGCTTGCCGCCATGTTGACGGAATTCGAACTCGAGCTGTTGTTCCTTGCGGCGCATGTGGCTCCTCTACCTCATTGCGCGTCGCCTTCCCCGGTTTCGTTCCAGCATGAAGAACGCAGAAGGGGTGTTCGTGGTTTCCTAGAAAGTCGGAATCTTGATTGCGCGACGTTGCTCGCGGCGCGATTACACTGCCGCCGTGCGGTCGGGGAACCCTTGTCTATCGAGGTCGTTCTTGCGTCGACGTCCGATCGCTGCCGACAACATGAGTTCCGGAGCCCCCGCCTCCCGCGGGCTCCGGAACGGCGTACGATGTCTTTCGAGGTAGCGGAGCCGCATCCGGAGGCGATGCAAGCGACGTGACCGCCGCGCTCGCTCTCGAATCGCGTTCGGCTCCGAACGAGCGTCGACGGGCGAAGTCATTCGAGTTCGTTCACGCGCGGCGGGCGCGGCGCTTGCTTCGCCGGAGGGCTGGCGGAGCGGTCGTCGCGATACTCGCGTTCGAATGTTCGCGCTCGTCCTTGGTTCGGGTGCCGATCACGCGTCGACGCGTCCACCGCGTGGTCGCGCACGTGAAGCGAGAGCGAGAGGCGTTCGAACGCAAGACCGCGCATGCGCTACGCCGGGCCCTGCGGCGAAGCAAGCGCCGCGCCCGACGCGCGCGTGCGACGTCGATGGAGTTCGAGTGTCGACGCGCGAACGACGTCGAGAGACACGGGGTTCCCCGCCCGCGCGGCGGCAGGGCGGACGGGAGCGTCAGCGCGAGGTGCTCGGCGGCTTGAATGGGCGAGGTTCGCTCGCGGCCGGCCGGCGTGCTTGGTGTGCGGCAGCTCGCGGATGTCGAGCAGGCCGAGGCGACGCCAGCCGGTGGTGAGGAGCCAGGTCGAGGATTGAGCGACGGCGGCCACGACCGGTGTCGCGGCGATCGACGCGCGCTCTACCTAGCCTTCGAACACGGGCGCGCTCGAGCTGAGATCGACCGATCTGCGCGGCACGACGCCCAGCTTCTTGCTGTTCTGTCGCACGTAGCGCGCAGCGCCTAGAGCGTGGCGCCGGCCGCGGCGTCGTCATCCTCTCGTCGAGATCGCGATCGGGGATCGCCTTGCCTCTGCGGCTTGCGAAGGAGCTGCGTCTCGTTGCAGTCGCGGACCGAGAGCTGTGCCGCGAGCGCGAGCTTCCGCGCGCCACTGCAGTGCAGCGACGACAGATCGCCCGCCAGGCGAGCGCGGACGGTGCGACATGGCGAACTCGATGCTCTGCGGCTCCCTTCCCCGGGCGATGGATCAAAGGATCGCGAGGTGCGAGTCGCTTTCGAGTTACACGCCCATGCCGTAGACGAACCAGTATCCGAAGCACACTTGCAGACCGGCGACGAGCGCCTCGCAACCTGCGACGACCAGCATCGGAGTCCGTCGTGCGAACCTCGCGGACAGGGCGACGATGCCTGCTCCATCGGCGATCGCCCTCCGGCTTCGATATCAAACGATGCCATCGAATCGAGGAGCGTAGGAACCGATGCCCGGGGAGATACCGCCTGATCCATAGCGCGTCGAGATGATGCTCATCCGCGCGAGGGGGAAGGTAGGCGGCGTCCCTTGGATGAGTGCGAGCGGAGCGGTTCATGACCGCTCCGCTCTTCGGTGCTCAGGCCTTGCCGTGCTTCTTGCCGCTCGCCTTGTCGCCACTGGCTTCCGTCGGCGCGGCGGCGGGATGCGCGGGAGCCGCCTCGCTCTCGTCGGCCGGCACGAGCTTGCCGAAGTAGCTCGGGAGCTCGACGCCGCCCACGTTGCGCATGATGTCCATGAGCGGGGGGATCGAGGAGCCCAAGCTGCGGAGGAAGCCGCTCGCGCCGCCCTTGCCGTCGCCGTTGCCGCCGTCCCAGACGGTGATCTTGTCGAACTTGATGTTCGAGATCGCTTCGGCGGACTTGTCGGCGAGGTGGTCCAAGTGCTCGAGCATCAGCAGGCGGAAGGCCTCTTCGGCGTTGCCGCAGGCGTTCACGATCTCTCGCAGACCCTGGCCCTTCTTGGCCAGGATCTCGAGCTGGCCGCGCGCCTCGGCCTCGAGCTTCTTGTAGATCGCCATCGCCTCGCCCTCGGCTTCGCGGATGCGAGCCTGCGCGCGACCTTCGGCTTCGATCTTCATGCGCTCGGCTTCGGCTTCGGCGTCCACCATGATGCGCGCCTTCTGCGCTCGCGCCGGCGCCTCCAAGCGCGCGCGCTGCTCGGCTTCGACGCGCCTCGCCTCGGCTTCGGCGGCTTTGGCCTGCGCGAGATACTGCGCCTCGAGCACTTGCGCTTCGGCCTCGCGCTTCTTGGTCTCGGAGATCCCGTACGCCTCGGCCTGCCGCACGCTGAGCTCGGCGTTCGTCGCGGCGACGCGCGCCTTGGCGAGGTTCTCACCCTCGACTGCGGTCGCATCGGCGGCCGAGACCGAGATGCGCATCTCGCGCTCGCGCTCGCGCATCTCGGCGTCGCGCTGGTATTCCGCGGCCTTCTCGCCGACCAGGCGCTCGCGCTGCAGGTCGGCGAGGCGCACGGCTTGCTCGCGCTCGGCCTCGCTCGTGCCGATCTGGCGGTCCTTCGTCGCCTGCGCGACCTGAATCGCTTCTTCGCGCTGCGCGCGAGCGACGCCGATCGCGCCGATCTTGTTCTGCTCGGCGACATCCACCTCGGCCTTCATGATCGCCTCGCTGGCGGCCTTGCGGCCGAGCGCCTCGATGTAGCCCGACTCGTCGGTGATGTCGGTGATGTTCACGTTGATCAGCACGAGGCCGATCTTGTTGAGCTCGGGTTCGAGTCCGAATTGGATCTTCTGGAGGAACTCGTCGCGGTCGCGGTTGATCTTCTCGATCGGCATCGAGGCGATCACCTGGCGGAGCTGGCCGAAGATGATGTCGCGCGCCTGCGCGGTGATCTCTTGCTGGGTCAAGCCGAGCAAGCGCACCGCGGCGTTGGTCATGATCTCGTTCTGCGTGCCGATCGCGACGGTGAAGACGCTCGGCACGTTGACGCGGATGTTCTCGGAGGAGAGCGCGCCCTTCAGCGGGATGTCGATCTGGATCGGATCGAGATCGAGGTAGGCGTAGTTCTGGATCAGCGGCCAGATGAAGGCGCCACCGCCCTGCAGGCAGCGCGAGGAGTGCCCCGCGCCGACCTTGCCGTAGATCACGAGGATCTTGTTCGACGGGCAGCGCCGGTAGCGCGTCGCCAGCATCACCAAGAACCCGACGAAGACCAGGATCCCGGCGAGGATCAGGAAGGTCACGAAGGGATTGAGCGGCATCTCCTCGGCGGCGAGGAGGAGGCTCGGCGAAAGGGCATTCGGGCTCGGCATCGATCGGGCTCCGGTCGAGGTGCTCGGGCTAGGAGGAAGAGGGACGGAACGAGAGGTTGTGTGCCTGTGGCGAGAGCGCGGGCGCAGCTCAGGTCGCGGTCTCGACGAGCAAGAGGTCGGGACCGAGGACGCTGACGACGCGGCACGCGCTGCCGGTGTGCAGCTCCTCGCCGCTGGTCTGCGCCTTGAATTCGACCGAGCGGCCCTGCACGGTGACCGTGATCTTGCCGGCGCCGGACTTGCGGGCGGGGATGGTGAGATAGACCTGGGCCTGCGCGCCCACGGCGTTCTTGATGTCGATGTTGCCGGAGGAGCGCAGGCGATGGAGCTGCAGCATGAGCCAGCCCACGCCGTAGAACGCGCCGACGCCTAGGCCGCTCGCGAGCAGCAGCGTCCAGGCCGGATCCCACCCGCCTTCGTTGGCGGCTAGGCCGCCCAGACCGAAGAAGGTGAGGAACGCGACGATCGTGCGCAGCGAGATCTGGCCCACGCCGACGCCTTCGTGCACGGCGTTCACCGCGTCGACGTTCGCGACGTCGGCTTCGATGTCGTGATCGAAGCCCATCAGGGTCAGGAGGAACTGGAGCACCATGAAGGCGCCCCCGACCAGGGCGCAGATCCAGTAGATCGTGACCATCGTGCAGCCTCCTCGGGCGGCAGTCCTCGGGCGGTAGAGCGCCCCGGGGAACTCGGGTACGCCGGAGAGCGGCGCCGCGCGGAACGGGAGGTGCCTGCGCACCCCCGACCGCGCTATTCCCAGTCCGGTCCGGGCGGGTCTCGTTCGACGCGACGCGCTCCCCGCGCGGCGCCTCGGGATTGTGCCACGTCCGCGAAGCGCCTCGCAACGCGAGGCGCCCGCCGCGCCGCGTGCGGACGTCGGCTCGGCCGCTCTCAGCTCCCGCTGAAGTCGATGCCCTCGAACACCAGAGTGGGCGCGCGAAAGCTGCTCCACTTCTCGGGGTCGTTGCCCACCGCGACCAGGCGCTGCAGCAGGTCGAGGAAGTTCCCCGTCACGTTCATCTCGGAGATCGGCTCCTGGATCTCGCCGTGGCGCACGGCGTGGCCCTGCAGGCCGAAGGAGTAGTCGCCCGTCGTGGTGTTCGCGTTGCCACCCAGCCACGAGGTCACGTAGAGCCCCTCGCCGACGTCGCGCAGCAGCTCTTCCCGCGACTTGGGTCCGAGCTCGACGACGAGGTTCGAAGGCGAGGCCGTCGTGGGCTCCCAGCCGAGCTTCCGACCGTAGTAGGTATCGACGTAGAAGTGCCGCAGCACGCCGCGCTCGACGATGGGCAGCACGCGAGCCGAGATGCCTTCGCCGTCGAAGTGCCGCGAGCCCGCGAGCTTCGGCAGCAGCGGGTGATCCGTGATCGAGAGCAGCGGAGAAGCGATGCGCTCGCCCGCGCGCTCGGCGAGGAACGAGCGCTTCTGTTGCACGGCCGAAGCACCCAGCGCGCCCAGCACGCGTCCGAGCAGGCCGGGAGCGGCTTCGCGATCGACGATGAGGTGCGTGCGCTGTGTCGGAGCCTTCGTCGCGCCGCGGCGCGCGAGCACGCGGCGCAGCGCTTCGGCTCCGACGTCCTCCACGCGCTCCAGGTCGGCGAGATGGGTCGCCCCGACCCAGCGCGCGGCCTCGGGCCGGCGGTGCTCGCCGTCGCGTGCGGTGACCTCCGCGCCGTACCAGACACCGGTCGACTCGCGCGTGCCCTCGAAGCCGTTGGAGCTCACGCGCGCGGAGAGCGAAGTGCCGCTCATCACGCCGCTCGTCGCGGACACGACCTCGGCGTGGGCGCGCGCGCGAGCTTCGAGCAGGCGACACCACTCGAGGCAGCGCTCGCGCGGAAGATCGACCGCTGAGGGATCGACGAGGTCCAGGAGATCGCCCGGGCGCCCTGCGTAGAGCTTGGGATCGGGGATCACTCGGAAGGGATCCGGCGCGAGGAGGCGCGTCAGCTCCACCGCTTCGGCGACGAAGCTCGCCAAGCGGCGCGGATCCAGGTCGTTCGTCGAGTGCGTGGAGAAGCGGCCGTCGACGTAGAGCGCGAGACCGAGGCCTTGGCTCGCGTTCTCCTGCACCTTCTCCAGGCGCTCGTCGCGCCACTGGAACTCAAGCGAGCGCCCGGCCCCGAGGCTGGCGACGGCATCGCTCGCGCCGCAGCGCTGGGCCAGCTCCACGGCCTCGCGGGCGCGCGCGAGCAGCTCGTTCTCACGCATGGCGACCTCCCACGGTGAGCTTCGAGACGAGCGCGGTCGGCATGCCCTGCGAAACGGGAACGCTCTGGCCGTCCTTGCCGCAGGTCCAACCGCCGGTGTCGAGCTTCAGGTCGTTCGCGACCATCGTCACGTCGCGCAGCGCCTGCGGGCCGTTGCCGATGATGTTCACGTCCTTGATGGGGGCCGTGAGACGGCCGCCTTCGATCAGCCAGCCGTTCTTGATGTAGAAGGTGAAGTCGCCCGCACCGATCTGCACCTGCCCGTTCGAGAAGGTCTCGGCGAGGATGCCGCGCGAGACCGAGGCGATGATCTCCTCGCGCGCGTGCGGCCCGTTCTCCATGTAGGTGCAGCGCATGCGCGGCATCGGCACGTGGCGGAACGACTCGCGCCGTCCGGAGCCCGTGCTGGCGACGCCGTAGTGCCTCGCGCTGATGCGGTCGTGCAGGTAGGAGCGCAGGATGCCGCCGTCGACGAGCACCGTGCGCTCGACCTCGCTGGCCTCGTCGTCGAAGTTCAGAGCGCCGCGCTCGTAGGGATGCAGCGCCGAGTCGACGACCGTCACGCACTCCGCGGCGACGCGCTCGCCGAGCATGCGCGCGTAGATCGAGACGCCCTTGCGATTGAAGTCGGCTTCCATGCCGTGGCCGATCGCCTCGTGCAGGAGGATCCCCGAGGCACCCGCGGCCAGGACGACGGGCATCTCGCCAGCCGGCGGCCGCACCGCTTCGAAGAGGATCATGGTGCGATCGACGGCGTCGCGCACGAGCTCGTCGAGGCGCCCCGCGTCGTACCAATCGAGACCGCGGCGTCCCGCGATGTTGGAGCCGCCGCTCTGCACCTCGTCGCCGCGCTTGGCGGTGAGCGTCAGCCCGATCCGCGACATCGGTCGGCGGTCGGCGCGCAGCTCGCCGGTCGAGGTCGCGACGAGCACGCGCTCGTCGGCGTCGGCCCAGCCCACGCTCACCTTCACGATCGCGCTCTCGCGCGCATGGGCCAGGCCCTCGATGCGGGAGAGCAAGGGCAGCTTCCGCGAGAGCTCGATCTGATCCCAGCCCTCGGCGATGGGATAGAGGTCGGGCGAGAGACGCAGCCCGAATCCGGGCGGCTCGACGGCGCGATTGCCCGCGGCGATCGCCGCGGCGGTCTTCGCCGCGTGGAGGATCGGCTCGAGCTCCAGATCCTCGCTGTAGGCGTAGCCGGTCTGGTCGCCGCGCACCACGCGGATCCCGACGCCGCGATCGACGCTCGTCGAGGCGTGGCTGATCAGTCCGTCCTCGAGGTGGATCGAGCAGGCGCGGCGATGCTGGAAGTAGAGGTCGGCGTAGTCGCCGCCGCGATCGAGCGCGGCGGCGAGGACGCGCGCGCAGAGCGCGCGATCGACGCCGAACCACGCGCACGCGGCATCGACGGAGAAGCTGTCCGAGGGAGAGGGCATGCGGTCGAGCGCGGGAACCAAGGGCAATGGGGGCGCGGGATGGTACCACGCTCGGAGGTCGTCACGGCGGCCCGGAGACCTCTAGAATGCGCGCCCGTCCGTTCGCCCCGCTCACGACACCGGAGTTCGACCAGGTGATGCAGCGGAATCCCGTCGCCTACTTCGGAGCGCGCCTTGCGCTCGCTTGGGTCTGTCTCTCGGCCGCGACCGCCCAAGAACCGTCCGCCGCGGACCTGGAGCACTTCGAGAAGCAGGTTCGCCCGCTCCTCGTCGCGCATTGTGCCGAGTGCCATACCGGCGCTCGCCCGAAGGCCCGCCTGCGCGTGGATCACGGCGAGCTCCTGCGCCGAGGTGGAGACAGCGGTCCGGCCATCGTCCCCGGACGGCCCGAGGAGAGCCGGCTGCTGCGCGCGGTGGGCTACGCGGACGTCGAGCTGCAGATGCCGCCGCGCGGCAAGCTCCGCGACGACGAGATCGAAGCCTTGCGCGAGTGGATCGCGCGCGGGGCGCCTTGGCCGAACGAGCCCGTCCCCGCGGCCGAAGGCGAGCGCGAGGAGAGCTTCGATCTCGAGGCGCGCCGCGCGGCCCACTGGTGCTGGCAACCGCTCGGAGTGCCGCCGGTGCCGACCGTAGCGAACGAAGGCTGGGGGCGCGATGCCCTCGATCGCTTCGTGCAATCGGCGCGCGAGGCGCGCGGGCTCGGGGTCGCAGGGGAAGCGAGCCCGCGCACGTGGCTCCGCCGCGCGAGCTTCGATCTCCTCGGGCTGCCGCCGACGCTGGAGGATCTGGAGCGCCTCGGCGATCACCCGAGCGAGGAGGAACGCGCCGCTGCCGTCGATCGCCTGCTCGCCTCGCCGCGCTTCGGCGAGCGCTGGGCGCGGCACTGGCTCGACCTCGTCCGCTACGCCGAGACCTACGGGCACGAGTTCGACTACGAGATCCCGGAGGCGTGGCGCTACCGCGACTACGTGATCCGCGCGCTGAACGCCGATCTCCCGTACGACCAGTTCGTGCGCGAGCACATCGCGGGCGATCTCCTGCCCGAGCCCCGAGTCGATCCCGAGCGCGGGACGAACGAGTCGATCCTCGCCACCGCGTTCTGGTTCTTCCCGCAAGCGACGCACGCGCCGGTCGACGTGCGCGCCGATGAGGCCGATCGCATCGACAACGCGATCGACGTCTTCTCGAAGACCTTCCTCGGGCTCACGGTGGCGTGCGCGCGCTGCCACGATCACAAGTTCGACGCGATCTCGGCGCAGGATTACTACGCGCTCGCCGGCGTGCTGCAGAGCACGCGACGGCAGATCGCCTATCTCGATCCGCAGGGGCGCCTCGCGGCCGCCGTGCTCGGGAGCGAGGAGCGCGCGCGCCGCGCGAGCGGCGTCCTGCGGGAGGCGCTCGGCGCGCTGCCGCCGATGGAGCTCGCGCGAGAGATCGAGGCGCTGCTCGCGTTGGAGCTCTCGCTGCCTCCGCCCGACCGCGCATTCGAGCTCGAGACCCTCGCGCGCGAAGGGGCGGTGCGCGGCACGGCCGAGTCGCAGGAGATGCAGGGCTTCGGTCCGCATTGGAGCGGCGATCGACAGCTCTTCTGGATGGGCGGGCAGGTCGGTGACGAGCTCGCGCTGCGCTTCGAGGTCGAGCGCGCGGGTGCGGTCGAACTCGTGCTCACCGCGACCAAGGCGCCCGATTACGCGATCGTCGAGCTCGCGCTCGACGACGTCTCGCTCGGGGCTCCTCTCGATCTCTACGCGCCGAAGGTCGAGGCCACGGGCGAGCTCGTGCTTGGAACGCGCGAGCTCGCCCGCGGATCCCACGTGCTGCGCGTGCGCCTCGCGGGAGCGAACCCGCGCGCGGCGAAAAAGCACTTCGCCGGCTTCGATCGCTTGCAGCTCCGGCGCGGAGGCCCGGGCTACGAAGCCGAGGTCGCCGCGGCGATCGAGAGCGCGGCGAAGGAGCACGGGGTGGATGCCGCGCGCCTCGGTCGCTGGAGCCGCGCGCTGCGCAGCGACGCCGCGCGCGCGGAGGGCTCCGTGCTCGCGCTGCTCGCGCGGCTCGCCGCGGAACCCGATGCGGAATCGCGCGCGCGCTCGTGGACCGACGCGCGGCGCGCGAGCGAAGAAGCCGTGCGCGCACAAGAAGCAGCCCTCGCCCAGACCACGCTGGTCGCGCGCTTCGATCGCGACTTCGAAGGCTGGTACGAGACCGGGCAAGCCTTCGCCGGCCGACCCGCGCTCGCCGGGGACTGGGATCCGCGCCGCGGCGCGATCGGCATCGCCGCCGCCGGGCGCGCCGACAGCGGGCGATTGCAGCCGAAGCTGCAGGGCGCCCTGCGTTCGCCGACCTTCGAGATCACGCAGCCGCGCCTGCATTGGAAGCTCGCGGGCACCGGCGGTCAGGTGCGCCTGATCATCGACTCGTACGTGATGGACACGTACAACGAGCTCATCTTCGGCGACGTGCACTTCGGCGTGGACACGCGCGGGAGGACGATCTGGAGGAACCAGATCGG
Source organism: Planctomycetota bacterium (assembly GCA_016719295.1). Classification (GTDB taxonomy): domain Bacteria; phylum Planctomycetota; class UBA1135; order UBA1135; family JADKAF01; genus JADKAF01. Next base: position 679,380 of record JADKAF010000001.1, read on the forward strand.
CGATGTCGGGCGCTTCGTCGGCCATCGCGCGCATCTGGAGATCCTCGACGACGGCGATGGCTGGATCGCCGTGGACGAGCTTCGCGCGGGAGCGGGGGAGATCCCCGCGGCCCCGGACGCGAGCACGCGCGCCTGGCTCGCCAGCGCGAGCGAGCTGCACGCCATCGGATCCGCGTTGCAAGAGCGCGTCGCGCGCGCGCGGATCGCGTGCGCCGAAGGAGCGCTCGACGAAGAGGCGCGCGAGTGGTTGGCGTTGCTCGGCGAGCACGGCCTGCTCGAGCTCGGCGTCGATGCGAGAACGGCCCTCGAAGCGGAGCATGCGGCTTGGGCGAGTGAGGAGCGCGAGCTGCCGCGGCCGGAGCACGCGCTCGCGGCGGCCGACGGAACGCCCGAGGACGAATACGTCTTCCTGCGCGGCTCGTGGCGGAACCGCGGACCGGAAGTGCCGCGCGGCTTCCTCTCCGCGCTCGGCGGCGAGGCGCTCTGCCGCGTGCCGCACGGCTCCGGGCGGCTCGAGCTCGCCGAGGCCGTGCTCGCGGCGAGCAACCCCTTGCCCGCGCGCGTGCTCGTGAACCGCGCTTGGCACCATCTCTTCGGGCGCGGTCTCGTGCCCACGACCGACGACTTCGGTGTGCTTGGCGAGGCGCCGACGCATCCTTTGCTCCTCGATCACCTCGCCGATTGGTTCCGCGCGGAAGCGCGCTGGTCGCTGAAGGCGTTGCTGCGCCGCTTGGTGCTCTCCTCGACCTATCGGATGTCGAGCTCTACCGCCGATCCGCGCGCCGCCGAGCTCGACCCCGACGCGATCTGGCTGCATCGCGCGCGCGTGCGGCGCTTGCAAGGTGAAGCGCTGCGGGACGCGATGCTCGCGGTGGCGGGGCGCCTCGATCCCGCGATGTACGGGCCGCCGGTGGCGCTGCATCTCACGGCGTTCCTCGAAGGGCGCGGTCGACCCGGGCACAGCGGACCGCTCGACGGCGCGGGCCGGCGCACGATCTATCAAGCCGTGCGCCGGAACTTCTTGCCGCCGTTCCAGATGGCCTTCGACATGCCCGTGCCGTTCTCGACGACCGGGCGACGCAGCGTCTCGAACGTGCCCGCGCAGGCGCTCGCGCTGATGAACGATCCCTTCGTGCGCGAGATGGCGCAACATTGGTCGCAGCGCCTGCTCGCTCTCGGGCTCGCCGACGATCGCGCGCGCCTCCAGCGCATGTACCTCGAAGCGTTCGCGCGCGCGCCGCTGGCCGCGGAGCTCGAGGCGGCGCTCGCGTTCGTCGCGGAGCAGCGCGCGACGCACGGCAGCGGAGCCGATGGCGAGCGCGAGACCTACGCCGACGTGGCGCACGTGCTCTTCCAGGTGAAAGAGTTCCAGTTCCTCGAGTGAGGCGATGGCGATGAGACGCAGACCGCAACGCGTGGGCGAGGGCCTCTCTCGCCGCCACTTCCTCCGCGAGAGCTGCAACGGCTTCGGCGCCGTCGCGTTCGCGGCGCTCTTCGGCCAGAGCGCCATCGCCCTGCCGCGGCGCGGCGGGGACGGCGGCCGGCCGATGATGGCGCGCGCGCCGCACCATCCGCCGCGCGCGAAGCGCATGGTCTTCCTCTACATGGACGGCGGTCCGAGCCAGGTCGACACCTTCGACCCGAAGCCGCGGCTCGCCGCGGAGAACGGCCAACCGTTCCGCATGAAGATCGAGCCGACGCAGTTCAACGACATCGGCAAGACCCTGCAGAGCCCGTGGGAGTTCCGCCGCTACGGCGAGAGCGGGATCCCGGTGAGCGATCTCTTCCCGAAGATCGGCGCGTGCGCGGACAAGCTCTGCGTCGTGCGCTCGATGACCTCGCAGTTCTCCGAGCACACGAACGCGAACTACTTCCTGCACACGGGGCTCGGTCTCGTCGGTCGCCCGAGCGTCGGCGCCTGGATCACCTACGGGCTCGGCTCCGAGAGCGACGAGCTGCCCGGCTTCGTGGTGATCGACGGCGGGCTCATCCCGCCCGGCGGCCTCGAGTGCTTCGGCTCGGGCTTCCTGCCGGCGAGCTTCCAGGGCTCGGTCTTCAAGCCGCGCGAGCAGCCGATCGCCAATGCCTCGCCCATCGAAGGCGATCCGCTCCGCCAGAGGAAGAAGCTCGATCTCCTCTCCACCCTCGATCGCGAGGTCGCCTCGCGCGTCGGCCCCTGCGATGCGCTCGAATCGGCGATCGCCAACTACGAGCTCGCCTTTCGCATGCAGGGCGCCGTGCCCGAGCTCACCGATCTCTCCGGCGAGAGCGAAGCGACGAAGAAGCTCTACGGGATGGACAGCGACTACCGGCCGCTCCGCACCTACGCGACGCAGTGCTTGCTCGCGCGCCGCTTGCTGGAGCGCGGGGTCCGCTTCCTCGAGCTCACCTGTCCGCGCGTCGACGGCGCCGATCGCTGGGACCAGCACCAGAACCTGCGGAAGAGCCACGCCGACAACGCGCGCGCGGTCGATCAGCCGATCGCCGCGCTGCTCCGCGATCTCGAAGCGCGCGGCATGCTCGACGACACGCTCGTCGTCTGGTCGGGCGAGTTCGGTCGAACTCCGTTCGCGCAGGGCAGCAACGGGCGCGATCACAGCCCCTTCGGCTTCTCGATCTGGCTCGCCGGCGGCGGGGTTCGCGGCGGTCACGTGCACGGCGCCACCGACGAGTACGGCTATCACGCCGTGGAGGGGCGGCTCGACATGCACGACCTGCACGCGACGATGCTGCATCTCCTGGGCTTCGATCACACGCGGCTCACCGTGCGGCACTCGGGGCGCGACATGCGGCTCACCGACGTGCACGGGCGCGTGGTGCACGAGCTCCTGGCGTGAACGAGGCCGCAGACCTCCGCCTGCCGTTGGTCGCGGCGGTGCTCGGATGTCTGTGGTTCGGCGTGCTCTCGCTCGCGGTCGCGCTTGCGAAGGGAGACGCCGGCGAGATCCTGCGCCACTTGCCGCTCTACCTCCTCTTGCTCCTCGCCTTCGCTCCGAGCTCCGCGCTGAGCGCCTTGCTCTGCCGCAAGCTCTGGCGGCGGGACCTCGATCGCCCGATGCGCTGCTTCGCGGGTTGCGCGCATGCGTATCTGCGCGGGGCCTTCGCGGGTCTGCTGTTCCTCGGCGCCTCCGGGCTCGTCTTCGGAGCGAGCCCCGCGTCTCTCGGTTTCCCGGTGCTGCTCGTCCTGGTCTGGCCCTCCGTGCTGGTCGCGAGCGCGCTGAGCTCGCCCGTCCTTGCCGTGCTCGAACTCGTCCTGCTGCTGGGTTTCGCGGAGCTGGAGACACGTCTGCTCGCGCGCTGCCAGCCCCTCCCGAGCCCGCGGGAGCGCGCGACGTTGCGGCCAGGCTTCCGGAGCCAGCGATGACTTCGAGTTCCGAAGACGCGCCGGAGTCTCGTCGCGAGAGGGCCGTGCAGCGGCCGCGTTCGAAGCGCGGCGGATGGCGAACGCTCTACGCTCGCGCGCAGCCCGACCCCGGGCGCCTCTGCGTCTCGATCGGCGCGGTGCTCTGGACCGTGTACGTCGCGGTGGCCCTCGATGTCGCCGCGGGCTCGATGGAGGAGCCGCGGTCCCTGGCGATGCGCATGCTGCGCTTCCTGCCTCTGCTCGCGCTCGCGGGGTACCTGTCGGCGCCGGCGGTGCTCCGCTCGCTCGCGCGCTCGACCACGCGCGTCGAGGATGCCGCGCTCGCCGTCTCCTGGAACGTGGTCTTCGGCATCGTCTTCGCGGCGCTGCTCTTCGTCGATGCGTGCTTGGCGGGCTCCGGAGCGGCTGGCGCGGCGTCGAGCCTCGGAGCGGCCTCGCGAACGCTCGCCGGCGTCGTGCGGTCGGCCCTCACGTGGCCCTTCGCGCTCTCGTTGCTGCATCTCTTCGCGCTGAGCTACGTGGCCCTGCGGTGGATGCGTCGCCAGCCCTCGAGCGAAGGTCCGCAGGTCGAAGCGCCGCCGTGCGAGGACGAGCGAGAGCGCCGGCGCTGGCCCACCTCGTACACCTGCGCCTCGTTCGGGACCGGATGCGCTTGGATCCTGGTGCTCTGCGCGCTGAACGGAGGCGACCTCGAGCTTCGCGACGCGTCGGCGGATCTGCTGCGGATCGGGGGAGGGTTGGTGTTCCTCGCCGCATGCTTCGGTCTCACCTCCGTGCTCGCGGCGGGCCTCTTCGAGAGGCACCTGCGGACCGGCATGACCTGGAGCGCGCGGCTCGGCACCGGCTTGGGATTGGCGGCCGTGCGCTCGAGCTGCGCGGTGCCGCTCTTGGTGCTGCTGCTCTCGGCGGTCGAAGGTGTCGATCCTCTGCGATCGATCGGTTGGGCTGGAATGTCGCTGTGGGTCCTCTGGACGACTCTCGTCGTCGTTGGAATCCTCGGGCTGGCCCAGGAGCCTCTGCTGGTCGTCGGGCTGATGACGCTCGCCTGCACCTTCGCCGTGGCCGAGGTCTCGCTGCTCGGCTTCTTCGCGCAGAATCGCGCGTCGCGTGCCTGCGTGAGGCGCCGACCAGCTTGATCGCGGATCGCGGATCGCGGGACCTGAGGCAGCTATGGATGAGCATGTCCGAGCGTCCGCACGAACGACCTCCGCTGCGGAGGAATCCGTGCGCGGCGGCTCGTGGAGAGCGGAGGTCGAACGCGCCGGGCGCGGACGAGCGATCCTCGTCGGCCTCGCGGGCCCGATCGTCTGGCTGCTCTTCGTCGCGCTGGCTTTCGACATGGGGCCTTTGGCCCACGGTCGGCACCCGATCGCGTTGCCGGTGCGGATCCCACTCGCGATCTTCGCGATGCTCGGCGGGGCGAGCCTGCCTCTGTGGAGGCGCTGGGTGCGAAGGACGAGAGGTTGGCCGCGCTCTTTGATTCTGGCTTCGGCGCGCACCGCGTTCTATCTCGCCCTGCTGGCGCTCGCGCTCTTCCTCGACGCGTGGGTCTCGACCGCCAAGGCCGACGACTTCGAGCGCTGCGTGACGGAGCACTTCCTCGAGGCGCGCCGCGGTCTGCGCTTCGCGCTGCAGAACGTAGGCCTCCTGGTCGCGATCCTCGCCCTCGGCCTCGGCGACCTCGCGTGGATCCGCAGCCTGGAGGTGCCCCGCGCCGAGCCGCTGCGTCGCCGTCCTCGATCGGTGGAGCCGATCCCCACGGCGCGTCATCTGCGCGCGCTTCTCGGAGCGCTGGCATGGGGCTGCGCGTGGAGCCTCGCGATCGCGATCGCTTGGCACCTGCTGTTCGCGGCGCGCCGACGAAGCTGGATCGTCTCGCTCGAGGTCGAGCCCGGCGTGCTCCTGATGCTGAGCTGCGGCGCGGCGTCGGTCCTCACCTGGGAAGCCCTGCGTCGCTGCGGAACGCCCCGCGCCACGCTCGGCTCCGCGATCGGCTGGGGGGTCTCGGCGCAGCTCGTGCGTTGGATGCTCTGGCTGCCGATCGCCGTGATCGTCTACCTCGCGACGCAGGAGGAGCCGGTCCTGCCGGATCCCGCGTTGCTCCCCGTGATCGGCTGGCCGTTCCTCATGTTCGAGATCGTGGGCGGCCTCGTCGTGCAGCCGCTTCGCGTCTTCGCGTTCCTTGCTCTGCTGCTCCTGCTCGGGGCGATGGAGATGGTGTTCTTCCGCCGTTGCTTCCGCGCGCGCGACCCGCACCGCCCATCTTCGGCGTAGCTGCGTCGCAGCGCGAGAAGCGAGCGAGCCCGCCAGGCGAGGTCGATCCTCGCCCAGCGGGCTCGCCGTGCTCTCGTGGAGCCGGAGAATGCGGGACGCGCCCTACTTCTTGCCCTCTTCCACCTTCGTGCACTTCAGGCGGTAGATCGAGCGCACATAGCCGTACTCGTCGAGCTGCTCGCCGACGTCGAGGACGCCGGTGCAGAGGATCGTGCCGTAGGGGATGTACTCGGCGCCCTCGCCCTGCATCTCGACGTCGACCCACTCGTTCATCATCGCGGGCTGGCCGAAGCAGCAGCCTTCGAGATATCGCGAGAGGACGAAGAGGGTGACCTTCCCCTTCTTCACCGACACCGGGACCATGTGGCCCTCGACGATCACGGTCTTGCCCTTCAGCGCCAGGATCTCGGCCGGGATCTGCTGCGGGCGCTCGACGCCTTCCTTGATGGCCTTCGGATCCGGGTGCTCGTAGGTGTAGCTCGCCAGGTCCTCGAAGGTGAGGAAGAGCGTGCCGTCGGCGCCGACCTTGGGGCCGGACGACTTCGCTCGCGTCGGGCCGACGCCGTTCGCGTCGGCGGTGGGGCCGGCGGCGCCAGCACTAGAGGGCACGTACGGCTGCACGCGCCCGCCGAGCTCTTGGCCACGTACGACGACGACGACGGGCTCCGCGGCCTTCAGATCGGCAGCGGAAACCCCGGGCGGCTCCAACGCGATGAGCACGCCCGTCAAGGCGAGCCCGGCGGCGATCATCACGACTTCGATCTTCATCGCAGCACCTCTCGGGTCGTACGGCCGCTCACTTGCCGGCGGGCTTCGGCGGCGCGGCCTCGAAGGCCAGGTTCTGGAACACCTTCCCCTTGGCCTTCACTTCGGTCAACTTGCCGCGGACCTTTTGCAGGCCCTTCAAGGCGTCGTCGGCACCCTCGAAGTGCGTCGCCGCCCCGGTGACCCCGCTCTTCTGCGCCGCGAGCGTGAGGGACTTGCCCGCGGGCTCGTCCAGCGCGACCGCGATCGACTCTTGCTCGAGCGCGACCGGCTCCTCCGCGTGGCCGTCGAGGAGGTAGGCGAGGAGCTTGCCGTTCACGGGGTCGAGCAGGATCTCCAGGTTCGCGAAGTGATCGCCGAGCTCGATGAGCTTGCCGCCGAACTTCGGCGCGTGGGCATGCGCGTGATCGTGATCGTGATCATGGTCGTGGTCGTGCTTGTCGCAGCCCGTGGCGTAGAGGAGCACGGCGGCGGCGAGCGGGGCGAATCGCAGGGCGAGCTTCAGGGTCATCGGAGTACTCCGCGAGAGGTGTCGGGATCGAGGGTGGGCGAGCCCTGGGAACGCAGGGGGAAGCGCGGCTCAGGACGAGGGCACGAGGTGGCTCGCGACATCGGTGCGATACGCGCGCAGCGCGGGTACCACGCCGGAGAGCGCGCCGAGGGCGATCAGGCCCACGGGTGCCAGGACGAAGATGGGATGCGCGTGCAGGATCTCCAGCAGCACACCGGTCTGCGCCTCCACGATCCACGCGGCCGCGCCGAAGATCGCGAGGTAGACCGCGAAGCCGAAGAGCGCGCCGAGCGCGGCGATCGTCGAGGACTCGAGCACGATCGCGCCGAACACCGTCGAACGCCGCGCGCCGAGCGCGCGCAGGATCGCGAACTCGCGGCGGCGTTCGTTCATCGTGTTGTAGAGGCTCGCCAGGATGGTGCCGGCCGCGACGATGCCGACCAAGAACGCGACGAGCTTCAGCACGTCGGCGATCCACGCGACCTTGCGGAAGAACTCGGCGACGATCGTATCGATCGGATAGACGAAGGTGCCGAGCTTCTCGCTGTCCTGACGGTTCAGCTCGAAGTCGAGCTCCTTCGCGGCTTTGTGACCGCGCGGCTGCACCAGCACCGCGGAGACTTCCTTGTACTTGTCCGGGATCAGCTCGCCCGACTTCGGCTGGTAGACCTTCTCGTCGGTGCCGACGAGCGCATGGCCGTCCATGCGGAAGGAGCCTTCGATGGGGATCAGGATCACCTGGTCCATCGGCGAGCCGGTCGGCGCGAGGATCCCCGTCACCACGTAGTCGATCGCATGCACCGCGGCGGGGTCGAACGCGAGGCCATGATAGGGCTGGAACTTCGAGCCCACGCGGAGCTCGCGCCTCTCGGCCACCGCGCTGCCGATCACCGCGTCGGCTCGCGTCGCGTCGAAGGCGGCACCCTGCGCGAGCGCGAGCTTCTTACCGGGGCCCAGGAAGTCGACGTCGAAGATGTCGACGGTCGTGCCGAGGATGCGGTGGCCGTAGTAGTTGTCGCCGAGGAGATAGGGGAGCGCCCACTCGACGCGACGGCGGTCCTCCTTCAGCGCGACATAGCGGCTCCACGGGATGTTCCCCGGCGAGGACTCGAGATGGAACACCGAGTTCAGCACCAGCTGCAGCTTCGAGCCCTTCGGACCGTAGATCGCGCGGAAGCCGACCGGGCTCTCCTCGAAGGCTCGCTGCGTCTGCTCCTGCAGCGAGAAGATCGCCATCACGAGCCCGGCGCCGAGCCCGGAGGAGAGCACGGTGATCGCGGTCGAGAGGGCGTGCTGGCGCAGGCTTCTCCGGACGATCAGCCACAGCGAGCCGAGCGAGCCGAGCGCGCGCAAGGCCTTCATGCGCGCGCCCCCGCAGCGGCGTGCGCGGGGCGCGACGCGCGGTTCAGGGTCTCGAGCGCCACGCGCTTCTCGAAGCGCCCGAGCACGTCGCGGTCGTGCGAGACGAGCAGCAGCGCCGTCTCGTTCTCCTGGCAGAGCGTGCGCAGCAGCTCCAGCGCTTCGTTGGCGTGAAACGGATCGAGGTTGCCGGTGGGCTCGTCGGCGAGCACGAGCCGCGGGCGATTGGCCACGGCGCGCGCGAGCGCCACGCGCTGCTGCTGGCCGATCGAGAGCTGGGCCGGCCGATGATGCAGGCGATCGGCGAGGCCCAAGCGTCGCAGCAGCTCCTCGGCGTGGGGCTTGTCGACGCCGCGCCCGAAGCTCATGCCGAGCATCACGTTCTCGAGCGCGCTGTAGCCCTGCAGCAGATTGAAGGTCTGGAACACGTAGCCGAGCTTCTCCGCGCGCACGCGATCTCGCCGCGCCTCGGAGGCGCGCGTCAGATCTTCGCCGTCGAGCATGATGCGCCCACCGTCCGCGCGCAGGATGCCGGCGATCAAATGCAGCAGCGTGGTCTTGCCCGTGCCGCTGCGGCCCTCCAGTGCCACTTGCTCGCCGCGCGCGAGCTCGAAGCGCGGGACATCGATCACCGGCTGCACCGCGCCATCGGGGCCGCGGAACTGCTTGGTCACGTTCTCGAGGAGGAGGAGCGTCATCGCGTGGGGGCGTGGGTGGGAGCGTTCGCGCGCGCTAGCCGGCGAGCTCGCCGCCGAGAGCGATCAACGCTTCGCGGACACGCCGCGCGAGCTCGGTCGTGCGCGGATCGCTCGCATCGGTCTCCGCGGGGAGCGACGCGACGAGGAGACGCGCGAGCTCCTGCAGCGCGGCGGGCCGTAGCCCCGGGACCGCCTGCGGGCCTTTGGAGAGGCGGAACACCTCCGCGCGCGCGGCACCCGGCGGGCGCCAGAGGTAGTCCTCGAGATCGCAGCCGGGCTCGCCGAAGAAGCGCTCCGCGCCGAGCTTGCGGAACGCGGCGTCGGCCGCGGCGAAGAGCTTCTCGCTCGTGCCGGGCGCGAGAGGCAAGCGGGCGGCGTTGCCGAGGCCGACCCAGAGCTCGTCGCGCGCGTTCCAGCGCAGGAAGAACTCGCCCTTCCGGCAGGAGCGCAGCTCCAAGCCGAGCACTTCGTCGATCGCGGGCTGCGCCGCGCGCGCGAGCTGCGGGATCGCGGGAGACTTCGCCGCGGAGAAGAGCGCCTGCGCGAGCGCGCCGCGCGCTTCGACCGCCTGCGCGTCGCTCGGCGGCCACTGCGGCTGAAACGCGAGGGAGCGGCTCGTGCCCTCGAGGCGCTGCTTCAGGAAGGTCCACGCTTCGTAGCGCGCCATCTGGCCTGTCGTGCGATCGAAGAACGCGTCGCCGCGCGCGAGATCCTCGAGCAGCCAGGCGAGCGCCGTGCGATCGCCCCAGTCGCAGAGCAGCGCGGCCGCGCGACGCCGCACGCGGTCGTCTTCATCGGCGAGGCGCGCGGCCAACAGCTCGCGCGCGTCCTGCGCGTCCAGCGCGCGCAGCGCATCGATGGCCGCCGCGCGGACCGCGGCGAGCGGATCGGAAAGCAGCTCGAGCACGAGCGCGCGCTCCGCTGTCTTCGGCTTCCCCGCGAGGCCGCGCGCGGCCGCGGGGCGCCACGGGAAGTCGGGATCGCGCAGCGCTAGGAGCAGCTTCGCGCGCAGCGGCGGCGATTCGAAGGAGCCGAAGGCCTCGATCAGATCCGGTCCGAGCGCGGCGCATTCCAAGCTCGTGCTCCCGGACAGGGCGAGCAGGCGAGCCGCGGCGGGCTCACCGGCTCGAACCAGGCGCTGCGCGGCTTGCGGGCGCACGGCCGGTCGGCCGCCCCGCGCGTGCTCGATCCACTGGTCGATCTGCTCGCTCGTCGGTTGCTGCGCTCGCGGCGGCTCCTGCGGCGCGGCGAGAGCCCACGGGATCAGCGCGAGGCAGGCGCCGACGGTGGCGAAGCACGCGTGGGCGGCGCGCGCGGCGAGGGTGAGGTTCATCGGATCGCGGTCGCTTCGAGGCGGTAGATGCTGGTGACGAAGCCGTCTTCCTCGACCTCGCCGACCGAGAGAACGCCCTCGAGCTCGACCATGTTGGTGCGGAACTCGGAATCGATGCCGGAGAGCGTCACCTCGACGTAGTGATTCACTTGCGGCTTGCCGATGCAGCCGCAGGAGTCGGTGACGAGGCGGAACGCGCTCACGCGGTCGGGCGTCTGCTGCGCGGGATCCATGAAGCCGCGGATCACCACCTTCTTGCCGTCGAGGTCCTGGATCTCCTGCGGCAGCGGCTTGCCCTGCTCGTAGGTGATCGCGACCAGCTTCGCGATATCGACCTCCACCGGATCCTCGTCGCGCGGCGCCGCGCCGAGCGCGGCGGCGATGAGCAGCGCGGTGAGAGCAGGGGGCGCGATGGAGAGGAGCATGGAGCGCGAGCTTCTCGAGCGGCGTCGGGGAACGAGGCGGGGCCGGGAAGGATAGCAGCCGGGGCCCCGCATCAGTAGCCGGCGGCCTGCCCGTCCTTGCGACCTTCGGAGGCGGCGATCCAGACCCCGTCGCCGCGCTGGATGGCCTGGAAGCCGCCGTAGCCGTCGACCTTGCGCCCGGTGCGATGGCCCAGCGACTCGAGCTCGCGCAGCACGGCATCCGGGAATCCGCTCTCGAAGGTCGTGATCCCGCCGCCGTCGGCCGCCCGTCCGGTCGGATCGGCCGAGCCGTCGTGCGCCCAGCGCGCGGCGTCGCCCGCGGCTTGCAAGGGGAGGCGGAAGTCGATCAGGTTCGTCAAGAGCTGCACATGGCCCTGCGGCTGCAGGTCGCCGCCCATCACGCCGAAGGCGAGCCACGGCTCGCCGTCCTTCATCGCGAAGCCGGGGATGATCGTGTGGAACGGGCGCTTGCCCGGCGCATAGCAGTTGGGATGCGCGGGATCGAGAGCGAAGAGCTCGCCGCGGTCCTGCAGCACGAAGCCCGCGCCGTCGGGCACGATGCCGCTGCCCATGCCGCGGAAGTTGCTCTGGATCCAGGACACCATCATGCCGTTCGCGTCGGCGGCGCAGAGGTAGATCGTGTCGCCCTCCTTCAGCGGCTCGGCACCGGGCTCGAGCGCGCCCGCGGCTCGCTGCGGATCGAAGAGCTTCCAGCGCTCGCGCGCGTACTCCTTCGAGAGCAGGCGCTCGAGCGGCGCCTTCGCGAACGCGGGATCGGCGTAGAGCCGCGCGCGATCGGCGAAGGCGATCTTCTTCGCTTCGATCAGCGCGTGGAGGTGCGCGGCGCTGCCATAGCGCAGCGCGCCCAGCTCGACTTGCTCGAGCAAGTTCAGCATCTGCAGCGCGGCGAGGCCTTGGCCGTTCGGCGGCAGCTCGAAGACGCGGACGCCGCGATAGGTCGTCGAGAGCGGCTCTTGCCACTCCGAGCGATGCGCTGCGAGATCCTCGAGTGCGAGGAAGCCGCCGGCGCGCTGCACCGAGTGAACGATGCGCTCGGCGAGGTCGCCCTCGTAGAAGCCCGCGCGCCCGCGAGCGGCGATCGCGCGATAGCTGCGCGCGAGATCGGGATTCTTGAAGAGCTCCGCTTCGCGGGGGGAACGTCCGCCGGGCAGGAACACGCGCGAGAACTCCTCGTAGCGGCCGAGCCGCGGCGCGCTGAGCGCCCAGTAGTGCGCGACGAGCTCGGTGACGGGGAAGCCCTCCTCCGCCGCGGCGATCGCGGGGGCCAGCAGGCGCGCGAGTGCCAGCTTGCCGAACTTCGCATGCAGCTCGATCCAGGCATCGACGCAGCCGGGCACGCTGATCGGCAGCGGCCCGAGCGGTGGGATGCCGTTCGGCGCGAGCTCGCGCAGCTTCTCCAGCGTGAGGGAACGCGGCGAGCGGCCCGAGCCGTTCAACCCATGCAGGCGCTTCGTCGCGGGATCCCAGACCAGGGCGAAGAGATCGCCGCCGATGCCGCAGCCAGTGGGCTCCATCAGGCCCAGCGCGGCGTTCGCGGCGAGGGCCGCGTCGACGGCGCTGCCGCCCTCCTCGAGCACGCGGAGGCCGATCTGCGTCGCCAGCGGATGCGAGGTCGCGATCGCGCCATGGCGCGCGAGCACGGCCGAGCGCGACGCGGCGCGGGCGCCGCTCAGGCGATCGCCGCGGGCGGCGAGGGCGGCGGCCTCTTGGGCGGGGCAGGGCATCGTGCAGAGCAGGAGGAGGAATGCGGTGGGGAGTGCGCGCGCGCCGCGCGCGCGGTCGCTCGTGGGCGTGCGCATCGCCGCATTCCCGCCGCGCGGGGGGGCGCGCGTCAACTCGCCGCCTGCGGCGTTCCCCCTCGTGGCTCGGCGCGGGCGGGATCGCTAGGATGCCGCGCCCCCGCGTCGCGAGGGGGTCCCCGTCGTCACGCCTAACGAGTCGCACGAGCCGCCCGATGGACACCCAGCGCGCCCAAGCATTGGTCGAGAAGACCTGGGACGATCAGATCGTTCCGCAGCTCACCGAGTACATCCGCATCCCGAACAAGTCGCCCATGTTCGACCCGCAGTGGCGGGAGAACGGGCACATGGAGAAGGCGGTGGCGCTGATCGAGAGCTGGTGTCGGGCGCAGCCGATCCAGGGCATGAAGCTCGAGGTCGTGCGGCTCGAGGGACGCACGCCGGTGATCTACGCGGAGATCCCCGGCCAGATCGATCGCACGGTGCTGCTCTACGGGCACTTGGACAAGCAGCCGGAGATGAGCGGCTGGGAAGACGGCCTCGGTCCTTGGGTGCCGGTGCTCCGCGACGGCAAGCTCTATGGCCGCGGCGGCGCCGACGACGGGTACAGCGCGTTCGCTTCCTTGACCGCGATCCGCGCTCTGCAGGAGCAGGGCATCCCGCATGGGCGCTGCGTGATGCTGATCGAGGCCTGCGAGGAGAGCGGCTCCTACGATCTGCCGTTCTACGTCGATCATCTGGCACCGCGCATCGGCAAGGTGGACCTGGTGATCTGCCTCGACTCCGGCTGCGGCAACTACGACCAGCTCTGGTCGACGACCTCGCTGCGCGGTCTCGTCGGCGGGAACCTGGTCGTCGAGACGATCAAGGAAGGGGTGCACTCGGGCGACGCAAGCGGCGTGGTCGCCTCCAGCTTCCGCGTGCTGCGAATCCTCCTCTCGCGCATCGAGGACGAGATGAGCGGGCGCATCGTGGGGGACTTCCAGGTGGAGATCCCGAAGGCGCGCATCGCGCAGGCCGAGCTCGCGGCGAAGGTGCTCGGCGCTGACGTCTACGCGAAGTTCCCCTTCCATCCGGGGGTGGGCCCGATGTCGAAGAGCAACGTCGAGCTCGTGCTGAATCGCACCTGGCGCGCGGCGCTCTCGATCACCGGCGCCGAGGGGCTTCCCGCGCTGCGCGATTCCGGCAACGTGTTGCGCCCGAAGACCGCGGTGAAGATCTCGCTCCGCATCCCCCCGACGCTCGACGCGCGCGACGCGCAGCAGCGCCTGAAGAAGATCTTCGAGAGCAACCCGCCCTACGGCGCGAAGGTGCGCTTCGAAGCCGAGAAGGCCAGCGCCGGCTGGAACGCACCCGCGCTGGCACCTTGGCTCGAGAAGGCCGTCGACCACGCGTCGCGCACCTTCTTCGGCAAGCCCCCCGTCTACATGGGCGAAGGTGGCACGATCCCCTTCATGGGCATGCTCGGCGAGCGTTTCCCCGAAGCGCAGTTCCTCATCACCGGCGTCCTCGGACCGAACTCCAACGCCCACGGTCCGAACGAGTTCCTCCACCTCCAGTGCGGGAAGCGCCTGACGAGCTGCGTCGCCTCCGTCCTGGCGCAGCACTACACCACCTTCGCCAAGTCCTGACCCCCCTCCGGCGAAACCGAACGTACGGTGCCAGAGCAAATTCCTCCGGTTGCTAACCGGAGGAATTTGCTCTGGCACCGTACGTTCGGTTTCGAACCGGAGAGATGTTTGCCGGTTCAACGGCTGACGCCGTTGAGACTGCTCTGGCACCGTACGCTCGGTTAGCGGGAGTGGAGCTCGCCGTAGCCGAAGAGGGCGGCGGCGAGGGCTTGCTTCATGCCGCGCTCGGCGCCGAGGGTCGAGGGGAGGATCTTCAGGCGTTCGACGGCGCGGGGAAGGGCTTCGCGCTCGAGGACGGCGCGGGCGCCGGGGTGGAAGAGCTCCGGATAGGCGCTGCCGATCGTGCCCAGGACGAAGACGTCTGGGTTCAGGAGGTCAGTGAGGAGCGCCATCAAGCGGCCGAGCGCGTCGGCGGCGCGATCGGTGGCGCGCTTCGCGGCGGCATCGCCGGAAGCGGCGGCGCGACAGAGCTCCTCCGCATCGAAGCGCGGGTGATCGTGGGTGAGCGGCCAGAGGCGGGTGGTCTCTCCGCGCTGTCGCGCGATGCGCGCTTCGGCCTCGCCGAGCTGGACGAGGCCGGGACCGGAGAGATAGCCCTCGACGCTGCCGCGTTTGCCGAAGCCCACCGGCCCGTCGGGATCGAGGCGCAGGTGGCCGATCTCGCCGGCGAGATCGTCGGGCCCTTCGTAGAGCCGCCCGCCGATCACGAGCCCCGCACCCATGCCGGTGCTCATCGTGAAGAAGACGCTCGTCGAGGCGCCGCGAGCGGCACCCCAGAGCGACTCGGCGAGCGCGCCGGCGTTCGCGTCGTTCATCAATCGCACGTGCGGCGATCCGAGGCGCAGCAGCTCCTCGCGCACGGCGAAGCGATGCCAGGCGGGCATGTTCGGCGGATCGAGGAAGCGCCCTTCGCGGCTCGACATGGGGCCGGGGCACGCGACGCCGAGCGCGAGCGGGTCCTCGCCGGGATGCAGCGCCTGCAGCGCGCGGAGGCGATCGAGGGCCTGCGCTAGCGCCGCGCGCGGGTCCAGGCTCGCCGCCGGGAAGCGCTCGCCGACGAGCACCTCGCCCGCGGCGTTGCCGATGCAGACGCCGATCTTCGTGCCGCCGATGTCGAGGCCCCAGACGCGGCGCTCGCCCGCGCGCGATGCCTGAGCCGAGGTCTCCATCTCAACGCACCTCGTCGCTCACGAGCTCGCCGTCGATCACGACGCCGATCACGTGCGAGGTCGTCTCGAAGGGATCGCCATCGAAGAGCACGAGGTCCGCGTCCTTGCCGACCTCGAGCGAGCCCACGCGCGCCTCGATGCGCAGGAGCCGCGCCGCATCGGAGGTGATCGCCGCGAGGGCCGCTTCGCGCGGCAAGCCGTAGGCGGCGGCCATCGCGGCTTCCCACAGCACGACGCGCGTCTTCGGAACGTAGCTCTCGTAGCCGCTCTGCAGCGCGAAGCGGAGGCCCTCGCGATGCAGCAGCGCCGCCGTCTCCATCGACGCGCTCTCGGTCTCCCCGCGGTGGCGCATCATCGTCGGGTGCAGGATCACCCCGCAGCCTGCCGCGCGCACCTGCGGCAGGACCTGCGCGATCTCGCTCGCACCGTCCAGCACGAGCTCCAGCGAGAACTCCTGCGCCAAGCGCAGCGCGTTCAAGATGTCGTTCGCGCGATGCGCCGTGAGCAGCAGAGGGCGCTCGCGCCGGAGCAGCAGCGCCAGCGCTTCCTTCTTGAGCTCCCGCGGCTTCGCGGGGTCCTTCTCGCGCGCGGCGAGATAGGCCTGCGCACCCAGCAGCTCCTGGCGCAGCAGCGCCACGCGCTTCGCGCGCGTGCCCGGGCCCTTGCCGCCCTCGCCGCGCGCATCGTCGCCGAGGCAACCCGCGATCATCGCGAGCTCGCGCAGTGAATCCTCCTCGGCCGTGCGCCCGCGCGTCTTCACGATCATCGTCTGACCGGAGAGCAGCGCGAGCGGCGCGTGACCCGTGTGCAGCGTGGTGACGCCGAGCGAGCGCACCCAGCCGACCAGAGGCTCGCGCGAGTGGAACGCGTCGATCGCGCGGAGCTCGGGCTGCATGGGCGTGCTGCGCTCGACCTGGTCTTGGTCGTGCGGGACGTTGAGCCAGCCCGCGAGGCCGACCACGCTGTGCGCGTCGATCAGGCCCGGAGTGACCTCCGCGGCGTCGAGCACGCGCGCGCCGCTCGGGATCGCGATCTGCGAGCGATGGCCGACCTTCGCGATCTTCCCGTCGCGCACATGCACGATGCCGTCGGCGACCTTGGGACCGGCCAGGGTGTGGAGCAGACGCGCGCGCACGAAGAGCTCTTGCGCTTCGAGTGGCAGGGCGAGCACGGCGAGCAGCGCCGCGGTGCGCGTCGCGTGGCCGAGCAGGGCCCGCAGAGGAGTGGCGTGGCTCATCGCGACACCCCCTCGCAGCAAGAGACGTAGGTCTCGCCTTGCGAGGCGCCGGGACCTCCGACGGCGTAGAGCCGATCCTCGGGATCGGCGAGATCGAAGACCTTCTGCCCTTCGACCCAGGTCTCGAGCACGCGCGAATAGACGCTGAGCGGATCGCCCGAGAGCACGCAGAAGTCGGCGTCCTTGCCGATCTCCAAGCTGCCCGTGCGCGCGCCGAGATCGAGCATCTCCGCGCCGGCGAGGGTCGCGCTCTTCAAGGCTCCGGCGCGGGTCATGCCGCCGCGCGCACCGAGCGCCGCGGAGCGCAGGAACCAGCGCGAGTCCGTGATCCCGTCATCGGTGTGGAACGCGACCAGCACTCCGTGCTGCTCCAGCACGGCTCCCGTATCGAGCCGCATGCCGAGCGCTTCCTGCTTGCCGCCGGGAGAGTCGATCACGATCAGCGAGCACGGGGCTTTCGCCGCGGCGATCTCGCGCGCGGCCAGCGCGCCGTCGCTCACGTGGTGCAGCACCACGCGGAAGCCGAACTCCTGGGCGAGGCGCAGCACGGTCAAGATGTCGTCGTGACGATGCGTGTGGTGATGCACGACGCGCTGGCCGCGCAGCACTTCGACGAGCGCTTCGAGCCGCAGGTCGCGCGCGGGAGCTTCGCCGTTGCCGGCGGCCGCGGCGTCGAGCTTCGCGCGGTACTCCTGCGCGCGCACGAACTCTTCGCGCACCAGCGCCGCGGACTTCGCGCGCGTGCCCGGGAACGGGGGAGCCCCGCGCGAGTTCGTCCCGTTCGCCATCTTGATGCCGCCCATCGCGCGGCCGTTCTCGTCGCGCACGAGCAGCTCTTCCAGCGTGCGGCCGCGGCGCAGCTTCAAGTAGATCGTCTGCCCGCTCAGCAGATGTCCCGAGCCCGGCATCACGTTGACCAGCGTGAGCCCGCCCGCGCGCGCTTTCGGGAACCCGGAGCTCCGCACGTCGATCGCGTCGGCGACGCGCACGTCGGGCTGGATGGGCGAGCTCTCGTCGGCGCCCGCGGCGCCGCCGATGTGCGAGTGCGTGCAGACGAGGCCCGGCATCACGACGCGGCCCCCGAGCTCGCGCACTTCGGCGTCGGCCGGGATCGCGACCGCGCCGCGCGCGCCGAGCGCCGCGATCCTCCCGCGGTGGAACACGATCGCGCCATCCGGGATCTCGGGCGTCGAGACCGGGATCAGGTGGGCGCCGAGCCAGGCGATCGGACGCTCCTGCGCCGACGCGAGCGGAGCGAAGAGCACGAGCAGAGCCGCGCCGAGGGGACGAGGGAACAGGAGCACGCGGCCTCCAGGGGGGCGGCTGAGGTGAGGCGGGATTCTAGGTAGGCGCGGGGTCCGAACCACGCGCGCGAGGGGGGACGCGTAGGAAATTGTGGACGGGATCTCGAAGATGCGAGGCGTTCGCAATATCTTTCTCGCGGTAACCTCATGATCCTCTGTTGCTGCACCGGAACCTCCGACCGCGACCTCCGCTCCCTCGTGCGCGAGGGCGCGCGCGATCTGGACCGCCTCGGCGAGGCGACGGGAGCGGGCGCCTGCTGCGGCGGCTGTCGCCCCGCGCTGCGCGAGCTGCTCCGCGAAGAAGGCGTGCTCGCGAGCGCCGGCACGAGTGGCGGGCGCGTCGAGCTCCGCAGCGACGATGCCGCGGGGGCGAGCTCCCATGCGCTGGTCCCGTGCGCGGCTCCTTGCGTTCGCTCCGCTTCGGCTCCATAAGCGGCGCGCGTGTAGCCTCGATCAGCGCGCGCGTTCTCCAACTGCGAGGAGCCCGGATGAAAGGCGATACCGAGATCGTGGCGATCCTGAACGAGGTCCTGACCTCGGAGCTCACGGCGATCAATCAGTACTTCGTGCACTCCAAGATGTTCCAGAGCTGGGGCTACCAGAAGCTGGCCGCGCAGAAGCGCGAGGAGTCGATCGAAGAGATGCGCCACGCCGATCGCGTGATGGATCGCATCCTCTTCTTGGAAGGCGTGCCGAACATGCAGCGGCTCTTCCCGGTGCGCGTCGGGGAGAACGTCACCGAGATCCAGAAGGCCGACCTCGCGCTCGAGGTCGAGGCCATCGCGCGCTTGAACCGCGGCATCGCGCTCTGCACCGCGAAGGGCGACAACGGCACGCGCGAGCTGCTCGCCGCAATCCTCGTCGACGAAGAGAAGGGCCTCGACGATCTCGAAGCGCAGCTCGGCATCCTCGCGAAGATCGGCGAGGAGCTCTATCTCGCCGATCACATACGGCCGTGAAGCTGCGAAGCAGCTTCACGGATGTATGCTGGCACGGCGCCTGACGGCGCCGTAGCGCGATCGGTTGAAACGGCGCTCGACAGGGCTGTCGAAGCCATGCGAGCGCCGGCTCTGCTGGGTACGAGCGCAGGGTGCTACGACTCCGCGCGTCGTTCTTCGTCGCGCGCGGGCGGCTCGCGCCGCCCGCGGCGCCGCAGCGCGTCGCGCAGCAAGAACTCGATCTGCGCGTTCAGGCTGCGGAGATCCTGCGCCGCCCAGCGCTGCAGCTCGTCGTAGAGCTCGGGCGGGAGGCGCAGGAGGAAGGGCTTGCGCTCGGCCACGGTGCTAGGAGTACAGCGAGCCCGTGTTCACGACGGGCGTCACTTCGCTGTCGGAGCAGAGCACGACGAGGAGGTTGCTCACCATCTGCGCCTTGCGCTCCTCGTCGAGCTGCAGGACCTTGCCCTTCTCGAGGAGATGCAGCGCATCCTCGACCATGCCCACGGCGCCCTCGACGATCTTCTTCCGCGCGGAGATCACCGCATCGGCCTGCTGACGGCGCAGCATGGCTCCAGCGATCTCGGGTGCGTACGCGAGGTGCGAGAGGCGCGCCTCGAGCACATCGACGCCCGCGAGCGAGAGGCGCTCGTCGAGCTGGGCCTTCAGCTCGCGCGCGACTTCGTCGCGACCGGTGCGCAGCGAGATGCCGTCCTCGCCGGCGTGGTCGTAGGGATGCGAGCTCGCGAGCTGACGCACCGCCGACTCGCTCTGGATGTGCACGTAGTCGGCGTAGTCATCGACATCGAGCAGCGCCTGCGCCGTGTTGGTGACGCGCCAGACGACGACGGCGGCGATCTCGATCGGGTTGCCGGACAGGTCGTTCACCTTCAGCTTCTGCCCGTCGAAGTTGCGCGCGCGCAAGCTGATCATGCGCTTCACGGTGAACGGGTTCGTCCAGAAGAACCCGTTCCGCAGCACGGAGCCGCGGTAGCTGCCGAAGAGCACGAGCAGGCGCGCTTCGTTCGGGTTCACGATGAAGAAGCCCGAGATCAGGGACAGGAGCAGCAAGAGCGAGCTGAGTGCCGGCACCAGCCAGAGCGGCTGCGCCTTCACCTGCGTGAAGCAGACGATGGCTCCGGCGGCGAGCGCGAGGCAGAGCACGACGATCGGCCAGCCCGAGAGCGGAGCGAACGGGACTTCTTGGGTCTTGGGGCGTGACATGGGAACCTCCTCAGACATCATGGTGATATCAGTGCGCTAGCTCTCTTGCAAGATTCTGGAGAGCTGCGCTGGTCTTCGAGCGCCGATCCCCCGACCATCCGCGGCCCTGGTGAACCTCGACCCCGCTCGATGAGCACTCCCTCCTCATCGCCGCGCCGCCGGCGCCTCGTTCGCAAGAGCCTGCTCGCGCTGGGCGCCGCGGCGCTCGGCTGGCTCGGGGCCTACACCGGCGGCGTGATGCAGCTCTCCACGCCGGTCGACCTCGTGCTCTCCGCCTACCCGATCTCGGGGGAGCTGCTGGAGGCTACGCACCGTGCGGAGCCCCAATCGCTCGTGATCTTGCTGCACGGCCTCGCCCGCGGCTCACACTCGATGGCGCGCCTCGAGCGCGCGTTGCTCGCCCAGGGCTACGAGGTCTGGAACGAAGGCTACGACTCGCGCACGGAGAGCGCCGCCGAGGCCGCCGCACGCATCGGCGCCAGCGTCGTGAAGCGACTGCGGAACCTAGACCTCTGGCCGCGCTACGTTCATGCCGTAGGGCACAGCATGGGGGGGCTCGTCCTCCGCCGCATCGAGGCCGATCAACCGATGCTCCGCTTCGCCAGCGTCGTCTGCCTCGGCTCGCCGCAGCGCGCGGCGCGGTGATGGCCGAAGCGCTGCACCAGGCCTGGCTCTATCGCCTAGCACTCGGCACGCGCGCGAGCCTCGATCTCCGACCAGGCGCGGAATTCGTGCGCACTCTGCCAGCGCGCATGAACTGCCAGCTCGGCTCCATCGTCGGAGCCACCGGCACGCCCTGGGGACGCTCGCGCATCATCCCCGGCGATGACGACGGTCGGGTCGCTCTGCGCGAGACCGAGATCGAAGGCGAGACCGCGCGGCTCGTTCTGCCGCTCGGGCACACGGCGCTCTGCACCGACGATCGCGTGATCGCGGGCGTGCTGCGATTCCTGAAGAGCGGCCGCTTCGTGAACTGAGTGCTCCGGGAACGGCGCGAGCGCGCCCCGCGGCAGCTCCGCGGGGCGCGCTCGCGTTCGAGCGTCAGGATGGACGCGCGCGGGTCACGGGCAGGTCGTGATCCCCGCACCGAAGCGCACGCGCCAGCCATTGCTCAGGTCGTACGCGCCGAAGAGCGCGCCCGAGCCGGGCTGCACTTCCACCGCTTGGAAGTCGATCGCCAGGCCTTCGAGAGCCGGCAGGAGAGGAACGGGCAGCGCGAGGAAGCCCGTGCCCAGCGGTCCCATGGTGGCCGAGAGGAAAGTGATGTAGTCCTGACCCGGGAGCAGGCTCATGTAGAGATCGCAACCGGGTGCCAGATTCGTCGTTCCGGAGTAGATCGAGCCGAGCAGCACGACGGTCGAGCCGGAGCCGGCGAGCGAGACGTCGAAGCCGAAGCCCTGGTTGCCCGGGATCGCGCGCGGCACCAATCCGCCCGGCGTCATCACCGGCGCGTTCGGCGCGCCGCAGCCGGCGCCGAGGTACACGTTGAAGCGCCCCAGCGGAGCGACGCCGTCGATCGCGAACGCGGGCTGCGCGCCAGCGTTCAAGCGCGCCTGGCCGAGCAGGATCGAGCTGGAGCTGACCGGGGCCGCATCGCTGTCGAACCAGAAGTTGAAGATCGTGTTCCACTCCAGCGCGTTGCCGGCCGGAGCGGTGAACACCACCTGCGCGCCCTGAACGGACATCGTCCACTCGTTCGCGGCGCTCTGGTCCACGTCGTGGAACCCGAAGTTCCGGATCGAGGTGCCTGGGCAGATCGGCAGGGTGAAGGAGCTGATCGCGCCCGCGTTGTCGCGGTTGTGCAGGGCGTATTCGTAGTGGAAGCCGCCGGTGTTGCGCGTCACGCGGTGTGCGAGATACACGCGGCCGTCGGCGGCGCCGTTCGCGGCCGAGCTCATCGTCGCGCCCGACCAGCGCTGCAGCACCGAGCCGAAGAGCTGCGGCACGGAGTTCGTGCTCACGTTCCAGCTCGCGCCGGTCCACGTCGCGGTCATGCCGCGCGAGGTCAGGTTGTTCGTGCGCACGGCCTCGGGCTCGCCGCGGATCACGTACATGCCCTGATACCAGAAGGTCGAGCCGGCGACGCTGAGGTCGGAGTCCTGGAGGCGAACGCGATTGCCGACGGGGCCGAGACCGCGAGCCTGGGTCTGGGTGAAGCTGCGATTGCCGTCGCAGGTGACCCCGCTGGTGCCGAGGTCGAAGAACGAGCAGCGCGCCGTCCAGGTGCCGAGCCAGGGATCGATCTCCGCGGGCGGGCCGAGCCAGTAGTTGTCGGAGTTGTTCCCGATCGCGTAGGTGTCCGAGCAACCGACGCCGAGGAAGCTGCCGTTGCTGGGATTCCGGCACGGCGTGCACTGCGAATCCGAGAGCGCGTAGAAGCCGTGCTTCAGGTAGCTGCGGTCGGAGATCTGGATCAGGCGACCGTTCGTCTCGCGCGCGACGAGGAAGGCGATCAACGGATGATCTTCACCCATCGCCGCGGCCCAGGGCACGTTGACGCTGCCGAGGTTGCACGAGGTGGTCTCCATCGCGACGGCTTGCGTGCCGTTGGGATAGGTCCCGCTGCGGCCAACTTCGTCGATCGGGCCAAGGATGCCGAGGGACACGTCGGTGCCGGGGCGCAGGTTCGACTGCGCGGAGAGCGGGGCCGTCAGCGCCAAGAGCGCGGCGACCGTACCGAGGAGCGAGAGGAATCGCATGCGTTGCTCGCGTGAAGGGGAGGGACTCGGGTATGCAGCGGAACTGCGCTGACGTAGCTCCGCGCGTTCTGGATCCTAGGAGTCGCGGAAAGAAGTGTCGAGCCGGCAGAAGGATACGCCAGGTGCGGGCGGTGGCTGGAAGGCGGAGCTGCGCGCTCTGGGCGGGCTCGCGGGTCCCGTCGTGTTCGTGCAGCTCGGCCTCATGCTGACGTCGGTGGTCGACACGGCGATGCTCGGCCGCGTATCGGAAACGGCGCAAGCTGCCGGAGCACTGGGGCACGTCTACTCCATGGCGATGCTATGGATGGGCTCCGGCCTCCTCATGGCGCTCGATCCGCTCGTCGCTCAGGCGTATGGGGCGCGCGACGAGCGCGCTCTGGCTCGGCACCTGCGCGAAGGCTTGGCGGTCGCGCTCCTCCTGACGGTGGTGCTCTCGCTGCCGCTGCTCGGCGCTCGCTGGGCGTTCGAGGTGACGAAGCAGCCGCCCGAGGTGGCGGAGGCCGCGACGGCCTACGTGCTACGACTCGTGCCGGGGAACGGCGGCTTCTTTCTCTTTCTCGCCCTGCGCCAGACGCTGACGGCGCTCGGGGCGATGCGCCCCATCGTCCTCGCGATGCTCGCGGGGAACCTGGTCAACCTCGTCGCCAACTGGGTCCTCATCTTCGGCGCGCTCGGCGCACCGGCTCTCGGCGTCGAAGGCGCCGCGTGGGCCACTTCGTTCTCGCGCTGGGTGATGGCGGGGATGACGTGGTGGGCCGCGCAGCCTCTGCTCCGGCGCTATCTCGCGGCGCCGAGAGCACCGCGCGGCGCGTGGCGAGGATCGCTGCGACTCTGGATCCGCGTCGGTGTGCCGATCATGGCGCACGTCTCCGCCGAGGTGTGGATCTTCAGCGTGGTGGGGATGTTGATGGGGCCGCTCGGCAGCGCGGCTCTCGCGGGCCATTCGATTGCGCTGAACCTCGCGAGCCTCTCGTTCATGGTGCCCCTCGGGATCGCGGCGGCGGCCGCGGTGCGGGTCGGGCGCGCGATCGGAGCCGAGGATCCCGAGGGAGCGCGCCGCGCGGCGGCGGTGAGCTTGTGCTGCGGCATGGGCGTCATGTGCCTCTCGGCGGCGAGCTTCGCCTTCCTGCCCGAGCTCCTCGCGCGCTGCTACACCGAAGCTCCGAGCACCATCGCGGTCGCGGCGAGCTTGCTGCCGGTGGCGGCGGCGTTCCAGATCTTCGATGGCCTGCAGGTCGTGGGCTCGGGCGTGCTGCGCGGCACCGGGGACACGAAGATACCGGCGCTCCTCGCGCTGATCGGCTATTGGGGGCTCGGCCTGCCCGCGGGCTACGCGCTCGCGTTCTCCTGCGGCCTCGGTCCCGCGGGGCTCTGGTGGGGACTCTCGATCGGCCTGGGCAGCGTGGGCCTGCTGCTGCTCGCACGCATCGTGCGCCGGATGCGCGGCGAGCTCCGACGCGTCGCGTGACGCCGCGGAGCTCGCACGACGAATCCGAGGAAGCGGGCGATCAGATCAGCTTCGTGATCCCCGGCGTCGCGACCGGGTCCATCGGCAGCGGCCCGAGCTCGTAGCTCTTGGGGCTCAGGTCGAGCGCCGAGGTCATGGCCTGCTCCCAGCTGATGCGCTGGCCGGTGTACGCCGACATGCGCCCCATGATCGCGGCGAGCGTGCTCTCGGCGACCATGCGGCCTTCGTTCAGGGGCTTCCCGGCGCGGATGCTGGCGATGAGATCGGTGTGCTCCTGCACGTAGGGATCGTTGCCGCCCTTCAAGCGTTCGAACTTGCCCTTCGCCGCGCGGATCTGATAGCGACCGGAAGTGGTCGCGATCTCACCGGCGGTGCCGATCACGCTCTCTTCCACCATGCCGTGCGCGCCGTCGGTCTGGCGGCACATCGAGAGCGCGTGCACGCCGTCGCCGAAGTCGTAGTCGATGGCGAAGTGATCGAAGATGTTGCCGAACTTCGCGTCGGTGCGCACCTGACGGCCGCCCATGCCCATGCACGCGACCGGCGGGCGCTTCATCGCCCAGATCACGACGTCGATGTTGTGGATGTGCTGCTCGACGATGTGGTCGCCGGAGAGCCACGTGAAGTAGAGCCAGTTGCGGCACTGCCACTCCATGTCGCTCTCGCCGGGCCGGCGCTCGTGCACCCAGAGCCCGCCCATGTTCCAGTAGCAACGCGCGGCGAGCGGCTCGCCGATCGCGCCGTCGTGGACCCGCTTCATGAGCTCGAGGTAGCCCGACTCGTGGCGGCGCTGCGTGCCGGCGACGATGCCGAGGCCCTTCTTCTGCGCGAGCTCGGAGGCGGCGAGCACGCGGCGGATGCCCGCGGGATCGGTGGCCACCGGCTTCTCCATGAACACGTGCTTCCCGGCGGCGACCGCGGCCTCGAGGTGGATCGGCCGGAAGTGCGGCGGCGTGGCGAGGATCACCAGATCGACGCCCGCGTCGATCACCTTCTGGTAGGCGTCGAAGCCGCTGAAGCAGCGCTCGTCGGGCAGCTGCACCTGCTCGCCGCGCCCGGCGAGCTGCTGTCGCGCGCGGCTCATGCGGTCGGCAAAGAGGTCGCCGAGCGCCACGAGCTTCAGGCCCGGAGCGGCATCGAGGCAGTTCGCCGCGGCGCCGGTGCCGCGGCCGCCGCAGCCGATCAAGCCGATCTTGAGCTCGTCGCTGCCGCGCACTTCGCTCGCGCGAAGCGGCGAGCTGCCGAGCCACGCCGCGGCCGTGGCGGCGCCGGAGGAGACGAGGAACGCACGTCGATCGAGGGCGGGGTCTGGGCTCATGCGGCGGCGCTGCCTTGCGGAGAGCGAAGGGCGAGAACGATGGGGCAGCCGCGGCGCGCACCGTGCGCGTCGCCGGCCGTTGCCGCATCCTAGCCCGGAGGCCGCGGCTTCCGCGAGCCACTGGAGCATCGAACTCGGAGGCGCGCGCGTGCTATGTTCGTGCCATGCGCGCACTCGTCACCGGCGCCGCGGGCTTCATCGGCTCTCACACCGTCGATCGTCTGCTCGCGCGTGGGCACGAGGTCGTCGGGATCGACAACTTCGACCCTTACTATGCGGCGGGCCAGAAGCGGCGGAACCTCTCGCGCGCGCTCGCGCATCCGAGCTTCGCCTTGCGGGAAGGCGACGTGCGGCGCGTCGAGGACGTGCGCGCCGCCTTCGAGCGGGCGCAACCCGAGGTCGTCGTGCATCTCGCCGCGAAGGCCGGCGTTCGCGCGAGCCTCGCCGATCCGCAGGCCTATCTCGAGGTGAACGAGCTCGGCCTCCTGCACGTGCTCGAAGCGTGCCGAGAAGGGCGCACCCCGCTGCTCCTCGCCTCGACCTCGTCCGTCTACGGCGCGAGCGCGCACGTGCCCTTCGAGGAGAGCGATGCGGCGGATCTACCGCTCTCGCCCTACGCTTCGACGAAGCGCGCGGCCGAGCTCCTCGCGCACAGCTACTACCACTTGCACGGCCTCGCCATCGCGGCGCTGCGCTTCTTCACCGTCTACGGACCGCGCGGCCGACCCGACATGGCGGTCGCGAGCTTCACGCGCGCGCTGCGCGCGGGGCGATCGATCCGCTTGCACGGCGAGGAGACCGCGCGCGACTTCACCTACGTCGACGACATCGTCGACGGCATCGAGGGCGCGCTGCGCTGGGTGCAGGGGGCGCCGCGCTACGGCGTGTTCAATCTCGGGCGCACCGAGCCCGTGCGCGTCCGCGTGCTGGTCGAAGAGCTCGCGCTCGCGCTCGGGTGCCGCGCTTCGATCGAGCTCGGCCGACTCGAGCCCACCGAGTCCCCGCGCACGGCGGCGAACATCGCGCGTGCGGCTGCGGCCTTCGGCTATGCGCCGCAGGTGAGCCTCGCCGAGGGCCTGCAGCGCTGGGTGCGCTGGTACCTGGAGAGCCCGGAATCGCCGCACGTGGCCGGTGAGGAATGAGCACGCGCCCTTGCGGGTGAGCGCGCGGCCGCGCGTCAGCGCGCGAAGAGCGTCTCCAGCCAGCCCGGGACCGCGGCCGCCGAGTCGAGCACGGCGGTCGGCGGAGGCGCGAAGCGCTGCTCGTCCCCTGCGCGGTACTTGCCCGTGCGCACGAGCACGCCGCGGAGACCGAGTGCCACCGCGCCGCTCGCGTCGAACTCCGCGTCGTCGCCGATCATCACCAGCTCGGAGAGCGCGAGCCCTTCGTCGGCGGCGAGGCTCTCGAAGAGCAGCGGCGAGGGCTTGCCCAGGTTCTCGGCGCGACGGCCCGAGGCGTACTCGAGGAACGCGGCGACGGGGCCGATGTCGGTGACGAGACCGCCCTTCCTCGCGTAGTAGCGATTCTTCTGCAGCGCGTAGAGCTTCGCCCCTGCTTGCAAGCGGCGGAACGCGGGCTGCAGCTCGGCGATGCGCAGCGTGTGCGCTTCGGTGGCGAGCACCACGGCGGGCCCCTCCGGATCTTCGCGGAACCACGCGAAGTCGCCGCGCGCGGAGTCTTCGCAGAGCAAGAGCCCCGCGGCTTCGCCGCGCGCTTCGAGCACGCGCTGCGCGGTGCGCACCGGCGTCACGAGCTCGCGCGGCTGCTCGATCAAGTCCAAGCCTCGCAGCAGCTCGAAGAGGCGAGCATGGCTCTCGCTCGTCGCGTTCGAGACGAGGCGCACGCGGAAACGCGCGCGGAGCTCGCGGAGGATCGCGGCGGCGTTCGGTACCGTCGGTCGCACGAAGCGATCGGCGAGGGTCCCATCGACGTCGAAGCAGAGGAGCCGCGGCGGGAGCGCGCTCACAGGAGGAGCAGCATCTGCGCGGCGCCGACCAGGCCGCCGAGCACTCCGCCCGCGACCTCGATGAAGCGCATCTCGCGCTTGGCGACCTCGAGCACGATGGCCTCCAGGCGATCGAGGTCGAAGCCCTGGATCTTCCTCTCGATCGAGCCCTGCAGATCGGCCGAGGTCTCGAGATGTCCGGCGATCTCGCCGAGCAGGCCCTCGGACATCTCGAGGATCTTCTCGCGCGCGAGCTCGAGCATCGAGCCTTGCAGGAACATCCCCGCCATCGGCACCTTCTGCTTGATGCCGTCGACGAAGGTCCCCATGCGACGCTCGATGCCGGCCTCCAGCGCGCGATGCACCTCGGGATCGCGCACGAGCTTCGAGAGGTCCTCGCTCGTGAAGAGGTGCGAGCCCACCGCGCTCGCGATGGAGCGCGCGAACGCGTCCTTGCGGCGCGGCAGGACGCCTTGGAAGCTCAGGAAGGAGATGCCGATCGGTCGGCGCGGTCGAAAGATCATGCGCACGGCGAGCCAGTTGGTGACGTAGCCGATCAGCGCGCCGACGAGAGGGAAGGTCCAGGCGATGGGGGGCATGCGGACGCTCGTGAAGAGGCTGGGGACGGGGCTCGATCGGAATCGCGCTCAGCGCAGCGCTTCGAGATAGGCGATCAAGGCTGCGAACTGCTCGCGCGTGAGGCCGCCCACCAATCCTTGGGGCATGACGGAGATCGGCAGCTCGCGGCGGTCGCGGATCGCGCCGCGGGGCAGGCGATGCACCGCGCCGCTCGCATCGCGGAGCTCGACGTGCGTCGCCGACTCGCCGCTCGGGAAGCCGATCTGCTCTTCAAGCTCCTCGCGCTCGTCGACGTACTCGATCACCTGCGTCGCGAAGCCCTGCGCGATCTTCGCGTTCGGCTGCAGGATCGACTCCAGCAGATGCTCGCGCGGGAAGCGCTTCGCGGCCTCGCCGAGGTAAGGCCCGCGCGCCGGCTCGCCGGCGCTCACCGTGTGGCAGACCGCGCAGCTCCGCTCGAAGAGGCGCTGCCCCAAGGCGATCGCCTCGGCGCTCGCCACGCCGCGCGCGGGCAGGGCCGCGGCGATCTCCTCGGCGGTGAAGCTGTCGAGGCGCGTGGTGGCTCCGACGAGACGCGCGGAGAGCGCGAAATCGCCGCCGCCGTTCCGCACGCGGAAGAGCAGGCGGTTCTCGCCTTCCACGAGCTCGACCCGGAAGCGGTCCTGCTCGGGGGTGAGCCCGCGGTTCTCCTCGTTGCGATGCACGAGCGCGCCGTTCAGCCACACGGCGACCTGGTCGTCGCTGCCGACGCGCAGCTCCGCGGCGCCGGCGCTGCGGCTCGCGAAGGTCGTGTGCAGGTAGGCCGTCGCGTTCTCGCAGGCCTTCCAGCGCTCGTGCAAGCGGAGCGCGCCGCTGGATTCGCGCGAGCGCATCTTCTCCCAGGCGAAGCTCTGCTCGCCGAGGGCGAACTCCCGCGGCGCTTCTCCGGCGCTGAGCTCGGGCGGCAGAGCGTCGGCGCCGCGCAGCGCATCGGGGATCGGGCCGGCGACGTCGTACTCGAGCAGTACGCCGGAGAGCGCGAGCAAGCGCGACTCGAGCGCTTGGCGTTCCTCGCCCTGCGGCAAGCGCTCGAGAAAGCGGCGCGTCGCGGCGAGGAAGAAGTCGAAGTGGGCGGGATCGGCCGCGCCATGGGTGGCTTCGACCTCGAGCGCGAGCTCGCGCGCGATCTCGAGATCGAGGGCGGGCTCGCCGAAGGGGCCGAGCGCGCAGAGCGAGCGAAGCGCGGGCGTGCGCAGCTCGCGCTCGGCGAGCGCGCGCAGCAGCGGACGCGCGGCGCTTTGGTCTCCGAGCACGGCGACCGCGCGCACGGCTGCGAAGCGCACTTCGAAGCGCGAGTGATCGAGCAGGTCCAGCACGCGCGCCGCCTCCGCGCGCGCAGGCACGGCAGCGGCGGCTTCGACCACGAAGGGGAGGAGAGGGGCGTCGTTCCAGATCCGGCCCCGCGCTTCGCGCGTCTCGTCGCTGCGGCTCGCGAGGAGCGCGCGCAGCGCGCCGCGGCGCACGCTCTCGGAGCTGCCGCGCGCCAGCGTGAGGAGCTCGCTCACGTGTGCGCTGGAATCCACGCCCGCCAGAGCGTTCTCCAGGGCTTCGGCCAGCTTGCCGGTGGCCTCGCCGAGGCCGCGCGCGAGCGCGAGCACGGCCCGCGTTCCCTTCTCGCCGTGGAGCTTTGCCAGTGCCGCGATTGAGGTCACGCGCTCCGCCTTGCTTTCGCTGGAGCGCAGCACCTGCTCGAGCAGGAGCTCGGCGCCATCGTCGTCGGGGGCTCGGCGCAGCGCGGCGAACGCCGCGCTGCCGACCTCGCCGCCTCGGCGCGCGAGCGGAGCCAAGGCGCGGCTCGGCAGCACGAGCTCCACGCGCGCCGCGGCCGCGAGAAGCGCGAGCACCACGGCGGGCTCGCGGTCTTCGAGGAGCTTGGCGAGCGCCGCGGCGATCGCCGAGCTCTGCTCCCAGGGCTCGGGCCGCAGCAGGGGTCCGCGCGAATCGGGTCGCGTGCCGAACCAAGATCCGTCCCACGCAGCGTCGCGCCGATAGAGCTGCGCCAGCGCGCGCGCGATCCCGATCCGTCGCTCGGGCTCCGCGGCGCGCGGCAGCAGAGCGGTCAGCCCCTGCACGACCGCGGCGCTGCGCATCTCGGAGAGTGCGCGCAGAGCCGCGAGGGCATGCGCGAGCGAGTCCGTGCGCACGGCGTCGAGGCAGGTTTCGCTCGCGCCGCGCGCGCGCAGCGCCTGCTGCGCCGCGTGCGCCAGACGAGGATCGCCATCGGCGGCGGCGGCCACGAGCGCCGGCGGCGTGTCCGCCGCGGGGCCGAAGCGGAGCGCGATCGCGGCCTCGACGCGCACGCGCGGATCGGGATCGGCGAGGAAGCGCGCGAGCTCGCGCGGCGCCGGCAGAAGCCCGAGCTCGGGACGATCCGCGAGAGCGCGCAGCGCGTAGGCGCGCAGCTCCGGGATCGGCACCAGCTCGCGGAGGAACGAGCCCGCGGCGCTGCCCTCGAGCTCCAGCACCGCGAAGAGTGCTGCGATCCGCGTCTCGAGTCGCGCGCCATCGCGCGCGAGCTTCCGCAGCACCGGCGCGCTCTTCTTGCCGCGCGAAACGAGCTCGCGCTGCGCGGCGAGGCGGCGCACGGCGCTCGGGCTCTCCAGCTCCGCGCCGACGGCGAGCTCGCTCAGCTTCTCCAGCGCCAAGATCGGCGGCGCCTCCTTCGCGAGCGCGTGCGTGATGCGGAGGATCCGTCCGGCCGGCGCGGGCGTCTCGTCCCAGCCGCCGCGCACCCAGTCGGAGACGTAGAGCGCGCCGCGCCCGTCGACGTCGAGGTCGATGGGGCGCGTGCCTTTCAGGAAGGAGTGCTCGACCTGCACGAAGCTCGAGGCCGCGATGGTCAAGTCGTGGCGGAAGACCTCCGAGCGCGTCCAGCACGCCATGTAGAGCGCGTCGCCGAAGCCCGGCGGGAACCACGGCTCGGCGACCCAGAGCGAGCCCGTGGCCCCGCCCGCGCCGAGCACCTCGACCGGCGGATGCACCTCAGCCGCGTCGTTCTTGAAGAGGCGCGGATAGCCGTAGTCGGCGCCCCGCTGAATGTGCGAGAGGCGCGTATCCCAGCCGTCGCCGTCGTTCGTGTTGTCGCGCGTGAAGGCGTCGAGGCGCGGCGAGATCGCGATGTCGTAGATGTTCCGCTGCCCGCTCGTCACGAGCTCCAAGCCGCTGCCGTCGGGCTTGACGCGAATCACGCCGCCGGTGTCGATGTCGCGGATCTCGCGGCCGTCCTGGCCGATCGCGTGCCGGATCCCCTTGTCGCCGAAGCTGGAGTAGAGCCAGCCGTCGACACCGAGCCGCACCCCGCTCGGGATATGGTGCACGAGCCCTTCCGGCCGCGGACCGTAGCCGCGCACGAGGTCGATCCTCTCGTCGGCAACGCCGTCGCCGTCCGCGTCGCGGAACGCGCTGAGGTACGGCGCGTGCGTCACGTAGAGCACGCCGTGCGCGAAGCACATCCCCTGCGGCGAGTAGAGATCGCGGGCGAAGAGCGTCACGCGGTCGGCTCGGCCGTCGCCGTCGTCGTCGAAGCACGCGCGCACCGTGCCGCGCGGCTCCTCGCGGAGGCCCCCGCTGTTGTAGGGGCACTCGCCGACGTAGACCACGCCGCCCGGGCTCGCGGCGACGGCGGTCGGGCTGTAGATCGCGGGCGCCTCGACGAACACCGTCGCCGTGAAGCCCTCGGGCAAGCCGACACCGGGCACCTGAGCGCAGAGGCGGGCTCCGCTCGGGAGAGCCAACGCCGCGAGGACGACGAACGAAGCGCGCGCCGCGCGGCGCGCGGTGCGTGTGGGGCCTGCGAGGTCGTGCATGGCGCGGAGTATAGCGCCGGCGCGCGGCACTTCGATGGCGTGTAGGAAGTGCAGACCCGCGAGCAGGAAGCACCCGTGACGCCGGGCGCGACGGCCCGAGCGCCCAGCAACCTGCGGCGCGGCACGCGGCGTGCAGATGGGCGCCGACGGAGGTGTTTCGCCATGAAGCTGAAGAAGCTGTTCCTCTACGGCGCCGGCGCCATGCTCGGCCTGCTCGCCTTCGCCCAGCTCGTGCCCTACGGCCGCGCTCACACCAACCCGCCCGTCGTCCGCGAGCCGCGCTGGGACAGCCCGCGCACGCGGGAGCTCGCCGTGCGGGCCTGCTTCGATTGCCACAGCAACGAGACGCGCTGGCCCTGGTACAGCAACGTCGCCCCGGTCTCGTGGCTCGTGCAGCGCGACGTCGACGAAGGGCGCGCCGCGCTCAACTTCTCGCGCTTCGACCAATCGCAGAAGGAAGCGCACGAGTCCGCCGAAGCGGTCCTCGAAGGCGAGATGCCGCCGTGGTTCTACCTGCCGACGCATCCTGAGGCGCGGCTCACGGCCGACGAGCAGGCCGAGCTCGTGCGCGGGCTGCGCGCGACCTTCGGCGGCGACTAGGGCGAGGGCGTTGCGGCCTTCGACGCAGGAACGCTGCGATCGCTTAGGATCGGGCAGCGTGGACGGAATCCCGTGCTCGTTTCCCTGCCCACCATGTCCCTCCCCGACGAACCCGCTGCCTCCGAGGAGAAGCCGATGCGCGCCGTCATGTACGAGGTCCCGCAGGAGCTCCTGGTTCAACGCCGCAAGATCGGCGCGGATCGGTGGGACGAGATGTGGGATGGGGTGCTGCACATGGTCCCGTGTCCGAACAGCGACCACCAGGAGCTCGAAGGGCAGATCGAATTCGAGCTTCGCAGGCTTTGGCTGCCAAGGACCGGTGGGCGCGTGCTGCACCAGATGAATGTCGCGCGGCCGGGTCGTTGGCCCAACGACTACCGCATCCCCGATATCGTGCTGCTGATGCCCGAACGATGCAGTCGCGATCGCAAGCAGTACATCGAAGGAGGTCCCGATGTCGCGATCGAGATCCGGAGCCCCGGCGACGAGACCTACGAGAAGCTCCCGTTCTACGCGGAGATCGGCGTGCGGGAGCTCTGGGTGGTGGATCGCGATTCGAAGGCGGTCGAAGTTCATGCGCTCGAGGGCGACGCTCCGCGCGCGGTGCCTTGGGATGTCGAAGGTTGGATCGCGAGCGCGGCCACTGCGCTCGAGCTGCGCACGAGCGGGACGCGCGTCGAGATGCGCTGGCAGGGCGAACGCTGAGCGCGCGCGCTCAGGCGACCGCCGCGGCGTAAACCGAGAAGAGCTCGGCCGGCAGCGGCACGCGGAGCTTCCACACGAAGCGGATCGGGCGCTCGCTCTCCGAGGACACGTAGTCGGCAGGCCCGAGGAAGGTGAAGGCGCGCTCGGTCGTGTCGCGCCGCGCGAAGAGGAGGATCGAGCTGCCGCGCTGCGCGTGCTCGCGATAGCGCCGGCCGGTGTCGCCATCGGCGCGCGTGACGGCTTGGCTCTCCCAGTGGATGAACTCGCGGCTGATCGCGTAGTCGCGGTAGCGCGTGGTGGGGGAGAAGTTTCCCTTCGTCTTGTCGAGCGTGAAGGTGAAGAGGTCCGCTGCTGCCTGGGGAACCCACAGTACGCCTGGCTGCCAGCCTTCGCTGCGCGCACCGTCGCCAAGGCCAAAAGCCGCGGTCAACTCGGAGCGCGTATAGCGCGCATGGATGCGGAGCGGAACCTCGGGATGCGTGCGCAGCTCGTGGTTGCAGCGTATGCGTCGCGCCTCGAGGCACGGCAGCAGCTCCCAGAGCTCGGCGCGCACCCGCTCGTGCTGCCACAGCAGCGCGGCACCGTCCTCGAGGCTCGTCCCCTTCGGCACGGCTTCGGCGACGATCGCGCTGACCAGCATGCGGAAGAGCCGGCGCTCGAAGGGCGCGAGCTCGTCGACGCGCGGCGGTCGCGCGAGCCCGAGGAAGCGCCGCGCGGCCTCGAGGCGCAGCGCGTCGTCGACGTGCAGCCAGCGCGCACAGGCGCGCAGCAGCGTGCGCTCGGACTCGGCGTGCTCAGGGACGGCGTCCGGGCAGAGCCCTACCGCGCGGAGGAGGCTCGTCCAGCTCCGCTGTCCGCCGGCGTAGAGCTCCTCCAGCTCGAGGCCCGTCTCGCGGAGGAAGCGCTGCAGCGTCGGTCGTTCTCCCGTGGCGGCGAGAGCGCGGAGCTCGCGTTCCAGCGTCGCGGACTTCGAAGGCAGCGCGCGCTTCAGGCTCGCGAGCACCTGCGCGCTCGCGTCGGCGTCGAGCTGCAGCGTGCAGCCCGCCGGCAGCAGCGGGAACCCGCGCTGCACCTGCTCCTCGAGCTCGCGCCGCGACCCGCCGAGCAAGGAGCGGTACTTGCGATCGAAGCGGAACTCCTCGTGCTGGCGTCCGACGAAGTCGAGCACCGTGCAGAGCGACTTCTGATCGGCGCGCCGCAGGCCGCGCCCGAGCTGCTGGAGGAAGAGGGTCGGGCTCTCGGTGGGTCGGAGGAAGAGCAGCGCGTCGACGTCGGGTGCGTCGAGACCTTCGTTGAAGAGATCGACGGAGAAGAGGACCCGGAGCTCGCCGCGCGCGAGCTCTTCCAGCGCGGAGCGGCGCTCGGCATCGGGCGTCTGGCCCGAGATCGCGCGCGCTCGCAGTCCTTGCTTCGCGAAGAACGCCGCCATGTGCTGCGCGTGCGCGACGCTTGCGCAGAAGCCGAGCGCGCGCATGCGCTGCGGCTCGCCGATGTGCTCCAGCACTTGATTCACGACGAGCTGCGCCCACGCGTCGTGCGCGGTGTAGACCTTGGTCAGCTCCTCGGGCGCGTAGCCCTGGCCGCGCTTCCACGGCACGCGCCGCAGATCCGTGCCGTCGGAGATCCCGTAGTACGCGAACGGCGTGAGATAGCCCTGCTCGATCGCTTCGAAGAGCCGGAGCTCCGCGGCGATCCGCTCGCCGAACCAGCGCAGCACCGAGAGCCCGTCGCTGCGCTCGGGCGTCGCGGTGAGCCCGAGCAGCTCGGCCGGGCGTAGATGCTCGAGGAGCGCGGCATAGCTGGGCGCCGCCGCGTGATGGAACTCGTCGATCACCACGTAGTCGAAGTGCTGGGGATCGAGCCCGGCGATCACCTCGCGGCGCAGCGTCTGGATCGACGCGAAGACGTGCGCGAAGCCGCGCGGCACCTGGCCATCGACCCAGAGCTCGCCGAAGCTCGGCTCGCGCAGCGCCGCGCGGAAGGTGGCGCGGCTCTGCTCCAGGATCTCCTTGCGATGCGCGACGAAGAGCAGGCGCGCGCTGCGTGGGCCGCCGTCCTGCGCGTGCACGTCGAAGCGCTGCTTCCGCCAGCGGCGATAGTCGATCGCGGCCATCACCGTCTTGCCCGTGCCGGTCGCGGCGACGAGCAGGTTCGCGTGGCGGCTCTGCTCGCGCGCGAACTCGATCTGCTCCAGCAGGCGCTCCTGGAAGGGCTCGAGGCGGAGCTCGAAGGGCAAGAGGGGTGACAGAGCCGAGCTCGCGCGCGCTAGCTCCGTCCGCTCGCGGAACTCCTCTGCGTCGAAGGGCAGGAAATCGCCGCAGTTCCAATAGGTCTCGAACACGGCCTCGAACTTCGCGAGCACGGACGGGTTCTGCACGCCGGAGACGCGGAGGTTCCACTCGAGGCCGGTGAGCTGCGCGGAATGCGTCAGGTTCGACGAACCGATGTACGCCGTGGAGAACCCGCTCGCGCGATGGAACAGCCACGCTTTCGCGTGGAGTCGCGTCTTCGAGGTGTCGTAGGAGACCTTCACCTCCGCGCCGAGCTCGCGCAGCGCCTCGAGCGCGCGGAGCTCCGTCGTGCCGGTGTAGGTCGTCGTGAGGAGGCGCAGCGCTCTCCCGCGTTCGATGTGGCGGCGCAGCGCTTCGCGGAGCGGCACGATGCCGCTCCAGCGCACGAAGGCCATCAGCACGTCGATGCGATCGGCGGAGCGCGCTTCGCTCTCGATCTGATGGCCGACCGCGGGCTCGCCGCGCGTCGGCGTGAGCAGCGCGGTGTCGACCAGCGGGAGCAGGGGAGAGGGCGGCAGCGAGAGCGCGCCGCTCGGGAGAAACTCCCCGATGGCGCGCAGGAGGGTCTCTTCGCCTTCGATCAACGCGGCGTCTTCCATCTCGCTCGCGTGCGCTGTCCCACGGGCGAGCGTCCGCAGCAGTTCCTCCAACACCTCGCGCGCACGGCTCTCGTCGCAGTCCTTCAGTACCCGCTCCAAGACCTCGGCGAAGTGCCGTGCTAGACGCCCTGGAAGCTCGGCGGACTCCAGAGCTGCACGCTGCGCCCCAAGCCGCGAGGGCAGCGCGCGCAAGCGCACCGTCAGCTCGCGCGTGATCAGGGTCTCGTAGAGGCCGGGAATGAGCTCGCTCATGCTCGCGCGCCGGTGGCGTATGGATGTCGCCCGCGTCGTTTGGCAGGCTGATCGCCATGCTCTACCTCGCGCGCCTGGCCCTCGCCATCTCGGCGTTCGCATTCGCGGCTTGCTCCTCGTCGTCGGAGCCGGGGAGCGAGACGCCGGACGAGGCGCTGCCGTGGGCGCTCGCGCCGAGCGGGATCGTGCACGAGGATCGCGCGGGCGAGGTCGTGGAGCGGAGCTATCCCGAGCCGCCGACCTGGCCGGAGACGGCGCCGGAGCGACCGGTGTTGGAGACGCCGCATCCGCGCGTGACGCCGGAGGAAGCGTGGCGCGCGCTGCAGGCGGATTGGAGCGCGGCGGGCAACGTTCCGGCGACGGGGCCCGTGCATCGCTTCGCGACGAACTTCGAGGGCACGGGGGCCGCGCTCTACGCGCGCTACGAGACCGTCACCGAGGACGGCACGACGCGGCGTCTCGCGCACGGGCTCGGCGTCGCGACCTACGACGAGAGCTGGGAGGCGCGGCTCGAGCGCGGCGAGCTTCCTTCCGGAGACGAGCCCGGCATCGTGGCCCTCGTGACCTACGTGCGCAGCATCCCCCGCGGTCCGCAGTGGGAGAACCACCGTACGAGCGAACGCTCCGCGCGCGGACGCGTGAAGCAGATCTCCTACGTCGACGGCACGCGCGTCGCCGGCCATCGCTACGGGTGGCGCGAAGATGGCACGCTGCACTTCCACTACCGCGGCTACGACGACGGGGTCACCGTGGTCTGGGCGCCGGAGGGCTACGAGCAGGAGCACTTCCGCACTCGAGGGGGCCAGTTCGAAGGCGAGGCTTCGGTGTACGCCGCCGACGGGCGCTTGATCCGGCGCGGGCTGCGCAGCGAAACGGGCTGGCAGGGCGAGCAGGATTATTGGTCGGAGACCAGCAACGGTCGCTACGAGAGCTTGCGCTTCGTGGACGGCGAGCTTCATGGCTACCAGGCCTTTTACAGCTCGGAAGGCTGGCCTGCGGTCGAGACCTGGTACGAGCACGGCGTGCAGGAAGGGCCATTCCGACGGTTGCACCCGAACGGCGCGACGCAGCTCCTCGGTCACTTCCGCGCTGACAAGCTCGAAGGCGAAGTGCGTCGCTTCTCCGAGGTCGGCGAGCTCGTTGGCCTCGAACACTACGTGCGCGGCAAGAAGAACGGCTTAGCGATCGAGTACGACGGGCTGCAGCGCGAGGTCGAGCGCGGACCGTATCTCGAGGACCAGCGCCACGGTACTTGGACGCGCTTCGATTACGGGCTGATCAGCACCGAGCCGACGTGGCGCCTCGAGATCGAGCTCCGTGGCAATCGACGGCAGGGCGCAGCACAGCTCTTCGATGCTCGGGGGCGCGTCCTGCTGCGCGGACAGTTCGACGCAGACGAAGCGAGCGGTGCGTGGACGGGCTTCCTCTACGATGAAGAGGTCGCCAGCGGAACCGAAGGACTTCGCGGAACGGGCCCCGTCGATTCCGACGGCGACCCACGAGACGAGTGGATCTTCACCTACGCGAACGGCACCACCGCCGTCGTCGGCGCCTACGCCGCCGACGGCCAGCGCACCGGCATCTGGACCTACACCTCGCCGCAAGGAACGAAGTGCGCCGAGGGTTCCTACGACGATGACCTGCGCACTGGCGAGTGGGCCTTCTTCCGCGCCGACGGCTCGCTCGAGCTCGTGGGCCGCTACTCCGATGGCCAGCGCAGCGGCAGTTGGCTCACCCTGGACGCGAGCGGCTGGCTCGCGAACGAGGAGCGCTACGGCGAGTACGGGGCGCTCCTGGACTCCTTCCGTCGCGTGACGCTGGACGAGGATCTGCTGGACGGCGCGCCACGCGACCCGCGCACCAAGAACGGCCTCTTCGAGCAACTCGACGCGCAGGGGACCGTCCTCGCGCGCCAGCGTTTCGCGAACGATGCGCCGCGCGACTGAGGGTTCAACGAACTCGAGCACGCACGCCCTTCGCACGCGCGCAACCAGCGCCTATCCTCTCCGCTCCCCCTGGTCCCCAAACCCCAACCTGCCGCCTCATGAAAGCCCTGCTTATCTCTTCCTGCTTCGCCGCCCTCGGGTTCCTCGCCTCCTGCAGCGACAGCGAGTCCAACGCCGGCAACGGCAACACCTCGAAGAACCTCCTCGACTCCGCGAAGAACCTCGCCGCCCAGGCTCAAGACGCCCTGGGCAAGATGAAGGACCTCGACGTCTCCCAGCTCTCTTCGATGTCTCCCGAGAAGATGCAGGAGCTCGGCAAGTCCGCGATGGGCGCCATCGCCACGCAGCTCGATCAAGTGAAGGACATGGCTAGCGCCGAGAAGGCGAAAGGCGCGATCGATCCCATTCTCGAGAAGCTCGGCGCTCTGAAGGGTGCTCTCGCCGGCCAGCTCCCGGACGTCTCCAAGATCACCGAGGCGATCCAGGGTCTGCAGACCCGCCTTGGCTCGAACCTCGACGTGATGAACGCGCTGCAGCCGTTGCTCGGGAAGCTACAGGGTTTGATCGGGGGCTGAGGGCTCTCACGTCGAGTGCGCGCTGGCGCGCGCTCGACGCCGAAGAACATTGCAGAGCGCCGGATCGCGATCCGGCGCTCTGTACTCGCGGCAACGTTGCGTCGGTCTTTGAGGGCCTGACGCTATCTGCCCAGAACCAGCTCCAGGGCATTGCTGAAGATCAGCCCTGCGGCGTTCGCGTTGGGATCCGGGGCCCATGCCTGAGAGAAGAGACTGAGTCTGATGAGCGTGGGGTCGTTCGGAATGAACAAGGCGTACTGGGCCGTTCCTCCCGCAGGAGGAGTACAGGGCTCGAAGGGCACGCGCAGGTCGTGGTAGAGCGAGCAGCCGGTGAGGCCGAAGCCGTCGAGCGGAAGAGGCAGTGCGAATGGACCGAGCGCGGCGTCGGACAACCCGAAGGTCATGAAGGCGGACCGGTCGGGGACGTGGTGGACCACCAGGTACTGCACCGTGCCGAGAACCGGGAGCGAGCCGGCTCCCGGAGCGCAGGCCAGCGCCGTCGTACCGCAGCCGGATCCGATGCTGCGGATCGAGGCGGGGAATGCGGATCGACGCTCCCATGTGTCCGCGAAGTACGGCGAGCTATTGGCGTAGCCGCCGAAGAGCACCATCCGTCCGCGCCGAGAGTCGAACGCCATCGCTCGTGAGTTGCCGCCAGTCGGCGAAGGGGCAGAGCTGACGTCTACCCAGGCCACACCGTCCCACTCCCAGGTGTCGTCGCGCTGACTGCTGGTACCAGTCTGAAGCCCGCCGAACAGGACGATTCGCTGGCGTTCGGTGTCGTAGGCCATCGAGAGCGCAGCCCGGGCCGAGGGTAGTGGCGCGTTCACTCGCAGCATCCAGTTCACGCCATCCCACTCCCAGGTGTCCGTCAGTGTTCCTGGGCCACCTCCGAACAGGACCACGCGACATCGCTGCGCATCGTAGGCCATTGCGTGCCAATGCCGAGCGCTCGGCGAGGACGGCGGATGCAGCTGCTGCCAGCTGGTGCCGTCCCACTCCCAGGTATCGCCGAAGAAGTTGCTCGTGCCGGTTGAGTGCCCGCCGAACAGAACGACGCGCCCTCGGCTGGCGTCGTACGCCATCGCGTGGCTGTACCTCGCTGCTGGGGCCGGAGTAGGGGAGCGAAGAATCCAGGTACTTCCATCCCACTCCCAGGTGTCGCCGAACAAGGCACCCTGTAGTTCATCCTGACCGCCGAACATCACCACGCGCCCGCGTCGCGAGTCGTAGACCATGGCGTGCGCATGGCGAGCCGGTGGTACCGGAAGACTGAATCGCGGAGTCCAGTTCGATCCATCCCACTGCCAGGTGTCGGCCGAGGGACCATCGTCGACTCTTTGACCTTGATTGAAGATCTCGCGCCAACCACCGAAGAGCAGGGTGACTCCGCGCTGCTCGTCGTAGGCCATCGCATGCTGATAGCGGCCGGGAGGAGAGCTGCTGGGATGGCGCTGGATCCAATCCTGGGCTTCGACGAGGCCGCAGAGCGTGCCGCCAAGAGCGAGAGCGAAGAGGCTGGCTTTCATGAGTCGGTTCCCCTGGTCTGGTGACGGCCGGACTCGGTCGCTCGAGAGCCGGACCCGAGTGTGGCGAGGAGTGGAGCCCCTCGGCGCGCGATCGAGGCGTCGAGGCAGGGACCGGGACGAGCCGCTCCGACCCCACTTGGAAGCTCCGCTCGTGGGAGAGCGAACGAGCGGCGCCTGTGACGAGCGACGGAGGAATCTCACTCGCAGCGAGAGACGCACGACATTTTTGGGCTCCGGTGGTCACGGAATCCGGAGGCGTGCGCTCTACCCCGCAGCGATCCCGGATGGGTAGAACCGTCAGCGAGCCCACTCGTGGCGCTCTCCGCTTGCGCGGCCGCATGTCTTCGAGCTCCCGTGATGTCGATGACCGCCCCTGAAGACCTGGAGCAGCTCGTGCGCGCGCTCCGCGGCGTGCGCTCCGATCTGGGCTCGCTGATGCAGAGCGAGGTGCTGCGCCGCGTGCGCTCGCTCTGCTCGCAGCGGCTCGGCGCGGGTGATCGCTTGCGCGGCGCGATGGACTCCGAGGACCTCACCCAGGACGTGCTCCTCGATCTCATCGCGGCGATCGAGGAGTTCCGCGGAGAGAGCTGGCCGGAGTTCTTCGCGTTCGTGGACGCGTTGCTCGGACGTCGCAAGGTGCAGCACTCGCGCCGACTGGGGGCGCGGAAGCGCGGCGGCTTCGCCGAGCCCGAAGCGCTCCCGACCGAAGGCGGCGCCGCGCCTGCGGCCTCCCCAAGCGGCCTCGCGGCAGAGGACGAAGAGCGCGAGCGCGCGAGGCGGCTCTTGGAGTCGCTGCCCGAGGAAGAGCGCCGACCCATCCAATGGCGTCTCTTGGAGGAGCTCTCCTACGCGGAGATCGCCCAGCGACTTGGGCTCAGCGAGGAGGCCGCACGTCAGCGCGTCTCGCGCGGGCTGCGGCGCTTGAAGGAACGCTGGTGAGGGAGAATCTCGGATGAGCCAAGATGAACGCGACGAGCCGGACACGAGCTCGGACTCGAGCTCCGACTCCAGCAATGGATCCGGGGAGGAGCTGCGCGAGCGGCTGGACCGCGCGCTCGATGCAGGCGGGGATCCGCTGCGCGTGCTGGCGGAGTTGCTCGCCGCGGAGCGCCGCGAGGAGGCCTCCGTGGCGCTGCTCGACTTGAGCGGCCAGACGATCGATGGCTTCCGCCTGAAGCGCCTCCTGGGCCACGGGGGGATGGGCGCGACCTATCTCGCGCAGGCGCCCGATGAGAGCTGGGTCGCCTTCAAGGTGATGACGGCGGAGCGCGAGAGCTCGCGCCGGCGCTTCGAGAGCGAGGCGCAGGCGCTGGGGACGCTGCAGCATCCGCACATCGCGGGCTACCTGGCGCACGGCGTGCGTGAGGACGGGCTCGGCTGGCTGGCGATGGAGCGCATCGAGGGGCCGAGCCTGGAGGCGCTGCTGCAGGAGCTGGAAGGGCAGCATCCCGCGAGCCCGATCGCGCAAGCGCTGGCGGCGGGCTGCACGGCGCCGATCCTCGAGCAAGATGCCTGGCGCCGGCGCTTTCTACGCCTCTTGATCGGCGTCGCGGAGGCGCTGCAGCACGCCCACGAGCGAAACCTCGTGCACCGCGACGTGAAGCCGCAGAACATCCTGCTGCGTCCGGATCTCTCGGCGGTGCTCGTCGACTTCGGCATCGCGCGCGACACGCTGCGACCGGTCTCGCTGACGCGGACGGGAGCGCGCGTCGGGACGCCGGGCTACATGGCGCCGGAGCAGTTCTTGGGGCGCGTCGGAGAGATCGGGGCACGCACGGACGTCTTCGCGCTGGGGCTCGTGCTCTGGCGAGGGCTCTTCGGGCGCGATCTCTTCGCCAGCGAAGAGGAGCTGAAGCGCTACGCTACGCGTGCGCGCGCGCTGTTGCCGGCTTCGGCACAGGAGCTGGGACCGCAGCTCCGCGGCGTCCTCTATCGCGCGCTCGAGCCGCAGGTGCGTCACCGCTATCCGTCGGCGGGCCTGTTCTCAGACGATCTCCGCAGCCTGCTCAGCGATCGGCCGGTGACCTCGCGGGCGCCTGGGGCTCTGGTGCGCTTCGGACGCACGATGCTGGGGCGACGGCTCTTCCTATTAAGCTTCGGAGCGGGGCTTTTCGGGACCGGCTACTTCCTCGCAAGAGAGCGCCAGCCTCCCGAGAGCTCGCGCCAGCTCGTTCTCCTCACGATCGACGCGTTGATCCGCGGTGGCCAAGGATGGATCGACGCGCGCGAGGATCTCGCCTTGAGCGTCTGCGCGGGCGCTCAAGAAGTCGAATCCGGCAAGCATGAGATCCACTACTACTATCCCGATCGCATCCTTCCGGACGAAGACGACGCGCGAAGGGTCGGCTGCGTCCCATGGAAGCTCACCAAGGCCGTGGATGCCTATGCCGCGAGGCGGCACCATCGCGTGACGATTCTTGCGATTGCGAGCGGACTGCAGAGCCCGAACGCTCCGCGAAACGTGAGCGTAGGCGAGTGCTGGGATCCAAAGCGTGAGCGCTGCTTGTTGCGCTTGGGAGTAGGGCTCGCAGCGGCGGAGATCGAAGTGGCGGAGAACGGAACGCCGTGGAGGAAGCGCGTTCCGCCTGGGTACTACTGGGTGAATCCCGGCAGCTTCGATATCGAGGCCTTCGGCAAGAACAACGAGCACGAAGAGATCTCGGGAGTGAAGTGCGAGGCGTGGCAGCGTACGGAGGTCGTGCTGTTGCACAGATTCTGTCTTCCGAGGCACCCAGATCGATTCCAGATCACTTGGGGCACGATCTTCGCTCCGAAGCCGAGTGGCTTGCACCTCG
Source organism: Planctomycetota bacterium (assembly GCA_016719295.1). Taxonomy (GTDB): domain Bacteria; phylum Planctomycetota; class UBA1135; order UBA1135; family JADKAF01; genus JADKAF01. The sequence goes on from JADKAF010000001.1 coordinate 722,515, forward strand.
AGTACGGCGATGGATGGGTGGAGTGGTTGAACGAGGAGCAAGAAGTGCGCGCGCCGGGAGCGGAGTTCCACATCCACGCCGCGCTGGTGCCGGCCGTGAAGGACGAGTTTCTCTCGGTCGAGTTGTCGATCTCCGCCCCTTCTGGGCGGCGGTTCCGCTCTGGTGTGTTGAGCCTGCGTCTCCATACGCGCCGATTGAACGTTGCTCGAGAGGACGAGAGCATCGAGTTTGAGCTCGATGGTAACCTGATACCAGGGTTGCTAAACCGCGAAGACATGCTGGTCGTTCTCTTGGAGGACGCCAACGCAGAAGATCCCATCAATGTCGCGACTCGCAATGAGCTTAAAAAGGAATTCAAGGGCGTCTTCCTGACCCTGGCGTTGCCCGCCGAAGGGATCGAGAAGCTGCTCCTGCGTTATCGAGTGCGGACCCGCCGCGAGCCCCAGGACTTCGGCAGCGTGGAGTTCGCCGGCGGCTACTTGGGGCCACTCTCGGGTGAACATCACGCCTTGCCGAGCAATACGGGGCTCGCGTTTCGCGCCGAGCTGGTGCCGCGAGTCTGAGAACTCGTGCAGTGCAGACCTGCTGGTGCGCGCCGCGCTTCAGCCGTTCGCCACCCCATCCACCGCGATCGGCTTCTCGATCTCCCCGAACTCGTTCTCCCCGAGCTCCGGCGCCGCGCGATCGCCGATCTTCAGCGCGGCCTCGCACGCCCGGAACTGACATCCGTCGACGCTCCCGCGCGCGTCCTCCCACCAGAGCGTGGCGCCCTCCGTGAAGCCGCGGAAACGGCAGCGTTCGAGCACGAGCTCGGCGCGCTCGCGCGCGAGGATCGCGCTGCCGCTCTGCTCGGCGCGGAAGCTGCAGCGCGTGCAGCGGACGTGGCCGCGGAGCTCGAGGCTCGCGGGAGAGGAGCTCGAGCCGCGGTCCAGGGTGAGGTCGAGGAGTGCCACGGTGGCGTCGGCGGCGACGGTGAGGCGCGCGTCGTCGGCGGCGCAGCGGAGCACGGTGCGGGCGGCGCTCGTGCCGCTCAGCGTCAGGCCATCGGGCACGGAGACGTCGCCGCGGAGCTCGTGCGTGCCGGGGCCGAGGACGAGCACGGCGCCGCGCGGGGCGCTCGCGATCGCGGCGGCGAGATCGGCGCCGGCGGCGATGTCGACGCGCGGACCGGCGGGGAGCGGCGGCGTCTCCGCGGCGAAGCGCTCCAAGCGCGCGGCTTCGCGGGGGGCGAGCGGGAGCCTCAGCTCTTGGTCGGCGGGGCCGCGGAGTCGGAGCTGCGGTCCGCGGAAGCCGGCGGCGGCGAGATCCTCCAGGCCGAGCTCGAAGGCGCCATCGGGGTCGGGTGTGAGCGTGGTGCCGGAGCCACTCGCGTCCTCGAGACGCAGGGACGGGTTGGCGGCGCGCGTCTCGTTGAGCTCGTCCACGCCGAGAGAGGTGCTGCCGCCGGTGAGGGCCCAGTCGCCCAAGTTGTAGAAGGTGCCCGTCACGGGGAGGAGGAGGTCCCAGGCGAGCGTGAAGGGCATCGCGAGAAGGACCAGCATCTCGTCGTCTTCCTCGGACTCCGAGAACAGGTCCGCGGTGACCGAGGCGAGGATGAGATCAAAGCTCGAGCCCTCGTCGCTCCAGCGTTCGACCTCGTGGCGCTCTTGGCGCTGCGCGGGGGCTTCGAGGCGCAGGCGCTCGCCGGGCAGCGCGATCAGCTTCGGCGCGAGCTCGAGGCGCGGCGGCTCGAGCTCGCGGCGCACTTCGCGCGTCTCGTAGGTCGCTTCGTGATCGAGATAGAAGCAGCTCGGCGTTGCGAGGGCCGTGACGGCGAGGACCCAGAGCTCGAACGTGCGCGAACGACGGGGAAGCGAGCGGTGGGAGCGCATGCGCAGATCCTAGGCGCGCGAGCGCACGCGCGGGAAGAGCGCGCTCAGCCGAAGTACGAGCGCCCCGGCGGGGTCTCGTGGCGCGTGTGCAGCTCTTGGTAGCGGGGATCGAAGAGCTTCGCGATGCGGAACTTGCCCGCGGTCTCGTAGCCGCGGCCGTCGCTCGTGCGGCGGATGGTTTGCTCCTCGATGAGCGCGTGGCCCCACGCGAGCCAGCGCTCGCCGATCTTGTGCACGAGCACGACGCGCGTGGGCGCCAGGTGGAAGAAGCGCGCGCCCTCCTTGCCGTGGAACTCGAAGAGGCGCGTCGCGAAGTCCTCGGCGCGCAGCGGGCTCTGCTCGTGCCGCGCGCGGTCGAGGAGGTCGGCGGGGAAGCCTTGCTCGGTGGTGAGGAGCAAGGTGTCGTTCAGCTCGAGCGGAGTTCCCATGGATTGGCGCTCGCTCAGTCGCGCCGCGCGGCGCGCTCGAAGACCAGCGCGCTCGCGCCGTCGCGATCGCGCAGCGCGAGCGCTTCGCCCTCGAGCACGCACGACTCGCTGCGCGCGAGGAGATCGAGGAAGCGCTTCTCGCGCTGCATGAGGTCGGAGGGCCCGAGGCGGCGCGTGGTGGCGAGAGTCCCGATGCGCAGCTCGTCGAGGCGCGTCGCGCGCCAGGGACCGGAGTAGCGGTTCACCCCGGCGTTGCCGTGGACGCGGCCGTCGGCTTCGAGATGGAGGTCGATCGGGCCGCCTTCGAAGGCGGCGAGCGCCACGCCATCCATCGCCACCAGCACCCAGCGCGGAGCGCTGAGCTCCTCGCGCTGGGTGCGAAGGGCGGCGTCGACATCGGGATCGCCGGCGCAGCCGGCGAGGAGCAGGGCGAGGAGGGAGCGGCGCATCGGGAGCTCGATTGGCAGGAGCGCCCGATATAGATGTCGCCGCCGAAAGTGCAAGGGCGAGGTGCCTCGGGCGGGCTCCTCGACCGGCCTCCGGTTCTAGGGCAGGCGCAGCGTGAGGCCCGAGGAGCTGGAGAGGCGGAGCGAGGTCGGCGCGCAGGGGGCGCTCCAGGAGAAGAGCGCTTGCGCGTGGAGGACGCCGCCCGAGAGCGTCGGGTCGGGCGGGATCGGCAGGGCGAGGGAAGCGAGCCCGCGCGCATCGCTCGGGAAGGACACGGTGGCGACGAGGCCCGGCAGGCCGACATGCAGCCAGAGGCCGATGCCGAGCGGGTCGCTGCCGGCGAGGTCGGCGTCGCGCGAGAGGAGCAGCGCGCCGAGGGCGTTCTGCGGCGCGTGCGCGCAGCGGAGGGCGAACGCGGCATTGCCGGGGACGATGGGGCCGTTCGCGTCGAGGCGCTCCGGACCCGTGCAGCCCGCCGTGCCCGTGCCGTAGCTGGTGACGCCGCGCGGGCGCTGCGCGCGCAGCGCGATCTGCGTCGCGGCATAGCCCGTGTCGACCAGCACCGCGGCGGCGACGAGCGAACGACCGCCGCCGAGCCCTTCCTGATCGACGTGCGTCTCGTAGTCCTCGCTCGACCACAGTGAAAAGCCCTGCGTGTCGATCGAGCTGCCGTCCTCGCGCAGGCGCTGCGCGTAGAGATCGGGCTCGAAGTCGTAGCCCCAGACGTTGTTCTGGTAGCTCTCGAAGGCGACGACGTAGTCCTCGCCGTTCCACGCGACGCTCGCGCGATGCTGGCCGGCGGGCGCGCCGGTGGTGATCGCACGCATGCCCTGCGGGCTCGTGCCGTTCGGCAGCAAGCGCTGCACGTAGATCTCGGTGTTCGTACCGTTGCTGCCGCTCTGCGAGACGAGCAGCGCGCTCGTGCCGGAGCTCGCGAGATCGACGCTGCCCCAGTTCTGGATGCTCAGCACGGCCATGCCGCTGCCGGCGGTGATCGCGCCAGAGGAGGTCACGAAGTGCGTGGAGATGCCGCCTTGGGTCTGGTTGTGCGACCAGTGCTGCTCGGTGGCGACGAGCCATTGTCCGCCGAGGGTCGCGACACGCGCGCGCGTCGCGTACGAGCCGGCGAGCGCGAGCGGCGTCGCGTCGAGCACGGCGCCATCGCTGCCGCGGACGCGAGCGCCGAACGAGGAGACGTACTGCGGATAGCCGGGCGCATGCACGCCGACCACGAGGAAGTCGCTTTGCAGCGCGGCGACGTCGGCGCCCGCGCCGCGCAGCACGCGGAACGGCGCCGGATCGATCCAGGCGCCGTCGCGATCGAGGCGGCGCGCGTAGATCCAGCCGTCGGAGGCATTGGCGTAGGTGACGAGGTGCAGCGCTCCGTTCCAGGCGCTGCCGCCGGCGTGCAGGAGCGCGTGAGAGGCGCTCGCGACGACGATGGGCTGCGCGTCGAGCGGCTCTCCCGAGGCATCGACGCGCCAGGAGAGGACCCTAGTCCCGTCGGCGCGTTCGCCTCGCGCGGTGACGAGATAGTGATCGGGGCCCGCGCCGACGCGCGGGGCTTGCAGGGCTTCCGCGCCGAGCGAGTAGATCGACTCCGTGCCCATCGCGGCCGCGGCGCTGAAGCGCACGCCGAAGACATCGTCCGCCGTGCCGAAGCGCGACTCGTGCCACGTCGCGAGCGCGCCGCCGCCGGGCAGCGCGCCGAGGGAATGCCCGTAGAGATAGCTCGGCGCTTGGTCGGGAACGAGCACGCCGCCCGGATCGAGCACGCTACCCGTGGCGCTCACGCGCGCGCAGCGCATGTCGAGCGAGGCATAGCTCAGCCAGAGCGCGATCCACTGCGCGCCGTCCCACACGAGGCGCGGCTCGGTCTGGTTCGCGCTGGGGTTCGCGCCGGAGATCGCGATCGGCTGCGCGTCGAGCAGGTTCAGCTGCGCATCGAGACGCGCGCCGACGATCTCGCTGGTGAACGCCGGCGTCTGGCGCATCCACAGCGCGAAGTGCTGCAGGCCGTTCGAGGCGATCACTCCACCTTCGACGGGGAGCGTGCGCACGCCGGCATCGAGCGGACGCAGCGCCGTGTCGAAGCGCCGACCGCGGCGGACCCCTTCGTTCCACGAGAAGAGATAGGTGCCCTGCGCGTAGGTGATCTCCGCGCCGAAGATGATCGAGCTCCCGCTCGGCAGCACCGAGACGCCGGCGGGATCGAGCACGGTTCCACTCCCGCTCACGCGCTTCGCGACGAGGCCGGCGGTGCCCGCGCTGTAGCCGGCCATCGAGACGACCCAGCTCACGCCATCGGAGCCGACGGAGTAGGTGGCGCCGCTCGAATCCTCGCCGATTCGGATGCGATCGCTGTCGAGCACGGCCCCGGCGGGCGAGACGCGGAGGCACGCGACCTCGGTCGCGAAGTAGCCGCTGCCGGGGTCGACCTGATTGGCGTACACGACGAGCCAGCTCGTCCCGTTCCACGCGACGCGCGGCGCGGTCTGGTCGCCGGGCGCATGCGTGATGGGGAACGGTGCGGCATCGATCAACGCGCCGCTCGCGTCGAGGCGCGCGCCGTAGAGATCGCGATCGCCCGCGCGGCTGTCTTCGTAGACGAGGAGCGAACTCGTGCTGCCTTGCGCGAGGACGGCGTTGCGCTGCGTTCCGGCCGCGGGACCGATCGCGGTCGAGCCGGAGAGATGGATCGGCGCGTCGTAGCGCGTGCTCTGCGCATGGAGCACGGCACAGGGCGAGAGCGCGAGCGCGAGGAGAACGGAGGACGAGGAGCGAACGGAGAGGGAAGGCGACATGAGCGCATCCTCGAGGGGAGCTACTGGGGGATGAGCTTGTTCTAGAGCACGCGCCGTGCCGCGCGCGTACGCACGTCGGCGTAGAGCCGAGCGCGTGCGCGCACTTCCGAGTTCCGATTCGCGTCCTCGATCGTGCGCGGCGTGCAGCGCGAGTGCAAAGCCTGTACTCGCGATCCAGCTTTCGAGCATTGCGAACGGTGCGCGGTTCTTCTCAACGCGCGATGGCGGGGAGCGAGAGCTCCGCGCCGACGAGCACGCCGATCGTGAGCGGCGGCTCCGCCGCGCTCTCGAGTCCGACCCGGCGATTGCTCCAGATCGCCTGAACGAGCAGTGCGCGATCGAGCTCGCGCTGCGGGTCGTGGACGAACGCGCGGAGGTCGAGCGTACGCGTGAGCTCGGAGCCGGGTGCCAGGAGCACTTCCGTCGGCGCGGCGCTGGAGCGCTCGAACGCGCGACTCGACCACGAGAGCGAGCGCGGCAAGACGGCGAGGCTCGGCGGATCGACGTGGGTGCCGCGGACATGGCTCGCTTCGGCGTCGCTGATCACGCTCCAGTGCGTGGCGCTGGGATCCTCGGCGAAACGCAGTGCGAAGCCCAAGTGATTCGGAACGCCGAGGTCGGCGGGGATGCGCCGCGGCGTAGAACTCGTATTGCGCAGGACGAACTCGAGGTAACGCGGCCCGCGAGCGCTCGCGCGCACCGCGATCGCCAGACCGCTCGGAGCGGCCGAAGGGGCCTGCTCCAGCGAGCTCGTGAGCTCGCCATGGAAGCGCACGGCACCGTGCTGATCGACACCGCTCACAGACGCGTAGAACCAACCGTCGTCGAGGAGCTCGCCCAGCTCGAGTCGCTCGAGCGACTTCTTCGCGGCGCTGCCGCGCTCGCGCTCGTAGAGCGCCGTCGCGAGATCGAGCGCCAGCGGGAGGCGCTCGCCATCCAGCGCCGGTAGCGCGCCGTGGTGCAGCTCCGGCGAAGGGCTCCAGCGCGCGCCGTCCCACGCGAAGAACGCCGTGGCGGAGCCGCGCGCCTTGCTGCCCAGGTTCACGCGCAGCGCGAGGCGCGCGGGCCGCGGACCTGCAGCGGACGGCCAGAGCAAGGAGCCGGTGGCGAGACAGGTTCCACCGAGGGTCACGCGCTCGGGCAGCGCGAGCTCGAGGCGCGGCGCGCGATAGGCCGCGACTTCGAACGTGAAGCTCGCGCTCTCGACGCGGCCGGTCCAGAGCGTAGGCCAAGGGCGCAGCTCCTCTCGGAAGCCGGGCTTCCCCCAGGGGACTTCGGCGCGCTCCTGGGCGAGCACGCAGCGCGCGCGCCAGCGCCCCGGTGGGACGACGGTCTCGACGTCGAAGCTCTGCTCCGCGCCGGGGGCGAGCTTCAGCACTTCGCCTTGGAGGCCGAGCTTCCATTCGGACTGGAATGGCGGGGTCTCGGGGCGCACGGTCCTTCCGCTCTCGTCGCGGAGCTCCCACGCTGGGAAGGGAACGAGGCCCAGGTGCTCGGGCAGCAGGATCTCGAGCGGGCGATCACCGCGGTTCCGCAGCGTTGCGCGCAGAAGCTGGAGCTCCTCGGCGGGGCGGGCCGGTGCTCCGAGCCGTGCTTCGAGCTCGAGCTCTTGCGCGCTCGCGCGGCTCGCGAAGGATGCGGCGAAGAGGAGGCAGGGAAGAGCGAAGTGGAGCGGCGGCATCGGAGGACCTCGTGAGCGATTCTGCAGCTCTCGATGCCGCGGGAGGCGCGGCCTTCGGCTTTCTTCCGAAGCGTTCTCGCGGGGCTGCGACCGCTGTGCGCATGCGCAGTGGGCCTCCGCGAAGCGCTGCCGCCGAGCGCGATCGCGGAGCGGCTCGCGGCGCCGACGGCATGGCGATGGTCGCGCGCGGCGCACGCGCTCTCAGCGGCTCGCGGGGCGCTCCAGGACATAGAGCGCGGAGTTCCCCTTCTTCTCCTGGTCGAGGCTAACCTCCAAGACCGGCGAGACGGCGATGCCAAGCTCCTCCAGCGAGTTCTTGCGCCCGACGAGGATGCCGCGATACCGCGGGTCTTTCCCTTGCAGCACGGCGCGGGCTCGATCGAGCGAGACGCTGTCGAGCGCGTCGAAGCCGTAGAGGTAGAGCCAGCCGCGCTGCAGCTCTCCGAGTCCATAGCTCGCATAGACGAGTTCCGCGTCGGGCGAGAGCTTCTCGCGCAGCTCGGCGATCTGCGGCAGCGGATCGAGGTACGCGGCCTTGGCGGGCAGCGTCGCGGTGAGGACCAGCGCGTTGCCGAGCAGCGCGGCGGATACGGCGCTCGCGCGCGCGTCCATGCGCCGCTGCATCGCCGCGAGCGCTCCCGCGCCGCAGGCGATGATCACGGCGGCGAGATGCGCGCCGCTGCCCGCTTCCGGCAGGAAGGTTCGCCAACGTGGCGCGGGTCGCTCCAGCGGACCCAGGGCGAGCGGCGCGAAGACGAGGACGAGGCCGAAGCTCAGCGTGAGGAAGGGCGCGCTTCGCAGGAGGCGCTGCAGGCGCAGCGGCACGTAGGCGGGCCACGCCGAGGCGGCGGCGAGCGCGAAGGCGGGCAGGAGCGGCAGCAGGTAGAGATTGCGCTTGGTGGAAGATGCGGTGAGCAGGATCAAGACGCCGACGATCCACGCGCACAGGAACGGATCGACCGGTCGAGAGCGGCCGCTGCGCCGCGCGCGCAGCGCGGCGATGGGCCAGGCGCAGAGCAACGGGGTCCACGGCAGCGTGTCGCCCAGCGCCGTGAGGAGATAGAACCAGGGCTGCAGGCCACCGCCGTCGTGACCCAGTCCGGCGGTTCCGGCGGCGCGCTTGAAGTGGTTGTTGATCAGCCACTCGCGGAACAGCGCTTCGTCGCGCACATAGAAGGCGATGAGCCAGGGCAGGCTGAACGCGAGGAACGCGAGCAGCGCTGCGAGATGCCAGATCGCGAGGCTGGCGAGCGGCTGCCGTGCTTCCTCGCGGCGCAGCGAGCGGACGAGCAGCGCGGCCCACGCGGGGAAGATCATCGCCGGACCGAGCAGGCCCTTGGCGAGCAGAGCCAAGCCCGTAAATGCCCCACCGGCGACGAGCGCTCCGCGGCGCCCGCCGGCGTAGGCCTCCGAGAAGCAGGCGATGGCCGCGGCGACCATGCTGGCGAGCGCGATGTCGCTGCGGATGTAGTGCGAGTGCTCGAGGAAGGCGGTCGAGAGCGCGTACAGGACGACGGCCAGCCACGCGCGATCCGGATCGAGCCAGCGGCGCGCGAGCACCGCGACCGACAGCAGGGCGCCGAGCCCGAACAGCACGGAGCACAGCACGGCGACGGCTTCGACGCCGAGCGGCGCCCCCAGCACGTCGTAGAGCATCGCACCCACCGCGTAGTAGAGCGGCGGCTTCTCGACGAAGGGCTCGTTCGCGAGATGGGGAACGACGAAGTCGCGGCGCTGGGACATCTCGAGGAGGACCGCCGCTTCGCGTGGCTCGTCCGGCACGAACAAGCCGCGGTTCCCGATGCCGAGGAAGCAGCTCGCGACGACGAGGAGCAGTATCCAGCGATGCAGACGTGGCGTGTCGTTGATCATCGGAGCAGAGCGCGGCGCAGGGCCGGCCCGAGGTTCCTCAGGAGGTCGAGGCGAGCTGCACGGCGAGCGCGCCTTCTCGTCCCGGAACGCTGCCGCGTCCGAGAGCTCCTTCCGGGAGCGACTCGAGCTCCGGCAGCAGCTCTCCGAGAGGGAGGATCTCGACGCCGTGCGCGCGGGCGCGGAGGAGGAAGTCCTCGAAGAGCGCGGCGAAGGCGAGGCCTTCGACTTCGGCGTGGATGGTGAGCACGTTGCAACCCGCGGGCTCCAGCTGCGCGAGGACCCACGGGTTCCAGCTCTCCGCATCTAGGCCGGTGCGCCCGACCATCTCGTCGAAGGTCGGCAGCGTGGTCGGGATCTGTGGCTGGTCCAGCAGCTCCGCTCCGACGCGCGGGCGAAAGATGTGCGAGCCTCGGCAATCGGAGTTGAAGCGGAACGGGAACGCGGACTTCTCGAGGAGCGCGCGCTCGTCGCAGATCCAGCCCGGCGCCGCTGAGCAGGTCGGCGTGGCTCCCGCACAGGTGGCGAGCATCTCGACGCCGCGGGCCAGCTCCTCCCGGATGGCGCCGCGGTCCATGCGGTCGAGGCGCCTCTGCCAGCGGTGGTGATCCCACGCATGCAGCCCGAGCTCATGCCCTGCGTGTACCGCCGCGGCGAGCTGCTCGCGGCAGCGCGGGCCGATCTCGGGACCGGGCCAGAGCGTGCCGCGCAGCAAGATGTCCCAGCCGTAGAGCGTGGCCGCCCCCGAACGCCACATCTTCGCGGCGAAGCGCGGTCGCAGGAGGCGCCAGAGATGCCGCCCCATGTTGTCCGGGCCGACGCTCGCGAAGATGGAGGCGCGGATGCGATGTCGCTCCAGCGTGCGCAGGAGCCTGGGCAGCCCGTGGCGCGTGCCACGCAGCGTGTCCACGTCGACGCGCAGACCGAGGCGCATGAGCTCAGCGATGGCTCGCCTGGCCCGTGCGTCGGCGGGCGACTGGCGCGAAGGCGTGATCGTTGCCGCGCGCGCTCGGCGCCGGATGGAGCTCCCCGAGGCGCAGCTCGGTCTCCGCCCAGTCGCGCAGGAACCAATCGAGCGTGCGCTCGATCGAGGCCTCGAGGGCGACCTGCGGCGTCCAGCCCGCGCAGCGCTTCGCATTGCGGATGCTGGGGCGTCGATGCTGCACGTCCTGGTAGCCCTTGCCGTAGTAGCTGCCGCTCTCGACCAGCCGGAAGCCCGCGCACGGCGGGAACAGCGGGCGCAGCTCGTGGGCCTCGAAGCGCTCGACCAGCATCTCGGCGAGCTCGCGGATCGACGCCTCGTTCACCGGGTTGCCGACGTTCAGGATCTGCCCGTCGCAGAGCCCGCCCTGGTTCTCGATGATGCGGAACAGGCAGTCGATGCCGTCCGAAACGTCGGTGAAGCAGCGCTTCTGCTCGCCGCCGTCGATGAGCTGGATGGGCGTGCCGTCGACGAGGTTCAGGATGAGCTGGGTGATCGCGCGCGAGCTGCCGATGCGGGCCGACCCGAGGCTGTCGAGACGCGGCCCGATCCAGTTGAACGGGCGGAAGAGGGTGAACGCGAGCCCGTGCTGGGCGCCATAGGCCCAGATGATGCGATCGAGGAGCTGCTTCGAGCAGGCGTAGATCCAGCGTTGCATCTGGATCGGCCCGAGCACCAGGGAGGAGCGGTTCTCGTCGAACTCCTCGTCGGGGCACATCCCGTACACCTCCGACGTGGACGGGAAGATGATGCGCTTCTTGTACTTCGCGCAGTAGCGGACGACCTTCAGGTTCTCCTCGAAGTCGAGCTCGAAGACGCGCAGCGGATTGCGCGTGTACTCGATCGGCGTCGCGATCGCGACGAGCGGGAGGATCACGTCGCATTTGCGGACGTGGTACTCGATCCACTCGCGGTGGATCGAGATGTCGCCCTCGTGGAAGTGGAAGTCCGAGCGCCCGAGGAGGTGGCCCACCTTGTCGGAGTGGAGATCGAGGCCATGCACCTCGTAGCGCCCGCTCTCGAGCAGGCGCTCGCCGAGGTGGCTGCCGATGAATCCGTCCACACCGAGGATCAGGACGGAGCGCTTGCCGCGCGCTTCGGCGCGGCTCCGCGGCATCGTGCCGAGGCGCATGCCCGTGACGAGCGACATCTCGCTCGCGAGCTGCGCGCCGGTCATCGAGACGCCATCCGCGGGCTGACCGAAGTCGATCCGCAAGGCACCTTCGCCGCATGCGACGACGAGCGGCTCCGTGCTCAGGATCTCGCCGGGCGCGCCGCTCTGGCTCTCGTCGATCGTGGCGCTCCAGACGAGGAGCTTCCGGCGTCCGGCATGGGTGAACGCGCCGGGATAAGGGCGTGTCACGGCGCGGACGAGGTTGCGTACGGTGCGCGCCGGAGAGCTCCAGGAGATCTCGCCGTCCTTGGGCTTGCGGCCGCCGAAGTACGACGCCGCGGCTTCGTCCTGGGGCACGCGCGCGGCTCGACCGGCGGCGATGGCCGGGAGCGCGCGGTCCAGGACCACGCGCGCCGCGGCGCGGCACTTGCCCATCAAGCTGCGGGCGGTGTCATCGTCGGTGATCGGGATGCGCTCCTGATCGACGAGGTCACCCGCGTCGGGCTTCGCGACCATGTGGTGCAGCGACACGCCGGTCTCGGTCTCGCCGTGGACGAGCACCCAGTTCACCGGGCAGCGCCCGCGATAGCGCGGGAGGAGCGAGCCGTGGAGGTTCAATCCGCCGAGGCGCGGGATCGCGAGCAGCTCACGGCTGAGCATGTCGCGGTAGTAGAAGGAGAAGAGGATGTCGGGGGCCAGCTCCCGGAGCCGCGTGAGCCACAGCGGATGGTTCGCATCGCTCGGCGCGAAGACCGGGATCCCGTGCTTGGCCGCGACCTCGGCGACGGAGCCGAACCACACGTTCTCGTGGGGGTCGTCGCGGTGGGTGAAGACGGCCACGACCTCGTAGCCGTGGCGCAGGAGAGCTTCCAAGCCCTCGCAGCCGATGTCGTGGTAGGCGAAGACGACGGCTCTCATCGATGGGTCTCCTGGAGCAGTTCTCGGGGAAGCTCGACGCTCTGCAGCTCGAAGAAGGCGAACTCCTCTTCCGGATCGGTCTCGATGGCCTCGTCCACGGCGCGCAGCCGCAGGCGTTGGACGCTCGTCGGCTCGGAAGACGAGCCGGCCTCGTCCCGACCGAGGATGCGCTCCACCAGCGCGCGCGGTCGAGCGCGCACGTCGTGATAGATGCGGCCGATGTACTCGCCGAGTAGGCCCATCCCGACGAACTGCAGGCCGACGAAGGTGAACAGGAGCGCGAAGAGGGTGAAGACTCCGTCGACGGCCCAGGCCGGACCGTAGATCAGCCGCAGCGCGAGCAGGAGCGCACCGAAGCCAACGCCGAAGATCGAGATGGCTCCGCCGATCAGCGAGAGCAGTCGCAGAGGGAACGTCGTCATCCCGGTCAGCAGATCGAACTGGAGCTGGATTAGCTTCCAGAGCGAGTACTTCGAGGAGCCGGCCTTGCGCTCGGCGTGCTCCACCTCGATCTCGGTCGTGCGGCGAGCGAAGGAATTCGCCAGCACGGGGATGAAGGTGCTGTGCTCGTGGCAGCGCAGCACGGCCTCGATCACGCCGCGGCGGTAGAGGCGCAGCATGCAGCCGTAGTCGCTCATCGCGATGCCCGTGGCCTTGCGAGCGGCGAAGTTGACGAGCTTGGAGGCGAAGCGTCGGAAGAGGGGATCGCGGCGATCGCGGCGCAAGCTGCCGACCACGTCGTAGCCTTCTTCGCCGCGCGCGAGCAGGCGCGGCAGCTCCTCGGGGGGATTCTGTAGGTCGGCGTCGAGCGTGGCGATCCAGGCTCCGCGCGCCTCCGCGAAGCCCGCGAGGATCGCGGCGTGCTGGCCGTAGTTGCGGTTCAGCATCACGCCGATGACCAGCCCGGAGTGGTCCTCCACGGCGGACTCGATCAGCTCGCGCGAGGCATCTTGGCTTCCGTCGTCCACCAAAATGAGCTCGTAGGTACAGCCGATCGAGTCGCAAGCTCTGACGCAACGCCGGATCAGCTCCGGGAGGCTCGCCGCCTCGTTGAAGACCGGGATCACGACCGAGAAGTGGATCGGTTCGATCATTGCATCACCTTCCTCGCGAGGACGACCTTCTCGATGGCCGTCGCCACGTCCTCGATGTCGCTGTCCTGCATGTCAGGGAAGAGCGGCAGGGAGCAGATGCGCTCCGAGTTCCACTCCGTGTTGGGCAGGAAGCCCGGCTCGAAGCGGTAGCGCTCGCGGTAATAGCGCTGCGTGTGCGCGGCGCGGAAATGCACTCCGGTGCCGATGTTCTGCGCCTTCAGCTCGGCCATGAACGCGAAGCGGTCCATGCCGAGCCCTTCGATGTCCACGCGCACGACGAAGAGGTGCCAAGCGTGCTTGTTGGGATAGGCGGGCAGCCCGAGCGGCCGCACCTCTTCGATGCGATCCAGGCGTCGGAGATAGAGCGCGGCGAGCTCGGCGCGGCGCGCGTTCATCGCGTCGATGCGGTCCAGCTGGCACAGGCCCAGGACGGCCGCCATGTCGGGGAGGTTGTACTTGAAGCCGGGCTCGATGACCTCCGCCTGGGGCGCGCGGCCCTGCATCGAGCGGTCGAAGGAGTCGACTCCCAACCCGTGGAACTTCAGGCGCTTCACGCGCTCGAAGAGCTGCGGATCGTCGGAGCAGACCATACCGCCTTCGGCGGTGGTGAGGTTCTTGATCGCGTGGAACGAGAAGATCGAGGTGCCGCGCGTCCCGACGTGCTCTCCGCGATAGTGGGTGCCGACGGCGTGCGCGGCATCCTCGATCAGCGCGATGCCGCGGCTGGAGGCGAGCCGGCGCAGCGGCTCGATCTCGCAGGCGGCGCCGGCGTAGTGCACCGGGATCATCGCCTTCGTCCGCGGAGTGATGGCCTGCTCGTAGGCTTGCGGGGACGCCATCAAGGTCTCTCGATCGACGTCGACGAAGACCGGCTTCGCACCGGCGAGCTCGATCAGGTTCACCGTCGAGACCCAGGTCAGCGACGGAGTGATCACTTCGTCGCCGGGGCCGATGCCGAGCGCCGCGAGGACGACGTGCATCCCGCCCGTGGCCGAACTCACGGCGATCGCTCCGCGGCAGCCGATCTTCTCGGCGAAGCGCTGCTCGAGCTCCGCGGCCTTGGGGCCCGTGGTGATCCACCCGGAGCGCAGGACCGCTCCCACGGCGGCGATGTCTTCTTCGCGGATGCAGGGACGGCTGAACGGGAGGAACTGGGAGCGCATGCGGAACACCTCGATCACCAGCGAGTGCTGCTTCCAGGATCGCGTTCGCGTACGGCCTCGCTAGGGAAGTTCGAGGAATCGTCGCCTGCGGTTAAGCATCGATTCAGGAAACGCTCGCGAGCCTCTACGGAATGCGGCCCAGGCCTTCGCAGCCGCTTCTTCGCAGGGGAGCGACTTGCTTCCAGCAGATCGCGATGGATGCGTGCGCTCGATCGCGCGCTCAGCGTGCGACGTAATGCGCGAACACGATGCCGTCATCCTCGAAGGACGAGGTGGGCTCGGGCAGCTCGCGGGCGTGATCGTTCCACCAGCTCGCGCGGCAGACGAGGCGGGTGTCCGGCAGGACATCGTTGCGCAGCCGCGAGCTCAGCTCCCCGATCGAGAGCGGCAGCCTGAGGTGGTGCGAGTCGAGCTCGCCGCTCTTGTCGACGAGCTCCACATCCGTGGTCTCGAGTGACCAGCAGAGGCTGACGAGGAGGCGATACTCGGCGATGAGGGTGTCGGAGGAGCGCAGCCAATCGCGATGCCGAGCGAGAGGCTGCTCGGGTTGCCGCCAGCCTTGGGTCGATCGAGGAAACGCCAGCGCGGCGGCAACCCCCAAGGGCACGAGGCTCCACGCCACGCGGCGCCGCAGCTGCCGTGCGCTCGCCGCGCGCGCCGCGCGCAGCAGGAGCCACGAGGAGCCGAGGCCGCCGACCAGCCAGACCGTCGCGCTCGCTGCGCCAGGGCTCGGCAGGCGGATCGCGGGATGCTCCCGGATGACGAAGAGCGCGAGGACCGCGCCAGTCGCCAGCGCGACGATGATGGCGAACGCGCGGAGTCCGATGCGCACGAGAGAGTGGATCTCGCTCGCTCGTCGCTGGAGCAAGCAGCCGATGCCGAGGGCGAGGCCGGGGAAGCACGGCGTCAGGTAGGTGCCTAGCTTGCCGCTGCTCGCCGAGAGGAAGAGGAGCGGGCCGACGACCCAACAGGCTGCGAGACGTGCGATCTGCCGAGGTTCGCCGTCGAGCGTGGAGCGCGACGAGGCCAGCCCTAAGAGCGGGAGCCAGGGCAGCGCGCCCCCGAGCAGCACGGGGAGGAAGTACCACACAGGCTCGGAGTGCTGCGCGCCGTCGCGGCTCAAGAAGCGCTGCACGTGCTCCACCCAGAAGAAGCGATGCCAGAACAGCGGCTCGCGCAGCGAGATGGCGAGGCTCCAAGGCAGAGCCACGAGCAACGCAGCTCCCAGCATCCAGGGGAGACCGCGCAGCGCGCGGCGCCCACCCGGCGAGAGCACGCCGAACGGCAGCGCCGCCGAGAAGAGCAGCGCCACGGCGACGAAGCCCTTTACGAGGAAGGCGGCGCCGAGCCAGAGCCCCGCGCGCAGCAGCGCGGAGCGCCGTTCCCCGGGGTGCCTCGCCAACGCGCCGGAGGCGAAGCCGAGCGTCGCTCCCGCGAGGGCGCAGCTCAGCAGGGGATCGAGCACGTGCGCGCTGCCGATAACCTGGACGAACGCGAACGAGGCGAAGATCGACACGGTTCCCCAGGCTTCCGACGCTCCTCGGCCGTGGCGGCGGAGGAAGCGCGCCAGCAGGCAGCTCGTGATCAGAGTCGAGAGCAGCGCCGGAAGCCTCAGGGCGAAGGTGCTGCGTCCGCAAAGACCTTGCGCGATCGCGCCGACCCAGATCCCGAGCGGCGGCTTTTCCAGATAGGGAGCATCGGCGAGGTGTGGAACGATCCAATCGCCGGTGGCCAGCATCTCGCGAGCAATCTCGGCATAGCGGATCTCATCGGGAGCGGCGAGGGGGCGCCGCGCGGCCCAGGGGACGTGGATGCAGAGGAAGAGCGCGAGGAAGGTGCCGGCCGGTGGCCAGCGAAACCCCGCGAAGCGAGGTGAGATGGCCTGCGTTCGTGGCACGTGGTGAGCTCGGCGAGGAAGAGCTCCCAGGAGACGAGCGCGCGGCGTGCCGCGGAAGCGAGGTTCCGACTCCGGCGAGTCGGGATTCAGCTTGGGTTCATCCGCTCGAAGCGCGCCGACGGCCGCGCATCGTTCGACGCGCGCACGATAGAGCGTGATCAGCTCGTCGCGATCGGCAGCCTGGCGATGGCGCGCAGCCCCGGCTGCGCCGCCTCCAGCCGCAGCGAGCCGCCGTGTAGCTCCGCGATGGATCTCGCGATCGAGAGGCCGAGGCCGGATCCAGGGTGCTCGGCCGCAGCGCGCGGCGAGCGATAGAAGCGCTCGAACACCCGCTCGAGCTCGTCGGGCTCCAAGCCCGGACCTCGGTCGCGTATCGCGATCTCGAGGATGTGCTCGGAGTGCGCGAGCTCGATCTCCACGGGCGAGCCGGGAGGCGAGTACTGGAGCGCATTGCGCAGGAGATTGCCGATCAAGATCACCAGCAGGCGCAAGCGCCCCATCACGACGAGAGGGGACTCCGGCGCGTGCAGCGCGATGCGCTGCGCTTGCGCAGGATCCAGCTCCGAGAGCGCGCGCTCGACGACGTCGCGGAGCTCTACTGGCTCGGCGTGAACGAGGAGATTCGTGCTGCGGTCCAGGCGGCAGAGCTCGAGCAGCACCGAAACCGTGTCGTCGCTGCGATCCAGCGCCGCAAGGACGTCCCGGAAGAACACCTCGTGGTCCTCGACGCCCCGGTCGCGACGCAGCGCGACCTCGGCCGAGCTGCGCATCGCCGCCAAGGGGCCGCGGAGCTCGTGCGCGGCATTGGAGGTGAACTGGCTCTGCCTGCGCAGCGCATCGGATTGGACCGCGAAGCTGAGATCCAAGGCGCCGGCGAGGCTTTCGATCTCCTCGTACTGACCGCTGCGAGGCATGGGGAGCGGAGCTTCTGGTCGAATGTCTTTGGCCGCACTCGCGAGCGCGATCAATGGACGAGCGAAGCGACTCGCGATCACCTGCGCCGCGACGGCGAGGAGCAAGGCCGTTGCGGCGGCGATACCGGCGTACATCCAAGCGGCGCGCGAGAGCGTCCGCACTTCGTCCTGCATGCCAACGGCGAGCCGGATCAGGACGTCCCCGCGCGAGCCCGGCGCTCCCGTCTCGGCCAGCTGCGCCCCCGGCACATGCATTCGAATCGTCGCCAAGCGGTGCGCCGGAAGATCCGCCGACGTCACCGTATGAAACCGCGCGCGAGACGCGCGTTCAAACGGTTCGGATGCGAGGAGAGTCTTGGTGCCATGCGGGGGGAGCGTGGGTCCGCTGCGATGGAGGAGCTGCCACGGCTCGGCTCGCCATACCTCCATCTCGCAGGGCGTGCGCGCCATCAAGCTTTCGAAGCTGAGCCCTGCAGGCCACACGAAGCTCATCTCGTGCCTCGAGGCGTCCCAACTGCACATCGCGCCTAGCATCTCGGCGCGTGCGCGCAGTGTGTGGTCGAGCCCGCTCACGACGATCTCATAGGTGAAGGCCCACGACAAGACGGCCGCGACCGTGGAGAGCAAGGCTGTACATCCGAAGATCGTCCGCCGGAGGTGAGCGCTGAACGTGGGCATCTGCTACCCATCCTCGCTGAGGACATAGCCTTGGCCGCGACGCGTGTGCAGGAGTCGGCGCTCGCCCTCGTGCTCGATCTTGCGCCGCAGGTGGGAGACGAGTACTTCCAAGACGTTGGAAGGCGGCTCGCAGCCATCGGACCAGACGGCGAGCGCGATCTTCGCTCGGGACTGCACTTCGCCCACGTGGAGCATGAGGTGCTCAAGTATCCGATACTCCAGCAACGGCAGCCGGATCTGGCGCTCGCCGCGCCGGGCCTGGTGGGCCAGGGGATCGATCTCGAGATCTCCGCAGCGCAGCGTAGCGCGCATTCCGCTGGCGCGGCGTAGCAAGGCGCGGATGCGCGCGAGCAGAACGGCGAAGCGCACGGGTTTCGCGACATAGTCATCGGCCCCGGCTTCCAACCCTTCGACGATCTCCGACGGCGCATCGCACGCCGTCAGCATGAGGCAGGGCAGACGCGAGCCTTCGGCTCGCAGGCGCTTCAGGAGCTCGACGCCGCTTAAGTCAGGCAGGCGTCGATCGATCACGGCGACGTCGTAGCTCGTGATCTTGAGATGCACCAGCGCTTCGCGCGCCTTCGCCACGTGATCGACAACAAATGTCTCTTCGCGCAAGCCGGTGATCAGGGCATGCGCCATGCGCAGCTCGTCTTCGACCAGCAGGATGCGTGCCATGGCCAAGGCTTCCGTGAGTGCGGCGGCAGGCGTTCCCTCCGGGGTCGGGTGGGTCTCCTGGCCTGAGGAAGCGCCGAATATGCCATGGATCCCGCTGGCTTCCATCCCGCCGAAAGGAAAGCCTCCGCGGGACGGGGCCCAGCCCGCGGACGCGCCGCGGGGGGAGGCGAAGGGCGCGCAGCCTCATGCCAGCACCAGCGTCTTCCACTCGCTCATCTCGTCCATCGCGTAGCGCACCCCTTCGCGTCCGAAGCCGGAGTCCTTCGTGCCGCCGTAGGGGAAGTTGTCGATGCGGAAGCTCGGCACCTCGTTCACCAGCACGGTGCCGTAGTCGAGGCTGCGGTGTGCGAGCAGGGAGTGATCCAAGCGCGGCGTGAAGACGCTGGCCTGCAGGCCGAAGCGCGTCGCGTTCGCGCGCGCGAGGGCGTCCTCGAAGCGCGCGAAGGGCTCGACGATCGCGACGGGGCCGAAGATCTCCTCGCACGAGAGCTTCGCTTCGGCAGGAACTCCGCTCATCAGCGCGGGGCGCAGCACCGCTCGCTCGGCCTCGCCGCCGCAGTGCAGCGCGGCGCCGGCCGCGCGCGCCTCCGCGATCCACTGCTGCACGCGCGCGACGGCGCGCTCGTCGATGAGCGGGCCCACGACCGTGCGCTCGTCGAGCGGATCGCCGCAGGCGAGGGCGCGCGCGCCCGCGGCGAACTCCGCCACGAAGCGGGCGTAGAGGCTTTCGTGGACGAAGAAGCGCTGGGCCTTCACACACACTTGCCCCGCATAGCCGAAGGCCGAGAGGAGCAGCGGCTCGAGCAGGGGCGCGAGCTCGACGCCTTCGTCGACGAGGCACGGCGCGTTGCCGCCGAGCTCGAGCAGCACCTGCTTCTTGCCGGCGATCGACTTCAGGTGCCAGCCGACGCGATCGCTGCCGGTGAAGGAGAGCACCTTCAAGCGCTCGTCGCGCACCAGCAGCTCCGCGTGCGCGGGCTCGCAAGGCACGATGCTCAGCGCGTCGCCAGGCAGCCCCGCCGCGTCGAGGAGATCGGCGAGCAGGAACGCGGTGAGCGGCGCTTGCGGCGCAGGCTTCAGAACCACCGAGGCGCCGATCGCGAACGCGGGGGCGAGCTTGTGGGCGACCAGGTTCAGGGGGAAGTTGAACGGCGTGATCGCGAGCACGGGCCCGCGCGGCACGCGCGTGGCGACGCAGAGCCGCCCTTCGCCGCGCGGCTCGAGATCGAGCGGGAGCACTTCGCCGCTCGAGTGACGCGCCGCGCTCGCGGCGAGCTCGAAGGTGACCGCGGCGCGCGAGACCTCCGCGCGCGCGAAGCGCAGCGGCTTGCCCGCTTCCGCGGCGATGCTACGTGCGAGCTCTTCCACGCGCGTGCGCAGCCCTTGCGCGACATTGGCGAGGATCGCCGCGCGGCGATGCACGGGCAGCGCGCGCATCTCGCGGAAGCCACGCTCGGCGCAGGCCAGCGCGGCTTCGAGGTGCTCGCGGTCCGCGCGATGCACCGATCCCAAGTCGCGGCCATCGTACGGCGAACGCACGAGGTCGGTCGCGACGCCGCGCCGCCTCTCTCCTCCGATGCGCAAGAGCTCCGAGTTCATGCGAGGTCCTGGTGGTGCGGATCTTCGATGGGTAAGTAGCGGCGCGGCCTCGCGCGTCGCTCAGCGCGGCGTCGGGCGCCGCACCTCCAACACGGTCGACCAGCGCGAGGAGAGGATGCTCCCATCCGGCGCGCGCGCCACGATCTCCGCTTGGAGGAAGTGCTGCGGCTCGGCGGCTTCTGCGGGGGGAGGGAACTCGAGCTCGCCGATGCCGTTCGGTCCGGCTTGGATGGGCAGGAGATCGGGTAGGACCGTGCGCGGATCGAGCCACTGCGCGCCGCGCTCGGTCCACTCGGGGAAGAGGAGGCGCTGCGTCGCCACGCGCACGATCGCGAGGTCGCCCGCTCTCGCGTGGAAGCGCAGCTTCCAGAGCGGGCCGGGCTCGAGCTCGAGCCGCTCGGCGGAGATCGAGAGCGCGGCGCGAAAGCGCGTGCAGCCGGCGGCGCTCTGCAAGAGCAAGTCGTAGGTCCCGGCGCGCTGCTCGGGCAGCGTCGCTCGCAACCTGCGGCCGTCGCTCGCGAGCTCGACGTCGAAGAGCGGGGCTCCACCGACGAGGAGCAGAGGCGCTGCGCTGAGTGGCGGCCCGCCGCGGAGCTCGAGCTCCAAACGCTCGCCGCCGACGCGCGAGCACGTCTCCGGTACGAGGCGCGCGAGCTCGTAGTCGAGCTCCGGCACGGCTGGGCGCGAGCGCCGAAGAGCGAGGAGCGCGGGCGCCAGCGCCTCGCCGATCGCCTTCCCGAGGAGCCGCGTGCCGAGAGGGGAAGGGTGTACGAAGTCGCAGAACAACGACTCCTCGGAGGTGCGCGCGGTGCGGAAGAGCTCGGCCGCATCGAGCAGCGCCGCCTGCTCGGCGTGGGCGACCCGGCGCACGGTCTCGGCGTCTTCCAGCACGCGCGGATGATCGAGGCGCGTCTTCGGCGGATGCGCGGGGGCGATGCAGAGCAGCTCGGCTCCCGCGCCGCGCGCGACGGCGATCATCGCGCGCAGCTCGCGCTCGACGTCGGGGGCGGGCACGCGGGTGCCATAGGGCGGCTTCGCCGCGCGCCAGCCGGAGAGGATCTCCTTCTGCGTGAGCTGGGGCGCGTGCGCGCTGAGCTCGCGCAGGAAGGCGAAGGTCGCGCTGCCTTCGAGCGGATGCGGGGGGAGCAGCGTGCGCGTGCGGAGCGCGACATCGTTGGTTCCCATCGCGGGAGACTGGTCGTTCCACGCGGCGGCGTAGATCACCACGGCGTCGAGGCGTTGCGCAGCCAAGACCTCTTCGAGGAGGGCGCGGATCTGGACGGTGCTATAGCCGGGGACGCCGAAGCTCGCGACCAGCACCTGCGTCGGCGGGAGGCCGCGTTCCTCCAGCGCTTCGGCGAGCTGCTGGCCGAGCATGTCCGCCGTGTCTACGGCGGCGCCGTAGACGCACGAGTCGCCGAAGAGGCCGACGCGCAGCAAGCCGGGTGGTGCGGGCTCGAGGGGGCGCCCTCGGAACGCCCAGGCTCCCAGCGCATAGCGCCCGGGTCGGAAGGCGTCGCGGAACGGCGCCGCCAAGGTGAAGAAGCGCCGGGGATGATGCAGGTAGCGCCCCTCGTCCTCGACGGCGAGGCGAGAGCCTCCGAAGCGCTCGAAGCGGAACTCCGCGCGCTCGGGCGCTCCGCGCAGGGCGCGCAGCGAGAGCTCGACCGCCGCGAGGGTCGCGCTCGCGCTGGCGAGCGCGAGGAGCAGGCGAAAGAGGGAGCGTCGGAGCACGGTGAGGGGGACGAGGCCTGAGCAGCGAGAGGCCCGGCAGTCTACGCGGAGGGGTGGGCGCCTCTGCTCGACGAGTGCGGCTTTGCGCGGCTCGCGCGGGCGGATAAGTTTGACTCGCAGCGGGAGGCGATCCGCGCGCCATCGGCGCGCGTCCCGACCGCGCCCCCTGCCCCGCGGATCCGCTCATGAGCTCCTCGTTCCCGCACGTCCTCCGCGCCTGCGCCCTGCTTGCGCTCCCCGCACTCGCCGCGGCCCAGTCGCCCCGCGCCTACTGGACCTTCGACAGCGATTTCCGCGCGACGGTGGGCGGGGCGAGCTTCGACGGCGTTCCGCAGAACGGCGTCGCGATCGACGCGGCGAACGCGCGGATCGGCGGAGGCGCTCTGCGCGTCGATCCGGGGCTCGGCGACGTGACCTACGGCTCGATGGCGATCGCCTCCGCGCAATCGAACTTCAGCTTCAGCGGCACCTCGACCCTCGGCCCGATCGTCGGCAACCCGGCGAGCTTCCAGCTCGCCGGCTCGATCTCGCTGCAGGTCGATCGCGCGCGCGGCCCGATCGCCACGGCGGCGTTCAACGGCGGCGACATCGTCACCTCGCCGGCGACGATCAACGCCCTGGTGCGCAATCCGATCGTCTGGCTGCCGCCGCTCGCCACCGTGCAGATCGCGGGGGCGCGCTTCTCGATCCAGAGCGCGCCGTTCGCCGTGGCCCCCGGCGGCGGCTTCGCGGCGCAGGCCGTGTTGGTGCCGATCGCCGGCACGGTGACGGTGACGCCGCTCGTCGGCACGCCGACCACGAGCAATCTCTCCAGCGCCGGCCCCTCCACCCCGACGGCAGTGAACGGGACGCTCGCGATCAACGGCGGCGCGCTGCAGCTCACGGCGCCGCTCAACGTGACCTTCACCGTCGACGACGGTCAGGGGAACTCGGCCACGATCAACCTCGCCGGCTCGGCGACGGCCGCGCAGACGCTGCTGAACGCGCCGCCGAGCTTCCTCTCCGTCGCCGGCTCCGCGGTGACCAGCGGTCAACCGCAGCTCAGCGTGACGGCGTGGGCGCGCTACACCGATCACGACGGCCAGGGCTCCCCGACCTCGAACACGATCTGCGCGGGCACGAGCTCGATGCGCTTCTTCTTCGACAATGCGCGCGCGCAGTCGCGCGTGAACACGCAGGACACGGGCGCCACCTCGCGCTCCGCCGCCGACGGCACCGCCGTCGACACGCAGTGGCATCACCTGGCCTTCGTGTACGACGCCGCGAGCTCGCGGCTCCGCTTCTACCGCGACGGCGTGCTGCGCGCGGATCAGGCGACCGGCGGCCTCGGGCTGCAGGGCAGCTCGAGCCTCCGCATCGGTCAGGACGCGGGCTCGCTGACGACGGGCTTCGACGGCTGGATCGATGATCTCGCGGTCTTCGCGAGCGCGCTCAGCGCAGAGCAGATCGCCGCGCTTGCCGCGCGCCGCAGCTCTCCGGTCGCGCTGCCCTACGGTCGCGCCTGCGGTGGAATCGCGGTGAGCTCGAGCGGTCTCCCGCAGATCGGCGCGAACTTCCAGCTCGAGGTGCAGGGAGGGCTGCCGAACGCTCCCGCGATCCTGCTGCTCGGGACGAGCCGCGTGCTCTGGCAGAGCCTGCCGCTGCCCTTCGATCTCGGCGCGCTGGGCGCCGTGGGCTGCGATGTGAACGTCGCGATCGACGCCTCGCTCACGACGGCGACGAACGGCGCGGGCGACGCGGCGCAGGGCTTCGCGATCCCGCTCGATCCCATGCTCGTCGGCGGCGGGCTCTTCGCGCAGTGGGCGCTCATCGCTCCGGGCCAGAACCCGCTCGGCCTCCTCTGGTCCTCCGGCATCGAAGTGCGGATCGTCGGCTGAGCACCTCGAGCGACGAAGTCGAGATGGCGCGCCGCGTCGGCGTGCTGATCGTCCATTACCGCGATCCGCGCTCGCTCGCGGCGTGTCTGCGCTCGCTCGAGCGCTGCGCGCCGCGCGTCGCGGCGCTGGTCGTCGACAACGACTCCGGTGAGCCCGATGCGGCCGAGGCCGAGCGCGCGGTGCGCGCGCACGAAGGCGCTCGCTGGATCCCCTCTGGACGAAACGGCGGCTTCGGGGCCGGTTGCAACGCGGGCTTCGAGCCGCTGCTGCGCGAGCTGCCGGCGCTCGACTTCGTGCTGCTGCTGAACCCCGATGCCGAGCTCGAGCCGGGCTGCCTGCAAGCGCTCGTCGCGGAGGCGGACGCGCATCCCGAGGCCGGCGCGATCGGCGGGCGGCTCCTCGACGAGAGCGGCGCGCGCGTGGTCTTCGAGAACGGGCGCGCGCGCCCCTGGACCCTGAGCCGCCTGCATGCTCCGGCGCCCGCGGGTCGGACGAGCTTCGAGACCGAGTTCGTGACCGGCGCTCTGCTGCTGCTCCGCACCGAGCTCCTGCGTGCGGGGCTGCGCTTCGACGAACGCTACTTCCTCTATGTCGAGGACCTCGACCTCTGCACGGCGATCCGCGAGCGCGGCCGCACGCTGCGCGTGACGCTCGCCGCGCGCGCGCGGCACATCGGCGGCGCGAGCCACGCCGGGGCGCCGCCGATCCTGGGTGGGCTCCGCGAGCGCCAGCTCTACGAGATGACGCGCTCCAAGGTGCTCTACGCGCGGAAGTGGCTGCCCTGGTATCAGCGCTGGAGCTTCTATGCGCTCGCCGTCGTCGTGAAGCCGCTGCTCGGGCTCGCGCTGGAGCGGCGGGCGAAGTTCCTGCGCAGCTATTTCAAGGGCTTCCGCGCGGGGTTAGCCTCGCGCGCATGACCCACGCGCGCTTCCTCCGCTCGTTCGTTGTGCTCGCCTCGGCCGTGCTCTGCGGAGCGCTCGATGCGAGCGCCCAGCAGCCTGCCGTCGCGGCCACCGCCGTCGGCTCGCGGCCGAACTTCGTCTTCCTCTTCGCCGACGATCATGCGCAGCGGGCGCTCTCGGCGTACGGCGAGGCCTTGATCGCGACGCCGCAGATCGATCGCATCGCGCGCGGCGGGACGCTCTTCCGGAGCTCCTTCGTCACGAACTCGATCTGCGGTCCGGCGCGCGCGGTGATCCTGACCGGGCTGCACAGCCACAAGAACGGCTTCCTGCAGAACGGGAACCACTTCGATGGCGCGCAAGCCACCTTCCCGAAGCTGCTCCAGGCCGCGGGCTACCAGACCGCGCTCTTCGGCAAGTGGCACCTCGAGAGCGAGCCCACGGGCTTCGATACCTGGGAGGTGCTGCCCGGGCAGGGCGCTTACTACAACCCGGACTTCCTGACGCCGAAGGGCAAGCTGCGCCGCGAGGGCTACACCACCGAGCTCATCGCCGACCGCACGGTGGAATGGCTGAAGGAGCAGCGCGATCAGGGCAAGCCCTTCTTCCTCTGCTCGTGGCAGAAGGCGCCGCATCGCAACTGGCAGCCCGCGCCGAGCAAGCTCGGGCTCTTCCGCGGACAGCGCTTCCCCGAGCCGACGACGCTCTTCGACGACTACGCGGGACGCACCGGGGCCGCGCGCGAGCAGTCGATGAGCATCGCGAAGCACCTGGATCCCGACTACGACTCGAAGCTCCCGAGCGCGGACGGCAAGGTCGAGGCCTCGCTGCGGCGCTTGACCAAGGAGCAGCTCGCGCACTGGAACGCCGCTTACGCGAGCGAGAACGAGGCCTTCGCGAAGCAGCCGCCGACGGGCGACGAGCTCGTGCGTTGGAGGTACCAGCGCTACGTCGCCGACTACCTCCGCTGCATCGCCTCGCTCGACGAAGCCGTCGGGCGCGTGCTCGATGCCCTGGAGGAGCTAGGGCTCGCGGAGAACACGATCGTCGTCTACTCGAGCGATCAGGGCTTCTACCTCGGCGAGCACGGCTGGTACGACAAGCGCTGGATGTACGAGCCTTCGTTGCGGACCCCACTGCTGGTCCGCTGGCCCGGTGTGACGCAGCCCGGCAGCCAATGCTCCGAGCTCGTGCAGAACCTCGATCTCGCGCCGACCTTCCTCGAGGCCGCGGGCGCCGAGATCCCGGCGTGGATGCAAGGCCGTAGCCTCGTGCCGCTGCTGCGCGGGGAGACGCCGCGCGATTGGCGGAGCTCGATCTACTACCACTACTACGAGCACCCCGGGACGCACGACGTGGCGCGCCACTACGGCGTCCGCACCGCGACGCGGAAGCTCATCCACTTCTACACGCGCGGCGAGTGGGAGCTCTTCGACCTGGAGAAGGACCGCGACGAGCTCCGCAGCGTCCACGCGGATCCCGCGTATGCCGCGGATCGCGCGGCGCTCGAAGCGGAGCTCGTGCGGCTGCGGGCGCAGTACGAGGTTCCGGAGGACGAGCGGCCGGACAAGCACTGAGCTCGCGGTCGCCGCGCGAGTCCGCGCCGCGAGGCGGCGCTGGCATTGCTCCCGGCGACCTCTACACTTCTCCCACGCGATCTGCTCCCGTTGCTCGAGTTCGAAACGCTCCGTCGATGAACACGCTGGCCGCGCTCGCTGCCTCGAGCTACGACGTGCTCGTCGTGGGCGGCGGAGCTACCGGCGCGGGGGTGGCGTGGGATGCCGCGCGGCGCGGTCTGCGCGTCGCGCTGGTCGAGCGCGGCGACTTCGGCGGCGGCACGAGCTCGACCTCGACGAAGCTCGCGCACGGCGGCGTGCGCTATCTCGAGAAGGCCGTGCGGTCGTTGGATCTCGGGCAGCTCCGCCTGGTGATCTCCGCGCTGCGCGAGCGCGCGGGCTTGCTGCGCGCGGCGCCGCATCTCGCGCACGCAGAGGAGCTCGCGATCCCGCTGCGCTCGCGCTGGCAGAGCCTCTACTACGGGATCGGGCTCGCGCTCTACGAGCGGCTCGCGGGTGCGCGGTCGCTCGGACGGACGCGGCGCGTGGATGCTGCGGCGCTCTCCCGTTTGGCACCCGCGCTCGCGACGGCGGGCTACGCCGGCGGCGTGCTGTTCTTCGACGGCGCCTTCGACGACGCGCGCTTCGCCCTCGAGCTCGCGCTGAGCGCGGAGAGCGCCGGTGCGCGCGTGCGGAGCTACACCGCGGTGGAGGAGCTGCTGCGCGAAGGACGGCGCGTGGTCGGCGCCCGCGTACGCGATGTGCTGAGCGGCGAGCGCGCGGAGCTGCGCGCGACGCAGCTCGTGAACTGCACGGGGCCGTGGGCCGATGCTCTGCGCGAGATGGCGCGACCCGGAATCGCGCCGCGGCTCCGCCCGAGCCAGGGGATCCACGTGGTGCTGGAGCGCTCGTGGTGGCCCGGAGAGCTCGGGTTGCTGATCCCGAAGACCCCCGATGGGCGCGTGCTCTTCGCCTTGCCCTTCGAAGGCCATCTGCTCGTCGGCACGACCGATACCGAAGTGCGCGATCTCCGCGTTCCTCCGCACGCAAGCGAGGCCGATATCGCGTTCGTGCTCGAGACCTTCGGTACCGCGATCGGGAGAACGGTACCGCGCGACGCCGTGCGCGCGGCGTGGGCCGGCTATCGCCCGCTGGTCGCGGCGAAGGGCAGCCGCCGCACGGAGGCGTTGATCCGCGATCACGAGGTCGAGGTCTGGTCCGAGGAGGGGCTGCTGAGCGTCCTCGGCGGGAAGTGGACGACGTACCGCGCGATGGCCGAGGACGCCGTCGATCGCCTCTGCGAGCTCCGTGGAGAACGCCGCCCATGCAGCACCTCGGGCGCGACCTTGCTGCGCGCGGCGGAGCCCGCGGCGCTGCGCGCGGATCCGGCGCTGCGCGCGCTGCCGGCCGACATCGCCGCGCATCTCGTGCGCTACGGCTCCGCGGCACCCGCACTCGCGCGTGCCATCGCGGCCGAAGGCAGCGCACGCATCGACCCCCAGCATCCGTTCACGCGCTCCGAGCTGCGCTTCTGCGTCGCCGAGGAGCACGTTCGGACCGTAGACGATCTGCTCGATCGCCGCCTCCGGATCGGCTGGGTCGACGAGCGCGCTCGCGCGCGGCTCGCGCCTTCGCTCGCTCCCTTCCTACCGTCAGCCCCAGCCCCAGCTCCTGGCCCATGACGCGCTTCGACGCTTTGCACCACTTGATCGCCGAGAACCCGCACGACGCCGAGCTCCGCTATCTCCTCGGTCTGGAGCACGTGAGTCGCGGCGATCTGGAGCAGGCGTTGCTCTGCTTCGACGCTTGCCTCGAGCGGAACGCCGACTACGCGTATGCGTACTTCCATGCGTCGCGCGCGCTGCAGGAGCTCGGGCGGATGGACGATGCGCGGGCGATGGCGCTCCGCGGCCTCGCGGCGGCGCGGCGCGCGCGCGATGCGCGGGCGGCTTCCGAGCTCGAGGAGCTCGTCGACGAGCTGGGCTGAGCGCGGTCGCTCAGTACATCCCGAGCGCCAGCTTCGCTGCTTCGCTCATGCGGTCCTGGGTCCACGGCGGCTCCCACACGACCTCGACCTGCACGCCGTTCACGTTCGGCACGCCGCGCACCTTGGTCTCGACGTCGGCCGGCAGGCTCTGCGCCGCGGGGCAGTTCGGCGAGGTGAGCGTCATCTCGACCTTCACCGCGTGCGTGGCGTCGTCGATCTTCACGGCGTAGATCAGGCCGAGCTCGTAGATGTCGACCGGGATCTCGGGGTCGTAGCAGGTCTTCAGCGCGGCCACGATTGCCTCTTCACCCGGCTTCACCGCGCCCGGAGCCAAGGGCATCGGGGGCGCGGCGGCGGCCGGCTCGGCCGGAGCCGGAGCCGGAACCGGTGCAGTCTCGGGCGGCGCGCTCGGCGCGGTGCGGCCCGGAGTGGGGCGGTGCTCTTGGATCTCGCTCATGGCGTCTTCGGAACTCCGGGGGTCACTCGGTCGAGACGATGGGTTCGGTGCTGGGCTCGTTCCCTAGCGCCGCGCGCAGGGTGTGCCAGGCGAGGGTGGCGCACTTCACGCGCATCGGGAACGCGCGCACACCTTGGAAGATCACCAGCTTGCCCAGGCCGTCGGCCTCGGCGTCGTCCTGCGTCATGAGCTGGTGCACGGCGTCGCCGAGCTTCAGGGCTTCGGGCAACGACTTGCCCTTCAGCGTCTCGGTCATCAGCGAGGCGGAGGCCTGCGAGATCGCGCAGCCCTGACCGCGGAACGAGACGTCCTCGATGCGCTGGCCGCTCGCGTCGAGCTTCACGTAGACGTCGAGCTTGTCGCCGCAGAGGGGATTGTGGCCCGCGGCGTGGTGGCACGGGGGCGGCATCTCGCGGTGGTTCCGCGGGGAGCGCGCGTGCTCGAGCACCATCTCCTGGTAGAGGTCGCGGAGCTCGCTCATACGCGGAACATCTCCCGCACGGCGCGGAGGCCGTCGACCAGCGCGTCGACGTCCGCGCGCGTGTTGTAGGCCGCGAAGCTCGCGCGCACCGTGGCGGGCACTCCGTAGCGCTCCATCACCGGCTGCGCGCAGTGGTGACCGGTGCGCACGGCGACGCCTTGCTGGTCCAGGATCGTGCCGACGTCGTGCGGATGCACGTCGTCGAAGACGAACGAGAGGACGCCGACCTTCTCGGGAGCCGTGCCGATCAAGCGCACGTGCGGGAGCTCCCGCACGCGCTCCGTGGCGTAGGCGAGCAGCTCCGCTTCGTGAGCGGCGATCGCGCCGAGGCCCACGGAGTCGACCCAGTCGAGCGCCGCGCCGAAGCCGATCGCGCCGGCGATGTCCGGAGTGCCGGCCTCGAACTTGAACGGCACCTCGTTCCACTTGGAGCCCGCGAACGAGACCGAGAGGATCATGTCGCCGCCGCCTTGCCAGGGCGGCATCGCCTGTAGGTGCTGCTTCTTCGCGTAGAGCGCGCCGATGCCGGTGGGGCCGTAGACCTTGTGCGCGGAGCAGGCGTAGAAGTCGACGTCGAGGGCCTTCACGTCGACCTTCGCGTGCGGCAGCGCTTGCGCGCCGTCGAGGAGCACCGGGATGCCGTGCGCGTGCGCGCGGCGGATCACCTCGGCCACCGGGTTCAACGTGCCGAGCGCGTTCGAGGCGTGCACGAGGCCGAGCAGCTTCACGCGCGGGCTGAGCAGGCGATCCAGCGCGTCGAGCTCGAGCACGCCGCGATCGTCGATCGGGATCACCAGCAGCTTGGCGCCCACCCGCTCGCAGAGGAGCTGCCAGGGCACGATGTTCGAGTGGTGCTCCATGTGCGAGACGAGCACCGCGTCACCGCGCTGCACGTGCTGCAGACCGAAGCTCTGCGCCACCAGGTTCACCGCCTCGGTCGTGCCGCGCGTGAAGACGATCTCCTGCGGCGAGGCGTTCACGAAGCGCGCGACCTTGCGGCGCGCGGCCTCGAAGGCGTCCGTCGCGCGCTGCGAGAGCAGATGCACGCCGCGGTGCACGTTGGCGTTGTCGCGCTCGTAGTAGCGCTCGAGGGCCTCGAGCACCGTTCTAGGCTTCTGGGTCGTCGCCGCGTTGTCGAGGTAGACCAGCGGATGGCCGTGGACCATCTGCTCCAGGATGGGGAACTCGGCGCGGAGGAGCAGCGGATCGAGGCGCCGCCCGCTCGCGGCCGTCTGCGTCGTGCAGGTGCTCATGCGTGCGTGGTCTCCTTGCCGTGCGTCGCGAGCCAGCTGCGGAGCTGCGCCTCCAGGCTCGAGCGCAGCGCCTCCTCGGGGAGCGCGCTCAGGATCTCGTTCGCGAACGCGAAAGTGAGCAGGGCGCGCGCCTCGTCGCGGCCGATGCCGCGCGCGCGCAGGTAATGCAGCGCCTCGGCGTCGAGCCGGCCGATGGTGGCGCCGTGCGAGCACTTCACGTCGTCGGCGTGGATCTCGAGCTGGGGCAGCGCATCGACCCATGCGCGCGGCGAGAGCAGGAGGTTCTTGCAGCTCTGGCGCGCGTCGATCTTCTGCGCCCCTGGTGCCACGTAGACCTGCCCGCGGAAGACGGCGCGCCCGTTCCCGGCGAGGATCCCGCGGAAGCTCTGGCGGCTCTGCGTGTGCGGTGCCAGATGGCGCAGCGAGAGCGTGTGGTCGTGATGCTGGCCTTCGGCAGGGAGATAGAGCCCGTCGATGCTGGCCTCGGCGCCGTTCCCGGCCAGCTCGACATGGAACTCGGCGCGCGCGAGCTGGGCACCCCACATCACGGAGAGCCCCTGCAGCGCGGCGTCGCGCTCGAGACGCGCGGCGACGCGTCCCAAGTGGATCGCTTGCGGGCCCTCTTCCTGCAGGCGGGCGTAGCCGAGCCGCGCGCCTTCTTGCAGCAGGAGCTCGGTGACGGGATTCGAGAAGCTCGCGCCCTCGGCGCCGAGGTAGCGCTCGAGAACGTGCGCGGAGGCGCCGCGCTCCAGGATCACGTGGACCCGCGCGTGCGCGCTGGGCAGCGCTTCCGCGCTCGGATCGACGAGGTGCACGATCTGCAGCGGGCGATCGAGCACCGCGCCGCTCTCGAGGCGCAGGAACACGCCGCCGTCGAAGAGCGCTTCGTTCAGCGCGTTGAAGAAGTGCCCTTCGGCGCGCGCGAGCTCGCCGAAGCGCGCCGCGGGGCGCTCTTCCGCGAGCGCCCGTTCGAGCGGTGCCACGGCGACGCCGGGCGGCAGGGCGCGGAGCTGCGAGGCCTGCGCGTCGAAGCGGCCGTTTCGCAGCACGAGCACCAGCGCATCCGGGGCGAACGCGGGCAGCGCGGGAGCGCCGCCGATGCGCGCGAGAGGTGCGAGCTTGTCCAGCGCGCGCAGCGAGGTGAAGCGCCAGGCCTCGGCACGCGGGCCGGGGAGCCCGAGGGCCTGCACCTGCGCGACCGCTTGCGCGCGACGTGCGCAGAGCCAAGCGGGATCGCCCTTCTGGCGCGCGAGCGCGCCTTGGAGCGACTGGCTCGCGCGCAGGAGGAACGCGCCTTCGGAAGCGGGCGGGGCGACGAGGGTTTCGTTCATCGTGTCGATGTTCCTGTCGTCTGCCTCAGAGAGTGAGCAAGGATTGCTCACGAACGGGCTGCAGCGCTGTCAGGCGCTGCGCCAACAAGAATCTGAGAGGCTGTATCATCGATTTCTGCTCAGCCTCTCAGCGCGAAGCGCCCGCCGTTCCGGCGAGCTCTTCCTCGACCCACTGATAGCCGCGGCGATCGAGCTCGAGCGCGAGCTCGGGACCGCCCGACTTCACGATGCGGCCCTTCATCAGCACGTGCACGAAGTCCGGGCGGATGTGCTCGAGGAGGCGATGGTAGTGCGTGATGACGAGGAACGAGCGCTCCGGCGAGCGCAGCGCGTTCACGCCGTTCGAGACGGCCCTCAGCGCGTCGACGTCGAGGCCGGAGTCGGTCTCGTCCAAGATCGCGAAGCGCGGCTCGAGCACGGCCATCTGGAAGATCTCGTTCCGCTTCTTCTCGCCGCCGGAGAAGCCCTCGTTCAGCGCGCGCGAGAGGAAGCGCTGGTCCATCTGCACGAGCTTCGCCTTCTCCTTCGCCAGCGTCAGGAAATCCATCGCGTCGATCTCGGGCAGGCCCTTCGACTTCCGCACCGCGTTCAGCGCGGCGCGGAGGAAGTAGGCCGTGGCGACGCCGGGGATCTCGATCGGGTACTGGAACGAGAGGAAGACGCCGGCGCGCGCGCGCTCCTCGACGTTCATCGCCAGCAGATCCGCGCCCGCGAAGCGCACCGAGCCGCCCACGATCTCGTAGTCCTCGCGACCGGTGAGCACGTGCGCGAGCGTGCTCTTCCCCGAGCCGTTCGGGCCCATGATGGCGTGGACCTCGCCGGGACCGATGGTGAGCGAGAGTCCGTGGAGGATCTCGGCCTCGGGGACACGGGCCTTCAGGTCGCGGATCTCGAAGAGTGCCGGGCGAGTCATGTCGTGCGTGCTGCGGTGGGGAGTCGTTGGGAAGGGTGCGAAGAGCGTGAGATCAGCCGAGGGAGCCTTCAGCGCGAGGCGAGCGCGTTCGCGTCTCGCCTCAGCCAACAGAGCCTTCGAGGCTCACCGCGAGGAGCTTCTGCGCCTCGACGGCGAACTCCATCGGAAGCTCCTTGAAGACCTGCTTGCAGAAGCCGTTCACGATGAGGTTCACCGCGTCTTCTTCCGAGAGGCCGCGCTGGCGGCAGTAGTGGATCTGGTCCTCGCCGATCTTCGAGGTCGAGGCTTCGTGCTCGACCTGCGCGTCGTCGGTCTTCACCTCGAGGTAGGGGAAGGTGTGCGCGCCGCAGAGATCGCCGATCAACAGCGAGTCGCACTGCGAGTAGTTGCGGGCACCCTTCGCACCGGGCTGGATCTGCACCAGGCCGCGGTAGGTGTTCTGGCCGTGGCCGGCGGAGATGCCCTTCGAGATGATCGTGGAGCGGGTGTTCCGCCCGAGGTGGATCATCTTCGTGCCGGTGTCGGCCTGCTGGCGGTGGTTCGTGAGCGCCACGCTGTAGAACTCGCCGACGGAGCCGTCGCCCAGCAGGATGCAGCTCGGGTACTTCCAGGTGATCGACGAGCCGGTCTCGACCTGGGTCCACGAGATGCGCGAGTCGACGCCGGCGCACTTGCCGCGCTTCGTCACGAAGTTGTAGATGCCGCCCTTCCCGTCCTTGTCGCCGGGATACCAGTTCTGCACCGTCGAGTACTTGATCTGCGCGCGGTCGAGCGCGATCAGCTCGACGACGGCGGCGTGGAGCTGGTTCTCGTCGCGCTTCGGCGCGGTGCAGCCCTCGAGGTAGCTCACGTAGGCGCCCTCGTCCGCGATGATCAGCGTGCGCTCGAACTGCCCCGTGTTCTGCGCGTTGATGCGGAAGTAGGTCGAGAGCTCCATCGGGCAGCGGACGCCCTTCGGCACGTAGACGAAGGAGCCGTCGGTGAAGACCGCGGAGTTCAGCGCGGCGTAGTAGTTGTCGCTCACCGGGACGACCGAGCCGAGATAGCGGCGCACGAGCTCGGGGTGGTTCTGCACCGCTTCGCTGAAGGAGCAGAAGAGGACGCCCATCGAGGCGAGCTTCTCCTTGAAGGTCGTCGCGACGGAGACGCTGTCGAAGACCGCGTCGACGGCGATGCCGGCCAGCGCCGCGCGCTCGTGCAGCGGGATGCCGAGCTTCTCGAAGGTCTTCAGCAGCTCGGGGTCGACTTCGTCCAAGCTCTTCGGACCCTCGCCCTTCTTCTTCGGCGCGGAGTAGTAGGAGCTCGCCTGATAGTCGATCGGCGGGTAGCTCACCTTCGGCCAGACTGGGGTCTCCATCTCGAGCCAGCGGCGGTAGGCCGCGAGGCGCCACTCGGTGAGCCAGGACGGCTCGCGCTTCATCGCGGAGATGTGGCGGATCGTGCCTTCGTCGAGGCCGGGCGGCAGCGTCTCCTGCTCGATCTCGGTGACGAAGCCGTACTTGTACTCCGCGTGCTCGGCGACGAGCGCTTCGGCGCTCGAGGTCTCGGGGCTCGGCGTGGGGTTCGACATCGCGGCGGGGAGTCGGAGAGCGGAAGAGGGCGGCGGTGGAGAAGGAAGAGGAGAGAGCGCGCTAGGTCGCGATCGCGCGGACATCCGCCACGGGCGCGGCAGGGGGTGTCGCGCGGGGGCCGTGCTCGGCGAGGCGGCGGTACATCTCGGGCTCGGGGCGCAGGAGATCCGCGAGAGTGAAGCGCGAGAGACCCGCGAAGAGGGCGTGGTCGATCCAGCGCCAGACCGAGCGAATCGAGCAGTCGCTCGTGTGCACGCACTCGCGCTGCGCGCCGGCGTGCGAGGTGCAGAAGCTGTGCGAATACAGGCGCGAGCCGAGCGCGCCCATCGCTTCCCAGAGCGTGATCGCGGCGGCCGCGCGTGCGAGGCGGTAGCCGCCTTTCGCGCCGCGCGAAGCTTCGACCAGTCCTCCGTCGCGGAGCACGCCGAGCAGCTTCGCCACGTACTGCTTGCCCAGGCCTTCGGCTTCGGCGATGGAGGCGAGCGTCACCTGCGCGCCGTCGTCGGCGCGGGCGACGCGGAGCAGGCAGCGCAGTCCGTATTCTTCTTGAGCGGTGAGGTTCATCGGGCGCCGAGCGTTGCGACGCGGAGGATCTAGGATCGAACACTCACAAGTGAATGATCTTTTCGGGCCCGGCTCCAGGTTTTTTTGTCCGCGGGGGGGCGGCGACCTTCGCGTCACCCGCCGGACGAGCTTCGGGAGGGCCGAGACGGCGGCTTCGCGCCAGGTCTAGAATCCGGCGTCCTGTCGCCCCGAGGTTCCTCCGCCGATGACCCCCTCCCTCGACCGCCGTCGCTTCCTGGGCTCCCTGGCTCCGCTCGCCGTCGCTCCGTCGCTTGCCCGCGGAGCGGCTGCGCCGCGCGCGCAGGACGCGGCGGCCGCCGCGGACGACGAGGGCTCGATCGGCAAGACGCCGCACACCCGCTTCGCGATCAACGCGGAGATGTGGGGGGGCGGCATGCCGTTCTTGCGGCGCATCGAGGAGAGCGCGCGGCTCGGCTTTCCCGCGGTCGAGTTCTGGCCGTACGAAGGGAAGGACCTCGCCGCGATCCGCGAGACCTGCGTGAAGCACTCGATCGCGATCGCGCAGTTCACCGCGTGGGGCTTCTCGCCGGGGATGAACGATCCCGCGCACCACGATGCCTTCGAGAAGAAGATCCGCGAGGCCGTCCAGGTCGCGAAGCAGCTCCACTGCGACAAGATGACGGTCGTCGGCGGCAACGATCGCAAGGGCATCTCGCAAGAGGAGATGCACGAGCAGATCGAGAAGGCGTTGAAGCGCGTGAAGCCGATCGTCGAGGACGCCGGCGTGATGCTGATCCTCGAGCCGATGAACATCCGCGTCGATCACAAAGGGCACTGCCTCTACGGCAGCGTCGACGCCGTGCGCATCTGCCGCGCGGTCGCTTCGCCGATGGTGAAGATCAACTGGGATCTCTACCACATGCAGATCTCCGAAGGGGATCTCTGCGGGCGCCTGCGCGACGGCTTCGATCAGGTGGGCTATCTGCAGCTCGCCGATCATCCCGGCCGCAACGAGCCCGGCACCGGCGAGATCCACTTCCCGCGCGTCCTGAAGCAGGCCTACGAGCTCGGCTACCGCGGCTTCGTCGGCACCGAGTGCCATCCCTCGAGCGGCTTCGTCGCCTCCGCGCGCGCCGTCGCGGCGGCGGATCGCTGGTGAGGCGCGCGGGCTCGTCGCTCGTCGTCGCCCTCGGCAGCGCGTTCGCCGCGTGCGCGTCGCTGAACTGCAGCTCGCAGCAGGAGATCGATGCCGTGGAAGACCTGGTGGCCATCGAGCCGCGCCGCGATCTCGCGCTCGCGCGCGAGCCGCTCTTCGCGAAGCTGGGAGAGGGCCTCTCCGAAGCGGACGGCTTCGAGCGTCTGCGTGCGGCGTTCGCCGCGCGGAACCCCGGCTACGACCTGCGCTGGATGCCCGCCGCGCGCGCGATCGCGCCGCGGGCGAGCTGCGCCATCGCGTTCGTGCAGGCTGGCGAGAGCGCGGGAGCCATCGGCGCGCGGCGCTCGGAGCTCCGCCGCGGCGACGTGGCGCTCCTGCGAGCGGGAGAGGAGCTCGCGCTGGAGAGCGCGCTGGACGTCCTCGTCTTCGACGTGCCCGAGGATCTGCCACGCGCGCTGCCGAGCTTCGTGCGCCCGGATCACGACCCGCGCATCACCGATACACCCGGCGGCTGCGCCGAGGAGCTCGAGGCCTATCGCCGCATCCTGCTCACCTGGCGTTCGGAGGTCGGCCCGTACGTCTTCCGCGCGCTGAACGCGCATCGCGTGCGCATCTTCGATTCGTTCACGCACTACCATCCGCCGCACGGCGGCTTCGACGAGCTCTATCTCGTGCAGGGCGTGCAGCCAGGCGCGAAGCTGATCACCAGCAGCCGGACCGCGCGCATCGTGGAGCCCGATACCCTTGCCGAGAGCGAGCTCGACTCGCTGCTCGTGGAGCACGAGCTCGAAGTCGGCGATCTCGTCTACTTGCCACGGGGGACGATCCATCGCGGGGTCGGCGGTGTGCTCACCCAGGTGATCACGGTGCCGGGGTTCCGGCCCGGGGCGGAGATCGGGGTCGATCACTTCCTCGCGGGGCTGAATCGCCGGTTCCCGCAGCGCGCACCGCTGCCGCTGCATGCGAAGGGCGCCGATGCGCCGATGGTGAAGTAGTGAGGTCCGCGATGCCCCTCGCCGTTGCGTTCTCGATGCTCGGTCTCTGCTTCGCGAGCGCTTGCGAGAGCTCGGATTCGAGCTCGCAGGATCCTGTTCCGTTCGTCGCGACGGATCCTCGGCGCGTGGAGTCGCCCGCGGTGCCCTTGCTGCTGCCGGGCGATCCGGCGCTGCACGGAAGGCATCTCGCGCTCGACTACGGAGCTCCGAGACCGGCGACGGCGCAGCGCGACGGCGAGCTCGGCTATCGCGTCGTCGTCCCGCTCGATCGCGTGGAGGTGGCGCGCCAGCGGCGCTACGCCGACGGCGAGTTCATCGCGATGGAGGCGGTGATCGCGCACGAGGAAGAGGGGCGCGTGCGCTTCGAGGCGTACGGCGACACGCGGCTCACCTACGTCACGGCAGGAGCGCCGAAGCCCTACTTCCATCCCGTGCTCGGTCCCGGAGGCGTGCGGATGAATCGCGCGTTCCCGATGGAGCAGGTGGAGGGCGAAGAGCGCGACCATGTGCACCACCGCGGGATCTGGTTCGCGCATGGCGACGTCGACGGCGTCGACTTCTGGACCGAGGGCGAAGGGCGCGGGACGATCCGCCACGAGAAGAGCTACGACTTCGTCTCGGGGCTCGTGTTCGCGGCGTTCCGCGCGGACGCGACGTGGCTCGATGCGCAGGGCCGCGTGCTCCTGCGCGACGAGCGGCGCTACGTCTTCATCCCCTGCGGCGACGAGACCGTGCTCGACGTCGAGATCCAGCTCCGCGCTCCCGGTGAGAAGCCGGTCGTGCTCGGCGACACGAAGGAAGGCCTGATGGCGTTCCGTCTCTCGGAGGAGCTGCGCGCGAAGGGCCCGCGAGCGACCGGCGTCCTCGTGAACTCGGAGGGCCAGCTCGGCGAGGCCGGCTGGGGCAAGAACGCGCGCTGGATCGACTGCAGCGGCAAGGTCGGCGACGCGACGCTCGGCGTCGCGATCTTCGATCACCCGCAGAACCTCCGCCATCCGACACCGTGGCACGCGCGCACCTACGGCCTCCTCGCCGCGAATCCCTTCGGCCTCCACGACTTCCAGAAGGCCCCGAAGGGCACGGGCTCCTACACCCTCGAGCCTTCGAAGCCCCTCACCCTCCGCTACCGCTTCCTCTTCCACCGCGGCGACGCCACCACCGCCCGCATCGCCGAGCGCGCCCCTCTCTACCGCTGAAACCGAACGTACGGTGCCAGAGCAAATTCCTCCGGTTGCGGCATGAGCTGGTTCAACGGCTGACGCCGTTGAGACCGACCGGAGAGATGTTGGCTGGTTCGACGGCTCACGCCGTCGAGACCGCGCTCTGGCACCGTACGTTCGGTTGCTCAGAGAGAGCGGAGGAGGTTGGCGGCGGCGCGGACCCAGGTGGGGTGGGCGTTGAGGGAGGGGACGAGGCGGAGGAGCTCGCCGCCTTGGTGTTGCCATTCCTCGGCGGCGCGGATCGCGATCTCCTCCAAGGTCTCGAGGCAGTCGGCGACGAAGGCGGGGCAGAGGACGGCGATGCGGCGGATGCCGCGGGAGCGGAGCTCGCGCAGGAGCTCGTCGGTGTAGGGGCGGATCCAGGGGGTGCGGCCGAGGCGCGATTGGAAGGCGATCGGGCTCGCCTCCGGCGCGAGCTGCAAGCGCTCGCGCAGTCCGCGCGCCGTGGCGAAGCACTGCGCGCGGTAGCAGCTGCGGTTCTCTTGCGTGAGCGCATCGCAGCAGCTCGGTCCCGAGAGGCAGAGCGGTCCGTGCGCGCTCTTCTTCAGATGGCGCTCGGGCAAGCCGTGGAACGAGAGCAGCACGACCTCGGGCCGCACTTCGTCGAGCACGCCTCGCGCGACCGCGGCCCAGGCATCGAGGAAGCCCGGATCGTCGTAGAAGGGCGGAATCACGCGCAGGAACGGCGTGTTCCACGCGGCCGCGGCCTCGCGATAGATCACCTCGAGCGCGGTGCCCGTCGAGCTCGACGCGTACTGCGGATAGAGCGGCAGCACGTCGAGCGCGTCGACACCGCGGCGCGCGAGCTCGGCGAGGCCCGCCCGGATCGACGGCTCGCCGTAGCGCATGGCGAGCACGACCTCGTGCTCGGGGAGCTCGGCCGCGAGGGCTCGCTCCAAGGCGCGTCCTTCCACCAGCAGCGGCGAGCCCTGCGCGGTCCAGACCGAGCGATAGGCCTCGGCCGAGCGCGGGGAGCGCCGCGGCAGGATGACGCCGCGGAGCAACGCCGCGCGCACCAGCGCGGGGATGTCCAGGACGCGCGGATCGGAGAGGAACTCGGCGAGGTAGCGCTTCACCGCCGGCGTCGTCGGTGCCGCCGGCGTGCCGAGGTTCACGAGGAGCAGGCCGCGTCGTCGAATCACAGGTCGAGGAGGTAGTACGTGTCGCAGGCGAAGTGCCCGGTGCTCCCGAGTGGAGCGGCGATCTTTCGAAAGCCGGCCGCGAGGTAGAGGCGCTGCGCGGCCTCCATTCCCTGCAGGGTCTCCAGGTAGCACCGGCGGAAGCCGCTCTCACGGGCCCGCGCCAGGCAGAGGGCGAGGAGCTCGCGTCCGAGGCCGAGCCCGCGCAGCTCCGGCAGGAAGTACATCTTCTGCAGCTCGCAGGTATCGGAGTCGCCTCCGCGCAGCGGTGCTACGCCGCCGCCGCCCACGACGCGCCCGCCGCGCTCGACCACCCAGTAGGCCGAGCGCGGCTCGGAGTAGGTCGCGCACATGCGATCGACCTCGGGGTCGTTGATCGCGAAGCCGCTGCCGCACGCGCCGAACTCGGGCATCACCGTGCGGATGATGGCCGCGACGGCGGGGTCGTCGGCCGGAGCGATCGGCCGGATGCGGAAGTCTTCGGGTTCGGCGGAGGAGGCCATCGGGTGGTCGATCCGGAGGGCGAGGGGAGCAGGCTACGGTCCGGGACCGGTGCGGCGCCATCCGCCGCCGTTGAAATGCGTCGCAGCCGAGGTCATAAGCCCTGCTCGGCTCGCGGACGGCGGCTCGGCATCTTCGCCTGGGCGGCTTCGCGGCCCACGGAATCCGAGCCTCGAGGCGAGACATGCCCTACGACGAACGAATGGTTGCGCCGATGCGCGCGGAGCTCACGACCACCGGAGTGCAAGAGCTGCGCAGCGGCAGCGAGGTGGAGAGCTTCTTTCAGCAGAACCCGAAGGGCACCACCCTCGTGGTCATCAACTCGGTCTGTGGCTGCGCCGCGGGTAGCGCGCGCCCGGGGGTGGTCCTCGCGCTGCGCGGCGCGAAGAAGCCGGATCGCGCGGTGACGGTCTTCGCTGGCCAGGACACCGAGGCCACCGCGCGCGTGCGCGCCCTGTTCGGGCAAGTGCCGCCGAGCAGCCCTTCGATCGGGCTGATGAAGGACGGCGCGCTGGTGCACTTCGTGCCGCGCCATCAGATCGAGGGCAAGAACGCGGAGCAGCTCGCGAGCGATCTCGGCGCGGCCTTCGCGAAGTACTGCTGAGCGATGGGGACCTTCCACCACGACAAGGGCGAGCTCCACGGCATCACCGTCGTAGTGCGCACGAAGGGCCCGCGAACCTACGTGGGCCGCTGCGACGTCGCCGATCAGCGCGCCGTCGTGCTGCTCGACGCCGACATCCACGAGGAAGGCGCGGGCCCTTCGCGCGAGGAGTATCTCCGCTCAGCCGCGCGCTTCGGCGTCTGGGCGAAGCACCGGCGCCTCGAGGTCCCGCGCGGCGAGGTCGAGTCGATCGTGCGCCTCGGCGATCTCGCAGCCGACTGAGCGCGAACGCTCGGGCGCACCCTCAGCCGCGGGTCATCTTCAGCGGCGGGTGAAGACCTCGGTCTTCGATCCGCCGCCGAAGATCTGCGCGCTCATCTTCTTCAGCTTCAGGCCGAGCGAGATGAGCACGAAGCCGAGCAGCACGCAGAGGCCGGAGACGAGATAGGTCAGGATCGGCGGATAGATCAGCACCGCCGTCCCGAAGACGAGCAGCGCCACGCCGAGGAAGACCTGCGCCTTCCAGAGCCCAGGGGAGAAAGCGCCGCGTTGGCGCATCAAGTCGTTCAGGTCCATGGGGACGGTCCGGCGTGGGTGCGAAGGCCGCGGTCGTGCGGCCCGTTGCGAGAGCTGCGCGTGCAACGCCGCGCGAGGACGCGCGACGCCCCCGAGGGCGCCGTGCGACGGTGCATGCGTGGCACGCGCCTGGCTGCGGGGCTCGGGGCCGAGGATTCTGCGCGCTGGCAAGTGCTTTGCAAAGCACGCGCTGCCTTCGCAACCGAGGAGCGCAACGCATGGATCTCTCGACCTTCACGCTGAAGTCCCAGGAAGCCCTACAGGCGGCCCAGCAGCTCGCCCTGCGGCAAGGCCACACCGAGCTCGCGGGCGAGCATCTGCTCGTCGCGCTGCTCGAGCAGGCGGACGGCTTGGCGCCGCGCGTCCTCGAGAAGGCCGGCATCGACTTGATGGCGCTGCGGAAGGCCGCCGAGGCCGAGCTCGCGCGGCTGCCGCGCGTGAGCGGCGGCAACGCGCAGGTCTACATGGCGCGCCGCACGGCTCAGCTCCTCGAAGCCGCGAAGAAGCACGCGCAGCAGTTCCAGGACGAGTATGTGTCCGTGGAGCACCTGCTGCTCGCGCTCGTCGACGAAGGCAAGGGCGTCCCGGCGGGCCGCGTGCTCGCCGAGGCCGGCGTCACGCGCGAGCGCCTGATGAGCGCCTTGAAGAACGTGCGCGGCGGGCAGCGCGTCACCAGCGCCGAGCCCGAGGCGACCTACGAGGCCCTCGAGAAGTACGGCCGCGACCTGGTCGAGGCGGCGCGCGCCGGCAAGCTCGATCCGGTGATCGGGCGCGACGAGGAGATCCGCCGCGTGATCCGCATCCTCTCGCGGAAGACGAAGAACAATCCCGTGCTGATCGGCGAGCCCGGCGTGGGCAAGACCGCCATCGTGGAAGGGCTCGCGCACCGCATCGTGCGCGGCGACGTGCCGGAAGGGCTGAAGGACAAGAGCCTCTTCTCGCTCGACATGGGCGCTCTCATCGCGGGCGCCAAGTACCGCGGCGAGTTCGAGGAGCGCCTGAAGGCCGTGCTGCAGGAGATCAAGCAGAGCGAAGGGCGAATCCTGCTCTTCATCGACGAAGTCCACACCATCGTCGGCGCCGGCAAGACCGAAGGCGCGATGGACGCTGGGAACCTCTTGAAGCCGATGCTCGCGCGCGGCGAGCTCCACTGCATCGGCGCTACCACGCTCGACGAATACCGCAAGCACATCGAGAAGGACCCGGCGCTCGAGCGCCGCTTCCAGCCGGTGCTCGTCGACCAGCCCACGGTCGAGGACACGATCTCGATCCTGCGCGGCCTGCGCGAGCGCTTCGAGGTGCATCACGGCGTCAAGATCCAGGACCTGGCTCTCGTCGCCGCGGCGACGCTCTCCCACCGCTACATCTCGGACCGCTTCCTGCCGGACAAGGCCATCGATCTCGTCGATGAGGCCTGCGCCAAGATCCGCACCGAGATCGACTCCATGCCGAGCGAGCTCGATCAGGTTTCGCGCCGCGTGATGCAGCTCGAGATCGAGGACGCCGCGCTGCAGAAGGAGAAGGACCCGGCCAGCAAGAAGCGCTTGGAAGACCTCCGGAAGGAACTCGCGGATCTGCAGGAGAGCCATCGCACGTTGAAGGCGCGCTGGGACCACGAGAAGGAGGGCATCAAGCAGCTCGGCGCGAAGCGCGAGCAGCTCGAGACCCTGCGCCGCGAGATGGAGCAGGTCGAGCGGAAAGGCGACCTCCGTCGCGCGGCGGAGCTCAAGTACGGCCAGATCCCGGAGCTCGAGCGCGCGATCGCCGAGGCCGAGCAGAAGAGCGCGGCCCGCGACGGGCAGAGCTTGGTGCGCGAGCGCGTCACCGAGGAGGAGATCGCCGAGATCGTCGCGCGTTGGACCGGCATCCCGCTCACGCGCCTGCTCGAGGGCGAGCGCGAGAAGCTGCTGAAGCTCGACGAGCTCCTGCACGAGCGCGTGATCGGCCAGGACGAAGCGGTGCGCGCGGTCGCCGACGCGGTGCTGCGCGCACGCGCGGGCATCAAGGACCCGCGGCGACCGATCGGCTCCTTCCTCTTCCTCGGACCGACCGGCGTCGGCAAGACCGAGCTCGCGAAGACCCTCGCGGCCGGGCTCTTCGACAGCGAGGAGAACCTGGTCCGCATCGACATGTCCGAGTACATGGAGCGCCACGCGGTCTCGCGCTTGATCGGGGCGCCTCCGGGCTACGTCGGCTACGAGGAAGGCGGTCAGCTCACCGAGGCGGTGAGGCGGAAGCCCTACTCCGTCGTGCTCTTCGATGAGGTCGAGAAGGCGCACCCCGATGTCTTCCACGTGCTCCTGCAGATCCTCGACGACGGGCGCGTGACCGACAGCGCAGGGCCGCACCGTGGACTTCAAGAACACGGTGATCATCCTGACCTCGAACATCGGCTCGCAACGCATCCAGGAGAGCTTGGCGATGGACAGCGTGCTCCCCGAGCACGTGCGCAAGGCGGTGCATCAGGATCTGCGGCAGCACTTCCGGCCGGAGTTCCTGAACCGCCTGGACGAGATCGTCTTCTTCCTCCCGCTGCAGCGCGGCGAGGTGCGGCGCATCGTCGATCTCCTCGCCGCGGATCTGGCCTCGCGCCTGAAGGAGCGCCGGATCGAGCTCGTGCTCACCGACGCGGCGCGGGATCTCGTGGCGGAGAAGGGCTTCGACCCGGTCTTCGGCGCGCGGCCGCTGAAGCGCACGCTGCAGCGCGAGCTGGAGACCCGGATCGGCCGCGCGCTGATCGCCGGCGAGATCAAGGACGGCGATCGCGTCGAGGTCGGCGCGGCGAGCGGGGCCTTCGGCCTGAAGATCGAGCAGCGGGAGACCGGCGAGGCGGCGAGCCCGAAGGCTGCCGCGGTTGAAGTCTGATCGAGGTGGGGGAAGATAGGGTGCGATGAGCGCTCCTCGCCCTGAACCCGCGCCGGAGAAGACCCCCGGGGGCTCCGTCCCCGGGGGCGGAGCCACATTGGGCCGCGCCGACGGCGCTGCGAGAACGGGCTCATCCTCGTCCGAGACCACCGGCGACATCGTCGATGTGGAAGGTCGGGTGGTGGCGGAGATCCCCGAACTCCAGCGCGCTTACGATCGCGGGATCTTCCACGGCCTCGTCGGCTCGAGCTCGGCGATGCGCCGCGTGTTCGAGAAGATCGTCCTCTACGGGCGCGCGGACTCGCACGTGCTCATCACGGGCGAGACCGGCACGGGCAAGGAGCTCGTCGCGCGCGCGCTGCACCTCGAGAGCCCGCGCGCGGGGAAGCCGTTCGTCGCGCTGAATTGCTCGAGCCTGAACGAAGAGCTCTTCGAATCCGAGCTCTTCGGCCACGAGAAGGGCTCGTTCACCGGCGCGATGCGCGCGCACCGCGGTCGCTTCGAGCGCGCCGAGGGCGGCTCGCTCTTCCTCGACGAGATCGGGGACATGCCGCTCCGCATGCAGACGAAGCTGCTGCGCGTGCTGGAAGATCGTGTCTTCGAGCGCGTGGGGGGCGAGGTCGAGCTGCCGGTGGATGTGCGCATCTTCGCCGCGACCAACGTGCCTCTCGGACGCGCGATCGAGCTCGGCGCCTTCCGCGCGGATCTCTATCACCGCGTCGCCGTGCTGCCCA
Organism: Planctomycetota bacterium; assembly: GCA_016719295.1. Taxonomy (GTDB): domain Bacteria; phylum Planctomycetota; class UBA1135; order UBA1135; family JADKAF01; genus JADKAF01. The sequence continues at coordinate 767,029 of JADKAF010000001.1, forward strand.
TCAGGGTTCCGCCGCTGCGCGATCGCCTCGAGGATCTCACCGCGCTCGTCGCGCACTTCCTCGAGGCGCTGAATCGGCGCTATCGCCGCACGGTCCGCGCCTTGACGCCCGAAGCCCTCCGCCTGCTCGAGGAGTACCACTGGCCGGGCAACATCCGCGAGCTCCGAAACGTCCTGGAGCGCGTCTACGTGGAGACGCCCGGAGAGGTGATCGGCGCGCGCTCGCTCGGCGAGTGGATGCGCGAGCGCGACGCCTTCGCCGCGGGCGCCTGGAGCGTGCATAGCCTGATCGAGCGCGAGCGCCCGGCGGCGGTCTGGAACCTGCCGATGCAAGGAGGCCGCGGTCCTTCGCCGGCGGGCTTGCTGCCGTCCCCGTCCACGCCGCCGCCGCGCGAGGAGCACGTGCTCGACGCCGAAGCGCGCGTGGTCGAGCCCGGCCGCGGCGCAGAGGCCGCGCGCGCGGCGAAGCGCAGCTCGCGTCGCCCGCACCACCTGGATCCGGAGCAGATCCGCGACGCGATGCGTCGCGCGGATGGCAACGCGACGCACGCGGCGGAGCTCCTCGGCTGCCACAAGACGACGCTCTATCGCGCGCTGATCCGCTACGGCATCGCCCCCGAGGCGTTGCGCGACGAAGAGCGACGTAGCTGAGCCGCTCTCGGCGTTCGGTGCGCGGCCAGGCGAACGAGGACGGCTACGTCGCAAGGCCTGCGCATCGCCCGCTCGCCGCGTCGCATGCGTCGCTTCCTCCGTCGCAAGTGCTTCCTCGCCAGAGAAAATAGCCCTGGCACGCCTCTTGTTCTCGTGCTTCCCATCGCGCGCTGGATCGCGCGAGCGACGACGAACTGGAGGTTGCCGACATGGTTGCGATTCGACGTGAGCACTCGCTGGGCCTCGGGCGTTCCCTGGACCAGCTCTTCCAAGAGGTCTTCGGCTCGTTCGCGCCTCACGCGCCAACGCAGACGACCGCGCTCTTCCCCGCGCTGAACGTCTGGCAAGACGAGCAGGCCTTCCACCTCGAGGCCGAGATCCCGGGCGTCAAGCTCGGCGACCTCGAGCTCACCCTGAAGGGCCGCGACTTCGTGCTCGCAGGCGAGCGGAAGCGCCCCGAAGGCGATGCGCCCGCGCACAGCGAGCGCGCGTACGGTCGCTTCGAGCGGCGCCTGCGCTTGCCCGAGGATGTCGAGACCGAGCAGGTGAGCGCTAGCCTCGAGAACGGCGTCCTGCGCGTCGCCCTGCCGAAGGCCGCGCGGGCCCGCGCGCGCCGCATCGACATCCAGGCGCGCTGAGCTCGACTCCCGGCGCTCGGCCCGCATACGACCACGGAACTGGCGGAGCTCGCTCCGCACTGCCAACACGGAGAGAACCCATGGACAAGAGCACCTGCACTCCCTGCGGCGGCGAAGTCGCCGTCGCGACCAACGCGAAGAACCGCGTGGTCTTCCGCCCCCGCATCGAGATCCTGAGCCAGCCCGAAGGCGAGCTCCTGCGCGTCGAGCTGCCGGGCATCACTCGCGAGCGCCTCGACGTGCAAGTCGAAGGCGATCAGCTCGTCGTGCGCGGCTCGGTGGCGAACGAGCCGGAGGGCCGCAGCTACCTGCTGCGCGAATACGGCAGCGGCGACTTCGAGCGCCGCTTCAAGATCGGAGAGGACCTCGACACGGCGAACATCTCCGCCGAGCTCGCCGAAGGAGTGCTCGCTCTGCGCCTCCCGAAGAAGAGCGAGGCGAAGCCGCGGAAGATCGAGATCCGCAGCTGCTGATCGAGCTCGAGCGATCCGCTCCGCTCGAGGCTCAGCTCGCCAGGCGACGCAGCGCGCGCATCAGCGCCGCGGCGTCGCCTGCGTCGTTGTAGACGTGCGGCGAGACGCGCAGCACCTCGCCGCGCTGCGAGAGATGGACCCGCTCCTCGCGGAGGATCGACTGCACGCGCTCGGCGTCCAAGGGCGGATCCGCGCGCAGGCCGATCAGATGCGCGCCGCGGCCGGCGCTCTCTTCGCAGCGGAAGCCGAGCGCGCGCGCCTCCTCGAGCGCCGGCTCGATCAAGCGCGCGGCATAGCGCTGGATCCGCTCCGCGCCGAGCTCGTGCACGAGCTCGAGCGCCGCGAGCGCCATCGGCAGCCGCACGAAGTCGGAGCGCTCGCCGACGTCGTAGCGCACGGCTCCGGGCGCGAGCGCGTCGCGATACGCGAGCAAGCTGCGGAAGTCCTCGCTGCCCTCGCGCGCGATCCAGTTCCACTCCAGCGGCTCGCCCGCGTCGAAGCGCGGGCCGAACCATCCGTACGCGAGCCCGTACGGTCCGAGCAGCCACTTGTAGGCGGCGCAGACGAGAGCCTCAGGACGGATCGCCTCCAGATCGAAGGGCAGCGCGCCGACCGACTGCGTGCCGTCGATGACGAGTGAGGCGCCGTGCGCTCGCGCGCGTGCGCCGATGCGCTCGAGCTCGAAGCGCGTGCCATCGACCCAGTGCGTGTGCGGCAGCGCCACCACCGCGGTGCGCGCGTCGATCGCGCGGAGCAGCGCATCGTTCCACGCTTCCGCGCGCGAGCCCTGCGTCTCCGGAGCCGCCACGGTGACCAGCTCGGCCTGCGCGCGCCTCGCCGCTTCTCGCCAGGCGTACACGTTGCTCGGGAACTGCTCGGCGGCGATCACGACCGTCTGCCCCGCGGCGAGCGGGAGGTTGCGCGCCGCGATCGCGATGCCGTACGAGACCGAGGGCAGGATCGCGACGCGCTGCGGCTCGCGCGCGCCGATCACGCGCGCGAAGGCGGCGCGCACGTGCTCGCTCGTCGTGAAGAAGTCCTGCGGCCGGATCTCGAAGGGGCGACGCCGACGGCGGAGGCCCGCTTCGCCAGCGGCCTCGACGGCGCGGGAGAGCGGCGCCATGTAGGCGCAGTTGAGATAGTGGTCCTCGGGCTCGAGGAAGAAGAGGTCGCGCCGGCAGGGAAGCTCGTTCGCAGCGTGCATGCGCGATACTGTAGCGCGCATGAACGCCGCTGCACTCGCCCGCGGGAACGCGCTGGCTCGCGCCGTCCTGGAGGCGCTCCCCGACGCTCGTTGGATCGCGCGCGCACCGGGCCGCGTGAACCTGATCGGCGAGCACACCGACTACAACGGCTTCCCGGTGCTGCCGCTCGCGCTGGATCGCGCCGCGTGGATCGCCGCGGCCCCGCGGCCCGAGCCGGTGCTGCGCATCCGCAGCGTCGAGCCGGCCCGCTGGCCCGGCGAGGAGATCGCGCTGCGCGAGCTGCCGCGTCGCGCGCGCGCGGGCAGCTGGGTCGACTACCTCGTCGCCGGTCTCCGCACCGCGCCGCCCGTTCACGGGCTCGAGCTCGTCGTGGGCTCGGATGTCCCGGTCGCGGCGGGGCTCTCCTCTTCGGCCGCGCTCGTCGTCGCGGCGCTCCTGCTCGCGCAGCCCGAGCGTCCGCGCGAAGAGCTCGCCGAGCTCGCCGCGCGCGCCGAGCACTACGTCGGCACGCACTCCGGCGGGATGGATCAAGCGATCTCGTTGCTGGCGCGCGCAGGGCATGCGCTGCGCATCGACTTCCGTCCGCTGCGCGCGCGCGCGATCGCGCTGCCGCGGGAGCTCGTCGTGCTGGTGGCTCCCTCCGGTGTCCTGGCGGAGAAGGGCGGCGCGGCCCAGGCGGCATACAACCAGCGCGTGGCGGAGTGCGCACGCGCGGCGGTGGCGCTCGGCGCTCCCGTCGGCGCTCTCCTCGCGGAGGTCTCCGGCGAGCGGCGTGCCGAGCGCGCGGCTGGCCTCGACGATGCCGTGCTCGCGCGGCGCGCGCGCTTCGTCTTCGAGGAAGCGCGGCGCGTCGACGAGGCCGAGCGCTGTCTCGCGCGCGGGGACATCGAAGGGCTGGGTGCTTTGCTCGACGCGTCGCACGCGGGGCTCCGCGACCTCTATGAAGTGAGCCATCCTGTCGTGGACGCCCTCGTCGCGGAGCTCCGCACGTGTGGTGCCAGAGGAGCGCGCATCGTGGGGGCTGGCTTCGGAGGTTGCGCGGTCGCCGTGGCGCGACGCAGCGACGTCGATGCGATCCGCGCGCGCTGCTCGCGCGAGCTCTGGACCTTCGTCCCCGGGGGACCGGCCGAGCGCTTCGCGCTCGAGCGCTGAGCGAGCGCTGCGCGGAAGGCGCGCGGCGCAGAAAGGCCGCTCTTCCCTTCGCGCCTGAGCGGCGCAAAATGCGCGGCATGAATCTCCCCCGGAACCCCGTGCGCTCCCTCCTCGCGAGCGCTGTTCTGCTCACGTTCGCCGCGAGCTGTTCGGACTCCGAAGCGGAGCGCCAAGTCGCGGCGCCCGCGCCGCCCGAGAAGAGCAGCGCCCTTCCCGCCGCGGCTTCGCCCGACGCGCAGACAGGGGCGCAGACAGGGGCGCAGGCCGCCGAGAAGTCGGCCGAGAAGCCGGCCGAGCAACCCGCCGAGAAGCCGGCCGAGGAGCCGCCGTTCGCGAAGGTCGACGGCCCGCGCGGTCTGCGCACGCGCAAGGAAGGCGCGCTGGACGGCGTCACGCTGATCGCGCCGCTGAACTCCAAGCAGACGCACCTGGTCGACCTCGACGGCAAGGTGGTGCACACCTGGACCTGCGATCACGTGCCGGCGGGCGCGACCTACTTCCTCGAGAACGGGCATCTCCTCCGCACGGCGATGCTCGAGAACAACCCGCGCTTCCACGGCGGCGGCATCGGCGGGCGCATCGAGGAGCGGAGCTGGAGCGGCGAGCTCCTCTGGGAGTACGAGCTCGCGAACGATCAGCGCACGACGCATCACGACATCGCGCTGCTGCCGAACGGCAACGTGCTCGCGATCGCCTACGAGTATCACGCGCCGGAGGAGGCGTTCGAGCACGGCCTCGCCGTCGAGCAGATCGACGACAAGGACGGGCATTGGTGCGATGTCGTGATCGAGATCGAGCCGACGCGACCCAAGGGCGGCAAGATCGTCTGGGAATGGCGCAGCTTCGACCACCTCGTGCAGGACCTCGATCCGGAGCAGAAGGGCTACGGCAAGCCGGCCGACTTCCCCGGCCGCATCGACATCAACTGCCATCACCGCTTCGATCGCGTGGAGAGCGATGAAGAGCGCCTCGAGCGCGAAGAGCGCGAGCGGCAGATCCAGGCGCTCGGCTACACCGGCGGCAAGGCGGCGGTCGCCGATGAAGAGAAGAAGAAGGCCGACGGAGCGCCGAAGAAGCGCAAGCACGGCGCCGACTGGCTGCATCTCAACACCGTCGGCTATCTCGCGGAGCTCGACTTGATCGTCCTCTCGACGCCGGATCTCAGCGAGATCTGGGTCATCGATCACTCGACGACGACGGCGGAAGCCGCCAGCGATCGCGGCGGACGCTGGGGCCGCGGAGGCGAGCTGCTCTACCGCTTCGGCAATCCGCGGAACTACGGCTGCGGCAAGGCCGAGGATCGCTCGCTCTGGTACCAGCACCAGCCGAGCTGGCAACGCGGGGAGACCCCCGGCGAGCTCGCGCTCCTGTTCTTCAACAACGGCTCCGGTCGCCCGGGGAAAGAGCACTCTTCCATTGAGGAGGTGCTGCTGCCGTTCACGCCCGAGAAGGGCTTCGCGAAGGAAGCGGGGAAGGCGTTCCCCGCGCCGAAGGAGCTCTGGCGCTACGCCGATCCCGAGAAGCTCTTCTCGCCGTTCATCTCCGGCGCGCAGCGCCTCTCGAACGGCAACACGCTGATCTGCGAAGGCGCCCGCGGCCGCGTGCTCGAAGTCACGCGCGCCGGCGAGATCGTGTGGGACTACTACAACCCGCTCGGCGGCGACGTCGAGCCGAAGGAGCAGCAGGGCAAGGCACCGCCGCATGCGCTCTTCCGCGCGACGCGTCTTCCGAAGGGACATCCGGGGCTCGCCGGGCGGCTCTGAGACGCGCGTTGCCTTCCGTCGAAGCGTTCCGCATCCTGGGCCGCTCCTCCGTCCGAGCGACCCCACGCATGCAACTTCGAAGCCCTGCGCTCGCGCTCTTCTGCTCCATGGCTCCGGCCTGGATTGGCGCGAGCTGCTCCGATCGCGAGCCCGAGCCGCGCCGTCCCGCGCGCACCGAGAGCGCCTCGAGCGCAACGCCGGCCGCGCCACCGAACGGCGTGACGGCAGGCGGCCCGGCCAAGGCCGTCGCGAGCCCCGTGAACGGCGGCGATCGCGCGCCCGGAGAAGCGAAGCCCGATCCGGTCCCCGTCGCGGAGGTCGCCGATGGCGAGAAGCTTTATGCGCAGCATTGCGCGCTCTGCCACGGCATCAGCGGCGACGGCCAGGGGCAGATGAAGCTCGATCCGCCCGCGCGGAGCTTCCAGTCGGGCAAGTTCTCGTTCGGCAACACGCCCGAGCAGCTCGTGAAGACGATCACCTCGGGGATCCCGGGGCGTTCGCCGATGCCGGCGTTCGAGCTGATCCTCACGGAGGTCGAGCGGCGCGCGATCGTGAAGCATCTCGCGACCTTGATGCCGATCGAGCAAGCGACGAACGCGGAGAGCACCGAGATGGTCGTGCTCGGGAAGACCCTCTTCGCGCGCGGCTTGCTGCCGGCGCTGGCGGGCGGGTTGCCCGTGCGCGAACGCGGCTTGCTGGTGGGGGTGCCCGAAGGGCTCTCGTTCGAGTACCGCGTCGATGACGTGCGTTTGCTGGCGCTGCGCCTCGGTCGCTTCGCCTCGCGGCGCGACTGGGGCGGTCGCGGAGGTGACGCGCTGGAGCCGCTGGGGCGCGTGCTCGCGGCGATGCAGGGCGGAGATCCGGAGGCGAGCTTCGCGAAGAGCGGCGCTCCGCTGCGCGCCGCGTTCCGCGGGACCTGGACGCGCGGCGATGAATCGATCGTCGAGCTCGAGCTCGTCGATGCCGCGGGGGCGAGCTTGGGCCGCCTCGAAGAGCGGCTCGAGGTCGTGGCGCTGCGCGATGGCACCGGCGTGGAGCGACGTTGGAGCGGCGGCGGCGCGGCGTCCGGCGTGGCGCTCGATCCGCTCGGCTCGCGCGGTAAGAGCGCGACGTGGGAGGAGCAATCCGGCTGGTGGTGGACGCACGAGCCGCTCGAGGACGGCACGACCTTGGTCACGGCGGTGAGCGCCGGCGCGAGGGAAAGCGGCGCGGACGGGCGCAAGCTCTTCGGCGCGCGCGCGAGCGGCGATGCGAACGCTCCGGCGTGGCGTCAGCTCAGCATGGTCGCGTCGGTGTGGGATGCAACGCGGCGCGCGGTCGTCGCAGAGGCGTTGGCTCGATGAAGACGATCGGCAGTCTCGGCGGCGTTCTCGCGCTCACACTCTTCACGAGCGCGGTGCAGGCGCAGAGCGAGCGCGAAGCGGAGCACTACCGCCTCGAGCACTTCAACACGCCCGACGGCGCGCGCGTCGAGGTCGGCGGGATGGACTTCCTGCCGGACGGCCGCTTGGTGCTGAGCACCCGGCGCGGTCAGGTGTGGATCGTGGAGAACCCGCTCGCGGCCGATCCGGCCGCGGCGCGCTGGAAGCTCTTCGCAGAAGGTCTGCAGGAAGGCCTCGGCCTCGCCGTGGTGAACGGTGTCATCCACGTCGTGCAGCGCGGCGAGCTCTCGCGCCTCCACGACACGGACGGCGATGGCGTCTGCGATCGCGTCGAGTGCGTGACGAACGCGTGGGGGCTCTCCGACAACTACCACGAGTTCGGCTACGGCTTGCCGCGCGACGCGCAGGGCAACTTCTACGTGTCGCTAAACGTCGGGTTCCCGAACCCGAAGTGGTGGCACGGGCAGTCGATGGCGCCGTGGCGCGGGTGGGTGGTGCGCATCACGCCGAGCGGCGAGATGCAGCCCTTCGCGATGGGGTTTCGTTCTCCCAACGGCTTGGGAGCGCGCCCCGACGGCGAGATCTTCCTCACCGACAATCAGGGCGACTGGATGCCCGTTTGTCCGATCGTGCACGTGCGCGCGGGTTCCTTCTACGGCCATCCCGCGTCGCTGCGTTGGACGGGACCCTATGCCAGCGCGAAGCGCACGCCGAGCGACACGGAGCCTCCGAAGGTGGAGCGCGCTCCGGCCGCGATCTGGATCCCGTACGAGTGGTCGCGCTCCACCGGCTCGCTCTGCTGGGATACGACCGAGGGCAAGTTCGGTCCCTTCGGCGGGCAGGCGATGGTGGCCGAGCTCACGAACGGCATGGTGCTGCGCGCTTGCTTCGAAGAAGTGCGCGGCGTGACACAGGGCGCGATCTGGCCGCTGCGCCGCCAGGTCGGCTCGGCGAACCGCGTGTGCTTCGCGCCCGACGGCACGCTCTTCGTCGGCCTCACCAATCGCGGCTGGGGCGGCGAAGCTCCGGCCGATGGTCTCGCGCGTCTGCGCTACACCGGGAAGCTGCCGTTCGAGGTCGAGAATGTCGCGGTGCGCGACGACGGCTTCCGGCTGCGCTTCACCGAGCCGCTGGCCGCGGACTGCGCGTTCGAACCTGGCCAGTGCGAGGTCACGCAGTACGACTACGACTGGTGGTGGGAGTACGGCTCGCCGGAGCGCCATCACAGCTCGCGCGCGGTGCGCGCGATCGAGCTGTCGGCCGATCGCCGCGAAGCGCGCTTGGTGCTCGAGGGACTCGAGGCCGGCATGATCGCGCGGGTCACGACGCGCGGCCTCCGCGGCGCGAGCGGCGCGGAGCTCCTGCACGACACCTTCGCGTACACGGTGAACCGCTTGCCGAACGGCTCGGACACGCCGCCGCCGGTGGCGAAGCTCGTTCCGCCGCCGCCGACCGCCGAGAGCCAGCAGGAAGGTTGGCTTTTCCTCTCCTACGGGGAGGCGACGCAGGATTGGCAGGGCAGCGGATGGGTGCGCAAGAACGCCGACCTCGATCCCGCGAAGCCGGAGGCATTCGCGCTGACCGATGGGCAGGGTGCGTTCGTGCCCGAGGCGAGCAGCGAACGCGCGCGCATCGCCTCGCGCGGCGAGCTCGGCGACGTCGAGGCGACGATGGAGGTCTCGCTCGCGAAGGACGCGCGAGCGGTGCTCTGGCTCCACGGGCGCTACGGCTTCCAGCTCTTCGATGATCCGTCGCAGCCGGAAGGCAGCGCGCCGCAGTGCGGGCGCGTGCTCGCCAGTGCGGACGGGAGCTTCGCGGGGAAGGCCCCCGATCGCAGCGCGATCCACCGCGCGGGTGACTGGAGCAACCTCTATCTCCGCTGGCGCGCGCCGCGCTTCGACGCGAGCGGCCGGAAGATCGAGCCCGCGCGCCTCGTGCGCGCGCGCATGAACGATCGCATCCTGCACGAGAGCATCGAGCTGCTCGCTCCGTCGGACGGCGCGCCGCTCGAAGGCGAAGCCGCGCGCGGTCCGCTCGTGCTCGAGGGCTCGCGCGCCGGCGTCGCGATTCGCGGCCTTCGCGTGCGCCGCGTGCAGGAGGAGGAGCCCGCGCCCGAGACCGGCTGGGTGCGCCTCTTCGACGGCCAGTCGCTCGACGGCTGGAAGATCAGCGATGGGGGGAACTGGAGCGTCGAGGACGGCGCGATCGTCGGCCGCGGCGAGCGCTCGCACCTCTTCTCGCCGCGCGGCGATTACCGCGACTTCGAGTTCCGCGCCCGGGTCAAGATCAACGACAACGGCAACTCGGGGATGTACTTCCGCGTGGCCTTCGGCCCCGAGTGGCCGCAGGGCTACGAGGCGCAGGTGAACAGCACCTTCGGCGACCCGCAGAAGAGCGGCAGCCTCTACGGGCTGCAGCCGATCCTGACGCGGCTCATCCCGCCGGACGTGTGGTTCACGCAGCACATCATCGTGCGCGACGTCGCGGACGGCGTGCACATCCGCATCCTGTTGAACGACATCGAGGTCGTGAACTACGTGGACCGCGAGCGCAAGTTTTCACGCGGCCACGTCGCGTTCCAGCAGCACCACCAGGGCTCGGAGGTGCGCTACCGCGACGTCGAGGTCCGCGAGCTCGGCGCCTCCGGAGAGGAGCTCGTGAAGCGCTACGCTGTGTTCCGTTTGTCCGCCGACATCGGGAGGCTTTCGCCAGACGAGCGCGCGATGCTGCCGCTCTTCCTCGACGCCGCGCGCGCGATGGACGAGGTCTTCTGGGAGATGGCCTACGGCTCGCGCGAGGAACTGCTCGCGCGCATCGAGGATCCCTCCCTCCGTCGCTACGCCGAGATCAACTACGGCCCTTGGGATCGCCTCGACGGCGACCGTGCGTTCGTCCCCGGCTTCGGCCCGAAGCCGAAGGGGGCGCGCTTCTATCCGCTCGACGCGACGAAAGAAGAGCTGGAGGCCGCCGCCGCGAAGCCGGAGGGCCAGGACCTGCTCGCGCTCTGCACCGTCGTCGAGCGCGGCGAGGGCGGCGCTCTGCGCGCGGTGCCGTACGCGCAGCGCTTCCGCGCGCAGTTCGAGCTCGCGGCGAGCAAGATGGTGCAAGCGGCGGCGCTCGCGCAGGACGCTGGACTCAAGCGCTATCTCGAGCTGCGTGCGGCGGCCCTTCGCAGCGGGGACTACTTCCCGAGCGACATGGCCTGGATGGAGATGAAGTCGAACGGCGTCGATCTCGTGATCGGGCCGATCGAGACCTACGAGGACCAGCTCTTCGGCGCGAAGGCCGCGTGCGAAGCGTACGTGCTCGTGAAGGACAAGGTCTGGAGCGAGCGCCTACAGAACATCGCTTCGCTCTTGCCCGAGATGCAGCGCGGCCTCCCGGTGGACGAGAAGTACAAGAGCGAATCGCCCGGCACGGATTCCGACCTCGGCGCCTACGACGTCGTCTACTACGCTGGCGACTGCAACGCCGGCTCGAAGACCATCGCAATCAATCTGCCGAACGACGAGCGCGTGCAGCTCCAGAAAGGGACGCGGCGCTTGCAGCTCCAGAACGCGATGCGCGCGAAGTACGACGCGATCCTGCGTCCGATCGTCGACGTGCTGCTCGCCGAGGACCAGCGCGCGCTGGTCTCGTTCGAAGCCTTCTTCGGCAACACCATGTTCCACGAGGTCGCGCACGGGCTCGGCATCAAGGCCACCTTGAACGGCAAGGGCAGCGTCCGTGAGGCGCTGCGCGAGACGAGCTCGCCGCTCGAGGAGTGCAAGGCCGATGTGCTCGGGCTCTACCTCGTGACCGAGCTCCTGCGCCGCGGCGCCTACGAAGGCACTACGGTGGAGCAGCACTACGCGACGTTCTTGGCCGGCATCTTCCGCTCGGTGCGCTTCGGCGCTTCCAGCGCGCACGGGCAGGCCAACATGATCGCGTTCCACGTCTTCCAGCAGCTCGGCGCCTTCGCGCGCGACGAGGCGAGCGGCACCTACCGCGTCGACTTCGAGAAGATGCGTGCGGCCGTGGCCGAGCTCGCGCGTAGGATCCTAGTGCTCCAGGGCGAAGGCGACATCGACGGCGTCCGCGCCTTGCTCGCGAAGGATGCCGTGATCGATCCCGTGCTGGCGGGCGACTTGGCCCGCGTCGCCGCCGCGGGGATTCCGGTGGACGTGGTCTTCGAGCAAGGGGCCGAGGTGTTGGGCCTCTCGCGTTAGCGTCGAACGACGGAGGAGTGGACGAATGCGAAGGTCGACGAGATGCGAGGGGACGCGGCCGGGCCGCACGGGTCGCGTCGCATGGGCCATCGCCGCGAGCCTCGTCTTCCTGCTCGCGGGCTGTCCCGGACAGACCTACTCGGAGACGATCCTCGCTACCGACGGCACGGTGCAGCGCATCGTCGTTGCGCCGGGAGACGAGGCGTGGCCTGGATGGAGCTCGCCGGCCGCAGTGAAGGTAAATCGCTCTTCCCGAACGTTCCCGCGTCTCCTCGAGCTCGAGCCTGGTCGAGGGGATGAGGTCACCTCGCGGTATACGCGCACCGACCTCGATTGGGTGCCGGTCGAGCGTTCGATCCTCCGATCGGAGGCCCGCAACACCTCCTGGCGCGAAGAGTTCCGCATCGAGCCTCTCGGGCTCGTGCGGCGCATCACGTGGACCGGCACGCTCTCCGATCCGGTCGCGTTCGACGTGATGGAACGACACGCGACGATCGTCGGCGAGATGGTGGCGGGACTCTTGGCGGATGCCGTACGCGAGGTGGCATCCCCGCTCGAACTCGACGCAGGTCGCTATGCGCTCTGGCTCGATGGGCGCGCGCGCGAGTGGATTCAAGCGAGCTGCATAGCGTATTACGAGCAACGTGAGGCTGGGGGGGCGGCCGATTCCAGCGTTTGGATCGAACGCATGGCGCGGAGGAGAGGTTCGAGTAGCGGAGCCGACTGGTGCGCGCTCACGCTCGATCAGTTCGTCGCGACGGAGGTGCCGATCCTGGACGCGACCGGCGTTGCTTTCGGCCCGGCGCAGATGCGCTCTTTCTTGGAACGTGAGATCGGGCTCTCCCAGAAGGGCTCGCCGCGGGAGTGGTACGACCGCTTGTCCGAGAGCCCGGCGATTCGCGCCGCTGCGGAGAAGCGCTTTCCTCGGGAGGCCGCCCCCAAGACAACGTTCGAGCCTCTTCTGGAGTCGATGTACGCGCTGGGATGGATGGGTGGGATGAGCGATCTTCGGCACCGCGTGCACCTGCCCGGCGAGATCGTCGCGAGCGACGGCGTGCGCGTGGGCGATCGCTGCATCGAGTGGACCATCGACAGCAACGCGGCCTATCCGCGCCAGAGGGTCTTCCACGCGACGTGCCTCGTGGCTGAGCCGTCCTCGTCGGGGGCCTCCCTTCTCGACGAGCGGCTCGAGACCTTGCAGACCTACGTCGCTTGCCTCGCAGGCGATCCCGAGCTCGCGAAGCTCTGCACCTCCGGGCGCGCTGGCATCGATCTCGCCGCGCTACGCGGCTACGCCAGTTCGCTCGAGGATACAAAGGGCGAGTTGTACGCGAACGCGATGCAGTTGATCGCGCTCCTGCGATGAAGCGCCTGACTCGGTTTGTCTGCGTCCTAGCGTTCTCTGGATTCGTCGCGGCGCAAGAGCCGGCGCCCGAGCGTGCCAAGCTCTCGAAGGCGGAGTCGCCTGCTCGACCGAACGTCGTGCTGATCCTCGCCGACGACATGAGCCCGGGTGACGTGCAGGTGCTCGGCGGCGCGAGCTCGAAGATCCCGACGCCGCACCTCGATCGGCTGGCGCAGGAGGGGCTGCGCTGCACCGATGCGCACTCTCCCTCCGCGGTGTGCACGCCGACGCGCTATGGCCTGCTCACCGGGCGCTACGCGTGGCGCACACCACTGCAGGAGAGCGTGCTCTTCGGCTTCGATCCGCCGCTGATCCCTGCCGAGCGGAAGACGCTCGGCGGGCTCTTCCACCAGCACGGCTATCGCACGGCGTGCATTGGCAAGTGGCACCTCGGCTGGACCTGGATGAAGGGCCAGGGGCAACCGCTCCTCGATCCGCGCGAGGCCTTGCTCATCGACTGGTCGCTGCCGACGCCCGATGGGCCGACGACGCGCGGCTTCGACGAGTTCTTCGGCATCCACGGTACGCTCGACATGGCGCCCTTCACCTACGTGGAAGGCAACCGCGCGACGAAGCCTTGCACGGTGATCAAGCGCTTCGGGCGCTCGGGCCCGGCAGCCGAGGACTTCGAGGCGGAGCTCGTGCTCGATCAGCTGCTCGCGCGCTCCACGCGTTTCCTCGAGGAGCGCGCGAAGGCGAAGGAGCAGCCGTTCTTCCTGCTCGCCTCGCTCACCTCACCGCACACGCCGATCGTTCCCGCGCGGCGCTTCCGCGGGAAGAGCGGGCTCGGGCTCTACGGCGACTTCGTGCTCGAGACGGATGCGTGGGTGGGGGCGCTCCTCGCGAAACTCGCGGAGCTCGAGCTCGCAGAGGACACCTTGGTGATCTTCACCGCCGACAACGGCACCTCGCCCTCCGCGAACCTCCCGGCGCTCCGCTCACGCGGCCATGATCCCATCGGCGGCTGGCGCGGCTTCAAGGCCGATCTCTACGAGGGCGGTCATCGCGTGCCCTTCCTCGCGCGCTGGCCGGGCGTGATCGAGGCAGGTCGCAGCAGTGACGCGTTGCTCTGCCTCACGGACTTCGTCGCCACCTTCGCCGAGCTCTTCGGTGCGGAGCTCTCCCCCGATCTCGGCGAGGACTCGCGAAGCTTCCTCAGCGTGCTGCGCGGGACGAGCGAGAAGAGCGCGCGTGAGGATCTCGTGATGCACTCCTTCGACGGCTCCTTCGCGATCCGCGAGGGCCGCTGGAAGCTCCTGCTCTGCGCGGGCTCCGGCGGCTGGTCCGAGCCGGAGCCGGGAACGAGCGAGGAGGCGCGGCTCCCGCCGCGGCAGCTCTTCGATCTCGTTGCCGACCCGCGCGAGCAGAAGAACCTCGCCACCGAGCAGCCCGAGATCGTCGCCCGCTTGGAGGCGTTGCTGGCCGCGCACGTGAAGCGCGGGCGCAGCACGCCAGGTCCCGAGCGCGCGAACGACGTCGCCGTCGAGACCGCGCCGCCGCGCGAGAAGCCGCGCGCGAAGTAGGTCGCGCACCTCGCCAGGAGCACGCCGCTCTCGGTTGTTCGCCGCGAAGTTCCTCTGAGCGCGAATGCACGCGCGAGCGGGCGATCGCAAGGGGCGACGATCCTCGCAGCGCCGATTAGCATCGCGAGGGCCGCACGCGTTGCGGGCGCTTCGAGTGCCCGGTCTGTACGCTGGCGCCTCTCCTCTCCGTGATGCCACCCGACCTCAGCTCGCGTCTACTCGTGCTCGACGGCGGACTCGCCACCGAGCTCTCCGCCCGCGGTTTCGACCTGAGCGATGCGCTCTGGTCGGCGCGCGTCCTGGTCGATGCTCCCGATGCGATCGAGGCTGTGCACTTCGATTACTTCGAGGCCGGCGCCGATGTCGCCATCAGCGCGAGCTATCAAGCGAGCCACGGCGGCTTCGCCGAGCGCGGCTTTTCGCCAGAAGAATCGACGCGCCTGCTGCAGCGGTCGGTGGAGCTGGCCTGCCGCGCGCGAGATCGCTACCGCGCGCAGCATCCGGGGGTGCTGCGACCCTTGCTCGTGGCCGCATCGGTGGGACCGTACGGCGCGACGCGGCACGACGGTTCGGAGTACCACGGTAACTATGGCTTGGAGGAAGAGGCCCTCGCCGCCTTCCATCGCCCGCGCCTGGCCGCGCTCGTCGCGGCCGAGCCCGACCTGCTGGCCTGCGAGACGATTCCCTCTCTCGTGGAGGCGCGGGCCATCGCGCGGGAGCTGCGAGCACACCGCCACATGCACGCCTGGCTTAGCTTCACCTGTCGCGATGGGGCGCACACCTCGGCCGGCGACACCATCGCCGACTGTGCCCGTTTCCTCGACGGCGAGCCGCAGGTGGTGGCCATCGGGATCAACTGCGTGGCGCCGGAGCTGGTGGGGGCGCTCGTGCGCCAGATCGCTGCCGTCAGTCGGAAGTCGATCGTCGTCTATCCCAACTCGGGTGAGGTGTGGAACGCCGTTACGCGCGGTTGGGAGGGAAGGTCCCATCGCTTCACCGACCACCTCGACGATTGGCTCGACGCCGGAGCGCGCTGGGTGGGCGGGTGTTGCCGCACGACACCGGCGGACATTCGCGTGGTGCGCGCGATCGTCGATGCGCGCGCCTGACGCGCGCCGTTGCGATCATGCGGAGCTACCGAGTGTCAGCCGGTTCGACTGCGGACCACGGCCCACCGCGCGTCACGTTGACGAACGAGCTGCCGTTGAAGCGGAACAGCCCACCGGAGAAGCCGAACCAGAGCGTGCCGTGGCGGTCCTGCACGAAGGCCTGGATGCCGAAGTGCGTGGTGAGATCGGGACGGTTCGTCTGGTCGAACAAGGTGAAGGACGGGCCCTTCGTCCCGGACTTGGTGGAAGGGTCCACGCGATAGGCCCCGACGCGTACCGCACCGATCCAGACCTGGCCATCACGGTCCAGGTAGATGTTGTAGATGTCGTTCGCGGCCAGCCCTCGCACCTCGGGGAAACGCGTGAAGGTCTCGCCTGTGTACAGGCTCACGCCGCCTTCCCCGATGTATTGCGGCAGGTCCGAGGTGATCGACCCGAACCAGAGGTTCCCCTGCCTGTCCTCCTGGATACTGGCGACGTTGTTGCTGCAGAGGCCATCCGCTTTGGTGAAGAGCGTTAAACCCCTGCCGTCATACCTGCAAGCTCCATAGCCATCCCGCCCGAACCACAGGTTCCCGCGGCGATCCTCGAAGAGGTCCCACACTTTGCCGGGGACCATCTTGTACGACACCTGATCGAGCTCCGGGATCGGAAGCGCGAAGGCCTGGAACCGCTCGTTCGCGAAACGGAACGCACCTTCGCTCGTTCCGGCCCAGATCTCGCCCTGGCGGTCCACCAGCAACTTGCAACCCGCACCCGGGAGCCCTTCCGCGGGGCCGAAGCTGGTGAACGAGGTCCCGTCGTAGCGCGAAGCTCCAGCTTGCGTACCTAACCACAGGTTACCCGCGCGGTCCTCCGCAATGCCCGTCACCACGTTGTCGATGAGGCCTTCGGGGATGGAGAAGTACCGGAGCGTTCTTCCATCCCAGCGCGCGACTCCTTGGCCGTTGGTACCGAACCACAGGTTGCCCGCGCGGTCTTCGAAGGCGGCCACGACGTAGGCATCGATCTGGGCGGTGTCGCTTGCGGCAGATGGCGTCCCAGCGGCGGACTCCGGGGCACCTGGCTCGGCTTGTCCGCGGCACGATGCCAGGAACAACGCCGAGGAGAGAGCGACGATGGTGCTGAGCGTGGGGTGCTGGCGCATGTTGTTCCGCGGAAGGGTGGGCAAGGTAGCCGCCTGCGTGCGAGACCTACCCAAAGATGTGCAAAGGATCGCCCCGGACACCTGCGCCGCGTTGGCCCAAGGTCGATCCCGAGCGTTCCCACGCGATCCATGGGCTCGGTGGCCGTACCGCGCGGATCGTCTCTCCCGGCCGCATGCGGGATAGAAGCCGCGGCCCGAGCGCGCGAATGATGTCGCGGTCGAGACTGCGCCGCCGCGCGAGAAGCCGCGCGCGAAGGTGGCGCTTCGTCTACACTGCGCGAGCCGCTTCCATGACCACGCCGCTCTCCACCCCTCGCCGCGCCTTCGCGCCGCCGCTCGCCGGCTTCGATGCCCCGTTCTTTCTGGCCGGCCTCGCGGGCTACTCCGATGCCGCGATGCGTCTCACGGCGCGACGGTTGGGCGCCCCGTTCTGCGTGACGGAGGCGATGCTCGACACCTTGCTGCTCTCCGGCGGCAAGTCGCTGCGGAAGGCCGATCCCGAGCGCTTGAAGAACGCCGTGCTCGGCGCGCGCGCCGAGGCCGACGAGAGCCAGAGCTGCGGCGAGGGCGCCGGGCTCGAGGGCAACCTCGCCGCGGGCCTCGAGGATCATCCGCTCGCGGGCCAGATCATCGGCAGCACGACCGACGGCATCGCCGAGGCGGCGCGCCTCGTCGTCGAGCTCGGCTTCGACGTCGTGGATCTCAATCTCGCGTGCCCTTCGAAGAAGTCGAAGCGGAAGGTGCTCCGCGGCGGGAACCTGCTTGCCGAGCCCGAGCTCGCGATCGAGCTCCTGCGCGCGGTGCGCGACGCCGTGCCGCCGCATGTGCCGCGCAGCGTGAAGCTCCGCCGCGGCTTCGACGAGGGCTTGGAGTGGGAGCGCGCGTTCCACCGCATCTTCGAAGCCGCGATCGAGCTCGGCTACGCCTGGGCCACGGTGCACGCGCGCACGGTCGAGCAGCGCTACGTCGGTAGAAGTCATTGGCCCTTCCTCACCGACCTCGTCGCGCGCTATCCGCAGATGCGCATCTTCGGCAGCGGCGACGTCTTCGAGGTGCGGGACATCTTCCGCATGCTCGACGAGACCGGGGTGCAGGCGGTCTCCGTCGCGCGCGGCGCCATCGCGAATCCCTTTCTCTTCCGCGAAGCACGGGCCGTGCTGCGCGGCGAGGAGCTCGTTCCCGCCTCGCTCGCCGAGCAGCGCGAGCTCCTGCTGGCACATGCCTCGCTCGCGTGGCGGCTTCACGGCGAGGAGCAGGGGACGCGCCTCATGCGGAAGTTCGCGCTGCGGATGGCCGAGCGACATCCCGATCCGCTGCGCGCCCGCTCGACGCTCGTCGCGGTTCGACGACGCGAGGACCTTGCGGCGGCGTTGGACGCACTCTACGCCGTCTCCATCGATCGTTAGTGGGGCGGGGCTCAGGCGAACGCCGCCCGCGCCTCCGCGTAGCCCAGGCTCCCATCCTGCGCGTAGAGATCGAGCAAGCCCGGGTCCTTCAGCTGCTGACCGCGCGCGCGCGGCACGGCGAGATAAGCGCAGCGCAGCTCCGGCAGCGCGGAGAAGTCGCCGAAGAGGCGCTCCCACTGCGCGACGGGGAAGACGTCTTCCTGCGCATGGCCCCAGCGGCGCTTCGCGTCCTTGATCGCGACGTAGGTGGGCAGGCGCTGCATCACGGCGCGCACGCGGGCATCGATCTCCTTTCGCGACAGCGCGCCGAGGCGCGCGCGATCGAGCTCGAAGAGGGCGAGGAAGGGATCGATCTCGATCCAGGCGCTCATCGAGGAGTACCACGGCAGCTCGAGCTCGAGCTCTTCGCGCGGCAGCGCGAGCGCTTCGACGAGGCGCGCTCGGCCGTTCACCAACGCGAGGCCACCGCCGCGGTCCTCGCTGCGGCGCGGGGAGAGCTCGAAGCTGAGCGCGGCGCCGCTCGCGCGATGCGCGGCGAGGACGACGGGATCGAGGTCGGCGCCGAGCGTGTCGACGTTGTGCACGAAGAGGGTGCGCAGCGCGGGCTGCTCGGCGAGCAGGGAGGCGAGGACGCCGTTCTGCAGGAGTGCGGGGAGCTCGTACGCGTGACCTGCGGGGGCCAGGCGCTGCAGCGGGACGTTGTCCTGGTAGTCGCTGCCTTCGCCGCTAGCGCGCGCCCAGCTCATCAAGGCCTTGCGCCCGGCGTCGCGCATCTTCTGCTTCTCCGGATCGAGGAGCTCCTGCGGAGCCTCCTCCCAGAGCGCGACCAAGTCGCGGACCATCGGGACGAAGCGCGGCGCGATCGCGCGCGAGGGGCTCAGCTGCGCGCGGACCTCGGGATCGCCGTCGAGCAGGGGCGCGGTGTGCGCGGCGATGCGCTCGTGCGTGAGGAAGCTCGTCGCGACGAGGTGGGGCAGCGGTCGCCCGGCTTGGCGCGCGGCGCGGCGCGTCTTCGCGAAGTGGAGCTCCAGGAACGAGCGCCAGTCGCCGCCGAGCTTCGCGAACGGCGCGATCGCCTTCACCACGCCGCTCCCGCCGCTCCAGCGCGAGCCCACGCCGCCGGCGAGCGTCAGCACCGCGACCTCGCCGGCGCGCAGCGCCGCCGCGCCGAGCTCGCGGGAGCCGGGCTCGAGGGTGCGGAGATCGCTCGGTCGCGGCGGGGCGATCGATGTCTCGGCAGGCAGGCGATTGCGCGCGATGCCGATGCGGCCTTCGCGGAGCGCGGAGCGCACCTGCTCGTGCTGCTCCGCGTCGAAGCCGCAATGCGCGAGGAGGGAGCGCGTCTCCGCGTCCCAGCGCACGCGCTGCTCCTGCGCGTCGCCGCCGCCACTGCCGAAGAGCTGCGCCACCACCGCCTGCAGCAGGCGGGGCGCATCGGCGACGCCTTCTTCGCGAGCCGTGGCGTGGAGCAGCTCGACGCCGCGCAGCGGGGCGACTCGCGCGGGCTCTTCGCGCGCGAGGCGCGGCAGGTGCAGCGCGTGGTAGCGCCAGGGGAACACCGCGGCGCTGCCCGAGCGGAGCTCCGCTGCGGTGCCGCGCTGGTTCCACGCGAAGTCGTAGATCAAGGGCTCCATCGCGAAGGAGGAGCCGCCTTCGTGCGCGCGCTTCTCCTCGCGCAGGATCGCGAGCAGGCGGACGCGCGCTTCCTCGCGACGCGCCGGATCGACATAGATCCCCATGCCGCCGCCGGCCATGCCGCCGAGCATCTGGAAGCCCCAGAACGCATCCCCGAGCTCGCCGCGCAAGCGCGCGATCACGCGGTCGACATAGCGGCTCGCGATCCAGGGCAGGATCTCGCGCAGCGCTCCGCGGAACGAATCGTCCGTCGCTCTCGCGATGCGCCGCACGTCGCCGTCTCGCAGGCCTGCTTCGATCTCGGCGAACAGCCGCCCGAGCTCTTCTCGCGCGCGCGTCGCCCGCTCCTCGCGCAGCAGGTAGCGCTCGGTGACGAGCTCCAGGATCGGGCCTACGTTCTGCGCCATGCCGCCGTGGAAGAGCAGCAGGGATTCCTGCAGGCGCCGAGGGAGCTCGGAGTGGATCTCGAGGCCGGGCCGCAGGAGGTGATGGCGGGGCAGCAAGCAGCCGCGCGAGATGCCGTGCTCGGGATCACCCGGCGCGGCGGCGACGCCGTTGATGCGCTTCAAGCCGGGCCAGACGCCTCCGGAGTCCTGCCAGCCGCCGCCCGAGCCGCCGAGCCATTCCCCGAGGATCGCGCGTGCCGCGACCAAACGTCGCTCGTCCTCCTCGAGCTCGCCTTCGAGGGCGCGCGCTTGCCCGGTCGCGCGCAGGAGTGCCGCGAGGATCGAGCCCAGCAGGTTGGTCGAGACCGCGAGGCGCGAGCCCTTCGGGATGTCGCGCACGAAGGTCGCGATCTCCAAGCCGAGGCCCGGCCCGAGCAAGCGCTCGAGCACCGCGCTCAGCGCATGCGGCGTTCCCTCGAGCGACGGAGGGATCAAGCCGGAGGCGACGACACCGGCCTTCAGCAGCGAGAGGTGATCGTCGCCGAAGCGGAACAGCTCCTCGAGCGAGCGCAGGTCCTTCGACTCGCCGAGGTCGACGCAGGAGAGGCGCAGCAGCGGCTCTTCGATGACGCGCACCCAGGTCTCGATCGGCGGCCGCGGCTCGGGATCACGCCCGTGCACGCCGAGGTCGACCGAGAGGTTGATCACCTGCGCGGCCTCGGGGTAGTCCATGCCGAGGAAGAAGATGTCGGACCAGCCGGCGTGCGAGAGGTCGGCGCGCACCGGGGTGCGCTCGACGAGCGCGGGGAAGAGCTCGCGCGCTCCGGCGCGGCGCAGGAGCTCCGGTCGCACGCGCAGCGGCAGCTCGCTGGGATCGCCGACGCGGAACATCCATTGGCTGCCGCGGCTCGCGCGGACGCTGCGGCGCACTTGATCGGCGAGCGTCTGGAACGCCGCGCGATGCGCGGCCTCCGCGAGGGCCGAAGCCAGCGTGCCGTCGAGGCCTTGCCGCGCGATGGCCTCGCGGAGATGGCGCAGCGCTTCGTCGAAGCGTCGCTCGAGGAGGGCATGGTGCGCGCGCGCAGGCAGCTTGCCGCACGGCCTCTCGTGCAGCGTGGGCACGATGTGCGCAGCAGCGCGTGGGCGTAGAGCAGCAGCGCGCACGCGCTCGTAGAGGTTATCGGTGGTGCTCGCGGCGTCGAGCACCTCCTCGCACCAACGCCAGAGCGTCGGGGCGTCCTGGTCCGCCACCAGCGCCTCGAACGCGCGATCGCGCAGCGCGCTGCTCGTCGCGCGCAGCGTCTCGAGCAGCGGGTTCGTCACGCGCGCTCTCCTCCGAGCGGCGCCTGTGCCGCGAGCGTCTCGACGAGGAGCGCGAGCACCTCGTCTCGGCGTGCGCCGGAGAGGCCGAGGGCGAGCTGCGTGCGGAGGTAGCCCAGGTTCCCGCCGACGTCGCAGCGCACCCCGGCGAGCTCGTGCGCGTAGAGCGCCTGCTCGCGCGAGAGGCGATCGAGAGCTTCGCTGAGGCCGACCTCTCCGCTCCCGTGCGCGGCTTCTTCCAGCGGCTCGAAGATCGCCGGCTCGAGCACGTGCATGCCGAAGAAGCAGAGGTAGTGGCCGGCGCGGAGCCCGTTCGATTGCAGCTCGAGCTCGGCGCGCGAGAGCGAGGGCTTCTCGATCACGCGCCGCACGCGCCAGAGCCCGCCCTGGGAGCCCTCGCGCTCCGCGCGGACCGTGCCGTAGCGGGGTATCAGGTGCTCGCGCGTCGCCTGTACCGCGCAGAGCGAGCGCCCCGCGCGCTCGGCCGCGCGCACGAGCTGCGCCGCGCAGCCGAGCTCGCGGTCGTGCGAGAGATAGAGGTGATCGCCGAGCAGCAGCAGGAAGGGCTCGTCCGCGGCGAAGTCCCGCGCCTGCAGCACGGCGTGACCGTAGCCACGCGCTTCCTCCTGCACGACGAAGCGCGTGCGCGCGAGCAGATCCAGGAGCCGCGCGGCCTGCTGCTCCGCCCACTCCACGTCCCCGAAGGCCTCGCGCAGGCTGCGCGCGCGCTGCGCGAAGCGCTCGCGATAGCGCGGCTCGTCGCCGGGCGCGCAGATCACCGCGAGCTCCTCCACGCCCGCGCGCAGCGCTTCCTCGGCCACGATCTGCAGGAGCGGCTTCACCACGCCGTCTTGGTCGAGCAGCGGCAGCGAGCTCTTCTCGACGGGATCACCGGCGGGATAGAGGCGGACGCCGCGCGCGGCGGCGGTGATGATGGCTTTGCGGACCTGCATGGGGGCGTTGCCGGGAACGGATCTCGGGGAGAGGAAGGCGCGCGCGGCGCTTCACGCGACGGGCTCGCGAGCGCACTCGAGGAGCAGCGCGAGCGCGCCCCAGCTCGCCTCGGCGTGCGGAGCCCGCTGGAGGAGGCCCTCGACGCCGTTCTCGCAGTAGAGGAAGAGCTCGAACGAGTTCCAGAGCGCGCCGCTCGGCGAGGGCAGGCCGAGCAGGCTCCATTCGTCGCGGAGCTTGCCGACCATCTCGAGCTGGTGGAGATCGGCGATCTGGAAGAGCAGCACCTTCTCGAGCTCCTCGAAACCGCCGTCGAGGCGCGGTGCCGACTCGGGTGGACGCGGATCCTCGAGCCAGCTCGGATCCAGCGCCAGCGGCTCGTCGCGGAGCGCCACGGCGCAGAGGGCGAGCAGCGCGTCCCAGGTGGGCTCCTCGCCCGCGCCCATGTCGTCGCGCGCGCGCCAGCAGCCGCCGAGCAGCGCGCGGAGGAAGCGCGGAAGCGACGGCGCCTCTGCGTCGGGCAGGGCGGCGAGCTCTTCGCGCAGGGAGTCGGCGAAGTCGGAGACGCTCAGGATCATGGCGGTGGGGCGCGTGGATGCAGCGCGCCGGGTCATGCTACCCGCCGATGTAGGACATCTCGACCTTCGGCAGGCTCTCGCCGCGCGCGGCCGCCTCGGCGCGGCGCTCGGAGTAGCGGTCCTCGCGTGCCCCCCAGCGCTGCTCGAGCGCGCGCAGGATCTCGAGATCGGTGGCGCCGCCGCGGAGCAAGGCGCGCAGGTCGAAGCCGCTCGCCGCGAAGAGACAGGTGAAGAGCTCGCCCTTCGCGGAGAGCCTCGCGCGGCTGCACGCGCCGCAGAAAGGCCGCGTCACGGAGGCGATGATGCCGATCTCGCCCGCGCCGTCGCGGTAGCGGTAGCGCAACGCGGTCTCGGGGTCGCGCTCGCGCTCCAGCGGCTCGAGCGGGAAGCGCGCGTCGATGAGGCGCGCGATCTCCGTCGCGGAGACGACGCGCTCCATCTTCCAGCCGTTGCTCTCGCCGACATCCATGAACTCGATGAAGCGCAGCACATGACCCGTGCCGCGGAAGTGCTCGGCGAGGCGCAGCACTTCGCCGTCGTTCACGCCGCGTTCGATCACGGCGTTGATCTTGATCCGCGTGAAGCCCGCGGCTTCGGCGGCGGCGAGGCCGGCGAGCACTTCGGCGACCGGGACACCGCGGCCGTTCATACGCGCGAAGATCGCGTCATCGAGGGCATCGAGCGAGACGGTCAAGCGCCGCAGACCGGCGGCGCGCAGTCCCGCCGCCTGCGCGGGGAGCAGGAGGCCGTTCGTGGTGAGGGCCAGATCGTCGATGCCCGGGATCTTCGCGAGGGCACGGACGAGCCGATCGAGCTCGCGGCGGAGCAGCGGCTCGCCCCCGGTCAGGCGCAGCTTGCGGACGCCGAGGGTCGCGAAGAGGCGCGCGAGCCGCGCGATCTCCTCGAAGTCGAGGATCTCCTGCTTCGGCAGGAAGCGATGGCCGTCGTAGAGCTCCGCCGGCATGCAATAGTTGCAGCGCAAGTTGCAGCGATCCGTCACGGAGATGCGGAGATCGCTGAGGGTGCGCTGCAGGAGGTCCGTGATCGGCATCGGCATGGGCGGAGCTGGAGCGCACAGGGATACGGCGCCGACCGTCGCTTTGGAAGAGCGGAGCTCGAGCGGGCGGCTCCCGGCTCGCTGATCTCAGCGCCCGCGCGCCTGCACGGCGATCGCCTGCGGCGCGCCGAGCTCGACGCGGATCGGCTCGCAGCCGGGCAAGTGCAAGCGATACGGCGCGCGGCCCTTCGCGACGACCCAGCGCTGGATCTCGTCGCGGCGGAGCTCGATCGGAGCACGGCGTCCGAGCGCGTCCTCGAGCTCGGCGCTCGCTTGCGCTGTCCCCGCCGGCGGCGACCAGCGCAGGGCGAGCTCGGCGAGTCGCCCGCGCGCATCGAGCGCGATCGGCGGCGTCCTCTCGCTCACCGCGAGCTCGTCGAGGGCGAGGACCCGGCCGCTCGCGGCGTGGAGCTCCGGGGTCCATCGACCGTGGGGCAGCCCTTCGAAGCGGAAGCGGCCGTCCGGCTCGGGGCGCGAGGCGCAGCTCCGGCCATCGGGCAGCGCGAGGCGCACGCGCAGCTCGGATGCGGCGAAGCCGGGGTCCAAGATCACTTGCCCCGCGAGGCTCGTGCTCGGAGCGAGCTGCAAGCGCAGCTCAAGCGTTCCGGAAGGAACTCCGGCGAAGCGCGCGAGCGCATGCTCGTGCGTTCCCGAGCGAACCAGCAGGAGATGCGCGCTGCTGCGCCCGCGCAGCTCGAAGCGGCCATCCGCGTCGGTGCAGCGCGCGGCGGGGATCAGGATCTGGGCTTCCTCGTCGCGCTGGCCTTCGCTGTAGGCCGCGAGCTCGATCCAGGCGCGGCTCACGGGGGCGCCTCGCGCATCGAGCACGAGGCCCGCGACGAGCACCGGCGGCAAGCGCAGCACGGCGACGCCCAGATCGCGAAGGCCGCTCCGATCGCTCGCGCTGCCGAGCTCGATCTCCGTCTCGCGCGGCATCTGGTCCGCGGTGCGCAAGCGCACGCGCCGGGCGTTCGGCGCGCTGCTGCGCTGCACGATCTCGAAGCGCCCGCGCTCGTCGCAGGTCGCGCGGATCCAAGCACCTTCGGCAAGGGGGGCTTCGCCCGTGCCGCTCGGGAACGCCGCGAGGATCGCGACGCCGGCGAGCGAAGCGCCGCGCTCGTCGACCGCGACGCCGAGGAGCCGCGGCCAAGGCGCCATCCGCCGCAGCACGACTTCGCGAGTGTCGCCCGAGGTGAACGGGCCTTCGCCCTCCCAGGCTTGGAAGGGCGAGCGTCCGGCCGGGTCTTCGGCCGTGAGACGCCAGCGCCGCCCCGGGGCGACGCGAGCGAAGCTCGCGACGCCACGTCGAGCGACCTGCGACCAGCCGCGCAGGCGCTCGACCGAGGTCGGGGCATCGCCGCTCTCGCGCCAATGGAGCTTCACGGGCACCGGCTCGCGCAACGGGGAACCGCGCTCGTCCTCGACGCGCACGGTCAGCCCAGCGAACGCCGGCAAGGAGAGGTCGACCGGACGCACGAAGGCGATCGCCTCGGCGATGGCCGCGGCGTCGAGCTCGGGAGCCTTCTCGAGCGGGAGATCGACCTGCAGGCGCGTGCGAGGCGGGAGCGGGAGCTCGACGCGGAAGCGCGCTACGCCGCGCTCATCCGTCTTCGCGCGGGCGAGCTCGGTGCTGCCTTGCGCCCCCGGCGCGGTGAGCAGGACCACGATGTCCCCTGCGGGCGTCCCCGAGACGTCGACCAGACGCACTGCCAGCTCGCGCCAAGCCGAGGACTCCGCGCGCTCGAACGGCGGCAGCGGCACCCCCAGGAATGCCGCGAGCCCGGTAGCCCCGATCAGCGCGAGCGCCGCGCGCAGCGCATGCCTGAACGCCGCTCTGCCCGTCATCGACGTACCTCCCACGCCGATATCGGCAGCGGAGGGGGTTCGAGCGAAGCGCCGCGGGCTCGGCTGTGGCGCGCGGACCGCGCGCTAGGCAAACTCGGCGCCGCGCGGGACAGGCTCCGCGCCGTCGACGTGCCCCGAGGTGCGCCATTCTCGAGCTCTTCCTCCTGCGCCATGCCAAGGCCGAGCCCGGCCAGCCCGGGCAATCCGACTTCGATCGGCCCTTGGCCCCGAAAGGCCATGCCGCCGCTCGCGCGCTCGGCGCCTATCTGAGGCAGAACGAGCTCCGGCCGGAGCTCGTGCTCTGCTCCAGCGCGCAGCGGACCATGCAGACCTGGGAAGAGCTGCAGCTCGAAGCGCACGCTCCGCGCCGCGGCGAGGACGAGCTCTACCTCGCCAGCGCTTCCCAGCTCCTCGCGCGCTTGCGCGCCTTGGCCGACCCGACGACCCGCGTGCTCCTGATCGGTCACAACCCGGGGCTGGAGGATCTCTCCGCGCAGCTCGTGGGCACGGGCGAGAAGCGCCTGCGTGCGCAGCTCGAGCAGGGCCTGCCCACCTGCGGCTTCGCTCAGATCCGCTTCGCGGCGGCGCGCTGGAAGGAGCTCGTGCTGGGCACGGGCGAGCTGCTGCGCTTCGCGATCGGCAAGGAGCTCTGAGCGCGGGGCGCGTCGCCGCGCCAGAGCTCGCGATCGCCGTGCCGTTCCATCTCACACCATCGTAGATCGCGGCGCTCGAGGCGCTCGCGGAGTTCGTGCGCGGCGACGACGACTGCTTCGTGCCGACGGGCAGCGCGGGCACGGGCAAGACGAGCTTGCTCGGCGCGTTCCTCGAAGGTCTGCGCGCGCAGCGTCTCGCGCATCAGCTCCTCGCGTCGACGGGGCGCGCCGCGCGCATCCTCGCCTCGAAGACGCGCGGGGATGCGCGCACGATCCACGGCGCGATCTACCCGCTCGACCAGCTCGAGGTGGTGGAGCGAGCGAACGGCGGGAGCGAGCCCGGCTTGCGCCTGCACTTCCGGATGCGCGACGAGGGGGCGTTCGGCGCGCGGCTCGTGATCGATGAAGCCTCCATGATCGCCGATCGAGCGCGCACGCAGGACCCGCTGCGCTTCGGCTCGGGAGCGCTGCTCGCCGATCTTCTGCGCTTCTCCCGCGCTCTCGTCGCAGCACCTGCGCGAGCGCTACGTTCTGCGCGTGCGCGAACTCGAGCTGCGCGAGATCCTGCGCCAGGGCGAAGGCACGGCGTTGTTCGGCTGCGCGACGCGCTGCACGCGCAGCGCTACGACCACTTCCAGCTCGGCTCGTCGGCTCGACGGCGCGACCCGCGGAGAGCGCGGAGGTCGGGAGCGACGTGGAGGCGGTCACGGTGGGGGCGGGCATCGAGCTGGTCGTGCTCGCCGGCGTCGAGCAGCCGATCGATCTGCGCTTCCGCGCGGCGGTGGTGGGCTATCGCGACCCGACGCTCGGCGTGACCCGCGCGCCGTGCCTGCTCCTCGAGAACCTGCTCGAGAGCGCCGAGCGCGGCCTCTCGCCCGCGGAGCAGCGCGCGCTCCTCTTCAGGCGCCTCCGGGATAAGCTCTGGGCATGCGTTGCTGCTTCTCCTCGGGCGGCTGGGACCGCCTCTACCGCGAGCACTACCAACGCGTCGCGATCGAGCTCGCCGAGCGGCAGCAGGCAGAGCTCGCCGCGGTGCGCTGGTGGCGGCGCTGGAAGTTGCTGCGGCGGCAACGCGCGGAGGTCGCGCGCCTCGCGCGCGCGCGGATGCCGAGCGACGCGAGCACCTTCTGCGACTGAGCGCTCAGCTGGAGCTCGCGGCGCGCAAGCGATCGCGGAGCCGCGCGAGCGCGATCTCGGTCTTCATGTCGGGGATGCGCCCGTCGCGGCAGCGCGCGAGCGCCTCCTCGAGCTCGAGCAGCACGAGGCCGCCGACCTCTTCCATGACCGAGCCGTCGCCGTGCGCGGAGCCCGCGTGCGCGAAGCGCACCTCGGCGGCGGCGAAGTAGACCTTCTCGTCGCCGATGCCGGGCGTCGGGAAGGAGGCGCCGCCCAGGTCGAGGATCCGATCCTCGGGGACTGGGAGCCCGATCTCCTCCTCGCACTCGAGCGCCGCTCGGCGGCGCAGCGCGGCGCGCAGAGAGCCGAGCTCGCGGTCGGCGGGTTCCAGGATGCCGGCCACCGTCTCGAGCACCGTGCCTTGCGGCGGGTCGTCGGGGAACGGGAGATCCGTCTTTCTACGGCGCAGCCAGATGGGGACGCGCAGGTTCTCGCGGAGCCCGACGATCACGCGGCCATCGGCTTCGCGCTCGAAGAGCGCGATCGTCACCGCGTCGACCCCGCGGCGCGAGACGACGTCGCAGGGATAGGGCTCCGAGCTCGTGCCGTCGGGATAGAGATTGCGAACGAGCAAGCGCTGGAGCTGGAGGAAGCCGCCGCGCGGACCGCAACGGTCGGCGCGGTCCTCCAGCACCTCGACCTCCACGCCGTCGCTCGAGCGCGAGGGCGTTCCATTCGACCCCGGGGCAGCGCTCACCAGCTCGTCGCGCCGAAGCTCACAGGAAGTAGTCGTAGCGCTCGCCGAGGGCGGCGAGCTGCGCCGGATCGAGCTGGCCTTCGATCGCGTTCTCGAGCCACCAGTTGGTCTGGTTGTAGAGGCAGGTCACCTCGGCGCACTCCTTCGACGCGTCGAAGTTCGCGAGGCGATCCATGGTGCCGCGCACGGCCTCGGCCTGCGTCGCCTTGTCGGAGTAGGCGAGCTTGCTCGCGATCAGCGCCTTCTCGACGCCGCGGTGCGCGGGGCAGTTGTAGGTGCCGAGCGGGGTCAGCACTTGGCGCAGCGCCTGCATGTGGCAGGTCTTCGGTTGCTTCGTGTAGTCGCGCCACGTGCCTTGCTCGAGCATCACCAGGTTGATGCTCTCGATCACGCGGAACTCGCTCGTGGCGAGGGTCTTCGCTTCGTCGACGAGCTCGCGGACGCGCGCCACGGTGCGGCGGAGGTCCTCGGCGTCCTCGGGCGCCATCACCTCGGCGCCGTCGGCCTGGCGCGTGAGGAAGGGCTTCAGCGAGATGTAGGAGAAGCGGAAGTCGCGCGCGCGCTTCGTGGCCGAGACGATCTCCTCGATGTTCGAGATCACCTTCACGCCTTCTTCGCGCTCGGCGCCGTCCCACACGATGATGTAGGAGAAGCCGACTTGGGGCTTGCTGTTCTTCTCGCGGAGCTTCGGGATCCAGGAGCAGATCTCGTCCAGCGTGATGTCCTTCACCGGGTTGTGCATCGTCCGGAAGGTCTCATTCGTGCCCGAGTCGAGCGAGAAGCGCACCCAGTCATGCTCGTCGAGGAGATCGAAGACCTCGTAGATCACCTGGTTCCGCGAGCCGTTGGAGACGACGGCGACCTGCAGGCCGAGCTCCTTCAAGAGGCGCACGCAGTCGCCGAACTTGGGATGCACGGTGGGCTCGCCGCCGCCGATCAGGATCACCGACTTGAGACCCGTCTCGGCCATGTGGCGCAAGGAATCCTGCAGGCGGTCCCAGTCGTGGCGGACCGACGAGTTCAGGATGTCCCAGTCGATGCAGTGCGTGCAGCGGTAGTTGCACGCGGTCGTCAAGTCCAGGTTGATCGAGAGAGGCGACCAGCGCGGCATCTCGGGAATCGGCTGTCCCGCCTTCTCGGCGGCGCGCACCGAGCGCTGCCAGGCGACGTAGTCCATCACCCGACCGTGGAGGGCCGGCTGCTTCAACTTCGCGGCGAAGTCGTGGCGGGCGGCGATCTGGGGCTTTGCGGTCGTGGGCTGGCCAGGAGGCGTGGTCATGCGGTGGTGATCTCGCGGGTCTCGAACGCCGGGGGAACGAACGACCTGGCCCGCTCGGAGTCGCGAGCAGGTTCAGGCCACGCGCGGAAACACCCCCATCAGCGCCTCGAGGGCCCGCAGTCGCTGGACCTCGAGGCGCGGCATCCTACCTTCGAGCCCAAGGTTCCGGCAAAAGTCCTTCACGAGGAGGTCCATCGGGTCGGGGAGCTCGACACGGCGGCCCTCGGCTTCGAGGGCGAGCTCGTAGGCGGGGAGGCGGATCGTGCGGTGCGCGATCCGCTCGTCGAAGCCGTAGGACGCCGGCCGCGGCTGCTCCAGGCAGCGGACGAGCTCGACCTCGACGGCGAGCGGGGCGCCGGTGGGGTTCCAGGTGAACGCGATGCGGAGCGCGCTGCCGTCGGTCGCGCGGAGCTCGATCCGCGGATCGGCGAGCGCGGGTTCCGCCGTCGGGCGCGCGGCTTGGAGCAGGCTCAGCGCGTGCGGCAAGGCGTCCGGCAGCATCGAGGCGCCGAGGCCCGCGGGCGAGAGGCGCATCGCGAAGCGCTCCGCGCGCGCGAGGTCGAGCGCGGGGAACAGCGCGCGATAGCTCGGCAGCGTGAAGGGCCACTGCGCATTGATCGCGAGGCCGAGGCCGGCGCGCTCGAAGCGCTCGACGAGGGCGAGCGCGCGAGAGGCGGTTCCCGGCCCGCTCCACAGCATCGGCTTCTCGCAGAGCACGTGCACGCCGGCGCGCAGCGCCGCCTCGAGCGCTTCCTCGTGCGCCTCGATGGGCGTCGCGACGATCAACGCATCCAAGGCCTCGCCCGCGAGCAGCGCCGCTGCGCCGACGTAGCCGCGCACCTCGTGCCCCAAGAAGGTCCCGAGGCTGCGCGCCGTCTCCGCGAGATGCGCCTCCGAAGCCCCCGCGAACGCCGGCACGAGCGCGCCTTCGCGCTCCGCGAAGCGCGCGAGATACGGCCCCAAGCACTGCCGCGCACGGCGCGCGCCCACCAGCCCGACACGGAGCATGCCCCATCGAAACCGAACGTACGGTGCCAGAGCAAATTCCTCCGGTTGCTAACCGGAGGAATTTGCTCTGGCACCGTACGTTCGGTTAGTTGCGTCGGCGGGGGCGGCGCTCGGGGGGCGCGCTCCAGGGGTCGTCGGGCCAGGCGTGGCGGGGGTAGCGGCGGCGTAGCTCTTTCTTCACCTCGTGGTAGGCGTTGTCCCAGAAGGAGCGGAGGTCGTCCGTGACTTGCTGGGGGCGGTGGTTCGGGGAGAGGAGATGAAGGAGGACCTTCACCCGGCCGCGGGCGACGCGCGGGGTGTCGGCCAGGCCGAAGAGCTCTTGGATGCGGGCGGCGAGGACGGGGGCCTTTGCGCCTTCGTACTGCAGGGTGATGCGGCTGCCGCTCGGGACGGGCAGGCGCTCGGGGGCTTCGCGCTCCAGCGCTTGCGAGCGCGCGCCGCCGAGGCGCGAGCGGAGGAGGGCCAGCAGCGGAGCCTTCCGCAGGTCGGCGAACGAGCGGGCGCCGACGCAGAGCTCGGGCAGGAGCTCGCGGAGCTCCGCGTCGTCGAAGCGCGGCCACTCCAGCTCCGGCAGATGCTCGCGGAGGAACGCGACGCGCTGGAGGAAGGCCGCCACCTCTGGCTCCTCGAGGGGCAGCGCGCGGCGGAGGTCTTTCGCGGCCTCGGCCGCGAGCAGCGCTTCGACCTGCGCGGCATCGCGCGGCGCGGTGGGCGCCTCCTCGAGCACGAGGTCCTCGTAGCAGACGCGCTTCTTCCCGACGACGCGCGCGCGCTCGGGATCGAACTCGACGTCGATGCGCTCTTCGATGCGCTCCGGCGCGAGCCACTCGCGCTCGACGCGCGAGGCCAAGTGCACGATGGTCTCGCCAGCGCCCGCGTCGGCGTCCAGGCACAAGAAGAGCTCGGGCTCGAGCACGCCGCTGCGTGGGTGCAGGCGGATGCCGCGCCCGCCGACCATCACCGCTTCGCGCGCGCCGCCGGCGCGCCGCTTCGCGACGCGATCGGGGAAAGCCTCCAGCAGCGAGTGGAGCAGGGCTTCCTCATCGGTCTCGCGCGCCGAGCGATCGCGCGTGCTCGGGCGGCGCTCGCCGAGCGTGCGCAAGAGCTGATCGCGGACGCGCAGCACCGCGCGCGCGCCGCCCTCGTGCAGCTCGCCGAGGCGCGTCGCGAGGGACGCGCTGCGCTCGAACGCGTGCAGCGCTTGGACGCGTTCCACCAGATCCGAGTCGCAGGCCGGCGCCTGCACGCGGGGATCGCCGGTGCGCAGCGGGTCGCGCTCGGAGAGCAGCGCGGCGGCGAGCGCGGCGAGCGGCGCGATGCCGCGTCGCGCTCCCGCCAGCAGGAGGGCGGCGAGCCGAGGATGCAGCGGTAGCTCGGCCATCGCCTCGCCGCGCTTGGTGAGGCGACCTTGCGCATCCACCGCACTCAATCGCCGGAGGAGCTCTTCGGCCTTCGCCAGCGCTTCGGGACGCGGCGGCTCGAGCCAGCCGAAGCGCGCCGCGTCGTGCTCGCCGAAGCGCTTCAGCTCGAGCACCGCGCCCGCGAGGTCGACGCGGCGCACCTCGGGCTCCTGGAACGCCGGGAGCGAACGATGCTCGGCCGCGCTCCAGAGGCGCAAGCAGACCCCGGGAGCGAGACGTCCGGCGCGGCCGCTGCGCTGATCGGCCGAGGCGCGCGAGATCTTCTCCAGGACCAAGCGATTCAGCCCGACGCGCGGATCGTGGCGCAGGACGCGGGCGAGCCCCGTATCGAGGACCGCGGTCACACCTTCAACGGTGACCGAGGTCTCGGCGACGTTCGTCGCGAGCACGACGCGGCGCGAAGAGCTGCGGCGCAGCGCGCGATCCTGCTGCTCGGGCGGGAGATCGCCGTAGAGCTCTTGGAGCTCGGCTCTCGCCGTGCGCGCGGTGCTCGCGAGGGCGCTCGCCGCGCGGCGGATCTCGCCGACGCCGGGCAAGAAGACGAGCACATCGCCGCTCGTCGCCTCCAGCAGCTCGCGCACGCCTTCGACGACGCTCTGCTCGAGCGGGGTGCGCGGCGCCGGCGCGCGATAGCGCAGCTCCACCGGATGCAAGAAGCCCCGCGAGGAGACGACCGGCGCCTCGCCGAGCCAGCGCGCCAGCGGCTCGGCATCGAGGGTCGCCGACATCGCGACCAAACGGAGATCGGGGCGCAGCGCCGAGCGGATCTCGCGCGCGAGTGCGAGACCGAGATCGCCATCGAGATTGCGCTCGTGGATCTCGTCGAAGATCACGCAGCCGACGCCCTCCAGCGCGGGATCGCTCTGCAAGCGGCGCACGAAGAGCCCTTCGGTGAGCGCCAGGATGCGCGTGCGCGCGGTGAAGTGCGGTTCGAAGCGCACGTGCCAACCGACCTCGTCGCCCGCGCGCACTCCGCGTTCCTCGGCGATGCGCTGCGCGGCCGCGCGCGCGGCGATGCGCCGCGGCGCGACCAACAGCACTGCTCCGGCGCCGGCGAGGCCCGCATCGAGCAGCGCGGGAGGAACGCGCGTCGTCTTGCCCGCGCCGGTCGGCGCTTCGAGCACGGCGACGCCGTGCGTGCGCAACGCCGCGATCAAGCGCGGCAGCGCCTCGTCGATGGGCAGGGGGGGCAGCGTGGCCAATGCAGGAGTCGCCGGCTCAGCGCTGCCAAGCGGCGTCTCGGCGTTGAGCTTCGCGCACGAGCGGCAAGAGCTCGCGCGTAAGCGCGGCGTCGCCGCGGCCCACGGCGGCGTCGAAGAGGTGCCAGTGCTCGCTGTGGCAGACCTCGGCCCCGGGCTCGAGGCGCGCGAGCGGCCCCAGCGTCTCGACTTCGATGAAGTCGCCGTTGGTGAAGAGCTCGCAGTTGCTGCCGTAGTCGGTGTGCGGCGCGTCGGGGAACGCGCGGAAGGTCTTCACGAACACGGTCCCGCCGTGCACCGCCGCCAGCCAGCCCTGCTTGTTCAGCGCGCCGATCTTCTGCGGCTCGCGACGCGCGGGATCCTGCGTCAGCTCGAGGAAGCGAGCTCCGAGCGTCCAGCGCGGATCGGAGAGATCGGTGTAGGGCCAGAGCACCAGCGGCCGCGCGGGGAGCAGCGCCTCGGGATGCGCTGCGGCGGGCTCCTGCGGGAGGATCGCGCGACCCTGCACGGCCATGACCGTCGCGGCCCAAGGGGCGAGCTCCACGGCGAAGAGCCCTTCGTTTCGGATGCGATGGAGGACGCGCACCTGCGCTTCGCGCGGATGCACCTCGATCTCGAGCGTCTTCGCGAGGCGGGTCTTCGGCTCCACGCGTTGCGCGAGGCGCAGCACGCCGCGCTCGAAGCTCACCGCCACCGGCTCGTTGTCGAGCTCATAGGTGCGCACGGGATGCTCCGGCGCATGCCACAGGCGATGGCCGCCGTAGAGGCGCCAGCGCTCGCCGCCGCGCTGCCCGCGATCCGCGGCGAGCTCCTGCATCAGGTTCGGTCCCCCGGGCCGCGCGAGGCGGATCACACGGGGGCCGATGTCGAGCGGGCAGACGAGCTCGAGCTCGGAGTTCTTGAGGCGCGCGCAGCGCTCCCAGCCGGCGTAGGCGACGAGTTCCATGGGGCGAGGAGTGTACGTGGCGGGCAGCGGCTTTCCATCGCGCGCAGGAAACGCCGCGAGCCGCGCCCACCACTCGTGGCGGGCGCGGCTCGCGCACGAGAGCGATCGGCTCAGAACGCGGCGACCGGAGCCAGCACGACGTTCGTGAAGTCGACGCTCGAGCTCAGCACCAGCGACTGGAAGTTGGCCTGCAGGCCGACCAGCGTCGGATCGCTCGGGATGTTGGCCGAGAAGCTCTTCAGGCCGCTCGCGTCGAGCGCACCCGAGTCGATGAGGTAGCTCAAGGTCGGGAGCCAGAGCTCGCCGCCGAAGCCGGGGATCGAGATCCCGGCGGGCAGGATCGACGTTTCGAAGAAGGTGCCCATCGGCGCGTTGGGGGCGCCTTGCGTCGTCAGCGTGACCGTCGCTCCGATGTGATAGAAAGCGCGCGACGCGTTACCGGTCACGTTGCGCGTGGAGTCGATGGTGAGCGTGGTGGCCCCGCGGAAGATCAGGCGGGTGATGACCTCGGTGTTGTACGTCGTGGTCGCCACCGCGGCGCTCGACGCGCCGCTGCCGAAGACGCCGTAGGCCCACACCGGCGGCACGGTGTCCGTGCGGCGCGGCCAGACGAGCACGCGCGTCGCGCCCGTGCCCGTAGGCGTCGCGGGGCGATCCACGATCTTCCGGCTCTCGAGGACCAGGCTGCTCGTGCCGTCGTAGAAGAACGGCGTCTGGAAGTCGATGCGGTTCCAGCCGTTCGTGCGCACCTCGGTCTGGTTCGCGATCGAGTAGACGAGCTGCGGGCTGGTCAGGTTGCTCGCGAAGGTCGTCGAGAGCCCCGTTCCCGTCGAGTGATCGAGGCTGAACTCGAGGAGCTGATAGGGGATCGCCGCGGCCGACTGGATCGAGAACTCGATCCCGACGATGGCTCCACCGGTGCCCGGCAGGAACTGCGCCGGGAAGAAGTAGTGGCAGCGCGACTCATCGAAGCTGGACGAGGCGGCGAGCGGGATCACGTTGCCGGTGCTGGACGTGCCGTTGTCGATGGGATCGGCGATGTAGGTCAGGCCTTGAGCGGAGGCGCTGCCGGTCGCGCCGAGGATGGCGAGAGAGAGGGCGGCTAGGCGGTGCATGGATACTCCTCGGAGAGGTGGTGCAGGGAGCGGGGAACGAGGTGACGTGAACCCTCCGCCGCCGCGCTCGCGCCGCAGACAGAGGAACTCCGACGCCGGCTTTCCGTTGCCGGCGGGGGCTCGGGTGTTGCGGAGACGAGAGTGACCCATGCCTGGGTTCCACGCAATGCGGCAAAGCCAGGGGTTGGTGCGCGCGGCTCCTCAGGCGAAAGCGATGCCAAGTGTCGCCGCCGGAAAAAGGCGCGGCTCACGAGCGGGCAGCTACAGAGCACCGTGCAGCGCCGTCGATCCCCCTTGGCGTCGGGGTGCCTCGCGAGGCCCCGGTTCGCGAGGGAGCGGAGCGCAACGATGCAACGAGTTCGCAAGATCGGGACGGCGGCCTTGGTGGCCGCTTCGGCGTTGGGGTGGGTCTCCATGATCGGGGCTCTCGTGGCGCTGCCGCGAGAGCGCGCCGCCCAGCGCGCCGAGCTCGCGCAGACCGCCAGCGCGTCGGGGGCTCGCGCGACGACGAGCTCCCTCGCGGCCCCCGTGGCGCACGTGCACGGCGCGCCGTGCGGCCAGGTCGACGGGCTCCACTGGACGCGCCCCGCGGCCTCGATCGAGAACCCGCAGGAGCTGCGCCCCTTCGCTCCCGGCGAGCGCCCGGGCACGAAGCTCGTCGGCGACATCATGACTCTCGACCCCGAATGCCCGAAGGCGCGGGAGTACGCGCGAGAGAACGGCATCTCGCTCTCCAGCGCCTTCGTGGGCTCGACCTGGCCCGGCGGCATCGTGCCGTACGTCTACGACGCCAACGTCACGCAGTCGAATCGCAACGCGATGCGCCTCGCGATGGATGAGTGGGAGGAGGTCGCCGATGTGGAGTTCGTCGAGCGCACGAGCGAGACCTACTATCTCCGCATCTTCGACGGCAGCGGCAACTGGTCGTACGTGGGGCGCCTGCCCTCGCAATGGCAGCCGCAGGACGTCTCGATCTACAACTGGGGCTGGCGCTTCATCATGGCGCACGAGCTCGCCCATGCGCTCGGATTCCTGCACGAGCAGTCGCGCCCCGATCGCGACTCGTACGTGGAGATCCTCACGCAGAACATCAACTCGCAGTACCTCTCCAACTTCAACATCGACCCGAACGCGCAGACCTTCGGGATGCCGTACAACTACGAGTCGATCATGCACTACGGGCGGACCGCGTTCTCGACCAACGGTCAGGACACGATCCGCACGATCGACACCGCGAAGCAGAACCTGATCGGCAATCGCTCCTATCTGAGCACGGGCGACGCCTCGATGATGGCCGAGGTCTACGGCACCCCCGCGGGCGCGGCCTCGCTCACCGTCACCGCGCCGAACGGCGGCGAGACCTGGGCGATCGGCGGGAGCTACTCGATCCACTGGTCGAGCATCGGCAACGTCGGCGCCGCGGTGGACATCGAGCTCTCGCGCGATGGCGGGAGCTCGTGGGAGCTGCTCTTCGACGACAGCGCGAACGACGGGCTCGAGGT
Source organism: Planctomycetota bacterium (assembly GCA_016719295.1). Classification (GTDB taxonomy): domain Bacteria; phylum Planctomycetota; class UBA1135; order UBA1135; family JADKAF01; genus JADKAF01. Next base: position 803,858 of record JADKAF010000001.1, read on the forward strand.
CTGGATGCCGACGGGCGCGGTGACGAGCAACGCGGTGATCCGCGTGAGCGACTCGGCCGCTCCGGAGGTGAAGGACATGAGCGACGCGAGCTTCACGCTGCGTCCGGGGGTCCTGCGCATCCTCGGCCCGAACGGTGGCGAGGTCCTCGACATCGGCGGCGAGACGACGATCACCTGGAGCGCGATGGGCTCGATCTCGGGCAGCGTCGATCTCCTGCTCTCGCGCGACGGCGGCTCGAGCTGGAGCCCGCTCTTCCTGGCGACGCCGAACGACGGCACCGAGATCTGGAGCGCGATCGCCGGACCGGCGACCACGAACGCGCTCCTCCGCGTGCGCGACGCCGCCGCTCCCGAGAACGGCGACGAGAGCGACGCGAGCTTCCGCCTGCGCGTCCCGCCGCTCGTGCTCTCCTCCCGCATCCTCGTGCAGCAGCTGAAGATCACGCGGCGCGGCGACGGCCAGGACGCCATCGCGCTGAGCGGCCTCTACAGCGAGCCCGCGGGGGGGCTCGAGCTCCGCAGCGCGCCGACCACGATCTCGGTGCGCGCCAGCGGGGAAGGCGGCAGCGGTTGGACCGCAAGCGCTCCGGGCAACGGCTTCCTGCGAAAGGGCTCGCGCTGGAGCTACGCGCACTCGAGCGGGAACCTGCGCATCGACATCGACACCGCGCGCCGCTCGTTCCGCGTGCGCGCGAAGGCGCTCTCGCTGGAGCTGCCGACGCGTGGAACGCTGCAGGTCGAGCTGCAGTTCCCGACCCTGGTGGGCGAGCAGGAGGTCGCTGCCGGCGCGGACTTCCGACTCGGCCGCAGCGAGCTCCGCGACGTCTTCTTCGTCGATAGCGCCGAAGTCGTGCGCACGGGCGCGATGCAGGGCGATAGCGTGCGCCTCTCGGGGTGGCTCCGGCCCGCGCTCGGGCACGACGCGCCGGTCGAGCTCGCGCTCGCGGTCGACTGCGGCTCGACGTGGTCCGAACAGCTCGTCGCGGGCTCGCTGCAGCCGAGCAGCGGCTCGGTCTACTCCTTCCGCCGCCGCCTGCGCGAAGGTCTCTCGACCTTCAGCCTCGATCGCGAGAGCGGGCGCTTCAGCTTGGCGGTCGACGCGGTCGACCTGGGCACGCTCACGAATCAGGTGCCCGTGGAGATCCGCCTCGGCGACGAGCTGATCGGGAACCAGCTCCTCGAGCTGATCGGCGACCCGGCGGCGCGGCTCTCGCTGCGCTGAGCGAGAGCTGCGCCGACGCAGACGACGCGGCTATCATGGCGGCGCGCGGAGGATCCCGCGCGCCGCTCGCGTTCCCGCACCCGAACTCGCACTGCATGGGCCAGCTCGCACTTCGCTCCGCCGCGCTCCTCGCGTCGTTGGCGCTCGACGCGCCCCTCTGCGCCGGCGGCGGACCGGAGACCACCGCCGTCGTGATCGACGCGGGCTCCTCGCTCTCGCTGCTCGTCGGCTTGCGCTACGCGGAGCTGCGCGGCATCCCTGCGGCGAACCTGCTCTACCTGGAGGGGCTCGACGGCTCCGCGACGCTGTCGCTCGCGGACTTCCGCGCGCGACTCGAGCAGCCGCTGCGCGCGTTCCTCGCCGCGCGCGAGCGGGGCGCGGAGATCGACACGGTGGCGCTCTCGGTCGATCTGCCGTTCGGCGTCGAGCTCGGCGAGCTGCTCGCGCGCTTCGACAAGTCCGCGAAGCCGACCTGGGCGACCCCGCGCGCTTCCATCACGGGGGCGCTCTTCCTCGGCGGCTCGCACGATCTCGAGAGCCTGAGCTGGCTCGCGCTCGACGCGAACGCCTACGCGAGCGCGTCCCTGCGCCGCGAAGGCGAGGAGCTGCGGATGGAGCTGCCCGCGGAGGGCCGCGCGTTCCGCGTCGATCACGAAGGGCCGCGCGCCATGGCGGTCTCGCTGGGCTGGATCGGCGCGCGCGGCAATCGCTTAGAGGAGGTGCTCGCGCTGCTCGAGCGCGGTGCCTCGTGCGACGGCACGCGGCCGGCGGGCACCGTCTATCTCATGGAGCAGCTCGACGTGCGCGCGCGGACGCGCATGCCGAGCTTCGACGAGACGCTGCGTGCGCTGCGCGCGCTCGGGCGCGAGGCCGAGATCCTGCGCGCCGGCGAAGGCGGGCAGGACGGGCTCGTGCCGAAGGCGAAGACCGACATCCTAGGGCTCGTCGCGGGCTGCAGCGATTTCGATTGGGCTGCCAGCGGGAGCGCGTTCGCTCCGGGAGCGCTCGCGGAGCACCTCACCAGCTTCGGCGCGGCCTTCGATCAGCCGGGGCAGACGAAGATCGCGAGCTTCGTGCGGGCCGGTGCCGTCGGCACGAGCGGCGCGGTCTACGAGCCGTACGCGCTGGCGCCGAAGTTCCCGCATCCGTTGCTGCACGCGTACTACGCGCAGGGCTTCTCGCTCGCCGAGTCGTTCCATCTCGCCGTCGCGTCGCCCTATCAGCTCCTCGTGCTCGGCGATCCGCTCGCGCGGCCTTTCGCTCCGGTGCGGAAGCTCGCGCTGGAAGGTCTGCCGAAGGACGGCGTGCTGACAGGACCGCTCGAGCTGCGCGTGCGCGCCGAAGGGGCGGGCGAGCGCGAGCTCGCGGCACTCGAGCTGTGGTGCGAGGGTCGGCGCCTCGCGCGCGGGGCGGTGGGCTCCGCCCTCGCGTTCGATCCGGCGCGCTTGGTCGACGGCGGCTACGAGCTGCACGCCGTCGCGATCGGCGCGGACGCTGCCGCGACGCGGAGCGCGGCGCGAGCCGTGGTCGAGCTCCGGCGCGCTCCGAGCGGCTTCGCGTCGCTCGAGATGCCGAGCAGCTGCAAGTACGGCGCGGAGCTCGCGCTCGCGGCGCGTCATGCGCGCGCCGAGCGCGTCGAGCTCTGGCGCGGCGAGCAGCGCTTGCTCGCGCTGGCGCGCGACGGCGAGCGCTTCCGCGCGAGCTTGGCCGCGGTGCGCCTCGGCCCCGGTGCGAGCTGGTTGCACCTGCGCGCGTTCTCGGGCGAGAGCCTGCTCGAGCGCAGCGCGCTGCGGAGAGTCGAGGTCGCGCCGCCGCCGCTCGCGGAGCCCGTCGCTCCCGCGCGCCTCGGATGGCTGCCGGGCGTGGTCGCGCGTTGCACGCTCGCGAGCGGAGTGCGCGAGCTCGCGCTCGGCACCTGCGTCGGCGGCGACGATCGCGGCTTGCGCAATCGCCTTGAAACGCTCGGAGAGCCCGTGCAGCGCGTCGAGATCGAAGGCGAGATCCGCCTCGACGAAGGCTGGAGCCAGCTCCGTCTCGCGGGCGTCGCGGAAGCGGAGCTCGAGCTCGGCGGGTTCGTACGCGAAGGCGCGGGCGCCTCGCCGTCGAAGACCTGCTCGGTCGCGCGCTGGTGCGGTCGCGCGCGCGCCGGCTGGCATCCGTTCCGCTTGCGCTGCGCGCCGCATCCGACGCTGCCGCTCGAGCTCAGCGTGCAAGGCTCGGGAGAGGCCGGAGCGATCGAGGGCGCGCGGCTGCGCCATGCGCCGCCCTGGGTCGCGGGGTTCCATCCGGCCGATGAGGCGCTGCTCCCGAGCGGGGCCGCGGCGCAGCTCCTCGACGGCAGCGCGAGCGAGGCCGCGACCCTCGATGCCGAGCAGGGCCTCGTGCTGCGCTGGAAGAAGGCGCCATCCAAGATCACCTCCGTCGTCCTGCGTCTCCCCGAGGGCGCCAGCGAAGCGCGGCCCGCGCCGAGCGCGTGGTTCGTGGAGACGCGGAAGGGCGCGAAGGGCAAGTGGACCGAGGTGAAGAATGCCCGCGCCCTGATCTGCCCCGCGCTCGCGCGGCCGCTCAACAAGAACCAGGCGACCGCGTGGATCCGCTTCGACTTCGACCCGGTCGCGGCGCAGGAGCTGCGGGTCCGCCCGGTCCTGGCGAAGGAGCGCCAGCAGGCGCGCGTGCTCGGGATCGCCACCTACGAAGCGCGATCCCGCTGAGCGGAGCGCCGCGCGCGATCCCTCGGCCGCGGGGCGAGGTATAGCTGCGCCTTTCCCCCGGCCGATCCAGACAGTAGCCTGCCTCGCCTTCGAAGGCCGGCGGACGGCCTCCTAGAGCGCATCCATGGGCATGATCCTGGTCACGGGCGGAGCTGGCTTCATCGGCAGCAACCTGGTCGCCGGCTTGGTCGCCGACGGCCGCGAGGTCGCGGTCTGCGATCGCTTCGGCTCGGGCGAGAAGTGGAAGAACCTCGCCAAGCACGAGCTCGCCGACATCGTCGCCCCCGAGGAGCTCGGCGACTTCCTGGAGCTCCATGCCGACGAGCTCGAGGCGATCGTGCACATGGGAGCGATCTCCGCGACGACCGAGCGCGACGTCGATCGCATCGTGGAGAACAACTTCCGCCTCTCGCTCGATCTCTGGGGCTGGTGCGCCGAGCACGAGGTGCGCTTCCTCTACGCGTCGTCGGCCGCGACCTACGGCGACGGGGGGCAGGGCTTCGTCGACGACGACTCGCTCGCCGGCCTCGCGAAGCTGCGCCCGCTCAACGCCTACGGCTGGAGCAAGCACGCCTTCGATCGCAAGGTGGCGCGCCTCGTCGCCGAAGGACGGCCCAAGCCGCCGCAGTGGGTGGGGCTCAAGTTCTTCAACGTCTACGGGCCGAACGAGCAGCACAAGGGCGACATGCAGAGCGTCGTCGCCAAGATCTATCCGCGCGCGAAGGCCGGCGAGCCCGCGATCCTCTTCCGCTCGCATCACCCGCAATACCAAGACGGCGGGCAGCTCCGCGACTTCATCTACGTGAAGGACGGCGTCGAGGTCGTGCGCTGGCTGCTCGCGAACCCGAAGGTCAACGGCATCTTCAACCTGGGAACCGGTAAGGCGCGCTCCTTCGCCGATCTCGCGAAGGCGGTGTTCGCCGCCCTCGAGCGTCCGGCGCAGATCAGCTTCGTCGACACGCCCGTCGAGATCCGCGACAAGTACCAGTACTTCACGCAGGCCTCGATGGAGAAGCTGAAGAAGGCCGGCTACACGCGGGGCTTCACCTCGCTCGAGGACGGCGTGCGCGACTACGTGCAGCGCCACCTCGCCGCGGCGGATCCCTACGCGTGAGCGCGCGTTGAGCTCGAGCCGCGGCGCGCTGCTCCTGCTGCTGGCAGGGCTCCTGGTCGCGCTGGTGCTGCGCGGCATGCACCTCGCGCAGATGACGCGGCTCGAGGGCGGAGAGGTGCTCTTCCACGCCCCGGTCGTAGATGCCGAGGAGTACCACGTGGAGGCGCTGCGCATCGCGCGTGGCGAAGCGTGGCAGGTGCCCGTGCACGGGCCGCTCTTCCCGCTCTTGCTCGGCGGTCTCTATGCCTTGGTCGGCGAGGATCTCGTCGCGGCGCGCTGGATGCAGCTGGTGATCGGGCTGCTCGCGATCGGGCTGCTCTTTCCGCTCGCGCGGGCCTGGATCGGCGATCTCCCCGCGGGGCTCGCGTGTCTCTCTCTCGCGCTCTATCGCCCGGCGCTGCTCTTCCAGGCCGAGCTCTACTGCGAAGGGCTCGCGGTGATGCTCCTGATCGCGGCGCTGCTCGCGCTGCAGCGCGCGACACGCGAGGCCAGCTGGAGCTTCGCGCTGGTCTTCGGCTTCCTGCTCGGCGCCCTCGCCCTGACGCGCAGCAATCTCGCGTTGCTCCTTCCGCTCGGGGCGCTCGCGCTCTTCCTGCTCGCCGAAGCGCCGCGCGCCCGGCGCGTGCGCGCCGCGGGGCTCGCGCTGCTCTGCGGAGCGCTTCCGCTGGTGCTCGTCGCGCGCGCGAACCACGCCGCGAGCGGTGAGTGGGTGGGGCTCCAAGCTCAAGGCGGCTTGGCGCTCTGGATGGCGAATCATCCCGAGAGCGAAGGGGTGCCCGACATCCGCCCGGGACCCGCGTTCGACGCGCTGCAGCGCGAGCCTCGCCGCGTCACCGGCGTCGCGTCGCCGAGCGCGGACTCCGCTTACTGGCGCGAGCGCGTGCGGCGCTCCGCGCTGGAGGATCCGCTCGCGTTCCTCGGCCTGCTCGCGCGAAAGGCCTGGAACACGCTGAGCTGCGTCGAGGTGCCTAGCTCCTACGACCCGGAGGCGCAGCGCGCGAGCTCGACGGTGGCGCGGCTCCCCTTGCCGGGCTTCGAGACGCTGTTCCCGCTCGCGCTCGCCGGCTTCGCCGCGGGAGCCTGGCGCGCGCGCTCGCGTCGCCTCTGCCTGCTGCTCGCGCTGATCGTGCTGGCCTCGCTCGTGCTCGGCTTCTCGGCGGGGCGCTATCGATTCCAGCTCGCGCCGTTGCTCGCGCTCGGCGCCGGCACCGGCATGGTGGCGCTGGCTTCACGCGCGCGAGCCGCTTGGATCGCGGCGTCGATCGGCCTCGTCCTCGTGCTGCTCGCGCCTCGCTTCGCCGAAGCTCGCTCGCGCTGGCAAGCGGAGGTCGATGCGCTGCGCAGCACGGCGTGGATCCGCCTCGCGGCAGGCGCGCGCACGACCGCGGAGCGGCAGCTAGCCCTGAAGGAAGCGTGGCTCGCCTTCGAGCGCGGCGTCGTGAAGAACCCGTACGATCCGCGGCTCTGGTGCGCGAGCGGGTTCCTCCAGATGCACGGCGACGATGCTCGCTTGGGCAGCGCAGGCGTCAACTACGAAGACGCCCTCCAGCGCACGACCAAGGCGCTCGAGCTGCGGCCCGACTACGTCGAGGCGCTGCGGAATCGCGCGGCGATCCTCGGCCAGCTCGGGCGCTGGGATCTCGCCGCGCGCGATCTCGAGCGGCTGCTGCAGGAGCTGCCCTGGAGCGAGGGAGATCGCACGCGTCTGGCGGAGGCGCGCTGGCGCTCCGGTGGGGGGCGCTGAGCGCAGAGCGGCGGCTCGGCTTTCTGGAGGATGTCCATTTCGGCCGCTTCCGAAACGAGTTAGGAAGGGCGCATGGCCTCATCCCCTTCGACCGGCACCGATGTCCGCACCGGCCTCGACGCCGACGCGCTGCGTCGCGACATCCTCCAGTCGCTGTACTTCTGCACCGCGCGCTTCCCGGAGGTCGCCACGAAGAACGACTGGTACCTCGCCGTCGCCTACGCCGTCCGCGACCGGCTGCTCCAGCGCTGGCTCGCCACCGCGCAAACCTACTACGGGCATCAGTCGCGGACCGTCTGCTACTTGAGCGCCGAGTTCTTGCTGGGGCCGCACCTCGGCAACGCCGTCCTGAACATGGGCTTCGAGCCGGCGCTGCGCGAAGCCCTGGGCTCGCTGGGCAAGGACTACGACGAGATCTGCGCGGCGGAGGAGGAGCCGGGCCTCGGCAACGGCGGCTTGGGACGGCTCGCGGCTTGTTTCATGGAGTCGCTCGCCACGCTCGATATCCCGGCGATCGGCTACGGCATCCGCTACGAGTTCGGCATCTTCGACCAGGAGCTCCACGACGGCGTGCAGGTGGAGATCACCGACGCGTGGCTGCGGCTGGGCAACCCATGGGAGATCGCCCGTCCCGAGATCGCGTTCGACATCGGCTTCGGCGGCACGGTCGAGCACGTCGTGGGCACGAACGGCGAGCTCAACGTGGTCTGGAAGCCCGAGCGCTTCGTCCGCGCGATCGCCTACGACACTCCGATCATCGGGCACGACACCCACACCGCGAGCCTGCTGCGCTTGTGGAAGGCCGAGGGCCTGTCGAACTTCGACTTCCAGAGCTTCAACGCCGGCGACTACGTGGGCGCGGTGATGGAGCGAGTGGTCTCCGAGAACGTGACCAAGGTCCTCTACCCGAACGACGAGACGGCGGAGGGCAAGCGGCTGCGCCTGCAGCAGCAGTACTTCTTCGTCTCCGCGTCGCTGAAGGACATGCTCCGCCTGCAGCGCCAGAAGAGCCCCGACGCCGAGGGCTTCGAGCGCAAGTTCGTCGTGCAGCTCAACGACACGCATCCGAGCATCGGAGTCGCGGAGCTGATGCGGCTCCTGGTCGACGAGCAGGATTGGGGCTGGGACCGCGCGTGGAAGGTCACGAAGAGCACCTTCGCGTACACGAACCACACCCTCCTGCCGGAAGCGCTCGAGAAATGGCCGGTCGCGCTGTTCCAGAGCCTGCTGCCGCGGCATCTGGAGATCATCTACGAGCTGAACCGCCGCTTCCTGGACGAGGTGCGCGAGTCGCATCCCGGGGACGACGACCTGCTGCGCCGTGTCTCGCTCATCGACGAGGCTGGCACGCGCGCCGTGCGAATGGCCCATCTCGCGACCCTCGGCTCTTTCTCGGTGAACGGCGTCGCGGCGCTGCATTCCGACCTGCTGGCGAAGCACGTGCTCGCCGACTTCCACCGACTGCGACCCGGTCTGCTGCGCAACGTGACGAATGGCGTCACCCCGCGGCGCTTCCTGGCGCTCTGCAATCCCGGCCTCGCCGCGCTGCTCACCGAGGTCGTGGGGGAAGGCTGGCTGAAGGACATGTCTCGGCTGAAGGGGCTCGAGGCGGTCGCGACGGACAAGGAGTTCCAGAAGCGCTGGCGCGCGGTGAAGCTGGATCGGAAGGAGCGCCTGGCCCGCGTCGTGCTGGAGTGCACCGGCGTCGACGTGGACCCCGCCGCGATGATGGACGTCCAGGTGAAGCGGATTCACGAGTACAAGCGCCAGCACCTGAACCTGCTGCACGTGCTGTGGCTCTACCTGCGGCTGAAGAACGACCTCTCCGCGGACGCCTCGCCGCGCACCGTGCTGCTCGCCGGCAAGGCGGCACCCGGCTATCGCGCCGCTAAGCTCATCATCCGCCTCGCGAGCTGCGTCGCCGATCTCGTGAACCGCGATCCCGCGATGAAGGGCCGTCTGCGCGTCGTGTTCTTCCCGAACTTCAACGTGAAGAACGGCATGTTCATCTACCCGGCGGCCGATCTCTCCGAGCAGATCAGCACGGCCGGCAAGGAAGCGTCGGGCACCGGCAACATGAAGCTCGCGATGAACGGCGCGCTCACCATGGGCACGCTCGACGGAGCGAACGTGGAGATCCGAGATCACGTCGGCGAGGAGAACTTCTTCCTCTTCGGTCACGACGTAGACGGCATCGCGAAGCTCCGGAGCAGCGGCTGGAGCCCCAACCAAGTGCTCGAGCAGGATCCCGAGCTCCGCGCGGTGCTCGAGCTCATCACCTCGCGTGCCCTCTCGCACCACGACCCGGAGCTGTTCCGTCCGATCGTCTCGGAGCTCGTGGAGCGCGACCAGTACTTCCTGCTCGCCGACTTCCGCTCCTATGTCGAGGCGCAGTCGGAAGCCGGGCGCATCTACGACCGGACCGAGGAGTGGACCCGGCGTTCGATCCTCAGCACGGCGCGCATGGGCTTCTTCTCCTCGGATCGATCGATCGCCGACTACGCCCGGACGGTGTGGCAGGTCGAGCCGGTGCGCGTGGCGCTCCCGAATGCAGCGATCGCGCCGTAGAGCGATGCGCTGCATGCGCGGCGGGTTGCCGGCGGAACCAGAGCGCCGCATGATCGGCTCGCCACATGCGAGGTCGTGATGCTCGTCGCCCTTGATGTGCTGTTGGCCCTGGCAGCTGCTCTCCCGACCTCGAGCGCCTGCGCCTCGCCGCAAGATCCGCCCGAGCCTTCGTGCTCCGCTGGTCACTACCAGGCGATGGCCTTTCCGCTGCAGACGAAGCTGCCGCATCCGTCGCTTGCGGCGCACTGCTTCGTGCCCAGCACGGCGGATCGGGCGCGGGTGCAAGCCCTAGAGAGCTATCGCTGCGTGCGCTTGCAGGGACTGGAGCTCCCCGGCGCTGGCGCGGTGGATCTCGAGCTGACGCGCATCGATGACGTGGCGCCCAAGTTCGTCTCGTGGAATGGAGCGGCGCCGGGCGCGCCGGGTGCCCCATTGCCGACGGCGATGTCGCTTTGGTCGGGCCGCGTGCCGGCGCTCGCAGGTTCCGAGGCCTATCTCGCGTTCTCGGCCGTCGGCGCGTGGGGCTTTCTGCGGACCCAGACGCGCCTCTTTCATCTCGTGAGCTTCCCGTCAGCGGGCAGCTGGGCCAACCACCGGCTGGTGCTGGTGGAGGACGCGCACAAGAACCAGCTGGGCGCTTGGCCTTGCGGGGACCCGATCGCCGAACCCCCGACCTTGCCGCCCGTCTTCGGAGCCTGCTTCGCGGGACTGCCCCCGTCGCAGTGGAGCTACCAGTGCCCAGATCCGGGCCTCACGCAGCTGCGCCTCTGTCGCGCGGCGGTCGAGACGGACTATCAGTTCTACCAGCGTTTCGGCGATCTGCGCGCCGCCGAGGTGTACGCGCGCTTCGTGCTCGGCTCGGTCGCGCAAGCGCTGCGGCTCGACGTGCGGGTGATCGTGGAGCTCGAGTATCTGGGGCTCTGGAGCAGCTCTGCGGATCCTTGGATCGAACCCGATCTCGCGGTCGGACAGACGGCGGGCGCTTGCTGCGTGGAGGTCTTCTACGAGTTCCAGCACCGCTGGGGCACCGAGGATCTCCTCCGTATCGGGCCGCGGTTCGATCGTGGTCCAGGGCTCGGCTTGGCGCCGGTCGCCGCGGACTTGTTCCATCTCCTGAGCGGTGTGCAGATGGGCTGCGCGGTCGGCTCCCGCGGGGTCGGTACTTCCCATGGTGGGTTCTCCATCTCGACGGGCATGGGGGCGATCAGCTTCGGCAATCCCAACGAGCTGCGAGCCTCTCCGTTCTTCCAGCTCTATGGCGCCGGGCACGAGATCGGGCACAGCTTCGGCGTCGGCCACTCGCATGACTTCAAGGTCGACGTGCGCGGTACTCCGGGTAACACCGCGGACGACGTACCGATCGACGATTGCGCCGTCGATCCCAGCGCTGGGGCAGCGAGCTGCGCCGGGATGGGCTTCGGGCGCAGCACGCTGATGTCGTATTGCCTCCACTGCGCGCCCGCCGGGCTCGGCAACATCCGGATGCGATACCACCCGGAGATGGCGCGCTGCATGCGCGCGTACACCAGCGCTCTCCCGGCGTACGCAGGAGTGACTTTCGTCACCGACCTCGGCAACGCTGCCGCGCCTGCGCCCGCGTCGCCGCCGGTGCTGCGCTACACCGGCTCTGCTCCGGGCCTGGACTCGCTGACGCTCGCAGGCAGCGGTCATCCGCCGGTCTACGATGCCAACGTCCTGCTCGTCGGCGTCTTCGGTGGGTACGCGGTCCTTCCCGGCTTCACGCTCGTGCCGACGCTCGACGTGATGCTGGTCGGTGTCCGGCCGGAGCTGCCCATCGACATCCCGTTGCCCAGCGGGTTCCCGAACGGCCTGATGCTCTATTTCCAGCAGGCGTTCTTGGTGAACGGGAACGAGGTGTTCACCTCCAACGCGATCGCGTTGGAGGTTGTGCGGTAGTCGGAGCTGCGGCCCTCGCTTCCGCGAGCGTTCGGATGGGCGCTAACGCTATCGCTGGAATCGTCAGGCATGGAACCAGCCAACATGCTGGCGAGGCTCGCGTACCGCCCCACTCATGCTCAGACCGAACGCTCCAGCCTGCGCACGGCAAGGACTTCATCGCCCGCTCTCGCCCGAACGTCTCGGTCCTCGAGCGTCATTACGGCCACCGTATCTCCGGAGCCGGTCATGAACTCGACTTCCAAGCCGGGTGGTTCGTGCACGTACACGACGGTTCCCATGTCCCCGGCGCGCAGGCTGTGCTCCGGCAGATTCCGCTTCAGTACGACGGAATCCAGCTCTTGGAACCTCATGACCATGACCTCGGAAACGCCGTCAGGAATCGAGGAGTCGTTGCGCCGAACGGCACGATCCACACAGTGATCACGACTGCGGTGCGACCCGTCGGCCCGAGCAGGTTACCACGGACTCGGTACCTCCGGCCGAAAGGGCCATCACAGACGCCGACGACGTTTCCCTCGCGTGCGTGGTTGCGTAGATCCTCGCGCAGAACGCGCCAGGCATTCTCCGCATAGCCCAGGCTCCCGAAGAAGATCGCCTTGTGGCGTCCGTCGGGATGATCCGGCGACAGCAGGTAGGAGTGCACCTTGGAAGGTGCGACGCAGGCCCATGCGGCGCACGGGAGCTTCATCGATCGCTTGGGTGAGAGCTCTACCCCGACGATCTACCCTGCCCCCGGTCACACCTGGATCGATCGACTTCTCGCGTCAGCGCCTAACCCGTCCAAAGAACAACGTGTCGACCTTCTCCTCATCGACGAGCTCGTTCCAGAACCGAACGCTCTCCACCGCCACCTCCGCGCACACCTCGCGCAGCGTCGCCGCGAAGGCGTCGTTCGCCGAGGTAGACCAGGTCGCGAGCACGCCATCGGGTACGAGGTGCGCGCACGCGGCACGGAGTCCTTCCGCGGTGTAGAACGCCGCGTTCTCCGGCGCGAGCAGCGCCTCCGGATCGTGGTCGACGTCGAGCAGGATCGCGTCGAAGCGCTCCTCGCCGGGAGCTGCGGCGAAGAAGCGGAAGACGTCGTCTTGGCGGAGATGGAGGCGCGGCTCCTCTCGCAGCGCCAGCGCTTGCGCATGCAGGCCACGGCGCCACCAGTCGAGCACGGCGGGGAGGAACTCGATCACGGTGCAGCGCGCGACCCGCGGATCGCGGAGCGCCTCCGCCGCGGTGAAGCCGAGCCCGAGTCCGCCGACGAGCACCCGCAGCGGGCGCTCCGGCAAGCGCGCGAGGGCACCGGTGGCGAGGCGGCGCTCGCTCTGCGTGTGCAGGTCGCTCATCAGGAGCCCGTGATCGAGGGTCACCTCGGTGACCACGACCTCGGGGCGCGAGAGGAGGCGCCGGCGCCGGAGGCAGAGCTCGCCCAGGGGCGTCGACTGGTGGTCCAGGATCTCGAGCACGGCGGGTTTGGTGGGTCTGCGGGAGGGCGGCATACTGCCCGGGCACCTTCACACGAGCGAGCCTTCCCTTGGCAGTCCACGATTTCTTGGGTCGCACTCCGCGTTACGACGCGAGCAACTACCTCGCTCCGTCCGCGGAGCTGATCGGCGACGTGCATCTCGGCGCCGAGACGAGTGTCTGGTTCCACGTCACGATCCGCGGCGACGTGAACTGGATCCGCATCGGTGAGCGCTCGAACGTCCAGGACAACGCGGTGATCCACGTCACGAACCGGCGCGCACCCACGCGCATCGGGAACGGCGTCAGCATCGCGCACTCCGCGGTCCTGCACGGCTGCACCGTCGAGGACGACGTGCTGATCGGCATCGGCGCGATCGTGATGGACCACGCCGTGATCGGCCAGGGCTCGCTGATCGCCGCGGGCGCCCTCGTCTCGCCGCGCACGGTGATCCCGCCCGATTCGCTCGTGATGGGGAGCCCGGGCAAGGTCATCCGGCCCTTGAATGACGACGAGCGCAAGCTCGTGCGGAAGCACGCCGAGAACTACCTGCACTACTCGCGCCTCTACCGCGGGCTCGAGACGCCGGAGAAGAACCCGTTCTACGACGAGTCGCCCGAGAGCTGAGCTCCTCCATGCGCGCGTCGCAGAAAGGGGAGCGATGATCCGCTGGCGCGGCTTCGAGCTCGAGCCTGTGCTCGCGGCCTATCTGGCGGCGTGGCTCTTGGCCGTGGCGCTCGCACTCGCGCATCTCATCGTGTGTCGCGCCGCGTACGCGCGGCTCTATGCGGGCTACTTCGCGTTCCTGTTCGCGCCGTGGAAGCTCGCGAGCTTCCTGCTGGCTCTCGCGATCGTCACCGCCATCGCGCCCTACACCGGCGATCCCACCTGGGATCGCGTCGATGCGCCGCTGATGTCGCGGCTCTCCTATCTCAGCGCGCCGTGGGTGCTCGGTGTCCTCTATCGACGGAGTGCGCCGCGCGCGCATCTCGCCGTGGCACTCGTGCTGTGGCTCTTCTCCGCGAGCTGGTGCTACGACGGCTGGATGCTCTGGAAGGACGGCGTCTGCCCGCGGAGTTGGTGGAGCAACCTGCCGATCTCGACCGCGCTCTACTGCGCCGTGGGCCTGATGTGGAACTTGGATCTCCGGCCCGAGCGTGGCGCGACCTTCGCGTTCTTGGAGGCGGAGTGGCTGCGACGCCCGGAGCGCGGCACGTCGCTGCGCGTGTTGCTGTGGGCGCTGCCGTTCCTGCTGCTCGGTGGCGCGTGCTGCTTGTTCTTCTCTTGCCTCGACGGATAGTCGGCTTGTGTGACTTCTGCCCGAGCCGGCGGCCCCTGAACTCGCCTATGAGGCGAGTCTTCGTCGGATACTCAGCGCGTTCTTGATCGAGGTGCCTCGCGATTGGCCGCGCCACAGCCAGGTTCGCCTAGCCAGGAACTCTGCCTGCAGGATGAGATTCTCCGCGGACACGCCTTGACCCTCCTCGGCCCCAGGATTACCGTCCTGAGACCTGAGACCTGAGACCTGAGACCTGAGACCTGAGACCTGAGACCTGAAGCCCAAGGTGGGCTGAAGATTATCAGGGCATGCGTCACGGAGGGACCAGATGGCTTCTACAGCTCGATTAGTCCAGGCTTCGACGGTCGCTGCTTCTGCTACGAAGCTCCAAGCCAGATGGAGTCGCCTGTCAGCCGTTCTAGCGTTGATCGGTGGACTTCTCCTCGTGGGGATGTCCTTGCCAAGGGTCGTTGAGGCGAGCGTCGCTTTCAACCTAGAGCCGTGTCACGCGGTTGCCACCAGGGCAGGCAATCCCAACGCGAATCCGCCCATCGCCTTCGGTCCCTGGAAGCCACCGGAGTGTTTTGGCAGCTGTCCCATCGAAGAAGGCACGGAGCCGTGCGAATCGTACGCTTCAGGGAGTTCTCCAGTCTACGGCACGTTCTACTACTGTCCGAATTGCGATGATGGCGAACCCGCTTGCTGTCACGTCGTTGTCGTGGCCTCTCCCAACGGAATACGTTTGAGAGGAGTCTGTGATCCGCCTGAAAGCAGCTGCGACAACGGCGCGTGCAGCTACTCCGGAGCGCAGCATCCGGAAGAGCAGCAGATGCAAGGACTCTGCATCGAGCCAGAGGGTTAGGGTGCAGTGCTGACGGGGACTGGCCTCGACTCCGTGTTCGCCAGTTGAGGGCTTGGTCCTTTGTCGATAGATGATTGCGAGACGGAACCGGTCTCCGGTTCGCCACGCGGATGCAGGGGCAGGACGAATGGCGTTCATTATCATGATGAACAGGTTCTGCCCCGTAGTCTACACGGCTCGTACATGCAGATGTAAAGGCCAGGTACGAAGAATGGAATATTGAATGGTCGTTGTTGATTCGGTGTTCTGCGCGCGATTATTTGACTTGCAATGTGATGAGGGCGTCAATAATTTCTTGTGTCGCCCGGGATTCAGTCTGAATTCTGGCATGCCTGAGAGGAAGTCTAGACATGCGCTCGCTCTCTCTTCGAACCTACCTGATCCTAGCTGCGGTGCTGCTTGGAGTGGCTACCCTGGTACATCTCGTTCTGCGGAGGTCTGAATTGCCGCAGTCCATTGAGTCGATTATGGAGCAGACTCGTGTGTCTGAGGTTCGTTCGCGGACGGAGGACTTGATAGATCGGAGATCCACTGGAGGATCCGAGAAAGCGACGGATGTCGTGACCCCTCTGGATTCCGGCCGCGAGTGGAAGATCCTTGTAGTGGATGAGTATGACAATGCGGTTTCAGGGGCATCTGTTCGCGTTTGCGAAACCAGTAGGGTTGCCATGGTTGAATTGCCGCTCACGGGGCTCGATGGGGCTACCGCATATAGGGGGAGCCTTGATGATCCGGCGCAAGTGATTGTTTCGGCAAAGGGGTACTCTACAAGGCAATCGCTCTTGTCCGCTAAGTACTCTCCGAATCCGCTGGTCGTTCGACTCCTCAGCATGGCTCGCATCACTGGACGGGTTGTCGACTGGCAAGGTGGTCCAGTCGCTGGCGTGAGAGTTCTAGCTGTAGAATCAGGCTCCACAATGTCTCCGCTCTCTACGCTCTCCCTGATAGGAGGCAAACTGGATCTCTCGGGTATGTCCAATGATCAGGGAGAGTTCTCGATCGATGGGGCGGCGGTCCAGACTTCATATCGATTGCTAGCTGGCGGGAATGGCTGGGTGTCTCGTAACGCAATGACTTATCACCCTGGAGATGGACCACTGGAGATAGTTGCCTTTCCAATCTATCTTGCAGTGATCGAGTTTGATGCGCCGTTTTTGGGGGATGGAGGCAACTTGTGGGGC
Source organism: Planctomycetota bacterium (assembly GCA_016719295.1). GTDB lineage: Bacteria > Planctomycetota > UBA1135 > UBA1135 > JADKAF01 > JADKAF01. Next base: position 819,915 of record JADKAF010000001.1, read on the forward strand.
GCGATCTCCTGGTCGGAAAAGGAGGTTCTGGACGCCATTCACGATCATCCTGGAGATGAGGCGCTCGCAGTTTGCGGTCTCCCGCCCACACTGCTCGGTAGATCGTCATGGCCGTACTTGCGTATTCTAAAGCTGAGCAAGCACGAGGCAGCTCAGAATGGCTTTGTGCGCATCAAGTCTCGATGGCCTGGATGTAAGCCGATAGCGGCTGACGTCCCACTGAGACGGCTGGGTTCGGAATACGTCATCGCAAAGATGCATCTCGAGGACACGTCAGAGGGGAGAGGTAGCGCGCGCATAGAGCTAACTGGTTTGCCAAGTTCGGTGCCGTTGCCTGTATTTAGGGAGAATCCCGCTGCATCCTTGCAATTCGCCTCGGGCGCAGAGCGTTTCGAGGTTCCAGTTAGCGAGCTACGGAGGCCGACGATTGTCTCCGGAATTCCTCGGGGATCATACCGAGTGCTTTTCTTGGCGCAAGACAATCAGGTCGTCTTGCCTAGGGCGGGTGTACACATCGAGATCGTTCCGAATGAGGAGTCGACAGTACAGCTTGACTTATCACGGCTTGGCAACCTGCTTCTGCATGTCCGCGGCGCGGATGGGCTAGAACACACCGGCATGTGTACCGTGCAGCTTGAACGGCGTGGACTTGCGCCGGAGAATTATGTCTATCAGGATCGGTTCTGGATGCTCCCTTATTTTGCCGCATGTCTCCGAGAAGGGTCTTATCAGGTTGTCGTAAAGAACGATCGGGGGCACCAGGGCGAGATTGAGCTTTCTGTTCTGCCCGGTGTCATGACGGAAGCGATGGTTCTCTTGAAGTAGGAGAAGGGCATGATCCTCTCGCAACGGCTACTCCACCGAGGTATAGATTTTCTTGCTGGCGGGATCTTGATCTGTAGCGCGGCGTTGAAGGTTGCTTCCGCGCCGCGTAATGGGCTTATCGATAGAGGGGGGTGGCTGCTTCTGGAGGTCTCCCGGGCGGTCTACTGGCCATTGATTGTATTCGAGATGTTGTTGGGGGCGGCCTTCTTTCTTGGATTGCCTGCCTTGCATTTGACTCGCCTGGTCGGGTTGGCAGTTTTCTCCCTTTTCCTGGTTGCGTATTCGATTCTTGTCATTGTCACGGGTGCTGAGGATCGGATTTGTGCTTGCTTCGGGCACGTTGAATTGGGGCATTTCGAGCATATTTCACTGCTAATGGGGATGACGCTTCTTCTTGGAGTTACCAGTCGTGAATCGCCCAGTCGTGAATCGCCCAGTCGTGGCGCCACAGATTAGTATTGGTGCTCGTGCGTAGCTGTCACACATTCCGGAGGCTCGCGGGTTGGATTCACTGCCGCTTGCGGAGCCAGTGAGATTCCTGATTGATTTCCGTGGCCCTCGTCCGATCGCGACCGAGTGCTATTTCACACGGGTCAGCGACTCTAGGAACTCCCACCGCGCATACGCGGCCTCGGTCTCCGCGCGCGTCTTCGCGAGCTCGGCCGTGAGCTCCTTCGCCTTGGTGTTGCCTTCGATGGTGCGGTAGAGCTCGCCGTTCGCGAGCCCGGCCTCGAGAGAAGCGATCCGCGTCTCGAGCTGCTCCAAGCGCGCGGGCAGCGCGTCGAGCTCCTTCTGTTCGACCCAGGAGAGCTTCGACTTCTTCGGCGCGCTCGCGGCGGTCTTCTCCGCGGCGGCCGCGCGCGCGGCGCGTTCGGCGGTTTGCTTCGCTGCGGCGGCGGCTTCGGCGGCGCGCGCGGCGCGGCGCTCGACGTACGGCGCGTAGCCGCCGGGGTAATCGACGACGAGTCCGCCCGGCTCGATCGCGAGGATGCGCGTCGCGACGCGCTCCAGGAACCAGCGGTCGTGCGAGATCAGCAGCACCGTGCCGGGGAAGCTGAGCAGCGCTTCCTCGAGCACGCGCAGCGTCGGCAGGTCGAGATCGTTCGTCGGCTCGTCGAGCACGAGGACGTTGCCGCGCTCGCGCAGCAGGCGCGCGATCTGCGCGCGCCGACGCTCGCCGCCGGAGAGCTTGCCGAGCTCGGTCTCGTGCTGATCGGGGCGGAAGAGCAGGCGCTCCAGGAAGGAGCGCAGCGTGTGCGCGGGCGGGGCGTCGGGGCCGCGGTCGTTCGCGTGCGCGACGAAGTCGATCAGCTTCACGCGCGGGTCGATGCCGACCAAGTCCTGCGGCAAGCGCGAGAAGCGCACGGAGGCGCCGATCTCCACCGCGCCTTCCTCGGGGGCGAGCTCGCCGACGAGGATGCGAAGCAAGGTCGTCTTGCCGCTGCCGTTCGGCCCGATCAGGCCCAGGCGCTCGCCGGCGCCGAGCTCGAGCTCGACGTTGCGGAAGAGGCGGCGCTCGCCGAAGCCATGGCCGACCTTCTTCGCCACGATGCCGCGCGTCCCGAGCCGCGGCCCGGGCGGGAACTCGAGCGCCAGGTCTCCCGGCAGCGAGATGGGGACGGCGTTCTCGGCGCTGCGGAAGCGATCGACGCGAGCCTTGGCCTTCGTCGTGCGCGCGGCGGGACCGCGGCGGATCCAGTCGAGCTCGCGGCGCAGGAAGGCGCGGCGCTTGTCCTCGGCCTTCGCCTCGCGCTCCAAGCGCTCCGCGCGCTGCTCCAGGTAGTCCGTGTAGTTGCCGAAGGACTCGTAGAGCTTGCCGCGATCGAGCTCGAAGACGTGCTCGACGCAGGCGTCGAGCAGCGCGCGGTCGTGCGTCACGAGCACGAACGCGCCGCTCCAGCCCTGCAGCGTCTGCTCGACCCACTCGATGCCCTCTTGGTCCAAGTGGTTCGTGGGCTCGTCGAGCAGCAGGAGATCGGGCTGCTCGATCAGCGCGCGGGCCAGCGCGGTGCGGCGCGCCTCGCCGCCCGAGAGCGAGCCGGCGCGCGCCTCCAGCGGCGGCAGGCGCAGCAAGCTGCGCAGCCGGTCGAGGTCGTTCTCGAGGGCGCTGCCGCCCATGCTGCGGATGTGCTCCTCCATGCGACCTTGCGCCTCGAGCAGCGCTTGGATCTCGCGCTCGTCGCGCGTGATCGAGAGCGCCTCGTGGAGCTCGTCCAGCTCGCGCTCGAGCGCTTGGCGGCGCACCTGGCCGGCGCGGAGCAGCTCGCCGACGGTCGCCTCCGGATCGAGGCGCGGCTCCTGCGGCAGGAGCCGCACGAGCGCGCCCCGAGCGATCTCGATGCGCCCTTCGTCGGGCGTATCGAGGCCGACCAGCAGATGGAGCAGCGTCGACTTGCCGGTGCCGTTCGCGCCGATCAGGCCGACCTTCTGATCGGCTTCGATCGAGAAGTCGACGGCGTCGAGCAGGGTACGGGAGCCTTGGAGCCGGGTGAGAGAGTGCGCGCGCAGGAGGGACATCGCGCGGGAGGGTAGCGGAGCGGGCGGAGCGGGGCCAGGTCGCGCTCTGGAAGCGCGCGGAGGACCGTGCTGAACTAGGCGCGTCCCTCGCCCCCCGGAGCGCACCCCGCCATGTCCTCCACGATGAAGGCCCGCGTCGGCTTCCTCGGCGTGAGCCACCCGCACTTCGCCGGCCGCGCCGGCGTCCTCGCGCGCGAGGACGGCGTCGAGATCGCCGCGGTGCACGATCCGAACGCCGAGCTCATGGCCGCGGTCGGCGCGCGCTTCGGCGCGAAGACCTTCGAGAAGTCGAAGGAGCTGCTGAAGGCCGGGCTCGACTTCGTCGTGATCGAGGGGACGAATACGCAGTGCGCCGCCTTCGCGCTCGAGGCCGCGAAGGCGAAGGTGCCGATGGTGCTCGAGAAGCCCGGGGCGCAGAACCTGGACGCGCTGCGGAAGGTCGCCGAGGCGGCCGAGAAGGCGCGCGTCTTCTGTCAGGTCGGTTATCACCTGCGCTACTCGCCGGCGGTGCTGCGCGCGCGGGAGATCGTCGAGCAGGGCTATCTCGGCCGCATCACGACGGCGCGCTTCCACTGCGCGGTCATGGCCCCCTCGCTCACCAACGAGTGGTTCTGCGATCCGCAGGATCGAGGCGGCCTGGTCTACCTCGACTTCTGCCACATGCTCGACCTGCTGACGCTCTTCCTCGGCATGCCGGCGGAGGCGCTCGTGCGCTTCCGCAAGCTGGAGGGCGTTCCCGAGCATCCCTTCGAGGACTCGGCCGCGTTCGTGTTTCGCTTCGACGACGTGCTCGCGGCGGGGGACTGCTGCGGCTGGGAGGCCGAGGACTGGCTGCACTCCTGGTCGATCGAGCTCTACGGAACCCAGGGGACCCTGCGCGTCGGGATCCATCCGCCGGCGGTCGACCTCTACCTGCGCCACGCGCGCGCGCCGTATCCGGCGGGCTGGACGCGCAGCTCGGACGCGGCCTACGACGGCGATCAGAGCTACGCCGCCGAACTCCGCGAAGCGCGCCGGCGCATCTTGGTGGGGCAGACGCCTTCGGGCGCCGACATCCAGCACGCGCTGCGGCTCGGCGAGATCCTCGACGCGCTCTATCGCTCGCAGGGGCTCTGAGCGCGCCTCCGCGGCGCCGCGTCCGAAGCCCGCGGGGAGCCGAAAGCCCTGCGGGCTTGGCGAAGTTCTGCTGCGGCGACTAAGCTCGGGACGCCTGATCCGCTGCGTGCGCCTCTCCCGAGCCTGGCCCGATCGCTCCGCGGTGCACGCCCCCTCCCGCGCATGAATCGACTGCTGCTCGCCTTGCTCTGCCTCGTACTCGTCGGGGCAGCGGGGCTGACCGTGTGGCTCACCTTCGGATCGGAGGGTGGCGGCGGAGCTGCGTCGCCAGCACCTCGCCTCGAGCTGGGCGCCGCGGGGGAAGAGCGCGCTGGCGAGAGCGCCGCGCTGGACGCGCCCGAGAGCACGAGTGCCCGCAGCGAGAGCGCCGCGGTGCTCGAGCCCGATCCGGTGACCGGAGAAGTGCTCGACGACGTTCCGCAGGGAGTGGCGCCGAGCACCTATGTTCCGCGCGCCTATCTGCACGGACGCATCGTCGATCGCGCCGGGAAGCCCATCACCGGCATGGATCTCCGCCTCGTCGGCAAGGTCGCCAACCTGCGCCGCAAGGAGGCCTGGCCGGGCGATGCCTCGGTCTGGAAGCACATCGATCGTCGCACCGACGCGCAAGGGAGCTTCGCCTTCGCCTTCCGCCCGCTCCCGCCGCTCGAGTTCATGCTCGAGACGCGGGACCAGCGCTTTCTCACCTTCCGCAAGCGCTGGAAGGAGTTCGAGCCTGGGAAGCGCGAAGACCTCGGCGAGATCGTGCTGTCGCGCGGCGGCAGCGTGAAGGGCCGGCTCACCGATCAGAGCGGAGACCCCATCGCCGGAGGTTGGGAGATCGAGCTCCAGCCCCTCGAGGGCACGGACGCCGAGCGCCTGCGGCGCGATCCGGATCCGAAGCCTCTGGGGAGCTTCCTGGTCCAGAACGTAGCGCAGGGCAAGTGGACCCCGAGCATCCGCTTCCGCCGCGGCTTGCCCGAAGGCGGGAGCGTGCTCGCGAGCCCCGAGGGGCCGCTGGAGGTGAAGGAAGGCGAGCAGAAGGAGGTGAACTTCACCTACGCCGGCCCGCCGCTCCGCACCTCGATCACGCTCGACATCCGCGGCGCGAAGACCGGCGAGCGGCCGCTCGCCGAGCATGTGCGCTTGGTGGGTGGCAACGCGGGCGTGCAGATCGCCGGCGAGGCGGGGAAGCCCGTCAGCAGCTACACCTGGAACGACCTCTCGTTCACGACCTACACCCTGGAGATCAACGACCCGCGCTTCCTGCCTTGGCGCAAAGAAGGCGTGAAGCCGAGCCCGGCGCCGATCGAGGCGAAGGTGCAGGGGAACTCCAAGATCAAGGTGAAGGCGGTGCGCGCTCGCGATGCGCAGCCGGTGAGCTTCTACGGGGTCAAGATCAAGCCGCTCGCGAAGCCGATCGAGGGCGAAGGGCAGGAGGCCGAGATGCGTCGACGCATGGAAGGCCTCGGCTTGGAGAATCTCATCGCGCTGAGCCGCGACAAGGAGCAGCCGGGCGGTGTGTGCGAGCTCGACGGGCTCGTCGCCGGCGATTGGGTGCTCGTCGTCGATTCGAAGCTCTACACGCGCGGCGAGGTCGAGGTGCGCGGGCTCGTGGCGGGCGAGACGCGCGAGGTCGAGGTGCTGCTCTCGCAGGGCACCTACATCGCCGGCACCGTCGTCGGCAGCGACGGCAAGACGCCGATCGCTAGCGCCAGCGTGATGATCGAGCCCTACGGTGAGGCCACCGAGGGCGAGGATCCGATGGCGCGCATGGCCTCGCGTTTCCGCTCGCTGAAGAAGGACTCGCGCCACGCGACGACCTCCACCGACGAGCGCGGGCACTTCGCCTTCGACAACCTCGAGCCCGGCACCTACACGGTGCGCGCGAAGTACGAGCTCAAGCTCGACAACATGCTGGGCATGATGGACTTCTTCAACTCGGGCGGGGCCGGCCTCGTCGTGGTGAAGGAAGGCATCAACGCCGGCAACAAGGAGCGCATCGAGGATCTCGTGCTCGCGCTTCCGGCGGGGGCGTTCTTCCGCGGCAAGCTGCTCGCGCCCGAGAAGGCCGACTTCAAGGACGTGAACCTGCGCCTGCGCAGCGCGGGCAGCGAGGAGTTCAGCTCGGAGATGTCGGTCTCGTTCCGCGTGGACGAGGAGGGGCGCTTCGAGGTCGGACCGCTGCGCCCCGGCCCGGCGACGCTCACCGTGCTGCTCTTCGACGAAGAGGACATGACCAGCTTCGGCCGCATCCAGCAGCGCGAGCTCGGCGAGTACGTGCTGAGCGCGGGCGACAGCGGCGAGCGCGAGATCGACGTGCGCGACATCTGGCCGGGCAAGGTGCGCGTGCGCGTGCTGCGCGACCAGAAGCCCATCGAGGGCGCGCGCGTGACCTTGCAGGCCGTCGGCGGCGAGCGCCGCGGCTTCCAGCGCTTCTCCGGCGAGCGCACCAACAAGGAAGGCGTCGTCGACTACGCGCAGGTCTTCGCCGGCGCGCTCGAGGTCAGCGTCAGCAAGGACTCCTGGACCATCCGGCACCCGAGCACGGTGTACCTCTCGCCAGGCGGCACCGCCGACGTCGATCTCAACGTCGTGCTCTACGAGGGCACGTTGACCGTGGTCGACAAGCAGGGCGGCAGCGCTCTGTCCGAGCGGAGCTTCTTCCTGCGCGAGCCCGGCGGCGGGATGGCCGATCGGCCGCTGCGCACCGACGCGCAGGGGCAGATCAAGCTCGAGCTGGCCCCCGGGAGCTATGAGCTCGTGCCGATCGACGAGGACGGTTTTCGCCGACGCCGCCGCCCCGGTGGTGGCGACTTCCAACGCATCCTCGACTCCACCGGCGTACGCGTGGAATGGGGCTCCTCCGGTCCGAATCCCGCGACCGTGGCCTTCCAGACCGGGAGCGCGGAGCCCGAGGCGAAAGAGAAGACGGAGCCTCCGAAGGACGGCGAGGCGCCGAAGAACGAAGGCGGCGGCGGGCTCTGAGATCGCGCCTCGCTGCGAGCGAAGGCGCCGCGAAGCTCAGCTCGACCAGGAGCCGCTGGTGGTCGAGCTGCGGCGGATCCGCACCGTCGCGTAAGCGCGCACCGGACCGATCTCCGTGTGGAACAGCAGGCCGAGGCGCAGGTCGTGCTCGAGCGCGGTGGTCTCGAGCTGCGCGAGGGGGATGCCGGTGCCAGGCAGGATGCCGGTCGTGAAGGCGAGCGAGCGCGCGGAGTTCTTCACGCTGAGCCGCGCGAGCCCGACCACGTCGAGCAGCGTCGCGACGTAGTCGACGGCGCTCGAGCTGCCATCGCCGCGGATGCGCAGCGACTGGAACGGAACCTCGATCGCATCGGCGGTGCCGACCTCGACGCGCACGTCGGCGGCCACGCCCACGCGATCGATCGGCAGCGCGGGCGCCGATGCGGAGAACTGCAGCAGGGCCTTCGAGACCTGCACGACATGTCCTTCGCCCGGCACCTCGGTGACCTTCACCTGGAGCGGTAGGAAGATCGGCGTCAGATTCCCCGCCTTCGAGAGCGCTGCGCTGCCGCTGCTGCGCAGGTTCTCCTGCGTGCTGTAGGCGAAGGTGATCGTCGAGCGCAGCTCGGGCTCGAGGAGGCCTCCGCCGGTCAGGGTCACGAGCAAGGGCAGATCGACGAGGCCCGTGCCGCTCTGGTTCTGCAACCCGGTTGCAGCGCGAAGATCGAGCCCCGCGAACTTGAGCTGCAGCGCACCGCGCGCGTCGAGGCGCGCCGAGACGCTCGGCAGGAGGCCGGTCGGAGAGCGGAGCTGGCCTTTGGCGTCGAGCGCGGCAGCGGCGAGCAGCTCCTCGCCGCGAAGCTCGACGCGCAGGGTGGCTCCCGTGAGATCCGGGACGAGCCCCGCGGGGTTGAAGAGCGCCTGCACGCTCAGCGTGTCCTCGGGAGAAGAGAGCTCGTGCGCGGCCCAATCGATCGCGAACGAGGCCTTGCGTACCGCGAGCTGCGCATCGCCGTTCACCGGTGGCGGCGTGCGCGTGATGAGCACGGCGAAGCCCTCGGGGATCGAGCTCGGCTCATTGCAGGCGTAGCTGAGGCCGACCTGCGCGGGGAGATCCTGGACGCCCGTGGTCGAGCCCGAGCCCTGCTCGGGATTGCCGGCAGCGTACTGGTAGAGGATGTCGCCGTTGTCGAAGAGCAACGCCTGGAACGCGAACAGCGTCGTGTTGCCCGCCGGGTAGTGCTCGACGTTCCACTGGAAGACGCTGACGCCGTAGTCCTGCCCGCTCCAGTGCAGCGCGGGCGAGGAGGCGAAGTACTGATAGCGCACCTCGCCCACGAGATCGTCGTGCAGCGGGTAGACGCGTGCGCCGGTGCCGCTGGAGGGCAAGCGCGGGAGCGGGCAGTCGTTGGAGAGATCGGGCCCGGCGTCCGCCGGATCGGTGGAGATGTAGCCGTTCGTCGTTGGAACCAGCGCCGTGTAGGTCGATCCGTAGAGCGAGAAGGGCGCGCCGAGCGGCACGGCGGTTCCGTACGGCGCGTAGCTCGTCGAGGACTCGTCGTCGCCGCTCGCGACGAGCGTTCCGCTCGCGCCGATCTCGATCCACTGGTAGCTCGGCCCGCCGAGATCGTTCGACGAGAAAGCGTAGTAGCCGAAGTTGTCCGGGCCGACCTGGGCCGCGGCCGGCAGGGCGAGCAGCAGAGGGCAGCAAGCGGAGAGCAGCGAGGAGGGGTTCGAACGCAGCATCACGCGGGCTCCGAGGCGCGAGTTAGAGGCGGACGCTGGGCCTTTCGACCCGCGCGACGAGCGCTCTTGAAGTCGCGTCATCCAGTCCTGCTCGTTCGGGGGGCGCGCGTAGCCCGCGGAGCTCCGCTGGGCCTCGGAGGCCTCAATCTCGCGCCGCGCGGGCGTCGATGCAGCCCGAGGACTCGTGAGACCGCCGTGCCCCGCGCGGTGAGCTAGCGCGGGTCGACCCCCGGCGAGACTTACTCATGGCCAAGATCGACGCCTTCTTCCGGCTCATGAATGCGCAGGGCGCCTCCGACCTCCATCTCGCCGCGAGATGCACGCCGCGCCTGCGCATCCAGGGCGACTTGGAGCCGGTGAAGTTCAAGGAGCTCGATGAGGTCGAGCTGCTCGAGATGCTCGGGGAGATCGCGCCCGCGTCGAAGATGAAGCAGTACGAGCAGACCGGCGACGTCGACTTCGCCTACGAGCTCGCCGGGGTCGGGCGCTTCCGCGCGAACTACTTCCGCCAGGTGAACGGCTGCGCCGCGGTGTTCCGGCAGATCCCGACCAAGATCCTCACCACCGAGCAGCTCGGCCTGCCGCAAGTGACGCGGCGCATGGCGATGCTGGAGAAGGGGCTCGTGCTCGTGACGGGACCCACGGGCAGCGGGAAGTCGACGACGCTCGCCGCGATGGTGGACTACGCGAACAAGAACCGCCGCGACCACATCATCACCATCGAGGATCCCATCGAGTTCAAGCACGAGGGGATCAACTGCGTCGTGAACCACCGCGAGGTGGGCATCCACACGCAGGGCTTCTCCGCGGCGCTGCGCGGAGCGCTGCGCGAGGACCCCGACATCATCCTGGTCGGTGAGATGCGCGACCTGGAGACGATCTCGCTCGCGCTGGAGGCGGCGTCCACGGGGCACCTCGTGCTGGCGACCCTGCACACGCAGAGCGCGATGAAGACCGTCGACCGCATCATCGACGTCTTCCCGACCGACGCCCAGGAGCAGGTGCGCGCCACGCTCGCCGATACGCTGAAGGGAGTGATCTCCCAGACGCTCTTCAAGCGCGCCGGCGCGCGCGGGCGCGTGGCGGCGCTCGAGATCATGGTCTCGACACCCGCGTGCGCGAACCTGATCCGCGAAGGCAAGACGCATCAGCTCGTGAACGTGCTGCAGACCGGGCGCAAGCTCGGCATGCAGACGCTCGACGACGCGATCGAGGACCTCGTGCAGAAGAAGGTCATCGCGCCCGAAGAGGCGTTCGAGCGCGCGATCCAGAAGGAGCGCTTCGTTCCGTACCTGAAGTCGGTGCCGGAAGAGTACCGCGAGATGTTGAGCGAGGATGCACAGGCGAAGCTCGCGGCGGCGACGGGCAAGCGCCCGATGGCGGGCAGCGCTCCGGGCGCCAAGAGCTGAGAGCCGAGGGTAGCCATGTCGAACGCGGAGCTGGACCAGGCGTTGATCGCCATGCTCGACGCCGAGCCCGGCGTCTCGGATCTCAACTTCACTCCGGGGCGCCCCCCGCAGGTCGAGGCCAGCGGCAAGATGAAGCCGGTCGAGCTGAAGGGCCGAGCGGGAGCGCTCAGCGCCGAGCTCACCGAGCGCATCGCCAAGGCCCTGATGGGCGGCCGAGACGATCTCGCCAGCGCGCTGGAGGAGCAGGGCTCGTGCGACTGCGCCTATGCCTTGCCGGATGGCCGCCGCTTCCGCGTGAACATCTTCTCGGCGCGCGGCAAGCTCTCGATCGTTCTCCGCGCTCTGCCGACCGAGATCCCGACGATCTCGAAGCTCGGCCTGCCACCCGTGCTGGGCCAGATCGCGCCGCTGAAGAACGGCCTCGTGCTGGTCACCGGCGCCACCGGGTCCGGCAAGTCCACGACGCTCGCCGCGGTCCTCGACTCCATCAATGACTCGCGCGACGTGCACGTCGTGACGCTCGAGGATCCGATCGAGTTCGTGCACCCGCACAAGCGCGCGACGATGAACCAGCGCGAGCAGGGCGAGGACTTCGGCACCTTCGCGCAGGGCCTGCGCGCGGCGCTGCGCCAGGCGCCGAAGGTGATCCTCGTCGGCGAGATGCGCGACGCGGAGACCGTGGAGATCGCGCTGAAGGCCGCCGAGACCGGCCACCTCGTGCTGAGCACGTTGCACACGATCGACGCGGGCCAGACGATCCAGCGCATCGCCGGCATGTTCGACTCCAAGGTCGAGCACCTCGTGCGCGCGCGCCTCGCCGAGACCCTGCGCTTCGTGGTGGGGCAGCGCCTGCTGCCCAAGGTCGGCGGTGGGCGCGTGGCGGCGCTGGAGATCATGGGCACCTCGCTCCGCATCCGCGAGCTCGTGCAGAAGGGCGAGACCGACGACGACACCTTCTATGCCGCGATCTCCGAAGGGCGCGGCTACGGCTGGCAGACCTTCGATCAGCACATCATCGAGCACTTCGAGGCGGATCGCGTCGATGCCGAGTCGGCTCTGGCCTACGCTTCCGATCGCGGCATCGTCGGCCGCGCGCTCGACTCGATCAAGGCCAAGCGCGGGATCGACACCTCGAGCCTGGGCAGCCTGGAGATGGCGCGCGCGAAGAAGCCGCCGAGCGAGACCGAGGACTGGAAGAAGGCCTTCGCCAAGGGAGGGAAGTGATGGCGCTCTTCGGGAAGTCCGAGGGCTTCGCCGCCGCGTGCAAGCGCGTGCAAGGCTACGGCTATCAGTCCGCAGCGGATCTTCGCGAGCTCCTGCTGCGCATCGTGGAGCACGAAGAGGCCACCCCGGCCAAGATGACCTGGGGGCTCGCGCACTCCGATCCCAAGGTCCGCAGCTTCGTCGGCGACTGGATGCTGCAGAAGCGCGACGCGAGCGTGCTCGACCTGCTGCTCCGCGAGCTGCACGGAAAGTCGCCGCAGGTGCGCGAGGAGCTCGCGGGCCTGCTGCAGCGCAGCGGCGATCCCGAGGCGCTCGCGCAGCGCATCGGGGCGATGCTGCGCTCGCAGAAGAAGGAGCTCCGCGAGGGCGGGCTCGCGCTCCTCGCCGCGCTGCCGGACTGGTCCAACCACCTGGGCCTCGTGAAGGAGGCCCTGAACGATCCGGTCGGCACGATCCGCGTCGAGGCGGCGAAGCTGCTCGCTCGCAAGGTGAAGGTGGCGGCGGTCTTCTTCCTCTTGCGCGGGCTGGTCTCCGACGATGACCCCGCGATCCGCCGGGTGGCCATCGAGGCGCTCGCCTCGCATCCGACGCCCGACATCGTCGAGCCCTTCTTCGAGCGTCTCCCGCAAGCGGACAGCTACGAGCAGACGCTGATGGTGCAGGCGCTGGGACAGCTCGCGCGCGATCCGCGCATCCGTCTCGAGGAGCGCTTGCTGCCGCTGCTCGGGGACGAGAGCGCGAACGTGCGCGAGGCAGCGCTGCGGCTCCTCGGGCAGATGCCGAATCGCACGCGCATCCTGCGCTCCTTCCTCGTGCACTGCCGCGGCATCGCGACCTGGCTGCGCGAGCGCACGATCCAGTCGATGATGAAGTTCTCCTCCGACATCGTGGAGTCGCTCGGCGAGCTGATGGAGGATCCCGAAGAGGACATTCGCGTCGGCGCCATGCTGATGGCGGCGTCGTGCAAGGACGAGCGCGTCGTCCCGCACGCGCTGGCGGTCTTCAACGGCGGGCACGACTGGTGGGTGCGCTCGATGGCCGCGGAGGTGCTGGCGGGCTTCCCGCAGCCCGAGGTCGTGAACGCGCTGCTGGCGCAGATCGAGAGCCAGGAGCTCCGCTACACCGTGGTCTCCGTCCTCGGCCGCTGGAAGCAGCCGGGGATCTCCACCTATCTCCTCGAGTGCCTGACCGACCCGCAGCGCTGCATCCGCATGGCCGCGCTCGATGGACTGGAAGGCGTGCACGAGCCGGACGCGCTGCGGATCGTCTTCCTGTGCGCGCGGGGTGACGCCGAGCTCGCCGTGCGCGAGAAGGCGGCCTTGGTCCTGCGGGCCGCGGGCCCCTCCGGGGCGCCGTTCCTGGAGGAGCTCGAGCGCGCGCGCAAGGCCGAGCGCAAGATCGAGGTCGACCTGAGCCGGGTCGAGCTCGAGATGCTGAACCCCTCGCTGCGCGGCTGAGCGGGGTGGCGCAGCGCGCGCTCGACAGCGGCTCTTCGCAGGGCTAGAGTCTTCGCGCCCATTCCCGGCCGGACCCCTCCCGCTCGCACCGAGCGGTCGGTCGCCGGGACCGCAGAGGTGCCCATGCGGCGAACGCTCTTGCTCGGCAAGATCCACCGCGCACTCGTGACGCACGCCGATCTCCACTACGAGGGGAGCGTCACGATCGACCAAGACCTGCTGGACGCGTCCGGCATCCTGTCCAACGAGCAGGTCCACGTCTGGAACGTGACGAACGGCAGCCGTCTCACGACCTACGCGCTCTCCGGGGAGCGCGGCTCGGGCGTGATCTGCTTGAACGGGGCCGCGGCGCATCTCACGCACCCCGGCGACCTCGTGATCATCGCGGCCTTCGCCGAGTTCGAGGACCACGAGGCGCGCGATCACGTGCCGCGCGTGGTGCGCGTCGACGCGAAGAACCGCATCACCTCGTGCGTCGCGGAGATCCCAGGACCGGATCTGCCGATCCCGCTGTGCTGATGCGCTCCGAGCGTTGCGCTCCGAGCGTTCTTGCGGATTCGCCACGCGCGTTCGATGCGCGCCCCGCGGTGCTGAACCTGCGCGACGCGCCCTCGGGCGCCGTGTGCTACGGCGTGAAGAACTCGATGCGCGGGATGCCGTAGGTAGCCTGGTCGCCACCGCCGACGACGGCGATGTGCTTCGAGCCGGGCAGGAGCGCCGCGGTCTGCCAGGCGCGCGGCGTGTTGAGATTCGTGAGCAGGTTCCACTGCCCGCTCGCGGCGTCCCAGCGCTCGACGAAGAGCACGGGTTGCGGCCCGAGGGCCGCGCCATTCGCCCCGCCGACCGCCACCAGAGAGCCGTCCGGGAGCTGCACGACCGAGGCATTGGCCCGACCGTACTGGAGCGGAGCCCAAGCACTCCACTGATTCGCGACCGGGTCGTAGACGATGCACTCGTCGATCGCGTTCAGCGCGAGCGGGATGAAGCTGCCGTTGAAGCCTCCGACCATCAGCACGCGGCCATCGGCCATGAGGAACGCCGTGTGCCACGCGCGCCCGGCGCTCGAGGCCGGCGTCGCCGTGTAGGTGTCCGTCGTGGGATCGTAGAGCTGCCCTTCCGCGGGGAACGAAGGCAGCGGGATGCCGAGGAAGGTGGTGTAGGCGACCCCGCCGTAGATCAGCACCTTGCCGTTCGGCAGGGTCGTCGCCGTGTGGCCCATCAGGCGCCGCGTCATCGCGCGCGCGCGGGTCGACTGCCCCGTCGCGGGGTTCCAGATCTCGGCCGAGCTCTGCGAGCGCGAGAGGATGAAGAGGAAGTCGTTCTGTCCGGTGAGATCGAAGTCGGTCGAGCCGCCGCAGGCGAAGAGGCGACCGTTCGGCAGCTTCGCCGCGGCGAAGATCGCGCGCTGGTCGAGGAGCGCTCCAGCCGCCGTGAAGCTGCCGCTCGCGGGATCGAAGACGTCCACGGCGCGCGTCACGATCTTGTTCTGGTCGGCGCCGGCCAAGAGCGCGACGCGGCCATCGTTCAGCACCGCGCTCTGATGGAACACGTGGCCCGTCGCCAGGTCGTTCGCCGTGCGGCGTACGCGGCGGCGGTGATGATCGAGGATGTACGCGTCCTGGAACCCGATCGGCATCAAGTCGATCGAGTAGGTTCCGCCCGCGATGAGGAAGTCGCCGTTCGGCAAGCGCGACATCGAGTGCACGCCGCGGCCGGGGAGCGGGAGATCCTCGGGTCCGTCCCAGCTCGTGTTGCGCCGCGTGAGAAACGCCGCGGAGGGCGGCGAGACTTGATCGAAGAGCCCGCTCGTCCCCGGCAGCGTGACGCTCTGCGCGTAGAGGATCGCGCGGAAGAGCGTGGGATCGTTGGGGACGGGGATCGCGTAGGACGCGGGCGTCGGTCCGCTGAGGAGCACGCCGACGCTGAAGAGATCGAGGCCGACCTCGAGGAGGCGCGGATCGCTCGGATCGAAGAGGCCGAGCGGCAGCGGCCCTTCGTTGGTCGAGAGGAAGGTGATGTGGAACGAGCCCGGCGGACCGCTCACCTGGATGCTCGTCGTTCCTCCGAGGATGCCGCCGTCGATCTCGAGCAGGTCGGATGCGGTGGCCGAGGGGAGAACGGCCGCGAGCAGCGCGAGAGCGGCGAGAGACGCGGCGGAGGGGAATGCGGAGACCATGGTCGAAGCTCGGAGAGGAGGAGGCTCACTCTAGCCGCGCAAGCGGTGGCGTCGAGGGCTCGTGCGGCGCGCGAGACGACGCCGCCCGCAGCGCGCGGGATCGCGCGCGCTGCGGGCGGTCGCTGCGCGGAGAGAAGGCCTCAGCGCAGCAGGCGATTCATGACGTAGAGGGCGACCAGACGGCCGTTGTGGAGGCCCCAGAAGTTCGCCGACTGAAAGTGGATGCCGCCGTAGATGCGGCTCTTGCCGCTCTCGTGCGCCGCGTGTGAGAAGCTGTCGTAGCTGCGCTCGACTCCCGGCAGGTCGTCCGAGCCGGCGCGGAAGGCGATGCGGTCCGTGCCGAAGAAGCGCCGCAGCACGCCGGCGGCCGCCGCGCTGAAGGTGCTGTGCCCGGAGCTGTACTCGGGGAACGGCGGCGTCGCGAGGAGCGGCGTCCAGGCGGGATTGGCCGCCGTGAACGGATTGCCATCCGTGTCGGCGAGCTGGATCGCCGTGATCGGGCGCCAGAAGCCGTACACGTACTTGCAGTCCCACGAGACGATCGCGGCGTCGGCCATCGCGATGTTGAGCAGCGCGAAGAGCCGCGCGTTCTCGGAGAGCGAGAGGCCCTGATCGGTGGAGACGTTGAACGCGATCTGGTTCCAGTGACCGGGCGGCGTCGCGGTGCCGGGGCCGTAGCCCCAGAAGCGCGCGATCTCGGTCTGATCGGCCGTGCGTGCGCCGCTGTTCGCCTCGCCGAGCGCTTCCACCTCCAGCCAGTCCATGACGTAGTTGAACGAGCGCAGACGCGGCGGTGCCGGGGGACGGAACTGTTCCCCGGCGCGGATGCCGAAGGGCGTCACGTTGCCCCAGCCGGGGAGCAGAGCGGGGCGCACGACACCACCGAAGGAGACGGTCGGTCGCCACTTTCCGGGATCGGTCGATCCGGGGTACGCGGGCTGGTTCGCCGAGCCATCGTTGGCGCGCGCGGCGAGCAGCGCCGCGGCGACCTGCTGACCCCAGGCGATGCCGTCGTCCTTGGCGGAGCCGGAGGATGCCGCCTAGGATCGCGCCGTTCAGCGCATCGTAGTTCGCGAGCTGCGCGGGGTAGAGCGCGGCGAGGACATCGCGCGCGGCGCTCGAGGCCGCGGCTTCGCGCGAGGCGTTGCGCGGTCCGCGCTGGTTCACGAGGTAGGGCGCGTGGCGGCGCTCGATCCCGTTCACCGCGTCGTAGACGGAGCAGTGCAGGATCGCGAGGTTGCGGGAGGCGGCCGGCGGGGGCGTATTGCCGCTGCGGATGGCTTGGAGGGCGGCGCCGTTCCAGTCGGTGACGACGTCAGCGGACGCGACCGCTGCGAAGCCGACGAAAGAAAGGGCCGCCATCCCGGCGAGGCGGGTGAAGGCGGACATCGAAGCTCTCGGGAAGCGAGGAGGAGGGAGCTCCGCGGAGCCGGAGGAGATGCGGCGCCGCGGGCAGGGAAGAGATACCTCTCTCAAGATATCCCGGGCCCGCGCCGCGCGCGGGGAGCGGAGCTTTCTTCCGAGCGCGAGGGAGGGCGGATACGCCCGGCAGGACTCGAACCTGCGACCAGCGGATTAGAAATCCGCTGCTCTGTCCAGCTGAGCTACGGGCGCGCGGGTGCGGAGTGTACTTCCGCTCCCGCCGCGGGGCCATTCCGCGCCGGCTCGGCCTCTGCTGCGCGCTTGCCCCCGCGGCGGAGCGGCCTACACTGTCCGGCCATCCCCCGGGGAGTAGCTCAGTTGGTAGAGCCTCAGCTTTGGGAGCTGAGCGTCGCGGGTTCGAGTCCCGCCTTCCCGAACCAGACCTGCGTGACGCGGCCGGGCCATCGTCCCGGCCGCGTTCGTCTTCGGCGCGCCGGAGGAAAGGCCGCGCCGATGGAAAGGGCCTGCTCCGGTGCGCTATCGTGCCTGATTCCGCATGCCCTGGAGGGGCTTCGATGCAGGTCTTGGTGATCGGCGGCGGCGGCCGCGAGCACGCGCTGTGCTGGAAGATCGCGGCATCGCCGCTGGTGAAGAAGGTCTGGTGCGCGCCGGGCAACCCCGGGATCGCGGAGGTCGCCACCTGCGTCGACCTCCAGGCCGACGACATCGAGCGTCTGCTCGCCTTCGCCAAGCGCGAGGGCATCGATCTCACGGTGGTCGGACCCGAAGGTCCGCTCGTCGCCGGCATCGTCGATCGCTTCGAAGCGGCGGGGCTCAAGATCTTCGGGCCCAGCAAGGCCGCGGCCGAGATCGAGGGCAACAAGGTCTTCTGCAAGGACCTGCTCTTCCGCTACCGCATCCCGACCGCGAACTTCCGCGCCTTCGAGAGCAGCTCGCTCGCGCTCGGCTATGTGGAGGGGCTGCGTGAGTTCCCCGTCGTGGTGAAGGCCGCAGGGCTCGCCGCCGGCAAGGGCGTTCGCATCTGCAAGGACGTCGCCGCGGCGCGTGCGGCGGTGCGCGAGTGCATGGAGGAGCGCGCGTTCGGCAAGGCCGGCGAGCGCATCGTGATCGAGGACTTCCTCTTCGGCGAAGAGCTCTCGGTGCTCGCGATCACCGACGGCGAGACGATCGTGCTCCTCGAGCCCGCGCAGGACCACAAGGCGGTGAACGACGGGGATCAGGGACCGAACACGGGCGGCATGGGCGCCTTCTCGCCCGTTCCCGGTGTCGGCGTACGCCTGCTGCGGCAGATCGAGAGCACCGTGCTCGTGCCGACGATCCATGCGCTGAACCGCGAAGGTAGGCGCTTCCGCGGCGTGCTCTACGCAGGGCTCATGATCACCGAGCAAGGGCCGCGCGTGCTCGAGTTCAACGCGCGCTCGGCGATCCCGAGACGCAGCCGCTGCTGATGCGCTTGAAAAGCGACCTCGTGCCTTTCCTGCTCTACGCCGCCGGTGGCGAGCTCTCGAAGGTCGAGGGTATCACTTGGCGCACCGAGACGGCCGTCTGCGTGGTGGCGACGGCGGCTGGCTATCCCGGCGCCTACGAGAAGGGGCGCGTGATCCGCGGCCTCGACTTCCTGCCGCGCGACGAGCAGCTCCAGGTGTTCCACTCCGGCACCACGCGCGCGGGCAATCAATGGGTCACGGCCGGGGACGCGTCTTCTCGGTCTGCTCGCTCGGCTCGGACAAGGCCGCGGCGCAGCGGCGCGCGTACGAGGCGCTGGAGCGCCTCTCCTTCGAAGGCATGCACTACCGCTGCGACATCGGCAATCGCCGGCCCGTGAGCTGAGCGCGAGACGACGGGGGCGCGAGCGCCGCTCCGCGGGTTCCAACGGAGCCGGCGGCGTCCTATACTCCGCCCGCCGACCTCACCCCCCGTCTCTCGCCCCCCGGCTCGTCGTGCCCCTCCGCGAAACGAACTTCGTCGAGTACCTGAAGCAGCGCGGCTTCAAGGTCACACGACAGCGGATGACGATCCTGGAGACCGTCTTCGGCTCGCGCGAGCACTTCTCCGCCGAGCAGCTCCACCGCCGCCTCGTGGATGAAGGGCATCGCGTTTCGCTCGCCACGGTGTACCGCAGCGTGAACGTGCTGGTGGAGGGCGGCTTCCTCGAGGCGCTCGATGTCGGCGGCGGCCAGATGCTCTACGAGCGCGTGGATGGCCGCGAGGAGCACCACGATCATCTCGTCTGCGTCGCCTGCGGCTCCATCGAGGAGTTCCGCTGCGACGAGATCGAGCGCCTGCAGGAGCAGCAAGCGACCTCGCGCGGCTTCGAGATGACCCACCACTCGCTGCGCATCTTCGGTCGCTGCCGGGAGTGCGCCAAGGACGGGCGGCGCGAGGGGCGCGCGCGCGCGCCGCGAGTCTCGGCGATCCCGCGCGGCTGAGTCGCGCAGAGCGGCTCGCGGCAGGCGCGAGCGCCGCATAGAATCCCGCGCTTCGCGTCGGGGCTTCGCCCCGCGGACCTGCGTTTCCCGCTGAGGTTCCATGGGCGTCTTCGAGCCGGTCGACACCACCTACGACTTCCCCGCTCTGGAGGAGAAGGTCCTCGCCTTCTGGAAGCGCGAGCGCATCTTCGAGAAGAGCCTGGAGCAGGGGCGCGCGCGGGGCGGTCAGCGCTTCGTCTTCTACGAAGGCCCGCCGACGGCGAACGGCATGCCTCACAACGGGCACGTGCTCACGCGCGCGATCAAGGACCTCTTCCCGCGCTACCGCACGATGTGCGGGGACTTCGTGCCGCGGAAGGCGGGCTGGGACACGCACGGCCTGCCCGTCGAGATCGAGGTCGAGAAGGAGCTCGGTATCCGCGGGCGCGAGGCGATCCTCGAGTACGGCGTCGAGCCCTTCACGCGGCGCTGCATCGAGAACGTCTTCCGCTACACGAGCGAGTGGGAGCGGCTCACCGAGCGCATCGCGTTCTGGATCGACCTCCCGCAGGCCTACGTCACCTATCACACTCCGTACATCGAGTCCGTGTGGTGGGCGCTCTCGCGGCTCTTCTCGAAGGGCTTGCTCTATCGCGGCCACAAGGTCGTGTGGTGGTGGACGAAGGGGGGCACCGCGCTCTCCGCCGGCGAAGTCGGCGAGGGCTACAAGAAGGTGAACGATCCCGCCGCGACGGTGCGCTTTCCGGCTGTGACGGAAGGGCCCGCGGAGAAAGACGGGCTCGTCTTCCTGGCCTGGACGACGACGCCGTGGACGCTGCCGTCGAATCTCGGCCTCGCGGTCGGCGCGGAGATCGAATACGCGTTGGTCGAGCTCGACGAAGAGCCGGGTACGCGCTACGTGGTGGCCGCGGAGAGCGTCGCGCGCATCTTCGGGAAGCGCGCGCACCGCGTGGTGGAGCAGCGGCGCGGGGCCGAGCTCGTGGGACTCCGCTACACGCCGCCCTACGCATTCGAGAAGCCCGCCGCGGGAGATCCGTGGCGCGTGGTCGCCGGCGACTTCGTGACCACCGGCACCGGCACGGGGATCGTCCACCTCGCCCCCGGCTTCGGCGAGGACGACTACCGCACGGCGAAGGACGCGGGCCTGGGCTTCGTGCAGCACCTCACGCCGAGCGGCGTCTTTCCGCCGGTGGCGAAGCCGTTCGCGGGATTGGGCTTCAAAGAAGCCGATCCGCAGATCCTGAAGGACCTGGAGCAGCGCGGCTTGCTCTTCGCGCGCGAGATCATCGCGCACGACTATCCCTTCTGCCCGCGCGCCGACAAGGACCCGCTGATCCAGTATGCGCGCGAGAGCTGGTTCATCCGCACGCGGCAATTCAAGGAAGAGCTCGTCGCGAACAACCGCGCGATCGAGTGGTTCCCCGAGCACATCAAGGAAGGGCGCTTCGGCGACTTCCTCGCCAACAACGTCGACTGGGCGCTCTCGCGCGAGCGCTTCTGGGGGACGCCGCTCAACATCTGGGTGAACGACGTCACCGGCGCGATGGACTGCCCGACCTCGGTCGCGGAGATCCTCCAGCGCAATCCGCAGGCGTTCGACAAGTTCGAGGCGGCGCGCGCGGCGGATCCCGCGTTGAACGAGCACCTGAAGGTCCACAAGCCGTGGATCGACGAGATCACCTGGACGAAGAGCGGCGAGGCGGGGACCTATCGCCGCGTGCCCGAGGTGATCGACTGCTGGTTCGACTCCGGCTGCGTGCCCTTCGCGCAGTTCGGCTTCCCGCACAGCGGGGTCGAGGCGTTCCGCGAGGCGTTTCCCGCGGACTTCATCTCCGAGGCCGTCGACCAGACGCGCGGCTGGTTCTACTCCATGCTGGCGGTCTCGACGCTGGTCTTCGATCAGGAGACGCGCGAGCGCTACGGGCTCCGCGGCGAGAGCTATCCCCATCCCTACAAGCGCTGCATCGTGCTGGGGCACGTCTGCGACCGCGACGGGATCAAGGAGTCGAAGAGCAAGAAGAACTACACGCCGCCCAGCGTCATCCTCTCGGCCGTGCGCATGCCGATGACGGTCGTCGTCGCGGGGGATGCGCGCTTCCAGGAGCTGCTCGCGAAGAAGGTGCCGCAGCGGGGCCAGCTCGGGCTCACGCGCGATGACCTGGAGGGGCTCGACTTGCAGCGCAAGGACTGCCGCGTGCAGCTCGAGCTCGGCGGCAAGGTGCTGCGCGAGCTGCAGCCGCTCGACCTGGACAAGGCCGAGCGCTGGGTCGCGGCAGGCGGGGGGAACGATCATCGCCACGTCGCGGTGCTCTCCTCAGAGCAGGCCGCGGAGCTCGGCGCCAAGAGCGGTGACGTGGCGACCTTCGTCGATCCGACGCCGGCGCCGGGGGGTGACGCGTTCCGCTGGTTCTTCTACGCTTCGAACCCGCCGTGGAACAACACGCGTCACTCGCTGGCCGGCGTGCGCCAGGCGCAGAAGGACTTCCTGATCACGCTGCAGAACGTCTACTCGTTCTTCGTGATCTACGCGAACATCGACGGCTACGATCCCGCGCGGCGCTCGGCTCTCGATCCGCTCGCGGAGCGCAGCGAGATGGACCGATGGATCCTCTCGGAGCTGCATCTCACGGTGCGCGACGTGCGCGCGCACATGGACGGCTGGCGGCTCTACGAGGCGGCGCAGCGCCTCGGGCGCTTCGTCGACTCGCTCTCCAACTGGTATGTGCGGCGCTCGCGCGCGCGCTTCTGGTCGGAGGGCCAGTCCGCGGACAAGCTCGCGGCGTTCGACACGCTCCACACTTGCCTCGTCAGCTTCGCGCGCGCGATCGCGCCGTTCACGCCCTTCTTCGCGGAGGAGCTGCACCAGAACCTCTTGGTGCGGCCCCTCGGCCAGCGCGCGCCCGCCTCGGTGCATCTCGCGAGCTATCCCGAGGCCGATGCGCGCTTCATCGACGAAGGGCTCTCGCGGCGCATGGCCGCGGCGCGAGAGATCGTCTCCTTGGGGCTCAGCGTGCGCTCGGATGCGCGCCTGAAGGTGCGCCAGCCGCTGCGCTCCGCGCGCGTCGCGGTCGCGGATGCAGAGCTACGCTCCGCGCTCGCGGGCTTGACGGGCGTCATCGCCGACGAGCTCAACGTGAAGCTGGTCGATCTCGTCGCGGATGCATCGACGTGGGTGAGCTACACCTGCAAGCCGAACTTCAAGGCGCTCGGGCCGAAGGTCGGCAAGCTGATGCCGCTCGTGAAGGACGCGGTGCTGAAGGCCGATCCCGCGCGGCTGCGCGAGGAGCTCCAGCTCCGCGGCGCGTGCGAGATCGCGGTGGCGAGCGGGGAGCGCGTCGAGCTCACACCGGCGGAGATCGAGGTCGCGCTCGAGGCGAAGCCCGGCTTCGCCGCGGCCTCGGGCGCGCAGTCGGTGGTCCTGCTGGAGACCGAGGTCGACGAGACGCTCTTCGGAGAGATGCTCGCGCGCGAGCTCGTGAACCGCATCCAGGGCGTGCGGAAGGACCTGAAGCTCGACTACGTGGCGCGCATCGACGTCGCGCTCTCGGCGAGCGAGAAGCTCGCCGGGGCCGTCGAGGCGCATCGCGAGCTCATCGCCGCGGAGACGCTCGCGCGCAGCCTGCGGGTGCTTGCGAACCCAGGGGCCTCCGCGCGCGAGGTCGCGATCGAAGGCGAGAGCGTCCTGCTCGCCGTCGAGGTCGTTTCCTGATCAGCGGAGAGCGAGGCGCGCGAGTGTCAGCAAGCGCGCGCGATCGCTCTCGCCGCTGCTCGGCCGCGGAGCGAAGAGCGCGCACGCTTCGTCGAACTCGATCGTTCGCGAATCCACCGCGACGAGAAGGCGTGCGCCGAGGAAGCGGCCGACGCGTATCGCGCAGAGCTCGTCCTCCGCGCTGTCGCCGGGAGGAACGAGGCTGGAGCGCGTGCGCCCTTCGAGCACGCGTTCCAGGCGATCGAGCCCGGCGAGCACGCGCGGCGCGAGCGGATCCTCGGGGCTCTCCTCCTCGGGCCACAGCCGCTTGCCGGCGATGAGCCCCGACGAGAAGAACGCGAGGGCCTCGCCGCGCGCGGCGCGCGCGAAGCGCGCCTCGCGCGCGCCCACGGCGGTCGCGGGCTGGGCCGCGTTGCGCGGCTCGACCAGCACGCGGATCAGCGCCTGTAGCCCGAGCGCGACGCGGGGCTGGCCCAGATAGACCAACCCGTGTTCGGGGAACGCCAGGCACTCGCCGCGCTCGGCGGCGGCCAGGACCTCCTGCGCGGTCTCGAACGCAGGCCGCAAGCGAGGAGGCGCGCCTCGAGCTCGGGCTCGAGGAAGGTCACGACGCGCACCGACTCGGGGGTCGGGAGCTCGGGCTGCACCATCGTGCGCACGAGCTCGGCGGCGCCGAGCAGCATCTCGATCATCGGCGCGTCGGCGCGACGCGCGCTGTGCGCGGGCCGCGGTGGCAGCAGGACATCGTCTTCGGCGCGCGCTCCCCGCGCCGCGGCGCGGAACACGGGATGCGTCGCCATAGTGGCGAAGGCCCAGGTGCTCTGCAGATGGACCGCGTGCGGCAGCTCCTCGCTCGAGTGCTCGGCGCGTAGGCGCCAATAGAGCTCGGTGGGGCTCTGCCAGACGGCGACCGTCTCGTAGGCACCACGGCGCACGAAGCTGCGCTCGATCCAGCTCGGGCGCATCAGCGCCTCGGGGATGAGGGCGACCACCGGACCGCGGAGCGCGGCCGCGTGCAGGCGCTCCGTCCAGCTCTCGAGGCTGCTCGCGCGCTGGTCCGCGCCGCCGAGGCCGAGGAGGGCCACGCCACGCTCGAGCGCGATCTGGAGGAGGTCGGGAAGCCCCGGCGGCAGCGCGCGGCCCATCTCCCGGACGAGGCTCTCGTGGAGCACGCGGGTCGCCTGCTCGAGCGGCGCCTCCTCGCGGGCGCGGAGCGCGCGCTGGAGCGCGCCTTCGCTGAAGTACGGCAACGCGAGGGCCGGAGCCGCGCCGGGGCGTGCGGAAGAGAGGTAGGCCGCCACGTACTCGCGATCGGCGGCCAAGTGCTCGTCGTCGGAGAAGAGCAGGAGCCGTGCCCCATCGTAGTGCGGCAGGAGCTCCTCTACGTCGAGCTCGGTCGTGCCCGAGGCGAAGAGCCGGTCGAACTCCTGCTGGAAGCTGTCCTTCGCCGCGTCGGGCGGCTCCGGAAGCTGCTGGCAGAGGTTCCGATAGAGCGCTTCTTCGAGCGTGGAATCCGCGGTGTTGATGCGAACCTGAATCATCCCGTCCCCGGCCATGGCTCGTCCCGGCGCGATGCGGGCGCGAGTCGTTCGGCGTGCCGCGCCGATCCGCGAGGCACGCGCAGAGCTTCGGAGAGCTTCTCGAAAGAGCGCGCTCTCGGGCTGAAGCGGTGGAAACGAGGGTGGCGCACGAAAGAAGGGCTGCGCGCGGGTCCGCCGGAGCGTCAGGCTCCAGGGGGCAATGATTCCGGCGCGAATCAGGCGCGGCGAACCGCGCCAGGGGGATCCGGCGGAGCTGCGCCGAGCATCAGGATCTCGGCGCTCATCGAAGGAACGCCGGCGTGCCGCTCATGCTCCCGCGAGGGGACGTCTCACGGGGCTCCGGGGAGTTGCGGAGCGCACGAGCGGAACCGGCGGACCCGGGCAGCGGTCTCAACGCACGGGGAAGGCTGACTCGCGCGGCGCGCACTCGACTGGGAGCTGCGCCGCAGAGCCGGGGAAAAGCGTCGTCGAGCGCGCGGGCCGTATGGCCACCGTGGGTAGTCACCGCGCGTGGTCCGCTCGTGCGGGGCGCTCGACGCAGAGACGCGCGTCGCGGCAGCGGCGCGGGCCTCTCGATGCGTTGGGACGACGGATCGGGAGATCCAAAGAGCGGCAGAGCCCCTCTCCAACGAGTAGCGCCCCTCTCTTCTGAGAGATGCCACTCTCCTCGGAGGAGTGAACGAGTGGTTCGGGCAGGTGCACGCGGGGGACTTCGCAGGAACCCCGCCGCCCGAATCGCTCGTGTTAGCGACGAGCTCTGGCCCGTGGTGGGCGTCGCTTCGACGCGCGCTCGTTCCTCCCGGGTTCCGCGCGGGCCCAGCTTTTTTTCGCCGCGAGTCGGCAGCCTGGGCCTTCAGCTACGGGCGGCTTCGACGAGGTCGCGGAAGAGGGCCAGGCCCTCGCCTTCCTCGCGCTCGGGCAGCCTCGTCCACCACGGGTGCTGGAAAGGCGTCACGTTGCGCTCGGGGTGGGGCATCAGGCCGAGCACGCGCCCCGAGAGGTCGCAGATCCCGGCGATCTGCTCGACCGAGCCGTTGGGATCCTCGGGATAGCTGGGCGTCCCGCCGCTCGCGGTGCAGTAGCGGAACGCGATCTGCCCGTTGCGGCGGAGCGCCTCCAAGGTCGCCGAGTCGCGCACCACGAACTTGCCCTCCGCGTGCGCGACCGGCATGGGGATCACCGAGCCGTGGCGCAGGAAGCGGCAGCGCGACTTCTCCGCGCGCAGGTGCACCCATCTGCATTCGAAGCGCCGGGAGTCGTTGGGCACCAGGCTCACCGCGCGCTGGGCCTCGTTCTCTAGCTCGCCCGCGGGTAGCCCCGGGAGGAGCCCGGTTTGGACGAGGATCTGGAAGCCGTTGCAGACGCCGAGCACGTAGCCGCCGTCGTCGACGAAGCGCCGCAGGTGCTCGCCGAGGAACGCGCGCAGCTCGAGAGCGAAGATGCGGCCGGCGCCCAGGTCATCGCCGTAGGTGAAGCCGCCGGGGAGGCCGAGGACGCGAAAGCGCCGGAGCTCCTCGGGGTGATCGAAGAGGCGCCGAGCGGGCCACAGCTCGACCTGGGCACCGGCGCGCTCGAAGGCGTCGACGAGCTCGCGATCGCAGTTGGTGCCCGCGGTGCGCAGACAGAGGACCTTCATGCCGGAACTCATGCGCGGCGCTTCCCTGCTTGCAGTGGCAGATTGGGTTCCATGCCCGCGGCGTGCGACGCCTGCAGGCCCTCGAGCGCTTCGTCGAGCAGCGTCGCCCCGGAGAGGCCGCGCAGGATCAAACGCCCGCTCGCATCGGTGGACCCGATGCGCGCATGCACGCAACCCGCGAGGGCGCGCTCGAAGGCGGCCGTCTGCTCGGGCGCGACCTCTACGAGGAATCGGGTCAGCGACTCCGATCCGAGGATCCAGTCGTCGCGCTCGCAGTCGCTCGAGCGCGGAACCGATCGCAGGTCGAGGCTCCCGCCGACGCGGCCGGCGAAGGCCATCTCGGCCGCGGCGACGAGCAGGCCGCCTTCGGAGAGGTCGTGCGCGCTCCGCACGAGGCCCGTCGTGATGGCTCCGTGCAGCGCTCGCAACGTGGCGCGGCTGCGCGTCGGGTCCAGACGCGGAACGCTCGCTCCCGTGCCGAGCTCCTGCACGAGCAGCAAGTGCGAACCGCCGAGCTCGCGGCGCGTCTCGCCGACGAGGTAGAGCGCGTTGCCCGCGCTCTTCCAGTCCATCGTCACGGCGCGCCCGACATCGCTCATGACGCTGATCGCCGAGATGAGCAGGGTGTCGGGGATCACGATCGTGCGGTCGCCGACGCGATACTCGTTGTTCAGCGAGTCCTTGCCGGAGATGAACGGCGTGCCTAGCGCGACCGCGATCTCTCGGCACGCGATGGCCGCGCGCACCAGCGCGCCCAAGCGCTCGGGGCGCTTGCACGAGCCCCACGAGAAGTTGTCGAGGATCGCCGTGCGCTCGGGATCGCCGCCCACGCAGACGATGTTGCGCAGCGCTTCGTCGATCGCGGCGCCGGCCATTGCGGCGGGATCGATCGCGCCGTAGCGCGGGTTCATGCCGCAGCCCACGGCGACACCGCGACGCGAATCGGAGAGCGGCGCGATCACGGCGGCGTCGGACGGGCCGTCCATGCACGGACCGACGAGCGGCTTCACCACGCTGGCACCCTGCACCTCGTGGTCGTAGCCGCGGATGATCCACTCCTTGGAGCAGATGTTGGGCGCGCGCAGGAGCGCGTGCAGGAGCTGGCCGAAGTCCCCGGGCGGAGCATGCTCGGGGTCGCGCAGCTCGGGAGCGCTCCAGGTCGCCTGGAGCGTGCGCTTCGGCAGGCCCTTGTGCAGGAAGCTCATCGCGAGGTCCGCGACGAGCTGCCCGTCGTAGCTCAGGCGCAGACGCCCCGTGCCGGTGAAGGTGCCGATGACGGTGGCCTCGACCTCTTCCTCGCGGCAGAGCTCGAGCAGCTCCGCGAGCTTCGTCGGAGGCACAGCGGCGACCATGCGCTCCTGGGCCTCGGAGATCCAGATCTCCGCGTAGGAGAGCCCTTGGTACTTCAGCGGTGCGCGCTGCAGCTCGATGTCGGCGCCGAGCTCCTCGCCCATCTCGCCGACGGCGGAGGAGAAGCCGCCCGCGCCGCAGTCGGTCAGCGCGTGAAAGAGCTCGCGATCGCGCGCGCGCACGATCAGGTCGGCGACCTTCTTCTCGGTGATCGGATCGCCGATCTGCACGGCCGTCGCGGAGACGACCTCGCTCTCCTCGTGGAGCTCGACGGAGGAGAAGGTGGCGCCGCCGATGCCGTCGCGGCCCGTGCGACCGCCGAGCGCCACGACGAGGTCGCCGCGCTCGGGCTGCTTGCGGATCTTGTCGCGCGGGATCAGGCCGATGTTGCCGCAGTAGACCAGCGGATTGCCCACGTAGGCGGGATCCACGTAGACCGCGCCGTTCACCGTGGGGACGCCCATGCGATTGCCGTAGTCGCGCACGCCGGAGACCACGCCTTCCAGGATGCGGCGCGGGTGCAAGGTGCCCGGCGGGAGCTGCTCGCGGGGGAGATCGAGCGGACCGACGCAGAAGACGTCGGTCGATGCGATCGGACGCGCGCCGAGGCCGGTGCCGAGCGTGTCGCGGAGCACGCCGCCGATGCCGGTGCCCGCGCCGCCGTAGGGCTCGATCGCCGAGGGGTGATTGTGCGTCTCGACCTTGAAGGTCATCCCGTAGCGCTCGTCGAGCTCGATCACGCCGGCGTTGTCGGCGAACACCGAGAGGCACCACGGAGCGTCGATCTGCTGCGTCGCCGCGAAGATCGTCTCCTTCAGCATGTTCTCGAAGCGCTGCACCGCTCCGCCGTTCTCGCGGTATTCGATGCGCCCGGTCAGCGTCTTGTGCTTGCAGTGCTCGGACCAGGTCTGGGCCAGCGTGAGCAGCTCGCAGTCGCTGGGCTCGCGGCGCTCGACGTCCTGGAAGTAGCTCTGCACCGTGCGCATCTCCGCGACATCGAGCGCCAGCGCGAGGCGCGTGCTCAGCGCGGCGAGCGCGGTCTCGTCGAGCGCGCGGATCGGGATCTCGAGGCGCTGGTAACGGTACGGCGGGGCCGGTGGATGCGGCTCGGGGCGCTGCGCCCCGAGGAGCAGCTCTTCGATGGTCTCGTTGGCGAAGCCGCGGCGCGCGAGCTCGCGCGCCGCTTCCAGCTCGGGCTGCCCCGGCGCGCCTTCGAAGCTGAAGTCGTAGCGCTGGTAGGTCTGCACGCCCGCGAGGTCCTTGCCGCCGCTCGCGTGCAGGACGCGCAGCGCGCGCGTCAAGCTGTTCGCCACCGGGTCCATCACGCCGTTGCGTCGGCGCACGTAGAGCGTCAGCGTCGTGCGATCCGTCGCGCTGGAACCCGCGGCGGAGTTCGGTGCTTCGATCGCGACGTCCTCGACCACGTCGTCGCGCAGCAGCGCGGCGACGCTGCGATCGATCTCCGCGCGCGAGAGCTGCGGCGGTAGCAGGAAGCCGCGGCGCAGGACGAGAGAACGCAGGGAGCGCAAGGGCGCCAGCTCTGCCGAGCGGGCGGCGCGCAGCAAGCTCTGGGCGCCCGGATCCGCAGCGCCGCTCTTCGGCGCCACTTCGATCCGCCAGGCGAGGAAATGAGCCATGGAAGCTCGACGCGGAGGGCGGAGTGCGGGCGGGATCCACCGCGGCGTGCGAAGGCCCCGGCCCCGCGAGGAGGCGAAGAAGATAAGGACCTCGCGAAGGGCCAGCCACTCGAAAATGGCTTGCGGCTCGGGCGCCAGCCGAACACGATGCCTGGCGTCGTCCGCGCCGAGGCGCGGTTCGTCACACCGACCTGGAGAGCGCCATGGCGCGCAGCTCGAACGAGCGCAGTTCGAACACGTCTTTCTCGGAGCTCGCCTTCGAGCGTCCGATCGTCGAAATCGAGCGGAAGATCGCGGAGCTCGAGGACCTCGCGTCCTCGACGCACTTCGACCTGAAGGGCGAGATCGCGCGTCTCCGCCAGACGCTGACGCAGACCACCGAGAAGATCTACAGCGAGATCACTCCGTGGGAGCGCGTCTGCGTGGCGCGGCACCCGCAGCGCCCGGTCACCACGGACTACATCGAGGACCTCTGCGAGGAGTTCGTCGAGCTCCACGGTGACGGCGTGTTCGGCGACGACCGCGCGATCGTCTCGGGACTGGGGCGCATCGACGGCCGCCGGGTGATGATCCTCGGCCATCGCAAGGGGCGCACCACGAAGACCCGGCTCGCGTGCAACTTCGGCTGCGCGCACCCCGAGGGCTACCGCAAGGCGCTGCGGAAGATGCGCCTCGCCGAGCGGCTGAAGCTCCCCCTCGTCTGCTTCATCAACACGCCCGGCGCCTATCCCGGCATCGGTGCAGAGGAACGCGGGCAGGCGCGCGCCATCGCCGAGAACATCTACGCGATGTTCGAGCTGAAGGTGCCGATCGTCGTGCTGGTGATCGGCGAAGGCGGCTCGGGCGGGGCGCTCGGGATCGGCGTCGGCGACCGGGTGATGATGCTCTCGAACTCGTATTACTCGGTGATCTCGCCGGAAGGCTGCGCGGCGATCCTCTGGAAGAACGGCGAGAAGGCGCCCGAGGCCGCCTCGGCGCTGCGCCTCACGGCGCCCGACCTCCAGAAGCTGGGGATCATCGACCACATCGTGGAGGAGCCCGTCGGCGGGGCGCACCGGCACAAGCAGGAGACTACCCAGCTCGTGAAGGCCGCGATCCTGGGAGCCCTCGACGAGCTGGCGACCGTGCCGGTGCCCGAGCTCCTGCGCCGGCGCTACGAGAAGTTCCGCCACATCGGGGCGAACGGGGTCGCGCTCACCTAGAGCTCGCGGCGCGAGCTCGCGCCGCGCCGAGGTCGGTTTTCTCGACCGAGGATCCGCCAACGGCCCGACGGGCAATGCCATCGGCCCGACAGGCAAAGCCATCGGCCCGACAGGCAAAGCCAACGGCCCGACAGGCAACGCCCACGACCGGACAGATAACGCCCACGGCCGGAAGGGGCAATTCCAACGGGCTCCAACAATCGGGCGGCTGTCCGCGTAACGGGGGGTGCAAGACCCGACACCCGTGGAGCTGGCATGCACGCCTTGCGCCTCGTGAGCCAACGGACCAGCGACAGTCGCCAGAGCGCGGCCCAGAGCCCCGACCCGCTGCGGGACGCCCGCGACGCGGAGCTGTTGCTCCGCGCCCAGCGCGGCGAGGAGGACGCCTTTCGCGAGCTGGTCGAGCGCTATGAGAAGCGCGCGTTCTTCATCGCCTTCGGGCTGTTGAACCGCGAAGAGGAGGCGTGGGATGTCGCGCAGGAGGCCTTCCTGCGGGTCTACCGCTCCCTCGATCGCTTCGACTTCGCGCGCTCGTTCTACACCTGGTTCTTCCGCATCGTGCAGAACCTCGCGATCGACCGGCTGCGCAAGGTCGCGGTGCAGAAGAGCGTCCCGCTCGACGGCCTCGAGGAGCGCCTCGCGGCGAAGCGCAGCGACGATACTCCGGTGGAGAGCGAGGAGACGCGCGCCCTCGTTCGGAAGGTGATCGAGAAGCTCCCGCCCGCGTTCCGCGCCGTCCTCGTGCTGCGCGACCTCGACGGCCTGAGCTGCAAGGAGATCGCTCCGGTGGTGGGCGCGAGCCACGCCACGGTGCGCTGGCGGCTGCACCGCGCCCGCAAGCTCTTCAAGGAGCATTGGGAGCGCATGGCCAAGGAGCATCCGTCGACGCCTTGAGTCGCGGGCTCCGAAATGCGATGAATCCCCCCGGGCCGCCGCTTCCCGCGGCCCCATCCGAGACCCCCCTGATGCGTTGTCGAAGAGTCGAAGACCTGCTGCCTCTCCACGTGGGAGGGGACTTGGAGCCCGAGCTCGCGGCCGCCGTGGCGGAGCATCTGCGCTCCTGTCTGAGCTGCGCGCGCGCGCTGCGAGCTCACCATCAGGCGCTCGCTGCGTTCCGCAGCCTGCGCGAGATGGAGTCGGCGCCCGCGCGTCGCGCGGAAGGAGCCGAGCGATCGATCCACGGAGGCGGCAGCGTGCTCTGGGAGCGCCTGCGCGTGCAGATGCACGAAGCTCCCGCGGCGCCGGCCTCGGCGCCGAGTCGGATGCGGCGCGTGCGCGAGCTCGGGGAGCGCGTACCGCAGCGCTGGCGCGTCGCGCTCGCCGCCGGGCTCCTCGGAGCGAGCCTTCTCGCGCTGGGGCTCAAGCTTTCCGCGTACCTCGGGGGCAGCTCCTCCGAGCGCGGTGCCGCCGGTGCGATCCTCCAGGTCCGCAGCGACGAGCGCGGCCTCCACGACGCCGGCGTGTTGGATCCCGCTCGGTCCGGCGGACCGATACCGCCGTATCTCGACCGCATGCCGCGAGGCAGCCAGACGCAGTTCGTCGGGCGCTTCGGGCCGAACTCGAACTACTGAGCTGGATGCGATGCTCCGGGAGTCCTTGCGTTCCCTCCTCGGCGCGCTGCTCGCCCTGACGGTCGCGGCCGACGGAGCTTCGGCGGGAGGCGCGCGCTACCGCCTCCAGGACGGCGAATCGAGCGAGCTCGGCGCGCCGATCCTCGAGCGCCTCGGCGCCGAGGTGCGCGCGGCGGCCGAGCGCGCGAAGCAAGTGCTCGCGCACGTCGAGCTCAAGCTCGACGCCGAGACGAACCTCCACACCTCGGGCGTGATCGTCGAGCCCGAACAGCGGCTCTTGGCGCTGCCGTTCCACCCGGCGTTTCGGCCGCGTGATCGAGCCTACGTGCGCCTCCTCGGGACGCGCCGCGCGTGCCTGGCGTACGTGCTCGGGGCGAACGAGCAGCGCACGGCCTTGTTCGTGCGGCTGCAGATCGACTCCGATTCGCCGCTCGCGTTGGCGCCGCTCGACCTCGCTCCGGCGGATAGCCACGCGAGCGGCAGCTTCGCGATCGCCGTCGCACCTACCTCGGCTCTCGACGAGCGCGGGCAGCCCGAGCTCGCGCGTTGGGCGGTCCAACTCAGCGCCGTCGGCCAGATGCGGCGAGGCCGAACCGGGCTGATCGCGCTGCAGCAGGACCTCGGTTCCGCGGCGGACGGAGGTGTGCTGATCGATCCGCGAGGCCGCCTGATCGCGTTCCTGCCGGACCTCGAGATGGCGGCGGATGAGGCGGGAGCCGCGGCCAGGGATGCCGCCGAGGAGAAGGAACGCGCCCTGCGCTCGGCGGAGCCCCGGACCACCTGCGCGATTCCTCTGGCGCGCTTGCGCGCGGACGCGCTCGAGGTACAGCGCGTGTTCCTGCAGGCCGACGTCCCGCTGCCGACGTGGCCGCCGCAGCCCTGGATCGGGATCTACGTCTGGCGGCCCGAGCTGGGCCTCTCGAGCGGTCCCTCGCCCTTCGAGCCGTTCCAGGTCCTGGCGGTCTTCGAGAGCTCCCCGGCGCAGCGCTCGGGGCTCCGAGAAGGCGATGTGCTGACCTCGATCAACGGAGTGGCACTCGAGAGTTCCGTCGACTTCCTGGCCGGCCTGCGCAAGCTGCCTTCACAGCCCCCGCACCTTCTGCGTATGTCGGTGCGTCGATCCGGGCAAGCCCTGGAGCTCGTGGCGGAGCTCCATCCGACGAGCGCTCCGGGCGCTCCCGACTCGACCGAGAAGCCGAACCCGAAGAAGAAAGAAGGTAACTGAGCCATGCGCACGCCCGTGATCGCCTTGCTGGCGCTGCCCGCCCTGGCCTGGACGCACGGTCCCGCCATGTCCGCGAGCTGCGCCCCGTTCCAAGAGCCTGCTCCGCAGCGAACGGAGAAGTCTGCGGCGGAGAAGTCGTCCGCGGAGAAGTCCTCCGGCGCGAGCGAGCTCGCACCGCTGATCGAGCAGCTCGGCTCGCCCGACGACGGCGTGCGCTCGCGCGCTCGCGAAGCGCTGTCGGCTCGCGGAGAAGGAGCTCGCGCCGCGCTCGATCATGCCGCGCGCGAGTCCAAGGACCCCGAGGTCCGCTGGAACGCGCGCAAGCTCCTGCGCCGCTTGGAGGACGGGTCGGCGACGCCGCCGCCGAGCACGCGCCTCGAGCGCCACGACGGTGGGGACGCGCAGAAGCCACGCGAGCTCGAGGGTCAAGAGCCCGATCCGCTGCCCGGCGGCGCGGCGGCGGGCCGCAGCAGCTCGAAGTCGGTCCAGATCGGACCCGATGGTCGCGTGAAGGTGACGGTCACCGAGGAGCTCGACGGCCAGCGCCAGACGAAGACCTACGAGGCCGAGTCGATGGAAGAGCTGCGGCGGCAGCATCCCGACCTCCTCGGCGGCATTCGCATCGGCCGCGCCGGCGAGGTCCCCGGCTTGGAGGAGATCCAGAAGCAGCTCGAGCGCTTTCGCGAGAACCTGGACGGGCGCGGCTTCGAGGGCTTCGAAGAGCTGCGCCGTCAGCTCGAGAGCGAGCTGCCCGAGGCCTTCCAGCGCGTCCCGCGCCTGCAGGACGAAGCGCTGCGGCCGCTGCGCGAGCGCATGAAGCCGCTCGAGTCCTTCCGGGATCTGCCGCGCGTCGACGAGCTCGCTCCGGCGAAGGAGCTTCCGCCGCACGAGCGCCTCGGCGTGAAGGTCGAGCCCCTGCATCCCGAAGTCGCGCGCTTCCTCGAAGTGCCCGAGGACTGCGGTCTGCTGGTCGGCGAGGTGATCGAGGGCTCGTTGGCGAAGCGCCTCGGTCTGCGAGCGAAGGACGTCATCGTCAGCATCCAGGGCGAGCCGGTGCGCACGCCGGAGTCGATCCGCTCGGCGCTCGCGCGCACTCCGCTCGACGCGAAGGTACGGGTCGAGGTCCTGCGCTGCTCGAGCGGGCGCGTCAGCGTCGAAGCGCAGCGGCCTCCTTCGACGGAGACGCAGAAGCCCGCGGGCTCCGCTGCCGATCTTCCTCCGCCCAGCGCACCGAAGAAGCTCGAGGGCCCGAGCGGCGGCAAATAGCGAAGGGACGAGCGATCGTCTGCGGCTCGAGCGGGCGCGCGTGGCAGAGGCCTCCGCGCCCGCGCTGCTTCTCAGCCGGCCAGCAAGGGCTCGAGGATCACGAACCAGGACACCGTGTAGAAGATCAGCGTGCCGGTCGCATCCGAGAGCGACGCGACGAGTGGCGTCGAGGCGATCGCCGGGTCGAGGCCGATGCGCTTCAGCACGAAGGGCAGCAGGCCGCCGAGCAAGTTCGAGAAGGTCATGATGCCGACCAGCGAGAGCGCGACGACCAGGGCGTAGTTCTGGACGCGGAACTCCGGCTGGTGGAAGAGATAGCGCGCGTAGAAGTAGCCCAGGCCCGCGACGAAGGTGCCGAGCAGCATTCCCATCGCGAGCTCGCGCAGCGCGACGCGCCACCAGTCGCGCAGCGTGATGTCGTCGGTGGCGAGCGCGCGGCAGATCAGCGTCGCCGACTGCGAGCCGCAGTTGCCGCCCGCCGAGACGACGAGCGGGATGAACATGAGCAGCGCGGTCACCGTGGCGAGCAGGTGCTCCGGATGAGCCGTGGTCGCCGCCAGACGCGCGTCGGGGAAGAGACTCATCACCGCCAGGGTGAGGAACTGCCCGAAGAAGAGCACCGTGAGCCAGCCGCCGCGCTTGTTGGCGAAGGTCCAGATGCTCGTCTGGAGGTAGCTCGACTCGAGAGGCGAGACGGCGCCCATCATCTGGGCGTCCTCCGTCGCCTCCTCTTCCATCACGTCCATCACGTCGTCGTAGGTGATGATCCCGATCAGCTGCTCGAAGGGATTGATCACCGGCAGAGCGACGACGTCGTACTTCTGGAGCGCGCGAACGGCGTCCTCGCGAGGCGCGTCGGCCTGCAGCGCCTGCACCTGCGGCTCGAAGAGCTCCTCGAGCCGCGTCTCCGACTCCGCGCGCACGAGCTTCGTCAGAGAAACGCGGCCGAGCAAGCGGCGCTGGTCGTCGAGCACGTACAAGACGGAGACGGGCGCTTCGCGCGGCGCGCGCCGCACGCGCTGGAGCGCGAGCTCGGCGGTGTCGTCCTGATCCACCGCGACGAACTCGATCTGCATGCACGAGCCGATCGTCCCGTCGGTGTAGCGCAGCAGCCGCGTGACATCCGCGCGATCCGCAGGCGGCAGCGCGGAGAGGATCTGGCGCTGCTCTTCCTCGGCCAGCGCGGCGACGAAATCCGTCTGCTCGTCCGAAGGCAGGCGCGGCAGCAGCGGCGTCAGCGCTTCGTAGCCGACCGCGCGCAGGAGCTCGACCTGCGCCTCCGACTCCAGCTGCCGGAAGACCCCGAGCTGGAGATCGAGGTCCTCGTGCAGCGCACGGAAGAGCAGCTCGCGCTCGCCGCCCTCGAGATCGGTGAGCAGCTCGGCCCAGTCCGACGGGTGCATCGCGCAGGACCTGCACGACCTCCCCGGCTTGTCCGTCCGCGAGCATCTCGCGGATCTCGGGCAGGAAGAGGCGCGTCGTCTCGGTCATGGGCGCGCGTAGCGGGCTCGAGCCAGGGGCTGGATGCGGCGAGGGGCTCGGATCAGCCGCGCTCGGCGGGAGTGGGGACGTCGGGAAGCGAGCGTGCGCGCAAGCGCTCGAGATCCAGCTCGAGAAGCTTCTCTAGATCGACGCCGAGCTCTTGCAGGCGCGTGCGCGCTTCGGCGATACGCGACTGCTCGGCCCTGGCGATCGAGCGGCGCAAGAAGGAGAGATAGTCCGCCTTCGCTCCGTCCAGGTCACCGAGCGCGACCTTGGCCTCGGCGCGGTTGAAGTACTCGGAGACGCGGCTCGTATCGAGCCGCAGCAGCACCTCGTCGAGCTCCGCGACCGCGTCCGCGAAGCGGCCGACCTCGTAGTAGATGTTCGCTCGCAGCCCGCGCATCTCGGCCATGCGCACCTTGTGGCGGCGAACGAGGTCCAGGTGACCTTCCTCCTGCGCGGGGGAGAGGTCGCCGTTCAGCAGGATGGCCTCCTCGTCCTTCAGCGCTTGCGTGGCATTGCGGATGAAGATGTCGCTCTGCACGAGGGCATCGTCCCAGCGGCGCAGGTTGGCGTAGATCTGCGCGAGGTTGTCGACGGCGACGTCGTAGTCCTCCATGTCGGTGGCGATGCCGGTGAAGAGATCGATCGCCTTGTCGTAGCGCTCCGTCATCTTCGCCTCGAAGTCCTTGGCCTTCGTGGCGTACTCCGCCTTCTGCACCGGGTCGTTCGTCGCCTCGATCTTGCTGCGCAGGTCCAGGATCGCGACCTGGTAGTACTTCGCCTGCCGGTGGAAGGCCAGGCCGTACACCAGGTCGAGCTTCCAGTCCGAAGAGAACCAGTTCTGCGACGCGCACTTGTCGAGGTAATCGGTGGCGCCGAAGAAGAGCTCGGGCTCGCCGATCATCACCATCGAATAGCCGATCAGGCGGTTCAGCTCGTAGTCGCTCTCGTCGATCTCGAGACCTCGAAGCGCCTGCTGGCGCGCTTCGCGATAGCGCTGCTTCCCGACCCAGTAGATCGCCTGGCTGCGGTAGAAGGTGAGGGCCTTCTCCTCCTCGTCGCTGAGCCCCCAGAGGCAGCTCGGCGTGATCGAGCAGAGGAGGCTCAAGGCGAGCAGGGGAAGAACGCGCGGAAGGACGTTGCGCGGAGAGAGGGGATACGTGCGCATGAGCTCGGGCCGGGTCGGTGCTGCGGATCCGCGGGGGCGAGGATCCTAACCCCGAGCGAGGGCCGGGCTACTCCCTTTGTCGAAAGGGCGCTCCGGGCTCGCCGCGCTCGTCGGAGCTCTCCGCATCGTCGCGCGCGCCTCGGAGCAGACGCTTCAATCGCTCGGCATCGGCGCGCAGGTGCAGCGTGCGAGGGGATTGCATCGAGACCTGGCCCGGCGCCCCGCCGCGCAAGCGCCGCAGCTGCTTCACATGCGCCACGTGGACCTCGCCGCCCAGGGCTTTCTCCGAGGAGAAGTGGAGCGCGAGGCACGCCGCATCGTGCAGCGTCTCCATCGGCACCTCCTCGGCGCGCCCGAGCGGAATCACCACGTGGCTGCCGGAGGCGTTCGCCGCGTGCAGCCAGAGGTCGTTGCCCTTCGAGAGGCCGAAGGTGAGGCGATCGTTGGCGCGCGCGTTCCTGCCGACGCGGATCTCGCGGCCGTCGAACGAGCTGAAGCGGCGATAGGGGAGCGACTCGGTCGGCTCCACCGAACGGCGGCGCGGCGGACCGGCAGGCGCGGGCAGCCAGCCGTCGCGCCGCAGCTCCTCCGCTCGCTCGAGCACGGAGCCGGGATCCTCCAGCAGCACGAGGCCCGCGAGCGCCGCTCGCAGCGCATCGCGCTCCCGTTCGCCGCGCGCGCGCTCCGCGGCCGCCACGGCGCGCGCCTCGAGGAGGCGGCGGCTCTTCTTGTAGAGCTGCTCGGCGTTCTCGTGCGGACCGAGGCGTGGGTCGAGCTCGATGCGCAGCTTCTGCTCCGGGTCGCCGTACCAGTCCGTGACGAACGCCTCGCGGGCGCCGCGCGAGATCTCGTGCGCGGAGGCCTTCAGCAGATCCGCGCGCTTCGCGAGCTCGAGGGCTCCCTCGGCCGCGCGCGCTTGCTGCTCGAGACCGGCGAGCCGGCGCTCCGCACGCTGGAGGCGTCGATCGAGCTCCCGGGAGATGCGGTTGCGCAGGAGCTCCAAGCGCTCGCGCTCGGCCGGCTCCTCGAGCGCTTCGCGAGCCCAAGTGGCGATGTCGCGCCCGGGTGCCAGATGCTCCTCCAGCGGCGCCATCTCGCTCGACGGCGCGCTCGCCTCGGGCTCATAGCGGGTTCCCGGTGGTAGCGCGCGTCCGCGCCGTCGATCCGGATGCAGCACGCTCCGCACGGTTCCGGGGCGCGAGCACAGGAACGCGTTCGCATGCGGACCGTAGAGCTCGAGATGCAGATCGAGCACGAGCGCTTCGGGACCGCAGCAGCCCTCGAAGCGCAGGTCCACGGCGCGATCGCCGCGGCGCGCTTCCTGGCTTCCACTCGAGGAGCTCCTCGGCGCGGAAGTAGAGCGCGATCTCCTTCTGCGCCGCTTCGGGGCTGTCGGAGCCGTGCACCAAGTTGTACGAGTTGGAGATGCCGTAGTCGCCGCGCAGCGTGCCCGGCTCCGCGTTGCTCCCGAAGGTGGCGCCCATCATCTTGCGGCAGACCGCGATCGCGCTCCGACCTTCGAGCACCATCGCGACGATGGGCGACGAGGTCATGAAGCGCTTCAGGCCCGGGAAGAACGGCTTCGCGCGATGCGCTTCGTAGTGCTTGTCGGCGAGCTCGGGGCTCATGCGCATCAGCTTCATGCCGACGAGCTTCAGGCCCTTCGACTCGAAGCGCGAGAGCAGCGCGCCGACGAGGAAGCGCTGCACGGCGTCGGGCTTGAGGAGGATCAGGGTGCGTTCCATGGCCATGGCGAAAGTGCTCGCGTTCGGAGTTGCATCGCCGCGGCGCACGACGGGCGCCCTGCCCGTGCCGCCGCGAATCGAGGCGGAGAGGATAGCCGCCGGGCCGCTACCGCGCGAGCCGCGCGACGGGAGGGCTCCGCAGCGGGGGCCGCGCGGATCTCAGCCGCGGAGCGAGAAGCTCGCCAGCGCCTTCTCGAAGGAGGACTCGAGGCGGAGGAACTCCTCCTCGCCCGCGTCGGCGCGCACGACGAACATCAGCTTGCCGCACGGGATGTACGCCATCCGCGTGCGGCGCTTCTCGCCCTTCGGGCTCGCGTAGGCATAGTCCGCGGTGAAGAGCTCGGTGACCAGGATCTGGTCGGCCACCTGCGCGGGGCGCTTGTGCGCTCGGTCGAGCAGGCGCACGGAGCCGCGGCGAACCTCGGGGAAGCTGTCGAAGGTCCGCTCGAAGCTGCGCATCAGGCCGGGCACGCGGTCGTTCCAGCCATTCTCGGAGGCGAGCCAGGTCACCTCGACCCACGGCGCATCGGCTTCGCCGCGGCTGCCGTGGAGCGCCGGCTCACCATGCGGCGGTTTGCCATCGCGTTCGCCATGCGGCGGCTTGGCATCGCGGTGGGGCGGTCGACCGTCTCGATCGCGATCGTGGTCGCGACCCGGGCCCATTCCGGGACCGCGCCCGTGGGGCGCCCAGCGCACGCGTCCGCAAGCGAGCGGCCGCAGCGACCAGCCCTCGGGGCCGACGAAGGAGAGCCCCGTGCTCGCGTCGCGGAAGCGGTTGCCCTCCATCGCGAAGCCGGGCTGGTGTCGCGCGAGCATGCGGCGGCGCTGCTCCTCGGGCTGGAGGTTCCGCTCGAGGAGCTCGAACGAATCGAACATGGCCTCGACGTCCTCGAGCAGCCCCGGCTCGCGGTCCCACGCGGCGGCATCGCCGTAGGCGGTCATCGTGTACAGCACGTCGCCTCGCGCGCGGTAGCAGCGCGCGACGTACTCTTCGCCGCCTTCCGCGCGCGGCATCGTGACCTGCAGGCGATAGCCCGGCAGGCCGCCGAGCGCGGGCGGGATCGCCGAGGCATCGATGCGCTTCACGCGTTGCTCGGGAACGCCGGCGAGCGCGAGCGAGAGCTGGTGATCGAGCTCGAGGCTCTCGCGGGGATCGGCGCCCTCGGGCAGCTCGAGGATCTCGATCTCCATCGTCGCCTGGCCCGAGACATGGTGGAGGCTCGCCTTCTCGGTCAGCGCGCCACCGACCGCGTGGTGATGGATCACGAACCAGTCGGGCGCGGCCGCGACGTGGAAGTTGCACGCGTCGCAGGAGAGCTCGCGCGGGTCATCGGTCTCGCCGACCCCGGCCGTCACGCGCACGTTCGAGAGGCGCACGACGCGGAAGCTCTGCCCCTCGTCGCGCAGCAGCAGGATGCGGTGGTCGACGCGCTCCTGGCGCAGCCCCTGCGATGCGCGCGAGGCCGCGACGTCGTAGGCCGTGCGGACGACCGCGCACACGCGATCGCGAATGCGCCAGCCCTGCGCGACCGAGGAGCGCGCCGCTGAAGCACGGCCGCTGATCTGATCCATCCAGGCCATCGCGCTGTCGCGCGCGCCGAGGTCGTAGCGCTCGAGCAAAGCCTCGGCATCGTCGCCGACGACCAGCTTGTCGTGAACCGCGAGGAACTCGGTG
Source organism: Planctomycetota bacterium (assembly GCA_016719295.1). Lineage (GTDB taxonomy): Bacteria > Planctomycetota > UBA1135 > UBA1135 > JADKAF01 > JADKAF01. Next base: position 860,353 of record JADKAF010000001.1, read on the forward strand.
ACGCGAGCGAGCTCCGCCGGCTCGAGCGCGCGTTGGCGCAGGCCGCGATCCTCCTCCGCGCGAGCGGAGCTCGCGCTCGCGACGAGCAGGATCGCGCAGGCCAGCGAGCGCGCGAAGGTCTCTCGGGCGAGCGTCATCGGTCGCGTTCCCCGGCCTTCGGCGCTTCGGTCGGAGGGAGCGCGGTCGAGCTCGCGCCCGCTTCGGGTGCGGCGGCTTCGTCGAGCGGGAAGAGCTCGTCCTCGGCCTCGAGATCGAAGAGCGCGGCCGCGCTGCCGGCCGCACCGATGACGATGCGCGGACCGAAGCTCCGCCGCGCCGGGCGCTCGCCGTGCGCGGGCGTCTCCACCGGCGTGCTCCGCGGAGCCTCGAGCGCGAGCTCGGGTGTCGCGGAGCGTTCGACTCCCGCTCCGCTCCAGAGGAACCAAGCCGTCAAGAGCGCGGCGGCCAGGAGCAGCGCGGCGGCGAGAGGCAGCGGCAGGCTAATGCGGCGCGCGTACCACGCGGGACGCAGCAAGCCTTCGGCCTCCAGACGCGCGAGCGCGCGGTGAGCGAAATCGGGGCGCACCTGCGGCACGGAGTAGAGCGGAAGGAGGCCGTCCAGCACGCGGCCTTCGCGCACGCGGCGGCGCAGCTCCGGGTCGCGCGCGACGCGATCCTCGAAGCTGGCGAGCTCCTCGTCGTCGAGGTCGCCTTCGAGCGCCGCCCACATGCGGTCCGCCTCGTCCAGCGCCCGTAGCTCGACGCGGGACGCAGCCTCGCGTGCGGCGTCTCGGGGCGGGTTCTCTCCTCCGCGCGGATCGTCGGGCTTCATGACGCGAGCACCTCGCGCAGGGCCCAAGCGAAGAGGGCGTCGTCGTCGCGCTCGCGCTCGCCAGCTCCCCGTCGAGGAGCTTCGCTCCGAGCGATCGGAGCGGCAGCGCCGCGCTGCGGCGCGCCGCTGCCGCGCTCGCCGTCCCAGCCTTCGAGGCCGGTCGTCGAACCTTCGCGGAGATAGGGCGCCAGGCGCACGCGCAGGGTCTCCTTCGCTCGATAGAGACGCGACTTCACGGTGCCCTCGGAGACGCCGAGCACCGCCGCGATCTCGGGATAGTTGAGCTCCTCATACTCGCGCAGCACGAAGACCACGCGCTGGTCGTCGGGGAGCTGCTCGACGGCGTGGGCGAGGCACGCGGCGAGCTCGCTGCGATCCAGGCTGGCACCCGGTGCCGCCGTCGGAGCGGGAAGCTCGAGCGCGGCCGCCTCGCGATCCTCGCCGCTCGCGCCGGAGAGCGACACGGCGTCGAGGCGGCGCTTCTTCAGCACATCGAAGCAGTAGTTCTTCGTGAAGGTGTAGATCCAGGTGCTGAAGCGCGTCCGGCGATCGAAGTCGAAGCGGGCCAGGGCGCGGAAGATGCGCAGATAGAGGTCCTGGGCGAAGTCCTCGAGCTCATCCGCGAAGCGCGGTCCGAGCAAGCGGTAGATCGTCCCCAGGATCTGACGCTGATGGGTCTCGATCAGGAACTGGACGGCCTCGCGGTCGCCTTTCTGAGCCCGGCGGATCGCGCGGATCTCCTCGCGCGACATCTGCCCGCGCTCCTCCAGGGAGAAGCGCGCGAAGAAACGGGGGGGCTTGTTCATCCGCAAAGGGGTTCCTGCATCCCGCATAGAGGATCGCCCACCCTCGGGATCGAGGCAATGGTGCACGTGCTCCGCGACGCTGGCCGGCGCCGCGGAGTTCGTCTACGACGGAACGCCCAGTGATAGTGCGCGGTCGGCGAGCGGTTCCGCCTTTCTGGCATTCCGCCCGGGCAGGGGGGGATTGCCACCCCCCCCGGCTCGGGGCCCGCGTTCGCTCAGCGCTTCGTGACGTCCAGCTCTTGGGTGAAGTCCGCCAGGGCCTGCCGTACGAAGGCCTTGTCGACCGCCACCTTGCCGTGTTTGAGGTCGGGGGCGTCGTAAGAGACTCCCTCCAGCAGGCGCTCGAGGACCCCGTGCAGGCGCCGCGCGCCGATGTCGCCGAGGACGACGTTCGCGCGATCGGCGAGGAGCGCGATCTCCTCCAGCCCATCGGGGCGGAAGTCGAGCTCCACGCCATCGGTGAGGAGCAGGCGCTGGTACTGCTTCGTCAGCGAGTCGCGGGGCTCGGTGAGGATGCGGACGAACTCGTCGCGGCCGAGGGAATCGAGCTGCACGCGGATCGGGAAGCGGCCCTGGATCTCGGGGATCAGGTCGTCGGGCGAGCTGATGTGGAAGGCTCCGGCCGCGATGAAGAGCACGTGATCGGTGTTCACGTTGCCGTGCCGCGTGTAGACCGAGCAGCCCTCGACGACAGGTAGCAGGTCTCGCTGCACGCCTTCGCGTGACACGTCTGGTCCGCCGTCGCGCGAGCGACCAGCGATCTTGTCGATCTCGTCGATGAAGAGGATGCCGCACTGCTCGGTGCGCTCGATCGCGTCGCGGATCATCGCCTCGCGATCGAAGAGCTTCTCGGCTTCCTCGCGCATCAGCAGCTTCCGCGCGGAGGCGACGGTCACGTTGGCGTCGCGCATGGGCGTCGGCATGCCGCGCAGCTTGGCGAGGAAGCTGGCATCGAAGCCCACGTACTCGGGGCCTTGGCCGCTGAACATCTCCATGCCCGGGCCGACGTTCTCGGTGACCCGGATCATCACCATCTCGTCCTCGAGCTCGCCCTTGTCGAGGCGCGCACGAATCTCCTGGCGACGCGTGTCGCCTGCCGGAGGCCGCGTCGCGCTGGGAGCCAGGATGCCAGCGCTGCCGAACGGCGTGAACGCCGGCAGGTCTTCCTCCGGCGAGGGGCCCATCTTGCGCAGCAGAGCTTCGACGATCTGCGAATGCGCGTGGTCGCGCGCGGCGTTCTCCACCTCGAGCATCTTCTCCTGACGCACGATGTCGATGCCGACCTCGAGCAGGTCGCGCACCATCGTCTCGACATCGCGGCCGTGGTAGCCGACCTGCGAGTACTTCGAGGCCTCGACCTTCAGGAACGGCGCCTTCTGCAGGCTCGCCATGCGCCGAGCGATCTCCGTCTTTCCGACGCCGGTGGGGCCGATCAGGATGATGTTCTTCGGATAGATCTCCTTCTGCGCCTCCTTCGCCAGGCGCTGGCGTCGCCAGCGATTGCGCATGGCGACGGCCACCGCGCGTTTGGCGCGCGCCTGGCCGACGATGAAGCGATCGAGGTAGGCGACGATCTGGGGCGGGGTGAGCTCGGAGAGGTCGGCGGGAGAGGTCATGCGCTCTCTTGCGGCAGGTCTGCGGTAGGAGTCGGGAGGAGGGGGGGAACCGTCGCGCTCGCGCGATGGTCGGCGCATCATCGTCGCGCCGGACGCGAAGGCTCAAAATAATCCCGGGCGGCATTGCGGCGTGCGATGCCTTCCATAGAATCCCGCCCTCCCAAAGCGCGCCTGGGATCCTCGCGATCGCAGACGCGTCGGCGAGCGCAGCGATGGACCCGAGCAGGATGAGGACCCCGGAAGCGGCCAACTACGCGACCGCGGGTTTCACCTTCGCCGGGACCATGCTCGTGCTCGGCGGCGCGGGCTATTTCGTCGATCGCGCTGCTGGCACGCAGCCTTGGCTGCTCCTGCTGGGTCTGGTCGTGGGCGCCGTGGGTGGATTCATCCACCTGGTGCTTCAGTTCTCTCCGCGGACCCAATCTCCGCGGGCCCAATCTCCGCGGGAACCGTCTCCGCGGGAACCGTCTCCGGCGGCCCAGTCTCCGCGGGCTCAGTACTCGACGTCCGAGCGGAAGGCGAGCGCGAGCGAAGGCTCCACTCGCGATCGCCGCTCGAACGAGTCGTGACGCGCGCTGCTGCTGCGACGCAGTACCGCACGGCACGCGAGAGTTTCGTCTGCGAGCATCTTTCGCCCTCGAAGCGCCCCGAGGCTCTCGAACGGAGCCTCGCCGGAGCGCGTCCTCGTCTTCTCCCGTCAGCCCCAGCGACCCCGCCCGTGATGAGCAGCCAACCGGTGACCCGCGTCTTGGACCTCCAGCGGCTCTCGCCGCTGCGCCGGTCCGCGCTCGTCGCCGGCACCGCCGTGTTCCTCGGCGCAGGAGTGCTGGCCGTCGCGATCTTCCTGCTGGCGGTCCCCTTGGATCGGCCGCGCGATGCCGCCGGTGCGGCTGCGGGGGGAGCGCTCGGGCTCGTGATTGGCGCGTTCGTCTACTGCTCCTGGGTCGCCGCGCTCCTCCGCGCTCCCGGCCCCGAGGGCAGTCGGCTCGTCTGGCGCTCGTTCGGGCGCGGTTTCGCTTTCAAGGCGCTGGTACTCGTCGCGGGGACGGCCGCGGTGCGCTACCTGCTGCCGGATCTGACCCCGGCCGGCTTCGCGGTGGCGTTCGCCGCCGGCGCGCTGTGGGTCGGCGTTCTCGGTGTTCCCTTCCTCCATCGTCAGCTCGGGAGCCCCCGTGGACTCTAGTCACCTCGTGCGACCTCTGCGGCGTCTGCCGCTCCGCGCTGGGTTGATCTTCGCCCTGGCGCTCGTCGCGTTCGCGGCGCTCTGGCCGCGCAGCTCCGACGCGCGCGTCTCCGCGGCCGCCGATCGCCGCGCCGCGGCGGAGGCGCCGCTGGAGACGGAGTCGGTCGGAGTGCCTTCGGTCGACGCGGCTGCGCTCGTCGGAGATACGGCGTTCGACGGAAATGGGGTCGTAGCGCCTGCAGCCTTAGTGTCTGCCGTCGTAGCGCCTGCAGTCGTCGAGCCCATCGCCGATCCCGCCGCCGAGGGCGGCGAGAAGGCCGAGGGGAACGTGTTCATCACGCTCTACCAGCACGTGGTGCCGCATCAGCTCGGGCCTCACCACCCGCTGATGCTCTTCGGCATCCCGGTCTGGACTCCGGCGGAGCCCGTCGAGCTCTTCGGCCTCAAGGTCTACGACATCCAGGCCTACCAGCTGCTGGCCGTGCTGCTGATCTTCGTGTTCTTCGCGGGCGTCGCAGCCAAGATCCGCTCGGGTCGGCCCACCGTCGCGGGCGCCTTCGTGCAGTGGATCCGCGACGAGATGGTCTACCCGGCGATGGGCAAGGAGAACGGCCAGCGCTACGCGCCGATGTTCGTCGCGCTGTTCTTCTTCATCGTGATCCAGAACGTCGTGGGCCTGCTGCCGGAATCGTCGACGCCCACCGCGTCGATCTTCGTCACGGCCTCGCTCGCGATCCTGACCTTCCTCGGCATGCTGATCTTCGGCATGTGGGAGCAGGGCCCGATCGCGTACTGGAAGCACATCGTGCCGGCCGGTCTGCCTGTCGCGATCCTGCCGATCATGATCCCGGTCGAGCTCGTCGGCCTCGTGCTGAAGCCCTTCGCGCTCATGATTCGTCTCTTCGCGAACATGACCGCGGGGCACCTGGTCGTGCTCTCCTTCGTGGGCATGATCTTCTACTTCCAGCAGCAGTACGGCGTCGCCGTGGGTGGGATCCTCTCGCCCGTGTGGGTCGGCTTCGGGGTCTTCATCATGATCCTCGAGTCCTTCGTCGCGCTGCTGCAGGCGTTCCTCTTCACCCAGCTCACCATCCTCTTCGTCGCCGCCTCGATCCATCCGGAGCACTGATCCTCGCCTTCGCTCGCGAGCGTTCTTCTCCGGTCCGAGAGCCCCCTCTGGGAGCTCGGCGCATCCTGGCGGTCTTCCCGACCCTTCGAACTCTTCTCAAGCAACCCATAGGAGACTCGGCAATGCTCTCCCTTCTCGCGTTCTCGGCCGCTCAACTCAGCGCTGGCATCGGCGCCGGCATCGCCGTCGTCGGCGCAGGCCTCGGCATCGGCATGGTGGCGGCGGCGGCCAACGAGGGCATCGCGCGTCAGCCCGAGGCGACCGCGGACATCCGCGGCAACTCGATCATCCTCGCCGCGCTGGTCGAAGGGGTGGCCCTCTTCGCCCTCGTCATCAACCTCCTGCTCGCGCTCGCGGGCTGATCAGAGCCTCGCGCTGCAGCGCCGAGCGCTGCGCGTCCGGGCCGAGGCATCGCCGTGAACGCGATGCGGCGCGCCGTCTCCTTCGCGAGGCGACGCTCCGCAGCGCGGATCCGACGCGTTTTTCCTTCTCCTTCAACTCTTCTCCATGAGCACGTTGGCCATGAGCTGGATGCTCGCCGCCGGTGGGGGTGGTTCGTTCAACCCCCTCGACATCTCCACGTGGAGCAGCGCCGTCTGGACGTGGATCATCTTCCTCGGGTCGCTGTACCCGATCTGGAAGATCGTCTTCGGACCGATCCTCGGCGCGCTCGCGGAGCGCGACCAGCGCGCTGGTGAGGCCGCTCGCGCGGCCGAATCCGCGCAGCAGGCCGCCGAAGCTGCACGCGACGCCGTCGAGGCCGAGCTGCAGAAGGCGCGCACGCAGGCCGCGACGCTGATGAAGGAGGCCCGAGAGCGAGCCGAAGGCCTCGCCCAGGAGCGCCAAGCGCGGGCCGAGGAAGAAGCCCGCGCCGAGCTCGAGCGCGCTCGTCGCGCGATCGAGCAGGAGAAGACGCGCGCGATCGCCGAGATCCGCGGTCAGGTGATCGAACTCTCGACGGCGTTGGCCGAGCGTGCGCTGCGCGCTCGCTTCAACGACGACAACCAGAGGCGCGAAGTGCAGAGCTTCGTGCAGCAAGAGATCGCCGCGCGCGGCTGAGTCGAACCGGAGCGGAGTCCTTCGATGAGCGTGTTGAGCAGTCGCTACGCGAAAGCCCTCTTCCAAGCCGCCGAAGCGGCGGGGGAGATGGACGCGGTTCGCTCGGCCGTAGCCGTCCTCGATGAGGCGCTGACGGACGAGGGAGCGCGCGAGTTCGTGCTGAGCCGTCAGGTCGACAAGCAGGCGAAGATCGCGACGCTCCTCCAGGCCACCGCCGGATCTCCGAGGACCTTTCAGAACTTCCTGAAGGTCGTCGTGGATCGAGCGGTGGAGCAGACCTTGCCCGCGCTCGGCGAGGAGTTCGCGAAGCTCGTGAGGAAGAGCACCGGAACGGCGCGCTGCCTGCTCGAGACCGCGCGTGCTCTGGACGCCTCCGAGATCGACGTGATTCGGGCCAAGCTCGAGAAGCACTTCGGGCTGAAGCTCGAAGTCAAAGTGGAGGAGTGCCCCGAGCTGATCGGCGGCTTCCGTGCCACCGTCGAGGACCAGCGGGTCGATGCGAGCGTGAAGAAGCGCTTGATCGAGCTGCGCTCCTCGCTGTCCCAGGTCGCCGGCTGAGCAACGCTCGGCGGCGGAACCTCGCCCCCCATCCGATCCCTCGCGCGCTTCCTCGCCGAAGCGAACGCCCCGAACCCTAGAACACCCGCTCCCGACGCGGAGCCCGCACCCCTGAGGCCGATCCCCGGTCTCCTCGAGGAGCACACGAGAAGCCATGGAGCTCAGACCTTCGGACGTCACGTCCCTGCTGCGCGAACAGATCCTGAAGTACGGCGAGAAGCTCCACACCGAGAGCGTCGGCACCGTGTTGCAGGTCGGCGACGGCGTCGCGCGCGTCGCGGGCCTCGATCAGTGCATGATGAGCGAGCTGCTCGAGTTCCCCGGCGGAGTGATGGGCGTCGCCCTGAACCTCGAAGAGGACAACGTCGGCTGCGTGCTCCTCGGCTCCGAGAGCGAGGTGCGCGAGGGCGACGTGGTGAAGACCACGGGCCGCATCATCTCGGTGCCCGTCGGCCCCGAGATCATCGGTCGCGTCGTCGACTCCCTCGGCCGACCGAAGGATGGCCGAGGCCCGATCGACACCAAGGGGCGCTTCGGTCCCATCGAGGGCCAGTCCCCGAACGTCGTCGAGCGCCAGCCGGTCAAGGAGCCGCTGCAGACGGGCATCAAGGCGATCGACTCGATGATCCCGATCGGCCGCGGCCAGCGCGAGCTGATCATCGGCGACCGCCAGACCGGCAAGACGGCCATCTGCATCGACACGTTCATCAACCAGAAGTCGACCGGCGGTGGGGATCCCAAGAACCCCGAGCAGGTGATCTGCATCTACGTCGCGGTCGGCCAGAAGCAGTCGACCGTCGTCGACGTGACGCGCCGCCTCGAGGCCGAGGGTGCGCTCGCCTACACGATCGTCGTCGACGCTTCGGCCTCCGAGAACGCCGCGATGCAGTACCTGGCGCCGTACGCCGGCGCCGCGATGGGCGAGTACCTGCGCGACGAGGGGCGCCACGTCCTCATCATCTACGATGACCTCTACAAGCAGGCCATGGCGTACCGCCAGGTGATGCTGCTCCTGCGTCGTCCTCCGGGACGCGAGGCGTTCCCCGGCGACATCTTCAACCTGCACAGCCGCTTGCTCGAGCGCGCGGCGAAGCTCTCGAAGGCGAAGGGCGGCGGCTCGATGACGGCGCTGCCGATCGTCGAGACGCAGGAAGGCGACGTGTCGGCGTACATCCCGACCAACGTGATCTCGATCACGGACGGCCAGATCTTCCTCGAGGGCGAGCTCTTCCACCAAGGGGTGCGCCCCGCGGTGAACGCCGGTATCTCGGTCTCGCGCGTCGGTGGCTCGGCACAGATCCCGGCGATGAAGAAGGTCGCGGGTGGCCTGCGCATCCAGCTCGCGCAGTTCCGCGAGCTCGCGGCCTTCGCGCAGTTCGGTTCGGACCTCGACGAAGCAACGCGGCGCCAGCTCGCGCAGGGCGAGCGCCTGGTCGAGATCCTGAAGCAGAGCCAGTACGCGCCGGTGCCGGTCGAGGAGCAGGTCGCCGTCATCTTCGCGGCGACGCGCGAGCGCTCGACGCCCGAGGGCAAGCGCGAGTTCCTGTTGCACAAGATCCCGACGGCGAAGATCCGCGCCTTCGAAGCGGCCTTCCTCGGCTACTTGCGCGAGCGCCAGCCCGCGCTGCTCGAGTCGATCCGCACCGGTAAGAAGATGACCGAGGAGATCGAGAAGGGCCTCGAAGCCGCGGCGCTCGAATGCCGCGAGGAGTTCCTCGCCTCGATCGACGACGGCTCCGCGGCGAAGGTCGCGAAGCCGGCAGCGGCGAAGGCCGAGGCCAAGCCCGCGGCGAAGCCCGCGAAGGCGCACTGAGGCCCGGGGGGCGCCCGGGGGGGCCCGGGGGGGAGGGACGGAGGGGGGAGAAGGGGGGGGGGGGGGGGGGGGGGGGGGGGGGGCCTCGCGCCGCGATCGCTCTCGAGACCGCCTACCAGCACCCCGCAATCCAGCATGGCCAACATCCGAGAACTGCGCGGACGCATCCGCAGCGTGCGGGGGATCCGCCAGATCACCCGCGCGATGGAGATGGTCGCGACTACGAAGCTCCGCCGCTTCCAGGAGCGCGCGGTTCGTTCGCGGCCGTACGCCAACGAGATCGAGGACCTAGTTCTCCTTCTCGCGGCCTACGTCGCGCGCGAGAGCGAGATCGTCGAGAGCGGAGCGATCGACCGCTCGCTGCTCACGGATCGCGGCGACGCGCGCATCGCGGTCCTGCTGGTCGCCTCCGACCGTGGCCTCTGCGGCGCCTACAACTCGAACATCTTCGCCTGCTTCGAGAAGTGGCGTGCTGGATTCGCCGGGAAGGAGATCACCATCTTCCCGATCGGGCGCAAGGCCGCGGACTACGTGAAGAAGCGCGGCTACCAGCGCGCCGGTTCCTTCCAGGCCGAGCAGCTGGAGAAGATGAGCTACGCCGACACGGCCAACGTGGCGCGCGAGCTGCTCGCCCACTTCCGCTCCGGCAAGTGCGACCAGCTCCACCTCGTCTCGACGGCGTTCGAGTCGATGGCGAAGTACGTGCCGAATGCGGTGCGCCTCCTTCCTCTCGACCGGGAGGCTGTGAAGGCCAAGGCCGCCGCGGGTGAGAAGGCCAAGGCCGCCGGGGACGAGAGGGCCGAGCGTCGCGTGAGCGGCCCGATGCTGCTCGAGCCCGATCCGGCGACGATCTTCAACCTCCTGCTGCCGCGCTTCCTCGAGACGCGCGTCTTCAACGCGCTGATGGAGTCCCTGACCTCCGAGTTCGCCTCGCGACGCTTCTCGATGAAGAACGCGACCGAGGCGGCCGACGAGATGATCGGCACGCTCCAGCGTGTGTACAACCGCGTGCGCCAGGAGCGCATCACCAAGGAGCTCCTCGAGATCGTCGGCGGCGCGGAAGCGCTGCGCGGCTGATCGCCGAGGCCTGCGGGACGCGCGCCCTCGCGGTGCTCGCCCCGAGACGACGAATCGAACGACTTCGAGCGGAACAACCTTCGAGCTGAACACGCGACCCGCGCGCTCCTTCGGAACGCGCGGTCTTCGCCAGAGAGGATGATCGCTGTGGCCTCCGGAACCAAAGGTAGCGTCCTGCAAGTGATGGGTCCCGTGGTGGACGTGCGCTTCCCTCACGGACAGCTCCCGAAGATCTACAACGCGGTCCGCGTTCAAGACGCGAAGCACAAGATCGACCTCACGCTCGAGGTCGCGCAGCACCTCGGCAACGACACGGCGCGCTGCGTCGCGATGGCGTCGACCGACGGCCTGGTGCGCGGCATGGACGCGATCGACACGGGCGACGCGATCAGCGTGCCCGTCGGTGACGCGACCAAGGGGCGCCTCTTCAACGTGCTCGGCGATCCGCTCGAGGTCGGCGCGGCGCACCCGCGCACCGGCGAGCCGATGAAGCCCGTGCAGGCGAAGGAGCGCTGGCCGATCCACCGCAACGCGCCGAAGTTCGAGGACCAGGAGGCGGTGACCGAGGTCTTCGAGACCGGCTTGAAGGTCGTCGACCTGCTCTGCCCCTTCGCGAAGGGCGGCAAGATCGGCCTCTTCGGCGGCGCCGGCGTCGGCAAGACGGTGCTCATCCAGGAGCTGATCCGCATCACCGCGGTGGAGAAGGGCGGCTTCTCGGTGTTCTGCGGCGTCGGCGAGCGCACGCGCGAGGGCAACGACCTCTGGCTCGAGATGGCGGAAGCCGAGTACTCGACGCCGGAGGGCACGAAGGCCTCGGTGCTCGACAACGCCGTGCTCGTCTTCGGCCAGATGAACGAGCCGCCGGGCGCGCGCCTCCGCGTGGCCCTCTCGGGCCTCACGATGGCGGAGTACTTCCGCGACACGCGCGGCCAGGACGTGCTCCTTTTCGTCGACAACATCTTCCGCTTCGTACAGGCGGGCTCCGAAGTGTCGGCGCTCCTCGGGCGCATGCCTTCGGCGGTCGGTTACCAGCCGACGATGGGCTCGGAGATGGGCGCGCTGCAAGAGCGCATCACCTCGACCAAGAAGGGCTCGGTGACCTCGATGCAGGCCGTTTACGTGCCCGCGGACGACTTCACCGACCCGGCGCCGGTCGCGACCTTCGCGCACCTGGACTCGACGATCCTCCTGGACCGCAAGATCGCCGAGCTCGGCATCTACCCGGCGGTGCACCCGCTGAAGTCCACCTCGCGCATGCTCGACCCGAACATCGTCGGGCAAGAGCACTACGAGGTCGCTCGCGAAGTGCAGCGCATGCTGCAGCGCTACGCCGACCTCCGCGACATCATCTCGATCCTCGGCATGGAAGAGCTCTCCGACGACGACAAGCGCGTCGTCGCCCGCGCGCGCCGCATCCAGCGCTTCCTCTCGCAGCCGTTCTTCGTGGCCGAGCAGTTCACGGGCACGAAGGGGCGCTTCGTTCCGCGCGAAGAGACCGTGCGCTCGTTCCGCGAGATCTGCGAGGGCAAGCACGACGATCTGCCGGAGCAGGCGTTCTACATGGTCGGCGGCATCGACGAGGCCGTCGAACGCGCGAAGACGCTCTAGCTAGCTCGTCGTCTACGCGTCCGCTTCCCGCATCGTCCCTGGCGCCGCAGCCGAGCATCTCGATGACCCGCCCGCCTTTCCATCTGCGCTTGATCTCGCCCGAGGAAGTCATCTTCGACGGCCCGGCGAAGAGCCTGCAGTTCCCCGGCCTCGACGGTCTCGTCGGGGTTCTGCCCGGGCATGCGCCGCTCGTCGCGGCTATCGCTCCGGGTCCGCTGGCTTCACCGCCGCCGACGGCGGCGAGAAGCTCTACTTCGTCGCGGACGGCTTCGCTCGCGTGAGCGGTGAAGACGTGAGCCTCGTCTGCAACGCCGCCGCGCCCCAGGGCACGGTCGACGTGGCCCGGGCGCAGCGCGCGGAGGAGCGCGCGCGCGCGCGGATCAAGGAGGCGAAGTCGAACCCCGACATCGACCTGGGTCGCGCGCAAGCGGCGCTAGCGCGTGCTCTGGCGCGGCAGCGCTTCGCGGAGAAGACGTCCTAGAGCCCTCGCTTCGGATTCACCAGCAGGGCGCGCCTTCCGAACCGGAGGGCGCGCCCTGCTTGTCGTTTGGGAAAGCCTCGGTCTAGAATCCACGCTCATTCGCCGAGCCACAGCGACCACGTCGCTCTGTGCTCCCCGTCCTTCTCTCACTTTCTCGCCCTTGGAGGGCTCTGCCCATCAGTCAGGAAATCAAGCATCGGATCAATCATCAGATCCGAGTCCCGGAAGTCATGCTGATCGACGACCAGGGCGAGCAGCTCGGCACGATGCCGACCACGGAAGCTCGTCGCATGGCCGAGGAAGGTGGCATGGATCTCGTGGAGGTGGCGCCGATGGCTCGGCCGCCCGTCTGCAAGATCATGGACTACGGCAAGTTCAAGTATCAGCTGAAGAAGAAGAAGAAGCACACGCACCAGGCGACGACGAAGGAAGTGCGCGTTCGCCCGAAGATCGACCCGCACGACCTCGAGATCAAGGTCGCCCGCGCGCGGAGGTTCCTCGAGGAAGGGGACAAGGTCCAGTTCACCTGCCTCTTCCGCGGCCGCGAGATGGCGCACAAGGAGCTCGGGATGGAGGTGCTCAACCGGGCGCTCCAGGAGCTGCAGGACGTGGTGAAGATCGAGCGTCCCGCGCGCCTCGAAGGCCGTCGCATCACGATGCTGGTGACACGGAAGGCGAAGAAGTAGAACCGGGGTGGGGCTCTTCCCCGAAACTCCCGCCAGCGCAGGGTTGACGGATCCGATCCGGCGATTACTCTTCTCCGCCTCGCTCGGCGCGCGTGGTGCGTCCCGAGCCTGGCAGGAGCGCGGAGCCGTTGGGCTCCGCGCGGAGTTCCGGACTGCGGGGCCCGAGGCCCTGATCAAGGTTCCCATGCCCAAGATGAAGACGAAGCGGAGCATCATCGGCCGGATGAGGCTCTCGAAGACGGGCAAGGTGCTGCGCACGAAGAGCTCGCGCGGCCACATGCGCGTCACCAAGTCGGCGAAGCAGCGCCGCAGCCTGCGCCAGTCGGCGGTCGTGACGGGGGCCATCGGCTTCCGCTACCGCACGCTGCTCGGCGGCTAGGCCAGATCGGCCGGCCGTCCGTCCCGATTGGCGCCCCTGGCGCCGATCGTCGAGTTCCAAGAGCGCGTCGCGAGGCGCGCTCACCAAAGGCAGAAAAGGCAGAGGCGCTCGATCCACGGTGGATCGAGGCCGCGTTGGTCCGAGGCGCTCCCGAACACCGCGCAAGTTGATGGCTTGGCGAGCTTCGTCGAACGAAGCTCCCGAGCGCGCGGGGCCCTCGACCCCGAGGAGTGATCGATGGTACGCGTACGAATGGGTGTCGCCCGTCACGGGCGCAAGAAGCGGACGCTGAAGCTCGCGAAGGGCTATCGCGGCAACCGCAGCAAGTGCTACCGCACGGCGATGGAGACCTTGCTCCGCGCTTGGCGCTATGCGTTCAACGACCGCCGCCGCAGGAGGCGCGGCTTCCGCAAGATCTGGATCATCCGCCTCAACGCGGCGGTCCGCGAGCACCAGATCTCCTACAGCCGCTTCATCTGCGGTGCGAAGAAGGCCGGCATCGAGCTGAACCGCAAGCAGCTCTCGGAGATCGCGATCCACGATCCGAACGGCTTCGGGGCGATCTGCAAGCGCGTGAAGGCCGCCCTGGCCTGAGCGCTCGTTCGCGGGGCCGCACCTGCGGCCGAAGCGGGGGGCAGCTCGCGACGAGCTGACGACCGCCTGGCGAATCCACCTGACGGGACGTCCTTGTCGAAGGGCGTCCCGTTCTGCGTTGCGCTTGGATCCCGGACGCGGAGCGCTTGCGGCGAGGAGACGACTCGTGCTCGACCAACTGAAAGAGATCGAAGGGCGCGCGCTGGAGCAGCTCTCCCGCGCGGCATCGCTCGAGGACCTGCTCGCGCTCGAGCAGGGCTTCCTCGGCAAGAAGGGCGAGCTGCAGCTCGTGCTGCGCGGCATGGGCGCGCTCTCGAAGGAAGAGCGCCCCGCGGTCGGCGCGGCGGCCAACGAGCTGAAGCTCCGCCTGGAAGGCGCGCTCGCCGAGCGCCGATCGGCCCTGCAGGCGGCGGCGCTCGCACGCGAGCTCGCCGATCCCGGCTTCGACCCGACGCTTCCCGGGCCTGCGCCGCGCATGGGCTTGCCGAGCGCTGGTGCGCTGCATCCGATGACGCTCGTCGTGCGCGAGCTCGAGGACATCTTCTCCTCGATGGGCTACACGATCTGCGACGGCCCCGAGGTCGAGCTCGAGCACTACAACTTCAACGCGCTGAACATCCCGCAGCACCATCCCGCGCGCGACACGCAGGACACCTTCTTCGTGCGGCATCCGCGTGCGGGGAAGGCCCAGCCTTCGGGGCGCGTCGCGGACGGCGCGAGCGATCTCGTCCTGCGCACGCACACCTCGCCGGTGCAAGTCCGCGCGATGGAGCGCTTCGGGCCGCCGCTGCGCATCGTGGCGCCCGGCCGCGTCTTCCGCTGCGAGCAGGTCGACGCGAGCCACGAGCACACCTTCTATCAGATGGAAGGTCTGGTGGTGGACCGCGAGATCTCGGTGGCGCACCTCATCCACGCGATGAAGACGCTGCTGCGCGAGATCTTCCGCCGCGACGTCGAGGTGCGCCTGCGCCCCGGCTACTTCCCATTCGTCGAGCCCGGCTTCGAGCTCGACGCGCGCTGCCTCTTCTGCGGCGGCAGCGGCTGCGCCGTCTGCAAGCACTCCGGCTGGATCGAGCTCTTGCCGTGCGGGCTCGTGCATCCGCAGGTGCTGCGCGCGGGCGGGATCGATCCGGAGCAGTGGTCGGGCTTCGCGTTCGGCCTCGGGCTCTCTCGGCTGGTCATGCTGCGCTACGGCATCCGCGACATCCGGCTGATGACCGGCGGCGATCTGCGCTTCCTGCAACAGTTCCGCTGAGCCGGAGAAGACTGGCGATGAAGATCTCCTTGAACTGGCTCGGCCGCTACGTCGACCTCTCCGGACTCGAGCCGCGGCGCATCGCTCTCGATCTCACGATGGGCACCGCCGAGACCGAAGGTCTGCACCGCTTCGGTGCCGGCATCGAAGGCGTCGTGATCGGCCATGTCGTGAGCTGCGCGAAGCACCCCGAGGCCGACAAGCTCTCGCTGACCAAGGTCGACTTCGGTGCCGGCGAAGCCGTGCCCGTCGTCTGCGGCGCGCCCAACGTCCGCGCGGGGCAGAAGGTGGCCTTCGCGCCGATCGGCACGAAGCTGCCCGGCGACCTCGAGATCAAGAAGGCCAAGATCCGCGGCGCGGAGTCCTTCGGCATGATCTGCTCCGAGAAGGAGCTCGGTCTCTCCGACGAGAACGCCGGGATCCTGGTGCTCGAGGACGGCCTGCGCGCGGGGGCGAAGCTCCTGGACGCCGTGCCCGAGGCGAGCGACTGGGTGATCGAGATCGACAACAAGTCGGTGACGCATCGCCCGGATCTCTGGGGCCACTACGGCTTCGCTCGCGAGCTCGCCGCGATCTACGGGCGCGAGCTGCGGCCCTATCCCGCGCCCGAGCCCGTCTGTGGCTCGCGGCCCGCGCATCGCGTGAGGATCGACGACGATCGCGGCTGCTCGCGCTACGTTGCGCTCTGCCTCGACGGGGTCTTCGTGGAGCGCAGCCCGCGCTGGCTCCGCTATCTCCTGGCCGCCGTGGGGCAGCGCTCGATCTCGAACCTGGTCGACCTCTCGAACTTCGTGATGCTCGACCTCGGGCAGCCGAATCACAGCTTCGACGCGGCGAAGCTCTCGGCGGCCGGGATCGTCGTGCGTCGCGCGAAGGACGGCGAGACGATGGCGACGCTCGATGGCGCCCTGCGACAGCTCACGCGCGACGACTTGCTGATCTGCGACGGCGAAGCGCCCGTCGCGATCGCTGGCGTGATGGGCGGCGGCGCGACCGAGGTCGGTCCGGAGACGACGCGCGTGCTGCTGGAGAGCGCGTGCTTCGATCCGGTGTCGGTGCGTCGCACCGCGCAGCGCCTGGCGCTCCGCACGGATGCCTCGGCGCGCTTCGAGAAGAGCCTCGATCCGACGCAAGCGCTGGATGCGGCGTATCGCTTCGCCGCGCTCGCGCGCGAGCTCTGCCCGCAGGCGCAGGTCTCCGCGGCGATCGCCGATGTCGGTGCGTGGAAGCGCCCGGGAACCTCCGTGGGGCTCTCCGGCGACTTGGTGCGCAAGCGCCTGGGCTCGCCCATCGCTGATGAGCGCATCGTCGGCATCCTGGAGAGCCTCGGCTTCCAGGTGCGCGAGGAGCCGACGCAGCTCGTGGTCGACGTGCCGACCTGGCGCGCGACCAAGGACGTCTCGATCGCCGAGGACCTCGTCGAAGAGGTCGGGCGCATGGTGGGCTACGACAACATCTCGCCCGTGCCGCACGCGATGCCGCTCGTGCCGCCGCACCGCGACGAGGAGCGCTTGTTGCGCCGTCGAGCGGAGGACGTGATGGCGGCGCTCGGCTTCAGCCAGGCGCTGAACTACAGCTTCGTGACGGACGAGATCCTCGCCATGCTCGGGGAGGATCCGGCGCGCTACGTCGAGGTGTTGAACCCGATCGCGGTGAATGCCTCGCGCCTTCGCCGCGAAGGACCGCCGAGCTTGCTCGCGAACCTGCTCGACAACCTGCGTCGCGAGCCTCGCGTCGCGCTCTTCGAGGTCGGCAAGGGCTACCAGCTCGAGCACCTCAACGAGCGGGCCGAGCCGCGCGAACGACACTGGCTGGCCGCCGTGCTCGCGACCGCGCGCGGCGAGGACGGCGCGCCGCGTCAGCTCGTGCCTGGGCCGTTCTACGCGTTGAAGGGCGTGCTCGACGAGCTCTGCTTGCGGCTCGACGCGCCAGGGCTCGAGTTCGAGAAGCTCGCGAGCGGCGCTCCGGCGTGGGCGCATCCGGCGCGCTGCGCGCGGATCCTGCGTCGAGGCCGCGAGCTCGGGCTCATCGCGGAGGCGCATCCGGGCGTGCTGCAAGCGCTCGGGATCGAGGCCGGCACGGCGATCTTCGACCTCGATCTCCGTGCGCTGCTCGGCGCGCGCGATGCGGTGCGCAGCTACGTGGCCCTGCCGCGCTTCCCCTCGACGCGGCTCGACGTCGCCGTCGCCGCGCCGCGCTCGATGAGCGCCGCAGCGCTGGCGGCGCTGATCCGCGAAGTGGACCCTGCGCAGGTCGGCGCGATCGAGCCCTTCGATGTCTACGAAGGCGCGAGCGTCGGCGAAGGTCGTCGCTCCCTCGCGTTCCACGTCGAGCTGCTCTCGCTCGAGCGCACGCTCGGCGAGAAGGACGTCGCGCGCTTCCTCGAGCGGCTGGCGCGCGCACTCGACGCGCGCGGCGCCGAGCTGCGCCGCGACTGATCCGGCTCCGATGCTGCTGCTGCTCGTTCCGTGCGCGCGTGCTGGCCAAGCCGTCGCGCGCGACTTGATGGGCGGCTTCGGCATGGAGGTGGATCCCGCGCTGCGCTATCCGCCCACGCGAGCGGCCCTGCTCGCCGCGCTCGCGCGCGAGCGCGGCCGCGAGCTGCGCCTCTGGGACGAGTCGGTCGAAGGGCCCGCCTCGGCGCGCGATGAGCAGGGGCGACCTTGGGACGCGGTGATCGCGCAGATCGCGTGGGTCGAGGCCGAGCGCGAGCTCACGCGAGCTCTCGAGGTCGCCTCCGGCGCGCCGCTGGTTCTCTGGGGCGGGATCGCGCGCACGCGGGCGTTGGAGCTCGCGCGCGCCGCACCGCGCGCGCTCCTGCTGGTCGACGAAGAGGAGGTCGCGCTCTGCGCATGGCTCGACGCGGGCGGGGAGCGCCTGCCCTCGAGCGCGCCACCGCCCGCGGGCTGCGCGCGCCTCGACGCGCGCGGCGAGCTCGAGAGCGGCGCCGAGCTCGCGCCGTGGAAGGAGCTGTCGACGTTGCCGCTCCCCGCGCGCGATCTGCTGCGGAACGAGCGCTACGGCATCCCCGATGTCGCCGGTGCCGTGGCGACGACCGCGCTGACCCGCGGCTGTCCGATCGACTGCGCGTTCTGCGCCTACGTCGCGCTGGAAGGCAAGCCGCTGCGGCCTCGCGCGCTGGACCACGTGCTGCGGGAGCTCGAGCAGATCGTGGAGCTCGGCATCCCGCGCGTCGTGTTCCGCGACCCGCTCTTCGGCGCGCAGCGCGAGCGCACTCTCGCGCTCTGCCGCGCGCTCGCGGAGCGGCGTTGGCCGCTGCGCTGGCAGTGCGAGACCGCGCCCAAGGTGCTCGACGAGGAGCGCGTCGCGTGGATGGCGCGCGCGGGCTGCGAGCACATCTCCTTCGGGATCGAGACCGCGACGAGGCGTCTGCAGAAGGCCTTCTGCGGCGACAAGCTTCCCGATCCGGAGCTCGCGCGCCGAGCGCTGCGCTGGTGCCGCGCGCACGGCATCGCGACGCGCGGTTTCTTCCAGCTCGGATTCCCGCGCGAGACGCGCGAGGAGATGCGGGCCACGGCCGAGCTCGCGCGCTCGCTCGATCTCGGCAGCGCTCAGTTCTGCGCCGCGACGCCGTATCCGGGGACCGCCCTCGCCGCAGCCTTGGCGGCCAGCGATCCGCTGCTCGCCCGCGACGCGCGCCACGCGCCGCGGGGCAACGGGCTGCTGGCGGCGGAGGAGATCGATGCGGAGATCCGGCGCGCCTATCGACGGTTCTACGGCCGAGCGGATCGCCTCGCGCGCGAGCTCCTCCACCCCTCGCGGCTCCTGCGGCGCCTCGCGCGCTGGCGCGCGCTCGGAGCCCGGTGACTCGCCCTCCCCTCGCGCCAGCCTCTCGGAACCAGGGCGGCCGCTGCCTACAATCCACGCCATGAAGCTCCTGCGATCCGCCGTCCGGCTCCGCCGATTCGAGACGCTCTCGCGAGGCGCGCTGCCAGCGCTCCTCGCTTTGGCTCTGACCGGGTGCTCGGACGAGCCGCAGCCGCCCTCGATGCCGGCTCCGAGCGCGGCCCCGGCTCAGCCCCTCGAGCTCGTCCTCGCCGACTGGGCGGGCGAGCCGCGCCGCTCGCATTGGAAGGCGGCGGACGGGCTGCCTACGGCCGTTCTGGAGAAGAAGGAGCTCGAGCTCGCGATCGAGCTGCGCGGCGGAGGCGCGAGCACGGTGCTCGCCGCGCTCGCGTTCCCCGCCGATCGCGCAGGGGCCGAGGTCGAGCCGAGCTGGGTCGGTCTCGTCGAGGTTTCCCGCGGCAAGGGCTGGAGCTTGCGGGTGCCTTCGACCGACGGCTCCTGGACCAAGGTCGGCGGTCCGCGCCCGCTGCGCGTCGAGATCGGCGCGTTCGCACCGGAAGCTTACGGCAGCTTGGAAGCGCTCTTCGAGCCGACGCTGAGCGCCGTGGATCGCCGAGCGCGCTGGCGCGCGCTCGCCTCTGCGGCGCAGCAGCGCCGAGAAGCCGAGATCTTCGTGGTGACGCAGAAGCCGAAGATCGAGCTCGTCGGTGAGCTGCTCGAGGGCGCTCGGCTCGTCGCGGGACCCGCGGGCTTGGAGCCCGTGCTGCCCCTGCGCATCCGGACGCCGTTCCTCGACCGCCTCGAGGTCGAGGGAAGCGCCGTGCCCAGCACGGCTTGGGGCGCCTTCCCCGAGCCGGGAGCGGGCCAGGACGCGAACGAGCGCTTCGTGCTCGTGCCCTGGCCGCGCCGCGGAGAGAGCTTCGCGCCCAGCGTTGCCGTGCGCGCGATCGATCGCCTCGGGCGCGAGGACGCCGTGGAGATCGGGCAGCAGCTCGCGGAAGTCGGATCGCGAGTCCCGTACTTGCGCGACGATGTGCGTCCCGGTCCGAGCGGCCGCCTCGAGGGCTGGGTGCGCGACGGCGACCCGTCGCGCTGGCTCTTCGAAGGGCAGGACGAAGAGGGCACGCCGCGTCTGCAGCATCGCCTCGTCGCTTCCGGGGCGAGAGCGCTCCTCAGCTTGCGGATGGAGCCGGGGGAAGCCCGCATCGCCGAGCTCGTGCACGCGAACGGCGTGATCCCGCTGCTCGGCGCCGCCAGCACGCGGCGCCAGCTGATCGGCGTGCCGCGCGAGGGCGGCCTCGTGCACTTCGAGATCCCGCTCGCGGATCCCGACAAGGACGAGCTGCGCTGCCGCGCGACGACGTGGTGCGAGCTGCGCTTCTGGCCGCGCGCGGCGCTCCCGGACGCGGTCGTGCCGCAGACGAGCGGGCCGCGCGCCGCGCTCGCCGCCAGCGCGAAGGTCGAGACCTACCGCGTGCTGATCTACCGCGACGATTCGCTGCCGGTCCTGGATGCGGCGCTCGGCGACGGAGCCAAGCTCGCATTCCCCGCGCAAGGCGAGCCGTTGCTCGAGCTGGGCGCGCTCTGTCGATTCCCGCGCCAGCTGGTCGTGGCCGGTCGCGAGCTCGAGACGCCCTTCGAGGACAGCGAGTCGGTGGACAGCGGGTGCTCCTACGTCGGCAAGCAGCGCCTCTCGAACCAGGGGCGCCTCGTGCGCGGCTTCGCGTTGCCATGGCCGCGGGGCGCCGATGGCGCGCTGCTCACGCAGATTCCGGTGTCGATCGAGGATCGGCTGGGGCGGCGGATCGAGCGCAGCTTCCGCTTCGTCGTCGATCCCGCGCTGCCGCCGCTCCCGAAGCTGGAGCCGCTGCGCCGCAGGGAGCTCGCCGGGGCCCCGAAGCCGGCACGACTCGCGATCGAGACCGCGTGCGTCGGCGAGCTCGCGGTGCCGCGCTTCGAATGGGAGGTCCTGCGCGCGATCGATGCAGAGGCCGATGCGATCCTGCGCCGCCGGGTCTCGGTGTTCCCCACGGAGTCCGTCCGCGTGCGAGTGGACGCACCTGCGGGGGACTATCGAGTCGAGATGCTGGTCCTCTCCGGGGCCAGCGAGCGCCTGGATGGTTACTCCGACGGTGTCTTCGCCGCGCGCGGGGGTGAGGTCGTGCAGGTGGCGCTCGACCTGCGCTCGCTCGGCGCGCGCGAAGCGAGCTTCGGGCGGAGCTTGGTGCGCTTCGCGCTCTACCGCGCGGAGGATCGACCCGACTGCAAGCTCGCGAAGGGCGAAGCGCTCCAGGAGCTCTCGGCGCGCATCCTCGACCTCGCGCAGATCGAGCTGATGCGCGACAACGCCTCGCCGGCGATCATGTTCGATACGCCGCCCGACTCGCACGTGAATCCGCTGCCCGATCCGGCGCAGCGCCGTCCGCCTGCGGTGCTCGGCGTCGCGCTCCTCGAGCGCTTCCCCGTGGATCTCCGGCTGGATGGACGAGCCCTCGAGCTGCCGAATCCCCTCGAGATCGACGAGCGCGATCCCGCGGGCGAGATCTTCGCGCGCGAGGATCGCAGCTTCGCGTGGGATTGGCCGTCCGGCGAGGACGGCGAGCGAATCCTCACGCTCGGCGTGCGCGATCGAACGCAGCGCTGGCGCGAGGCCTCGCTGCGCGTCGTCTACGATCGCGTCCCGCCCGCGCTCGGCGCGGTCGAGCGCACCAAGGCCGCGGACGGCGCGCTCGAGCTCGCGCTCGAGGCCAGCGAGGAGCTCCGCGAGGCGACGTGGAGCGAGGGCTCTGGGGCCGGCGCCGTCGTGCGCTTCGCGATCGACGGCCGCAAGGCTCGCGCGCGCTTGGAGGCCGCGAATGCGCCGCGCCGCGGCGTTCTCCGTCTCTCGGATCGAGCGGGCAACGCCTTCGAGCTCGACTTCTCCCCAGACGCCGATTGAGCCCGCTCTCGACCGCGCACCGACCGCCGCCCAACCCGACCCTCTCTCCCGCACTTCGCCCATGACGACGATCGAGTCCCTGCTGAAGGAAGAGCGCCGCTTCGAGCCCAGCGCGGCGTTCACCGCCGCCGCGCACCTGAGCGGTGGCGCGGCCTACGACGAGCTCTACCGCCGCTCGCTCGAGGATCCGGAGAGTTTCTGGAGCGAGCGTGCGCGCGCGGACCTGCTCTGGTCGAAGCCCTTCGAGCAGGTCCTCGACTGGCGGCCGCCGCACGCGCGCTGGTTCCTCGGCGGACAGCTCAATGCCTCGGCGAACTGCCTCGACAAGCACCTCTCCGGACCGCGTCGCAACAAGGCCGCGCTGATCTGGGAAGGCGAGCCAGGAGAGATCCGCACCTACACCTATCTGCAGCTCCATCGCGAGGTCTGCAAGGCGGCGAACGCGCTCGCGGCGCTCGGGGTGGAGAAGGGCGATCGCGTCGCGATCTACATGCCGATGATCCCCGAGATCGTCGTGGCGATGCTCGCGTGCGCGCGCCTCGGCGCCGCGCACACCGTGGTGTTCGGCGGCTTCTCGGCGGAAGCGCTGCGCGATCGCATCCTCGATGCGCAGGCCAAGCTGGTGATCACCGCGGACGGCGGCTTCCGCCGCGGCGCCGCGCTGCCGCTGAAGCCGGCGGTCGATGCCGCGTGCGAGCAGGCGCCTTGCGTGCAGAACGTGCTCGTCGTGCGGCGCTGCGGAAACCCGGTGAGCTGGGTCGCGGGCCGCGACCACTGGTGGCAGGAGGTCGTCGAACGCGCGCTGCCCGTGCGACCGGCGACGGCCGTCGACAGCGAGCATCTGCTCTTCACGCTCTACACCTCCGGCACCACGGGCAAGCCGAAGGGCATCGTGCACACGACCGCGGGCTATCTGCTCTACACGCAGATGACCTCGCGCTACGTCTTCGACTTGAAGGACGAGGACGTCTACTGGTGCACCGCGGACTGCGGCTGGATCACCGGCCACTCCTATATCGTCTACGGCCCGTTGCAGTGCGGCGCCACCGTGCTGCTCTACGAAGGCACGCCGAACACACCGCACCCGGGGCGCTTCTGGGAGATGATCGGGCGCCATCGCGTGACGGTCTTCTACACGGCGCCCACCGCGATCCGCACCTTCGTGAAGTGGGGCGACGAGCATCCGCTGCGCTTCGATCTCTCCTCGCTGCGCCTGCTCGGCACCGTGGGCGAGCCCATCAATCCCGAAGCGTGGATGTGGTACCACCGCCTCATCGGGAAGGAGCGCTGCCCGATCGTCGACACCTGGTGGCAGACCGAGACCGGCGGGATCCTGATCTCGCCGCTGCCGGGCGTCACGGCGACGAAGCCGGGCTCCGCGACGAAGCCCTTCTTCGGCATCGAGCCGGAGGTGGTGAACGAGAAGGGCGAGGCCTGCGCTGCGGATCACGGCGGGCTGCTCGTCATCAAGCGCCCGTGGCCGGGCATGCTGCGCACGGTCTACAACGACGATCAGCGCTACCGCGAGACCTACTTCGGCCGCTTCCCCACGATGTACTTCACCGGCGACGGAGCGCGCCGCGACAAGGACGGCTACTTCTGGATCTTGGGGCGCGTCGACGACGTGATGAACGTCTCGGGCCATCGCCTCTCGACGATGGAGATCGAGAGCGCGCTCGTCTCGCACGAGGCCGTCGCCGAGGCCGCCGTCGTCGGTCGGCCCGACGCGCTCACCGGTCAGGCGATCACCGCGTTCGTCACGCTGCACAGCAAGGAGCCGAAGCTCGACTCCATGCGCGAGGCGCTGAAGGCCCACGTCGCGAAGGAGATCGGAGCCTTCGCGCGCCCCGCCGAGATCCGCTTCGCCGAGGCGCTGCCGAAGACGCGCTCCGGCAAGATCATGCGGCGCTTGCTTCGCGACATCGCCGCGGGACAGCAGACGGTGGGGGATACCACCACGCTGGAAGATCTCTCCGTGCTCGCGCGCTTGCGCGAGGACGAGGACTGAGCGGCGAAACGAGGAACGATGCCCCAGCCTGTGCGAAGGAGCCCGGCGCAGCACCTGACGGCGCTGCAGCCCGTGCGTGAGCCATGCTCGCTCGCTTCCTGAGCAGAGGATTCGCGCTGCCG
This sequence comes from Planctomycetota bacterium, assembly GCA_016719295.1. Classification (GTDB taxonomy): domain Bacteria; phylum Planctomycetota; class UBA1135; order UBA1135; family JADKAF01; genus JADKAF01. The sequence goes on from JADKAF010000001.1 coordinate 884,283, forward strand.
AGCTTCCGCAGCCGCTGGCTCGCGCTCGAGCTCGCGGCGGATGCCGCGACGCTGCTCGTCGCTTTCGGCCTCGCGTTCGCGCTGCATGCGGGGGCGACCCCACAGGGTCTGGCGAGCGCGGCTCCGCCGCCGTTCTGGCTCGCGCTGGCGCTCGCGCTGCACCTCGCGCTCTCGGCGTTGCTCGGCTCGTACGCGCGCGCGAAGCAGCTCCTCGACATCGCCTCGCTGCGCGGGGCCTTGATCGCGACCTCGGTGGGCTGGGCGATGACTTCGGCGCTGCTTTGGATCCTGCGCGAGCCGGCGGCCCTGAGCGCCGCGGAGGCGCTGCCGCGGCTCGCCGAGCTCCGCGATCGGGTCGCCGCCGCGTGCGCGAGCGACGGCGTCTCGCGCGTCGCCTGGAGCCTCGCTTATCTGCTGCTGTGGCCGCTCAGCGTGCTCTCGCGTCGAGCGCTCTTCGCGCTGCTGCGCAGCGCGTTCCACCGCGGGCTCGGAGATCTCCCCGCGGCGATCGTCGGGACGGAGGAAGAGGTGCGGCGGCTGCGCCGGCGGCTGCTGCGCGCTCCGGTCGTGGGCGAGCGTCTCTGCGGCTGCATCACGCCCAACGCCGATCCCGAAGGCGGCCCGCGACGCCTCGGCGGACCGCGGGAGCTCGCCGCGATCGTGACGCGCGAAGGTCTGCGCCGGCTCTGGATCGCCGGCGATCCGCGCCACGACGCGGCGCTCGCGGAGCTCGCGCGCGTGGCCCGCGAGGCGAGTGGCGGTCGGTGCGAGATCGCGTTCGCGCTGGAGCGCGTGCCGGGCTATCGCTCGACGCACGCGGCCTTCGGCGAGTGGCTGACCCCGATCGCCAGCGCGGAGGAGTCGTCGCTGGCGCGCGCGCTGAAGCGCGGCTTCGATCTGGCGCTCGCGCTGCCGATGCTCTTGCTCGCGCTGCCGCTCCTGGCGCTGCTCGCGCTGCTCGTCCGCGCCTCTTCGCCCGGCGGTGCTTTCGTCGCGCAGCGCCGCGCCGGCGAAGGCGGGCGCCCCTTCTTGCTCTGGAAGCTACGGACGATGCACGCGGACGCCGCGCCGGGCGGCGGCGCGAGGAAGCCCGCGCGCGATCCGCGCGTGACCGCGCTCGGTCGCTGGCTGCGGCGCTTCAGCTTGGACGAGCTGCCTCAGCTCTGGAACGTCGTTCGCGGAGAGATGTCGCTCGTCGGTCCGCGGCCCGAGCTCTGGGAGGTCGCGGCGCGCTACGACGAGGCGCTGGCCGAGCGCTTGCGCGTGAAGCCGGGCTTGACCGGTCTCTGGCAGGTCTCGCCGGCGCGCCATCGACCGATCCACGAGGAGATCGACTACGACCTGTGCTACGTCCGCGCGCACGGGTTCTGGATGGACCTCACGATCCTGCTCCTGACTCCGGGAGCCGTGCTGTGGGGGAGCGGTGCACGCTGAAGCGATGGTGCCGGAGGTGCTCCATCTCTGCGAGTGCTACGTCGGCGGCGTGCGCACGCATATCGATCTCGTGCTGCCGGAGCTGCGCTCGCGCGGGATCGCCGTCGAAGCCTGGCTCTCGACGCGGCGCGACGCGGACGCGGAGCGCTGCGCCGAAGCGCTCGCGGCGCAGGGCGTCCCCGTACGAAGCCTCGCGCTCTCGCGCGGTGTCGCGTGGCGCGAAGATCGTCGCGCGCGGCGCGAGCTCGCCTCCTGGGTAGCGGCGCACCCGCGCGCTCTGGTTCATTCGCATGGCGCGAAGGCGGGGCTGCTGGCGCGGCGCGTGGCGCTCCCGGGCAGCGCCACGCGCCTCCACATGCCGCACGGCTTCGCCTTCCGCAAGGCCGCGGAGTTCGGCGCGCTCCGCCGCGCGCTGATCGAGAAGGTCGAGCGCGCGCTCGCTCCGCGCACCGAGCTCTTGCTCGCCGTGAGCGAAGACGAAGCGCGGGCGGCGCGTTCGCTCGGCTTCGCGCCGGAGCGCGTGCGCGTGCTGCGCCACGGCGTGCGCACGCCGGCGCTCGCCGAGCTGCGCTCGCGCGAGCACGCACGAGCGCAGCTCGGCTTGCCACGCCAGGGCCTGCTGCTGCTCGTCGCCGGGATCTTGATGCGCGAGAAAGGCCAGGAGCTCGCATTGCGCGCGCTCGCGGAGGACGTCGCGGGGAGCTGGACGCTGGCTCTCGTCGGCGCGGGGCCGCGCGAAGGAGCGCTGCGCGCGCTCGCCGCTCGGCTCGGCCTCGGCGCGCGCGTGCGCTTCGTCGGCGCGGTGCGCGAGCTCGCGCCGTGGGTCGATGCCTGCGATCTCGCGCTGCTGCCTTCGCATTCCGAGGGCTTTCCCTACGTCGCGCTCGAGGTGCTCGCGCGCGCGAGGCCGCTCCTCGCGAGCGCGGTGGGTGGCTTGCCCGAGCTCTGGTCGGAAGCGGAGCGGCGGGCCGCCGAGCGCGCCGGGGTCCCGCTGCTGCTCGCGACGCGCGAGGTCCGCACCTGGGCCAGCGCTCTCGCCGCGTGGGGGGCGGCGAGCGCGGCGCGCGAGGAGCTCGGCGCGCTCGGTCGCGCTCGCGTCGAGGCGTCGTTCGCGTTGGCGACGCAGGTCGAAGCGCTCGTCTCTCTCTATCGCGAGCTCGCCTCGCGGCACGCCGCGGAGCGGCGATGAAGCTGCTGCACGTGATCACCGCCCTCGGCGTGGGCGGCGTCGAGCGCCTCCTGCTTTCGCTCGCGCGTGCGCGTGCCGCCGAAGGTCGCACGCCGTTCGAGATCGCTTATCTGAAGGGTGCGGGTGAGCTGCGCGCGGCCTTCGAAGCCTGCGGCGTTCGCGTTCACGCGTTGGAGGCGCCGCACCTGCACGGGCTGCCCGCGGCGGCGCGGCGCCTCCGGCGCCTCGCGCGCGAGCGGAGGATCGATCTCGTGCACTCGCATCTGCTGCAAGGCGACTTCACCGCCGTTCGCGCGCTGCGCGGAGCGCTGCCGCACCTGCGGGCTCAGCACAACGTGGAGCGCGCGCTGCAGCGCGCGAGCGTGCGCTGGATCTACCGACGCGCGCTCGCCGGGCGCACGCCGCTCCTCGTGCCTACCACCTGCGTGCGGGAGTTCCTGATCGAGCGCTGCGGCGAGCCGCGCGAGCTCGTGAGCGTCGTGCCGTACGGCCTCGCCTCCACGCGAACGGAGGACGAAGCGCGTTGGCAGCGCGAGCGCGCGCCGCGGCGCGCGGCCTGGAGCGTCGGAGCTCGCGAGCGCGTGGCACTCGTGCTGGCGCGCCTCGCGCCGCAGAAGGGGCAGCGTGCGCTCCTCCGCGCGCTGCGATCGCAACCGCCTGCTGCGGAGTGGATCCTCGTCTTCGCCGGCGCCGCGAGCTCCGCACGCGAGCAGCGCGCGCTGGAGGCGGAGCTCGCCGATCATCCGTGGCGCGCGCGGATCCGCATGGTCGGTCCGAGCCCGGAGCCCGAGCTCTGCCTGCGCAGCGCCGACGCGCTCGCCGTGCCTTCGCTGTGGGAGGGCTTCGGCCTCGTGGCGCTGGAGGCCCTGCAAGCCGGGACGCCGGTGATCGCGCACGATCTGCCCGTGCTGCGCGAGGTGCTCGGCGCGAGCGCGCGCTTCGTGGCGATGCTCGATGGGGCCGCTTGGTGCGCAGCGCTGCGCGAGCTCGCCGACGCGGACCCGCGCTGCGCCGAGCGGGTTCGCTCCGGCCGCGCGCGCGCGGCCGAGCACTTCGCGCTCGCGCGGCTCGAGGAGAGTCTGGAACATCACTACGCCGCCCTGCTTCGCGACGAGCACTCCGCCACATGAACCACGCCGAGCCGTTCCCGCATCCGGGCTTCCTCACCGCGGATGAGCCGCCGCTGCGCGGAGCGCTGAAGGTCGAGCCGGAGGACTTCGCAGTGGAGGAGATCCCGGCCTACGCCGCGAGCGGCGCAGGAACGCATCTCTACCTCACGATCGAGAAGCGCGGGCTCACGACGCGCGATGCCATCCGCGTGCTCGCTCGCGAGCTGGGCCGACCGGAACGCGACTTCGGATATGCGGGGCTGAAGGATGCGCGCGCGGTGACCCGTCAGCGCCTCTCGATCGAGCATGTCGATCCCGCGCGCGTCGAGGGTCTCGATGCGCGCGGTCTGCGCGTGCTCGCGATCGAGCGCCACGGCAACAAGCTCAAGCCCGGGCACCTGCGCGGCAATCGCTTCGAGATCCTTCTGCGCGGCGCCGATGCGCACGAGCTCGAGCGCGCGCGGCGCATCCTCGCGCGGCTCGCCGAATGCGGCGTGCCGAATGCCTTCGGCGCGCAGCGCTTCGGACGCTCCGCGCACGGGCATCGGCTCGGGCGAGCGCTGCTCTGCGGCGAGGCCGCGACGTTCACGCGGCTCTGGCTCGAGACGCCGGCGAGGGGCGACGATGCCGCGACGAGCCGCGCGCGCGAGCTCTGCGCGGGCGGAGCCCACGCCGAGGCGCTGGCGGATCTGCCGCGAGCCCTGCGCGAAGAGCGCCCGCTGATCGAGGGGCTCGCCGCCGGCCTGGAACCGGAGCGCGCGATCCGTCGGCTCGACCTCTCCCTGCTGCGCTTCTTCGTCTCCGCGTGGCAAGCGGCGCTGTTCCAGAGCGTGCTCTCCCGGCGCCTCGCCACCTGCGGGACCGTGAGCCTCGGCGACGTCGCCTACCTCCATCGCAATGGCGCCTGCTTCCTCGTGGAGGACGAGCTCGCGGAGGCGCCGCGTGCGCGCGCCTTCGAGATCAGCCCCTCGGGTCCGCTCTTCGGGACCGCGCTCTTGCGCGCGCAGGGCGAGCCGGGCGCGCTCGAGGCGGAGGTGTTCGCCGAGGAGGGCCTCGACGACGCCGCGCTCGCGGCGGCGGGCAAGCTCGCGCCGAGCGGCGAGCGCCGGCCTCTGCGCTTCGCGCTGGGGGATCCGCGCGTGGAGGTCGATCCCGCCGGGCTGCGCTTCTGGTTCACGCTGGCGCCGGGCTGCTACGCGACGACGGTGCTGGGGGAACTCACCAAGGACCCGGGCTCGCTCCGCTCGGAGCTGCCCGAGCTCGGGTAGCGCGCTCCGGGGCGCGGACTCGCGAGGAAGCCTGACCCGAGGGGGGGGACGCGCGCCTCGTGCGACCCCTCCGGCGGGTAGCCCAGGAAAACTGTTCCCTCGGCGCGCTCCGGGCCGCGCGCGATACTCGCGGAGACGAGATCCTGCGCGAGGAACGCCGCCCTTGCTCGAGACCGAAGAACAGCGCCTCTCCGCGCTTGCCGCCGCGACAGCCTCCGCTGCGCCGGCGATGCCGCGGACCCAGGCCTCGGCCCACGAAGGGCCCGCCGCGCCCTCGGGGGGGAGCGGAGATGCTCCGCGGCGCGACGGCCCGGATCGGCGCAAGCGCCCGACGCCGATGTTCTCGCGCTACACCTTCTTCGGCGGCCGACGCCACGCCATACGGCGCGAAGGCGAGCGCGAGGGCGCGTTCGTCGACCTCTACGGGCCGGGCATCCTGATGCTCGTGCTCCTCGTGGTCGGCCTCAATATCTTCGACTCGTTCTTCACGCTGGTCTATCTCCAGCGCGGCGGCCTCGAAGCCAATCCGATCGTACAGCTGCTGCTGGACCAGGGCATGGGCACCTTCGTCCTGGTGAAGAACCTGGTGATCGGCTTCGCGCTCTGCATGCTCTGCGTGTGCAAGAACTTCTCGTACGCGCGCCTCGGCCTGCAGATCGCGATCTGGGTGTACTCGCTCCTCGCCGTGTACCACATCTTCTTGTACAGCCTGGATATGTTCTGAGCGCCGCTCGCGGCGGAGATCGGGCTTCGAGTAGACTCGGCCCCGGGTTGGTGGACGGGCGGTGAACACCGCGGGCCCTCCTTGCGGCTCGCGCTTCCCTCCAGCGCACCGGTACAGGTGATCGAGCACGAGCGAAGTCGAGCAACGCGCGCCGCGGCGCAGCGCGCAGGTCTCCGAGCGGCCCTGCTCTCCGGGCTCGCCGCGGCCTGCGGCCTCTCCGCGTGTCGCTCCGGACCGCCCTCGACCGACGCTCTCCGGGCGTTGCCTCCGGCGCCCTACAAGACGCTGCTCGTCTTCTCCGCGAAAAGCGTCGAGATGGAGCGCTCGCTCACGGCTTTCTGGCAGCGCTTGGCCGGGCTCCTCCAGTGGTACGGCACCTTCGCCGACCTCGACTGGATCGAGGCCCACCGCGTCCGCGAGCGCGCGCAGAGCGAGCGGATCGACGAGGGGACCCTGCTGCGCCGTCTCGCCGCTTCGCGCGGCTTCGATCGCGTGATCTTCGTCTGGCTGGACGCCGGCGAGATCGTGGATCAGGGACCGAACTGGAACGCCGTGCCAGGCGGGATCTCCTGGCTCGGGCTCGGCGTGCCGGGGTTCTTCTTCAACGACCGCAGCTACTCCGGCGCGTTCGTCGTCGGCACGGACGTGATGGCCGCGGATGGGAACTTGCAGCGACCGCAGCTCCAGCAGGTGGAGCTCCCGGAGCTGCGCATGAACTTCCTCGAGCGCGGCTTCACGCCGTGGTGCATCGTCGTCCCGCCGTTCCTGCTCGAGGGCGATGCCGAGGACTGGAGCGCGACCGCGAAGAGCACGGCCGAGGACCAGCTCGTGCGCACGCTGGTCTCGCGCTGGAAGGTTCCGGTGCTCGCGCCGAGCGACGTGCGCTTCCGCTTCGAGACCGGGAGCTTCGACCACCGCGCCGAGTCCGCGCTGCTCAACTTCACCGTCGAGAGCGACGAGGAGCTCGAGCGCGTCGAGCTCCTGGTGAACGGTGCGACGCTGGGCCAGTGGGGGCGCGTCGGCCTCTCGCGGCGGCGCGACGAGCTCCCGGGCGGCGGTGTCGCGTATCGCTTCGAGTTCCAGGTGCCGATCGAGAGCGGCGAAGCGCTCGTGCGCGTCCTCGCGAGCACCGCGAAGGCGCTGCGCACCGGATCCCACGCCCTCCGCCGTGGAGGGCGCTCGTGAGCGCGCCTCGCTCGTTCGTCGCGGCGTTGCTGGCGTGCGCGCTCGGCTGCCTCGCGTCGTGCGGCGGCGGCGTCGTCGCGGTGCTCCTCGGCTCGAGCAGCAGCAGCGGCGGAGGAAGCGGCGGAGGCGGCGGGGGCGGCGGCGAGCAGGGGAAACCGCTCGTGCGCGAGGTGACGCTGCCGAGCGGCGATGCCTTGCGCGCCTCGATCCCGATCCGCTTCCTGCTCTCCGATCCGCGCGGCCGGCTCGTCGACGTGCGCCTGCGCCTGTCCCTCGACGGCGGCGCGAGCTTCCCGTACGAGCCGGCGCTGGATCCGCTCTCGGGGCCGACCAACGGCTTGGCTACGACGCAAGCGGGTACCTGGCACGAAGTGCTCTGGGACAGCGCCACCGATCTGCCCGATGAGCGCCGCGGCGACTTGCGCGTGCGCGTCACGCCGCTCTTCGACGGACTGCCGATCGGTCCGAACTCCGCCGAGACGCCGACCTTCGCCATCGACAACAGCGCTCCGCCGCGCGTGCAGCTCCTCTCGGTGCGCTCGGCGAACGGCAGCAGCACCTTGCACAGCATGGTCGAGCTCGAGGTCGCGCTCGAGGACGCCGAGCAGGACCCCATCGACCTCGAGCTGCGCGCGAGCCAGAACGGCGCGAGCTTCGCGCTGCTCGACGGCATCGCGGAGAATCTGCGCGGCCTGCCTGCGGGGCCGCTGGGCAGCCCGGTGACCTACCGCTTCACGTGGAGCTCGGCCGTCGACGTGCCGGGCGAAGCCACCGTGATGTTGCGCGCGGAGGGATTCGATACGCAGCCTTCCGAGCCTTCCGAGCTCGGGCCCTTCGACGTCGACAACACCACCGCCGAGATCCTCGACTTCGGCCTCGATCCGCTCACCGCGTACGACGTCGTCGAGCTGAGCTATCGGCTGCGCGACGATGGCTCGGATCTCCTCGATGTCGAGCTCCTCTACTCCGTCGACGGGAGCGATCCCTCGCGCACGGGGACTCTCGCCGCGGGGCGCGAAGCCGAGCCGCCGCAGGGCCAGAGCTCCTCGCCTCTCGGCGAGCCCCACGTCTTCCTGTGGGACGCGACGCGCGACCTCGGCGTCGGCGCGCAGACGAGCGCTCTGCGCGTGCGCCTGCGCGCTCGCGATCCGCGCACGGGGATCGCGATCGTCTCCGCGGCGAGCGGCCCGCATGCTTTCGATGGCACGCGCGTCGCGACCGCCGCGGGCGAGTCCCGGCCGGCGCCGGCCCTGCCGGGAGCGCTCGCGCGCGATCCCGACGGAACGCTGCTCTTCGTCGATCCGAGCGGCGGAGCGGGACCGCGGATCCTGCGCTTCGATCTCGCGAGCGGTGCCACGAGCACGGTGGCCGGCGGCGGGAACGATCCGGGCGAAGGCGTCCCCGCCCTCGCGGCGCGCATCGATCCGCGCGCGCTGGCGATCGGCGCGGACGGCGAGGTGTGGTTCCTCGAGGATCTGCGCGTGCGGCGCGTGCGGGGAACGCGTGGACCCGATCCACGGGTCGAGACCTACGCGGGGGGCGGGACGTCCACCGCCGACGACGTGGATCGACTGCAAGCCGCGCTCGATCCGCGCGGGATCGCCGTGGAGAATGCCGGCGCGGTGATCGTGGCCGACGTGGCCAGCGGCGCTCGCCTGCGCCGTATCGATCCCGCGAGCGGGCGCATCGTCTCGCTCGTGCTGCGCGATCCCAATGGCCAGCCGGTCGTGCTGAGCGATGTCGGCGACGTCGAGGTCGACGCGCTCGGCAGCCTCTACTTCAGCGAGCCCGCGGCGCATCGCGTGTGGTTCCGCGACAACGTCGCCGTCGCCAATCGCACCTTCCCGATCGCCGGCGATGGCACCGCTGGCTTCGCCGGCGACGGCGGAGCGGCGACCGCGGCGCAGCTCGATTCGCCCAGGGAGGTCGCGCTCGATGCGGTGGGGCGCGTGCTCTTCCACGACCTCGGGAACTTCCGCGTGCGCCGCATCGCGAGCGGCACCATCACGACGATCCTCGGCGGCGGACCGTCGAGCGCCGATCGCGTGCGCGGAACCGACCTCGAGCTCGCGTTGCGAGGGATCGCGGCGCGCGGTACGCGCGGCGCGTTCGTCGCGCATGGCGCGGGAAGCTCGGCGCGGCTCTCGGAGTGGAGCGATCTCGATGGGATCGTCCGCGCGCAGCTCGGCGCGGCGGGACCTTCCGCCGTGGGCGAGCCGCTCTTCCGCGCTCCGCTCGCGGCGCCTTCGGAAGTGCTCGCGTCCGAGCGCGATCTCGCGTTCGCCATCGAGGACGAGCGGCGCATCGTGAAGCTCGATCGCGCGCAGGGCACCGTGGAGCTGATCGCGGGCTCGGGCGAGCTCGACGCGAGCGGCGACGGCGGCCCGGCGGCGAGCGCCGGAATGAACCCGGTCGCACTCGCGCGCGACGGCCTCGCTACGCTCTACGCCGCCGATCGCTTGAACGACCGCATTCGCCGCATCGATCTCACGACGGGCGTCGTGGACAGCGTTCCGCTGGTCCTCGATCCGCAGCTGTATCCGCCGCCGCTCGACCGGCTGCGCCGCCCGAGCTCGATCGCGGTCGATGCCGCTGGCGATCTCTACATCTGCGATACCGCGCAGCACCGCATCGTGAAAGCCGCGACGGGCACCTTCGCCGCCGAGGTGATTGCCGGCGACGGCGTCGCCGGCCTCTCCGGCGACGGGGGCCCGGCGGTCTCCGCGCGGCTCGATACTCCGCGCGGCGTCTTCCTCGACGCGGCGGGCAACGTATACGTGCTCGACCAAGGCCGCTCCGGCTCCGATGCGATGCGCGTGCGCCGCATCGAGCTGCGCAGCGGACGCATCGACACCGTCGCAGGCGGCGGGCCGCTCGAGCCCGACGGCGTCCCGGCGACCCAGGCGCATCTGCGGCGCATCGCGGGCGGCGTCGCCGCGGGCGGAGCCCTGCTCCTGGCGACGCACGGCGCCGGCGATGTCGACGGCTTCGAGCCCCTCTTGGTCGTGCGCGTCGACCTCACTCGCGATCTGGCCACGCGCGACGCCGGCGTGCTGGATGCCGCGCTGGGCGTCGATGCCGACGGCGTGCCCGCGCGCGACGTGCTCCTGCGCTCCGTCGCCCGCCTCGCCGTAGGCTTCGACGGCGAGGTCCTCCTCAGCGAACCCGCGCGCGGAACGATCCGCCGCTACGTCCCCGAACCTCTGCAGCCCTTCCGCGGCTCCGATGACGCTGCCGTCTCGACGGAGCCGATCGCCGCCGAACCTCGATGAGCTCTCACCCGATCGCCCTCGCCGACCCCGCTGCCGACCACGCCTCGCTCGCGACCGAGATCGAGAGCGCGGTGCTGCAAGTCCTCCGCTCCGGTCGCTACGTGCTCGGCCCCGAGCACGACGCCTTCGAGCAAGAGCTCGCCGCGATGCTCGGGACGCCGCACGGCTTCGCCGTCTCGAACGGCTCCGACGCGCTGCTGCTGCCGCTGATGGCGCTCGACCTCGAGCCCGGGGACGAGGTGATCACCACGCCGTTCACCTTCTTCGCCACGGGTGGAGCGGTGCATCGCGTCGGCGCGAAGCCGGTCTTCGTCGACATCGATCCCGAGACGTGGAATCTCGATCCGGCGCGCGTCGCGGAGCGCATCGGCGCACGCACGCGCGTCGTGATGCCGGTGCATCTCTATGGCAAGCCCGCGCCGCTCACGGCGCTGGAAGCGTTGTGCACGCGCCACGACCTCTGCCTCATCGAGGACGCCGCCCAAGCGATCCTCTCCAAGGTCGACGGGCGGAGCTGCGGCACGGTCGGCCGCTTCGGCGGCTACTCGTTCTTCCCTTCGAAGAACCTGGGTGCGGCGGGCGAAGGCGGCTACATCGCCGTCCGCGAAGCCGACGACGCCGCGCGCATCAAGGCGCTGCGCACGCACGGCGAGACGCAGCGCTACCACCATCGCTACGTCGGCGGAAACTTCCGCATGCACGCGCTACAGGCCGCGATCCTGCGCGTGAAGCTGCGGCAGCTCGAGACCTGGAACGAGCGCCGCCGCCAGAACGCGAAGCGCTATCTCGAGCTACTGCGCGGCACCGGCCTCGACGCGCGCGTCAAGCTCCCGCGCTGGGAGTGCAACGAGGTCTGGAACGTGCATCAGTTCACGATCGAGGTCGATCGGCGCGACGAGGTGCAGAAGAAGCTCGCCGAGAAGGGGATCGCCACGGGGGTCTATTACCCCGTGCCGCTGCACCTGCAGGAGTGCTTCGCGTACTTGGGCTACAAGCAGGGCGACCTGCCGCACGCCGAGCGCGCGGCCGCCCGCGTGCTGTCGCTGCCCGTCGGGCCGCACGTGAGCGCCGCGGATCAGGAGCGCGTCGTGCGCGAGCTCACCGCGGTCCTCGATCACGTGCGCGCCGGCGAGCTGGTCTAGCGCGCGGCCGCGCGCGCACGCCGTGTGCGGCATCGCCGGAGTTTGGCGGCGCGATCGCGCGCACGAGGTTCTCCCGGGTGAGCTCGAGCCGATGCTCGCCGCGCTGCGCTGGCGCGGAGGCGACGGCGAGCGCGTCCTCGCGGGGCGCGGCTTCGGCTGTGCCATCGCGCGCCTCGCGTTGCAGGATCCGCGGCCCGCAGCGTTGCCGCCGTTCCGGAGGGGGAGCTGGACGCTCGTCGCGAATGGCGAGCTCTGGGATCACGCTCGCGAACGCGCGCGCTTCGAGCGCGCCGGGCTGAGCTTCGCGACGCAGAGCGATCAAGAGGTGCTCGCGGCGCTCGTTGCGGAGGACCTGCCGCTCGCGCCGCGCACGTGCGGGATGTACGCGCTCGCCGCGCATGACGCGGATCGCCATCGGTTGATCCTGGAGCGCGACCCGTGGGGCCAGAAGCCGCTCTTCTTCAGCAGGCTCTCGGACGGCGTCGCGTTCGCCTCGACGCTGCCGGCGCTGCTCGCGCATCCCGAGGTCTCTCGCGAGCTCGACCTCGTCTCGCTCGCCGACGCGCTGAGCTACGGCTACGTGCCGGGCTTGGCCACGCCGTTTTGGGCGATCGAGCGCGTGCCGCCGGGCGCTCGCCTCGTCTTCGATGCCGCGAATCCAGCCGGCGTGAGCGCACGATTCGAAGCGGAGCCCGGCGGTGCGATGGAGCAGCTCGCCGAGAGCTTCGCGAGCGCGGTGCGGAGCCAGCTCGTCGCCGATCGCGAGCGCGCGCTCTTCCTCTCCGGCGGGATCGACTCCGCGCTCGTCGCCGCCGCCGCGCGCGACGCCGGCGAACGCTGGCGCTGCGCGCTCACCGCGAGTTTCGAAGACGGCAGCGACGAGCGCGAGCTGGCGCACGCGACGGCTCGTGCGCTCGGGCTCGAGCTGCAGGAGGTCGCGATCGACGAGAGCGTGCTCGAAGAGCTGCCGCGCCTGACCACGCTCGCCGGAGAGCCGCTCGGCGACGCTTCGCTGCTGTCGCTGCACCTGCTCGCGCGCGCGGCTCGCGAGCGCGGGGCCGCGATCGCGTTCGGCGGCGATGGCGCGGACGAGTGGTTCTTCGGCTACGACCGCTATCGCGCGTGGAGCGCACCGCTCGCGCTCGGCGTTGCCGGGGACCTCGCGCACGAAGGCGACGCGCCCGAAGGCGCGCGCGGGCTCGCGCGCTTCGCGCGCTTGCTCGCGCAGCGCCGCGCGAGCTACCCGGGGCTGCTCCGCAAGGTCGGCGGGCGCACGCTGCGCGCGCTGCTCCGCGACGACGCTGTGTATGCGGCGTGGTGCGAACGGCAGCGCGCGCTGGAGGCGGAGCTGCCGCTCGTTCGCGGCTCGGCGGCGAGCGCGGCGCGCTTCGATCGGCGCTTCTATCTCCCGAACGGCCCGCTCGCGAAAGGCGACCTCGCCTGCCACGCGGCCGGCGTGGAGCTGCGCGCTCCGTTCCTCGATCGGCGTGTGATCGCGGCGGCACCTCTCGAGGCGGGGCCGTGGTGGCGCCGCGGCAAGCGCGAGCTTCGCTCCTTGGCCCGCGCGCTCGGCCTACCCGCCAGCGTCGCACGAGCGAAGAAGCGCGGGTTCCGCACACCGCTCGCGACGTGGATCCGGCGCTCCGGCGGCGCCGCGGCTCTCCTCGCACCGCATCGATCCACGCTGGAGTGCCTGTTCGCCTGGTCTCCGATCGCGCGCTGGATCGACGAGCACGACCGCGGTCGCCGCGATCACGCCACGCGCCTCTATCACACCCTCGCCTGCGCCCACTTCCTCACCCTCCACGGCACAGAAACGGCTCCAGGCACCTCTCCTGCGCAGTGGGGCGCGTAACCTACCGGCCATGCCGCAGCTCGTGCGCATCATCACGCGGATGAATCTCGGCGGACCGGCGCGCCAGATCGAGGCGCTGACGCCGCGGCTCTGCGAGCTCGGGTTCGCGACGACGATCCTCTGCGGTCCGCCGATCGAGCGCGAAGGCGAGCTCGAGGCGGAGGCGCGCGCGGGCGGAGCGGAACTCGTGCGCATCCCGGAGCTCCAGCGCGAGGTGGGGCTCGGCGGCGAGCTCCGCGCGAGAGGCGCGCTGCGCGCAGCACTCGCGCGTCTGCGTCCGGATCTCGTGCACACGCATACCGCGAAAGCCGGCTGGCACGGGCGCGCGGCCGCGCGCTCCCTCGGCATCCCTTGTGTGCATACCTTCCACGGCCATCTGCTGCACGGCTACTTCGGTTGCGTGCGCGCTGCTCTCTACCGCGCGATCGAGCGACGCGCTTCGCGTCGCTGCGCCGCGACGATCGCGGTGTCGCGGCGCGTGCGAGAGGACTTGATCGCGGCGCGCATCGTCGAGGCGCGGCAGTGCACGGTGATCCACCCGGGCCTCGAGCTCGAACGCTTCTCGATCGCCGCTCGTGCGCCGCTCTTCCCGAGCGAGACGCTGCGCCTGCTCTTCGTCGGGAGACTCGTCGCGGTGAAGCGCCCGCTCGCGTTCGTCGAGCTCGTCCACGCGCTCCTCCGCGCCGGGATCGATGTGGAAGCGCGCGTGCTCGGCGATGGCCCGCTCCGGGAGGAGATGCTCGCGCGCAGCGCCGCCCTCGGGCTCGGCGAGCGCTGCCAGCTCCTCGCGCCGACGCGCGAGCCGAGCGAGCACTTCGGCCGCTGCGACGTCGTCGTCGGGACCTCGGTGAATGAAGGCCTGCCGCTCGCGCTGGTCGAAGCGCAAGCCTCGGGTCGCCTCGTCGTCGCCACCGACGTCGGGGGCGTGCGCGAGGCCGTCGAGCACGAGCGCACGGGCTTCCTCGTACCGGCGGAGGATCCGCGGGCGTTGCTCGAGGCGCTGCGGCGCGTCGCCCGCGACCGCGAGAGCGCGCGCGAGATCGCGGCAGCCGGTCGGACCTCTGCGCTCCTGCGCTTCGCTGCCGCCCGATCCGCGCAGGAGCACGCAGCGCTCTATCGCGAGATCCTCGCGCAAGGAAGAAGCTCGTGAGCTCGGAGCGCGCAACCATCTTCTTCGTGAGCGGCGATCGCGCGCTCGTGCCGCATCGCGCGGGTGCGTTCGCCGAGACGCTGCGCGGTCTGCGCGAGCTCGGCGGAGACTCGTTCTCGTTGCGCGCGGTGGCGCCCGGCGAAGGTACCTGCTTCGAACTCGAGCCCGACGTGCAGGTCTTCCCGCTCGGCCGTCGGCGCTGGCAGCGCGGTGCTCGTGCGCGTCAGGCGCTCGAGGCGTTGCTCCGCCGCGGCGAGCGCCCGCTCGTCGTGCAGCACGTCCATGGCCTCGATCTCGCGGCGCGCGCGATCTGGCGCGCGCGCCGTAACTTGCGCGGTTGGCTCGCCGAGGTGCATCACTTGGCCGGCGTGCCGCGGAGCTTCGGTTGGCGCGGCCGCGTGGAGGCGCAGCTCGTCGCCGCGCGCTTGCGCTTCCTCGCGCGGCGCGCCACTGCGTTCCGCGTGGTCGAGCTGCGCTACGCCGCGCGGAGGCTCCAGGAACTCGGCGTGCCGCCGGAGCGCATCCGCTGCGTGCCCTCGGTGTACTTGGACCGCGAGTACTTCACCCCCGACGATGCGGTGCCGCGCGACATCGATCTGCTGTGGGTCGCGCCGTGGACCATCGAGAAGGGGCGCGCTCTCTTGCTGCGCGTCGCGCGCGCGCTCGGCGCCGAGCGCCGCGGCGGAGCGCCGCTCGTGCTCCACGCGATCGGCAAGGGCTGCCCGCGCGCGTTGAGCCGCGCGGCGATCCCCGGCTTCGCACTCGAGGCGCGTGAGAACGTCTCGCGGGAGGAGCTGCGCGCCGCCTATCGCCGCGCGCGCGCGTTCCTCGTGACCTCGAGCGCCGAAGGCGGACCGCGCGTCGCGGCCGAAGCGCTCGCCTGTGGTGCTCCGCTCGTCGCGACGGATGTCGGCCGCTGCCGCGAGTGGATCGCGAGCGAACGCGTGGGTTCTCTCGCCTCGCCCGAGCCCGTCGACTTCGCGCGCGCGGTGCGGGCGACGTGGCAGCGCGCCGCCTCGGGCACGGCGCTGCATTCCCTCGTCGCTCCGGCGCTGGCCTCGCTCGAGCGTCGACACTCGCTCGCCGCGTATCGCGATCTCCTGCTCGAGCTCTGGCGCGGAGGCGAGGCGTGAAGCTCGCGTTCGTCACCGCCTCGGTCGATCCCGCGCACCCGACGCTCGCGTTCACGCGCTCGTGGGTCCGCGCCCTCCAGCGCGAGGTCCCGAGCTTGCGCGTGATCTCGCGCGAAGGCACACCGTTCGAAGGCGAGCCCGCGCTCGATCTGCGCGTGGCGTTCCCCGGTGGACATCGGAGCGAGCAGACCTCCTTGCTGCGCCGCGCGCAGTGGGCGCTCTTCCTGCGGCGCGAGCTCCGCGGCTGCGACGCCGTGCTCGCGCACATGGTGCCGCGCGACGCGCTGTGGGCGCGGCGCTGCCTCGGCGCCTCCGCGCGCATCGGCCTCTGGTATGCGCACGGCAGCGTGGGCAAGGGCTTGGGGAAGGCGCTGCGCGCGTGCGATCGCGTGTTCACACCGAGCGAGCGTGCGTTCCCCATGCTCGCGACGAACCTGTGTGCCTTCGGCCACGGCATCGACCTGCAGGCCTTCGCCTCACGACCTGCCGCCATCGCCGCCGACGATGCGCCGATTCTCTTCGCCGCGCGGCTCAGCGCGACGAAGGAGCCCGAGCTCGCGCTCGCCGGCTACCGAATCTGGCGCGAGCGCACACGTCTTGCGCCACGACGGTTGCACTTCGTCGGCGCGCCGCTGACGAAGGACGATCGCGCGCTCGCGGCGAAGCTGGAAGCCGCGATCGGTGGCGATGCGCTCGTCCGCGCGCCGCGCGCGGCGACGTGGGCGGAGATGCCGACGCTCTACGGCAACGCCGCTCTGCTGCTCGCACCTTCGCGCACCGGCAGCCTCGACAAGAACGTGCTCGAGGCCCATGCCTGCGGCGTTCCGGCGATCGTGCTCGCGGAGAGCGGGGCGGCCGAGCACGTGGCTCACGTCGACCCCGAGGGGATCTCTGCGCACGCGACGCCCGAGGAGCTCGCGACCGCGATCGAGCGCTTGCTCGCGCTGCCGCCGGAGGAAGCCGCGCGGCGCGCCGCGCGGCGCCGCGCGCTGGTCGCCGCGGAGCACGATCTCGTTGCGCTGGCGCGCCGCATCACGGGAGAGCTCGCGCATGGTGCCTGAGTCGGCGGTCGCCTCCGCGCGCGATAGCCACTCCTTCGCGCAGCGGACGATCGAGCGCGCGATCCGTGTGCTCTTGCAGACCCGCACGCGTGCGGGTCATCTTCGGTGTCCCGTGCATCGCACCGAGCATCTCGGGAAGAGCGCTTATCTCCTGCGCAGCGCTGCGGCTCTCGCGCCGGAGGAAGAGCGGGAGCTCGCGCTGCGGCTCGCGCGCTCTCTGCGCCCGCATCCCGAGCAGCCCGAGGTCTTCGTCTTCGGTCCTGGCGCTAGCAAGTCGCGAAACCTCGCGAATCACGCCATCGACTCCGCTTCGATCGCGGCAGCCCTCGCCGCCCATCTCGCGCGCGGAAACGACGATTCCGAAGTGCGCTCGGCGCTGCAGCGCTGCGCGCGAAGCTATCTGGTACCTCTCGCCGCGACGAAGCGCATCCCTGCGCAGCGCGCGTGGGCGCTCTGGGGGCTCGCCGAAGCGGCGGCCGTGCTGCGCGAGGAACCGCTCCGCGACGCGGCGCTGCGCGGACTGGAAGCGGTGCTGCGCGCGGTGCGCTCCGATGGCGGGATCTTCTACGACGAGAGCGATCAGCCGCGTGGCACCGGCTCGGCCTCGGCGTTCTATCACTCGCGCGTCGTCGGTTTCGCGTGGCTCGCCGTGCGCGCGCTCGGCGACGAGGAGCTGCTGCCGCGCGCGACGCTGCTCGCCGCGGCGCGCTGGCTCGGCATGCTGCTCTTCGCGGATGGCGCGAAGGCCGCGCGCCCGGAGGCGAAGCCCTGGTACTTCCCGGGTGCGCTGGAGGACGTCTCGGCGCCGTTCGATCTCCTGCTGCTCGTGCCGGCGGCACTGCGCGGCGGCGATCCCGAGCTGGCGCGGCTCGCGCGCGCGCGCCTCGCGCGTCACGCGTTGTCCTTCGAGGCGAGCGGCGCGGTGCACGCGGGCCACGAGCGCGGCGAGGCGTTCCAGTGCGCGAGCTTCTTCGCCGCGCATGCGCTGCTGCTCGCGGAGTTCGACGAGCCGACGTGGCGCGCGCTCGATGCGCTCGCGGAGCAGCGAATGCCAGCGCCGGTTCCGGCGAGCGAAGGCGCCTGGGAACTTCGAGGTGCGTGCGATCGGGACGCTGCCGCGAAGCTCGCGCGCTGGCGCTCGCCTGAGCTCGACGCTCTCTTCGTGCTCGAGCGGGGGAGTGCGGGTTCGCTGCACGGCGCGGAGGCCGGCGGTGTTCTCGTCGCATTCGGTCGTGCAGGTGCGCCGACGCGGATGGTGCAATACACGCGCGAGAACCCACCGGGCTTCCGTTGGCGCGGCACGCGTAAGGCGCGCGTGGATCTCTCCGAGCTGCGCTTCGCGCTGCATCTCCTCCGTATGCCGTCCGGAACGCGAGGCGTACGCGGCGGCGTGCTCGCGCGTTGGGTGCGCTTCCGGAGCTACCTCCGCAGCGTGCGTCTGTGTCGCGCCGGCTGGATCCATGCGAGCGACGCAGTGCTCAGCGCGGCTTCGGCGAGCGGTCGGCGCCTCGAGCTGCGCTGGCGCGCGGTGGATGCGCACGGCGCGGAGATCGCGGGCCTCGAGCTCCGGCGCACGATCGTCGCGACGAAGCTCGGAATCGTCTGCCGCGAGACGCTGACGCTGGAGAGCGGCGTCGCGCTGCGGGAGCTCTCGTTCGCGCTGCCGCACGGCGCCGACCGGCGCTGCGGCACCTTGCGCGCGTCCTCGATCAGCGGACCTCGGCGTTCGAGCGTGCGTTATCGACTCGTGGCGTATCCGCGGGACGCGTGACTTCGACGAAGCGCTCGCTTTCGCGGCGGTAGAGCCCACCCGAGGTTCCGAGCCAGAAGTTCCCGTCGCGCGTTTGCATCAGGCTCTGCACGTGGCGGTTCTGGAGGCCGTCGTCGGCGCCGTAGCGGCGCAGCCCTTCGCCCGTGAGGCGATGCAGGGCGTCGCCGGCGGAGCCGAGCCAGATCACGCCGTCGCGATCTTCGAAGAGCGTCCACGCGATGGTCGACCACGAGTCGAACTCAGGCAGCGTCGTGAAGCGCTCGCCATCGAAGCGCGCGACGCCTCCGGAGCGTCCTCCGACCCAGAGTCGCCCATCGCGCGCGACGAGCAAGCACGAGACGGTGTCGGCCGGGAGCCCATCGGCCACGGTGTAGAGCCGAGAGCTCCGGCCGTCCGTGCGCACGAGACCGCCGCCGTCCGTTCCGACCCAGAGGTTCCGGTCGTGATCCTCGGCGAGCGCCCACACTTGCCGGCGATCGAAGATCGGCTCCGTTTCTCGTGCCAGCTCGGGGAGCACCACCGACCGGAAGCGCTCGCCGTCGAAGCGCCACAGCCCTCGAAGTCCGCCGACCCACAGTCCGCCATCTCGCGCGGGAGCGAGGCTCCAGAAGTCGTTGCTCGGCGCGTCGAGCGCCGTCGTGTAGAGGCTCCAACGCTGGCCGTCGAAGCCCGCGAGCCCGGCGCTGGTCGCGAGCCAGAGCTTCCCTTCGCGATCCTCGGTGATGCCGCGCACCGAGGCACCCTCGATGCCG
This sequence comes from Planctomycetota bacterium, assembly GCA_016719295.1. Taxonomy (GTDB): domain Bacteria; phylum Planctomycetota; class UBA1135; order UBA1135; family JADKAF01; genus JADKAF01. The sequence goes on from JADKAF010000001.1 coordinate 903,328, forward strand.
GCTTCGGCGCCGACGCGATGGAAACGCTGCCCATCGAAGCGCCAGACGCCCTCGCCGTTCGTCCCGAACCAGAGCACCCCGTTCCGGTCCTCGAACATGCGCCGGATGTACTGGCTCACGGAGACGCGGCCGGGCCCAGGAGGGCAGCGCAGCGCGGGCGAAGCCGAGGGCGGAACCTCGCGCGGAGCTCGGCTCGTCTCGCAGGCGACGAGGACGAAGAAGGCGCCGAGCGCGGCGGCGCGGACGATGCAGGGCCAAGCGATCGGCGTGCTCATGGGGCGGACGCTAGCCGCTTCCCGTAGGCCGCGGGCAAACGCGATGCAAAACTCTCCTCGCGGCTCGCGGCGCCGCTCCCGCACCGCGTTCGCTACACTCTGCGCCATGACCGAGCCGAGCTCCCTCCGCGACGTGCGCCGCTTCTGGACGCGGCACCCGCACGTCTATCGCCGCGGGCTCGAGAGCCCCGACGAGGCGAGCTTCTCGACCATCGATCGCAAGGTCTTCGAGCACCACGCGCCGTGGGCGCACGAGACGCTGCCGCTGCTCTCGAAGCTCGTGCCGTATGCGGAGCTGCGCGGGCGGCGCGTGCTCGACCTCGGCTGCGGCACCGGCTGGGCCAGCGAGGCACTCGCGCGCGCCGGCGTCTCCACCTGCGCTCTCGATCTTTCGAGCGCTCACGCGCGCTGGACGCGAGAACGTCTCTCGCTGCGCCGGCTGGAAGCTCTCGTCGTCGAAGGCGATGGCGGCTCGCTCCCGTTCGCGAGCGGGAGCTTCGACTACGTGCTCGCGTGGGGCGTGCTCATGCACGCGCCCGATCCCGCGGCGCTGGCCGCCGAGCTCGTACGCGTGCTCGTACCGGGCGGTCGCTTCGGCGTGATGCTCTATCACGCGGGCTCCTTGCACTGGCGCTGGACGATCCACGCGCTGCACGGTTGGATCGGTCTCGAGCGCCTGCGTGCAACGGCCGACGAAGTGGCACGACGCCATACGAACAACCCCGAGCTCGGCGGCTCACCCGTGGCGCGGGCCTACACGCGCGCTGAGGCGCGCGCTCTCTTCGAACGCGCGGGAGCGAGCGAGGTCGAGGTCGCGGTCCACGATCTGCCGCGCGCGATGGGCTACTTCCCCTCGAGGCGCCTGCCGCTGCTGACACTCCTACCGCATGCGCTGAAGCAACGGCTCGCGCGGCGCTTCGGCTTCCATCTCTGGGTCTCCGGGCGGAGGAAGGCGTGAGTCACGCGACCCTGGAGCGCACTCGCGGCGACGCCTGGTCGCGCGCGGCGGCTTCGCCGGCGGCGGCGTTGCTCGCGCTCGGCTTCCTCGTCGGCTCGCTGGAGCTCCTGCTGCATGCCACCTGGCATCCGGGGCGTTCACCGCTCGGCTTGGAGGCGCGCGGATGGCTGCGCGCGAGCGCGCTCGCGCTTTTGCTGTATGCGCTGATCGGCGCGGCCTGTGGCCTCGTGTACACCGCGTGTTGCGGCGGCTTCCTCGCGCGCCGCGGCGCGCGAGCCGACAACGATGCGCGGCGCGGTGCAGGCTTCCTGTTCGCGTGGATCGCCCTCGCGCTCGAGCTCGTCTGGTGGTCGCGCTTCGCGCGGCTCTCGGGCGAGTCGTTCTTCACCGCGGGGCGCTTGCTCGAAGCCGCGTTGCTCGTGTTGCTCGCGCTCCCGCTCGCGGTTCTCGCGGCGAGCGCCGTGGCGCGGCTCGGCGCGCGTCTCGCCGGACTCTGCGCGGGGTTGCTCGTGGGCTTGTTGCTGCTCAGCGCGATCCTGCCGCCGCGCGAGGTCGTGCGCTCCGCGGTGCAGGACAGTTCTCGTGGAACCTCTGCCGCGCGCCCTTCGGTCCTGCTGATCGTCGTCGACGCCCTGCGCGCCGATCGGGCGAGTTCCCCCGCGCTCATGCCGCGGCTCCATTCCCTCGCCGAACGCGGTACGCGCTTCTCGCGCGCTTACACCGCCGCGCCGAGCACCTGGCCCGCGCTCGCCTCGCTCTTCACCGGGAAGCTGCCTTCCGAGCACGGCCTCCTGCGCATGAGCCCGGACGAGCGCCTGCGCGGCATCGACGGCACCTTGGCCGAAGCGCTGCGCTCTCGCGGGCATCGCACCGCGGCCCTCGTCTCGGGCTCGCTCGCGAACGGCAGCGGGCTCCTCCGCGGCTTCGACGAGCTCTTCGAGCTCTCGACCGGCCGCGCGCGCTTCGCCCTCGACGATCCCTGGTCGGTGCTGCGCGCCGAGCTGGCGCCGCTCCGCGCGTGGGAGAAGCTCGCGAGCAAGCGCGACGAGGAGCGCGTCGCGAGCGAGGCCGCTCACTTCCTCGGCGAGGTGGGGGAGCAGCCCTTCTTCCTCTACGTGCACCTCTACGCGACGCATGTGCCTTACGAACCGCCGCGGCACTACCGCGAGCGCGTGGGACATCGCGGGGAGCGCACTCGCTTCACCGCCGACGAGGCGCGCGCGATCGAGCGCGGCGAGCTGCGCCCGAGCGCCGAGGAGTGGCAGGAGATCCGCTCGCTCTACGATGCGTGCGCGGCGTGGAGCGACGATCAGCTCGGCCGCATCCTGGACGCGCTCGCAGCGACGCCGCAGGGCGAGCGCACGCTGGTCGTGGTGACGGCGGATCACGGCGAGGAGCTCGGCGAGCACGCGATCGACGGCCTCCCCTGCGTCGAGCACGACTGGATGTGGAACTCGAGCCTCGCGGTGCCGCTCGTGATCGCGGGCCCCGGCGTGCCGGAACGCGCGACACTCGACGCCGTGCGCTCGCACGTCGATCTGCAGGAGACGCTGGTGCGCTTGGTCGAGGGCCGAGAACCAACGGTGCGCGATCTGCTGCGCGCGGCGGACGATCGCGATCACGCGATCAGCGAGAACTCGTTCTATCGCGTCGCGCAGGAGCGGCGCTGGAAGCTCTTGCGCGAGCGGAGCGGGGAACGGCGCGAGCGCGTGATCGAAGTCGCCCTCGATCCCGCGGAAGCAGCGGCGTTCGATCCGGCGCTGCGCGCCGGAGATGCCGAGCTTCGCGCGGCCGTCGAGCGCTTGCGCGCGCGGCTCGAGGCGCTGCCTGCGGATGGATCGAGCGCATCGCAGGGCGAGAACGCGATCGTCGATCCCGCGGTCGAGCAGGCGTTGCGTGCGGCGGGCTATCTCGGGGGGACGCGGCCGCGTTCGATGTTCTCCGGCGCGGTGCGCTGAACAGGCACCCCGAGGTGCGCGGGTCGATCGGACGCGTGGCGTGAACAAGGCGGCCCGGGCTCGGGATTCCCTCGGCGAAGAGGTTGCCGCCCCGGGTTCGCGGTGCTAGCACATCAAGGGGTTCTGGCCTCCTCCTGGAATGAGCAGGTCGGGCTCTCCCGCGATGGAAGGATTACTGCCATGTACCAAGCAGAGCCATTCGACCGGAGTCCCCGCTACCGCACCTCGCGATCACACCGGAGGGACTTCAAGCGGACTGCTGCCAGACTGCTCGGCTGCGGATTCCTGAACCTGTGCGTGGCCTCTGCTTCGTCCGCGCAGACCTTGCAGGAATTGGGCTGTCGGATGCCACGGCTCCGCGAACGGCTGCTCGCGACGACGATGGTCGATCTCGACAACGACGGCAGCCTGGACGTGATCGCGAGCGAGTACGGAGGGGTGGTGCGCGTCCTCCGGAACAACGGAGCGGGAGAGTTCTCCGCCATCGGAGCGGTCAACCTACAGGGCATGGGCGCCTCTCGCCTCTTGGCTGCGGATCTCGATGGTGACTTCTTCGCAGATCTCTTCGTCGTAGGTGCCGGAAGCACCGTGAACTCCGTCTGGCGCAACGACCAGCAGGGGGGCTTCTCTCCGCATCCCGCGCCTCTTCTGCGCGCCGGGGAACGGTTCACAGGTGGTGCACTCGGCGACGTCGATCGCGATGGGGACACCGATGTGCTGCTCGTAGGCTGGGGCGGGATCTACCTGCTCCTCAACGCAGGGGACGGGAGCTTCGTCGATGCGCCGCCCGGCGCGGTGCCCCAGAGCGCGGTAGGAGCGAGCTGCTGTGCCCTGTTCGATCGCGACGGAGACGGCGATCTCGACATCTACATCGGCACGACTCCGATCGGTGCTCCTCCATACATGCCAGGGTCCGGCATCGATGTGCTTCTCGACAACGATGGCACGGGGAGCTTCACCGATGTGAGCACGCTCCTTCCCTTCGCCCAGATGATGACCTCCGCTGTCGCTCCTGCGGACTTCGATGGAGATGCCGATATCGACCTCTTCGTCGCCGTCCGGGGTGGCAATCCGGGAACGGGGAACTACTTGCTCGCCAAGCAGGGAGCGCTCTATCAGCTCGTCTGGAGTTCGACGGTCATCCAGGAGAGCACCATCGGCGCCGTCGCCGCGGATGTCGATGGGGATGGAGATTTTGATGTGCTCATCGGCCGAGATTCCGCGCTCCCACCCGCGTCAGGTGGCCCGGGCCTGCTCCTCAACGATGGCCAGGGGAACCTCTTTCCGGCCTCGCCAGACATCTACAACGATGACCTCTGGCTCGGACACATCGATGCAGGTGACCTGGACCGCGATGGAGACGTCGATATCGTCTGCTCTTCACCGGTCAGCGAGCGCGCAGAGCTCTTCTTCAACCGGGGCGATGGTCGCTTCGTGAGCGCGTCCTGCGCGCTCCCATCTCCCGTCGTCGCCAGCGGGGCGGCGATCGATCTCGATGGGAACGCCTTTCCCGATGTGATCTTCGGGACGCAACGAGTGTTCCTCGTGCGCGACGCGGGGCTCGGAGCCTTTGAACCGGAAGAGATCAGCGCCGTATCTCCAGAGGTTCATCGAGTCGAGCGCTGCCTGCCGGTTGATCTCGACGGGGATGGCGATGATGACGTCGTGCTCTTGCGCCACCGCGGCACCAACAAGTTGCAGTTGCTCTGGAATGACGCGGGGAATCCGAGTCCCCGCGCACCTCGCCTGCCGAGCCTGGGCACCGCCGATAGGCCGACGGACGCAGGCTTCGCCGATCTGGATGGGGATGGCGACCTCGATCTCGTGGTGGGCTTCCTCTCGAGATCATCGAACCTCGATTCGCGGCTCCTGGTCTGGGAGAACGTCGGCAGTGCGCAATGGAACGCCGCGAGGCCGCGAGTCCCGTTCGTCGGCTTCTACGGACCTCCTTCGCCGCCGAATCCTCAGCGACAGACGGAGCACGTCCGACGCGTCGTCCTCTTCGACTGTGACGATGACGGCGATACCGACATCCTGGTCGGGATGTGGGATGCGCCGTCGCGGCTCCTCTTGAACCTGGGCCAGATGCAGTTCGTCGATGCGCCGACCAATGCCATCCCTGCCTTGGCGAGCGAATCCGTCGCGGAGGCCAAGGCCGTCGACTTGGATGACGATGGTGATGCGGACCTCGTCATCGCGCGCGGCCGGTATGACGGTGGAGTGCAATTTCCCCAGGTCTCTGTCGTGCTCGAGAATCGCGGTGGGATTTTCGTTCCGGTAGCCTTGCCCGCCTGGCCGCCCGCGGTCGCGACGGATGTCGAGGTCATCGATATCGACGGCGATGGGCGACTTGATCTCCTCTTCGGCTTCAACTACGGGGCGAACGGATCCGGACCGGGGCTGCGACTGCTCCGGAACCTGGGCGCGATGTCCTTCGTGGAAGCGACCGGACTGGTCGGAGACCATCGCGGCGCAGAGCAGCTCGTGGTCGGCGACTTCGATCGCGATGGGGATCCGGACCTCATGCACTTCGGGTTGAGCTCGACCGGCCTGCTCTCGAACGTGACGCGACAGCTCTCGACGCACGCGCCCGCGCGTCCTGGATATCCGGTGGAGCTGCGCTTGCACGGACCGCCCTTCTCGCCCTGGTTGCTCTATGCGTCTGCGAGCGGAGGGAGCTTCGACCTCGGAGCGCTTGGATGGCTCTTCCTCGATCCGCGTACGTCGTTCTTCATCGGAGGCTCGGCGCTGGATGGCGCGGGGAGAGGCACTGTCGGTCGCTTCGTCATCCCGAACACACCTGCGTCGGTGGGGACTTCGGCCTGGATCCAGGGGAGCATGTCCAGCCCGGTGCAGATGACGAATCCCCTCTACTTCCGACTGGAGCGATACTGATCCGCGCTCGACGGCCAGTGAGCATCAGCCTCGTCACCAGCGGATCGGGCGGACACGCCGCGCGGCGAAGAGGCGTTCGTGGATCCCGCGGTCGAGCAGGCGTTGCGCGCGGCGGGCTATCTCGGAGGGACCCAGCCGCGATCGATGTTCTCCGGCGAGAGCTGGTGAAGCTCGGCACCGCGGCGGACCTGGGCCCCTCAGACGTCGCGCGGCGTGCCGCGCACGCGTTCATGGATCGCCCGGAGCTCTGGCAGCACGCCGCGGAAGCAGGCGATCAGCTCCGCGACCTCGCGCACGGGGCGGGAGAAGGCGAGGCCATACACACCCCAGCGCTGCGCATCGGGAGGCAGGATCTCGTGCGTCGCGAACTCCCCGACTGCCCACACGATGCCGGCGCGAGATCCATCGGGGGCCACGACGAAGCCATCGCCCCAAGTGGAACCCTCGGGCTCGTCGTCGAGCGCGCTGATAATCCCGTAGCGCCAACCTTCGGTCAGGCTCTCCTCCAGGATCGGAAAGCCCTGGTACACGGGTGCTCCTGCCGGACGCGCCAAGAACGCCGGTAGCGCGGGATCTCCGCTGACCGCGTTTGGGTCGGTCAGGACTCTCTTGCCACGAGCCTCATCGTCGGCCTTCGTCATCGACTCGCTCCGAGTGTTTCGAAGGCGAAGGATAGCGCCGAGCGAACGAACGATGGATCTCCGCGGCGAGCGCCGCTCTCGGCTTGCATCGCACCCGCGGACCGAGAACCATCACGGGACCTGGGCCGGGCCTGGGCAAGAAGCGGCGCCGAAGATGCAGTCCTCGCGGAAGATCGTGCTGGCGGTGAACGGCCGCATCCCCGGCCCGCGTGCCCACGCCATCGCCACGCTGCGCTTGGGTATCGCGCTCCAACGTCTCGGCGTAACGGTGGAGATCTGGTGCCCCGATCGCCGCGGCCAGAGCCCGGAGGCGGTCGCCTTGGAGCCCGGTTCACCGCCGATCATGCGCTTGCCGTGCACCGACTGGATCGATCGCGCGCCGCGCTGGGCGCAGCGGGCGACGGCGGCGCTGCAGCGCGCGAGCTTCGCCCGCGCGTTCGCGCGTGAGGTGGAGCGGCGCCGCGGCGAGGTGCGCTGGTTCGTCCTGCGGGATCCCGCGATCTGGAGCGCGGCCGTGAAGCTCGAGCTCCCGTTCGCCGCGGAGGTGCACGAGCTGCCGCGGCGGAGGTTCGCGCGACAAGCCGCACTCGCCGCGCTGCGCCAAGCTCCCCGAGTGATCGCGCTCACATCGCTCGGCTGCGAGGCGCTGCGCGCCCTCGGCGTCGCGCGCGCCGATCTCGCGGTGCTGCCGAGTGCCGCCGATGAGCGTCTGCTCGGGGTCGCGCTGCAGCGCTCGACGGCGCGACGTGCGCTCGGCATCGCGGTGGACCAGCGCGTGGTGAGCTACGTCGGGCACCTGCACGCGGCGAAGGGGGCGCGCAGCTTGAAGGCGCTGGCCGCGGCGCTGCCCGAGGTGCGTGTGCGCGTGGTGGGGGGCTTGCCCGCGGAGCGCGCGCGCTTCGCACGCAACGGCCTGCCCGCGAATCTCGAGCTCATCGGCTTCGTCGCGCCCGACGCGGTCGGGCGCGAGCTCGCCGCGGCGGACCTCGTGATCGCGACGGCGGAGCCCGAGAGCGAGGCCGCGCGCTGCTTCGGCTCGCCGGTGAAGATCGCCGAGGCGCTGGCGGCGGGCTGCGCGCTGCTGGCACCCGCGGTGCCCGCGGCCCGCGAGCTGGCGGGGGCGGCCGCGGACTACTATCGGCCGGAGGATCCCGGCGAGCCGGCGCGCGCGGTCGCGCGGCTCCTCGGGGATCCGGCGGCACTGGAGGCGCTGCGCGCGCGGGCGCGGGCAGTGAGTCGCGAGCATCTCGCGTCGAGGCGCGCGGAGCGGCTGCTGGAGATCCTCGGACGCGAGGTTCCCGCATAGCCCGGCACGAGGGCGCTCTCTAGAATCCCGCCCCTTCGATGGACCGGGCCGCCCGAGCGGCTGAGGAGCTTCTGCACGTGACCCGCTACGACCCCGCCGAGATCGAGCCGCGTTGGCAAGCCCACTGGGTGAAGCACGAGTGCTTCAAGACCCTCGAGGACCCGCGGCTGCCCAAGTACTACGTGCTCGACATGTTCCCCTATCCGTCGGGGGCGGGGCTGCACGTGGGGCACCCGGAGGGCTACACGGCGACCGACATCATCGCGCGCTATAAGCGCATGAAAGGCTTCGACGTGCTCCATCCGATGGGCTGGGACGCGTTCGGCTTGCCCGCGGAGCGCGCGGCCGTGCGCGAAGGGCGCCATCCCGCCGAGATCACGCAGGAGAACATCAAGAACTTCAAGCGCCAGATCCAGCGCCTCGGCCTCTCCTACGATTGGAGCCGCGAGGTCGACACCTCCGCGGTCGACTACTATCGCTGGACGCAGTGGATCTTCCGCAAGCTCTACGACCAGGGCCTGGCCTATCTCGCCGAGGTGCCGGTGAACTGGTGCCCCGCGCAGGGCACGGTGCTCGCGAACGAAGAGGTCGCGGACGGCAAGTACATCGAGACCGGCGACCCCGTCGAGCGCCGCTCGATGAAGCAGTGGATGCTGAAGATCACCGCGTACGCGCAGCGGCTGCTCGATGATTTGGACGGCCTCGACTGGCCGCCCGGCGTGCTCGAGATGCAGCGCCAGTGGATCGGTCGCTCGGAAGGCGCGGAGGTGCACTTCGCGATCGCCGGCGTGCGCGAGAGCTCGGGCGCGGAGGAGCGCTTCACGGTGTTCACCACGCGCCCGGACACGCTCTTCGGCGCGACCTACGCGGTGCTGGCGCCGGAGCATCCGCTCGTGGAGAAGATCACGACGGACGCGCAGCGCGCCGCGGTGCGCGCGTACGTCGAGAAAGCGAAGAACACGGCCGACAAGGAGCGCATGCTCGCGGCGGAGCGCGAGAAGACCGGCGTCTTCACCGGCGCCTACGCCCGGAACCCCGCGAACGGCGAGCTCGTCCCGATCTGGGTCGCCGACTACGTGATGATGACCTACGGCACGGGCGCGATCATGGCCGTGCCGGGGCACGACGAGCGCGACCACGCGTTCGCTGTGAAGTTCGCGCTGCCGATCCGCGAGGTGATCTCGGGCGGCGCCGACGTGCAGCAGGCGGCGCACACCGGCGACGGCGTCGCGGTGAACTCGGGCTTCCTCGACGGCCTCGCCGTCGAGCAGGCGAAGGCCCAGATGATCGATTGGCTGGAGGAGCGAGGCTCTGGCGTCCGGCGCGTCACCTACAAGCTCCGCGACTGGCTCTTCTCGCGGCAGCGCTACTGGGGCGAGCCCTTCCCGATCCTCTTGAAGCAGGATGGCTCCATCGTGCCGCTGCCGGAGGACGCGCTGCCGGTGACCTTGCCGCATCTCGAGGACTTCCGTCCGACGAGCGACGGGCGGCCGCCGCTCGCGCGCGCGGAGCAGTGGATGAAGGTCGAGGTGAACGGCGAGACGCTGCTCCGCGAGACCAACACGATGCCGCAGTGGGCGGGCTCGTGCTGGTACTACCTCCGCTTCATGGACCCCCAGAACGCGACGCTGCCCTTCTCGCCGGAGGCGGAGCGCCGCTGGGGCCCGGTCGACCTCTACGTCGGCGGCGTCGAGCACGCGGTGCTGCATCTCCTCTACGCGCGCTTCTGGCACAAGGTGCTCTACGACTGCGGCCTCGTGCACACGAAGGAGCCGTTCCAGAAGCTCTTCAACCAGGGCATGATCCTTGCCTACTCGTACCAGGACGCAGCGAAGAAGTACTACTCGCCCGATCAGGTCGAGGAGCGCGACGGCCAGTGGTTCGTGAAGAGCTCCGGCGTCCCGGTCTCGACGCAGATCGAGAAGATGTCGAAGTCGCGCTACAACGTCGTCAACCCCGACGACATCGTCGCGGAGTACGGCGCGGACGCGTTACGCCTCTACGAGATGTTCATGGGGCCGCTGGAGGCGGTGAAGCCCTGGCAGACGAGCGGCGTGAAGGGGGTTTACGGCTTCCTCGATCGCTGCTGGTCGCTGCTCATCGACACGAAGAGCGGCGAGCTCAGCGAGGCCGTCCGAGCCGAAGCCGAGGCCTCGCCGGCGCTGCTGAAGGAGCTGCATCGCACGATCGAGAAGGTCGGCAGCGACATCGAAGCGCTGCGCTTCAACACCGCGATCGCGCGCATGATGGAGTTCGTGAACGCGGCGAAGAAGGAGCGTTCGATCCCGCGCGAGGTCGCGGAGCAGTTCGTGCTCGTGCTCTCGCCCTTCGCGCCGCATCTCGCCGAGAAGCTCTGGTCGCGCCTCGGTCACCCGCAGAGCCTCTCGCGGGAGCCGTGGCCGAGCTACGATCCCAAGTGGCTGGTCGACGACGAGGTCGGGATCCCCGTGCAGGTGAACGGCAAGCTCCGCGCGAGCTTGACCGTGCCCAAGGGTGCCAAGCAAGAGCAGGTGCTCGAGCTCGCCCTGGCCGAGCCGGGGGTGCAGAAGCAGCTCGACGGCAAGCCGATCCGGAAGGTCATCTTCGTACCGGATCGCATGCTGAACCTGGTCGTCTGAGCGACAGCAAGTCAACGAAACGAAAATGCCGCGGGGCGAGCGCTCTCGACGAGCGCTCGCCCCGCGGCATGAAGCACGCGCTCCGCTCGTCGAGCGGAGCGCGCGTGTGGATCACAGCCCGCCGACGCGCACGCGCAGGGCGTTGCTGGTGGAGAAGCCGCCGAAGCCGCCGGCCGGATCCCACACCGCCCACTGCAGGTAGAGCTCCAGGCAGTCGAGCAGCGGATCATTCGGCACCGGGATCGGAATCTGCGCGCCGCCGACCGCGTTGGTGTAGCCGACGAGGGTGAAGAGCACCGGCGTCGGGATCAGGTTCACGCAGGCGCCGGGGCCATAGCCCGTGCCGCCGAGCAGAACCGCCAGCGTGAACGCGCGCGCGTTCGCGAGCGAGACGCCGAAGGTCGGGTTGCCGATGGTCGGCACGGCCGGCGTGCCGAAGGTGCCGATCGACGGGATGCCCGAGATGCCCGTGCAGCCCGTGCCGAAGGTCTGGGCGAGCGCGCCGCCCGAGCCGTAGTGCACGAAGATCGACTGGGCGTTGAGATCGACCACGATCACGTCCGGCGCGCAGTCGTTGTCGAGGTTCGCGATGGTGAAGTCCGTCGGCGTGACGCCGCCGGACGACGCGGTGCGGGTGAGGCCGAAGGCGCCGCCCGTGTAGCCGAGGAGCCCCGTGAAGTTGGCGCTGACGAGGTTCAAGCCCACCACGTCCATGCGCGAACCGCCAGGGCCGCTGTCGCTGTTCAGGTCCGCGATCGCCACGGAGCTCGTGCCGCGACGCCCACCGAAGCCGACCGAGCTGGTCGAGGTCGGGAAGCCGCCGGCGCCGTCGCCGAAGAAGACCGCGATGCCGCCGTCGGTCGTGATGCCGCCGTCGCCGAAGCAGCCGATCGCGAGGTCCGCTCGGCCGTCGCCGTCGACGTCACCGACGTCGATGCCGCGCGGCGAGGCGAGCGTGGTCAGCGTCGCGGTCTGCGTGAAGACACCCGCGGCGTTGTCGATCACGCGGATCTTGTTGTCGGTGAGCGTCGAGCCCGAGTCGGTGACCGCGAGCTCGAGATCGGCGTCGCCGTCGAAGTTGCCGGCGTCGATGCCCATGCCGGAGCCGATCGCGAGGCCGGCGATCGGGAGCGAGGTGAACGCGCTGCCGCCGCCGTCGTTTCGCATCACGCGGACGGTGCCGCCGGAGAGGAGGCTGCCCTGGAACGAGATCGCGAGGTCGCGATCCGCGCTGCCCGCGAGCTGCGCGATGACGACCGCGGTCGGCTGCGTCTCGAAGGTGTTCGCCCCGAAGCTCAGCACGTGGTGCGCGGCGAAGCCACCGAGGCCGTTGCCGGCGAGGACATGAACGCTGTTGTTGCCCTTGCAGGTGATGACGAGGTCGGCGCGACCATCGCCCGTGACGTCGCCGATCGCGATGTCGCTCGGTTCATCGCCGATGGTGTAGGTCGTGCCCGGAGGCGTGAACACCGCGACGCCCAGCAGGACACCGCCCGAGAGCAGCACTTCGACCTTGTCGTTCGTGCCGAGCACCTGGTCGGAGAGACCGACCACCAGATCGTTGAAGCCGTCGCCGTTCAGGTCGCTGGAGGCGACGCAGCTCGGACCGAGCGGCAGCAGCGAGGTGGAGGTCGCGATCGCGTTCGGGCCGCCGAGGCCCGGGATCACCGAGGTCGGCGTGCCGTCGACGGCGCCCGCGGCGCCGGCGATCTGGTAGGTCGAGGTCCCGAAGCCGGCGTTGGTGGCCCAGTCGGACCAGTTGTTGCCGTTCCAGGCATTGCCGCCGGCGCTGTCATCTTGGGCTTGCACCAGGCCGAAGACGGAGCCGGTGTCGTCGAAGGTGTTGCCGGTGACGGTGCCGCCGCCGAGGTTCGTCCAGACGGAGTTCCCGTAGACCTCGTGGAACTCGTTGTTGCGCACGATCCACGTACCGGGGGCGGAGTCTCCCGTGTACACATCGATCGCGTCGTATCCGTTCTGATCGACCGCCGAGGTATGGGTGAAGCTGTTGTCCTCGATCAAGAGGTCGATGCTCGGGATCGCGGTGTCGATCCAGTAAACGCCGGTCTGGCAGTCGACGAAGCTGTTGCCGCGCACCACGATCGGGCCGCTCGGGTCATAGGGCAGGACCCCGGTGGAGGTCCAGGGGAGGCCGATCCACCAGATGCCCGTCATCGTGCAGCCTTCGATGCGACCGCTGCTGCCGCTCCACTGGATGCCGTTCTGGGCGATGCTGGTGGTCTTGCCGCGGCCGGTGATCGTGCAGCTCAGCACGTCCATCGTCCCGCCGGTGCAGACGAAGAAGGTCTTCTGCGTGTCGTAGGTGTTGCAGGAGACGAAGTCGACGTTCGAGCTGCCGCCCTGCACATAGCCGGCGATCCCGCCCTGCATGCCGCTCGTCGGGTTGTCCTGCACGCCGTAGAGCGCGCAGCGCTCGACGCTGCCGCTGCTGTTCACGTAGGCCACGTTGCACGAGCTGAACGTCCCCGTGTTGACGTTCATGTCATCGTCGCCGTCGAGCTCGAGGTCGGTCACGACCAAGCTCGAGATCCCGACCGCAGCGAGGATCGCGTCGATGTTCTTTCCGGAGCCGGTGATGAGGGGCGCGCCCAAGGCCGGGCGCGAGGCGACCGCGGGCCAGCGCACGATCACGCCTGGTCCGGTGCCGTCGAGGGTGAACGCCGCGGGGCCGCGCGCTCCGCCGCCGAGCGCATTGCCCGGATCGACGATCAAGCGCTCGACGTAGGTGCCGGGCGCGACATTCACGGTGAAGCCGGCGCCGACGTTGTCGATGCCCTTCTGGATCGTGGCGTACGCCGCGCCGGGCGTGTTGCCGCTGTTGGCATCGTTGCCGGTCGTGGCGTTCACGAACTTATTCTGCGCCGAGAGCGGCGCGGCGATGCCGAGCACGAGCATCGGCATCAGAGTCGAGAGCGGGAGACGCATAGCAGGTTCTCCTGAATGGGAGGGACGGGATGGCGGAAAGAACGAGACGGGGGAGAGGCGCTGCACGCCGTGCAGAGCCCAAGAGAACGAATCGCGATGCAGACCGCGTGAGCGGCCGATCAACCGTCGGCGAGGCCGAGGCGGACCCGCAGCCCCGCGCTCAGCGACGCGATGCCGAGCAAGGCTCCGCCGGGATCGGCGATCACCCATTGGCCGAACGAATCGGCGCCGACGAGCAGCGGCTCGTAGGGGATCGGAGCGGTCAGCGACGCCGTGCCGAGAGGAGAGGTGATCTGCAGCGCCGCGACGAAGAGCCCTAGGTCGAAGTAGAGGCTGCAGCCGCCGCCGATGGGGACATCCCACGGGGCGAACGCGACGTAGAGCTCGCAGAGCGCCACCGCCGGAGCATTGGCGAGCGTGAAGGTGAAGCTCCCGCCGAGTTCCGCGGAGCCGCTGGCGCCGATGATCGGCGTCCCCGGCGTCCCGGGGCAGGCCGTGCCGTACACGTCCGCGCGCGGCGCCTCGCCGGCGTAGCGAATCATCAGCTCGTCGGCAGCGAGGTTCGCGAAGATCAGGTCCTCGAAGCCATCGCCCTGGAAGTCGCCCACGGCGAACAGCGTCGTCGCCGGCGTCGCGTCGAAGCTCTTCTGCGCGGCGAAGCTCGCGCCATCGAAGTCGGTGAGCACGCGCAGCGGCTGCTCGACGAGCTGCAGCAGGAAGAGGTCGGGCACGCGATCTCCTCCCAGGTCGCCGAAGGCGAAGTCCCACGGCAGCGCCGCGCCGAGCCCGAGCGGGGAGAACGCGCCGAGCCCGCCGCCGATCTGACCGGCGGCGAAGTAGAGGTCGCGCGGCCCGAGCACGCTGGCGCCCGAGATCGCGAGCGCATCGTTCCGCGTGTCGCCATCGAAGTCGTCGATGGCCACGGCGCTCGGGAACGCGACGCCGGGGAGCGCGGAGCGCGAGGGGATGGGGAGATTGCGATAGAGCCAGAGGCCCTGCGGCTGGAAGGCCGAGCCCAAGTCCGCGACCAGCAGGTCCGGCCGGGCGTCGCCATCGACGTCGCCGGCGGCGAGCGCCTCGGGCGTGCCGAGCGCGCCGGGCCAGGCGATGGGGGTGAAGACGCCAGCGCCGTCGTTCCGCAGCACCCAGAGCGCGCCGTCGAAGAGCGGGCCGTTCCGCGTCGCGACGGCGAGATCGAGATCGCTGTCGGCGTCGTACGCGAAGGGCAGCACGCGCGCGGCCATCGGGAACGGCAGCGTGAGCGGTGGCGCCAAGGCCCCGAGTCCGTCGCCCAAGAGCACGTGCACCGCCGCGCCCTCCTCGACGGCGACGACATCGTCGAAGCCGTCGCCATCGATGTCCGCGCTCGCGAGATCGCTGACGCGCCCGAGCCCGCTCACGCGGTTCAGCAGCGCGAAGCTCGAGCCACCGAGGCTCTCCTGTACGTCGAGCTCACCGGTCGCGGCGAAGGCCGCGACGATCTCGCGCAGCGCGTCGCCGTCCAGGTCGGTGGCGATCACGGCGGAGAGACCGCGTCCCGCGGTGCTCGGCAAGCTCGCCGAGGGGAAGAAGCGCGGCTTCGTGCGGCCCAGGAAGCGCGCGCTCGAAGGCGCCACCAGGCTGCGCCCCGAGCCGGCCGGAGTCGGCGCGAAGCTGTACCCAGCGCCCGCCGAGAGCAGCGTGTCGTAGCCTCCGCCCCCCGGCGCATCGACGCGGAGATGCACTTCGTAGGCCTCGGTCCAAGGATCCAGGCCGAGCGCCGCGAAGGGAATGCGCGCCTCGAAGCTCTCGCTCGTCGTCGGCGTCACGACGCCGCCGCGCAGCATCGCGGTGCCCGCGGGCCACGGCGTGCCGATGCCGGGCCAGCTCCCCGAGAGGTTGTCGTGGAGCTGCGCCAGGAATCGCGGCGGCGTAGTTCCGTGGAGCTCCAGGTAGAGCGTGCCGAAGGGGCCGTCGACGGCGCCGTTCACAGGGTAGCTCTGCAGCGCGACGTAGAGCTGGCTTTGATCGTGCCCGATCCAAGCGCGGAGGCCCAAGCGCTGCCAACCGGTCGAGAGAGGCGGTCGCGGCCCCGTCTCGAAGAGCCGAGGATTCGAGCGCCATTCGAACGGCGCGAGCGAGCCATCGATGATCGGCGGCCCTTCCTGCGCTGCCGCAGGCGTATTCGCGCCGAAAGCGCAGGCCACGGTGACGAGGAGGAGCAAATCGCACCGGAGGTGCGCGATAAGACCGATACGCATGGGCGGGACGGGAGGTGCCGCGCGCTCCGCGGACGGGTGCGCGCAGCGTATCGAGGACGGATGGCGACGCGCGCTGTTCTCGCGCGGCGAGGGGCCTCCGCCGAGGCGGCGGCGCCAACGCGAGGTCGAACCTATGCGTGCGCCTCGATTCGCACAATGCACATTCTTGATGAGGAGCCTACGCACTTCGGGGAGCCGGCCGGCTCCACGGCGATGGACGCGAGCCGCCGAGGCACCTACATTCCCGCCATGCAGCCTGTCGGCATCGGACCCTTGCGCGCGCTCCTGCGGAGCTCGCGGCAAGCGCTCGCCTCGGCGCTCGGGGCGGCCTCGCCGCGGCTGGCCAGCGCCTGGCGGGCGCGGCGCGAGCGGGAGGCGCGGCGGCGCGAGCTGGTGCGCTTCGGCGCCGCCTACGCGCAGGCGCGGGAGGGCGGCGGCCTGCGCCCCGACATCGCTCCGCGCGCCGTGCACCACGAGCTCACCTCGCGCTGCAATCTCTCCTGCGGCATGTGCTATCAGGCCGATTGGCGCGCGGCTTCCCCGCGCCTCGAGCTGGATGTCGAAGCGCTGCGCGAGATCCACGCGCGCCTCGCGCCGCGTCGCGCGGTGCTGGTGGGGTCGGAGGTCATGCTGCACCCGCGCTTCTTCGAGATCGCGGAGGAACTCGCCCGAGACGGCTGCGAGCTGCACCTGCTCACGAATGGCACGCTGATCGACGAGGCGCGCGCCCCCCGACTGCTCGCGCTGCGGGCCTTGCGCGCGGTGATCCTGTCGATCGACGGTCCGCGAGAGGTGCACGACACCATCCGCGGCGGCAAGGCGGCGTTCGATCGGGCGATCCGGGGGATCGATCTGCTGCGCGGAAGGGTCGAGCTGGCGCTGCATTGCGTTCTGCAGCAGGCGAACCTCGCGTCCGCGCACGAGGTGCTCGACATCGCGCACGCGCATGGCGTTCGCTCGGTGCACTACGGCTTCCTCTACGCGTACACCGCCGCGGAGATCGAGGCGACCCACGCGCTGCTCGAGCGCGAGCTCGGCTGGAAGCGCGACGAGGTCGAGCTGGCCATCGCGACCGGCGACGGCTTGGGCTTCGGCGCCGACGAGCTACGCGCGTGCATCGAGCGCATCGAAGCGCGCGCGAGAGAGCTCGGTCTGCAAGCATCCTTCACGCCGCCGGAGTTCCGCGAGCATCTCGAGGCCTACGTCGAGGGCACGCTGCACGTCGGGCGGCGCCTGGCCTGCCGCGATCTCCTCGAGCCCGACGATCTGCGCATCGACCCCCGGGGCAAGCTCGTGCCCTGCGCGGTGATCAAGAAGGACCTGGGCGATGCCCGGAGCTGCGACCCCGCAGAGCTCGCGAACAGCTCCGAGCGCCGCGCGTTCGCCAAGCTCGTTCACGAGCAGAACCTCTTGCCGATCTGTCGCCGCTGCTGCCGAGCGACGGTCTTGCCGGAAGGCTGAGAGGCTGGACGAGAACCGATGCTGCTGCTTCTTCGATGTCTTCTGGCTCCGCGTCGAAGCGCGTCGTCGCCCGTTCGCGATCCCCGCTCGCTCGTGCTCTGAGAGCGCCCGCCGTGCCGACGCTCCTCGTGCTCACCGACTCGCTGGCGCCGACCGACGGCGTGGGGCAGCTCGCGCGCGGCTATCTGCGCGCGTGGCGCGAGCTCGCGCCCGCGCTCTCGATCGACGTGCGCCTCGCGCGCGACGCCGCACCCGAGGACGGCGCGCTCGGCGCCGGCGTCTCGATCCGCCGCGATCTCCCGCGCGTCGCGTGGAGCGGCGAGCGCGGGCTGCTCGCGCGCTGGTTCGGAGGTGCCGCGGGCGCACGCCTGCGGCCCTTCGCCTTCGAGGCGCCGCGCGCGATCTTGAGCTGGAAGGAGCATCCGATGACGGGGATCGCCATGCGCTGGGCGCGGCAGCTTCGCGTGCCTTGCGCGTCGTTCGCTCACGGCACCTACGCCCGGCGTGCTCTCGAGGAGGGACGAACCCGCCGCGCGGCGCTGGAGGAGCACGCCGCCGCGCGCGCTTGCTTCGCCGTGAGCCAGCTCGTTGCAGAGAAGCTCCGCGCCGTGGCCGAGGTCCCGCATCTCGAGGTCCTGCCGAATGGAATCGACCTCGCCCTCTTCGGCGCATCGGAGCGCGGGGCGGCGCCTCCGCCCTGCGGCACCGCGCCCTTCGTGCTCACGATCGCTCCGGCGAAGGAGCGGAAGGGCCTCGAGCTGGCGCTCCGGGCCTGGCGGCGCTTCGCGCGCGTCGAGCCGGCGTGGCATTGGGTCGTCGTCGGCGCGGCGTTCGGCGCCGAGCCGTACGGCCGAGCGCTCGCGGAGGCTCTGGCCGAGCTGCCGCGCGTCCATCGCGTGGAGCGCATCGAGGAAGCGACGAAGCGCGCGTGGCTGCGCCGTGCGCGCCTGCATCTCTTCACGCCGGTCGAGGCGGCCGACGGCGCCTTCGAGGGCTTCGGCCTCGCCTATCTCGAGGCCGCGGCGTGCGGAACCGCTTCGATCGGCACCACGAGCTGCGGTGCCGCGCGGCACCTCTCCTCCGAGCTCGTCAGCTTCTGCGCGCCGGACGAGGACGCCATCGCCGCCGAGCTGCAGCGTCTGGCGCTGCGCGCTCCGGCGGAGAGAGCGCGCGCTAGCGCGCGCGCCTCGCGGGCGGTCCTCGCGCACGATCTGCGCGTCGGCGCCGCTCGGGTCCTGAACGTCCTCGGACTCCTGCCTGCCGCCGAGGTCCCGCGTCGATGAAGCTCCGCGAGCTGCTGCGCCGCGCGCGTCCTTGGCACGCCGTGCTCGCGGCGCAGCTCGTGATGCAACTGGCCTCGATCGCGATGCTCGCGCGCTGGCTCGGGCTCGCCGGATACGACGCGTGGCTCGCGGGTCAGGTGCAATGCGCCTTGCTGCTGCTGCTCTTCTCGCCGGGGCTCGAGCCGTGGCTCGTGCGGCGCCTCGCGGAGGCGCGCAGCGAGCGCGAGCGCCGCGCTCTCGTGGCGCGCGCCGGCGAGCTCCTCTGCGTCAGCCACGCGTTGATCCTCCTGCTCGCGCTGCTCGGCGGCAGCTTCGATCTCTGGTCCGGGAGCGGGCTCGTGGTCGTGCTGGCCGCGGCGAGCTCGGTCGATCTCGCGCGGCGGCTCCTCGTCGCCGTGCGCCAAGGTGGTGCCGAGCACGCGCGCGCGGCGCGCCTCGAGCTCGCCGGCGATCTCGCGCGCATCAGCGGGGCTCTCGGCGGCGCGTGGCTCACGAGCTCCGCGCTCGGCGCGGCTCTCGGCGCGCTCGTCGGGACCGCGCTCTGCGCGCAGCTCTGCGTGCCGCAGCTGGCGCGCGCGGGGTTCCCTCTGCCGTGGAGCCCGGCCGCGCGAGCGGCTCGAAGCGCCGGGCCGCCACTCGGCCGCGTGCTGCGCGACGCGCTGGCGCTCGCGTGCTCCAAGCACGCGACCGCGATCGGTCGCGAAGTCCTGCCGGCGCTGCTCCTCGCGCACGCGGGCCGCCCCGGAGAGCTCGCGCTCTTCCGGGCCTGCGCGCGCTGGGTCGAGCTGCCCGTGCGCTTCCTGGGTGGGGTCGGCCGCGTGCTGATCGGCGCGCGCGCGGAGCGCTCCGCCGCCGAGCTGCGCGCGGCGCTCGCTCCGCTGGGCTGGCGCCTCGCGCTGCTCTTCGGAGGTGCGGCGCTGCTCTGCGCGTTCACCGCGCCGTGGGTCGTGGGCTGGCTCCTGGGACGCGAGGCGGAGGGCGCTCTGGGGGTCGGGCTCTGGCTCGCGCTCGGCGTGGCTTGCCTCGGCTTCGGCGCGGGGCTCGATCCGCTGGCGCTCGCGCAGCGAGCGCTGCGCGAGCAAGCGCTGGTCAATGTGGCCTGGCTCGCGCTGGCGGCGCTCCTCGGGGCGCTCACCATCGCCGGCGGAGGAGCGCTGGCGGCGGCCGCGACGACGGCGTTCTTCGCCGCCGGAGTCCTGGCGCATCGCTACGGCTGGGCACTGCCGCGTCGTGGGAAGGAGTGAGCCGCGGTGCGCTCCGCGCGCACCGCGATTGCGTCCGCCCGCGGGTCGAGCGATCCTGCCGCGCGGCTTCTCGAACGACTTCCACCATGCCCATCGAGCTCGCAGGTGCGCGCCGCTTCGGCGCCGATGACTACGGCGCGAGCTTCGTGGCCGGACAGCGCGCGCGCTACGAGCGCGGGCTCTACGAGAGCCGCGTGCGCTGGACGCAGCGTTATCTCGCGGGGCTCGCCTTGGAGCGACGGCGCTGGCTGGACGCCGGTGTCGGCATCGGCGTCTTCACGCGCGAGCTCGCGCAGCGCGGGGCGGAGGTGATCGGCATCGACTTCGCGCCCGCGGTGCTCTCGGCAGCGCGCGCCGCGGTTCCTTCCGCTGCTTTGCTGCGTGCCGAGCTCGCGCATCTCCCGCTGCGCACCGCGAGCTGCGACGGCGCCTTGGCGCTCGACGTGCTCGAGCACCTGATGGAGCCGCGGCTCCTCCTCGCCGAGCTCGAGCGCGTGCTGCGCCCGGGAGCGCCCCTGCTCCTCAGCACCGACAATGCGCGCACGCCTTCGCGCTGGAGAGGTCTGCGGCGCGTGCTGCACGCGGTGCGCCGGCGAGGAGCGCGGCAGCGCGAGCTCGAGCGCGTGCGCCGGGAGTTCCCTGCACCGTCGAACCACGTGCGGCTCTACGCGCCGAGCGAGGTGCTGCAGCTCCTCGCCGACGCGGGTTTCCGCGTGCGCCGTTGGGACAGCTTCCCACGGCAGGCGAGCGCGTGGGTCGCTCGGGCGCTCGAGTCGCCGCTCGCGACGGCGCTGCTGCGCGGCTGGCGCGGCGGCGAGCTCCTCGTGCTGGCCGAGCGCGGCTCGTGAGGATCCTCTTCCTCTCCGATCTCTGGGATCCGGCGCGCGGCTCGTTGGTGCGGCAGATCCACGCGCGCGCACGACAGCTGCGAGCTCGCGGCCATGCCACCCGGCTCTTCGCGACGCGTTCGGATGGAGGAGAAGCCGACGAGCTCTCGATCGACGGCCTCGAGGTCGCGCGCGTCCCTTCGCGCGTGCCCCCGCGCTGGCGCGCGTGGGTCGGGCTCTGGAACCCGCCGGTCGTTCGCGCCTTGCGGGCCGAGCTCGAGCGCTGGAGACCCGATGTCGTGCACGCCGAGCTCATCCACTCGCAGATCTCGTATCGCGCGCTGCGCGTCGCGGCCGCGAGCCGTGCGCGGGTCGTCTTCAGCGCGCACGACGCGATGAGCTTCTGCTATCAGAAGATGACCTGCTTCCACGGCGGGGAGGCCGCAGGTGGTCGCGGCGCGGATCTGCGCGCGCGGTGGACCAAGTGCGCGCCGTGCCAAGGGCTGCGTTTCCTGCCCGGGCGCAACGCCGCGATCCGTCGTGCGCTCCGCTCCGCGCAGCGCATCACCGCGGTGAGCGAGGCGCTCGCCGCGCGGCTCCGCGATCACGGGATCCGCTGCGACGAGGTGGTCCCCAACGCATGCCTTCCGCCACCGCGCGCTCCGAGCGCGGAGCGTCTGCGCGCGGCGCGCGCGCGTTGGGGCCTCGGCGACGCGCGGGTCGTGCTCTTCGCGGGGCGCGTGCAGGAGCAGAAGGGGATCCTGGCGCTGCTGCGCGCGTTCGAGCCCCTCGCACGCGCACACGACGACGTGCTGCTGCTCGTCGCGGGACCGCGCGACGCGTGGCTCGCGCACGCGCAGGCGCTCGCGCTCGAGCTCGGGCTCGAGCCGCGCATCCGCGTCGCGGGCTGGCTCGCGGAGGAAGAGCTCGAAGAGGCGTACGCGCTGAGCCGCGTCCTCTGCGTGCCCTCGACCTGCTTCGAGACCTTCGGGCTCGTGCATCTCGAAGCCATGGCCCGCGGTGTTCCCGCGATCGGCACGCGCTACGGCGGCGTGCCCGAGACGATCGGGGACGCTGGCGCGGTAGTGAATCCCTTCGATCGCGACGCCTTGCTCTCCGCGCTCGAAGAGCTCCTCTTCGACGACGAACGTCACGCGCGCGCGCGCGCCGCGGGGCTCGAGCGCGCCCGCGCGAGCTTCGATGCCGAAGCGTTGCTCGAGCGCTGGCTGACGATCTACGGCGAGCGCGGCTGAGGCCTCGCGCTCACGGCGCGCAGCGGAGGTTCCAGGTCTCCGTCGTCGCGGGCTGTGCGCCGTCGAAGAGCGCGAGCTGCAGCGCGAGCTCGCAGCCCGAGAGGGCGGGATCGCGGGGCAGCTCGAGCTCGATCGAGGAGCCGGCGAGCGAGACGCGCGTGGCTTGCTCCCAGTCGAGGCCGAGATAGCAGCGCTGCCGGGACGGTGAGAGGAACTCGAGAGGCAGCTCGTGCTCGCCCCAGCGCTCGCTCGCGCGGCCGACGGCGAGGAGCAGCTGCGCACCGGCTGGCGGCTCGGGTCGCAGCTCCAGCGCGAGCGCTCCACCAGGTCGAGGTGCTCCGCTGAGCTCGAGGCGCGTGGGAGCTTGCGAGCTGCGGAGAGCGCACGCCGGATGCGCGATGCGCAGCCGCCCAGCTTCCGCCCACCCTCCGAGCGCCACGAGAGAGAAGGGCACGTCCCAGGCCGAGGTTCCGAGCTGCGCATCCTGCTCCACGGCGTGCGCTTCGACCTCGATCGTCCAGACGCCCGCCGCAGGCTGCGGCACGAAGATCGCCTCCACCGAGTTCCTGCGATCCGGAGCTCCACCGCGATGGGACCAGGGGCCCTCGATCAGACCGGCGTTCCCGCGCCAGAGCGCGCCGTCGGGTGCGCGGAGCTCGAGATCGAGATCATTCACGAGCTGGCGCCCTGCGCTGGGCAGAGCCGCGGGCTCGCGCCACGCGAGCACGATGCGCAGCTCCTCGGCACCGCGTTCGACGAAGACGCGATAGCTCGCGCGCTCGCGCTCGCGCAGCGCGCGTTCGCCGTCGATGACGAGGGCACCGCGAGCATGTGCGTCGAGCGTCTCGAGATCGGGGAAGCCGAAGCCTTGGTGCGCGCGCGCAAGGTCGTGCGCGCGACCGCGGAAGGCATAGGGTCGCGCGCTCGCCAGCAGCAGCGCGCGGATCGTGGTGGAGAGCGCGCGGCGATCGAAAGCGTCGATGCCCCGCGCGCGCACGCGCGCATCGAAGGCGCCTTCGACGAACATCTGCTGTGCGAGGAGCGCGGTTCCCGCGATGAGCGGAGTCGCGGCGGAGCTCCCGCCGAAGCTCGCCGTGTAGCCTCCGGGCACCGTGGTCGCGAGGCCATCGAAGACGCCGACGAGCTCCGGCTTCCAGCGCCCGTCCTCGGCGGGTCCGATGCTGGCACCACCGCTCCAGTGATCGTCGCTGGGATCGGCGTTGCCGCCGTGGCGCACGGCTCCGACCGAAAGCACGTTCTTCGCCCAGGCTTCCGGCCGGCTCTCGCGCGTGCCCGCGTTGCTCTGGCTCTGCGTGACGAGTAGGTCGTGAGCGAAGATCGCCTCGTCCAGCTCGGCCGAGATCGCCGTATAGCGCGTCGTGCGCC
Organism: Planctomycetota bacterium; assembly: GCA_016719295.1. Classification (GTDB taxonomy): domain Bacteria; phylum Planctomycetota; class UBA1135; order UBA1135; family JADKAF01; genus JADKAF01. The sequence continues at coordinate 926,619 of JADKAF010000001.1, forward strand.
GATGGCCCCAGCTCGCGGTCTGGAGCACCGCGCGCCACGGCAAGCGCGGATCGACCAGCTCGCGGAGACGATCGACGCGCGCCGCGTTGTCGCAGCTCGGGTCGCACCAGAGCCCCTGTGCCTCGGGGCAGAGCCCGCGTGCGGTCGGATGACCCGTGCCATCGCCGAAGAGGATTCCGAAGGTGGCCGTGCCGTGGGCGCTGGCACCGGCGCAGCCGAACGAGATCGGCGCCGCGCGCCGAGCATTCGCGGCGAACGCCGGATGCGCGGGATCGATGCCTTCGTAGACCGCGGCGCGCAAGCCGGCGCCGCGATAGCCGCGGCGGAGCTCGAGGGACCAGGCGCCGCTCTGAATGCGCGCGGGATCGAGATCGGCTTCGATCGCGCTGGCGCGTTCGATCCACAGCACGCTGGGATCCTCGGCGAGAGCGAGGAGCGCCGCGGCGGGCGCCCGCACGGAGAGCAGGCGACTCGAGCCGCGCGCGTCGGAGAGAGCCACGCGCGCGTGGCGCGCGAGCAGCTCGCGCTTCTCTTCGGCGCGCACGCAGAGGACGAAGAGCTCCAGCTCTAGAGCCTCGGTGGATGCAGCGGCTGCGGCCTCCGCGTGGGGAGCCAGCTCCGGCTCGAGACGATCGAGAGCGCGATAGGGCTCGAGCCAGCGCAGCTCGGGGCGCTGCTCCAGCGCGACCCGCGCGGCGCTCGAGGCGCGCACGAGGCACGCGCGCTCCGGTACCGCCGCGAGCCATTCCGCGCCACAGCTGCGCACCGCGTCCGCGAGCCGCTCCGCGCTGACCTCGGGCGCGCGCTGAGCCAGCCAGAGCGCGAGGGAACGCTCGTCCGACGGAGCCAGCTTCTCCCTCGACGCGCCGCGCGGGTCGACGCGGCGCGCGCGGAGCTCCAAGAGCGCCGGATCTCGCGCGAGGGGAGCGGCAACGTCCTGCGCGGAGCCTGGGCACGCGAGGCCGAGCAGGGCCGAGAAGAGGGCCGGGCGCATGGGTTCGGGAGCGGCCCGAGAGCGGGCCGCTCCCGAACCCTATCCCATGCGCGAGGCCGCGGTCGGATCAGCGCGGCCCGAAGGCCTGCGGATAGAGCTCGCGGAGGCGCGGATTGGTGCGGTCGCGCTGCGAGAGCACCGGGTCCTTCACCGGCCAGGCCACGCGGACGTCGGGGTCGTCCCAAGCGATGCCGGCCTCGGTCTCGGCGACGTAGACGTTCGAGCACTTGTACATCACGTCGGCCTCCTCGCTGAGCACGACGAAGCCGTGCGCGAAGCCGACGGGGATGAACAGCATGCGCTGGTTCTGCTCGCTGAGCTCCTCGGCGACCCAGCGGCCGAAGGTGGGGGAGCCCGGGCGGATGTCGACGGCCACGTCCCAGATCGCGCCGCGCACGCAGCGCAGCAGCTTCGCTTGTCCGGGGTGCTTCTGGTAGTGCAGCCCGCGCAACGTGCCCCGCTTCGAGCGCGAGTGGTTGTCCTGCGCGAAAGAGCAATCGATGCCCGCGGCGGCGAACTTGTCGCGATGCCAGCTCTCGAGGAAGAAGCCGCGATCGTCGGCGAAGGCCTTGGGCTCGATCAGCTTGACGTCGGGGATGGCGGTAGATGTGACCTTCACGAGTGGCGCGTGGGGGCAGTGGAAGCGTGGGACGAAGCTTCGGCCTCGTCCAACGGGACCTCGCTCCCGCAGAAAGCGCAGAGAGCGGTGGGGAAGCCGGCTTTGCGGCGGAACGCGACGGCCTGCTGCGGCACGGTGTTGCTGCAGGTGCCGCAGCGGTACTCTCGCCGCGTCTGGACGGAGCCCGGCAGCGCGAGCGCGCGCAGATGCTCCTGGATCGCGAGGAGGAAGCGCTGGCGCTCCTCCTCCTCGACGCGCGACTCGAAGAACGCGTGCAGCTCGCCGAGGGCGTCGTCGTTGGGCTCGGGGAACACGAGCTCGACGCCTTGGACACCGCCGCTCGAGCCGACGAAATGCGCGGCGTTGCTGTAGAGCGCCCGCTTCTTCAAGCCCGCTCCGGAGAGCAAGCGCACGGCGAGGCTCGCGTAGATCGCGCGCACCGATCCTTCGAAGCGGAAGCTGATCGCGGTCTCGCAGCCGGCACGCGGGTCCTTCGACTCGGCGACCATCTCGCTCGGGAAGAGCAGCACGGGCCCTTGAGGCGCGCGCTCGCCGAAGGCCAGCTTGCGGCGCAGCATCTCCTGCACGGCGAGCTTGAGGACCTGCACCTCGTCCTCGGCGCGATGCGCGAGGCGGCGCTGCGGGTCCATCTCGATGCGGCGATCGATCACTTGCTGCAGCGGGAGCGCGCCGAGACCGTCGGGATCGCGTCGCGCCGCGTACAGCAGCCAGGCACCGTAGTCGTCGAGGATGTCGCCCTCGAGCAGGATGACGCTCTGCCCGGGCACGGTGCGCACTTCGCCGGCGCTCTCGAGCAGGCGCAGCGCGGCGGCGATGCCATCGTCCTCCGCGCCGAGATCCGGCCGATCGCGGCGGAAGCGCGTCGAGAGGGAATCGCGGGTGATCAGCAGCTCGCCCGCGCGCCGGCGCTGCGCGATCCAAGACTCGAGCGCCTCGCAGAGCCCCGGCTGGGCGACGCGCGGGACGCTCTTCCAAGCCACGGCTTTCAGCAGCGCGCGACGCAGTTCGGGCACGCCGACACCCGTGCGCGAGCTCGTCTCGTAGTAGGCGAGGAAGCCGAAGCGCTTCAGCACATCCTGGATCTTCTCGCGCGCGATCGGCGGACCGGCGCGGTCGATGCGCGAGGCGACGAGCAGCTTCGCGACGGGCTGCTCGCGCGCGCCCGCGTCGAGCGCGCGGGCCCAGTACGCCACGGCGCCGAAGGGATCCTGCTCCGAGCGTGGATCGAAGAGCACGATCGCCGCCGCGACATCGTCGAGGTGGAGCTGGTGCAGCACGCGATAGCCGGGTTGGCCAGCGAGATCCCAGAGGTGCAGCTCGGCGCGCTCGTTCTCCTGAGGCAGCGCGACTCCGCCGGCCTCGAAATCCTCGGGGCGAACTTCGAGGCGCTGCACGCGGCGTCCGTGCGTGCTCTCGGTGGGCTGGAAGCTCGCGCCGGCGAGCTTCGCCGCGAGGCTCGACTTGCCGACGCCCGATTCACCGACCAGGACGACCTTCGCGCCGCAGGCACTCTGCGCGCGGTCGACTTCGTGGAAGAAGCTGTCGAGCACCGTGCCCATGTCGAGATTCGCCTCGACGTCGGGGTTCAGCGCCGGATGCGAGAAGACTCCGTTGACGAGCTCCGCATAGGTGCGCGATTCCGGCTCGTCGGCGGCCTTCGCCTGCTCCTCGAGAGCCTCCAGCGTCGGCGGCACTTCCTCCGCCTCGACCACTGGTGCAGCGCACGGATCGGCGGGTAGCTCGTAGCTTCGCGGAGCATCCCCGAGCAGGACCGTGAGATCGAGCTCCCAGAGCTCGATGCTGCGGTGGCGATCTCCGAGCGACACGAGCCAGGGCATCGTGGGATGGAACGAGAGGCCCGCGCGCGAGGCGCCCATCGAGGCGGGCTCGCTCAGGACGACCAGCTCCTTCAGCTTCTCGAAGTCCCAGATGCGGACGGTGCCGTCGTGCGACTTCGAGGCCAGCAATCGACCGTCGGCAGAGAGCGCCAGCGCGACCACGGCTCCTTGATGTTGCTCGAGGATGCCGGTCATCAGCCCGGATTTCAGGTTCCAGACGCGAATGGTCTTGTCGTTCGAGCAGGAGACGAGGCGCTCGCCGTCGGGCGTGAAGGCGAGGTCGACGATCCAGTCCTTGTGACCGCGCAGGGTCTGCGTGCGCTCGAAGCTCGCAGCTTCCCAGAGGAAGATCGAGTGATCCTGCGCACCGGAGGCGAGGCTGCGCCCATCAGGTGCCCAAGCGACGGTCTGCACGGCGCCGCGATGGCCGACGAGCTTCGCGACCTGCACGCGTGCGCGCACATCCCAGACCAGGATCGCGTGATCGTCGAGGCCGTAGGCGAGGAGCTCCGCGCGCGGCGACCAAGCGAGGCAGAGCACCGTTCCGACCGAGCCGCGCGCGGTCTCGAGCGGCTGCCCTTCCCAGGCGTCCCAGAGCTGGACCTCGGTGCCGTAGTCGGTGGCGAGCGTGCGCGCGTCCGAGCTCCAAGCGACGCTGAAGGTGAGGCGCGACTGTGCCTCGAGCTCCCAGCGCAGACCCCCGGTCACGCAGTCCCAGACGCGGACCGTGCCGTCGTTCGCGCTGCTGGCGAGATGACGACCGTCGGCTGAGAAGGCGAGCCGGCTGATCCAGCCTTGATGGCCCTCCAGCGTCCGCAGGTGCCGTACGCCTTGCGGGAGCACGGGGAACTTCGCCGGTCGGGTCATGAAGCCCAGAGCTCCTCGCCGAGCAGACGCTGCGCGAGGTCGGTCCGGAGCACTCCTCGAGGGTCGTGCTTGCGCTTCAACGCCAGGAACGAGCTCCAACGCTCTTCACCCCAGGCGCGCCGGACATGCTGCGGCGTGAGCAGCGCGTCCTTCGCGAAGTAGAAGCGGCCTCCCGCGGCGAGCACGATCTCGCTCATGTCGTGGCCGAGCTTCCACAGCGCTTCGCGATTGGACGCGGTGACGCGCAGGTCCATCGCCAGCGAGTAACCGTCGACCGCGTGCGTGAGCAGGAAGTCGTCGGGGCGATGGCGCTTCAGCACGACCAGATAGGGTGGCAGGCCGCGCCTCCGCGCGAGGGCGAGGAGCTCGCCGAAGACCTGCTGGGCCGCGGCTCGCGGCACGAACGGCTGATACTGGATCAGGCCGCCGAGACCATAGGCGCGGCGCCACTCCGGCACGTAGTCGAGCAGGAACGCGAAGCCGACGTGCGTCTGGAGATAGCTGTGCCCGTTGCGGTGCAGCCGAGAGGCCTGGTACTTCGCCGCGTTGATGCAGCGCACACCCAGGTTGTTCAGGAAGGGGCGCATGCCCATCCACAGCATGCTCTTCGGCACGCCGAGGATGCGCGACGGCAGCTCTTGAGCTTCCGGTCGCAGGCTGCGCGCGGGGCCGAGCTTGTCCTCGGAGGCGGAGATGTAGTGGGCCGCGTGCAGCACGCCGCGACCGGTGCGCGAGCCTCCGATGACTCCGTCCAGCCAGCCCACGAGATAGTCGGGCTCGGGACAGCGCTGCTCGAAGATCTCGAACGACTCGGCGAGGTCGCGCGTGCGGATCGACTCGACGCGCAGGAAGCCGCTCTCCACGCGCTTCAACCCGATCTTCAAGCGCGTGAAGGCGCCGAGCATGCCGAAGCCGGAGATCGCGGCATGGAAGAGCTCGCGGTTCTCGGTGCGCGAGCAGCGCAGCAGCTCGCCCGCGGGCGTCAGCAGGTCGAAGTCGAGGACGTGATCTCCGATCGGCCCGACCTTGTAGTTGTTCTTCCCGTGGACGTTCATCGCCGCGACGCCCGCGAGGGTCGGCTTCATCGTCCCCGGGACCACCGCGGGCCAGAAGCCGTGCGGCAGCGCGTGCGTCCAGAGATCGCGGATCGTGACGCCCGGCTCCACCTCGATGATCCCGCGCTCCGGGTCGAAGGAGAGCACGCGGTTCATCCCCGCGGTGTCGACGACGAGCTCTCGATGGGCGATCGCCGCGTCGCCGTACGAGTTACCCGTGCCGCGCAGCGCGACGTGCAGCCCTTCCTCCGCCGCCAGCTCGAAGGTCCGCGCGAGCTCTTCCTGGGAGCGCGGCTCGAGGTAGTGGCTGTACGAGCGCATGGCGAGACCGAAGCCGGCCAGCACTCGACGTGGGGCTCGGCGCAGCTCGCTCGGCTCGGAGATGGGGCTCGCAATCACGAGAAGGACTCGTTCCTAGATGTTCGACTTGCGGAAGAGGAAAGAGGGGATGCGCTTCAGCACGAAGGCGACGAGGCTCCAGCGCCAGGGCACGAAGCCGCTGCGTCCGCGCCCGTCGGCGAGCCGGAGGATGCGCCGCGCAGCTTCCTCGGCGGAGATGAGCCAGAAGAGCCCGGTCATGCCGTGCGTCATCGGGGTGTCGATGAACCCGGGCTTCGCGGTGACCACGTTCACGCCATAGCGCGAGCAGCGATTGCGCAGCGCCTCGAGATAGGCCGTCATGCCGGCCTTCGACGTGCAATAGACGGGAGCGCCGCGGCGGCCGCGCTCTCCGGCGATGGACGACACGCCGAGGATCGTGCCCGAGCGCTGGGCCTCGCAGTGCAGCGCCGCGCGGTTCAACCACGCGACGCAGCCCACGAGGTTCACCTCGAGCATCGCGCGGTCCTTCGCGAAATCGTACTCGCCCTCGGCCACGCGCGGCATCACGCCGGCGGCGTAGACCGCGCAATCGAGACCCCCGAGCTCGTCGACGATGCGATCGAAGAGCGGGTCGACCTCTGCGTAGCTCCGCACGTCGTGCGCGTGAGCGAACACGGTGCCGCCGGCTTCGCGGATGCGGCGAGCGACACGCTCGAGCTCCTCGGCCCGACGCGCGACGACGGCGACCCGCGCGCCTTGGCGCGCGAGCTGCACCGCGAGCTCTTCTCCGATGCCGGAGGAGGCACCGATCACCAGGGCGTGCTTGTACGTCCTCTTCATTCCTGCGCTCGACCTCGGGGCGTGGACGGTGTCGTCCGTACACAGGCCCGAGAGTCTATCGGCCACCTGAGCGGGTCGCGCTTGAACTCGATCGGGGTGGGCCCTCGCTTCGCTCCTCGAAGGCGGCGATTCGCCGCAAGCTGGCGAGGGGGCTCAAGAACGGCCGACGCGGCGAATGGACGCGGAGCCGGCGCACGAGCACCAAGGCCGCGGGGGCGCGCTGGACGTGGAGGCCGAGTCGCAGGAGCTCGACCTCGAGCGCTCGAGCATCGCGCGGATCGGAAGGGATGTGATCCGCGTGTGGGCGGCGCGACTCGGGGCCGCCGAAGCGCCGGGACGCCGCGCTCGCGGCGGCGGGCTCGGCCCCGAGCAGTTGGAGCGCGAGCGCGACCCAGGGCCGCGCAGGGAGGATCGGGATCGTGGGAAAGCCGGTGGCGCAGGCGGCCTCCGCGTCGGCTCGCGCTCGACGCGGGGAGCGGCGCCCGCTTCCAAGCGCGGCCTCGGCGAGCTCGGCCACCTCGTGAGCGCGCTCGAAGCTGGCTTCGGCAGCGCGGAGGTCGAGCAGGCCGAGCCCGCAAGCCGCGGAGATCAGCACTCGACCGCGCCAAGCCTCCGCGCTCGGGCATGCTTCGACCAGCGCTTCCGCGGGCGGCAGCTCGCGCGAGGAAGACACGGTCCACGTGGGTACGACGCCGCAGAGCAGTACGCCGCGTCGGCGCCCGAAGACCTGCTGCGGAGTGGGAGCGAGGCTCCGGAAGGCCGTGCAGGAGAGAAGTGCTAGACCGCGCCCGCGCAGATCGCGCGGATCCAGTGCGGAGCAGACGTGGATCCCGATCGCGCATGCACGACCGCGGAGCTCGGGCAGGAGCCGACGCCAGAGCGAGCTTGCCCGCGCTCGGGTCCTCTCCTCGCGAACGAGGGCGAAGCTCGGCTCGTCGAGCTGGAGGAGCAGCGGAAGACCGAAGGACTCGGCGGCGGCGAGGCGCCTCGCCGCCGCTCGCTCGGCGAGCCGCAGCGCGAGCGCGCTTCCGCGCGGCGTGGCGTCGAGCGGCGCTCCCCGCCAGCGCACGGCCTCGGCCAGGGTGAGGGGGCCGATGGACTGCAGCTTCAGCGCGATCGCCGAGGAGAATCGGCGCGCGCGGAAGGCGCCCTGCAGAGCCCGCTCCGTCGCACTGCGCGCGGCGAGCCGCGGGTGAACGACTGCAGCCTCGAACGCGGCGAGGTCGCGGATCTCCCAGGTCCCAGGATCCGTGCCCGGCCGTACCCAGCGGAAGCAGCCGGCGAGCGCGGCACCGATCGCGGTCTCGGACTCGGCGCGTCGCGGCAGCTCCGGCCAGAAGGGCACGCGCGGTGCCCAGCGCGCCACGAAATCGACCGCCTGCTCGGGCTCCACGAAGGGCAGGCTGCCGACGCCCGTCGCGGTCAGCGGGAGGGCCGGGAGAGCGGAAGAGCGCATGCGCGGACTTCTCTCTGCTCGCGCGCGCGAGCGCAAGCGGCCGCCTCGGCGCGAGCGCCGCGAGGATCGGTTCGTGCACCGTGCGGGAAAGTAATGGAAAATCCACGCCTCTCTCGTTGTGCTTTCGCCCCCATGCTCGTTCGATCGATCCCCGCCGCCACGCTCTTCTCCGCTCTGCTGGTCCTCGTCTTCGCCGGGTGCCGCAATCGCCCCGAGCAAGCGCCGCCGATGGAGGTCTATCCGGAGGAGAAGGACTACAGCCGACCGCTGCCTCCCGGCTCCAACGCGCTGCGCCCGCTGAGCGGGCCGATGCCGTCCTTCGAGTTCGGCTTCGAGGATCAGAGTCGTCTGGTCGTCGCGGTCGAGCACTCCCTGAAGTGGATCGATGCGCCGAGCTCGGCGAGCTTCTTCCCCTTCGCGGCCATCGACGGGCCGCCGGTGACGCAGGAGCGCCTGCGCGCCTCGCTGCTGCGCTTCCGCGAGATCCTCGGCGATGCCCGACTCGATGCGAAGCGCCGCGCGGAGCTGATCGCGCGAGAGTTCGAGGTGTACGAGTCCGTCGGCTGGGATGGCTCGGGCACGGTGCTGTTCACCGCGTACTGCGAGTACCAGTGCGAGGGCAGTCTCGTGCGTTCGCAGCGCTTTGCCTATCCGCTCTACAAGCGTCCCGACGACCTCGAGGAGATGGTCGCTCGCGATGGTAAGTACCACGATCGGCGCCGCATCGACGACGAAGGCGTGCTGCGCGGCCGCAATCTCGAGCTCGTGTTCCTCGAGACGCCGCTCGATGCCTACCTCGTGCAGATCCAGGGCTCGGCGCGCATCAAGCTCCAGCAGGGCGGGATGCTGCGCGTCGGCTGGGCTGGCGACAACAACCACGAATACCGCTCGATCGGTCAGCAGCTCCTCCAGGAAGGGAAGATCAACCCCAACCGCTACTCGCTCGAGGAGCTGAAGAAGTACTTCGATCGCCACCCCGAGGAGCTCGGGCGCGTGCTGCCCCTGAATCCGCGCTACGTCTTCTTCCGCGAGACGACCACGCAGGGACCCTTCGGCTCGCTCGGCGTGCCGGTGACACCGCGGGTCAGCATCGCCACCGACAAGTCGATCTTCCCGCGCGCGTCGCTCTGCTTCATCGATACGACGCTGCCGGTGCGCGAGGACAGCGGCGGCTACGCCTTCCGCCCCTGCCGTACCTTCGTGTTCGACCAGGACACCGGCGGTGCGATCCGCTCGGCGGGACGCACGGACATCTTCCTCGGATTCGGGCGGAGGGAGCAGGACGTCGCGGGCCACACCCGCCAGGAAGGGCGCCTCTACTATCTCTTCTTGAAGCCCGAGATCGCCGCGCGCTTCGGCACGCGCCTGCCCTGAGCTTGAGCACGCGGCGCGCGCACGCGCGCGCCGCAGGACCGCGGGCCCCAAAAAAATGTAGAAAGGCGAACCGCGCCAGCACGGGGTGCGCAGTACCACGCGCCGTTCGGGCTCCGGGTAGGGCAACCCCGCGGTTCTCGGAACGCTCTCCGTCTCCCCATGGATGGAGGGCACGCATGGCCGAGGACGAGCTCGTTCGACACCTCCAGACGGGGGCGCGATCCAGGGAAGGCGTCGCGTCCCCGTCTACTTTTCTGCGCGAGGTATCGGAGCTCGGCGGCCTGCTGCGCTCGACGGGCATCTGAGCTTGGCGAGCATCTGGGCTCCGCGATCATTCGAGCTTCGCGGCCCTCCGAGCTTCGCGACCCTCTTCGCTTCTCGAGGCTTGCGGGTGGGACGAGCCCGGCTCGCGCCCGCGAGCCGGCAGCTCCGCTGCTGAAGAGCTCGCGCGCGACGAGGCACGCCTCGAGATGCCGCTCGCGGATGGCGCCGTTGCGTCGCGTATGCTCAGCGCGCTGCGTAGGCCGCTCGCAGCGCGGCTCCCTGCTGCGGATCGAGGAGGCGCTCGATCGCGAGTTCCAGCCATTCGTAGCCTTCGCCGCCGCAGGCGAAGAGCAGCGCGCGTCCCTGCTCGTCGAGCAGGACGAAGTGCGGTAGCACGCGCAGCGCGTGGCGCTCCTCCAGTACGCTCGCCTCTCCGAGCAAGGCCGCGGCGAACGGCAGCTCGAGAGCGCGCGTCAGCGCGCCGAGCGCCGCGACTTCGTCGCCGACCGTCGGCTGCGGGCTGGAGGGGCGAAAGCGCTCCCAGAAGCGCGCACCTTCGCGCGGCGCGGCGAGCTCGATCGCGAGGCCGCGCGAGGAGAAGCGCGCGCCGAGACCCTTCAGGAAGGGCAGCGGGGCGCGGGTGAGAGGCGCGCTGGAGCGGAAGAAGAAGAGCAGGCGCAGCGGCGCAGTGCCCGCGGGCTGCGCCGCCCCGGTACGCCCGAGCTCGGCGGGGCGAGGGAAGCTCGCGCCCAGGCCTGCGAGGTGCTGCGCCAAGGCCGCGCAGATCGGCGCGTAGGCATCGCCCTGATAGCGTTTCTCCAGGTGCTGCAAGGCGCGCTGCCCCAGCGCACGGCCCGCGGGCTCGACGAGCGCGGGCAGCCCGTAGAGGAAGAGCGCGAGATCGAAGCGCTGCGGCTCCTTCTCGAGCAGCCAGAGCAGGTCCTCGCGAGCTCCGGCACCGCGCCCTGCCGCGGCGCGCGCGCGCACGCGCTCGCAGCGCGCGACGAACGGCTTCATCGCCGGCAGAGCGAGGTAGCGCGTCAAGACCTCGTCGACGTTCTCCCAGCGCTGCGCATAGGCCCAGAGCCGCGCGAGCGCGAACAGGTCCTCGGCCTCGTTCGCCTTCGCGGCCCAGCGCTGGGCGAGCTCGCCCATGCGCATTCCGAACTCCTTCCGCCAGGCCTGAAAGCCCTCGGTCGTCGCGTGCTGCGTGCGCGCGAGGAGCTCGGCGCGCTGCGCTGCGTCGATCGCCTCCGCGAGCGTCGCGGCCGAGCTCGGATCCTGCGCCGCGAGCGGAGCTGCTCCGAGCAGCAAAGAGAGTAGGGCTGAGGACCGGGAGTGCATGCGGGGCTGCGAGGCACGAGCGAGGGAGCTGCTGGGCGCGAGACGCCGCGCCGGTGTCCGAGCGCTCCTACGGACCGCGCCGACGCGTGCTCCTCGCGCGATCGAGGATAGCATGCCGTGGCGCGCCTCTTTCGCTGGCGCTTCGCGCTGGCTAGCGTGGTGCGCGATCCCGAACCACTCTTCGCATGCAAGCTCCGCGTCATCGTCTCGAGCGCCGCCACGGTGGCGCGGTCTGGCATCTCGAGATCGCCTCGGCTCCCGGCAACGTGTTGGATGCGGAGCTCTGCGCGGAGCTCGCGCAGGCCGTGCGCGAGGTCGAGGCCGAGCCCAAGGCGCGCCTCCTGATCTTGGAGGGCGCGGGCTCCAACTTCTCCTTCGGCGCGAGCGTCGCCGAGCATCGCGCGGAAGAGGCCCCGAAGATGCTGCGCGCCATGCGCGAGCTGCTGCTCGCCGTGCACGGCTCGCCGGTTCCCGTGCTGGCCCTGGTTCGCGGCTACTGCCTTGGCGGCGGGTTCGAGCTCGCGCTCTGCTGCTCCTGGATCGCCGCGGCGGAGGAAGCGCGATTCGGCCTGCCGGAGATCACTCTCGCCGCACTGCCGGCGTTCGCGCTGGCGCTGCTACCCGGGCGTGTCGCTCCCGCGGTCGCCGAGGACTGGCTGCTGTCGGGACGACATTTCTCGGCGGCCGAGGCCGAAGCCGCGGGGCTCGTGCGGGTCGCGCTGCCGGCTCTGGAGCTAGAAAGCTGGCTCAGCTCCTTCCTCGCGCGTGAGATCCTGCCGCGATCGGCGCCCGTGCTGCGCCTCTTGCGCTCCGCGGTTCGCGAAGAGCGCCAGCGAGCGCTTTCCGAGGCCTTCGCGCGGGAGGAACGCCGCTATCTGGAGGCGTTGCTCCCTCTCGCGGATGCGAGCGAGGGCGTCGAGGCCTTCCTCGCGCGACGCGAGCCCCGCTTCCGACACGCTTGAGAGCGCCTCCCGGCAGCGCTATCGTCTCCGCCGTGAAGGCCTACCTGGAGCTCTTGCGCACCTTGCTCGACGAAGGTGCGGCGCGTATGGATCGCACCGGCACGGGCACGCTGGCGATCTTCGGCCACCAGATGCGCTTCCCGCTGGCCGCGGGCTTCCCGCTGGTCACGACGAAGAAGGTGCACCTGCGCTCGATCGTGCACGAGCTGCTCTGGTTCCTGCGCGGAGAGACCCACGTCGCTTCGCTGCAGGCGGAAGGCGTCACGATCTGGGACGAGTGGGCGACCGCCGAGCAGTGCGCGCGCTTCGGCAGGGAGCCGGGCGACCTCGGGCCCGTGTATGGGCACCAGTGGCGGAACTACGGCGCGACGAAGGACGGCGCGAGCTATCGCCGCGACGGCGTGGACCAGATCCGCGCCGTGCTCGAGGAGCTCCGGCGCAACCCGCACAGCCGGCGTCTGCTCGTCACCGGGTGGAATCCCGCGGAGGCGACGCAGGTCGCGCTGCCGCCGTGCCACACGCTCTTCCAGTTCTACGTGCAGGACGGGAAGCTGAGCTGCCAGCTCTACCAGCGGAGCGCGGACGCCTTCCTCGGCGTGCCCTTCAACATCGCGAGCTACGCGCTCCTGACGCACATGGTCGCGCAGGTGAGCGGGCTCGCCGTCGGGGACTTCGTGCACACCTTCGGCGACGTGCACCTTTACTCGAACCACGTCGAGCAGGCGCGGCTGCAGATCGCGCGCCCGCCGCGCGCTCTGCCGCGCCTCGTGCTCGATCCCTCGATCGCCGACCTCTTCTCCTTTCGCGCGGAGCACGTGCGCCTCGAAGGCTACGATCCGCATCCGCACATCAAGGCCGAGGTCGCAGTGTGAGCGATTCTTCGGCGACCCCCGCGGAGCTGATCCTCGTCGTGGCCATGAGCCGCAATCGCGTGATCGGCCGTGCCGGTGGGCTCCCTTGGCACGAGCCCGAGGACTTGAAGCACTTCCGCCGCGTCACGATGGGCCACGCTCTCGTGATGGGGCGCCGCACGTGGGAGTCGATCGGCCGCCCGCTGCCGGGACGACGCATGATCGTCGTGACGCGCCGCGAGGATCTCGCGCTGCCTGCCGACGTAGAGCGCGCTCGCGATCTCGAGGACGCCTTGCGCCTCGCGCGCGTCAAGGATCCCGCCCCTTGCGTGATCGGTGGCGGCGAGATCTACGCCCAGGCTTTGCCGCTCGCGACACGCCTCGAGCTCACCGTAGTCGAGCGCGAGGTGGACGGCGACACGCTTTTCCCGGAGCTCGACGCGCGCGAATGGCGCGAGATCGCGCGATCGACCTCCGGTGATCTCAGCTTCCGGACCCTCGTCCGCCAGGCGCCCGAGAGATCCACCGCATGAGCTCGAGTTCCACGCGACGCACCACCGCGGGCGTCGTCTTCCTCACCCTCTTCCTGGACCTCGTCGGGTTCTCGATCATCTTCCCGCTCTTCCCGGCGCTGCTCGAGCACTACGGTGCTCAGAGCTCCGGAGTGCTGAGCGCGCTGCTCGAGGGCATCGCGCGCGTGTTCCCCAGCGCGGATCCCTGGGAGCGTACGGCGCTCTTCGGCGGCGTTCTGATCGTGGCGTACTCGGGGCTGCAGTTCTTGTGCGCTCCGCTGTGGGGGCGGGCCTCGGACCGCTACGGCCGACGCCCGATCCTGCTCGTCTCGATCTTCGGGAACGCTCTCAGCTATCTCCTCTGGTTCTTCGCCGGGAGCTTCGAGCTCCTGCTCGTCGCGCGCTTCCTCTCCGGCGTGATGGGAGCGAACCTCGGCGCGGCCACGGCAGCGCTCGCCGACGTCTCGAGCAAGGAAGAGCGTTCGCGCGCGATGGGGCTGGTCGGAGCGGCGTTCGGTCTGGGCTTCATCCTCGGTCCCGCGATCGGCGGCCTCGCCTACTCGCTGCTGCCGCGCTTCGAGAGCGGCGTCGGCTGGGCGACGCATCCGTTCTCGACGCCCGCGCTGCTGGCGCTCGTGCTCAGCGTCGTGAATTGGCTGTGGGTGCTGCTGCGCTTCGCGGAGACCTTGCCGCCCGAGAAGCGCGGTCGCGCGGGCGACGAGCGCACGGCGAATCCCGCGCGGCTCTTCGATGCGCGTCTCGGACGCCCCATCGTGCGCCTGAATGGCGCCTACTTCCTCTACACCGTGATCTTCGCGGGCATGGAGACCACGCTGGCCTTCTTGACGGCGCAGGTCCTCGCGTACGAGCCACAGCAGAACGGCTGGCTCTTCGCTTGGATGGGGCTCTGCTCGGCCTACGTGCAAGGCAGCCTCGTGCGCAAGCTGCTGAAGCGGCGCGAGGAGCGCGGATTGGCGCTCACCGGCATCGCCCTGCTCGCGCCCGGCTTCGCGTGCATCGCCTGCTGCGCTCTCTCCGGGCTCGCCTGGCCGCTCTGGCTCGGCGTCACCATCACCGCATTCGCGTCGGGCTTCACGGTGCCGCCGATCACCGGCATGGTCTCGCTCTTCGCCGATCCGACGAGACAGGGTACGGCGCTCGGAGCGTTCCGAGGCGTCGGCGCGCTCGGACGCGCCGTGGGGCCGATGATCGGCGCGCTGCTCTATTTCTTCGGCGGACCGGCGGCGCCCTTCGCCGTGCTCGGCCTCTTGGCGTGCTTGCCGTGGCTCGTGCTCCGCGGAGTTCCGCAGCCGGAGCGCCACCGAGCCTGAGCTGCGCCGTCTTGCGGAGCCGGCGAAGCGCGGCTACGCTCCGCGAGCCTCCGTCGACGGGAAGTCGGTGCGATTCCGACACGGCCCCGCCGCTGTGAGCCGAAGCGAAAGTCGCCGCTGCGAGCCATCGCAGCGCCCGCCACTGGGTGCGAGAGGACGAGGGTCCTCGAGCCGCTGGGAAGGCGCGACGAGTAGGTCGTCGGCGAGTCAGAAGACCGGGCGGAGGTGACGGAGTTCACGCGCTCGATCCGCCGAGCGCGTGGAAACGGCCTCGGGTGATGGGCCGGACTCGCTGGAGGCGCGGGACCTCGCGTGGGCGTACGTCGCAGCTGGTGCCGTCGACGCCACCCTTCCCTTGGACCCCTCGCCCCAGGCGCAGCGCATCGAAGCGCCGCGTCCTCCAGCCGTTACCCGAGCTCTTGCCTCCGTCCTCGTTGCGCTCGTCGTTCGAGCGCGCGACCTCGTCCGAGGACGGCGTCGCCTCGCGGGAGGCGCGCCTGCTGGAGCTTCGATTCACGTGAACGATTTCCATCCGCACTCGCGGCCGTCTTTCGCCCTTCGTGCGAGCGGCCTGGTCTTGGCTGCGGCGCTCTGTGCCTCCGAAAGCGACGCGCAGCTCCGCGTCAGCTACGGTTTCGGTTCGAATCGCTACTCCGTAGCCTCGCCGGGCACCTCTCCCGGCGGCTTCGCTCTAGCGCCGAACGGGAACCTCGTGCTCTTCGACGGCACGGCGATCGTCGAGCGCGATCGGCTAGGCGGCTTCGTACGAACGCTCTACTCCGCCGCGCCGACCTTCGGGTCGTTCCTGCGCTTCTCGCCCGATGGCTCGAAGCTCTACTTCGGCGAGTCCGGCGCGGGCAATGTCCTCGAGCTCGCCTGGCCGGCGGGGACCTCGCGCCTCCTGGCGAACATCGACTTCAACTACGACATCGGCTTCGATACCCAGGGTGTTCCGTACGTGACGGCGAATCCGGGCTTCGCGGGCCAGGTGATCTTCCGCGTGGATCCCATCACGGGCGCGCTCGATCGCATCGCCGCGCTTCCCGGTGCGTCCGGGCCGATCGCGTTCGGCGCGCACGGCGAGCTCTACGCGATGATCGTCCCCGGGGTCTTCCCTCCGCCTGCAGGCGCGTTCTCCGTGGTGCGATACAGCGCCGCGCAACTGCAGTCGGCGATCGGCGCCGGCGAGCTCGGCGCAGCCCAGACCTCGCCGGTGCTCACCGGCCTCGACGGCGGCTCCTCGCTGGCGCTCGACGGCGAAGCGCGCTTGCTGCTCACGACCGGCGCTGCGTTGCTCGCGTTCGCGGACGGCGGAGTGCCGGAGACGCTCGTGAGCGCGGGCCCCGGCGACTACCTCGGCGCGTTCGCGTTCGAACGTGGCTCGACGCCCTTCTTCCGGCCCCTCGGCGATCCGAGCGGGGGAACGGTGATCCTCACGACGACCGACTTCTCGACCACCTACGACGCCGTCGAGATCGCCCCGTCGAGAGCGCGCTTCGGGATCAGCGCACCGAACCCCGTTCCGCCCGGGCCTCTGTCCATCTTGCTCGCCGGTGGCAGACCGCATGCCCCGCTGATCCTCTGGATCGCGCAGCAGCGGCTCTCGCCCGAGCTAGCGATCTACACGCCGCGCCCCTTCCTGCTGGGCTGCGACCCAGCGACGTTGCTCGTCGCGCTACCGGCCCAATCGAACAACGTCGGCGACATCGTGCTCCAGCTCGAGGTGCCGCCGGGCGCCTCGGGATTCGCCTCGACCTGGCAGGGGATCTACTTCGATGCCCAGGGGCCGTATGCGAGCAGCGAGCCCTTCGAGATCCTCCTGCAGTAAGCGGCAGCAGGCTCGCGAGCCGCTCGAGCGCAGTCCGGCTCGCGTAGGCAGCTCAAGGCTCGAGCGAAAGCGCAGCGCCTCCCGCTCGAGCGATCCTGCTCAAGGCTGCGCGGGCCAGTCGATCACTTCCCACTGCGTGCCGTCGAGCGCGTCATAGGCGCCCTTCACGGTATCGGTTGGTACCGCCTTCTCCTTCTCCTTCGCGGCCTGATCGCGTCGGAGAGGGCGGAAAGCACCTTCCGACGGAGGATTCGACACGTCGTAGCGGCGCGCGAGATTGCGCGAGCGCAGGAGCTCGCGACCGTGCGTCACGGCGTAGGCCAGGCTTCCGGTCTCGCCGTAGCTGAGGGGCACGGCGCAGATGTCGAACGGGCGCAGCCCGTCTTGATCGAGCGGCGCTTCGGCGTAGTCGATCCGAATCACATAGCCGTGGCGTACGAGCAGCTCCGTGCCGTCGCTGGACTTGCTGAGCTCGCAGTCGTCCAGCGGCGGGCGGCCGTCGGCATCGGGTCGAAGCAGCCGGCTGAGCGGGGTGCGCTCCGTCGGATCGACGCCGCGGCGATCGTTGCGGAGCGCCGTCAGGCGCTGGTGCAGGATGGAGAGCGCGTGAACCGCGTCGCGCTCGTTGTGGTCGATCTTGAGCCCGCTCAGGCGGGGCAGGACGAGGACCACGACCAAGGCGGCGATGCCGCCGAGGGCGAGAAGATCCAGGGCGGTCGGTCCGCGCTTCGATTTGGCCACGAGCAGCCTCGTTCCGGGGGCAGTGAACGCGCACACGATATCCAGGGGTGCTCCGCGTTCAAGCCTCAAGCCATGGGGGCTCGCGTGAGGAATCGCGGTGGAAACTCTTTCCCGCAGGCTCCTCGAGGGCACTTTGGAGTCAATCGCGAGCGCAGCAGCGGTCGAAATCAGGTCCAGCCGGAGCACCGCGAAGCATGCGCTTCGAGAGCTCGCGGCGGTAGCCCGCAGAGGACGCGAGCATGTTCCGAGAGTCCATGATCGACCCCTTGGCTCGTTTCCGTAGCATCGACCAGAACGTCGAGACCCTTCGCGAAGCGGTATCGCAGGTCAAGGACGCGCGAGAGATGATCCGCGCGAGCGAGGCCAGCGCCGTGCGTGAGAAGGTCCTGCGCTCCGAGGTGCTCGACTTCCTCGATCATGCGACGCGCCAAGCGGCGAACGTGATCAAGGACTTGCAGGAGAGCAAGACCACGGTCACCGATGCGCGGGTCCAGCGCGACATGATCGAATTCCTCGATCACACGCGCGCCGTGGCCGAGCGGCTGATCAACGACCTCAAGAACGAGCGCCGCAAGATCCTGCAGCGCGCCCAAGCCACCTTGAAGTCGGAGAAGCAGCCGGCTCAGCGGGCACCAGCGCGCCATGCGGCGCCGCAGCCGGCTCGCGGAGCGAAGGCCGAGGCTGGCAAGGAGCGCCAGGCGAAACCCGCGGCTGCACCGCGCAAGGCCAGCGATACGGCGAACGCTTCGCTGAAGTCGATCGTGGAGAAGCCCTCGCGGCGCAAGAAGGCCTGAGCTCGGCGCGGTTCTCACGCCTGCCGGCGAGCGCGGCAGCGCGCGCTCAGCTGGGAGGAATGCAGCGCGCGAGAGCGCGTGCGAGGCCGAAGAGCAGGAGCGCTACGAGAGCGATCGCCACAGCATCGCCGGCGAAGGCGACGCAAGCGCCGAAGAGAGCGAGGAGGCCGAGCAAGCGACCGACCGTGCGTCCGACGCGCTCGCGGGGCCACTCGCTCGCGCCGGCGAACCCGCGCGTCGCGATCCAGAGAGCGATCGGCAGCGCCGGCAGCGCCGCGAGCTCGAGACCCAGCGAGAGCGGCCCCGCCGCGAAGCACGCGCCTGCGCCGAGCAGCGCCGCGCGGATCGAGACGAGGCGAGGCTCGCCGTCCTCCATGCGCGCGAGCCCCGAGAGCGAGACGACGTAGCCGGCGTAGCAGAGCAAGATCGCCGCGGCCGGGAGCACACTCTCCGGAGCTCCCGCGAGCAGCATGCCGATCCCGAGGTCGAGGGCACGGCAGAGGCCGAGCGCCGCGGGCCCGAGGAGCGGTGAGCGCTTGAGGTAGAGGTCATAGCCCGTCGCGACGAGCGCGAGCAGCGCGAGCGGGATCCGCACGCGCGGCGGAGCGAAGAGCGCGCCGAGCACCGCGAGCGCGAACAGCGCGAGATACGCCAGCGTCGCGGCGCGTGCGCTCACCGCGCCCGAAGGCAGTGGGCGCTGCGGTCGCGTAGCTGCATCGTGCGCCAGATCGAGCCGGTCGTTCAGCACCAGCGCGCCGAGGTAGATGCCGAGGCACGCGGCTAGAGTTCCCCCGAACGAGACAGGTTCGAGCAGCTCGGTGGCGCCGAGCGCGCGTGCGGCTGCGTAGCCCGCGAGGAGATCGACTGGGATCGTGGGGGCGTTCGAGACGCGCAGCAGCTTCGCCCAGGCGAGCGCGCGAGAGGCGCTCACTCGAAGACGCGGCGGATGTCGTTGAAGGTCACGAAGATGAGCAGGAAGAGCACGAGCAGCAGGCCCACCATCTGGGAGTAGCCCATCACCCGCTCGTTCACCGGCGAGCCCTTCACCTTCTCGATGAGCAGGAAGAAGAGGTGGCCGCCATCCAGGACCGGGATGGGCAGCAGGTTCAGCACGGCGAGGTTCACGCTGAGCATGCCGAGGAAGAAGAAGAAGGTGAGCAGGTCCTCGGAGAGCTGGTACGAGAGGCGCGAGATGGCGACGATGCCGCCGAGGTTCTTCTCGGCGGAGACACGGCCGCTCACCATGCCCTTCAGCGACAGGTAGACGTCGCGGAACATGTCGATCGAGCGCTGCACGCCGAAGCCGAAGGCGCCGATCAGTCCTTCGCCGTGCACGATGTGGCGCTGCGTCTGCCATTCGAAGGCCACGGTGAACTGCAGCATCGGCAGCGCGCGTACGTCGAGCTCCTGGCGCGCGGTCGCTTCGCCATCGATACGCTCGACGACGACGCGAATCGGCTGCTCGGCCCGCTGGGGATCGGAGACGTGCTCGGTGATCAGCGCGCGAATGGTCTCCCAAGGCGAAAGCTTCCGCTTCGAAGCCTCGGCGGGGAGATCGGTGACCTTGCCGATGGCCACCACGCGATCGAAGTCCGCGAGGCCGGCGCGCGCGGCGGGACCATCCGGCTGGGGGATGACGAGCCAGGAGCTGTCGTCCCCGCGGAGCGCGATCGCGTCCGCGAAGTCCTCGGCCAGGTCCACTCGTTCGGCGGCGTCAGCCTCGACGCGATGCTCGAAGGCCGCCCCGGCGGCATTGCGTCCCGCGAAGACGAGGCGCTCCTGGCTCGCGGCGGCGCGCAGCGCCGGCAAGAGGTCCGCGGGGCGGCGGATCGAGCGTCCCCCGATGGCGAGCAGCTCGGCGCCAGGGGCGAGGCGCTCGAGAGCGAAGAGCGCGCTCGCGCTGGCGTTCTTCTCGATGCGGCCGATGGCGCGAACGGCCTCGACGCGATTCTCGGGCGCTTGGATGCCGAGGAGCTTTCGATCGGGATCGACCACCTCGAGCGGGAGTGAGAGGGGCACGCGCTGCCCGTCGCGCTCGACGATGCAGGGGAGCGAAGTGGCCTCCGTGCCGAAGCGCGAGCCGAAGAACACCTCGCGATAGGCGGCGATCGAGTCGATCGGCCTTCCGGCGACCTCCACCAGGCGATCGCCGCGCCTCAGGCCCGCGCGTTCTGCGGCGCTGCCGAGCTCGACGTCGAGCTTGGGGGCGAAGTCGACGATCGGAGCGAGCCCGAGCCCTGCGTCGGGGATGCCGAGGCGCTCGTCGTAGCGCGGCTTCACGTCGAAGCGCAGCTCTTCGTTGCCGCGGCGCACGACGAAGCTCGTTCCATCGGCGTCGCTGAGCGCGACCTCCGTCCGGACCTGGGCGAAGTCGTGGATCACTCGATCGCCGACGCGGAGGATCTCGTCGCCGGGGCGGAGGCCGGCGACCCACGCCGCCTTGCCCGGCGTCGGGCCGCCTTGGCCGATCACCGGAACGTCGAACGGCATCCCGATCAAGAAGAGGATCGGGAAGATCACGAACGCGAGCAGCGCGTTCATGATCACGCCGGCGCTGTAGATGAAGAAGCGCTTCTCGACGCTCTTCGAGAGCAGGTCGTCCGGCGCGCCGGTCGCCTCTTGTGGCTCCGCACCGGCCATCTTCACGAAGCCGCCGATGGGCAGCATCGCGATCTGGTACTGCGTCGTGCCGCGCGTGAAGGAGAACAGCGCGGGGCCGAAGCCCAGCGAGAAGATCTCAGTGCGCACTCCGCACCACCGAGCAGCGAGGAAGTGTCCCAGCTCGTGGATGAAGATGACGAGCCCGATGCCGAAGGCGACGAGCAGGATGCGAACGGGCGTGTCTAGGAAATCGAGGAAGGCAAGCACTGTTGAGCCTCGGCACGCGCCCAGCGATCGACCTCTACCAACTCTTCCAAGTCGGGGTTGATGACGCGCGGGGCGCTCTCGAACACGCGTTCGTTCACGCGCTGGATGTCGGTGAAAGAAATCTCGCCGGCCAGGAAACGCTGCACGGCGATCTCGTCGGCGGCGTTGAGCGCCGCGCCCAGAACACCACCTTCGCGCACGGCGCGATAGCCCAGATCCACGGCGGGGAAGCGCTCCGCGCTGCGCTCTTCGAAGCTGAGCTTCGCGAAGAGGCGTGGATCGAAGCCCACGTAGCTGGTCTCGGCGCGCTCCGGCCAGCACATCGCGACGTGGATCGGCACCTTCATGTCCGGGGGGCCGAGCTGAGCCAGGACGGATCCGTCCTCGTACTCGACCATCGAGTGCACGATCGACTGGCGGTGGATCACGACGTGGATGCGCTCCGGCTCGGCGCCGAAGAGATGGTGCGCCTCGATGACCTCGAGCGCCTTGTTCATCATCGTGGCAGAGCCCACGGTGATGCGCGCGCCCATCGTCCAGTTCGGATGGCGCAGCGCCTCCTCGGGTCGGATCGAGTCGAAGCTGTGCAATGGGCGATCGACGAACGGCCCACCGGATCCGGTGAGGATCAGGCGACGAAAGCGCCGCTGCGGCTCGCCACCGAGGCACTGGAAGATCGCCGAGTGCTCCGAATCGACGGGCAGCAGCGGCGCGCCTCGCTCGCGAGCGAGCCGCACCAGCCGTTCGCCCGCGACGACCAGGGACTCCTTATTGGCCAGCGCGAGCGCGAGACCGCGCTCCAGGGCGGCGACCGACGCGCGCAGGCCCGCTGCGCCCGAGATCCCATGGACGACCAGATCGCAGGGGGCCGCGGCGATCATCTCCAGGAGGCCGCTCGTGCCTCCGAGAACGCGCACGTCCGAGAGGTCGCTCAGCCTGCGGCGCAGCGAGCGGGACGCTTCCTCGTCGACGAGCACCGCCCAGCTCGGGCGGAAACGCCGCACTTGGTCCTCGAGCTTCTCGACCGAGGAATGCGCCGCCAGCCCGACCGGACGGAAGCGCCGCGGATGCGCCGCTTGGATGTCGAGCGTGCTCGTCCCGATCGAGCCCGTGGAGCCGAGCAGGAGGTAGCTGCGCGGCGGACGTTCGGCGGCGCCGTATTCGGGGCTCATCGGGTCGAGGATCAACGGGATGCGGAGCGGGCAGAAGATAAGGCAGGGGAGGAGCATCTCCACCAAAAAAGGACGGGCGCAAGAAGGTCCGTCTCGCGGTGCGGCGGCGATCTCGGCGACGCCGCTCCCTCGCGTTGACCCCTCTCCGGGCGAGGGCTACAGTTGCCGCTCGTCCCGCCTTCTCCTGCCCACGACGCCCAGATGCTCCTCGCCACGCTCTCCCTTTGCTTGCTGGCCGCCGCTCCCCAAGAACCGCTGCTGAAGCCGGCGGATCAGCAGAAGATCGCCCAGAAGCTCGGAGAGTACATCGACGCCAAGATCGCGAACGACGCGAAGAAGCAGGAGAAGGCGATCGACGCCTTCCGCAAGGAGTTCGACAAGCTCGGCAAGAAGCTGAACAACGGCCTCGGCCTGCTGTCGTCGCCGGTGGATCTCGAAGCGATCCTCCAAGGCGCGGGCACCTGGGCGAAGGGTGAGGCCGGTCCGGGCAAGGTGAGCACCGGCAAGTCGGAAGCTCAGCCAGCCTGGGTTTCTTGGTCGTTCTGGGCTCCCAAGACCTACGATCCGAAGGACCTGACCCACCCGGTGGTGCTCTGGGTGCTGCCGATCGGCACGAATCCGCGGCAGTGGCTCACGGATCTCTCGACCGCGAGCCCGCTCGCCGAGACGCACGCCATGGCGGCCATCGCTCTGCCGAAGCCCGAAGAAGGCGACGCGACCAAGGCGGTGATGATCGCCTTGCGCGGCGCGCTCACGGTCTTCCGCGCGGACCACAACCGGGTGGTGCTGGGTTCCGAGGGCGCGAGCTGCGGGCTCGCGATGGAGCTCGCCAACCGCTTTCCGCACCGCTTCGCCGGCATCGTTTTCTCCTCTCCCGCGGGCGCTCCGCCCGAGTGCCGCAACCTCTCCGGAGTCCCGTGCTTCGTCGGCGGCAATGCGGCGGAATGGTCGAAGGCGCTGGGAGATGCCAAAGCCGCGGTCGTGAGTGGAGAGACCGATGCGGGCAAGGTCGCCGAATGGGTGGGAGCTCAGAAGCGCAGCCCGTATCCGACCTCGATCAACTTCTATCCCGCGCACAACTCCTCGCGGCAGAGCTACTGGGTTCGCGTGGTGCCCGAGTGGAGCATCGGCGCGAACAACCAGATCCTCCTCGACGCGGACAAGCGCCCCAGCGTCGAGGTCAAGGTGGAGCGGGACAAGAACCGCATCACCGCGCAGGTCGCACGCGTCGAGCGCATCGAGTTCCTCCTGAACGACACGATCGTCGACCTCGAGAAGCCGATCACCATCGAGGTGAACGGCAAGGTCACGGAAGTGCAGAAGAAGCGCGATCTCGCCTTCGTGATCGACCAGTTCGAGCGCTCCGGGGACCGCGGCTGCGCGTTCTGCGCCTCGTTCTTGCTCAGCGAGATCCCCAAGAGCGAGAGCGAGAAGGCGGCGGGCGAGCCCGCGAAGGGCGATGCTGCCGACGGAGCGAAGAAGAAAGGCTAAGCAGCCTCTTCGAAGCGGTCATTCGGTCTGGCGAACGCGCCTTGGCCGCCCCGCCCTCGTTGCCGGAACTTTGCGGAAACCCTCTCTTCAGCGCCAGTTCCCGCGCCTCGGCGAGACGCCCGATGCATCGTGCCCAGCCTCGAAGCACTTCTTCCACAGGCTGCTAGGGCCTCCAGGCCACGCGTGACGCCCCAGGCCTCCAGCGCTCGCGCTCACGCGGAGATCCGATGCTCTCCCAACGTACGCTGATCCTCTCGGCGGGCTTCGCGGCTGGTTTCTCGGGGATGACCCTCGAGCTGGCCGCGGTGCGTCTACTCGCTCCCTACTTCGGCACCTCCGCCTACGTCTGGACGAACGTCATCGCCGTCACGCTGTTGGCGCTCGCGGTCGGCGCGTGGATCGGCGGGCGCGTCGCGGATCGCGGTCGGGCGCAGCGTGCGCTGCTCGCGGCGCTGCTCCTGGGAGGCGTGCTCTCCTTCCTGGCTCCGCTGCTCGGGCCGGCGCTCGCCGCCGAGCTTCTGCCCGCGGATCTCCGCCTCGAAGAAGCTTTCTCGCTCCTCGTCTCCGGCTCCTTGCTCGCCACGCTGGCGGTGTTCGGTCCGCCGATCGCACTGGTCGGCGCCTGCTCGCCGCTGCTGGTGCAGCGCCTCGTCGATGCGGGGAGCAGCGTCGGGCGCGGCAGCGGCGGGGTCTACGCGATCTCCACGCTGGGGTCGTTGCTGGGTACCTTCGGCACCACGCACTGGTTCGTGCCTTACCTGGGCTCGCGAAGCACCGTGTTCCTCGCAGGTGCCAGCCTCTTCGCCGCGGCCGGTTGTCTGCTGCTGGTCCGCTCGAGGAGCGGCCGATCGCTCGCGCTCGCGCTCGTGCTCGGCACCGTCCCCTTCGCCGTCGCGGGGCTCGCTCCGGCTGCGGCGGCGCGCGCGCTGCCCGACGGTTGGTCGCGCGTCGGCGTCGAACGCGAGTCGATCTATCAGTGCGTCCGGATCATCGAGCGAAACCTCGGCGGCAAGTCCGAGCGCTGGCTGCAGGTGAACGACGGCCTCGATTCCTTCCAGTCGCTGCGCGAGGAAGGCGAGATCTTCACGGACACCTACTACGACCCGCTCGCGGCGATGACGCTGGCGACACGCCCAGCCTCCGGTCGTTGCCGCGTCCTCATCCTCGGGCTCGGCGGAGGAACGCTCGTGCCTCTGCTGCGTGCGATCCACGCGGGCGCGGGCCAGGCGATCGAGCTCGTCGGCGTCGAGATCGACCCGGTCGTCGTCGAGCTGGCGCAGCTGCACCTCGGGCTGGACCCGCGGACGATCGACATCCGAGCCGACATGGATGCGCGAGTCGCCTTGCGCGCGTTGCCCGGCATCTGGGATGCGATCCTGGTCGATGCCTACGCTGGCCAGGTGCACATCCCCGCGCATCTCTGCTCGCGCGAGTTCTTCCGCGAGCTGCACGAGCGCTTGAGCCCCGGCGGCATCGTCGCGCTGAACGTCGGCGCGCTGGGGCCGAAGGATGGCGTGGCGGGCGCGATCGCCAACACGCTCGCGGAGAGCTTCGGTACCGCCTGGCGGTGGCCCGTGCCGAGGAATCGCAACGAGATCGTCTTCTCGACGCGCGCGGCCGACGTGGACTTCGCGGCGTGGGCGGCGGCGCTCGAAGCTGCGGGCGAGCAGCTCGATGCGGCGAGCGGCACGCGCGCGCGAACTCGCGTACAGGAGCTCGTCGCGCAGATCGGAACGCTGCGCTGCCCCGTGCCTCATGCGTTCGAGCCCAACGGCCTCATCCTCTCCGACGACGACGCGCGGATCGACGTGCTACAGATGGATGCGCTGCACGCGTCGGCAGGCCGATGAGAGCGCTGCTCTTGCTGCTCGCCCTAGCCCCCGTCGTCCATGCGCAAGAGGGCTTGGCCGAGCGCATCGTGGCCCTGCGCGCCAAGGTGAGCGAACGCAGCGCCAGCGTGAATGAGCGCTACGAGCTGGCCTCCGCTCTGCATCGCGCCGGACGCTCCGATCTCGCGCTCGAGCTCGCCCTGGAGCTCACGCGCGAGCCGAACTTCGCGCCCTGGGCTCATTACCTGGTGGGGCAGATGCGCTTCCGGGACGACCCTACGGCCGCGCGCGAGGCTTTCGCGCGGGCTCGCGATAGCGCTCGCGCCCTCGGCGAGCCCGGCACGGAGCTCGCCCGCCAGGCTTCGCAGGCGGTCGCCGAAAGCGAGAGCGAGGAGCGCCGCGGGCGTCAGCGCGTGGCGGCGGAGCGCAAGATATCGGTCGGGCTCTGGCTCGCCGCGCTGGCTTGGATGGCGTGTCTCGGCGGGGGGCTCTACCTAACACGGCAACGCCCTCGCGTTGCTTCGAGAGCCTGAGTTCGTACAACGGTCTCAACGGCATCAGTCGTTGAACCCGCCAAGAACGAGCGCGGGCGTCGAGGATGCGCTCCTCGACGCCCGCGCTCCTTCGCAGTCTCCTGCGAGTGGTCGTTCAGGCCGCGACTAGAGGATGTCGAGCACGCCGACCGAGCCGCCCGTGAGAGTGGTCACCGCAGCGCGGTAGTTCATGTTCTCCGCGACCTTGGTGTTCCAAGGGAACTCTTCCTTGTCGCCGACGATGCCTAGGGCGACGATCGCGAACGCGCGGGCTTCGGCCGTCAGCTCCTTCGAGTTCACGAGCTGGACGAGCGGTTCGATGGAGCGCGCGTCGCCGATGAAGCCGAGGGCCTGGGAGAGAGCGGCGTAGACCGAGGTCGTCTTCGCTTCCTTCATCATGTCCAGCAGCTCGGGGACGATGTCCTTGTCGCCGAGGAGGCCGAGGCCGATGCAGAGCGGCTGGAGCTGCTCCGGCCGACGCTTCGACTTGCGCACTTCTTCGCGGATCGCGTCCATGACGTCCGGGGCCTCCATGAGGCCGAGGGAGATGCCCGTGTAGCCCTTGTAGGCTTCGACGTTGGTCTCCTTCAGCTCGGAGAGGACCTTGTCGCGACCGGGCTGGTAGCGCATGAGACCCAGAGCGATCACGTACGCGCCCTTGCGGGCCGCGTCCTTGTCCTTCGCCACGAGGTTCACGAGCTCGTCGCCGATCTCGGCCGCCGCGGCGAGGCCGCCCTTCTCACGCATCTCGTACGCGTGGATGCCGAGGCCGAGCGCGGCCCAGGGACGCGCCAGATTCGCGCCGTCCTTCAGGACCTTGCGCAGGTGCTTCACCGCTTCTTCGCCACCGAGCTGGCCGATTGCGACGCCGGTGAAGAAGCGCTCCTGCTCGTCCTTGCCGTCCTTCTCGTTCGCCTTCAGGGCCTTCAGGACCTTGTCATAGGTCTCGTGGCCTTCGTGGCTCAGCATGCCGAGCGCGAGCACGAGGCTCTGACGGATCCAGGCGTTCTCCTTCTTGTTGTCGAGAGCGCGGAGGCAGACCTCGGTCCATTCCTTGCCCAACGCCGAGTTGGCCGGCAGGCGACGCGCCCAGCGAGCCAAGGTGGTGGGACGTGAGCGCGGATCAAGTCGATGTTCTTCGCTCATCGAGGAGGAAGGGCACGAGGACGTCCTTCCCGATCGCCGTGACGCGCTCTTCGGTGAGCGGCAGGAGGCTCATCGCGCTCAAGCACGCGATGCGGATGTCCTGGACGGCCGACGAGTCGGTCTTGAAACGATCGACGAGCGTGTCGGTGATCGAGCGGAGCTGCTCCGCCTGAGCTTCGCCCTCGAGGCGGTAGCCGATCAGGCCGAGGCCGTAGCTCGCGAACGCCTGCGTGCGCAGCGGGACCTGGTTCTTCCCGACGAGCTTGCGGCCCTCGGCGTTGTCCAGCATCAGGTTGCGGAGGGGCTCGATGCCGGCGGGGTCGGCGAGGATGCCGAGCGCCACCGCGGCGGTCTCCGAGATCTCCTGGTCCGATTCGGCCAGGAAGCTCTGGATGTCCTTCACCGTTTGCTCGGGATCGAGACCGAACTTCGCGATCGCGACGAGCGCCGAGGACACTTCATCGCGCATGCGCGACTTGTCCTTCAGGGCGGCTCGGATGACCGGCAGGATCTGCGCCTCGACGATCTCGCGTTGGACGCCGATGACGTCCTTCGCGCTCTTGTTCACGATGCCGAGGTAGAACTCGTCGGACTCGGTCGCCGGCTGCACCGCGGAGATCTTGCGCTTCAGGTTGAGGAAGCGCTCGCGGTTGAACTCCCACCAGAAGTTCCAGCTCGTCAGCGGCGCGCTGATGTCGAGACCGGGGTTGGTGGTCGGGCCGGTCGACGGTCCGCCGCCGCCGGTCGGGCCGCCCGGGGTCGCCGGGCCGCTGGGGGAGTTGGGCGTCTGCGGACCACTCGGCGTCGACGGTCCGGAGGGGCCGCCGGGGGTCACGGGGCCACTGGGGCCGCCGGGGCTGCCGGATTGGTGCGGGACGACGTCACCGGGACCGCGGTACTGGCCGCCGTGGCCGTACGAGGGTCCCGTCAGAAGCAGCGCGCTCCCGAGCAGGGTCGCGCCGATCCAGAGGGTGTGCTTCCGCATGTTGCGATCGAGCTCCAGGTAGGAAAAACAGTTACCACCGCCGGGGTCCGCGATTTCCGGACCTCGGAGCGATGCTTCTCTCAGCAATTGCCCCGCCATTGTACGGGCTGAAGAGGATTTCAGCGCCCAGCCGCCGGCGCCGCCTCCTCGGCGAGCAACGTGACTTCGCTCCCGAGGCGCACAGAGCCGCGCACCTGCAGCTCGGCCTCGCGGAGCGCGAGTTCGAGCTGCAACGACGTTCTTGAGCCCGCATTCAAGCCGTCCGCGCGCCGCAAGCGAAGCATCCCGGAGCTCTCCGCGGCGGTCACCTGCGCCTCCGTGAGCTCCGCAGCCCCTTCGGCAGCCCCGGCGGCGCTGAGATCCGGGCGGAATTCGAGCGCGAGCTGGACCGTCTCCGCATCGAGGCCTTCGATCTGGCTCCGCAGCCCGAAATCCAAGAGCCCGAAGGACGCGAGATGCACGGGCCGCAAGTGCTCCTCGGCGAGCCCGACACGGAGCTCCGGCGCCTTGGGCAGCGGCGGGAACACGGCTTCCATGGCTCCCATCAGATCCTCGGGCTGCACGAGCCCGCCCAGGCCGTCGAGTGCCTGAAGCGTTTCGGGTCGGTAACGCAGGACGCGCCCGCGGTCCTTGACCTCCAGCATGAGGGGCTTGCCGATCAGCTCGCGCAAGTTCTGGTAGAGCGGCGCATAGGTATCGCTGCTCTCGGCGGCGCTGGCGGCGGCGCGGGAGTCGAAGGCGTACGGCCGCCCAGAGACCTCTCCGGAGAGCGCGAGCCACAGGATCTCCTGCTGTACGCGCAGCGCCTGCCTACGAACCTCTACGAAGCGCAGGCGCGTTTCGAACTCGAGGCGCAGGCCGAGGCGGATGGGATGAGGCTCGCCGTTGCCCAGGCGGAGCGAGATTTCGCCGGCGGTGGTCGACAGCACGCGGTAGCGGACCGAGCTACCGAGCTTCGGGTGATAGCCGAGCGCGGGATCCGCTGCGGGGGGACTCTGTGCCGGAGCGGGCGTCGCTGCGACGAGCATGCCCAGGGCGATCCAGGTCGAAGCGAGAGAGCGTCGTTGCATGCGCGAGGATTCCAGCTGGGACTAGAAATACAACAGAATGTTGATTATCGGAAGCCCGAGGAGGGCTGGTGAGCGGGGGACATCAAGAGCTCGACGAAGGCCGCCGGTCACGCAGGGATTCCTCTGCACCGCCGGGCAAGACCTCCCGCACCAGAACGCCGGACGCCCCATCGCGCCCGGTGTCGAAATCGACGCGCAGCAGATCGCCCGCCCGCGCTTCGCAGCTTCCGCGGATCGAGACTTTCCGTTTCCCGAGCCCGCCCTGCCGTCGAGACGCACCCGGCAGCAACGGCTCGATCTCGATCTCGCTCCGGGATGCGTCGCTCACCGCCCGCACCCAGAGGCCGCCGTCTGCGGTGCACTGGTCCGCCGACGATCCGTGGGTCAGCGCCAAGCAGCGTTCCGCGTCGCCCAGCCAGTCCTCGCGCAGGCTCTGGATCGTCGCGCCGAGCTCCGTCGAGTGCTCGGCGTCGAGCCAGGCGCAGAAGCGATCGAAGTTGCGCCACGCACGGAGCAGGCAGGCGGCCTCGTGGGCCGATTCGCGGAAGGCCTGTCCGCGCACCCAGCGCGGCAGCTCGATCAGGGCGTAGTCGCGCACCATGGCGGCATCGAGGGAATCGACGCTGGCGGGCGGTCGCGCGAGGGCATCCCAGGCCTGCGCCATGGAGAGCACTTGGCGACGCTCTTCCTCTTCGAGGGGCTCGCCGACGCGCTCGCGATCCCAGGCGTATTCCTCGACGATCGGCGCGATCCCGACGATCTCCCACGGAGCCTCGGAATCGACGTCTTCCTCTTCGCCTTCGTTCAACCCGAGCGCGGACTCGAGCTCCTGGAAGAGCTCGTCGAGGTTCTTGCCCTGGGCGCGACCGCGTTCGAACGCCTCCACCGCCGAGCTTCGCGCAGAGGCCTCGGCTTGCTTCTCGCGGTGGAGTTCCGCTCGCTTCGGCCCGTTCGGAGCTGAGTTGCGCAGCGCTTGCTGAGCCTGCCAGTACTCCAGCGCGAGCTTGCGCGCGACGTCGAGGTCGCACGAGGTATCGAACGCGAGGTCTTCCAGCAGCGGTCCGAGGAACGCGCCGACGCTCTCCGCGCCGAGCGCGAGCTCTCGCATCTCCTCGGCGACCGCCAAGTCGGACCCAGCTCCCTCGAGGAAGCCGAGCAAGTCGGCCTCGACGTGCTCGAGCGCACGCACGGATTGCGAGCGCGGGCGGAAGAAGAGTTCCTCCAGCTCGAGCTGCGAGAGGCGCGCGGCGCGCGGCCGCTCGCTGCGGGTCTGGCCGAGATCGCGCTTCACCGCGTCGAGCAGCTCGGGATCGTGGAGCCGCGCCGCTCCCGCCGAGAGAAGCGCTTCGTCACCGCGCAGCGGAAACACCCGCCCCACGATGAGATCCCCGACTTCGGCCAGCCCTCGGAAATCGGCGTCGGCGAGCAGTAGGACACGGCCACTGGCGAGGTCTTCGACGCGCACGGCTCGGCTCTCGAGCCCTTCCGTCTGCAGCACCTCGAACAAGCTCGCGTGGCTCCCGCAGAGCGCATCGACGAGCTCGGCATCCTCGGCATCGATCTCGGGGGCGAGGCCGAGGATCGGCGTCGTGCCGAAGCGCGGGCTCTCGCGCTCGAGGAAGAAGTACTCACGATGGCGCTGCTCAGCCGCCGAGGACTGGCTCGTGTGATCGCGCCCGCCGTGGAAGCGCAGAGCTGACTCCTCGAGCTCGCGCGCCAGACCACTATCCTGCCGCACTCGCGCCTCGAGGCGCTCCAGCAGGTCCTTCAGATCGTCCGCTTCCAAGTCCAAAGCTCAAACCTCGAGACGGGGCTGTGAGACGGGTATCGGGAGTCCAGGAGTATACTGGCCGCTCGTGCGGCGCTCCCGCGACCTTCTCGTCGCGGAGCGTTCCGCACGCCCTGCCTGCTCCGCTCTTGATCGCCGCGCGGTCGGAGGCTCGCTCCGAACGCCGAGCGACGTGCTTCGCGGCACGGCCTGACCTCTCGACCCCTACCTGGACTCGGGCGCTTGCCAGCTCAGGAATCAGCTTCGGGACTCCTCGATGACGCCGTCGCCGATCTCGGCGCCGCGGCGCACGGCCTCGGACTGATCGACGGCATCTGCCTCGGGCTCATCGCGGTCTTCGCCCTGCGCGGTTTCTTCCGCGGGTTCGTGCGGCAGGCGGCGCTCTTCGCGGCGATCTTCGGAGGGATCTCGCTGGCGAACCTCTTCGCCGAGCCCCTCTCCAACGAGATCCCCGATCTCACGAGCGCTCTGGAATCCGGAGATCGACTCTTCGCGGCGTATGTGGCGATCTTCTTGGCCACCTTGCTCCTGGCGGCGTTGGTCGCGCGCTTCCTGGAGCAAACGCTCGAGCTACTGCAGCTCCGCTCCGTCGATCGTTTGTTGGGCTTCGCGCTCGGGGCCGCCTGCGGAACGCTGCTGGTCGCGTTTCTCCTGGCGTGCGGTCTGGTCTTCACGCCGCGCGTCGGCCCCGGCGAGCGAATCCATCGCTCGCTCGAGGACTCGCGGAGTCTGCGCCTCGTCGCGAATGGCGTCGTACATCTGCGGCTCGCGCTGCCGCATCCCTTCCTTGTGCACGCCGAGGAGATCCTGGAGAACCACGCTCAGGAGCGCGCCGCCGCGGCCTCCCCGCCGAGTCCCCGATCGGAAGCCGCGGACACGGTGCCTCCGGATGGGCCGCGCGGGGCTCTCGGCGATCACACCGAGACGAGAACGCGCCAAGGATCCACGTCGCCTCGTTCCCAACTCGAGCCTGGCACTTCATCCGAGTCGCGCGCGACGTCCGAGCTGCGAGCGCCAGCCGAGCTCAGCAATCCGTCCGCGCAGCGAGATCCATCCGTTCTGAGCCCCCCGCCCGAGGCGCGAGGCGAGCCTGGCTCTTGGAGCCCCACGCAGCTACCCACCAAGAGAAGCACGAAGAACCCGCGCCCCAAGCGCGAGTAGAAGGGCTCGGGCCAGAGAGACCGGTCGCGTCCTCGAAACGCCTCGAGTCCCCTCGCTCAGGGCATCGCCAGCATGCGCTCGAGCGCGATGCGGGCTTCGGCGCGCACGTTGGCCGGAACCTCGACCGCCTTGCTCGGATCGTCGAGGTCCTGCTCGAGGCAAGAGCGCAGGTTGGCCAGGTTGATCTTGTACATGTTCGGGCAGAGCGAGCGATCCAGCGCAAGCACGCGGCGATCGGAGAAGTCGCGCGCCAAGCGATCGATCATGTTCACCTCGGTCCCGATCACGATGGTCGCCCCCGGACCGGCGTCCTCGACATAGCGACAGATCGCCTCGGTCGAGCCGTGGGCATCCGCGACCGCGAGAACCTCTTCCATGCACTCGGGATGGACGATGACCTTCGCACCAGGACACAGGGAGCGAGCGCGCTCGACCATCGCTACGGTGAAGTGCGTGTGCACGTGGCAGTAGCCTTTCCACAGGATCACGCGCGCGCGGCGCACGCGTTCGGGATCGGCTCCCCCACCCGGTAGCGTTCCGTCCCAGAGCACCTCGTCCTGCGGACCGAGGCCAAACTTCCGCGCGGTGTTCCGACCGAGATGCTCGTCCGGAAAGAAGAAGATCTTCTTCCCCTGCTCGAAGGCCCAGCGAAAGACGCGCTCGGCGTTGGAAGACGTGCACACCGTGCCGCCGTTACGGCCGCAGAAGGCCTTCAGGTCGGCGAACGAGTTCATGTAGGTGATCGGAAGCAGGCTGCCCGCGCCGCAGATCGCCTCCAGCTCCGTCCACGAGCGGATCGCATCGTCGATGTCCCCCATATCCGCCATCGGGCAGCCGGCCTGGGCGGTCGGATGGAAGACGCGCTGATCCTCGCGCTTCAGCACGGCGCAGGATTCGACCATGAAGCGCACGCCGCAGAACACCAAGCTGCGGCCGCGCGCCAGCGCCCCGTCTCGCGCAAGCTTGAAGGAATCGCCGACGATGTCCGCGTAGTCGACGATCTCCTTGCGCTGGTAGTGGTGACCGAGGATCACCAGATCCGCTCCGCGCTCCTGCTTGATGCGCTCGATCACCGCGCGGTGCTCGACGTTTTGCGCGGCCATGCGCTCGAGCAGCGAGCCCTTCTCAAGAGGCGCGCGCGAGCCCGCGGCGCTCTCTTTCGCAGGAGAGAGGTGTTCGTAGGCGGCTTGAGTCATCGGAGGAGATTCCGAATGCCGGAGGTGGGAGTTGAACCCACACATGGTTGCCCATACCGGATTTTGAGTCCGGCGCGTCTGCCGATTCCGCCACTCCGGCGCGGAGGGCGAAGAGTGTAGCGACAGAGAGCCCGGGCGGAAAGACCGTAGACCAGAGCAACCCCCTCCTCAAGCCCGCGTCGTCGATCCACAGCTCTGGAGCTGCTGGATCAGCGCCTTGCGCGAAGGCCGAGTTCTGCGATGCGATCGAGGAGCCCCGCGTAGGAGATCCCGGCGACGCGCGCGGCCAGCGGCAGCAGCGAGCGCGGCGTGAGCCCGGGGATGGTGTTGGTCTCGAGCATCGTCAGCGCGTCATCCCCGACGAGGAAGTCCGTGCGGCTCATGCCCTGGAGCGCGAATCCTCGATGCAAGCGCAAGGCGGCTTCTTGGATCCGCGTGATCATCGGCCGAGGCACCGAGATCGCCGGACAATGCTCGAGCGCGCCATCGGCGGAGTATTTCTCTTCGTAGGAGAAGTATGCATCCCTGCGCGGTCGGATCTCCACCGGCTCGAGCACGAGCAGCTCGTCGTCCTCCGCATTGCCGAGCACGCCGCAGGAGACCTCGGTCCCGCGAAACTCCGCTTCGACGAGCACTCGTGCATCGTGCTCGAACGCCAAGTCCAGCGCGCGCTCGGTCGTCGCGGGATCCGCCGCGCGTGACAGCCCGAGGCTCGAGCCTCCTCGCGCCGGCTTCACGAAGCACGGCCAGCCAGTGGCGGACTCGATGCGCCGCAGGATCTTCGCGCGATCACGCCGCCATTCGAGCTCCAGCACGGAGCACGCCGGAGACACCGGCACGCCGAGATCCGCAGCGGCGGCCCGATTCCAGATCTTGTCCATGCAGAGCGCGCTTCCGGCGACGCCGCTACCGGTATAGGCGAGTCCGGCGGCCTCGAGCGCCCCTTGCAGCCGGCCGTCTTCGCCGCCGAGTCCGTGCAGCGCGACGAATACGACATCGATCCCCGCTCGTCGCCATTCCTGGAGCGCGTCGTGGAGATGGCTCTCCAGATGCGGGATCGAGCCGCCTTCCAGGTCGCGCACGACCGAGCGCTCGCAGGACTCCGCGGTCCAGCGCACCGAGCCGCTGGCCGTGATCACCGCTGCGTGCGCGAGCCAGCGGCTGCGATCGAGCGCTTCGAGGACGCCGGCTCCCGAGCTCAGGGAAACGCCGCGCTCGCTCGAGGTACCGCCGCAGAGAACGAGCAGGCGCTTGCGCGTCGCGCTCATGCCCGCAGATACCAGCGCCGCCCGGCTGGAGCAGCGAATCCTCGCTTCACGCGCGACGCCGCTTCGGCAGCACAACTCGCCCAGAGCGGAGAGATCTCGACCTCGGCGTCGGCGGGCACGGCGATACCGGCGCACTCGAGCCAGCGCCGACCTTGCGCCAAGATCGCCTCTCGCGCCGACGCCGGCGAGTCCTCTCCGTCGCGATTCTTCACGGGCGCGAACTCCTCTTCGCGCAGCACTTCCTGCACCAACACGCGATGAGCGCGCGGCAAGGCATCGAAGACGAAGGTCTCGAACTTGATGCCCTCGCGCTCGTGAGCTCGTCCGTGCTCGTCGATGACGGTGAGCTTCTTCTTCGCTCGGTGGTAGGGCAGCGAGAGATCTCCGCCCCCGACGCGCTCCAGGAAATCGCGGCGGAACGCATGCACGGCGATGTTGCCAGCCCGAAAAAGCAGGCGCCCCTCGCCGTCACGCGCCTCGCGCAGGGACGCGGGGAGATCGCTGTATTCGATGCAGCCGTACTTGGCTCCGCGCAGCCCGATCACACCGACCTTCTCGCCGGCGTCTCGCTTGGTGACGACCTTGCAGGAAGCCTCGGCCCCGAGAGCGATGTGTCGCCCGAGGAAGAGCGGATCGACGAAGTCGACGAGCGCGTTGTCGACCTGGCAGGTCAGCACCTGCTCGATCCGGCGTCGTGCCATCTCGTCCAACGCTCCGGTCTCGGCCAAGCCGCTCAGCACTCCGCCGTGTCCGTTGGGATTGCGGAAGAGCTGCGACTTCGAGGCGAGCAGCAGCTTCCCGTGCGGATCGACCGCCGGGATCATGCGCTGCGCGAAGAAGCGCACGTCGCCCGGATCCAGGCCGAAGTGCTGATGCTGCGCGAAGAAGGCGCGCGTTTCGGCATCGTTGCCTTCGCTGGTCATGATCCACCAAGGCAGCGGTGCGCCGTAGGTGCGATGCGCCGCGAGGATCTTCTCGCTGAGGATCTGGAAAAGCGTGGCGCCAGAAACCGGGCCGACCCCGAACGCGCCCTTCGGTCCATCGAGCCCGAGGCGCGAAGCCTGTCCGCCCGCGACCGTCACGCAAGCGACTCCGCCGAGCCTCAGCAGATCTTCTCCGCGCTGGATCGCCTCGACTTCCTCGGCGGGCGAACCCATTCCGCGGGGAGCTGCGGGATCGACGGACTCCAGCGTTTCGCCTCTGTCCGTGTCACCGTCCTCGCCACGGACACAGCGCTCCAGGAGCTCGAAAATCGATGCTCTCGATCTCTTGAGCGAGTGCGGCGCGCTGCGCGTCGTCGAGCTCGTCCCAGAACCGCAGTACATGGGACTGCCCGCGCGGGACGAGCAGCGCTTCGAGGTGCTCGCGTCGATTGCGGATGGCGGTCACTTGGCCCCTCGCTCGCTGGCGCCCGTCTCCGGTCAATGCGGCTTGGAGAGCTCTTCCAGCATGGACTCGAGGAACCCGACGAGCTTCTGGTAGCGATGCTCGAGGATGAGCTGGCGCTGCACCAGCTTCTCGACGATCGGCGGCATCAATGCCTCGAGCACGTAGTTGTTGATCATGTTGATCAACTCGGCCTTGCCGGCGTCGGGGAGCTTGTGGAAGTGGAAGCTGAACGCGTGATCCAACGTTTCCTTCGTGAAGTGCAGGCACTCCTTGGTGATGACTTCCAAGGACTGCTTGTCGTGCCCCACCTTGAAGTCCTGGACTTTGAAGGCGTGGAGCATGTCGTGGAACTTCTTCTGCACGGGGGTCGCCTCCTGGGCGGATGAATGCTTGGCGAGCGAGAGAGAGGCTCGCTCAGTCGACCTTGCCGACGAGCAACGAGGTGTTGTGACCGCCGAATCCCAGCGAGTTGGAGATGGCGTTCCGCACGCGCGCTTCGCGTGGCGCGCCCGGAACGTAATCGAGGTCGCACTCGGGATCGGGGTTCTCGAGGTTGAGCGTCTGATGCACCACGCCTCGCGAGACGCTGAGCGCCGTGACCACGAGCTCCACCGCGGCCGACGCGCCGAGGAGGTGTCCGATCATCGACTTGGTCGAGGACACCATGAGCTTCGCCGCCCGATCGCCGAAGGCTCGCTTGATCGCCAGCGTCTCGATCTTGTCGTTCAGCGGCGTCGAAGTCCCGTGCGCGTTCACGTAGTCGAGCGTCGAGAGGTCGATGCCCGACTCTTTCACGGCCAGCTTCATCGCTCGCGTCGCGCCGTCTCCGTCTTCGGCGGGCGCGGTGATGTGGAATGCGTCGTCCGTCGAGCCAAAGCCCTTCAGCTCCGCGTAGATCCGCGCCCCACGCCGCCGTGCATGCTCGAACTCTTCGAGCACCAGGATGGCGGCGCCTTCGCCCATCACGAATCCGTCGCGCTCGCGATCGAACGGTCGCGAAGCCCGCGTGGGCTCCTCGTTGCGCGAGCTCAGCGCCTTGGCGGCGCAGAAGCCGGCCAATCCGAGCTCGGTGGTCGCGGCTTCCGAGCCTCCGGTTACGACCACATCGGCTTCGCCCCACTGGATCGTTCGCAGCGCGAGTCCGATCGAGTGACCCGCCGACGCGCAGGCGCTCGACGTGGCGTAGCAGGTGCCGCGGATCCCGAAGCGGATCGCGATCTGCCCGGCCGGAGCGTTGGACATGATCATCGGGACGAAGAAGGGCGTCACGCGTCGTGCGCCGCGCTCCTTCAGCACCGCGTACTGCTCCTCGATGCCGCTCAGTCCGCCGATGCCGGTGGCCACGATGCTGCCGATCCGCTCGCGGTCGAGCTTCTCGAAGTCCAGCCCCGAATCAGCGACCGCGCGGTCGGCGGCGTAGAGCGCGTACTCCGTGAAGCGATCGAGACGCTTGCGCTCGAGCACGCTGAAGTAGCCCTCGGGCGGCGGATCCACCACCTCGCACGCGAAGCGCGTCGCGAACTGCGACGTATCGAAGCGGGTGATCGGTGTCGCGCCGGAGCGCCCGGCGAGGAGCCCAGCCCAGATGGTCTCGAGCTCGCGGCCAAGAGCGCAGATCGCTCCCATGCCCGTGATGACGACTCTACGCTTGCTCATGGAGCCTCTCCTGGGCTCTTGCGAAGGCAGGGTACGCGGGTCGCGAGATCCTCGACGACCCCGCACGCATCGAGACGCGCAGCTCCCGCCGGAGCTTGGGCGTGCAATGCGGCGAATGCAGGAAGCAGAGAAGCGACCCCACGCCACGTGGGCGTCGGACCGCTTCCGCGCTTCCGAGAGGTCGCGCCGCGAACGGCGCGACCAGGATCAGAGCTTCGCCTCGATGTAGCGAACCGCGTCGCCGACCGTCTGGATCTTCTCGGCGTCGCTGTCGGGGATGTCGATGTCGAAGGCGTCCTCGAACTCCATCACGAGCTCAACGGTGTCGAGCGAGTCGGCCTGCAGGTCGTTGATGAAGGAGGTCTCCTTCGACACCTTCTCGGGCGGGCAGCCCATCTGGTCGCAGACGATCTTGCGCACGCGTTCTTCGATGCTCGGTTCGGACACGGATCGTGCCTCCTGGAACTTCGGCCAGCAGATCCCGGACTTGCTCCGGGCCCTGCGTCGAGTGGTTTGCTGAGGTTCACCGGTCTCGACCCCAGGCATCTCTCCTTATAGGCGAGCGCACGGGGCCATCGATCCGGTCGACGGGGAAAAGGATGCGTTGTGTTGGGGTCCCGGAGGCTCGGGGGAGCCGAGCCCGGCGAGCCGCGGCCTCCGTCAGGAGGCTTGTCAGCGGTACGCGATCCGGGGGACGAGACTCAGAGGGTCATGCCTCCGTCGACGACGAGCGTCTGACCAGTCATGTACGCCGCGCGATCGCTGCAGAGGAACGAGACCGCGTGCGCGATGTCCGCCGGCTGCCCGAGGCGACCGAGGGGGATCTCCCCCAGGATCTTCTGGGCGACCTGATCGCCGAGATGGGCCGTCATGTCGGTCTCGATGTAGCCCGGCGCGACGGCGTTGACCGTGACGCCACGGGACGCGAGCTCCTTCGCCGTGGCGAGCGTGAGCCCGATCATCCCGGCCTTGGAGGCGGCGTAGTTGACCTGGCCCGCGTTGCCCGTGAGCCCCACGACGGAGGTGATGTTGATGATGCGAGCGCCTACCTTCGCCTTCATGAGCGGACGGGCAAGGCAGCGCGTGAAGGCGAAGGCGCCCTTCAGATTCACGTCGACGACGCGATCGAAGTCTTCTTCGCTCATGCGAATCAGGAGGCCGTCGCGCGTGATCCCGGCGTTGTTCACGAGGATGTGCACGCCGCCCAGATCCTGCAGGATGCGGTCACAGAGGAGCTCGACGGCCTTGAAGTCCGCGACGTCGACGCCGTACGCGCGCGCTTCTCCGCCGCTCGCGTTGATTGCCGCGGCGGTTCCTTCGGCGCTCGAGACCGAAGAGGCGATCACCGCGACGCGCGCACCTTGGCGCGCCAGCTCGAGAGCGATCTCCCGGCCTATGCCGCGCGAGGCCCCCGTCACGACGGCGACGCGTCCGTTGAGCTCTTGGGTCATGCTGAGCGGTGAGCGGGTCGGGAAAGCGGTGCGATGGAGCAGGGAAACGGGCTCGGGATCACGGCCATGGCCTGCCCGAGCGGGGCGGAACTATAGCGACCGACGAGCCTCGTGACAATCCGAGGTTCCCACCGGTTTCCGGGCGGTCGCACGTGGGGCTCTCTGGCGCCTGGTCCGCGGAGCCGCGCCGCGGGATTCAGCTGGCACCCAGGGCGCCGAGATCGGGGAAGCTCCGCACCGTCGCCGAGGGCTCGATCTTGCGCAGCAGCCCCTGGAGAACGCTGCCGGGCCCTGGCTCGAAGAAGCTCGTGTAGCCGGCCGCGAGCGCCGCACGCATCGACTTCTCCCAGAGCACGGGCGCGCAGACCTGCTCGGCGAGGGCCCCCCGGATCTCTTCGGGCGAACTCATCCACTCCCCTGTCGTGTTGGGCAGGAAGCGCGTGCGCGGAGGCTGGATGATCACCTTGGCGAGATCCGCGCGGAGCCGATCCGCGGCCGGGCGCATGACTTCGGAGTGAAACGCCCCGGCGACCTTCAGTGGAATGACTCGGCGAGCGCCTTTGGCCTTCAGCAGCTCGCTCGCGCGCTCGAGCCCCGCGTGGGTCCCCGAGATCACGATCTGGCCGGGGGCGTTCAGATTGGCCACGCTGACGATCCCGGCGGAGGAAGCCTCGACGCATGCCTCGCGGATGGCGTCGTACTCCAGGCCGATCACGGAGCTCATGCCGCTGGGCTGGGCTTCGCTGGCCGCCTGCATGTACGTTCCGCGCGCACGCACGAGCCTCACCGCGTCCTCGAATGCGATCGCCCCGGCGGCCCACAGCGCTGTGTACTCGCCCAGCGAGAGACCAGCGGTCGCGTCGCCCTCCGCGGGCTTCGCCCCGAGCTGCTCGGCCAGCACGGCGAGGATCGCCACGCTCGTCACGAAGATCCCAGGCTGGGCCACATCGGTCGCGTTCACGCGATCGGCGTCGCCTTCGAAGATCCATTTCGTGAGCGGGATTCCCAGCACGGCATCCGCGCGATCGAAGATCTCGCGAGCCGCGGCGTGGCGCTCGTAGAAGTCCTTGCCCATGCCCGGATGCTGCGCGCCCTGGCCGGGACAGATCCATGCTTTCTTCGTCATGCGGATCGCTCGTGGAGCTGCTCGCCCCGGTTCACCAACGGACGGTCGCGTAAGACCAGGCCAGTCCTGCGCCGAAGGCGACTAGGATCACGATCTTCCCAGGCTCCAGGCTGCCCGCTTCTGCGGCTTCCGCCAGAGCGACGGGGACCGATGCGGCGGAGGTATTGCCGTAGCGGTCGATGTTCACGATGCACTTGGATCGCGGGATCTCGAGGCGCTCGAGGGCTGCATCGATGATCCGCTCGTTCACCTGGTGCGGCACGATGAAGCCGAGCTGAGCCATCCCGTAGGGCTCGATGGCCTTCTGGACGAGCTCGGTCATCATCGCGACCGCGAAGCGATACACCTCACGACCGCGCACGATCATGAAGTGCCCCTTCTTCTCGAGCACTTCGGCGCTCAGCGGATCGGCGACGCCTCCGCTCGGCCTCCAGATGAACTCGTAGCCTGTGCCATCGGCGCCGAGATGGAAGTCGAGCAGCTCGTGCTTGCCTCCGCAGTCCTCGAGCGGACGGATCACCGCGGCTCCCGCACCGTCCCCGAAGATGATGCACGAGTTGCGGTCCTCGTAGTTCACCATGCGCGAGAGGCTCTCGGCTCCGATCACCAGCACATTGCGATACATCCCGCTGCGCACGAACTGTGCACCCACGGTGAGGCCGTACATGAAGCCGGAGCAAGCGGCCGAGAGATCGAACGCGCCAGCCTTCTTCGCTCCGAGGATCTCCGCCACCTTGCACGCAGTCGCGGGCAGCAGGTGGTCCGGGCTCACCGTCGCTTCGATCACGAGATCCAGATCCGCGGGGTCGACGCCGGCGCGCTCCAGCGCTTGCCGAGCCGCCACGACCGAGATATCGGAGGTGTTCTCTCCCGGAGCCACGACGCGGCGCTCGCGGATGCCGGTGCGCTGGACGATCCACTCGTCGCTCGTGTCGACGAGCTTCTCCAGATCGGCGTTGGAGAGCACGCCCTTCGGCATGCACGTCCCCAAACCAGCGATTCCGACGCGACGAAGCGCGCTAGCTTGCTTCCCTGACATGTGGTCACCCAGAAGGCACCGCCGAGATGCTCATCGCACTCGTGAGCGGCGAACTAGCGCGAGAGGCTAACACGAGCGGGGAGGTCATCGCCTCCCCGCGGTTCGGGAGGAACGGCGTCCTTCGGGACGCGCCATACGCCGACTCGCTCGGGCGCGGCTTCCTCGAGGTTCTGGATCTCTTCGCTCTGGACCTAGTCGCCGGCGCGGGCCAGCCCTTCGGTGATCGCGCGATTCACGTCCGACTCCGCGAAACGCTTGGCGGTGCGAATCGCACTCGCGATGGCCTTCGCGTCAGAGCGGCCGTGACCGATGACGACGAGCCCTTCGACCCCGAGGAGCAGCGCGCCGCCGTACTCGGCGTAGTCGATGCGCGAGGCCACGGTGCGCACCGCGTTCACGGCGCGCTGATACATCTGCGCTTCACCGGCATCGTGGATCGACTCCGGCGATCCCAGGCTGCGCAGCACGGAGCCCATCAAGTACTCCGCGAGACCTTCGCTGACCTTGAGCACGACGTTGCCTACGAAGCCTTCGCAGACGATCACGTCGGCGACGCCGCCGAACACGTCCTGGCCCTCGAGGTTGCCGATGAAGTTCAGGTCCGAGCGACGGTAGAGCTCGTGCGTCTCGCGCACCAGCGGGTTCCCTTTCTTGTCCTCGGAGCCGATGTTGAGGAGGCCGATGCGCGGACGCGCGATGCCGAGCGTCGCGCGCGCGAAGCAATCCCCCATCAGCCCGTACTGGAACAAGTGGACCGGCTGGCACTTCAAGTTGGCCCCGACATCCACGATGGTCGTCGGCCCGGTCGGACCGTTGAAGGTCACCGCGAGACCGACGCTCTTGAGTCCCTTCAGGCGCTTCAGGCCAAACGCCGCAGCGGCGACGGCGGCGCCGGTGTGCCCTGCCGTGACCACCGCCTTCGCACGTCCCTCGGCGACCATGCGCACGCAGCCCGCGATCGAGGAGCGGCGCTTCTTGCGCATCGCCTCGAGCGGATCCTCGTGCATCTCGACCACCTCGGGCGCGTGTTCGATCTCGAAGGCGTCGGCGCGGTGGCGCTCGACGAGGAGCTGCTTGATGCGATCCGCATCCCCGACGAGCAGGATCTCCTCGGCGGATGCCAAGCCCTTGTCGACGGCGCGTAGGGCGCCTTCGATCACGGCTACAGGGGCGTGGTCCCCGCCCATCACGTCCAACGCGACCCGCATCATGCCTTCCGTGTCCGCCTGCTCCGGAGCCCGAGAGCGTTCGTGAACGAGCAATCTCCGGGACTTCGTCCCGCGGGGCTGCGCCTAGAGCGCGTCCTCATCCTTCTGCAGGACGTTCTGGCCGCGGTAGTGGCCGCAGTTCTCGCAGACCCGGTGCGGGGTCTTCGGGTTGTTGCAGTTGGGGCAGGCAGTGGTGCCCACCGGGGTGAGGAAGTCGTTGGCGCGGCGCTTCCCCTTGCGGGCCTTGCTGTGGCGGCGCTTCGGATTCGGCATGGCAGGTAAGCTCTGACTTCAGCGTTGCGAGACGATGGAGATGCCCATCGCGATCGTGAGAGCCGACGACTGGGTGGAAATCCCAAGGGCGGGCCCTCGCCGCGCGAGGAGCGTTAGGGGATGGATTCCCCGAGGTCCGCTGTGGATGCGTGGCGAGCACGAGCCGCGTGGACCAGCGCCGTGGCTCGAGGAGCCGGAGCTGGCTCGTCGCGCCATGGCGGATGGGGATCTACCTCTACAGCGGCGCGCGCGACGGGTATCCGCGAAGCGTGCAGCCGAGAGATAAAGCGCGAGAGGGTAGCCACTTGGGTCTCGAGTGTCAAATCGACCGGCAGGTCGGATTCGCGCGGCGAGACTCCCGTGCGCTCCTCAGCGCGAGGCCTCCAGGAGCAGCGACGAGGCCTCGGAGGCCTCGCCTGCCAGGAAGTCGGGGGTCTTGGTCGCACCCGCCTCGGCGCCGAGCTTCGGCCGCGGGGAGAGGGTCAGTTCACCCCCGGCGTCCTCCACGAGATGGATCTCGGTGCGAGCCAAGGCGAGGGCGCGTTTGCCAGCGACCCCGCGCACCGTCCAGACGTCGTCGTAGAGGCGCTCGGGCGCCGCGAGGAGCACCAGCCCGACGTGGGCGCTGTTGGGAACGGCAATCGCGTCGGTCCGAACCCAGCCCAGGGGGCCAAGCGAGAGCACGCGCCGTCCGATCCTCCGTCCGTCGCGCCCCACCGAGCCATCGGCGACGCCGAGCTCCAGGCTCTCGCGGTCTTCTTCACCGGAGTTCGCCGGATCGATCCACCAAGCGTCGAGCGTCCACTCGCCGAGCTCTTGCTCGAGGCGATCGCGCCAGCGCTCGGCTCCGCCCCAGGTCCTCGAAACGGACTCAGGGACGCGGAGCCCCAAGGTGAACCCGTCGGTTCCCGCCTTGGTCTCCAGGACTTCGACACGCTCGGAACTCGCTCGCGTACCACGGCGGGATCCTCCGCCCGAGGCATCGCGGCACCAGCGATCGAGGAGGCCTGCGACGGCCGCGGCAGCCGTGGTCTGGCGCTCGACCTCGCGACGCCGACGGCGGTCGAGCAGCAGGTCGATGGAAGCACCGGGGCGCAGGAATCCGTGATCGAGCTGCAGGGCATGCAACACGACGTCCTGCACGCAGCGGACATCCAGAACACGCCCGCGTCCTTCGCCCCACACGGCGAGACCGCGGTCCACGAGCACGCCACCGCCGAGCGCGAAGAAGCAGGT
Source organism: Planctomycetota bacterium (assembly GCA_016719295.1). Taxonomy (GTDB): domain Bacteria; phylum Planctomycetota; class UBA1135; order UBA1135; family JADKAF01; genus JADKAF01. The sequence continues at coordinate 970,517 of JADKAF010000001.1, forward strand.
CCGATTAACGGCGACCCAGCCGAGTTCCCCCGCATCCAGGCGCGAGACCGCCGTGCCTTCGGCATCGAAGACCTCGAGGACCTTGGCCTCGCAGGCGTCCTGCTCGTCGCCGACGAAGGCGGTGGCCTCGAGCTGGCGCGCAGCGGAGGCGCTGACGGGCAGAAGGTGGAGCTCTTGCGCCGTCGGCGATGCCGAAGCGGCGAAGACCTCTTCGGGAGTCGCATCCCGTTCGAAGCCCGGAGCTCCAGCTCGGGCCGCTTGGGAGATCGATCGCCCGCTCGGCAGTTCTTCTGCAGGAGCGTCTTCTGCCGTTGCGGCGCCCGGGATCTCGCCGACTTCCGCGGAGGTACCTGAGCCTTGCTCGGCAGCGCTCGCGTTCGCTTCGCTCGTGGCGACCTGGCGTGCGCGCTTCCCCGTCGAGCGGGGGCGCAGCTCTTCCGCGTCTTCGGCCTCGGTGGCGCGCAGGACCTCTGCTTCGCCGGTGGTCTCGGGCATGGCGAGGAGCACCGCGCAGAGCTCGTCCTCGATCGCGCGAGCGGCATCGAGCCAGCGCGCGAGCGCGACTTGCTGCTCCCCTTCCTCTGCGATCGCGCTCGCAAAGCGCTCGAGCCCCTGCGCTTCGATCGCGGCGAGCAACACGCGCAAGCACGCCAACGGGGCGCTGCTCACCGCTTCGGCGGCTCCCGCTCCCGACGGGTTCGCGGCGAGTTGCTCCTGAGCCACGGCGCTGGCCGCCGAGGCCGCGAGATCGCCCTGCGCTTCGGTCGGGAGCTGCAGGAGCTCGACGAGATTCATGCCGTGAGCCCAGAAGCGCAATCGCGCGCTCCATTCGGGGTGTTCGGAGTTCTCGATCGCGAGCCCTTGGTCTTCGGCGACGTCGAAGATCCCGGAGAGCGGCTCGAGCTCGCACTCTTGCTCGTAGCCCAACACGAACGCGAAGAGCTCGTGCGGATCGATCTGGATGCGGAGTCGGCGGGCCGGGAGCGCACGCTCCGCCGCCGTCGCCTTCGCTTCGCTCGAGTCCCCAAGAGCCAGCTCCTCGCGATCGGTCTGGTCCTCGACCACATGCAGTCGGATCCGACCTGGCGCGGCGCGTTCCGCGCCTTCGAAACGCAGATCACCGCCGCCCGTCACCAGCAGGAGCGATTGGCTCAGCTCCTCCTGATGTCCGTTCCATCCGGTCTCGCCCTGGACCGCGCACTCCAGGCGACCGTCGGCTACCTGCCATTCTTCGCGGAGCAGGTCGCGCAGGATCTCCACCATGTGGAGCGCGTCCTCGGGAGAGCCCGCGAACTCCAGCACCTCCCACGCTCGCGGGCTCGTGCGCTCGCTCGCGGAGATGCAGAGGTTCCACGACCACGGAACCGGGGCCGCGAGCTCCGCGACGTCGACGACTCGGCGCACCCCGTCGATCGCGAGGCAGTAGCGCAGCGCCATGCCCTCCGCGATGCCATCGGCGACGCGCGCTTGGAGTTGCTCGAGCAGGTTCTGGCGCACTTCGGTCAGGTTCATCGATCCTCGAGGGCTGGGGGCACCGTCACAGGGTGTCCGCGGTCGCCTGGGTCTCCGGAGTCGAATGGCCCCGCATCGGGGCCGAGCTCAGCGCGCGCGATCGCACCGCGCGCGGACGGCTGTGCCAACGAGCGCGCAGCACCAACGATCGTGCCGCGCTCGAGCGGAGCGCGCCGCCCGCGCTCCGCTCCTCTTGCGCATCTCAGGTCGTTCCGTTCGCGGCGCCGCTGCGCGGCGAACGGGCGGCCGTCGGGCGCGCTGTGCCGCTGGAGCTCGCGGCGACGCGCCCGGCGGGCGTAGGCATCACGGTCTCGCCGCCGTCGATGCCTTCGTCGTCGCGTCCACCGCTCGGCGCTTCGCTCTCGGCGGCCGAGATCGGCACCACCGGCAAACCTCCTGCGCGTGCGCGGATCGCCTTGTCGATCGCCGCGCAGAGATCCAGGTTGTCCTGCAGGAAGTCGCGCACGCGCTCCTTGCCCTGCCCGAGGCGGATCTCCTCGTTCGTGCTCGGATCCTTGAAGCTCAGCCAGGTGCCGGACTTCGCAATGACACCGAGGCTCACGCCGAGCTCGATCAGATCGCCTTGGTAGCTGATGCCGCGGTTGTAGAGGATGTCGAACTCGACCTTGCGGAACGGCGGCGCGAGCTTGTTCTTCACCACCGTCGCCTTGGTGCGATTGCCGACCACCTCGTCCCCAGCGCCCTTGATCTGACCGATGCGGCGGATGTCGATGCGCACGCTGGAGTAGAACTTCAGAGCGCGCCCCCCCGTGGTCGTCTCGGGACTGCCGAACATCACCCCGATCTTCTCGCGGATCTGGTTGATGAAGATCATGCAGGTCTCGGAGCGCGCGATCGCCGCGGTCAGCTTGCGCAGAGCTTGCGACATGAGGCGCGCCTGCAGGCCGACGAACGAATCTCCCATCTCGCCTTCGATCTCCGCCTTCGGGACGAGGGCCGCGACGGAGTCGACGACGATCACGTCGACGGCATTCGAGCGCACGAGCATCTCGGCGATCTCCAGAGCCTGCTCACCGGTGTCGGGCTGCGAGACGAGCAGCGCGTCGAGATCGACGCCCAGCCTCCTCGCGTACTGCGGATCGAGCGCGTGCTCCGCGTCGATGAACGCCGCGGCACCACCGGCCTTCTGCGCGCTCGCCACCGCATGCAGGGAGAGCGTCGTCTTGCCGCTGGCCTCCGGCCCGTAGACCTCGACGATGCGGCCGCGCGGCAGCCCCATTCCGCCGAGAGCGAGGTCCAGCGCGACGGAGCCGGTCGAGAGCCCCGAGACCGTGGCCTGCGCGCCTTCTCCAAGGCGCATGATCGAGCCCTTGCCGAACTGCTTTTCGATCTGGCCCAGGGCGTTCTCGAGCGACTTCGCCTTCTCGGCGTCCATCGGCCCAGTCGAAGTCGTGGGGCGTGCCTTGTTCATCTGCGTCTTCTCCATTGGGGTTCGATCACCGACGCGCCAGCGCTTCGGCGAGGACGAGGGCTCGCGTTGGGCGGCTACCTTAGCGCCTCCCCCGACCCGAGACCTAACAAAATCCGAACACCCCTATCGGCGGTAGCCTCGCGGAGGCCGAACCACCAGATACGGGGGGATGATAGCGAGCGGCTCGCACAATGCCAGGGGCGGAAGCACGCCTCGCGGAGTTCAGCTCCGACCGAAGGGTGTGCGTGCAAGCACCCGGTAGCGCGGGCCGCGCGCCTCGAGCTCCGAGCGATAGAGCACCCACTCCGCGACCGGGAAGCGCCGCGCTTCCCCGAGATCGAGGGGCTCGTTCCACTCCAGAGCCTCGCGCCTCCCACGACGCGGTGCGCGCGCGAGCGTCACATGCGGAACCAGAGGATCCACGTCGATCGAGAAGCCGAGACCGAGCATTTCGAGGCTGAGCTCGCTCGCCGCGGCGCAGAGGCGCGCCACCTCACCCCCGCATCCCACCCAATAGATCCGCGGAGCGCCTCGCGCGGGGAAGCGCCCCCTGCCGCTCAGCTCGAGCTCGAGCGGTGCGAGCGCGTGCGCCGCCGCCCGCCCTCCTGCCGCGATCACCTCCGCGACGCGCGCGGCATCGACCTCGCCGAGAAAGCAGAGGGTGACATGCCAGCTCTCGGAAGGCGTCCAGCGCAGCTGCGGAGCCGCGCGCCGCGCTGGTGCGATCGCCGCGGCGAGAGCCCGGCGCGTCGACTCGGGCAGCTCGAGTCCCCAGAAGAGACGCCAGCTCTCACTCACGCGCGCCGCGGTCCCTCCGCGAGGGAGCGCTCAGAGGGTGACGAACTGGATGAACTCGGCGTAGCGCCGCTCGACTTCCGAGCGCTCGCAGCGCTGCAGCGCGTCGACGGAGAAGTCCTCGACGTTGATCGAGGCGGTCACGGTGCCGTACGCCATCGCCCGCTTCATGTTGCCGAGCGTCACGTTGCCCGTGCTCGCGAGATAGCCCATGAAGCCTCCGGCGAAGGAATCGCCCGCACCCGTGGGATCGACCACGTTCGGCGTCGGATAGGCCGGTAGGGCGAACTTCACGAAGTGGCTGAAGAGGAAGCAGCCGTGCTCGCCCTTCTTCAGCAGCACGACGCGCGGCCCCATGCGCAGCACCTTCTCTCCAGCCGCGATCAGGTTGCGATCCCCGCTCAGCATGCGCGCTTCCTCGTCGTTGAGGATGATCCCGTCGACGCGGCGCAGCAGGTCGAGGAGCTCTTTGCGCTGGATGTCGATCCAGAGGTTCATCGTGTCCGCGACGACGAACGCGGGCTTCTCGACTTGATCGAGCACCGAGGCCTGCGTGTCGGGGCCGCCGTTCGCGAGGAAGAGGAACGGCGTCGAGCGGAAGCCCGTGGGAACCTTCGGCTTGAAGCTGCCGAAGGTGTTGAGCTGCGTGTCGAGCGTTTCGCGCGTATTCATGTCCGCGAGATAGCGCCCGGACCAGCGGAAGGTCTTGCCTCCGCGGACCACCTCGACGCCCTCCAGGTCGACGCCGCGCTCGCGCAGCGCGTCCATCGCCGCGACGGGGAAGTCCTCCCCCACCACGCTGACGCAGCGCACGCGCGTGAAGTGCGAAGCGGCATACGCGAAGTAGGTGGCGGAGCCGCCGATCGCGCCATCTCGGCGGCCGTTCGGAGTCTCGATGGTATCGAAGGCGATGGAACCGACGACGAGAACGGACATCGGGAGTGCTCTGGGCGGAGAGGGCGTGCGTTGCGAAGAGGGGCGGCGATCTTAGTCGTCGGCACCCATCGGTCTCAACGCGCTTCCGCCGCCGAGGCCGAAAGCGGAGGCGAGCCGAACGCCTCGCCCTCCAGCGGGTCGGAGGGGACGCGCTCGCGCCCGGTGAGCAGGAAGACGCCTCCGAGCAGGCTCCACGCGATGAAGGTGAGGCGGTAGATCACCGAGGTCAGCACCCCGATGTCGTAGGAGCGCCCGAACATCGCGTAGAAGGACCCGAACAAGGTCTCGCCGATGCCGAGACCCGCGGGAGCGAGCGGCAGCGCGCTGACGACGCCTACCACGGGGTAGATGACCAGCAGATCGAAGAAGCTGGCGCGCTGGAGCTCGTCGGCCAGCGCCACGCCGATCAGGCTCACTCCGGCGATGGTGACGAGGTGGTTCGCGAACGAGAGGAGCAAGCTCAGTCCGACGGTGCCCAGGCGATAGCGATACACGAAGACCGCTTCGTCTACCTTCCGCACGAGCCCCCCCGGGGAGCCGCGCGAGGCGCTCCTCGAGCCGGAGCAGGCGCCGCAGCGGCCGCGAGAAGAAGAGTGCGAAGCCGCCCAGCATCGCGGCCACGAAGCCGAGCACCGCGTAAGCGATGGTCGGCTGGCTCTGCGCGATGCCCAGTACGGCGATCCCGGCGAGGAGCGCGAGCGCGAAGAGCCCGAGGATCCGGTCGACGAACACGGAGACCACGGCCTCGGCCCGCCGATCGGTATGCCGCGCGACCAGGAAGGCCTTCACGATGTCGCCGCCTGTGAGACCGGGCACGACGGTGTTGAAGAACTGCCCGATGAAGGTGAGCCGGAAGCAGCGTCCGAACGGGAGATCGATGCGCGCCGAGGCGAGCAGCAGCCACCAGCGGAAAGCGGCGAGGCTCATGCCCGCGAAGAAGCAGAGCGCGGCGAGCCCGTAGTAGCCGAGACGCATGTGCTGCAGGAGGACCGGCAGCCCGGGCGTCACGCGCCAGCCTTCCTTGCCGGTGCGCAGCGCGCGCACCTCCGCGGAACTCGCCTCCGCTTCGGCGAGCGCGTCGGGCGGCGGCGCCTCGTTCGCCCGGAAGCGGAAACGCACGCGCTCGGACTCCCAGGGACGTCGCCCTGCGGATCCCGCGCCTGGATCGGCGGCATCGAGGATCGTGCCCTCGATCGCGGTGCTCTCCGCGCCGGGCGGGCGAGCCGTGTCGCGCCAGGTCACTCTGGTCGCGACGAACCAGAGCAACGCGGCGGCCACGGCGATCTTGAGCCCCAGGAGGAGGAGGCGGCGCGCTTTCCCGGCCGCCGGCTTCTTGCTCGTCGTCGATGCCATGGAGGAGATCAGCTTCCGGAGCTCGGAGCGAGCGCTTCGACCCAGCCTTCCCCGGCCTGCATCTGCAGACCGGTCGCGAGTCGCAGCGCTCTAGCGGCGTCTTGGCTGGAGATGCGGGCGTCGTCGTCGGCGCGTGCTGCGAGCCAGAGCAGCCCCCCACTCTGGCGCAGCGCGAGCAGCGGCTGAGTTCCGAGCAAGGCGATGAGCGTGCGTCGCATGGCCTCGGAGTCGTCGCTTCCGCACCAGCGGAGCAGCTCCTCCAGACCTTCCGCGCCCCGCACGGACACCCACGCCGTCGCGAGCTCGGAGCGCACCCATTCATCGGCATCTCGCCGCTCCAGAGCGAAGGCCAGCTGGCGCCTCGCCAGACCGCCGGCCAGCGCTCGGCAGCTCCGCTCCAGCTCGACGCGCAGGAGCTCGGGCGCATCGGTCTCCAGCAGCTCCGCGAGCACGGCGAGCAGCCGCATCTCCACGTCCCGCTGCGTCGAGTGCACCGCGCGAAGCTCGACGAGCGGCTCTCGATGTCGCGCGAGCATCGCGTCGTCGATCTCGAGGCCCTCCTTCTCGGCGAGCAGGCGCTCTCCGAGGTCGCGGCGGATCTGGCGAACGATTGCGGCGAAACGCAGATCGGCCGCCGAGCCTTCGAGGGCTTGCGAGCTCTCGGAGTACGGCAAGGCCCCCGCGAGCCGCCCGAAGATCGCAGCGCAGCGGCGTCGAGCCAGCGGCGCCGGATCGTGCAGAAGGTACGCGCCGAGGAGCGCCAGCGCGCGACAAACCACGACCGTGTCGGTGGGATCCACGCTCTCGAGCTCGATCAGGAGCTCGACGCTCAGCAGCTCCGGCTCGTCGATCTCCTCTTCCTCGGCGGCGACCCAGGTCTCGAGCTCGGGAAGCACCTGCGGGGCCCCGCTCTCGAAGATCAAGCGATCGAAGTTGCCGTGCAGCGGAGCGCTGGAGCGATAGCGAACGCGGCTCGCGTCCGCCAAGCGAGCCGACTCGCCTTCCGGCTCTTTCGCTGCGCTCTCTTCCAGCTCGTGGATCGCCTGCAGATCGCGCAGCGCCAACGTCGGGCTCGTGCAGGAAGCGCTCAGCGCGAGCAGTGCAGCGAGGGGCGCCTGGCCGAGAAGTCTCATCGATCGAGGGGCTCGGGTGCGGGGGCGATCGGGGCGGACGCGATGGCGGGAGCTCGAGGTCTCTGGGTCACACGATCGACGATGGCAGAGCGGCACGAGCGCGCGCGCAGGGCAGCTACGCCCGCGAGCGCGCGACGCGATCCACAGCGCCGAGCGCGGCGGTCGAGCCCCGCTCTCGAGGCTCTCCGCCGCTTCGGCGTCAGTCGATGGAGGCGGCGGGAATCGAACCCGCGTCCCAAGACGCACCCAAACCGGCTTCTACGTGCGTAGTTCGTCTAGTGTTTCCCGCTCACGTGGACCCCGACGAACAGGGTTCCACGCGCGCTAGTCGCGCTAGGTTCTCGCTCTGCGCCGCGCGTCCGAACGCCGAGCCAGCCCGTGTGATGGCGTCCTCACCCACCCCACGGGCATGGCAGGGAGGACGGCTGGCTAGCTTTTAACTAGGCAGCGAGAGAGTAGTTATTTTCGGCAACTTGACCGTTTCCGGGTTTTTGAGAGGCCTCCCGGAGCCTCTGCACGCCACCGGAGAAGATGACCGTCCGGTCGAAACCTGGTCGCCCCCGACGAGCGCGAGGATTCTCACGAGTCGAGGCTCCTCGCACAAGCCTGGAGATCGCGCGGACTTCGCGCACGCGGACGATCTTGTTCGGAAGAGCGAGCGCGACCCCGCATGCGCGCCGTAGCGCGCCCTCAGCGATACTCGCGCATCTCCTTCTTCGCGACCTTCTCCTTGGCCGACTCGCGCTTGTCGTGCTTCTTCTTGCCGCGGACGAGCGCGATCTCGCACTTCGCACGCTTCGCTTTGAAATAGATCGCGAGGGGCACGACGGTGAGCCCCTGCAGGCGCACGTGCTCCCGGAGCTTCTCGATCTCCCGCCGGTGCAGCAGCAGCTTTCGCGCGCGCTGGGTGGCGTGCCCGAAGAGCACGGCTTGCTTCCACTCCGGGATCGTGCAGTCGAGCAGCCAGGCCTCGCCCGAAAGGATGCGTACGTAGGCTTCCTCCAGGCTCACCCCGCCTTCGCGGAGGGACTTCACCTCCGAGCCCTGCAGCACGAGGCCGGCTTCGATGGTCTCGAGGATCTCGTAGTCGAAGCGCGCACGGCGATTGCGAGCGACGGGCGGAGCAGAGGTGGTGTTGGGTTTCTTGGCGGCCGACATGCGCGCGGCGGTCCGGGGTTGCAATCGCGAGGCGAAGACGCAGGGTAGCATCCCGCGGGGCCGCGGCGATACCGCGCGCGGCTACTCGAATTCCGGCGGCAGGTTGACACTGCCGCCGGTGCGCCTATCCTCTCTCCCCGCGCCGAAGTGGCGGAATTGGCAGACGCGCCAGATTCAGGTTCTGGTGGGTGCAAGCCCTTGGAGGTTCGAGTCCTCTCTTCGGCAAAGCGCAGGGCTCCGCGAGGAGCCCTGCGTCATTTCCATCGCCCGCTATCGGTCAATCACCCGCTATCGGCGTCGCGGACGGCACGCCGCGCATGCAGCCCGCGCAGCACTTCGGACGGCCTTATCCCGCCAATCAGTACCGTCCCGCCAATCAGCGCCGTCCCGTAGCTCAGCGCGCGGCTTTGGGCGGGCGCCCCGCAGGCTCGAACAGCGCGACCCAGCGCCTGCCGTCCTGGCCTCCTAGCGCGTACTCCTCGACGCTGCGCAGGCGGAAGAGACTCGGCGTGAGCAGCGACTTCGCCTCTTCCAGCTCCGTCTCGAGGCGCGGCCCCTTGGCCAGGGCAACGAGACCGATGCGGTGACGCACGGGGCGCAACAGCTGCAGCACCGCGGCCACCGATCCCACCGCTCGAGCAACGACGATATCGCAGGGATCGACTTCGCTGAGGACCTGCTCCGCGCGACCCCAGCGCGCCTCCAGATTGCCGCGCTCCAGCTGCGCGAGCGTTCGCTGCAGGAACTCGACCTTCTTGCGGCGCGCATCGACGAGCAGGACCTGGGCAGACGGCTCGACGTAGGCCATCGGGATGCCCGGATAGCCCGCCCCGGTGCCGAGATCGAGCACGTGCGCTCCGGCGAGTGGCAGACAGCCCGCGATACCGATCGAGTCCTCGACCTGCAGCTCGGCGACCTCGGCGGGTGAGATGAGGCGAGTCAGATTCAGCCCGAGGTTCGTCTCCGCCACCAGGCGCGCATGACGCGCGAAGGGCTCGCTCCAGCGCTCGGGCAACCCGAGGCGCTGCAGGACGGCGGAGATCGCGGTGCGGTATTCGCCTTCGCTCGGGATCTCGGTGGAGCGCGGCGGGCCGTGCGGCTCCTGCGATTCGCGCCCGTCCTCTGGTCGGTCCTCCGCGCCTTCGTTCCTGCCGTAGCTCAAGTCGCTCGCTCCGCCGCGGTCGCATCCGCTCGTCCCGGTGCCGCCCGCAGCGCACCGTTCGGATCCAAGGCACGCTCCAGCAGCTCGAGCACGGCGCGCATGCACCGTCGCTCGGGAGCGTCCTCGCGATCTACGTCAGGATGGGCGGCTGTGCCCTCGCGCGCCAGCTCCAGGAGCCGACGGAGTTCGCGCACCGGTACTCGCGCCATCTCGGGAGGCCAGAGGCTGCGCCGCGGCTTGCCGTCGACGAGATACCAGCGCGGAAGGCGCGGTGGCTGAAGGCGGCGAAAGCGCGTGCGCCGGGTGAGGGGCTCGATCATCGAACGCTCCGGGCGTCGGGACGGGATTGCGTGCCGCGTTCACCTGCGATGAACGCTCGGCAGCCGAAGACGAGCTGGCTCCCCTCTGGTGGCACGCAATTCCCCAGAATGCCGCCTTCGGGGGCCTTGGCTCCTCCGCGAGAACCGACGCGAGCGGCGAGGAGATTGCGCGCTGGTATACTCCGCTCCGCCCTTGCGAGAGGTCCGCCCTTGTCCTTCCGACGTGAGCTGAAGGCGCTGATCGCCCGGCGCTCGATCTCCCAGCGCGAGTTCGCAGCCCGCTGCGGAAAGTCGCCGGCTTGGGCATCGCGAATCCTGCGTGGAAGCCTCCCGCTGAAGAGCCTCGACGAGGTGCTGATGATCGGCACCGTGCTCCAGCTCCCGGCGGAAGACGTGAACCGCCTGTGCCAGGGCTATCAGAGCGAAGTGCCGAGTTCCTACGGCGTGCTGCTGCACGAGGCGAGCCCCGCCGGAACCAGGCTGGTCGTCATCGACGAGGATCGCGACCTCGAAGCCTGGGGTTCTGGCGGTGGCGAGGTGCTCCGCGGCAGCTTCTGCGTCGTGGGGCGCGCGATCGTGGGCCAGGCCGACGCCTCTTCGCGGTCAGAGGAATCGAACTCCGAGACGGAGCCGGGGCGCGATACCTAGCTGCCCCTTCCCCCTGCCTCTCGGCGCGAAGAATCCTCTCGGCGCGGAGAACGACGACGAGGACCGCGCTCCAAGCGAGCGCCCGACGTCGCTCCCGAGACCGTTCGATCCCGAGAACGCGAGCGGCGCGAAGCCCTCGCGATCGAACCGATCGGGCGCGCACGTGCGGCGGAGATACCGGCCGAGGCCACCGAGCGCGCGGACGATCGCGCGGAGGTGGACCGCCGCGCGCAGGATCGGGCGCGATCCTCGCGCGAAGCGATCCCCAGATCCCCGAGCCCCACAGATCCGCGAGCCTCACGGATTCGCGCGATCCCGAAAACTTCGAGTCCGCAGCCGTGGTCCTGCGCTCGTGGCGAGTCTCGCGCTCGTGCGCGCGTAGCGACAGACAGGGGAGGAGGGATTCGAACCCCCAACCTACTGATTTGGAATCAGCCGCTCTGCCGATTGGAGCTACTCCCCTAGGCGCGCGCATTGAACGGCGACGCGGCTCCAAATGCAAGCCTCGCCCGGTGCAGGCGTACGCCACGCTTGATCGAGACCGCTGGGACCCCTACGATTCTCCGTGCTTCGAAGCGCGATCGTGAAGGGCACGGGGGGATCGCCCTTCCTGGATCCGAGTCCCACGGCAACATCTTGAAACGACGCCGAACTGGCGAGGCGACCTCTGGTCGACCCGCCCCCCGCATCCTCCAAACCGACGAAATCCCCGCACGCGCGCTCGACGCCAACGCGGTGCATGTGGTCGAACGCCTGCAGCGCTTCGGCCACGCGGCTTATCTCGTCGGCGGCTGTGTCCGCGACCTGCTGCTGCGGCGCGAGCCGAAGGACTACGATGTCGCGACCTCCGCGCGCCCGCGACAGATCCGGCGCGTCTTCCGCAACTGCCGCATCATCGGCCGGCGCTTCAAGTTGGCGCACGTGGTCTTCGGCGAGGAGATCATCGAGACCTCGACCTTCCGCACGATTCCGAGCGCGAGCTCCGGCGCCGGCGTGGACGACGGCGATCTGCTGATCACCTCCGACAACGAGTTCGGAACGGCGGAGGAAGACGCGCAGCGCCGCGACTTCACGGTGAATGCGCTCTTCTACGATCCCGCGCGCCGCGAAGTGATCGACTACGTCGGTGGCCTGGAGGACCTCGGCGCGGGGCTGATCCGCACGGTCGGAGATCCGCAGATCCGCTTCCGCGAGGATCCCGTGCGCATCCTGCGGGCCATCAAGTTCGCCTCGCGGCTCGACTTCCACTTCGAGCCGGAGACCTTCCAGGCGATGCAGGACTGCGCTCCGCACCTGGAGAAGGGCGCGCCCCCGCGAGTGCTGGAGGAGATCTTGCGGCTGCTGCGCAGCGGCAAGGCCGAGAGCGCGTTCCGCTTGCTCGACGACAGCGGCTCGCTCTCCGTGATCCTTCCGGAGATCCACGCCTTCCTCCGTTCGGCTCGCCAAGCCGGCGATGGCGAAGACGAGCTGCTCTTCGCCTCGCTGCGCGAGCTCGATCGGCGCTTCGCCGAGGGCGAGGATCCGTCCGCGGGATTCTGCCTCGCGGTGCTCTTCTCCGGTCCCGTGCGACGAGCTCTGATACGTCGCGCGAGCGACCTGCGGAGCCCGATGGATCTCCTGGTCCTCCTCGACCAAGTCATGGAAGACTTCGCCGAGCGCACCCGCCTCTCGCGCCGCGACAGCGGCAATGCGCGCCGCTTCACCTTGCTCCGGCAGCGCATCGAGCGCAGCGGACGGCGTCGCCAGCGACCGCTCGCGCTCGTGCGGCAAGAGGGCTTCGACGAGGCCCTCGATCTTCTCGCGATCGAATGCGCCACGCGCCGCGATCCTGCATTGCGCGAGCTCTACCTCGAGTGGCATGAGCGCCGTCTCCAGGTGCTGGGCGAAGGCGGCTTCGATCGCAGCGATCCGACACGCCGCGAGCGGCTGCTCTCGAGCCCTCGTGCGCTCGATCGCCTCGAGCCGCTGCATGACTCCTCCGCGCGCGCAACGCCGGCGCAGCTGCGCCCGGAGCCGCCCTCTGCGCCCCCTCCCGCTGCCCCGTCCAAGGTCCTCAAGGTCGCCAAGCCGGCGCCCCCGAGCGCCGAGCGCGCGAAGGCGAAGCCGAGGGTGGCACGAGCGATCGAGACGCCTCAACCGCAGAGCCCGCCGGCCGTGCCGCCGTCCGCCCCGCTCCAAGCTCCGCCCCCGCGACCTGCGGTCCAGATCGCGGAGAAGCCCGCGCCTCCGAGTGCCTCGGCTGCGGGTGAGCTGCCCTTCGGCTACGGCGTCTTCGAAGAGCCTCGCGGAGAGAAGCCGCCAGCTCCGCGCCCGCTGCGCAAGCGCCGATGAGCCCAGCGCGACCGCGCCGCACCCCACGCGCCGTGCAGCTCGCCCTCGCACTGCTCTCGGCGCTCTGCACCGTCGCGCTCGTGGAGGGGTCTCTCCGCATCGTGGCCGCGCTGCGCACCGGTCGCGCGCCGCTCGACTTGGGCCCGAAGCTGCGCGCCGATGGCACGCAGGTACGGCGCGTGCTCTGCCTCGGGGATTCGAACACCTACGGCCTCTACGAGCGCACCGAAGATGCCTGGCCCGCCAAGGTGGAGGCGCTGCTGAACGAGGCGGCTCCCGTGCGCACCGCCTTCGAGCTCGTGAACGAGGGTTTCCCCGGTCAGAACTCCTCGGACCTACGCACGCGCTGCGCTGCGGCGATCGATCGCTGCGATCCCGATCTCCTCGTGATCTGGGTGGGCAAGAACAACACCTGGAGCACGCGGAACATGGAGCCCTACCTCGAGGGCGAAAGCGCCGCCGCGGGTCCGCCGATCCTCCGCGATCTGCTCATCTACCGCCTTTTCCGCACGCTCGAGGGGCGGCACGTCTCCGAGCGCTCGATCGATCTTCGCGATCTTTCGCGCGGCGGCGGCGTGAGCTCGCGCGATGCGTTCGAGATCTCCATGCAGTACGGCGAAGGCGGAGCCGACGTGACGATGGGTCTAGCGCTGCGCGCGCTCGCGGGCGACCTCGCCGAGATCTCTCGGCTGGCGGAGCGGAAGGGCATCGCCATGCTCGTGCTCTCGTACCCTATCGATCTGGATCGCCTGCGAGCGCTGAACACCGAGCTCTCGAAGCTCGCGAGCGACGCACGCTGGGGCTTCCTCGATCTCCGCGGCTGGATCGCCGCGGCACTGCGACGCGCGCGCTACGAAGAGCTCTTCCACCACGACTTCCATCTTCGGGCGTTGGGCTACGCGACGCTCGCACGCTTCTTGGCGCCCGCGATCGATCGCGCGCTCGGATCGCCGTGCCGCATGCCGCCGGCGCAGATCGCGGAGCTCGATGCGCTCCTCGCACCACCGCTCCGCCGCCTCCACGCGATCCGCGGAGATACGGGCTTCGCGATCGAAGCGCACGGGCCTCCGAACGCAGCGTACCTGGTGCTCGGGGGCGAGGGCGCTCCTTCCGACGTGGGAACCCCGCTCCCCCCGTATCACCTGCTGCCCATCGCCCTCAGCGGCGCCGTGCACTCCGGTGCGCTCGATGCGAGCGGGAGCGCGCGCTTCGAGATCCCGGCCGAGTGGGCCGGGAAGAGCCTCGTTCTCGCGACCCAGGCCGCGCCGTTCGTGGTGGCAGGCGAGCAGAGCTTCGACACCGTCAGCTTCGGCTTGTCGGATCCTCTCGCCCTGCCGCGCTGAGGCGCCGGCTCAGCGCGGAGCGATCTCGAGCTCTGCTCGTTGAAGCCCGCGCGCGGTCGAAGCCCAGATCCGGAATCGCGTGGCGGCGGCAAACGGCGGCGCGCCGATCCGAGCGCGACCTGCTCCATCGGTCGCTGGGGCGAGCGCGAACCTGGCTCCGAGCGTTGCCAGAGCCTCCACGGGAACCGCTTGCAGCGGACCGTGATCCAGCGCCGGGACCTCGATCGCAGCCTCGCTCGCGCGCGCTTCTCCTTCGCTCTCGCTGCCCCACCACAGCTTCGAGGCGACCAGCGCGAAGAGCAGCGCCAGGGCCGTCGCACCGAAGCCGGCGCCAAGCCGGCGGAATCGCGGCGTGGCGATTGCGGACCCAGAAGAAGATCCAGATCGCGGAGCAGAGCGCCGCCAGGATCACGGCGGTTCCGAAGACGATGCGGCGTGCGAGGAGCTCCTCGCGTTCGCGATGGGCGATCAGCGCCGCGCGCTCCGAGGCGCTCGAGTGCACGACCGCCAGCTGACCGTAGCCGAGGCACGCACGATCAGCGGCTTCGGCGCCGAAGTACCCGAGCGCGCGTGCGTCGATGGCGCGCGACCACGCCCTCGAGCTCTGGTTCTCGATCGCGACGCTGATCGCGGCTCCTTCGATCGGTCGGTCGCGCCGATCGAGGAGCTCGAGCTCGAGCTCCTCGGAGCGCGCGCCGCGCACGAGCCGTGCCCGCAGCTCTCCTTCGACGGGCGGTGACAGCTCGGCGAGAGCGAGGCCGCTCCCCTCGCGGGTCGAGAGGCGCACGAAGGAGCGGGAGGACACCGGAGCCAGAGCCGTGAGCTCTACTTCGTGTGGTGCGCTCCCCCGCAGCGTCTGGCGCGCCAGAACGCGCTCGGCGTCGAACCAGACCAGCTCGGCCTCCTCGCTAGCTCCGAGCTCCGCCTCGACGCGAAGCCCGCTTCCCGCGTCGAGGAGCTCCGCGCGCAGCGCGGCCCCGCTCGCGGAGACGGCGTTCGACGCCGGAGCAGCGACGACCTCCGCGAGGATCTCACCGTCGCCGTCTTGCACTTCGAAGCGGGTCGGCGCGGCTTCGTCCGCGCGCGCTCCAGAGCGCGACAGCGAAGGCTCCGCTCCACCGCACCGAGCGGCGTGCGATCGGCACGCCCGCAGCATCGTAGGCGACGAAGACCGCCTGCTCCTCGGCTCGCGCGCCGGCGCGTTGCGCGAGGAGGATCGTGTTCGAACCCGCGGCACCGCCGGGGAAGCTCGCGAGCTCCACGTGTGCCCGGGACATACCGCGAGGCACGTCGATCGTCGCGTTGCGCCCCCAGGCGCCGTCGCTGGCACGCACTTCCAATCGCGCGATGTCTGCCGCTTCGCCCGGCAGCAGGACTTCGTGCGTGCCGGGCGAGTCCACGGCTCCGCGCAGGAGCTCCACACCTGCGGCATCACGGGCCACCCACTTCACTTGGGCGCGATGCTGGCGACCGAGCGGATCCCGAGTGACGAAACGCACGGGCAGACCGAGCCCACTCGGCAAGTGCCTCGGCATCTGGACCTCGAGTCCGAGCTGGTTGAAGCGCGTCTCGCGCAGCAGGAACGAGCGCGAGGTCCACCATCCGAGCGTGAGGAAGAGCGGCGCGATCAGCGCGGCGGCGCCGAGGACGCGCCGCACGAAACGGCGGCGCTCGACGTCGAGGTCGCGCATCGGAGCTGGTGCGGGAGTGGGTCCGATCATCTGTGATCCATCGCGCGACTTAGCTCGAAGCACTTTGTGCGCTGCGGCAGCGCGCGGCGCCGGCGCGGAGTCGCCGTACCGATTCCGTGGCACCCAGCACGTGGAAGCAGTCGACGAGCTCGAATCCGGAGAGGCCGCCGGTCAGCGCGGCTCGTGCCGGCGAGGCGATCTTGCCGAAGCCGACGCCGAGCTCCGCCGCGACGCGCTTCATCAGCTCCGAGAACGCCTCGCCATCCGGCAACGCGTCCGGCAACGCCGCTGCCAATCGCTCGAGGCGTGCGGCGTTTTCGGGGTCCTTCACGAGCGTCTGCTGCGCCTTCTCCTCGAACGGGAGGTCCGCCGTGAAGATCCACGTGCAGAGCGGCGCCACGTCGCCGTCTTTGCGCATGCGCTCGCGCAGCGCGGTCGTGATGCGCATCGTCCGCGCCGAAGGAGAGTCGATCTCCGCGGCGGGGATCCAGCCGCGCTCGGCGAGAGCACGCGCGACGCGCGGTGCGAGCTGCTGCGGGGACTGCCTGCGCAAGTACTCGCCGGAGATCCACTCGAGCTTCGGGCGATTCAGCTGCGCGCCGGTCTTGCCGATGCGCGAGATGTCGAAGTTCTTGACCAGATCGGCGCGCGAGATCACCTCGGTCTCGCCATCCAGCGACCAGCCCATCAGCGCGAGCCAGTTGATCATCGCTTCGACGTCGTAGCCCGCCTTCTGGTACTCCTCCACCGTCGCGCCGCCGTGGCGCTTGCTCATCTTCCCCTTGTTCGGAGGCTCCGCGAGGATGAGGGGGATATGGCCGAACTCGGGCGGAGTCCATCCGAGGCCGAGATAGATCTGGAGCTGCTTGAAGGTGTTGGTCTGGTGGTCGGCGCCGCGCAGCACGTGCGAGACGCGCATATGGTGATCGTCGATCACGACGACCAGGTTGTAGACCGGCTCGCCGTTCCCGCGAACGAGGATGATGTCTTCGACGTCGTCGTTCTTGACCTCGGAGTCGCCGAGGACCAGGTCGTGGTAGCGGGTGGCCCCGGCATTCACCTTGAGTCGCCAGGTGTGCTCTTCGCCGCGATCGATGCGCGCCTTGGCAAGGGAGGGGGCGAGCTCGCGATACTTGCCGTCGTAGCGCCAAACCTCGCCGCGCGCCTCTGCCGCCGCGCGCTGCGCAGCGAGCTCTTCGCGCGTGTAGAAGCAGGGATAGATCGCACCGCGCTCGCGCAGCTCCGCGATCGCATGAGCGTAGATCTCTCCCCGCTCGCTCTGGCAGTACGGGCCGTAGGGGCCGCCTTGTTCCGGGCCTTCGTCGGGATCGAGCCCGAGCCACCGCAGCCCTTCGTAGATCGCTTCGCGGGCACCCTTCACGTCGCGCACGCGATCGGTGTCCTCCAAGCGCAGGATGAAGGTGCCGCCATAGCGCCGAGCGACCAGCCAATTGAAGAGCGCGGTGCGCGCGCCCCCGATGTGGAGGTAGCCGGTCGGGCTCGGCGCGAAGCGCACGCGAGCGCCGCGGAGTCGAGACTCATCCATCACGGGAGATCCTTCTAGTCGATGCCCGGCCAGCCGAGCTGCTTGCCGCCGAGCAGGTGCACATGCAGGTGGTAGACGCTCTGACAGCCCTCAGGGCCGCAGTTGATGATCAGGCGGTAGCCGCGGGCGAGCTTCTCGCGCCGCGCGACCTCGGCAGCGACCACGAGCAGGTGACCGGCCAAGGCTTCGTGCTGCGGCTCGAGATCCGATGCACGGGCGATCGCTTGCTTCGGGATGATCAAGACGTGCACGGGCGCCTGCGGATGAATGTCGCGGAACGCGAGCGCGCGCTCGTCCTCGTACACGATGTCGGCGGGGATCTCCCGCCGCACGATCTTCGAGAAGATGGTCTCCATGCGATCGACCTCCGGAATCGGTGCGCGGTGAGCGCCTCTCAGGGCACGCGGAACACGCCGAACGAGGACGTGAATCCGTGCACGTGGGTTCGATCGCCAACGGGGCCGATCTCCCCGTTGCAGAAGAAGCCACCGAGAGGCACGGGCGCCAGCGCTTCGGCGAACGCGCGGCTGTCGTGATCGGGCACGCCGTAGAGCCCTTGGCCGCGGCCGAGGCAGGAGAAGAGCAGGGCGCCCTGCGCGATGGCCTCGGTCGGTCGGCGGTCGCGGTACGAGCGGAAGGCCTCGGCGAGGTCCTCGCGCGAGGCCTCGGAGTCGCGCAGATGGAAGCGCACGGTCATGCCGTTCCTCAGCTCCGCCCCGACGAGCAGAGCACCGGACTTGGCGTCGATGCCGATCAGGTTGCGGATCAGGAAGTCCCCCTGACCCGGCTTCTCCAAGAAAGCCGACGAGGCCAGTCCGAGGAAGAGCTGGTGACGTTGCGCCAGGAGCTGCTCGCTCTCGGAGAGCTCGCGATAGAAGCCCTCGAAGACCTCGACGGCAGGTTTGCCATCGAGCTCGAAGAGCGCGTTGCCGCGGCACTTGGTGATGCGGTGATCCACGCCGCGCGGTCGGCAGCCCTGCGCGACGATCGCGTCCATCGCGACTCGCCCCGAGAGCGCGACGCCGACGACGCCTTCGTCGTAGCACTGGTCATCGCGGAAGAGGAAGTTGCCTCCCGCGCCACGCGCGCCGCTCGCCAGTCCGCCGATCTTCGTGCTCTGCGGATAGGCGTAGTCGAGCCCCTCGAGGAGCGCGTCGACGCGGAGCGAATACGCATCGGGGAGCAGGATGAACTTCGGCGTGAGCTCCGGCCCGACCTTCAGCGCGCTGTGCCAGGAAGAGGGCGCATCATCGCCGCCCGGGAGATCGGCGTCGCGCAGATGGAAGGTCTGCACTTGGACCCCGCCAAGACGAGCGGCGGTGAGCGAGAGCGCCGGGCGCCCCTCGATCTCGACGCCGCCGCCGATCACGCCGCCGCCGGTGCAGCCGATGAGCGCACGCGCTCCGGTCCACGCCAAGATGTCGGCTGCGAGCTCCTTGCCGAGCCCCGAGCTGCCGAGCCCCGAGTAATGGGGCGAGACGAAGGCGAGCACGAGGTCCGGGAAGCCCTGCTCCGCGAAGGCCGCGCGCACGCGATCCCCGGTCTCTTTCACGGCGTCGGCGAGGCGCTCGGCGGTCGAAAGCGTGGAGAACCAGTTCAAACTGATCGCGAAGCCCCCCAGCGTCGCGCCGGGAGCCGCCTCGGCCTCCGAAAAAGGCGGGCATGATAGCGGAGGAGGCGCAAAGATCTGCGGCCAAAAAGGTCGCTCTCGCGGCCCTGCCCTTTCCCCCTCGAAGCTCGCGCTGCACATGCCCCTAGCACTTCGTGCTCCGGCCTTGGTCTTCCTCCTCGCCCTCGGCGCGCTCGCCTCCTGCGCCGCGCGTCGCGAAAGCTCGGCGGCCCCGAGCAAGGCGCCGTTCCTCAGCGAGGCGATCCTCACCGATCAGCTGGTCTTCGTCTCGGGCCAGCTCGGCACCGATCCGACCACCGGCGCGCTCGTCGGACCGGATCTCGCCTCGCAAGCGCGCGCCGCTCTGGACAATCTCGCTCGCGCGGCCGAGCGCGCCGGCGCCTCGATCGCCGACGCCGCGCGCGTCGAGGTCTATCTCACCGACATGAACGACTACGCCGAGATGAACGCGATCTACGCCGAGCGCTTCCCCGCTCCGGCGCCCGCGCGCACCTGCATCGGCGTCGCCGCGCTGCCGCGCGGCGGTCGCATCGAGATCGCCGCGACGATCGTGCGACGCTGAGCGAGAGCTGCTCCGAGCCTGGACGCGCGGGCACCCGCGGTCAGTTGATGACGATCGGCTGCGAGGGCGGCGAGATCCCGATCCACGGCGTGAAGCTCGCTGGTGGATGCGTCACGAACGACGCCAGCAGCCGCAGGTTCGAGCCGACCAGCAGCGGATCGGCTGGGATCAACATGCCGCCGAAGCCGAGGCTGTTCGCGTTCAGCACACCTTGGAAGTTGAACGTCAGCCCGCGGCACGCGCCGAGGAAGCACACGAAGATGGGATCGGGATCGAGCGGGAGCTGCCCCCACGGCGTAAGGAAGCCCGTCGTCGCCGAGCCACCGACGAAGGCCGTGTAGCCGTTCCCCGCCTGCCCAGGCGCGCGGAAGGTGAAGGAGAGGAACCCGCCCGGCGTGGGCTGCCCGGTCCATTCGGCCGAGATCTGCGGCGTCGCGCACGCACGGATCAGCCAGTTGCCGCGAAAGAAGGTCGGATAGAGCGGGACGCCGAAGCCGAGGTAGGTGCAGGGGTCGACCGGGCCGACGCCTTGAGCGTCGAGGATGTTCTCGCCGGAGCGGCAGACGAAGTTGTTGTCGGTGGCGAAGTTGGAGGTGTAGCCGAGCGCGCACGAGCCGGAGGCCGTGTTGAGCTGCATGCGCCACGCGATGACCACCGTGCCGGTCGAGATCACCACGTTGCGGGACGAGATGTCGATCTCGTTCAGGGCATGCGTGGATATCTGGATGTCGTTCCCCGTGGCGGAGGCGAAGTCGAAGACCTTCGGGCCGAGCGACACGCGACCGTCGGTGCGAAAGGTCGCTCCGCTGTAGATCTCCAGGTTCACGAGCGCCAGCGTACCGCTCGCGCCGAAGTTGTTCGCGAACATCACCGAAGCCTTGTCGATGCGCACCGCGCCTTGCGTGCGGAAGACCGACATCGCGGCTTCGCCATCGCAGAGACCCGGAACCAGAGCCACGGCCGTCGCGCCGTTCGGCACGCCGGGGATCGCGTCGTTCTTCAGCAGGTTCTGCCCTGCTCCGCAGGACTGAGCCTCGAGACCAGCGCCGCAGAGCACCGCGGCGAGCAGAGCGGGGACGAGCAGGGAGCGCATGGAGCGATTCCTCCGTTGGTTCTCTCGGGGCGCGCTCTCTCTCGACAGCTGCCGCTCAGAAGATCCAGAGCGCGCGAACGGAGGAAGAGAGGCCCTCGGTCGGAGCGAAAGCCTGGCACAAGACGTGGATCCCGACGAGCGCGGGATCGGCGGGAATGGGAACGGAGCCATGGCCCCCGCCGAGGAGCGCGGCGACGAAGGCGATCGCGGGATCCTGCGGATCCAGCCAGACGCCGAGCCCTTGCGCCGAGAGATCGAGCGCTTGCGCGCCCACGAACACGAGCGCGAGCGCGACCGGATCCGGCACGGCGAAGCGCAGAGCCCCTCCCGGCGCAGCGGTGACCGCGGTGAGATCGAGACGCAGGCGCGGGCTGGAGCTGAGAGGCGCCGCGGCGACGACGCCCATATCCACACCGTTCGGCGTTCCGGCGGGAGCCGCGCCCGAGCTGCGCCCCCACCAGTTGCCGACCGCGCCGACGCCCGGGATACCGGGTCCGAGCGCGATCGCGTTCCCCGCGTTTGCGAGGAACGAGTTGAGTCCCCAGGCCTGGCTCTGGCCGAGATCGAGCTCGAGCGTCGTCGGCGCGGCGACGCTCGCGCGCACACCCTCGCCGGCCGAGCTCTCGATGCCGGAGCGGCGCATGCGGAGCACCATCCGTCCCCCGTGCCCCTCTAGCTCGACACCGCGCACCGCGCTGTCGACGAAGCGCACATCGGAGAGCGTGCACTCGAGATCGTGCCCGCGCACGCCCAGGCCGCTCGCCGAACCGTGGAGCGCGAGACCCCGGCGGCACCCCTCCACGTGCACGGCTTCGCCTTGGAGTCGCACGCGCGAGCCATCGCCGGCGCCACCGAGGATCGAGATACCGTCGCGCACGGCGTCCCGCACCTCCAGGATGGCGGCGCGCACCTGGACGTCCTGCCCGACGAGCGCATCGGAGGCCGTCGCTTCGATGCGAAGTCCGTCGCCACGGCCGTCGAGCAGCGCCACCTCGCGCAGCGAGAGCGAGACGCCGTGGCCGGAGCCGGAGCCCGCTCCGACCACCACCTGCCCGACATCGCCTCCACGTCCGATCACCACGTCGCGCAGCGAGAGCGAGACGAACGCCCCCGAGCTGCCCGGAGCGGTTCCCCCGACGGCGAGCACTGCGGCGTGGAGGTCGAGGTAGGACTGATGTCGACGGAGGCTGGCCGAGATGTCGTTGGCACCCGCGCCAGGCAAGGACGCGCCGTAGAGCGCGACTCCGTAGCTGTTGGCGAGAGTTCCGTTGGCCTCCAGGACCCCGCCCCAGGTCGTGCCGGGGCCGGCTCCGTCGATCAGGATGCCGCAGCCCGCGCTGGCGCGAATGAAGTTGCGGCGGATCTCGTAGTCGCCGAGAAAGTCATTGCCCCCGGACGCTCCGATCAGCGCGATGCCGTGGAGCATCGGCGCCGTGCTGCGCACTCCTCCATTGCCCTCGAGCAAGTTGCCTTCGATGGTGAAGCGCGCGTCTTGCAGCGGGCCCGTGCCGGCTTCGAACAGGACGCCTCCGCCGGCGCAGCGCACGATGCCGTTCTCGAGGATCTGGGCATCCCAGGAGATCCCTGCGCGCGCGCCTGTGCGGATGGAAACGCCGGCGCCGGCGGCGCCTTCGATCCAGTTCGCCTGCACGAGCAGCCCGTGCATACGCGGCAGCAGCGAGCTCGGTCGGATGCGGATCGCATCCCCGGTGGCGCCGCAGAGATGCCAGCCGTAGATGCCGGTGTTCGATCCCTCGATGTCGAAGATCGGTGTTCCGGGCGGCAGCCGCGAGCCGTCGATGCGGACCGACGCGATCGCGAGCTGATTGAAGTTGGTCCCGTCGATGTAGTCGCCGATCGGATCGTCGAGCACCGGCAAGGGAGCTTCCAGCACGATCGGAGCGGGGAAGACCGAGGTGTCGAGGATCAGGGTGTCGACCTGGAAGCGACCTGGGTCCTGGATGATCTGGCCCGCCTCCGCCGCGCTGAGCTGCCAGAGCTGCAAGCGATCCGTGGCGACGAGGATGGCCTCGTGCAGCGAGAGCTTGTCATCGCCCAGCACCCCGGGGCTCCGGGAGTCGTTCACGATCATGATCGAGTGCGCTTCGAGCGCCGTCGGAGCGGCGAGCAGAGCCGCGGCGGCCAGCAAGGCGCGAGCGACCAGAGCTCCTTGGCCAAGAAGGAGCTGCTGGCGCGATCGTGTGGGCATCGGGAGGGTGCGCAAGGCAGGCAGGGCAGAGGAGGAGGAGGCTGCGGTCCCACCCACCTCGTCTTCCGCCGTCCCGAGGACGCGGCCGCGGGGAGCGGTCCTGCCAGTTCATCCTACGACGCCGCCTCGGCGGCGGCGGTTCCTCTTGCAAAGTCGTGCCTCCCGGGGCGCGACCGAGAGTCGCGGCGGCGCTCAGAAGTACTCCCAGAGAACCCGCAGGGTCCAGGCGCGCTCCCGCGGCGGCAGCGGGATCTCGGCGTAGCGCCGGAGCAAGAGCGGTGCCACTCCGCTCCCTCCGTAGCGCGGCGCCTCCAAGAGGAGCCGCTGACGCAGCTCGGCCGGGAGATCGGGATCGTCGAGCACCTCTTCCACCAGGAATCGCGCGCCTTCGGAGAGCGGTGCTGCGTAGCGCGGAGCATACGGTCGACGCGTCTTCGAATCGCCGACCAGGGCGATCATCAGCACGCTCGCCACGCGCGTCTTCGCGGCCGCGCTCTTCGCCGCGCGATACGCATCGACGAGCAACGGCGCGATGTCGCGACCGAGATCCCCTACGTAGCGCGCGGCGATCTCGCCGGCGGGATGATCGCCCCAAGGATCTTCCCGCGCGAGGAGTGCGACGAGCCTCGGCGCATCCCCGGCAGTCGCGAGCAGAACGGTCGCTTGCAGCCATTCCGTGCGCGCCGCGGGCGGGATGCGCTCCAGCTGATCGAGCATGACCGCCGCGGCAGGGCGCCAATGCACACGCGGTGCAACCACGATGCGCAGGGCTTCCAAGCGCTCGACCGGATCGTCGGAGCGGAGCTGCTCGAGGACCGGCGCGAAGACCTCCGCGGCACCCAGCAACGCGGCCGTGCGCGCGACCTCTTCGCGCACCATCGGGTGCGGATCGCGAAGGCCGCCTTCGAGCGCCTGCAGGAGCTCGCTCGTGCAGGCGCCGCGCAGCGGCTCTGCGGGCCATTCGTCGGGCGGGAAGAGCTTCTCGCGGCGCCGTATGGCGAACGACAGCGCGTTCGCCGCCGCCATCCGCACCGTGGCCTCCGCGTCGCCGCGCAGGCGCTCGAGCGCGGGCTCGAGCTCTCCGGCGTAGCCGAGCGATTGGACGGCGACTTGCCGCGAGCCCTCGTCCTCGCCGACGACGAGCTTGCGGAAGTGGTCGAGTGCTTCGGTATCGCCGAGCATAGCGAGCGCGCGCCGCAGGAGCGGCAGCAGGAGCGGCCGCCCCGTCGAGTCGAGCGCCAGATCGTCTTCGACGAGGCGCAAGAGGCGCAACGCATCCTCGCGGCTCGGAAGCAGCACGGCCTGCTCCACGATCTCGCGATGCAGCGAGATGTGCGCCCGCGAGCGAGCGAGCGTCTCCATCGTCCGCACCGCAAGGGGCTGACCCGTGCGGACGAGCATGACGAGATAGCGCGCCATCTCGTCATCGCCCGCGTCCACGTGAAAGACGCGCCGCTCCTCGGCTTGATAGGCGCGTTGCACGACGGAGAGACCCGTGCTCAGGCCGCCGCCCGCGGCGCGCGAGAGCTCGGAGAGAAGCTGCCCGGCGAGAATCCTCCCGCGACCCAGCGCGGGATCCTGGATCAAGCGACCGGCGAGCTGCTCCGCGAGCGCGAGCTCGCGGCAGCCATCGAGACCGCGCAGCGCCTCGCGACGCGCGAGCGGGCTCTCGTGCTCGAGCACGGGCAGCAGGTGTGGCCACGTCTGCTCGCGCGGATGGAACGCCAGCGCGGCCATCGCGTGCAGGAGACCGCCCAGGCTCTCGGTGTCGCGGCGAAAGCGGAGCTCGCTCACCATGCGCCCGAGGGACGCTACCGCCGGCGGACCGAGCTCACCCAGCATCTCCTTCGCGTAGCGCAGAGCCTCGATCGGCAACGGGCGCGAGAGCTTCGCCACGCAGCGCTCGACCCAGGCGCTCTGGTCACCGGGAAGCTGGTAGCCCTCCACGCCCTGGAGCGGCAGCGGCGGTGGCCACGTCTCATCGGCCGCGAGCCAAAGCTGGGCATCCGCTTCGCCTCGATGCCGCGGCAACGCGGAGGTAGCGGAGCGCTCCTCGGGCCCGGCACTTCGATCGTCGCACGAGATCGCGAGCAGCGCCGCGAGCGCGCACGAGGCATGCACGAGGCGCCTCGGAGCCCTTCCCTTCACCGCCAGCGAGCTGAACATGGTCGATCCGCCTCCTCGAGCCGAGGATAGGCGTCGGTCGCGCCGCGGTCACGCGCGCCGCGCCGACGCCGCGGCGCTCAGAGCGCCGCGTTGCGCCCGAGGCGGCTCGCCGCGACGAGCCCTTGGATCCAACCTTCGCGATACGAGCGCCCGATCACACGCTCGAAGTTGGAGAGCGCCCGCTCGTGGTCCGTCTGCGCTTCGACCTCGCTGGTGCGCGACTGAACGAGGTTCTGCTCCACCGTCTGCAGGTCGAACTGCGTGATCAGACCGAGGTCGAGCTTCACGCGCTGCGCGCGGTGGTCCTCCTCGGTGTTGCGGCGCGTCTGCACGGCCGCCTCCCACTTGCGCTGCAGGTAGTGCAGATCTCGGACGGCGGTGCGGACCTCGGTCGCGATCTGGTTCTCCAGCTCGCGAAGCAGCTCTACGGACTGGCGGATCTGCAGCTCGGCTCGGCGCAAGCGAGCGCGCGCCGCGGTGTTGCCGATCGGCACCGAGAGCTGGAGCCCCACGGAGTAGCTCTGCTCCTCGCCGGTGAGCGTGTCCTCCCAGGTGTCGCTGAGCTCGGTGCCGAGCGCTTGCGAGCGCCAGGATCCCACGAGGTCGAGCTGCGGCTGCAGGCCGTTCCGCGCGACGAACAGGTCCAGCTCGCGCTGCCGCAAGCTCAAGCGCTGCGAGCGCAGGTCCGCGCGATCGCGGAAGGCATCGGCGAGGGCCGACTCGAGAGCCGGCGTCGGGATCCCGCCGGGCTCGCGCGGCGCGGTGCCCGAGACGATCTCGAAGTCCCACTCGGGTCGATTCGCGAACGCGAAGATCAGGCGCTTCAGCGCATCCTCGGCGTTGTAGAGCACGTTCTGCGCGCTGATCAGCGCTTCCTCGCGGCGATACACCTCAGCCGTCGCGGTGAGGATGTCCGACGCGGGGACCAGCCCTTCGGCGTAGCGCCGACGCGTGATCCGCACGCTCTCCTGGCCGAGCTCGAGGTTCGCCTTGCGGAGCTGCACGTTGCGCCGCGCGAAGGAGAGGTCCCAGTAGGCCGAGCGCACGCCGTGGATGAGCGTGCTCAGCGCGGCGTTGAAGTCCTCGTCGCTCGTGCTCTTCGCGATCTCCGCGCTGCGGATCTGCTGCTCGTTCACCGTCGTCCACGCGCCGCGCAGCAGCGGCTGGGTGACGTTGACCGTCAAGCTGTTGCGGGTCTGCGGATTGAAGAGCTGGAAGCTGTTGTTGTTGTCGGTGTTCACCACGTTCCAGGTCACGTCGTAGGTGAGGCCCGTGGGCAGCAGACCGCCCAAGCTCGAATCCCACGTGATGACGGAGTCCTCGAGAACGCTGGCGCCACCGAGCGCCGAACCGATCGGAACGCGGTCCTCGGCCCAGCTCGCGGTCGTCCCGAAGATGGGGTCGAAGGCGCCGCGCGCCTCCTCGATTCCCGCGTCGGCGATGCGCCGCGCCAGCCAGTCGGCAGCGAGACCGTGGTTCTGGCGGATCGCGAGCTCGACGCACTCATCGACGGTGAGCGTGATCGAGCGGCGGGGCTTCTCCTCAGCGGCCGACCCGCCCGCTGGGTCGCTGGGAAGCGCCTGCGGACCAGGCGCGCTCGGCGGCTCCTGCCCCATCGACACGGGCGCCGCCGAGAAGAGCAGCGCGACGAGCAGCGGAGCGAGAGGCAGCGTCCGGAGGCTTCGCGGCGGGAGTGCGTCGAGCGTCATGCGTGGATCGTCGGGCGAGAACGGCGGAGCGGGCGGAGGAGAGCGTAGCTCTCCGTCGAGCCCCCTGCCATCGTCCGCGGAAGAAGCCCGCTCTCGCGGGCCCCTCAGCCGCGAGCGTCGCGGGCCTTGCGCCATTCGCGCTCCAATCGATCCAGGATCCTCGCGGCCTCCGCATCGGACTCGCAGGCCTTGCGCCAGCGCGCCAGATCCTCGGCGCGGAAGCGCTCGGGCGCGGCGACCGCCACTTCCGCGAGCTCGCGCAGCGCGTGGAAGCGCGGCCACCCCTTCGCGGCGAGCTCGCCCTCCTGGAACTCGCGGAACGCGGCGAAGCGCTCCGCAGGTGCCAGGAGCGCGATGCGCAGGTACGCCTCCACGACGGCACGTTGGCGTCGGCCGCGCTCTCCCTCGCTCGGATTCGCCGCCAGGATCTCGAGCTGACCGGTCTTCTCGTCGCGGCGGAGGAAGACGAGCTGCTGCGTTCCCTTGGCGGGCGCGGTGGCGAGCTTGCCGAGGACGCCGAGCTCGGCGCGCTCGCGCTCGGGTGCGTCCTTCGGGGCGCCGTGCAGCCAGGACGTCGGGCGCAAGCGCACGAAGGTCGTCGTCGTCACCCCGATGCGCTCGGCTCCGAGCACCTCTGCTTCGAGGATCGCGCTCGCACGCCCGACGTACTCGCGGCCGAAGCCGGTGAAGAAGTAGGGCTCCGCTTTGTCGCTCCGCTCCGGCTGCTGTGCCTCGCACGGCAGCGCGAGCGCGCACGCGGCGGAAGAAAAGCGAAGGAGGCGAAGGATCGACATGCGGGTGGGCTCCGGTCGGCTCGAGATCGAGCGCGGGCCCGTGCGCTTCTCCTCGACGCGCGCGTTCGGCGCAAGCGCCTCTCGCCGCTCTCGCCGACGCGCGGGCCGAGCCGCGCGAAGCTCAGCGACCGGCTCGGGGCTCGAGTTCCTCTCTCGGGTCCTCTGCCTCGGGCAGCGCATAAGGCTCCTCGGCGAGCAGCTCGGGCGCCATCAAGGTGGTGCCGTGGTGCAGTCCGTGCGAAAGGTGCTCCGGCTCTGCCTGCTGCCGCGCAACCCACGCCGCGAGCGGCATGGCCAAGAGGTTCACGAAGAGGAGCGCCGCCGCCACGCGCAGCGCGCGCGACTCGCGCAAGCGCAGCGCTCCGTAAGCCCAAGCGAGGCGCAGCCCGCGCGTCCAGCGCGAGCCCTGTTCGACGCGGAAGCCAGCATCGATCAGCGCTTCTCGCAGCTCGAAGCGTCGCCGTCGCGAGGCGCGGCCGATCGCACGCGCGCGCCGGCGATCGAGAGCCACGATCTGGTGCAGGAACGCCGCGGTCTCCGCATGCGCGCCCGGGCCCTCCGACGTCTCCGTCGTCTCGACCGGAGCGACGAGCTCGCCCGGCTCGGGCGCTTCCATCGGTCTCGCGACGCGGCCGCCGTTCTCGGCGTCGATCCCCAGCGCGCGCAGGGCCGCGGCGCATTCCGCCCATTCCTCGGGCGAGGGCTCGCGCTCCTCGTGGAGCGGATCGGGAAGTGCTGCGTTCATCGTCGGGATCCAGGGGCGAGGGCTCGGAGAGGAGCGAGAAGTCGAGAAGCGGCGTGGCGCGAAGTGAAACAGCGAGGTCGCTGCAGGCGGGCCAGAGGGCCGTCGGTGCCGCGTGGAGTCGGCGGATGCAACTTCATCCACTTCATCCACCGCCAGCGGCGCGGCGCTCACCGGGGGCACGCGCACCTCCGCCTCCGCGAAACGGCTCGATCTGCGGTTGCTGGGCTTCCGGGTGTCGGGCTTCCGGGTGTCGGGCTTCCGGGTGCGGGGCTTCCGGGTGTTGGGCGCCTGGGTGTTGGGCGCCGGGGCGCGGCATCTCCGGGGCATGCAGCTCGCGGCGCTGCGCTCCGAGCCCGGCGCCGCGCGGTCCGCCGCGGACGCGCACCGCGGGGCGCTCGCCTCTGCGCGGCGGCGCTTCTTCCATGTCGGGCAGCAGGCGCTTCAGCGCGCGCACGGCGTTGAAGATGCGCGACTTCACGGTGCCGACCGGAATCTCGAGGATGGCACCCACCTGCTGGTACGGCAGGGCCTCGAGCACGCCGAGCTCGAAGGCGAGCCGCTGCTCGATCGTGAGCGCGGCGAGCGCGTCCGAGAGGCGCTGGATCGCTTCCAGGCGCTCCAGGGTCTCGAGCGGTCCGGCCTGGGCATGCGTGGGCGCGAGGTTCTCGAGCCCGCGAGCTCCCTCGTCGCTGCTCGCGTCGAGCGAGCTCGGACGGAGGCGCGCGCGCGCGGCGCGGGCCTGGTCGATCAGGACGTTGCGGGCGACGCGCCAGACGTAGGTATCGGGGCAGCCCTGTGGCTCGTAGAGCGACGCGCCGCGGAAGATCTTGAGGAAGACCTCCTGGACGAGGTCCTCCGCGTGCGCGCGCTCGCGCACGTGGCGATGGAAGAAGACCGCGAGCCGCCCAGCGTAGAGCTCGACCAGCGCCTCGAAGGCGCGCGGCTCGTTCCGCTGGATGCGGACGATCGGGTCGGCGCCAGGCGCCGCGGATCCTTGCGGGTCTTCCATCGCTCGTGAAACCTCGCGTGACGACCGCGGGAAAGGGCGAGCAACGCCAGGACTCGCCCCGGGTTCAGGGCCGATCGGATTTCCGGTCGCGGGGCGGCAGCGGACCGAGCTCGGCCGCCAGGGTCTCCACCGTAGCCGCGAGCCAGCGCTCCGAGAAGGGGCCGTTGGCGCGCATCTCGATCCGTCGGCGCTCCGGACCCAGATGCTCGCAGCGCACCCGCAGATGATCGGTCGGCAGGAAAGCCTCCACGCGCTCGGCCCACTCGACCGCGGCGACGCCCCCGCCGTGAAAAGCCTCCTCTCCGCCGAGCTCGAGATAGCTCGCGGCCTTCTCGGCGAAGTAGGCATCGAAGTGATGCAGCTCGAGCCGGCCGGTGTAGAGGCCCTCGATCGCGAAGGTCGGCGAGCTCACTCGGTCGCTGGAGCCCAAGCCCTCGGCCAGGCCCCGCACGAGGCAGGTCTTCCCGGCCCCGAGCTCGCCATCGAGCGCGAGCACGGCTCCCGGCACCGCCGCGCGGCCGAGCGCTCGACCGAGCGCCGACGTCCGCTCCTCGCTCTCGCTCTGCACGCAGAACGATGCGCGCTCCTCCGCGCCGACGCCGTGCAGCCATCCACGCGCGGCCAGCGCGCGCAGCTCTGCGCCGAGGCGCAGCCCGAGCCCGAGCTCCGCCGGAACCACGACTCCGATCGCGTGCGCGGGGACCCCGAGCTCGCGCAGCCGCGCCTCGCCGAGCGAGGAGCTGAACAGCAGCTCGTAGTCCTCGCCGTCCTCGAGCGCGTGCTCCAGCGCCGAGCGACCGTCGCGGAGCGCGAGAGCCTCGGCATCGGGGTGGATCGGGATGCGCGCGGCGTCGAGCTGCGCACCCACGCCCGAGGCGCGCGCGAAGCGCGCGAGGTCGAGGGCGAGGCCATCGCTGAGATCCATCGCGGCACGCACGCCGCAGCGCTCGGCGAGCGCGCGGCCCACCTCGACGCGCGCGTCGAAGCCGAGATGTCGCCCGAGGATCGAGCCACCGAGCGCGCCGGTGACGTACAGCGTCTCGCCGACGCGCGCGGCATCGCGCTGCAGGCCTTCGCCGCGCACGATCCCCCCCACGCTCAAGCTCGCGAGGAAACCCCGCTCTATCCGCGAGAGGTCCCCGCCGATCAGCGCCGCGCCGAAGCGCTCGAGCTCGCGCTCCACGCCGGCGATGAACTCCCGCATCCAGTGCTCGCTGCGTCCATCCGCGCTGATCGCCAGCAGCCCGTAGCGCGGCTCGGCCCCGCTCGCGGCGAGATCGGAGAGATTGCGCGCGGCGAGCTTCTTGCCCGCGAGCGCGGGATCGACCTCGGCGCTGAAGTGCACCCCCTCCGCGACCTGGTCCACGCAGAGCGCCCAGCGCCCGCCTTCCAGCTCGAGCAGCGCGGCGTCGCTCCGGCGCCGCGGATCACGCCCGATCCAATCGAGCAGACGCGCCTCGCTCCAGCTCCGCGAATCCGAAGGGCTCTCGTGCGCCATGCCGCGCTGCTCCTCAGAAGCCGATCTTCGGCGCGAAGGGGATCTTCAGCGCCGGAGGGAAGAGCGCGATCCCGAAGGTGAGCTGGATCAGATGGAGCTCCAGCCCCTCCTCCACCGCCACGGCGAAGCCCAGCGGGATCGTGTCGATGGCGACTCCGGTGCCGCTGGTCGTGCCGCCGACGCGCACGAGCGGAGTGTAATCCTTGCCGATCGCGTTGTGATGCAGCACGGCGGAGAGCCCGTCGATCGAGCGCATCGCGCGCGCGGCGAAGGTGTTGGAGTTCGGCCCGGGGAAAGCGCGGTAGTTGCCGTCGTCCTCGTAGCTCTCGGCGAAGCGGTGCAGATCCTCGGCCATGCGCTGTGCCTCGGAGCCCGTCCAGTGCTCGACGAGCAGGACCTCACGGTCGAAGCGGTGATCGCTTCGCGCGAGGCTCTCCGGGATGTCGTCGATGCCTACCCCGTCGTCGAAGTCGGTGACCTCGTAGCGCCGCCAGCTCGACTCGTCGCCTCGCTTCACTTCGAACCAGACGTGGTAAGCGAGACGCGTGATCCAAGGTCGCGAGTCGGGGAGGCGCGCGGACTTGATGGCGAGGATCCAGGGCTCGTCCCCCGGCAAGCTCGAGGGTCGTGGCGCGGCGCATCCGAAGAGGCCGAGGAGGCAACCCACGAGGGAGAACCAACGCCACGCAGAGAAGCTCATGCAACCGTCTCCTTCAGCCCGAGCTTGATCTCACCCGAAGAGAGAGCTGAGACTACGCCCGTCGACCCAGCGAGCCCCCGCATTGCGCCATGCCCCAGTGGATCCGCATCACGAGCGTCGAGCTGCTCTTGATCGCGGCGGCGATCCTGGCCATGGCTGCGATCGTGGTCCCTGTTTCGCGCAGCGAGCTCCAGGACGCCTACGAGAGCATCGCCGCCGACGAGCTCCAGCGTTGGGGTGAGGCCGTCCACGTCTACCTCCTCGACCACGAGGGAGCGGCGCTGCCGCCGCTCCTCACCGGCCCGGGCGCGTTCCCGGGCGGCCTGGAGGGATCCGCACCCGCCGCATCGCTGGCGCAGCTCCTCGCGCAGCCTCGGCTCGGCGACCCGCAGCGACGCCCCTATCTCGCGCATCTGGGGGCGGATCCGTGGGGCCACGCCTACGTGGTCGTCGCTTCTCCCGGGATCCCGCGCCAGGCGTGCTGGATCCTCAGCGCCGGCCGGGACGGCAAGCTCGAGACGAGCGCGAGCGACCTCGTTCCCCACGGGGACGATCTCGGTCTGCACCTGCGCTGAGGGCCGTTCGGCGCTCGCGCTCTCGATCACGAGAGGCTTCACCACGGCATCTGGAGCAGCACGCGCCCGGCGAGCTGCGCGCGCCGCAGAGGCCCGAGCGTGCGCGAGTCCGGCACGGCGGATCCGGGCACCAGCGAGACCAGGAAGACCGCGTCCTCGGCGACCCGACCCGCGCAGAGCTGCGGGTCGTCGAACGCGCGAAGGAGGATCCCCGTCGCCGCGCCGTCGACCCGCAGCTCCTCGCCGCGCGGCGAGGACTCGACGCTCACCCGCTGCCCCGCGCGGGCGAGCACGCGCCCGATGCGGAAGCTCTGCTCGCCTGCGATGCGGTAGGCGACGTGCGGCCGGCCACGCGTCGCGAGGGGGTCGAACGAGTCGAGCAGGAGCGTCGAGGCGGGATCGTAGAACGGCCGCGCGCTGTCATCTCCCGCGGAGGTCGAGATCGTGTCGTAGCGCGCGGCCAGATAGCCGATCGCTGCGAGCAACGCACCGGTCACGGCGAAGCGCGCGACGCGCAGCCAACGCCGCGAAGGAGCTGCCGGAGACTTGCTCATGACGGATTCTCGCTCAGCGCGCGCGCGAAGTACGCCGCGCGCTCGCGATCCTCGAAGACGCGGATCGCGGCGCAGCCCGCGTGGCCGGTGCCGCGCAGCGCCGCGGCGTTGGTCTCGTCGATGCCGCCCACGGCGACCAACGGGATCTCGCAGGCGCCCGCTGCCGCGCGCAGACCGGCGATCCCACGCGCTTCCAGCCGCCCGGCCTTGCTGGGCGTCGCGAACACGGGCCCGAAGAGCACGTAGTCGCACGGCTCGAGCCGCGCGCGATCGCGGAGCTCGTCCTGCGTGTGCACGGAGAGGCCGATCCACTTCTCCGGACCGAGCAAGGCGCGCGCCTCGCGCGGCGCGAGCGCGCGCCAGGAGAGGTGCACGCCGTCGAAGCACGGCGCCGCCGCGACGTCGACGCGCGTGTTCACCAGCACGCGGGCGGGCCGGGCGCCGCAGAGCTCGCGCAGCGCCGCGCCCCAGCGCAGCAGCTCGCGCGCCGAGAGCTCCGGCTCGCGGAGCTGGAAGCAGCGCACGCCGCAAGCGAGAGCCGCGCTCGCGCTCCGGAGCAGCGCGGCGAGATCTCCTCTGCCCGGCGTGATCAGCATCGCGCGGACGGCCGAGCGCACGGCGAGCTCGCGTGCAGCCACGGCGCTCACTCGACCGGGAACCCGAGGGACTTCAGCAGCTCGCGCACGCGCTTCGCGTCGAGGTCGTGCTTCAGGCGCAGCGCTCCGTCCTCGAGGACCTCGGCCACGTGCTTGGCGAGCTCGGGATGCGTGCGCACCCGATCGAGGACGTAGGGATCGTCGGAGCTCAGCAAGGTACCGCTCTCCAAGCGCAGCACGCCGGCGCGCTGGCTCCACTCCGAGACGGAGAAGAGCACGTTCTGCGGGATCGGCACGCGGGCGTGCTGCCGCAGGGTGCTCAGCATCTCCTCCTGCGGGAAGCCCTCGCCGATCGCGCGTCGCACGCTCTCCTCGGTCAGGCGGAAGTGGTAGAGCTGATCGGACTTCTCGCGCACGCAGAAGCGGTCGAGCGCGTGGATCACCGCGAACTCGTCGCCGCCCGGGAAGAGCACGACCTCGTAGTCCGGGTTGACGATCAAGTGCGTGCGGTGCCCCTCGAGGCTCGCCCGCGGGGATCATTCCGAGGAAGGTGGCGCCGAGGCGCGAGAGCCGGAACGCGACGGGCCGCGCCGCTTCGTCGTAGCCGATGTCGATCAGGCCGAGCAGGTGCAGGCGCCGCCGCATCCAGGTGAGCAGGTTCCAGCACATCTCCTGCACGCCCTCCATCGGCGTGTAGTGCGTGTACTGGAAGCGCGAAGCGAAGAACTCGTCGACCTTCAGCTCCTCCAAGCTCGCGAGGTAGTGATTGCGGACGACGAACGGCAGGTGCATCGCGCGATACCAGCGCATCGGCTCCAAGCGCTTCAGGATCCTGAGCAGGATGCGACGCAGGCGCACTTGGTGGTAGTGCTCCCCGGGGAGGCCCTTCTCCTCCACCACGTGCTCGAGCAGGGAACGCAGCTTCTCTTCGAGCGGCTGCGCCTCCCACTTGCGGCCCGCGAGCGAGAGCGAGAAGACGCGCTCGCCCGTGCGATCGACGAGCCGCCGCGAGAGGCAGAAGCGGTACACGAACTCGAGCACGTCGCGCCCCTCGATCTCGCTGCTCGTGACGGGGATCAGCGCGTCGAGGATCTTCCGCTCGGTGGTCTTGAAGATCTCGCCCTTCACGGTGAAGCGCACGCTGCGATCGAGCACGCTGGTGAGGAAGCGCGAGACGTTGGAGACGAGGTCGACCCCGAGAGCGCACTCGCGCGCCGGCGGCTCGCAGCCGGCCTCGCCCACGACCTCCAGGGTCGCGAGGGTGACCTCGGTGAAGAGGAGCAGCACCTCGTCGTTCAGGTGGATTCCATAGCGGCTGAGCGCGAGGTCCGCGACCGTTCCGAGCGAGCGCTTCTCGAGCTCCTCGCGCCAGCGCGCGCCGTCCCAGACCTCGAGGTCGAAGCGCAGGCGCCGGAACGCATCGCGCGTCAGCATGCCCCCGAAGCCGGTGATGACGCGCTGCACGAAGCCGGCGAACGGCTCCTCCAGCGAGGCGAGGCGCTTCGTCATCGCGTGCGGAGTCAGAGCAGCTTGTAGGTCTGGCGCGTGCGGATCGAGTTCGCGCCGCCGGGATCCTTCGCCTCCGCGAGGTGCTCGAGCCAGCCCTTCAAGGTGAGCGCCTGATAGGCGCTGCGCTCGGTGCGCTTGAAGTGCTCGACCAAGGAGTCGCCGAGCTCGCGCGGCACGACGTAGTAGCGCTCGCCGACCTCGGCCCAGCCGCCGCCGTCGATCTCGCACACGAAGCCCGTGCGCTCGAGCTCGGCGACCTCGCTCTCGACGAGGAGCTCGCTCGTGCCCGCGTGCTGCTGCAAATCGCTGAGCGAGCGTCGATAGCCCGGCTCGCGCAGGAGGCGCTGCAGGAGTCGGCAGGCGCCGGACCCGAGCGCCGCCCAGCGCGAATGCACCGTGCCGCCGTCGGTCATCATGCGGCGGATCGAGGCGAGGAGCTCGGCGCGCTGCGCGGGCGCGACGGTCGTCCCGTCCCAGTGGCGATAGATCTCGAGCAGCTGCCCATCGCGGCGCTTGCTCAGCAGTTCCTGGATCGTGTTCGGCATCGTTGATCGAGCGGAGCGCTCCTCGCGCGCCCACGGCGGTGCGGCCGTCAGGCCGAGGTGACGGAGGTTCCCTGCTCGGGTTGGCGGAAGCTCTCGGCGTCCGCGATCTCGTAGGCGTAGCCCTGCTCCGTGAGGAAGCGCTGGCGTTTCTCGGCGAACTCCTGCTCACGCGTCTCCGCGGTCACCAAGGAGTAGAAGTGCGCGGCGCGACCGTCGTCCTTCGGCCGCAAGATGCGACCCAGGCGCTGCGCTTCCTCCTGCCGCGAGCCGAAGGTGCCGGAGACCTGGATCGCCACGTTGGCGTCGGGGAGATCGATCGCGAAGTTGCCGACCTTCGACACCAGCAGCACCGGGAGGGTCCCCCGCTTGAAGGCGTCGTAGAGCCGGCGACGCTCTCCTTGCGGGGTCTTCCCGGTGATGAGCGGCGCGCCCGTCACCGCGCAGAGCTGGTGCAGCTGGTCCAGGTACTGCCCGATCACGAGCACGTGATCGGCGCGGTGATGCGCGATGAGATCGCGCACCGTCGAGAGCTTGCGCGGGTTCTCCGAGGCGATGCGGAACTTCGAGCGCGCGTCGCTCGCCATGTACAGGGGTCGCATCTCGTCGGGCAGGGGCACGCGCACCTCCGTGCACAGAGCGGAGGCGATGAAGCCCTGGCGCTCGAGCACCTTCCACGGCATGTCGAAGCGCTTGGGGCCGATCAGGCAGAAGACCTCGTCCTCCTTGCCGTCCTCGCGCACGAGCGTCGCCGTCAGGCCCAGGCGCCGACGCGCCTGGATGTCCGCGGTGACGCGGAACACCGGCGCCGGCAGCAGATGCACCTCGTCGTAGACGACGAGCCCCCACTCGCGCGAGGAGAAGAGCCCGAAGTGCTCGAACTCCTCCCCCTTGCGGCGGCGATAGGTCAGCATCTGGTAGGTCGTGATCGTGACCGGGCGGATGTCCTTCGCCTCGCCGGTGTACTCGCCGACCTGCTCGGGCGTGAGATCGGTCTTGTCGAGGATCTCGTCGCGCCACTGCCGCACCGCGACGCCGTTCGTGGTGAGGATCAGCGTGTAGGTGCCGACCCGGTTCATCACCGCGAGCCCGACCACGGTCTTGCCCGCGCCGCAGGGGAGCACGACGACGCCGCTGCCGCCCTCGACGCGCCCCTGCGCGTGAAAGACGTCGGCCGATTCGGACTGGTAGGCGCGCAGATGGAACGGCCTTCCGTTGAGCGTGCGCTCGCGGAGCCCGATCGCGAGCGGAGCTCCGGGCAGGTAGCCCGCCAGGTCCTGCACCGGGTAGCCGAGGCGGATCAGC
This sequence comes from Planctomycetota bacterium, assembly GCA_016719295.1. Lineage (GTDB taxonomy): Bacteria > Planctomycetota > UBA1135 > UBA1135 > JADKAF01 > JADKAF01. The sequence continues at coordinate 1,007,073 of JADKAF010000001.1, forward strand.
GCCTGCTTCACGACGCCTCGATGCTCCGGCGCGATGACGGCGCTCTGCGGCGAGAGACGCGCGCGCACGAGATCGCTCACCGTGCGCGTCGACAGCACGTCATCGAGCACCTGCGCATCGCGGGCCTCGAGCACGAGCCCGCCGTCGCCGGCGAGGAGGCGCAGCAACCCGAAGCGGTGGTACCAATCGCGCACCTCGCGCAGCAGCGAGGCCGGCACCGCGAAGCGCGAGTTCTCCGTGAGGAAGCGCGTGATCTCGCTCTCGGGCACGCCGAGCGCGGCGGCGTTCCACACGGAGATCGCGCTGATCCGGTAGGTGTGCAGGTGCTCCGGGCTCTTCTCGAGCTCGGCGAATCCCGCCAGTCGATCGCGCACCTCCGCGTAGCGCGGGTGGTAGACCTCCACCAGCACGGTGCGATCGCTCTGGATGATCAGGGGCTTGTCGTTCATCGTCGCCGTTCGGCCCTCTTCTTCTTCGCCGGCGCGACGATCGATCCGTCGGCCTCGGACTTCCCAGCATCCGCGCGTGCGCCTGCACCCGCGGCGCGCGCGCGCGCTCGCCGCAGCGCGTCCGCCGTCGCGCCGCCGCGTTCTTCCGCCGTCTGCTCTGCCAGCTCCTGAGGAGAGCCGCGGAACAGCATGCGACCGCCGTGCTTACCGCCGCCGGGACCGAGGTCGCAGACCTCGTGCGCGCGCCAGAGCAGCAGCGGATCGTGCTCCACCATCGCCACCGCGTGACCGCGCTGCGCGAGGTAGCTCAAGCTGTCCCCCAGCCCCGCGACATCCACCGGGTGCAAGCCCTGCGATGGCTCGTCGAGCACGATCAAGAGCGGGCGTGCGCTCGGCGTGGCTCCGAGCGCTGGCGCGAGCTTCAGGCGCTGCAGCTCGCCGCCGGAGAGGCTGTGCAGCGATTGGCCGAGGCGCAGGTGCCCGAGGCCGATCCGCCGCGCGGGCTCCAAGGCGCGCGCGAGCGCCGGCTGCTCGGCGCAGAAGCTCGCCGCCGCCTCGAGCTCGAGGTCGAGCAGCTCGGCGATCGAGAGCCCGCGCCAGCGCACCTCGAGCACGTCCGCGCGGAAGCGCAGACCTTGGCATTCCTCGCAGCCGATCCAGAGGTCGGCGAGGAGGCCACGGTCGAGCCGGCGCTCGCCGAGCCCGCGGCAGACGCTGCATGCGCCGGAGGATCCGGCGCCGCCGAACGAGAAGGTCGCCGCGGTGTAGCCGCGCGCACGCGCTTCGGGCACGCGGCTCCACAGCGCGCGCACGCGATCCCAGACCCCGAGCGCGGAAGCGACGACCGCGCGACGCGAGCGCGTGAGCGGCCGATCGTCCACGACGCAGAGGGCCTCGAAGCTCTCCGCGCCCTGGAGCGTCTCCCAGCGCGCGAGCGCGGAGCGCTCTTCCGAGCTGGGCGCCAGCGCGCGCGCACGCTCGAACGCGGGGACGAGAGTGCCGAGCAGCAGGGACGACTTCCCCGCGCCGGAGACGCCGCTCACCGCGGTGATGCGGCCTGCCTCGAGCTCGAAGTCGAGCCCTTGCAGCGTGCGCGTGCGAACGCCGCGGAGCTGCAGGCGTTCGGATCGCGGCGCCGCAGCGCACGCCGCGGCGAAGAGCTCGCCGCGCAGCGCTCGACCCGTGGCCGTCGCCGCGCTCCGCAGCTCGAGCGGAGTGCCGCTCGCGACGCAGCGGCCTCCCGCTGCGCCCGCTCCAGGACCGAGCTCGAGCACGTGGTCCGCGCGCTCGATCAGCTCTTCGGCGTGCTCGATGACGAGCAGCGTATTGCCCGCATTTCGCCAGCCCCGCAGCACGTTCCACAGCGCGTCGAGATCGCGCGCGTGCAGGCCGACGCTCGGCTCGTCGAGCACGACGCAGAGGCCGTCGAGTCCAGCCGCCGTCGCCGCGACGAGCCGCAGCCGACGGAGCTCGCCGCTCGAGAGCGTCGCGGCATCGCGCGCGGCATCGAGATGCCCGAGCCCGAGATCCACCAAGGTCTTCAGCTTCGCGTCGAGCTGCGGAAGCACGGCCTCCGCGGCGCGCGCTCGCGCACCTCCGGCCGCTCGCGCGCGGATGCGTTCGCGAGCGATCTCGGAGGCGAGCTCGGAGAAGGGCAGCGCGAGGATCTCGCGCAGCGCGACGCTCGGCTCGAGCGGATCGCGCGCGAGGCGCAGGGCCTTGGCCCAGCGCTCGTCGTGCGCGAGGCTCCGCTCGTTCCAGGCCGCGGGAACTGCCGTGCCGCAGCGGGAGCACGCACCATCGAGATCGAACTCGCAGCGCTCGCCGTCTCTCGCGCCGTCGCGCGCGCGCTGGACGAAGACCACGCGGCGGCGCTGCGTGCGCCGCGCGGCTTCGATGGCCTCGACCACGCGCGGTATGGCGCGCTCCTCGAAGCTCACGCGATCGAGCACGAGCTCGACGCGCGCTCCAGGCGCGGGCGCCGGAGCGCTCGCCTCGTCGAGGCGGAGCTCCGCTCCGTCCACGAGCGCGCGCAGAAAGCCCTGCGCGACGAGCAGCTCGCGCTCCGAGCCGAACTCGCCCTGCCGCGGCCAAGGCACGCAGAGATAGCCCTTGGCTCCGGCCCAACGCGCGGCCATGGAGCGAGCGAGCTCCGTGGGATCGATCGGACCGAGTGGCTCGCCGTGCTCGGGACAATGCGGCGTCGCGACGCGCGCGAAGTAGCGCGACAGATCGCTCGCGATCTCGCCGAGATCGGCGACGTCGCGCCCGGCTTCGCCCGCGCCGTCGCGCGCATCGACGGCCAAGGTGGGGCCGAGGCCCTCGACGCCGTCGTGAGGCGCGCGCGCGAGCGTGCCGAGCCGCTTGCGAGCTCCCGCGCCGAGCGACTCGAGGAAGCGCCGTCGCCCTTCGGCGTGCACGATGTCGAAGAGCAGCGTGCTCTTGCCCGAGCCCGAAGGGCCGGTGATCACGCTCAAGGCGCCGAGCGGGAAGCGCGCCTCCAAGGCGCGCAGGTTGTTGCGACGCGCGCCGCGGACCCGCAGCTCCGCCGCGGGACGCGCCGCTGCCTCGGCACGCGCGACCGGGTCGAGCGCCGCGGGAGCGCCGAGGAAGCGCCCGGTCGGCGTCTCCGCGCGGACGGCGAGCTCCGCCGGCGTTCCACGAGCGACGATCCTTCCGCCGCGAGCGCCGGAGCCGGGCCCCATCTCGATCAGCCATTGCGCGCTGCGCAGCACTTGCTCGTCGTGCTCGACGACGAGCACGCTGTCGCCGCGATCGACGAGCTCGTAGAGCGCCTCGAGGAGTCCGCGGATATCGGCGGCGTGCAACCCGCGCGTCGGCTCGTCGAGCACGTAGAGCGTGCGTCCCGCCGCGGGCCGCGCGAGCTCGGCGGCGAGGCGCAGGCGCTGCAGCTCTCCGCCGCTCAAGTCGCGCGCGCGCTGCCCGAGCGCGAGATAGCCGAGACCGAGGCGGCGCAGCACTTCGAGCACGCGGCGCGCCGCGACCTGGTCGCGCAGGCGTTCCGCCGCTTCGTCGACGCGCAGCGCGAGCCAGCCCGCGATGTCGAGTCCGCCGAAGCGCACCTCGCGCGTCGCGGGTGCGAAGCGCGAACCTCCGCACGCCTCGCACGAGGACGGCAGCGTGGTGCCGCGCGCGAGCTCGAGCTCGCGCACTCCCATGCCGCGGCACGCCTCGCAGCGACCGCCGCCGCGCTTCTCCGAGACCTGCGCCGAGAAGCGCTGCGGAGCGTAGCCCCGCCAGCGCGCCTCCGGCGTTTCGGCCAGGCGCTCTCGGAGCAGCGGAGCGAGACCGCAGAGCGTCGCGACGTCGGAGCGCGCGCTGCGAGCGAGCGGGGCGGCATCGAGAGACACGACGCGCGCGAGCTGCTCGTGACCGAGCAAGACCTCGAACGGCAGCGCCGGCGCCTCGGACTGCTCGAGAGCGCGCGCGAGCGCCGGCACCAGCGTGCGCAGCGCGAGCGTGGACTTCCCCGATCCGGAGAGGCCGCAGAGCGCGACGAGCCCGCCGAGCGGCAGGGAGAGCTCGTCGCCTTGCAGGACCCCGCCGCGCGCGCCGCGCAGCACGAGCCGAGGTGCGCTGGCGGCATCGAAGTCACGCGCGCGATCCGCGTGCGAGTAGGCGCCATTCAGCGCACGCCCCGTCGCCGAGCTCGCCGAGGCCGCGAGCTCGCTCGGCGGCCCCGACGCCACGACGCGTCCGCCGTCGGCGCCGGCTCCCGGACCGAGCTCCACGAGCCAGTCCATGGCGCGCAGCAAGCGCAGATCGTGCTCGACGACGAGCAGCGTGTTGCCGCGATCGCGCAGCGCGCGCAGCGCGTCGATCACTCGATCGACCTCGCTGGGATGCAGCCCCGTCGAAGGCTCGTCGAGGACGTAGAGCACGTCGCGCAGATGCGCGCCGATCTGCGCCGCTAGGCGCACGCGCTGCGCTTCACCACCCGAGAGCGCGCGGCCGCCACGAGCGAGCGGCAGATGTCCCAGCCCGAGGCCGAGCAGGAGCTCCAGGCGTTCGCCGATCCCGCGGAACGGCGCCTCGCCGGCCTCGAGCTCGCGCTCCTCCAGCGCGAGCTCGCGCCAGAGCGGCGCGGCCTCCTCGATGCAGAGCGCGAGCAGCTCGCCGAAGCCGCGTCCCTTCCAGCGCACGGCGCGCGCCTCGGCGCGCAAGCGCGTGCCGCTGCAAGCGGCGCAGAGCTCGCCGCTGCTCGACTCGCCCCGCCCGCGGCAGGTCGTGCACGCGCCGCGCGCGCCATGGAACGAGAAGAGCGCGGGCTCGAGGGCCGGCAAGTCGATGCGGCAGCTCGGGCAAGCGCGCGCGGTCGCGTAGAGATGCTCGGGCCCCTCTTCGCAGGCGAGGCCGACGAAGCCCTTCGAGAGCTCGAGCGCCTGCACCACGGCTTCGTGAACGCGCGCTCGCTTCGCCGGATCCGGAACGACGCGATCGACGACGGCCTCGACCCGTGGCACGCCGCGCGAAGGGAGCTCGAGCTCTTCCTCGAGGCGCGCGACGCGGCCGTCGATTCGCAGCCGCGCGAGCCCCAGGGCGCGGAGGCGCTCCACCAGCGCGGGCAGGTCCTTCCGCTTCTCGAGCACCAGCGGAGCGAGCACGAGCGCGCGACGCCCGACGGCCTCGGAGCAGATGCGCTCCGAGATGCGCTCCGCCGACTGCGGCGCCAGCGCGCAGGCGCAGGCCGGGCAGTGCGGCACGCCGAAGCGCGCGAAGAGCGCGGCGAGCAGGTCGTGGATCTCGGTGAGCGAGGCGACCGTGCTGCGCTTCGAGAACGCGCGCGAGCGCTGGTCGACCGCGATGGCCGGGCGGAGCCCCGTGATGCGATCCACGGCGGCGCCGTCGATCGCCCGGGCGAAGCGCCGTGCGCGCGGCGAGAGGGTCTGCAGGTAGCGCCTCTGGCCCTCGCGGAAGAGCGTGTCGATGGCGAGCGAGCTCTTGCCCGAGCCCGAGACGCCGGCGAGCCCGATCATCCCGTCGCGCGGGAGGTCCAGGTCGACGCCGCGCAAGTTGTGCTCGCGCGCGCCGCGGATCTCGAGCAGGGATCGCATCGGGTTGGTGGACGGGTAGGACGAACGCAGTCGACCGGGGTGCTCTTGCGCCGCGCACCGAGCCGCATCGCGGCACCGCGTGCGCGGGCGAGAAACTGGTCACGCTACCCGATGCCTGGAGCCGCGGAAAGAGCGCGAGGAAGGCGCGAGAGGACCGGGCCGCGCGCGCTCAGAAACCGCTCGCGCGAGCGCGAGCGAGGAGCTCGGGGAACACGCCGTAAGAGCGGACGCCGCCGCGGTCACCGCTCGCACGCAGATAGGCATCGTTCACCTTCGCGGCGCCGCGCGCGGCGAAGTCCCAGCGCTGCTCGCGCGCGCGCCGGCGCGCCGCACGCGCGGCGTCGAGCACACGCTCGGGAAACGCGACGGGCGGCCCATTCGCCGGGGCGAGCAGCGCCGCCTCGGCGTGCAGCAAGAGGCCCACCAGTGCGGCGAGGCGCAGCTCCTCCTCCGCGGCGCGCGCGAGCCCGAGGTAGGCGGCGAGATTCGCCTCGGCTTCCGAGGTGAACCCGCCGCGATGCGCCTCTTCGTGCGCGATCGCGAAGAAGCGCTCGGCAGGCGTGAGCCCGGGCTCGACGTGCGGCTCCATCCAGCCGGGCAGGAACACCCCGGCGATCCCCAACGCGGCGAGCGCTCCGCTCGGGAAGAAGTCGCGCGCGCCGGCGGCCGCGAGCGCCGCCGCGGGATCGAGAGCGCGTACCGCGTCGAGCCCGCATTGCGCCGCGCGGAGCGAGAGCGCCTGCACCGCGTTTTCTCCGCTCGGCTCGCTCTCCCTCGCGGGCGGGGCTTCCAAGCCGCGCACGAGAGCCCCGGCTTCGCGGCGCAGCGCCGCCACGACCTCGCTCGCGGAGAGGGTCGGCCAAGCGCGCCGCTCCTCGATCGGAAGTCGGCGGTGCAGCACCCCCCACGGCAGCACCGCGAGGACGTAGACCCAAAGCGCGAGAGCGAGCGGGGGCTTCAGCAGCGCCCACGGCCAGGTCCAGCGCGCGCCCTCCGCTCGCGCGGCGCGCACTCCGCGCCAGCCGAGGGAGATGGCGAGCAACAGCAGCAGGAGCAGCGTGGCCTCGCTCAGCGAGAACGGCACGTGCGAGCCGATCTCGCGCGTTGCGTTCGCCCAGCGCGGCAGGATCTCGCGGTACCAGAACTCGAAGACCTCGGAGCCGCGCGGCGCGAGCGCCGCGGCGCCTGTGACCACCAGCGCCAGCAGCAGCGGCAGGCGTATCGCGCCGCGGCTGCGCTCCCCGGCGAGACGCTGCGTGCTCACGCTCCGCCGCGCCACCGGCCGCGGAGCTCTCGCTGCAGCGCGGCATGCAGCACCGGCGGCCCGCAGACGACGCTGCCGCCGTGCAGCCATTCGTTCCCGCCTCGGAGGTCCGTGACGACCCCGCCCGCCTCGCGCACGAGCAACGCGCCCGCGGCGACATCGTAGGGCTTGAGGTCCAGCTCCCAGAACGCGTCGAAGCGCCCGCACGCGACGAACGCGAGATCCGCCGAGGCCGCGCCCCAGCGCCGCAGATCGCGGACCTGCGGGTAGAGGTGCGCGAAGAGCGCCGCGTTGTCGCGCTCGGGATCACCGCGCTCGTACGGGAAGCCGGTGGCGACCAGCGCATCCTTGAGCTCGCTCGTGCGCGCGACGCGAATCGGCCTTCCGGCGAGAAAGGCGCCCCCGCCGGCGCGCGCGCTGAAGGTCTCGCCGAGCTTCGGGAGATGCACGACCCCCACGCGCGGCTCGCCGCCCTCGTAGAGCGCGATCGAGACGCCGAAGGCCGGCAGCCCGTGCACGAAGTTGATCGTCCCGTCGAGCGGATCGACGATCCACGTCGGCGCGTCCGGAGAGCCGCTGCGCCCTTCCTCCTCGGCGTGGATCGCGTGGCCGGGATAGCGCGCCCGCACGGCTTGCAGGATCGTGCGCTCGGAGGCCAGATCCGCGGCCGTGACGAGGTCGCGATGCGTGCTCTTGCGCTCGATGCGCGTGGGATCGAGCCGCTCGAAGTGCTGGAGCAGGACACGCCCGGCCTCGCGCGCGATCTGCACGGCGAAGTCGAGCGCGGCAGTGTCCTCGCTGCCGCGGCGGGAGATCACCGCGAGCCTCGCTCGTCCGATTCGATCATCGAGCGAACGAGGCGATCCACCGCCGGCTTGATCGTGTTGCGATTGGCGCCCTGGCGCTTGCGGTCGTACTCGATCAGCACGGCGAAGGCGAGCTCGCGATCGCCCTTCGTCAGCACCGTTCCGGCGAGCGCGCTCGCCCCGCCGATCCAGCCGGTCTTCGCTCGGACGCGGCCGCGATAGATCTCCTCGCGCATGCGATCGGAGAGCGTCCCGTCGACGCCGGCGCGCGGCAGCGAGACGGAGAAAGCCGGCCACCACGGGCGCTGCGACGCGGCGCGCAGCGTCTCCACCAGCAAGCGCGCCGAGGCGCGATTGGCGTGCGAGAGCCCCGAACCGTCGACGATGCCGAACTGCGCGCGCGCCTTCTCCGAGAGCCCCCAGGTCTCGAGCACGCCCGCGACCGCCTTCGCGCCGCCGTTCCACGAGCCGCCGCCGCCGAAGCGCGCGCCGAGGTGCTTCCAGAGGCAGCCCGTCGGTTGGTTCATGCTGTCCTTGTTGGCGTGGAAGACGATCTCGGCGAGCGGGGTTCCGCTGCGCGCGATCGCGGCGCTGGCCGGCGCGGCCTCCACCGCCGGCGCGATGCCTCCGTCGATCGCCACGCCGTGGCGCCGCAGACCTTCGTGCATCGCGCGCGCCCACGTGCGCTCGGGATCGGGATCGACCGCGCGGATCGGGGCGATCTCGCCGCGAGCGGGGATCTCGCCGCGGAGCTCCCAAGCCTGCTGCGCTTCGAGCCAGACGGCGTGCCACGAGGGCTTCTTCGCCTGCTTGGAGGTGCGGTCGACGAGCTGTGCCACGATCCCCGGGGGACCGAGGACGGGTTTGCGCTCCGCGTCGAACGCGATCTCGACGCAGGCGCCGCCCACGGAGAGCGCGGTCACCGGAGCCGCCCACTCGTACTGGAGATCGCTCTTCGGCCACTCGGGATGCGTGCGCTCGGCGTCGAACTCGCGTCCGTCGTAGACCAGCTTGCCGGTCACCTTGGTGATGCCGGCCGCGCGCAGCGCGATCGCCAGCTCCTCGGCGCGCGCATGGATATCCGCGCCGGCGAAGGCGGTCTGGAGACCCGAGTCACCCCAGCCGATGGCCCAGAGGTCGCCCCGCAGCTCGCCGCCTTCGATCGGGCCGGCGGCGCGCAGCTCGGTCTCGACCCGCCCTTCGGGTCCGAGCAGCTCCAGCGCCGCGGCCGTCGTCAAGAGCTTCGCGGTCGAGGCCGGCTTGAAGGAACGATCGGCCGCGGCCTCGAAGAGCAGCTCCCCGCTCTTCAGGTCGACGATCGCGAGCCCGACCGCGAACGCATCGCGCTCGAGCTCGGCGACCCAAGCGCTCCACGTGCGCGAGGACTGCGCGAGCGCCGGACTGGCCGAGCACAGAGCGAGCGCCGTACCGAGCGCCAGCGGAGCGAAGGAGCAGGAGAGCGCGTGCGCGCGGCGAAAAGCGCGAGCGTGGGTCCGGATCATCGGCGAAGGTCGAGCGAGCGGAGTTTCGTGGGGCGCGAGTCAACCACCCGCGGGCGGTCGGCGCGGCGTCTCCTCGGCTTCGGCGAGGAGATAAGCGGTAGCGTACGCGAGCTTCGCGATGCGAACCAGTTTGTCGATATCGATCTTCTCCACGCGATCGGAGGGCTGGTGGTAGTCGTCGTGGAAGCCCGCGAAGAAGAAGAGGGCGGGCACGCCGCGGCGATGGAAGGAGTACTGATCGCTGCGCTGCCAGATGTCCTTGCCGCCCTCGAGATCGAGCACGAGGCCGCTCTTCTTCTTGCGATACGCCTCGAGCAGCACCTTCTTCAGATCCGGCGCATCCCAGGTCCCGCCGACCTGCAGATTGCCCTTCTCGCCCCGCCCCACCATGTCGAGGTTCAGCATCGCGACGCAGCGCGCGAGCGGGAATGGCGGCGTCGCCGCGAAGGCATCGGAGCCGATGAGGCCCTTCTCCTCGCCCGAGAACGCGACGAAGACGATGCTGCGCTTCGTCGGCGCCTCAGCGAACGCGCGCGCGATCGCCAGCAGCGCGCTCGTCCCCGAGGCATTGTCGTCCGCGCCGCGAAAGATCTCGCCGTCGGAGCGCCGCCCGACGTGATCGAAGTGCGCGCCGATCAGCACGTACTCGTTGGCGCGCTGCGGATCGCTGCCGCGGCGCACGCCGACCACGTTCGGCACGGAGAGCGTCGCGCGCTCCAAGTCGACGCTGAGCTCGAGGCGACGCCCGTCGGTCACGAGCTTCTCGGCCTTGCGCTTCGACTCATGGCGCTTCTGGAGCGCCTCCAGGTCGAGGCCGAGGACGCGCTCGGCCGCGGAGCGCGCGAGGTGCGCGATCGGGATGGGCGCCTCCTCGAGGCGTCCCCCGCCGAAGCCGCCGCCGCCGGAAGCGCGCACGAAGTGCGGCAGCTCGAAGCCGAGCGGCGCGGTCGCCTTCTCGTCGAGGGGCGGGCTCGCGAGCACGAGCGCCACCGCGCCGCGCTCGGCGACGAGCTTCGCCTTGGTATAGATGTCGGCGTGCGCGGTGGGCTTCGCGCCGTCGAACCACTCGCCTTTCTTTCGCATCCCGGGCTCGAGCCAGAACGCGACCGCGACCTTGCCGCGCAGGTCTACGCCGATCAGGTCGTCGTACTTGTGGTCGCTGGCCGAGATCGCGTATCCGGCCCACACGACCTCTCCCGCAGCGGGCTTCTCCGAGCTGCGCAGCGCGGGGATCCACTCGCTCTCGAGCGCGAGTGGAGCTCTCTGGTCGCCCTGCACGAGCTCCAGCTTGCACGCCGCCGCGACCGGCGAGAGGAACTCTCCGCTCCAGGGGCGCACATAGCTCGCGCTGGCACCCGCTTCGGCGGGCGGCGGCTCGAGCTTCAGCGCCTCGAAGCGCTGCGAGAGGAACTCCGCGGCGCGCTCGAGCCCCTTCGAGCCCGTGTCGCGCCCTTCGCGGGCATCCGCGGCGAGGAACTCCAGGTCCTCCTGCACGGACTTCTTCTCGATGGTCGCGTAGCCGGCATCGAGCGCGTCCTGCGCCCTCGCGAGCGGCGCGCAAGCGAGACCGAAGCCGAGCAGGCACCATCGAAGGGGAGCGATCGCGCTCATGCGCACCTCTGCGTCTCGGTCGGCTCGAGCAGGAACACCGCGCCGTCGGCCGCCGCCTGCACCGGCGCGCGGCAGCTCGCAGCGCAGACGCGCACCGCGTCGCGCGGCTCGAGGCTCGGGTAGAAGTGCGTCAGCACCACGCGGCGCGCCCCCGCGGCGTTTGCGACGCGGGCAACGCGCGACGGCGTGAGATGCCCCTCGACGTAGTGCGCATCGGCGAACGAGCACTCGCAGAGCAACCAGTCGGCATCGCGCGCCGCCGCGACGAGCTCGCTCACCTCGTCGGAGTCGCCCGAGTAGCAGAGCACGGCGCCGTTGGCGAAGCACAAGCGGAAGCAGAGCGCGTGATCGGTGTGGTGCGTCGGATGTGCGCCGAGCGCGAAGCCTTCGCGCTCGATCGCGCGACCGCCGGGCTCGAGCTCGGTGATCGCGAGGCCTTCCTCGCGCACCCAGCTCCCCCACGTCTTCTGCAGGCTCGCCACCCAGGCGCCGACGCCGCGGGGACCGCAGATCTCGAGAGCCGGCAGCGCGCCCGCGAGCGCGGGATTGCGGCGCGCGAAGAGCACGGTCGCGACATCGAGGCAGTGATCGGGATGGAAGTGCGTGAGGCAGATGCGCTCGATCTCCTCGACTCGCCCGCCGGACGCGCCGTAGCGCGCCAGAGTTCCCGGCCCGGCATCGAGCAAGGTCGTTCGGCCGTGCGGCAATCGCAGCGCATAGCCCGCCGGCGAGCGAGACGAATGCGGGAGGATGCTGCCGCTGCCGAGGATCAGCAGGCGCGGAGCGCTCGGCGCGCTCGCGCTCATCGGAGGCCCTCGCTGTAGCCGCGCGGGTGCGAGCGATGCCAGGCCCACGCCGTCTCGACGACCGCGCGCAAGCTGGCGTAGCGCGGCTTCCAGCCGAGCTCGCGCGCGGCGCGCGAGCCGTCGGCGACGAGCTCCGGCGGATCTCCGAGCCGTCGCGGAGCGATGCGGAACGGCACGCGCAAGCCGCTCACCTCCTCCACCGTGCGGATCACCTCGCGCACGCTGGAGCCGACGCCGGTGCCGAGGTTCCACGCCCGCTGGCCGGGCTCGTGCGCGGTGATCGCCTCCAGCGCGAGGAGGTGCGCTTCGGCGAGGTCGGAGACGTGCACGTAGTCGCGCACGCAGGTGCCGTCGCGCGTCGGATAGTCGTCGCCGAACACTTGGAGCCCGGGCTTCAAGCCCTGCGCGGCTTGGATCGCGAGCGGGATGAGATGCGTCTCCGGATCGTGGTGCTCGCCGATCGACCCGCTCGCATGCGCACCCGCGGCGTTGAAGTAGCGCAGGCATGCCGAGCGCAGGCCGTGCGCTCGCGCGTAGTCGGCGAGGATCTGCTCCACGAAGAGCTTCGAGCGGCCATAGGGGTTGATCGGGCGCTGCGGATGCTCCTCGTCCATCGGCGTGCGCACGGGATCGCCGTAGGTCGCGCAGCTCGAGGAGAAGACGAAGGCCGTGACCTTCGCGGCGCGCAGCGCCTCCAGCAGCTCGACGGTGCGGGCGACGTTCGCGCGGTAGTACGCGCCCGGCTCGCGCACCGACTCCCCCACGTAGCAGCGCGCCGCGAAGTGCAGGACGCCATCGAAGCGCCGCGCGCCGAGCAGCGCGTCCATGCGCCCTCGATCGGCGATGTCGTAGACGTGCAGGGCAACGTCGCGCGGCACCGCTTCGCGATGCCCCTCGGAGAGATCGTCGACGATCTCCACGGCGTAGCCGCGCTCGAGGAGTGCCCGCACCGCGTGGCTGCCGACGAAGCCCGCGCCACCCGTGACCAGAACGCGGCGGCTCATCGCAGCTTCGATCCGTCGGCCGTGCTGGCGGCGCGCCTCTCGCGCCAACGCGCGACCTTCTCGCGCCACTCCTGCTGCTTCTTGAGCCGCGACTCGGGCTTCTCGTCGAGATACGCGCCGTCGCCGACGACCACGATCTGACCGGTGATGCGCTCCAGAGCTGCGTCCGACGCGTGGAAGAGCAGCGGCTCGCCGCCGAGGCAGTCGAGCAGCACGTCGACCGAAGCGTCGGAGGCCGTGGGCTCGAAGGCTTCGCAGCAGGCCGCGCGCACGTTGGTCTGCTCCTTCTCGTTGCGCGCCAACCAGATCAGGAAGCGCTCCGCTTGCTCGGGCACCGCCCACGCCTGCAGCACGCGCGGCGCCCAGATGCGCACGCGCGGATCGGGGTCCTTCACCAAGATGGTCACGAGCTGGCCGAGCGCGTTGTTGTCCGCGGGCGGTCGATCGATCGTCAGCTTCTGCGCCGCGTCGATGCGCTGCTCGACGCTGAACTGCTGGGGGTTCCTCAGCGTGGTCAGGAGCTCTTCGCGCGTGTACTGGAGCTTCCTGCCGGCGGCGCGCTCGCGCATGACGAGCTCCAAGCGATCCTCGAGCGCCTGCTTCCCTTGCGGGCCGAGATCCTCTGCGAAGAACTTCGGCGGCGCTTCGGCCAGCACGCGGCGGAAGACGGCCTCGGCCTCCTCGAAGCGATTTCCGCGCCGCAGCAGCTCCGCGTAGCGCACCATCTGCAGCCAGCCGCCCTGCAAGCGCGGCAGGATCTCCTGGAGCTGGCGGATCGAGTCGTCGAGGCGACCCAGCTCCTCGTACGCCGCGGCGAGGCGCAAGCGCAGCTGGTCGTTCTCGGGGTGCTTCGCGACGACCGGCTCCAGGATGCGCACGACTTCGCTCGACTCCTCTTTCTTCGCGTGGTGCTCGGCGAGCCAGAGCGCCGCGGGCTCCTCTCCGCGTCCCGCGGCGAGCGCCTCCACCATCAGCGTGTACGCCTTCTCGCTCTGCCCGAGCTTGTCGTGCGTGTACGCGAGATAGAACGCGACCTCGGGATCGCTGCGATCCTCGGCCCACGCCTCCGCGAGCAGCGTCTGCGCTTCGGCCCACTCCTCGAAGCGGAAGTGCCAGAGCCCCATCGCCGCGCGCGCGAGCGAGAAGCGCGGCTGATGGCGCAGCGCGACCTCGTAGCGGTAGCGCGCCTCCGAGCTGCGCCCCGCGAGCAGCAGCGCTCTTCCGTAGAGGTAATGCTCGACCGCACCGGCCTCGACTTCCTTCGCCGGTCGGTAGCGCTCGGCGAAGGCGAGGAGCTGCGCTTCGTCCTGCGCCGGTAGCGCAGCGTGCTCCGCGTCCTGCTTGGCGCGCAGCTCGCGCGCGCGAGCCAGCATCGCGCGGATCGCCTCCGCCTCGGAGGGATCCTGCGCCGCTCGGGGCGGCTCCTCCGGACGCGGCTTCGAGGGCGCGTTGCCGAGCTCGCGCTCGACCCCCTCCAGCCGTTCCATGCTGGTCTGGCTCGGCGCGGCCTGCTTCGCGGTGCCGCCGCCGCACGCGCAGAGGAGCAGCATTCCGAGCACGCCGAGGATCCTCGCGCCCGCGGACGGCGGCCGCAGTGCCGCGAGCTTCGGAACGGCGATCTCGGCGTCCCGCCGAGGTACTTCCGCCGGCCCGAGGGACGGCTTCGACAGGCTGCCGAGCCGCGCGTTCCCTTCGGCGCGACGGCTCACGAGGACACCGCGAAGATGCGCGCGCTGCGCTCGAGCGTCCCCTTCGTCGAGAGCTCGAGCAGCACCTGTGCGGGCCCTTCCGCCCCGCGCGCTTCGACGCGCAGCTCGAACTCCCCGGTCAGCGCGCACGACTGCACGACGCGGCGCGTGCGATCGAAGATGAGGCGTCCGCGCGCGCGGAGCTTCCCGGTCCAAGGCAGCGCTTGCGCCGGGCCCTCCGCGCTCGCGTTCGCGCTGTCGGTCTGCACCGCGGCTTCGTCTTCGGTGAGCGGCTTCGCCGCTTGGCTCCGGTAGACCTCCGCTGCGTCGAGATCGAGCGAGAGCTCGACGGCGATCGTCGCCGTCCCGTCGTCCGCGCTCTCCAAGCGCGCGGTACCGGTGCACGCCGCGCGAGCGAGAAGCACGGCGAGCGGATCGGCCTGGCGCGCTTCCTCGGCGATCCCACCGGGATAGCCTTCGGCGCGCGGGAACGGGAATCCATCGAGGCTGCCGAGCAACGCGCGCGCGGCGGTCGCATCGAGCGGCCAGCTCGCGCCGAGGGCCACGGGCTGCGACGGGAGGCAGCTCTCGAAGCGCGCCTCCAGGACGCAGAGCGAGAGGTCGGCCGCGGCGGGCTCCGCGGGCGGCTCCTGGCCGGGCTGCGCGGGCTTCGGCCGCAAGCTCGCCGTCACCGCGCCGCTCTCGCCGCGCGCCAAGCTCGCGCTGCGTCCGACGAGGGGCGAGGCGAAGCGCTTCACTCGCCGACCACGCTCGGCGCCTTGCTCATCGACGCGCAGCGACGCCTCGAGCTGCTTCCACGTGCGCGCCAGGCGCGTCACCTTCGCCGCCCCATCGCGTTCCTCGACGGCCTCGAGCGCATCCTCGAAGCCGCGCTCGGTGCGCAAGGTGCGCTGAAAGCCGAGCGCGCTCGATCCGCGGCTCGCGCCGGCGTCGATCAGGACCTCTTCGCCCGCGCGGAGGCGCAAGCTCACGAGCTCGTCGCTCCAGCGGCTCTTCTCGCTCACCTCGAAGCGCTCTCCGGAGCGCGCGAGTGGGCGCAGATCGAGGGTCTCGGGCGCGGCCTCCTGTGCCGCGAGAGGAGCCGCGGAGAGGAGCGCTCCGATAACAGCGGAGCGGCGGGGAGAGAGAGCGAGTTTGGCGATCATCGAGCGGCTTCCCAAGAGCTTCGGCGAGGCCCGCGGATTCTAGATGTGGGGTCGGGTGCGTCAATCGACGCAGCCGGGTGCGATCCGCGCGAGCTGCTCGAAGAAACGCGGGCAGGACTTCGCGACGCAGCTCGGCTCCTCGATCGCCACCTCGTCGAGGACGAGTCCGAGCAGGGCGAAGGCCATCGCCAGCCGGTGGTCGCCGTAGGTGTGGAAGAGGACGCCGCGGTGGACGGGACCCTCGATCGCCAGCTCGTCCGCACCGACCTCGCAGCGCGCGCCCGCGCGGCGGAGCTCCGTGGCCAGCGCCGCCAGCCGATCGCTCTCCTTCGCGCGCAGCGCGGCGACCCCGCGCAGGCGCGAGCGCGCGGGCATCGCCGCGGCGAGGACCGCGAAGGCCGGCGCGAGATCGGGCGCGTCGACGAAGCTGGCGTCGAGGGCTCCTTCTGCGCGACCTCGCGCGAAGGCCCCCGCCGCATCGAAGCCCGTCTCGACGCCGAGCTCGCGCAGCAGCAAGAGGCTCGCGAGATCGCCTTGGGCGCTCCGCTCGTGCAAGCCCCGGACGCGCACCTCGCCGCCGGTCAGCGCCGCCGCGACGAAGAAGAAGGCCGCGCCCGAGGCGTCGGGCTCGACCTCGTAGAGGCGCGGCGAGCGATAGCGCGCGCCTTCGCGCACACGCCACGCCCGCCCGTCGCTCTCCACCGCGACGCCGAAGTCCCGCATGACGCTGCGCGTCCACTCGACGTAGGGTCGCGACCGCGCCTCGCCCACCGGCACGAGCTCGAGATCGCCTCGCTCGAGCAACGGAGCGACGAGCAGCAGACCCGAGAGGAACTGGCTCGAGACCGCCGAAGGCACGCGCAGGGCCGCGCCGCTGAGCCCGTGCGCGTGGAGCGTCCAGGGCAGAGCCCCGCCGCGCTCCGTCTCGACGCGAGCCCCTAGCTCGGTGAGCGCATGCGCGAGCGGTAGGTGCGGGCGCTCGCGCAGCCTCCCGCGGCCGTCCAAGCGAAATACGCCACGGCCGGCCGCTAGGAATGGCGGGAGGAAGCGCGCGACCGTTCCGGCCTCGCCGAGGTCGATCGAGACCGCCCCGCCCCCCGCCGCGCGCTTGCGTCCGGCGACGCGCCAGCAGCCGGAGTCGACCTCGATGGCGACGCCGGCGGTCCGCAGCGCGTCGCGCAGCACGAGCGAGTCCGCCGCGGGATCGGCCACGAGGAGCTCGGTCGACTGCTCCGCTCCGGCGGCGCAGAGGAGGGCGCGCGCGAGCGCGGACTTCGAGCTCGAGACGCGCGCCTCGCCGGAGACCGGCCCCACCGGTCGGATGCGGAGAACCTCGTGCACGCAGCCCTCACCTCCGCGCTCCGCGATGGGTCTTGCGGAGAGCGCGCCCAGAGTAGACTCCGGGAGAACCGCGAGCCACGAGCTGCACCTGCCTTGAACTCCGAACCTACGCAGCGCTCTCCCGAAGACGCCGCTGAAGAAGATCTGGTGCGCCGCGCCGTGGCAGGCGAGCGCGAAGCGCTGGAGCGCCTCTTCGCCTCGCAGCTCCAGCCCGTGCACGCCTGGGTCCGCCAACGCCTCGGGCCGCAGCTCCGCGCGCGCGTCGACACGCAGGATCTCGCGCAGTCCTCTCTGGCCGAGGCCTTCCGCGATCTCGGCGGCTTCGAGTGGCGCGGTCGCGAGTCGTTCCGCCGCTGGCTGCGCCGCATCGTCGAGAACAAGATCCGTCAGAAGGCGATCTTCTTCCGACGTCGCAAGCGCGACGCGGGGCGCGAGCTCCGCGCTCACGAGGACTCCGCGGCTCGCGCTCCCGCGGACTTCGGCATCGAGCCGAAGACGCCTTCGCACATCCTCGATCGGCGCGACGAGCTCGCGGCCGTGGAGCGAGCGATGGAGCGCCTGCCGCAGGAGTACCGCGAGGTCGTGCGCATGGCGCGGCTCGAGCACCTGCCGTATCGCGAGATCGGCGAGCGCATGGGCGGTCGCTCCGAGGACGCGGTGCGGAAGCTCCTCATGCGCGCGCTGCTCAAGCTGACGCAGCTCGTCGACGGCGAGCGCGGTGGAGCGGCCGCCAGCGAAGCCGAGGGCGCGCCTTGAGCGATGAGCGCGAGCCACAGCGCGAGGCACCGCGGCGGCAGCTCGAGGCGCTCGGCTCCTCCGCGGATCGCATCGATCTCGCGCTGGAAGAGTATCTCTGCGCCCGCGATGAGGGCTCCGCGTCGGAGAGCCCGCGGGAGTTCCTCCGCCGTCGCGGCCTCGAGCCGGCGGAGGCGCGGGCCTTCGAGGAGCGCCTCGCTTCGTACGAGCGCCTGGAGCGCAGCCTCGGTCGCATCGAAGCTCCCTCGCCCCTGGCTCCGGGCGAGCGGCTCGGGCGCTATCGCATCCTCGGCCTCGCCGGACGCGGAGGCATGGGCGAGGTCTATCGCGCGCGCGACGAGAAGCTCCAGCGCGAGGTCGCGCTGAAGCTCATCGCCCCTTCGCGCGCGCAGGATCCGCGCATGCGCCGGCGCTTCGAGCGCGAGGCGCGCAGCGCGGGCGCGCTCGCGCACCCGCATCTCGTGACGGTGTTCGATCTCGAGGAGGAGCAGGGCCGGCTCTTCCTGGTGATGGAGCTCGTCGCCGGTCACACGCTGCGCGACTTGCCGACGGACCAGCAGCCTGCGCCGGCGCGACGCGTGGAGATCCTGGCGGCGGTGGCCCGCGCAATGGCGGTGGCCCATCGCGCGGGGATCGTGCATCGCGATCTCAAGCCCGAGAACCTGATGCTCACGCCGGAAGGCGAGCCCAAGGTGCTCGACTTCGGCTTGGCGAAGCCGCTGGATCCGGCCAGCGTCGGAGCGACATCGCACACGGGACAGATGCTCGGCACCACCGGATACATGTCTCCAGAGCAGGTGCGCGGGCGCGAGCTCACCCCTGCCGCCGATCAGTTCTCGCTCGCGGTGGTGCTCTTCGAGTGGCTCTCGGGCCGCCGCCCCTTCGAGGGCGAGAGCGCGTTCGAGATCGCCGAGGCGATCGTGAAGCACCCGCCGCGGCGGCTCGAGCTCGCGCAGCCCTTCACCGCGGAAGTGGAGAGCGTGCTCTTGCGCGCGCTCGAGAAAGTGCCCGAGCGCCGCTACCCCGATCTCGACGCCTTCGCCGACGATCTCGAGCGTGCTCTCGGCGGGCGCCCCGCACGCGGTGGAAGAGCGCCCCGCGCCGATGCGGCGAGCTGGCGACGCGCCTCGGCCGGTGCCGCGCTCGTGGCGCTCCTGCTGCTCTTCGCGAAGCTCGGCCTGGACCTGCTGCGCCCGGACACGGATCAGGCGACGCGCGATATCCCCGCCCTGGCGGTGCTGCCCTGCCTTCGCGAAGGCGGGGATGACCTGGACGGCGAGGCGGAATGGGGCGGCTTCGTCGAGAGCGCGGTCGTGAAGGAACTCGAGCGCACGGCGGCAAAGCAGGGCCTGCGCATCATCGATCCGGGGCTGCTCCGCTCCATCCAGACGCGCGGCGACCGCCTCGAGCACGCCTACCTCCTCGGCGCCGTCGGGGCGATCGAGCCGAGCTTCCGCCGAGACGGCGAGAGCTTGGTCGTCGAGCTCACGTTCGTACACCTCTCGGGTGCGCGAGAGAACTCGCTGCGCGCGAGCTCCGACGTGCACGCGCTCGGAGACGGCGCCTACGCGACGAGCGGGCAGGCCGCGCGCCAAGCGCTGAATCGCCTCGCGCTCGAGCTGCGCCTCACGCGCGCGGATTCGTGAGCGTGCGACGTCGAGGAGCGATTGCTACACTCCCGCGTCCCTTCGTCAGGATGCGCAACCGATGAGCACCCCCAGCGCCCCGGGCGCGATCCCCGGGCTCGAGTTCCTCCGCCGCGGGAAGGTGCGCGATCTCTACCGCCACGGAGACTTCCTCCTCCTGCTGGTGGCGACCGATCGCGTCTCCGCGTTCGATGTCGTCCTCCCGAATCAGATCCCCGGCAAGGGCAAGCTGCTCACGGCGATCTCGGAGTTCTGGTTCCACAAGCTCGAGCATCGCGCGCGCCACCACCTCGTCACCAGCGACGTCGATCGCATCGACGGCCTGACGGCGGCTCAGCGCGATGCGCTGCGCGGACGCACGATGGCCGTGCGCCCGCTCGAGGTCGTGCCTTACGAGTGCGTGGTGCGCGGCTATCTCTCGGGCTCCGGCTGGAGCGCCTACCAGAAGTCCGGCGCGATCTGCGGCCTGCCACTGCCGCGCGGCCTGCGCGAAGCGGAGCGCCTCCCGGAGCCGATCTTCACCCCCACCACCAAGTCGGAGAAGGACGAGCCCGTCAGCTTGGCCGACATGGAGGCCCAGCTCGGGAAGGAGACCGCGCAGAAGCTCGCCGAGCTCTCGCTCTCGCTGTATCGCGAGGGCGCCGCCTATGCGCTCGAGAAGGGCGTGATCGTCGCGGACACCAAGTTCGAGTTCGCGATCGAGAACGGCGAGCCGGTGCTGATCGACGAGGTCCTGACGCCCGACTCCTCGCGCTACTGGCCGCTCGACGAGTACGCGATCGGCGGCAGCCCGCCGTCCTACGACAAGCAGATCGTCCGCAACTGGCTGCTCGGCAGCGGCTGGAACAAGCAGCCTCCGGGCCCCGTGCTGCCCGACGAGATCGTGAAGCGCACGCTGGCGCGCTACGCGCAGCTCTTCGAGGTGCTGACGGGACGCCGCGCGGCGGACGTGATCGGCAGCGCTCCCGCGAAGTCGAGCTGAGAGCCATCGACCGATGGCTGCCACTTCGACTCCGGTCGCGCCGCTCGTGCCCGCCCACCCCGAGAGCGGTGAGCCGGTGCGCGCTCTGGTCTGGGACGGCGGCGTCGAGGGTGTGCTGCGCTATCTCGACCAGACGCTCTTGCCGCACGAGGCGCTGGAGCGCCTCGCGACGAGCGCGAACGACGTGCATGCCGCGATCCACCGCTTGGCGATTCGCGGCGCTCCCGCCATCGGCATCGCCGGGGCCTACGGCCTCGTGCTCGGGGCGCGGCCCCACGTGCAGGCTTCGCCGAGCGAGTTCCTGCTGCGCCTCGACGAGGTCGCCGAGCATCTGATCCGCTGTCGGCCGACGGCGGTGAACCTCGCTCACGCGATTCGCGCGGGCGTAGCGCGCGCGCGTGCCGCTGCGCAGAACGGCGCCCGCTCTCCCCGTCTCCTGGCCGAGCTCCTCGTCGCCGCGCAGCAGCTCCACGCCGACGACGAGCGCTGCTGCGCTGCCATGGGCCGCATCGGAGCGGAGCTCGTACGCGACGGCGACGCCATTCTCACGCACTGCAACGCGGGCGCGCTCGCGACCGGCGGCACCGGCACGGCGCTCGCCGCGGTGTATGCCGCGCGCGCGGCGGGGAAGCGCGTGCAGGTCTACGCCGACGAGACCCGCCCGCTGCTGCAAGGCGCGCGGCTCACCGCCTGGGAGCTCTCGCGGGCCGGGATCCCCGTGACCCTCCTCGTCGACGGCGCCTCGGCGAGCCTGCTGCGCACCGGCCTCGTCGCGGCGGTCTTCGTCGGCGCGGATCGCATCGCCGCGAACGGCGACGTCGCGAACAAGATCGGGACGCTCGCGGTGGCTCTCGCGGCGCGCGAGTTCGGCGTGCCGTTCTACGTCGTGGCGCCCACCTCCACCATCGATCTCGCCACGCGCTCCGGCGAGGCGATCCCGATCGAGATGCGCGACGGCGTCGAGATCGCCTCCGCGCGAGGCGTGCCGCTGGCGGCCAGCGGAGCTTCTCACTGGAACCCCGCCTTCGACGTGACGCCCGCGCGCCTCGTCACGGCGCTGATCACCGAGCGCGGACTCGTGCGCGCACCCGACGAAGCGGCGCTGCGCGCACACCTCTCGTAGCGCGGGCGATGCGAGGCCCGGACGATCGCGCGTGCGCTTCAGCGCAGCGCCGCCATCTCGCTCGCGCGATGCGCGAGACAGCGCGCGCGCACGCTCCAGTCGAAGCGCTCGCGCATGCAGCCGCGCAGCCGCTCCCCGAGCCCGCGGCGAGCGCGCGCTCGCGCCACGCGAGCTGCGCCCCGAGCTGATCGCAATCCACGAGCGCCTCGCCAAGACGCGCCGCATCTTCCGGACCGAGCTCGCCTTCGAGCGCGCGGAAGAGCGTGCTCCGGACCGGCCCGCCGCCGAGCCAAGGAATCACGCCATGCGCGCAGACCTCCGCGACCAGCGCGGGATCGCGCTGTAGCCGAGATGCCGCGAGGAACGCGAGATCGGCGCAGGCGAGCAGCCTCCGCTGCCCCTCGACATCGATCGCGTGCTCGCAGAGACCGCGATCGCCGCCGACGCACCACGCGCTGTGCTCGCGGCCCAGCTCGACGACGACCGCTCCGCGTCGCACGAGCCGCTCGCGCGCGCGCTGCTCGAGCTCCAGCGTGCATGCGTCGCCGTCTCCGGACAGCCAGAGAACGAGCCAGCGTTCGGCGAGATCTATCCCCGTGAGCTGCTCCGCGAAGCGCCCCAGCGCGCTCGCGTCGCTCTCGCTCCAACGCCGGAGCTCCGCAACGCGACCTCCGGGAGGCACGCGCAGCGCGCGGCGCGCCTCCACCCCCATCGCGAGCTCCTCAGCGGCCACGCGATGCTCCCCGTCGCGCTCGACCACCGCGTGCCCGAGCAGCGCAAGCTCGCGCCGCAGCGCCTCGCGCCCTTCGCGCTCGCGCAGTCCCGCCCCCTCTCGCCTCTCGATCTCGAAGCGCATGCCCCGAGCATCGGCCGCACGACCCGCGCGACTCGAGCCCCTCTACCCGGCAGCCCGCCGCACCGATGCCGCCCCGCCCGCTCTCTCCGAGCGCGCCGCGGCCGCCATCTCGCCTCGCCACGGACGATGACATCACCCGCTGGCACCGACACGCCCGCTGGCACGGACACTGGAATCGGCTCCAACACCGTCAGGTGTTGGGCCCAGCAAACAACAAAACCTCGGGGCTTCGCCCCGAGGTTTTGAGGACGGTAGGAATCGAACCTACGACCTACTGCTTAAAAGGCAGCGGACATGCGAACGAAGCCAAGGGATGTGAATCAAGCGCCCCCTTGCCGCCCCCTTTGGCATGCGCCGCCGACGTCTGCGAGCCCTCTTCCGCCCCCCTCAGGCGCTTGGTCTCCTCGCGTGTTCAGGCCATCTCGCTTGCCCTTGCGGATCTCTCGCCGGCCGAGCTCGGGGAGCTCCGCGCGTTGCTCGACGAGCTGGTCTAGGGTTCACGACGGAGAGTCGCCCCGATCGCCGGGCGAGGGCTTCGTAGGCCGAGCGCGTCGCGTCTCATTTGCGCGTTCAGAGTCGCGGAGCGACAGAACAACGCCATCGTCGAGGGGGCGCGCCTGCCCCCTCTCTCTCGATCCCCCCCGCGCCGATCTACCAGCGGAAGAGAGGGGGGAGGGGGGGAGGGGTACCCGGTGTGACCGTGCGCGAGGTGGTCGTGTTGTGTTCGGGCTTGCCCCCTCCCGCACTTTGCTGAGCGGAAGTGCCTGAGTACCATTCCGACGGTCGCCACCACCCGAAGGGACAAGACATGGCAAGCGAGACCACGACCGGCCCGAGTTCCTATCCCATCCCAGTCGACCTGAAGGCCATCGCACGGGATCCCAAAGAAGCGCTCGCGTTCCTTCGATTGAAGTGTGCGGAACTCCTGCTCCTGCCCGGGGCGAAGCCGATGGAGAGAGTCGTCGCGCTGAAGCTCCTGGCAGAGACACTGCGGTTGCGCTGAGGCCGAGCCACTTCTCAGGCGATCGAGCATCCCTCCGGGGACACGACCGCTACAGCACCTTCGTCTTCCTTCAACCCAATGAGCCATCCGAAGTCCATCTCATGAATCTGGTCGCCGTACGAGCTCTTCTGCTTGGCCTCATGCTGCCGCTCGCATCGTGCGTGATCCTGTCGTACGACGATCCCAGCATCGACGAGCCGCCGAGCGAGCCCACCCTGAACGCGATCGAAGTGGAAGGACTGGGTGTTCCAGTCATGACGGTCAGCGCACTCGTCCTCAGCGAAGGCATCGCTTCTACCACCGGCTATCGCCAGGACACGTTTTCCGCATACTCTCCCCGAACTGGCTCCGTTTCGGGCAACAGCTCTGGTTCCTATCGGCAGACGACTCGATCGGAGTCGACGAGCCAGGTACTGACGCCAGCGACAAGCTACGCGTTGCTGGGCATGGCAGTACACCACCTAGAAAACTGTCGAGCAGCAAAGTACGTAAACTCGTCTCGAAAGCCAGAGTTGGTGGTCCGCGGGTCATTCGAAGGCCCGGAGAGCTACGGGGGCATCTGGTCGGTCCCGCTGAATATCGTCTTCTTCTTCGGGTTGGTCCTGCCGCAGACATGGGGGCACGAGTACACCGTGTCACTTCGGGCGTACGCGCCGGATGGCCAGTTCTTGAAGGAGTATTCCTCGACCGTCGCCGTGCGATCTTGGCATCACTGGGCGCGGCCAGTCGCCAATCGCGCGGACGGAGAAAGAAGGGCTGCGGCCCTGGCTTCGGCCACGATTCAAGCGCTCAACGCACTTGTCGCTGACCTGCGCTCGGGCGAACTACCTGGAGATCCCGGGAATCGGTGACGCCTGCGCACGAGGCGCGTAGCGACAACAGGCGAGCCAGGCGACCGGAGATCCACTAGACCATGGGATCCACCGAAGGAGCCGCTATGCTTCTTGTACGCGAGCTAGCTACTCGCGGCTGCCCTCGGCTTGCTCGCGTTCACCTACGGGCGAGTAGGCCGGGGGCGGCAGCCTCCGACCGTAGGTGTAGCCGTGGCCAAACTGAACCACGAGCGCTTGCTTGCATCGATTGAGCGCTCACTTCGGCTTGGATGGAGGGACAAAGCGAAGCTGCACGCGAAAGCAGTCGTACTCCAAGCTCGTGCCCCCCGCGAAGACATCGAATCCGATTCGACAGGGGCTCGACTGCCGAAAGGTGCGCCGCGCGGTGCCGAAGAAGACCCCGACGAGTTGCTGACCCTGATGGATGCGTGCGACATGCTCAAGCGTGTGAAAAAGGGACGCATCACGAAGGAACAGCTCCGGGGGCTCCGCCGAAAGGGACTGATCCCCGAGCCGGATGAACGCGGCGGATTCGGCAGAGCCGATCGATGGAGAGCATCGGCGCTCCTGCCCAGGCTCGAAGCTCACTACAAGGTTCGATTGGCGACCTAGGGAAACCGCGGAAACCGCGGGAAGGCGCGTTCCCAAGCTCCGAACGCCTTCATGCGCGAGCGAATCTCGCGCAGGGTGCTCGAATGGAAAACGCGATCATCCTTCGAGGCGTTCGGCTCGACGCCGACGCTGTGTTCTGCGAGCAAGACCTGGCCGACGCGCTTGGTGTCCGGTGCTCTACCCTGCGCCGCGCCCGTCGAAGCGGCGAGATCCGGTACATTCAGCGCGGGAGGTCGATCCTCTACCGGGGCGACGCCGTGCGGGCTTGGCTTGAATCGCCCATCTGCACATCGACTCCGGTATCGGAAGGCGGTGCGAGATGACTTCGCCCTCCGACCTCGCCCTGCTCTGGTCGAAGGAGCAGACGCGCGCCGCGATGGGCATCTCCGCGCGGCTCCTCACGACGCTCGCCGTGCGCGGCGAGCTCCCGAGCGTCCGCATTGGCTCGCGGCGCCTCTTTCGCCCCGAGGCCGTGCGCGCATGGATCGAAGCGCGCGAGCAGAAAGGCGGGCGGGCGCCTGCAAGCGCCCGTCCTGGTGCTCGTCCCGCGGCCGGCAAGCTCGACGGAGGCGAAGCGCCGTGAGTATCGCCGACAACGCGGAAGACGGCCCGGGACCTCCGTCGAGCCGAGGCAAGTCTCCATCGCGCCCGAGGAGGGCGATCCACACTTGGAGCCCGATCTCACTGCTGCGTCGCCGAGCTTCCAAGGAACTAGGTCTTCGCGGTCTTCGCGTGCTGGAGCGTGCTCTGGCGTTCGCAGAGACCTGGCGCGGCTCCGGGGAACGGTTCATCTCTCAGCGCGAGATCGCGAGAGACCTCGGCATGCATCACCGCGACGTGAACAAGGTGTTCAAGGGCCGGATCCTGAGGCACGGCTACTTCGTGGCGACCGGCAAGAAACGCGGACACTGGGATTCCTACTCCGAGGGTCCCGCGCTGGTGCGCGCGCGGCGAAGTGACGGCGATTTGCCGTCACTCGACGCACTCGGAAGTGACGGCGATTCTGCCCTCCAAGTGACGGCGATTCGCGCACCGAGTGACGGCGCGGAGCCGTCACAACAACAACAGGAACAACAAGAACAACAACACCGCCGCGCTGACGCGCGCGGAGAGCTCACTCCGCTCGCTGAGACGCGCCGCGGGGCGGCGCTGGAGGATGTTGCACGGGGGAAGAAGAAGGGCGTCTGCGGCGCAGGAGCTTCGGGGCACGTCGTAGCGGAAGTCCCCCAAGAGATCCTCGGCGCGTTCGCGCGCTGGAGCTACCCCAGCGACGACGAACAGCGCGCGAAGCAGCGCGTGCGCGACGACTCGACGCTCTGCAACGAGCTCGCGCGAATTGCCGAGGCGCATCCGCGACTAGCCACATGGCAAGCAGCTCTCGCATCGAGCTCTAGAACAAGGATCCGGAACCCCATCGCCTGGATGAAGACGGTGCTGCCCAACCATGACGATGCACCGGAGTCGCGAGATTACGGCGCGGGGCAGCGGATCCAGAACGACGAGCGCCTCAATCGAGCGAGGGAGGCCGCGGAAGAAGCATCGCGCGAAGATCGAATCCCGCTCGAACCGATCGGCGGGGCGCTCGAAGGCGAGCGCTTGATGCCCGACGAGATCATCCAGCACGACGACGGCCGGCGAGCAGCCTTTCTCTTGTGGGACGGAGGGAAGCGAGTGCTGCAAGTGTGGGTTGCCGGCGGCGGGCTCGAGGACATCCCGGAAGCGGATCTCGGGCGCTGGCATCGCACGACAAGGGCGCCGTCAGGCGAGCCATCGTCTTCCATCGCGGTTCCCCTGAAGCCTGTCTCACCGATCGAGCACAAGACGCGTCGGGTGCCGCGACAAAGTCCACTTCTCGGCCGAGGCGCCGAGTTCATGCAGGAGCGCATGCGCACCGCGAAGCCCGAGCACTCACCGGAGAACGGCACGCCCGAGATCGCCAGCATGGAAATGCCACCTGCCCCCCAGTAGAGAGCGCACCCTCGCGCTCCCCTTCGCCCCCACCGATACCGGCGCGCTACTCTTGGCGTCGCCCCCGCGAGACGGAACCCATGTCCACCTTCCAACGCCCCCGCCGCGCCTGGCTCCATCGCTCGAAGGGCGAGCGCTTCTGGCGCGTACGCTGGCACGGGCTCGACGGCAAGCGCCGCGAGCGCTCGACCGGCGAGAGCGAGAAGCGCTACGCCGAGCGCGTGCTGCGCGACGTTGAGGCCGAGATGCGGCGCGAGGAGGAAGAGGCCCGCGCGCGCGCCGCGGATCCGGCCGCCTTCGCGCGGATCGAGCAGGCGAAGCGCCCGATCGGAGCGCACTTAGAGGAGTACCTCGCGCACGTGGAGACTAGCGCGCGGAGCCGAAAGCACGTGCAGGCGCTGCGGCGGAACCTGGAGTCGCTCGTGCGCTCGACCGGCGCCGAGCGGCTCGCCGAGCTCTCGGCCGAGGCTGTCGCGCGCTGCATGCAGGCGATGCGCGAGCCGCGCCACGTCGATGGCGAGGAGAAGCCGGGGCTCTCGGCGCGCTCTGCGAACGAGCTGCGGAAGGCCGCGGCGAGCTTCGGAGCGTGGCTCGTGCGCGCCGGGCGCTGGGAGTCGAACCCGCTGAAGTACGCCCCGCGGCTCGACGAAGCGCGGGATCGGCGCCGGCCGCGCCGCGAAATCAGCACGGAGGAGGTCGCGCGCCTGCTCGATGTCACCGCCGGCACGACGCGCCGCGCGTGGTACGCCTGCGCGATCTACGCCGCGCTGCGGCGCTCCGAGATCGAGCGGCTCGCGTGGCGCGATGTCGACTTCGAGCGCGGCGTTCTCGCGATCCGCGGCGGCAAGGCGCGGGCCTACGACGAAGTGCCTTTGGCCGAGGCGCTCGCCGCGGAGCTGCTCGCGATCCGCCCGAAGGGCGCGCTGCCTCTCGCGCGGGTCTTCGTGAGCTCCCCCACCAATCGGCGCCGGTGCTACGACTTCGAGCGCGCTGGAATCGCGCTGGAGGACGACGCCGGAGAGCACGCCGACGTGCATAGCCTGCGCGCGACCTGCTCCAGCATGCTGCTCCGCGCCGGAGTGCCGGTGCCGCTCGTGCAGAAGATCCTGCGCCACGCGAGCCCAGCGACAACCCTGGCGCACTACTCGAAGCTGCGCATCGAGGACTCGGCGCGCGCGCTCGCGTCGTTGCCGTCCTTCGCGATGCCGAAATCGACAAGCCTCGAAGCGCTCGCGACCGGCACCGAGGACAGGTGCCCCCCAAGTGCCCCCTCGGACCTGCGCCGAAGGGCGCTCTCGGGTGCTTCGACGTGCCCACCGGTGCTCGGCGCTATCGGGGGCGCATCGCAGGAGCACGATGGCTCTAAGTCCAAGTCCGAGCCCGAGCTTACGCGCTCGTGCGCGCCGTTGCACCCGCCTGCGCGAGGGGGCGCTGTTTTGAGGACGGTAGGAATCGAACCTACGACCCGCTGCTTAAAAGGCAGCTGCTCTGCCGACTGAGCTACGTCCCCGGAGGAGCAAGCGCGAGCGCGGCTCAGACCGACATGATCTCGTCGGTCTTCGCCTTCACGACCTGGTCGATGCGCGCTTCCGCCTTCTTGATGATCTCCTGGATGTCGTTCTTCAGGCCCTCGCACGAGTCATCGGTGAGGTCCCCGTCCTTGCGGCCGGTGTCGGCCTGCTTGATCGCATCGCGACGCGTGTTGCGGAGCGCGACGCGCGCCTCCTCGCCGAGCTCTCGCACGCGGGCCGCGAGCCGCTTGCGCTGCTCCTCCGAGAGCGGCGGGAGATTGAGGCGGATGATCTTGCCGTCGTTCGAGGGATTGATCCCCAGCTCCGACTTCAGGATCGCCTTCTCGATCTCCTTCAGCGCGGAGGCGTCGAAGGGCTTGATCACGATCATGCGCGGCTCGGGCACCGAGATGGTCGCCATCTGGCTCAGGGGCGTCATCGAGCCGTAGTAGTCCACGCGCAGGTTGTCGACGAGAGCCGGCGTCGCGCGGCCGGTGCGGATGCCGCGGAAATCGTCCTCGAGGCGATGCGTCGTCTTCGACATGCGCTCCTCGGTCTCGAGGATCACTTCTTCGTAGAGCTCGGGATTCGGCACGGGCGCTCCTTCTGTGGCGCGAGCGTTGGATTCGGTGGGGCGTGCGCGCTCAGGACGCGACGACCAAGGTGCCGAGCTTCTCGCCGCGCACGGCGCGCACGATGTTGCCCGGCTCGAGCATGCTGAACACGAGGATGGGCAGGTGGTTCTCGCGGCAGAGCGCGATCGCCGCTGCATCCATCACCTTGAGATCGCGCTCGAGCACTTCGTCGTAGGTGACGCGCTCGTAGCGCTTCGCAGAGGGGTCCTTCTTCGGGTCACCGCTGTAGACCCCGTCGACCTTCGTCGCCTTCAGCAGGATCTCGGCCTGCAGCTCCTTCGCGCGCAAGGCTGCCGTGGTGTCCGTGGTGAAGAAGGGATTCCCCGTGCCGCCGGCGAGGATGATGACCCGGCCCTTCTCGAGGTGACGGATCGCGCGGCGCACGATGAAGGGCTCGCACACCGAGTGAACATGCAGCGCGGAGAGGACACGCGCATGGAGCCCGATGCGCTCGATCGCATCCTGGAATGCCAGCGCGTTGATCACGGTGCCCAGCATGCCCATGTAGTCGGCCGTGGCGCGGTTCATGCCCTTCTCGCCGAACGCCGCGCCCCGCAGGATGTTCCCGCCGCCGATCACCACCGCCACCTGGCAGCCCAGGTTCGTGAGCTGACGAACCTGGAGCGCGATCTGCTCGATCGCGTCGAGGTCCAGCCCCGCGCCGCTCGTTCCTCCGAAGACCTCGCCGCTCAGCTTCAGCAAAACGCGCTCGTAGGCCATGCCGTTCCTCCGCGCGCGACGGGTCTCGCCTGCACGCGCGCCAGAGGATAGCGAATGGCCGCCGCGCTGGCCACGCTGCGGCGCGGCGAGGAGCGAAAGCGCCGCGGGCGATGCCGAGGCTTCGCACCTCGCCATCGCCCGCATCCGAGCGCTCCGGCTCGCGTGCTCCGTCGCGGGGCCCTGGGCCGCTGCTAGCGGAGCCGCGGCCCGCGTCCGATCAGAGTCCGATCTCGAAGCGCGCGAAGCGCCGGATCATGACGTTCTCCTGCAGGAGGCCGCCCTTCTCCAAAATGGCCTCGCGCACCGTCTTCGCATCGTCCTTGATGAACGGCTGCTCGAGCAGCACGCAGCCCTTGAAGAAGTTCTCGACCTTGCCCTGCAGCACCTTCTCGCGCTTCTCGGCGGGGATGTTCTTCATCTCCTCCTCGAAGATCGACTTCTCGCGCTCGACGCGCTCCGCCGGGACGTCCGAGCGATCGAGGAAGCGGCAGTTCGGGTTCGCGGCGATGTGCAGGCAGATGTCCTGGAACAGGACGTTGAAGTCCTCGCTCGCGGCGACGAAGTCCGTCTCGCAGCCGGCCTCGAGCAGCACGCCGATCTTCTTGGTGTGGTGCACGTAGCTGAAGATGCGGCCTTCCGCGGCCACGCGATCGGACATATCGGAGGCCTTGACCTTGGCCTTCTTGCGCAGCCAGTCCTTCGCCTTCTCGACGTCGCCGCCGCACTCCTCAAGGGCCTTGCGGCAGTCCATCATCGGCGCGCGCGTGGCGTCGCGAAGCATCTTGACTTGCTGAGCGTTGATTTCAGCCATGTTCGGAGAGTCTCTAACGGAGTGGAGAGAATGCGGAATGCTCGCGGCGCCACCTCGGGCGCCGCGGATCGGTCGACGGCGGGATCAAAGGACCGCGCCGACCGGCAGGGATCGCCGCGCAGCCGCGCCTCTTCGGCGCGCGCACCGCGATCGTTGGGAGTCGGAGCGAGCCCGAGGCACACCCCGGGAAACTCGAGCTCCGAAAGGCTCAGCTCTCGCCGCCCTCGGCACCCGCCGCCGCGACTTCGCCGCCGCCCTCGGGAGCTTCGGCGCCCGCGCCCGGCTGCGGGCGCTGCCCGAAGCGGCCGCCATCGGGGCCGCCGCGACGCCCACCGCCGGGACCACCGCGGCCGGGGCCTCGGCGATCGCCACCGCCACCCCCACCGCCGCCGCCGCCGCTACCGCCACGCCGGCGATCGCCGCCGCCTTGGCGGCGCGCCATCGGACGCGGCTCTTCGGTGATCGGATCTTCCTGCGAGCGGATCAGCTGCTGTTCGGCGGCGCTGGCGTAGCCCTCGGCCACGGCATCGGCGACGCGCTTGAGGAGCAGCCCGACCGACTTCAGCGCGTCGTCGTTCGCCGGGATGAGGATGTCGACCAGGTTCGGATCGCAGTCCGTGTCGGCGAGCGCGACCGTGGGGATCCCCATGCGCGCGGCTTCCTTCACCGCGTTCTCCTCGCGCTTCGGATCGATTACGAAGAGCGCCGCGGGGAGGCGGTGCATCGTGCGGATGCCGTCGAGGTTACGGGTGATCTTGCGGCGCTCGCGACGGAGCTTGGAGAGCATCTTCTTCGAGAGGGTCTCGGCGCGTCCGTCCTGCTCGATGGTCTCGAGCTCGATCAGGCGGCTCATGCGCTTGCGAATGATGTCGAAGTTGGTGAGCGTTCCCCCGATCCAGCGCTCGCTCACGAAAGGCATGTTCGAGCGCTTGGCTTCGCTCTCGAGCACGTCCTTCACCTGACGCTTCGTGCCGACGAAGAGGATCTGATCACCCGTGGCCGCGATGTTGCGGAGGAAGTGCACCGAGCGCAGCAGGCCGCGCACGGTCTGCCGCAGGTCGATGATGTGGATCTGGTTCCGCTTGCCGTAGATATACGGCTTCATCTTGGGGTTCCAGCGGCTGACGCGGCACCCGAAGTGAACTCCGTTTTCTACGAGCTGATCGAGAGTGATGGCTTCCAAGTCGACTTCCTCGGCTCGCTCCCGCGAGCGCTTGCACGGCTCGCGATCGCGAGCACTGAGCGTGGAATGGCGTGAGGTAACGACCGCGGCGCTCCCATGGCGGAGCCGGCCCCGGCCTCGATGACGTTGCCTATGGGGAGGAAAATGGAGCGGGGATTCTAGGGAGGGCGACGCCGCTGTCAACGCGCTCCCGCGCGGGAGCGCGCCCAGATGGTCGCCGCTCCCTCGATCGCCAGGGCCAGGCCGAGCAGCAAGCCGAGCCCGGCGAGCCAGTCCCCTGGGGCCGCGCCTGGAGCGCGCCTCTCGCTCGCGACGAGCGGCTGTGATGCGCGCTCCCCGGACGCCTCGCGCAGGACTTCGCTCAGATTCCGCTCGCCTTCGAAGGTCGCCGGCGCGGTGCTCGGACGCAAGGTGGACTGCACGAGCCCCGAGCGGTCGACGCGCGCGCTGCCGATCCACGGTGCGGAGGCCTCGCTGCCCATCGCTCTCGAGAGCCAGGTGTTGGCGAGCTCCGAGCGCGTGGCGGGTTCGACGAGCACGCGCGCTTCGCGCTGCCGCGCGCGCCAAGCTTCGGCTTCGGGCTCGGGACGACGCAGCACGTCCGCCAGACGCGCCGCGAAGAGCGGGAAGCGCGGATCGCGCACCGCCTCCGGCCAGCCGTTGGCATCGAGCGCGGCCGCGGCGACCGCGATGCGACCTCGGGCGTGGACCCCGGTGACGAGCAGCGGCTCGGCCCTCGGATCGACGAGCCACGCAGGCGCGGCACCCGCAGAGAGCGCGCAGCGCCGAAGCGCCATCAGCGCGGGCCAAGGCGCCGCGTCGAGCTCTCCGGGCAGCCCTTCGGCGGCGTGCATCCCAGTCGAGCGCGGCACGAGAGGCGCCTGCGCCTCCGGTGGCCGCGGCGGCTCGCGCTCGGGCTCGGGATCCTCTCGAGGCGGAACGGGCGGCTTCGCGCCGGAGTTCCGCGGGGACCACGCGGAAGCGGTCTGCACGTCGCGCGCGACGACCGGGATCATGCGCAGCGCCGAACCGAGATCGGAGCGCAGCACCGCCTTCTTGGTGCCGCCGATCTCCGCGAAGCGATCCATGCGCCGCAAGCCGCTCTGCAGCGCCGAGCTCGGCAAGCGCGCATCGGCGATGCGGATCGCGGCGAGCGCATAGCCGCGTTCGAACGAGAGCACGCTCTGCGCGAAGCGCTGCCAGTCGCCGCCCTGCTCGGGACGATCGTCGAAGATGCCGTCCGAGACCACGACGATCAGCGCGCCGGCGGGCGCCTCGCGCGCGAGCTCGTCCGCGGCGAGACGCAGCGCCGGCGTGAGATAGGTGTGCCGACCGCCGGCCTCGACGTACGAGCGCAAGCGCGGACGCACGGCCTCGAGCTCCGAGCTCAAGCGCTCGCCGTGCGCGCCGAGCGGAAGAAGCAGGCGCGCATCGACATTGAAGCCCGCGATTCCGGTGAGCTCGAAACCCTCGGCCGCACGCAGCGCCGTCGCGATCTGAGCCCAAGCCTCCGACACCGCATCGGCGAACGATCCGGAGAGATCGAGCACCACGAAGAGCGCGAAGCGCCCGGCGTCGGCTTCCTCGGGCTGTGGCGGAGCATCGATCGGCTCCTCGGCACGAGGCTGGTCCGCACGCGGCGTCGGCGGCGACTCGGCGGGTGGAGGCTCGGGCAGCAAGCGCGCGGGCAAGCGCTCCTCCCAGCCGTTCGCCTGCGCGTCCTCCCAAGCCGAAGGATGCGCGAGCAGCACGCCTCCACCTTGCTCGAGGAAGCGCGCGAGCTCGGGCGCGCCGAAGAGCGCGGCGGCTCCGGTGCCGACGAGCACCAGCGCGTCCTCCTCCTCCGGAACGCCCCCATCGCGCACGTCGTAGCCTTGCGCGCGCAGCGCGGCGCTGAGCGCTTCGAGAGAGCCGCCGAGCACGCGCGCCCGTGGCGCGGGCGCCACCGTGAGCGCGCTGCGCACGAGCTCGCGCTGCGTGTCGACATCGAGCAAGCGCACGGCGTAGTCGCCCGGCTCCGGAGCCTCGAGCTCGAAGACCGCTCGATCGTTCGCTTCGCGGCGCTCGACGCGCCCGAGCTCGCGCCACGGAGCGCTGGGCTCCGAGCGCAGCTGCAGCGCGACGGTTCCGCGATCCGTGGCCGGCACATCGACCGCGCGCGCCGCGATGCGCAGATCGCGCCGCGGTGGAACCGACGCCGCATGCTCCAGCCACCAGCTCGCCGCGCTCGGCCGCTCCTCGGCCGTGCCCGTGGGCTCCGGCAGCGCGAGCGCGACCCCGCTCGGCAGCACCCACGCGGGAGGCACGAGCAGTTCGGAGCGCGCCTGCGGAGGCGCCTGCGGCGCGTCGATCGCCACCGTCCCGCCGGCCTGGCGCGCGAGCTCGGCCTGGAGCTCTCGCCACGACGCGGGCGCGAGATGCGTCCCGCGCGGCCCCGCGCGCGGCTCCCAGGCCGCGTTCTCTTGGCGCTCTTCCGCAGCCGAAGACGCTGGCGCGGCACGCGTCGGGCCGAAGCTCTGCGGCGGCGAATCGAGGCCGAGCAGCACGCCGAACGCGACGATCGGCAACCACGCGAACCACGCCGCGGGAGAAGCGCTCGCGCGCCGACGCAGCGCGACGAGCGCCGCAGCGGCGAGCCACGCGAGCGCGTAGCCCCCGTGCGCCTCGAGAGCTCGCAGCAGCGGCAGATCCGCGAGCGCGCCGAGCAGCGCCACGGCGATCACCGGACCCTCGCGTTCAACCGCTCACCGCAGGAGCAAGGGCTCGATCCACACCGGCAAGTCGCCCGCGGGCAACCCGTCGGCGAAGTCGGTGCGCAGCACGAGCCGCTTCGCGCCGTTGAGGTCGATGGGCGGCACCTCGAGCGCCGCTTGCCCCGCGCGCACGACGGGGCTGACCCAGACCTCCTTGCCGTCCACTTCGATGCGAAAGCGCACGGTGCCGTACCAGCTCTCGTCGCGATGGCGCTCCGGCTCGCAGGCGTCATCGATGCCGACGCGCGTGCGGAAGGCTCGATAGGAGCCGCCGAGCTCGTAGTGCAGATCGCAGATGGGCCGCAGCGCGAGACCTCGTGCGTGCAGCTTGCCGCCGACGCGCAGCGGTGCGCCGAAGAGGCCGCGATCCGCAGTGAAGAACGGCGCCGGTCCGTCAGCGAAGAACGGAGCGAGCTCGGTCTGAGCTGGAGCGAGCTCGCTCAAGCGAGCGAAGCGCGGTCCGTGCATCTCGACGCTCCAGACCTCGCTCGGAGCCAGCTCCAGGCGCGCGCCTTCGCCGAAGCCGAGAGCGAGCACGCCCGGGGTCGACGCCAGCAGCGCGCCGCGCGCGAGCGAGCCGTCGCGCAGCCGCACCGTCGCGCTCTGATCGCCCAAGCTCCAGGTCGGCTCGCTGCTGCCGAAGAGCAAGGCCGCGACCTCCTTCCAGAGGATCTTACGCTCGCGCCCCGCGCTGTCCTCGATGGCGACGCCGACGTCGTCGTAGCCCGTGAGGATCCCGTCGACGACATCGAGCGCTTCGCCGACCACGCGGTACACGCGGTCGCTCTCGCCGCCGGCGGCTTCGATCGCGCCCTTACCCGCGGTGCGCTTCAGGACCTCGACGCGCCGGTAGCCCCCGTAGGGCAAGGCGAGCTCCGCGTGGGCGCCGATCCCGAGCAGGAGCTCTTCACCTCTCCCGCCGCGCAGTCGGCCGCGCCAGCGCACGCCGTTCGCGAACTCGACCTCGGCCAGCTCTCCCGCGGGCTCCAGCCCCCCCCCCTCGAAGCCGAACGCCAGCAGCTCCTCGACCGCGATCCGTCGCGAGCCTTCGGCCGCGGCGAGACGCAGCCCGCCGGCATCCAGCGCCTCGAAGCGCCCGGTCGCGCGTCCTCCGTCGAGGAGCTGCACCTCGACCTCTTGTTGAGCCGAGGCCGGGGCGCCGCCCCCGAAGGCCGCGACCCAGGAGAGGAGCACGGCGAGGCGTCGCCCCCCGCTGGCCGCGTGCGTGACCGCCGAACACCCGCTGCTCGTTCTCCACATCGGATCAACTTCCCCGCGTCGCGACGCGGCCGTCAAAGTGGCAGCAGGTCTTCGCCGCGCTCGGCGCCACCTGCCGCTTTGGCAGCATCATCCCCATCGAAGCCGCCGAGGGGAAGCCGCGAGTAGGAAGGCCTCCTGGCTCGGCGGCTGGCCGGAAGGCCACCTGACCGACCTCCGGTCCCACTGGTACGGCATTTGATGACGCAGCGCGAAAGAACTTCGCTCGGGCGCGCTGACACAGCCGCGCCCCGCGTGGTCGCCGGGTCCGCCGTCTGCGGGCCGGTACCTGCATACCGGGAGGCACGTCCACCACCATGGCCAAGCAACTGGTCTTCCACGAAGAGGCGCGCGAAGCGCTGTTCCAAGGCGTCTCGAAGCTCTCGAAGGCGGTGATCTCGACGCTCGGGCCCCGCGGCCGCAACGCCGTGCTCGACAAGGGCTGGGGCGGCCCCACGATCACCAAGGACGGTGTCACCGTCGCCGAGGAGATCGCGCTCGAGAACAAGTACGAGAACCAGGGCGCGCAGCTCGTGAAGGAAGCCGCGTCGAAGACCGGCGACATCGCGGGCGACGGCACCACCACCGCTACCCTGCTCGCCTACCAGATCGTCCGCGAGGGCCTGCGCTACCTGACGGCGGGCGCCAGCTCGGCCTCGATCGCGCGCGGCATCAAGAAGGCCGTCCAGCACGTGACGGACGAGCTCCAAGCGAACGCCAAGAAGATCAAGGGCAGCCCTCAGCAGATCCTGCAGGTCGCCACGATCGCGTCGAACAACGACGCCGAGGTCGGCAATCTCATCGCCGACGCGATGAAGCGCGTGGGCGAGGACGGCGTCATCACCGTGGAGAACGGCAAGGCGCTGCACACCGAGGTGAACGTCGTCGAAGGCATGCAGTTCGACCGCGGCTACCTCTCGCCTCACTTCGTGACCGACGCGGACACGATGGAGTGCGTGCTCGAGCACCCCGCGATCCTGATCCACGAGGACAAGATCAGCACGATCACCAAGCTCCTCCCGCTGCTCGAAGCCTCCAAGAAGGCGAATCGCCCGCTGCTCATCATCGCCGAGGACATCGAGGGCGAAGCGCTCGCGACCTTGGTCGTGAACAAGATGCGCGGCATCCTCAACGTCTCCGCGGTGAAGGCGCCCGGTTACGGCGATCGCCGCAAGGCGATGCTGCAGGACCTCGCGATCCTCACGGGTGGCACGGCCGTCTTCAAGGACAGCCCGATCGACCTGCAGAACGTGAAGCTGAATCAGCTCGGCAGCGCCAAGAAGGTCCGCATCGACGGTGATAAGACCACCGTGATCGAAGGCCTCGGCAATGCGAAGGACATCGAGGCTCGCTGCACGCAGATCCGCAAGGAGATCTCCGTCACGACCTCGGACTACGATCGCGAGAAGCTCCAGGAGCGCCTCGCGAAGCTCACGGGCGGCATCGCCCAGATCAACGTGGGCGGCGCGACCGACACGGAGGTCAAGGAGCGCAAGGCCCTCATCGAGGACGCGCTCCACGCGACCCGCGCGGCCACCGAGGAAGGCGTGCTTCCCGGCGGCGGCGTCGCTCTGCTGCGCGCGGCGCAGAACCTGGACAAGGTCGCCTGCGTGAACGACGACGAGAAGATCGGCGTCGAGATCCTGAAGCGCGCTCTCCAGGCGCCGATCCGCACCATCGCCGAGAACTGCGGCGTAGACGGGGGCATCGTCGCCCGCACGGTGCTGAAGAACGCGAAGTACGCCTACGGCTACAACGCGCTGACGGCCACCTACGGCGACATGCTCGAGTTCGGGATCCTGGATCCCACCAAGGTCACGCGCTCCGCTCTGCAGAACGCGAGCAGCGTGGCCTCGCTGATCCTCACCGCGAGCGCGGTCATCACCGAGAAGCCCAAGAAGGAGAAGAAGGACGAGACGCCCGACATGGACGAGATGGACTACTGATCCATCGCGCCCCTGCTCTCGTCGCCAGCCGGCGCGCGCCGTAGTCGCGCGCGCCCTTCCTCTCCTCACCCACCCGCACACCAGCACACGCAACGAACATGGCCAAGCAACTGCTCTTCGATGAAGCCGCCCGTCAGAAGATGAAGGTCGGCATCCAGAAGCTCGCCAAGACGGTGAAGGTCACGATGGGCCCCTCGGGCAAGAACGTGATCCTCCAGAAGAGCTTCGGCAGCCCCACGATCACCAAGGACGGCGTCACCGTCGCGAAGGAGGTCGAGCTCGAGGATCCCTTCGAGAACATGGGCGCGAAGCTCGTGAACGAGGTCAGCTCGAAGACGAGCGATCTCGCCGGTGACGGCACCACCACGGCGACCGTGCTCGCCGAGGCGATCTTCGTCGGCGGCCTGCGCTATCTCGCGACGGGCGTCAATCCGATGCAGATCAAGGCTGGCATCGACAAGGCCGTCGACGCGATCGTCACGCGCTTGAAGGATCTTTCGCGCAAGGTCGAGAGCCGCCGAGCCATCGCGCACGTCGGCGCCATCTCCGCGAACAACGACGAGACGATCGGCAGCCTCCTCGCGGACGCCTTCGATCGCGTCGGCAACGAGGGAGTGATCACGGTCGAGGAAGGTCGCTCGATCGAGACCGAGCTCGAGATCGTGGAAGGCATGCAGTTCGACAAGGGCTTCATCTCGCCCTACTTCGTGACCGACGTGCAGAACATGGAGTGCGTCTTCGAAGACGCCTACGTGCTCATCCACGAGAAGAAGATCAGCTCGCTGCGCGAGCTGCTGCCGGTGCTCGAGCGCACAGCCCAGTCGGGCCGCCCGCTGCTCATCATCGCCGAGGAGATCGAGGGCGAGGCGCTCGCGACGCTCGTCGTGAACCGCGTCCGCGGCATCCTCAACATCTGCGCGGTGAAGGCCCCCGGCTTCGGCGAGCGCCGCAAGGCCATGCTGCAGGACATCGCGATCCTGACCGGCGGCACGGCGATCACCGAGGACACGGGCATGAAGCTCGAGACCGTCGAGCTCGCGCACCTCGGCACGGCGAAGCGCATCAAGATCGACAAGGACTCGACCACCATCGTCGATGGCGGCGGCTCGCATGACGCGATCAAGCAGCGCATCGCGCAGATCGATGCGCAGATCGAGCGCACCACCTCCGACTACGACAAGGAGAAGCTCACCGAGCGCCGGGCCAAGCTGGCCGGCGGTGTCGCGGTGATCAAGGTCGGCGCCACGACCGAGGCCGAGATGAAGGAGAAGAAGGCCCGCGTCGAGGACGCGCTGCACGCGACGCGCGCGGCGGTCGAGGAAGGCATCGTCCCCGGCGGCGGCGTGGCGCTCGTGCGCGCGCTGGCGGCGCTGGACGGCCTCAAGGTCGATCACGCCGAGGAGTTCGGCGTCCGCATCATCCGCGAGGCCGTCACGGCTCCGCTGCGCCAGATCGCCGAGAACGCCGGACACGACGGCTCGATGATCCTGGAAGAAGTGCGCGAGCGCTCGAACGCGATGGGCTTCAACGCGCTCGTCGGCGAATACGTCGACATGTTCGAGGCCGGCATCGTCGACCCGACCAAGGTCGTGCGCACCGCGCTGCAGAACGCCGCGTCCATCTCCGGCCTGATGCTCACCACGAACACGATGGTGACCAACCTGAAGGAAGAGCAGAAGGCCGTGGCGGAAGCGCTCGCCTGAGCTCTGGGCGGACCGCGAGCGGCGCGCAGGCGCCGCAGCGGTCCGGGATCGAGGGACCTCCGGTCCGGCGGCATCGAGGAGATGCCGCCCCGGAGGTCCGACGCTGAACGGCCCGCCGGGGAGATGGCAGCACGTCATGGCCAAGCGCGATTACTACGAAGTGCTGGGAGTGGCCCGCGACTCGGACGAAGCCGCGATCAAGAAGGCCTACCGAAAGCTCGCGCTGGAGCTGCACCCCGATCGCAATCCCGGCGACTCCACCGCGGAGACGCGCTTCAAGGAAGCCGCGGAGGCCTACGCGGTGCTCTCGGATCCCGAGAAGCGCGCGCGCTACGATCGATTCGGCCACCAGGCCACGGAGGCCGGTCCGGGCGGTGCGGGCTTCGGATCGGTCGATGACATCTTCTCGGCCTTCGGCGATCTCTTCGGCGACCTCTTCGGTGGCCGTCGCGGCGGCAGCGGTGCCAACGGCCCGCGCCGCGGGGAGAACTTGGAAGCCCAGGCCAAGATCACGCTCGAGCAAGTGCTGAGCGGCGCGAAGATCGAGGTCGCGGTCGAGCGCTACGAGAGCTGCGGCACCTGCCGCGGCTCGGGCGCCGCCAAGGGCTCGCAGCGCACGACCTGCGCGACCTGCCGCGGTCAGGGCCACGTCGTCGTGAGCCAGGGCTTCTTCGCGATGCGACAGGCCTGCCCCACCTGCCGTGGGGAAGGCAGCCGGATCGAGAAGCCCTGCTTGGATTGCAGCGGACGCGGACGCAGCCCGGTGGAGCGCACGCTCGAGGTCACCGTTCCGGCGGGTGTTCCGGAGGACGCCGTGCTCCGCCTGCGCGAAGAGGGGCATCACGGCGCGAACGGCGGCCCGGCGGGCGATCTCGTGCTGCACCTCGTCGAAGAGCCGCACGAGCACTTCCGCCGCCAGGAATCGGACCTCGTCCTCGACGTGCCGATCTCGTACCCGAAGGCCGTTCTCGGCGGCCCGCTGGAAGTACCCACGCTCGATGGCAAGCCGACCGAGGTGAAGGTCCCCCGCGGCACGAGCGGCGGGAAGGTGTTCCGCATGCGGGGGCTCGGCCTACCGCGCTACGGCGAGAGCGGACGCGGCGATCTGCTGGTCTGCGTCTCGATCGAGATCCCCACGAAGACGAGTCCGCAGGAGGACGAGCTGCTCCGTCAGCTCGCCTCGCTGCGCCATCAGGAAGTGGATCGCAAGGCGAAGGGCATCTTCGCCAAGGTGAAGGAGATCTTCGAGTGAGCGAGCGAGAAGCTGCTTCGGGCGCTCCGCCCGAGTCGACGACCGAGAGCGCCGCGCAGGACCACGCGCTGCTGGAAGCGCGCCTCCAGGAGCTGGAGGCCGAGCGCGACGCGCTGCGGCGCGAGCGCGAGGATGCGCGACGCGAACGCGACGAGATGCAGGAACGCGTGACGCGTCTCACCGCGGAGTTCCAGAACTTCCGCCGCCGCAGCGAGACGCAGGTCGAGGATCAGGTGCGCCTGCGTCTCGAGGGCTTGATCTCGAACCTCGTCCACGTGCTCGATGCCATGGACGCGGCCTTCGGCGCGACCGCGAGCTCTCTCGGGCACGACAAAGCGGCGTTGGCGGTGCTGGAGGGCTTCGAGCAGATCCGCTCGCTCCTCGGCAGCGTGCTCGCCTCGGTCGGCCTGCAGAAGCTTGAGGTCGTCGGGAAGCCCTACGACCCACGCCAGCACGAGGCGCTGCTCACGGTGGTCTCCGCGGAGCATCCTCCAGAGACCGTGATCGCCGAGCTGCGGCCTGGCTACCTCCTTCGCGAGCGCGTGCTCCGCGCGGCGCAGGTCACCGTGTCCAAGGCCCCCGTGAAACAAGGCTGAGCACGGCACGGCGCCGGAAATCCCGCGCGCCTCTCCATCGCCGCATGGCGCCGACCGAACCACCGCCGGGCGGATCCTGAGTCCCGGCAACCACCTCTCCCCTTCCCGAGCGGCCCTCTCCCAGAGCTGCCATGCCGACCTACCAATACGCCTGCCCTTCCTGCAGCCACCGCTTCGAGGAGTTCCAGCGCATCACCGCAGAGCCCCTCACCGAATGCCCCCAGTGCCACGCGACGACGCTGAAGCGCTTGATCGGCTCCGGTGGCGGCGTGATCTTCAAAGGCAGCGGCTTCTACGTGAACGACTACGCCCGCGGGGGCAAGAGCGGGGGCGCCAAGAGCGATTCCAGCTCGTCCTCGTCCTCCGCCGAGAAGACTTGCGGGTCCTGCGACTCGAGCGGGCCCAACGTCTGCGACCCGACGAGCTGATCGCACGCCGCGAGCGACGCTCTCGCTCTGGCGGTCCGCGCTCCGCGCCCGAAACGAGCCCACCCCATGAGCGAGACGACCCGATACGCGAGCCTGCGCAACAAGATCGACAACGAGGTCCTGAACTTCGTGCGTCTGCAGCAGGACCTCGCCGAGCGGCGCCTCGTGTGGGAGAGCCGGCCCAGCTACCTCGAGTTCTCGTTCAACACGGCCTGCAATCTCCGCTGCGTGATGTGCCACCAGTCGGAGAACCCGCCCGTGGTGAAGGCGCCCGAGGGCCGCGGCGAAGCGCTGCTCGCCTGGTTCGGTGAGCACGGCACGGTGTGGACGCCGTCCGCCACGAGCGAGCCGCTGGCCAATGATCCGGCGAAGCTCCTCGCCTTCTGCGAGCAGCACCACCTCTTCCTCGAGCTCATCACCAACGTGATGCTGCTGAAGCCCGAGGTGATCGACAAGCTGCTGCCGCGCATCCAGCGCCTGACGCTCTCGATCGACTCGCACGAGCGCGAAGTGATCGAGCGGGTGCGCCGCCCCGTGAAGTACGACGTCCTCGTGCAGCACGCGCGCTACGCGCTCGCGCGCTGCAACGAAGCCAGCGTCGCGACCAACGTGCACATCGTCCTCATGATGGACAACGTGCGCGTGCTCGGCGACTTCATCGATTGGGCCGCCGAGCTCGGCGCGCGCGATGTGACGCTGCTCGACATGCTCGACAACACGCCGCAAGCGGCGCAGATGTCGGTGTGGCGGAACCTCCCCGCGGAGACCGTGCACGAGCACATTCGGCGGATGATCGAGCGCGCGCGCGTGCGCGGCTTGAACCTCACCCTCGAGATCCCCGCCCCTCTCGGCGGCCGCTACGACCACCAGCCCAACATCCCGCGCGCGCACTCCGCCGCGGTGATCGAGAAGCTGCACGACGTGAACGCGCGCGCGCACGCCGGCTTCTGCCCGATGGTCTCCAACTACCTGAAGGTCGAGCCCGACGGCACGGCGTACCCCTGCTGCCGCGCGCCGCGCGAGCTGATCCTCGGCAACGTCTGGAAGGACGGCATCGACGCGGTGTGGAACGGCGCGCCGATGCAGGAGCTGCGGAAACGCATGTTCTCGGGCGATCTGCCGAAGCCGTGCGTCGGCTGCTACGTCGTCGAGGCGCCGAAGTGGGACGCCGAGGCGCGCGGCTTCACCAAGCGCGCGCCCAAGCCCACCAGCTAGAGTGGCGGGACCACCGCGGCGTGCAGCGCCGGGCGGAACTCCAGGATCGCGCGGTTCTCGCGCGTCGGATGCACACGGTTGCTGAGCAAGACGACGTAGAGATCCCGACGCGGATCGATCCAAAGCGAGGTGCCCGTGAAGCCGGTATGGCCGTAGGCCTCCGCGGAGAACGTCGCCCCGGCCGGCGAGGCCCCGTCGCTCGCGGTGTCCCAGCCCAGGGCACGCCGCGACGCATCGAGCATGTCGGAGCGGCGCACGAACTCGGCGAGCAGTTCGCGCGCGAAGAGGGCCTGGCCATCGTCCTCGCCACCACGGAGCAAGCAGCGAGCGAAGATGCCGAGGTCGCGCGCCGTGGAGAAAAGCCCGGCATGTCCGGCGACGCCGCCGAGACCGTAGGCGTTCTCGTCGTGCACCTCGCCGCGCAGCACGCGCTCGCGCAGCGGACAGCGCTCGGTGGGCGCCGCTCGCGCGCGCAGGTCGAAGGGCACGCGGAAGCGCGTCTCGGCGAGTCCGAGCGGAAGGGCGATCTCGCGGGCGAACAGCTCGTCGAGAGCTGCGCCACAGCGGCGCTCGAGCGCGATGCCGAGGGCGAGGAAGCCGAGATCGCTGTAGAGGAAGCGCTCGCGCGGCGCGGCTGCCCGCGGCGCCGCGGCGATCGCCGCGAGGTATTCGCTACGTGAAGCACCCGTGCGATGCAAGGGCAGCCAACCCGCGAGGCCCGTGCAATGGAGCAGCGCATCGCGCACCGTGAAGCTCGGCGCGTCGGCGCGCTGCAGATCGGGCAGCACCTCGACGAGCGGCGTATCCAGCGGCAAGCGCCCATCGGCCGCGGCGCGCAAGGCGAGGCTCGTCGTCGCCACCACCTTGGTCAGCGAGGCGAGGTCGAAGAGCGCCTCCGTGCTCATCGGCTCCTTCCGCGACTCGTCCATCCAACCGCTGGCCACGCGGAAGACGACGCCGCGCGAGGTGCCGACCTCGGCGACGGCGCCGGGAAAGACGCCGCGCTCGACGGCGCCGGCGAGCTCGCGCTCGACGCGCTCGCGCGCCCCGTGATGCGCTGGACGAACCAACAGGCGCTGGCCCGTGCGCATCTGCACCGTGGTGAGCGTGCTCTCGCGCTCGAGCTCGGGCGCGGCTCCCGTCGCGACCTCGAAGAGGCGCTCCTCGCGGCGCAGGCGCAGGCGGAGCTCGCCGTCGCGCGTCGCACGTAGCTCCGCTTCCTCCAGGCCACCGGCATTCCAACGCACGTCGACCTCGAAGCCGCCGCGCGCGCGCAGGCCGCGCACGGAGCCGCTCGTCCATTCCGGAGGCAACGCAGGCAGCAGCTCGATCACTTCGCGCTCGGATTGCAGCAGCATCTCGGCGATGCCCGCCGTCGCACCGAAGTTCCCATCGATCTGGAAGGGCGGGTGCAGATCGAAGAGGTTCGGCGCCATCGAGTGCGAGAGCAGGTAGCGCAGATGCTCCGCGGCGCCAGCGCCGTCGTGCAGGCGCGCGAGCATCGAGATCAGCCACGCGCGGGACCACCCCGTGCCACCACCGCCGTGCGCGAGGCGGCGCTCGATCGTCTTCCGCGCCGCGAGCGCCTGATCCGGCGTGTAGTCGGGCTCGATCTCCTCTCCCGGATGCAGCGCGTAGAGGTGCGATTGATGCCGGTGGCCCGGCTCGAGTTCCTCGCGCTCGGCGTCCCACTCGAGCACCCGACCGTCGCTGCCGATCCGGACGCCGGGCTTCAATCTCACGTACGCTTCGCGGATCGCGTGCACCTCGTCGTCCTCGATCCCGAGCTCGTACGCGACCTTCAGCGTGCTCGCGAAGAGCTCCTCCACGAGCTGCTGGTCCATCGCCGGCCCCATGCACACCGAAGCGGCCGCTCCATCCGCAGCGCGGAACGAGTTCTCGGGCGAAGTCGAGGGGCCACTCACGAGCCGTCCCTCGGCATCTGGCACGAGCCAGTCGAGGTAGAAGCGCGAGGCGTCGCGCAGGAGCGGCCATGCGCGCTGCGCGAGGAACGCGCGATCGCTGCCGTAGCGCCAGCGCTCGTAGAACGCATCCGCGAGCCACGCGTTGCTCGCATGCCAGAAGCCCCAGTAGGGCTGCGAGGAGCGCGTGTAGGCCGTGCCCCAGAGATCGGTCGCGTGCGGCGCCACCCAGCCGCGGCAGCCGAAGCTGTCCTTGGCGCGCTTGGCACCCGCAGCGGCGAGCT
This sequence comes from Planctomycetota bacterium, assembly GCA_016719295.1. GTDB lineage: Bacteria > Planctomycetota > UBA1135 > UBA1135 > JADKAF01 > JADKAF01. The sequence continues at coordinate 1,051,780 of JADKAF010000001.1, forward strand.
TCTCGATCAACGCGAGATACGGTTCGCCGAGCTCGGCCAAGCCCGTCACCTCGGCGGGCCAGTAGTTCATCTGCAGGTTGATGTTCAGGTGATAGTCCGCGCTCCAGGGCGCGTCGACGTGCTCGTTCCAGAGCCCCTGCAGGTTCGCGGGCTGCGTGCCGGGTCGCGAGCAGCCGACGAGCAGATAGCGCCCATACTGGAACAGCAGCGCGGCGAGGAAGGGATCGCGCGCGCCCTGCGCGTGACGCGCGAGCCGCTGCGGCGTGGGCAGCACGCGCGCCTCGGCGAGGTTCTCGAGGACGAGCTCGCAGCGCTCCATCCAGCCGCGATGCTCGCGCAGATGATCGGCGCGCAAGGCGCTCCAACCCTTCGCGCGCGCGCGCTGCACGCGCTCCGCCGCGCGCGCCGCGGGCTCCGCGCCCTCGAACTCGCACTCGCCCGCGAGGAAGAGCCGGATCTCGCGGGCACCGCTCACACGCAACGAGCTTCCCTGAGCCACGATCCGCCCGCCGTCGCACTCGAGCTCGAGCTGCACCGCGAAGCGTTGCCAAGCACGCCCGGCGTCCGTGCGCTCGCGCTGCTGCGTCACTTGCCCGTGCATCGCTAGCGCAGCAGCGCCCACGACCTTCGACTCGTGCGTCGTCCGGCCGCGATCTGCGGGGCGCGCGAGCTCGAATTCGGCATCGAAGCCCGCCGCGCTCTCCGTCCGCGCGACCCACACCAGCACCTGATCGACGCCGCTCGCGAAGACCTCCACGCTCTCGGCGCAGCCTTCGCGCTTCCACGTAGCCCTCGCGATGCCCGTGCGCAGCGCGAGCTCGCGCCGATACCCTTCGAGCGGCGCCGCGGTGCGTCGATCCGCGATCGCGAGATCCCCGAGCGTCTGATGGCTCCAGGCGAGATCGCCGCTCTGGAAGCGCTTCGTCGCCTCCGCGCTCGCCTCGGCGTGACTACCTTCCATCAGCAGCGCGCGCAGCGCCGCGAGGTCGGCAGGCGTGCCGCGATCGTGCGCGAGCGTGGGCTCCCCCGCCCACAGCGCATCCAACGAGAGCTGGATGCGCTCGCGCTCGACGCCGCCGAAGACCATCGCGCCGAGCCGCCCGGTCCCGAGCGGCAGCGCCTCCAACCAGGCACCCGCCGGTCGATCGAACCAGATCGAGAGCTCGTCCTCGGGCGGCGCCACCTGCGCCCGCGCCGCCGCGATCGCGCCGAGCCCGAAGAAGAGACCCAGAAACGCAGCGCGCGCACCGCGAAGGGTGCGCGCGCTGCGGAGCGAGCTACGTTCCATGGGGAACCTCGAGTGCTCGATGTCGTGCTCGATCCATCGCGCCCTCCGATACGGTCAGGTATCGGAGCAGCGAACGCCGCGACACCGTCAGGCGTCGCGGCCAGCCGTCACAGGCCAGCGGCCTTGCGTAGAGCCTCCGCGCGCGAGGTGTTCTCCCAGGAGAAGCCCTCGCGCCCGAAGTGACCGAACGACGCCGTCTTCGTATAGATCGGCTTCAGGAGGTCGAGCGCCTTGATGATGCCCGAGGGCGTGAGATCGAAGTGATCGCGCACGAGCTTCGTGATCTTCGCCTCGTCGATGCGCCCGGTCCCGAAGGTGTCGCAGCGCACGGAGACCGGCTGCGCGACGCCGATCGCGTACGCGACCTGAATCTCGCAGCGCTTCGCGATGCCCGCCGCGACGATGTTCTTCGCGACCCAGCGCGCAGCGTACGCCGCGGAGCGGTCCACCTTGGACGGATCCTTGCCGGAGAAGGCGCCCCCGCCGTGACGGCCCATGCCGCCGTAGGTGTCGACGATGATCTTCCGGCCGGTCAGGCCGGAGTCGCCGTGCGGTCCGCCGATCACGAAGCGACCGGTCGGGTTCACGTGGTAGATCGTCTTCGCGTCGAGGAGATTGGCCGGCAGCACCGGCAGCATCACCTTCTCGATCACTTCCTTCCGGATCTGCTCGTAGGAGACATCCGGGTGGTGCTGCGTCGAGATCAGCACGGTGTCGACGCGCACCGGCTTGTCGCCGTCGTATTCGAAGGTGATCTGCGACTTGCTGTCCGGGCGCAGCCACGGCATCTCGCGCGACTGGCGCAGCTTGGTCAGGTGCTCCAGCAGGCGATGCGCGTAGTGGATCGGCGCAGGCATCAGCGCGGGCGTCTCGTCGCAAGCGAAGCCGAACATCAAGCCCTGGTCGCCGGCGCCCTGCTCCTTGTGCAGGCCCTCGCCTTCGGTGACACCCTGCGAGATGTCGGGGGACTGGCGCCCCACCGCGACCATGACGCCGCAGGAGTGGCTGGCGAAGCAGAGCTCGTCCGAGTCGTAGCCGATCGCCTTGATGGTCGCGCGCGCGATGTCGGCGTAGCTAGGCCGCGCGTTCGAGGTGATCTCGCCGGCGATCACGACGAGGCCGGTCGTGACCAGCGTCTCGCACGCCACGCGCGAGCGCGGATCCTCCGCGAGGTGCGCGTCGAGGATCGCGTCGGAGATCTGGTCGCAGACCTTGTCGGGGTGGCCCGCGGACACGGACTCGGAGGTGAACAGCTTGCGCTCGCTGGCCATGGACTCTTCTCGGATCGGGTTCGCACGAGCAGCGCACCTCCGCCAGAGGAGGGCGCCGCGAAAGAAGGCCGGGGATTGTAGGGATTCCGAGTGCCGCTGGCCACGAGCTGATCGAACGAAGCTCCGGGCAAAGCGCCCGCGCCGGCGAGCGGGTTCCACGGTCGAGCAGCGTCTCGAGGAAGTGCTCCCGGGCAGGGATGGAGGCATCGGGCGTCCCGCCGAGGCGCGGGAACCGGCGCCGAAGCGGATGTTCCCGCTAGCTACCGGCGACGAAGGCGGGGCGACCGAGGCGACCTCTTCAGCCCGAAGGACGGCTCTGAACGGGCTGCTAGCGCAGGGAGTTCGCCGCGTTCTCCCGCAGGATGGGCTCCAGCGCGGCGATCGTTCGAGCAGTCGCTCCGCGGTTCTCCTCGATGGCGGCGATGGCGGCCTGGCCCATGCGCTTCGCTTCCTCGGGATCGTCCAGGAGCTCGAGCAGCGCTCGCGACAGCTCGGCGTCATCGCCGATCCGGCGGGCCGCGCGGCGCTCGAGGAGCAGCGCCGTCTCCGCATCGAAGTTGAAGGTATGGGGACCGAAGAGGACCGGCTTGCCCAGGGCCGCAGGCTCGAGCACGTTGTGCCCGCCCTTGGGGAACAGGCTCCCACCGACGAAGACCACGGCCGCGAGCGAATACACGCGCTCGAGCTCGCCGATCGTGTCGACCACATAGGTCGCGGTCGGGCTCGCCTGCGCGTTGCCCGAGCGCAGCTCGGTGAGCCGCACCGGCTCGCCGCCGTGATCGCGGAGCTCGGCCAGAACCTCCGGGAGCCGCGGCGGATGGCGCGGCGCGATGATCAGGCGGATCGGCCGCCCGGACGCACGGACCGCGCGTGCGGCGGCGAGTGCGGCGCGCTCCTCGCCCGGATGCGTGCTGCCGGCAACGAAGACGCACTCGCGCTCCTCGATGCCGAAAAGGCGGCGGAGATCGGCGTTCGGAGCGAGATCGCCCCTCGCGCGCAGGTTGTCGAACTTGACGTTGCCAGTGACCGAGACGCGATCGGCGGGCACGCCGATGTCGAGGAAACGCTCGCGATAGGTCTCGTTCTGCGCGCAGGTGTGGCGGATGCGAGTGAACTCCGGCAGGAAGCGGCGCAACCGCCGATAGCCTCGCCAGGAGCGCTCCGAGATGCGCCCGTTCACCACCATCACCGGCACGCCGGCGCGGTCGGCACGGAGCAAGAGATTCGGCCAGATCTCGAGCTCCACCAGCACGATCCAGCTCGGCCGGATGCGGCGGAACACCCGCGAGACGATCCAGAACGCGTCGAGCGGGTAGTAGAAGAGCAGGCTCTCGCGGTAGAGCTCGCGCGCCAGCTCGAAGCCCGTCTGCGTGGTCGCCGAGAAGACGATCTCGTAGCTCGGGAAGCGCTCGCGCAAGCCGCGCGCGAGCGCGCCCGCAGCCTTCACCTCGCCGACCGAGACCCCGTGGATCCAGATGCAGGGCTTCCGGGACTGCCGGACCGGCACGAAGCCGAGCCGCTGCGGCAAGCCGCGCCGGAAGCGCCGACTCGTCGCGAAGCGCAGCGCGAACCACGGCAGTCCGAGCACGAGCAGGAGCAGGAAGCTCCCGTCGTAGACGAGGTGCAGCAGCGCCGTGCGGCCCCTCCTCCAGGCGCCGCGCGGCGCGCGCGAATGCGGCCGCGGAGTGAGCCCCGCGGAGGAAGCGTCGAAGTCGCTCACGCGCGCAGGAGGCTCACTCTTCCTGCCCGTGGCACTTCTTGTACTTCTTGCCCGAGCCGCACGGGCACGGGTCGTTGCGCCCGAGCAGCGAGCCGTCGATCTTCGGCTCCGGCGGGGCGGGCGGCTGCGGCGGAGCTTCGCCCTTCGAGGCGGCCTCCTTCTCGCGGGCTGCCTGCTCTCGCGCCTGCATCATCTCGGCGCGGCGCTTCTGCTGCGCGTAGGCATCGAACGCGTAGCCGACCGGCACGAAGCCCGAGCCCTGCCGACGCGGCGTCGGCGGCCGCTGCGGCGCGCCTTGCGGCGGGCGCGGCGCGTTGGGCGCGCCCTGCGGCGGAGGCTGCGGTGCGCCTGGCAGAACTCCCGGCGCCGCCGGACGCGCGCCCCCTTGCGGGCCCGGCGCTCCTGCGTTCGGCGGACCGCCGGCGCTCCCCGGTCCCCCGGGACCCTGCGGCGGCTGAGCCTGCGGCGGCGCGAGGCGCACCTTCAGGATGATCCCGGTGAGGTCGCGCGCGATGTTGCCCATCGTGCGTTCGTAGTTCTCGAAGCCCTCGCGCTTGTACTCGTTCTTCGGATCCTGCTGCGCATAGCCGCGGAGGCCGATGCCCGCGCGCAGCGAGTCCATCGCGTACAAGTGCTCCTTCCAGTGCCCGTCGATCGCCTGCAGCAGCAGGTAGCGCTCGATCTTGCGCATGTTCTCGGGCTGGTTCTCCTGCTCGCAGCGATCGTAGGCCGCGCGGAGCGCCTCCATCACGCGCTCGGACGCGATCTCGTGATCGCCTTGCGCGGTGCTGCGCAGGAGCTCCATGTCGACCGACACGCCGAAGTGTTGGTGCAGGAACTTGCCGAGCGCCTCGTAGTTCGGCTCCTGGGTCTTGCCGTCGCCGAGATGCTCGACGATGGCCTTGCCGAGCACCTCGCGCATCATCTCCTCGACGCGCTCGCGGAGCTCGAAGCCCTCGAGGACGTCCTGGCGCATGCCGTAGACCTCCTTGCGCTGGGCATCCATCACCTCGTCGTACTCGAGGAGGTTCTTGCGGATCTCGAAGTTCCGCTGCTCGACCTTCCTCTGCGCCTTCGCGATCGCGCGGGAGACCATCCCGCTCTCGATCGGGGCGTCGTCGCTCATCCCGAGGCGCTCCATGAACCCGCGCACCCAGTCGCGGTAGAAGATGCGCATCAGGTCGTCTTCGAGCGAGAGCAGGAAGACCGACTCGCCAGGGTCGCCCTGGCGGCCGGAGCGGCCGCGGAGCTGGTTGTCGATGCGGCGCGCCTCGTGGCGCTCGCTGCCGAGCACGAAGAGACCACCCAAGGACTTCACCTCGGCTTTCTCGCTCTCGGCCAGGGTGAACACTTCCGTGCGCAGCTCCTGCGCGCGCGGGTCCTCCAGCGTGAGGCCCTGCGCCCGCAGGCGCTCGCGCCACATGAGCTCGGGGTTGCCGCCGAGCACGATGTCGGTGCCGCGGCCGGCCATGTTGGTCGAGACGGTGACGGCGCCCTTCCGACCCGCTTGCGCGACGATCAGCGCCTCGCGCTCGTGCTGCTTCGCGTTCAGCACCTCGTGCTTGATGCCCTTCTCGCGCAGCAGCGTCGAGAGCCGCTCGCTCTTCACGATCGAGGTCGTGCCCACCAGGACCGGTTGGCCCTTCTGCTGAAGCTCGGAGATCTTCGCCGCCATCGCGTTCCACTTGCCCTGCTCGCGCACGTAGACGACGTCGTGCTTGTCGAGGCGCGCGATGGGCTTGTTGGTGGGGATCTGCACGACCTCCAGGTCGTAGATCTTTGCGAACTCGGCCGCCTCGGTGAGCGCCGTGCCGGTCATGCCGGCGAGCTTGTCGAAGAGGCGGAAGTAGTTCTGGAAGGTGATCGTGGCCAGCGTCTGGTTCTCGGCGCGCGCCTGGATGCCTTCCTTGCACTCGACGGCCTGGTGGAGCCCGTCGCTCCAACGCCGCCCGTGCATCTTGCGCCCGGTGAACTCGTCGACGATCACGATCTCGGGGTGGCCGTCCTGCCCGGCCTCGACGACGTAGTCCTTGTCCTTCTTGTAGATATGGTGCGCTCGCAGCGCCTGCTCGATGTGGTGCGGCCAGTCCTGATTGCCGCCGGAATAGAAGTCCTCGACGCCGGCCAGGTTCTGGGCCTCGACGATGCCGTCCTCGGTCAGCGTCGCGCGGTGATCCTTCTCGTCGGTCTCGAAGTGCACGTCCTTCTTCAGGCGCCGCGCGATGCGATCGGCGATCGCGTACTTCTCCGAGCTCTGCTCGGCGGGCCCCGAGATGATCAGAGGCGTGCGGGCCTCGTCGACGAGGATCGAGTCCACTTCGTCGACGATGGCGAAGAAGAGGTTCTTCTGCACCTGGTCCTCGACGCGCAACTTCATGTTGTCGCGGAGGTAGTCGAAGCCGAACTCGTTGTTGGTGCCGTAGGTGATGTCGGAAGAGTAGTGCGGGTGCCTCGCGTCGGCGGAGAAGTCGCTCTGGATGGCTCCCGCGGTGAGGCCCAGGTACGCGAAGACCGGCGCCATCCAGTCGCGGTCGCGCCGCGCTAGGTAGTCGTTCACCGTGACGACGTAGACGCCTTTGCCCGCCAGCGCGTTCAAGTAGGCCGGCAGCGGTCGCGACCAGGGTCTTGCCTTCGCCGGTCGCCATCTCGGCGATCCGCCCCGGTGCAGGACCATGCCGCCGATCAACTGCACGTCGAAGTGCCGCAGCCCGATCGTGCGCTTCGACGCCTCGCGCACCAGCGCGAAACACTCGGGGAGCAGCTCGTCGAGGCGGCGGTTCACCCGGGCGATCAAGGTCTTCTTGTCGGCGCCCTCGGCCTTGGCCTCGGCCTGCAGCTTCTGCAGGTCCGCCTTCCACTCGGCGACCTTCGCCTTGATCTGCTCCTCGCTGAGCTTCTGCGCCCACGGCTCGAGCTCGTTGATGCGCTGCACCTGCGGGCGCATCGCGGTGACGATGCGCTCCGTGCGCGAGCCGAAGAGCTTCCGGAGCAGCTTCCCGATGAGGAGGCCGAAGAGGCCCAAGCGGTCTTCGATCTTGTCCCAGTCCACCATGCCGTCGCGCCGACCCCACGTTCCGGGCCCTGCCGCGCGGCCTACTAGATAGGCGCACGGAGCGAGCGCCTGCTCGCGCTTCCGCGGAACGGGACTCGACAGGGCGAAAAGCGCGAGATTCTCGGCCCGCTCCCGGAACCAGTCAAGCCGAGCGGGCCGCCGCCGAGCGGAAGCGCTCGATCGCTCGCAGCAGACCCGCGCGCGCGTAGGGCTTCGGCAGCTCGCCGCTCGCGCGGAAGGTGCGCTCGCTCGGCAGCTTCGCCAGCGTGGTGAGCACGATCGGGAGCGCGGCTCGCGCGTCGTCGCGCTGGCGCACGCGCTCGATCAGCGAGAGCCCGTCGAGGCGCGGCATCTCATAGTCGACCAGCACGAGGTCGAAGGGCTCGGAGTCGAGCGCCTGCCAGGCCGCCTCGCCGTCGCTCGCCTCGACCACGTCGTAGCCGGCTTCGCGCAGCAGGATGGCGGTGCATACCAGCAGGTCCTCGTCGTCGTCGGCGATGAGCAAGCGCCCCAGCGAGGTCCCGCGGCGAGCCCCGCCGCGCCGGCCTTGCGAGCCCAGGCGGCAGAGGAGCTCGCGGCGCAGGCGCGCGCCGGTCGGCAGGCCGGCCTGCTCCCACTCCCCTTCGATCGCCGAGCGGACGAGGCGATTGCGATCGAGCACGACGCGCCACTCGGCGAAATCGGGGAGGTGTTCGGGGACCACGAACTGATCGTGCGTGTCGACCGAGAAGTAGAAGCGCCCGGGCAGTAGATGCTCCTGCAGCACGAGCTTCATGAAAGGGTAGTACGAGCAGCCGAGGCGCAGGGTCCAGCGCCGTGCGGCGCCATCGTAGGGACAGGTCTCGTCGCGCAGGGCGCGGAGGTGCTCTTCGATCGTCGCCCCCGTGACGATCTTCGGCAGGCTCTCGGGCACGCAGCCGCCGTAGACTTGGCGCAAGTAGATCGCGACGGCCTCCTCGAGGTCGCGCGCGGATACTTCGCCGCAGGGGCTCACCGGCGCACCGCCTGCGCGGAGCTCTTCGGCGCGGGCCGATCCAGGGTCCCGATGAGCTCGCTCAGCGAGCCGATCCGCTCTTCGTCGAGCAGGCGCGAGAGGTCGCGCACGATCTCGAGGATGCCGTTCGGCCGCACGTAGCTCCAAGTGCCGACCTGCACGGCGGTGGCTCCCGCGACGAGGAACTCCATCACGTCCTCGGCGCCCGTGATGCCGCCGCAGCCGATCACGGGGATCTTCACCGCCAGCGCGCATTCGCGGACCATGCGCAGCGCCACCGGCTTGATCGCGGGCCCCGAGAAGCCGCCGACGACCGTCGCGAGATGCGCCTTGCGGCGCCGCCAGTCGAGCCCGAGCCCGAGCAAGGTATTGATCGCGGTCACCGCGTCGGCGCCGGCCTTCTCGACCGCCTCGGCGATCGGCGCGATGCGCGCCACGTTCGGCGAGAGCTTGGCGAAGAGCGGCACCGCGAGCTGCTCGCGCACGGCGGCGACGGCGTCGTGCGCCGCCGCGGGATCCGTCGCGAACGGGAGCCGCCCGCCCTGCACGTTCGGGCAGGAGAGGTTCACCTCGACCGCGGCCAAGCCACGCAGGCCGCGCAAGCGCGCGGCGATCTGCGCGTACTCCTCCAGGCTCTCGCCGCCGATGTTCACGACCACCGGCACGTCGAGATCGATGAGCTGCGGCCAGCCATCGCGCAGGAAGACGTCGATGCCTTTGTTCTCGAGGCCGATCGAGTTCAGCATCCCGGCCGGGGTCTCGTGGATGCGCGGCAGCGGATTCCCGGGACGCGGATGCGGCGTCACGGTCTTCAGCACCAGCGCCCCCATCGCGCTCGGCGGCACGAAGCGCACCATCTCGGGGCCGTGGCCGAAGGTGCCCGACGCGCTCATGACGGGATTGCGCAGGGCGAGCGGACCGATGCGCACGGAGAGGCGCGGATCGTTCTCGAACGCGACCGGAGCGGTCGCCGGGGCAGGGCTCGGAGGGGGCGTCACGCGCGCGAAGATAGCCGCGAGGCGCTCTCGGGCTCAAGTGCCGGGGGTCGAGGGGCCCGCCGAGGCGCGCGGCGCGGGTGCGAACGAGAGCAGGACGAGCGAGATCGCGCCGCACACGATGCAGGCATCGGCGAAGTTGAAGGCGTTGAAGTGCCCGCCGTGCACGAGGCCCGGGAACTCGCGGATCCCGATCCCCGAGAGGTCGAACGAGAGGAAGTCGCGCACCTTGCCCGGGGCGCTCTCCTCCGCGAAGGCCAGATTGTCGTAGAGATTGCCGACGGCTCCCCCGAGCACGAGGGCGAGCGCGGTGAGCAGGAACCAGCGCACCCGTGCGACGCGGAGCAGGCCGAAGATCAGCGCGGCGACCGCCGCGAGGCGCAAGCTCACCAGCAGCCACGGGAAATCGCCGCCGAGGCCGCCGACGGCGCCGGGGTTCTCCATGCGCACGAGATCGAAGAAGCCCGGGATCACCTCGTGCCTGGGCCATGGGTCGCCGCGCCGCTGGGTCATCTCCACGACCTCGAAGGCCCACCACTTGCTCGCGAGGTCGATCGCGATGCACAGCGCGGCGAGCGCTAGGTAGCGGAGCTTGCCGACGGGCTCGATCCAACGCGAAGATGCGTCGGCGTTCGCGTGCACGCCGCGCGACGATTCCTGGGTCATGCTTCCTCGGGAGCGCCTTGCTCCCCGATCCAGGCGAGCGCTGCGCGCGCGCGCAGGCATACGGCGTCGGGAGCACGGGTGTCAAGGCAGGTCGAAGAGTCGCAGCCGCAGACGTCGCCGAAGCCGGACCACGACCTCGCCGACTTCCTCGTCTGGCTGCGCGTCGAGCTCGGGCTCACGCGCGCGACGGAAGCGGCGTACCGCAAGGACCTGCTCGACTTCGCGCGCTTCCTCGCGCCGCGCGGCGTGCGGCCGGCGGAGCTCGAGGAGCAGGGACCGCTCATCGCCTGGCTCGAGGACCTGCGCGCGCGCTCGCTCGCTACGGCGACTCGCGCGCGACGCCTCGTCGCCGTGCGCTCGTTCTATCGCTGGCGCGCGCTCGAGCGCCCCGAGCGCAGCGACCCCGCGGCCAAGCTGCCGGCGCTGTCGCTCGTGCGCGGCTTGCCGCACTGCCTCTTGCCGAGCGAGGTCGATGCCCTGCTCGCCGAGCAGCCGGGGCTCGAAGGCCGCGCCGCGTTGCTCGAGCGGCGAGATCTGGCGCTCTTGGAGCTCCTCTATGCGAGCGGCGGGCGCATCTCCGAAGTGCTCGGACTCGATCTAGGCGACTTCGTGGGCGGCGGAGGCGGCGAGGACGCGCATCTCGAGCTTGTGCGTTTCTTCGGCAAGGGCCGCAAGGAGCGCCTCGTACCGGTGGGCGAGACCGCGGTCGATCGCCTGCGCGCCTATCTCCTGCTCGCACGGCCGCGCCTGGCGCGACCCGATGGTCCGCCCGCCGTGTTCCTCTCCACGCGGGGCAATCGCCTGGACCGTTTCCAAGCCTGGCGCCTTCTCAAGGCCCGCGCGCTGCGTCTCGGCATCGCGCAGCGCGTCCACCCTCACGGCTTGCGCCACTCCTTCGCCCTCCACCTCCTCGAGAACGGCGCCGATCTCCGCGCCATCCAAGAGCTCCTCGGCCACGTCACGCTCAGCACGACGCAGATCTACCTCCACGTCGACCACGAGCGCCTCCGCGAGGTCCACCGCGCCCACCATCCCCGCGCCTGAAACCGAACGTACGGTGCCAGAGCAAGTTCCTCCGGTTACTGCTTGAGCTGGTTCAACGGCTGACGCCGTTGAGACCCTCCGGAGACGATGCTTGCTGGTTCAACGGCTGACGCCGTTGAGACCGTGCTCTGGCACCGTACGTTCGGTTACTCGGTCGGTGGGCGGAGATGGGAGAGGATGGCGCGGGCGAGGTCGGGAGTGATGCGCGGCAGCGCGCAGAGTTCTTGCTCGCTTGCTGCCGCGATGCGGCGGACGGAGCCGAAGTGCTGCAGCAGGCGCTTCCGCAGCGTCGGTCCGACGCCGGGGACCTCGTCGAGCTCGGAGCGAAGCTCGTCGCGGAGCTGGCGGTGGTAGGTGATCGCGAAGCGATGCGCTTCGTCTCGCAGACGCTCGAGCAGATGGCGCTCGGCGCTGCCGCGCGGCAGCACGATCGGGAGCTCCGCGCCTTCCTTGAAGATGCGCTCTTCCTCGCCGAGCGGCCCGCGCCCGACGCGCGCCTTGGCCAGGCCGACGAGGGCGAGCCCCGCGGCCCCCACCTCGTCGCGCGCCGCGCAAGCCGCCGCCAGCTGGCCCTTGCCGCCGTCGATCACGATGAGATCGGCGAGGTCGGCGTCCTGGAGATCGCGGCGCAGCGCGCGCGCGACGACCTCGCGCATCGAAGCGAAGTCGTCCTGGCCGCCGTGGCTCTTCACGCGGAAGCGCCGATAGCCCGCCTTGTCGGGAACGCCGCCGCGGAAGCGCACGCGCGACGCCACCATCGCCGCGCCTTGGAACGCCGAGATGTCGAAGCAGTCGAGGACCTGCGGAACTTCCTCGAGCTCGAGCCGCTCGGCGAGCTTCGCGAGCGCTTCATCGGCGAGCTCCTCGACATCGACTTGCGCGCGGAACACCTGCGCGGCGTTCGCGTTCGCCATCTCCAGATGCTTCCGTGGCTCGCCGCGCTCCGGCACGCGCAGCTCCACCGTCGCGCCGCGCTTCGTCTCGAGCCACGCCGCCAGCATCGAGGCGTCGCTGGGCTCGCACGGCACGAGGATCTCGCGCGGCACGAACGCATCGCCCGAGTAGAGCCGGGTCGCGAACGCCGAGACGAGCTCCTCGTCGGGGATCTCCGAGTCGAGGAGATGCGAGCGCACGGCCTCCAGCGCGCCGCCTCGGAAGCGCAGCACCGCGAGCGCGACTCGCCCGGCCTCGCGATGGAGACCGATCGCGTCGCGCTCGACCCCCTTCGCCGAGGCGACGACCTGGCGCTCGGTGGTCGCGCGCAGGCTCTCGAGCTGATCGCGTACGCGCGCCGCCGTCTCGAACTGCAGCTCGGCGGCCGCGCGCTTCATGCGCGCTTCGAGCTCGCGCTCCACCTCCTCGGTCTTGCCGCGGAGGATCTCCTCGGCGCGATCGACGAGGCGCGCATACGCCTCCGCATCGACCAAGCCGACACACGGCGCCGAGCAGCGCCCGATCTCGTGCTTCAAGCAAGGACGCGTGCGGTTCTTGAACACGGCGTCGCGGCAATCGCGGAGCGGCACGATCTCGTGCAGCATGCGCAGCGTCCGCCGCAGGTGCCCCGCCGAGGCGTACGGCCCGAAGTAGCGCGCTTGCGGATCGCGCCGCCCGTGCCTCCGCACCGGCACGAAGCGCGGGAAGCTCTCGCGCCGATCGAGCTTCACGAGCAGGAACGACTTGTCGTCGCGCAGGCGCACGTTGTGCGGCGGCTTCAGCTGCTTCACGAGTGCATCCTCGAGCAGCAGCGCCTCTTGCTCTGTCTCGGTGACGACGAACTCGACGTCGTGCGCGCGCGTGCCGAGATAGCGCGACACGATGCGCCCGTCGCCTTCGGCGCGCAGATAGGAGCGCACGCGGGCCTTCAGGTCCTTCGCCTTGCCCACGTAGAGCGCGCGGCCCTCCGCGTCGCGGAAGATGTAAACACCGGAGCGCCGCGGGGCCTTCTCCACGGCGTCGGCGAGGGAGGCGCGCGTCACGGGAGCTCGAGCTCCAGCTTCTCCAAGCGGAAGATCTCGTCGCGCAGCTTCGCGGCCTTCTCGAAGTCGAGCTTCTCCGCCGCGGCGGCCATCTCGCTGCGGAGCTTGCGCACGTGCTTCCGCAGCTTCTCGGGATCGAGGTCCTTGCCGGCGATCTTCTCGAGCTCGCTGCGCACCTCGTCGGCGATCTCCGCGTCGGCGTAGTCCATCGCGAGCACTTCCTGCAAGCCGTCGCGGATCCCCTTCACGATCGTGCGCGGCGTGATGTCGTGCTCGCGGTTGTAGGCCTCCTGAACGGCGCGGCGACGCTCGGTCTCGTCGATGGCGCGGGCCATCGAATCGGTCACGCGATCGGCGTAGAGGATGACGCGGCCGTGAACGTTGCGCGCGGCGCGCCCGCAGGTCTGGATCAGCGACGAGGTCGAGCGTAGGAAGCCCTCCTTGTCCGCGTCGAGCACCGCGACGAGCGCGACCTCCGGCAGGTCCAGGCCCTCGCGCAGCAGGTTGATCCCGACGAGCACATCGAAGACGCCGAGGCGGAGATCGCGGAGCAGGTTCATGCGCTCGATCGCGTCGATGTCCGCGTGCATGTACTTCGCCTTCAGGCCCGCGTCGCGCAGGTACTCGGTGAGCTCCTCGGCCATGCGCTTCGTGAGCGTGGTGACGAGGACGCGCTCCTGCCCTTCGACGACGGCGCGCGCCTGCTCCAAGAGATCGTCGACCTGCGAGCGCGCGGGTCGCACCTCGATCTGCGGATCGACGAGCCCCGTCGGGCGCACGATCTGCTGCACGACGCGGCCGGCGCTCATCTCGAGCTCGTACTTCGACGGCGTCGCGCTGACGTGGATCACCTGCCGCACGAGCTGCTCCCACTCCTCGAAGCGCAGCGGCCGGTTGTCGAGGGCCGACGGCAAGCGGAACCCGTGCTCGACCAGGTTCTGCTTGCGCGCGCGGTCGCCCTTGTACATGCCGCCGATCTGCGGGACCGTGACGTGCGACTCGTCGAGGAAGACCAGCAGGTTCTCGGGGAAGTAGTTGATGAGCGTGTACGGCGCCTGCCCCGGTGCGCGGCCATCCAGGTGCCGAGAGTAGTTCTCGATCCCCGGGCAGGTGCCGATCTCCTGGATCATCTCGAGATCGAAGCGCGTACGCTGCTCCAGCCGCTGGCGCTCGAGGAGCTTGCCTTCCTGGCGCAGGCGCGCGAGCTGCACCTCGAGCTCCTCGCGGATCGTCTCCAGCGCGCGCTGCAGGCGATCCTTCGGCGTGACGTAGTGCCCGCTCGGATAGATCGTGATCTCCTGTCGATCGGCGAGCACCTCGCCGCGCAGCGGGTCGATCTCCGCGATCGCCTCGATCTCGTCGCCCCACAGCTCGAGGCGCACGACGCGCGCCTCCTCGTAGGCCGGGAAGACCTCGATCACGTCGCCGCGCGCGCGGAAGGACCCGCGGCGGAAGTCCAAGTTGTTGCGGCTGTACTGGATCGCGGTGAGCGCGCGCAGCAGCTCGTCGCGATCGAAGGTCTGCCCGACCCGGAGCGGCAGCGACATCTGCGCGTACGCCTCCGGCGAGCCGAGACCGTAGATGCAGCTCACCGAGGCGACCAGCACCACGTCGCGCCGGTCGAGCAAGCTGCGCGTCGCCGAGTTCCGCAGGCGCTCGAGCCGATCGTTGATCGACGCGTCCTTCTCGATGTAGGTGTCGGTCGAGGGGACGTAGGCCTCGGGCTGGTAGTAGTCGTAGTACGAGACGAAGTACTCGACCGCGTTCTCGGGGAAGAGCTCGCGGAACTCCGCGTAGAGCTGCGCCGCGAGCGTCTTGTTCGGCGCGAGCACGAGCGTCGGACGCTGCGCGGCCTCGATCACCTTGGCCATGGTGAAGGTCTTGCCGCTGCCGGTGACGCCGAGCAGCGTCTGGTGCCGCGCGCCATCGCGCAGCCCCGCGAGGAGGCCCTCGATGGCCTGCGGCTGGTCTCCGCAGGCGGAGTAATCGCTGCGGATCCGGAACTCCGCCCGTGCCTGCCGCTGCGTCGTTTCGCGTCCGATCACCCTGACTCCACCGCCGTGAGGCGGCTTTTTTGACAGCCCCAGCGCACCCACCTAGACTCGCCGCGTTCCATGGTAGCGAGTGGGCGCGCTCCTCTGCGATAGCCCCCCACGCCGCACGCCTTCCTCTCGCGCTCCCACTTTCTCCCTCTGCCGGCGCCGCCGTTCCCTCGGCGTCGCTGCGCTTCTACAGGAGCACCGTACCCACGTGGCCGGACGCACGAGCACCCCGCGACGGGGCGAGCCTTCTCCCTCCCCTCGCCGCGGCGAGAAGAAGCCCAACGCCAAGCATCCCGTCGAGAAGCAGACGAACCAGGCGCTCCCGATCCTGATCGGAGGAGGAGCGGTGCTCCTCATCCTGATCCTGATCTTCCTGACGCGCGGCGGTAAATCGAAGCCGCCGGAGCCCGAGGAGACGGCGCGCATCCAGCGTCCCGCGCCTCCGCCGGTGGAGCAGGATCCGTTCGCGGAGATCCGCGCGAGCATCGAGTCCGCCGCGGTGCCCGTCGCGCAGAGCTTCCTCGAGAAGCTCTCCGCGAAGGACACCGGCGGGGTGCGCGCGCTCCTCGAGTTCCCTCAGTTCCACGAGAACGAGGCCCGTCGGCTCGAAGCCGAGGGCAAGGCGTACGAAGCCTGGGCGACGCTGAGCGCCGAGCGGCAGCAGGAGTACAAGGACGGCTTGGTGAAGCGGCTCATCCCGAGCGAGAGCTCGCTCAAGAGCTGGCGCCTCGACACGATGGTGCTCGACTCCTTCCGCCCCGAGGCCAAGTTCCTCGATTCGGGAGAACCCGACGTCACGCAGCGCTATCGCCGCTTGGAGATCCTGTTCAAGATGCGACCTGCCGAAGGCTCGCAGCAGAAGGCCAACCTCAGGACTCCGATCTTCGTGTCCTTGTATCGAACCGGCGAGGAATGGAGCGTCGCGGACCTCTGCATCCTGCTGAAGGGCGAGAAGCGCTTCTACGCGCCCAACCCCGCGAGCTCCGAGTACCAGAAGTTCCTCGCCAATGCGCCCGGCGGCGGCCAGAAGGTCGACCTCACCGGCGACATCGAGGACCAGCTCGAAGGCGGCCCGCGACGCGTACGCCTCGAGGACGGTACCGTCGGTCTCGCGGCGAAGCCCGCGCCGGTCGCCTATCTCGAGACGACCAGCGCCGAGACGCGCGCCAAGATCGAGCAGCTCATGGCGACCATGCTCGATCCGGCTCAGACGACCGGCTGGGCCGCGGCGCGCGACGAGCTCCTCCTGCTGAAACGGGACGCGATGCCCGCCGCGCTCACGCAGCTCGCCCGCATCTACAAGCAGGCCGTCGAGGAAGCGAAGAGCAGCGATCTGCTCGACGATCAGGAGCTCGACAAGCTGCAGAAGGTAACCCAGCTCCTCATGAAGATGCGCGAAGAGGTCTACCAGCAGGAGTACGACTCGAAGGTCGGCTTCAGCCGCATGGAGTACGCGGCGGACGAGGCCGACCGCATGCGCAAGGACATCAACAAGGTGGCGATGTTCTGGTTCGGGTGGTGGCACGAGAACCAGAACGTGATCCCGCAAGGCGAGCCGACGACCCTGCGCCGGCCGCGCAACCGCTAGCGGCCCTCGCCGCTCTCGGCGAGATCGTTCCTTCCTCCGCGCTTGGCGCGGGGTAATCTTGGCCGCAACCCCACTCGCTCTCGCACGCGCCGGTCCCCGTGCGCGGCGTTCCCGCAGCAGTCCCCCCTCGACTCTCATGAAGATCCGCCCCGGTACCTGCTCGTCCTGCCAGGCGAGCTACCGCATGCCCGCCGATTACCCGGCGTCGAAGGCCCGCTGCCGCGCGTGCGGCGGCACCGTGGAAGTCTCGGCGCAAGTCGTGGAGCTCGACGCTCCGCCAGCGCCGACGGCACCCGCCCCGGCGGCAGCCGCGACGGCGCCGGTCCGCACGCCCGTGGCGAGCGTGCCGCCGGCGCCGGCTCCCGTGCCGGTCGCGACCTCCGCTCCGGCTCCGGCGCCCGCTCCGGCACCGGCCGCGACGATCACCAACGCTCCGGCGGCGCCTGCGGCTCCCGCGCCGAGCGCTCCGGTGGCGCCTCCGGCTCCCGCGCCAAGCGCTCCGGCGGCGACTTCGGCCTCCGCGCCGAGCGCTCCGGCGGTGGCTCCTGCTCCCGTGTCTCGCGCGCGCTCGCGGAGGCCGGAGGCCGAGGCGCCGGCGAAGCGGGGGCTCTTCGGCATCGGATCGAAGAAGCCCGCCGAGGCGCCGAAGCGCGAGAAGGAGGAAGCGAAGAGCGCGGCTCCCACGCCGGTCGAGCCCAAGGCTGAAGTGAAGCCAGAAGCGGCGCCTGCGAAGCCCGCTCCCAAGCCCGAAGCGAAGCCTGCCCCGAAGGCCGAAGCCGCGCCGAAGAGCACGGCGCCGAAGAACGTCGCCAAGCCCGCTGCCGCTCCGAAGGCGGAATCCAAGGCCGCTCCGGCTCCGAAGGCGACGCCCGCTCCCGCGCCGGCCGCCGAAGCGAAGCCCGCGCCGAAGCCGGAAGCGAAGCCCACGGCCGCGAGCGCACCCGTGCTGAAGAAGCTCGAGCTGGCTCAGCCCGCGGCGCCCAAGGACTCTGCCGCGCCGAAGTCGGCGCTCGAGGCGATCCTGGCGAAGAAGCGCGCCGAAGGCGAGGCTCCCGCTCCGCTGGCCTCGAAGCCTGCGCCCGAGAAGGCGGCCGACAAGAAGCCTGCTCCGGCCCCGGCTGCCGCGAAGGGCGAAGGCGGCTCCGCGCTGGAGAAGATCCTCGCGAAGAAGCGCGCCGAGGCCGAGGCGCCCCCCGCGGCGAAGGTCGAGGCGAAGCCGGCCCTGCGACCGAAGCCGGAGTCGAAGCCGGCCGCCGCGGAGAAGAGCGGCTCCACCCTGGAGAAGATCCTCGCGCGGAAGCGCGCGGAGAGCGACGAGCCCGAAGAGCTCCGCGACGAAGACGCCGCTCCGGCGCGCAAGGCCGTCGTGAAGGCCGCGGCTCACGCCGCCGCATCGAAGGCCCCCGCCGCTGCGAAGGCACCTGCGAAGGGCGCGTCGCGCGGCGCGGAGCCGGCCCGCAAGAAGGGCCGCGACCACGAGGACGACGAGCGCGGCGAGCGTCGCCGCGGCGCCGAGAAGAAGTCCTCGAACGGCCTGTTGTTCGCCACGGTCGGCGCCGTGGTTCTCGCCGGCGGAGCCGTCGGCGCGATCCTGGCGCTCGGCAAGAAGGAAGAGCCGCAGATTCCGCCGCCGCCGGTGATTGCCGCGGTGGAAGAGAGCTCGAAGCCCGCGCCGGTCGCCGAGAGCGCGCCGATCGAGGCTCCGGCCGTCGATGCGGGCGCCGCGAAGGAAGCCTCCGCGAAGCTCGAGGAGACGCCGAAGGAGCCGGAGAAGCCGACCGCGAAGCGCAAGTTCGACGCGGCGACGCGCGATGGCTTGAAGCCCGTCGAAGGGCCGAAGGCGAGCGAGAAGGTCGCCACTTGGGTCGAGAAGCTGAACAGCCCGATCCCCCTCTCGAAGTGGGATCAGGAAGAGGCCAACGCGGACCTCGGCAAGGAGCCGCGCGCCGCGTTCGGTGCCATCCACGCGCAGCTCGTGACCATCGCGCGCGACAGCTTCACGCCGCAGGTGACGGTCGAGGCTCGCGAGACCCTCGAGAGCGCGGTCGACACCTTCTACCGCTACTCGACCACGCTGAGCGCGCTCTCGGGCTACGAGTTCAGCGCGGACGAGACGAAGCGCATGGGCTCGATGCGCGTCGCGGTCGCGGGCTTCGATCCCGAGACCGAGGCCGTGAAGATCCTCGACGAGCTGATCCGCGCGCAGAATGCGTGCCTCGCGCACCTCGCGCGCTGGAGCGAGCTCTGGACCGAGAAGAAGCTCGACACCAGCGAAGGCTGGAACAGCTTCGTCGACAAGAATGGCCGCGGGTCGCGCGACGACTCGTAGCGTCGCGCGAGCGCGCGCTCAGTAGCCGCTGGCGAAGCCCATGCGGCGCTGATCGCCGAAGCCCTCGAGGCGCCCGTCGGCGTGACGCAAGATCGCCTGCACCGAGCAGAAGTCCTCCTGCTCGTGCAGGCGATGTCCTTTCTGCTCCAGGGAGCGGCGCACCTCCGGCGCGAAGCCGAAGCCGTGGCGCTCGAGCTCCAGCCGATTGGGCCGCCATTGGTGATGCACGCGCGGCGCATCGACGGCCGAGGAGAGCTCGAGCTCGAAGTCGATCACGTTCACCACGACCTGCAGCACGCTGGTGATGATGCGACCGCCCCCCGGCGTGCCGACGACTAGGCGCACCGCGCCGTCGCGCACGACGATCGTCGGCGTCATCGACGAGAGCATGCGCTTAAGCGGCACGATCGCGTTTGCCTCCGCGCCGAGCAGCCCGTAGGCATTCGGCTGACCAGGCGCCGCGGAGAAGTCGTCCATCTCGTTGTTGAGCAGGAAGCCCGCGCCCGCGACGACGACCTTCGAGCCGTAGCCCGTGTTGATCGTGGTGGTCAAGCTCACCGCGCTGCCATCTGGGGCGAGCACGGAGAGGTGCGTCGTCTGCGGCGACTCCTTGCGCGGTGGTGTGCCGGCGCCGGCGACCGCCGTCGCGCGCGTGGGATCGATCTGCAGCGCGATCTCGTTCACGCGCGCATCGGAGAAGAGCCACGCGGTCGGCACCGGGTAGAAGTCCGGATCGCCGAGATGCTCGGCTCGGTCGGCGTAAGCGCGGCTCATGGCCTCCGCGAGCAGATGCAGGTGCCGCGCCGAGCCGGCGCCCGCTTCGCGCAGATCGAACTTCTCGAGCACGCCGAGCATCTGCAGCAGCAGCGGCCCACCGCTCGAAGGCGGCGGCATCGACCAGATCTCGTGGCCTCGATAGCGCCGCATCAGCGGCTCGCGCCAGAGCGCGCGATAGCCTTCGAGGTCGGCCGCGGTGAGGAGTCCCCCGCCGCGTTCCATCTCGCGCACGATCGCCGCCGCGACCTCCCCGCGGTAGAAGCCGTCGCGACCTCGCTCGGCGATCGCCTGCAGGGAGCGCGCGAGCTCGGGCTGCCGCAACAGCGCCCCCGGCGCGAGCGGCTGCCCCTCGGGAAGAAAGAGCGCCGCGGAGGCGGGATACAGCGCGAAGCTGCGGGCGTGCTCGACGCAGTCTTCGGCGAGCAGCGCATCGACCGCGAAGCCGTCGCGAGCGAGGCGCAGAGCAGGCGCCACGATCTCCTTCCACGGTCGCTTGCCGAGGCGCGCATGCGCTTCGCAGAGCCCCGCGACGGAGCCGGGAATCCCGGCCGCGAGATGGCCGCGCGTTGCGCGCACGCGATCGACTTGGCCATCGGCGCCGAGGAACATGTCGCGCGTCGCGCGCTGCGGTGCGGTCTCGCGGAAGTCGAGCGCGGCGGTCGCGCCGTCGGCGCCACGGTGGAGCAGGAAGCCGCCGCCGCCCAAGTTCCCCGCGACCGGATAGACCACCGCCAAGGCGAGCGCGGTCGCGCACGCGGCGTCGACCGCGTTGCCGCCCGAACGCAGGAGCTCGAGCCCGGCGTGCGTCGCGAGCGGATGCTCGGAAACGACCATCGCTTGCGCGCCGCGCGCGGCGCGGCGCTGCACTTGCTCGTCGGGTCGCGCCCAGGTGAGCGGCGCGAAGCCCAGCCAGAACGCCGCGGCGAGCGTCAGCGGCAGGCGCGCGCCGAGGAGCCGGAGCGCGACGGCGCTCACGCCCCTTCCTCCGAGCCGTCGAGGATCTCGACGTTCGCGCCCTTCTCTCGCAGCCACTTCACGGCGGCGTCGAGGTCCTGCGGGTTCCCCTCGAGCTCAAGCACCATCACGGCGAGCTCCGCATCGACCTCGGCCTTGCGGATGTTCGGGACGACGGAGAAGTTGCGGCCGAGGTTGTAGAGCAGAGGCTCCTTGATCAAACGCTGCGGGAAGGAGCAGTGCAGACGACGTCGATTCATGGCGCTCATGGGGTGGAGGAGCGCTCCGCGCGCGCAGAGCTGCGCACGAAACGCGCCGTGGCTCCCAGCGCGGCCAACCCCCAGAGGAGCGCCGCGTAGGACGCGCTACTCGGATAGCGATAGGCGTGTCGCGCGCCGATCTCCGCGCGGTCGTAGAGCGCGGGATCGCGGAAGCCGTCCAGGCCGCCCGCGGCGTCGCAGGCTGCCGCGAACGGATGAACGCTCGCGATCCAGGCGGCGACCTCGGCTTCGCGCGCCCATCCGAGCTGCTCGCCGAGGTACGACGGCAGGAAGAAGGGCGAAGCGACGAGGGCCGACCAGAGCAGGAGGAACCCCGCGACGAGCGCGGAGCGCCGCACGCCCAACGCGCCGCCGAGCTCGACGAGCCCCAAGGGCAGCGCAGCGAGCCCGACGCCGAGAAAGGCGACGGATCCTAGGTGTGTCTCGGGGGGATTGCCACTCGAAAAGCCCCCCCAGCAGGCCGCCGCGACGGCGATGGGCAGCAGCCCCGCGCCGAGCGCGAGCGCCACCGCGCGCCACGCGGAGCCCTCGCGCGCGGCGAGCGCGCAGAGCGGCACCAGAGCGCTCAGAGCGAAGAGCGCGACGGCCAGCGATGCGCGCTCGCGTGAGAGGCCGAGGAGCAGCAGCGCCGAGAGCGCGCAAGGCGAGAAGCGAAGCAGCATCGCGGCGACCTCGGCGCGCGCCATTGACGCAGGAGGACGCGATGGTAACCTGCCCGCCCTTCGTACGTGAAGCCACCGCGGTGGCCGCGCGCACGAGGATCGGTGGCATAGCCAAGCGGTAAGGCGACGGATTGCAAATCCGTTATTCCCCGGTTCAAATCCGGGTGCCACCTCACGCAAGCCCGCACGACCTCGTGCGGGCTTTTTTTGTAGCGCAAGAAAACCAGCGCGCGCGCTCCGCGCGATGCGCGACTGTCACCGGTCCGAGCGGCGCCTTCGACTCCCGCGCGCGACCAGAGAGCGCCGCCTTCAGCGTTGCCTCGCGGCGGCTACCCCTCGTCGCTCGAGCTCGCCAGCGAGCTCGAGCAGCAGCTCCGCATGCGCGCTCGCGAGCCTCTCGAGCCCGCCTTCCTCCAGGAGCTCCCGCGTGCGCCCCGGCGAGCGCTCCTCGAGCGGCGCATCGGGCGCATGCGCGCCCTCGATCTCCAGCGTGAACGCGATCGTGCCCCGCGCCGCGAAGAACCAGTCCATCGTCGTACCGCGCGCGTGGCTCGGCACCGCGAGACGCGGGAGCCCGAGACGCTCCTGGTAGAGCTCCGCGAGCTCGTCGTAACGCGCGCGCAGCTCGCGCGACATCGGCAGCGGCGGCTGCAGGAACGCGCGCACCGACGTGTGAAAGCTCACCGCGAGGGCGATCTCGGGATGGGCGCGCCAGAAGCTCATCACCGCCGCGCTCTCGGGCTGCGCTTCCTCCACCTCGCGGGCCTTCGCGGCGCTCCAGCGCGCGGGGAAGTCGCGATTGAGATCGACCCCGCCGTCGGGAGCACCGTTGTTCCGCCCGGGACGCGGCGGCGCGGCGAGCGCGCGCTCGCGACCATCGGGATTCAGCACCGGCGCGAGATAGAGCGCCGTGCGGCGCAGGAAACGCGGCGCCTCGCCGCGTGCGATGCACGCACGCAGCTCTTCGGCCACGCGCAGCACGACTTCGGCGCTCTCGAGCTCGCCGCCGTGGATCGCGCCGTCGATCCAGAGCGCCGTGCTCGCCATCTCGGATCCCGTCGCGAAGTCTCGCACCTCCAGGAACGGCAGCGCGCGACCCTCCGCGCTGAACCCGAGCGCGCCGGCGCGAAACCAGCGCGGATGGCGCGCTTCCAGAGCGGCGAAGGCGCGAGCGATCTCGCCGGTCGCGTGATAGCGATCGAAGCGCAGCGCCGGCTCGGCGAGAGCGGCGGCTGGGACGGGCCGCTCTTCGACATCTGCGGCGCTCTCTGCCGGCAGTGGGAGCGCACCGACTTCCGAGCGCGGCTCGCTGCGAAGCGCGCCAACGACACGCGGAAGCGCGCCAACGACACGCGGCGCCGCACTCGAACTCGAGTGCGGCGCCGCGAGAGCGCAGCCCAGCGCGGCGAGGAGGAGGGCGAGAGCTTGCATCGCCTCCTCTACGCAGCGCGGTGTGCGCGTGATAGCGGGGACCGGGATCGAACCGGCGACAACAGGGTTATGAATCCTGTGCTCTGACCAACTGAGCTACCCCGCCGAAGGGGGCCGACAGGATAACGGCCGGCCGGCGGCGATCAATCCCGCGAGCCGCAGAAAGCCCGCCCCGGTTCAGCTGCGGCGGGTCGCGCCTTGAGGAACCAGGGGGCACTCGTTGGAATGCACGCTCTTCCCGGAGCCCTCCATGCCCCGACTCTCTCGCGCTGCTGGCGCCGCCCTGCTCGCCTTGGCGCTCGCGAGCTGCCACCGCTCTCACTCCGTCTACATCGCCGATCGCGTCTCGCCCGAGCGCATCCACGCGGGAGCGCGCAGCTACTTCGCGAAGGAGGGCTACCGCGAGCAGAGCTGGGACCCCGACGACCTGAGCGGGGAGTTCACGCACGAGAAGGCGGGCCGCAAGACGCGCCTGCTGCTCCGTCCGCTGGGCGACGGCTGGAACCTCGACCTGCGCTGCTACGACGCCGCCGGCGACCTCGAGAAGCGCGAGACCGGACGGCTGCGCGACCGCCTGCTCGAGGCGTTGCGCGACGAGGGCCTGCCGGCGCGAGAAGGCCCGTTCTGAGCCGACGGCGGACCCGCTCGTGGGGTCGCGAGCGCGCTCAGCGCTCGATCCGCCATCGCGCGGCGGCGCCGGGAGCGAGCAGCGAGAGGCCCTCCTCCGCGCTCCAAGGCGGAGCTTCCAACGCGCGCCCGCCGCGCCACACCGCCGCGGGCGACCTCGCGAGCCCGAGCACGACTACCCGCTGCACCGCCGCGCCGCCGCGGAGCAGGCGGAGCTCGAGCGCTCCGTCCGCCGGAACACCGAGGGCTCCGGCCTCGAGGTGGAGCTCTGCGGCGCCACGCAGCGCGCCGACCTTCCAGCCCCCGCCCTCGCGAGCGACGCGCGCCGTGGCGAAGGCCGCGCCTTCTCGCGGCACGAGACGCACGCCGAGCCGGCTCGCCTCGCCGTCGGAGACGAGCTCCACCATGCGCGGCAGCGGGCCGAGCTGCTGGCGCTCGAGCCAAGCGCAGACCGTGGAAGCCGGCGCGATGCGCCAGTCATGCGCCGGCGAGCGACCGCGCACGTTCCACTCGAGGACCGGTGCGCCGCGCGCGCGCAGCCAAGCGCCGAGCGCGGTGCTCTGCGCCCGCAGGTACGTCAGCGGATCGTCCGGCGCGTGCACGAGCAGCAGCGGCAGATCGAGGAGCTGCCGCGCGTAGCTCGGCTCGCTCGCCAGGCCGAGCCGCGTCGCGTCGAGGCGCAGCACGCTCGAGCGTCGATAGGGTCGCTCGTCGGCCGCCGGCGCCGCACCGAAGAGGCGTTCCATCCAGGCGCGCAACGGCGCGCTCTCGCGCGCGTAGGTATCGAGCAGATCGTGCGGCCCTTGCAGCGCCGCGACCGCGGCGAAGCGCGCGACCTCGTCCTCGCGATGACGCGCGGCGAAGCAGAGCGCGCTCTGCGCGCCCATCGACCAGCCCACGGCGTAGAGACGGCGCCGATCGATGGGCTGCTCGGCCAGCACCCGCGCCAGCACGGCGCGCACGTTCCGCTGCGCCGGGGGAAAGCCGAACGACTTGTCGTCGAGCCCTCGCGGCGCGAGCAGGAACCAGCCGCGCGCGGCGCACTCCGCGGGATAGTCGGTGTCGCGGAAGATCTGCCGCGGCGGAGCACCGAAGCCGTGCCACGCGAGCAGCAGCGGGCGCACCTCGCCCGCGCGCAGATCGCGCGGCACGCCGAGCAGGTAGTCCTCGCCGAAGCCCGTGCCTGTCTGCGCTCCGTCGAGGAAGCCCTCGCGGATCTCGAGCGCCGTCGAGAGCTCGGGCGCGGAAGAGCTCTCGCGCTCCTCCGCGGCGCGAGCCTCGTCGAGCAAGCTCTGCGCGCCGCACGGCGCGGCGGCGAGCGCCAGCGAGACGGCGTGCGCGAGCCTGCGAGTGCGCGTGCGCATGACCATCAGCCTCGGCCCTCGCCCTCAGCGCCTGCGCGGCGCATCGTCTGTGGCGCGGCGCGCGGCCTCCAGAGCGGCACGCCGAGCGGCCTCGGCCGCGGCGCGCTTCGCGCGCTCCTCCTCGACGCGCTTGCGACGCTCGGCAGCGCGCTCGGCCTCGCGTCGGCGCGCCTGCTCGCGCGGCGAGAGCAGCTCCACGATCGTCCGCTGCTCGCCTTCCACGAGCTCCACCGTGCGCTGGCCCACCCAACCCGATCCGGCGCGCACGAGCAGCTCCCACTTCCCCGGCACGAGCCCTTCGATCTGCCCCGCACCGGCCTTGCCGGTCGCTGCGATCGTCCGCGCGCCGCGCTCGACGGCGCGTCCCTCCACCGGGCGCAGCTGGATGCGCAGCTCGCGCTCGACGTCGAGCTTGCGCGCTTCGTCGCGATCCGCTGGGTGAAGACGCGTCGCGACGACGAGATCCGCGCCGAGCTCGAGCATCACCACGCCGAGATCGAGCGTGCCGCCGCCCCAGATCTCCAGCGCGGGGAAGAAGAGCCGCGCATGCCGCGGAGCTTGGATCTCGACGCCGCCCATCCCCGCTTCGATCCCCGCCCACTGGAAGCGCCCCGCTGCGCCGTAGCTCACGCTCCCACCGCGGAGACCGAGCCCCTCCACGCGATAGCTCGAAGGCGGCGCGCCGTCGATCGAGGAGCGCACGAGGCCGACGAGCGTCCCGGTCGGCGCGCGCTCCAAGGTCTCGAGCGTGAGCGACACCTCTTCGTCGCCGGGCAGCACGATCAAGGCCCGATCGATCGGCAGCGGCGCGTGTCCGAAGCTCTGCACGCGCACGCCGTAGGCGCCCGGCAGCACGTCGGGAACGAAGAACTCGCCGTACGCATCGCTGCGCCCGCGGAAGGCGTTCGGCTTGCGCGGCGCGCCGCGTCCCGAGAGCTCCTCCACGAGCTCGATCCGCGCGGACCCGACGGCGCGGCCCAGGGTATCGACGACGCGCCCACGCACGCCGTACGCACCGCGCAGCACGAGGCGCAGCTCTGCGAGCGCGGCCTGCTTCGGCGGCGCGACGCGCTCGCGCTGCTCGCGGAAGCCGGTGGCCTCGGCGATGAGCTCGAGCGGGAGGCGCGGGAAAGGCCCGAGCTCGAAGTTCCCCTGCGCGTCGCTGCGCGCGCTGCGCACTTCCCCGAGCGCATCTCGCGCGCCTGCGGGTCCGACCTCGATCGCGACATCGGCGAGCGGCTCCCCCGCCGAGCCGAGCACGCGGCCGCGGACGCCGAAGGGCGGCAAGAGCTGGATCTCGACCGGCGTCGGCGGACGCTGCGCCGCCTCCGGCCCCAGGCGAAGCTCTCGCACGCCGTACGCGAGCTCGAGATCGAACGCGCAGAGCTTCCACGCACCGGGGCGGAGCCCTTGGATGCGGAACGCGCCGTCGGCATCGCTGCGGGTGACGTGGTCCTCCTCGTCGACGGCAGCGAAGCGCGGGAACGAGCGCTTCTCGCTCAGCGCGACGACCGGCACGCCGGCGACGGGCTGGCCCTCGGGATCGCGCACGACGCCGACGGCCGTGATCCCGCGCGAGAGGCGCAGCTCCACCAACGGGAGCTCCGCGGAGCTCGCCTCCTTCGGAACCTCGAGCGTGCACGACGCGCTCTCCGCCGCGCGCTCCGCGCTGCGCGCTACGACGCGGACCTCACCGGCAGCGAGCCCCGCGAAGCGCGCTTCGCCACGCGCGTCGCTCGTCCCCTCTCGCGCGACGCGCGGTCGGCCTCCTTCGGCTTCCTGGCGGACCAGGATCTCGGCGGCCGAGAGCGGCGCACCTGCTTCGTCGAGGACGCGCACGAGCAGCTGCAGCTCGGGATGCAGCGCGAGCGAGATCTCCTCGTCCTGCCCGCGGCGGAGCGCCACGCGCTCGAGGCGCAGAGGTGCGTAGCCGCTGGCACGGACCTGCAGCTCGAAGTCTCCGGGTCCGAGCCCTTCGATCGCGAAGGCGCCCGAGCTGGCGCTCGAGGCCGGGTCGCTCGCCCGCGGAACGCCGCTCACCGCGGCAACGCGCAGCGCGGTGATCTCCGCGCCGGCGACGGGCTCGCCGGCGCTCGCGTCGATCACGCGCCCGCGCAGCGCGAGCGCGCGATCGAGCGCGAGCTCTCGCTCGCCTTCGAAGGGAAGCGCCGCGAAACGCGCCGGCAGGAACCCTTCCGCGCGTACCTCCAGCGCGATCGCGCCCGCGGTCGGAAGCTCCAACGCGAAGGCGCCCGCGGCATCGGCCTCGAACTCCACGACGCCGCCCGCGAGCTGCACGCGCAGGAGCGCGCGAGGAATCGGCTCCCCGCCGAGCTCCACGACGCGCCCGCGCAGCGCGGGCACGGCCCCGGCGAGCAGCTCTTCGCGCGATGGCGCCGCGGGCTCCGTCCAAGCGGCCACCCCGGCGTCAGCTCCTTGGCGCTCCCAGCGCTGGTCCTGGGCGCCGGGTGGCGCGAGCAGCGCGTCCCCTTCGGCGACTCTCGCGGTGGGCGCGATCGCCAGCTCGCGACGCTCGCTCGCGCGCACCGGAGCTTCGTCCCGCAGGAGCTCCCAGCCCAGCGCGAGGATGCCGAGCACGAACGCCACGAGCAGCGCGGCCGAGAAACGAGACGAGCGAAAGCGCATCGGGGCGAACGGAGCTCCAGGGGGCAGGTGAAGGCGTCAACGATAGCTCCTCTCGCCCGGCTTGCCGTGGCGCGGAAGCCGAGAATCTCGGCTCAGGAGGGCTCGGCGAGCTCGATCGGCGCCGAGAAGGCGCCCGCGGGCGGCTGCGCGAGCTCGAGCTTCCTCACGCGACGCCCGAGGTCGTCCACCACCCAGAGCTGCCCCGTCTCGCCCCAGGCCAGCCCCGAGGGATCGCAGAGCTCCGCGCGCGGCGCGAGCTCGCCGAGGAACACGCCGTCGCGATCGAAGAGCTTGAGCGCCGCGTCGATGCCGACCTGCGCCACCACCAGGCCTCCGCCCGGCACCGGCAGCACCGCCGAAGGCAGCGAGCGCTCGCCGGCGCTCGTCGCCGTCGAGAGCATCCAGAGGAACGCGCCGTCGCGCGAGAAGACCTGCACGCAGCCGTTGCGTGTGTCGGCGACGTAGATGCGCTCCTCGTCCACGCGGATCCCGCGCGGGGCGCCGAAGCACTCCTCCTCTTCACCGAACGAGGAAAGCCGACCCGCGTAGCGACCGCGCTCGTCGTAGAGCTGGACGCCGTGGACGAGAGGGCGATCGCCGCACGCGACGACGAGCAAGCCGTCGGTGCGCAGTGCCACGGCGTTCGGGTGCTGCAGCGCGCGCTTGCGGTCCAGCCCCCGGCGCTGCGCGTGGCTGGGCCCGCCGAAGCGCTGCAGCTCCTGCCCGAAGAGCGAAACGCGCCGCAGCATGGAGGCCTGCGCGTCGGCGATCCACAGCGTGTGGTCGTCGCCGAAGCAGAGCGACGAGACATCGGCCCAGCCCGCCTCGCCCGCCGGCGGCAGCACGATCGTGCGACGCAGCACTCCGCGCGCGCGGTCGAAGAGCTTGATCTCGGCCTGGATCTCGCAGTAGCCCACCGCGAGCAGCTGGCCGCGGCTGTCCAGTGCGCCGTACATGCGGACGCAGCGTAGTGCGTCGAGCGAGCCGCGCGCAAGTGCGCGCGTCCGGAGGCGTCCGCGTGCGGCCGCGCCGCTCAGCGCGCGGCGGCCAGCGCGCCGCGCGCGATCGCGCGCTCGAGCCGTCGGCGCGAAGCCAGGTCGCCCAGGCCCTGCTCATCGAAGCTCGCGTGGCCTTCCGCCCAGCTCGCGCGCACGAACAACGCCCACGGTCCGTCGAGCGCCGCGGGACGCCACGCCGTCGAAGCGGCGAGATGCGCCGCGAGCACGCGCGTATGCGCCGCGCGCAGATCGACGAGCGCCGCCTGCAGCTCGAAGCGCTCGCAGCTGCGCTCGAAGAAGCCGACGTCGGCGAGGAGATCGAAGTAGGTCTCGAGCCCGGCGCGGCCGAGCACCTCGAGACGCGCATCGACGAGTGCTGGACGCTCGAGCACGAAGCTCGCGCACGCGCCGACGTTGAGATCGCAGAAGAGCGCCGCCCCGGCGCCAGCGCGCTTCCAGCGCTCGAGCCCCACCAGCGGGAACTGCTCGGGCGCGACGCCCAGTCCGCTGCGCGAGACGGAACGGAAGCCATGCGCGCGCGCGGGCCCCGCGGCATCGAAAGCCAGCGCGGAGGCGAGCACGGCGAGCAGGCCGGCGGCGCCGATCGCGGCGCGCCGCGGCAGCGCGAGCGCGAGCAGCGGCACCAGCGCCGCGGCGGTCGCGAGCGCGGCGAAGCTCAGGTTGCGGCGCGCCTGGAACGCGAGGAAGAGCGCTCCGCCCCCGATCGCGAGCAGCGCGAAGGACTGCGCGGAGCGCCGCTGCGCAAGCGCGATCAGCACGCCGAGAGCGACGAGCGCCGCGAACGCGCCGAAGGTCCACGCGGTGGCATCGCTTCGGAGCAGCGCCGGGGTGAACTCGGCGATGCGCGCGAACACGCCCGCGGAGCCATCGATGCGCGTCCAGAGCACCCACGGGAAGAGCCAGCCCTCGACGCCATAGGGATTGGCGAGCGGAGCGGCGAGCAGCAGCGCGCCGAGCGCCAGCGCTCCCGCGCGACGCTCGCGCTGCAGCAGGAGCGGCGCGAGCAAGCCCGAGGCGATCAGCCAGCCGAGCACGAAGAGCCCTTGCACGTTGGCGAGCGCGACCTGCAGAGCCACCGCGGCGATCGCGGCGCGGCGACAGCGCAGGCGCGCGAAGCGCGTCAGCGCCGCGAGGAGCAGCGCGAGCAGCACATAGCTCAGCAGCTCCGGTCGCAGCATCGGTCGCAGAGCGAATGCGGGCACCCAGGCCAAGGCCGCGATCGGCGCGAGCAAACGCGCGCGCTCTTCGTCCACGCCGGCCCAGCGCAGTCCCTCGCGCGCCGCGAGCACCGTCGCGAGCGCCACCGCTGCCGCCAGCGCGCAGCCGAAGAGCCCGAGCCCGACGGGACCGCCCGCGCACCAGGCGCCGTAGGCGAGGAGCTGGAAGCCCCAGTGGAGGTCGATCCACGGCGCGCCGGCCCGCGTCAGCGTGAGCTCGTCGACGCGCGGCACCTCGCCCCGCTCCCAGAGCAGGCGGCCGCCCGAGAGATGGAACCAGAAATCGCCCTCGTGGAGCGGCACGGCCAGCAGCGCGCCGCACCAAGCGGCGACGGCCCAGGTCGTGAAGAGCGCGATCCAGCGCGTCTGCGATGCCGACACGGAGTTCCTCCGGTCGCTTCTCGGCTCGCGCGGGGCGGCGCTGGAGCAGCTTCCCGAGGGAACCCGACGCGCGAGGATCACTCCCCGTAGAGGTCGACGTACTCCTGCCACCAGTACCAGAGCACGGTGACGCTGTGCTTGTCGGCGTAGTGGACCTTCTTCCACCCCAGGCTCGCGGCGATCGTCCCGATGCCGTTGTCGCCCCAGCCGACCTCCATGTAGTAGTAGCGGAAGCGCTTGAGGTCGCCGCGCCCGATCTGATGCCCCTTGCGTGGGTCGACGGGCGTGTCGCCGACATTCACGTCGAGCGGCTCGACGACATCGGTGTAGATCAAGCCGATCGGCATGGTGCAGCCCGAGCCGAGGAGCACCAGCGCGAGAGCTGCCGCGTGGATCGAGCTCGCGCGCTTCATTCGCCGTAGACGATCGTGGTGCGCGAGAAGTAGAGGCCGAAGAACACGCTCACGTACTGCACGTCGATGCTGTGCATCTTGGTGAGGCCGCCGTTCGTCGCCGCAGCTTGCAGCCCCGCGTCGCCGACCGCGACCAGCCAGACGAAGGAGCGCGCGGTCGCCTCCCCGCGCTTGGTGGCGACCGGTGTTCCCTCCACGTCCTCGTCGAGCGTCGTCACGACGTTCGTGTAGATGCAGCTCGGCGAGACGAGCAGCAGGAGCGCTGCGGCACAGCGCGCGAGGGAGGCGAAGAGCGGACGCAGAGCGGCGGAAGAAGAGCGCATCGAGGGTCCTGGCAGGAGAGGCGCACGCGGGGCGCGCGGTCGGGATCGTAGAGAGCGAGAGCTCGCCTCCGCAAGCGCTACTCCGCTCAGCCCTGCGGCAGGAGTTCCAGATCGGCCAGGATCGCGTAGGCCACTGCGTCCGCCACGGGCTCGTCGGCGGGTACTCGACACGCGATCTCGATCGCGACACGGCGGCCGCGCAGCGGGGCGAGATCGAGCTCGAGCGGCCACCAGCGGCGATCCTCGACGCGCGCCCGGGCGCGCGAGCGCCCGACGAAGGAGATCGCGCGAGAGCTCCCGTCGAGAGCTCGGACCGCGAGCTCCACTTCGCTCGCGTGGCCCGGCACGGTGTCCTCGTGCAGGCGCGCGGGCTCGGCCCAGCGTCCGCCGAGCTTGCGCGGCTCGGCCGGCAGGTCGACCTCGAAGCGCAACCGCATCTCTCCGCCGCTCGCCCGGCGCGCGACGAGGTGCAGCGCGCGCGCGAGCTCGAGATCCGCACGCGGAGCCGCGGGGCGCACGCGCGCGTAGCGCGCGAAGTCCTCGGCCAGCGCCGAGTTCTCGCTCGCGCCGACGCGCTCGGCGCGATCCAGGTCGAGGAGATCGGGAGCCTCGGCGAAGCGATGCACGAAGACCAGCTCGTGCGGCGCTCTCGCGAACGCGAAGGGCAGCAGCCCCGCGCGATGGCCGTAGAAGCCCGCGCCCGCATACGGCTGATGCAGGCGCAGCGGGAAGGCATCGCTCGCGTCCAGGATCCACTGCGGCGCGACCGGCAGCGCGGCGTCGACGCGCGCGGAGAAACGCGAATCCGCCGGTGTCGCGCGCTCGGAGCGCACGAGGAGATCGCCGACCTCGACGCCTCGTTCCGTCGCGTCGAGATAGCGCGCGCCGGAGCGCTCGAGCTCGTAGCGCAGGCCGAGCTCGCCGCGCACCCAGAGCTGCGCGCCGCTGCGCTCCGCGAGCGCGGACGCACGGCGATAGAGCTCCCGCGCCCCGCGCGCCGCGCGCAGATCGGCGAGCGCGAGCGATGCGGCGAGCAGCAGCTGCAGCGCGATGGCCGCGCGCCACGCGGGGCCGCGCAGCGCGGCGAGCTCCGCTCGCAGCGCGACGATGCAGAGCACCGCGAGCGGCAGCACATAGCGCGCGGCTCCCGCCGGTGAGGCGACCAGCAGCGCGAGCAGCACGGCACCCAGCAGCGCGCGCTCCTCGAGCCGCGGACGCGCCCGAGCGGCGGCGAGCGGCAGTGCGAGCCCGACGGCCGAGCAGAGGACGAGCAGCGCGAAGTGCGGCGCATTCCAGGCGATGCCGTGCGCCGCGCTCGAGCGCAGCGCCCCCCAGGCACCGAGCAGCGCGCCCGCGAGCAAGGCGCCCCCCGCCACGCGACGCCCGAGCACGGCCGTGAGCACCGCGAAGCCCACGGGGAACGCAACGGCCAGGGCCGGCAGGAACGCCAGCACGCGGAGCTCGGGCGCGCGCAGATCCTCGAAGCGCAGGTAGCTCGCGAGCAGCTCGAAGTGAGTGGCGCCGTAGCGCGCGGCGAACCACGCTTGGAAGAGCAGCGCCGCGAGCAGCGGCGTTCCACCCGCGAGCAGCGCGCGCGCGCGCCGCCCCCACGGCGAGGAAGGCGCCGCGGCGTCCCCGGGCGCCAGCAGCGCGGCGAGCGGCAACGCGGCGAACGCGAGCGCCGCGTAGCGCGTGAGCCCCGCGGCCGCGAGCCAGAGCCCCGCGGCCAGCGCGCCGCGCAAGCGCTGCTCTCGCTCCGCCTTCGTCCAGGTCCCGAGCCCGAGCACGCCGAGCGCCAGTGCAGGGACATCGCTCATCGAGCTCTGCCCCATCACCACCAGCACCGGCGAGCAGAGGATCAGCCAGCGCGCGCGACGATCCTCCTCGCCTGGCAGCCAACGCCAGAGCCCGAGCGCCAGCAAGAGCAGCGCGGCGACGCTGGGCAGATGCAAGGAGAACGCCGTCTCGCCGCCGAGCTCGAGCGCGACCGCGAGCGCTCCGGGCCAGAGCGGCGGATGCGGGAGCCCTACCGACGCGGAGGTCGGCTCGCCGAGGTAGCTCCACGCGAAGCCGTAGGGGTCGCCTGGAGCGACGCGCATCTGCTGGGCGACGCGCACGAACGCGGCATCGTCCATGTGGACGGGCTTCCACGCGCCGACGATCCCGATCAGCGCCGCGGCGAGGAAGAAGAGCCAGGGCTTGCGCGCGTGCATCACGGGGCGCTGAGCTCCCGCCATTCCCCGGGGTCGGGCTCGCGCTGCAGCGCGCGATGCCAAGCGAGGCCGAGCGCGCCGCTCGCGAAGAGCGCAGCGCCGAGCGCGGCGAGCGTCGTGCCGCAGGAGCCGACCTCGAGAACGGCGCACGCTCCGAGCAGCAGCCCGAGCACGGAGAGCGCACCGAACGGCCGCGGCGACCAGCCCACGGCGAACCAGAGCGCGAGCCGCGCGAGCGCGCGCAAGTCATACGCGGAGGGCGCCGCGCGCGGCGCGCTCGCGACCTCGAGCTCGACCGCTCGGTGCGCCAGCGCGCCGAGCAGCGGCTTCAGGAAGCGACGCCGCGCTCCGCCGCGCTCGAGCTCGGTCACGAGCCGCGCGTCGAGCAAGCAGAAGCCGCAGCCGAAATCGCGCAGCGAGACTCCGCTCCACCAGCGCGCGAACGCATTGAACAGCGCCGAGGGCAGCACGCGCGCGAAGTAAGCATCCGAGCGCGAGCGCCTCCAACCGGCCACGAGATCGGCGCCGCCGCGCCAGGCCTCGAGGAAGCGCGGCACCTCCTCCGGTGCGTATTGCAGATCCGCGTCGAGCACGAGCAGCGCGCGACCGCGCGCGGCGCGAAAGCCCGCGCGCAGCGCCGCGTGCTGGCCGACGTTGCGCGCGCCGACCAGCACGCGCAACGCTGTATCGCCGCGCGCGCTCCGCTGGAGCTCCGCGAGGCGCTCCAAGCTGTCGTCGGGCGAGGCGTCCACCGCGAAGACGAGCTCGCTCTGCGGCGTTCCCGCCGCGGCGCCCAGCACCGTCGTGAGGCGCTCGACGAGCTCGCGCAGGGTCTCCGCGCTGCGATAGACCGGGATCACCACGCTGAGCTCGAGCGGCGCGCTCACGCCGCACGCCAGCGGAAGAGGTCGTAGAGCGAATCCTCGACGCGGAAGCCGAGGCGCAGCGCGCTGCGGAACATGCCCGCATTCTGCAGCACCGTCTGCGCGAGCAGCAGCTCGGCGCCCTGCGCGCGCAGCCAGCGGCAGCCCGCGTCGAGCAGCGCGGTCCCCGTGCCCCGCGGCGCCTCGCTGCGGCGGACGAGGAAGCGAAACGCGGCCATCTCGTGGGGAGCACCCGCGTCGCGCCGCGCCGACCAATCGAGCGTCGCGAAGCCGAGCAGCTCGCCGCGCGCGCCGCGCGCGCAGAGGAAGTGCGCGCCGATCTCGCCGCGCGCACAGCGCTCGCCGAGCTCGCGGTAGAGCGCGTCGACGCGCGCGCGCTCGAAGCGCGGCTCCGCGCGGAAGCGGTTGAAGCGCATCTCCGCGGCGGCGAGCTCGCCGCACGCTCCCGCGAGCTCGGCGCTCGCGCCGTGCACGATGCCGGGCGCATCCGCGTCGGCGAGGGCGAGCGCCTCCGCGCGCGCGACCCAATCGACGAGCGCATCCGCGAAGCGGAAGCCCGCGCCGTCGAGTGCGCGCTGCAGCGCGTAGTCGATCGCGCGGAGCTGCGTCCAGAGGACGTCGACGCCCGCAGCGTCCGCGCGCGCCGCGGCGCTCGCGAGCAGCGCCGCGGCGCGCGTGGCGCGCTCCGCTTCGCTGGTGCCGAAGGCGTCGAGATACGCCACGCGCGCGCAGCGACGCGCGAAGTGCCGGGTCTCGTGCGGCAGCGGCTCCAACTGGAGCAAGCCGAGCAGCGCGCCGCCGCCGTCGCGCAGCGCGAGCGCGATCCCGCCCTGCTCGCGCGCGGCCTCGAGAGCGCGCGCGAGGCGCTCCGCGCGGAACGCGGGCGCAAGCCCCGGCACCGCTGCGTAGGGCAGGTGGAGCGAGGCGCGCAGCCGACGGAGGTCGCGCTCGTCGTCGAGCGCGCTCGAGAGCTCTACCACCGATTCCATCGCGGCGAGGTGTACCACGGCTTCCGGCCCTCTCACAGCACGCGGGAGCGTGACCGCGCCCCCCCGGCCAGCTACCTGCGGCGCGGACTCGAAGAGCAGACTCCAAGCCCGGGCTACGACGCCGCCGCTCGCCGCGCTATCCTGCGCTCGCGCCATGAAGCACGCCGCACGCCTCTCCCGCACGTCGATCCGCGCCGCGCTCCCCTCGGCGCTCTTCCCGCGGCGCTTCCCCCTGCCGGCGCTGCTCCTCTCGCTCGGCTTGCTCGGCGCGGCGAGCTCCGCCGTCGCTCAGGAAGGCGCCGCGCGCGATGCGGCGCAAGCGCGCTTCGCGGCCGCTACCGAGCGCGAGAACTCGGCGCGCCTCGAGCTCTGGCGCGCCCACAACGAGCATCAGGCTCTGTGGCAACGCCTGCGGGCGCCCGCGCGGAGCGAGGCGCTGACCGCGCTCGGCACAGCGCTCGCCGGGGCCGCGAGCAGCGCGCGTCCCGAGCGTGCCGCGCTCGAACGCGCGTTGTCCGAGGCGCTGGGGAGCTCCGGCGTAGGAGCGCGGGCCGCGGCCGATCTCCTGCCGCGCCTCGTTCAGGCCATCGTCGCCGGCCAGCGCCAAGTTCCCCCGCTCGAGCCGCAGCTCGCGACCACCGCCACCCTCGAGAAGCTGTATCCCGCGGACGGCGCGTGGATCGACGCCTGGAACGGCGGTCTCGCAGGTGTCGCCGCCTCGGCGAAGGCCTACGCCACCGCACGCGAGGAACGCCTCTCCGCTCGCAAGGCGCTGCTGGGCGAGATCCGTCCGGTCGCCACGCATCCCGCGGCGCGACAGCTCCCGGACGGCATGGTGCTGGTCCCCGGCGGCAGCTACACCCTCGGTCCGGCGAAGGGCTGGACCACGGGGGTCGCCGCTGCGGCGCGCACGGTGATCGTGAAGAGCTTCTACCTCGATCGCTTCGAGGTCACGAACGCGCAGTACCGCGAGTTCCTGGGCTCGCTGACGCGGCGCAAGGCCGAGCCCTTCTATCCCTCCACGTGGAGCGCGACCGAGGACGGCCAGCTCCCGCAGATCCCCGAGGGGCTCGAGGATCATCCGGTGACCGGCGTCGACCTCGTGGCCGCGATGGCCTACGCCGAGTGGCGCGATGCGCGCTTGCCCACCGAGGAAGAGTGGGAAGTCGCGGCCGCCGGTCCCGCCGCGCTGGAGTATCCCTGGGGCGAGAGCTACGAGCCCGGGAAAGCGAACTCGCTCGATCAGCTCCGCGGTCTCGCGGCGCGCGTCGGAGCTTTCGCCGGCGACGTCTCGGGCTTCGGCGCCTTCGACCTCGCCGGCAACGCCTCGGAATGGACCGCTTCGCTGCCCACGGGCGAAGTCCTGCGCAAACCTCCGACGGAAGGACAGGTGCGGAACGTGATCGTGCGCGGCGGCTCCTTCTTGAGCGAGGATCCGCGGGAGTCGCTCTCGTCGCGCTATCGCTGGCCGCAACCCGCGCGCGGCACGCAGCGCTCCGATCTCGGCTTCCGCTGCGCGAAGAGCGCGCGGGAGCGGTGAGCGCGCCCGCGCCGAGCAGGGCGAGCTCCCCAGCGGAGGAGCCGCTCGCGCTGCGCCATCGCGCGGCCGTCGTCGGTGCGCTCGCGCGCGAGCTCGTTCGCGCGCTCGCGGTGCCGCTGCGCGCGCTGCTCTATCTCCCGTTCCAGGAGCGCTGGAGGCGCTCGACGCGCGCCGCGGTGAGCGGCGCGGCGCGCGTGCGTCCGCCCGAGCCCGTGCTCGAGGCCGCGGCGCTGCGAGCGCTCGACGGCCAGGCGATCTTCCTCAGCGCGGCGGAACCCTCCGGCGATCACCACGCCGCGGAGCTCGCGCGCGAGCTTCGCCGTCTCGCGCCGCGCGTCGAGCTCTTCGGCTTCGGCGGTCCCGAGCTCGCCGCGGCCGGCGTCGCGCTGCACGTCGACACGACCTCGCGCGCCGCCATGGGGCTCAGCGGCGTGCTGAAGCTGCTGCCCGCGATCCTGCGCGAGGTCGGGCTCTTCGTCCGCTGCCTCGAGCGCGAGCGCCCCGCCCTCGTCGCCTTCGTCGATGCGCCGGCCTACCACCTGGTCCTCGCGCGCTTGGCGAAGCGCGCGGGCATCCCGGTCTTCTACTACGTCTGCCCGCAGGTCTGGGGCTGGGCGCCTTGGCGCCTCGGTCGCATCCGCCGGGCCGTGGATCGCATCGCCGCGATCTTCCCCTTCGAGCCGGCGTGGTTCGCGTCGCACGGGATCGACGCGCGCTACGTCGGCCACCCGCGCGTCGAGCACTGGGCCGCGGTGCCGCCGTTCGAGCGCGCGCTGGGTCCCGCGCAGCGCCTGGCCTTGCTGCCCGGCTCGCGCGGCTCCGACATCCGCACGCAGCTGCCGGCGTTCCTCGAGCTCGCGCGCGAGCTCGTGCGCGAGCATCCCGGGCTCGAGCTCGTCCTCCTGCAGAGCAGCTCGCGTCATGCCGAGACCATCGAGCGCTTGCGCGCGCTGCACGCGCCCGAGCTCGCGCTGATCCTCCGCATCGGCGACCTGCGCGAGACGCTGCGCGATGTGGATCTGGCACTCGTGAAGAGCGGGACCGGCAGCTTCGATGTCGCGCTCGCGGGCGTTCCCTCGCTCGTGCTGTATCGCCTGGGCTCGCGTCGCGAGCGCTTGCTGCGGAGGCACCTGCTCATCGCGCCGTCGATCGCGCAGGCCAATCTCTTCGAGCCGGGCGTCGTGCCCGAGTTCATCCTCGCCGATCGAGAGGAGCAGCTCCGCGCGCTCGCGCTGGCGCGCGCGTGGCTCGCGGACTCCGGACGCGAGCTGCAGCAGCAGCGCGCGCGCCTCGCCGCTCTGCGCGGACGATTGGACGGCGAGGCCTCGCGACGCGCAGCCGGCTGGCTGGCGGCGTTGGCCGCGGAGCGCCGGGGATGAGGCGCGGGAGCGCGCCGCGCGAGCTCTTGCAGCGACGGACGAGCCCGCAGACTCGGCGCCGAGGGCGCGCTCAGCTCCGCCGTTCGATCGCTCGCGACGGGAGCGCGCAGAGCGATTCGCCTTCGCGCAGCCCGGGAGCGCGCAGGCCGCGCTCCCGCGGCTCGAGCTCGGCGAGCCCGAGGGGCGCGAGCTCGAACAGCAGGTCGGCGCTGACCCAGAGCTGCGCTTGGCGCGAGAGCTCGCAGCGCGCGAGCAGCTCCGAGGGGGTCGCGTAACGACAGAGCACCGCGATCGGCGCGAGCACGCGAGCGCGCGCGGTGCGCGACGCGCGCGTCACGTTGACCAGCAAGGTGGGCTCGAACCAAGTCGAGCTGCGGCGCTCGCCTCGCGCTTCGGCCTGGCCGCCGACGGGGATCGCCGCGCCTTCCTCCAGCGCCCGTCGCACGAAGAGCTCCGCGCTGCGCACGGCGCCCTCCTCGACGAGAGGCGCGCGCGCCGTGGAAGCGCGCGCGCGCTCGAGCTCGGCGACGAGCGCATCGGCGAACTCGGAGGCGCGCTCTTCGTGCACGAAGAGCGCGCGCGGCACCTCGGCTCCGCCCCCGCCACGCGCGAGCAGCTCCTCCGCGTAGCGCGCGGCGTCGCGCGGTGGATCGCAGGTGGGCCCGAAGGCCGCCGCGGTCGCCCAGCGATCTTCCCCGAGGCGGCGCGCGTGCGGCACGAGCGCCTCGAGCCCGCTGGCTTCGCTCTCCGCGGGCGAGAGGCGCGACCAGGTCTCCAGGACCGCGGCGTCCTCGTGCTCGGCGAGCACCGCGACGAGCGCCGTGCGCCGGCCGAAGAGCACCTGCACGGCCCCTGGGTGGACCGCGCTCTGCTCGAGCGCGTCGACGAGCAGCGCCGAGCAGCGCGGAGCGCACGGCGATGCGGCGACGAGCAGAGCGTTCCCGCACCAGAGCGAGGCGCCCAGCGCGCGCAGCATCGGCACCAGCGGTGCATCGGCGGGCGGAGCCGCGACGAGGATCCCGGGGCGCTTGCCCTCGAGCGGCTGCGCGCTCGGGAGCTCCCGAGCGCGTCCGTGGAGCGCGGCGTCGAACGCGAGCAGCGCCGCGTCGACCTCCTGTTCGGCCTCGATCGCCGTCCAGCCGAGGTCGTCCGCGATCGCCTCGGCGAAGGCGCTGGCGCGCGAGCGGAGGGCCTGCGCCAGCCGCGCGAAGGATGGCGCTTGGATCGAGGGCGGAGCGAACGCGAGCGCGCGCAAGCAGCGCTCCGCGGCGTCCCAGGCGAGCTGCCATTCCTCCTCTCCCGCGCAGGGCACCACGAGCCTCGGCAGCGCGGGCCGCGCGATGGACTGGTGCTCGAGCGTGCCCGCTCGACCTGCGCCGTGGCGCGCGCCATCGATCCACTGCGCGAGGCCCGCGTCCATCGTCCTCCTGGTTCGCTCGCTCGGGCGAGAGCAGAATGCGGCGGATCGTAGCTTTGGATCCAAGCCCTTGCAACGCGACGCCGACACGCCCGCCGAGTCCCTTCCGCCGCCGCCCGACCTGCGTCTGCCGCCGGAGCTGCGCCTGCGCGCCGGCGCGCGTATCCGCGAGATCCTCGATCGCGGTCAGCGGGCCGCGGGCGAGCGCGTGCTGCTCGTCGCGCTGCGCAACGAGCTCGGGCATGCGCGGCTCGCGTGCGTCTGCGGACGGCGCTTCGACAAGCGCGCGGTCGCGCGCAATCGCTGGCGCCGCCGCATCCGCGAGATCTTCCGCGTGCGTCGCTCCGAGCTCGAGGGTGGCGACCCGGGCTGGGATTGGGTCGCGGTCGCGCTGAAGCGCGAAGGGTCCATCGCCTTCGCGCGCCTCAGCAAGGACTTCCTCGGCGCAGCGGCACGCGCGCGAAGAGCCAAGCCTGGCCCTCCTCCCGGGCGAGCTCGGCGGTGATCACGCGCGCCATGATCGCGTTGGTGCGCTTCTACCAGCGCGTGCTGAGCCCGCTCAAAGGCCCGTCGTGCCGCTTCCATCCGTCCTGCTCGCACTACGCGGTCGAAGCGCTGCAGACGCACGGCCCGCTGCGCGGCCTCTGGTATGCGCTGCGGCGTTTGCTGCGCTGTCAGCCCTTCGCGCGCGGCGGCTTCGATCCCGTCCCGCCGCCGCGCCAGGGGCGTCGCGCTCCGGAATAGTTCGGCGTCCCCCTGGACCCCGCGCGACCGCGAGAGCAGCATCGGGCGATCGCGAGCGCCGACGCGCGCGCTGCCCGCCTCCACGCGGCGAAGCTCGCGATCGCCCCATCCTTCGGAGGTCCCCATGTCCATCGAGAACGCCCGCGCGCCTCGCTATCGCTCTGCCTCGAAGCTCCTCTGCGCTTTGGGCCTCGCCGCACCACTCGTCGCGCAGACCGGGGTCGTCGGACCGCCTGCGGTCGATGATCCGTTGCTGCGCGACTACGTGAACGCGAACGGCACCTTCCATCCCGCACAGCTCGGCGTCGGCAACCTGCAGCAGCTCAACTTCGTCGCCGATCCC
Source organism: Planctomycetota bacterium (assembly GCA_016719295.1). Lineage (GTDB taxonomy): Bacteria > Planctomycetota > UBA1135 > UBA1135 > JADKAF01 > JADKAF01. The sequence continues at coordinate 1,092,349 of JADKAF010000001.1, forward strand.
GCGCTGCCGCCCGGCGTCTACCACACGACGCTCACCGTCTCCGCCAATCCCGCGAATCCGCAGGCGGGTGGCGGCGACATCTGGTGCGGGCTCTACGACGTGAGCACCGACACCTTCACCTCGCGCCCCGACGTCGACGCCTTCAACACCACGGCGTACGAGTTCGGCTTGATGTACAACCCGAGCGCGGGTCGCTCCAACAGCGCGACCTTCGGCCCGGCGACCGTCGCGGTTTGGGATGACGGCGTGCTGGTGCGCTGCACCTACCGCGCGGCGTTCGGCCAGCCGTTCCTCCCCCATCAGGCGATCTCGAACGCGCCGAGCGGCTTCCTCGATCCGACCCTCGCGACGATCGGCGGCGAGCTGCATCTCCTCTACGTCGGCGGCGGCTCGGGCGGTCAGGCGATCTTCGCCGATCGACTGCTCATCACGCAGGGCAACCCGCCGGCGTTCTCACTCGCCTTGAACTCGCGCGTGCTCGTCGATGCCGCGGCCGTCACCGCCGGAGGCTTCACGGGCACGCCGCACTCGCCCGTCCCGATCGTCGGCGGCGATGGCGAGCTGCAAGCCCTGGCGTTCAGCGCCAACGCGCCGAACGGCGATAGCGACACCTACTGGATCTCCGCCGTCGACGGCACGGGCAAGGTCTTCCGCATCGACGACTCCCCGGGCTGGTCGAACAACGGCGGAGTGATCGGCGGGCGCGTGTTCCAAGCCAATGCGGTGTCGACCTATCACGCGTTCGACTTCGAATGCGCATTCCTCACCGGAGACGACGAGCGCGCGACCCGCGGGCAGCCGACTCGCTCCGCCGTGATCGACGTGCACGTGCCGCCGGACCCGACCTTTCCGTGGGCCGCGCTTCTCTTGATCGACACCGCGCTGATCCCCGGAGGTCCGCTCGTCGGCCCCTTCGCGCCGACCATCCTCGGCGACCTCGCGGTGCAGTTCTCGGGCATCATCCCGCCGCTCTCGATGCCGCCCATCAGCGCCACCAGCGGTCGCAGCGGGATCACCGCGCCGGTGCCCGCGAACCTCTCCGGCAACATCTACGTGCAGGCGATCGTCGTGCATCCGTCCGCCAGCGGCATCCAGGCCTGGCTCACGAACGACGTCGTCGTCCGGCTCTGAGCCTCGCGCCTCCGGCGCCGAGACGCTCTCAGAGTCGGAACGGGACCGCGCCGCGCGTCGGCGCGGTCCGCTCGCGGCGCAGCAGCGCCTGCGTGACCGCGACCAACGCCGCGCCGAGGAAGAACCCGAGCTTCCTCCGCGGCTCCCAGTACGTGCCCCAGATCGACGCGAGCTCGAGCCCGGCGGCGAGCAGCACGAGCAGCGCGCCGTAGGCGGCGCGGCGCGGCCAGAGCAAGAGCAACGCCCCAGCAGCCCGCAGGCGAAGAGCACCCACGGCACCGCCGCCGCGACCTCGGCCGAAAGGCCCTTGCGGCTCCACATCTCCCCGTAGCGCAAGAGCACTTGATAGCGGGGATCGAGCAGCTCCGAGAGCCGCCGCCACGCGTCGAGGCCGAAGAGCGTCGCGACGCCGCAGCGCAGCAGCGAGTCGACGAAGCGCAGGACGGAACGGGTCAAGGCGATCACCTGGGAGCGGGCGTTCGGGCGGAGCATGCCATCGAAGGCGCGCGCGGGGAATCGAGAGCAGAGCGGGCTTCGGCTAGATTGTCCGCCCACTTCGCGCCGGGAGGCCGCGTGATCGTTCAACCGCTCGCGAGCGGGAGCAAGGGCAATGCCGTCTGGGTCGAGCACCAGGGAACGCGCCTGCTCTTCGACGCCGGCTTGCCGGGTCCCGAGCTCATCGCCCGAGCCCGCGCCGCCGAGCGCGAGCCGAAGCGCCTGAACGCCATCTTCCTCTCGCACTTGCACCTCGATCACGCGCGCGGCTTGCGGCGCGCGGCCAAGGTCTCGGGCGCGCCGGTGTTCCTGCATCGCGCGCATTCCGAGCGCGGCCTCTACCGCGGAGTGGGCGACGTGCGCAGCTTCACCCCCGGCGAGCCGCGCGAGATCGGCAGCCTCAGCGTCGAGGCCTTCGCGGTCTCGCATGACGCGATTCCGACGGTCGGCTTCGTGGTGCGCACGCCGGAGGCTCGCTTCGGCTTCGCGACCGATCTCGGCTGCAGCGACGAGGGCGTGATCGAGCAGCTCTCCGGCTGCGACGCCCTCTACCTCGAGTTCAATCACGACGAGCAGATGCTCTGGCACGGGCCGTACCCGGGCCCGCTGAAGGAGCGCATCGCCGGCATGCAGGGCCACCTCTCGAACGCGCAGGCCGAGCGCTTGCTCGAGCGCGTGGCCGGCGAGCGCCTGCGCTTCGTCTTCCTCGCGCATCTCTCCGAGACGAACAACACTCCCGAGCTGGCGCTCGCCGCAGCGCGCCGCGCGCTGCAGCGCGCGGGCCGCGAGCAGCACGTCGAGCTGCGCATCGCCCTGCAGCATACGCCGACTCCTCCGCACGAGCTCGGAGCCCTCCGCACCAACGATCTGGAACGCGCGTCATGAGTCGGTCCCTGCTCGTCCTCCTCGGGGTGCTCGCGCTCGCGGGGCTCGCCGCGCTCCTCTGGCTCACCGGCGATGCCGGCACCTCGCGCGACGCGCATCTGGAGAGCGGCTCCGCGCGCGCCGACGGCACCGACGGTCTCTCCGACCCGCTGCTCGCTCCGGTAGCGGCGGACGCCGCGCAAGCGACGGAGGGAGGGTCGACGCATCCACTGCTCCGCACACAGCGCGACGCCGCCGCACCTGCATGGCGTTCGGCCGGATGGATCCTCGCCGGTCGCGTCGAGAACGCCTCCGGCGATCCGCTGCCCGGTGTCGAGGTCGCGGCGACGCTCGATGCCGAGGTGCGCAGCATCGGCTCGATCCTGGATCAGATCGCCTCCGCGCGCCGCGGTCGCGCCGCGACGCGCACCGATGCGCAGGGCCGCTTCGTGCTGCGCGACCTGCCGGAGACCGCGCTGCGCGTGCGCGCTTGGCGCGACGACGGCGCGCAGATCGAGCGCGGCGGCGTGCGTGCCGCTCCCGCCGGAGCGGAGGTCGAGCCGTTGGTGCTGCGCTTCGAAGCCGGACTCGAGCTCACCATCCTCTACCGCGATGGCGAAGGGCGACCTCTCGCGGGGCAGCATCTCGCCGCGCTCCGGAACCTCGAGGACCGCGTGCTCGGGCTCGAGAGCACGGCCCTCACCACCGGTGAGGACGGCCTCGCGCGCGCGGCGGGGATCGCTCCGGGCCGCTACACCATCGTCGCGTTCCCCGCCGAAGGTTCGCTGCAGTCCCTGCGCGTGGAGCTGCAGCTCTACACCGACACGCGACTCGAGCTCGACGCGAGCCCTGCCGGTCGACTCGAGCTCCTCGTGCGGGACGCGCAACGCGCGCCGGTCGCGGGTGCGCACTTCCTCGCGCTCGTCGGCAGCGGCCGCGGGGGCGGGCTGGTGCACGGCACCACGAACCTGGAGGGCTTGCTGGTCATCGAGCGCGCGCCTCTCGGTCGACTCCAACTCGCGTTCGTTCACGCCGTTGGTCACACGAGCTGGCCGCCATCTCCCGAGAGCATGGGCCGGCACGAGGTCAGCGCGGAGAAACCCTGCCGCATCGAGATCGAGCTCGCCGCGGTGCGTGCGTTGCGCGGACGCGTGATCGACGGCGCCACCGGCGCGCCGCTCGCTCAGACCGAGCTGCGCTTCCGCACGGCTTCGGATCCGCGCGGCGCGATCACCGCGCGCGCTCGTACGGATGCCGACGGGACCTTTGCGCTGGAGCGCATTCCCCGTGAGCGGCTGCATCTCGGCGTGGCGTCCTCGAGCCTGCATGCCATCGAGCCAGAGCTCGCGCCCCTCAGCATCTTCGCGAACCGCGAGGAAGAGGGTGCCTGGGATTGGATCGACCTCTCCGCGGCAGACGCCCCGGAGAGGCTCGAGCTGAAGGTCCCCGCCCCCGGAGTCCTCGCCGGAGTCGTGCGCGACGAGAGCGGTGAGATCGCCGCGAATCACGAGCTCGTGGCGACGCTCGACCGGCGCGGCTTCCGCTGTCGCGTCGAGACGCGCAGCGACGAGAAGGGTGGCTTCCGCTTCGAGGGTTTGCACACTCCTGCGACGTGGAACGTGGCGCCTCTGCGCGCCACCGAGGGCTTCGTGCCTCTGGAGCAGCGGCTCGAGGCCGGGGCGGGAGCGGACGGCCTCGTGCTGCGCTTGCCGTCGCGTCTGCTCTTGCGCGGCACCGTGACCGGCGAAGGCGCGCCCGTCGCCGGAGCGCGCGTCATCTTCGTGACCCCTTCGCAGCAGCGCATCTTGCGCCGCACCGATGCTCGGGGTGCCTTCGAGATCGCGTTGGCAGCGCCGAGCTTGCGGGTGCAAGTCGAAGCACAGGGCTTCGCTCGCTACGAGCAAACGATCGAGGCCGCGAACGGTGCGTTCGCCCCGCTCTCCATCGAGCTCTTGCGCGCGATCGAGCTCGAGGGCAGCGTTCGCGACGCAGCTCAGGCCCCTCTCGCGGAAGCCAGGGTTCAGTGGATCCGACGTGCGCCTGACGGCAAACGCTCCCGAGCCATCGAGAACGCGCGCACGGATGGCGCGGGCGAGTTCCGCTTCGGCGCGTTGACGCAAGGTCCCGGCGAGCTCGAAGTGCAGCGCCCGGGCTACCGTCGCTGGTCGCGCTCGTTCGAGGATCCCCGCGCGGCGCATGGGATCCAGATCACGCTCGAGCTCGGCCTCACCTTGAGCGGCATCGTGCTCCTGCCCGATGGCAGCCCTGCAGCGGGCGCGAGGGTCGACGTGAGCGGAGCTGGTCAACCGGGCTTCCGCGTCGTGTCACGCGAAGATGGGACCTTCGAGGTCGCGGGGTTGGAGGAAGGCACCTGCTCGATCGAAGCGAGCCCGGCGGAGGCCACGACCTCGATCGGACTGCGCGGCAGCGAGAGCTCGCAAGCGCCCGCGGGATCGACCGGCATCGAGCTGCGCCTGCGCCCCGGTGCCGTCCTTCGGGGCTCGGTCGATGGTTCCGAGTTGTTCCCAAGCCTGCGCTTGTCGAGTGTATTGATCACAGCGATCGATGCCGAGCAGCGCGAGCTCGCCACGGGGCAACCCGACGACCAAGGGCGCTTTGTTCTCTCCGGCCTCGCTCCCGAGGCCGAGGTGCGCGTGCTCGTTTCCGCCGGAATGGGCATCATTCGCTATGAGGCCTTCGGGCCCTTTCGCCCCGGGGGAGAGATCGGCCCATTGCGCCTGCAGCGAGGCGGAGGCCTCAGCGGTCGACTCGTCGATCGCGCGGGCCAGCCCGTCGCGGGGATACGCGTCACCTGTGTCGATGCGAGCGACCGCGCAGGTCTGACACCTCCGCAGATCACGAACAGCGACAAGGACGGCCGCTTCCACTTCGTGGGCTGCTCGCTCAGTTCCCTGAAGCTGCTCTTCCTGCTGCCGACCACTCCGCGACGCGAGCAAGTCGTCGACGGCGTCCACGCCGGCGGCGTCGAGCTGGAGATCGCGCTCGACCTCTGAGCCTCTCCCGAGGTGCTCCGCGCCGCGGCTCTTCAAGGCGCCTCGCGAACGCAGTCGATAGCTGCGAGCGAAGCGAAGAGGAGATCGCATCGCATGGACGTGGAGGTCGGCGTCACCGCGGCGCAGCGGCTCCGTCGCGCGCTCGCAACGGGAGGGATCTTCGCGCTGGCGCTCCTCGGCGCTTGCGCGCCGGACGAGCCCCGGCCGAAGACGACGGCGCGCTCCGCGGACGCGCCGTCCGCGCCTGGGAGCTTTGAGGGGGTCGCTGCGCTGCCGGCGCGCGCGCTCCCCGCCGCAGGGCTCCTCGACACCACTCCACCGACGCTGCGCCTCGTGGCGTCGCACGGCGCCAGCACCGCGCCCAACGCGGCGATCCTGCTCGAGGCCGATGAGCCGCTGCATGAGCGCGCGCACGAGCTCGTGCGCGTCATCGTGCGGAGCGGCGGCAGAGCGGTTCCGCACGACGTCGAGCTCGCGGCCGAGCGCTGGCTCGTGATCACGCCGCGCGGCTCGTGGACCGGCGGAGCGGCGCACGAGCTCCTCGCCGAGTCGGTGCTCGACCGCAACGGCAACGCGCTCGCGCGTTTCGAGTCCCGCTTCGAAGCCGGGCGCTTCGAGGACCTCGCCGCGCCGCGCGTCGACGCGCGGCTGCTCGACCTCGAGCCCGAGCAAGCGCGCGAGGTGCTGGTCGCGAGTCGCGGGCTCTCGATCACCCTGCGCTCCGACGAGGTGCTGCATCCCAAGCTCAGCACCGTGCGCATCCTCGCACCGGTGAGCTTCGAAGGGCGGCGCCGAGCGGCACGCAGCGCGCTGCCGCCGTTCTGGGCCGGTCCCGCGGAAGCCCTGCGCTACGAGCCTAGCTCCGAGCTGGAGCTGCCGCGCGGACGCGTGCGCTTCGAGCTCGATCTCTTCGATCTCGCCGGCAACGCGGTCGCGCGCCTGGAGCTCAGCGCACGCGTCGCGCGCCTCGATCCGCAGATGCGCCCCTTCGCGCGGCGCGACGTGATCCACGTCGACTTCGCCTCGGATCGCTGGCCGCTCGGCAGCGCCGACGGCCTGTCCGATTGGCACCAGGATCTGCTGCGCTTCGGCTTGCTCGCGGAGGGCGATCCCCTCGGGCTCTCCGCAGCGGTCGCCGAGGAGCTCGCCGAGCGAGCGCTCGAGCACGCGCGGGCCTTGCTCGGCGCCGCGCCGAGAGAGCGGCTCGAGCTGCGCCTCGAGGCTCCGCCCGTCGGCACTCCCGCGCGGCTCTGCGTCGGCGGAGGTGACCCCTCGCTGCCGCGTCGCCAGCTCCGGGGCGCCTCGAGCGGGCTCCTCGGCCGCGCGCCTTTCGATCGACGCAACGCCACCCACGAGGAGCAGAGCTGCCGCCTCGCACCGGCGCTCGGCGTCTTCCCCGGCGAGCTCTTCCACGCCGAAGCACGCGCCGCGCTGGAAGCTCGTGCGCGAGGCGCGACCGCGTTCGACCAGATCTTCTCCGCGCTCGCACCCGAGCTCGGCGGCACGCCCTTCGGCGCGCATCCGCTCGACGCTCGCCTCGTCGATCCGCACTTCACCCTGGCGAGCGCTACGCCCGCGGAGGCCGCACGTGCCGCGGCGCTCGAGCGCGCGTCCGTGGCGTTGACGAACGTCGTCGGCGCCCTCGTCGCGCACGAGCTCGCCCACACGCTCGGGCTCGTCGAGCCCGAGGATCCGCCTCGGGGCCTGCGCGGCTCGCGCGGCTACCACGGCGACGAGAGCGAACTGATGTCGGGCGCGCTGGACTTCGCACGCCTCGTCGATCCCCAGCTCGAGCTCGGCGCCTTGGAGCGCGCCTTCCTCGCCGAGCGCCTCGTCCTCCGCTGAGACCTCGCAGCATGCGCCAGCTCTTCATTTGCGGCTCTCTCCTGCTCTTCGTGCTCGCCGCCTCTCCGGAGGCTCGCGCCCAGAGTGGAGCCTGCGAGCATCGCGGTGCCACCAGCGTCTTCGAGCTCGCGATCACGAGCTCGCTGCTCGCGACCGCCGCGGTCGCCCGGCCGAGCGACGGTCCGGCGATCCTGATCGCGCTCGAATGGCATCGAGGTGCTGGCCCGCGCGGCGCGCGCATCGATCTGCTGCACGACGATCCAGCGCTCGTCGATGGCGAGCGCGTGCTCGTTTTCGTGCAGCGCCGCGGCGAGCAGCTGCTCGCCCCCGCGGGATCTCGCGCCCTGCTGCGCGGAGCGGATCTCGGCTTGGCGCCGGAGCTCGCGTTGTACGCGGAGCTGCCGCGCGGGGAGCGCGAGGAGCTCGCCGTGGCGCTCGCGCGGCGCTCGCTGCGCTGCGCGTCCGACCGCGCGGCCGCCCTCGCTCAGCTGCAACCTGCGCTCGTCGCCGAGCCCGCGCGCTCCGAGCGCGCTAGGTCGTTCCTGGGCTCGCTGCGCGCGCGTCGCGCGCGTCAGGGCTGAGGCGGAGAGAGCTCGCGCGCGCGAGCGAGCACGCGCTCCCAGTCGAAGGCCGGCCCCGGGTCGGCCTTGCCGCGCGTGACGTGGAAGTGTCCGAGCAGACCGGAGAAGCGGGCGAGCTCTTCGGCGCTCAGCGCATCGCGGCGCACGCGGCCGGCGGCGTCGCGCGGGGCCTCGAGCTCGATCTTCGGCAACGCCGTGCGCAGCGCCGCCACGAGATGCGCGAGCGCCTCGTACTGCGCGTCGGTGAAGTCGTACTGGTACAGCGTGCGACCGTGGATCTCGCCCGCGATCAGCTCGCCGTTCCGCGCGGGCCGCAAGAGCTGCTCCGGCGCCGGCGCTCCCTTCGCCAGCGAGGGCGGGAAGACGAGCCGCACGCCCTGCGCGTCATGCGCATAGAAGCGCGCGAACTCGGGCGCGTCCTGGCTCTCGTACGCGCCGATGTGCGCGATCTCGACGCCGATCGAGCGGTCGTTCGCTTCGCCGGCATGCCAGCCGCGCTCCTTCAGGTCGAGGGTCTGATAGAGCGTGCCATCGACATCCAACAGGAAGTGCACCGAGAGCCCGCGGATGTCGTGCAGCACCTTGAAGCACTGCCGCGAGGTCCCGCAGACGTCGTAGTGCATCACGAACTGCTGGACTTCCTGCTGCAGCTCCAGCAGCTCCCAGCCGCGCTCTTCGACGCGCGCCTTCTGCTCCGCGGAGAGGTGCTTCCGCAGCGTCGCGTAGCGCGCGCCCTGCGGCGGCTCGGCGCGCTTTCCCGTCTCGGCGGGGAAGCGCAGATCGACGCGATAGGCGTCATAGCCGTAGGGATCGGTCCACAGCACGACCTTGGTGCCGGTGTGGAAGAGCTGCCCGCAGACGAGGATCTCGTCGCCGCGGCGCGGCAAGCGCTCGCCCGGCAGCGGCGCGGTCGCAGGGAGCTCCTCCGCGACGGCGCGCTCGCCCTCCGGGCGCTCCGGCGGCGCCTCGAGGCGCGCGACCTCGCGCGAGCGACAGCCCGCGAGCATCGCGCCCGCCAGAGCGAGGGCGATCCACCCCAGGCGCGGAGCGATTTTCACCGCGCGCTCCCGACGAGCAGGCGCCAGACGAGATCCGCCGAGCGATCGCGATCGCCGTTCCAGAGGAAGAGATGCATCGGCTTCTCCGGCGAGCCCCCCGGCACGCGCACGTGCAGCGCGAAGTACGGCTGATTGCGCATCACGCTACCGAGGAGCTGCGTGTCGGTCCCGATGTCGAATCCCGCGCGGACTTCGAACGGTCCGGTCTCGCCGAAGCGCGAGGCCGCCTCCTGCGCGTTCTTCGAGCCGCAGAGCGTCACGTCGACGGTCTGCGACGTGGTGTTGGAGAACACGATGCGCGCGGTGCCATCGGGATTGCGCAGATAGTCGCGCGCATCGACGCGAGCGGAGTAGACGTCGGGCTGGATCACCTCCGCCTTCGCCGTGGGCTGGCTCGCGTCGGCCTGGAGGCGTTCGCTCGCGGAGACGAGAGCGACGACGGTGGTGAAGAGCGAGACGAATCCGAGGGCGATGAGCGTGCGCTGCATGACGGGCCTCCTCGCGCGGCGGACCTCGCCGCGTCCGTCTCGCACGCTAAGCGATGGCAGCGGTGTGCGCCAAGAGGCGCTTGCGCTCAGCTCCGCTGCGGCGCGCTCTCGCTGCCCTGGACGCAATCGCGCCCCGCGGCCTTCGCGCGGTAGAGCGCCTCGTCGGCGAGCTTCAGCAAGTCGTCCGGCCGACGCCCCGGCTCCGGCTGCTCGAAGGCGACGCCGAAGCTGGCGGTGATGTTGCCGCGGAACTCCCCGCATTCGATCGTGCGCTCGGCCACCGCGCGGCGCAGGAGCTCGCCGATGGCGCACGCCTCCACGAGCCCGCGCCCCGGGAGCAGCACGAGGAATTCCTCGCCGCCCATGCGCGCGACCTGCGCCTCCTCGCCGAGCGCCGAGCGCAGCGCGGACGCGGTCGCCCGCAGCACGCAGTCGCCGACGTCGTGCCCGAAGCGATCGTTCACCGACTTGAAGTGATCGACGTCGACGGCGATCGCTGCGATCCCCGTGCGGCTCTCGCAGCCGCGCTCCCACTCGCGCTCGAGGTGCTCGATCGCCCAACGGCGATTCGGCAGCTCCGTCAGCATGTCCGTGAGCGAGGCTTGACGGAGCTTGCGTGCCAGCACTCCGAGCTCGGCCACCTGCTGACGCATCACCTGCTGGTCCTGGTCGACCTGGCGTTGGAGGCGCACGACTCGCTGGCCGGCGCGCACGCGCGCGAGGAGCAGCTTCGGCTTGAACGGCTTCACGACGTAGTCGTCGACGCCCGCCTCGAACGCGCGCACGACCTGGTCCTCCTCGTTCTTCGAGGTGAGGAGGACGATGTACATCTTCCGCCCGACATCCGTGTCGCGCAGGGCCTCGCAGAGCTCGAGGCCGCTCATCTCGGGCATCATCCAGTCGGCGATGAGAACGTCCGGAGGCTCCTCCAGCGCGAGGCGCAGCGCTTCGCGGCCATGGCGCGCCGTGGTCACTCGCAAGCCCTCGCGGACGAGCGCGTGCGCGACCATGCGCAGCGACATCGGGTCGTCGTCGACGACGAGCACGTGGCTGCGCAGCGCTTGCTCGGAGCCCCCACCCACCGCGGTCTCGACGTAGAGCGGCCCCTCGACCTCTTCTTCGTTCGGACGCGAGAGATAGAACGGCACCTCGCGCACGTGCAGCTCGAGCAGCGTCGCCCAGCGACGGCACTCGTCGCGCACGCGTTCCCAGAGCTCCGGCAGCTTCTCGTGGTCCCAGCGCTGGAACTTGCCGAGCACGCGCTGCACTTCCTCGAGCGCGAGCGGGCGATCGAGCCCCAGACCGAACGCCGCTCCGAAGCGCGCGCTCACCCACAGGAGCTCCGGCAGGCCTTGGCTGCGAAGGTCGATGGCGGGCATGCTCGCGACAGACATGCCGATGCGCCTCACCGCGTCCTGCCAGATGCGCGGCAGGCCCCACTCGCTCAGCAGCGCCGCGGACACCTCGAGGTGATCGATGCCGAAGGCCTTCCACTCGGCCTCGCGCCGCGCGGCGAAGTTCCGCTGCTCGTGAGCGATCAGGATCTCGGCAAAGGTCTTGGGATGCACGGTGGCGAGCGCGAGCGTCCCCACCTGGCTCAGGAGGCCGCAGACGAAGGCCTCCGCGGGATCGCCGAGGCGCAGCTGGCTCGCGAGGTCCTGGCAGACCAGACCGCGCACCAGCGACTCGGCCCAGAAGCGGTCGTAGTCGAAGGCGCGGCAAGGCCCCGATTGAAGGCTCGAGACCAGCGTGAAGCCGAGCGCCACGTTGCGCACCGCGCGCTGCCCGAGGCGCAGGCACGCTTGCTCCAAGGTCGTCGCGGACTCGGCCCCTCCGGCCATCGCCCCGTTGGCGAGCTGCAGGATGCGCCCCGTGAGCGCGGGGTCGGCGCGCAGCACGCCGACGAGCTCGGCGAGCTCGAACTCCTCGTCGCGCGTGATGCGCAGGACCTCGAGCCCGACCCCCGGCGGCGACGGCAGCTTGCCCGACGCGCGTAGTTCCTCGAACGAAGGATCGAGCATGCGCCTCTTCCGTAGCTCCCTTGCTCCCGCGACGATATCGGCCACCTCGCCTCCGGCCCTGAACCGACTCCTCCTTCGGTGCCGCAGCTCCTCCTCTGCCGCGCCTTTTTCCTCATGTCGAACGCTCGCTCGCTCGCGCTCCTCGGCGTCCCCCTCGCGCTCCTCGGCGCCTTCTGCGCCGGCGCGATCCTGGCGCCCTTCGCGGCTCCGCCGGCCGACCCGTCGGCGCCCTCGGCGCTCGCGCGCGAGGCCTCGCCGGCCGCGGCTCCCAGCGGGCTCTCCTCCGCGAGCGAACGCTTCGAGCGCCGCGAAGAGCGGGCGCCCGCGCTGAGCTCGGGCGAGCTCGGCGCGGAGCGCGTTCGCGCGCTGGCAGCGAGCTTCGACGCCGAGTTCCGGCGCGAGGAGGCCGCCGCGGATCCGGTGGCTCCCAGCGAGACCTTCGCCGTCGAGGGGCGCGTCGCGACGCCGAGCGGCGAGCCGGTCGCGCGCGCGGTGATCCGCACGATCCCGGCGATGCTCCGCTTCAACGGATGGGAGGAGGAGTTCCTGCAGCGCCGCAACGACGGCCGCCCGGAGGAGCGCTCGCTCGAGCGCACGCTGCGCGCCGCGGCGAAGCGTCACGCGGAGATCCAGCGCGATCTCCGCTCGGCGCAGAGCGATGCCGAGGGCACCTTTCGGCTGAGCGGCCTGCGCGCGGGGATCGGGCACACGCTCGAGGCCTTCTGCGCGGGCTACGAGATCACCAGCATCGACGGCAGCCCGTTCCCCGAGCTCTCCCCCGGCCAGAACATCCAGCTCCTCGCGAAGCCTCTCGTGCGCGTCCCGCTGCGCGTCGAGGAAGGCGACGGCAAGCCGCTCGAGATCGCGCTCGTGCACGTGGAGTCCACGGGGCAGCACGGCTGGTCGATGCCGCGCGCCTGGCGCCGCGAAGAAGGCGCGATCTTCCTCGCCCGCGGCACCTATCGCCTGCACGCGAGCCACGTGCCCGCGCGCGGTCTCGGCACCGAGCCCGTGCAGCTGGAGGTCGACCCCGCGGCCCCCCCGCAGGAGCTCCTGCTGCGCTTCCGCAATCTCGCGCGCCTCGAGCTGCGCGTCGCGGGCAAGGCGCTGGAGGGACCCGAGCGGCGCAGCATCCACGTGCGCGTGGCGGAGCACGAGAACGGGCAGGCCCCGACGCGCGAGGAGATGCGCTGGAGCGGTCGAAAGGCGGAGTCGAGCGGCAGCGGATCGCCGGCGCTGTTCGTCGCGCGCGATCTCGAAGCAGGTCCGCACACCGTCGCGGTGCTCTTCGGTGAGACACGGGTGCTCGCGCTGCAGACGCTCGAGATCGCCGCGGGCGTGAACACGCTCGAGCTCACGCTGGAGGAGCGGCGCGACGATCGCATCGTCGAGCTGCGCGCCGCCGATCCCGAGGGCCGCGGCATCCCCGATCTGCAGGTCTGGGTCCAGCGCGAAGCGGAGGACGCCGCGGACGACCAGGGCGTCGTCGTGGTGCCCATGGACGAGGTCGGCGTGCTCTGGCATCTCGTCCACGCCGCAGAGCGCCTCGGCCCCGCCGTGAAGTGGCGCCTCCGTGCGACCTCGCCGCGCCACGGCCAGATCGCTCGCGAGTACGACCCGAGCAGCGCCGAGAAGATCGAGCTGCGCTTCGCCGAAGGAGCGCGCCTAGAAGCAGAGCTGCCGCAGGCGCGCGGCGCGCAGCTCGTCGTCGAGCGTCCGCCGCGTCCCGAGAGGCCCGCCGAGCCCGAGCAGGTCGCGCAGTGCGAGTTCGACGAGGGCGGGAGAGCGCTGCTCGGTCCTCTCGCCCCCGGACGCTACCTGGTGCGCGTCGAGCTGCGCTTCCACCGCTGGAACTCGATCTCCGTGCTGCAGCGCGAGATCGAGCTCGTGCCCGGGGCCAATCGCGTGGAGCTCGCCCTGCCGCCCCTCTACAGCGTGCAGCTCTCCGCTCTCGGACCGGAGGCCTCGACGGGCACGGTGTACCTGAGCCATCGCTCGAGCGAAGGGCGAGAGAGCGCCTTCACCGTTCCTCTCGAGGAGGGGCGAGCGCAGCTCGAGAACCTGCCTGCCGGTCGCTACGACGCGTACGTCCAGCTGCCGAAGGAGAGCTCCGTGCGCCGCGTCGAGTTCTCGCTTCCCGGCGCCGCGGAGCTCGTCTTCCCCGAGCCGAGCCGCGCGACCGCGGCTCCCGGCCTCGCCCTCGACAAGATCGATCCGAGCTCGCGCGCCGGTCAGCTCGGCCTCCAGCCCGGCGACGTGCTGGTCGGCATCGCTGGTCGCAGCTTGGAGGACCCAGAGACCGCTTGGGCGATCCTGCTCGCCGCGCCGCACTTCCTCGAAGGCGAGAGCTACGCGCTGGAGGTGCAGCGCGGCGGACAGCGCCTCGAGCTCAATCTCCCGCGCGAGCTGCTGCTCGATCCCGTCGGCAACGGGATCGTCCTGCGCGGGAAGTAGCGCCGCCAGAGCGCGCGCTCATTCCGCGCGCGCGAGCCCTCGCTCCGCGCGCCACGCGTAGAGCACCGGTACCACGAACATCGAGAGCAGCTCGCCGAGCATGCCGCCGACGAGCGGCACCGCCATCGGCAGCGCGAGCTCGCTGCCGCGTCCGCTGCTCCAGAGCAGCGGCAAGAGCGCCGCGATGGTGGTGGCGCTGGTCATCAAGCACGGGCGCACGCGCCGCAACCCCGCGTCGAGGACCCAAGCGCGCACTTCGGCGACGCTCGCGGCTCGCCTTCCGGCGAAGCGCTGCTCGAGCAGCGCGCCGATCAGCACGCCGTCGTCGGTCGCGAGGCCGAAGAGCGCCACGAAGCCGACGGCGACGGCCACGCTGAGATGCAGCGAAGCCGCGGCGAGCTCGGCGGAGAGCCCCGCGCTGAAGAGCAGCGCCTGCAGCGCGGGCCAAGCACACACGAAGAGCACGCCGGTCGCGCAGGTGACCGGCACCGCGCTGAAGACGAAGAGCGAGAGCGCGAGCGAGCGGAAGCAGAGCGCCACGAGCGCGAAGATCAGCGCGATGCAGAGCGGCACGATCCACGCGAGGCGCGCGGTCGCGCGCGCCTGCGCTTCATAGCGCCCCGCGGGCTCGATCTCGACGCCCGGAGGCAACGGATCGGCGCGGCCCGCGGCGAGCTCGGAGGCGCGCAGAGCCGCGAGCGCCTCCAACGCGCGCGCCATCGCGCGCCCTTCGTCGATGCCGTCCGCTGCAAAGCCGACGTGCTGGCGGAGTGCTCCGTCCTGCGATTCGATCATCGCGGGACCCACGCGTTCCACGAGCGTGCCGAGCGAAGCGAGCCGGACGCTCTGCCCTTGCCCCCCCGTGAGCTCGAGCTCCGCCATCTCGTCGAGCGGAGCGGGGCGAGAGCGAACCTCGCTTCGCACGCGCAGCGTGCGAGGACCGCTGCTGGCTTGCAGCGCGATCGAGGCGCCGTCGAAGCGCTGCTGCAGCACGTCTGCGACGGCACTCCAGCTGAGTCCTTCGGCCGCGAGGCGCGCGGGGTCCAGCTCGAGCTCTTGAACCGCGAGCCCGCCGTTCGCCTCCACGACCGGGTCGCGCACGCCGGGCACGCCGCGCAGCGCCGCGCGCACGCGTTGCGCTGCGGCGTCAAGCACAGCCACGGCCGCTCCGGGCTCGAGCTCGCGTCCCAGCGCGTCGCGCGGCCGACCGCGCAAGCGCAGCGCGAGCGGCGTCTTGACACCTGAGCTCAGCATGACGAGCCGCGTCTCGATCGGTTGCAGCAAGGCGCCGCGTCCGCCCGAGACGCCGGGCAGGCGCGCCGCGGCGAGCACTTCCTCGAGCAGCGCCGTGCGCGTGAGCCCCGCTCGCCAATCGGCGCGCGCGCGCAGCACGAGCACCGTCTCGATCATGCCGACCGGCGCCGGGTCGAGCGCGCTCTCGGCGCGCCCCGCCTTGCCCACGACGCGCGCGATCTCCGGGATCGCGGCGAAGCGCTGGTTCTGCGCGCGCAGGACCTCGCTCGTCTCTGCGAGCGTCGCACCCGGCAGCAGCGACGGCATGTAGAGCAAGGCACCCTCGTCGAGCGGCGGCAGGAACTCCGTGCCGAGGCCGGGAAAGCGCGCGTCCATCCAGCGCGAGAGCGCAAGCTCGTCGACGCGCGGACCGAGAAGGGCGCGCAGCGGCGCGCGACAGCGCGCCGCACCGAGGCCGGCGAGTAAGGCGAGCAGCACGAGAGCCGCGGGCAGCGCGAGGAAGAGCGCCTTCCGCTCCAGCGCGCGCGTGAGCACCTCTGCGTAGAGGCGCGCAACGGCGCGCGCGAGCGGGTTCGCCTCGATCGAGACCAAGCGCTCGCTCGAGAGACGCGCGAAGAGCAAGGCACTCGCTCCGGCGACCAGCAAGAACGCCGGCAGCGGTCGGAGCTGGAAGAGCTCGAGGCGCGCCGCGAAGAGCCCGAGTGCGATGGCGAGCAACGCATGCGTCGCGGAGCGGCGCGCCTCCGTCCGAGCGTCGCGCGTCTCGCTCTCGACCAGGAAGAGCCGGCAGAGCACCGGCACGAGGAAGAGCCCGCTCGCCGCAGCGGCGAGCAACGCGAGCGTCTTCGTCCAGACCAGCGGACGGAAGAGCTGGCCCTCTTCGGCCTCGAGCAGCAGCAGCGGCAGGAAGCAGAGCACCGTCGTCGCGGTGGCGGTGAGCAACGGGAGGGCCACGCTGCGCGCCGCGCGCTCGAGGGCCTTTCGCGGCGCGAGCTCGCCGCGCGTCTCGACCAGCGCGCGATGGCAGCTCTCGGTCATCACGATGCCGATGTCGACCATCGTGCCGATCGCGATGGCGATGCCCGTCAGGCTCATCAGGTTGGAGTCGATCCCGAGCAGGTGCATCGCGAGGAACGCGAGCAGCACGGCGAGCGGCAGCGTGGCCGCGACGAGCAGCGAGGCCTTCGCGTGCAGCAGGAAGAGCGCAACGACCGCGAGCGCGATCCAGAGCTCTTGCTGCAGCGCGCTCGTCAGCGTCGCGATCGTCTCGTCGATCAGCGTGGAGCGATCGTAGAACGGCGCGCAGAAGACGCCCGCCGGCAAGAGCTTCGCGGTGGGATCGTTCAGCGCGCGCAGCGCTTCCTTCACGTCCGCGATCACCGCTCTAGGATTCGCTTCGGGGCGCAGCGCGACGAAGCCGCCGACCTGCTCGCCGCGCGCGTCGGCGAGCGCGCCGACGCGCGAGCCCGGAGCGAAGCGCAGCGAGCCGAGAGACGCGAGCGGCACGAAGGTCATGCTCCCGTCTGAGGCGCTGGAGGCCGCATCTCTTGCGCTGGTGTTCGACCCGCGCGCGGGCTCCGCGTCGAGCGCCGGGGCGGAGCTCATCCCCCCCATGTGCCCGGTATCCCCGGCGTTCATGCGCACGTTCGGCAGGAGCCCCAAGCCGCTCGGCTGCGCACGCGGTACACCTCCGCTCGCGCGCGGCGTCGAGAGTGTGCTCACGGCGCGCGCGATCGGGATCGGCAAGTTCTCCAAGCGGCGCAACGAGAGGCCGGGGTCCACCGCGCGCACCACCAGCTCGAGGCCGTGGCGCTCGATCACGGCACTGCCCGCCGGAGCTTCGAGCTCGCGCGCGATCGCGCTCGCGATCGAGCTCGCGTCGTGACCGGTACCGGCGAGCTGCGCCGGATCGAGAGAGACTTCGAGTTCGGTGACGAAGCCGCCGCAACTCGCGACCTCGGCGACGCCCGGCACACGCGCGAGGGTTGGGGCAAGGACCTCGTCCTGCAGCGCGCGCAGGGCTCCGAGATCGAGCGGTCCTTCGACGGTGTAGGCGAAGACCTGACCGAGCGCCGTCGCCGGAGCGCCGAGCCGCGCGACGGCGTCGCGCGGCAAGGCACTCGCGGCCGCGCGCAGCGCTTCCTCGACGCGCTGCCGCGCGCGCTCGAGCTGCGCGCGCGAACTCTCGGGCAGAGCGAAGGCGAGCTCTACGAGCTCGACATGGATCGCGCCGTGGCCGAAGCCCGCGCTGCCGCGCACTTCCGCGACCTCGGGCAACGCGCGGAGTCGCGAGGAGAGCGGGCGCACGACGCGCTCTTCCATCTCCGCGGGGGCTGCGTTTGCCCACGCGAGTTCGACCAGCACGAGAGGCGGACCCAGCTCGGGGATCGCATCGACGCGCTTCGCGCGCCAGGCGAGCGCGCCGAGGAAGGCGAGCACGGCGAAGACGAGCAGCGTCGCCGCGGGGCGCCGCAGACACGCGGTGATCGAACGCGCGAGCATCGCTTCTCCGCCCTCAGCGCCGATCGCTCACGGAGCGCAGCGAGGGAGCACCCGAGCGCTCGGCCTGCGCATCGAGCAGGAACGCCGCGCGGCGCGCGAAGAGCACGCCCGCATCCATGCTCTCGGCGAACGCCGCTCCCGCGACATCGCGCAGCGCGCGCACGACGACGACGTTCACTCCGTCGTTCGCCCCCGCACGCTCCGCCTCCGGTCCGAGCTCGAGCTCGATCGCGCGATAGGCGATCTCGCCGTCCTCGGGCAGCGCACGCAAGAGCCGCGGAGCGTCTCCGGTGCTGCTCAGCGCGTAGGCGACGGCGCGGCCGCCGCGCCGCAGCACCGCTTCGCTCGGGAGGACGAGTGCCGGCTCGGGCGCACGCTCGGCGGAGAGCACGTTGCCGCTCGCATCGAGCGGGAGCGCGAAGAGGACCGCGACGCGGCGACCCGCGAGCCAAGCGGCGCCGTCGATCTCGGAGCCCGCTTCGAAGTCGAGGCGCGCGGTCGCGCGCTGCGTCGCGGCATCGAGCTGGGGTGCTAGCCACTCGAGGCGCGCGCTCCGCGCGACGCTCGCGGAGCCGCTGGCGAGACGCACTTCGGCGCGCGCGCCGCGCGCGAGCGACGCGCGTTCCTCGGCCGAGAGCTCGAGCTCGACGCGGAGACGGCTCGGGTCGGCGATCACGAGCAGCTCATCCCCCGCTTGCACCGCCGCGCCGACGCGCGCGCGCTGCGCGACGACGACGCCGGCGCGCGGAGCGCGGAGCCGCAGGCGGCCATCGCCGTTGCCGCGCGCTTCGAGCGCCTTGCGCTCCGTCTCGTCGCAGCCGAGATCGGCAAGGCGGAGTACCGCGGCGTTCAAGTAATCGCGCGTGCTGCCGATCTCGGGGAGGTTCCCGCTGCGCGCGCCGGCGGCGCGCCACGCGACGAGGTAATCCGTCTGGGCCGCGAGCAAGGTCGGTGAGCTGAGCTCCAGCGCGATCTCGCCGGCGGCGAGCGACGCTCCGCCGCTCTCCGCCGGAGCCACTTCGACCGTGCCCGCGACGTGCGCGATCAAGCGCTGCTGCGCGCGCTCGTCGTAGGCGAGCACACCGTAGAGCTCGCGCCGCCAGACGAGCGGCGTGCGCTCGAGCGGTACCGCGTCGAAGCCGAGGCGCTCGCGATCGCCGCGCGTGAGCACGAGCCCCGGCGCCACGGCCTCGAGCTCCATCGAGCAGACCGGGCAACGGAGATCGCGCGGGCGCTCCTCGAGCAAGACGCAGAACATCGGACAGGCGTAACGCGTGCCCGCGGGATCCGCAGCGCTGTGCGACTCGCCGACGTAGACGCCGTGCGCGGGCAAGAGCAGCAGCAGCGCCGCGCCGCTGAGCAGCGCGAGCACGCCCGCGCGCAGCAGCCAGGAGGAGGAGCTCGCGCTCATGATCCGCTCGGCCGCTGGCGGAAGACGAAGCACCAGTGCTTCACCGACTCGGGCAGCACCTTCACTCCGCCGGAGAACGGCGTCATCGCGCGCAGGACCCCCGCGGGATCGACGAAGAGCAGGAACGGCGGTCGGTCGTCGCCGATGCCGTCGTCCTGCGGCGTCAGGCGGAGATCGGCGGTCCACGCGTGTGGAACGAGCTCGAAGCCGCTCTCCGCGCCGCCGAGCTTCGCTTGCAGCTCCGCGCGACCGGCTTCGTCGAGCGCGGCTGGGAAGAGCACGATCTTCCGCTGCGGCAGCGCGTAGGGCGCGATCGCGGTCTTTAGTCGATCCGCCGCGCGCTGCGCGCTCACCACCACTTGCCGTCGATCGAGCGCCTCACCTGCTGCCGGCGCTTGCACGAAGATCGCGAGGGTGCCGCGCGCGTGCAGCGGGACGCCGCGCACGGCGCGATTCGCGAGCTCGACCATGCTGGTCTTCGCGCCGGCGCGATCGAGCTCGAAGCCGCGGGGTGCCAGGAGCTCCTCGTAGGCGCCGCCGGAGAGATCCAAGCGTTCCACCGTCGGCGCCTCGATGCGCACGGCGCCCTGCCCCATCGCGAAGCCGATATGGCCTTCGATCGGCTGGCCGTCGACGGTGTGGTAGGTGCCGATGTACTGCCCGTGGACCCACGCATGCGCGCGCGCGCCATCGACCCACAGCACGACCTCGAAGGAAGAGGTGGGCCGGCCGAAGTCGACGTTGCGCGAGGAGAGCGCGCCGCCGAGATGGCCATCGCGGACGCGCAGGCCGTGCAGCGAGACGTGCACCGACTCCAGCGCGGCGAGCTCTTCCTTCTGCCCGATGGCGTAGAGGAAGTCCCCCGCGCTGAAGTGCAGACGCAAGTTCCGATCGCGCCGCCCGTAGCCGAGCACGATCGCGCCCGAGTTGAACGAGGTCGTGAAGTGCACCTTCAGGCGCAGCGTGTAGCGCCCCGCGGCGATCCACTCGCGCGAGCGCACGAACGCGTCGCGCTGATGCGACGCGCGATCGAAGCCGCCCGTGCCCTCGCGCGGGGCCTTCCGGCCGACGAAGAGATCCGCGTCGGGAGTCTCGTACCAGAGCTCCTTCACTCGGCGCTCCTCGTAGCCCGTGAGGTCGTCCTCGACCCAGCCGTGGAGGCCGAGGCGCCGCGCGGGCAGATCGAGCGCGTGCGCGGCGTTCGCCGCGGGCGGCGCGGGATCAGGGAGCTCCGCCCCCCACCAGCGCGCGAGCAACGCGGCGCGGCGCGCCAGCGCGTAGCTGGCACCCGCGAGCGAGCGCGCGCGATACGCGGCGGCGGCTTCCTCCAGCGCGGCGACGTGAGCCGCGAGCGGCGCGAGCGCCGTCGGCAAGGTGCGCGGCCCGCTCCTCGCGATCCACGGCGAGCGCGCGCGATCGAGCTCGCGCGTCATCCACGCGGCCTCGCCGAGCTTCTTCGCCTCGCAGAGCGCGGCCAGCGACTGCGCTTCTTCGCTCGACCACTCATCGACCGTGCGCGCCCAGGCGTAGGCGGCGGCCGCGGCATCCGCGTTGCCGCGCGCGAGCAGCAGCG
The DNA here is from genome assembly GCA_016719295.1 of Planctomycetota bacterium. Taxonomy (GTDB): domain Bacteria; phylum Planctomycetota; class UBA1135; order UBA1135; family JADKAF01; genus JADKAF01. Next base: position 1,113,040 of record JADKAF010000001.1, read on the forward strand.
CCGCGGCGAAGCTCGCCTGATCTTGTCCGAACCAGGGCTCCGCGCGCTCGCGTTCCCAGCTCCACGCTTCGTCCTCGTACACGTAGCCTTCGCTCGGAGGCTTCGACATCTTCACCTGATAGCGCTCGGTCCACGGTGCGAGGCTCTGCCAGTAGAAGCCGCGCAAGAACGTCGCGAAGCCCTGCGCGAAGCTCGCGAAGTCCTTCGGGCGCCCGTCGACGCCATCGCAGAAGCACGCCTCGAACCAGCCCTTCGGATTGCCGAGGCCCTTGCGCACCTCGGTCATGAACGTAAGCAGCTTCGGCTCGAAGAGCCGCTTCGCCCCGGGCTCCCAGGTGGAGAGATAGACCCAGAGCGCATAGCCCGCGCTGTAGTTGTCGCGGTAGTCGCGGAGCTTCCCGGTGACGAGCTCCTCGAGCTTCCCGGCGTCGCCGTAGCCTTTGATGAACGCGGCCTCGATGCCGCCGAAGGACGCGTGGCCCGGCGTGAAGCTGGTGTCGAACGACGAGCCGTAGGCACCCCCGGTCCACACCGCGCGGCCTTCCATCATCCACGCGGGGAGACCCGGATAGATCGCGCCATCGAAGCGATGCGTGAGCTCGTGCGTCAGCGTTCTTCCGAGCCCTTCGATCGTGCCGCAGGTGAACTTCACCGTCGTCACGTCGCCGCCCTGGAAGCCGCCGGCCCACCAGAAGGGTGCCCCTTCCTCTTCGAGCCCGAACGACTCGGGCACGATGCGCACGAGCCCCGGCCGACCGACGAAGGGGTCCTTGCCGTACCAATCGACGAGGCGCCGATGATGGCGCTCCACCGTGTCCGCGGCTCCGAGCAGCGTCGCGTGTCCGCACGAGGTCTCGATGCGGTAGAGCCCTTCCGGCGAGACGGCGATCCCCGGCCACGCGAAGTCGCGATGCTCGTCCGAGAAGCGCTCGCGCTCCTCGCGTTCCATCGCATCGAGCGCATCGACCGAGAGCGGCTCGCCCTGCTTCGCGCGCAGCTCCGCACGCAATCGCTCGAGCGCGCTCGCGACGCGCTGCGAGACCTTCGAGAGATCCGGCGGCGTCGGCCCCTTCAAGTCCTGGAACACGCCCTGCGCGCAGAGCCCGCGCAGCAGCCGCGCCGCCTTGATCCCGTTCGCGAGGTCCTTCGCCGCGAGGGCACGCGTGAGCTCGGCCTCGAGCGCCTCGATCACCTCGCTCCACGGCGGCTCGAAGCGCGCGAGCGCGCGATCGAGCGCGCTCGCGGTCTCGGCGAGCGCCGGAGCTTCCTCCATCAGCGCGCGCCCGACCTCGCGAGCCCACAGCGACTCGAGATACGCCGCCGCGCCGCGAACGCCCTTCGCGGGCTTCCTCGTTTGCGCCCAAGCGACCAGCGCGCGCAGCGCTTCGGCGCGCGTCGCCGCCAAGCGCTCGGGGAACGCGTCCTCGCCGAGCGCGCTCGCGGCGAGCTCCTTCGGCGCCTTCCCCTTCCCCTTCGCATCGCACGCCGCCCCCCACCACGCGTGCGCCCAGAGCGCACGCGCATCGGCGTCGGTGCCGCTCGCGCGGAACAGCGCCTCCAAGACCTCGGGTGCGTGTGGGTGCCGCCAGGCGACGCGCGCGAGGTGCGAACGCGCGCGCGTCAGCGCCTCCGGATCGGAGGCGCTGGCCGCGAGCTCTTCCAGTGCGGCCTTCCAGGCGCGCTGCTCGGCGCTGCCTTCGGCGGGCAGAGCGCGCGTGGCGGGCTCCGGAACCCCGATCTCCTGCGCCGCCGCGGGCGCGTGCAGCAGCAGGAAGCAAGGCAACACGGCGCGCAGAGCGGAGGACTTCATGGAGGCGTGGTCGCGGCCGAGGCACGGGGCGGGGCGGGGCATCATCTCCGCCGCGAGGCGGCGTCGCCAGCGCTCGCCTTGCTGCCGCGGCGCTGCCGGGGCAGGATCCGCGCGGCTCGCTATCCGTCTCGATGACCACGCCGAGCCGAAGTCAGGGAGGCCCAGGTGAAGCAACGCCGCGGAACTTGGTGGATCGTCGCAGCGCTCGCGGTGATCGCGTCGTTCGTCTGGCTGTCGTTCCGCGAGAACGACGCGCCGGCAGCACGGCCCGACCTGCGCGCGGAGAACGCGGATGCGCCTTCGGCGACGCCCCCGCTGCAGGCGCCCCTCGCGCGCGAGACGCGGAGCAGCTCCGAGGTCCTTGCGGAGGCGGCGAGCGAAGAGACGCCAGCCTCAGCGAACGCGCCGGAGACGGCAGCAGCGTCTCCGGACGACTATGTGATCGAGGTGCTCGATCACCAGGGCGCACCGGTGCGAGACGCGGAGGTCGGAGTGTACCTCTTGATCCGAGGGTTCGAGGATCCGACCGCCTGGAGCTTCGCGACGTATCGCTGCGAACCCAGTCCCGCTCCGCCCCTGATCCGGGTGCCCCGCGCCGACATCTTGCGCCACCTCGAGTACGCAGAGAAGACCGCTCGCGCGCAAGGCTTCGCGCAGAACTTCCAACTGAGCTTCGGACTCCGCGATGCGCTCGCTCCCTGCGCCCGTCGCAGCGTGACTGGAGCGGAGGATGAAGATCGAAAGGTCGTGCTGCAGATCGCCCCCACGGCACGCATTCGCGTCGAAGCCTACGATGCCACGGGCCATGCGATCGCTCGCGAGTTGCACTTCGTACTGCGCCTGCGGGGCGCGAGTCGAGCGAGCTATCTGAATCGAGTGAGTGCGCAGTCTACGACGGGCTCTCACGTGTTCCCGCAGGTTCCTCTCGGAGTCGTGCTGGAGGCCGTGGTCGAGGATCCGAGCGGCGTGTTGATCGAGTCGATCCAGCGCATCGAAACCCCTACCGTCGCGGGAACGGAGATGGTCGTGCCCTTGCGGCTGGATCGCGAAGCGCCCCGCCTCTGTGGACGCTTGTTGGACGCGCACGGCACACCGCTGTCCAACGCAGCGTTCGAGCTTGCAGCGCACCGCCAATCGAGCAGAGCGGGCACTGCCGCGAAGACCGATGGCGGTGGGCGATTCACGGTCTTCCTCGGCAGCGAACTTCGAGAGTTCGGACAACCCGACGCGTTGGAGTTCCGCTCCGAGCTCGCGGAACGAGCGCAGGGCGGTGGCACCCTCGAGCTGCGCATCGTGGCTCCGACCTACCCAGAAGCCGGGATCCTCGACCTCGGAGACCTGCAGCTCGCGGAAGGAGATCGAGAGTCCTTGCTCGCCTCGGGCGTCGTGGTCGATGAAGCCGGCCAGCCCCTGGCGAACGTCGCTCTCCAGCTCTGGGACGTCTGGCCACCGAAACAGACCGGTCCGTGGGACGACTGGCGAGCGTTGAGCGAAGAGAGCTTCCAGACGAACGCGGAAGGGAAGTTCGAGATCCGATCGAAGGAGCGGGTCCGCGCACTGCGCATCAACCCGCGATTCGATGGCTACTACGCCGTCAATCCGCTCACCGTCGATCCGGGAACGCGCGATCTCCGCTTGGCCTTGGGGCGCGCGTTTCGCATCTCCGGGCGCGTGCTTCTTCCTGCAGGCACGGAGCGCCTTCGGTGCCTTGTCTACCCTCACGACGGCAAGAACGCCCGAAGTCCCGTCGGATTGAGCGCAGACGGGTCGTTCCTCACCGAAGCTCTGAAGCCCGGGAGCTACCGCATCGACGTGCTGCTCGACCATGCCGTGATGCACCGAGTCCCGGCAGTGGCCGTTGGTGATCCTGCACAACCGAACGATCCGCGATTGAACCCGCTCGATCTGCGCGATGCCCTTCGGCGCTGGTCCCTCCGCGTGCTGGGCCCCTCGGGCGAGCCCTGGATCTCGCGTTCGATCTACCTCCTGTCGGCGACGCTGAGTCCCATCACTGCGTCTCCCCTGCCCGAAACAGGCGGGCGCTTCCGCGTCTGGCTGCCCCGCGAGATCACGCAGCTGAGGCTCATCGCCGAAGGCACGCAACCCACCAGCCTCACCTGGGCCGAGAATGAGCAAGTCGTGCAACTGACCGCAGCGAGCACGCATCGGATCCTGATCACGGGCCTCGACGGCGTGCCTTCTGATGTCTCGGTCTCCTTCGGCATCACAGCGCCTGCCTGGGAGGATGCCGATCCCGCCGATGTGATCCGCGTGCTGGCGATCGCTCCCGCCAAGTCGGTCCAGAACGGGATGATTCTCGAGCGCGGCATTCCTCTCCCTGGTCGCACCTCCGTGAGCTTTGGCCTGCGCTCGCTCCTGGCGGATCACTCCGTGGTTCTCCCGCCGGTGGCCCTCGACATCCCCGAGGTGCCCAGCGCGGAGCCGCTGCGCGTCGCCCCCGCACCGGGCACTCTCGAGAACGCGCTCGCGGAGCTGCGTCGGCGCGCGCAGCGCTGAGCGTCGCTGTCCGCGACGCGCCTCGAACTCTTCGGCCGGCGCTCCGGAACCGGCCGAATCGCGCTAGCTATGTAGCGCGAGGAAGTACAACCCGGTTGTACTTCGCCCTCCGCTCCCGACCGACTGCCGGTGCCCACGCCTCGATCCTCGCCGTGATTCGCCCGACCTACGGGCATCGAGGCTCAGCGCGGCTCGGCGCTCCCCCCGCGCATCTCCGCCAGCATCGCGAGGAAGATCTCCCCCTGCTCGAGCGCGTCGTCGAGCGCGCGATGCGTATGCGGCCGACTCGAGCGCCAGCGCTCCGGCAGGCACATGCGCCGCGCGCGATCGAAGCTCGAACGCCCGAGCGCCATCGCGAAGCTCTGCACGCAGAGCGCCGCATGGCCGAACGGCGCGCCGTGGCCGAAGCGCTCGAAGTAGTACGACACGAAGGCGAAGTCGAACGACGCGGGATAGCCCACGAAGATCGCTCGCCCCGGCAGCTCCGCGACCCACGCTGCGAAGCGCGCCATCGCGAGCTCGGGCGCGACGAGGTCTTCGCGGCAAGCCGCCCAGGCCTCCGGCTGCTCCTGCCACCACGCGACCGTGCGCGGATGCGCGGTCGCTCCCGGCAGCGGCTCCAGGTTCACCGCGAAGGTGCCGAGCAAGCGCCCGCTCGCGCGATACGCCGCCGCGCCGATGCTGAGCAGGGAATGGAGGCCGGGCACGGGGCCGTCGGCTTCGATGTCGACGCTGACGTAGGTTTCGCTGCGGGCCAAGGCAAACTCCGGCGCTCGAGCGCGGCGTTGGCCGCGCTCGCCTCGATGCTACGCCGCCGCGAGGCCGCGCACGACCGCGCGGATCCGCCGCGCCGAGGCTCTGGCACGCGCGCCGCCGTTCCTCCACCATGCTGCGGCGATGGAACGCCCGAGCTCATCCACTTCCCGCTGTCCCGCCTGCGGCCTCCCGAGCCAAGTCCTCTGGGTCCACGGCCACGGCCAATGCGAACACTGCGGCACGAACACCGCGCCCTGCTGCGATGGCGCAGCGAACGAAGCCGTGCCGGCGAGCGCGCCGCCGCGCGCGGTGCTCTTCGACCTCGATGGCACGCTCATCGACTCGCTCGCCGACATCGCTCGCGCGGCGAACCACGTGCGCGAACGACGGGGGCTCGCGCCGCTGCCGCCGCGCGCGGTCGCGGCCTGCGTGGGCGACGGCGCGACCGAGCTCGTGCGGCGCGTGCTGGAAACGCCGTATCTCGACGACCTCGAGCTGCGCGATGAGGTGCGAAGCTACCGCCAGTTCTACGAGGAGCATCCCGTGGTCGAGACGCAGCTCTACCCCGGCATCCGCGAGCTGATCGAGGACCTGCGCGCCGATGGCCGCGCGCTGGCGGTCGTCACGAACAAGCCCGAGGAGATCTCGCGGCGCATCCTGCGCGCCCTCGAGCTCGAGCGGCCCTTCGGCGCGCTGATCGGCGGGGACAGCGCGGCGGAGCGGAAGCCCTCGGCGCTGCCGATCCGCCTGGCGCTCGAGCGGATCGGCGCGGAGGCGCGCGAGGCGTGGATGATCGGCGATGGCGCGCAGGACGTGCGCGCGGCGCGGGCCGCCGGCGTCGTCGCCTGCGCGGTGGGCTGGGGCTTCGGCGATCGCGCCGCCTTGGCCGAGGCGAAGCCAGAGAGGAGGGTCTCCGACGTCGCCGGGCTGCGGCGCCTGCTCGGGCTCTCTCGGCGTTGAGTCGAAGAGCCGTTCGCAACACTTCCCGCAGCGCAGTAACCTCCTGCGCGTGCTCCGCCTCCCTCGAGCCCTCTTCCTCCTCGCTTGCGCCGCGCTCCCCGGCTGCAGTGATCCGCCGCCGACCGCCCGCGGCGGTCGAGCCGCGCTCCCGCCGCGCCGCGTGGCCCTCGTGCGCGCGCGCAGCGCCGAGTTGCCGCGCATGCTGGCACTCGACGGCACGCTCCGCGCCGATGAAGTCTCGACCCTGGGCGCCGTCGTCTCCGGGCGCCTGAAGGAGATGCCGGTCGATCTCGGCACGCGCATCGACGCCGGGGCCACGCTCGCGCAGCTCGATCCCGGTCCGTTCCAGCTCCGCTTGGCCCAGGCGCGCGCGGCAGTGAGCGAAGCGCGCTCGATCCTGGGCTTGCCTCTCGAAGGCGAGGACGACCAGGTCGATGTCGAGGCGACCTCGCTCGTGCGCCAGACGCGCGCGATGCTGCAAGAAGCCCAGGCGAACCTCGAGCGCATGCGTTCGTCGTTCGATCAAGGGCTGATCGGCGCCAGCGAGTACGAGCCCGCGCTCGCGCAAGCCGAGGTCGCGGCCGGCAAGCACGAGGATGCCCTGGAGACGATGCGCACGCGCCTCGCGACACTCGTGCGGCGCCGCGCGGAGCTCGGCGTCGCCGAGCGCGAGCTGCGCGAGACGACGATCGTGGCACCCTTCGGAGGTTCCGTGCTCGCGCGCCTCGCGGCACCCGGTCAATACCTCACGGCGGGAACGCCGGTGGTCGAGCTGGTGAAGACCGATCCCCTGCGCCTCGTGCTCGAGATCCCCGAGCGCGAGTCGGCCCTCGTGGCCGTGGGGCAGATCGTGCGCTTCGAGACCGAGGACGCGAGCGGCGAGCACACCGGTCGCGTCGTGCGCTTGGCGCCGGGGCTCCGCGAAGCGAGCCGCACGCTGCGCCTCGAAGCGGAGGTCTCGAACACGGAACATCGCCTGCGCCCCGGCGCCTTCGTGCGCGCGCGCTTGGAGCTCGCCAGCGAAGCCTGCGTGCTCGTCCCCGCGAGCGCCGTGCGGCGCTTCGCCGGCGTCGAGAAGGTCGCCGTCTCGCGGGACGGCAAGGCGCAGCTCCTCGTCGTGCGCAGCGGACGCAGCCTCGGCGACGAGCTCGAGATCCGCTCGGGGTTGGACGCGAATGCCGAGCTCGTGCGCGAGATCGGCGACCTGGTCGAAGGGCAGCCGCTCGAGCTCGAGCGCTAGCCGCTCATGCAAAAGCTCGCCGAGATCTGCATCCGCCGGCCGATCGCCGCGACCATGCTCATCTTGAGCCTGGTCGTGGTCGGCACCTCGAGCTTCTTCCGCCTCGGCGTCGATCGCTTCCCCGCCGTGGACCTGCCCACGGTGATGGTGCGCACCGAGCTTCCGGGCGCGGCTCCCGAGGAAGTGGAGACGCAGGTCTCGCAGGTGCTGGAAGAGGCGGTGAACACCGCGCCCGGCATCGACGAGCTGCGCTCCGTCTCCGGGAACGGCACCTCGATCGTCATCGCGACCTTCGGGTTGGAGCGCGACATCGACGTCGCCGCGCAGGACGTGCGCGATCGCGTGGCCGCGGCGGTGCGGCGCTTGCCGCGCGACGTGCGCCCTCCCGTCGTGTCGAAGAACGACAACGACGCGACGCCGGTGCTCAGCGTGGCGCTCGCGGGACCGCGCACGCTGCGCGAGCTCAGCGAGTTCGCCGACAAGGTCGTGAAGGTGCAGCTCGAGCGCAGCGCGGGCGTCGGCGAGATCTCGCTCGTCGGCGGCGCGCAGCGCGCGATCCGCGTGGAGGTCGATGCCTCGCGCCTCGCCGCTTACGGGTTGCCGATCACGGCGGTGCGCGACGCGATCGCGCGGCAGAACGCGGAGATCCCGGGCGGCAACATCACGACCGCGCTGCAAGAGCGCTCGCTGCGCACGCTGGGCCGCTTGCGCACGGCCGCGGAGTTCGAGGACCTGGTCGTGGCCGAGCGCGGCGGAGTCCCCGTCCGCCTCCGCGACGTGGGCCGCGCGAGCGACGGCGAGTCGGAGGAGCGCTCGTACGCGCGCCTCGACGGAGAGGCGACGGTGGTGCTCGAGGTGCGCCGCCAATCGGGCGCGAACACCGTCGCGGTGATCGACGCGGCCAAGGCCGCGCTCGAGCGTGCGCGCGAGCAGCTCCCGCCCGACCTGGAGCTCGTCGTCGTCCGCGATCAGTCCGTGACGATCCACGCCGCGCTGGAGGAGATCGAGCTGCACCTCGTGCTCGGCAGCATCCTGGCCTCGCTCGTCGTGCTCGCGTTCCTGCGGAACCTGCGCGCGACGCTGATCGCCGCGGTGGCGATCCCGACCTCGGTGATCGCGACCTTCGCGTTCATGGAGGCGCTCGGCTTCACGCTGAACAGCGTGACCATGCTCGCGCTCGTGCTGATGGTCGGCGTCGTGATCGACGACGCCATCGTCGTGCTGGAGAACATCTTCCGCTTCGTCGAGGAGAAGGGCCTTTCCCCCTTCGAGGCCGCGCGCGAGGCGACGCGCGAGATCGGGCTCGCGGTGCTCGCGACCACCTTCAGCCTGGTCGTGATCTTCGTCCCGGTCTCGTTCATGTCGAGCATCTCGGGGCGCTTCCTCTACCAGTTCGGGATCACCGCGGCGATCGCGATCCTCGTGAGCTTGCTGGTCTCGTTCACGCTGACGCCGATGATGGCGGCGCGTTGGCTCCGGCGCGAGGACGCGCACGCCGGACCGCGCTCGCGGCGCGGACTCTACGCGTTGATCGAGGCGCTCTATCTCCTGCTGCTGCGGCTCGCGCTGCGCTTCCGCTTCTTGGTGCTGCTGCTCCTGCTCGGGGTCGCCTGGAGCGCCATCCCGCTCTATCGCTGGGTGCGCCAGGACTATCTCCCGAGCAACGTGGACGAAGCGGAGTTCGAGATCGGCGTCAGCGCGGTCGAGGGGGCGAGCCTCGCCGCCATGCGCCAGGCCACGGACGCGATCGAGCGCGAGATCCAAGCGCATCCCGCGGTGCGCCATGTGCTCACGACCGGCGGCGGGAGCTTCCTCGCGGCAGTGAACAATGCGCAGCTCTACGTGCGCATCGCGCCGCACGCGGAGCGCACGCCGACCTTGGCGCGCATCTGGGAGGGACTCCGCGCCGGAGATCCCCTCGCCGCTTGGCGCGACAACTACGCGCAACGCGACGTGATGAACGCGCTGCGCGCGAAGCTGCGCCGCTTCGAGGACGTGCGGATCTCGATCCGCAATCCGCGCTCGTTCAATCTGGGCGGCGGCAACTGGGACATGGACTTCGTCGTGCGCGGTCCCGAGCTCGAGCCCTTGGCCGGCTACGCCGAGGAGCTACGCCGCCGCGCCCCCGAGCTCGGCCTCGTCGACGCCGACACGACCTTGAAGCTCGACAAGCCCGAGCTGCGCGTGCTGATCGATCGCGCGCGCGCGGCCGACCTCGGCGTCGCGAGCGCCGACCTCGCGAGCGCGTTGCGCCTCATGGTCGGCGGCGACGACGAGGTCTCGCGCTGGCGCGATACGGAGCGCGGCGAGGACTACGACGTCGAGCTGCGCTTGCAGGAGCCCTTCCGCACGGACGAGGAAGGGCTGCGGACACTCCTCGTGCCGGGAGAAAACGGCGCGCTCGTGCGCCTCGACAACTTGGCGCGGCTCGAGGAGGGCCCGAGCCCCTCGCGCATCGACCGCCTCGATCGCCAGCGCCAAGCGCGCCTCCGCGCGACCGTGGGTCCCGGCTTCGCGCTCGCCGATCGCATCGAGGCGCTGCGCGCGGAGTCGAAGAAGCTCGGCATGCCGGTCGGCTACACCACCGCGGTCTACGGGCGCGGACGCGAGCTCGAGCGCACCTTCGACGAGTTCCTCGTCGCCGTGGCGCTCTCGATCGTGTTCATGTACATGATCCTCGCCGCGCAGTTCGAGAGCCTGGTCCACCCGTTCACGATCCTGCTCTCGATCCCGCTCACCGTGCCCTTCGCGCTGCTCTCGCTCTGGTACGCCGACGAGACGCTCAATCTCTTCTCCGCGCTCGGCATCCTCGTCCTCTTCGGCGTGGTGAAGAAGAACGCGATCCTCCAGATCGACCACATGATCCAGCTCCGCGCGCGCGGCCTCGAGCGCCGCGAAGCGATCCTGGAAGCGAACCGCGATCGCCTCCGCCCGATCCTGATGACCACGCTCGCCTTCGTGGTCGGCATGCTCCCCTTGGCCCTCGGCCATGGCCCCGGCGCCGAGGAGCGCCGCGCGATCGCCGTCGTCGTGATCGGCGGCCAGACCCTCGCCCTCGTCCTCACCCTCCTCGCCACCCCGGTCGTCTACTCCTACCTCGACGACCTCACCACCCTCCTCCGCCGTCGATCAAATCGGGGTCAGACCCCTTCCTGATCGACGGCATCGATCAACGAGGGGTCTGACCCCTATCTGATCGACGGCATCGATCAGGAAGGGGTCTGACCCCTAAGTGATCGACGGGCCGTCGGCGACGTAGAGGTCGTGGAGGGGTTCGAGGGTGGGGTCGACGGCGTAGCGGCGGAAGTCGTGGACGCCGGCTTCGCGGAGGACCTCTTCGTCGAGGTAGCAGCGGCCGCTCGTGGCGAGCGGGTCGGGGCGGAGGAAGAGGGCGCGCACGGCCTCCGCGAAGAACGCGGGGCGCCGCGAGCGGCGCATCCACTCCTCGCCGCCGAGCATCTGCACCGCGGCGGTCGCGATCGTGCGCGCGGGCCAGAGGGCATGCACGGCGATGCGCTGGGAGCGCAGCTCCTCGGCGAGCCCGCGGACGAGGAGCGAGACGCCGTACTTCGACATCGTGTAGGCGATGCGGCCCTCGATCCAATGCGCCGCGAGGTCGATCGGCGGCGCGAGGAAGAGCATCTGCGCGCGCGGCGCGCGCTGCAGCGCCGGCAAGCAGATCTGGCTCAAGGCGAACGCGGCGCGCGCGTTCACCTCGTGCAGGAGATCGAAGCGCCGCAGCGGCGTCTCCGCGAGCGGCGCCAAGTGGATCGCGCCGGCGTTGTGGATCAAGCCGTCGAGGCGGCCGAAGGTCTCCAGCGTGCGCGCGAGCGCGGCCTCGATCTCGTGCTCCTCGCGCACATCGAGCTTGATCGGCAGCGCCGTGCCGCCGAGGGCCTCGACGGCGCGCGCCGTCTCGCCGATCGTGCCCTCGAGCTTGGGATGCGGGCGCTCGCTCTTCGCGAGCAAGACCACACGCGCGCCCTGCGCGGCGAGGTCGAGCGCGATCGCGCGGCCGATGCCCCGCGAAGCTCCGGTGATCCAGATCACCGCGTCGCGAAGCGCGCTCACTTCTCGCCGTCCTTCTTCGCGCCGTTCTTCGGCGCGCTCTTCTTCGCGGCCGGATCGAGCTCGCCTCCGAGGTAGCCGAGGGTGCGGAGCTGCTCCAAGCGCGCGGCCTCCGCCGGATCTACCACCGCGTCTTCCTCCGCGCCGAACGCCGAAGGCACGGCATCGTGCGACGGGATCTCGGCCACCTTGCCCACGAGCTCGCTCCCGCGCGCGAGCGCGCCGTAGAGGATCGAGCCGCGCATGTCCTTGCCGCGCGGGATCTCGTAGAGCGCGAGCAGCGTCGGCGCCAGATCGTGTACGCGCCCTTCGAGGTCGAGCTCGCGCGCTCGGAAGCTCGTGCGTTCGAACGCGACCGCGCTCGGCTGCCAGCTCGGACCCGCTGCGACGAAGACACCCGGCGGCGCGTCGGCGTGCGCGCCCGAGTTCAGGAGCTGCAGCGGCTGCGTGCCCTCGAAGCGCCGATCGAAGAAGTCGCCGTGCATACCGTGATCGGAGACGAGCACGACATCGGAGTCTCGCGGCCATGCGGCGACGAGCTCGCCGATCACGCGATCGAGATGCACGTAGTAGCGCTCGAGCAACGCCCCGAGCTGCGCGCGCTCCGCCTCACTCGGCGCGTCGCGGAACCCCTCCGGATACGCGAAGCGCCAGAATCGATGCCCGAGCACGTCGGCGCCGCCGAAATAGATCATCGAGAGATCCGCGCGGCCGTCCTTCTGCGCCAGGTGCAGCGCGACCTGGCGGTAGATCTCATCGGCGAGGAGCGACCAGCGCGAGTTCTCCCACAGCCGCCCACCCACGGAGCTCGGATCGATCGCGAGCGGCCCGAAGACCTCGTTCAGCAGCGCATCGAGCCCGGCCTCCGCTCGCGCGGCAATCGCGAGCAGCTCGTCCTGACGCTCGGGCGGATGTACTTGGCGCGGCACATCGCGGCGGAGACGCCCCTTCCACATGCGCCCCTCGATGCTCTCGTCCTCGAGCGCGTTGGTCTGCGCGACCATCACGCCGTGCACCCGCTCCGCAGGCCAGGTGACCCACCAGCCGATCACGCGCACCGCGTAGCCCGCGTCGGAGAAGATCGACCACAGCGCCTTGCAGCGCCGATCGCGCCGATCGTAGAGGCGCTCTGCTTCCCCTGGCGCGCCCTCGCGCACGAAGCCGTGGATCCCGTGCTCGTCGGGGTTCTTCGAGGTCGCCATCGAGGTCCAGATCGCCGGCGAGATCGTAGGCTCGAAGGTCTGGAGCTTCCCGCCGCGGCCGCGCGCGAGCAGCGCCTCGACATGCGGCATGCGACCGCTGGCGACCAAAGGTGCCGCGATCGACCACTCGAAGCCGTCGAGCCCGATCACGAGGATGGGCGCCGGCTCGGGCGCGGCCGCCGTCGAGGTGCGGCTCTGCGGAGCGGAAGACGGACGCTCTCCGCAGGCCGACAGCATCCACGCGAAACAGATCCACGCGAGACAGAGCCCCAACGCGAGCGACGCTCGCGGCATGCGCGAACCGGCAGCAGGAACGACGGAGCTCATCGCGGGGATCCTACGCCAGCGGGGGCCGTGTAGCCGAGAGCGCGCAGCGCACGCGCACCCGCTTCATCGATCTCCGCAGGCGCCGAGCGCAGGGGCTGCGCCGCTCGCTCGAAGGCCTGGAGCGCGGCTCGCGCCCCTTCCTCCAGGGACGCGCCGATGCGGCGTTCGCCGAGGCCGGGACCGCGGAGTTCCACGAGCTCCGTGGTCCCGGCCTCGATCTGCGCAAGGTAATCGGCGTCGCGGTGCGCCACGCGGTGCAGGATCTCGAAGCGCTCGCCGGCGAGCCGTCCGACGGCGAGCCCGTGGGCGTGCTCGAAGAAGACCGCTCGCTCCTCCCGCGGATCCGCGAGCCACGGCAGCAGCGAGCGCGAGCGCACGGTCCCCGGCACCTCGACGTCGAGCAGCTCGCAGAGCGTGGGCAGCAGATCGACCAACGACGCCGCGCGCGCCTCGCGTCGCCCGCCCTCGAGTCCGTCGGCGACGAGGATGCAGGGCACGCGCAGCACCTGCGGCACGAGCCCGCCGTGATTGAAGTAGATCCCGTTCTCGCCGAGCGACTCGCCGTGGTCGGCGACGAAGAGCAGCACCCGCGGTCGCCGGCGTTCCTCGAGCCGCGCGAGCAAGCGCCCGAGCTCGTGATCGAGGTAGTCCACCTCCGCGCGATACTGCGCGCGCGGGAACGCGACATCGCGCACCGGGAACGGCGCCGCGAGCTCGTCGAGGAACTGCGGCGGGATCGCCTCCGCGCTCGGCTGCGCCGGATCGCCGCTGCCGTAGTACTTGCGATCGAAGGGCGCCGGCGGCCCGTACGGCGTGTGTGGATCGAAGAAGTGCGCCCATAAGAAGAGCGGCTCCGCGGCCTCGAGCGGCAGCGCCTCCTCCAGCGCGCGATTCACCCGAGCCCCCGAGCGCACCCAGTCCGGGCTCTCTCCGACGCGATCGAAGCCCTGCGAGAGATTCGAGAACGACGCACTCAGGTGCTTCGCCCCCTGGGCCGCGACGCAGAGATAGTCGCGCTCGCGCAGCACTTCGGCCAGCGTCACCGCGGCGTCGTCGAGGCGCGTCCGGTTGTCGTAGACGCCGTGATCGCGCGCCGGCAAGCCCGTGAACAGCGAGGCGTGCGACGGGTTGGTCATGTTGACCGTCGTGTGCAGGCGCTCGAAGAGCACGCCGCGCTTGGCGAGCGCGTCGATCACCGGCGTGCTCGTCTGCGTCGCGCCGTAGCAGCCCAAGTGATCGGCGCGCAGGGTATCGGCCGTGATCACGACGAGGTCTTTGCGCTCGCGCGGCGCGGGGCGATCGAAGAGCCGCGCTTCGCTGACGAGGAACCCGCCGGGCTCGCGCGGCCGCAGCAGCACGAGCTCGCGCACTTCGGGCGGCAGCTCCAGCGAAGCTTCGCTCCAGCGCTGCGCCAGCTCCGCTCGCAGCTCCTCGCGCCAGAGCACGCGGCCACCGCTGCGCCCCTCGAGCGCGAGGCGTCCCTCGCGCGCGGCCCCATCCGGGCTCCAGGCGAAGCGCACGCGGCGCGCGCCCGCGGGCAGATCGAAGCGCGCGCTCGCCTCCGACGGCACGTGCACTCCGCGCAACACGAGCTCGCCGCGCCGCAACCAGCGCAGCGCTGAGGGGGCCTCTTCCAGCTCCGTCCAACGCGCCGCGACGAGACGCACGGCCCGACCTTCGAGATCCGGACCGATCGTCAGGTAGTGGATCGGCACATCGCCGACGAGCTCGGCGAGGGAGATCACCGCTCGAGAGCGGCGCGCATCGAACCAGATCGGCGCCTCGAGCTCCGGCAGTACTCGTCCCTCCGCCGCGCGAGGCTGCACACGCACCACACCGTCCACGCGCACCGGCGTCTCGACCTCGAGCTCCAAGAGCGCAAGCCCGCGCAGCGGCGTCGTCAGCTCGCAGATCAGCGCGTCTCCGCGCAGCTCGAGCGGCCCCGCCTCCAACGCCTGCCGCGTATGGAAGGAGCGCCGCGCCACGGGAGCGTCCGAGCCGAGGAGATCGAAGCTGCGCACCACGCGCGGCGCCGCGCCTTCGACGCGCGGCGCGATGGCCGAGATCACGGTGCGCGCCCCGCTCGGCGCCGGCACGTCGGCCCACGGGTCGCGCTGACACGCGCTCATCAGGAGCGCGATCGCAGCGCAGCCGTGAGCGATGGAGGCCTGGTACGCGCGTGCCTCGAGCATGGGAATCAACCCGAGAGCTCCCGGCGCACGATGTCGACCTTCGTGACGCGAAGGATCCGTTCCTCGACGCTCATCGAAGCACCTGCGATCCTCGAGGAAGCGCCTGCAGCGCGGTCTCCAGCGCACTTCCCGCGGACCGCGCCGGAGCGCGATGGCAAAGGAATCGAGCGCGCCGCCGGAGCTCCGGGAACGACGCGCTCGTCCATGGGCTTCGCGAGCGTCGCAGCGCACGCGAGCCGAAGCCGCCCCCGCGCTCCTCCGAGCGCGGAGCGCGCCTCACTTCTTGTAGTTCTGGTAGTAGGAGTTCGCCGCGGTGCCCGCGACGCCCTTCTCCTTCTCCCACTTCTCGCGCGTGATGGCGACCTTCAGATCGCCCTTCTTGAACACATCGACGGCCTTCTGGATGTACTTCTCCCACTCGGAGGGCACGTCGGTGTCCGGGAAGATCGCATCCACGGGACACTCGGGGCGGCAGGCATCGCAGTCGATGCACTCGTCGGGATTGATGAAGAGCTGATCGGGCCCCTCGTAGAAGCACTCGACGGGGCAGACATCCACGCAGGCGTGGTCTTTGGTTCCGATGCAGGGTTCGGTGATGACGTAGGCCACGGTCGGGTAGCTCCGGACGATCGTCGGCGTTGGGGACTCGTCGCGCGGGACGCCGGCACCGAGAAGGTCGGCACCGGGACACATCAGCACCGAGGACGGTGGAGCCCGAGGACGAAGTGCGGGCCAGGTAGGCTGGCGTCGCGCGAAGGGAAATACGACGCAGCCGCGGGCCGCGCAACCTCTTTTCCCCGCGCGGGCCGTTCTCGGCTCAGATGCCCGGGTCGAGGGCGGCGAAGCCGGCGAAGCGCTCGATGCCCTCCAGGGCGGCCTCGAGGTGGGCGCGGCGCGCGCGGGCGTCGGCGAGGAGCTCCTCGAGCTCGGCGCGCGAACGCCGCTCGAGCTCGGCGAGCGCCTGCTCGACCGCCGGGGCCAGGTGCTCGTGGAGCCCGGCCTCGGCCGCTCCGAGCTCGCGCCGCACGCGGGAGTCTAGCTCTTCGCGAACGCGTCGCAGGATCTCCGTGCGCTGGCCCTCGCGGAGCAGCACCTGGCGCTTCAGCAGCGCGGGGATGCTCGCGCGGCGCACCCACTCCTCCACGCTCTCGCGCACCGTATGGTCATAGCCGAGCCGGGCGGCGAACGAGACCGCGAGGCCGATCACCGCTCCGGCGATCAGCCCCAGGGGTCCGGCGGCGATGAGCGCGGCGCCGCCGCCGCCGCAGAGGACGGCCCCCAGGACCGCAGCGACCACGGTGCCCAATCCGCCGAGCGAGCGATCCACCGCCGCCATCACGGGCTGGAGGGCGGCGCCGACGAACTCGTCCGGACCGGCCACCGCGCCGAGCCGGAGCTCGAGCTCGGGATCGCGCTCCAGCGTGCGGCGCATCTGCGCCTCGATGAGCAAGCGCACCTGCTCGCGCAGCCGCAGGAGCGCGCTCGCGCGGCGCTCTTCCAGCCGCGCTCCGAGCTCCTTCAGCCGCTCGGCCGACGCGGCTTGGATGCGCGCCTCCAGGCGCTCGATCGGATCCGAGGTGTCGAGCCAGGCCTCGAGCTCGCGCCGCAGATGCTCGTCGACGAGCTCGCGCACCCACGGTGAGAAGACCTCGGTCAAGCCGAGCACCTGCGCGCGCGAGGCCTCCTCGACGCGCGCGCGCACATCGGCCAAGCGCTCGGGAAGGCGCGCGAGCTCGGCTTCGAGGAGCGCGATCTCCAGGCGGCTCTTCTCCCTCCGCTCCTCGAGGGCCGGCCGCAGCTCGCGCAGGCGCTCTCCGACGGCCAGCGTCGCGGCGCGCAGCTCGCGCTCGCGCTGGTCGAGCTCGCGCGGCCAGCGCTGATCGTCGGCGATGAAGTGCTGGAGGGCCGCGTCGAAGCGCGCATAGCCGCTGCGTTCGAGCTCGGCGGTGCAGGCGACGACGTCGCCCGCACCACTCGTCTGCTGCAAGCGCGCTCCCGCGGCCGCGAGCACGTCGACGAAGAAGACCTGCAGTCGCCCTTCCTCGGCGGCGTGCGCGAAGAGGCGATCGCGCCCCGCGACATCGCGCTCGAAGCGCGAGCGCAAGGCGCTCTCCGCGGCGGTGCCCCACTCGCTGGGCACGAGGCCCTGCGCCGACAGGTTCGTCGCGCGCGCGTCGCAGTTCACGACGAAGAACACGCGCGGCACGCGCTCCAGCGCCAAGCGCAGGAACTCCACGTTCTCCTGGTGGAAGACCGCGCCGTAGCGCGCGACGAGGATCACCGCATGCGCCTCGCTCTGCAGCGAGAGCTCGGCGTGCGCCGAGAAGACGCGCAGCACGTCGCCCAGGCCGGGCGTGTCGATCAGCACGACGTCTTCCGGCAGCCCCGCGTCGGGCAGCGGCACCGCGACCGCGCGGACGCCCTTCTCGTTCCGCGGGTTCTTCTCCTGCGTGGTGAACTCCGCCACCGCGTCGGCCTCCGCGGGGATCGCGAGCGGCTCGCGCCCGTCGAGGAAGCTCACCAGAGCTGGCCCGCTGCCGGAGTAGAGCTGCACCATCGCGGCGGTCGTCGGCAGCGCGTCGATGCGGCTCAGGTAGCGCCCCGCCAGCGCGTTCAGCAGCGTCGACTTGCCCATGCGGATCAAGCCGAAGACGCCGATCTTGTAGTGCGCCTCTTCCAAGCGCGAGCTCGCGCGCGCGACGCGCTCCGCGCTCGTCTCCAGGAGCACGCGGAGCTCCCCTGGCAGCGCTCCGGTCTGGCAGATCGCGGCCACGCGCGAGATCTCGCTCGCGAGGGCGCGCGCGTGATGCACGAGGAGGCGCCGTCGCTCGCGCAGCTCGTCGCTCAGCATGTCGCCACCTCCTCCAGCGCCGCGGCGAGAGCCGCGAGCGCTCGCTCTTCGGCGGCGTGCTCCGGCGTCACCGCGGCCTTCGCTCCCGTCGCGTCGTCGAAGCGCTGCGCGAGCGCTCGCAGCCGCTCCGCGCGCTGCTCGGCTCGCGCGCTCGCACGCCGCAAGAGCTCGGCGCCGAGCGGCCGCACGCGACGCTCGTCGATGCCGGAGACGAGCGCGCGCTTCAACAGCACAGGCAGCCCCGCGCGCAGCAGACGCCGCCACGCGTAGGCGCCGGCGAGCGCGCCGACCGCGAGCCCGACCAGCAGCGCGACGAGGATGCCGAGCGCGGCGCTGAGCAGCGCTCCAGCGATCGGCAGGTCGATCCGCGCCTCCATCGCGCGCGTCGCCGGTCCCGCGACGATCCAGCCGGCGAGCACGCCGAACGGCAGGCCGAGCCAGAAGCGCCCGGAGAGCTTCGGCGCGCCGAGCAGCACCTCCAACGGCGCGTGCGCCTCTCGCGCGAGCGGCTCGAGCGCGGGGAGCGCCTCGGCGGGCGCGCCGAGGAGCGCCGCGAAGCGGCTCGCTTCGTCGAGCATGGCCGCGCCGCGCGCCTCGAGCGCGCGCTCGGCCGCCGCGAGCTCGCGCTCGATCTCCTCGGCGAGCACGGCCGCCGCATCGGGTCGCACGCGCCACGCGCGCACGCAGCGCAGCACGCTCGCGGCGAGCTCGCCTTCCCAGAGCTCGCGCGCCGCGGCCGCCGCGCCGCGCACGAGGTCCTCTGCGCGCGAGGCGAGCTCGCGCTGCGCGCGCTCGCGATGCGCGGCCGCGCGCGCCTCCTCCGCGGCAGCCGCCTCGCGCTCCGCGGCGCGGCGCGCGCGCTCGGCTTCCACGCGCTCGCCCAGCGTTGCGGCGCGCGCGCGCAGCGCGTGCTCGGCGGCGGCGAGGTTCCCCGCGAGCACGCTGCGGCGCCGCGCTTGGAAGCTCGCATCGCCGACGGTCGCGCGGAGCTCCGCGCGCAAGACATCCAGCGCGGCGCGATCGGCGCCTTCTCCGGCGAGAGCCGCACGCGCGGAGAAGACGTGCACGCGCAGCAAGCCGTCCGCGAGCGCGCCCGGCGCGCGTGGCGACTCCGCGAGGCGCTCGGCCAAGCGCGCGCGGAGCGCCGCGTCGTCGCGCGCGGCGAGCTCCGCGCCCTGCGCGTCGAGGCCGCGCGCGCCGGCATCGACGTTCGCGACGAGCAGCACGAGCGGGCAGCGACGCAGCGCGCGCTCCAGCAGATCGAAGCTCGCGCGCGTCCAGAGCGAGGTGCTCGAGCCCACGAGCACGGCGAGATCCAAGCGCTCGTCGAGATAGCGCTGCAAACGCTCGGGCTCGGCTTGCAGGACATCGCCTTCGCCAGGCGTGTCGGTGATCCCGACCTCCGCGCCGAGCAAGGTGGCCTCGCAGGGCAGCTCCACGCAGTCGACGCCGTCGCGGTTCCGCGGGTTGCCGTCGTGGGTGATCCAGCGCGCGACCTCGTCGAGATCAGCCAGGGCGAGCGGCCGGCGGCGGAGCTCGGGGAGGAACAAGACGCGCGGCGCGCGGGCCCGTGGATCGAGGCGCAGGAAGACGCCCGTGGCGGGCAGCGCGGCGGTCGGCGAGAGCGCGCGTCCGAGCAGCGCGTTCAAGAGCGTCGACTTGCCCGCGTTGAGCTGGCCGATGATGCCGATCTCGAGGGCCCCGCTCGCGCCGGCGCGACGCTCGAGACCGGCCAGCTCCTCGCGCAGCGCTTCGAGCTCGGCGAGCTGCTCGTCGGCGATCGCTCGCGGACGCAGCGCCGAGCCCAGCGCCGCATCTGCGACGAGGGCGCGCTCCAGCGCGGCGCCGAGCGCGCGCGCGCGGCGCGCGAGCTCGAGCATGGCCGGGTCCTGCGCGATCATGGCGCGGGACGATAGCAGAGCGGGCGCGCGCTTCCCACCGCCGCGGGGAACGGGCGAGGATCTGCGCGCGCCTTCCGCGCCGCCCCACCGATGCCTCCCGCCCTCAGCGTCCTCGTGCCGATCCGCGGCGCCGGCGAGCACCTGCGCCTCGCGCTGGATTCGCTCGCCGCGCAGGAGGAGGCGGACTACGAAGCATTGCTCGTCGACGACGGCGCGAGCGAGGAGGTGCGTTCGGAGCTCGAGAAGCGCGCGCGTGCCGACCCGCGCCTCCGCGTGCTGCCCTGCGCCGGTGACGGGCTCGTCGCGGCGCTGAACACCGGCCTCGCCGCCGCGCAGGCACCGCTGCTCGCGCGCTTCGACGCCGACGACTGGATGCATCCCGAGCGCCTCTCGCGCCAGCGCGCGCACTTCGCGGAGCACCCCGCGCTCGCGCTCTCGGCGACGCGCTTCCATCTGCTCGACGCCGTGCCGGGCGGCGGCTACGAGCGCTATCGCGACTGGCAGAACGCTCTGCTCGACCGAGAGTCGATCCACCGCGCCCGCTTCATCGAGTCGCCGCTCGCGCATCCCACGATCTGCATCCGGACCGAGCTGCTGCGTTCGCTCGGCGGCTACCGCGAGCTCGGCTGGCCCGAGGACTACGACCTCTTCCTGCGCGTGCTCGAAGCGGGTCACGCGGTGGAGAAGCTCGCCTGCGATCTCCACGGCTGGCGCGATCATCCGCGGCGCACCTCGCGCGTCCACCCGCGCTACGCGCCGGAGGCCTTCCTGCGCTTGAAGGCGCACTTCCTCGCGCGGGGCGTGCTCGCGCTTCACGCGCGCACCTGGATCTGGGGCGCAGGACCGATCGGAACCCGGCTCTATCGCGCGCTGCGCGCCGAGGGCGCCTCCATCGCGGGCTTCATCGACATCGATCCGAAGAAGATCGGCTCCACGCGCGGCGGGCTCCGCATCCACGCGCAGGAGGTCTTGTCGACGGAGCGCGGCTCGCTCATCCTCGCCGCCGTGGGAGGCAGCGGAGCGGCCGTGCTCCGCGCGCATCTCACCGCCCTCGGCTACGTCGAGGGTGCGGACTTTCTCGCCGTCGCGTGAACCGAGCCCGCGGCCGCCGTTCTCCTCTCGTTCCGGGCCCGTCCTCGAGGTCGACCGCCATGCATCACCCGCCTCGCTCGCCGCGCCGTCGCATCGCGGCGCTCTCCCTTGCCCTGCTCGCCGCGATCGGCGCCGCCTCCGTCGCCTCGTTCGCGCAGCATCCGCACGAGTGGAACGGCTTCGATGCCGCCGACCCCGTGCGACAGCTCGAGAACCGCTTCGCGCTGATCGCGAGCGACGGGCTCGCACGCGCGGGCAGCGACGCGCAGGCGCTCGCGAGCACGCTGCGCCGCTATGGCTGGAGTGTCCGGCTCTTCGCCGAAGGAAAGCGCGCGCCGAAGGAGGAGGAGTGGCTCCGCGACTGGCGCGACTTGGCCTCGACCTGCGGGGCTTACGACACCGTATTGATCGCGTGGATCTCCGCCGGACCGCCGCCCGATGAGCTGGGGCCTTGGATGCGGCGCCTCGCCGTAGCGCCCGCCGCGCAGCGCATTCTGCTGGTCGATGCGCTGCGCCGGAGCTCGACCGAGCCGCCGGCGTTGCCGGATCCGCCGCCGCTGCAGCCGAGCTGGCGCGACGAGATCTTCACCGTGCTCGCGAGCGGCTGGGCGCAGCCGTCGTACGAGAGCGCGAGCCCCGATCCGCGGGCCCCCGAGCAGAAGGCGCTCGCGCACGGCCTCTACCTCGATGCCTTCCTCCGCGCTCTCGCGACGGAGACGAGCGATCTCAACGTCGACGGCTATCTCTCGCTGCGCGAAGCGCACCACGCGGCCTCCGCGCGCGCCGCGCGACGGGCCTTCGAGCTCGGCAGCGCGCAGCGCGCGGCGATCGTCTCGGAGCCTTCGCCGGGCGAAGATGCGTGGGTGCGCCATCTCGCGGCGCCCGTGGAGCCGGAGAGGAGCCCCGAAGCCGCGCCCGCCGTCGCTCCGGCGCGCGCCGAGCGAACGGCGAGCCAACCCCTCGACGGGAAGTGGATGGGGCGCCTCATGCTCAGCCGTGCGAGCGCGATCCGGTGGCTGCTGCAGGCGCAGTCCGAGGACGGTCGGTGGGACGCGGATGCGTTCCCCTTCGAGGGTCCGCCCGAGAGCGCGGGACGCGGAGCGAGCTCGCACGACGTCGGCGTGACGGGTCTCGCGATCCTCGCGTTGCTCGGCACGGGGGACTTCGACGAATCCAAGAGCACGAAGGACGAGCGCGCCATCGCCGTCGAGCGCGGCGTGCGCTGGCTGCTCACCACCTTCGATGCCGACGGCATCCTCGGAGGACGGAGCAATCACGCCTTCCTCTACGACCACGGCATCGCCACCTACGCGCTCTGCGAAGCGCTCGTCGCGCGCGACCTGCCTAGCGTGCGCGCGGGTGCCGAGCGCGCGGTCCAGACCGTGCTGCGTGCGCGCAATCCGTACAAAGCCTGGCGGTACGAGCTGCCGCCGAACGGCGAGAACGACACCTCGATGACGCTGTGGATGGCGCTCGCGCTCGACGCCGCGCGGCGCGCGAAGATCGAGGTCGATCGCCAGGCGCTCCGTGGCGCGCTCGACTTCTTGGACGAGATGACCGATCTCACCACCGGACGCTGCGGCTACCTCTCGCGCGGGGAGCCGCCTCCGCGTCCCGTGGGACGCGCGGAGCACTGGCCCGCGTCGTCCAGCGAGTCGCTCACCGCGGGAGCGGCGCTCTTGCGCCAGCGCTTCCGCTCCATCCTCGATACGCAGCCGGCCATCGACGCGCACCTGGACCTCATCCTCGTGAAGCCGCCGCAGGCCAGCGACGACGGCTCGACGCACGACTTCTACTACTGGAGCTTCGGCGCGCGTGCGCTGGAGGGGAACGCGAGCGAGAAGGCGCTGGCCTGGCGAAGCGCGCTCGGCAATGCGCTGCTCCGCTTGCAGACACCGAGCAGCGCTCCCGGCGGGGGATCCTTCGCCCCCACCGATCCGTGGGGTGAGGAAGAGGGCCGCGTCGGCACGACGGCGCATGCGCTGCTCGCGATGAACGCGTTGGCCGCGCGCTGAGCGCGAAGACGGCGCGAGAATCTCGCGAAGGAGGCGTGCGCGGCGGCATCTCGCCTGCGGAAGATCTCGCACGGAGGTGCTCGATGTCACTGCTCGCCGTGTCTCTTGCGCTCTGCTGCTGCCCGCAGCAACCCTCCACGCCGGCCCCGCCGCCTCCGGTGCGCGGCGTCGAGACCTGGAGCGGCTACCTGTTCCGCCGGGACTCGGGCTCCGTGCAGCTCGGCTCGGCAGTGGTCGCCATGGGTGTCATCGGGCGCGCCGCGCAGACGCTCGATCCCGAGAGCGCGCCGCGATTCGCCCCCTTGGTGAGCGCGGGCGACGACCGCTACTTCTACTGGAACTACGCGCTCGAGAAGGACGGCGCGATCGACGCGAGCTGCTTCCCGCGCGCTCTCGTGACGCTGCGCGGAGAGGTCTTAGGCGACGCTCCTTCGAGCGACGGCGGGTTCTCCTCCCTCGGCATGCCGAAGGAGATGCGCGCCCCACAGCTCGTCGAGTGCGAGCTCCTCGACGAGCGCTGGCTCGCGGAGTGGGCGCTCTTCTTCCGCGACCCGGCTTCGCCATTCCGCGTTGCGAAGCAGGTCGAGAGCGATGGCGCCTCGCGAAAGGCGTTCGGCACGGCAGCGCTCGCGGCGCTCCGGCGCATGCGCAATCTGCCCGGTCCGGACGCGAAGCAGCTCGAGCTGCTTCGCGCGATCGACCCGGATGCGAAGCCGAGCGAGCGCTTCCGCCGCGGCAAGGAGCACGAGATCCAGCGCTGGCTGATGGAGAGCGTGAAGAAGGGCGAGCTCGAGCTCGGCGATCTCTCCGATCTCCCGCCGCTGCCGCCGTCGAGCACCGAGCTGCAAGGGCTCTTCCTCGAGGCGGAGACGCTCGAGGTCTTCCTCGCCATGGTGCTGGTGCGCTGGAAAGGCGAGCTCGCGCTGCTGCAGCTCGTGCACTACGAGAAGAACGAGCGCTCCACCTGGTACGAGAGCACGCCGCTCGACCGCGTGTCCGCGTGGAGCGAGGAGCACTACGCGCGCTGTCGCGCGGCGACGCGCGAGACGCTGAAGCGATGAAGCGCGAGCTCCTCGCCGCCTTCGCCGCCGGAGCCGCGGCGATGGCGCTGGAGATGATCGCGAGCCGCTGGTTGGCACCCGGCTTCGGAGCCACGCTCGAGACCTGGAGCTGGTTGATCGGCGCGACGCTGCTCGCCGGGGCGTGCGGCGCGGCGCTCGCGGCGCTCGCCGCGACGCGCCTCACAGCCGCCAGCGCGATGCTCGCGGCGAGTGCAGCCATCCTCGCCTCCGCGCTCGGGAACGCGGCGCTCATCGAAGCGCTCTTGCCGCTGCCGTTGCAGCTCGGCGCCGCCCTCGCGGCGCTCGTACTCGTGGGTCCCGCGGGTCTCTCACTCGGCGCCGTGCTCCCGCTGCTCGCCGAGCGCGCCGAGGCGCGCGGCGGCCGCGGCCTCGGCGCGCTCGTCGCGGCCTCCACGGCGGGGAGCTTGGCCGGGACGCTGCTCGCCGCGCTCGTCGCGATGCCGGAGCTCGGCGCGCGCGCGACGGCGCTGCTCGCGGCAGCTCTCCTCGCCCTGGCCGCGCTGCCCGTGCTGCCGCGCCATCGAAGATGGCCTCGTGCGCTCCTCGCGCTCGCGTTCCTCGCCCCCGCGCTGCTCGTCCTCACGCCGCGGCAAGAACGAGAGCTGCGCTCGCCGTACGCCGCGCTCGATCTCCGCGCCGAGCGCGACGCGCTCCGCCTCTTCGCCGACGGCATCGCGCAAGGCAGCTACGCGCCCTTCGCGACGAGCCGCGCGAGCGCGCTCGCGCACGGGCAGTGGATCTCCCTCCTGCCCTACCTGCATCCGCGCGGCCGCACGGCGTTACAGATCGGGCTCGGCCTCGGCGAAGGCGCGCGCGCGCTCGAGGAGAGCGGCCTCGCGGTGACGAGCGTCGAGCTCGATCCCACGATCGCCGAGCTCGTGCGCACGCGCGGCTTCACGCGCGATGCGATCCACGTCGGTGATGGACGCGCGTTCTGGCGTCGCACGCCGGAGCGCTACGACTTCGCCGTGCTGGACGCGTTCCAAGGCGAGACGATGCCGGAGCATCTGCTGAGTCGCGAAGCTCTGGGCGAGCTCCGCGCGCGCTTGCAACCCGGCGGCATCGTCGTGGTGCACGCCATCGCGAGGAGCGAAGGAGCCGCGACCGCTGCGATCGCGCGCACGCTGGCCACGGTCTTCGAGCACCAGCTCGCGCTGCGTTCGCCACGCGCGGACGGCCTGCACGATCTCTTCCTCTTCGCCTCGACCTGCCCGCTCATCGTGCCGCCGCATCCCGAGCTCGAAGCAGAAACGCTAGAGGCGGCGCGTTTCGCGCCGCCTCCCGATGGCGTCCTGCTGGAGGACGACCGCAATCCCCTCGCGACGCTGCGCGCCGAGGAAGGACGCCAGCTGCGCAGCGCCAGCTTGCAAGCGGCTAGCTACATCGCACCGTGAAGGACCAAGTCCTGCTCACGTACGGCGCTTCAGCACTATGACGCACCGCGACAGCAGGGAACGCGGACGGACTGGACGCCTCCGCGCGCGGCGCCGTCAGGCTCTACTCCGCAAGCAACCAAGGACGGGCCGAGAGCCTTTCACGCGCGGCGCCGTCAGGCGCCGCGCCAGCCAACAACACTGAGGGGCTGAAAGCCCCTCAGTGCGCGACGAAGCTCCGCGTCGTGTCGAGCGGCGCCGGCGTGCTGCCCGGACGCGCGCAGCCCTTCTCGCGGAGGAGGTTCAGGCACTTCAGCGCCAGCGACTCCTCTTGACCGACCGGCAAGCGACCCGACGGCCAGGAGACCGCCACCGTCGCGACGAGCTCGTTCTTGTCGTAGAGCGGCAGGGCGAAGGCGTCGACGCCTTCGTAGGTGTCCTGCTTGTTGTAGGCGATGCCCGTGCGGCGCGATTCGTCGATCTCCTTGGAGAGCTCCGTGCGCTTCGACTCGCCGCTGACGATCGCCAGGCCGTGGCTCTCGAGCTCGGGCTTCAGCGCCATCCAGAGCTTGCCCATCGCGAGCTTGTAGAGCGGGAAGCGATCGCCGACCTTCGACATCACGTTCACCGGCTTCGAGCCCGAGAGGTGCTCGACGTGCAGCACGCCGTCGCCGGCCAGGACGCCCAGCGTGACGGACTCGTTGGTGAGATCGCGGAGCCCCTCCAGCACGTGGTGGAAGCGCGACTTCAGCGTCGCGTAGGGCTGGTAGGAGCCCATCTCCTTGATGCAGTCGCCGAGGTGCCAGCGCCCCTCGACGGACTTCACCCAGCCCACGAGCTGGAAGGTCGAGAGGATGCGCACGACGGTCGTGCGCGGATAGCCGAGGGCACGCACGAGGTCGGCCGTCGTGAGGCCGCCACCCTTCTCACCCAGGCAGGTGATGAGGCTGATGGCCTTCAGGAGCGAAGTCGCGATCGTGCGATCTTGCGTCGGAGTGGGAACCATGGAGCGCAGGCTGGGGGGTCTCGGAGCCGGGGTTCTCCCCGTACCCGCCCTGGATCGGAGGCTTCCGTCCGGAAACTGGTAGGTCGGAACCGAATGCGGAAGAGTATTCCGATTCCGGGAGCTTCTGTAGGGCGGCAAGCGGTTTTTTCTACCTGCATGCCGAAGGCCGCCCCTCGCCCGGGCTCCGCCCTCGTCGCTCGCAGCCCCTCGCCGGGTCCCCGTCGGCTTCGCTATCCTCCGCGCCCACTCTCCCGCTGAGGACGCTCCCGTCGTGAAGGCCCGCATCGGCTTCGTCACCATCTCCGACCGCGCGAGCCGCGGCATCTACGAGGACCTCGGCGGTCCGGAGATGCAGCGCGTGATCCGCGAGTACTTGAGCTCGCCCTGGGAGCCGATCGCCGTCGTGATCCCCGACGAGCGCCAGCTCATCGAGCAGACCCTCGAGCGCCTCGTCGACGTCGAGGGCTGCTGCCTCGTGCTCACCACCGGCGGCACCGGACCGGCGCTGCGCGACGTCACGCCGGAGGCGACCCGCGCGGTGTGCTCGAAGATCCTCGACGGCTTCGGCGAGCAGATGCGCGCGGTCTCGCTGCAGAAGGTGCCGACGGCGATCCTCTCCCGCCAGATCGCGGGCATCCGCGGGAAGGCGCTGATCATCAACCTGCCGGGGAAGCCGAAGGCGATCCGCGAGTGCCTCGATGCGGTGTTCCCCGCCGTGCCCTACTGCATCGATCTGCTGGACGGTCCGTACCTCACGACGCACGAGAGCGTGATCCGCGCGTTCCGGCCGGCGGCGAAATAGCCGGGCGCTCCGCGCGCTGCGCCTGCCGTGACCGCCACTCCCGCTGCTCTCGCGATCGCCCCGCGCCGCCCGCGCGGTCCGATCCCCGACGCGCTCTACCTGGCGAGCTTGCCGGAGCGGGCGCTGCGCTCGCTGTCGGGTTGGATCGGCCGCGGCGCGCTCTGCCTCGCGAATCTGCTGCCACGCCCGCTGCGCGAGAGCCGCTTCTATCGGATCGCGGTGCGCAAGCAGCTCCATTTCCTTTGCGAGGACCTCGGAGGCGCCGTGCCGGACGCCTCGCGGCGCGCGAAGCAAGCCGAAGGCGGATCGCTGACGAGCCGCGCCGTCGGCGGCGCGCTCGACAACGCGCTGATCCTCGGCCTCCACGTCTCGCCGGTCTGGGTGCTGCTCGCCCTCGCCGATGCGATCGACGGCGCGCGCGGCGTCGCGAAGGAGATCGCGCGCGAGCTCGAGCGCGAAGGGGTCCTGCCGGAGGGCTCGCGGGTCACGCAGCTCGAAGAGCTGCTGGGGCAGGTCGCGAAGGTCTCTGGCGTCGTCGCCGAGTCGATCGACGCCCCGCCGCTCTCCCTGGAGGAGCTGAAGCGAACGGTGCTGGCGCTGCGCGATGAAGCGCAGCGCATCGACGTCGAGCACGTGGTCTCCGCGCGCGACCTCGAGGCCTTGTGGAGCGCCGTTCGCGAGAGCGCCGCGCACGAGCAGCGCTCGGTGCTCGAGGCCTCCGCCGGCATCGCGCTCGGCTCGATCACGCGCCTCGGGGCGCTCGGCAATCTGCTCGGGCGCTCGGCGCTGGCCACCGCGCGCGCCGGCGGGCAGCTCTTCTGGCGCGAGCTGGTCTCGGGCTATCTCGAGTCGGCGCGCGAGATGCAGCGACGCGGCTTCTTCGCCACGCTGCATCGCTCGCTCGCGCCGCAGACGCGCGGCACGCGCCGCTCGTTCGATCCGCGGCGCGTGAGCTGGACCGAGACGCTGCTGAGCTGCGGGCGCTATCGCCGCGCGAGCTGGCGGAAGCGCTGAGCTCGTCCGCTCAGCGCCCGCCCTCGCCGTCGTTCTCGCCGCGCTCCTCGTCCGCGTCGATCGCCTCCGCTTCCTCGGCGGAGCCGGCCCCGACGAAGCTCGCGCGCCGGATCTCGAAGGGCTTCGTCAGCTCGGCGTCGCCCGAGCGAAAGCGGACCGTGTAGCGCCCGACGCCGGCTCGTCCCGCGCGCGGCGGCGCTTCGCCTTCCGCGGCCTCGCCGGGCGGGCGATTGCGCTGCAGATCCCAGCGCACGATGTGCGCGCCGCGGCGCTGCGGCGCCTCCAGCGTCGCGACGAGCTGGCCTTCCTCGTCGAGCACCTCGAGCTTCGCGCCGTCGTCGTCGCGCGCGAGCGCGCAGCCGATCGCGAGCTCCTGCGCCGCCGCCGGCGCGCGTACGGCAGGTCGCCGTCGAAGCCGTCTTGCATGTTGCTCAAGCGGCGCGGCATCACGAGCGTGCGCAGATCGGAGAGCGCGACGCCGGCGCCGCGCGTTGCGAACGAGAGCCCCTGCAGCGGCGAGATGTCGATCGCGTACATGCCGCGGCCGTGCGTGCCGACGACCAGGTCGCCGACCTTCGGCTGGACGACGAGATCGTAGATCGCGACGTTCGGCAGCCCGGCGCGGAGCAGCCCCCAGCGCTCGCCGCGGTCGATCGTGAAGGCGAGGCCATACTCGGCGCCGACGAAGAGGAGGTCGGGGTTCTTCGCGTCCTCGAGCACGATGTTGATCGCGCCCGAGGGCAGGTTCGAGGCGATCGGCTCGAACGACTGCCCGTAGTCCTCGGTGCGGAACACGAAGGGCCGGAAGTCGTCGTCGCGGTAGCCGGTGATCGAGACGTAGGCGCGGCCGCGCACGTGGCTCGACGGCCACACGCGCGAGACCCAGGTGCCCGTGGGCACGTTCGGGATCTGCGCGCGGACATCGCTCCAGCTCTGGCCTCCGTCGCGCGTGAGCTGCACCTTGCCGTCATCGGTGCCGACCCAGATCTCGCCCGGCGTGAGCGGGCTCTCGGCGATCGTCGTGATCGTGCAGTGCGGCACGTTCCCCTGCAGCTTCTGCGCGTCGGCGCTGGTGAGATCGGGCGAGATCACCTGCCACTCGTCGCCGCGGTTCAGCGAGCGGAAGAGCTTGTTGCCGCCGAAGTAGACGATGCGCGCGTTGTGCGGCGAGAGCGCGATCGGCGAGTTCCAGTTGAAGCGGTAGGTCTCGCCCTTCGGCGCGCGGGGCGTGATGCCCTTCCGCTCGCCCGTCGCGACGTCGATGCGCGAGAGCGCGCCGAACTGCGACTCGGTGTAGACGGTGTTCGGGTTCCACGGATCGACGACGGTGTAGAAGCCGTCGCCGCCGTTGATCGCGACCCAGTCCGTATTGGTGACGCCGACCGCTCTCCAAGGCTCGGTGCGGCCCATCCACGAGCCGTTGTCCTGCGTGCCGCCGTAGACGTGGTAGGGCTCGCGCTGGTCGACGCCGATCGCGTAGTACTGCGCGATCGGCAGGTTGTCCAAGTGCTCCCAGCGCTTGCCGCGATCGCGGCTCACGTAGAGGCCGCCGTCGTTGCCGAGCAAGAGGTGGCGAGAGTCCTTGGGATCGATCCAGAGCGCGTGGTGATCGACGTGCACGCTGGAGGCGCCGTCGGCCTTCCAGGTCTTGCCGCCGTCTTCGGAGACATGCACCGGCACGCTCAGCACGTAGAGCCGATCCGGGTTCGAAGGATCGATGCGGATCTGCCCGTAGTAGTAGCCGGGCGAACCGCCGACCGAGCGCGTGTTCGTGCGCGTCCAGGTCTCGCCGCCGTCGTCGGAGCGGTAGATCTCGCCGCCGAGCGGGCGCTGCGGTGCGGCTTCTTGGCGCGCGCCGGGCCACGCGCCGAGCGCGGGATCTTCCTTCAGCGCGTCGGGATCGAGCGCGGGTTCGGCTTCGGTCTCGCCATCGGCCGCACCCTCGACCGCGGCGGCCGCTGCGTCGGGGCCATCGCCTTCGGGCTCCTGCGCGCGCGGGTTCAGGTTCTCGACGGTCGCGAAGAGCACGACCCCTTTCTCGCTGGCGTGCGCGTCGAGGCCGATGCGGCCGATCTCGCCTTCGGGCAGGCCGTTCATCAAGCGCCGCCACGAGCGAGCGCCGTCGCTGCTCTTGTAGATGCCGCTGCCGGGTCCGGCACCGTCCAGATGCCAGGCCTTGCGCAAGCGCTCGTACGCGGCGGCATAGATCGTCTCGGGATCGCGCGGATCGAGCACGAGGTCGACGACGCCGACCTTCTCCGAGACGAAGAGCACGTGCTGCCACGTGGCGCCGCCGTCGGTGGTCTTGAACACGCCGCGCTGGCGATTGAAGCCGTAGAGGCGCCCGAGCGCCGCGACGTACACGACCTGCGGGTCCTTCGGGTGCACGACGATGCGCCCGATGTGCTGGGTCTCGCGCAGGCCCGTGTTGCGCCAGGTGCGCCCGCCGTCCTCGGACTTGTAGACCCCGTCGCCCCAGTACGACGAGCGCTGGTTATTCGACTCGCCCGTGCCGACCCATAGCTGCTCGGGCTTGCTGGGTGCGAGCGCGATGTCGCCGATCGAGAGCGATCCGGCGTGATCGAAGATCGGCGTGAACGTGGTCCCTGCGTTCACGGTCTCGAAGACGCCGCCCGAGGCCGACGCGACATAGAAGTGGCTCGCGTCGGTCGGATGCACCGCGAGGTCCACGACGCGGCCGCCGTGCACCGCGGGTCCGAGCTCGCGCGCGGGGAGGCGCGAGGCGAGGCGCTCGAGCTCTCCTTCCTGCGCCAGGGCAGGAGCCGCACCGAGGAACGCGCCGAGCAGCGCGAGCTTCGCCGCGGCGGCGAGAGCTCGGCGGGACGGCGCGTCGGGACGAGAAGCGGTGGCGGCGCGGAGCTCGGGCATCGCGGGTAGGGCGGCGGTTGTGGGACGGGGGGCGCGGGAGTCTCCCAAGCCGCCGCGCGGAAGTCACGCGGTGGCCGAGCCAGCCTGTGCCCGCAGAGGTGCCAAGCGCTGCACGGCGCGCGAAGTCTCTTCGCGACGTGACGCGAAAAGCCTTCCGCGCATCCCGGCCCGAGCGCCCGACCTCCGATGCAGGAGGCGGTGGGCCGCCGAGAGAGCGCCCGCCAGGGAGAAGACGAAGAAGATGTCGGCCTCGAAGCAATCCACCCTCCTCCTCGCGCTGACCCTCGCCGCGACCGCCGCCGCGCAGTCGGTCCCGAGCGGTATCTGGGTGAACTCCTATACGCCCGACCACCTCGTGCACCTCGACCCGAGCGGCGGGCCGCAGGCGCCGAGACGCCACCCGCGCCAAGCCGGGCAGATCGCCGTCGCCACCGACGGCCGCGTCTACTCGGTCTCGCAAGCGACCAACGAGCTGGTGATCTACGAGCCGACGGGCCAGCTCGTCGCGCAGGTGCCGACCGGGCGCGAGCCCTGGGGCGTCGCGGTCGACCGCGAAGGCAAGGTCTGGGTCGGCTGCGCCGGCGACGGGCGCCTGCAGCGCTTCGATCGCTCGGGCGCGCTGCTGGGCTCGGCGCTCTGCCCCATCGGCATACGCGCACTCGAGTGCGACTGGCTCGGCAATCTCTGGGTCGCGAGCGGCGCCACCGACGAAGTCCTGCGCTTCGACCTGAACGGCGCTCTACAGGCGCGCATCCCGGTGGGCGACGACCCGCGCTTCCTCGCCGTCTCGCACGAGGGTGCGCTCTACGTCGTGAACTACCAGGAGTGCACGCTGATGGGCATCGGCCTCCTGAGCGATCAGGTGTGGATGACCGAGGGTCTCCCCACCTGGCCGGGCGACGTCGCCGTCGACAGCGAAGCGCAGGTCTGGGTTGCGCTCGGCGGCTGGGATCGCGTGCGGCGCCTCGATCGCACGCTCACCACCTCGGTCGACTTCGCGACCGGCGTCGATCCGATGGGTGTCTCCGTCGCGTCGGACGGCGCGATCTGGGTCGCCTGCCACGAGAGCGGCGCGCTCCGCGCGTTCCGACCCGACGGGACCCCGCTCTCGGGTGCGACGATCGGCGGCAAGCCCTTCGGGATCGGCGACATGACCGGCCTCCACGCGCTGGTGAACCTCGATCCCCGAGGCGACGCCGACCGCGACGGCTTCGAGAACCGCAACGAGTGGATCGGCGGCTCCGACGCATTGAATGCTCTCGACGTCCCCTGCGAGCTGCGCGCGACGCGAAACGGCCCTGCGATCGACCTCGTCTATCGCGAGCCGCACCGCCGCGGCACCTGGGTCTGCTTCTTCCTCACCGCGACGCCGCGCCCGGGCGAGTCGCTCGCGCTAGTCTCGCGCGGCCTGGACGAGCGCACCTTCCCCTCGCAGATCCTCGACTACGTAGCCCTGGTCACGCTCACGGTGCCGGAGCCGCTGCTCTTCGAGAACCTGCAGGGCCTCAGCGACGCCACGGGAACGCATCGCGGGCGGCTCCACCTCCCCTACGCGATCCCGTGGCTCGAGATCGCGGCCTTCTCGATGGACTTCGACGTGTATCCCGATTTCGTGCGCACGGTGCATCCGGCCGTCGCGATGCCCTGAGCTCGCGCGCGCGCTATCCTGCGCGCATGAGCGAACGAGTTCCGGGCCTCCGGGCGGACGCGCGCATCGGCCTCGAGATCGAGGTCGAAGGCGCGCGCTACCGCGCCTGCTGCGGGAGCGACTACCTGGGCCTGGCGCGCGATCCCCGCGTCATCGAGGCCGCGCAGCGCGCGCTCACGCGCTACGGGCTCTCGCCTTCGGCCTCGCGCGTCACGAGCGGCGAGACGCGCGAGCACCGCGCCTGCGAGGAAGCGCTCGCGCGCTTCGCCGGCACGGCGGACGCCGTGATCGTCCCGATCGGCTTCCTCGCAGCGCAGGCTCTCGTCGAGGCGCTGGAGGGGCAGCACCTCTGGCTCCTGCATCGCCGCGCGCACGCGGCGCTCGAGCAAGCGGCGCGGCAGCTCGTCGGAGCCGGACGCGGTAGCTTCGGAGAACGCTGGGAGCACCCCGACGAGCTCCGCGCCGTTGCCGCGGAGCTCGTCGACTCCAGAGGGCGCGGTGCGCTCGCGGATGCCTTCTTCCCCGCGAGCGGGATCACGCTCCCGCTGCCGGAGGCGCACGCGGCGCTCGGCGCATGCGGCGCGCCGCAGCACCCGCTGGTGATCGACGAAGCGCATAGCTTCGGCGTGCTCGGACCCGGGGGACGCGGTCTCGCGGCGGCCGCCGGGCTCGGCGAGCGCGATCAGGTCTACGCCGTCGGGACGCTCTCCAAGGCCGTCGGCGCGCACGGCGGCTTCGTCAGCGGCTCGCGTGAGCTCTGCGCGGAGATCCGCGCGCGCGCGGCGCTCTATGTCGGCGCAACACCCATGCCCGCCGCGGTCGCCGTGGCCGCGCGCACCGCGATCGAGATCGCGCTGGCCGAGCCGGAGCGCCGCGAGAGGGTGCTCGCGCTCGCGGAGCGGATGTGCGCGGGTCTGCGCGCGCTCGGGCTCGAAGCGCCGCAGCCGAGCTTCCCCGTGTTCTCCCTCTCGCGCGGCCTCGATCCGCAGGACGCGCAGCGCGCGTTGAGGAACGCGGGCTATCTCGCGCCGATCTCGCGCTATCCGGGCGTCCCGCCCGGTGGCGCGCTCGCGATCACGCTGTCGGCCGCGCACGAAGAGCGCGACGTCGCCCGCTTGCTCGAGGTGCTCGAGGGGTGTAGGACGCTGCGCTCATGAAGATCCGCCGCGTCCACGTCCACCGCTTCTCGATCCCGCTGCGCTCGCCGTTCCGCATCGCGATCGGCGAGCTGCGCGAAGCGCCCGAGGTGCTCGTGCGCTTGGAATGCGACGACGGCGCGATCGGCCTCGGCGAAGCGGGCCCGTTCCCCGTGCTCACCGGCGAGACGCAGGCGACGACGCTCGCGCTCGCGCGCGAGCTGGCACCTCTCTGCCTCGGGCAGGATCCCCGCGAGATGGAGCCCCTGCTGCGCGCGCTGCACGCGGCGGCCCCGGGCAATCCGAGCCTGCTGGCCGCCTTCGATCTCGCGCTGCACGATCTCGCCGCGCGCGCCGCGGAGGAGCCGCTCTGGCGCTTCCTCGGCGGCAGCGGCGCGCCGCTCGAGACCGACCAGACGATCCCCATCGCCGAGCCGCAGGCGATGCTCGTCGCCGCGCGCGCGGCGTTGGCCGCGGGCTTTCGCGCGCTGAAGATCAAGATCGGCGGCAAGCCGCTCGCCGAGGATCTCGAGCTGGTCGCGCGCTTGCGCGAGGACTTGGGACCGAAGGTGCAGCTGCGCCTCGACGCGAACCAAGGCTGGGATGTGCCCACGGCGCGCGCGGCGCTCCGCGCGCTGGCACCGTTCGCTCCGCAGTTCGTCGAGCAACCCGTGCCGCGCGCCGACAAGCGCGGTCTGGCACTGCTCCGACGCGAAGGCGCCGTGCCGCTGATGGCCGACGAGTCGTGCTTCGATGCGCCCGACGCGCTCGAGCTCGCGCGCTTGGAGGCCGCCGACCACTGGAACGTGAAGCTGATGAAGGCCGGCGGCATCCGCGCCGCGCTGCGCATCCTCCGCATCGCCGAGGCCGCGGGGGTCCGTTGCATGGTCGGGTGCATGCTCGAATCGAAGATCGCCATCACCGCCGCGGCGTGCGTCGCCTCCGCGAGCAGCGCGGTGGCCTACCAGGATCTCGACGGCTGCACCTTCCACAGCATCGATCCCTGCCGCGGCGGCGTGCGCGCGGAAGGCGCGCTCCTGCACTTGCCCGAGGCGCCGGGCCTCGGCGTCGAAGTCGACCCCGAGTTCCTCTCGCGCTGCGATTCCTTCCATGTCGCGTGAACGCGGCGCGGCGAAGACCGCGCTCGACTTCAAGCTGCGCCGCACGAAGCGCGGCGAGCTCGTGCTCGAGAGCGGCGACTTCGATCACAGCGTGCTGCCGCCGCCGGGCAAGCTCACCGGCGGCGTCTGGGATGCGCTCGCCTCGACGCCTCTGCTCCTGCCGGCGCGCGCGCTCCCGCTGCGGATCCTCCTTCTCGGCGTGGGCGGCGGCTCCGTGCTGCACCTCTGGGATCGCGTCCTCGAGAGCTGGACCTGGACCGGCATCGAGCGCGATGCCAGAGCGCGGAAGCTCTTTCGCGAGGCCTTCGGGCTGCCGCGCGCGCCGGGCGAGCTCGTCGCCGGCGACGCGCTCGATTACGTGCGCGCGACCAAGCGGCGCTGGGACCTCGTCGTCGACGATCTCTTCGACGAGTCGTTCCGCCCCACTCTCGATCAGCCCGGCTGGCTGCTGCGCCTGCGCCGCTGCGTCGCGCGCGGCGGCGCGCTCGTCACGAACCTCGTGTGGGACGATGGCCGCACGAGCGCGAATCGCGCGTACCGCGACCGCTTGCTCGCGGCGTTCCCCCACCATGTGCAGATCACCTGCGACGACTCCGAGAACCGCGTGCTCGTGAGCAGCGAGACCGCGCTGCTCTCGCGCGGCGTGGGCGCGCGTTTCGCGCAGCGCACCGGAGTGGCCGAGGCCTGGAAGGGCTTCCGCGCGCGCGCGCTGCGCGGCAAGGTCTCCGCCACTTGAGCTGCGCCATGGACCTCCCGCCGCGGATAGAGTGCGCCGGGCGGCGCGAGCCGCGTTTC
Organism: Planctomycetota bacterium; assembly: GCA_016719295.1. GTDB lineage: Bacteria > Planctomycetota > UBA1135 > UBA1135 > JADKAF01 > JADKAF01. Next base: position 1,148,837 of record JADKAF010000001.1, read on the forward strand.
GAGACGCAGGACGGCGACCTCGCGTCTTCGGCGCCGCGATCTCCGCGCGAGTCGCTGGCCTCGTTCCCCTCCCTACCCGATCGCGCCGCGCGCAAACGCTCCTAGCGCCGATCCCGACCGACGCACCGCATGTTCTTCCAGACCGCCTTCGACGATCCCCTGCGCTTCTGCGCGTGGATCCTGGTCGTGATGATCTCGATCATCGTCCACGAGCTCGCACACGGTGCGATGGCGCTCCGCCTCGGCGACGACACGCCGCGCTTGCTCGGCCGCATGACCTTCGATCCCCTCGTGCACATGGGGGCGCTCTCGCTGCTCCTCCTCGTGCTCTTCGGGATCGCGTTCGGCTCGATGCCCGTCGATCACCGCAAGCTCCGCGGACGCTACGCGGGGAGCTGGGTCGCGCTGGCCGGCCCGGCGGCCAACTTCGCCCTGGCCATCGTGTTCGGCCTCGCCCTGAACGCGCTGACGTACTTCGGCGCGGGCTCCGCATCGCCGGTGCTGGTGAACGTCGCGATGGTCCTCAGCACCGGGCTCATCGTGAACGTGCTGCTCGGGCTCTTCAATCTCATCCCGATCCCGCCGCTCGACGGCTACGCCGCGCTCGCCATCGGCTCGCGCGCCTTCGCCAGCCTCACGGCGAACGAGTTCTTCCACCGCTACGCGTTCTTGCTGCTCTTCGTGCTGCTCTCCACCGAGCTCGGGAGCGGCTTCTATCAGGCGGTCTTCTCGGTCGCGGCGACGCTTCGCGATCTCCTGCCGTTCTCCGGAGCTTGAACGCGATGACGCGATCGCTCGCCCTCGCCGCGCTCGTGTGTTCGGCCGCTCTTTTGGCCCGAGCCCAGGAGCCCTCGACGTCCCCGTCGGATCCCTTCGCGAGCTTCGCGCGGGAGCGCTCCGGCGATGCCGCTCGTCTCGCCGCGGCGGCGCTCGCGAGCACCGACGCCTACGAGCTGCTCACGGTGCTCTGCGACGAGATCGGCCCGCGCCTCTCCGGCTCGCCGAACCTCGATCGCGCCATCGAGTGGAGCGCCGCTCTCGCCGCGCAACGGGGGCTCAGCGTCGCGAAGGAGCCCGTCATGGTCCCGGTGTGGATCCGCGGGCACGCGAAGCTCGAGCTGCTCTCCCCCTCGAGGAGCGAGCTGCCGGTGCTCGCGCTCGGCGGCAGCGTCGCGACGCCGCCGGAGGGAATCGAGGCCGACGTCCTGGTCGTCGAGGACTTCGCCGAGCTCGAGCGCCGCGCGAAGGAAGCGCGCGGCCGCATCGTGCTCTTCGACGTGCCGATGCCCGAGCTCGAGAGCTACTACGCGGGCTACAGCGTCGGCGCCACCTACCGCGGGCGCGGGCCCAGCGAAGCCGCGCGCGTGGGCGCCGTCGCGTGCCTCGTGCGCTCGGTGACGACGCGCTCGCTCGGGACGCCGCACACCGGCGCGACTTCGTACCGCGAGGAGCTGGCGAAGATCCCCGCGGCGGCGATCTCCACCGAGGACTCGGCGCGCTTGCGCCGGCTCTCGCAGCGGGGCATCGTCCCGCGCCTGCGCCTCTCGCTCGGCTGCCGCACCGCGCCCGATGCGCCGTCGGCGAACGTGTTGATCGACCTCGTCGGCCGCGAGAAGCCCGAGGAGATCGTGCTGCTCGGCGCGCACTTGGACTCCTGGGATGTCGGCACGGGCGCGATGGACGACGGCGGCGGCTGCGCCGCGATCCTGGCCGTTCCGAAGCTGCTGCAGGACCTGCAGCTCGTGCCGCGCCGCACGTTGCGCATCGTGCTCTACACCAACGAGGAGAACGGGCTCCGCGGAGCGAAGGCCTACCTCGAGGCGCATCGCTCCGAGCTCGGCCGTCACGTCGCGGCGCTCGAGACCGACTCCGGAGCGTTTCGGGTCACGGGCTTCCGTATGACCGCGAGCGAAGCCGCGCACGCACGCCTCCGCTCGCTCGCTCCCCTGCTCGCACCCCTCCGCGTCACGACCTTCGGGACCGGCGGCGGCGGCGCCGACATCGGCCCCCTGAAGGAGGGCGGAGTGCCCCTGTTCGGCATCATCACCGACGCCCGGCGCTACTTCGACGTGCACCACACCCACGCCGACACGCTCGACAAGATCGACCGCGAGGAGCTCGCGCAGCACGTCGCGGCGATCGCCGTCCTCGCCTGGGCGCTGGCCGAGTGCCCCTCGCCTCTGGAAGATCTCCGGCGCTGATGCTTCAGCGGGGCCTCGCGTCCCGGCCGATAGCGGAAGCGGCGCGCTCCGCTCGGAGCGCGCGAAGCCGGCCCGCGAGCACCCCGTGAACCTGAAGTCCAAGACCCGCACCGCCCTCGTCGGCGCGGGCTTCATCGCCGACGCCCATCTCCGCGCCCTGCGCGAGCTCCGCTCCGAAGTCGAGGTCGTCGCGGTGGTGGACGTCGACGCGCAGCGCGCGCGACGCTTCGCCGAGGCGCAGAAGATCGCTCGCCACTACGGCAGCGCCGAAGAGCTGCTCGCCGCCGGTGAAGTCGATGCGGTGCACGTGATGGTGCCGCCCGAGCTGCACGCGCGCGCCGCGACGCCATTCCTCGCGGCGGGTGTTCACGTGCTGCTCGAGAAGCCGCTCGCGCTCTCGGTGGCCGAGGCCGAAGGTCTGCTCGCGGCCGCGCAGCGCGGCGGCGCGCGACTCGCGGTGAACCACAACGCCACGTTCTATCCGCCCTTCCGCCGCCTGCTCGACGACCTCGCGGCTCGGCGCCTCGGCGCCGTGCGCCACGTGCAATCGATCGTGAACCTGCCGCTGCGCCAGCTCAGCGCCGGCGACTTCGCGCATTGGATGTTCCGCCATCCGAAGAACATCCTCTTCGAGCAAGGGCCGCATCCGCTCTCGCAGATCGTGCGCCTGCTCGGGCGCGCGCTCGAGGTGGAGACGCTGCGGAGCGGCAAGCGCGAGCTCCTGCCGGGCCTCGACTTCTACACGAGCTGGCAGCTCGCGATCCGCTGCGAGCGCGGCACGGCACAGCTCTACTTCGGCCCCGGCGGCGCGATGCCGACGAACCGCTTGGTGGCGCTCGGCGAGGACGCGATCGCGGAGTGCGACTTCCTCGCCGACGGCTACGCGCTGCGCGAGAAGACGCATTCCGAGTTCTTCGAGGGTGCGCTGCAGTCGGCGAGCGCCGCGAAGCAGTGGAAGCGCGCCGCGCGCGCGATGCGCACCGGCTACATGCTCTCGACGCTGAAGCTCCGGCCCTCGTGTGATCCGTTCGCGGCCGGCATGCGCGGCAGCATCGCGTCGTTCCATCAGGCACTCCGCGCCGGCCACGAGCCCGAGTGCTCGGGCGCCTCCGGGCGCGACGTCGTGTCGCTCTGCGAGCTCGCGACGCAGGACCTCCCCGCGCCGACCTTCCGCCCGACGAAGCCCGCGGAGCTGCCGCCGCGCGCTGCCGAGGTCCTCGTGCTCGGCGCGAGCGGCTTCATCGGCCGCCATCTCGTGCGGCGTCTCCGCCGCGCGGGGCACCCGCTGCGCGTGCTGGTCCGGAAGCCCGGGATGCTCCCCGAGCACCTGCGCGATCCCGAGATCCGCGTGCTCGCCGGCGATCTCGCCGATCCGCGCGCGCTGCGCGAAGCCGTTGCCGGGGTGCGCTGCGTCGTGCACTTGGCGACCGGCATGGGCAACACCTGGCAAGAGATGCAAGAGCGCATGATCGCCGGCGCGGAGAACGTCGCGCGCGCGTGCCTCGAGAACGGCAAGCCGCGTCTGCTCTTCGCCAGCACGATCGCGGTCTACGACCTGACGGGCTCCTCCCCCGTCACCGAGCAGACGCCGCTCGACCCGCATCCCGAGAAGCGCTCGCTCTATGCGCGCGCCAAGATCGCCTGCGAGCAGCTCCTGCAGCGCCTGGCCGCCGAGCAGGGCTTAGAGCTCGCGATCCTGCGCCCCGGCGTGGTGATCGGCGAAGGCGGCATGCCCAACCACAGCGGCGTCGGCCTCTGGCTGCACGACACGCGCGTGATCGGCTGGGGCCAAGGCAAGACGCCGTTGCCGCTCGTCCTCGGCAGCGACGTCGCCGAAGCGCTGGCGCTCGCGGTCGAAGCGCGCGAGCTCACGCTCCGTTCGATGAACCTGGTTGGCGACCTGCGCCTCGGCGCCCGCGAGTACTGCAGCGAGCTCTCCCGCGCGCTGCAGCGCGACGTGCGCTACCAGCCGTGCGCGCTCTGGCGCTGGCAAGCCGACGAGATCCTGCGCTGGCTCGTGAAGAAAGCGATCCGGCGTCCGAACGCTACCTTCCCGAGCTGGACCGATCTCGCGACGCGCGCGCTGCGCTCGCCCTTCGATTGCAGCGAGACGAAGAGCGCGCTCGGCTGGCAGCCCGAGCGCGACCGCCAGCGCTTCGTCGCGCAGGCCTTCGACGTGCACGCGTCGCGCGCGACCGCGAGTGAATCCTCGTCGCTCGCGCTCTCGTCGTGAGCGTGCGATGAGCTCGGCCGCGCGACCTCTCCACGTCGTCCACGCCTTCGCCACCTTCGCGCCCGGCGGGCCGCAGGTGCGCACGGCGCGGCTCATCGATGCGCTCGGGGACTCGTTCCGCCACAGCGTGCTGCCGATGGACGGGAACGCGAGCGCGCTGGAGCGCGTCACGCGCCGCGAGCTCGTGACGATCGTCGACGCCGAGCGCGGTCGGCACGGCGGGACGCTGCGCTACGCGCGCTGGCTCGGCGCGAAGATCGCTTCGCTCGCGCCCGATCTGCTCATCACCTACAACTGGGGCGCGATGGACGCCGTGCTCGGCGCGCGCCTCCGCGGCATCGCTCCGTGGATCCACGCCGAGGACGGCTTCGGCCCCGACGAGGCGGTGAGCTTCAAGCGCCGCCGAGTCTGGATGCGGCGCCTGCTCTTGCCGCGCGCGAGCGCCGTGATCGTGCCATCGCGGAACTTGGAGCGGATCGCGCGCTCGACCTGGCGCCTCGCGGCGGAGCAGGTGCGCTTCATCGCGAACGGCATCGACCTCGACCACTTCCTTCCCGGCGACGCGGCGGAGCTGCGGCGCGAGCTCGGCCTGCAGCCTGGCGACGTGCTGATCGGGACCGTCGCGCATCTCCGCGCCGAGAAGGACCCGCTCGCGCTCCTCGAGGGCTTTTCCACCATCGCCGCAGCGCACCCGCGCGCGCATCTGCTCTTCGTCGGCGACGGGGTCCTCGGCGAGGAGCTCACCCGCCGCACCGCCGAGCTCGGCCTCACCGCTCGCGTGCATCGCCTCGGCTTCGTCCCGAACCCCCTCGCGTGCTACCGCGCGATGGACGTCTTCGCGCTCTCGAGCCGCACCGAGCAGATGCCGATCTCGCTCCTCGAGGCCATGGGCTGCGCGAAGGCCGTGGTCTCGACCGGGGTCGGCGACGTGGCGCTCATGGTGGCGGAGGCGAACCGCGCCTACGTGGTTCCCCCGGGCGACCGCGACGCCTACGCACGCGCGCTCGGCGCGCTCTGCGGCGACGCGCAGCTCCGCGCCGCGCTCGGGCGCGCGAACCGCGCGGAAGCGGAGCGCCACTTCGACCAGCGGGCGATGGTGGAGACTTATCGCCGCCTCTGGTCGGGGCTACCATAGCGGCCTTTTTCCGCGCCCGGGCCCCTCCCGGGCTGAGACCCTACCTCGACGCCAGAGCCCGATACCGCATGACCCGGTCCCCCTTGAGCCACGTCCAAGTCCGCCGCTCCTTCCTGGATGCGATGGTCCGCTCGGGTCACACCGTCGTCGCCCCTTCGCCGATCATCCCGGCCGACGATCCCACGCTGCTCTTCACGAACGCGGGGATGAACCAGTTCAAGGACACGCTGCTCGGCAAGGACAAGCGCTCCTACACGCGCGCCGCCTCCTGCCAGCCGTGCATGCGCGTCGGCGGCAAGCACAACGACCTCGACGCGGTCGGCAAGGACGGGCGGCATCTCACCTGGTTCGAGATGCTGGGGAACTGGTCCTTCGGCGACTACTACAAGGAGCTCTCGATCGAGCTCGCCTGGAAGCTCGTCGTCGATGAGTACGGCCTCGACAAGACTCGTCTCTACGCGTCGGTCTACAAGGACGACGACGAGTCGGCGGAGCTCTGGAAGAAGATCGCCAATCTCCCGAGCTCGCGCATCGTGCGCCTCGGCAACGTCGAGCAGGGCGACGAGGAGAACTTCTGGTCCATGGGCCCGACCGGCCCCTGCGGCCCGTGCACCGAGCTCTACTACGACCAAGGGGAGAGCTTCGGCCACGACGTCGTGGGCGGCCCGACGGATCGCTTCCTCGAGTTCTGGAACCTCGTGTTCATGGAGAACAACCGCGCCGAGGACGGCACGCTGACGAGGCTGCCCATGCGCAGCGTCGATACCGGCATGGGCCTGGAGCGCATCTGCACGCTCTTGCAGGGCAAGACCAACGTCTTCGACTCGGATTGCTTCGCACCGATCGTGAAGAAGGTCGCCGAGCTCAGCGGCCGCGATCCCCGCGATCGCGAGCAAGCGACCTCGATGAACGTGCTCGCCGACCACATGCGCGCGCTCAGCTTCGTGCTGGACGAAGGCGGCCGCTTCTCGAACGAAGGCCGCGGCTACGTGCTGCGGCGCATCCTCCGCCGCGCGGTCCGCCACGCGAAGCTGCTCGGCCAGCACGAGCCCTTCCTGCACCGCTTGGTCGACACCGTCGTCGACACGACCAGCTTCTATCCCATCGACGCGGCTCGCCGCGCAGCGCTCGCGCGCACGATCGAGCAGGAAGAGCAGCGCTTCCACGAGACGGTGGACCGCGGTCTCAAGTACTTCGACAAGGTGTGCTCCGAGCTGCCCTCGAAGACGATCCCCGGCGACGCCGCGTTCTTCCTGCACGACACCTACGGCTTCCCCGTCGACTTGACGCGCATCCTCGCCGAGGAGCGCTCACTGGACGTCGACATGAAGGCCTTCGAGAGCGCAATGGAGAGCCAGCGCGAGCGCTCGCGCGGCGGCTTCTATGACGAGGGCGGCTGGCAGGACGCGCGGAGCGGCGAGGAGCTGGGCTTCTCGGGTCATGCGGCCGAGGTCGGCGAGGTGCGCGTGCTGCGCTGGCGCGCGCGCGAGGACGGCACCTACGACGCGATCCTCGATCGCACGCCGTTCTACTGCGAAGGCGGCGGCGAGGAGGCCGACCACGGGACGCTCGAGGGCAACGGCGCGCGCTCTCGTCCTCGACGTGCAGAAGTCGAACGTCGGCATGGTGCACACGCTGCGGCTGGAGCAGGGACGCATGCAGGACCTCGCCGAGGGCGAAGCCCTGATGGCGAAGGTCGACCTCGTGCGCCGCCGCCGCAAGGAAGCGCACCACACCGCGACGCATCTCCTGCACGCCGCGCTGCGCGCCTCCTTCGGCGACAAGGTGCGCCAGGCCGGCTCGCTGGTCGCCGGAGATCGACTGCGCTTCGACATCACCTTCGAGCGCGGCCTGACTCCCGAGGAGCTGCGCGCGATCGAGACGCAGGTGAACCGCTGGATCCTCGAGGACTTCAGCGTCGCGCGCACGCCGGACGTGCCCTACCAGAAGGCGCTCGAGCAAGGTGCGATCGCGTTCTTCGGCGAGAAGTACGGCGAGAAGGTCCGCGTCGTCGCGGTACCCGGCGTCTCCGTCGAGCTCTGCGGCGGGAACCACGTCTCCTCGACCGCGAAGATCGGCCTCTTCCAGATCCGCAGCGAGAGCGCGCTCGCCGCAGGCGTGCGGCGCATCGAAGCGGTCTGCCATCTCGCCGCCGCGACGCAGGCCCGCGCCGACTTCGACGCGCTGACCCGCGTGCAGCGCGCGCTGAACGCGAACCGCGAGGAGGTGGAGCCGCGGCTGGAGCAGCTCCAGGGCAAGGTGAAGGAGCTCGAGCGCAAGATCGAGCGCCTGCTGAAGGAAGGCGGCGGCGGGCCGTCGGCGGAAGAGCTCCTGAAGGGCGCGTTCGCGCACAAGGGCTCGCCCGTCGTCGCGGCCGTGATCGACGTGCTCGATCCCGAGCAGGCGACGCGCGTCGTCGATCGCCTGCGCGAGCTCGAGCCGAAGGGACTCTTCTTCGTCGCCGCGCGCGGCGACGAGAAGTCGACCGTCACCGTGGCGCTCGGGAAGGAGGCCCTCGCGAGCGGCGCCGACGCCGGCAAGCTGGCGCGCGCGATCGGCAAGCAGCTCGGCGCGGGTGGCGGCGGCAAGAAGGACTTCGCCTCCGCCGGTGTGCGCGATGCGACGAAGCTCGCCGACTTCGGCGCGCTCGTGCGCGCCGCGCTCGCCGAGTAGCGAGCGTCGCGCGCTCAGCGATAGAGCAGGAAGAGCGCGTTGCTGAGATCGACCGCGCCGCTCGCGAGCTCGTAGGCCGCCGCTTGCAGCGGCACTTCGATGCCGCGGATCGCGGGGTCGTACGGGATGGCGATCGGATAGCGCGCGACCTCGTTCGATTGCGTCGGCACCGGCCCGATCGCGATGAGCGCTCCGCGCAGATCGAGGTAGAGATCGCAGCTGCCGTGCGAGATCGGGCTCGGCAGCGCGTGCGGTGTGATCCAGAGCCACGTCGGCCGTGCGACGGCGCTCGCGGCGACCTCGAGCGCGAAGTTCCGATTGCCGAGGAGCGGCATCTCCGTGCAGCTGAGGCGCGGTGCCGCGAGCCCGCTCGGCGCGCAGCCCGTGCCGGCGATCCGCGTGTTCGGATCGAAGGGCGAGGGCGCTTGGGTGCGGAGCGACATGAGATAGGTCGCCGGCATCTCGTTCCGCGCGAGCAGCGCGGTCGGCAACGGATGAGCGCCGCTCCAATAGGCGTAGCGCTGCTCGCCGAACGAGAGCGGCCAGGCCGCCGCCGGATGGAACGAGTAGGTGAGCGTGCCGGACCAGGAGACGCTGAGCAGGTAGTGGTTGCCGGCGAGCAGCGGCACGTAGAGCGCGGTCGGCGAGTACCAGCTCGGCCCCGCGGGCTCGGCCGGGATCGCCCAGCTCTGCTCGAGCACGTAGGACGCGTCCTCGCGCACCGCGCGATGGATGGTGAAGACCAAGGTCTGCGGCTCGGCGAGCTCCAGATGGAAGGCGAAGTCGGCGAGCACGACCGTGCGGTCGATGCGCAGGCAGTTCCCCTTCGCGAGCGCCGCGTGCGCGGTGCGCCCGACCAGGCTCCCGATGATCTCCGCCTGCTGCGCGCCGACGGGAGCCAATGCTCCCAGGACGAAGCTCAGCGCGAGCGTGAGAACGCGGCGATCGGACATGGGGTTTCCTTTGCCTGCCGGGCGGCGGAGCGAGGTGACGGGACGAGGTGCGGAGGCGCGAGAGCGTCCGTAGCCTACGCGCGCGACTCGCCCACGACTCCTGCCGCGACGGCGTCCGGGCGCTCGCTCCGCGCCGGCGCGGGGCCCCGAGGAGCAGCAGGGCCGGGAGCACCACGAGATCGCAGAGCATCGCGGTCGCCATCGCCAGCACGGAGAGGAGCCCGAACTGCCGCAGGCCGGGCAGCGAGCTGAGAGCCAGGGTTCCGAATCCGGCGAGGAACACGAGCGTGGTCGTCACCATCGGCAAGCCCACGCCGCGCATGGTCCGCTCCAGCGCTTCGCGCGCTTCGTGGCCCGCGAGCCACTCGCGCCGAAAGCGCGCGATCACGTGGGTCGTGTCGTCGACGGCGATGCCGAGGCAAATCGAGAAGGTGATCACCCCGGAGAGCTCGAGCGAGCCTCCGCCGAGGGCCATCGCCGCGGCGGTGATCAACATGGGCAGTGCGTTCGGCAGGATGGAGATCACGCCGAGGCGCCAGGAGCGGAAGGCCGCGGCCATGGCGAGGAAGATCAGGAAGGCCGCCGAGCCCAAGCTCTTCGCGAGGTCGACGATCATCTGGTTCAGGTTCGCGCCCGCGACCACCGGGGTACCGGTGAGCTCGAGCGAGAACTTGGGGTGGCGCGCCTCGATCTCGACGAGCTCCCCCTGCAGCCGCGCGAGCATGGGCTGGACGGCGCGCGTCCCGCTCGCTTGCACGCGCACCGAGACCAGCGCGCTGCGCTCCGCTCCGCTCCAACAGCGCGCGAGGAGCTCCGGAGGGACGATCGCGAGCGCCGCCTGCACACGCTGCGCGGGCGGCCCATCCCCGGGCAGGGTGCGCACGACGTTCAGCGCGGAGAACGCGCGCGAGAGCTGCGGCTCGCGCGCCGCCGCGCGCTCGACGTCCTCGAGGGCTTCGATCAACCCCGGCGCGTCGAGCGGCTCCGCGCCGCGCTGCCGCGCGACGATCGCCAGGCTCAGGATGCCGCCGAGCTCGCGATCGACGAGATCGAGCGCGCGCTCGGTGCGCCCGCCGCGCGGCAGGTTCTCGCGGATGCTGTTCTCCGGCTCGAGGCCGAGGGCGACCCAGGTCGACATCGCCAGCAACGCGACGGCGCCGATGGCGATGACGCGCGGCCAGCGCAGCGCGAGCGCGAGGCAGCCGCCGATCGCGCGCTGCAGGAGCGGATGCGCAGCCCACTCGTCGCCCACGGCGCTCGCGGGCGGCTTCAGCCGCCGACCGACGCGCTCGAAGCTCGCGAAGAGCGGGACCGCGGTCACGATCGCGACGAAGGACAGCGCGGTGCCCGCGGCGCAGGCGATGCCGAAGCGCTGGATGATCGGGATGCTCGTCGCGGCGAGCGAAGCGAAGCCCACGACGGTGGTGAAGCTCGTGACGAAGCACGCTCCACCGAGGTGACGCAAGGTCCGGCTCGCCGCGTGACGCGGAGTCTCGCCCCGCGCCAGCCCCGCGCGCACTTCGGCGAGGAGATGCACGGCATCGGCGAACGCGACCACGAGCACGAGGGTGGGCAGCGCGGCGCTCAGGAGGTTCAGCGGCTCGTCCGCCCACGCGAGCGCACCGAGGGCCCACAGCACCGCGAGCCAGGAGCACAGCGCCGCGACGACCGTCGCCACCAGCGAGCGGAAGATGGCGTAGAGGAGCGCGAAGCCGAGCGCGGCCCCGATGACGAGGAAGCGCTCCTGGTCGCGGCGCATCGCGCCGTAGATCTCGGTGCGCACCGCCGGGACGCCGCTGAGATGCACGGCGACGCCATGCTCCCGGGAGACGCGCGAGGCGATCTCGTCCAGGCGCGCGACGATCGGGGCCATCTCCTCGACGCTCGGGTTCTCGAGCGAAAGGTGCACGAGGATCGCCGCGAGCTTGCCGCTCGGCGCCACGAGCTGCCCGGCGATCAGCGGATGCGCGAGCGCCGCGCTGCGCGCCGCGGCCCAGCTCGCAGCCGGGGCGTCGACGGGCGGGAAGAGCGGACGCGGCAAGCCCAGGGCGCCAAAGCTCGGCACATCGGTCGCGGCCATCGCCGAAGCGATGCCGGGCAGGGCGCGCGCCGCGCGCGCGAGCTCGCGCTGCGCCTGGACCGCGTTCGGCGCCAGGACGTCCTCGGCCTCGACCAGCAGCAGAGCATCCAGGTCGTCCGACCCGAAGGTGCGGAAGACCTCCAACAGGCGCGCGTAGCCCGCGTCGTCGTCGGCGTAGAAACCGCGAACGACGGCGTCGAAGCGCAGCGCGGGCAAGCGCGCGAGGGCCAGAAGCGAGAGACCCACCACCAGCGCGACGAGGAGAGCTCTGCGTCTCTCGAGCAGGTGGGAGAGGGCCTTCATCGAGCCGGCAGGCTAGCGATCGGCGGTCGCGCTGCAAGGGCGTGCTCCGCCCTGCCCCCCGACCTCGGCGTGGAGATTCTCCGAGAAGCGAGCTAACGTCGCCGCGGGGGCCGGCTCTGTGCGGCCGTGCGTCCCCTACGAGCCGACATGACCCAACGACCTGCGCCCTGGGCCCGCGAAGAGCCGGCCAGCCTCGGGTTGCTGGTGCAGCGCGCGCGCCGGCCAGAGCGAGGCCTTCGGCAGCCTGGCGTTGCACCTGCGGCCCTTCGTGGCGGGCCTGGTCGCGCGCCTCACCCCACCCGGCGCCGATCGCGACGACCTGGTGCAGGAGACCTTCGTCCGCGCGTGGACGCACCTCGCGGAGCTCGTCGAGCCCGACGCGGTGCGCGGCTGGATCGGACGCATCGCGGCGCGCCTCGCGTTCGAGGCCGTCCGACGCCGGCGCCGCACCGCGGCGCTCGAGAGCGCCGCGGCGAAGGAGCGCGCGGTCGAGCGACGCGGCCCCGATCACTCGCACCTCCGCGACGAGGCGCGCCGCTTGCTCGAAGCGGCGATCGCGCGCCTGCCCTCGCGGCGGCGCCTCGCGTTCCACCTGCGCGTCGGCGAGGGCCTCTCTCACGCCGAGGTCGCGCGCGTCCTCGACACGACCATCGCCACCACGCGCATCTACGTCTGCAAGGCCCGCGCTCAGCTCGCCCGCGAGCTAGCCCCCCACCGCGATCTGCTGAACGCCCTCGGAGTCCGCTCATGAGCCCTGCCGACCAGCCTCTCGATCCCCGCGAGCAAGGCGAGCTCGAGCGCTTGGAAGCGCTGGCCGCGGACGGCCCGATCGAGGAAGCGCTGCGCGCGCGCCTCGATGCGCTGCGCGCCCGCCTCGAAGGCCCGTCGCGCTCCGAGCGCCTGCACCGCGACATCGCCGCCGCGTATCGCGAGCTCCTGCGCGACGAAGCGGGCGCCGCAGCGCCGGCGGACGACGCGAGCTTCTTGCACGCGCTGCAGGCGCGCTTGGTGGCACCGAGCGCGATCCGCGCCGCGAAAGCGACGCCGCATACGGCGGCGAGCGCGACGCGCGAGCCGGCTCCTGCGCCGCGCCGCGCTGCCCGAGCGCTCGTCGCCGCGGTGCTGCTCGGCGCGAGCGGCGTCGGGCTCTGGTGGTGGCTCGGCGAGACGAGCACGCCGGAGAGCGCCTCCACCTCGGTGCCGCGAGGCGAGATGGCGCAGGTCCAACCGACCGTGCCGACGCAGACGCCGCAGGAGCTCGCGCCGCGCGATCCTCGCGCCGGCGAGCAGAGCCTCTCGCCCGAGCGCCTCGAGTCCGCGCGCGAAGCCGTGCGCATCGCGCTCGCCGATGTTCCGCCGGCCACCGAGCGCGAGGCCTTTCTCGCGGCTCTCGACGCGCGCTTCTCCGCGCTGCGCTCGGAAGGCTGGCCGCTCGAGGTGCTCGTCGCTCGCCGCGTCGAGCGCGCTCTCAACGTGCCGGCGCTCGGCGCGGCGGAGCAGCGCGAGATCGAAGGCGCGCTGCGCTGGCTCGCGCTGCGTCATCCGGAATCGGCGCTGCCGTTGCTCGAGCGCGCGGCGCGCGATCCGCGCGTGCAAGGGGCCGCGCTGGCGGCGCTCGCCGAGGCGGGCACACCGCGCGCGCTCGAGCGCTTGGCCCAGCGCGCGCAGCGCGAGCCGGGCGAGGCCTCCGCCGCCGCGCAAGCGCTCGCGAGCGCGGGGCTCTCCGGCGTGCAGCGCTTGCTCGATCTCTGGCGCGGCGAGGAGGCGACGCCGCAGGGCATTCGCGTGGCGCTCTACGCCGACGCCGCGACCCTCGATCGCGCGCTCGCCGAGCGCGTGCAGCGCGATCAGGCGCTCGATCGCGAGCTCGTCGCTCGTCGCGGCGGAGAGCTCACGCGCGCGGCGCTGATCGAGCGCATCGCGACGCGCGGCTGCGGCCCGCACGAGCTCGAGCTCGCGGTCGGGCTCGGCGGCGACGCGCTGCTCGAAGCGCTGCTGGACCAGGCTTCGCTCGAGCACGGCGCACGTCGCCAGGCCCTCGTCGATGCCGTGCGCCGGCGCCTGCGCTTCCCCGCCGGACCGCAGGAAGCACGCGCGGTCGCGCTGCGCTTCGCGCCCGAAGATGACCCGCGCGCCACGATCTTGCTCGAGGCCCTCTCCAAGCTCGAGCCGAGCGCGACCGCTCCCGTCGCGCTCGCGCTCCTCGACCTCGCCTCGCTCGGCGGGGTCTACCGCGATCATCTCCTGCTCGCGCTCGCGGTGCTGCCCCCCTCCGTCGCCCCGCAGCTCGCTTCCGAGCTCGCGCGCCTGTCTTCCGCGGCGAGCCACGAGCATCTCGCGGCCTGGGCGGCCGCCCTCGCCGGCCAGGTCGATCTCGATCGCGCCCTGAGCTTCCTCGCCGCTCACTCCGCACGCGGCCGCCTCGACGCCTCGCTGCGCGAGCGTCTGGAGAGAGCGCTGCATGCCGTGCTGCGCGCCGAGCCGGGCCTGGGTGCTCTGAGCGCCCTCGGCCGCGTCCGTCAGCTCATCCAAGCGTCGCTCTGATCGGCGCGCAGCTCCGCTTCGTCCTCCCCGTTCCTCACCGTTCGCACCCTTCTCCCGCTCCCTCCACGGAGTTCGCCATGCTCGTCACATCGTCCTTCGTCATCGCCCTTCTCGCCGTCGCGCCGCAGGCGCCGGCACCGGTCTCGGAAAGCGAGCTCGAGACCAAGAGCTACGTGCTGCCGCTGCCGGCGCGGCACCGCGTGTTCTCGAGCCTCGAGCTCCTGCCGTTCTCGCAGCAACGCGGCTCGTCCGACGAGCAGCTCGACTTCCTCGTCGATTCCGGACAGATGATCGACCTCCTCCGGAACGTCGTGGCGCCCGAGCGCTGGGAGGAGCCGGGCTACGCGCTGCACGTCGATGACTCCAAGCGCCTCGTCGCCACGGCCTCCAGCGAGGTGCACGTGGATCTCGCGCGAGCGCTGAGCTTCCTCGATGCGCACCTCGGACGTACGCAGGACGTCGCGGTCGAGGTCTATCCCATCGCGGCAGGCAGCGCGATCCCGAGCGAAGTAGGTGGCGTCGTGAGCGCCGCCGCTTCGCAGCGCTTCGTCGAGGAGCTGCGCGCAAGCAAGGCCCTCGGCGCGCCGCGCACGTGGACCGTGCGCGCGGCACCTCTGGGCTACGGCGGCGGCGGCGGTCGCATCGAGCATCGCTTGGTCGTCGACCTCGACGTCGAGATCGCGCAGGCCGCGGCCATCGCCGATCCCGTCGTGGAAGAGCTGCGCTTGGGGACCGAGACCACCCTGCGCGCGACCCCGATCCAGGGCGGCGTGTGCTTGCACCTGCTCTACCAGCACAGCGAGCTCCTCGCGCCGATCGCCGGGAAGCAGACCGGCATCTATCGCGAGCTCTCGAACAGCGAGACCGGCAGCTTCGAGCGCGGCGTGATGAACTTCGAGCTCCAACATCCGCGCGTCGGATTCGCCTCGACCTCCACGCAGGTGTGCGTTCCGCAGGGCAGCGAGCTGCTCCTCGTCCACCGCGCGAAGAGCCCGTGGGGCGAAAGCGGCCGCCTGCTGCGCGTGCGCCCCTTGACGCGCCCGGAGGCGCCGCGGGTCCTCGCCCTCGGCCAGCGCGCGCTCGCGCTGCGCGATCTCTCGGCGCTGCTGCCGCCGACCCTCGAGTTCGGGCTCTCGGAGAGCCTCCTGGGAGCGCGCTCGCGGCGCGGCGAAGAAGGCGCCGGCGTCCCGGTCTTCGGACAGCCCAGCGTGGACGCGCTCATCGAGGGTGTGCGCAACGGGCTGCCCGGAGACATCTGGGACAACGAGCTCGATCTGCAGTCGATCGGCGGCATGCTCGTGCTCGTCGGCCGCACGCAGGACTTGGCCCTCGCCGACGCGGCCATCGAGAAGCGGGTCGCCGATCTGCAGACCACCGAGAACCTGATCCTGCTCGTGCAGGATCGCAGCGGTCAGGAGACCTTCGCTCAGCTCGCCTTCTCGGCCTGCTCCGGATCGCGCGCGTTCTTCTCGCTGGGCGCCGACACCTTGGCGATCACGGACTACAACGTCGAGGTCGCGCAGAGCTCCTCGATCACCGACCCCCAAGTCTCGGGCGTCGCACACGCTCTGATCGGCACGATGGACCTCGTGCGCCAGGGCGAAGTGCTCTGGATCCAGCTCGACGCGTTGCTGCAGCAGCTCGCCGGCGACTTCGAGCAGACGCCCGCGAACGCCTGGCTCGACACTCCGATCGAGCGCTTCTCCGCCGCGCGCGCCCGCGTGCAGGAGAACCTGCGTCTCGCCGTCGGCGAGAGCGTCCGCATCGGCGACCTCGACCCCGATGGCAAGTCGGGCCTCCTGCTCACGATCGCGCGGCGCTGAGCCTCTCCGCCGGCGCAGCGGGGCCGCGCGCGCGAGAGCGCCGCGGCCCCGCTGCATTTGCAGCCTGCTGCCGCTGCGCCTTTGAAGCCGACTCCGCCGTGGGATTAGCATGCGGCTCCCCCACCGCCGGAGCCCGCCTCGCATGTCCCCGAGCACGCCCGCCCCCGAGATCCAGCGCCTCGCTTCCAAGGAGAACCTCGTCTGGATCGACCTCGAGATGACGGGCCTCGACGTCGAGCGCGAGGTGATCCTGCAGGCGGCGCTCATCGTCACCGACAAGGAGCTGCGTCCGCTCGAGCGCTGGGTCGGCGACCTATGGCAGCCCGAGGCCGCCCTGGAGCACATGACGCCCTTCGTGCGCGACATGCACGAGAAGAACGGGCTGCTCGAGCGCTGCCGGCGCTCGCGTCTCGACCTGCGCCAGGCCGAGCAGGAGCTGCTGAAGCGCGTCGCGGGCTGGTGCAGCTACCCAGCACTCCTCGCCGGCAGCTCGGTCGGCCACGACAAGCGCTTCCTCGAGCGCTACATGCCCGGGCTCGCGAGCTATCTCTCGTATCGCGTGCTCGACGTCACGACGCTGAAGCTGCTCGCGCGCGCGTGGTACGGCGAGGGCGCGGTGTTCCAGAAGCCGAAGGAGCGCGAGCACGACGCCCTCTTCGACATCACGAATTCGATCGCCGAGCTCGCGCACTACCGCGCGACGCTGTTCCGGAGCTGAGGGCGCTCCTCGCGCGACGCGCGCGCGGCGGCTTCTGGCACCGCGGGCAGAAGTGCGTCCCGCGCTGCCCGACCTCGAGGCGCACGATCGCCGCACCGCAAGCGACGCACGGCTCGCCGGCGCGGTCGTAGACCCGGAACGAGTCCTGGAAGGAGCCCGGCTCGCCCGCGGGAGTGCGATAGAAGACGTCGAAGGAGGAGCCTTCGCGCTCGATCGCCTCGGAGAGCACCTCGACGATCGCGCGATGCAGCGCCTCCGCCTCGGCGGCGGCGACCGAGTCCGAGCTCCGCAGCGGATGCAGCCTCGCGCGGTGCAGCGCTTCGTCGACGTAGATGTTGCCGAGGCCGGCGAGGAAGCTCTGATCGAGCAGCAGCGGCTTCAGACGCGCGCGTCGCGCGCGCAGCGCCGCATGCAGCCATGCGGCATCGAAGGCCGAACCCAGCGGCTCGGGCCCGAGCTGCGCGAGCTCGCGCTCGGGCGAGGCGGTCCAGATCCAGCGGCCGAACTTCCGCGGGTCGTCGAAGTCGAGGCGCCGCGCGCGATCGAGGAGCAGCGCCGCGCGACGCCACGCCCCCACGGGCTCGCGCTCCGCACGCACGCTGAGGCGCCCCGTCATGCGCAGGTGCACGAGCAGCGTGCGATCGGCGCCGAAGCGCAGCAGCAGATACTTCGCACGACGGTCGATCGCCGTGCAGCGCCGGCCCGAGATCTCGTGCGCGCAGCGCCCGGGCGAATCCTCGACGAGCGTGCGGGACCAAGCGAGCTCCAGCGCGCGAACACGCGAGCCCACCAACGCGGGTCGGAGCTGTCGGGCTACGGTCTCGACCTCCGGGAGCTCGGGCATCGCGGCGCCGCGCGCGCTCTCAGCGGCGCTCGCGCGCGCCGAGCAGCCTATCCTCGCGCGGCGCGCGCTCGCCGTCGGACTCGCCGTCGCCTTCTCCGTCGAGCTCGCCGTGCTCGCCCTCTTCGAGGAAGAGCTCTTCCTCGTCGAAAGCGCCGGCGCCCGCGGGCGCGTTCGGATCGGCGATGATCTTCGCGTCGACCTTCGACTCGACCCCGTCGACGACGAGCACGACGCGATAGCTGCCGGGTCCGCGCATCGCGCCGCCACCGGGACGCGCGCCGCCGCCGCGTCCTCCGCCAGCGCCGCCACGCGGGTTCATGGTCGCGCGATGGAGCCCCGGCTCGCGCGAAGCGCGCAGGGTCTGCACCGTGCGGCCGGAGAGGTCGGTCAGCTTGAGCTCGACCTTCTTCGCCTTCTCGCGCAGCGCATACCAGATCGAGAGCCCGCTCGGAGGATTCGAGCCGTAGAAGCGCTCGTTGCCGTAGCTGCGGCGGCCGAAGGGATTGCGCCCCCACAGCACGCCGACGTCGGGCGTCAGCAGCACGGCCTGGTTCGACTCGAGGCGCGCCTTCGTCAGCTCGCGCAGCGGCTGCAGGTCGAGGATCCAGAAGCTGCGCCCGTGCGTCGCCGCCACCGCTTCGCCATCGCGCGGGTGGATCGCGAAATCGTGGATCGGCACGGTCGGGAGCTGGCCCGCGTTGATCTTGGTCCAGGTCGTGCCGCGGTCGAGCGAGGCGTATGCGCCGAACTCGGTGCCGACGAGCAGCAGGTCCGGATTGAACGGGTCCTCGCGCAAGCAGCGCGTGGTCTCGTTCTGCGGCAGCCCGCCGTGGATCGGCGTCCAGGTCTCGCCCGCGTCCTCGGTGACGTAGACGTAGGGCTTCTCCTCGTTCGAGCGGTGGCTGTCGAAGACGACCCACGCGCGCTTCGCCTCGTGGTGCGAGCACTCGATGTTGTCGACGTGGCGCAGGCCCGGCAGACCGAAGCGCTCGGTGACATCGATCCAGTTGGCGCCCCCATCGCGCGTGAGATGCACCTTGCCGTCGTCGGTGCCGACGATGAGGAAGTCGGCGTTCCTCGGCGACTCGGCGAGCGCGGTGGCCGAGCCCTTCTCGTCGGCGGTGATGCGCGGCGAGATGCGGCGCAGGTCGCGCCCGCGATCGAGCGAGCGGAACACATAGCTGCCCGCGCAGTAGTAGATGCGCGAGTTGTGCGCCGAGAGCAGGAAGGGCGTCTTCCAGTTGAAGACGTTGCCGCGCGCGTCGCGCGGGGCCCGGATCCCCGAGCTCTGGCCGGTGCGCAGGTTCACCGTCGCCATGCCGCCGTTCTGGCTCTCGTAGTAGATCTGGTCCGGATCCTCCCGGTCGACCGCGCAGACGAAGCCGTCGCCGCTGCCGTAGACGAAGAAGTCGTGGTTCTCGGGACCTTGGCTCGCGCCGTGGCGCTGGCTCGGTCCGCCCCACGAGCCGTTGTCCTGGAGCCCGCCGAAGACGCGGTACGGTCGGTTCATGTCGACGGCGACGTCGTAGAACTGGCCGATCGGCAGGTTGCCGCGGAAGTGCCAGGTCTTGCTGGCATCCCAGCTCTCGTAAAGCCCGCCGTCGCAGCCGAGCAGCACGTGCTGCGAGTTGGCGGGATCGATCCACATCGCGTGGTGATCCGCGTGCACCGAGGTGCCGGCATCGGCCGTGAAGCGCTTGCCGCCGTCGGTCGACTTGTGCAGCGAGACTCCGAGCACGTAGAGGTTCTTCGTGTCCTTCGGATCGACGCGCACCTCCGAGAAGTAGTAGGGCCGCGGATTGATCGAGTTCAGGCGCTTCCAGCTCAGGCCCGCGTCGTCGGAGCGATACACCCCGCCGGTCTCGTAGCCCTTCTCGCCCTGGCGGTCCTGCACGTTGGCCCGCTGCCCGCCCAAGCGCTCGGAGAAGGGGCGCGTGCGATCGGCAGTCAGGCCGCCGCCACCGCCTTGGGCTTCGGGTCGTTCGGCGACGATCGCTTCGACGCGCACCGTCTCCTCGCCGCGCTTCAGCTCGAGCTGGACCTTGTCACCGCCGCGCGTCGTGCGCAGCGCTTGGAAGAGCGAGCGGAAGTCCTCGATCGCGGTCTCGCCGACCTTGGTGAGGACGTCGCCATCCTTCACGCCGGCCTTCGCCGCGGGACCGTCGGCGGTGAGCTCCGTGATGCGCAGGCCGCCGTCGTCGGCGCTCTCGCCGCGGAGGCCGAGGTCCCCGGGATTGCCGGGGCGCTCTTCGCCTTCTTCCGCGCTCTCGGTGCCGCCGAAGTTCTTGCCGTACTCCGCGCTTTCGATGATCGCGAACGCCACGTTGGACTCGGAGCGCGACCAGTCGAAGCCGACGCGACCGGTCTGGCAGCTCGGCAAGCCTTCGCCCAGACGCTGCCAGGAGCGCCCGCCGTCAGCCGAGCGGAAGATCCCGCTGCCGGGGCCGAAGCGCTTGCTGGGATCGTTCGAGCAGTAGATGTCGCGCTCGCGCTCGTAGAGCGCCGCGAGCAGGACGTTGGGATCCGCCGGCGAGAGGATGACGTCGATGCAGCCGGTGCGCTCGTCGGCGTAGAGGATCTTCTCCCAGCTCTTGCCGCCGTCGCTGGTCTTGAAGAGGCCGCGCTGTTCGTTGGGACCCCACATTCGCCCCATCGCGGCGACGTAGACGACGGCAGGATCGCGGGGATCGATGCGCACCGCGCCGATCTGGAAGCTCTGCTCGAGCCCCATCTTCTTCCAGGTCTTGCCGCCGTCCTCGGACTTGTAGACGCCGTCGCCCCACGAGACCGAGTTGCGCACGTTGCTCTCGCCCGTGCCGACCCACACGATGCGCGGATCGGAGGGCGCCACCGCGATCGCGCCCACCGAGCCCGTGCCCTCGTGCTGGAACTGCGCCTCGAAGGTGACGCCGGCGTTCTCGGTCTTCCACACGCCGCCCGTCGCCGTCGCGACCCAGTAGATCCACGGCTGCGACTCGACGACCGCGAGCTCCGTGATGCGCCCGCCCATCGAGCAGGGCCCGATCTCGCGCCACTTGAGGACCTCGGCCCAGCTCGGCGGAAGCGCCGAGCCTTCGCCGAACTTCGTCGGCACGCCGTCCTTCTCGCGCTCGCGCTCTTCGCGCGCTTCCTCGCGCGGTCGCGGAGCGGTCTCTTGGCTCTCGCTCTCCGCGCCGCTCTGCTGCGCACGGAGCGGCGGAGCGAAGAGCGCGAAGCAGGCGAGCGCGGTGGCGAACGAAGCGAGCGAGCGGAGCATGCGGGGTCCTTCTCGAGTCGGTTGCCGGCTTGGAGCGAGGCGATCTAGGACGAGCGCTTGGCGCTCAACGAATCGGGGAGGTCGGAACGAAGCCCGCTCCGACCTCGACGGTCGGCCGCGGATCCGGCACGACCAGAAGCTCCGTCGAGGAGACTTCCTTCTCCCCGACGATCAACACGGCGCGGTAGCGGCCAGGCTCGACCTCGCGCATGCCGCGCGCGCGACGCCGCCGTCCTTCGCCTGCGCCGCCCTCGGCGGCGTTCTCACCCTCTTCCTCTCCGCTGCTCGCGCGGAGATCCCAGCTGCGGCGATGAAGGCCGGCGGCGCTCTCGTCCTTGTCCAGCTTGTAGCTGCGGAGCTTCGCTCCCGAGAGATCGCGGATCTCGAGCTCGGCCTTCTCGACCGGCTCGGCGAGCGCGTAGCTCAGGAGCGCGCCGCGCGAGGGGTTCTCGCCGCTGAAGTAGGCGTCACCGGAGAGACGACGGCCGTAGCTTCGCGCCCACAGCACGGCGGGCGCCGGCGTGAAGAGATGGGCCTGCGCCTCGAGCGTCTTCTTCGCCGCTTGGCGGATCGGCGTGATGTCCACGATCCAGAGGCTGCGCCCATGGGTCGCGGCGACGAGCTCGCCCGAGAGCGGATGCTGCGCCAGCTCGTGCACGGCGACGCTCGGCATGTTGCCCTTGATCGAGATCCAGGACTGACCGCGATCGGCCGAAGCCCACAGGCCGAACTCGGTGCCTAGGTACAGGACGTTCGGATTCTCGCGGTCCTCGCGAATCACCCGCGCGCAGCGATCCGGCAGGTCCTTCGCGAGGCGCTTCCACTTCTTGCCGAAGTCCTCGGTGACGAAGACGTAGAGCGCCAAGTCATCGGAGCGATGGCCGTCGAGCGTGAGATACGCGCGCCCGTCCTTCGAGCGCGAGCACTCGATCGACGAGACCCAGCGCGGAGCGCTCAGCTCCGGCAGATTCGCGCCCACGTCGATCCACTCGGTGCCGCCGTTCTTGGTCATCTTCACCGCGCCGTCATCCGTGCCGACGTACAGCACGTCGGAGTCGCGCGGCGACTCGGCGAGCGCGGTAGCGCTGCCCTTGTCGGTGAGCGTGATCTCGGACGAGATCGCCTTCAGGTTCGCGCCGCGATTGAGCGAGCGGAACACCTTGTTGCCGGCGCAGTAGAAGATGCGGCCGTTGTGGGAGGAGAGCAGGAAGGGGGTCTTCCAGTTGAAGCGATGGCCTTCGCCGCGCGGGCGGATCGAAGCACCTTCGCCGGTGCGCAGGTTGGTGCGCCCCATCCCTCCGTTCTGGCTCTCGTAGTAGACGATGTCCGGGTCCTCGGGATCGACGGCGCAGACGAAGCCGTCGCCGCCGCCGAACTGGAACCAGTCGTGCAACGTGGGCCCGCCGCCCGAGCGCAGCATCGTCGGTCCGCCCCAGGTGCCGTTGTCCTGCAGGCCGCCGTACGCGCGGTAGTCGCGACGCGGGTCGAGCGCCACGTGATAGAACTGGCCGATCGGGAGCTGCGCCCTCATGCGCCAGGTCCGCGCGCGGTCGTGCGACTCGTAGATCCCGCCGTCGTTGCCGACCAGCATGTGCCGCCCATCGGCGGGATCGATCCACATCGCGTGATGGTCGAGGTGGATGGAGTTGCCGCTGTCGCTGCCGAAGGTCTTGCCGCCGTCGGAAGATCCGTGCAGCTGCGTGCCGAGCACGAAGACATGCTGCGCGTCGGAGGGATCGACGCGGATCTGCGAGAAGTAGTAGGGCCGCGGGTTCAGCGAGTTCACGCGCGTCCAGGACTGCCCGCCGTCGTCGGAGCGGAAGACGCCGCCGGTCTCGAAGCCGTCGTCGCCTTGCTTCTCCTGCGCGTTCGGATTCTGGCCGCCGAGCCCCGAGCTGTGCGGGCGCCGTTCCTTCGGCTCGTCCGCGCCGTAGCTCAGCGCGATCGCGACCTTCTCCTCGCCGCGCAGGATTTCGAGCTTCGTCTCGTCGCCTTCCTTGCGCCGGCGCAGCTCGCGCTGCACGTCGCGCGCGCGCTCGATCTCGCGCTCGCCGAGCTTCAGCAGCTTGTCGCCGACCTTCACGCCGGCATTCGCCGCCGGCCCGTTCTCCTCGAGGCTCTTCACGAAGACGCCGCCGCCTTCCTCCTTCTCCTCCGCCTCGAGCCCGAGCTTCGCAGGCTTCTTCTCCTCGGGGTCTTCCTTGCCCATGCCCCAGCGCTCGCTCTCGACGATGGCGAAGACGATCTTCGGGTCCTTCTCGTACCAGTCGAAGGTGATGCAGCCGAGCTGCACGGTGGGCAGCCCCTTCGCGATGCGCTCCCAGGTGGCGCCGCCGTCCTTCGAGCGGTAGATGCCGGCGCCCGGGCCAAAGCGCTTGATCGGGTCGTTGTCGTCGGTCGCGTCTCGCTGGCGCTCGTACATCGAAGCGAGCAGGAGCTCGGGGTTCTCGGGCGAGAGCACGACGTCGTTGCAGCCGGTCTTCTCGTCGACGGAGAGCACGAGGTTCCAGGACGCGCCGCCGTCGGTGGTCTTGTAGAGGCCGCGCTCGGGATTCGTGCCCCACAGCCGCCCCAGCGCCGCGACATACACCACCGCGGGGTTCTTGGGATGCACCACGATGCGCCCGATGTGGCGCGACTCCGGCAGCCCCATGTGCTTCCAGGTCTTGCCGGCGTCGATCGACTTCCAGACGCCGTCGCCGAAGGAAGCGGAGTTGCGCACGTTGGCTTCGCCGGTGCCGACCCAGATCTGCTTGCTGTCGCTCGGCGCGATGGCGACGTCGCCGATCGAGATCGCGCTCTCCTTCTCGAAGATCGGCGCGAAGGTGGTGCCGCCGTTCTCGGTCTTCCAGAGGCCGCCCGAGGCGCTGGCCACGTACCACACGTGGCGATCGCTGGGATCGACTTCCACGTCGACGGTGCGCCCCCCCTGGTTTACCGGCCCGATGCTGCGCCAGTCGAGCGCGCTGCCCCAGGAGGCCGGGATCGGGGACGCGGAGCTCTTCTCCTCCTCCTCGGCTTTCGGCGCCTCGGCCGGGGGAGCGGTCGGCTCCTGCGCGGCGGGCGCGGGCTCCTGCGCCGCGGGCATCGCGGCCGGCATCGGCTCCTGCGGCGTCGGCTGTGGCGGTGCCGGCTCTTGCGCTGCCGGCTCTTGAGCGGCGGGTGCGCTGCCCGAAGCGGCGGAGCCGGAGGGCTCTTGCGCACCGCGCAGCCCGGCGGCGAGACCGAGACCGATCAGGACGAGGAACGACGACGCGCGCGTCGGGGTCCGCAGCATGGGCTCCTCAGGGAGTCGGAGCTCTGGCAGGAGCTCGGGCGGTTCTGGGACGGATCGGCGCGGAGTGTACGGATCCGCGCCCCCCTGTCGCCTTCTCTCCCCGTGGTGTTGCAGCTCTCCCGGATCCGCCGGAGCGGATCAGCGCAAGGCGGCCATCGCGCGCCGGACGACCTTCATCAAGCTCTCCCGAGTCGCGGGGTCGTAGCCGCCCTTCTCGAGGAGCTGCACCGCGCGCGCGCGCAGCGCCCGCAGCCCGAGCTCCTCAGCTCGGCCGAGGCCGAGCTTCTCGGCGTGCGGCAGGAGTGCGTCGACGAGGTCGCGCAGGGTCTCGAGCTCGACCGGATGCGGCGCGGCATCGCGGAAGCGAGGGACCGCGTCGGCCTCGGCGAGAGAGGAGAGCACTCGCGCGGCGAGGCGCGCCCGCGCGTGGAGCTCCTCCCACTGGATCCGCTCGGGCACGTCGCTCGGGCGGTGGTAGTCCGGGTGCTCGCTCGAGCTCAGGAACAGCGCCGGCTTGCCGCTCCACAAGAAGGGCGCGAAGTCGCTGCGCGCACCGGTGACGTCGGTCGCGACGAAGGAGACGCGCAGCTTCTCGCGTGCCCCCGCCGCGCGCAGCAGCTCGACCAGCTCGGGGCTGTGCTCCCAGCCCTGTGCGAAGACCGTGTCCTCGACGAGGTCGAGCATGCGCCGCCCGAGCATGTCGAGGTTGAGATCGAGAGCGATCCGCGCGAGCGGGATCGTCGGCGCGTGCACGAAGTACTTCGAGCCCAGCAGGCCGCGCTCCTCCGCATCGAACGCGGCGAAGAGGACGCTGCGCCGCGGCCGCGCGCCCTCCTGCGTCAGGCAGCGCGCGAGCTCGAGCATCACGGCCACGCCGCTCGCGTTGTCGTCGGCGCCGCGGAAGATCTGCTCCTCGCGCTGCCCGAGGTGATCATAGTGCGCGCTGAGCACGATGACCTCGTCGCGCCCCGCGGCTTCGCGCCCCTCGAGCAGCGCGAGCAGGTTCTCTCCTTCAGAGCCTGCGCCGCTCGCCGCCGGGATCGGCTGCGCGTAGCTCCCGTCCGCACCCGCGGGCTTCAGGCCCAGCGCACGGAAGCGCTCGACGAGCATCGCCCGCGCTCGCGCCATGCCCGCGCCGCCGCGGCGCCCTTCCATCTCGGGTGCGGCCAGAGCCGCGAGATCCCCGCGCAGCTTCTCGAGGTCGATCGCCGCGGCCAGCGCTTCGCCGCGCGCCTCGAGGGCGAGCGAGGGCACGGCGGCTTCGAGCGCGACCTCTTGCGCACCCGATCCGGGAGACAGCGCGAGCGCGAGCAACGCTCGGAGGCCCATGCTCCGCAGCGCTCGCGTGAGGCGCTGGAGCTGGTGACGACGCGGCAACTTCATGCGCTCCTCCTCTGAGTCTCCGTCTCCGCGCTCAGGCTTCGCGATCGAAGAGCGCGTAGTTCCAGGAGTTCCCTGCGCCGAATGAGAGCAGCAGGGCGCTCTGCCCCACCGCGAGCGTCGGCGTCT
This sequence comes from Planctomycetota bacterium, assembly GCA_016719295.1. Classification (GTDB taxonomy): domain Bacteria; phylum Planctomycetota; class UBA1135; order UBA1135; family JADKAF01; genus JADKAF01. Next base: position 1,174,386 of record JADKAF010000001.1, read on the forward strand.
CGACGTGCCGCCCTTCGACGGTCGCGCGCCCGAGCGCGTCGCGCCGCGTCAGCGTCGTGTAGCGCGCGGGGATGCGCAGCGCTTCCTCGAGCGCGAGGCCGACCGAAGGCGCGGAGGTGTTGCCGTAGCGCGTGATGTTCACGTACATGCGCTCCAGCGGCACCCCCATCTGCTCGGCGAGCTCGATCAGCAGGTAGAGGTTCGGCTGGTGCGGGATCAGCAGATCGAAGGACGCGGCGCAGCGCGCGGCGATCGCCGCGCGCTCCTCGTTGCACTCCACCTCGTCCAGCGAGCGCAGGGCGGCGATGCGCGCATCGAGCGCGTCGCCGCGGCTCGCGACGCGACCCGCGCGCTTCAGCACCTCGAGATAGCCGCGGCGTGGGACGACGCGCTTCACGAAGCGGTAGACGTCGCGCCCCTCCATACGGAAGAACGGCGAGTAGCCGGTGCCGAACGCGAGCGCTCCCGCGTGCCCATAGAACTGCTCCTTGGCGTGGAGAAGATCGACGTCCCGATGGAGGAAGCGGAACGGATCGTTCCAGCGCGGCAGGTTCGCATCGCGCCGGATCGCATCGGCGAGGCTGGGGTCGGTCTCGGTGTACCCCGCGAGGTAGCGCAAGCGCACCGTCCCGCGACCGGCGCGCGCGGGATCTCCGACCAGCACGGCCGCGCAGGCGCCATCGCCGAGGAGGATGCAGGTCGAGCGATCGGTCCAGTCGAGCATGCGCGAGGAGATGTCGGCGCCCGTGACGAGAGCGATCGAGATCTCGCCCGCGGCGATCATCCCCGCCGCGAGACGCACGCCGCCGAGGAAGCTCGCGCAGCCCTGCTGTAGATCGAGCCCTCCGGCGTGCAGCACCTCGCCGCTCTCGCGCTGCAAGCCCGCGAGGATGCGCGCTGCGCCGGCGGGGAACGCCTCCTCGGCCGTGTTCGTCGCGTGCAGCAGCAGCTCGACCTCTCCCGCACGCACTCCCGCGCGCTCCAAGGCCTGCCGCGCCGCGCGCAGCGCGAGGTCGGTCGCCACTTCGCGCGGCGCCACGATCCGGCGCTCGACGACGCCGACGTGCTCTTCGATCCAGCGGGCCGAGGTATCGAGCCACGGCATGCCGCGCTCGATCTCCTCGTTCGCCAGCACGCGCTCGGGGACGGCGGCGCCGACGCCCGTGATCCAGACGGGAGCTTGCATGGACGGAGCGGCCGGCGAGGGGAAGCTCTCGCGGGTGGCCGGGCGGGAAATCTAACCGCCTTTCGCGGCGGCCACCAACGCCGCGACTTCGGCGAGCAGCTTCGGCGCGTCGTAGACCCGGCCGCCCTTCACCGTGAAGCGCACGCCTCCCCGCCGGACCATGCGGCCCGCCTCCAGGCGCCTCACGCCGGTGCCGTAGAGCACCTTCAAGTCCACCAGCGGGTCGCCATCGACGAGGATCAAGTCGGCGCGGTAGCCCTCGCGCACGTGTCCGCGGTCCTCGAGGTCCAGGGCCAACGCGCCATTGCGCGTCGCATGGCGCAGGATCTCCAGCGGGTGGAATCCGGCCTCGAGCTGCATCTCCAGCTCGCGGATCGTGCCGAAGCCGTAGAGCTGGTACATGTAGCCGGCGTCGGAGCCGATCGTGATCCGCCCGCCCCGCCGCCCATACTCGCGCACGAAGCGCATCCAATGGCGGTAGTGCTCCTTCCAGCGCGCCTCGTCGAGCGCGGTCCACTCCCAGTGGAACGACGCGTGATTGCGCGGATTGGGCTCGAAGAACGCGAGCAGGGCGGGATGCGCGTAGGTCGAGAGCCAGGGGAGGTTCCGCGCGCGCTCGAGATCGCGATTCACCTCGTAGACCGCGAAGGTAGGGTCGAGCGTCACCCGCTTCTCGAGCAGCAGCTCCATCAGCTTCTCGAGCTCCGCGGGGTCGGCCTGCGGCCAGAGCTCCGCGGCCCAGCGGAAGCGCTGCAGCTCGTCGTCCCAGTCGTACTCGGGCGGGAAGCGCTGCACGCCGCGGAGCGCGGCGTCCGGGATGCCGTACCAGTGCTCGAGCGTGCGGATGCCGTAGCCCGCCGCCATGCGCGCGTCGACCTCGCCGATCTTCAAGTCGGTGGCGATGGGCAGCCCGTGGCGCGCGGCCGAGACGCCGAGGGCTTGATAGATGTCCGGATGGAGCGCGAACACCTTCAGGCCGCGCGCGCCCTTGCGCGCGAGCTCCGCCACGATGGGATCGACCTCCTCGGCCGTCGCGGCGCGCTCCGCGGGGAACACGGCGTACGGCACGATCGCCGGGGCGACCAGCTCGCCGCTCTCGGAGCGCCGCGATTCCTCCGCGATCCGCTCGAGACCTTCGCCGCACGCGGGGTCGCGGATCGTCGTGATGCCGTGCCCGAGCCAGAGCTTGTACACGTAGCCCTCGGGTAGCTTCGCGTCGCCGGCGCGGAAGTGGATGTGGCCGTGCAGATCGACCAGACCGGGCATCAAGCTGAGGCCCTGGCCATCGATGACGCGATAGGACCCCTCGCCCGCCCGCTCGATCGGCATCCAGCCGCTGGTGATCTTCGCGATGCGATCGCCCTTCACGACGACGTGCACGTCGCCGCGCGGCGGATTGCCGACGCCGTCGATCAAGCGCACGTTGCGGAGCACCAGGGTGTCGTAGAGCGCTCCTTGCGGCTCCTCGGCGCTCGGCACGGGCGCCGAACGCGGCGGCTCGGCTCCCTCCTGGGCGCGAACGTGCGACGCGCCGAGGGCCGCGGCCAGCAGGATCCGGGACACGACGGCGACGGCGTTGGCGCAGGACATCGGGGGAGCTCGTGAGGGAGAGCGGGGCGGCGCCGCGTTCCGGCGATCGCTTCCGAGAAGGCGTGCTCGGCATCTTGCCGCTCGTGCGCGCGCGGCTTCAAGCACGCCCGCTTGCGATCGCCCACCGTCCTCTCCATGCTGCCCGCGTGCTGCTCCTCCTCGCCCCCACGCGCTTCGAGCTCGAGGCCCTCCTGGGGCCGGTGCCCGGATTGGGACCTGCCTGCGTGCCCGCGCCGGGCGGCCGCGCGCTCCGCGTCGGCCTGGTCGGGTTCGGGCTCATCGCCTCCGGCATCGCCGCGACGCGTCATCTCGAACGCGAGCGACCGCAGCACGTCGTGCTCGCGGGCATCGCCGGCAGCTTCGATCTCTCGCGCGCCCCCCTCGCCAGCGTGCGGCGCATCGAAGCCGTCTCGAGCTACGGCATCGGCGTCGGGGAGGGTCGCGATCACGTGCCGGCGGCGCGCACGGGCTTCGCGCAGATGCCGCGCGAGATCGCCGGCCGCGAGCTCGGCGAACGCTTGGGGCTCGCGCTGCCGCCGCCGCCGCTCGATGGCTTGCCATCCGCCGAGCTCCTCAGCGTGACGAGCGCGAGCGCGAGCGCCGCGGAGGCCGCCGCGCGCCGCGCGCATCATCCGCGCGCGCTGCTGGAGGACATGGAGGGCTACGCGGTCGCGCTGGCCGCGCTCCTCGCCGACGTGCCCTTCTCGATCCTCCGCGCCGTCTCGAATGCCGTCGGCGAGCGCGACAAGTCGCGCTGGGAAGTGCACGCGGCGCTGGCCGCGCTGCGCGGCGCGCTGGCGCCCCTGCTCGCGGAGCGCCCTGCTCTTTGAGGCGCATGCCCTTGCTGGGGTATATGCAGCCTACGGCAGCAGCGCTTCTGCTGAGCTCGTTCCAACCATCGCGTCCCGTGAAACTCCGCGTCGGCATCTCCACCTGTCCCAACGACACCTTCGCGTTCCACGCGCTGCTCGAGAAGCTCGTGCTCGTGGAGGGCGTCGAGCTCGACTTCGTGCTCGCGGATGTCGAGGAGCTGAACCAGCGCCTCGACCTCGGCAGCCTCGATGTCGCGAAAGCGAGCTGCCACGCCGCACTGATCCACGGACATCGCTACGCGCTGCTGCGCTCCGGCGCGGCGATCGGCTATGGCGTAGGTCCCTTGCTCCTCGCGCGCGAGCCCGATCGCACGCCGCGCCGCGGTGACCGCGTGCTCTGCCCCGGCGCGCTCACCACGGCGACGCTGCTCTTTCGCACGCTCTACCCCGAGCTCGGAGCGCCCGAGCACTGCGTGTTCTCGGAGATCCAGCCCGCGCTGCGCGCGGGCCGCGCCGATTTCGGGGTCGTGATCCACGAGGGTCGCTTCACCTACCGCGACGCCGGCCTGCACCTCGTCGCGGATCTCGGCGACCACTGGGAGGAGCGCACGGGCGCTCCGCTGCCGCTCGGCGGGATCCTGGTGAGGAAGCAGCTCGGCGGGCGCCTGCACCGCGCTCTGCATCGCGCGCTGCAGGCCTCGATCGACTATGCGTGGGACCACCGCGAAGAAGTGCTGACGACGATGCGCCGCCATGCGCAAGAGCACTCCGATCCGGTGCTCTGGAAGCACGTCGAGCTCTACGTCACGGACGACACGCGCGAGATCTCTCGCTCCGCCGAGCTCGCTCTGCGCGCGCTCGCCGACGCCGCCAAGCGCTGCGGCGCGATGCCGTCCTCCATGAGCCCCTTGGAGCTCGCCCCCGCCGCTCTGTAGTGTGCTTCGCGGCGGAGCCGTGTAGGCTCCGCGCTCGCGGAGGCGTGGCGGAATCGGCAGACGCAGCGGACTTAAAATCCGCGGGGCCTTGCGGCTCATGGGGGTTCGAGTCCCCCCGCCTCTATCGCTTCGCGCGCGGCGGTGAGACGCGCGGCCTCAAGGGGCACGGCAAGCAGCGGCCGGCGAGCGCGAAGTCGTTCCACCAGCGCTCTTCGCGCAGCCCGTCGTCGCGCGACGAGCGCGCGCGGCGCAGAGCGAGCGCGCGCTCGAGCAGCGCGTCGTCGCCGGCCAGCACCGCGAGGAGCTCCAGGCCGCGAACGGCATAGCTCTCGGGGACTCCGCTCAGGATCCCCAGGCGCTGCAGCCCGAAGGGACCCGGGCGGACGCGCGCCGCCCATCTCCGCTCGCTCGCGTTCCACGCCTCGCTCCAGAGCGTGACGAGGAGGCCGGCTGCGGCTTCGCGCGCCGAGATTTCGCCGAGCTGCGCCGCGACCGATGGAGCCGCTCGCGCGAGCGCGTCCAGCGCTTCGCCGAGCAGCCCGGCGCTCAGCCATACATGCACTTCGCTCCGCGCGCCGTCGCCTCTCGTGCGCCCTTCGAACGCGAAGCGCCCGCTCGAGCGATCGTAGGCCGCGAGCAGCGCCGCACCGCGCGCCGCGAGCGCGGGCTCGTACGCGGCCCCGGGAGCCTCCGCGGCAGCGGCGGCCAGCGCGAGGACAGGCCAGGCGTAGCTGCGCTCGAGCTCCAGCTCGCGCCGCGGATCGAAGCGCGCGCGCGCGATCGCATCGGCGGCGGCGAAGGCGGCGTCGAGCGCGAGCGGATCGCCGCGCACTCTCCCCAGCGCCAGCCAGCCTTCGATCCACGTATGTCCGAGGTCCTGCACCGAGCCCACGCCGTGATCGACGCCATGCCGCCAAGGCAAGCCCGCGCGCACGGCATCGCCGCCCACCGTGGGGATGTCGACGGCCAGCGTGTGGCGCAGAGCGGCGTGCGCGAGCTCCAAGCTCTCCGACGGCGCGCCGCACCACCACGCGCGTACGAGCCCCTGCACGAGATCGAATTCGCCGTTCGACCAGCAGATCGGCTCGCCGGCGCGCGCGCGCTCGAGCGGCGTGTCGCCATCGTCCCGACTCCCGCCACGCGCGCTGGCGCACCAAGCCGCGAAGCGCTCGAAGCTACGTCCGGCGATCGCCTCCGCGTAGCCCTGGCGTTCTCCGCGCGACGGTAGGCGGCGCGGAGAAGAGTAGACCGCGCCGGAGATGCGCGTCGAAGTCGGAACGAGCGCGAGCTCGAGAGCGAAGTCGATCGCCGTGCCGCGCTCGAGCTCGCGTCCATCCTCCAGCACCTCCAGCGCCAAGCCGCGCTCGTCGAGGAACCACGCACAGGGCCAGCGCCGCGAGAGGCGCGGCGAGCGCACGATCAGCCGCTCCGCGGCGAGCTCGAGCTCGAGGCGCTCGGGAATGGCCCCGGCGAGCTCCGCTCCGTCGATGCGCGCGAGCCGCGCGTCGAGCTGGCGCGCCGTGCGCAGCGGCAGCGCGTGCGGCGGCCCGAGCGCGCTCCAATCCAGCGCGACCCGCAGCGAGCGCAGACGCTCCGCGCTCTCCTCTCGCGCCTGCACGAAACCCTCGAGGCGGAGCGCGCTGCCGTCATCGCTGCGCACGAGCGCTGCGCGCGCGAGGAAGGCGCCGCCGGCTTCGCTCTCTCCCCGCGCTTCGAGCCGGCGCACCCAGGGTCCACCTGCGGCCGTGCCGACACTCGCCGAGCTCCAGGCGGCCCAGCGCACGCCGCCGCTCGTCGTGCGCGCGACGAGTCGACCGACCAGGACGGCGCCCGAAGCGCCGAGCGAAGCGACGTGGCTCGGCTCCGCGAACGGCGCACCCGCGTCCGGAGGAACGGTCTCCAGCGGCTGGGTGCCTCTCGAGCTGCAGTCGAGCGCGCCGCGAGTGCTGCGCAGGAAACCCGAGATCCCGATCCAGCGCGCGGAGCCATCGGAGTGCCGCGCCGCGACCCACGCCGTGGCGCGCCCTTCACCGCGGAAGCGCGGGTGGCAATCGCCGGGGATCTCCCCGGGGCGACACGGCAGCGCGCCGTGGACCCAGCCGCTGCCGCGCAGCGCGGGGAGCTCGAAGCGCACGGTCTGCGCGACGAGCTGCGGCGCGGCGAGCATCGCGAGTGCAAGGACGACGAGGCTGCGGATGGGCGAGCGCGCGTGATTCATGCCCGCCGGACGCGGCGCGGCATCGGCGGTCACGCCGCCTCAGGATTTCTTCGTCGGCTGCAGCAGCGGTCCGAAGCTCGAAGTGAAGCGCAGCTCGAGGAGATCGCTGACCGGACCATTGGGCCGCCCTTGCTCGTCGAGGCTCTCCGCGTAGATCCAGCAGCGATCGCCGCCCTTGTCGACCACCTCGAGAGCCACGTAGAGCGCGCCCTCGCCGCTGCTGAGGATCGGTGCCTGCGCGAAGAGCTCGATGATGTGCAGCGCCGGACGCGGCGCCTGCGGCAAGGCGATCTCCGCGCTCGCCGAGCCCAGCGAGGAGAGGAACGCGAGGCGCACGCGCGGCCCGAAGCCCGGAAGCTCGAGCGTCGGCAGCGCGGCGAGCTGCACCGACCGCTCCGCGCTCCCCACCTCCAGCCAGCGCGCGAACCAACGATGCGCGTCTTCGCCCGAGATCGCGGGTGATGCGCCTCCGAGCTGCGCCCAGGTCACGCCGCTCGCGAGCTCGCCCGACGAGGGCGCGTTCGTTCCCGCGCCGCGCGGGGCATAACGCGCGAGCAGCGCAGCGGGCACCGGCGGCAGCGCAGGCGCCGCCGGGAACAGCGGGCGATAGGCGGCGATCTCGCAGATCGCTGCAGCGAACGGAGGTCGCAGCGACTCGCGCAAGCCGAAGGTCAATGCGTACGCCGAGCCCACGCTCTTCGGAACATCCACGATCAACGCGGGTTTCCCTGCCTGTGCCGGGGCGCGCTGCAGGAGATTCGCGCGCAGCTCTTCCACCGCCCGCGAAGCCGCGACGTGATCGCGCACGTTCATGATCAAGCCGCTACCGGCGACGCCGAGGCACACCAGCCCTCCGAGCACCGCTGGGACCGCGCGCGCATGCGTGAGCGTCGCCGCGCATCCGAGGGCTACGCCGCACCACGCCAACCAATACGCCCGCGCGTTGGTCGCGAAGGCCGGATCCCCCCAGAGCTGGAGCAGAGGTGCGCAGGCGAGCAGCACCCAGGCCGCGCTCGCGATGGCCACTCTCTCGGCCGCGCGCGCGCGCTCGCCCTCGCGCGCCGTACCTCCCAGCGCGGCCCCGAGCACCCCGAGGAGCAAGGCGATGCCCACGGAAGCAGCGACCAGCAGCGGCGCGCGCACGAAGCTTGCGTGCCACCAAGCGAGCGGTCCGGCGAGCGCCAGATCGCCGAGCGCGGCGAGCAGATCGATGACCCGCCGGCTGAGGGGCTGCTCGCTGGAGAGGATGCCTGCTCCGCCTGCATAGCCGCCGATCCAGGTGCCGAGGGACTGCGCGCGCCAGACGAAGAGCACCGCGGCGAGGAGCAGCGCGGGGAGCGCGCGGCGCCAGCTTGCCGCGCGCTCCCCCGGTGCGCGCGAGCGCAGCAGCTCGAGCGCGCCGAGGATCAGCGGCAGGGCGAACGCCGTCTCCTTGGTGAGGATCGCCAGCGCGCAGCAGAGGAGCGCGCCGCCGCGAGCGAGGTTCCGGCGCGGCGCGCTGGGCCCAGCTTCGCCCCAGGCTTCGGCCCGCGCATGCAGCGCCAGGAAGGCGAGGCCAAAGCCGAAGAGATGCGCGTCGACACGCCCCACGAGCCAGAGCACCGAGCCGGCGCCGAAGGGGAACCAAGCGGCGAGCCAGGCAGCGAAAGCGCTCGCGAGCTCCCCGAGGCCGAGGCGCCGAGCCAGCGCGCGGAGCGCGCAGCAACCCGCGGCGAGCGCGAGGAGATGCGAGAGCTTGAGCAGCACCGGCGAGAAGCCGAGCAGCCGCGACTCGATGCCGAGCGAGAGCGTCACCCAAGGACGGTAGAAGCGGGGCTGGGCGAGGTCGTACTGCGGCCCGGACAAGTCGCCCGCGGCGCGGGAGAGGTCCTGGGCGTAGACGAGGGCGGTGAAGTCCTCGCTGAGGAAGCCCACTTCCTCGAAGTGCAGCAGATAGGGCGCCAGGCAAAGCGCGAGCCAGATAGCGCCGAGCAGCCGCGCGACGCGCGGCGGTAGAGGGGCGGACGAGCTCATGATGGGCGCGTGCTATCTTAGGGATGCGGGCAGCGCTCGCCAGCGCGCCGCCGCACCCTCCTTCTCCGCCCCGCTCCACGATCATGAGCCAAAGCAATCCATCGTCCGAGGATCTCGAAGCACGACTCGCCCGAGCGAGCTCGGCCTGGAGCAGCCCGGACGAGCCGAGCGCTGCGCCCGCCGACGCTCCGAGCCGCGGCCTGGTCCTGGATTTCCTGGCCGAGAACTGGCTCTGGATCGTGGTGCCAGCGCTGCTGGTGATCGCGCTGCTGGGTGGGACCGCGATCGCCCTCAGCATGATGAGCGAGGGCGACTCGACGACGCCGTTCGTGTACGCGACCTACGATTGAGCCGAGCCTGAGCCGAGCCGCGATCCGCAGCCGAGCTCAGCGACGGAGCCAGCGCGGCAGCCCTCCGCGCACCAGCGCTGAGAGCTCGCTTTCCGACGCCAGCTCCTCGAGCGGCCAGCGCCGCAGCCGATAGGGATCGGACCCGCGGCGATTCACGCCCTCGATCATCGTGCAGGCATAGGCGTGACCGCTGTGCAGCAGCAGCGCTCCATCCGCCTCGGGCAGGTCGGCGCTGCGGCCGAAGGGATACGCGAAGCCCTCCACGGGATGGCCGAGCGCGCCCTCCAAGCTCGCCCGCGCTCCTTGGATCTCGGCGCGCTGCGCTCCCGCGTCGAGCCGCGCATGGCGCCGATGGCGCACGCCGTGGGAGGCGATCTCGAAGACGTCCTCCACGGCGCACAGCTCGTCGGGCTGCAGGTAGATCGAGCGCGCGAGCCCTGCCGCCCCGCCGAGCTCGCGCTCGTGGAGCGCGCGCAGCGCGCCATCGCGCCGCTCTTCGTCGCAGCCGCGATGCAGGACGCTCTTCAGCTCATAGCTCGAGCGCTCCGCGGCGGCGAGCAGCGCCTCGCGCGGCTCGAGTTCCGCGGCCAGCGCGCGCGCGAGCGGCACAGCCCCGAGCGCGCGCTCGAGCGCGAAGTACAGATCCGTCCATGGCAGCCATTCGCCCGTCCAGGTCCCGGTGTGCACGAAGAGGGTCGCGCGCACGCCGAGTCGGCGCAGCAGGGGCGCGGCCTCCGTCGCGATGCCGCGATAGGCGTCGTCGAAGGAGAACGAGATCAGCGGCCGGCGCTCCTCCTCGCGCGCGTGTAGCGAGAGCCCCTCGCGCACCGTGACGACCCGCCCGCGCGCGAGCGCCCAGCGCACGCGTCGCTCGAGCGCAGCGACGGAGATGCGCATCGAATCCGGCAGGTGCGGGAGCTCGGAGCCCACCTCGTGTCCGGCGAAGATCAGCCACGTGCCGCGCGCGGGCCGGCAGCGCCGAGCGAGGGCCCAGACAGGCAGGGCCCACCGGCGCAAGGCTCGGCGCGCGCGGTGGCGCGTGTCGGCGGAGCCGCGCGCGCTCACGCAGCGCTCCCCGAGGTCGCGGCCGCGCGGAGCAGCAGCCCCTCGGCATCGCGATCCAGATCGCGGATCCACGGGACCGCGCCGCCGAGCGCCTGCTCCGAGAGTCCGTCGCGCAGGGGCTTCCACCAGAACGGGCGCGCTTCCGCGCGCCGCGGCGCGACCCACCCGACGCGAGCCGCGCACGCGGCGAGAGGCTCGCCTTCGACCAGCGTGAGCTCGACCTGCGCGACGCCCTGCGCGCGCAGCGCGACGCAGAGACCGCGCCAGAGCTCGGGCTCGCGCTGCCAGGCGTCCGCGGGCGCGAGATCGGCGACCACGCCGCGCTCTCCGCAGATCTCGGCGAACGCCGCGGCACCGCTCGGGGCGACGAAGCCGCGATAACGCGGGCAGCGCGTGCGCCACGCGAGCCACGAAGCGTCGCGCTGCGCGCTGACGCGCCGCGTGGCGCGCGCCACCGCGGCGAAGGCCTCTGCGGCGCGTTCCGGAGAGACCGCCTCCAAGGCCGCGCGCGGTGCGCGGCGCCGCCACCACGCGCGCGGCCCGCGCAAGAGCGCTCGCACGCCTTGCGTGCGGCAGAGCTCGCGCCATCCGGCGCGGGCGAACGAAGCGTTCGAGCGCGCGCCGCCGAACGCGCAGAGCAACGCGCCACCGCGCAGGCGCGCCTCCTCCTCGGCGCTCGCCAGCAAGCGCGCGAAGTAGCCGCGCCGCTGGGCCTCCGGCGCCGTCATCGCGTCGGCAGCTTGGAACGCGAGCAGCTCACCGCCGGGGCAGGCGAGGAGGCGCGGCTGGAGCCCGAACGCCGCGACGATCGCGCCGTCTTGCGCTAGCACGCGCTCGATCGCGCTGCCGTGCGGGTTCTCGCGGTACTTCCAGGACCACATGCCCCGCGGTGGAGCGAAGCCGAAGCAGCGCGCATGGAGCTCGTCGCGCGCCGGATCATCGGCGGCGCCGGCGGAGCGGAGCGAGATCACGGCGGAGCGCGCCTCAGAGCGCCGCGCGCGGCGCGGAGAGGGCGCGGGCGAGCCGAGAGCGACCTTCGCTCGGGTTCTCGAGGTAGTAGCGCAAGCGCTCGAAGCTGCGCTTCAGCTTCGGCAGCGGCCCGTGGTACCAGCGCTCGTAGCGCTCGATCAGCTCGCGCTTGATGCGTTCGAGCTCGTCCTGCGAGAAGTGGTCGTGCGCGTACGCCGAGCGGTTCGACGAGACGTAGTTCTCGCTGAGATCCTCGGTGTCGATGTAGGCGCGGAGCTGCTCCCACGACGGGGTCCCGACCAGCGGATTGAAGATCGAGACGCGGATCAGGTCGGGCTGCGCGAGACGCAGCAGGCGCTCCGTCTCGCGGATGTCGGCCAAGGTCTCCGTAGGCGATCCGACGATCAGGAACACCTTCGCCCAGATCCCCGCCCTCCGCGTCATGTGCGCGGCCTCGACGATGGTCTCCGGGCTCAAGTCCTTCTGCAGGACCTCGAGCACGCGCCGCGAGCCGGACTCCCAGCCGTAGTAGATGCGGCGGCAGCCGGCCTCGTACATCGCGCGCAGCATAGGGAAGTCCACGCAGTCGGCGCGCGTGTTGCACACCCAGCGCACGTTGAGCTTGCGGCGGCGGATCTCGTCGCAGAGCTCGTAGATGCGCTTCTTCCGCAGCGTGAAGATCTCGTCGATGAAGAGGATCGAGCCGGGCCGATAGCGCCCGACGAGCTCCTCCATCTCGTCGACGATGTTGGCGATGCCACGCACGCGATAGCCGCGGCCGGTCAGCTCCTTCTGGCAGAAGGTGCAGCGGTACGGGCAGCCGCGCGTGGTGAACACGTACGCGAGCCGCTCCTTGTTCGCGCGAAAGTAGCGCTCCATGTCGAGCAGCTCGCGCGCCGGGAACGCGACGGCGTCCAGATCCTTGATCAGCGCGGGCGCCTTCCGCACGACCCGCTCGCTCCCGCGCCGGAACGCGATGCCCTCGACCTCGGCGAGCGCCGCTTCATCGCCTTCGAGCACGGCGCGCACGAAGGGCCCGATGGTCGTCTCGCCCTCGCCCTGCAGCACGTAGTCGAACGCGCCCGAGTCGAGGAAGAGCTCCGGGTCGACGGAGGCGTGCGGCCCCCCCATGACCGTGATCTTGCCGCGCTCCTTCGCGTAGCGCGCCCAGCGGATCGCGCGGCGCACGTTGGGAGTCAGCGCGGAGAAGCCGCAGATCCGCGAGCGCTCGATCGCGTCGCGCAGCTCCTGCTCCGAATAGACGCGCTCGTCGATCAGCTCGACGTCGAAGCCCGCTTCGCGCAGCGCGGCACCCAGGTAGCTGATCCCCAGCACCATCGCCAGGGGATCCTCCTGGACGTGCGGCTTCACGTAGGTGAGGAGGATGTCCGCCATGACGCGAGAGTGTACTCGCCCTCGCGCGTCGGACCACGCGTCAAGATGGCGCCGCTCCCGGCGGCGAGCGGATCAGCCGATGGTGGTCGAGGAGACCGCCAGGGTCTCGCCGGTCCGCGCGTCGCGAACCAGCACCTTCAGCGAATAGCCCTTGAAGTCGCGGTCGAGGACGCCGCCGGTGAGGCGCAGGGAGCTCGTGGTGCTCCCGCGGGGCACCGGTGGGAACGGCAGGCTCTGCTCTCGGCCGTGCGGGTCCCTCACCCGCACCACCACCTCGCGCTCCCGCGAGGCGTCGCCGCCGAGCTCGATCTCGAGAGGCGAGCCCGCGCGCGGCTGCACGCTGCGCACCCAGCCGTCGCCGAGCGAGCATCGAGCCGAGAGCGCGACCGCTTCGCCGAGGCTAGCGACCGAACACGCTAGCGCGATGGCGCAGACCCTGGATCGCGGTCCGAGCATCGATGGACACCTCGAGGAATGCGGACTCGTTCGCGATGTGCTCCATGCACAGGATCGCCAGCTCGACGTAGTCGCGCGCGCAGGCGTGCAGCGCCGAGCAGAGCGAGGAGGCGACCGCGATGTCGGTCTCCTGCGCGATCGTGTGCCAGGAGATCTCGACCAGCAGCGGCAGCAGCGCGGGCAGCGCGGCCTCCGTGCATTGGTTCAGGATCTCCAAGCGCTGGGTCCGATTCTGGGTGCGCCAGAAGTCGAAGATGGGACTCGTGGCCGTCCGCTGCGCGGGATCCGTGAGGAAGCGCTGCGGATCGGCGTAGAACGCGGGCAAGCCCCCCACGGATGGCAGGCGCCCGGAGCGCAGCGCGGCGAGCAACTCTTCGCGCTGAAGGGAAAAGCCCTCGCCCTCGCGCTGCGCGAGGAGCGCGTGGTCCCCGCCGTGCGCTCCCTCCGGCGGCTTCGCCGCGGCGAAGGCTCCGACGAGCGAGCCCATGAGCAACGCGTGCGAGATCAACGCGCGGCGAAACGCCGGAGAGCTGAAGCGCTGGAACGCGCTCCGCTGCGCCGGCAGGCGCCAGACGGTCACATGTGCTCTGCACGAGCTGCACTCGAGGGCGCCGCTCGCCTGCATCTGCACGTTCCCGTCGCAGCCATCTACCGCGCACGGGATTCGGTTCACGAGGGTGTCCATGGGGGGTGGAACCTCGGGGAGGTGGGTTGCGCATGCTCTCCCCGTTCCCCCCCGCTTCCAAGCGCGACCTATCCGCCGGAAGCGCGCGGCGCCCCGAAGGAGCCTGCCCGCTCGGGTGCGGCGTGCCGCATTCGCGGAGTCGGCACATGAAAGCGCGCCTCGCTCGCGCGCCCCAGCTCGTCGGCGACGCGCACGCGATGCCATCCGGGCTCGAGCTCGGCGACCCACGTCGATGCGTCCTGATCGAGCGCTCGACCATCGAGCCACCAGCGCAGGCCGCCGGGCTCCTCCGCCGTGGCCTCGAAGCGCACGGGAACGCACGCGGCGCGGGCGCCTTCCGCCGCGGCGCACTCGTAGATCGCCCCGTCGAGCGGCGAGAGCAGGCGCGGCCCGGGGGCGCGGCGCGGCAACGCGAGCGTCCGATCGCGCTTGGGCCAGCTCGCGACAGCCGCCGCGCGCTCGGACTCCGGCGCGTGGGGCAGCAGCTCGAGCAAGCGCGCGACGATCGGCGCCGCGAGGCTGCGTCCGCTCAGTCCCGCGGAGCCCGCGCCGTCCGGGTTCCCCACCCACACGCCGATCGTCCAGGAGGCAGAGGTCGCGAGGCACCACGCGTCGCGCCCGCCGCTCGACGTCCCGGTCTTCACCGCGAAGCGCAGCGCGTGCGCGCCGCGCTCCGCGAATGGCGACCAACGCGCATCCCGGAGCGAAGCGAGGACGAGCTCGACGGCGGCCGCGTCCAGCACGCGCCGCGGGGTCTCCCGTGGCGCATCGGCGCGAAAGCGCAGCGGGAGATAGGCTCCGCCGCGACCGAGCATGGCGTAAGCCGCGACGAGATCGAAGAGCTGCAGCTCGCAAGTGCCGAGCGCCAGCGCGAGCCCGTGCGCTTCGAGAGCGCTCGCTTCGCCGCCGAGCTCGCAGCGCACCATCCATGCGGCGAAGCTCTCCACGCCGACGCGATCGAGCAGCTCGACCGCCGGCGCGTTCAGCGAGCGCGCGAGAGCTTCGGGCAACGGCACCTGCGCGCCGTGCGCGCCGAAGCTGCCGTCGAAGTTCTGCGGCAGGTACGAGCCGTAGCGGCGCGCGCGATCGGCGAGGAGCTCTTCGGGCGCGGCGACGCCGCGCTCGAGCGCCAAGGCGTAGAGGAAGGGCTTCAACGTCGAGCCCGCGCTCCGACGCGCTGCGGTCCCATCGACTTGCTGACCCGCGTGCCGCGCCAGCGGCGCGAGCGAGCCGCACGACGCGCGCACCTCCGCGCTCGCATTCTCGACGATCACGGCGGCTGCGCTGCGAGCGCCGCCCGCGCGCACGAGCGGGCTCAGCTCCTCGAGGGTCTCCTCCGCGCGGCGCTGCAGCGCCGCATCGAGCGCGAGCGCGATCTCGACCTCGCCCATGCCGCGCTGGCGGAGCGCGCGCCGCGCGGCATGCGGCGCCTGCCGCGGCCAAGAAGCTTCGGCGAGACCGAGCGGCCGCGCGCGCGCGCGCGCTTCGCTCGCCGCGTCGATCCAGCCGAGCTCGCCGAGGCGCGCGAGCACGCGATCGCGACGCGCGAGCGCCGCATCCGGATGGCGATCGGGACGCAGCCGCTCGGGAGACTGAGGCAAGCCGGCGAGCAGCGCGGCCTCGTGCAGCTCCAGCTCGGCGGCGTGCTTCCCGAACCAGCGCAGGCTCGCGGCCTCGCAGCCGACCACGTCGCCGCCGAACGACGCGTGGTTCAGCCAGGCTTCCAGGATCGCGCGCTTGTCGTAGCGCCGCGCCAGCGCCAGCGCCGTCGCCGCTTGCACGAGCTTCCCGCCGTAGCTGCGCTCGATGCCGCGGCGCAGGCGCGCGACCTGCATCTCCAGCGTCGAGGCGCCCGAGACGCGCCGGCCCGAGAGCAGGTTGTCGCGGAGCGCGCGCGCCGCGGCGAAGCCGTCGATCCCGCCGTGCTCGAAGAAGCGCTCGTCCTCGATCGCGATCACGCTGCGCGCGAGCCAGGGCGAGACGCGCGAGAGCGGCACCGGGAAAGACATCGCATCGGCAGGCGAGCGCTCGGCCCAGAGCAGCGTTCCTGCGCGATCGAAGACCAGCGTTCCACCGCTCGCCTCGAGGGTCGGGCACGCTACCGCGAACGACGCGAGCTGCAGCGCGATCGGCAGCAGCAGCGCGAGGCACACGCACGCGAGCGCGCCGCGCAGCAATGCGCGCGCGCGAGCGCCGCAGAGCCAGCTCAGCGCCGCACCTCGACGCGCGATGCCGGGCTGCGCCCGCCGAAGCGCGGATCGTAGGCGGCCTGCACCTCGAGCGGCGCCTGCGAGAAGCTCCCCGGCTGCACGGCGCGCACGAGATAGCGCCAGCGGCTCTTCCCCGCCGGCAGGTCCGCGAACAGCGCCAGGCGATCGGCGAGGCGCTCGACCCGCTGCGGGGCGAGCTCGACGCCATACGACGTCGGAAGCTCTTCGAGGGGTCGCTGATCGCGCGTCTTCAAGCGCGGATTCTCGATCTCGAAGCCCGCCGGCAGCGGATCGATCGCGATCGCGTTCTCGCAGCGCTCGGCGCACTCGAACTGCAGCTCGACCAGCACGAGATCCCCCGCCGCGATGCCGCCCTCGAGCTCTGCGCCGTTCGGCGCGAGCCATCGCCGCGCGACGCGCACGCCGTCGACGCGCTCCGCAGAGCTGGCGGCGCGCGGGAAGCCTCGCAGCGTCCACGCGGCGTACACCGCGCCGCCATCGGCGACGAGCTCCAGCACGGCGTCGGTCGGCACGTCGAGCAAAACGCGCTCCACTTCCCCCGGCGCGAGGGCGAAGCTTCGCGGAGACGCGCCGGGGACACGCAGCTCGACGCGCGTCTCCGCGCTCGACGCCGGTGCAGCGACCGCGGCGCGCGCGATCGCGCGCAGCACCCACGCGCCGTCCTGGGTGGAAGAAACCTCGCCTGCGCGCACCGCATCGCAGAGCGCGAGCAGCGCCGCGGAGCAAGCGGCCGGAGAGCGCTCGAGCTCGAGCGCGGCGAGCAGCCATTGCGCGGTCGCGCGCAGATCGCTGCGCAGAGCGCCGCCGCGCTCGCGCACGCCGCGCGGCGGCGGCGGCTCGCCGGGCAGCAGCTCGCGCGCCTCCTCGAGGCGACCGACCACGCCGAACGCGCGGGCGAGGATCGCGCGCGCCTCCGGCTCGAGCTCGTCGCCGCGAGCGCGCAGGGCCTCCAGCCAGCGCACCGGGTCGCGCCCCGCCCGCGCGAGGACCTCGATCGCCGCGCAGCGCTCGAGCGCGTCCGCACGCGACGCAGCGCGGCGCTCGCACCAGACGACGAGGCGGCGCATCAGGGCTTCGTCGACGACGTGGCCGCGAGCGCGCGCGAGCAACGCGAAGTCGAGCGCCGCCAGCGAGCCCCAGCCGTAGCTCTCGCGCGAGCCGGGCCACAGAGCGAGGCCGCCGTCCTCGGCTTCGTAATCGAGCAAGCGATCGAGCGTGCTCTGCACGATAGCGCGCGCGCGCGCCGCATCGAGCTCGCCGAGCGCTCCGATCGCGGCGAAGGCCTCGAGCTCGAGCAGCGGTCGCGCTCGCGAGAGGACCTGCTCGAGACAGCCCCACGGATACGCGATGAGCTCGCGCAGCGCGGGCTCGAGCCCGATCCAAGGCGCGCTCGCGAGCTCGAGCTCGAGCCCG
This sequence comes from Planctomycetota bacterium, assembly GCA_016719295.1. Classification (GTDB taxonomy): domain Bacteria; phylum Planctomycetota; class UBA1135; order UBA1135; family JADKAF01; genus JADKAF01. The sequence goes on from JADKAF010000001.1 coordinate 1,191,704, forward strand.
CGCGGAAGTGGAGAGAGCTCGTCGGCCGGCGCCCAGCGCGCCGTGCGCTCGACGCGCAGCGCGCCGCGGCGCAGCTGCGGTGCTTCGGCGCGGCGCACGACGGTGCGCGCGACCCCCTCGCGCACCGTGCCGCCGACCTCGACGCGCACGTGCAGCGCGCCGGGATTCGCCGCGCCGCTCGCGGATCCTTCGCGCGCCTCGAGCGCACACCACAGCACGGCTTCGCCGTCGCGCTCGATGCGCCCCTGCATGCGCGCCTCGCCGCGAAGCGCGAGGCCGCCTTCGCCGCGAAGCTCGAGCGTGAGCTCACCCGCGCTCGCGAGCTCGCGAGCGCGCAGCGCGATCGGCACCTCGAGGCGATCTCCCGGAGCCAGCGCTCCCGGCAACGCGAGCTCGAGCTCGAGCTCGTCGCGGACGGCGACGGAGCTCTCGGCGCGCGCGAAGTCCTCGCGCGTCGCGAGCAACGCCACCAAGCGCAGCGCGCCGGTGCGCGCCGCCGCGGGCAAGGCGAGACGCGCGCGCCCCGCCGCATCGAGCTCGAGCCGTCCGATCCACGCGCCGAGCAGGCTCTCGCGCTCCGGTCGGGCGCGCGACTGCAGCAGGAACTCGCCCGAGCGATCCTCGTCGCCCCCGACCGCTCCGTTTGCTCGCGGGATCTCGTCGCCCAGCTCGGGCAGCAGACGCGCGAAAGGATCGCGCGTCTCGAAGCGCCCGCTCTTCGCGCCGAAGAAGTAGCCGCGCGGATCCGGAAGCTCCTCGCCGCTCAGCGCGAGGACGGCTTCGTCGATCGCCCAGAGCGCGACTTCGTCACCGGCGACCGCGCCTCGAGCGCGCACCTCGAGGTCGAGCACCTCGCCCGGCCGCACGCGCTCGAGATGCACCAGCTCGAGCTGCGGCGCGGCAGCCGGCAGCACGGAGAGCTTCGCGCGACCGATCGCGCGCGCGGTGGCGCCGCCGCTCGGATGCGCGCGCACGATGCTGAGCGCAGCGTGCACCGTCGGTCGCCAGCGCGGGTCGAGCTGCAGCGCAACCCGGCTCTCGCCGCTGGGCAGCTCGAGCACGCGCGCTTCGTGGAAGCCGGCGCCCTCCAGCGTGAGCAGCGCGCTGCCGCCGAAGGGCGCGGAGCAGCGCAGCGCGACCTCGGCGCCGGGCGCGCAGCTCGCGGGCTCGAAGGCGAGCGAGATCTCCTCCGGCGGCGCTTCGTCGCTGCCGCCGCCGATCTCGAGCTCGCCGTGCGCGGAGACCGCGGCGGCTCCGCCGAACGCGCGCACGCTCCAGCGCACACGCCCGAGCAGATGCGCTCCCGGGACGAGCGCACGCGAGCTGCCGCTCGCGAGCGCCACGCGTTGCGCGTGACGCGAGACGACTTGATCGACGCTCTCCCACACCGCGCCGCCTTCGCTGCGCCGCAGCACCCACGAGCGCTGCAAGCGCTCGACGAGCAGCTCCGCCGCGTCGAGCGCGGCGGGTTTCCCTTCGCGCGTGAAGCTCGCGACCTCGAGCTCGAGATCCTGCCCCGGCCGCGCGCGTTGCGCCGGCCAGGCACAGGCGAGATAGGGCCCCTCTGGTGCGATGGTCGCACGCGCGGTGCCGGTCACCGCGCGCCCGCCGGGCTCGTAGCCGGTCGCCGTGATCTCGAGATCGACGGGCTGGCGCGGCAACGCGCGCTCCTCAAGCTCCAACGCGAAGCGCGCGAGTCCCTGCGCGTCGGTCCGCGTCTCCTCCAGCTCTTGCGCGGCGGGCAGCTCGCGCGCGGCGATCGGCGGCGCGAACGCGAAGCGCGCGTCGGACGGCGGGCGGAACGCGCTCGGCCGCAGCTGGAGACGTGCCGTCGTGCGGAGCTGGCTCGCCGCGCCGCCGCTCAATCGTTCGATGCGGGCGAGCGCGAAGAGCTCGAGCTCACCCGGGTCCAGCAACGGAGCCGGCAGGCTCACGCCGACGCGCAGTCGATCGGGACGGAAGTCCTCGACCCCGACCTCGGTCGCGCCGAGCTCGTGGTCAGCGCGGTCGTGCACGCGCAGCCGGTAGCGCCCCGTCGGCGCCTCCGCCGCGAGATTGAAGCGCCCCTCGAACCAGCCCTGCGCTCCGACCGCCAGCGCCGCGTGCGCGACGGCCTTGCCGTCGGGGCGCTCGAGCCGCGCTTGCAGCTCGAGCGCGGAGCGGACCGCGCCGTGCTCGTCGCGCAGCCATCCGCCGAAGCGCAGCGCCTCCCCGGGCCGCACGAGTCCGCGCTCGACGAAGACGAAGGCATCCACGCCCTCGCGCCAAGGACGACCGGCCGCATCGCGCTCGCTCGCCGCGGCGTGTGCCTCGAGCTCGAGGAACGCGAGATCGTCGCCGCGCCGCGCGAACGCGATCCACCCGCCGGAGCTGCCCCGCGCATCGAGCCCTTGCAGAAGAACCTTGCCGAGCGCATCCGTGCGGCCGCGCGCGAGCACTTGATCGCTCGCCGAGCGGATCTCCACCTCCACCTCGGGCGCGGGTCGTCCCGCGCCGATCTCGGTGACCCAGAGCAGCGCTTCGCGCTCGCTGCGACGAGCGGTGATGGCGAGATCGGTCGCCGTGACGACCCGCCCCGTGCTGTGCCAGGAACGCGGATCGCGCACGCGGACGAAGTAGGTGCCGCGTACACCGCCATCGGCCGCGCGAGCCGAGAGCCAGCTCTCGAGCTCGACGGCGAGGCGTGTCGGGCGATTGCGCACGAGCGCGGGCCGCAGCTCGAGCTCGCCCGCCGGCTCGCCCAGATAGTCCGAGAAGTCGTGCGCGTCGTGCTCGCGCGACCAATTCGCGATCTGGTTCGGGAAGAGGCGCCACGCGCGCAGCTCGAGCTCCGGCGTATTGCAGAGCTCGAGCTCGAGTTCCTTGCGGCCGGAGGCCAGGAGCACCGCGCCGCTGCTCGCGAACGCGATGCTCGGCGCGAGATCCGGCAGCTCGAACCAATCGTCGATCGCGGTGGGCAGCGTGCGGCCATCGAGGCCGGGCAGTCCCGCGGCGAAGCGCAGCTTGATCCGCTCCCCCGGGCCGAACGCGCCTCGCACGACGAAGCCATCCCACGCGCTCGACAGCGCGAGCTCGCGCGGTGGCTCGCAGCTCACGTGCTCGCGCGCTCGTTCGAGATCGATCTCGCCACCGAGGCGCACATGGAACGCGAAGCGCCCGCCTTCCTCGAACGGCTCGGCGCCGCCGTAGTCGAGGTGCGGATCGAGGCGCAGCGCGACGCGGCTCTCCTCACCGGCGATCTGGCCTTCGCGCGGAGCGACGCCCGCCCGGACGAGCAGCGTGAAGCGCGGCTCGTGGTCGCTCGTCAGCGGCGGTAGCTCGAAGAGCGCGTACGACAGATCGTGCTCATGGTTCGCCCTGCCGAGCTCCAACAGGCGCGCGGCGCCGTCGGCGGCGTGCACGAGCTCCACGCGCGAGCGCAGGCTCTCGAGCTCGATCGGCTGATCGAAGCGCAGGTCGAGGCGCACGCGGTGCGCGTCGATCACCTTCGCAGCGGTATGCAGCAGGCGCGGTCCGCTGGAAGGGCAATCCAGCGCGAGCGCGGGAGCGCCGCGGCCTCCGGCGTCGGTCCACCCTGCGCCGAGATGGACGCGATAGGCCGTCGCCGGACGCGCGGGCCGCTCGGCGCGGAAGCGCAGGCAGCGCGCCCCCACCAGGAACCACTGCCCTTCGAGCGACGGCTCGAGCCGCGGCGCGCCGGGCCCTTCGAGCTCGAGTTCCGCCCTCCGCACGCGCACCGTTTCCGGCGGGCGCAGATCGACTCCGAGCTTCCACTCGAGCTCGGTGGGACCGACCCAGCGTGCGCTGCCCGCGAAGCTCGCCTCGGCGGCTTGCACTTCGGAGCCGAAGGCCAGCCACGCTCCCAGCGAGCTGGATCGACCCAAGAAATAGCAATTGAAGAGAAGGGAGCCGCCGAGCAGCGCGAGCAGAACCGGGGTGGTCCGCGCGGCAGCGCGGGTGCGGAGGGAACGGAGCATCTACACCTCCTCTCACCCGCGCGGACGTACCGGGGGCGAGAAGATCGGAGGTCGAGGTCGGACGGAAGCAGGACCGAGCGCGGCTCTGGCGAGGGAGCGCGGGTCCCGCGTGTTCCCATTCCTAGGGGCTGAGCACGATTCCAACCCCTAGATGTTGCGCGTACTGTGCCGTCCCCGCCGACGCGCAGCAAGGGGCCTCCGGCGCCGAGAGCGCGTTCTCCGCCCCGCGCTCGCCGCGGAGCGCCTCTCGACGTAAGTGCTCGCGCGAGAGACGCTCTTGTGGCCTCTCCTGCCGAGCCGCTCCGCACGCGGCCCCCTCCCGTTCGTATCCCTCCCGAGATCGACGCCATGGAACGCACCGGCTACCTCCCGCAGCTCCTCCTCCCTCTCGCTCTGCTCCTCGGCGCCGCGCTCCCGGCCCGGACCGGTCGAGCCCAGGATCCTGCGCCGGCCGCGACGCCGCCGGCCGCCGTCGCCCAAGACGCCGCGACTTCGCCGCTCGAAGTGCTGAAGAAGGCGACTCCCGAGGAGCTGCCGAAGGCGCTGCGCGCGTTCGTCGAGGACCAGATCTCCTCGAACGCGATCTTCGCCGGCCAGTACGCCGAGCTGAAGCAGGTCGCCGGCTGCGAAGCGCTGATCCTCGAGTGGATCTCGCGCCCGCCCACCGGTACCAGCCGCACGCCGTTCCGCACCGCCTGCGTGCGCGCGACGCGCGACGTCGTGGAGAAAGCGAGCGAGGAGCTCCTCGCAAAGCTGAACAAGATCGCCGCAGCTAGCTATGAGTCCGGCGAGCTCCGCCAGGAGTGCGCTTACGCGCTCGCGCAGTTCGGGCAGCGCCAGCTCATCGACGCGCGCATCACCGAGCTGGAGAAGGTCGCGCAGAGCGAGGACGTGATGCAGCGCGGCCCGGCGCTGCAAGGGCTGGCCGAGGTCCGCTATCACCTGCGCGAGTTCTCGGCGGCCGCCGCGGCACACGAGAGCTTCCTCGCCCTGGTCGAGAGCAAGAAGCTGCCGATCCAGGAGGAGGCGCAGCCGACGCTCTTCTACAACGCGGCCTGCTCGCACGCGCTCGCGGGCGACAAGGAGAAGGCGCTCGCGCGCGTCGCGAACGCGCTGGAGGCGTGGAAGAAGCAGGGCGCGATCCCCCGCCGCCTGATCGAGACGGACATGGATCTCCGCAGCCTGCGCGACGACCCCAAGTTCAAGGAGCTGCTCGCGAGCTACCTGCCGGCGCCGAGCCCGGCCAAGAAGCCGGAGCCCGCGAAGGGCGAAGCCGGCGGCGGCATGTTCTTCGGGAACGGCACCGGCCACTGAGAGCGTCGCCGCTTTCTCGTTCGGTCGGGGGGCGCGCCGACCGAAGGCTAGAGCGAAGCTGCCCTCGCCTACCCCTTTTCATCGCATGAATCGCCGTCGCGCCATTGCCTGGCTGGGAGCTGTGCTGGCGGCGCTCTGGTTCTTCGGAGCGATGGGCGCGGGGCGCTTCGTCGACTGCTTCCAGCCGGCGGACTACGTGTGGCTCATGGCGGGCCGCGACATGCTCGAGGACCCCGCCTCGGCCTGGAGCGCGCCGTGGGTCGCGTACTGGCGCCCCGTCACCAAGGCCTTCTTCGCGGGCGCGGCCTGGATCCTCGGCGCCGAGGCTCCTTCCTATGTCTCGCTGGCGCTGCTGCTGCACGTCCTGAACGGGCTGCTGATCGCCGACATCGCGCTCAAGTTCCGCGCCGGCCCGTTCGCCGCCGCGATCGGCTCGTTTTGCTTCCTGCTCGGCCGGCATCACATGGTGGTGCTGGACTCGGTCGCGGGCCTCAGCGTGCTGCTCCCGGCCTTCCTCGGGCTCGCGGGACTGCGTCTCTCGATCGCGCGCGGCACCGGCGCGCACGTGGCCGCGATCTTCGTGCTCGCCGCGGCGCTGTGGGCGCGCGAGACCTACGCCGCGCTGCCGCTCGTCGTGATCTTGCTGCTGCCCGGCGAGGAGCGCGGCTGGGCGCATCTCACGCCGCGCTTCGCCTTGAGCCTCGCGATCCTCTCGGCGGGCTACGTGTGCATCCGTCTGCTCTGGCAGGGCAGCGTCGCCGAGGTCGCGCAGATCGAGCTGGAGCGCGCCGTCGACGGCAGCCCCGCGGGCTTGCTCACCAACCTGTGGGCCTTGCTGCGCGTCGCGACGATACCGCCGCGCCACGTGAACCCCGACGGCTTCTGGGTGGCGTTGCTCTTCTTGCTGATGCTGCTCTCGTTCAGCACGCATCTCAAGATCTCGCGCCATCGCATCCTGCGCCTGCTCTTCGGCGCGCTGCTCGTGTTCCTGCCGTCGGCGTTGCTGCGCCCGCACGGAGCACACGAGGCGATCGCGTTCGCCGAGCCCCATCATCTCTACGCGCCCGCGGGCTTCGTCGCGATCGCCGTATGCTTGCTGATCACGCTGCGGCCGACCGACCAGCGCGCCAACGGCGAAGGCTACGAAGAGACCTGCATGCGCGCGATCGGCGAGCTCCTGACGCTCGTGCTGCTCCTCGTGGTGGCGTTCCGCAACGCCGACACCTTCTTCGCCCGCGCGGAGATGAACCGCGAGAGAGCGCGCGCGACGGCCGATCAGCTACAGACCCTGGTGCCGTGGATCGAGGCCTCGGAGCCCGGCCGCCCGCTGCTGCTCGTGCGGCAGCGCCGCGACGGTGTCCCGTCCTTCCCCGGCGAGACAAGCGCTGCGCCAATTCGCCGAGTGGACCCGGGCGGGTCGAGGCCCGGACCTCACCGTCCTCGAGTCCTTCGAGGCGCCGCGTTTGCGCGAGCTGGACGCCCTGCCGCGCCGGCAGTGGGTCGCGGCGCTGCGGCCGGGTATCCAGGAGCTCGCGCCGTTCTTCTGGAGCGCGCAGCAGAAGGCCTATGTCGGCGCCGTGCCGTCGAGCGGGCGCTGGATGGCGCTCGCCGCCGCGTCGCGAGACGCCGCGTCGGCGGAGTTCACGCTGCAGGGCCGCGAGCATTGGCTCGACTGGTCGCCGCGCGAGGCCTACGGCTCCGAGCTCTCCGTCGTGCTCGAGCCGATCGAGCTCTCCGCCGAGAGCAGCTCGCGCATCACGCCGCGTCAGCCCGGTCTGATCCCGCCTTCCGAGCTGTTGCTGCTGCTGAAGCCGTGAACCTGCGCCGCCTCTTCGTGCGCCTCGCGCCCTTCGCGATCCTCCTCCCGGCGCTCGCGTTCCTGCTGCTGCAGCTCGTGCAGAACCACGGGCTCGGTCTGCCCCTCGACGACGCGTGGATCCACGGGGCGTACGCGCGCTCCATCGCCGAGGGCCAGCCGTTTCGCCTGAACGCGGGCGACGAGATCTCCCCGGCTCCTCGGCGCCGCTCTGGACGCTCTTGCTGGCGCCGTTGCACTTCCTCGGCGCGGCCCTCGGGATCGAAGCGCATGCTCGAGCGGTGCTCGCGGCGCTGCTCCTCGGTCTCGGCTGCGCGCTCGCCGCCGCGTTCGCGCTCGATCGCCTGCTGCGCGCGCTCGAGAGCCGCGATCCGCTGCGGAGCCTCTTGTTGGTCGTCTTCGCGCTCGCGCCGCGCTGGGTCTGGGGCGCGCTGTCGGGACTGGAGGTCGCGCTCTACACCGCACTCGTGATCGCGGCTCTCGCCGCGCATGTGCGCGCGAAGGCCGCCGGGCAGAGCTCCGCGATCGCGTTGCCACTCGCCGCCCTCGCCGGCTGGAGCCGCCCCGAGTGCTTCGTGCTGCCGGTGCTGCTGCTGCTCGACGCGTGGCTGCTGCCGGCGCGCACGACGCGCGATGCGCCTCGCGCGCCGCGCGCTTGCGGAGGGCGCGGGCTCTCGCTCGCGCTCCTCGCGATGGCGCTTTATCTCGTGGGCCATTACGCGCTCTACGGTCGCCCGCTGCCGACGACCTTTTACGTGAAAGCGGAGTTCGCCTCTCCGACGGAAGCGCTCGCCGCGGGCGATCTCTGGCTCGCACTCTCCCGTGCGTCGGAGCAGGCGGGGCGACAGCTGCTCGCATGCGTGGCCTTCTTCCCGGCGCAGATCGCGCTGCTCTGCCCGTGGATCTTCTGCGGCGCGCGCGCCGCGCTCTCGACGCGCTCGCGCGCCGGATCCGCGCTGGTGCTGCTCGCGGTGCTCTTCCCGCTGCTACAAGGCGCGGTGAAGTTCCACTACCCCGAGATCCAGGTCGGGCGCTACCTCTGGCATCAGCTCGTGCCGGTCTTCACGCTCGCCGCCCTCGGCTTGCAAGGCTCTCTCGACGCCGCGCGCGTGCGCTCTCGCTGGGGCCTCTTTCTCTGCGGCGGCGCCGCGCTCGCCGCCGTACTGGTCGCGGTGCAGAGCGCGATCCTCGCCGACGTGAGCGATGGAGCGCTGCTCGCGACAACGCGGTTCGTGCTCTGGAACCACATCGACCCGCAGTACCTGACGGCGTCCTTCGGCTTCTACACGCGCACGAGCGGCGCGCTGGCAGCGCTGGCGCTAGGCCTCGGCCTGCTCGGCCTCCTTTCCGGAGCGACGCTTTCGGGCAGCACGCAACGCCGCGCGGCGCTCGGCGCCCTCGCGCTCAGCGTCCTCGCGACCGCGCTCAGCTGCATTCCGCTCGCGCGCCTCGCCGCGAGGAACGTCGCCGAGACGGAAGCCATCCTCGGTCGCGAGCGCGCACTGGCTCGCGGAGCACGCGCGCGAGGACGACCTCGTCGCGCTGCACGACCTCGGCGCCATCGCCTACTTCGCGCGCTGCCGCATCCTCGACCTCCAGGGCATCGGCTCGCCGCGCGTGCTGGCGCTGCCGCGCGGCGCCGATGGTCGACGCGTGCTCGCGCCGCTGCTTCTCGCCGAGAAGCCGCGCTTCTACGCCGGCTTCATCGAATGGCACCTCCACGACTTGATCGGCACGGCTGGGAGTTGGAGCGATCTGCCGCGACCGGGCGAGACTCCCTCCGACTTCCTCGCGAGGCACTCCATGGCGCGCTTCGATGCCCCGGAGACCGTAACACTCGGGGGCGAGCACTTCTTCATCTTCGCCATCCCTTGGTGAAGAAGCGGCCTCAGCGCAACTCGAGCTCGAACCAATCGAGCTTCGAGCGCCGTGCGAAGCGCGCGCTCCCGTCGCGCGGACGCTCCTCGAAGTAGAACCAGAGGAGCAGCGAGCGCGAGAGCCGCGCGATCTGCCGGAGGTCTCGAGTGGCGACCTCGCCGAAGCGCACGCGCCCGTCGGCGCCGACCGGCACGCGCAGCGCGGCGTGCGGTCCCAGCAGGACGAGGTCGAGCGCCGCTGGCCGCTCGACCTCGGCGGGAGCGCGCAGCACCAAGTCCTCGCCACCGAGCGGCACGCGCGCCCCGCGCAGCGGCGTCGGGCGGGCGAGCTCGGGAACGCGCCGTACGAGCTGCACCGAGCGCACCGCGCGCGCGTCGAGCGGCGGATCGAAGGCGAGCTCGAAACCGCGGACGCCGCCGAGCAGCAGATCGTGCGCAAAGAAGAAGAGCGAGCTCGACAGATCGATCTCGAAGACGCTCTCCGCCCCGTCCGCGCGCCCCGCGCCGAAGGCGACGGAGAGCGGATCGATCTGCGCTCCGAGACGCGCCTTCAGCTTGGCGAGCTCGGCGTCGGGCAACGGCGAGATCCAGCGCAAGCGGCCACCGCGAGGTGCTCCCTCCACGCGGACGGCGAGCCCCTCGATCAAGCTCGGTGCCACGAGCTCGAGCTGTAAGCGCGTGGCGAACTCGAAGCGCAGCGCGCCGTCACCGAGCGCGATCTCGCGCGGCAGCGCCGCTTCCGCGGCGGGATCGCGGCGGTGCTCGTGCAGCGCGTCCCCCGCCGGCAGCAGCAACGGGATCCCGAGCTCGCCCACCGCGCGCAGCGGCGTCGCATCGCCGAAGAAGCTCTCCGAGTGCAGCACTTCCTCGAAGGTGCAGCCGAGGCCGAGGAAGGGCGCATCGCGCTCGGCGAGAGGGAGCTGCGCCAGCGGGAAGAGCGCGTTCGCGTTCCACACCGGTACGCCGTCCTCGCGCCGCGAGGTCGCGATCAGCGCCAGCGGGCGCTCCGCCGTCGCCTGCGGAAGCCGCTCGGCGAGCGCGTCCCGAAGGGAATCGACGCGCGCCCACCCCGCGCGGTAGGCGCCGAGCTTCTCCTGCGTGCTCGCGGCGCCGCCGAGGACGACGAGCAGCGCGGCCACGGCGACCGCGCTGCGCTCGAGCGCCGCGCGCGCGGCGCCGAAGGCGAGCGCCCAGAGCAAGGCGCAGGGCGCGGCGGCTTCGTAGACGAGGCGCAGCCCCCCTTCGTCGAGGCTCGCCGTGAAGCGCCAGGACGGCGCGGCGATGGCGAGCGCCCACAGCAGCGCGCCCAGCGAGGCCCAGCGACCGCGCGCGCTCCGCGCGCACGCGCCGACCAGCGTGAGGAGCACGACGGCCGACCAGAGCAGCGCGCCCGCGCCGCCGAACCAACGGGGCGTCGGCGCCCAGACGGCGCGCGCCTTCTCGACCAGCAGCGGCAGCCCTGAGCTCGCTCCGCCGAAGCCTTCGCTGCCGCCGAGGAGCGTGCCGAGGGCGAAGTAGCGCAGCGCGAAGTAGCCGATCCAGAGCGGCGCGAAGCCCAGGTGCCGAGCGAGGCGCAGGGCGAGCGGTGCTCCCGCTCCGGCCATCAGCTCCAGAGCCACGAAGGCGGCGGGCAGCGCGACGGCGCCTTCCTTCGCGCCGAGCGCCAGCGCGGCAGCGGCGGCCGCGCACGCCCACGCCGCGCCGCTCGACGTGCGCAGATGGCGCAGGAAGGCCGCGCATGCGAGCAGCGAGAAGAGCACCTGCGTGCCCGAGACTCGGCCCGCGATCCACGCCGCGGTCTCGACACTCGTCGGATGGAGCGCGAAGAGCGCGCCGGCGAGCAGCGCCGCGCGCGCCGGAGCGGTCGGAACGAGCCCGGCGGCGAGCAGCGCCACGAGCGCGCTGCAGAGCGCGTGCGCGACGAGGTTGCTCGCGTGCAGCACCTTCTCCGGATGCGGGAGACCGCAGGCGAGATCGAGCGCGTAGTGCAGCGAGATCAGCGGGCGATAGGTCGCGCCGCCTTCGGCGCCGAGCCAAGGGCGAGCGAAGTCGGCCAGCACGCCGCGGAGGTCGAGGCGCGGCGTCGCCTCGCGCGGCGAGAGGAAGTAGTTGAGCTGCAGGTCATCCGAGAGGTAGCCGCCCGACAAAGCCGGCGCGAGCGAGAGCCCGGCGAGCAACGCCGCGGCCAGCGCCGCGCAGAGCACGGCCACGAGGGCGCGACGCGGCTCGGGGTGGGTTCGCACGGGCGGCATGGCGCGAGCATGGCCGCCGAGCTGTCGCGCTTCAAGCACGCCCGCGCGCTCGATGGACGCTCCGCGCGGGCTCCGGCATCATGCCGGCGATGCGCACGCGTACGGCCCTGGCCCTCCTTCTGCTCGCGCCGCTGCTCCTGGTGGCGCCACGACTATGGCCTGGCCAGGCCGTCTGGCCGATGGCGACGACGCTGCTCGAGCCGTGGGCCTCCGAGCTCCCGGCGGAGGAACGCGCGCAGCTCGCCGAGCGCGCCGTGGGTTCGCAGCTCGACAAGCTGGTGCAGCATCACTACTACAACCGCTCGGTGCGCGAGGGCTTGGCGCACGGCGAGTTCCCCTGGTGGCAATCGAACAGCCACGGCGGCTTGCCGCTGCTCGGCTCGGCGCTGCCCGGCGTCCTCTATCCGCTGCACTGGCCGTTCTTCCTCCTCGCGGACGAGTACGCGTGGTACGCGTGGCATCTCGCGCTGCATCTCTTGATCGCGGGTGCCGGGCTCTTCGCGCTGCTGCGGCGCCTTGGCACGAGCAACCCCGCGGCGCTGCTCGGCGGGATCTGCTTCGCGTTCTCCGGGTGGATGGCCGCGCGCACGCACTTCCCGATGCTGATCTCCGCTGCAGCGTGGGCGCCGTGGATGCTGTGGGCGGTGGAAGCTCTCGTGCGCGAGCGCCGCTGGCGCGATGTCGCCGCGCTCGCCTTAGCGACCGGGCTCTCGTGGCTCGGCGGCATGCCGGGCGTGACCTTGGTCGCGCTGCAGCTCGCGGCGTTCCTGGGCGCAGTGCGCCTCGCCCTCGCGTGGCGGAAGAGCGGAGCGAAGAGCAGCGCGCAGCGCGGCGCCTTCGCCGCGCTCGGCGTGGTGCTCGGGCTCGCGATCGCGGCCCCGCAGCTCGTCTCCGGCGCGATCTACGCGGAGCGCTTCGCGCGCGAGCAGGTGTCGCCCGAGAGCTGGGCCGAGCTGTCGCTCGAAGCGCCCCAGCTCGAGACCCTCATGCGTCCGACGGCCTTCGCCGAGGTGCGCGGGAACGTGCCGCGCGCGCACGATCCCGTCCCCGAGCCGCGGCATCTGCATCGCCTCGCTTCGCTCAGCCTGCCGGATGCGCGCGGCGCCCGCGCCGCCGACGGCACCTTCCTGCCCGGCACGCTGACGCGCGGCAGCTTCGCCGACAACCTGGCCGAGATGACGATCTATCTCGGCGTGCTGCCGCTGCTGCTCGGAGCGTCCCTGCTCTTCCTTGGGACGAGCGGCTGCGGGTGGATCTACCTCGGGCTGGCAGCGCTGGCTCTCGCGATCGGCTATGGGCAGCCGCAGCTGCTGCAGGCGATCCGACTCTTGCCCGGCGCCGACATCGGACCTCCGGTGCGCTTCCTCTTCGGCTATGTGCTCGCGGCGAGCGTGTTCGCCGGGCTGCAGCTCGAGCGCTGGCTGCGCGCCCCCGCCGCGCGCACGCGAGCGATGGCCACTGGCGCGCTCTTGGTCTCCGCCGCCGCCCTGCTCGCGTGCCATGCGCTGTCGACGCGCGATCCCGAGTCCTTCGGGCGCGAGCTCTACCGCGGCGCGCTGCTCGAGCACGCGAGCGCGCTGCTCGAGCCGGAAGCGGCGCTCGCCTTCGTCGAGGGCATCCGCGCCGACGAGTTTGCCCTCGCCGCCGAGCGCTTCGTCGCCGGGTGGAAGCGCGCCGCGCTGCTCGCCCTGCTCTCCGCCGCCGCGCTGCTCTGCGCCGCCGGAGCGAAGCGCTCGCTGCTGCTCGCCGCACCCGCGTTCCTCGTCGCGTGCGACACGGGGCTCTTCTTCTTCGAGTGGCTCCCGCCTTCTCCTGCCAACGAGCGCGTCGCCGATCATCCCGTGCTGCACGCGCTGCGGAGCTATCACGAGCGCGCGCATGCCGATGGTGATCGCCCGCACATCGTGCGCATCGGCAGCTTTCCGGGGACCAGCGCCTACGGCGATCTGCTCTTCCCGACGAACTTGCCGAGCACGGTCGGCTTCGATGACGCGCAGGGCTACTTCGTCGCGACGAAGGGCTGGGAGGAGCTGCTCCAGCGTCTGCCGGAGAGCGACCGCCGGTATGGGACCGGGGTCTGGGCGCCCCGCACGTTGCAGGCGCTCGCGCATTCGCTGCTCGATGTGCTGGGGACGCGCTACGCCTTCGTGCCGCAGTCACTCGGTCCCGCCGAGGACGACGCGCTGCGCGCGGCGGGCTGGAAGCGCTTGGACGGCGCGGTCGATCCGGCGTTCGAGCGCCGCGACTTCAGCGTGCTCGAGAACACGCAGGTCTTCCCGCGCGCGTGGTTCGTCGATCGCGCGATCGTCGCGCGAGACGCGGAGGCGCTGGAGCAGCTCTCTTCGCCGCGCTTCGACGCCGCGCGTGCCGCCGTGATCGAAGCGCCCATCGAAGGACTCACGACCGCCCGAGCACAGGAGCTCGAGACCGACACCCGCAGCACGCCGCGCCCCGCTAGGCTCGTCTACCGCAGCCTGAACCGCGTCGAGTTCGAGCTCGAGCTCGGTGCGAACGAGTCGGGCTTGCTCGTCATCGGCGAAGGCTGGGCCGCCGATTGGCACGCCACGGTCGACGGCGAGGAGCGAGCGGTGCATCGGGTGAATCACGATCTGCGCGGCGTCCTGGTCTCCGGCGCCGGCGTGCACCGCGTGAAGCTGAAGTACGTCGAGGAGCTGCCGAAGCTCTTGATCGCGCCCGCGGCGGGGATCGCCCTGCTCTGCGCCGTGCTCTTCCTCGGTGGCACCTTCGCCGCCGCGCGCGCCCGACGAGGTGCCGGCACATGAGCAAGCGCGCTCGATTCCTCTTGCTGGCAGTGCTGCTCTGCGCACCTCTAGCGCTCCTCTTCCCCGCGCTGCGCCCCGGCTACGTCTTCCTGCCGATGCACAGCACGCAGGACGCTCCGCTAACTCTGTGGGAGGAGAGCCTGGAGCTGCGGCAGCGCTTCGCCGGAGCGGACCAGAGCTGGAACGGCGACGTCGTCGACAAGCTCTATCCGATCCTCACCGATGCGCGCGCGATGCGGGAGGACGGCCTGCTCTGGTCGAATCGCTGGTGCGGCGGCGCCCCCGTGCTCGCGCAGGGCTTGGCCGGGCTCCTCTATCCGCCGAACCTGCTCTTCCACCTGCTCGATCCGCTCGAAGCCTATGCGTGGCTCGCGTGGATCACGCTGGCGCTGGGCTCCCTCCTCGCCTACGCGTTCCTGCGCGATCACGAGCTCCACCCGTTGGCGTGCGCGCTCGGCGCGCTCGCCTTCGGCCTCTCGCTCTACTCGACGGCAAGCCTGCACTACTACATGCGCGTCGACGCGGCGATCTGGCTGCCGCTCTCGTTCCTCGCGGTGCGGCGCTCGGCCGAGGGCCGAGGCGCGCGCTGGAGCTTCGTGCTCGCGCTCTCCCTCGGCCTCTCGTTCCTCGCGGGGTTCCCGCAGATCAGCTTCTTCGTCGCGTACGCGGCGGGGATCTACGCGCTCGCGCTCGCGCGCGGCGTCGCGCACCGCGAGGGCCGGCGCGGCGCGCTCGCGTTCTTCGCCGCGCGCGCCGCGTGTATCGCGCTCGGCGCCTGCCTCGCCAGCCCGCAGCTCCTGCCGCAGCGCGAGGCCTCCGACCAATCGCTGCGCGAAGCCTCGAGCAGCGTCGACCCGCGCGTCGCGTGGGCGAACGTCGAGACCTGGCGCGACGGCGCGATGGAGCCGGCCTGCCTCGCGACCGCGGTGGCGCCGTTCCTGCTCGGCTCGCCCTCGGATGCGTTGAACCTCGACGACCCGCTGCCGTGGCTCCTACTCGAGCGCCCCTACCGCGCGCGCCACACGAACCAGGCCGCGGGCTACAACTTCACCGAACATCAGGTCTACTTCGGCTTCCTGCCCTTCCTCGCCGCGCTGCTGGCACTCCTGCTGCGTCCGCGCGCCGCTCTCGGACCGTGGCTGGCGTTGCTCGCGGCTCTCGGCTTCGCCGTCGTCGTGCTGCCGTCCGGCGTGCTGGGCCTGCCCTTCCGCGCGATCTACTCGCTGCCCTTCGCGCAGATCGGCGCACCTTCGCGCGCGATCGCGATCGCGCTCTTCTTCGGCGCGTGGGCCGCGGCCATCGGCTTCGATGCGGTGCTGCGCGGCGGCGCGCGCGCGCGCGCCACGGCCGGTGCGCTGCTCGCGGGAGTGGCGCTGCTCGGCTCCGCGGTGTGGCCGGAGACGGAGACGCAACGCCTCGCCGTGCGCAGCGCGAGCGAGCTCACCGCTCGCGCCGCGGCCGGCGCCGAACGCGTGCCCACGCTCGCGCTCGAGCAGACCAGCTACGCCGAGGACGGCGCGCTCTCGCAACCCGAGCTCGCGCGCGTCGCGCGGCGCGTGCGCGCCGATGTGGAGCGTTCGCTGCTGCTCGCCGTGCTCGGCGCGCTGGCCCTCCTGCTCAGCGCCTTCGGCATCTCGCCCGCGGCGTGCGCCGCGCTGCTCGTTCTCGCGGTGATCGGCGATCTCGCGCTCGTCGGCCGCGTGCCCGCGAACGCGATGCCCAAGGAAGGGCTCTTCGCGCGACCGCCACCGGTGCAAGCGCTCACCGACGCGGTGGCTTCGGATGGCCCGGCGCCTCACCGCATCGCGCGTGCGCAGCTCGCGTTCGGCGAGGTGTTCTCGCTGCTCCGTCCGAACCTGCCGGGCGTCTACGGTATCCCCGACATCTCCGGCTACATCGTCGCCGCTTCGAAGCGCTTGGCGGAGGTCTTCTCGGCGCTCGATCCCGCGACGCGCTACGACCGCTGGGTCGCGTATCTCCCGCTGCGCCTGCAGGCGGGCCCGAACGAAGTGCAGTGGCTCACGCACCGCTTGCCCGATGCCGCGGGGATCGGCTGGCTGCTCTCCGTGCATCCGCTGCACGAACATCCCGATCCCGCGGTGCGCGCGAGCGTGGAGCTCCTCTATCGCGACGATCCGAAGCCGATCGCGCTCCCCGAGGGCGCGCCGCGCTTCCACGTCTATCGCCGCACGAACGCTCTGCCGCGCGCCTTCCTTTCACGGCGCCTGCGTCTCGGCGCGGAGCCGAAGGACCTGGTCCCGGTGCTCGCGAACCCCGCCTGGGATCCCAGGGAAGAGCTCGTGATGCTCGCGCGCGATCTCCCGAGCGGCGTCGCTGCCGACGCCATCGGCAGCGGCAGCGCGGAGCTCGCGATCACGCGCTACGAGCCGACGAGCGTCCGCATCGAGAAGCAGGGCTCAGGCTCGGGCTGGGCCTATCTCTCCGACGTGCACTGGCCGGGCTGGGTCGCGCGCGTCGACGGCGTGGAGCGCGCGATCGTGCCCGCGAACCACGCGTTCCGCGCGGTGTGGATGAACGAGGGCGAAGCGGTGCTCGAGATGAGCTACGAGCCCGCATCCCTGCGGAACGGGATCGCGCTCGCGCTCTTGGCCCTCGCCGCGCTGCTGCCGCTCGCGTGGCTCGAGCGGCGGCAGCGCGCGAGCCGAGGGAGCGCGGAGAGCTCGTCGGCTCGCTGAAGAGCGCTCAGCGCCGGATCGGATCGGCGGGGCGCTGCGGCAGCTGCTTCGGATTCTCCGCGACGCGCTGCGCGAGGACCTGCAGGCCCTTCTCCAGCTGGAGGTCGCGGCCGGCGATCACGCTGACCGGATCGTTCTCCACCACGAGGTCGGGATCGACGCCGTGGCCTTCGATGATCCAGCCCTGGTCGACCCCGCCGCTGTTGCCGAACTCGGGCACGTTCACGACCCCTCCGTCCTGCAGCGGACCGCGGTCGGTGATGCCGATGATGCCGCCCCACGAGCGCTTGCCGATGAGCGGGCCGAGCTTCGCCGCCCGGAACATCGCGGGGAAGATATCGCCGTCGCTCGCGGAGTTCTCGTTCAGCAAGCACACCAGCGATCCGTGGAAGCAGTTGTTGGGATAGGTATCGAAGCCGCTCGTGCGGCCGAACTCGCCCATCAAGAGCTCGCGGCGCAGGCGCTCGATCAGCATCTGCGAGACGTTGCCGCCGCCATTGTTGCGCACGTCGATCACGAGGCCTTCCTTCCGGATCTGCCCGTAGAACATGCGCGTGAACGCGGCGATGCCCTCCTCGCCCATGTCGGGCACGTGGAGGTAGCCGAAGCGACCGCCGCTCTGCTCCTCGACCCAGCGCCGGTTCTTCTCGATCCACGCGTAGTAGATGAGCGAGGTCTCGCTCGTGAGCGGGCGGAAGGAGACCTCGCGCGCGCCCTCGCGCGTCGGCGCGGCGTTCAGTGTCAGGCGCACCATGCCGCTCGCCTTGCCGCGCAGCAGCCGATAGGGATCCTCGCCGGCCGCGAGCTCGACCCCGTCGATCGCGAGCACGTAGTCGCCTTCCTTCGCGTCCACGCCCACCTCCGTGAGCGGCGAGCGGAACTCCGGCTGATCGTTCTGCCCGCGGAAGATGCGCGCGATGCGGTAGCGCCCAGAGGTGGCGTCGAGCTCGAAGCGCGCGCCGGGTAGGGCCACCGCGACGCGCGCGGGCTGCTCGTAGTCGCCGCCCGCGATGTAGGCGTGGCCGACGTTCAGCTCGGCGATCAGCTCGCCGATCACGTAGTTCAGATCGGAGCGATGCGCGACCTGCGCGACGAGCGGACGGTACTGGTCGCCCAGCGCCTTCCAGTCGTGGCCATGCAGGTTCTCGACGTAGAAGAAGTCGCGGTAGCGCCGCCAGACCTCGTCGTAGATCTGCGCCCACTCCTGCGCGGGCACGCGGTCCATCGCGAGCCCGGCCGTGGAGACGGTCTTCTTGTCCTTGCCCGGCGCGCCGACCTCCGTGCGCACGAAGCTGCGCCCTTCGCGGTACAGCAGGAACTTGCCGTCGTCGCTGAGCGCCCAGCCGCCGATGTTGCCGGGGAAGCTGTGGTCCTTCCGCTCGGCGAGGTCGTACGCGTGGAGCTCCGACTCGCGATCGCTCTCGCGTCCGTAGTAGAAGGCGCCGCCGCGGGAGTAGAGGAGGAAGCCGTTCGCCGCGGAGAGCCCGCGGTAGTTCTCGAAGGGCACGTCGACGCGCTCGACGCGCTGCGCGAGGCCGTCCAGATCGATCGCGATCGCGACGCCGGGCTTCACGCCCTCGGCCTTCTTCTCGTCGGGCTTCTTCTCGTCCGGCTTCGGCTCCTCGGCAGCCGGCGCCTCCGCGGCCTTCTCGCCCTCGGCCTTCGGCTCCTCCGCGAACTTCACTTCATCGGAGCGCGCGGGGAAGAGCGGCGGGGAGTCCTTCCGCAGCGCCAGCGCGAAGATGCCGGTCTGCCGGTCCAGTTGGTAGTTCCACTCGACGTTGCCGATGCGCGGCGCGAAGGAGCGATCGGCGAGGAAGAAGAGCCGCTCGCCCTTCGGATCCCACGCCGGTGTGAACTCGTTCCAGAGCTCGTCGGTGACGCGCTGCAACGTGCCCTTCTCGCGGCTCCAGAGCCAGAGCGAGCGGTAGCCGTTGGCGTCGCTCTGCGAGAACGCGATCCACATGCCGCACGGCGACCAGCTGTGGTCGCGGAGCTGCCCGCGCTCCTCGTCGGCGACCTGCGTCGCGTTGCCGCTCGCGACCTCCACGACGTAGAGCTTGCCGTCCTTGTCCGCGATCGCGATCGCCTTGCCGTCCGCGGCCCAATCGGGCGGATAGAGCAGCCCCTTGAAGTCGCGCGTGAGCTGCGTCGCCGGAGCGCTCCCGTCCTGCGGCACGAGCCAGAGCTGCTCCTCGCCGCTCGCATCGGAGACGAACGCGATCCGGCGCCCGTCGGGCGACCACGCGGGGTGCTTGTCGTGCGCGCTCGAGCTGTTGGTGAGGTTGCGCGTCGGGCCATGCTCGATCGGCGCCGTGAAGATGTCGCCGCGCGCGGAGAAGAGCGCGCGCTCGCCCTTCGGGCTCAAGGCGTAGTCGCGCACCTGATCGCCGACGTTGATCCGCGCGGGGCGCCGCGCGAGATCGTCGGTGGGCACGTGGATCTGGATCGGCGTCGAGCTCTTCGTGCGCGGATCGAAGATCACGAGCTCGCCGCCGAGCTCGTAGACGATGCGACCGTCGGCCGAGGCGCTGGGCCAACGCACGTCCCACTGCGTGCTCTGCGTCCCCTGCTCCAGCGCCTTGGTGGCGGGGTCGTAGCGGAAGAGGTTCAGCGTCCCCGTGCGATCGGAGGCGAACCAGACCGAGGAGCCGACCCACATCGGATCGCGGTCGGTGCGCACGTGGCTCGTGAAGTTCTCCGCGGTGCCCTTCTCCAGATCGAAGAGCCAGAGATCCTGCGCCCAGCCGCCCTGGTAGCGCTTCCAGGTGCGGAAGTCCCGAGTGAGCGGCGAGTAGGCCACGAACTTGCCATCGCCGGAGAGCGCGCCACCGCCCGAGACCGGCATCGGCAGCGGCTTCGGCAGGCCGCCGTCCAAGCTCACCGTGTAGAGGCGCGTGTCGGTGAGATCGAAGCCGTCGCGCATCGAGCGGAAGAGCACCTGCTGCCCGTCGGGCGTCCAGCCGTAGACCTGGTTGTCGTACCCCCAGCGCGGCGGGAGCGGTCCGCGCGCGGGATAGTGCGTGAGCTGCTTCGGCGCGCCTCCCGCCGCGGGCATCACGTACACCTGCTCATCGCCATCGATCTGCCCGGTGAACGCGAGCCAGCGACCGTCGGGCGAGAAGCGCGGGAAGAGCTCGAGACCAGCGTGCGCCGTGAGACGCACCGCGGTTCCGCCGACCGACGGAGCGCTCCAGAGGTCCGCGCCGTAGCAGAAGACCACCCGCTCGCCGTGCAGCGCGGGGTAACGCAGGAGACGCGTCTGCGCCTCGGCCTCGGCAGCGCCGAGCGCCGCCACCAGGATCATCGGACCAAGCGAGCGCATCACGTGCATCAGCTCCTTCCTTCCGAGCGAGAGAACGAAGCGCCGCGCGGCTGTCCGCGGGCGGTCGGGATTGTTCCCACCCGCTTCGCTCAACGCAAACGCCCGTCCTCTCCTGGCGGAGAGAACGGGCGCTGCGAAGCGAAGGAGGCGGGGCAGAAGCGAATCGAGAGCTCAACGGCTCATTGGAACGAGACGTCGAGCCCCTTCGTAACGGCGCCGCTGGTCCCGAGGATGAGGACCTGCGCGTAGGCGTGACGCCCGCGCACCGACGGGCCACCCGGAAGCGGGGACGCGATGCGGAACGTGCCCGTGCCGCTCGTCACGGCCGAAACCTGGACCTCAAGCGTCGTCTCGAGACCGCAGCTGGCGCCGAGGAAAGGCAGCGGGAAGGGCAGCGGGACGATGCCCGGAACGAGGTCGCGCTGGAAGAGCCCGATCACCATCAGCGCCGGACGGCCGGCCTCGGCGTTGCTGAGCTCGAGAGCGAAGTTCGGGTTGGGCACGAAGGGCGCCGTGTTCGAGCTGAGTCTCGGCGCTCCGGCAGGCCCCGCGCAATCGGCTCCGTACGGAGTCGCGGTCGGGGCCTCGGCGGCACCGGCAGCCAAGATCTCCGCCGTCGTGAGGGCTCGACCATACAGGCGGAAGTCGTCCATCTCGAAGAAGGCCGTGTAGGTGCCGGCGGTGGTTCCGGCGCGCGAGCCGATGAGGAAGCTCGTGCCCTCCAGGATGCGATTCGTCCCCGGCGTGAACTGCGTCGGGCCGGTATCGGGCACGCCGTCCGCGTACCAGCTCGCCACGCCGTTGGCGTCATCGACGACGAGCGCGACGTGCACCCACGCTCCGCCCAGGTTGGTGATGAGGTCCTGGCCGCCCTGCACGTCGCCGAACGGCGAGCCCTCGAGCAGCATGCTGTTGCCCGCGACGCTTCCGATGTGAGCGCCGAAGAGACCGACGCCCGCGACGCCCGACCCGAACGCGTAGGTGCGGATCGACGCAGGATCCGCGCCCGGCGCGAGGCGCTGCCACCACATCACGGTGTAGGAGCCCTCGAGATCCGTGGGCCAGCCCGTGCTCAGCACCGGGCCGTTCGCGCGGAAGGGCATGAGCTTCACGCAGCCCGCGCCAGCCTCGTTCCCTTTGAAGCGCGCACGCCCCGGATCCGCTTGCCAACCGGACATCGACCACGTGCCGGAGCTGGGAGCGATCGGCGTGGAGGCCGCATTCGCCGACACGTTGCCCCGCGACTCGTTCATCGAGAAGTGCAGGATCTCGGCGGAGCGGGTGTTGTTGGTGGGCGCGGTGACGACGATGTGCGCGTTCTTCGTGACCGAGCCGGTGCCTCCGACGTTCGTCGCGCGCAGGGTCACGTTGAACGCGCCCGGCGTGCCGTACACGAAGCTCGGGTTCTGCACCGTGGAGTCGACGACGTTGTCGCCGTCGAAGTCCCAGGCCCAGGAGGTCGGGTTGTTCGAAGAGTTGTCGCGGAAGCTCACCGCGAACGGCGTCGCGCCGCGGTTCCCGCTCGTGCCGAACGAGGCGACCGGGATCGGGTCGACGACGATGTAGCCGGACTTCGTGCGCTGGGCTTGCCCCAGGCCGGACTCAGTCACGGTCAAGCTCACGTTGTAGCTGCCCGGGACGCTGTAGATGAAGCTCGGGTTCTGCTGGTTCGAGTCGATGACGCTGTCGCCGTTGAAGTCCCACGCCCACGCCGAGATGGCGAAGCCCGAGGTCGCGGAGCGATCGGTGAACTGCACGTTCAACGGCGAAGCCCCGATGGTCGGCGTCGCGCTGAAGTCGGCGATGAGCCCGTTGGCCGGCAGGAACTCGATCTCGAGGATCGGGGCCGTCTCAGCGCTCGACACGTTCCAGGTCGTGGAGGTCGCGGAGGAGTTGCGGCCGTAACGCGTGGCGCGGATCCCGCCACCCGAGTGCGCGTCCATCGTCCAGAGGACCTGCGTCGGCGCGGTGGGAATGCGCACCTGCACGAAGAAGTCGCGCCCCTGGCTCGGGTCGTAGACGAAGCCGCCGGCGAGGTTCGAGAACGAGAGGTCGAACTGATTCGGCGAAGCGCCGCCAGCGCCCCCGGGGACGGCGACCGGACCGTTGAAGAAGGTGATCTCGTCGCCGGAGAAGTTGTTCGCGTACGCGGGGTCGTAGGTGCCGTTCGCCCAGTCGTTGCGCGAGGAGCCCATCACGATCTCCACCGCCGGGAAGTTGCCGCCGGGATACGTGCCCGTGATCGTGCGGTCGGGCCGCCAGGACACCTTGGTGATGCGAAGGGGCTGCTGGTAGAGGAAGTTCGTCGTGTCGTAGACGAAGTGCCACATGGGGGTCGTAGCGACGCCCCAAGGGTTCTGGAAGGCCGTGTTGCCTTCGCGCGCTTCGAAGTTGATGGGCAGCGTCTGGCGCAGGACCGCCTGCGCCGGCAGGGCGGAGGCGCAGCCGAGGAGCGCGCCGATCGCACCCAAGGCGATGCGTAGGTTCGTCATGGGGACTTCATCCGATGGAGAAGGTCGGAGGCGCGAGGGGGGCGCCTTCCGACAGGGAACGGGCGGGCCGGGACCGGGCCCGTGGAACCAACATAGCGCTGGCCCCCCGCGCCGGATACGGGGAGATGCCGCGGCTCAGGCCGGCGGGTCCTGCCGCGCTCCGCGCAGATACGGGGAGACCCACATCTCGAGCACCATCGCCAGCATGGCGAGTCCCAGGCAGCCGCCGAAGGTCGCGCCGCCACCCACCACGAGCCAGAGGTAGACCGGGTCGAGGCGCGCGAGCCACATGCCGGCGAAGTCGCACGCGAGCCCCAGCAGCCCCAGCGCGAACAGACCGTGGCGCACGATGCGCGGCCAGCCGGTGAGCAGCAGGAGCCCGAAGACCAGCAGCGCGAAGGTCGGGATCGAGAGGAAGTGCGTGTGCGAGGAGACGGTGAGGATCTCCGGGCTGATCGGATCGAGCTTCTTCGCGTACGCGAGCTTCGAGAGGGAGGCCCAGTCGCCGAGCGGCACGCGCTTCGAGATATCCCCACCTTCCTTCGCGCCGACCGCGTGGCAGCGCCCGCAGCGGTCCTGCACGATCTCGGCCGGGATCGGCTGATCCTCCGGAACATCCTCGGGATCGAAGCCGGCGTAGATCGGGTCCTTCGTCCCTCCGCCCTTCGGCGGCTCCGCGCGGAGCCAGCGCACCCAGGTCTCGTACTCCTTCTCGCTCGCGAGGTAGCCGCGATGCGCGGAGTCCTCCATCACGGACAGCAGCGGCGCCGGCTTGTCGACCCCGTGATAGGTCGCCTCGAGGTCGATCCACGAGAACTCGGGATCGTCGTCCTTCTGCGCGACGTGGTGCGCGAGATAGCGCAGGCCCATGAAGTAGCCCGCGGCGATCATCGCGAGGAAGAGCGAGAGCCCGAGGCGCACGCCGAAGCCGAGCTGGCCGAGGCGCAGGTGGGAGAGTTCGATCACGTGGCGGCCCTCGGGCTCAGAGCTGATACAGCGCGGCGGGGATCTCGACACGCGCGCCGGTGCGGATCGCCTCGGCGGCCTTCGCGGCGAGCATCACGGTGATGTAGCCGCTCAGCGCATCGCAGGCGGCGGGCTTGCTCTCGCGGATCGAAGCGAGGAACGACTCGAGGGCATAGCGCAGCGGATCGTGAGGCAGCCCGATCCCCTCCTTCAGCTTGCCCTGGCTCGCGAGCTTCGTCGCATCCGCGATCAGCGTGATGCCCTGCTCCTGGTGGAAGCTCTCGCGCGACGCGTAGACCTCCCAGCCCTGCACGTCGGCGTCGGCCTCCTTGAAGAGCCAGCCGAAGCGCTGCGCCATCTTGATCGTGCCCATCGTGCCCGCGAACTGCTCGTAGGCCTTCTCGTAGGAGTTCGCGAGCGTCGCCTCGTAGCTCAAGCGGATCCCCTTCTCGAGCTCGAAGGTGCAGAGCTCGGTGTCCGGCATCTCGCGGCCGTCGGCGTGCAGCGCGATGGCGCCGCTGCCGCTCACCGCCGTCGGGCGGAGCTCGGTGAACCAGAGGAACGCATCGAGCTGGTGGCTGCCGAGCTCGCCGACCAAGCCCAGGGAGGTGTCGCGGTAGAGCCGCCAGTTCACCGCGCGATCGTCGAAGCCCTCGCGGCTCGGCAGGCGCAGCGAGTTCTTCTCGTGATGCTGGAGGCGCGCCGCGATGAGGTCCTTCACCGAGCCCGAGCGGTAGAAGGAGCGCGCGAGGTCGTACACGGGATTCGTGCGCGCGGTGTGGCCGACCTGGAACACCGTCTTCGAGGCACGCGAAGCGAGCACCAAGGCCTTCGCGTCGTCGATCGAGCCCGCGACCGGCGCCTCGCAGAACACGTGCTTGCCCGCGGCGATCAGCTTCTCCGCGATCGCTCGATGCGTCGGCGTCGGCGTGGCGACGACCCACGCCGAGATGCTCGGCTGGCCCGCGAGCGCTTCGTCGAGCTTCTCGTACGCCTGCGCACCGCCGGCGAGGCGTCCGCCGCGGCGCAGCGCCGCGCCGTACACGTCGACCAACGCCTTCACCTGGACCTCGGGCAAGGAACCGAGCTCGTTCAGGATCTCGCGACCGCGCTTGCCGATGCCGATGACGCCGACCTCGATCGGGGCCGCACCGCTCGGCGTGTGCGTCGAGCTCGCGAGAGCTTCAGGAACGAAAGCGAAGGCGGCGGCGAGGCCTGAACTCTGCTGCAGGAAAGCGCGTCGATCGTTCATGGACGGCGGTCGTCGAGGCTCAAGGGAAGACGAAGTGCTCCGCGCGCGGACCGCGGCGAAGCGGCTGCGCGCCCGAGTGCGGCAGCCAGAGACAGCTGGGCTCCTCGCCATGCCACGGCGCGAGCGGGGCGGCGATGCTATCCGCGTCGGCAGGCTTTGCCCACGCGCGAGACGCGCGCACGAGCAGCGCCGTCGACCATGCATCGGCGATCGCGGCGGAAGGATGCAGCGCGCACGCGAGCGGCGTCTCGGCGGAGCGGCCGTCGCGCGGATCGAGCACGTGGCCGTGGCCCGCGGCGTCGCGTCGCCCGTGCGGAGCGGAGACGCCGAGCGCGAGATCGCGGAGCTCGACGCGCGCGA
The DNA here is from genome assembly GCA_016719295.1 of Planctomycetota bacterium. Classification (GTDB taxonomy): domain Bacteria; phylum Planctomycetota; class UBA1135; order UBA1135; family JADKAF01; genus JADKAF01. The sequence goes on from JADKAF010000001.1 coordinate 1,216,814, forward strand.
GCGGCGCCGCCTCCGAGCCAAGCGTCGGATCGCGCAGCGCGATGGCCCAGCCGGCGCAGCCCGGCGGAGCGCCGAGAGCCACGATCGAGCTCGTGCCGCCGTGCAGCAGCGCGCGCGTGATCCCCGCCTCCTGCAGCGCCGCGGCGGCATGATCGAGGGCCCAGCCCTTGGCCACGGCGCCGAAGTCGAGCGCCGGCAGCGCCGCGCGGCAGCGCGCGCGGCGCGAGCCGAGATCCAAGTCCCATGCGGCGAGCCCCGCGGGGAGCCCGGGATCGAAGGCGCCGTCGCTGGCGCGGCAAAGCTCGCGGCAGAGCGCGAAGAGCGCCGCGAAGTCGGCGCCGAGCGCCGTGCCGCCCTGCTGCGTCGCTTCGCGTACGACACGCGTGCGCTCGCTGTCGCGGCGGAACGCGCTGTAGCGGAGCTCGCACGCGCGGATCTCGTCCAGCGCTTGCTCCCCCGCCGCGCGTAGCTCGGCGCTCGGACGTGAGCCGTCGTCGACGAGCACGAGCTCGAAGCGCGTGCCCATCGCCTCCATCGCGAGCTTCAAGGGAACGCCCCGGTCCTCGAGCGAGGTGCTCATGGCCGGGGCGCTCGCCGACGACAGCCGCTCAACGCGCGGAGAACTTGCGCGTCTGCGGATCGTAGTCGTAGGTCTTGCCTTCCCACATCGAGCGCGCGGCGAGGTCGACGATGACCATGATCTGCACGCCGAGCTCGACCGGGCTCTTCGGCGTGCGGCGCTCGCGCACGCAGCCCAAGAAGTCGAGGCGCAGATCGTCGTGCGTGGCCCCCGGCATCTTGTCGGTGGTCTCGTCCATCTCATCGGCGTACGGCTGCTCGGGCGTCACGCGCACGTTGTTGCCGCTGAGCTCGATGACGCCCTTGTTGCCGCGCACCATCGGCGCGGGCGTGCGGGCGTTGTTCGTGGCGCCCCAGACGACCATCGTGTGCTCCTTCTCGAACTGGATCGTCAGGTTCACCTGGTCGTGGTTCTCCATGTCCTTGTCGACGTAGTGACCGCCGATACCGCTCACGCGGGTCGCCCAGCCCATGCCGAGCGCGTGGACGAGCGGGGTCATCATGTGGACCAGGAGGTCGCCGACGATGCCGGTCGAGTACTTGCGATAGCGGCGCCAGCGGTGGAAGACCTTGGTGTCGAACGGCGCCTCGCCGAGCGGGCCGCACCAGCGCGCCCAGTCGAGCATCTCGCCCGGCTTCACGCGCTCGTCGATGCCGTAGTAGTTCCACTCACCCGCCGGCGTATTGCGGCAGTAGCCGGTGATGCTGGAGACCGCCTTGCCGATCGCACCCGAGGCGATGAGCTCCTTCGTCCGCAGGTACTTGGGCTCCATCACATACTGGGTGCCGACCTCGACGATGCGATCGGAGGCCTTGGCGATGTCCCAGAGCTGCAGGGCCTGCGGCAGGTCGAGCGTCATCGGCTTCTCGACGTAGACGTCCTTGCCTGCCTTGATGGCGTCGATGGACATCTGGGCGTGCCAGTGCTCGGGGCTCGCGATCCAGACGGCGTCGATGTCCTTGCGCGCGAGGAGCTCGGTGTAGTCGCGGTAAGCGTGGACCTCTCCGCCCTGGGCGGCCTGCGCCTTGCCCTGCGCGGCGTCGAGGCGGGTCTTGCAGACGTCGGAGAGGGCGATGACGCGCAGGTTCTCCTTCTTGGCCTGATGGAGGTTGATCAGCGCCTCCATGTGGCCGGAGCCCATGCCGCCGACCCCGATCACGCCGACGCCCAGCGTCTCGTTCGCGCTGCGCGAGACGGGCGCCGCGGACGCCAGCGGGGTTGCGATCGAGATGCCGAGGGGTGCGCTCACCGCGGCAGCGCCGGCGTGGCGCAGGAAGTCGCGGCGAGGATACGCGGGACGGAGATCGCTCATGGATTCGGCTGCTCCGGTGGACAGGGCGCGCCGCGCTCGGAGAGCGGCGCGCGCAGGACAGGGTTCGCAGGACAGAGTTCGCAGAACAGAGTTCGGAAGAGCGCGATCCTAGGCAGCTCGGCGTCGCCAGGGAAGCGCGGAGCGCCGCGAGCGGGTGAAGCGCGCCGCAAGCACGCCGCGAGAGCGGATCTTTGCGCCGCGCCGCGGCGCCGTCGGTACCGCGCCGCTCACGGCCGACGCAGCACCACGCTGCGACCACAGCGCGGGCACTCGACCTCGACCTCGGCTTCGTTGCCGAAGACGGCGGCGACGTTGTCGCCGGCGGCGGAGAGCACCACCTTCCGGATCCGCTCGGAGCTGCAGCCGCAGCGATACTGCAGGAGCTGCGGATCGTGGATCGGGCGGCGCGTCGGCAGATGGTCCTCGGGGATCAAGTGCCCCTCGGGGATGCCGTCGAGCGCGCGGAGCCACGCCAGGTCGTGGTCGGCGACCGCGACGAGGAGCTGCGCGATCTCCTCGCGGGGGTCGTAGAAGAGCCTGCCGGGGTTCTGCTGCGAGCGCGCGAAGAACTCGGCCACCAGCCCCACGGCCGTCGTTCCGCTGGGATCGATCGTGCTCTGCTGCACCGGGGCACCGCGCCGGCGTAGCTGCGCATGGAAGAGCGGGTGCTCCGGCCCCCCGCTCGACGCGTACGGGCTCCAGCGCGCGACGCAGCTCCGCTCCCCCGCGTCGGCGGCCACGAAGATGCGGTAGCGCAGCTCCGGGAGCGCGAAGGTCCACGCCACCATGCTGTCGTTCGGCTGGAAGGTGACCCAGGTGCAGACCGCCGCGAGCAGACCTTGCAGGAGCTCGAGCGCGGGTCCATCGGGGCGCGGCAGGTCGTTGTCCCGCACCCAAGCGTCGAAGCCCTCGAAGAGCGGACGCCCGTAGAGCTCCATCAGGAGGAACTCGGCGCCCGGGAGATAGGAGCGCTTGACGATGACGGAGTGCGGAGGGAACTCGAAGCTCTGTTCCAAGGGGCTTCTCGCGCGAGGTCGGCGGCGCAAGCTACCACGGCGCGCGCCTCCGGACATCGCCAGGGGCGCGTTCATGGCTACAATCCCCGCCTCGCGACGCCGTTCCGCGCCGCCCCCGCATTCGCCGCCCCGGACCCTCCGTGACACCCACGATCCGCCCTGCCTCGCGCACGAAGAACGTCCACTACGCCGTGCGCGACATCCTGAAGGTCGCCGAAGAAGCGCGCCGCGCCGGGCGCGAGCTGCTCTACCTCAACATCGGCGACCCCTGCCCCTTCGGCTTCGCGCCGCCCCCGGCGCTGCTCGCGGCGACGCAGGAGGCGATGCGACAGAACAAGAACGGCTACGCGCCGAGCGACGGCATCCCCGCGGCGCTGAAGTCGATCCGCGCCGACGCCGAGCGCCGCGGCATCCGCGACCTCGTGCACACCTGCGTCGGCAGCGGCGGCTCGGAGGTGATCGAGATGGCCCTCGCGGCGCTGGTCGACCCGGGCGAGAACGTGCTGACGCCGTCGCCGGGCTATCCGCTCTACACGGCGGTGATGGCGAAGCTCGGCGCCGAGAACCGCCCCTACTTCCTCGACGAGGAGAACGGCTGGCAGCCGGATCTGGCGGATATCCGCGCGAAGGTCGACGCGAAGACGCGCGCCATCGTGCTGATCAATCCCAACAACCCGACTGGCTCGGTCTGCACGCGCGAAACGCTGCAGGGGCTCGTCGACCTCTGCGCCGAACGCGGACTCGTCCTGTTCGCCGACGAGATCTACGATCGCCTGCTCTTCGATGGGCTGCAGCACATCTCCGCCGCGAGCCTCTCGCGCGACGCGGCGGTGATCACGATCTGCGGCCTCTCCAAGAACTGGGTCGTCCCCGGCTGGCGCATCGGCTGGGGTGTGATCTCCGGTCCGAGTGCAGCCCTCGGCCCCTGGGTCGAGGCGATGGAGAAGCTCGAGCGCTCGCGCCTCTCGGCGAACCACCCCGAGCAGTACGCGATCCCCGTCGCCCTAGACGGCCCGAACGATCACCTGCCGGGCCTGGTGAAGGAGCTCACGCTCCGCCGCGACAAGACGGTGGAGATGCTGAGCGCGATCGACGGCATCACGATCACGCCGCCGCGCGCCGCGTTCTACGCGTTCCCGCGCCTCCACATCGACGAGCCCGACGAGCTCTTCATCGCCGATCTCATCCGCGCGACGGGCGTCGTCGTGGTGCCGGGCTCGGGCTTCGGGCAGCGCCCCGGCACGAAGCACTTCCGCGTCGTGACGCTCCCGCCGGTCGATCAGCTCGCCGAGGCCTACCGCCGCATCGAGGCCTTCCTCTACGCGCGCAAGAAGGGCCGCATGGTGCAGCCGTCATGAGCACGCCCCACGATCCCGCTGTGCGTCGCCGCGGCGACGAGTACCTGGTCCTCCCCGAGGAGATCGAGACCTTCCGCCGCGAAGGCTGGGTGCATCTCCGCGGCGTGCTCTCCGAGGAGGAGCTGCGCCCGATCGAAGCCACGTACATGGCGTTCCTCCGCCGCGAGCATGCGGTGCCCGGCAAGGACTACTGCGACATGTCGGGCGACTACCATCGCTCGATCGAGGACTACGACGTCCTGAACGTCATGCTGCCGACGCGCTATCTCCCGCAGTGGAGCGGCAATCTCTACGAACGCCGCGCCGCATCCATCGCGCGGCAGATCCAGGGCGCGGGACTCGCCCTCGACTACGACCAGCTCCTGGCGAAGCCTCCGGGCAAGCCCGCGGCCGTGTTCGCTTGGCACCAGGACTCGGCCTATTGGCCCGACACGCCGGACCCGCGCACCGCGACGGTCTGGATGGCGCTCGACGATTCCCTCCGCGAGAACGGCTGCATGCGCTTCGTCAGCGGCTCGCAGAAGGAGCCGAAGCTGCGCGCGCACCGCCCGCTGCACGGGGACCGCGAGAAGTCGCACACCCTCGTCGCCGCGGTCGACGAAGCGCAGGACCGCGTCGAATACGCCGAGATCCGCCGCGGCGACGTGACCGTGCACGACGAGCGCGTCGCGCACGGCTCCGGCGGCAATCCGTCCGCGCGCTGGCGCCGCGCGTACATCGTCGCGTTCCGATCGCACGCCACGATCGCGGCCGAGCGCGCGATGGGCTTCACGCACTCGCACAACGATCCCATCGAGGTCCTGGAGCGCGTGGGCTACGCGGCGGCCGAGAAGCGCGGGCGATGAACACGCTCCTCCCCCTGGACTCGCTCGAGACGCTCGAGCATCTGCTCGGAGCGAAGGAGCGCGTCGTGTTCTTCAAGCATTCGACGCGCTGCCCGGTCTCCACTTCTGCCGAGGAGCGCGTCTCCGACTACGTTCGTCAGCACGGCGCGGTGATCCACCTGGTCGACGTGCTGCGCTCGCGTCCGCTCTCGAACCTGCTGGCCGAGCGCCTGCGCGTGCGCCACGAGAGCCCGCAGCTGTTGATCGTCCAGAATGGGCGCTGTCTCGCGCACGCCTCGCACGACGGAATCGACGAAGCGTTCCTCGCGCAGCAGCTCGGCTGAGCGCGGGGAGCAGGGGGAAGCGCACGCGTGAAGATCGTCACCTGGAACGTGAACTCGGTGCGCGCACGCCTGCCGCGCGTCCTCCCCTGGCTCGAGCTCGAGCAGCCCGAGGTCGTCTGCCTGCAGGAGACGAAGGTCCAGGACGGCGATTTCCCCGCGGACGCGTTCCGCGCGCTGGGCTACGAGGTCGCGTTCCACGGCCAGAAGTCCTACAACGGCGTGGCGCTCCTCTCGAAGCTGCCCATGACGGAGATAGAGCGGGGCTTCCCCGGCGATCCGGTGCCGCAGGAAGCCCGCGCGATCGCCGCGACGATCGGAGGCCTCCGCGTGGTGAACCTCTACGTCGTGAACGGCGAAGCGGTGGGCTCCGAGAAGTATGCGAAGAAGCTCGCCTGGCTGCGCGCGCTCACCGAGCACGTGGAGTCCTTCGGAGCGTCCCGATCGCGCACCGTGCTCACCGGCGACTTCAACATCACCTTCGATGATCGCGACGTCTACGATCCGGCGTCCTGGCGCGACAAGATCCTCTGCTCGACGCCCGAGCGCGAGGCGCTGGCGAGCCTGATGCAGGATGCGCTCCACGACGGCCTGCGCCACCTCGATCCGGGTGCCGGCATCTACACGTGGTGGGACTTCCGCCTGCCGAAGAGCGTCGAGCGCAATCTCGGCCTCCGCATCGACCACTTCCTCGTCGGCGCGGAAGCGCGCGAGCGGCTGCGGCGCGTCGCCGTCGACGTCATCGAGCGCGCGCGAGAGAAACCGAGCGATCACGCGCCGGTGGTGGCGAGCTTCGAGTGATCCGAGGTCGCGCCGCGAGCACGGTTGCTCAGGCGATCCCCTGGCTCACCGCCCACACGAAGAAGCCGAGCGCCAGCACGAGCAACGCGTTCACGACGAGGTGGTTCGCGTGCGCTCCGAGCGTTCGACGCCGGCCGCAGAGATAGAGCAGCGCGAGGCAGAGAGCGGGCATCACCGCCGCGCCGATCTGACCGGTGAGCCGCTGCAGGCTCCGGAAATCGACGAGCAGGCCGAGCGTCGGCAGCACGGCGATCGCGAGCAGACCCAATCGATAGCTGCGCGAGCGGAGATCGACGGGAGCGCCGGCCGCGCGCTGCGCGGGCGTCCGCAGCGCGTCGGCCAGAAAGTATGGTGCGGCCTGCCAGACGCCGAGCACCGTGCTCGCGACCGCGGCCCAGGCGCCGACGAGGAAGGACCAGCGCGCGAAGGAGCCGAGCTCACGCTCGAGCGCGTTCGCGAGATCGACCAGCAAGCGCACGCCGGAGCCGCTCGCCTCGACGCGGCTCCCGATCACGACCATCGAGAGCCCGAAGAGCGCGGTCACCGCGTAGCCGACCGCGAGGTCGAGGCGCATGCGCGGGATCTCGCCGCCGCCTTCGCGACCTTCCTCGCGGATCCAGTAACCGTAGGAGAGGATCGTCAGCGTGCCGCCGACGCCGCCCATCAGCGCGAGCGTCCACCCGAGACCGTCGTCGTCGAAGCGCGGGATGCGCGGGACGAGCATGCCGCTCGCGAGCTCGGTGAGCGAAGGGCCGAGCGCGAGCGCGCAGCCGACGACGGTGAAGCTCATCAGCGCGACGCAGAGGCCCATCGCCCTCTCGAAGAGCGCGTAGCCGCCGCGCCAGACGAGCAGGGCTCCGACCAAGCTGTGCAGCGCGCCGTAGAGGAGCTTGTCGTGCTCGGGATCCTCGAAGAGCGGCAGCAGCGCGTGGCTCGCCGCACCGCAAGCGCTCATCACCGCGGCCCCGACGAAGAAGCTCCACAGCGCGAGATAGGCGAGGAAGAGCGCGCGAAAAGGCCAGCCGAAGACCTCGAGGAGGCCCTCGAGCAGCGTCTTGCCCGTCGCGAGCTGCCAGCGCGCCAGCCCTTCGGTGAGCAGGAGCTTCAACGCCGCCCCCACCACCACGGCCCAGAGCACCGCGGTGCCGAGCGCGTTCCCCGTAAACGCCGCCGTCGCGAGATCGCCGGCGCCGACGCCCGTCGCCGCGACCAGCAGCCCCGGGCCGACGATGCGGAGCAGCGCGCGCGCGCGCATGCTCAAGGAGCGAGCCAGAAGGGCTCGCGAACGGGCTGCAGCGCCATCAGGCGCTGCGCCAGGGAGTTTCCGAGCGGCTGGATCATGGCTTCGGCTCAGCCTCTCGGCCCTGCGCCGCGGGCAAGAGCTCGAAGCGCTCGGCGTCGAGCGCGCAGACCCTGCCGTCCTCGACGAGCTTCTCGAGCCCCGCGCGCAACGAGCGCGCGGCGAGTCCGTGCAGGCGCGGATCGGTGTCGGCGTAGACGACGGGCAAGAGCTCCGCGGGCGACTTTACGCCGTCCTTCAGCGCGTCGAGCAGCGCCGTTTCGCGCATCGCGCGATGCGCGAGATAGCTCGCGAGCAGGCGCTTGCCGTGCGGAGCGGAGGGGCCATGCGAAGGATAGAAGAAGCCGATGCCGAGCTCCTGCATGCGCCGCAAGCTCGCGAGGTAGGTCGCGAGGTGGCCTTCCGGCGGATCGATCACGATCGTCGAGACCGTGGACGCGAGATCGCCGCCGATCAACGCGCGATAGCGGCTCTCCAGGAAGACCAGGTGCCCGCGGTCGTGGCCCGGCGTGTGGTAGGCGGTGAGATGCCAGCGCGGCGATCCATCCGGCGCGGTGCCGAGCTCGATCACGGCGCCATCTTCGATCGCCCGCGTGCGCTGCGGCGGCCGCGGCAGACGCTCGAGCGTCAGCGGATGCGCGATCACCGGCACGTCGTAGCGCGCGGCGGTCTCGGCGACGGCTCCGACGTGATCGGGATGATGGTGCGTCACGAGCACGCCCGCGATCCGCGCCCCCGTCGCGATGCGAGCGTCGAGCTCGCGAAAGAGCCGCTGCTGCTCGCTCTCCTCGGCGGTCGCCGGATCGACGACGTAGAGCGGATCATGCCCGACGAGGATCGTGTTCGTCGTCGTGGCCGGAGGCAGCGTCGCCGTGCGCAGCGCGGCGACGAAGAGGCCTGGCGTGAAGCGGATCGGCGGGAGCCGCAGGTCGGAGTCGATCTCGCGCTCCTCGCGCTGCCAGCGCGCGCGGAACTCCTCGCGCGACGGCGCGAGCAGCGCTTCGAGCAACGAGAGGACCGGCGGCACGATCCACAGCTCGCCGCGGCTCCAGCTCGCGAGCGCCTCCGCCGGCGCGAAGAAGCGCCCCTCCACCAGCTCGCCGCTCGCGATGCGCGGCTCCGCTCCGAGCGGGAGCTCCGCCTCGAAGAAGCGAGTCTTGTAGCGCACCGGAGCGAACGGCGGCGTCGTGCGCTCCCCGAGATAGCCCAGGTGCTCGACGCGCAGGGCGATCTCCTCCTCGAGCTCGCGCCGCGCGCAGGCGAACCACGCCTCGTCGCCGCTGCCGTCGACGGGCTCGAGCCCGCCACCCGGGCAGGCCCAGTAGCCGCCGAAGAAGCGCAGCTCCGGCGAGCGCTTCGCGAGATAGATCTCGACGCCGCGCTCGCCCGTTCTCAGCAGCACCACCGCAGAGGCTTCGCGCAGCGCGCTCACGAGCCGCTACCGTGCGTGCGGAGGAAGAGGCGCTCCCCTTCGGTGCGCGCCTCCCATAGATCGAGCGTGCCGTAGGCGCTCTCGCGGCACTTGCCGGTCGCGATCTCGAAGCGCCAGCCGTGCCAAGGGCAATGCACGTAGCCGCCCTCGACGTGGCCTTCGGCGAGCGAAGCACCTTGATGCGGGCAGGTGTCCTCGAAGGCGTAGAGCGCGCCGCCGTGGCGCACCACGGCGACCTTCTTGCCCTGCCAGCTCACCACGGCGCGCGCGTTCTCCTGGGAGCCCAGCACGCCGACCTCCACGAACTCCGCCGCATCGCCACCCTTCGCGTCCGAAGCGCCTGCCGTCATGTCCTGCCCCGCCCGAGATTGCTGCGAGGCGGGAGGTTCTACTCGCCGCGCGCGGCGGAGGGAACCTCCGCCGCGGGATGCGCGGCACGCCACGCGCGCCACGCGGCGAGGTCGGTGCCGTGGTCGACGCCGGTGAGCTCGCGCAGCGCGCCGGCCACCGCTCCGCGCACCGCGCCAAGCGTGCGTTGACCGCCTCCGCCCGCGACTTTCGCGTCGAGGACCTCGCCATCCTGCAGGACGTTGATGGTCGGATCGGCGATGAACGAGGCCTGCGCCGTCTCGACGTCGTAGTCCGAGATCACCGAGGTCTGCGTGACCGAGAGCAGGTAGGAGCGTGCGCCGGCGCCGTACGAGAGCTTCTCGATCAGGACGTCCACGGCCCGCGGATCGCCGAGCGCCCCGAGCGCTTCGGCGGCGTGGATCTGCACCTTGGGATGCGCGCTGCCGAGCGCGCGGAGGAAGGGCTGGATCAGGTCGAGCTCGCCGCTCTGCTTCACCAGCGCGACGGCCGCCCGGCGCGCGCGCGGATCGGCGTCGAGCATCGCGTGCGCGAGTCCGTCCTTCCACCGCGGCTCGCTCGCGGAGAGCGCGAGGGCGAGCAGCGCGAGCGCGCGCTCCTCGCCGCGCACCGACTTCCGTGCGCGCTCGATCGCCGCGGGCCCACCTTCCAGTGAAGGGAGGCGCAGCGCGGCCATCGTGCGCGTCGTCGGCTCGGCGAAGTGTTGCCCGCCGTACAGCACGAGGCCGCGCGCGACCGCGTCGGGCTCGCCGCGCCCCGCCGGCACGAGATGCTCCAGGGAGAGGCCGCGCAGGAGAGCGAGCGCCCCGGGATGGAGCGGCTCCTTCGCGAGCACGGGATCGAGGGCCTCGGCGAGCTCCTTCGAGAGGCCGTTCGCCGCACACCAGCGCGCGAGACCGAGCGCGGAGCCCGGCTGCGCGCGCGCGTTCTCCGCGAGGCGCGCGTGCTCGGCGCGCAGCTCGGCCAGACTTCGCACGCTCGTCACCGCGCCCGCGGGGATCTGCCGGCGCTGCGCGCCGCTGCCCCACCAGAGCTCGTCCCTGCCTGCGGCGTTCTTCACGCGCTCGGCTTCGAGGAACTGCCCCGCTCGCGTCCCGACCAGAACGGCTTCGCCTTGCGCGCGGAGGGCCGGAGCAAGGGAGAGGGAGAGGAGCGCCAGGACCGAGGCGCGGAGGCACGACGAGGACGAGGGCATGGGGCGTTGCTCCGAGTCTGGAAACGGCGGGAGGCTCGCGACCGCGCACTTACGCGCGCGGGATCGCAAGCCTCCTGGTTTCTGCTCGGCGCCTGAGCGCGAGCGCTCTCTAAGATCAGCCGCGGATGAGCTGGAGGAACTCCGCGCGCAGCTCGTTGCTGTCGCGGAAGGCGCCCGTCATCCAGCGCGTGACGGTCACCGAGTCCGGCTTCTTCACGCCGCGGGTCGTCATGCACTCGTGAGCGGCTTCCACCACGACCGCGACGCCGCGGGGGCGCAGCACGTCCTGGATGGTCTCCGCGATCTCGACCGTGAGCTTCTCCTGGATCTGGAGGCGACGGCCGAAGGCATCGACGACGCGAGCCAACTTCGAGATGCCGACCACGCGCTTCTCGGGGAGATAGGCGAGATGCACCTTGCCGACGATGGGCACCATGTGGTGCTCGCAGTGCGAGTTCAGCGCGATGTCGCGGATCAGCACCATGTCGTGGTAGCCGCCGGTCTCCTCGAAGGTCTTCTCCAGGAGCTGGCGCGGGTCGATCGAGTAGCCCGCGAAGAACTCCTCGTAGGCGCGAGCCACGCGGGCCGGCGTCTCCAACAGACCTTCGCGCTCCGGATCGTCCCCGGCCCAGCGGATCAAGGTGCGGATCGCCTGCTCGGCTTCCTCGCGCGTCGGGCGCCGGCGCGGCAGGCTCTCCAGCGGAGAGGAATGAGGAGCGCCATGGCGGCCGAGGCCGTGCTTCCCACCGTACTCGAGGTGCGCGGCCAGGGGGGCGGCGTGCGCCTTGTCGTGGCCGTTCGCGACCTTCGGGGAGACTTCGGGAAAGGAGTGATCCATGGGGTCCTGCCGTGGGGCGTGGGGCCTGCCTCTAGGCGCGGCCTCGCGGGTGGAAGGGCGCGAGCCAATCGCCCGCGCGCACGAGAGAGCGATCGCGTTCCGAAGCTGGATAGGACCTCGTGATCTCGCCATCCAGGGGGTGGGCCATGTTAGCGTCGCCGCCGAGGGCGGCCAGCCCGGGGCTACTTCGCCCGGGATGGGTGGGCCCGATGCACCGCGGGCAAAAGTCTTCGCCGCGAGCGCCGCGCGCGTCCGGTATCCTGCGCGCCGTTCCCCCGCCGCGCCCCGCGCGGTCGAACCGAGATGTCGATCCAGATCCAAGACTCGCTGCGCCGCCGCAAGGCCCCCTTCCGCCCCCTCGTCCCCGGACAGGTCTCGCTCTACGTGTGCGGCCCGACGGTCTACGACGACTGCCACATCGGGCACCTGATGGGGCCGGTGATCTTCGATGCGATCGCACGTTGGTTCCGTTCTCGCGGCTACCTCGTGCGCTTCGTGAACAACATCACCGACATCGACGACAAGATCATCCAGCGCGCGCTGAAGTCCGGTGAACCCTGGCTCGCGATCACGCAGCGCTACACGGCGCAGTACTTCGAGTTCCTGAAGAAGCTGCACGTGGTCACGATCACGGACCACCCGCGCTGCACCGAGTACATCGACGAGATGATCGCCTTCGTCGAGGAGCTGATCGCCGCGGATCGCGCGTACAAGACGAGCGACGGGGTCTACTACGACATCCAGCGCCAGGAGCACTACGGCAAGCTCTCGGGCCGCAAGCTCGACGAGATGCTGAGCGGCGTGCGCGTCGAGCGCAGCGAGGAGCTGCGACATCCGGCGGACTTCGCGCTCTGGAAGCTGGCGAAGCCCGGCGAGCCCACCTGGGAGAGCCCCTGGGGTGCCGGCCGTCCGGGCTGGCATCTCGAGTGCTCGGTGATGTCGAGCTCGCTGCTCGGCCAGGCCTTCGACATCCACGGCGGCGGGGACGATCTCAAGTTCCCCCACCACGAGAACGAGATCGCGCAGAGCGAAGCTCTCGGGCACTCGTACGCGCAGTGCTGGATGCACAACGGGCTCATCCAGTACGGCGGGGTCAAGATCGCGAAGAGCGATCCGCGTATGAAGGACCCCGAGTTCGCGCGGCAGTTCCAGGCCGCGTGGCTGCTCGACACCTACGGCGCGCCGACGATCCGCTTCTTCCTGCTGCAGGGCCACTACCGCAGCCCCGTCGACTTCAAGCCGGAGAACCTGCAGGCCGCGCGCGCCGGACTGGCTCGCTTGCTGAAGCAGCTCGGCGCTCTCGCCGAGGAAGCCGACGAGACGAACGCCGAGGAGGTCTTCGCGCGCACGCTGCCGCTTCCGCTGGCCGAGCGCCGCGCGGCGTACTGCGAAGCGCTGGACGACGACTTCTCGACGGGGCGCGCGTTGGGCCATGTCTTCGCGCTGCTGAATGACGCGAAGAAGCTCGCGGGCAAGGAGCAGCACGAAGCGCTGCGCCTCGTGCGCGACCTCGGCCGTCTCCTCGGCCTCTTCCTCCCCGGCGACGCCGCTCAGATCGCGGACGACGAAGCCCACCACGGCGAGCTCTTCGAGCAGGTGATGAGCTTCGTGCTCACGCTGCGCCAGGAAGCGCGCGCGCGGAAGGACTTCGCGCTCTCCGACCGCATCCGCGACGGCCTCGCTGCCCTCGACATCCACGTCGAGGACAAGGCCGGCAGCTCGACCTGGCGCGTCGGCTCCTAGCCCCGAAACCGAACGTACGGTGCCAGAGCAAATTTCTCCGGTTGCTAACCGGAGAAATTTGCTCTGGCACCGTACGTTCGGTTTCTCAGACGAGGGCGTTCGGGCGGACCGGCGGAGAGGCGGCGGACTCAATCTTGGCCCAGAACTCGCCGAGCTTCATCTCGCCGAGCTCGCCCTCGTCGCGCGAGCGCGCATTGAGCGTGCCGTTCTCCTGCTCCTTCTCGCCGACCACGATCGCGTAGGGGATCTTCTGCAGGGTGGCCTCGCGGATCTTGTAGCCCACGCGGTCGTCCTTCAGGTTCACCTCGCTGCGGAGGCCGAGGTCCAGGAGCTGCTCGTTCAAGCTCTTCGCGTAGTCGAAGAACTTCTCGCTGACCGGCACGACCACGGTCTGCACGGGTGCCAGCCAGAGCGGGAAGTTGCCCGCGAAGTGCTCGATCAGGATGCCGAGGAAGCGCTCGACGCTGCCAAAGCAGGCGCGGTGGATCATCACCGGCACGTGCTTCTCGCCGTCGGCGCCGACGTAAGCGAGACCGAAGCGCAGCGGCATCGAGAAGTCGAGCTGGATCGTCCCGCACTGCCACGAGCGCTTCAGGCTGTCGCGGATGTGGAAGTCGATCTTCGGGCCGTAGAAGGCGCCGTCGCCGGGATTGAGCTTGTAGGCGATGCCGTTCTGATCGAGCACGCGCTTCAGCGCCCCTTCGGCCGTCGCCCAGACCTCGTCGGAGCCGATGCTCTTCGCCGGTCGGGTCGAGAGCTCGATGTGCACGTCGTCGAGCCCGAAGGCCGAGTAGATCTGCTTGAAGAAGCCGATCAGGAGCTTGATCTCGCCCTCGATCTGCTCCGGCGAGCAGAAGTGGTGCGCGTCGTCCTGGGTGAACGCCTGCACGCGGAAGAGCCCGTGGCGCACCCCCGAGAACTCACGGCGATGGACCAGCCCCATCTCCGAGATGCGCAGCGGCAGCTCGCGATGGCTGTGGATGCGCGTTCCGTAGACCAGGCAGTGGCCGGGGCAGTTCATCGGCTTCACCGCCATCGGCCGCTCTTCGTCGACGTGCTCGTGGATCTTCGAGGGGTCCTTCTCGTCCCGGAGCTTCATCTTCGTGAAGAACATGTTCTCCAGGTAGTTCGCGTAGTGCCCGCTCGTGTGCCAGAGCTGCTCCGAGAGCACGATCGGCGTCTTCACCTCTTGGTAGCCGCGGCGGCGCAGCATGCCGCGCATGAAGTCGACCAAGGTGTGCCAGAGCCTCGCCCCCTTCGGATGGAAGAACGGGAAGCCCGGGGCCTCGTCGTCCATGTGAAAGAGATCGAGCTGCTTGCCTAGCACACGGTGATCGCGCTTCTTCGCCTCCTCGAGCATGAAGAAGTGATCGTCGAGCTCCTTCTTCGAGAAGAAGGAGATCCCGTACACGCGGGAGAGCTGGTCCTTCGTCGCGTCGCCGCGCCAGTAGGAGCCCGAGAGCTTGGTGAGCTTGGTGAACTTCAGGAACCCCGTGTCGGGCACGTGCGGCCCGCGGCAGAGATCGATGAAGTCGCCGTGCTTGTAGAAGGAGAGCTCCTCGCCGCGCTCGCGGATCCCCGCCACGAGCTCGCGCTTGAACTTGTTGTCCCCGCCGTCGATCGCGCGGTAGCGCGCGAAGTGCTCGTCGGCCTCGTCGTAGCTGGAGACGCAGCGCTGGAAGGGCTTGCCCTCCTCGGCGATGCGCACCATCTCGGCCTCGATGCGCGGGAAGTCGTCCGTGCTGATCTTCCCCTCCGGCAGGAAGATGTCGTAGTAGAAGCCATCGTCGACGACGGGGCCGATCGTGAGCTGCGCCTTCGGGAAGACGCGCAGGATCGCGTCGGCCATCAGGTGCGCCGCGGAGTGCCGCAGCACGAGCAGCGCCTCGGGATCGCGCTTGGTCAGGATCGACACCTGCGCGCCGTCGGGCAGCGCGCGGGCGAGGTCGCGCACCTCGCCATTCACCTTGGCGGCGACGGCCGCCTTCGCGAGGCCGGGTCCGATGGACTCGGCGAGATCGCGCGCGGAAGCTCCAGCACGGAGCTCGCGCGCGCTTCCGTCCGGAAGCGTGACGCGGATCATGGGATCACCTCGGGGTCGTGCGGGACGGGAACGATCCGTCCTCGCGGTTACGCCCGGTGGACACGGACCACCTGGGCTGCGAGTGGGAGAACGCGCGAGACCCTAGCGGGAGGACGGCTCGCGTCAAGGCGCCCTCGCGCGTAGAAGGCGGAGCCAAGCCCGCACTCTCTCGCCGGAGCTGCCCCGCGCATGTGCCTCGCGTTCGCCCTCGCTATCGGCATCTTCGCCGCGTGCACCTCAACCGGAGCGCAGGACTGGCCGCGCTTCCGCGGCCCCGGAGGCGCGGGCCGCGCCGGCGGCGCGCAGCGCTATCCCACCGACCTCGCCGCCGCGGAGGCCCTGCTCTGGAAGGTGCCCTGTCCTCCGGGCCATTCCTCGCCCATCGTCCTCGGCGAGCGGGTCTTCCTCACCGCACACCTCGACGAGCCGCCGCGCCTGCTCACGCTCTGCCATGACGCCGCGAGCGGTCGCGAGCTCTGGCGCGCGCGGATCGAGGTCCCGTCCTTCGAGCCGAGCTACCACCACGGGCCGAGCTCGCCGACCCCGGCGAGCGACGGACAGCGCGTCTTCGCCGCGTTCGGCTCCTTCGGCGTCGTCGCGTACGACCTCGCGGGCGTGGAGCTCTGGCGCGCTCCGCGTCCATTGCGCAAGAACACCTTCGGCTCGGCGAGCTCGCCGATCGTCGCCGACGACAAGCTGATCGTCTTCTCGAGCGCCGAGGAGGGTGCCTTGCTCGAAGCGCTCGAGCCCGCGACCGGCAAGCTGCTCTGGGAACGCCGCACGAGTGGCCCCGCGTCGAGCTGGTCCACGCCGACGCCCTGGCGAGCCGGCGAGCGCGAAGCGCTGCTCGTCTACGAGCCCTTTCACCTGCGGGCCATCGCGCTCGAGGACGGAGCCGTGCTCTGGTCCGTGCCCGGCCTCGCCGACGAGCCGGTCACGCTCCCGCAGCTGCGCGGGAACCTCATCTACACGACCTCCTACAACCTGCGCACGAACCGCGAGGCGATCTCGCTCCCGACCTTCGAGGCCCTGCTCGCCGAGTGCGATGGCGACGGCGACGGCGCGATCGACGCGACCGAGGCCAAGAAGAACGCGAGCATCCTCTCGCGCCCCGACGCCGACGGTCAGGGAGATCATCCGCTGCGCATGTTCTGGCGCATGCTCGACGCGGATCGCGACGGGCGCATCCGCGCCGAGGAGTGGCCGCGCATCCACTCCTGGATGCAGCCGTGGACGCACGCGAACGGCATCTTGGCGCTCGAGCTCGGCGAAGGAGGCTCGACGCCGAAGCTCGCGTGGCAGCACGAGAACGGCGTCCCCGAGTGCCCCACACCTCTGCTCTGCGGCGAGCTGCTCTTCGCGGTCCGCAACGGCGGCGTGCTCACCTGCCTCGACGCCGCGAGCGGAGCGCGGCACTTCCAGGAGCGCCTCGCCGCGCGCGGGCCCTACTATGCGAGCCCGGTCGCGAGCGCCGACGCGCTCTACCTCGCCTCCGAGCGCGGGGAGCTCAGCGTCCTCGCCGCCGCGCCGCAGCTGCGCTTGCTTTCGACGCGCGACCTCGGCGAGAAGATCTACGCCACCCCGGCGCTCGCGGGAGGTCGGCTCCTCGTCCGCAGCGCGGAGCACCTCTGGGCCTTCGCGGAGCGGCGCTGAGCCGCCCGACCAGCTACACTGCGGCGCCTCGTCCCAGGCCCCACCTCGGCGCGTCCCCCCTCTCGGAACGTCGCCTCTCGGCACGACCATGCCCTCGCACGCGCAGCGCTCGCGCTTCCTCGCTCTCACCTTCGTCTTCGTCGCCGCGCTCGGCGTGGCACCGCTCGCCGCGCAGCGCGGCAAGCTCCCCGCCGAGAGCCCGTACACCAAGGGCGATCCCGAGCTGATGAAGAAGGCCGGGATCCTCTCCTACGGCCCCTTCCCCTTCGCGGGCAAGACGACCGAGGACGTGGCGAACGCGATGGTCACCACGCACTATCTCTGGATCGAGGTAGCGCATCACCGCATCGGCGCCGATCTGCCGCCGTACACGGTCCCGACCGGCGAAGCTCCCCGCCTGCGCGAGGAGCTCACCGAGCTCGCGAAGGTCCTTCCGAGCATCAACCCGAAGGCGAAGATCCTCGATCCCTGGCTGCGCCTCCATCTCTGCGCGTATCGCGCGGAGAAGTTCTACGCGAAGTTCCAGGAGCTCCTCGGCGTCACCGATGCGAGCTTCCCCGGCGAGCGCCCGAACAACTACATGGGCGAAGGCCCGTTCCTCGGCGAGAAGGGCAAGTTCGAGGTGCTCGTCACCGACCGCGTCGAGAACCACGCGCTCTTCGTGCGCACCTTCTACGGCGCGCCGCAGAAGTACGGGAAGCTGCACAACTTCCCCGATCTCGACACGCTGTGCATCGCGTTCCCGACGAAGGGCGACGCGAACCTGACCGGCCGCGAGCCGCAGATCCACAACTCGCTGGTGCATCTGCTCACGCATCTCTACTTCGATGCGTACCGGCACTACTCCTACGACGTGCTCCCGGCGTTCAAGGAAGGGCTCGCGCACTATCTGCGCTGGAACAACCACCCTGAGTATCCCTACTTCATGCTCGACGAGGCCGCGTCCGAGATCACCATCCACTCCGACAAGTGGAAGGTCGAAGCGCGCAAGCTCGCGGTCGCCGGAGAAGCGCTGCCCTACTCGAAGATGCTCGGCGCGCGCGCCTACGGCGACTTCGATGCGAAGGCGCACCTCACGCTCTTCTCGAAGTTGGACTTCTTGATCGAGGGCTTCCCGGACGGCGTGGAGCGCTTCCGCAAGTTCATGAACCTCGTGAAGGGGCGCTTGAACCCCGACACGACGGCGAACGGCAGCGACCTGTCGACCTGCTTCCGCGAGGCGATCCAGCAGGCCTACGGGCTGACGGCGCTCAACTTCGACGAGAAGTGGAAGGAGTGGGTGCTCGCGACCTACCCGGTGCGTTGAGCGCCCCGCGCGTGCACGAAGTCATCGTGGTGGGCGCCGGCGCGGCCGGCCTGTGGTGCGCGGCGCGCCTCGCCGAGCGCAAGAAGCGCGTCCTGCTGCTCGAGAAGACGCAGCGCACGGGCACGAAGATCCTGGCCAGCGGCGGATCGCGCTGCAATCTCACCACGACGCTCGAGGCCGACCAAGCCGCGCGGCTCTTCGGCCCGCGCGGAGCGCGCTTCCTCTCGAGCGCGCTCGAGCTCTTGCCGCCGCGCGCGGTGCGCGAGCGCTTCCACGCGCTCGGCGTGCCCACCGTCGAAGCGCCGCTGGAGAAGGTCTTCCCCCGCAGCCAGCGCGCCGTCGACGTGCGCGACGCGCTGCTGCGCTGGGCGATCGGCAGCGGCGTGGAGATCGTGCTCGGCGCCGCGGTGGAGAGCTTGGAGCCCGCCGGCGAGATCTGGCGCGTGCACACGCGAGAAGGCCGAGTGCACGAGGCCGCGCGCGTCGTCGCGTGCTCGGGCGGCAAGAGCTATCCCAAGACCGGCACGACCGGCGATGGCTACGCCTGGCTCTCCGCTCTCGATCTCGAGGTGATCGAGCCCGTGCCGGCGCTCGTGCCGCTCACCTCGCCCGCGAGCTGGGTCCGCGAGCTCACCGGCATCGCCTGGGAGAGCGGCGCGACCCGCTTGCTCTCCCCCGCCGGCAAGGAGCTGCTGCGCCGCGAGCGACCGCTGCTCTTCACCCATCGCGGCGTCTCGGGCCCGGGCGCGATGGATCCCTCGCACTTCGTCGCGCGCGCCCGCGCCGCGGGAGCGCTCGAGCGGCCGTTCGTGCTCGAGCTCGATCTGTTCCCGAAGGTCTCGCGCGAAGAGCTGCGCGCGCGCTTCCTCGCCCTCGCCGCGGCCCCCGGCCAGCCGTCCATCTCGCGCGCGCTGCCGGAGCTGGTCCCGCGGCCCTTGGTGCGCGCCGCCGCGCGCGTCGCCGGCCTCGCCGTCGGAGGAGAACTGCCGCGCGCCGCGAAGCTCGCGAAGCACGAGCGCCACGCGCTCATCGAGGCGCTGAAGGCGCTGCCCATCCCGATCGACGGCACGCTCGGCTTCGATCAAGCCGAGGTGAGTTCTGGCGGGCTCGCGCTGCGCGAGCTCGACCCGCGCAGCCTGCAGGTGAATCGCTGCCCGGGCCTCTATGTCTGCGGCGAGCTCCTCGACTTGACCGGGCCGATCGGCGGCCTTTCCTTCCTCGCCGCTTGGTCGACGGCGGAGCTCGTCGCCGCCGCGTTGCGCTGAGCCGCGGCCTCGGCGGCTAGCTCGGCTCTCACCCCGCGCGAGAGCAGCGCGTGCTCCTCGGCGATGCGCTGCTTGCTCGCGGCCCACGAGCAGATCGGACAGCGCGTCAGCACATGCCCCCGCGCAGGACAGTGCTCGCGGCCGAAGACGATGATCTGCAGATGGCGAAGGCCCCAGGTCTCGCGGGGGAAGAGCGCCTTCAGATCGCGCTCCACGCGCTCGACGCTCGGCCCGGGGCTGAGGCCCCAGCGCTGCGCGAGGCGCTGGATGTGCGTGTCCACCGGGAAGGCCGGGACCCCGAAGGCCTGCGCCAGCACGACGCTGGCGGTCTTGTGTCCCACGCCGGGGAGCGCTTCGAGCGCGTCGAGATCGGCGGGAACCTCGCCGCCGTGGCGCTCGAGCAGCAGTCGCGAGAGCCCGGCGATCGCCTGCGCCTTCTGCGGCGCGAGCCCGCAGGGGCGGATGATCGCGCGGATCTCCTCGACCTCCAGGCGCGCCATGGCCTCGGGATCGGCGGCGCGCGCGAAGAGCTGCGGTGTCACCTGATTCACGCGCGCGTCGGTGCATTGCGCCGAGAGCAGGACCGCGACGAGCAGGGTGAACGGATCGCGATGATCGAGCGGGATCGGCACCGCCTCGTAGAGCCCGTCGAGGATGCGGCCGATCCGCTCTGCCTTTTCCGCGCGCTTCATGGCGCTATCGTGCCGCCGGAGTCGGCCGTATTCCATGGTCACCCGGAGCGGTGGTTCCGGCGCGCGAGCTGGCTACAATGCGCCACTCGCTGATCCGCGCCCGCCCTCCCCCTTCCTTCGCTCGGAGCTCCGATGTCGCGCAGAAGCTTCCGCCCTGCCATCGCCTTCGTCCTCGCCTTCGCCTGCGCTCATCTCGCGCCCGCGCAGGACGAGGTCATGACGCCGCGCCACCTCTACCTCGTGCAGACGGTGACGGAGGTCGCGATCGCGCCGGACGGAGCTCACGTCGCCTACGCGCTCGCGGTGCCGCGCAGCGAGAAGCAGCCCGACGGCACCGCGTGGAGCGAGCTCTGGGTCGTCCCGACGCGCGGCGGCGAGCCGCGGGCGTACGTCTCCGGCGAGGTCGCCGTGCGCGAGATCGCCTGGAAGCCCGACGGCAGCGCGATCTCGTTCCTCGCCAAGCGCGCGAGCGACGCGCAGCCGAGCCTGCACGCGATCCCTCTGGGCGGCGGCGAGAGCCGGCGTCTCGTGCAGCTCGACTCGCCGGTCCTGAGCTATGCCTGGCACCCCGACGGCCGCTCGGTCGCGCTGATCGCGACCGAGCCGGAGAGCGCCGAGGCGAAGCAGCGCCGCGAGAAGGGCGCGCCGGTCGAGATCTACGAAGAGGACTTCCGGCAGCAGAAGATCTGGATCGCACCGGCGGACGGCAGCGCCCCCGCGCGCATGCTCTCCTCGCCGGGATCGGCGTTCGCGCTGCAGTGGGATCCGACGGGCGCGCCGCGCTTGGCGGCGATGATCGCGCCGACGCCGCTCACGGATGACTCGTACATGGGTCAGCGGCTACACCTGTTGAACGCGGCCGACGGCACCGCCATCAAGGTCTTCGCCCACCGCGCGAAGTTCGGCCCCTTCGCCTGGTCTCCGGACGGGAAGCTGATCGCGGCGATCGCCGGTCAGGACCTGAACGACCCCGCGGCAGCGCGGCTCTTCCTCGGAGGCATCGGCGAGGAGGACGAGCTCGAGCAGCGCTTCGTGGATGTGGAGCGCGACTTCGAGGAGCTCGCCTGGCAGGACGAGAACCACGTGATCGTCCTCGGCAGCCGGAGCACCCAGTCGACGATGACGAAGGTCCAGGCCAACGGCGTCGATACCGAGAAGGATCTGCTCGCGAGCATCTCCGACCGACCGGCGCTCACGGCGATCAGCCTCGCCGCAGACGGTCAACGCGCCGCCTTCGTGGGCTCGCGCGCGTCGCATCCGCCGGAGGTCTACACGCTAGCGCACGGCGAGCCGGCCTTCACGCAGCTCAGCCAACACAATCGGCCATGGCTCGAGAAGGTGCGGCTCTCCGAGCAGAGCGTCGTGCGCTACAAGGCGCGCGACGGGATGGAGATCGAAGGCGTGCTGATCAAACCGCTCGATGCGAAGGAGGGCGTGCGCTATCCGCTGATCCTCGTCGTGCATGGCGGCCCCGAGGCGCACGTCGACGACGGCTGGCTCGCCACATACTCCAATCTCGGGCACATCGCGGCGGCGCGCGGCTTCGCGCTCTTCTTCCCGAACTACCGCGCCAGCACCGGGCGCGGGCACGCGTTCGCGTGCGCGGATCGCGGCGATCCCGCCGGCAAGGAGTTCGACGACCTCGTCGACGGCGTCGATCACCTGATCGCGATGGGGCTGGTCGACAAGGACCGCGTCGGCGTGACGGGCGGTTCCTACGGCGGCTACGCGACGGGCTGGTGCTCGACCTACTACTCCAGCCGCTTCGCCGCGGGCGTCATGTTCGTAGGTATCTCCAACAAGATCTCGAAGGTCGGTACGACCGACATCCCCGAGGAGGAGTACCTCGTCCACGCGGGCAAGCGTCCGTGGGACAACTGGGAGTTCTTCCTGCAGCGCTCCCCGATCTACCACGCGGACAAGTGCCGTACGCCGCTGCTGATCCTGCACGGCAAGGACGACCCGCGCGTCGATCCGGGCCAATCGAAGGAGCTCTATCGGCACCTCAAGCTGCGCAGCCAGGCGCCGGTGCGCCTCGTGCTCTACCCGGGAGAAGGGCATGGCAATCGCAAGGGGCGCTCACGCCTCGACTATTGCGAGCGCCTGCTGCAGTGGATGGAGCTCTACCTCGCGCCTCGGGCGGAGGGGAAGATCCCGCCCATGCCGGAGCGAACGATCGACCTGCCCGGCGGCCCGCCGCCGCAGTAGCCAAGGTCCGAGCGCCGCCGCGCCCGCACTCGCGAGCCGGTGGCCGATCGAGGGGGCCGGGAGTGGAAGTCCTTTCCTACGCCTTCGGGAGCGTGCAGGCCGAGCGTCGCGGGCGTCGATAGTCTCCCCGGAACGGGAGGACTGTCACTTGGACGCACGCACATCGCCTGCAGCACCGCGGCTGGATGAGGGACGCCGTGAGCGGGGCTTCACCCTGATCGAGCTCATGATCACGGTGGCGATCATCGCCATCATCGCCTCGATCGCTCTGCCCAACTTCGCGCGAGCTCGCGTGAACGCGAACGAGTCAGCGGCCATCTCGACGCTGCGCAACCTCACGTCGGCTCAGGCGGAGTTCCGCGGCACCGGGCGTATCGACATCGACCGCGACGGCGCCGGCGAGTTCGGCTTCTTCGGCGAGCTCTCCGCCGGAACGAATCTCCGCGGCACGACCGAGCCCATGAATCCGCCCGCGCTCTCCGCGTCCTTCCGCCAGATCGTCGACGGACGCGCGACCTCCTCCGGCTACTACTTCACGATCTTCCTCCCGGACGGCAACGGCATCGGCATCGCCGAGGAGGCCACGGGCGGCGCGCCGGCGGTCATGGCCTCGGATCGCAACGCGGCGGACTTCTGCGAGATCATCTGGTGCGCGTACGCCTGGCCGATCCGCCGCGGCAGCACCGGGAACCGCATCTTCTTCGTGAACCAGATGGGCGACATCCTCACCGCCCAGAACAACGTCGCGAACGGCGGCACCGGCTACAGCGGTCCCTCGGGCCCCGCCGCGGATGCGGCCTTCGTCTCCTCCGCCTCCACGAACCAGATCAGCGCGCTCATCGCGGTGAACTCCGTGGGCAAGGACGGCGAGCGCTGGGTCGTCGTGCAGTGATCGAGCGCGCGCGGCACTCGCCTCTCTCGGGCGAGCGCGCGGCTTGCTAAGGTGTGCGTCGCGCGGGCCAGACCGAGCCCGCGCGCGCACGCATGAACTTCAACGCCGTCCGACGCCACGCGCACCACCTCGTCTTCGCGCTCTTCGCGCTGGTGGTCTCGGATCTCTGGCGCACGAGCAGCACGCTCCTCCCCGACGGGTTCCTGCGCCATTTCCACCTACCGTGGGCGCGGCACGGAGCGAGCCAGCCAGAGCGATCGAACACGCTCCTCTCGGATATCCCGTGGATGTTCGAGGCGAAGCGCGAGGAAGCGCGCCGCCAGCTCCGCGAGGGCGAGCTGCCGCTCTGGGATCCCCGCAGCGAGCTCGGCCAGCCGCTCCTGGCCAACAACCAGTGCGCGCTCCTCTCGCCCTTCACGTGGCCGCAGCTCCTGCTCGGCGTGCGCGCGGGCTTCGATCTCTCGATCGCGCTGGAACTCCTGGTGCTGCTCTACGGCGCGCGGCGCCTCCTGCTCCGTCTCGGCGCGGGTGATCCTTGGTGCAGCGTCGGCGCGCTGCTCCTCGCCTGCACCGGCATGAACACGGTCTGGCGCGGCTATCCGGTGAGCACCGCGCTGGCATGGATGCCGTGGGTTTGGCTCTCCACTCTCGAGCTCGCCCGCGGCGGTCGGAGATGGTTCGCGAGCGCGGTCGTGCTGCGTGCGCTGCTGCTGCTGAGCGGCCATCCCGAGAGCGCCTTCAAGTTCCTCGTCACGGATGCCCTCCTCGCGACGCTCGCCCCGGTCGGCTGGGCCGCGAAGAGGGTCACGATGCTCCGCGCCGCGGGAGCGGGGCTCCTCGCGCTCGCCTTGAGCGCGCCCGTGACGGTGCCGACGCTCGAGTACCTCTCACAGAGCCATGCGCTGGCGCTGCGGAGCGCGCTGGCCGCTCCGGAGCGTCCACCGCTCGAGGCTCTCGGGACCCTGATCGCGCCGCTCCTCTTCGGCTCGCCGCTCGTGCAGAAGCGCGTCGAGCCCGATTGGGCCGGGCCTATGAATGCGAGCGAGATCCAAGCCTTCGTCTCCCTCGGCACCGTGTTCGCGGCAGCGCTCGCGCTGCGCGGCCGCTCACGCGATCGGATGACCGGCGTGATCGCCGGCATCGCGCTGCTCGCCGCGAGCCTCGCCTACGAGATCCCTTTCCTCTCGCCGCTGTGGAACAGCGTACCGCTGCTGCGCATCTCGGCGCCGGCGCGCTGGATGTTCGTGCTGCAGGCGATGCTCGTGCTGCTGGCCGCGCGCGGACTCGCCGCCGAAGCACGCGAGGGCCGACCCGGGACCGCCGCGGCCCTCGCGTTGCTGGCGCTGCTCCAAGCGGTGCCGTTCACGCGCTCCTATCACCCGCCCACGCGCCTCGAGGAGCTCCCGGGTGCGACGCCGGAGCTCGAGCTGCTCGCCTCGCTCACGAGCGCCGAGAGCGGTGGGCGCGTACTGCCCCTCGGCTTGCTCGATCCGGGTGGTCATCTGCTCTTCGGCCTGCCGTCGCTGCACGCCTACGATGCGATCGGCGTGCGGCGGTCTCGCGTCGCGCTCGATCACTTCGGCCTCGGCGCTCGGCAGCCGGAGAGCCTGGAACATCTCGCGCCGGAGCTCCTCGCCGCCTGCGACGTGCGCTGGCTGCTGCTGCCGACGCCGCTGCCGCGCGCCCGCCCGATCCCCGGCCTCGCGGCGCCCATCGCCCCAGGACAGCGCTTCGATGTGCCGTCTCCGAGCGCCGGGGCCTTCGATGTCGGGCTCTTCGTTCCCGGAACGAGCATCCGCCAGCTATGGCTCGAGGACGCGAACGGCAACCGAGCCGCGCTGCCGCTCGAGCCCGGCTGCGAGCTCGCGATCGCCGGGCGCCGCGTCCGCGTCGAGGACGCAGGAGCTCCCCGCCAGCTGCGCCCGAAGGCTGAGATCTGCCGCGCCCGCCTCGTGCGCATCGAGCCGAGCGCAGCGAGCGCGCTGGTCCCGCTGCAGGCGCGCACGGAGCAGGAGCTCTTCGTCGCTCCGCTCGCGCCGTTCCGCGCCCAGTATCGCCGCGTCGACGATGGCCTGCCCTGCGCCGTCTATGAGGTGCAGCAGCCCATCGGCAGCGCGTTCGCCCTGGAGCTCGAGCCCCCGCTCCCCCTCGCGCTCGATCAGCTCGCCGAGCGCGTACGAGCGGGAGCTAGCGAGCGCCTGCGACCGCAGAGCGAAGGAGCGCGGCATGTGGCCGTGCGCAGCGCCAGCGAGCGCGAGCGCTGGATCGGGTTCTCGCGGGTGATCTACCCCGGCTGGCGCGCCCGAATCGACGGCCGCGACGTCGAGCTCAGCGCCGTCGCCGGCATCTACCCTGCGGTACGGGTTCCCGCCGGCGAGCATCTCGTCGAGTGGAGCTACGAGCCGCTGTCGGTGCGCCTCGGCGCCCTCGCGGCCCTGGCAGCGCTGCTCGTGCTCCTGCTGCTCGCCTGGCGCGGCTGGCCGCGTCCCCTCTCGTCGTCGTTCCCAGCTCCGGAGCGCGTGTGAAGCCCCAAGTCCTGCACCGCAAGGTGCATCGCCTCGGCGCGATCGCGATCGCGCTCCCTTTGCTCTGCGTCCTCGTCTCCGGGATCCTGCTGCAGGTGAAGAAAGAGCTGCCCTGGGTGCAGCCCCCGACACAGCGCGGGACGCCGCTCGCGATGGAGCTCGGGCTCCCGCGCGTGCTCGAGATCCTGGGCCGCATCCCCGAGGCCCAAGTGCGCTCGTGGAGCGACGTCGAGCGCATCGACGTGCATCCGAAGCGCGGCATCCTGAAGGCCATCTGCGCGAACCGCTGGGAGGTGCAGCTCGCGCTCGCCGATGGCGCGATCCTGCATTCCGCGCATCGGCGCTCCGATCTGATCGAGAGCTTGCACGACGGCTCGTTCTTCGGCGAGGCGGTGAAGCTCGGCGTCTTCCTGCCCAGCGCGCTCGTGCTGCTCGTGCTCTGGATCAGCGGGATCTATCTCTGGTGGCTGCCGCACGCCGCACGACGGCGAAAGGCGCGCGCGACGCAGCGCTGAGCGAGCCGGCGCGAGGCGCGCGGCTCGCAACGCGAGAGGCCGCGCGGATCACTCGCGATCCGCGCGGCCTCTCACATGGTTCACGTCGATGGAGAAGAGCTAACTAGCCCTTCGCGGGGACTTTGAGGCCTCAGCCGGGGGCCGGCGGGAACGGTCCTTCGTAGACCTTGCCCGCCTTCACCGCTTCGACCGCCTCCACCACGTAGCGGCGCTTCACTTCCTTCGGCTTGCCGGGGCTGTCGTCGATGCCGCCGCGATAGCGGATCACGCCCTGCGCGTCGACGAGCACCGCTTCGCAGGTCTTCTTCGCCTTCAGCTTGCCGCCGAACACCTGGGCATCGACGTCCTCGGCGAAGCGCGCCGCGAAGCCGTTCTCCTTGTGGAACTTCTCCTTCGCCGGGAGCTTCTCCGTGTAGTTGGGATACACGAAGAGGACCTCGACGCCCTGCTTCGTGAGATCGAGGTCGAGCTGCTTCAGGCGCTCGACGTGACTCGCGACCCCGGGGCAGTTCGTGCTCATCGACACGTAGAGGCGGAGCTTGCCCGCATCGCGCGACGAGACCGTCTTCGGCGCGCCGTCATCCTGCTTCAAGTCTCGCGTGGCGAGCTCGAACGCGGGGATCAGCTCGCCGACCTTCGTCCCGACGGAAGGCGTCTCGGGCTTCGGCGCAGGCTTGGGCGCAGGCGGTTCCTGCGCATTCAGGGCGGACAGGCCGAGCAGCACGCCCAGCCATGCAACAGCACGCATCGGAGATCTCCTGGAACGTTTGGGGCGCGGACGGGCCGCGCACGAGCAGAGCTTACCCCCCCGCGATCGGGATGTCAGCCCGAGCGATCTCCGCGAAAGATCCCCGACGCCGCCCGCGCCAACTCGCCGCGGCGCGCTGCGGCTCAACCGTGTCGCTTGCGCCCGAGCCCCACCACGATCCGGAACTCCTCGGCGGTCACCGGCTGGATGGAGAGGCGGCTCTTCCGGTGCACGAGCATCTCCTCCAATCCAGGAGCAGTCGCCAGCTCGCGCAGCGGCACGAGGCGGGCGAACTTCTCCTCGAAGGCGAGGTCGACTTGGTACCAGCGAGGCTCCTCCGGCGTCGCCTTCTCGTCATAGTGATCGCTGGCAGGGTCCTGGGCGCTGAGATCGGGGTAGCCGGGCTTCACCACCAGAGCGAGCCCGGCGACGCCCGGGGGCTCGGAGCTCGAGTGGTAGAAGAGCACGCGATCCTTCGGGCGGATCTCGTCGCGGAGGAAGTTCCGCACCTGGAAGTTGCGCACGCTGTCCCAGCCCGTGCTGCCGTCTCGGGCGAGATCGTCGATCGAGTACACTCCGGGCTCGCTCTTGAAGAGCCAGTGTCGAGGCATGGCGTTGCTCATGTGCGTGGCGTCAGGCTCGAGATGAGAACCCAGACCTCCTCGGCTCGCTACTGGTGCACTCGCTCCTCATGCACGACGACCGCTTCCTGCCTTTGTCGTTCGAGCGCCTCGAACCCGCCGAGATGATCGCCCGCGCCGAGAGCTTCCGCTCAGAGCTCGAGAAGCGGCGCAGCGTCCGCCACTTCTGCGCAGATCCGGTGCCGCGCCGCTGCATCGAGCTCGCGATCCTCTCCGCGTCGACCTCGCCGTCGGGAGCGCACCGGCAGCCCTGGCGCTTCGTGGCCGTGAGCGCTCCGGAGGCCAAGGCCGCGATCCGCGCCGCGGCCGAGCGCGAGGAACGAGAGTTCTACGAAGGCGGTCGTGCACCCGAGGCCTGGCTGCGCGCGCTCGCGCCCTTGGGCACCGACTCGAGCAAGCCCTACCTCGAGGCAGCTCCTTGGATCGTCGTGCTCTTCGAAGAGCTCTACGGAGTCGAGCCCGACGGATCTCGGCGCACGAACTATTACACCAAGGAGAGCGTCGGCATGGCGGCCGGGCTGTTCCTCGCCGCGATCCATCGCATGGGTCTCGCCACGCTGACCCACACGCCGAGCCCATGGGCTTCCTGGCGCAGCTCCTCGGTCGCCCGCAGAACGAGCGGCCCTATGTTCTGTTCCCGATCGGATATCCCGCCGACGGCGCGCGGGTCCCCGATCTGAAGCGCAAGTCCCTGGACGAGGTGGCCCTCTTCGATCCGCCCGTCTTGGGTTCGCGCTAGCCTTCTCGTCGCCATGAGCAACGCTCGCTCGATCACCATGTCGCCGCGGGTCCCGGGGTCCTGGATCGTCAAGCCGAGCTGGGACCTCCTCCTGGTGGTGCTCACGCCGCTGCTCGCGCTGCCGCTCCTCTGGCTCTGGCGCGAGCGTCGGGGCGACCTCGCGGTTCACGAGTCGGTGATGGCCTTCGGCGCCTTGGGCCATCACCTCCCGGGGATGCTGCGCGCGTACGGCGATCGCGCGCTCTTCGCGCGCTTCCGCACGCGCTTCCTGCTGGCGCCGCTCTTCCTCGCGCTCGTCTGCGCGGGATTCCAGCTCGCCGGGCTTCACGGGCTCGCGGTGATCGCGCTCGCCTGGGGCATCTGGCACGGCTGGATGCAGACCTTCGGCTTCGCGCGCATCTACGATGCGAAGCGCGGCTCGACGGCGCGCACGACGGCGCGCATCGACTTCGCGCTCTGCGCCGCGATGTTCGCGGGCCCGGTCGTGCTCTCCTCCCAGCGCAGCATCCAAGTGCTGGAAGCTCTCGCCGCGTGTGGGGTGCCGCTCCCCTCACCGGCGCTGATCGAGGGGACGCGCTTCGTCGCCATTTGCGCACTCGTGTCGACGGCGGGCCTCTATCTGGCGTGGAGCTGGCGCGAGACGCGGGCCGGCCGCGCTCCGAGCGCGCTGAAGCACTTGCTCCTCGCCTCGACCTTTGCGCTGTGGTGGGTCTCGACGAACCTCGTCCCGAGCCTGATCTTCGGGCTCGCGCTCTTCGAGATCTGCCACGACGTGCAATACCTGGCGATCGTCTGGGCCTTCAACCGCCGACGCGCGGAGACCGCTCCCGCCTGTGGCGCGGTGACGCGCTTCCTCTTCCGTGGCGGTGCGCTCGGCGCTGGCCTCTACCTCGGGCTCGTCGCTGCCTATGGCGCGCTCGGCCCGCTCGCGAAGCAGGTCGGCGAAGAGCAGCTGCGGCACGGACTCGCGGGCCTGCTGCTCGCATCGCAGCTCCTGCACTTCTACTTCGACGGCTTCCTCTGGAAGGTGCGCGAAGCTCCGACGCGGGAGGCCCTCGGCGTTTCTAGCGCTGGCACCGGTGCGCGCGCCGATCACCGCGGCTGGAGGCACGTCGCGCTCTGGAGCCTCTTCGCCCTGCCGGTCCTCGCGCTCGGAACGCTCGAGCTCCAGTCCCTGCCCGATCCGGCTCGTACGGCAGCCGCCGTGGCCGCAGCTCTACCCGGAGACGCCGAAGCGCAGACGCGCGAAGGGCTCGCGCTCGCACGCGCCGGTCGCGCGGAGGAGGCCCTGCCCGCGCTGCGCCGAGCGAGGACCTTGGAACCCGCGGATGCCGAACGACGAGCGGACCTCGCGCGCACCCTGAGCGAAGCCGCGGATCTGGAGCTCGCTCGCGGGGACGAGAACGCGGCGCGCGCCGCACTCGCGGAGGCCGCGGCGCTCGAGCCGCAGCTGCCCGCGCTGCTCGAGCTGCTGACGCATTCGCGTGCGGCGAGCGGAGAGCTCGACGGCGCGCTGCGCAGCTTGGCGGCGCTGGAGCTCCTCGTGCCGTCGCCTCGCTGGAGGCTGGCGCGGGCGAGCCTGCTGGCCGACGCGGGGAGGTTCCCGGAGGCGCTCCGCGAAGTGCGTCGCGTGCGCGCGAACGACCCCGCCGATCCGCAGGCGATCGAGCTCGAGCGTCGCATCCAAGAGCGGGCCGCCAGACGCTGAAGCGCTGCTCTCCGCTCCACGCGCGCGGGTGAAATCGCCGCGAAAGCCTTTCCGCTCTCCGGCTGGCTGCCTTGTACCACCCCCCCGCCTGCTCTATCTTTCCCCGCCCTCGCTCGCCTCCCCACCGCGCTTGAGGGCTCGCCACGCGACGCGGACCGCCCGAAGGGGCGGTCCCTCCACCCGCGTGATCGCCAAATGCGCTCGAGCCTGCCCTACGGTCGGGCCGACGCTACGGATGTCGTCCGCATTGACGGACGCGCGTGACCCGCTGAGTCCCTTTCCCCGACCGGAATGAACGTCGTCATCCTGGGAGCTGGCCTGGCCGGACTCTCCTGCGCCTACGAGCTCGCCAAGGCCGGACACAAGGTCACGATCCTCGAACGCGAGCCGTGGGCCGGAGGCATGGCGTCCTCGCACGAGGTCGAGGGCTACTGGCTGGACCACGGTCCGCATCGCTTCCACTCCTACAACAAGGAGCTGGTCGCGCACCTCTACGAGGTCCTCGACAACAAGGTGCTGGTGCGCGATCGCCTGAGCCGCATCTACATGCGCGGGCGCTTCTTCAACTACCCGTTGAAGCTCAGCAACGTGCTGCGCAACATGCCGCCGCACCTGATCGTCAAGGCCTTCTGGGACTACGCCTGGATCCGCCTGCGCGATCGCCTGAAGCCGATCCCGGACAACAACTTCAAGAACTGGGTGCTGAAGCGCTTCGGCAAGACGCTGGCGGAGATGTTCTTCGTCACCTACACCGAGAAGGCGTGGAAGATGCCCGCGACCGAGATCTCGGCCGATTGGGCCAGCCAGCGCATCACGCTGCTGAACCTCTGGGACACGGTGAAGAAGACCGTGATGAGCCCGAAGGCCGGCAAGGACAAGCCGCGGACACTCGTCTCGGAGTTCTGGTACCCCGCGGAAGGCGGCATCGGCGAGATCTCGCGCGGCTACGAGCGCAAGATCCGCGCGATGGGCGGTGAGATCCACCTCGACACTCCCGTCGAGCAGGTGCTGGTCGAGAACGGCGTCGCTCGCGCGGTGACCTACCGCGAGGGCGGCGAGCTGAAGCGCCTGGAGGGCGACATGATCGTCTCGACGATCCCGCTCCCGCGCTTGATCGAGCACCTGAGCCCCGCGGCGCCGGCGGCATGCCATCAAGCCATCGCCGGCCTGCGCTACATCTCGATCGTCTTCGTCTACCTCGAGATCAACCGTCCCTCGCTCTCGAAGGACCACTGGATCTATCTGCCGGAGAAGCACCTCACGGTGCATCGCATCTGCGAGTTCAAGAACTTCGACGACCAGGTCGGTCCGAAGGACAAGACCGTCGTCTGCTGCGAGATCACCTGCCTCCGCGGCGACGAGTCGTGGAACCTCGACCTCGAGCAAGCGGCGAAGATCGCCGAGCGCGACCTGGTCACCGTCGGCTTGCTCGAGCCGGGCATCAGCCGCGGCCTCTGGCTCACGAAGCTGCGCTACGCCTATCCGGTCTACGATCTCACCTACAAGGCGAACCTGCAGACCTTGATGGATCACGTGAAGGGGATCAAGAACCTCGACACCACCGGCCGCCAGGGCCTGTATCGCTACAACAACATGGACCATTCGGTGGCCATGGGACGCGCCGTAGGCAAGGCCCTGAACAAGAAGGGCCGGGGCGACGATGACAAGCGCGTGGCAGCGGAGCAGGAATACTTCGGATGAGCGAGCTCCTGCGCGGAGCCCCTAGAGCGGAGGACGCGCTCGCCGAGGTTGCGCGCTGCCTGCTCTGCGGCAGCGAGGAATCGGAGCTCCGCTTCGAGGAGCCGCCGTTCCGCGTGGTGCGCTGCAAGAGCTGCGCGCTGGTGTGGGTCACCCCGCGCCGCGATCCCTCGCGCTTGGTCGAGATCTACCAGACCGCGTACTGGCACTCGGACGCCGCGAAGGACTTCGGCTACACGGACTACCAGCGCGACGCTTCGCTCTATCGCCGCACCTACCTGCGGCGCTACAGCGCCATCGCGCGCCATTGCAAGACGCCGGGCGAGGTGCTGGATGTCGGCTGCGCCGCGGGCTTCTTCCTCTCGGTCATGAAGGAGAAGGGCTGGCGCACCCAGGGCGTCGAGGTCTCCGGCTACATCGCCGAGTTCGGCCGCAAGAACTACGGGCTCGACGTCATCGTCGGCACCCTCGACGAAGCGGCCCCCGTGCTCGGAGATCGACGCTTCGACCTCATCACCTTCTGGGATGTCGTCGAGCACCTGCCCGATCCGATCGCGGTGCTCCGGCGCGCCGCGAGCTTCCTGCGCCCGGGCGGGAAGCTCTTGCTCGAGACCCAGAACGTGCGCTCGCTCTTCGCGCGCGTGCTGGGCCAGCGCTGGCAGCACTACAAGCACCACGAGCACCTCTACCACTTCGATCCTCGGACCGTCCGTGAGCTGTGCCGCCAAGCGGGCTTGCGCGTGATCGAGAATCGCGCGCGACTCGGGGGCAAGTACGTCTCGCTCGGCTTCGTGCGCGAGCGAGCCGGACGCGTGCATCCGCTGCTCTCCACGTTGCTCTTCCCGCTGAAGCTCGTCGAGCGCTCTCCGCTCTATGTGAACCTGTTCGACGAGATGATCGTCGTCTGCGAGAAGGCCTGAGGGCAGACCGCGATGGATGCCAACGCCTACCAGCAGTTCTTGGAGCTCGAGCGCGATCATTGGTGGTTCCGCTCGCGGCGCACGCTCTACTTCGATCTGCTCGCCCGTGCGATCGCGCGCGAGCCCGGCTCCTTCACACGCGTCCTGGACCTCGGCTGCGGAATGGGCGGGATGATGGAGGGCCTCCGGCGCTACGGCGAACCGCAGGGCCTCGAGATCGAGGAGAGCGGCGTCCGCATCTGCCGCCAGCGCGGCTTCCATCGCGCCTACGTCGGCTCCGGATACTCGCTGCCGCACGCCGATGCGAGCTTGGACGTCATCACGGCCTTCGACACGATCGAGCACATCGAGGACGACGAGCGAGCGCTGCGCGAATGCGTGCGCGCGCTGCGCCCCGGCGGCGTGTTCATGGCCACGGTACCGGCGTATCAGTTCCTCTACGCGAACAACGATCGCGTCGCGCATCACTACCGCCGCTACACGCGCTCCGACCTCGTCGCGAAGGCGCGCCGCGCAGGCCTCGAGATCCGCAAGGCCACCTACGTGAACACCTTGCTCTTCCCGATCATCCTGCCCGCGGTGCTCGCCCTGAAGTGCAAGGAACGGCTCTTCGGGCGGCCCGACGACGACACCACCAACCTCTCGTTCCGCCTGCCGCGGCTCGTGAGCGCCACGCTGGAGGCGCTCTTCTCCGGCGAGCGCTTCCCCTTGCGCTGGATCTCTTTCCCGTGCGGGCACTCGCTCGCGCTCGTAGCCGCGAAGCGCCGCTGAGAACGCGCTGCGGAGCGAACGCTCCGAGCGACAAAGCAGGAGGCCCGCCTCGGCGCTCTCGAGCGCCGAGGCGGGCCTCCGCTGTTTCGCTGCGTCGCAGGCTCAGCGGCGCGCGATCTGGAACACCTTGCGGAGCCCTTCGCCGATCAGGCTCGCCTGCACCGCCTTCGCGAGGCGCTCTTCGCGCAGCTCGCGGAACGCGGCGGTCCATTCCCGCGGCGAGATCTTCACGCCGTCGACCTCCGGATCGAGGGGGCGGCGCGCGATGTGCGCGACGAACCAAGCCTCGAGATCGGCGTGCTCGAAGGGCTGCGACGAGAGGACCTCGCCCTCGACGTCGTCGAGCGCGCCGGTGAGCGCGTCAAAGGTGCGGCGCACCGGCAGGCTCGTCACCTTGCGGAACCAGTCGGGGTTCAGGGGACCATTGCTCCAGCGATAGTAGCCGCGGCCCTGGGACGCGAAGTAGCGCTGGAAGCGGATCTCCTGGCTCGGGAGCCCGGCGCCCTTCACGAAGTAGAACGCTTCGCCCTCGCGCAGCTCGCGCTCGAAGCTCTCGCGCTTCACCTCGGAGCCCGCGGCGAAGGTCTTCTCCTCCGGCGTCTCGTCGACGCGCTCGATCTCATCGAGCATCTCGGAGCAGATCGCCGCGCGGATGCGCGCGATCTCGAGAGCGAGCTCGCGCAGATAGGCGCGCCGGGCGAGCGCATCGGTCGCGCTCTCGCCACCGGCGTCGAGCAGGCCGGGGAGCAGGGCGTAGCGCTGCGAGATCGCCACGTCCTTGCCGAGGCCGCCTTCCTCGAGCTGGTTGCCCGGTCCGAAGAGCGCGCCTTCCAAGATCGGATTGCCGCCGCCTTCCGGCAGGTCGCTCGAGTTGCGAGCGAAGTCCTCGGCGAGATCCTCGCGCGTGACCCAGCCCGGGATCTCCTGCGCGACGAGATCGACCGCAGCAGCGCCCGACTGAGCGCGCAGCTCCCCGCGCAGACGCTCGAGGACGACCGGCAGCGCGGCGACACGGGCGACCTCGACGGCGTTGCGCGCCGCATCGACGGCCGCCTGAGCGTCCGTCTGCGCCTGCTTCGCTTCGACGTTCTTCGGACCCCACTCGTTGTACTCGGCCAGCAGGCCCTGCAGCGTCGTCGCGTGCGCAGGATCGAGGGCCTGG
Source organism: Planctomycetota bacterium (assembly GCA_016719295.1). GTDB lineage: Bacteria > Planctomycetota > UBA1135 > UBA1135 > JADKAF01 > JADKAF01. Next base: position 1,251,449 of record JADKAF010000001.1, read on the forward strand.
CGCCATTCGGCGAAGGCCCGCGTCACTTCGCTCGCGCGCGTCGCGGACTGCGAACTCAGCGTGCGGCGCTTCTCGTAGGCTTCGAGGCGGCGCTCGACGAGCGAGGCGAGCTCGACGCGGAGCTTGTCCAGCGCGGAGAGGTCGGCCTTCGCGGCTTCGGCATCGGCGAGCTTCTTCTCGGCCGCTTCGACTGCCGCGCTGCGCGTGGAGAGCGAAGCGATGCTGGGCTCCGCGTCCTCGATGAGCTTCAGAGCGGCCTCGAGGCCGCCGAGACTGCTGGCCCAGCCCGAGCTCGCGTCGAACGCGGCAGCGCGCTGCGTCTCGAAGCTCTGCTGACGTGTCGTCATCTCGCCTTCGATCTTCGCGCGCTCCTCGAGCTTCTTCGCGCGGTCGGCGTTTTGCGCCTCGCGAGCGGCCTCGAGGCCCTTCAGCTCTTCCTCGAGCTTCGCCTTGGCGGCGGGATCGGTCGCTCGACCGACTTCCTCGCGCTTCGCGGCGAGCGAGCGGTCCTGCGCCTCGATCGACGCGTCGAGTCCCGGGATCTCGGCACGCAGCGCGGCGAGGCGCTCCACGCCCTCGGAGACCGAGCTCAACGCCGGACCGACCAAGCCCTGCAGCTCGGCGCGCTTCGTTTCGAGCGGGGAGAGGATCGCGCTCAGCTTCGCGCGGCCGACCGCGCGCCAAGCCGCGTCGAGCGCCTGGGCCTGCGGGTGCGCGGCCGCGCTGTTCGTGGCGCGCACGAGCAGAGCGAGCTTGCCGTCGGCATCCGCGGCATCCCAGGCCGCGCTGCCACCGACCGCGGTCTGCTCGCTCGCTGCGAGAGCGTTCCAGACGGCGGTGAGCGCCGTCGCCGCGGCGTCCGCCGGGGCAGGCTCACCGCTCTTGGCGACGAGGTCGCCGAAGCCGAGCATGCCGAGGGCGGAGGCCACGCCCGCGGCGCGGCCGTTCAGCAGCGAGAGCTGCACGCGCGGCAGGCCGTCGACGAGGTAGGCTCGGCGCGCTTCGGTCGCGCGCTGGAGCTCCTGCTCCGCGGCGGCCAGGCCCTTCTTCGCAGCGTCGAGCTTCTGCGCATAGTCAGACTCGCGCTGCGTCTCGGTGAGCTTCTCGAGGCGCTCGAGCTGCGCTTGCTTCTCGCGGCGATTCGTGCGCGCGGACTCCTCGCTGCGATCGAGATCGAGGTAGCCCTGCATACCGCGCCCATCTCCACCGCGGTTCAGCTCGGTGTTGATCTCGCGCGAGCGCTGCAGCAGTGCCTCGACCGCCTTGGCCTTCTCGGCAGCGGCGGCTTCGGCATCCAGGAAGGCCTTGCGCTCGGTCGACGTGGCATCCTCGAGAGCCGGACCGACGACGACGTCGCGGAATCGGCCGAGGAAGCGCTTGGCCACGAGATCCGCCTTCGCGCGCTTCTGCACGCCGGGATCGTCCCAGCCCTGGATGTCCTTGCTGGCCATTTGGTCCGGGCGGTCCGAGGTCGCGAGCATGCCCGCGGGCACCGCAGGTGCCGGGCCCGTCTGGCCGCCTTCCACGCCGGCCTGGCCGTTGCCCGCCGGCGTTTGCGCCGCGGCGTTCTCGCCGTTCCCACCTTGGCCCGCGCCGCTGCCCGAGGCCGCGCCTTCCTGAGTGCGCGGCATCGCACCTCCCGCCGGGGCCGTCCAGCGCGCGATGTTGCGCGCGAGGCGGCCTTCCTCGGTGAGGAAGCGAGAGTAAGCGTACTTGCGGTAGTGCTCGGCGACTTCCTTCAGCGTGGGCTCCTCGATGCCCTTCTCCTTGATCCAGCCGAGGAGGAACTCGTTCTGCGCGTCCGTGAGCGCGTCGAGGTCCAGGCCGAAGAGCAGCCAGCGGCGACCTTCGAAGTCGCGCAGCGCATCCTTGCCGCTCGGAGCCTCTTCCTCGCCGCTCGTCGCACCATAGCGCGTGCGGCGATCGACGAGCTTGTCGAGGTAAGCCAGCCAGAGCTGCTCGCGCCGCGCCGCGCGCACGCGAGCCGCGGCGGCCTCGTCATTGGGGGCCTTCGAGGCCGCGTCCGTGGCCTGCGCGAGCTCCAGGTCCGCGGCGTCCTTGCGCTTGTCGATCGTCTCCGTGCGCAGCTTCTCGCGGCGCTGCTTCGTCTGGTCATCGACCAGCTCCGCATCGGAACCGCCGGCCGGATCTTTCCAGCGGCGGATCTCCGCCTGGCGCTCTTCCTCGGTGGAGAAGAGCAGCTCGAACACGCGGCGCGCTTCTTCCTCGTAGAGGCTGGCGGCGAATACCGCGACGGTCGCACGAACCTGGGGGTTCTTCTTCTTCCAGTCGGCGAGCACTTCCTCGGGCGTGGGGATCGCCTCGAGGCCGAGCTCGAGCCGGCGCACGAGCTCGGTCGCCGCGAGGGAGCGCGCGAGCGCCACGTCGAAGCCCGCTTCGCGCATGCCGAACATGCGATAGAGGTCGTCCGCGGCGAAGTCGGCGCCCTGCTCACCGGCCGAAGCACGCACGAGCTGGAGCAGCGCTTGCTTCTTCTCTTCCAGGGCGTCTCCGCCCACGCGGATGCCCGCGGCCTGGGCGGCACCGGAGAGGATGACGTAATCGTCGTACGAGAGGCCGCCGTCGCGATTGCGACGGGCCTTCGCGTCGACCACGTTCAGGAACGGGACCCAGACGTCGAACTCGCGGAACTCCTGCAGCGACTGCAGGACCTGATTCGACTTCATGCTCTCCTCGCCAGCGCGATCGAGCATGTCCTTGTAGTTCGTGAGCTGCCCGGCGATCTGGCGCACGATGCCCAGGGACGCGCGATCGAGCTCCTGCTCGGCGCGGCCGCCGACCGTGGCGGACGAACCGTCCGGCAGCACGATCGCGACCTCGCTCGGGTCGGTCTCGAACATCATCAACGCCGCGCTCGTGATCGAGAACGTGAGCAGGGCGAAGATCACCAGGCCGAGGAGGATCGGGCGCTGGTAGCGACGGAACAGGCTGACGTGCTCGATTTCTTCGTGTTCGACTTCGGACATCTCAGCTCTTCCCCATGGGGAGCCGGCCCCGCGGAAGCCGCGGGAAGGAAAGGGGCGAAGAGGATACGGGCGCCGGAGAGGAGGCGCAATGCCGCAAGTTGGCGTCAGACCGACGTTTCGCTCGCAGAGGTGAAGCTGTCGCCAGCGGTGGAGGGTGCGGCGTCGGTCGCCGACCCCTCTTCTTCGGCGCTCGGCAGCTCGTCCAAGGCGATATCGTCGGCTGCAGCGTAGCCATCGTGGGCGACCTCGATCCCCGGGAGATCGTGGAGCGCGCCGAGTCCGAAGCGGTCGAGGAAGAGCTTCGTCGTCCCGTACAGCAGCGGGCGCCCCGGAGAATCCTGGCGACCGACGACGTGGACCAGCTCGCGATCGAGGAGCAGGCGCAGGATCGAGGAGCAGTTCACTCCGCGGATGCGATCGACCTCGGAGGCCGGAACGGGCTGCTTGTACGCGACGACCGAGAGCACCTCGAGGGCGGCCTGGGAGAGGCGATCGCGGCGGCGCACGACGCGCAGCCGGCCGAGGAGCTCTGCGTACTCGCTGCGCGAGACGAGACGCCAGCCGCCGGCGATCAGGCGGAGCTCGAAGGGCAGGACGAGCTCGTCGAGCCACGCCCGCACGCGCGGCAGGCGCTGCTCCACCTCGCGGCGCTTCCAGCCCAAGATCTCTGCCATGCGCGGCACCGTGAGTTCCTCGGGGCTGCCGAAGAGCACCGCCAAAAGCTGGCGATCCTCGATGCGCTCGAGCCCGCTCTCCTCGACCGGCAGATCGAGCTCTCCGCCGGCGCTCGTGGCCGCAGAAGCGGCCTCTTTCGCGCTCGCCTCCGGGGCGAGCTCCGCTTGCGAGGGGCTCTCCGCCAGCGCAGCCGCGTCGTGCTCGCCAGCGCTCGTTTCCGCGAGCGCTAGCTCCGCGGCCGGGACTAGCTCCGTGGCCGGGACTAGCTCCGTGGCCGAGACGGCCGCAGCCTCCAGGGTCGGCGCGAGATCTCCGGGCGCCGGGCGCGCTTCCGCAGCGAGCGCGCTGGCCTCGGCGGTGCTCCCTTCGTTCTTGCGGCCGCGCTTCTTCTTGCCGCTCGCCGGAGCCGGAGCGGAGACCGGAGATTCCCCGGCCTCGGGCTCGCTCGCCTCGAGGGCCGCCGGAGATGCCAGGAGCTCGCCCGAGGATGCCGTCTCCCCGGCCTGCGCCTCGAGTGATGCCTCCGGCAACGCCGTTCCCGCCGGCGCGCTCTCGAGCGCGGCGCCGAAGGCAGACTCACCCGGCGTTTCCGCCGGGGACTCGGCGCCGTTCTCCGGGGCCGCCGACGGCGGCAGCGACGCGGCGCGACGCGCCTTGCGCTTCGACTTCACGACCGGCTCCTCCGCGCGTGAGACGGCCTGCATCTCGGGTGCGGCCGCGGCCTCGACCGCGAGGGCCGCGGGCAGATCGACGCGAGCCGCGCGAGAGGAAGCGCGCCGCTTCGAGCGCGCCGGGGCCGCGAGCGTGAGAGCCGACTCGTCGATCCGAGCCGCGCTCTCCATCGCCACGAAGGCCGAGTCCATCCCGCTCTCGCGACGATCGTCGTCCACGCGCGCACTCCCCGCCGCGGTGCGGCGGTGCTTCGAGCCCCAAGATGTAGGAACGGCAGCATTGTGGGCCCCAGCGATAGGGATGCAACTGTGCCTTCGGAAGAGGCCTGCCCCTTCGGGCGCATCACAGGGATCTTCTTCCGCCAGCGATCGCGACGGATCGGGGCTCGCGCTCGATCAGCGCGGCTCGGGGCCTTCGATGCGCCAACGGCGCAGCGCGCCGCGCAGCCAGACCAGATACTCCTCGCGCCCGACGGGCTGCGCCGCGAGGGAGACCTCGATCTCCGGCGCCAGATCGGCGAAGGAGCGCGGATCTGCGGGCAAGCGCTCCATCAGCTCGACGACATGCCAGACGCTCGTCGCACCGAGCCGCTGCTCGATCGGCGGCTGGAAGCCCTGCAGGTCCTGCCGGCCGAAGTGCCCGACGATGGGATGTGGATCGTCGAGCGGCAGCGCAGGCCACCGCCCTCGTCGCTCCGGCGGCGCCTCGGGATCGATCTGCTGCGCCAGGATCTCGAACGACGCGCCATCGTGGAGGTCCTGCCAAGCGCGCTGCGCGAGCGCCCGATCGCGCAGGCTCAAGCCGCGCACGACCAGCCGCTCCCTTTGCATCTGATCGGCGCGGATCACGCGATCGCGCAGGAGACCGAGCGCCACGAAACGGCGCAGCGAGCGCGCGTACAGCGCGGGATCGCTGGCGAGCTCGCCGCGGAGATAGGCCTCGAAGCTGAGCGAGCCGTCGCCGAAGCGCTTCACCTCCTCCTCGGCGCGGCGGAGGAATCCCGCCTCCTCGGCCTCGAGCCGCGCGACGGGCACGCGCGCGGAGAGACGCCGCGCCTCGAGCCGCACCAAGCGGAACTCGATCGTCTTCCGCAGCAGCTCCTGCGTCGCCTCGCGTTGGAAGAAGAGCAGCGCATCGAGGAGCTCCTCGGCGCGGATGGCCTCCCCCTCGACCCGCGCGAGCTCGCCCTGCGCTTCGGTCGCGATGAAGAGCGGATCGTCAGCGTCGACGCTCTGCCCCGTGAGTGGAGGCAGCTCGTGCTCGGAGCCCGGCGCTGCGGCCGGCCGCGAGGCCGGCGCGCGGCGCGTGGGATCGTCGAACGCGTAGCGATCGTCGCCGCCGCACCCGCAGAGCGCGAGCCAGACCGCACCGAGAAGACCGCGCGCGAACCTACGCGAGCTCACCGCCCTACCAGTACTTCACGACGCGGTCGAAGCCGATCCCGGCGCAGCGGCGGCAAACCACCGGCACGTCGATCACGCTGAGGCGCCCGTCGCGCGTGCGCGCCTGGAAGCCCTCCAGCACCTCGGAGCCCGTGCCGCGACAACGCGAGCAGACGGAGAAGTCCGTGCCGATGACCTGCAGGTCGCCGCCGCGCTCCGCGTAGGTCGCGAGGAGGAACTTCTTCTTGTCTTCGCGACCGGCGCTCTTCGTCCACCACTCTTCTTCGGTCGGCGGCTGCGGCAGCGAGGCCGGATCGATCTGCACCTGGTTCTGGTCCTGCTGGTTGTTCCGCTGGCGCTGGTTCTGATTCTGTTGCTGCTGCTGTTGCTGCTGTTGCTGCTGCTCGCGCTTGCGCGCTTCGCGCTCCTTCTCGCGCGCCAAGCGCTCCTCGATCTTCGGGATCCCCTTCGCCGCCGTGCCCTTGCCGAGCACGAAGGTTCCCTCCGAGTAGGAGATGCGCTGCTCGCGGCGCAGCGGCGTCCGCTCGCCATGGCGGGAGGCGAAGGCCGCGCGGATCTCGTCGCCGGTCACCTTGGCCCAGGCCTTGCCATCCTTGTCGGATTGGATCTCCTGCGTGACGCGAGCCAGGATCTGCTCGCCGAGGCGCCCGAGCGCCAGATCGCGCGCGCCGTCGAGCGAGAGCTTCTTGTCCTTCGCGGCCTCGTCGGCGAGATCATCGGCAGCCTTGTACCAGAGCTGCGTCACGCGATTGCGCGCCCAAGTCGCGCGCGCGGTGAGCACGAGCTGGTTGCGGCGCTCGAGCTCGGCTTTCTTGGGCGAGCTCGGCCACTTCGCGAGGAAGTCCTCGCACAGCTTCAGAGCCTCGTCGAAGCGGCTGCGCCGGCTCGCTTGCGCGACCGCCGCGAGCTGCACGTCCTGCTCGCGCAGCTTGATCTTCTCCGGCAGGCGCGCGAGCGCGGTGGCGATCTCGCGCGAGGCGTACTCCGCGTCGAGCTCCTTCACCTTCTGGTAGTGCTTCTGCGCGTTCTGGTAGTCGAGCACGACCTCGAGCAAGCGCGCCAAGCGCAGGTTCTCGACCTTGTCGCTCTCGAGCTTCGCCGCGCCGACCTCGGCGACCTTGGCCGCGTAGATCTGGTCCAGGGTGTAGACCTCGTTCGCCGGCACGCGCACCTTCAGCAGGTCCTTCACGCGGCCCGGAGCGATCGGCTCGCGGGCTTCATCGAAGGCCTGGACGAACCAGCGCTGCGGATCGGCCTTGTCGACGGTGTGCGCCAGGATCTGCCGCCCGTCGCGCAAGGTGACCTGGAACGCATCGACGAGCACCGCCTCGGAAGCCAGGTTCTCGAAGCCGAAGTCGACGCGCAGGCGCTTCGCGTCGAGCGGGTTCACGTCGGCCCAGCTCAGCCGGAAGCTGCCGCCGTTGTCGTAGCGCTTGAAGGTGAAACCGTCCTCGTCGGGCTCGGTCACGGCCCCGAGGAGCACGCGCCCATCCTTCAGGCGCAGGATGTCGGCTTCCGCCGCGGTGGAGCATCCCGCCCACATCGAGAAGACGAGGAGGGCTCGGCGGATCCAGCGAGCCGGTCGAGCGGTGTCGAGCGCATGCATGATGGTTGCGACTCCGAAGCGAAGCGAAGCGAAAGGCCGAGAGGTGATCCGAGCGCGCTCAGCGCGGCGGTTGGTAGCGCAGGCCGCGCTCGAGAGCGCGCTGCACCAGCGTGGGCCGGAGCTCGAAGACGCTCTTCAACGTGCGCGAAGAGGTCTTGCCCCGGATCCTCCAGTCGACGCGGATCTCCGTCAAATACTGGAGGTCGCGTCCCGGGATGCGGCGCGCCTTGTAAGCGTAGCGCAGGTCGTCGAGGCCGGTGATGCGCAGCTCCTCGCTGTGCGAGAGCTCCTCGGGGAGCGCCCCATCCTGCCCTTGCCCGGCGCTGAAGCCGAGCGCCTGATCGTTCAGCGCGCGCTGGACGGCGTCGAAGAGGCGCCCCTCCACGTCGTCGAGCACGCGCGGCAACGCGTCGCCCGCTTCGGCCCGCACGCGCGCGTCGCGGAGCTGGTCCAGGCCCACGGCGAAGAGGCCGATCACGGCGGTCATCCCCATCATGAGGAGGCCCATCGCGACCAGCATCTCGACGAGCGTGAAGCCCGCGCTCGGGAGGGCCGGCGCCGTGCGCGCGCGCCAGCGTGCTCGCGGAGAGAGCTTCATCGCTGGATGCCTCCGCGCGCCGCGGGCACGCGCACGAAGAGATCGAGCTCGCTGCCGAACCAGATCGGCGTCCCCGGAGCATGCTCCTGCGCCGCCGTGCCTCGTGCGCCGCGCGCGGCGATCGTGATGCGCCGGCCCCGCACCGCGGAGATCGCGACCCACTCGGAGCCGATCTTCGCGTACACGGCGTTGGTCGGCAGCGAGCGCGTGGCACCGCCGACGCCGAGGTCGTGCGGCTTCGAGCCGCGGTGATCCGCGGCGCCGCTGCTCGCGAGCAAGCTGTCGTTCAAGCGCCATGGCCGGCTGCGCTCCTCTTCGGAGACGATGGAGATGCGCAAGCGCACGGCCTCGGGATAGACGTCGTTCCGCGCGTCCTCGTCGGTGCGCGTGGAATCCCAGCCCAGGATGGGAGCGCGAACGGCCGCCGACGGCTTCGCGTTCTCGTCGCTCCAGAAGGAGCCGAGGGCCTGGCTCCACTCCGCGAAGGGGACGCCCTCCGCTTCCCAGTCGCGCGTCCACTCCGAGCGGAAGAGCCACTCGACGTGCAGCAAGGAGCCCGCGACCTTCCGGTAGATCCCGGCTTCCTCCGTCGTCGGTCCGCCGGCGAGGGATTGCAGCAGCTCCGCGCGGCGCGGCGGCGCGCCGGCGCCCAGGGGCACGACCGCGCGGTACAGAGCCACGAGAGAGCTGTTCGACGCGAGCGGATCCGGCCCCACCACGTAGCTCACGTAGGCGACGCCGCGCGAAGGGACCACGTCGTACCAGGAGAACGCCTCGGGCTCCTCGTCGCCCTGCGCCTGCTGCTCCCACTCGCGACGAGCCTTCGAGTAGGCCTCCTCGCCCGCGGTGATGAGCGCGAGCGTGCCTTCGCCGAGGTGGCCGCGGTAGCGCAGGTCGTCGAGGGCCCGCTGCTGCTCTCCGCTCGAGAGCGAGCGCACGAAGCCCATCTCGCCGCTGCGGTCGTCGGCGAAGAGCATGCGGCCCTCGCCGCCGACGATCGAGGCCAGATCGCGCTCGAGGAAGGACTTCACCGCGGACTTCTGCTCCATCACGTCGCGCGTCTCCTCGCCCTCCTTCCAGAGGTCGAGGCTCATGTCGAAGAGGCGCACCACGAGCAGGCCGAGGATCGACAGCAGCGCCATCGAGACCAGGAGCTCGATCAGCGTGAAGCCGCGCTGCGCGTTCTTCCGCTCGCTCATGGCCGCGACTCCCGGAAGAGCACGCGGCTCTCGCTCTGGTACTGCACTCCGATCTCCTCGACGTACGGAGTTCGCTTCCACGAGTTGGACTTCGCTCCCGCGACGCGGAAGCTGCCGGGGCGATAGCAGAAGAGGAGCTTGCCCTCGAGCATCGAGCCCGGGCGGTTCAGCGGCGAGAAGATCCTCGCGGCGCGGTCCCCCGGCGCATCCAGCAGCAGCAGATCGCGTGCGGCCTCGGGGTCCTCCACCGGTCGATGGTCCTCGACGCGCGTCGGGATCTCGTCCCACGCGACGCGCACGCCCCCTTGGCCGCGCAGATCGCCGTCGATGCGCACCAGCGCCCAGACGTCGAGGTTCGGATCGCCCCAGACCTCCTCCGTCCAGTGCAGCGCTTGGAAGTAGCTGTCGCGCGCGGAGACCGCGAAGTGCAGCGCGCTGTTGCCGGCGAGATCGGCGATGCGGAACTGCGTCTGCCCTTGGTCGGCGACATCGCCCGCGGGGGTCGTGAGCACCGTGCGATCCCAGTAGCGGAACGGCATCCGGTAGACCACGGCGCCGTTCGAGTGGCTCGCGATCGAGGTGCCGAAGCGCCCGCGATAGGCGCCCGCGACGTAGCCGTTCGTGGAGCGATTGCGCGGAGCGCGGAAGGTGCGCGGCATCGCCAGCGTGGTGGGCGCGTTCGCGTAGGGCGTGTCGTTCCGCGTCGTGTGCACGAGCTCGTCGTCGATGAGCAAGGTGCCCTGCGTCCAGAAGCCCGCACCGCTCTCGAGCTGCACCTGGTGATCGCGCGTGCCGAGCGACTGCGTGAGCTCGGTCACCTCGAGCGCGGAGAGCAGGTACACCGGATCGCCCGTGCCGTGCGCGCGCGGCGTGGTCCCGAGGAAGCCGCGACCGCGCGAGCGCGCGAGCGTGATGCGGAGGCCATCCGAGCTCTCGTCGAGCTGGCTGTAGACCAGGAGCTCGTCGCCGATGCGCAGGACTCCGGCGTCCTGCGGCCACGCGCGCGAAGAGGCGAGGAAGCCGTTGTTCGGATCGACGACCACGCCGTAGCTCATCAAGAGCTGCGCGTGGCGGACGACGAGCTGCGTGCCGCCTTCGCTCAGCGGCTCGGCGAGCACGTAGGTCGCGAGGTTGTCCAAGCTGCCGGCGACGTGCGCCGGCCCGCGCGAGCCGAGGAGATCGAACTCGATCTCGTCGATGAAGCCGTTGAAGTCGCGGAGCCCTCCACCGGTCTCGACGATGCCGCTGCCGAGGCGCACCTGCGTCGCGCCGTCCGGCAGCTCGCCGCTCGGGAACTTCAGCAGCACCAGCTCGTCGCGCGAGTCGAGGATCGCGGGGCGGTTCTTCTGCAGATTCGCCGGGTAGGCCTGCTGCAGCGGCTCCTTCAGCGCGACCTCGTAGCGGCCGCTGCCGTTCTCGATCCAGCCCCAGTTGATCGTGTAGCGCGCGAGCGATGCGTTGCCCGCGTTCTCCGGGCGGATCGAGATGCGATCGCCGCGGCCGGGGCGCGTGCCGAGCAGCGGAAGGCTCGCCCATTGGTTGTTCGGCGGCGCTTGCGGATTGAAGGTCGGGAAGCCTCCGAACGCGACGGCGAACACCGGGTTGAGAGTTGCCCCCCCGGTGTGGCGATGCTGGAAGGTCCCGTAGCGTCCGCGGAACTGCAGCACGTCGTGGATGCGCTGGCTCGCGACGCTCCAGCTCTGCTGCGGCGGCGCGCCGATCCAGCCTTGCTGAGACTGCGGCCAGGTGCCGACAGAGGTCACGGCGGGGCCGAAGTTACCGACGACGAAGTAGATCGCGGCCAAGCGCCCGGGCTCGGAGCGCACGAAGTGGTTCTGGTGGATCTCGTCGTACTCGATCCACTCCGTGTTGCCGTCCTGGCCGCTGGTGTAGATCTGCACGCGGCGCGAGTCGTTCTGGCCGGGATCGAGGTAGGTCGTGGTGTCGGCCTGCGTCGCCTTCACCGAGAGCGGAACGATCCAGACCCAGTTGCGCGGGTCTTGATTCGGATCCGTGCCGTCGGGCAAGCGATTCCACTCCGTGACGAAGGCGCGCGCGCGACCGAACAACGAGGTGGGACCGGTGCCCTGCCCCTGCATGCGCTGGAGCTGCGTGTAGTTGCGCGTGACGCCGGTCAGGCGATTCCCGGAGCGACCCGTGTAGCGAATGACTTCGGCGCCGAGCAGCGGCGTGCTCTGCGGCGGCGGCGTGGTACCCGTCTCGATCTCGTAGGTCACCTGATCTCGGTTCACCTGCACTTGGATCGTCCCGGGACCGCGCTGCACCAGCAGGGCCAAGCCGCCGCCGCTCTGGAACGCGGCGAGCTCGTCACCTCCCGAGCCGGTCGCAGCGAGCTCGAGCTGCTGCCCGTCGGTCGCTTCGAGCCCGGTGCCGAGCGGGTGCGGCGGCGCGGGCTGCGTCGGGTTCGTCGAAGTCGTCGGCTGCGCGAGGATCTGCGTCGGTCCCTTCACCACGCGCACGACGCCGAAGGGCCCGAGATCGCCGTCGAGCGAGCCTCCGCCGAGCGGGATGTCCGTCGTCGGCATCGACGCGTAGCCATAGAGCTCGACCAGCGTGCCGACCTCGTGCGCGATGCCCGTGTACTTCCCGTCCTGGAGACGCAGGCGCACGTTGCGCCCGCCGGTCCAGGCGCTCTCCAGCGGTGCATCGCTGCGCTGCCAGCGGCACTGGAAGGCCTTGCCGCTGATCGAGGTGTACTCGACCAGCTCGTCGCCGACCCGCAGGACCCCGCTCGTCGGGAAGCCCTCGACGCTATCGACGGCCAGGCGCTCGTCGGTGGTCCCGACGGCCGAGGTGAGCCAGGTCACGGCGCGGGCCTTGCCGAGCGGGAAGCCGTCGACGAGCACGACGAGATCGCGCGGCTTCGCACCGCGCGCGATCGCGCGGAAGTGGTACCAGGTGTTCTTCTCGAGCACGAAGCGCTCGCCCACCGGCACGCGCACCTCGCAGGCCTCGAGGATCGGAGTCACTGGATCGTCGCCCTGCGAATCGTAGAGGCGGAAGACCAGCTCGGAGCCCTCGAGCGCGAGTCCCAAGCGGCCGCGTTTCTCGCCGGTCGCCGCGGACTCGACTTGGAAGAAGGCTTGATCGCCGACATCGACGGGACGGAACCAGCCGCCGATCGAGAAAGGCCACAGGCGCCCGTTCCGCGTTGCGATGCCGACGCGCTGATCGGTCGTCGCCGCTTGCTGCGGACCGATGCCATCGGAGCCGGTGTTGCGCCCCTCGACCTCGGGCTCGCGCTCGAAGTGCCAGATGCGGTTCGTCTGGTAAGGATCCTCGATCGGCACGGCCTGGAGCTGCGCCCAGGAGCGGATCTCGCCTTCGGCATCGGCCGCGTAGGGATCGCTCTGCTCTTGCTCGCCTGCGCGCGGGATCTCGAAGGGATAGGAGCGCCCGGGAGGTTGCTGCGTGAGGAAGGGCTCGAGCCGAGATTCGGGCGAGCGCGCGAGCAGCAGCAGCCAGTTCTTCGGGATCAACCACTCCTGCACGTTCGGTCCGGTGACCATCCAGTGCGCGCCGCGGTTCAGGCGGAAGAGCTCCTCGAGATCGCGCTGATCGCCGAACCACTTGAAGCGCTCGCCGATGGGCGCCGCCTGGAAGATCGAGAGCGACGCCTCGCTGCGGCGGGTCGCCCCCGCCGGGCTGTTGCTCGCGGAGCGCGCATGCGCGCGGAAGAGATCGCCCGAGTCGAACACGAAGGGGACGGTGGCGGTCTCGAGACCGCCGTCGATCGCGCTGGCGGCGTTCAAGTACAGCGCGATGCGCTGCCCGGCCTCGAGCTCCGGCCATTCGCTCGGCGCTTCGCTGATGCGCGCGAGCGGATCGAGGAAGCGCTCGACGTAATCGCGCATCGAGAGGAACGGAGCGGAGCTCTGTCGACCTGCCGAGGACGAGCGCAGCGCGAGGACGATGTCGGCGAGCTGCTCCGCGAGACCGGCATCGATCGCCTCCGAGGGCTGCGCGAAGCGGCGGCGCACGCCTTGGAAGCAGGCGATCAGCACGTCGCGCGGCGCGGTGTTCACATTCACCGGCGCGGGCACGAGGTAGCGCCCCACCGCGCCGCCGTCGCCGTCGATCGTGCCGACATCGGAGTGGAACACGATCGGACCCTGCCCGGTGACGATCGCGATCAGGCTCATCCTCCAGTCGGCGGGATCGTCCTGCGCACCGCGGCTGACCTGCATGGTGGCGCCCGCAACCCCGAGGCTGTAGTCGGGCTGCAGCGCGGCGGGCAGGCTCCCGGCCGCGCCGCCCGCGCGCAGATCGAGCCAGCGCGTCCACGTTCCTGCGACCCCGGTGTCGCCGAAGAAGCTCGTCAGCGGCTCGAGGCGCCGAATCAAGCTCGCGGGCAGCAGGCCCTCGGGATCGCCTTCGCCGATCTGCCGCAGGTCGTCCCACGACTGGAAGCGCCGCAGCACGAGCCCGTCCTGCGTACGCCAGCGCGCCAGACGCTGCACGCGATCGTCGAAGATCACCGTGCCTTGCGGATGCTCGCTCGCCGTGCGGAACGCGAACCCGCCGACCGCGACGCCGCGCTCGCACTCGAGGAACGAAGAGGCTTCGCGCTTCTTGTAGCGGATGAGCTCGCCGTTCACCCAGAGCAGGCCGGCCGGAGGGAAGCCCTCGGTCGAGCTCACGTTCAGCGTGGGATCCTCGGCCTTCACGTCCTCGGCGAGCGACGTGACCCACCCGCGACCGGCGTCGGCACGGCGGAAGAGATTCGCCAGCGCGAGCGGAGGCGCGGTGTTCAGGTCGATGCGCGAGCGCTCGTCGGAGACCTCGGCGGACCAGATCACCTGAGCGGGGTTGCCGCGATCGTAGAGGCGCTCGCGCTCCGTGCGCTGCGACTCCTCGCGCGGATCTTCCGTGCGCGAGCCTTCGCTCGGCGGCGCGAAGCGCGCGCGCAGCTCGGGCAGATCGTCCCAGCGCGGGGTGAGATCGCCGCGGCGCAGGTGCACCGGATCGAGTGGATCGGCGAGATCATCCGCCTCCGAGGCGAGCGCGCCACGCGCATCTTCCTCCGCGGACTGCACCGCCGCGCTCGCGCGCGCGCTCTCGAAGCGATAGGCCGACGCCTCGGCCTGGCTGCGCACCGCGAAGAGGAACGGCAGCGCCAGCGTGAGCAACGTCGCCAGCAGCAAGATCACCAGCACGATGGCATACCCGTGCTCGCTCGGCGAGCGCGGGCAGCTAGCACCGTCGCGCTCGCTCGGCGAGCGCGGCCAGCTCACACCGTCGTGCTCGCTCGGCGAGCGCCGCGAGCCAGCACCGACGCGCGCTCTCGCTGCGCCGCGTCCGCTCCACCCGCCGTTCGCGCTCATTCGACGACCTCTTGCACCGTGCCGAGCAACCCGATCACGAACGCGCTCCGACGCTCACGACCTTCGGCTTCGTCTTCGCGCAGTGCTACGCGGACCGGACGCCGATGGAACAGAGGATCCAAGGATCCGTCGGCGGCGAAGTGGATGGAGATCTCGGTCGCGGGAGCCGCATCGCCGCGGAGCTCCGAGAAGCCGAGGCCTTCGGGCAGCTCGACGGGACCGATGCTCGCGATGCGCCGCAGCTCGAGGTCATCGAGGTCCCACGCGTTGCTGAGGCCCTCGCCGATCAGGAGATCGCTGCCATCGTTCACCGCGAGGCGCGCCGGCGCGGAGAGGATCTCGCGCGCCACGACCCGGCCGTCGACGAGCAGGCGGGCGACGCGCCCATCGAAGTCCAGCTCGAGCCGCATCCAGCGCTCCGGAACGACGACGCCCGGACCGCTCTTCAGCGTGAGCTCGCCTGCGGGACGAGAGGCCGTGCGCCCTTCCTCTTCCTCGCCGGGCCGAGACGCGAGGAACACGCGCCCCAGGAGGCCGCCGCGCCGCGTGAGCGCGAGCTCGAAGCTGCGCGGCCGCAGCGCGAGAAGACCGCTGGCTTCCTCGGGGAGCCGCGCGCTGAAAGCGATGCCGAAGCCGTCGTCGGTCTGGAAGGCGCGTCGGCCGGCCAGAGGATAGACCAGGCGTCCGCCGCTCTCGAAGGCCGCATAGCCACCCGGTGCTCCACCGCTCTGCTCCGCACGCACCCCGCTGGCCTGCAGCTCGATGGCCGCTCCCGAGTCGTAGCCCCAGAACGGCCCCGCCGTCGGCGGCGGCGAGCCCTGCGGGTCCGCCGGCCAGCTCTTCTCGAGCGAGCTCTCGAAGTGCCATTGGCCGATGTCGAGGAAGTGGTAACCCGTGGCTCGCCCGCGCGTGGCATCGAGCTCGAGGCGCGCCGGCGTCTGCGAGCTCACCGCCTGCTCGCGCGTGGCGCGGAGCAACGAGCGCACCATCCCGACGGCGCCGCGGGCGCCGACCGAGATGCTCGAGAAGAGCCCCGTGCCGAGACCGAAGAGCGTCGCGAGGATGGCCATCACGACCATCAGCTCGAGCAGAGTGAAGCCGCGCGTTCCGCGCCGCCGCGTTCCGCTTTCGTACCCTCGCGCGCTCGTCCGCATCCTGGGCCTCTCAGTCCTTGCCGAAGAGCTGTAGATCGTCGTCGTCGCCGAAGATCTCGTTCGCACCGGCGCTCAAGATCTGCCAGGAGCCGCGCGTGCGCTTCGGATCATCGACCTTGGTGATCGCGGGGACGTAGACCTCATCGAAGCCATCGCCTTCGGCCGAGCGCAGCTTGGTCTTCTGGCCCGCGTCGTCGGTCAGCGTGCACAGGTAGACCAGCGGATTGCCCCACGCATCGCAATGCTCGCGATAGCCGTCGCCATCGGTGTCCTGCAGGAACTTCTCGTCGATCCCGGGGCTCTTCCCGAGCGATTCGAAGATCAGGTAGAGGATCTCGCTGCCCGCATTGGCCTCGCTCCCGCCTTCGAGCTGCTTGCCTTCCAAGCCGCGCAAGCGCGACGCATGCGCCGTCGCGAACGCGCGGAACTTCCTCCAGTCTCCCGACGGGAAGGAGCCGAGGTCGCGCTCCAGGTTCGAGAGCGAGACGCTGAGCTCCTGCATCGAGGCCGTGGTCTGCGTCTCCTCCGCGGCCGTGAACGCCTTCAGCACGCCGGTCGTGAGCAGCGCCGTGACGAGGATCGCGATGATCATCATCACCGCGAGGAGCTCGATCAGCGTGAACCCGGCGGCGGTGGAGCCGCGCGTCGCGCGATGGGTCGGCAGGTGCATGGGCTTCCCCTTTGGTTGCGGTGCTGCGAGCCGGCGCGCCGAGCGGAGCGCCGTCCTGGGCTTAGTTGTCGCGGTACTGGACGCGGATGTTGTCGATGCGCAGCTCGGCGGGCCGATCGGTGTCGCCTTCGGCGAAGAAGACGAGCTTCAAGCCGCCGCTGCCGGCCTGCTCCTGGAGCGGGCGCATCTCGATCCACTCCTCGCCGGGGTGCACGCAGGCGCCGCCGACGGTGAGGCGCACTTCCGCGGTCTGGCCGTTGCGACCGCGGTAGTGACGCGCCTCCAAGCGCACGCGCACCGCTTGATCCGCGGGCCAGTCGAAGGGCTTCTCGAGGAACGCCGTATCGGCGAGCCACTCCTGCCCCTGACCGCCGGCGGTCTTGATGTACTGCGTCATGCGCTGGTCGGTGGCTTCGTCGACGACGTTCGACACGCCGAAGAGGAAGCTCGGGTTCGCGAGGTCGGGGCCCTTGCCTGCGTCGAGCGGCATGCGCCCCACCACGAGACCCACGCGCGCCTTGTTGCTCGCGGGGACCCAGAGGTCGGCCTCGACGGAGAGGAAGTCCACGGGCCGCTCGATCAAGGTCTGCGTCCAGAACGCCGTGCGTCCGCGCTGCTTGAAGCGCCCGGAGAAGCGCAGACCCGAGCCCTCGAGCTGCGCGCCATAGGCGTTCGGCGCCGTGGCCGCTTCACCGGCAGCCCAGCGCGCGAGACGCGCCGGCACGCCTTCGGCCTCGACCGCGGGCTCCCACTCGAAGAGCGCCAGCGGCTGCTCGCGATCGAGCAGGTCCTCGAACTCGCGCGCGTTTCGCGCGCGGTCGAGCTGGGTCACGAGATCGCGGACATAGCGCAGCAACGGATTGCGCAGATCCTCGGTCTCGATGCGCCGAGCGATCTCTTCGAAGGTTTCGATCACGGGACCGATGTCCCCCCTCGCGCGCAGGCGCTCGTAGCGCACGAGCGCTTGGCCGATGCGCGCGGCGTGGTGCAGCGGATCGAGGCGCAGAACCGTCTGGAAGCGCTGCTCCGCGGCCTCGAGGCGCTTGCGTCCGAGCTCGGAGAGCCCCGATAGATAGGCCCCCTGGACGAAGCGCTCTTCGGCGCTCGCCACGCGATCGAGCAGCGCTCCCGCGCTCTGCGCATCGCGCGCCAGACCGGCGGTCGCGCCGGACAGGAAGAGCGCGTCCTGCATGTCGGGTGCGCGGCGCAGCAACGCCCCGAGCGACGCAGCCGCATCCTCCAGCTCCCCGCGCCGCAAGAGGATCGCGCCGCGCAGGTACAGCAGCCAGACGTCCTCCGGGTCGATCGCGAGTCCCGCCTGCGCCTCGACGTCGGCGAGCTGATCATCGCCGGCGAGCAAGTACATCCATGCGAGGCCGCGACGCGCGCCGACGGTATCGAGCGTGCCTCGCTCGGCGATCTCGCGCAGCCGATCGCGCAAGGAGATCAGCAGAGGGCGCACCGCGATGATCGCCGCTTCGCGCGCCTTCGCCAGCGCATCGCGCCGCTCCGGCGCCGTAGCACGGTCGCTGATCTCCTCCGCGGCGCGGTCTGCCGCGAGCGTGTAGCAGCGGGCCGCTCCGAGCTCGGCCGCGACCGCGAGATCGAGCGCGCTCATCCCCAGCGCGCGCGCCTCGCCTCCGAGCTGCGCGAAGAACTCCGCATGGGCGACGAGCGCCTCGACGGCGTCAGCGCGCGGCTTCACCTGCGCGCTGCGCTCGAGGAAGGCCGCGAGTGCCCGCGCCTGTAGCCACGCCGGATCCCTGTCCTCGGCGAGCGCGGTGGCCCCCGCGGTCGCGAGCTTGGAGAGCTCGGCCAGATCGCCGGCGCCGTACGCGGCGCGCAGGACCGCGGCGAAGGTCGCGCCTTCGAGCGGCTGCGCGGGCCGCGTCGCCCAAGCGGACGCGGCCCGCCCGCTCGCGCAGAGCCCCTCGGCTGCTTCGCGCCAGAGCGCCTGCGCTTCGGCCGCGACGAGCGGAACCGTTCCGAGGGCCTCGACGGCGCGCTGGAGATAGCTGGCGCCGTCCTCGCGCAGACCGACGCGCTGCAGGAACTGCCCGTAGGCGAGGAGCGCGCGCGGGTCGCGGCCGTGCGGGCCTTCGCCCTGCGCTCCGATCAGCTTCTCGCGGAAGAACGCGAACGCTTCGTCCCAGCGCAGCGACTCGTCCAGCCAGCGCGCTTGCCCGACCAGCGCGTGGATGTCGTTCGGCGCGAGCGAGAGCCAGCGCTCGAACGCTCCGTCGATCCACTCGGCGCGGCCTTCGGCCCAGCGCTGGTCCCAGACCGCGGCGAGCTCGCGAGGGAAGTCGGGCGCGGCGATCGAGGCGAGACGCGGCCCTTGCCAGGGCGCGTCCTGTGCGGCGGCCGCCGCGGGGCGACTCTCCGCCGAGGCTTCGCTCGGAGCGCTTTCCTCCGCGGAGCTTCCTTCCGCCTCTTCCGACGCCGCGGCCGTGCTCTCCGCCGGAGCGATGATCTCGGCGGGGAAGGCCGCGGGAGTGCCGCGCAGCAAGCTGCCGAGGAGCCTCCACGAGCCATGCGATGCCGGCGGCGGCGGCAAGAGCTCGAGCTCGTAGGCGAAGACCTGCGGCGAGGCGAGATCGGGCAGCGCGAGGCGCGTGCCGATGCGCGGCCGCGCGAAGGGATCGCGCTCGCGCAGATCCACGAAGCGACGCATGTCGTCGGGATTGCGCACGCGGTCCAGGCGATCGACGCGATGGACCGGCGCCACCTCGAGATCGAGGAAGAGGTTCGGCGCGGCGATCTTGCTGCGCTCGCGTTGAACGACACGAGCGGCTTCCGCGGGACGCTCTCCGCCGAGGAAGTAGAGCCCGGCGACGAGCGCGGCGACCACACCGCAGGTGACCATCTCCTTGTTCACAGATCCGACCTAGGCAGGAGTTTCGGTGGGTCGATCAACGCTCGTCATCGGACGGCGCGCTCGGCAGCTCGGCGAAGAGCCGCGCGACGACGGTGAGCTGGAGCTCGAGCTCGCCGTCCTGGTTCTCGCTGGTGGCCTCGTAGGCGAGGCTGGTCGGCGCTTCGGGCTGCAGCGGCCACGGCCGGCCCTCGCGCCGAAAGTAGGCGTTCGCTCCGCTCTGCCCTTCGATCGGCACGCGGTCCTCCCCGTCGGCGTTGCGCGAGAGCGCTTCGCCACCGCTACCGAGAGCGTCGCTCAGGAAGAGACGCACGTGCCGCGACGGCCCGCGGAGCGCGAACTCCACGGGGATCTCCGCGCCGAGCAGCTGCTTCTCGTCCGGGGACGAGCGCCGCGTCGCGGCGCTGCCCTTGTCGAGGGTCTTCACCTCGACGGTGAGCTTGTGATGCGCGGCGAGCTGCAGCACGCGATCGGCGAGATCGAGCGCCACGAGGAAGCGCTCGGGGCGCGAGAGCTTGCCTTCGGTCGCGCCATCCTTCGGGTACTTCTCGAAGAGTTCGACGAAGCGCTTGCCGGTCCAGCGCGTGGCGAGCGCCGTGCGCCAGAACGCGTCGAGCGCGGCCGCCGCCTCCGAGCAGAGGAACGACGGCTGCGGCGTGCCCTGCGGCACGACGAAGGTGATGTCATTGCGGAAAGGCCAGCTCTTGCGGGTCGCGAAGTGCGCGGCCTCCGCGAAGGCGCGAAACGCCCGCTCTTCTCGCTCGGCCTCTCGCGCGAGTGCGCGCCCCGCGTCCTCGGCGTAGAGGCCGACCGGCGCACGACGCGCGCCGGCGGGACGCGGCTTCGGCGGCGGGCTCGTCACCGACGTGCTCGCGCGCTGGATCGAGGCGCGAAGCTTCCCAGCTTGATCCTCGGCGCCGCCGATCAGCGTGCACTTCGCGAGCAGGAAGACGACCGCGCTCGCGAGCAGGCCGAGGATGAAGGTCTTGTGGGACTGCCAGATCTCGTTCAGGTCCATGCGTATCGCGCGCGCGGGACTACCGCGGCTTCTCGCCCCCCGTCTCGGCCTCGGCGACTTCGGCTTCGGGCTCGACCTCGCGCGTGGGCGCGAAAGGATCGATCTCCAGAACGAGCGAGGCGCGCTTCATCGCCTGCGGCACCTTCGCCCCTTCGAGAACCCGGCATTGCTGCGGAGTGAAACGCCCGGGCGCGAGCAGGCCGTTCTCGTAGAACGAGCGGCGATCGCGCGCCCAGTCGCCGCCGCGCTGCATGTAGTGGATGGCGATCTGTACGATCGGCCGCCCGTCGATCCCCGAGCCCGCCGAGGCGGAGGCGCGGGCGAGCTGCACGCGCTCGATGGTGAAGTCCTCGGGCAGGACGCTCTGCACCGTCTCGAGCGCGGCGAGCAGCGCCGGGGAGGCCTGCAGCCACGGCTCGATGCGCGCGGAGCGCCCCCAGAGCTCGCTGAAGGACTCCGCCGCCCGCGTCGCCTGTTGGTCAGCGGCCAGCAGCGCGCTCACCCGCGCGCCGTGCGTCTTCTGGTAGCGCTCGAGGATGCCGCGCGTCTCGGAGGCGCGATCGTAGGCCAGGATGAGATATGCCAACGCGAGCACGCCGGCGGCGACGAGGAAGCTCGTGCGCTGCAGCAGATTCCGCCGCCGCGCGAGCGAAGGCGGCACGATCTCGAGCTGGTAGAGCTTGGGATCGGCTTCCGCGAGCGCGTGCCCCAGCGCGACCACGGCCTCGAGGCGCTGGCCTTCGAGAGCCTCGAAGAGCTCGTCGGGGAGCTCCGAGAGATCGATGTCGTCGAAGGGATCGAAGAGCTCGACGGGCAAGCCGGTGGTCGTCGCGAGGTACGGGCAGAGACCGCCCGTCCGTGCGCCGCCCCCGCAGAGCAGGATGCGATCGACCTTGAGCTCGGAGATCTTCGCTTGCGTGCGCGCGAACATCTGCGCGCTCTGCAGCAGCGAGTTCAGCTGCCCGGCGGGTCCGAGCAGGGCTTGCGTGACCTTCTCGGCCTTCGGGCTCGCGTAGCTGCCCTTCTTCGCCGGATCCAGATCGGCTTGATCGCGCAGCAGCGCGATCGCCTCCTCGCGCGTGACGCGCAGCTTCTCGCGCAGCGCCTCGACGAAGAAGCGCGCGCCGCCGGAGAGATTGCGCGCGAAGTAGAGATCGGTGCCGTTCGCGATCGCGACGTCGGTGTTCTCCTCGCCGATCGAGGCGATGAGCACGGTGCTGCCGCCCTCGGGATCCGTGCGCAGCCAAGCATCGAAGAGCGCGACCGCGTTCGGTGAGAAGCCCTTCGCGCGCAGCTTGGTCGACGCCTTGAGCTCGCTGGCGAGCTCCTCCAGCAGCGAGGCCTTGGTGAGCGCGATGCCCACCGTGAGCTCGTCGGAGAGGCTCGGCGGGTGCAGCAGGTTGAATCCGCCGACGATGTCGCCGCCCGACTGCTCGTTGAGCTCCGAGACCTCGAAGTCCACGAACTTCTTGAGCTGCGCGTCGCCCGTGTCGGGGATCTGCAGATAGCGGAACATCGCATCGCGCCCGGTGACGCCGATGCGGGCGGCCGCGGGTTTCACGCGCGCTCCGTCGAGCGCCGCGATGAGCGCCTCGGTAGCGGGCTCGCCTTGACGCGGCGAGCTCACGAAGCCGCTCAGCGTGAAGACACCCTTCTTGTCGTAGCCCTGGACGATGCGCACCGCCGTGGTGCCTACGTCGATCCCAGTCGCGAGCTTCGCCACGGATTACCTCGAGCAGGAATGCGCGATGGAGAGAAGCGGTCGCCGCACCGGCGCAGGTGCGTGACCACGAGGCGAGTGCAGGCTCATTTCGCGCGCGACCGCAGATGCTCGCCGAGCGGCGATGGAGCGCTCGCACCGCTCGCCGCGCGCCGCTGATCGAGGTCCTCGGCCAGCTGCAGCAGCGCCGCGCGGCGCGGATCGCTGCTAGCGGCGGCATCGAGGGCCGCGCGCAGGCTCGCGCGGAGACGATCGATCTCCGGGCCGTAGCTGGTCGCCTGGTAGATCTCCGCCAGGCCTTGCGTCTCCTCGATCTGCGTGAGCAGCGTTCTCAGCTCCTCGGGCGAGCCCACCGCGAGCGCTTGCTCCGCGCGACGCCGCACCGCGTCGAAGCGCTCCACCGCGGAGGCCATCGATTCGCTGAGCTGCTTCACCAACGGGCCGTACTGATTGCGCACGACCACCTCGACGTTCGGCCGCGAACGCTTCGCGTTCGCGTTCGGCACCAGCGCGGCGCGATCGAGGACGGCGCGCAGCGCGGCGACCGCCGCACCGATACGGCCCGCGGAGGCATGCCCTTGAGCCGTGCGCTTCGCGGTCTCGACCTCGAGATCGCTCGGCGCGTCGATCGGTCCGAGGGTCACCGCGAGGCTCTCCCCTGCGCCGAGCTCCGCCCACAGAGACACCAGCACGCCACCGCGCACGCGGCGGCTCTCGGCGCGCGCCGGGCGATCGAGGCGCAGCGAGCTGCGCAGCTCGAAGCTGCCGAAGCCGAGGCCGACGACGCCGTCCAGCGCTTCGTCCGACGCGGCGACCGCCGGATAGGCATCGCCGCCGCGGAGCGCCGCGGCGTCCTCGTCGAGGATCCAGTTCGCGACCAGCTCGTCGCCGCCGAAGCGAGCGGAGGCCTCGTCCTCGCTCCCCGCGAGCAGCACGCTCGGGATCACGAACGAGACGGGTGGCAGCGCCCCGGCCCCGCCGCGGCTCAGCTTCAGCACGATCGCTTGGCGCGCGCCGCGCGGCGCCTTCGCCCAGCTCCAGCTCAAGTCGACCGGCCCGGAGCCGTCGCGCATGTAGCTCGCCGGGATGCGCCGCGTCCCGCTCGCGCCCGCGGCGAGCAGCGGCGCGAAGTTGGGATCCATCCACAGAGGGCGCGCGGACTCGAGAGGGACGAAGACGAGATCGCGCAGCACGGCCAGGCGCCGCGACTCCCCGCGATGCGACCAGCGCCCGACGAGCGCGCTGCCCAGCCCCGACCACACGAAGTGGAAGCGCCCGTCGCCGTCGAGCTCGACGCGCTCGGGCTGCTGGATCGCGGCGGCCGGAGCCGCCGCGCCGCGCGCCGGAGCGGCGACGTTCGCGGCATCGAAGCTGACGGAGCCGCCGCGCGCGCTCCAGGCGAGGAGCCCGAGATCGAAGCGCGCGTCGCCAGCGGCGTCGTCGAGCTGCGCCACGCGCAGCGCGAGCTTCTTCCAGCCCGGCGCCTCCTCGGCGGCGGGAGCGTCGGCGAGCAACGCCCCGCGCACGACGCTCGCCGGCGAGGTCGGATCATCGTCGACTTGGAAGCGCGCGGCGAACGCCGCGCCCGCGTCCGCATCCGCGCGAGCGAGCACGCTGAAGTCGAGCGTCTCGCCCGCA
Organism: Planctomycetota bacterium; assembly: GCA_016719295.1. Classification (GTDB taxonomy): domain Bacteria; phylum Planctomycetota; class UBA1135; order UBA1135; family JADKAF01; genus JADKAF01. Next base: position 1,275,009 of record JADKAF010000001.1, read on the forward strand.
GCCAGGCTCGGGATGCGGTTCTCCGCCAGCGCGACGCCCACCGAGGGGATGTAGCGTTCGCCGAGCGCCTGCTGGAGCGCGACCTTCAGGCAGCGCTGCCCTTCGGCGGCGCCGGAGCTGGCGCGCGTGGCTTCCCCGGAGCTTCCGCCCAGCGTCTCCCAGGCCACCGCGGGGTCGCGCTCCTCGAGCTCGAATCCCGCATCGCTGCCGAGCGAGATGCGTCCCGCCGAACCGAGGTCCTCGACGTCGGCGACCTGGCGAGCCGCGGGGGACTCTCCGCGCAGCACGAAGAAGGCCAGCGCGAGCACGAGAGCGGCTCCCGCGCCGCCGATGGCCAGCGCCTTCAGCTCCTCGGAGCGACCGCTCGGCGCACCGGCCTCGGCGTCCTTCGCGGCAGGGCGCTTCGGCACCGACGCCGGCGCCGCCGGCGCGGGCCCGACGCCCGCGGGCTCGGCCGCGCGCGCGGTGGGCTGCGGCTTCGGGATGCTGGCTCCCGTGGCTCCCGCATCTCCCGCGCGATCGAGGCGCAGTCGGATCTTGCCGACCTGGAAGCTCCCGCCGAGCTCGACCCGCGCGCTCTCGACCTTCGCGCCGTCCACGAAGGTCCCGTTGGTGCTGCCGAGGTCCTCGACCTCGAGCACGAGCCCTTCGAGCTTGAGCAGCGCGTGCTTGCTGGAGACCGACCCGTCCTTCAGCAGGAGGTCGCTGCCCGGGGCGCGACCGATGGTCAGCCGGTTGGAGCGCAACGCGAAGCGCTCGCCATCGCGCTCGCCACCCTCGATCACGAGAACCAGGTCGGACGCCATGCTCACCTGTGCTGCTGGGTACCGGGGATCGCGAGGGAGTCCGCGCCGGCTCCGCGCGCGCGGCACGGAAGCACCGCGGATCGGAGAGGAACGGAGCTTGGAGGAACGGAGTCGAGAGATCGAGGAGTCGCGCGGACGAGCTACAGCCGAGAGCCGCGGGCTGGAGCTAGAGCTCGCCGCTCCGGTCTGGCCGGACGGTCCTCGTCCGTGGGGCGCCGTACCGCTCGGGAGGTCTGCGGTAACCAGCGTCTCGGCCTTCGGATGCGGCGCATGCTAGCGTTGCGCGACGGCGGCCGTCAAAGGCCGCGCCCGCGCGGGCCGAAGGGCTCGGCTCGCGCGTTCCCGATACGACGGCGATTCGCGCGTGCGCATCGTTCCCCTAGATTCCTTTCCGGCCGATGGCCACGCGATCGTGAGCGGCGAAGACGCGCGGCACTTCCTGCGCGCGCTGCGCGTCCGCGTGGGCGAGCTGTGGATCGCGCAGGACCGCGCCGGCCGCCGCCGCCGAGCGCGCGTAGCCGCCGCGGGCAAGACCGAAGTGGAGCTCGAGCTGCTCGAGGAGCTCGACCCGTTCCCGCGCAAAGCCGTGCCGCTCTGGCTCGCCACCGCGGCGCCGAAGGGGAAGCTCTTGAGCCAGCTCGTGCGCGGCTGCACCGAGGCCGGCTGCGATCGCCTCCTCCCCACGCGCTTCGCGCGCTCCGTGCGCGAGCTCGAGGAGCGCGCGGAGGAGCGCCTGCGGCGCTGCATGCACGAGGCGGTCAAGCAATGCGGCCTCCCCGAGACGCAGACGATCGCCGCTCCGACCGACGCCCTCGATCTGCCCGCGCCGCCCGAGGTGGAACGCGTGCTCTTCGTCGCGGAGGTCGCCGCGAGGCCGTGGATCGAGCTCGCCCGCGAGCTGCCGCGCGAGCGACCTTGGCTCCTGGTGATCGGTCCCGAGGGCGGATTCGACGCAAAGGAAGTGCGAGCGCTCGGCGATCCACCGTCGCACCGCGCCTCCCTCGGTCCGCAGGTGCTGCGCCTCGAGACCGCGGCCGTCGTCGCGACGGCGATCGCGGGCCAGGTCCTCTGGACCGCGCGCTGAAGAAGCGCCGCGCGCGCTCACAGCCAGCCGTTCTCCAGGAACGAGACATAGCCTTCGCGCGCGATCACCACGTGATCGACGAGCGGGATGCCGAGCAGCTCACCGGCGCGCTGCAGGCGACGCGTGACCTCGTGATCCGACGGCGAGGGCCGCGGATCGCCGGAGGGATGGTTGTGCGCGACGAGGATCGCGGCGGCGCGCCAGCGCACCGCGGGCAAGAAGACCTCGCGAGCGTCCACGGGTGCCGCGACTAGCGTACCTTCGACCACGACCTCCTCGCGGAAGATGCGGTGGCGCGCGTCGAGCAGCAGCACGAGGAAGCACTCGCGCTCGAGCGCCGCGAGTCGCGCGCGATAGATCCGATCCACTTCGGCGCCGCTGCGCACGCAGGCGCGCGGCGGCGTCGGCGCGGAGAGCGCGCGCCGCGCGAGCTCGAGCGCCGCGGCGAGGCGCGCCGCGCGCGCGGGGCCGACGCCGCGCACCGCCGAGAGCTCGCGCGCGGAGCGCGCGAGCAGGCGCGCTACATCGCCGGCGTCGCGCAGCAGCGCCCGAGCCACCTCGCGCACGGGATGACCGGCGATGCCGGAGCCGAGGACCAACGCGAGCAGCTCTTCCTCGCTGAGCGCGCGCTCGCCGGCGAAGAGGAGCTTCTCTCGCGGACCGCTCGGCGCGGCAGGACGCGCGGAGCGCCCCAGCGACACGGGCTCCCCGACGCGGCCGGCGGCCGACGGCGGAGGCGATGCGGGATCGGACATGGAGCAGACGACACCGGAGCCGCGCGCCGAGGGCTCTCGGAGCGCACCTCCGCGGCGAGCGAAGGCGGGACTCGACGCCCCTGCGGCGGCGCGGTCACCGCCTTTCCGCTTCGAGCTTCACCTGTGCCGCGAGCTGCCGGACGAAGGGCTCGAACTCGAGCCCGAAGACCTCGGTGAAGAGCAGCTCGGAGTCGACTTCCGCTCCATCTTCGGCGGCGCGCGCGCGCGCGATCTTCTCCAGGTAGTCGCGCAGCGCGAGGCGGCCGAAGCGGCGCTCGAGCTCGGCGGTGAGGGCGAGCCCCGCGTCGTATGCGGCTCGGACGCGGCCGACATCGCCGAGGCCCAGGATCGGTCCGCGCAGATCGGCGAGCGCGGGGAAGCCGCCGGCGGCGAGGCGCGTTCGCGCCGACGCCGCGTCGCGGCCTTCGAGGATCTGCGCCAAGCCCTCGTCGAGCCAGGTCGGCGGCGGGCCGCCCGCGAGGTCGTGGGCGAACGCGTGCGCGAGCTCGTGACGCAGCACCGCCGAGAGCTGCTCGCGCTCCGCCTGATAGCGATCGAGAGGCACGCGGATGCGCCCGTCGAAGAGCCCGCCGACCCAGCCCTCGACGCGCGTCACGCGCTGGAAGTCGCCGCGCGCGTAGACCAGCACGTGAACGCGCTCTCGCGGCAGGTGATCGAGGAAGTAGCGCTGGCAGGCGAGGAACGCGTTCTCGAGGTCGCGCCCGAGCGAGGGAGCTTCGCGAGCGACCTCGCTCTGCCCGAGGTGGAAGTGATACGCGAAGTTCTGGGTGAGCTCGGTGTAGAGCTCGGCTTCGAGCGCCGCCTCTGGTCCGTAGCGCTCGAGCGCGGCCTTGAGCCCGGCGTGATCGCTGGCGCGCTCGAGACCGCGCTTCCAGGTCTCGACCGCGCCGCGCACGTCGAGCAGGCGCACCTGGCAGGAGCCGCGCGCGAGATAGGCTTCGGCCTCGGCGGGATGGCGCTCGATCACCGACGCCAGCGCCTGCTCCGCTTCCTTCCAGCGGCCGCGGCGATACGGCACGAGCGCCGCGAGCAGCGCGAACGAAGAGCGCTCGGGCACGAGCTCGGCCGCTCGCGCGTAGTCCGCGCGGGCCGCCTCCCAACGGCGTGCCTCCAACGCCAGGTCGCCACGGCGTCGGAGCGCTTCGGCGTAGTTGGCGGCGATGCCCGCTTCGGTCGGCGCGCCGGCATGGGCGCGCTCGAACGCCGCGAGAGCGTCGTCCACTCGTCCGGCCTCGAGCGCTTCGACCGCGCGGTTGTTCTCCTCGATCGCGCGGGCGCGGCGCGTCGCATCCTCCGACGGCTCTTGGCCGATCAGCGCGCTGCTCGCGGCGAGCCAAGCGGCGAGCGTACGCGCAAGAGGCGCCGACGGGACGTTCATCGAGGAGGGTCCGCGGGGATGGCGGGCGCGAGCGCGGCGGCTGCCGGCAGCTCGTTCACGAAGCGCCCGTAGGAGTAAGGGTAGCCGCTCGCGGCGCAGAGAGCTTGCAGCGCGGCATGGAAGCGCTCGTAGAGCGGCGGCCCGTCGTAGCCCGGATCGCAGAAGTAGATGCGGCAGCCGAGCGGCCGGCCTTCGCGGTGCGTGCAGCGTCCGGCCTTCCAGAACGGGCAGAGCTTGCGCTCGCTCGGCGCCTCTCCAGCCGCCGGTGCGAGCGCGGGTCCGAGCTCCTGTGCCTTGGCCACGGCGAAGTCGGTCTCGAGCCTCGTCGCGTAGAGCACGTGGTCCGTGCTGGCGAAGTCGCAGCAGACCCCGCGCAGGTCGCAGCGCGGGTTCTTCTCGCGGATCTCGCGCTCGACCTCGGCGTACAGCAGGCGAAGCGCGGCGAACGCGCGCGCACGCACGTCCTCCGGCACGCGCGGTCGCAAGCCCGGGCAGACCGCGAGCGCGCGCTCGTAGGCGGCACCGCCCTCCAGGATCGCGGGCCAATACGGAAAGCTCGCGCATTGCGCCGGTCGCGCGGCATACGCGGTGCATTCGTTGGAGCCCGCGAGCAGGCTGCAGCGACCGCCGGGCGTCCGCAGCGAGCGGCCTTCGCCGACCTGCACCACATGCTCGGCTCGGAAGCGCTCCAGCGTGAGCCCCAGCACTCGAGCGAGGGACTCCTCTTCTCCGGGCAGCAGCCAGACGCGGCCCTCGCCGTGCGTGCAGCAGCGACCCGATCGACGGCAGCTCCACTCGAACGGAGGAGCGCTGTCAGCGCTCGCTTCGCTCACTGCGGTCTCCGCGTGCGCCCCGGGCGGCGCGAGACCGGACGCATGATCGGCGGCGGCGCCGACGCCCCTGGCTTCTGATCGAGCGTCGGGCGCAGGTCGGCATCGCCTTCGCGCGAGTACTCGAGAGACTTCTTCCCGCGGATCTGCGCCTCGATGTCGAGGATCAGCTCCTGCGGGTCCTGGTAACGCAGCTCGCGCTCCTTCGCCATCATCTTCTCGATGAAGTAGTGCAGGTGCGGCGAGATCCTGCGGCCCTTCAGGTCCACGGCCGAGAGCGAGTCGACGACCTGCTTGCGCAGCACCTCCTCGCTGTTCGCGCCCTCGAAGGGAAGCTTGCCCAGCACGAGCTGATACAGCGTGGCGCCGAGCGCGTAGATGTCGCTGCGGATATCGACGTCGGCCGTTCCGCGCGCGAGCTCCGGAGAGAGGTACGCCGCCGTGCCGAGCGTGGTCTCGCTGCTCTCCTCCGCGACGCCGGGCTCGCCCTCGGACGAGCGCGCCGCGAAGCCGAGGTCGATCAGCTTCACGCGCTCGCCGGAGGCCACCATGATGTTCCCCGGCTTCACGTCGCGATGGACGATGCCCTGCTGGCGCAGGTACTCCAAGGCGCGCGCGACCTGCAGCACCACGTAGAGCGCGCTGTCCTCGTCGAGCTGCGTGCGCGAGTCCAAGATCTCGAGGACCGTGCAGCCCTCCACGAGCTCCATCGCGAGGAAGTACACGTCCTCGAAGCGCGCGAGGCGCAGGCCCTTCACGATGTTCGGGTGATCGAGCTCGATCAGCAGCTTCGACTCCCGGAGGAAGCGCCGCTTCGACTCGGGCTTCGCCACCTCGTGCATCGAGAGGATCTTCAGCGCGACGCGCTTGCCGGTGCTCTCGTCGATGGCCTCGAAGACCTCGGCCGTGCCGCCGACGCCGAGCATCTTGCCGACCTTGTAGCCGGGGAAGACGGGCTTCGCGCCGGCCTCGGTGCGCCGGATCCAGCGCCAGAGCTTCTCGGTGCAGTGGCCGCGCTGCACGATCGTCGCGTCCACGGTCTGGCCTTCGCGCAACGCGGCGATGGCTTCCCGCGCCGCGACGGCGCCGAGGAAACCGCGGTGGACGCACCGAGCCAGGAACTGGACCTCGTCGCGCTCCGCGCCTTCGCTCATGACCTCGCCGCCTCGCTGGGATCCGAGAACACCCCGTGATCCGGGGAACTCTCCGCAGTGTACCGGGGGCCGCGGCGCGCGACGAGTTCGCCGCCGAGGCCTCCTCGGGGGCACGCGCGTTTTTCCTCGCGTCACGATCGCGCGGAGCGCCGGTCGAAGAAGGCGGCGTTACACCTTCCCCCCCTCGCCCCATGTCCGGCCGCGCATCCTCTCGCGCGCGTCTGGCGACGGAAGGGCCACCGACGGAGACGGCTCGTGGAGCGTCGCACGGCCAGCGTCATCTACAAGTACTTCGACCTCACGGACGAGTTCGTGCGCATCCGCCAGGTCGCGCCCGCCGAGCTCGCTGGCGCACTGGGGTCCCCCGAGCGCCTGGACAAGCAGGGCTATCGCCGCGCGGTGCTCCGCGCTTGCGTCGTCGGCTGGGACGCCGCGCTGGAAGTCGAGCTCGCCAAGCGCTCCGAGCTCGATCGCGCGGCCGCGGAGGAGCTGCTCTATCAGATCTGCGTCGACGTGAACCCCGCGCTGGAGATCCACCACGTCCAGCTCCCGGTCTCGGGGGCACTCTCCGCCGTGGCCGAAAATACCCCGGCGCAGCGGAGCGCGACCTGGCGCACCCGCGCCGCCGACCTCGAAGCGCGGCTCGAGCGCCGCATCGTCGGTCAGCGCCACGCGCTGCGCAGCCTCACCCACCGCGTCCGCAAGCACGCCGCCGGCCTCGGGCGCAACGAGGGGCCGCTCGGCGCGTTCCTCCTCGTCGGCAACACCGGCGTGGGGAAGACCGCGCTGGCCAAGGCCCTCGCCGAGATGCTCTTCGAGGACCGCAGCGCGTTGATCCGCGTCGATTGCTCGGAGTTCTCCGCCGGTCACGAGTACTCGAAGCTGATCGGAGCGCCGCCTGGCTACGTCGGCCACGAGGACGGCGGTCAGCTCACCGAGGCGCTGCAATCGGGGGGCGGCAAGATCGTGCTCTTCGACGAGATCGAGAAGGCCCACGCGAAGCTGCACCAGGTCTTGCTCCAGGTCCTCGACGACGGGCGCCTCACCGACGGGCGAGGAAAGACCGCGTGCTTCCGCGACACGCTGATCCTCATGACCTCGAACGTCGGCACGCGCGAGCTGCACGACGCGGCGGAGGCGGTAGGCTTCGGCGGCCAGCGCGAGGTGGGCACCCGCGAGCGCCAGAGCCTGGTCGAAGGCGCGCTGAAGAAGGTGTTCGCTCCGGAGTTCCTCGGACGGCTCGACGAGGTGCTCGTCTTCGACGACCTCGGCGTCTCCGACTGCGAACGCATCGCGGCGCTCGAGGTCGAGAAGCTGCGCGCCAAGGTGCGCGCCCTCGGCGTCGGGCTGCGCGTGCAGCGCGCCGTCCTGCGCTGGATCGCCGAGAGCGCGTGGTCGCCGAAGCACGGTGCGCGCGAGGTCGCGCGCAGCGTCTCGCGCGAGCTCGAGGACAAGATCGCCGAGCTGCTCTTCGACGCCGCGCTCCCGGCCGGCGCGCGCATCGACTGCACGCTCCACCGCGGCCGCCCGCGGGTGCAGCTCGCCGCCGCTCGCGCCGCCGCGCGTTGACGCGAACGCCCGCGCGCGCCGAGACTGGGCGCACGCCATGCGCCGCACCGCCCTGCTCTTCGCGCTCTTCTCCTGCGTCCCGGCGCCGGCCCAGAGCCCCGGCGCGCACGCGCCGGAATCCGTGGCCTTCCGCTTCGCGCGCGGCGAGGTCACCTGGGCCGATTTCGACGACTTCATCGGCCGCGTGCATCGGCGCTCGCCCAAGGGCCAGAGCGCGCTCGAGCATCTGGTGAAGCGCCTCTTCGTCGAGGCCGAAGCCGCGCGCCGCGGCATCGTCGTCGGCGAAGCGGAATGGAACACCTTTCTCTCCCGCAGCCGCGCGGACCTCGAGGCTCGCGGACTCGGCAAGCTGGAGGATTGGCTCGCGAGGGAAGGCATCGAGCGAGCGAGCTTCGAGCGCTTGGCGCGCATCGACCTGCTGCTGGAGAAGCTCGTGCGGGAGGACCTGCGCCTCGGCGCGAGCACGGCGCCGACGCCGGCCCAGAGCCAGCTCTGGCTCGCGGACAAGACGAAGGCCAGCGCGCGCGCCACCACCGGCGATGCGACGCGCTTCGTCGCGCGCATCGAAGGCCGCGATCTCACGATCGCCGAGCTCGGGAGCGCCGTGCGCGAAATGCTCGATCGCTCGGCGTTGCTCGAGCTCGCTCGCGACGCCGCGGTCGAGGCTTCCGTCGCGCACGAAGCGCGGCGCCGCGCCGTGCCGCTCGAAGCGCCGCAGCTCGACGCCGAGCTCGCGCGCATGCGGAAGGACCTCACCGAGCATCCGCGCCTCGCGAGCCTCCCCTTCGCGGAGTACCTGACGCAGCTCGGCCACGACGAAGCGAGCTTGCGCCTCGATCCGAACTTTCGCACGCGCGCCTGGCTCCACGCGCTGGTCGCCTCGCAGCGCGATACCGCGGGCTGGCGCGAGCATTACCGCGCCCGGCGTGCCGAGTTCGATCGTGCTCTCGGCGAGCGCCGCTCGGTCGCGTGGATCCTCTGCCGCGGCGCGGCCGAGGCGAATCCTCTCGTCGCGCGCTCGCAAGAGCAGGCGAAGGCGATGCTGGAGGAGCTGCGCTCGCGTCTCTTGCAGGAGCTCAGCTTCGCCGAGGCCGCGCGGCTGCACTCCGATCACGAGGCGAGCCGCGAGTTCGAAGGTCGCCTCGGTTGGCTGACGCGCCTCTCGACGCGCGCGGAGAAAGCCGTCGTCGACGCGGCCTTCGAGCTCCCCGCCGAGCAGATCTCCGCGCCTCTGCGCACGCGCGATGGCTACGCGCTGATCCGCGTGCTGGGTATCGAGCCGCCGCCCGACGAGGACGCGATGGTCGAGCGAGTCCTCGCCTACGAGGTCTCGCGCGAGCGCGCGGCCCTGCTGCGGCGATTGAAGCTAGAGCCGCGCTTCTGAGCGCCCCACGCTGCTCACGCCCGGGCGCCGAGCAGGCGCTGCCAAGCCTCGGCGCCGAGCTCGCCACCGCAGTCGAACGTCGACCGCGCGGCGATCGGCAGAGCTCGCGCGACATCGCGCCCACGCCCTTCGCTCGCGAGCCAGCGAGCGATCTGATCGCAGCACTCGCCGACGCCGATCACGAAGCCGGCCGGCCCTGCGAAACCCACGCCTAGGGCGAAGCGCTCGAGGCGCTCGAGCGCCGCGGGCTCTTCCATGCGCTGGCGGAGGAACGCTCCGAGCGAGCGCGCGGCCATCAGATCCTGCCCATCCTCGAGCAGATCCTCCCAGAGCTCGATCGGCGCGGCGTCGGACTCGCTCTCGACGACTTCGCGCGCCAGCGAGGTGAGCACGACGACATCGAGGAAGATCTCCGCCGCCACGTGCTGAGCGGGGGTGCTCGAGAGCCAGCGCCGCAGATCCCAGAGTCCACGCCAGGCGTGCGAGGCGAGCGCGAGCCCCGTGGGCGACGGCGTCGGACGCAGCACCTCGTCGACGATCACGATCAAGGCCTGCAGCAAGGTCGACGGATCGATCCGCACGTCGTCGCCGACGAACATCTCGGGATCGAAGACCACCTTGTCGGCGCCCCATCCGCGCGAGAGCACCTGCAGGCGCGTACGGCTCCAGACCAGCGGAGCGGCCGTCTCGAAGTTGCCGAGGTAGGTGTCGACGACATCGCAGAGGTCGCGATCGCCGAGGGCGATGTTGAGCGCCGAGGCGCAGCGATCCGTGCCGCCGCTCATCCGCATCTCGTCCTGTTGGACGGTGCAGAGTGCGACCGGATCGGTGGCGAGGATGCTCCGCACCTTGACCAGGCGCTCGTCGTCCTCCGCCAGGTCCGTCCACAGCAGCCAGCGGCCGCCTGCGACCTGGCGCAGACCTTCCAGCGCTTCTCGGCCCCAGCACACGGCCGGTCCGGCGAAATGATGCCGTGTCATCAGCTCCACCTCTCGTGCGACTCGCAGCTCGCGTGCTTCATCGTCGCCCCTCTCGCGCGACCTTGAAGAGGCGCCTTGCGCCACCCTCAGATCGAGAAACGAATGACATGATCGACCACGCGGTCGCGGTGCTCGAGCGTGATCTCCTGGAACGCGAGCCCCAGGTTGCAGCAGCCGCTCTGCTCCTCCACGTCCTGCATCCACGCCACGCGGCAGATCGCGCGCACGGTGAAGGCCGAGCCGTCCGCCTGCGGGAGGTCGATCTCGACGCCGACGTTGAGGCGGCCGAGCAGCAGATCGGCGAAGCTCGTCCCGGCCGGGAGCTGGGCCACGAGCAGGAGGCCGCCCGCCGATAGGTTGGTCGTCGTGCCGACCAGCATCTCCGGGCCGGGAACGCTCACGGCGGGGTGCGTCGGCAGGAAGCGATAGCGCACGGCGAGCTCGAGCTCGATGCGGCTGAACACGCGGTGGTTCGCGACGCCCAGGGCGCGCGGTACGGAGTCGGGCATGGCTGGCCTCGTTCGCCCGTCGTCTCGGGAGGGGTAGGATGAGTCTGGCGACCCCGGTTCCCCGCCTCGGACGACGACCCACGCATCGACCGCGCGCGCCGCGCGCCTTGAGCCCCCCTCCTCTCGTGATCTACCTCGACTGCAACGCCACGACTCGCCCCCGCCCCGAGGTGGTCCAGGCGCTGCTCCCCTACCTGGGCGAGCGCTTCGGAAACGCCTCGAGCGTCCATCGCCGAGGGCAGGCGGCCAAGGCCGCCTTGGAGGCCGCGCGCGAGAGCGTCGGCCGCGCGCTCGGAGCCGAGCATGGTCGCGAGCTCGTGTTCACCTCGGGCGGGACCGAGGGCGACGTCCTGGCGCTGCGCGGCGCGCTGCGCGCGCGCCCCGAGCGACGCCACGTGATCGTGAGCACGATCGAGCACGAAGCCGTGCTCAACACGGCGCGCGCGCTCGCCGCCGAGGGCTGCGAGGTGGACTTCGCCCCCGTCGACGCGAATGGCGTCGTACGCCTCGACGTCCTGCAGCGCATGCTGCGACCGGACACCTGCATCGTCTCCGTGATGTGGGCCAACAACGAGACCGGCGTCGTGCAGCCGATCGCGAAGATCGGCGAGCTCGCGCGCTCCGTCGGCGCGCTCTTCCACACCGACGCGGTGCAGGCGCTCGGCAAGCTGCCTCTGCGCGTCCGCGAGCTGCCGCTGGATCTCCTCAGCGTGTCTGCCCACAAGGTCGAAGGACCGCAAGGCGTCGGCGCGCTCTGGATCCGCACCGCGGTCTCCTGGCTCGCGCCGATCCAAGGCGGCGGACAAGAGCGCGGTCGCCGGCCAGGCACGCACAACTTGGCGGGGATCGTCGGCTTCGCCCGGGCGTGCGACCTCGCCCTCGCGGAGCTCGCGGAGAAAGCACCGCGCTGGGCGGCGCTGCGCGATCGACTCGAGCGCGGCCTGCAACGCGAGCTCGCCGGCGTGACGGTGCACGGCGCGAGCGTCGAGCGCGTGTCGAACACGAGCTTCGTCTCGTTCGCCGGCGTCGACGGCGAAGCCGTGCTGATGCTGCTCGACGAGCACGGCATCTGCGTGTCGACGGGCTCCGCGTGCACGGCGGGCGATGACGCGCCGTCGCACGTGCTGCTGGCCGCGGGTGTGTCCGAGGCGCTCGCCCGCGCCTCGGTGCGCTTCTCCCTCGGACGCGAGACCACCGCGGAGCAGATCGACGAGACGATCGAGCGCACGGTGGAGATCGTGGCTCATCTGCGCGCGCTCGCGCCGCCGGGGCTCGAGGTCCTGACGCCATGAGACTTCGAGCGATGGCGCTCGCGCTCGGCCTGCTGTCGGCGGCCTTCGGCAGCGCGATGGCCCAGGAGCCCACGCCAGCGGACAGCGGTCGCCTCCGGGCCGCGCGCTGGAATGCAGCGCTGCTCGAGCTCGCGGAACGCGACCGCCTCATGCTCATCCCGCGCGGCCAGACCTTGCTCGCGCAGACCTCGTTCGACCGGAGCGGCGGCAACGACGATGGCTTCAGCGGTCGCTGGTCCCCACTCCGCCGAGAGAGCAACGGCGAGTACGTGCTCTTCGACGAGCGCGGCGCGGGGTCGCTCACGCGCCTGCACTTCGCGTTCTTCGACTCGATCCAGCCGGGCCAAGGTCGCGAAGACTACGAGCTGCGTGCCTACTTCGAAGGCGAGAGCACGCCGCGGATCGCGCTGCCGTTGAAGGAGCTCGTCTCCGGGACGCGCGCGCCTTTCCTCCCGCCGTTCGTCGGCGACGACCGCGTTTCACCGGGCGGGCCGTTCGTCTTCTACCCGCTGAGCTACCGCAGCGCTCTGAAGATAACCACGACCGGCGCGCCGAACTTCTTCGCCTTCCAAGGCGTGCGCCTTCGCGAAGCCCGCGGCGTCTCCAGCTTCGACCCGCGCTTCGACGAGCCCGCGGCTGCCGCAGAGCGCCTCCTCTCCGTGGCGCGCGCTCCGCGAGCTCGCACGGGCGAGCAGAGCCTCTCGCTCCGCGGCACCGCCGCGCCGGGCCAGCCCTTCGTCCTGCTCGACCACGCCGGACCGGGCGTGCTCGAGCGCCTCGTCTTCGAGCTGCCGGCGACGCTGGCGCAAGGCCTGCGGCTCCGGGCGACGTGGGAGCGCGAGACGCTGCCGGCGATCGATGCTCCGCTCGGCTTCCTCTTCGGCAACGAGCTAGGCAACGGCCCCGTGCAGGCGGTGCTCTTCGGCTTCGCCCCGGCGGACGCGCGCGGCTGGATCGACCTGCCGATGCCTTTCGCGCAGCACGCGCGCATCGAGATCCTCGCGGAGCAAAGCGTCGAGCTCGCCGTGCGCATCGATTGGCGCCCCGGAGCGCCGCCCGCGGGCTTCGGCCATCTGCGCGGCGAGCTGCGCGAGACGCTCGCACCCCGGAACGGCGAGGACGTGCTGCTCCTCCAGGCGAACGGCCGCGGTCGGCTCGCCGCCGTGATCGCCTCGATGGGCTGGCGCGCGAGCAGCGCGCCTCCGCGGGGGCGGCTCTTCCTCGAAGGCGACGAGCGACTCTTCCTCGACGGACGCCGCTCGCCCGCGCTGCACGGCACGGGCTCGGAGGAGTTCTTCGACTGGGGCTGGTACGACACCGGCGTGGATCGTCCCTTCACGCTGCCGCTCCACGGCTATCCCGAGTGGAAGCTCGAGGCGCAGCGAGACGAGACCGCGTGCTATCGCTGCTTCCTGCACGCGCCGATCTCGTGGGAGCGCGAAGCGCTCTTGGGACTGGAGCATGGCCCGACGAACACCGAGCACGCGGAGTACCGCACGCTCTCGCTCTTCTACGCGCAGAGCGCGCCTGGGCTCGAGCGCACGGACGCGATCGACGTCGGCGACCCGGCGGCGGAGAGCGCCCACGCCTGGAACGATCCGAGCGGCGCGCTGCTGCCGACGCTGACGGGTGAGTTCGAAGGCGCAGGTGGCGCGCCGCTCTCCGATGCAGGTCGCCGCGGCGTCGGTGCCCACAGCTTCCGCCTCGCCCTGCGCAGCGACAACGACGGCGTGCGCTTGCGGCGCCTCTGCGATCAAGCGCTCGCTCCGCAGCAAGCCGAGGTCTACGTCGACGGCGCGTACGTCGGCACTTGGTACCAAGCGCGGTCGAATCCGCTGCGGCGCTGGCTCGAGGACGAGCTCGAGTTCCCGCCCGCATTCACTCGAGGCAAGAGCTCGATCGAAGTACGCCTCGAGCCGCGCGGCTCGCGCTGGAACGCCTACCGCTACGAGGCTTGGTCGTATCTGCAGGCGCCGTAGCGCGCGCGAGCACGCGATGTCGCGCGCGGCGTCCATCGCGGCTCAGGAGCGCGGGCGGAGCGCGTAGAGCCGCAGCTCGGGGCCGCCGATCGACGCGCCGCGATGTGCGCTGCCTTGCGTGACGAGCTCGACGCGGGGGAGATCGCTCCGCAGCTCTCCACCTGGGTCGAGCTTCCACAGCACTTCGTTGCGCTCGATCAAGGCGAGGAAGCGCCGCACCTCCGGATAGGTCGTCGAGGCGAGATCATCGAAGACGCCATCGACGAAGCCGCTCCAGAGATAGCGATCCAGGCCGAGAGCGAGCAGCGCGTCGTAGAGCGCCTCCGCGTTCGGCAAGGTCCAACCAGGCAAGTCGCCGGGCGCGCGTTGGAGCCCCAGCGCCTGAAGCCGCGGCAGGAGCGCCGTCACCGTCTCGGCGCCCCGCGCGGCGGCATAGCGGCCGAGGAACTCGTCCCAGATCACGAGGGCGTCCGGTCGGAGAGTGCTCGCCAGGTTGAGCTCGAGCGCCCGCTCCGAGAGCGCGGGATACTCGGGATTGTGCAGGAAGCCGAGCTCACCGGCTCCGCGGCGAGCGCGCAACGTCACCAAGCCTCCGCCGATCGATCCTTCGCCGGCGAGGCGTTGGGCCGCATCGAAGCGCGTGTCGCCGCGACCGACCGCACGCGCTTGCTCGAGCCCGGCCCACAGCGACGGAACGACGCAGGCCAGCACGAGCGCGCCGGCGACGAGTGGCCCGAAGGGAGAGCGCACGCGGGCCGCGAGCTCTTGGGCGAGCGCGGCGATGCCGATCGCCAGCACCGGTGCGAGCACCAGGAAGTAGCGCGTATAGCGGATCGCGTTGCTGCTCGCGACGGCGAAGAAGGCCAGAGCGAAGAGCAAGAGCGCCGCGGCGGCGCGAGGCCGGCGCGCCGCGAGCGTGACCGCGCCGGCGAGCGCCGCGAGCAGCGCGAAGACCGAGCCTGCCACATGAGGCAGGCTGGTCAGCGAGTGGAACCTGCGCGGAGGCGCCGCATCCTCGAAGCCGAACCAGACCCAGTCTCGGGCCTCGAAGTGCGTGCGCAGCCAGGCTAGATAGGCTTCGTGATTCGCCAGCAGATCCGGCATCCCGACCAGCAGACCGACGCCCAGCCCCGCGGCGATCGCCGCCGCTCCGCGCAGCGCCCCCGTCGCTCCGCCCCAGCGCGCGGCGTTCCCGGAGCGCGAGGGCACCGCCCAGGCGAAGGCGACGGCGAGTCCCGCGAGGCCGCCGAGGTACTTCGAGGCCACCGCCAGCCCGGTCGCGGCTCCGGCGGCGAAGCCGATCCCCGCCCGCTTCTCTTCGAGGAGCCGGAGCGCGAGCCAGAGCGCCGCGGTGGTCCAGAGAGCGTGCGGCATCTCGGTCACCATGTAGCGGGCGTATTGCAGCGCCAGCGGGCTCGCCGCGAAGAGCAAGGCCGCCGCCGCCGCCGGCACGGGATCGAGGACGCGCCGCGCGAGCCGATGGCAGAGCCAGATCGTCGCCAGCGCCAGGATCCAGGTCAGGGCGCGCGCCGAGCCGAGCAGCGCCGTGGGTCCCGCGTACCAACCCACCCGCAGCTCGGCGAAGAGGTCCTGCAGCGAGGGCAGCAGACCGAAGCTGCGGCCTGCGAACCACTCCGCCCGCAGCAAGTGGTAGCTGTGCGGCGGCCAGTTGGCTTCCGGCGGGAAAGGTGCGCGCAGCTCGATCGCGAGCGCGGTCGCGACGACCTGCGTCTCGTCGACGAAGGGGTAGGCTTCGCGCGCCCACCACGCACCGAGGGTCGGAGCGAGGAACGCGGCCAAGAGAAGCAGCGTCGCCAGCCAGCCTCGGAGCCGCTCTCCCGGGCCGACCGAGGTCGAGCGCGGCGGAGCTCCTTCGCGGCGGGGCGCGTCGGCGGGTTCGGCGGAGTGGGGCACGTTCGTGAGCGGCAAGTGCGATGCGCCTAGAAGCCGGTGAGATTCTGCGTGTACGCGCGATCGGACGTGGTGCAAGGCTGCACCACTTCGAGGAGGGATCGGGTGGACACGTCGCCACGCTGGAGCTGCCGCGCCGCGGGCCAGCGATCTTCCGCGAGGGCGAAGATGCCTTTTTTCTGGAGCGAGGCAAAGGCTGGATCCGAAGCTACTTCCAGATGTGGGATGCCGAACGCGAGTGGCTCGGCGCCTCTTACCGCTGGAGCCCGTGGCGCCGGCGCATCGTCGTGCATGTGGCGAACGGCACCTACAACCTCCTCCCCTCCGCTGGTTTCGGGCGCGGATTCCGCCTCGTGGATGCACGTGGCGACGTCGTGCTCGAGCTGCGTCCCGAGCGCGCGTTCTCGCGCACATGGCGCGTGGCCCCCCTCCGGCGCGTCGAGCCGGCCGTCGTCGCGCTGGTATTCTTCCTCGCGCGTCGTCACGCTCTCGAGAGCCTCCTCCCCGGTGGTCGCGCCCGCGCGGCGCGCCGCACCTGATTCCCCGTCCGCCTCCCTCACCGCCCCGAAGCTCGATCGATGACGAAGCGCGTGCTGGTCCTCGGCGGCGGCATCACGGGCCTCACCGCGGCGCTGCGCGCTGCGGAGTCGGGGCTCGAGGTCGAGCTCTTCGAAGCGACGCGTCGCACGGGCGGCATGGGCGGCTCGATGAACGAGCGCGGCTTCGTGCTCGACCATGGCATCCACGGGCTCTACTCGGCGCGCAAGGAGACCCAGCCGCTCGTTCGCGAGATGGTCGAGCGCTTCGGCTCCGACTTCCTCACCATCCAGAAGAAGACCTCCATCCATTTCCGCGGGCGCTATCTCAAGTACCCGATGGGGATGAAGGAGCTCTTCCGCGCGCTGCCGCTCCTCACCTCGGCGCGTTGCGTGCTCGACTTCGTGCGCACGCGGGTGCGCGGACGCCTGAAAGACATCGGCGTCGCCGAATCGTTCGAGCACTGGGTCTCGGATCGCTTCGGACACAGCCTCTACGAGATCTACTTCGGCCCGTACGTGGAGAAGGTCTGGGGCCTGCCGGGAACGCGCATGTCGAGCGCATGGCTCGCGCGCCGCATCTCCCAGATCAGCATCGCCACGGTCGTTCGTCGCGCGTTGAAGGCGATCTTCACGCGGCGCCCGCCGGACGAGATGCACTCGCTCCAGCCGCAGACCTTCCTCTATCCGCGGCTCGGCTCGGGGCAGTTCGTCGATCGGGTGCGCGACGGAGCGGTCGCGGCCGGAGCCGTACTGCACGAAGGCTGGCGAGTCCGGGGGCTGCGCCACGACGGCGCGCGGTGGAGCGTCGAGCTCGATACGCCCGAGGGTCCGCAGACCAAGACCGCGGACGCGATCGTGAATTCTCTTCCGCTCCCGGTGCTGATCTCGCTGCTGGGCGAAACCGTTCCGCCTGCGGTGCGCGAAGCGGCCTCGGGCCTGCGCTTCCGCGCGATGACGATCGTGAACCTCTTCCTCGAGCGTGAGCGCATCTACGGCGACCAGTGGGTCTACTACTCGTCGCCGGATCTCCCGTTCAATCGAATCAACGAGTTCACCAACCTCGCTCCGGGCTACTCACCGCCCGGGCGTACGGCGTTGAACTGCGAGATCACCTGCTTCACGGGAGATGCGACTTGGACCAGCAGCGACGAAGCGCTGGCCGAGCGCTGCATCGCGAGCCTCGAGCGCCTCCGGCTGATTCGCAGGGAAGAAGTTTCGGGTCATTCGGTGGCGCGCTTGCCCAACGCCTACCCGATCTTCGATGTCGGCTGCGAGACGAGGCTGGACACGGTGCTGCGCTACCTGCGTCAGCAACCGGAGCTGCATACCGCGGGCCGCCAAGGCCGCTTCGAGTACATCAACATGGACGAGTGCATCTGGCATGCCACCGAGGCGATCGCGGCCATCCGCTCCCGCGCCTCGCGCGTCGACGAAGGAGCCCGCGCATGATCCCGGTCTTCCGCCCTGCCATCGGCGACGAGGAGATTCGCGCCGTCACCGAGGTCTTGCGCTCGGGCTGGATCGGCCTCGGCCCGAAGACCGCCGAGTTCGAGAAGCGCTTCGCGGAGTGGGTCGGTGCCAAGCACGCGATCGGCGCGGCCTCGGGAACCGCGGCGCTCCATCTCGCGCTCGCCGCGCTCCGCATCGGCCCCGGGGACGAGGTCCTCGTGCCGACGGTGACCTTCGTCTCCACGGCGCACGTGGTCGAGTACGTCGGCGCGAAGCCGGTGTTCGTCGACGTACACGAGGACACGCTCTGCATGGACGTGGCCGACGCGGAGAGCAAGATCACCGAGCGCACGAAGGCGATCATGCCCGTGCACTATGGCGGTCGCCCTTGCGACTTGGACCACATCCATCGCCTCTGCGAGAAGCACGGGCTCTACCTCGTCGAGGATGCCGCGCACGCCTGCGGCGCGCGCTGGCGCGATCGCTGGATCGGCGCGGACTCGCGGCCCTTCACCTGCTTCTCGTTCCACGCGGTGAAGAACCTCACCACGGGCGAAGGCGGCATGATCACCACCGACGACGATGCGCTCGCGCGCGAGCTGCGCGAGCTGCGCTGGATGGGGATCACCAAGGACACCTGGGATCGCAGCACGAACGCGCAGGTCTACGCCTGGCAGTACTGGGTGAAGTCGCTGGGCTGGAAGGCGCACCTCTCCGACATCGCCGCGGCGATCGGCATCGTCCAGCTCTCGCGGCTCGAGAGCCTGAACGATCGGCGCCGCGAGCTCGTCGCTCGCTACGACGAGAAGCTGAAGGGCCTCGACTGGCTCCAGACCCCGGCGCCGGAGACCGGCCCCGGGAAGAGTTCATGGCACATCTATCACGTGCGCACCGAGCGACGTGACGAGCTGATCGCGCAGCTGAAGAAGCACGACATCGCTCCCGGAGTGCACTACTACCCGGCGCACCTGCATCCCTACTACGCCTCGCGCGGCGATGCACACTGCCCGGTCGCCGAGCGCGTGTGGAAGAAGATCCTCACCCTCCCGCTCTTCCCGGACCTCACCGAGCAGCAGGTCGACGACATCTGCGCGGCGGTGCGTAGCTTCGCCTCCTATCTCGAGTGGAAGCGCTCGCGTCTCGAAGGGCACGGGGTCGTGCTTCGCGAGGTCGAGAGCACCGACCTCGACCGGCTGAGGGAGTGGCGCAACCATCCCGAGGGCCGGCGCTGGTTCTTCACGCACCAAGAGATCACGGCGGACCTGCAGCTCGCCTGGTTCAATCGCTACCTACGTGCGGGCAACGAGCTGCTCTACGTCATCGAGACGCCCGAGGGGCGCCCGGTGGGAACGATCGGGCTCTGCGGCATCGACCGGGCCCAGGGCACGGCGGAGCTCGGCCGCATGCTGATCGGCGAGCTCGACGAGCGCCGGCGCGGCTGGGGCAACAAGGCGGTGCGCCTCCTCCTCGAGTACGCGTTCTCCACGGCCGGACTCTCCCGTGTCTTCCTCGAGGTGCAGGAGGAGAACCAAGCCGCCCGGACCCTCTACCGCGCGTGCGGCTTCGAGGAGGAGGGCACTCTGCGCGCCTCCTACGTCGACGCGGCCGGCCAGCGGCGGAACAAGGTCTTGATGGCCGCGCTGCGCTGAGGCGAGGCGGAAAGTTCCTCCCGATCGGGGCGAGATTCCGGCCTACGCCGGGCGGCGCGTTCTCGCCGGAGCGCCCCCTCGGCTAAGTTCCTCTTCCAAGGATCGGGAAGAGAATCCGGGCGGCCTCGTCCCAGGCCGCGGTTCCGCCTCCCCCGCTCGGGGTACTGCCCCTCGACCCCAACGCAAACGATGTCGAATTCTCGCACCTGGCTGCCCCTGGTGGGCGCCTCCGCCGTCCTCGGATTGGCGGCGTTGATCTTCGTCGTCCTCCTCCAGGAAGACGGCGAGAAGTCTGGCCCTGCCGCGCCCGGCCTCACCCAGAGCCGGGAGGAGCGGTCCGCCCAGCCCACCAACCTGGAGGCACCGGCGGTGCAGCGAGACACCTCGCGACAAGCGCCGCGGGTCGTGAGCGAGCTCGGCACCGAGGAGGACAGCGCCTTCCGCAACAAGCTGCGCTTCTTCGTGACTTCGCCAGACGGCACCGAGCGCCTGGCGAACGTGAAGGTCGAGCTGCGCGAAGTGCCGCTGCCCTTCGCGTTCGCGGCCGCGCTGGGCGGCAGCGGAGCCCTGGGTGGCGTGCTCCAGACGGGCGTCACCGACGCCAGCGGATCCTTCGCCTTCTTCGATGTGCCCGTACGCGACGTGCGCTACGAGATCCGCGCCTTCCACGGGGACTACGCTCCCGCGACCCTCGAGCTGGCCACCATCCCCGCGCAAGGTGAGACGCCGGAGTACGAGCTCCGCATGCGCGAGGGCTTCCGGCTCCACGGCCGCGTCCTCGCGAAGAGCACCGAGGACCCGGTGGCGGAAGCGCGCCTGATCGTGCGCCGCGCGAACAACATGGCCGTGCTCCTCGGCGCCAGCTCTTCGGAGCCCGCGGAGAACGACCTGGTCGCCCAGAGCGATGCCGGCGGGTACTTCGAGGTGAAGAACGCGCCGGTAGGCTCGGTCGAGATCGTGGTGAAGGCCAAGGGCTACGCCGAGATCCGCGCGACCGAGCTGTTCGACGAGACGCTCCTCCCGAATCGGGAGAAGGAAGTCGTCTTCCACCTGGGCGCCGGCGGCGAAGTCGCGGGACGCGTCGAAACGCAAGATGGATCCCCGCTCCCCGGAGTGGAGGTCATCGCGCGCCGCACGGAGAACAACCAGACCTCGGTGGTCACGGGTAAGTCCGGAGCGGACGGCAAGTTCCGCTTGGAAGGCCTCATCGAGAACGAGAGTACTTCCTCACGGGTCAGAAGCCCGGCTTCATCTCCGAAGGACAGACGAGGGCGAAGTCGGGCGACCTTGAGGTCGCCGTGCGGATGACGCAGTCCGGTCGCGTCGTCGGCAAGGCGCTGCGCTCGTCGAGCTCTCGTCCTCTGCGCCAGTTCACGGCGACGATCGTCTCCTATCGCGAGGTGCCGAAGGAAGCGCCGCAGCCGCAGCTCTCCGCGGACCAGAAAGCCGTCGCAGCGAACGCCGGCGAAGGCGCCGCGCTCTCGGGAGAAGATCGCTCCAGCGCCGGGGGCAGCCTCGGCTTCGGGACCGTGCTCGAGAGCCAGGAAGCTCCCCCCGCCCCTGGGAACCAACCGGCGCGAAACCCCTACGCGATCTACGGCAACTCGCCGGTCATCTACACCGAGCTGCGCCAGACCCAGCGCATCATCGAGTCGCGTGACGGCAGCTTCGAGCTCGACGGCGTCGTCGCGCAGGGTACCTACGTGGTGCGCATCGAGGCCTCGGGACTCGCGCCGGCGGTCAGCCAGCCGTTCCAGTGCGAGAAGGGCGTCACCGTGAATGTGGGCGACATCCTGCTCGACACCGGCGGGATCCTCGAAGGCACCGTGGTGGACTCGCTCGGCGCGCCGGTCGTGAAGGCGCTCGTGAGCGTCAACTGCGCAGGCGCCGATCCCACGCAGAATCCGATCAACAAGATCCTCGGCCCGATTGGCCCGCAGCCGCTGCAGCGGAAGTCCGCGGTCACCGACGAGCAGGGACGCTACCGCGTGGAGATGCTGATCCCCACGCCCGCCGCGAACCTCGTCGTCACCAAGGCCGGCTTCGCCGATGGCGATCCGGTCGAGACGCCCGTGCTCGCCGGCCAAACCACGACCATGCCTCCGATCATCCTGAAGACCGGCGGCGGGATCTTCGGCGTCGTGCTGAAGGACGGCGTGGCTCCGATGTCCGGGATGAAGGTGAGCTTGCGTCCTTCCGAGCAGCAGTCCGGCTCGCGCTTCTTCTCGCGCGACACCGTGACGGGCCACGACGGCAAGTTCGAGTTCGCCGGTATCCCGGCCGGGAAATACAAGATCCACGCGGTCTCGAGCAACATGGACGGGGTGAACCCGTTCGCGACCATCATCACGATCCGCCAGACCGAGCAAGAGGTCGAAGTCGAGGACGCGATGCGCCGCGAGGTGACGCTGAACGTCCCGACGGCGTCGGCGGTGCCCGGCGTGATGCCCACCTTCCCCCCGCCCGGTCAGCCTCCGGGCCAGGCCGGCGACAACGCCGCGGCCGCCGCGGAGAAGATGCGGGCGCAGACCGAGGAAGAGGCGACGCGCCTGAAGAAGAAGATGCAGGAAGCGCAGCGCACCGACGAAGGCGGTGGCAGCGGAGACGGCACGGGCAGCGACGGCGGCAACTGAGCCAGGCAGGCCGGGCGGAGGAGGGAACTCAGCTTCGCCCGGCCTCGACGGCGCCCCGCGGGACGCGGTCCAGAGAGCCTCGGGCGCCAGAAGTTGGCTTGTGCCCCGCGATCTCGTACCTTCTCGGGGTAGGGCGTCCATGTGAGGCGCTCATGCGCTGCAGCGCCCCCCCGATGCCGAAGCCCGAACGACGCCTGGAGACGGAACGGCGCGCCCTGGAACGCGCGCTCTCGCGCCTTTCGAGCCTCCAAGTGGAGCTGGCGTTCCACCGCGCGAGAGATCCGTTGGTCCGCTACCGCGCGTTCCGCAGCGGTCGGCTGGAGCTGCGCATGCACGAAGCGCTCTCCAATGCGCCGAACGAGGTGCTGCACTCCCTCGTGGACTGGGTGCTGAAGCGCGGCGATCGCGGCGAGCGGTTGGATCGGCACCTCGACTCCCTCGCCGTCGAGCTGCGCCGCGACACGTCTCCACCGCCGATCCTGCTGCGCGGTGAGGTCCACGATCTCGGTGAGATCAGCAGTGAGGTTCTGGAGCGCCACTTCGTACCTGGCCGCGCCCCAGCGCGCTCCCCGCTCACGCTACTCGCCTCACGTCCGTCGTCCGCGGTGACCTGGGGTCCCCGGCGCACGGCGTCGGCGAAAGCGCGCAAGTCGATCCTGTTCGGCTCCTACGACCCGGTTCTGGATCTCGTACGCGTGCACCCGCGCCTCGATCGCGCCGATGTACCTCGGCGCTTCGTGGCCTTCGTGCTCTTCCACGAGCTCTTGCACGCGGCGATCCCGGCCCAGCGCACGCCGAGCGGTCGCGTCGTGCACCACACGCCCACCTTCCGCCGCTACGAGCGGAACCACCCGGACTGGGAATGGGCGGAAGCGTGGGAGCGCGAGAACATCCGGCGGCTCGCGAGCTCCTGAGAGCGGAGCTCGCGAGCCGCGAGCGAAGCTCAGGAGAGCTGCTCCCAGTGCTCCGGCGGCATATCGTGAGCGATCTTCAGCGCTCCGTTGGCGCCCCCGTACATGGGCTCTTCCGTGCGGATGACGCGACCGCCGCCGAGACGCGCGCGCATCTCCTGTTCGAGAGCACGATCGAGCCCCTGGATCTGCGAGCCACCACCCGCGAGGAGCACGCGATTGCGGAGGCGATCCTGGAACTCGGGATCGAAGCTGCGCACCAGCGAGTGGATCGACTCGACCATGGGCGGCACGATCGAGCGGCACGACTTGCGCATCGCTTCGGTGATGTCGAAGGACGTCGGCTTCCCATCGACCGGTAGCTCGACCTGGATGCGGTCCGAGGCTTCACCGACGAAGGAGTACTTCTCCTTCAAGCGCTTCACCATGGGGCGCGAGAACGACGCGCCCGGGCAGGCCTCGGCGAGATTGCGCTCGAGCTGCTCGTCGATGTAGTCCCCCGCCGTCGGCAGGGTGATCTGGTCGCCCTCCTCGGGCATCGTGCCGTGCATGCGGCAGAGGTCCGTGGTCCCCGCGCCGATATCGATCACCAGCACATCCTCCAGCCAGTCCATGCCGTAGGCCACCGAGAACGGCTGCGAGCAGAGCATCACGGCATCCATCACCTCGCGAGCGGCTTCGATGATCGCCTTCTGGTTGTGGATGCTGGCCTGTGCCGGTGCGCCGATGACGCCGTAGATGAGCTCGTCGGGGCGCGGCTGGGCCAAGCTCACGGCGTGCCGGATGAGCGCGCGCGCGGCCTCCAGGTTCTCCTTCGCTTCCGGAGAGGTGAAGTCGCCCTTCTCGGAGCCCTTGATCACCCCGCGCTCGAGAGGACGGAACATCTTGAGCGAGAGCCGTTTCTCCAGCGCTTCCTCGCCGAAGAGGATGTCGCGCTTCAAGAGCTTTCGCGCGACGTGGTCCTTCGGATAGCCGACGAGGCTCGCGACCGTCGCGCGTACGCCATTGGAAGCGGAGATCGAGGTGCGCGAGGTGCCGAGGTCCACGCCGATGTACAGCACCCCGTGGTCCTTCGTCTTCCCCGCGTCGGCCTCGCCAGCTCCCGCCGGCCCTTGATTGCTGCCCATCTCGGTCGCTCCTGGCCTATTCGGCCCCCTTCTGGATCTTCAGGTTGGCCTGGAAGATCACGTCCATCAGACCTTGCTTCTTCTTGAACTGTCCGGAGCCCTTGTCGAGCCCTTGGACACCTCGAAAGACCGAGGCGATGCCAGGCTCGACCTGGGCTCCGGAAAGGGCGCGGCTCAGCTCGTCCTCGGCCTGCGCGAGGCGACTCTTGAGCTTTGCCATGCGGCGCTCGAGCTGCACGATCTGCTCCTGCGCCGCCGGGTCGACCTCGCGCACCACTTCGCGCTGCCGATCCAGGTATCCGGACACGAACGCGAGGAGCCGCGCGCTCAGCTGCTCAGCCTTGGTTCGCCCGGCATCGCCGAGGGCCTCGCGCACCAGGCGCTGCAGACCTTGATTCAGGTCCTCCGGCGAGGCGCCGAGAGCGCCGACGCGCACATCGCGCTGCGCCGATTCGAGCTCTTGGCTGGCGCGCTGCAGATCGAGGCGGAGCTCGTCGACGCGCCGCTGCGAGAGCGCGACCTCTTGCATCGTGCGCTCGCGCACGTGCGAGAGCTCGCGCACCTCCTTCGTGAGCCGATCCAGCTCTTCGCGCGCTTCCGCAACGATGAAGTCGCGCTCGCGCTCCTCGAGCTCGAGGCGCCGCGAATCCACGACGCGATCCACGACGTCCTCGACCAGGCGGGCGATCTGGTCCAGGCCGATCACGCGCACCTTGCCGACTCCCGCGCTCTTCAGCTTGTCGACCGAAGTCGTGCGGAAGAACGAACTGAGCTCGCCCCAGAGCGAGCGCCGATTCTCTCCGCTCACGCCCCTCTGCCCGCGAGATAAGAGCTGTGATAGCCCGTGCGGCGCCTGTCGGACCGCGCACCGACGAGGAAGATGCCGAGCAGATTCGCGCCGACGTTGCGGATCATCTCGATCGCGCGCTCGACATCTCGACGCGGCGTGTACTCCAGGCGCACGACGAGCAGCACGCCATCGACGGCGTGAGCGAGGACGGTCGCATCGGTCAGATCCAGCACCGGCGGTGCGTCGATCAGCACGTAGTTGAAGTTCTCCTTCAACGCGTGGATCAGCACCGACGCGCGATCCGCGGCGACCAGCTCGGCGGGATTGCTGGGCGTAGCTCCCGCTCCGATCAGGCTCAGATTGGCGTGCGGAGTGCGCTGGATCGCGCGATCCGGCGCGTAGCGCCCCGAGAGCACGTCGGCCAGCCCGCGGCGGCGATCGAGCCCGAGCAGCCCCTCCAGCGAAGGCCTGCGAAGGTCGGCGTCCAGGGCGACGACGCGCGTATCGCGAAGCTCGCCGAGCGCCATGCCCAGGTTCAGGGTCGTGATGCTCTTGCCTTCCCCGGCCATCGCCGAGGTGAGGACGAGGCTGCGCGGCGCGCGCTCGCGGTTCATCGCCACGATCTGATTGCGCAGGCCGCGGTACTGCTCCGCCTCCTGGCTGTGCGGATCGTGGAACATCACGAGATGTGGGTCGACCGCCTGATCGACGACGACCACGACCTCTTGGCCCTCGGGCTCGGCAGGCGGTTCGGCTTCGCGTCGGAAGAGGCCCATGGGATGGCGGAGGCGCAGTCGCGTGTGGCGGAGAGAAGGGAGATCCAGCGGGTCTATCGGCGCGCGATCCACGAGCTCCGTAGCTCTCGCCGTCGGAGAGCTCGAGACTCGCACGGGCCCAGCAGTCCCTCGGCGAGGCCGAGCGGACGTCCGGTGCCGGAGAGTTTGCGGCTCCGACCCGCCACTTGGCGAAGGTTCACCGTCCGCCCCCTCCCTCGTAGGGATCGAGGTCGAGCAGACGCGGAGGCGGGATCGGGTCCACGCCCTCAGAGCGCAAGAGCTGCTCATCCACCAGGATCCAGCCCATCCGGTGCGCGAACGCCGCAGCCGCTTGCTTCTGCCCCGCTCCAGCTGCGCGGATGCCCTCCAGCCTGCGGAAGACGAGGGCTCGCGGTCCACCCTGGATCCTTCGCTCCGGATCCATCCGCGCAAAGCTCGCGGCGAGGCGCGCTGCGACCGAGATCGCCCGGGGATCCTGCGCCGGGAGCGCGAGCAGTGCGTTGAGGGCCCGCGTCACGCGCTCCGGTTCGTTGGAGCGCAGATCCAGCTCGAGGGTGAGATCGCGAAGCTCGGGTGCAGCCTCTACCGCTGCTCGGAGGCTCGAGAAGTCTTCGCGATCGACCGGTGCAGGCAAGCCTCGCGCTTCGAGGGTGGCGAGCAAGAGCTCGTGGAGGCGGGCATCCCCTGGATGCCGACGCAGGGCCTCGACGAGCTCGGCATTCGGCGCGGAGCTACCGGCCCGCAGCAAGCCGCGCCAGGCGAAGACCGCATCGTCCGAAGCGCCTTCGCGCAGGATCTCGCGCAGCCGTTCGACCTCGATCTCCGGACGGCGCCAGGCCTGCAGACGCCAGGCCAGCTCGCCGCGCACCGTACGCTCTTCGGACAGCGCTGCCAGACGCTCGAGCATCGGGGCGGACAAAGGCGCTTGCAGGCAGCGGCGCCAGAGCGAACGAAAGCGCGCGCGGAGGTTGGCCGATCGCGTGAGCCCGGAGGGAAGGTAGGCGTCGAGCAGCCGCGGCTCGATCGCTGGCTCGAGGCCTCGCGGCCCGGCACCGAACAAGCTTCCCTCGAGCGCGGGATCCGCTCCCGGCTGCAGCGCGCGCTCCTCGCACCACGCGTACCAGCCAGGAACTCCCAAGGCCCCCAGAGCTTCGAAGGCGGCCCGGCGGATCTCGAGCTCGTCGGATTCTGCCGCAGCGAGCAAGCGCTCGGCGAGATCGACCGGCGCGGGGCGACGCTCCTCGGCGATCGCCGTGATCCAGAGCGCTCCCGGATAGGTCCAGACTCCCAGCGAACGCAGGGCCGCAGCTTCGCGGAGCAGCTGATCTCCACGCAGGCCTCGTGGCGCCGAAGCGGAGATCGAGGCACGCGGCTCGCTCGCGAGCGCGGCGGCCGAGGGATCGATGAGCAGCGGGACCTTGGCGCCCCCGAGGAAGGCGAGATCCCGCGCGAGCTCTTGCAGAGACCCCGAAGGCTCACGCGCCCAGAGCTCGGCCGGGAAGAGCGCGATCAATGGCCGCAGATCCTCCTGGAGCTGCGTGCCGCCTTCGAGCGCCGCGGAGACCAGCGCGATCGCGCCTTCGCGCGCCGAAGCGATTCGCCGAACGAGCCACGCTTCGTGAATCCAAGCGACGAGGTCGGGACGAGAGCCGACCAGCCGTCGCCAGAAGAGCGCTTCGGAGCCGTCCTGCAAGGGCAAGGTCGGCCAGCGCTCGAGCAGGACGGCGAGATGCGGCGTATCCAGCCCACCCATCAGCTCGTGCAGCGCAGACTCGCGCGCGGCCGAAGTCGCTGCACTCGACCAGGCGGACAGAAGCTCAGCGGCGCGCTCCACAGTGAGAGCGTGAGGAGTCTGCGCCTCGCCCCGACTCGCGAGGATAGCGATAGCGGCGACAACGCCGCGAATAGTTCGCAGGACGGAAAGCGCCGCTGCCCCCATGGCATGAGACAGCAGACCGCCAGAAGAAGGAAGGAGCGCGGCTTCCCGACGAGAGGCCGGGAGGCGCGCTCCTAGCCTACGCGGAACTTGCCGCTCTTCTGGCGCTTCCTGCGGATGATCTTGCGGCCGCCCACGGTTTTAGAGCGCGTGCGGAAACCGACCTTCTTATCGCGCTTCGACTTCGAGCGCCGGATGTTGACCTTCACGTTGACTGAACTCCCCAGCCGGGAAAAGGGCGGGGGATTCCACCGAACGGCCGAGCCTTCGTCAAGCGCAGAACTGCCGGAGCTCGCCAACGCTGGGTGAATGCGGCGTGAAAGTCAGCGCGCCACCTAGGCGCGGGAGTCGGCGTCGACCAGACTCTTTCGCGCCCGCGGTTCCGGGAGCCCAGCGGTCGCTCGGCCATGCCTCGGCCCTCCGCAGCTCCGATCGCGGCACCGACACGACTCCGGAGAATCCCCATGCATCGCTTCCCCATGGCCGCCGCGGCGCTGGCCGTCGGCCTCTGCGCTGCCGAGAGCCACGCTCAACGTCTGACCTCGCGCTCGCTCGACCTGCCGAACGGTCGGCTCCTGGTCTCGTTCGCGCTCGAAGCGGCTCCGCCGCAGACGCAATTCACCCTCAGCATCGGTGGAGGAAATCGCATCCTCGCCAGCGCACCCGCTCTCGTGGCCACCGACTCGCGCGGGTTCGCTCGCGCCGTGGTGACCTTCGGAGGCACGCTTCCGCAGTGCCCGCCCGAGAGCTTCCTCGTGTCCTTCACCAGCGGCTCGACCGTACTGACGCGCGAGCTGCTGTTGCAATGCACGGCCGGCAAGGTGCACTCCTCGTTCCCCGACTACGTGCAGCTCGCGGGCGCGTTCTGCAATCCGGCGGCTTCGGCCTCGAACCACCTGCAGATCCAGCGCTCGCTCGACCTCGATGGCGACGGCCGCTACGGCGACCTCGAGATCGAGGCCGTCGCGGGGACGCCTGACCGCCTCGATTTCCCGAACGAAGTGCAGCAGGACGTCAACGCCTGCTCCGCCGGCCCCGGCGTCTACCAGCCCGGATCGGCCACGCGCGATGTCGCCTGGGCGACGGACAATCGCGTCGTGAACACCTGCTCCGGATCGTGCAACTTCACGACGCAGACCAACTTCCTTCAGGACATGGCCTTCGTCCCGAGCTTCCCGGGAGGCGGTCCCGCGCTGCTCTCCACCAGCGACTCGTTCGACACGGTGATCGTGCTGCGCGACGCGAACAACGACGGGCGCATCAGCAACGCGGAGTTCGCGACCTACTTCGATCCGAAGGCGCTGGTCAACAACGAGAACTACTCGCCCGACGGCGTCACGCTGGACCCCTCGGCGGTGAACCGCAGCTACTGGATCTCGGACAAGACGGGAACCACCGCGAGCCAGACGAATGTTGGCCTCTACCGCCTCAGCGACACGAACGCAGACGGCGTGATCGGCGCGGGCGAGTTCGTCGCGTCGTGGACGGGTACGAGCGGCGTCGTCGTCGTCGAGACGCAGAACATCGACCACAGCGAATTCGAAGGCCTGCACTGCGACAGCACCGGCGCGGTGTACCTGAACTCCAGCTCCGCCGGCACCATCTTCCGCTGGGTCGACAGCAGTAACGACGGGATCGCGCAGACGGGCGAGGTCACGAACTGGCTCACCTACAACACCGCTAGCGCCCTGACGCAAAGCGCGGACTTCACCAATGCCGCGCTGAACTTTCCCTCCTTCACCGGCTTCCGCTTCTCGATGAACCTGATCGAGTCGATCAGCGGCTTGGGCAGCGGCGGCAGGGAGCTCGTCTTCGTCGGCACGGACGAGATCACCGCCATCACGCGCGGCTCGATCTTCCGGTGCGATGACCAGAACGGCGACGGCGACGTGAACGACGCGGGCGAGATCACGCTCTTCGTGCGCGGCAATCAGGTCAACGACCCGCTCGGCGCGCCGCCGGTGAACCAATCCGGTCTCGATGTCATCGGCCTCGACTTCGACGGCGACGGGAACGTGTCGAACCGCGAGGTCTGCGTGTACGTCGCGAGCCCGAACGGCGGCCCGATCCCGACGACGGGCTTCACCTTCGTGGACCTCGCGAACTGGCGCTACCGCGACATCGATGGCGATGGCACCGCGCTCACGACGCCCGACGAAGCGGTGCGCGTAGCCATCGACCCCACCGGTCACTTCAATCGCGGTCTCGAGCTCGTCTCGCGCGCCGAGCTCGGCGGCTTCCGCTCCAACTTCTACTCACGCTCGGGCCTCGTCACCGTGACCCCGGCCTCCTGCACGTCGAGCAACGGCCAATACCTCACGATCGATTTCTCGCGCGACAAGAACGAGGACGGAACGCAGGGCACGCCGTTCTACGGGAACCAGCGCTTCGAGTTCGTCGTCGAGGGCTGCCTCACGGGCCAGGGCCCGCTCGCCGGGATCTTCATCGGTCCCGTACTGCCGTTCCAGATCCCGATCCCGCCGTGCACGCTCGGCGTCGACATCTCGAACTTCATCACGCTCCCGTTGGGCGGTGGCCTCGCGACTCCCGATGCCAACGGCCTCGCCGAAATCCCCTTCGGGATCCCGAATCTGGCGATCCTGGAAGGCCTCACGATCGGAGTGCAGGCGTTCCAGGTGGATGTGACGACGCTGACCCTCATCCTGGGCGAGGTCGCCGAGGTCCGCGTGTTCTGATCGTCGGCCTGTTCCTCGCAGCGCCGCAGAGTTCCGGCGCCCCTTCTCTCGCTCGTCGGACGATCCGAGGCTTGCTCGGACGTTCGATTCGCGAGAGAAGAGGCGCCGGCTCTCGTTTCCCAACGGATTCGGATCCGCGCTCGGCTCTCGACCCAGGCGAATGCTCGTGAGATCCACCCCACTCTCCCCGGCGGAGCTGCGGACCTTCCCGCTCCTGAAGCCCTTGCGCGAAGAGCTGCTGCTCGAGCTCGGCACGAGCGCGCATGCTCTAGAGCTCGCCGCCAACGAGTCTCTGTTTCGAGCCGGTGAGCCCGCGACCGCGCTCTACGGAGTACTCGCTGGCTCCATCGTGCTCTACCGATCGAGCGCCGACGGCCGCGAGCAGATCGTTCACGATTCGGGCGCGGGCCGGACCATCGCCGAAGCGGCGGTGTTCCTCTACGGCTCGTTTCCGGTGAATGCACGTGCGGGGGCTCGTGGCGCGAGACTCGCGCGAGTGGACGGGGCGCGCTTTCTCGAGCTACTCGATCGCGATCCCTCCGCGATGCACAGCGTCCTGGCCGCTCTCTGCCGACGCCTTCACGAGCTCGTGGATCGCGTCGAGATGCTGAGCCTTCCCGACGCCGGACAGCGCCTCGCCCGCTTCATCCTGCGGCTCCCCGCAGAGGGGCGCGCCGGGACCTTCCGCGTGCGGCTGCCCGTGGCGAAGAAAGACCTCGCCGCACAGCTCGCGATGACGCCGGAGACGCTCTCCCGCGTCCTCAAGCGCTGGAGAGACCAGGCGTGGGCGGTCGTGCAGGAAGAGGAGATCGAACTCCTCGACATCGCGGCCATCGAGGAGCTCTCGGGCGAGCCCTGATCGCGCTCAGGGCACAATCTCCGCAGCGACCATGCTCGCCATCCATGGCGAGGCGGTCCCCCTGGGTCCGCAGCGACGAGGAGCTCGACGTGGATGCGCATCCGCTCGCGCTCCTGTCGGACGAGCACACGCACGTCCTCTGCGAGCTCTCGAGGCAGGAGCGAGCTCTCGCCGTGCCGTACCCCACCGTTGACGAGCTGCGTGCCTGCGACGAGCGGAGCGCCTTCCTACCGCGCATCGAGCCTCACCACCTGCGCGAGGAACGCGTGCTCTTCTCGGCGCTCCGCGAGCGCGTGATCGAAGGGCCTCCCACGGTCATGGAAGCCGAGCACGTCGCGCTCCGACGAGCGAAAGAGCGGATCCGCGGGACCGCCGTGGAGCACGCCGCGAGCGCGAAGCACACGCCGCGCGCTGGGGCGGAGCCGCGCGCCGCGGCCGTGCCCCTCATCGAGGCACTCCGCGCTCACCTCGCGAAGGAAGACGCGAGCCTCTATTCCCTCGCGAGCCTGGTCATCGAGCTCGGGGCTTGGAGCGCTCTACGGGCGCAGGGCGACGAGATCGGCTACGGCTGCCACCGCCCCCCCACCGGGCTCGGGGTAGAGCGCCTACGGCTCCCGCGGAGTCGGCGAGCTCGGGATCAGGCGTCCCCGATCACGCCGACCGTGTGGATGCGCACGGAGTTCGTAGCGCCCGATACGTTCGTGGCGCCCGAGACGAGCACGATGCGCTCGCCCATGTGCAGAGCGCCGCGAGCGCGCAGGACGCCCTCGGCCGTCTCGACCATCTCTTCGACGCTCTTCGCGCCGTCCGTGAGCACCGGCTCGATGCCGTGATAGAGCGCCATGCGCCGCCACGTCTCGGGGAAGTGCGTGAAGGCATAGATCGGGATGCGCAGGCGGCGCGAGGAGAGCAAGCGCGCCGTGCGACCCGAGTCGGTGAAGATCGCTACGGCCGCGGCATCGAGATCCTCGGCGCAGTGCGCCGCAGCTCCGACGGTTGCTTCCTCGACCGCCGCGGGCACATGCTCAGCTCGATTGCCGCGGCGTCGCCGGCGTTCGATCGCGCGTCGGAAGAGCTCCTCCTCGGCGCGCACGGCGATCTTCTGCATCACTTCCACACACTCGACCGGGAAACGCCCCGCCGCGGTCTCGCCCGAGAGCATGACGGCGTCGGTGCCGTCGAGGATCGCGTTCGCGACATCGCTGGCTTCCGCGCGGGTCGGGCGCGGGTTCTCGATCATCGACTCCATCATCTGCGTGGCGGTGATCACCGGGACGCGCGCCTCCATCGCCTTCGCGATGATGCGCTTCTGCAGCACCGGGATGTTCTCGACGCCGACTTCGACGCCGAGGTCACCTCGCGCGACCATCACGGCATCGACCTCGGCCAGGATCGCGTCCAGGTTGGCGAGCGCCTCGGGGCGCTCGATCTTCGCGCAGAGGTGCGCGCGACTGCCCAGATGCGACATGGCGCGGCGCGCCATGCGTACGTCATCGACGCTGCGCACGAAGGAGAGGGCGATGTAGTCGACGCCCATCTTCGCCGCGAAGGCGAGGTCGGCGAGATCCTTCTCTCCGAGCGCCGGCGCCGAGACGCGCGAGCCCGGCAGGTTGATGCCCTTGTACGAGGTCAGCATCCCGCCGTACACGACTTCGCACTCGACGTCCTTGCCGCGGATCGACTTCGCCTTGAGCTCGAGGGCTCCGTCGGCGATCAGCACGCGATCCTCGGGGCTCACGTCGCGCGAGAAGGCCGGGTAACTCACCGGGATGCGCGACTCGTCGACGGTCTCCTCGCACGAAAGCACGACGGTCTCGCCGCGACGAATGTGGATCGGCGAACGCTCGCCGAGGTTGCCGATGCGGATGCGCGGGCCGCGCAGGTCGGCGAGGATCGCCGCCGGCCGGCGCAGGTTGTCGCGCAGCTTGGCGATGCGCGCGACGACCGCGCCGTGAGACGCGTGGTCCCCGTGGGAGAAGTTGAGCCGGAAAACGTCGACTCCCGCGAGCAGCAGACGCTCGATCAGGCTCTCGTCGGCGGAAGCCGGGCCGAGCGTCGCGACGATCTTGGTGCGATGGAACTCACGAGGGCGCGCGTGGGCGTGGCTCAAGGGAGTGCGAGCAATCTCTGGGAGTAGTGCGGAGGAGAAAGGAGCGCGGCACCTTAGCACGAGTTCAAGTGCCCAGCACCTTGTCGCGATTCGCCGACCACCACTTCTCCCAAGCGGCCTTCGCCTCCGCGCGCTGCTCGCGCGAGGCATGCGTGTCGAAGCGCAGGTTCTGCCGCGTGATCTTCCGCAGCGCGGTATAGGCGCCTTCGCGCACCCAAGACTCTTCGTCGCCGAGGGCCTGGATGAGCTTCTCCACGGCTTCCTTGGCGTTGAGATCCCCGAGAAGCGTCATCGCCTGGTGGCGCACGAAGGGATCTCCGTGGCTCAGCGTCGGGATCACATAGGGGATGACGCGGGGATCGGGCATGTTCCCGAGCTCGGAGAGGGCGGCCCAGACCTTGGTGGCATCGGCTTCCTTCAGCAGCTCGACCTGCTTCGAGACGGCCGGGGGAAGATCCTTCAGGGCGACCGCCTCGGCGGCGCCAGAGCCCTCGGGCGCGGGAGCGGCGACAGGGCCACTCTCACCCGCGCGGCCGGAGAGCATGTCGACGCGTCCCGCCAGGCGCGCCAGCTCATTGCGCAGGCCTTGGGCTTCGGACGAGGCCTTGGCGACCGAGGCCTCGACGCGAACGGCCTGCGAGCGCAGCGGCTCCAGACCTTGACCGAGCGCTTTGGCGAAGCCAGCCTCCAGCTCGAGCTTGCGGCCTTCCCAGCGCTTGGTCTCGGCGTCGAGCTCGCGGCGCAGCTCCTGGATCGCGTCCAGGGCTCGGCGGGACTTCTCGAGCTCGGTCTCCAGCCCTCCGAAGCGCCGCTCTTCTTCCGCGCGACGATCTCCGGCGCGCTGCTCCGAATCCGCCAGGGCTTGGATCAGGGCCGAGAGGCCCTTCGTGCTCTCGTGGAGCTCGCGCCGGTCCTCTTCGGCCTCCTGGCGCAAGAAGACGAAGCCGGCGAGGGCGGCTGCGCCGAGGGCGCAGCCCAACATCCCCAGGAGGAATCCGCCGCGCGACGAGGAGGGTCGCGGCGGCGCGCTGCCCACGACGAGGGGCGCCGGCGCGACGGGATCTGCCCCCTCCGAGGCGGGCCCCTCCCAGGCGGGCTTTGCCACCGGCAGACACTTGGGGCAGATCATCTTGCCCTTCACGGTGCTGATCTGCCCCTCTTGCACCAGCTTGACGGGGATGCTTTCGTTGCAGACGTCGCAGAAGAAGATCTTCATCGCGCAGGAGTCCCCGGCCGGCGGCCGATGGTAGGAGGCCGGGCGCGCAGGTCGGACCTTGACTCGAGCGCTCGGCGACCCACCTTATACGGAGCAGCCCCGAGCCGTACTACACGGGGGTGACCCCTCGGGTCGCCCTCGCGGTGCGGACCCGCGGAGTTCCGCAGACCACCTTGAGGGACGCATGCCCAATCAGCTCAGCCAACGCCTGCGCTCGATCGGACAGGACTTCAGTCTCGAGATCCTCGAGGGTGAGGTCGCTCGTCACCCCGAGAACTTGGAAGCGCTGCGGGAGCTCGCGAGCGAGCTGACTTCCGCGGGACGCCTCCGAGAAGGCCTCGCCGTGGACCAGAAGCTCTCGCAGCTCCTGCCGGACGAGCCCGAGATCCACTACAACCTCGCCTGCTCCCTCGCCTTGATCGGCGACGCCGACGAAGCGTTCCGGGCCTTGCTGCGCGCTGCGGAGCTCGGCTACGACGACCTCGCGCACCTGGAGCGCGATCGCGACCTGGACGCCCTGCGTGGCGATCCGCGCTTCGAAGTCGTACGGCGAGCCATCGGCGGCTCCTGAACCGAGCGCCTGGCGGCCGCTGAGCCGAGCGCCTGGCCACGCCACGTCGTGCGGTTCGAATCGCCGCGCCGCTGTTTCCCCGCCGAAGCTCTCGACGTACGCGCGTCAGCGCATGCGCCAGGCCACCCAGCACAGCGCCGCGGCGGCCAAGAACAGCAGCGCGTGCGAGGCCCACGCCAAGGCCGTATCGATCCGCGATCGGCGCGGCATGTCGATGCGGTCCTCGAGCAAGCGCACGCTGCCTTCGTACGAACCGCAGCTCGCGCAGAAGTCCGCCTGGAACGGCAGGACCGCATCGCAGAGGCGGCAGAACTTCACCTGCTCGGAGCTCAAGCTCACCCCTCCATCGACCATGGGGCTCGCGCGTCGCCGTCCCATGGCGCCGCGGACAAAGCATGCCAGGCGATCGCGCGCCCGCACAACGCCGGCCCGCGATCGCCTGTTCCGAACGAGGTCGGACGCTCGGAATCAGTCCCGGGGAAGGCTCTGCGCCCAATCGCGCCAGCGGGCGACCGCGACGCTGCGCTCCGGCGCCGGCGCATCCGGCTCGTAGCCGAAGTCGTCGCGCGTCTGCTCCTTCAAGAACCGCGCGCAGAGAGCTCGGACGTAACGGCTGTCGTCCTCGAGACCAGAGACGAGGATCTCGACGTGGCTGAGGTCGCCGAGGCGCGCCATCCCGCGCGCCGCCTCGTAGCGCACGCTCTGATCGGGATCGTTGGCCAGCGGCTCGATGTACGGCAGGACGCGGCGATCCTTGTTCAGGCAGAGGATGTTCAGCGCGAGCGCGCGCATCTTGGGCGTGGGGCTCGCGAGCTGCTCGATCAGCGGTTCGTAGGCGGTCTCTCCGCGCTGGCCCAGCCAATACAGCGCGTCGATCAGCTCCGAGCCCCCCAGGTAGGGCAGATCGGCGATCCGTCGAGCGATCTGCTCCTTCGTGAGCATCGACGGCTGCAGGAACTCACTCTGCGGAGTGAAGTCCTCCTCGCCCTCGGTCACGCAGGCGGCGAGCAGCAGCGGGAGCAGCAGAACGAAGCGTGAGAGCGGAACTTGGCGCAGCATGTCGGGTTCCTCGTCAAAGCGGCAGGCGAGATACGATCTCGCCCGCGGCCCTTCGGTCAGGAATGGCGCCGACTTGAACTGCGCCCCCACCGGAAGGCGACGCCGATCAGCAGCACCAGCCCAGCGCCGATCCAGAGCGACGGCGGCAGATGCGTCTCCGCTCCGCGGTCGGTGGCGGCTCGTCCGGCCGATCCGCGAAAGCTCCAGCGCGGCGCGAAGGGCGAAAGCTCGGCAGCGAGCGGGTCGGGCAAGCTGCGCCGCGGTCCGCCTGGGACGATGAGCGTTCCGCCGCGAGGGGCCCGGACGACGGCCTCGTAGCTGCGCGGCCCCGTGCGCAGCAGCTCCAGAGGGCGCGCACCGCCCTCCGAGCTCTCGAGCACGCCCGACAATGCGCCTCTCGTTTCCTCGCCCGCGGCCGTCGAGCGGCGCAGGCGCACGCGGGGCTCGGCCCCGCTGCCGATCTCCCAACGCGCGGCGAGCGCGTCCCCGGCGCACCACCGCGCGAGCGACTCCGCGAGCTCCGCGATCCCCGACGTCGGTCGCTCCGCGCCGATCGCTGTCGCCACCCAAGCCACCCGCCCGGCCGCCGCTGCGCGAAGCGCGACGAGAGGGTGCCCCGCCGGAGTCAGGAAGGGTGCCGCGGCGCCGGCTCGAAGCCGCGCCAGGCGATGTGCGGCGATGACCGGCAGCTCCCTAGGAAAGCT
Organism: Planctomycetota bacterium; assembly: GCA_016719295.1. Lineage (GTDB taxonomy): Bacteria > Planctomycetota > UBA1135 > UBA1135 > JADKAF01 > JADKAF01. Next base: position 1,311,686 of record JADKAF010000001.1, read on the forward strand.
CGGCAGCGGCTCTCCCCCGACGGCGCGCGTGGGTGTGCGGACGACGCGATCGGCGGTCGCGCCAGCGCGGAGCGCAGCCGCGATGGCGTCCGCGCCATCGACGCGCCGCACGGCGCCGAGCCGCCCGTCTCCCACCAGAGCCTCCAGCCAAGGCAGCTCAGCGCCCGCGCCGATCGCCAGGGCGTACACGCGGATCCCCGAGCTCTCGGCGCGCGCGGCCAGCCCCCGCGCGGACTCCAGCGGATCGGCGATCGCGGGGTCCTCTTCCCGTCCGTCGGTGAGCACGAACACCGCGCGCTTGGCGCGGCTGCCGTCCTCGAAGGCGGCTCGCAGCGCGCGTGCGAGGTAGGTTGCTCCGCGAGGCTGCACGGCGCCGAAGACCTGCGCCGCGGACCGGGCCTCCACCGCGCCGCGCTCCTTCAGCTCGCGCCAGCCCTCGAGCTCGGTCGCGAAGCAGCTCGCGCGCACTCGCAGCGCTTCGCCCCAGCGATCGCGGAGCCCATCGAGGCCGAGGAGCGCTTCCGCGAAGCGCAGGCCGTCCATGGAGCCCGAAGCGTCGAGGAGCACGGCGACCTCTTCGATGCCGCCATCCAGAGCAGCATCGACAGGCAGCAGCTCGCGCCACGGGGCGCGATCGTAGCCGCCGCTCTCGAGGTGCTGCTCGAGTCCCGAGATGACCAGCCCGCCACCTTCCTCGACGAAACGCGCCAACGCGGCAGCGGGGAGCTCCGCGACGTCGCGATCCTCGATCCAGACCACGTCACACGTCGGAAGAGCCGCGGCCAATCCATCCGGCGACACGCGCTGCACGGCCAGGCGTCCACCATCGCCGAGCCACGCGAGCTCGCCGACGCAGACCAGCCGCGGAGTGCCTTCGACAGCGATCGTGCGCGCCGAGCGATCGTTGACCATGGCGCCGTCGCTCGCGCCGGCGCGTCGCACCTCCACCAGCGTCGCTCCGTGCAGCGGAGCGCGGAGCTCGAAGGAGAGCTCTCCTCGCGCGGGCGCTTCGGGTGGGATCGTGCGCCGCGCGATGCTCGCGCCGTCCTGGAGCAGCTCGAGCACGAGGGGCAGGCGCACGAGAGCACCGCGACGAGCGTAGCGAACCTCGATGCGAAAGGCGGCCTCCGGGGCCACGACCTCGGGGAACCCCTCGAGCTCCACGGCGGCGTCGTCGAGCTCAGGACCGCGAAGCTCGCTCCACGTCCACGGCGGACCTTCGGCGGAGAGCTTCGCCGGCGCACCGAGCTCGCCGTCGCCGATCACGCGCACCTCGCAGATGCGGAAATCTCGCGCGAGATGCGCGACCAATCCCTCCACGCGCGCGTCGAGACGCGTGTCGCTCGCGAGCTGGGGTCGAGGCTCAGCGAGCGCGCGCTCGAGAGCGTCGAAGTCGATCGACGAGCGGTCCGTGGGCGCGAGCAAGAGCTCGACCCCCTGCCCGAACACCGCGACGCACGCGCGCTCTCCAGCAGAGCGTCGAGCGCATTCGGCCTCGAGGAGCCAGCGCTGCGCCCGAGCGAGCGATCCCGGCTCGACTCCCATCGAGGCCGACTGGTCCACGAGGTAGAGCACGACGCCGGGATCCGCCGACGCGCGGGGCAGCGCGGCTGCCGCCAGCAAGGCGAAGGCCGGTGCCGCGTCCGCCAAACGGCGCGCCCAGTTCCTCATCCGGCCTCGCACCCCAGCCTCCCCCCGAGCAAGCCCGTCGGGTTCGCTCGTTGCGGAGCGCTTTTCGCCTGACCTAGAATGTCGCCCTTTCGGTTCCAAGCCGCTGGCCCGCTGGCGATCCGCACCGTCGGCTCGCCTCCTCGTCCCGCATCGGAGGGAAAGTGAACAAGACGCAGCTGATCGACGAAGTGCACCGCATCCTCGGCCCGAGCGTCCCGCGCTCGGCCGCTGAGAAGGCGCTCCAGAGCGTCCTCGACGCGCTGGAAAACGGCGTCGCGAACGACGGCTCGGTCCAAATCGTCGGCTTCGGCACCTTCACGGTCAAGGCGCGCCCGGCCCGCATGGGCCGCAACCCACGCACCAACGAACCCGTGGAGATCAAGGCCTCCAAGAACGTGAGCTTCAAGGCCGGCACGAGCCTGAAGAAGCGCCTCGAAGGCTGAGCCTTCGACGCGGAGCCGCCCTTCGCCGCTACCAGCGGGACGAACGGCGGCTCCGCGGAGCTTCCGCTTCAGCGCACGGTATCGATCCGCACGGTATCGATCCGCGCGGTATCGATCTTCACGGCATCGATTCGCTAGGTATCGATTCGCGCGGTATCGACTCACCCGCTCGCGCGACGCATGGCCCCCGCTCGAGCAGCGCTCGCTGGCGCGATCCGTGCCCGCCGCTCCGATGCGCCGCCGCCCGCGAGGTCTAGGCCGCGCCGCCATGGAGCCTCACGACCCACGGGAGCCTCACGCCCCCCCGCTCCGCGCCGGGACGTCGATCCAACCACCGCCCAAGCAGCGGTCCCCGTCGTAGAGCACGGCACCTTGCCCGGGGGTCACCGCGAGCTGCTCTTCTTCGAAGCGCACCTCGAAGCTTCCGGAGGCGCACGAGCGCACGCGCGCCGGAGCCGCGCTGCCTCGCGAGCGGATCTGCACGGAGCAGGTCAGCTCCTCGTTCTCGCCCGGTGGATCGATCCCGATCCAGTTGGCGTCGCGCAGGACGAAGCCCGCCGCGCCGAGTTCCTGTCGCGTCCCGATCACGACCTCGCCCGTCGCGGGGCGTATCTCGAGCACATAGAGCGGCTCGCCTGCCGCGAGCCCGAGGCCGCGGCGCTGTCCGATCGTGAAGAGCTCGATGCCGTCGTGCGGGCCCCAGTCCCGACCGCGCCGATCGACGAAGCGCCCGGGACGCAGCACCGCCCCACGATAGCGCAGCACATCGCGGTAGTCGCCGCTCGGCACGAAGCAGATCTCCTGCGAATCGGGCTTGTCCTGCGTGCGTAGCCCGAGCTCGCGCGCCAGCGCGCGCACCTCGCTCTTCGGCAGATGCCCGACCGGGAACTCGCAGCGCTCGAGAGCGCGCTCCGCGACCGGGAACAGCACGTAAGACTGGTCCTTCTGCTCATCGCGCCCGCGCCGCAGCGCGACCCGCCCGCGCGGATCGCGCTCGATCTGGACGTAGTGCCCCGTCGCGACGCGCTCGATCCCCAGCTCGTCGGCGAGCTGCAGGAGACGGCCGAACTTGAGGTCCCGATTGCAGACGGCGCAGGGGTTCGGCGTTCGCCCGAGCGAATACTCGCGCGCGAAGTAGTCGATCAGCTTGCCGAACTCGGGCTCGAGGTCGAAGACCTGAAACGGGACGTCGAGGGACGCCGCGACGAGGCGCGCGTCGCGGGCGTCGTCGATCCCGCAGCAGCCCTGCTTCAGGCGCCGCGGCGCCGCCGGCGCGCAGGCCGCTCCCGCGGCCGCTGCGGCAGGCGCCGGAGCCGGAACGGCGGGCTTCACACCGTTCCGCATGAAGACGCCGACCACGGAATGGCCAGCGCGCTTGAGGAGCGCGGCAGCGACGCTGGAATCGACGCCGCCGGACATGGCGACGAGCACGGTGGCCAAGGGGCTCTCGAGGGCGAGGAGGAGACGGATGAGGCGCCGAAGAGCCGAGTCTAGCGGCTCGCCGCGGTAGCTAGGAGTGCGGCCGCCCGACGAAAGCGCTTGCCGCGCGGCGCGGGCTCCCTAGACTCCCCGGCCCCTTTTTTCGATGAGAGCCCGCTCCGCGGGACCAGCATCCCATGTTCCTACCCCACTGGCTCGAGCTCGCGAGCCCCCAGGGCGAAGCCACCCAGACGAATCCCGGCCCCGGCGCTCCCGCCCCGGCGCCGAACGGCGGCACCCCCACCACCGGCGATCCGACGACTTCACCGGCGCAGCCGGCGCAGCCCGCCGGCGGCGACCTGATGAGCACGCTCATCCTCTTCGGCGGGATGTTCCTGCTGCTCTGGCTCTTCTTGCTCGGACCGGAGCGCCGCAAGCGCAAGCAGCACGAGCAGCGCCTCTCCCAGCTGAAGGAGAAGGACGAGGTGATGACGCTCGGCGGGATCTTCGGAACCGTCGTGATGCTGCGCGGCGATCAGATCGTGATCCGCGTCGACGAGAAGCGCGGCACCACCCTGCGCATCGCGCGCAGCTCGATCGCGACGATCCTCCCGCGCGAGAGCGGCTCGAAGGAAAAGGAGAGCGACGCCGAGGCGGAGTGACCGCGGAGCTCGTCGCGCGTCGAGCGGGCCTACGTTCCCGGCGAGGCGACGATGAAGCGGCTTCTCTCCTGGCTCCGCGGCGCGGAGCGCTCGAGCTCAGCGAACGGCGACCCGCGCCACGAGCTCGGCCGCCGCGGCGAAGAGCTCGCCGCGGCGCACTACCGCGCGGAGGGGTACCGGATCCTCGCGCGGCGTTGGCGCTCTGCTTGCGGCGAAGTCGACCTCGTCGTCGAGCGCACCGCTCGCGGCCAGCGCCGCGAGCTCGCCGCGGTCGAGGTGAAGACGCGGCGCGCGCGCCGTCGAGACGCGCTCGACGATCCCATCGCGGAGACGCGGGCCGCGCAGCTCGCCCGGGTCGAGCGCGCGCTCCTCTCCCATCCTCGCGCGCGACCTCGGAGGCTGCGCGACGGCGCTCGCGGCCCCCTCTTGAGGGTCGACCTCGCCGCCGTGCTCGCGCGGACCGATGGAGTCCTCGAGCTACGCGTGAGCCGAGGTAGGCCCTTCGAGCTCCTCGGCCGTCGTGGCCGGATCCCATCGCAGGCAGAAGCTAGGCGTCCCGAGCGCCGATAGTCCCCTCGGCATGGTCCGCGCGCCGCCGCGCAAGACCCCGCATGATCCGGATCTTCCGCTACTACATCTCCTACCGCATGATCCTGCTGGTGGTCTCCGAGACCATCCTGCTGGCCACGGCGGTGATGATCGGCACCTCGGCGCACCTCTTGTTCGCCGAGGCCGATCCACGTCATGCGGGAGATCTGCGCAGCGCCGCGACGAGCTCGCTCTTCATCGCCCTGCTCTGCCAGGTCGCGATGGGCTTCAACGAGCTCTACGAGTGGCGCGTCTCCACGAATCCGCGCGAGCGCTCGTGGAAGCTCGCCGTCGCGTGCGGCGCGTCGCTGATCTCGCTCGCCGGACTCATCGGTGTCCTGCGCTTGCTGGGCTGGGAAGTGCTGCTCGGCTTCGCGCCCGTGAGCGGCACCTGGAGCCTCACCGAGCGCGTGATCCTCTCGATCGCCGCGGGCTTCGCGCTGCTCTGGCCCTATCGCTGGCTCTTCCACTGGCTCGTCGTGCGCTGGAAGTTCGGCGAGCGCCTGCTGATCCTCGGCGGCGGAGCGCAAGCGCAGGAGATCGCGCAGGCCCTGATGGATCGCCCGGACTCGGGCTACGAGTTCCTCTCGCTGGTCTATCCCGCGCCGCCCTACGTCCCGTTCGACGGATCCGCGGCCTCCGCGCCCGGAACCGCCGTGCTCCCGGCCGTCTTCGCCGATGTGGGCGAGCTCTACGACATGGCGATGCTGCTGCGGGTGAACCGCGTCGTGATCGCGATGGAGGACCGCCGCGGGAACTTGCCCACCGGTGAGCTGCTCAAGATCCGCATGGCCGGCGTCAAGATCGAGGAGCGCGAGGAGCTCTACGAGCGCATCACGGGCAAGATCTCCGTCTCGAGCCTGCGCCCCTCCTACCTCATCTTCTCGCGCGGCTTCGAGCGCAGCCGGCTCACCTTCGCCGGCAAGCGCTTCCTCGACCTCGCCGTCTCGCTGTTGGGCTTCGTGCTCGCGCTGCCCGTGATGCTGATCACCGCCATCGCGGTGAAGCTCGATTCGCGCGGCCCGATCTTCTTCCGCCAGGAGCGCTGCGGTAAGGACGGACGCCCCTTCACGCTCTACAAGTTTCGCTCGATGCGCGTCGATGCGGAGCTGGCTTCGGGGCCGGTGTGGGCGCGGACCGGAGATTCGCGAGTCACCCGTATCGGCAGGTTCATCCGCCGCACGCGGATCGACGAGATCCCGCAGATCTTCAACGTCCTCCGCGGCGACATGTCGTTCGTCGGACCGCGCCCCGAGCGCCCCTTCTTCGTCCGCGAGCTCGCCGAGGCGATCCCCTACTACAAGCAGCGCCTGACGGTGAAGCCGGGCATCACCGGCTGGGCGCAGATCTGCTATCCCTACGGCTCCTCCGTCGAGGACGCCGTCCAGAAGCTCCAGTACGACCTCTACTACATCAAGAACCTCTCGATCCTCTTCGACCTTTCGATCATCATGCGCACGATCAAGGTCGTGGTCCTGCGCAAGGGCGCGGTGTAGGCGCTGCGCCGTCGCGGGCCCGACGACGATCGCTCCCCGCCTCGTTCGTCCGAGTACACGGCCCATGTCCGCATCCGGCTCCGCGGCCCCTCCGTCCGCAACGCCTGCCACCATCGCCAGCAGGGTCCTCGTCTGCGACGGTATCGATGATCAGGCCTGCGCGGTCCTGGAGACCGCAGGTCTCGCGGTAGAGATCTTCAACGGCGATCGCGCGGCGCTGCTGCGTGCGCTCGCCGACGTCGATGCGCTGCTCGTGCGCTCGAAGACGAAGGTCGATGCCGCCGTCATCGCCGCCGCGCCGCGCTTGCGCCTCGTCGGCCGAGCCGGCGTCGGGGTCGACAACATCGACGTCGCGGCCGCGACGCGCGCCGGCATCGTCGTGGTCAACGCGCCAGAAGGGAACACCGTCACGACGGCCGAGCTCGCGATCACCCTGATCTGCGCGCTCGCGCGCCACGTACCCGCCGCGGATCGCTCGGTTCGCGCCGGCCGCTGGGAGAAGACGAAGTTCCAGGGCACCGAGCTCGAAGGCAAGGTGCTCGGCGTCGTCGGGCTCGGGCGCATCGGCAAGGTCGTCGCCGACCGCGCGCAGGGCTTGAAGCTGCGCGTCATCGCCTACGATCCGTTCTTGGCGCCGGCCACCGGCGGAGCCGCTGGCGTCGATGGAGTGCAGATCGTCGACCTCGACGAGCTCGTGTCACGCTCCGACTTCATCACGATCCACACGCCGCTGACGGAGCAGACGAGCTCGCTCTTCGATGCGTCGCGACTCGCGCGCATGAAGCGCGGCGCGCGGCTGATCTGCGCGGCGCGCGGCGGCATCGTCGACGAGCAGGCTCTCGTGGAGGCGCTGCGCAGCGGCCACCTCGGGGGCGCGGCGCTCGACGTATTCACCGAGGAGCCGCTCCCCGCGGGCCATCCGCTGCGCGAGCTCGAGAACGCGATCCTGACGCCGCATCTCGGCGCGTCGACCGAGGAAGCGCAGCAGCGCGTCGCCCTGCAGGTAGCGCAGCAAGTGGTCGACTTCCTGCGCGAGGGCGTCGCCGCGCACGCGGTGAACGCCCCGCGCCTCTCGCACGACGCGCTGCGCGAGGTAGGCCCTTACCTCGCGCTCGCGCGGCGCCTCGCCTCGATCGCCGTGCAGCTCCTCGGCGGCGAAGCGACCGAGCGACTCGAGGTCGAGCTGCAAGGTCCCGAACCCTGCCGCCACCGCGAAGCGCTGCGTCTCGCGGTGCTGGTCGGCGCGCTCGAGCCCCATCGCTCCACCGCGCTGAACTTCGTGAATGCGCCGGTGCTGGCCAGCGAGCGCGGGCTCCGCGTTCTCGAGCACGCGGACCCGCAAGTGCGCGACTACGTGAACAGCGTGCAGGTGCGCGCGCACGGCCGAGAGGGCGCCAGCGCACGCGTCACCGGCACGGTGTTCCTGCGGACACCGCGCCTCGTGCGCTTCGACGACCTGCCGCTCGACGCCGATCCTTCGGGTCACCTGCTCATCACGCGACACAGCGATCGCCCCGGCGTGATCGGCCGGATCGGCACGATCCTCGGGGAGGGCCGGATCAACATCTCGCGCCTGCAGCTCGGCCAAGCCGGTCACGACGGCGCGGTCGGCATCCTGAATGTCGACGAGGCCGTGCCCGACGCAGTGCTCGCGCGCATCCGCGCGCTCGACTTCGTCCAGCAGGTCTTCCTCGTCAAGCCGTGAGCACCGTCTTTCCGTGAGCAACGCGCGAGAGCACGAGGCGCCGCCGCCCTTCGCGCACGTCGTCTTCGACTGCGATTCGACGCTGAGCGCGATCGAGGGCATCGACGAGCTCGCGCACGAGCATCGCGCGGAGATCGCGCGCCTCACCGAGCGCGCGATGGCGGGCGAGCTGAGATTGGAAGAGGTCTACGGCCGGCGGCTCGAGCTCGCGCGGCCGACCGCCGCGCGCATCGCCGCTCTGGGTCGGCACTACGTCGACACCTGCGTTCCCGGCGCGCGCGAGACCGTCCGCGCGCTGCAGGGGTTGGGCAAGCGCGTCTCGATCCTCTCCGGCGGTGTTCGCCCCGCCGTGATGGTGCTCGCGCGCCACCTCGGCATCGCCGGCGAAGAGGTCTTCGCCGTCGAGCTGTTCCATCGCGAGGACGGCACCTACGACGGTTACGACCAGCTCTCCGCGCTGACGCGCGACGATGGCAAGCCCCGCATCCTCGAGCGCTTCGGCGCGCCGCGCGCGATCGCGCTCGTCGGCGACGGCGCGACCGATCTGCGCTGCGCTCCGGCGGTCGGGCGCTTCATCGCGTTCGCCGGCGTGGTGGCGCGCGCGAACGTGGTGTCCGCCGCCGCTCACGTCGTGCGCGAGAACGATCTGCGCGCGACGCTGCCGTTCCTGCTCACCCCCGCGGAGCGTGCGCTCGTCGCCACGATCCCAACCTCTGCCCGCCCATGACCCATCTCGAGCTCTGGATCCCCGGCCCCACCGAAGTCTCCGCCCCCGTCCTGGCGGCGGCAGCAGCACCTGCCATCGGCCACCGCACGAAGGAGATGTGCGCGCTCTACGACGCGCTCGTGCCGGGCTGCCGGGAGATCTTCGGCTGCGAGCGCGGCGTCGTGCTCTTCGGCACGCACTCGGCCACGGGCTTCATGGAGGCCTTCACGCGGAACGGCATCGCGCGCCGCGCACTGCACATCGTGAACGGCGCCTTCGCCGAGCGCTGGAAGCTGATCAGCGACGCTTGCGAGAAGGCGAACGCCGTGCTCGAGATCCCCTGGGGGCGCGCAGCGACGCCGCAGGAGCTGGAGGCGTTCCTCGATCGCGATCGCGACTTCGATGCCGTGGCGCTCGTGCACAACGAGACCTCGACGGGCGCGCTCGCTCCGCTCGAGCAGCTCGCCGCCGTCGTGAAGCGCCGCTTGCCCGATGCGATGCTGCTCGTCGACGCGGTGACCTCGGCCGCGGCGACGCCCATCCGCTTCGACGACTGGGGCCTGGACGGCGTCTTCACCGGGTCCCAGAAGGCGCTCGCGCTGCCGCCCGGCCTGGCACTCGCCGCGGTCAGCAAGCGCCTCCTCGAGAAGGCGCAGCAGCTGCCCGGCCGCGGCTACTACTTCGATCTCGTCGACCTCGCCAAGAACGGCGTGAAGAGCCAGACGCCGACCACGCCCGCGCTGCCGCAGCTCAGCGCGCTGAAGGTGCAGCTCGAGCGTATCGCCGCATCCGGCGGCTGCGCCGCGCGCTACGCTCGTCACGCCGCGCTCGCGGCGCGCACGCGCGCCTACTGCGACGAGCGCGGCTTCCCGTCGTTCACCGCACCCGAGTTCCTCTCGCCCACGGTGGCTTGCCGTGAGAACGGCGGACTCGACGTCGCGGCTTGGGTGAAAGGCCTGCGCGCGAAGGGCTTCCTGCTGAGCGAAGGCTACGGCGACCTGAAGTCGCGCACCTTCCGCATCGGCCACATGGGCGATCACGAGCTCGCCGGGCTGGAGCGCATGCTCGCCGCCAGCGACGCCGTCCTGCGCGAGCTCGGCTGGAAGCGATGAGCGCGCGCGCGCGAACGCTCGCAGCAGCCCGAGTCCTCGGACTGGCTTGCCTCGCGCTGCTGTTCGCCGCGAGCTTCCATCATCGCGTCGCCTTCGGTCCGCAGACCTTCGCCCTCGCAGGCACGCTGGGCGGCGACCCGGTGCAGCACGGCGTGCCCCGCGTCGTGCATGATCCCTACGCCTCGTCGGGGCAGTTCGAGCCCTGGCTCGATCACCAGTTCCGCGAAGAAGAGCGCCACGGCGAAGCGCCGCGCTGGAATCCCTGGCAAGGCCTCGGCGCCCCCTTCCTCGCCAATGCGCAGACGGCGGTCTATCACCCCGTGCGCTGGGTGCAAGAGCTACTTCCGCCGCCCTGGCGCTTCGACGTCGCGGTGCTGATCCACTTCGCGACCGCCGCCCTCGGCATGTGGCTGCTGCTCGCGCAGCTCGGACTCGAGCGCCTCTCCTGCGCGCTCGGCGCGATCGCATTCTCGTGCTCGGGCTATCTCGTCTTCTTCGCCAACATGGTGCACCTCGGCGCGGAAGCGCTGCTGCCGTGGCATGTGCTGGCGATCGAGCTCGTCTGGCGCGGGCGGAGAACCGCGGGCGCGCTGATCGGCGGCGGCTCCTTCGCGCTCTCTCACGTCGCTGGCTTTCCCGAGTCGACGGCGCTCTGCGCGATGCTCGCCCTGCTCTGGTTGCTCGCGCGCGTGCTGCACTCGCTCGGCGCGCGCCGCGCGATGGCGTGGCTCTCGTGCGGCGCGGCGTTGCTCGTCGCGGCGTGGTTCAGCGTCGGAGGCGCGAGCTCGAATGCCGAGCGCATCGCGCGCGGCAACGCCGCCGCGCTGGCCGCGGCGCTCTGGATCGCCGCTCTCTGCCTCGTCCCGCGCGTGACGCGTGCGCGCTGCTTCGTGCTGGCCATGGCCTTGCTCGCCGGCACTTTGATCGCCTCACCCGCGCTGCTGCCGTTCCTCGAGTTCCTTTTCCGAGCACAGCACCTGCACGGCGGCGAGCGCTGGAGCGGGACCACGGGCTTCGAGCTCGCGACGGCCCGCGGACTCGCCTTCCCGAACCTGGAGCGCTACGGCGCGGGCATGAACGCCGGCTACGCCTACGGCGAGCCGCCCTACGTCGGCGCTCTCGTGATCGGCCTCGGCCTGCTCGCGCCCATCCTCGCGCGCACGACGCATCCGGCGCGCAAGTCGGCGCTGCTCTTCCTGGCGCTCGCGCTCCTCGTCACCGCGAAGCTCTTCCTGCTCGCCCCGGTGCAATGGCTCGGCGAGGTGCCCCCTCTGCGCGAGATCATCGCGAGGAAGTACCTCGGCGTCGGCCTCGCTTTCGCATGGGCGGGCAGCGCGGCCTGCGGCCTCGCGGCGCTGCGCGCGCAGAGCGCCGCGCGCGCGAGCTTCCTGGTTCTCGGCCTGGGCGCTGCGGCCCTCTACGCGGCGCGCACGATCGATGCCGGCTGGGCGATCGCGAGCTGGCGTTGGCTGCTCTCGACGCCCTTGCTGGTCTGCGCGGGCTGGCTCGCCGTCGGCGGGCTGGCCTTCGTCGCGCTACGGCGCTCGAGCCGTCCCCGCCTCGCCGCGATCAGCGCGGCGCTGCTCCTGCTCGGCGTCGCGGCCGAGCTCTACCTGGATGCGCCGCGCAAGCGCGCCTCGCGCGAGCTCGCGTACGCCGCGCCGAAGGGCCTGGCGCGCTGGACGGAGCGCTTGCGCGGCGAGCGCGTGATCGGCGTCGATGGCGTTCTGCCGCCCAACCTCGCCACGCGCTACGAGATCCAGGACCTGCGCTTCCTCGATGCGCTGGTCGAAGCAGGCATCTATCGCTACCTCGATGCGCGCTTCGAACTCCCGCTCCGCGACCGCTGGGATGGCCCGGCGCGCGAAGCGCGTTTGCCCGATCCCGTGGAGCTCGATCACCTGGGCATCCGCTGGATGCTCGCCCCACGCCGCTGGCTCACGCAGCTCCAAGAGCTACGCGTCGATCTCGCCATCGCGGCGGCCGAGCACGGCATCCGCCGCCTCGCCGAGGGACCGAACCGAGGCTTGCGCCTGCCCCCGGAGCGCGGCTCTTCGCGGGTCCGCTGCAGGTGCCTCGGAGCGGAGGAGCGCGCGCGTCGTTCGTGGGTCACCACGAAGGCCCCCTGCCTGGCCTCAGCGTGCATCGCCTGGGCTCGCCGAGCCGGATCTTCGACACACCGCGCCTTTCGGTGCGAGAGCTCCGCGAGCGCTACGGAGTCGCTCCAGCGCCGGAGCGCGCCCCCATCGGCTTCGGCCGCGAGGAGGGGCGTCTCCCGCGCGAGCTCTTCGCGGGCAAGTCCGCGCTCTTCAGCTTCGCGCTCGAGCTCGACGGTCGACCGCTCAGCGGAGCTCGGCTCGATCTCACCGAAGTGCGCTGGAACGGAGGTCCGCTGCCTCAGGAGCTCTTCCGCGCTTCGCTACGCCTCTCGGAGGAGATGGCGGTCGACGATCGCGGACAACGTCGCGCGCTCGACGAAGGCGCACCGAACCGCCTCTGGCTACCGCCTTCGGACGATCCCGCCTTCGGTGCGCACCTCTTCGTCGACTACCGTTTCCCGAAGCGGGTGCCCGAAGACGCGAGCCTGCGCCTGACCATCGAGGCGCAGCCGGTCCTCGGCACCGCGCCGGCCCCGGCATGGCAGCGCCGCGAAGATGCGCTCTGGCTCGACCTCGAAGCGCTGCGCGGGGAGACCCTCTACCTCGAGCTGCGTGTCGAGGAGGGCTCGAGCTGGCGCCTCGACGAGGCGCTGCTGGAAGGCGAGACCCCGCGCTTCCGCATCCACCAGCGCGAACCTCTCGTCGTCGCCGAGAACTTGCGCGCCCAGCCGATCGCCTACATCGGGCACCGTGCCCGCGTCGTGCCCGAGGAAGAGCTCGGAACCAAGCTGCGCGCCGAGCGCCCGGATCCACGGCGCGAAGTCTGGGTGAGCGGCGAGCACGCGCGCGAGCTCGACGTGCGCGACCCCCTCCCCGAGCGCGCCGTGCGTCTCCACCGTCCGCGAGCGGATACCCTCGTGGTCGATTTCGAAGCCCGCGGGCCGGGCTTGCTCGTCGTGCTGGAGCCCTTTGATCCGGGCTGGAAGGTGCGCATCAACGGCCGTCACGCGCCGCTGGTCCCCGTCTTCGGCGCGTTTCGCGGCGTCTACGTCGCCGATGGCGACCGCCGCATCGTGATGCAGTACCGCCCCGACACCTGGATGCTCGGGCTCGTGATCTCCTCGGTCACGGCCGGCGCCGTCCTGCTCTGGCTGCTCGGGATCCTCTCCCGCCGCGCGATTCGCTCCGCTCCGCCGCGGGCATAGAATCCGCTCACCCTTCTGCCTCGAGTGCCTCATGCTCACCAGCTCAACCGCCTCGCTCGTGCTCGGCGCGCTCTGCTGCGCCGCGATCGCTTGGATGCAAGATCCGACGCCGAGCACGGCGCCCGCCGCGGAAGCCGCGAAGCCATCCACTCCTCTGCGCGTCCTCGTGATCGACGGCCGCAACAATCACGCGTGGCGCGCGACGACGCCGCTGCTGCGCGCGATCCTCGAGCGCTCGGGCTGCGCGGTGGAGGTCGCGACGCTCGGCGAGGGCGCTGAGGCGCTCGCGACCTTCCGGCCGGAGTTCGCCAAGCACCACGTCGTGCTGTCCAACTACAACGGCCCCACGTGGAGCGCCGAGGCGCGCCGCGATCTAGAGAACTTCGTCGGCGGCGGTGGCGGGCTCGTCGTGGTGCACGCGGCCGACAACGCCTTCCCCGAGTGGAAGGAGTGGAACGAGATGATCGGCGTCGGCGGCTGGGGCGACCGCAGCGAGAAGAGCGGGCCGTACCTGCGTCTGCGCGAAGGCCGCTGGATCGCGGATCCGACGCCGGGCGCCGGCGGGAGCCACGGCGCGCAGCACGAGTTCGTGCTCACGCATCACGCGAGCGATCACCCGATCCTGCGCGGCCTGCCGAAGCGCTGGAAGCACACGCAGGACGAGCTCTACGATCGCCTGCGCGGTCCGGCGCAGAACGTCACCGTGCTCGCCTCCGCCTTCGCGCCGAAAGAACTCGGCGGCTCGGGCGAGGAGGAGCCGCTGCTCTTCGCGCTCACGTGGAAGAAGGGCCGCGTGTTCCACACGGCGCTCGGCCACAGCGTGATCGCGATGCAGTGCGCGGGCTTCCAGGAGACCCTAGTCCGCGGCGTCGAGTGGGCCGCGACGGGAGCGGTGCGCGAGCGCGCGACGCCGAGCGACTTCCCGACCGAAGAGAAGTCCAGCCCGCGCGAGCTCGAGCCCGCGAAGGGAGAAGGGAAGCGGTGAGCGCGAACGATCTCCTGATCCACGGCGGCCGCGTCGTCTTCGAGGACGGAGTCCGCGAAGCCGACGTACGGATCACCGCGGGCCGGATCGCCGAGGTCGCTCCCGCCCTCGCGGCGCCGCCAGAAACGCCGCGGCTCGAAGCACGCGGGAAGCTCGTCTTCCCCGGCCTCATCGACTCGCAGGTGCACTTCCGCGAGCCGGGTCTCGAATGGAAGGAGGACCTCTTCACCGGCTCGCTCTGCTGCGCCGCCGGCGGGATCACGGCCTTCTTCGAGATGCCGAACACGAAGCCCAACACGACGACGCCGGCGCTCCTCGCCGACAAGCTCGCGCGCGCCAAGGGCCGAGCCTGGGTCGACCACGCGTTCTTCCTCGGCGCGACGAGCGAGAACGCCGATCAGCTCGGCGAGTGGGAGCAGCTTCCCGGCTGCGCCGGCGTGAAGGTCTTCATGGGCTCTTCGACGGGCAGCTTGCTCGTGCCCGACGATCCGACGCTGGAGCGCGTGCTGCGCTCGGGCACGCGCCGCGTCGCGATCCACGCCGAGGACGAGCCGCGGCTGCAGGAGCGCTACGCGTCGATGGCGCCGGGCACCGGCGTGCGCCTGCACCACGAGGTGCGCGACATCGAAGCCGCCTTGAGGGCGACGAAGCGTCTGCTCACGCTGGCCGAGAAGACGCACCGGAAGGTCCACGTGCTGCACGTCTCGACCGCGGAGGAGATCGAGCTCTTGCGCGAGCGCGATCTCGGCGAGCTGGTCACCGCCGAGGCGACGCCGAACCACCTCTTCCTCTGCGCTCCCGACTGCTACGAGCGCTACGGCCGCTTGGCGCAGATGAACCCGCCGGTGCGCGAGCGCCGGCACATGGAGACGCTGCGCGAGGCCGTCGCCGACGGCACGATCACCTGCATCGGCAGCGATCACGCGCCGCACACCCTCGCCGAGAAGGCGCAGCCCTATCCCAAGTCGCCCTCGGGCATCCCCGGCACCCAGACGATCCTGCCGCTCCTGCTCTGCGCCGTCCGCGACGGCTGGCTGCAGCTGCACGACATCGTGCGCCTCCTGGTCACCGGCGTGCTGCGCACCTATCCGCTGCGCGATCGCGCCCCGTGGCAGAAGGGCAGCGTCGGCGACGCCGTGATCGTCGATCCCGCGGTCACCGGCCCGCTGCGCCAGGAGTGGCTGCGCTCGCGCGTCGGCTGGAGCCCCTTCGTCGGGATCGAGCTCGCGGGGTGGCCCACCACGACCATTCGCCGCGGTGCGGTGGTCTATCACGAGCATGCGCCGGTAGGCACGCCTTCGGGTGAGATCGTGCGCACTTGAAGAGGTCACGGAACCGCATAGCTGGGACAGTGCGGAGGTCGAGGACCGCAAGCGGCGCTTGGCGTGGCAAATCACCCTCCGCACCGCGAACCCGGCCCGAATGGCGCAATCTCACGCCCAAGCTGATCGACCCTCGCCATGCCCCAGCCCCGCGAGCTTGCGGGCTGGCGCTACGGCTGAGGCCGTCGGCATGGTCGCTAGCTCTGAGGCTCACGCCGTAGAGGCCGAAGTCGTCGACACGAGATCGGTACCCGAACCCGCGCCGCGCACGAACACTCGGACGCGAGTACCGCGAAGACCGCTCCGCCAGCCCTCCGGCGAAGCAAGCGCCGCGCCCGCCGCGCGTGAACGACGTCGAACGACATCGCGCGTCGAAGCGGGTTCGACGTCGAACGCGATTGGTGAGCGAGCGCGGCGGTCACGTCGCTTGCGTCGCCTTTGGGATGCGGCTCCGCTACGTCGAAAGACTTCGTGCGCCGTTTCGGAGCCCGCGGGAGGCGGGGGCTCCGAAACTCATGCTACGAGAGAGAACGGAGGTCGATGTGAGAACCACGTCGAGAGACATCGGTTCGTCGCCCGCGCGGCGGTAGGGCGACAGCGCTGCTGATCTGCACAGCTGAGATCGGGCTACGAACAACGTCGCCGTATCAAGTTTCCGACTTTCTAGGAAACTCAACAGGCCCATTCTGCGTTCTACATGCTGGAACGACATCGAGAATGGCGACGCAGAACGAGACTAAGGAAGACGCATGCGCCGCAGAATTCAACAGCTCGAGTTCGACTTCCGTCAGCATGGCGGCAAGCGGAAGGGCGCGGGACGGAAGCCGACGAACTCCGAAGCCGGGATACCGCACCGTCAACGATCAGCGAAGAAGTGCAGCGAGCCGCTGCTCATCACCGTGCGACTCGGAGATGGTCTGCCATCGCTGCGCCGTGGTGGTGCTCTGCAGCTCGTCCTAGTCGCGCTTAGCGCGAGCAGCGATCGCCACGGGATGCGGATCATCCACTACTCCGTGCAAGGCAATCACGTGCACATGCTCGTCGAAGCCGACGATCGCGAGTGCGTCGCGCGGGCCATGAACGCGCTGCTGAGTCCGCTCGCGCGTGCGCTCAACAAGCTCTGGGGCCGGAGCGGCAAGGTGTTCCCCGATCGCTATCACGACACAGTGGTCTCGACGCCGACGCAGGCGCGGAACGCGCTGCGCTACGTGCTGCAGAACGGCAAGAAGCACGGCGTCGTGTTGCCATCCTCGATCGACCTCTGCTCGAGCGCACCCACGTTCGATGGCTGGATCGAACGTCCATCGATCCCGTCGATCCCAACCGCACCCGGAGTGGCGACCGTCGCGCCTGCCTCGACCTGGTTGCTCAACACCGGCTGGCGCCGCCACGGCCTGCTCGACATCCGCGAGCTGCCGCAGCACAACAAGCACACCGGCCGACCGCCACGGAACCCCGCGCATTCAAGTCGCCGACCATCCTCGCGCTGAAGCTCTTCGCCCTACCGCCGCGCGGGCGTCGAACCCCGTGTCCATCGACGTCGTTCTCGCGTCGACGTCCGATCGCTCCCATGAGCATGAGTTTCGGAGCCCCCGCCTCCCGCGGGCTCCGAAACGGCGCACGACGTCTATCGACGAAGCGAAGCCGCGCCCGGAGGCGCAGCAAGCGACGTGCACGACGCGCGACGCTTCGTGTTTCTCGCTCGCGTCGTTCGCGCGTCGACCTTCGAACTCCATCGACGCGGTGCGCGCGCGTTGGGCGCGGCGCTTGCTTCGCCGTAGGGCCGGGCGTAGCGCATGCGCGGTCTTGCGCTCGCTCGCCTCTCGCTTCTCGCTCCTCGCTCCTCGCTCCTCGCTTCTCGCTTCTCGCCTTCACGCGCGCGGCAACACGATGGACGCGACGACACGAGATCGGTACCCGAACCCACGACGAGCGCGAACATGCGAACGCGCGGTCCGCGACGACCGCTCCGCCTCACTCCGGCGAAGCAAGCGCCGCCATCGGAATGCGGCTCCGCTACGTCGACAGACATGGTGCGCAGTCCATGCGCTTCCCACCCTCGCGCCTCATCGCCGACAGACCGAGACCGACGATCGAGGTCGCGAAGCTCCGCTCCTCAACCCTCGCCCTTCTGCGCCTTCGCCCAACTGTCCTTCAGCGACACCGAGCGATTGAACACGAAGCGCTTCGCACGCGGATCCGCGTCGCCCGAGTCGAGGCAGAAATAGCCCTGCCGCTCGAACTGATAGCCGACGCCGATCTCGGCCTCGGCGAGCGACGGCTCGAGCTTCGCGTCGCGCACTATCTCGAGCGAGCTCGGGTTCAGGTTCGTGGTGAAGTCGTCGGTGCCCTGCTCGGGGAACTCGACGCCGAAGAGGTGATCGTAGAGGCGCACCTCGGCGGTCAGCGCGTGCGGCGCCGAGACCCAGTGCAGCGTCGCCTTCACCTTGCGGCCGTCGGGTGAGTCTCCGCCCTTCGTCGCCGGATCGTAGGTGCAGCGGAGCTCGTCGATCTGGCCCTCTGCGTTCTTCACCACGCCGGTGCAGGTGATGAAGTACGCCCAGCGCAGGCGCACCTCGCGACCGGGGGCCAAGCGGAAGAACTTCTTCGGCGGGTCCTCCTGGAAGTCGTCGCGCTCCAGGTAGAGCTCGCCCGCGAAGGGGACCTTCCGCGTGCCCGCGCTCGGATCCTCGGGGTTGTTCACCGCGTCGAGCCACTCGACGTGCCCGGCCGGCCAGTTCTCGATCACGACCTTCAGCGGGCGCAGCACGGCCATGCGCCGCGGCGCGCGCTTGTTCAGGTCCTCGCGCAGCGCGTTCTCGAGGCGTACGTGATCGATCACGCTCTCGAACTTGGAGACGCCGATCTCGGCGCAGAACGCGCGCAGCGCCTCGGGGGTGTAGCCGCGGCGGCGCAGCCCGCGGATCGTCGGCATGCGCGGATCGTCCCAGCCGGAGACCACGCGCGACTGCACGAGCTGCAGCAGCTTCCGCTTGCTCATGACCGTGTAGGTCAGGTTCAGGCGCGCGAACTCGATCTGCCGCGAGGGGAAGAGCCCGATCTCGCGCAGGAACCACTCGTAGAGCGGGCGGTGGTTCTCGAACTCGAGCGTGCAGATCGAGTGCGTGACCTCCTCGATCGCATCCGACTGCCCGTGCGCGTAGTCGTAGGTGGGATAGATGCACCACGCGTCGCCGGTGCGGTGATGATGCGCGCGGCGGATGCGGTAGAGGACCGGGTCGCGCAGGTTCAGGTTCGGCGACGCCATGTCGATCTTCGCGCGGAGCACGATCGAGCCGTCGGGGAACTCGCCCGCGCGCATGCGCCGGAAGAGGTCGAGATTCTCGGCGACGGGTCGATCGCGCCACGGGCTGCCCTGGCCCGGCTGCGTCAGCGTGCCGCGCATGCGGCGGATCTCGTCGGCGGAGCATTCATCGACGAAGGCCTTGCCGTCCTCGATCAGCTTCACCGCGAAGCCGTAGAGCCGCTCGAAGTAGTCCGAGGCGTAGAAGAGCCCCGACCACTGGAACCCGAGCCAGCGCACGTCCTCCAGGATGGAGCGGACGTACTCCTCGCTCTCCTTCTCGGGGTTCGTGTCGTCGAAGCGCAGGTTGCATTGGCCGCCGAACTCCTGCGCGATGCCGAAGTTCAGGCAGATCGACTTCGCGTGGCCCACGTGCAGGTAGCCGTTGGGCTCGGGAGGGAAGCGCGTCTGCACGCGCCCGCCGTGCTTGCCGGCGGACACGTCGTCGGCCACGATCGCGCGCACGAAGTCGCGCCGCGGATCGGCATCGCTGCTGCTCATCGAGAGGAAGTCCTCGCGGGAAAAGGCGCGGCATGCTATGCGAGCGCCGAAAGTCCAGCAACGTCGGAGCCCGCCCATGAGTGGAGCCCCCACCCTCGATCCCAACCTCCGCAAGTCCTTGGTGGACTTGGTTCTCAGCGTCGCCTTCGAGCGCCGCAAGGTGATCCTCGCCAGCGGTCGCGAGAGCGACTTCTACCTCGACATGCGCCAGGTGCTGATGCGCCCGCGCGGTATCCACCTCGCCGGCGAGCTCACCTACGAGCTGCTGCGCCAGGGCCCGCCCATCGCGGCGGTGGGCGGCATGGCGGTCGGCGCGGTCCCGTACGTGAGCGCGGTGCTCGGCGCCGCGGCGCGCCAGCCGGGCGGCGAGAGCCTGCTCGGCTTCTTCGTCCGCAAGGAAGCGAAGGCCCACGGCCTCGGACGACAGATCGAAGGGCCGTTCCGCGCCGGCATGGAGGTGGCGCTGGTCGAGGATACGACCACGACCGGCGGCTCGACGCTCGCCGCGGCGAAGATCGTGCGCGAGTCCGGCGGCGTCGTGCGGCGCGTGATCGCGCTCATCGATCGCGGCGAGGGCGCACGCGAAGCGTTCGCGGCGGAAGGCATGACCTTGGAATCGATCCTCACTCGAGCCGATCTGCCCCTCGGCAAGTAGCGCCTCGCTCCGCGCACCGCGCGCACTTCCCCCAGCGAACGGCAACAGCACATGCGCACGATCCAGAGCGTCCTCGGCAACTCGCAGAAGCTCGACGGCGGCGCCATGTACGGCAACTGCCCGCGCGCGCTGTGGTCGAAGTGGTCGCCTCCCGACGAGAGGGACCGCATCGAGCTCGCGTGCCGCGCCATGCTCGTGCGCGAACCGAGGCGCCTCCTGCTCTTCGAGACGGGGATCGGCGCCTTCTTCGCGCCGGAGCTCCGCGAGCGCTTCGGCGTGGTGGAGTCGCGCCACGTGTTGCTGGAGAACTTGCGCGCGCTCGGCGTCGACCCCGACGACATCGACGTGGTCGTCCTCTCGCATCTCCACTTCGACCACGCCGGCGGATTGCTCGCGCCGTACGTAGAAGGCGAGCCCGAGCGCCTGCTCTTCTCGAAGGCGCGCTACGTCGTCGGTCAGCGCGCCTTCGAGCGCGCCTGCGCGCCGCACGCGCGCGATCGAGCGAGCTTCATCCCCGCCCTGCAGGGTCTGCTGCAGGCGAGCGGGCGCTTGGAGCTCGCCGAGGGTCCGACGCATCCCGTGCTCGGTTCCGGCTATCGCCTGCACACGAGCGACGGCCACACGCCGGGGCTGCTGCTGGCCGAGGTCGCGAGCGACGACTACGGGCCCGTGCTCTTCGCCGCGGACCTGATCCCCGGCGTGCCGTGGGTGCACCTGCCGATCACGATGGGTTACGACCGCTACCCCGAGCTCTTGATCGACGAGAAGCGCGCGCTGCTCGAGGACTTGCTGGCCCGCGAAGGCGCGCTCTTCTTCACGCACGATCCGCGGACCGCGATCGGGCGCGTGCAGCGCGACGCGAAGGGCAAGTACGGCGTAGCACCCCTCGCGTGAAGACCCGGCCTTGACCACCGCCGAACGCGCCTCACGCGCGGTAGCGACGCGCTTCCTCCTCGAACTCGGAGCCGCGCTCCATCGCTATGGCGCGGGCAGCCCGCAAATCGAGCGCGTGCTCGGGAGCGCGGCCCACGCGTGCGGCCTGCGCGTGCATGCGTTCCTCCTCCCGACCGCGCTCTTCGCCTGCTTCGACGAGGAGGAGCCGCCGCGCACGCAGCTCGTGCGTCTCGAGCCCAGCGACGTGCAGCTCGATCGGCTGCTGCGTGTCGATGCGCTCTGCGCGCGGCTCTTCCGCGGCGAGCTCGAGCCCGAGGCGGGCCGCGAGGAGCTGCGCGCGATCGAGCGCGCGCCCGCGCCCCACGGCGACCTGCGCGTGCTCCTCTCCTACGCCGTGCTGCCCGCGTGCTTCGCCGCGGTGCTGGGCCTCGGCGGGCGCGAGGCGCTGTTCGCCGCCGTCGCCGGCGCGGCGATCGGGCTGCTAGCGAAGCCGATGGTGCGGCGCGCGCGCCTCGCGCGGCTCTTCGAGCCGCTCTCGGGCTTCGTCGCCGGCGCGCTGGCGGTCCTCGCCGCGCAGCTCTTCGGCGGTCTCGCCGTGACCCCGGCGATCCTGGCCAGCGTCATCGTGTTGATCCCCGGTCTCTCGTTCACGCTGGCGCTGCGCGAGCTCGCCGAGCGCCACTTGGTCGCCGGCACCGCGCGCCTCATGCACGCGGGGATCAGCTTCCTCGCGATCGGCGCGGGCTGCGCCGGCGGCTACCACGCGCTGCGCCTCCTCCTCGGCGAGCCGCCGGCGCTGGAGCCGGAGGCCCTGCCGCTCCCCGTCGCGGCGCTCGCGTTCCTGCCCTGCTCGCTCGCCTTCGGCCCGCTCTTCCAGGCGCCGCTCCGCGAGCTGCCGTGGCTGGTCGTCGCGGGCGCCGTGGCCTTCGGGTCCGTGCAGACCGCCGGCGCGCAGCTCGGTCCCGAGCTCGGGGCCTTCCTCGGCGCCCTGGCCCTCGGCATCGCGAGCAATCTCTACGCGCGCCGCTTCGATCGCAGCGCCACCGTGATGCTCCTCCCCGGTCTGCTGCTGCTCGTCCCCGGCAGCTTCGGCTTGCGCAGCCTCGGCAGCTTCTTCGAGGGCGCCGCCGTGCGCGGCATCGAGAACGCGTTCGCGATGGCGATCCTCGGCATCGCCCTCGTGCTCGGCCTCTTCCTCGCGAACGCGCTGGTGCCGCCGCGCGGTCTCGACGCGTGAGCGTTCGGCTCCCGGCGAGAGCCACCGCCCTCTTCAGTCGCGCCGCTGCGGATGCTCAACTAGTCCGCATGCGTCCGACCCCGCGCGCCCTCGCTCTCGTCTTCCTCCTCGGAGCCGCCGTCGCTTGCTCGCGCGAAGAAGCGAGCCCTGGTCCCGCGGGCTCGAGCCCCGAGGTGCCGCCGAGTTCCGCTTCTCCGAACGCGACGGCGCCGACGCCACCGGTCGAGCCCTTGCCGACCGGACCGCGCCCCAAGCACGTGCTGCTGTTCACGGTCGACACGCTGCGCGCGGATCACCTCGGCGCGTATGGACATCCGGGGGGCGACACCCCGCACCTCGATCGCCTCGCGCGCGAGGGCGTGCTGTTCGAGCAGGCGCAGGCGCCGCGCGGATTGACTTGGAGCTCGCTCACCTCGCTGCTGACGGGGCGCTATCCGATCTCGCACGGAGTCCGGCGCAACCACCTCGAGCTGCCGCAGGACATCCCGCTGCTCACGCACGTCCTCGAGGCTGGTGGCTATCGCTCGGCGGCGTTCCTCTCCAACTTCGGCAAGGGGATCTCCGATCGCACCGGCCACGGCTTCGAGCAGATCTTCCGCGCCGACAACCCGCGCCGCGATCCGCAAGCCGTGTGGGACGAGCGCGGCTTGGTGAAGGCGCTGGAGTGGATCCGCGAGCACGCCGCAGGTCCGACCTTCACCTGGCTCCACTTCATGGAGCCTCACAACGCCTACGAACTCCCCGCCGGCATCGCGAACGCCGCGGCACCGGATCCCGAAGGCTGGATGCGCGATCGCGCGACGCTGCGAGAGCTCGAAGAACACCTCGGGCCGGAGGAGCTCGCCAACTTGCTGAGCTTCCCGGCGACGGAGCTCTCGCGCGGCGCGACCTACGGACACATCGCTCCGCGCGAAGGCAATGCCCTCCCGTTCGATGACCTGCTCGATCTGGCGATGATGCGCGGACGAGCGCTCTCGAACGGAGATCGCGCGTTCATCGCCGGGCGCTACCACACGCAGGTCGCCAACGTCGATCGCCGCGCCGGGCGACTGCTCGCCTTGCTCGAGGAGCTCGGGCTCTCGAGCGACACCTTGCTCATCTTCAGCGCCGATCACGGCGAAGAGCTCTTCGAGCACGGAGGCTATTGCTTCCACGCCGGATCGATCCACGAAGGCGTGCTGCGCGTGCCGCTGATCCTGCGCTGGCCGGGGCGGCTTCCCGCGGGGCGCCGCGTGAGCTCGGCAGCGAGCTTGGTCGATCTCCTGCCCACGCTGAGCGAGCTGCTCGATCTCGCCCTGCCGGGTTCGGTGGATGGGCAGAGCCTGAGCGCGCTGCTCGCCGAACGAGCTCCCGAGCAGCCGGAGCGTACGATCTTCGCCGAGATGCAAGCCGAAGGAGCGAGCGACGGCGGCACCTCGCGGCCGCCCTTCGATGCCGCGTATGCCGCGCGCGATGCGCGCTGGAAGCTCATCCGCAATCCGAGCGGCTACTGCCAGCGACCGCAGCCGCTCCACCAGATCCCGAATCGCAGCTACCCCATCGAGTTCGAGGAGCTCTATGACCTCCGCAGCGATCCGCAGGAAGCGGAGAACCTGATCTCCACGGACGGGCGCGCGCGGCGCTTCGCGCGCACGGGCCAGGCGGACGCAGCCGCGCTGCTCGTCGATGCGGCGCGCGCCCGCGCTCGTCTGGCCGCAGAGCTCGAGGCCTGGCTGGCTCGGATGCAGACCTCGGGCGTTCGCAGTAACCCGTCGACCAAGGTCGATGCAGCGGCCATCGCGGCGCTCGGCTACCTGAGCGGCGCTCCGCAGCGCAGCACCGAGCAACCGATCGATCCCGGCCCCGCCTTCGCGCGCGCCGTGGGCGAAGCCGTTGCGGCGACGCGCTCGGCGCCACTCGCCGCCGCGGCGCGCGAGGCGCTCGCCACGTCGACCGAGCGCGCGGCGCTCGACGCGGCGCTCCGCGGCGCGGGCCTCTGAGCTCGACTGCGGAGAACGCGGCTTTCGGGATCTCCATCGCGCGGCGGGCCGAGCGCGCGTATCTCTGCGACCTGCCCGCCCCGCAGGACCGCTCGCGGTCCGGAGATGACCTGCCTCCCATGCTCTTCCTCCCCGTTTGCTTCTCCCTCGCCCTCGCTTCAGCCCTGCCTTTCCGCGCGACCGCGCAGGGCGAGGATTGGTCGCGTTTCCGCGGTCCCAACGGCAGCGGTAGCTCGTCGGCGACGCAGCTCCCCGACGACCTCGATCCCAAGGGGCCGCGCCTCCGTTGGCGCATCGAAGTGCCGCCCGGATACTCCTCGCCGGTGCTGAGCGGCGGCGCTCTCTTCCTCACCGCGCACGAAGGCAAGCAGCTCGCGCTGCATTGCTTCGACGCCGAGACCGGTGAGAAGCGCTGGAGCGCGCCGGCGCCGAAGGAGCTGGAGAAGGACCCGAAGGGACCGAACTCTCCGGTATCGGCCACGCCCGTCGTCGCCGAGGGACGCGTCTTCGTCTTCTACGAGAACCAGGGGCCTCCTCGCGTACGACGCGCAGGAAGGGAAGCTCCTCTGGCACTTGGCGCTCGGGCCCTTCACGAATCCCTACGGCATGAGCGCCTCGCCCATCGCGATCGAGGGACGCGTGCTGCAGCTCTGCGACCAAGACGTGGGCTCCTTCCTCGTCTGCGTCGATGCAGCGGAGGGCAAGGAGCGCTGGAGAACCGAGCGCACAGGCGCCACGCACAGCTTCTCGACGCCGCTCGTGCATCGCACGGCGGACGGCGCGCTCGAGGTGATCGTCTCCGGCGCCTACGGCGTTCGCTCGTACGCCTTGGTGGATGGCAAGGAGCTCTGGCGCGCGACCGGGATGGCGTGGCAAGCGAAGTCGGTGCCGGTGCTCGGCGAGAACGAGCTCTACGTGCACTCGTGGATGGCCAACCCTAGAGCGGAGCTCAAGGTGAACTTGGAGCCCGTGCCCTGGGAAGAAGCGAAGCAGCGCTGGGACACGGACCAGGACGGCAAGCTCTCGCGCGACGAGACGCCCGACGCCGAGATGAAGAAGCTCTGGTTCCTCTTCGATGTCGACAAGGACAAGTTGCTCGGCGAGGAAGACTGGAAGTTCTTCTTGGCGCGCGGGACCGCGCAGAACGGGCTCTACGCGGTGAAGCTCGGCGGCAGCGGGGACGTGAGCTCGACGCACGTGCGCTGGCGCTACGACCGCGGCTTGCCCAACATCCCCTCGCCGCTGCTCCTCGGCGGCAAGCTCTTCGTCCTGAAAGAGGGCGGCATCCTCACGGTGCTCGACGCCGCGAAGGGCGAGAGGCTCTCCGAGGAGCGCATCGAAGGCGGCATCGACAGCTACTTCGCCTCGCCGGTCGCGGGCGACGGCAAGATCTACACCGCGAGCCACCAAGGCGTGCTCTGCGTGCTCTCCGCGGAGAGCCCGTGGAAGATGCTCGACAGCGCCGAGCTCGAGGAGGAGATCTGGGCGACGCCGGCGATCGCGCCGGGCCGGCTCTACGTGCGCACGCAGAAGGCGCTCTACTGCTACGCCGGCAACTGAGGCTCTGCCGCGCGCCGCTCGAGGGCGTCCCTCACTTCGCCCAGCGCGCCGACTGCACCGCCGTCGGCGCCAGTAGCGCGCGCAGCACCATCGCGGTGCCATAGCTCTCGCTGCGCTCGAAGACGCGGTCGTTCCAGCCGCCGGAGCTCTCGCGCACCTGATAGATGCGCTCGCGCAGTCGCGCGCGGCGCTCGGCTCGCTCGGCCTCCGGCAAGAGCTCGATCGCCTGCGCCGCGTAGTGGTGCGCGTAGAAGAAGTAGTACGGCGCGATCTGGAACGGCGGCACGTGCGTGTCGGTCTGCTTGCGCCGCTTCTCGAGCCACTCCCAGTGCGCGAAGAAGGCGTCGATCGCCGCGCGCAGCTTCTCGGCGTTCGAGCGCCCGGCGAGGAAGAGCGTGGCCTCGCAGGCGCATGAGCGCCCGGCGGAGCCCTCCGGCGCTTCGAAGCCCTTCCCCGTGCGATGCTCGGGATCGACGCCGTACTGGAAGGCGCCGTTCTCGAAGCGACCGCTCGCCAGCGCGTTCAGCGCGCGAACGACGACCTTCTCATCGACGGCGAAGCCCTGTGCGCGCGCGGCGAAGAGCGCCTGCAGCGTCGTCGCGGTCATGAAGGTCGAGGGCTCGGGCTGCTCGCCCCGGCGCGAGTAGTTCCACCCGCCGAGCGTCTCGATCTCGCCTTCCTCGAGCAACGCGATCAGCTTCTTCGTCGCGTCTTCGATCGCGGGGCGCAGGAACTCGGGAGCGAGCTGCGTGCGCCGCAGCTCGACCAGGAGCTCGAGCGCACAAGCGTGCCCCCAACCGCGGACGTCGTAGCCGCGGCGGAAGCCCGCGGCCAGACGCGCATCGGGCAAGGTCTCGAGCACGAACACGAGCGCGCGCTCGACGGCCGCGCGACGCGGCGCGTCCTCCGCGTAGCCGGGGATCCCAAGCAAGGTCGTTGCGATGAGCGCGGTGCCGCCGACGCGATAGCCGAGCGGGATCTCCATCCCTTCCTCGCCGCGCACGCGGTAGACGCCTTCGTAAGGCCACTCGCAGGGCTCCGCCTTGGGCTCGGCCAAGCTCTCCTGTCGACGCAGCAGGAGCGCCAGCCCCTCCTTCACGCTCGCGGCATCGCGCCTCGCGCTCTCCTCGTCGCTGCCCGCCTGCGCGAGCGCGCTGGCACAGCCGACGGCGAGCGAGAGGGCGCAGATCGCGCGCGCAGCGGATCCGGTGAACATCTCAGAGCCCACCCGGCAGCGAGGCGCGGAGCTCGGAGGTGATGATCTTGTCGGTGAGCTCCCATGCGGGCCCCCAGAGCTTCTTCTGGATGGTCTGCTTCATGCCTTGGGTCGATCCGGCGCTGTGCGAACGCTGGGCCTTCGCGCGCAGCTTCTGCGTCGTGGCGATCGTCTTGTCGACGATCTTCAGCGCACCGGCGATGTCGAGCGCCTCTCCGACCTGCTCGAGCGCGAGGCCGGCGATCAAGCTGCGCGACTCCTCGAGATCCAGCAGCGCGGCTCCGAGCTCTTCGTCCGCCAACAGAGGATAGGGGGACGGACCATTCAGCTCGTGCGCGGCGGCCTGCAAGTCGAAGAGCGCGTCGTAATAGCGCTGCAGAGCATCGTACTGCGCCCCCTGCGACGTCGGCGGTGCACCGTTCGTCGGTACGCGCAGGAACTCGAAGCCGAGCTCGCCGTCGCGGCCCAGGCCGGCGAAGCCCAAGCCCGCGTTCAGCGGAGCGGACGGCGTCGAGATCGTCCGCGTATCGACCTGCACGAAGTTGCCCTCGCCGGCTTCGCGCGCGAAGAAGAAGAGCGCCGTGCCGTTGGATTCGATGCGGAAGTCGATGCGCTCCGCCCCGGGGAAGAAGAGCGCGCCGTGGTTCCCGAGGTGGGTCTGCACGTACACGTTGATGCCGCGCTGCGGCGTCGAGAAGACCTGCGCGCCCAAGCCATAGAACTCGAGCGGTGACGGTCCACGCGCGTCGAGCTCGAGCACGGCCCGCCCGCCATGGGTGGCATCGAAGAGCTCGGGATCGTAGACGCCACAGGTGGTCTCCACGGCGAAGCTGCCCCAGAGGTCGTATGGCGGTCGCACGAAGCCGAAGCCATTCGCCTCCTCCCTCGTGCGCATCGAGATGTAGCTGCGCTGCGCCCGTGAGCCCGGGATCTTCGCCCGAGCTGCTCCGATGCGAGCGGAAGCGCTGCCGCCCTCGGTGAGCGCGATCGGACAGCCGGCCAGGAGGCAGGCGACCAGCACCCAAGAGCCCATGCGGACGAAGGAGAGCGTGTAGGAGCTGAACATCGAGGCCTCCGGCGGGGACCGGCAGAGGCTATCTCCTCTGGCTCCATCGCAGAAGGCGCGGAGACCCCTCCTCCGTGCTTGAGAGGGCCGGTTCAGGAGCCCACAATGCACCTCTTCCTCTCTGCCCACGAGATCGCTCCGCATGACCTCGCCCGCCGCCGCCGCGCTGCTCGGCCTGCTCGCCCTCGCTCCGCAGGATCCGTCCGCGCCCGACGAAGCGCGCTTCTTGAGCGAAGTGCGCCAGCTCAGCTTCGAAGGCAAGCGCGCGGGTGAGAGCTACTTCCACCGCGACGGCCAGCTGCTCGTCTTCCAGAGCGAGCGCGAGCCGGGCAATCCCTGGTACCAGATCTACCTGCTCGAGCTGGAGAGCGGCGAGACGGAGCGCATCTCGCCCGGGGTGGGCAAGACCACCTGCGCTTGGGTACACCCGGATGGCCGGCACGTGCTCTACGCCTCGACGCACGCCGACCCGCGCTCGAAGACGCTGCAGGACGAGGAGAACGCGTTCCGCGCGAGCGGCCAGCAGCGCCGCTACGCCTGGGACTACGACGAGCACTTCGAGCTCTACGCCTACGACCGCGAGAAGAAGGAGACGCGCCGGCTCACCGAGGCGCGCGGCTACGACGCCGAGGGCTCCTACTCACCCGACGGGCAGTGGATCGCGTGGTCGAGCAACCGCGCGGCCTACGAGAAGGCGCTGCCCCCCGCGGAGCAGGAGCGCCTCGCGAAGGACCCGGCGTACTTCCTCGATCTCTATCTCATGCGCGCCGACGGCACGGAGCTGCGGCGCCTCACCGACGTCCCGGGCTACGACGGCGGTCCGTTCTTCAGCCCCGATGGCAAGCTGCTCTGCTTCCGCCGCTTCGCGCCGGACGGCGCCACCGCGGAGATCTACACGCTCGAGATCGAGAGCGGCCGCGAGCGGAAGCTCACCGCGCTGAACGCGATGTCGTGGGCACCGTACTTCCATCCGAGCCAGGAGTACTTGATCTTCACCACCAATCGCCACGGCTTCGCGAACTTCGAGCTCTATCTCGTCGACGCGCAGGGCCGCGGTGAGCCGGTGCGCGTGAGCTCGACGCCGGGCTTCGACGGGTTGCCGTGCTTCACGCCCGATGGCACCGGGCTGGCCTGGACCTCGAATCGCACCGCCGATCAGAGCTCGCAGATCTTCGTCGCTCGTTGGAACCACGCCGCGGCGCAGGAGGCGCTGCGCGCGACCTTCGCCTCCGCGCGCGCCGACGATCGGCGCTTGGTCGAGGAGAGCGAGCGCCTGCGCTTCCTCGAGCTCGCGCCGCTGGACGAAGCGCGCGGGCTGCTGCTGCGCGCGACCGAGGGCACACCGGCCCTGGCCGCCGTCGGGCGCCTCACCGCCGGTGCTCCGCAGCGCAGCCACCCCGTCTGGATCGGAGCGCGCCTCGCGAAGGACGCGGCGCAGAGCTCGCTCTCGCACGACCTCCTCCTGCGCGCCGTCGAGCTCCTGCGCGCGCAGCGCGCGAGCGCCAAGCTCGCGCTCGACTTCGACGTGGTCTTCGCGCTCTGGAGCGCGGAAACGGAGAAGGTCGATCCGCGCGCGCTGATCGGCGCCGACGGCATCGCGGCCTACATCGACCTCAGCGGCCTCGAGGGCTGGAGCGGTAGCGAGCTGGCGCTGCTCGGACTCGGCACCTCCCCTGGCTGGAAGAGCGCGGTCGAGAAGGCGAACTCCCCCGTTGGCCTCGCGCTGCGTGCACAAGACGCGCCACCGACGAGCGGCTTCGCCGCGCCCTTCGCCGCGGCCGAGATCCCGACCTTGGCGCTCGGCGCGATCGGAGCCGCGAACGCGATCGCCGCGAGCCCTGACGACGCCGCGCGCGCACGGCTCGCGCGCTTCGCGGCGTTGCTCGCGCGCGCGGCCGCGCGCGGCGCGCAGCCGCTGAAGTTCACGCGCTACGAGCGCCCGCCGGCACCCGCGGGCGGCGGCCGGCCGTGGCTCGGCACGATCCCCGACTACGCCCCCGCCGGCATCCCCGGCCTCAAGCTCTCGGGTGTCGCTCCGGGAGGTCCCGCGGCGAAAGCTGGTCTGCAGGCCGGCGACATCGTGGTCGCGATGGGCGGCCGCGAGGTGAAAGGCATCGACGACTTCGCCGCCTGCCTGGACGCGCTGAAGATCGGCGAGCCCGTCGCGATCACCGTGGTGCGCGGCGGCGCGAAGCTCGACCTCACGGCGACGCCGACGAAGCGCGAAGGCTGAAGCTCGCGCGACCTCCGACAGCATCGCGACGAAAGCAGAGCGAGCACCGAGCAATGGCTCGGTGCTCGCTTCGTTCCACGTCGCTTCGTTCGCGCCGCAGCGCGAACGCCGTTCGCGGGCTCAGCGCTTCATCGCCTCGTGCACCTTGCCGACCATCGCCGCGTTCGGCTTCAGCGTCGCGTCGCCGGACTTGGTCCACTTCGCCGGGCAGACTTCGTCACCGTGGGTCGAGCAATGGACGCTCGCGCGCAGCTTGCGAAGGAGCTCCTCGACGTTGCGCCCGACGTTCAAGAAGTTCACCTCAGCGCCCTGGAGGACGCCCTTCGGATCGATGATGAACGACCCGCGGAGCGCGAGTCCGTTGCCCTCGATGTAGACGCCGAAGAGCTTCGAGACCGCGCCGGTGCGATCGGCGCCCATCGGGTACTCGACCTTCGACAGCTCGCCTTCGTGATCGCGCCACGCGAGGTGCGTGAACTTGGTGTCGGTGCTGACGGTGATGACCTCGGCGCCGGCGGCCTGGAAGGCCTTGTAGTGCTCGGCGAGCGCGGCGAACTCCGTCGCGCAGACGAAGGTGAAGTCGGCGGGATAGAAGAAGAGCACGGTCCACTTGCCGGCCTTCTTCGCCTCGGCGAGGGAGAAGGTGCCGAAGTCGCGCTTCGCGGGCAGGTAGGTCTCGAGGGTGAAGTCGGGCACGGCTTGGCCGACTTGCACCGGGCTGGTGACGTGGGTCATGGGAAATCTCCTCTGGGGTTACGGGACCGCGGACGCACGCCGCCGCGGTCGGCGCCTCCTGTAGCAGCCGAGCGAGCCCCCTTCAACCGCGGCCTCGCCCCGAAGTCGGGCTCAGGCTGATCAGGAGAAGCTTGCACGGCGCTCCCCGCAGCCTGCGGGAGAGGCGCGGCGAGGATCCCGCCGGTCCGCCCCGACGATCCGAGGCGCAGAGCCGTGCTCGAGCCCGCGCCGTGCTCGAGCCCCGCCGTCGAGGCCCCTCGGCTTGCTCGGGCTCGGGCCGTTCCTCGAGAACGTGGAGCAGGAGCACGCCGGCACGGCTCGCGTGGAGCTGCGCCGCGGCGGTCTCGGCCCCCACCCGCGCGGCGCGAGGCAGGGCTTCCCCGCCAGCCGCGCGCCGGTGGAGTTCTGCCTCGCAGGCGCTCGCGGCTTCGGTCGGATCGAGGCGAGGGACGGGTGCTCTTGCTCCTCGACGCGATGGATCTGCGCCCGAGCGGCCAGAGACGCTCGAGCGTTCGCGCCGCGAGCTCCTCGCAGCGCGCCGCCACCGAGCGGCACTCGCCGCGCAGCGCGGCGTCGCTCGTGGCTCCGAGGAGCGCGTCTCGTCCTGCGGAGGTGCTGCCGCGCGAGGAGCTCGTAGGATGAGAGTGCGCGCCGCGGATCGCGCCGCGCACGAGGAGTCGCCATGGCCCGAGCACGCCAGGTTCCCGTCGAGCGAGCGCGCGGGAGCACGCTCGAGTTCTTTCCGCTCGACCGCGAGCGCTGGTCCGACTTCGAGGCGCTCTTCGGCGCGAAGGGCGCTTGCGGCGGCTGCTGGTGCATGACGCCGCGCCTGCGCGCGCGCGCGTTCGACGCGCAGAAGGGCGAGGGCAATCGGCACGCGATGCGTGCACTCGTGGAAGCCGGACCGCCGCCGGGCCTGCTGGGCTATCGCGACGGCCGCGCGGTGGCGTGGATCTCGGTCGAGCCGCGCGAGCGCTTCGCGCGGCTCGCGACCTCGCGCGTCCTCGCTCCGATCGACGAGCGCCCTGTCTGGTCGATCACCTGCTTCTTCGTCGCGAAGGAGGAGCGCGGGCGCGGCGCGATGGCGCGCGCGCTGCACGCCGCAGCCGAGCACGCGAGGCAGTGCGGCGCGGAGCTGCTCGAGGGCTATCCCCTCGATCCCGCGCCGGGGAAGCAGGTGCCCGCCGTGTTCGCGTGGACGGGCTTGCTCTCGGCGTTCCTCGCGGCGGGCTTCGTCGAGGTCGAGCGCCGATCGCCGACGCGGCCGATCGTGCGCTTGGAGCTCCTCGGGTATTTCAACCAGGTTCCGGCAACGAAGGCGGGGCGACCGAGGCGCGTTCGCCAGACCGAATGACTTCTTCGACAGGCGGTCCGCAGCCTTTCGAAGCAGTGCTTCGAGGCTGGGAACGATGCAGCGGGTGTCCCACCGCGGCGCGCTCTCGAGGCCGATGGATTCCATCTCCAAGCGGTTCTGGCGCGCTCCGCTCGGCGCCCTCGACGCGGGTGCTTTCCCGCCGAGCAAGCCGGGCTCGGCTCCGTGGGCCGCGGCGCGCCGACCTCCAACTGCCATGCGCGGAGCCGCTGCGCCAAGTCGCGCGCTCCGCTCCGTGGAGCCGCGAGATCGAGGAGCTCGCGCGGCGCGTGCAACTGCGCGGCTACGCAGCTTGCCGTAGGGCGTCGCCCTCGGCGGGCGGCGAGGATCCCGTGACGGTGCCTCTTCCCGCCGTCACCCCGCCATTCCTCCGCGAGACGCAGATGGGACAGCTCGAAGTCACCGGCGCCCGTGATCCCGAGCGCTACCGCGTGTTCTCGGCGGCGCTGCTCCGCGACCTCGACGCCTTGGAGCGCCTGCTCGGGCGCGCGGAGCTCTTCGATACGGGGCCGCTGCACATCGGCGCCGAGCAGGAGATGTTCCTGGTGGATGCCGAGGGCCGACCGAAGCCGGTGGCACCCGAGGTGCTCGCCGAGCTGAGCGACCCGCGGCTCGTGCCCGAGCTCGCGCGCTTCAATCTGGAGGCGAACCTCTCGCCGCGCGTCCTCGGCTCCACCTGTCTCTCCGAGATGGAGCGCGAAGGCGAGGAGCTGGTCGCCCTCGCCGATCGCCACGCGCGGCACCACGGCGCGCGCGTGCTGCTGATCGGCATCCTGCCCACGATCGAGCGCGGCGATCTCGATCGGCGTTTCCTCTCGCCGAACCCGCGCTACGCCGAGCTCGACGAAGCGCTGATGCAGCTCCGCGGCGGATCGCTGCGCTGCCATGTGAAGGGCATCGACGAGGTCGATGCGCGCTTCGACAGCTTGATGCCCGAAGCGGCGAACACGAGCTTCCAGTTCCACTTGCAGACGCGCACGGCCGAGTTCGTACCCACCTACAACTCGGCGCAGCTCGCGATCGCGCCGGTGCTCGCCGCGAGCACCAACTCGCCGCTCTGGCTCGGAAAGCGCCTCTGGCACGAGACGCGGATCGCCGTTTTCCAGCACACGGCCGACGGCATCTCACGCGGACAGGTCGCGCGCGGCCACATGGCTCGCGTGGACTTCGGCACGCGCTGGCTCGAGCACTCGATCCTCGAGCTCTTCCGCGAGGACGTCGCGCGCTTCCGCGTGCTGCTCGCGCGCGCGGTCGAAGAGGATCCTTTCGCCGCGCTCGCCCGCGGCGAGGCGCCGGCCTTGGCCGCGCTGCGCCTCCACAACGGAACGGTGTGGCGCTGGAACCGCCCTTGCTACGGCGTCGTCGACGGCAAAGCGCATCTGCGCGTCGAGATGCGCGCGCTGCCCTCCGGCCCCACCGTGATCGACGAGATCGCGAGCAGCGCCCTCTTCCTCGGCCTCGTGCTCGCGCTGCGCCCCGACGAGCGCAGCTTCACGCGGCGCCTCGACTTCTCCGCTGCACGCGAGAACTTCGTCGCTGCGGCGCGGCACGGGCTCGGCGCCGAGCTGCAGTGGATCGACGGGCAGCGCCGCAACGCCGCCGACCTGCTGCTCCAGGAGCTCCTGCCGCTCGCGAGAGCTGGGCTCGCCTCCGCCGGCATCGAGGCCGGGGACATCGAGCGCTTGCTCGACATCGTGGCCGAGCGCGCGCGCACGCGTCGCACCGGCTCGGCCTGGCTGCTCAGCGCGCACGCCGCGCTCGCCGAGGAGCGGACCAGCGGCGAGAAGATGGCCACGCTCGTGCAGACCTCGCTCGCGCGCGCGGCGACGAAAGAGCCGGTGCACACCTGGGCGCCGCTCGTAGCCGGAGAAGCGGCGCCGTGGTTCCACGGCTATCGCACGCTCGGGCAGTTCATGACGCGCGACCTCTTCACCGTGCGCTCGCACGACCTCGTCGATCTCGCGGCGGGCATGATGCAATGGCGCAAGATCCGGCACGTGCCGGTCGAGGACGACGAGGGACGCCTCGTCGGGCTGGTGACCGAGCGCGCGTTTCTGCGCCATGCCATGGAGGCGCTGCGCACGCAGCGCACGACGGCGGTCCAGGTCGCGGAGATCATGACCAAGGAGCTCATCACCGCGTCGCCGGAGACGCCGACGCTGGAGGCGATCGAGCTCATGCGCCGCCATCGCATCGGCTGCCTCCCCGTCGTCGAGAACGGCGTGCTCGTCGGGATCGCGACGGAGAAGGACTTCCTGCCCGTTGCGGCGCACGCGCTGCGCGAGCGCCTGGAGATCGCAGGAGCGTGAGCGAGCCGGTGCAGGAGCGTCCGCGAGAACGCATCGTCTTCGAGGCCGAGGGCGCTTCCGACGGCCCGGTGGTGCTCGTCTGCGCCGCGCTGCACGGCAACGAGGTCGATGGCCTCCTGGCGGCAGAGGCGGTAGCCGACGCGATCGATCCGCGGCAGCTCCGCGGCAGGCTCGTCGTGTTCGTCGGCAATCGCGGCGCGCACGCGGGTGGTCAGCGCTACTTGGAGCGCGACCTGAATCGCGCGTTCACCGAGACGCGCGGCGAGCTCTGGCGCCGCGGCGAGCTCGGGCGAGAAGCGGAGGACGGAGAGCAGCGCGAGATCTTGGAGCTCCTGGCGCAGCGAGTGCCGAGCGACGGTACGCGCGCGGTGCTGCTCGATCTCCACAGCACCTCGGGAGGTGGGCCGCCGTTCGCCGTGTTCGGCGACACGCGCGCCAATCGCCGGATCGGTCTCGCGCTCGGCATCCCCGCCATCCTGGGATTGGAGGAGGCGATCGACGGCACGCTGCTGGAGTTCCTCGCGCGGCGCGGGCATGTCGCCGTTTGCGTGGAAGGCGGCAAGATCGGCGAGCCGCAGACGCGAGAGCTGCTCGAGGATGCACTCTGGGTGGCGCTGGTCGAGGCGGGCTCCTTGCGGGCGAGCGCCGTCTCCGGGCTGTCGGCAGCGCGCGCGCGGCTCCGGGCTGCCGCGGGCGAGCTCCCGCGGGTGCTGGAGATCCGCCATCGCCACGCGCTGCGCGCCGAGCAGGCGTTTCGCATGCGCCCCGGCTGGAAGGGCTTCGATCGCGTCGCGCGCGGCACCGCGCTGGCCGATGATGCCGCCGGCGCAGTGCGCAGCCCCGAAGACGGCTTCCTGCTGATGCCGCTCTACCAAGCGCGAGGAGACGATGGCTTCTTCCTCGCACGCGAGGTGCGCAGCATCTGGCTACGTGTCTCCACGGCGCTGCGCGCGCTGCGCATCGATCGGCTCGTGCCGTTGCTCCCGGGCGTCACGCGCGACGCGGAGGAGCCGGAGACCTTGCTCGCCGATCCGCGCATCGCGCGCTGGTGGACCGTAGAGATCTTCCACCTGCTCGGCTATCGGCGGCAGCGCGCGCGTCACGCGCTGCTCGCCTTCTCCCGGCGGCGCCCCGGCCATCTGCCGGCGTTGCCGCTGCGCTGAGCTAGTGGGGCGGGGCAGAAGTTCGCTAGGAAAGTTCCGGCGGGTCGGCGCTTGGAGCAAGGAGCGACGACGACAGCAGGTTCGGGACCTGCCGAGAAAGTCGCAACGAAGCTCCAAGCGCCGAAACGCCGAGAACTAACGACGCGAACTTTTGCTCCGCCCCACTAGCGCCGAGCGTGCGTCAGCGCTGGCCGTCGGCGCAGACGCGCACGCGCAGACCGGTGGAGCTGGTCACGCCCTGCGGCCCCGCGGCATCGACGCTCACGACCTGCGCGTAGAGCGTGCCCCCGTCCAGCAAGCCATCGGGAGGCACGGGCGTGTTCCACTCCGCCGCGCCCACGCCGGCTTGGCCCGCGCTGCCTTGCGCGATCGTGGCCAGCGAGAGGAAGTAGCTCGGGTCGACGAGCAAGGTGATGCCGAGCGCGTTCAGGTTCCCCGGCGCGAACGAGAGCAGCAGCGCCGTCGGAGCCCCGCCGCGGAGCTGCGTCGCACGCAGAGAGAACGACGCATTACCGAGCACCGGATCGCCCACTTGCGCGAGAGCGGGCGTCGCGCCGCCGCTGCCGGCGACACCTTGCCCGTAAGCGACCGGCGGCATGCAGTCCGAGAGGAAGAAGATCTCGATATCGTCGAGGTTCCAGCCGCCTCGATTGCCCGAGCCGTCGGTGACGAGCTCGAAGCGCAGCGTCGCGGAGGTCGAACCGCCGAGGATGAAGTTCAGCGGGAGCACGAGCTCGCGCCAAGCCGTGTCCTGGATCGAGCCCATCGTGGTATTGAAGAACGCCGGAAGACCGTTGATCAGCAGGCGTGCCTGATCGCGCGAAGCATCCTCGACCGAAAGCCAGCGCCGGAAGCGCAGCTTCAGATCGCGACGCGTGCCGACGCTGATCACCGGCGACTGGAGGAAGCTCGTGCTGTTCGCGGAGTAGAGGCCGTCGCGGCCGGAGAGCCCGAGGTCGGTGCCCACGCAATTCGACGGCGAGAAAGCGCTGCTCGGATCGCCGCCGCGCCCAGTCGGAGCACCGAGCTCCCAATCGTCGCGGCCGAAGCTCGCGCCGTGCGTCCAGCCGTTCCAACCGCCCTCGAAGCGCTCGAGGAAGAGCGAGCGCACGACGCCCACGCGGTACGTGAAGCCGGGCGAGCTGTCGCCCGGCCAGCTCGAGGACGTCCCGACGAAGTGGAACACGAAGCCGTACTCGACCTCCGCTGGCGCGAGGATCGCCGGCAGAGCGCCCGTGAACTCGCCGATCTGCGCGCCCGAAGCGAGCGATTGCGTCTGCCAAGCGCCCCCACCGACGCGCCAGCGCACGCTGGCGGATTGCGGCGCGACGCCGGAAGCCGAAGAAGCGCGCACCTGGATCGGATGCGCCTGGTCCTCGTCCTGCGTATCGCCGAGCGCGGTGTGCGTGACGCTCACCGGATCCGGCCGAACGATGTAGAGGCCGGTCGAGCGATCGCTGCAGTAGATCGCGCCGGACGGCTGGTACGGATAGCAGCCCCACTGTCCGTTGTAGCCGCCGGAGACTCCGGGATAGGAGTCGTAGAAGCCCGCCTCGAAGGGCCGGGACGGGTCGGTGATGTCGACCAGGCGATAGCCCTCCGTGTAGTAGGCGCAATGAACGAAGTTCCCGACGACGAACGCATTGTGGATGATCGCCGCTGGGTTGGCGTTGTACTCGGAGAGCTTCACGGGGTTGCGCTTGTCGGAGATGTCCCAGATCGCGAGATGGCCGCCGCCGCTCTCATCGGTGGTGACGGCGATGCGATCATCGGCAGTCACGCCGGTATGGTGGGCGAAGGCCCCCGGCGTGCGCACTCGCGAGAGCACGGTCATGGTCGGCAGCGCGGAGACGTCCACGATCCAATACTCGCCCGCGTTGATGCAGGCCATGTGCGCATAGCCGTTCTGGACGTGTAGGTCGTGGACGTAGGTGTCGTTCCACGTGCGCAAGAGCGTCGGATTCGACGGGTTCTGGCGGAGATCGATCACCACCACGCCGACGTTCGTGCCGCAGACGTAGCAGATCCCGTTCGGGACATCGATGTTGATGTTGTGCGCGTTGCCCCAGATCGAAGCTCCCCAAGTGCGCACGAGCACCGGGGCCTGCGGATTGGAGAGATCCACGATCTGCATCCCGCCGCCGCCCTCGGTCACGAGGTAGGCGTAGCTCCCATAGGTCTTCATGTCGCGCCAGATCGATCCCGGGCCCGCGATGAAGGCGCGCACGATGGGCTGCGTCGGGATCGTGGCATCGATGAACCACGTACCGTTCTGATCGCCCAGGATCGCGATCTCGTCGCCTGCCGGGCTGCGATAGCCCCAGCAGTCGTTGTAACCCGTGCCGGGATTCACGTTGGCGAGCAACGCGACGCCGTTCGAGTTCTGCGCGGTCACCGGCGCCGTCGAGACGGCGAGGAGCGCGGTGAAGGCGCAAGCGAAGGCGACGGCGCGACGAGCGGCGGAGAGCATGGGGCGGAGGCTCCGTGTGGGGACGGGAGTCGGAATGGCTCGAGCCAATCTACCCGTCCCCAACGCGGAGCAGGAAGTGCCCGCCGCTCGAATGCGCCGCGATCAGTACTTGAAGCCGAGCGTCTTGCCCTCTCCCTTCGCCCACTCCTTGTAGAACTTCTTCTCCTTGAACTCGACGCCGGTGAGCTCCTTCAGCGCCTTCGCGACGTCGAGGCGCCAGACGTCCCACTTCTTCCAGCGCATCTCCCAGTACGAGGCCGGGGGATTCGCGCCGTCATCGACGTTCTCGGGGATCGGCTCGTTCAGGTTGTCGACGAAGAGGCGGAAGGCGCGCTTCTCCTTGCCCTTGCCGAAGAGCCGGACGATGCGCTGCTGCACGGCGGGTGGCGTCGAGTCCTTGTCGAAGAGCGGCGCGAGGATGTCGAAGTGGGCGGGGTCATAGGCCTCGAAGAGCAGCGCGTCGAGCAAGGCGAGCAACACCACCTGCTGCTCCTCGCCCTGCAGCCCCTTCAGGCATGCGGCGATTCCGGCCTTCGCCTTCGCGCCGTCCTGTCGCCCCAGCGCTTTCGCCGCATCCGCGCGAACGATCGGATTGGGATCGGCCAGCACGACTTTCTGCAGCTCCACCGCAAGGCGATCGCTGCGGTGCGTGGAGAGCTTCTTCACCGCTTCGAGTCGCCGTCCGAGGTCGGCCGACTTGCTGTAGAGGCGCTTGAACTCGGAGACGCGCTCGGCGGCCCCCTTGTCGTCGAGCGCCGGCAGCGGCGCCGGCGGCTCGTCGGGCTTCGGTGCCGGAGCAGGCTGTTGGGTCAGCGCGACGGAGCAGAGCAGCGTGCTCAGGGCGAGAGCGGCGCTGGGCTTGCGTCGAAGGAAGTGCATGGTGGACTCCTCAGGGGAAGGAGCTGGGAGGGAGCGTACGAGTTTCGTGGGCCTCACTCGATGTGCACGTGCCGGCCGCCGTTCTCGGTGGCGAGGCGCTTCATGAACACCGTGTCGTTCACGTCGCCGAAGGTGATCGTGTGGATCACGACTTGGCTCAGCTGGTTGCGCTCGCGTACGTGGCGCAGGATCTCCTCGGGGTCGATCACCGGGCCGACCGTCGGGGCGCCGTCGGAGAGCATGTAGATCGTATCGAACTCGGTCTCGTAGTAGCGATCGCGCAGGCCGCGTCCGGCGGCGCCGAGCGCCGCTTGCATCGCGTCCCAGACGTTCGTCGCACCGGCCGGAGCGGTGAGGCGCAGGAAGGTCACGAGCTCGGTCTTCGCGCGATCATCGAGAGTCAGCATCGGCGGCCGATCGTCCTTGCCCATCTTCCAGACGCGCACGTCGTCGCTGAAGAAGATGAGGTTCGCCTGCGTGTCCGGGGGTAGCGAGAGCACGAGGCGCTCGAGCTCCTTCTGCACGATCGCGAACTTGGTGTCGTTGGCCGCGAGGTTCGCGTACTTGCCCTTCAGGTTCGCGGGCTCGAGCATCGAGCCGCTGCGGTCCACGACGAAGAGCACGCGCTTCGACTTCACGTCGATGTTGAAGTAGCGCAGGTACTGCGAGTCCCCCTCGCTCTGCTTCGGCGCCTTGGCCGCGTCGAGGATCACCATCGAGCTGCCGTTCTTCTTCCAGAACTCCTCCCAGGCGCCGATCTGATCGCCGGGGATCTCCTGCCCGGTGAGCGAGTAGAGCGCCTCCTGCAGCCCCCCCATCACCTGCGCGGTCTTCTCCTTGGCGAGGCGGGCCTTCTCGGCCTTCAGCCCTTCGATCAGGTAGGGCACGGCGAGGCGCGTGCGCAAGCGCAGGAGGCAGCTCGAAGCGGCCTGACGGAGCTGCCAGGACTTGTCCTGCACGAGGCGCTGCCCCACGGCATCGACGACCTGCGTACCCAGACCGGCCGGCTCGCTCTTCCGCTCCGCGCCCTTCAGCGTCTCGTCGAGGAAGGGCCGCGCAGCACCGGCGAGCGCGTGGATCGCGCCGAGCTTCACCGGCAGATCGCCGGTCTTCAGCGCGCCGAGCAGGACGGTCACGAGCTCGGGATCTCCGCCGGGGAGGGTCGCCAACGCGCGAACCACCTCGAGCTGGACCGGCGCTTCGCGCACGGCGGCCAGCGCGAGCAGACGCGAGCGCGCGCCGTCCCCGCCCATCATGCCGAGCACCTCGATCGCCGCCAGACGCGGGTCGTCGGCCTCGGTCTTGCCGCGCTTCGCGAGCTGCTGATCCAAGAACGGCAGCAGCACCGCGGGATCGAGCTTCGCGAGCCCTTCGCGCGCGCCCGTGCGCAGGAACCACGGTTGATTGCGGATCATCAGCGCGCCCTGATCCGCCGCAGCATCGACCTCGTACATGGCCGCCTTCCACAGGCGCTGCGCGGCGTCCATCCCGCCCGGCTTCGCGATGAGGCGCTTCACCAGAGCGAGGTACTCCTCGCGCTTCGCCGCCGCGCGCTTGCCGTCGCTGGCCTGGCCATGCAGGTCGACGACGCCTTTCTCGAGCTCGCTCCAGAAAGCCGTCCACGCGCCGAGCGCGGCGGTCAGCTCGGGATCGGCCGGCGGCTCCTCCTGCGCGGGCTTCTTGCCGCGCTGCGCGCCGAGCGGGGCGGCGACGAGCGCGCAAGCGAGCGCGAGCGCGAGGCCGCGCGCGAGTGACCGAAGACAATCAGCAGCGAACGACGATCGGGACATCGACACTTCTCAGTCCATGTGCACGTGGCGACCACCGGAGCGCGCCGCGAGCTCGGCGACGAACTTCGCGTTGTTCTGATCACCGAAGGTGATGGCGTGGATCTTCACGCGCCGAAGCACGTTGACCTCGTCGACGCGGCGCAGGATCTCGTCCTCGTCGATCACCGGCCCCGCCGTGGGCTTTCCGTCGGAGAGCAGGTAGATCGTGTCGAACGCGGACTCGTACGCGCTGTCCTTCAGACCGCGCCCGGCGATGTCGAGCGCGCGGTCGAGCGCCGAGTAGAGGTTCGTGCCGCCGTTCGGCGCGATGTTGCGCACGTAGCGCACGATCTCGCTCTTGCCGCGCGTCGTGAGCGGGATCAGATCCGGTCGGCCGCCTTCGGTCGTGCGGAAGGCCTCGACGCCGTCGCTGAAGAAGAGCACGTTCACCTGGGTCGTCTCGGGCAGCGCCTGCAGCAGCGTCTCGAGCTCGTCCTGCACGTAGGCGAACTTGCTCGAAGTCTGACCGCTCTGCTTGCCGTAGCGATCGCGCCGCGCCGCGGGCTCGGCCATGGAGCCGCTGCGATCGACGATGAACAAGATGCGGTCGGAGGTGATCTCCAGCTGGAAGTACTGCAGGTAGCCGGCGTTCCGCGTCGCGCGGTCCTGCACCTTCGCGACGGCCTCCGCCACGGTGAAGCTCGCGCCGTTCTTCGCCCACCAGTCCTTCCACCACTGGGGGCGATCGGCCCCGATGCTCTGGCCGGTGACGCCCTCCAGCAGGGCGTGGACCCTGTTGCGCACTTCGACGCGCTCCCCGGCGGCGAGGCGCTCGGACTCGCGAGCGAACGCCGCGATCAGCAGCTCGATCCCGGCGCGGCACTTCAGGCGCCCCAGCGCATCTGCGGCGGCGAGGCGCACCTGCCAGCTCGGGTCCTCGAGAGCGAGGCGCCCGAGCTTCGCGACGAGCGCTTGCGCTTGCGGCTCGGGCAACGCGCGCCGCCCCTCGTTCTTCGTCTCGTCGAGGCGCGGGGCGGCCAAGCTCGCGAGCGCGTGGGCCTGCGCGCAGCGCTCGGCGATCCCGCCCTGTCCCGCGTCGGCGAGCACCGCGGCGATCGCCTCGTCGTCGCCGGGCAGCGCGCGCGCGAGGTCGCTCGCGATCTCGATCCGCTCTCTCGCTTCGGCTTTGGCGTAGAGCGCGAGCAGCGGGCCCTTCGCGCGCTCGCCCCCCAGCAGCGAGAGCACTTCCGCGGCGGCGAGGCGCGGCGAGGCCTCCTTCGTCTTGCCCTTCTTCTGGCCGTGCTCGAGCAGCCAGGGCACGAGTTCATCGGTCGGAAGCGTCGCCAGGGCTTTGCGTGCCTCGGTGCGCAGGTACCAGGGCGCGGTCTGTAGATGCGTCAGGCCGAGGTTGTGCTCGGGGTCGACCTCGAAGAGCGCGACCTTCCAGAGCATCGGCGCGGCGTCTTTCACTTCGAGGCTCCGCGCGAGGTCGAGCAGCAGCGCCGCGGCCTCGCGCCGGAGCGTGCGCGCGGGCTCGGGGCGGCGCTCGTCGCCTTGCAGGATCAGCTGCAGCCCGTCGACCTTCTTCCACCACTCATCGAAGAGCCGCTTCTTCTCGCGCCACAGCGCTCGCCCGCCCTTCTCCTCCTGGGCGCCGGCGTTCGCCCCGACGAGCGCCGCGGCTGCGAGGATCGAGAGCAGAGGCGCAGCCCACCGCCAGCGGCGGCTCGCAGCGCGGAGAGGATCCAGGGTGGGCTCCGCCGGACGGGACGGAGGAGCCGGGGCGCGATCGGGCATGGCGTGGCGCGAAGCGTGGGGAACGCGGGGGCCGAGCCGCGGCGAATGGGGAGCGCGTTGAGCGTAGCCCGCTCGCGGGCCCGAGCAACGGTGGAACCCGGGAAATCACCTCGCCGCTCTCCCAAGCGCCTCGGCGCTGGTGCATCATCTCGC
This sequence comes from Planctomycetota bacterium, assembly GCA_016719295.1. Lineage (GTDB taxonomy): Bacteria > Planctomycetota > UBA1135 > UBA1135 > JADKAF01 > JADKAF01. The sequence continues at coordinate 1,354,391 of JADKAF010000001.1, forward strand.
GCTCGCTCCGCCGGCAGGTGCAGCGCCGAGCGCGCTCTGCCGGTCGACTCCCCATCGTCCCGCTGGGTCTCGATGTCGCAATCCGATTCCGCTGTTCGCCCCAACCGCAAGGTCGAGACGCTCGACCAGGTCGTCATCCGCTTCGCCGGCGACTCCGGCGACGGCATGCAGCTCACGGGGAGCCAGTTCACCAACACCGCGGCCCTGATGGGCAACGACCTGGCGACGCTGCCCGACTTTCCGGCCGAGATCCGCGCCCCCGCCGGCACCCTGGCCGGCGTCTCGGGGTTCCAGCTCCGCTTCTCGAGCTACGACATCCATACGCCCGGCGACGCGCCGGACGTGCTCGTGGCGATGAACGCCGCCGCGCTCAAGGTGAACCTCGGCGATCTGCGGGCCGGCGGCTTGCTCATCGTGAACACCGGCGGCTTCGGCAAGAAGGAGCTGGAGATGGCGGGCTACCCGAAGAGCCCGCTGGAAGGCGACGCGCTGCGCGCCTACCGCGTCGTCGCGGTCGACCTGAACGACCTCACGAAGCGCGCGCTCGAAGGCCTCGGCCTGTCGATGAAGGAAGCGCTGCGCTGCAAGAACTTCTTCGCGCTCGGCGTGTGCTGCTGGCTCTTCAGCCGGCCGCTCGACCCGACGGAGGCCTGGATCAAGACCAAGTTCGCGAAGAGCGAGCAGATGGTGGAGGCGAACCTGCGCGTGCTGCGCGCGGGCTTCAACTTCGCCGACACCACCGAGCTCTTCCAGACGGTGTATCAGGTACCGCCGGCCGCGATGCCGAAGGGCACTTACCGCAACGTGATGGGCAACGAAGCCCTCTCGATGGGCTTCCTCGCCGCGAGCGAGCTCTCCGGACTCGAGCTCTTCCTCGGCTCGTATCCGATCACGCCCGCGAGCGACATCCTCCACACGCTCGCGGCCTACAAGAACTTCGGCGTCACGACCTTCCAGGCCGAGGACGAGATCGCGGCGATCACCTCCGCGATCGGCGCGTCCTACGCCGGCAAGATCGGGATGACCACGACCAGCGGGCCCGGCGTCGCGCTGAAGACGGAAGCCCTCGGCCTCGCGGTCTCCCTCGAGCTCCCCCTAGTCCTCGTCAACGTACAGCGCGGCGGCCCGAGCACCGGCTTGCCGACGAAGACCGAGCAGGCCGACCTCTTCCAGGCCGTGCTGGGCCGCAACGGCGAAGCTCCGATCCCGGTGATCGCGGCAGCTTCGCCCGCGGATTGCTTCTATGCGGCGATCGAGGCGGTGCGCCTCGCGATCCGCTACATGACGCCGGTGATCCTGCTCTCGGACGGCTACATCGCCAACGGCTCGGAGCCGTGGCTGCTGCCGAAGGTCGCTGACCTGCCGAAGATGCCAGTGCGCTTCGCGGGCCAGAATGGCGAGCCGGTGCCCGAGAAGTTCCTGCCCTACTTGCGCGACGAGAAGACCTTGGCGCGCCCGTGGGCCGTGCCGGGTACGCCGGGCTACGAGCACCGGATCGGCGGCATCGAGAAGGCCGACAAGACCGGCTCGATCTCCTACGACCCCGAGAACCACGAGCGCATGTGCAAGCTGCGGCAGGAGAAGGTGAATCGCATCGCCTCCGACTGCCCGCCGCCCGAGTTCGAAGGCGACGAGGACGCGGACATCGTCGTGCTCGGCTGGGGCTCGACGCACGGCGCGATCACCGGCGCCGTGCGCCAAGCGCGCGCCAATGGACTCTCCGTCGCGCGCTGCCATCTGCGCCACGTCTGGCCTTTCCCGCAGGGGCTCGGCCCGATCCTGAAGCGCGCGAAGAAGGTGCTGATCCCCGAGATGAACCTCGGCCAGCTCTGGCGCCTCGTGCGCTCCGAGTACCTGGTCGATGCCATCTCGTTGCCCAAGGTGCAGGGCCGTCCGTTCACCAGCTCCGAGATCCTGGAGAAGATCCAGTCGCTGAGCTGAGCTGAGCTGAGCTGAGTAGATCCAAGTAGCGCATCCTCCGCCGATTCGATTCGATTCGCTTTCGCTGACGCCGCGAGAAGATCTCCATGACCCCGACGACCGAGGCGACCACGCCCGCGTACACCAAGAAGGACTTCGAGAGCGACCAGACGATCCGCTGGTGCCCCGGCTGCGGGGACTACGCGATCCTCGCCACCGTGCAGTCGGTGCTCGCCGGCCTGGGGATCCCCCGCGAGGAGTTCGCGGTGGTCTCGGGGATCGGCTGCTCGAGCCGCTTCCCCTACTACCTCTCGACCTACGGCTTCCATTCGATCCACGGCCGCGCGCCGGCGATCGCGACGGGGGTCAAGCTCGCGAACCCGAAGCTCTCGGTGTGGGTCGTCACCGGTGACGGCGACGGCCTTTCGATCGGCGGCAACCACTTACTGCACGTGCTGCGCCGCAACGTGGACCTGAAGATCCTGATGTTCAACAACCGGATCTACGGACTCACGAAGGGCCAGTACTCGCCGACGAGCGAGCAAGGCAAGGTCACGAAGTCGACGCCCTACGGCTCGGTCGACAACCCGGTCGATCCGGTGAACTTCGCCCTCGCCGCCGGCGCGACCTTCGTGGCGCGCTCGGTCGACGTCTTCCGTCAGCATCTCTCCGACACCGTCGCCGCGGCAGCGATGCACCGCGGCGCCGCGTTCGTCGAGATCTACCAGAACTGCAACATCTTCAACGACGGTGCCTTCGAGTCTCTGACCGCGAAGGCGACGCGCGACGAGAAGGCGCTCTACTTGGAGCACGGCCAGCCGCTGCGCTACGGCCCCGACAAGTCGTTGGGCTTCGCGCTGAAGGGCGCCAGCCTCGAGAAGATCGACCTGAAGCAACATCCGGAGCGCGAGAAGGACCTCTTGCTCTGGGACAACCAGGAGCCCTCCGGCACGCTCGGCATGCTCGCCAATCACCTGCCGAAGGATCCGTCGAACCCAGTGCCGCTCGGCATCTTCCGGCGCCTCGAGAAGCCGACCTTCGACGCGGGCATGCGCGCGCAGATCGATGCGGCGCGAGCCAAGCGAGGCCCGGGCAACCTGGAGAAGCTGCTCTACTCCGGGACGACGTGGACGGTCTGAGCTGGCCGCGTTGAGCTGGCCCCGCAGCTGACGCTGCGGGAGCGCGACGGTCTTGGCTGGCCCCGCAGCTCACGCTGCGGGAGCGCGACGGTCTTGGCTGGCCCCGCAGCTCACGCTGCGGGAGCGCGACGGTCTTGGCTGGCCCCGCAGCTCACGCTGCGGGAGCGCGACGGTCTTGGCTGGCCCCGCACGCTGCGGGAGCGCGACGGTCTTGGCTGGCCCCGCAGCTCACGCTGCGGGAGCGCGACGCTGGCCCCGCAGCTTGAGGTGCGGGAGAGGGGCGGTCGGAGCTTGGCCTCGCACCCGGCGGTGCGGGAGCGCGCTCAGCGCGAGAGCAGCTCGCGCAGGTGGAACGCCGGGCTTGCAGAGCCTTCGGCAGGCTCGAAGGCGAGGTCGTCGAGGGCCCAGCGCCCCTTCTTCTTCGACCACTCGACGAGGTAGCTACCCGCTGGGGTCGCGACCTCGACCGAGCCGCGCGTCGCCGTGCGCGGGAGCGCACCCGGGCGCACCCACGCGCGCAGGCGATCGTCGAGCCCAACGAAGGCGCTCAGCGCTTCCACCAGGGCCTTGGCATCGGTGCCCTCCACGCCGGCCTCGAGATGCACGCCCTCGAGGAATGCCGGTCCGTCCTTCGCCGCGATCGCTCGCCGCAGGCCTTCGATCAACGGACCGGCAGCGCTCGCCGGATCCGCGTCGAGAGCCGGGAGTGCGAGAACCCGAGGGATGAAGTCGCGGGAGGCGCGCGCGATCACCTCGTCGGGCGGCGTGCCGAAGATGAGCTCGCCCATGCTCCCCGTCAGCGTCACCGGCGCCAGGTCGAACTCGGGGATCACGCGCCCCGTCGTCGGCTGCACGCTCTCGAGCTCGACCTCGAACTCCGCGACGGGCCAGGTCGCCGGCCCCTGCGCCTGCGCCTCGCGCTCGGCGCCGAAGCGCAGGCGAACGCCATGCAGCAGCACTTCCTTGCGCACGGGAGGGCGCGGCTCGCGCTCCTCCCCTTTGCGCTCTTCGGGGCGCAGCTCGTGCTCCGAGCTGATCTCGAGCTCCCAGGACGCGACCACGCGCTGCGCGTCGGCCGGCAGCCCATCGATGCGCGGGCAGCGCTCCAACGCGGCGCGTTGGAAGCTCCCGGCGGGGCTGGCGAGGAGCGCCCCGGCGTGCTTCAGCCCGGCGGCGAAGGCCCTCCGCTCCTCTTCTCCCATGCCCTCGCGCATCTCGCGCGGCTGGAACGGCAGCACGTTCTTCGCATCGCCGCTCGCAAGCGCCTCGAGGAAGGCGCGAGCGCGCTCGCCGAGAAACTCTGCGGGGAGACCTTCTCTCTTCGGTTCCTGAGCGCCAAGACCACCGACGCAGAAGAGCAGCGCGCCGAGCGCACCGCACGAAACGTTCGAACGCATCTGCTTTCCCACGATCGCCTTCCCCGCGCCGTCGCGCGATCCAACCGACGAGAGCCGGAACGGCACGGCGCGATTCGATGCGCGTCGGCGGCTCAGATCTCGTCGACCCTGTGCTTCAGCCTCTTCCGCAGGCGCTCCATCAAGTTGGAGTGGATCTGGCAAACGCGCGACTCGGTGATGTTCAAGCGCTCGCCGATCTCGCGCATCTTCAGCTCTTCCTTGTAGTAGAGCAGCAAGATCAAGCGCTCCTTGTCGGTGAGCCCTTCCAGCACCTTGTGGAAGCCGTCCTCCACCTCGAGCCAGCGCCCGGGACGCAGATCCGCGTCCTCGTGCGTCATCTCGGAGAACGGCTCCGCGCCGTCGCCTTGCTCCGCCTCCACTTCGCCGTCGGTGAAGGTCTTCATCGAGTACGTGACAGCTTCGCGGCTCTCGACCTGGAAGTCGGAAAGCGCCAGCCCCAGGTGCTCGGCGAGCTCGGGATTCGTGGGCTCGCGCCCGAAGGCGCCGATCAGCTCCTCGCGCGCGCGCTCGAAGCGCTGCGCCTTCACGCGCACCGCACGCGGTACCCAGTCCTGCGAGCGCAGCTCGTCGAGGATCGCCCCCTTGATGCGGGAGGCGCAGTACGTCTTGAAGGTGCCTCCGCGCTCCGGATCGTAGGCCTCGAGCGCGCGATAGAGGCCGTGGATGCCGGCGCTGGAGAGCTCCTCCAGGTCGACGCAGCGCGGGAAGCGCCGCAGCAAGCTCGAGGAGACGTGGCGGACCATCGGGTAGTAGCACTCGAGGAGCGCGTTCCGCAGATTCGGGTCGCCGGTCTTCTTGTACTCGTAGAAGAGCTCCTCGGTGCGGCGGTCCTCGAAGCGCGCCGTGGGACACGCGCCGTGGAGACCGAGGTCGGCCACCCGCTCCTCGCTCCAGCCGAGGCCGCGCAGGACGTCGGCGCAGCGCCCGAGGCGCTCGACGCCGAGCACCGCGTGCAGGAGGAGCCCGCCGTGCAATCGGCGCAGGAGCAGCTGCGGATCGCGCCCTTCGGCTCCGGCGAAGAGCGCAGGCGCCGCGGCGGCCTTGCCGCTCTTCGGCGGAGGCGTCGCGTCGCCCGCCGAGCCCGCGTCGCGCGCGGAGCGCTTCGAACCGTTCGTGCTCATGCTTCGCGCACCCGATCGAGGAGCGCCTGCCGCGTGCGGCTCCAGCGCCGGAGGACTTCGTCGCGGGCCATCCCGCTGCGTTGCGCGACGGCCGACGCGCGCTCGAGCTCGAGCTCGCAGCGGCGGTACATCTCGAGGTCGACGGGATCGATGTCGGCGACCAGCCCGGCGATGCGCTCCTTCGGGAGCCGCGGCCGGACATCGGCCTCCGCGCTCTGCGCGAGGAGCGCCTGCTCGGCCAGCGTCTCCAACGCCAAGCGCGCGATGGCGTGCTCGACGTCGTGTCGCGCCTCGACCTTCGCCTCGAGGTCTCCCGGGCGATCGGCAACGGCGACGCTGCGCGCGCCTTCGCCCTTCTCGCCGCCGTCGCTCTTCTCGCGCCCCTCGGCGCTGCGCCAGGCCTTGTATTCGGCGCGCACGGTCTCGATCCAGCGCTCGCGATCGACGGCCGCTCGGAGCGCGGGCTCCTCGAGCACCGCGTCGAACAGCACTTCCAAAAGCTGGCGCGCGCGGGGTGGCAACCCCGCGTTCCTCGCAGAGCTCATCGGGCTTCCTCCACCGCCGTGCCGACCGGAGCTGCACTTCGTGGTTCCACGGACGGAGCCGTCCGCCGCAGAACGCCGGAGCGCGCCATCGTGCAGGCCCGCCCGGCCTGCGAAGATGACACCTCTCCCGAGGTGGCGCAACCCTCGGCCTTGAGGCCGGGGCGGAACGAGGGCGCGAGAATGGCGGAAAGCGGTCGCGAACGCGTGCACGACGAGGGCGGATCGGCACCTGCTCCGCCGCCGGGATCGACGCACGCGGACGCGCTGGAGCACTACCGCCGCGCCTCCTCTCGCCCGGGCATGGCCGAGGCCGGCGGCCGCCCGCGGAACCGCGCTTGCCCCGCGTGCCGCGGCGTGGTCCCCTTCGACGCGGAGCTCTGTGGGCACTGCGGTAGGTCGCTGCCGACGGCGCGCTTCGACTACTTCAACTACACGGACTTCGAGCCCGACCTCGAGGCGCGCGACGAGCGCCTGCTGCGCCGCGCGTTCGGCGTGGCGCTGCTCCTCGGCGCGCTCCTTCTCGCGTGGCTCCTCCTGGGGTGCAGTCCTTGAACTTGGATCCGCTCGCGCGCTACGCGCGCCAGATGCGCGTCTCGCACGTGGGGCGCTCCGGTCAGGAAGCTCTGCGCGCGGCGCGCGTGCTGCTGGTGGGCTGCGGCGCGCTCGGTACGGCGATCGCCGACCTGCTCGTGCGCGCAGGCGTCGGCTTCTTGCGCATCGCGGATCGCGACTTGGTGGAGCTCACGAATCTCCAGCGCCAAACGCTCTTCGACGAGCGCGACGCCCGCGAGAGCTGGCCGAAGGCGGAGGCGGCCGCGCGCAGGCTCCGCGAGGTGAACGCCGAGGTCGAGATCGAAGCGTGCGTGCGCGACGTCGGGGCCGACGAGCTCCCAGAGCTCGCTCGCGATGTCGACCTCCTCCTCGACGGCACCGACAACTTCGAGACGCGCTATCTGCTGAACGACTTCGCCGTGCACGTCGGCAAGCCCTGGATCTACGGCGGCGCCGTCGGCGACCACGGCCTCGAGATGGCGGTGATCCCGGGGCGCACCGCGTGCCTGCGCTGCATCTTCCCCGAGCCGCCGAGCGCCGGCGTCAGCGAGACCTGCGAGACGGCCGGCGTGCTTGGCCCGCTGACCGCGTTGATCGCCGCGCTGCAGGCCGCCGATGCCCTGAAGATCCTGAGCGGCCACCGCGAGGCGATCGCCTCGGAGCTCTTGCAAGTCGAGCTGTGGTCGCGTCGCGTGCAGGCCTTGAGGATCCCGCGCCAAGCGGACTGCGCCTGCTGCGTGCGGCGCGAGCTCCCCTACCTCGACGGCGCCGCGGGAGCGACGCGCGCCGAGAGCCTCTGCGGGCGGAACACCGTCCAGCTCCGGCCCGCGATCCACGCCCGCATCGATCTCGAGCGGCTCTCCGCGCGCCTCGCGCGCGAAGGGCTCGTCTTCGAGCGCTCGCGCTTCTGGATACGCTTTCGCGCCGAGGAGCTGGAGCTCACCGCCTTCCCCGACGGAAGAGCGCTGGTCCACGGCACCGACGAGCCCGCCCGCGCGCGCAGCTTCTACAGCCGCTGGATCGGATCGTAGACTCCCGCGCTACCCCTGGACCCGAGGATCGCACGTGCAGAGCCGCTGGAACGAGCGCGAGGCCGCGGAGGCCGTCGAGCGCTGGAAGGACGTCGGAGCCGATCTCGCCTTGCGCGTCCACAGCTCGCGCTTGATCGGCGCGGAGCGCGCGCTGGTGCTCCACGGCGGCGGCAACACCTCGGTGAAGACGCGCCGTAAGGACGCTCTCGGCGTCGAGCACGAGGTGCTCTGCGTGAAAGGCTCCGGCTGGGATCTGAAGACCATCGAACCCGCCGGGCTCCCCGCGCTGGAGCTCGCCCCGCTCCGCGCCATGGAAGCCCTGACGCGGCTCGACGACGAGACGATGACCAACGAGCTCCGCCGACGCTTGCTGGACGTGCGCGCTCCCAATCCCTCCGTCGAGACGCTGCTCCACGCGTTCCTGCCCCACCGCTTCGTCGACCACACGCATGCCGACGCGATCTGCGTGCTGACGAACCAACCGGACGGCGAGCAGCGCGTGCGCGAAGCGCTCGGCGACGAAGTGCTCGTGCTGCCGTGGATCATGCCGGGATTCCCGCTGGCGCTGGCCGTCGCGAAGGCGCAGCGCGCGGCACCGGGCTGCATCGGCATCGTGCTGCGCCATCACGGGCTCTTCACCTTCGGCGACGATGCGCGAACGAGCTACGAGCGCACGATCGAGCTCGTCACCCGCGCCGAGCGCTACCTCGCCGAGCGCGGCGGCTCTCCGCCCCCGCTGCTCGCCGCGGCTCCGCGGAGCTCGGAGAGCGCCGCGCGGCAAGAGCTCGCCGCGGCGCTGCCGCGCCTGCGTGGCTCGCTCGCGCTGCGCGACGCGCAGGGAGAGATCACGACGCGCTTCCTCGCCGACCCGCGCACGGCCGACGACCTGCGCGCCTTCAGCGCGGCCGAGGCCGCGCGCGCTCTCGTCGAGGACCAGGGCCCGCTCACGCCCGATCACGTGCTGCGCACGAAGGGCCCCTATCTCTACCTCGGTCGCGCGGAGTGGAGCGATGCGGCGGCGACGCGCGCGGCGGTCGAGCGCTACGAGCAGCGCTACCGCGCGTACTTCGCCGAGCATCGCGCGCGCGTCGCGAGCCCGCGGGAGCTCGACCCCAAGCCGCGCGTCGCGGTGCTGCAGGATCTGGGCGTGGTCGGCTTCGGCGCCGATGCGAAGGCCGCGGCGATCGCCGCGGACATCGCCGAGCACACCGTGCGCGGGAAGGCGATCGGCGCCGCGCTCGGCGCGTATCGCGCGCTGGCTCCCGGAGAGCTCTTCGAGATGGAGTACTGGTCGCTCGAGCAAGCGAAGCTCGGCGAGAAGAAGGCCCCCGCGCTGCAGGGACGAGTGGCCCTCGTCACGGGCGCGGGCGGTGCCATCGGCCACGGCATCTGCGCGGAGCTGCTCGATGCGGGCGCCCATGTCGTCGCGACCGACTTCGATGCGACGCTGCTCGAGCGCACGGTCGCGCTGCTGCGCGCGGCTCATGGCGAAGCGCGCCTGCAGGCGATCGCGGGGATCGACGTCACCGACGAGAACGCGCTCGCGCGCGCGTTCGACGAAGCCTCGCTGCGCTTCGGAGGCGTCGATATCGTCGTCCCGAATGCCGGCATCGCCTATGCGGCGCCGCTCGCGGAGCTCGACGTAGAGCGGCTGCGTCGGGTGCTGGAGGTGAACACGCTGGGGGTCGCGCTCACGCTGCGCGCCGCAGCGCGCCATCTCGCGCTGCAGGGCTGCGGAGGCGATATCGTCGTGCAGGCCTCGAAGAACGTCTTCGCGCCCGGCGCGGGCTTCGGCGCCTACAGCGCTTCCAAGGCCGGCGCACATCAGCTCGGCAAGATCGCGGCGCTCGAGCTCGCGGCCCTCGGCGTACGCGTGAACCTCGTGCACGCCGACGCGGTCTTCGGCGGTGAAGTCCCGAGCGGGCTGTGGGCCGAGATCGGTCCGGAGCGCATGCGCTCTCGCGGGCTCAGCGAGCGCGAGCTGCGCGATTTCTACCGCGAGCGCAGCCTGCTGAAGCGCGAGGTCACCCCGCGGCACGTCGGCCGCGCCGTCGTCAGCTGTGTGCGCGACCTCACGCGCACGACCGGAGCGACCTTGCCGGTCGACGGCGGCCTGCCGGACGCGTTCCCGCGCTGAGCGCCGAAGCGAGGATCGATGCCGCTGCTTCGCTCCCTTCTGCCAGCGCAGCGCCGGAAGGCGCGGCAGCCCGTTCGCGAGAGGCTCTCGCATGCTCTCTGAGCGCGCGGAGGAGCCCATGCACGCGCCGCGCGAGCTCTCGGTGGCCATCCTCGCCGCGGGCCGAGGCACGCGGCTCGGCGGACCGAAGGCGCTGTTCGAACTCGCGGGCGAGCCGCTGCTCCTCCGCATCCTGCGGACGCTCGACGCGGTCGGCACCGAGCTCCGCTGCGGCCTCGACATCGCCGTGGTCTGCGGCGCGGATCGAGAGCGCGTGCGGGAGCTCCTCGGCCGCTCCATGCCCCACCTGGAGGCGCGGATCGTCGCGAACGACGCGCCGGAGCGCGAGCGCACGCTTTCGCTGCGCCTCGCGTGCCAAGCGCTCCCTCCCGCGCTTCCTCTCCTCGTGTGGCCCGTCGACGTGCCGCTCGTCGCGCGGCGGACGCTGCGCGAGCTCCTGCGCGCTCCGCTCCCCGCGCGCGCGTTCCGCAGCCCCTGCTCCGCGGAGCGCGGCGGCCACCCGGTCCTGCTCGGCGCCGAGCTGCGCGAAGAGCTGCTCGCGCTGCGCGACGACGAGACCCTGCGCGAGCTGCGCGATCGCGCGACCACGCAGCGCGAGCGCCTCGCGGTGGACGATCCGCTCATCCTCCTGGATCTCGATACGCCGCGCGACGTGGAGCACGCGCTCCGAGAGCTCGCGGCGGCTCCGCCCGAGCGACCCGAGAACGGGGATCAGCGGCCCACGTAGCTCTCGACGGTCGAGCGAAAGGGCTTCAGCTTCAGCCAGAACGCCAGATCAGCGTAGTAGTCCGAGTCCTTGGCGAGCGCCGGCAGCGGGTCGTCACCAGGCGCGAAGAGGTCGTTCGGCCCCGGCTCCCGCGGATCTTCGGACTCGCGCACGCGGAGCTCGGTGAAGGGCAACGCTTCGTGGCCGAGCGCGCTCGTCGCGACCTGGTGCACGGCGAGGTCGCGCCACGCGCGCGGATCGACGCCGCGGCGCAGGGCGAGCGCCACACCGACCCGGCGCAAGCTCAGCGGGTCGACTTCGCTCCGCGCGTGCAGCGCAGCGAGGCGCAGGATCAACGGCAGCCCCGGCGCGCTGCGCGAGAGCTCTTCCGTCGCGAACGGCAGAGCACGCCCGTGCAGCAGCAGCGCCAGAGCGGCTTCCGCGGCGCCATCGGCGAGACCTTCCTCCAGGTGACGCGCGGCGCTGGCGAGCACCGGATCCGCGGCGCGCAAGCGCTCGGGATCCGTCTCGAAGAGCGCCTCGCCTGGCGCCAGCTCGCAGCAGCGCAGCGCCAGCAGGGCCGCGAAGTCCATCGCGCTCTCGCGCGCATCGAGCGGAGCGCGGCCGTGCACGGCGGCGATGACGCTCGGAGAGCGAAGCGCCGCTCCCGCTTGCAGCAGGGGAGCGCGCGTGCGCAGTGCGAGGTCGCGCGCGCGCTCGGTGAGCAGCGCTTCGGCGCGCGGCAAGCGCGAGGCCGCGAGCGCGAGCGCCAAGCCGCCGACGACGTGCGCGCGCGGCTCCGCTTCGAGGCGCTGCGCGATGGAATCCACTTCCGATGCGTCGCGCGGGACGCAGGCGAGCGCCGCGCAGAGCGAGAGCACGACGCCGGAGCTCTCGACATCGCGCAGCGCGTGCGGCATGCCTCCGCGCCCCGTCTCGGCGAGCGCGAGCCAAGCCGCCGCGCGCAACCAATCGCCTTTGGCCTTCTCGGCGAGCTCGACGACCGCCGAGAGCGCCTCCGGATCGGCTTGCGCGAGATGGAGCGCGATCGAACCACGCAGCTTGGCCGAGCTCGGATTCGCGAGCTGCGCGCGCAACGCGCCCGGCTCGGCTCCGCGCGTGCGAAGCCGCACGAGGGCGATGGCGGCGACCTCGGCGAGCGCTCCGGAGCCCGCGGCCAAGCGACCCAGGCGCGCGGCGCGCTCGACCCGCTCGGCCTCGATGCCGAACGGCTTGCCGAGCTCGAGCAGCGCGAGGGCGCGCCGATCGAAGCTCAGGTTCGGACTCTCGGCCCAGGACCAGGCGAGCTCCACGGCGGCGGGCGAAGGACCTCCGAGGAAGAGCGCGCGGAGGCCCGAGCGGCGCACCACGGCGGAGCCGGAGGCCCCGAGCTCGCGCAGCAGCAGCGACTCGGCCGGGGCGCCGAGCTCCCCTAGCTCCCGTGCGGCGCGATCGCGATCGAGCGCGCTCACCGCCTGCAGGTCGCGCACGGCCTTGCGCGCGGTCTCGTCCACCGCGGCACGCGCACCCGCGTCGAGGAACGCCTCCACGGGCGGAGCGAAGGAAGACGCCTGCGAGAGCGCGACTCCCGGAAGGGCGATCGCCGCGACGAGCGCGCGCGCGACATGGCGCCGCCGCTGCTCTAGCGCACCTTCTGGCTGCGAAGTCCTGTCGATCACGGCCACAGGCTAGCCCGGAGTGTGCGCGAAGGTCGAGCGGGGCCGCTCGAATGCCCCGCGCGAGCCTGCCTGGCGAGGATCCCGCATCGCAGGGAGCCCGGCAAAACGCCGCCCGCCCCCTCCGGGCTCAACTTCGCGGCCTCGCCCGGTCGATGGTCGGGCCGGAGCTCTCCGCACACGGACTTCGATACATGGGCCTGACTGGCGACCTCTCCAAGCTGAAGATGGGCGATCTCTTCCAGACTCTGGAAGGGAGCCGCCAGGTCGGCGTGCTCAAGGTCTGGCGTCAAGGCGAGACGCGCGAGCTCTTCTTCGGCCCGCAGGGCGTTGCCCTGTTGCATCTCGCCGACCTCAGCACGGATCGCTTGGCGGAGCGCTTCCGCAACGCGGGAGAGATCACCAAGGAGGACATCGAGAGCGCCAAGCGTCACGCCGAGACGCACGGCACGACCTTCGGTCAGGTGCTCGCGCAGCGCAACCTCGTCAGCGGCGAGGACATCGAGCGCGCGGTACAGGATCAGGCGGAAGAGCTGCTCTACGACATGTTCGGCTGGTCGGAGGGGAACTTCGAGTTCTTCGATGACAAGAAGCCCGATGCCTCGATGTTCGGGCCTTACCCCGTCGATCCCCTCCCCATCGGGCCCGTGCTGCTCGAAGGCGCGCGGCGGATCGACGAATGGACGGAGATCGAGCGCCAGGTGCCGGACCGCGGCGAGGTCTTCGTCGCCGCGCCGCTCTCGGCGGCTCAGCGCGCGCAGCTCGAGGAGAACGAGCGCGAGGTCTTCGAGGCCATCGATGGCCGAACCGATCTCCGCGCGCTGGCCGATCGCACCTTGGGCTCGCTCTTCGATACGGCGAAGGTCGTCGCGATCCTCGCCGATCGCGAGCTGGTGCGCTTGGCCACCCTCGACGAGCTCGTCACGACGGCGGAGAGCGAATTCGAGCAAGGCCGCTCGGAGAACGCGCGGACGCTGCTCGATCTGACCGTCGATCGCCGCGCGCCGCGCCTGCGACGCAACCTCGACCAGATCGCGCGGCTCTACGAGGCGATGGGCGAGAAGGAGCGCGCGTGCGATCTGCGCTCCTACGTCGCCGGCCAACTCATCGCAACGGAATGCTACGAGGACGCGCGCGAGATCCTGCGCCAGATCCTCGAGCTCTGCCCGGAGCACCTGAACTCGAACAAGCGCCTGCTGCAGGTCCTGGACGAGATCGAGCGCGACAGCGCGGTATCGTTCGAGCAGCGAGTGCGCGTGGTGGAGCTGCTCTCCGCGCAGCGCGAGACCGAGGCCGACGCGCGCCAGTACTGCGCGATGCTGACGGCGGTGCCTCCCCGCGATGCGCTGCTCGTGCGACGCGCCGCAGCCGCCGCGATGAAGGCCGCGGCGAAGGACGTCGCGCTGCAGCTGCTGCACTTCGCGGCCACGCTCGATCGCGAAGCCGGACAGCGCCAGCGTCTGATCGAGACCTACCGCGAGATCCTGAAGCTCGATCGCGGGAACAAGGATGTCTCCCAGGCCCTGCGGCAGATCCTGATCTCGCAGCAGGCGCGAAGGCGCCGTCGGGCGCTGATCGCGGTGTCGGTGCTGCTGCTCCTCGGAGCGGCGTCGTGGTGGCTGACGGCGGCATGGAATCACTCCAACGCCGCGGCGCTGCTCCAGCAAGCCGAGGAGCTCGGTCGCCGCGACGCGCAGGCCGCTCTCGTCGCCTTGAACCAGCTCGACGAGAGCTATGGCAGCAGCTTCGGCGTCAGCGAGGTCCGCGAAGCCGCGGCACGCGCACGCGAAGGCTTCCAGCGCCGCCTGAGCGAAGAGCAGCGGCGCAAGGACGAAGACGCGCAGCGCCAGCTCTCCGCGCGCCTCGCGGAGGCCGGCGGGCACATCGATGCGGCCCGCTACCATGAAGCGCTGATCATCTATCGCTCGCTGCTCTCGCTCACCCTCTCGAAGGGCGAGCAGGAGACGATCCGCTTCCGCATCCAGAGCGCCGTGGAAGAGCTCGGACAGTGGGATCTACGCATGCAGGGCCTGCTCGAGCGCGCCGGTCCGGAGCAGCTCGCCCGGCTCTCCGCGGCGGAGATCGAGAAGCTCCGCTCCGAGCTCGGCGCCGAGCTCCAACGCGTCAGCGAAGCGGCGATCGCCGGGCTTCGCGATGGTCTCGCGGATCCGGCCGTCGCGAAGATCCTGCCGAAGAAGGCGGTGCTACTCGACGACGATCTGGTCACCCGCCTCGGGGTTCTGAAGGTGCAAGGCGAGCTGCTCGCGGAGGAGCTCGGCAAACGTCTCGATGCCTATTCGCGCACCGACGAGCTGGAGAAGCTCCTCGAGGAGGCGGCCAAGGCCGAGCGCGAGAATCGCTGGAGCGCCGCAGCCGAGCTCTATCGCATGCTCGCCCAGAGCAGCATCGAGAGCGGCCTGCAGACGCAGTTCCTGAACCAGGCCCAGCGCCTCGAGAAGATCGTGGAGCAGCTCGGCTCGATCTCCAAGGCCACCGAGCAGCGCGACTTCGCCGCCGCGGTCACGGCCTACCAGAGCTTGATCGAGGAGGTGCCCGATCTCGACCTCCGCGGCCACGTGCGCCTGCCCTTCCTCCTGCGCTCGATCCCCAGCGGAGCCCAAGTGCGCGAAGGCTCGCAGGTCCTCGGACAGACCCCGCTGCCGGTCGAGTACGACCCGTTCCGCGCCGCGACGCTCATCGTGCAGAGCGAGGGCTTCGAGCGAGAGGTGATCCAGATCACCGGCTTCGATCGCAGCGACGCGACGCTCGTGCTGCGCACGAAGCCGCTCTGGAGAGTGCCTGGGCACGGCCCCGTCGACAGCGCGCCTCTGCTGCGGGGCGAGACTTGCTTCGTCGCCGATCGCGGTGGTCACCTGCGCGCGCTCGACCTCGTCCAGCGCCGCACGATCTTCGATCGCGCCGTGACGTCGGAGATGGGCGGTCTGCGCGCAGCGCCGGTCGCTCGCGGGAGCGGCGTGAGCATCGCGAGCTGGGAAGGCCGGCTCTTCGAGCTGGACCCGCGGGCCGGGAATGCGCGGCAGCTCGGCGCGATCACCGCGGATGGGCCCTGGATCGGCCCCGCTTACACGCAGGACCAGGTGTGGTTCGCGCGCGGTGCGGAGCTATCTCAGCTGTCGATGGGCAGCAGCTCGGCGGAGCCCGAGCTGCGCGAGCTCGATCATCCGATCGTGAAGCTCGTCGCGCTGCCGGACGGCGTGCTCGCCGGGCTACAAG
Organism: Planctomycetota bacterium; assembly: GCA_016719295.1. Classification (GTDB taxonomy): domain Bacteria; phylum Planctomycetota; class UBA1135; order UBA1135; family JADKAF01; genus JADKAF01. The sequence goes on from JADKAF010000001.1 coordinate 1,369,930, forward strand.
GCGGTCGCCTCGAGCGCCACGGGCTCGGCTCCACGCGCGCGCTGTGGAGCCTCGAGACACGCGTCTCGATCCTCTACATCCTCGTCGCGAGCGAAGCGGCGTGGATCTTCGGTGCCGATGGCAGCGTCGTGCACCTCGAGCTCGCGCGCGGCCTCGAGCAGGCGCGCTGGAAGATGTCCAGCGCGCCGGCAGAGACCCCGTCCTTCGCGGGTGCACGGCTCTTCGTGCCGATGGCGAAGGACGTGCTCGGCCTCGATGCCGCGGATGGCCGAGAGGTCATGCGCTGGCCGCTCGAAGGACTGCAGGTCACCGCCGCACCCACCGCGGATCTGGAGGCGGGCCGCCTCCTCCTCGCCACGGACAAGGGGCTGGAGGTTCTGGAGCTCGAGAGGGCGCGCACGGCGTGGCGCCACGCGACGCCGAGCAAGCTCACCGTGGCGCCGCTGCTCACGCCGCACGGCGTGCTGATCGCTCTCGGCGACGGAGAGCTGGAGCTGCTCCCGCGGCGCTGAACCGGGCGCTCAGCCGATCCGCAGCGTCCAAGGCGTCGACGCCGACCAAGCGCCGAGGTCGATCGCCTGCAGCGTCAGGTCGAACGCCGCGGGTAGCAGCGCCTCGCCGCGCACGGGGAACACCGCGCGACCTTGCGCATCGAAGACCCCGAGCAGCTCGCTCCAGCGTGCGGCGAAGCTCAGGAACAGGGGATCGCCGAGATCGACCAGCAGCGCGCCGAAGCCACCGAGCTCGGGCTGCGTGCGGAGCTCGCCGATCCGCGTGCCGAGCACGAGGAGGAAGAGCCCGCCCGGCGTGCCGCCTTCGATCGTGCAGCCGCCGAAGGTACCGAGGGGCAGATCGGAGGGCAGGCAGCGCAAGCGCGGCGCGGGCGAGCAGCGTCCGCGCCAGAGCGTCAGAGCATCGAGCTCTACCGCCGTCGTGAAGCCCCAGTCAGCTTCCTGGAACCCGCTCACGAAGCGCCCATCGACGCGGATCGCCGAGCCGTCGATATCGCTCGGCGACTGCACCACGAACGCGAGCACGCCGTCGATCGGATCGAAGCTGAGCGCGATGCAGTCGAGGATCGCGGAGAGAGCCGTGCCCTTCGCAGCCTCCGCGATCCGCTGGAGATCGGTCTCGGTGTAGGCGCGACGCAGATTGCCTTGCACGTCGAGCACGAGCACGTCGCCGTCCGCGATGGGCCCGAGCACCGACGCGCTGAGGTCGGAGGCCAGGCTGAACCACAGCTCCTGCTGCGAGCCGATGGCGAGCGCGTCGACATCGACGGTGATACTCGTCGTGCCGAGCGCGCCGCGGAGGTTCGCCTCGGAGTACCACAGCTCGAGCGAGCCGTCGCTGCGTCGGCGCAGCAGGTCACCGTCCTCGTAGCCGCCTTCGTCCGCGAGCAGCGAGAAGACGAGCTCGGAGGGCGACACCACGCCCCACGGATCGATGACCGAGAGCGCGTCGATGTCACCGGGGACATCCCAGCGTCCATCGCCGCTCCAGTCCCCCACGAACGATGGCCAGCCGCCGGCGACGAGCCACGGTCGACCGAGGTTCTCGGAGGCGCACTTGGCGACGAGGTCCTGATCCTCGATCGACCCGTGCGAGCCGAGCGTGGATGTGGAGGTGGGCGAAGCGAGTCCGAGCGTCTCGATCCCGGCTTGCGCCGCGGCCGGAGCCGCGAGGGCTCCGAGCCCGATCAGGGTGCTGGCGAGACGAGTCGGCACGAACGATGCGAGAGAGAGCGATTGCATGCAGATGGGTCCTCCTGCGCGCTCCGACCGCGGAGCGCGCTCGGCGGCCCTGACGCGCGCAGGAGAGCGCGGTCACGCGCGACGCGCTTTTCCGCTCGCCGACGTGCTCGCTGGCGCCGGCCTGCGTCGATCGAGAGCCGCGAGAAGCCATGCCCCTCTCCGCCTCCGCTCCGCACATGCTCCCGCTGCTGCTCGCCGGCGCCGGCTTCCTCTTGCTGGTCGCCGGGCTGCGCCGTCGTCGCTGGCAGCACCTCCGCCGCCGGCGCGCACCGCTGCGCTTCGGCGGACTGGGGCCGCGGCGCACCAGCCGCGCGCTCGTCGACCTGATCCCGCCGCGAGGCGAGCTCGACGACTACGACTGAGGCCCTTGCGGATCCGCGCTCAGCAGCGCGCGCGCTCTCTCGGCGTCGAGCGTCGGATCGTCGAGCCACGCTTCGCGCAAGCGCTCGAGCGCGCGACCGAGCTGCGGTCCTGGAGCGAACCCGAGAGCGAGGAGATCGCGCGCGAGGAGAGGCTCGCCGCGCGCGACCGCCGCGCGCGCGCGCTCGACGCGCGCGGAGAGCCCTGCGACCTCCGCGAGCGCGAAATGCAGCGCATCCAAGACCTCGGGTCCGCCGCGGTGCAAGGCGGCGCGGAGCTCGCGATCGCTCGGGCCGCGGCCGCGCTCCCAGCTCGCTTCCAGCGCGCGGGAGCGGCTCACGCGCTGAGCGATCTCGCGCGGCACCTGCAGGCGCGCGAGCGCGAGCTCCGCGTCGATGCCCAGCACCGCCAGCAACACGCGCGCGGCGCGCGCGCCGAACTCCGCGGGCAGCGCGAGCTCGCTCTCCAGCTCGCGCAGACGCTCGATCGCGCGCTCGTGCACGCGGCCCAGCCAACGCGCCGCTGGCGCGCAACCGAGGAGCAGCTCCAGAGCGCGGGCGGCCCCGCTCCCCGTCAGCGCACCGCGCTTCGCGTCCGGCTTGCCCAACAGCTCCTCGCGCACGCGCGCTCCGCTCAGCTTGAGCTCGAAGAGCGGCGCGAGATCGGCGTGCGACTCCAGCGCGCGCCATTCCTCCGGCAGCTCGAAGCCGAGCTGCGCGGCGAAGCGCACGCCGCGGAAGTAGCGCAGAGGATCCTGGCGCAGCGATTGCTCGAGGTCGATCGGCGTGCAGAGACGGCGCGCCGCGAGATCCTCCAAGCCGCGACCGGTCGGATCCACGACGACGCCGGAGCGGAGCTCCGCGTAGAGCGCGTTGATCGTGAAATCGCGCCGCGCCGCGTCTTCTTCCAGCGAAGCCTCCGCGCCGTCGAGCACGGGGATGCGCGAAGCCTCGCCATAGCTCTCGCGGCGCAGGCGAGTGAAGTCCACGTGCACGCCGTCGAGCAGCGCCTGGCCGTTCCTCAGGTGCGCCGCGGGACCGCCGTGACCGCGCGGATGTGCGTCCGCGCCGAGCGCGCGCGCGAACTCCAGCCCGTCGGTCCCGGAGATCGCGAGATCGAGCTCGAGACCTGGCTCGCGGCCGAGCAGTCGATCGCGCGGATAGCCGCCGACGATCCAGGCGCGCACGCCGCTACCGAGAGATCGAGCGGCCGCGTGCAGGCGCTCGAAGAGCCGCTGGTCCTGCTCGCGCGGGTCGATCCGCACGCTCACGCGCCGGCGCTCGCTCTGGGCGTGGCGCCGATGCCGTGCGCCTGCGGCAGGCGGATCTCGCCGCGCGGGATCGTGGCGCCGCGATAGGGATCCTCGGCCAGCAGCGCCGCCCCATCGAGATCGAGCACGTCGACGAAAGGCGCGAGATGCGCGGCAGCGGTGATGCCCAGCGAGGATTCGATGAAGCAGCCGACCATCACATGCAGGCCGAGCTCGCGCGCGCGTCGGATCATGCGACAGGCCGGCTCGAGCCCTCCGCACTTGCTGAGCTTGATGTTGATCCCGTCGACTGCGTCGGCGAGCTGCTCCAAGTCGTCCGGTCCGACGCAGCTCTCGTCGGCGTAGATCGGGAGCGAGATCCTCCCACGCAGCGCGCGGTATCCCGCGAGGTCCTGCTTCGGCAGCGGCTGCTCGACGAGCTCGATGCCGAGCTCCACCAAGCGCGAGGAGAGGTCGAGGGTCTGCTCGACGCTCCACGCCGCGTTGGCATCGACGCGCAGCACGGCCTTCGAGACCGAGCGGATCGCCGCGAGCAGCGCGAGGTCATCCGAGCTGCCGAGCTTCACCTTGAGGATCGGATAGCTCGCGGCCTCAAGCGTCTTCTCGCGCACCTTCTCCGGAGCGTCGATGCCGATCGTGAAGGACGTGCGCGGCCAGCGCGCCTGCGCGCGCAGGCCGTAGCGCGCGGCGAGCCACTCGTGCAGCGGAACGCCGTCGCGCTGCGCCCAGAGATCGTGCAGCGCGAGGTCGAGCGCGCAGCGCGCGGAAGCGGGCCCGGTCTCGCGCTGCAGCTCCTGCGGCGCCGCAGGCAAGCTACCGCTCGCGCCGCGGGCGGTGAGCCAGGCGAGCGCCGCTTCGGGCGTCTCGGAGTAGTACGAGCGCGGGGCCCCTTCTCCGCGGCCGCAGAGATCGCCATCGCGCAGCTCGAGCACGACGTTCTGCCATTGCGCCGAACCGCCGCGCGCGATCGTGAAGGTGTGCCGCGTGCGCAGCTCCAGCAGACGGGCCGAGGATCTCATCGTTCGCCTCTCCGGAAGCGCTCGCAAGCATCGAGCAGCGCGCCGTCGGGCCAGCGCACCGTGTCCTCGACCGGCAAGCCCGTTTCGGCCGCCGCCGCGCGCAGGGCTTCACGCGCACCGCGCTCGTCGAGCTGGTGCGTCGCGAGCGAGACCCCGAGAACGCGCGCGGGCTTGATCCATCCAGCGGCCTCTTCGTAGATCGCGCGCAGGCGCTGCAGCGACGGGATCGCGATGTGCTCGGCGTGGCGCACCGCCTTGCGACCCGCGACATGGCAGAGCAGCAGCGCGTCGGGCGCGCTGCCGTGCAGCAGCCCGAGCGTGACGCCGCTGTAGAACGGATGGATCAAGCTGCCTTGGCCTTCGACGAGGATCGCCTCGGCGCCGCTCGCGGCATCCACCACGATGCGCTCCATCGCGCCGGCGACGAAGTCCGAGATCACGCGATCGACCGCGAGCCCGCGCCCATGGTTCAACAGCACGCCGGTCTGGCCGGTCGCGACGAAGGCATAGTGGAGGCCGCGGCGCTCCGCTTGGCGCGCGATCTCCCAAGTGACGGTCATCTTGCCGACGTTGCAGTCGGAGCCGACGGCGGTGATCACCGGGGCCTTCACCGCGGCCCGCGATCCGTTCGGCGTCGAGAGATCGTCCGGCACCGCGCGCAGATCGACGAGCTTGCGCCCGCAGCGCCGCGCAGCTTCGACGAGCACCGGATCGGCGCTCAAGAAGTCGTGCAGCCCGCCCCACAGATCGAGCCCGGCTTCGAGCGCGCGCAGCAGCATCGGCCGCCAGGAGGCCGGCAGCTTGCCCCCCGGACCCGCGATCCCGATCAGCAGCCGATCGGGGCGCAGCGGGAGCGCTTCCTCGATCGAGCCCACGATCGGCACGGCGCCGCCGAAGCCCACGACGTCCTGCGCGGTGCGCCCGCGCTGCGTCGAATCGAGGATCGCCACGACCTCCTCGGGCCGATAGCGCAGGAAGCACGACGCGGTCTTGGCGGCGTGCACGTTGAACGAGCCTTCGACGAGGAGCACGGTGCGCGAGAGTGGGCGCGCGGGAGCGGCAGGCGACGACACGAGGAGACCTCAGCGACGAGCAGGACGGGAGGGCCGGAGGCCGCGCGACAGTATGCGAGGCGAGGCTCGCCCGATCGAGAAGCGCCTCAGCGCGGGAAGCCGCGGAACCCCGGGAGCGCTCTGCCCTCGCGAGGCTCGGCCGGCGGCGCTCCGGCGCGCTCGCAGCGGAACGGCAGGCTGCGCCAGCCCAGGCCCGCATCGGCGACGGCGACGGCGAAGTGCAGATGCGGCTCCCCATCCAGCCCGAGCTGCCCGTGCGCCCGAGGAGCTCGCCAGCGGCGACGCGCTGGCCGACCTCGACCTCGACGCCATCCCGGGCGAGATGCGCATAGAAGCCGAGCGTTCCATCGGCATGCAGCACGCGCACGTAGTTCGCCTCATCGCGCAGCGCGGGATCCGCTCCGCCGCGTGTGCCGTCTTCGCGCAGCTCGACGATCAGCCCGGAGCGCGCCGCGTGGACCGCGGTGCCGAGCGGACAGCGCAGGTCGATGGCGTACGCATCCGCTCCGCGATGGCTCGGCTCGCCGTGGAAGCCCTGCAGCACGAGGGCCTCCTCGGCCAAGGGCGAGCGATACGCGACCTCCGGATCCGGCGCGGCGTCGCGCGACCCGGCCCACCAGCGCTCGCGCCAGCCATAGCGGAACGGAGCGCCCGCGCGCACGGCCTCGACCCGGCCGAGCAGCGCGACGCCGCCAGGCGGCACGACCACGCCGCGACCTTCCCCCTCCCAGCGCGCCTGCGCGTTCTCCTCCGCTTCGAGCTCGATCGCGACGGTCACCGGGAACGCCAGCGAGCTGCGGGCGAGCAGCAGCTCCGCTCCCGGCGCCGCGACGCGCTCCACCACGAGCTGCGGCGCGCGAGCGCCCTCGCGGCCGGCGAACGAAGAGGCGCAGATGCAAGTCGCGATCGCGCAAGCTAGCTTCAGCAGCGACATGGGCGGTTCTCGGAGTGCGCGCGGCATCGTCGCGTACGAGAGCGGCACGCGACAAGCGAGGACGACGGTCGAAGCGATGAGCGCACAGCACGAGGCCTGGGCAGCGGAGATCCGAGCGGCGACCGCCGATCCAAGCCGATGGGAGCAGCCGCAGTGCGCGGCCGCCGTGGACGCCGTCCTCGACGCGCTGGACCGCGGCGAGCTGCGCGCGGCCGAGCCCCTCTCCGATGGCACGTGGCAAGTCGTGCGCTGGGTCCGCGACGCGCTCCTGCTCTACTTCCGCATCGCCCCTTTCCAGACGCACGCGGTCCCGCCCTTCGAATGGCGCGACAAGGTCCCGCTGAAGTCAGACCTCGCCGGCGCCGGTCTGCGCGTGGTCCCACCGGCGGCGCTGCGGCGCGGCTCGTTCATCGCGCGCTCCGCGGTGCTCCTGCCGTGCTTCGTGAACCTCGGCGCGCGCATCGGCGAGCGCACCATGATCGACACCTGGGCGACGATCGGCTCCTGCGCGCAGATCGGCGCGGACGTGCACATCTCGGGCGGCGTGGGCATCGGCGGCGTGCTCGAGCCGCCGCAGGATCGTCCGGTGGTGATCGAGGACGGCGCCTTCATCGGCTCGCGCAGCGTGATCGTCGAAGGGGTGCACGTCGAGCGCGAGGCCGTGCTCGGTGCGAACGTCGTGCTCACCGCGTCCACCGCGATCCTCGACGTGACGGGCCCGAGCGAGCGGATGCTGCGCGGCCGAGTACCCGCGCGAGCGGTGGTGATCCCCGGCACGCGCACGCGCGGCTTCCCCGCCGGCGCGTATCAGATCCCCTGCGCGCTCATCGTCGGTTGGCGCAGCGCGGGTACGGATCGCAAGACCGCGCTCGAGCTGGCTCTGCGCGAGCTGCCGACCGAGCTGCGCTCGTAGCGCCGACCGAGGAAGTCATCGGCGCTCCCCGCGCCGGAGACGCCGTGCAGACGTCCGCTGCGCAGCCGCGCGTCGATCGAGGGGCCGAGCGCGGCGCAGAGCGCCGCGACGCCACAGAGCCCTGCGGCCGCATAGAGCGGCCAGCGCGCCGCGGGCAACGCGCGCTCGGCGGCGCCCTGGCGCTGCGCGCTCCGCCGGAGTCGCAGCAAGGCGAGGAAGCCGAGCGCCGAGCCTGCGACGCATTCGAAACCGACCAGGGCCGCGAGCCACCACGATCCCGCGGACTCCGCGTGCTCGAACACCGCGAAGCGCGCTTGCGCGCCGAGGAGCGGCGGCAGAGGTAGCGCGACGGCGAGCGCGCCTCCGCCGAGCCACCACGGAGCCTCCGAGTGCGGCTCGCGCCGCTCGACGGCGAGCGCCGCGTGCACGAGAGCTCCTTGTACGGCGAGCACGCAGCCCGCGACGGCGGCGCCGCGCAAGCCAGCGCCGCTGGCGGAGCTCAGCGCGAGCGGCGCGAGCGCCGCGGCGGCGCCCAGCGTGCCGCGCCCCCAGGTCGAGAGATCGCGGGCGCGCCAGCGGAGGAGGTGCGCGCGCCAGGCCAGAGCGAGCCCGACGATACCGAAGGCGGGTCCGAGGAGCGCCGCTTCCTCGCGGCGAGCGAAGCTCGCAGCGCTGACGCGCTGGAAGCAGAGCTCTTCGCACAAGCGCAACACGACGGCGAGGAGCGCGAGCCGCAGCCCGACATCGCGCCAGAAGCGCGGCGCGCCCGGCGCGCCGTGGCGCAGCGGCGCCGTGGAGACGGCGCGCGCTTCGTACGCGAACCAGGCGACGAGCCAGCCTCCGAACGCGCCGAGCAGCGAGCTCGGCGCGCGCGGGAGATCGTCCTCGAAGGCGAGCCCCAGTCCCCCCCAAGCTTGAGCGACGAGCGCCGCGACGGCTGCGAGCGGCGCGATCCACGCTCCGAGCTCGAAGCGCGGCGCGACCCCGGAGGTCGCGCTGGCGCGATGCGCGAGCGCGAGCGCGAGGATCGCGAAGCCGGCGTATCCGGCGGCGACCGCCAAGCTCGCGAGCAGCGCCGAGGCGAGCAGGCGCTCGACCTCGCGAGCGCGTCCCCCCGTGCTCAACGCGGCGAGACAGAGCGCCGCGCCGAACACGCTCGCGATCCAGGCCTTGCCCAGCGCCGCGGCGGCATCCGCCAGGAGGCCCGCGGAGAGCCAGCGCTCCCCGCCACCCGCGAGCGCGTGCACGTCGAGCTGCTGCATCTCGAGCAGCAGGAAGCCGCTCGCACCGAGCCAGGCCGCTCCCGCGACGAGCACGGTCGGGAGCACGCCGCCGCGTCGACAGCACACCAGCGCAACCACGAGCCCGACGCCGAGCGCGAGCTCGAAGCGCAGGCGCACGAGGTCGACTGCGGCGAAGGTCGCGGCGCTGAGCAGCGCGTGCAGTACCTCAGCGATCGAAGTGGAACGCGCGCGGCAGCAGGGCCGAGAGCTCGGCTTCCTCCTCCGCGCCGCCGGAGCAGCCGAGGGAGATCGGGAGCTCGCGCGCGAACTCGCTCAGGAACTGCCGACAAGCGCCACAGGGCGTGAACGGCCGCGGCGTGGAACTCCACACCGCCGCCGCCACGAAGCGCGCGACGCCCTCCGAGATCGCCTTGGTCACCGCGACGCGCTCCGCGCAGATCGTGAGCCCGTAGCTCGCGTTCTCCACGTTGCAGCCGGTGAAGACGCGCCCGTCCGGTGCGCGCAGCGCCGCGCCGACGCGCACGCCCGAATACGGAGAGTGCGCGCGCGCCGCGGCGCGCGCGGCCAGGTCCAGCAACTCGCGATCGATCATCGATGGGCTCCGTTCGGCTGCGCGCCCAAGCTAACGCCTCGCGCCCGCACGCCGGAGCTCGCGCTCAGAACGGCGCGTCGGCCGGATCGGGCGCCGAGCGCGCGTCGTGGCGCTCGTAGCCGGCGAAAGCGACCTTCGGCACCAGTCGGCGCTCCTGGGTCCCCGGGTCGAGGTACTCCTCGTGCTTCACGGTGACCCAGGCGCGCGCTCCTTCGAGATCGCGCGGCTCGACCCGCAGCGCTCCCTCCACCGGGAAGCCCAGGCGCCCGAGCACGAACTTCACGCGCGGCAAGCCGCGCTCGTTGAAGTTGAGCCCGTCCCAGGCCGCGAGGCGTCCCGCCAGAGGACCGGCGGCGACGTGCCAGCGCAACGCCCATCGCTGGCTTCCGTCCGGTCGTTCGGAGACGCGCACCTCGGCCACCTCGCAGAAGTGCCGACCGGGCGGCACGGAGGTGAACTGCTCGAGATCGCCGACGGAGGAGAAATCGCATTCCATGGCTGTGCTCCACTGCGGGGTCCGCGCGGCCACCAGCGGCCGCCGGGTCGCACGACGGGGAGCCAGCGCAGGGGTCACGTGGTGCTCGCGATTCACGAGCACCACCCAGCTGCCAAGATGACAGAGGCGGGAGCGCCGCCGCTGGCGTGGATGCCAAGTTGACAGGGAACGGTGCGGGTGCGCTCGCCGTGCGCCGCCGGCGAACCCCGCGGCGAGCCTCGCGAACCCAGCCCGCGGGCGCGCTTCGGCAGCTTCACCGGATCCCGGCATGGAGCTTGCTGATCCAGACACACCGTCGTCCCCGACGTAGGGTGCGACCCCTCCTGTGGAGCTGCGATGGTCCAAGCCCCTCGGCTGCTGATCCTCGACGACGACGATGCGCTGCGCGACAGCCTCGTCGAGGTCTTCGATCGCGAGGGCTACCGGACGTTCGCGGCGGACTGCGCGCGGGCCGCGCTGGAGATCGTCCGATTCCGCAGCATCGACTGCGGAGTCCTCGACCTCCACCTGCCCGATGCCGACGGCCTCGGGGTGCTGCGCGAAGCAGTGCGCCTGCGGCCGGGGCTGCGTGCCATCCTCACCTCCGCGGCGGGGACGCCCGCGGTGCGCGGCGCGGCGATCGAGGCCGGAGCCTACTTCTTCCTCGACAAGCCGTTCCCACCGCAGCCGCTCGTGGGCCTCGTGGCCCGCGCGCTGCGCGGCGACTCGCGCCCCGAGCTACCGGCTCGCGGGCAGACGGGACGGGGGCCCGCGGAGCCGAACCGCGGCCCGCACCAATCGCCCTGAACACAACCCCCATTCGGAAGCCCCGCCGCGCACCCGCGCGCGGGGTTTCGACTCCCTCTCTCAGCAACATCCACGACCGACGCCATCCCAGGCAGGAGACCCAACGCCATGGCCAAGACCCAGACCAAGGTCGGCATCAAGCCCCTCGGTGACCGCGTGCTGATCCAGCGCCTCGAAGCCGAAGAGAAGACGAGCGGCGGCATCGTGCTGCCCGACTCGGCGAAGGAGAAGCCGAAGGAAGGCATCGTCCTCGCGCTCGGCCCGGGCAAGCTCCTCGAGGACGGCAAGCGCAGCACCTTCTCCGTCGCGACGGGGAATCGCGTGATCTTCTCCTCCTACGCCGGCACGGAAGTGAAGTGGCAGGGCGAGGAGTACCTCCTCATGTCCGAGGAAGACATCCTCGCGGTGGTCGAGAGCTGAGCCCGACGGGCTCGCTCGGCGCGCAGCGCGCGCCGCTTCGCGCGGGGTCGATTCGCGCGGGCTCACCGCAGCCGAGCCGACCTCGCCATCCCCGCACGAGTTGCGCCGCGGCACTCCGCCGCTCGGCGCCCCCCGCATCGCAGCCTCTGAGGAGCAGCAACAGCCATGACGGCCAAGAAGATCGCCTACGACCAGGAAGCGCGCGAGCACATCAGGCTCGGCGTCCGCAAGCTGGCGCAGGCCGTGAAGGTCACCCTCGGCCCCCGCGGCCGCAACGTCATCATCGAGAAGTCCTTCGGCTCGCCCACGGTCACCAAGGACGGTGTCACCGTCGCCAAGGAGATCGAGCTCGAGAACTCCTACGAGAACATGGGCGCACAGATGGTGAAGGAGGTCTCCTCGAAGACCTCCGACGTCGCCGGTGACGGCACCACCACCGCGACCGTGCTCGCCGAGGCCATCTTCGAAGAAGGCCTGAAGAACATCACCGCCGGCGCGAACCCGGTGGCCTTGAAGCGCGGCATCGAGAAGGCCGTCGCCGCCGTCGTCGCCAAGCTGAAGACGATGAGCAAGGAGGTCGAAAGCCGCGACGAGATCGCGCAGGTCGGGGCGATCGCCTCGAACAACGACCCCGAGATCGGCGAGATCTTCGCGAAGGCGATGGACAAGGTCGGCAAGGACGGCGTCATCACCATCGAGGAAGGCAAGGCGCTCGAGACCGAGGTCGAGTGGGTCGAGGGGATGCAGTTCGACAAGGGCTACCTCTCGCCGCACTTCGTGACCAACGTGCAGGAGATGGAGTGCGTCCTCGACGACCCCTTCATCCTCATCCACGAGAAGAAGATCTCGAGCGTGAAGGACTTGGTCCCGCTGCTCGAGAAGGTCGCTCAGGCCGGGAAGCCCCTGCTCATCATCGCCGAGGAAGTCGAGGGCGAAGCGCTCGCGACCTTCGTGGTGAACAAGCTGCGCGGCATCTTCTCGTCCTGCGCGGTGAAGGCCCCTGGCTTCGGTGATCGCCGCAAGGCCATGCTGGGCGACATCGAGGTGATGACCGGCGGCAACGCCGTGTTCGAGGACCTCGGCCGCGATCTCGCGTCGCTCGAGCTCTCGGACCTCGGCCGCGCGAAGAAGGTCGTCGTCACGAAGGACAACACGACCATCATCGAAGGCGCCGGCACGACGACCGCGATCCAGGGCCGCATCGCCCAGATCAAGGCCGAGATCGATCGCACGACGAGCGACTACGACAAGGAGAAGCTCACCGAGCGCCTCGCGAAGCTCGCCGGCGGCGTCGCCCAGATCAACGTGGGCGCCGCGACCGAGTCCGAGATGAAGGAGAAGAAGATGCGCGTCGAGGACGCGCTCTACGCGACGCGCGCCGCGGTCCAGGAAGGCATCCTTCCCGGCGGCGGTGTGGCGCTGCTGAAGGCCCGCGAAGTGATCAACGGCCTCGGTCTCTCCGAGGACGAGAAGATCGGCGCGCAGATCGTCTTCCGCGCGCTCGAGGCTCCGCTCCGCCAGATCGCGGAGAACGCCGGCGTCGACGGCGCGATCGTCGTCGATCGCGTGCGCAACAACAGCACGCAGAGCTACGGCTACAACGCGGCGACCGGGGTCTACGAAGACCTCGTGAAGTCCGGCGTCATCGACCCGACGAAGGTCGTGCGCACCGCGCTGCAGAACGCGGCGTCGGTCTCCTCGCTGCTCCTCACCACCGATGCGCTGGTGAGCGAGATCCCCGAGGAGAAGCCGGCCGGCGCCGGTGGCCACCACGGCCACGGCCACGGCGGCGGGATGGGCGGCATGGGCGGGATGGGCGGCTTCTGAGCCGAGCCTGAGCTCCGCGCAAGCGGTTCCGCAGCAGCGGGCCTCGAGCATCGAACGCGATGCTCGAGGCCCGCTGCCTTTTTGCGTGGTCGCCCCGAACTACGGGAGGATGAGCACCGCAGTTGCGTTGCTCGCCAGGATCCGCGCACCGCTAACGAACACCAGAGCGTGGTGGACCTGCATGCCGACGCTGCCGGGAATGCCGGGTGGCAACCGAAACGTCGCCGCGGCTTGACCGAGGGTGTTCAAGAGCCCGGCCGAAGCGCTGAGCAGAGGCGTATTCGGCGAGAGCAGCGTGAACGTGGTGTAGGAGTCGAAGCTCAACGGCACATCGACGCCGCCAAAAGAGAACCCGGGTGTAGATCCCGAGAGCGACCCCAGGACGATGAACGCCTCACCGGCGTAGTAGGACCCGGGGAAGATCGCGAGCGCTTGCGTACCGCCGACGGCGGAAGAGAGGGTCGCCGGAGAGCCCCTGATGCCCGCTGGCGCCCACGTCGCCACGCGCACGAAATCAGCGCCGGTGGCCAGTGCACCGCCGATGACCAGCTCCGGAACACCGTCCCCTTGAGTGTCTGCTCGACCGTCGAACGAAGCGCCGAAGTACTCTTGGTTCACGACCTGGACGCGGTAGGGCGCCAAGACGGAGCGCGCGCGAGGATCGAACAAGCGCACGGACTGGGTTCCACCGACCAAGATCTCTTCGACGCCATCCCCGTTGAAGTCGCCGGTCGAGGCGAGGTTCGTGCCCAAGTCGGTGCGCGAGTAGATGAGCCTTCCCGTTCCGCCGGCATAGAAGTCGATCCGGCCGACCCACGTGCCGAAGGCGAGATCGCCGCGCCCGTCGCCGTCGATATCGCCGAGCGCGAGCGCCGTCGCTCCGAAGCCCTCGCCCGCAGCTTGGCCGCCGAGCGTGCGGAGCAGTGACAGATTGCGACCGGAGTAAATCCAAGCCAGACCGATGAAAGTGCTCGTCGCGTCCGACGCTCCGGTGATCAGGTAATCGCGAACGCCGTCGCCGTCGAAGTCGCCGGCGGTTCCCACGGTCCTGCCGAAGTCGACGCGCGGCAAGGGCGACCCCTGCCCCGAGATCGCGGCTCCTGTGCCACCGGAGAGGATCGTGAAGCGACCGTAATTGGCAGATCGCGTCGGCGATCCGACGATGAGGTCGTCGCGGCCATCGGAATCGACGTCACCTACGGGCGCGATCGATGAGCCGAACCAATCGGAAGGCGCTCCGCCGTCCCAACGGAAGAGCAGAGCGCCGCTCGCGCCCGAGTACAGCCACACGGAGCCCTGCCGAGCGCTTACGCTGGAATCCGCGGGCGCGCCCACGGCGAAATCCGACACACCGTCGTTGTCGGCATTGCCAATGCGACGCACCACGTGTCCGAAGCGCATATTCGGCGTGGGCGCGACAAGGCGATAGAGCAGCGTCGCGTCGATCCCAGAGTACACCTCCACACAGCCCGTCTCGGCGGCGCCGGCGACGCGCGCCTCCGGCCGACCGATGGCTAAGTCGTCCGCGCCGTCGCCATTCAGGTCGCCCAAGCTGGCGACCGAAGCTCCGAAGTTCTGAGAGCAAGGAGCCGTGCCGACGAGCTCGTGGACGATCGTCTGCGAAGGAGCTCCGACTTGCAGGGTGAGCAGCGCGATCAAGACGACCGAGGCGCGCGCTCCATCGAAAGGGACTCCGGAATAGGCCGGGTGAATCTGAGGCATGAAAGCACCTCGCGAGTCGCTGGATTCCACCACTTGTAGCGCGGCCCCCGACAAGGGTCACTCCGCGCGGCTCATCCCTTCGGCCCGCTGGGCGGCTTGTCTCCCGCTGGCTTCGGAGGGTCCGCCTTCGCCGGCTTCTCCCACGGCAGGCGCTGCACGAGCACCCAAGCGCTCCAGTCCTCCTCGAGCTTGGCGAGATCGATGCCGCGGAACGCGCGCTTCGTCACGTCGTCGACGTTGCCGTCCTTCTCGATCAGCTTGATGAACTCGGGGATGACCTTGCGGTACTCCGGGTTCTCGCTGTGCAGGAGGAACTGGCAGAGCGCCCAGCCCTCGGCGTAGCAGACGCCGGGGTTCGCATAGTACTCGCGTTGCGAGTAGCCGAGGATCTTCTCGACCGGCACGTGCTTCTTGCGCTTCACGGCGGAGCGGATGACCGGCAAGCGCATCTCGTTCATGCGCCCGAGCTCCGCGGGGATCTTCTTGCCCGACTGCTCATGCGGCTTCGCCGCGTAGAAGTAGTCGCCCATCCCCTCGTTGATCCAGGACGGCAGCTCGATCCACGAGGTCACGTACCAATGGAAGAACTGGTGCCAGCCCTCGTGCGCCGCGGCGCCGAGGATGTCCATCTTGGAGCGCGCCTGCATCTGGCGCACCATGCTCTCCAGGTCCTCGGCGTCACCCGAGGGCGTCTCGGTCACGGGCTCGTCCATCCACTTGCCCGTGTCGTAGCAGACCATCTCGCGATCGACGGGGCTGTAGTATGCGCCAGCGCCGGGCGGAGCGCCGTACGCGAGGAACTCGCGGTGATCGGCGAAGAGCTTCACCGCGAAGCGCTTGAACGCGCGCCCGCGCGGGAAGAGCCGCTTGTACACCGTGAGCATCGTCTCCATGTGCTCGGCGAGGCGCTCGGCCTTCTCCGCGCCGGCGTGCGACTGGATCTGATAGTGCTTGCTGGTGTGCACCACCCAGCTCGGCGGCGCGTCCTTGGGATCCCAGGGACCGCGCTTCAGATCCTTCATCCCCTGCGCGACGGCGCTCTCTCCGAACCCGAGAGCGAGCACGAGAGCAAGGAGCGCGAGAGCGAATCGAGAGCGCGCGCGGGGCGAGCGCGGGGCGGAGCACGAGATCATGGCGGTCCTCGTCGGACGAACGGCTCGGGCGCAGACGCGGCCAAGCTAGCAGAGTTCGCCGCCGCGCCAAGGCCGCGCGCGTCGCCGCGCCATCGATCCTCGCTGCGCCGCTCGGCCGCTTCGCGACTTGTTGAAGTAGTGCGTCGAGGCGGGGAGCGATGGATCGGGCGTCCTGCCAAGGCGCAGGCTCCAGCGCGGAAGCGGGTGTTTCCCCTAGGTCCCGGCGACGAAGAAGGGGTGACCGAGGCGCGTTCTCGAGCCCGAACGACCCCTTTCCACCGGCTGCTAGGGCAAGCCGCCGCGCCAGGTCCGCGCGAACTCCACGCGCTCCTCGAGGTGCTGCTCGTACAGGTCCGGTGGGACGTCGAGCAGCAGCATGAGCTCGTTCTCGCGCGTCGCGAGCGCCTGCTCGGCTCCGCCGCTCATCCAGGCTTCGTCGAAGCGGTCGTGCATGCGGAGCAAACGCTCCAGGGGTTCGACCTCGGTCCAGAGCTCCGGATGGTGGTGCCGCTCGACGGCCGCGGCGATGGACTCGGGCAGGCGCCACTGTCGGAGGATCCACGCGCCGTAGGCGGCATGGTCGAGCCCGAAGGCCTCGCGCTCGACCTCGAGCAGGATCGACTCGTCGCCGCCGCTCGCGTCGAGCACCTCGCCGTAGGCCGACGGGTCCGCGTTCGCGAGGGCGATCTGTCCGACGTCGTGCAGCAGGCCGGTGGCGTACGCTTGCTCCGGATCCACGTGCCGCGCCTGTGCGAGGGCCGCGAGCTCGCGGCACGAGCTCGCCGTGCGCACGGCGTGGCTCCAGAAGCCCTCGAGGTCGAAGTCGGCGCTGAGATGAGCGAACGCGCGCGCGAGCCCGGACTCGATCAGCACGTTCCCGATCGCCGAGACCCCCATCACCATCACGGCCTGGCGGATCGAGCAGACCTCGGAGGCCGGAGCGTAGCGCGCCGAGTTGGCTCCGCGGAGCACGCGGGCGGCGATGGCGGGATCGCACTCGATCACGCGCGCGACATCGGCCGCCGAAGCCTCTGGCTCGGAGAGCACGGAGCGCAGCCGCTCGAAGAGCGCGGGCACCGGCGGTAGCGCGGATTGTAGGCGCTGAGCGTGGCGGCTGGCGGCGAGGGAGTTCATCGCGGAGTGGCTCCGGGGAGAGGCCCGCGGAGGCGCAAGACCTCCGCTCCTCGCGCTCATCGACGAGGTCGCCTCCGCGACTTGAATCCGTCGCCGCTCCGCACGCTGCCCGCTCAGAGCCGAATGGCGTCGATCGGCCCGACCAGCGCGGCCTGCAGCGCGTCGGGATGCAGGCAGCTGCGCGCCGCCTCGAGGACCTCATCGGCCTGCACCGCGCGCAGGCGTTCGGGGAAGACCTCGACCTCGTCGCTCGGCAAGAGCAGGCGCTCGGCCGAGAGCAGCCAGCGCGCGCGCTGGGCGTTGCGCTCGAAGCGGAAGGGCCACGAGCCCAGCAAGAAGCTCTTCGCGAGCTCGAGCTCAGCGGCGCTCGGCGGCTCGCGGCGGATCCGCTCGAACTCCTCGAGCATCCCGTCGATCGCCTGCTGCACCTTGTCGGGCGAGGTCCCGATGTAGGCTTGGAAGGTGCCCGGCTCGCGCCCGGCGGACGACGCGATCGTCGCGTAGACCGAGTAGGCGAGGCCCCACTCGTCGCGCAGCCGCTTCGAGAGCCGATCGGTGAAGCCCGAGCCCGTGCCGAGCACGTGGTCCATCAGCATCAGCGCCGGGAAGCGCGGATCGTTGCGCCGCACGCCGAGATGGCCGAGGTAGAGGTTCACCTGCGCGCGATCTTCGCGCTGGATCTCGACGCGACGCGCGGGCGAGAGCTCGAGCGCCGGATAGTCGGGCAGCGGCAGCGCGTCGGGGTTCTCCCAGGCGCCGAAGGCGCGCGTCAGCGCAGCTTCCAGACCCGGGGCGTCGAGGAAGCGCCCCGAAGCGACGACGACGCAGCTCGCTGGCGCGAACCACTGGGCGTGGAAGCGCTCCACGTCGTCGAGCGTCGCGAGCGCGAGGCTCTCCTCGGTGCCATGCGTCGGACGTCCGAAGGGATGGAGCTCGCCGTAGACCATGCGGCGAAAGCGCAGGAGCGCTTGCGTGCGCGGCTCGTCGAGCTCGGCCTGGATCTCGCCGAGCTGCAAGTCCTGCTGGCGCTCGAAGGCCTCTTCGTCGCAGCTCGGATGCAGGAGCGCATCGGAGAGCACGTCGACGGCGAGCGCCCAGTCCTCGGCGTTCACCTCGGCCGCGAGCCCGTCGCCATCCGCTTCGAGCGTGCCGCCGACCGCTTCGATGGCGCGCGAGAGCTCCTGCTCGGGAAAGCGCTCGCTGCCCTCCTCGAGCAAGCGCACGGCAAGCTGCGCGATCCCCGCGCGCTCGGGCGCTTCGCAGCGCGCGCCGGCGTCGATGCTGGCGAGCAGGAAGAGCTTGCTCGAGTGCGCCTGCTCGGCGAACACCAGGACGACGCCGTTCTCGAGCGGCACGCGCCGATGCGGCAGCCGGAGCTTGGTGGGGTTCGCGCTCACGAGCGCACCTCCTGGACCACGTGCTCGCTCGGAGGCGGACCTCCGGAGCCGTCCTCCTCCCACGCGAGCGCCGGCAGCGCGAGCGGCGCGGAGCTCGGAGCGCGAGCATCGAGGTGGTCCTCCGGATCGCGTCCCACGGGCGCGAGCACGAGCGTGCGCCGCGAGGGCTGGAGCACGGTGCGAGCGACGGCGTGCACGTCTTCGATCGTGAGCGCGTCGATGCGCGCCTCTTCGCCCTCGAGCTCGTCGAGGGCATCGAGCGCGGCCAAGCGCCCGATGCGCATCGCGAGCCCCGAGACCGATTCCTGCTCATCGCGCAGCTCGGACTTCAGGATCGACTTCGCGCGCGCGAGCTCGGA
The DNA here is from genome assembly GCA_016719295.1 of Planctomycetota bacterium. GTDB lineage: Bacteria > Planctomycetota > UBA1135 > UBA1135 > JADKAF01 > JADKAF01. The sequence goes on from JADKAF010000001.1 coordinate 1,388,363, forward strand.
AGGGCTCACCGGACGCTCGAGGAAGCCCTCGACCTGCTCGAGCAGCGCCTCCTCGGCGTGCTGTGGATCCGCGTCGTCACGCACCTCGATCCACGCCCAGAACAGACCGTCGTCGCGGCGGAGATCCGCTTCGACGTCGACGGTCGCGGCGAGCTCCTCGCCCTGCACGAGCGCCTCGTAGAGCCGGCTCGAGCGGCCCCAGCCGAGGATGACCTCGAGCGCCTCGAGCGCCAAGCGCTCCGGCGCGCGCCAAGGCGCGGCGCGCCAGGCGCACGCGAGGCGCGCGACGTTGGAGTCGCGCTCGATCTCGATGCGGCGCGCGCCGCGCTGCGGCGGCTCGACGGGCACGGTGCGGCGCTCCACGTGCGGCAACGGCGAGGAGACCTCGCCCAAGGTGCGCCGCACCGCCTCGAAGACGCGCTCGGCCTCGACATCGCCCACGACCACCGCGATCGCATGATCTGGGCGATAGTGGCGCTCGTACCAGCTGCGCATCCCCGCGACGTCGAGCGCGCGCAGATCATCGGCCCAGCCGATGATGGGATGACGGTAGGGATGCAGGCTGAACGCGTGCGAGGCCACCTCGTCCTGCACGTCGTTCCAGGGATCGTCCTTGCCCATGGCCAGCTCTTCGAGCACGACCTGCTTCTCGGCCTCGAACTCCGCTGGATCGAGGAGGCAGGCGCGCATGCGATCGGCCTCGATCTCGAGCGCCTGCTCCCAGCGGTCCGCGGCGAAGTCGAAGAAGTAGGCCGTGTAGTCGTGGCTCGTGAACGCGTTGTTCGAGCCGCCGCCGCTCGCGGTCAAGCGATCGATCTCGCCCTTCGCGAAACGCGCGGAGCCCTTGAACATCATGTGCTCCAGGAAGTGCGAGAGGCCCGTCTCGCCGAGCCCTTCGTCGCGCGAGCCCACGCGATACCAGACCATGCTGGTCACCAACGGATGCGCATGGCGCTCCAGCACGTGCAGCGCGAGTCCGTTCGGGAGTTGCAGGCTCTTCAGTCCGTCCGTCATCGAGGATCCGGGGAGAAGTCGTGTCAGTGCGGAGGCAGCGGTGTCGACGTGCTCGTTCGCTCAGCGCGGGCGCCGCGGCGGGCGATCCTTGCCGCGCGGAGGCCGTCCCGCGGTGTCGCCCTTCTTGGCGGGCTTGCGGCGCTCGCCGTCCGGGCGAGGCGGGCGTGCCGCAGCTTCGGATTGGGGCAGGCCGACGCCGCGGCGCTTGCCCTCGAAGGCGCGGCGCTTGCGCTCGGCCAGCTCTTGCTTCTGCTTGCGCCGCACGAGTCCCGGCGGCGGAGCGCTCTCGTGAGCGGCGGACTCGAGGAGCTCGCGCACCTCGCTCTTCCGCAGCGCGCGGTAGCTCCCCCGCTTCAGGCCCGTCGTGGTGAGAGTCCCGATGCGCACGCGCACGAGCGACTTCACCGGATGTCCGAGGCGCGCGAAGACGCGGCGGATCTCGCGATTGCGCCCCTCGCGCAGCGTCACCAGAAGGTTCGACGCGGTCGCGCCGCGGCGCAGCACCATGATCTTCGCGCCCGCCGTGCGGCCCTCGGCGAGATGGATGCCCTTCTGCGCGCGCTCGACCGAAGCGCTGTCGATGCTGCCTTGCAGCTTCAGGTGATAGGTCTTCGGCACCTGGTGGCGCGGATGCGCGATGCGCTGCGCGAAAGCGCCGTCGTTCGTCACGAGGATCAAGCCCTCGCTGTCCTCGTCCAGACGGCCGACGCAGTAGACGCGCTCCTTCACGCGCGGCTTCAGGAGGTCGATCGCCCGCGGACGGCCGTGCGAGGTGCCGTTCGTGCACACGACGCCCTTCGGCTTGTAGAGCAGGTAGTACACCTTGGGCTCGAGCGCGAGCACGTCGTCATCGACCTGCACCTCGTCGGACGCGGGATCGACCTTCACGCCGAGATCGCTGACGACGCGGCCGTTCACGCGCACGCGACCTTCGCTGATCAGCTGGTCGCAGGCGCGGCGAGAAGCCACCCCGTGATCCGCGATGTACTTGTTCAAGCGCACCTTGGGCAGCGCGTGCTCCTCGCCCTCGTGCTCGTCCTCGCTCGGCTCTTGCTCACGCTCGATCATCGCAGCTCCGTGGGGGTTCCCTCTAGGAAGAGGGCGTCCGGGCCCGCTTCGATGGCGTAGGTCTCTTGGCAAGCGGGGACGAGCGCCGTGTCCCCGGGGCGCAGCGCCAGCGGCGCACCGCTCGCGCCATGCAGCACGCCGCTCCCGCGCAGCGTGAGGAACACGCGCGGGACGTCGCCCACCGGACGAGCGCCGTGCCCGCCGCTGTGCAGGGTCATCGCGAAGCGCTCGCAATGCAGGAGCTCGCGGCTCGTGTTCGGCGCCGGAGCGGCTTGGCGCAGCGGCCCCGGATGAGCTTCGACGCGGGCGACGTCCAGCGCCTGACGCACGTGCAGCGTGCGCCCGACGCGCCCCCAATCGTAGAGCCGATAGGTCACATTCGAGTTCTGCTGCACTTCGGCGAGCACGATTCCCGGTCCGATCGAGTGCACGGTTCCAGCAGGCACGAAGATCACGTCGAGGGGCCGCACCTCGTGCGACGCGAGCAGCTGCTCGACCTCGCTCGTCGCGGCTTTCGCGCGCCACTCGCTCTCGCTCACTCCGGCGCGGAAGCCGGCGATGACGCGCGCGCCGGGCTCGGCATGCAGGATCAGCCAGGCCTCGGTCTTGCCGGCATCGCCTTCGTGCTCGCGCGCATACGCATCGCCCGGATGCACTTGCACGGAGAGAGGCGCCGCCGCGTGGATGAACTTGAAGAGCAGGGGGAAGCGTCCGAAGTCGTTCGGCTTCGCGCGGCCGAGCACCTCCGCTCCGTGCTGCTCCATCAGCGCGCGCAGCGTCCCGCCGTGCGGCGGCTCCACGGAGGTCATGCCGGCATCGTGATCAGCGAGCTCCCAGGTCTCGCCGATCTTCTTCGCGGCGGGCAGCGCGATCCCGGGCTCGCGCTCGAGGTCTCGTCCACCCCAAGCGGTCTCGACCGCGACGCGCGTCATCTTGAGCGGAGGCAGCATCTTCAAGACCTCGCCTTGTCGGCGCCCTTGCCGCGCGCAGCGCCGCTTGCGCTCTTCTTCTTCGCGCGCGGCGCGCTGCCGCGCGGCGTCTCGCGGTAGAGGAGCAGCATCTCGCGCGCCTGCGTGCGCGCGGCCTCGTCGACGGCGTCGCCGGCGATCATCTCCGCCAGCTCCTCGACGCGCGCCGCTTCGTCCAAGAGATCGATCTGCGAGAAGGTGCGCCCGTCGCGCACGACCTTCGAGACGCGGAAGTGATGCTGCGCCGCCGCCGCCACGACGGGCAGATGCGTGATGCAGATCACCTGATGCTCCGCCGCCGCGCGCTCGAGCCGCTCGCCCACCACGCGCCCCAAGCGCGCGCCGATCTCCGCGTCGATCTCGTCGAAGAAGAGCGTGGGATAGGCATCCACCTCCGAGAGCACGCCCTTCAGCGCGAGCATGGTCCGCGCCATCTCGCCACCGGACGCGACCTCGGAGAGAGCGCGCGCGGGCTCGCCGGGATTCGCGGCGAAGCGGAACTCGACGCGATCGAGGCCGTGAGGTCCGAGCTCGTCCGGTCGATCGTCGTCGAGCGGCAGCACGGCGACCTCGAAGCGCGCTTCCTTCAAGCCGAGCTCGCCCAGCGGCTCCAGCACCGCGGAGGCGAGCTTCGCGGCGGCGCGGTGGCGCTTCGCGGAGAGCTCGCGAGCGTGTGCGAGCAGGGCCGCGCGACGGCGCTCGAGCTCGGCGCAGCGCTTCGGGAACTCCTCCTCGGCGCTCGCGGCTCCGTCGAGCTCGGCCTCGAGCTCCGCGGCGAGCGCGAGCAGCCCCTGCTCGTCGCGATCGTGGCGCGCCATCAAGCGCTCGAGCTGCACGAGGCGCGCCTCGATCTCCTCCAGGCTCGCGCCTTCGCGCGCGCCGTCCTCGAGCAGATCGCGAAGCGCCGGAACGCACTCCTCGAGATGGAGCCGCGCCTGCTCGATGTGCTCCAGCGCGCCGTCGAGCTTGCCGCGCACCTGCGCCAGACCTTCGAGCGAGCGCTGGATGCGGCCGAGCTCCGAGAGCACGTCGCCCTCGCCCTCGACCAGGCGATCGATCGCGCCCCCGACGCACTCCAAGATGCGCTCGCGATGCAAGCGCAGCGCGCGCTCCTCCCGCAGCGCTTCGCGCTCGCCCGGCCGAGGCGCGAGATCGCGGATCTCCTGCAGGTGGAAGCGGCAGAGATCCTCTCGGTCGCGCTGCGCCCGCAGCGCCGCGCGATCGCTCTCGATCTCGCGCTCCCGCGCCAAGAGCTCCCCGCGCTCGGCCGTCACGACGCCGCGCTCGTCGCGCAGGCCGGCGAACGCATCGAGGAGCTCGAGCTGCACGCCAGGGCGGAGCAAGCTCTGGTTCTCCCGTTGGCCGTGCACATCGATCAACAGCCCGGCGATCGCCGCCACGCCCTCGCGCGAGACGAAGCGGTTGTTCACGTAGGAGCGCGAACGTCCCCCCGCGTCGAGCACGCGGGTCAGCGCGAGCAGCCCATCCTCGGGCACGCCGCCGAGGATCTCCTCGACCGCTTCGCAAACGCGCGCCCCGCGCGCATCGCGCGGCACCGCGAAGACGCCTTCGATCCAGGCCTCCTTCGCGCCCGCGCGGATCCAATCCGGCTGGATGCGGCCGCCGAGCAGAACCTGGATCGAGCGCGCCAGCAAGGATTTGCCAGCGCCCGTCGGGCCGGTCACCGCGTTCAGGCCTTCGCCCCACGCGATGCGCGCCGACTCGACGACGGCGAGTCCTTGGATGTTGAGCTCGATCAGCATGGGTCGGAGTTCGCGGCAGGTGCGCAGTGCAGCATGTTGAAGCGCGCGAGCGCGACCTGCAACGACGCTCCGCGAGAGGTGCTCCGCACGGGCGGCCTTCGAAACGCGGAGAGGACGAGCGAGCCCGCAGCTCGCTCGTCCTCCTCGGATGATCTACCGACGCGAGGCGAGGCCACCGGTCACGCGCTGGGCGCCGGCGCCGCGCACCGCGGCGCGCGGCTCACTCGCCGGTGTCGTGCAGGTGCAGGATCGCCTTTCCGTTCTCGTAGGAGAGGCTCAGCAGCATGCCGCGGAGCTCCATGGCGTCGACGACCTTCGACCAGAACTGGATGTTGAAATCCTCGCTCATGGGCAGCGCGATCTTCGGCGCTTCCACGGCGAGCTCCTCCTCCACTTCCTCGGCCGGCCGAGCGCGCTTCTTCTCGGCGGCTTCGACGACGCCACGACGGGCGGCGACGACCACGCGCTTCTGACCACTGGCCGGGGCGCTCATGCTCGTCCGGCTCATGCTGCGGCGAACCTTCATGCCGTTATCCTCCATCCAATCGAGGACGGCCGCCCGGCTCACCGAGTCCAGCCCCTCGCGGGTCTTGTAGATGCGAAACGGGAAGCTGCTCGCGCGCTTCCACTGGTAGATCGCCCCCTTGCTCTTGCCTGTGAGCCGGGCGAATTCCTTCATGTCGATGAGATCTTGGGGCTTCATCGCTTCCTCCGTCCGCACGCGTCGCCACGCCGGAGACGATGGACGAGATCCCGAGGACCCCGGACGAGCGCCGCGGAACGCCGAGCGACCGCGCCGCTCCTACGTCCGAGGCCGATCGTCTTCGGCCGCGCCGGGCGCACGGGCTGGCAGGCCTCGTACCCCCGGCGAATCCACCTGTTCCTCCACTCCGCTCGGCGGGTCGCGCCGAGCGAGAGCGGTGGCTTCCACCGCCGGCGGCACCTCACGGCACCGCCTAGATGTTGTGGTGTAACGGGCTTACACCCCCGAGTCAATGGGGTATGCAGCCAAAGCTCCCGAGAAAGATCCGTATCGCGGGCCGGCGTCGGCGCGCCGACGGGGGCCGGAAACGACACCAGGCGAGCCGTGGCTCGCCTGGTTCGTCGCGTCGCGCAGGAGGCGCGGATGGATCGAGTTCGCGCCGAGGCGCGCAGCTCGCTCTGCCGCTCAGCCCTGGCCGACCGGAGCTCCGTTGCTACCCGCCGGCGGCGTCGCGCCCCCCGCGGGCACCGGCGTCTCGGCGATCTTCGCCTCGCCTTGCTTCGCGGCGCCCTCTGCGGTGCCGTCCTTGCCGACCTCGGAAGGCGGCGTCTCGCCCGCCGGCGTCTCGGTCTTCGGCGGCTCGAGGAACTCGGGCGTCTCCTGGACCGGCACGACCTCGGTGGCGCCCTCGGTCGGCGCCGGCGCCGGCGCCGGTTGCTCCTGGTGCTCCTCGAGCGCCAGGCGATCGCGCTCCTTGCGAGCTTCCTTGCTCTCGGGCTCGAGGCCGAGCACCTGCTCCCACGTCGCGAGCGCGCCGGCCTTGTCGCCGAGCTTCTCCTGGATCCGCGCCGAGAGCGACAGCGCCTCGATGCGGTGGTGGTTCGGCAGCGGGGACTGCAGCGCGCGCTGCACTTCGCCCTGCGCGATCGAGTAGTTGCCGCGCTCGGCCTGCGTGCTCGCGTGGTAGAGGTGCCGCAGCGATCCCATGGAGAGCGCCGCTTCTTCCTTCCGCGCGCTCACGATCTCGACCCACGGCTTGCCGCGGAAGGTGTCCTGCACCACCACCTCGACGAGGAAGCGATCGAAGCGCTTCGCGTCGGCGAACTGATCGCAGATCGGCGTCGTGCGGCGCGCGAAGAGCAGCGGATAGCTCTTCAGGTACTCTTCCTTGCGCCAGATCGGCTGGGTGTCGTCCCAGGCCGCGAAGTTCATGTAGTTGTTGTTCGTGAAGCGTGTGAAGAACGGGTTCTCCAGCTTGCCGAGGTCGCAGAACGCGATCGTGACGCGCACGTTGAGGCCGCGGTAGGCCTCCGGCGACTTCAGCAGGTCGCTGAGGTTGACCATGCGCGGCAAGGTCAGCGCCTCGAGCAGCGGATCGTTCTTCAGCAGCTCGCGGTACTGCTGGCCTACGGCGGGCGCTGCCGCCAGCGCGAGTGCGGTGAGCGTGGTGAGTCCGAAGCGTCGCATCTCTTCTTCTCCGCGGAATCGCGGGCACGGTCCGCGATCTCCTCTCGCTTCGAGGCGGGCGCTCCTGCGTCCGTCCCGCGCGGCCGTGCTCCAGACCAGCTATCGAGCGAGCGAGGCCGCGCGCTTGACCTGCATCTCGAGTGCCGCGACGGTGGAGCCCCACCCGCCGGAGGGTGCGCACCTCCGAAGAGTGCTCTCGGCCTCAAGCGCGCGGCATCGCCCGCCCGTCGATCCAGACTCCGTCGAGACCGCCGTCGTCGGCCAGGAGCAGCGCATCGGCGAGACCTCCCGGCAGGAGGTCCGCGCGCAGCCCGAGCTCGCGCGCCGGCCAGTAGCTCGCCATGCCGATCGCGTCGTGCAGCTCGAAGCTCCCATCGGCGACGCGCGCGCGGATCATCTCCAGCAAGCAGAGCTTCGCGCCGGCGAGCATGCCTTGCTCCGCCCACATCGCGTCGGCGCCCTGGCGGATGCGCTTGCCGCCGGCTTCGAACTCCTGGATCGAAGAGCCGGCGGGCCAGAGCGCATCGGAGATCATCACCACGCCGTGCGCGCCGCGCACGCCGCGCACCCAGCGCAGCACCTCGGGCGCCACGTGCACGCCGTCGCAGATGAGCTCGGGCACGAGATCGGGGATCTCCAGCGCCGCCATCGCGAGCCCGGGCTCGCGATGATGAACGCCGCGCATCGCATTGAAGAGGTGCGTCACCCCGAGCGGTCCCAAGCGCGCCGCGACTTCCGCTTCGCGGCAGGTGCAGTCGCTGTGCCCGAGGCTCGGACGCACACCGTGATCGAGCAGCAGGCGCAGCAGCTCGTGCGCGCCGGCGAGCTCGGGCGCAAGAGTGATGCGCCGGACGACGCCGGGGTGCTCGCGCAGCCACGCGCGCACCTCGGTGAGATCGGGCTCGCGCAGACACTCGGGCTCGAGCGCGCCCGCGCGCTTGCGGCTCACGAACGGGCCCTCGAGATGCAAGCCCTCGATGCGCGCGCCGCGCGGTCCTTCGCCGCGCTGCTCGCGCAGCAGCTCGTCGTACGCCGCGATCAGGGCGCGCAGACGCTCCGGCGGCGAGGGATAGAGCGTAGCTAGGAAGCGCGTGGTCCCCACCTCCGCGAGCGCTGAGGCGGCAGCGCGCGCCGCGCTCGGTCCGCCGCTCGTCACGTCGTGACCGCCGTAGCCGTGCAGATGCACGTCGACGAGCCCCGGCACGAGCTTGCGACCGCGGCCCTCGACGACCTCGCGAGCGACGCAGGAGCCCGAGAGATCGGCGCCGCGCGCCAGCACGCCGAGCCCGCTCAGCGCGACGTCGGTGCGTTCCCAGCCCTTCGGGCTCCAGGCCTCGACGTCGAGGAAGAGCACTTCAGCCCGCATCACCACCACCTTCCTCCATGCGCGCGGCGGGATCCGGCGCCTCGAAGAGCGCGATCTCGGTCGTGCCCCACGCGCGCTGATCGCAGGCGCCGATGGCGCCGAGCTCGGTCGCATCGAGAAGGTCGCGCGGATAGTGGAACACGAGCAAGCCAGCCGCCGCGACGCGCTCGGCGAAGAGCCTGCGCGCCAGATCGAGGGTGGCCCGGCGCCGCAGCGGCTCGCGCAGCTCGGCGTAGGGCGGGTCGAGGAAGACGAGCTCGTAGCGCTCCTCGGGCGGGCGCAGGAGCTGGTCCTCGACGCGCCCCTTCACGACGCGCGAGCGCTCACCGAATCCGAGCGCGGCGATGTTCTCGAGCAGGCACTCGAGCGCGCTGCGGTCGCGCTCGACGAACACGCAGGAAGCGGCGTCGCGGGAGAGGGCTTCGAGCCCGATGCTGCCCGTCCCCGCATAGAGGTCGAGCACGCGTGCGCCCTCGACTCGGTCGCCGAGGATGGAGAAAAGTGCCTCCCGCACCCGATCCAAGAGGGGGCGAGTGCGCTCTCCGGGCGGGGAAGCGAGCTTCCGGCCACGGGCCGAACCGGCGATGATCCGCATGCTGCAGCGGGCGCTCGGGCAACGGCCCGGCGCACCACTCCCAGTAGAACACGCCCGCGCGGCGCGGCCAATTTGTGAGGAGCGGCGGCCGCCCCTGGACGTAAGGGCCATAGTGGCGCGGCCTTTGCCGCCTCCTCCGTACCATCGTCGATGTCGCAACGCACCCACGAGCCGGCCGGGAACTCCGCACTGAGCTTCCGCCTGCTCGTCGGCAGCCGGGAGGCCCCGCTCGCGATGCCCTTGCCCTTGGGCCGGGTCGTGACGGTGGGCAGCGATCCCAGCTGCGAGCTGCGCTTCGCCCACCCGACACTGGCCGCGCGCCACGCGCAGATCGAAGCGCGCCTCGACGCCATCGCGGTGCGCGACCTCGAGGGCAGCAGCGGCACTTGGGTGGCCGAGCGGAAGGTCGGCCATCCGCGCCTCGCCTACGCCGGAGACCGCTTGCGCTTCGGCGCGGTCGAAGCGCTGCTCGTGGGCGTGCCGCTCGCCGAGGACGCGCAACGCTCGAAGGCGCTGGCCTCGCTGCTGCACCCCGACATCTGGAGCATCAGCGTCCCGCGCTTAGCCGAGATCGAGTCGGCGGAGTTCGCCGAGGTCCTGGCGGCCGAGCTCCGCAAAGCGCCCTGGCTGGCGATCTCGCTCGCCGCGCACGGTCTCCTCTTCCTCTTCGCCTGGCTGGCGCTCGCCTTGCCGGAGCGGACGGTACCGGAGCCGCCGCAGCCGCTGCGCTTCAGCTCCTCACCGATCGACGAGGCGCACGACGGCGTCGACGAGCTGGTCACCGAGGAGCAGATCGAGGCGGAAGCGCCGCAAGAGAGCGCGAGCGAGGAGCCCCCGAGCGAGTCGAGCGCCGAGCCTCCCGAGGAGGAGCTCCTGGTCGAGGAGCCGTCGAGCGGCGGCTACGACGCTCCCGGCGTGGGCCGCTCGCCGGTCGGCGAGTTCGGCGAGCCACGCCTCGGGCCCGGCAATCGGCGCGGACGCGGGCGCGACCGCGGCCTCGAAGGCCTGCTCGGCGACGAGAAGCTGCGCGGCACGCTGCGCTCGATGCGCCAGAACGGGCTCGAGGTCGTGATGGTCTTCGACTCGACCGGCAGCATGGGCGGGATCCTCGACCAAGCGAAGCAGCGCATGGACGAGATGATCTCGGTGCTGGAGATCCTCGTCCCCGGCGTGCGCGTGGGGCTCGTCACCTACCGCGACCGAGGTAAGGAGGAGTACACGACGCGCGAGTGCCCGCTCACGCGGAGCCGCTATCGCCTTCGGGACTTCATCGAGGGCGTCAGCGCGGGCGGAGGCGATGACATCCCCGAAGCAGTGCTCGATGGCCTCGATGCCGCGTTCCGCAAGATGGATTGGTCGAGCTCCGCGTTTCGATTCGTGGCCGTGATCGGCGACGCTCCGCCCCACGAGCGCGATCGCCCGAAGGTGAAGAACATCGTGCGCCGCTTCGCGCGCGAGCACGGCATGACCTCGATGGTCTCCTCGATCTACACCGGCGGCGGCTTCGCGCGCGACGAGGAGGCGATCGAGTCCTTCCGCGAGATCGCCGCCGAGGGCGGCGGCGTCTTCGTAGAGCTCGCGCAGCAGGAGCGCGTGCTGCGCGAGATCGTCGCCCTGGTGTTCGGCCGCCAGTTCGAGAACGGCCTCGCCGATCTCTATCGCCACGTGGAAGCTCTGCAGCGCCTCGGCGACGACGAGCGCCGCTGGATCCAGGACCTCGATATCTCCGCGATGATCGAGCGCGGCCTGGTACCCACGCGCCAACGCGCGATCGCGCCGGAAGTCGTCGACTCTCTGATCGGGATGGGCCGCAGCAGCGTGAAGCGCCGCGAGGTCATCGAGACGACGATCCAGCTGCTGCACGGCAGCGAGCTATCCGAGGAGACGCTTTGGGCCGCGCGCTGGATCCTGCGGCGCATCAGCGACGGGGAGATCGACTTCGATCCGAACGCGCCGACCTCTCGCCGCATCCAGGAGCTGAAGCGCCTGCGTCCTCGCGCGCTGGAATCGGGCGGTCGCTGAGCGGAGTCGAGCTCCTCGAGCGTGGAGATTGCAGCAGGGGCTCCACGAGCCTACGGTACGCGCACCGCTCGCGAACCCGAGGTCCAGATGAGCTGTGACGAGACGCCCGCCCTCCTGCGCCTGCCGCCCGAGCGGATCCGTTGGCGCTGCCCCCGCGAATGGCTGCCGTTCTCCGATACGCGCGACCTGGCGCCCGAGCCAGGCATCGTGGGCCAGGACGAAGCCATCGAGGCGCTGCGCTACGGCCTCGAGATCGAAGGGCCGGGCCAGCACGTCTTCGTGCGCGGGCTCGACAGCAGCGGCCGGCTGACCTTGGTGCAGAAGCTGCTGGAGGAGCTCGCGCCGCGCTGCCAGCTAACCTGCGACCGAGCTTATGTGCCGGACTTCGAAGCGCCGGACCGCCCGCGCTGGGTGGAGTTGCCGCGCGGCAGCGGCGCGCTCTTCGCGCGCGCGATGCGCGGCTTCGCACGGCGCGTGCGCCGCGACCTTCCGGACGTGCTGCGCGGCGAAGGACTCGCGGCCCAGACCGCGCGCTTCGAATCCGATTGGCAGCGCCGCGCTGGCGAGCTGGAGCGCAGCTTCCAAGCCCAGATCGCGCCGAGCGGCCTCGGGCTCGTGCGAGTCGAGCAAGAAGGCGGCGCGCAGCTCGCGATGGTGCCCCTTCACGAGGGCCAGCCGCTCGGACCCGACGAGATCGCGGCTCGCGAGCGCTCGGGCCCGCAGGGCGCCGCGGAGGTGCAGCGTTGGCAGGAGGCGTTGCTCGCGCAGCGCTCGCGCTTCCAGGAGTTCGTCCTCGACTTGCAGGAGCTGCACGAAGAGCGCACGGCCGCGCTGCAGGAGATGCGCGCGGAGGCCGCGCGCGCCGCGGTCGAGCGCTACGTCGAGCGCCTCCGCAAGCGCTTCCCCCACGAGAGCGTCCAGCGCTATCTCGACGGCGTCGTGCGCGACCTGCTGGAGAATCGCCTCGACGAACTCGAGGGCGAGGAGGACTTCACCGAGGACTATCTTCCGAACCCGATCCAAGCGCGCGAGCGCGAGGCCGAGTGCCCGATCATCGTGGAGAGCATCCCCAACGTGGCGAATCTCCTCGGTAGCGTCGAGATCGAGGCGCTCGCCGGCGGCGGCACGTACAGCGATCACCGCTCGATCCGCGGCGGCGCGCTGCTGCAGGCCGACGGAGGCTTCCTCATCTTGGAGGCGCGCGAGCTCCTGGCGGAGCCCGAGTCCTGGCGCGCGCTCGTGCGCGCGCTGCGGAGCGACCGCGTCGAGATCCTGCCGCGCGAAGGTCACGCGGGGCCGCTGCTGAAGCCCGAGCCCATCCCGATCCGGACGAAGGTGATCTTGATCGGCGACCCCGAGCTCTATCAGCTGCTGGATGCCGAGGACGCGTACTTCCCCTCCCTGTTCAAAGTGCTCGTCGACTTCGAAGGGCACATCGCTCGCGATGCACGCGGAGCGCGTCAGTACGCCGGCGTCATCGCGCGCTTCGCGAGCGAAGCTCGGCTCCCGGCGTTCACCTGGTGCGCGGTCGCACGCCTCGTCGAGCACGGCTCCAGCCTCGCCGCTTGCGAAGGGCTCTCCACCCGGCTCGGACGCATCGCGGATCTCGCGCGCGAGACGGCCTTCTGGGCGCGCCGCGAGGGAGCCGAGCGCTGCGAGCGCGAGCATGTGCGCACCGCTCTGCGCCAAGCGCGTCGGCGCGCCGACCTGCCCGCCCGGCGCTTTCGACGCATGGTGAAGGACGGCGTCGTCACGATCGAGGTTCGCGGTCGTCGCCAAGGGCAGATCAACGCCCTCGCGACGCTGAGCGCGGGCTCCTTGACCTACGGCATCCCAGCGCGCATCACTGCCAGCGTCGGCCCGGGAGAGCGCGGCGCCATCGACATCGAAGGCCTCTCGCAGCTCGGCGGCTCGATCCACACGAAGGGCTTCCACATCTTGCAGGGTCTGCTGCAGAACCTGCTGCGCGTGCACCATCCGCTCGCGTTCACCGCTTCGCTGGCCTTCGAGCAGACCTACGGCGGGATCGACGGGGATTCCGCCTCGGCGGCCGAGATCTGCTGCTTGATCAGCGCGCTCGCCGAAGTCCCGCTGCGCCAGGATCTCGCGCTCACCGGCGCGATCGACCAGCACGGCCGCGTGCAAGCGATCGGCGCAGTCAACGAGAAGATCGAGGGCTTCTTCGATGTCTGCGCCGAGCTCGGCGCCACCGAGCCGGGGAGCCCGACCGAGGTGCGCGGCGTGGTCATTCCGGCCGCGAACGTCACCGAGCTCATGCTGCGCGAAGAGGTTGTCGACGCCTGCGTGCGAGGCGCCTTCGCGATCTATGCGGCGAGCGACGTGCGCCACGTCCTCGAGCTCTTCACCGGTCTGCCCTTCGGAGCCTGCGAGGCCACCGCGACCGCAGCGCCCGACAGCCTGCTCGAGCGCGCGCGCCGACGCGCCGAAGAGCTCTGGCGCGCGAGCCAGGGTATCGAGTTGGACCGCTCACGCGGCCGCCCGTAGATTCTCGCGGCGCCGCCAGCCGGCATTCGCGCCCCATCGCGACGGACCTCATGCCTCAAACGCCCACGAACACGAGCCCCACCTCCGCCAGCGCACCCGCCGAAGACTCCAAGGCGCGCAGCGCGTGGAGCGACCTGGCCCATCGGCGCCTCGCCGAGCACCTCGGAGGTCTCGAGCGCTGGCGACGCGCCGCCCTGGAGGACTTCGATCCGCACGCGGTGCTGAAGCTGCGCGCGCATGCGCGGCGCATCGAGCTCGCCGCGGCGACCTTCGCTCCGGAGATCGAAGCGTCCACGTGTCGCACGGAGATCGAGGCACTGCGCGCGTTGGCGGAGGAGCTCTTGCGCACCACTACCGCGTTGCGCATGCAGGACCTCGCGACCGACTACTTCCACTCCGTGTATCGCGGCCTCGGCGATTCGACCGCGGCGGAAGCAGCGGAGATCTACTCGGACTGGCTCTACGAGGAGTGCCGGGACGCCGTGATCGATGTGGCGGAGAAGGAGCTGCGCGCCCTCTCCATGCGCGCGGTCTCGCGCGCGAAGAAGGTGCTGCGCGAGCTGGCCAGCGCCGCCGTCGAGGTCCCGCCGCTGGAGGCGGCGATCGAGCGCGTGAGCGCCGCTGGGCGCCGCGCTTGGCTCGCGCTGCGGCCCCTCGTCGTGGATTTCGACCAGAGCGGGATCGCCGCTGCACGCGCCGAGCTTCGCTCGCTGCGCTACACGTGGAAGGCTCTGAAGCCCTGCTTCCCGGCCGAGTCCTACTCGCTGAATCACGACCATGCCCATCGCCTGCAGACCTTGCTCGGCCAGGCGGGTGACATCGAGCGCTGGGTGCTCGACGCCGAGGGCTTCGTCGAGCATCCCTCGGCGCGGAGGGCGGGCGTTCGTCCCCAGGACTGGGACCGTGTCCTGCGCTACGCCTGGGCGCAGCGCCTGAATCTCCTGCACCAGGTCGGCCGCCACGCGCTCGTGCGCCATTGGCTCTCGCGCGACGGAGCGTCGGCGGGACTGGTCCGCCCCTTGCGACCCGATCTGGCGCCCTAGTCCACGGATCAGCAGCCTGCGGAAGCAGTGCTTCGAAGCTGGAAACGATGCGTCGGGCGTCCCGCCGAGGCGCAGGAACCAGCGCTGCAGCCGGTGTCTCAGCGAGCTTCCGGAAACGCAGGCGGGGCGACCGAGGCAAGTTCTCGGGCCCGAATGAGGCGCGTCATCGGGCCCGAATGACGTCTTCGACAGGCTGCTGGCAGCCAGGAAGGAAGTGCCCGGGGTTCGCACTTCGCCTCATCTTCGCGCCGCGGGATCGTCGATAGCTCCCGACCAGAGCGCTCCGGCGGAGGAGCGCATGGCTCCTCTGGTCGCACTGCTCCCATCCGGTCATGCAGAAGAAGGAACGCCGCCGGGCGCGTCGCGTCCGGCTCACCTTCCAGGACCCCGTGCCCTGCCAGGTGTATCGCCCCGATGATGACGAAGGCCTCGCCGGCGTCGTCGTCGACCTCAGCGAAGCCGGTGCCGGCATCAAGGTCGAGGAGTCGACGCGCGCTTGGCGCGAAGGCGAAGAGATCCTCCTCCGCGTGCGCCTGCCCGGAGTGCTCGGCCCCATTCGCTTGAGCGGTGAGATCCGTCACCATCGCTCGCTCGGCCCGGGCAGCGGCGCCTTTCTCGGCGTTCAGCTGATCGGGACCCAGTCGGCCTCTCACTACGCGCTGCAGGTCTCGAGGCTGAAGCGCTTCCTCAGCTCGCGCGCGCCGATCGAGGCTGGCGAGCTGGAGAGCCGGATCATCTGAACCAGCGCTCGTGCTCGCGTTCGTCGAGCACGACGCGCTCCCGCGGCAGCGCCTCGAGGGAGAAGCGCGGCAGCAGCTCGCGAAGCGTCCGCTCGGAGCCGCGCGCGGACAGGCCGCAGCTCGAGCCGACCCATCCGATCAAGCGCTCGGGCGCGATGCCGGCCTCGCGATAGCGCGCGATCCGAGTATCGCCATGCCGCTTCGCCAGGCGCCGGCCGTCCGTGCCCACGACGAGCGGCACGTGCGCGAAGCGCGGCGGTCGCCAACCCAGAGCGCGATAGAGCAGGAGCTGACGCGCCGTCGACGTGAACAGATCGTCGCCGCGCAGCACTTCGTCGATCGCCATCGCGGCATCATCGACCACCACCGCGAGCTGATACGCGGCGTCACCGCGCCAGACCACGAAGTCGCCGACACCGGCCTGAACATCGTGGGCAGAGCTTCCGCGCACCAGGTCTTCCCAGTGCTGCTCCTCGTGCGGCGCTCGAAAGCGCCAAGCGATCTCGCGACCGCCTGCCGCCGCGCGAGCCGCGGCCTCATCCGCGAATCTCGCGCTGCAGCTTCCCGGATAGCGCGCGCCTTCGTCGGCGGGACCGTTGGGCGCCGAGAGCGCGGCTTCGATCTCGCGCCTCGAGCAGGTGCAGGGATACACGGCACCCGACTCGCGCAAGCGCTCGAGCGCCGCGGTGTAGAGCGGTCGGCGCTCGGTCTGCACATACGGACCGCGCGGTCCTCCGACATCGGGACCTTCCTCCCAATCGAAGCCGAGCCAGCGCAGGTCTGCGACGAGCTGCGCCGTGGCTTCGGGTTTCACACGCGGACCGTCGAGGTCCTCGATGCGGAGCACCACGCTGCCGCCGCGCGAGCGGATCGAGAGCCAAGCCAGCGCGAAGGTGCGCAGATTGCCGAGATGCAGAGCACCGGTCGGCGAGGGCGCGAGTCGGCCGCGCGGCGTCGCAGCAGGAGCGCTCATCTCCGCATGCGCTCCCGCCAATGGAAAGCGACGCTCGCCCTCCCACATTCCTGCCCGCTGTTCGACGGGCCCGCCGCGACAACCCAGGTCGCTGCGAGATGGTTCCGTCGAGTTGATGTGGTCGGGTGAAGCGTCGCGTGGAGCTCACGCCGCTGCGAGTCCCTTCCCGCAACGCCGTATCGAGCTGCCATGGAGGAGGTGCGCGAGGAGTGCATCGCCGTTGCGCCGTGGCTCAGTTTTTTTCCTCGACGCTCGCAGCGCGCTCGCGCTCCTGCAGCGCGCGCGCGAGGAACGCCGAGCCGAACCACGCCGCGATCACGAGATAGATCCCGTACGACCAGAAACGCCAGAGCAAGATCAGCGACGCCGCGGCCTCGGCCGGCCAGGCGACGCCGGCGGCCACGGGCAATCCCGCTTCGAAGAGCCCGCTACCTCCCGGCGTCGGGAAGACGAACGCGACGACCTGGACGACGTGCTGCACGACGAGGAGCGCCGCCCACGAAACCTCCAGCCCCAGCGTCCACGCGGCGGTGGGCAACACCGCGTAGATGCCGAGCCATTCGAGCGCGGTGAGGAGGAGCATTCCGAGATGAAAGGATGGACGGGCGCGGCGAAGCTCGCCGATCGCCGCGGCGGCCCTCAAGAGCGGAGGGAGAGCGCGGCGGCGCAGGCGCGGCAGCGGGCCGAGCAGCATGCCGATCCAACGCACCGCGAGGCGCGGAGCGAAGACCAGGAGAGAGCCGAAGACCATGGCGCCGAAGCTCAGCAAGAGCGCCGTGAGCACGACGCCCAACGGCATCTCGCCTCCGACCATCCGCACGTACGCCGGCAGCACCGCGGGAACCGTAGCGGCGAAGAGGATCGCGTCGAGCGCGGTCGTGTATGCCGCGACGGCCATCGCACGGGGTCCCGGCACACCGCGGCGCCAGAGATACCAGAGGTAGGCGGGGGAAGCGCCAGAAGCCGCGGGCGTCACCGCGGCTCCGCAGATGCCCGTGAGCTGGAGCTGAAAGCTGTCGCGGGCGGAGAACCAGGTCCCCCAGCGCCGCAGGAGCACGTGGAACTTGAGAGTGGCGGTCCCCCAGCGCAGGAGCACCGCGCCCAAGATTCCCAGGAGGCCGAGCCCGCTCGGGGCGAGGAGCCGCGCGAAGCCGCCGTCGTCGCCGTAGTGCAGAATGACGAAGACAGCGGCTCCCGCCGCGCAGACGAGCGGCAGGAGGAGCGGCTGGTTGGCCAGGCGCCTCGAGCTCATCCGAACCTCAGGGAATGCCTCGACCGTTTGGCGGCTCAGCACGCTCGCCGATCGGAGCTGGACAAAAAAAAAGCGGGGACCCGTCGTCGCCGACGATGGCTCGCGGTGTACAGGAGCGACGCCCCAGACTGCTCCGCGGCGATCGAACGACGTAGCCCCAAGCTACGAAATCCGAGCCTCGAAATCCTGACCGAGCTGCCTCCGCGATCCACACTCGGTCGATCCCAAGGAAACCCAACCGGGCTCGAAGCCAGGATGAGCCAACAACTCCTCGATCGCTGCACCTCAGCCGAAGCGCTGGTGGCTGCCCGCATCCTCGAAGGCGCCGACGCGCGCAACGAGGCCGGGGAGCTCTTGCGCCTCGCCGCCATGGAACGCTCGGGGAGCGATCCGAGGACCCGCCGCGCCCGCTGGCTGAACGCGCTCTCGGTCGCGCTCAGCGGAGCGGCTCCCGCGCGGCTCGGCGACGAGCTGCGCTCGGCGCTCGAGAACGTGCGCGACGAGGCGCCGACCGAAGGGACCGCGCTGGAGGAGGCCCGCCGCCGCGCCTGCAACGTGCTCCAGGCCGAGGAAGCGCTCGACGACGCTAGCGCGGCGACAGAGCTCGGCGAGCTCGAGCGCAGCGAAGCCTCCCTCTCGTTCGCCCTGGCGGATGCCGCCGGCTGCGGGCCGCGCGAGGAAGCGCGCCGCAGCGAGCGCGCGGCCGAGATCCTCGCGCGCCGCCGCGAAGAGGCTCGCGTCGACAGCCTGCTGCGCAGCGCGCGCGAGCGCTGGATCGCCGCGGCGGAAGCCGGTCGAGCGCACGCCCTCTCGATCCGCCTGGGCGACCGGGCTTGGAAGCGCGGGGAGCTCGCGCTCGCGACGCGCGTCTTCGACGAAGCCCGCGCGCTCGCGCGCGCTGAGGAGCGCCCCTTGGACGAGCTCTCGGCGCTGCGCCGGCTTCTAGCGCTCGCCGCGCAGCGCCGAGATCCGCGCGCGATGCAGCGCCTCCGCGAGGAGATCGAGCAACGGCTCGCGGCGCTGCCCGCCGAACACCATCGCGAGCGCGCGATCTCGCATTGGGTCACGCACTGCGTGCTGCGCCGCGTCGCGGATCGCGCGCTAGCCCTCCGCGCCTTGGCCTCCGCTCTCCGCGAGGCCGAGGCCGCGCGCGACATGCCTCTCGCGTGGCTCGCGGCGGCCCAGCTCGGCGAGCCGCTGCCCACCGAGCTCGTGCGTCGTCTGCAGCGCCCGCCGGTCGATGCGCCGCAGCTCTGCGAGCTCGCTTCGCGCTCGGCAGCCGAAGGCGCCGATCCGGACCTGCGGCGCGGGCTCTGGGAAGGCGCCTTGCGCCTGATCGACGCGCATCAGGACGGCGATCCGGAGCTGCGCACGCGCTGCGAGCGCGCCATCGAAGAGCTCACGCCCTTCGTCTCCTGAGCGTCGCGAGAGCGGCTTCTCGCGCAGGATCTCTGCGGCGCGCTCCGAGGGTGCAGGCGACCAGCGTCGCAAGGCATGGCACCGCGATGGAGCACGCGAAATCAGCCGCGCTGCATCCTCTCCGGCGCGAGCGGCGAAACCTTCCCCGTCTGCGAGATGCGCCGCTCCACCCGATCTAGCGCGCATCGGAACGCAACCTTCGCGCGATCTACCACGCGCCCGACGAGAGGAATCCATTTCATGCTGACCATCTCCCTGCTCGCTCTCTGCTCGATCCTGCCCCAGGAACAGTGCCCGGCCGCGGCCCAGAAGGCCGTGCTCACGAAGCTCCCGACGACGACCATCCACGCCGAGAAGGACATCGTCACCACCGCGGTCGAAGCCGGCTCGTTCCCGACGCTGGTCGCCGCGCTGAAGGCCGCCGATCTCGTGGGCGCGCTGCAGGCGAAAGGCCCCTTCACGGTCTTCGCTCCGACGGAAGAAGCCTTCGCCAAGCTGCCGAAGGGCACCGTCGAGAACCTGCTGAAGCCCGAGAACAAGGCGCAGCTCCAGGCGATCCTCAAGTACCACGTCGTCGCCGGTAAGGTCGACGCCGCCGCGGCGATGAAGGCCAGCTTTGCGCCGACGTTGCAGGGTCAGCGCGCGACGATCACCACGAAGGACGGCAAGGTGATGATCGATGGTGCCACTGTCGTGAAGGCCGACATCGCGTGCAGCAACGGCATCATCCACGTGATCGACAACGTGATCCTTCCGACCACGAAGGACATCGTCGATGTCGCCGTCGGAGCGGGCTCGTTCCAGACCCTCGCCACCGCGCTCCAGGCCTCCGGCCTCGTGGAAGCGCTGAAGGGCGATGGTCCCTTCACCGTGTTCGCGCCGACGGACGCCGCGTTCGCGAAGCTGCCGAAGGGCACCGTCGAGAACTTGCTGAAGCCCGAGAACAAGGCGCAGCTCCAGGCCATCCTGAAGTACCACGTCGTCTCCGGCCTCATCTACTCCGACGCGGCTCTTGCGGCCGGCAAGGCCCAGACCCTGCAGGGTTCGAACGTCACGATCGCGGTGAAGAATGGCTCGGCGCTCGTGAACGACGCGAAGCTCATCAAGCTCGATGTGCAGGCCAAGAACGGCGTGATCCACGTCATCGACACGGTCATCCTCCCGCCCGCCGCGGGCGACAAGCACTGATTCAAAGCGCTCGGTGGCCGCGCGCAGCGCAAGCCGCCAGCCAGGCCAGGGCCGCCGCGAGCGCGAGCCAGCGTCCGAAAGGACGCTGCTCCAGCGCGCGGCGGCCCTCGCGCGTTTCAGCGCGCGCGACACCGCGCACGGAGGCCTTCGTCTCTCCGAGATCGAGCGGCGCGCTGCGAGCGCGATCGAGCTGCGCGTCGCGCAGGAGCGAGCGCAGCTCGTCGACGAGCAGCGCGCAGAGCAGCGGCAGCTCCGCGCGCGCAGCCGAGCTCTGCGCGAGCTCGACGGCGTCGAGCGCGCAGTGGAGCTCTGCGCCGACCAGCGCGATCGCGCTTCGCGCGCTCGGCGTAGCGCGCGCGATCGCGCGCCCTTCGACGATGCCGCGCAGCGGCCAGGCCGCGGGAGCGAGTCGATGCCAGAGCGCGTCCCGCTCGAGATCTTCCCAACGCAGATCCTCCACTGCGGCCGCGCCAGCGCCTGCACCGAAGCGCAAGGCGCAGCGCGGGTCGTCGGAACGCGGGAGGAACGCCCCGTCGATCAAGAGCTCTGGGGGCTGCTCGCCGCCGAAAGCGAGGCGCTCGTCGGCCGCGAACGCGCGCTGCAGCGCGGCAGGCAAGTCGCGAGAGACCGCCGCGAGCGGGCGCGCATCGAGCGCGAGGTTGAGCTCGTCGTCGAGCGGCAGCTGATCGGCTCCGTTCGCGGCGACCAGGCGAAGCGAGCTCCAGGTGGGATCCACCTCGAGGCGCAGCGCTCTCCGAGCCCCCGGCTCGAGTGCCAGCGTCTCGAGCGCGCGAGCCCCCGGCTCGTTGCGAAGCTCGAGCTCGACGCGCTCGGTACCGGTGCAAGCGACGACGAGCCAGAGCTCACGAGGCGCCGTGAAGCTCGCCGAGACCCAGCCGGCGTTACGTCGCAGCGGCTCGCCGACGGCGAGGAACGCCGCTCGAGGCGGCAGGTCCTCCGGCTCCCGATCCCCGACCCACCAGAGCCGGCCTGCACCGAGCTCGCTCGACGTCGGTCCTTCCTCCGCGCCGACGAAGCGACTCGCATCGAGGCGCTCGAGCGCGCGCAGGATCGCGGCGACGTCGCCGCTCTCGATCCGCTCCGCGAGGGGCCAGCACCAAAGTTCGCACGGCGTTTCGGCAGGCTCGTCCGCGAGCGCTCGCGCGAGCTGGGCGCGCGCCTCGTCGAGCCGCGTCGCGCCGCCGCTCCCACGCGCGCCCATGCTCGCGCTGCGATCGAGCCAGAGGCGCAGCGGCAGCGGTCTCTCGCGCACGAGCGACGGACCGGAGAGCGCGGCGATCGCGAGCGCTGCGGCGAGCAAGGCGAGCCACGCATGGAACGGCAAGCGGCGGCGCCGCGGCGTCGGCGTCGCAGGCAGCTCGCGGGGCCAGAACGCGAGCGACGGCGCGCGGCGCAGAGGCGGCTTGGCGCCCGTCGCGAGCCACCACGCCAGCGGCGCCAGCACGAGCAGCAACCAGAGCAAGCTCGGCTGCGCGAGGCTCATCGCGCCCCTCGCGCGCGCTCGAAGCGCACGAGCTCGGGGAGATCCTGCGCCGGCTCGACGAGCTCCCGCAGCGGGAAGCCGTGGCGCTCGGCGAACCCGCGCAGACGCTCGGCATGCGCGGCGAAGCGCTCGGCATAGCCGGCTCGGGCAGCCGCGGGATCGCTCGCGACCCAGCGCTCGCCGGTCTCGGCATCGATCCACTCGACCGGCTCCGCGAGCGTCGGCGAGCGCTCTTCTGCGTCGAGGATGCGGAGAAGGCACGGCCGCGCGGAGCGCGAGCGCAACGCCTCCAGGAACTGCGCCCACTCTCCGAGCGCGTAGAAGTCCGAGAGGATCCAGGCCCGACTCGAGCGCGCGACGGAGCGGCGCTCCAGCAGACGCAGCCGAGCGCGCTCGAGCGCGGCTTCGTCGCCCGCGGCGCTCCAACGCTCCAGCGCCGCGATCAGCTCGCGCGCGGCGACCAGCCGCTCGAGGCGCTCCGGCGCCAGGCTCGCGGGCGCGCCGAGCGGCACGATCTCGGCGCTGGCGCCGCGCGCCGCGAGCGCGATGGCCAGCGCCGCGGCGAGGCGCAGCGCTCGATCCAGCTTCGGCTCCGCGCCGAAAGCCATGGAAGCGCTGAGGTCCACGACGACGAGCTCGCGCTGCGCTTCCAGCACGCGCTGCAGCTTGACGAAGGGCTTCCGCGAGCGCGCGTAGATCTGCCAGTCGAGGCGCGTGGGATCGTCGCCGGGACGATAGGCGCGATGCTCCTCGAACTCGAGGCCGGCGCCCTTCGCTCCGGCGCGCTCGCCGATGGCTCCTGCTCCGCGCTTCGGCAACGCGCTCCAAGGCAGCGCGAGCACGCGATCCACGAAGTCGGGAGCGAAGCGCACGATGGGACGCTCACTCAGGCCCAGTAGCGCGGGACCTCGAAGGCGATCGGCTTGCCGCGCGGCCGACCGAGCTTCTTGCCCTTCTCCATCACGCGCTCGCCGCGCAGGAAGATGCACTCGATCCCGGTGCGCAGGCGCAGCCCGGCCCATGGAGAGAAGTCGGAGGCCGAAGGCAGCTCGCCTGCGTCGATCGCGTGCTCTTCGCCGGCCGGAGCGAGCACCACGAGGTCGGCGTCGTTGCCGATCTCGATCTCGCCCTTCTGCATGAGACAGAAGGTCTCCGCGACGTGATGCGTCGCGGCTTCCAGCAGCTTCGGCAAGAGGATGCCCTCGCGACGCGAGATGTGGTGCAGCAGCGGATAGAAGAGATCGACGCCCGGGATCCCCTCGAGCGTCTCCGCGTACGGTGCGCGCTTCTGCGCGAGCGAGCACGGCTGGTGCCCGCTGGTGAGGATCTCGATCGCACCCGAATCCACGCCTTCGAGCAGACGACGGCGATCACGCGGTCCCTTGATCGAAGGCCAGGCCACGAGCTCGTTACCCCGCGCGGCGACGTCGTCGTGAGTGAACAGCAGGTATTGCGCGCAGGTCGAGCCCGAGACGGGCAGGCCGTGGCGCTTCGCTTCATCGATGAGATCGACGCCGCGCGCGGTCGACACCTGGAAGAAGTGGACCTCGCACTCCGCATCGGCCGCCATCTCGATCGCGGCGGCGATCGCCACCGTCTCGGCGGCAGCGGAGCGCCGCAGATGATGCGCGCCCGCTTCCGCGGGATGCGCTCGTCCGTCGGCCGCGAGGATCGCCGGATCCTCCGCTTGAACGACGACCTGCCGGCCCGCGGCGCCCGCAGCCTGGAAGAGCTCGCGGATCAGCCCGTGGTCCCATGCGCGCTCGCCGAGATTCGAGCCATACATCACGAGGTGGAAGCCCGGCGCCAGCGGCGCCATGTCGCGCAGGTGCGAAGCCGAGCGTTCCACCAAGCTCGGGTAGAGCCCGAAGTCGACGTGCGAGCGGCCCGTGGCGCGCGCGATGCGCGCCGAGTAGCTCGAGGCATCGACGCTGTACGGCGGGCTCGCGCTGATCTCGAGGACGCTGGTGACCGCGCCGTGCAGCGCGCCGGCCGACCCGCTCGTCCAGCCTTCGCGCCGCGCGACCTCGCCGCGCCCCACCGGCTCATGGAACGCCACCTGCGCATCGACGAGCCCGGGGATGATCTCGCGTCCGCGCGCATCGTAATGCTCCTCGTCGGCGCTCGGAGTGTAGAGGCCGTGCGGGGCGAGCTCTTGGATGACGCCTTGGTTGTCCCAGACGACATCGAGCTCGCGGAAGTGGCCTTGGAAGAAGACGCGGCCACCCGTGAGAAGACCCATCGTTCGCGCTCCGCGCAGCTAGAGGCTCGGGCTAGGGAAGACGTGGAGCTCGAGTCAGATTCCGAGCCCAAGGACTCTCGTCTCGACGGCGTCCGCCGCCGAACCAGCCAGCATGTTAGCGAGGCTCGAGCGCAGCCCCGCCTGAGTTCCGGAAGCCCTGCCGAGAATCGGCTCAGCGGCGCGCCGCCGCGCGCCGCAGCGCCACCGCCGTGAGGTCGTCGTCGACCTTCGTGGAGGTCGTGCGCACCGCGCCGACGACGGCCTCGAGCGCGGCCTTCGCCGAATGGCCTGCGCACTGCCGCAGGACGCCCTTCACGCGCTCCATGCCGAAGAGCTCCTCGTCGCTGACGCGCGACTCGGGGATCCCATCCGTGAGGCAGAAGAGCAGATCGCCCGGCTCGAGCACGACCGGCACGCCGGTCTCGTAGGTCGCGCTGTCGATGACGCCGAGCATGAAGCCCGTCGCGGCCAGCTCCTCCACTCGCCCGTCGGCGCGCATGAGGAGCGGCGCCGGATGGCCGGCGTTCACGAACTCGATGCGCCCGCTCTCCGGATCGAAGACGGCGGCGAACATCGTCATGAAATGCTCGTCGCTCGAAGCCGTGCAGAGGTCCTGGTTCAGCCAGGTGATGACGCTCGAGAGGTCGCGGCAAACCCGCAGGTAGGAGCGCAGGCTCGCGCGCGCCGTGGAGGTGAGCAGCGCGGGCCCGATACCGTGGCCCGAGACGTCGCCGATCACGAGGGCCCAGCGGCCATCGGGCAGGGCGATGAAGTCGTAGGTGTCGCCGCTCGCCTCTTCCGCCGGCTCGCACCAACCGTAGAGGTCGTAGCCGGGGATCGACGGCGCAGCGGTGGGCAAGAGGCCGCGCTGGATCTGTCCGGCGATGCGCAGCGACTGCTCGAGGCGCGTCTTCTCCAACGAGTCGCGGACCAGCCGCGCGTTGGTGATGGCGATCGCGATCTGGCGCGAGAGCGCGTCGAAGAACGCGAGGTCGCTGCGGGAGAACTCGCGCGTCGCCGCGCGCGAGTCGACCAGCAGGACGCCGAGCAGGTCGTCGCCCACGGTGAGCGCCGTGCACATCACGGCGCGGAGCTTCAAGTCGTAGACCGAGCGCGAGAGGTCGAGCGCCTCGGCGTCCGAGCGCACCATGGTCCGGACAGGGCGGCGCGTCGAGGAGACCTGATTCACGACGTGCGTCGAATAGCGCGAGTCGGCGGGCAGATCCTTCTTCTCGCTCGTGCGCGCGACGCGCACCTCGAGCTCGCCGCTCTCGCCCTTCAGCAGGAGGAGCCCGCGCTCGGCCTGCGTGGTCTCGATCGACTTGTCGACGATGTTCACGAGCAAGCGGTCGTGATCGATGGTCGAGGTGACCTCGGCGATCGACTCCAGCAGCAAGGTCAGTCGGTGCGACTCCCGCGCGTCCTCGACCCCGAGCAGCAGGGTCGAGTCGTCGAGGCCGGCGTTCGACTCGGTCGCCGCTTCGGCGACCTCCTCGACCGGCTCCTCCTCGCGCTGGCTCTTCTTGCCGCGCCCGAAGAACAATCCCATCGTGCTTCCGCCTTGCCTTTGCCGCGAGCTTGCCTTTGCCGCGAGACCCCGGTCCGCCCCGCCTCGGCCCCACCGCTCGCCGCAGCAGAGGCATGCGGCTGAGCGCTCCTTCTGGCGCGGCGGCCCGGAGGGGCGCGGCCGGACCCTGGGGCCTCGGAGGATGCTGTCGGATTGTAGCCGGGATGCTCCGCCGACTTCGAGCGGCGGCGAGCGAAAGTGCGCCCTGCCGACCTGCGCGGGTGCGCGGATCGGTGTGTCGCCCCCGCGGCGGGGACAGCGCCGCAGCCCTCATGCTTGAACGCGACGCGGCGCACGCTATCGTCTTCACGTCCCGGCCGACCGCACCCGCCTCGAGCCGCCCGGCCCGCCCGACCCACCCGCCACGCGCGCCGAACGCCGCGGAGCGGTGTTCTTCGTGCGTGCCGTCAGCGCTCTTGCGCCGCGCCGGGCGTCCAGATCACACCTGGTGCTGTCCCAACCGCTGGCCGCCCGGCCCTGCATCCTCTGGAGCGAGCATGCGCATCGAAAAAGTGACCACGGAGGATTACGCGATCCTCCACCTGAAGGGCGAGTTCGACGCGATCTTCTTCCCCCGCTTCAACGAGGAGGTCGAAAGTCTCCTCGCCGAAGGGCGGAGCTGGGTCGTCGTGAACCTGCGCTTCGTGCGCTTCATCAACTCGACCGCCTTGGGAGCGATCATCAAGGCGAAGAAGGCGGCCACCGCGGCGAAGGGCGATCTCGTGATCTCCCAGCCCTCCGCGTTCTGCAAGGACGTGCTGCAGAAGGTCGGCCTCGACAAGATCATCAAGGTCTTCGAGGACGACGAAGTCGCTGTCGCGCACATCCTGAAGAACCTCGGCGAGGAGCGCGACCCGGTCGAGAGCCAGCAGTCGCCGCTCCTCTTCTGGTTCGCCGAGGCGAAGCGCAACGCCCAGCTACCGAACCACGTGGCGCTGGGCCGGCTCGTGAACTTCGACGAGAGCACGGCGGAGGTCGCCTGGGACTTCGGCAAGACCAAGCTGAAGGACGAAGACGTCCTCGAGCTGCTGGCCCCCGGCACGGACCTGCGCATCAAGTTCCGCATCCCGATGTTCTCGAAGGAGTACTTCGAGATCGACTCGGCGGTGCGCGAAGCGAAGCTCGCGGGTAAGCAGGCCGCGAACTTCATCGTGCGCTTCACGCGCGTCGAAAAGGACGTGGCCGAGCGCTTGGGCCAGTTCCTGAAGGACATGCGCTTCCTGAAGGACACCTTGCGCGAGGAGACCGGCCGCTGATGCGGCTCGCGTTCGCGCAGGGCGGGCCGCCGAGCTGGCGGCCCGCGTCGTTGGCGGCGGGCGTTCTCCGCCTCCTGGCCGCCCGTCTGGTGCTCGGAGTCCTCGCCGGTGCGCTCGGCGCGAGCGAGCCGCCGACGGTCGACTACACGATCCGCCTCGCGCCCGAGCAGCCAGTACTTCCCGTCCGCGCGGTGTTCCCTGCGCAGGGGCAAGCACGCCTCACGGTCGGGCTGCCGCGCTGGCGCCCTGGCTCCTACCGCTTCCAGCCGTACCGCGAGCGCGTGGAGATCGAAGGGGCGTTCGCGCCGGATGGTGCGCCGCTCAGCTGGACCCGGCTCCACGAAGGCGCTTGGGAAGTGCAGACCGCCGGCCATCCGAAGGTCGAGCTGCGCTACCGCGTGACGCTGAACCAGGACGAGCGCGGCGGCCTGCTCGACGGCCCCGGCACCTGGCTGTACGCCACGCTCGGCAAGAGCTGGCCCTGCCGCGTGCGCTTCGAGGTCGAAGCCCCGTGGAGCATCGCTTCCGGCTTGGATCCGACGAGCGATCCGCAGCTCTTCGAAGCGCGCGACTACGACACCTTCGCCGACTGCCCCGTGCTCTTCGGCGAGCTCGAGCGCCACGTCTTCGAGACGCACGGCGCGGCTCACCACGTCGTCTTCCGCGGCAACCTGCCGAAAGAGCTCGATCGCGCCGAGGTGCTCGACGGCGTGCAGCGCATCGTGCGCACGCAGCTCGAGCTGATGCAGGATCGCCCGTATCGACATTACTGGTTCCTGTATACGCTCGGCGGCGGCGCGGGCGGCGGTGGCCTGGAGCACCTGAACTCGACCAACATCACGCTCTCCGCACCGCAGCTCGTGCAGAACCCGCGCGCAGGCGACGATGTCACGGCACACGAGTTCTTCCACCTCTGGAACGTGAAGCGCGTGCGGCCCGAGGTGCTCGGCCCTTTCGACTACCAGCGCGACAATCGCACGCGCGCCTTGTGGTTCTGCGAGGGCGTCACCTCGTACTACGCGACGCTCAGCTTGGTGCGCAGCGGCCTTCGCGAGCCCCGCCACTTGTGGCGCACCTTCGCCAACGAGATCACGCAGCAGGAGAGCGCGAGCGGCGCTCTCGAAGTCAGCGCCGAGGATGCGTCTTGGGAAGTGTGGGATGCCGCGGGCCCGGATGACCCGCGCATCAACTACTACGTGAAAGGGCAGCTCCTCGGCTTCCTGCTCGATCTGCGCATCCGCCACGAGACAGGCAACACGCGCAGCCTGGACGACGTGCTGCGCTTCTTGAATACCTACTACGCGCGCGAAGGCTCGGGCTACGGAGAAGCAGACCTCCGCCGCGCCGTCGACGCGGTGACGGGCCTCGACTCGCGCGACTTCTTCGATCGCTACGTCGCCGGCACGGTGCCTCTGCCCTACGCGGAGTACGCGCGCTTCGCCGGCATCGACGTCGAGCTCACGGTGAAGGAGGTGCATCGCCCCCCGTTCGCGATCGACCTCTCCGAGCAGCCCGCGGTGCGCGAGCTCGACCGCCGCTCGCAGGCCTATGCCGACGGGCTGCGCTCCGGCGACCTGCTGCTCGCGGTCGAGGGGCAGCCGATGAAGGGCACCCAGGAGCTGCGCGACGCCTTCGAGAACGCCGGCACCGTCGAGCGCGTGGCGGTGAAGGTGCGCCGCGGCTCGCGCGAGCTCGATCTCTCGATTCGCCCCCGCGTGCAGCGCAGCGTGCGCGCGACGGCCACTCCACGCGCCGACGCGAGCGACGCCGAGAAGGCGGTCCGCGAGGGCCTGGAGCGCGGGCTGCCCGCCGCGCCTCGGCGCAGCTGGGCTCCCGGTGGTCGATGAGCGAAGCCCGCCCCGACTTCGTGCCGTATCGAGTGCATGCCCAGCGCGGGATCATCGATACGCCTTGGTTCACGGTGCGGCTGGACGAGATCAGCTATCCAGACGGGCGCCCCGGGACCTACTACTGCGTGGGGATCCCGCCTTCGGCGGTCGTCCTGCCGGTGCTCGACGACGGCCGCATCGCGTTGATCCGCCAATGGCGCTACACGCTGCAGCGCGATCATCTGGAGCTGCCGGCAGGACGCATCCACGCGGGCGAGACGCCGCTGCAAGCCGCGCAACGCGAGCTGCGCGAAGAGACGGGATTCTCCGCGCGGAGCTTCGAGCCCCAGCCGATGTTCCATCCCCTGATGGGACTCTCCCCGCACGAAGCCTGGCCCTTCGTCGCGCGCGGCCTCGAGCTCGGCGCGCAGGAGCTCGAGTCGGCCGAGCAGATTCGGGTCGAGCTCTACCAGCCCGAAGAAGTGCGCGAGCTCCTGCGCCGAGGTGCGATCACCGACGTGTTCGCGCTGGTGCCTCTGCTGCGCTACCTCTGCCTCGATCCGTCCTAGCGGGGCGGAGCAGAAGTTCGCGTCGTTAGTGCTCGGCGCTTCGGCGCTTGGAGCGTCGCTCCGCCCGAGAGGCCGGCACGGCTCGGCAGGTCCCGAGCCGGCGGTCGCCGTCGCTCCTGGCACCCATCACCGAGCGGCCGGGAGTTCCCTCGCGAGCTGCTGCCCCGCCCCACGAGCGCCCTCCGCGCGGGCATTCCCGATCGAGCGCGACTCCGCGAACGCGCTCAAGCGCCCGCCGAACGCGACCGATGGCCCGAGGCGCGCTTCACCGCTCGAAGCGCACGCACGCCCATCCCCCGGACGGACCTCCATGAACTTCGCACGCCCTCGCGCCCGCGGTGTCTTCCTCGCTCGCCGCGGTGGATTGCTCGTCACCCCGGCACGCGGGTGGCTCGAGCATCCCGATGAGGTGGCCATCCGCCCGCGGCTCCTGCCGCTGCTGCGGCACTTCTCGCGCGGCAGCAATCACCTCTTCCTCATCGGGAACGAGGAAGAGGTCGCGTTCGGCAAGCTGAGCGCGGAGCGCTTCCAGCAGATCCAGGAGCGCATCGCGATCGAGCTCCAGTACCACGGCATCGAGGTGCGGCGGAGCTTCGCCTGCACGACGCATCCGCAGGCCCCGGGATCGGACGGCAAGGACTCCGTGTTCCGCCTGCCCAATGTCGGCGTCTTCAAGGCCGCGCAGCAGGAGCACGACCTCGAGCTCACGACCTCATGGCTGGTCGGCGAGCGCACCTGCGAGCTGCTGGCCGCCGATCGCGCCGGAGTCCGCACCGCGCTGGTCAAGACCGGCGTCGGCGGCAAGGACCGCGAGTTCGACGTGCAGGCCGAGATCGTGGCCGACGACGCCGAGACCGCGCTGCGCATCCTGCAGCTCGAAGAGCAACACGCGTTGCGCTGAGCGCTCGCGCGGCGCGCCGCGAGGCGCTAGCCTCCTCGGCATGCGCGCTCTCCGATTCGATCCCCGCGATCGGCGCACGCCCTGGGTAGAGCGCCTCGGGCTCGGTCTGCTCCACGCCGTCATCACCTGCTTCGCGCTCGCGACGAGCGGGTGCCTCCGCGTGCGCGAGAGCTTCGAGCTCGCGCCGGACCTGAGCGGTCGCGTGACCGTCGTGATCCATGTCGCGACCGCGTTTCTCCCGGGCGGACGAGCGAGCCTGCGCCTCGGCAGCGGCGATCTCGTTCTGCCGGACGGAGTGGAGCTCCGCCGCCACGCGGTGGACGAGGATCTGCGCTCGGGCGAGGCGCGCATCGAGCTCGTGCTGACGTTCCGGGCTCTGGAACAGCTCCGGGACGTGGCGTTGCGCTATCCGGGTTCGCGAAGCGCGCCCGGCATCTTCCCTTGGCGCGGCCTGTCCGTTCGGAGAGCCCACCATCACGTCGAGCTCGAGCGCGCGGCGTACGGCATCGGCGAGATCTCGCCCGAGCTCCTCGAAGCGGTGCCGGAAGGGCGCCTCGCGGGAGCCGCGCTGCGCTGGTCCACCGTGCTGAACTTCGACGAGAGCTGGCGCGCGAGCTGGGTCGCGCCTGCGGGCGGCTGGCAGCCGTTGCCCGGCACACGCCACAAGACCTGGTCGCGCACTTCGACCTGGGGCGAGCATCTGCGCCTGCCGCGGGAGCCGCTGCGCGCGCTGCTGCCGCTCTCCTTCGCCGCGCAGCTCTCGCGAGGGCTCGAAGGCGCGCTGCGCGGCATGCTCGGAGCTCTGCCGTGGATCGGGATCGCTTTCTATCTCGCGAAGACTCGACCGCGGCGCGGCACGAGCAGCGGCGGTCGACCGTGAGGCAGGGCCGCCCCGTTCCGTAGCTCCGGAGACGGAGCTCTCAGACGAGGCCCGAGAGCTCGCGCCGCAGCATGCGAGCGCGAGCGCGATCGCGCTCGCGCGGGCCGAGCGGAAGGCCCTCGCGGAGCTGCAGGTGCCCGGGCTGCAGAAGCACCATCAGGCGTGAAGGCTCGCGCTCCGGGATCCCGTGCACGAGCCCGAGGTCCAGGCCCAAGCGGAGATCGCTGAGCAGACCGAGAGCCTGGTCGGTGGCGATCTCTTCCGAGCCGAGCAGCCGCTCCTTCGCCGTCGCCACTCTCCGGTCCAGCGCGTCGCGTCGCTCGGAGAACAGCGTCTGCCGCACGCGCTCCTCGAAGCGGACGATCGAAGGCACGACATGGCTCAGATCCTCGAGGATCTGCAGCTCCGAGCGCCCGAGCGTCACCTGGTTCGAGACCTGGTACATGTTGCCCGCGGCGCTGGTGCCTTCGCCGTGCAGGCCGCGCACCGCGAGGTTCGTGCGCGCCGCGGCGTGGAACACGCGCTTCAGCTCGTCGGGCACCAGAGCGAGCGCCGGCAGGTGCAGCATCACCGAGAGCCGCAGCCCCGTGCCGACGTTGGTCGGACAGGCGGTGAGGTAGCCGAGCTCGGCGGAGTAGGCGTAGGGCACGACGCGCTCCAGCGCTCGATCGATGCGCTCGATCTCGCTCCACGCGTCGTCGAGGTCGAAGCCGCCGCGGAGCACCTGCAGGCGCAGGTGGTCCTCCTCGTTGATCATGATCGAGATGCGCTCCCGATCTCCGACGAGGACACCCGCCTCGAGCTCGGAGCGCGCGAGCTCCTTCGAGATCAGGTGCCGCTCGACGAGCGCTTGCCGGCGCAGCTCGTCGAGCTCGCTCATCGCGAACCAGCGCAGCTCGGGCGCGATCCCCGCCGCAGCCGCGCGCTCGCGCAGCACGCCGACCAGCTCCACCGCGCGCACGGGCGAGAGGCGCGAAACGAAGTTGTAGCCCAGGACGTTGCGGGCGAGCCGGATGCGCGTCGAGAGCACGACCGGGGAAGCACCTTCGGCGGACTCGAGCCAGCCCCCCACCGAACGGGGGAAATCGACGAACGGATCCGTCATCCTGTCCTCGCTAGGCAGCCGAGTATAGCGAGGCGCGCTGGCGCATGCGACAACGCCGCAGGCACACCGCGCTCCACGATGCTCTGGACTCCCCACGCGCTCCTCGTCGCCGGGCTCGCTCTCGGCTCCATCGCGCTCTTCGTGAGCGGCCGGATCCGCTACGACCTGATCGCGATGGGGCTCGTGCTCGCGCTGGCGCTGAGCGGCGCCGTGAGCGCCGAGCAGGCTCTCGCGGGCTTCGGCTCCGGAGCCGTCGTGCTGCTCGCGTCGATGTTCGTGGTCGCGCGCGCCATCACGCGCACGGGTCTGGCCGAGGCCGGCGCGCAGGTCCTCGGGCGACTCGGAGGCGGCACCGAGCTGCGCCTCCTCTTCGTCACCGGCGTGTCCGCGACGCTGGTCTCCGCGGTGCTGAACGACACCGCCGTCGTCGCGATCTTCATGCCCATCGTGGTCACGCTGGCGCGCCGCTCGGGCGTCCCGGCGAGCCGCCTGCTGATGCCGCTCGCGTACGCCTCGCTCTACGGCGGCATGTGCAGCGTGATCGGCACCTCGACGAACGTCGCGATCAACGGCGCGATCCGCGCGCGCATGCTCGACGCCGAGAGGGACGGGACCTCGGCGGCGCTCGGGGATCTGCATCCCTTCTCGCTCTTCGAGTTCTCGATCCTGGGCTTGGTCATCTCGGGCGTGGGCCTGGCCTGGATGCTGCTCTGCGGCCGGCGCCTGCTGCCGGTGCGCTCGCGCGACGAGAACCTGACCGAGCGCTACGCCGTCCGCCGCTTCCTCACCGAGGTGCTGATCGCGCCGTCGTCCGCGTTCATCGGCAAGCCCCTCGCGGTCGCGCATCTCGGCGAGCGCTACGGCATCACCTGCCTCGGCATCGTGCGCCGCGAAGGCGACGCGGTGCTGGCTCCGACGCCGTACAACTACGTGCGCGAAGGCGACACCCTGATCCTCCAAGGCGAGCCGCAGCAGCTCGTGCGCTTCCAGGAGGAGTGCCGCGCCACGGTGATCCCCGACGTGCGTGTCGGGGAGATCGAGCTGCGCTCGGCCGATGTCAGCATCGTCGAGGCCATCGTTCCACCGGCCTCTCCGCTCGTCGGCGCGCGCCTCAAAGACTCGCCGCTCGGCGAAGCGTACCGCGCCAACGTCCTCGCGCTCTGGCGCGATGGCGAGGCCTACGGCTCCGGACTCCGCGACGTGCGCCTCCTGCCTGGAGACAGCCTGCTGCTCCAGGCGCACGCGAAGGACCTGCAGCGCCTGCGGCGCGATCAGCTCCTCGTCCTCGTCGACGCCGAGACTGAGGCTCCGCGGATGCAGGGCAAGGCTTGGATCACCCTGGCGATCCTGGTGCTCGGCATCGCCCTCGCCGGCGCGAATCTCGTAGCGCTCCCGCTCGCCGCGCTGCTGATGGCCGTGCTGGTGGTGTGTCTCCGCTGCGTCGATCCCGACGAGATCTACGAGGCGATCGACTGGCGCGTGATCCTGCTCACCGCGGGCCTCCTGCCGCTCGGCGTCGCGTTCGAGCGGCACGGGCTCTCCCTAGGCATCGCCGGGGCGCTCCACGGGCTCTCGGGCGCCGGCGCGCATCTCGCGCTGCTCGCGGCGCTCTACACGACCTCGGTCGCGCTCACGCAGATCACCACCAACGTCGCGACCGGGATCTTGCTCACGCCCGTCGCGATCGACTTGGCGCTCGCGCTGGGCGCGCCTCCCAACGCCTATGTGCTCGCGGTGCTCTTCGGCGCCTCGACCTCGTTCATGACCCCCATGGCCCACGCGGCGAACCTGATGGTGATGGGCCCCGGCGACTATCGCTTCGTCGACTACGTGCGCGTCGGCTTGCCGCAGGCGCTGGTCACGATCGCGTTCGCGGTGACGGCGATCTACGTCTGGTACTTCTGAGCGCGCGGGAGCAGCGCCGCGCGCGGCGCAGGTCGAGGGTGGCGCGCGCCGACGATCAGCTCAGCGGCAGCGTCGTCCGCGGCCAGAGGCGATGCGCGAGCTTCGACCAGTCGGTGTTGCCGCCGCTGATCACGAGGACCCCGACGGTGCGCTCGTCCGCGGGCAGGCGCCCCGCGAGCAGAGCGGCCATGGGCGCCGCGCCGGAAGGCTCGGCGACGACGTGCAGCGGATGCTGCAGGAAGCGCATCGCGTCGAGCAGCTCCTGGTCATCCACGGCGTGCAGCCCGAAGGCGAGCGGCAGGCCGATCTCGACGATCAAGGCGCCCGGCGCCACGGGGCGCAAGCCATCGGCCAGCGAAGGCGCAGGATCGATCTCGACGCGTCGCCCCGCCCGAGCGGAGCGCGCGAACGAGTCGCAGCCCTCCGGCTCGACCGCGTGCATGCGCACGCGGGGAGAGATCGTCTGGAACGCGACGCCGGTCCCGGTGAAGAGCCCGCCGCCGCCGACCGGCACCACGAAGTCCGTGACCTCCGGAAGCTCGTCGAGCACCTCGAGGGCGATCGTGCCCTGGCCCGAGATCACCTCGACGTCGTCGAAGGGCTCGATCAGGCGGAAGCCCTGGCGCCGCTCCACCTCGAGGGCGGCGGCGCGGCGATGGGCCGAGGTGAGCCCCGCGCGGATCACGCGCGCGCCGGCGGCGCGCATCGCCTCGAACTTCGCTTGCGGCACGGTCTCCGGCACGCAGATCACGGCCTGGATACCGTAGCGCTTGGAGGCATTCGCGACCGCGAGGCCGTGGTTCCCGGAGGAGAAGGTGACGACACCTTGCGGCAGATCGCCCTCCTCGACCCACTTGCTGAGCCGCGCATGCACGCCGCGGAACTTGAAGGCCCCGCCGTGCTGCAGGCACTCGAGCTTCAGGAACCAGCGCCCGGGGATCCCCTTCGCCGCCAGCGGCTCGGTGATCTCGATCAGCGGCGTGCGCCGCGTGACGGGCGCGATGCGCTGTTGTGCTTTGAGGATGGTATCGAGAGTGACCGGCGAGGCAGCGAGCTGCGGCATGTGAGGACGACCTCGGCGACCGCGAGAACCTCGCTCCAGCGAAGTACTCGCGTCAAGGACTTCGCATCTTTCGCTACATCTTTCGCTGACGATAGGCGCGGATCGAAACGCGCGCAGCCACCTCGTCAGAGGATGTTCTTGCCGAAGGCCGAGAGCACGAGATCGACCGCGAGATCACCCGTGCGATTGCGATCGTCGAGGATCGGATTGAGCTCGGTGATCTCGACGCCGAGGATCATGCCCGTATCGGCCGCCATCTCCATCAGCAGGTGCGCTTCGCGAAAGCTCGCTCCGCCGCGCACGGGCGTGCCTACCCCGGGCGCTTCCGCCGGATCGACGCCGTCCATGTCGAAGCTCAAGTGGAACCCCGCGGTACCGTCGGTCACGATCGCGAGCGCTTCCTCGACGCAGGCCCTCATGCCGCGCTCGTCGATCTCGCGCATGGTGATCGCGCGGATCCCCGACTCGGCGACCAGCCGACGCTCCTGCTCGTCGAGGTTGCGGATGCCGATCAGCACGGCCTTCCGCGGATCGACCTTCGGCGCGAAGCCGCCCAGCTGCACGAGCTCGGGCGAGCCGTAGCCGATCACGGCGGCGAGAGGCATGCCGTGGATGTTCTGGCTCGGCGAGGTGTCGGGGGTGTTCATGTCGGCGTGCGCATCGAACCAGAGCAGCCCGATCTGCTGCCCGCGCTCCCGGTAATGCGAGGCGAGCCCGCTCACCGTGCCCACGGCGATGCTGTGATCCCCGCCGAGGACGACCGGGATGCCACCCTCCTCGGCGGCGGTGCGCACCGCTTCGCAGAGGCGCTTGCAGACGCGGGTCACCTCGCGGAGATAGCGCGGCCCGGGACCGGGGTCGCGGACCTCGGGGATCGGCACGGCGACATCGCGATCGGAGACCACGCGCCAGCCCGGCATCTCGTCGAGGCGACGCCGGATGCCCGCGTGACGCATGGCGCTCGGCCCCATGTCGACGCCGCGCCGCCCGGCGCCGAGGTCCATCGGCACGCCGAGGATTCGGATCTCGCGTTCCTTCGCGCTCATGACTCTCCGCGCCGCAGCACGAGCGACGCACCTGCTCCGAGCTGCAGGCGCTCGGCGGCGGATCCGTCGCGGACGGCGATTTCGTAGGTTCCGTAGGAGCCGACGTAGGCCAAGAGCTCACCGCTCGCCACGTCGGAGTAGGTGCGCACGGGACGAAGGGTCCAGCGGCCCGCAAGCTCTAGGACGGCGTCCCGAGCTTCCCAACCATCGTCCCCGGGTGCCAGGTCGCTGATCAGATTCCCATAGCGATCCACCACGGCGATGCGCCCCGCGTTCTTCGTACCCGGCCCCCCATCGGAGGGAGCCTCGACGCGCACCGGATCGGCGATCTCGTCCCCGAGCTCCCGCACGGATACGCCTGCGGCGAGCCGCGCCGCCGCGGGCGCGAAGAGATCGCGTCCGTGGAAGGTCGCACTCGGCCGCCCGAGCCCGAAGCCGCGCGCCGGATCGAGCGCGGTCCAACGCGCGGCGCAACCCGCGAGAGCCGCCGGGAGCAGGCCGTTGTCGGGTCCGAGCAAGAGGCGTCCCTCGGCTTCGGCGCAGAGGAGACGGCGAGCGCCGCCGACGCCGGGGTCGACGATCGCGAGCACGACGCTGCCCGTCGGCAGATACGGCAGCGCGCCGCGCAGCAGGAATGCACCCCAGCGCAGATCCTGCGGGGGTACCTCGTGAGTGAGGTCGACGATCGGCAGATCCGGACAGCGCGCCAGCACGACGGCCTTCATCACGCCGACGTAGGGATCGACGTGGCCGAAGTCGCTGAGCAACGCGAGGAGCGGTGCGCGCATCGCTCCGCTCCTCAGCGTTTCGCCGCGGCTGCTTGCGCTGCGGCAGCCGCCGCAGCCCCGAGCCACGCGGCATCGCGGGCCGGATCTCCGGCGCCGCCCTCGGTCATCCACTGCCAGGCCTCGGTCCCGAGCAGGCGTCCGGCGATCCAGCCGAAGCGCGCTTGATCATCGGGCGTGGTCGCCGTGAGCAGCCCCGCGCGCAGGATCTCGGTCGCGCGCTCGCGGCCCAGGCGATCGAGCAGCGCCGCCGCGGCGATCAGCGCGCCATCGGTGTCGAGCCGACGCAGCGCGTCCTCGAGCAAGCTCAGCCCCCGCGGCTTCTGCGCGCGCGCGAGCGCCGCGCCGAGCGCGCGGTCATAGCTCCACGCCGCACCGCGCGGCCATCCCGACGCGAGCGCCGGAGGAACATCGGTCGCGTCCGCGAGCAAGCGCTCGATCGCGAGCGCCCCCCACGCGGGCGGCACGTCCTCGGCCAGCAGCGGGAAGAGCGTCATCAGATCGCGCGCGCCCCAGGCCCACGCGAGGCGCGAGACGTCGTACGGGGAGAAGCCCTCAGAGTGCTCCGTGATCCACGGCCGCTGACGCCGAGCGGCTCCGGTCGCGAGCAGGGCATCGAGCGCCACTCGCCGCTCGGAGCCTCCGGCCTCGAGCGCGCGAGCGAAGACGATCTCGAGCGGCTGGACATCGCCGCACGCGATGCGCGCCGCGAAGACGAAGGAGCTCACCTCGCGCGATGGATGGGCGAGCTCGGAGAGCAAGCCGAGCGCTTCCGCGCGCGCGGTGCGCCCGAGGATCACCAAGGCGGCGAGAGCATCCTCGCGCCGCAGCGCCTCGAAGCCGCGACGGAGCGAGAGGCCCGCGGAGAGATCACCGCCGACCATCAACGCGGCCGCGCGCCAGGGCGCGTCCTTGGGCAAGCGCTCGCGCAGCTCGACGACGGACTGCACCGTGTCGTCGCTGCACGCCGGCGAGAGCAAGGCATCGCGCACCAGCGTCGAGCGCGCAGGCTCGAGCAGCCCGCGATCGGGGAACAGCACCGCGGGGGCATTCTCGGCGAGGAGTCGCGCGAGCAAGTCGGCCGAGATGCCCCGCGCGCAGACCGCCCCGACGTGCGGGGCGAGCGCGCTGCGCCCCTCCGCGCGCAGCGCGGCGAGCGCAACCTCGCGCAGGAACGCCGCGTCCGCCCGCAGCTCCTCTTCAGCGACGGCGCGCCCGGGGCGCCCATCGACGAGCCCGTGGCGCAGCGCGGCGCGGAAGCGCTCGTCGGCCCACGCGCCCGAGATGCGATTCCACCGCGGCTCGGCGCCCGAGCTCGCGACGTCGAGCACGGCGAGCTCGTCCGCGCTCAGCACTTCGCGGCCGAGCACGCGAGCAGGGAGCTGTCGCGCCGTGGAGCGCGCACAGACGAGGATGGCGGCTTCGCGCAGTGCGGGATCGGCCGATTCGAGAGCGGAGACGAGCTCTTCCTGGTCGGCCGCGGTCCCGCTCTGCACATAGCCGAGGAGCAGCGCGCGCCGCTCCTCGCTCGCGCGCCGCGCAGCCATCGCACGCAGGACCTCGGGG
Organism: Planctomycetota bacterium; assembly: GCA_016719295.1. Classification (GTDB taxonomy): domain Bacteria; phylum Planctomycetota; class UBA1135; order UBA1135; family JADKAF01; genus JADKAF01. The sequence goes on from JADKAF010000001.1 coordinate 1,426,667, forward strand.
GGCGCTTCGATGCGTCCGGAGACGCGCGCTTCCGACCACGCGAGCAAGCCGTCCGGCGAGAGCTGCGCCGCGATCGCGGCATCGACGCGCGAGACGCTCGCGGGCTCGAAGGACGCTCGCGCGCGTCGTGAGCGCCAGCGCTCGATCTCTCCCAGGTCGCGCCGATCGCGCGGAGCGCTCGCGGCGCCCGAGCCGGCGCCCTGTTCCTCAGGCTCGCCGACACCCGGGGCCACCTCCTCCGGCGCGCCGCAAGAGGCGAGCGCGATGAGGGCGAGACCCATCCCCCGCCGCGCCGCGCGGCAGCGCGGCGCATCCGGAGGGCTTGCCTGCCGCACGGAGCTCATCGCGTCAGACGGGCTCGCCGAGCAGCGACAGCAGCTCGCGCTTCTTCGCCGCCAGCGTCTCGGGTCGACGGGCCTCGAGGTTCAAGCGCACGAGCGGCTCGGTGTTCGAGGGCCGCAAGTTGAACCACCACCAATCGGCATCGCCGAGCTTGCCGAAGGTGACGGTGGCGCCGTCGAGATCGCTCGCCGCTCCGCCCTTCTGCACGTACAGCGCGCGGATCTCGGCGATCTTCTCCTTCGGGTGCTCGACCTCGAAGTTGAGCTCGCCCGTCGCGTGATAGCGCGGTAGCTCGGCGACGAGCTGAGAGAGCGATTTCTTGCTCTCCGACATCATGCGCAGCACGAGGAACGCCGCGATCTCGGCCGAATCGGCATAGAAGTTCTCGCGGAAGTAGTAGTGCCCCGAGAGCTCGCCGCCGCAGACGCCGCCTTCCTTCCGCAGCGTCGCCTTCATGAAGGAGTGGCCGACGCGCTCGCAGAGGGGCTTCCCGCCGGCCTTCGAGATCACCTCCGGCACGGCCCACGAGGAGCGCAGGTCGTAGACGATGCCCGAGCCCGGGCTCGTCTTCAGCAGCTCGCGCGCGATGAGCGCGGTGACGATGTCGTTGCCCACCGGCTCGCCGTGCTCGTCGACGAACGCGCAGCGATCCGCGTCGCCGTCGAACGACAGCCCGACGTCCAGCTTCTCCTTCCGCACGAGCGCCTGCAGGTCGTGCAGGTTCTCGAGCTTCAGCGGATTGGCCTCGTGGTTCGGGAAGGTGCCATCGGGCTCGAAGTAGAGCCGCGAGGTCTTCAGCATGGGCAAGCGGTCGAGGATCTTCGGCAGCGTGAAGCCGGCCATGCCGTTCGCGCAGTCGATGCCGACCTTCAGCGAGGCGAGCCCACCGGCGAAGCGCAGCACGTGCTGCACGTAGCCGTCGAGCATGTCGCGCGTCTCGATCGTGCCCGGCTTCGCCGCCTTCGGCAGCTCGGTGGCGACGAGCTTCTCGATCTGCCCGATGCCGGTGTCCTTCGAGATGGGCTGCGCGCCCTTCCCGCTCAGCTTGAAGCCGATGTACTGGCCCGGGTTGTGCGAAGCCGTGACGCAGATCGCGCCATCGACGGGCAGCGTGCCGGCGCAGAAGTAGTTCATCGGCGTCGAGCACATGCCGACGTCGATGACGCTCCAACCCGCGGCGCAGAGCCCCTCCATCAGCGCCTTCTGGATGGACGGCGCCGAGGAGCGCATGTCGCGCCCGACGACCACGCGCTTCGTTTCGGCGCGTCCGCTCTGCTCGAAGTGCACGGCGAAGGCGTGGCCGATCTTGCGGGCCAGCGCCTCGTCGAGCTCGGTCGGGTACACACCGCGGATGTCGTAGGCCTTGAAGATTCCCATGATGAGGGCGGGCTCCTGATGCTGTTCCCTAGGTCGACCAGACGGCGCGCAGCGCTTCCATCGCGCGCTCGACGTGGCGATCCTCGATGTGGCGATGCGTGACGAAGCGCAGGCGGCTCGATCCCAGCGCGAGCGCGCGCACACCTCGCTCCTCCAAGGCGCCCTGGATCCGATGAGCAGCTCCGCTCGGCGTGTCCAGGATGACGAGATTGGTCTCGACCGCGGCTGGGTCGATCGCCGGGCGACCGCCGGCGTCGAGCGAGCCGAAGGCGCGCGCGAGGCGCTGGGCGCGGGCGTGATCCTCGGCGAGGCGCTCCAACATCGAATCGAGCGCCACGAGGCCGCAGGCCGCGAGGTAGCCCGCCTGGCGCATGCCGCCGCCGAGGAGCTTGCGGGTGCGCCGCGCCTCGCGGACGAAGTCGCGCGAGCCGACGAGCACGGAGCCCACCGGCGCGGAGAGCCCCTTCGAGAGGCAGAAGCTCAGCGAATCGCAGAGCGCGCCGTAGCGCGCGGCCGACACGCCCGCGGCGACGCACGCGTTGAACACGCGCGCGCCGTCGATGTGCACCCAGAGCCGCTGCGCCGTCGCGAACGCGCGCACGGCCTCGATGTAGGCGAGCGGCAGCACGCGCCCACCCGAGGCCATGTGCGTCTGCTCGAGGGCCACGAGGCGCGTGCGCGGATGGTGCACGTCGTCCGGGCGCAAGTTCGCTTCGAAGTCGGCGACGGGGACGCAGCCCGCGGGTCCGTCGAGCAAGCGCGCCTGCACGAGACAGATCCGCGCGAGCCCGCCGCCCTCGTACTGGAAGCAGTGGTTCTGGCGATGGACCAGGATCTCCTCGCCGGGGCGCGTCGCGGTGGCGATCGCGATCTGATTCCCCATCGTTCCCGAGGGGACGAAGAGCGCCGCTTCCTTGCCGAAGCGCTCCGCGGCGAGGGCCTCCAAGCGCTGCACCGTGGGATCGTCGCCGAGCACGTCGTCGCCGACCTCCGCGGAGCCCATCGCGCGGAGCATCTCCGCGGTGGGCTTCGTGATGGTGTCGCTGCGGAAGTCCGCGACCTCGACGGAGCGAGGATTTCCCTGGTTCGGCATCGCGGGGCTCCGCGCGCTCTGCGCTACTGCGTGCCGAAGTAGGCGCGGAGACGGCGGATCGCCTCTTCGAGGTTCGCGACCGAGTTGGCGTAGGAGAAGCGCAAGAAGCCCTCGCCGGAGGCGCCGAAGGACGTGCCCGAGAGGCAGGCGACGCCGCATTCGTCGAGCAGCGCGCCCTCGAGCTCCTTCGACTTGCGCCCCGTCCCGCGAACATCGGGGAAGGCGTAGAAGGCGCCCTTCGGCGTCGCGCAGTGGAAGCCCTTCACGCTGTTCAACCCGTCCACGATGATCTTGCGCCGCTTGTCGAACTCGCGGCACATCGCCTCGGCGGAATCCTGCGGGCCGCGGAGCGCCGCGACGCCGGCCATCTGCGTGAAGCCGGCGGTGCACGAGGTCGAGTTCGTGGTGATCTTCGCGACCATCTTCGCCAAGTCGGCGGGCATGACGCCGTAGCCCAGGCGCCAGCCGGTCATCGCGTAGGTCTTCGAGAAGCCATCGAGGATGATCGTGCGCTCGCGCATGCCGGGCAGCGTCGCGATCGAGAAGTGCTTCTCGCCGTCGTAGACGAGGCGCGAGTAGATCTCGTCGGAGAGCACCACGAGGTTCGGCAGCTCGCGGACGCGCTCCGCGATGCGCTCCAGCTCCGCGCGGCGGATGACGCCGCCGGTCGGGTTCGACGGCGAGTTGAGGATGAGGAGCTTCGTCTTCTCGTTCAGCGACGCGATGAGGCCATCGACGTCGAGCTCGAAGCCCTTCGCCGCGTCGAAGCGCTGCGGCACCGGCTTCCCGCCGACGAAGCGGATCATCGACTCGTAGATCGGGAAGCCCGGGTTCGGGTAGCTCACCTCGTCGCCGGGATCGACCAGCACGAGGATCACGTTGAAGAGGATGGGCTTGCCCCCGGGCGTCACCACGACCTCGTCGCGCGCGACCGCGAGCCCGCGAGTCTTCTTCATCTCCTCGGCGATCGCATCGCGCAGCTCCGGGATCCCCGGCGAAGGCGTGTAGTGCGTGTGTCCGTTCCGCAGCGCCTGCGCGCCCGCCTCGACGACGTGCGCAGGCGTGTCGAAGTCGGGCTCGCCGATCTGCAGGTGGACGATCGAGCGGCCCTGCGCCTCGAGCGCCTTCGCTCGGGCCAGGACCTCGAAGGCCGTCTCGGTGCCGAGATCGGCCATGCGCTTCGCCAGTCGGATCATGAGGGACGGGTCGCGGGGCTGTGGGGCGCTCGGGGCGGGCGCGCGCGCCGTGCGCGCGCGGGAGCTGAGGCGGATCAAAGACGTTTCGCGCGCACGGGTCAAGCCTTGCGCCCGCGCGCGATCCATCCCAAACGTTCCGGAGGCGAAACGGACGCGGCGGATTCCGAGCGCCACGGCGCTCGCTTTCGCCGGCGGCACCTCGCCTTGATCCTCGCTCTTCCGCCGGGCAGCATCCGGGCGAGTCCCGCGGCACGGCGCTTGCCTGGCGCGCCGCCGCCTCCCCTCCGAGACCCCGCATGCACCACCTCGCCCCGCGGTCGGCCTTCGCCGTCGCCGCCGTCCTCGCCGCCGCGCTCGCGGGCCTCCTCGGCTCCTGTGGCGAGGACCCCAATCCCTCCGCCGCGGCCATCGAGGTCCCGGCGACGCTCCGCTGGACCCCCCCTGCGGACCTGCTCGCCGCCGCCGAGAAGGAGGTCGTCCTCTTCTGCGCGCTCGACGAGCAGTTCTCGCTCCCCCTCGTGCGCGAGTTCGAGAAGCGCACCGGGGTGAAGATCACCTTCGTGCCCGACAGCGAGCAGAACAAGACCGTCGGGCTCGTGAACCGCCTGCTCCAGGAGCAAGGCGCGCCGACCTGCGATGTCTTCTGGAACAACGAGCTCGCGCAGACGATCCGCCTCGCCAACGCCGGCGCGCTCGCCCACTACGACGTGCCCTCCGCGGCGAGCATCCCCGCGCGCTGGCGCGATCCCGAGAAACGCTGGTGTGGCTTCGCCGCGCGCGGGCGCGTCTTCATCCTGAACCCGGCGCGCCTCGAGGCGAACGGCATCAAGGAAGCCCAATGGCCCTCGAAGCTCGAGGACCTGGCCGACCCGCGTTTCCAGAAGATCGGCTGCATCGCTCGCCCCCTCACCGGCACGACGGCGACCCACGGCACGGCCCTCTTCTCGCTGCTCGGGCGCGAGAAGGCGCAGGAGTTCTTCCGCCGCGTCCTCGCGAACGAGATCGCGCCGATGGGCTCGAACGGCGCCACGATGGCGGCCGTGCGCGACGGGCGCTTCAGCTTCGGGCTCACCGATACGGACGACTATCACGTGGCGGCCCTCGACACGCCGCCCGGCACCGTCGCGATCCGCTACCCCGACGCCGCAGGCGACGGCGCGCTGCTGATCCCGAACAGCGCCTGCAAGATCGCCGGCGGACCGAACGCGCGCGCGGCGGACCTGCTGCTCGACTGGGTCCTCTCGAAGGAGGTCGAGTACCGCTTGGCCCAAGCGGCCGGCGCGCAGATCCCGCTCCGCGACGACGTGCCCGGACCTCGCGGCATCGGCTGGGACCCAGCGAAGATCAAGGTGCGCGCGGTCGACTGGCAGCAGGTCGCGCGCGACCTCAGCGATCTCGAGATCCAGCGCTTCTTCCAGGAGCTCTTCCGCTCGTGAGCTCGCTCGCGCGCTCGCCGCTCTACGCCCTGCTCCTCGCGGCGGGTGCCGTGTTCTTCGCCGCCGGTGTGCTGGCACCGCTGGGCTCCATCGTCGTGCAGGCGCTCTTTCCCCACGGCAGCTTCTCCACCAGCGCGCTCGAGGCCGCGCTCGGGACGGCGCGCGTCTGGGAGCTGCTCGGGCGCACCGTGCTGCTCGGCGCGGTCACCTCGGCGATCGCCGGCCTGGTCGGCGTCGCGTACGCCTGGCTGCTCGCGCGCACCGATCTCCCGCTGCGCGAGCTCTGGCGTGCGCTCGGGCTGGCGCCGATCGTGATCCCGCCGCTCCTGCTCTCGATCGCGTGGAGCGGCTGGATGCCGTGGCTCGAGGGCCTCTGGGCCAACGCCTTCGTCTTCTCGCTGGCCTACACGCCGATCGTGATCCTGCTCGCCTCGCGCGCGTTCGAGCAGATCGACGGCGAGCGCTTGGACGCCGCGCGCCTGCTCGGCGGCGAGCGCGCGGCCCTGCGCATTTCACTCGGCTTGGCCTGGCCGCAGATCGCGATCGCGCTCTTGCTCGTCTTCGTCTTCACGACGAGCGACTTCGCGGTGCCGGACTACATCGCGGCGATGCAGAGCGTCGAGCGCCAGCAGCTCTCGTTCAATGTCTACGCGGGCGAGATCTTCGCCTGGATCAAGCTCGGCACGCGCTACGCCGAGGGCGCCGCCGCGTCGCTGCCGCTCGCCGCGATCATCTTCCTGGCGCTGGCACTCGTCGTGCGCCAGCTCCGGCGCATCGAGGTCGCCACCGTGGGCTCGGGCTTCCGCGGCGGGCCGCCGGTGCGCCTCGGCGCGTGGCTGCCGGTCGCCTTGCTCGGCATGCTCGCCTATCTCGCGCTCGCCTTCTTCCTGCCGATCGTGCGCTTCGTCTCCGAGATGCAGCACGTGAATCCGCTGCTCCGCGCGATGGGCCTTTTCCCGGATGGATCGCCCGACCAGAACCTGGCTCCGGCGTTCCTGCAGAGCTTGAAGCTCTCGGCCTCCGGCGCCACCGTCGCCGTGCTCGCGAGCTTGGCCTTCGCCCACTTCGCCGCGCGGCGCCGGAAGACCCTCTGGCTCGATCTCCTGTGGATCACGCCGCTCGCGTTCCCCGGCATCGCGTACGGCATCGGGATGGTCGGCTTCTACTCGACGCACGTCGAGCTCTTCCGCCCCATCCGCAACGGCTCGGCCGCGCTCATCATCAACCTGGCCGGCCACTTCCTGCCCTTCGCGTACTTCGCGATCCAGGGCGCGGTGCGCCGCACCGAGCGCGAGCAGGAGGAAGCGGCCCTCGTCTGCGGCGCCTCGCCCACCGCGGTGTTCACGCACATCTCGATCCCGCTCCTCGCGCGCGGGCTCGTCGCAGGCTGGCTGCTCTGCTTCCTCTTCGCGATGCGCGAGATCGATTCCTTCGCGCTGCTCTCGTACGGCGAGTCGACGATCATGCGGCGCATCTACGAGTTCATCCATCGCGGGCGCTCGCCCGAGATCGCGGCGGGTTGCCTGGTGTTGATCTTCTTCATCGCCGTGCCCCTCGCGCTGCACGCGCTGCTCGGCAAGAAGAAGGTGGAGGTGCTCTGATGAGCGCGCTCGAGATCGAAGCTCTGCGCCTCGCCGAAGGCCGCACGGCGATCCTGGACGGACTCGACCTGCGGGTCGCGCCGCGCGAGTACCTGGCGATCCTCGGCCCTTCGGGCTGCGGCAAGACCACCTTGCTGCGCGCGATCGCGGGGCTCGTGCGCCCCAGTGAGGGCCGCATCGTGCTCGACGGCGAAGTGCTCTGCGACGGGCAGCGCGGCACGCACCTCCCGCCCGAGCGCCGCGCGGTGGGCTTCGTGTTTCAGCATCAGGCGCTCTGGCCGCACCTCGACGCGCGCGCGACGTTGCGCTTCGCCCTGCGCCATGGTGCCCGCCTGCGCGGACGCGCCGCGGAGCAACGCATCGACGAGCTGCTCGCCGACGTGCAGCTCGCGCACTGCGCGGCGAAGGCGCCCGGGCAGATGAGCGGCGGCGAGCGCCAGCGCTTGAGCATCGCCCGCGCGCTCGCGCGAGCGCCGCGCATCCTGCTCCTCGACGAGCCCCTGGGCCCGCTCGACGCGAATCTGCGCCGCGATCTGGAAGAGCTGCTGCACGCGCTGCACCAGAAGCTCGGGCTCGTGACGCTCCACGTCACGCACGATCGCGACGAGGCCTTCCACGGCAACGGTCGCGCCGCGATCCTGCGCGCGGGTCGCGTGCTCCAAGTGGGCACGCGCGCGGAGTTCCTGGCGCACCCCGCCGATCCTTTCGTGAGCTCCTTCCTGGGGACTACCTGAGATGAGCTGGCGCGTCCTTCTCGCCATCACCTTGCTCGGCGCCTTCGTCGCCGCGATCGCGTTCCTCGGAGAAGGCGCCGCGGATCCCGGTGGCGAGAGATTCGGCAACGGCGGCGACGGCCCAGGCCAGCTCACCGCCCTGACCGTCGATGCGACGAGCTGCCAGGATTGCCACCCGGAGATCTATGCGCAGTGGGCGAGCTCGCAGCATCACCACGCGTACCTGAACCCCGACGTGCGCGAGACCTCCGCCGATCTCACGAATCAGAACTGCATCCCCTGCCACGCCCCGCGCCCCGTCTACGAGCTCGGCCTGGAGACGATGCCGCGCTCGCGCAGCACGCATCGCGAGCAAGGCGTGAGCTGCCTCTCCTGCCATCTCATCCCCGGCTCGGCGTCCGCGGACGGCGTGCCGCGCCTCGCCGGCAGCCGCGATCTCCCGGCGGGCACCTGCGGGCTGCCGATCGTGAAGACCCCGTCGCTCGGCACCTATCGCTCGTGCGAGCCGTGCCACAACCAGCACGAGACGACGAACCAGTGGAAGGAGACGCCCTTCGCGCAGGAGGGCAGCGCGTACCGCTCCTGCGCCGACTGCCACATGGAGCGGCGCGAGTTCAGGGTCGCGAAGGGCAGCGCGCCACGCCTCGCGTGGGACCACAAGATGCCGGGCTCGCACGATCGCGACTTCATCCTCTCCGCGCTCGACATCGAGGCGCGTCTCGACGGCTCGGCGCTCTTCGTCGCCGTGACCAACGCGCGCGCGGGACACCACTTCCCCACCGAGGAGCGCTCGCGCGCCGTCGACATCATGGTCGAATGGCAAGACGCCGAAGGGAAGGCTCTGCTCGAAGCACAGCGGCTCTATCGCCTCCGCGATCCCTACCGCGGTGAGCAGGGCATCGTGCGCACGCTGCTCCCCCATGGCCAGACCTGGAGCCAGACGATCGAGAAGAGCGCGCAGCCCGCGGGCGCGAAGAAAGCGCGCGTGTGGATCGACTACCTCCGCAGGCCCTACGATCCGGTGCCGGACACGCACCGCTACCGCCTCTTCGAGCGCACGGTGGAGCTGCCGTGATCGCGCGCGCTCTTCAGCTCTCGGTGCTCGCGTGCGCGGCCTTCGCGAGCTGCCGCCGCGAGGAGCCCTCGCCGGCCCCCGCCGCGCCGCGGCTCGAGCCGCCGCGCTTCGAACGCTGGGTCGCTCCGGCGAGCTCGGAGATCGAGACGCATCTTCGCGCCCTCGAGCCCACCTTGCCTTCGGTCGCGCTCGAGACCCCGGAGGCGGAGCTCGTCGAGGCCATCGACGAGGTCGTCGACGCGTGGGACCCCGCGAGAGTCGACACGACGAGCCGCCTGCACCGCGCGGATCTCCGCGAGTGGAACACGAAGGCGCTGCACCGCATGCGCTCACGCGTCCTCGACGAGCAGACCCCGGCCGAGCTGCGCTTCGCCCTCGTCGCGAAGATCGCCGCGTTCGAGAACACCCAGGCCGCGCACGTGCTGGAGGAGATCCTCCGCAGCGACGCGCCGCCCGATCTCCGCGCGCGCGCCGCCTACCAGCTCTCGCGCGCCGTCGGCGACTGGATCGTGGAGGCGCTGCTCGCCAAGTTCGCTCCCGAGTTGCAGGGCGGCATCTACTTCATCGCCGACTACTACGAGAAGGACGAGTACACCGAGCTCTGGATCGCGGAGGGGCTCTGCGCCCGCGGCATCCTGAGCGCTCTGCCCTACCTCCTGGAGCTCGAAGCACGCAGCGCGCGCGGCGGCCCGGTCGACTCGATCTACCCGGCGAGCGCGCTCGCCGCGGACGCCGAGCGCCTGCTGCGGCAGATCTGCGTGCGCGAGACGCCCGAGTTTCCCCCCGAGGCGACACGCGAGCAGCTCCACGCGCGCGGCGCGGAGCTCGTCGCCTATTGGCGGACCCACGGTCGCGCGCCGATCAGCGCGGCGAACCCGCCCTTCACGGTCGACGACGCGAGCCGCCTGTGCGCCAGGCTCTGCACGCGCATGCTGGGCTTCCGCACGGAGAAGCCCGCCACCCCGCTGCGCCCCGCCGACGAAGCGCGCCGCATCCTGGTCGATCTCGGAGCGGCGAGCCTCCCCATGCTGCGCCGCGGGCTCCGCGACCCGAGCCTCTTCGTGCGCGAGTACACGCTGGACGCCGTGATCCGCCTGGGCGCCCCCTGCGCGCCCTTGGCTCCCGAGCTGCTCGCCCTGCTCGGCGATGAGCTCGCGCGTGAAGGTGCTCGCCGCCTTGGGCGCGATCGGGACGGCCTCCGAGCCCGCGCGCTGGCGAGGCCTCGTCCTCGCGCCGGATCCCGAGCTCGCGCAAGCCGCGGCCGATGCGCTCTCCCGCTGCGCGACCCCGGACGTCACGCCGTGGCTGCTGGAGGCGGTCGCGCGTTCGACCGCGGCGCCGGCGTCGCTGCGCTTGGCGTTCGCTGCGGCGCTCTGCGTCGCTTCACGCCTCGAAGGACCGGCGCTCTGGACCGCCGAAGGCGAGGCCGCGGCCTCGACCGATCCGCTGTGGCTCGCCCAGCTCCTCGAGCGCAGCGCCGCGGCCCTCGAGCGCGCGAGCGGCGCGAGCTGGCCGCGGGAGCTCCCCGCGTTCCTGCAGCGCGCGCGCGAGCTCAGCGCCGCGCGTGGCACCAGCGGCGCGCTCTGAAGCGGCGTTCCGGCGCGAGGAGTTCTCTGCCGGCACTTGATGCCGCGAGGATCGGAAGTAAGCTCGCCGCGTCGCTTCGCATCGCCCCGGTCCCTCTCTTCGCCGGTGCACGAGGCATTGCCACCCAACCGCCGCACCAGGCCATGGACGCTCTTCACCAGGCTCTGCACCTCATGCGCGGTGCGGATGGTCCGCGATACGCCTACCACAAGCCCACGCCGGAGCAGATCGCGGCAGCGGAGGCGGCCCTCGGGCACAAGCTCCCGCCGAGCTATGTGAAGTTCCTGAAGACCTGGGACGGCTCGGCCATCGACTACTGGGAAGTGCTCGTCCTCGACGAGTCGCTCGACGAAGAGGGCGTCGCCGGCATCCTCGACACGAACCTGGGCGAGCGCGCCTATGGCATGCCCGAGCACCTGATCGCCTTCCACCCGGACGGCCACGGCGGCTATCTCTGCTTCGATGCGCGCGAGCGCGACGCCGACGGCGAGTGCCGCATCGTCGCCTGGGCGCACGACATGAGCGCCGAGGAGAACATCGCCGCGATCGGCGGCTCGCAGAGCGACCACGGCGAGAGCTTCGATGCCTGGCTGCTCAGCGAAGTGCAGGAGCAGATCGGCGAGTAGCCGCGCGCCGCGCGTCGGGAGGAAATCCGGCGCGATCGCAACCCCGGCGCTGGCGTCGCGGTAGGTGACGGCGTGAACCCGCCCGAGCCCGTCCGCGCGCAGGCTGTACCCGTCTTCGATCTCGCGAGCGCCCTCGCGAACGAGACGGCGGCGCTCCGGCGCTGGCTCGGGAAGCTCGCCGGCCGCGCGCACGCGGAGGACCTCGCCCAAGATGCGCTAGCGCGCGCTTGGAGCTACCGCGCCTCGCGCGACGAAGCCCAGCCGTTCGGGCCCTGGCTCCGGCGCATCGCGTTCCGCGTCTTCCTCGATCACCGCGCGCGGCAGAAAGCGCGTCGCGCGGCGAGCGAGCTCAGCGCGGAGCCCAGCGCTCCGCCGCCGCGCGAGGAGGAAGCTGCCGAAGCGCGCTCAGAGCTCGAACGCCGCCTGGCTGAGCTCGAGCCCCACGAGCGCGACGTGCTCCTGCGCTTCCACCAGAGCGGCGAGTCGATCGAAGCGATCGCCCGTTCGCTCGGGCGACCGACGGGCACGATCAAGTCCTGGCTGCATCGCGCCCGAGCGAAGCTCGTCGCGCGAGCGGAGAGAACCCGATGAGCACGCATCCTTGGCGCGAGCGACTCGAGGCTGCGCTCGACGAGCGGCGCGATCCGCTCGACGACGCGGAGCTGCTCGCCGCGCTCGAGCGCAACGACGAAGCGCTGGAAGAGCTCGCCGAGTGGCGCGCGCTGGAGCGCGCGATCGCGGAGCTGCCGCGGCCCGTTCCGAAGCGGTGCAGGCCTTGGCTCGCGATCGCGCTCGCCGCGAGCGCGATATTCGGTGTCGGGCTCTGGCGCTTCACGCCTCCGCAGCGCAAGCACGATCCAGCTCCGCGTTCCCCCGCCCTCACCTCGAACCTTTTGCTCGAACCCGCGGGAACTCCCTTTCGTGTCCGCACCTTCTCTGTCTCCATCGAGCATCGCCGAGCGCAAGGCACTCGAGTCTGGCGACAGGAGGGCTGGGGAGATCGCGCCACCTGCATCACCACACGCGAAGCGCGGTCGCTCGTCGCCGGCATCTTGCTCCCTCGTTGAGGATCTCACCGTGTTCACTCACCTCTGCCTCGCTTCACTACTCTGGATCGGTGCTCTGCCGTCTCTGAAGGCTCAGGAGCCCGCCGTCGACACGCGCACGCCTGCCGAGATGCTCCGCCGCTTCTACGAGGTCAACGAGCTCTTCCAGGGGTTCGTTCAGCGTTCGTCAGGCAGGGTGGACTCCCCAACCGGGAGCACGACCGCCGAAGAGCGGGAAACGCTGCGACGCGTGCGCGCGGCACGCGACTTCGAATCTCTCTGCGGCGCCTTCCTTCCAGAGCCCAAGGGGCCCGGTTTCGCTCTCGAGCTGACGAACAGCGGGACCCTCGTCGCCTCGATGACGCTGGCGCAGCATCAGTGGCTGGAGCGATTCCTAGTCGCCCTGCGCAAGCAACCGCGCCATCAGCAGATCCACGTCGAGACGCATATCCTCATGGTTCCCACAGACCAGTGCGAGGCGCTCGGGCTCGAGGATACTCCAAGCGTGCTCGTGGATGCGGCCTCGGAGCAGGCGTTCCTGGAGCAGGCGAAAGCAACGAATCGGATCGACATACTCAGCGCACCCCGCGTGAGCATCTGGAATGGGGAGCGGGCCACGATCTCTACTTTGGAGCAGACGGCGTACATCAAGCGCTTCGATGTCATCGACATCGTCGAGCCTGGTCGCCAACGCCTGATCGATCCCGTGATCGATGTCGTCGAGCACGGCCTGGTCTGGGAGATGCGCGGCGTCCTCCTTCCGGAAGGCACGATCGGAATGGAGTCGCTCCTCGCCATATCCGAGCTCGTCCGCCCCATGGAGGAGCGCAAGACGGATCACGGCGTCGTCGGAGTGCCAGAGCTGAAGACGACTCGCGTGCAGAGCACGGTGCAAGTGAAGGCGGGACAGACCTTCGTGCTGTCGGCTCACCCATCGGACGGGAAGCGCCTCGTGCTGCTCCTGAAGGCCACGCCGATCGAAGCGGGCGACCTCGAGCAAGCGGGCAAGGAGCCCGCCGCGGAGCCTAGCGAGCGAAAGCGCTGAGCGGAACGATCAGGTCCGCGCCGCCGCCCGCGGGTCGCTCTCCCGCGAAGAAGGCCTGCAGCGCCGCGGCGGCGCGCGGCTCGCGCGAGGCGAACTCGGCCGGCCCGACCGCGAGCAGCAGCGGCTCGATCAAATCCTTCTGCGCGAAGGGCCCTTCCGGCACGAGCGAGACGTGCGTGATGCCGCGAGCGCTTAGCTTCTCGAGCAGGAGCTGCCCGCGCTCCGCGGGCGTGCTCGCGCGCGCGACGATCGGGAACGAATGCGCGGCGATGCCGGTGCGATAGACGAGGTACGCGGCTTGATCGGCGGCGAGACGAGCACGCGGCTCGCGCTCGCGCAGCGCGCGAGCGCCTTCGTCGGCGAGCTGGCGCGGCAGACCCTCGTAGCTCCGCGCGCCCTCGAGCGCATAGATCTGCGTCCACGAGCGGCGCTCGGCGGATCCACGCGTGAGATCGAGCAGCGCGTTCACGAGAGCGATCCCGAGCAGCAGCGCCGCGACGGCTCCTGCCCCCAGCGCGCGCGTCTTGCCACAGCGCGCCGCGAGAGCGGCGCCACCGTCGATCCACGCGAGAAAGAGCGCCGGGAACGCGGGCAAGAGGAAGCGCACACCTTGGCGCGAAGGCCAGACGACGACGAGCGCGAGATAGGCGAGTGTGGCGAGCAGCAGGAACGTGTGCTCGCGGCGGAGGCGGAGCAGCAGCGCGAGGCTGAGCGCGCTGAGGAGGAGCCCCACCCACCAGCCGAGCTCGTCCTCGTTGGTCCGCACCTGGTCGCGACTCTGCGCGGGGAACGCGTAGGCGCTCCCGGCTTCGCCGATCAAGCCGCGGAGATAGTCCAGGTTCCCCCACGCGATCTCGAGAGCTCGGCCGAGGCCGACGCTCTTGGCATCCGCCTCGTAGCTCTCGCCGGTCGCGAGCTCGTGCTCGTAGGAGCGCTCGTCGCGGAGATCGTCCTCGATCTGCGTGCGCAGGAGTGACGTGCGCGCGAACCAAGCACCCATGCCGAGAGCCGGCAGCAGCACGGCGAGCAGCACGGCGCCGCGTGCATGGCAGCTCGCGCGCAGGCGCGGCAGCAGCAAGAGGAGTGCGGCGGGCACGAGGACGAGTGAGACGACGCGCAGCGAGAAGGCGCTGAGTGCGAGCAGAGCGAAGAGCAGTGCTGTGCTCACGCGCGGCTCTCTCCGCAGCTTCTCACAGACGAAGAGTGCGGCGGTCCACGGCACGAGGAAGGGCACGTCGGAGAGGACGCGCACCGTGTGATAGAGCACGGCGTAGGAGAGCCCGGCCGCGAGGGAAACGGCGAACGCGCACGCGTTCCCGCGCGCGCGACGCAGCCCGAAGAAGAGCACGAGCATCCACGCGCAGGCACTCGCGATCATCAGCGCGCGCTCGGCCCCGACACCCGCGCCCGGTGCGCCCGCGAACGGCGCCAGCAGCAGCGGCAGGCCCGGCGGGTACTTGAGATGCGGGACGCCGTTCCAGGTGTAGCCTGCGCCGTCAGCGAGGTTCCGCGCGAGGCCCAAGTACACCGCCGAGTCCCAGGTCGGATGCCACGCGTCGTTCCACGCCGGCAGGTGGAACGCGAGCGCCGCGGCCGCGAGCACCAGCGCGAGCAGAAGTACACGCAGGCGCTCGCTCATCGCAGCACCTCGACCACCAGCGGACCGTAGCGCTCCGTGCGCGGCGCGGGCGGCAGCCCGACCACGGGGCCAAGGGGCTCACCGTTCGTCGACACGAGGAAGCGCAGGCTCCGTACGCGCATCGCGCGATCGAGGTCGGGGAGGTACTCCGGCAGGGTCTCCGCGAGGCGCTGCTCGAAGCTGCGCCGACGCATCTCCTGGAGGTGCGCTTCGAGGCGCCCTTCCTTCGCGGCGCGCTCGAGCTCGCGGTAGACGCCGTGCGATTCCCAGAAGCGGTAGAGCGGTTCGGCGCCGCAGAGCGCGGGCAGCCAATCGGAAGTCGCGAACATCATGTCGCGCGGTTGCGCATCGACGGCGCTCACCACCGCGTCGAGATCGGAGCGCAAGAGTCCACCGAAGCCGTGCACCAGCGTGCGCGCAGGATCGCGCTGCTCGGGCGAGCTCGGCGGCGTCCAACGCGCGCCGCCAACGAACGCGTACCAGACGAGCCCGCTGAGAGCCACGCCCGCGCCGAGCGCTCCGCGGAGCGACGGCTTCCCGCGTCGGCGCAGCGCGTCGATGCCGGCCTCGAGCGAGCGTCCCGCGAAGTACGCGAGCGGGAAGAGCAGCGGCAGCAGGTTGTGCGGCCAGATCGTGGTCTTCAGCAGCACGTTGGCGACGAGCTCGGTTCCGATCCAGAGCAGCGCGAAGCAGGAGGCACCGCGTCCGGGCCACGCGCGCGCGGCGCCGACGAGCCAGGCCAGAGCGAGCCACACCAGGGGCTCGAGATGCACGCGCAGGAGCTCCAGCTTCGCGCCGAGCGTCGGCGCGTTCGTGCCCTTCGCGAGCAGGAACGCGAAGAGCTGGAGATCGACGGCCTCGCCCACTCGCCAGCGATAGAACGCGTAGATCGCGGCGAAGGGCAACGCGCCCAGGAGCGCGACGATCGCGACCAGCGACCCACCGCGGCGGTAGAGCAGCATCCACGCGAGATAGGCGCCGAGCGCAGCTCCCGCGCTGATCTTCACCGCGACGCCGAAGCCTAGCAGGGCGCCGACGGCGAGCGCGCCGCGGCGCGTCGCGATCGGCGCGTGCGGTGAAAGCGCCCAGGCGATCGCTCCCGCGCTGGCGTAGACCACCTCGCGCTCGAAGACGTGGTAGCGGAAGAGCAGCGCGGAGGTCGCGAGCAGCAGTGCCCCCGCCACGCTGAGCCGCGCGAGCGCCAGCGTGCCGAGCAACGCGAAGAGCGCGGTGAAGAGCTCGGCCGTGTGCAGCGTGGTTCCAAAGAGCGCGAACGCGCCGGCGAGCATCTGCTCCAGCAGCGGCAGGTTCACATGCACGAAGTCGCGGTAGGGCTCTGCACCCCGGCGGACGAGCTCCGCGGCGGCGAAGAACTGCTCGTCCTCCGCCCACGCCCGCGAAGACGCGATCCGCGCCGCGCGCGGCAGCGCGAGCAGGAGGAGCAGGAGCAGCGCTGCGCCGAGGCTCAGCTTCCGGCGCCGTGACGATAGATCGTCCATACCACGAGCGCCGTCCAGAGGAGGCCGTTCGCGAGGAACCAGCCGTCCTTCAGCATCGCCTTCGTTGGGTTCCCGCCCGCGGCGCGGCGATGCACGAGGTAGAGGTAGCGGCAGACGCCGTAGATCACGAAGGGCACGGTCCAGTGAAGGCCGCGCGCGACGTGCTGCTTCGTGTGCACGTCGACGGTGTACATCGCGTAGGCCAGGATCGTGCAGGCGCCGAGGAAGCCGATCATCTGATCGAGGAAGAGCACGCTGTACTCGGCGAGCGCGGCGCGATGGCCGTGCGAGCTCTCGCCGAGCAGGCTCAGCTCCGCTCTTCTCTTGCAGAAGCCGAGGAAGAGCGAGACGAAGAGCGTGCAGAGCAGCAGCCATTCGGAGATCGGCGCGCCGATCGCGACGCCGCCCGCATAGACGCGCAGCATGAAGCCGGCGGCGATGCTGAAGGCGTCGAGCAGCACCTCGTGCTTCAAGCGCAGCGTGTAGAGCAGGTTGTTCGCGAGATACGCCGCCGGGCAGATCGCGAACCAGGGATGCTCCCACGCGACGATCGCCGTGAGCGCGCTGCCGATCGCGACCAAGCAGGCCATGCCGATCGCGACCATCCGCGGCGAGACGGCACCTGAGGCGATCGGGCGGTGCTTCTTGTCGGGATGCGCGCGGTCGCGCTCGCGGTCGGAGAGGTCGTTGCCGAGGTAGACCGCCGAGGCCAGCGCGCAGAACGCGCCGAACGCGGCGAGGGCGAGCAGCACCGCCGCGGGGTCTCCCAAGCGCTTCGCGAAGACCAGCGCGGCGAAGACGAAGACGTTCTTCACCCACTGGTACGGGCGCATCGAGACGACGAGGGCACGGAGGGAGCTCACCGCGAGAGGACCTCTTCGAAGGGCAGGGCGAGATGGAGCAGCTCAGCGGAGATTCGGTCGGTCTCGGCGGGCGAGTAGAGCGCTCCCGCCCAAGCCGGCGGGCGCGAGGCGGCGACCACGGCCCGAAGGAGCGGGTCCCCGCCCCAGCGCAGCCCCGCTTCGCCCACCTCGGGGCGCCAGACCTCGACCTTCGGGATCGGCGCCTTGCCGAACGACTCGAAGGCGATCAGATCCGCGCCGAGACCCGCGAGCGTCCGCACCCAGACCTCCCACGGAAAGAACTCGGGCTCGTGGTCCACGAAAACGGCGCTGCGCTCGGGCCCGACCAAGACCACCGCCTCGGCGCCGGCGCTGCGCAAGCGGTAGGAGTCCTTGCCCGGCGTGTCGAGCTCGGGGAACCCGCCCGAGTGCTTGATCGCCGCGACGCGGAGCCCGCGCTGCTTCCAGAGCGGCAGCAGCGCCTCCAGCAGCGTGGTCTTGCCGCTGCCCGACCAGCCGACGATCTGGATGAGGCGCGGAGAGCTGCCGCGCTCAACCATCGACGCACGAAGCGAACGCGGCCTCGAAGCGCTGCAGCGCCTCCTGCACGTCCTCGGAGCCGATCAAGAGCGGCGGACCGAAGCGGAAGACGTTGCCGTAGAGCCCGCCCTTGCCGACCAGGAGGCCGCGTTGCTTCGCGGCCTCGAAGACGCGGTTCAAGAACGGCGCATCGGGCGTGCGATCGCCGGCCTGCTCGTCGCGCACGATCTCCACGCCGAGCATGAGCCCCAGGCCGCGCACCTCGCCGATCTTCGACGGGAAGCGCCGCTGCAAGCGCAGCAGGCCTTCGCGCAGCTCCGCACCCAAGCGCTCGGCGCGCGCAGGCAGGTCCTCGCGCTGCAGCACCTCGATGGTCGCCAGCGCTGCGGCGCAGGAGACCGGGTTTCCGCCGAAGGTCGAGATGGTGAGCTTCTTCAGGCTCGAGGCGATCTCCGGCCGCGTGATCGTCGCCGCGATCGGGAAGCCGTTCGCGATCGCCTTCGCCATCGTGAGCACATCGGGCTCCACGCCGTGGTGCTCGATCGCGAACATCTTGCCGGTGCGCGCGAAGCCGGTCTGCACCTCGTCGCAGAGGAAGAGGCCGCCGTACTTCCGCACGATCTCGGCTGCGATCTCGAAGTAGCCCTTCGGCGCCGTGATGAAGCCGCCGACGCCTTGGATCGGCTCGGCGATCAGCGCCGCCACCTTGCCGGAGGTCGAGGTCTGGATCACGTCCTCGATGTCGCGCGCGCAGGCGATGCCGCAGGTCTTCGGCTCGAGCTTCAGCGGACAGCGGTAGCAGTACGGCGCGAGCACTTGCTTCACGCTCGCCACCTGCGACGGCGTCGTGCGCCAGTTCGCGAGGCCGTTCAAGTTCTGCGCGGCCATCGAGCGGCCGGAGTAGCCGTGGCGCAGCGCCAGCACCTCGGTGTTCCCCGTGTGCATCTGCGCGAGCATCACCGCCGTCTCGTCGGCCTCGGTGCCGGAGGTGGTGAAGTAGCTCTGCTCGAGCCGCCCCGGCGTGATCTCCGCGAGCTTCTCGGCGAGCGCCACCACCGGCTCGCTCGGATAGAGGCACGCGGTGTGTCCGAAGCGCTCCATCTGTGAACGCGCCGCGGCGTTCACCTCCGCATTCGCATGCCCGACGCTCACCGTAAGGATGCCGGCGAAGAAGTCGAGGTACTCCTTCCCCGCCGTATCCACGACCCGCGCCCCCTCAGCCGAGCTCACCGCGACGGGCTCGCCGTAGTAGACCGGCACGCCGGGCATCAGGAAGCGCTTCTGGCGCGCGCGGATCGCATCGCCAATGGGATCCGCCCCTGGCTGCGATGCAGACGTACTCTTCGGTTCGGGAGGCTTCATGGCCCCGCCATTTCACCCCAAACCGAACTCACGGAGAAACCGAACGTACGGTGCCAGAGCATTTTTCTCCGGTTGCTAACCGGAGAAATTTGCTCTGGCACCGTACGTTCGGTTTCAGCGGCCGGCGAGGACCAGTTCCTCGTAGGGCGAGGAAGGAGAGAAGCCCAAGGGGTCGAGCGGCGGGACGAGGCGGGACCAGGCGTCGCGGAAGTCGCCGGTGACTTTGCGCGTGGGGAGATCGCGCGTCATGTCGGAGAGGAAGCTCGCGGTCGGGAGCGCGCTTCGGTCGCCCATCGCTGCGCGCTCGAGCAGGCGCCCTTGGAAGTAGCGCACGATCTCGGCCTGCGCGACCTTCGCGTCGGCGCGCTGCTCGCGCAGCTCCTGTTGCACCTGCGCGCGCTCGGCCGCGACCTCGCGCGCTTCGCGCGCGAGTTGCTCGCGCTCGCCGCGCACGCTCTCGAGCTCGCGCAGCAGCGCCCCGCGCTCGCCGAAGAGCATCGCCGCCGCTCCACCCGTGCAGAGCAGCAGCGCAGCTGCGGCAGCGAACAGAATCCACGGCCAGCGCGAGACGCGCGCTGGCATCACGCGCGCCCCGAGCTCGCGCTCCATCTCGCGCGAGTAGGCGAGGAACGCGTCGATCTCGGGCTCGATCAGCCCGGCATCGGCGAGCCCGCGCGCGAGCTCGCGCTCTTCGTGCGGCCCGTTCGAATCGTCCTGTCGTTTGCGTGCGTCATTCATGTCAGTCACCGGCGTTCCACACCGTGGCGAATCGTTCCTTCACGCGCTCCCACGCCTTGTAGACACGGGCGCGCTCCCAGCCGAGGGCGTCG
This sequence comes from Planctomycetota bacterium, assembly GCA_016719295.1. Lineage (GTDB taxonomy): Bacteria > Planctomycetota > UBA1135 > UBA1135 > JADKAF01 > JADKAF01. Next base: position 1,446,537 of record JADKAF010000001.1, read on the forward strand.
GCGAGCTCGCGGGGTTTCAACAAGGCGCCTCCGTGCTCGAGGAGGCAGAGCACGACCTCGCGCGCGTCCTCGAAGCCCGCGAGCGAGAGCCGCTCGGCGACCTTGCGCAGCGCATCGCGGAGATGCAGCGCATTCACGTCCGAGTGCTCCGCGCGATCCCGATCCTCGCCAACGCCAATCGTCCGCGAGCGCTCCGCGCGCTTCCGCGCGTGGTGAACCAGGCTCCGCACCGTGCCGAAGAGCACGACCTCGGCCTCGTGAGCCCCGGCCTTCCGCTCGCCCCGCCAGAGCTTCAGCAGCGCGAGATCGGCCCAGTCCTCGGCGGTCCGCCCGTCGAGCACCGCGTCCCCCGCGAGCTTCCTCGCGTAGCGCACCAGCCGGGCGCGCAGCTCGGGATAGCCCTCCGGCCCGAACGCACCATCGGCCCACGGCGCCTCCGTGGCGCCGGGTGCCGTCTCCGGTTCGATCGGTTCGCGGTTGCTCATGCGGAACGCGGGGTGCCCCCCGAGCTACGGCGGAAAGGCCGCGCTCGCCGGCGATCTTCGCCGCCCTTCTCGGAATCCGGGAGCCGCGCATTCCTTTCCCGCCCTCTCGGCGGCGCCCGCCGGCTGCCGCTCCTGGGAGAGGAAACGGATCCGGAACTCGAGGAGGCAAGAGCGATGCAAGCGAAGAGCCCTCGACGCCGAAGAGCGTCTCTCGCCCTCGCCTTGCTCCTCCCTCTCGGCGGCTGCACGCCGACGGCGCTGGAGCCGACCGGGGCGGCTGGCCAGGCCGCCGCCGACTTCCTGGCCGCCTGTGCCGCCGGTGACGACGCCGCCTGGCGAGCTCATCTCGTGAGCGCCGAGCGCGAAGATCCGCAGTGGTCCCGAGCAGCTTTCCCCGGTGGCCGGGTGATCGATCTCGAGCAACGCGAGCGCCGCGCGATCGCGCGCTTCGTGCCCGCCGACGGACGCGCCTCGACCCAGCCGCTGGTGCTGCGCCTCGAGGGTCAGAGCTGGCGAGTCTCGCTCGCGGAGAGCATGGCGGCGTGGGTGGCCGCGCCGCCGCGGAGCTACGAGCTCTTGGCGCGGCCCTGAGGCGACGACTTCGCAGCTACGCGTCCGGGTCCTGCCCGCGCAGCACCGAGTTCCCCTCGAAGGTCTGCCGACGATCGATGTTCGCGGGGTGTTCCAAGCGCGCGACGTCGAGACGCCCGCCCTGCGAGAAGAAGGCGACGGGGTTCCCCCACACGAGCTGCTCGATCAGCGCGGGGCGCAGGCCCGCTTGCTCGAGCTTCACCATCGTCTTCGGCACCATCAGCGGGTCGGAGACGCCCCAGTCGGCGGCGGAGTTGATGATCATGCGCTCGACGCCGTACTCCTTCACGATGGCGACCATGCGGTTCGTATCCATCTTGGTGAAGGGGTAGATCGAGAAGCCGCTGACGCAGCCGAGCTCGCGCGTGATCTTGATCGTCTCCTCGTTGCCGTGGTCGAGCAGCACGCGCTGCAAGGGGAACGCGGCGTCGCGGACGAGGTCGATGCAGCGCTGGAAGCCCTTCTTCTTGTCGCGGTGCGGCGTGTGGACGAGCACCGGCAGGTCGTGCTTCTTCGCGAGCGCGAGCTGCGCCAAGAAGTAGTGCTCCTCCTTCTTGGTCTGGTCGTCGAGGCCGATCTCGCCGACGCCGAGGACGCCGTCCTTCTCGAGATAGCGCGGCAAGGCCTCGATCACCGCCTGGTTCACGCGGTCGTCGTTCGCCTCGCGCGGGTTCAGCGCCATCGTGCAGAAGTGATGGATGCCGAACTGCTGCGCGCGGAAGCGCTCCCAGCCGATCAGCGTGTCGAAGTAATCGACGAAGCTGCCGACGTTGGTGCGGTTCTGCCCGAGCCAGAACGCGGGCTCCAGCACCGCGCGGACCCCTGCGAGCGCCATGCGCTCGTAGTCGTCGGTCACGCGCGAGAACATGTGGATGTGGGGCTCGAAGATGCGCATCGGGGAGCGTCGGGCGAGGGAGGAAGAGAGCGGAGAGGGAGGCCGCGGTAGCAGACGCCGCGTTCAGCGCGCGAGAGCGCGCTCCAGCGCGGCGCGGATCTCGGCGCGCGGCTCGCGCGGCAAGCGCTCGCGCAGGTAGTGGTGGAGCTCGGTGCGCTGCGAGCGCTCGCGCGAGAGGAGGGCGTCCAAGCCCTCGGCCGCGGCGAGGCGCGTGCCGTCGTCGCCGTGCTCGAGCCCGCCGACCAAGCGCGCGAGCGTTCCGGCCGTGGGGGCGCGCGCGATCAAGCGCGCCGTGTCGCGCCAGACCGCGCGGCCGGCGGCCTCGCGCTCGGTGGCGAGGTCTTGCAGCATGCGCGAGAGCTCGGGGTTCGCGTGGCGCTGCACATCGAAGAGCCGCACGAGCTCGACGCCCAGGAACGCGGCCTTCAGCACCAGCCGATCGAGATCGGCCTGCGCGAAGCCCGCGCGGCCGAGTGAACGCGCGACGAGGTTCGAGTCGCAGATCGCCGCTTCGAAGTGCGACTGCACGTTGGTGCGCTGCACTTCGGCGAGCAGCGCCACCGTGCCCGCGCTCACCGGTCGGCAGGCGAGCGAGCGCAGCACCATCGCGCGCTCTTCGATGTCGCCGTGAGCGTAGAGCTCGCGCAGCGCGTCATCGCCCGCTTGCGCGACATGCAGCAGCTCGAGGGCGGCGGCATCGCACGCGCGCCAAGCCCCGAGATCGACCGAAACGTCGCCCTCGAGGGCCAGCTCGGGCGGGAGCTGCTCGCGACCGATCTTGCGCGGGAGCGCGGGGAGCGCGATCTGCAGCGCGCGGACGCCGCCCGCGGCGACCTGCGTCCGCAGCTCCTCGAAGACCAGGAAGCGCTCGGCGGGCAGCAGAGCGCGCAGGCTCGCTTGGACATCGAACACGTTCATCGACGTGCACCTCCACCTGGCAGCACGCGCCGGATCGCCTGCAGCGATCTCCGGCGCTCGGGTTCGTGGTCCGGATCGCGCGGATCGAGGCTCGCCTCGTGCACCTCCGTCGCGCAATGGATGAAGCGCGCCCCGCCGAGCGAGATCGCGACATGCGTGATGCGCTCGCGCTTCGGTCCGAAGAAGAGCAGATCGCCGGGGCGCACCGCCTCGAAGCCGCCCTGCCAGGCGATGTCTTCGCCGCAGGCGCTCTGCGGCGAGGCATCGCGCGGGAGTGCCACGCCGTTCAGGCGAAACACCGTCTGCGTGTAGCCCGAGCAATCGAAGCCCTTGGCCGAGTTCCCGCCCCAGAGATAGGGCAGGCCGCGGAGGGCGCGCGCCAGCGCGAGTACGCCCTCGGCGCTCGGCGCGACCTCGCCTTCCCGCGCGAGCGGCACGAGGGAGCTCGCGGGCACCCACGCCGTCCTGCCGTCGGGCAGGCGCAGCTCCGCGAAGTCGCGCTCCGCCGCGCGCTCGACGCGCAGCGGCACGCCGAGCACGAGATCGATCACCGGCGCGGCGTCGTCGGCTGGCCGCTCCAGCGCTTCGCCGGTGCGCAGGGCGAAGAGATGCGTCGGCGTCCAGCGCCTAGCCCCCTGGTCGAGCGTGCTGGTCGAGCCGGCCGTGAGCCAGCCCTCGTAGCCGTAGGGTGTGCGCACGCGCTCCCAGCCGCCCTTCCGCTCGAGGACGCGCAGCGCCGTGCCGAGCAGCACCTGGTCGACCTGCTCCGCTCCGTGGCGCGGCTCGCCGCGCAGCGGAGCGACACTCACACGCACGATCGCGTCGGCATCCGCGGGGGAATGCAGCCCCGCGGGATGCACGGGTCCGCGCAGCAGCGGCCGCGTCTGAGCCTGCGCCGACGCCGAGGCGGCGGCGGAGGCTCCGACGAGCAGCGCGAGCCCGAGCACCTGCCTCGAACGCCTCACGAGCGGAAGCCGAGTTCCGCCAGGAGATGACCCGCCTCGTCGTAGCGCTCGAGCAGGAAGAGGCAGTAGCGGATGTCGACCGAGATGCAGCGCGTGATCGAGTCGTCGTAGACGTAGTCCGCCGTCAGCGACTCGAAGTTGCCATCGAACACGATGCCGATCAGCTCGCCCTTCGCGTTCAGCGCCGGCGACCCGGAGTTGCCGCCGGTGATGTCGACGGTGTGCGTGAACGCGACCGGAATCGAGTTGCCGTGCCGCGGATCGGCCCAGCGGCCGAACTCGCCGGCGCGGAGCAGATCGAGCAGCTTCTTCGGCGAGTTGAACGGCGCTTCGCCGGTGTCCTTCTCGAGCACGCCGCGCACCGTCGTGATCGGCGTGTACCAGACCGCGTCCTTCGGCGAGTAGCCCTTCACGTAGCCGTAGGTGAAGCGCAGGTTGCTGTTCGCGTCCGGGTAGAGCTCACCGCCGCGTGCGGCGCGCGCTTCGTAGAGCTGACGGCGCAGCTCGGTCAGCCTGCGATTCAAGCCCTGCTGCCCGAGCATGTCCTTCACCTCGGCGCACTTCACCGCGACGTGGACGAGCGGGTCGTCGAGCGGGATCTCGCTCGCGCTCTTCGCCGCGAGCCATTGCTCGAGGCGACCCGAGGTGCCGAGCCCTGTCGTCTCCGCGATGCGCTGCGCGAACTCGCGCAGCGCCTTCTCGCGCTCTTCGCCGCTCGCGCTGCCGATCGCGCCGCGGACCTCAGCGGGAAGCGCTTCGTTCGGGAGCTCCGCCAGCGCGGCGAACGCGTCCTGGAGCCCTGCCAGAGCCTTCGCTCGATCGAGCTTCGCCAGCATCTCCTTCGAGTCGGCGATGAGCTTCTCGCGGCGATCGTCGCGATACGCGCGCTCGCGCTGCGCGTCGGGCTTGCCGAGCTCGACGGCGAGCTTCTGCACCTTGGCGGCGAGCTTCAGGAGCTCGGTCCGCTCGATCTGCGCGATGACCTCGAGCAGCTTCTCCCGATGCGGCAGGACAGCGTAGAGCGCCTGCATCGTCGGCATCGTGCGCCCCCAGCGCTTCGCTCGCTCGGGATCGGCGGCGATCCACTCGCCGAGCTTCGCCTCCTCGGCGGCGACCTTCTCGACCAAGGCGCGGCGATGCAGGCCGTCGACCTTGCCGACGAAGTTCTTGAGCGCGTTGTTCAGCGACTTGATCTGCGCGATGTTGTCGAGATACGCCTTCTCGCTCGCCTTCGAGGCCTCCTCGAGCTGCTTGATGATCTGCTCGAGCTGATTCACCTGCGCCGGGAGCTGGTAGTCGCGGTTGAACGCCATCGAGAGCGAGCCGCGCTCGCGCATCGTCTGGCCCGGGTGCCCCATCACGAAGCTGAAGTCGCCGTCCTTCACGCCCTCGGTCGAGATCTTGAGCCAGGTCTGCGGGCGGTAGGGAACGTTCTCCTTCGCGTGCTTCGCGGGCTTGCCGTCCGGGCCGGTGTAGGCGCGGAAGAAGCCGAAGTCGGCGCAGTGCCGCGGCCACATGAAGTTGTCGATGTCGCCGCCGAACTCGCCGATCGACTTCGGCGGAGCGTAGACGAGGCGCACGTCGGGCAGCACGAGCTTCGTGTAGAGGAAGAAGCGCGCGCCGCTGAAGTGCTCGATGATGGTGTGCTCGAGGTGCTCCTCGCCGGGCTTCGCCTTGGCTTCGCCGGCGATCGCCTCTCCGGCCTTGCGGACGTGCCGCTCGCGCTCCTGCTCGGTCGCGTTCGGGGCCAAGCCCTCCAAGACCTTGGAGGTGACCTCCTCGACCTTCAGCGTGACGTAGGCGTCGTAGCCGGTGACGTAGGGCTCCTCTTCGCGGGTGCGCGCGACGAAGCCGTTGTCGACGTAGTTCTTGCCCTCCGCGCTCACCTGCTGCACGCCGTCGAAGACGACGTGGTGGTTGGTGAGGATCAGCCCGTCCGGCGAGACGAACTCACCGGTGCCGCCGTCGACCTGCACGATCGCGTGCGCGAGGCAGGGGCCATCCGGCCGGTAGATCAGCGTGGGGTCGATCTGCAGGCCCTTCTCGCGGAGCGGCAGCTTCGCGACTTGGGTGAGGAGCCACATGCCCTCGTCGGCGCGCGCGAAGAGCGCCGTGAGAGCCAGAGCGAGGACCGCGGGAGCGCCGCGGCGGAGCGGGGTCATCATCGTCACCTGCGTCGGTCGAGGGCGCCGCCGGGGCAAGGGGGCGCCGGGTTCGAAGGGCGAAGAGGTTAGCGCATGCGCGGCGCGAGACCAGAGCCCTGCCCGGACACGGGCCGGAATGGGCGCGGGGCGCGGCGCACTCCGGTGCCCCGCGCCCCGCCCGAAAAGCAGTCCCCGCGCGCGTTCAGAGGATCGAGAACGACACCAGATTCGAGAGCCCGGCGGCACCCGTCGTGAGATCGACGTTCAGCACTTGCGCATAGAAGCTCTGCCCCGCCGCGAAGGCGCCGCGCGCTTGGATCGCGCCGAGGTCGACGCGGAAGTTGTTGGTCGGACCGGCGATCGGCAGCACCAGGCCGGGGACGCCCGGCGCCGTCGCGGTGAAGACCGGATCGGTCGGATCGAGCGCGAGCACCCCGATGCCCGGCAGCGGAACCTGCCCGCCGATCGTCTGCGTCGCGAGCCGGCTCGAGAGGATGACCAGGGAGAGTCCGCTCGTGAACGAGCCATTGCTCAGCACGTCGAAGAGGAGGTTGTCGCGGCGCGGCGTGGCGGAGCCTCCGAGGTTTCGCACGTCGGGGAAGCGCCCCGCGAGGCCGTAGTTCGCGGGGCTCACGGTCGTCTGGGCGGACCAAGCACCGGTCGAGTCCTCGACGCCGATGCGCGCGACGATGCCCTCCAAGTTCAGGCGCTGATTGCTGGAGCTCCAGAAGGTCGCGTAGCGCGCACGCGCCGGGCCGCCGCCGTTGCCGCGGAAGAAGTCGACACGCGTGGAGCTCCGCGGGAAGCCGGGGTTCGCGTACGCGACGAGCGCGCCCGCGCTGGGCTGCTCGGGTGAGGTGCCCTGGGTCACGTTGGCGAACGACGCCTGGCCCGCGAGGCCGTCGGTGTTCGGCCAGCCCGCGTCGGCCTCGAGCAGGATGCCCGTGAACGCGTCACGCACGAACGGCCCGGTCACGACGTTCCCCGTCGCGGGTCCAATCGTGAAGATGAACGCGGCGGCGCCGGTGGTCTGCCCCGTCGGGCAGCCGGGTCCGATGACGACCGCGGTGAGGACCAGCGGATTCGCTTCGGCCGGCGTGCCGGTGCGCGCGCCCGCGGTGTCGAGCGCCTCGTCGAAGAGCGCGAACTGCAGATTCTCGGGGGTCGCGCAGTTCTGGTCCTGGATCACGCACGCGAAGCTGCGCAGGTTTTGCACGCCGCCGAGATAGTGGTTCAGGGCGAAGCGCTCGCAGAAGTAGCCGTTCTGGTTGATGCCGATCGTGCCGCGATCGATGAACTCGGTCGCGCCGTCGAACTGGAAGAGCGGGGTCTGGGCCAGCGCAGAGGCGCTGGTGAGAGCGAGCGAAGCGAGCAAGGAGCTACCGCGCAAGGAGCTGCGGAGATGCATGGGTTCTCTGCCTCGGCGAGGCCGAAGACGCGGAGCGCCGAGACCTCGGCGGCTCCGCTGGGATCGAGTGCGGGAGGCGACGGGCGCCCCGCTCGGGGAACACCACCCGCGCTGCTTACGCGCGAGCGCGCCGGAGTGCGAAGGTGACGCGAGCGGCGCGCGCCGCGATGGGACGCGGCGAGAGCTAGCTTCGCTGTGCGCACAGGTTGCGGAGGTCCACGCGATTCTGAGTTCGACTCGCGACCAGCGCAGCTCTGGAACGTGTTTCTTCACGCTGGCGTTGAAGGGGTCGCGACCGCGACCGACAATGCCCGGCGCCATGTCCGACCCCAACGTCGTCACCGAGATCGTCGACCTCGCCGAAGCACGGCGCCGCTTGCCCGAGCTCCGTCCGCGCGTGGCGCTCCTGATGGATGCGACGCAGGGGCTGAAGCGCGCGCATCTGCGCCTGCAGAAGGCCGGGGTCGCCCTGGCGAACGATCCGGATCGCCTCGAGCGCCTGACGCGCGATCGGCGCGCCGCCGAAGAGCGCTTCCGTCTGGCTCTCGCCGGTGTGAACGAGCTCGGCGCCTACGTGAAGGACCCCGAGGTCGGCCTGATCGACTTCTACGCCTGGCGCGGCGACGAGATGGTCTTCCTCTGCTGGAAGCACGGCGAGGAGGACATCGTGGCCTGGCATCCCATCGACGAGGGCTTCGCGGGACGCCGGCCGGTCGACGGCGACGCGTGAGCGAGTTCGAGAGCTACTGCGCGGCGCTGCTCGAGCGCGTTCGCGCCGCGGGATGGGAGGAGCGCGAGCAGCGCGAGATCCCCTACGGCCGTCAATGGCGCCTCGCGCGCCGCTCGACGGAGAGCGCGGTCCTCAACGCCTACCACGGCAAGAAGGGCTGCTCCTTCGTCGTCGCGGGTCCCTCCGCGGCGCATCTCGCCGAGGACTTGGGTACGGCGCTCCCCGCGAGCGGGGCTTCCGGAGCTCCGCGTGCATCGCTCGATCCTTTCGCCTTGGGCCCGGTGCGCGTCGGCGGCGACGAGAGCGGGAAGGGCGACTACTTCGGTCCGCTCGTCGCCGCGCTCTACCACGTCGATGAAGCGCACGCGCGCGAGCTCGTGAGCTGGGGCATCGCGGACTGCAAGCAGCTGAGCGACCCGCAGGTCGAGCGACTCGCGGGCAAGCTCGAAGAGACCGGGCGCGGCTCCGTCGTCGCTCTGGCGCCGCCGCACTACAACGCGCGCTACGCGGCCACGGGCAACATCAACGTGCTGCTGGGTGAGCTCTACGCGGAATGCTGGCGCGCGCTCGCGCCGCGCCTCGCGGCGCCCCCGCCCGTCGTCCTGATCGACCAGTTCACGCCCGCCGCGGCGCGCCTCGCGAAGGCGCTCGCGCTACCGCGCGGCACGCGCCTCGAGCTGCGCACGAAGGGCGAGCGCGATGTCGCCGTCGCCGCCGCGAGCGTGCTCGCGCGAGCGGCCTTCGTCCATGGCTTGCGCGAGCAGGGCCAGCCGTTCGGAGCCGACTTGCCGGCTGGCTCCGGCAGTCCCGTCTCGCGCGCGATCCGGGACTTCGCGCGCTCCTTCGGGCCGCCGGCACTCGGCGAGGTGGCGAAGCTCCACTTCTCGCTCACGCCGCCGGGCGCGGCGGCGCCGCGTCCCTAGAAGTCCCCGGATCCGGCGACGAGATAGGCGCAGGCCTTCTCGTAGCCGGCGACGCGGGCGCGCAGCGCGGCCTCGAGCGCAGCGTGGGCTCGCGCTCGCGGCGCGCGGAAGACGAGCGGCAGCGCACGTGGAGAGGCGCCGATCTCTGCGGCGAGCGCCGCACGATCCGTCGGCGCATGCATCGAGACGTCGATGACGAGGCAACGACCGCGCAACGCCTCGAACTCGGCAGTGGAGAGGATCCGCACCTGCGGATACGCCACGCGCAACGGCTCGAGGCCATCGCTCCTGCGCGGCTCCGCAAGCGGGAGCCGCGGCCAGGCCACGACGGCGAGCGCCGGCACGACCAGGAGGAACGGCCAGCGGCGGGAGCGCGCGCGAGCGCGCGGTGCCTCGAGATCGAAGGACATCGCTCCCTCTTCTCGACCGAGACTCCTCGCGACCTTGATTTGGACCTGGACGGCGCGTGAGGCTGGAATGGCGCCGGTTCTCCGGCGGCGCCGCTCGCGCGCGGCGCGACGACCGCTCGCGAAGTTCCCGTGCCGCCTTCACGGACACTTCACATCCAGGGTCTTTCCTTCTGTATGTAGGCCTTTCCGGGCGAGCCGGCTCAGCGAACCGGTCCGCTCGAATCGCCCCCGTCTCCCCGCCGCTCTTCGGAGCCGGGGCAATCCCGCCCCCCCCAACCCTCGGATCGCGCCCCCGATGCGCCTCACTTCGCCCTCGCGCCCTTCCCCCTTCGCGTGGCTGGACCGAACGCTGCTCCTCGCCGGGATGAGTCTCGGCTTCGCAGCGGTCGCCTCGGCCCAGGAGCCGAAACCCGCGGAGCGCCCGACGAACTTCGACGAGCTCTTGAAGCGCCTCGACGAGCAAGAGGCGATGATCCGCGAGCTCGCGGAGAAGGAGAAGCAGCGCGAGGAGCTCGAGGCCGCGGCGAAGCCGAGCACCTTCGAAGCGCTCTACGACAAGGGCTTCATCCTGCGCTCGACGAAGGACGCGAAGACGCCCTTCGAGCTCAAGATCAACGGACGCATGCAGTTCCGCTACGTGGGCTTCGCCGCGGCGGACGACGAGTACGCGAACCTCGAGACGCGCGGGAGCACGAGCGGGGCGCCGATCGAGGTCACCGATCGCGACGACTTCGAGATCGAGCGCGGGCGCCTCGAGTTCCGCGGCATGTGGCTCGACCCCAAGCTCCACTTCTATATCAACCTGGACGCCGACACCGATGACGGCCACCAGGTGATCTTCCACGACTTCTGGGTGAACTACGAGTTCGACAAGGCCTTCGACCTCTATGTCGGCAAGGCCTTCGTGCCGGGCTCGCGCGACTGGCTGAACGGCTCGACGCGGACGCATCTGGTGGACCGCTCGATGGCCACCACCTACTTCCGCCCGGACCGCACGCTCGGGGTCTGGGCCATCGGCCAGCCCGTCGATGGCCTCTGGTATCGAGCGATGGTCGGCAACGGCCTCTCGACCAGCGACACCACGCCGGACCAGGTGAACCAGAAGCTCGCCTACGCCGCGTCCGTCTGGCTCGAGCCCTTCGCCAAGTACGGCGGAGGCTATGCCGACCTCGAGAACCACGAAGACCTTGCGGCCCAGATGGGTGCGAGCTTCGCGTTCGGCGAGCAGAGCGGCGAGACCTCCTCGGGTGACTCGCTGGCCGAGACGCGCTTCGCGCGCATCTCCGACGGCTCGCGCCTCACCTCGCTCGGCGTCGATCACTTCGACGAGTACTTGGCGACCTTCGATGCCGCCTTCAAGTTCCAGGGGTTCTCGCTGAACGGCGAGATCTTCCGTCGCTGGCTGCGCGAGATCGCGCCCACGGGCACCGCTCCGACGGGCTTCCCCGAGAAGCAACAGGACGACTGGGGCTTCTACGTCGACGCCGGCTTCTTCCTGATCGAGAAGCGCATCGAGCCCGTGGTGCGCTATTCGGCGGTCTACGGCGAGCAGAAGGACTCGTGCGAGTACGCGTGCGGCGTGAACTGGTACATCGATGGCACGCACACGAACAAGCTCACGCTGGAAGGCGGCTGGTACGACGGTCAGCCCGTCTCGAACTCGGGCGCGAACTACCGCGTGGGCGACGACGGCTTCCGCGTCATGGTGCAGTGGCAGCTCGGCTTCTGAGCACTATGCTCGGTGGGCCATGACTCGCTTCGCGCACGGGGCCTTCGGCTCCGCGTTCCTCCCGTTGCTGCTCGCCTTGCCCGCGCCGCTGCGCGCGCAGGGCGAGCCACTCGATCCATCCGCGACGGCGCCGCTCCTCGCGAGCGACTTCGGCCCGCTGCGCGGCACGCGCATCGAAGGCGCTCCCGCGCTGCGCTGCTGGAAGGCGATCCCCTTCGCCGCGCCGCCGCTCGGAGCGCTGCGCTGGCAGCCGCCGCGCGATCCGCGACCGTGGACCGAGCCGCGCGACGCTTGGAGCTTCGGCGCGATCTGCCCGCAGCCGAGCTTGGGTGCGTTCTCGCGCGGGCTCGCGAACGAGAGCGAGGATTGCCTCACTTTGAACGTGTGGGCTCCCGAGCGCGCCGAAGGCGCTCCGCTTCTGCCCGTGCTGGTCTGGATCCACGGCGGCGGGCTCGTGATCGGCGGCGCGAGCGCGCCCTACTACGACGCTGCGGTGCTCGCGCGCAGCGGCGCGGTCGTGATCTCGATCCAGTACCGACTCGGTCCGCTGGGCTTCTTCGCGCATCCGGCCCTCGTCGCGGAAGGCGGAGCCTCTGTCGCGAACCTGGGCTTGCTCGATCAAATCCACGCGCTCCGCTGGGTGCAGCGCCACGCCGAGCGCTTGGGCGGCGATCCGCAGCGCGTGACGATCTTCGGCGAGTCGGCCGGCGCGCTCAGCGTCTCGTGCTTGCTCGTCTCCCCGCTCGCGAAGGACCTCTTCCAGCGCGCGATCCTGCAGAGCGGCACCGCGACCGGCGCGCAGTTGCCGACGCTGGACGATGCGCAGCGCGCGGCGCGCGCGCTGGCGACGGAGGAGCTCGGCGTCGCGAAGGATGCGACGGTGCTCGAAGCGGTCGCGGCGCTGCGCGCCATCGAGGCCGAGCGTTTGATCGAGATCCTCCGCCCCGGAATCGATCCGCAGCGCGGCACGCGCTGGCGCGCGATCGTCGACGGCGCGGTGCTCCCCGATCAGCCGCAGGCGCTCTTCGCGCGCGGTGCCTTCCACCGCGTGCCGATCCTGATCGGCGCCAACTCGGGCGACGGCTCGGTGTTCGCTCCGCTCTGGCCCGTGAAGGGCGCGCTGAGCTGGAAGCTCGCGCTGCGCGGACTCCTCGGCGCCGAGCGCGCGCCGCAAGTGCTCGCGCTCTATCCCTGGGACGCCGCCGATCCGACGGGCACGGTGGAGCGCTTGCTCACGGATCAGGCCTTCGTCGCCCCCGCGCGACGACTGGCCCGGGACGTCGCGCGCGCGGGCGGCGCCGCTTGGCTCTATCACTTCGACTACGTGAGCAGCGCGCCAGCGGCGCAGCGGACGACCGCCGCGCACGGCGCGGAGATCCCGCTGCTCTTCGGCTTAGAGCCGCTCGGTCGCGCGAGCGAACGCGATCGCGCCGTCGGCGCGGCGCTGCGCGAGCACTGGCTGCGCTTCGCGGCGACGGGTGCCCCCGTGGCGGAAGCGCCGAGCTGGCCCCGCATCGACGCCGATCTGGCGCAGCCGGCGCGCGCGATGTACTTCCGCGCGGAGCCGAGGCTCGGCGAGGCGCCGGCACGGGCCGCGTGCGATCTCTGGGACGCGATCGGCTTCGTCGAGCGCGAGCGCTGAACGGCGCTTGGCGCCGCGGCGCTGCACGGCGATCACTCGATCGCTCGGCAGCCGACGGTGCGAGTCGGGCGACCGAAAGAAGGCGATAGAGAAAAATGGTCGGGGCGAGAGGATTTGAACCTCCGACCTCTTGCACCCCATGCAAGCGCGCTAGCCAAACTGCGCCACGCCCCGACCGGGCGTGAGCGGCCGGGAGGCCGCTCGAGTTTCAGGGGCGGGCAAGATAGGCCCCGGAACGCGCGCGGTCAACCAGCAGGCTGCCGCGAGAACTTCACTCCTCGCCGGGGAAGGTCTGCGACATGAGATCCTGGACCGCCCGGCGCGCGCTCTTCGCCTCGAAGAGCACCCGATAGACCTCGGTGGTGATGGGCATGCGGATCCGCGCGTCCTCGGCGGCGCCGTGGATCGCCTGCGCGGTCCAGACCCCCTCCGCGACCATCTCCATCCCCGAGAGGATCTGCGCCAGGGTCTCGCCGCGGCCCAAGCGCTCGCCGACGCCGCGATTGCGGCCGAAGCCGGAGTAGCAAGTGGTGATCAGGTCGCCCATGCCGGCGAGCCCCGCGAAGGTCTGGCACTTCGCGCCGTGCGCTTCGCCGAAGCGCGCCATCTCGACCAGGCCGCGCGTGAGGAGCGCGGCCTTCGCGTTGTCGCCGAGATCCAGGCCGTCGCAGATGCCGGCGGCGATCGCGATGATGTTCTTCAGCGCCCCGCCGAGCTCGACGCCGATCGGATCGTCGCTGCGGTAGACGCGGAAGCTCTCGCGGAAGCAGACCTGCTGCACGCGTTCGGCGAGCGCGCGATCGGCGGAGCCGGCGACGACGACGGTGGCCTTGCCGCGCGCGACCTCCTCCGCGTGCGACGGCCCCGAGAAGACGCAGAGCGAGAACTGCTCGCCGAGCACCTCGCGCAGGATCTCGCTCGGGCGCTTTACGCTGCGCACCTCGAGCCCCTTCGTCGCCGTGACGACCGGGATCCCCTGCCAGCGGGCCTTCAAGCGCTCCCAGGTCGGGCGCAGGTGCTGCGTCGGCACGACGGAGAACGCGAGCTCTGCGTCATCGAAGGCCTCGGCGTCGTCGCCGGTGACGCGGATCGCGCTCGGCAGGTCGAAGCCGGGCAGGAACTTGCGGTTGGCCCGCGTGCGCTGCACTTCGGCCGCGTACTCGGGAAAAGCGCCCCAGAGGCGCACGTCGTGGCCGTTCGCCGCGAGGACGAGCGCGATCGCCGTCCCCCAGCCGCCGTCGCCGATCACCGCGATGCGCATCTCGATCAACGCTCCCCTGCCGCGCGCTTCGCGGCGAAGACCTTGGGCTCATTCCCCGCGAGGATACGCGCCACGTTCGTCCGATGGCGCACGGCGATCAACGCCGAGACCGCGAGCGAGACGAGGAAGAGCGGCAGCTGCGCGTCGAGCGCGGCCTCGCCGTGGCGCAGCAGCACGACCAGCGGGAACGCGACGCCGAGCACCAAGCTCGAGAGCGACACCATCCGCCAGATCAGCAGCGTCGCGATCCAGAGCCCGCCGGAAGCGAGGAACGCGAGCCAATCGAGGGCCAGCAGCACCCCCACGGTGGTCGCGACACCCTTGCCGCCGCGAAAGCGGAGCCAGATCGGAAAGCAATGGCCGATCACCGCGGCGAGGCCGCACGAGACCGCCAGCCAAGCGCTGACGCTCGCCGACGAGGGCTCGAGACGCGGCAGGAGCGCCAACGGCAAGAGCAGCGTCGGCAGGAGGCCCTTCAGGAAGTCGAGCAGGAAGACCAGGTAGGCGAAGCTCTTGCCTAGCGCGCGCCCGACGTTCGTGGCGCCGATGTTCCCGCTGCCGACCTTGCGGATGTCGACGCCGCGCGCGCGGGCGACCAGAAGGCCGAAGGGCACGGAGCCGGCGAGATAGGAGACGGCGATCCCGGAGAGCAGGGAAACGGACGGCGACATGGGTGGAGGCGCGGGCGAGGTCGTGGCGCCGCGCGCGGCGAGATCCCTACAATGCCGAGCCCGCCCCCGCAACCCGCTCCCTCGAAGCTCATGCCGCCGAGCCGGCCCCCGCTGCGCATCGCCATCGACACCGGCGGCACCTTCACGGACCTCGTGGCCGAGGACGAGCAGGGGCTGCGCGTCGAGAAGCTGCCCTCGACGCCCGACGATCCCTCCCGCGCGATCTTCGCCGGCTGGCGCGCCTTGGATCCCGACGGCAAAGCCGCGCAGATCCTGCACGGCTCGACCGTCGGGCTGAACGCGCTGCTCACGCTCCGCGGCGCGCGAGCGGCGCTCGTGATCACCAAGGGCTTCGCCGATCTCCTCGACATCGGGCGCGGGCATCGCGAGAGCCTGTACGACCTCGGGGTCGCGAAGCCCGCGCCCCTCGTGCCGCGCGCGCTGCGCTTCGAGCTCGCGCAGCGCACGGCCGCGGACGGCACCGAGCTCCTGCGCCCGAGCGACGCGGAGCTCGAGGCTCTGCGCGAGCGTCTGCGCAAAGCGCGCGTGGAGAGCATCGCCGTCGTTCTGCTGCACTCCTGGCGCGATCCCGAGCCGGAGCGCCGCGTCGCGCGGGCGCTCGCACCGCTGGGTGTCCCGATCTCGCTCTCGAGCTCGATCCTCCCGCGCTTCCGCGAGGTCGAGCGCGCGAGCGCCACGGTGATCAACGCCTATCTCGCGCCGATCATGGCGGCCTATCTCGCGAAGCTCGAGAGCGGCTTCGGCAAGCGCGCGCTGGCGCTGCTGCAGAACCACGGCGGACTGGTGCGCGCGGCCACCGCGGCGGAACGCCCGGTCGAGGTGCTGTTCAGCGGCCCCGCGGGCGGCGTCGTCGGCGGAGCCTCGATCGCGAGCGAGCTCGGCGTCGAGCGCGTGCTCAGCTTCGACATGGGCGGTACCTCCACCGATGTCTGCCTCGCCGGCCAGAGCCTCGCGCGCAGCGATGAAGTGCAGGTCGGCGGTCGCCCGCTCGGGTTGCCCTCGCTGGACCTGCACACGGTCGGCTGCGGCGGCGGCTCGATCGCATGGGCCGACTCCGGTGGCGCGCTGAAGGTGGGACCGCGAAGCGCCGGCGCCGATCCCGGGCCAGCCTGCTACGGCGTGGGCGAAGAGCCGACGATCACCGACGCGCATCTCCTGCTCGGGCGTCTTCCGACGGGCACCTTCCTCGGCGGCGTGCTGGCACTCGACGTCGAGCGCGCGCGCGCTGCGTACGAGCGCCTGGGCGCCGAGCTCGGCCTCGAGGCGCTCGCCGCCGCGGAAGGCGCGTTGCGCATCGCCGATGCGGCGATGAGCCGTGCGCTGAAGGTGATCTCGCTCGAGCGCGGCGTCGATCCGACGCGCTGCCCGCTCGTCGCGTTCGGCGGCGCGGGCGGCCTGCACGCCGCGCGCCTCGCGCGCCTGCTGCGCTTGCCGAGCGCCGTCCTGCCGCCGAACCCGGGCGCCTTCTCCGCGCGCGGCATGCTCGCCGCGGTGCCCGCGCGCGAGTGGACGCGCAGCGTGGCCGTCCTCGCCGACGAGCATCGCGCGAAGGAACTCGCCCGCGCGCAGCGCGAGCTGCTGCGGGAAGCGCGCGCCGGGATGCGCGCGGAGCTGCCCCGCGGGACGCCGTTCGAGGTCTCCTTCCGCGCGGCGATGCGCTACCGCGGGCAGAGCTTCGAGCTCGAGCTACCGCTCGATGGCGACCCGCGCGTGGCGTTCCACCGCGAGCATGCGCGCATCTACGGCTTCGAGCTCGCGGGCCATCCGATCGAGATCGTGCACCTCACCGCCGAAGCGCGCGCGCGGCGAGCACCGGAACGTCGCGCCGCTCGACGCGCGCCGCGGGCCTATACGCCGAAGCCCGTGGCGCGAAGCGCGGGCTTCAAGATCTACGAGCGCAGCGCGCTGCGACCGGGCGCCACGTTCGACGGCCCGGCGCTGATCCTAGAGTACAGCGCGACCAGCGTGGTCGAGCGCGGCGACCGTGCGCAGGTCGACGCGGCCGGCAACGTACACCTGCTGCTCGGCGCTCTCCGCTGAGAGCCCGCGCGGCACTGCACGCGCGCCTGCGGCCTTGACAAGCGCTCCCGCCCAGGACATAGATATGCATCGAACTGCATAAAAATGCCATGGTCGGGAAGTCGCAACGCCGCCACAAGATCGTCGAGCTCATCGAGCACCAACGCATCCAGAGCCAGGAGCAGCTGAAGCAGCTCCTGCTGGAGTCGGGCTTCGAAGCTACCCAGGCGACGCTGTCGCGCGACCTCCGCGACCTCCAGGTCTCGAAGGGTCCGAGCGGCTACCTCCTGCCCGGCTCGGCGCCGGCCCCGCGGCGCGGGGCGCGCGAGCTGGAAGATGCGCTGCGGACGCATCTCCTCGGCGTGGATCGAGGCGGCACGATCGTCGTCGCGCGGACGCCGCCGGGGCACGCGCAGGCGCTCGCGATCGCCGTCGATCAAGCGCGCGTGCGCGGCGTCATCGGCACCGTCGCGGGCGATGACACGGTGATGATCGCGACGCGCTCCACGACGCAAGCGAGCAACGTCGCCCACCTGCTGCGCCAGCTCGCCTCGCAAGGCTGAAGGCCGACCGCTGCGTCCTCCTCTTCCCTCCAGGCCCGCTCCCCTTCTTGCCCCACTTCTTCCCTTCATGACTCGAGTCGCCATCGTCGGCGCCGGAGGCTACACCGGCGCGGAGCTCGTCGAGATCCTGCTCGCCCATCCGTCGGTCGAGCTGGCCGGACTCTTCGCGTCCGAGAAGCGCGCGGGGAGCAGCGAGCGCTTCTCCGACCTCTTCCCGCGCTTCGCGGGCCGCGTCGACGAGCCGCTGCTGCCGACCAGCGCGGAGGCGATCGCGGCGCAGCGCGCGGAGATCGTGTTCTTAGCGACGCCGCACGAAGCGAGCTTGGAGCTAGCGCCGGAGCTCCTGGCGCGCGGGATGCGCGTGCTGGATCTCTCCGCGGCGTTCCGTCTGCGCGACGCTTCGCTCTATCCCAAGCACTACGGCTTCCCGCACACGCACGCGGGCCTGCTCGAGACCGCGGTCTACGGCTTGCCCGAGCTGCATCGCGCGGCATTGCGCGAGCGCCCCGCCCTCGTCGCGGTGCCCGGCTGCTATCCCACCGCGTCGATCCTGGCGCTCCGCCCGCTCGCCGAGGCTGGCGCCTTGCTGCCCGGTCGGCGCGCGATCATCGACGCCACGAGCGGCGTCAGCGGCGCGGGACGCGGCGCCAGCTTGAAGGTGCACTTCTGCGAGGTGAGCCTGCAGGCGTACAACGTGCTCGCGCACCGGCACAACCCCGAGATCGACGCCTACGTCGGCTCGAAGACGCTCTTCACGCCGCACCTCGGCGCGTTCGATCGCGGCATCCTGGCGACGATCCACGCGGACCTGCAGCCAGGCTGGAGCGCGGCGCGCGTGCGCGCGCTCTTCGAAGAGCGCTACGCGAGCGAGCGCTTCGTGAAGTTGCTGCCCGCCGGCCGCTGGCCGAGCGTCGGCGCCGTGCGTGGCACGAACCTCTGCCACCTCGGCCTCGCCGTCGACGAGGAGCACGGGCATGTGGTGCTCAGCAGCGCGATCGACAACCTGGTGAAGGGCGCTTCCGGCCAGGCCGTGCAGGCGATGAACTGCGTGCTCGGCCTCGACGAGGGCACCGCCCTCCGCGGAGGCCTGCTGTGACGGCGCCGTTCGTCGTGAAGGTCGGTGGGGCGGCGCTCGAGCAGCCGGAGGCCTATCCGGCGCTCTGGCAGAGCTTCGTCCTGCTCCATGCCGCGCATCCGGGCGGCGTCGTGCTCGTGCACGGCGGTGGCAGCGCGATCGATCGCCACCTCGAGCGCTTGCAGATGCCAACGGAGCGCCGCGAAGGGATCCGCATCACGCCGCCCGAGCAGATCGAGGAGATCACCGCGGTGCTCGCGGGCAAAGTGAACAAGGCGCTCGTCGGCCTCTTGCTCGCGCGCGGCGCCGAAGCCGTCGGCCTCTGCCTCGGCGACGGCGCGCTCGCGCGCACCGAGAAGGTGCGCGGCTACAGCTTCGATCCGGGCCGCGTCGGCGAGGTCGTCGGCGGCGAAGCGCGCCTGCTGCGCGTGCTGCTCGCCGAGCGCTTCCTGCCGGTGCTCTGCTCGATCGGCCTCGACGAGCAGGGCGAGCGCTGGAACGTGAACGCCGACAATGCGGCCGCTTCCCTCGCGGCGATCCTGCGCGCGCAGAGCCTGCTGCTCCTGACCGACGTGCCGGCCGTGCTCGACGCCGAGCAGCGCCCCATCGCGGAGCTCGACCAAGAGCGCGCCGACGCGCTGATCTCAAGCGGCGTCATCTCCGGCGGCATGATCCCGAAGGTGCGCGGCGCGCTGAAGACCGCGGCGGCGTGCGGCACGCCCGTCACCATCGCGTCGTGGAAGACGCCGGAAGACCTCCCGCGCTTGGCTGCCGGCGCCGACGTCGGCACGCGCTGCCTACCTCCTCGCACTCCTTCCTCTGCCAGAGCCTAGAAGCCCGTGGAAACCAAGCTCGAAGAAGCGCAGCGCATCCACGCCGCGCATCACCTGCCCACCTACGCGCGGAACCCCGTGATGATCGTCGGCGGCGAGGGCGATCGCCTGCTCGCCGAGGACGGGCGCTGGTTCCACGACTTCCTGGGCGGTATCGCGGTGAACGCGTTGGGCTACGGCGATCCGCGCGTGAAGGCAGCGCTCGCCGAGGCAGGCCACTTCCCGCTGCACACGAGCAACCTCTTCCATCACCCGTGGCAAGCGCCGGTGATCGCGGGGCTGGTCCGCCTCTGCGGCCTGCCGCGCGTCTTCCTCAGCAACTCGGGCACCGAGGCGAACGAGGGCGCGCTGAAGCTCGCGCGGCTCCGCTCGTATCGGCTCGGGCAGAAGGAGCGCACGCGCTTCGTCGCGTTCGAGGGCAGCTTCCACGGCCGGACCTTCGGCGCGCTGTCGGTCACCGCATCGGCGAAGTACCGCGAGCCCTACGAGCCGCTGCTGCCGGGTGTCAGCTTCGTGCCCTTCGGCTCGCGCGAGGCGCTCGAAGCCGCCGTCGACGACCGCACGGCCGCGGTGATCCTGGAGCCGGTGCAAGGCGAAGGCGGTCTGCGCACCTTTGACCCGGAGATGCTGCGCCACGTGCGCGAGCTCTGCACCGCGCGAGGTGCCTTGCTGATCGCCGACGAGATCCAGTGCGGCCTCGGCCGCACGGGCAAGGTGCTCGCGTGCCAGCACGCGGGCGTGGTACCGGACATCGTGACGCTCGCGAAGCCGCTCGGCTGCGGGCTCCCGCTGGGTGCGGTGCTCGCCGCCGAGCACGTCTCACAGCACGTGAAGCCCGGCGATCACGGCACGACCTTCGGCGGGAACCCCGTCGCCTGCCGCTTGGCGATGATCCTGCTCTCGGATCTCGAGGACGGCGGCCTGCTCGAGCACGTGCGCGCGCGCGGCGCCGAGCTGCGCGCGGGCCTCGAGCGCTTGAAGGCGAAGCATCCGCGCATCCGCGAGATCCGCGGGCTCGGCCTCATGCTCGGCCTCGATGTCGAAGGTGACGCCGCCGCGATCGTGAAGGACGGCATCGAGCACGGCTACCTCTTCAATCGCACCGCGGAGACCGTGCTGCGCATCGTCCCGCCGCTCACCGTGAAGAGCGATTCCATCGCGCGCTTCCTCGCATACCTGGACGGTGCGCTCTCGCGCACCGCCGCCGTCGCCCCCGTCGCCTGATCTTCAGCGAGCCCCGATCGACCTCCTGCGGAGAACCCCGTTGCCGAACCTCGCGATCCAGCCTCTCGCGCACAAGGACTTCCTCACCCTCGCGCAGCTCACGCGCGCGGAGATGGAGATGCTCTTCGACACCGCGGCGTCGTTCAAAGCCGACCCGTCGGCGTGGAAGGATGTGCTCCGCAACAAGGTGATCGTGCTGCTCTTCGAGAAGAGCTCCTTGCGCACGCGCATCACCTTCGAGGTCGGCACCGCCCAGATGGGCGGCACGGCGATCTTCATGGACCACCAGAAGGTGAAGCTCGGCGAGCGCGAGTCGCTGCGCGACTACGGCAAGAACCTGGAGTGCTGGACGCACGGCATCGTCGCGCGCACCTACAAGCACCGCTCGTTGACGCTGCTCGCGCAGGAGACCTCGATCCCGGTCATCAACGGGCTCACCGACTTCCTGCACCCCTGCCAGGCGCTCGCCGACTACTTCACGCTGCGCGAGGCGCGCGGCTCGCTCGAGGGCGCCCGCATCTGCTACGTCGGCGACGGCAACAACACCTGCCACTCGCTGATCTTCGGCGCGGCGAAGCTCGGCATCCAGATCACCGTGGTGGCGCCCGAGGGCTTCGAGCCCTCCTCGCGCGTCGTGAACGAGGCGATGGAGATCGCGCGCGAGACCGGTGCGAAGATCCGCATCACCGACGACCTAGAGGCGGTGAAGGGCCACGACGCCGTGTACACCGACACCTGGGTCTCGATGGGCCAAGAGGCTGAAGCGGAGGAGCGCTTGGCGATCTTCTCCGAGTACCAAGTCGACGACGAGATGATGGAGCAGGCCGGCAAGGACGCCTACTTCATGCACTGCCTGCCCGCCCACCGCGGCGCCGAGGTGACCCCCGAGGTCATCGACTCCGGCCGCTCGCTCGTCTACCGCCAAGCGCAGAACCGCCTCTTCGCGCAGAACGCGATCCTGATCCACACCGTCGCCGCTCGCGGCTAACCGAGGAGACCGAACCCACCATGACTAAGAAGATCGTCCTCGCCTATTCGGGCGGCTTGGATACCTCCGCGATCATCCCCTGGCTGAAGGAGAACTACGACTGCGAGGTCATCGCGTTCGTGGGCGACGTCGGCCAAGGCGAGAAGGAGCTCGAGGGCATCGAGGAGAAGGCCGCGAAGAGCGGCGCCAGCGCCTGCCGCGTGATGGACTTGAAGCGCGAGTTCATCGAGGAGTTCGTCTTCCCGACGCTGCTCTTCGGCTCGGTGTACGAGGAGCGCTACCTGCTCGGCACCTCCATGGCGCGTCCGGTGCTCGCGCGCGGACAAGTGCTGGCCGCGCGCGAGGTAGGCGCCACCGCCGTCGCGCACGGCTGCACGGGCAAGGGCAACGACCAGGTGCGCTTCGAGAGCACCTACGCCGCGCTGGCCCCGGACCTCGAGGTCATCGCGCCGTGGCGTCTCTGGACGCTGCGCTCGCGCGGGGACTTGATCGACTACATCGAGAAGAAGAAGGTCCCGTGCGCGGCGACGCGCGAGAAGATCTACTCGCGCGACCGGAACCTCTGGCACATCTCGCACGAGGGCGGAGCGCTGGAAGACCCGTGGAACGCGCCGCCGGACGAGGTGTGGATGCTGACGAAGTCGATCGCGCAGGCGCCCGCGCAGCCGCGCGATGTGCGCATCGCATTCGAGAAGGGCGTCCCGGTCAGCATCGACGGGAGGAGCTTCCGCGGCGAGCAGCTCGTCGCCGAGCTGAACGCGATCGCCGGTGAGCACGGCGTCGGCCGCATCGACATCTGCGAGAACCGCCTGGTCGGCATGAAGTCACGCGGTGTCTACGAGACGCCCGGCGGCACGGTGCTCTACGAGGCGCTGAAGGCGCTGAAGGAGATCGTGCTCGACCGCGAGAGCCGCGCCTACCTCGGAGCGGCCTCGATCAAGTTCGCGCAGATCGTCTACGACGGGCAGTGGTTCACGCCGCTGCGCGAGGCGCTGCAAGCGCTGTCCCGGACCCTCGCGGAGGTCATGACCGGCGAGGTCGTGGTGCGCCTCGAGAAGGGCCACGCGATCGCGACGCAGCGCCGCTCGCCGCACAGCCTCTTCTCGGAGGCCTTCGCGACCTTCGAGCGGGACTCGGTCTACGACCACAAGCACGCGGAGGGCTTCATCCGCCTCTTCTCGCTGCCGTCCCGCATCCGCGCGCTGAAGCGCGAAGGCAAGGCCTGATGTCCTCGGGATCGCCGAAGGTGTGGGGCGGGCGCTTCGAGGGCGAGCAGGATCGCTTCTTCAAGGAGTTCAACGACTCGCTGCGCTTCGACATGCGGCTCGTCGCCCACGACCTCGTGGGCTCCTGGGCGTGGGCCGAGGCGCTGCACCGCGCCGGGATCCTCGAGGACGAGGAGCTCGAGCGGCTGCACGGCGCGCTCACTGAGATCGGCGAGGAGGTCTCCGCCGATCAGAGCGCGCTCTTCGCCTCGGACGCCGAGGACGTGCACTCGTGGGTCGAAGCGCGCCTGATCGAGAAGGTCGGGGCGCTCGGCAAGAAGCTGCACACGGGTCGGAGCCGGAACGACCAGGTCGCCACGGATCTCCGCCTCTTCGTGCGCGACGAGATCGACGCTCGCCTCGGCGAGATCCACGAGCTGCAGCGCTCTCTGCTCGAGCTCGCCACGAAGCACGTGGAGACGATCCTGCCGGGCTATACGCATCTGCAGCGCGCGCAGCCGGTGAGCTTCGGGCACTGGGCGCTCGCGTACGTCGAGATGCTGGAGCGCGACGCGGAGCGCTTCGAGGACGCGCGCCTGCGGACCGAGGTCTGCCCGCTCGGCAGCGGCGCGCTCGCCGGCACGGGCTATCCCATCGATCGCCAGGCGCTCGCCGAGTCGCTGGGCTTCGAGCGCGCGAGCGAGAACAGTCTGGACGCCGTCTCCGACCGCGACTTCGCGTGGGAAGCGGTCAGCGCCTCCGCGCTCTGCGCGCTGCACCTCTCACGTCTCTCCGAGGACTTGATCCTCTACACGACGGGCGAGTTCGGCTTCGTCGAGCTCGACGACTCGGTGTCGACGGGCTCCTCGCTCATGCCGCAGAAGAAGAACCCCGACGCGCTGGAGCTCGTCCGCGCGAAGGTCGGACGCATCTTCGGCGCGCAGACGGCGCTGACGCTCGTGCTGAAGGGCTTGCCCCTGGCCTACAACAAGGACCTGCAGGAGGACAAGGAGCCGCTCTTCGATGCCCTCGATCAGCTCTCGCTCTGCCTGCGCGTCCTGCCGCGCGTGCTCGACACCTTGCGCACGCGCCAGGAGCGCATGCGCGAGGCGGCGCAGGGCGGCTACTCCAACGCCACCGACCTCGCCGACTACCTCGTCGGGAAGGGCCTGCCCTTCCGCGAAGCGCACGAGATCGTGGGCGGCGTCGTCCGCGCCGCGATCCAGCTCGGCGTCGGACTCGAGGACCTGCCGCTGGAGGTGCTCCGCCAGCACGCGCCGGTGATCAAGGCCGACGTCTACGAGCGCCTCTCCCTCCGCGCGAGCATCGAGAGCCGCGCGGCGCACGGCGGCACCGCCCCCGAGCGCGTGCGCGAGGCGCTGCGCCGCGCGAAAGCGCGCCACGAGCAGAACAGCGAACACCGCGCGGGAGCGGAGCCCGAGGAGTGAGCGCCTCCTCGGATCCGACCGCGGTGATGCGCATCGTGCGGCCGGCGTCGATGGAGGACGCCCCCGCGATCGCGCGCATCGTGAACCACTGGGCCGCGCAGGGGAAGATGCTCTTCCGCCGCGCGGAGGAGGTGGAGCGCTCGATCCGCGACTTCGTCGTGCTGCAAGACGACGGCGAGGTCACGGGCTGCGGTGCGCTGGCACTCTACGGCGCCGACTTGGCCGAGGTCCGCTCGCTCGCCGTGCTGCCTTCGGTGCAGCGCGGCGGCGGCGGAGCGGCCATCGTGCGCCATCTCCTCGCCGCTGCGGTCGAGCTCGGCGTGCAGCGAGTGTTCGCCTTCACCTACGTGCCGGGCTTCTTCGAGAAGCTCGGCTTCGAGGTCGTGCCACCGGAGACGCTGCCGCAGAAGGCCTGGCGCGACTGCATCCACTGTCCGAAGCGCACGAACTGCGACGAGATCGCGGTCGTGCACGAGCTCCCCGCCTCCCGACCATGAGCAACTGGAACTTCCGACTCGATCTCGAGCACGCGCACGCGCCGCAGGGATTCCGCACCGCGGGACTCGCGTGCGGCATCAAGAAGCGCGGCGGTCCCGATCTCATGGTGCTGCATTCACCGGAGGGAGCGAACGCCGCGGCGATGTTCACGAAGAACCTGGTGCGCGCGGCCCCGCTCGAGCTCGATCGCGCGCATCTCCTGGAGAGCGGCGGCAAGGCGAGAGTCCTGCTCGTGAACTCCGGCTGCGCCAATGCCGCGACCGGCCCCGAAGGCAAGCGCCGCGCCGAAGCGACGGCGCGCGGCGTCGCGGAGCGCTTCGGCTGCGCCGCCGCCGAGGTGCTGCTCAACTCCACCGGCGTCATCGGCGTCCAGCTCGCGCACGAGAAGATCCTCGCCGCCCTGCCCGAGGCGCAGGCGTCGCTGCAGGAAGGCAGCCTCGCGCACGCCGCGCGCGCGATCATGACCACGGACACGCGCCCGAAGATGGTCGACCTCCGCGTCGACCACGGCGGGAAGACGCTGCACGTCGCGGGCTACGCGAAGGGCGCCGGGATGATCCATCCCAACATGGCGACGATGATCGCCGTGCTCCTGACCGACGCGGAGGTCCCCGCGGTCGAGCTCGACGCGCATCTCCGCTACGCCGCGGATCGCTCGTTCCACCGCATGAGCATCGACGGCGATACCTCCACCAACGACGCCGTCTTCGCGCTGGCCTCCGGCAACGCAGGCGCCTTCCCCGCCGAGCTCCTACGCGAGGCGCTGACGCGCGTCGCGCGCGAGCTCGCGATGATGATCGTGAAGGACGGCGAGGGGGCCCGGAAGCTGATCCGCGTCGTCGTCACCGGAGCCCGAGACGAAGCCGACGCGGCCAAGGTCTGCTGGACGGTGGCGAGCTCGCTCCTCGTGCGCACGGCGATCGCCGGCGGCGACCCCAACTGGGGCCGCATCATCGCCGCCGTCGGCCGCAGCGGCGTCGACGTGATCGTCGAGCGCATCGCGCTCCTGGCCTGCGGCGTCCCGCTCTTCCGCGCCGGCGCCCCCGTCGATGTGCCGCGGAAGCAGCAGGAAGAGGTCTTCGCGAGAGCGGAGATCGAGCTCGCGATCGACCTCGGCCTCGGCAGCAGCGAATCCGACTTCTTCACCTGCGATCTCACCGAAGGCTACATCCACATCAACGCGGACTACACGACGTAGAACGCACGCGGAGCACGCATGAGCCTCGATCGCCGCGCCTTCCTCGCGAGCACTGCGCTCGCCGCCTCTCCGCTCCTCGTCGGCGCGCGCGCTCGCGCGAGCGCGTTCTCGCAGGAACCCGCGCCGCCGCCTGCGGCTCCGGAGGTGCAGCCGAAGCGCCCCACTCCAGCTCACCCGCTCCGCGGCCGCATCCTGAAGGCCGTGAAGTGGGGCATGATCGGCGAGCCGATCGGCATCGCCGACAAGCTCCGCCTGCTGCAGGAGCTCGGCTTCGACGGCGTGGAGCTCGACTCGCCGACGCAGCTCGACCTCGTCGAAGCGCGCCGCGCGAGCGAGGAGCTCGGCTTCCCGATCCACGGCGTCGTCGACTCCACGCATTGGCAAGTGCGTCACAGCGACCCCGATCCGGCGGTCCGCGCGCGCGCCCTCGCCGATCTCGAGACCGCGCTCCGCGATTCACAGCGCGTCGGCGGCAGCGCGGTGCTCCTGGTCCCGGGTCGCGTCGCCGACAAGAACCACGAGAACGCCGAACAGGTCTGGGAGCGCTCGCGCGCGCAGATCCAGCAAGCCCTCCCGCTCGCCGCCAAGCTCGGCCAGCGCATCCTGATCGAGAACGTCTGGAACGGCTTCCTCTACGACCAGGACGGCGGCGAGAAACAGGGCAGCGAACCCCTCGCGCGCTACCTCGACTCCTTCGCCTCGCCCTGGGTCGGCTCCTACTTCGACATCGGGAACCACCAGCGCTACGGCCAGCCCGCCGAGTGGATCCGCACCCTCGGCGCGCGCATCGTGAAGCTCGACTGCAAGGACTGGGGCAAGGAGGCCGGCTTCTGCAAGATCGGCGACGGAGACGTCGACTGGGCCGCGGTGCGCGCGGCACTGGTGCACATCGGCTTCACCGGCTGGTGCACGGCGGAGGTGCAGGGCGGGGATCGCGCGCGCTTGCAGGAGATCGCGGAGCGGATGGATCGGGTGCTGGGGCTCTAGAGTGAGCTCGAGCGTACGAAGCCCGAGCGCTGCCGCTCGGCGATCGAGTGCGCGCCGCTTCATCACACGGAGCGCCGCCATCCAGAGCATCCAGCCTAGCTGCTGGAGCTCTCGGAAGATCGGCGCCGGCGGCGTGCTGTAGTGATTCTCGAGCCAGGCTCCCCCTGCGGCGGCGATGGCCAATCCATCGCGAGCCGTCGTCCCGAAACGGCGCAATCCCGCAAGTACAGATTGATCAGCGTCTGGCAGGGAATCCCGATCTCCGCCGCGAGCTGCTTGAAGTAGTCGATCGTCGCTGGATCCAGACGGATCGTGACCTGACGCTTGATGCGCTTCGCATAGGGATTGCGCCGTGCGGCGCTGAAATCGTGCTCTTTCTTCATGGCAACTGCTGCTCGAGACCTCCGCCCACTGCGCCGGGTCGAACTAAGGCTCGGGCGCTTCCCCTAGATGCGCGAGATCATCGAGGTCCTTCGGGCGACCAGCGATTCGCTTCGCGATCCGCAGGTGCTCGAGCCCGAGGATGAACACGGGGATGCGCTCGCCATCCAGTTCGATCGATTCTTCGATTCGAGCGGCCCAAGCATCCTCGAACGAGAAGCTAAGGCCGCTGATGAGATCGATGCGATTCGGAGGGCGGCCGTACTGCAGCACCAGGTTCGGGTCCAGCAGCTCTCGCGGCGAGCCCAAGGACGGAACCTCCCCACCCTAGAACTCGGCCAACGCGTTCCACATGCGCTCGACGTTCGGCTCCGTGCGCTCGAAGAAGAAGTCCACGTCGGCGGTCATGCGCGCGTATCCGTGATAGATGACGGCAGTTCCGCCGACCAGCAGATAGCGAACCCCGTGCTTGCTCAGCAAGCGCAGGAAGTCGAGCACATCAGCCGAGAACTGGTCGGACTTCACGAAGCGCCGCTCTCCCGCTGCTTCTGTCGCTCCGCCTCGCGCACGTCCGGGCAATCCGTGCCGTAGACACGCTCGCGGAGGATCCTCGCGATGGTCAGCCGCTCCTCCGGCGTCATCGCCAGCATCTGCTCGCGGTCCCAGCGCTCTGCTTCTTCGAAGCTCCGCGCGACGTGTCCGATGCGTTCGATGGATCTCATGGGCGTAGGATGGGACCGGAGGGCATTCCGGCGCAAGCTCTCGGCGAAGCCGAGACACTTCCCAGCGCGGACTCGCAAGGCCCTACCGCAAGGACTCAGGATAGGCTAAGTGACTTTAGGGAGCAGCCTGCCCGCCCTCGAGCGAGCGACTCAGATCTCCGCCAGCCCCTCCCGCGCATCCCCGAACCCCTCCAACCCCACCCCCATCCGCCGCGCGATCGAGAGATAGAGCCGGCACATCTGCCGCTGCGGATCCGCGCGATAGTCGAGGGAACGACCGCCGCGCACTCCGAGGGCTTGACCGCCCAGCACGGCGACGGGCAGATCGTCCGCGTCGTGGTTCCCCGTGCGCATGCTGGAGAGGTAGAGCAGGATCGTGCGATCGAGCGTCGTCGCGTCGCCCTCCGTCGTCGCGGCGAGCTGGCTCGCGATGTAGGCGAGCTGCTCCAGGAAGAACTGGTTCACCTTCAGCCAGTCGGGCGTGTCGGAGTGCGAGAGCAGGTGGTGGATCATGTAGTCCACACCCAGGTGCGGGAAGCGCAGCGACGAGTGGTCGTTGTTGAGCTTCAGGGTGACGAGACGCGTCGTGTCGGTGCGGAAGGCCAGCACCAGGAGATCGCACATCAGGCGCATATGCTCGTCGATGCCGGCGGGGAGACCGTCGGTGGGCCGCTCGCGATCCGGCGCCAACAGCGCCGGAGTGAAGCCGCCGCGGTCGACAGGTTGCCCCAGGCCCTGCACGCGGCGCTCGATCTCGCGGACGGACTCCAGGTACTCGTCGAGCTTCCGCTGGTCCTCCCCGCCGAGGCGCGTGCGCACGCTACTCGCTTCGCCTCGCACTGCGTCGAGCACGCTCACGTCGCTCTTCTCGGCGTCCTCGCGGAAGAGGCGATCGAACGCGAGCGCGGGATAGATCTCGAGCGGCGTCGGCGTCGTGGGCGAGGACCACGAGATGTGCGAGCTGTAGAGCATCGAGTAGTTCTTGTGCACCGACGGGTTCGACTTCTCGCAGCCGAGCACCAGGCTCGAGAGCTTCGTCGCGCGCCCTAGGTGCTGGGCCAAGACCTGGTCGATGCTGGTGCCGGAGCGGATCTCGCCGCCGGAGGCGAGCGGCGCGCCGGAGAGCAGGTTCCCCGTCTGCGAGCTGTGGATGTTCCCCTTCAGCGCTTCGGCGTTGAAGAGGCCACGCACGAGGAGCAGGCGCTCGCGATGCGGCAGGAGCGGTCGGAGCACCGCGCCGAGCTCCATCGCGGCACCTTCGCCGCGCGCCCACCATTCGCGGCCGTGGAAGCCGTTGCCGCTGAAGAGCACCGCGAAGCGCGCCGGCGGCGTAGCCTCCGCGCGGCGGGCGAAGCGGCCGCGCGTCCACGCCTGCAGGGAGTCCATCCACGGCAGCGCCATCGAGACGCCGGCCGCGCGCAGGAAGGGGCGGCGCGAAGGCTCGGATACGGCGGGACGGAGCTCGCTCATCGGTCGTGCGCGGCCTCGCGGCCGCGGATGCGGGTGAACTGCGGACTGGTCACGATCGTCTCCACGAGCGCGCCAAAGCGAAAGCCCTCGCGCTCCGAACGTTCCAGCATCTCGTCGAGCAGCGGCTCGTCGCCGAGGCGCACGGCGCGGCCCAGGGCGTAGCCCAGGAGCTTCCGCGCGAGCTGGCGCAGGAAGTCCGCGCGGCGCGCGCCGAGGAGGTAGGCACGCAGGCCGCCCAAGCCGTCCAGAGCGAACCCATCGCGGGTCGTCGCGCGGAGGTCGAGCAGGCGCCCCGCCGCGTCGCGCTCGCGCCGCCGACCGATCGCGTCATAGCCCTCGAGCGAGAAGCCGAAGGCGTCGATGCGCTCGTGGCAGCGCGCGCATGCGGGATCGGCGCTGTGCTTCGCGGTGAGCTCGCGCACGCTGAGCTCGCTCTCTCCTTCGTCCGTCGGCAGCACGGGGACGCCGGGCGGCGGCTTCGGCAGCTTCTCGCCGAGCAGCACCTCGGACACCCAGTTGCCACGGAGGATCGGGCTCGTGCGCGAGGCTCCCGACTGCGCGGCGAGCGTCGCCGCGAGGGCGAGGATCCCGCCGCGGCCATGCGCGCGCACGCCGTCCACGCGGCGCCACTCCTCACCGACGACGCCGGGGATGCCGTAGTGCGCGGCGAGGACATCGTTCAGCAGCGCATGATCGGCATCGAGGAGCTCCAGCACCGAGCCGTCGCGCCGGAAGAGCTCGGCGAAGAGCTGCACCACTTCCTCCTGCATCGCCGCGCGCAGCTTGGTGAAGCTCGGGTAGTGCCGCTCGCTCTTCTCCACCGCGCCATCGAAGTCGCGGAGATGCAGCCAGCCGCAGCCGAACTCGAGCGCCAAGCGCGCGCTCTTCGGATCGCGCAGCATCCGCCGCGCCTCTCCGAGCAGCGCGTCCTCTTCGCGGAGCGCTCCGCTGGAGGCGAGCTCGCGCAGCCTAACGTCCGGCGGGCCCGACCAGAGGAAGTAAGAGAGCCGGGCAGCGAGCGCATGCGCGTCCAGCGGACCTGGCTCCACGCCGTCCGGCGGCTCCTCCACCTTGTAGAGGAAGCGCGGCGCCACCAGCACGCGCGCGAGCACGGCGCGCAGCGCTTCGTCGTGGCCGAGCTCCTCGGTGCGCAGGCACACGTAGAGCTCGCGCAGCTCCGTGCGTTCCTCCGGCGCGAGCGGGCGCCGGAACGCGCGCGCGGCGAACGCGAGCAGCGCTTCGAGCTGCCGCGGCTCCGCGGCCCGCTGCTCCGCACGGAAGGCCTCGGCGCGCGCGCGGATCGGCTCGCGCAGCGGCTCGAACGCGCTCGGATCGGCGTCCTGCGTGGCGTACTGCCAGAGCTGCTCGAAGACGTCGACCTGCACGAGCGGATCGCGGCTCACGAAGCGCAGCTCGCTCCAGAGGCGCTCGAGCTCGGCCGCCTCGGCCTCGTCGAGCATCAAGCGCACGAGCGGCTCGTCCTCGCGATGCTGCGTGACGAGCGTCACCACCTCGTCGACGGGCACGATGCGCTCGTAGCAGAGCGCCGCGGGGAAGAGGGAACGCAGCTCATCGCACGCGGCGCGCACCCGCGCGCGCGTCTCTAAGTCCTCGCTCGCGATCAAGGGGAACGTCGGCAAGCCAGGGGAACGCGGCTCCTCCTCGAACGCGAGCTCGCACGAGAGCACGGCTCCGGGAACCTGCGGTTCGACGAGCGCCGCGCGGAGATGAACTTCGCCACCGGCCGCGAGCTCCGCCGGCCAGCGGAGCAGAAGCTCCTCGTTCGCGCGCAGGCGCAGCGGCTCGCCCGAGGGTAGCGCCGCGGCCGCGCTCGGGAGCATCACGAGCGGCCCGTGCAGCGAGCGCAGCGAGCGCACGAGCGCGCCATCCGGCGTGCTCTCGGGCAGAGCCTCTGCCGCGAGCAGCGCGCGTTGCAGCTCCGCGGCGAGGGAAGCGCGCTCGCCGCCGTCCGCGCTCGCGAGCCAACGCGCGAGCGAGGAATCGGCCGGAGGAACGAAGGCCGCCCTAGGCTCCTCTTCCGCGAAGAGCCACCAGATGTCCGGCGTCCCCGCGCGATCGGCGTGCGGATTCGCCGCGAGCAAGCTCTCCGCGCAGTCGCCGCCCAAGCTCCAGCGCGCGCCATCGCTCGGGCGCTCGAGCTCGAAGTCGACCGCGGTGAGATCGCAGGTGTGCTCGCGCTCGCGCGGGCTCACGAGGAGCACCAGCTCGTCGCGCGCGCGCAGCGCGAGCGGCTCCGCGATCGAGACGTTCGCGCGCGCGTCGCCCTGCGTCGCGCCTTCCGCGAGCGCGAGCGCGCAGCCGGCGCGGCGGAGCTCGAAGCGCCAGGAGACTCCGTTACCGCAGGTCGTGTGCGCATCGAAGAGCGCGACCTGCACGCGGTACGCTCCATCCCCGGGCGCGCGCCACGCGACGCCGACGCGCTGCGTGGGCGAAGGATGCAGAGCGACGCTGCGCGCGCGGAGCAGCCCCGGTACGTGGAGGTCCTGCGCGGTCGCGTTGGCGCTGATCGACGGCGTTTCGGGCAGGCCCCACGCCGCGACGCCGGGCGGCAGCAGCTCCGCCGGCACGCGCTGCGTGAGGCAGCGCTCGGGACGCAGCGGTTCCACGCTCGCGATCCCCGCGCAGGCGAACCACGCCCGCAGAGCCTGCGGCTCCACGTGCGCGCGCGCCGCGAGCTCGTCGATCGACGCCGCGGTGTGCGGAGAGCGGAGCAGCTCGTCGGCGAGGGAAAGCACGGTGCTCGTCGCGGCGATCGCGCGCTCGCGAGCTTCCGTTCGCGCCGCGGCAAGCGAACGCAGCTCCGCGTGCGGCAGCGTCTCTCCACTCGGCGTGACGAGGCGCAGATTCTCCAGCGCGAGCTCGCTCGCACTCGCGCCGCCGAGGAGCTCGCGCCGCAGCACGCGGATCGCGATCTCGTCGCGTGCTTCGCTCGGCAGCGCGAGCCGGAGCTCGCGCGACGTAGCCACGGGTTCCTGCGCCTCTTGCCACGCGCGCGGGCCGCCGGCCTTGCCGAGGTGGCCGACGCTCTGGAATCGGAAGAGCTGGGACTGCGCCGCGGCGAGGTCGCCCACGATCCGCGGCAGATCCTCGGCGCGCAGGCGCGGCCAGGCGTCGCGCAGCGGCGCGAGCAAGCTCGTCCGGTCCTCTGCGTGCAACGCCGCGAGCAGGATCCCGAGGTACTTCGCGCTGAGCTGCCGCTCACGCGCGACCGCTTGGACGCGCGCCTCCGAACGCGGCGCGTCGCGCATGTCCAGCGCGGCTTCGAGGTAGCGCTCGATCGGCAAGCGGCCGCCGGCGTTGGTGTCGAAGACGATGCCCTGCAGGTTCACCTGGGTCGCGCCGCCGGGATCGGTGAAGCGACGATAGAGCGCGCGGATCGCCGCGAGGCGCTCCTCGCTCTGATCGCGCGCGCTCGTGTGCGCCGAGAACGCGATGCCGTCGGGCAAGAGCACCGCGTGCGCGGCGATCTCGCGCGCGGCATCGAGGTACTTCGCGAGCAGCATCGGCGACATCGGCAGCGCTTGGCCTACGTTGCTGAAGCCTTCCCCCGCCGCGCCATCGACGGGCAGCTCGCGCGCGGGATCGAGGCTCGCGACCCCGGTGAGATCGCGCACCGTGTAGCCGTACTCGGCGTTGCTGAGGCGCCGCAGCAGCACCGGACCGGGATCGCCGGCTTCCGCGCGCGCGACCTCCGCCAACGCCCCGCGCAGCTCGGCGACGAGAGACGCGCGTTCCGCGGCATCGAGAGGCGGCGCCTCCGGAGGCGGCATGTCCCCTGCTTCGACGAGAACGAGCGCTTCCTGCCAGAGGCGCGGCTCGCGACGCAGATCCCCGAGGCTCGCGAAGCGCTCGAGATCGACATCGCCTTTCGCCTTCGCCGCGCCGTGACACTCGAAGCAGCGCGCCGCGAGACGCGGGCGCAGCTCGCGCACGAAGCGCTCGCGCGCAGAGGCTCCTGGTTCCTGCGCTGCGATGGATGCGGTGATCGCGCTCGACGCGGCGATCGCTCGCAGGTAGCGGCGCAACCAGGCGCCGAAAACGCCGCGCGCCGCAGCCTGTGTTGCAGGCTCCGGCGCGCACGTGCGATCCCCAGCAGAACGAATCACTCCCTCTTCTTCGTGGTGAGGATCCGGATCTGCGTGACCTCGAACACCGGCGGCGTGAACTCGGAGCGCTCGCGGCCCTTCACGGCGATCTCGCGCCCGACGTAGTCGGAGAGATCGTAGCGGCCGCTCTCGCACATCAAGTTCACCGACGGGAGCTTGCCGCGCTCGATCACGTAGCGCACGGGACCAGCGCTCAGCGTCTGCTCGCCCTGCTTCACGACCCAGCCGAAGTGCTGCCAGTTCTCGAGCACCTTGTCGGGCGTCGGCGCCTGCGCTCGCAGCTGCTCCTGCTCCTTCTCGAGCTTCGCTTGGGCGCTCTCGCGCGCGATCTTGTCCTGCATCTCCTGGGAGCTGGCGATGAGAGCATCCGCCTCGACCCTGCCGACCGCGACCTCGAACGACTTCATGCGCTCGAAGACCTTCTCCTTCAGCTTCGGGCTCTTCGGCTTGCTTTCGACCCCGTTCGCGGCCAGCGCGGTGTACGCATCGCGCACCGACTGGAAGTTCCCGCTCGTGCTCTTCGCGAGCTCCTGATCGCGAAGCTGATCGACGGGCTTCAGCAGCTCCTCGGCGTAGGCGTCGGACGCGATGTAGGCGCGCTCGCGCTCGGCCTTCTCCATCTCGTCGATCTTCGCGGCGAGGAACTGCTCCTGCTGCTTGCGGAACTCCTGCTCCGCGGCGCCCGCGTCGTTCAAACGCTCGAGCTGGATCGAATCGACCCAGGCGCTCACGCGCGGCGGCGCTTGCACATGCGCCCAGCTCCCGCTCTGCTCGAGCAGGAGGACGCGCTCGCCGCGCTCCAAGCGATCGGGCTCGAGCGGCGCGTTGTCGGTCATCGTCGGGCGGACGCGGAAGTTCACTCGGTCCGCATCGACGATGCGCTCGTTCGGCGCGTCGCTGGCCTTCAGGAACGAGGTCGAGACCCAGCCGCTCAAGCCGCCGGGCACGCTCACGCGCCACCAGCCGTTGTAGCTGCCGCGCACGCGCACGACGGTCCCAGCGTCGAGCGAGCGAAACGCTTCCTCGCGCTCACCTGCGTAGCGTCGCACGGTAGCGCCACCCGCTTTCACGCGAGCCCAGCTCTCTGCGGCCGGAGCTTGCACGCGCTTCACCGCCGGATCGTCCGGCTTCACTTCGGGCCGGGCCGGAGCGGGCGTCTGCCCGGCCGGAGTCGGCTCCTGCGGAGAGCGACCGGCTTCGAGCTCTTCGGGAGTCTGCGCGCCGAGGCCCGCGGCGAGGAGGAGCGTCGCGAACGCGAGCGAGAGCAAACGAGAGCGAGCCGCCGACGCGCCGCGCGCATGGCTCGAAAGGGAGAACGCGAGCGATCGAAGCATGGTCCTTCTCCGCCGAGAGGCCGGCGGCGCTCGAGAACGAGAGCCCTACCGGTAGTGGAGGATTCTAGGGACCGGCCCGAGATCATCAAGATCTTGGGGAACTTCCCTCGGGCGAGGGACGGAGATCGCCCACCTCGAGCGGCCTCGCCGGACGGAGCTCAGGCGAGCGGCGGCGGCTCATCGAGGTGGCCGCGATCGCGATCCGGACCCGGATCGTGGGAGTGCCCCTGTCCGTGGTCGTGCTCGTGCCCGTGGTCGTGCTCGTGGCGGTGGTGGTGCAGGTGACCATGGCCGTGAGGATGGAAGTGCGCGTGCCCGTGCAGTGGCCGCAGCCCCGAGGTCGCGCTCGAGCGCGGGCCGGCCGCCGGCGGAGGCTCCGGCGCGGCGGCCGGCTCCGCGTCGAACGCCGGGAGATGCTGCGCGGCGTGTTGCGCCGCCTCCCACACATCCCAGAGAGGAGCCCCCGTGCGCTCGGCGATCCGCCGCACATCGTCGAACTCGGGCTGCGCGCGCCAGCTGCCGTCCGGCAATCGCCGACACTTCACTCCGACCGCGTCGGACCCGAGCTGCACCTGCAGCTCGCGTCGCGCGAGCTTCGAGCGGCGCAAGCGCTGGCGGCGGATGCCGAGCGTGCGCGTCTCGCGGAAGAGCAGCTCCTCCAAGGCGAGACGCCGCGCGGGCTCCACGAGCACGTGCAGCACGGCGCCGGGGCGCCCCTTCTTCATCGTCGCGGGCAGCACCCAGGCGTCGAGCGCACCTGCCGCGAGCGCGCGCTCGAGCACGTAGCCCAAGAGCTCCGCGCTCGCTTGGTCGAGGTTGGTCGCGAGCTCCACGACCTCGTCGCTCTCGCGTCCGGCGTCGAGCGTGCCGAGCACGACGCGCAGGAGATTCGGTCGGTCGGGCAGCTCGCGCGCGCCAGCGCCGTGGCCGAAGCCGTCGACGCGCAGCGCGAGCTCCTCCGACGTGATCTCGGCGAGCGCTCCGAGCAGCGCGGCCCCGGTCGGAGTCGTGAGCTCGAGCGGCGGGCCGCCGAAGACGACCTCGCTCCCCACCAGCGCGCCCAGCGCGCCGGGCGTGGGGATCGGCATCGCGCCGTGAGCGCAGCGCACGAAGCCCGAGCCCGTCGGCGGCGGCGAGGCGAGGATCCGCTCGACGCCGAGCCGGTGAAAGCCCCAGCACGCCGCCGCGATGTCGACGATGCAGTCGATCGCGCCGACCTCGTGGAAGTGCACCGCCTCAACGGGGATCGCGTGCGCGCGAGCTTCGGATTGCGCCAGGCGCTCGAAGACCCGCAGTGCCGCCTCCAACGCGGGCTCGGGCAGCCGCGACGCGCGCAGGATCGCGCGGATCTCGCCGAGGCCGCGATGCCCGTGATCGGGCGCGGTGAGCCGGACGTGGAAGCGGAGGCCGTGGATCGAGGAGCGCCGCACGGCCTCCGTCGAGATCTCGAAGCCGCGGACGGGAAGGGAATCGAGGGTGCTGCGTAGCTCGTCCAGCGGCAGACCCGCGTCGAGGAGAGCCGCGACACACATGTCGCCGGCGATCCCCGAGAAGCAATCCAGGTAAGCGATCCGCATCCAGCACACCTTGCGCACGGAGCCCGGCGAGGCGGTAGTCTCGCCGCTCGGCCCCGCGGCGCAAGCGCGCGCACGGACCGACCTCTCCACCGAGGAGCGCATGTTCTCCGACTCTCTCCCGCGCGCGCGCCGCGCGGCGCTCGGCCTGCTCGGCGCGGTCCTCGGCGCCGCTCCGCTCGCCGCGCACGGCGGCCGCTACTTCGGGCCCGTGCCGACCGTCTCGACGCCGCCCGCTCCGCCCGGCACCGGGGCCCGCACGCCGACCATCACGCCGGGAGTCAATCCGCTGACCCCGCCGAACGTCCCGGGTGGCATGTCGCCCACGGGGCCGTTCACGAACTCGTGGGAGAACTGGTGGGAGCTCAACTACGAGTGGGTGCTGAGCCCGCGGACCCGCGCGCCGCGCGAGCAGGTCGACGACGGCCCGACCAGCTCGCCCCATGGCACGCGGATCCCCTCGCGCGAGCTCGTGCGCGAGCGCGTCCTGCCGGTGCTGCGCGCGCACTTGAAGGACCGCGACGCCGAGGTCCGCTCCGCGGCCGCGATGGCCCTCGGCAAGACCGCGCTGCGCGACGTGGAGCCGGAGCTGATCGCGCTGCTCGACGATCCCGAACGCGACGTGCGCGAAGGCGCGCTGCTGGGTTTGGGCCTCTTGCGCACGCCGGTCGCGCAGCAGACCTTGCTCGCGCGCTTCGCGGACGCGAAGCGCACGACGCGCGAGCGCGCGTTCAGCGCGGCCGCGCTCGGTCTGCTCGGCAGCAGCGCTTGTCTGCAAGCGCTGCTCGACGCGCTCGATCCCACTGCGGCCGGGAAGAAGGAAGGCCGCACCGTTCAAGGCGCGGCGCTGCTCGGTCTCGCCGCGGGCGCCAGCACCGCGACCTTGCCGCGCCTGATGCCGTGGGTCGAAGGCCAAGCGTTTCCGGACGACATGATCGGGGCGCTGGCGTGCAGCGTGCTCGGGCGCATCGGCGATCGCTCCGCGATCCCCGCCGTCGAGAAGGCGCTGCTCTCGAAGGAGGGCCGCATCCGCCAGGGTGCCTGCTTCGCGATCGCCTCGCTCGCGAAGCCGACGGACAGCGCGCTGCTGAAGAAGCTGGAGCACGTGGCTCGGGAAGACGCGCTGGAGGACGTGCGCGCCTTCGCGTGGCTGGCCCTCGGTCGCATCGGCGGCGAGCCCGCGCGCGCTCTCTTGCGCAAGGAGCTCGCCGAAAGCCGCAGCGCCGTCGAGCTCGGCTACGCTTCGCTCGGCCTCGGGTTCTGCGGCGATCCCGACCTCGATGGGCCGCGGCTCGCGCGCGAGCGCGTCGAGCGCGGCGGGGACGTGAACCTGCGTGCGGCCGCCGCGATCGCGATCGGCATCCTCGGCGCCAAGGGGCAAGCGAGCGTGCTCGCGCGCGAGATGGCCTCGAACCAGAACCGCGACTTCGCGACGGGACTGATCCTCGGCCTGGGCTTGCTTCGCGCCGACAACGCCGCGAAGGCGCTGCTCGCGAACGTCGCGCGCGAGCGCGCGCCCGAAGTGCTCCGCGCCTCGATCATCTCGCTGGGCCTGCTCGATCACGCAGACCTGCTCGAGACCGTCTCCGAGCGCCTCGCGCGCGAGCGCTCGTCGGTCCTGCGTGGCGCCGGCGCGCAGGGCCTCGGCACGGTGATGGACGCGCGGCACCTCGACACGGTGCTCGAGCTCCTCGCAGAGAAGAAGCCCGTCTCCGAGCTGCGCGTCGTGCTGATCGTGGCGCTCGGACGCATGGCCGAGCCACAGGATCTGCCGGCGCTATCGGCGCTGCGGCGCGACCTCTGGTTCCAGAGCGATGACGCGGTGATCCAGGAGCTGCTCTCGATCCTCTGAGCCTGCTCAGGGCACGCGGTGCTCTGCGGCGAGCGGACATGCGGCCGGCGCTCCGGCGCGGAAGACGACCGCCGCGCGGAGCTCGCGGCAGCCGGCGCGGCGCAATACCTGCGCGCACGCCTCCAGCGTCGCCATCGAGGTGCAGGTGTCGTCGACCAGCACCACGGAGGCCGGCACGCGCGCGAAGCGCCGCAGCGCGAAGGCGCGCGCGACGTTCGCGCTCCGATCGCGCGTCAGTGGATCGCCTTGCGGCGCGGTCGCGCGCACACGCCGAAGCACGCCGCAGACGCGCCCGCCGCAGCGCTCGGCGAGCTCGCGCGCGATCAGCTCGGCTTGATTGAAGCCGCGCGCGCGGCGCTTCGCGGCATGCAGCGGCACGGGCACGAAGCGCGCGCCGCGCGCCCACGCGTGGCGCCCGAGCTCTCCGCCGAGCTCTTCGGCGAGCGGGCGTAGGCTCGCGCTGCGGTGGCCGAGCTTCGCCTGGAGGAGCAGCTCGCGCCCCGCGCCGCCGTAGGCGAGGGCGGCGACGAGCGCGGACCACGGACGGGCGGTCGCGGCACAGCTCCCACACGGGGCATCGCTCTCCGCCGCGGGCATGGCGCAGAGCGGGCAGGTCGGCCGCAGCAGCCGCTGCTCTTCGAGATCGTGGGCGGCGCAGAGCCAAGGCGTCGCCGTGCCGCTCGGCGCGTCACAGAGGACGCAGCGCGCTTCGAAGAAGAGCTCGCCCAGTCCCGAGCCGAGCTCGCGCCAGGATCGCGCGGCGTCGCGAAGGAAATCGCGGGGGTGCATGCCGCCGGAGACGCGGCGGCGCGCTCGCGGTCACGCTCGATCAGCTATCGCCACGGCTCCCGCCGAGGCGGATCCCGCTGCTGCGCGAGTCGTTGCGGTCGCTCTCGCTGGGCTCGGGGAGCTTCAGCTCGCGGCGCAGCTTCGCGCAGTACATCTCGACCGTGTCGTCGGGGCTCTTCGGGATCCCGAAGATCTCGCCGATCTCCTGCGTCAGGCCCATGTTGCGCGCGAAGGGCCAGGGGTTCTTGCGGAAGAAGTCCTTCAGGTAGCGCTTGAAGGCCCGCCGCGAGGTCGCGTAGCCGATCGTCCCGATCAAGAACGCGGTCAGGAAGATCGCCGCGATCGCCACCACGAGGAAGATCGTCGGGTCGGCGAGCTTGTCGACGTGCGCTACGATCTGCAGGCCGAAGCCGCAGAAAACGAAGACGAAGCCGATGATGACCTGGATCTTGGTGAAGATGTAGTCGCGGATCTCGAGGAGGCTCCCCGGACGGGAGACGAAGAACTCCTCGATCACGCGCCGCGGGCGCTTGAAGACGATCGAGTTGGCGAGGAAGAAGGTCCCGACGATGTTCATCGTGAGACCGATGATGATGAAGTCCGAGAAATTGCGGACCGGGCTCGCAGGCGAGCCCGCGGCAGGCACGGACTCGTCATGCGGCAGTGCCGCCGAGAGGCCGTCCGGCAACGCGGAAAGGAGCTCGCGACCGATCGCGATCCCAGCGTCCGCGCTCGGAGCGAGGTCGACGGGTGCGAGGAACTCGAGCGCGCCCGAGGACGAGCTGAGTTCGAGGACGGTGGACGCTGCGGAGAGCCAGGAGTCGAGCATGAACGAGCGGTCTCCGAGGGGAAGGGCTCCCAGGACACCCACGGGCGGCATTCTACGGATCGCCGCGCGAATGCAAGAGCCGCGGGCCGGGAGGGCCGCATGAGCGCCGCCATGCGCTCCGGCCCGACCGACTACGCGGCCCAGCGCGCCGCGATGGTCGAAGAGCAGCTCCGCGCACGCGGCATCCGCGAGCCGCGTGTCCTCCGCGTGATGGGCTCGCTCCCGCGCGAGCTCTTCTTGCCCGCCGAGGTCCGCGAGCGCGCCTACGAGGACAACGCCCTACCGCTCTCGCACGGCTCGACGGTCTCGCAGCCCTACATCGTCGCCGCGATGACCGAGGCCCTCGCCCTGACCGGCGTGGAACGCGTCCTCGACCTCGGCACCGGCTCCGGCTATCAAGCCGCCGTCCTCGCCGAGCTCGTCCCGGAGGTCTTCTCGGTCGAGCTCGTGCCCGAGCTCGCGACCAGCGCCGCCGAGCTCCTCGCCCGCCTCGGCTATCGCAACATCGCGGTGCGTGCGGGCGATGGCCGCGAAGGCTGGCCCGAGCACGCGCCCTACGACGCGATCCTCTGCGCCGCGGCGGCGAGCGAGATCCCCCCAGCTTGGCTGGAGCAGCTCCGCGAAGGCGGACGCTGCATCGCGCCGCTCGACTCGAGCGACGCGGGGCAGCAGCTGGAGCTCCTGGAGAAGCGGCGCGGACGGTGGCGAAGGAAACGCCTCTTCCCGGTGCGCTTCGTGCCACTACGCTAGCCGGGGAGGCTGCTTGCTCGCTCAGCGCGCCGCGCGACCGCCGCGCCGCGGCGCTGCCAGGAGATCGCGGAGCTTCCCTCGCTGCGTCGCGACGAGGCGCTGCTCCTCGTCGAACCAGGCGACGAAGCCCTCGAGGTCGAGGAGCTCCTCGCCGTAGGAGAAGCTCAAGCTCGGCGCGTGGTTGTCGATGGAGTAGCTCACGCGAAAGCCCCAGTCGTCGAGCGCGCTCCAACCCCACGCGAGCGCGGTGCGATTGCGCGCCGCGCGCCACACGTAGAGCGGCGCCCCGAAATGCTCGAGGCAGCTGCGCAGCGACCCGCCGCCGGCGAGGGCCTGCTCCTGGCGCGGAGCGCTGAGCGGCTGCTCGACGTTCGTCGCCCACCAGGCGATGCGCACGCAGCTCGGGAGCGCGAGCACCACGAGGAGGGCGCAGGAAGCGCTGAGAACGCGCACGTTCGGGATCGCGCTCAACGCGAGGCCTTCT
This sequence comes from Planctomycetota bacterium, assembly GCA_016719295.1. GTDB lineage: Bacteria > Planctomycetota > UBA1135 > UBA1135 > JADKAF01 > JADKAF01. The sequence goes on from JADKAF010000001.1 coordinate 1,487,680, forward strand.
TCTCGTTCTCGACCGCCGCTCCTCCGAGAGGCTCGAGCAGCCCCGGTCGCTCGGCATCGCGGACGGCGTTGTCCTCGTCCTCGTGAACGTCTTCCCAAGGCAGGGCGTACTGCGTGCGGTGGACCCCGAAGGTCGTCGCGTAGTGCGTGAGCACGTCGTGATCGTCGAAGAAGAGCCAAGCGCGGTCCTGGCGCTGGTCCTCGCCGAGCATCGTGAGCACGATCACGGTGAAGCCCGCGCGCTTCAGCGTCGTCGCATCGTAGCGGTAGGCGGAGCGCTGGCCGAGCTCCACGACCTCCGTCGGCGCGCCCAGGAACTCGACGGCCTCTTTCGCGCGCGTGACGCCGGGGCGCAGCTTGCGGAAGAGATCCGGAGCGAGCGGCTCGTTGGTGTCGGAGCGCGAGAGGAAGCAGCTCGGCAGCGCGAGCGCGAGGAGCAGGGAGGAGGCGGCGAGCGAGCGGAGCGAAGGCAAGGCGGTCCTCATCGGGGCAGAGCAGCGTCGAGCAGATCGAGATTGCGGCGCATCAAGGACAAGAAGTCGACTCCCGCGTCGAGCTCCGCGCGCGGCGGGTTCTCGCAGGGCGAGAACACCAGCGAGGGCAGCCCGAGCTCGCGCTCGAGCTTCTCGCGGGTCGCGGCGAGCGGCTCCGACTCCCAGAGGAGCAGAGCCGGCACCTCGCGCTCGCCGCGCGCGACGCCGAGCGCCGCGAGTTCCCCCGCTCCGAGCTCGCGCTCGGGGTCGAGGTCGAGGTTGGTGATCAGGAACTCGTAGCGTTTCGACGGGTAGTTGTACGCCGGGTGCGACGCGAGGAGATTCACTCGCCGCAGACGCGGCGCGATGCCGCGCCAGCGCTGGTCGAGCGCCGTGAGGTCGGACTCCAGCGCGGCGAAGTTCCTCTGGATCGCCGCATGTTGCGCGGGGAAGGCGCGCAAGAGCCCCGCGCGGAGGGCTTCGGCCTGCGCGAGCAGGAGCCGCGGATCGAGCCAGGTGTGCCCGTCGACGCCTTCGTGCGTATGCTCGCCGCCGCCATGGCTGTGCGTCTCCGCCTCGAAGCGCACGAGCTCCGCGCCGAGCTTCTCCGTCGTGTCGACGGTGCGCGAGAGCGGCAGGCTCGCCGTCGCGCGCCACCCCTCGACCCCCGCGCCGTTCAACGCGATCAGCGAGGCCTCGGCGAAGACCTGGAGCGCCGAGCGATCGGGCTGCCAATGCAGCGGATCGACGTCGGGCGGCAGCGGGCAGAGCACGCGCGCGCCATCGCCGATCAGGCGCTGGGCGAGATAGCGCAGCGGATAGAGCGAGGTCGCGACGTAGGGCGAGGAGGCGTTCGCGGGCGTCTCCTCTGCCTCTCGCGAGCACGCGGCGCAGAGCGAGAGGAGGAGGAGGGAGAGCGTGGAGCGACGGACGTTCCGCATCGGGTGTACCTGGACCGGCTGGGGCGTACAGCCTGTGGAAGAAGTGCTTCGAGGCTGGGAACGAGGCTTCGGGCGTCTCGCCGAGGCGCAGGAACCGGCGCTGAAGCGGGTGTTTCCGCTAGGTTCCGGCAACGAAGGCGAGGCGACCGAGGCGCGCGCTCCAGTCCGAAGGACTTCTTCAACAGGCTATGAACTCTAGAGAACCCGCACCAGGTCGGGCAACCACGCGAGGGCCACCGCGACCAGCGCGAACGCCAGAAGCGCGGCGATCAGCAGGAGCAGCAGGAGCTCCGCTCCGATCAAGCGGAGCGCGGTGCCGCGGCTGGCGCCCAAGCGGTGCAGCGTCTCGAGCTCGGCCGCGCGAAGACGCGTCGAGAGCAGCAGCACCAGGCCGAGCCAGAGAGCGGTCGTCCCGGCGAGCAGCGCCCAGAGCACATCCACGAAGCGCTTGATGCGGAAGACGAAGGCCATGAGATCGCCGATCACCTCGCTCGGGCGCACGATCTGCAGCGCGGAGCGCGCGTTGACACGCGTCTTCAGCAGGGTCCCGCTCTTCTCGTCCTCCGGGAACAGCAGCACCGCGGACAGCGGCAGCGCGCCGGGATCGCCGTGGTGATGGAAGCTCACGGCGTTCTCGGGAGTGATCTCGTTCCACTCGATCAGCGCGGGCGAGAACACCACGTGCTCGTCCTTCCGTCCCAGCACGAGATCGCTCCGTTCCTGCGCGACTTGCTTGGCCTCGCCGTGACCGTGCAACGCACCTTCCAGCACCCACGCGGTGGCGAGGTCGACGAAGACCGCGTCGTCATCGGGCGACTCTCGCCGCGCGAGCACGCCGACGATGCGCATCTTCAAAGCCGGCGCCTTCGCGATGTCGTAGTGCTCGCGCGGATCCGAGAAGAGCGACTCCCCCACGCCGAGACCGAGCTCCTGCGCGACGCGCGCACCGAGCACGCACTCGCCGACGAGCAAGGGCAGCGAACCGCTCCGCGCGTGGAGGCCGCGCCGCTCGAAGTACTCGCGCGTCGTCGCGACGAGCGGCCGGCCGCGCGCGCGGAAGCGCAAGCTGATCGGCACGACGAGCGCTTCGCCGCCCTCCCGCAGGGCCTCGGCCTCGGCGAAGCGCACGGGATCGAGCTCGACGCCCCGGAAGTAGAGCGACGCCAGCACGAGATCGAAGCGGCTGCCGCGCGCCCCCGCGATCAAGGGCGTCGAGGCCGCCCGCGCGCCGAGATCGCGATCGTAGCTCGCGATCAGGCGCTCCGAGGCGACCGGCAAGAAGCACGCCAGCGCGAGGCACGCGATCGCGATCGCGCTCTGCAATCGATGGTGCTGCAAGCGCCGCAGCGAGAGATAGAGCACGCCTCTCATCGCGGCGTCACCACCGCGGGGCGGCCTTCGCCCGCCACCAGCGCGCGAAGATCGATCACGCGCTCGAAGCGCCCGAGCAGACCGTGATCGTGCGTGATGACCAGCAGCGTCGCGCCGCGGCGCTCGACCTGCTCGATCAGGAGATCGAGCGCGCGCGCGGACGAGCTCGGATCGAGGTTGCCCGTGGGCTCATCGGCGATCACGAGCTCGGGCTCGGCGATCAACGCACGGCAGAGTGCCACGCGCTGGCGCTCGCCTTGCGAGAGCCGCGAGGGGATCCGCGAGAGCAGTTGCTCGACGCCCACCGCGGCAGCGAGCTCGCGCGCTCGCTCGCGGGCCGCGCGATCCAGCGCGAGCGCGCGGTTCAAGTGATACGGCAGCAGGATGTTGTCGAGGGCCGAGAGGTACTCGAAGAGCTCGAAGCGCTGGAAGACGAAGCCCACCTTGGCGATGCGCAGCGCTCTGCGCTCGGCCTCGCCGAGCGCGGTGAGCTCGACGCCGCAGAGCTGCACCGTACCCGCTTGCGGCGAGCGGATGCCCGCGATCAGCTCGGCCAGCGTGGTCTTGCCCGAGCCGCTCGGGCCGATCAGCGCGACGCGCTCGCCGCGCGCGAGCTCGAGCGCGGCGAGCTCGAGCGCGAAGCTTCCGCCGGGATAGGCGAAGCGCACGCCGCGCAGGGCCGCGATGGGCGGCGCGGCGATCGGAGCGTCGGTGGCTCGGGGCGAAGCGCTCATCGAAGTTGACCGGGACTCAACGGCGCGAGCTCTCCGGCAGCGGCGCGGCATCGGCGCGCGAGGGATCGTTCGTTCCGGAGGCGAGGCGCTCGCTGGCGAGGATCTCGCTCGCGACGATGCGCCAGCCCGCCGCCGTGCGCGCGAGCTCGTAGCGCGCTTCGTACGCGTTCGTGCGCCAATGCGCATGGCCGAAGTGGCGCACGATGCCGTCGACCTCCCAGCGCGCGCGCAGCGCGAAGCGGGGCGGCTCCGCATCGAGGGAACGCTCCACGATCTCCGCTCTCGTGTGCCGCACCTCCTGCACGGTGCTCACCGCGCCGCCTTCCTCCGCGAGCACGAGCCCGGCGTAGATCTCGCCGTAGATGCGCTCCAGCAGCTCGCGGCCGGCGAGGCTCTGCGCGAGCGCGTCGTAGATCGCGCTCTCCTGCGTGAAGCCGAACGCGCGGTAGATGTTGGCGTGGAGCGGCTCGAACACGGAGGCGAGCTCGGCGTCGCGCACGGCGCGCGGCTCGCTCTCGCCGAGTAAGCGCGGGCCGAGACCGCCAAGGAGCAGCAGCACGAGTGAAGCGATCTTCAGCGCGAGCGCGGCGCGCGGTCGGCGGCGGCGCAACACGCTCGCGATCATCCAGACCACGCCACAGAGCAGCGCGACATACGAGAGCCGCGGCCAGCGCCAGCCGCGCGCGCCGAGATCGAGAGCGGGCACCGGGAGGAAGCGCGCCGCGCGCGCGGCCTCGCTCGCCTGCCACGAGATCTCCGGCTGCTCCTGCTTGAAGACGATCGCCTTCTCCACGCCGTCGGCGAGCAAGCGCGCGTTCACCTCCATCGGCGGTGCTTGCCCGAAGTCGTCCTCGCGCACGCGATCGGGCGGGTAGAGCTCCCAGCGCAGCGCGACCTCGCGCGGATCGCTGCTCGTCGGATACTCGGCGACGAAGCGCACCTTGGTGAGAGCGCGGAGGCCGTAGCGCGGAAAGAGCGGGAGCAAGTTGCGCTCCGGCTCCGCGACGCGGAACTCGAGCCAGCGCGGCGGCACGGCGACGCCGTCGATCCGCAGCGCGTGCTTCGAGGCGAGCAGCGGCTCGAGCTGCGCGCGCACCTCTTCGGCCTCGAGCGGATGCAGGGCGTCCTCGTCCTCGCGCGCGATCTCGGCGATCTCGTCCAGGAAGGCGAGGTTCAGCACGAGCTCCAAGCGCACGAGGCGGCCGTCGACGATCCAGCGCAGATCGAGGTCGGGGCCGTCGGCGGGGTGGACGGAGCTCGCGGGCACGAGGGTCGACCCACCGAGCAGCGCCACCGAGCAGAACGCAGCGAGAAGAGCGTGGAGCAAGGGCTTCTAAACCGGGGCATCCAGGAGCGGAGGGCGCTTTCCTAGGCGATGCGGAGTTGGCGGTCAACGCAGCGCGCGCGATCGGGTACCCTCTCGGCCTCTCGCCCCTGCCCGGGAGCCCCCCAGATGCGTTTCGTCCCCGTTCTCCCCCGCGTTCTCTACCTCGCGCTCGTCGCCCCCGCGCTCTTCGCTCAGGCGCCGACGCTCGACCCTGGCGTCGTCGAAGCGCTGCGCGGCGCCGACCTCGCCACCGACGATCTCCTCGCGAAGGATCCGTCGAAGCTGCCGGCCGACGCGCAGCTCTATCACGAGCACTTGCTCTTCCTCGCCAGCCCCGAGCGCGATGGGCGCCTGCCGGGCACTGCGGGGATGGAAGCGGCCTCGCGCTACATGGAAGAGCATTGGAAGAAGGCCGGGCTGCTGCCGGCCTTCGCAGATGCGAGCGGCAGGGAGCGCAGCTCCTGGCGCCAGGCGTTCCCGCTCGGCAAGTCGCAGGAGATCGGCGCGCAGAGCCTCGCCCTCGACGGCGCGAAGCTGGCGCTCACGGCCGGCAAGGGCGCGGACTTCGTGTTCCTCGGCCTCGGCGGCGGCGCCAAGCTCGAAGGCGCCTCTGGTCTTCGTCGGCTACGGCATCGAGAAGGGTCCCGACGACTACACGAGCTTCGCGGCGGACGACGATCTCCGTGGCAAGGTCGCTCTGGTGCTGCGCTGGGAGCCGATGAGCGAGGAAGGGAAGAGCCGTTGGGCTACCGGCCGCCAGCCCTGGAGCGGGCGCATCGGCTTGCAGGCCCGCGTGCGCGAGCTCGCGAAGCGCGGCGTCGCCGGAGTGCTCATCGCGAACACCCCGGGTGCCGCCGACCCGCGAAACGCAGAGCTCCCTGAGCCGGGCACCGGCGGACGCAGGGCTGTCGACTTCCCCGTGGCGCAGCTCTCGACCGCGGCGGCCGAGCGGCTCGTCGCCGCCGCGCTCCCGCAGGGTCCCTCGCTGCTGGAGCTCCGCAAGCGCGCGGACGCCGGCCGCGTGATCGAGGCCCTGGGCACGGTGACCCTCGCGGCCGAGATCACCGAGAAGCAGACCATCGCGGAGAACGTGGGCGCGCTGCTCCCCGGTCGCGGTGCGCTCGCCGAGGAGATCGTCGTGATCGGCGCGCACCTCGATCACCTCGGCATGGGCGAGTTCGGCTCGCGCTCCGGCCCCGGCAAGCTCCATCCCGGCGCGGACGACAACGCCTCCGGCAGCGCGGCGCTGCTGCTCCTCGCCGACAAGCTGGCTGCCTCGTACCGCGCGCTGCCCGAGAGCGAAGCGCTGCGCACGATCGTGCTGCTCGCGTTCAGCGCGGAGGAGTCGGGGCTCAACGGCTCGGCGTACTACTGCAAGCACCCGATCGCGCCGATCGCGAAGCACGCGTTCATGATCAACTTCGACATGATCGGGCGCATCGAAGGGAAGCGCCTCAGCGTGTCGGGCGCGAAGACCGGCGCGGGCTTGGCCGAGTTCCTCGCCCCCTACTTCGCAGCGACGCCGCTGAAGATCGTGCAGCCGAGCGGCATGTCGGGCGCCAGCGATCACACGCCGTTCTACAACGCCGGGATCCCGGTGCTCTTCGGCATCATCGCCGACTTCCACGCCGACTATCACACGCCGGAGGACGTGGTCGAGAAGCTGAACCGCGTCGATGCGACGCACACGATCCGACTCTTCCACCAGGTGGCGCTGGGCCTCGCGCGCCGCGCCGAGCGCTTCGCGCACCAGAAGGTCGGCCGCGCGCCGCGACCGGATGCGCCGCCGACCGCCGCGGAAGCGGCACCGAGCGGCGACCCCGCCGAAGGCGAGGCCGCACCGCGCCGCGGCGGAGGCGTGCGCTTCGGCGTGATGCCGGGCGCCTACGACGAGGACGTGAAGGACGGCGTGATCGTCTCCGCCGTGACCGAAGGCACGCCGGCGGAGAAGGCGGGCGTGAAGGCCGGCGACGTGATCGTCGAGTGGAACGGCACCAAGCTCGAGAACGTGCAGCAGTGGATGCCGCTGCTGCAGGCCGGCAAGCCCGGCGACAAGGTGAAGGTCGGGCTGCGGCGCGGCACCGAGACCCTCACCGTCGAGGCCGTGCTCGAGGCCTCCGCCGGGCGGCGCTGAGCACGCCATCACCGCCATCGACCGGCCTACGGCCGGGCTGCAGGGCCAAAGTGCAAACCCGTTGCACTTTGGCCCCGCTCATATAAGCGCCGCGCGGCCGAGCCCTGAAACCGTGCGCCGAGCTCCGTGTCCGCTCAGGTCGCCTTCACCACGAGCACCGGAGAGAGGCGGCGCACGATGCGAGTGAGCTCTCGCTGCGCGCGCATCACGGAGCCGATCGGCTTGTAGGCGCTCGGTGCCTCGTCGAGCAGCCGCGCGGCGAGGCGCTCGTCGTAGAGCGTGCCCTCGAGCTCGCGCGCGAAGCGCGCGAGGCTCATGCGGCGCGCGGCGACACCGCGCGCCGCGCTGCGCCCTGCGCCGTGCGAGCTCGAGTGCAGCGCGGCCGCGCAGCCGCGCCCCTCGACGTGGAAGCTCGCGTCCCCCATCGAGCCCGGGATCAGCCCGCGCTCGCCGAGGCGCGCGGGGAGCGCGCCCTTGCGATGCACCCAGAGCTCCTCGCCGTCCACCTCCTCGCGACGCGCGAGGTTGTGGTGCGAATCGAAGAAGCTCGCCCACTCGGCGCGAACGCCGAGCTCTTCCTCGAGCACGCTCGCGGCGCGCTCCAGCATCGCGCGCCGCGAGCGCTGCGCGAAGCGCAGCGCCCAGGCGTGATCGCGGAGATAGCGCTGGCCTTCCTCGCCGTCGAGGCGCAAGGCGGCGAGCGCGCTCTTCGGCGCGCCGGCGCGCGCAAGATGGTGATCGCGGATCGCCGGCCCCATGCAGCGCGAGCCGGAGTGCGCGACCAACCAGAGCTCGCCGTCCTCCGCGCGCTGCAGCTCGAGGAAGTGATTCCCCCGCCCCAGCGTCGCGAACTCGATGCGCCCATCGCGCTCCGCGAGCCGCGCGAGGACACCATCGCTCAAGAGCCCGGGATCGAGCTCCGCCGGCAGCTCCTCGCGCGCCCGCTGCCGCCGCGGCGGCACCGCCGCATACAGCGCATCGAACACCCTCCCCGGAGCTCGGACGCCGGGCTCGACCGCCGCGGAGCGCAGCGCCACCGTCGCCATCCCGCAGCCGATGTCCCCACCGACCGCCTGAGGATAGATCCGATCGCGCGTCGCCATCGCGACGCCGACGCACACGCTCTCGGAGAAGTGCACGTCCGGCAGCACCGCCACGCGCAGGACGCCTTCGGCGCGTGCGAGACGCCGGAGCGGCGCCTCGCACGCGGGAGGCAGATCCTGCGCGAGCCAGAGCTTCACCTTGGGCTCGTTCCTCATGCGCCCTCCTCGCTCGACTCGAGCAGCTCGAAGACGAGCTCCGGCGTCCGCTTGCGATGGATCGCTCGCGCGATCTCGGTGCGGAGCCAGCCCCGCGCGCGCTCGAGCTTTTCACGCCAGAGCGCGAGCTCGCCGCGGCGCGGAAAGCGGAGCACCACCGCGACGTGCGATGCTCCGGGCAGCACATGAGCGCCGAGGACGCAGAGCTCTTGCAGGCTCTCGTCGCGCGTCTCGCGCTCCAGCAGCTCGCGCACGCACTCCTCGATCTGCGCGGCGAGCTGGATGGACTTGCGCTCGCGCTGCTCGTCGTTCGAGCTCTCGCGGCGCGCAGGAAAGTAAAGGTCGAGATCCTCCGCGGCCGGGACAGCCCGTCCCCCGCGGCGCGCGCGGTGCTTCCGCGCGCGGTTACGATCGTGATGCAAAGACATGCGGCTCCATGGCGGCGGCTGAATGCCGCCGCGACCAGGGTCGATCGAGACGTGGAACGACGATCGCCCGGTGGAACCGAGGCTCAGAATCTCGGCGCAATCACCGCGGAGGCGCTGCGTGTGCAGCGACCTCTCCGCAGCTCACCGAGGGCTCGCGAGCGAGATCAGGCTCGAGCGAGCGAGCACTCACCACCGGGCGCGCGATGTGCACGGAGCAGCGAGTTTCTCTGGATTCGCATGGCACACCTCCGGTGGAAGAGTCGAGGGCAGGAAAAGCATGACGCGCGACGACGCCGCCGCAGCGCGGGGCCATAGATACCCCATGCTCGGCAAATCGTCTAGGGAGCTCAGATGCGGAGCCTCGGGGGAGGAGTGGCGCACCGCGATAGGTAGCTCCGCCCTTGCAATCGCCCACAAACCGAACGTACGGTGCCAGAGCAATTTTCTCCGGTTAGCAACCGGAGAAAATTGCTCTGGCACCGTACGTTCGGTTTCACCGCATGCTGCCCACCCTCGCTGATGTGCATTCCGCCGCCGACGTGCTCCGCGGCGTCGCCACCGTGACCCCGCTGCTCTGCTGCGCCAAGCTCGATGGCGTGACCGGTGGGAAGCTGCGCGTGAAGGCGGAGTGCTTGCAGCGCTTCGGCGCGTTCAAGTTCCGCGGGGCCTATCACAAGATCGCGAAGCTCGCGCCGGAGGTGCGTGCGCGCGGCGTGATCGCGTTCTCGTCGGGGAACCACGCCGGAGCCGTCGCCGCAGCCGCGCGCATGTTCGGCATCCCCGCCGTGGTGGTGATGCCCTCCGATGCGCCGCGCGTGAAGATCGAAGCGGTGAAGGAGCGCGGCGCGGAGCTCGTGCTCTACGATCGGCTGCGCGACGACCGCGAAGCGATCGGCAAGCGGCTCGCCGAAGAGCGCGGCCTCGCCCTCGTGAAGCCCTTCGACGACGCCGAGATCATCGCGGGCCAAGGCACCATGGGCTTGGAGATCGCCGCGGAGCTCACTCCCGACCTCGTGCTCGTGCCCGCGAGCGGCGGCGGGCTCGTCGCGGGCATCGCGCTCGCGCTGCCGCAGAGCAAGGTCTACGCCGTCGAACCCGAGGGGCACGCCGACATCGCGCGCTCGCTCGCGACCGGTACCATCCAGAAGAACGAGCCCGGCGTGCGTTCCTTCTGCGACGCGCTGATGGCCGAGCGCATGGGCGAGCTGCCCTTCGCCATCGCGCGCACGCACCTCGCCGGCGCCCTCGCGATCTCGGACGCAGCCGTGCGGAACGCGATGCGCTTCGCGTTCCGCTACCTGCGCCTCGTGCTAGAGCCGGGCGGCGCGATCGCGCTCGCCGCCGCGCTCGAAGGCGCCGTCGATCTGAAGGGCAAGAGCGCGGTGATCGTCGCGAGCGGAGGAAACGTCGATCCCGAGCTCTTCGCGCGCGTGCTCATCGGAGACTGAACTCGTCCCGCTCCTCTCGTCCATGGAGACTCCCATGCCCTCTCGCCCATGGCGGCTCGTCGCGCTCCTCGCCTTCGCAAGCTGCTCCGCGTCGCCCTCGACGCAACCGTACGAGAACGCGCTCCGCGCGGGCTACACCGCGACGGAGGAGAGGCGCGACATCGTGCGAGAAGTCCTTCCGCTCGAACCCGGCGTCTGGATCCTGAACTTCGAGCTCTCGGCGCGGAGCTATCGCATCGTCGGCGCGCACTCGAGCGACGCGGAACTGCTCGTCGCGCGCGCGAAGGAGGCGCAGGCGACGCGCCGCGAGCTCTACGCGACGATCCTGATCCACGAGGACGCGCCGGAGAAGAAGCTCCCGCCCACGGCGGACGGCGCGAGCTCCGAGGACGCGCGGAGCTTCCCCTGGATCGTCGTGCGCCTCGGCGAGGAACCCGATCCGCAGCTCGCGCGCTGAGTCTGAGCCTCTTGCGCTCCCGCGACGGCGAGCGATCATCGGATCGCGCAAGCTCGAGAGATCTTCGGAGGGTCGCGCTAACGCCGAATCCTCTGCTCCCTCTCTTCCGCCGAGGTGCTTGGATGATCCGCTGCCTATCGACCGCCCTGCCGTTCCTCTTCGCCGCCGCGCTCACCGCGAGCGCCGCCGCGCAGAAGCTCGAGAAGGGCGCCCCCGCGCCCGAGATCGCCGGAGTGAACTGGCACAACGCTCCAAAGGGCGAACCACCGACGCTGGAGAGCCTGCGCGGCCAGGTGCTGCTGCTCGAGTTCTGGGGCACCTGGTGCGCGCCCTGCGTGCGCGCGATGCCGCGCATCCAGCAGCTCCACGAGCGCTACGCGGAGCGCGGCGTCACCGTGCTCGCGCTGAGCTACGAGACACCGGAAGTGCTCGAGCCCTTCTTGAAGAAGCACCGCTACACCTTCCAGAGCGGCTCCGACCCCGAGAAGCAGGTGATCGAGGCCTACGGCATCAGCGGCTGGCCGACCAGCGTCGTGATCGACGCCGAAGGCAAGGTCTTCCACGTCGGCACGCCGTACGATGCCGAGCACGTGCTCCGCGCGGCGCTCGGTCTCGAGCGCGACGCCGGGGTCTTGCTCACGCGCGCTCTCGACGTGGCTGGCGACAAGAACGCCGAGGCGACGCGCGAGGCGCTCCTCGAGCTGCAGCAAGTCGCCGAGGCGAGCTTCGATCTCGCCGCGTGGGCCAAGGAGAGCGGAGCTCTCGCCCTGGCGAAAGCTCCGGCGGAAGCGCCGAGCCCGAGCGAAGCGCTCTCCGCGTGTGCGAAGGCCTGGGGCAAGACGCCGAAGGAGCGTCAAGCCGCCCTCGATCTGCTCGGCCACGTCGCCACGACGGAGTTCGATCTCGCCGGCTGGACGATCGAGTTCTACGGCGCGACCTATCCCCTCGCCGAGAAGGAGCTCCGCGCCATGTTGACGGCCGAACGCTACGCCCAGCTGGCGGCCGCGCTCGTCACGCGGAAGCCCAACGCGGAGCTGGTCGCCAAGGCCGCCGAGCACGCGGGGTTCCGCAGCTTCGCCGCCGAGCGCGCCCCGGCGGCGCGCCAGCTCGCTCGAAAGGCGATCCTCGCGCGCGAGTGGCCCTTCGCGAACAAGCAGCCGAAGGAGAACGAGGCGTTCTGGAGCGACCTCTCGGTCAGCGGAGCGGCGACCAGCCCCGACAAGAAGAGGATCGTGGGGATCCTGCTCGACGGCACGATGGTCAGCGCCGCGGGTATCGATGCCTTCGTCCAGCGCGAGCTCGGCATCGCGCTGCTCCTCGAGTCGCTCCAGGGCAGCAAGCCGCTATCGGGCAAGGCGCTCGCGACCGAGGTGAAGAAGGTCGAGCAGGAGCTGCTGAAGGCCGCGCGCGCGAAGTACGGAGCATGAAGCGAACGACGCTTGCGCTCGCATCCCTCGCGCTCTTCGGCGCGCTAGGGCTCCTGCTCTGGTGGACCCTGGATGGACGTGCGGACGCGACGCGCGCGCTGCGCGCGGATCCGCCTGCGGCGCGAGAAGCCGCGGAGCCGAGCCGCGAGCAGCACGCGCGCTCCTCGGAGGAGGTCGCGTCGCACGCGAACGCAGCCGCAGCGCCATCGCAGACTCTGGAGCCCCTGCGGCGGCACGATCGCGCCGCGCTCGAGATCGAGGTCGTGCTCCGCGAGGCGGCCGAGCCGCTGCCAGCGGTCGGCATCGCGATCCGCCCCACCGACGGCGTCGATCCCTTCCTGGAGCTGCGCCGCGGCACGAGCGGCGCCGATGGGCGCTGCCGCTTCGAAGACCTGCGTCCTGGACGCTGGACCATCGCGCTCGATCGCGGGGACGAGCGCGAGCTCGTGCTCGCGGGAGGCGCCCTGCAGCGCGAGCGCTTCGAGCTCACCCACACCGGCGAGCTGCGCGGCATCGTGATCGACGCGGAGCGAGCGCCGGTGCCGAACGCAGAGATCTGGCTCGGGCGCGGGCGCAATCGCTGGTATCTCCTGGAGGGCCGCGCGCAGGTCGTGACCCGCAGCGATGCCGAGGGGCGCTTCCACCTCCGCGGCCTGCCGCACGAGCTGCACTTCGTCGGCGCGAGCGCGGCCCCCCACGTGCCGAGCGATCTCCAGCGCGTGGAGATCGCGCTGGCATGCGCCGAAGTCGAGATCGTGCTGGCCGGCCGCAGCGGCGCTCTCCGAGGACGCCTCGTCGACGAGCTCGGAGCCGGAGTCTCCGACGCGCAGGTCTGGTGTGGGGACCGCTTCGGTTGGCTCTCGTCGGATGGCCTGTCGATCGACGGCCCCGCCCCGCGCTTGCTCGTGAGCGACGCCATCGGTCGCTTCGAGCTCGGCGATCTCCCGCTGGGACCCGCTCGCGTGCTCGCGCGCAAAGCAGGCTATGCTCCGACGGCGGAAAGCGTGGAGATCGCCTCCGGAGAGACCGCCGAGCTCATCCTCGTGATGAAGCAAGCCTGCGCGCTGCGTGGCCGCGTGCTCGACGAGAACGCGCGCCCGATCGCCGGCGCCAACATCGAGGTCTTCGGCGCCGCGCGCTTCGAGGAGCAGCAGCTCGCGAGCGACGGCGAAGGTCGGCTCGCCTGCCTGGACCTCGCCCCGGGGACAGTGCAAGTGCAGATCTTCGCCGAAGGCTACACACAGTGGCGAGATCTACTGCACGCGCGTCCGGGTGAGGAGCTCACGCTCGAGGCCACCCTCACGCGCGCCCTCTCGATCTCAGGCCGCCTCGTCGATCACGGAGGTGCGGCGCTGACAGGCTGGGGGATCGCCACCCGCGACGAGGCCGGCGCCCTCTGCTCGGCGCAGAGCCAAGCGGACGGAGCATTCGAGCTCGCTCCTCTGCGACCGGGCGAGTACGAGCTGTGCGTGATCGCACCGACGAGCCGCGCGATCCTCGCCTGTCGCGAGCTCGGAGCGGTCCCGGCCGGTGCTCGCGAGCTCGTCCTGCGCGTGCCGCCGGACGCCTTCGACTCCTCACTTCGCGGTCGTCTCGTGGATGCGCACGGGACCGCGCTGGAGGGTGTCTGGATCTGGTGTCGAACGCTGGATCTCTGGCCGAGCGAACCGGTCCGCACCGCAAGCGACGGCAGCTTCGCGTTCCACGGCCTCGCCGCGGGAACCTATGCGCTCGAATCGCGGGATGCGCGCTACGCCAGCCTGCGCCGCACCGGGATCGAGGTCCCTCCACGCGCTGCGATCGAAGTCGGAGACCTCGCGATCCCCTCCGGTGGAACGCTGGAGCTCGCGACCGACGACGCCGGTTCGATCCCTCCGCGAGAGATGCCTTCCGCGGAGATCCGCGCGCTGACGGGCGAGCGGCAATACGAGAATCGCCGCTTCGAGGACGGGCGCTGCACGCTGACGCTCTTGCCCGGCGACTACGAGATCTGGGTCTACGGCCAGGGCATCGTGAGCGAGACGGCGCGAGTCACGATCGTCGCGGGCGAGCGCAGCTCGCGAACGATCGCGATCCGTGCGGGCGTGCAGCGCCAGCTCGTCTTCCCCGACCCCGCTCCCGCGTGGTGGCACGAGGCCCCGAGCTTCCGCGCCGAGCTCTCGCAGCGCGAAGGCTCGCTGCGCATCACGCATGAGTTCGAAGCCGACGACCTCTGGCCCTTCTCCTGGTGGCCGTGCTTGGTGCCCGGCACGTACGACCTCCGCGTCGAGAGCACGGGATATCCCGTGCTGGTCGGCAGCTTCGTGCTCGATTCCGCGCGCCGCACGCCGCAGCCGATCCGCATCGCCACGCGCGAGCTGCGCTGAGCGCGCTCGCGCGCGTCAGCGGTGCAGCGTCACCTCGAGCCCAGCCGTGGTCGCGAAACCCTGCGGCCCGCACGACGAGGGGAACAGCGCCTGGACATCGACGCGCAGGCCGTCGAGCAGCGGGTTGCGGAGGAGCGGGAACGCGAGCGCCGCGTGACCGCGCACATCGGCCTGCAGCGGAAAGCTCAGGAACACCGGCGAGAAGGGATCCACGAGCAGCTCGACGCCGAGCAGCGGCAGGCTCGTGCGAGCGAGGCTCGCGAAGAGGATCCCGGGGGTCAGCGGCGCCGCCTCTTCGACGACGAACGCGAAGCCGTGGAAGCCGAGCCGCGCGGGAGCATTGGCGCGCAGGACGAGGTCGCAGCCGGCGGTCCCGGCGCCGTAGCTCACCAGCCCCTCGTCGCCATCGAGCACGCCGTCGAGGTCGCGGTCGATGCCCATCCGCCGCCCGGTGCCCATGGGAACGCCGGTGAACACATAGCTCGCACGCGTGCTCTGCACCTGCGTCAAGAGATCGTTCCGCGCGAGGGTTCCCAACGCGGAGCGCGAAGCGCGATAGCGGCCCGTCGCGGGCTCGAAGTGATAGCCCAGCTCTTCGCCGTCGAGGCGCCCCTTCGCGATGAGCTCGCAGTTCCCGGCTGCGGCTTGTGCTTCGAGGAGGTTCAGATCGCCCAGCACCGCCAGCGAGGTCGCGTTGCTGGCGTCCGTGAAGCGCTGGAAGCCGACCGCCGGAGCCGTCCCCGTGTCGAAGGCGAGGAGGAACTGCTCGATGTCGTCCTTCAGGTTCGCCGGCCACGAGACGAAGGGCTGACGCGCGAGCAGCGCCGCGAGCGTGTCGATCGCGCCGTTGTGATTGAAGCCGAAGCCCGTCTTGCTCGGAACGCCGCGGCGGAAGCCCACGCGGCGGTAGAGATTGCGGAGCTGCGGGATCTTCATCTGCAGCTCGGCTTGGTTGTTCCCGACGATGAGGCTCATCACCTGCCGATTGCTGCCGCTCGGCAGCGCGTGGCACGTGGCGCAGGTGATCGAGGGAAAGAACGTGCTCCCCGCGACGGTGAAGGTGCGGAACGCATTCGAGCCTGCGGCGGCATTCGCCGCGCCGGGGAAGGTCGAGAAGCTGCGATCGCGGAGCTGATTCGGATTCGGCGGGAACGGCAGCTCCATCAAGAAGGCCTTGAAGTCCGCCATGTCGGCGCTGGAGATCGTGCTCCCGCCCATCAGCGCGGGGAAGGCGCCGTTGAAGTCCTCGAGATCGCGGCGATCGCCGCGCCAGTGGAACGGCTGCTGCCCGCGCAGTCCGCGCAGCGACTGCGTCACCATCGGGCCCTTCATGGGATGGAAGGGCTGCAGGAACTGGCTGAACGGAAAGGGCTGTCCCGTCGGAGAGGGATCCATGTTCGCCGCCGTGTTCCCGAGATCCCACGCGATCCCATCCATGTCGGCGTCGATGTGGCAGGAAGCGCAGGACATCGTGCCGTTGCCTGAGAGCTTCGCGTCGTAGAGGAAGCCGCGTCCGGCCTTCCAGCTCGGCGGTAGCGGGTCGTGCGCGAAGGGCTGTTGCCCGATCACGGCGTGCGTCTGCGTGTCGATCACCGCGAGGCTCCCGGCCAGGCGCTGCACGACGTAGAGCACCGGGGAGGTGGGGTGCATCGCGAAGCCGCGCGGTCCCTTCTTCGTCCGCGCGTTGGAGCTAGCTCCCGCGACTCCAAGCTCGATGCGCGCGAGGATGGCTCCGTTCAGCGAGAGCACTCCGATGCGATCCGTTCCCTGTGCCGCCACGAAGAGCTTGCCTCTTGCGGCGTCGAGCGCGAGCCCGGTGGGCTCCGACAGCGCCAGCGCCGCCGCCGCGGGATCGGGGATCTGCGCTGGCACGACCGTGGGATTCAGATCGAAGAAGCTCCGCGTTCCGTTGGCGTCGATGCGCACGACGCGCGAGCCGATGGCGTTCGCTCGGACCACGTTCTCGAAGCGCACGAGATTTCGAGCCTCGAGGCCGGCGACGAAGAGCTCTCCGCTCGTCGGGTGGACGACGAGGTCGAAGTTCGTCGTGCCCAAGCCGGCGACGCGGCGCGTGATCGCGAGCGTCTGCGGATCGACTTCGAAGAGATCCTCGTCCGGAAGAGAGGTGTTCACCGTCGCGGCCCAGAGCGGATCGTCGGCGCGGACGA
Source organism: Planctomycetota bacterium (assembly GCA_016719295.1). Classification (GTDB taxonomy): domain Bacteria; phylum Planctomycetota; class UBA1135; order UBA1135; family JADKAF01; genus JADKAF01. Next base: position 1,504,212 of record JADKAF010000001.1, read on the forward strand.
TCAGCGCCTGCCGAGGTGCCAGGGGCAGGAGGGGATTCGTCGGCGTGGGCGGCAACGGCGCTTGCGCCGTCGGCACGACCGTCGTTCCGTTGCCAGACCGGGCCGAGAGCACGTAGACCCGCGTGCGCGCCGCGTCCACGGCCAGCGCGCGCGGGTCCTTCGCCGGGATCGCGAGGGTCCCTACTTGCAGTCGCGTCGCGGGATCGAAGACGAGCAGCGCGTCCTTCGTGGTCGCGCTGACGAAGGCGCGCTCCGGAGTTCCGGCGAACGCGACATCCGCGGGCTCGTCCGGGGTCTGCAGCGTGCCGACGACCGCGCCGGCTGCGAGGGAGACGATGCTCACCGAATCCGAGAGCCAGTTCACCACCCACAGCTCGTCGTCGTTGCGGAAGCGCACCGAGATGGGCTCGAGCCCGACGGGGATCTCCCGCAGGAGAACGGGAGCTCTCGGATCCTGCAGCGAGTAGAGGGCGACGCGCTGATCCTCGGAGTGCACGACGGCGAGACGCGAGCCATCGGGACTCACGGCCGCGGGATGCGTCTGCGGGGACTCGAAGGGCACGAAAGAGCTCTGGGCTCGGGCTGCGCACGCGAGCGCGTGCACGAGCACCAGCACGAGCAGGACGGTGCGCGGGACAGGACCGTGGATAGCGCTCAGGGGTCGCAGATCGTGCATGGGTCTCCTCGCGCGTTCGCGTCTGGCACAGGCGCTAGCCATCCGGTGGCCGGAGGTCACAGCCGAGGACGCGGAATCTCTGGCTTCGGATATCCCGCAGCGTGACCTTTCGATTCCCCTCCGCTAGCCCTGGGTCGTCCCCGTGCTCCCCTGGGTTCTAGATCCCAGAGGTCTATCTCATGCGCACTACTCTCTCTGCGTCCTGGCTCCTGCTCTCGTTCTGCACCGCTCCGGCGGTGGCCCAATGGCAAGGTGGCCCACCTCCCCCGCCGCCGCCCCCGCCCAACCTCGGCGCGGCGAATCCCGGGAACGGCGGCAAGATCGTCATCCCGCCGAACTCCGGCGGTGGCTCCGGGCCGAGCCTGCGCGGTGGACGCCGCAACGCCGGCGGGAACAGCGGCCGTCCGCGCTTCGAAGGCCCCGGGGACATCACCCCTCCGCAGTCGCCGAAGCCGCCGGTCGCCGATCGACCGAGCGCAGAGACACCTACGGCCGCACCGATCACCCCGCCTGCGACGCCGGGGTGCCCGCTAGGCCAGCCCGCCTCTCGCGTCAGCGCCAGAGGCGGCCTCGATCTCACGCCCCCTCCGGACGCCTGGGATCAATGGTGGGCCGCCAATCGCGAGCGCTTCCTCGCGGTGCGTTCTTGGATCGAGAACCAGCCGGTCACGCCAACGACGCCCGAGGGCGATGCCGCCGGCGAGGCGCGTGGTCTGTCAGCGGGGCTGCGCGCCGCGGCAGGTGAGCAGGCGCTCGCCGTGCTGGAAGGCAAGGTCGACGCAAGTCGGACCGAGATCGAAGCCGCGCTGATCTGCGCGGGCAAGCTGGGATACGCTCCCGCTCGCGCGCGCCAGGCGATGCAGCAGCATCTGCGCGAGGGAGCGCAGACCACGCGCGAGCTCGCGGCCCTGTCCCTCGGCCTGCTCGGCGATGCGGGCGCGCTGCCTCTGCTGCTCGCGCTCGCACAGGATGCACCTCTCGCACACGCCGTGAGCGGACAGAGCTCCGTGGACGCCCGCACGCGCTCGTTCGCGATCTACGGCCTCGGGCTCCTCGCGCGTCGACCGGAGCTCGCGGAGACCGCGCCCAAGCTCGCGCGCGAGACCCTGCTCGGAGTGCTGCGGCTGCGCGGCGCGAGCGGCGACATGGAGGTGCGCACCGCCTGCTTGTCGGCCCTCGGCGTCTTACCCCTCGGCGAGCATGAGCGCTGGACCCACGTCTACCCGGCGCTGGAGGAGCTCCTCGGCGGCGAGGACGGCGACTTCGTTCGCGCCCACGTCCTCACCTCCGCAGCGCGCCTCTCCGGCAGCTCGTGGAGCGAGCGCATGTCACTCGTCGCACAGGATCGCGAGGAGCATCCCGCGGTGCGTGGCTCCGCGCTGCTCGCGCTCGGCCGCGACGCGAATGAACTCTCGCCGGCGCTACGCGCGCGCGCCGTCCTCGCGCTGGAACAGGCCCGCGAGCACGGCGCCGCGTTCTCCGAGCGCGGCTTCGCCACGCTCTCGCTCGGCCAGCTCGGCGATGACGAGAAGATCGGCGAGCTCCAGCGCGAGCTCGAAGCTCGGGTTCACCTCGACGAGCCGTGGCTCGCGCTCTCCCTCGGCCTCGCGGCGCGAGGCGAGATCGAGCAAGGTCGCGATGTCACGCCGCGCGTGAAGGCTCTGCGCGCCGCATTCCGCGCGACGCGTTCCCCCGAGACGCGCGGCGCCGTGGCGATCGCTCTCGGCCTGGCGCAAGCTCGCGATGCAGCGGCGGAGCTGCGCGCGGCGTTCGAAGAGGAACGCCTCTCGCGTACTCGTGGCTATCTCGCGCTCGCGCTGGGCATGATCGGCGATCGCACCGCGATCCCGGCGATCCGCTCGACGCTCGCGAAGGGCGGGCAGGAGCCCGAGGACGTCGATGCGCTGGCGACCAGCCTAGGTCTCCTCGGCGATGCCGACGCGGTGCCGCTGCTGCTCGCGCAGATGCGCGAGAGCAAGAGCATCTCCGAGCTCGGCGGTCTCGCCGCCGGTCTGGGCCGCATCGGCGATGCGCGCACCGTCGAGGGTCTCCTTGCACTCGCGCGCGACGCGAAGGCGGGCAGCGCGGCGCGTACCTACGCGCTCTCCGCGCTGGGCATGCTCTTCGAGTCGGGCCCGCTCCCGTGGAACGCGATCTACGCCGAGGACATGAACTACTTCGCCACGACCGCCACGCTCTCCGGCGGCAGCGGCGTGCTCGATCTGCTCTGAGAAGAGAGCTCGCTCGAAAGGCGAAGGCCCCGTCCTCGCGTCGCGAGCACGGGGCCTTCGCCTTCCCTTCGGGGCGCGCCGCCAGCGGCGCTCACTCCCACTCGATCGTCGCCGGCGGCTTGCTCGAGATGTCGAGCACGACGCGATTGATCCCGTCGACCTCGTTGATGATGCGGTTCGAGATGCGGTCGAGCACCGGCTTCGGCGGCAGCGCCCAGTCGGCGGTCATCGCGTCCTCGCTCTCGACCAAGCGCACCGCGACGGCGTGCTCGTAGGTGCGTCCGTCCCCCATGACGCCGACCGAGCGCACGGGCAGGAAGACCGCGAAGTACTGCCAGAGGTGCTTCTGCCATCCGGCGGCCTCGATCTCTTGGCGCACGATCTTGTCGGCCGCGCGGAGCGCCTCGAGATGCGAACGCTGGATCGCGCCGGGCACGCGCACGGCGAGGCCCGGGCCGGGGAACGGCTGGCGCCGCACCATCTCCTCGGGCATGCCCAGGATCACGCCGAGCTCGCGCACCTCGTCCTTGAAGAGCTCGCGCAGGGGCTCCACGAGCTCGAGCTCCAAGTCCTTCGGCAGGCCGCCCACGTTGTGATGCGACTTGATCGTCGCCGTCGGTCCGCCATGCACCGCCACCGACTCGATGACGTCGGGGTAGAGCGTGCCTTGGCCGAGGAAGCGCGCGTTCCGGAAGCGCTTCGCCTCGGCGCGGAAGACCTCCACGAACTCGTAGCCGATGATCTTTCGTTTCTTCTCCGGGTCATCGACGCCGGCGAGCTTCGAGAGGAAGCGCTCGCTCGCGTCGACCACGGTGAGGTCCATCTGGAAGTGGCCGCGGAAGACCTCCTCCACGCTCTCGCGCTCGCCGGCGCGGAGCAGGCCGTTGTCGACGAAGATGCAGTGCAGGCGCTCGCCGATCGCGCGATGCAGCAGGCAGGCGACGACGGAGGAGTCGACGCCGCCCGAGAGACCGAGGATCACCTCCCCCGTCTCGCCGATCTGCTTGCGGAGGCGCTCGATCTCGAGATCGACGAACGAGCCCATGCGCCAGTTGCCGGCGCAGCCGCAGACGTGGCGCACGAAGTTCGCGAGCAGCAGCTTCCCTTCGACGGTGTGCGTCACCTCGGGGTGGAACTGCACGCCGTAGAGCTTGCGCGCGGGGATCGCCATCGCGGCGAGCGGGCAGCTCTCGGTGGTGCCGAGTGGAACCGCGCCTTCCGGCAAGCGCACCACGCGATCGCCATGGCTCATCCAGATCTGCGTCGGCGACGAGAGCCCCGCGACCAACGCGTCCTCGCGCTCGAGCGTCATACTGGCGCGCCCGTACTCGTGCACGTCGGCGGGCTCGACCTTGCCCCCCAGCGACTCGCAGAGCCACTGCATCCCATAGCAGATGCCGAGGAATGGCACGCCGAGCTCGAGGATGCGCCGATCGAGCACGGGCGCGTTCGCGGCGTAGACGCTCGCGGGGCCACCCGAGAGGATGACACCGCGCGGGCGGAGGCGCTGCGCGGCTTCGTACGCGCGCTGCGGCGGATGGATCTCGCAGTAGACGTGCAGCTCGCGCAGGCGGCGCGCGATGAGCTGGGCGTACTGGGCGCCGAAGTCGACGACGAGGATCGACTCCTCGTGCTCGAGGGCAGGTGCGGAAGCGCGGCTCACGGAGTTCTTTTGTCCTCGGGAAGCGCGCGAGCGGCCTACTGGCCGCCCGCGGGGTAGTTGCTGGATTCCTTGGTGATCTGGATGTCGTGCGGGTGCGATTCCTTCACCCCCGCGGCGGTGATGCGCTGGAACGTGGCCTTCTCGCGGAGCTGCGCCAAGTTCGCCGCTCCGACGTAGCCCATCCCCGCGCGGAGCCCGCCCACGAGCTGGTGCACGAAGGGCGAGAGGCGGCCGCGGTACGGCACCATGCCCTCGACGCCCTCGGGTACCAGCTTCTCCTTCTCGACGACGCTGCCCTGGCCGTAGCGATCCTTCGAACCCTGGACCATCGCGCCGAGCGAGCCCATGCCGCGCACGGCCTTGAACGAGCGCCCCTGAAACAGGAAGGTCTCGCCCGGGCTCTCGTCGAGGCCGGCCAGCAAGCCTCCGAGCATCACGGCGCTGCCGCCCGCGGCGAGCGCCTTCACGATGTCGCCGCTCCAGCGGATGCCGCCGTCGGCGATCACCGGGACGCCCGCGGCGCTGGCGATCTCCGCGCAGCTCATGATCGCCGTGAGCTGCGGGACGCCGATGCCGGCGACGATGCGCGTCGTGCAGATGGAACCCGGCCCGATGCCGACCTTGATCGCATCGGCGCCCGCGTCGATCAGCGCGCGCGCCGCGTCGGCGGTCGCGATGTTGCCGGCGACGATCTGCACGTCCCAGCGCTTCTTCGCCTCGCGCACCGTGGCCAGCACGTTCTTGGAGTGGCCGTGCGCGGTGTCGACCACGATCGCATCGACCTCGGCGCCGATCAGCGCTTCGATGCGCTCGTACTCGAGGACGCCTACGGCCGCGGCGCAGCGGAGGCGCCCCCACTGATCCTTCGCCGCGTTCGGGAAACGCTCGTCGAGGTCGAGATCCTTGATCGTGATCATCCCCTTCAGCGCGCCGCGCTCGTCGACGAGGATCAGCTTCTCGACCTTGTTCTTCTGCAGCAGGATCTTCGCCTGCTCGGGCGTCGTGTCGGGTGGCGCGGTCACGAGCTCGCGGCTCATGAGCTGCGAAACCGGCACCTCCCAGCTGGAGAGGAAGCGCAGGTCGCGGTTGGTCAGGATGCCGACGACCTTGCCGTGCTCGACGATCGGGAGCCCGCTGATCGAGTAGATCTGCATCAGCTCCTTCGCGCGCTTCACCGGCACGTCGGGAGCGAGCGTGATCGGATCGCGGATGACGCCGTTCGCCGAGCGCTTCACCGCTTGGACCTCGCGCACCTGGTTCGGCACGGCGAGGTTCTTGTGGATGACGCCGATCCCGCCTTCGCGGGCGAGCGCGATGGCCATCGCCGACTCCGTCACCGTGTCCATGGCGGCGGAGACGATCGGGATCTTGAGCTCGAGCCCGCGCGTGAAGCGCGCGCGCGTGTCGGCGTCGCGCGGCAAGACCTCGGAGTAGCCCGGGATGAGAAGTACGTCGTCGAAGGTGAGGCCGTCGTCGGGCAGCATCCGCATGGGCGGTTCACCGAGCTGGTTGCGCTGGGGAGAATCCGCCGAGGATAGCCAGCGCCGGAGCGCTTGTCATGTCCCGCGCGGCGCGTTCACCTCGGCGGGCGCGCTCGGACGCCGCGAAGGCGCCGGTCCGCCAACGTCCCGCCCCACCGACGGCGGCGCATCGAGGTCCGGAGCGGGCAGCCCGCGGCGCGGGGCGGGGATCAGCTCATCGGCGGACGCGCTCGGGGCGAGCCGGGCCGAGAGATGCTGCCGGCGCTCCTCGAGCGGCCGGCCGACCAGCCGCCAGAGCGCGATCGCGAGGACCAAGCTCGCGAGCGGCACCCAGAGATCCTGCGTCTCCTGCAGCCAGGGGCTGCCGAGCGCGCCCGCGGCGAAAACCAGCGCGAAGTGCACGAGGTAGACCGGATACGAGAGCTCGCCGAGCGCGCGGTCGAACGCGAGACGCCGCGTCCCCTCGAAGACCCACGGCAAGAGCAGCGGCACGAGCGGCAGCAGCACCGGGAGCCCGATCAGCTTGCGCTGCAGCTCCTTCGGCAGCCACGCGTAGCCGACCACGAGCACGAGCAGCGCGATCGTGGCGAGGGAGCAGGCCTGCGCGCCGAGCCAGCCGCGGCGGCGCAGCAGCGCGTACGCGCGATACGAGAGGCTGCCCGAGAGGAAGAGCGCGAGCTCGCAGGGGAAGAAGCGGAACGTCCACGGGTCGCGCTCGAGGGCGAAGCCGTACTTCAGCGCGGCGCGCAGGGCCAGGCTCGCGGCGATCAGCGCGAGGACGAAGCGCGCCGAGCGCCGCACCAGGAACGGCGCCAGAGCGTAGAACCAGAGCTCGAGCGCCACGGTCCACGCCTGCGGCACGAGCAGGAACTGCCACGCCGGAACCGCTTCGCGATGGAAGTCGCTCGTCGCGTAGAGCGCGTGCGTCGCGGGATCTACCGCCGCGAAGGAGAGCGCGTCCTGCCCGACGATCAAGAGATGCGCGAGCGCGAAGCCGAGCTGATCGAGCAGAGGCATCCCCGCGCCGTGCTCGAGCCAGCGCGCGATCGGCGGGATCTCGGCGCCGAAGCAGAGCAGCGCGAGCCCGCCGCCGAGCGTGCCGAGGCCCACGACGAGATACATCGGGACCAAGCGCAGCAGACGGCTCAGCGCGAACGCGCGGTACGAGCCCGCGCCGACGTACTTCTCGTTCAGGATCAGCGCCATGTAGAAGCCGCTGATCACGTAGAAGAACTGCACCGCCGTCGGCCCGCCGGTCAGCGCGAGCCAGGCGAAATCCCCGGGCGGTCCGGCGTGCGCGCCGACGACGGCCAGGGCGAGCAGGAGTCTCAGCACTCCCATGCGCGGTTCCTCCGCGGCGCGAGCACCGAAGAAGCGCCCGCCGCCGCGCGCTGAATGTCCCGCGCCGCGCGCACGCTCGCCAGTAGGGAATCGGATTCGGCGTGCGGTGCCACGCGAGCCTCAGAGGCGCTCGTGCAGGCGATGCACGCGCACTCCGTGGCGATCGATCCAGATCTCGCCGTTCTGGTCGAGCCAGCGCGTGACCTCCGGGGAGTTCTGCCCCGGCAAGGGATCGTAGACCAGGCGCGCGCCGCGGCCGTGAAGCTCGATCAGCGTCCCCTCGTCGAAGCCGTCGAGAGGCACGACCCAGCCGCGCAAGCGGGACTGGTAGAGGAAGCGCGGGTCCTCGAAGTTGTTCGTGCGGCGCCAGAGCGGATCGAAGCGCGGCTTCTCGGCGCGCACCACCGCGAGCGGCTTCGGAGCGGGCCCGGAGCGGACCTCGGCGGCGACTTGCATGACCGGCGAGGCGACGACGGAATGGCGCATGCGCTCCTCGACTTCGAGCCGCCAGCCGGCGTGCGCCGTCGCGAGCAGCACGAGCGCCGCCCACTGCCAGCCCGCGGCTCGAGCGGGCCAAGCGCGCGCGATGCACCACGCCCCGGCGAGCGCCGCGAAGGCGTGGTAGTGCGGGCCCATGCTCGAGCTGTAGCTGTAGCGCAAGCTGACGAGCAGGCCCACGCCCACCGCGCCCAGCAGCGCGAGATCGGCGCGATCGAGCCGCCGCCGCGCGAGCAGCGCGAACAGCGCCACCCCCGCCAGCATGGAGAAGCCGTACTGCGCCGTGGTCTTCCCGAGCTGCACGTAGATCTCGGGCTGCAGGAAATGCTCGAGCGCCGGGAACTTCGTGTCGCCGCCGCTCACCACGCCAAAGCTGAGGCCGGTCTCCGCGTGCAAGTTCTTGCCATGGACGAGCCACGCTCCGACGACGCCCACGACCGCGGCGAACGCGATCCAGAGCCGCGGCTCTCGCAGGCGCCGCGGCGCGAGCAGCGCGGTCCACGCGAACAGCAGCAGCCCGAGCTGTAGCGCGAGCGGCTTCTGCAGCGCCGAGAGCGCGAGCGCAGACGCCGACAGCGCGAGCGCCACGCCGCTACCCGATTCGAGATAGCGCACGAACGGCAAGAGCGCCGCGACGCCGAGCCCGAGGCTCAGCGCATCGGGCATCACGCGCGTGCCGAGCAGCATCGCGCTCCCCGTGCAGAGGAACGCGATCGTCCCGGCGAGCGCCCCCGCGGGACCGGCGCGGCGCTCGAGCAGCCGGTGCAGCGACAGCGCGCCGAGCATCACCGAGAGCATCGAGATCAGGCGCCCGGGCCACTCGGCGTCGAGATCGCCGATCGCGGCGAGCGTCGTCGCGATCATCAGCTGGTAGAGCGGGAACTCGCACTCGACGTAGCCCGGCGTCGTCCCGCGCCAGTCCACGCGCGGATGCAGCGGATCGAAGCCGTCGACGAGGAAGTTCCGCGCGATCGCCTGCGTGTCGCACTCGCGCCACGAGAACCCGATGCCGTGCGGCAGCCAGAGCCACGTGGCGAGCACGTACGCCAGCAACGCCAAGGCGAGCCCGAGCCTCCCCCGCCGGATCTCGGCCGCAGGGAAGTCTCGCGGCACGAGCCAGTTGGCTTCGGCCGTGGCGGCAGCACTGGACGGAAGCGCAGAGCTCACGGGATCCTGGGGACGCGCGGCGGCGCGCCGCGGCGACGGAGCGGGGACGGGCTCGCCGGACGAGGAGAGCGAGCCAGTCACCGAGCCTAACGGGCATCGGGCGATCGCAGAAGAGGGCAGCCTCGCGATCGCACCGGATCTTCACTTCGCGGCACGACTTCGCCGCCTGCGCTTGGAAGTTGCATTGCGAGCAGCTGGCTCGGCGAGCGGCCGACTCAGGCCGCGACCAGCAGATCGATCGCGGCCCGCAGCAGCAGCACGGCGAACATCCACGCCGCCACGATCGCCCCGAGCGGCTGCGACTCGGAAGGCCGCTCCGGCTCCTCCCCGGCCCACCCCGGGGCCCACCCCGGCGCGATGCGGCTCGCCTGCGCATCGAGCAGCTCGATCGGGATCGCGGCGCCGCGGAGCTCGTGCTCGCCTTCGCGCGGGAGCTGCGCGGGCAGCTCCAGCGCCGGCGCAGGCCAGGTCTCGCGCAGCACGCCGCCCGCCACGGGATCGGTCGCCGAGCGCATCCACGGTCCCGCCTTGGCGCCCGCTTCGAAGAGCGGCGGCCGAGGTTGCTCGGGCTGGGCGAGCTCGAGCACCAGGCGATGCACGAGCACCGCGAAGCTCGGCTCCGCGGGGGCGTTGCTCTCGCGCAGATCGAAGGTGGTCCCGAGCACGCGCGTCGCTCCGAGGCGCAGCGCATAGAGCAGCGGGCGGTCGGGACCGGCGATCCAGGTCTCGGCCTCGGCTTCGGGAGCGACGCGCAGCGTCGCGCGGCGCACGCGCAGTCGATCGAGAGGCAGACCGCGCAGGGCGGCTCGCTCGCTCTCGACGCGCACGACGCTCGCCGCGGGGCGATCGGCGACGGAGGAGCTCGCATCGTCGAGGACGCGCGCGCCGAGCTGCGCGCCGAAGAGCAGCGCGCCCACCGCGGGTAGCTCTGCCTCGCGCACGACGCCGCCGTCCTGCACGAGGATCTCGTCCGCGCGCGGCGCTTCGTCGGCAGCGAGCCAGCGCAGCGGGACCTCGAAGGTCTGCGCCGCGAGCTCGAACGCCACCGCGAGCGCAGGATGCACGGCGCGATCGGCTCGCGGGCGCAGCGCGATCGCGCGCGGCGTGAGGCCATCGAGGTGGAAGCGCAGCGCATCGTCGTAGGCGAGCGCGTCGGGCGGAACGCAGCGCAGGGTCCAGATGCCGCCTCCCCAGTGCGGCAGCTCCGCGCGACCACTGCCCGTGCTCGCGTCGTGCGCGACGCTCGTCGCGCGCCCGCGCGGATCGAGGAGCTCGAGCTGCGCGGGTGCGCTCGCGCCGCCGCTCGCTTCCAAGGTCCAGCGGATCGTCGGCGCGGCGGGCCATTCGGCCTCGAGCTCGAAGGACGTGAAGCCGCGATTGGCCGTCGCCTCCCCCACGCCGCAGAAGCGCGCGCGCGCGGGTCGAGGGAGCGCGCCGCGCTCTCCGGCGCCATCGCCGAACACGACGGGATGGCACGCCGCGCGAGCGGCGATCTCGAAGGCGCCCGCGAGATCGGCCAGCGGCGCTTCGACCTCCAGCGTGCGCAGCGCCGCGAGCACGGCGGAGCGCGGAGAGCCCGGAGCGCAGAGGAGCCGAGGCGGATCCGCGGCGAGGAGCAGCTCCACTCGATCGCGCGCAGGCAAGCTCTCGGCGAAGCGTGCCGCGGCCTCGGCGGCGAGCTCGAGTCGCGTTCGGCCGTCGGCCTCGCGCGCGCTCATCGAAGGGCTCGCATCGAGGATGAGCATCCACGGCACGGGCCCCTGCATGCGCTCGTGCGGACCCGCGGCGAGCACGCCCGCGAGCAAGAGCGCCGCGGCCGCGAGCAGCGCGCGCAGCGTGCGCAGGAGCGGCAGCGAGCGATTCGCGAGCGAGCCGACCAACGCCTGCTCCCAGAGCCCGGCGCTCGCGACGCCGATCGCGCGCGGACGCCGCGCGAGCGCGAGCACGATCAGCGCGCCGAGCAACGCGAGCGCCGCCCAGGCGAACGCAGGGCGCTCGAGCACGAGTTCACCCGCGGCCCAGCCGAGGACGCTCACGCGGAGCCTCCTCGATGCACGGCGCCGCGCAGGATGCGCGCGGCCGCCAGCTCGAACGGCTCGCCCTCGTCGACCTCGAACGCGGCCGCGCCGCGCTCGCGTGCGATCCGCGAAAGGCGCTCGCGATGGGCGCGCACGAGCTCCGCGTAGCGCGCCGCGACTCCGCGCGTGACCAGCACCCAGCGCGCGCCGCCGCGCTCGGCGTCGGCGATGCGGCGCAAGCCGCGGCGCAGCGGAGCGAAGTCGCGCTTCGCGGTCGGATGCACGAGCCGGCAGGCGCCGCGCGAGGCGCCTTCGAGGAAGCGCTCGAGCTCGTCCAAGGGATGGAAGTCGCTGATCGCGATCCACGACTTCGGTCGACGCGACAGGCGCTCGCTCGCCCTGGCGATATCGGCGAGCGAGCCGCGCCCGCCGCTCGGGGCGCTCGCGCAAGCCCGCGCGAAGAGCTCGAGAGCCGCGGCATCCTCGAAGGCCTGCGTCTCGACGCCTTGCGGGCCGAGGGCGAAGAGGACGACGCCGTGCCCCTGCGCGAGCGCCACGCTGCCCAGCGCGAGCGCGAGCAGTCGATGCAGATGCGTGCGCTCCTCACCGCTCGTCGCGACCGAGCTCGAGAGGTCGAGCACGAGGCCGAAGCGCGCGCGCTCGTCGGGCTCGGTGCGCTTCACCACCAGCTCGCGGCGGCGCGCGTAGACGTGCCAATCGACGCTGCGCGCTTCGTCGCCCGCGACGTACGCGCGGTGCTCGCGGAAGAGCCCGCCCTCCTGCAGCGGTCGCCGGCGCGAAGGACGCGGATCGTGCGCGGCGAGCGGCAAGCGCCGCGCGGCGCGCACGAGCCATTGCACGCGGCGTCGCGCTTCGCTGCTCGGCAGAGCGAGGAGCGCGTTCGGCGTGCGCGAGGTCGCGGGCTCGAGCTCGCTCACGGCAGCTTCCGCAGCGCGGCGTAGTAGCGCTCCACCCAGAGGCGCTCGCGCTCGCCGAGCGTCGCGGGCAAGGCCGCGCGCTCGACGGCGCGCTTCAGCTCCTCGAGATCCGCGCCGGCGAGCTGCGGACGCTTCGCGCTCGCGCCGGACTCGCTCCGCCCGCCGGCACCCGCCGACGACGGCTCCGCGCCGCCCTCCGCGGGAGCGAGCGGGACCACCCAGAGCTCGCGCGACGAAGCGCCCCCCGCCTGCTCCTGCAGGCGCACGAAGAAGTCCTCGAGCCGCCGCTCGGGCTCCGGGGGGGGCGGCTCGGGCGTCCCGCCGCGAGGCGTCTCCGGCTCGTCGCGTGGATCCGGATCCTCGGAGCTCGCCGGCTCCTCGGGCGGCTTCGCCCCCGCACCGCCCTCGGCGCTCTGCGGCTCTCCCGCGCTCGCGGGCCCGGCGCCGCTCGCCGCCGAGCGCGATCCGCTGAGCTCGCCCTCCATGCCTCGCGGCGCCGGACCGCCCGGGCCGAGCAAGGTGCGCGCGAGCCACAGCCAGAGCCAAACCAGGAGCGCCACGAGCGCCCAGCGGAGGAGCCGCGTGCGGCGCCGCGCGCTACGAGCCTGCTGCGCGCTCGCGGGCAGAGGCGCGGCGAGGCGCCGAGCGAAGCCGCGTCGCAGCAACCCGCCGATCGGCGCGATCCCAGCCGCGGGCAGCTCCGCGGCCGCGACCAGCGCGCCGCGCGCTTCGAGCTCCTCGTCGAGGCGCGCGATCCGCCGCGCGCGCGGAGGCCACCGGCGGCCGAGCAGAACGGCGGCGAGCGCCGGCGCGAGCGAGAGCGCGAGCGCGCCCCCGAGCTCGAGGCGCAGCGGCCAGAGCGCACCCCAGCCGTCGCGGAGCAGCAGCCAGCCGATGCCGCTGAACGCCAGCAGCGCGCCGAGCAGCAGCGCTTCGCGGCGCAAGCTGCGCTGCTCGGAGGCGAGGCGAGCCTCCAGCGCGGGCTCGAAGCCGCCACCCGTCACGCCGTTCGCGCTCGCCGTTCCCGCCATGCTCGCTCGCCGCACCTCGCGGCCCCACCGCGGACCGCGGCGGCATCCTAGCAGCCTGTCGAAGAGGGCTTCGAGGCTGGAAACGAGGCATCGGGCGTCCCGCCGAAGCGCGGGAAGCGGCGCGGAAGCGGGTGCTTCCGCCAGGTTCCGGCAACGAAGACGAGGCGACCGAGGCGCGTTGGCGAGCCCGCGTGACGTCTTCCACAGGCGGCCAAGGCAGCCGCGCGAGCGATCCGGGCCCGCGCCGTCTCCGACGCGGCGGCCCGGAGATGGAAAAGGGGGGGCCCCGGCCGACGCGGCCGAGGCCCCCCCCCGCGCATAGAAGGAGGAGATGCTCCCTTATCGCGCGCGGAGGCCGCCGACCTCGAGCGGGCGGAACGCTTTGCGCACCGTTCTCCCGATTGCGGCTTCCTTGCCTGCCTCGTTTGCGCCTTCGTATGACGATCGCGCCGGAAAAGGAAAAGGGGGCCCCGCCGGACACCCGGCGGAGCCCCCCGCGCATAGAAGGAGGAGATGCCGTATTTGTCGGCGCAGCCCGGCGGATCGAGCAGGGAATAGCTTTCCGGCTCGAGGAGCTAGAAGCGCTCGCGCGGGCGCCGAGCCTCCCGCGCCGAACGCGGACGACGGAGCCACTCGCGCGGCGCGACCAGCAGCGTGGACCGAGAGGCGCAGAGGGGCGACCGCGCCGCGAAGCCACCGCCACCTTCGATCCTCGGAGTGCGGGGCGCGCCCCATGGTGCCCATCGCGCTCTCTCGCGTACTCTCTCCCCCTTCCCTCGCCCCCACACGCCCCGTGAATCGCCCGGCCGTCTTCCTCGATCGCGACGGGACCGTGAACGAAGACCTCGACTTCGTCACGCGCCCCGAAGACCTCCATCTGCTGCCCGGCGCGGCGAGCGCGCTGAAGGCGCTGCAGGATGCCGGCTACTTGCTGATCGTCGTGACGAATCAGTCCGGCGTCGCGCGCGGCAAGCTCAGCGAGGAGCAGCTCTGCGGCATCCACGAGCATCTCGACGAGCTGCTGGAAGCGCAGGGCGTGCAGCTCACCGACTACTACTACTGCCCGCATCATCCGACCGAGGGCAACGACGAGATCTACACCTTCTCGTGCCGCTGTCGAAAGCCGCTGCCCGGCCTCTTCCTCGACGCGGCGCAGGACTACCGCGTCGATCTCGGGCGCAGCTTCGCGGTGGGCGACGCGGTGCGCGACCTGCAGGCCGCCGAGGCCGCGGGCCTGCGCGCCCTCTGGGTGCGCAGCGGCCGCGCGCGCGAAGAGGAGCTCGCGAGCGCCTCCCCGGCGGTCCACCCCATCGCGCGCTGCGCGGATCTCGCGGAGGCCGCGCGCTGGATCCTCGAGAACGCGCCCGCGCCGGGTCGCCGCTGAGGGGCGGAGCCAAGCCGATGAGCGAGCAGGGGAACGCGACGCGCAGCGCAGCGCTGGGGCGCTGGCGCGCTCTGGAGCTCCGCGGCGAGGACGCGCGGCTCTGGCTCCATCGCGTGCTCTCGAACGACGTGCGGAAGCTCCATCCCGGCGACGGCGCGTGGAACCTCGTGCTCGACGATCGCGGGCGCATCCAGGCGCTCGGGCTGCTGCTCTGCGAAGACGAGCAGCGCTTCGCCCTCTGGTCGGACGAAGGGCAACGCGATGCGTGGAGAGCGAAGCTCGAGTTCTTCCTCTTCGCGGAGCGCGTCGAGCTCCGCGACGACGACGCTCGCGCCGCGCTCGAGCTCGCGGGCGAAGGTGTCGACGCGGCGCTGCAGCGGCTCCTCGGCGCGGAGCTCCCCGCGCGGACGGGCGCGCAGGTCGAGGGCCGCATCGGCGGCGTGCCGGTGCGGGTCGTGCGCGATGGACGCGGCCGCACGCCGCGCTTCCTCGTGCTTGCGACGCGAGACGAGCTCGCGCCGCTGGCGACCGCGCTCGAGTCCGCCGGTCTCGGAGCGCGCTCGGACGCTCGGCTCGCTCTGCTGCGCCTCCGCGACGGCATCCCGAGCTACGGCGCGGATCTCGCCGACGGCGTGCGCCCCGCCGAAGCCGGGCTCAGCTACGCGTTCGACCTCGACAAGGGCTGCTATCCCGGTCAGGAGACCGTCGCGCGGATGGACACCTACGGCGGACCGCCGCGGCGCCTCTTCGGTCTCGAGCTCGCGCTGGAAGCACCCGTGCCCGCTCCCGGCACGCCGCTCCTCCGCGCGGGCGAGAACGTAGGACGCAGCGGCTCGTGCGTGCGCGACGAAGAAGCCGGGTGCCAGCGCGCGCTCGTGCTCGTCGCCAAGAAGGCCTGGCGCGAAGGATCCGAGCTCGAGCTCGGGAACGGCGCGCGCGGGACGCTCCGCGAGCTGCCCTTCGCCGCTCCGCAGCGCTGAAGCACGGAGCGCTGCGCGCGCTCAGCGCACGACGACGCTCGTGCGATAGCGCGACACTGCGAGCGGAACTCCCTCGCTCTCCTCCAGGATCGCGCGATGCGCGGCCCAGTCGTTGAAGTCGAGGTTCTCGGCGCGCCAGCTGAGGATCTCCACTTCGTAGATCCCCGGCGAGAAGAACTGCGGGACGGGCCGGCCACCGACGTTCACCTGCGGGAGCGTCGGGAAGACGATCTCCTGCACGCCGGGCGCGATGTCGACGACCCACTCGAAGCGCGCGAGGAAGCGCTCGCCGTCGACCTTCACGATGGTCTCGCGGCGCAGGATGACGCGCGTGGCGTTGGAGCGCGGATCCGCGGTGAAGCTCAGACCGACCTCCGGATCGAGCTCGCCCCCCGGCGCGGGAGCGACGAGGCGCGGCACGATGACGAGATCGAAGCCCAGCGTGCCGACGCCCGCGGGCACGACCGCTTGCTGCTCGATCGAGCCGCCCGCGTCGACGCCGTCGAAGCGCACGTGCACGAAGGCCTCGCCCGCGAAGGGCGGCGGCGCGAGCGGCGGCGCGAGATCGAGGCGCCGCGCGAGCGGATCCCACACCGCGTCGTCGACCGAGCCGACCAGCACGGCGTCGTCGTCGCCGAGCTCCCAGCCGAACTGCACGCGCGGCCCGATCGACAGGACCACGGGATCGCAGTCGTTCAGCACGAGCGTGCGCGCCGCGGGCACCCCCGGCTGCATCGCGATCGCGCGCGAGACCGCGGCGCCGCCCTCGACCTCGAGGGTTCCGATGAGTCCGACCTTGGTGATCGGCCCGCGTCCCGCGGCGTCGCCGTCGCGCTCGACCGCGAACGCATACGCCGGCTCGAGCGGCAGCGAGAGCACGAGCTCGGGATCCGCGAAGCTCGCTCGGTCCAGGAGCGCGGGACGATCGTTGGCGGCGATGGGCTCGTCGACCTCGAGCTGGAAGAGCTCGGCGGCGATCTCGCCGCGGGTCGCGCGGCGCTGCGCGCGCCCGCGCGCGCTGTAGGCCAGGTTCGAGGGCGGCGTCGCGAGCGGATCGGTGAGGCCGAGCACATCGGCCCTCACGACTCCGTAGGGCGCTCCGCGCGGCCGCTCTCCGGGATCGATGGCCGTGGCGATCTGCATCTGCGCGCGACGCGAATCGACGCCGTAGTAGGTGTGGTACGAGATCACGAGCAAGCGATCGTGCACGCCGTCCTGCGAGCGCGCGTCGGTCTGCAGCCCAGCGGTATAGATGCCGAAGCCGTTGCCCGCGTTGCTGAAGCTGGCGGTGCCCCCATCGCTCGAGCTGCGGCGACGGCCCTTCTTCTCGCCGTCGAGCCCGATCATGCAGTACGCGCGCTCGATCGGCGCGACGGTGCCGCGCACGTAGACCTGGAAGAGCGCAGAGCCCTGCAGCCGCGTGCGCTGCAAGCTCTGCTCATCGAGGAAGAGGCGCGACTCGCGATAGCCCGAGCTGCTGCTCACGCTGAAGAAGCGCGCGTCGGCGAAGGTCTTGTTCTCGTTCACGCGCTCGCGCAGGTGCGCGTCGAAGCCCGTGCGCGAGCCCGTCGGCAGATCGAAGATCGAGACCTTGCCCTCTTCGTCGCTCCACGCCGAGCGCTTGCCCGAGCGAAGGTTGCCGATGGTGACGCGGCGTCCGACATCTTCCAGGCCGCGGCGTACGACGAGGCCGCGGAAGTCGGCGACGCGCGTGCTGTCGAGCTCGAGGTCGCCGAGGTCGATGGTCGCTCCCGGCTGCGCCGTGAACCCGATCCGCGCGCCCGCGCTGCTCCAGCCCTGAGGCGCCTCGAGGCGCAGCTCGAGCGCGAGGGGTGCGCCGGTTCCATCCACCGCCGGGATCGAGGTCGCAGAGAAGCTCCCGTTGCTCTTCGCCTTGGCGTCGCGCGCGCCCACGTTGAGCGTAGCCAGTCCCACTTGCGAGCCGTCCGGGTCGAGGACCTGTCCTTCGATGGCGGTCGTCTGCGCCGGCGCCAGCGCGCGCACCGCGTAGAGCAGCCCCGTCTCGCAGCGCGTCGGCGCGAAGCGCACGGAGCCCGCTTCGAGGCTCGCCGGACCGAGCTCCTCGAAGAGCCCGTCCACGGAGCGCAAGCCGAGGGCGCGCAGCGGCTCGGCCGCGGCATCGAAGCGCAGCGGATCCGGGAGCAGGAGCACCGCGCCTTCCAGAGCGACTCCGGGCGGTCCGATCCAGGCCGCGGCGCCGTTCTGCAGGACTTCGGCCCCGGTGGGCGGCGCGAGTGCATCGTCCGGCTCGAGGGTCGCGAAGCCGAGCTCGACCTGCGCCGGCGCCGCGCCACCGCCGCTCCAGCGCAGCGTGGCTCCGCCGAGGAGGAGCCGCGCGCCCGTGAGCGGATCGACGAGCTCGGTCCCAGGCGCCAGCGGTGTCGCCAGCGGCAGCTCGGCCGTCGCGCTCTCGAGGCGCGCGGGGAGCACGAAGGAACGATCGATCTCGTCGCGCGAGCCGGCGAAATCGAGCTCTTGCGCGAGCGCGCCGAAGCCGAAGCGCCCGTCGGGCGCGGTCGCGAGCTCACCATCGACCGAGAGCACCGCCTTGCCGCGCGGGGGTCCGACGACGCGGAAGCGCCCGCTCGCATCCGTGGCGCCGACCGCGGTGCCGATCTGCACCCGCACGGCGCGCAGGGGCTCGCCGCGGCGATCGAGCACCGTGCCGACGAGGATCCGTCGATCCGCGTCCTCGAAGCGCGGCCCGACATCGCTTCCCGAGCCCTCGCAGCTCGCGAGGAAGATCAGAGCGAGGAGCGCACCGAACGCGCTCCATCGCGCGCCGCTCCTCCGCTGCCTACCCATTCCGCCCACGATCGCTCCTGACTGGATCCCGCTCGCGCGCCCTTCAGCGCGCGGCACTCGCCGCACGGCGGCGCACTTCGTCGAGCAAGCGCTGCATGCGCTCGGCTCGTGCCCGCGCTTCCTCGGGCAGACCTCGCCCGCACGAGAGCGCCTCGGCCAGGGTCTCTTCCTCGGGACGCACGTGCACGGCCACGAGGTAGTCCTCCGGACCGCGCTCTTCGAGCACGATCCTCACGCGGTCCAGCGACTGGAACGCGACCGTCCGCGGTCGCAGATCGATGAGCCCGTGGCGCCACGTCAACGTACGAGCGTCGAGGTCGAAGATCCAGCGTTCGAAGTGCGCGGCCTCCACGAGCAGCGTGCCGACGCCGACGAGGAGGAAGGTCGCGCGCAGCAGCGGCAGCCAGTCCTGTCCCTCGCCCCACATGAGCCCGCGGGGGAAGAGATCGCCGATCAGGAGACCGGCGACGATCCAGGCCAGCGGCCCGAGGAAGCTCCAGAGCCCGCCCTCGCCCAGCACGATGCGGCCGCGCTTCCGCTCGGCCTCCGTCAGCTGCCCCGTGCTCGGCGCGCCGCCGGCCGCTACCCTAGGCGCCTCGCGCGCCGCTCCCGAGGAGTCTTCGACCGACTTCGACACGGCGCAGAACTTAACCTGCGCCTCTCGCCCCACGCCACGCCGAGCCCCGCTGCCGCCCCGCGATGACCGCCGAAGAACCGCTCTCCACCACCGCCTTCCTCGGCGTCTTCGGCGTGCTCGAGCGCCGGGGCGAGCTGCTCCTCGTCGCGAACGAGAGGCGCATCGACGGGCGCGACACGCAGACCTGGGACCTCCCCGGCGGCGGCGTCGAGCTCGGCGAGACGCTGATCGAGGCGCTGGTGCGCGAGATGAAGGAGGAGGTCTCGCTCGACGTCGCGGTGGGCGAGCTGCTCTTCGTGTCGGAGGGCGAGCGCCGCTCGAAGGGCCGGCGCCTCGGGGTCTGGCGCTCGTTCTTCTTCGTCTGCGAGGCACCGGAGAGCGGTGTCGCGCGCGCGGGGGCCGAGGTCCTCGACGCGCGCTGGTTCCCGCTGCAGGAAGCGCACGCGCGCTTCACCGCGCCCTACCACCACGGCTTCCGCCGCTTCCTCGAGTCCGGCCGCCGCCTGCGCCACGCGTTCGACGTCTGGGAGCAGGGCTCGTGAGCGATCCGCTCGTCCGCGCCTTGCAGGAGCTGCTCGGTCCACAGCGCGTGCTCGCGACGCGAAGCGAGCTGCTCGTCTACGAGTGCGATGGCCTGACGCAGTTCAAGAGCGCCCCGCGCTGCGCCGTGCTCCCGCATTCCACCGAGGACGTGCAGGCCATCCTGCATCTGCTCCATCGCGAGCGAACTCCCTTCGTCGCGCGCGGGGCGGGCACCGGGCTCTCGGGCGGCGCCATCGCGCAGCGCGGGGCCGTGCTGATCGAGCTCTCGCGGATGAAGAGCATCCTCGAGATCGACCCCGTCGATCGCTTCGCGCGCGTGGAGGTCGGCGTCGTGAACGCCGAGCTCACGAAGGCGGTGAAGCCCTACGGTCTTTTCTACGCGCCCGATCCCTCGAGCCAGACCGCGTGCACGCTCGGCGGCAACGCCGCGGAGAACTCCGGCGGACCGCACTGCTTGAAGTACGGCAACACGACGCGGCACGTGCTGGCACTCGAGGTCGTGCTGCCCGACGGCACGCGCGAGACGCTCGGCGATCCGTTCGGCGGGAGCGCCGGCTACGACCTGCGCGGGCTCTTCATCGGCAGCGAGGGCACGCTCGGCGTCGCGACCGAGCTCACCGTGCGGCTCTGCCCGCAGCCCGAGTCGGTGGTGACCTTGCTCGCCGCGTTCGAGACCCTCGACGCCGCCTGCCGCGCGGTCTCGGATCTCATCGCGCGCGGCGTGCAGGCCTCGGCGATCGAGATCTTGGATCAGCGCACGATCGATGCGGTCGAGTCGAGCGTCTTCCGCGCGGGCTATCCGCGGAACGCGGGTGCGGTGCTGCTGGTCGAGCTCGACGGTCCCGCGGTCGAGACCGCGGAGGACGCCGAGCGCGTCGAGGCGATCGCGCGCGCGAACCACTCGATCCTGCTGCAGCGCGCGGCCGACGAGGAGCAGCGGATGAAGCTCTGGAAGGGCCGGAAGGGCGCGTTCGGCGCGATGGGCCGCGTCGCCCCCGACCTCTACGTGCAGGACGCCGTCGTTCCGCGCACGAGATTGCCCGAGGTCGTGCGCGGCATCGGCGAGATCTGCGACAAGCACGGGCTCCGGCTCGCGAACGTGTTCCACGCCGGCGAAGGCAATCTGCATCCGAACATCGCCTACGACGGCACGCGCGCGGAGGAAGTCGAGCGCGTGCACGAAGCCGGTCGCGAGATCTTCGAGCTCTGCATCTCCGTCGGCGGCTCGCTCTCCGGCGAGCACGGCATCGGCCTCGAGAAGCGCGACTTCATGCCGCTCCTCTACTCGCCGGAAGACCTCGCCACCTTCTGCCGCGTGCGCGAGGCCTTCGACCCGCTGCGGCTCGCGAACCCCGAGAAGGTCCTGCCGGTGCACGCGTGCTTGGAGCTCCGCTCCGCGCGCCCGAGCGGCGAGCGAGGGGCTCGATGAGCACCGCGAGCCGGCTCGCGCCGCGGAGCGCGGAGGAAGTGGCGGCGCACCTCCGCGACGCGGCAGCGCAGCAGCTCCCGATCGTCGCGCGCGGCGGCGGCACGCACTTCGCCGCGCAGCCCGCGGTGCACGCGCGCGCCGCGGCGCTCGAGCTCCGCGGGCTCTCGAGGGTCCTGGCGTATGACCCCGGCGATCTCACGATCGTCGTCGAGGCCGGCTGCAGGGTCGCCGAGCTCGAGCGCGTGCTGGCGGAGAACGAGCACGAGCTCGCCCTCGACGCCGAGGATCCCGAGCGCGCGACGATCGGCGGCCTGCTCGCGGCCGACTTCCCGACGCGCGCCGGCGCCGTCGGCCGCGCGCTGCGCGACCAAGTGCTCGGTACACGCGTCGCGCAGGTCGACGGCACGCTCACGCGCTCCGGCGGCCGCGTGGTGAAGAACGTCACCGGCTACGACTTGGAGAAGCTCTTCGTCGGCTCGCGCGGGACGCTCGCGGTGCTGGTGGAGGTCGCGCTGCGCGTGCATCCGCGCGCGCCGGCGCGCGCGATCGTCGCGGCCGCGTGCGCGAGCTTCGAGGAGGCGCACGCGCTCTGCCTCCGCTGGCGCGATCCGCAGCCCGCGCAGCTCGATGCCCTCGATGCCGAAGCCGCGAAAGCGGCTCTCGGTGACTTGCCTGCGGAGCTCAGCGACGCGCGCTGGCTCGTGCTTGCGAGCTGGCGCGGCACGGAGCGCGTCGTCGCCGCGCATGCGGAGCGCGCTCTCTCCGCCGCGAGCGCGCTCGGCGGTCGCGCGCAGCGCGTCGAAGGCGAGCTCGCGGCGCGCGCGCACGCGTTCGACCGCGCGCCGCGACGCGCGCTCGGTGTAGCGGACGCGCGAGACGCCGGAGCGCCGGGGCTCGTGCTCGCGCTCGCGGGCCGGCCCTCGCAAGCGCCGAAGGTGGAACAGCTCTTGGCGCACGCTCTCGAGCGCAGCGGCTGCGATACTCGTGCGCGCAGGCACGCCGATCGAGCCGGCGCGCGCCTGCGCGCCTGCTTCGCCGAGGCACCTTCGCGCGAGCGCTTCGCCGCGCTGCTCGACGCGTTGGCGAGCCTGCCGCTCACGACCGAAGCGCGCGTCCACCTGGAATCCGCGCCGAGCACGCTTCACGAGGAACTGCGCGCACCGCGATTCCTCGCGCTGCGTCCCCCCTGCGGCGGCCTCGCGGCGATGCGCCGCGTGCGCGCAGCGTTCGACCCGCAAGGCTTGCTGAGCCCCGGCGCGTGGCCGGAGCTCGACGAAGCCGCAGGCTCTTCCCCGCGACCTCGCCGAGCGAGGAGCGCGCATGAGCGATTCGATGGCCAACGCCCGCCCCGCGACCGCCTGCGGAGAAGCGCCTCGTCCGCCGGAAGGCGCGCGCGTCGCGACACGCGAGCAGCTCGCGCACTGGACGCGCTCCCTCGACTGCATCCACTGCGGCCTCTGCCTCTCGTCCTGCCCCACGTATCAGGTGACGGGCCGCGAGAACGCCTCTCCGCGCGGACGCATCTACCTCATGCGCGCCGTGGCCGAAGGCCGCCTCGAGCCCGATGCCAGCTACACGCAGGCGCTCGACGAGTGCTTGGTCTGCCGCAACTGCGAGACGGCGTGTCCCTCGGGCGTTCGCTTCGGCGAGCTGATGGAGTTCGCGCGCGACGAAGAGAAGAAGCGCGTCCCGCCGCGCGGCCTCGCCGGCTTCGTGGAGAGAATCGCGTTCCGCCACGTGCTGCCGAAGCGGCGGGTGCTCGGCGCGCTGCTCGGCGCGCTGCGTCTCTACCAACGCAGCGGCGTGCAGACGCTCGTGCGGAAGAGCGGCTTGCTCCGTCGGATGGCACCGCAGCTCGCCGCGCGCGAAGCGCTGCTGCCCGCGATCCCGTCTCGTCGCGAGCGCGGCCCCTTGCTCGAGCGCTATCCCGCGCACGGCGAGCGAAGAGCGACGGTGGGCTTCCTCACCGGCTGCGTCATGCATCCGCTGATGCCCGAGGTCCACCGCGCGACGATCCGCGTGCTGAACGAACAGGGCTTCGACGTCGTCGTGCCGTCGAGCCAAGGCTGCTGCGGCGCGCTGCACTTCCACTTCGGCCACGCGGACGAAGGGAAGGAGCTCGCGCGAGCGAACTTGCGCGCGTTCCTCCGCGAGCCGCTCGACGCGATCGTCAACAACTCCGCCGGCTGCGGCGCGGCCATGAAGGAGTACCCGCATCAGCTCGAGGGCGAGGAAGCCCAGCGCTTCGCGACACTCGTGCGCGACGTCAGCGAGTTCTTGGTCGAGCGCGGCCTCCGCCCCATCGCTCCGGGGCGAAAGCTGCGCGTCGCCTACGACGAGCCCTGCCACCTGATCCACGCGCAGAAGATCTCGGCCGCCCCGAAGCAGCTCCTGCGCGCGATCCCCGGCGTCGAGCTCCTCCCCTTCGAAGGCCAAGAGTCCTGCTGCGGCGCCGCCGGCATCTACAACCTCGTGCAGCCGGCCCTCGCGAACGCGATCCTCTCGCCCAAGATCGCCGCGATCGCGAAGGTGCAGCCCGACGTCGTGGTCACGGGCAACCCGGGCTGCTTGATGCAGCTCCGGAACGGGCTAGCGGCCGCGGGGCTCGCGATCCCGGTGAAGCATCCGATCGAGCTCGTGCCTTGACCTCGATTCGGACGGGCTAGCCGTCGACCGAGATCAGCTCGATCTCGAACACGAGATCGGCCTTCGCCGGGATCTTCGGCGGCTTGCCGAACTCGCCGTAGGCCAGGTTCCACGGGATGTGCAGGCGGACCTTGGCGCCTTCGCTCACGAGCTGCAGGCCTTCGTTCCAGCCCGGGATCACCTGGCCCAGACGGAACGACGAGGGACGACCGCGGCCGAGCGAGGAATCGAAGAGCGAGCCGTCGGTGAGCCAGCCGGCGTAGTGGCAGGTCACCTGCTCGCCCATCTTGGCCTTCTTACCGTCCGGGCGGCCTTCCTTCAGGATCTGGATCTTGAGGCCGCTCGCGGTGGTCGTCGTCTGCGCCGGATCGACCGCCGTGTACGCCGGGACCGGCAGCGGGCGGAAGACCTGGTGGAGCTCCAAGCGCCAGATCGTGGTCGAGTTCGCCGCGAGCTTGCCCATCGCGCGCTCGCCGAAGAGCTGCGCCGGCGGGACCTCGAAGAGGCAGACCGAGCCCGGCTTCATCAGCAGCGGTCCCTTCTTGAGGAACTCGAAGCGCATCGCCGCGCACGAGGCCTCGATCTTCTGGCCCGAGAGCGCATCGCACTCGATGAGCGTGCCGTTCGTGTCCCAGTACGCATAGGACATCGACCACTCTTCCTGCTCGCTCGGCGGATTGCCCTCGCCTTCGCTGACGACCTGATAGCGCAGGCCCGACTCGGTCTTCTGCGCCTTCGCGTCATCGAGCTTCTGGAAGGTCGGCAGCACCGGCGCCGGCGTGAACTCGAGCAGCTCGACATCGAAGATCAGCGTCGCCTTCGGCGGGATCACGGGCGGGCTGCCCGCCTCGCCGTACGCGAGCTCGTACGGGATGGTGAACTTGAAGCGCGCGCCCTTGGTCATCAGCGCGACCCCTTCGTTCCAGCCCTCGATCACTTGGCCGAGGCGGAACTCCGCGGGCATGCCGCCCTTGCGGCTCGAATCGAAGACCTTGCCGTCGGTGAGCCAGCCCGTGTAGTGGACCTTCACGCTCGAGCCCAGGCTCGGCCGACTGCCGCCCGCTTCGCCGGCGTTCAGCACCGAGTACTTGAGGCCGGAAGCGGTGGTCTGGATCACCGTATCGGCAGGAATCGTGTCGGCCGGGATCGGCGGGTCCTGCGTCGGCATGGGGTCCTGAATCAGGGTGAGGCAGAGAGCGGAGAGGAGGAGGGACACGCGCGGAGACCTCGGCGATCGCGAGGGAGGGGAGAGCGCCGCGAAGCGCGGCTGCGGAAGGCGCGATGCTAGCGGGCTTGGTAGCTTCGGGCCAGCACCCCGCGAAACCGCGATGAACCTCCTCCTCCTTCGCCCCGAAGAGCTCTCCGATACCGACGAGGTCGAGCTCCGAGATCGCCGGGCCCTCCATCTCCGCGCGGTGCTGCGCGTGCAGGTCGGCAGCGTCGTGCGCGCGGGGCTCCTCGGCGGACCGTTGGGTGAGGCCGAGGTGCTGCGCGAGGACGCGAGCAGCGTGCGGGTGCGCGCCCGCTTCGAGGGTGAGGCGCCGCCCGTGCCGCGCGACGCGCTGCTCCTCGCCGTGCCGCGCCCGAAGGTCTTGAAGCGCGTGCTGGAGGACGCCGCGGCGATGGGCTTCGGCAAGATCGCGCTCGTGCGCTCCTGGCGCGTCGAGAAGAGCCACCTCGGCGCGCAGGCGCTGCGCGCCGAGGTGCTCCGCGAGCAGCTCCTCCTCGGACTCGAGCAAGGCCGCCGCACGCATCTCCCGGAGGTCCGGCTCTTCCCGCTCTTCCGCCCCTTCGTCGAGGACGAGCTGGAAGCCTGGGCGACGCCCGGCGCGCGCTTCTTGGCCCACCCCGACGAGCAGCTCGGCCCGAGCCGCGCGCTCGCCGACGAGCCGCTGACACTAGCGCTCGGCCCCGAAGGCGGCTGGATCGAGTACGAGCTGGAGCAGCTCACCCAACGCGGCTTCGCGCGCTGCTCGCTCGGCCCGCATCCGCTGCGCGTGGAAGCAGCGCTCGCGGCGGCGTGGGGACAGCTCGCGCTCGCGCGCGCGGCCGGGCGGGCGAACGAAGAGGGCGGGTGATCGGCCTATGCCCAGGGAGCGAAGGTGCAACGGGATCGCACTTCACGGGTGCCGGCTGAGCGGCGAAGCACGCGACACCTCGCCGCCGATCCCATAGGGGCCGATCAGTTTGGGGTCAGACCCCGATTTGATCGGCAGCGATCCTCAACGCATCCGCACATCGATCCCCCGCGTCGTCGCGAGCCCGCTCGCCGTGCCCGGATCGAAGACCAGCGCCTGCAACGTGAAGTCGCCGCGCAGTCCGGGCAACGCAGGAAGGCGCAGCGGCAAGTGAGCGTTGCCCTCCGCATCGGTCGGCAGGAGCAGCGTCGAGTTCAGGAAGAACGCATCCACGAGCACGGTGCAGCCGTTCGGATCGAGCGGGAAGCTCCCGCGCTGCGCGCCGAAGATCACCGCCGTCGCGGCGTTCGGCAGCGTGCCCTTCACGCCGAGCGCGATGTCGCGTCCCGCGCTCGGGCAGCCCGCGAGGTAGACCAGCGGGATCCGACCGTTCGAGCCGGTGCAGCCGCGCTCGTAGGCGCCGGCGATCGACGGGCACTCCACGTCGCGCACGAATAAGTCGGTCTCGCGGTTGGTGTCGTCGGGCACGAGGTTCGTCGCGAAGCTATCGAACGCCACGACGCGCCCATCGCCGGAGATCACGCCGTAGGCGCTGATGTGATCCGCGGGGTTGCCGAAGGCGTCCTCGCAGACGGGGCGCGTCGTGCGGGTCACGCGGTCGTGCAGGTAGAGCACGTTCGGAGAGCGGCCGGAGAACCAGTTCGTCGCCTCCGACTTGAAGAGGACGAAACGACCGTTGCGCGAGAGCTGCCCACCGTAGCTGTCGAGATTGCCTTGGTTCCCGTTCGAGTCCACGCTCACGCGCTCGAGCTGCCAGGTCACCACGTCGCGCACGAAGACGTCCCAGCGCAGGTTCGTGTCACCCGGCACGAGGCCCCCTACATTGGAATTGAAGCAAACCAGACGGCCATCCGCCGAGATCGCACTGGGCCCATAGCCTCCGCCGATGATCTGACCCGACGCGTCCTGATTCACGCACAGGGTCTGCCCCGTCCGAAGATCGCGCCACATGACCAACGCGGTGTTGATCGGAGTGTTGGGATAGAAGATGGTCGCGCCAGCGAAGTAGAGGATGGCGCTTCCATCTCCGGCGAGCCAAGGGTGAGCGCTCCCGCGATTCCCTTCGACTCCCGAAGGAGAGAGAGAGACTCGCTCGACGATCCCCGTCGACAGGTCGTGGACAAAGATGTCGTCCCAACCGTTCGTGTCGCCGGACACCAAGTCACTGGCGAGGCTCGAAAACGCGACGTATCGGCCATCGTCCGAGATGCTCGGCGCTCCGTTCGCACGGCGATTCCCCGGAGCCCCTTGCGGCGTCTGGCTCACGAGCCGAACGAGGCCGGTGCGGAGATCCTTCACGTAGATCTGAGGCTCCCGATTGCTGGTGCCGTGAAGAACCGAGTCCTCGGAACGGAAGGCCAGGAATCTCCCATCCGGCGTCAACGCGGGATAGAGATTCGGCATCGAGATCGCGCTCCCGTCCGAACGCCGCGAGACCAGAGTCGTTTCGTGCGTCCAGCGGTCGTGCAGGAAGATCGAGAAGTGTCCGCCCACGCCGGGAACGAGCTCGGCCGACGTACTGCAGAAGGCGATCCAGCGGCCGTCAGCCGAGATGCTCTGATCGGGACGACTCACATACACGTGGCGCACGAGAGGCTGGGCGCCCCAAGAGCTCACGCTGACGCGCTCGACGGTTTGCGCTGATGCGAGCGCGCTGCCTCCGAAGAGCAGCGCGACGATCGTCACCAGCGATCGGTGGAACGGCACCGAGCAAGGCATGACTTCCTCCCACGAGCGAGCGGGATCGCGATCCGCGCCAGCGGAAGCCCCGAGCGATGCTGCAGGCCTGCACGCGCACCTCGCGCTGCGATCCTCTGAGCGTGCTCGAGGATGGTCAAGGCGCGGGCGCAAGAGCACTCGTCGCCGAGAACGAGCCAGGGCGCGGATGGTCCGCGCGAGGCGCCGCCAGCTCGCTACACCAGCCCGTCCCGCAACCGCGCCAAGTTCTCCCGCGCCTGCGCTTCGAGCTTCTCTCCCCACGGCGTGTAGAAGAGCCGCTCGCGCGCGAGGAACGCCTCAGCGAACTTCGCCCGCCCTTCGCGCAGCGCCTGCGCATCGAGATGCGCGTACTCCTCGGCGAGGTCGCGCGAGTTCTTCTCGAAGCGCTCGCGCGGCGCCGCGAGCGGTGAGAGATCGAGGTCGAGCACCTTCCACGAGTGCTCGGAGCTCGCGCGGTGGCCGCAGGTGTCGAGCACGATGCGACGCACGCGCTGGATGCCATCCTCGGGCCACGCGATCCCGCGCAGGCGCTGCACGGCGAGCTCGGCGCTCCGCGCCTCGTTGTCGTCGCGGCGCGGGTCGTAGATCGCGTCGTGGAACCAGATGGCCCACACCTGATCGTCGTCGAGGTCGAGGGAACGCCCGTGCTCCAAGAGCTCGGCGATATGCACGAGGCCGTGGTAGCGCCGGTGCGGCTCGCAGTAGCGCCGCGTGAGCTCGAGCAGCAGCGCGCCGTGCGCGCGCGGATCGGTTCCTTCGCTCATGGCGACTCAGCTCGCGGCTCCGCCGCGCTGCAGCCCGAGCAGCCGCAGCATGTCGCGCAGCAGGCGCTCGACATCGAAGGGCTCCAAGGCCGTGCCTTCGCCGGAGACCGCGACCGGCGCGGAGGCGAAGAAGAGCGCGGGGACGCCGACCTCGCGGCAACGGCGCACCATGCGGTGCACGCGGTGCCAGGGATCGGGCACGTCGGCCAGCAGATCGACGACGACCAGCGCGGGTTTGGGCTGCAAGTGCGCGGCGACGTCGAGCACCTGCTCGAGTGAGCGCAGCTCGACGCCGCGCGAGGCGAGCTCGGAGGAGAGCCGCGCGACGAGCAGCGCGTCGCGGCAGACGAGCAGCGCGCAACGGCGCGACACCTCGGCGGCGCTCGGCGCAGCCGAGCTCGACGCCGACGGGTTCGCTCCGGCGGCGTTCGAAGGCAGAGCAGCTCGTGGATCGGCAGGGCTCACGACGCGCGGCTTCTAACCTATCGCCGCGCCAGTCTCAACGCGCTCCGCCGCGTGGAGCGCGGCACCGAGGAGGTGGAACGAGACGCGGAAGCTCGGCGTCGAGCCATCCCCATCGCGCCGCGCGAGCGGCCGCGTGCGGAGGCGCTCCAAGTGCGCATCGACGAGCGCCAAGCCGAGCCCCGGCCCAGCGGAGCGTCCGTCGAGCGGATCGGAGAGGCGCGCGAAGGCGCGGCGCGCGCGCTCCCATTCGCCCGGCCCGAGGCCGGCGCCGGAGTTCCGCACGCGACAGGCGACGCCGGCGGCTTCGCTCTCGATGCAGAGCTCGATCGCGCCGCCGCGCGGCGTGAACGCGAAGGCATTGTCGAGGAGCTCCTCCAGCGCGCGCAGCGCGTGGTGCGCCTCGCCGGCGAGCGGCTGCGCGAGGGCGCGCTCCTCCAGACGCGCGCGGAACGAGAGGCCGCGCGCGAGCGCTTCGTCCTCCCAGCGCCGCACGCGCGCGCCGAGCGCAGGCCCCAGCGCAAAGACCGCCTCGGACTCCAGCGTGCCGCCGCAGAGCTCGGTCCACTCGGCGAAGCGCTCCGCGGCGCGCGACGCGCCGTGCAGCGCTTCCCAGCTCGGCAGCTCCGCGGCAGGTGCGCTCACGCGCGGCGCAGCGGAGGGCGCGAGGAAGAGCAGGCGCTCGCCCGCGGAGAGCTCGCGGCACCGCAGCTCGTGCTCGCCGCGCTCGGTGCAGACCCACCAGCGCTGCTCGCCGTCGCGGCCCTCCTCGGCGGCGCGCGGCGCGGAGGGCGCCTCCAGCGCGGGCGCCAGCCACGCCGGCAGCGCTGCGCGCCACGAGCGCCCCAGCACCTCCAGCGCGTGGACGCCGAAGAGCTCCTCGGCCGCGGGGTTCAGGTGCAGCACCGCGCCGTCGGCGGCGAGGCAGAGCAGCGCCTCGCGCGCGCCGTCCACCAGCGCGAGCAGGCGCACGAGGTCGCGGTTCAGCACGTGCTCCAGGTCGGCCCCGCGCGAGCGCGGCGCCTCCGTCGTTCGAGTGCGCGCTCGGCGCATGCGATCTCCTCCGCTCCGGCGAGGTCCTGCCCTCTCTTCGCCCACCGCGCCCGCCGCGCTGAAACCCGCCCCTTCCCTTCGCCGCGCCGCCTGGCGTACCCTAACAAAGAACGAACAACGACGAGCCGAAGGGGGCTCCATGTCGCCTGCCCAAGAACCGCCGGAGGACCGCGCCGCGCTCGACCACGCGTTCGGTCGCGTGATCGCGCACCTCGACATCGACGCCTTCCTCGCTTCCGTCGAGCAGGCGCACGATCCGCGTCTGCGCGGGAAGGCCGTGATCGTGGGCGGCCGCCCCACCGATCGGAACCTCGTGATGTCGTGCTCCTACGCCGCGCGCGCGCTCGGCATCAAGCCCGGCATGCTGCTGCCGCAGGCGGCGCGGATCGCGCGGCGCGCCGGCGTCCGCGCGGTGTTCCTCCCCGGCTCGTCGATCCGCGCGAACGCCGCGCGCGAATCCGTGCTGCGAGCGGTGCGCGGCTTCACGCCGCTCGTCGAGGCGACCTCGATCGACGATGCGTACGCCGATCTCGGCGGGACGCTGCGCCTGCACGGCGCCGGGCCGCTCGACCTCGGCGAGAGGATCGCGCGCGCGGTGCGCGAGGCGAGCGGGCTGGCGATCTCGATGGGCCTGGGATCCAACCGCTTGATCGCGCGCTTGGCTACGCGCCTCGCGAAGCCCGGCGGGGTCGCGTGGGTGCGCCCCGAGCAGGAGACAGCGTTCGTCGCGGCGATCGCGCTGGAGGCGCTGCCGGGGATCGGCAGCAGCATCGGCGGCTTCCTCCGCGACACGGGGCTCCGCACCGCGGGCGACTTGCAGCGCGTGCCGCGCGAGACGCTGGAGGCGACCTTCGGGCGCCACGGCGCGAAGCTCTACGAGCGCTGCCGCGGGATCGATCGCACGCCCGTGCGCCCCGAGCGTCTGCCCGCCGCGATCCATCGCGAGACGACCTTCCCGACGCCGACGGCGGATCTCGCCGAGGTGCGCGCGATGCTGGCCTACCTCGTCGATCGCGCGTGTGCGCGGCTGCGCGCCCTGAGCCGCTTGCAGCGCGCGAACGAGGCCGGCGCGTGCGCGCTGGACGCGCATCGCGTCGCCGAGCAGGCGCTCGACGCGAGTCGCTTCGACGAGCGCGCGCTAGGCGCAAGTGACCACGGCGAGCGCGCGCTAGGCGCGCGACAACTCGACGAGCGCGCGCTAGGCGCGCGACAACTCGACGAGCGCGCGCTAGGCGCGCGACGCCTCTCCGTCCGACTGGTGTACGCGGATCGCGCGGAGCCGCCGGCGCAGCGCACGCTGAAGGAGCCGACGCACGCGACGACGACGCTGCGCGCGATCGCGCTGGAGCTGCTCGAGCGCC
Source organism: Planctomycetota bacterium (assembly GCA_016719295.1). Classification (GTDB taxonomy): domain Bacteria; phylum Planctomycetota; class UBA1135; order UBA1135; family JADKAF01; genus JADKAF01. Next base: position 1,535,258 of record JADKAF010000001.1, read on the forward strand.
TCGCGACGCGGCGCGTGCTGGTGCGGCGCGTGGGGCTCAGCTTGAGCGGGTTCGCACCCGCACCACCCGCGCAAGCGACGCTCTTCGAGGAAGGCGACGCGCGGCGCGCGCGGCTCGATCGCACCGTCGATGCGATCCGCGCGCGGCACGGCTTCGGCCGTCTCGTCGCCGGCCCTGCCGTCGAGCTGCTCGGCAAGCTCGAGAACCCGCCCGACGGCTTCGTGCTGCGGACCCCTTCGCTCACGCAGTGAGCGCGCTGCGAGATCCTCCGCATGACCAGCGCCGCTCCCCCGCGCTACGCGCCGCTGCGCGTGCACAGCCACTACAGCCTGCTCGGCGGCGTAGGCTCGCCCGAGGAGATCCTCGCGCGCGCCGCGGCGCTCGGCATCGAGTGCCTCGCCGCGACCGAGAGCGAAGGGCTCTACGGCGCGCTCGCGTGGGCGCGCGCGGCGCGGAGCTCGCCGGTGCGCGTCGTGCTCGGCGTCGAGCTCGCGCTGCCGAGCCCGCGCCGCGACGGCGCGCTCGCGCGCGCGATCTTCCTCGCGCAGGACCTCGCCGGCTATCGCGCGCTCTGCCGCCTCGTCACGGCGCATCGCCTACGGCGCGCGGCGAGCTCGTTCGGCGAGGCGGGCCTGCCGCTGCCCGCGGCGGTGAGCGCGAGCCACGATCTCCCGCCGGAGGATCTGCCCGCGCACGATCTCGAGGCGCTCTTCGTGCTCGTCGACGAGCCGCATCTCCTCGCTCGCTGGGCGCGCGTCGTACCGCGCGGTCGGCTCTTCGCCGCGCTCGGTCGAGATGCGCGCGGCAAGCGCACGCCGCCGCAAGCGGAGACGCTGGACGCGGATCCGCGCAAAGCCCCCGATCCCGCGCCACCGCGCGCGCTGGAGCCCTTGCTGCGCGCCGCGCGCGAGCTCGACGTACCCACCGTCGTCGCGGAGGACACGTGGTTCCCGGAGCCGCAGGACGCGCCCGTGCATCGGCGCCTGCTCGCGATCAAGCACGCGGCGCTCGAAGCGCAGATCGAAGCGCACGCGAGCCGCTCCTGGCTGCGCTCGCCCGCGGAGATGGCCGCGCGCTGGAGCGAGCATCGCGAGGCGCTGGAGCGCAGCGCCGAGCTCGCCGCGCAATGCCGCTTCGAGCTGCCGCTCGGCGCGGTGCACTTCCCGCGCTGTCCGCTGCCGGAAGGCGAGAGCGCCTTCTCGCGCCTCTGGGCGCTCGCGCAAGAAGGCGCGCGAAGGCGCTATCGCCCGCCGACGCCGGAGGTCGCACGCCGATTGGAGCACGAGCTGCGCGTCATCCACGAGCTCGGCTTCGCGGACTACTTCCTGCTCGTGAAGCGGATCCGCGACTTCGCCGCGGAGCGCGACATCCCCTGCATCGGGCGCGGCTCCGCGGCCGACAGCCTGGTCGCGTACGTGCTCGGGCTCACCGAGGCCGATCCGCTCCGCTACGCCTTGCCCTTCGAGCGCTTCTTGAATCCGGCGCGGAAGGACCGTCCCGACATCGACCTCGACTTCTGCTGGCGACGGCGCGACGAGGTCTTGCAGTGGGTCTACGCGAGCTTCGGCGCGGAGAAGACCGCGATGATCTGCACGCAGAGCACCTTCGGTCTGCGCTCCGCGTTCCGCGAGACGGCGAAGGCGCTCGGCTTGCCGCCGCACGAGGTCGATCGCTGGTCGCGCGCGCTGCCGCACGGCTTCGAGAGCGCGGGCGACGAGTTCGACGGCACCGCGGCGAGCGCGGCCGACGAGAGCGGGGCGAGCGCGAGTTCACCGCTCGCGGAGGACTCGAACGCCTGGCGGCTCTGGCAGGCGGGTGCCGCGGGCGCGCCGCGCCCGGGCGGTGTCCTCGCCGCGGCGCTCGCGACGCCCGAGTGCCGCGGCATGCCGATCGAGAGCGAGCCGCTGCGCAGCGTGCTGCTCACCGCCGATCGCATCCTCGGCACGCCGCGCCATCTCGGTCTGCATCCGGGCGGCGTCGTCGTGGCCCCCAGCGCGCTCACCGACTTTCTTTCACTCGAGCGCGCGGCGAAGGGCGTGATCGTCACGCAGCTCGACAAGGACGACGTCGAGGAGCTCGGCCTCGTGAAGATGGACCTCCTCGGGAACCGCGGGCTCACGACGCTGCGCGAAGCGCGCGCGTTCGTCGCATCGCGCCCGGGAGCTGCGCCGCTGCCGCCCGCGAGCGAGGTCCCCGAGGACGATCCGCACACCGCGGGCCTGCTCGCCGCGGGCGACACCCTGGGCTGCTTCCAGATCGAGTCGCCAGCGATGCGCACCCTCTTGAAGCAGATGGGGGCTTCGAACATGGACCGCGTGATCCAGAGCATCGCGCTGATCCGCCCGGGCCCCGCGCAGAGCGGCATGAAGGACGCGTTCGTACGGCGAGCCCAGGGACTCGAGGCGCCGAGCTTCCCGCACGCGAAGCTCACGTCCGTGCTGCGCGAGACCTTCGGGGTCATGCTCTACCAAGAGGACGTGCTCTTCGTCGCGCGCGCGATCGCGGGCTTCACGCTGAGCCAGGCCGACGAGCTGCGCCGCGCGATGAAGCGCTGGCGCGAGCCCGCGGCGATGGCGGAGCTCGAGCAGCGCTTCCTCGCTGGTGCCTGCGGCGAAGGCGTCGACGAAGCCTCCGCGCAGCGCATCTGGCGGCTCGTGCAGAGCTTCGGCAACTTCTCCTTCTGCAAGGCGCACGCGGTGACCTACGGCCGCATGGCCTACGAAGCGGCGTGGCTGAAGGCGCATCATCCGCTGGAGCTGCTCTGCGCCTTCCTGAACAGCGACACCGGCTACTACGAGACGCGCGTCTACATCGAGGACGTGCGGCGGCGCGGCTTCGCGATCCTGCCGCCGGACCTGCATCGCTCGCAGCGCGAGTTCTCCCTCGAGTACGCGCGCGAGCGCAGCGTCCTGCCCTCGACGCAAGGCGTCCCCGCGCGCGGCGCGCTGCGCGTGGGCTTCGGCTCGATCCGCGGTCTCCGCGAGAGCACTCTCGAGGCGCTGCTCGACGCGCGCCGCGAAGGACCGATCCTGAACCTGCGCGAGCTCCTGGAGCGCGTGCCGCTCGATCGGCGCGAGGCGGAGTCGCTGATCCTCTGCGGCGCGCTCGACGGCTTCGAGCGCACGCGCCCGGAGCTGCTCTGGCGCCTGCGCCTCTTGCTCGGCGCGACGCCATCGCGAGCCGCGCGCGAGCAGCGCGAGGCGCGAGCGGAGCTCCGCAACGAACCACCGGAGCGCGCCCGGCGCGTCCGGCTCCGCGCCGGCTGGGACCAAGCGGCGGGCTCCGAGCTCTTCCCCTCACCCGAGCCTGCGGAGCCGCGCGTGCCGAGCTTGCCCGAGCTCGATGCGCAGCGCCGAGCCCAGCTCGAGCTCGAGCTGCTCGGCTTCACGACTGCGCATCATCCGCTCGACTTCTTCGAGGAGCTCCTCTCGGCCGCGAATCCCGTCCCCTGCGCCGAGCTCCCGCAGCGCCGCGGCCAGCGCGTGACGATCGTGGGCTGGCTCGTCACCACGCGCCGCGCGCGCACGAGCAACGGCGAGTGGATGCGCTTCCTCTCGCTCGAGGATCGCAGCGGCATCGCCGAGACCGTGCTCTTCCCGGCGGTCTATCGGCGCTACGGCGATCGCCTGCGCGGCCTGGGCCCCTACATCGCGCGCGGCATCGTCGACGGAGGCGAGGACGGCTCGGCGCGTGAGGTCGACGAGCACGGCTTGCCGCTCGCGGCGCCGGAGCCCCGCGCGGGCAGCACGGCCTGCACGCTCCGCCTCGAGTTCCTCGAGCGCTGCGAGCCGAGCTGAACGCGTCTCGCGTCTCCACGGCGTAAGCCGTGGAACCAGCAACACCTCTCCACGGCGTAAGCCGTGGAACCAGCTCACGCGTCTCCACGGCGTCAGCCGTGGAACCAACCTGCACGTCTCCACGGCGTAAGCCGTGGAAGCAGCAACACCTCTCGACGGCGTCAGCCGCGGAACGCGCAAACTCGCTACTCGCTCGCGGGCTTCACCGACTTCGGAGCGCGACCACGCGCGGCGCGCTTCGTAGCGCGCGCCGCGGCGCGATCTTCGCGCAGCGAGACGTTCTGGCGCCCCATGTCGCGGAGGCGCTCCTCGCTCTTCTTCAAGTCGAGCTCATGCGCCTTGGAGACGATGCTCTTCACGCTGCGCCCGAGGCGCCGAGCGACCTCGAGATTCGGGAGCTCGGCGTAGAGCCGGGCGAGCTGGCGGATCTCGTCGGGCGACCAACGCGGCATGCGCGAGGCCGGCCCGCCCTCGAGGCGCCGCAGGAAGCCCTTGTCCTTCGCGAGCTGCAGCGCCTTGGCCTGGCGCCGGATCGACGCCAGGCTGCGGCCGAAGATCGAGACCAGATCCTCGTCCCGTCGCGATCCGAAGAGGCGCTTCAGATCGGCGATCTCGCCCTGCGTCCAGCGCCCCGTGCGTCCCGTGCGCGCGAAGCTGCGCACGCGCTGGCGCAGATCGGCCTCGCCGCGGCGCAGCACCATCGCGAGCTCCGCTTCGCCGCGCACGCCGAGCCCCTCGCGGAGCAGCGCGTCTTCGGCGGCGGTCCATTCGCCGCTCACGCGCGGACCGCGGAAGATCTGCTCGGCCATCTTGCGCAGGCTCTCGATCGGTCGACCGAGCTCGCGCACGAGCGCCTCGTCGCGGCGGCGCGCGAAGTTCTCGCGCAGCCAAGCCAGCTCGGAGGTGGACCAGCGCCCCTTCTTCAGCCCGCGCTCGCCTTCTTCGATGGCCGCGCTCGCCCGAGGGGCGCGCTCTTTGCGTGCGCTCGTGCGGCGAGAGGAGCGCCCCGCGACAGCGGGTTTCTCCGCTCCCGAGGACTTCTCCGAGCCAAGGGGCTTCTCAGAGCCGTGAGGCATCGGCGATCGAGCTCCTGCGTACGTCTCTCTCGGCCCGCGGGACCGCCGCGCTCAGGAGGCCGATCTCCGGAGCGCGCCCAATCGGTAGCGCGATCTCGGCCCGCCGCCTCGCCCGAAGCGACGGACTAGCCGAGAGGCACACTTCAACGCGACGGGCCGAGGATCGCAACAAGCCATCGACGCTGGAGTGCGAATTCCTACACGAACGAGGGGCGAACTTCGCGCCGCCGCCGAGCTCAGTGCGCGTCGCCGCTGGACCGCGGCCCGAGGTTCTCGAGCGCCGCGATGCGCAGGCCTTCGACGAGGGTCTCGAGGAAGACCCGCACATCGCCGGGCGTGGTACGCGCGAGGATGGCCTCGCGCAAGTCGGCCAGCTCGGAGGCCTTCACCTGGTTCACGATCAGCTTGATCTCGGGGATGAAGCGCGGCGCGATGCTGAAGGAGCGGAGCCCCAGCGCCGCGAGCACGAGCGCGCTGTCGACCATGCCCGCCATCTCGCCGCAGACGGAGATCGGGAGATCGTGCTCTGCGGCCGCGCGCAGGATGTCGTCGAGCGCTCGCAGGATCACCGGGTGGTAGGGCTCGTACATCGAGGCCACCCATTTGTTGTCGCGGTCGACGGCGAGCAGGTATTGGACGAGGTCGTTCGTGCCGATCGAGAGGAAGTCCACCCACGGCGCGTAGATCGGCAGACCGTAGATCGCCGAGGGCACCTCGATCATCACCCCGAGAGGGACCTTGCGCCCGAACGGTACGCCTTCCTCCTCGAGGTCGCGCTCGACCTGCGCGAGCAGCTCGCGCACCTCGCTCACCTCCTCGGGCGTCGTCACCATCGGCAGCAGGATGCGCGCCGGACCGCTCGCCGCCGCGCGAAGCAGCGCGCGGAGCTGCACGAGGAAGAGATCGCGCCAGTGGAGCGAGATGCGCAGCCCGCGCCACCCGAGCGCGGGATTCTGCTCCTGCGGCATCGAGAAGAAAGGCAGGCGCTTGTCGTTGCCTACGTCGAGCGTGCGGAAGACGACCGGTCGCCCCTGCATCGTCTCCAGGATGCTGGCGTAGATGTGGACCTGCTCGTCCTCCGAAGGGAACTCGCGTCGCTCTTGATAGATGAACTCGGTGCGGCAAAGGCCGACGCCGTCGCAGATGCCCGGATCGAAGGTCGAGAGCTCGCGCAGGCTCTCGATGTTCACGAGGATCTGGATCCGCTCGCCATCCTTGGTGCGCGCTTCGCGATGCGCGGTGCGCGCCATCGCGCTCTGCAGGTCGTCGTAGCGCTGCTTCTCCTCCAGGAAGACGCGCCGTCGCGGCGCGTCGGGGCGCATCTCGATCGTGCCCTCTTCGCCATCGACCAGGATCTCGTCGCCGGCGGAGAGATCCTTCGCGATGCCGCGGACACCGATCACCGTCGGGATGTTCAGCGAGCGAACGAGCACGGCGCCGTGCGAGAACTTGCCGCCGCGCTCGGTGACGATCGCGAGCACGCGCTCGCGCGGCAGCATCGTGGTGAGCGAGGGTGTGAGGTTCTCGGCAACGAGGATCACCCCTTCACCGGCTCCGCTGCGCAGACCCTCGCGCTCGATGCGCTGCAGGGAGGAGCGCACCCGGCGGAACGCGTCCTGGATGTCCGAGCCGACGGAGCGGAGATCGTCGGGGTCGAGCGCCTTGAAGCGCTGCACCGACGCTTCGGTGAAGCGCACGACCGCGGCTTCGGCCGAGAGGCGTTCCTCGCGGATCCAGGCCCTCATCGCTTCGAGCGCGGAGGGGTCCTCGAGGAGGTGCGCGTGGAAGTCGAAGATCCGCGCGTCCGCCTCCCCCGCGGCGTGCAGCACGCGATCCCGCGAGTCGCGGAGCTGCGCCACGGCGTCGGCGATGGCGCGCACGAGCTTCTGGATCTCCTCCTCGACGTCCTCCGGGCGAACGGTCCAGCTCTCGACCTCCTCCAGGCCGATGTCGGCCAGGAAGACCCGGCCCGCCACCATGCCAGGCGAGACGGGGGTACCTTGTCTGATCGTCGAGCTCACCGCGGTGCGGGGGTCCTCCTCCCCGAAAAAAGGGCTGGAGAGAGTATTCGTGCTGCGCAGGAGAGGCAAGGCGCGTCGCGGCGCGAGGAGAAGCTTCATGCGCGAGGCCGGATCGCCCGATAGAGGAGCCGGGTTACGGCGCGGGCCGCGACCCCCTCCGTAGATCGGGGGAACGCGGGAGAGGAACCGGGACATGGCTCTGGCGAGACGAGGGAAGGGCGCGAGCAAGCGCACGAACGTGGTCGAGCAGCTCGAGCAAGTGCTCGAGGAGACCGAGGCGACGGAGGAGATGGGCTCATCCGAGCACGTCGAGGAGAGCCCCGAGCGCAGCGAGATCCCCGAGGCGGCGCCATCGCCCATGGGCGATGGCGAGACGCAGCGCGGCGCGCTGCTGATCCTCGGCCTCGGCGGGACCTTCGTCGTGATGGGTCTCGGCCTCGTGCTGGGACGCGAGCTCGGCTACACGGGGCGCGTCGGCGCGCTCACCGACATCGGACTCAGCCCCGGCGGGTTCGTCTTCACCGGGCTCGTGCTCTGCGCGTGCTCGCTGGTCCTGCGTTCGTTCACGGCGCTGAGCCACCGCATCGACGATCTCGAGACGACGCAGAGCGCGCGCACGAAGCGCGCCTTGCGCGCGGCGACCTCCGGCGCGATCAGCGAGGAGACGCTCCAGCTCTGGTCGAACGTCGACGAGAACGTGCGGACCCTCATGGCGTGCCGCGAAGGCGAGCGCGAGGAGAGCGCGCGCAGCGCGACCTTCATCCGCGACTCGGAGATCAAGATCGACACGATCAAGCGCACGCTCGAGGAGACGCACCGGCGCGTCCTCGAGGTGCACCATCAAGTCGGCGAAGGGCTCGGCGGGACGTCGGTCGCGGACCTGGCTCCGCAGCTCCGCGAGAGCCTGGAGCGCCTGCTGCACGAGCGCACCTCCACGCTGACGCAGGAGATGCGCACGCAGGCGGACAAGGCCGTCACCCGCACGCAGGAGCGCATGGACGCGCTCGCCACCCAGGTCGAGAAGCAGCTCGCGAAGGGCGGCAAGAGCGATGGCGCCGCGATCGAGCACCTGAAGAACGAGCTCGAGCGCACGCGCGACGAGCTCGGCAAGTCGATCGAGCAGCTCGCGGGCAAGAGCGGTGCGGCCTCGCCGCAAGTCGCGGAGCTGAAGCAGGACCTGCGCGAAGTGCTGCGCCGCTGCGAGCAAATCGAGCGCGAGCTGAAGACGGCCCCGCGCCATGCCGCCGCTCCCGCGGCGAGCGCCGCCAGCCCGGCCAGCGCGCCGGCCGCACCCGCACCCGCACCCGCACCCGAGCCCGCCGTGGCAGCGGCGGCGGCGCCCGCGGGTGAGGCGGGCTCGAGCGAGCCCACGGCCGCCGTCGCCAGCGCCATCGCGCGCCTGAGGCAGATGAAGACCTGAGCGACCGCGGCACGCGGTGCCGAAGGTGCGAAGCTCGCGGAGCCTGGCGGAGGAGATCTCCGCCAGGCTCCGCGTCGTTCGTGGCGCAGCGCGATCCCCTCGCGCCCCGCGACACCCGGCCGCACGCCGGAGCGAAGGCTGCGCCAGCGCGCCTCAGCGCGTGCGCTCGAAGCGCGGCTCGGGCTAACCTATCGCCTCCACGGCTCTCCCGAGCCGTCGCCGCGCGTTCGCGCGTCGATCCCTCCCTCCTCGCTCCGCACCCCGGCATGCACGATTCCCGCATCGAGGCGATCACCGAGAAAGTGCTCGCCGATCGGCGCATCGACGACGACGAAGCGCTGCTGCTCTTCGAGGCCGCCGATCTCTCGACCCTCGGCGCGCTGGCCGATCATGTGCGCTGGCGCCTCCATCCGGAGCCGCTCGTCACCTACATCGTGGATCGCAACGTCAATCCCACGAATGTCTGCGTGACGGATTGCGGGTTCTGCGCGTTCTATCGCCGTCCGGGCCACGAGGAGAGCTATGTGCTCCCCCGTGAGACGATCTACGCGAAGGTTCAGGAGCTGGTCGACCTCGGCGGTGTCCTGGTCCTGATGCAAGGCGGCCACCACCCCTACCTCAAAGCCGATTGGTTCGCGGAGCTGCTCCGCGACCTGAAGCAGCGCTTCCCTCTCGTGCACCTGCACGCGATGTCGCCGCCCGAGATCCACCACCTCTCGAAGCTCGGCAAGTGCAGCGTGGAGTCGGTCCTCCAGACGCTCATCGACGCCGGCTTGGACTCGATCCCCGGCGGCGGCGCCGAGATCCTCTCCGATCGGGTGCGGAAGATCATCGCGCCGAAGAAGTGCACGGCCGACGAGTGGATCGATGTCTCGCGCCGCGCACATCGCCTCGGGCTGCGCACGACCGCGACGATGATGTACGGCCACTTCGAAACCCTCGCGGAGCGCGTAGAACACCTGCAGCGCTTGCGCAATCTCCAGGACGAGACCGGCGGCTTCACTGCATTCGCCTGCTGGAACTTCCAGAAGGGCGGGACGCCGCTCGCCGCGGCCATGGACCGCGCGCACGAGTACGGCCCCGGCGGCGAGATGACGACGCCGGCGGAGTACCTGCGCACGGTGGCGATCGCGCGTATCTACCTCGACAACATCAGGAACATCCAAGCCTCCTACGTCACGCAGGGCCTCGAGGCCGCGCAGATGTCCCTGCGCTACGGCGTGAACGACTTCGGCGGCGGGATGATGGAAGAGAACGTGGTCTCCGCGGCGGGCTGCATGAAGCTCAGCTCGCTCGAGGAGATCGAGCGCAACATCACCGAGGCCGGCTTCACGCCGAAGCGGCGCAACTTCTTCTACGAGATCCTGGACCCCTCGGCGGAGATGCAGACCGCATGAGCCCGCTCGTCCAACCCGTCGCCACGCTGCACGCGGGGCACGTCGCCGCTCCCGAGCTGCTCGCGCGCCGCGCGCGCCTGATCGATCGCCAAGCGCAGCGCGCCGGCCTCCAGCGCATCTGGGAGCGCGTGCGCGCCGGAGAGCGCTTGACCCCCGAGGAAGGCCTCGCCCTCTACGCGACGAGGGAGCTCCCCACCGTCGGTGCGATGGCCGAGTACGTCGCGCTGCGCCGCCACGGCCGGCGCGTCTTCTTCAACGTCAACCAGCACATCAACTACACGAACATCTGCAACAAGCTCTGTCGCTTCTGCGCGTTCCAGCGCCTGCCGGGACAGGAAGGCGCCTATGCGATGACGCCGGAAGAGGTCGGACAGAAGATCAGGGAGCGCCTGCACGAGCCGATCACCGAGGTGCACATGGTGGCCGGAGTGCATCCGAAGCTCCCCTACTCGTATTACCTCGACATCTTGCGCGCGGTGAAGGCGGCGCGCCCCTCGATCCACATCAAGGCCTTCACCATGGTGGAGATCCACCAGATCCAGAAGCTCGCGCGGAAGTCCTTGCCCGAGGTCTTCGCCGAGCTGAAGGAAGCGGGTCTCGGCTCGCTGCCCGGCGGCGGCGCGGAGATCTTCGCGCAGCGAGTGCACGACGAGATCTTCAAGCTGAAGATCGACGGTGAGCGCTGGCTCGAGATCGCGCGCGAAGCGCATCGCGCCGGGCTGTTCACGAACGCGACGATGCTCTACGGCCACATCGAGACGCTGGAGGAGCGCATCGACCATCTGGGCCGCCTGCGCGCGCTGCAGGACGAGACGAACGGTTTCCAGGCCTTCATCGCGCTCTCGTTCCATCCCAAGAACACGGAGATGGACTACATCCCCGAGCCGACCGGCTGGGAGGACCTGCGCAACGTCGCGGTCTCGCGCCTCTACCTCGACAACTTCCCGCACGTGAAGTCGTACTGGATCATGCTCGGCCTTCCGATGGCGCAGCTCGCGCTCACCTACGGCGCGAGCGACCTCGACGGCACGGTGAGCGAGGAGCGCATCTACCACGACGCGGGCGCGCTCACGCCGCAGGCGCTCTCGCGCGCGCAGCTCGAGCGATTCATCCGCGACGCGGGGCGCGAGCCCGTGGAACGCGACACGATCTATCGCGTGATCGAACCCGCAAGCTGAAGCATGCGGCGAGCGATCACGCCGTCTGGCTATCGCGTGATCGAACCCGCAAGCTGAAGCATGCGGCGAGCGATCACGCCGTCTGGCTAGCGCGTGATCGAACCCGCAAGCTGACGCATGCGGCGACCGATCACGCCGTCTGGCTAGCGTGCGATCGCGGCCGCGGCCTGGGAGATCGGACCGCCGCCGCCGCGCGCGGAGAAGCGCACGATCAGCACGTGGATCGCGCGCACGCGCTCGTCGGCCTCCTGCACGCCGAGCTCCTCGCGCTGGAGGTCGAGCCCGCGCGCCCGCACCGCGTCGACGAAGCGCTCGAGCGTCACGCGACCTGGGTCGGCGAAGCAGGCGGCGCCGCCCGGCTCGAGGCAGCGCTCGAGGAGGTCGAGGATCGGCCCGTGATGGCGCGCCTCGTAGGTCACGTCGCAGCCGAGGATGAACTCGAAGCGCTCTCGGAAGCTAGCGTCGCGCCAGTCCAGCCAGAGGGTGCGCACGCTCTCCGCGCCGTTCAGCGCGGCGTTGTGGCGCGCGAAGGCGAGCGCTTCCTCGAAGTAGTCCGCGAGCGTCACGCGCGCGCCGCGCAGCGCGGCCGCGATCCCGGCGACGGCGACGCCGCAGCCGAGATCGAGGACGCGCTTGCCGCGGAGCTCGAGCCGGCGCCCGATCCAGCGCGCCAGCCCGATCGACGCCGGCCAGAGCTCGCCGTAGTAAGGCAGCTTCTCGTCGGAGAGCTCCGCCGGAGTCAGCGTATCGAAGAGAGAATCGACCTCGCGCAGGTGGCGGAAGCGCAGCGTGCGCCCGCCGATCGAGACGCGCGTCGTCTGGATGCGCTCGGGCGGGAATGGCAGCACGGGCAGGTGCGCTTCGAGGTTCATGGCCGAGAGCGTAGCCGCGAGCGACTTGCGCGTCGCCCGGCGCGCGGCGAGGCTTCGGCGCATGGCGCGGTCGATCTGGTTCCTCCTGCCCCTCGCGGCTGCGGCGCTGGTGATCGCGTTCCTGGCTCTCTGGCAGGGCGAGATCGGCTCCACGCGCGAGCGCACACTCCTCGAAGAGCGCCTGCGGCGCGATCGGATGCCGCCGCAGCCGGCCCCACCTCCCGCGCCCGAGCCGCCGACGATCTGGTTCGCGCGAGAAGAGCCGGATTGGAGCGCGGACCGCGTCGCCGAGGAGCTCTGGGCCGAGCTCCTGGCGCTCGATGCGCTCGTCGCGCGCGGGACCTGGACGCGCGAAGCCGAGGATCGCGCGCGGACCCGCGCGCTCTCCTCCTCCGCCGTGCTCGCCCGGCTCTCCGCCTTGGCGGGCGGCAGCGCCGCGTCCGCCGCGCCGCAGCGCGCGCTGCCGCTCGTCGTCCCGTTGCTCCTCGCCGATCGCCTCGCCGAGCCCGCGCTCTTCGCTCCGCTCTGGAGCCTCTACCGCCAACCGATCCTCGCCGAGCTCCGACGCGAGCATCCGACCCATGCCGCGCGGCTCGAGGCCCTGCTCGCGCGCGTGCCCCAGCCGGCCGCCGAGGAGCTGGTCCTCGAACTCTGGTCCGCCGATCCTGCGCGTTTCCTCGCCCGTCCCACGGCACCTCTGCTCCTGAGGAGCGTGGGCCGGGAGACCAGCCTCGAGCGGCTGCTGCCCCGCCTGGCCGAGCTCGCGGCTCCCGAGCCGCGGGAGGCCTGGCTCGCCGTCGCCCGCGAGCTCTCGAAGTCCGCGCAGCGCGAGGAGCGCGACCGACCGCTCTTCGCCGCGCTCGCGTCAGAGATCGTGGATGCCGCGCTGGCGAAGCGCCGACCCGACGAACGCTTGCGGAGCGCGCTGGCCGCGGAGGCCGAGCTCCTCGGCGCGAGCCTGCTCGACGGCCTCGAGCGCCGCTCGCGCGAAGCCCCCGCAGGCTCGCCGGCGCGGGCCCAACTCGAGCGCCTCGCCCGGGCCGAACGAGGTCAGCGCTGAAGCTGCCGTCCGGATCGGCCGATCATTGCCTTGACCGATGAAGCGATCGGCGAGAGAAATGGAGCCTCGGTGCGGTGCTGCGCTCGGTTCGGTCGGGCCCCCTTCCGCCCGTTCCCCGCGGCCGAGGCCTACTCAGCCAGCCGTCCGTCTACCCAGTCAGCCGTTCTCGGAGGTTCGCCATCATGAACCGTGGAATCCTGCTCGCCGCGGCCGCGACCGTGGCCTTTCTGCTCCCAGGTCGCGCCAGCGCCCAGTGATGCGGCGCGCGTAGCTCCGCCAGTTTGGCGAAGATCAACATCCGCTGGAACGACCGCTCGAGCTCCGGCGACACCGCCGAGACGGGGATCCACGAAGTGCTCGGCGTGAGCGACAAGACGAAGCCCGTCTTCGTGCTCCTCGCCCCGAGCCTCGACGAAGTCGAGCAGGGCAAGCTCGACGCCATCTTCAAGGACGAGCGCATCATGATCGGCGCGCGCTTCTTCACGATGGTCCGCGTGCCCACCGAGCGCGCGGGCGCGCGCGTCGCCGCGGCCCTCGGCCGTGCGTCGCTCCAAGGCATCGGCATGGCTGCGTTCGACACGCAAGGTGCGCTCGTCGGCTTCGTCGATGGCAAGCACTCGCCCTCCAAGGCCTACGGCCTGATGAAGGACGCCGTGCGGAAGACCTTGCCCTCGGTGTCGGTGGACGCGACGGCGAAGGCGCTGCAGCGCATCCTCACCGACCTCGACAAGATCGACTCCGAACGGAAGACGATCGACCTGGCTCTCGGCCGCTCCGGCCTCGCGGAAGCGAAGAAGGCGAAGCTCGAGAAGCAGAAGGAAGAGCTGGCGCAGCGCCAGAGCAAGCTCGACGAGCAGGAAGTGGCGCTCTGGCAGAAGGTCTTCGAGGTGAGCGCGCACTGAGCGCGCGAACGCCAGCCGCTCCGCCTCGAGGCGGGAAAGCGGACGCGCGCTCGAGCGCGCCGTCCGCGCTGCCGAAAGGGCCGCTGGAGGTTTAACCTCCCGCGGCCCTCGCTCTTTTCCGCCCGTGCGGCGGAGCGCGGGCCTCACGCAGAGGAGCGGACATGATGCGAATGCGATCGCTGCTCGGGACGGCGGCCCTCGGGCTGCTCGCGGCTTCGGCCGACGCGCAGCTGCGCTTCACGCAGGACTTCGAGCGCTTGGCTGCCGGGAGCGACGGTAGCCCGGCACTGCACCCCCTGCAGCCCGGTTGGGTGGTCGAAGGCGGCGCCTATGTGCAATCCGCCGCGGAGGGGCGCTACGACCTGGTCGCGTTCTTCCCCACCTATCTCCGCGGCCGCGTGCTGCTGCGCACCAAGCTCGCGCATCGATCGGCGTTCGCGGGCGGAGGCCTGGTGTTCGCGAGCTCCTCTCGTGAGCGCTTGGAGCACGCGACCATGGTGCGCTTCGACGGGCTGCAAGAGCTGCTCTACGGGACCTTTCGCGACGGCGTGTTCGAGCCCGATGGGAGGCTGATCGTTCCGCAGCAGCTCGCCTCCGATGCGTGGCTCGAGCTGCAGCTCGAGCTCGACGAGAACGCACGGCGTTACGCCGTGAAGGTCAACGGCGAGCTCGTCGGCACGGACCTGCCGCTGCGCACGGGCTCGGGCTACGCCGCGCTCCAGGCCTCGAATGGCCGTGTCGCCTTCGACGAGGTCTACGCGGAGATCCAGAGGGACTACGACCGGAACGTACGCTGGCCCGCGCGCTTCGCGTTGCTCGGAGAGAGCTTCGCCTACGTCGAGCCCGTGCATGGTCGCCTCGTCGCGGCCGATCGCGAGGACGATGGCGATCTCGAGCTCCGCACCCTCGCGCCGCAGGCCGGCGCGATCTCCGCTCTCGCCTCACGGCGCAGCGGCGGCTTCGCCGCGCTCGAAGGCGCCGCGCGGCGCGTGCGCCTCTTCGATGCGAGCGGTCGCGCCGAGGGCGATTTCTCCTTCGGTGGGCTCGAGCAGCCCGTCGACCTCGACGTCGACGCCGCGGGTCGCGTGCACGTGCTCGCGGAGAACGGCGACGTGCTCGTGCTGGATCCCGCGGGTCGCGCGATCGCGTCGGGCTTCCTCGATCCCGAACGCCGCTCCGGCGCGCGCTTCCGCGCGATCGCGGTGCGCGGCGATGGCAGAGGGCTGATCGTCGACGGAGCGACGCAGCGCGGGATCGAGCTCGCCCTCGACGGCGAGCTCGTGCGCCACTTGGGCGAGCACGCTCTGCCGGCGGACGTCCGCGATGTCGCCTTCTCGCGCACCGAGAGCGCGGAGGAAGCGCGGCTCTACCTCGCCTGCGGCGGGCGCGTGGAAGCGCGCCAGCTCTCCGCGAGCACGGGCCTCGGCGGAGCGGTGGAGTCCCACGTCGGCGTCGAGCGCCGCCTGGACGCCAGCGCGATCGAAGTCGCGTCGGACGGCTGGATCGGCGTCGTCGATCGCGCGAACCAGCGCTTCCTGCGCCTGCCTCCGGAGCTCTCGCGCGCCGAACCGAGCTGGAGCTTCGAGAGCGATGGCAGCTGGCGCGCCACGTGGCGCTCGCCGCGCGAGCAAGAAGAGCTCGTCGCTGCGCTCTCCTGGATCGACGCGAGCGGACAGCCGCGCCGTGTGACGCCGAAGCACGTCTCCGCCCAGCGCACGCAGACGCTGAGCGCCGCCGGCGTTCCGCGCGGAGCTGCGGTGCGGCTCGAGCTGCCGAGCGCTTGCTGGGACGAGGTCCCGGCTCGCGAGGAAGGCCGCATCCTCGCGCTGCGTTCGCCAGCGCCGCCCGGCGAGCTGCACGCCGTGCGCCTGCCCGTGCTGGCGCTCGTGTTCACGGACGTGCGTCATCGCCCGCAGAGCGAGGCGCTGCTTCCCGAGCCCGAGCCGCTGCCGAGCATCGAGCGCGCGCGCATCGAGGCCGAGCTGCGCGAGGGAGCCGCGTTCTACTGGAGGAACAGCGGTGCGCGCCTGTGGCCAGACCTGCAGGTGCGCTTCCTCGACGAAACGCTGCTCGCGGGGGCGCTCCACGCGGGCGGGGAGAGCGAAGGCGAGCCGCTCCGCGCAGAGCTCGAGGCGCGCGCCCGCGCGCTGCAGCTCGATCTCGCGAGCTTCTCGAGCGTGATCCTCGTCTCCGCGCGCCGCGCGTTCGACGCGGCCGCGGGAGCCTGGGTGCTGCAGGGCCGCGGCGGTGGCCTCACGATCGGACCGGAGGCCCACGGCTACGGTCTCTCGTGGTGGAGCCTCCCGGCGCATCCAGGCGCGAGCTTCTGGCTCTTCGTCCACGAGTTCCACCACCAGCTCGATGCGCTCTTCGCCGCCGTCGGCCACCACGAGTACTGGTTCAATCACTTCAGCCCGACGATCGGCACCGCCGCGCGCTTCGGCGAGCACCACGACGGCAACGCGTATCTGCTGCGCTCCTGGCCCGAGTGGAAGTGGTGGGCGCTCCTCGAGCGACCTGCGCTGAGCTCGCGCCGCAGCGCCTTCGCCGAGCTCGCCGTGGCTCGCGACACGGATGGCGATGGCCTGCCCGACGCCGATCCGCGCCTGCCGCTCGACGAGCTGCGCTTCGGCTCGGCACCGGATCGCGCGGACAGCGACGGCGACGGGCTCTCCGACCTCGCGGAAGCGCAGCTGGAGATCGGCAGCGCGCTCGGCGGCGCGGGCTGGACCCAAGCGGTCTTCGCGGCGAAGCCGGGCCCGCGCCTCAGCGATGCGGACGGCGACGGCCTCGCGGACGGCCGCGACGAGGAGCCGCTCTATCCGCTGACGACGGAGATCTTCGCGGCGGGAACCGCGGCGCGAGTCGATGGGGAGCGAGGAGCTCGCGAAGCGGCGCGCGTGCTCGCGGTCGCCGATCCGCGCTTCGCGCTCGAGCTCGCCGCCGCGCATCGCGACGGCGGCTTGATCCTCCAGCTCGAGCTGGATCGTCCCTCGCGGCTCGAGCTCCTGCTCGACGGTGCGGACGACGGCTGGTTCGTGGGCCGCGAGAACTACCGGCTGCGCTGCGACGCGAGCGGGCGAACGCCGACCCTCGACCTCGCGGTGCACGACGCCGCGACGAGAGGCCGCTGGCCCTTCGAGACGCGCGAGCTGGTCCCCCTCGCGAGCCTCGCGTGGAAGGCCGTGCGCCGCGACGACGGTGCCACCTGCTTCGAGGTCGTGATCCCCTCCTCCGCCGCGACCGGGCTCTGCGTCGCGGCAGGCCGAACGATCGGCCTAGCACTCGCCGTCTCGCCGCAGCAGAGCGCGGCCGAGGACCACGGAGCGCTCAGCGTCTTCGAGCCGCACCGCTTCGTGCGCTTCCATCTCGTCGCGCGTGCGCTCACGGACGCACGCTGAGGGCCGCGCGGCCTCGGAGAGTGAGGCAGAGTGGCTCACGAACGGGCTGCAGCGGCGTCAGCCCCTGCGCCAGCTACGGCCCTCCTGGGCCGTAGCAGCGATTCTCGCTCCGCCGCTCAGCGCCCCTGGTAGCTCGGCAGATCGCGCTCGATCGCCGCGCTGTCGAAGAGCTCGCGGAAGCTGCTGGCCTGCCCGCGACCTTCGAACGCGATGCGCAGGTAGGAGAGGAAGCGCGCTTGATGCAGGTCGCCCTGCGCGTGCATCAGGTAGTGGAACAGCAGATAGCACTGCGCGTACTTCTGGCCTTGGCCCGAGGAGGCCTCGAAGTCGCTGACCCCGAAGTTCAGCACGCGGTGCAGCCCGTAGCGCTTCGCCTCGGGCGTGCGCTCGAAGAGCGCTCGATGCGTCTCCTGGAGGCGCTTCGGCGCGAGCTCCAGAACGCCGGTGCGGCGCCCGGCCGGGCGAAGCAGGATCCCCTCCATGTACTCGCCCCAGCCGACGCCGAGCCAGGGCGGCATCTCGCCGAGCGCGCGCTCGCTGCCGCCCGAGAGCTCGTAGAGGAGCTGCCGCGTCGCCTCGTGGAAGAGAGCACGCGCGACGCCATCCTTCGCGTAGGTCTGCAGCAGGCGCGTCGTCGGCTCGTAGCGCGAATCGACGTGCGTCGAGACGCGCGGGAAGCGCGACCGATCGCGATACACCTCGACCTGCATGGGCACCAGCACCTCGCGGAGCGAGAGGCGCTGCTGATAGAGCTCGTAGAACGCGCGGTAGAACTGCTCGAGCTCGAGCACGACGCCGATGGCCTCGGCGAGGCCGGCGTCGCAGCGCACGGAGTAGTGCTCGGAGCGCAACTCCCAGGCCTTGCCCCAGGAATCGCGGATCTCGAGCAGCTTCTCGAAGCTCACGGCACCGCCGCGCTGCGGCACCATCCAGCGACCGCCGCGGTCGCGATGGCCCAGGCGCGAATGCGCCACCTGGTTCTGCCCATCGACCAGCAGGACGAGCCAGAGGAAGAGCTGCTCCTCGTGCGGAAGCTCGCTCGCGCGGCACTGCTCGGCGAGCGCGAGCAAGCTCGCCGTGTCATTCGTCGCTAGCCCCGCGTACTTCGAGAGCACGGCGCCCTGCGCGCGGAAGACGCTCTTCGACACCAGCACCTGCGCGCGCGGAATCTCGCGCTCGGCGCCCTCCATGCGCACGACGAGCTTGTCGGGGTCCTCGAGCACGATGCGCCCGCGCAACACGCTGCCGCCCTGGAGCTCGACCTCGTCGCGGCGATCTTCGTCGCCGGCAGCCAACGATGAGGTGCCCGCGCCGGCGCCGGCGCCGACGAGAAGAGCGACGGAGGCGCGGAGCATCCAGCGCCGGAGCTCGCGGAGCGCGCTCATCGCCGCTGCTCCAGCGCCGCGCGCCAGCTCTCGAGCGCCGCAGCGCGTGCCGCGCTGCTCCCGCCGATCCAGTCGCAGCGATTCGGCTCGCCCGTCGCGCGCTCGAGCGCGACGCATGCGCAGAGGCGCACGAAAGGCTCGCGATCCTCGAGCGCCGTCAAGAGGTGCGAGCCGGCGACGCGGGGCGGGACTCCGCCCAACGCGAGCGCCGCGTAGCCGCGCTCCACTCCCTGCTTCTCCTGCAGGCGCCGCAGCAGCGCGAGCTGGGCTTGCGGAGCACCGCGGCGCGCCAGCTCCGAGCACAGCGCGTCGCCGAGGGGCACGTGCGGCGCGAACACGACCTCGCTGCCGCCGCTCGGCAGCGCCCGCCCGAGGAGCTCGTTCGCGATCGAAGCGGCCGCGAGCTCGCGATAGCTCGCGTCGTGCGGCGCGCGCACGCCTTCGAGGAGCGCTTCCACGCGCACGATCGCCTGCGCGCGATTCTCCTCGCGGTAGATCGGGCTCAAGCGCTTGGCGATCGCGAGATCGACGAGGTCGGAGATCTCCTGGCGCGCCGCCTTCACCGAGCGCTTCTCCGCGACGAGAGAGACCAGCGCGGCGACCTGCGCGCGCAGCGCTTGCTCCAGCTTCGGGCTCGACGCAGCCTCCGCGCTGCGCGCGCCCGCCCAGAGGAGCAGCAGCTCCAGGCTTCTCGCGCCGCCCATAGCACCTAGGGCCTCCATCGCGCGGCGCAAGAGGAAGCGCTCGGCGGGATCGAGCGACTCGAGATCGCCGCTCCGGAGCAACGTGGTCGCGATGTGCGCAGCGACCGTGGCGAGCGTGCTCGGGCGAAGAGCGCTCAGGATCTCGAGCGCCGCGACGCGCAGCGAGCCCTCGACGCGCGGATCCTGCGCGAGCTCCGCGGCGAGCATCGCGCGCTCCTCGCTGGGAGAGAAGCGCAGCGCCTCCGCGCGCAGCAGCGGCTCGAGCTGTCCATCGCGCGCGACCGAGAGCAGAGCGCGGCGACCGGGCTCTCCCAGGCGCGCGAGCTGCTCGAGATAGACGAGGCGCGCCGGCGGCGAGATCCCCGAGAGTGCGCTGGTCGCGCTCTCCATTCCGGCGAACGGGGACGCCACCGCGCTCGCGACGGGCTCCTTCAGCCAAGCGAGGAGGACCGCCGCGGAATCGCTGTCGCCAAAGGCCGACGCGCTGCGCGCGACGCGCGCAAGCTGGACGAGAGCCCGATGTCGCGCGTCATTGGCGTCCGGTCGATCCGGCGCATAACCGGACGGTGTCTCGGGGCAGCGCCAGCGCGTCGCCGGCTCGCGCAGGACCGCGTCGAGATAACGCCGCACCTCCTCCGGTGCCTCGCGCTGCGGCAAGCGCGCGAGAGCGACGAGCGCGGCCATGGCGAGATCGGGATGACCGAGGAAGGCGTGCGCGCGCTTCGCGAGAGGCAAGGCCGCGCGCGGCTCGCCGATGGAGCCGATGGCGTGCATCAGCACCGCGAGGCGCCAGCGCTCCTCTTCCTTCGCGAGCGATTCGAGCAACGGGTCCAGCGCCGGAGCGTAGCGGCGCCGGCCGAGGGCGAGCGCCGCGCGACACCACTGCACGGGATCCTTGGTGCGGCGGAAGCACTCGACGAGCGCCTCCAGCGCCGTTCTTCCACCCAGACGCTCGAGCGCGACCACCGCGTTGCGCCGCAGGAAGGGATGCTCGTGGTCCAAGTACTCGACGACGGCGGGAACCGCGCGCTCGCCGAAGAGATAGAGCTGCTCCCCGAAGCCGAGCTCGGGATCGTGCGGATGGCGCTGCACGAGCTGCTCGGCAACGTAGCGCAGCCACATCGCCCGATCTGGATCGGCATCCCGACGCGGCGTCGGCGCGCCGCGAACGGGTCGACCGATCTCCGAGGCGATCCGCTCGCAGAGCTTCTCGAGCGCCGGCTCGGAGCGCGCGGCGTCGAGCGCAGGGAGCACGGCTTCGCCGAGCTCGATCAGCTGAGCGTAGGTCTCTACCTCGGAGACGAGCTGCGGATGCAACAGGAGGCGCAGCAGCGGCGCCAAGGTCATCCACCAGAAGGGTCGCTGCACCGGCGGTGGATACGGAAGTTCTCCACCGCCGCGCGTGAAGGGATGCTGCGCCCCGTCGACCTCGCCGAGCCAGCCGATGTGCGCAGCGATGTCCCACGTGAGCACGCGCAGGAGTGCGAACGACCCGGGCGCGGCGGGCGCGATCTCGATCGTCTGCGGCACCGACTCGGTGCGAGTCTCGCCATTAGCGCCGCTCGGGGTCGCCGGCGCACGCGGCGGACCGACCGGTGTGTGCGGCAGCGCGCGGGAGAAGTCGAGCGGGGTCCCCGGCGGCAGGGCGAGATCGAGGTCGAGGCCCGCGGCGTACGGGCGCGACAAGGCGTTCCCGCGCGGCACCGCGAGGTGCGCGAGCGCAGGCAAAGCGAGGGCGAGGACGGGGATCGCGGCGCGGAAGCTCATGCGACCTGGCATCGAAGCGGCTCGCGTCGGACGGCCGCACGCCGGAGCGTGACCGCCACTACGCGCTTCGCCGGCGCATGCTACGCGTCGAACGCGATTCTCGCGCCGGCGCGGCCCGTCCGGGTCTCCGCGGCGGATCCTGCGCCCCTCTCGCTCCGGCGCTCCGCGGAGCGCGGTGGCGTCGCGCGGCCCTGGCGTGAAAGCTCGCGGGCTGCTCCTACAATCACTCCACCTCGGCGGCTCCCCCGCCGCTCGGCCCCGCGCATGACCTCGCCCACCGCCAACGCCCGCCTCTACGACGCCGCGATCGTCGGCGCCGGCATCGCCGGCGCGGCGACGCTGTTCCATCTCTCTCGCGCGGGCCTGCGCTGCCTGCTGCTGGAGCGCGAGGCCCTCGCCGGCATGCACTCGACCGGCCGCAACGCCGCCATGATCCGCCAGAACGTCGCGGACCCGGTCGAGCGGCTCCTCGCGCAGCGCAGCGCCGCCTTCTACGCCGAGCCGTTCGGCTTCGAGGCGCCGCTCGAGTTCCGGCGCTGCGGCTCCTTGCTGCTCTTCCGCGCCGCGGTGGCCCCGCATCGAGCGGATCCCGCGCTCGGCGCGGTTCCGCTCGCGCGTCGGCAGCTCGCCCCCGACGCGACGCGCGCTCTCGTTCCGATGCTGGAGGGAACTCCGTTCGGCGGCGCGGAGCTCTGCCCTTCGGACGGCGTGCTCGACGTCGCGGGGCTGCTGCAGGGCTATCTCGGCGCGGCGCTTCGCGCCGGCGCCGAGCTGCGCCTCTCCACCCGGATACGGCGCGTCGTCCGGGAGACCGCGGGGACCTTCCGCTTGGAGAGCGACGCAGGCAGCTTCCGCGCAGCGCGAGTCGTCGATGCCGCGGGGGCCTGGTGCGGCGAGCTCGGAGCGGCTCTGGGCTCGCCCGTGGGCCAGGTGCTCGCGCCGATGCGACGGCACCTCTTCGTCACGGCTCCGCTTCCGGGGATCGACCGCGCCTGGCCGTTCACCTGGGACGAGGGCAACGGGTTCTATTTCCGCCCCGAGTCGGGCGGGCTGCTCTTCTGCCCCTGCGACGAGCAGAGCGCGTCGGCCGGCGAGGTCGGCGTCGATGCCGCCGCCGAAGAGCTCGCGCTCGAGAAGATCTCCCGCTTCCTGCCGCGTCTGCTCGAAGCGCGCTTCCGCTATCGCTGGGCCGGATTGCGTACCTTCGCGCCCGATCGGCGCGCGCTCGTGGGCGCCGACCCGCGCATCGAAGGCCTCCTCTGGTGCGGGGGGCTCGGAGGTCACGGCATCAGCACCGCGCACGAAGTCGGGCGCCTCGTCGCGCTCGCCGCGACGGGCTCCGCGGAGGGAGACGACGCGATTCTGCTGCAGCGCTTGGGACCGGGCCGTCCTTCCGCCGTGGTATCCGCGGGAAACCGGCATTAGAATCCCCGGCCGCTTCGCGCGGGGAATTCGTGTCTCTCTAGCCCCGCACCCTACGGCCCTATCTCGCCGAATCGCCCGCCGCTTCGGTATGCGGCGGGCAGAGAAGCGGCTACGCGTCGCGTTCTACCTGTACTCACCACACCACCCGTGGAGGCCGACCCCACCGTGCCTACCCCTGTCGTCCCCGGCTCCGAACCGAGCCCCGCACCTGGCGCACGCCGTCCCCTGAAGGCCCCGAACGCACCGGCGGAGCCGGAAGAGCACCCCCCGATCGATGAGGAAGAAGGCGAAGAGGAAGGCCAGTTCCTCTCCGCCCCCCACGACGCGCCCGGCCAACGCGTGGCCGTCCTCGTGGACATTCAGGACATGTATCACGCCGCAAAACGCCTGCACTCCCGCCCTCTCGCCTACGCGAAGGTGCTCGATGCCGTCGTTCGCGATCGCACGCTGATCCGCGCCGTGGCCTATGTCATCGACCGCGATGGTGTCGACCAGCAGGGCTTCGTGGATCACCTCAGGCACTCGGGTTTCCTCGTGCGCCGCAAGCCGATCTACGAGCGCCCGGATGGCTTCCGCAAGGCGAGCTGGGAGGTCGGCATCGCGGTCGAGGCGCTGCAGTGCGCGGCGAAGTGCGACGTGATCGTGCTCGTCACGGGAGACCCCGACTTCTCGCCGCTCGTCGAGGAGATCACGACCCGCGGCGCGCTCTGCGAGATCGCCTGCTTCCCCGAGGTCGCGGCGCACCCGCTGCTCGCGAAGGCAGATTTCGTGAACGTCCTCGGGCGCGAACATCTGTATTGAGCAGAGCTCCTCGCCCCACAGGGCTCGCCCTTCCGATGCCCTGAGCGCACCAGCCGCGGGCGCGTCCGGTCCTGCCCCTCTCGGGGCTCACTGGACGCGCCCGCGCACCATCTCGGGCGCCACTGCGGAGATTTCTCGCGGTCCCCGTGCACGGTGCGACGACGGATCTCCGATAGCCTGGGTGCCCCTGCGCGGCCCCTCGAGGCCGCGCCCTCCTCCACCGATGCTCGCTCTCCGCCGGAACTTCCTCGATCGCCTTCGGCTGCGCGCCGCTTGGCTCGGTGCGCCGCTCTGCCTCGCGGGTCTTGCCGCGGCGCAGTCGACGCTGCCGCAGATGCCGCGCACCGTCGTGAGCGGAGCGCGACGCCTCAACAGCCAAGGGGTCACGACGCCCTTCCTGAGGCCGCCGGGCCCGTCGGATGCCGGGCTCTTGCCCGCGCCGGTCTTCCCCCGCTCGGGTCTCGAGCGCACGATCAAGGTACCGCTGCCGGTCAGCTCGCGCGGCGCGAAGGCCCGCGAGCGCGCAGCCTCGAACAGCGCCGGGGTCGACTACGACCCGGAGCGCACGCGCGAGATCTTCGCCGCGGCGGACCACGACGAGGACGGCTACCTCACGCTGCGCGAAGCGCACGGCGCGCTGAAGATCGAGCCCGAGACCTTCGAGCGCGCGGATCGCAACGGCGATCGCCTGCTGTCGTACACCGAGTTCGACGAGCGCCTGCGCAGCAGCATCACGTGGGGCGGGTTCTTCATCGACACGGCCAACGCCGAGCGCAAGAAGATCGAGAAGCAGGAGAAGCTCTCCTTCGAATCGGTGGCGCGCGATCGCGTCCGCGCGCGAATCGCGATGGCCGACGCCGACGCGGATGGTCGCCTCGGGGAAGCCGAGCTCGCGGAGCTCCTTCCCACGGTCGCGCCGCGCTGGCAGCCCCTCTCCTTCTTGAACCGCTACGACGTCGATGGCGATGGCGGCGCGGACGAGGAAGAGCTCTACCAGGCCGTGCTCGACTTGCGCGCGAGCGGCGATCCAGACATCGGGCGCAAGGCCGAGAGCATCTCGCGCGAGCTCGCCGAGCTGCGCGATGACGCCTCCGCGCGCGCGGGTGCGCTCCTGCGCGCGCTCGACCGGGACCGCGATGTCGCGATCGACACGCTGGAGATGGAGGCCGCTCTGGCGAGCCTGGACACGCCCTTGAGCTCCGCGCAGCTCCTGCTCCTCGATCGCAATCAGGATCTCGAGCTGGACCGCCCGGAGCTCGAAGCCGCGTTGTCGGAGCCCGCTTCCGCGCACATCCTCGGCCCGCTGGCGGACTTCCTCGCCGAGCGATTCCCGGTGGGGCTCGTGCCGACGCCGCTCGCGAAGCTGGACGGCGATCACGACGAACGGGCCTCGCTGGAAGAGCTCAGCTTCTGGCTCTCGAAGCACCCCGACGCCGTACCGGCCTCGGCGCTGATGGCGAAGTTCGATCGCGATCGCGACGGCTACCTCGACCTGCGCGAGCTGCTGCGCCTGCTCGGGCGCGAGCCGGCCACCTCCGCGCCCACGGCGGGCAGCCCCTCGCTCCGCGCAGCGCTGCCCGAGAGCTTGCGGCTCCTCGATCGCGACGAAGACGGCGCGCTCACCTACAGCGAGATCTCCGCCGTGTTCGAAGCGCGGCTCGGCGTGCCCGGGCAAGGCGAGAAGATCTTCGCCCAATGCGATCGCAACGCGGACGGCAAGCTCGACGCGAGCGAGCTCGCGACCGTCTTCGGAGGCGAGAGCGCGGCTCCCGGGAGCGCGAGCACCACGCCAGCGCCGGCGGAGCCGAGCCCGCGCGAGCAGCTGCTCCGAGCACACGACGCGGATGGAGATGGCGGCTTCGGACTCGAGGAGATCGAGCGTTGGGCCGACCAGCACGGCGCCCTGGTCTCCCCGCCGGCGCTCCTGCGCTCCGCCGATCGCGATCGCGACGGCAAGCTGAAGGCCGAGGAGCTCGATGCCGCGCTCGCGTGGGAGCGCGCGGAGGAGGCCTCTCGCAACGCGGGCGAGAGCTCGGCCGCGGATGCTCAGACGCGCGTGACGCTGCCGCAAGGCCTCCTCGCGCTGGACGGCGACGACGATCGCCGCATCTCTCCGCGCGAGCTCGCCGCCGCGCTCGGCGCCGAGCAGCACGCGCGCATCCGCGCGCTCTTCCGCGCGCACGACCTCGACGGCTCGGGCTTCCTGGAGAGCGCCGAGCTGCGCTGGCTCGGGTTGCGCTGAGCGCGCTCGCGCCCGAAGTGGCTTCGAGCGCAGAGCTCTGCGATCATCCCCGCGCCACGCAGCTCGCTGCGTCTCCCTCTTCGATCCCCGAGCTCGGCCCTTCCCGCGCCATGCGCTACCTCTCCGGCATCCAGCCCTCCGGCATCCTGCACCTCGGCAACTACTTCGGCGCGATCCGGCAGCACATCCGCAGCCAGGAGGATCACGACGCCTACTACTTCATCGCCGACTATCACGCGCTCACCACGTTGAAGGAGCCGGAGAAGCTGCGCGGCTACGTGCGCGACGCGGTGCTCGACTACCTGGCCCTCGGCCTCGATCCGCGCAAGGCCGTGATCTTCCGCCAGTCCGACGTGCCCGAGGTGACCGAGCTCGCGTGGATCCTCTCCACGCTGACGCCGATGGGTCTCCTCGAGCGCTGCACGAGCTACAAGGACAAGATCGCGAAGGGCATCGACGCAGACCACGGCCTCTTCGCCTATCCCGTGCTGATGGCCGCGGACATCCTGCTCTACGACGCGCAGCGCGTGCCGGTCGGCAAGGACCAGAAGCAGCATCTGGAGGTGACGCGCGACATCGCGCAGCGCTTCAACCACCTCTACGGCGAGACGCTCGTGGTCCCCGAGGCCGAGATCGACGAGCGCACGGCGCTGGTCCCCGGCATCGACGGGCAGAAGATGTCGAAGAGCTACGGCAACACGATCGAGATGTTCGCGACGGAGAAGCAGCTGAAGAAGACCTGCGGCAAGATCGTGACCGACTCACGCAGCGTCGAGGAGCCGAAGGAGCCCGAGGGCAACAACGTCTACGAGCTCTTCAAGCTCTTCGCCACCGAGACCGAGCTCGCGGACATGGCCTCGCGCTATCGCGCCGGAGGCTATGGCTACGGCGAGGCGAAGATGGCGCTGCACGCCAAGATCCTCGAGTACTTCGGACCCGCGCGTGCGCGTCGCGAGGAGCTGGTGAAGGACCCCGGCGCGGTCGACGCGATCTTGCGCGACGGCGCGTCCCGCGCGCGCGGTGGCACAGCGCACCCTGGAGCGCGTGCGTCGCGCCGTCGGGCTGCGCTAGCGCGCGCATGTTCGTCGTCGCCCTGCTCGCGCTCGACGTGCTCGCGCTCTTCGCCGGAGCGCGCTGGAGCGCCGCCGCAGGCCGAGGGGAAGAGCGCTATCGCGCGCACGAGCTCGGCCGCGCGCTCGCCTGGTGCGTGCTCTGCGGCGCGGCGTTCCCCTTGTTCGCGATCTTCGCGACGAGCAGCGGCTTCGCGGCGCTGCGCGCTCTGGGACATGCGCTCTTCTGCGTCGGGCTGCCGCTCCTCGGCTGGTGCGGCCTGCGCGCGGCGCGCCGACGCCGTCCGCTGCTCGGAGCGCTCCTCCTCGTGCTCTGCGGCGCGGGCGAGCTCGCCTATACCTGGGCGCGCCGCGTCGAGCCCCGGCGCCTCGCCGTCGACACCTTCGTCATCGAATGGCGCCCATCCGCCGCGCCCGCGCCGACGGAGCGCCGCTCCACGCTGAAGATCGCGCTGCTCGCCGATCTGCAGACCGATGCGATCGGCGCGCACGAGGAAGAGATCTTTCGCCGGCTCGACGAGGGCCGCGCCGATCTCGTGCTCTTCGCCGGCGACTATCTCCAGATCCCGCTCTCCGCGCCCGCGCAGTACGAGCGCGAGCGCGCTGCGCTGCGCGCGCTCTTCCGCTCGCTCACACATGCTCCGCGCTACGGGTACTTCGGCGTGTGGGGCGACATCGACCACGCGAGCGACGTGCTCGAAGGAACCTCGGTCGCGATGCTCGATGACGGCTGGGCCGAGCTCCCCGCGGACGCGCCGTTCCAGCTCCACGGCCTCAGCCTCGCTTCCTCCCGTCGCGAGCTCTCCTCGCGGGTGCTCGCGCGCATCGCGAGCGAACCCAAGGCGACGATCGTCCTCGGTCATGCGCCGGACTTCCTCGCGCCGCTGATCGAGCGCGGTGACAGTCCGTGGTCCTTCCTCGCGCTGGCCGGACACGTGCATGGCGGCCAAGTGGTGCTGCCGTGGCTCGGCCCGCCGATCACCTTGTCGCGCGTCCCGCGCGAGGTCGTCGACGGATCGCTGCAGCGCTTGGGCGGGCTCAGCTACGTGATCTCGCGCGGGCTCGGAATGGAGCGGGGCTACGCGCCGCGCTTGCGATTCGCCTGCCGGCCCCAGCTCGTCTTCCTCGAGCTCCGCCTGCCGACCTGAGCACTTCGTTGCACCGGCTCTCCGCGCTGCGTAGTGTCCGCTCCCCTCCGTCGCTGGACCCCACCGGATGCTCCTACCCGCCGTCCGCCCGCGCCTCTCTCGATGCGCGGCGCTCGTCCTCGCCTTCGCCTCCCTCGCAGCCGCGGAGCTCCGCGCACAGGATCCGCCGCGGCGCCAGTGGGAGCTGCTCTTCGACGGCGAGAGCCTGAAGGGCTGGCAGCAGCGCGGCGGAGAGGCGCCCTACGAGATCCAGGACGGCGCGATCGTCGGCAGCTCGGTGCCCAACACGCCGAACAGCTTCCTCTGCACGGAGCGGCTCTTCGGCGACTTCGCCCTCGAGCTCGACTTCCAGGTCGATGGCGACCTGAACTCCGGCGTGCAGATCCGCAGCGAAGCGCGGCCCGACGGCAAGCGCGAGAAGGTCTTCGGCTATCAGGTCGAGATCGATCCCTCGAAGCGCGCGTGGACCGCGGGCATCTATGACGAGAGCCGGCGCGGCTGGCTGAACCCGCTCGATCGCCCCGAGCACGCCGGCGCGCGCGGCGCGTTCCGCCCAGGGGAGTGGAATCACCTCCGGGTGCACGCCGAAGGGGCCTCGCTACGAACCTGGCTGAACGGCGTGCCGTGCGCGGATCTGCTCGATGCGCAGACGCTGCGCGGGTTGATCGCCTTGCAGGTGCACGGCGTCGGCAAGCGCGAGGAGCCCCTGCGCGTGCGCTGGCGCGAGATCCGGGTGCAGGACCTGGGCGCTCACGTCTGGCGCGCGAGCTCCGCGGAAGAGCTCGCCGCCTCCCGCTCGCGCGAAGCGACCGCGCGCCTGCGCTTCCGTTCCCCGAGCAGCGCCTGCGCCATCGCCTGGCGCGGAGTTCTCGTGCGCCTCGATCCGAACGCAAGCGCCGGGCTCGCGCCGGCGCCGGAGAACGAGCTCGTGCTGCACGCGCGCGGCGAGCGCATCGCCGCGCAGCTCAATGGCAAGTCCGTCGCGGATCTGGCCGCGGCACCGAGCGACGCGCCGCGCTTCGCGTTGCTCGACGCGGAGCCCGCGGGTCTGAGCCTCGAGAAGATCGAGCTCCTGGTGCGCGACACGCAGGCCGCGCCTAGCCTGCGCTACGCACCGAAGATCGAGAGCGAGCCCTCGGACCTCGCGAAGCTGGCCGCGGGCTTCGAGCTCGGCGCGGGCCTCTCCGCGACGCTCTTCGCCGCCGAGCCCGCGCTGGCGAATCCGGTGGCGCTCGCGCTCGATGCGCAGGGCGCCGTCTACGTCGCCGAGACCTTCCGCCAGGACACGAAAGGTGTCCCCGACAACCGCTCGCACGAAGAGTGGGTCGACGACGATCTCCGCGCGCGCACGCTGGAGGACCGCACGAGCTACTTCCTCGCGCACCATCCGCGCCACCGCAGCGAATGGCGCAAGGAGCACGATCGCATCCGCAAGCTCGTCGATCGCGACGGCGACGGACGCGCCGAGACGACGACGGTCTTCGCCGAGGGCTTCAACGATCTCCTCGACGGCACGGGTGCCGGGCTGCTCGTCGACGGCGAGTCGGTCTGGTTCACCTGTATCCCGTATCTCTGGCAGCTCCTCGATCGCGACGGCGACGGCGTCGCCGAGGCCTACGAGCCGCTGCATCGCGGCTACGGCGTGCGCGTGGCGCTCCGCGGGCACGACCTGCACGGGCTCTGCTTCGGTCCCGACGGCCGCCTCTACTTCTCCGTCGGCGATCGCGGCTACGAGCTGCGCACGGCGGAAGGAAAGCGCTTCTCGGATCCCGGCAGCGGAGCCGTCTTCCGCTGCGAGCCCGACGGCTCGCAGCTCGAGCTCTTCGCCACCGGCCTCCGCAATCCGCAGGAGCTCGCCTTCGATGCCTGGGGCGAGCTCTTCACCGGCGACAACAACTGCGACGCCGGCGACTCCGCGCGCCTGGTCCACGTGGTCGAGGGCAGCGAGACCGGCTGGCGCATGAGCTATCAGTACCGCGACGATCGCGGGCCGTGGATGCCGGAGGGCATCTGGCAGCTCCGTCACGACGGACAGCCCGCCTATGTGCTGCCGCCGCTCGCGCACGTCGGCGCGGGCCCCTCGGGCATCGCCTTCGAGCCCGGCACCACGCTCGACGAGGCCTGGCGCGGGAAGCTCCTGCTCTGCGACTTCCGCGGCTCGGCGGCGAACAGCGGCGTCCTGGCGCTGACGCTGGAGCGCGAAGGCGCGAGCTATCGCCTCGTGAAGCAGGAGAAGCTGGTGCACGGCGTGCTCGCCACCGATGCCGACTTCGGGCCCGATGGCGCGCTCTACGTCGCCGACTGGGTCGCGGGCTGGGTCGGCGAAGGACGCGGGCGCATCTGGCGCGTGCGCGCGACGAACGCGGATCCGCGCGCGGCGGAAACCCGCGCGAAGCTGGAGGCACCCCTCGCTCCGCTCGACGCGCGCGCTCTGGTCGCGTGGCTCGCCGATCCCGATCAGCGCGTGCGCCAGCGCGCGCAATTCGAGCTCGCGCGACGCAGCGCCGCCGAGCTGCTCGCCTCCGTCGCCGGCGACGCGAACGCCGCGCGTCTCGCGCGCGTGCACGCCGCGTGGGCGCTCGGCCAGCTCGCGCGCCGCGGCGTGCGTGAGCTCGCGGTCCTCGAGCCCTGGCTCGAGAACGACGACGCCGAGCTGCGCGCGCAAGCCGCGCGCGTGCTCGGCGAAGCGCGCCACGCGCCTGCGTTCGCGCGCTTGCTGACGCTGCTTGCCGATGCCGAGCCGCGCGTCGCGGTCTCCGCGGCGCTGGCGCTGCGGAAGCTCGGGAACGCGAGCGCCGCGCCAGCGCTCGTCGAGCTCCTCCGCCGCAACGCCGATCGCGACTTGGTCGTCCGCCATGCCGCGAGCCATGCGCTCGCAGAGCTCGCGAGCGCGGGCGAGCTCGCCGCTCACTCTTCCGATGCGTCGAGCTCCGTGCGCCTCGGCGCGGTGCTGGCGCTGCGCGCGCAGCGCGCACCCGAGGTTGCGGCGTTCCTCGGCGACGCCGAGGACGCGGTGAGCGCCGAAGCCGCGCGGGCGATCTACGATCGCGAGCTACGAGCGGCGTTCCCCGCGCTGCGCGACCTGCTCGAGCGCGCGAAGCTCGAGTCCGCGCACGCGCGCGCGGCGCTGCGCCGCGCGATCGCCTCGCTCGAGATCGAAGGCGATCCCGCCGCCCCGCTCCTGGCGCGCGTGGCCGCGCGCGCCGACGCGCCGGCCGCCTCGCGAGCCGAGGCGCTGCGCGTGCTGGAGTCCTGGGGCGAGCTCCCGCGCTTCGAGAGCGTGCATCACACGCCGGCGCTCTTCGGCCCGCGCGCGAAGAGCAGCGCTCGCGAGGCCCTCGCCTCGCTCGGCGCGGCTCTGCTCGCGAGCGGCGTCCCCGACGAGGTACGCGCCGCCGCGGCTCGCGCCCTCGCCGCGCACGAGCTCGGCGAGGCGCGCGCGGCCTTGCTCGCGCTCGCGCGCGACGAAGCCGCCGATGCGGAAGCGCGCCGCGCGGCGCTCGGCGCGCTCGAGCGCCTGCGAGCCCCCGAGCTCCGCGCGGCGCTCGAGAGCGCTTGGGCTGCGCGCGACGAGCGCCTCCGCGGCGAAGCCGACGAGATCCTCTCGCGGCTCGAGCCCGAGCAAGCGCTGGAGCTGCTGCGTTCGCGCCTCGAGCAAGGCAGCTCGCGCGAGCAGCAGCGCGCGCTCGCCACGCTCGCGGGGATGCAGCGCGCGGACGCCGATGCGCTGCTCGCGCCGCGCATCGCTCTGCTGGCGAGCGGCAGCGCGCCGAAGGAGCTCCTGCTCGATCTCTGCGAAGCCGCGGAGAAGCGCCGCGAGGTCGAGGCGTTCGCGCGCGCGCTGGAGGCACATCGCGCGCGCCAGCCCGCGGCCGATCCGCTCGCCGCGTACGCGGAGTGCGAGGACGGCGGTGACGAGCGCGCGGGCCGCCAGGTCTTCCGGCACAAGACCGCCGTGGGCTGCACGCGCTGCCATGCCGTCGGCGACCAGCAACCCGTCGATGCGACCGTGCTCGCGGGGCCCGACCTCAGCGCCGTGGGCGCGCGCCTCGATCGCCGCGCGATCCTGGAGTCGATCGTCGAGCCGAACCGCGCGCTCGCCACCGGGTTCGAGATGCTCTACGTCGAGAGCGTGGAAGGCGAGGTGTGGCGCGGCCGCGTGGTGCGCGAGGACGAGCAGACGCTCGTGCTCTTGGCACCGGTGCGCGGCGTCGTGCAGGAGGTCGCGGTGCCGAAGGCCGACATCGATCGCCGCCAACCCGACATCTCGGGCATGCCGACCGGCCTCGCGGGCTCGCTAAGCAAGCGCGAGCTGCGCGATCTCGTGGCCTACCTCGCCTCCTGCCGGACGGAGCGCAACACCGCGCCCGCCAAAGGAACCAGCGACCGCTGAGAGGACGCAGCCTCGAGGTGTCCGATGTTCTCTGGCGCATCGCCTGACGGCGCTGCGGCCGTTGTCCGCTGGCGCATCGCCTGACGGCGTTGCAGCCGTTGTTTGCTGGCGCATCGCCTGACGGCGATGCGGACGTACTTCCCCCGCCGCGCGCTCGCGTCGAGCGCGCTCTCTCGTTCCCGGAGACCGCCGATGTTCCGATCCCGTCCGCTGCGTGCGCCGAGCTTCCTCTGCGCCGCGCTGCTCGCCCTCGGCTCCGCTTCCACCGCGCAGGAGAAGATCGACGAGGAGGCGCTGAAGTTCCTGCGGGAGCATGGGCTCAGCGCCGAGAAGAGCCAGGTGATGGAGACGCTTTCCTGGCTCACCGATGTCCACGGGCCGCGCCTCACCGCTTCGCCGAACCTGGAGCGCGCCTGCCAGTGGACGGTCGAGCAGCTGAAGAGCTGGGGCCTCGCCGATGCGCGCACCGAGAGCTGGGGACCCTTCGGCCGCGGCTGGCGCCTCGACGCCTACTCGATGCGCGTCACCGGCGAGAACCCGTGGGTCGTCCACGCGATCCCGAAGGCCTGGACGCACGCCACCGACGGCAAGAAGAAGGGCGAGGTGCTCTACCTCGCCAAGATGACTCCGGAGCAGCTCGCGGCCCTGGAGGGGAAGCTCGGCGACAAGATCGTGATGCTCGACGAGCCGCGGCCCGCGAACGAGATCTTCGAGGCGCGCTCGAAGCGCTGGACTCCCGAGGAGCTGTTGGAGCAGGTGAACGGCCGCGCGCGCGTGCCCGAGGATGCCGTGCGCCCGAGCCGCGACGTGCAGCGCACCTTCGGCCGCGGCAACGAGCTCATGCGCCTGCTGTCGAAGGAGCGCCCGCTCGCGATCCTGGACCGCGGCTTCAAGGGCGACTACGGCACCATCTTCGTGCAAGGCGCCAACGCGCTCGCCGACGCCGACGCGCCGCGCGACCAGCGCCCGCGCCCCTACGACAAGAATGCGACCGTGCTGCCGCAGTTCACGCTCGCGGTCGAGCACTACAACCGGCTCGCGCGCCTCGCCGAGAAGGGCCAGAAGATCGAGATCGAGTTCGAGATCGCCGCGAGCTGGTTCGAGCACGACGGCATGGTGCCGAACGTGCTGGCCTCGATCCCCGGCAACGATCCGCAGATCGGCGCCGAGATGGTGATGATCGGCGCGCACATCGACTCCTGGCACTCCGCGACCGGCACCACCGACAACGGCTGCGGCTCGGCGGTGATGCTGGAAGCGATGCGGCTCCTCGCCGCGATGTGCAAGGAGCGCGGCATCCAACCGCGGCGCACGATCGCGATCGGCCTCTGGTCCGGTGAGGAGCAGGGGCTCCTCGGCTCTCGCGCCTTCGTCGAGAAGCACGTCGCCACGCGCGGGCGCCGCGGCGAGGAAGGCACCGCCGAGCCGGTGCGCCATCCGCTGCACGCGAAGCTCTCGGGCTACTACAACCTAGACAACGGCACCGGCAAGATCCGCGGCATCTACCTGCAGCAGAACGAGGCCTGCGGGCCGATCTTCCGCGACTGGCTGCGCGCGTTCGGCGATCCCGAGGCGCTGACCGTGACCATCAACAACACCGGCGGCACGGACCACCAGTCGTTCGATGGCGTGGGCATCCCCGGGTTCCAGTTCGTCCAGGACAGCGTCTCGTACTCTCCGCAGACGCACCACTCGAACATGGACCTCTGGGACCACGCCCTAGCGGACGACCTGCGCCAAGCGGCGACGATGATCGCCCACTTCGCGTGGCACACCGCGCAACGCGACGGGCTCCTGCCGCGGAAGCCCGAGCGGCCTGCGGGCAGCGAACCCGAGCGCGGAGGGCGCCGCGGCTGAGCGCCCTCGGAGCCCCACGAGCTTGCGGGCGGATCGGAGCCGAGCCCAACCACGGCTACGCCTGGGTTGGGCTCGGCTCTTTGTCATGCGACAGTGATTCTGACACCGGGGGCTCCTCGCTTCTCGCGTTCACGCACGCGCCTACGCGATGGACGCGTCGACGCGAGAGAGGTACCCGGAACCAAGACGACCGCGATCATCCGAACCCGAGTACCGCCACGACCGCTCCGCCAGCCCTCCGGCGAAGCAAGCGACGTGAACGACGCGCCACGCTCCGCGTTTCTCGCTCGCGTCGTTCGCGCGTCGACGTTCGAACTCGATCGACGTCGTACGCGCGCGTCGGGCGCGGCGCTTGCTTCGCCGGAGGGCCGAGCGCAGCGCCTGCGCGGTCTGGCGCTCGCTCGCCTCTCGCTCTCGCTTCTTGCGTTCACGCGCGCGCCAGCACGATGGCCGCGTCGACGCGAGATCGAGCAGTCCTTGGGCTGGATGCTTGATTCAAGCACAACGACGTTCGCGGCCCAGGGACTCTAGCGCTCCGTCGGCGCTCCGCCGGCTCCGCTCGCATGGGCCGCGGCGAGCGAGCGCACGCGCTCTTCGAGCGGACCCTGTAGACCGAAGGGCTTCCCCGCCGCGATGGCTTCGTCGACGGGGACGCCCTTCTGCGTGATGCGATAGAGCGCGTAGAGCACGTGCACGCGCCGCCCCGAGGCGCAGTGCACCAGCACCGGTGCTTCGCGGGATCGTCGATCACCGCCCCGAGCTCCGCTGCCTGCTCGACGGTGAACTCCGTGCCCGACATCGGGAGGTGCACATACTCGAGGCCGAGCTCGCGCAGCTTCCCGCCCTCCTCGATCGGCGAGGGATCCTCGCTCGCCTGGCGCAGGTTCACGACGGTCTTGTAGCCGTGGCTGGTCAGCGCCTCCAGCATCTCCTTCTCGGGCTGCCCAGCCGCGGCAACGCCGGGCCGCAGCACGGCGTAGCCCTTCACGTTCTCGAGCGCAGGCGGCGGCGGCTCCTCACCGTCCGGCGCATCGCTCGCGCAGGAGAGGAGCGCGCAGAGAGCGAGTACCGACGCGGAGCGGGAGAATCGCGTCACAGCGGGCCGAAGTCGGAGCATGCCGTTCCTCTACGGGACGAGAGCGGGAGTGGGAGCCAACCCAGGAGCTGCTACTTGAGCTTGTCCTGGAACTTCGCCGGCTCCTTCTCGAACGCGGCTTTGCAGTTGCCGCAGCAGAAGCCGACCTTCTTGCCTTCGAACTCGACGAAGCACGCCGGGTCGATGTCCTTGCCGCTCACGGGGCACTTCGCGTTGACCGGGCCGGTCTTCGCTCGCTCGGCGGCGACGTGCGCCTTCAGCCCCTCGACGTACTTCGCGGGATTGCCGAAGAACTCGCCGCGGCAGTTCTCGCAGCAGAAGCCGACCTTCAGCCCTTCGTGCTCTTGCACGACGCCGGGATCGACGGGCTTCTGCGAGACGGGGCAGAGCGTGTTGTCGGAGGAGCGCTCGACCGGCTTCGGCTCGGCGAGCACGTAGTCTCCGCGATCGACGACGAGACCCGGACGGGCGCCGCGCAGCTTCTCGCAGGCCTCGGCGCTCATGCCGGTCTGCCACACGTAGACGCGCTTCAAGCCGGGCAGCTTGGCCAGGGTCTCCGCGGCGGCGTCGGTGATCTTCGTGCCGTAGAGGTTCAGCACCTCCAACTTCGCGAGCGAGGCCAAGGCCGCGAGGCCCGCGTCGCCGATCCCCGTGCGAGAGAGATTGAGCCGGCGCAGCTCGGCGAAGGACGCGAGCGAAGCGAGCCCTGCGTCGCTGACCGCGGTGCGCGCGAGGTTCAGCCACACCAGCACCGGCTCGAGACCGGCGAGGGCCTTCAGCTGCTCGTCGCCGATCGCGGTGCCGCGCAGCGACCAGTTCACGTCCACGGCGGCGGTGTTCGCCGCGATCGGCAGCGCCAGGCCGCCGGTGCCGCGCACGGCCTCCAGCGCCGCGGTGGCGCGCGACGCACGCTCTCCTTCCAGCGCCGGCAGCACGAGCTCGGCCGCGGGCTCCGCAGCGTTGCCCGCGGGGCCCTCCGCGCTGGCCGGCCAGTCCGCGCCCTCCTGGATCCAGCGCCGGATCAGCGCGATCTGCTCGGCGCTCAAGCGGTCGCCTTCCGGCGGCATCGCGTCCGGATCGTCCGCGGGCAGCTCGATCATCTCGACGAGCAGGCTCTTCTCCGGATGGCCGGGCTCGAGCCGCCCTTCCTTGCCGTTCTTCGGCAGCACCGACTCGCTGCGGTCGAGGCGCAGCTTGCCCTTCTGCTTCGCCGGTCCGTGACACTCGGCGCAGCGCGCCTCGAAGATCGGGCGGATCTGCTTCGCGAAGTCGACCTTCGCCTCTTGCGCGCTGCCCGCCGAAGCGAGGCCGAGCGCGGAGCAGAGGAGCACGAGAGCGCGGAGCGAGCGAGGCGACGGCTTGGAGCGCATGGGGTCGTTCGGACGGAGCCTTGAGACAGGGAGCGGGCGCATCGTAACGTGCGCGTCGCATGTCTGCACCCGCTGCTTCCGCGTTCGATCTCGCCCTGATCCAGGCGCCCGCGCCGTTCCTCCGCCTCGCCGCAGGCCTCGAGCGCGCCGCCGAGCTCGTGCACGCGGCCGCCGAGAGCGGCGCGTCGTTGGTCGTGTTCCCCGAGACCTGGCTGCTCGGCTACCCGCTCTGGGTCGATCTCGCACCGCGCGCGGCGTGCTGGGGCGAGGAAGGCGCGCGCGAGCTGCACCAGGCGCTGCTCGAGAATGCGGTCTCGCTCGGCGACGCGAGCTTCGAGCGCTTGCTCTCGATCTCGCGCGAGACCGGGGTCCATCTCGCGATGGGCCTGCACGAACGCTTCGGCGGCACGCTCTACAACACGCTGCTCTTCTGCGCGCCGGACGAGACCTGGGCGATCCGCCGCAAGCTCGTGCCGACCCACGGCGAGCGCCTCGTCTGGGGCCGCGGCGACGGCAGCACCCTCGAGGTCTTCGAGAGCGAGCTCGGGCGCCTCGGCGGCTTGATCTGTTGGGAACACTGGATGCCGCTCCTGCGCGCGGCCATGCAAGCGCAGCGCGAGACGCTGCACATCGCGCAATGGCCGAGCGTGAAGGACCTGCACCTCATGGCCTCGCGCACCTACGCCTTCGAAGCGCGCTGCTACGTCGCCGCCGCGGGCTGCGCGATGCAGAAGGGCGCGCTACTCGAAGGCTCGACGCTGCCCGCCGCGGCGCGCGGCCTCTTCGCGTCGATCCCGGGCGACGACGACGCCTGGGTGCTCGACGGCGGCAGCACCTGGATCTCCCCCGAAGGCGATGTGATCGGCGGCCCGATCCCGCCGAGCGCGCCGTGGCTGCTCGCGCGCTACGAGCCCGGGGCCATCGAGCGCGCGCTGCTCACCTTCGATGGGCAAGGCCACTACGCGCGGCCGGACGTCTTCGAGCTGCACGTCGACACGCGGCCTCGCCCGCTCGTCCGCTTCGAGCCTTGAGCCGCTTCGCGCGGCTGGATGCGCGCACCTTCTCGCGCGCGCGGCGCGAGCTCGCCGCCGCCGACCCGACGCTCGGCGCGTGGATCGCGCGCGTGCGGCCGACCAGCCCCCCACCGGCTTCGTCGCACTTCCGTTCGCTCGTGCGCGCGATCCTCTCGCAGCAGCTCTCGAACGCCGCGGCGCGCACGGTCTGCGAGCGCGCGCTCGCCCTCTGCCGCAAGGCCCGCGCCCCGCAGCCGGAGGAGCTCCTCGCGCTCGACGAAGGCGCGCTGCGCGGCGCCGGCGTCTCGGGGCCGAAGATCCGCGCGCTGCGCTCGCTCGCGACCGCGTTCAGCTCCGGAGAGCTCGCGCGCTGCGCTTTCCACCGTCTCTCCGACGAGGAGATCGTGCAGCGCCTCTGCACCGTGAAGGGCATCGGGCGCTGGACCGCGGAGATGTTCCTGCTCTTCTCGCTGCGCCGCGCCGACGTGTGGGCGCCTGGCGACCTCGCCCTCGCCGCCGGCGTGCGCCGCTTGATCGGCGTCGCCGAGCTCAGCGGCGAAGAGGCGGCTCGCCTCGCCGAGCGCTGGCGCCCGTGGCGCAGCTTGGCGGCCCTGACGTGCTGGCGCATCGCGCATTGGCGCGAGGACGAGCGGCCAACGCGATCGAGCGCCCTGGGCACGCGCTGAAGCGACGCGTATCGAGCGAGAGATCGCGGAGTTGCGGCATTCTACGCCCAATGCCTGGTTCCGGTTCGGGGCGGCGAAGGCTAGCCTGTGAGCGAGCCCCTCGCCCCGGATCCGCCCGTGAGCTCGAACTCGACCCATCGTGCGATCGATCGCCGCGCGTTCCTGAAGCAGGGCTGCGCCCTGGCCACTGCCGCGGGCCTTTCGCCCGAACTCCTCCGCGCGGGCCCCGCGGCTCCACGCCGGTCCCCCGCCCGCAGCGTCGTACAGATCTTCCTCGAGGGCGGCTTCTCGCACCTGGACAGCTTCGATCCCAAGCCCGAGCAGGCGATCGAGATCCGCGGCGAGTTCGGCGCGATCGGGACCACGCTCGACGGCGTGCGCTTCGCCGGGACCTTCCGGCGCAGCGCGGAGATCGCCAAGGAGCTCGTGCTCCTGCGCGGCTTCGGGCACGGCGAGGCGGATCACACGCGCGGCAATCACTCGATCCTCACCGGCTACGCGCCGAGCCCTGCCATCGCCTATCCGAGCATGGGCTCGGTGGTCGCGCACGAGCTGGGCGCGGCCGGCGACCTGCCGGCGTACATCTGCGTCCCGAACGATCGCATCGCGCACTCCGGGCCCGGGTATCTCAGCACCGCGTTCGCGCCGTTCAGCCTGGGCAGCGATCCCGGCGCGCGCGGCTTCAAGGTGCGCGATCTCGAGGCTCCGGGCGGCCTCGACGCGGCGCGCATCGCGCGCCGCCGCGGGTTGCTCGCCGATCTCGACGCCGGCTTCGGCGGGACGAACGCGCCCGATACGCTGCGCGCTGCAGAGGCGTTCCACGCGCAGGCCTACGGGATGATCGACTCGCCGAAGGCCCGCGAGGCCTTCGAGCTCGAGCGGGAGAAGCCCGAGACGCGCCAAGCGTACGCCGGCAGCGCGCTCGGCCCGCGGCTCCTCTTGGCGCGGCGCTTGGTCGAGGCCGGAGTGCGCTGGATCACGGTGAACGACGGCGGCTGGGATCACCACCGCGATCTCTTCCGCGGCGCGCGCGCGCGCTACGAGCAGCTCGATCAGGCGTTCGCGACCTTCGTGCGCGATCTCGCCGAACGCGGGCTGCTCGATCAGACGCTGGTCCTGCTGGTGAGCGAGTTCGGACGGACCCCCCGCGTGAACCAGGACGGCGGCCGCGATCACTGGCCGAAGGCCTACACCGTCGTCGCCGCCGGTGGAGGCCTGAAGCGCGGCTGCGCCTTCGGGCGCTCCGACGAGCGCGGCTCGGAGCCCGAGGAAGGTGCCGTGCGCCCCGCCGACCTCGCGGCGACCGTGTTCCACCAGCTCGGCATCGATCCGACGAAGAAGCTGATGAGCCCCGGGGATCGCCCGATCGATCTCGTGCGCGAAGGGCGCGTCCTCCAAGAGATCCTCGCGTAGGCCGCGGAGGCTCCCATGCGACGGCGCTCCGCTCTCCTCTTGCTGCTGTCCGCGCTGGCCGCTCCTCTCGCGCGAGCCGCCGATCCGCAGCTCGAGCTCGTGCTCCCGCGCGGAGCGCCCCGCGGAAGCGAGCTCGTGATCTCGCTCTACGGCCAGCGTCTAGGCGACGCGCTGGAGCTGCGCAGCGATCGCGCCGAGATCCTCTGCGTCGGCCTCGAGGAGGTGAAGCCGGAGCGCGTGCGCGTTCGATTGCGCATCGCTCCCGAGGCGCCCGCGGGTGCCGCGCTGCTGCAGCTGCGCTGCGCGAGCGGCACCACGGGCTACGCGAGCTTCCACATTGGCGCGCTCGCATCCGTCGAGGAGACGGAGCCGAACGACACGCTCGCGCAAGCGCAGAAGCTCGAGCTCGACCGCTGCGTGCACGGCGTGCTGCGCGAGCGCGACGCCGACCTCTATCGCGTCGAGCTCGCGAGCGCGGACCGCATCGCGTGCGAGCTGCAGGGCGCGCGGCTCGGCGATCGCGCGTTCGACGCGCAGCTCGAGTGGCTCGAC
The DNA here is from genome assembly GCA_016719295.1 of Planctomycetota bacterium. Classification (GTDB taxonomy): domain Bacteria; phylum Planctomycetota; class UBA1135; order UBA1135; family JADKAF01; genus JADKAF01. The sequence continues at coordinate 1,575,304 of JADKAF010000001.1, forward strand.
GAGCAGGGACGCGTGCTGGCCGAGGTCGACGACGATGCGCGCGCGCGCCTCGATCCCGTGCTCGTGCGCGAGTTCACGGCGAGCGGCACCTACTTCCTGCGCGTGCGCGAGCTCACCTACGGCGGCGGCGGCAACGCGCGCTATCTCCTGCATCTCGGTCGCTTCCCGCGCCCGGCGATCGCCTTGCCGCTCGGCGCCCCGGCCGGGAGCTCGGTCGAGCTGCGCTGGCTCGGCGGCGGCCCCGAATGGAAGCAAGTCATCGCGCTGCCCGCGGGCCTGGAGGGCGAGCACCTCGTGTTCGCGCGCGACGAGCGCGGGGAAGCGCCGACGCCGCAGCGTCTCTGGATCTCGCCGCACGAGAATCGCTTCGAGGACGCCCGCGCTCAGCCGCTGGACGCCAGCTCGCTGCTCGCCTTGAACGGCGTGCTCTCCGCGCCCGGCGAAGCGGACGACTGGCCGCTGCAGTGCGCCGCGAATCAGACGCTCGTTCTCGAGCTGCGCGCGCGCGAGCTCGGCTCGCCGCTCGACGCCGTGCTCGAGATCCTCGACGAGAGCGGTACCTGGCGCGCCGGTGTCGACGACGGACGCTCGCCCGACCCGCGCCTGCAGTTCCGCTGCCCTGCGGCGGGTGTCTTTCGCGCGCGCGTCCGCGATCTCCTCGGCCGCGGCGGCGAGACCTTCGCGTATCGCCTCGAGCTCGGCGTGGCTCCGAGCTCCCCGCGCCTAGAGCTGCCGACCTCGCGCGGGCGTCCGCTGCCGACGGCGGAGGTGCCGCGCGGCGGCCGCGGCGCGGTGGTGCTCGAGTGGCGGCAGCGTCCGCCCGGAGCGCTGGAGAGCCTTCGCGCGCTCGGGCTGCCCGAGGGTGTCGCGCTGCAGCTGCCGGCGCTCGAGCCCGCGCTCGAGTGGCTGCCGCTCGTGTTCGAAGCGCAAGCGGAGGCGCCGCTCGCGTTCGGCGCGCTGCGCTTCGAAGCGGAAGGGCGCGTCGAGAGCGAAGGCGCCGTGCCGTGGAGCGGCGCGATCGCCTTCGAGCAGCCCGTGCCCCTGCTGCGCGTCGAGAACGATCGTCCCTACGTGATCGAGACCGCGCGCGAGCTCGCCCTCGGCGTCGTGGAAGCACCGCCGTTCTCACTCGCGCTCGGCGAGGCGCCGACGCCGCTCGTCCTCGGCGGACCGCTGCGTTGGGAGGTCGCGCTCGAACGCGCGGAGGGCTTCGATGCGCAGGTGCGAGTGGAGCTCTTGCGCACGCCCGCGGGCGTCGCCGCGCAGGCGCTGCGCTTCGAGAAGGGCGAGACGAAGAAGATGTTGCTGCTCGAAGCGCGTGGCGATGCGCCCGAGCGCCTCTGGCCGATCGTGCTGATCGCGGAGGCGAGCACGCCGACAGGCACGCGGCGCTGCGCGAGCGAGCTGCGCGCGCTGCGCGTCGTGAAGCCTTGGGCGAGCCTGGCCTTGGGTCGCGTACGCGCGGAGCCGGAGCAGACCGCGGAGCTCGAGCTCGAGCTCCGGCCCGCGCAGGATCTCCCCGCCGGAACGCTGATCGAGCTGCTCGATCTGCCGGCCGGCATCACCGTCTCCGCGCCGATCACCTGCGCGCCGAGCGGCGTGCAGAAGCTCGCCGTGCCGCTCGCGTTCGCGAAGGAAGCTCCGGTCGGGCGCCATCGCAGCTTCCGCGCGCGCCTCGCCGTGCCTTGCGAAGGCGGGTTCCTCGAGCATCGCTTCGGCGGCGGCGAGATCCGCCTCGACGCGCCGCTCCCGCCCCGAGCGGGAGACGCCCCGAACGCTCCCGCCGCAGCACCCGCTCGCGGCACCGTCGCGAAACCGAAGACCTGAGATCTCTGCGCGTGCGCACCTTCCTCCCCGGTCTCCTGACGGCGAGCCTCGCGGCTCTCGCGCCCTGCGTCGCGCGCGAGGCACGCGCGCAGGAACCAGCGCCCGTCGGCGCCTTCGCTCTGGAGCTACATCCTGCGGCGATCGCCTTGGAGCACGCGCGCGATGCGACGCGCCTCGTGATCTCGGCGCGCTTCGAGGACGGCACGACGCGCGACGTGACCCGCGAAGCAGAGGTCGCGGTGGAGCCGCGAGGCCTCGCTCGCGTGCGCGCCGATCGCTGGGTCGAGCCACTGCGCGACGGCGAGGCGCGCCTCGTCGCGTCGTGGGAAGGTCGCCGCGTCGAGGTGCCGCTCGCGGTGCGCAACGCCGAGCTCGATCCGCCGCTCTCGTTCGAGCGCGATGTGCTCGCAACCCTCACCAAGACCGGCTGCAACGCCGGCGGCTGCCACGGCTCGGCGGCTGGCAAGAACGGCTTCCGCCTCTCGCTCTTCGCCTTCGATCCGCGGAAGGATCATCTGCGCCTGACGCGCGAGCTGCTCGCGCGGCGGATCGACTTCGCGCGCCCTGAGCAGAGCTTGCTGCTGGCGAAGCCGAGCGGCGGCGTACCGCATCAGGGCGGCGTGCTCTTCTCGGCGCTGAGCCCGCACTACGCGACGCTCCTGCGCTGGATCCGCGAAGGCGCGCGCGACGACGCCCCACCCCCGCCGCCACTCACCGCGCTCGAGATCCTGCCGCGCGAGCTCGCGCTCGACGGCGCCGAGCGCGAGCACGCGCTGCTCGTCCGCGCGGTCTACGCCGACGGCAGCGATCGCGACGTGACCTCGCTCGCCTTGCTCTCGAGCAGCAACGACGCGATCGCGCGGCTCGAGGGCGATTCGAAGGTGATCTCGGGCCAGCGCGGCTCGACCTACCTGATGGCGCGCTTCGGCACGCTGGCGACCACGGCACGCGTGCTGGTGCTGCCGTCGGGTGCACCGGCGGCCGTCGAGGCGAGCGCGAGCGAGAGCGTGATCGACCGCGAGATCCAGAGCACGCTGCAGCGCTTGCGCTGGAGGAGCGCGCCGCGCTGCAGCGACGAGACCTTCGTCCGCCGCATCCATCTCGACCTCGTGAACCTCCTGCCCACGCTCGAGGAGGTGCGCGCGTTCGTCGCCGACGCGGATCCGGAGAAGCGCGCGAAGCTGATCGATCGCCTGCTCGCGCGCGAGGAGTTCGCGCGCGTCTGGGCGACGGCCTGGGCCGACGTCTTCCGCTTGGAGTCGCGCGCGCTGGAGGAGAAGGGCGTCCATCTGGCCGTGCGCTGGCTCACGGACGCGCTCCACGCCGGGCGTCCGTTCGACGAGATCGCGCGCGAGCTGCTCACCGCGAGCGGCTCGCACTTCGAAGTGCCCGCGGCGAGCTACTGGGTCGCGGAGCAGGACGTGAAGGCGGTGGCGGAGAACACCGCGCAAGCTCTGCTCGGCATCCGTCTGCAATGCGCGCAGTGCCACAACCATCCGTTCGATCGCTGGACGATGGACGACTACTACGGCTTCGCCGCGTTCTTCGCGCAGGTGGGCCGAAAGCCCGGCTACGACCCGCGCGAGCGCGTCGTGTTCGATGCGCGCTCGGGTGGCGTGCGCCACGCCCGCGACGGACGCGACGTAGCTCCGCGCGTGCTCGGCGGAGAGGCGCCCGCCGAGGTGCAGGGCCAAGATCGCCGAGCGGTGCTCGCGGCTTGGCTCGCCTCGGCCGAGAACCCGTGGTTCGCGCGCCACGTCGCGAATCGCCTGTGGGAGCGTTTCTTCGGCCGCGGCCTGGTCGAGCCGGTCGACGACGTGCGCATCTCGAACCCGCCGTCGCATCCCGCGCTGCTGGAGGCGCTCGCGCAGCATCTGCGCGAGAACCGCTTCGACCTGCGCGCGACCGCGCGGATGATCGCGAGCTCGGAGAGCTATCAGCGCGACGTGCCGATCGATGCGGCTCCGCCCGAAGCCTTCGCGGGCGCCGCCGTCCGGCGGCTCGGCGCGGAAGCGCTCCTCGACGCCATCGATCGCGTCACCGGGGTTCCGAGCGAGCACGCCGGAGTCGGCAGCGGCGGACGCGCGCTCGACCTCCCGCTCGCCGAAGCGCGTCATCCGTTCCTGGCACTCTTCGGCCGGCCTGCGCGCAGCAGCGCCTGCACTTGCGAGCGCCGCAGCGAGCCCACGCTCGGGCAGGCGCTGCACCTCGTGAACGGCACGACGATCGCCGAGAAGATCGCCCACCCGCAGGGCCGCCTGCATCGCTCGCTCGCCGCAGGCAAGCCGCGCGAAGAGCTCCTGGAGGAGCTCTGGCTCGCGGCCTACGCGCGTCGCCCGACGCCGAGCGAGCTCGCGCGCGTCGGCGCGGAGCTCGCCGGCGCCCCGGATCCGAAGGCCGCGTGGGAAGACCTCCTCTGGGCTCTGCTCAACTCGCGCGAGTTCCTCTTCCAGCACTGAGAGGCGGAACGACCCTCGATGCTACGACCTCTCCGATATCTGCTGGCGCAGCGCCTGACGGCGCTGCAGCACGTTTCTGCTGGCGCGGCGCCTGACGGCGCCGCAGCACGTTCGCGAGAGCTTCTCGCTCACGCGTCTGCTGGCGCAGCGCCTCACGGCGCAGCAGCAGGTTTGCGAGAACTTCTCTCTCACTCGCTGAGCCGCATCGGAAGACCCGTCATGCTCTCGCATCCCCTCGCACTTCGCGCCTCTCGCTCGCTCAGCTTCGCCCTGCTGCTCGCGCTGGTCGGTCTCGCGCCCAGCGGCCTCGCTCAGGAAGAGGCGCCGCCGCGCGTCCCGGAGCACGAGCTCGAGCGTCTGGAGGCGCTCCTGCACGACCTGCGCGCGCTCGGCCCGACGATCTGGGAGGCGAAGCTCGCGCGCGTCGAGCGGCGCATCGCCGATCACCGCGCGCGCGCCGCGCAGCTCCGCGCGCAGATCGAGGAGCTCAGCGCCGAGCTCGCGCGCACGGAGGCGCGCGCCGGCGCAGCGGAAGGCGAGCTCACCGAGCTACGCGCGCTGGCGCAGCACGTGCATCCCGGCGAGCTGCCCGCCGTCAGCGTCCGAGCGAAGGCCACCCTCGCGAGCGATCCAGCGATCCAGGTCGCCCGCGCGGACGCGCCCGCGACCGGCGCGCCGAGCGCGGAGAGCGCAGCCCCCGCGGTGCCCCCGGCGCCGATGCCGACGCCGATGCCGGCGCCGCAGCCGGTGCCCAACTTCGCCGAGCACGTGCTGCCGATCTTCGAAGCCGCTTGCACGGTGTGCCACGACGACGCCGACGCGAAGGGCGGACAGGATCTCTCGAGCTACGAGGCCACGCTGCGCGGCGGCTCCTCGGGCGCCACCGTGCTCGCCGGCAACGCCGACGGCTCGCGCCTCTATCGCCTGAGCGCCCATCTCGAGGAGCCCTTCATGCCCAAGGGCCGCTCGCAGCTCGGCGCGCGCGAGCTGGAGACGCTGAAGCGCTGGATCGACGGCGGCGCGCCGCGCGACGCGGCGGCTGCCGTGGCCGCCCAGAAGGCCGCCGAGGCCGCGGCGGCGAGCGAAGGAAAGCGCAAAGAGGAAGCCCCCGCCGAGATCGCGGGCGCGGAGGCGGAGCTCGCGACGGCGCTCGCGCTCGATCTCCCGTTCCACGCGCTGCGGACGGCGGAGCTGCCCGCGCCGCTCGCAGCCCTCGCGCATTCGCCGATCGAGCCGCTCCTCGCCGCCGCCGGCGTGGAGCAGATCCTGCTCGTCGATGCGCGCTCGCGCGAGATCCTGGGCGCGCTGCCGTTCCCAGGCCGCGTGACGCGCCTGCAGTTCTCCCGCGACGGCGCGCGCTTGCTCGCCGCCGGCGGCGACGCGAGCAGCGGTGGCCGCGCGCTGCTCTTCGATGTGAAGAGCGGTGCGGTGGTCACGGCCGCGAAGCAAGGCCGCGATCAGCTCTTCGCCGCCGCGCTCTCGCCGGGGCAGAGCCTGCTCGCGCTCGGCGGGCCGACGCGGCGCGTGCAGGCGCTGCGCACCGCGGGCGGCGAGGAGCTCTACGAGCTCCGCGCGCATGGCGACTGGATTCTCGGCTGCGCGTTCTCCGCCGACGGCAACTACCTCGCCACGGGGGATCGCGGCGGCGCGGCCTTCGTCTGGCAGGCCGACACCGGGCGCGACGTCTCGAGCCTCCGTGGGCACGAGGGCGCGCTCGCGAGCCTCGCCTTCTGCGGCGAGGCCAATACCCTGGTGACGCTCGGCGAGGACGGCTTCGCCTGCGGCTGGGACGTCGAGCGCGGCACGCGCACGTGGAGAGCGCGCGTCGGCGAGCCTCCCGGCACCGCGCTTTCACCGCTCGAGGATGGCTCCGTCCTCGCCTCCGCCGGCAAGGGGGCGCTGGTGCGCTTGGCGGCGAAGGACGGCAAGCCGCAAGGCCAGCCGTTACCCGAGCTCGGAACCTGGATCGCCTCGCTCGCCGTCTCCTCGGACGGGCGCAGCGCCTACGCCGGCACCGCGACGGGCGAGCTGGTCGTCGTCGACCTCGGCGAGCGGAAGATCCGCGCGCGCGCACCGCTCGTCCCCCTCGGGAACCCGCCGACCTCCGACGCTCCGAGGGGATAGGCTTCCGCAGCTACCACGGCCGTCCCATGCTCGACCTCGTGCTCCTCGTCGCCCCCGCGCTGCTCGGCTCGCCGCAAGGGCCGGCGAGCGGCGCGTTGCTGCTGAACGAGGCCGTCGTCGATGACGAGGGCAGCGACGACCGCGAGTTCGTCGAGCTCTTCAATCGCTCGGCTCAGCGCGTCGATCTCGGCGGCTGCGTGCTCGAGGTGCTGAATCGCCGCGGCCTCCGCGCGAGCTATGCCGTTCCGGCGAACACCTTCCTCGAGCCCTGCTCGCACTTCGTGCTCGGCAGCCCGAGCGTGCCGAACGTCGACCTGCCGCTCGGCACCGGCGATCTCTTCTACGACGCCCAGGCCGGCGCGTTGGTGCTGAAGGACCCGCAGGGAGTCGAGCTCGATCGTCTCGTCTATCACGCGACCTTCGGGCTCTGGACCAACGCGGGTGGCGCCGGCGAGGGCTTCTGGGGCGAGTCGACGAGCTTCAACGGATTCGAGACCTCGATCTCGCGCTGGCGCGACGGCTGGAACGACCAGCCCGAGCGCGCGTGGGTGCTGCAGCGCGCGACACCGGGAGAGCCCAACGCGCAGGAGTGGCGCGCGGAAGGCCTCGACGACTTCACCGGAGCGCTCGGCTCCGCGCACGTCGCGTGGCAAGGCACGCGCGCACCGCTCGTGCGTGTCGATCCGCGCCAGGTCGGTCCGCTCGACTCGCTGGGTCGGCCGTGGAACCCGAGCGCCTTGCCGCGCGACAGCGCGAGCGCCGGCGGCAGCGGCGGAGCGTGCGGTGTCGTGTGGAGCCCCGCCGGCGGAGGCTCGGCGGCGCTATGGCGCTCCGATCCCGTCGCCGAGCTCGAGGCCGAAGGGCTCTTCTGGCTGCGCTCCGATGCGCTGCCGCTGGCGCAGATGGAGACCTGGAGCTTCGGCATCCAAGGCAGCACCGATGCATATGCGCGCCTCGCCGATCCGAGCGGCGCGATCGGCTTCGTGCGCAGCGGCAACACCGGCGTCGCGTGGATCCTGCAAGCGCTCGACTCCGGAGCGACGCTCTATCTCGTCGACCACGGGGACGGCGGCTGGGCACCCCTCGCGCGCAGCGCGCCGACGCTGCTCGCGACGATCCTCATCCGCCCCGGCGTGAACGACGGCTGGCAGCGCCTGCGGCTGCGCGCGAGCCAGGGCCAGCTCGAGGCCGAGCTCGGCGGCGTGCTCGGCGTGCCGGGCTCGGGCCAGGTCGTGCGCGCGGCGCTGCAGCAGCCCGCGATCGGCGGCGTCTACCTCGGCTACGATCGCCTGCTCGACGCCGCGCTCGCGCGCCCGCTCAGCGTCGACGATCTGCGCCTCACGCGCCTCGGCACGCCGCCTCTCGCGTACTTCGGCAGCGGCGTCGCGACGCCTTCCGGCGCGCCCGCGCTGCACGCGCCTTACAGTGCGGCTCCCGGCGAGGCGCGCTTCGCATTGGAGCTCAGCGGTCTCGCACCGCAGGCCGTCGCGCACTTCGCGCTCGGCGCGCGCGCTCTCTCGCCGCCTCTCGATCTCGGAGCGCTGGGCGCGACGAGCGGTTCGACGCTCGACGTCGATCCCGAGCTCGTGTGCATCGCGCTCGCCGATGCGCAGGGCCGCGCCGTGCTGGCGCTCCCGATCCGCTGCGCCCCCGAGCTCCGCGGACAGCTCGCGTACGCGCAGGGCTTCGCGCTCGATCCTCGGGGAAGTGCCGCGATCCCGCTCGCGAGCTCGCGCGCGCTGCGCATCGAGCTGCGCTGAGAGACGGAGCGAGCCGCGGCGCTCAGATGCCGAGCGCGTCGAGCAGGCCGAGGGTCTCGCCCTTCTCCTTGTGCACGTAGAGCGCGATCGGCGTGCGCTCGAGCACCCCTTCGGCGACGCTCCCGAGCGCGAGCGCCGCGAGCGGAGTGCGGCCGCGCGAGCCGATGCAGAGCAGCTCGACCGCGTGCGCACGCGCCGTCTCCGCGATCACTGCGGGAACCGGCTGCGAGCTCTGCACCACGCTGGCCTCCAGCCGCTCGCGGTCGGCCGCGGGCTCGTTGGCGCCGAACTCCTGGATGCGCTCGAGCAAGCCGCGCTCGAGCCGCGCCGCGATCTCCTCGAGCTCGATCGGCTTCGTCGCCGCTCCGCGAGGCACGCGGAAGACGTGCATCGCGGTCACGCGCCCGCTCGTGCCGCGCACGAAGCGGAGCGCCACGCGCAGCGCGCCGAGCGAGCGCTCGGAGAAATCGACGGGCACGAGGGCACGCAGCAGCTTCCCTGGCCCGGCGGCGCCGACGCAGAGCACCTCGCACGGAGCCTTTCGCACCACGCGTCGCGCCGCCATGGTCGCGCCGTCGAGGTCGTCGTCGCTCCCGAGCGAGCGCGGCAGCACGAGCAGATCGGCGGCGAGCTCTCGCGAGGCGCCCAGGATCTCCTTCCACGCTTCGCCACGCCGGAGCTCGGTCTCCACTCGGGGCGCCCAGCTCGCGCAGAGCCTGCGGCGCTCCTCCAGGTAGTCGAGCAGCTCGGCGACCGGCGGCGACTCCTCCAGGAGCTCCGGCAGGTAGGCCGCGATCTCTTCCTCCATCGCGAGGCGCTCGTCGAGACCGAGCAGCACGAGCCGCGCGGCGCCGAGCCGCTGACAGAGAACGCGCGCCCACGCGAGCGCGGGCTCATCCGCCGCATTCATCTGCAATGCCACGAGCACCGTCTTCATCGCCGCTCCTCCACTTCGTCCTTGGGGACGCGGATTGTACGATCGCGCCCCCTCCGCCCGAGATCCGCGCTTCGGCGTAGCCGCCGCCGCGCGCCACGAGCTCGCCCATGCTCTCGCTCTGCTGCGCTGCCTTGCTGCTCTTCTCGCCACAGGAGCCGTTCCCGAGCCGCCGCGCGCCGCGGAAGAGGCGCTGCGTCTGGAGGCGATCCGCAGCGCCGCCCGCTTGATCGGGCTGGAGCTCGACGAGGGCGAGGCGCGGCAGATGCTGGGCGGCGTCGCTCGCAACGCGGCGAGCTTCCGAGCGCTGCGCGAGCGCGCGCTCGAGAATGCGCTCGCGCCGGCGACGCGCTTCCACCCGCTGCCCGCGGGTGAAACGCCGCGCGTCCTCGCGCTGCCGCCGCGCGCGACCGAGCTGCCGGCGGCGACGCGCCCCGCGGATCTGGAGGAGCTCGCGTTCGCCGAGATCTCCACGCTCGCTTCGCTCGTGCGCACGCGACAGCTGAGCTGCGAAGAGCTGACGACGAGCTTCCTCGCGCGCTTGAAGCGCCTCGATGCGGAGCTGCACTGCGTGATCTCCTTCTGCGAGGAGCGCGCGCTCGCGACCGCGCGCGCTCTCGATGCCGAGCTCGCGGCCGGCAAGTGGCGCGGGCCGCTGCATGGCATCCCCTTCGGCGCCAAGGATCTCTTCGCCGCCAAGGGCGCACCGACCACCTGGGGTGCGGAGCCGTTCGCGGCGCAGAGCTTCGACGAAGACGCGACGGTGATCGCGCGGCTGGAGGAGGCCGGCGCGGTGCTGATCGCAAAGCTCTCGCTCGGCGCGCTCGCGATGGGCGACGTGTGGTTCGGCGAGACGACGCGCAACCCGTGGAACCCGAGCCAGGGCTCGAGCGGCTCGAGCGCGGGCTCGGCGAGCGCGCTCGCCGCCGGCGGCGTGGTCTTCGCCCTCGGCACGGAGACGCTGGGCTCGATCGTCTCACCGTCGGTGCGCTGCGGCTGCACGGCGCTGCGACCGACCTTCGGCCGCGTCAGCCGCCACGGCGCCATGGCGCTCTCGTGGACGATGGACAAGGTCGGGCCGATGGCGCGGAGCTTCGCCGACGCCGCGCTGGTGCTCGAGGCGATCGCGGGCACGGATGGCCAGGACGGCGATGTGCTGCCCGCGCCGCCGTTCCGCGCCCCCGCGCCGATCGACGTCCGCGGGTGGAAGGTCGGCTATCCTGCGGACGCCTACCCCGAAGGCCGCGGCGCGATCTTTGACGAGCTGCGTTCGCTCGGCGTCGAGCTCGTGCCGCTCGAGTGGAGCTCGCTCTCCGCCGCTCCGCTGCGCGTGGTCCTCGAGGTCGAAGCCGCGGCCGCGTTCGACGAGCTGACGCGCTCGGGGCGCGACGACCTGCTGAAGCGCCAGTCCCCCGACGCGTGGCCGAATCTCTTCCGCACGGCGCGCCTCGTCCCGGCCGTGGAGTACGTGCAGGCGCAGCGCGCGCGCACGCGCCTCCTCTGGGAGCTCCACCGGCGAATGGAGGGGCTCGCGGCCATCGTGCATCCGCCGTTCTGGTGGCTGCTGGAGTTCAACCTGAGCGGCCATCCCACCGCTGTCGCGCCGTTCGGTGCGCGCCGCGGCGGAGCACCCGACTCCATCGCCTTCACCGGCCAGCTATACGACGAAGCGCGCTTGCTCGCGCTCGCCACCGCCTGGCAGGCTTCCACTTCCCATCACCTGCGCCATCCTCCGCGTGCGCGCTGAAGGCGCGTGCGACCGATCGAGAACTCATGATGCGCCTCCCGTTCCTCCGCGCCGTTCCCGCTCTCCGCGCCGCCCGCGCCGCCGGCTGCGCTTCCGCCCTCTCGCTGCTGCTCCTCGCCGCGAGCTGCGAGAAGCGCGCCGAGCCCTACTACGAGCGCAGCACGAGCGGATCCGGCGCCGCCGCCACCGCTCCGAGCGGGTCGAGCACGACCAGCCTTCCACACGCCCACCCGACCGCTCCCCTGCCGCCAGGCACGCCGAGCGCCGCGGAGGCGCGTTCGCTCTCCGGCCGCGTGCTCGAGACCTACGACTCGGAGACGGGTAGCTACACCTACGCGAAGCTCGCGCTCGCGGAAGGCGGTGAGGCCTGGGTCGCTGGACCGCTCGTGAAGCTGGCGCAAGGTCAGCTCGTGTTGGCGAGCGGCGCCACGCTCCAGCGCGGCTTCCCCACGAGGCAGCGGACCTTCGACGAGCTGTGGCTCGCCCAAGCGCTCCTCCCCGATGAGGCCGCGACGGCGCAGCCGAGCGCTTCGAAGGCGACGAGCGCGCCGCGGGCCGAGCCGGTCGAGCCCGCCGAAGGCGGCCTGAAGATCGCCGACGTGCTGGCGCGCTCCGCGGAGCTGGCGGGGCGCAGCGTGCGCGTGCGCGGCCGCGTGACACGCGTCACGCCGATGATCGGCGGCACGTGGGTGCACGTGGAGGACGGATCGGTCGAGGCCGCGCGCGACGACCTGACCTTCATCCTCGTCGAGGGCGAGGCCGAGGTCGCGCCGGGCGAGATCGCGACGCTCGAGGGCACGCTCAGCCTCGACCACGAGATGGCGCGCGCGCACCGCGCGGAAGCGATCGTCGTGGAGAAGGCGAAGAAGCTCTGAGCGCTCAGAGCGCCTCGAGCACCGGATCGCGAAGGACGTAGACGTCGAGCACCGCGCGCACGCGCGCGGCGATCTCGCGTCCGCGATTCCGGAAGAGCGTCGAGAACGAGTAGCTGACGCCGGGCTCGGCGCCGACGCCGACGGCGTCGAGCCCCGCGTGCTGCGCGAGGAAGACCGCGCGGGCCACGTGGAACGGATTCGAAACCACGATGGCTCCGCTCAATCCGAAGATGCGCCGGGCGCGCGCCATGGTGTCGATGGTCCGCAGCCCCTCGCGATCCTCGAGCAGCGCTTCCGCCGGCACGCCGCGCGCGAGGAGGAAGGCGCTCATGGCGGCGACCTCGTCTGCTCCCGGCCCGAGCCCGTCTCCGCTCAGCAGGATCCGGGGCGCCTTGCCCGCGCGGTAGAGCAGCAGCGCGGTCTCCAGGCGATCGGCCAGCATGGGCGAGACGATGCCGCCCGGATCCACGCGCGCGCCGAGCACGAGGATCGCCTCGCGTTCGGGCACCTCGGTCCGGGGGTAGAGCCGCGGCCGCGCGCTCCGCAGCACGTGCTCGTGCGCCACGGCGAACGAGAGGAGCAGAAGGATCGCCGCGATGGCGCCGACGCGCAGGCCGAGCCGGCGCGCGCTCGGCCGCCCCTCGGGGCGGCGGCGGTGACGAGAACCTGCGGTTTCCAAATGCTTGAGTCCGCGAAGTGCTGCGTAGAGTATGCAGGATCGCCGGAGCTCCGACGCCGTCGGACCGGCAGCCACTCCTCTCACTCCGGACCCGACACTCCAATGCGCCTCCTTTCTCCGTTGGCCGCCCTTCTCCTAATGGCTGCGCCGCTCGCGGCGCAGGACGCGGCCCACGCGACCTGGTACCCCGACTTCGACGAGGCCGCGAAGGCCGCGCGCGAGGCGAAGAAGAACCTGCTCGTCGACTTCACGGGCTCGGACTGGTGCGGCTGGTGCATCAAGCTGCACAAGGAAGTCTTCGATCACGAGGAGTTCCTGAAGCCGATCGGCGAAGGCTATCTGCTCGTCGCGCTGGACTTCCCGCAGGCCGATGAGATCAAGGCCAAGGTGCCGAACCCGAAGCGCAACGAGGAGCTGAGCCAGAAGTACGGGGTCCAGGGCTTCCCGACGATCCTGCTCATGACGCCGGATGGCGAGGTCTTCGGTCGCACGGGCTACCAGCAGGGCGGCCCGGCGAAGTATGTCGAGCACCTGAACGAGATCGCCGTCGCCGGAAAGGCCTCGCTGGCCACGGCGAAGGAGCTCGAGACCAAGTTCGCCGCCGCGAAGGGCGAGGCACAGATCGCCATCGTCCGCGAGGCGATCGAGCTGCTGGCCAAGGCGACCGGCGAGACGATCGGCGCCGAAGTCTTCGAGAAGCTCGCGCGCGCGGCCTTCGAGCTCGACAAGGACAACTCGAAGGGCCTGAAGCTCGCGGCGATCGATGCTCTGCTCCGCGCCGGCAAGCTGGACGCGGAGCTCGCCTCCAGCGTCACCGCGCTCGACCCGAAGAACGAGAAGGGCATCTACGAGAAGCTCGTCCTCGCGCAGGTGAACGCGGTGGAGAAGGTGACGGAGGCCCTCGCTTCGATCGAAGCCCTGGACGCCCTCGGCATCCAGAGCAAGGAGATCGCGAAGGAGCTCTACGTCCCGGCGGCGTTCTGGAACCAGCGCTTCGCGAAGGACATGGAGAAGGCGAAGAAGTTCGCGCAGAAGGCGCTCGATCTCGGCGTCGATGACAACCCGCAGCTGAAGCAGGCGCTCGAAGGCCTGATCAACGGCTGAGTCTGCTCGCAGCGTCGACGCCGAGGCGCCGTCGCCGCATTCCGAAACGAGCCGCCTCGCGCGTAACTGACGCGCGGGCGGCTCGCTCCATCTCTCCGCGATGAGCTCCCTACCGTCCTCGCTCGCGCGCCGCGTCGCGCCGCTTCTCCTCCTCGTCCTCGGCGCCTGCGCGAGCGGGCGCTACCTCGAGCTGCGGCCCGAGAGCGAGCACCCGTGCCTCCGGGCCGAGCTCGCTCTCGGCGCAGAGGCGCGCGCCTTCGAGACCGTGCACCTCGAGACGCGCGGCGCCGAGCGCCGCGATGCGCTGCTGCGGCTCGCCGTTCATCGCCCGAGGCAGCTCACCGCGCCGCGCCTGATCGTGCTCCTTCACGGCGCGCTCTCGGACCACCGCACCTTTCGCTTCCTCGCCCCGCGCCTGGCGGTGGACGGGCGCTGCGACGTCGTCGCGATCGACCTGCCCGGCTGCGGCGCGAGCGAAGGCTGGCCCGCGCGGCGCGGCGTCTGCGACGGCTTCACCCCCGCCTTCACCGCCGAGCGCGTGATGGAGTGCCTGGAGGCGCTGGAGCCCGAGCTACCGCACGGCGCGCCGATCCTGCTGGTGGGCCATTCCTACGGCGGAGCCGTCGCGCTCGAGTGCGCCCAGCCCGCGCAACGAGCGCTCTTCCCGCGCGCCGCCGCGCGCCTCGACGGCCTGGCCTTGATCGCGCCCTACGACTCCTCCACCGGCTACAAGGTCCCCGTGCTGGAGGAGATCGCGGCGCTGGACGCGCTGCAGATCGCGCTCGCGCAGCTCACCGGTCTGCTGCGGCGCACGATCGCGGACGCGATCTGGGAAGGCAGCGCCGAGCCTGGAGCGCTCCCTCGCGAGGAGGCCGATCGCCTGATCGAGATCCTGAGCAGCGGTGAGCTGCGCCGCGCTGCGCAGTGGATGCTGCGTCGCGCTGCGCCCTGGCGCGAGGATGGGACGCTCGACACCACGTGCGCGCAGAGGCTCGCGCGGCGCTATGCGTCGCTCGCGTTGCCGTGCCTCTTGCTCTGGGGAGCGCAGGACGACACCTTGCCGCTCGCGCTTGGCGAAGGGCTGCGCGCGAAGCTCCCGCGCGCGGAGCTACGCTTGATCGCGGAGAGCAAGCACTCGCCTCAGGTGGAGCGCCCCGCGGCTTGCGCGCGCGAGATCCTCTCGTTCGCGGAGACGCTCGGCGTCCCCGCGAACGCGTCTCACTGACCGCCGCCTTCCTTCTTCGGAGCGGGCGTCGGCGCCGGCTCGGCGACCTTCGCGCCGACCTTCGGCTCTTCGATGCGCACGAGCTGGAGATCCATGTCGATGTCCATGTTCATGCCCGTGCCGGTCATGTTGAGCTTCATCTTCGTGCCGGTCTTCTCGGCGCGCCCCGCGGAGAGATTCAGCTCGACCTTGCCCGTGGCGGGCTGGCCCGTGACCTTCATGGTGCCGCCCATCGGCGACTCCATCTCCTGCGGCTCGCCGAAGCTCACCTTCTGCTCGATCACCGCGACGCCGTTGGCGAAGGAGAGCAGCTTGTTCTCCTGCGCCATCTTGACCTCGCCCATGCCCCCGCCGAGCGGCATCGTGTTCTCCGCCTTCCAGGTCTCGCCGATGGCGACCGCCTGCTCGGGCAGCACGATCGACTCCTTGGCGAACATCGACTCCAGGTCGTCGACGCTCATCTGACCGGAGAGCTTCTCTTCGAGCTCGGGCGGGAACTTCAGGTTCTTAACCTGTCCGCGGCGGTCCATCTGGAACTTCATGGTGACGCCCACCAGCACGGCCATGTCGGCCATCTGGCCCGCGTCCGCGTCCTTCACGTCGGAGTCGTAGACCTGCTCGCCCATCATCGGGTTCGACAGCTTGGTCTGGAGCCGCTTCATCGTGCGCTCCATCTTCGCCGAGCCATCGGCCAGGACTTCGACGACCTTCGTGTGCATCGTCATCTCGATCGAGACCTGCGTCTCGATCTTCTGCCCGAACATGTCCATCTGCATGGCCATCTCCGAACTCATGCGATGCCACGTGATGGCGTCCTTCGCGTAGCTGAAGCGCAGCTCGTGGCGCTGGGGCTCCTGAGCGGCGACGACGCAGGCGAGCAGAGCGAAGGCGGAGATCGTACGCGCGGTGGCGCGGCGGGAGAGCAGCATCGAAGCGATCCTCGGGTGCACGTTCGGTCGGGCGCCGATCGGGCTCGGCAGAGGCGGAGTATACCGCCGGCCGCCCTGCATCGCCTTCCGCCTACTCGCCGGACGGCTCGTCCTCGACGAGCCGAGGTTCGCGCAGGCGGTAGAAGCTGCGCACATAGCCCCATTCGTCGCGCTGCGGGCCTACCGCCAAGACGCCGCGGATACGCACTCGCCCGAAGATCCTGCGCTCGAGCTCCGCAGGCGACCCACCCAGGATCTCGATCCACTCGGTGAAGGGCGGCAGGACGCAGAGGCAGCAGGAGTTGGGTGCGCGCGTCAGCACGAAGCCGAGGGCGGACTCCTCGCCCCAGGTGATCGGAGCGAGCTCGGCCTCGATCTCGATCGCGCGCCCGTCGAGCGCGGCGACGTCCTGCGGCACGGGCGGATCCGCGCGATCCTCGCCCGGCTCCGCGGGCTGCCAGTCGAAGCCGGCGAGCAGACCCCAGTCCACGGACCGCGGAGCCGGGCTCTCGGCGGGCGGGGCCGAAGCGCAGCCGGCCCACGCCAGCGCGGAGGCGGCGAGCCCCGCACGCGCGGCGCGCGGAACGAGACCGAAGCGGTCGGGTCGGCAGCGTCGTCGAGTCATGGCCTTCGAGGATGCCGACTCGCCGGCGGCGTTGCCAGCTGCGGTTCGGCGGAGCTGCAGCGGAGATTGGCGCGCGGCGCTCCCGTTCCCTAGTATCCGCGCCCGTGCGCACCGACCCCGCCGGCGTGAACGCCCTCGATCCTCGTCCTCAGCGCCCCTGGCGAGCGCCGCTCGTCGTCGCGCTGCTCGCCTTGCTCGTCTTCGCGCCTTCGCTCTGGATCGGCTTCCGCCTCGACGACACCTTTCAGATCGAGCGCAACCCCGCGGTGCGCGACTTCGACCTCGGCGCGATCTTCGGCCGCGGCTATTGGGCGAACGTGAGCGATCCTGGCTTCGCCTTCGATCCGCGCTCGGATCTCTGGCGTCCGCTCACCACGCTCTCGGTGGCGGTGACGCACGCGCTCCGCGGCCTCGCTCCGCTCCCCTACCACGTCGAGAACCTGCTTCTGCACGCGCTGAGCTCCGCGCTCGTCGTCCTGCTGCTGCGGCGCTGGGGACGCTCCGAGCTGGAGGCCTGGATCGCGGGCGCGCTGTTCGCGGTGGCGCCCGTACACATCGAGCCGCTCGGCAGCGTGATCCTCCGCAACGAGCTCTGGGCCGCGCTCTTCGGCCTGCTCTATCTGCTCTGGGACGGAGAGCGGAAGACCGCGCGCGCGTGCGTGGCCCTCGCCCTCGCGCTGCTCGCGAAGGAGAGCGCGATCGCGCTCCCCGTGGCGGCGCTCTTCGCGGGTCGCGCGCTCGCCGGCGAAGGCGCTCGCGCGGCCCTGCGCGGAGCGCTGCCGGCGCTCGCGGTCGCGCTGGTCTATCTCGGCGCGCGCTTCGCCGTGCTCGGCCGCCTCGGCATCGCCGTGGAGACGGCCTACTTCGGCCCGTCGGTCACGACGCTCCAGGTCTGGCTCACGATGGCGCGCTTCGCCGCCGAGCACTATCTGCCCGCGTGCCTCTTCGGCACGCCGCTGGTCTTCGACTACAGCCCGCAGGCGTATCCCACGACGACGAGCGACGACGCGCTCGCCTGGGTGCTGCTGCTCGGCTTCGCCGCGGTCGCTGCGGGAGCCGGACACGTCGCTTGGCATCGACGCTCGTACCTCGGCCTCGCGGTCGCGCTCTTCGTCGTGCTGCTCGGCCCGACGAGCAACCTGCCGACGCGCATCGGCGTGCTCGGTGCGACGCGGCTCCTCTACCTGCCCTACCTCGGGATCGCGTGCGCCTTGGCCGCCGGGGTCGCCGCGCTCGCGCGCCGGCCCGCGGCTCGCCGCTGGGTGTACGGAGTCGCTGCGGCGGCGCTCGTCATGCTCTCCGCGCAGACCGTGCGGCGTCTTTCCGTGTGGATCGACGACGTCGACTTCTACGGCGACATCTGCGCCGAAGCGCCGCGCAACGCGCTCGCGCAGGGCATGCTCGGCGAGGCGCTCTTCGGGCGCATCAAGATCGCGGTGGATTCGAGGGGCGATGTGGAGACGCCCGCGCGCCGCGCCGCCGCCGCCTTCGCCACATCGATGGAGCTCGAGCCGCGCCACCTGCTGCGCCTCGGACGCCAGCTCGGCACGAGCGCGGCGTTCGGCGCCGCCGAGGAGGAGCTGCTGCGCGGACTCGATGCCGGCCTGCGCGCGCGCATGCCGACGCTGCCGCAGCTACCTTCTCCCGGCGAGCTCGAGGCGCTGCACGAGCCAGGAAGCCCTCCGCGCGCCGCGCTCGCGCGCTGGGTCGCGGCCGCGCTCCCGCTGCGTCCGGCCGAGGACGCGCTGGCGGCGCTGCCGCACGTCGATCGCGCCCGCTTCCTCAACGCGAGCGCCTTCGTGGAGGCCCTGACGCTCGATCAAGCGCGCTGCGCCGAGCTGCGCCTCGCCCTGCGCAGCGCGGAACGCGCCCTCGAAGGCGCCGTTGCACCAGACGCGCAGCGCGTCCTCTGCGCCACCATCGAGCGCGACGCCCGCGCGTTGGTCGAGCTCTGCGGCGCGCTCGCGAGCCCGCGGAGCGGCGAGGCCCCCGCTCTCGCCGCGTATCGCCGCGAGCTGCGCGCGATCTTCGCGGAGCGATATGCGCGCTCGGCGCTCGAGCTCGCGCAGCGCGCGGATGCGCTGCGGCGGAAGCTCCGCTAGCGCGCGAAGTGCACGGGCATCCGCTCGGCTAGCGCGAGCGTCGAGCCGCGCTCACTTGTCTTCGATGCCGAGCTTCTCCAGCTTCGGCGCGATGACCGCGCGGCAGTACCCGGCGCGCGGGTTCAAGCGGAAGTAGTCCTGGTGGTACTCCTCCGCCGGATAGAAGGTCGAAGCCGGCGTGATCTCGGTGACGATGCGCGAGACGTGCCTGCCGCTCTCGTCCTCGGCCTTCTTGGAGAGCATCGCGCGCTGCTTCTGCTCTTCCGAGTGATAGAAGATCGCCGAGCGATATTGCGTGCCGACGTCGGCGCCTTGGCGGTTCATCGTCGTCGGGTCGTGCAGGCGCCAGAACCACTCGAGCAGGGTGTCGTAGCTCACGAGGCGCGGATCGAAGCGCACCTGCACGACCTCCGCGTGGCCCGTGTCTCCGTTGCAGACCTGCTTGTAGCTAGGGTTCACGACCTCGCCGCCCATGTAGCCGGAGGAGACGTCGATCACACCGTTCTGGCGCTCGAGCACGGCCTCGACGCACCAGAAGCAGCCCGCGCCGAAGGTGGCGAGCTCTTCGCGCGTCGTCGCTCGGCTCGCGGCGGCCGGATCCGGAGTGCTGGAGGTGTCTGTGCTCTGCTTTGCGTTGTTGCTCATCGGATGGGCGCCGTTGCCTGTGTTGCCCGTGCTGCCACCGCGGCCCTCGCCCGACGCCGTCTTCGGCGCCGAAGTCGACGAGCGCTCGGCATCGGTGCCGGAGCAGGAGCAGAGCGAGCAGAGGAGACTGAGGAGGAGGGCTAGGCGCATTTCAAGTCCTGCCGAGCAGAAGGGGATGCGCCCGTGCTCGGGTTCCTAGGATTGCGCCGCGCGGCTCGGAAGCTCCGCGGCACGGGGATCGTTCTCGCGCGCGAGCGCGCGAATGGATGCACTGCGTGGATGAGAGGAGCGCGGGGCGAGGCGAGTTACACCGCCCCGATCGATCATTGGAAGAGACCGCTGACCCACCGGATGAGGTCGACGAGGAAGTCCCCGGATCCTACCGCGGCGTCGGGATCGAACGAGAAGGCCCCGTAGGGCGCGTCGACCGGTTGGCGACGCGCGCGCTCGGCGCGCGCTTCGAGTCGACTCGTCTCGGAGCGCTGGCGCTCGAGATCGCGATCGCGCGCGCGATCCAGACCGCCGCGCTCGACGAAGCGCAGGATGCGCTCGAGCTCCACGGCATCGAACCAGAAGCCGTGCCCCTTGCACCAGTCGATGATCACGCCGGAGGCATTCGCGTAGTTCTTCCGGTGCATGCGCTCGCGACAACGCGGGCAGGCGAGGTAGGCGACGGGAGGCCAGCCTTCGTGGGCCGACGGATCCTCGCGCTGCGCTCTCTCCCAAGCCAGCTTGCCGAGCGGAGAGCGATCGCGCTTGGCGACGATGGCCTCGAACTGCGCTTCCGGCAGCCAGAGCCCACCGCAGGCGGAGCACTCGACGTAGCTCTCCCCGCTCTCGAAGGTGCAGCTCGAGAGCCCGCGCGAGCACCGCGGACACCGCGCATCCGTGGGCACGACGGAGATGCGCTCGGGACGGATCTCCAAGCCGCAAGCGCCGCAGAAGCGATCGCCGACACCGAGGCGCGCGAAGCACCGCGGGCAGCTCTCGCCGAGGCCGCGATCGGCGCGGCTCACGGCGGCGGCGCAGTAGGCGCAGCTTAAGGCACCCTCCGCGAGGGCCGCACCGCACGCCGAGCAGCGCTGCCGCTGGACCTCGATCGATCGAGGCGCCGGAACCTCGATCAGCTGCGAGCAGAGGCAGCGCACACGCTCGCCCGCCGCCATCCCCGAGACGTCGTACTGCCGGCGACAAGAGCTGCAGACGATCAGCATGTCCGGGGTGCGCGCGCCGCGCTCAGAAGTCGTCGCCCACAGGATCGAGGGTGATCAAGCCGACGACGAGATCCACGAGTTCCCAGGGCTCGATGCCGAACTCCCCGCCGAGGAGGAGGAGCTGTCCGCCGCCGCCGATCTCGGCGAGACCGTAGAACACGTTGCCGGCGCGCGTGCCGTTCGCCAGCGAGACCTCCGCGCCGGAGAAGTTCTCGATGCCCAGCGGCCAAGGGATGGCGGCTTCGCCGCGCGGTCCTGGCAGACCGAGGAAGAGCGTCTCGTGCGCGCCGATCGCGAGGTTGAGCACGCGCGTCGCACGCAGGCCCGCCGAGAGCCCCGGGCCGATGCGCAGCCGCACGCGCGCGAGATCGAAGACGTCGAAGATGCGGTTCGGCAGATACAGCAGAACTCCCACGAGGAGACCCTGGCGCTCCTTCGGCTCCTCCTTCGCTTCGTCCGGCTTGGACGGCGGCTTCGGCTCTTGCGCCTCCTGTCCGGCCGGGTCCTGCGAGCGCGCGCGGACGAGCCAGGCTTGGTCGAGGCCTTGCTCGGAGGCGAGCGGAGCGCCACTCGTGCAAGCGCCGAGGAGGATGGCGCAGCAGAAGGCAGACCAGGTGGCGGCGCGGCGGATCGAGTCGAGCATGGAACCCCTGATGGACGGCGTCTGTGACGGAGAGCGAACGGAGACGACGGGCGGTCTACGAAGCCAGCCCTTCCTTGCCGAGCAGCTCGCAGAGATAGAGCGCCATGATCACCGGCACGACGTGCACGGGCCGGGTGAGCACGACGGTCTCCACGAACTCGAGCGGACGCCGCACGAGCTCGCGCTGCCAGCGGAAGCGGAGCAGCCAACCCACGGGCCCGCGCAGCCGCGAGATCCAGCGCGCCCACGCCGAAGGGCGATGGATCTGCGCGAGCACGCGGGCCGTCCCGCCCCAGAGCGCGACCAGCTCGTCTACGGCCCAGTGATAGGCCGTTGCCGCAGCCATGCGCATGCCGGCGGGAGAGAGCTCTTCGCGCGCGACGAGCCCGCGCAGACGCGCATCGGCGTAGCGCAACGCGTCGAGGAACGAGAGCTCCTCCGGATCCATCCCGTGCAACGCGTGCTGCGAGAAGTGCTCGAAGATGCGGCGCTCCATCTCACGCGTCTCGGCGCAGACCGGCAGATCGTAGAAGCGCGCGGTGCGCTCGAGGATCCCCTGCCACGTCGCACACGGCGCGAACGGATTGATGCGCTCGAGAAAGGTGTGCGTGCGAGCTCGGATGCCTTTGCGCCCGAGGCTGAGCAGGGTCCAGCACTCCTCCTCGACGCTCATCCCGGCGACGTAGTCGCCGAGCCCGAGGAGCGCCGCCAGGTGGCGGCGCAGCGACGCGGGGGCGCGAAGCAGGAGGTGCATCGGCCGGCCGATGCCGGCGACTTCGGCGCGATCCACGTAGGGGTTCTTCACAGCCGGGCGCAGGAGGGGAAGCCGAGGAGCGGAGCGAGAGCTTAGCTCAGCCGAGCGCAAGGAGCGAGGAAGCCGGAGGGCGAGCGCCGGAGATACCGCCGCTCGCCCTGTGATCGCGCGAGCTCGCGTGAGCTCACTCGAAGTCCTCGTCCCAACGGCCGTCGCCACCGCCGCGTCGACCGCCGCCGCGCCAATCGTCGTCGTCATCGCCGCGGCCACGGCCGGGCTTGCCGCCGCGACTGCGCTCGTTGCGACCGCGCTCGTTGCGACCTCCGCGGCCACTGCTTTCGCCCCCGAAGCCGCCGCGACCGCCGCTGTCTCCACTGAAGCCGCCGCGACCGCCACCGCCGACGCCGTCACCGCCGCCGCCGCCACTGAAGCCGCCGCGACCGCCGCCGCCCGCGCCATCGCCGCTCCAGCTGGAATCACGCGGGGGAGCGTCCTCGCGCGGCGCGCGCGGCGGACGGGTGAACTCGGCACCGCCAGCACCGCCACCGCCACCACCGGAGAAGCCACCGCCTCCCCCGCCGTAGCCACCACCGCCGCCGGAGAAGCCGCCGCTGCGCGGCGGCCCGCCGCGAAAGCCTCCGCCGCCGGGCGGACGAGGCGGACGAGCGCCGAAGTCTCCGCCGCCGCCGGGACCACCCGCGCGGCGATCCTGGGCTTCGTTCACGCGCAACGGACGGCCATCGACCAGCGCTCCGTCCATGGATGCCGCGGCGGAGCGTGCCTCTTCGTCCGTGCTCATCGACACGAACGCGAAGCCGCGGGGACGGCCGGTCTCTCGGTCGAGGATGATCACCACCTCAGAGACGGTGCCGTGGTTCGAGAACGCCTGGCGCAGCGCGTCCTCGGTCGTGTTCCAGTTCAAGTTGCCGACGTAGAGCTTGCGGCCCATTCCCGGTTCAGTCCTTCCCTTCCAGCCTCATCGAAAGACGGTGATCTCGATCCAACCGGCTGGAAAGGAGCAACAGTGGCGGGCTCGAGCGGAAGCTCCTCGGCATGCGCGGCGGCGGGTGCGGCGAACCATGTGCATAGCGGTTCGAACGAGGCCGTGGGCGCGCATCTCGAAGGACGCACCACCGCGCGCGCCGCTTCGACGGCGAAGCGGTGGGGCGCGGGACAACCTGGGATTACCACGCGCGCGAGAACCCCGCAAGAGCGGCAGGGCGCCCGTCGACACGACCGCGGCGAGAGACTAGCCTGCGCTCCTTCTCTCCAAGGGAGACGCATCCTCCATGGTTCTCCGCTCCTCGCGCTCGGCGCTGATCGCGCTCGCGCTCCTCCTCGCCACCTCCTGCTCCGAAACCGCGAAGCAGCCCGCCGCTCCGGCCGACGATTTCCTCGGCTTCGGCAGCGAGCTCGCCCCCGTCGAGGACTCGGTGTGGGATCAATCGTGGCGCGCTCCAGACGTGAAGTGGCAGAACTGGACCGAGCTGCATATCGCACCGATCGTCGCCGACCATCTCGGGGAAGCGGCCTGGTGCAACGACTGCGCGCTCGACGAGCTGCCGGAGAAGCGCTCGGAGCTCGCCAAGCTGTTCCACCAGAAGATCGAGACGGCGTTCCGCGAGGATGCCGACCATATGCTCGAGCCGGTGGACGCCGTCGGTGCGAAGACCGTCGTGCTCGAGCTCGCGATCATCGACGTCGTGCCTGCGCGCTCGTGGTTCAACGCGCGCGGCACGGCACCCGCGGGCCTGAGCGGCCACGGGAGCATCGCCATCGAGGGTCGCATCCTCGACGGCAAGACCGGGCGCCTGCTCTCGACCTTCGCCGACCGCGAGGATTGCGCCGCCGATCTCCTCGCCGGCGCCAACGCGGACTGGTGCTGCCACGCGCCGCTGCTCTTCGATCGCTGGGCGACTCGCCTCGTAGGGCTCGCTCACGCGGCGAAGGAAGGCCGACTCGGAAGCACGAGCTCGGTTCCTACACACTCCTGGTGAGCGCTCGGCGCTCCACTCCGACCGCTTCCGAACCCACCTCACCGCTCACCCGAGTCGCGTACCCATGTTGCACTTGCCTGCTCTCCTCTGCCTCGCGCTGCTCACGCCCGCGCAGGACGACCTCACCACCTATCAGCTGAAGCCGAATCCGAAAGGTCTGAAGGAAGTGCGAGCCAAGGTGCTCGCCGTCGAGGACTCGCGCGTACGCTTGAGCGGCGTCGTGAACGGCGAGGCCCGCGAAGGCTGGGTCGATCTCAAGTGGTTCACCGAGGTCTCTGCTCTGCGCATCCTGAAGAGCGCGGCGAAGCCCACCGATACCGAGGGCCAGATGCGCGTCGCGCGCTACGCGCTCGGCGCGGGCAACACCGCGGAAGCCGAGAAGGCCTGGGCCGCGGCGGTCCAGGCGAACGGTGGCGCGTCTCCGGATGCCTCGCTCGAGAAGGCGCTCGCGAGCCAGCGAGCGAACGCCCTCGAGTCGCGCTTCCACGAGGAGCTCTACGCCGGGAAGACCGACGCCGCGGAGCGCACGCTGGCGAAGCTCCTGAAGGAGTTCCCCGATTCGGGTGCCGCGAAGAAGGCCCCGGCGCTGCGGCAGCAGCTCGACTCGAAGCGGCAGGTGGCCGCCGCTGACGCCGCGCGCGCGAAGGCCGAGAAGGTCGAGGCGAAGCGCGAGCGCTTGCTCGCTCCGGCGCGCGAGAAGATCTCGCAGGCGAGTGAATCGGAGCAACGCTCGCTCTCCGATCGCGGGACCGAGACGCAGGCGAAGAACTCCGCGCTCTCCTCCGTCCGCGCCGCCGACGCCGCGCTGTCGACCATCGACCGCGCGACGAAGCAGATGCAGGGCGATGCCGAGCTCGCCGAAGCGGCGAAAGCCCTCCGCGGCGAGGCGCTCGCGGTGCGCAAGCGCTCGCTGCTGAACCTCGGCAGCTACGCGCTCGTCCGCGGCCAGTACCACAACGCGATCGGCTACGTGAACGGCATCCTGAAGTACGCGCCGAGCGACCCTGACGCGCTCGGCATGCGCTCCCGCATCGAGACCGCGGCGAACGAGGACGCGGATTGGTGGGGCGGCGTGCCGACGGCGGTTGGTCGCACCGGGCGCGTGACGCCGCATTCGCGTCGATGATCGCGAGAGAGGCCCGGTGGAGCGCGCTTCTCGGCGCGCTCGCCGTCGGCGTCGGCGCCTCCGGAGCGACGCGGGCGCAGGTCGCGGCCGAGTGGCCGGAGTACCGCGGACCGCAGGGCAGCGGCGTCGTCGCGGGCGAGCTGCCGCTGCGCTGGTCCGAGTCGAGCGGCGTGCGCTGGAAGACCCCCATCCCGGGGCGCGGGTGGTCGACCCCGATCGTCTGCGGCGGTCGCCTGTGGCTCAGCACGGCCGATGACGAAGGACACCAGCTCCGCGCGCTCGAGATCGATGCGCAGAGCGGGATCGTGCAGCGCGATCTCCTGCTCTTCGAGATCGAAGAGCCGCAGCATCGCAACGCGCTGAACTCGTACGCCTCGCCTTCGCCCGTGTGCGACGGCGAGCGGGTCGTGTTCCACTTCGGCGCCCACGGCACCGCGTGCCTCGATCTCGCGACGGGCGAGCGGCTCTGGGAGCGCCGCGACCTGGTCTGCGATCACATGGAGGGTCCGGGCTCGTCGCCGCTCCTCGCTGGCGAGCTCGTCGTGCTGCTCTACGACGGCGGCGATGTCCAGTTCGCGACGGCGCTCGACGTGCGTACAGGCAAGACGCGCTGGAAGCGCGAGCGCGGCGTGAGCTACGAGGGCGTGACGCCCGAGGCGCGCAAAGCCTTCTCCACGCCGCTGCTGATCGAGCGAGAGGGCCGCACCGAGCTCGTGGCGTCGTGCGCGCGCGCAACGATGGGCTATGAGCCGAGCACGGGAGCCGAGCTCTGGCGCATCGAGCATCCGGGCTTCTCGATGTCGGCCCGGCCGGTCTACGCCGACGGCGTGCTCATCTTCACCACGGGCTTCATGAAGCCCGAGTGGTGGGCCGTGCGCTGCGGACCCGCCCCCGCCGAAGGCACGGACACGCGCGTGCTCTGGCGCCATCGCCGCGCCGTCCCCACGATGCCCTCGCCGATCCTGCACGAGGGGCTGCTCTTCTGCGCGAGCGACCAAGGTGCGTTGAGCTGCCTGGAGGCGGCGACCGGCAAAGAGCTGTGGAGCGAGCGCATGCTCGGGCCGACCTGCGCCTCGCCGCTCCTCGCGAACGGGAAGCTCCTCTTCTGCGACCGCGAAGGCAGATCGATCGTTCTGGAAGCGGGTCGCGAGCCGAAGATCCTGGCCGAGAACCAACTCGACGCAGGCTGCTACGCCTCCCCGGTCCTGCTCGGCTCGGTGCTCTTCCTGCGCACGGCCACCGATCTCTATCGCATCGAGCCGCCGTAGCGCGTACGGAGGAGCGCCCACCTCACCGGGTGATCCATGCTCCTGCACCGCGCACGCGCACGTTCGTTCCTCGCCACTTCGGTCCTGCTCCTCCTCGGATCGACGCCGGGGATCGCGACGAGCGGGCTACCAGATCCGCTCGCTTGGCGCCTCGCGTCGCGGAGCGCGGCGATCTACGAGCGCCAGCACGAGCTCGTCCTGGAGCCCGAGGCGCGACGCCATTGGGGTCCGTTCGTGCATGAGTGGAACCCGCCGCTCCTCTTCGGCGACGAGCTCGACAAAGCACGACGCGCCCTGCAGCTCCCGATCTTCGACACTCGTGACCTGGGACGACATCTGGCGTTCGATCTCTCGGCCTACGACGACGAGCGCGTGCGCCGCGGCGAGATCGGGCTCCAGAACTCTCTGCTCCCTCTCGCCTTCGAGCTGCGCTTCGAAGCTCCGGACGCGGCGGGGCAGCAACGCGCGAAGGGGCGCCTCAGGACCCTGCCGACCTCTCGCGCGGAGGAGGAGAACGACCCGCGGTACCTCACGAGCAGCCAAGGCTCGCTCGAAGGGGAGCTGGCCTTGTCGCGGCGCCTCGATCGCGAGCGCGGGCTCGTCGTCGCGTTCGACTTCTCGATGGAGCTGCGCTGGACGCCGCGCTTCCGCGGGAAGGTTCGAGGGACCTTCGATCTGCGCTGGCGCGAGATCTGGTCCCTGCGGGAGGTGCTCTCCGCGGATCTACCTATCGATCGTTCGCGCTTGGAAGAGCTCGTACGCGAGTCCATGACGCGCGCGACGGGAACCATGGCGAAGAGCCTGGGCCCCCCGACGGATCCTTCGATGTGGCCCACGCCGGCGCGAGCAACCTCCGCGGCCAACTTCCCCGACGGCGCCAAGGCGTCGATCACGATCTTGGCGCTCCTTCACGCCGGTCGCGACCGCAGCGACCCCCTCCTCGCGCAAGCCTTCGAGCGCATGCTCGCCGAGGAGCCACTCGATCCCTGGGCCCACGCGACGCGCATCCTCGCCATCGCGGCAACGGCCGCTCCGCGCGAAGAGCGCGCGGGAGGGCGCTTCGCGCGGACCCCTTCCCCGCGGCGCGTTTCTGCCGAGCTGCGCCCCTTCCTCGAGGCCTCGACTCGCAGCCTGCTCTCGCCCCTCGCACGCGCCGACGCTGCGCAGCCGTTGCTCTGGCTCGGCGCCGACGGCCGCTCTTGCAGCGAACGCGCACACCTCGCGACTCGCGCTCTGGCCGAAGCCGCTTGGTGCGGCATCGAGCTGCCCGCATCCACCTGGCCGCGCCTTGCCGCGCATTGGCTCGCCGCGCGCAATGACTCCGGCTTCACCTGCGAAACGCATCACGTCGAAGCCACGGGCCTCGGTACGGCGACGGCGCTGGACGCACTCCAGCTCTGCCGGCGCTTCCTCCTCGACGATCCTGCGAGCCGGCAAGACGCGCGGCTCTTGCGCGCCATCGACGAAGGGCTGCGCTCGGGTTGGCAGTGGATGGAGGAGCACTACACCACGCGCGGCCAGCCAGGCCATCTGTTCACAGCCCAAACGCCGCGCTTCCACTATCACTGGGCGTTGCTGAGCGCAGCCAAGGGCCGAGCCAACGAGGAGCTCGGCGGGCGCCCCATCGCGTGGGAGACGATGCTCCACTACGCAGGCCTGCAGTCGAAGGACGGCAGCTGGGGGAATCACGACCACAACGCGTTCGCTCTGCTCTGCCTGGACGCGCCGCCCCGCGCACCGGAGACTCCCTCCAGCGGCCGCTGAGGGCCGCCGGATGAGGCTCTTCGCACGCGCATGGATCCGATCGGCATCGCCGTCTTCGCCGTCTCGTACGCGTTGATCTCCATGCGTCGCCTCGGCTGGCTCGGCTTCGACCGGCCGGCCGGAGCGCTGCTCGGCGCCTGCGCGATGGTGGGGTTCGGCGTGCTGACGCCGCGCGAAGCTCTGGCGGCCGTCGACGGCGCCACGATCCTCCTGCTCTTCGGCGTGATGGGCCTCGGCGCGTTCCTGGGCCTCGACGGCTTCCTCGCTGGCGCCGAGGAGCGCCTCGCGCGCGTGGCGCGCTCGCCGCGCCGCTTGCTCGGCGGTCTCATCTGGTCCGCAGGCATCCTCTCCGCGTTCATCACCAACGACGCCGTCTGCGTGCTCGGCGCGCCGCTGGTCGTCGGGCTCGTGCGGCGCCATGGGCTGCCGCCGCTCCCCTATCTGCTCGCGCTCGCCACCGCCGCGAACACGGGCAGCGTGGCGACGCTGGTCGGCAATCCGCAGAACATGCTCTGCGCGCAGCTCGGCGGCCTCGTCTACCGCGACTATGCGCTGAGCGCGATCCCCATCGCGCTGCTCGGCCTCGCGCTGAACCACCTCTGGCTCGACCTCTGCTTCCGGCGCGAGCTGCGCGACCATCGCCTGAGGCCGGTGGAGCACGTGCCGCCGGTGGCGCGACGGGCGCAGCTCGACCTCCTCGTCATCGCGGCTACCGCCGTCGCCTATACCCTCGGCGCGGATCTCGCGTGGGCCGCCGCGAGCGGGTTCGTGGTCTTGATGCTCGCGCAGCGGTGCGACACGCAGCGCCTCTGGGCCCACATCGACTTCTCGATCCTGCTCTTCTTCGCCGGGCTCTTCGTCATCGTGCACGGGCTCGTCGCAAGCGGCCTTCCGGCGTGAATCTTCGAGCGCTTCCCTCTGACGGCTCTCGAGTCTGGAACGGGAGGCGGCTGGTCACTCGCAACGCTATTCCTCGTCGGCTCGAACCTGGTCTCGAACGTGCCCTTCATCCTCGTCGTCCGCGACGCGATGAGCGCGCTCCCCGATCCGGAGCTCGCGTGGAAACTCCTCGCCGTCGCCTCGACCTTCGCCGGCAACCTCACGCTGCTCGGCTCCGTGGCCAACGTGATCGTCGCCGAGTCCGCGCGCGAGCTCGGCGGCTTCGGCTTCCGCCAACATCTGCGCGTCGGCTTCCCGCTCGCGCTCGCGACGACCGCGCTGGGCGCCTTCTGGCTCCTCATCGTGGAGCCGGGGCTCGGCCTCGCGTGAGACCGAGCCCCGGCGCATGGGGTGAGGCGCCGCTGCGCGGCGCCGTCAGCGACGACGAATGCGTGCGCTACTGCAGGATCGTGACCTCGGCCATGTTCGAGGTCGCCATCGGGAACGGCCGCGCGATCGCGCCGTCGATGTGCAGGCCCTGCCAGAAGCTCTTCGCCCCGACCAAGCCGGGGAGGTTCGGGATCGTCGAGGTGAGCAAGCCACTCTGCGGGAGCGGCCCGAGCACGCTTTCCTGCGAAGTGTAGAGCGTGCAACCCGTGGCGCCGAGCAAGCCGAGATCGAGCGGGAGCTGGATGCCGAGCCAGTTCTGATCGGAGATGCCGCCGATCAGGAAGTAAGGCACGCTCGTCGAGTACACGCCGCCGATCGAGAAGCTCTGGCCCAAGCGCGGCGCGCCCAGGGTCGTCATGCGGAAGAGCACCCCCGCGGCATCGTCGCAGCCGCGGCCGAGGAAGCGCACGCCCTCGGCGCCCACGAGGTCGAAGCCCTTCGCGAACGTAACCCCGCTCCCGTTCACGCCGATCACGGTCGTAGCGCCCGTGGTCGGATCGATGCGATGCAGCGAGTCATCGTTGGTGTTCGCGCCGTACCAGGCGCCCGTCGACGGATCGATGCCGAGCCCTTGGAAGCCGCCGATCGTCTGCACCGTGCGCGTCGCGAGTCCGGTCGTCTTGTCGACCTGCACGATGAAACGGTTCGAGAACTCGATGCCGAAGAGATTGCCGGCGCCGTCGACCTCGAGGCAGGTGATCAGCGAGGCGCCAGAAGCCGCGAAGGGCGTCAACGTGCCCGTGACCGAGTCGAGCGAGTAGTTGATGTTCGACTGATTGGCCAAGAAGTAGAGCCCCGTCGTCGGATCCCACGCGAACCCTTGCCAGCCGCTCAGGTTGGTCTGGAAGACGGGCGTGAAGTTCCCCGTGGCGACATCGATGGTCCCGACTTCGCCGCCGGCGAGGTCGATCGTCCACAGCTCCTGCGTGTCCTCGCGCCAGGCCAGGCCCGCGGGCGTGCCGAGATTGTTGTTGTTCGTGCTGGCGATGAAGGTCGCGGCTCCCGTCGTGAGGTCGACGCTGTAGAGCTGATCGTTGTTGCTGTCGATGAGGTAGGACTGGACCTGGGCGGACGAGAGCGAGCCAGAGGCGGCAGCGCACAGGAAGGCGAACGCGGAGAGACGGAGCATCGAGAACCTCCAGGGTACGGGACGGGATGAGGACCGCGGGCAACTCCGAGATCCTAGTTCGCACGCGCGAAACGATACTAGCTCAGATTCTCGGGCCCGCTCGACGGCGGCTCGAGGGGCCCGTCGCCGAGCCTTTGGCAGGCCCAGGCGCAGGCCCCGCGCGAGAGCGGGAGGCGGTGGCGTCGGAAGGAAGGTCCTCGCGCTTGGGAGCGTTCCGTTTGCGTCTTCCTACTCCAGGGACCTCCGCGCGCCACGCGTCGACGTCCGCGCACGGGCGCTCCTGACGCGAGCGATCGCGCGAGCCTCAGCGGATCGGCGCCGGGTCGCGCAGCGCGTGGCACGCGATGCGCGGGCCGGGTTGAGCCGCGCTCCAGAGGGTGAGCCAGCCGCGCTGCGGCTCACCGGGCAAGCGCGCGTCCACGGTCGCCGGATCGATGGCGAAGCGGAGCTCGCCGCGGCGCGCGAGCTCCGCGTCGAGCAGGCGCGAGCCATCGTCCGCGTCGCGGCGCGCGGTCATCACGGCGCCGATCGCCTCCGCCCAGAGGACGAGGCGCAGCCGCTCCGCCGGATCCGCGGGATCGGGTCGCCCTTCGCGGCTCCAGAGGCGCGCGTAGCCGCGCGCGAAGTCGCGCAGCTCGCGCGTGCGGTAGACGCGCTCGAGCGGGAGCGCGCCCTGCCCCGCGTCGCGCTCGCTCTCGAGCGCCGCGCGCTCGCGACGCGTGAGCGAGGTCGCGTCGATCGCGCGCAAGCGCTCCAGCGAGAAGCGATCGAGGACGAGACGCGGACCTCCCGCTTCGAGCGCCACGCGTCCCTCGAGGAAGGAGCGCTCGAGCTCGCGCGCCGCGAGCGTGCGCGTGTCCTCGCGCGCGAGCAGGATCGAGAGGCGCGCGGAGGTCGCGGCCGAAGCGAGCAGCGCGACGAGGACCAGCCCGCGCGCGCGCTCGAGCCGCGCCGCGGAGACGGTCGCGACGAGGAGCAGCGCCGGGAGGAAGTAGCGCAGCAGGGTTCCGAAGTAGAGCAGGAAGAACGCGCCGAGGAAGAGCGCCAGCAGCTGCGCGAGGCAGCGCGGTCCTCTCGCGCGACGCGGCAAGGCGATCGCTCCGCCTCGCACGGCGTCGATCAGCGCGAGCGCTAGCGCCAGCAGCAGCGCGGGCTCCATCAGGGCGAGCTCGAGCGCGAGCTCGCCCGCGCGGGCGCCATCGAAGCGCGCATACAGTCCTTGCCCGCCGAGCACGAGCGGCGCCTCGGCGAACTCCTGCGGCGTACGCTGCGCGCTGACGCCCCATTGGCTCGGATACGCGAGCATCACGAGCGCGGTCGCGAGCGCGGCGCCCAGCCAGAGCGAGCGCACGCGATGCCGAGCTGCGATCGCGGCGCTGCCGAGCCAGGGGAGGAACGCCGCGAAGCCGAGCGGATGTAGCGCGGCCGCGGCTCCCGCGGCGAGCGCTGCCCCCACCGTCCCGCGGCCGCGCGCGCGCAGTGAAAACGCGCTGCGCTCGACCGCGAGCAGGAAGAAGAAGCCGAGCGGCGCCCACGGACGCGCCTGCGCCGAGAGCAGCACATGCAGCGGGCTCACCGCGATCAACGCTCCCGCGATCCAAGCCGTGCGCGAAGAGGCACCGAGGCGCCTCGCCAGCCGCACCGCCACCAGCGCCGTCAAAGCGCCGAGCAGCGCGCACAGCGCGCGCGCGACGAGGAACGCGGGCCACGGCTCCACCGCGAGCTGCGCGCCGAACTCCTCGGGAGAAGCGACGGCGCCGCGCGCGCGCGCCCCGAGATAGAGCAGCGCTTCCAGCGGCGCGATCAGCCACGGCAGGAGATGCGGATAGCTCGACGGGCTGCCGTCGCGCAGGAGCGGATCGCGCGCCTCGAGCATCGCGAGTGCCGCGCGCACGGCGTGCTCGTCGGGAACATAGTCGTGCGGCGGGCCGCCTTGCGGCAGCGCCACGACGCGGAGCAGCAGCGCGCCGAGGAAGAGCGCCACGCACGCGAGGCGTGCGCTCCTCGCGCGCGGCGCGCCCTGCCCCGCGGTAGCGCTCAGAGCGCGGCCAGCCGCTTCAGCGCGGCGACGAGCGGATCGACGACGATCGGCGAGACGCGATAGGTCGCGACGCGCTCGGGCACGCGGGCCACGTAGAGCGCACCCTCGCCCTCGGCGAGGCGGTAGAGCTCGAGCGTGCGCTCCTTGCCTCCGGAGCTCCACGTGAGCACGAGCCACGGCGGAACGCCTTCGCCCGCGGTCGCGACATCCGTGGCGCCGAGGTTCTCCAGCCAGTTCAGCGCCTCCTCGACGAGCGCCGCGTCGATCGCGGTCTCGCCGCGCCTCCAACCGCTCGCGTCCTTCGCGACGGCGAGCTCGGCACCCGCGAGCGCTTCGCCGCGCGCGCCGAGGGCCGTCGCCTGCTTCACCGGCTCCAGCGGACGCTGCCATTGGAGATCGAGCCAGGCGCCGAGGGCGAGCTCGGGCAGCTCGAGCGCGGGCACGAGGAAGAGCTCCTCCGAGCCGCTCAAGCGCGCGATCTGCAGCGTCGCGCCGCTGCGTCGACGCGCGGCCAAGCGCTCGCCGCCGAGCGCCGGATCCGCATCGGAAGCGAGCTCCAGCACCACCGGCTCGGCCGCGCCGCTGTAGAGCGCGAGGCGCGTGCCCGACTCCAAGCGGCGCGCGAGATCGGTCCGCTGCGCCTCGCCGAGTCCGGCGAAGGGATACGCGCGCTGCAGCGCGCGCAGCCTCTCGAGCAGCGCTCCTGGCGCGCCTTCGACGCGCGTCGGATCGACCGGGTGATCGGCCGCCGCCGGCGCGAGCCAGAGGCCCGCGCGCTTCACGAGCTCGAGCGTCGGAGCGGGTCCACCATCCGCCGCGCCCTCGGACAGCACGATGCGCTCCACCGAGGCGAGCGTCTCCGCGGAGCAGAGCGGTCCGGCCGAGAGCAGGCGCGCTTCCTCCGCGACTTGCTCGACGGCTTCCTGCAGCGACTGAAAGACGGCGGCCTCCACGAGGAAAGCGTAGCGTCCGCCCGCGGTCAGCGAGCCGAGCGCCGCGCCCGACGCGGTGCACGCGACGTACAGCTTGCCATCGCGACGCACGCGCGCGCGCCGAAGAGCAGCTCCTCGCGGAACGCGTCGGCGCGGAGATCGAAGCGCAGCTGCGGTGAGTCGAAGCCGAAGCGCCTCCACGCCTCGCTGCCCGGCTCCGCTTCCGCCGCGACGCCCTCCAGGAAGAGCGCCGAGAGCTGGCTCAGGAAGCGCCGCGCGAGCCCCTCGTCCATCGCCGCGCCCTCGAGCGCGCTGCTCCGCAGCGTCCAGGACGGCGCCGCCCCTTCTTCGGCCGCGTTGCGCTCGACCGTCCAGCTCGTGCCGGCGCGCGCGATCGCGACGCGCCGGAAGGCCTCGGGGGTCGTAGCCGGCACCAAGCGCCGATCGCCGTAGAGGAAGTCCTGCGTGCGCAGCTCTTGATTCGGGCGCACCGTCGCGACGCGCGGCAGCCACTCGACGCGGTACGCGAGGCGCCGACCGGTGTTGAACGAGTGCGCGTAGGCCATGTTGCGCGAGACGAGGTCGGCCTTGCGCTGGCCTTCGATCCACGGCGGCGGATTCGCGGCCTCCGCATCGGGCGCGCCGAAGCGCACGCGATCGAGCGGAGCGCCGTTCGCCCCCTCGAGCACGATCTCCACCGCACGCTCGTCGAAGCCGTAGTCGCGCTCGCGCGGCAGCCACGCGCCGCGCGGATCGCTCGCGAGCAGGTCGGCGAGGGCCACCAGCAAGGCCGGCGGACCGCTCTCGGCGCGCTGCCCGCCTTCCTTCAGCAGGCGGCGCGCGATCGCCGCGCGCCCGAGCTCGAAGAGCGTGCGGATGCCGCCGAGCGGCGAGAGAGCGCGCGCGCTCGTCGGCGGGATCTCGACGCCGTCCAGGCGCTCGCCGCTCGCGGGGAACCCGCCTTCGGAGAGCACGCGCCAGGCACCATCGGCGCCGCGCGCGAGCACGACGTCCCGCGGCGCGGTGCGCAGCAACGCCTCCACCTCGCTGGGCAAGCTCGCGAGCGGTGCGACGCCCGCGCGGAGGTCCACGTAGAAGCTCTGAAGATCCTCCTCGGCGAAGCGCTTCGCGCGCTGCAGGAACGCTTGCGCTTCGGGCGGCAGGCCGCCTTGGATCGCGCGCACGAGCGCGAGCGTATAGCCGAGACGCGGCGGCGGCTGCTGCCCGGGCTGCTGCGGCGGCCAGCTCTCGAGGACGATCGTGCGCGACGCTTCCGGCAACGACGCGTAGGCCTCTCGCAACGCGGCGCGTTCGAGGGTGAGCGATCGAGCGCGATCGCGCCAGGTCGGGACGTTGGATAGCAGCGCCTGCAGCGCATCGACGACCACGCGACGCCGGCGCTCGAACTCCTCGGGATTCGGATGATCGAGCGCTTCGGCGCGGGCGAGCTCGAGGACCGTCTGCACGCGTCCTTCGAGCTCATCGACCCAGGCTTCCTCATCGAATCCGCCGAAGCCGTGGCTCGGCTTGCCGCCGAGCAGGCGCTCCAGATGACGCAGGTGGCGGCGCCAGGGCGCGAGAATGTCCTCCGTCCTCGCGAGCACGCGCACCAGGGCATCGCGCACCAATTGAGAAGTCGGCGTTTGCAGCTCGCCGAACGAGAGCGCGGCGCTCGCACCGCCCGGCCGGCCGCGCTGGAGGTTCGCGACGGCACTTTCGACCTGGTTGAGCTGCGCGACGCCGAAGGCGAAGAGGCGAGGCGTGCTCACCTGCACGAGCTGGTTCCCCACCGGCTGCCAGGAGCTCTCGCGCATCGAAGCGTCGGCCGCGTAGGCCTCGACCTCACCCCACGAGACGGCGTTCGCCGGCTTCGAGCGCGCCTGCGGATCCGCCACCAGACCCGCGCAGCGCTCGAGCAGCGCGCGCAACGCCGGGGCCGCCTTCAGCGCGTTCCAATCCGGATCGCCACCGGCTTCATGCAGCGCCGCGCGGCGCGCGGGCGGCAAGAGATCCCAGAGCACGCGCACGAGCTCGCCTTCGAGCTCCTCGCGCTCCAGGTTCGAGGGCCCGTCGAGCTCGTCCTTCTTCTCGACGCGCGGCGGGACGATGCGCAGCCCGCGCACGGCCTCGAGATCCGGCATCGCGCCGAGGCGCGGCAGGTCGACGACGTAGCGGCGGTAGGAGCTGCGCTCCTCCTCGGCGCTCGGACGCGCCGCATCGTTCGTGGCTTCCCTCGTCGCCCAGGCGACGGCGCCGAGGGCCGCAGCGACGAGCAGCAGGAGCAAGTTGGTCTTGTTCATGGTGCGCAGCGATCAGCGGTAGCGGAGCCAGCCGCAGAGCATGCTGGCGACGAGCAACGCGAGGAGAACGAGCGGAGCGGCGAAGACGCCAATGACGCGGAACCAGGTCTCGCGCGCTTCGGCGCGCGCGACGATGCCGTCCTCGATGTCGAGCACGACGCCGTCCAACCCGCGCTTCTCGCGGGTCGAGGGATCATCCCCTTGCAGCACGGCCTCGCGCTCGCCCGAGAGCAAGCGCTCCAGCGCGCGTCCGAGCGGATCGCTCTGCACCTGCAGGCCGAGGGAACCGCCTTGCGCCGGGCGCTCCTCCGCCTCGCCTTCGAAGTAGGTGGAAGAAGCCGCCGCGCCGAGCAGCGTCTCGCGCCAAAGCTCCGCCGCGCGGTGATCCGGCGAGGAGCGGGTCTCTTCGCTCTGGAAATCGACCAAGCGTCGCCGCGCATCGCGCGCGCGCTGATCGAAGCCCTGGTAGCGCGTCTCGCTGCCGTAGAGCGCGACATCGAGCAGGCGCTGCAGGAGCGGCGAGCTCAGCTCGCGATTCTGCGTCGCCTGCGCGACGAGCCCCATGCCGGCGCTGGTCGCGAAGTGCAGGTTCGGCACGACGAGGAAGCGGCCGCTCTTCGGCGCCTCGGCGCTCGCCGCAGCTCCGCTCGGGGTCGAGCGCGGCGCCTCCGCGGCGGTCGGCGCGGAGACGCTGCCCTTCTCCTTCAGCGCGCGCGCGAGGGTGCCGAGGTCCTCCAAGGTCCACGGAGCACCACCCGCCGTGCGTTTCCAGCCGCCGCTGGTCTCGAACACCGGCGCATCGACGTCGTCGTCGAAGGCGAGCGGGCCGCCGAGCCAGGGTCCCGAGGTGATGCGGCGAACGGCGTCGAGCAGCGCGCGCGCATCGCGAGCGCCCGAGTAGGTCGGGAACTCGCCTTCCAGCGCGACGATGAGCGGGAGCGAGCCCGTGAGCTCCTCGCTGCGCTTCGCCGGGTCCATCGCCTCCAGCAGCATCGCCTTCTCGTACGACGGCGTGCCCAGGAAGCCGAAGCTCTGAAGGTAGCGCGTGAGTCCCATCGGCGCCGGCGCCTCGGCGTAGCGCGCTTGCGTCGCGCTGCGCGCGACGACGGTGGCGCGCAGCTTGCCGGCGGGGACGGGCGCGACCTCAGCCGCCCCATCGCGCACCTCGAGCTTGCTCGCGTCGAGCTCGATCGGGTTCGTCCAGAGCAGGAACGCATTCACGAGGCCGTCGACGAGCGAGCGCGGACCGCGGAGCAGCAGCGCGCGGTTCTCGTCGGCGTCGCTCCTCGTCGCGCGCTCGCGAGGCAGGTGCGCGGCGATCGCCTCCACGACGGCGCGGGCGCCGCCGCGATAGGCGTCGAGGGAGTAGAGCAGGTCGAAGGATCCCAAGAAGTTGTCGACCGCGTCGCGCGCCTCGGGCGCGAGCGCGCGACCGGCCTCGAGCGCGCCGAGGCTCTCGCGCAGCTCGCGCACGAAGGCGCGGCGCGAGATCTGCTCCTGGCGCTGCACCTCGCCCGAGAGCTCGAAGCGCGAGCGCCACGCGAGGTAGGCCTTGCGCACGAGATTCGCGGCGCGCTGAACGCGCTCGGCCTCGGCGACCACGGAACGCAGCGCTTCGAGCTCGCCAGTGCGCTGCGCGGCATCCGTCGCGAGTGCCGCGCGCTCCTGCTGCAGAGCGGCGAGCCCAGCGGCCGCGCCTCGCTCGCCGCTCGCGATCTGCGCTTCGATGTCGCGCAGCGCCAGCTCCGCGGCTTCGCGCGAAGTTTCGACGCTCGCGACATCCTCGCGGCGGAGCTCCAGGCGCTGGCGCAGCGCATCCAAGCGCTGCTGCTCCTGCGCCGTCGGCCAGAGGCCGAGCTCGCCTTCGATCGCCTTCGCGCCGCGCTCCTCGGCGGCCCACACCTCACCCCAAGCGCGCGCCGTTTCGCCGAGCTCGCCCAGGAGCTCGTCGCGCTCGGCGGCCGGCGCGGCCGCTCGTTGCTCCGCGCCCGTCTGCAGCTCGATCAGCGCATCGCGCAGCGCGCGCAGCAGCGCGATCTCGACCGCGGCTCCCGTGGCGGCTTCGGCCGGATCCGCGCGATCGAGGCGCAGCAGGAACGGCAGGCGCTGCGAGCGCGCGCGGCGCCGCCCCACCGTGTCGGCCGACTGGCCTTGCTGCTGCGTCTGGAGCTCGATCGCCGGCGCTTGCTGCGCGACCACCTCGGAGCGCACGCGCACGCCGAGGCCCTCCAAGTAGTGCCCGAGCTCGCCCAAGTCGTTCTGCTTGAACTGCTGCTGCTGCAGCTCGGTCGGCTCGTAGCGCGGCACGAACGCGAGCACGTTGCCGCCGCGCCGCAGATACGCCGCGATCTGCTCGACGCCTTCGGCGCCGAGCGTCGTCGGCGACGGACGCATGAGCACGAGCAAGCGGCACTCGGCGGGCAGCTTGTTGTAGCCGTCGATGCGCGCGAGCGGACGGACGGTGACGGAGCCGCGCAGCAAGTAGCGCAGGTCCTTCGCGAGCACTTCGGGTGCGTGCGCCTGGCTCAGGCGCTGCGCTTCCTGCTGCGCTTCCTGCGCGCGCGGCGAGCCCTGCATCGCGTCGGGATACTGCTTCTGGATCCAGCGCGAGAGCTCCTGCTGGAAGGACTGCAGGTCCTCCAAGCCCGGACGCGCGAGCGGGGTCTTCTTCAGGTCCTGCTCGACCAGCACGCAGACCAGCGCCGGCTCGGTCTCGAGGAAGGAGTCGAGGTGCCGGACGAACCATGCCTCGACATCGAACGGCGCGATCGCGTTCTTCGCGGACTCCTTGCGCTCGGCGTAGCGGAGCACGAGGCCGCACCAGAGGCGCTCCGCGCGGCCCTTCGCGTCGAGGTTCGGGATCGGGGAGAGCCCCTCTTGCTCGGCGCGCTCGATCTCGAGGCGCGAACGCTCGGGATCCAGGCGATGGATCTCGACGCGCAGAAAGTCGCCGGCCGCCGCGCGCAAGTCCTCGACGCGGCTCTCCGTCTCGCGGAAGTAGTCGGCGTACTCGGGCGGAGGTGCGGCGCTCGTGTAGAGCTCGAGATGCACGCGGAGGTCGTCGCGCTCGCGCTGCGTGAGCTCGCGCTTCTGCCCGCCCTCGTCTTGTCGACCCTCTTCATCCAGGCGAACCGTGTTCTCGAAGCGCCGCTGCATCGCCGCGAGCGAGTCGCGCGTCGCCGGCGCCAGAGTCCAACGCCCCGACGAGCTCAAGTCGACGCGCGCGTTCGCGCCGTAGCGGCGCGCGACCACGTTCAGCTCGACGGCGATCAGCAAGAGCAGCAGAACCGCGACGGCGGCCTGCACCTTGAGTCGAATGCGGCTCATGCGCTAGCCCGCCTTCCGCCAGGTGAGCACGGCGGCATTGAGACCGAGGAGCAGCGCGCAGGCGCTGACGAGGAAGACCAGGTTCTTCATCAGGATCACGCCGCGATCGACGGAGTCGAAGAGCGCGGTCAAGCCGTACTGCTGGACCTCGTTCGCCGCTCCGGCGAAGCGCTCGGGCAAGTGCGGCGCCAGGTTGGTCGCGAGATCGCCGAGGAAGAACCAGAGCGCCAGCAGCGTGAAGGCGACGAGGAACGCGACGAGCTGATCGCGCGTGAACGCGCTCGCGAGCTGGCCGAGCGCGATGCAGGTCGCGCCGAGCACGAGGCTCCCCGCGTAGCCGCCGAAGATCGGCCCCCACTCCAGCCCGCGCGGATCGTCGCAGAGCGACCAGACGACGTAGACCGTCGGCAGCGTCGTCGCGAGGCAGAGCACCAGCATCCCCATCGCGCCCAGGAACTTGCCCAGCACCGCATCGATCGGTCGCACGGGCAAGGTGAGCAGGAGCTCCTCGGTGCCCAAGCGGCGCTCCTCGCTCCAGAGGCGCATCGAGATCGCGGCGCCGAAGAGCACGAAGAGCAGCGGCAGATGACGCGCGGCGAAGACGCCCGAGAGATCGGCGCTCTGGCGCGCGAAGAGGGTCGGTACGCCGAAGGGGCTCCAGAGGTAGACGAAGAGCCCGAGCAGCAGCGAGAAGAGGATCAAGAGGACGAAGCCGAGCGGCGAGGCGAAGTACGCCTTCCACTCGCGCTTCGCGATGGCGAGGGCAGCTCCCACGTTGCTACTCCTTCGTCTGCGTGATCTGGCGGAAGGCCTGCTCGAGCGTTCCGAGCGGACCGGAGATCTTCTTCGGGGCCCCGTCGGCGACGATGCGTCCGCGCGAGATCATCAGCGCGCGCGGGCAGGTGAGCTCGACCTCGGGGAGGATGTGCGTCGAGAGGATCACCGTGGCGCCTTGCTTCGCGAAGCCCTGGATCAAGTCGCGCATCACGACGCGTTGATTGGGATCCAGGCCCTCGGTGGGTTCGTCGAGGATCAGCACCTTCGGCGAGTGGATCACGGCCTGGGCCAAGCCGACGCGCTGCTTGTAGCCCTTCGAGCACTCGCGGATGCGCTTCCGCGCGACCTCCTGCAGCGCGCAGAGCTCGATCGCGCGCTCGACCGCGGCCGCGCGCTCGCGGCGCGGGATGCCGCGCACCTCGGCGACGAAGCGCAGGAAGGGCGCACGCGCATGTCGACGTAGAGCGGGTTCGACTCCGGCAGGTAGCCGATGCGGCGCTGCACCTCGAGCGGATGGCGCGAGACATCGAAAGCCGAGCACCTCGGCGCGACCGCGGTCGCTCGCTAGGTAGCCGGTGAGCATGCGCATCGTCGTGCTCTTCCCGGCGCCGTTCGGACCGATGAAGCCGACGATCTCGCCGGTCTCGATCTCGAACGAGACATGATCGACGGCGCGGTGGGAACCGAAGCTCTTGCAGAGATCTTGGACGCGGATCATCTCAGCCGCCGGGGCTCGGTGGTTGGGAGGACGGAGCACGGCGCGCAGCGAGCGCTTCGCTGCGCCGCCTCTCTCATTGATAGTTGACCAGGTTGAACTGCTCGAGGAAGTCGCGGTTGGTCGGGTACTGCTCGAGCTTCTTCGAGAGCAGCTCCATCGCCTCCATCGGACGCATCTTGTTCAGCACGCGGCGGAGCAAGGAAACCTTCATCAGCTCGGAGCGCTCGAGCAGGCGCTCCTCCTTGCGCGTGCCGGAGCCGGCGAGGTCGAAGGCGGGGAAGATGCGCTTCTCGGCGAGCAGGCGCGAGAGGTTGATCTCCATGTTCCCCGTGCCCTTGAACTCCTCGAAGATCACCTGGTCCATCTTCGAGCCGGTATCGACGAGGCAGGTGCCGATGATGGTCAAGCTGCCGCCGTCCTCCGTGTTGCGCGCCGATCCGAAGATCTTCTTCGGGCGCTCCATCGTGCGGGAGTCGATGCCCCCGAGAGGATGCGGCCGGAGTTGCCGATCTCCTGGTTGTACGCGCGGGCGAGGCGGGTGATGGAGTCGAGCAGCAGCACGACCTCCTGACCGCATTCGCAGAGGCGGCAGGCGCGGCGCCAGACGCCCTCGGCGGTCTGGATATGGTCCTTCGCCGACTCGTCGGCGGTCGAGACGTACACCTCGCCCTTCACGCTGCGCTTCCAGTGCGTGCCTTCCTCGGGGCGCTCGTCGATGAGCATCACCATCAAATGCACGTCGGGGCATCCGAGCTCGATGGCCTTCGCCATCTTCTGCATCAGCACCGTCTTCCCGCCGCGCGGCGGTGCCACGATCAGCGCTCGCTGGCCGCGGCCGAGCGGCATCAGCATGTCCATGATGCGGAGCGCCGTGTCCCCCTGCTCCATGCCCGTCTCGATGGGCACCTCGCCCAGGCGATATTGGAAGTCGGGGTCGACCGAGACCAGGCGCTTGAAGTGCGGGAGGTGCTTCGCCTCCTGCGGATCCATGCCATCGACGAGGATCACCTCGCGCAGGATCGGCTTCTTGCCCGGCCCCGCGGCGGGCGTCTGCCGCCCTTCGATGAAGGAGCCGTCGCGCAATCCGTAGCGGTGGATCGCCTGCTGCGGGACGAAGGTGTCGTCGGGCAGGCGGTGGAAGTTGCGCGCCGCTTGGCGGAGATAGCCGGTGCCGCCCTTCTCGAGCTCCAGGACGCCGGTGATGTCGACGAGCTCGCCCTGGAAGTGCGCCGGCGCGCCGTGCCCCGCGCCCGCGTGGCCCGCAGGAGCCGCTCCCGGTCCACCGCCTTCGCCGCGGAACTTGCCGCGCGGCTTCTGTCCGCGCCGGCCGCGATTGACCTGCTGCTTGGCGAACGAGCCGCCCTGGCGCCCCGGGCCGCCGCGGCGCTGGCGTGGCGCCGCGCCTTCGGGTCCCGGGTAGCCGGGAGCGTAGCCACCGTAGCCACCGCCTTCCTGCGACGCTCCACCCGCGCGCGGGTAGTCGCCGCCGTGCTCGAGGGGGCCGCCGTCGCCGCGCTCGGGAGCGCCGGCATCCTGGCCGAGCCCGTCGCCGAAGCCGCCGCCATAGCCTGCGTTCGGCGGCGCTTCGCCTCCGAACTCCTGGGGCGGAGCTCCCGGGGGACGCGGACCGCGCCGCGGCGCCCCGCCTCGGCCGCCGCGCCGACCGCGCCGGCGCCGCCCGCCTCGTCCTTCGCCCCAATCGGAACCGCCGCCGCCCTCCGCTCCGCCGCCGCCTTCGTAGCCTCCGCCGCCGTGGCCGCCGGTGCCCTGTCCTCCGGCTCCGTGTCCTCCGGCTCCGTGTCCTCCGGCTCCGTGACCCCCGGCTCCATAACCACCCGCGGCCCCTTGACCGCCCGCCGAGCTTCCGTAGCTCCCGCTGTCGCCGCCGTAGCCACCCGGATCGCCGCTCGGCGCGGGACGGCTCGGGGGCGGTGATCCACCGCCCCGCTTCGGCGCGCCGCCGCGCCCGCGCCGACGGCGCGGACGGCCGGGACCCGCGTAGTACGAGGAGGCTTCCAGATCTTGGGGCACGGTGGACTCCGGGCTCGAAGCGAAGCGGCGCGTAGCCGCGTTGCAGCACTCTCGAGCCGAAGGCCAACACGGCCATCGACCCGGCGCGCATCCGTGATTCCTCGCGCGTAGCTGAGACGCACGTCGGGGCGCCGCGCGCGCAGCGGGCGCATCTCTCGGACC
Organism: Planctomycetota bacterium; assembly: GCA_016719295.1. Taxonomy (GTDB): domain Bacteria; phylum Planctomycetota; class UBA1135; order UBA1135; family JADKAF01; genus JADKAF01. Next base: position 1,617,851 of record JADKAF010000001.1, read on the forward strand.
GGACGGCGCGCATCGCGCGACGCACGGTCTCCACGCTCGGCCTGCGGGAATCAGGCCCTCAGCAGATGGTTGATTCAGCAGATGGTTGAAGAAGTCATCCGGGCCGGCGAACGCGCTTCGCTCGCCCCGTCTTCGTCGCCGGATCCGAGCGGAAACACCCGCTTCAGCGCCGGTTCCTGCGCCGCTTCAGCGCCAGCTCCTGCACCTCAGTGGGACGCCCGATGCCTCGCCGCCAGCTTCGAAGCACTGCTTTCACAGGCTGCTGAAGAAACCAGCCACAGGGAACCCATCCGCTGGGGATCGATTCACCTGCGTGCTTCTTCGTCCGAGAACCAGTTCGTCCGAGGACCAGGAACGCTCTCTGCGGTCGCCGAGAGCGAGCGCATCCTCGGCTCGCTCCTCGACCCCGTGTGCGGACGCACCTGCCTCGCTATGCGACAGCCTCGCTATGCGACAGGGTCTCGCGCCCGATCTTCGCGGCCGGGTGCGGGAACGCCAGGGCAGGAACGCCTGCGGATCGGAAGAGGCGAGCGATCGGCCGTACCGCCGCGCGGTCCAGCGCTCTCGCCGAGTCGTGCGCGATCACCGGGTCCAGCGCCTGAGAGGCGCGGACCATCGGCTCACAGGCCAGCGAAGAGCTGCTGGCCCTCGAGGCCACGAGGTGGCCTCGCGATCGCGCGGGCCCGACGATCACGTGCTGGACCGACCATCACGAGCTGGACCAAAGATCACGAGCCAGACCGACGATTCCCAGACCGTCGTTTCCCAGACCGAAGATTCCCAAACCGAAGCTTGGATGTCGGGCTGGCAGTCGTGTGGGCCGAGCCATCGTGAGGCGGCCGTGCCGGCGATGCGCCGCTGCGCAAGCAACCGAAGCAAGCAGTGAATGGTCGGGGCGAGAGGATTTGAACCTCCGACCTCCGCGTCCCGAACGCGGCGCTCTAGCCAAACTGAGCCACGCCCCGACTTTTCCAGTCCGAAGGTTCCTCGTCCGTCTTCCTCGGCCGGCCGATCCGGCGTGGCACCTCGTCACAAGGACGCGGTTGCCCCGCATGGCTCGACCCGCTCGATTGCTCGGCCGGTTCGCCGAACCAAGGTGCTCGGACGCGCATCGGGATGCGCGCGTTCCGCCCCGGACCGGGATGAGCTTCGAGCCCGATCTCTCCGCGCGAGCGGAGCGCTCAGTTCGATGCTCTCGGTCTGGAGGACCTGCCGCACTCGATCGCCGATGCCGAGGCTTTTTCCCACCGCCCCGGGCGATCTCGCGCGTGCACTCGCCTAGTCTCGAAGCGCTCGGAGGCGAGGGGCGAACCCTGCTCGACCTCTTGCGCCCGCTCAGGGCGAGCTGGCTCGGGCGTCCATGAAAGGATACCCATCGATCGCGCGATGGCTCGCGCGACGAGGCGCGTTTTTACGGCACGCCACCGAGAGGGTCAAGGACGGAGACAGGCTTTTGATCGGGTGAGGCCTCTGCGGCAGGCGCGGCTCACTTGCCGAGGTCGACGAAGACGCCGCCGTTTCGCTCGGCCAGATCACGCATGAAATCCTTCTGGAACTGCCCGATCGCGATCGTGTGCAGCACCAGCTTCTTCAGGCGATTCATCTCGCAGATGCGCTGCACGATGTCGTCCGTCTCGACGTACTCACCCGCCGTCGGACGCCCATCGGACAAGAAGAAGATCGTGTCGATCTCCGACTCGTAGTAGCGGTCCTGCGTGCCGCGACCGGCGAGATCCAGGCCGGCGGTCAGGGCGCCGTAGGTGTTCGTCCGGCCCTTCTCGAGGTTCCCGCCGCCGAGCGCAGAGGAGAGGGCCTGCGCGCTCGTGCCGCCGATGGGCTGCAGCTTCTCGACCCACTTCAGGGCGTTCGAGCGGTTGACCACGTTGGCCTGCACCAGGCCCTTCTTCCACGGGATCACCTCGGCCGCGAACGCGAGGATGTTGAAGCGCACGTTCGGCCCGAGGCCCTCCAGCGTGCGCGAGAGCTCGCCCTTCGCGATCTCCATCTTGGTGTAGCTCTTGTAGCCGCGACCTTCGAACGCCGCGCGGTCGATGACCAGCTCGTCCATCGAGCCCGAGACGTCGATGATGAAGAGGATGCGCTTCGAGGGCGTCTCGATGCCGTGGTACTGCGTCCCATCCTCGCGCACGGGACCGTAGCGAGCGCGGCTGGCTTTCATCGCTTCGGCGCGCGCCTTCAGCTCCGCCGCGGTCGGCACCACGTAGCGCGCGCCGGTGCGCTCCCACCAGCGCTCCCAGAGCTCGGCGCGGTCATAGGAATCCCCGGTGATCGCGACCAGCGCCTGCATCGCATCGGCGGCGATGCGCCCTTCGTCGCGCAGCAGCAGGACCAACGGGCCGATCGTCTCCTTCGCGCGGATCTTGCGGGCGGCGGCCACGGCGGAGGCCTTCACCTGCCAGTCCGGGTCCGCGAGCGCGGTGGCGATCGCGCTACCCGCGGCCGGATCCCCGAGATCTCCGAGGGCATCGAGCGCCGCGATGCGCAGCACGTTGTCCTTGTCCGCGACGAGGCCGATCAGCAGGGGCTGGGATTCCTTGTCGCGCAGCAGGGCGACCGTGCGCGCCGAGGCGAGGCGTACCTCGAGGTCCTTGTGCGCGAGCTGCGCGCGCGAGCGGCGCGCCCTCGGAGTCCTTCGCGGCACCGAGCGACTTCACCAGACCGCAGAGCGTGCGCGCGTCCTTCTCGTCGGGGATACGCGCGCGCACGGCAGCGCGGACCTCGGGCGTCTTGATCGCGCCCAGCACTTCCTCGGCCGCCCGGGCCACCTCGGGGTCGCGGTCCTTGAAGAGTCCGGCCAGCACGTCGATCACGGCCGGCGAGGTCGCGGACTCCAGCGTGCGCACGGCTTCGATGCGCTCGGGCCGCTCCTTGAAGCGCGGGAACGCCTTCTGGAAGTCGGAGACGATCTCGTCCTGCTGCGCGGCGAGCGCGGGAGCGAGCAAGCAAACGGCGAGTGCGAGACGGAGACCCAGGTGCACGTGCGATCACCTCAGCGAGAGCCGAGCCCCTCGGCCCGCCCATTCCGCACGCCGACGCGCCTTTGCGCAACCCGATCGAGCGCTCAGCTCCCGCGCACGCGAAACGCCGGACGCCACCACGTCGCCAGGCGATCGCGCTCGAGCCCGCGCGCGCAGCGCTCGAGATCGGCGTAGGCGTCCTCGATCTCCTCCGGCCCGAAGCCGCGCCGCTCGCCGAGGAGCCGCGGGCGGAACAGGAACTCCAAGCGATGCTGGTACTGGAGCTCGAGGCTCCAGCGCAGCTTCGCCCCGTGCGTGGCGAGCGCGAGCGACTGCGCCAGGGGCTCGAGCCAAGGGAAGCCCGGGGGCCCGAGGTGGAAGAAGATCGTGGGCCAAGTCCCCTCGCGCGCGTCGCCGCCGACCACCCGGTCGATGCGCAGGCCGGCTACCCCTTCGAGCTGGCGCGAGAACGCATGCACGCGCGGATCGAGGCCGCGCTCGCGCGCCTCGCGGCGGAGGAGCTCCGCCGCGACCAGCGCGTCGTCCCCGCAGAGCTCTCCGCAGAGCCCGCACTCCAGGATGCGCCCGGAGGAGCCGGCGAGTTCCTGCAAGAGATCCGAACCGCACTCGGGGCACTCGCTCTCCATCGGGACCTCCCCAGCGACAACCCTCCGGCGAGGCTAGGCTTGCCGCGTCGAGAGGCTGCAGTCTTGACCGTCGAACGGCCGATCATTATGACCGGCTCGACCTCCGCGCTGCACCTGCGACGGCTCGGCGAAGTACTCGGATGGTCGAGAGCCTCGACCGAAGAGCTCTCCGTCGATCGCACGCCCGACGTCGCGCTTGCGGGGGGAGCCGCCGGTCGATGAGCCAAAACCGCTCGCAGCCGAGCAAAGGCAGGGCATGGTCGATCTCGAGAAGGTCTTGGAGCGCGTCGCCGCGCAGAAGAGCCCCGGCACGCCTCTCGAGACGAGCCACCGCGCCTGGCATCTCTCGCGCGTGAAGCTGCAGGGCAAGACCGTGCCACCCACGGCGATCTACGCCGTGGGGCCGGTGGCCGACTGGCTCACCGTGCGCGAGACCTTGCGCAACGCCGGCTTCACCGTGCCCGAGCTCTATGCGCTCTCGCGCGAGCGCGGCGACATGCTGGTCGAGGACCTCGGCCAGAACCGGCTGATCGACCTGCCCCCCGCCGAGGCCGCGCGCCGCTACGAGGAGAGCCTCTCGCTCATCCTGCAGATGCAGCGCGTGCTCGTGCCGGGCAAGCACACCGATCACCCGCCCTTCTCGCGCGCGCTGAACGAGTCCGAGATCACGGCCGAGCTCGACGCGTTCGTCGACGAAGCGCTGCCCAAGATCTTCGGCGTGCCCAGCCGCGGCGCGCATGTGGAGCCGATCCGCATCGAGTTCGCGCGCCTCGCGCGCGATCTCACCTCGATGCCTCGGCTCTGCGCGCATCGATCGTTCACCGGGCGCAATCTGCACGTCACCGCGGCGAAGCGCCTCGTGATGACCGGCTTCGATCGCGCGTTGATGGCGCCGCCGCACTACGACCTGGCGAGCTTGCTCTACGACGGCTGGGGCGGACCCGATGCCTCCCGCCGAGAAGACCTGCTGCGCCGGCACACCGAAGAGGGCAAGGAGTTCCTGCCCGCTTGGGACGAGGAAGCTCTGAGCCGCGCCTTCGGTCGCGTGGCCGTCCAACGCATCCTCGCCGAGCTCGGCCGTATCGCCGCGGCGTTCACGCCCGAGAAGCTCGCGAGCTCGAAGCAGGTCACCGACACGCTGACGCTGAACCTGCGCAAGCTCTGCCAGAGCAACGAAGACCTCGCGATGATCCGCGAACCGCTCGCCGATCTCCTGCCGATCTTCCGCGGCTGAGCCGCATCGGCCGCGCTCTCGCGGCCGCTCGAGTCCTTCAGGACTCGAACGCGCGAAGGCCGCGTGCCGCCGATCGGCGGCACGCGGCCTTCGCGTGTTCCACTGCGGCACGCGAGCGCGCCGCGCTGGTCGGTCGAGCTCAGCTCTTCGCTTTGCTCGCCCCGAGCAGGATCGTGCTCATCGGCTGCTCCTGCACCAGCTTCACCGCGCGCTTCGGGATGCTGAGGTTCGCGGGCCCGAAGGACAGCGTCACGTGCGTCGGGAGATCCGAGATGATGCGGCCCCAGATGCGCGCCTGAGAGCGGAACTCGACGAAGCCCTCGGGGTACTCCGAGAGCCGCGAGGTCGGTGCCTCGAGCGGCAGGATCTCGCGCAGGTCGTCGAACACGAACACCACGGTGCCCTGCTCGACCTTCAGCTCGATCATCGTGTCGTCGATCTTGCGGAGCTGGCCGTCGAACTCGGCTCCATTGCGGAGCTGCACGCGCACCTTGCTCTGCCGCAGGAGCGTGTCTCCGGCGGGAACCGCGCCACCCATGTCGGCCCATGCCGTCGCGGGGATCGGACGATCCTCGCCCGGCGTGAAGCTCTCCGAGGTCTCCGACTCGCCGATCGAGCCCTGCGACTCGGGGAGCGCTTCGGAGAGCGCGAGCTCGCCGCCGATGTCCACGTTTCCGATCGAGCCATCGGGGCGATTCTCGATCGTCGGCAGCTCTTCCCTCGGCGCCTCGGCCGCCGGCGGAGCGGACGCGACGACTTCGCCGCCGCTCTCCACGGTCGTCGGCGCGGTCGGATTCGTCGTCTGCTCTCCGCTGCGCAGCGGAGGCACCGGATCCGGCACCTCGGCCCGCGCGACCTCCCCCGTCGTGGCGCCGGGATCCGCTGCGGCGGTACCGCCGGTCGCCGCGCCCGCGGCTGCTCCCGGGCCGGTGGCGACCACCGGGTCCTTCGCGCTGTCCTTCGCTGCCGGCTTGTCCTTCGCCTTCGGCGGATTGGCCTTCGCGGTGCGGGCCGCCGCGGGCGACGTCGTCACCGCGGGATTCTCTCCGCCCACCATCTCGAGGACGTAGGGCACGGCGAGCGCCGCGAGCGCCGCGGCGAGGAGACCGGAGCCGACGAGCAGGAAGCGCCTCGTGCGCGGCCCGCGATCGCGTCGCGGAGCGGAAGCGCTCTCGCTCGTGACGAGCTCGCCGGTGAGCGCCCCTTCCAGGGACTCATCTTCGCTGCCGAACGTTTGGCCCTCGTAGCTGGACTCTTCTTCGCTCGCAGCGAAGGCCTCGGTGGGTGCGGCCTCGCTCTCATCGGCGACCTCCTCGTCGAAGCCGCTCTGCAGCTCGTCGAGTTCTTCGCCCGAATCGGACCACGAGACGACCTCGGAGTCGTCACCGGCGAAGTCATCGTCGAGCAGGTCGTCGCGCTTCGCAACCGGATTGACGATCGCCGCCAGAGGCTCCGTGCGCAGGCGCTCCGCGGGCGGGAACGAGTGCCGGTCGGCACCGAGCTGGAAGCCGTGATCGGGCTTCCGCGCGGGCGGAGGAGCGGCTTCGTCGACGAACGCGAAGGTCTCTTCCTCGGCGCTCGCCGCCTCGGGGGCAGCGGTCCCGCCGTCGAAGCCCCAGCCGTCGGTGCCGTCGGCCGCGTCCGCCATCTCGAAGCTATCGGCGGCGGCGTGGAAGGACTGCCCGATGCCGAGGGGCTGTTCTTCGGCCGCGCCTTCCCAAGCTTCGTCCTGGGCGAGCGGGTGCGCGGGCTCACCGAAATGACCGCGCAGCTGCTCCTCGGGACGCACGCTCAGCTCTTGCATGAGGTCGTCGGCGCCGAGGGCTTCGCTCTCGCCCATGAGACCCGAGAGGGAGGCTTCTTCGCGCTCGAGCGGATCCCCCGGAGGCTCGGCCTCGGCTCCTCGCTTCGAGCCGAAGAACGCGGTGAGCCCCGCCTCCGGTGGACGCGCGGCCCCCGGTCGCTCTCCAGCGACCGGTCGCGCGTTCCCTCCCTCTTCCTCGTCCAGACCGTCCACTGCGAAGAGGAACTCATCGTCTTCCCAGTCGACGCCGCTCTGATTTCGGTCCGTCATCGGTCCCCCGCCTGGAGCCGTTGGGACGCAAGGCGAGCGCCTGGCCCCAGTACGTGCCGCACAGGTACCATTCCTCCTCCGTATCGGCGGATGACGCCGGTAGGGATGAGCCCGAGATCCGAGCATTTCGCTCCGCCCTTCGCCCTTCCTCGCCGTGCTGCGTGCACCATCGCCGATCCGCGCGCTCGCGCTGCTGCTCGCGGCGGCGCTGGTGGTGCGCGCGCTCCTCTGGAGCTCCTTGCTCGCGCCCGAGCACGCGCTGGCTCCGCTCGCGGCGGAGGAGCTGAGCGGCGACGCGCGGCTCTATCACGACTGGGCAGCGGAGCTCGCCGCCGGCCGCGACCCCTACGCCGGGGGCGCGTGGTGGCATCCACCGCTCTTCCCGCTCCTGCTGGGCCGCCTCTATGCTCTCTGCGGGCCCGATCCGCGTGCGGCGATCGCGCTCCAGGGCTGCTGCGGCATGCTCGCCCTGGCGCTGCTGTTCCTATGGACGCGCCGCGTGCTCGGCGCGCGCGCCGCGCTCGCCGCCGGCTTGCTCTCCGCGCTCTATCTCCCGAGCGCGTTCTTCGAGACGCGGCTCCTTCCGGCGCCGCTCGCGACCCTCACCACGACCGCGGCGCTCTGGTGCGTCGCGCGCGCCGAGGACTCGCGGAGAGCGCGCCTCTGGCTCGCCGCGGGCGGGCTGCTGTCCGGTCTCGCCGCGCTCGCGCGACCGAATCTCCTGCCGTTCGCGCCGGCGCTCGCGCTCGCGTGCGCATGGCGCCCCGCGGGCGCGCTCACGCGCCGCAACGCGCTGCTCGCGGTGGCGCTCGGAGCCGCGCTGCCGCTCGCCGCGAGCGCCGCGCGCAACGCCGCGCAGGGCGAGGCGACGCTGATCTGCGCCAACGGCGGCGTGAATCTCTGGATCGCGAACCACGCCGAGGCGACGCCCTACTTCCGCGCGCCCGACGGACGCTGGACCCGCGTCGAGGCGCAGGAGGACGAAGCGCGCCTCGCGGCGAGCGAGGCCCTCGGCCGTCCGGCGAGCGCGGGCGAAGCCTCGCGGCACTTCGGCGCCCTCGCCGTGGAGGCGCGCGCCGAGGATCCGCTCGGGACGGTCGCGCTGCTCGGTCGGAAGCTGCTCGCGAGCTTCTCGGATGTCGAGGCTGGCGTGTTCGACTTGCCGCAGATCGAGCGCGAGCTCGCGCCCGCGCTCTGGGCGGCGCCGCTCCCCTTCGCGCTCTTGCTCGGTCTCGCGGTGCTCGGCGCGTTCCTGGTCCAGCGCGAGGAGCGGCGAGGACTCGCGCCGGCGGCGCTGCTCTTCGGCTGCGGCGTCCTCGTCGCGCTGCTCTTCTTCAGCTATTCGCGGCTGCGCCTGCCCACGCTGCCCGTCCTCTTCGCTCTCGCGGGTGCTGGACTGACGCGCGGCCGGCCTTCGCGCGCGCGGCTCGCCGCTGCGTGCGCCGGGCTCGCGCTGCTCGTCTCGTGGCCGGACTGGGAGGGGCTGCTCGAGGCGCGGCGCTCGAAGATCTACGTCGAGCAGAGCTTGCGCCGCGTGCACGCGGCGCCGCCCGCGGCACCCGAGGAGCTCGCACGGCTCGCGGAGCGCCTCTGCACCCTGCGAGCGCGCGAGCCCGAGAACGAGCTCTTGCACGCCGCGGAGGCCGAGCTCGCCGAGCGACGAGGCGACCTCGTCTCGCGCGACGGCGCCATGCGCGAGCTCGCGCGCCTGCTGCCGATGCGGAGCGGTGACGCGCTGAGCGACGCGCAGCGACTCGTGCTCGCGCGCTACGCGACAGGGGGGCTCGAGACCGCGCTGCGCGGCCCCGGACCGAGCCCCGCGGAGCCGCTGCTCGCGCTCCCCGCGCTCGGGCTCCTCGAAGCGCTGCGTCGCGGCGCACGCGAGGAGAGCACCCGCGCGGCGCTCGATCTGCGCTTGGGATTCCTGCTCGCGAAGTCGCAAGTCGGTGGGGATCCCGCCGCGACCCTCGATCGCGCATTGACCACGCTCCACGCGGCGCTGCGCTACCTGCCGCGAGACGAAGGGGAGGCGCTCGCCATCACGGCGCCCGCGCTCTACTTCCGCGGAGGCACCTACGACCAGATCGCCGGCTTGCCCGCGCGACGCGCGCAGCGCGACGCGCTGCTCGCCCTCGCGTTGCGCGACTACCACCAAGCGGTGCAAGTGCTGCACGGCGAGCCGCCGCAGCGCGCGCTGGAGCTCGCCGGCCCCGCGCTCGCGCTCGGCTTCCTCGGCAAGGAGCGCGCAGCACATGGCGTCGCGGAGGGCGAGAGCTCCGCGCGCCTGGCCGATCGCGTGCTCGAGGCGCGGCGCGCGCGAGGCTATCGCTGAGGCGTGCTCGAAGCGCTCGGACGAGAGCGCCGCGCGGACAGCGCGCGCGCGAGGTCCTCGCGCGCGAGGTAGAGGCACGGAATGATCACGAGCACGAGCAAAGTCGTCGCCGATAGCCCGTAAACCATGGCCCGTGCCATCGGCGCCAGGAACTTGGCCTCGCCGCTGGCGAAGAAGGCGAGCGGCGCGAGCCCGCCGACCGTCGTGAGCGAGGTGAGCAGGATCGGGCGCAGGCGCGTCGTGCTGGCGCGCACGAGCGAGAGCGCGAGCGGAGCGCCGGAGCGGCGCTCCTGATTGACGAAGTCGATCAGCACGAGGGAGTCGTTCACGACGACGCCGCTCAACGCGACGACGCCGAGCACGGCGAGGAAGCTCAGCGACTCGCCGCTCACGAGGAAGCCGAGCAGCACGGCGCCGAGCGAGAACGGGATCACCGCCATCACGATCAGCGGCTGGGTGTAAGAGCGAAACAGCGCGCCGAGGATGAAGTAGATGAGGAAGAGCCCGATGCCCGCGAGCGGGATCACGCCGCGGATCGAGTCATCGAACTCCTTCTTGTCACCGCCGAGCTCGACGCGATGTCCGACGTGGCGCGCCTCGGTGCCCTCGAAGCGGCGCTCTACCCGACCGGCGATCTCCGTTGCGTTGCCCCGCGCGCGATCGACATCGGCGGAGAGCGTGACGGTGCGCTCGCGCTGCGTGCGCAGGATGCGGAGCGGCGAGCGCTCCTCGCGCAGGACCGCGACGCGCTCGAGCGGCACGTAGCCACCGCTCGGCAGCTGGACGCGGAACTCGCGCAGCGTCTCGCGCTGGGCGCGATAGCGCTCAGGGAAGCGCACGAGGACGTCGATGTCGTCGCGACCGCGCCGCACGCGCGACGCGCGCTCACCTTCGAGCGCGCCGCGGAGCTGGCTCGCGACATCGGCTTCGTCGAGGCCGAGGCGGCGACCTTCGTCGAGGAGCTGGATGGCGAGCTCGCGCTTGCCGAGCTGCAGATCGCTGCGCAGGTCCCGCACACCGGGTTGCGCGGCGAGGAACTCCGCGACCTCGGAGCTCAGCGCCGCGAGCACGGCGGGGTCCGATCCGTGCACCTCGACCTCGAGCGCCGGGCCGCCCGGTCCCGCGGGCGGCTGGCGCACGACGAGCTTCTGCAGGTCCGCGCTCCGAGCGGAGAGGCGTTCGCGCACGTCGTCCATCACCTGCCGATTGGTGCGCTCGCGCGCGATGCCCTCGCGCAGCTCGACCGTGAGCTGGCCCAGGTTCGTGCCGAGATCGAACTTGCTCGCGTCGAGGAAGACGATCCCCGCGGCGGACGTGACCGAGGCGAGCTCGTCGTCGGGCAGGCGGAGCAACTCCGCCTCGAGCTCGTCGACCGCCGCGCGCGTGCTCTCGATCGTCGAGGAGGACTCCGTCTCGAGATCGACGAGGAAGATCTTCGACTCGATCTCGCCCAGCAGCTCGACCTTCAGGAACGCTGCGGCGGCCGCGCCGATCAGCAGGAGCGAGCCCACGGCGCCGGAGAGCGTCACGTAGCGCCAGCGCAGGCAGGTCTCCAGCGCGCGGCGATAGCTGCGGCGCACCGCTTCGTACCAAGGCCGCTGGCCTCGGCGCGCGCCGGGGACGTGCACCTTCGCGTGAGTCCACTCCGCGAGGTGCGCCGGCATCACGACCAGCGCCTCGATCAGCGAGAAGAAGAGCGTCAGCGAGACGACCATCGGGATCGCCGCGATGAACTTGCCCATCGTGCCGGACATGAACGCCAGCGGCAGGAACGCGGCCATCGTCGTCGTGACCGTCGCCACCACCGGCCAGCCCACCTCGCCGACCCCTTGGATCACGGCGTCGCGGAGCGGCATGCCGCTCTCGGCGTGACGGTACACGTTCTCCACCACGACGATCGCGTCGTCGACGAGCATCCCGAGCACGATGATGAACGCGAACATGGTGATCATGTTCATCGTGATGCCGAGGAGCGCGCAGCCGAGCACGGCGCCCAGGATCGCGACCGGCAGACCGAGCACCGTCATCAGCGCGATGCGCACGCCGAGGAAGAAGCACAGCACCACGAGGACGATGCCGAGGCCCCAGATCCCCGAGGTCTCCAGCACCTCGAGGCGATTGCGGATGTAGACCGAGAAGTCGGAGCTCACGCCGATGGAGAGCCCCTCCGGCAGCACGCGGCGACGACCCTCGCGGAGATCGGCGGCATAGGCGCGCACCTCGTCCGCGATCTCGATCGCATCTCCGTCGGCGTCCTTCGTGATCGCGAGCGTCATCGCCGGTCGGCCGTTGTAGCGGCCCAGCGTGAGCGGGCGCTCGAAGCCGTCGCGGATCCGCGCGCCGAGATCGCGCAGGGTGATCGTCCGGCCTTCGGGATCGTCGAGCACCGGGAGCTCGAGGAGCTCGCGGGCGAGCCCGACCTCGCCATCCATGCGCAGGAGCAGCTCGCCGTCGCGCGTCGGCAGCGTCGCGACGGGCTCCTGGAGGTTCTTCGCGCCGACCAAGCGGGCGATGTCGCGCGGCAGCAGACCGTGCGCCTCCAACGCGCGCGGCTCGATCTCGATCCAGATCTCGGGAGTGCGCACGCCCGATACGCCGACGGCATTCACGCCGTCCAGCCCGAGGAGATCGTTCTTCACCTCCTCGGCGACGTCGCGCATCAGCCTTTCGGGCGCGCTGCCGAAGAGCGAGAGCGTGATCACCGGGAACTGGCCCTCGCGCTCCTCGACGATCGGGCGATAGCGCGAGCGCACCTCTTCCGGCAGCTCCTCCAGCGCCTCGACTCGCGCGCGGAGATCGCTGACGAAGCGCTGCAGATCCTCGCCGGCGTGTAGCTCCGCCGTGACCACCGAGCGGCCTTCGCTGGACTCCGAGCTCAGCTCCTTCACTCCCGAGAGCGCGTCGGCGGCGTTCTCGATGTGCAGCGTGACGAGCCGCTCCATGTCCTGCGGGCTGGTGCCGGGCCAGGTGGTCGTGACCGCGACCTTGTCGTAGGAGACGTCGGGAAAGATCTCGCGCGGCAACGCGAAGTAGAAGAAGAGCCCCCCGAAGAGCAGCACGCAGGCGAAGAGGTTGACTGCGACCGAGTTCTCGATGGAGAAGCGCGCGAGCCCTCTCATCGCCGGACCTCGTGCGCCCCGACGATGCGCAGCGCGTCGCCTCCGCGCAGCACCTCGAGATCGCCGAGCGCGATGCGATCGCCGGCGGCGAGAGGCCGCGAGGAGCTCCCCTCGCTCGCCTCCGCGATGCCCCGCAGCGCGTAGCGCCCGTCCTGGTAGAGCCCGAGGGAGACCGCGACGATCTCCGCGCGCAGGTCCGCTCCGCCCCCGCTGGCGATGCGCACGACGCTCGGCTGCGCCCCGCCGAAGCGCAGCGCCTCCTCCGGGATCCAGAGCACCTCCTCGATCGCGCCCAGCTCGAGCTCGACCTCGCAGGGCAAGCCCGCCGGAAGGCGACCGTCGAGCTGGGAGGCGGGCAAGGAGCCCGCCGGATTCTCCATCCAGAGCTCGACGCGCACGCTGCGCGTCGCCCCATCCACCTCGGGAGCCGCGGCGGAGAAGCGCGCTTCGAACGGCGCGGGCGCTAGAGCGGCGAGCCCGGGGAAGCTCACGCGAGCGCGAGTCGAGGTCCCGAGGCGCGCGTAGATCTCCGCAGGAACATGCAGGACCACGCGCAGCGGATGCAGCGCGCGCAGCTCGAGCAGCTCCTGCCCGACGATCACGGCCGCTCCGTCGCTCACGAAGCGGCGTTGGACGTACGCGTCCCAAGGAGCTCGGACGCTGGCTTTCTGCTCGCGGAGTCGCGCCAACGCGAGCTCGCGCTCCGCCACCGCGACGAGGGCGGCTTGCCCGCGAGCGTTCTGCTTCGCCACGATGTGCCCGGCGCGCTGCGTCGCCAAGTTGCTGCGCGCTTGGCCCACCTGCCGCACCGCGTCCTCGACCTGCTGATCGGAGATCGCGACGCTGCCGCTCGCTCCTTCGCCGAGGCGGCCCTCGAGACGAGCGAGCGCATTCTGTGCGAGCACGAGGTTCGTCTCGCCGAGCTCGACGAGCTCCGCGCTGCGCGCGATCTCGGCCTCCTGCGAAGCGACCTGCGCCCGTGCATGCGCCGCGCGCTCCTCGGCGAGCTCGCGCTGCAGGCGGTAGGTCGACAAGTCGATACGCAGCAGCTCCTCGCTCCCCCCCTCGCCGCCCGGCGTCGAGGGAGCCGCACCGCCGACGCGCGTCCCGGGCTCCAGATCGCCCCGCACGAGCTCGATGGCCCCGGCAACCTCGGCGCGCAGAGCGAGCGCGAGCCAGGGCTCGGTGACGCCCGGCAGGCGCCGCGTGATGGGAACGGCGGGCGCGGGCGCGAGCTCGAGGGCTCGCACGCCGAAGCGCAGCCCCTCGGCCCGCTGCACCGGCGGATCCTGCGGACGCAGACTCACGATCCAGGCCACGCCCGCGAAGCTCGCGGCGAGCACGCCGCCCGCGAAGGCGATCTGGGTCAGGGCGCGAGCCATGCGGCGGCCTCCCCGCGGGTGAGCGGCGCTCCCGCGGCGCGCTTGACGGTCTTACGCCGGTGCTCTAGATAGGCCGGTTCGCCAGTGCCCGACCGGAGGAGCGCAGAGCCCTCCGGCCGCGGGTTCTTCGTCGAGTGCAGCGACACTTTCTCCTGCCCTTTCTCCTGCCCCACTTACCCTAGCCCTTCCACCCAGCCCTGCCCCGACTCGCGTCGCGAGCCATGCGGCTCGAGCCCCGCCCGGAGAAAGGTCGTCACCACCGGTGATTCCACTCGAAGGCGCGCTCGTCCCACACGCGGCACTCCGCCGCGCGCGGAGTGCAACCGCAGCGCTCCCGAGCAGATCGGCCGCGTCGCAGGGCCAAGGATGAACATGGCCGAGAGCGCGACCCAGCAGACCGCCGTGCAGACCACGATCGAGCACGCCGGACCGTCCCGCAAGAAGATCCAACTCACGGTTCCCGCCGCGGTCGTGGACCGGCGCTACCGCGAGACCTTCGATCGCGCCGCGAAGCAGATCCGTCTGCCGGGCTTCCGTCCGGGCCACGTGCCGCGCAGCGTCGTCGAGAAGCGGTTCGGCGACAGCCTGCGCAAGGAGCTCGTCGAGCACGTGGTGAACTCGGCGATCGACGAGGCGCTGCGCGCGAACGAGTTCGTTCCGCTCGGCCAGATCGAGCTGGACCTCCAGGACAAGCTCCCCGAGCGCGGCGCGGACTACAGCTTCAGCTTCATGCTCGATCTGCGTCCGCGGCCCGTGGTCGAGAACTACGTCGGGCTCGCCGTCGAGCCGCCGCCGATCGAGATCGCTCCCGAGGAGATCGAAGAGCAGCTCGGCCAGCTCTGCCAGCAGGCCGCGTTCCCCGAGAAGATCGAGGACGAGAGCGAGGGCCTGCCCGAGTCGGGCACCTTCAAGGCGCGCGTCGTCTTCCACTGCGACGGCGCTTCGGTGCACGAGGTCGAGGAAGTGCATCTCGCGGCGGCGCATCCCATCAAGGGCTGCGACGAGCTCGCGTACAAGAACGCCCTCGCCGGAGCGAAGCCGGGCCAGAGCGTGAAGGTCGACATCACGTACCAGGAAGGCTTCCCCATCGAGAGCGCGGTCGGCAAGCAAGGCGCCGTCGAGCTCCACCTGAAGGAGACCTTCCGCACCATCGTGCCGACCCCCGAGCAGCTCGCCGAGCGCGTGAACCTGCAGGACGTCGAGTCCGTGCGCGCCGAGATCACGCGCCAGCTCGAGCTCATGAAGGCGCAGATGCGCGACCAGGAGGTCGATCGCCAGATCCTGGAGCACCTCCTGCGCCACGCCGACTTCGAGCTGCCCGAGAAGCTGCTCCAGGAAGAGGTGAAGGGCCGCGTCGAGAAGGCCGAGAAGGAGCTCCTCGAGCAAGGCGTAGACGAGCAGGCCGCGAAGGAGCAGGTCGCTCAGCAGCTCCCCGCGACCGAGCAGGCCGCCCGTGAGTACTGGACCGCGCTCTTCCTGAAGGAGTCGATCGCGCGCCAGGAGCGCATCGGCGTCAGCGAGAAGGAGATCCGCCGCGAGCTCGAGCAGATCGCGCTGCGAAATCGCTCGTCCCTCGACGAGGTCCAGACGTATTACCGGGAGAACAATCTCCTCGGCGTGCTCCAGCACGATCTGCGCGACCGCAAGGTCCGCCAGTTCCTGCGCGAGAAAGCGACGGCTTCCGGGGCGAACGCGCCCTCCGGAGCGAGCTCCGGCGCCTGATCTCGCGAGGTCGCTGGCGGCGGGAGCGGGGCGCGGCGTGCCGCGCCCCGCGTCATTGAGTCTGGCCTCGCGGTGGCGCAGGGGATGCCGGTGGGAGCACGTTCTCCCTCCGCCGCGTCCGTTTTCCGGAAACTCCACGAGTCGGGCGATGGAGATCTAGGGCGCGGCAAGGAACAATCTCCACCCGCTCCCCCGGAGCGCCGATGCGAGCTGGGGTCCGCTGTCCCTCGCCCGACAGCGGAGCCCGTCGATCGGGCGGATGGACCAATCCAATCCGTCGCCCGCGCGACGCGCCATCGGGGTGAGCGGGCCTGCGGCCTCGGGGGTGTGCCCCGCGGCCGAGCTCATCTCTCGTTCTAGAACTGCGCTCCGCCGGATGGCAGAGCGCCGAGGAACTCGCCGTGATCGATCCGCACGCGGGCTGGGTGCCCTTCATCATCGAGAAGACCGGGCGCGGGGAGCGCCACTACGACCTGTTCTCGCGCCTGCTCGAGGACCGGATCGTGTTCCTCGGCACGCCGATCGACGACATGGTGGCGAACGTCATCATCGGCCAGCTCCTGTTCCTCGAGAAGGACAACAAGGAGCAGCCGATCTCCCTCTACATCAACTCGCCGGGCGGCTCGGTCACCGCGGGCCTCGCGATCTACGACACGATGCACCTCGTCTCGTGCGATGTCGCGACCTACTGCGTGGGTCAGGCCGCGTCGATGGGCGCTGTGCTGCTGGCCGGCGGCACGCCGGGCAAACGGTTCGCTCTGCCCCACTCGCGCGTTATGATCCACCAGCCCTGGGGCGGCGCGCAGGGCACGGCCTCCGACATCTCGATCCAGGCGGAGGAGATCCTCAAGATGAAGCGCATCTTGAACGAGATCCTCGCCCGGCACAGCGGACGGCACGTCGACGAGCTCGCTCGCGACACCGATCGCGATCGCTTCATGTCGGCGGCGCAGGCCAAGGAGTACGGCCTCGTCGACGAGGTCCTGGGTAGCCCGGCGCGCAAGCTGGAGACGGTTGGATGACACGAGGAACGGGACGTGACCGCGGCGGCAAGAGCGTGGAGCGGTGCACCTTCTGCGAGAAGAGCCGCCACCATGTGAAGAGCCTGATCGCGGGTCCGCCCGGGATCTACATCTGCGACGAGTGCATCGACATCTGCAACTCGATCCTCCTCGAGGAGGAACGCCACCGCCCCGAGGGCGGTGGCGGCGCGGCGCGCGCTCGGACGACGCCCGCGGCCTCTGCAGCAGCTGCGGCGGCAGGCCCCGGCCAGGGCGGCGAGAGCTCCCTGCTCACTCGTGAGAAGCTGCCGAAGCCACGCGACCTGAAGGCCAGGCTCGACGAGTACGTGATCTCCCAGGAGGAGACGAAGCGCGTGCTCTCGGTCGCGGTCTACAACCACTACAACCGCCTGCTGTCCACGCGGACGATCGACGACGTCGAGCTCGAGAAGAGCAACATCCTGCTCGTCGGTCCGACGGGCTCGGGGAAGACGCTGCTCGCGCGCACGCTGGCGAAGATCCTCGACGTGCCGTTCGCGATCGCGGACGCGACGACGCTCACCGAAGCCGGCTACGTCGGCGAGGACGTCGAGAACATCCTGCTGAAGCTGCTGCAGGCGCCAACTTCGACGTCGAGCGCGCGCAGCAGGGCATCGTCTACATCGACGAGATCGACAAGATCGCGCGCACGACCAACAACGTCTCGATCACGCGCGACGTCTCCGGCGAAGGCGTGCAGCAGGCGCTGCTGAAGATCCTCGAGGGCACGGTGGCGAACGTGCCTCCGCAGGGCGGCCGCAAGCACCCCGAGCAGGCCTATATCCCCGTTCGCACGGATCACATCCTGTTCATCTGCGGCGGCACCTTCCACGGCATCGAGGAGACGATCGCGCGCCGCATCGGGCGCTCGGTGATCGGCTTCGGCGAGCGCCAAGGCGCTCCCGCTCCGACCGACGCCGCCGAGCGCCGCGAGCAGTACCTGAAGCACATCGACACGCGCGACCTGATCGAGTTCGGAATGATCCCCGAGTTCATCGGACGCCTGCCGGTGATCTCGACGTTGCACGGTCTCGGCGAGATGGAGCTCGTGCGCGTGCTGACCGAGCCCAAGAACGCGCTCGCGCGTCAGTACCAGGCGATGTTCCGCCTCGAGGGCTGCGAGCTCGAGATCGAACCGGAAGCGCTGCGCGAGATCGCGCGCCAGGCGCGTCAGCGCGAGACCGGCGTGCGCGCGCTGCGCAGCATCTTCGAGGATCTCCTCCGCGAGCCGCTCTTCGAGCTGCCCTCGCGCGAAGAGAAGGGCGCCTACAAGATCACCGCCGACTACGTCAAGACGACGACCGGCGAGCGCGAGCTCGCCTTCGTGCCGCGTCCCGTGCGAAAGCGCGGCACCAAGCACTCCGCGGCCGCCTCCGAGGAGACGGCTCCGCCTCTGCCTGGCGGCGAGCCCGAGGAAGCGGCCTAGCTCGCGGCGCGCCCGACCGGCGCGCCGCGGTGAAGCGCATGGCCATGAGCGAGGTCCGGACTCCGTCCTGGCTCGACGAGTCCAAGGAGAGCTTCGCGGCGCGACTCGAAGAGCTCGCCGTCTCCGCGGGCGTCGCGCGCGCGAGCGCTCTCGCGACCGCGTGGTCCGGCTCTCTCCGGCGCTGGATCTTCGAGCGCGGCGTGCTGGAGCCGGAGCGCATGAGCGATCTCCCGCTCGCGTTGCGCGAGGCCCTGCGCACGGCGCAGCCGCCGCTGCTCGCGACGCGCGAGATCGAGCGCCGCGAGGCCCCCGACGGGACCGTGAAGCTGCTGCTCGAGCTGGCCGACGGCGAGCGCGTGGAGACGGTGAACATGCCCGGCTCGTCGGGCCCGACGCTGTGCATCTCGACCCAGGTCGGCTGCGCCGTCGGCTGCCTCTTCTGCGCCAGCGGCCTCGCGGGGCTCCGGCGCAACCTGACGAGCGGCGAGATCTTGGAGCAATTCGTGCGCGGCAACGCGCTGCGCCCGATCCGCCGCGCGGTCGTGATGGGCATCGGCGAGCCCTCGATGAACCTCGAGAGCACGCTTCGCGCGCTCGATGCCGTGCACGCACCCGACGGCCTGGATCTCGGCGTGCGGAAGATCACCATCTCGACGATCGGCTTCCCGGCGAAGATCGCGCGCCTGGCGGAGCACCCCCACCGCTACCAGCTCGCGGTGTCGCTGCACGCGGCCGATCAGGGGCTCCGCGATCAGCTGGTGCCGCTCGCGCGCACGGTGCGGCTCGAGGATCTCCACGCGGCGCTGCGCGCCTACTTCGAGCGCACCGGACGCGAGATCACGCTCGAGTACGTGCTCCTGCGGGGCGTCAACGACTCCGCAGCTCAGGCGCAGGACCTGGCCCGCTGGATGAAGGGCCTGCGCGCCACGGTGAACCTGATTCCCTTCAATCCCGTCGACGAAGCTCCGTTCCGCCGTCCGCGCCGCGAGGACGTCGACGCCTTCGCCAGCGCCCTCGAGCGCGCCGGAGTCACGGCGACCGTGCGTTGGTCGAAGGGCGTCGAAGGCGATGCGGCCTGCGGCCAGCTGCGAGTTCGTGCCGAGAAGCGCGCCGAGCCGGCGCCGGGGACGGAGAAGGAATCGTGCTGAAGATCTACTACCATCGCGACTTCGACGGCATCGCCTCCGCGGCGATCCTCGCCCATGTGCTGCGCGAGGTGCGCGGTGAGATCTCCGTCGGCTGGTCCGGGGTGAATCACGACGTGCGGCCGCGCTGGCGCAGCTTCTCCGAGGACGAGCGCTTCGCGGTGGTCGATTTCTTCTTCCATCCGCGCGCGGAGTATTGGTTCGACCATCATCCGACGACCTTCGTCGTGCCGGAGTGGAAGCAGCTCTATGCGCCGAGCGTGCGCCATCGTTGGGACACGGCGTCGCCCTCCTGCCCGCCGGTGATCCTCGACCATGCGCGCGAGCACTGGGGCTTTCGCTCTCCGGCGCGCTTCGACGAGCTCCGGCTCTGGTCGAACAAGATCGACGCCGCGCGCTTCGACACCGTCGACGAGGTGCTCTTCGGCACCGCGCCCGCTCTGCGCATCATGCGCGCCCTCACCGTGGCGCCGACGCCGGACTGGAGCGACTTCATCGTGCGCCAGCTCGTCGATCACGACCTCGCGTCGGTCGCGGGGCTCGGCGAGATCGAGAAGCGCCACGAGCGCGCGTGCAAGAACCGCGAGAAGGCGCTCGAGCAGTTCCCCCCCACCGTCGTCGATATCGAGGACGACGTGCTGCTCTACGACGCGACGAGCAACGAGATCCGCCGCGAGCGCTTCGCCCCGTTCTACTTCCATCCCGACATCCACTTCGCGGTGGGCATGATCCCGACGCGCGGCGGCCTGCACGTCACCGCCGGCGAGAACCCGTGGAACCTCCCGCGCGCCGGTATCGACGTCGGGCGCCTCTGCGAGCGCCATGGCGGCGGCGGTCATCCCGCCGTGGGCGGAGTGAATCCCGCCGATGCGCGCGACTGCAAGCGCATCGCCCGCGCGATCGCGGTGGAGCTGCGAACCCAGATGCGGCGCTTCCGCAGCGGCGGCTGAGCCTTCGCGCGCGCTCGCCTAGTGGGGCGGGGGCCCCACTAGCTCAGCGCTTCTCGCGCGCTCCGCTGTCGCCGAGCTCGCCGCGGGTGCGCGGCTCGCCCTCGAGCACCAAGCCCCCGCGCTCGTCGCGCTCGAGCGCGACACGGAAGGCGTAGCGCTCCAGCACGCCCGAGAGCAAGCCCGAAGCGACCGCCGCGCCCAAGGCCGCGCCGCCCGCGAGGACGCGCGAGAAGGCGAAGCCCGCGAGCGCGAGCCGGCTGCCCACCGCGCCGAGACCGAGGCTCGCGCCACGCGCGGCCTGGCTCATCTTCGGATCGACGAGGAGGCGCAGCTCGAGCGGCAGATCGCGAGCCTCGAGCACGCCGGTCTCGATCCGCACGTGCGCGCCGCGGCGCAACGCCGCGACGAGCTCGCCCAGCGAGCGCGAGCGCGAGCTGCTGCCCCAGCGCAAACGGAGCTGCTCTGTGCTCACACGCGGACCTCGTTGCCCTCTGCGCGCGGCCCGGTGTAGCGGCCGAGACGGGGCTCGACCTCCTCGGCGAGGAACTCGAGCGTCTGCTCGTGCGCGCGTCCGGTCAGCGTGTGCGGATCGAGCAGCTTCTCCCATGGGAGCTCGAAGCGCGCGACCTCCGGATCGGCGCGCAGGCGCTCGATCAGGTCATTCGCCCGGCCGTGCAGCTTCACCTCGGCGGCCGCGGCTTGGGAGTGCGCGCGGATCACCTCGTGCAGCGTCTGGCGATCGCCGCCGCGCTCCACCGCAGCCATCAGGATCTTCTCCGTCACCATGAAGGGCAGCTCCGAGGCGAGATGCCGCGCGATGACCTTGTCGTAGACGACGAGGCCGGAGGCGACGTTGCGGTAGAGCGAGAGGATCGCGTCCGCGGCGAGGAAGCCCTCCGCCAACACGATGCGGCGGTTCGCCGAGTCGTCGAGCGTGCGCTCGAGCCACTGATTGGCCGCGGTATGGGCCGCGTTCTCCGGCAGCGAGAGCAGGTAGCGCGCGAGCGAGGTCATGCGTTCGGATCGCATCGGGTTCCGCTTGTACGCCATCGCCGAGGAGCCGATCTGCTTCGACTCGAAGGGCTCCTCCATCTCCTTGCGATGCGCGAGCAGGCGGAGATCCACGGCGAACTTCGAGGCCGACTGCCCGAGGCCGGAGAGCACGGCGAGCACGCGGTAGTCGAACTTGCGGGGATAGGTCTGCCCCGTCACCGCGAAGGTGTGCGCGAAGCCCATCTTGCGCGCGACGCGCCGATCGAGCTCGCGCACCTTCGCGTGATCGCCGCCGAAGAGCTCGAGGAACGAGGCCTGCGTGCCGGTGGTGCCCTTCGCGCCGCGCAGCGGCACCTCGTCGATCAAGCGCGCGAGCTCGTCCCAGTCCATGAGCAGATCCTGGATCCAGAGCGTCGCGCGCTTCCCCACCGTGACCGGCTGCGCCGCTTGGAAGTGCGTGAAGCCGAGCGCGGGCAGCGCCGCATGCGCGCGCGCGAAGCTAGCTAGGCTCTCGAGCAGCGTGGCGAGCTGGCCCTGCAGCAAGCACAGGCCCTCGCGCAGGATCACGAGGTCGGCGTTGTCGGTGACGTAGCACGAGGTCGCGCCGAGGTGCACGATCGGACGCGCGAGCGGCGCTTGATCACCGAGAGCGTGCACGTGGGCCATCACGTCGTGGCGCAGCTCCTTCTCGTAGCGCTCGGCCGCGGCGAAGTCGATGTCGTCGAGGTGGGCCTTCAGCTCCGCGATCTGCTCCTCGCGGATGCCGAGACCGAGCTCCGATTGCGCCTCGGCGAGCGCGAGCCAGAGCCGCCGCCACAGCCCGAAGCGATGCCGCTCCGAGAAGAGCCGGCGCATCTCGGCCGAGGCATAGCGCGTCGTCAGGGGATGGCGGAAGGAATCGTAGGCGTCGCTCACGGGAGCCTCCGGCGAGCCGCGCGCGAGCGCGACGAGCGGGAACGGATGCGGGAGTGGATCGAGTTCAGAACGAGTGCCGCGCCGCGAGGGTCGCGGTGCCGAAAGTAGCGACGGCCGTCGCGAGCAGACGCAGGAGCAGTGTGCCCTCGGCGCGGCCGGCGACGACTCCGGCGAGATACCAGAGCGCGCCGCCGGCGGCGAGCGTATCGGTGGCCAAGTCGAAGGGATCGCCATCGCGCCACGGCACGCACGCTTGATGGAGCTCGTCGCTGAGCCCCACGAGCGCGCTGAGCAGCCAGGCGCGGAGCAGCAGAGGCCGCGCGAGCGAATCGCCGCGCGAGCTGCCGCCCAGCGCGAGCAGCATCCACGCGGCCAGCGCCCCGTAGGCCGGGCAATGCAGCCAGTTGTAGAGCACCGTCATCGCGACCGGGCTCTCTTCGTCGGGGCCGCGGCGCTCGAAGATGGAACCCAGGTGCAGACCGACGATCCAGAGCGCCGCCAGGGCGACGCCGAGGAGACGCGGCCAGCGCAGCAGGAAGGCCCCGCAGGAGTGAAGGGGCGAGCGGCTCACCAGCGCTTCTTGAAGCGCACCTCGAGCTTGTCGTCGTCGACGTTGGCGACCTCGAAGGCGTCGACCATCGCGCGGAACAGGAAGAGCCCGCGCCCGCGCTCGGACTCGAGATCCGGCAGACCGGTCGCCTCCATCATGGCGGCGAGCTCGTTCGCCTCGAGATGCCCACGAGAGCGCAGAGCGGCGACCACTTCGGAGCGCTGCGCGTCGGCGCGCAGCATCAGGAGGCAGCTGCTCTTCTCGTCGCGGTCGTCCGGCGCGGTGGCGGCGCCGCCGTGCTCGATCGCGTTGTTGCAGAGCTCGTCGAGCGCCAGGATGAACTCCTCGAGGGCACGCTCGGCGACGCCGTGCTCGCGGAGGTACTCCTGCACACGGCGACGGACCTTCGGCACGATGCGCAGATCGGCGGCGAAGGAGAGACGTAGGCTCGGACGGGCGGACATGCTCAAGTCGCGTCCTCTGTGCTCGCGCCTTCGAGATCGATCAGCATGCTGGTGTCGAGCGCCGGAGCGCTATGGGTCAGGGCGCCGACGGAGATGCGATCGACGCCGGTCTCAGCCCACGCGCGCACGTTCTCGAGCCGCACTCCGCCGCTGATCTCCGTCTCGACGCGGCGCGGGAACTCTCCCCGGGCAGATCCCTCGCGCAAGCGCGCGACGCCGACGCGCGCGCGCTCGAGGTCGAAGTTGTCGAGCATGACGACGTCCGCTCCGGAGCGCGCCGCGGCGAGCGCCTCGTCCAAGCTGCGCGCCTCGGCGGTGAGGACGACCTGCGGGCCGACGTGCTGGCGGACCGCCGCGGTGATGCGCGCGACATCGCCGCCGGCGAGCGCGAAGTGGTTCTCTTTCAGCAGGATCTGGTCGTAGAGGGCGAGCCGGTGATTGGTGCCTCCGCCGTGGCGCACGGCGTCCTTCTCGAGCAAGCGCCAGCCCGGCGTCGTCTTCCGCGTGTCGAGGATGCGCGCTCCGGTGCCTTCGACGGCGCGCACGAACTCGCGCGTGCGCGTCGCCACGCCCGAGAGGCGCTGCAGGAAGTTCAGCGCCGTGCGCTCGCCGGCGAGGAGGAGGTCGCCGGGCCCGGAGAACGCGAAGCAGAGATCGCCGGGCTCGACGGCGGCCCCGTCGCGCGCGGACAGCTCGAAGCTCACGAGGCCGCTGGCTCCGCGTTCCGGAACGCGCGCGGCGAGGCGCTCGAAGACGGCGCGGAACAGGCGTGTTCCCGAGAGCACTCCGCGCGCCTTCGCGATCACCCTCGCGTGGGCGCGGCGCAGCGCGCCGTCGCTACCGAGCGCGCGCACGCTGAGGTCGCCCGCGAGCCCGGCCGGACCGAGGTCCTCGGCGAGGGCTGAGTCGATCAACGCGATCTGCTCGGAGGGCAGATCGACGGAGAGCGACAGGCATGGAGAAGCGGCAGCGTTCATCGCGGGGCGCGGGGAGCCTCGGCGGCGGGGGGCCGAGGATAGCACACAGCGCTGGGCCGGGCTCCAGTCTGGAGTTCCCCGCGGCATCGGGAAGCCGGCCCTCACGGCGCCGAGGAAGGGAACTCCAGCAAGGGTGCGAGCTGCTCCAGGGTGCGCGGCCCGATCCCCGGCACGCGCAGCAGATCCTCGGCCGCCCGGAACCCGCCGCGCCGCTCGCGCTCGGCGAGGAGCGCCGCGACGCGTGAGGGCCCGAGCCCGGGCAGCAAACCGAGCTCGGCCGCGCTCGCGCGGCTGGGATCCAGGCGCACCCGCGGCCATGCCGACGGCGCGGCCGATGGCGGCGCCGAGACCAGCAGCCCGAGGCGCGCGAGGGCCGCCAGACCGAGCGCGAGCAGCCCGGCGGTGCAGGCGCGCTCGCGGCGCGACAGCCCGGAGCGTTCCATCTAGAGCCCGAGCCCTGCCGCGCTGCGCTGGGCGCGGAAGCAGTGGCAGATCGCGATGCCGAGCGCATCCGAGACGTCCGCGCGCGTCGGCAACGCGGAGAGCCCGAGCAGGCGCACCACCATGTGCGCGACCTGCGACTTGTCGGCGCGGCCATTGCCGGTGAGGGCCTTCTTCATGGTGGCCGGCGGATACTGCGAGATCGGCACGCCCGCGAGCGCTCCGGCGGCGAGCGCCGCGCCGCGAGCCTCGCCGATGCGCAGCGCCGCCTGCGCGCTGCGCCCGTGGAAGGCCTCCTCGATCGCCAGCGCATCCGGCTTCATCCGCTCGATCAGCCGGAAGAGCTCGCGGTGGATGGCCGCCAGCCGTCCGGGCAGATCGGGGGCCGCGCGCTCGAGCTCGAGCGCTCCCGCTTCGATCAAGGCGAGCCGCGAGCCCTGCGACTCCACGAAGCCGAAGCCGAGGATTCGCGTCCCCGGATCGATTCCCAACACGCGCATCGCCGCAGGCCTTGCTGAGCTCGAGCGCTTCGAACCACCCCGCGAGGCATCGTAGAGCATTGCTCCGCGCGGCGCACCGGATTCCAATGCCGCCATGCACGCGCCGTCCCGCAGCCTCCGGGTCTCCGCCATCGTCCCCGCCGCGGGCAGCGGCACGCGCTTCGGCGCCGGGCGGAACAAGACCTTGCTGCTCCTCGAGGGCGAGCCGCTGATCGCGCACGTCGTGCGCGCCCTCGGCGCCGATCCGCGCGTCGTCGAGATCGTTCTCGTCGGCAAGGCCGCCGAGCGCGAAGAGCTGCTGCGAGCGGCGACGAGAGGGTGCGCGCCGCGCGTCGCGCTGCGCTGGGCCGCAGGCGGAGCCGAGCGCCGCGACTCGGTGCGGAACGGCCTCGAGGCCGCGGATCCTACGAGCGAGATCCTGCTCGTCCACGACGGCGCGCGCCCCTTCCTCTCCGCCGAGGTGCTCGCGCGCGTGATCGACGCCGCCGTCGCGCAGGGCGCGGCGCTCTGCACGCTGCCCGCGGTCGACACCGTGAAGCGCGTCGATGCCGCGGGCCGCGTGCTCGCGACGCTCGATCGCCGGGAGATCCACCTCGCGCAGACGCCGCAGGCCTTCCGCCGCGAGCTCGGGCTGCCGGCGTATCGCCGCGCGTGCGAGGAGGGCTGGCCGACGACCGACGACGTCCACGTGCTCGAGCTCGCCGCTGCGAGCGGAGCGCTCCCCTCCGTCGTCGCGGTGCCCGGCGATCCCCGCAACCGCAAGATCACCGTGCCCGCCGATCTCCCGACGGCCCATCCCGAAGCTCGCGCCATGAATCCTCCTGCCACCGGCGGCCCGAGCTTTCGCGTGGGCTCCGGCTTCGATCTGCATCGCATGGTCGAGGGGCGTCCCTGCATCCTGGGCGGCGTGCGCTTCGAGCACGACCGCGGGCCGCTCGGGCACTCGGACGGCGACGCGCTGCTGCACGCGCTCACCGACGCCCTGCTGGGCGCCGCAGGCCTGGATGACTTGGGGACCTTCTTCCCCGACTCCGATCCGCGCTGGAAGGGCGCCGACTCGGCGGCCCTGCTGCGCGAAGCGTGGACGCGCGTGCGCGAGCAGGGTTACACGCTCGAGAACTGCGATCTCGTCGTGATCGCCGAGAAGCCGAAGCTCGCGCCGCGCCGCGCCGAGCTGCGCGCGCGCATCGCCGCGCTGCTCGAGGTCGAGATCGAGCGGGTCAATCTGAAGGGCAAGACCGCCGAGAAGCTCGGCCCGATCGGCGCAGGCGAAGCCATCGTCGCGCAGGCGACCGTGCTCTTGCGCCGGGGCTGAGCGCACGGAGTCCCCCGCCGCGGACGGCTCAGCCGCGCAGGCGCTCCGCGATCCGCCGCCCCACCGCGAGGCAGCGCGCGAGCTCGTCGCTGGTCCAGACGCGCGGCTCTGCGCTCGCGATGCCGAGGACGCCGCGCAGCTCTCCCTTCTCGTCGAGCAGCGGGATCGCGACCGAGCCTTCCATGCCCGTCGCCTTCGCGCCGGGGCGCGCAACGCCGCTGGTGTCGGTCTGCAGGTTGCAGACGCTCACCGGCTCCCGTCGCTCGGCGGCGAGCCCTGCCATGCCCTTCCCGAGCGGGATCGCGAGGACCTTCTCCCGGACGGGCGGGGGAAGCGCGTGCTCGGCCGAGAGGCGCAGCAACTGCGCGTCCGCATCCCAGAGATGCAGCGTGCCGAGATCCGCGCCGAAGCCGCGCACGCAAGCGCGCAGCACGGCGCCTCGGTCGAAGGGCTTCGCGTCGAGCAGCGGCTCGAGCTCTCGCAGCAGCGGATCCATCGCGTTCACTCCGTGATTCGATCAGCTCTCGCGGAACTGCATGTCGTACAAGCGTCGGTAGACCCCGCCGCGCTCGTAGAGCTCCTCGTGGCGCCCTTGCTCCACGATGCGCCCCTGTTCCAGAACGAAGATGCGATCGGCGTTCCGCACCGTCGAGAGCCGGTGCGCCACGATGATCGAGGTGCGCCCCACCATCAGCTGATCCAGCGCTTCCTGCACGGACTTCTCCGCCTCGGTATCGAGCGAGCTCGTCGCCTCGTCGAGCAAGAGGAGATCGGCGTTGCGCAGGATCGCGCGCGCGATGGTGATGCGCTGCATCTGCCCGCCCGAGATGCGCGCGCCGCGCTCGCCGACGAGCGTGTCGTAGCCCTCGGGGAGCGACTGCACGAAGTCGTGGATCGCGGCGGCCTTCGCCGCGGCGGTGATATCCTCGTCCGTCGCGTCGGCCTTGCCGTAGCGGAGGTTGTCGCGGATCGAGGCGTGGAAGAGGAAGGGCGCCTGGTTCACGAAGGCGATGCGCCCGAGCCAGGCCTCGATCCGGAGCTTCCGCAGGTCGATGCCGTCGGCCAGGATCGCTCCGCCGGTCGGGTCGTAGAAGCGCGCGACGAGGTCGAGCAGCGTCGATTTGCCCGCCCCCGATGGCCCGACCAGAGCCACGCGCGAGCCGACCGGTATCTCGACGTCGATGCCGTGGAGCACGCCCTCTTCGCTGCCGTCGTACGTGAAGTGCAGGTCCTTCAGGCGCAGCGAATGCTGGAGCCGATCGATGCCCACCGCGTCGGGCGCCTCGAGAAGGTTGCTCTTCTGGTCCTGGATCTCGAAGAGGCGGCTCAGCGCCCCCACCGACTCCTCGAGGCTGTTGTAGCCGCGCGAGATGCGCTTGATGTGCGTGTAGGTCGTCGTCAGCGCGCCGATGTAGAGCGCGAAGGACGGGAAGTCCTTGAACTTGAGGTCGGCCGAGTAGATCTGCGCGTAGCCGATCGCGAGCATGACCAGCGAGATCCCGCCATAGGCGATGACGACCAGCGCCGACTCGCTGAGCGCCCGCGCGCGGACCATGCTCATCGAGCGACGGAGGAACCCGCGGTTCTGCTGCTCGAACGCGCGCGCCTCGGCCTCCTCGCGGCGGAAGGCCTTCACCACACGGATGCCGGAGAGCATCTCGGTGAAGATCTTCGTGCTCTCGCCGAGCACCGAGAGGCTGCGCCGCGAGCCGCGCCGCACGCGCTTGCCGAGGACCAGGAACGGCAGGGCGATCAACGGCATCAGCACGATGATCAGCAGCGTCATCCACGGGTTCACGACGAACGCGATGGCGAGGTTCATCGCGATGCCCGCGGGCTCCTGGATGACGTGGCTCGTCATCAGGTTCAGCGACTTCAGCGAGGACTGGACGTCGTTGCTGATGCGCGAGACGAGGTCCCCGAGCTTGCTCTTGCCGTGGAACGAGATCGGCAGATGCAGGAGATGGCGCGCCAGGTCGTTCCGGAGATCCACCGCGATGCGCAGGTTGAGCTTGCGCGAGGTGTAGTGGAAGAAGAACTCCATCGTGCCGGTGATCAGCGCGATGAAGATGATCGTCACCACGAGGCCGATCAGCAGCCAGAAGCGCTGATCCGCGGTGTCCGAGCCCTGCACCTCGAAGAACGCGAAGGCCTTCTGCTTGAAGCCCTCCGAGAACTCGGCGAGCCAGCCGGCGCTGCCCGCTTCCTCGGCCTGCGAGACGATGTCGTTCGCCTGCCCCTCGGCCTTCTTCTTCGCGCGCGCCGCCGCCTCCTCGGGGAAGAGCACGAACTCGACGGGGCCGATCGCGAGCAGCATCGACTTCTCGAACGCCGCCGTGAGCGAGCCCAGGAGCACGACCGAGATCAGCAGACCGCGATAGCGGAAGACGTAGCGCAGCAGGCGCTTCAGCGTCGGCCAGAACGCGTCGTCGGGGATCGGCTCGCGGCGCGCGCGACGCGAGCTCTCCGCGACCTCGACCTCGACTTCGGAGTCCGCCGGCGCGTCCCGGCGCGAGTCGCGGGCGCTCAACGGATCTCGATCCCGGCGCGCGCCAGGACCTCGCCGATCCAGCGCTCGAAGCGCAGCGTGAGGAGCGTCTCGCGCGCTAGCGCGAGCTCGCTCTCGCGCGAGAAGTTGATCGGCGGCGCGCCGAGCGATCGCGACTTCACGCGGACGAAGCAGACGCCGAAGGTGCACTCGAGAGGTCCGCTCACTGCGCCGACCGGCAGCTCGTGGAGCGCCGCTCTCGCGAGGTCGACGCCGCCGGTCATGAGGTCGAACGGCGTCGAGCCGAGCATCAAGCGCAGCGCCTGGGGCGAGAGCTCGCCGAAGCGACCGCGCCTCGTCTTCGCCAGCGCGTTCTCGCCGGTGAAGAGGCGGGTCCGCAGGCGCAGGTCCTGGTACTCGGAGAGCTCTTCGAAGAGCTGGTCGAAGGGCTCGCCCGCTGCGAGGCGCTGGGCA
The DNA here is from genome assembly GCA_016719295.1 of Planctomycetota bacterium. GTDB lineage: Bacteria > Planctomycetota > UBA1135 > UBA1135 > JADKAF01 > JADKAF01. Next base: position 1,647,017 of record JADKAF010000001.1, read on the forward strand.
CATGCCGCCGCACGCTCGCGCGCGGCGGCGCGGAGCTCAGGCAGCGGATACGAATGGGCGAAGTCGTAGGCCGCGAACAGCAGCACCTCGAGGTCGATCTTGCCCGTCAGGCGCTCGGCGTTGGTCTCCTCGATCGTCGCTTCGGCTTGCGCTCGACCGAACTCGCCGATGACCCCGCGCGAGTAGCTCTCGCGCAGCCACGCGTAGGTGCCGAACGCCGCGACCGAGGGCATGCCGAGTCCGGGAAGCACCTGCAGCGAGAGGTTCGCATCGCGCGTGACTCCGCGGCCGAGCGTCTCGGTCGCGAAGCGCCGCCACTCCGCCTCCGACAGCAGCGCGCCCCGGGACGCGAGGTCCTGCGAGAGCGCGGTCACGGCCCCCGTCCATTCCGCCGCCAGGCGGATCGCGCGGCGGCGCCTCTCGACGGGATCGATCGCGTTGCTCGGCGCGGGGCCTGCGGAGGCGTCGTCCGGCAGCTCGCCCAGACGCGCCGCGCAGCGCTGCCACGCCTCGGCCACGTCCATGCTGGCCCCGCCCGCCACCAGCGCCGTGCTCGGCGCGAGCTCGCACCAGGCCCAGCGCTCGGTGGGATCGCGCAGCACGCTGCGCTGGAGCAAGCCGCGCACGACGCCGCGTTCGATATCGCTGATCGGTCTCACCTCCGGGTCGCCCTGCGCCAGGCGCGCGAAGCGCTGGCGGAGCTGGCTCAGCGCCTGCGCGTACGCGGTATCTCCGCAGCCCAGCCGCTCGAGGGGCAGGAAGTCCTCGACACGCGCTGGGATCGCCAAGGCGTCGATCCACTGCTGCGTCCCGAGCGGCGCATCGATCGAGCTCGCCGGAGAGCTCACCCCGAGGCGAGCCAGGCTGTGCGCCAGCTGCTCGAGCTCCAAGCGGGCGGCGAGGTCCTCCATCGCGGCGCCGGCGAAGAGCCGCAGCGCTTCTCTCTGGAGGAGCACGGTCGGGACCGCGTTCCCGCCGACGCGCAGCTCGGGGAGCTCCTGCGCGGCGAGCGGAGGAGCAGCCAGCGCAAGACAGGCGCAGCCGAGGAGAGTGCGGAGCACGAGCGAATCGGGCATCGTCGAGAGCACGCCTCGCGGTTCGAGGGGAACTAGGTCCCGCGCGGCTCGGCCGCCGGAACTCGCGGGAGTCTACCAGAGCACCGCCGCCCTCCGTCCAGGCACCGATCCCCCCGGCGGGCCGCAGGGATAAATCGCGCCCGGCGGTGGGCGGGGCTCGCCCCTCCGGCTACGGTTCGAGCGGCTCGGCCGGCACGCGAGCTATGAGTCGTCGCCGCGACTCCCTCGCCGGCGCGTCTCCTCTTGCCTGCTGCCACGCTTGAAACGCGACGAGCTCACGATCGAGATCGACGAATGCTCCGGCTCTCCGGCGGAGGTCGAGGCCTTGGTCGCCCTCTTCCGGCGCAGCTACGCGCCGGTGCCCGAGGTGTTCCAGCCGCGCAGCCGACGCCGCTGGCGGTGGAAGTACGGCGCGGCGAACGAGCGCTGCGCGTCCTCTCCGCGAGCGCCCAGGGCCGCACCATCGCTCACGTCGGCGGCCTCAGCTATCGCTGGCGCAACTCGCTTTCCGCGGCGCGCTCCATCCAAGCTACCGACCATATGGTCGATCCCGGCTGGCGCGCCGGTCTGCGCGCCGGGAAGCTCTTCCGCCGCGTGATGGGCGCGTGGGTGGAGCGCTTCTGCCGCCCGGAGCTCCATGCCATCGGCTGGGGCTTCCCCTCCGCGCACGACTTTCGCCTCGGCGAGCGCTTCTTCGGCTACGCGAGCCTCGGTCCGGTGCGCGTCCTCGTGCAGAACGAGCTCGGCGCGCTCCAGCGCCACCGTCCGCTCCTCTCGACCTTCGCGCACGCTCCATGCGCCGATCCCGAGCTCGACGCGCCTTCGATCGACCAGCTCTGGCGTCGGGCCAGCGCGGCGCTTCCGCTCACCCACGAGCGCGACGCGGCCTTCCTCCGCTGGCGCTACGCCACGCATCCGACGCGGCGCTACGAGATCCTGACGATCCACGACGACGCGCGCTTCCTCCGCGCGCTCGCCGTGCTCCGAAGCGGCGGACTCGCCCGAGACACGACGACGATCCTCGAGTGGCTCGTCGATCCGGAGGACGGCGATGCCGCGGCGAGCATGCTCGCGCACATCGCACAGCGCGCCGAGCAGCGAGGGTCCGGAGCGATCGTCCTCTGGTGCGCGCCCTGGCGGGTCGAAGCGCCGCTCTTCCGACGCGCGGGCTTCGTCGAGCACGCCTCGGCGCTGCGGCACACCGCGCGCTGCTTCGATCCGCGCGTCTCGCTCGCCGATCTCCGCGACGGCTGCGCATGGACGCTGGGGGACGTCGATTTCCTCTGAGCGCGACGGAGCTCGACCGAGGAGCCCTCAAGTGCTCCCTTGCATCGTGCGCAGCGGCGCGTAGCTCGGCCGCGGTCCCGGCGCGTCGCGGCGCACGCGGCGCAGCAGCGCCTCTCCGATGCGCGTGCGACGGAAGGCGCACCAGGCGTAGCGCGCGGCGGTGCGCAGGCGGAAGAGCGCGGTGAAGAGGCGGTGCTCGATGCGCAGGCGGAACGCGTGATGCGCGAGGCGCCAACGAGCGAGGCGACGCAGGCGGTCGAAGACGAGCCCGCGCACTCCGGGCGGACGCGGAGCGACCCACGCGACCCAGAAGGTCCACGCGATCGCCTTCGAGCGCCCGCGCCATTCGCGCAGCACCTCGCGGCGCGGGCGCGGACCGTACCAGGGCAGCTCGAGGTGCAGCGTGTCGAGGCGCATGTGCTCGCGCAGCGTGCGCGGCCGCGTGAGGACGCCGTCGCGGATCAGGCGCTCGTACGAAGCGGTGCCCGGGGGCGGCATGAAGAGATACCAGCTCACGTCCAGGTTCGGCTGCAGCGCGTGGATGCGATGCAAGGTGTCCAACGAAGCGTGCAGGTCCTCCGGCGCCTCTTCGGGCAGGCCCACCATGAAGTTCAACGAGAGATGGAGGCCGAGACGGCGGAAGCGCGCCGCGAGCTCGTAGATGTCGCCCACCCGGATGTCCTTCTGCGCGGCATCGGCGACGCGCTGCACGCCCGTCTCGTAGCCGATGTTGATGCTGCGCAGACCGGCGTCCACGAGGGTCGCGAGCTCTGCTTCGTCGAGCGCGAGCACTTGGTCCACGCGACCATTGCAGTACCACGCGAGCCCGAGGTCGGCCGCGGAGAGTCGCCGCGCGAGGTCGAGCACGCGCGCCTTGGAGGTGAAGAAGTTGTCGTCGAAGAAGAGCACCGTGTGGAAGCCGCGAGCGCGCAGCTCGCGCAGGTGCTCGATCACGAGCTCGTTCGCCCGCGGACGAAAGGTGCGGGTGGCGACGGGGATGCCACAGAAGCTGCAGCGATGTGGGCAGCCATAGCTCGAGAGGTAGTTCACGATCCCCTGGCCCGCGATATAGGCCAGAGGGCGCTCGATCAGCTCGTACGCGGGCAGGACGGGATCCAGCTCGCGCAGAGCTGCTGGCTCCGTTCCGACGTGCAGCGTGCCGCGAGCGTCGCGCCACGCAACGCCCGGCAGGCCCTCCAAGCTCGCGCCGGCGCGGAGCCGCTCCGCGATCGCGACCGCGAGATCCTCGCCGCGTCCACGGGCGACCACGTCGACCCAGCGCGCGAGCTCGTCCTGCGTCCACAGCTCGGTGAGCAAGGTCGGGCTCCAGCCGCCCCAGACGAACGTCACGCGGGGCCACCTGCGGCGCAGCTTCCGCGCCAGCGAGAGCGCGGCGCGGATCTGCCAGCCGCCCATCACGCTGAAGCCCACGTAGATCGGCTCCGCTTCGTCGCGCAGCGCCTCGGCCACGCGTGCCGTCACGTTCTCGTCCATCACGCGCACGCGGAAGCCCGCGCGCTGCAGCGGCGCGGCGAGGACGAGCGGCGCCAAGGGGAACCCGAGGAGCTTCTCCGGATCCGGTTGGTCCGGCTCGATGCGAGGGAAGATCAGGATCACCGAGTCGGCCATCGGCGGTGCCTCCAGCACGCGAGCATAACAGCCTGTCGAAGACGTGCTTCGAAGCTGGGAACGAGGCATCGGGCGTCCCGCCGCGGCGCAGGAACCGGCGCCGAAGCGCGTGCTTCCGCGAGGATCCGCCAACGATGGCGGGGCGACCGAGGCGCGCTCGCCAGCGCGAAGGACGCCTTCGACAGGCGGAGGAACTCTGCCGCGTTCCCGCCGAGCGATCGCCGCGCTCTCGAGCTCGCGCGCGCCGACACCTCGCGGCGCGGGGATCGCGTCGGGCGCGGAAGCGAACGAAGCGGGGAGGGCCTCCGTTCGCCGGAGCCCCTCCCCGCTTCGTCAGCGCGCGCTCGAGCGCCGCGCTCCGCCCGAGAGCCTCAGCGGATCTCGATCGGCGTCTTCTCGAGCACCTCGTTCGACCAGTCGAGGAAGCGCTTGTTCAGGTAGTCCTGGGAGACCAGCTCCTTCTTGCTCGGGTCGCTGATCTCGAGCGCCTTGAAGCCCGGCTGACGCCCGATCACCTTCACGATGTAGTAGCCGTAGGGTCCGAGCATCGGACCGGCGACCTCGCTCTTCTCGAGCTCGTGGAAGATGACGTCGCCGACGGAGTAGCCGTTCAGGAAGGAGTTGAACTCCGTCTCGCCGAGGAAGTTCTTCAGCGGGTTCTTGCCCTGCGGTCCGAAGCGGCCCTTCTTCGGCTCGGGCGCGGGCGGCGCCTGCGGGTTCTGCTGCTTCGGCGGATCGATGAAGCCCGAGTACTCGTCGAGCAGCTTCCCGAAGTCCTCGCCCGCCTGGATGCGGCGCCAGCACTCGTCGGCCCGGACGCGCGCCTTCTCGAACGCATCGGGGCCCGCAGGGGCGTTGGCGTAGAAGTTCCAAGCCGAGACGAGGATCACCTCCGCATCGACCTTGCCGTCGCCGAGGAAGTCCTTCGCGTACTCCGCGTGCGCTTGGAGGTGCGCGTCATCGAACTCGCCCGCGATGATCTGACGGTAGGACTCCTGCAGACGGAAGTAGGTCCGGTACACGTCCATCGACGGGAACTTCTTGAACGCGAGCGCGATCACCTCGGGCGAGAAAGGCGTGTTCTCGTACTGCCCGTACTTCTCCTTCCAGGCGGCGAGGTACTGCTCCTGCGTCAAGTACTTGCCCTGCGCCTGCAGCGCCGCGGAGAGCGCCTCCACCATGCCGACCCACTTCATGGTCTGCACGCGCTCGTAGCTCTTGATGAAGGGCTCGATCATCGGCAGCACCTCGTCGGTGCGGATGATGCGCTCGTTCACCTGCAAGCAGGCCTCCGGCGCGATGCCGTCGATCGGGGTCTTCACCTCCGAGGTGTCGACCAGCGACTTCACCACCCACTGGCGCATGATGCGCTGGTAGAGCGGGTTCGGCGGCGTCACCTCGCCGGTCGCCGTCTGCTTGTTCCAGGCCTCCTTCAGCGAGTCGAGCATCTTGGAGGCGAACTCGGCGCCGCCTTGCGTCTCGATCGCGGCCTTCGTGACCTCGGGCCATTCGTTCGGGTTGTCGGGCAGGAAGACCTTGTCGAACTTCAGGGTGGCCTCGAAGTTCAGCCGGAAGGAGAGCGGCGTGTGGCCCTGCGCCTGCAGCACGTCCTCGAACTTGAGGTCGGGGTATTGCTCCTTGAACTGCTTGCGCGTCTCCTCGACCTTCGCGTCGACCTCCGCGTCGAGCACGCCGAAGCGCGAGGCATCGACGCCGCCCGCGATCTGCCGCGCGATCTCCTCCTCGAGCAGGATGCGCAGCTTCAAGAGCTCCATCACCTGGCGGCCATAGATGTAGACGAGCTGGCGGTCGATCAAGCCCTTGTCGACCTCCTTGCCCGCCACGAAGAGCTTCGGCTCCTGGAACACGACCTCGCCGGCGCGCTTCTCGATCGAGGCGAGCTTCTCGGCGACGGCCTTCAGGTCCTGGCCCGCCGCGGGAGGCTGGACCTCCTGGGCATGCGGCTGGGCATAGCCGAAGTGGAACGCCAGCGCCGCGAGGCCGAGCGTGAGGGAGAGCTTCCGGAGTTGCATCGGAGGTACGGGGCTCTGCGCCCCGGTCGGGAGAGAGGGAGAACGAGGAGGAGACACCAGGGAGCGCCGACCGCGGGAGCAGGCGAGGGGGCCCGCACCCATTCGGCGAGGACGCTCGCCCGTGGAGGAATCGTGCAGCATGGCCGAGCGGCGTAGCGCTTTTCTCCAGCTTCTCCGGAAATCGCTCCGCCCCTCCACCGCCCCGGGCTACGAGCGCAACCGCCCGCGGCCGCCGTGGTATGTTCCCGGCCCCTCTACCTCTTGGAGCCCGCTCCCCCTCGTGGCCTACGACCCCCGCACCCTGGCGATCCTCTCCGAAGTCCTGCACGCCCCGGTCCAGCACGACGCGCGGAAGCTCCAGGGCCTGCACGCCGCGCTCTTCCAGGACGCGGCGCTGAACTACGTGAACTTCGCGCTCGTCCCCGGCGGAGCCACGCTCTCCAATCCGACGATGCAGCCCGGGCAGGTATCGGCGGTCTCGTTCCTGGTCGATCGCTTCCAGGTGCGAGAGGAGCTCGGCAACAGCACGCCCGAGGAGTTCGGTCGGCGTCTCGAGGGCCTCGCGCGCCTCGCGAGCGAGCACCTCTCGCTGCAGCGTTACCTCGCGCAGCAGGTGCTCTTCCGCGCGCTGGTGCAGCCGCGGCACTTCTCCGATGCGCGCGAGTATCTGGCGCACGGCATGTGGTCGATCCCCCGCGAGCGCCTGGCCGTCATCGGTCGACCCGCGCAGCTCCTCGGCTACCGCGCGGTCTATCCGCAGACGCCGACTGACCCGAGCCTCTACCAGCTCCGCGTCGAGTCGTTCCAGAACGACCCGCGCTCGCTCTTCATCGAGCTCGGCGCCACCTTCGCCGCGACGCAGGCGGAGTTCGCGCCGACGCCGACGGAGCTGCGGGCGAACGTCGAGAAGGCGCACGGCTTCCTCCACAAGCGCGTGCTGCCGTTCCTCGAGCAGTTCGACCAATCGCAGCCGAGCGCGTGAGCATGAGCCTCCAGGCATCGCGGCTCCTTTTCGTCGCGAGCGCGCTCGCGGCGGCGAGCGGCTGCGGCCCCCGGGATCCCGAGCCGCCGACGGTCGATCCGCAGGCGTTGAAGCCGCAGACGATGGTCGACGAGCGCTACGAAGCGCTGCTCCAGCGCCTCGATCCCCTGCCCGCGGGAGACGCGCGAAAGGTCGTGCTCGCCGTGCGCGGCGTGCCGATCCGCCGGGGCGACTTCGAGCGCATCCTCGAGCTCTGGCTGCCGACGGTCGATCCGGAGACCGCGCTGCAGCCGCTGCTCGAGGCCGCGCTGTTGAACGAGCTGCTCCCACGCGCGCTCGCGCTCGCGGCGACGCCCTTGGCCGACCTCGAGGCGATCGCGAGCACGCTCGAGAGCGCGCGCGGCAGCGATGGACGCTACGACTTGGCCGCGCTCGTGCGCTCGCTCGATCCGCTGAGCGCCGCGAGGGGCGACGCCGCGGAGATCTTCGAGCTGCAGGTCGAGCGCAAGCGCAACGCGCAGCCGTTCCTCGCCGCGCTCTCTCCGCGCCTCGCGCGCGTCGGCGATCAGGCCGGGCCGATCGTCACGCGCGACGGCGTCTTCGTCTTCGAGCGCGTCGATGCCTCCGGCGCCGGGCCACAGCCCGCGAGCCCGAACGCGCCGAGCGCGAGCGCGCTGTGGGTGCGCTCGGCCGCGCTGATCTGGCGCCTGGGCGAAGGCGCGGCGCCAGCCGCGGAGCCCCTGCGAGGCCAGGCGCTGCGGGAGCACCTCGATGCCGCCGCGCGCCTCGCGGTGAACGGCAAGGCAATGCAGATCCTCGACCCCGCCTACGCGGACGCCGTGCCGCGTTGGATCAAGTGACGCCGAAGGCGAGCTCGCGCATGCGTTCTCTCTCCCCGCTCCTGCACGTCGCGCTCTGTGTCCTGGGACCGCTGCTCGCGCTTCGCGCGCAGGAGCCGCCGCCCGACGAGAAAGCTCTCGCCTGGCCCAAGCTCGAAGCCGCCGCCGCGGCGAAGCTCCATCGCGTGCAGCAGGCGCTGCCGAAGCTCGCTGCGGACGACGAGAAGGGCTTCGCTTCGCTGCGCACCGAGATCGCGTTGATCGGCGCGGCCGCCGCGCCTCGCTTGCTGAAGGACCTGGCCAAGGCCGCGGAGAAGCCCGAGGAGAACGAGCTCTGGATCGCGCGCTTGCGCTCGATGCTCGACCTCACCGCGACGGATCCGCAGCACTTGCCGCTCGTCGCGCGCGAGCTCGACGCGGCTTCGGCCGAGGTGCGTCTGTGGTGCGCCGAGCAGCTCCTCGCCACGGCCGACCCGCGCGCCCTCTCCCCGGCGCGCGCGCGCTACGAGAAGGAGAAGGATGCGCGCGTTCGCAGCACGCTGCTGCTGCTGCGCTGCACGCTGGGAGACGCCGAGAGCCTGCCGGAGATCGAGAAGCTCCTGCGGAAGGAATGGGCGCGTTGGCGCGACCCGGCGCACCGCGCGCTGCAGGGTCTGCGCGGCAAGGCGACCAGCGATGCGATGCTGACGCGTCTGCAGAGCTCGGCGGACGAGGAAGAGCGCCTCTTCGCGCTGCGCGTGCTGACCAGCGTCGGAGACAAGAGCGCGATCGATTCCATCGCCTCGTTCCTCGACGCCGATGCACGCGCTCTGCGCGAAGCCGCGGTGAACGCCCTGCGCGCCATCGTCGATCACCAGGAGCCGCGCTACGAGGTCTCGGTCTTCGACCTCGTGCAGCTCGTCGAGGAATGGAAGAAGCGGCTGCCGAGCCTCAAGCGTTGAGCGCGGCTCCGCGCCTCGACGCGGAGCGCCTCTCCTCGACGGCGATCCTGCTCCGCATCCTCGCCCGCCTGCGCCGCTATCCCCTCCGAGCGGCGGGCTCGCTGCTGCTCGCTGCGACCTGCATCGCGCTCGTGCTCGTGCTGCCGGCGGTGACGCAGCGCTTCTTGGACGAGGTGATCCCGAACGGAGCCACCGAGCGCATCCTGCCCCTCGCGGCGCTGGGCGTCGGAGCGATCGCGTTGCGCCAGCTCCTCGCGACGCTGCGGACGATCTGGAACCAGCGCTTCGAGCAACGCGTCCTGCACGACCTGCGGAGCGAGCTCTTCGCGAAGGTCCTGCGCCTGCCGATGCGCTGGTTCGATCGGCAGCAGACCGGAGACGTGCTGGCGCGCCTCGGCGGCGACGTGCCGGCGATGGAGCGCGTGATCGTCGAGGGCGTCGACCAGGCGATGAGCGGGCTGCTGCAGTTCTCGCTCGTCTTCGGCTACCTGCTCTATCTCCATCCGGGCCTCGCCTGGCTCAGCGTGGCGCCGCTGCCGATCGTGGCGCTCGCCACCTGGATCTACGGACGCATCGCCGAGCCGCGCTGGAGAGCCGCGGGCGAAGCCGGTGCCGCGCTGCAGACGCAGCTCCACGACAGCATCGCCGGCATCCGCGAAGTGAAGGCGTACACGGCCGAAGGCGCGCAGCTTGCGCGCTTCGAGGAGCGCAGCGCCGCGGCGCGAGGCGCGCTCGCGCGCGTGACACGCGCCAGCGCGCTGGTCTGGCCCTTCGTCTCGCTCGTCGCCGAGAGCGGGATCATGCTCACCGTCGCGGTCGGCACCTGGTGGATCCTGAGCGGCGCGACCACGCTGGGCACCTTGAGCGCGGTCATCCTCTCCTGGGGCTTCCTCTACGAGCCGATCAGCCGCGTGGCCCCCCTCGCGCAGCGCTTCGCCGCCGGCATCGCCTCCGGCCAGCGCGTCTACGCGATCCTGGATCTCGCCGACGAAGAGGGCCTGGGCGTCGGCGCGCGCCCCGCGGAGCTCCGCGGGCACGTGCGCTTCGAGGGCGTCGACTTCTCCTACGGCGAGCGCGAGCCGGCGCTGCAGGAGATCGACCTCGAGGCCCTGCCGGGCCGGACCGTGGCGCTGGTCGGTCGCACGGGCTCCGGCAAGAGCACGTTGCTCCAGCTCCTCGCGCGCTTCTACGAGCCCACGCGAGGCGCGATCACCCTCGACGGCCGAGAGCTCCGCGAGCTCGACAAGCGCTGGCTGCGCGCGCGCATCGGCTACGTCGCGCAGGAGCCCTTCCTCTTAGATCTCTCGCTCCGCGAGAACCTGCTCCTCGCGCGTCCCGACGCGAGCGACGAGCAGCTCTGGGAAGCGCTTCGCGCAGCGAACGCCGAGAGCTTCGTCGCGCGCCTGCCCGGCGGCCTCGACGCGCGCTGCGGCGAGCGCGGACGGGGTCTCAGCGGCGGCGAGCGCCAGCGCTTGAGCATCGCGCGCGCGCTGCTCGCCGATCCCAGGCTGCTGCTCCTCGACGAAGCGACGAGCGCGGTGGACAACGAGACCGAGCGCTTGATCCAGGAGGCGCTCGATCGCCTGCGCCGCGATCGCACCTGCTTCGTCATCGCGCATCGCCTGAGCACGGTGCAGCACGCCGATCTCATCTGCGTGATGGAGCGCGGGCGCATCGTCGAGCGCGGCACGCACGAGGAGCTGCTCGCGCGCGGGGGCGCCTATGCGCGGCTCTGTGCGGCGGGCTTCGAAGCGCGAGCGCAGCCCCCCACGCCGAGCGCCTGAGCAGCGATCGCCCCGCTACGTCGACTCGCGACGCGCGCCATAGAGCCGTGCCGCGCCGGCGCTCCAGAGCGCTCGGCGCTCCGCCTCGCTCCAGCGCACGGACCAGGCCTCCACCTCGCGCACCCAGCGCCCGTAGTCGAGCGCCAAGGTGGACACGGGCCAATCGCTGCCGAAGACCAAGCGCTCCGCTCCGAAGCACGCGCGCGCGTGATCCAGATAGGGCCGCAGTTGCGCGCTCGTCCACGTCGCGTGATCCGCCTCGGTGGCGAGCCCGCTGATCTTGCAGACCACGTTCTCGAAGTCGGCCAAGCGGCGGAGCTCCTCCCGCCAGGGCTCGAGCTGGCCCGCCTTCACCTCGGGCTTCCCCAGGTGATCGAGCACGAAGCGCACTTGCGGGCACTGGCGCACGAGCTCGATCAGCGCCGGCAGCTGGCGCGCGTAGATGCAGAGATCGCAGGCGAGGTCGCGCTCGGCGAGGGCCCGGGTCGCCGCGACGAAGTCGCGCCGCAGGCAGAAGTCGGGCTCGCTCTCCCACTGGATGAGCCGCCGCACGCCCTGCACCTTCGGCTCGTGCGCGAAGGGCGCTAGTTCTTCGCGGAGCTGCTCGGGCCCGCGCTCCAGCGCCGCGCGCACGACGAGGCCAGTGATGCGCGGCTCGGCGGCGGCGAGCTCGAGGACCCACTCGGCCTCGGCGCGCGCTTGCTCGGGCACGCACTCGGCCTGAACGAACACCACCGCACGCGGCGCGCGTTCCCCTCCAGCCGCGAAGAGATCGCGGGGCAGGAACGCGCGCTGCAGCGCCGGGGCCTCCGCCATCCACGCGTAGCGGAAGTGAGCGGGATCCCAGAAGTGGACGTGCGCGTCGACGAAGTCGAGCGGCGGCGGCGCGGCGCTCACGGCCCTACGCTCCGCCGAACTTGAGCCACGCGTTCTCCTCCGACCACGCCGTGAAGCGGTAGAGCGGAGTCAAGGCGTGGAACCCGAGCAGCGCGACTTCGGCGAGCTCGGCCGAGGTGGCGAGCGGATCGTCCTTCGGGATCGCGCGGCGCAGGATCAAGCGGTGCTCGCCGGGCGTGTACATCTTGAAGAGCTCGCGCTGCTCGTCGCGCTGCGCGCTGGCGCAGGGATAGGCGCGCCGCCAGCCCTCGACGGTGATGTCGTAGCCCGGCGGCAGCGCGCGCAGGAGCTCGACCCAGCGCTTCATCTGCGCCTCGTCGGTGACCTTGTTCTTCAAGTTGAGCGCGTCGTACCACGCCTCGGGGTGGATGCGCAGCGCGATCAGGAACCCGTCGTGGTCCACGGCGAACGCGAGGTAGACGTTCGAGTACGCCGGGTCCACGTCCTTGCCGAGCGCGTCGCCGAAGAGCGTCTTGAAGACCTTCTTCTCCTTCGCCGTGCGCGTGAGGTAGGTCCACTGCGCGACCACCGACTTGTGATTGAAGGGGTGCGGGTTGTGCAGCGACTCGCGGAGATCGAACTCCTCGCCCTTCTCCTTCGCCTCGGCCTTCGCGCGATCGGCGAGCGCCTTCAACTTCCGGCGCACGACGAGGCGCTGCGGGTTGTACGCTTCGTCGCGGCGGAGCTCGGGGCGGTAGAGCTCGAACTCGGGGCGCAGGAAGGGCTCGAACGACTTGGCGGGCATGCGGGGCTCTTCGGTGAGGGCTTCGGCGCGGAAGAGTACCGAGCGGAGAGGCGAGATCAATCGCGGCGTTCCCGCGCGCGACCTGCCTCGACGCCGGCGAGCACTTCCGCCATGCTGCCCGCGCTGCCCTCCTCGGGAGCTCTCGCGCGAGGATCCTCGGTCCATGCTCGCACCGCTGCTGCTGCTCGCCTTGTCCTCACTCGCGCCCGTCCTCGCGACGCGGCCCGCTCTCGCCGTCGATGAGGCGGAGGTCCATCTGCTCTGGCCGGGCGACGCGCCTGGCGCCCTCGGCGCGGAGCCGAAGGACCGACCGCGGATCCTGGTCACGCACGCGGCGCGCACCCCTGCTCCGCACGCGGCGATCGTGATCTGCCCCGGCGGCGGCTACGGCGGGCTCGCGATGGATCACGAAGGCCATGCGATCGCCCGCTGGGCGAGCTCGCTCGGGATCACCGCGGCGATCCTGGACTACCGGCATCGCGGCAAGGGCTACGGTCATCCGCATCCTTTGCTCGACGCGCAGCGAGCGCTGCGCTTCGTCCGCGAGCACGCGGCCGAATGGAACGTGGCACCCGATCGGATCGGAGTGCTCGGGTTCTCCGCGGGCGGCCATCTGGCGTCCAGCGTGAGCGTGCACCACGACGACGGCGTCGCGGAGGCCACCGATCCCATCGAGCGGCGCTCCTCTCGACCGGACTTCGCGATCCTCTGCTACCCCGTCATCGCCTTCGGCCAGAAGCACACGCACCTCGGCTCGCAGCGGAATCTGCTGGGTCCCGAGCCGACCGAAGCACTGGTCCTCGAGATGTCGAGCGAACGCCAGGTGACGCGCCGCACGCCGCCGACCTTCCTCTGGCACACCAGCGCGGACACGGTCGTGCCCGTTCAGAACAGCCTCGCGTTCTATCTCGCCCTGCGCGAGCACGAGGTCCCCTGCGAGCTGCACGTCTTCGAGCAGGGTGCGCACGGCCTCGGGCTGGCGGAAGGGCATGCCGCGCACGCCTGGCCCGAGCTCTGCCGCCGCTGGCTCGTGACGCGCGGCGTGCTCGCTCCCTAAGAGCCGCGCACGACGTCCCGCGCTCCCGACGCCTCCGGAGATCTCCATGCGCCGCTCCCTGGCTCTTCTCTTCCTCGCGCTCGCGGCCTCGCCTGCGTCGACGCAGCAGAGCGACGGTAGAGCCGCCGCGAGCCCCGTGCGCCGACCGAACGTCGTCCTCATCCTGGCCGATGATCTCGGCTGGCGTGACCTCCACGTCCAGGGTCACGCGAAGCTCGACACGCCCGTGCTCGACCAGCTCGCGCGCGACGGCATGCGCTTCACCTCGGCCTATGCGGCCTCGCCCGTCTGCACGCCGACGCGCGCGGCGCTGATGACGGGCCTCACCCCGGCGCGGCTCTCCATCACGAATCACGCACCGGGCAACGGCCCAGGATTCGTGCATCCGACGCGCCGGATGATCGAAGCGGAGAACCAAACCTATCTGCCGCTCGAGCGGATCACGCTGGCCGAGCGCTTGAAGGGCGCCGGATATCGCACGGGCTTCTTCGGCAAGTGGCACCTCAGCGCGTGCCGCGAGACCCTGGGCCTGCGCGAGACGGAGCTGCGCCCCGAGCATCAGGGCTTCGAGCGCAACGTCGGTGGATGGGACCGCGGCGGTCCCGCGACCTACTTCGCCCCCTACCGCAATCCGACACTCGTCGCGAAGAGCCCCGGCGAGCACCTGGAGGAGCGCTTGGCCGCCGAGGCCATCGAGTTCGTCGACGCCGCCGGAGACGAACCCTTCTTCCTCTGCTGGTGGACGTACTCGGTGCACTATCCGCTCGAAGCACCCTCAGAGCTGATCGCGAAGTACGAGCAGCGCCGCGGCGAGGACCTCGCCGAGCCGATCTACGGGGCGATGATCGAGGCGCTGGACCGCGCGATCGGGCGCTTGATCGCGGCGCTGGATGCGCGGGGTCTGCGCGAGAACACCCTCTTCGTCTTCACCTCGGACAACGGCTCCTACAACGGGGACAATCGCCCTCTGCGCGGAGCCAAGGGGCATCTCTACGAGGGCGGGATCCGCGTGCCGCAGATCGTGCGCTGGCCCTCCGTGGTCCGCGCCGCCTCGCTCTGCAACGAACCCGTCACCACCGTCGACCTGCACGAGACGATCCTCGAAGCCTGCGGCGTCGCGACGGAGGCCGAGCGTGTGCGCGATGGGCAGAGCCTGCTACCCCTGCTGCGCGGCGAGGAGAGCTTCGAGCGCGCAGCGCTCTACTTCCACTACCCCAACTACGCGTTCCACAAGCAGAACCGCTTGGGCAGCGCGATCCGCAGAGGCCGGCACAAGCTGCTCCGCTTCTACGACGACGGTGCGCTCGAGCTCTACGACTTGGAGAGCGATCCAAGCGAGACGAAGAATCTCGCCGCGGTCGAGCCGGAGCTCTGCACCGCGATGGAGCGCGACCTGCAACGCTGGCTCGCGGAGACCGGGGCGAAGCTCCCGACGCGCGCTCCTCGCTAGCGGGGAGTGAGAGCGAGCACGCCATCCCTGCAAGCGCGCCGCCGAGCGGCTGGTCGGAAGAGAGAGAGCCGCGAACGGCGGAGCACGTCGCGGGAGGGAGATTTCGCGTCACCTCGACCGGATCCACTCGCGCGGGAGCTGCAGGGCCGCGCAGGAGCTGCTTGCAGTGAGGCACGAGCCGTGGATCCTGGTGCGCCCTCAAGCTGGTGCTCCTCCATGCTCTCTCGCTCCGCGATCGTCCTCGCTGTGCTCCTCGGCACCTTGGCCGGGCTGACCGGCAACGCCCCCGCGCAACAGAAGCCGCGCCGCGACCTGATCGAGGTGCCGGCGATCGCGGACGGGCTCTGCGTCAGCAACCTGTTCCAGAGCCGGATGGTGCTACAGCGCGAGAAGCCGATCGCGATCTGGGGCTGGGCCGCGCCGGACGAAGAGGTGACGGTGTCGTTCGGCAGCCAGAGCGCGAGCGCGCGCGCCGCGGCGGACCGCTCGTGGCGCGTCGCGCTGCCAGCACAGCCGGCGAGTACCACACCGCAGCAGGTGATCGTGCAGGGCCGCGAAGCACGCCTGGTGCTCGACGACGTGCTCGTCGGCGATGTCTGGGTGCTCGGCGGCCAGAGCAACATGGAGTTCGAGCTCGAGAAGGTCGAGAACGGCGCGCTCGAGATCGTCTCGGCTCACTACCCGCAGATCCGCATCCTCACCGTCCCGTACGCGATCGGGCCGGAGAAGGCGCAGAGCTTCCCGCGCCTCGACGAATGGAGCGAATGGTTCGGCCGCCACTTCCGGAAGGGCGATTGGGATCTCTGCACGCCAAGGGTCGCGCGCGAGCTCTCGGCGATCGGCTACGCGTTCGCGCGCCGCGTGCACATGGCGAGCCGGATCCCCATCGGCGTCATCGATGTCTCGCGCGGCGGTACCACGGTGGAGACCTGGACGCCGCTCGCGACGCTGCGCGCGATCGAGGAGCCCTTCCTCCGCGAGAAGCTCGCCGACTGGGAGCGCCGCTGCGCCGAGTGGAACCCAGAGCAGGATCTCGCGCAGCGCATCGCGCAGCACCGCGAGTGGATCGAGAAGCAGGTCGCTGCCGGCAAGGCCATCCCCGACGATCGCCAGCGGGAGCCGAGCGATCTCCGCCCGGGCCCCGCGGGCGACGCGAATCACCCCGGTCACAGCTTTCTCGGCATGATCGGGCCACTCGAAGGCCTGGCGGTGAAGGGCGCGATCTTCCACCAGGGCTACAACAACGCGTTCGACGGCCTGCCGGGTGTCAGGCTCTATCGCGCCGTGCTGCCCGAGATGATCCGCGCGTGGCGCGCGGCGTTCGGCGATCCGAGCTTGCCGTTCGGCATCCTCTCGCAGGAGACCGAAGGCGAGCCGCAGACGCGCGAAGATCTCCTCGAGAAGATGCTCGACACCGGCATCTACATCCGCGAGGCGCACTACCAGACCTTCCTCGACCTCCAGCGCGCCGGAGACAAGCACCTCGGCCTCGCGGGCACCTTCGATCTGCGGCGACGTTGGTATCACCCGCAGGTGAAGCTCCCCGCCGGCGAGCGCATCGCGCGCTGGGCCCTCGCCACGCAGTACGGCTTCGCGGGCGAGCTCGAGTGGCAGCCGCCGCGGATCACTAACTTCCGCGCAGAGGACGGCTCGCTCGTGCTCGTGCTCGACCAGCAGGTCAGCGACCCCGAGGACGGCGCGATGCAGGGCTTCGCGATCGCCGGCGAAGATCGCCGCTTCCATCCCGCGGACGTCTCCTACCGCGAGGTCGGCAAAGATGACCAAAGCCGGCCGCGCTTCGACCAGAAGCAGCTCGTGCTGCGGAGCCCGCTCGTCGAGCAACCCGTGCACTACCGCTACGGCTGGGGCCGAAACCCCCTCGCCAACGTGCAAGCCACCGGCAACAAGGATCTGCCGCTCCACCCGCAGCGCAGCGACGACTGGGGTATCGGCGAAGTGCCGCTCGGCGTGCTCGAAGCGAACGTCGACGGCAAGGGTGCGCTCTCCCGAGCGCAGCTCCAGCGCGTGCGCGAGGCGCTGCGCGCCGAGGATCTCCGCCGCAAGGTCGCAGAAGCCGAAGCGGTGCTGCGCGAGCACGCACCGCGCACGGGCGCGAGCGGCAAATGAGCGCGAGGCACAGAGCCAGCGGCGCGCTCTGCGATCAGGGCGTGCGGCGAACTCATAGATCCATGCAAACACGCAAGCTCTTCGAGCTCTTCCTCGCCCTCGGCCCGACCAGCGCGGTCGTCGCGCAAGAACCGCCGGCCGCCGTTCTCGAAGCGTGGTTCGCGAAGCCGCCCACCGAGCGCGGCGCGTTGCCGAACGCGGAGATGCCGCTCTCGCGGCGCGACGCCGAGGCTCTCGTCCCGCAGCTATGGGCCGCTTGCCGAGCCGGCGCCGCGCAGCGCGCTGAGGACACACTGCCCGCGCTCCAGCCCGACGAGCTCGAGAAGGCGCTCGAGCCGACGGTGCTGCAGATCGGCGCACACGCCATGCCGTACGTGCTGCTGTGCAAGGGCGAGAAGCCGCCGGGAGGCTGGCCGCTCTTCCTCTGCTTGCACGGCGGCGGCGGCAATGCCGAAGCCAAGGGGCCGCACGCGTGGGAGGTGAACAGCCGCGAGTGGCAAGCCCAGAAGATCCTGTTCCAACGCGTCTACCAACCCGCCGGCCTCTATCTGATCCCCCGCATGGCCGATGATCGCCAAGGCCGCTGGTACTTCGATCACAACCAGCAGGCCTTCGAGGAGCTGATCACGAAGTGCCTCCTCTTCCGCGAGGTCGACGCCAATCGCGTGTACCTGATGGGCATCTCGGAAGGCGGCTACGGCGCGATCCGCTTCGCCGGCAATCGACCCGATCGCTTCGCTGCGACGGGCGGCATGGCGGCAGCGGAGCCTCTGGGTACTTCACCGCCGGAGAACATGCGCAACCTCGGCCTGCGCATCGACATCGGCGAGCGCGACACGCTGTTCGATCGCATCGGCTTGGCGCGGCGCATGGGCGAGCGCCTCGCCGAGCTCCGGGCCGCGGATCCGCAGGGCTACGACTTCGTCGTGAA
The DNA here is from genome assembly GCA_016719295.1 of Planctomycetota bacterium. Taxonomy (GTDB): domain Bacteria; phylum Planctomycetota; class UBA1135; order UBA1135; family JADKAF01; genus JADKAF01. The sequence goes on from JADKAF010000001.1 coordinate 1,664,795, forward strand.
CGTGCAAGCCGGCCGCGGACACGGCATCGACTACAGCCAGACGCCGCCGTGGCTCGCGGCGCGCGTGCGGAACCCACGCCCGACGCGCGTGGTCTGGACCGTGCAGCCGTTCCACACCACCGTCGAGCTGCAGCGCTACTGGCTGGCTCTGGACGAGAGGCCTGCCTCGATGCCGCTCTACCTCTCCGCGACGCTGCGCGAGAACCAGCTTCACGTCACGGTCGAGGTCGAGGCCAACGAGCCCGGAGCCGGTCGCGTGGCCGCCGCCGGCGGCACCTTGCGCATCCGGCTGGACGATCGGCTCGCCGATCTCGACGCGCCGATCGAGATCACCGTGAACGGCCGGGAAAGGAGCGCCGTGCAGGTCGTGCGACGCCTCGAGGTGATGGCACGAACGCTCACCGAGCGCCTCGACCCGAGCTACTGCTTCGCGGCCGAGATCGCCCTCGACCTCGCCGGCAGCTAGCAGCCTGTTGAGATGTCATTCGGTAGGGCGCGGCGAGTTCTCTTGTCGTCGCGAAGCAGCGCTGCCGCTACTCTTTCGCCCACCTCCCGCCCGCCCCGCCCGCGTGACCTCCGCTCCTGCCTTCGTTCTCGCCCCGCCGCGCCTGCCCGAGCTCTCGCTCGCCGGGCTCGCCCTCGCGCGCGAGACGATCACCGGGACGCATCTGCACACGCTCCACGGCTGCCCGCACGAGGTCGTGCTCGACTTCCGGCTGCCGAAGGCGGAGAAGCTCCCCGCCAGCGACGCGCTCGCGGCGCTGCTCGCGCGCGGACGGGCGTTCGAAGCCGAGGTCGTCCGCGAGCTCGAAGTCGTCGAGCCGCAGTTTGCGAAGGGCGACTTCGCCACCGGCGCCGCCGAGACCTTGCGACTCATGCGCGAGGGCCATCCGCTGATCTACCAAGGCGTGCTCTTCCGCGCGCCCTACCTCGGCATCGCCGACCTCCTGCGCCGCGTCGAGGTGCCGAGCGCGCTCGGAGGCCACGCCTACGAAGTGATCGACATCAAGTCGTCGCGGAAGGCGAAGCTCGAGCAGCAAGTGCAGGTCGCGTTCTATTCCTTGCTCCTCGGCGAGGCGCAGGGCCTCCTGCCGACGCACGGCGCGCTCTGGCTCCGCGACGCGCCGGAGGAGCGCTTCGCGCTCGACGACGTGGTCTGGACCCTGCTCGATCAGCTCGACGAGCTCGGAACCTTGCTGCGCGGCGAGCGCGAGTCGCGTCCCCATCGCAGCTCGCGCTGCGACGGCTGCGGCTGGCGCGCGCGCTGCCTACCCGAGCTCCTGGCCACGCAGGACCTCTCGCTGCTGCCTTCGCTCTCGCGCTCTCGCGCCGCTCGCCTCCGCGCCGCCGGCATCGCCGATGTCGCCGCGCTCGCGGCGGCAGAGCCTACCGCGCTGCTCCGCCGCCGCGTGCTTCCGCCGGCGTCGACGCGCGCGCTGCAAGCGCAAGCGCGCGCGCGGCGCGACGGCACCTGTGTGCGGCTCGAGGCCGAGCCGCCGAAGCTGCCGAAGCGCGCGCTCTTCTGGGCGGCCGAGCTCGATCCCTTCCGCGAGGGCCGTCTCTGGCTCGTGCGCGCGGCGGTACTCGAGGACGGCGTCGTGCGCGCGCCGATGGTGCAGTTGATCGAAGGCGAGGAGAGCGAAGCGCGAGCGCTGAGCGAGCTCGCGCGCTTCGCGGAGGCGCACGCGGATGCTGGCGCGCTGCACTTCGGCGAGCGCAGCGCGACCGCGCTCGCGCGCCTGCTCGCGACGAATCCAGAGCTCGCCGCCTTGGAGCGTCTCACGCGCTCGCAGGACCTCCGCGTCCTCTGGCTCGCCCATCTCGCCCATCCGATCGCGAACGCGTCGCTCTACGATCTAGGGCTCTGGCTCGGCCTCGGCGAGCTCGAGGAGGGCGGTGCCTTCCCCGCGCTGTGGTGGGAGAACGCGCGTGAGAGTCAGGGGTCCGAGCGCGAGCGCTGGCGCGCGCGCGTCGAACGCTTCGAGCAAGCGGAGCTCGCGACGGCGGCGCGGCTCGTCGGCGAGCTCCGCGCGGAGGCCGCTCCGGGAGCGCTCAGTGGCTGAGCTACGCACCGAGCACGCCTTCGGCGAGCGGCTCGCGCGCTACCTCGAGCGCGAGCGCGCGGCCGAGGTGCAGAGCCATCTCGAGTCGCGCTCGCAGCCGCTCGCGCAGCGCGTCGAGGACGGCGATGCCATCGCGCCGGCGAAGCTCGAGAGCTTCGACAGCGCGCGCGGCGTCTACACGCTGCGCGTGGAGGACAACCTCGCGAAGTTCCGCCCCGGCGATCCGGTGTGGCTCTCGGACGGGCGCGATCCCGAGAGCGGCCTGCCGCTCGTCTTCCTCGACTACCAGCCGCGCGAGGGGCGCGTGTTGCTGCAGAGGGACCGCTTCGGTGATTCGAAGGCGCAGGTGCCGACCGGCGCGCTGGTCGTCGATCGACGGCGCCTCGAGAACTACGAGAAGCTGCACGGCGCGCTCGAGCGCGCGTTCCGCGCGGACGACGAGCGCGGGCGGAAGATCGGCGCGCTGCTGGCGGGAAGGCTCGAGACCGCGCTGCACCCCGAGGCGCTGGAGCGCGCGAGCGCCTATGCCGCGAAGCTGCCGCTCGATCCGACGCAGCGGCGCGCAATCGCCGAAGCTCTTGCCGCTCCCGATGTGTATCTGATCCAAGGACCGCCCGGCACGGGGAAGACCATCGTGCTCGCGCACCTGGTGGCGGCGCTCGTCGCCCGCGGGCGCCGAGTGCTCGTCTCGGCGTTCACGCATACCGCGATCGACAACGCGCTGCTGCGCATCGCCGAGCACGTCCCGGTCAGCTCGATGGCGAAGCTCGCGACGCGCGAGCAGTCGCCCGAGCTCGCCTCTCGCGGCATCAAGGTCGACCCGAGCGCGCGGAAGCTCCAGCTCCCGAGCAAGGGCGGGCTCGTCGTCGGCGCCACCGCGTATGGCGCGCTGAAGCTGGAAGGCGTCACCAGCTTCGACGTGGTCGTGCTCGACGAAGCCGGACAGGTGGCACTCCCGCACGCGGTGGCGGCGCTGCTCTCCGCGTCGCGCTGGATCCTGGTCGGGGATCATCAGCAGCTCCGCCCGGTGACGCAGGGCGAGCACGCCGAACGCGAGGTCACGCGCTCGATCTTCGAGCACCTGCATGCGCACGGCTATCCTCACGCGATGCTGCAGCATAGCTACCGCATGAACGCGGAGCTGGTCGCGTTTCCCTCGGCGTGCTTCTACGCCGGGCAGCTCGCGAGCGCGGAGAGCGCCTCGGAGCGACGCCTCGTGACGAAGAGCGGCGGGCGCTACGCGGAGATCCTCGCCCCCGAGCGCGCGGCGCTCTTCGTCGATCTCGCGCACGAAGGCAATCCGACGCGCAGCTTCGAAGAAGCGGAGCTCGCCGGCGAGCTCGCGGCCGAGCTCGTGCTGCACCACGGCGTGCCCGCCTCCGAGATCAAGCTGATCGCGCCGTTCCGCGCGCAGAACCGGGCCCTCCTCACCGCCTGCGCGCGCAGCTTCCATCGCCGCGGAGCGGCGCTGCCGCGCGAGCTAGAGGCCGACACCGTCGATCGCATCCAAGGACAGGAGAGCGAGGTGGTGATCCTCTCGCTCACCGCGAGCGACGAAGGCTGGCTCGAGCGCAAGGTCGACTTCTACTTCGATGCGGGGCGGCTCAACGTCGCGATCACCCGCGCGAAGACGAAGCTGATCGTGCTGGGCTCGAGCGCGCTGCTCCGCGTACGCCCGCGCAGCCTGGAGGACGTGGTGAAGACGAATCCGCTGCGGAAGCTGCTGCGGAGCCTGCCCCGCGTGCAGGCCCCGCGCATCGAGAGCGAGGAGCCCTGAGCGCCGTGCGACCCCTCTGGATCCTGAACGTCGTCGGTCTCACGCCGAAGCTCCTCGCGCACGCGCCGCGCCTTTCTGCGCTCGCGCGCGAAGGCGCGCTCCGCCCGCTGCGCGGCGTGCTGCCCGCCGTGACCTGCTCGGCGCAAGCGACGATGCTCACGGGCAGCTTGCCGCGCACGCACGGCATCGTCGGCAACGGCTGGTACTTCCGAGATCTCGCGCAGGTGCTGTTCTGGCGTCAGAGCCACGCCTTGGTCGGCGGCGAGAAGCTCTGGGAGACGGCGCGCCGGATCCACCCGGGCCTCCGCACCGCGCAGCTCTTCTGGTGGTTCAACATGTACTCGAGCGCCGAGATCGCGGTGACGCCGCGGCCGGCCTATCCGGCCGACGGGCGGAAGATCCCCGACATCTATACCGAGCCGCCGGAGCTCCGGAACCAGCTGAACGCGAAGCTCGGCCCGTTCCCGCTCTTCCGCTTCTGGGGTCCGACGGCGGACTTGGTCTCGACGCGCTGGATCGCCGACGCCGCGCTAGAAGTCCTGCAGCGCGAGCAGGTCGATCTCGGCTTGGTCTATCTGCCCCACCTCGATTACCCGCTGCAGCGCTGGGGGCCCGACGATCCGCGCATCGCAGCCGAGGTCGCCGCGGTCGATGCCGAGGCCGGACGGATCATCGATGCCGCGCGCGCGCGCGGCGCCGCGCTGAGCGTGGTCTCCGAGTACGGCATCACCAAGGTCACGCGCGGCGTGCACTTAAACCGCGTGCTGCGCCGCGCGGGCTATCTCCGCGTGCAGGAGACGCCGCACGGCGAGCTCCTCGACGCGGGCGCCTGCCGCGCCTTCGCCGTGCCCGATCACCAGCTCGCGCACATCTACGTGCGGGATCCGCAGGATCGCGAAGCCGTCGCCGAGCTCCTGCGCGCGGAGGACGGCGTCGGCGCCGTGCTCGACGAGCGCGGCAAGGCGCGGGTCGGCCTCGACCACGCGCGCTCCGGCGAGCTCGTGGCCCTCAGCGCGCGCGATCGCTGGTTCACCTACTACTACTGGCTCGACGACGAGCGCGCCCCCGATTTCGCGCGCACCGTCGACATCCACCGGAAGCCCGGCTATGACCCGGTCGAGCTCTTCGTGGATCCGCAGTTGCGCTTCCCGAAGCTCCGCCTCGCGAGGCGTCTCCTCCAGAAGAAGCTCGGCTTCCGCTACCTGATGGACGTGATCGGCTTCGACGACACCCTGGTGAAGGGCAGCCACGGGCTCGACCCCGCGACGCCGGAGGAAGGTCCGCTCTGGATCGGCTGGCCAGCGCCGCTCTCCCTCGGCGAGGAGCTGGCGATGACCGAGCTGAAGGAGCTCTGGCTAGGCATGCTCGCGAGCGGAAGCACGACGGGAGCGAAGCTCTCGTGAGCGAACACGACGCGAGCGAGCTGCGCGAGGAATCGCCGTCGGAGGCGCCGCGGCTGCCCCACGGCCAGGGCGCCTTCGTGATCCCGCTCGGCACTTCGTCGGCGATCCCCACGCTCACGCGCGGGCTCGCGGCGACGCTGCTCGCGCGCCGCGACGGACAGGTCTTCCTGTTCGACGGCGGCGAAGGCACGCAGCTACGGTTCCTGCAGAGCGGGCTCTCCTACGGCAAGCTGCGGCGCATCTTCGTCACGCATCTCCACCTCGATCACTACGGCGGCCTCTTCGGCCTCGTCGCCCGCATCTGCATGGGCAACACACCGCAGGAGATCGACCTCTACGGACCCCAGGGGATCGAGGGCTTCTTCTACCAGCACATCGGGAACTCGCTGCGCAACGCGCCGATCGTGATGCGCTTCCACGAGCTCGACTCCGACTTCGCCGGCGTGATCCTGGACGAAGAGGAGTTCACGGTCTCGACCGCGCCGCTCTCGCACGTGATCCCTTCTCGCGGCTATCGCTACGAGGAGAAGCCGCGGCCCGGCGTCTTCGATGGCGCGAAGGCCGACGCTCTCGGCATTCCCTTCGGCCCCGAGCGCGGGAAGCTCTTGCGCGGAGAGGCGATCCAGCTCCCCGACGGACGTGCGGTCGAGCCGCAGGACGTCGTCGGCCCCGAGCGACCGGGAGCGATCTTCGCCTACTGCACCGACACGCGGCGATGCAAAGGCGCCGTGCACTTGGCGCGCGGCGCGCATCTGCTGCAGCACGAGGCGACCTACGATGGCTCGCTCGGCGCCTTGGCGAAGAAGCGCGGGCACTCGACGATCGATCACGCGGCGCAGGTCGCCGCGCAGGCCGGCGCGCACACCTTGCTCGCGTTCCACTTCTCGACGCGCTACGACGAGCGCGCGATCCGCGAGATGGTGAAGAAGGCGCGCGCGATCCACCCGCGGATCGTGATCGCGCGGGATCTGAAGCCGGTGCCGATCCTGCCGAGGCCGGAAGTGGGTGATACGGTGGCGGCTTCCGCGGAGGCGGGGCCGGACTTGGAGTCAGGTGTGTGATGTCCGACCTTCCCTTCGATGCGCCGGCACCGCCCGAGCTCGCGACGTTGGCTGAGCGTCTCGTCCGCGATCACCCCGAGTGCTTCTGGTTCCGCCACCCCGACGCCCATCTGCGAGACTTGGGGGACGTACGACAGGTGATCGAGAACTTGCGCAACTACGGCGATCGCCTCGCGTGGTACGAGGCGCAGGAACTGCAGCGATGCCTCTCACGACACTGCAACGAGATGTCCTAGCGGTCCTCGCGCGCCAACGCAGCGAGGAGAGCCACTTCGCGGGCAGCGTGGTCCTCCACTGCGAAGATGCATCCGCTCGCTACTCGAAGGACTTCGACATCTTCCACGACGCCGAGAGTGCGGTCGCGCGCTCGAGCGCCGCAGATGTCGAAGCGTTGCGTCAAGCCGGCTTCGAGGTCTCGCATGCCGCGCCCCTCGCCAACTGGGAGAAGGCCGAAACGAGCTTCCGCCGGGCCAGCGTCCGACGCGGGGAGGCCTCCGTCGAGGTCGATTGGGCCCTGGATTCCGCCTATCGCTACTTTCCGATCGAACGCGATCCCGAACTCGGCTGGAGGATCCACCGCTTCGACGCGGCGACGAACAAGGCCCTCGCCTTGGCGTCGCGCTCCGTGACGCGCGACTTCGTGGACATCCTCGAGTACGCCAAGCTCTACACGCTTCCCGCTCTCTGCTGGGCGGCGTGCGGAAAGGACCTCGGCTACACGCCATTCTCCCTCCTCGAGTTCATGCGGCGTTTCGCGCGCATCGATCCCGCGGGACTAGCCGAGATCCAAGCTCGCTCCATGGATCCTCGCGCGATGAAAGAGGAATGGACGAAGCTCGCCGATGCGGCGCACATCGCGATGAAGCGCATCGCCGATGAGCAGACCGAGCTGCCCATCGGCGTCGCCTTCGTCGACGCCAACGGCCACCCCGGCTGGATCGGCGACGACCCGACGTTGAGCATCCACGCGCCGTCGGTACGCGGTTGCTGGCCGACGATCCGCGGACTCGATCCGTGAGGAGTGCCTGGCCCAACACCTGACGGTGTTGGAGCGTCGCGCGCTGCTCAGCGCTGCGCGAGCAGGCGCTCGGCGACGTGGCGGCCGATCGCGAGCGAGGCGGTCGCGGCGGGAGACGGCGCGTTCAACACGTGCACTTGGCCAGGCGCTTCCGCGAACGCGAAGTCATCGACGAGCGCGCCGTCGCGGCGCAGCGCCTGTGCGCGGACCCCTGTGTGTCCGGGCACGAGATCGCGCCCTTCGAGCTCCGGGCAGAGTCGCCGCAAGGCGCGCACGAAAGCGCCCTTCGACCACGAGCGCCACGCTTCGCCGAGCCCGTGCTTCATCGTGCGCGGCAGCATGCGCCAGAACCCGGGCCAGCCGAGCGTCGCGAGCGCATCGCGCAGCGCGAAGCTCCCGCGCGCATAGCCTTCGCGGCGCCACGCGAGCACCGCGTTCGGCCCCGCTTCGACGCCGCCGCCGATCTTCTGCGTGAAGTGCACGCCGAGGAACGGGAAGCGCGGGTCAGGCACCGGATAGACGAGGCCGCGCACCAGCGCGCTCTTCTCGGGCACGAGGTCGTAGTACTCGCCGCGGAACGGCACGATGCGCACCTCGGGCACGAGGCCGCAGAGGCGCGCGATGCGATCCGACTGCAAGCCCGCGCACGCGACCATGCGCTGCGCGCGCAGCGCGCCGGAGCTCGTCTCGATCACGAACTCCTCGCCTTCCTGGCGCAGCGCGTGGAAGCGCGCTCCGAGCTGCACACGCCCGCCGTGTTCCTCGATCTCGCGCGCGAGCGCGCGCGCCGCACCGGGGAAGTCGACGATTCCGGTCTCCTGCACGAGCAGAGCCCCGACGCCTCGAATCGCGGGCTCGCGCTCGCGGATATCCTCCGGACCGAGACGACGCAGACCTTTGAGTCCGTTCTCGCGCCCGCGCCGCTCGAGCTCGTCCAGTCGCGGCAGCTCCCTGTCGTCGAGGGCCACGATCAGCTTGCCGAGGCGCTGCCACGCGACGCCGTGGTGCGTGCAGAGATCCTCCATCAAGCGCCGTCCGGAGACGCAGAGCCGCGCCTTCAGCGAGCCGGGCCGATAGTAGATCCCCGAGTGGATGACCCCCGAGTTATGCCCCGTCTGGTGTCGCGCGACGCCATCCTCGGCCTCCAGCACCACCACCTCGCGCAGCCCGCGCATCTGCAGCGCCCGCGCCGTCGCGAGCCCCACCAGCCCCGCGCCGACGACGGCGACCTGGCAAGCAGCCCCCATCTCCTAGCTCCCGGAGAGGGGAGTCACGGTTGGGTGGGGACGGTGTTGCGGACGTGCAGCTCTTCCATCTGCTCGGGATCGATGGAGGAGGGAGCTTCGGTCATCAGGTCTTGGCCGGTCTGCGTCTTCGGGAACGCGATCACGTCGCGGATGTTGTTCGTGCCGCAGAGCCACATGACGAGGCGGTCCAAGCCGAAGGCGATGCCGCCGTGCGGCGGCGCTCCGTACTGCAGCGCGTCGAGCAGGAAGCCGAACTTCGATCGGGCCTGCTCCGCGGTGAGCCCGATCAGCTCGAAGACCTTCTGCTGCACATCCTGGCGGTGGATGCGGATCGAGCCGCCGGCGATCTCGGAGCCGTTCACGACGAGGTCGTAGCCCGCGGAGAGGCAGCCCTCGGGATCCGTCTCGAGCTTCCCTTCCTCACCCGGCAGCGGCGCGGTGAAGGGATGGTGCAGCGCGACCCAGCGCTGGCGCTCTTCGTCGCGCTCGAACATCGGGAAGTCGACGACCCAGAGGAACTTCCACTCGCCGGTCTTCGTGAGGCCGAGGTCGGCTCCGAGCTTGTTGCGCAGCTCGCCGAGAGCCTTGGTCACGATCCGCCACGAATCCGCGCCGAAGAAGACCTGATCGCCAGGCTTCAAGCCGAGCTCGCTCACGAGCTCGGCCTGGATCGGCTCCAGGAACTTCGCGATGCCGGTGGAGAAGCCCTCGGCGCCGTACTTCACCGTGGGCAGACCACCCGCGCCGAAGGCCTTCACGAACTCCGCGTACGCATCGGTCTGCTTGCGCGTCAGCTTCTCCGCGCCGCCGGGCACGACGATCGCCTTCACCACCCCGCGCGGCTTCGCGAGCGCCTGCTCGAAGACACCGAAGCCGGTCTTCTTCGCCAGCGCGGAGACATCGCGCAGCTCGAGCCCGAAGCGCAGGTCCGGCCGATCGATGCCGTAGCGCTCCATCGCGTCGGCGTAGCTCATGCGGGGAATCTCCCCGATCTCGTAGCCGAGGATCGCCTTCCAGATGCGCTGCGCGAAGCCGCCCATCATGGCCATCACGTCCTCGCGCTCGACGAAGCTCATCTCCAAGTCGATCTGCGAGAACTCCGCCTGGCGATCCGCGCGCGGATCCTCGTCGCGGAAGCAGCGCACGATCTGCACGTAGCGATCGCAGCCCGCGACCATCAGGATCTGCTTGAAGAGCTGCGGACTCTGCGGCAGCGCGTACCAGCTCCCCGGATAGAGGCGCGAGGGCACCACGAAGTCGCGTGCCCCTTCGGGCGTCGAGCGGATGAGGAACGGCGTCTCGATCTCGAGGAACCCGTTCTCCGCGAAGTAGGTGCGCGCCGCGCGGGTGACCTCGAAGCGCGTACGCAGGATCTTCTGCATCGAAGGACGCCGGAGATCGATGTAGCGATAGCGCAGGCGCTTCTCCTCCTGGATCTTCTCGGCCTCGTGGTCGTCCGGGAGGATCGGCGGCGGCGCGCTCTTCGAGAAGATCTCGAGCTCGCTCGCGGCGACCTCGATTGTCCCCGTCTCGAGCTTGGGATTCGGACCGGCGACGCGCGCGCGCACGACGCCGCGCACCCCGATCACGTCCTCGCGCCGCAGACCGCGCGCGCGCTCGACCAGCTCGGGATCGGCGCCTTCGAGATCGAAGACCACCTGCACGAGCCCGCTTCGATCGCGGAGATCCAAGAAGAAGAGCCCCTTCCCCTGGTCGCGGTACGTGTTCACCCAGCCGTTCAGGACGACCGTCGATCCGATGCGAGACTCGCGGAGCTCGCCGCCGTAACAGGTGCGCTTCAGCATGGTTCCTTTTCTCTCGGCGTCGCATCCCGGACGCTCGAGGCGGGAGAGGATAGCGAGGGCGCCCCACCCCGCCACGCGCGCGCTGGAAGATCGCGGCCCTTCGGCGTAGGTTAGGCTTATGTTCGCCTTCCCTCGTCGCCTCTCGAACCCGCCGAACCCCTGGGCCCACGAGCACCTGGAGCTCCTCGGTCCCCCGCCGCCCGTCTCGCTCGAGGTCTACGAGGAGCGCGCGCGCTCGATCCTCACGCGCAACGACTCCCCGGACCTGCCGTTCCGCTGGAGCTTGAACCCCTATCGCGGCTGCCAGCACGCCTGCGCATATTGCTACGCGCGCCCCTATCACGAGCACCTGGGCCTCGGCGCGGGCACGGACTTCGACTCCAAGATCTTCGTGAAGACGAACGCGCCCGCGCTGCTCCGAGCGGCCTTCACGCGGCGGAGCTGGAAGCGCGAGCGGATCTCGTTCTCCGGCGTCACCGATCCCTATCAGCCGCTGGAGGCCAGCTACCGCCTCACTCGCGCCTGCCTCGAGCTCGCGCGCGACTTCGAGAATCCGGTGGGGATCATCACGAAGAGCGCGCTCGTCCGGCGCGACGCGGAGCTGCTCGCCGAGCTCGAGGAGCGCGCGGGCGCGGTGGTGTTCGTCTCCCTGCCGCTGCTCGACGAGGACGACGCCCGGGCCTTGGAGCCGCACGCGGCGACGCCGCGTGCACGGCTGGAGACGATCCGCCGCCTCGCGGCCGCGGGAGTGCCCGTCGGCGTCGCGGTAGCGCCGCTGATCCCCGGGCTCGGCGATGCCCAGCTCGCCGAAGTGCTCGAGCGCGCGCGCGAAGCGGGCGCCACGCGTGCCTTCACCGCGCTGCTGCGCTTGCCGGGCAACGTCGCGCCCGTCTTCGAGGAGCGCCTCCGCGCGGCGCTGCCGCTGCGTGCGGAGAAGATCCTCCGCGCCTTGGAGGCGCTGCGCGCGCCGCAAGGCCGCCGGCGCAACGCCTTCGGGCAGCGCTTCGAAGGTGCCGGCCCGCGCTGGCAGGCCACGGTGGACCTCTTCGAGCTCCAGTGCCGACGCCTCGGCTATCGGAGCGCGGAGGAGATGATCGATACGGCGCCGCGCGTGCGCGCACGTCCGCGCCAGCTCGAGCTCTTCCCCGAGGAGGCCTGAGGAGCGAGCGCGCGCTTGCGCTGCGGCCGCGCGGAGCGGTAGAACCTCGGCCCCAGCGAGCGGGCGTAGCTCAGTTGGTAGAGCGTCAGCTTCCCATGCTGAATGTCGAGGGTTCGAGTCCCTTCGCCCGCTCCAGTTTCCCTCTCTTCGTTCCTCCGCGTTCCTGCGCTCGAGTCGCTGGCCCCGCGCCCGCGCCCGCGCGCCGAGGAAGCCAAGGAGCACGTCGAGGAGCACGCGGATCGCGGCACCCGATGAGCGCGCCGTCCCTCGAGCCGCGCCCGGTGGAGCTTCACGGGTCGTACGTGACGCTCGCGCCGTTGCGCGAGAAAGACGCTCCGGAGCTCGCCTCCGTCGCCTGCGAGCCGTCCGGCTGGGACTACATGTCGCGCGGACCGCTCGTCGATGCAGCGGATGCGCGTGCATACATCGCCGGAGCTTGGTCCGAGCGACACGCCGTGCTCTTCGGGATCCGCGAGCATCCGAGCGGGCGATTGGTCGGGGTCACGCGCTTCTTCGAGGTGCGCCCCGCACACCGCGGCCTCGAGATCGGGCACACCTGGCTCGCGCCGGCCGCGCGGCGCCGCGCGATCAACACGGCGGCGAAGCGGCTGCTGCTCGCGGAGGCGTTCGAATCGCTCGGCGCGCTGCGAGTGCAGATGAAGACCGATGCGCGCAACCTCGCCTCGCAGCGAGCGATCGAGCGCCTCGGCGCGACGAAGGAAGGCGTGCTGCGGCAACACATGATCGTGCGCGAGGGCTACGTGCGCGACACGGTGATGTACTCGATCGTTGCGGACGAGTGGCCTGCGTTGCGCGCGCGCCTGGACGAGCGGCTCGCTCGCGGACCTCAGGAGACGTAGGTGCGATCGAGCCAGCCGCTGCCGTAGAGGCGTTGGAAGAGGGCGCGATCGAGCGGCAGCGCGAAGCGTCCGCGCGCGAGGCGCCAACGCGCGGTGCGGCGCAGGCCGAGATAGAGCCAGTGCTTCCAGCGCGGATCGAAGCGGCGCTGCGACGTCACCATCGGTAGGAAGTACTCCGCGAGGGCCTTCACGTGCCGCTCGTCGCGCGCCGTGAGCCACGGCATCGTGCGCTCGTCGCTCGCGCCATAGGCTCCTCGATAGCTCAGCACCTCGTCCAGATCGCGCGGGAAGCTCCGGCCCAGCATGGAGATCGCCTCGTCGCCCATGGGCACCTCAGGCGCCGGCTGGAAGATGCGGAAGGTGAAGCCCACGCGTCGCGGATCGAGCGCGTGCAGATCCCGGATCAGCTCGAAGCTCTCCTGACGATCCGCCGCCTGCTCGCCGACCAAGCCGAAGAGGAAGTTGTGCATCGAGGCGATGCCGCGCCGCAGCAGCAGCCGCGTGAGCTCGAGCGGCCAGCGCGGCGCATGGCGCTTGCCGATGCGCGCGAGCATGCGCGAGGAGCCCGTCTCGGTGCCGAGCTCGAGCTTCGCGAGCCCACCGCTCGCGAGGAGGTCCCAGTCCGCTTCGCCGTAGCGCGTGCAGTCGATCGGCGAAGCGAGGGCGAACCAGGAGCAATCGGAGAGCCGCTCGCGCCAGGCGCGCGCGAGCTCGAGGGGTCGGCCCCGCGCCGCGAAGAAGTCGAGCTCGGCGATGTGGAACTGCCGCACGCCGTACTTCGCGCGCAAGTCCGCGACGAGCTCGACGATCTCACCGGCGCGCAGCAGCGAGGGCGCGAAGCCGGTCCAGTAGCAGAAGGCGCAGCCTTTCGCGCAGCCGCGGCTCGAGGCGAACGCCAGCGTCGGGACACCGTTCCCGAAGATGCCGCCGTGAGGCTGGATGTACGGCGCGAGATCGACCTCGCGGAAGAGCGTGAAGTGCTCCGCGCCGAGGCGCGCGCTCTTGCTCGGGGGCACGGCGAGCTCCGCGGTGACGAGCCCGGGCACGGCGCCGAGCTCGAGCTCGCCGTGCACCGCTCGCGCGAGCGCTGGCGCGCTGTGCTCGCCGTAGTCCTTCAGGTAGAAGTCGATCGGCCACCCGCGCGTGCGCTGGAGCCACTCGGTCGGCAGCAGCGCGATCGCCGAGCCGCCGACGGCGATCGGCACCTGGGGCGCATGCGCGCGGATCGCGCGCGCGAGCTCGAGCACGTTCTGGAGCTGCACCGCGGGATAGAGTTCGTTGAGCCACAGCACGGCCAGGCGGCAGGATGCGAGCTCGCGCAGGAAACGCTGCACGCGATCCGCGTGGGGCAGATCCACGGCCTGGTCGAACCAGAGCAGCTCGTATCCCGCGCCGTGGAGCGCCGAGGCCACGGTGAGCGAGCGAAACGGCGTGCCTTGCTCCGCGAGCTGGCCCTCGGGGGTCCAGGCCGGAACGACGAAGGCGATGCGCGAGCGCGCGGCAGAAGGAGTGAGGAGTTGCATAGCCACAGCAGCCCGGAGACAGCTTGCACGGCGCAGCTTGGCTCGCCAAGCGCAGTTCCGCTCACGGCCGAGCTGTGGCTGCTCACCGGCGCCTCTGGCCTGCTCGGCCGTGCGCTCGCGGCCGAGCTCCGCAGCGCCGGTCTGCGCCTCCGCGTACTGGAGCATCGCCGCGCCTGTGCGTCGCTCGGTGACGAGCTCGTGCGCGCCACGCTGGAAGACGAGCGCGCCCTCGCGCGCGCCCTCGATGGCGTGCGCGGCGTGGTCCATGCGGCCGCGGTGCTCGAGGGCACACCGGCCGAGCTCGAGGCGGGGAATGCGCGCGGCACGGAGCGCCTCGCTTCGGCCGCGGCCCGCGCGGGAGCGGCGCGCTTCGTCTTCGTCTCGACGGCGGCGGTCTACGCGCCGGGCTCTTTCCGCGACGCGGACGAGGCGCAGGCGCTGGGGCCGGAGGAGCCCTACGGCGCGAGCAAGCTCTCCGCCGAGCGAGCCGCGGAGAAAGCGCTCGGTGAGCGGCTCGCGATCGCGCGGCTCCCCTCCTTGATCGGGAACGGCCGCTCGCGCTTCCTCGAGCAGCTCGCGGGCGCGGTGCTCCACCATCGCCTGCCGCGCCTCCCGGACGGCGGCGCCGCGATCGAGCTCGTGCATGTGAACGACGCCGCGGCGGGTATCCGCGCGCTCGCGGAAGCGAAGCGCGCTGCGGGTGCGTTCCACTTCGCCGCTCCGGAGCGCTTGCGCTACCGCGAGCTGATGGAGCTCGTCGCCGCGGAGCTCGGTTGCCTCCCGCGCTGGACGCCGATCGACGGCGCCGACGAGAGCGCGATCGAGCCCGTCCTGCTGCGCTTCGCCACGCAAGAGCGGACGCTCTCGTGCGCTCGAGCACGCGAGCTGCTGGGCTATCGTCCGCGCTGGGATCCGGTGAACGCACTGCGCGCCGCTTTCGCCTCGCATCGCGCGAGCGCAGGATAGCGGCGATCTCTCGAGGAGCTCGCATGGCGTACATCCGAACGATCGCACCCGCTGAGGCCACCGGCGCCTTGAAGCAGCTCTACGACGCGCGAGAGGCGAGCGCCGGCAAGGTCTGGAACATCGTGCGACTGATGAGCCTCTCCCCCGGGACGCTCCGCGCCTCGATGGGCCTCTACGCTGCGGCGATGCATGCACCGTCCCCGCTCTCTCGCGCGCTGCGGGAAGCGATCGCCGTCGTCGTGAGCCAGGCCAACGATTGCCACTACTGAATCGCCGCGCATCTGGAAGACCTCCGTGCCGAGGTCGAGCAACCGGAGCGGGCGGCCGAGATCGAGGCCGGCTACGAGCGCGCCACGACCTGGAGCGAGGACGAGCGCGCGCTGCTCGCGTGGTGCGAGAAGATCGCGCGCACGCCCGCGGCCTGCACCCGCGCGGACGTAGAGTCGCTGCGCGCGCGGGGCTTCAGCGACGCGGCGTTGCACGACGCCGCGCAGGTGGCCGCGTACTTCGCCTACATCAATCGCGTCGCCGATGCGCTCGGCGTGGATCCCGAGCCGAGCTGAATCGCCGCGCGTTCAACGCACGACGGCGAGCGCCAGCGCGCGCGTCGAGAGCGCTTCGCGCAGCATGCGGCCGTTCTCGAGCTGGAGCAGCGAGGTTCGCGAATCCATCGGCACGTAGCAGAGCAGGCGCCGCGTGAGCGCGAGGCAGGTGGCCCCGCCAGGCGTGCCTGCGGGGCCCCAGCCAGGGCGCATCGCCACCGCTCCCGTGCGGCCATCGGCATCGAAGATGCGCACGACGCCGAAGCTCTGCTCGGCGGCGAAGATCGCGGTGCGACCGAAGCGCGAGCGACTGCGCTCTGGCTCCCGAGATCCACAGGCAGCCGAGCGCCAGGAGCGCGACGCGGGTCGCGCCGCGCACGAGCGCAGGGAGAGATCGAAGCATGGAGGCTCCTGCGCAGCTGCAGGAAGGAACTCCGCATCGCCGGCAGGGAAGGCGCGGCCTCCCGGCCGCGCGGCCGCGCGGCCGCTAGCCAAGCACGAAGCCGCGCTCCGCCATCGCGCCGCAGACCAGCGAGATAACCACCACGGCTGTCCAGTTCAGCCAGAAGCCGGCCCGGGCCATCTGGGGGATCGTGAGGTGGCCCGAGGCGAAGACGATCGCGTTCGGCGGCGTGCCTGCGGGCATCATGAATGCGCAGCTCGCGGCCAGCGTCGCCGGGAGGATCAGGGTCTCCTCGGCGACGCCGAGCCCCGGCGCCATCGCCGCGAGGATCGGCACGAGCGTCGCGGTCACGGCGACGTTGGAGGCGAGCTCCGTCAGGAACGAGACGGCGGTCGCGACCAAGAAGATGAGCAGCAGCGGCGGCAAACCGTCGAGGCCCTGCACGGCACGCCCGAGCAGAGCGGCGACGCCGTTGCGCTCCACGGCGGCAGCGAGAGAAAGCCCCCCGCCGAAGAGGATCAGGACACCCCAGGGAATGCGCTCCGCATCGCGCCAACGCAGCAGAGCGTCGCCGTTGGCGCCGCCGCTCGGGATGGCGAAGAGCGCGATCCCCGCGGCGATGGCGACTCCAGCGTCGCCGAGGCGCGTGATCCCGGAGGGGAGCAGCGGTTGGAAGAGCCAGAGGCCCACCGTCGCGGCGAAGACCGCGATCGTGCGTCGCGCCGCTGGGGTCATCGGTCCCATCGCCGCGAGCTCCGCGCGCAGGCTCTCGGCTCCCGCGCCGAGCTCGACCCGCGGCAAGCGGAAGAGCCGATGGGCGAGCAACCACCATGCCGCGGGCAGCAGCACCAACGCGCAGGGCACGCCGACCCACAGCCACGAGACGAAGCTGAGCTCGCGGCCGAGGCTCGTGCGACAGAACTGCGCGAGGATGCCATTCGGAGGTGAGCCGACGAGGGTCGTGAAGCCGCCGATGGTCGAGGCGTAGGCGACGCCGAGCATCAGGGCCACGCGGAAGTCGCGGAACTCGCGCTCCGAGATCGCCGCGCGGCTCGCGCGCGCCTGCTCGGCCCAGCGCGCGACGCCGAGCGCGATCGGCAGCATCATCGCCGCGGTGGCCGTGTTCGATACGAAGGCGGAGATCGCCCCCGTCGCCAGCATCAGCCCGAGCAGAATGCGCGTCGGGCGCGTGCCGACGCGCTCCAAGGTGCGCAGCGCGAAGCGTCGATCGAGCTCCCAGCGCTGCATGGCCTGCGCGAGCAGGAAGCCACCGAGGAAGAGGAACACGATGCGCTCGGCGTAGGGCGCCGCGGCTTCGGCGAAGGTCGAAGCACCGCCGAGCGGGAGCACGACGAGGGGCAGCAGGGCGGTGGCGTGCAGATCGACCGCTTCGCTGATCCACCAGAGCGCCATCCACGCCATGAGCGCCAAGGTGGCGCGCCCCGCGTCGCTCAGCGCTTCGATCGGCAGCGCGAACGCGATCAGCGCGGCAGCGAGTGGACCGCCCCAGAAGAAGAGACGCTGGCGCATGGAGCTCGAGTCCCCTCGGAGCGCCTCAGCGCTCGTCCCGACGTCGTTCCTTCGTGCTCCGTTGCGCCTTGCGCTTCTGCTTCGCCTTCCGCGCGCGCGCGCCACCCGAGCTCGAATCCTCGGCGAGGAGCTGCTCGCGCGCGGCGCGGAGCTCCTCCTCCGCGGCCTCCGAGACCTTCGGCCAACCCAGCTCGAGGCCTTCGATGGCGCGCGTGATGAGAGCCGCGACCAAGTTGCGGGCGACGTACTTGCGATTGGCGGGGATCACATGCCAAGGAGCCCACGGCGTGCTCGTGGCCTCGAACGCGTCTTCGTAGGCCGCCTGATACTGGTCCCAGTAGCCGCGCTCCACGACGTCCGCGGCCGAGAACTTCCAGTGCTTCGAGGGATCCTCCAGGCGATCGAGCAAGCGCCGACGCTGCTCCTCCTTCGAGATGTGGAGGAAGAACTTGAGCACGAGCGTGCCGCTCTCGACCAAGTGCTTCTCCATCGCGTTGATCGCTTCGTAGCGCGCGCGCCAGAAGGCCTTGCCGCGCTTGCCCTCGGGCAGCTTGCCGGTCTCCAGGAGCTCCGGGTGCACCTTCACGACGAGGACATCCTCGTAGTAGGAGCGATTGAAGATGCCGATGCGCCCGCGCTCCGGCAGCGCCTTCACGTAGCGCCAGAGGAAGTCGTGATCGAGCTCCTCCGCGGAGGGCTTCTTGAAGGAGTGCACCTGACAGCCCTGCGGGTTCACTCCCGACATCACGTGCTTGATCGTCCCGTCCTTGCCCGCGGCGTCCATCGCCTGCAGGACGACCAGCACGGAACGGCGATCGTTGGCCCAGAGCTCCTCCTGCGCCTCGGCGAGCCGCTCGAGGTAGTGCGCGAGCACTTCTCGCGCATGCTCCTTCAGCTCGTCCTCGGCGAGCTCCGCGAGATCGGGCGTGAGCTCGCCGTCGGGATCGATGCGCGCGAGGCGCGGCCTGCGGCCGGGGCGCAACGCCAGCTTGGCGATCAGCTTCTCGCGCGTCTTGCTCATCTCCGACGATCTCCTCTTCAGACCAAGGAAGGCTGCCCGGTGGACTCCAGAACGCTGAGCCAGAGGTCGCCATCGGGATCCACCTGCCGGCGCCCCTTCACGACGAGCTCCATGGGCAGGTAGACGAAGCGGCCGTGGCGCTGGCCGACGACGAAGCGCGTGAGCCCCGCCATCGCGCCGTGCGCGGCGTGCTGCGCGAGGCGCAGGCAGTAGGCGCTGTCGGTCGCGTTCGCCGGCACGCTGCGCAAGATGTAGCTGGGATCGATGTACTTGAGCACCACGGGCTCGCCGCGGCGCGTGAAGTGCTCCTCGATCTCGCGCGCGAGGAAGCGGCCGATGTCGCCGAGCTTCTGATTGCCGGAGGGGTCGCGCCCGAGGGCCGCGGGATCGAAGTGCTCCTGGCCCGCGCCCTCCGCGACCACCACCACGGCGTGGTCCTTCTCCTCCAGCCGGCGCATGAGCGCCGGCAGCAGGCCGCGCTCCCCTTCGCGCCCGAGCGAGAAGCGCACTTCGGGGATCAAGCAGAAGCTGACGTCGCTCGAGGCCAGCGTCGCCCAGCACGCGATGAAGCCCGAGTGACGGCCCATCAGCTTGACCAGCCCCACGCCGCGCGGCGCCGAGAAGGCCTCGGCGTGCGCGGAACGGATGACGCGCATCGCGGTGGAGAACGCCGTGTCGAAGCCGAAGCTCTGGTCGATCACCTGCAGGTCGTTGTCGATCGTCTTCGGCACGCCGACGACGGAGAGCGCCCGGCCGCGCCGCGCGAGCTCGTCCGCGATCGCGATCGCGCCGCGCATCGAGCCATCGCCGCCGATCGCGAAGAGGAGGTCGACCTCTTCCGCGATGAGGCGAGCGACGCAGGCTTCGATATCGAGCTTGCAGCGCGCGGTGCCGAGGAAGCAGCCGCCTTGCTCGTGCACGCGGCTCAGCTGCGCCTCGTAGAGCGCGATCGGCGGAACGCCGCGCTGGAGTCCGTCGTAGCCGTAGCGGATCCCGAGCACGCGGCGCAGGCCGTAGCGCCCGCGCAGCACCTGCACCAAGCCGTGGATGACGTCGTTCAGGCCGGGGCAGAGACCTCCCGAGCAGAGGATCGCGGCGCTCGCGCGCTGGGGCTCGAAGTAGATGCGGCGGCGCGGACCTGCTAGCTCGAGCGTGGTCTGCTCGCCGCTGCCGACGAGCGGGAGCTCGTCGTCGAAGAGCATGCGCCGCGTCTCGTCGTGGAAGTAGCGCTCGGCGCGCTCGCCGAGGCGCGCGAAGAAAGGAGAGTCGTAGCGCGCCGGGCCGAGGCGCGGGATCTCCGTGGAGGAAAGGGCGGACATGGAGCTCGGGTTCGCCTCGCGTTCGCTCGCCGCGCCGGATCGCGGCGAAGAGCGCAGAGTCTGGCGACCCTAGCCGGGCGTGCAATCGAGCGCCGGTTAGAATCCGCGCGGCTCCCAGCTCTCATCCCCCGTCGTGCCCGCCCCCAACTCCCCTGCATTGATCGGCCCTTCGGGCAGCTCCGGCGGTCTGCTCGCCGAGCTCGACCGTCAATTCGGGCTGCGCGATGCGGGTCGAGGCGAAGGACGGCGCATCTATCTCGACACTCCGGAGCGCCGGCTCACCGCGCGCGGTGAGCGCTTGTGGGCCAGCCGGCAGGGCTCGGGGCTGGTGCTGTTCCACCTGGCGCGCCGCGGCAAGCGACCGCGGCACGAGCCGATCCCGGAGCTCCCCCGCCGCGTCGGCGTGCTCCCGAGCGCGCTGCGGCGCTGCGCGCTGCGCGCCGCACCCGAGGACGCCGCGCTCGAGGTGCTCGCGGTCGTGGATTGGCGCCTGCGCTTCGCCGCGCTCGAGAACGGGCCGGGCAAGGACGAGCTGCTCTTCGAGGAGCGCCGAGTGCGGCGCGGCAGCTCCACGCAGCGCTTGCCCGCCGTGCTCGTCGTGCATCCGGGTGCGGGTGCCGAAGTGCTGCGCCGGGTCGAGATCGTCGCCTCCGAACACGGCTATCGCCCGATCGCCGAGGACGAGCTCGAGGCGGCGATGCGCCGCGCGACGCCGTCGATCGATCGCCGCGCCGCCGGAGCGCGCCCCGCGGGAGCCGCGCTGCTCGACGCGCTGCGCGAGGAGCGCGCGGCGCTCCGGCGAACCCTTCCGACCGCGATCACCTCCGGCGATCCCGACGCGCTCCACCAGATGCGCATCGCCCTGCGGCGCACGCGCGCGCTACTCTCGAACTTCCGCCCGGTGCTCCCCGCGCGCAGCGGCGCGCGTTTCGCCCGCGAGTTCGCTTGGCTGCAGAGCGCGAGCGGCCGCGCGCGCGACCTCGACGTGCTGCGCCTCCAGATCACGGCCTTGCCGGAGGTCGCGCCGCGCACGCTCGAGACCGTCGATGCGGCGTGCCGCGCGGCGCGCGAAGAGCTGCGTGCCGTTGCGGAGAGCCGGCGCGCGCAGCGCTTCTTCGATCGCTGGGACGCGCTGCTCGCCCGCACTCCCGAGCGCCTCTCGCCCCTGGCCAGCACTCCGCTGGCACCGCTCGTCCACGAGCGCCTCTCCACCCGAGCGCGCAAGCTGCGCCGCGCGATCCGCGCGCTCGCAGCACCCGCGACGGTGCAGGAGCTGCACGAGCTGCGCATCGCGGCGAAGAAGCTCCGCTACGTCCTCGAGTCCTTCGGCGAGCTGCTGCGCGGCAAGAGAGCGGAGCGCCTCTTGCGCGCTCTGCGCCGCGTGCAGGAAGAGCTGGGCTCGCGCAACGACGCGGCCGTGCAAGTGGAGCTCCTGCGCACGCTCGCACGAGACCTCGATGCGGAATCCGCGGTGCAGCACTGGAAAGGCACCTGCTCCGAGCTCGCCGAGCGCGGCCTCGACGAGCGCCTCGCGAAGCGCCTCGGGCAGCTCTCTCGCGCGCTGCGGCGCAAGCGGATCGCGCGGCTCTTACCGCGCCCGCGGCTCTGAGATCGCAGTCCTCTGCGATCGCAGACCGACGAGAGGTCGCGCGGGGCCCGACGGCGCGCGCTCCGGAGAGAGGGTCAGCTCGGACGCAAGACGCGGTTGCGGCGCTCTTCGACCAGGCGCGTACCCGTAGCGACAGCTTCTTCGGCGGTGCTCGCGGTGCCATCGGCGCCCATCTCGCGCCAGAGGTCCGGTGCGATGCGGAAAGGCGCGCCTCCGACCAAGATCGGCACGTGGTCGAACTCGGCGTCGAGGCGCACGAGCTCGATCAGGCGCGAGGTGTTGCGCAGGTGCAGGCTCAGCGTGGTCGCGACGGCGAGGAGGTCGATTCCCGGGTCGCGCATCGCCTGCATCAAGTGCTCGCCGGGCATGTTGGCGCCGAGATGCAGGACTTGCCAGCCGGCGGCGGCGAAAGCATCGGCGACGAGGCGTATGCCGATGTCGTGCAGCTCACCGCCCACCGAGAGCGTGGCGACGCGCAAGCCGGTCCGCGGAGAGCGGGCCCCGATCGCGGCGAGCGCCGCGAGGGCGCGCTCCGCGACGCGGGAGCAGAGGTGCTCGTCGGCGACGGAGGCGTCGCCGATCTGCCAGAGGCGACCGATCTCCTCGAGCGCGCGTCCGATCACGGCTTCGGCGAGACGCCCAGGCGGCATCGCCCCAGAGCGCGCGGGCGCGAGCACGAGGTCCAAGGCGCGCTCGCCGTCGCCTTCCAGCACCGCGACCAAGAACTGCCGCGCGAGCTTGATCTCGAGCGCCGTGCCGCTCAGCACCGAGCTGGTCGGCGGAGCACCTTCGCTCGCGCGCGCTCGGCCCGCGCGCAGCACCGGCTCGACGCAGGCGAAGGCGTCCGTCGGGAGGTGCTCGCGGCAGACATACTCGAGAGCTGCCAGGTTCTCCTGGAGATAGCTGGTCGGGATGTCGCGCCCCAGATGCGCCTCGATCGCCCAGCGCACGTGGTCATCGAAGAGCGCGGGCCGCCCCACGGCCACGGCCTCCGCGAGATAGCGCAGGCGGAGCTCCGTGTCCTCGAGGACACGCGTGAAAGCATCCGCGCCGAAGCACTCGACGGAGCTCTGAGCTTCGGCCATCTGGCGCTCCACGGCGGCGGCCGCGAGCGCGCGAGGCGTCGCCGTGAGCAGCTCGGCGGCGAATCGTCCGCGAGAGTTCATATCCGAATCTGGACCTCGAGGTGGTATGGACGCGGGAGACGGTGCGGAGGCCAGCGCCGCGAAGGCCTCCTCAGGTCATCATGGCCGACGGCTTCGATCTCGCGAAAGAGGCCGGATGCATCCTGCGGCGCCCGCGTCCGGCGAACGAGCAGCGCATGCACACGCCACCCACGATGGACTTGCTCGATCTGCGGTTCTGGATCTTCGATCTCGACGGCACCCTCACGGTGCCGACCCACGACTTCGAGGAGCTGCGCGAGGAGCTCGAGCTCCCCCCCGGCCTCGGCATCCTCGAAGCCTTGGCCGAGCTCCCCGCCGAGCTCGCCGCCGAACGACATCGCCGGCTGGAGCTCTGGGAGCGCCGGCACGCCCACGAGGCGACGGCGCAGCCGGGCGCCGCCGAGCTGCTGATCGAGCTCGGGAAGCGCGGTGCTCGGCGCGGCGTGCTCACGCGGAACACCTGGCAGAACGCCTGGCTCACGCTCGAAGCCTGCGGCCTGGGAGCCTTCTTCGACCCGAGCGAAGTGCTCGGCCGCGAAGCTGCCGCCGCAAAACCATCGCCAGATGGAGTGATTCGACTGCTCACGCTCTGGGGCGCGCGCCCCGAGGAGGCGGTGATGGCAGGCGACTTCGTCTTCGATCTCGAGGCCGGCCGCGCGGCGGGTGTGCGGACCCTCTACCTCGACGGCAGCGGCGCGTTCCCTCACCGCGCGCTCGCCGACCACGCGATCCGCGCGTGGACCGAGGTCTTGGAGCGTTGAAGCGCACCGCATCCGGCGAGCTGCGGCAATCCGTCCCGGATCTTCAGTCGCGCGCTCCCGATCGCTATCATCCCCCGTTCATTTTTCGGGAAAGCGGCTCTACCGCCGCCCCGGCGATGGTGTTCGCGAGGTGCGCGCGATGGTCGGCGGCGCACTTCCGCGAGCTGGTGGCACGCGCGCGGCGCTCGCGCTTCGCGCGTCCTTCGGAAGGGGAACGCCGTGTTGCGCTTTGAGTTGAAGAAGGGCCTCGACTTGCCCATCCAAGGCGCGCCGCGCCAGGAGATCGAGGTCGGAGCCGCCGTGCGAACGGTCGCGCTCCTCGGGGCCGATTCCACGGGCCTGAAGCCGACGATGGCGGTGCAGGCCGGCGAGCGCGTGAAGCTCGGGCAGATCCTCTTCTCGGACAAGCAGCGCGAGGGTGTCCATTTCACCTCGCCCGCCGGCGGAGAGGTCGTCGCGGTACATCGCGGCGAGAAGCGCGTGCTGGTCTCGGTCGTGATCCGCATCGACGGCGACGAGGCGGTCTCGTTCGAGAAGCTAGACGCTCCGAAGCCCAACGCCGCCAAGGTGCGCGAGGTCCTCTCGAGCTCGGGGCTCTGGACCAGCTTCCGCACGCGGCCCTTCTCGCGCATCCCCCCGATCAGCGCGGAGCCGAAGGCCATCTTCGTCAACGCGATGGACACCAACCCGCTGGCGGCCGATCCCGCGGTGGTGCTGCGCGGGCAAGACGCCGACTTCATCGCCGGCTTGCGCGTCGTCGCTTCGCTCTGCCCCGGGCAGACCTACCTCTGCACGGCGCCGAACGCGGCGATCCCCGGAATCGACCTCGACGCGGTGAAGCACGCGAGCTTCGCAGGCCCGCACCCCGCCGGCCTCGTCGGCACTCACATCCACTTCCTCCGCCCGGCCGGCCCGCAGTCCTCCGTCTGGCACCTCGACTATCAGGACGCGCTCGCGATCGGGCGCCTGGCGCGCAGCGGCAAGGTCGATCCGACGCGAGTCCTCTCGATCGCCGGGCCCGCCGCCGCGAAGCCGCGGCTCGTGCGCACTCGCCTCGGCGCGAACCTGAGCGAGCTGCTCTCGAGCGAAGTCGCCCCGAACGCCGGCGAAGTGCGCCGTATCGTGGGCTCGGTGCTGCAAGGTCGGGCGCTCACGGAGCAGGACGAGGCTCTGAGCGGGTTCCTCTCGCGCCACGCGCTGCAGGTCTCGATCCTGCGCGAAGGCCGCGACCGCGAGTTCCTCGGCTGGCACATGCCAGGCGGCGACAAGTTCTCGGTGAAGAACGTGTACGCCTCGGCTCTGCAGCGCGGCAAGAAGCTCTTCGCGTTCACCACGAACACCAACGGAAGCCCGCGCGCCATGGTGCCGATCGGCAGCTTCGAGAGCGTGATGCCGCTCGACATCCTGCCGACGCAGCTCCTGCGCGCGCTGGTGACCAACGACACCGACTTGGCCCAGGCGCTGGGAGCTCTGGAGCTCGCCGAGGAGGACCTCGGCCTCCTGAGCTATGTGTGCCCGGGCAAGACCGACTACGCGCCGCTGCTGCGCACATGCTTGAACACCATCGAGAAGGACGGCTAGGCACGGATGAAAGCCCTGCGCAACGTCCTCGACAAGCTGGGTAAGCCGTTCCACAAGGGCGGCAAGCTGGAGAAGTACTACCCGGTCTACGAGGCCCTCGACACCTTCGCCTACACACCGGACACGGTGACCACCGGTCCGACGCATGTGCGCGACGGCATCGACCTGAAACGCATGATGATCACGGTCGTCTGGGCCCTGATCCCGTGCATCCTGATGGCGATGTACAACACCGGCCTGCAGGCCAACTTGGCGCTCGCCAAGTTGGGCATCGCGGTGCCGGAGGGCTGGCGCGGCTCGCTGATCGACGCGCTCGGCGTCGGCTTCTCGCCCGACAGCCTCTTCGCCTGCGCCTTGCACGGCGCGCTCTACTTCGTCCCGATCTTCGTGGTCTGCAACCTGGTGGGCGGCACGTGCGAGATGATCTTCTCCACGATCCGCGGGCACGAGATCAACGAGGCTTCCTCGTCACCGGGATGCTCTTCCCGCTGACGCTGCCGCCGACCATCCCGCTCTGGCAGGTCGCCGTGGGCATCGCCTTCGGCGTGGTCTTCGGCAAGGAAGTGTTCGGTGGTACCGGCAAGAACTTCCTGAACCCGGCGCTCACCGCGCGCGCGTTCCTGTACTTCGCCTATCCGATCCAGATCAGCGGTGACGCGGTGTGGACGGCGGTCGATGGCTTCACCGGCGCGACCGTGCTCGGCGCGGCGAAGCTGGGCGGCATGCAGGCCGTCGCGGACACCGGGGTCAGCTGGAGCGCCGCCTTCTGGGGCACGATCCAGGGCTCGATGGGCGAGACCTCGACCTTTGCCTGCATCTTGGGCGCGATCTTCCTGATCCTCACGGGGGTCGGATCCTGGCGCGTGATGGCGGGCATGCTCATCGGCGCCCTAGCGCTCTCCTCGCTCTTCTCCGCGATGGGAAGCTCCACGAACCCGATGTTCGGCATGCCGCCGCACTGGCACCTCGTCTCCGGCGGCTTCGCCTTCGGCCTGGTCTTCATGGCCACCGATCCGGTGTCCGCTTCGATGACCGATCGCGGGCGCTGGTTCTACGGCGGCCTCATCGGGGTGATGACGATCTTGATCCGCGTCGTGAACCCGGCGTTCCCCGAGGGCGTGATGCTCGCGATCCTCTTCGGAAACGTCTTCGCACCCACCATCGATCACTTCGTGATCAAGGCCAACATCAAGCGGAGGATGCTGCGTCATGTCCAATGAGCGCACTGGCAAGGTCCTCTTCGTAGCCACGGCGCTCTGCGTCGTCTGTTCCGTCCTGGTATCGACGGCGGCGCTCGGTCTCCGCCCGCTCCAGGAAGAGAACGCGGTGAAGGAGATCAAGCGCAACATCCTCAGCGCGGCGGGGATGCTCCCCGAGAGCGGCACCTACGACCTGGACCAGCTTTTCGCGGAGATGGAGACCTCGGTCATCGAGCTGAAGACCGGGGAGGTGGCGCAGGGCATCGATCCCAAGACCTTCGATCCCGCCGAAGCGGAGAAGGTCGCGGCGACGACGTTCAACGTCCCCGCGGCGAAGCTCGCGAAGGTCGGCATTCGCTCGCACGCGACGCGGATGAAGGTCTACGTGAAGCGCAGCGCGAGCGGCGGGGTCGAGACCGTGGTCCTGCCGATCCACGGCAAGGGCCTCTGGTCGACGATGTACGCGTTCCTGGCGCTCGAGTCCGACCTCCGCACGGTGAAGAACCTCGTCTTCTACAAGCACGCCGAGACCCCGGGCCTCGGCGGCGAAGTCGACAATCCGCTCTGGCGCGCGCAGTGGCCGGGCAAGCAGCTCTTCGACGAGCAGAGCAACTACGACTTCAAGATCCTGAAAGGGCGCGTCCAACCGGGCTCAGCCAAGGCGAAGCAGCAGGCCGATGGCCTGAGCGGCGCGACGATCACGACCAACGGCGTGAACGGAACCATCGAGTACTGGATGGGCCCCGAAGGCTACGGCCCGTTCCTCCAGAAGCTCCGCGAGCAGGGGGCACGACGTGGATAAGCACACCAAAGAAGTCCTGGTCCAGCCGATCTTCCGCAACAACCCGATCGCCCTGCAGGTCCTCGGGATCTGCTCCGCGCTCGCGGTGACCTCGAAGATGGCGCCGACGCTGGTCATGTGCATCTCGGTGATCATCACCGTGGCGCTCTCCAACGCCTCCGTCGCGGCGATCCGAGCCCACATCCCGAGCAGCATCCGCATCATCGTCCAGATGACCGTGATCGCCTCGCTCGTCATCGTGATCGAGCAGGTGCTGAAGGCCTTCGTCTACGACATCTACAAGAGCATGTCGGTGTTCGTCGGCCTGATCATCACCAACTGCATCGTGATGGGACGCGCCGAGGCCTTCGCGATGAAGAACCCGGTCGGCCTGTCCTTCCTGGACGGCATCGGCAACACCCTCGGCTACAGCGCGGTGCTGATCTCGGTCGCCGTGGTCCGCGAGCTCACCGGGTCCGGCAAGCTCTTCGGCTACTCGATCCTGCAACCCGCCACCGAGGGCGGCTGGTACGTGCCGAACGGCCTCATGCTGATGCCGCCGAGCGCCTTCTTCCTGATCGCGATCTTCATCTGGATCGTGCGCACCGTGTACCCGAACCAGGTCGAGAAGGAGGGCTAGCCCGATGCTCGAGCACTACCTGGGCCTCTTCGTGAAGTCGGTCTTCATCGAGAACATGGCCCTCTCCTTCTTCCTCGGGATGTGCACCTTCCTCGCCGTGTCGAAGAAGGTGGAGACCGCGCTCTCGCTCGGCATCGCCGTCACCTTCGTGCAGGCGATCACCGTCCCAGCGAACAACCTGGTCTTCAACCACCTCCTGAAGCCGGGCGCGCTGGCCTGGATGGGCCTGGAGAAGTCGGATCTCACCTTCCTGGGTCTCATCACCTACATCGGCATCGTCGCGGCGATCGTCCAGATCCTGGAGATGGGCCTCGATCGCTACGTGCCGACGCTCTACAACGCGCTCGGGATCTTCCTCCCGCTCATCACCGTGAACTGCGCGATCCTGGGCGGCACGCTGCTCATGGTCGAGCGCGACTACAGCTTCGGCGAGAGCGTGGTCTACGGCGTGGGCTCCGGCGCAGGCTGGGCGCTCGCGATCGTGGCCCTGGCGGGCGTGCGCGAGAAGCTGAAGTACAGCGACGTGCCGGACGGCCTGAAGGGCCTCGGCATCACCTTCATCACCGCGGGCCTGATGGCGCTGGCCTTCATGCTCTTCGGCGGCATTAGTCTGTGATAGCTGGGCCCAACACCTGACGGTGTTGGAGCGCGTAGCTGGGCCCAACACCTGACGGTGTTGGAGCGCGTAGCTGGGCCCAACACCTGACGGTGTTGGAGCGCGTAGCTGGGCCCAACACCTGACGGTGTTGGAGCGCGTGTAGATCCAGCGCCAGGTGGTGCTGGGGCGATTGTGAGGACTGGACTCAGATGATCTTCGACATCTTCGTCGGCGTCGCGATGTTCACCGTCGTGGTGCTGGCGCTCGTGGTGATGATCCTGGCAGCGCGCACGAAGCTCGTGGCGAGCGGCCCGGTCAAGATCCTGATCAACGATCAGAAGACCGTGGAGGTCTCGGCCGGCGGGAAGCTCCTGAACGTCCTCGCGGACCAGGGCATCTTCGTCTCCTCGGCCTGCGGCGGCGGCGGCACCTGCGCACAGTGCAAGGTGAAGGTCTTCGAGGGTGGAGGCGACATCCTCCCCACCGAGCTGAACCACATCAACAAACGCGACGCGGCCTGCGGCCTCCGCCTCTCCTGCCAGGTGGCGGTGAAGCAGAACATGAAGATCGAGGTGCCCCACGAGGCCTTCGACTCCCGCAAGTGGAACTGCACCGTCCGCTCGAACGACAACGTCGCGACCTTCATCAAGGAGCTCGTGCTCGAGCTGCCCACGGGGGAAGCGGTCGACTTCAAGGCTGGCGGCTACATCCAGATCGAGCGCCCGCCCGGCAGCGTCGAGTACAAGAATTTCGAGGTCCCGCAGCGCTTCCGCGACGACTGGGACAAGTTCAACCTCTGGCGCTACAAGTCGACCACCGACGAGCAGGTGATCCGCGCCTACTCGATGGCGAACTACCCGGGCGAGAAGGGCATCATCATGCTGAATGTCCGCGTGGCGACGCCCCCGCCGCGCCTCCCCGACGTCGAGCCCGGCAAGATGTCCTCCTTCATCTTCAACCTGAAGAAGGGCGACAAGGTCACGATCTCGGGTCCCTACGGCGAGTTCTTCATCAAGGACACGCAGAACGAGATGATCTACATCGGCGGCGGCGCCGGCATGGCCCCCCTCCGCTCGCACATCTTCGAGCTCTTCAAGAACCGCAAGTCGAACCGCAAGGTCTCCTACTGGTACGGCGGGCGCTCTCTGCGCGAGCTCTTCTATACCGAGCACTTCCGCGGCATCGAGGCGGAGTTCCCGAACTTCAAGTACAACATCGCGCTCTCGGAGCCGCTGCCGGAGGACAACTGGACCGGCTACAAGGGCTTCATCCACCAGGTGCTCTTCGAGAACTACCTGAAGAACCACCCGGCGCCCGAGGACATCGAGTACTACCTCTGCGGCCCGCCCATGATGCTGCAGGCCTGCTTCAAGATGCTCGACTCCCTCGGCGTCGAGAAGGACAACATCGCCTTCGATGACTTCGGCAGCTAACCAGAGCGTCGGTCATCTCACGCCCGATCGATCGCGCGGCCCTGGCCGCGCGATCGATCGCGTGCTTTCCACCGCACATCAGCATCTGCGTCGAGGCGCCGCAGCCACAGCGCTCCTCGCCTTGCTGCTCGCGAGCTGCTCGGGCCCCGAGCAAGAGCTCCTGCTCCTGCGCGGCGAGAGCATGGGGACCACGTGGAGCGTGCAGCTCGCGCTCGAAGCGGGACGCCACATGGCGGAAGCCGAGCTCGTCGCGCTGCAGACCGCGCTGAAGGCCGAGCTGGTTCGAGTGAACGACGAGATGTCGACCTATCTCGAGACCTCGGAGCTCGCGCGCTTCAACGCCTCGACCTCCACGGACTGGCAGCCGGTCTCCGCGCCGTTGGCGCAGATCTGCGCGCAGGCGCTCCAAGTCGGTGCCAAGAGCGATGGACTCTACGACGTCACCGTAGCTCCCTTGGTCGAGCTCTGGGGCTTCGGGCCCGGGCCGAACAAGGGTAGGACGACCGTGCCGAGCGATGCCGAGATCACCGCGGTGCTCGCCGTCGTCGGGCAAGCGAAGCTCGAGGTGCGGACCGATCCGCCCGCGCTGAAGAAGAGCGTCGGCGGCTTGAAGGTAGATCTCTCCTCCATCGCGAAGGGGCACGGGGTGGATCGCCTCGCGGCGCGGCTCGACTCGAGCGGGTTCAGCGCCTGGTTCGTGGAGATCGGCGGCGAGGTCCGCACGCGCGGCGAGAAGACGAAGGGGCAGCCTTGGCGCCTCGGCATCGAGCGCCCGAGCTCGGGCGAGCGCGCCCTGCAGCGCTTGGTCGAGCTGCGCGACGCCGCGGTCGCGACCTCGGGCAACTACCGGAATTTCTTCGAGTCCGGCGGACAGCGCTACGCGCACACCCTCGATCCCCGCACGGGTCGCCCCGCCGCGAGCGCACCGGCCTCGGTGAGCGTGTTCGCCTCGACCTGCGCCGAGGCCGATGCCTGGGCCACGGCGCTGATGGCCCTCGGCGCGGATCGGGGCTTCGAAGTCGCCGAGCGCGAGCAGATCGCCGCCCTCTTCCTCCTTCCGGACGCGCAGGGAGGCTTCGAAGAGAAGCCGACGTCGGCCTATCATCGCTTCGGCCGGGGCCGCCCCTGACCCTCCCGCTGCACAGCAAAGGTGCCGGGCACCTACCCTGTGCAGTGCCCGCGCGGAGCTCCTTCGATCAGGATTGCCTTCCCATGGGTACCTTCCTCGCCACCCTGCTCTTCTTCGCCGCGTTCACGCTCCTGATGGCCGTCGGCGTCCTCTTCGCGCGAAAGCCGCTGAAGGGGAGTTGCGGCGGGCTCAGCGCGCTGGCCGATCGGACCGGGAGCGGTCCGCTCTGCGAGACCTGCGGCGAGGACCCGCGCACGAAGGCCGAGCCCTGCGGTGAAGCTCTCGAGCAGCGCTCCGGCTAGCGCGGACTCCGCCGCGGATGGCGTTCAGCCGCCGAGGAAGCTCGCGCCGCTGAGATCGGCATCGCTGAGGTCCGCGCCGGCCAGCCGGGCCCCTGCGAGCTTCGCCCCGCGGAGGTCGGCGAGCTGGCAGAGCGCCTTCAGGAGCGAGGCGCCCGAGAGATCCGCGCTGACGAAGAGCGCCCCCTCGGCGCGAGCCCCGTCGAGCCGGGCTTCGCGCAGATCGGCGCCTTCGAGGTCGGCCCAGCGCAAGTCGGCTTCGCGCAGATCGGCCCAGCGGAGGTCGGCGCCGCGGAGGTCCGCGAAGGGCAGCTCCGCGCCGCGCAGCACCGCTCCGCGGAGGTCGGCGCCAGAGAGATCGGCTCGGTGGCGCCAGAGCCCGCTCGAGAGAGAGCGCAGCGCGTCGGCACCGGCGCGGGCGAGCAGGAGGTGTCGCGGATCGGCCATGCCCTCCTTCTGCAAGCTCGAGAGCTCGGGCTCAAGGGCCGTTCGCTCCGGTGGCCACGAGGAAAAGCTCCCCGCGGCCCCTTGACCCCCGCGCGCCAGACGGCATCCTGTTCCGTCTTCCGGACCGGCCGGAGGGCTCCCGCGCGAGCTTTGCCCCGGCGCGTCGATCCGATCATCTCGATCCCCGACGACCGCGTCCTGGATCCACCCGAACATGTGAACGCCGGCTCGGTCCGGCCGTAGAGGAACTACCGTGCAAGAGGGTATCCATCCTCGCTATCACCTCGTCGTCTTTCGCGACGAGGGTGCGAACTTCGAGCTGCTGACCCGCTCCACCTTGGGCTCCGACAAGAAGATCAAGTGGAAGGACGGCAACGAGTACCCGCTGGTGTACCTCGACATCTCCAGCGCTTCGCACCCGTTCTTCACCGGCACCCAGAAGCTGGTCGACGCTGCCGGTCGCATCGAGAAGTTCAACAAGCGCTACCGCCGCGGTTGAGCGCGGCAGGACGTTCTCGCCCCACACCTGACGGTGTGAGAGCGCAGCTGCCTCACGGCCCCACACCTGACGGTGTGGGAGCGAAGCAACACTCCATCGATTCCCTCGCGCATCTCGCGCCGAAGCAACCCGACGTCGAAGCTGCCTAACGCCGAAGCTACCTGACGCCGAAGCTGCCTGACACCGAAGCTACCCGACACCTAAGCTACCCGACATGGTCAAGACCTCTCTCCTCGTCCGCAACGAACGCCGCCGTCTGGCAGGCATCAAGACCGCCGCGAAGCGCGCCGCGCTGAAGCAGACGGCGATCGATCCGAGCAAGAGCGACGACGAGCGCGAAGCGGCGCGCGTCGCTCTCCAGAAGATGCCGCGCAACTCGAACCCGTGCCGCGTGAAGAACCGCTGCATGCTCACGGGACGCGGCCACGCCTATTACCGCAAGTTCGGCATCTCGCGCATCATGCTGCGCGAGCTCGCGCACCTCGGTGAGCTCCCCGGCGTGATGAAGGCGAGCTGGTGAGAATCCGGCGGGAGCGGCGCTCATCGCAGCGCGGCTCTCGCGATCGCTTGGCGCGGCCGCGCCAGCGAACGACGGGCTCACGGGATCTCGAGGAACGATGCGCTGCGCGCGCGGACGCTCTCATGGGAGTGCACCGCGCGCGCGCTCGTTTCTCTGCTTCACGCTCCTGAGCCGCCATCGCCGAGGCGGCCGAGCTCGCGCGGAGGATGGGCCGCGCGAGCGCAGAACGCTCAGCCGAGCTTCCCGAGGCGCCCCGTGCTGTCGCCGAAGCTCTCGAGCTCGACGCCGTAGCGCTCGGCGAGCGCGAGGAAGAGGTTCGCCGCGGGCGTCTCGCCTGGGAAGCGCAGGTGCCGCCCGCTGCGCAGGCCGAGAGCACTCCCGCCCGCGAGCAGGAGCGGCAGCCCGTGGTGAGCGTGGCTGTTCCCGTCGGCGATGCCGCTGCCGTAGAGCACGGCGCAGCTCGCGAGCAGCGGCTCGCCCTCCTCCTCGTGCGCTTCGAGCGCCTGCAGGAAGTGAGCGAGCAAGCCGGCGTGAAAGAGGTTGATGCGCTCGATGGAGCTCTGCTTCGCTTCGTCGCCGCCGTGGTGCGAGACCTCGTGGTGGCCGTCCTTCACCTGCAAGGCGGGATAGCTGCGGTTCGAGCCTTCGTTCGCGATCATCCAGGTCGCGACCCGAGTGCGATCCGCGGCCAGCGCCAGCGCGAGGACCTCGGCCAGCGCCTTCGAGCGCGGCTCGAAGCCATCGACGCGCTCGGGGCGATATCCCGAGCGCGAGACCGCGACCCCGCCGTCCTCGGCTGCCAGCGCGGCGATCTTCCGCTCCAGCTCGCGCACCGCATCGAGATAGAGCTCGAGCTTGCGCCGATCGCTCGTGCCGAGGCGCGGCGAGAGCGCGCGCGCATCCTCCCGCAGGTAGTCGAGCAAGCTCGTGCGCCGCGCCGCGACTTCCGCGCGCTTGGCGCGCGCCTCGGCGCTCTCGCCGCCGGCGAACAAGCGATCGAAGAGCTGGCGCGGATCGGTCTCCGGCGGCAGCGGCAGCTCGGGGGAGCGCCAGGCCAAGTTGTTCGAGTAGACGCAGGCGTAGCCGGAATCGCATTCGCCGCTCTGCCGACCTCGCTCGCCCGAGAGCTCCAGCGAAGCGAAGGGCGTCGCCGCGCCGATCGCCGCGGCCAGCACTTGATCGAAGGAGATCCCCGCGCGCAGATCGCGGCCCGAGGTCTTCCGCGGCTGCGAAGCGGTGAGGAACGCCGCCGCGGCGCGCGCGTGATCGCCGGGCCCGTCGCCGTTCGCGCGCGCTTTGTCGTGAGTGAGCCCCGAGAGCAGGAGCAGCTGCTCGCGCCAGCGCGCGAGCGGGCGCAGGATCGGCGGGAGCTCCTGCGGGAGCTCGCCTTCCGCCGCCGGCGTCCACGAAGCCATGTGCATGCCGTTCGGCACGTAGACCACGACGAAGCGCTTCGGCGCGGCGCGGCGCGCGCCCCGCGGCGCCAGACTCTCGAGCCACGGCAGCGCCAGCGCGCCGCAGGCTCCGCGCAGGAACCCGCGGCGATCCATGCCTCGAACCTCGGCTCGCTCGTTCATCCGCCGTCCTCCGAGCGACGTCGGCGGAAGGCCTCCGAGGTCGCGACCACTTCGATCAACGTGCGCAGCGAGAGCTCTTCGCCCCGCGAGCGCCGCGCGGCGAGCGACTCCAGCGCTCGCGCGAGGAGCGGCTCGTCGTGGGGCTCGAGGGCGCGTCCCAGAGCGTACACGAGCAGCGCGCGCAGCGCGGCGCGCTCGAGGGCCTCGCCTTCGAGCAGAACGGCGCGCAGGCCGCCGAGGTCCGCGACCTTCCGGCCGTCGGGTAGCTCCCCCACCGGATCGAGCGGCCCGGCGTCGTCTTGAGCCCGACGCCGCCCCGTCGGGCCAAACGCCTCGAGCGCGAAGCCGAGCGCGTCCATCCGCACATGGCAGCTGGCGCACGACGGATCGCGCCGATGGCGCGCGAGGCGCTCGCGCAAGGGCAGCGAAGCGCTCGCGGGGTCCTCGGCGAGCGCGCCGGCCTCGGGCGGCGGCGGCGGCGGCGGCGCATCGAGCAGCACCTCGAGGATCCACTTGCCGCGCTTCACCGGCGAGGTGCGCCGCGGGTTGCTCGTGAGCGTCAGGATCGAAGCGTGCGCGAGCAGCCCCCCGCGCTCGCCCTCGGGGATCGCCACGCGGCGGAAGTGCGCGCCGCGCACGCCCTCCAGCCCGTAGTGCCGCGCGAGCCGCTCGTCGACGAAGCGGAACTCCGCGGAGACGAGCTCCTCGAGCGGCCGATCCTCGCGCAGCAGCGCCTCGAAGAAGAGCTCGGTCTCCTGTCGCATCGAGCGCCGCAGCGCCGCATCGAAGTGAGGGAAGCGCTCCGCGTCGGGAGACGCCTCGTCGAGGCGCGCGAGCTGCAGCCACTGCACCGCGAAGCCCTCCACGAGCGCGCTCGCGCGAGCATCGCGCAGCAGGCGCCGCAGCTCGCGGAGAAGGCCGTCCTCCGCGGCGAGCTCGCCGCGAGCAGCGGCACCGCGCAGCGCATCATCCGGGGCGCTGGCCCACAGAAAGTACGCGAGCCGCGTCGCGAGCTCGTAGCCATCGAGCGCGATCGAAGTCCCGTCTGCGCCGCTCGCGCGGGCCCGCGCGAGACCTTCCGGTCGGAAGAGGAAGCGCGGCGAGACCAGGGCCGCGGCGATCGCTCGACGCAGCGCTTCGTCCTCGGGCGTTCCGGGAGGAGCGAGCGCGAGCACGCGGGAGAGCGCCTCCGGCTCCGGCGGACGGCGCCAGGCGCGCTCGAGCAGCTCGCCCACGATCTCCTCGCGCGCTCGCTCGCCCGCGCCGTCCGCGCGATCGACGCAGCGTCGCTGGAACGCGCTGCGCGGTGGCGGCTCGAGCGGCCCGGTCACGCGCCAGCTCGCGAGGTAGACGTTGCGATCGCGCGCGCCGCGATCCGGCTCCTCGGGCCGATAGTAGTCGTTCGCGAACTCGGCCGAGAGCTGCGCGCTGCCCGCCGGGAGCTCGACCTCGAGCGGTGCGGCGTGCAGCTCGCCGCGCCGAGTCGGGAAGGAGACGGCCCCGAGCGCCCGCTGCCCCACGCGCAGGTCGAGGCGCGGCGCTTCGGGTCCAGCTTGGTCGCCGCATCCGCGCAGCTCGACGCGATAGCGCCCCTCTCGCGGGAGCTCGAGCTCGAGGACGAACTCGCCGTGAGAGTAGAGTCCGCGCGCGTCGACGCCGCCGACCGCGATCTCGTCGCCGCCGGAGAACGCGCTCGCGAGGCGCTCGACATCGATCGTCGCCGCGGAGGGCACCGCGCGCGCCGCCAGCTCCTCGGCGAGCTCCAAGTAGCGCTCGAGGAGGAGGGGCGAGAGGAGCTGCAGATCCCCCAGCGTGTCGAACCCGGCTCCGACGGGATCCACGGGTAGGCGCTCTTCGACGTCGATCGCGAGACCTAGCAGATCGCGCACGGTGTTGCGGTACTCGAGCCGCGTGAGCCGCCGGAGGCTCACGCGCCCGGGATCGACCGGTCCGCCTTCGCGCAGCGCGGCCCCGATCCACGCGAGCGCGCGCTCGACCTCTTCGCGGGACGGTCGCTCCCGCTCCGGCGGCGGCATCTCGCCGGCCTCCAGGCGCGCGCGCATCTGCGCCAGCACGCCCGGCTCTAAGCGCGCGGCGTCGGCGCTCGTCCAGCCGCGCAGATCGAGCCCGCCCTTCGTCGCTCGCTCGCCGTGGCACTCGAGGCAGCGCTGCTGCAGCAGCGGCAGGAACTCGGCGGCGAAGCGCTCGTCGAGCTCCGCGCGCTCCTGAGCAGAGGCGCTCGCGGGGAAGAGGGCGACGAGCAGCGCCGCGCAGCGTAGGCCGAAGCTCATGCGCTGAACCTAACCACGCGCCGCCTCGCGGAGAAGCGCGCACTTCGAGCGCTCGACCCGCGAGGTCGTGCTCCGGCT
This sequence comes from Planctomycetota bacterium, assembly GCA_016719295.1. Lineage (GTDB taxonomy): Bacteria > Planctomycetota > UBA1135 > UBA1135 > JADKAF01 > JADKAF01. The sequence goes on from JADKAF010000001.1 coordinate 1,701,100, forward strand.
CAGAGCTCGGAGCCGCGGGGGAAGACTTGCTCCAGTACGAGCTCGAGGCGATGCGTGGCGCGATCGACCTCGGCGACATGGACCTGCACCTCGTCGCCGCGCGCGACCGGCGCGGTGCCGACGTGGACCCAGACATCGAGCCCGGGGAGCACCTCGAGACGCACGCCACCGTCGTGCACGTCGCGCACGGCGAGGTGCAGCACGCGCCCGACCGCGAGCGAGTCGATCGACACGCCTTCCCAAGGATCGCTGAGCAGCGCGCGCCGGCTGAGCACGAGGCGCTGCGCCAGCATCTCGACACCCAAGACCTCGAGCTCGAGCGGAGAGCCCGCTTCGAAGTAGCCGTAGGCGGTGCGCGCCTCGCCGAAGCCGAGCTCTTCCTTCGGCACGAAGCCTTCCGTGGCGTCGGCCACCACCACCTGCACGCCGTCCTGGAAGGAGCGCTTCACCCACGCGCTCACGCGCTGGCCCACGCGGTACTCGAGCTCCAGATTGCGCCAGGGCCGCGGCGCGGTCGGCACCGGCAGCTCCTCGCCTTCGAGCGCGACCGACGCGCTGCCGCGCCGCCCGCGCCGCGGGAGCCCGCGCTCCACTTCCTCGCGCTCGGTCTCGCGGAACGTGATCGTGGCGCGCGCCGCGTCGGCGGCGACGAAGATGCGGATCACCTTCCGCACGACCGGCGGGATGCGATGCAGCGGGCCGAGCGGGTGCTTCGCCGCGTGCGCGAGGGAGCCGACCCACTGCTCGCGCAGCGCGTGAGCGAGCTCGTCGATGTCGAGCGGCTGCGGGCGGAACGCGGCCCAGAAGTCGTGGAGCTCGGCGGCGGAGAGCACGCGCTGCGAGGGGTCGCGCAGATGCATCTGCCGGTCGAGGAACTCCGCGACCGTGAGCGGCGAGAAGAAGACCAGGTGCTCGGGCTCGCGGATCTCGTCGAGCTTGCGGCGATGGCGCTCGCGATCGGCGATCTGCGTGAGCTGCACGCGCGCACCGCGCGGACGACCGAGCCACGGCAAGCGCACGCGGAGGTCGGTCTTCTGCGAGTAGTCCTCGATCAAGCGCGCCGCACGAGCGCAGGAGCACTCCTCGTTCAGGATGTCGGTGATGAGCTGCTCGAAGTGCTCGCCCGCGCGATCCGGGACGAGGCGCGGGAAGCGCGTGCCCTCGATCAGCAGGATGCGCTGCAGGATCTGCTGGAGATCGGTGAGATCGAGCGCGAAGCGCGCCGCCGTGCCGGCGGCCTGCAGGTTCGCGAACGCGTCGGTGATCGACTCGTCCTCGAAGACGAGGCCGATGCCCCAGAAGCGCAGGTTCACGACCTGATCGACGCGCAGCACGATCTGCGTGCCGTCCTGCGCTTCCACGAGCACGCGCAGGCCGCGCGGCGGAGCGGCCTCTCCTCGCGGCAGGTGCCGCGCGGCGGCCGGACGCGCGTTCTCGAGCTGCGCGTAGCTCGCCTCGGCGCCCACCCATGGACAGCTCACGAAGACGAGGCGCGCGTTGTACCAAGTCTCGATCTCCAAGGTCTCGGCCTTGGCGTGATCGAGCAGCTCGAAGACGGTCTCCAAGCGCTTGCGGTCCGGGTCGGGCAAGCGCGGCCCCTTCAGCAAGGAGCGGTAGCGGTCGAGGATGCGCGCGCCGACGCGCCACTCCACCAGCGGATCGTCGACGAGCTCGGCGAGGCGCCCTCCGGCGTAGGCTTTCTCGAGATCGTGAATGCCCCGCCGGAGCTCGCGATAGAAATTGTCGAGGTCCGCGGCGCCGATGCCCGGCCAAACATCGTCATCGAGCGCCATGCCGAACGAATCGCCTCCGAGGAGCCTCGCCTGGTCGGATTCTAGAGATCGGTCCCGGCGCCTTCTGCGCCGAAATCCGCCGGCGTTCCATTGGCCGCTCTTGCTCACGCTGCTGCCGCTCGCGCTGCTGAGCTTCGCGGGCGACGGCCTGCGGAGCGACGGCGCGCGCTACGAGCGGATGATCGAGCACGGCTCGCTCGCGGGCCCCCACTTCGCGTTCCTGCCGCTCGCGGCCCTCTTCGCGCTCTTCTCCTCGGCACATGTCGCGGCGCTCGGCGCCAGCGTCTGCGCCGCCGTCCTGGGTGCGAAGCTGGTGGCGGGGTCCCTCGGCCGCCGGCTCGGCACGAGCGGCTTCGCGCTGGCGCTCCTCCTGCTCTGCCTCTGCCCGGCCTTCCTCGTGCAGGGCGCCGCCGTCGAGGTGCATGCGGCGGCGTTCTGCCTGGCGGCGGCGGCCTTCGCCCTCGCGCTGCGGCGCGGGCCGACGGGGGGTCGCGCGCGCTGCGCGGCGCTGGCCGGCTTCGTGCTCGTGCTCGGCCACCTCTCGAGCGCGTTCTGGCTCCCCGCGCTCGCCTGCTGCTCCGCCGGTGCGCCAACGCCCTCCGGCGAGCGCGCGGATCGAGGCCGGCGCCTGGCCGGTGCCAGCCTCGCGGGCGGCGCCGCGGGGCTGGTCTTCGTCTTCCTCTGCGGCTGGTGGGCGACGCCGCTGCCGGGCGAAGAGCTCGCGCCTCTGCGGGGCTATCTGCGCGATTGGCTGAGCGGCGCGGCGCTGCCGCGCGACTTCGCGTACTCCGAGCGCTGGATCACCGAGGTCTCCGGAGCCCTCGGTCCCTTGCTCCCGCTCGCGCTCTGCGGAGCCGCGCTCTCCTTGCGCCGAGGCGATCGCGGGGCCGCGGGTCTGGCGCTCGCGCTCTGTCCCGGGCCGCTGCTCGCGCTCTGGATCGGAGCCTACGAATGCGGCGCGTATCTCCTGCCCGGCCTACCGGCGGTGATCTGGCTCGCGGTCCACGCGTTGCGCGCGCTCGCTCGCGCGCATCCGTGGAAGCGGGCGCTGCTCCTCGCTTCCCTCGTGCTCGAGCTCGCCGCGCGCTTCGCCTGGGCCGGGACGCAGCGGCTCCCGCGCGGCGACCTCGCGGCGGGCGACGCGGGCCTCCACGCCTGGAGCGCGGCGCTGGCGGCCGAGCTCGGGGCGCCGCCGAGCTGCGCCGCGGCGCTCTTCCTCGCCAGCGCGGAGCTGGCGCTGCTCGCGGGCCGCGCGCTCGCCGAGCGCGCAGCGCCGAGCTCGCCCGCCAGCCGCGGCGGCAGGGCCGCCGTCGTCGGCTGCGTGCTCCTGCAAGCCCTCGCCTTCCACGGCAGCATGCTGCGCTCGCCCTCGCGCGATCAGAGCGAGCTCGCGGCGTTCGGGCGCGCGTTCGCGCGGAGCCACGGCGAGCGATCGAGCCATCTCCTCCTCGGCGTCGAGCCGACCGAGAACGCGCGCTCGATCCTCGATCGCAGCGCGGGTCCAGGCCGCGCGCTCTTCCTGCCGACGCGCGCCTACGGCCTCGGCGACGACGCCGCTAGCGCCGCGCGCGCGGAGCTCGATGCGCAGCTCCCAGAGGCGCGCCTGCTCTTCCCTCCCGATCTCTTCGCGCCGCTCGTCGCCGCGCGCGACGCCGAGGCGATCGCTTGGATGCGCTCCCGCGAAGCGCAGGGGCGGGCCATGCGCTTGCGGGAGCCGGAGCTCTCGAGCTTCGCCCTCGCCCCGCGCTGGGATCCCGTGGCCGCGGCCTACGCCGAGCGCGCCGCGCGCGAGCTGCCCACGGAGGCACGGCTCGTCACCTGCATCCCCGACAGCGCCCTGCGCGGGACGCTGGCGGCCCTGCACCCGCGCCCGTTCGTGGATCTCGCCGTCGACGAGCTGCCGGAAGCAGGAGAAGCGGTGCCGCTCCACCTCTGCGACCAAGGGCTCGGCTACGCGCTCGAGCTCGCGGCTGCGAGCGAGCCCCACGCGAGGCGCTTGCGGGAGCTGCGCGAACGCATCGCGCGCGGAGAGGTCGAGCGCTGGCGCTCCCGCGATCCCGCATCGCACGCCCGCGCCAATGCGTTCTGGGAGTCGACCCGCGCGGGCAGGTAACATCCGCGCTTCCCCCGGAGCCGATCGGCGATGGATGCCACGAAGATCCTGGTGGTCGAGGACGAGCCGGACATCCTCGAGCTCCTGCAATACAACCTGAAGCGCGACGGCTTCACGGTCGTCGTCGCGAAGGACGGCCAGGCGGGCTTCGATGCCGCGCGCCGCGAGGCGCCGACGCTGATCCTGCTCGACCTCATGCTGCCGAAGCTGAACGGGCTCGAGCTCTGCCGCCGCCTGAAGCAGGACGAGCTGACCCGCAGCATCCCCATCGTCATGCTCACCGCGCGCGGCGAGGAGAGCGACGTGATCCTCGGCCTGGGCCTCGGCGCGGACGACTACGTGACCAAGCCCTTCCGCCCGCGGGAGCTCGTGGCGCGCCTGCAAGCGGTGCTCCGCCGTGGCGCGGCACGCGACGGCGCGGAGAAGGGCGAGCGCCTGGAGCACGGCCCGCTGGTCATCGACCTGAAGCGCCATGCGGCGCTGATCCACGGCGAGGATGCGGGGCTCACCGCGACCGAGTTCCGCTTGCTCGCGTTCCTCGCGCAACATCCCGGGCGCGTGTTCACTCGCGATCAGATCATCAACCACGTGCTCGGCGTGCTCGCCGCGGTGACCCCGCGCAACATCGACGTGCACATCCGCTCGATCCGCAAGAAGCTCGGCGAGGAGCGCGAGCTGGTCGAGACCCTCCGCGGGGTGGGCTACCGCTTCCGCGAGCTCGAAGCCTAGCCGCGCGGCGCCATCTCGATGTTCGTCCCGCTCTTGCTGCGCCCCCTGTGGAAGGCGCTGCTGGCCGTGGCCGTGGTCGCGTTGCTCGCGATCCTCGGAGGCCGCGCCGCGCTGGAGCGGATCGAGGAGCGCCAGCTCGCGGAGAGCCTGCCCGCGCGCGCGCAGCTCGCCGCGCGGGCCTTCGGGCGCTCGATCGATCCGACGAGCACTCCGGAGTTCGCGCGCGCCGAGCTCGCCGAGCTCGCGCGCCGCGGCGTCGTGCATCTCAGCTGGATCGACGCGCGCGGACACCTGCTCGCCGACTCGAGCCCGGGCGAGATCGAAAGAACGGATCTCCGCGCGCTACCGGAAGTGCGCGCGATCTCGAGCGGCGCCGCGAGCGGGTTCTCCTTCGATCCGCAGCGCGGCAGCGCCGCGGCGGTCGTCGCGCTGGAGGGCGACGCCGCGCGCGGGTTCCTACGCCTCTCGCAGCCCTTGCTCGCGCTCGAGCGCCGCAAGAGCGCCCTCACCACCACCGTGCTCGGTGCGTCCGCCGGCCTCGCCCTGCTGCTCGCCGCGCTGCTCGGGTGGAACGCGCGCCGTCTCGCGCGCGCGATGACGCGTCTGGCCGCGCAAGCCGAGGCCGCCGCCTCCGACGCCGCGCTGCGCCTCGACGTCGATCCGCCGGAGGAGCTCACCGATCTCGCCGTCGCGCTGCAGCGCGTCGCCACCGGCCTCGGCGGACGGCTCGAAGCGCTCGCGCGCGATCGCAACCAGCTCCGGGCGATCCTCGCCAGCATGATCGAAGGCGTGGTCGCCGTGGACCGCCAGGGCATCGTGCTGCACTCGAACGCGGTCGCGGGAGAGATCCTGCGCGTCCCCCCCGCGCTCGCGCGCGGCCGCCGGCTGCGCGAGACCACGCGCGTGCGCGAGGTCTCGGAGCTGCTCGAGCAGGTCCTCGAGAGCGGTGAAAGCGCCGAGCGCGAGGCGATCCTGCCCGGCGTGGGCGAGCCGCGCTGCGTACAGCTCCGCGCCTCCGCGCTCGAGGACGCGCGCGGCGTGCGCGCCGGCGCGGTGGTCGTGATCCACGACATCACCGCGCTGCGCCACCTCGAGGACCTGCGCCGCGACTTCGTGGCCAACGTCTCGCACGAGCTGAAGACGCCGCTCACCGCGATCCAGGGCTTCATCGAGACGATCGTCGGCGATCCGGAGATGCCCGAGGATCTGCGCCAGCGCTTCCTGCTGCGCATCCAGGCCCAGTCCGAGCGGCTCTACGCCCTCGTGCAGGATCTGCTCGCGCTCGCGCGCATCGAGGCGCACGAGCGCGTGCTCGAGCTCGCACCGATCGATCCGCGCGCGACGCTCGAACGCGCGCTCGAATCCGTGCAGCCGACGGCCGAGGCGCGCGGGGTCGCGCTGCGCGCCGAGATCGAAGCGCCGACGCCGCGCATCGAAGGCGAGGTGGGCGCCCTCGAGCAGATCGCGACGAACCTGCTCGACAACGCGGTGAAGTACTCGCGCGACTCGGGCCAGGTCGTGCTACGCCTGCGCGGCGAAGGGCGCGAGGTGCTGCTGGAGGTCGAGGACGACGGCATCGGCATCGAGGAGCGCCATCAGCGGCGCATCTTCGAGCGCTTCTACCGCGTCGACAAAGCGCGCGCGCGCGACGTCGGCGGTACGGGCCTCGGGCTCGCGATCGTGAAACACCTCGCGCTGGCACTCGGTGGCGAGGTCTCCGTGCGCTCGCAGCTCGGATCCGGCTCGACCTTCACCGTGCGGCTGCAGCGCGCCTCGAGCTGATCAACGCGGCGCGCTCGCGCCGCGTTCGCCGACGAGCCCTTCATCGCGCGCGAGCGCCAGCGCGACGCGGTGGATCTCCTCGTTCGACAGCCGGTGGAGCTGCTGGACCAGACGAGCGCTTGGATCGAGCGTGGGGAACGATGCGGCGTGCTCGTCGAGATGCGCGATGAAGCGCTCGAGCAAGACGCGAAAGCCTCGCGCGTGTGCGCTCGAGCGCCCTTGCATCGCATAGCTCACGATGTGCGATAGCACGAGGTCGGGCTCGTCGGCCGCGGCGAGCGCGCAGAGCTCCGCGCGCATCTCGAGGCGCGCTTCGACGGCCTCGGCCGAGAAGCCCGCCGCGATGAGGAAGCCCAACATCGCGAAGGGCTTCCTCCCCACCGGCAGGTACTGCGCCGCATCGGCCAGGTGCGCGCGCTCGTGGATCGAGACGAGCTCGAAGAGCCGCTGGTAGATCGGGCTGGGATCGTCGCGCAGCGCCGCGCGCAGCGCGAGCTTCTGCCCGACGTGCAGCGGCTCGTCGAGCGCCGTGCGATCCGCGCGATCGCACGGCGGCAACGGAGCCTCGAGTAGCCTCTCGCGACGCTCCTTCGTCCCATGCACGCGCCGCAGCTCCTCCACTTCGCTCGCCCAGGCGCGCACGACGTCGAGGTTCACGAAGTAGCCTTCGTGCACCGCGGCGCCCGCGATGTCCGGGCCCCCGAGCTCCGCGAGCGCCGAGATCTCTCGCGCCTCTCCGACCACCACGTTGCCGCGCAGCGGCCGGCCGAGCAGCTCGCTCTCGAGGTCGCGGCGGTGGATCTCGCGCATCGCGAAGACATCGACCGGTCCGCCGAGCACCTGCCCGAGGACCGCGAAGCGCCCGAACGCCTCGAGCAAGCGCCCGAGACCTTGTCCCGGCGCCGTGGGATCGACGCGCGAGGCGAAGACGGAGAGGGACTCGATGCGCGTCGGACCGGGATCGCTGCCCAGGATCTCGACCGCCGCGCTCTGCAGCTGGGCGAGCACGTCCTCGAGGCGCGTTGGAACTCCGCCGCGCTGCGCGGAGAGGAGCTGAGCGGCCAGCTCGTCCAGCGCCGCTTGGAAGGCGTCGATCCGCTGCGCGAGCGCGAGCGCTTCCGGAGCGAGGCTCGGATCGAGGAGCTCCGCCCGCGAGGCGACGAGCAGCGCTTCGTCGAGCCAGCCCGCGTCGCGGTACGCCAGCGCCAGCGCGAGCAGCTCGGCGCCGCGCGGATGGCGCTGTGCGGCGGCGCTGGCTTCGCGCAAGCGCTCCCAACGCGCGCGGAAGCGCTGCGCGGGATGCTCGAGCAGCCCCGGCGGAACGCCCGCCTCCCAGGCGAGGAACGCCTCCTCGTAGAGGCCGGCGCGGATACGCGCGCGACGCTGGTCCTCGAAATCGGCGAAGCGCGGCAATCCGGCGGCCGCGGCGCGGCGCCAGCCGAGCAGCGCGGCTTCGTGGCGGCCGCGCGCGGCGGCGACGTGCGCGCTCAAGCGGTGATACGCGATCGCGATCACTCGCGGCACGGGTCCTTCGCGCAGCGTCTCGCTCGCGCGCACGAGGCCGAGCTCGAGCGCGGCGAGATCGACGCGGCGATCGTTCGAGCGCAGCCAGTCGAGGAACACTTCGTACACCGCGGGGTCACGCGGATTGGCGCGCAGCGCGCGCAGCGCTTGGCGAAAAGCCGCATCGCGATCCGCGGCCTCGAGCTCGATCGCGACGAGGCCGAGAGCGAAGCGCACGTCCGCCGGGAATCGCGCGGCGCCGCGCAGCGTGCGCTCGCGCGCTTCCGCGAGACGTCCCAAGCGCTGCACGATGCCGACGGAGGCGAGCAGGAACTCCGCGTTGTCCGGCTCAGCGCGCAGGGCTTGCTCGACCAGCTCTTCCGCGCGCTCGAGCTCCGCTTGCCGCAGCGCGGCGATGCCGAGGCCGTAGCCCGCCCAGGCGAGCTCGGGATCGACGCGCAGCGCACGCTCGAACCACGCGGTCTGCCGCTCCGGATCCTCCTCGAGCCGCCCGCGCAGGTAGAGCCACTCCGCGCGCTCGGGCTCGCGCGCGAGGCGCTCCTCGGCCTCGAGCAGCGCGTCGTCCTTGCGCAGCATGCGGATCTGCAGCTCCTGCAGCTCGCGCTGCACGAGGATCGCGAGCGGATCGCGTTGCGCCGCGGCGCGGAGCTCGGCCAGGGCTTCCTCGAAGCGCTCGTCGAGCACGAGCAGGCGCGCGCGCTCGAGAGCGGCGCGCTGCGCCGGAGGGAGCTCGCGCGCGCGCCCGCCGCCGGTGAAGCCGAAGCTCCCGCAGCCAGCGAGCGCGAGGAGCGCGCTCGCTCCGATCGTGCGTACGGCCTTCACGGGCGCTCTCCTGGCGCGGCGCGACGCAGCGCGCCTTCGATGCGCAGGTCATCGCCGCAGCGCTCGACCCCGAGCTCCTCGAGCGCGAGCGCCTCGTCCATGCGCAGCCGCAGCGCGCCTTCGAGCGGGCCCGGAGCGCTCGCGGAGCCGAGGAGCCGCGGCGCGACATAGGCGCACACGCGATCCACGAGCAAGGCGTCGAAGAACGCCGCGGCGAGGCGCGGCCCCGCTTCGACCCACAAGCGCCGGATCCCGCGCTGGTGGAGATCGCGCAGCACGGGCTCGAGAGCCACGCCGCGCGTCGCGGCGCGCGGCGCGCAGCGCACGTCGACGCCGCGCGCGCGCAGCGCGGCCGCGCGCTCGGGCGCCGCGTCGCTCGCCGCGTAGATCGCGGCGCGCTCATCCGCGAGCGCGACGAACGCCGCGGTCGGTGGCGTGCGGAGATCGGCATCGAGCACGACGCGCCAAGGCGCGGCGCGCGGCAGCGCGCGCGAGAGACGCGCATCGAGGCGGCAGTCATCGGCGAGCAGCGTGCCGACGCCGGTGAGCACCGCGTCGGCATAGGCGCGGCGCTCGTGCACATCGGCCCGCGCGGCCTCTCCGGTGATCCAACGGCTGTCGCCGCTCACCGTCGCGACCCGCCCGTCCAGCGTCATCGCCCACTTCAGCACGACGTGCGGACGATCGCTCTTCAGCTGCCGGAGGAAGGGCGCGTTCTCGCGCGCGAAGAGCGCGCCGCCCTCGGGCTCGAGCACGACCTCGACGCCCGCCTGGGCGAGCTGCGCGAGCCCCTCGCCTCGATGCCGCGGATCGGGATCGAGCGCTCCGACGACGACGCGACGGATCCCGGCCGCGAGGATCGCCGCGGTGCAAGGCGGCGTCTTCTTGCCCGCCGTGGCCGAGCAGGGCTCCAAGCTCACGACGAGCGTGTCCGGCCGCAGCGGCGCGCCCTTCGAGGCGGCCAGCGCTTCGATCTCCGCGTGCGGTCCGCCGAAGGCGCGATGCGCACCATCGGCGACCCACTGGTCTCCAGCGAGCAGCACGGCGCCGACCCGCGGGTTCGGCTCGACGGCGCCGCGACCGAGGCGCGCGAGCTCGACGGCGCGCGCGAGCCAGGCGCGCTCGGCCGGCGACGGCTCGCGATAGCTCACGCGGGGCTGCCTGCGGTCTCGAACACGCGCTCGCCGTAGAGGCCGAACGGCGTGGAGCGCGCGACCTGCACGCGCACGCTCGAGCCGAGGAGCGCCGCTCGCTGCGCGGCATCGCTCTCCTCGAAGAAGACCTGATGGCCGGAGCGCGTCTGCGCGAGGAGGCGCGTCGGGAAGCGCTCGCTCCGCTCGCCGACGCGCGCTTCGACGACGCCGCCGACGAAGCTCGCATGGCGCTGCCACGCGACCTCTTCCTGCAGGCGCAGCAGGCGTTGGTTGCGCTCCTTCTTCACCTCTTCGGGCACGTCGTCGGCGACCTCGAAGGCGGCCGTGTCGGGACGCGGCGAATACTTGAAGACGTAGGAGTGCAGGAAGCCGATCTCGCGGAGCAGCTGCTCGCTCTGCTCGAAGTCCGCGTCGGTCTCGCCGGGGAAGCCGACGATCCAATCGCTGCAGAGCTCGAGATCGGGCGCCGCCGCGCGCAGCGCCGCGACGCGCTCGCGATAGCCGCCGCTCGTGTAGCCGCGCTTCATGCGCTTCAGCACGGCATCCGAGCCCGACTGCGCGGGCAGCGGGAAGTAGCGCGAGAGCTTCGGCTGCTCGGCGAAGGCGCGGATGAGATCGGGGGTCACGTACGCCGGATGCGAGGTGACGAGATGGATCCTCTCCAGCGCCTCGATCTCGCTCAAGCGATCGATCAAGCCGGCCAGCTTCAGCGCACGCCCGGGGAGGTCGAAGCCGTAGGAGTTCACCGTCTGGCCGAGGAGCGTGACCTCGCGGACGCCTTGGGCGACGAGCGAGCGCACCTCGCGCAGCAAGTCCTCCGCGGGGCGCGACGCGACGCGGCCGCGCGTCTTCGGCACGATGCAGTAGGTGCAGTTGAGATCGCAGCCGCGCATCACTGCGACGTAGGCGTGATGCGCGCGAGCCGCCGAGAGCGCCGGCCGCTCCGCGCCCTCGACCGTGGGATCCTCGGCCACCGCGACGCGCGGGCTCCCCGACAGCCGCACTTCATCGACGAGCTCGGGGAGCTGCGGGAACTCGCGCGTGCCCACCACGAGGTCCACGAGCGGCGCGCGCTTCAAGACCTTCGCGCCTTCGCGCTGGGCCATGCAGCCCACGACGCCGATCACCAGACCGGGCCGCTCACGCTTCAGCTCCTTCAGAGCGCCCAAGTGCGAATAGACGCGCTCCTCGGCGTGCTCGCGCACGGAGCAAGTGTTGAAGAGGACGACCGAGGCTTCCTCGGCGCGCTCCGCGACGCGGTAGCCGCGCGCGAGGAAGCGCTCGAGCACGAGCTCCGAGTCGTACTTGTTCATCTGGCAGCCGAAGGTCACGAGATGGACCGATGGCGCCAAGTCCTCTCCCAAGTCCTGAGGCGGGATCCAGTCGCTGCGTTCGATGGCGGTCATCGCGAAGTCGCGCGCGCGCCGCTCGGGCGCGCCTTGCGTCTCGGGTTCAGATTGCATTCTCGGGCCATTCCTCTGCCGTACGCGTGGCGCCTTCGCGAGCACAGTGCCCGCTGCAAGCACAGTGCCCTATGCGAGCACCGTGCCCGAAGCGAGCGCAGTGCCCTACGCGAGCGCAGGCCCCTACAAGGGCACAGGGTCCGCCCCAGCTCGGAAACGAGCTCGGACCGACCCTGCATTCCCATCCGAGCGGCAGGAGGACCGAGATCCTCTCCGCTCCGCGCGTCCGCGGCTAGCTCTGGCTCCGGCCTGCTAGCCGCCGACCTTCACCGGCTCGACGAGGTCGATGGCCTTCAGGCCCTTGCCGTCGTTCAAGCGCACCCAGCGCTGCGAGGAGAGCTCGAAGGGATCGTCGAGGATGGCGTCGCTGCCCTTGCGGCGGAAGCGCGAGGCGATCTCCTCGGCGATGCGGAACAGCTCGCGCGTGTGGAAGTCGCCCTCGGGCTTGCGGCTCTCGGGATTGAGCCACTCGATCTGATTGCGCGTACCGCCGACGCGGATCTCGAACTCGGTGACGCCCGGATCGAGCGCGTCGCTGAGGAGCACGATCACGTCGAAGGCACCCGTCGGACCCGAGCGCAGCATCTCGCGGAGCGCTCCTTCCGTCTCGACCAGCGGAGAGATCGTCTTCGGCAGCGCGAAGAAATCGACGGGCCCGTAGATCGCGCCGTAGCGCTCGACCTCTTGCGCCGCGGCCGCGCGGAACGCGTCGGCGTTGCGGATCGGCAGGAGCAAGCGCTGCTGGATCTGCTGCTCGTAGATCCGGCGGCGCGTGGGGTGCAGGTTCGGGTCCTCGAGCTCGCGCAGCAGGCGGTCGTCGATGTCGTACGACTTGCGCGTGAAGACGCGCGTCGTCAGCGCCAGGGGGCGCGCCTTGTCGCCGCGGTTCGCGACGCGGAGTCGGACGTACCAGAAGGCGCGCGTTCGCTCCTGCACGCTGCGGAGGTCCGTCGCGCTCGCCGGCGGCTCGGTGACGAGCACCGAGCGCGGGCGATGCACTTCGACGTCCAGCGTCCACGCGTCGAGGAAGTCCTGGATCTGCTCGCGGCCCCAGCGCTCCTGCGCGGGCCCGAGGTCGACGCCGCTCACGCCTTCCACGGCGCGGAACTCACCGCCGCCGAGTTCGAAGGCGCCGTCGGCGTAGCTGCCGCGCGCCACCCAGTCGTGCGGCTGCGCGACCACGCGGCCGTCGGCCGAGCTCAGCTCGTGCTTCAGCCCGCCAAGCACGAGGTCGTAGCTCGCCGGGAAAGCGAACGCGCGCTTCGGGGCGCCGTCCGCGCCGACCGCGATGACGTCGCGCGCGAGGATGACCACGAGCTTCGCGTCCGCTCCCTCCTCGAGAGTCGAGCCGGCGCGGTAGAGATCGATCAGCTCTTCGTTGCCCTCCGCGGCGCGGATCGCGGCGATCACCGCGTCCTGCGCGACGAGGGCCGCCGACGCGCGAGCCGAGGGCAGGTCGCCGTCGAGCGGCAGCACGCGCGCGGTGAGCGCGAGCGGAGCCGGGTCCTTCCCGCTGTTCTCGACGGTCGCGACGAGGTACGCATACGCGCGCTGGGCCACGACCGCGGAGCCAGCGTCGCTGGGATCGGCGAGCACCGGGAGCGAGAGCATCTTCGGCCCTTCGACCGAGCAACCGAGCTCCCAGGACTGCTGCGCGAACGCAGGCGCCCCGGCGGCAACGGCCGCGCAGAGGAGAGCGGCACGGCGGGCCGACGCGGGGAGGAGCAGGAGGCGGCTGGATCGCAGGGCGAGCTGCGAGGCGAAGCGCTGCATGGAGTTCCTCGACGGGAGAGATCGGGCCCCGCGGCTCGACGAGAGCTGGGCCCGAGCGGAGTTCTGCTCGAGAGAGTCTGTCCGGACACGGCTGAGGCGCGAGTCCGCGGCGCACAAAGCGCCGGCGGAGAGATCTGCGGGCCCGGGCCAAGCCGTTCCGAAGCGCGTGATTTACGGGATGCGGGGGCGGAAATCAAACCCCGCTTCGCGCCGCGGGGCTTCCCGCGACGGCGAGGCACCCGGGCTGAGGGATCACTGCCGACCCGCGGGGTTGAACACGAGGTTCTTGAACTTGCCGTTGCTGTGCGAGGCGTTCTCGCCGACCAGGAGGAACTTCTCCCAGCCCTGGGCCCCAGCCAGTTCGGGGATGTCGTCGGGGTTCAGCGTCTCGGTCGAGCCGTCCCCGTAGAGCACGTGAGAGTGACCCTTGTGGTTCATCTGCGGGTCGCCCTCGCCGCTGAAGCCGGCCATGTCGGGGTCGCCGTCGCAGACGATCGGGGTCTTGCCGGAGAGCAGGTTGTCCCAGCGGCCGCCGCCCTTGGAGAGGTCGATCACGCGGTAGCTCGAGAAATGCGAGCCGTTCTGGCGGATCTTCTCCCGCACTTCCTTGTTGTTCGGGTCATTCGCCCCGCTCGTGCCCCAGATCTTCTCCGGGTCGCCGAGCACCTCGCCATCCTCGTCCACCCAGCCCGGCAGGTTCTTCAGGCCCGGGGCGGGGCAGGTCAGCGTCTTCGCCACGGTCTGCGTATGCTCCATCGTGTCCTTCTGCCAGAGGTACGCGAGCAGCGCGACGCCGCCCTCGACCGGCGGACCGTGGTTCTTCTGCGCGTCCTGAGTGCGGAGCTGCAGCAGGTAGCTGTGGATCTTCTTCAGGTTGGCTTGGCAAGCCGTGTCGTTCGCCTGAGCGATGTAGGTCGGGATACCGACGATCAGCGCGGTCGCGAGGATCGCGATGATGGTCATCACCGCGAGCAGCTCGATCAGGGTGAAGCCGGCGGAGGAGCTCCGCCTCACCGGCGGGCGAGCGAGGATCTGCATTCAAGAGCGGGTGCTGGGGTCGCGGCGTCCCGAGCCGCGGCGAGGCGCGCGTGGCTAGGGGGTGCAGCGGCCGAGGAGGAGGTGCAGCGGCCGAGGGAGGAACGATGCGGCCTTGGATCTCTGGGGCGCTAGTGCGGCGAAGCTCCGGGGTAACCGCTGGCCTGCGGGTCGCGCCGGAGAGCGCCACACTCCCGTCGCGGGATCCTAGGAGGGTCCTCCCCTCGCGGCAAGCCGCGGGGCTCCGGTTATCCTGCGCGAGAATCTCGGACCGCGCGCTCACACCACGAGCCCCGGCCGCGTCTTCCCTACCTACTCCCGTACCGACTCGCCCTCGCGCCGCCCTCTCCTCGAGCGCGGCGCGCGTCTCGTTCGCAGGTCCCGCGATGCCTCGACCCGTCCTCCGCTCGCCCTTCTCCGCACCGCTCGCCGCGCTCGCAGCCCTCGCCCTTCTCGCCGTGCCCGCCGCGGCGCAGGGCAAGCTCGAGACGAAGCCCCACGAGGACCTCGTGAACGGCTTCCGCTTCAAGCCCTTCCAGAAGTGGAACCAGGTGCCGCCGCAGCCGGGCGAGGAGAACAAGCTCTGCACCTACGCGGACAGCGTCATCGACTTCAAGGAGAACGTGCGCTACCCGCTCGAGATCGAGGTGCTGAAGATCGATCGCGTCGGCGCCGAGACGGGCGGAGAAGCCGATGAGGGCGGAGAAGAGGGCCTGAGCGAGGAGGAGGTCTTCAAGCGCAAGATCGCCGAGCTGCGCCGGCGCGAGCAGCCGAAGAGCTACCGCGAGCTCATGCTCCAGCAGTACGGCAAGGAGCTCAAGTTCGCGGTGGACGGCAAGAAGGCGCGCTACGGCAAGCAGGACGTGCTCGAGTACGAGTTCAGCTCGCCGTCGCAGGGCGGTAGAGCCAAGTTCTTCCACTTCGCGGCCGTGATCTCGGCGAGCGATCGCGAGCTCGTGCTGCACTTCGTCCTGCCGGACATCGGCACGGTGGTGAAGGACTGGCGGAGCTCCGTCGAGCGCTGCGCGAAGACCTTCGAGCTCATCGACAAGGAGAAGCCCGCGACCGCCGGAGCGAACGGCGGCACACCGGACGATGGCGCGATCACGCCCTTCGATCTCAAGAAGGCCGAGCTCGAGAAGCAGTACGCCTCGATGCCGGAGTGGAAGGTCGAGGAGAGCCCCTGCAAGCGCTACGTGATCCTGATCCACAACGACGACCGCAAGTTCGTCGCCGAGATCAAGAAGCGCATCAGCTCGATCCGCGATGTGCTCGAGGAAGAGTATCCGGTGCTGCCGGACCGCCCCATCACGGCGATCTCCATCCTGCGCGTCTGCGCGAGCCGCGGCGAGTACCAGCAGTACGGCGGCCCCGCGGGCTCGGCCGGCTACTGGAGCGCGCATCACCAGGAGCTCGTGATCTACGACGACAAGGACATCAACCGCAACAACACCTGGGGCACGCTCAACCACGAGGCGTTCCACCAGTACATCTTCTATCGCTGCGGCGAGATCTCGCCGCACTCGTGGTTCAACGAGGGCACGGGCGATTACTACGCCGGGTACAAGCTGAAAGGTGCGGCCTACAAGGTCGACAAGTTCGACTGGCGCCTCGGCACCGTGCAGGAGTCGATGAAGGCGGCGAAGGAGGGCGGCAAGGCCCCGGCGTTCGTGCCGCTGAAGGATCTGATCTCGTACAGCCAGCGCGAGTACTACTCGAACCCCGACATCTGCTACTCGCTGGGTTGGTCCTTCGTGTACTTCCTGAAAGAGGGCTCGAAGGGCGGGCGCTGGAAGGCCGAGTGGAGCAAGATCCTGCCCACCTATCTCGACACCATCACCCAGACGAAGGACCCGGAGGCGGCGAACAAGGCCGCCTTCGACGGCATCGATCTCGCCGAGTTGGAGCAGGCCTGGATCAACTTCAAGTGGTGAGGGCGGCCCGTTTGCCGTCGGAGCGTCCGGTCGGCGCGTCGATCTGGCTCGCCAGTTAGCGACGCGGAACTTCCGCGAAGGGACTTCCCTTCGGCCCGCGCGCGACCGATCCTCCGCCGGCCCTAGCCCTCCTGCGCTCCCCGATGCCGCTCTCGTCCCGCCTCTCGACCCGCGCCGCTCGCGCCGCGCTCGCGCTCCTCGCGAGCGCGCTCTGCGGCTGCGTCTCCGATCCCCTGCCCACCTACGGCGTCGTGATCGAGACCTCGACGCAGCGCGAGGCGGGCGTCTCGACGCGCTTCGGCATCGTCTCGGTGGGCGCCGAGCAAGATCGCGGCGAGGTCCGTGTCACGGCGTTCTACGGCGACGGCCCCGCGACGGAGCGCGGGCTGATCGAGCCGGTCGGCGATCGCCTCTGCCGCGTCAAGCTGCCGTTCCCAACGCCGTGGTGCGAGCTCAGCGCCGTGATGCCTGTCCCGGGCGAGCGGCTCACCCTCGCGGGCTACTCCGCCGAGAACGAGCTGTGGATGCGCGAAGCGCCGCTCGCAGAGGAGCCGCGCGTGAAGGGCCTCTTGCTCGCGCCGCCAGAGGATCTGCCGCGCGAGGAGCTGCTCCCCGGCACGGGGCTCTTCCGCTGGGAGGTCGATCGCTGGCGCTTGGTCGGCCTGCTCGTCGCCGAGCTGGAGCTCGGAGGGCGAACCTGGCTGCTCGCGCACGGGCCCATCGAGCTCAGCCGCTTCATCACCGCGGATCACCAGCGCAACGTCCCCGAGGATCGCCCCTATCGCAAGGACGTGCGCCCGCGCTGACGCGCAGCGCAGCGAAGGAAGACGCCCGCGAGAGTGCCCCGTGCTGCTGGTGATCGACAACTACGACTCGTTCACCTGGAACCTCGTGCAGTACCTGCAGGAGCTCGGGGCCGAGCCTCTGGTGCTCCGCAACGACGAGCGCAGCGTCGCGGAGCTCTTGGCTCTGGAACCGAGCCATCTCGTGATCTCGCCAGGGCCCTGCTCACCGCGCGAGGCCGGTGTCTCCGTGCCGCTCGTGCGCGCGGCGCTGGAGCGCGGACTACCGCTGCTGGGCGTCTGCCTGGGACACCAGAGCCTCGGCGCCGCGCTCGGGGCGCGCATCGTGCGCGCGCAGACGCTCGTCCACGGCAAGACCTCGCTCGTGCATCACGACGCTACGGGGCTCTTCGCGGGCCTGCCGTCCCCGCTGCGGCAGATGCGCTATCACTCCCTCAGCGTCGAGCGCGCGTCGCTTCCGCGCGAGCTCCTCGTCAATGCCTGGACGGAGGACGGCGAGATCATGGGCCTCCGCCACGAGACGCTGCCGCTCCACGGCGTGCAGTTCCACCCGGAGTCCTTCCTCTCCGAGCACGGCCACGCCCTGCTGGCGCGATTCCTCGGCCGAGAGATTTCTTCGCCCTCCGGCCTTGCACCGAGCCCTGGGCTCGGATAGCTTCCCCGCCCCTCACCGCGGGGTAGAGCAGTTGGTAGCTCGTCAGGCTCATAACCTGAAGGTCGGAGGTTCGAGTCCTCCCCCCGCTAACCGGACGCGCGCCGATCACGACGACCTCGAGTCGGATTCGGGGTGAGCGTCCAGAAACGAACGGGGCGTCGCATGCGAGCACGCATGCGACGCCCCGTTCGTTTTCACCTCGAGCGATGCGCTCGATGCGCCAGGCAACAGCTCAGCGCGTTTGGGCCGGCATCGCGCGCGTGGCCTCGATGCCATGCTCGGCTTCCAAACGGATGCCGTCCTGTGAAGAGCGCACGACGAGCTCGAGGTCGAATCGCCCTTGGGGGTCGCGCTGCATGGTCTGACCGCCGTAGCTCAACCTGCGCAGCGCAGGATGCGCTAGCCGACCGCTGAGCCGAACGCGCGAGCCATCGCGGTTCCACTCGCAGCGCTCGAGCAAGAGCGCGCGGAGCAGCTCCTCTCGCCCGGCGGCCTTCCACTGGTCGAGCTCGCTCTCGAGATCCGTCGGGGCGAGCCCGGCCTCCACCGCTTGCGCGCTCCAGCGCAGCGCCTCGAACCACTGGCCTTTCTGCGCGGATTGCCGCGCGAGCGCGGCGCGCGTGGTCGCGAGCTTCGACTGGGCCTGCGGATGACGCGGCTCGCGAGCGACGACGAGCGAAAGCAGATGCTCCGCTTGGCCGAGGCGCAGAGGATCGGTCATCGCAGCCTCGGCACGCTCGTAGAGCTGCGCGGTGCTCTCCGCGCGCGGCGGGACGAGCTTCTCGCTCTTCTCGCCACCGAACCAAGAGCGCATGACGGATCGCCCCGAAGGCAGAGCCACGAGCAGAACGGAGATCAGCACCGCCGCGGCGATGAGCACCGTCACCCAGCGCTTCCAGGCATTCGCCTTCGCCGTGCGGCGCGTCTCCGGAAGCTCGAGCTCCTTCTCGTCATCGCCGAACATCGATTCGTCGAACGGCGGGAGAGCCGGATCGACCGCGACGCGCGCAGCAGCGGCCCGCGGGGGCGCGGCCTTCGCGCCTTTCGCCGCCTTGCCGCCCTTCTTCCCGGCCGCCAACGCGGCCTTCGCCGCGCGCTTCTTCTCGCCCGCCGCCCAGCTCATCTCCTCATCCCATTCCGCTTGCAGCGAGGCGTCTTCCTCGGCCTCGCCGCGCAGCGCGCTGTCGAGCGCGCCGATCAACGCCGAGGCATCGACGGGCCGCTCGCCGGCGTCGCGGCGCAAGCAGCGCGCGACCAGCTCGACCAAGCGCTCGGGCGCACCCGCGAACAGGCGATCGAGGCGCGGCGCCGAGCCGTCCTTGCCGAGAGCGAGCGGCTTCCCGCTCACGGCGTAGACGAAGCAGCAGGTCAGCGCGTAGAGATCCGCCGCCGGCGTGAGCTCCGCCTTCTTGTTCGACCCGCGCTGCTCGGGCGCGGCGAACGCGGGATCTCCCGCGCCGCGGCTCGTCGAGGCGAGCGGAGCGCTCTCACGCCGGAGCCCGGCGTAGAGCCCGTCGATCTTCGCCTCGCCCTTCGGGACGAGCGCGATGCGCGCGGGATCGATGGCCCCGTGGATGAGCCCCGCATTGTGAGCCGCCGCGAGCCCGCGCGTGCACTCCTCGAGCCAACGCAGCGCTTCGTCGAGGCCCATCTTGCCTCGCGCCGTGACGCGCTGCGCGAGCGTCTCGCCGCTGCGCGCCTCCACGGCGACGAAGCGCAGCTGCTGCGCGACGCCGCACTCGTAGACGCGCATCAGGTTCGGGTGCACCAAGCGCGCGGCAAGCTCGCCCGCTTGCTCGAGGCGCCGGGCGCTCTCCGTCTCCTCGGCGCTCGCGACCGTGCAGAGCTCGGCGGCTTGCCCGGTATCGCGATGGCGCGCTCGACTGCAGCGGAATCCCATCCGCTCCGTCTCCGCGCCGCGCACGCTCCACGCTCCCACGAGCGGCCGCTGGTCCTCGCCCACCGGCAATCCCTGGGTCCACCCGCTCTCCGAGCTTCCTCGAGACATCTTGGCTCTCGCTCCGCTCATGTGCCGCTGCGCCTATCCCTTCGAGCGTAGAGGGCTCCGCGCTGAAGCGATCCCGCGCGGTTGACGCCGCGGGGACCCGAACGCCATGCTCCGCAACCCACCTTCGAGAACCGCTCCCCCGCCCCCGCGATGAACGCCGAAATCCCGCCGCGAGAGGCGCCCGAAGATCCCGCCGCAGCCCGACGCCTCGCCCGCGAGGCTCGCCGCGCGGAAGCGGCGCGCCGCGGCGCCGACCGGAAGGCGAAAGGCCGCGACCGAGGGAAAGCGCGCGCGTTCCGTCGCTTTCGGCGCCGGCTCGGTGGAGCCATCCTGCCGCTTCTCGCCCCGCCGGTGCTCGGGCTCTTGCGGCGCTCCTGGCGCGTCACCTACCTCGGCCAGGAGCACCGCGCCGCGGTCTCGACACCGCGTGGCTTCCTCGTCGCGCTATGGCACGGGCGCATGCTGCCGGCGATCGCCATCCATCACCATCAGGGGCACAGCGCGCTGGTCTCTCCCAGCGACGACGGCGCGCTCGCCCAAGTGCTGCTCGCGAAGAAGGGCTATGGGGTGCTGCGCGGAACGACGAGCGGCGGCGGCGGAAGTGCCGCGCTGCGTGCGATGCAGCAGCGGCTGGAGCAGCAGCCTGGCGGCGCGTTCGTGATCACCCCGGACGGCCCGCGCGGCCCGCGCCACTCCATGAATGTCGGGCTGGCGTGGCTCGCGCGCGAGAGCGGCCTCCCGATCCTGCCGCTCGGCGTCGTGAGCGCGCGCGCTTGGCGCATGCGCTCCTGGGATGCCTTCAACATCCCGAAGCCCTTCTCGCGCATCGCGGTCGTCTACGGCGAGCCGCTGCGCGTGCCGCCCGAAGCCGATGCGTGGCAGCTCGAGAAGATCAGCGCGACGCTGCGCGCCGCGCTGATCGAGACCGAGCGGCGCGGCTTCGCGCAGCTCGGCTTGCCGGTCGACTGGCCGAGCGAGCTCGGCTGAGCTGGCTCGGCTGTTTGAACTCGACGGTGTGAGCTCGACGCTGTGAGCTCGACGGTGTGAGCTCGACGCTGTGAGCTCGACGGTGTGAGCTCGACGGTGTGAGCTCAGCTGGGCGAGCGCGGCTGTGTAAGCTCGGCTGGGCGAGCTCGCTGGGCCGCGCGTCGGCTCAGCTACCGACGACGATCTCGCCGCCCGGCGAGGTGCCGAGGGACGCGGGATTCAAGCCCGGGTGCGAGTAGAGGAGCTGCAGGTAGGCGCGCGCCCCTACGAGAGCTCCATCGTTCGGGATCGAGATCGGGAAGAGCAGCGAGCCCAGGACATTCGTCGTGGCAGGCAAGGGGATGTCGTAGCCCACGCGCAGCGAGCAACTCGTGGCGCCCGCGCCATCCAGCGCGAAGGGCAGCGGCAGACCGAGCCAGTTCGTGCGCGAGGCGCCGATCACGATCGTGGCCGGACGGTTCGCCACCACGCCGCCGAAGATCGCGTTCAGGCTCGTGCCGATGCGCGGCTCCGCGGAGAAGCTGAGCGTCGTGGTCGCCGGGCAGCCCGTGCCGAAGCTGCTCGTCGAGCCGGCGACGCGCGTCAAGTTGCGGATCGCGGTCGTCAGATCGCTGCGATCGATGCGCGTGCCGTTGTTCGCGCCGCCGGTCGAGCTGCAGCCGCCGTGCGTGTGGATGCCGACGGCCTGGCCGTTGGCCTCGTTCACGATCGGCGAGCCCGAGTTCCCGCCCGTGGTGTCGGTCGCGTACGAGATCGCCGTCGCGGTGCGGCTGCTGTAGGGACCGACGTGGGTCTTCTGCACGAGATTCAGCGTGCCCGTGCTCGAGGATCCGTAACCGGTGATGCGGATCTGGCCCGAGCTCGGCACCGCGCCCAGGACGTAGAACGAGTTGCCGTTCGCCTGCGTCGGCAGGAGGTTTGTGTTCGAGTTGCGCCCGACGGTCGCGACGGCGTAGTCGGCGCCGACGCCGCCGTTCAGCGAGCTGTTGTTCCACAAGTTGAACGGGTACTGATCGTTCGGTGCCGCACGCACCACGCTGCCGCCCGAGGTCGAGAGCGGCACGTTGAGCTCGAGGATCTGATTCGTGCTCGAAGCGACGCAGTGGCCCGCGGTCAGCGCGGCATCGAGGCCGTTGTTCGCCCGCCCGATGAGCCATCCCGTGCAGCCCACGCTGAGGCGTCCCTGGTTCTGGAGGAAGCTGCGCACGCGGTCGTCGGTGGGACCGCAGATCGATTCGGGCGCGTAGTTCGGCGCGCCGACCTCGAGCGACTCCAGCGCGACCCGGTTGCCGCTCGTGCCGCGAGCCGCGAGCAGCTCGACCACGACCTCGCCGCCGTTGAAGAAGCACGAGGAACGCGACCACTCCTCCAGGCTCGCCGCACGGTGGAGCTGGATGCCGCCATCGCGGAGGGCCGTGAGGCGTAGGCGCGAGGCACCGGAGAGCCGCGTCTCGGCTGCGAAGACCAGCCGGACCCACGAGGCATAGGGCGAGGAGACGAGCTGCGTGAAGACCACCGCCTCCTCCGCGCCCGCCGTCGGTCCGTCCAGCGCTCCGGAATCCAGATAGGGATGCTGGAGGCTCGAGGGGATCGGCGCCATCTGAGCGCCCGCGAAGGGCGCCAGGGACGCGGCAGCGAGCAGGGCGAAGGTCAAGGTCAGCGGTCGGTCGAGCATGGACATGACGGGATTCTTCCTCGAGGGGAACCGAGGCTCCAGGGTACGAGCCTTCGCGCCTTTGGTCGCAGAATCTCGTCGCGAAGTTCCCTAGGCGGCCTCATCGCGCTCTCCGCGGGAGCTCGGAGAGCCTAGCCCGCCGCGAGAGCGAGATTGCGCCGCCGACGTGCAGGCGGGCAAAGTTTCCGCCCTCCTGCCCCGCGGAGCTCCGCCTCATGCGCCTCGTCGCCCTCCCGGCCGAAGATCGCTTCGCCGACCGGGACGCCCTGATCCTCCTCACCGCCGACCTCCGCTCCGCCGCCGCAGCACTCCCTGCGAGCCTGCGCTCGCTAGCTCCCGCCCTGGAGCGCATCGCGGCGATCGATCGCCGCGCGGCGAGCGATCTCGGCTTCCACGCCCTCGAGGCCGCGCCGGGCGGACGGCTCGTGCTCGCGCCGCTCGGCAGCCTCGGGCGCGATCACGACGACGTGCGGCGCTTCGCCGAGGCCGCCGCCGCCGGCGCGCGGCGCGCACGAGCCGCGGGCGCGCGAGATCCGCTGCTCCTCGTCGACGGGATCCCCGGGCGCTCCGACTTCGCGCGCGCTCTGGAAGTCGCGTTGCTCGCGGCGGCCGGCACGTGCTGGGAGCCGCTCGAAGCGCGCGAAGCGGGCCGCGCGGCTGCGCCGTTCGAGAGCCTCGCCGTCGTCGTCGATCGCCGGAGCCTCGCTCGCGCCGAGGATGTGCTCGCGTGGATCGCCGCGGTCGAGCACGGGCGTGCGCTCGCCCGCGATCTCGGCGGCACCGAGCCCGAGCGCATGGCGCCCCTGCGCATCGCCGAGCTCTGCTGCGAGCACTTCCGCGGCACCTCCGTGCGGGTGGAGGTGCTCGAGGAGCAAGATCTGCTGCGCCGCGACTACCCGCTGCTCTCCGCGGTGGCGCGCGCCTCGTGCGCCGTGCCGCGCCATCGCCCCTGCGTGGTGCGCCTCTCCTACCGCCCGAGCGACGAAGTGCGGCGCACGCTCCTGCTCGCGGGGAAGGGCCTCGCCTACGACACCGGCGGAGCGGACCTGAAGGTCGGCGGCCACATGGCCGGAATGAGCCGCGACAAAGGCGGCGCCGGCGCCGTCGCGGGCTTCCTCGCGGCGGTGGCGGCGCTCGCGCCGCGCGGCATCGCCGTCGAAGCCGAGCTCGGCTGCGTGCGGAACAGCATCGGCTCCGACGCGTTCGTCACCGACGAGATCATCGCGAGCCACGCCGGCAAGCGCGTGCGCATCGGCAACACCGATGCAGAGGGCCGCCTCGTGCTGGCCGATCTCCTCTCGCATCTGCGCCAGCGCGCGCTGAGCTCGCCCGCTCCCGAGCTCTACTCCGTCGCGACGCTCACCGGGCACGCGTCGAAGGCGGTCGGCCCCTACAGCATCGCGATCGAGAACGGCCCCGCACGGCGCCTCGGCATCGCGCAGCGCCTCGCCTCTGCGGGCGAGCTCTGGGCTGATCCCTTCGAGATCTCGCGCTTGCGCCGCGAGGACTGGGACTTCGTGCGCCCGCGCTCCGCGGCCGAGGACGTGCTCTCCTGCAACAACGCGCCTTCCGTCGCGACGGCGCGCGGACATCAGTTCCCGATGGCCTTCCTCGCGATCGCCTCGGGGCTCGACGAGCACGGCGGCGAGTCCTCGCGACCGCTGCCGTTCACGCATCTCGACATCGCCGGATCGTTCACCGAGGGCGGCGATTGGCAGTTCGGACGCCCGACCGGCGCACCGGTGCCGGCGCTCTGCGCCGCGTTGCTCGCCGGTCCGGCCTGAGCATGCGCGCTGCGCGCGAGCGCAGCGCTCAGCTGCGCAGGGTGAACTCGCGTTCGCCGAGCTCGATCGCGCGCGTGATCTCGGCGATGAGATCGGGCAGCGCCACCGGCCCCTCGAGGAACGCGTCGGCCCCCGCCAGCATCGCGGCCTCGCGGTATGCCGGCCCGCGATAGATGCCCGCGAGCAGCAGGATCGGCGTGCTCTCCAGGTGCTCGAGCGCTCGCAGTCGTCGGCAGATCTCGAAGCCGTTCGGGCCGTCGAGGAGCGTGTCGAGCAGCACGAGCTCCGGGCGCTCGCGCTGCACCTCGGCGAGCGCGCTGCGCCCGTCGGAGACGAGGTGAACACCGAAGCCGGAGGCCTCGAGGAGCCGACGGCGCTCCTGCACCTCGCCCTGCTGATCGTGGATGTAGAAGATCGTCTTCACGCTTCCGTGCTCCCGGCGGTGACCGCCACGATCTCGGCGAGGCTGGCCTCGCCGCTGCGGACCTTGCGCAGGCCGTGCGCGCGCAGCGAAGTCATGCCCTTCTGCGTCGCGCGCAGATGGATCTCACGAGCCGAGGCGCCGCGCGCGACGAGCTCATTCAGCTCGTCGTCCATGCACAGCACCTCGTAGACACCCGTGCGGCCCTTGAAGCCGGTGCCCTTGCAGCGCGTGCAGCCGCGGCCGGCGAAGAAGGGGCCATCGTCCGGGCCGAGGCGGGCACGGCGCAGCTCAAGCTCGCTCGGCTGGACGCGCTCCTTGCAATGCGGGCAGATGCGCTTCACCAAGCGCTGCGAGATGATCCCGCGCAGCGTATCGGCGAGCAGGAAAGCGCTCGAGCTGCATGTCCTGCAGTCGCGAGATCGTCTTCGCGGTGCCGACCGTAGCGAGGGTCGTGAACACGAGGTGGCCGGTCAAGGCGGCCTGCAGCGCGATGCGCGCCGTCTCCAGATCGCGCACCTCGCCGACCATGATCACGTCGGGATCGAGGCGCAGCACGGAGCGCAGCCCCGCGGCGAAGTTCATGCCGATCTTCGCATTCGTGGAGATCTGGAACGCCTCCTCGAGCTCCTTCTCGACGGGATCCTCGAGGGTGACGATCTTCGTCTCCGGCGAGGAGAGCTCGCGCAGGATCGAGTAGAGCGTCGTCGTCTTGCCGCTGCCCGTGGGACCGGTCGCGATCACGAACCCGTCGCGCGCGGCGATCATCTCGCGGATCGCCGCGAGCTGGGCGTCCTCGAAGCCGAGCTGCTCCAGCCCGAAGAGCTGTTGCCCGCAGTCGAGGATGCGCACCGCAGCGCCTTCGCCATGCAGCGTCGGCGTCGTCGAGACGCGCAGATCGACGTCGCGTCCGTCGATCACGGTCTGGATGCGGCCGTCCTGCGGCAAGCGCTTCTGCGCGATGTCGAGGCCCGAGAGGATCTTCAGGCGCGAGAGCACGGGGCGCATCCAGAAGCGCGGCAAGCTCACCCGCTCGACGAGCGTTCCGTCCACGCGGAAGCGGACGACGAAGCGGTCCTTCCGCGGCTCGAGATGCACGTCGCTCGCGCGCCACGCATAGGCGTCGGCGAGGATGCCATCGACCAAGCCGACCACGACCTCGGCCTCGCTCTCCTCGACGCCGCTGCTGCCGCGCGGCGCATCCTCGGCCGGCTCGGGCAGCTGGCGGATCTCCTCCAGGAACGCCTCGAGCTGCGAGCGCTGGTCCTCGACGCGCGGGAAGAGCTCCTGCAGAGCCGCTTCGATCTGCGGCGAGCTCGCGTGCACGGGGAACACGGGCTTGCCCAGCGCGCGCGAGATCTCGTCGACCGCCGAAACGTCGAGCGGGTCCTCGAGCGCGACGGACGCGATGCCGCCGATCTCATGGAAAGCGACGGCGCGATGCGCCCAGGAGCGCTGCGAGCCCAAGGACTCGGCGACTTCGACGTCGACCAGCGCCGTGCTGAGGCGGATGGAGGCGACGCGCCCCTGCTCGTTCAGCGCTTCGGCGATGTCGAGCTCGCTCACGTACCCGAGCGCGACCAGCGCTTGTCCGAGCTTCGTCCCCAGCTCGCGCTTGCGGTCGAGCGCCTCCTCGAGCTGCGCTTCGGTGATGCGCCCGCGCGCGACGAGGATCTCGCCGAGCGGCGCCTGGCGGAAATCGGCCATGTCGTCCCTCCCTGAGGGATCCACCCCGCGGAGCAGCCGCTCCGGGGCGAACCCCGCGGGCCATCGGTCGCCGCGCCGCCAGAGCTGAGCCCCGGAGGGAAATCAGCGGCCGGCCGGAGCGCCGCCGAGAGCGCGCAGGCGCTCCTGCTGCGCGCCCCACAAGTTCTGCGAGCGCTGCGCGTAGGCGGCGCAGCGCTCCGGCTCGACGGCCGCGAGATTCCGCGTCTCGCCGGGATCTCGCGCGAGATCGAAGAGCTCGCTGCGCTCGCTGGCGAGGTCGTACACCCACTTCCAGCGCCCCTCGCGCAGACCGATGAGCGGGAGTCCGTAATCGGCGAAGAAGAGCGCCGCTCCGTCCTCCTCGCGCAGCAGCGAGCGCCCGTCCATGTCCTCCGCCCGCTCCTCGGCGCCCAAGAGATCGAGCAGCGTCGGCAGCACGTCGACGTGGCTCGCGACGCCGGAGATCTCCGCGGGCGGAAGCTCGAGACCGGCCACGGCGAAGCAGAGCGGCACGCGCAGGTTCTCCTCGTAGAGGAAGAACGAGTGGCCGACGTTGCGCGGGTGCTCGCCGAAGGCCTGGCCGTGATCGCCGACGACCGCGAGCAGCAGCGGTCTCGACCCACGCCGCGCGCGGAGCTCCCTCCACAGCCGCGCGACTTCGCGATCGGCGTAGTGCAGCGCGTTTCCCCATGCCTCGCGCTCGTCGCGCCCTTCGAATGGCCCGCCTCGCGGCGCAGCGTAGGGGTGATGCCCCGCGATCGGAAGGTAGACCAAGGCGAAGCGCTGCTCCGGCGGCAGCTCGTCGACCCATTGCAGCGCTCGCGCGATCGCGCGCTCCTCGGGCACTCCGAAGCTCGCCGCGCTCTCGCCGCCGATCGCGCGCGCATCGAGCGCGAGGTCGAAGCGCGCCGCCTCGACGATCGGCCGCATGCCGAGATAGTCGAACCAGCCGGCATGGAAGAGCGCCGTTCGGCAGCCGAGCGAGCGCAGCTCGTCGGCGAGCGCAGGCGCGCGCAGCCCCGCGTAATCGTGGGCCTCGAGGCCCGGCGCGGGATGCAGGCCGAAGAAGAGCGCCACGAGCCCGCGGATGCTCTCGGGATACGCGGCGTACGCCGCGTCGACGCGCAGCCCGCCGCGCGAGCGCGCTGATCTCGGGCATCGCATTGATGGCCGCTCCGTAGGCGCCGAGCGCACGCGCGGCGGCGGACTCGAGCACGACGACGACCAGCGACGCCTCGCGGCAAGCGCCGCGCCACGCGCGCGCCTCGGCGGCGAGCGGCCGCGGCGCGTACGCGCGCGCCGCGGCGAGCGACGAGCGTGCATCGCGCGCGCCGGACCGCGCGAGCTCCGGCGTCGGCGCGACGAGCACGAGCAGCGCATTGCGCTCGCTGCCCTGCAGAGCGACCGGCGCCGCGAACGAGCCACCGAAGGCCGCGAGCAGGGACAACGCGGCGAGCGCGCCGCAGAGGGCGCGCGGCGAGCTCGCGCGCAGCGCACGCGCCGCGACGAGCGCCGCGAGCCCGATCGCTGCGAGCCAGGCGAGGTTGGCGAGGCTCAGGTGGGCCGCGAGCGAATCGCGAAGCGGCCCGCCGGCGGCGCCGAGCATCGCGCGCGTGGGCGGTGAGCCCAAGGTGCGCGCGACCGGCACCGCGAGCGCGGTCCAGCCGACCGCGGCGAGGAGAGCCAGCGCGCCGAGCGCGCGGCCGCAGCGACCGCATGCGTGCAGCGCGAGGAAGAGCGGCAGCGCGAGCAACGCCGCGAGCGCGTCGGGCGCGAGCAAGGCGAACGGCGCCAGCGCGCTCGAGAGAATGGCCTCCCCTCCGGCGCTCGCGAGCTTCGCCGCGGCGCAGGTCGCGGCGAGCACCAGCGCCGCGCGCGCGCCCTCAGCGGCCGCCCGCGTCATCGCCCGCCGCGCGCTTCGGCGCGCTCACCGTGGCCGAGAGAACGCTCGCGTCGACCAAGCGCTCGTGCAGGGCATGCGCGCTGACGCGCAGGCGCTCCTCGGAGTCGAGGAGGAAGTAGCCCTTCCAGTGCGCCTTGCCGTCGCCCTCGATCGGCAGCGCTGCGCTGGCGAGGCGCTGGCCGTCGGCGCGCTCCAGGGTGATCACGTAGCGCACCGAGGAATGGCGCTCGGGTCCGGCTTCGACCGCGATGTCGATGAAGTGCGCGCCCTGGTATCCGGCCCCGGCGGAGAAGTCGACGGAGATCGCCCGCGGGAAGCTCCGCAGGTGGACCGGCGGGCCGTAGTGCTGCATGTCCGCGAGCGCGTAGACCTGGATCTCCGCGGGCAGCTCCACCCAGCGCGGCGCCTCGGCTCGGCCGACGACGTAGGCGGCTCCGTCGCGACGCGTGCCGAAGGTGCAGACCAGATCCTTGCCGGAGCTGTGCGCGATCTCGCGCAGCACTTTGTCGTGCAGCGCCGCGTGCGCTGCGCTCCCGCGCAGGTGCAGCGTGCCGCGCTCGGCGGCGCGGCGCTGGTCCCCGTAGCGCCCGATGCCGACGAGGAAGACGCCGTGCAGCACCAGGGTGCGCGCCGCAGCGTCGAGCTCCGCGCGATCGACGAGGGCGTAGACGGCCGCGGGATCGCTGGAGCTGCGCGGCCCTAGAGGCTCGCGCGGGAGCGCAGCGCAGGCGAGGCCGGCAAAGGCGAGGGCGAAGAGAGACATCGGCATTCCTCCGGAGCGGTGGCCGCGGTGCGCGCGGTGATGAAGTTCAGTCGCTTGCAGAGCAGGAAGGAGATCGCGACGCCGCGACCGCGGCGTCGCCAGAGCCAGTCGTGCACGAGCAGGAAGCGCGCCGGCGGCCGCGCGTAGTGCTCGTCCTTCGCGCCGCGCAGAGCGAGCGGGAGCACGACGAGATCGAAGCCGCGATGCCGCGCGGGATCGAAGCGCGCGTGCAGCGTGCGAGCGCCCGCGGGCAGCGCGGGGCGCGCTCGCTCGAGGTGGTCGGCGTCGAGGTCGATCACGGTGAGCTCGGCGGCGGGGAACACGCGCGCGAGCGCCAGCGCGCTGCGCGGGAAGAGGCCGCCGCCGACGATGGCGATGCGCTGCGGTGCGCCGAGCTGGGGAGCCAGCGCGCGGAAGGCGCGCTCGTGCACGCGCACGAGCCAGCGCTTCAGGAAGGCCGAGCGCAGCGCGAGGCGCTCCAGCGCATCGAGCGCGGCGCTCGCGTCGGGGAACCGCTCCATCCAACGCAGCGCGGCGGGCCAGCGAGAGCATCGGACGCCGGGTAACGCGAGCTGCGGGAGCGCGCTCCAATGCGCGCGCGGATGCGCATGGTGCTCGGCGTGATAGCCGTCGTTGAAGAAGAGGAGATTGCCGAAGCGGCTCACCCAGTTCGTCGCGCCGCGCGCGTGCTCGTAGCGGCCGTGGAGCGCGCAGAGCGCCCCCCCCAGCGCCAGCCCCGGTGCCGCGTGCGAAATCAGCCACTCCGCTCGCAGCGCGCCGAGCAACGCGATCCACGCCGCGAGCGCGGCGCACTCGCTGCGGAGGCGCGCGTTCCAGCGCACGCGCGGAGCGCGACCGGCGTGGTGCGCGAGATGGCGTTGGCGCCAGAGCTCCTGCGGCACGCCGAGCACCAGGCTCGAGGCGAGCGACCAGAGGCGATTCGCGCGCGGCGCAGCGAAGAACGGACGATGGATGAAGGGATGCGCGACGGCGTTGCCATTCCACCAGAAGGCGAGCGCGATCCCCCACCACGGCGGCGCGCAGGCGAGCAACGCCGCGTGCGCGAAGAGCGCGAGCACGAGCGGCAGATCGCTCTCTCGCGGCGCGGGCTGGGGATGCGTTGGAACGCTCATCGGTGCTCCTGGGACCGCGTGCCAGACGCCGCGCGGAGCTCGAGCGTTAGCGCGCTTCGCTCGCCGGATCCGGTCGGCTCCCGCGGGTCCGCCTCGGCGATTCGTCCGCGCCGCGACGCCGCGAGCGAGCTCGGCAGGTGCCGCTCGACCGGCGTCGGCGTGGTCCCCGCTGGCTCAGCAGCTACACTGCGTGGCCTCCGCTCCCTTTCGGTTCGTCCGAGGATCGATGCGCCGCCTGCTCCTCACCGTCCTCCCGAAGTGGCTGATGTCGCGCTGCGTGCGCGTGCTCGCCGCGATCCCTCTCCCGCGCTTCCTCCGCGCGCCGCTTCACCGCAGCTTCGCGCGCGCGACCGGCGCGGACCTCTCCGAGGTCGCCGGCGCGCTGGCCGACTATCCCAGCCTGGCGGCGTTCTTTCGCCGCCCTCTGCGCGACGGAGTGCGCCCCGTCGCCTCGACGGCGCTGGTGTGGCCATGCGACGGCACCATCTCCTCCGCCGGAGCCGTGCGCGGCGGCGTGCTGGAGCAGGTGAAGGGCCACAGCTATGCGATCGCCGATCTGCTGGGCGGCGACGAGGCCCTCGCGCGAGCGTTCGAAGGCGGCACGCACGCGACGATCTATCTCGCTCCGCGCGACTACCACCGCGTGCACTCTCCCGTCGACGCGAGCTTGCGTTCGCTGCGCCCCCTCCCGGGCGGGCTCTTTCCGGTGAACCCGCAGACCGCGCGCGTGATCCCCCAGCTCTTCGCGCGCAACGAGCGCTGCGTCTTCCACCTCGAGCTGCCGGACGGCCGCCCTTGCGCGGTGGTCATGGTCGCGGCGCTGAACGTGAGCGACATCCGGCCCAGCGCGGCTCCCGGTGCCGCCCTGCGCCGAGGAGCCGAGCTCGGCGTCTTCGGCCTCGGCTCGACCACCGTGGTCCTGCTGCCCCCGGGCGAGCTCGCCTTCCCCGCCCTCCCCGTGGGAACGAAGGTGCAAATAGGCGCCAGCGCCGCCGGCACGCCGAGCCGCTGAGCACCGCGCTCCGCCCCGGCGCCGGCAGCGCGGGCGGCGGGCGCGGCCTGCTTCCGGAAGCCTTTTCACGTCGGCCTGCGTCCAGCTGGGCTCCGCCGCGCGATCGTCAAAGTGCTTCGCCGGCCCCGCGGCCGGCGAACTCTCTGCCCCAGGGGCTCCGCGGCTGCGCGATCGGTTGCGGAGACCCGAAACGATTTCCGCTCCGCGCGGCCTCCGTTGGCGTTACTCGTTAGGTGGGTCGACAGCAGAGGTAGCGGCAGCCGCTATCGAAGCCCGACTCGCACGCCGAGCGCCCGGTCCACTCATGCCCCACGATCTCCCCGCCCACCGCGGCCTCTCCGCCACCTCCCTTCTACGCGCTTTCGGCGCTGCGCTGCTCTGCTGGAGCGCCTCGGCCGCCGACGCCCGCGCCGGCGACGGGGACTACGATCCGGCGACGCGGACCTTCAAGTTCAGCGTCTCGGTGCGCTTTCAGGCGACCCCGCAGCAGCTCGACCGCCTGCGGACCCTGTTCACGCGCGCTTCGGCGTTGATCCACGACGCGACCGACGGACAGCACCGCTTCGGCACGATCGCGGTCGGCAATGCCTCTCAAGGCGGCTCGAGCGCCGACTTCTGGATCCTCCCCGACGGCCGCTCGACGACCATCGGACGCTTCGGCAAGAAGGGCGATCGCTGCTATCTCACGATGACCGACCTCGAGGCGCAGAGCGCCTCCGCCGACGGCGCTTGGGTGATCGCGCACGAGTTCGCCCGCCTCGCGTACGGGCTCGCTCCCGAGTACGCCGGTCCGGGCGCCACCAACGGTCGCCGCTGCATCCACGCGGGAGATCCCGCGACGCAGTCGGCATGCCTGATGGACGACTACTGGAATCGCGGCGCGGCCGTCGGCGGCGTCAGCGAGTTCTGCGTCGCCGGCAATCACGACCACGATCACGACACCTGGCAGCACGCGGTGCACGGCGGCTCGTGCTGGGAGACGATGGTCGAGCAGTACGCCGATCTCGTGCCGCCCGCGGGCCTGCCCGTCGATGCGCCCGGTGCTCCGACGCCGCCGACCTGGTCCGTGCTCACCGCCGACCACCGTTACTTCATGGTGCTCGATCGCTCGGGCTCGATGATCGGCGAGCGCCTGGAGATGGCGAAGCTCGGCGCGCGCGTGTTCACCACCTTGAGCCGCGAAGGCGACAAGCTCGGGCTCATGTCCTTCTCGTGGGACCCCGTGATCAACGCGCCGCTCACGGCGATGAACCCGGCGACCCGGCAGTCTCTGCGTCAGGCGATCTCCACGGTGAGCTCGGACAACGGCGCGACCGGCATGGGCTGGGCGCTCCTGCACGCTCGCAACCACGTGCTCGCCGCCGGTCCGGCCGCAACGGACATGGCCGTGCTGCTGCTCTCCGACGGCCAGGCGAATCACGGTCCCGAGCCGCTCGGCTTCGCCGACGATTACCGCGCATCGGGAATCGCGATCCACACGCTGGCGCTCGGCGGCGATGCGGACGTGAGCACGATGCAGCAGCTCTCGAGCAAGACGAGCGGGCGCAGCTTCCAGTCCCAGCGCCCCTTCGGCCTGGTGCCGATCTTCGTGCGCTTGCTCGCCGAGGTGACCGACGGCGGGCTGCTGGCGCTGCGCGAAGGCTACTTGCTGCCCGGGCAGGAGCGCCGTGCCAGCGCGTTCGTCGATGCCACCGTTTCCTCGGCGTCCTTCCTCGCGACCTGGGACGGCCTCGATGAAGCTCAGGTGCTGAGCCTTCGGACCCCGAGCGGCCAGATCATCGATGCGAGCTCGTCGCTCGCCGGCGTGCGCCACGAGCGCGACGCGACCTCGGTGATCTTCTCGATCGAAGGTGCCGCGCTCCAGGTCGGCGAATGGATCCTCGTGCTCCAGAACCCCGCGACCGCGGCGCCGCACGAGTACGCTCTCTCCGCCATCGGCTACAGCGAGATCATCGACCTCGCGGCGCGCTCGGACCGCAGCCAATACAGCTGGCCGCAGCCGATGCAGATCACGGCGACGGCGATCTATCGCGGCCCGATCTCGGGCGCGCGGATGGAAGCCAGCGTGCGCCGACCGAACGGGCCGCCCGTGCTCGTGGCGCTGAACGACGCAGGCCTCGCCGGCGACGAGATCTCCAACGACGGCATCTACTCCGGTCTCTTCGATCGGTGGAACGGCGATGGGAGCTATACCGTCGACGTGCGCGCCTCGAGCGGCGGCTCGGTGGTACCGGTGAGCGGCACGGCGATCAATCCCTCGACTCCCACGGCGCCGATCGACATCGCGTTCGAGCGCGTGCAGCCGTTCGGGGTGACGATGAGCGGCGCGCCGCGGATCCTCCACTCGCATCTGACCATCGACAAAGCCAGCTTCCTCGTGGAGGCCGGAAACGCCTCGCGCGGCTCGCTCTCCGTGGCGGGCAGCTTCGATGCCGCTCCCGGCGACCTCGATCGCGAGATCGACGATCTCGTGCTCGAGGTCGGTGGGATCGACTACGCGATCCCCGCCGGCACGCTGACCCGCGTCGGCACGAAGGACCGCTTCCAGTTCACGGACGCGGCCCAGCGCTCCCGCTTCGATGTCGAGCTCAACGTGAAGGGCAGCTCTCGCGCGCGCTTCCGCCTGCGCGACGTGGGCGTCGATGCCGCATCACTCGGCGATCTCTCCCGCGTGCGCGTCGCGCTGCGCTGGGGCACCATCGACGTGCAGCAGACGATCCTCCCGGAAGTGCGTCTCGCCGGCGTGGACGCGCGCTTCGCCGCGAGCAAGCAGCTCGTCGACGGCCAGGAGCTGGCGATCCTGAAGCTCGACCTGCGCGACGAGCTCGATCCGCTGAGCGACCGCATCGCGCTCAGCGCGCGCGTGCAAGGTGATCTGCGCCCCGACGAGCAGACCCTCACGTTGCGCTGCGGGCCGTTCGAGCGCGTCTTGCCCCCGAGCGCTTGGCGCCGCAACGGGGAGCGCTGGACCTTGCGCTTCTCCGAAGGCGCCCTGCTGGTCCAGGGCAGCTTCGACCGCGCGAAGCGCAGCTTCTCGCTGCGCGCGAGCGGCTTCGACTTCGCGGGCCTCGCGCCGGAAGCGACCATCGGCTTCTCCGCTCCGGGCGGCTTCAACCAGTACCACGAGCTCCGCCTCTCCGCCGCGGACGGTCGCTTCGGATACTGATGTCTTCGGGGCCCCTCGAGGTCTACGGGGCCCCTTGACCATTCCGAGAGCCGCGACTAAGGCTGGGCGGTGACCGCAGCGCGTACTGCCGCGCCGCGACCCAACTTTGCTCATTCCTTCGCGCAGCCCCGGCCTCCCTCCGTGGGCGCGCGCCCTGACGGAGTCCCACTCATGCGTTTGCTGCTCACCGGAGCGGCGGCCCTCTCTGCGGCCGCCGTCGCCTCCGCCCAAGTCGTGCTCACGCCGCGCGCGACGATCGACGTCAGCTCGACCGCCCAGCCGGGCCTCTCGCAGATCGGCTCGAATCCGACCGGCGTCGCCTGGAACGGCACCGACTTCTGGATCTGCGGCTTCAATAGCTCGGGCGCGGTCGGCCCCGCGGCCATCGTGCCGGTGACCAACGCGCTCAGCGCGCCTTCGATCGGCCTGGCCTTCGCGACGCTGACTCCGCCCAACCAGCGCGGCTACAGCGGGCTCGACATCGCGGGCAACACGCTGGTGGCCGCCTACGACGCCGGCACCTCGGATCCGAACGGGATCCAGGGCTTCGACCTCACCGGCAATCGCCTCTGGGGCAAGGCCGGTCGCGGCGGCAGCGGCGTCGGCATCGACCCCGGATTCAACGGCAACCCGACCGGCAGCGGCACGGGCTGGACGACCTTCGGCAGCGGCCGCCGCGCCCTCCAGGACAACCTGAGCGGCGCGGACCTCTACACCGCCGCGAACGGCATGGTGATCCTGACGTCGCAGGGCTCCTTCTGGCGCGACATGGACTTCGATCACGCCACCGGGGACGTCTGGCTCCGCGAAGGCAACAACGTGATCTACGGCCAGCGGACCGGCGACAACGCCGTGACGATGAGCGTGGTCGTCGACGTGACCGACGCGGACTCCGTGATCGGCCAGAACATCGCCTTCTGCCGCACGCCGAACGGCAACTTCGCCATCTACAACGACCGGCCGAACGCGGCCTCTGGCCAGGACTTCTTCAACGTCGTGAAGCTGATCCGTCCCGACGGCACGCCGCTCACGGCGACCTACGGCGGCTTCACCCCCGCCCTCGGCGCGGGCTTCTACGACTTCTCGTTCGACCCGGCGTCGCAGACGCTCGCGATCCTCGACTTCACGAACCGCGCGGTGACCATCTTCGATGTGTTCTACGAGCCGTGGTTCCAGTACGGCTCGGGCTGCCCCGACACCGGCAACATCGTGCCGGTGCTCGACATGAGCGGCGACCCGCGCCCGGGCTTCGGCGTGCTGAACCTCGACATCACGCAGGCCTACGGCGGCGGCTTCTGCTACATCTTCTTCGGCGTGGCGCAGGCGCAGATCCCGCTGAACCCGCCCTGCGACCTCCTGTTGGTCCCGCTCCCGGGCCTCGTGGGACCGCTGCCGATCAACGGCAACGGGCCCGGCACGGGCGCGCTGACGATCTCCGGGACGCTGCCGATCGAGTCGCGCGGCGGAGTGCTGACCAGCCAGGCGTTCATCCTGGGCGGCGGAACGCCGGGCATCTTCGTCACCACGAACGGGGTCCAGCTCGACATCCCCTTCTGAACCCGGACGAACTCCGAGCAGCTCCCCGCTTTCGCTGATCTCGGCCCTCCTCTCCGCGGCGCGCCCTCAAGGCGCGCCGCGCGTGTTTCCGAAGCGAAGAGGGTCACCGTACCGAGGGGCCGCCATGTCGATCCGGAGCTGGCTGAGCTGGAACCACGCCGTCGAGATCGAAGCCGCGAACGAGCGCGGCCGGCTCTCCCTATGGGCCGCAGCCGAGGTGCGGGGACCTTCGGGGTCCGCGCCGCTCGCGCATCTCGAGCTGCCGCTCGCGAGCGGCGAGCGCCTGCACGCGCTGGTCTGCCCCGACCCCGCCTTAGCGAGCCTCCTGCGTGAGGAGCTGTTCCACGCCACGACCTGGGAGCGCGCGGTCGTGCTGCAGGGCTCGGTCGAGGTGCACGCTCTCAGCGCTTCGGAGGTCGACTTCCGGATCGCTGCGAAAGGCCAGAGCTACTCGGGTTGGTTGCAGACCTGCGGCCGATGGGAGCCGAACGCCACCGACCCGTGCGACGCGCGCCCCTGGATGCAGCTCGACGTTGGCGCGACGGCGACGCGCGCGCGTCTGCTGCGCGGTGCGGAGACCTTGCTGCTCGTCGCGCCGGGCGCGCCCGCGCCGCACGATTTCCGCGCGGCGTATCGCCCGAGCGGCACCTGGGCGCGCTGATCGCGCACCCCTCCGCTCCCTCCGCGCACGGCCCCCCGGGCGGCGCTTTCGATTCCGAGCCGACTCCGGCACAATCCGCGCGCCGCGCGGGCTCTCCGCGCGCGCACGCGCCGTTACCGGAGCCGCTCGAACATGCTCGTCTCGCTCGCGCTCGGCCTCGCTCTCGCGCTCGCCGTCGAAGATCCCCCGCCCAACCGCATCGTCGACGTCGATGTCGTCGATCTCATCGACCGCGGCGAGACGAACGCAGGCCTCCCCAGCCTGCAGGTGAAGCACTTCCTCTTCACGTATCGCTTCGCCAGCCCCGATAACCGCGCGAAGTTCCTCGCCAGCCAAGCGCGCTACGAGGTGCAGCTCGGCGGCGCCTGCGCGCGCATGGGTCCGCTCAGCGGACGCGGCAGCTCGAAGATCTACGCGCTGCACGACGGCCGCCTCTACCTCTTCGCGTCGGAGGCCTGCCGCAGCGGCTTCCTGAAGGCGCCCGAGAAGATGCTCGAGCGCCCGGACGAGCGCCCGAAGGGCGATGACGCGGCGCGCGCCGAAGGCATGAAGTGGATCGCGCGCGCCGCGGAGGCGCACGGCGGGACCGAGCGGCTCTCGCGCCTGAAGACGCTGCGCTGGCTCGTGCAGAAGCCCGAGGGGCTGCGCAGCAACGACCCGGACGAGAGCAAGCTCGTCGTGCGCTTCCCGTACGATCTCGCGCATGGGCAGCGCTGGGGCAAGAGCAGCTACGGCGAGCTCGTGCTGAACCAGGAAGGCTGGTTCCGCACGGGCGAGCAGAGCGAGCCCATGGCCGACGTGCAGCGCCGCGCTTCGTGGCGCCGCGCTCAGGCGCTGCCGATCTTCGTGCTGCGCCAGTCGAGCCGCCCGGGCTTCGTCGCCGTGGCGGGCGGCGAGATCGAGCTGCGCGGTCGCAAGCTCCGCGAGGTACATACCTTCATCGACGGCTGCGCCGTGACGCTCGGGATCGACGAGAAGAGCGCGCGGGTCTGGCTGGCGCGCACGCGGGGCCGCGGACCGACGCAGACGGTGGGTGTTCTCGAGGTCCGCTACGACGACTTCCGCGGCGTCGGCGGCCTCGTGCTGCCCTGGCACGAGGAAGCCCTCTTCGACGGCCAGCCCTTCGCGGCGGCGAGCGCGCGCTACACCGCGATCGAGGTCGATCCCGAGCTCCCGCCGTCCGTGTTCGCACGTCCCGAATGAGCGCAGCGGTCTCGCACGCGCGACCGCGCTGGATCCTGCGCGCGTTCGCCGAGCTCACGACGGAGGAGCTCTACGAGATCCTCGCCGCGCGCGCCGAGGTCTTCGTCGTCGAGCAAAGCTGCGCGTATCTCGACATCGATCAGCTCGATCGCGCAGCGTTGCACCTCTGGGCGCCGCCGCCGAACGAGGACCAGCGCGTCGGCGCCTACCTGCGCATCCTGCCTCCCGGCGCGCGCTACGCGGAAGAGGTCGCGATCGGTCGCGTGCTGACCCGCGGGTCGCAGCGCGGCGTAGGCTGGGGCCGCGCGCTCATCGCCGAGGGCGTGCGCATCGCGTGCGCACGCTGGCCGGAGCACGATCTCAAGCTCGGCGCGCAGACGCACCTCACCCACCTCTACGCCGAGTTCGGCTTCGCCGTCTGCGGGCCCGGCTTCTTGGAGGATGGCATCCCTCACACCGAGATGCGGCGCCCGCGCTGAGCTCGCGCGCCGCGCTCTCCCCTCCGCTCGGCCATCCGGCCGCCCTCCGATGATCCCGCACCCGCTGCTCGTTCCCGCGCTGCTCTGCTGCAGCGCTCTCGCCCCTTCCGACTGGCCGAGCTTCCTCGGCCCGCTCGGGACGAACGTCTCGCCCGAGAAGGGCTTGCTCTCGCCTTGGCCGAAGGAAGGTCCTCCGCGGCTCTGGAAGACGACGGTCGGCGCCGGCTTCGGCGGCGCCGCGATCGCGGGAGAGGAGGTCTTCCTGCTCGACCGCGCGGAGGACCGCGAGGACGTGCTGCGCGTGCTCTCGCTGCAGAGCGGAGAAGAGCTCTGGAGCGCGCGCTACGCAGCGCCCGGTCGGCTCTCGTACGAAGGCTCGCGCGCCGTGCCCACGGTCAGCGAGTCGCGCGTGTTCACTCTCGGCGGCTTCGGGCATCTCAGCGCCTTCGATCGCGCGGAGAAGAAGTTGCTCTGGAGCGTCGACCTCGCCGCGCGCTACGAAGCCGAGCCGCCGAAGTGGGGCTGGGCGCAGTCGCCGGTGCTGTGGAAGGACCTGGTGATCGTCGCTCCGATGGGCAAGGAGGTGGGCCTCGCCGCGCTCGAGGCCTCCACGGGCGCCGAGAAGTGGCGCACGAAGCCGCTCGGGGGGAGCCACTCGACTCCGGTCCTGCGCGAGCTCGGCGGCACGCCGCAGCTGCTCTTCCTCTCGCAAGGTCGACTCTCCGCCTTCGAGCCCGCGAGCGGACGCGAGCTCTGGTGGACGGACGCCTACGTCAATCGCATCCCGATCCCGCCGCCGGTGCAGCTCGACGAGCGCCGCGTGCTGCTGAGCGGGGGCTACGAAGCCGGCTCGGTGGTGCTCGAGGTGGAAGCGCGCGAATCGCAGTGGAGCGCGCGGGAGATCGCGCGCTGGAAGCGCGGCTCGCAGATCCACCCGCCGATCCTGCACGAAGGCAAGCTCTACTACCTCGCCAACGAGAACGCGAACGAGACGCGCTCGAAGCGCAGCGAAGGTGGCCTCACCTGCGCGGAGCTCGACGGCAAGGAGCTCTGGCGCACCGGCGATCAGCCGTACTTGGAGCGCGGCTGCATGATCCTCGCCGATGGCCATCTGATCGCGATGGACGGCCTCTCCGGGGAGCTGCACCAGATCGCGGCGAGCCCCGCGGGCTTCCGCGAGGTCGCGCGCTTCGATCCCTTCGAAGGCGCCGCGAGCGCCGGTCGCAACTGGGCCCCGCTCGCGCTCGCGGGCGGGCGTCTGGTCGTGCGCTCGCAGGAGCTGCTCGCGTGCTTCGACCTGCGAGCGAAGGCGCGTTGAACGAGCCCCTGCTCGTCGCGCGCGACCTGCGTCACGCCTATCCCGACGGGCCGCCGGCGCTCGACGGCGCGAGCCTCGCGCTGCACGCCGGCGAGCTCGTTTCCGTGCTCGGTCCGAACGGCGCGGGGAAATCGACGCTGGTGCGCGCGCTGGCGGGCGTCGTCGCGGCGCGCGGCTCGATCGAGCTCTGCGGCGAGCCGATCGCGACGCTAACGCCGCGGCGCCGCGCGCAGCTGATCGCGCTCGTGCCGCAAGGGCTGCGCGCGCTGCCCGAGCTCTCGGTCGAGCGCTTCGTGCTGGCGGGACGCTACGCGCACATGAAGCGCTTCGCTCCGCTGCGGCGCGAGGACCTTCGCGCCGTCGCGAGCGCGCTGGAGCGCCTCGAGCTCTCCGAGCTCTCCGGGCGGCTCCTGCACGAGCTCTCCGGCGGTCAGCGCCAACGCGCCTTGCTGGCGCGCGCCTTGGCGCAGGAGGCGCGAGTCTTGCTGGTGGACGAGCCCACGACCGCGCTCGATGCCGCGCAGCAGCTGGCCGTCTTCGAGCTGCTGGCGGCGCTCGCGCGCGAAGGACGCGCCGTGCTCGTAGTCACGCACGAGTGGAACCTCGCGAGCCAGTTCGCCTCGCGCCTGCTGCTGCTCGAGAGAGGACGCGTCGCGGCCAGCGGCACGCCGGACGAAGTGCTGCGCGCCGAGGTGCTCGAGCCGCTCTACGGCTCGCGACTCCTCTACGGTCGGGCTCCGGCGCCGGAAGGCCGCGGCGAGCGCCCCTACGTCTTGCCGTGGGCTCGCATCGCTCGCGGCTGAGCACGAGCCCATGACCGCCGACGCGCGCCTCTCGCCTGCACCGCGCTCCGATGCCGTCGATCTCCTGCGCGGAGCCGCGATCGCGCTGATGGGCCTCGATCACGCGCTCGCCGCTCTCGATCCCCAGCATCTCGTCACCGACTCACCGGCCCTGTGGTCGAGCGGCTCGGAGCTGCCCGCGGTCCCCTTCCTGCTGCGCTGGGCGTCGCACTTCTGCGCGCCGATCTTCTTGCTGCTGGCCGGCGCGGGGCTCGCCCTGGCCCGCGCACGCCACGGCGCGCTCGCGGCGCGGCGCGGCGCGGAGCGCGCGCTCTTCCTCATGTTGCTGGACCCGCTGGTGCTGGGCTGGGTCTGGTCGTGGATCGAGCCGCTTCCGAGACCGTGGCTCTTCCAAGTGATCTTCGCGATCGGAGCGTCGATGGCGCTCGGCCTGCTCGCGCTACGCAGCGTGCCCAGCCGCTGGCGCACCGGTCTCGCGCTGGGCTTCCTCCTCGCGCAGGACCTCGTCATCTACGTCGCCTTGCGCGGCGAGCTGGACACGCCGCCGAGCGGGCTCGTCGCGTTCCTGCTGACGGGCGGCATCGGGGCGAGCACCTTCGTCATCTATCCCGTGCTGCCATGGTGCGCGGTGCTGCTCCTCGGCGTGCGCCTCGGCGAGCTGCTGAGCTCGGGCGAGCCCGGGCCGGACGTGGAGCGGCGCGTGCGGCGCGCGGGACTCGGTCTCCTCGCGCTCTTCCTGCTCGTGCGCGGAGCGAACGGCTACGGGAACCTCGGCCTCTACCGCGACGAGCTCTCGCTGCTGCAGTGGCTGCACTGCGCGAAGTACCCACCCGCGTTGAGCTATCTAGCGATGACGCTCGGCCCCGCGCTGCTCTTGCTCGCGGCCCTGCTGCGCCGCGAGCGCAGCGGCCGCGGCATGCCGCGGCTGCTCACTCCGCTCGTGATCCTCGGTCGCGCGGCGCTGGTCTTCTATCTCGCGCATCTCCTGCTGCTCGCGGCGCTGCGCGCCGCCGTGCCGGAGAGCTGGCGCGGAACCCTCCTCGCCGTGAGCGTCGCGTGCGCGCTGCCTTTCGTCCTGCTGCCGCTCGCGCAGGCGTTCCTCCGCGCGCGACGCGCGCATCCGGAGAGCTGGCTCCGCCTGCTCTGAGCGCGCGCGCCGCCTACGCTCGTGGGGCGGGGGCAGCTCGGTCGGCTTCGTGCAGCGAGCCACGCCGATAGCCGCGGAGATCGAGGGTCGCGAACGCGTAGCCCGCCGCGCGCACGGCGCGCTCGAGCTCCTCGCGTAGCTCGCCGGCCGCGCGTGGGATCTCCTCGGGTGCCAGCTCGAGGCGCGCGATGTCGCCGTGATGCCGCACGCGGAAGATGCGGAAGCCCAAGCGGCGGAGCTCGGACTCGCAGCGGTCGATGCGCGCGAGCACGGCCGGATCGACGCCGAGGCCGTAGGCGACGCGCGACGCCAGGCACGGTGAGCTCGGCTTCTCCGCGTTGGGCACGCCGTGCT
Source organism: Planctomycetota bacterium (assembly GCA_016719295.1). Taxonomy (GTDB): domain Bacteria; phylum Planctomycetota; class UBA1135; order UBA1135; family JADKAF01; genus JADKAF01. The sequence goes on from JADKAF010000001.1 coordinate 1,742,761, forward strand.
GCCGGAGGTAGGCGCGCAGCGCTTCCTTGCCGAGGCCGACCTCGGCCAGCGGAGCACGGATCCCGCGCTCGCGCGCGGCCTCCGCGCCGGGGCGGTGATCGCCTCGATCGTCGGCCATCTCGCCGTAGGCCACCCAGCGCAAGCCGCGCTCGCGCGCGAGAGGCGAGAGCTGCTCGAATAGCTCGCTCTTGCAGAAGTAGCAGCGCCGCTCATCGTTCTTCGCGTAGCGCGGATCGGAGAGCTCCTGCGTCGCGACGAAGACGTGCGGCAGCTCGAGGAAGCGCGCGAGCTCGATCACCTCGGCGCGCTCGTCCGCGGCGAGCGAGGCGGAGTCGGCCGTGGCGAGCAGCACGTTGCGGCGCGAGAGCACGCGCCCCGCCGCGTGCGCGAGCGCCGTCGAGTCGACGCCGCCGGAGAACGCGACCAGGACGGAGCCCATCTCGGCGAGGCAGCGGTCCAGCTCGGCGAAGCGCGAGGAGTTCGTGGCATCCATGGCCCCCCCATTTCCCCCGCGATCCACGCGCCGAGCCAACAACTTTTCGGGCTCGCTGCGGCCGACGCCGCGAGAGAGCAACCCGCCCAGCTCAGCGCGGCGGCAGCAGCCCGCGTGCGGCGAGCACATCCTCCATCGCCGCGAAGCGGAAGCGCGCGAGCAGCGCATCGAGGCGCGGGGTGGTCCGCGCGAGGTTCGCGTAATGGCGGAGGCGCGTGAGCCGCCCGACCGCGACGCGCGGCTGCCCGGGATCGAACTCCCAGGGATGCAGGTAGAGCACGGCGGAGCGCCCCTCGCGCTCGGCTTGCGCGATCGCGTGGCGCGAGAACCAGAGCGGGAAGAGCCGGAAGTAACCACCGCCCGCCGCGGGCCAGCAGCGGCCGAAGCGCCGATAGACGAGCGGCGGGAACTCGACGATCGAACGCGCACCGGAGAGCTCGAGGCGCTGCGGCTCGGGCGGGAAGCCCGGCACGCCGTAGCGCGGATGGCGCACGGGGAAGATGCTCGAGTCGTACTCGTAGCCCTCTTCCGCGAGCACGTCGAGCGCCCACCAGGTAGCGCGCGTGATCGTGAAGGTGGAGGCGCGGAAGCCGCGCACGCGCGCGCCGCCGAGCTGCTCGATCAGCTCCTTGCTGCGCCGCGCTTCCTCGCGGAACTCCGCGGGTCCGAGATCCTGCACGAAGCGGTGCGAGACTCCGTGCGAGCCGAGCTCGTGCCCCGCCGCGGCGATGCGTCGGACGACCTCCGGATGGCGCTCGGCGATCCAGCCCAGCACGAAGAAGGTCGCGCGCACCCCGTGGGTCGCGAGCAGCTCCAGGATGCCGTCGACGTTGCGCTCGACGCGCGAGACCTGCTGGTCCCAGCTCGCGCGGGGGATCGCGTCAAAGAAGTTGGCGACCTGGAACCAGTCCTCGACGTCGATGCTCACGCAGTGCGCGCGCGCATCCACCGCGGTCGCCGCCTTCGTCACGAAACGGCTCGCTCGAAGACGCTGCGCAGCGTCGCGATCGTGGGCTCCCAGCCGAGGCGTCGCCGCGCCTCGACCAAGGCCGCGGGCGAGAAGCTGCGCTGCAGGCTGCGCTGCAGGGCCATGCGCAGCCCCGGGAGCATGTCGCGCGCCGGATCGTCGGGATCGACGGCGAAGAGATCCGAGACCTCGCTCTTCGCGATCTCGGGAACCCCGCCCACCGCGGAGGCCACCACGGGCAAGCCGCAGGCGAGCGCTTCGCAGACCACGTTGGGATGCCCTTCGGAGTAGCTCGGCAGCACGAAGCGATCGGCGGCGCGATACCACGGCACGAGGGCCGCGTGCGCGACCTCGCCGGCGAAGTGCACGCGCTCCTCGAGGCGGAGCTCCTTCGCGCGCGCCTCGAGCGCGCCGCGCTCCTCGCCCTTGCCGACGTAGCAGAGCGAGACCTCGCTCGGCAGCGCCGCGAGCGCCTCCAGCAGCTCGTGGACGCCCTTCGCGCGCACGAGGCGCCCCACGAAGAGCAGCCAGCGGCCCTTGTCGGCGAGCCCGACCTTCTGCCGCGCCGCGGCCTGCGGGCCGGGCGAGAACTTCTCCAGATCGACGCCGTTCGGCGCGTGCACGATCTTCGCTGCCGCGCTCGGCTCGAGGGCCCGCAGCTTCTCGCAGAGCGCCTCCGAGACGCCGCACACGAAGCGCGCGTGACGCAGGAGCTCCTGGATCTGCGCGCGAGGGCCCTCGTGCTTCGCCAGCACGTTCACATCGCTGCCGCGCGCGGAGGCGATGAGCGGGATCCCCTGCTCGGAGGCGAGGATCTGCGCCGCGACGCAGTCGGGATAGAGGTAGTGCGCGTCGATCACATCGGGGCGCAGCTCGGACACCACCTTCTCGAAGGTCTTGCGGATCCCCTTCGCCATGGCGCGCGCCTGGCCCTCGAGCCCGAGGCCGGGGAGCTTCAGGTAGCGCGGGTGCAGGACCTCGACGCCATCGTCGAGCTCGCGGCGCGGAACCTTGCCTTGCTCCGACCAGCGGCCGAAGCCGGGGATGGGCGGGAAGAAGGGCAGCGGCGCGATCACGCGATGCTCCCAGTGGAGCTCGTTCCGCAGCCGGCGCAGGCGCTCGCGGACGAACACGCCGAGGTTCGGCTGGATCGCGTTGGGGTAGAGGTTCGTGAAGCTGAGGACCTTCATGGATGCACGGCGACCGACGGACGAGAAGGACGCGCGGGGGCGCGGCGGTGATGGCAGCTCCACCAGCCGTCGAAGCACAGCACGGCCCAGAGCAGCTCTGCCGCATCGCGTCGCCCGCTGCGGTGCTCGGCGAGCACGGAGCGCAGGGCGGCTCGATCGAAGAGCTCGCTCGGCAGCGACTCCACGGCCTGGTCGAGCTCGCCTTCGAGAGCGCTGCGCGTCCACGCGGTGAGCGGCACGGTGAAGCCTTGCTTGCGCCGCGTGAGCGTGTCCGCGGGCAATCGACGCACCATAGCTTGCTTGAAGATCGCCTTGCCCTCCATCCCCCGCAGTTTGTATCGCGCGGGGATGCGCGCGGCCATCTCGACGAAGACGTGGTCCAGCAGCGGGACGCGGACCTCGAGCGAGACCGCCATCGAGGCGCGATCGACCTTCGTCAGGATGTCGTCGACCAGGTTGGTCTTGAGATCGAGGTACATCGCGCGCTCGAGCGGATCGCGGCTCGGCGCGCGCTCGTAGTGCTCGCGCAGGGTCGCGAAGGGATCGACCTCGCGCATCTGCGCACGCAGATCGGGAGCGAGGATCGGCAGGACCCACTCCGGCAGGTTCGAGGCGACCGAGCGCGCGTAGGCCTCGAAAGGATCGCGCGCGAGGTTCTGAAGCAGCGTCTTCGCGCGCAACGCCCGCGGCAGACGGTCGCCCTTCGGATAGAGGGCCCCGAGCGCTCCGAAGAGCGGTCGGCGCAGGAAGCCGGGCAGGCGCGACCTCCAGCGGTTCTCGAGCGCGTCGAACGCGTAGCGGCGGTAGCCGGCGAAGTTCTCGTCGCCGCCATCGCCGGACAGCGCCACGGTGACGCGCTCGCGCGCCAGGCGCGAGACCAGATAGGTCGGCACCGCCGAGGAGTCCGCGAAGGGCTCGTCGAAGAACCAGGGCAGCGTCGTGCGCGCGAGCAGCGGATCGGCGCTCGCGTCGTAGCTGCGATGATCGGTGCCGAAGCGCGCGGCGAGCTCGGCGGCGTAGCGCGATTCGTCGTGCGCGCGATCGGAGAAGCCGACCGTGCAGGTCTTGATCGGCTCGCCGCCCGCGCCGGCGAGGCAGGCCACTACCGCCGAGCTGTCGAGACCGCCGGAGAGGAAGGCCCCGAGCGGAACCTCCGACATCAGATGCGAGCGCACGCACTCCTCGAGCAGGCCGTCGATCTTCTCGACCAGCCGCTCCTCGGGATCGTCGTCGGTGCCCATCTCGGGCAGGTCCCAGTAGCGCGTGAGCCGCGGCTCCTGGCCTGGCACGAGCTCCAGGTAATGGCCCGCGGGGAGCTTCCACGCATCGGCGTAGATCGTTCTAGGCGCGGGCACGTAGCGGAGGCAGAGGTACTCGTAGAGCGCACGGGGCTCCAAGCGCCGCGGGAAGCGCGGGTTCGCGAGCACGGCCTTCAGCTCGGAGCCGAAGAACACGTCCGCGCCGGACCGCGCCCAGTAGAGCGGCTTGATGCCCAGCCGATCGCGCCCGAGGAGCAGGCGCCCGTCGCGCGTGTCGAGCAGCGCGAAGGCGAACATGCCGCGCAAGCGCTCGATGCCGCGCGGGCCGTAGCGCTCGTAGAGATGGATCACCGTCTCGCAGTCCGAGCCGGTGGAGAAGCGCGCGCCTTCCCGCTCCAGCGCCGCTCGCAGCTCGCGGTGGTTGTAGATCTCGCCGTTCACCACGGCGACGATCGAGCGATCGCGGCTGAAGAGCGGCTGATGGCCGCCGCGGAGATCGATGATGCTGAGCCGTCGGTGCCCGATCTGCGCATGCGGCAGACCGAAGAGGCCCGCGTCATCGGGCCCGCGGTGCTCGAGCGTGTCGCGCATGGCCTCGACGAGACGCGGGTCCACCGCGCCACCGTCGAGCTTCATCCATCCAGCGATGCCACACATGCGCTCTTCCTCTTCGCCCTCGGCTCAGCCGCGGAACCAACGCGGCCGGCGCGGAGGCTCCGCCCAGGATCGACCGCCGCGGGTCTCGGGCTCCAGCGCAGGCTCCCGGAAGCCGCCCCGGAGCTCGCCCCGCCCCTCGAAGCTCAGGCGCTCGGGACCTGCTTCGTCTGCCGGGGGCACCGCCTCGCCGCGCGTCCCGAAGCCGCGGCGCGCCTCTGCCTGCGGAGTGGTCGCTGCCAGCGCCGGCTCCAGCGCCCCGCGACGGCCGAAGCCGTAGCTCGGACGGAAGGCGACCTCGCGCGGGGCCTGCACTACCCCCACCTCCCAGATCACCTCGCCCCGCATCTCGCGCTGCGCCAGATGCTTGAACACCACCGACGCCACGATGATGTGATACATCAAGTCGAAGGTGGCGCGGTTCAGGAAGGTGCTGCCGATCACGAAGCCGAACAAGCTCGCCTCGAACATGCGCGTGTAGTCGAGGATCCACGGCCGCGCGCCGACGCGGCGCCTCGCGGCGCACGCTCCCGAGCATCCAGAAGGTGCTGATCAGCAGCAGGAGGTAGAGGGCGAACGCGATCGAGCCCTGCTCCGCCCAGACCTGGAGATAGGAGTTGTGCACCACGATCGTGCGCGACCCATGAGACGCGCCGACGTGCTTCGAGATGTCCATGCGCGCGTAGGCCAGCTCGAAGTTGCGCATGCCGACGCCGAACCAAGGGTGCTGCTCGACCACCTGCAGCGCGATGCCCCAGGCCTCGATACGCCCCGCCGCCGAGGCCTCCTCGGTCGGCTTCTCCAGCGTGGCGAGGCGATCCACGAACGACTGCGGCACGACCGCGAGCCCCACGAGCGCGACGGCGACCCCCACGGCGAGGCCTTGCATGCGGCGCTTCGAGCGCCAGACCATCATGCCGAGGACCCCCACCATCGAGAGGAAGCCCCCGCGCGAGTGGGTGAGCACCACGGTGAACATGGTGAGCGCCACACCCATGTAGGTGAAGCTCCGCACGCGCGCGCTCCCCTCGCTGAAGCCGAGGTAGAACATGATGGGGATCGACATCACCAGCGCGAGCGCGAAGTCGTTGTTGTCCTCCAGCATGCCTCCCGGGCCCTGCATGACGCGGGCCTGCCCGCCGGTCAACACGCCGAAGATCCCGGTCTTGATGCCGTAGAAGCCGAGCGAGAGCGCGATCGTCCAGCAGAACCAGCGCAGCTTGTTGCGCGTGTCGAGCAGCGTCGTGGTGATCAGCGCGATGAAGATCACCTTCACGTACTCGATGTAGTAGTTCGTCACCCACTGGTCGAAGCCGGTGTACGAGAAATAGATCGAGACCGCCGAGAGGGCGGTGAGCGCGACGATGATCCAGCAGCGCAGATCGCGCAGGAACAGCGCTTTGCCGCGCTCGTTCACCAGGAAGCCCACGATCAGCGCGAGCGAGACGAAGAACGAGAAACGCATCGTGCGCGCGAACCCCCAGCAGAGGTCCTGCGCGCGCATGTAGGCGAGCCAGGTGAACGTGAGCAGGCCGACGTACGGGCGGAAGAAGCACGCCGGCAGCAGAAGGACGACGATCAGCGTGAGGATGGCGTCGCGCACTGGAGCTCGCGCACTCCTCGGGCGCTCAAGAGCGCCCGCCGATCAGGTCGTCGAGGAAGCGCGTGACTTCCTGCGGCAGGCGGTCGGGGTGCCGCGTGTAGAGATAGACGAAGCTGCCGACCGCACCGAGGAAGAGGGCGGCGATCGCGAGCGAGAAGCGACGCGAGCGCCGGCGCTCCTTCATCTCCTCGACGGTCCAGATGCGGTTCACGGCGCCGAGGATCGGCACGTCCAGCCAGGTCGTCGCGTCCTCGACGGAGCGGAAGGAGAGGCGGCCGTACTCGGTGAGCAGCACCATCGTCGCCCCGAAGATGAGGCCGGCGAGGAGACCGATGCCGAGGAGCACCCAGGTGTTCGGCCAGACGGGCTTGCGGCCGGCGATCGGCGGGATCAGCACGCCGAAGGGGTCACCGCGCTCCGACTTCAGCAAGCGCAGCACCTGGCTGCGCGCCTCGACCTCGGCCTTCGCTTGCGCGATCTCGGTGCCGAGCTCGCGGTACCTCTCCTTCGCGATGCGCACCGCGGCATAGGAGGTCTTGCGCTCGGCGACGGCGCGATCGAGGTCGCGCACCTGTAGCTTGAGCTGCTCCGCGCGCGAACGCTGGCGCGCAAGATCGCCTTTCAGCTGCTCCACGCGCTGGCGCTGAGCCTTCCATTCCGGGTTGGGCTTCTTCACCCAGGACTCGGCCTTCGTCGGATCCACGACGCCGCCACCCAGCTCGGCGAGCTGTCGATCGATTCTCGCGATCAGCTGCTTCTTCTTCCTCACGCGAGGATCGATGGCGGTCCGGCCCTGCATCTCCTGCTCGAGCTCCAGCTTGCGTGCTTCGAGCTGCTGACGCAGGGAATCCGTCTCCGTTGGCAACCCCTCCGGGGTCTCGGGCATATCGAGCTCGCGCACCGTCGGCTCGAGCTCGTCCAAGCGCGCTTGCGCCTGCTCGAAGGTCGGCACCAGGCCCGCGATCTCCTCCTCGAGCTTTCGCAGCTCCTCCCTGCGGGCCTGGAGCTTCTGCTCCTCGGGATCGACCAGCGCTTGCGTGCGCTCGGCGTCGAAGTCCCCCGCCGCGATCGGGAGCTGCCCCTCCGCGACGATGCGGTCGATCTGCCCCGACGTGGTGGTGCGCGCGTTCTCGAGCTGATCGAGGATGCGTTTGCGATGAGCGAACTGGTCCTCGAGGATGCGCACGTAGGAGTCGCGAACCTGCCGCCGCCAGAGCGCGGAGATCGCCTCCACGAACGCCCGCGCGCGCTCCGGGTCGTGATCGTGGAATGCGATCGAGATGCGGTCGTCGCCCGTCTCCGCCTTCTTCTGCGCGACGCCGACGATGATGCGGTCCGCGAGCTGCTGCAGGTACTGGCGCAGCAGATAGGGATCGCCGGCCGCCGCGGTCGAGGAGTAGCTCGGCCACTGCAGCTCTTGCCCCACGACCTGCGCGATCAGGTTGAAGTCCTGGATCTGGCTCGCGGCGTTCTGGAGATTGCGCAGGATCGGATGCTGCCGCGGATCGCGTACCGACCCGTCCGCGAGCAGGACCGTCTCCTTGATCTCGATCAGCGTTCCGGACTCGAACTGCTTCGGGAGCAGCGCGGTCACGATCATGGCGATCACCAAGCCCACGAGCGGCGGGTAGACGAGCCACAGCCGCTTGCGCTGCAGCAGCGTCACCAGCTCGAAGATCTGAGCCGTAGCCTGGGCTTTGGGGGTGGTGGCCATGAAGGGTTGCGCGCTGCGCTCAGAAGATCACGCGCCCGCCACCCTGGCGGAAGTCTTCGTCGGTGATGTAATCGTAGGAGCGCAGCGAGCTCATGATGACGCCGAAGACCTGCTCCAGCGGGAAGAAGACGCGGCGCAAGAAGTAGCCCACCTCGGCCAGCCAAGTCGGCGGCACGTAGATGATGTCCTTCTCCCGCACAGTGAGATTGAAGGCGCTGAGGCCCTCGGTGACGATCTGGTGAATGTTGATCTGAACGACGAGAGGATCCAGCGGATCGCCCCGGATCAGGCGGCAGCTCGCGATGTTGGCCGAGTCGGAGAGCGGGCTCGAGCCCATGACCGCATCCATCACGGTCGTCTCTTCGGCCAGCACGCGGCGACCGGCCTCGCGGACCTCGCCGAAGACGTAGAAGTACTTCGCGCGCGAAGTGATCCTGATCTTGATGTCCAGATCGTCGGCGCCGCCCTCGTAGTACGGGGCATAGCGCTTCGTGAGCTCGGCCTCGAGCTCCTTCTGGGTCATCCCCGCGACGTAGACCGAGCCCAGGAACGGCATCTCGATCGTGCCGTCGATGTCCACGATCTGGGGTGCAAGCGTGAGGTCCTCGGGGTTCAGGTTGTCGACGACGGCGACCCCGTCGCCGATGACGATGTAGTTCTCCTCCTGGGCATCGCCGTAGGTGCGGCCGCCGGGGCCGCTCTGCACCATCTCGGCGAGCTCGCGCCGATCGGGAACGCGGTAGCTGACGCAACCGGAGCCGAGGCACGCGGCCACCAGGGCCGCTGCCAGGAACGCTGCCGTGGACTTGCTCATGCTTCCGCTGCTCAGGAGGTTCGAACTACACCGCATGGGCCCCAGGCGCTTGATTGGCCCGAGGGGTTGGATTGGCCCGAGGCGCTTGCTGCGCCGCCGAGCCCCGTCGGGCCCGCGATCGGACGCGGGATTCGCCGACGGCGGAACTCAGCCCCGCCCCTGGTACTGCTGCCGATAGTACTCCTGGTAGGCCCCGCTCTTCACGCGCTGCCACCAGTCGCGATTCGCCAGGTACCACTTCACGGTGAGCGGCAGGGCCTGCTCGAAGGTCCACTGCGGGCGCCAGCCGAGCTCGCGCTCGATCTTCGAGGCGTCGATCGCGTAGCGGCGGTCGTGGCCCGGGCGGTCCTTCACGTACTCGATCAGCGACTCGCCCTTGCCGATCTCGCGGAGCACGCGCCGGACGATCTCGATGTTCGGCATCTCGTTGTTGCCGCCGATGTTGTAGACCTCGCCCGGGGCGCCGGCCTCGAGCACGCGCAGGATCGCGGTGCAGTGGTCCTCGACGTACAGCCAGTCGCGGACGTTCATGCCGTCGCCGTAGACCGGCAGCTTCTTCCCCTCGAGCGCGTTGGTGATCATCAAGGGGATCAGCTTCTCGGGGAACTGGTACGGGCCGTAGTTGTTCGAGCAGCGCGTGGTTAGCACCGGCATGTGGTGCGTGTGGAACGCCGCGCGCACCAAGAGGTCCGAGCCCGCCTTCGAGGCCGAGTACGGCGAGTTCGCGGAGAGCGGGGTCTCCTCGGTGAAGAGACCGGTGGCTCCCAGCGAGCCGTAGACCTCGTCCGTGGAGACGTGCAGGAAGCGCTCGACCTTGGCGGCGCGCGACGCGTCGAGGAGCACTTGAGTGCCCAGGACGTTGGTGTTCACGAACGCGCTCGCGCCGAGGATGCTGCGATCGACGTGGCTCTCGGCGGCGAAATGCACGACGAGCTGCGGGCGATGCTGCTCGAAGCAGGCCTGCACCGCCGCGGCATCGGTGATGTCCCCTCTCACGAAGAGGTGGCGCGAGTCGCGCTCCAACGCGCGCAGGTTCTCGAGGTTCCCTGCGTAGGTGAGCGCGTCGAAGTTCACGATCGTCCAATCGGGGCGCACGCGCCGCAGCAGATGGACGAAGTTGGAGCCGATGAAGCCGGCGCCGCCGGTGACCAGGATCGTCTGCGACATCAGTGCGGGCGCGCCTCCCGGGCGCGAGTTTGCTCGGTCTGGACTTCGGTCGGCGGCGCACCGCGCCTGAGCCTTTCCACTTCGGCGGGGTCGGCGAGGTACTCGGCGAGCGCCTCGGCCCAGGGGCGGAGCCGCAGGTCGAGCGAGAGCTCGAGCCGACGGCAGGCGAGCGCGGAGTACGCCGGGCGAGCAGCCGGACGCGCGAGCTCGGCCGTGCTGATCGGACGCGCCTCGATGGCGCTGCCGGTGAGGGCCAGAGCCCGCGCGGCGAAGGTGTTCCAGGAGGCCTCGCCCGAGTTGGCGCAGTGCCAGAGGCCTGCCTCCCCTTCCAGAGCGATGCGCCAGAGAGCGCGCGCGAGATCGACGGTGTAGGTCGGGCAACCGAGCTGGTCGTCGACCACCGTCAGGAAGGGCTTCTCCTCCGCGGCCTTGAGGATCGCGCCGATGAAATGCCTCCCACGCGGCCCGTAGAGCCACTGCGTGCGCACGACCTGCGCGGAGCCGCCGACCTCGAGCACCGCTTGCTCGCCCCAATGCTTCGAGCGCCCGTAGGTGCTCTGCGGGTTCGGAGCGTCGAACTCCTCGTACGGGCGGCGCGGCTGGCGCGAGCCATCGAAGACGAAGTCCGTGCCGACGTGTAGGAGACGCGCGCCGTGCTCGCGGGCCGCGAGCGCGAGGTTCAGCGGGCCGAGGCCGTTCGCGCGATAGGCGGCCAGAGGCTCCTCCTCCGCGCGATCGACCGCCGTGTATGCCGTCGCGTTCAGGAGCAGCGCCGGCTTCTCCGCGCGCACGAGCGCCCGCACGGCCTCACGATCGGCAACGTCGCAGCGCTCGCGCGCGAGGCCCACGGCGACGACGCCGCTCGGAGCGGAGCGCAGGAGCTCGCTGCCGAGCATGCCGCGCGCGCCGAAGACGAGCGCCTTCGTCTGCGCGGTCACGTGCGCGACGTGTTGAAGCGGTCCTTCACACCCGCCGGCGGGAGATTGGCGCCGCCCTTCTCGACCAAGCTCGCGGCGCGGTGCAGCGAGGAGAAGGTCCCCGCGTCGGTCCACCAGCCGTCGAGGACCTCATAGGTCATCTGGCCCTTCTTGATGTAGGCGTTGTTGACGTCGGTGATCTCGAGCTCGCCGCGATCGGAGGGCACCAGCGTCTTGATGATCTCGAAGACGTGCTGGTCGTACATGTAGATGCCGATCACCGCGAGATTGCTCGGCGGGCGCTGCGGCTTCTCGATGATGCGAACGACCTTCTTCCCATCGAGCTCTGCTACGCCGAAACGCTGCGGATCGTGCACTTCCTTCAGCAGGATCTTCGCCCCCACCGACTGCGCGCGGAAGTCGGCGGCGGCCTTGGCGAAGTTCTTCTCGATGATGTTGTCGCCGAGCACGACGCAGATCTTCTCGCCCTCGGCGAAGCCCTCGGCCAACGAGAGCGCATCCGCGATCCCGCCTTCGCCTTCCTGATAGGCGTAGGAGAGCTTCTTCAGGCCGAAGTCCTTGCCGTTCTTCAGCAAGCGGAGGAAGTCGCCGGCGTAGTTGCCGCCCGTCACGATCATGATCTCGTCGATGCCCGCCACCACCATCGATTCGATGGGGTAGTAGATCATCGGCTTGTCGTAGACCGGGAGCAGATGCTTGTTGGTGATCGAGGTCAGCGGGCGGAGCCTGGTCCCCAATCCGCCGGCGAGGATGACGCCTTTCACGTTCGTGCCTTCTCGAGGGTGACGGGGCTCGGGTCCGCCTCTGGCGAGACCCGTAGGGCCGAGCTTCGGCGCGCCCGAGGTGGACCGCCGCAGCACTCGTGCCGACCGGAGCTTCGGCTGGTTCGATGGGCCGGCTTTTACCGGAATCGACAAAGCCGAACAAGCCGAGCGCACGCGCGGGCCTCGCTCCGCTCGTGAAGAGTCGCTGCGGTGCTCGAAGCGCCCACTCCCAGGCACCGCGCGCCCCACCTAAGAGGCAAAGGCGAGGGGCCGTCCGCGCCGATGCGCGGACGGCCCCTCGCGGTATGCGTTGCGGAGCGCGTGGCTCAGAAGGTCGGCACTTCCTGCACGAAGGTCGAGACCGAGTTGGCGTTGAGCGAGCCGAAGACGTAGACCACGGTCTGGCCCTTCGAGGCGAGACGGACGGAGGTCGGCGCGAAGAGCGGGAGCGCCGAGCCGGGCAGCCCGATCGAGAGCAGGCCGGACTTCGCCGCCACGAGATCGGCCTGGTCGCCGTTCTCGATCGCCGCCGGGGACGAGACCAGCGTGGCCTTGTCCACCTTGCCGGAGAAGAACGACACACCGACCTCGGGCGCGGCGGCGCAGTGACGCACCACGCAGCGCGACTGGCGCGCGGCAGCCGCGCTGAGGTCCTCGGCGAACGCGAGCACTTGCGGCGCCGCGCTTTCATCGAGGCAAGCGACCAGCGAGGAAGCGCGGCCGCGCGCCAGATGGAAGTCGCCGCGCACGATCGGAGCTCCGATCGAGCCGCCGACGTTGGTGAGCGCGATGTCGTAGGTTCCCGGGGTGAACTCGAGAACCCCGGTGTTGGTGAGCGGCTGGAAGTTCTGGAGCGCGCGCTCTCCATTCACGAAGACATCGACCGGAACGCCGGGGATGCCGTGCACGACATCGAGCCGCGCGACGTTCGAGGTGACGAACGACTGCTGGAGCACGTCGAAGCTGCCGCCGCCGACGGAGCCCACCGCGTAGAGCGCGAGCGTCGAGCCCGCCGGGATGAAGAGGGTCTGCGGTCCGAACACCGGCGAGGTGGAGCCGGTCGGCAGCACCTCAACCTCGTAGAAGCCGCCATTCTTCAGAAGCGTGGAGACCTCCTGCCCATTGGCGAGGCCGACCGCGCTCGCGAGCTCCTTCTGCTTCTCGACGCTGCGCACGACGAGATCGACGAGCGGGGCTTGCGCGACGTGGCGTACGACGAGAACGGCGGAGCGGGAGGCATCCGTGCGCGCGACATCGTTGGCGAACGCGCGCAGCTCGACCGCGCCGGTCCCCGTGAGGTTCGCGGTGACGGTCGAGAAGGTGTTCGCACTGAGGCTGACGCTCAGCGTCGCGATCGGGCTGTTGAAGGGGCCGTTGGCGGCGACGATGGCGAGGTCGACCTGCCCGGCGTCGAGCGTGATCTCATCGGTGACCGTGAAGGGCTCGAAATCCTCGATCGCGAGGTTGCCGTTCACATAGACATCGACGAGCGCCCCGGGAACACCGTGCACGACGACGACTTGGGCCTTCTGTGCGAAGACGGGCGCTGCGGCGAAGAGCAGCGTGGACAGACCGGTAGCCAGTGAGCGAAACGAGAGCATGGTTCCTCCCTCGGACGCGCAGGGACCGCGCGCGAGTACTTCAGGTGCTGCGTGGGACGAGTTCCGTCGGATCCGCTGGGACGGATCCGTCCTCGCTTCGCCGCGCGTCAAGACTCCGGATGCGCGCCCGCGCCGCAGCTCTCGGATCCGCAGCGGCCTCGCAGACGAAGCAGAACGAAGCCGGGCGGGACCTCCCTCTCGGGTGGTCCCGCCCGGCGTCGTCGCTTGCAACGGGCGCCGCGGCTCGGCGCGCGTCGCGCTCAGCGCGGCTGGAAGAGCTCGCTCTGCAGCGCTCCACCGCCGGCGACGAGCACCTTGCCTTCCGGCAGCGTCACCGCGACGCCGCCGATGCGGGACGCGGCCATGTCACCGGCCGGAGAGGTCGTACCCGCCGCGAAGAAGTCGCTCGAGAGCAGCGGCTCGAAGACGAAGGTCTGCGTCGGCACGTCGACGCGCACGTTGAAGCCGCCGGCGATGAGCGCCTTGGCCCCCGGGATCGCCGCGATCGACGGCAGCATGCGGCCGACTTGCAGCGGCTGCGGCGAGGAGAAGCTGCCGAAGAGGCCACCGCGATAGGTGATCGCGTTCGGCACGGTCCCGATGATCAGGTCGGCGATGTTGCCGGTCGTGAGGAAGGTGGTGAAGTCGATCGAGACGCCGCCCGCGAGGAGCGCGCGGCCGTCGCTCAGAGCCACCGCTCCGTGCAGCATGCGCGGCGTCGCCATCAGCGCGGGCAGACCGAAGATGTTCGCATTCGCGAGATAGGTCTGCGCAAGGAAGGAGACGGTCGGGATGTTCACCACGGGCAGCACCGAGAGGCCGCCCGCGATCAGCACGTCACCGCCGGTGAGCGTCGTCGCGGAGTGGAAGAGCTTCTTCTCGAGCAGGTTCGGTCCGCTCGTCAGCGTGCCCGCGACCGGATCGAAGATCTCGCTGGTCTCGAGGATGCCGGCGAGGAAGGTCGGCAGATCCGCGAAGTCGAGGCTGCGCGCGCCGCCCACGATCAGCACGCGGCCGTTGTTCAAACGAGCGGAGGCATGTCCGGCGCGAGGAGCGGTCATCGGACCGACCTGCGTCGAGAGCCCGGTCGCCGGATCCCACACCCAGGCTTCGTCCGTCGGCTGACCGCTGAGGCCGATGCCGCCGCACACGAACACGCGGCCGTCCGCGAGCAAGGTCTGCGTGGCGAGGATGTTCCCCGACGGCACGATGCCGGCGACCGAGAACTCCTGCGTGTCGGGGTCGTAGCGATTGATCACCGGACCCGAGCCGCCGACGAGCAGCACCTTGCCGTCGGGCTCCACGAAGCCCTGGCCGGTGATGATCGGGATCTGCGTCGCGTCCGCCGTCGGCGCGAAGCTCCCCGGCGCCTGGAAGGTGAGGCGCGTCTTGTTCGAGACCTCGTCGAAGGGCAGGAACTCGAAGGCCTGGAAGCTGAGGCGCACGCCCTCGAGGAGCGGCTCCGCCGGAATCGGGATCGAGCGCGTCGCCGCGCCGCTGCCGTTCAGCTGCGCGTAGAAGAGCGGGATCTCCGAGCAGACCTGCAGGTAGCTGAGGTCGATGTCGAGCGTGACGCCGGGGACGAGCGGCGTCTGCTGCTCGCGGTCGGAGAAGAGCAGGAACACCGGATTGCCCGGCGTGCCGCCCGAGAGCTCGAAGCGGGTCGTGCCCGGTACCGCCCCACCGAACTTGCGGAGGGCGAGCTGGGCGTCGGCTTCGGAAGCGAGGGAGAGGAGGACGGGGAGCGCGAGGAGCGGTCGCAGCGAGGTCATGGGGTGCCTGGGTTTGCGCGCGATCGGGGCTGGAAGCATATACCTCCGATGCACGCCGCTGCGCTCTGGTTCCCTACGACCCAAAGCATAGCGAAATCCTAGACCCGCACGCGGCCCCAGCATGCGGCCGTCAGGAGCCGTGGAGGCGCCCGACGGTCCGCCCTAGCAGCCTGTTGAAGAAGTGCTTCGAGGCTGGGAACGATGCATCGGGCGTCCCGCCGAGGCGCAGGAACCGGCGCTGAAGCGGGTGTTTCAGCTAGGTTCCGGCAACGAAGGCGGGGCGACCGAGGCGCGTTCTTGAGCCCGAATGACTGATTCAACAGGCTACTAGCTCGCCGGTCACAGGCGATGAACCGCCGCCCGCCCGCTCTGGCCCCGCAGCGCATTGCGCGTGTCGAGGATGTCGGGCACGGTCTCCAGGAGCCCGCGATAGTCGGTGCCCGGGTGCGCGGTGAGGATCACCGCGAGATCGAAGCCGCCGTTCCAACCCTCGGCGCGAGACAGCTCGCGCCCGCTGTGCTCGAGCACGACCTTGCCGACGTGATCGTCGCGGAAGGCGAGGGTCGCCCCGCGGTCGAGCAGCTTCTCGGCGACATCCAGCGCCGGGGACTCGCGGAGGTCGCCGACGCCGCCCTTGTAGGCCATGCCGACGAGCAGGATGCGCGAGCCCTTCACCGCCTTGCCGCGCTCGTTCAGCACGTCGGTGACGCGCGTCACGACGTGATCCGGCATCGAGCGATTCACCTCGTCGGCGAGCTCGATGAAGCGCACGTTGTAGTTCAGCGTGCGCAGCTTCCACGAGAGGTAGAGCGGGTCGATCGGGATGCAGTGCCCGCCGAGCCCCGGTCCGGGATAGAAGGGCATGAAGCCGAAGGGCTTCGTCGCCGCCGCCTCCACCACCTGCCAGACGTCGATGCCGAGCTTGGCGCAGACGATCGCGATCTCGTTCACGAGGCCGATGTTCACCGCGCGGAAGGTGTTCTCGAGCAGCTTCACGATCTCGGCCGTGTCGGCGCCGTCGACGCGCACGACGTGATCGCAGACCAGCCCATAGAGCGCTCCGCTCGCTTCGGTCGCGAAGGGCGTGCACCCGCCGACGACCTTGGGCGTGTTGCGGACGCCGTACTTCTTGTTCCCGGGGTCGATGCGCTCGGGCGAGAAGGCGAGCCCCACGTCGACGCCGACCTTGAACCCGCGCTCCTCGATGCGCGGGAGCATCACCTCGCGCGTGGTGCCCGGGTAGGTCGTGCTCTCGAGGACGAGGAGCTGGCCCTTCCGCATGTGCGGCAGGATCGACTCCAGGGCCGAGACGATGTACGACATGTCTGGGTCGCGCGACTTGCTGAGCGGAGTCGGCACGCAGATCGAGATCGTGTCGGCCGCGGCCAGCGCCGCGAAGTCGGCGGACACGAGGAAGCGCTTCGAATCGATGTGCTTCGCGACCTGCGCCGAGGGGATGTCCTCGACGTCGCTCTTCCCCGCGTTCAGAGTCGCGATCTTGCGGGGCGAGACGTCGATCCCGATCACCCGCACACCTTCTTCGCAGAAGGCCATCGCGAGCGGGAGGCCGACATAGCCCAGGCCGATGATGCCGACGGTGGCCTCGCGCCGCGCCAAGCGTTCGGGCAGCTTCGAGAGCTCGGGCCCCGGCGTGAGAGAGGACGCCGGAGCGGAAGCGTGGGGGTTCATTCGACGGTGACGCTCTTCGCCAGGTTGCGGGGCTGATCGATCTCGCGCCCCAGGGTATCCGCGATGTAGTAAGAGAGGAGCTGCAGCGGGATCACGGCGACGATGGGCGAGAGTTCCTCGCTCGTCGTCGGGATCTGGATGAACTCCTCCGCTTGCCCGCGGTCGCTCGGGTCGTTGCCGACCATCACGACGCTGCCGCGGCGGGCCATGATCTCCTCCACGTTCGCGCGCACCT
This sequence comes from Planctomycetota bacterium, assembly GCA_016719295.1. Classification (GTDB taxonomy): domain Bacteria; phylum Planctomycetota; class UBA1135; order UBA1135; family JADKAF01; genus JADKAF01. Next base: position 1,759,621 of record JADKAF010000001.1, read on the forward strand.
TGTCGTAGAGGCGGCCTTGCGGCGCGACGACCAAGGTGCAGAGCGTGGGATCGACGAGCGCGATCGGGCCGTGCTTCATCTCGCCGGCCGGATAGCCCTCGGCGTGAAGATAGCTGATCTCCTTCAGCTTGAGGGCCCCTTCCAGCGCGATCGGGTAGTGCAACCCGCGCCCGAGGAAGAAGAACTTCGAGAAGCGGCAGAGCTTCTCCGCGACGCGCCGCACCTCCTTCAGGAAGGTCGGATTGAGCAACGCCTCGAGCTTCGCGACTAGCTCGCGGAGGTCCTGCAGGATGCGTCGCCCAGCCTCGGCGTCGAGGCGCCCGCGCGCGCGCCCCATGCGCAGAGCCAGCAGATAGAGCGCCGTGAGCTGCGAGGTGAAGGCCTTCGTGGAGGCGACGCCGATCTCCGGCCCCGCGTGGGTGAGGATCGTGGCCTCGGCCTCGCGCGCCAGGGTCGAGCCCTTCACGTTGCAGATCGTCAGCGTCCGCGCCCCGCGCTCAGCGGCGACGCGCAGCGCACCGATCGTGTCGATGGTCTCGCCCGACTGCGTGATGGCGATCACCAAGGTCTTCCCGCCATCGACCGCGCCGCGGTAGCGATACTCGCTCGCGAAGTCGCACTCGACCGGGATGCGCGCCCAGCGCTCGAGCAGGAACTTGCCGACGAGCCCGGCATGCAGCGAGGTGCCGCAGGCGACGATCTGGATGCGCTGGATGTCGCGGAAGACGTCGTCGCCCCAGGGGAAGTCCTCGAAGCGCACATCGCCCTCGGTCTCCTTCAGGCGCGAGAACGCGGCCCGCGCGATGACCATGGGCTGCTCGAGGATCTCCTTCAGCATGTAGTGCGGGTGGCCGTTCTTCTCGGCCGCCTGCGCGTCCCACTCGATGCGCTGAAGCGGGCGTTTCACCTGGCGCATCTCGAGGTCGTAGACCAGGACGCCGTCAGGAGTGAGCTCGGCGAGCTCCCCGTCCTGCAGATAGAGGACGTCGCGCGTCTGCGAGAGGAACGCGGGGATGTCCGACGCGACGTAGGAGCACGTCCCGTTCACCCCGATCACCAACGGCGAGTCCTTGCGGGTCGCGACGATGCGGTCGGGATAATCGGCGTGGATCAGCGCGATCGCCCATGCGCCGCGAACCTCGGCGGTCGCCGAGCGGACGGCCGCGGTGAGCGGGTGGATCCCGCCGCGCACGCCTTCGCGCTGGAGGCGCTCGAGATGCGAGCCCACGAGGTGCGCCAGCACCTCGGAGTCGGTCTCGGAGCTGAAGGCGTGGCCCGCAGCGCTGAGCTGCGCCTTGATCTCCTCGTAGTTCTCGATGATCCCGTTGTGCACGAGGACCAGGCGGCCCGTGGCATCGCGATGCGGATGGGCGTTGGCGTCGCTCGGACGTCCATGCGTAGCCCAGCGCGTATGGCCGAGCCCGACGCGCGCGCCCTTCGGCAGCGCGTCGCGCAGCAGGTGCTCCTCCAGAGCGGCGAGCTTGCCGACGCGGCGGCGCACTTGCGCGTTCTGCCCCTCGAGCACCGCGACGCCGGCCGAGTCATAGCCGCGGTACTCCAGGCGCTTCAGGCCATCCAAGAGGCGCCTCACGAGGTCGCCCCCGTCGCGCTGCACGCATCCGATGATCCCGCACATGACGTTCTCTCCTCTCTCTCTCTCCCTACCTGCGGCCGCGCAGGACGCGCGGCGCCCTCAGAGCTTGCCCCCCGCGGCGAGCTTCGCCTGGAAGTAGGCGAGCGTCTTCTCGAGCCCGACCTCGAGCGGGACCAAGGGCTCCCATCCCAGGATGCGCCGCGCCTTCGCGATGTCGGGCTGGCGCACCTTCGGATCGTCGACCGGCAGCGGCTTGAAGACGATCTTGCTCTTGCTGCCGGTGAGCTTCACCACGGCCTTCGCGAAGTCGAGGATCGTCATCTCGGCGGGGTTGCCGATGTTCGTCGGGAAGACCTCCGAGGACATCAGCAGGCGGAAGATGCCTTCGACGAGATCGGAGACGAAGCAGAAGGAGCGCGTCTGCGAGCCGTCGCCGAAGACGGTGACGTCTTCGCCGCGCAGCGCCTGGCTCATGAAGGCCGGCAGCGCGCGCCCGTCGTTCAGGCGCATCCGCGGGCCGTAGGTGTTGAAGATGCGCACGATGCGCGTCTCGACACCGTGGTAGCGATGGTAGGCCATCGTCATCGCCTCGGCGAAGCGCTTGGCCTCGTCGTAGACCCCGCGCGGGCCGACGGGGTTCACGTTGCCCCAGTAGGTCTCGGGCTGCGGGTGGATCTGCGGATCGCCGTAGGTCTCCGAGGTGGACGCGAGCAGGTAGCGCGCCTTCTTGTCCTTGGCGAGACCGAGCGTCTTGTGCGTTCCGAGCGAGCCGACCTTCAGGGTCTGGATCGGGAGCTCGAGGTAGTCGATCGGGCTCGCGGGCGAGGCGAAGTGCAGGATGTAGTCGAGGCCGCCGGCGACGTGCACGTAGTTCGTGACATCGTGCTTCACGAAGGTGAAGCCACTGTTGCCGAAGAGGTGCTCGACGTTCGCAAGGTCCCCCGTGATGAGGTTGTCCATGCAGATGACGTCGATCCCCCGCGAGAGCATGAGCTCGCAGAGATGCGATCCGAGGAACCCGGCTCCGCCGGTGATCAAGGCGCGAGGCATTCCAACTTCCCTTCGCCGGGCCCGGCGCGGGCACGGCGCAGATGCGCGGCGACGCAGAGTCTGCGCCGCCTTCGTTTCGGCCAGTGAGTGATCCCTACGTGGGGCGGATCCGAGTTTCGGGAGGCGAGCCCCCCTCTTCAGCGCGCCCCTACTTCAGCGCGCGAGAGGCACTCCGTGCAGCGGGCGCACGCGCGCGCTCTCGCCTGGCTCGAGCGCCAGCTCGGCGCTCGCAGCCCAAGCGCGACCGCTGGCGCCCAGCGCCTCGATCTCCACGGTCTCTCCCTCGACGCGCAAGCGCGCGCCGTCGCCGGCGCGAACGCGCAGACCTCCCGCAGTCTCGCTGGCGAGGAGCGCGGCGGTCGGCGGCAGGCCGGCGTTCTCCAGTCCGCGAAGCACCGGGAAGTCGACGCACTCGCCGGGTCCCAGAGTGACATCGCCGGAGATGTGAGCCACGAGGAGCGGGAGCGATCCGCGGTTCTTGACGCGCACGTAGCGACCGGCGCGGTAGTCCGTCGCGACGAAGCGCAGCCGCGGCGCCTCGCTCGAACGCGCCCCCTCCGGCGCGCCTTCGCTCGCCGCCAGGGTCAAAGCAGGCGCGGAGCCGCCCGGCTTCAGCAGCTCGAGCAGCGGCGAGGGCAGCGCCTCCGGTCCGGGGGGCGCCGGCTTCTGGTCGGGTTCCGATGCGCGTTCGGCCGCGGCGCTCTGCGGAGCGGCCCCGACCAACGCGCCCCCCGGCAAGCGCAGGCGCGCCGATGGCTCGAGGTCCGCCGACACGCGCTCCAAGGCGCTGAGGTAGAGCAAGCTGCCGGTCTGCGTCGCGTCCTCGACGAGAGCGGTGCAGCGGTTGTGCAGGATCACCACCGAGCCTTCGCCGAACTGGAGCTGTGCGCGCGACGCGCTGTAGCTCAGCACATAGGCCCCCGGCGAGACCTCCGCCCGATTCTCGTAGAAGCTGAGCCGCGCCATGCCGCGCGAGCCGGCGGGCCGATAATCGACCGTCCCGCCCTGGAAGCGCAGGTCGACCTGGGCGATGGGCAAGCCGCCCTCGCGCGGCACGGGTGCCTCGATGCTCGGCGGCGGGAAGCCGCCTTCCCCGTGATGCGAAGGCGCGTCGTAGGCGTACCACTGCACGCAGCTCGACGCGGCGAGAGCGCCGACGCAGGCCGCGGCCAGCAAGGCGCGCCGCGGAGCGCGCGGCGCGGAGGGATCATTCGCGTGGCTCATGCAGGGCATAGGTGCGCTCGGGAGCACTTCGGCCGGTCTTCCATCGGCGCGAGCCGCGCGGAGCTGAACCTCGCGGTCGCGCGGCCGCCCCGAAAGCAGCTTCGCGCCCCCTTCCGCGCGTTCGCGCTCAGCGCGGCATCAGCACCCGCTCGATGAAGCCGGTATCGACGCGCCCGGCGAGGAAGTCGGGGTGCTGCATGATCCGCTGGTGCAGCGGGATGATCGTCTTCACGCCGCCGACCTCGAACTCCTCGAGGGCGTTCGCCATCGCATGGATCGCCTGTCGCCGCGTCGGGCGATAGACGATCAGCTTCCCGATCATCGAATCGTAGTTCGGGGGGATCCGGTAGCCCGCGTGCGCGTGCGAATCGAAGCGCACTCCCGGACCGCCGGGCGCGACGAAGCGCTCGATCCGGCCTGGCGAGGGGCGGAAGCCCGCATCGGGGTCCTCGGCGTTGATGCGGCATTCGATGGCGTGCCCGCGGAGCTGGACGTCCTTCTGGTGGAAGCCCAGGTGCTCGCCCGCGGCCACGCGGAGCTGCTGCTGCACGAGGTCGATCCCCGTCACCATCTCGGTCACCGGGTGCTCGACCTGGATGCGCGCGTTCACCTCGATGAAGTAGAAGTTGCGCTCCTTGTCGACCAGGAACTCGACCGTGCCGGCGTTGTAGTAGCCGGCGGCGCGCGCGACCGCGACGGCCGCCTCCCCCATCTGGCGACGGAGGTCCTCGTCGAGGATCGGCGACGGCGACTCTTCGACGACCTTCTGGTGTCGCCGTTGCAGCGAGCAATCGCGCTCGCCGAGGTGCAGCAGGTTTCCGTGCTCGTCGCCGAGGATCTGGATCTCGACGTGGCGCGGCTCGACGATCAGCTTCTCCAGGTAGACCGTCGAGTCCTTGAAAGCCGCCTCGGCCTCCGCGCGCGCCTGGTGGTAGCCGTTCACCAGGCTGATCTCGTTGTGCGCGACGCGCATGCCGCGCCCGCCACCACCGGCCGCGGCCTTGATGATGACGGGATAGCCGATCTTCCGAGCGGTGATCAGCGCTTCTTCCTCGGTGATCACCGGTCCATCGGAGCCCGGCACGGTGGGGACGCCGGCCTCCGCGGCGATCTCTCGCGCACGCGTCTTGTTGCCGAGCGAGGCGATCGTCTCGGGGCTGGGCCCGATGAACTTGATCTTGCAGCTCTGACAGACCTCGGCGAAGTGCGCGTTCTCGGAGAGGAAGCCGAAGCCGGGGTGGATCGCCTCGACATCGGCGATCTCCGCCGCCGCGATGATGCTCGGGATGTCGAGATACGACTTCGCGCTCGGCGCAGGCCCGATGCAGATCGCCTGATCGGCGAAGCGCAGATAGGCGGCCTCCTCGTCGGCCTTGGAGTAGACGCAGACGGTTTCGATGCCGAGCTCGCGACAGGCGCGCATGACGCGCAGAGCGATCTCGCCGCGGTTGGCGATCAGGACCCTTCGGAACATGGTGGGGCTCAGACTCCGTTCACGCGGGGCGGATCAGGAACAGCGGTTGGCCGAACTCGACCGGCGCTCCGTTCTCGACCAAGACCTTGGCGATCTCGCCGCCGGTCTCGGCCTTGATCTCGTTCATCACCTTCATGGCCTCGATGATGCAGAGAGTGGTGTCGGGGTTCACTCGCGAGCCCGCCTGGACGAAGGCCTCGCGATCGGGCGAGGGCGAGCGATAGAACGTTCCCACCATCGGCGAGAGGAAGGGCACGAGGCCGGACTCCGCGGCAGGCACGGCGGCGGCCGGAGCGGCGGCCGCCGCAGCGGTCGCCGCCGGAGCGGCGGCCGGCATCGCCATCGGCGCCGCAGCCATCTGCGGCAGGGCGACGTATTCGCGGCCCTTCGAGGGCGCGATCTTCCTCAGGCGAATCCGGATCCCCTCTTCCTCGACGAGGATCTCGCCGAGTTCGGAATCGCGCAGGATCTTGGCAAGCTGTTGGATCTTCTCGTGCAGTTCCATCCGCAGACTCCGGCGGTGCGCGGTGAACGGAGGAGGCGCAGACGCACGCCCTGCTGGGCGTCTCGGCGCGACGGTGCGATGCGCGGGATGCACCTCGTTCCCGAAGTGCGGCGGCTCCGCGCGGAGCGCATGGTGGCAGAGGCCGCGCGCTTTCTCCAGAGCCGAGGCGGCGACGCCTCGAAGGAAGGGCGGTGCTCGGCGGCTCGTCAGGCGCCGTCGGCGGCCCGCCACTCGCCCGACTTGCCGCCGCTCTTCGCGAGGAGGCGCAGACCGTCGATGCGAATGCCTTTGTCGAGCGCCTTGGTCATGTCGTAGACCGTGAGCGCGGCGAGGGCCGCTCCGGTCAGCGCCTCCATCTCGACGCCGGTGCGCGCCTCGGTGCGCGCGGTGCAGAGCACGCGCAGCTCGTCCTCGCCGCGGAGCTCGAACTCCACCGCGACGCGATCGAGCGGCAGGGTATGGCAGAGCGGAATCAGGTCTGCGCAGCGCTTGGCCGCCTGGATACCGGCCACTCTCGCGACGCCGAGGATCGAGCCCTTGCCGGCTTCCCCCGCGAACGCGCGCGCGCGCACCCCCGCGGGGAAGCGCAGGAAGGCCTCGGCGGTCGCGCTGCGCGAGGTCGCGCGCTTCCCCGAGACGTCCACCATCGCGGCTTCTCCTTCAGCGTCGAGGTGGGTCGGACGATCGTGATCCATGGGCGCCTGCGGCAAGCGTTTTCCCTTCCGGCCTTTGCGGAGGGCTGCGCGAGCCGTATGGAATACCGCAACCGCCCGCGCGAGGCGAGCGCGATGAAGCGCGCGCGCCTCCGACTCGGGCCGCCCCTCCACCGCGAGGGCCGGCCGGCGCGCACCCCTCGGGAACCCCTGATGATGCCGATGCAAAAGACTCGCCTGCTTCGCTTCGCTCAGCTCTCCTTCGCGGCGCTCGCGGTCCTCGGCGCGCCTCAAGGCGCCGCACGAGCCCAAGAGGACCTCGGCGCCAAGCTCGCGCGGATCGCCGAGCGCGCGGCGAAGCGGGAGATCGAGCGTCTGCCCGAGCTCCAGGACGAGATCCTGGCCCTCTCCGATCCGGCCGGGGTCCCGGCGGTGATCGAGGCGTTGCGCGCTGCGGGCAAGGAGGCGCCGGACCGCGCGAAGCTGATCTACGGCCAGAGCCTGCTGCGCCTGGCGAGCGCGGCCGCGCAGATCGACGATGCCGCTGGCCTGCTGCTCGGGGCGATCCACGGCGGCGTGGAGGACGGCGTCGGGAGCGCGGCGGCGCTCGCGCTGCGCGCGGACGTCGTGCGTTTCCAGGAGCAGACCAGCGAACGCGTCGGCGACGCCCTCGCCGAGAAGCTCTCGAAGGGCGAGCTGCCTGGCGCGACTCGCGTCGCCGCCTCCACCGCGCTCTTCGAGCTCGGCAAGCCGGCCCAGCAGCTCGAGGCCAAGGCCGAGCTGCGGCGCGTTCTCGAGAGCAGCGACGTGGCGCTCCGCGAGAGCGCGGTCCTCGCGCTGGCCGAGATCGGCGACGTCGACAGCGTGCGGAAGGACCTGGAGCGCATGCGCGACCGCGGCGGCGCAGCGGGTCAGGTCGCGCGCCTCTACCTCGAGATCGACGAGCGCGACCTCGTCTACCAGCGCACCATCGCCCAGCTCAGCGCGCGAATGAAGCGCGACGGCGCGGGCGAGACGCGCGGCATGGACGTCGCGAACGTGCAGCTCCTCAACCGCATCCGAGAGATGATCCAGACCCAGCATGTGCAGGGCGATCTCTGGGACGACAAGGAGCTCATCGAGGCCGCGGCGCGCGGCATGCTGAACGCGCTCGACCCGCACTCGACCTACATCAGCGGCGAGGAGTACAAGCGCTTCCTCTTCGACCTGAACCAGGACTACGGCGGCATCGGCGCCTTCGTCCAGACCTTGAACGGCATCTTCCAGATCACGCGCCCCATCTACTCCGGCCCGGCTTATCAGGCAGGCCTGCGCTCGGGTGACGCGATCCTGGCGGTCGACGGCTGGGAGACGCAAGGCAAGGCGAACGACGACATCATCAAGCGCTTGAAGGGCGAGCCGGGAACGCCGGTCGTGGTGAAGGTCTTCCGCCCCGGCTTCGAGGAGCCGAAGGACTTCACGATCGTGCGGGATCAGATCCAGGTCCCGGTCATCCAGTACGAGCTATTCCCGGGCGGCATCGGCTACGTGGAGCTCGTCTCGTTCACCAGCAATGCCGCCGAGGAGCTGCGCCGCGCCATCGCGGAGCTCTCGAAGCGCGGCATGCGCGGCCTCATCTTCGATCTGCGCAACAACAGCGGCGGCTTCCTCGAGGTTGCCGTCGAGGTCTCGAACGTCTTCCTCGCGCGCAACACGAAGGTCGTGCGCACGGTGAGCCGCGTCGAGGCGGAGAAGACGATGACGACGCGCGGTCGCCCGCTGGTGCCGGAGGGCCTGCCGGTCGCCGTGCTGATCAACGATCGCAGCGCCTCGGCGTCCGAGATCGTCGCGGGCGCGCTGCAGGACCACGGCCGCGCGGTGCTCGTCGGCGAGCGCAGCTACGGCAAAGGCACCGTGCAGCAGCTCCTGCGTCTCTTCCAGGACGAGGAGTACACCGACAAGAACGACAACAACAAGTTCGACGAGTACGAGCCGTTCACGGACTCCAATCCCTACGGCACGGAGGGCGTCTACGACTACTCCCCGCGCGTGAAGATCACGACTTCGGAGTACTACTTGCCGAACGGCCGCTCGATCAACACGCAGTACAACAAGGACGGCACGCTGAAGGACGAGGGCGGCATCAAGCCCGACATCGAGATCGAGAATGAGCGCTTGCCGATCTGGCAGCTCCAGGAGCTGGAGCAGCTCGTCAGCAAGGGCTCCTTCCGCAAGTATGTCGACGAGCAGTTCCCGAAGCACCGCGAGCTCTTCGTGAAGCTCGCCGAGGGCGATGCCCACGACTCCTCGCGCTATCCCGAGTTCGACACCTTCTTCGACGGCCTCGGCGTGAAGACGCTCTCGAAGGACGACGTGCGCCGCTGGGTGCGCTTGAACGTGCGAGAGCGCGTGAGCGACGACCGCGGCAAGGTCTTCCCGGGCTATCGCTTCGATGGCGACTACGAGGAGGACATCCAGCTCCAGACCGCGCTCTCGAAGGTCTTCGAGAAGATCGGCGCGCGCTTGGAGGACATCCCCGAGTATGCGCGCATCCCGACGGAGCTCGCCGAGGCGGCGAAGCGCCGCGAGGCGGAGCAGAAGGAGAAGAAGGGCTGAGCACGAACGCGCGTCTCGACGATCGGTGAACGAAGCCGGTCCGGTCGAGAGGGAGCGCCGCGCGGAGCCAAGAGCTCCGACGCGGCGCTCGCGCATTCCGCGAGGTGCTAGCACTCCTCGCGCGAGACGGCGAGCTGGCTATGGCGCGCCGCCGAGCCGGCTCGGCAGCCGCACGCGATACCCGCTCTCCAGCGCGTCGCGGAAGTCGAAGCCGCGCGCGAAGTCGTCGAGCGAATCGCTCTCCTGGCGCGAGAGGAGCTGCGCTTCCACGAGGTGGAAGACGATCGCGCCGAAGTCCTCGCTGCGGCGCACGCCCCAGAGCTTCAGCACGGTGCGCGCGAGCGGTCCGAAGTACTCGAGCGCGTAGTCCTTGAGGCCCTCGAGCAGCTCGTGGCCGCTCACGTGGCGATGTGGCTCCGACTTGTCGCGTCGACCGAGCTGGTCCACGGTCCAGCCGAGGCCCTCCAGCACCAAGCCGTAGGCCTAGGGGTCGTAGCGACCGTGCTTCCGGGCGATGCGCCGGATCTGCTCTTCTTGCTGGGCGAGATCCATGTCTCACGCGCGCCGCGCGACGGCACGCCGATTCCTGTAGCCATCAGGGAGTCAACACTGCGCCGCGGCGCGAGGCAAGCCGGCGGCCCAGAGCTCGAACACGAGCTCCGGAGTCACCATCGCGTCGAGATCGTCGAGCGCCCGCAGACCGAGCTCGGCCCAGCGCTGGCAGCTCCCGATGAGCGCCTGGCGCCGCAGGGCGTCTTCGCTGCTCGCCGCGGACGCGGAGGCGTCCTCCGCTCCGACGCCGCAGCCCTCGCGCAGCTCGCGTCCGACGAGCAGGAGGGTGAGCTGGAAGAGCTCCCGCAGGCGCTCCTTGCGCTCCTCCCGCGTGCCCTCCGCGCGTCCCCCGGTATCGAGGCCCGGCAGCAGCTCGCGGAGCTCCGCCGGGGCCGGCACGCCCGAGTGGATCCAGCCGGAGAGGGTCGCGCGCTCGGAGAAGAGCTCCGAGGAGAGCAGCTCGAGCGCCGCGCCGGGCGAGCCGTCGGCGAGGGCCAGCGCCTCTCGCAGGACGAGCTCCGGCTCCGCTCCCGCGTTCTCGCGCGCGAGGACGGCGAGGCCTTCTTCCGGCGCGAGGCGCCCGAAACGCAGCAGCCGCGCGCGCGAGAGGATCGTCGGCAGGAGCGCCGTCTCGGTGGTCGTCACGAGGACGAGGCACGCGCCCGCGGGCGGCTCCTCCAGGGTCTTCAGCAGCGAGTTCTGCGCTTCCTCGCTCAAGCGCTCGGCGCCGTCGATCACCACGCCGCGCCGCCTCGAGAGCTTGGGCTCGAGGTCGAAGACCTCGACGACCTCGCTGCGCACCGCGGTGATCTCGAGCCGACCGCTGCGGCTCTCCTCCCGCGGCACGCGGTGCAGGTCCGGATGCTTCTCGCGCTCCGTGGCGCGACACGCGACGCATCGGCCGCACGCGCTACCGTCCGCGCCTCGCGCGAAGCAGAGGAACGCGCGGAGGAACGCGAGAGCCAAGGTGCGCTTCCCCACTCCCGGCGGCCCGGCGAAGAGGTAGCACGGCGCGCAGCGATCCGTCGCCAGGGCGCGCGCGAGCGAAGCGGCTATGCCAACGTGCCCCACCACATCCTGGAGCTCGAGCGCGGAGAGGCTCATCGCGACTCCGCCTCGCGCAGAGCTTCCCGCACGAGGACGGCGACCTCGCTCACGCTGCGTCCCGCGACGGCGAGCACGCGAGTGCGCTGCGGGAACATCGCCGCGTAGCGCAGGAAGCCCTCGCGAACGGCTGTGTGATACGCCAGCCCGCGCGCTTCGATGCGATCGGCTCCAGCCCGGGCCGCGCTGCGGCGCAGCCCTTCCTCCGCCGGCAGATCGAGGAGCAGCGTCAGCGACGGAGGGAACGCATCGCCGAGCACGGCGCGCGCGATCGCGAGCACCAGCTCCTCGCCCACGCCCGAGGCCTGCCCCTGATAGGCGAAGGTGCTGGAGACGTAGCGCTCGCACACCACGGTCTCGCCGCGCGCGAGCGCCTTCCTCACGCGCTCCTCGAGGAGCTGGCAGCGGCTGGCGAAGAAGAGCAGCACCTCGGCGCGTGCGGCGATCTCGAAGCCCTGCTCGCGGCGCGTGAGCAGGAGATCCCGCAGCGCTTCGCCGAGAGCGGTGCCGCCGGGCTCGCGCAGATGCTGGACGACGCGCCCCTCGGCGCGCAGCGCATCGACGAGGAGATGCGCTTGCGTGCTTTTCCCGCAGCCGTCGGGACCATCGAGGACGAGGAACATCGCGAAGAGGTCGCAGCGCTAGCCGCTGAGCCGCATCAGGATGCTCTCGACCGCGGCACGAAGCTCCGCGTCGGAGGCGAGCGCGTCGGCCACGCGCCGCGCGGCCGCGCGGACGGTCTGCGGCCGTCGGCCACCCAGGTGGCGCCCGACGATCTCCGCGCGGTAGCCGAGGCGCAGCGCCACGTGGCTCGCGATGTCGCGCGCTCGGGAGAGCGCGCGGCTCGAGGCGCGCTCTCCGAGCATCTGCGCGTCGATCCCCAAGCGTTCGGAGGTGGCGGCGACCACGGCGGGCATGCCCTCGCCGAAGAGCCCCGCGAGCTCCTCGATCTCGGCGCCGAAGAGGAAGCGATCGTGCGCCGCGGCGAGGTCGCCGAGCCCGCCGCGGATCGCGCGGCTCAGACGATGCATCTCACGCGTCGGCTCCTCGCCGGTGAGCAGGCGATGGCGCTGGCGCAGCCAGCGCTCCTTCGTCGCCTCGGCCGGCGGGCGCACCTGCACCGAGAAGCCCGAGAGGAAGAGCGAGATCTGGCGTTCCTCGAGCCCGTGGACCTGCCGCGGGTGATAGCGGCTCGCGATGAGCACGAGCCGGTCCTTCTCGAGGTAGTGCAAGAGCAGGCGCGCGGCGAACGCGCGCGTCGCCTTGCGCTGCCCCAAGCGATGCACTTCGTCGAGGCAGAACGCATCGCCCGAGCCCAAGCTCTCCAGCAGCACGTTGACGCGCCCTTCGGCCACGGCCGTGGTGAACTCCTGGGTCAGCCGCTCGGCATCGCGCTGGACGACGCGCACGCCCTTGGAGGCGAGGACGTCGACGCAGGCGCGCAGGAGATGGGTCTTGCCCGTGCCGCGCGTGCCATGGAGGAAGACCAGCTTCGCCAGAGCACCCGGGCGCTGCGCGGTCTCCAGCACGGCGCGGAACGCGAGGCGGTTCTCCTCGTCGACGGCGAAGGTCTCGAAGCCACCGCCACCCGAGAGCGCGGGGTGCCGGCTCCACCGCGGCGTCGGAGCTTCCGGAGCGAGCGCGTCAGCGGAGCGCTCCTCAGCCTCGAACAGCGGCAGGCGTGACTCGGCCAGGCCGGACTTCCGGACTCCGCGCGCGCTGCGGCCGGGAGCCTCGACGGCCGGCCGCGCGATGCGCGCGGAGCGCCGCGCGCGGATCTCCCCTTCCTCGATGGCGGCGTCCGCCGCAGGCCCGACGGTGGCGTCAGCCGCGGGCCCGACAGTGGCGTCAGCCGCGGGCCCGACAGTGGCGTCAGCCGCAGGCCCAACGGCGGCACCGGCCGCAGACCCGACGGCGGCACCGGCCACAGGTACAGCGCCGGTCTCCTTGGGACCGTCGAAGAGCTCGCGCTCCGCGGGAGCGGAGCGCACCGTCGCCCGCCGACCGAACGCGCCGCGAGAGAGCGTGCGGGCGAAGTCGCGGAGGAGGGCTTCGGGGTCGTGCATGGAGGGGCCCCCGCCCCGCGGCGGACCAGGGGGGTCGCGGGAAGGGGGGGCGATCGTAGCCCCTGCGCGGAGAAGCGCCGCAAGCCGGCGCGTCGGGGTTCTTTGCGACTTCCTCGGAGAACCTTCCCCCGCCCCGAGGGCCGCTCAGTTTCCTAGCGCTTTCAGGACCGCTTGGGCACGCGAGCATTCGCCGTGGGTCTGCAGCGCGGCCGAGGCCGCGCGACGCGCTTCCTCGCGCTGCCCTTCGCGGAGCCAGCTCTCGGCCTCGAGGGCCTGCGTCTCGGCGCGGAAGATCGCATCTTCGGAGATCCCCGGCAGACCCCAGGGCGCGTCGGCCTCGGGCACCTCGTCGGGAGAGGGCGGCGCGACGGAGGAGAGATCGAGCGAAGGATCGAACGAGCGCGCGATGCGCAGCTCTCGACGCACTTCGGCCTCGCGGCCGAGGCGCTCGAGGACCCGCGACCAGCGCAGATGCAGCGCGCGCGAGAAGGGATCGATGAAGTTCGCCTCGCGATAGAGGCGATCCGCGACCACCCAGTCCTCGCGCTCGGCCTTCCACGCCGCCAGCCGGCGCCGCGGCTCGAACGCCGCGCCGTCGATCTCGCAGTAGCGCTCGAGCTCGGCGAACGCCTCCGCCTCGCGGCCTTCCTGGCGCCGCAGCAAGCGGAAGAGCTTCAGGTGCGGCGAGGCCGCCTGATCTCCGCAGGTGGGGAACGCGAGCGCCGCGGCGCGATACTGCGCCTCCGCGCCCGCGAGATCCTCCGCGCGCTCGAGCAGGCTGCCGAGCAGCAAGCGCGAGCCGAACTCCTCGCCGCCCGCCGCGAAGCCGCGCTCGAGCGCCTCGCGCGCCTCCGCCCCACCGCGCGCGGCAGTCATCTGGCCTTTCAGCAGCCAGGCGCGTCCGAGCTCGGGCTGCACGCGGAGCACCTGCCCCAGCACGAGCTCGGCGTCGACGAGGCGCCCGGCGCGGAAGTGCTGCCAGGCGAGCAGCTCGCCGGCGGCGGCGTCGCGCGCATCGTCGCGCACGCGCTCCTGCAGTCGCACGAGCCGCTCACCGCGCAGGTTGGGCACCACGCGGATCGGCGCGATCTTCTGCTTCACGAACTCGAGGAAGCGGCGATCGAACTCCGCCGGGGTCAGATCGAAGCAGGCGCGGAAGACCTCGACGGTCGAGCGATCCTCGCCGTAGAGCTTGATCATCTGGGCGATGCGCCGGAAGTCGTAGGTGCCGGCCAGGTACTCGCAGATGAGGCCGCCCTGGTAGTAGCCGAAGATGATGCGATTCGTGCGGAACGCCTCGTTCAAGCGCTCCACGGGATAGATGTCGCCGTTCTCGTACGCATCGACGAGCTCGAGCTCGAGGTGCCGATCGTAGCCGAGGTGGAGCTGCTTCTCCTCGTAGGTCGAGACGCCTTCGGTGAGCCAGCGCGGGATGCGCGCGCCCGAGAGCGCGATCGTGATCACGTGGGCGAACTCATGCCACGCCGTCGACATCCAGCAGAACTTGCCTCGGAACTCGCGCGCCGCGGGCGCCACCGCGGTGATCGTGTTGCCGAAGCAGACCCCGAGCGCGCCGAAGCCGGTGAAGCCGACGGTGCGCGCCGAGAAGTCCTCGAACGCGTCGAAGACCTGCACATGCACCGGGAGCGGCGGCTTGATGCCGTACTTCTCGCTCAGCACGGCGAGCGCGCGCTCGTAGATCGGCGGCAGGTACTCCTCGAGCACCGGCGCGCTCTGCGGCTGGAGATAGAAGATGAAGTCACCGTGCGGGCGTACGACGTACTCCTCGCTGAGCGCGGAGAGCGCCGTGATCATGTTCTCGCGCCAGGGGTGCACGATGCCCGGGAGCGCTTCGCGGCTGTCGAGCAGCGCGCGCAGGCCCTGCGCATGGCGACCGGAGTTCGCGAGCGCTTGTCCGAGGAGAATGTGCGCCTCGACCAGCGTGGGATCGAGCTCGACCGCGCGCTGCAGCGGCGCCACCGCCTCGGGGAAGCGATAGAGATCGACGAGCGTACGCCCGAGGATGGCGTAGAGCTCGCCGTAGGCGGGATCTCGAGCCAAGAGCTCGGCCTCGATGCGCCCGAAGGTCTCGCGATCACCGCGCGCGAAGGCATGCGCGGCGCGCAGCGCGAGCGCGCGCTGATGGCGCGGCTGCACCGCGAGCGCGTCCTCGATGCGCTTCAGCGCGTCCTCGAAGCGGCGGTCGCGCAGCAGCTCCTCCGCTTCGCGGAGCGCGAGCGGCACATGGCGCGGATCGAGGGCAACGAGGTTCGAGCGCCAGCGCGCGCGCTTCTCGCGATCGCGGCGGAAGTTCTCGCCGTAGAGCACGAAGAGCGCGAAGCTCGCCTCGGGGTGGAGCGCGTCGAGCGAGAGCGCTTTCTCGAGGTCGGGGCGCGCGCTCGGATAGCCGTCGGTGTCGTTGTAGACCAGGCGATTCAGCTCGCCGAGCGCCGCGCGCGCATCGGCGTTGCGAGCGTCGGCGCGCAGCGCGTCGGCGTAGCACTCGCTGGCCGGGAGGTATTGCTGGAGCGCCTGCAAGCTGCGGCCGAGCTCCACCAGATCCGCCGCGGCGCGCGGCGGCTCCGCGGCGCTCTGCGCGACCACCGCCTGCCAATGCTCGCGCGCCTCCTTGCGCCGCCCTTGCTCGCGCAGGCACTCGCCGAGCAGAAAGGCGCCTCGGTAGGAGCGCGGAGTCGCCGCCCAGGAGGCTCGAAGATCGCGCTCGGCAAGCTCGTATTCACCGCGCCGCAGCCGCGCCTCGCCGCGCACGGCGAGGACCTCGCCGGGGGGCGGTGCGACCGCCGCGGCTTCGGCCAAGCGCTCGATCGCGCGCTCGTGCTGCCCGCGCCGCACGAGATGCCGACCGTGCAGCACGGCGAGCGAGGGGTCTTTCGGGTACTCCGCCGCGAGCTCGGTGAGGAGCTCTTCCCCCGCCTCGAGCTTGCCCTGGCGGAGATCGACTTCGATCTCCTCGAGCAGGACCGGGTCGATCGGCTCCTCCTGGCCACGAGCGAGCGGGGCGAGGAGCACGAGCAGGGCGGCGAGGTCACCGCGGGTGAGGGCAGAGCGCGTCGTGCGGACGACCGACATGGGCACCTTGCAGAGCGGAGCGGCTCGGGAGTTCGCGCAGTGTAACCGCGATCGATGCACGGAGCCCGCTGCCCCGTCCGAGCAGCTCAGCCGCTCGTCGGAGCGGCGGTGAGCTCGCGCGCGAGACGCGCGATGAGCGCCGGCGAGAATGGCTTCGTCACGTAACGCGTAGCCCCGACATCGAGACCGCGGTCGCGATCGGACTCTTGACCGCGCGCGCTGAGGAAGACGATCGGCACGCTGCGCAGGCGCGGATCGCGGCGCAGGCGCGCGCAGACCTCGTAGCCGTTGGCCTGCGGCATCATCACGTCGAGGAAGATCAGCGCCGGGAGCAGGCGCTCCGCCAGCTCGATCGCCTCCTCCCCGTGGCGCCCCTCGTGGACCTCGAAGCCTTCGCGCCGCAGCACGTAGGCGAGCGAGCGCAGGATGTAGGGCTCGTCGTCGACGCAGAGGATTCGCACCGGCGTTCCTACGGCGGGGTCGCTCATGCGCCGGACTCCGCGCTCGCTCCCGAGCAGAGCGCCCTCGCGATCTCAGGCCGCGCATCGCGTCGAGCGACGACGATCGTGCGATCCTCGCACCGGCCAGCGCCGGCGCGGAGCTCGAGCTCCCGCAGCAGCGCCTCGGCGAGCTCGGGCGCCGTACGCTGGGCGACGCGCTCCAGCGCGGCCTGCACCAAGGCTCCGGGCGTCACCGCGCTGCGCGGCCCGCGCGCCAGCGCCGCACCCGCCGAGAGCAGCACCAGCGCATCGCCGGGCCGCAAGCTCGCGGGCGCGCCTTCTGGCGTGCCGCAGAGCGAGGGCTCCAAGCCGAGCATCGGCCCGCCGATGCCGAGCACCTCGATCGCGCGCGTCTCTGATCGGCGAACGAGCGGCGCGGGGTGTCCCGCGACCGCCGCCCGCAGCGAGCCGTCGTGCTCCAGCAGCACCAGCGTGGCGCCGAGAAGCTCGCCGGCGGCGGCCAGCTCGCCGGAGAGGGCGGCGTGCAGCGAGATCAGCGCGCGCTCTGGCGCGCTCTCGTTCGCGAGGATCGCGCGCAATGCCATGCGCGCGCCGGCCAGGCGCGCCGCCGCGAGCGTCCCTCGGGCGCTGGTGCTGAGGAGGGCCAGAGCGCACGCTCCGCCCGGGAGGGTCCAGCGCTCGGCGAGCTCGGCGCCGCCGTGAGGTGCGGCGGCGTGCGCCCAGCCGAGCGTGCAGGTTCCAGCCGAACCCGCCGGGCGCGCGCCGAGCGCGAGCAAGGCCGCGCCGACGGCGCGAGCCTCGGCGTGGCTCGCGCGGCGACGCAGCGCGCCGATCACGGCGGCGGCATGCTCGGCGAGGAAGCCGAGCAAGCGTTCGTCCTCGCCGGTCAGGCCGCGCTCGCCTCCTGCATCCAGCACGCCGAGCACGCCGAGCGCCTCGCTGGCTCCGCGCGCCGCGAGCGGCACCAGCAGCAAGCTGCGGCGCGCTCGCTCCTCGAACGGCGCGAGCCCCTCCGGAGGGAAGTCCAGGACATCCTCGATCCAGCATGGCGCGCCTTCGCGGAGCACGACGCCGGTGAGACCTCGCTCGAGCTCGTGGCGAGGCGCCGGTGCGCGCTCGAAGCCATGCGCTCCGGCGATGAGGTAACCAAAGCCGGAGAGCTCGCGCAGCGCGAGGAACGCGCGCGGAGCCGCCACGAGCTCCGCGGAGCGGCACGCGAGCGCAGCGCAGAGCTCCTCTTCGCTGGAGCTGTGCGAGAGCTCTGCAGCCAGCTCGACCAAGGCGGCGCGCTCCTCGAAGCAGCGCCCGAGCGCGGCAGCGAGATCCTCGAGCTCGTGCTCGCGCTGCAGGAGCTGCGCGCAGAGATGCGCCGCCCAGGGCCCGAGCTCGGCCAGATCGAGGTCCGCGCAGGCCGCGGCGACCACGAGCCGCAGGTCCTCCGCCTCGCCGCTCGTCGGCGGCAGCTCGAAGCGCGCGAGCGGGCCGCTCGTCGGCGCCCCGCCCGCGCCGGCCGACCAACGCGCGAGCTCGGCGCCGGCGTCGTTCTCCAACGCGGCCCACGAGAGCGGCTGCTGCGCCGAGCGCAGCGGCTCCATCACCGCCTCCAGAGCGGCGCCGAGACGGCGGCGGCGGTTCATGCCTCGCCTCGATCGGCGAGCGTTGCTGCGGCGCGTTCGATCGACTTCATGGCGCGCGCCTCAGAAGCTCGAGAGCGCGGTGTCGCGATCCGCGAAGGTCTCGTAGGCGCGGTCGACGCGGCTCAAGCGCAAGAACGCGTCGACGCCCGCGTGCGGCGCGCAGAGCTTCAGGCTCCCGCCTCGCTCCGCGAGGGCCCGCCCGACGCCGACGATCAGGCCCAGCGCGGCGGAGTCGACGCCTTCGAGCTCGCCGAGATCGAGCACCACGCGCGGCGGCTCATGCTCCGCGATGGCCGCGAGCACGCGTTCGCGCAGCTCGTGCGGCGCACGCGCATCGAGTGTGCCGCACAGGCTGACGACGGCGATGCCATCGATGCGCTCCGCATGGATCTGCATGTTCGGTATGGAGTCCCCGCTCTCCCCCCGCGCGGCGATCGCCGATGACGGTCGCGCGCTCCCGATAGAAATCGACCCCGAAAGGGCTCCGCCTTGAAGGCGTTCCTTGACCCTGCACCTCCGAGGGACGATCGTGTCGTCGGGGTTGTGGTCCAGAGGCGCGTTCCTTGCCGCCCATGCTCTGTCTCCGCTCGCGACGGCATCTCTCCACTCTCGCCGGCACGGCGCCGAAGCTCGGCGCTCTGCTGCTGGTCGGTTTCGCCCTGCTGAGCTCGAGCTGCTCCAGCTCGCGCTCGCGGCTATCCGACGGCGAGAGCGCGGAGCAGGCCCGCGGAGCTCAGCCCCAGGATCCGGAGCAACGCCGGATCGCGGAGCTCGAGCGGCGCATCGCCCGGCTCCAGAGCGAAGGCGAGCCCGCGACGGTGGCGCTCCTCGAGGCCGAGCTCGGTGAGCTGTACCTCGAGGAGAGCGATCTGCGCCGCGCGCGGCGCAACTTCCGGCTCGCGCGCTACGACGCGCCGCGCGAGGAGCGCGTGCGCCGGCGGGTGGCCCTGGGCCTCGGCGAGGTCTACCTGCGCGAGGGGCAGCCGGAGCTGGCCGTCGATGAGCTCGAGCCGCTCGCGAAAGAGCGCGGTGAGCTCTCCGCACAAGACGAGCTGCGCTTCCGCGCCTACCTCAGCTTGGCTTACGAGCGCACCGGCAAGAGCGCGGAAGCGCAGAAGCTCCGCCCGAGCAGCTTCCAAGAGAAGGAGTTCCTGGCCCTGCGGCGGCGCGCAGGTGAGAGCGGCGCGCCAGTGGCCCCGCTCACCTCACCGACGAAGCCGCCCGTTTCGACGACGCCGGGGCTCGCGTTCCAGGTGCTGCCGCGCAGCTCTTGGCGCGCGTCCAACCCGCGCGACGATCAGAGCCCGATGGGCGCCGTGCGCCGCATCACGATCCACCACAGCGCGATGGAGCCGACGAGCGCGCCCCTCGAAGACGCGGCGAAGCAGATCCGCAGCATCCAGAGCGGGCACTTCCAGCGCGGCTACGCCGATATCGGCTACCACTACCTGATCGACTCGCAGGGGCGCATCTGGGAAGGCCGCGACAAGCGCTTCCAGGGCGCGCACGCCGGCAACACGGACGCGAACGAGCGCAACCTCGGCATCTGCTTGCTCGGCAACTTCGTGAGCGTCGCCCCCACCCCCGCTCAGGATCGCGCGCTGCGCATCCTGGTCGACGCGGAGCGCGCGCGCTATCGCGTGAGCAAGGACCAGGTGTTCGGCCACGGCGAAGTTCGCAAGTACTTCACCGGCCAATCGACCGAGTGCCCCGGCGAACGCTTGATGACCGTCGTGCGGGATCTGCGCGGCGGTCGCGCCGGCAACCTAGCCGACGACGAATAGCAGCGACGACGAGTAGCAGCTCGACGCCGCAAGGGCGCTGCGCAGCGGCGAACGAGCGATGCACCGTTCCCAGCCTCGCAGCACTTCTTCCGCAGGCTGCTCGGCCGCGCGTCTCCGCGCTCAGCGCGCGAGCAGCGCCGCCTCGCGCGCCGCTTCGAGAATCTCGCCGAGCGAGGCGTCGAGCTCGATCTGCGGGGCCCAGCCCGTCGCCGCCGCGAGCTTCGCCGTAGAGCCGCAGACGCTGCGCTGCTCTCCCGCGCGCAGGCGGCGGGGATCCACGTGCACGTCGATCGCGACGCGGGAGCGCGCGCGCAGCGCTTCCAGCAGGGCTCCGATCGCCACCGCGCGGCCCGAAGCCACGTTGTAGGTCTCCGTGGGCGCCGCGCCTTCGATCAGCAGGCGATACGCGCGCACGACGTCGCGCACGTCGGTGAAGTCGCGCTCGACGGCGAGGTTCCCGACCTCGAGGCGCGGCGGACGCCGACCGAGCTCGATCTCGGCGATCTGCTGCGCGAACGATGGCACGGCGAAGAGCGCTGCCTGACCGGGGCCGATGTGGTTGAACGCGCGCGCGATGGAGATCGCGAGACCTTCCGCGCGGTAGTGCTCGGCGAGGCGTTCCGCGGCTAGCTTGGTCAGGCCGTAGAAGGAAGCGGGAGCGAGCGGCGAGCTCTCCGCGAGCGAGCCTTCGAGCGGAGCGTAGACATGGCTCGACGAGACGAGCAGGAAGCGCGCGTCCCTGGCCGTGTTGCGCAGCGCCTCCAGCAGGTGCAGCGTGCCGCTGGCGTTCACCGCGTACGCGTGCGCGCGATCGCGCTCGACCTCGGGAACGAAGGTGATGGCGCCGAGATGCACGATGGCCTCGGGAGCGGCGCGCTCGACCGCGCGCTCGACCGCGGTGGCATCGAGGAGATCGAGCGCCTGCCATTCGACACGCGCATCGAGGGACGCACCCTCCCGCGGCGCGGCGCGATGGCGCGTCGCGACCACCTCGTGGCCCGCGTCGAGAAGCTCGCGCAGGAGGTGGCCGCCGACGAAGCCGGCGGCGCCCGTCACGAAGCAGCGCATGGGATCCTCCTCGCGCTCAGCGCTTCGCTCGATGCCGCGCGAGATCGGCGTCGACCATCATGCGCACGAGCCCTTGGAAATCGACCTCGGGCCGCCAACCGAGCTCGGCCTTGGCCTTCGAGGGATCCCCCACGAGCAGGTCGACCTCGGCGGGCCGGAAGTAGCGCGGATCGGTCACCGTGTGCTCGCGCCAATCGAGCCCCACGTGCTCGAACGCGACGCGGCAGAGCTCGGCCACGGAGTGCGTCTCGCCGGTCGCGATGACGTAGTCGCGCGGCTCGCCTGCCTGCAGCATCAGCCACATCGCCTTCACATAGTCGCCGGCGAAGCCCCAGTCGCGCTTCGCCTCGGTGTTGCCGATCGGCAGCTTCTCCAGCAGGCCCAGCTTGATGCGCGCCACGCAGTCCGTGACCTTGCGCGTCACGAACTCGAGTCCGCGGCGCGGCGACTCGTGGTTGAAGAGGATGCCGCAGCAGGCGAACAGGCGGTAGGACTCGCGGTAGTTCACGGTGATCCAGTGCCCGTAGACCTTCGCGACTCCGTACGGGCTGCGCGGATAGAAGGGCGTGCTCTCGCGCTGCGGCACCTCCATCACCTTGCCGAACATCTCGCTGGAGGAGGCCTGATAGAAGCGCGCCTGCGGACGCACCTGGCGGATCGCTTCCAGCATGCGCGTGACGCCCGTCGCCGTGAATTCGGCGGTCAGCACGGGCTCCTGCCACGAGGTCGGTACGAAGCTCTGCGCCGCGAGGTTGTAGATCTCGTCCGGCTCGGACTCCTCGATCGCGCGCTGCAGCGAGCTCTGGTCGAGCAAGTCGCCGTGAAGCAGCGTCAGCCGGTCCTTCACATGCTCGATGCGCTCGTGCGTCTCCGTGCTCGAGCGCCGCACGAGCCCGTAGACCTCGTAGCCCTTGGCCAACAGGAACTCCGCGAGATACGAGCCGTCCTGGCCCGTGATGCCCGTGATCAGCGCCTTCTTCATCGATGCTCCATGAACGCGGCTCAGCGGTGCGCACCGAGCCTTCGATCCCATCGGCCAGTTGGCTGTTGCGGTGCAGGCGAAGTCAAGTTCTATTTATCGCGCAAGCTCAGGCAACGCGCGGACGATCTCGAGGGCAGCGAAAGCGCGGCTCTCGGTCGCGGTCCTATCGATCGAAGGTCGGCGCGTGGGCCAGACGGCCTGCGCCAACGTATTCACAACAACTCGCGGAGGGTGCGATGAGACCGCTCATCGTCGTTCCGACCTATGACGAGGCCCAGAACGTCGAGCCGCTCGCGCGGGCGATCGTTCAGGCCGTTCCAGACGCCGACATCCTCTTCGTCGACGACAACTCTCCCGACGGCACAGGGGGGATCGTGCGCGAGCTCGGCGCGGCCGACGCGCGCATCCGATTGCTCGCCCGGCCCGGCAAGCTCGGACTGGGCACAGCCTATCTGGCGGGTTTTCGGCACGGCCTCGAGGGCGGCTACGACCAGATCGTGACCATGGATGCCGATTTCTCGCACGATCCGCGCTACCTGCCCGACTTGCTCGCGGGCCTCGAGGAGCGCGATCTGATGATCGGCTCGCGCTATGTGCGCGGTGGCGGCGTGCGGAACTGGGGCCTGCATCGCCGGGTGCTCTCGCGCTTCGCCAACTTCTACGCGCGAGCCTTGCTCGGCCTCCGCGTGCACGACTGCACGGCGGGGTTCCGAGCTTATCGGATCGAGGTACTGCGCAAGCTGCCGCTCGATCGCATCCGCTCCTCCGGCTACTCGTTCCTGGAGGAGCTGCTCTACCTCGCGCATCTCGCCGGATTCGAGATCGGCGAGACCCCGATCGTGTTCGAGGATCGCCGCGCCGGCAGCTCGAAGATCTCGCGCAAGGAGATCCTGCGGGCCGCCCTCACGGTGCTGCGTTTGCGCTTCGAGAAGCCGGCGGTCGCGCGGGATCGGAAGGCGTGAGCCGGGAATCCGATCCCGCCTTCCGCCCGCTTCGTCGACCTCACGCACTCGTCGGAGGAGCTCCTATGATCGCCCTCTTGCGTGCCCTTCCGTTCCTGCTGCTTGCGCCTTTCGCGCTCGCATTCGTCGCGAGCTCCTGGCTCGGCATCCTCCGCGGTCGCTGGGAGCTCTTGAGCTTCGACCCCTGGCGCATCCACGACGCGTATTTCCGCATCGGGTCGCTGAGCGCCGTGCTCTACGACCAGAACGGGCATCGCCCGGTGATCCCGGGGCTCCTCTACAAGCTCGACCTCCATTGTTTCGGAGCGACGAACCTCTTCCTCGTCGTCATCGGGCTCGCATCCATCACGGCGGGGCTAGCCGTGGCGTCCTGGCTCGTTTGGCAGGACCGCGAGATCGCGCGGCGCTCGCGCGCCGCGGCGATCGGGTTCCTCTGGATCGCGGTCTTCTGGCTGGGCAACAACCGCAACCTCGTGCACGGGAACGAGGTGCCCTTCGTCGGCCTGCCCGTGCTCTTGATCGCCGTCGCGGGATGCGGCCTCCATCGGATCGTCCGGCCCGCGCCGGAAGGGCGAGCAGGTCCAGCGTGGGGACCGATCGCCGCGACCGCCGGAGCCTGCTGGGCAGCCAGCTTCTGCCACGGCGTAGGTCTCGGGCTCTCCCTCGCCGTCGTCGTCGCGGCTCTGATCTTGCGCGCGCCGCGGCGAGCGATCATCGCGCTCAGCGGCTCCGCGGCGGCGACCTTCGCGATCTACTTCTTCGTGCTCCCGCGCGCGCTCGGAGAGCGGCTGCCCCCCAATCAGCCGAGCTTCGCCATGCCCGGTCTGCTCTGGAACGCGCTGAACTGGCTCGGCGCGCCCATCGTGCACACGATCGCCATGCCCGGCGAAGTGCACCCATGGTCACCGGAGGACCAGCGGAGCAGCGCCATCGCGCTCGGTGCCGTCACGGCTTCGATCGCCCTCGGGATGCTCGTCATCAGCGCGCTGCGCCCCCGCCGCGCTTCGCCTTGCGAGCCATGGGCTTTGCTCTGCGTCCTGATCGGAGGCGGAATGGCGCTGCAAGTCGCGATCTTGCGGCAGCAGCACCTCGAGCTCTGGCCCCAGATCTTCCACGCGGGGCATTACCTGATCTGGATCTGCCTGCTCTGGTCCGGCCTCTTCGCGCTCGCCGCCGGCCGTTTGGGTCTTCCGCATTCCACGCCGCGAGTCCACGCGAAGCTGTGGATCCACGGGGCGCTCGCGTTGCTGCTGGGATGCGCCTTCGTGCCCACACAGCTCCGCGCGCCGGCGACCTTTCAGCACTTCAAGGTGCGGATCCTCGAAGCGAGCCTCGGAGTCGCCCTCGATGTAGAGGACCCGGTGGAGAGGAAGACCATCCTCTTCCATGACCTCGAGCTGATCCGCCGCGTGGCCGCGCATCTGCGAAGCCAAGAGCTGGCGATGTTCCGCTGGCCGGAATCCAAGCTGATCGGATCGCGCATCGAAGAGCAGAGCGACATCGCGGCACCGGAGCCCCTCCACGGGCGCGTCGATGCGGTCGAGCCCATCGCATCGCAAAGCTCCCGAGGAGCCCGCTTCCACGGATGGGCGATCCCGCGTACACCTTCGCGATCCGCCGTTCGCGTTCTCGCGGTCGCCCCCTCCGGCATCGTCGCGGGTGCCGCCCGCTTCACTCGGCCGCATCCGAAGCTGGCGGCCGCGCACCGCTTTCCCGATCAGGACGCGCTCATCGGCTTTCGCGGCTACATCAAGGACTACGATCCCGCCCTCGACTATCGATTCTTCGTGGTGCTCGAGGGCGAATCGATCCCCGTCGAGATCCGCGCACCGGCCCGTCCTCGAGCCCCGTGAGCGGTGGCGGTCGTCGCGCCTCGTAGCTTCCGCGGCGAACGGAGGAGCACCGAGGCGTGATCCCGCGAGTCCCTGCTGCGGCAGACGTAGATCTCGTGCTGCCGCGGCGTGGCCCAGCTTCGGGCTCCTCGGCAGGGCATCACCTCGTCTCCAGCACCGAGCATCGCACTTCTCCGAGGACGATGCGGGCGCTGACGAGCGAAGCTCCGATGGGTCGCGAGGGCAGGAACGCCTGGCGCAGCACCTGTCGTCGAAACGGCGAGAGCCAACGACCTGCTTGCCTGTCCCACCCCGCCGACGGAGCGAGAGCTGCGCTCCGACTCGCTCGTCGCTGGTGACGGGGCCAGGCTAGGAGCTGGTCGATGCCAGCAGCAGGGCGACGACTCCGGCCACAGCGCAGTAGGCCCCGAACCAAGCGAGCGATCCTCGGCGCAGGACGAGCAAGAGCCCGCGCCACGCGAGGAGGCCCGACAGCCCGGCGAGGAGGACGCCCAGCAGGAGCTCTCCGGTCGAGAGCCCGATCGGCGCGCTCCCGTCGAGCACGTGGCGGCCTTCGAGCAGCACGGCGCCGCCGTCGTGGGCACCAGGCAGGAACGAAGCGCGCCGCGCTCACGGCGCGCAGGCCGAGCAGGAGTCCGGCGGCGATGGTCCAGCCCGATCGCGACGCGCCGGGGAGCAGCGCGATGCATTGCGCGAGCCCGATGAGCAGGGCCATGCGCAGCGTGACCTCTTCGCGCTCGCCCCCGCCGCGCCGCCCGGAGTAGCCGAGCCACAGCGAGGAGCCGAGGAGCGCAAGACCGACGGGGCCCACGGTCTCGAAGCTCTCCGCGATCCAGTCCTTCGCGGAGAGGCCGACGACGGCCGCCGGCAGCGTCCCGACGAAGACCGCCGCGAGCAAGCGCTCCGACTCCGAGAGCTCGCGTCCGCGCCACCAAGTTCCCGGGAGGCGGAACGCCGCGAGGATCAGCGCGATCACGTCCTTGCGGTAGATCGCGAGCACCGCGATCAACGTGCCGGCGTGCAGCGCGATGTCGAGCACCAGGCCGTTCTCGAGCTGGACGCCGAGCAGAGCGCGCGCGAGGACGAGGTGACCGCTAGAGGAGATCGGCAGGAACTCCGTGAGCCCCTGGACGATGGCGAGGAAGCAGAGTTGAAGAAGGGTCATCGCGGTCTCGGCGCGGCTCGCGCCGCAAGAGGGCGGAGAGTCTAGGACCGGCATCCAGCGATCGCCAGCGACTCGTCGCGCCGAGCGCGGGAAGCGCCGTACACTGGCAGCCCCGCCGCGGGCTCCGCGGCCCCACCCGCCGCTCGAGTGCCTCTGCCGATGGCTGATCCCACGCCGCATCCGGAGCTCGTCACGCAGCTCCTCGAGGGCTGTGCGCGCGGCGAGGAGCAGGCCTTCGAGCAGCTCCTGCCGGTGGTGTACGACGAGTTGCATCGCCTGGCCAGACGCCAGCTCCGCCGCGAGCGATCCGATCACACGCTGCAGACCACGGCCCTCGTGCACGAGGCGTGGATGAAGCTCATCGGTCAGGAGCAGCGCGCGTGGGCGAACCGCCATCACTTCCTCTCGATCGCGGCGCTGGCGATGCGCCGCGTGCTGCTGAAGCATGCCGCGCGTAAGAAGGCGCAGAAGCGCGGGGGCGACCTCGCCCGCGGCGAATGGGACGACGCGCTCGCGCTCTACGAGGAGCGCGCCGGAGACCTCGTCGCGCTCGACGAGTCGCTCCAGCGCCTGGAGGCCCTCGATGCCGAAGCAGCGAAGGTGATCGAGCTGCGCTTCTTCGGCGGCATGCTGGTGCCCGAGGTCGCGGCCGCGCTCGGGATCTCCGAGCGCACCGTCGAGCGCCGCTGGCGCATGGCCCGCGCCTGGCTGAAGAAAGACCTCGGAGGCGAGAGCCCCTAGGAGCCTGCGGAAGGAGTCCTTCGGGCTGGCGAACGCGCCTCGGTCGCCAGCCCGAGAGAGCTCATCGCCAGACCGCTCTGGACTCGAGGGAGCGCTCGCACCCCCTCCTTGCGAGGAGGGCGCCTCGCGTGCATGGGCCTCGGCGGTCGATAAGAATGCGCAACCTCCGCGCAGCAGAGATCCCGCCCTGATGCCGTTCTCGGCACCGTCCACGAGCGTTCCGTCCCGTCCGTCCTCCGCGAGACCTTCTCCGGGGCGACGCACGGGCGCAGCTCCGACCGGGTATCTCGCGACGCTCGATGGCTGGCGCGCGGTGGCGATTCTGCTGGTGCTCCTCGCACACATGCGCTTCCGCCTCTTCAGCGCGGGCGGGCTCTATCCGCAGGCGACGCTGGAGGCGATCTGCGAGCAAGGCGTGATCGGCGTGCCGATCTTCTTCGGCATCAGCGGGCTCCTCATCTGCTCGCGCCTGCTCGAAGAGCGGCGCCTGCGCGGCGAGATCGACCTGCGCGGGTTCTACCTGCGCCGCGTCTTCCGCATCCTGCCGCCCTACTTCCTGCTGCTCGCGACGATCGCCGGCCTCGGCGCCTATCAAGGAGTTCGCATCGCCTGGAGCGACCTCCAGGCCTGCCTCGGCTTCTATCGGAACTACATCCCCGGCGAGAACGCCGCTTCCTGGTACACGGCGCACTTCTGGTCGCTCGCAGTCGAAGAGCATTTCTACGTGCTGCTCCCCACGCTGCTGGTGGCCTGCGTGACGGCGCGACGCACGGCGTACGCGCTGCTCGGCATCGCCTTCGCGGTCATCACCTGGCGTGCGATGGCGAATCGCTTCACCTTCGTTTCGCCAGACTTCCTCTTCCTCACCTACCGCACCGATATCCGCATCGACGGACTGCTGCTCGGCGCCTTGGCTGCTCTCGCGCTCGAGGCCAGCGTCTGGCGCGAGCGCTGCCAGCGCGCGCTCACGCCCATCGTCGTCGCGTCCGGCCTGCTGCTGCTCGCGCTCGCGCCCTGGCTGCGTCTCCCATCGCTGCCGACGCTGACCGCCGTGGTCGTGCCGCTGCTCCTGCTCGGCACCTTGCTCTACCCGAGCTCCCGTCTCGGTCGACTGCTCGAGCTCGCGCCGCTGCGCTGGATCGGGCGCATGTCCTACAGCCTCTATCTCTGGCAGCAGATCTTCTTCACGCCCATCCATCAGCCGCTGACCGACATCCCGATGCCGGCCCTGCTGCCCGACGCCCTACTGACGTGGCCGGGGAATCTGATCGGTCTCCTCGCCTGCGCCACCGCCAGCTACTACGTCGTCGAGCGCCCTCTCACCCGCCTCGGCCGGCGGCTCGCCGAGCCGGCCACCGAGGGGCGCGCGCCGTAGCCGCTCTAGCTCGTTCGCGTGCGCCGCGAGGACGAGAAGCCCGCGGGGGAAGCGGTCGCGAGCGCGGCCGTGGAACCGGGCACGTCCACGAAAGGAACGGCCGCTGAACGTGCGACAGCGCCACGACGCGTCCCGCGGGGCTGGGAAATAGTGCGTCCCGCGGGGCTGAGAAACGACGCGTCCCGCGGGGCTCGATCTGCCACCGCGGGACGGGAACCGCCACCGCGGGACGGGCGGGACACGATGGATCTTCGGGCCCCGAGAGTGAAATGGGCGATGTAGGGCTCGAACCTTCGACCCCCAGCTTGTCGAGCTGGTGCTCTAGCCAACTGAGCTAATCGCCCGGACTTCGAGGCGCGGATTCTAGGACCTCGACCTCGATCTGCAAGCGGACGCAGGGAAATCGCTCTCCCTCCGCAACTCGCAGCCGCCCCGGTCCGGTCGTATAAGGCGGTCGACCGCGGTTCCGCTTCGCCGAGCCGGAGAGGCGGGGGCGCGGCCAGGTCGCCACGGACCTCCACCCCGAATCCCTCCATGCTCTGCCGGAACTCACTCCGCGCCTGCGCCGCATTCTCCACCCTGGCCCTCCTCGCTTGCTGCACCGCGGCACGTGCCCAGGAGCGCGAGCTCGAGCGCGGCTCCGAGCGAAGCGAGCCCAAGTTCGACCGCATGACCCCCGAGGCCTGGGTCGTGCAGCAGGTCGGCGGCGCGGTCGTGAACATCCAGTGCGAAGGGCCGACGCCGATGCGGCGCTCGCAGTTCGACGAGTTCTTCTACGGCGGCCAGGCGCCGGCGCAGTCGCAGGGCTCGGGCGTCGTGATCGCGCCCGAGGGCTTCATCATCACGAACTACCACGTCGTCGGCGGCGCGAAGAAGATCACCGTCTACTTCAACGAGAAGTACGACAGCCGCGCGTATCCCGCGGAGCTGCTCGACCAACGCCCCGACGAGGATCTCGCGCTGCTCAAGATCTCGCGCGCGGAGGGCAATGGCTCCTCGCAGTTCCCCTTCGTTCGCCTCGGGCGCTCCGACGATCTGCTGATCGGCGAGCGCGTGATCGCGATCGGCAACCCCTACGGCAAGGCGAACACCGTCTCCTCGGGGATCCTCTCGGCGACCGGTCGCTCGATCCAGGTGCAGGATCCCTTCACCGGTCAGCCGCGCACCTTCGGCGACCTGCTGCAGACCGACGCGTCGATCAACCGCGGCAACTCGGGCGGACCGCTGCTGAACGCGCACGCCGAGCTGATCGGGATCAACAACGCGATCATGCCGCAGGCGCAGGGCATCACCTTCGCGATCCCGGTCAACAAGGTCGCGGGCATCCTCGACTCTCAGTTCTTCAACGTGAACCTGACCGATCGCTTCGACCTCGGCTTCGAGGTCGAAGAGCGCGAAGGGGCGCTGGTGGTGAGCGGCGTCGATCCCGAGAGCAACGCGGCCCGTGCGGGTCTGCAAGCCGGCGACCGCATCCTCGGCCTCGGGGACCGCGCGACGAAGGACCTCCAGTCCTTCTCGCGCGAGGTCCTCGAGCGCAAGCCCGGGGAAGCGCTCGCGCTGAGCTTCCAGCGCGGCGGCAAGCCGCGCGATCTCGCCTTCGAGCTGCCGCGCTTCGACGTCGAGCGCTACCTGTGGCGCCGCTTCGGCATCGAGGTCGAGCGCGTGGCGATCCGCTCCGGCTACCGGAGCGCTCCCGCGCTGAAGATCGTCGAGGTGCGCAAGGACTCGCCGGCCTGGAAGATCGGCCTGCAGAACGACGATTACCTCCTGCGGCTCGGCTCGACGAAGGAAGCCATCGACCCGCGCTACCCGCCGCTCGCCAGCCCGACCGAGATCTCCTCCTATCTGCGCGATCGCCGCGTGCGGCAGGAGAAGAAGCACTTCGTGCTGATCTACCGCCCTAGCGAGAACGACTACCTGAGCGGTGACTTCGAGCTCTGAGGCGGGACCTGGCGCGTGGCGCTATGATCGCCCCGTGGGCTCCGCCTCCTCCGTCTCCGCTCCCGCGCGACTCCTCGCGCTCTTCGCCCTCGCCCCGCTCGCGGTCTTGCTCGGGCTCGCCATAGGCCCGGACCCCGCGGCCCTTCGCGCGGCAGCGCCTCTCGTGCATCGCGAAGGCGGCTACATCGGGAGCGGGAGCTGCCTCGCCTGCCATCCCGACCAGCATGCGAGCTGGTCGCGCACCTATCACGCGACGATGACGCAGCGGCCGGAGCCGCAGCGCGTTCGCGGGCGCTTCGACGGCGCCGAGCTCGCCTATCTCGATCAGCGGGCGGTTCCGCTCGAGCGCGCGGGCAAGTTCATCTTCCGCATCGACGATGGCGTTCGCGCTCGCGAAGCCGAGGTCGCGAAGCTCGTGGGCTCCCGCCGCTATCAGCAGTACTTCGAGCGCATCGGCACGGGCGAGGACGATGCGAGCTTCCGGCGCTTGCCCTGGCTCTGGCACATCGAGGCCGAGCGCTGGCTGCACGTGAACACGATCTTCCTCGGCCCCGACGACGCGACGCCGGACGCGCATCTCTCGCGCTGGAACGAGAACTGCATCTTCTGCCACAACACGGCACCCCGCCCGGGCATGGAGATCGATCGCGCCCCCGCGGAGGCGCGCTTCGACTCCGAGGTCGCCGAGCTCGGCATCGCGTGCGAAGCCTGCCACGGCCCCGGCGCAGCGCACGCGGCGCGTCATCGCGATCCGCTCGCACGCTACCTGCAGAGCGCCGAAGCGGATCCGACGCTGGTGGATCCCGCCCGCCTCGACGCTTCGCGCGCCTCCGCCGTCTGCGGCCAGTGCCACGCGCAGCGCCTGCCCGATCCCGCGCAGCGCATTCGCGACTTCCTCACGAAAGGTCCGAGCTATCGCCCCGGCGATCGCCTCGAGGACCACGTGAAGCCGCTGCAGCGGGACACGCCGCCGCTCCCCGGCGCTTCGGAGCACCTCTTCGCCGATCGCTTCTGGGCCGATGGCACGCCGCGGCTCAGCGCGTACGAGTACCAAGGCATGCTGAGCTCGCCTTGCTTCCGCGGAGGCGAGCTCTCCTGCCTCTCCTGCCACGCGATGCACCGCGGGGATCCGGAAGCCCAGCTCGCTCCCGAGAAGCCCGGCGACGCGCTGTGCACGAGCTGCCACGCCGAGATCGGCCGCGACGTCGCGGCGCACACGAAGCACGCGCCCGATTCTCCGGGCTCGCGCTGCGTCGAGTGCCATATGCCTCGCATCGCCTACGGGATCCTCGACCTGCATCGCTCGCATCGCATCGAGGTGCCCGATCCCAAGCGCGACGCCGAGCTCGCGCGCCCCAACGCCTGCACGCTCTGCCATCTCGACCGCAGCTCGCTCTGGGCCGTGAGCGAGCGCGCGCGTCTCTGGGGCCTCGACGCGACGCCGCCCGCGTCTCGCGGCGACGGCGCGCCGCTCGAGCTCCCCGACGCACTCGCGCAGCTCCTCTCGGGCGACGCCGTGCAGCGCGCCGTCGCGGCGCGCGCCTTCGGCCGCCCGGACGCCGCGACTCCTGCCCGCGAGCGCGCCGCGCAGGTGACCGCGCTCCTGCTCACCCTGGGCGACGGCTATCCGAGCATCCGCTGGATCGCGAAGCGCAGCCTGGAGCAGCTCGAAGCGCAGCTCTCTCTCGGATTGGGCGCGGAGCTCGCGCAGTTCGACACGCTCCGCGGGCTCGACGAGCGCCGCCGCCGCCTCGAGATCCTGCTGGAGGCGCTCGCGAGACGCGCGCCCGCGCGCTTCGATGCGCCGCGCGCGGACGATCCCATGCTCGCACCCGACTTCCGATGGAAGCGCGAGCGCGTGCTCCCCTTGCTCGATCTCCAGACCGCGAAGTCCCGCATCCTCAGCATCGGCGAATGAGCCACGATCCCCACCTGCTCCGCACCGTGCGCACGGGCTTCGTCCTGCTCGCGCTGAGCCTGCCGCTCGGGCTGACACTCGAAGCGCTCCACGCTTGGAAGGTCGAGGTCTACCTCGGCAGCGCGCTGCGCCGCGAGCTCTGGACCCTGGCGCACGCGCACGGGAACTTGCTGGGCCTCCTGCTGCTCGTCTTCGGCTCCTTGGGCGAGCGCTGGATGCCCAGCGAGGCAGCGCGCGCACGCGCCGCACGCGCGCTGCGCCTCGGAGCCGTGGCGATGCCGCTCGGATTCTTCTTGGGTGGCGTGATGAACCGCGAAGGCGATCCTTCGCTCGGGATCGCGCTGGTGCCCCTCGGCGGGCTCGCGCTGCTCTACGCGCTGCTCTGCGCCGCGCGAGCCTCACGCGCGGCGTAGCAGCTTGCAGAGGAAGTCCTTCAGGCTGGCGAACGCGCCTCGGTCACCTCGCCTTCGTTTCCAGAACCTCGCAGAGGCACTCGCTTCCGCGCCGGTTCCTGCGCCTCGGCGGCACGCCCGAGGCATCGTTCCCGAGCTCGAAGCGCTTCTTCCACAGGCGCCTAGCCGCTCGGCTCCGCGGCCTGCGCGGCCGGCCGCGCTCTTTCACCGCCCGTTGCCAGCGCTACACTCTGCGCCCTTCGATCGCGAACGGAGCGCCTGCGCGCGCCGCTCGCGGCGCCACGCCACGCACTCGTTCTCGAGGAGGCTCATGCGAGCCTGTTCCCGACTGCGCCGCGCCTCGCGCGCGCTCCTTCCGTTCGCCACCGCGCTGCTCTGCTGCACTCTGCTTCGCGCCGCGCCGCAAGAAGTCTCGCCGTTGGAGCAGCCCGCGTGGGAGGACGCGGCGCAGGCCGCGCTGCTCGCCAGCGAGCCGCGCCAGGAGAGCGAAGCGGCGCTGCGCGGGATCGAGGAGCTCGCGCGCGATCCGCAGAGCGGAGGCGCGCTGCGGCGCGCGAGCTTCGAGCTCGCGCTGCAGCGCATCGCGCGCACGAGCGCTTTGCTCGGCGAGCGCGCCAAGTTGCTGCAACGCCTGGAGGCCCTCGAGAACCGCCATCTCGACGAGGAGATGCGCGCGCGCTGGATCGCGACGCGCCGCCACCTCGCGCTCCAGCTCGGATCCGACCAGCGCGCGCGCTCGCTCACCGCCGAGCTCGCGCCGCTGCTCGACTGGTGGGTGCTCGGCCCGCTCGACAACGAGCGCGGACGAGGCTTCGCCCGCGAGGCGCGAGCCATCGAAGGCTGGGATCCGGAGCTCGAGATCGCCGGCAAGGAGCGCCGGGTCACGTGGCGCGAGGTGCCGTTCCGCGACGACGTGCGCGGCCGCATCTCGCTGGAGGAGATGCTGCGGCCGAACGATCAGGTGATGGCCTACGCGATCGCCTTCGTCGAGTCTCCGCGCGAGCTCGACGCCGTGCTGCGCCTCGGCAGCGACGAAGCCTTTCGCGTGTGGTGGAACGGCGAGCTCCTGGCCGCAGGCGACGTGCGCCGCAACGTGGGCTTCGACCAGAACCGCATCCCGCTCCGCGTGCGCGAAGGGCGCAACACGCTCCTGCTGCTGATCGCCGAGCGCGAAGGCGACTGGTGCTTCCAGGCCCGCCTGACGGATCTGCGCGGGGCGCCGCTGCGCGAGCTGCGCACGCTCTCGCAGGCTCCGGCCCCGTTCGCATTCGAGGCGCTCGACACACGAGCGGCCCGCGCAGCGATGGAGCTCGCTCCCGATGCGCTCGACGAAGCGCGGCTCGCGGACGAGCGCGGCTCCGCGTACGGTGCGTACTGCCTCGGCTCGCTGCTCGAGGCGCGCAGCAGCAGCGACGTGGAAGACGGTGCGGCACGCGAGGCGCTCGCGCGCGCCGTCGCGCGCGCCGGAGCGAGCCGCGCCTATGCCCTGGCACACGCGCTCGCTCTGGCGCCCGCCGATGCCGAGCGCGCCGAGGAACGGGACGTGAATCCGCGCCGTCGCGCCCTGGAGGCGTTGGTCGCGCGCGATCCGAGCTGCCTGCCGGCCCTGCTCGCGCTCGCCTCGCACTACCTCACCGAGCTGCCGGTGCCGACGCAAGCGCGCGCGTGGCTCGAGCGCGCGCGCGCCGTGCGCGCCGATGCCACCGAAGTCGCGCTGCTCGAGAGCGCGCTGCTGCTCGGCGAGGGGCGAGAGGTCGAGCATCTGGCCATCCTGGAGCAGGCGGCGAGCGGCGGAGAGCCCCGCGTGCGCGAAGCGCTGCTGCGTGCGTTGCTCCGCGCGGGACGCCTCGACGCCGCGCGCGCCCTGGCGAACGCGATCCTCGAGCAGCGCCCATTGCAGGTCGACGCGCTGCGCGTGCGTAGCGAGGAGCTCCTGCGCACGGCTCGCTTCGACGAGGCCCTCGCGCTCACCGCGCGGCGCAGCCGCCTCGATCCTTGGTCGAGCGGGGCTGCCATCGATCACTTCAGCGCCCTGCGCGCCGCTGGCCGCACCGCCGAAGCCGAGCAGGTTCTCTCCGAGCGCGTCCGTCTCGCACCGGAGGAGCCGCGCTTCCTCGAGCTGCTCTCCGAGCTGCGCTTCGAGCAGCAGCGCGACGAGGAAGGTCTGGAGCTCTTGCGCCGCGCCGCGCAGCTCGATCCCAAGGACGAGCGACGCCAGCGCTACCTGCGCTGGCGCGAGAGCGCCGCGAAGCCGTTCTACGAGGCGCTGCGCCTCGACACGGCACAGCTGCTCTCCGCGGAGGAGGCCGCGCCGGCGAGCCCGAACGCGGGCGAAGCGCTGACGTGGCTCCTCGACCAGCGCGTGATCCACATCCACCGCGATGCCACCGCGCTGCGCTACGTGCACCAGATCGTGCGCGTCGAGAGCGAGGAAGGCGCGCGCATGCTCGATGTCTTCCGCGTGCGCAGCTTCCCCAACGAGCAATCCGTGCGCTTCCTCGTCGCCCGGGTGATCCACCCCGACGGCAAGATCGATCAGGCGTCGTTCGGTCGCGACGCGCGCAGCTCCGAGCTCGCGCGGCGCGGCCTCGCCGATCTCCCGCGCCTCGAGCCCGGCGACGTGGTCGACATCGAGTACCGCCACGACGATCTCGCGCAGAGCTTCTTCGGCAACTACTTCGGCTTGATGCACCTCTTCGGCTCGCCGAGCGGAGCCACCCGGCGCGCGATCCTCGCGCTGGAGCACCCGCGCGATCTCGCGCTCCACATCCACGCGCGAGGCCTGCCCACCGACGCGCGTCGCACGGAGGAGGATCTCGGCGAGCAGCTCCGCGTCACCTGGGAGCTCTCCGGTCTCGGCGCGGTGGCCGACGAGGCGGGCATGCCCGCATACCGCGAGATCCTCCCGGCGCTCGAGATCACGACCTACGCGAGCTGGGACGCCTTCGGCGCTTGGTGGTGGAACCTGATCCGCCACCAGCTCGAGCCCTCGCCAGAGCTGCGCGCCAAGGTGAGCGAGCTCGTGGCTGGCGCGAGCGACGAGCGCGAGAAGATCCGCCGGCTCTACGAGTTCGTGATCCGCGAGATCAAGTACGAGGCGTGGGAGTTCGGCATCCACGGCTATCAGCCCTACGATGCCGCCACGATCTTCGCGCGACGCTTCGGCGACTGTAAGGACAAGGCCATCCTGCTCGGCGCGATGCTCGCGCTGATCGACGTGCCCTGCCATCCGGTGCTGATCCGCAGCGAGCTGCCGCGCTCTCTCGAGGATCTCAGCGTCGCGCTGGTCGACCACTTCAATCACTGCATCGCCTATGTGCCGCCCCGCGGCGAGCGGCCCGAGCTCTGGCTCGACGGCACGGCGGAGCACCATCCCCTCGACGTGCTGCCGCAGGCCGATCGCGGCGCCGAGGTGCTGGTGGTGAAGCCGGACGGGGTCGAGCGCCGCCGTATCCCTGCACTGGAGAGCGCCGACGACGAGTTCGAGGAGCTCGTCACGGTGAAGCTCGCCCCTTCGGGCGCGGCCGAGATCGAGATCGAGTGGCGCGCGCGCGGCGCCGGCGATCCGCGGATGCGCGCGGCGCTGGCCGACGAAGAGGGGCGCCGAGAGCGCAAGCTCGTGGAGACGCTGACGCCGCTGCTCGGAGAGCTCGAGCTCGAGAGCGCGAGCTTCTCGCCCCTCGAGCAGCTCGATCAGCCCGTGGTCGTGCGCGCACGAGCCAAGGTCGCACGCTTCGGCGATGGCGACGGCGAACGCCGCAGCTTGCCGACGAGCCTGGATCCGATCGACCTGCGCAGGATGTTCCCCAGCGCGGAGCGCTCGCGCGATCTGCTGCTCGGTCCGCCGCGGCGCAGCCGCGCGACCCTGCGCTACATCTTGCCCGCGGGCTTCCGCGTGGAGCGGGAGCCGCGTGAGGCGCGCGCCGAAGGCGCGGGCTTCCGCTACGAGCGGAAGCTGCGAGCGATCGAAGGTGGCATCGAGATCGAGCGGCGCTTCCAGCAGGATCTCGAGCGTCTGCGACCGCAGGACCTCGACGCCGCGCGCGATGCGGCGAGCGCGATCCACGCTGCCGAGGAAGAGCGCTTGGAGATCCGCGCCGAGCGCGAGGAGGGAGCGCGATGAGCCAGGCCAAGAAGCTGGCGACGCGGGCCTTCGCGTTCGCGCTCGCGCTGCTCGCCGGCGCTCCGCGCGCCGCGGCGCAAGAGGAGGCGGACGCGAGCGGCCTCGAGGCCTTGGCGAGCGCGCTGCTCGACCTCGAGCTCCGCGGTCTCGTCGAGGGCAGCCCCGTCGAGGAATCACTCCTCGGCCTCGAGCGTCCTCCGCTCGAGGAGCTCCTCCTCGCCCGCGCCCTCGCGCGGCATGCCGCGCGCAGCGCCGATCCCGCGCCCATCGAAGCCTGGTTCGAGGAGCGCGCGAAGCGCGAGGAGCTCGCCGATCCGCTGCGCTCGTTCGTGCGCGCCGCGGCGCGGATGCTGCGCGAGCGCCGCGGCGAGCTGCCGAGCGGCGAGGACGCCTGGGCCGAGCACGCGAAGGAAGCGCTGCTGATCGGTCCCTTCGGCGACGGCGGGCCCGGGGTGCTGGACCTCCCGTTCGCACCGGAGCGCGCGCTGGGCCTCGGCTTCGAGGCTCCGGGAGCCTTCGGCCCCGTGCGCTGGATGCCGCTGCGCCGCGAGCCGAGCCAGCGGGTCTTCACCACGCGGCTGCGGCTCTATCCCGCAGTGAGCGCGGGCTATGCGCTGCTGCGCGTGCACGTCGAGCGCGAGCAGCCCGGCTATGTGCACCTCGGCTTCGCCTCGCCGCTGCGCGCGTGGTGGAACGAGGCGCCGCTCTTCGATGCGCGCGAGGAGGCCCAGCGCGCGAGCGAGGATGAGGCGTGGCTGCCGGTCGCGTTCCGGGCTGGTGAGAACCGTCTGCTGCTCAAGCTGGAGGATCTCTCCGAAGCCGCGTTCGCGGTGCGCTATCTCGACGCCG
This sequence comes from Planctomycetota bacterium, assembly GCA_016719295.1. GTDB lineage: Bacteria > Planctomycetota > UBA1135 > UBA1135 > JADKAF01 > JADKAF01. Next base: position 1,796,800 of record JADKAF010000001.1, read on the forward strand.
CGGCGCGTCCCCTCGCCGCGCGCGAGCTCCCCGCCGATCCGAACGCCGAGCTCGAGCGCAACGGCCCTGCCGCGGTCGAGCCTCCGCCTCCGCTCGAGCGCCCGAGCGCGTACTTAGCGCGCAGCGAGGGCTTCGAGGCGAGCGGCGTGCGCAACGCGTTGCGCGCGATGGAGCTCTTCGTCGATGGCCGCGCCAGCGAAGCGCTGCGCGCGGCCCAGCGCGCAGCCGAGCTGGCGCCGGAGGACCCGCGCTGCTTCGTCCTGATCTCGCGCCTCTGCGAAGGAGCCGAATACCTGCCCGCGACGTTCCGGAGGAGCCGCGCGACGGAAGCCATCGAGCGCGCGTTGGCTCTCGATCCGGCGAACGTCGCCGCGCGACGCGAGCAGGCGCTGCAGCGCCTGGCGGTCGATCGCGCGGAGGAGACCATCGAGATCGCGCGCAGCCTGGCGCGTGAGCTCCCGCACGCTGCCGAACCGCACCTGATGCTCCGGCGCGCCTTCGAGAGCTTGGGCTGGGCGCGCGAGCTCGAGGGCGAGCTGCGCGCGCTCGCGGAGCTGCGACCCCGCGACCCGCAGGTGCACCGCGCGCTCGCCGCTGCGTACGGGAGACGCCTCGACTTCGCCGGCGAGCTCGCCGCGCTGCGCGCGGCCCAGGCGCTGCAGCCGAGCTCTCCGGAGCTCCTGGAGCAGCTGCAGGATCGCTTGATCCTCGCGGGCCGCAGCGAGGAAGCGCTGCAGCTCCTCGAGGAAGCGGTGCAGCGCCAACCGAAGCGCATCGATCTCCGCTTGCGGCGCGCGAGCCTGCTCGAACGCTTCGGCCGCAACGCCGATGCCGCCGAGATCTACACCGCTCTCGCGCGCGAGAACCCGAGCGATCCGGACTACCCGCGCTGGGCTGGCAACGCGCACATGGCCGCCGGCGCGAAGGCCGAGGCGCTCGCCGCCTGGGAGCGCTCGCTCGAGCTCGAGCCCGGTCAGCCCGAGGTGCGCGAGGCGCTGCGCGCGCACGGCGCGCCGCACGGTCGCGAGCTCTTCGAGCGCTTCGCCGTCGATGCGCTCGCCGTCGCGCGCGCCTACGATCCGAGCAGCGCGGATCGCGCCTCGTCCTCGGAGCTGCTCGTCGACCTGATGGTCGAGCGGGTGCATCGCGACGGATCGCGCGAGACGCTGACCCAGCAGCTCTGGTTCGTCGTCGACGAAGGCGGAGTGCGCAAGCACGGAGAGCCGAAGCCGTCCCGCGGAAGGACGCTGGCGATCCGCACCATCGATCGCGAGGGCGTCATCCACGAGCCCATGCCGGTGCGCGGAGCGTTCACGATGCCGGCGCTCGCCCCGGGCGTGTTCGTCGAGCACAGCTACGTCGATGTCACCGGCCCGGAGCGCTTCCCCACCAGCTCGTTCACGAGCTTTTTCTTCGCCTCCGAGGACCAGCCGTTCCGCTTCACGCGCTACGTGCTCGCGCTGCCGAAGGGCGCGCCCTACGACCTCCGGCGGGAGAACTTCGACGGCGAGCACGAGGTGCTCGAGGAGCCCGAGGAGACGATCCACGTCTTCACGCGCCGCGACGTCCCGCGCGTGCCGCCGGAGAGCTTCTCCCCGCCGCGCGAGAAGTTCCTGCCGTGGGTCAGCGCGCAACCGCTCGTGCCTCCGAGTGCGCTCGCGCGGCGCATCCACGCCGGCTTCCTCGAAGGCACCGAGACCACGCAGGAGCTGCTCGCCTTCGTCGAGGAGGCGATCCGAGGGGTGAGCGGCGACGCCGCGCGCGCTCGCGCGCTCTATGACGCGGTGCAGCGCGTCGTGCGCGATCCCAGCTCCGACGGCGGCAACGCGACGCGCACCTTGCTCGAGGGCAAGGGCGATCCGCTCGAGCTCTACGTGGCGTGCCTGCGCGCGTGCGGGATCCCCTTCCGCCCCGCCCTGGCACGCGCGGTCTGGCCGGAGCTCGATCCCGATCCTCGCGGTCTCGCCAATCCCCTCGGGCGCTACGGCGCCGCCTTGCTGCAGCTCCTCCCGCGCGACGGCGAGCCGCGCTGGATCGGCGCGCCGGCGCTGCGCCTCCCCTTCGGCCGCTTCTCCGAGGAGCTCGAGGGTGGCGAGGTCTTCGTCTCGGCGGGCACGAGCGGCCAGATCGAGCACTTGCCGCGCCTCGCGAGCCTCCAGCACGCGCAGAGCCATGCCAAGCTCGAGGTGCACCTCGAGGAGAGCAGCCGCGCGAAGCTCTTCCTCGACCTCGAGCTCCCGAGCACGAGCGGCTACGCGAACGCCGAGCAAGTGAGCCGGATCCCCGAGCGCGACCAGCGCCGCGTGCTCGCCAACGTGATCAGCCAGCTCGCCCCGGGTCTCGAGGTCTCCGCGGCGACCTTCGTGGACCTCGACGACCCGACGAAGCCGCTGCGCGTGCGAGCCGAAGGACAGATCGCGCGCTTCGCCGCTCCGGAGGAAGGGCTCCTCAGCACGCCGCTCGGCCTGCGCCCGCTGCTCCTCTCTCGCGCGCTCGGCGCCGACGCCGCGCGCCAGCGCCCGTATGCGCTCCCCGGCGCGGGTGCGTTCGCCGGCGAGCGCTTCGAGCGCGTGCGCGTCGTGCTCGTGCCTCCGAGCGGCCGCCGCCTGGCCGCGGCTCCCGAGCCGCACCTCGAGCGCTTCGGCGGACTCAGCTACGCGCTCGTGGTCGAGCGCGAAGGCGAGCGCCTGATCCTCGAGCGCACGCTCTCGCTGCAGCCCTGCGAGCTCGCGCCGAGCGAGATGCGCTCGTTCCTCGAGGCGCTGCAGCGGATCGACACGGCGGAGCGTCAGCGCACGCTGTGGCGCTGACGCTCTGACGGAGCCTCTCCTCCGCGCAAGGAACCCGCGAGGGCTCTACGCCCGCTCCGACGTGGGTGCGCCGGCGACGGCGGCGCTACGATGGTCTCGCTCGGCTCACCGCGGCGCGCGTCGCTCCGCCGCGCGCGCTCGCGCGGCTTCGCTTCCTCACTCCCAGGTCTCCTCAGGTGCACGCATGAACTCTCGTTCGCTCCTCGCCGTGGGTCTCCTCGCGGCCGGCACCCCTTCGGCCCTGCTCGCGCAATCCAACGTGCGGCCGGGCACCGACATCGCGCTCTCTTCGCTCGGGGGCATGGATGACTTCGGCCGGTCGGGCGCCTATCCCACCGGCCTCAACGGCTGCGGGATCACGACGACGGCCTGCAACGTGGGCACCTACCAGACGCCGTGGCGCGCGCCGATGGACGAGGACCACCCGATGATCGGGTTCCACGTCGTGCGCATCCAGAACGACCGGCTGGAGCAGATCTCGAGCTACTGCGGCGTGAAGCACGGCTTCACGAGCACGAACACGCCCGGCTGCCCCGTGACGGGCACCTGCGTGTATCCGGGCACCGGAACCTTCATCGCGATCAACTGCTCCGACACCTACGGTGCGGGCCTCAACGCGGACAACTACTGGCTCGGACCATCGGAGGAAGTGAACGCCTGGCTCGGCACCTGGACGGCGCGCGGCTCGCACTTCGACCGCGGCTTCCCGGCGGTGAGCGGCGCGGCGGCCAGCGACGGCATCCGCAGCCTGAACACCACGATGGCGAACAACATGAACCCCATCGGCAACCGCATGGCGATCCGCGACGCGGACCTCGGCCGCCCGGGCGCGCTCTACTACTACGCGGGCTATTACGTCGTGCGCGGCGAGCCGGAGATGAGCCGCGCGAACAACCTGGCGCATCGCCGCATCAATACCTCGTGGAGCGGCTCGAGCTGGAACTTCAGCCACGCGGATTCCAACCACCATTACGACAGCGTGCTCTACCGCTGGTCCGGCGCGGTCGTGACGCACAACACGAACGGCGGCGACGACGGGCGCTTCTACGTCGCGGTGAAGGTGACCGGTCCGGTGAACGGGCTCTACCACTACGAGTACGCTGTGCACAACCGCGACAACCACCGCGGTGGCGCGAGCCTGCGGATCCCGGTCTGCTCGAGCTCGCTCGTGCAGAATCCCTCGTTCCGCGACATCGACACCGACCCGAGCAACGACTGGAGCTTCTCGCGCTCGGCGACCGAGATCGCCTTCGCCGCGGGCAGCCTGAAGCAGCGCTGGAACTCGATCTACAACTTCGCGTTCGACAGCGACGCCGCGCCGACCGGCACGAGCCTCTCGATCGACCAGTTCGATCCGGGCGCGGGCGCGCCGTGGGTCACCGTGTCGTCGCAGGGCCCCGGCGATGCGCGCCTTCTGAACCTCGGCGCGGGCTGCGGCACGCCGAGCGCCCCCGTGCTCGCCGCCACGGGCAATCCGCCGTTCGCGCAGCTCGGCAACGCGAGCTTCGGGCTCGAGCTGCGCGACGTCGCTGCGGCTTCGACGAACGTGTTCCTCGTCACCGGGCTCAGCTCGAGCCTGCCGCTCGGCGCGGGCTGCACGCTCTACGCCGACCTGGGCACGCTGCTCGTCTCGCTGCCCGCCACGGCGAGCCCCGCGGGCGTCTGCTCCCTCGCGCTGCCCATCCCCGCCGACGGTACGCTCGACGGCGGGCGCTTCACCGTGCAGGCTGCGGAGATCGACCTCGCCAACGGCCTCGCGCTGCAGGCGTTCGATCTCTCGAACGGCCTCACGGTGAAGCTCGGAGTGCTCGGCGCGGGCTGCAACTGAGCCACGCGCCCCGGCGGATCGTCGCTCTGGAGAGTACGCGAGCAGAGCGGATCTGGACGATCCGCGCCGCTCGCGCGCGTTTCCGGCGCGGCGTCGGAGCGGCTCAGCGCGGCGGCTCGACTTCCGCGGCGCGGCGCAAGCGCAGGAGCTCGAGGCGCTCGCGCGCCGGCGCGAACTCGGGGTGATAGCGCAGGGCGCCCTGCAGAGCGGCTTCGCATTCGTCGAGCGCGCCGCGCGCGATGCGCACCTCGGCGAGGCCCAGCCACGCGAAGGGTTGACGGGGATTGCCCTCCACCGCGCGCAGGAGCAGCTCCTCCGCGAGGACGCGCTCCCCGCGCGTGTAGGCGATCGATCCGCGCTGGAAGTCGAGGCGCGCATCCGCGAAGAGCCCGAGGGAAGCCGCCCGCTCCAGATGGGCGCGGCTCTCCTCGATGAGCTGCGTCCGTTGCGCGCCGCGCGTCGCTTGCGCTTCTTGCAGCAGCTCGCCCCCGCGCCAGGAGCTCCAGCGCACGGCGGCGCAGTGCATGCCGAAGACGAGGAACGCCAGCGCGAGGCCGCCGACGAGCCGACCCGCGCGCGTGAAGCGCCCGCCTTCCTTCAGGCGCAGGCGCTGCCATTGCAGGTCGGCGCGCGAGACCGCGCGGACGAGCAGCAGGAGCCCGCAAGCGCCCAGCGCCCCGAGGCCGAGCGCCAGCAGGAAAGGCACCTGGTCGTAGAGGCCGCGGAAGGCGAGGAAGAATGCGGCGAAGCCGAGCGCGAGCAGAAGCTCCTCACCCCAGCTGAAGTCGTGCAGCTTGCGCTGCGCCGAGCGGAGGGTCAGCGCGGGCTTCGCGAAGCCGTACGAGAGCGCCTCCTTCGGACAGACGCTCACGCAGTCGAAGCACTTCATGCAGCCGGGATCGACGATGCGGCCGTGTTGCTTCACCTCCTCGTGCACGCGGACGTTGCTCGAGCAGACGGCGGTGCAGTGGCCGCAGCCGTCGCAAGAGGGGCTCACGACGATGCGCAGAGGAGCGGCGCGATCGGCGATCGAGAACAGCGCGCCATAGGGGCAGCCGTAGGTGCAGAAGCCCTTCGCCCCCATCCAGTAGACGAGCAGGAAGCCGCAGACGAGGAAGGTGATCGCGCCGACCACGGGCCCAGGGAAGGTCGCCCAGAAGTCGCTGGTGGAGAGATGCGCTTCCCACGCTGGCGTGCTCGATCCCGCCATCGCGCGGCGGAGCGAGGGCCACGCGAACATGTAGAACGCGGCGAAGAAAGGGACCAGCACGAGCAAGCGCGAGCGCACCGGCTTCGGCTTGAGGCCTAGCTTGCCGAGCAGCCAGGCGCAGAGGTCCTGCAGGGCGACCAGGTGGCAGGCCCAGCCGCAGAGGAATCGCCCGAGCACCAAGGTGCTGAGGATCGCGGCGGTGAAGAGCACGAAGCCGGCGTTCACGTAGCCCCGCTCGAGCGTCTCCATCGCTTCGGAGGGCTCGAGCGGCGTCAGCGTCTCGCCCGCGAGCGCCCAGTGCGCGAGATGCGCGGCGATCGCCACGTGCACCAGGATCAGCGCGAGCGCGCGCCAGCGTCCGACCTTCGAGGCGCGCACGGGACCGCAGCCCCCGCGCGCTCTCTCCGTCGTGCGCTCGGCGCTCATCGCTGGAGTTCCGCGCGGCGCGCGCGCTCGAGATGCACGAGCAGCAACGCGAGGTCCGTCGGGTTCACGCCGGCGATGCGGCCCGCGGCGCCGAGAGTCGGCGGGCGGAGCTTCAGCAGCTTCTCGCGCGCTTCGCTGCGCAGCCCCTCCACGGTCTCGAAGGGGAAGTCGCTCGGGAGCTTCAGCTCTTCCTGCTCCTTCAAGCGCTCGACCTCGGTGCGCTGGCGCTCGAGATAGCCTTCGTACTTGAGGTCGACCTCGAGCCCCGCCACCTCGTCTTCCTCCAACGCGAGCTCGCGCGCCACGGGATGCAGCGCGCGGAGCGCCTCGAGGTCCATCTCGGGACGCTTCAGCCAGGTGGAGAGCGCGCGCCCCTCGTGGTAGGTCGCGCGGAGCCGCGCCGCCGCAACCGAGATGCGCTGCTCCTTCGCGCGCACGAGCTCGATCTGCTCCGCCGTGATCAAGCCGAGCTCCCACCCGCGCGGCGCGAGACGCCGATCGGCGTTGTCCTCGCGCAGCAGCAAGCGGTGCTCCGCGCGCGAGGTGAACATGCGGTAGGGCTCGCGCGGATCGGAGCGCACGAGGTCGTCGATCAAGACGCCGATGTAGGCCTCCGAGCGGTCGAGCGCGAAGGAGCTCTCGCCGCGCACCGCGCGCGCGGCGTTGATGCCAGCGACGATTCCCTGGGCCGCGGCTTCTTCGTAGCCCGAGGTGCCGTTGATCTGCCCGGCGAGCCAGAGGCCCTCGGTGCGCCGCACCTTGAGGGTCCAGTCGAGCTGCGCGGGATGCACGAAGTCGTACTCCACCGCGTAGCCGTGCCGCAGGAAACGCGCGCGCTCGAGCCCGGGGATCGTGTGCACGAACGCCTCCTGCACCTCCGCGGGCAGGCTGGTCGAGACGCCGTTCACATAGACCGAGGGCGAATCGAGCCCTTCGGGCTCCAGGAACACCTGATGGCGATCCTTGTCGGCGAAGCGCACCACCTTGTCCTCGATGGAAGGACAGTAGCGTGGGCCGATGCCCTCGATGCGGCCCGCGTACATCGGCGAGCGGTGGAGCTGCGAGCGGATCAGGTCGTGCGTGCGCTCGTTCGTGTACGTGATCCAGCAGCAGATCTGCGGCAGGGCCGGCCGCGGTCCGTAGAACGAGAACCCGCGGGGCGAGCGCTCACCGTGCTGCTCCTCGAGCGCGGCGAGGTCCAGACTCTCGCGATCGAGGCGCGGGGCGTGCCGGTCTTCAAGCGGCCCATCCCGAGCCCGAGCGCGCGCAGGTGGTCGCTCAGCGTCGCGCGGCGCCTTCGCCGATGCGTCCTCCGACGCGCTGCTCCTCGCCGGTGTGCAGCACGCCCTTCAAGAAAGTGCCCGTCGTCACGATCACCGCGCGCGCCGAGAGCCGCCGACCATCGGCGAAGCGCACGCCGGTGATGACGGGTCGTTCCGCGCTCGGCTCGTCGACGAGGAATCCCGCGACCTCGCCCTCGAGGAGCTCGAGCTTCGGCGTCGCGAGCACGGCCTCGGTCGCCGCGCGGCGATAGAGGTCGCGGTCGTTCTGCGAGCGCGGCGCGCGCACCGCGTGGCCCTTCCGCGTGTTCAGCACGCGGAACTGGATGCAGCTCGCGTCGGCGATCCGGCCCATCGCGCCGCCGAGCGCGTCGACCTCGCGGACGAGCTGCCCCTTCGCGAGCCCGCCGATCGCGGGGTTGCAGGACATCTCGCCGACGCGATCGGCGCGCAAGGTGACCAGCGCGGTCTCGCAGCCGAGGCGCGCCGCCGCGCACGCGGCCTCGATGCCCGCGTGGCCGGCTCCGACCACGACGACGTCCTTCCTCACCCTGAGCTCCCGTCTCCAAGGCGCGGGGAGGGGTTTCCCCTCGCGCGCGCGTCGCGACTACAATCCTGCACCATGTACCTGATCCGCGCCGTTTTGACGACCCTGCCCGCGCTGGTCTCGGCCCAGGAGCCGGGGACCCCAGTACCTCCCGCGCCCACGGCCTCCGCGCCGAAGCCTGCGCCAACAGAGGAAGGCGCGGCGGCGTTCCCCGATCGGGCCACGAGCGTCGAGGCGCTGCGCCGCCATCTCGCGAGCCGGGTCGCGGAGCGACGGACCTCGGCGCAGGCCGCGATGGGCGACCTGCTGAACGACCTGGGCTGGAGCTACGAGGAGAATCGGGACGTCGTCGAGAAGCGCATCGCCGCGATCGTGGCACTCGGGCCGCTGGTGAGCGACCTGCTGGTCGAGAAGCTCGTGCCCGGCGCGAACGAGAAGGCGCAGCGAAACCTCGCGCGGAACGCCGCCCGCTGCCTGCAGCGCATCGGCGACACGGGCGTGCTCCCGGACCTCGTGCGCCTCTCGAGCCACGCCTCGCCCGACGTGCGCGCCGACGCGTGCCTGGCCCTCGGCGGTCTGCGCGATGCGCGCAGCGCGACGGCGCTCACGGCGCGGCTCGAGGACGCCGAAGATCGCGTGGTGCTCGAGGCCGCGCGCGCTCTCGCGGCCCTGGGTGTGCGCCCCGCCGCTGCGGCGATCGCGGCGAAGCTCGCGCGCTTCCCACCGCAGAGCCAGAGCTTTCGCGCGTTGCTCGGCGCGCTCGCCGACCTCGGAGCCCCGGAAGGCGCCGAGCTGGTGCTCGCGCAGCTCGGGAAGATCGAGGACGCCGAGTCGATCGGCGAGGTCGTGCGCTACGCGAAGAACGCGCGCGCCGCGTCGCTCGCCGGCCCGCTCTTCGATCTGCTCGCGGATGCGAAGCGCAGCTCGCAGCAGGAGAAGATCCTGGAGGCCCTCGGCTTCATCGCCGACGGAGACCGCCGCATCCTCGCCGGCCTGAAGGGCTACCTCGAGAACCGCAGCTACTCCGTGCGCAGCGCGGCGGCGATCGCCCTCTACCGCCAGAAGGACAAGTCCGGCCTCCCCGAGCTGCTGAAGCAGCCCGAGGAGACGATCGAGCGCAGCCCGCGCGAGCCGTGGGGCTATCTCGCACGCGCCCGCGTGTTCTTCGCGCTCGATGAATGGCACAAGGCGACGCTCGATTACCGCAAGGCCGCCGAGCGCGTTCCGCGCGGCGAGCGCCTGGAAGCCGCCGCGGTCTGCGAATGGGCGCAGTGCTACGCCGAGCAGAAGCAGTGGGAGAAGGCGCTGAAGACGCTGAGGGACGAGAAGGTCCAGCCGGCGGAGTTCATCGCCTGGCCGAGCTCGAAGCTGCCGTGCTTCGATCGCCTGCGCGAGGACCCGAAGCACGCGGAGTGGTTCACGCCGACGGGCGGCTGAGCCCCGAGCCTGAGCGGCCCGGAGCCTGAGAGCTCCGCCCTCTCGCGCCGCAGCGAGAGCGTGCCGCTCCCGGCCGCTCTCAGCTCGACTCGCCGGGCTCCTCGCCGTTCGTCGCGGCGAGCTCCCCAGTCGGGACGAGCTCGACGTTCGGGACGAGCTCGACGTTCGGGACAAGCTCGGACGCGCCGTTCTCCGCCGCCGGAGCCACGTTCGAAACCGTGACTTCCGCGCTCGCCTTCTTGCCGCGCTTCTTGCTCGCGGCCGGCGTGAGGACGCGCTCGGGCAAGCTCTCCTCCTCGGGGGGCGGCAGAGGGAGCGCGCGCGTCGCCGGCGGCTCGAAGCGGCCGTCGCTGCTGACGTCCTGCCAGCGCACGGCGACGCGCGAGGAGACGCCGGACTCCTGCATGGTGACGCCGTAGAGCGTGTCGCAGCGGGCCATCGTGTGCTTGTTGTGCGTCACGATGACGAACTGCGTGTCCCTCACGAACTCGCCGACGAGCGAGCAGAAGCGCTGCACGTTGGCGTCGTCGAGCGCCGCGTCGACCTCGTCGAGGAGACAGAACGGCGAGGGCTTCACCTGGAACATCGCGAAGAGGATCGCGAGCGCGGTCATCGTGCGCTCGCCCCCCGAGAGGAGGCCGATCGTCTGCAGCGACTTGCCGGGCGGGCGCGCCTTGATCTCGATGCCCTTCTCGAGCGGGTCTTCTTCATCGCCGATCAGCTCCAGCTCGGCCATGCCGCCGCTGAAGAGGCGCCGGAAGGTCGACTGGAAGTTGATGCGCACCTTCTCGAAGGTCTCGAGGAAGCGCGAGCGGCTCTCGCGATCGAGATAGGCGACCAGCTCCTCCAAGCGCTTCTTCGCCTGGCGCAGGTCGTCGCAGTTCCGCTTGATCTCCTCGTAGGTGCCTTCGATCTGCGCGAGCTCGTCGACGGCCTCCATGTTCACGCCGCCGATCTTGTCGAGCTCACGACGGAGCTCCTTCATGTCGCGCTCGGCCGACTCGAGCTCCTCGGCGGAGAAGTCGCGGATCGCACCGGCGGCCGCGCGCTCGCGCAGGACCTCGGCGAGCTCCAGCGAATAAGCATCGCGCACGCGCGTGCAGAGGTCTTCGGACTTGTGCTCGGCATCGCGCAGGCGCAGACGGATCTCTTGGCTCGCCTCGAGCATGCGCTCCAGCCGCTCCTGCAAGCGCTCGAGGCGCAGGCGATGCCCCTCGAAGGCCGAGCGCTCGCGCAGCAGCTCCTGCTCGCCCGAGCCGATGTCCTCGGCGAGCTCGGCCTTGCGCGAAGCGAGGCGCAAGCGCACCTGCACGAGCTCCTCCAGCTTCTGGAGAACCTCGCTCGCGCGACGCTCGGCGAGGCCGCGCTCCTGAGCGATCTCGGAGATGCGCCGCTGGCTCTCCGCTTCCGCGCGCCGGCAGCCCGCGAGGGCCTCCTCCGCCGTACGGCGCTCGCCCTGGAGCTCCTTCATCTGCAGTCGCGCGCGATGTTCCTCGCGCTGGCACGCTTCGTTCAGCTCGCGAGCTTCCTCGACGCCGCGGTAGATCGCTTCGCCTTCCTGCTGGAGGTTGGTGAGCTGCTCCTCGCGCTCGCGGAGCAGGTTCGTCGCCTTGGCGCGCTGCTCCTCGTAGCGTGCGAGATCGTCCTCGAGGTCGCCGAGATCGCGGCGCGAGAGCTCGAGCTCCTCGCGGTAGCGCACGAGGCGGCTCTCCGCGCGCACGCGCGCGCTGCGCGCTTCCTCGAGAGCGCGGCGCACGCTCGCCTCGGCGCGCGAGAGATCGGCCTGCGTCCCCTGCACCGCCTCGATCTCCGCCGTGACGCGTGCGACCGCTTCCTCGACGTGCGCGACATGCTCGCGCAGCTCCACCTGATCGCGCGCGAGCTCCTCGAGCTGGCTGCGCCGAGAGACGATGCCCGTGCCCTCCTCGAGGTAGCCGCCGACGGCCTGCACGACGGGACCGCCCCGCAGGATCTCACCCGCGCGCGTCACGAAGCGCCCGTTCGGCGCGCGGAGCAGCAACGCCGCGAGGTCCGCATCGGCCTCGACCAGCCACGCGTCGCCGAGGAGATGGCTCACGACCTCGGCGATCTCGTCGCCGTCGACGCGCACGAAGTCGAGGAGCGCACCGAGGACGCCGGGCTCGGAGCGGAGATCGCCGTCCGCGCACGGCAGCGGCGGCGGGGTCGGAAGCTCTTCCTGCAAGAGCTCGCGGCGCGGCGCGATGACGAAGGCGGCGCGCCCCAGGCGTTCCTCGCGCAGCCAGCGCGTCGCGGCGCGCACGGCGTCGACGTCCTCGGCCAGCAGCGCGGTGAGCGCCGCGCCGAGCGCGGCCTCCACCGCCGTCGCCTCGGCCGACGGAACGTGCAGGCGATCCACCAGCGCGCCGCGCAGCCCGCGCGGCGGAGCTTGGCCCGCGGTGCCCTCGAGCAGCGCGCGCGTGCCGGGATCGAAGCCCTCGAGCTCGCGCTCCAGCGCTTCCAGCGCTTCGCTGCGCGCTTCGCTCGAGGCGAGGCGCGTGCGCAGCTCGAGTCGCCGCTGCAGCGCGGAGCTGCGCTCTTGGTCGGCGCGCTCGCGACGATCGACGAGCGCCTCGATCTGCTCGCGGATGCCGCGCAGATCTTCCGAGCAGTCGCGCTCGCTGCGCTCCTGCCGCAGCACCTCCGCGGCGAGCGTCTCTTCTTCGCGCACCATCTCCGCCAGGCGCTCGCGGAGGCGCAGGATGCGCTGCTCGGCGGACTCGATCTGGCCGCGGAGTCCGTGCACCGTGTTCGACGCGACCATGCGCTGCTGGGTCGCCTCGATCCGACGCTCCTCGACTTCCTGCAGCGTCTTCCGCGCGGCATTCAACGCGCGGCGCGTCTCGTCGAGTCGCGCGGCGAGGGTCTCCAGCTCGCGCTCGACCTCGAGCTCGGCCTCGCGACGGCGCACGAGCTCGGAATCGAGCCCCTCGGCCTTCGCGCGCCGCTCGGCGAGCTGGCCCTCGGCGAGGCGCGCCTGCTCGTCGGCGTCGACCTGGCGCTCACGCTCCTGCTCGAGATTGCGCTCGAGGATCGCGCGCTGGTCCTCCAGCGAGCGCGCCTCGGCCTCGACGCCCGCGAGCGTGCGGCGGAGATCTTCCAGCGCATCGGCGTAGCGCGCGACCTGGCGCTCCAGCACGCGCGCTTCCTCGTCCTTCGCGACGCGCTCGCGGCGGAAGCGCGCCACGGTGCGCTCCTGTTCCTCGAGCGATCTCTTGTCGCGCTCGAGCGTGCGCGTGACCTCGCGGAGCTGCAGCACGCCGGTGGCGAGACGCAGCTCCTTCAGCTGCTCGCTCACCTCGGCGAAGCGTCGCGCGCGCCCGGCCTGTCGACGGAGGCTCGCGATGCGCCGCCCCATCTCGTCGAGGTGCACCTCGACCTTCTCGAGGTTGACCTGCGTGCGCTCGAGCTTGGAGAAGGTCTCCTTGCGCTGGAGGCGGAAGCGCGAGATCCCCGCGGCCTCCTCGAAGAGCGAGCGGCGCGCGACGGGATTCGCGTCGAGCACGGCGTCGATCTTGCCCTGCTCGAGCACCGAGTAGGCGCGCACGCCGAGGCCCGTGTCGAGCAGGTGCCCGCGCACGTCCTTCAGGCGCACGTTGTCGCCGTTGAACAGGTAAGAGCTCTGCCCGTCGCGGCGCAGCCGACGACCGACGCTGAAGCCGCGCGCGAGCATCGCGACCTCGGGCGCGAACTCGGCGACGCTGCGCAAGGGCTTGCCTTGCGCGTCGATCGCCTCCAGCTCGAGCTGCACCTCGGCTTCCTCGGCGCCGACACGCCCCCGCGCGCCCTTGAAGACGATGTCGAGCATGTCGTTGCCGCGGACGCTCTTCGCGCGCTGCTCGCCGAGCACCCACTTCAGCGCGTCGACGACATTGCTCTTGCCGCAGCCGTTCGGGCCGACGATGCCGGTGATGCCGGGCTCGAAGCGGAAGTCGACGCGATCGGCGAACGACTTGAAGCCTTGGATCTCGAGGCGCTTCAGGCGCAGACGGAAGGGCAGCTCGCGCTCGACGACGGCCTCCGCGGGCCGCTCGGCGGAAACGCCTTCGCCGACCGCAAGCTCGCCCGCCGCGGGCACGGCCGCTTCGGAAGCGACGGTTTCAGCCGCGAGCACCGCAGACTCGACCGCTTGGGCCTCGAGGGCCAGCCCCTCGGCAGGCACATCCTCGGCGGCGACGGCCTCGGCCCCCGCCGGCTCGACGCTCCCGGACTCCACCTCGGCGCTCGCTCCGCCCCTCTCCTCGGCCGCTTCCTCGAGCCCCGCGGCGGCGCCAGGGGAATCGGCGCCGTACTCATGCCCGTCGACATTCTCATGACCGTCGAGGGGCGACGCGTGGAACAGCTCCGGCGGCGCGGCCTCCGCACCAGCGTCGCGGGCGTCGGGCGCGCTCTCGGGGGACGACTCGGAGCTCATGGGGAATCGATCCTTCGTTCCGCCGGGACGCGCGCGTCGAGCGGCGCGACCTCGGCGATCGAACCCGTCGCGCTGAGACGCGCGGGCGTACGGCCGTAGGCGAGCAGGCTCGGGACGTGGCGGTCGAGCAAGCCAGCTCCTCCTCGGGCGGGAGCGACGCCATGACCGTAGCGCCGCCCCTCGCGGGAGGCCCAAGCATACCCGCTCGGACCGACGCTCTCCTCGCGCGCGTCGTCGAGGCGCTCGAATCTCCCGCGCACCTCCGGCGCATCGCCGAGCTCCAGCATCCACTCCGTGCCCGCTTGGCGCCCGCAGCGCTCGACGGCCTCGGCGAGGAAGCTCAGCGCACGCGCGGCGCGCGGCGGCGTGAGCTCGCCCCACAGCATCTGCAGCGCTTCGTGGAAGCCGATCGGTACGACGGCGAAGCCGGCGCTGGCCCCGGGCGCGAGCGCCGGCCCCAGCCCCGCGCGCCCGCGGCGCTCGTGCCGCGCGCTCTGGCGCTGCGACTCGTCGATGCCGAGCTCGAGCAGCGTGTGCAGGGCCGCGAAGAAGGCGCCTTCGTCCGCCGGCCCGACGCTGGCCGCGAGTCGCGGGAGATCGAGGGCCACACCTCCGCCCGCGCCGAAGGTCCAAGCGCCCCCAGGCTCGGGGCCGGCGAGGGAATCGAGAGCGCCGCGCGCGAGGACGCCGAAGCCCAGGTTCGCGCGATCCGCAGCGCCGAAGCGCAGCGGCGGGAGCTCCGTCGCCGGGCCAGAGCCTCCGCTGCGCCCGGGCTGGGTCCAGACATCGACCGCCAGCGAGCTCACCACGAGCTCGAGCGGATCGAAGATCTGGGGCTTCGCCAACAGAGGCCGCTCGACCGCGCGCACGAGCTCGAGCAAGCCGCCTTCGACCAGGGCGGCGTCGCGGCCCACCAGGAGACCGAGGCCGAGGCGACCGCCCGCCGCGCGCGCGATCGAGCCCCAGAGCGGGAGCTGTTCCTCCAGCGTGAGACGAGCGCGCTTCCACGGCACGCGCCCGGCGCACGCGCCGCGCACGTCGATCACGAGGCTCGCGCGCCGAGTCTGGGCGAAGAGCACCTCGGCCAGCCCTTCCGCGAGGCGCGCGGCGTCGAGCGCCTCGGGTGCGATCCACGCCGCGGCGCCGACCACGCGATGCGGAGCGTCGAAGTGCAGGAAGTGCAGATCGCCCTGCACGTGCGCCAAGCGGCTCGCGTCGCGAGCGGCGCTGCCGCGCGTCGCATGCCGCGCGAGCACCACCGCCGCGAGCGTCTGCTCGACGCTGTGGCCCCACGAGGTGATCTCGGAGCCGCCGCTCGTGCAGCCGGCCTCCAGCAGCTCCTCGACCTCGGAGCGCCGCGGGCCGACGACCTCGCGCCGCGAGCTGCCCGCCCAGGCCTGCTTGCGCGTCGCGGCCTCGCCGCCCGGGGCCGCCTGCTCGCGAGCGGCGCACTCGGCCTCGACCGTCGCCGCGACGAGGTCGCGACCGATCGTGGTCCAGCGCGCCGAGAGCAAGCGGCGCTCGACGCTGGCCGCGATGGCGAGCGCCTCGTCGCGCGCGATGCCGCGATGCAAGCAGAGATGCGTCGCGATGCGCGCCGCATCGAACGGCTCGCTCATGCCGCGGCCGGGCGCGCTCGGCGCGTCGTACGAGACGCGCAGGCTGGCGCGCTGGCGATCGCGGCGACTCGCATGCCGTCGGTAGAGCGCGAGCAGGGAAGCCGCGCCGCGCTCCTCGAGCGTGCGCTCCGCGAAGGCGCGGATCGAGCTGCTCTCGAGCGCGGCGTCCGACGCGAAGGGCAAGCGCTCCTCGATCGCGTGCGCGAGCTCGCGGCTCGAGTACGCCGACAGATCGCCGGAGCCCTCCAGCGCGCGCTGGAGCGCGCGCTGGAGCTTGGCGAGCGAGAAAGGCTCGCGCCGGCCGCCGCGCTTAGAAACGACGCGGCCGGTCGGCATCCTCCTCCCTCTTCTCCTCGCGCTTCTCGTTGCGAGTCTCGAGCATCGGCCGCAGCTCTTCCAAGAACTGCGACACGTCGCGGAACTGACGGTAGACCGAAGCGAAACGCACGTACGCGACCTGATCGAGCTCGCGCAGCTCCTTCATCACCAGCTCGCCGATGAAGGTCGACTTCACCTCGCGATCGAAGTTCTCCGTGCACTGCCGCTCGATGCGCCCGACGGCATCCTCGAGCGCAGCCATCGCGACGGGGCGCTTCTCGCACGCCTTCAAGAGGCCGCTCAGGATCTTCTGCCGATCGAAGGCCACGCGCGATCCGTCCTTCTTCACGACGCGCAGAGGAACCTCCTCCACGCGCTCGTAGGTCGTGTAGCGGCGGCCGCAGGCTTGGCACTCGCGACGCCGGCGGATGGCCGCCGCGTCGTTCGAGCCACGCGAGTCGATGACTTTGTCGTCATCGCGACCGCAGAAAGGACACTTCATGGAGGCCCCGGGGCAAGCGCCGAGAAGGTGAGGCCGAGGGTCTAACACACTAGATGTAGTGCGTCAAACCAACCCCACCCCAGGATCTTGAAGCGCCGTGAGCCGATGCGAGCCGCCGCGGCGGCCTCGGCGAGGCCTCACTTCCCGAGACAGAATCGCGCGAAGATCCGGTCCAGCAAATCCTCCGGCGACCAGCTCCCGGCGATGCGATCGAGCCCGGCCAGCGCGGAGCGCAGCTCCTCCGCAGCGATCTCGTAGGGCAACCCCGCTCGCAGGAGCAGCTCCGCGGCGCCGACGTGCTCCTCCGCCGCGCGCAGCGCGTCGCGCTGCTCGAGCTCGACGCCGCTGGTCCCTTCCCCTGCCGCGGCGTCGCCGCGGAGCGCGGCGGCGAGCGCGCGCTCCAGCGCCGCGAGCCCGTCCTCGCGCTGCACGCTGACCAGGAAGCGCCCGACGAACTCCTCGCTGGTAACGAGGCTCGGCGACTCCCCATCCAAGCGGTCCGCCCGGAGGTGCACGAGGAATCGGCGCGGATGGTCGGGCAGCTCGGCCGGGAGCTCGGGAGCCGCCGCGTCGACGCAGCAGAGCAGGAGATCGGCGCTCCGGAGCAGCGCGGCCTCGCGCGCGTCCGCGCGCTCGCCGGCGCGCCCGGGCTGATCGACGAGCTCCACCTCGAGCCCGTCGAGCCGCGCGGTCGCGCGCAGCAGATCGCGCGTGGTCCCGGGGGCCTCGTCGACGAGCGCGCGCTCTTCGCCGACCCAGCGATTGAACAGCGTCGACTTGCCGACGCTAGGCCGGCCGAGGAGCGCCACCCACGGCCGCTCGCGCGCGGCGGGCAGGGCCTCCCAGCGCGCGCGCTGCTTCGCGATGCGCTCGCGCAACTCGCGGGCGCGTCGCGCGAGCTCGTCCCCGGCTCCGGCGACCTCGACCTCCTCGAAGTCGAGGTGCGCCCCGAGGAAGGCGAGGATCGAGAGCAGCTCGTCGCGGAGCGCCGAAGTGCTCTCGCCGCGCTCCAGCTCGAGCAAGCCCGCGGCGGCGCGCGAGACCTCGCGATCCCGCGCCGAGGTGAGGCGCAGCACGGCGCTGCACTGCGCGAGATCGAGCTTGCCGGCCAAGAACGCGCGCTGCGTGAACTCGCCCGGCCGCGCCAGGCGGGCCCCCTCGCGCTGCAGCGCGCGCAGCAGCTCGTGCACGAGCACCGGCCACCCGATGACGTGGAGCTCGATCAGGTCGTCGCCGGTGTAGGAGCGCGGCGCACGGAAGCACCAGAGCGTCGCGGGAAGCCGCCCTTGCGGCAGCGCGAGCTCGACCTCTAGGAGGCGTCCGCCGCGCTCGGGCAGCGCGGCGCTCGCGCCGGCGAGGCGCGCGAGGATCGCGTAGCTCCCGGGTCCCGAGACGCGCAGCACCGCGCGCTCGGCGCGATCGGCGGCGGAGGCGAGGGCCGCGATCGTGTCGCGCTGCGCGTGGCGCCGCCCCGCGCTCACCCCGGCAGCCCCTTGCGGCGGTTCTTCTTCTGCGCTTCCTCGATGCGCTTGCGGAGCTCCAGCATCTTCGCGCGACGCAGCGCCAGCTTCTCCTGGTACTTCTTCACCTGCTCCTCGATCGGCCACTTCTTCTTGATGTAGCGCACCTCGAAGATGCCGAGGAGGCTCGAGGTGATCATGTAGAGCGCGAGGCCGGAGGCGTAGCTATAGAGCAGGAAGCCGAACAGGATCGGCATGAAGGTCATCATCTTCATCATGGTCTCCTGCTGCGGATCCATGCTCGCCGGGCGCGGCATCATGCGCTGATGCAGCACCCACAGCACGACCATCAGGATCGGCAGGAGATTGAGACCTTCGAGGGTGAAGAAGAGCAGCGTCACCGGCTCCCACGAGAGCAGCGCATCGGGCCGCGAGAGGTCGTGGATCCAGAGATAGAAGGGCTCGTGACGCAGCAGGATCGTCGAGCGCAGCGCGGCGAAGAGGCCGATGAAGATCGGCATCTGCAAGAAGATCGGCAAGCAACCGCCGAGCGGCACGGTGACGCCGTGCTTGCGCATCAGCTCGAGCTGCTTCTGGCTGAACTGCCGCGGGTCGTCCTTGTACTGCTCTTTCAGGCGCGCCAGCTCGGGCTGGATGCGCTTCATCTGCTCGCCGTACGCCGCCATCTTCACCTGCTGGATCCGATTGATCGGGAACAGCAAGGTGCGCACGAGGAAGGTGAGCAGGATGATCGCTAGGCCGTAGTTGCCGAGCACGCCGCCGAAGAGCTCGAGGAACCAGAGCAGGACGTGCGCGACCGGGCCGGCGAAGAAGATGCTGTAGAACCAGCCGCCGAAGTCGAACTCGTCGACGATCGCGCCGTAGGCCTTGTATTCGGGCCGCGCGTCGAAGACCGCCGGGGACTTCGGACCGGCGTAGAGCCGGAACGGGAGCTCGAGGGTCTTCGTACCGTCGAGCTTCAAGCGCAGCAAGCACAGCGAAGCGAACCCCCAATGCGCCGAGCCACCGCGTTGGAGCCTTCGCTGCTCGGCGCCCGCCGTGCGCGTGGCATAGCTCTCGAAGCCGGTCTGCGCCAGCGCGCCCGAGCCCAGCGTCTCGCTGCCGGGGCTGGCGAGCAGCGCGAAGTGCTTGTTGAAGATGCCGAAGGCCGCGAGGCGCTGCTCGGCGCCGATCCCTTCGAACCACTCGGGCCCCTGCGCGGAGCCCGACGCCATGCGGGAGTCGTCGACGGTGAACTCGCCCTCCTCCTCGACGATGCGGCAAGCGACGGGATCAGGGTAGAACGAGTCCTCGTTCGTGAAGAGGCCCGACGCCGGCGCGAAGACCGTGTAGAGCTCGCCGTTCGGCGCGCGGCCCGAGGCGCGCAGCACGACCTCGAGGTCGTAGCGCGCGGGATCGCTCGGGAGGCGGATGTCCTTCGTGAGCTCGATGCCGGCCAAGCGCACGCGGAAGCGGATGCCGGCCCGCAGCGCGGGGTCGTGCTCGGCGGGCAGCGGAGCGCCTCCGCTCTCGGGCGCGGCGAGCCACTCGTGCTGCCAGAGCGCCTGCTCCGGTAGGAAGGTCGCGAGCTCGAGGCCCGGCGCCGCGCGATCCTCGAGGAGGCGCGGATCGCGGAGCGCGCTCCAGCGCAGCCCGCTCGCGAGCGGGCCCTCTTCCTGTACCAAGGCGCTCCAGTAGAGCGGGTCGGCGAGCTGCTCCTGCGTCAGGCCCGTCTTGGTCCCGAAGCCCTTCACGCGCAGCGCGCTCAGAACGCCGCCGCGATTCGAGAAGCGCGCCGCGAAGTTCCCGCGGCGCAGCTCGAGCACGGCCTCGCGCTCCGCGAGGAGATCCGCTTGCGCGGGCGCGGACGGCGGCGTCGGCGAGGCGTTCGCAAGCTCTCCGGTGGCCGCGCTCGGGACGGCTGGTGCCGCGGGCTCGCGCTCGGCGCTCGGGCCGAAGAAGCTCTGCCACATGAAGAGCCACGCGATCGTCAGCAGCAAGAAGACGAGCAGTCTCTTTTCCACGGGGTCCTGCGGGCGGGGAGCGAGGGATCGACGAAAGAGGAAACGGAGGCGATGGCGCGAGCCCTCTCGGAGGCTCAGCGGCCGACGAGGAGACGCTCGGCGAGGTAGACGGGGAGGCCTTGCTCCGCGCGGATCGAGCGCGACGCGGCCTCGTGGTCATAGGCCAAGCGCCGGAACGCGATGCGCGCGGCGCGCCCCTCCGCGGCCGGCTCGAAGATGACGTAGGAGAGGCGCGGATCCCCGTCGCGCGGCTGGCCCACGCTGCCCACGTTCACCAGCACGCGCCGATCCTTCGGCACGACGTAGATCCCGTTCTCGAGCTCGCGCGGCGAGATGTGCTTCTCCCCGCCTTCGACGTAGACCCCGGGAACGTGGCTGTGGCCGACGAAGCTCACCGGCTGCGTCTGCGCCGCGAACACGCGCTCCATCTTGTCGGGGTTCCTAGCGTCGCGCGGCAGCATGTATTCGCGCACGGGATCGCGCGGCGAGCCGTGCACGAAGAGGGCGCCGTCGGTCTCGACCTGGTGCGGCAGCTCGCCGAGGAAGTTCCAGAAGGCGAAGTTCTGATCCGCGGGGAACTCGGGCGCGTTCAGGCGATCCTGGGTCCAGTGGATCGCCGCACGTGCGTTGTCGTTGAAGTCCTCGGCGAAATTCATCATCGCGTCCTCGTGATTCCCGAGGAGCGTGAACTCGCAGCGCTCCATCACGAGCTGCAGGCACTCGCGCGGATTGGCGCCATAGCCGACGACATCCCCTAGGCACGCGATGCGCGTCACTCCGAGCTCCGCGATGTCCTCCAAGGCGCGGCTCAGCGCCTGGATGTTCGAGTGGAGGTCGGAGATGACGGCGATCATCGAAGGGGCCCGGGGCGGGGAAAAGGCGGAGATTCTTCCACGCGCCGGAGGGGGGGTCAATGCGAGCGGGTGGCCCGCGGGGGCAGGCCACCGACCCAGAGGAAGAGCGCGATCTGCGTTGCGACGACGGCGCCCGCCTCCAGCGGCGTGCACCAAGGGAGCAGCGCCGCGAGCGCGCCGAGCGCGAGGGTCGCACCCCAGCACGCGAGCGCCGCGTTCCGCTTGGACCCGGTGCGCTGCGCGAGGCGATGCGAGACGTGGCGGTGATCGCCGCGAGAGATGGGCACGCCCAAGCGGCGCCGCGACCAGACCACGTGCGCGAGATCGAGCAGCGGCAGCGCGAGCAAGGCTGGCGGCACGAGGAAGGGCGCCAGCGCGCAGCGCGTGCCCGGCCCGAGATAGCTCGCCTGCACGGCGAGCGCGCCGATCCAGTAGCCGAGCGCTTGGCTGCCCCCATCGCCGAGGAAGATGCGCGCGCGCGGGAAGTTGAACGGCAGGAACCCGAGGCAGGCACCACAGGTCACCGCCAAGGTCGCGGCGATCGCCACCTGATCGAGCGCCAGCGCGAGCGCGAAGAACGGCAGCGCCAAGGCGGCGACCACTCCAGCGAGCACGCCGTTCATATTGTCGAGGAAGTTGAACGCGTTCATCGCGGCGACGATCCACAGCGCGGCTCCGGACGCCCCGAGCAGCTCGTGCAGCGCCCAGTCGAAGCGCAGATCGCCGAGCAGGATCGGACAGAGCGCCGCGGCGAGCTGCAGCGCGAGCTTCGCGCGCGGGGCGAGCTTCGCGCGGTCATCCCAGGTTCCGCCGATGCAGGCGATCAGCAAGCCGAGCGCGAGTCCGCCCCACGCATGTCCCGCCGCCGCGAGCTCGCGCAGCGCTCCCTCCGCGATCCCCGGAACGCCGGCGAAGTTCCCGCTCGCTGCGAGCAGGCCCGCCGACGGCAGCGCCAGCAAGACGAGGACCACGGCCGCGCCACCGAGGTAAGGCACCGCCTCGCCGTGGTCCTTGCGGCCCGCCGGCCGATCGAGGAAGGCGGTCGCGATCGCGATGCGGCGCGCGAGCGCCGTGGTTCCCAGCGCGAGCACGGCCGCGGCGAGGGCGAGCGCCAGGTAGGTCCAGGCGCTCAACGGTAGAGGCCGTGCTCGCGCACGTAGCGGGCCACGGCCTCGGGTAGATCGCCGTCCTCGGGCCTTCCGGCCTTCGCGGCCTCGCGCGATGCCGTCGACGAGCTCGGGATCGGAGGCCGCGCGACGAAATCGCGCCTCAGGCGCAGGACGAGCTCTGGCTCGAGGGCCGGCTCGAGGGTGGCGAGATCCCTCAGCGCGAAGCCTTCGCGCTCGACGACGCAGATGTGCGCGAGCTCGAAGAGCTCGCGCACGCGAAACTCAGCGCGGGAAGTCGGGCAGGCAATCCGAGCCCATGACGAAGTAGAGCTCGGCCTCGGGCTCCACCTGCGCGCGGATCGCCCGCAGCGTCTCGACCGTGTACGAGGTCCCCGCGCGCTCGAGCTCGAGCGGCGAGACGAAGAGCGCGGGTTCGTCCTGCAGAGCGAGGCGCAGCATCGCCGCGCGATCCGCGTTCGAGGCCCGCGGGCCGCGCGGCTTCATCGGATTGCGGGCGGTCGGGAGGAACACCACGCGCTCCAGTCCATGGGCGCGCCGCGCCGAACGCGCGACCTCGAGGTGCCCGCGATGCACCGGATCGAAAGAGCCGCCGTAGAGCCCGATGCGTCCGCGGAGTCCGCGAAAGTCCGCGAGCCAGGGATCGCGCTGCATGGTCCTCGGGTGCCAGGAGATCGCCTGGTCCTACCCCTCCGCCCCCCCGCACTTCAAGGCCGCGGGGAGCTCCGATCCGATGCCCCTCACCCCCGGGGGAAAAGCGTTTGACCCTCCCCGTTACCTCGGTACCCTCCCGACCTAATCGCCGTGGTCCGCCCGGCGGCGCGCCAGCTCGTTCTCGCTTCGCGAGCCGAGCGGAGCCCGCCACCACGCCGAAGCGAGCGCTCCCGAGCGAGCGACTCGTCAGGAGCGTGCGGCCGCGAGCGGCGACCGCCATCCGCACCGTCAACCAATCAGGGATTCGAACATGCGCCGTCTGCTGGGCCTGCTCTTCGTCCTTGCGTTGCTCGTCCTCGTGGGCGGCTGCAAGAGCGTCTGGGATGACGTGAAGTCGGACATCTCGGGCACCGCAACCGCGTGGCACCGCGACTGGATCCACGCGAAGGACTCGATCTTCCGGCACCTGCTGAACTACGACGAGAACGATCCGTATCTCTAGGTTCAACGGCTGACGCCGTTGAGACGCGTGTGGGTTCAACGGCTGACGCCGTTGAGACGCGTGTGGGTTCAACGGCTGGCGCCGTCGAGACGCGGCGATGCCTGCTGGTTCAACGGCTGATGCCGTTGAGACCGCTTCCAGGTGGAACGGCGAGCGCCGTAGAGACGGCTTCTTGGTTCGGCGCTTGGATCGTCGACCGCGTGAGGGCACTCTTCGCAGGCTGCGAAGCGTGCCCTCGCGGCGTTCTTGGGACGAAGGCGACGGGTCGCGTTCGCGCGCGACGCACGCGCTCAGGGGCGATCCAGGTCGAGGCGTCGCTCGACGGCGGCCGCGAGTTCCTCCACGCTGCTCTCGGGCGCGACGTGGACCCACTGGATCTGCGGGAACGAGCGGTACCAAGTCATCTGCCGCCGCGCGAAGCGACGGGTGGCGGTCGCGATCTCGATCTCCAGGCCCTCGCGCGGACGCTCTCCGCGCAGATGCGCGGCGATTTGCGCGTAGCCCACGGCGGCGCCCGCCTGCAGCCCGAGTCCGCCTTCGGCTTCGAGCCGAGCGACCTCCTCGATCCAACCCGCGGCGATCATCTCCCGCACACGTGCGGCGATGCGCGCGTCGAGCTGCTCGCGCGGCATCGTCAGGCCCACGATGCGCGCCCCTTCGCCCGGCCGCCGCGACCACTCGCGCTGCAGCTCGGAGATCGGCTCGCCGGTGAGCTCGAATACTTCGAGCGCGCGCACGATGCGCTTCACGTCGTTCGGGTGGATGCGCGCCGCTGCCACGGGGTCGCAGCGCAGGAGCTCTCCGTGAAGCACCTGCGAGCCCTCCGCGTCGGCGCGACGCTGCAAGCGCTCGCGCACCTCGGGATCGCTGGAGGGACCTTCGAAGAGCCCGTGCGTCAGCGCCTTCAGGTAGAGGGCCGTGCCCCCCACGAACAGCGGCTTCAAGCCGCGAGCCCGAACACGCGCGCGCGCTTCCTCCGCGGCAGCCAGCCAGCGCGCGACCGAGAAGGACTCGCGCGGATCGACGAGATCCAGGAGCTCGTGCGTCGCGCGCGCGCGCTCGGCGGGCGTCGGCTTCGCCGTGCCGAGGTCCATCCCGCGGAAGACCTGCATCGAGTCCAGCGAGAGCAGCGCGAGAGGCCGGCGCTCCGCGAGGAGCTGCGCGACCGCGCTCTTGCCGACGCCGGTCGGGCCCACCAGATAGCGCTCGAGCGGCGCAGGGCTCTTCTCCGCTTCGTTCGCGCTCACCGTTCGCCGCTCCTCCGTCCGACCGCTGGAGACGCACCGGAGCGCGCTCCACGCGGTTATGATCCCCCGCCGCTCGATCGCGGGCCAGCAGCTCCTCCCTCGCGTACGTACTCTTCGCCATGCACCAGCGTTCCCGGATCGGCTTCGCTCTCCTCCTCGGCCTCTTGGTGAGCACGCCGCGCGCGAGCGCACTCCAGGATCCTCCTGCCGCCACCGCCCCGAGCGCGAGCAGCGCGCCGAGCACGAGCGCGCCGAGCAGCGACGGGGAGAAGCGCGCACGCGCGCTCCTGGCCGAAGCGATCGCGAAGCAGCTCGGCCACGTGCGCGACCACGTGCTGCGTTCCTTCCAGACCGAGATCAGCCTGGTCGACCAGCGGCAGGGCAACGTCGAGGCGCGGCTCTCCATCGCCTTCACCGCCGGCTCGATCCCCGCACAAGACGGCATCAAGATCCGCACGCGTCTCGGCGACGAGGTCGAGACCTCGCGCTGGGGCGCGCAGTACTGGATCTCGCGGAAGTCGCAGCCGCTGCCGATCCCGATGACGCAAGCCGAGTTCCAGAAGGACAAGGCGGACCTGCGGCGCTACGCGAAGATGTGCCGGACACTCATGTACGCGTTCTCCCTCGCCGGCCTCGCGCACAGCTTGGAGAGCCCGAACGCGCAGCAGGACCTCGACGTCGACTGGTTCGATGGCGGGAAGCGCAGGATGGCCTTCGTGATCGCGGGCTTCTCGACCGAGATCGGCGGCCTGCTAGCGGACAGCAGCGGAGAGAAGGCCCCGTCGCCCGGCGGCGAGAAGGGCTTCGATCCCTTGGGCCTACCGAGCGCGGAGAAAGGCGAGCGCGCGGAGGTGCGCCTCTACTTCAACGCGGCGTTCGAGCTCGAGCGGATCGACGTGCGCCGCGCGACGGCCGCGCCGGAAGCTGCGTGGCAGGCCTATCGCTTCCTCGAGTTCGGACTGAAGGACATCGGCGAGCGCCGGCACGTCAAGGCTCCCAGCGTGTTCCATATCTACGAAGGCCTGCCGCAATCGGGCTCGCGTCTCGACCACGTGATCCAGGTGCGTCTGACGACGCTGAAGCTGAACCCGAAGCAGCCGTTGCTCGACGAGACCTACTTCAAGAACCGCGGCTTCTGACGCCGGGTCGCGGAGCGGGAGCGCGGCAGCAGCTCGAGCTCAGCGCCGCTTGAACGCGCGATCGAGCTCGTCGACGCTGAACGCGATGCGCGTGGGCCGACCGTGCGGGCAAGTGCTGTCGTCGGCGAGCATGGATGCGCGCTCCAGGAGATAGCGCACCTGCTCGGGGCGCATCGGATCGCCGACCATCACCGAGCCGCGGCACGCGCGGGAAGCGAGCACCTCGGCGAGGAAGTGCTCGGGTGCGAGCTCCTCGCCGTCCTCCGCGTCGCGCAAGAGCCGCAGCGCGCGCTCGAGCAGATCGCCGGGATCCTCACCCGAGAGCCGCGCGGGCAAGCCGAAGAGCGCGACGGAGTCGCGCCCGAAGGGCCGCAGATCGAGCCCGAGGCGCTGGAGCTCCTCGACGCGCTCCTCGACGCGCGCCAGCAGCGCCGCCTCGACGCTCGCGATCTCCGGCGCGAGCAAGCTCTGGATCGCGATGCCCTTCGCGCGCAGGTCCGCGCGAAACGCCTCGTAGTTCACGCGCTCGTGCAACGCGTGCTGATCGATGACCTCGAGCCCGCGCGCGGTCGCGCGCACGAGATAGCGGTCGTGGAGCTGGATCACCTCGCTGCTCGACGCGCGCGCGAGCTCGGGCGCTCCGGCCAGCGCGTGCGACACGGCGCCGGCGCTCCCCTCGTGCGCGCCGCAGAGCTCTCCCGCGGAGGCGAACGGCAGCTCGGGACGGGCGGTCGGCGGCTCCGCCAACCCGCGCGACGGCGCGCCCTCGCGCACGGAGATGGGCATCGGCATCTCCGGCAGCGGCTCGCCGTCGCCGAGCAGCAGACGCGCGCCGGGTGCGGCGTGTCCGCTCGCGCGCAGGCGCTGCTCCACGCTGCGGCGCAGCAGGCCGAAGATGCGCCCCGCGTCGCGGAAGCGCACCTCGATCTTCGTCGGGTGGACGTTCGGATCGGCGAGCGCGGGATCGAGCGAGAGATGCAGGACGTAGGAGGCCTGCACGTTGCCGAAGAGGAAGTTCGCGTACGCGTCCTTGATCGCGCGCTGCAGCGCCCGATCGCGGATGTGCCGACCGTTCAGGAAGAGGTATTGGCGCGCCTCGCGCTTCGCCTCCGAAGGCCGCTGCAGCACGCCTTCCAAGCCGAGCTCGGCGTCGCGGATCGCGAGCTCGAGCGGCTCCTCGCCGAGGGCGGCGCCGAGCGCCGCGCGCAGGCGCTCGAAGAGCCGCTCCGCCTTCGGCAGCGTGAGCACTTCCTTGCCGTCGTGACGCAGGTGGAACGCGACGCCGGGATGCGCCAGCGCCAAGCGCAGCACGGCCTCGACGCAGTGCCCGAGCTCGGTGGAGTCGCGCTTCAGGAACTTCCGGCGCGCGGGCGTGTTGAAGAAGAGATCGCGCACCTCGATGCTCGTGCCGATGGGTGCGGCCGCCGCGCGCACCTCGCCGACACGCCCGCCGTGATCCTCGATCTCCGCACCGGCCTCGCAGCCGCGCGCGCGCGAGCGGATGCGAGAGCGGGAGATCGAGCCGATCGAGGCCAGCGCTTCGCCGCGGAAGCCGAGGGTCGCGATGTGCTCGAGATCGCCGACATCGGCGAGCTTGCTCGTCGCGTGCGAGGCGAACGCGAGCGGGAGCTCGGAGGCCGGGATGCCCGAGCCGTCGTCGACGACGCGCACGAGGCCGCGCCCGCCTTCCTCCAAGTCGATGGCGATGCGCGTCGCGCCCGCGTCGAGCGCGTTCTCGACGAGCTCCTTCACGACCGACGCCGGACGCTCGACGACCTCGCCGGCGGCGATCTGGTCGACGATGCGCGGATCGAGCAGACGGATGCTCACGCGCTCCGCCCCTTCGCGCCGCGGACGCGCACGCGCAGCAGCAGGCGCTCGAACGCCAAGCCCGCCTCGACGGAACGCCGCTTCAGATCGAGCTCGAGCTCGCGGATGCCGACGAGCAGGTCGCGCATGCCCGCGAGGTCGCGCGCGAAGAGCCGCGCGCGGAGCGCCTCGCGCGCCACGGTGATGTCCGGCACCGACAGAGCCTCCGCGATGGTCTCGAAGCTGAGCCCCTGCTCGCGCATCTCGGCCGCGGCGAGCATGCGCCGCCCTTCGCGCACGAGCGCCGCGACGAGGAAGCCGGAGAGATCGCCGAGGTCCTGCATCGCGCCCGAGCGCTTGCTCGGCGCTTCGCGGCGCGCGCCGCGGCGCGCGACCTCGCGCAGCCAGCGCAACGCCCCGCGCGAGTCGCCGCGCACGATGCGATCGGCGAGCTCGAAGGCCTCTCCTTCCAGCGCCCCGCCGGAGACGTTCTCGCGCACCTCGCTCTCGGGCACGCGGCCCTGCGCGTCGGCCGCGCTCGCGAGCTTCTCGAGCTCGCTCTCCAAGCGCCCGAGATCGGAGCCCAGGCGCTGCGCGAGGTCGAGGCGCGAGTTCGGCCCGAGCTGGAGCTTCCGCTCGCGCGCCGCTTCGCTGAGGAAGCGCACGAGCTCGGTCTGCAGCGGATCGGGGTTCCACGGCGGCGGGGTGTCGTAGAGCCCACGCAGCGGCATGAGCAGCAGGCCGTCGCCGAGCTTCTCCTGCAGCGTCGCGACGAGGGTCGATTCGCTGCTCGCGTTCGGCAGCGCGAGATAGAGCCGATGCCCGAGCGCTGGCGCCGCAGCCCAATGCAGCAGCGCGCGCTCGAAGGGTTTGGCCGCCTCCGAGCCACCGCGCTTCCGCGTCGAGGTCTCGAGGAGGCTCGTGCCGTCGGCGAGGCAGACGAAGCGCGTCTCGCCGAAGAGCGAGGGCGAGGTGAGATCGGCGCAGAGCTCGTCGAGATCGAAGGCCTCGTCCTCGGGCTCGTAGCTCGTCCAGACGTACTGCCCGTCGGCCCGCACGCGATCGCGGAGCGCGCCGAGGAGCCACGAGGCTTGACCCGCGTCCCAGGTCACGCGATCGCGCCCTCGCGGCGTGCCGACGAGCAGCACCGCGCGCGGCAAGGTGCGCGCGCGCAGCCGCGCGCGCGCGGCGAGCAGCGCCTGCGCCTGGTCGATCGACTTCTTCTTCTTCGCGGGCTCCACGGCGTCGAGCTCTCAGAGTAGGGCGAGGTCGAGCGCCGTCGCCGCGAAGTAGATCACGCTGGCCCAGCCGTTCAGCGTGAAGAAGGCGACATCGACGCGTGTGAGATCGTCCGCGCGGACCAAGGCGTGCTGCGTCGCGAGCAAGCCGAGGAACGCGGCGCTGCCGAGGAGCTGGAGCCAGCCGAGGCCGCTGGTCGCGGCGAGTACCAGCACCACGGCGCCCGCCCCGACGTGCAGCATGCGCGCGATCCAGAGCGCCTTCGCGACGCCGAAGCGCGACGGAATGGCGTGCAGCCCGGCCGCGCGATCGAAGCCCGCGTCCTGGCACGCGTAGATGACATCGAAGCCCGCGACCCAGAGCATCACCAGAGCTCCGAGCAGCAGCGGAAGGCGAAGATCGCCGGCGATCTCGCCGCGCACCGCGACCCAGGCCCCGAGCGGCGCCAGCGCCAGCGCGAAGCCGAGCACCAGATGCGCCGCGGCGGTGAAGCGCTTCGCGTACGAGTAGCTGAAGAGCACCGCGAGGACGAAGGGCGCGAGCGCGAGGCAGAGCGGGCCGAGGAGCGCCGCGGCCGAGAGGAACACGGCGCTGCAGCACGCGATGAAGCCGAGCACGAAGCGCGGCGAGACCAGCCCCGCGGGCAAAGCACGGCTCGCCGTGCGCGGGTTCTCGGCGTCGATGTCGCGGTCGACGTAGCGATTGAAGCCCATCGCCGCCGAGCGAGCGGCGACGGCGCAGACGACGACAAGACCCAGCGTGCGCGGTGCGGGAACACCGCCGGCGGCGAGCCAAGCCGCGCAGAGCGCGAAGGGCAGCGCGAACAGCGTGTGCGAGAGCTTGATCATCTCGCTCACGGTGCGCAGGCGACCGCCGAAGCTCGTATGCAGCGCGCGCTCAGCCACGCGGCGCCTCCTCGGCGGGCTCGGGATCGCCGCCGCCCCAACGCCGGAAGAGGCGGTGCTCGATGCGCAGGCGATCGAGGACCTTACCCACGACGTGATCGACGAGGTCCTCGATCGTGCGCGGGCGGTGATAGAAGCCGGGCGAGGCCGGCAGCACGACGGCGCCCGCGTGCGCGAGGCGCAGCATGTTCTCGAGGTGCAGCGCGGAGTACGGCGCCTCGCGCGGCACGAGGACGAGCGGGCAGCCCTCCTTCAGCGCGACATCGCCGACGCGCTCGATCAGGCAAGACGAGAAGCCCCACGAGATGCGCGCGAGCGTGCCCATCGAGCACGGCACGATCACCGCGCCGCGGCGTAGCGCGGAGCCGCTCGCCGCGGGCGCATCGATGCGCTCGTTCGCGTAGAAGCGCACGCGCTCGGGCGGCAACGGGCCGAAGAGACGCTCGAGCTCGGGGGAGGCCGGATCGAGCGAGAGCCCCTCCTCGTGCCGCAGCACCTCGAAGGCCGCACGCGAGATGCAGAGATCGACGCCCCAGCCGAGCTCGACGAGCGCGCGCACCAGCCGTCGCCCGTAGCACGCGCCGCTGCCACCGGCCATGCCGACGAAGAGACGCGGCTCAGCGCTCACGGCCACACCAGCGGGAAGAAGAAGAAGACGAGGAGATCGTAGGCCGCGTGTGTGTACACGACGACGCCGAAGCCGCGCAGGATGAAGAGGATGCCGAGGATGCCGCCGCCGATCGCGCGATAGACGAACTCCTTCCAGACGAAGAGATCCGCTCCCGCGCCGATGTAATGGAAGGCCGAGAAGACGACGGCGGAGATCAGCACCGCGAGGCCGCCCGCTTGCAGCTTCGCGCGACGCCAGCGCTCCCCCGTCTCGCCGTGAGCGAGGCCGCGCAGCAGCAGCACGTAGAGCCCGGAGAGCAGGAGCAGGCGGAAGACGATCTCCTCGTACACCCCCGCGCCGAGCGAGAGCACGGCATCCAGCCAAGCGCGATCGGCCGGCGCCGAAGCGCCGAGCGGCAGCACGCGCGAGTTCGGCACGAGCACCTCGTGCAGGAGCAGCGTCAGGGGCCCGAGCATCAAGCCGAGCAGCGCCGCCTCGCAGCAGAGCACCAGCAGGTAGCGCAGGAACGGCGTCGCGAGCCGGAACTGATGCACGGCCGCGCCGAGCACCGCCGCGGCGACCAAGCCCCACCACACCCACAGCGACCACGACGGCGCCGCGGCCTCCAAGCCGAGCTGGAGGTAGAAGTCCGCGCCGTTCCGCACGTCGGCGTCGAGGCGCACGAGCCCGATGTGATACGCGGCGAGCAAGGGCAGGACCGCGACGATGCCGAACGACGCGCGGCTCGTCTCGCGGAAGTAGCCGAGCGAGGATCCTCCGGCCGCCGCGAGCTCCAGCTCCTCGGGCTCGCTCGAGAGCGCGGCGCGCGCATCCACGCGCGGCCTCGGAGCCGCGCGCTTCGCGCTCGGACGAGCCTTGCTCGGCGAGCTGCCGCGGGGCCGGGTCATCGCGCCGACCTCGCCGGCTTGATGCCGAGGTGCAGCGTCGCGATCCCGCGCGTCAGCCGCTCGTAGCGCACCTCGCCGAGGCCGGCCTCGCGCATCAAGCGCGCCAGCTCCTCGGGATCGGGGAAGCCCATCACCGAGTCCGGCAGGTAGCGGTATGCCTCGCCGCCGCGCCGCGCGAACCAGGCCCCCACGCGCGGCAGCAGCCGGCGGAAGTAGAAGAGATAGAGCGAGCGGAAGATCGCCCCCGGAGGGCGTGAGAACTCGAGCACCAGGACGCGCCCGCCCGGCTTCACCACCCGGGTCATCTCGCGCAGACCGCCGACGACGTCCTCGACGTTGCGGATGCCGAACGCGACCGTGGCGGCGTCGAAGCCGTCGTCCTCGAACGGCAGGTTCATCGCATCGGCGAGCACGAAGCGCACGCGCCCGGCGCGC
Source organism: Planctomycetota bacterium (assembly GCA_016719295.1). Lineage (GTDB taxonomy): Bacteria > Planctomycetota > UBA1135 > UBA1135 > JADKAF01 > JADKAF01. The sequence goes on from JADKAF010000001.1 coordinate 1,828,122, forward strand.
GCGCCGCGCTCGCGGCGCTTCGCCTCCGCGCGGGTGAGCATCTGCGGCGTGAAGTCGCCGCCGACCACCGCGCAACCTCGTTGCGCGAGAGAGAACGCGAGGTCGCCCGTACCCGTGCAGGCATCGAGCACGCGCTGCCCTTCCCCCACCTCCGCGCGCCGCACGACGCGGCGCCGCCAGAGGCGGTCGATCTGCATCGAGAGCAGATGGTTCAGGAAGTCGTAGCGCGGGGCGATGGTTCCGAACATGCCCCGGATGCGAGTCCGCTCGGGCATCGCGCTGCCTTGGTCGAAGGAGCCGCGTTTCTAAGGGGAGCGCCCCCGTTTCTCAAGCAGCGCGAAGAAAGGCGCGAGGCTCGGCGCTCCCCGCAGGGATCGCCGAGCCTCGCTTCCTAGCAGCCCGTGCAGCCACCGCGCCTCGCGCGCGATCGCCCGCACTCACCTTCGCCATCGCGCCGTTCCGCTAGCCATCACGCCTCGGGCGTGATCTGCCAGCATTCACAGCGCGGTCGCCCAGCAACTCTCGCCACCGCGCCTCGGGCGCGATCGCCCAGCAACTCTCGCCACCGCGCCTCGGGCGCGGTCGCCCAGCAATCCTCTCGCCACCGCGCCTCGGGCGCGGTCGCCCAGCAACTCTCGCCACCGCGCCTCGGGCGCGGTCGCCCAGCAATCACTGCCTCCAGTAGTCCGCCACGTGCCGCGCCCCGGAGGCCGGGATCGAACGCAGCAGGTTCGCGTTGCGGAGGTCGATCACGTCGATCACCCCACCGGCCGGGTTGGCGATGAAGAGCAGCGTCGGGAAGGACACCTGCACCGGCGCGCCGTTGATGATGCGGTACAGCGTCTTGCCGTCCTGCGTGGCACCCGGGACACCCGCTTGCGGCGTCGAGAGCCCGCCGACCGGACCGAGGTTGGTCAGGTTGTCGAGCGCCGTGTCCGAGGGGAAGCCCGCCGTGAGCTTACGGTAGTCGTAGCTCGCGACGATGCTGAAGCCGCGGTCGCGGAACGAGGGCGGAAGGATGATGCCGCCCGAGGTCACGGACAGCGGCAGCGGTCCGACCGGCGAGTCGGTGAGGGCCAGACGCGAGACCGCGCCGCGGCCCGTGCTGTCGACGTGCGTGATCCACACGGCCGAGTTGAAGTCGACCGGGTCGACCTGGATCGACTGCGGGCTCGGGAAGGTCGCCGCGACGATGCCGATGACGTCGTCGTAGCCGATGCCGTTCGTGCCGTCGGGTCCCGACTCCATCACGGCGATGTTGCCGGACTGATTCAGGAAGTAGGCGAAGTAGAGGCCGGTGTTGAAGCCGAAGTTGATCTGCCGCGGCGTGACCGCGACGTCGATCGGGCGGTTGATCTGGTTCGTGATGATCTTGCGCGGCTCGAAGTCGAGCTGGCGGATCACCGTCACCGAGTTGCCGAGGTAGTTGACGACGAAGAGGTCCTCGTTCTCGCTGTGGAACGCGCAGCCGCGCGGACCACCGCCCACCGGCACCGTCTTCAGGACGGTGTGGAAGGTCGGCGACGCCGGATCGACGTCGATGATCGTCACCGTGTTGCTGGCGAAGTTGGTGACGGCGAGCGCGCGCAGGTTGCCCGAGATCGCGAGATCGGTCGGGTCCGGCACGTCGATCTCGTCGACGATCGTCATGCGGTTCGAGTTGAAGACCTTCACCTGCCGCGCGCTGCGGTCGACCACGTAGAGGAAGTGGCCGATCTGCTGGCGGATGGCGTACGGCGAGCACGCGGTCGGCACCCCGCCGTTAAGCGCGGGCGGCACCGGACCGAAGAAGCCGTCGTTGTCGACCAGCAGACCCGAGGGCGGAACGCCCTGAGCCGCACGGCCGAACGGATCGCCGAGACCTAGCAGGTCGACCGCCGGCTGCAGCGGCGAGCGCGCGTCAAGGGTCGGCTCCTCACCTTGGATGAAGGGCGCCACGCAGATCGGCGGGAACACCAGCTTCGGGGGGTTCGGGTGCGGAGCCACGCCGATCGTGTTGCCGTTCACCGCGGCGCCGCCCGAGTTGTGCAGCGGACCGGTGGCCGCGCACACGTTGCCACCGCCGGAGCGGCACTCGAGGCTCGAGTTGTTGAACAGCTTGTCCAGCGGGTGACCGATGTGGATGTCGTCGACCGAGAGGACGAGCGGAGCGCGCACCAGCAAGTCGGTGAGCGCCGAGTCGCGCGTCAGCGTGAGGAAGCCGCCGGAGCCCCCGTCGATCGTCGTCGTGCCCTGCGAGATCGGCGGAACGATGTTCGCGCCGTAGCTCAGGTTCGGGTTGTAGATGAAGGTGTTCCCGGCATCGAGCGCGGGAGTCAGCGGGTTGTCCGCCGACGGATCCCCGGTCGTCTGACCGAAGCCGTAGAGGTCGATGACGCTGAGGCCAGGGTTACCGCCCACGCGACCGATGTAGACGCTCGACGGCGAGACGGGCGCGTTCACGAGGCCGGGCCCGTCGCCGACGGTCCAGAGGACCGCGGGCGTGCGCAGGTTCACGTTGGCCGTGATCTGCTGCTGCGGGATCTCCTCGACGAGGTCCTTCACGATCTGCGGGTTCACCTGGACGGTGATCTCGTTGAGCGCCTGGATCGTGCCGCGGAGCGGGTCGCGCCCCGGGAAGTTGAAGAGCGGGGTCAGGATGTAACGCGCGAGGTTGTAGGGGCTCTCGGGGGTCGCGGTGTAGGGCACCGAGATGCGCGAGGTCTGCGGGCCGAAGGTGATCGACACCGCCGAGGAGAGTCCGGGCGGGAACGGTCCGGGGAACTCGCCCACGGTGTTCGGCTGGACCGGCTCCGAGAACTCGACGCGCACGGAGGTCAGCGGATCGACTTCCTCGGCGCCGTTCTGCGGATCGAAGGCGATCGCCTCGGGCGAGTAGTTGTCCGCGTTGACGCAGCCCGCGCAGAGGACTTCGTTCGTCAGCGAGCGGCCCGAGCGGCTCAGGACGCCGGAGGTCACCTCGATGCGCGTCTGGAAGGACAGCGGGAAGGTCTCGAAGCTCCCGAGATCGCCGTCCTGGTCAGGGATGAAGACGAAGCTCTTCGGGTCCACGAGGCGCGTGTCGCCGCTGAACGCGCTGGCGACGCCGGGGAAGCCCGCGGCTTCGCCGTTCGGGGAGACGTCGGACAAGCGAGCGTTCACCACCTCGACCCAAGTCTGGTACCCGCCGATGCCGTCCGGAGTCACCCCGCCGAGGAAGCCCCGGCCGCGGATCGGCGTGATCGATCCCGTCGTCGAGTCGACGCGCGAGATCGTGATCGTGCCCAGCAGGCCACTCGAGTTCTGGCCGGCGGCCGTCGGATCGAAGATCGAATCGATGTCCGGCTCGGTCGAGAACTGGATCAGCAGGAAGTGGTTGCCGAGGTTGCCGTTCGGCAGGATCGCCTGGTCGTTCGCATCGACGCGCCAAACGCTCGGCGCGTGCACGGGATTCGTGCTGCGAACGTTGTTCAGCAGATCGTCCATGCTCCGGATCTCGATCACGCTGTTCCGGTTCGGCTGCCCCGTCGTCGCGTCGTACGCGTAGGTCTGGTGCGGGATCAGCGGCGGACCGGAGAAGCCGTTCGAGACGAGCTCGACGGAGATGCGGTTCGAGCTGCCACTACCACCGCCGCCGCCTCCGCAGGAAGCCAGAGAGCCCATCAAGGGCAATGCGGCGGTGAGGGACCCCAGCACGATCAGGGGCAGACCACCGCGGAGCGGAGCGCCGCCGGAGAGCGGGGTTCCGCGGCGCAGCACGCTGCTGCCGTCGCGCACAGGGAAGAGCATCATGAGCGAGTTCCTCCAGGGAGAGGGAGCCGGAGCCAGAACGCGGCCCCCGCCTAGACCGGATTCGAGAGGGCGGGCCCGTGCCGCGAACCAGGCGCGGCACGTACGGACACAGCCCCGATTGTCAGCAACGGGGGAAAGCGATTGCAACACTCCGGTACGAGGAACTTCGGATCCTGCTCCCGAGCCGAGAGAAATCTCGGCCGTGAGGGGCGCTCCCCGAAGCGGCGCGAGAGGCGGCTTTGCGCCTCGCGGGCGGCCGAGAGTATCCTCCCGCTCATGGTCTCGGAGCAGCACCCCTTCGACCCCGGCCGCGAAGACGAGCTCGATCGCGCGTTCCGACCGAAGTCCCTCGGCGACTTCGTCGGGCAGGAGCGGCTGAAGGACAACCTGCGGATCGCGATCGACGCGGCGCGCTCCCGGGGCGAGGCCCCCGAGCACATGCTCTTCAGCGGGCCGCCGGGCCTCGGCAAGACCTCGCTGGCCTCGATCATCTCGCAGGAGATGGGTACCCAGCTCCACCTCGCCTCGGGGCCGGCCCTGGAGAGAAAGAAGGATCTGGTCGGGATCCTGACCCAGCTCCAGCACCGCGACGTCCTCTTCATCGACGAGATCCACCGGATCCCGATCCCTGTCGCGGAGTCGCTCTACACCGCCATGGAGGACTTCGCGCTGGCGTTCACCCTCGACGAGGGGCCGAACGCGCGGGTGCTGAACATGGCCCTCAAGCGCTTCACGCTGATCGGCGCGACGACCCGCCGCGGGTTGCTGCCCGGTCCCTTCCTCGCGCGCTTCGGGCACACCTTCCAGCTCGACTACTACGCGCCGGAAGAGCTGGTCGCGATCCTGGAGCGCAGCGCGCGCCTGACGGGCGCCGCCTTCGCTCGCGAGGCGTTGGAGCTCCTGGCCAGCCGCGCGCGCGGCACCCCGCGCATCGCGAACCGCTTCCTGCGCCGCGCGCGCGACCTGGCACAGGCCCTCTATGCCTCCGCGCCGGTCGACGGGCGGATCGCGTCCGAGACCCTCGAGCGTCTCGGGGTCGATGACGCGGGTCTCGAAGAGACCGACCGCCGCATCCTCCGCGCCCTCGCGCAGAACGACGCGCGGCCGAAGGGTCTGCGAACGCTCTCCGCGCTGGTCGGCGAGGAGCCCGATACGATCGAGCTCGTCTACGAGCCGTTCCTGCTCCGCGAGGGCTTGATCGACCGTACCCCGCAGGGACGCGTGATCACGCGTCGCGGCTACGGCGCGATCGGCGAGCGCCCGCCCACGCCCTCCAGCCTCTTCGGCGAGCTCGAGACGTGAGCGCGCCGAGCGCCGCAACCCGCTGGCTCCCGTTGCTCGTGGTCGCGATCGCGGCCGCGGCGGGCTTCTTCTGGTTCGGGCTCTTCGAGCGCCCCGACGAGGATCAGATCCCGGCCTCGGCGTTCGAGGTGCGCGTGCGCCTGAGTTCGTTCGAGGACGAGCGTCCGAAACTGCTGCGCCTGAGCACGGAGCAGGGCTTCGAGCTGCGCCTCGGCGACGAGCCGGCGAGCGCCGTGGAGACGCGCGTGGAGCGCGTGCTCGAGCTGCGCGCGAGCATCGACACGAGCAACCCTCCCACGCTGGCGGTGCAGCTGCCCGACGGCCGCCGCTTCCCGCGCCTCCAGCTGCGCGCGAGCGGACCGTCGGAGGGGCTCGGGCTGGGCGAACGCCGCTACGCAGGCACGCTGACCATCGAGATCGCCGGCGACTACCACCACGAGACGGGCGACACGACGTTCCTGCGCGTCACGAACACCGTCGGTGTCGAGCACTACCTCGCGGGCGTGATCGGTCCGGAGATCTCCCCTCGCGCGGCGATGGCTGCGCTCGAGGCGCAATCCATCGCCGCCCGCAGCTACGCGGCGCATCGCATGGCGCGCCAAGGTCTGCTCTTCGACACGGCGAGCTCGCAGGTCTACCAAGGCCTCAGCGCGCTCGATCGGCGCGTGATCACCGCGCTGCGGCGCACGAAGGGCGAGATCCTCTCGATGGACGGCGAGAAGCCGCTTGCAACCTTCTATCACTCGACCTGCGGAGGACACACCGCGAAGGGCGCCGAGATCTTCCCCACCGAGGCCGATCCGATCCCCGGCGTGGCTTCGCCGGACTGCGAAGGCACGGCGCACTACCGCTGGAGCTACTCGCTCAGCAAAGAGCAAGCGGGCAAGCTCGTCGAGACCCTCGGGCTCGGCACGCGCCTGGTCGGCCTCCAAGCCGAGAAGCGCGAATCGGCCTCGGGCCGCTGGATCAGCCTGCTCGTGCGCGGCGACCTCACCGAGCGAGCCGTTGGCGTACGTGAGTGGAAGATCGCTTGCTCGAACGCGGGTGTCGCCGTTCCGAAGGACATGCTCTGGCACGACGTGAGCTTGGTCGATGGCGCGCTCGCGGTGAACGGCGGCGGCTTCGGACACGGCGTCGGCATGTGTCAGATGTGCGCGCGCCGCATGGGCGAGCGCGGCGCCTCCGCCGAGGAGATCCTCGCGCGCTTCTATCCGGGAGCCCGCGTCCACGAGTTGAGCCAGGAGTCGGCGCGTTGAGCTCGTTCCGCTTCGAGGAGCTCCACCGCGCGCGGGCTTCGCGCGCGCGACGCGGCATCTTCCATACGCCGCGCGGGCCCGTGGAGACGCCGGCGTTCATGCCGGTCGGCACGAAGGCGACGGTGAAGGCGATGTGGCCCGAGCAGCTCGAGACGCTCGGCGCGCGCATCGTGCTCGCGAACACCTACCACCTCAACCTGCGCCCCGGCCCCGAGGTCGTGCAGGCGCTCGGCGGTCTGCACGCGATGATGGCTTGGGACGGGCCGATCCTCACCGATTCGGGCGGCTTCCAGGTCTTCTCGCTCGCCGACATGGCCAAGGTCGACGAGGACGGCGTCTCGTTCCGCTCCGAGGTCGACGGGAGCATCGTGCGCCTCGACGCGGAGCGCGCGCTGGAGATCCAGAGCGCCCTCGGCAGCGACATCGCGATGGTCTTCGATCAGTGCCCGACGAGCGTCGATGACCGCTTCGAGGTCGAGCGCGCCGTCGATCGCAGCTTGCGCTGGGCCGCGCGCGCCCGAGCCTGGCACGGCGAGCGCGGCGGCGCCTCGCGCGGCCAAGCGGTCTTCGGCATCGTGCAAGGCGGCAAGTTCGAGGACCTGCGGCGTGCGTGCGCGCGCGAGCTCGTCGCGCTGGACTTCGACGGCTACGCGGTCGGAGGCGTGTGCGTCGGCGAGGGCAAGGAGGCGATGCACCTCGGCATGGAGCACGGCGCGGCCGAGCTGCCCGCGGAGAAGGTGCGCTATCTCATGGGCATCGGCGCGCCGGAGGACTTCTTCCCCGCCGTGCGCGCGGGGATCGACCTCTTCGACTGCGTCTCGCCGACGCGGCTCGGCCGCATCGCGATCGCGTTCACCTCGCGCGGTCGCGTACGCGTGAAGAACGCGCGCTTCGCCCGCGATCGCGGCCCGCTGGATCCCGCTTGCTCGTGCACCGTGTGCGCGCGCTGGTCCGTGGGCACGCTCCGCCATCTCTTCCAGGCCGAGGAGATGCTCGCGGGCATGCTGCTCAGCTACCACAACCTGCACTTCCTGCTCGACCTGATGCGCCGCATCCGCGAAGCCATCGCGGTCGATCGCTTGGACGAGCTCGAAGCCGACTTCCACTCTCGCTACGGCGCGGCCTCTGCCGCCGAGGAACCCGCATGAGCTCCCCCGCCTCCTCCGCGGATCGCGCGCTCTTCTCCCCTTCGCTGCTCGCGGGTCGCTGCGCGCTCGTCACCGGCGCCGGCACGGGCATCGGCCGCGGCCTCGCCGAGACCTTCGCCGCTGCCGGCGCGCGCGTTGCCCTCGCGGGCCGGCGGCGCGAGCGCCTGGAAGAGGTCGCCTCCGCGATCCGCGCCACCGGCGGCGAGAGCCTCGTCGTGCCGGTCGACGTGCGCGACGACGCGCAGTGCCGCGCCGCCATCGACGCCGTCGTCCGCCACTTCGGTCGACTCGACGATCTCGTGAACAACGCCGGGCTCTTCCGCCTCGGTACGCTCGCGTCGACGAGCGACGAGGACTACGAGCTGCAAATGGATGCCAACGTGCGCGGCCCCTTCCAGCTCGCACGCGCGGCGCTGCAAGCGCTCGGCCGCGGTTCCTGCATCCTCAACATCGGCTCCGCCGTCGTGCGGCGCCCGGTGCTGCCCGAAGGCGTGTATGTCGCGACCAAGCACGCGCTCGCGGGCTTCACGCGCGCGTGGGCCGCGGAGCTGGCGCCGCGCGGCATCCGCGTGAACTGCATCCACCCGGGCGTCGTGCGCTCGGAGATCGCCGCGGCGGCCGGCCTGCCGGCTCCCGAGAATCCCACGGCGTTCCAGAAGGTGCTGGACGGCTTGCACCCGCTCGGACGCATGGGCGAGCCCGCCGACATCGCGGCGGCGGCGGCGTTCCTCTGCTCGCCGCTCGCGAGCGGGATCACCGGCGCCGAGCTCGACGTCGATGGCGGCTTCGGCATCGGGGCCATCGCGCTCGGTTGAATGAGCGCGAAAGGCTCACACCGCGCTCAGGCGAGGACCGAGCCGCCGTTCACCGACAGCACGGAACCGTTCATGTGCCGCGCGAGCGGCGAGAGCAAGAACACGATCGGCCCGGCGAGGTCGTCGCTCGAAGCCACGCGCCGCAGCGGGATCCCCGCGCGCGCTCTCTCGCCGCCCTCGCCGCGCAGCGCCTCCGCCGTCATGTCGGTCTCGACCCAGCCGGGGGCCACGGCGTTGACGCGGATCCCGGTGCCCGCGAGCTCCGGCGCCCATGAGCGCACCAGCCCGATCATCGCGGCCTTCGACGCGGCGTAGCCCGAGTACTCCGCTTCGCCGCGCTGCCCCGCGGTCGAGCTCACGAGCACGACCGACGAGCTTTCGCGAGGAAGGGCCGCGCCGCGCGCATCAGCGCGAAGCTCGCAGTGACGTGCAGCTCGAGCTGCTCGCGCACGTTCGCGATCGCCTCGTCTGTCGCGTCGCCCGCGAGCGGTGACGGCTTCCAGATGCCCGCGTTGATCACGAGATGTCGCGGCGCCGCGCAGCCGTCGAACGCGCGAACGACGAGCGCAGCGCAAGCTTCCGAGGACGCGAGATCGCCGGCGAGAGCGTTCGCGCTGCCTCCCGCGGCGCGGATCGCCGCGACGGCGGAGTCCGCGGCGCGCGCATTCGCGCGGTAGTGGACGATGACGTGTGCACCCGCGCGCGCAGCGAGCAGCGCCGCAGCGCGACCGATGCCGCGGCTCCCGCCGGTGACGAGGCAGGTGCTGCCGGAGAGATCCAGGGCGACGCCGGAGCTCATGCGCTTTCCTCGCGCGGCGCGCGCGCGAGCTCGATGCGGTGGGCGGAGCCGAGAGCGTCGAAGCGCTCGGGATGACAGGTGAGGACGAGGATCTGCAGGCGCTCGCCAGCGAGGGCGAGCAGGCGCGCGAGCGCGCGCGTGCGCTCGGGATCGGCGCTGCCGAGCGTGTCGTCGAACAGCAGCGGAACGCCGCCGTGCTCGGCGACACTCTCCGCCACGGCGAGGCGCAGCAGCAGATCGAGCTGCTCCTGCGTGCCGAACGAGAGGAGCTCGAGCGGTAACCGCACCCCATCGCGCGTGCAGGTGGCGAGGTGCAGATCCTCGTCGAGCTCGACATCGAAGCTCGGGCCGAAGACGTGCCGGCCGAGGCGCGCGATGCGCTGCTCCAGCGGACGTCGTCGCGCCGCGGCGCTCGCATCGCGCTGCTCGAGCAGCGCTTCGTGCAAGCGCTTCGCCGCGCGCGCGCGCCGCAGCGTGCGCGCGAGCTCGGCCGCGGTCTCCGCGGCGAGCGCCTCGGCTCCCTCGACCAGCTCGCCGACGCCACGCCCGCCCGCGGATTCCAGCGCGCCCGCGCAGCTCGCGCGCTCGAGGCTCGCGGCATCCATGTCCTTGCGCTTCTGCTCGCACGCCTCGCGCGCCTTCTTCGCGAGCTTCTCGAGCATCTCCGGATCGAGGAGAGCGAGCTCGGCCTTCGAGCGCTCGAGCGCCAGCTCGGCGAGCTGATGGGCGTCGCGAGCCTCGACGAGCACGCGACGCAGATCGTCGTCGCTCTTCCGCGCGCGGGCCTCGGCGAGCGCGGCCTCGGCCTTGGAGAGCTCCAGGCGCGTCGCCTCCACCACGCCGCTCTGCCTCGCGCTCTCCTGCGCAAGCTGCGCGGCGCGGCGCTCCGCTTCGCGTAGCTCGAGCTCACGCGCCGAGAGCTCTGCAAGCCGCTCGTCGCGAGCGCGCGCCGCGGTGGCCAGCTCGACCTCGGCGCTCGAGAGATCCACGGCGAGCGGGAGCGCCGCATCGCGCGTGCGCCGCCAGTCGGCGATCGTGCGCTCGAGCGCGTCGAGCTCGGCGCGGAGCCCAGCCTCGGCCTCCCCGGCCGAAGGAGCTCCCTTGCGGGCGGCGAGGCGCGTGCGGAGAGCGTGCTGCACCTGCTCGAGCTCGGCGCGCGCGCGCAGCAGGCGCGCGCGCAGCTCTTCGGCTTCCGCGGCTTCACGGACGCCGAGCGCCGCGCTGAGCGAGCGGATCTCCTCCTCCGCGCGGGCCAGCTTCTCGCGGGTCTCGGCGCCGAGATGCTCGACGCGCACGGCGAAGCGCGCGAGACCGGGCAACTCGACCTCGAGGTCGCGCGTCGCGCGCGCTTCGAGAGCTTCGCCCGCGGCCAGCGAGCGCTGGGCACCCTCCCAGCGGAGCTCCAACGCGCGCAGCGCGCGAAGCTCGATCGCCGGAGCTGCTCCGGCGCGACGCGCGAGCAGCCCCTCGCGCGCGGCGAGCGCGCTGCGCAGCTTCGTGAACAGCTCTTCGGAGAGCTCGGGGCGCGCCGTTGCCCGGAGCTCGTCCACGCGCCGCGCGAGCCGCTGCAGCTCGAAGAGCTGCTCGGCGAGGCGCAGCTTCTCGAGCTCCGCCTGGAGTCCGCGTCGATCGACCTCCAGAGCCTGCACGCGAGCATGCGAGAGCTCGTGTGCGGAGCGGGCGCGCGCTTGCGCATCGAGCGCCGCCGTGCGAGCGCGCTCGAGCTCGGCCGCGCGCTCGCGCAGGGCCTCCACGCTCGCGCTCGTGCTCGCGAGCTGGCTCTCGAGCGCTCGCACGCGCAGCTGGTCGCTCTCGCGGCGCGCAAGCTCCTCGCGCGAAGCGCTCTCGCGAGCGAGGAGCTCGACCACGCGGCGCTCCTGCGCGTCGCGCTCGGCGCGCCGCCCACGCGCCGCATCGCGCGCGCGCTCCGCGCCTTCGGCATCGGCGAGGAGCTGCGGCAACGCGGCACGCGCGGCGGAGATCGCGCGATCGAGCTCGGCGTGGCGCGCGACCGCGCGCTCGAGCCGCGCGTGCTCCTCGCGCAGCTGCGCGAGCGCATCTCCGGCCCGAATCGCCGCGCTCGAGGCGCTCGCGAGCTCGTCGGTCTCCTGGCCCTTCTCCAGGGTGTAGTAGCGCCGGCGCTCGCGCTCGGCGCGCGAGAGCAGATCCCCCTGCACCGCGGACTCGGCGTCCGCGGAAGCGCCCGCCGCGCGATCGAGCGCCGCGCTCAACCAGCGTCCCGCACCTTGCTTCGCATCGAAGCGCAGCTTCTCGCCCTGCTCGATCCACAGGGCACGGAAGAGGGCTTCGTCGAGATGCTCCTCCAGCAGCTCGCGGAAGCGCTGATGCGCCTCGTCCCCGGTGAGCTGCTCGGCGCGCGGTGCCAGCACGCGCAGCTCGGTCGCGGGCTTCCGCAGGAAGCGCTTCAGGAAGCGCAGACGCACCGCTCCGGCCTCGAGCTCCACCTCGACCTCGGGCCCGACATCGCGACCGGCGGGCTGCGCCGCCTTGATCTCGTCCTTCTTCGAGCTGCTCTTCACGCTCGGATCGAAGAGCAGCCGCAGCGCCTCGGCCACGGTCGACTTGCCGACCTCGTTCGGCCCGACGATCAAGTTCACGCCGGGGGTGAGCGCGAGCTCGCGCTTGGCGATGCCCTTCCAGCTCTCGATGCGCAGAGAGAGCAGCTTCATCGCTCGCTCTCGCGCGCCAGACGGTGGAAGAGGACCAACGCGTCTCGCGCGATGGCCGCGGCCTCGCCCTCGCCCGCCGACTCGGCTTCGAGCCCGCGCCACGCCTCCAGCGCGTAGCCCGAGAGCGCGAGTGATCGCGGATCGAGCGTCTCGGGTCGCAAGCTCAGGGCTTCGACGCGCTCGTGGCGCAGCAGCGCCGCGTAGCTGGCGCTCAGCCCTTCGAGCAGCGACTCGAGCGCCGCGGTCTCCTCCAGCGAGAGCGCGCCGCGGAGTGCGAGCTTCGCGACGCAGCGATCTTTCGCGGGGATCTCGCGCAGCACCTGCTCCAGCGCGCGCAGGTCCTCGACGCCGGTGAGCTCGCGCTCGAGATAGCGGAAGCTCCAGGTCCCGATCGCATGCTCGCACACGAACGCGTGCCCCTCGTCGCCGAGCTCGACCTCGAGCACGCGCCCCGCGGCGATCTCGTCGAAATCCGTCGGCTCGGGGGAGCCGCTGTAGCGCACGACGCCGCGCTCGCCGAGAGCCGTCGCCGAATGGCGATCGCCGAGCGCGACGTAGTGGCAGCGCCCGAGCGCGATCGCGCTCTCCAAGCCCGCGAGCGAGATGGCCTCCAAGCGCTCCCGCGCCGGATCGAGCGCATCGACGATGCCGTGGCCTACGAGGATGCGCTGCAGGCCTGCCGCAGGCTGCGGTGCGCGTGCGAGGGCACGCGCGCAGAGATCCTCGGCCGGATGCTTACCCGGCCAAGGCGCGCCCAGGAGCTCGACGCCATCGACCTCGGGGACGCGCCGCGGCTCCTCGTCGTCGAGCACGCGCACGTGCGGCGGGCAGTGCTTCTGGAACGCCGCCTGGCGGTAGATCGAGCCCGCGTCGAGCGGGTCGTGGTTGCCGGGCAGCAAGTAGACCGGCACCGGTACGGTGGCGAGCTTGTCGAGCGCGCGCGCCAAGGTGCGCGCGGAGACCTGGTTCGTCTCGAAGACGTCGCCCGCGACGACGACGAACGCCGCACCGGTGCGCTGCGCGAGCGCTCCGATCGCGGAGATCGCATCGAGCCGCGCCGCCGCGAAACGCTCCTGGGCCTCTCCGGCGAGAAAGCGGCGGCTCATCCCGAGCTGCCAATCCGAGCTGTGCAGGAAGCGGATCATGGGGCAGCGGCCAAGATCGAGCAGTCCGGCGTCGAGGTCAAGCGAGCCCCGCGCTTGGCGCGCGCACGCAGGCGCGTCCATGATGGCGCCTCTACCGAAGCCGCGCTCTCCTGCCCGGCCCCCCGCTCATGCTCGAAGCCCAAGTCCGTCACCTCTTCGCCGCGCTCGCCATCGCCCTGATCGCTCCCGCGCTCTCCGCGCAGGTCGCGGAGCCGCAGCCGCCGCCGCGCGATCCCGCGGTCATCGCCACCGAGGTCGCGCAGCGCGCGCGCCTGGAGACGATCGACGGCGTCGCGGTGCTCTTCCTCTCGGGCTCGGACCGCGAGCGCGGCTTCGACGAGGGCTTCCTGCTCTGCGAGGAGATGGTGCGCTTGATCGACGGCTTCTGCCTCGATCCCGCGGTGATGCCGTCGCCGCTCGCCTGGAAGATGCTGATCCGTCCGCGCGTGCTGAAGACGATGGACATCACGCCGCGATTGCGCGAGCGCTGCGAAGGCCTGCTCGCCGGGATGCAGGCGCGCCGCGGCGGCCCGGTCCAGCCGGAGCGGCTCGGCCGCGCGCTGAACGCGGAGGATCTCATCGCCGTCTCGGCGCTGCCGGATCTGATGGGCCTCCTCTGCTCTTCGTTCGCCGCGTGGGATCGCTCCGTCTCGGGCGGCGCTCCCCTCGTCGCGCGCAATCTCGACTACCTCACCACCGAAGCGATCTGCGCCACCGTGATGGTGAAGGTGCATGCGCGCGCCGGCGAGCGCCGCGCCTGGGTCGAAGTCGGCTGGCCCGGCGCGCTGGGCTGCCTCACCGGCTTCTCCGAGGACGGCGTCTACCTCGCGATCCACGACGTGCGCCCGCGCGGAGCGAAGAAGGAGGGTCTCTTCACGCCGCGCGCGCATGGCTTCCAGGAGGTGCTGGAGACGCTCGCGCCGGGACCGGAGCTGCCCGAGCGCGCCGCGGAGCTCTTGCGCTCGCACCGCTTCATCATGGGCGGAAACGGCATGCTGGCGTGGTCCACGCGCGACGGCGCGGAGAGCACGCGCGGCGCGGCGGTGCTCGAGATCGACGACCGCTACGAGCTGGAGCAAGGCGTGAGCGTGCGCCGCTCGGAGGAGACGAGCTACATCGCCTGCTCCAATCACCATCGCTCGCGCGCCGAGAATCCGCGCTGCCGCCGCTACGGCTCCATCTGGAGCGGCCTGGGCGCCAGCGCGGAGGCCCCGCTCGATCGAGCGAAGGCCTGGGAGGTGATCAGCTCGGCCAGCGTCGCGCAGACGCTCTATCGCCTCGTGCTCGATCTCGATCGAGGCTTGCTGGAGCTCGATCTGCGCGCCAGCGCCTCGAACGGCGACTGGAAGAAGCGCGCGCAGCTCGATCTCCGCGCGTTGCTCGCGCGCGCCGCGCAGCTCCAGGCCGCGAGCGCCCCGCCGCAGCCGGCGAGCGACGGACGCTGAGCGCAGAGCTCAGCCGTTCGCGACGCCCGCTCCGAACTCGGGGCGCTTCTCCGCCGACTCGACGAGGTCGAGCACGTCGAGCTCCTCGCAGACGCAGGGCGTTCCCAACCACGCGCTGATCGAGGGCTGCGTACGGCCATCGTCACCGCTCACGGCTTCCTTGATGTAGGTGCCGTGCTCGCTGCGGATCGAGAGCGAGAAGCGCGACGCGCGACCGCCCTCGTCGGTCTCCAGCGCCTCGACCGCGCGCAGCTCGATCCAGCGCTCGCGCTCGAGATCCGCTCGGCGGTGTGCGACGCGCTCGGGGGTCCGCTGCTTCAGGACCACGCGCTGGAGCAGGCGCTCGCGCAACGGCGCGAGCTCGACGGGCCCCTCCGCGCGCACGCGGAGCCCGTAGTCCTTCGCGTGCTGCTCCTCCTTCACCTCGGCGACGCGCGAGCGCGTGCACCAGCGGAGCTCGAGCAGCTCGAGCCGCTCCGCGCAGCGCTGGTTCACCTCGCGCGCGAGCTCGGCGAGGTCCGCTTGCGGCTCGCGCGCCTTCTCGATCTCGAAGACGAAAGGCCGCCCGCGGCCCAGCATGCGCACGTCGACGTCCTCGCGACCCGCGCCGTGGAACTTGTGCGCGTGGCGCGGTGCGCGGAAGAGCGGCATCGCGACACGCGCGATGAGCTCCTGCACCGAGTCCTTGGTCAGCTTGCCGAAGCCCTCGCAGCGCGCGCAGCCGCGCCCGCGGCACTCAGGGCAGTAGAAGATCGTCTGCGGGAGGTCGCGCACCAGCTTGCGGTAGCGGCCTTCGAAGAAGACGCGCGCGGCAGCGCGCGGGGCACCCGCAGTGGGCTCGGAGGACGACATCGGGCTCTCGTGACGGAGGGCCCGAGATCTTAGCGTTGGACCGCCGCGCTCTCCACGAGCGCCGCGCCGGGTCAGGCGCCGAGGCGCTGCTTCTTCCGCTTCAAGCGCGGGACGAGGCGTCCGACCAAGCGGAAGAACGCGTCCGCGGTGAGGGGCGTCGCGAGCACGGTGTCCACGCCCGAGTCGCCGCGCTCCTTCTGCAGTTGCTTCGCGGTGCGCGCATCGCTCACGATGACGAACTCCACTTCCGGACCGAGCTCGCGGAACTCGCGCAGGCGCTCCATCGCAGGGTCCTGTCCGGCGTTGTGCTCGAGGAAGACGCAGTCCGCGGAGCCTTGGCGGATCCACTCCAGGGCCGAGGTCTCCTCGACGGCTTCGGTCTTCACGCCGCGCACGTGCTTCGTGCCGACGAGGATTTGGTCGCGGACGAGCGGATCGTCGATGACGAGCAGGATCTGCACCATGGTTTGCCGCCTCGCTGCGGTAGAGCGCCGTTCGAGGGATCGGTCGGCGGAGACTCCGGAGTGAGCGCGCGAAAGACTTTCCCTGCCGGGGCCCTGCGCTGCGTGGGCATCGACGAAGCGGGGCTCGGCCCGATCCTGGGTCCGTTCTGCGCCGCCGCGGTGCGCTTCGATCGCGCCTCTCAGGCGGCACCCCTTGCCCGCCGCGTGGAAGCGCGCGTTCGAAGGCGCGAGCCGCGCCTTGATCGTCGCCGATTCGAAGCTCGTCTTCCGCGGGCCGCGCGGCGCCGCGCGCGGCGAGGCGGCGGCCCTCGCGGCGCTCTGCTGCGGCTCCCCGGAGGGTCCGCTCCTCGGCCTCGATGCCGCGGGCGCGCTGCGGCGAGCCGGGATCGAGCCGGCCGAGCTCGCCGCCGGAGCGCCGTGGTACGCGGAGCTCGCGGCCAGGATCCCCCGCTTCGCCACCCGGGCCGAGCTCGACGCGGCGCGGGCGGAGCTCGAAGCGGGCGCGGGCTCGCCGGGGCTGCGCTGGGTCGGCGCCAGCGCGCGCTGCGTCCCCGAGCGCGCGTTCAATGCCGCCCTGGAGCGCTGCCAGAACAAGGCCGATGCAGCCTGGGAGAGCGTGGGCGGCTTGGTGGCGGAGACGCTCGTCGATCCCGAGCCCCAGCGCTTCGAGATCCGCATCGATCGCCAAGGCGGGCGGCGCTTCTACGGCGAGCGCTTCGAGGCGCTGCTGCCCGGCTGGGAGCTGCTTCGAGCGCGCGAGGTCGGCGGCCGGTCGGAGTACCTGCTGCGCGAGCGCGCGAGCGAGCGCGAGGCGCGGATCCGGCTGGAGCCGCGCGCCGAGGCCGCGAGCTTCCCCGTCGCGCTGGCCTCCCTGGTCGCGAAGTACCTGCGCGAGCTCGCGATGGACACCTTCAACGCGTGGTTCGGCCGCCTGGCGCCGACCGTGCGCCCCACCGCGGGCTATCCGGAAGATGGTCGGCGTTGGTTGGGCGAGATCGCGCCGGCACTCCGCGAGCGAGAAATCTCCCTCGAGAAGCTCGTGAGGCAGCGCTAGCTCGGACGATAGCAGGTGACCCAAAGGGCCTCGCCGTGCGCGAGCCCCAAGGGCGGCGGGAGGATTTTGGGCGCTCTCCAGTCCGGCGCAACAGCGCTCGGCGTTCTGGACCGCCTGGACGCCACCGCGCCGAAACCGGGCTACATTTGGGGTCGCCGTTCCGCGGCCCCCTCGGTCTCGGAACGAGCGTTCCTTTTCCCTCCCGGCCGTGCACGCCGGAGCTCGAAGTTCCCGCCGCCGCTCGTGAAGGCGGCCCGAGCGACCGAGCTCCCCCGTGCGACCCAAGCTTCCGCGAGGATTCTGAAGTCATGTCTCCGATGCAGTCCTACCAGCCGACTCAAGCCGCCGAGGCCTATGTGGCGAACGTGATCCGTCGCCACCTGAAGGCCTCTGGCGTCGAGCTGAGCTCGGCGATGGTGCGGCGCTTGCCCCGCCCGGTGGACTCGCCGGCCGCCTAGCGCGACCCACGAGCAGCGCTCGGGGCCGGTCCCACCGGCGATCGAGCGCGACGTGCGCGCCCTGGCGGCACGCGCGCCCCACCGGGCCCGGCAGCGCCGGGCCTTTTTCATGCCTTGCGAGGTCTCCGGAGCGAACGCGAGGCGCTCAGGCCTCTTGATCCCCGACGAGGCGCAGCGGGCGCCCGGCATCGGGCGGACGCACGAGGGCGAGCACCTCGGGGTACTTCAGGGCGGAGCCGGTGTTGAAGAACACCAGGCGCTCGTTGCCCTCCAGCCAGCCTTCCTCGCGCAAGCGGAGCACCGCCGCCCAAGCCGCGGCCCCTTCCGGGCAGAGCAGCAGCCCTTCGAGGCGCGCGACCTCGCGCAGAGCGTGCAGCATCTCATCGTCGGAGACGGCGAGCGCCGTGCCGCAGGTCGCGCGGATCGCGCGCAGCATCAGCCGGTCACCGAGCGGCGTCGGAACGCGGAGCCCCGAGGCCAAGGTGCGCGGCGCGAGCGGCGGCACGCCTTCGTCGCGTCCGGCGAGGAAGCCCTCTACGACCGGCGCGCAGCTCTCCATCTGAACGGCGACGAGGCGCGGCCGGCGAGCATCGATCCAGCCCAGGGCCTGCATCTCGTCGAAGGCCTTCCACATCCCGATCAGCCCCGTTCCGCCGCCCGCGGGATACACGACGACGTCCGGCAGAGAGCCGAGCTCGAGGAGCAGGTCGTAGCCCATCGTCTTCTTGCCCTCGAGGCGATAGGGCTCCTTCAGCGTGGAGAGATCGAAGACCCCTTCGCGTCCGGCGTAGCGCTCCCGGAGGAAGCGCCCGGCGTCGCCGATCAGTCCCGGCACCTCGAAGCTCTCGGTGGCGAGGGCGCGCACCTCGAGGCGATTCGCGCTCGGGCTGTCCTCGGGCATCGCGACGGCGCAAGGGAGCCCCGCGCGGGCGGCGTAGGCCGCGAGCGCGCCGCCGGCGTTCCCCGCGGTGGGCACGTAGAGCTCGCGGGCGCCGAGAGCGGCGGCCATGGTGACGGCGACGGACATCCCGCGGGCCTTGAACGAGCCCGTCGGATTGAAGGACTCGTCCTTGCACCAGCAGGCCTTCACCCCGGCGCGTCGAGCGAGGCGCTCCATGGGCAGCATCGGCGTCGCGCCTTCCCCGAGCGAGACCGGACCGCTCGGTCCCGGCGGCGGAAGCAGCTCGGGGGAAACGCCAGAGGCCGGGGGCGCGCTCGCGCCAAGGTGCGGGTCCGAGCGCGGACTTCGCGCGCTCGAGGTCGTAGCGCGCGAGCAGCGGCCGTCCGCTCGCCGGAGAAACGGTCGCCAGCTGCTGCCAGGGAAACGCCCGGCCCGTCTCGGAGCACTCGAGATGCAGGAGGGTGGAGCTCATGCGACCTAAAATGGCACGCGCGGGGAGCGCGTGCACCTGCCCATCCGTAGGAGCGCTCGAACCTCCCTCGGACCTCGCGCTGGAGCACGCTGCGATGCCGCACCACTTTCCGATCGCTCTGACGACCTTCGCCCTGCTCGCGGGCACGGCCTTCGCCGCCCCGCAAGACCCGGCGCCCCGAGGCGAGCTCGAGCGCCGCGATGGCCGCGTCGAGTCCCGCACCAGCCGGAGCTCCGGTGGCGAGAGCAAGACCCGGCGGCGCGTCGTGAAGGATGGCGAAGTGGTCGAGGAAGAGGGCACCCCGGACCCCGCGCTCGAGCGCGTGCTGGGAGAGGCAGGGCGCAACGGGACCTGCGACCCCGAGAAGCTCCTGGAGGAGCTGCGCCGCAGCCTCGAGCGCGAGGGCTTCGGGGAGCTGCCGCCCGGGCTCGGCGAGCTCCCTCCCGGCTTCGACGAATTGCCTCCCGGCTTCGGCGAGCCGCCGAAGGTCGAGAAGAGCTCCGCCCGCTCCACCCACGTCCGCCGCGTCGTGGTCGTGAACGGCGAGACCATCGTCGACGAGGAGCTGCGCGACGGAGTCCCGGTCCGCCCGTCGGGCGGAGCTTCGCTGCCGCCTGGTGGCGCCGGCAGCCGGCCCCTGCCGGGACGCGCGGAAGCACGCGCCGAGGCGCGCGCCGAAGCCAAGGCGGATTCCAGCTCCAGCGGGTCCGACAGCTCCGATGGCTCCAGCTCCTCGTCCGACTCCGCGAAGCGCGACACGAGCGACGGCGATCGCTCGAAGGACGGCGAAGTGGGATCCCGAAGGGTGCTGCCCGACGGCAGCGGCCGTTTCCGCGTCGGAGAGCCGATGCCGGCGAAGCCCCTGCCCCCGCGTTCGCCCGATGCGAAGCCCGCCCCCGCTCCGGCTCGCTCGAGCGCTACCCCCGCCTACGGCGCCATCCGCTAGGCTCTGCAAGGACCCCAGCAGACTCCCATGGCCTTGCCCTTCCGCCGCGTGCCATCGCCCGAGCTCAGCGCGCCACCGCGCGTCGACTTCGAGGCCTTGAGCGACGCGGAGCTGATGCAGCTCCTCGTCCACGGCGAGGATCGCGCCCTCATGCCGCTCATCGATCGCTACGGCGGCCGCGTGCGCACCTACCTGGGCCACGTGACGCGCGACGGAAGCTGGGCGGACGACCTCACGCAAGAGGTGTTCGTGCGCGTCTTCGAGAGCTCCGGCACCTACGATCCGCGCTTCGCGTTCCAGGTGTGGGTCTTCCGCATCGCGCGCAACCTGGCCGTCGATCTCCTGCGTCGGCAATCGACGCAGCGCAAGCTCCGGGACAGCTTGGAGGAACGCGCCGTCGAGACCGAGCGCCAGTCGATCCGTCACCGCGCGGCGAGCTCGCCGCTGCAGGGCTTGGTCGAAGTCGAGTTCGCGGAGCACTTCGAGCGCGCGCTGAGGCGCCTGCCCGAGATCTTCCGCACCGTCTTCGTGCTGCGCGAAGTCGAGGGCCTCGCCTACGAGGAGATCGCCGAAGTGGTCGATGCCAGCCCGAAGACCGTCTCGACGCGCCTGCATCGCGCGCGCCTGCAGCTCCGGAAGCTCCTCGCCACCTACCTCGATCCATTCCGCGAAGGCAGCCTCCCTTCGTCCACCTCGCCGGAAGGCGATGTCTCGGAGGAGCAAGAGTCATGAACGCCCCCGCGCCCTCGAATCCCTGCTCCGCCGTTCGAGCCTTGGCTTCGCGCTATCTCGACGGTCGTCTGAGCGCCTCCTCCCGCGCTCGCGTTCACGCGCACCTGAAGGAGTGCGGTGACTGCTTGGAAACCTACCGCTCCCTGCAGCGCCTCTCGACGCTCGCGCGTGCGTTGCCGCGCGCCGAGGTCCCGGCCGACCTCGCGCGCCGCGTGCGCCGCACGGTCTCCGAGCGTCGACAGCAAACGCTCGCCCATCTCCACCTCGACGAAGCACCCCTCGCTCCCGCGCGGGAGCGCGCGGTGCTCCGCCTGCCGTGGCGCGGCATCGCCGCCGCCGCCGTGCTCGTCGCTTCCTGCTCCGCGGCGCTCCTCGCGGGCTATCGACTCGGCCGAATGGACGAGCGGGGCGAGACCGAGGAGCTCATCGTCGGTCTGCGCATCGAGCGCGATCGCTTCGCCGATCAGCTCATCAACGAGTCGTCGGCGCTCCGCCCGACACCGGGAGAGCTTGCGCAGACGCCCGAGCGCTCGCGCGAGCCGCGCGTGCGCGAGATCGATCAGGGGATCCTGCAGCCCTACCGCGAGCGGGGTTTCCAACCGGAGCACTTCGTGCGCTCGGCACGCTCGCTCTGGAGCGATCTGAGCAGCTTCGACCAGCTCGATCCGCAGGTGCGCCGCCCGCTGCTCTCGGCGCAGCTCTCCTGCTTCGACCTGCCGTCGCAAGTCGCGATCTACGACCAGCTCGCGAGCACCGGAGCGCCGCAGAACGACGAGCTCGCCGAGGTGATCGCCTTCGTGCGCCGCCTGTCGCACGAGCTCGAGAGCTCGGGCGGCGAGCTCGTGCCGAGCCGCCTGCTCGGCAGCGCCGATCCCTTCGCCGCGCTGCCGGTCTCGTTCGTCGAGGCCGTGCCGCCGTCGCCGGTGCGCCTCGCGGAGGAGCGCATCGCAGAGAGCCTGCGCGCCTGCGGCGAGACCGACCCTTCGGTGCTCGATCGCGTGCATCGGGCGATGCTCGTGAAGCACGCCTACGTCGGCGGCGCCGTGGCCTCCGAGGAGCAGAGCGCGCTCGTCATCAAGATCGTGCGCACCGTGAAGACCGAGGTCCGTCACGTCGTCGAGAACGGCAAGGAAGTCCGCGAGGAGTCGATCACGAGCTCGACGCAGCAAGTCACCGGCGGCAGCGAGCACTGAGAGGCTGAGCGAGGATCGTTGCGACCGCCTCTCCGATGAGGCCTGTCGGCGCCGCGCCTCACCGCGCTGCCGAGAGGCCTGCTGGCGCAGCGCCTAACGGCGCTGCCGCGATGGCGGAGCCAATCCTTGCTCACTCTCGGAGCCCGCGGCGGGAGAGCTCCCGCGAGCCAGGGCAACAGCTCCGACCTGCGACCTGCCGACCTAGGGAGCGTGGCGCGAGGTGGCCCGAGCCCCTAGCCGAGCGATCCGCCTTCGACGGGCGCTCGGAGAGGTGCAGCGCGGCGCCTATACTCCGCGCCTTGGCTCCGCGGGTGCGGGGCTCGAGGAGGCGGCGGTGCGGATCGCGATTCTGGGCGGCGGGGTTTCAGGCCTCGCCTTGGGGCACTACCTGGCGGCGGACGGGCGGACGGAGTTCGCGATCTTCGAAGCCGCGTCGGTCCCGGGTGGGCTCTGCCGCTCGAAGCAGCGCGAAGGCTTCACCTACGACCTCGCGGGCGGGCATATCCTCTTCTCGAAGGACCGCGAGGTCTGGGAGCTCATGCGCTCGATGTGCGCCGAGGTCGGCGGCGTCGTGCGCAGCGAGCGCCGCACGGCCATCCGCTGGCATGACCAGTGGGTGAAGTATCCCTTCGAGAACGGGATCGGCGATCTGCCGCCACAAGCGCGCTTCGAGTGCCTCTCCGGCTATCTGCGCGCGGCCGAGCAGCGCAAGAGCGACGGGACGGCGCCGCGGCGCTTCGACGAATGGGTGCGCTGGCGCTTCGGCGACGGCATCGCGCGCCACTTCATGGATCCCTACAACGAGAAGATCTGGTGCTATCCGCTCCGCGAGATCTCCTCGAACTGGGTCGCGGGTCGCGTCCCCGACGCGCCCATCGAAGACATCATCAAGGCCGCCTGCCAGGTCTCGACCGAGGGCTACACGCACCAGGCGGTCTTCGATTACCCCGCCCATGGCGGGTTCCAGTCGATCACCGACGGCTTCGCGAAGCGCTGCGCTGAGCGGCTGCGTCTCTCCACCCCGGTGCAGCGGGTCGAGCGCTCGGGCGACGGCTTCCTGGTGAACGGCGAGCGCTTCGATCGCGTGGTGAACACGCTGCCGCTGCAGCGGCTGATCGAGGTCGTGCCGGCGTTGCCGGAGGACGCGAAGCAGGCAGTGCGCTCGCTGCGCTGGCTCGGGCTCTCGTCGATCCTGATCGCGCTGAAGCGCCCGCACTTGGAGCCGCGCTCGTGGATCTACCTGCCCTTCGCTGATCAAGGGCCCGCGAATCGCGTCACCTACTTCTCGAACTACGCGCCCTCCAACGCGCCGAAGGGCTGCTCTTCGCTGATGGCGGAGATCACCTTCCCGAAGGAGGAGGCGCCACGGCACGACGCGCAGCTCGTGGACGAGCTCCTGCGCGGCCTGGAGCGCGCAGGCATCCTCCGCCGCGAAGAAGTGCTCTTCACCGACGTCACCACGCAGCCCTACGCGTACGTCGTGTTCGACCACGACTTCGACCGCCATCGCGATCGCGCGCTCGCGGCCATCGAAGGCCTCGGCCTCGAGACCTTCGGGCGCTTCGGTCGCTTCGAGTACCTGAACTCGGATCAATGCGTGGAGCGCGCTCGGACCATGGCGCAGAAGCTGCTCGCGCGACTCGGCGAGCGCGCCAGGAGCTGAGCGCGTGGGAAGCGACGACAGAGGCAGCGGCGCCTATCGTCCGCGCGTCTCGATCTGCATCCCCACGCTGAACGGCGGGACGGAGTTCTTGGGCGTGCTCGCGCAGATCGCGCGCCAAGACTACGAGCCGCGCGCCGAGCTCGTCGTGATCGACAGCGGCAGCACCGACGGCACGGCCGAGGCCGCGGAGCGCTCCGGCGCGAAAATGCTGCGCATCGCCAAGCGCGAGTTCAATCACGGGAAGGCGAGGAACCTCGCCATCGCGGCCTCCAGCGGCGAGGTCATCGCGCTTCTGACGCAGGACGCCGAGCCGCAGGACGAGCGCTGGCTCTCCGCGCTCGTCTCAGCGTTCGAGGATCCGCGCGTCGCCGGCGCCTATGCACGCCAGGTCCCGCGCCCCGATTGCTCGCCGCTCATCAGGTGGCGGCTCGAGCAGTGGAACGCGGGCCGCTTGCAGCGCGTGGTGCAGGAGCTCTCCTCGCGCGAGGAGTACGAGCGCCTCGCCCCGCTCGAGCGCCTCGCGCGCTGCGCCTTCGACGACGTCTCATCCGCGGTGCGCCGCAGCGCGTGGGAGCGCTTCCCCTTCGAGGAGCGGAAGTTCGGCGAGGACGTGGCTTGGTGCAAGCGCGTGCTGCTCGCCGGCGAGCGCGTGGTCTTCGAACCGAGCGCCGTCGTCATCCACTCGCACGAGCTCTCGACGTGGTACGAGTTCCGGCGCATCTACGCCGACCACGCGAATCTGAAGGAGCTCTTCGGCGTGCACACGATCCCGACCCGCGACGGGCTCTGGCGCGCGTTCCGGCATCAGCGCGCGCTCTATCTCCGCATCCTCTCCGAGCTCGGCTTGCCGTTCGGGGCGCGCGTGCGCGCGAAGGCTCAGGCGATCCCCTACGCCTTCTTCGAGAATCTCGCGCAGTACCTCGGCGCCCGCTCCGAGCGCAAGCTCTCCGAAGGCTCGCGCTTCTACCGCTGGCTCGACCGCAAGCTCCGCCGCGGCGTCTGAGAGCCCCGCGAGCCCGTCGGACGCGCGGAGCCCCTGCCCAGCTCAGAACGAGCCGCTGCCGCTGTCATCGACGATGAGCGGAGGGATCCCCTCGGCCGGCGGCGGGGTCGCCTGCGGCGGCTTCTCGGCGTGCTTCGCCTGGCCTTCGCTCTTCGTCGGCTGCTCCGTCGGTTGCTCTTCGCCAGCGCCGCCTTCGCCCTTGCCGAAGAACGAGCGGAACGGATTCCAGCCGAGATCCCGCGCGCGCGGCGGCTTCGCCGCGGCGCCGAAGTCCTCGCGATCACCCCGGCCTCCGCCGCGGCGATCCTCCGCTCCGCGGCCTTCGCCGCGCGGTCCGCCGCGCGAGAAGCCGCCGGGACCGCCTCGGCCCCGACCGCCGCCGCCGCGACCCTCGCCTCGACCGCCGCCGAGCCCGTCGCGCCGCGAGACCGCGGCGCGCACGTTGCCCTCGGGCTCGCGTCGATCACGGCGCTCGCCGCGATCGGGCCGCTCGCCTCGCGGCGGGCGCTCGCCGCCCGCGGGACGCTCGGCGCTCGCGCCTTCACGGCGCTCCCCGCGGGGCTCCCGCGGCGGTCGCCCCTCGCCGCCGCGCTCGGGCCGCGGCGGGCGGTTTTCGCCACGAGCAGCGGCGCCGCGCGGCGCGTGCTCGCGCTGCGGCGGACGCAGCGTCAGCGCGACGCGCCCGCGCTCGCCGTCGATCTGCAGGACGCGTGCGCGCAGCACATCGCCGACATGCGCGAGGTCCTGCGGATGGCGCACGAAGCGACCGCCCATCTCGGTGATGTGAACGAGGCCGTCTTGCTCGAGCCCGAGGTCGAGGAAGATGCCGAAGCTCGTCACGTTGGTGCAGACGCCCTCGACTTCCTGTCCGGCCTCGAGCGTCGTCCCCGCGGCGGGCACGAACTCGGCGCGCGGCCAGCGCCGGCGCGCGCGCGTGTCCCGCGAGAGATGCTCGAGCTCGCGGCGCACGTTCTCCAGGCGATCGAGCGTCACCGGGTCCGCGCTGGGCAGCGCGCTGGCGACGGCCCCGAGGTCCACGCCAGCGAACGCGCCGCGCTGTCCCACGAGCTCCGCGAGCGGACGACCGACCGCGGCGGCGAGCGCCTCCGCCAGCGGGCGATGCTCCTCCAGCAGGTGCGTGCGATCGAGCGGGTCCTCGCCGCTCTCGAGCCGGAGGAAGCCCTCCGCGTAGGTGAAGCTGGCCGCGTCCACGCCGGCGACCTCGAGGAGGTCCCTGCGCTTGCGGAATCCGCCGCGCTTCTCGCGCTCCGCGACGATCGCGCGAGCCTTGTCGGCATCGAAGCCAGGCGCGTACTGCAGCAGCGCCGCGGGCGCGTGCGCGAGATCGACGCCGACTTGGGCGACGACCGTGCGCATCGTCTCCTCGAGCGCGCGCTGCAGACGGCCCTTGCCGACCTCGGACTGCAGCGGGCCGAGCCCGAGGTGACGCCAGTCGACCTTCGCCACCTCGGCCAGCGGATCCTGCGCGCGACGCGCCACGCCGAGCGCGGCGCGCACCGCGGGATCGAGCTGCGCGTGCTCGGCGCGCCCGCGCGCCGACGCGGCGTACTCGCCGGCGCCGGCCTCGACGGTGATCGCGAGCGGAACGCGCGAGCCCTTTTCCGCGAGCCATCCGCGCAGGGCGCGAGCGATCTTGCGCGAGGTCTCGCCGTTGCCGACGGCGATCATGCGCACCGCGTGCTGCTCGAGATCGCGGAACAGCGTCTCGCGCGAGGCCACCGCGGCATCCTCGGTGCCCGACTGCACGGAGCCCTCGGCGACGAACGCGCCCGAGGCGTCGGCGATGGCGTAGCGCCAAGCGCCGCGCGCGGCGGGATCGAAGCCGAGCACGACCACGCGCCCTGCGCAGGGCGCGAGCAGCAAGCTGCGAAGCGAGCGCTGGTAGCCGCGCAGGATCTCCTGCTCGCAGCGCTGCTTCATGTCGAGGCGCACGTCTTCCTCGCAGGAGCCGAGGATCCAACGCGTGAACGCCGCGCGGATCGCGGTGCGCACCAGCTCGCGCGGTTAGCCTTGCAGCGGAGCGGCGGGAGCCGCGGGGTGCGGGGGCGCGGCGATGGCGTCGACGTGATCCTCGACCACGGCGTCCTCGCTCGCTGCATCCTCGGCCGCGGGGTGATCATCGACCGCCGAATGCGCGGCGCTCTCGTCCTCGGCGCCGGCGTCCTCATCGCCACCGTCGCCCGCCGCAGCGTCCTCGGCGTCAGCGCTGGCGGCGGCAGCACTGGCGGCGGCAGCGGCCGCTGCCGCATCGTCGCCCTCGGGCGCAGGCTCGCCCTCCGGGATCTCGACTTCGTAGGGGGCTTCGCGGAAACCGTCGAAGCTCCCTTCGTCGATCGGCGCCTCGTGCTCTGCCGCCTCCGCACCTTCCGGCGCTTCGTCGTGCTCCTCCGCGCCCTCGGCGACCGCCGGAGCTCCGCCTTCGTTCGCGGCAGCGCCCCCGCGCGCGGACTTGCGCGCGCCACGTCGACGAGGATTCGCCGCGCGAGCTCCATCGAGATAGCGCGCATCGATCCAGCTCAGGATCTCCTCGGGATCCATCGCGATCTCCGCGCGCAGCGCCTTCTCGCGCTCGCCGCGGCGCACCAGCAAGTAGCGATGCGGCGCGACGCGGAGCAGAGGCTCGTCGATCTGGGCGACGGCGCGATGACGCTCGGCGCCCTTGGCACCTTCGATCGGATGCACACGCAGGCGCCCGCGCTTGCGCAGCACGTCGCGTACGTGCTGGCGAACGTACGGATCATCGGCGACCCACTCGCCGACGATGTGCGCGACACCGTCGAGGACGGCCGCCGCATCGGCGAAGCCGGCTTCGGGCTTCACCGCCGCGGTGGCACGCGCGTGGAGCTCGCCTTCGGGAACGCTGCCGGTGGCTACGGCCTCCGCGAGCGGCGCCAGCCCCGCGGCGAGCGCGAGAGCGCAGCGCGTCTTCTTCTTCGGGCGATGCGGGCGATAGAGATCCTCCAGCTTCGCGCGATCGAAGGTCGTCTCGAGTCGTGCGCGCAGGGCCGGCGTGCAGCGACCGAGCTGCTCCAAGCTGCGCAAGATCGTCGCGCGCCGTCGCTCCACCTCCACGAGCTGCTCCAGGCGCGCTGCGAGCGCGAGGATCGCGGGCTCGTCGAGACCGCAGGTCTCGGGACGGCGATAGCGAGCGAGGAACGAGGGCGGCGCACCGCCTTCGAGCAGCGCTACGCAGCGGGCGAGACCTTCGCGGTCGTGCTTGAGTTCGATCTGCAGGCGGGCGAGGACGGAAGCGGAGGCCATCGCGAGACACCTTGGCGGCGGAGACGCCGCGCCGGCTCGCGCCATCGGCGGAGCGGGCGGGCGGAGCGCCGCGCGCGCGAGCCCCCGCGCATCACGGCCCGCGAGCTCCAAAGGGCGGAGAGCTGGCGGAAAGTGGGAGCGCGCGAAGCGGACGGCGAGCGGCGAAGGGCGCCGAGGATACTCTTCGTGCCGTCGCGTCGAGAATGCTTTTCCAGCGGACCGCTCGTCCACCGAGAGCGCGGAGCCGCCGCGAGCACGCGCGCCCGCGCCGCGAGAACGGGCCCGAATCCGTCGCGTAGGCCCGCCGCGAGGGAGCGCTCGCCCGCGCGTGCGGGCACGCGAGCAGCGGGTCCGGGCGAGCGCCAGGATCGTTCGCGCGCCGGTCCGGAAATGCCCGCGGCCGCGAGCCAAGGGCTGCGCGGCCGCCGCAAGAGCGATCCGTAGCGCGCGAGCGCGCTACTCGCCGCGAGGATCGTCGAGAGCCATCTCGAGCCCCATCACCTTGGCGACGGCTCCCGAGCGGCTGCGCACGCCGAGCTTCTGGAAGATGCGCTTCAAGTGCCCCTTCACGGTGTACTCGGAGAGGCTCAGCTTCGAAGCGATCTCGGCGTTGCGATGACCCCGGATCACCGCCACCAGCACATCGCCTTCGCGCGGCGTGAGGCCGAACTGCCGCCGCAGCTCCTGGATGCGGTTCGGCTGCGGGGCCGAGGGGAAGAGCACCAGCGCCGCCGGATGGCGCCCGCGCTGATTGGAGAGGCGATGCACGACGCAGCTCATGCGCTCCTGCGCGAGCTGCACCTCGAGCTCCCGGACGCGCTCCTTCACCTGCGAGCCGAGGAAGCCGAGCACTCCGGACTCGAGCTCGCGCGGCAGGCGAGCCTGGCCGTCGCCGGAGGCCCCGTTCTCCACGGCGGGAGCGTGCGGATTCGAATGCAGGACGTCGCCCTTGCCGTCGACGCAGATCGCTCCGGCGTCGAGCGCATCAAGCAGCGTGGTGAGCTGTCCTTCGAGCGCCGCGCGGTGGTCGCGATCGCGAGCGATCGCATCGCAGAGCGGGTCGATCAGCTCGCGCAGCGCTTCGAACTCCTCGGCGCTCCACGCCCCTTGGTCGGCGG
Organism: Planctomycetota bacterium; assembly: GCA_016719295.1. Taxonomy (GTDB): domain Bacteria; phylum Planctomycetota; class UBA1135; order UBA1135; family JADKAF01; genus JADKAF01. Next base: position 1,856,631 of record JADKAF010000001.1, read on the forward strand.
TGCGCCAGAGCTGCAGCACGCCATCGACGATGCGATCCGTACCGAGGTAGAGCACGATGCCGTGCTGAAGCCCGCCGGGCTGGAGCAGGCGGCGATGCACCAAACGCGAGGAGAGCTCCTCGTGCGAGAGGATCGTCTCGGGGCGGAAGATGCCAGGCCCGGCCGCGCGTGCGCGCAGCAGCGGATCGGCCGCGGCCATCGCCTCGTCATAGGCGACGCCGTCCGCTCCGACGCCATCGTGCGCGGCGGCGCTGGCGCGGCCCATGGCCGCGGAGTCCCAGGTCTCCCAGCCCAGGACGTGCCCATCGGAGCCGAGGCTCGCCTGCGCGGCGAGCACACGCACCCGCGGGAAGCGGTGCTGCAAGTGCCCCACCACGTCGTGCCAGGGCACCTGAACGGCCCGATTGAGGATGCCGAGGAAGCCCAGTAAGAACTGGTCCTTCGTGCGTTGCGCCGTCACAACCATGCTCGCGCTTCCGAGGAACGAACCACCCTGTCGGTCCTCGCACCCCGGAGGGCACCCGGAACGATCCCCTGCACAACCCAACCACGGGTGAGAGGGTACTCATTCCGGTTAGCACACCGCAAGGGTCGAGCCCGAGAGGATCACATGAAGCCCTTAGGAGGGCTTCGCCGCGGGCGCCGCCAAGAGGCGCGGCTCTCCTTCGGGCGCGCGTGCTCTCCGAGTTCCCGCCCGGTCGTTCCTTGAGGCACGACCGCCGCGGGGTGTTCGGGCTAAGCTCTGCGCTCCTCCCTCGGAGCCCGAGAAGGAGCCACCTCCTTCCGTCCTACCCCATCGGGCGCGTTCCGCGCTCGCCTGACCGATCTCCGTGAAAAACTCGACCAAGGCAGAGCGCAAGCGCGCGCGCGAGCTCGGCTTCAGCGTCGGCGAGCTGCGGCTCCTCGAGCTCATCGAAGCGATGGACGAGCGTTTGCGCTGGGCGCAGATCCTGGGCTACGCGGCGCAGTACGCGATGAAGTGGAAGGGACTCCTCACCGAGCAGGAGCTCGAGACCGTGATCCAAGCGGTCTCCGGCTCGATCGATCGCGATGCCGGCGAGAAGAAGCGCCGGGAGCTGCTCGCCGAGCTCCGCAAGCGCGTCGCCGATCGCGACGGCGAAGTGCGCGTCGCGCTCGACGAGACGAGCTGAGCCTCGCGGCGCGCCGTGCGTTTCGCGGCCGCGCCGAAAAGCACGCGAGCCGATCCGCTGCGTGCGGATCGGCTCGCGTGCCTTCCATCGCGGCGTTCACCGCGCGGCGTCACCGGAGCAGTTACTTCTGCGCCGCCAGCTTGGCGAGGCGATCTTCCATGATCTTCTGCGCGAGGCTGTCCGGCACGTTGGTGTAGCCGGTCGGCTCCATGGAGTAGCTCGCGCGGCCCTGCGTCATGCTGCGCAGCGTCGTCACGTACTGGAACATCTCCGCGATCGGCACGGTGCCCTTGATCGTGCGGATGTTCCCGCCCATCTCGATCTCCGAGATGTTCGCGCGGCGCTGACCGAGGTCGCCGACCACGTCGCCGATGTACTCCTCGGGCACCTGCACCTCGAGCTTCATCATCGGCTCGAGCAGCGTGACGTTGCCTTCGGCGGCCAAGCGGAACGCGAGCGCACCGGCCTGGATGAAGGCCATGTCGCTCGAGTCGACGTCGTGCGACTGGCCGTCGTAGAGCTCGGCGCGCACGTTCACGAACGGATAGCCGAGCTTCAAGCCGTGCTCCATCGACTGCTTGATGCCCTTCTGCACGCTCGAGATGAACTGCCGCGGCACCGAGCCGCCGACGACGTTGTCCACGTAGTCGAGCCCTTCGGTCTCGCTGGGGCCGATCTTCATGCGCACGACGCCGAACTGACCCGAGCCACCCGACTGCTTCACGTGGCGGCCTTCGACGTCCTTCGTCTTCTTGAAGGTCTGCTTGTAGGCGACCTCCGGACGGCCGATCACGATCTTGACCTTGAAGTCGCGCTGGATGCGCGTGGTGATGATGTCGAGGTGCAGCTCACCCATGCCCGAGATCACGAGCTCGCCGGTCTGCTGATCGGTCTGCGCGCGGAAGGTCGGGTCCTCGCGCATCAAGCGCGCGAGCACTTCGCTGAGCTTGTCCCGGTCCTGGCCCGAGGCCGGAGCGATGGAGCACGAGATCACCGTCTCGGGGAACTTCATGCTCTCCAGCGCCACGGGGCTGCGCTGATCGCAGAGCGTGTCGCCGGTCACGGAGTTCTTGATGCCGATCGCCGCCACGATGTCACCCGCGGTCGCCTCCTCGATCTGCTCGCGCTTGTTCGCGTGCATGCGGATCAGGCGGCCCAATCGCTCGGTCTTCCTCGTGCGCGGATTGACGAGCGTGTCCCCGGACTGGATCGTGCCCGAGTAAACGCGGAGGAAGGTGAGATCGCCATTCTGGTCGGCGACGGTCTTGAAGGCGAGCAGCGTCGCCGGCGCACCCGGGTGCGTCGGGCGCTCGATCACCTTCGACTCGTCGTCGGGGTCCTTGCCACGCGCCGGCGGGATATCGAGCGGGCTCGGGAGGTAATCCAGGACCGCGTCCAACAGCATGCGGATGCCCTTCTTCTTCAGAGCGGAGCCGCAGAGCACCGGGAACACGCGGCACGCGATGGTGCCCTTGCGCAGCGCGGCGCGGATCTCGTCCGAGCTGATCGCCTCGCCCTCGACGAAGCGCTCGAGCAGCGCCTCATCGCACTCGGCGGCCGCTTCGCGCAGCGCTTCCTGCGCCATCGCGATGTCGTCCGCCATGTGCTCGGGGATCGGGCCTTCTTCCGAAGACTGCTTGTCCGGATCGCCGCTGAAGTAGTAGGCCTTGTTCGCCAGCAGGTCGACGACGCCGCGGAACTCCGACTCGAGACCGATCGGGAGCTGCACCGGCACCGCGTTCGCGCCCAGACGGCCGCGCACGGAGGCGACGGCCTTGTCGAAGTTCGCGCCAACGCGGTCGAGCTTGTTGATGAAGCAGATGCGCGGGACGATGTAGCGCGCGGCCTGACGCCAGACCGTCTCCGACTGGGCCTCGACCCCGTTCACGCCGTCGAACACCGCGATCGCACCGTCGAGCACGCGCAGGGAGCGCTCGACCTCGGCCGTGAAGTCCACGTGGCCAGGGGTGTCGATCAGGTTCATGCGATGCTCGCGCCACTCGCAGGTGGTGGCAGCGGACATGATCGTGATGCCGCGCTCGCGCTCGTCCTCGAGGAAGTCCATGGTCGCGGTGCCTTCGTGCACCTCGCCCATCTTGTGGGTCTTCCCGGTGATAAACAGGATGCGCTCGGTGACCGTGGTCTTGCCGGCATCGATGTGAGCCATGATGCCGATGTTGCGGAGTTTGCGGAACTCATCGAGCCACTTCTGGCTCGGGGCCGCTAGTTGAGCTTGGGTCGACATCGGATGTCGGCGTCCTGCGTTCGGGAGAGAGGTGGATCGGAGACGAAAAAGCGGAGCATGCTAGCTCGACCGCGGGGGATGTCAACCGCACCCGCTGCCCCGCGACGGAGACGCGCGCGCGCGCCGTTTTTCCCCTCTTGGCGGACGCGCCGCGGCCGGGGATCTCGTAAGGTACGTGAGCCGCAGCGCCCGCGCGGCCCAGGAAAGGCGCCGCCCCCCCTCCTCCGCGAAGCATGGCCCTGCCGCCAAACCCGCCGAACTCCGGCCGAAGCCCGCGCTCGACGACCTCGAGCGTCGTGCTGCTCCTCTGGAGCCTCGCCGGCGGTTTGCTGCTCGCCTCTGGCTTCCTCGTCGTGCGGCGCTGGTGGGAAGGGGGCGGCGAGCTGCCGCCGGAGGGCTATTTCCCCATCGTCGCCGAGGAAGTGCCCGAGGCGCTCGAGCTGGCGACCGGGAGCTCGGAGGAGCGCGCGCGGACCTTCGAGCGCCTGCTCGAGGACGCGCGGAAGAGCACCCTCGACATCGAGAGCCACTTCGCGACGGACGTGCTGCCCCGCTACGAAGAAGCGGCGCGCTACTCCGAGTGGCTGCTCGGCTTGGCCCGGCCTGGGCGACCGAACGCGGGGGTCGCCGACTCGCGGCCAGCCGAGGACGAGCGCAAGGACTGAGATCGGCGTCGTCGGCGATCGGAGAGCAGAGGCGCCTCGAAGCCGCGGTCCTTCAGCCCGCGAGCACGAAGAGCAGCACGAGCGCGACGAGCAGGATCCAGGCGACCCAGATCACCCAGCGCGGCTTCCTCGTCGAGGCGCCGGGTCGGCCGCGGAGCTCCCCCACCGCCGCCCGGTAATCCTCTTCGTCGAACTCCGGGAGCTCGATCGACTGCAGGAAGAGCTCTTCCTCGTCCCGCCAGCCCGTCTCCGCATCCGAGCCGCACTCGCGACAGGCGCGGGCGCGCGCCGGCACCGACGCGCCACAGTGAGGACACGCCCTGCTCGCGTTGGTTCTGCGTCGCGCGCTCGCCATCGCCCGAGCCTAGCCCGGATCGCTTCGCGGCGGGAGAGCCCGCGGCTCAGGTGGTCTTGCGCTGACGGCGGAACTGCTCGAAGTCGTCGAGCGGCGAGAACGCGGTGCGCCCGTCGCCGTCGACGCGCGTTTCCTCTTCCGAGCGCGGGATATCGGTCGGCGGCGCCGCCGACGGGATGTTCACGGGGCGCAACGTCGGATTGGGACGCACGACCGGAGGCGGCGGGGCCTGCGGCGCCCCGCTCGGCACCGGAGCACGGCCCGTGCGTGAGAACGCCGCGCGAACCTGATCGGGACTGTTCGCCATGCCGATCGCGTCCTCCGGCAGCACCTTGCCGTCGGTGACGAGCTTGATCAGCGCGCTCTCCAAGGTCTGCATGCCGTTCTTGAGGCCGGTCTGCAGGACGTTCAGGAGCTGCGGCGTCTTGCCTTCGCGGATGCAGGCGCGCACCGCGTCGGTGGCGACCATGATCTCCTGCGCGCACGCGCGGCCCCCGCCGATCTTCGGCAGCAGCGTCTGCGAGATGACGCCCTGCAGCGCCACCGAGAGCTGCGTGCGCACCTGCGCCTGCTGCTCGTGCGGGAAGACGTCGATGATGCGGTCGACCGTTTGGATCGCGCTCGTCGTATGCAGCGTGCCGAAGACCAGGTGTCCCGTTTCGGCCGCCGTGATGGCGAGGCCGATCGTCTCCAGGTCGCGCATTTCGCCGACGAGGATGATGTCCGGGTCCTCGCGCAACGCGGAGCGCAGAGCGGCGAGGAAGTTCGGGCTGTCGGAGCCGATCTCGCGCTGATTCACGAAGCAGCGCTTGTCGCGGTGGATGAACTCGATCGGATCCTCGAGCGTCAGGATGTGCGAGTGATCGTGGCGATTGATGTAGTCGATCATCGCCGCGAGCGTGGTCGACTTGCCCGATCCGGTCGGACCGGTGACGAGCACGAGGCCACGGGGCCTGCGCGCGAGCTGCTTCAGGACATCCGGGAAGCCCATGTCCTCGAGCAGCGGCACCTCGATCGGGATCGCGCGCAACACCGCCGCGCGCGTGCCGCGCTGATGGAAGACGTTCACGCGGAAACGCGCGAGCCCCTCCAGCTGGCGAGAGAAGTCGAGCTCCCTCTTCTCCTCGAAGCGCTTGTCGAGCTCGTCGTCGAGGAGCTCCGAGATGAGCACGTGCGTCTGCTCCGCGGTGAGCGGCGGCAGACCTTCGATGGGCAGCAACTCCCCGTGCACGCGGATGCCCGGGGGGCTCCCGACCTTGATGTGAAGGTCGGAGGCGTTGTTGGCCAACATCTCGTTCAGTAGATCGCGGATGCGCATCGGTGCTCCCTGCTCGGCAGAGCGCCGCACGCTGCGCGGAGCTCCGTTACGAGCATCGAAGCTCCGGGGCTCCTAGCTTGATGCCGACTCCCGCACGAAGGTGGCGAGAGTTTCCACGTGGGTCGTGTGCGGGAAGAGATCGACCGCCGCCAGACCGAAGAGGCGGTAGCCTCCGGCGAGGAGCGCCGCGGCGTCCCGGTGGAGGGTTCGCGGATCGCAGGAGACGTAGACGAGGCGCTGCGGGCCCCGGGCGAGCACGGCGCGGAGGACCTCCGGCGACAGGCCGGCTCGGGGCGGATCGACGATCAGCGCGTCGATCGGGCCTTCGATCTGCGCGAGGCGCTCCTCGACGCGCCCCTCGAGGATCCTCGAGGGGTCGAGGCCGGCCTTGGTGAAGTTCCGGCGCGCGTCCCGGACGGCCGAGCGGGCGAGCTCGATCGTCCAGAGCTCTCGGGCGCGCGGGGCGATCCAGAGCGCGAGGCTGCCGATGCCGGCGTAGGCCTCGACCACGCGACCGAGAGGCTCCGTGCCCAGGGCCTCCTCCACCAGGCGGTAGAGCTCGATCGTCGCGGGCGCGTTGACTTGATAGAACGAGCCCATCGAGATCTCGAGGTGGAGCCGCCCCAAGCGCTCGTTCAGCACGCCGCGACCGAGCAGAGGGACGCAGCGCTCGCCGAGCAGACGGTTCCCGGGCTCGTCGTGGATCGAGCGCACGAAGCCGGCGAGTGTCACGCTCTTGCCGCGCTCGGTCGCCAGCCCTTCCGCCGCGCGCTGCGCTCGACGCGCGAGCTCCGCGCCGCGCGGGAACTCGCCCCCGCGTGTGACGACGCCGAGCAGCAGCTCGCCGGTGCCCGTCGCGACGCGCCCATAGAGAGCGCGCACGAAGCCGGAGCCGTCGCGCTCGTCGTAGGGCGGGAGGCGCAGCTCGTGGAGCGCCTCCCGCAGCGCGTTGAGCGCCTGCGTCAGGCACGGCTCCTGCACCGCGCACTCGCGCACGTCGACGAGCTCGTGCGTGCCGCGGCGGTAGAAGCCGGCGACGACGCCGAGCGATCCGCCCGGGCGCACGGGATAGATCGCCTTGTTGCGATAGCGCGCGATCTGCGGCGAGGGGCGGACCGCGAGCTCGCGCACGAGCTCGCCCGCGAGAGGCTGGAAGAGCGCGCGCAGGCTCGCGCCTTTACGCTCGAGCTGCTCCTCGTACGCGCGGTCGAGCGTGTCGCAGCCACCGCAGACGCCGAAGTGGCGGCAGCGCGGCGAGCGCTCTCGAGAGGTGGAGCTCATCGGCCGGAGCGCCGTGCGAGCACGGCCTGCACATCGTCGAAGCTCGCCCCGCGCCGCATCAAGGTCACGATCAGGTGGTAGACGAGATCGGCGGCTTCCTCGACGAGCTGCGCGCGCTCACCGCCCTTCGCGGCGAGCAGCACCTCCGTCGCCTCCTCGCCGATCTTGCGATAGAGCTCGTCCTCGGGTCCGCTCAGCAGGCGCTGCGTGTACGAGCTCCCGTCGCCGACCGCGGCACGCGCGCGCAAATGACGCTCCAGGACGCCGAGCGAGAAATAGCGCCGCTCCGCTTCCGCGTCCTCGGCGAGGCGCTCCTCGAAGCAGGAGCGCCGCCCGAGATGGCACGCGGGCCCTTCGGCCTCGACGTCGAGGAGCACCGCATCGCCGTCGCAATCCACGCGCAGGTCCACCACGCGCAGGACCACGCCAGAGCTCTCGCCCTTCTTCCAGAGCGCTTGCCGCGAGCGCGACCAGAACCACGCGACGCGCTCGCGCAGCGTGAGCTCGAGCGCCGCTCGATCCTGCCACGCGAGCATCAGCACCTCGCCCGTGCGCGCGTCGCGCGCGATCGCCGGGACCAGGCCGCGCTCGTCGAAGCGCAGGTCCGCGAGGTGGATCCGACCATTCGTCGCCTTCGATCCCGCGCTCATGTTGCTCCTAGATCCTCCGCCTCGAGCCGCACCGGAACACCGCGCGCCAACAGCTCGCGCTTCACTCCGCGCACCGTCCACGCGCCGAAGTGGAAGATCGACGCCGCCAGCACCGCGTCGGCGCCGCCCTCGAGCAGCACCGCCGCCATGTGCGCGGGCTCGCCGGCGCCGCCAGAGGCGATCACGGGTACGCGCACCACGCGCGACGCGGCGACGTGCAGCGCGAGGTCGTAGCCCGATCGCTGCCCGTCCTGATCCATGCTCGTCAGCAGGAACTCCCCCGCTCCGAGGGCTTCGGCGCGCGCGAGCCACTGCAGCGCGTCGAGGCCGGTTCGGCGTCGACCGCCGTGCGTCACGACCTCCCAGCGCGGCTCCTCGGAGCCTTGGATGCGCCGCACGTCGACGGCGACGACGATGCACTGCGAGCCGAAGCGCGCCGCCCCCTCCGCGATGAGCTCCTGCCGCTCGACCGCGGCCGTGTTCATCGCGACCTTGTCGGCTCCGGCGCCGAGCGCGCGCGCGATGTCTTCGCAGCTCCGCATGCCGCCGCCGACCGTGAGCGGGACGAAGACGCGCTCGGCGCAGCGCGCGATGGCCTCGTAGACCGCGCCGCGCCCTTCGTGCGTCGCGCTGATATCGAGGAACACGAGCTCGTCCGCGCCCGCCTCCGCGTAGCGCTGCGCCTGCTCCACCGGATCTCCCGCATCGACGAGATCGCGGAACGAGGTGCCCTTCACGACGCGCCCGCGATCGACGTCGAGGCACGGGATCACGCGGCGCTTCAGCATCCGGCACCGCCCGCACGTGCGAGTTCTAGTGCCGCCGCGAGGTCGAGGCGCCCCTCGTAGAGCGCCTTGCCGACGATCGCCGCCTCGATGAGCCCCCCGCCGACCGCGGCGAGCGCGGCGACATCGTCCAGCGAGCCCACGCCGCCCGAGGCGACGACCGGCCCGCCGAACGAGCGCGCCAGCGCGACCGTCGCCGCGACATCCGGGCGCGCGAGCGTTCCATCGCGCTCGATCGCGGTGAACTCGAGCGCGGCGAAGCCGAGCTCGCGGAGGCGAGCGGCGGCCTCTTCCACGCGCAGCCCGCTGCCCGCGGTCCAACCCTCGAGCTTCACCTCTCCGTGCTTCGCGTCGCAGCTCGCGACGAGGCGCGCGCCGTAGCGCGCGAGCCACCCGCGCACCAGCTCGGGCTCGCGGAAGGCGATCGTGCCGAGGACCGCGCGAGCTGCGCCGAGCTCGAAGACCTCCTCGAGGTCGGCCAGCGTGCGCAAGCCGCCGCCGAGCTCGAACGGCACCCCTTCGCGCGCGATCGCGCGCAGCACGTCGCGGTGACGCGGTCGCCCGGCGAACGCACCGTCGAGATCGACCACGTGCAGGAGCCGCGCGCCTGCGGCTGCAAAGCGCGCCGCGAGGCGCGCCGGCTCGCGCTCGTAGACGACGCGCGAGGCGCGCTCGCCGTGCACGAGACGCACGGCGCAGCCGTCCATCAAGTCGATCGCGGGATAGAGCTCCACGGAGGCTCAGCAGCTCGCCGCGAGAGGACGCAGCGCGAGGAAGCGCGCGAGCAGCGAGAGCCCGACACGCGAGGACTTCTCGGGGTGGAACTGGGCGCCGTGCACGTTGCCGCGCGAGACGGCCGCGGCGAACGGGACGCCGTGCTCTGCGCGCGCGACGACCCACGGCGCCGCGACGTCGAGGTAGGCGAAGCTGTGCACGAAGTAGACGTGCGCGCCGTCCGCGACGTCGCGCCAGAGCTCCTCGGCACCTGCGCTCGCGAGACGCGCGCGCTCGAGGACCAGCTCGTTCCAGCCGATGTGCGGAACCTTGTGCGCCGCGTCCTCCGGCAAGCGCAGGATTTCGCCCGGCAGGAGTCCCAAGCCGATGCGCGCGCCTTCGGCGCTGCGCTCGAAGAGGAGCTGCATGCCCAGGCAGATTCCGAGCAGCTGCCGGCCCGACGCCGCGTAGCGTCGCACGCCGTCCATCAGCTCCGCGCCCAAGGCCGCGACGCCCGCGTCGAAGGCGCCGACGCCGGGCAGCACGAGATGCGAGTGCTCGTCGAGATCGCGCGGCTCGCGGACCCACTGCGGCTCGGCGCCCACGGCGCGCAGCGCGCGCGCGACGCTGAAGAGATTCGCGCACGGGCTCGCGATCACCCCGACGCGCGGGGCTGCGGTTGCGCTCACGTCGCGTCCTCGGAGAGCGCGCCTTTCGTCGACCGCGGCGCGGTCTCGCCCGTGCGCGCGATGGCTGCGCGCAGCGCGAGCGCGAAGGCCTTGAAGAGGCTCTCGACGATGTGGTGCGCGTTCTGCCCATGCAGGCAATGGAGATGCACGACCAGGCCTGCCGCGTCGGCGAGCGAGCGGAAGAAGTGCGGCACCATCTCCGCATCGAGCCCGCCGGCGCGCGAGTGCGGAAAGGCCGCGGCGAACTCGAGGTGCCGGCGCCCGCAGACATCGATCACCGCCCGCGAGAGCGCCTCGTCGAGCGGTGCGTAGGCGTGCCCGAAGCGCGCGATCCCCGCGCCGTCCCCGAGAGCTTCGCGGAGCGCGCGCCCGATCGCGATCCCGACGTCCTCTACCGTGTGGTGCTGATCGACCTCCAGATCGCCCTCCGCCTCGACGCACAGATCGAGCCCGCCGTGGCGCGCGAGCTGATCGAGCATGTGATCGAAGAACGGGATCCCGGTCTGCAGCCGCGACGCGCCGCGGCCCTCGAGCAGCAGCTCCACCGCGACGCGCGTCTCGCGCGTCTTCCGTTCCACCTTCGCTCGTCGCACGTCGTCTCCGCCTATCTCACTGGCTGCCGAGCTCACCGGCAGGTCACTTCACGGCCTCGGCCAGCGCGTTCAGGAACGCCTCGTTCTCCTCGGGCGTGCCGATGGTGACGCGCAACGAGCTCTTCAGCTCGTCATAGCTCGAGACATCGCGCACGGTGATGCCGCGGCGGTGCAGGCGGCGGTAGACCTTCTCGTGCTCGAGCACCTCGAAGAGCACGAAGTTCGCCATCGACGGCCGGGGCACGACTCCGGGGATGCAGGACATGCGAGCGAGCACGCGCTCGCGCTCTTGGATGATGTGTTCCACGGTGCGCCTGAGCAGATCGGGTTGGCGGAGAATGGCTCGGATGCAATGCCGCACGAAAGGCCCCATCGCGAACGGTGCGCGGAGCCGATCGATCGGCGCGAGCACCTCGGGGTGGCCCATCAAGCAGCCGCAGCGCACGCCCGCGAGGCCGAAGGCCTTCGAGAACGTCCGCAGCACGATCAGGTTGGGATGGCGGTCGAGCGCGCCGAGCGCCGAGGGCAGTCCCGAGAACTCGAGATAAGCCTCGTCGAGGAGCACGAGCCCCGGTGCCTCGGCGACCAGCTCGAGCAGCGCCGCGGTCGGCACCGCCGTGCCGGTCGGGTTGTTCGGGTTGGCCGCGAAGACGAGCGCGGCGCGGTTCTCCCGCGCGGCGGAGATCATACCAGCCACGTCCAGCCGGAGATCCGGGCCGAGCGGGACTTCGAGGAGCCGGCTGCCGCTGGCGCGGGTCGCGCTCCCGTAGAGGCCGAACGAGGGCCGCGCGGCGACGACGACCGCGTCGGGCTGCGCGACGCACTGGGCCAAGGCTCCGAGGAGGCTGTTCGACCCCGGCCCGATGAGGAGCTGCTCCGCGCGAACCCCGAAGTGCGCTGCGACCTCGGCGTGCAGCTCGGCATCGCGGAGAGCCGGGTAGCGATTCCACGGCTCGGCGAGGACCTGCTCCAGGATCTCCCGCTTCAGCTCGAGCGGGAGGTCGAACGGGCTCTCGTTCTGGTTCAGCTTCACCTGGCCTTCCTGATCGGAGAGGCCATAGGCCTTCTGGGCGCGTACCCACGCCGGATAGGCCCGCGCGGCGTAAGCCGCGGCATCGCCTGCTTCGCTGCTCATGCGCCTTCTCCGCCGCGCTCGCGACGCCCCGCTCGCGCGGAGCGCGCGTGGGCGTGCAGCCCTTCCGCGCGGGCGAGGCCCTCGATCCACGCGCGATCGCGCCGCAGAGCCGCGGAGCCGTACTCGATCACCGACATGCGCCGCACGAAGTCGGCGCTGGAGAGGCCGGAGGCGAAGCGCGCGCAGCCCGCCGTCGGCAGCGTGTGCGAGGGTCCGGCGACGTAGTCCCCGACCACTTCGGGCGTCGCGTCTCCGACGAACACCGCGCCCGCGCGCGTGATGCGCTCGGCGACGGCCGCAGCGTCGCGGAGGCAGAGCTCCAAGTGCTCCGGAGCCCAGGCCTCGGCCACCGCGATCGCCTCGTCGACGGAGCGCGCGGCGACGTGCAGGCCGTGGTCGCGGAGCGAGGCGCGAGCGATCGAGCGATTGGGCTCGGGGAGTTCCTCGAGGCGCGCAGCCAGGCGGACGGAGAGGCGCCCGGCCAACGCAGGCTCCGTGCTGACGAGGACGGCGGAGGCCTCCTCGTCGTGCTCGGCCTGCGCGAGCAGGTCGGCGGCGACGGCATCGGGGTCCGCGTCGTCGTCGGCGAGGATCATGACCTCGGAGGGACCGGCGATCATGTCGATCCCGACGCGATCGGCGACGAGCGCCTTCGCCGTGGCGACCCAGGCGTTGCCGGGTCCGGCGATCTTGTCGACCGCCTCCAAGCTCTCGGTGCCGAACGCGAGGGCGGCGATCGCTTGCGCGCCGCCGAAGGTCCAGACCTCTTCCACGCCGCAGAGGTAGAGCGCCGCCAGCAGCACGTCGGCGACCTTCGGCTGGCCATCGTGCCCCGCGCGAGGCGGCGTCACGACGGCGATCGAGCCGACGCCTGCGCATTGCGCCGGCACCACGTTCATGATCACGCTCGAGGGATAGAGCGCCTTGCCGCCGGGAACGTACACGCCGACGCGGCGCAGCGGGACGATGCGCTGCAGCAGCCGCTCGCCCGCCGCTCCGCGGAGCTCGGTGCTCTGCGGCAGGACCGCTGTCTGGAAGCGTCGCACGCGCTCGATCACGCCTTCGAGTGCATCGAGGAGCTGCACGTCGATGCGCTCGGCCGCGCGCGCCAGCGTCTCGCGCGAGAGCTTGAGTTCGGAGAGGTGTTTGGCGCGCGTGCCTTCGATGCGCGCGATCTCGGCGAGCAGCGCCGCGTCGCCGCCGCGCTGCACGCGCTCCAGGATCTCCTGCACGGCGCGGCTGCGCTCCGGATCGAGCGGCGCGGCACGGCGCCGGCCGGCGAGCGCCAGCGCGCTCGCGCCATCGACGCAGCGGAGCAGCGCGGGGGGAGGAGCGTTCATGCGGAGCTCGCGCGCACGGCTTCTTCGAGGGCGCGCGCGAACCCGCGCAGCGCCGCGTGCTCGAGCGCCCAGCGCGCGCGGTTGGCGATCAAACGCGCCGTCGAGCGCTGCACCTCTTCCACGATGGCGAGCCCGTGCGCCTCGAGCGTGCTGCCCGTTTCGACGATGTCGAGCACGTACGGCGCGAGGCCCAGCTCGGGCGCGATCTCGATCGAGCCGGAGAGGCGCACGATCTCGACCGGGACGCCGCGCCGCGCGAAGTGCGCCCGCGCGATCTCGGGGTACTTGGTCGCCACGCGCACGGCGCCCTCGGCGCTCGGTCGAGGCGGCGTCCCCGCGCGCTCGCGCGGCGCGGCGAGCACGAGCCGGCAGGCGCCGAGCTTAAGATCGAGCAGCTCGAGGACGTCCGGCGAGCTCTCGCGCAGCACGTCCTCACCCACGATCCCGACATCGGCGATGCCGTAGCTCACGTAGGTCGGCACATGGGGGCGCTTCGCGAGGAAGACCTCGATGCGCTGTTCGGGGTCGCGAGCCGACAGAAGCCGACCAGCCGGCGCCTCTACGGCGTAGCCGGCTCGACGCAGCAGCTCCAGCGAGCTGTCGGCCATCCGGACATTCGCCAACGCGCAGCGGATCAACGCAAACTCTCCATCCGATCATTCGCGGCGCGGCGGAGGGCCGCGCCTGCCCGGGCTATTCGAAGCGATGCTTCAGCGCGGAGGCGATCGCATCCGGATCGATGCAATCCTGCTCCGCGTAGTCGATCGCCAGCTTCTGCGCTTCGGAGATGGAGAGCGTGCGCACGGTCTCGCGGAAGACGCGCGCCGCGATCGGCGAGACGGAGAACGCACGCACGCCGCAACCGAGGAAGAGTGGGAGGTTCTCCGGCCGCGACGCGACCTCCCCGAAGAGGACGAGGCGCTTGTCCTGGCCGCTGGCCACCTGCGCGACCTTGGTGATCGCGCGCAGCACCGTCGGGTGAAGATGCGCGAAGTAGGAGCGCAGGCTCTTGTTCTTGCGATCCGCGGCGAGCAGGTACTGGATGAAGTTGTCGACGCCGATGGCGAGGAAGTCGACCTCGTCGATCAAGCGCCGCACCCCCAGGAACGCCGCCGGGATCTCGAGCACGGCGCCGCCCTCGAGCTTCGTCGCGTACGGGATGCCGCGCTTGCGAAGGTCCTCGCGTTCCTCGCGGACGAGATCGCGCACGAGGCGCACGTCGCCGACGTCGAGCACGAACGGGATCAGCAGGCGCGCCGGGCGATTGTGTGCGGCCCGCAGGATCGCTCGGAGCTGCAGACGAAGGAGATCGCGGCGCTGCGCCAGCGCGCGGATCGAGCGCAGGCCGAGCGCCGGATTGGGCTCGCGCTCGCCGCCGTGCAGGAGATCCGGACGCACGTCGCTCTGCAGGTCGAGGAGCCGGAAGCTCACCGGCTTCCCCTGCGCGCGCTCCACGGCCGAGACGTAGTGCTTCGTAAGCTCGTCCTCGGCTGGGGCCTCCCGATCGACGAGGAAGAGGAGCTCTGTCCGGTACATGCCGACGCCGGCGAGGCCGCCGCGCATCGAGCGCTCGACGTCGTTCAGGTTGCCGCAGGTGCCGAGGATCTCGACGGGAGTACCGTCGCGCGTCTCCATCGGCAGGTGGACCCATTCCTCATCGGCGGCGGGCGGCGCGGTCTCCGCCGCGGCCTTCGTCTGCGCGTACTCGGCCTTCACGGCCTCGTCGGGGCGGAGGCGTACGATGCCCTCGGTGCCGTCGACGACGATCTCCTCGCCCTCCGCGATCTGCGCGGCGAGGTCGCGGAGAGAGCTCACGCAGGGGATGCCCATCGAGCGCGCGAGGATCGCCGCGTGCGAGGTGATCCCGCCCTCCTCGGCGATCACTCCCGACACGACGCGCGGCGCACCGCCGGGCTCCGCTGGCGCGAGGAACATGTCCGTCACCGTGAGCTCGCGCGTCACGAGCACGATGTCGCCCTCAGGCAGCGCGCCGCCGGCGCCGACGGGAGCCGGGGTCAGGTTCCGCAGCACGCGCAGCGCGACGTCGCTGAGATCGTGCGCGCGCTCGCGGATGTACTCGTTCTCGACGAGCTTCAGGATGCGCGAGAAGTCCCAGAGCACGCGATCGATCGCCGCCTCCAGGTTGAGGTGGTCGTTCATCACGCGGTTCTCGACGTCCGTCACGAAGATCGGATCGTTGAGATAGGCGAGGTGCACGTCGAGGATGCGCAGATCGTCGGGAGCGATGCTGCTGCTCAGCTTCTGCTTCAGCGAGAGCACCTGCTCGCGCGAACGGTCGAGTGCGGCACGGAAGCGATTGAGCTCCTGATGGGACTCCTCCACGGAGACGCGATGCGCCGGGACGGGGCCGTCGTCCTTGCGCTCGATCCGATGGGCTCGACCGATGACCAATCCCGGGGACACCGGGGTTCCGCGCAGCATGGGACCTCCTCCTCGAGGAGTTCTCCGGAGGTGAGAAAAAGGCGGGGATTGTAGCCCTGCGCGAGAGCCGGAACAATCGCGCCCTGCCCGCCCCGCTCCGGAGCCCACCCGTGATCGTCCTTCTCCGCACTCCCGTTTCCTTCGCCCTGGGTCTCGCTGCGCTGATCGCCAGCGCGCTCCCCGCCCTCGCGCAAGATCCGCCGGCGCCGACGTCGAGCGCTCCGCGCGTCGCGACCACCCTGGCCCGAGTGATCGACGGCGACACGCTGCACGTGCTGCGCGCCGGAAAGCTGGAGAAGCTGCGCCTCCTCGGCGTGGACACGGAGGAAGTGCGCGACAACGGCCCCGGCAGCAAGCCCGTGACGGGGCTGGGCCGCGCCGCCTCGGCGCACATGAAGGAGCTCCTGCGCTGCGACGAGAAGGGCCAGCCTCGCGCGGACGTCGCGCCGGCGACGATCGAGCTCGAGTTCGAGGGCGGTCTCGAGGAGCGCGACACCTTCGCTCGCCTGCTCTGCTACGCGTGGTTCGAAGGGCGCAACCTGAACCTGCATCTCGTCGAGACCGGCTTCTCTCCCTACTTCACGAAGTACGGCTACTCGAAGGCGCACCACGCGGCGCTCGCCGCCGCGCAGGAGCGCGCTCGCGCCGAGCGCCGCGGCATCTTCGGGGAGCGCGCGCCGGGAGACGCCGGCCGCGACTACACCGCGATGCTCGCGTGGTGGAACGCGCGCGCCGATGCTCTGCGGGACACGGCCGAGGAGCTCGCGCGCCCGGAAGGCTGGATCGACGTGCGGGACGCCGCGCGGCTGCGCGAGCGCGCGTCGACCGGCGCGGACGCCGAGGGCGAGCCGCGCACCGTCTTCGGCGCGATCCTGGCGGTGCGCGTCGAGCGCGAGCGCATCGTCGTCGAGCTCGAGGCGACGACCGCGTTCCCTTGCACCGTCGAGTGGCGTGGGAGCCCCGTCGACCTCGGAGAGGTCGCTCGTCTTCTGCAGCACGGCAGCGAAGGCGCTTCGAACTTCGTCACCGCGCGCGGCAAGCTGGTGGTGACCGAGAAAGCCGCGCGCCTCGAGCTCCGCTCCCTCGGCGACCTCGCGCTCCGCGGCAAGACGAAGACCTGAGCCGGCCTCGCTCGACGCCGATGGCGGAGCCGCGCTACATTCGGCTCCGCGGTGGAAGATCGGCGGCGAGCTCGTTCACCGCCGGGAAGGTCCAACGCTCCCGGAGCCGATGAGCAAGAAGAAGCCCGTGGTCCTCGTCGTGGACGACGACCGCGACATCCGCACCACACTCGACATGCTCCTCGCTTACGAGGGCTTCGAGGTTCGCTCCTCAGCCAGCGCGCGCGAGGCGCTCTCACGCCTCTCCGAAGCGCCGTACGACGCGGTGCTGCTCGACATCAAGATGCCCGAGCGCGACGGGCTAGATCTCCTGCCCGAGCTGCGCGAGCGCCATCCGCGCGTCCCGGTCCTGATGATCTCCGGCCACGGCGACATCCGCACCGCCGTCGAGGCCGTGCGACGCGGAGCGGCCGACTTCTTGGAGAAGCCCCTCGACGGCGAGCGCGTCGTCGTCTCGCTGCGGAACGCCCTCTCGCGCCGGCGCCTGGAGGAAGAGAATCGCTCGCTGCGAGAGGAGCTGCTGCGGGAGCACCAGCTCCTCGGCGAGAGCCCCGCGATGCGCAGGGTTCTCTCGACCATCGAGAAGGTCGCGCGAACCGACGCGCGCGTGCTCATCACCGGAGAGAACGGCACCGGAAAGGAGCTCATCGCGCGGCGCATCCACGCGCACAGCGAGCGCGCGCGCGGCCCGTTCATCCCCGTGAACTGCGCGGCGATCCCCGACGAGCTCGTCGAGAGCGAGCTCTTCGGCCATCGCCGCGGCGCGTTCACCGGGGCCACCGCCGATCGCATCGGCCGCTTCGAGGCCGCGAGCGGCGGCACGCTCTTCCTCGACGAGATCGGCGAGATGACGCCCGAGGCGCAGGCCAAGGTGCTGCGCGCGCTGGAGTCTGGCGAGATCGCCCCCGTCGGTGCCGAAGCCACCGTGGCCGTCGACCTGCGCGTGGTGGCGGCGACGAACCGGGATCTGAAGGCCGAGGTCGCCGCCGGGAGCTTCCGCGAGGATCTCTACTATCGGCTCGCCGTCGTGCCGATCCACGCACCCGCGCTGCGAGAGCGACTGGAGGATCTCTCGATCCTGGCGCAGGAGTTCCTCGCCGCGAGCTGCCGCGCGCAGAAATGCGCGGTGAAGCGTCTCGCGCCCGCCGCGCTCGATCACCTGCGCAGCCTGCCCTGGCCGGGCAACGTGCGTGAGCTACGCAACCTGGTCGAGCGCCTCGTCGTGCTGCTCGACGGCCCCGAGATCTCGCTGCAAGACGTGCGCGAGCTCGCCGAGGAGCGCCCGCGCGCCGCGGGCGAGGACGTCTTCGCGTGCGCGACCTTCGAGGAGTTCCGCGCCGCAGCGGAGGCCGAGTACCTGCGCCGCAAGCTCGCGGAGTTCGGCTTCAACAAGCAGCGCACGGCCGAGCAGATCGGCATGCCGCGCTCGAATCTCTACAAGAAGCTCGACCGCTACGGCCTGAAGTGAGCGCGCGTCCGCGGCGGAGATCGATCTCGCCGCGAGAAAGAGACGAGGCCCTCCGATCGCCCAGGGGCGACCGAAGGGCCTTCGCTTCCACCGCCGCAGGGGCTCGGCTCGCGCTTGCGCGCGGCGCCGGGGTTCCATGCAGCATTTCCGTGTTCCTGGAGGGCGCGCGGACTCCTCGCGAGGCGCCTACGCGCTCAGGGGATGCGCAGCACCATGCCGGCGCGCAGGAGCGAGCCATCCGCCCCGACCAGCGCTTCGTTCGCGCGCGCGATCTCCTTGTAGCGCGAGCCCTTGCCGTACGCGGCCTCGGCGATCTTCCACAGCGTGTCGCCCGACACCGCGCGATAGCTCTGGCCAGGCGTGGGCTTCGTCGTCGCACTCGCTTCCCGCGCGCGCGCTTCCGTCGGGTTGACCGTCGCGCCGCTGCCGCTCACCGGCACCTTCTTCATCAGGAAGCTGCTCCAAGGGCGCGGCGTCTCGGACGGGTCGTTCGCTCGTGCGACCGGCTTCTGGACCTCGTCGCGCGCGACGGGCGGATCCTGAGCGAGCTCGCCCTTCGGAAGCTCGCCCACGGGCGACGTGATCGGGCTCGGGCGACCGTTGTTTTCCGCGCCGACCGAAGGGCTCTGGTCGGCAGCGGCGACCGTCTCGCCGCTGACGAGCGGGTTCGAGCCTCCGAGCGGATTCGCACCGCCCGCTCCAGACGAGGTCTGCCGGGCGGCGATCCAATCCGCGGGTACGAAGACCTTCTGCCCCGCGCGGAATCCATCCGCGACGCCGTTCGCCGTGCTGATGCGAGAGGCCATCGAGGGCTGGCGTCCGAACAGCTCCGCGATGTCTTCGGCGCTGCGCCCCTTGAAGTCGCTCGGCAGCTCGAACTCGGAGCATCCCTGGCGCGCCTTCTCGAGACGCTTCTGCTCCTCGAAGGCGCCGAGCGTCGTGCGCGGCTCGCCCGCGGCGGACTGCAACGCGGCGGAGTCCCCGCGGCCGCCGGGAGCGGCCTCGTCGCTGAAGAACAGATAGCCAACGACCGCGGCCATCACGGCCACGATCGCGACCAAGAGCAGGCGGTCGGTCTTCATGTAGGCGATCCTCGTTCCACCACCGCGGCGCGCATGCTTGCGTGCCGCGCAAACTCCACCCGGCGCGCATGTCTGCGCGCCGCGCGCATTCCACCCGGCGCGCATGCCTGCGTGCCGCGCGCATTCCGCCGGGCGCGCATGCTTGCGCGCCGCGCAAATCCACGCGGCTCGGAGGCCTGCGCGCTGCGCTCGTGCTGCGCGAGCAAGCGCGCCTCGGAAGAGCGCGCGCCGGTTCCGTATACCCGCGCCCCCGCCACAAGTTCAAGGGCTGCTTCGAGGGACCGACCACAAAATATGGTGGTGGGTCCGCTCGGAGCGCGGCGAATCTAGCGGCGCGCGAGCGAGATTGCGCCTGGCGGCGCGCTGGGCCAAGCTCTGGCGCTCCCCCCCTCGCCGCGTGATCACCGCCCCACGAACCTCGTTGCGCTCGCTCTGCCGCGACCGCTGGATCCAGTGCGCGCTGCTCGGCGCCTGCATACTCCAGTTCGCGGTGCTGTGGCTAGGTGCCGGAGCGCGCAACGGCGATGCGGTCGAGCATCTCGAGCGCGCGAGCGATCTCGCTCGCGGACTCGAGCTCGGCGGCGACGCCACGCGCGGCCCCCTGCTCTCTCTGCTGCTGGCGGGGCTGCGCCTCGCGCTCGACGCCATCGGCTGGCGCGGCGCGCTCGCGCTGCGCCTTCTCGGCGAAGGGCTCGCCGCGGCCAGCAGCGCAGGAGCGCTGCTGGGCGGCGCGGCGCTCGCAGGGGCCTACGGCGGTCCGCGCGCCGCGCGCCTCGCCGCCTGGATGATCGCGAGTTCTCCGGTGTTCGCGGCCTGGGGAGCGCAGGCCACCTCCGCGCCGCTTGCCACCTGCGCGCTGCTGGCCGGCGCCTATGCTCACGCGCAAGCGAGGCACCTCCGCGGGGCGCTCGGCGCGGGTGCCCTGCTCGGGCTCGCGATCGCGGCGAAGTACCAGCTCGTCTTCCTGGCGCCGCTCGCGCTCTTCCTCCCCGCAGCACCAGGAGCCGGTGCGCGCGGTCGACGGCTCTGGGCAGCAGTGGGCTTGGCGGGAAGCGCCTTCCTCTTCGCGGGGCTCGCCGACGCGTGCGCCTACGGCTCGCCCTGGACCACGAGCGCGGCATACCTACGGGCGAACCTGCTCCCGCCGCTCTATGCGCTGGCGCATCCGCTGCTGCCGCAGGAAGCGCGACTCGCGCTGCACGAGCAGCTCTTCGACGTCGAGGCCGGCCCCGCGATCCGCGAGGGTCTGCCGCTCGCTCGGCGCAAGCCCCTCGGCTGGTACCTCCAGGAGCTGCCCGCCTGGCTGCCGCTCCCGTGGATCGCACTCGCGGTGGCCGGTGCCTGCTCGTGGCTGCGGAACGGGAGCAGCCCTCGCGCCGCGCGGCCGGAGCGCCGCGCGTGCTTCGCGTTGGGCGTCGCGCTCGCGCTCCACTTCGCCGCGCTGGCGCTGAAAGGCGAGAAGGAGCTGCGCTTGCTCTTCCCGCTCGTGCCCTTGCTCGCCGCGGCCTCGAGCTGGCCGATCGCGACGCTGGCCGAAAGCAGGCGCGGGGCTCTCGCCTCGGCGCTGCTCGGCGCGCTGGCCGCGACCTGGCCGTGGCTGCAGCTCCGCGGCGCCTTGCCCGCAGGCGAGCTCGGCGCGCTCCAGCGCCACTCCGCCTACGCTTCCGCGATGCGCGAGCTCGAGCGCTCGGCGCGCTGGCCGGGCGACCCGCCCGAGCGCGTGGTCGGCCTCTTCCATTTCGCGGTCGCGCTCGAGGAACGGCCCGGACTCGTGGTCCAGCGCCCGCCAATCCCGCTCGACCGAAGCTCCCGTGCTCGCGGCGCAGAGCTCGACGAGCTGCGCGCCTTCTTCGCCCCTGCCTCGCGGGCGCTCTTCCGCGCGGCGGATGCGGCACTCGTGGACGGCGCAGCTCAGGCTCGCGCGCTCGGGGCGGAGCTCGGAGCGGCGCCGGGAGCGCTGCGCGTCGTGCGCGGCTCGGACGGAGAGCCGGCCCTCGAGCTCCGCTTCGAGTCCGCGAGCCCGCCCGGGCTCGCTCGGGAGCTGCAGCGGAGAGGCTTCGCGGTGCTCGAGCTCGGCGACGCGCGCCCGCACCTCTTGCTCGGCCACGCTGCCGGGTTCCGCGAGCAGCTCGAGCTCTGGCGCCTCGCGAACGAGCACTACCGGCTGGTCGGAGCGCTCGCCGCCTCGGCCGACGAGGAGGAGCTCGACGAGCTCTGGGTCCTCGCGCGCGCCGACCGCGCGAGCGAAGCGTGGCCGTTCGCGCGTCGCCACGAGCCCGAGGAGGGCGCCGCGGTCCGCGGTGCCTTGGGGCAGCCTCTCGAGCTCCCGTTCGTGGACGCGGAGGGTCGCGGCGTGATCGAGCTGGTGGGCGTCGAGGTCGAGCCGCGGTGGGCGCGCGATGGCTTCGCGCTCGTGCGCTGGCTCTGGCGCGCCACCCGCGAGCTCGCGCCCGACGCCGCGCCGCGCGCGGCGCGCCGCGCGACGGCGGGGACCGCGGCGCAGCAGATCGACGGCCCCATCGGCGGAGGGCTCTTCGCCGCCGACGCTTGGTCCGCGGGCGAGCTGCGCGAGGAGACGGTGCTCCTGCCGCTGCGCGGGCTCGTCGACTCGAGGGCACCGGGCTCCTTCGCCCTCTGGGTCGCGCTCTTCGATGCGCGTGGCGCGGCGCTGACGCCGGTGGATCGCAGCCGCTTTCCGCGCAGCCCGGACGGATTAGTGCGCGTCGGCGGCGGCATCGCGGAGCGCCAGACGGACCGCAGCTTCCCCGCGCGAGCGGACCGCGCCGGGCGCTGAGCTCGACGCGCCCTTGTTCGGCCTCTGCGCGTTGCGAATAATGCGCGCGCCCTCGCTGTTCTCGAGCCGCCCGCCATGCCTCGTCACCTCGCCCATGCCCTGCCCGCAGCGCGTTCCGCGCGCGGGATCCTCCCCCGTGAGCGACGCGCCAGCTTCGCGCGTCTCGCTCTGCTCCTCGCGACCGCGGTGCTGTCGAGCTGCGCGAGCGATCCCGCGGCCTCCGATGCGCCGATCGCGGCCGAGGTCTTCTGGGTGCGGAGCGACGACAAGGTCGGCACCATCGATCACTCGCTGGTCTCGGCTTCGCTGCCCGAAGCGGAGCATCGCCCGCAGGTGCGCGAAGCGCTCGAGATGCGCCGCGCCTCGCGCAAGACCATCCCCGACTGGCGCATGCACCAGCTCCTGGAGGCGATCGACGACCGCGGCTTCGAGTCGCTCGCGCAGAACGGCGCGCAGCCAGGCGCCTGGGACCTGATCGGGGTCGTGCGCGACGGCAAGACGCGGATCCTCTCGATCTTCCACACGAGCGCGAAGCGCATGAGCGAGGCGGATCACCGGCGCGCGCGAGAGATCTATTACATCTTCTCCGAAGTGGACAACTCGACCACGGGCTTCCAGACCCAGTCCACGCTGCGGCCGGACGACTTCGAGGCGCAGCAGGAGCAGATCCGCCGCGGCCACGAGGAAGCGCTCCGCCGCAAGCAGAACCCCGGCGGCTCCGGCTCATGACCAGCCGCGCGGGGAAGAGCGGCGGCGCCTCCGAGCGCCGCGCGGACGCGCCGAGCGCGGCCCAGCACGGCGTGCGTCCTTCTCGAGGCGCACTCGCCGTCATCCCCGCGCGCCTGCAATCCCAGCGCCTGCCGCGCAAGCCGCTGCTGCGCGAGAGCGGTCGCTACCTCTTCGAGCACGTCTACCATCGCGTCGCCGCCGCGAAGCAGATCGAGCAGGCCATCCTCGCGACCGACGCGACGGAGATCCTCGAAGCGGCGCGCTCCGTCGGCGTTCCGGCGGTGCTGACCGACGTACGCCACGCGTCGGGCACGGATCGCGTGATCGAGGTCGCGCGCGCACATCCCGAGCTCGAGCTCGTGCTCAACGTGCAGGGCGACGAGCCGAGATCGATCCCGACCACCTCGATCTGCTGGTCGAGAAGCTGCGCGCGGGAGCTCAGGTGGCGACGCTGGCGACGCCGATCCGCACCGCGGAGGAGATGGCCGATCCCGCCGCGGTGAAGGTCGTGCTCGATCTCCGCGGACGGGCCCTCTACTTCAGCCGCGCTCCGATCCCCTTCGCGCGCGAGCGCGGCGCCGGCGCGCACGATCGCGCGCTGCGCCATGTCGGCGTCTACGCGTTCCGCCGCTCGACGCTGCTCGAGTTCGGCGCCTGGCCGACCTCCGAGCTCGAGCGCTTGGAAGCGCTGGAGCAGCTGCGCCTCCTCGAACATGGAGTGGCGATCGAGGTCGCCCTCATCGACCGTGCCCCCCGCGGCATCGACACCCCCGCCGACTACGCGCGCTTCCTCGCCGAGCTCGCGAGCCCCCGTAGCGCCTGACCGGAGAACGAGTTCCCATGACGAAGCACATCTTCATCACCGGTGGCGTGGTCTCCTCTCTCGGCAAGGGCCTCACCTCGGCCTCGATCGGCCTCATCCTCGAGCGCATGGGCCTCAAGATCTCCATGCAGAAGCTCGACCCGTACATCAACGTGGACCCGGGCACGATGAGCCCGTTCCAGCACGGCGAGGTGTACGTCACGGACGATGGCGCGGAGACCGACCTCGACCTCGGGCACTACGAGCGCTACACGCACGCCCGCCTCACCAAGAACTCGAACTACACGACGGGCAAGATCTACCAGACCGTGATCGCGAAGGAGCGCCGCGGCGACTACCTGGGCCGCACGGTGCAGGTGATCCCGCACATCACCAACGCGATCAAGACCGCCATCAAGGACGGCGTGCAGCCGGGAAGCGATGTCGCGTTGACGGAGATCGGCGGCACGATCGGCGACATCGAGAGCCTGCCCTTCGTCGAGGCGATTCGTCAGTTCTGCCTGGAGCGCCCGCCGGAGGACACGGTCTTCGTGCACCTCACGCTCCTCCCCTATCTGCGCGCGTCGGGCGAGATGAAGACGAAGCCGACGCAGCAGTCCGTCGGCAAGCTCCGCGAGATCGGCATCCAGCCGCAGATCCTCGTCTGCCGTACCGAGCAGCCGATGACGGAGGAGATGCGTGCCAAGATCTCGCTCTTCTGCAACGTGCGCCCCGAAGCCGTGATCGAGGAGCGCGACGTCGACCACACGATCTACGAGGTGCCGATCTCGCTGGTCGAGAAGGGCATCCATCGCCTCCTCGTCGATCATCTGCGCCTGCAGCCGCTCACTCCGGCTCCGGACCTCGACGATTGGCGCAAGATGGTCCAGATCGTGATCCACCCCGAGCGCGAGGTGGAGATCGCGATCGTCGGCAAGTACATGCAGCTCGACGACGCGTACAAGTCGGTCTACGAGTCGATGCAGCACGCGGGGATCGCCAATCGCGCCAAGGTGCGCATGCGCAAGATCGACGCCGAGAAGGTCACCGACGCGAACGTCGATCAGATGCTCGCGGGCTGCTCGGGCCTGCTGGTCCCCGGCGGCTTCGGCGAGCGCGGCATCGAAGGCAAGATCGCCTCCGTGCGCTGGGCGCGCGAGCGCCGCGTGCCCTTCTACGGCCTCTGCCTCGGAATGCAGTGCGCGGTCATCGAGTTCGCGCGCCATGTCGCCGGCCTCCCTCGCGCGCACTCGCGCGAGATGGACGAGCACACTCCGCACCCCGTGATCGACCTCATGGAGGAGCAGAAGGAGCTGCGCGAGATGGGCGGAACGATGCGCCTCGGCGCCTATCCCTGCCGCCTCGTGCCGGGCACGCGCGCGGCCGCGGCCTACCGCAGCGAGCTCGTCCACGAGCGCCACCGCCATCGCTACGAGTTCAACAACGCCTACCGCGAGCAGTTCCGCGCTCTGGGCCTGGTCGCGAGCGGCATCAACGAAGACAGCGATCTCGTCGAGATCGTCGAGATCGGCGACCATCCGTTCTTCGTCGGCGTGCAGTTCCATCCCGAGTTCAAGAGCAAGCCGGGGGCGCCGCATCCGCTGTTCCGAGCTTTCGTCGCCGCGGCCCTCGAGCATGCGCGAGGGCGCGAGAGCGCGGCCACCCCGCCTCAGGCCGCCGTCGCACCGCCGCTCGGCCGCGAGTGAGCCCCGCAGCGATGAGCGCAATGCACGACGCCGCCGATGAGGATGCCGACGCCTCGGCAGATGCCGGGACGGGGCAACCCACGGCTCCACCGGGCGGAGACTTCGGCCTCTTCCTCCAGAAGCTCCGTATCCAGACCTTCCTCTCCCTGGGTCTGCTGCCGAATCCGCTCACCGGGGTCAAGCGCTGCCAGCTCGAGCACGCGCAGGCTCTGCTCGACGATCTCGCCATGCTGCGCGAGAAGACCGCCGGCAACCTGACGGCGCACGAGGAGCGGCTCTTCGGCGCGATCCTGGAAGAGCTCGAAGGCCAGTTCGAGCAGCAGCGTCAGCGCGCCGCGAACTCGTCGAGCGCGCGGCGATAAGCCTCGGCGGAGCGCTCCTGCTCGTACGGCCGGACCTCGGGGTCGGCGTAGCGGAAGTAGCGCGGCTCCTCGGAGTGCAGCTCGACACCGAAGCGGCGGAGCTTGCGAACCGCGCGCTCCCGACGGCCGGCATCGCCGGAGCGGAGATCGCGCTGCAGGCGCAGGCGCTCCTCGTCGTCGAGCGAGTGGAGGTCGTCCTGGCCCGGATCGAGGAAGAAGAGCCCGGCCAGGAAATCGCCGATCTCGCCCGTCCGCAGGCGCAGACGCAGCCCAACGACGGCCGAGACCTCGAAGCCCAGGTCGAGCGGGGCTCGATCCGAGCTCAGGGCCTCCCACGGCAGGTAGGAGCCTTCGCGGAAGCCGGGCTCCGCGAACTCGACGCGGCGATGGCCGAGGACCGTGTCGCTGTGCGGCCAGACCTCGAGCTCGTGGAGCTGGAGCGGGCCGATCGAGATCTCCGAGCGATGCTCGTCGAATCCGCCGAGGTCGCCGTGGCGCAGACCGAAGCGCGTGCCGTCGTAGCTCCCCAAGCCGGCCGCGAAGAAGTGCGAGAAGCCGAAGTGGAAGTGCGCGCCGGCGGCGAATCCGAGATCCGCATCGACGACCTCGCTGAAGTCGCTCCAGCGATTCGATCCCCAGCTCGGCTCGCTGCGGCAAGCGCCCAGGAGCAATAGCCCGACGGAGCCGAGCGCGCGCAGCACACGGGCTCGTCCACGCGAGGTCGGCAGCCGCCCGCCGGCGATCTCGACAGCGCTTGAGCTCAACGGTAAGCCGGGATCCCGGTCAGCTCGTGGCCAATGGCCAGCGTGTGGATGTCGTAGGTGCCTTCGTAGGTGTTCACCGTCTCGAGGTTGCAGAGGTGACGCCCCGACTGGTACTCGAGCACGATGCCGTTCGCCCCGAGCATGTCTCGGGCCGAGCGCGCGCAATCCAAGGCCATCTGCACGTTGTTGCGCTTGGCCATCGACACCTGCGAATGCGTCATGCGCTTCTGCTGCTTCAGCTGGCCCAGCCGCCAGCAGAGGAACTGCGCCTTCGTGATCTCCGTCGCCATGTCGGCGAGCTTCTGCTGCGCGAGCTGGAAGCCGGCGAGCGGCTTGTCGAAGATGATGCGCTCCTTGCTGTAGCCGAGAGCCTCGTCGAAGCAAGCCTGCGCCGCTCCGACCGCGCCCCAGGAGATGCCGTAGCGAGCCTGGGTCAGGCAACCCAGCGCATGCTTCAGGCCGGTGGTGCCCGGGAGCAGCGCCTCGGCCGGCACCTCGACCTCTTCCAGCACGAGCTCGCTCGTGATCGAGCAGCGCAGCGAGAACTTGTGCAGCTGCTCCGGCGCGCTGAAGCCCGGCGTGCCCTTCTCGACGAGGAAGCCGCGGATCGAGCCGTCTTCCACCCGGGCCCACACGACCGCCACGTCGGAGACGGTGCCGTTGGTGATCCACATCTTGCGCCCGTGGATCACCCAGCCGCGGTCGGTGCGGCGCGCGCGCGTCTGCATGCCGCCCGGATTCGAGCCGAAGTCGGGCTCGGTGAGGCCGAAGCAGCCGATGGCCTCGCCCTTCGCCAGCTTGGGCAGCCAGTGCTTGCGCTGCTCCTCGGAGCCGTAGGCGAAGATCGGGTACATCACCAGGGCGCCTTGCACCGAGGCCGCCGAGCGGATGCCCGAATCCCCGCGCTCGAGCTCCTGCATGATGATCCCGTAGGCCGAGTCACCGAGCCCCGCGCAGCCGTACTTCTCCGGCAGATTCGCGCCGAAGAGGCCGAGCTCGGCCATCTTCCCCATCAGGCCTTCCGGGAACTCCCCGCGCTCGTAGTGGTCGCCCACGATCGGCAGGACTTCGGCATCGACGAAGTTCCGCACGGTCTCGCGCACCATGCGCTCTTCGTCGTTGAGGAGTTCGCTGACGTCGAAGAAATCGAGTTCCCGGTACTTGGAGGGCATGGTTGGAGATGCGCGGCGAATGGACGCCCGCGAAACGCGGCAGGGAGCAGAGATGCGGCACGCGGACGGCACCGCTCGGAGGCTGGGAGTCTAGTGCGCGCGATGGTGCCGCGCAACGCGGCGAAGAAACGCAGAGCGCCCTCGCGGCTCAGCCGCGAAGGCGCTCGTTTTGGGCATCCGAACCCTCGCACAGAAGCGAGGTCTCGATGCGAGGGACGCCCGAGGCGCCCGGAGCAGTGCTGGCCCATGCGTCCTCGCGGAAGGGCGCTGCGCTGCGCTCGCCGTCGGTCCGGTACACGCTGAGGCGGCGGACGAAGACGACGGAAGCGAGGAGCGCACCCAGCAGCTCGTCGGACGAGCCGCTCGCGCGGGCCGGACGGACTACATCGCCGCCGCCTTGCGACCACCCTTCTTGCGACCGCCCTTCTTGCGGCCGGCCTTCTTCGCGCCCTTGCGAGCGCCCTTCTTGGCGCCCTTACGCGCGCCCTTCTTGCGGCCGGCCTTCTTCGCCGAACGCTTCGCTGCCTTCTTGCGAGCTGCCATGTCTTCCCTCCTTGAGAGGATTGGGCACTGAGGTTTCCGCGCGCACGGGATCGCACGGAACTTCTGGGGAACGCGACTTGGATCGGCAGCGCGGTTTCGAGGATTGCCTGGAAACCCGCAAAAAATCACGAGTTGCGTCGATCCGCTCGCGCCGTGCAATCGGCGTAAGTGCCTCGTGCCATTTCCAACTTCCTATGACGGCTTGGCCAATCAAGCATTCCACGTGGCAATACACCAGCGCGCAACGCCGAGAGGCTCGCGGAGAGCGGCGCCGCTCTTTTTCCAACTCCGCGCCCTCGAAGCCAAGAAAACGACGCGAGGCGCACACGCCGAACGTGTGCGCCTCGCGTCGTGACGAGCGCCGTGCGCGCGAGCGGAGCGCGACGCGCTCAGCCGCCGAAGACGTCGTCGAGCGTACCCAGAGCCGAGTCGGAGTAGTCGGCCGAGATGTCTTCGTCGGCGTCCTTGCCGGCTCCGCCGTTCGCGAGGATGTCGTCGAACACGGCCTCGAGCTTCTTCGTCGACTCGGCCGCGTACAGGCGCACCATGCCGAGCGTCGTGCGGTCGTCGAAGAGCACGGTGAGGAGGGTGCGGTCCCCCACCAGGGACAGCTGGATGTTGTCGCGCCGGCCTTGATGGTAGAGAGCGGTGAACTCGTCCTCGCCGAGCAGGCGCGCCATCTCCTTCGTCGCGGCGAACGAGCCGGCGACGAGCGCGGAGATCGTATCCATGTCGATCGTCAGCGTCTCGCCCTGGCGCGCGACCAAGTGGCCTTCGCGGTCGACCAGGAGCGCGCTCTTCGCGCCCGACATCTTCAGGAACTCGGACAAGCAGCGGTCGATGCGCTCGACGTCCCGGCGATAGAACATCAGGCGGTTGCGGCGGAGATCTTCGTCGACGGTCATCTCTCTCGACTCCTCGTGTTTCGTTCGGTGCAGGCTCTGCGTACGCACGGTGTGATCGACTTCGCGGACAGCGCGCACCGCCGTGCGACGGTGAACAGCCTCCGCTGGATCGTCACTGCAGGATGTAGAGCGCCACGACGGCGGCCACCGCCGCCACGAGGAGCCCGAAGACGACGCCGTAGATGAGGTTGCCGCCCTTGCGCTGCGTGGAGCGCGTCGGCGCGAGATCGTCCTCGAGGTCGGCATCCGCGGCCTTCGACGCCACGGCCTTCGACGGCCGAGCCGGCGCAGCAGCAGCGGCGCGCCCGCGCGCGGGCGCCTCGGCAGCGGCGGGCCTGGCGGTGCGCATCAAACCACCGACGTCCGGCTTCGGTGCAGCATCCTTCTTCGCAGCGGGCCGCGCTGCCGTGGCACTCGGTGCGCCCTTCGCGCTCGCGGCGGCTGCAGCGGGAGCGGAGCGCGCAGGCTGCGCGGGTCGCGCGGCAGGTGCCACGGCGGCCGGACGCGCCGGCTGCGCGGGAGCCGACGGACGAGCCGGAGCCGCGGAGCGCGCGGGGGCCGGCTGCGCCGGAGCCGCCTGGGCCGAGGGAGAGGCGGCGGGACCGGGAGTCGCCTTCGGACGCGCGCTGACGCGGTTCGACTTGCGATCGGTCTTGTTGATGCTCTCGAGCACCATGCCTGCCAGCACCTTCAGGGTCGGGAAGACGCCCTGCCCGGTCGGCGCCACGGCTTCGAAGGTCGGCACGCCGTACGGATTGAGCTTGGAGCTCATCTCCGCGACGCTCATCACCTCCGGCAGGTCGCGCTTGTTGAACTGCACGACGTGCGCCAGGTCCTTCAGCTCCTTGCCGTACTCGCGGAGGTTCTCCTCCAGGTTGCGCAGCGACTCCAGGTTCTCCGGCATCTTCGCCGGATCCGAGTCGGCGACGAAGATCACTCCGTCGACACCTTGGAGCACGAGCTTGCGCGTCGAGTTGTAGTAGACCTGACCGGGCACCGTGTAGAGCTGGAACTTCGTGCGCATGCCGGCGATCGTGCCGAGATCGAGCGGCATGAAGTCGAAGAACAGCGTGCGGTCCCCATCCGTGCTGATCGAGGTCAACTCCCCCTTGTTCTGCTCGGGGGCCTTCTGGTGCACCACCTCGAGGTTCGTGGTCTTACCACTCATCCCCGGACCGTAGTACACGATCTTGCAGTTGACCTCTCTCAGGGCGAAGTTGATCTGAACCATCTTGTGCCTCGAATCCTCGGCCGCGTCCTCGCACGAGGCGCGCCCGTCACTACCGAAGTCTTCGTCCCGACCGCGGCCCGAGGCGACGCCTCGGATCCCGCACCTACGTCCCTCGCGCGTTCCGTGTGCTAGTCCGCGGAGAGCTGCATCTTGCGAATGAGGCGCTGCGCGGCGCCTTCGATGTCCAGCATCGTCTGATCCAGGTCCATCGACTTCTGGACGGCGACGACCAAGTAGGCCACATCCTCCAGCGCCGTGAGGACCAGGGTCCCGCGCGTCGCCGCCAGGACGATGCGCTGGAAGTCGGCGATGCCGCCGCGGCGCGTGGCGCGCACGGATTCGATCGCCATGTGCGAAGCCAGGGCAGCGAACGCGTCTCCGTTCACTCCGGCGGGCAAGGCCTTCTCGACCACGACGCCGTCCTTCGTGAGGACGAGGCAGCCGCGGATCTCAGGCGCCTGCACCAAGTATTCGAGGATGCTACGCATCGGTTCGCTCCGCTTCGAACTGCCGCGAGACGAGCTCGCGCAGCGCGTCGAGGAAGGGCTCGGGTCGCGCCGTGGGAGCCGTCTCGGCCGCGGCCGCGTTGTCGTGGCCGGCGACGAGGACGATCTTGCATTGCGGCGACTCGATGAAGCCGGCATTGAAGGAGCCGAAGCCCATGCGACGCGTCGAGCGACGCGCGATCGTGGTGAGCGAGCGCGTCATGCGCGCGAAGGGATCGCCGCTGCCCTTCGCCGCTCCACGCACGAGGGCGGTCGAGCCGCGCAGGTACGCCACGCGACCAGCGCTCTTCATCGCCGCGATCTGATCGAGGTCCGCGCGCAGGTTGCTGCCGCGCTGCGCTTGGCCGTTGTGATCCGCCGTGGGCGCGTCTTCGTGCGTTGCGTGAGCGCGCTGCTCGAGCCCGGGGAAGCGACCGTTCAGCTCGACGTCCCGGATGGCCTGCAGGAGGTCCGGCGCGCCTTCCGCTTCGTCGTTGACGCGGCGATACCAGCCTTCGAGGGTCGGCTCGCCGGGGATCAGCTCGAGCAGACGCGCGAGAGTCTCGCGCGCGACCTCGTAGGACCCGACGCGGGTCGCGAGCTCGGCGAGCAGCCGGAGGGCCTTCGCGTTCTGGGGATCGCGCTCGCAGACGCCGTTCAGCAGCTCGACCGCGCCAAGGCCGTCGCCGGCGTTGCGCTCCTGATAGAAGCGGCGGATGCGCGCGCGAGCCAGCGCGAGACGTGCGCCGTCGTCCTGAGGGAAGCGCGCGGTCCACTGGACGCAGGCGCTCTCGCAGCGCGCGAGGTCTCCGAGCTCTAGGTAGGTCTCGGCCAGCTCGCGGTAGAGGCCGGGTCGCGGGGCGGCGTTCAGCTCGTCGCGGATCTCGCTCACCCTCTCGCCGAGGATGGCCGCCCGCGCCATGCGGCGCAGGCGCTTGAGCTCTCCCGCGCTGGGGAAGTGCTGGAGCCCCTCCTCGCAGGTGCGAACGACTCCCGAGTAATCGTTGAGCGAGGCGTAGCCGCGGGCCAAGTCGGCATAGGACTCGACCGTCGGAGCCGCGGCGACCGCACGGCGCTTCGAGGCCAGGCCTCGTGCCGTCATCAGTCTTCGGAAGAACCCCACTCCGTCCTCCTCATGTGCGCGCGAAGACCTCCTTCGCGCGCGCTTCCTGGTCCTATCGTCCGGTGCTCGTCGGCGACTTGATGCGCGCCGCGCGCGCCGACGCATTTCTGATGCCGATCAGGGCCGCCACTCGTCCGCGCAGTCGAAGCGGCGCATCTGCGCCTCGCTGGAGCTCGACCACTCGGCGGTGAGCAGGGCGTCCCCGCTCCCGAGCACGAAGGCGAAGCGCAGCTCATCGCCGAAGCGCCAGATCTCCGAGAAGTCCCCGCGACGCGCGGCGACGAGACGACCGGCGCTCGCGTAGTAGAGCCACTCACCGGCGATGCAGGCGGGAGCCCCGCCCATCGGCTCGGCGATGGACTTCGAGCGAACCACGACGCCCGAGATACCATCGAGCTCCAAGAGCTCGCGATCGGGCGCGAAGAGCACGTTGCCGCGATCCACGATCGGCCGCGCTTCGCTCGGCCCGGTTCCCGCGAGCGACCAGAGCATGGACTCTTCGGCCGCGACATCGTGGGCCGCGAGGCCGCCGCGATCCGTCGCGACGAGCACGCGCGACTCGCCGAGCGCCAGCACTTCGATCGGCGCCGCTCCGAGAGCGATCCGGCGCACGACCTGGGACGCGCCCTCGTCGAGCAGCACCAGCTCTCCTTGCTGCTGCTGCTCGACACCGATCACATAGAACCCGCCCACGCGCTGGGCCGCCGTGACGATCCGCCCGCCGAGCGCGAGCTTGCGCACGGTTTGCCCCGACTTGCGATCGAGGGCCTGCAAGCTTCCGTTCGCGGTGCCGAAGAGAACGACATCCTCCAGCACCAGCGGGGTCGTCCGCACGGCGCCATCGACGCGCGTGACCCAGCGCTCCGTGCGGCCGTTGGTGTGCAGGGCGACGCAGCGCCCGTTGGAATCGCCGAAGTAGAGCGTGCCACGGTCCACGGCCGGCGTCGCGAAGAGCTCGCCTAGGTCCGGAACCTCGTAGCTCGCGATGCTCTCGCCGTCCTTCGTGCGGATCGTCTGCAAGCGCCCGCCCGCCAGAGCGACGAAGGTCAGCTCGCCGTCGAACGCGGGCGCAGCGAGCGCCCGCGCCGGCAGCGCGGCCGACATCGACGGTCGCCGCTTCAGCACGATCGCCTGATCCTCCAGCTCGTCACCGGTCTCCAGCATGATGCGCACCGGCTCGTAGCCGCGGCGCGAGATCGACACCTCGGCGCGGCTGCGCGGCAGCAGGTGGAGGACCGTCGGCGTGCGCTCTTCCAGCATCCGCCCGTCGGCCTCGATCTCCGCGCCCGGAGGCGTGGTCTCGAGGCGCACCGGTATCCGCACGTCCTTCGCGAGCGGCGCTTCCGCGTACCGCATCAGGATCGTGCCGTAGAGCTCGCGAGCGGCCTCGAGCTCGCCCTTCGCTTCATGCGCGCGCGCTTCGGCGAAGGTCTTGCCCGCCTTCTCGAGGTAGTCCTCGACGCCGGCGATCTCCGATTGGACCTCGGCGGAGTTCTTCCAGTCCTCCGGCGCCGCCGCCAGGGTCTCGCGCAGACCGCTCAGCGCGCCGACGAGATCGCCGCGGCTGGCGGTCGCTCGCGCGCGGTCCAGGATCTCGGTCGCGCGCTTCGCCTGCTCGAGGCGCAGGCGCTGGAGCTGCTGACGCTCCAGCTCGAGCTTCGCCTCGTGGCCGCGCTTCGCGGCGGCGACCTTCGCGACGAGCTCGTTCGAGCGGAACGCGGAGAGCGAGAGCGGGTAGCGCTCGCGGAAGCCGTCGAGGGCCTCCTTCGCTTGATCGAACTCGGAGCGCGAGATCATCGAGTCCACGTCGACGGTCTCGAGCACCGCCGCAGCGGAGCGCTCGTAGAACGCGAACAGGCCACCGAGCACTGCGAGGAAGCCCGCGCAGAGCGCCAGCGTCACCGTGCCGTTGCGGCGATGACGGCGTCGTTCATCGGCCTTGTAGAGATCCTTGATCCGCTCCTTCACGTCGTTGCGTGAGCGGTCGATCATCAGGATCTTCTGCAGATACGGGATCGCCTTGCTCGGCTCCCGCCGCGAGATCAGGTGGTCGGCGGTCTGCTCGTAGAGCTCGATCAGCGCCTTCTGGTCTCCGGAGGCGGTGACGCAGGTGATGAGCGCACGCCGCAGCTCCATGTCATCCGGGTTGGCTTCGATCATCCAACCCAGGAGCTCGCGCGCGCCGTCGAAGTCTCCGGCGTCGGTGAAGTTCTTATGCAGCGCGCGACCGAGGGCCTGCGCGTCGTAGCCGGCGGCGCGCGCCACATCGGGCGCCTGAAGCCCGATCCGCACCAGCTCCTTTCGCGCGGCGAGGTCGGTCGGGATCAGCTCGGCGGCGTCGAGCAGAGCGCGGGCCGCCTCGGCCATGCGCGACTCCTGGCTCAGCGCGACGGCGTACTCGCGGTAGCGCGCCGCTGCGACCGCGAAGTCGGCGTTCTCCTCGCGGGCGCGTCCTGCGGCGCCCAGCACCTCTGGCAGACCGAAGCCGCGCTGCCCGGCGCGCTCGAAGAGGTTCGCGGCCTCTGCGCAGCGGCCTTCGGCGAGCGCGCTGACGCCGGTCGCGGCGTACTGGCGCGGATCCAGCGGAGCGAGCATGCCGGAGTCGACCAAGGTCATGATCGACTTCGTCATATCGAACTCGGAGCGCCCGGACGCGCCGAGGATCTGATCGATGGAGCGCCAGCCGTCGGCCAGAGCGAGCGCGGTGCGGCTCGAGGCGAGATCGAGCAGAGAGGGATCGCCTTCGCGAGAGGTCTTGACGTAGACCTCACCCCGATCGGGGATGCGTTGGCGGATCATCTCCCATTCGTCCATCCGCCGCGCCGCCTCCATCACCACCGAGCCGGGGTTGAAGGAGTAGCGATCGTCTACGAAGCCGCCGGCCTCCTCGAGCAGGAGGCGCCCTTCGAAGAACTCGAAGCGCGCGCCCTTCTGGAAGAAGAGCTCGTAGATGTCCTCCTCCATGAAGGCGCGATATTCATTGTCGACCTCGCCCTGATCGATGAAGTCCATCTCGATCAGGACGTCCAGGGTCGATCGCCCGGAGGAGCGTCGGTTCGCCTCGACCAGCCGCATCTGCTCGGCCGAGAGGCGCCCTTGCCGACGGAGGCGTTCCAGGATGCGGGTCTCGTAGTACGCTGGATCGAACTGAAGGGTCACCCCTTCGGACGAGAAGCGCAGAGCCTTCGGGCGACCTTCGCCGAAGACCCCGAGCACGCCATCCTTGTGATTGATGGCGAGCATCTGGAAGACCTGCCCCAGGTCCAGACTGTCTAGATCTCCCTTGAGCGCCATGCCGATCCCGCTATCGCTAGAGTGGTGGAACGTCTTTCGGCCCGCGCCGCAGGGCAGGTGAAGTCGTCCCCCGTTTGTGCGAGACTGCCGAAAGCCTTTCCCCCCTCTCTTTGCTCCAGCCTTGAACCCGCCCCGCCCCGAGAAGGATCGCCACCTGGTAGAGCGCTATCGCCGCAAGGCGGCGCGCTACGACGCGGACTGGGCCCGCTATACCGTGGGCACCCTCCGGCGCTCGCTCGAGCACCTCTCCTGGCAGGGGAACGAGCGCGTCCTGGACATCGGCTGCGGAACCGGGGAGGTCGAGCGACTCCTGCTGCCGCTGCTCCCGGAGCTCCGCTTGGTGGCGCTGGACCTATCGGCCGACATGCTGGAGATCGCGAGGGCGAAGTTCTCCCCGCGCTTCGCGCTTCGCTGGCTGCGCGGCCACGCCCAGCACCTGCCGTTCGCGGACGGATCGTTCGATGTCGTCCTCAACCTGAACGCGTTCCACTACTTCGATCATCCGGTGGAGACGCTGCGGGAGTTCCGGCGCGTCCTGGCCCCGGGTGGAGCCTGCGTCCTCACCGACTGGTGCACCGATCGCTGGCGCTTCCGCGCCATCGACCTGGGCATGCGGCTGTTCGATCCCGCGCACCATCGCATCCATCGCTCGGCCGCCCTTCGCGAGACCTTCGCCGCGGCGGGCTTCGAGGACGTTCGCCTCGAGACCTACGGGGTGGGCTGGTTCTGGGGCATGGCCACCGTGAGCGGGTGCGCGCCGCGGAGCAGCGAGCTCGCACCTCGAGAGCGCAACGCGGCCCCCATCGCTCGACCCGAGATGCAGCACGGGCGCGCCAGAGCGGCCCGCAGCGGCCGCGTGCCCAGCACCTGAGCGCGGCTCCGAGACCTCCCGAAATCCTGAGCCCCCCTCCACGCAGCGAGCCCATGCGCCTGCCGATCGGCAATCCCCTATCCGCGGCTCTCCGCCTACTCGTCCCGTCTGCGTCGACGGTGCTGCTCGGATTCCGCTACATCACGACGCGCTGGATCGCGTGGCTCTCCGTGCTCGGCTTCGCCGTGGGCATCCTCGTGCTGATCGTCGTCACCTCGGTGATGAACGGCTTCGTGAAGGAGATCCGCACCTCGATCCGCTCGTCGCTCTCGGATCTCATCGTGCGCTACCAGCCGCGCGAGAAGGGAGCTCCGCCCCCTGACCTCGCCGCCGTGCGCGAGGCCCTCGCGGCGATCCCCGAGATCGACACCGAGGCGATCTCGCCGCGCATCACCTGGTTCGCGTTGATCGCGGGAGTCGGCATCAATCAGCGCCGCCTCGCTCCCGACGGCGGATTCGAGTGGACGCGAGTTGCCGGCGCCGAGGCGGATTCGTTCCTGCGCCGCGACGAAGCGCTCTTCTGCCAGGTGATCGGGATCGACTTCGACACCGATCGTCGCGCGACGAACGTGGGCACGGCGCTGCGCGGCTTCGAGCAGCGCCCGACGCGCCACGTGCTCGACTTCCCGGTGCCCGATACCGACGATCCCTTCCACGTGAAGCGCCCCGCCGATGGCGCGCTCCTACCCGACCAGCTGGTCCGCCGCGGCGAGGACGGCGAACGCAATGCGATGCCCGGCGTCCTGGGCGCCTGGCTCGCCGCCAAGATCCAGCGAACGCTGGGCCAAGCCAACGTCGGCGAGCGCTTCCTCCGCGGCTGCGAGATCTCGCTGCTGACCTCGAGCCCCGAGCGCTTGAGCTCGGGCACCGACGGCGCGGTCCTGACGCAGAGCTACCGTTCGGTGGTGATGACCGGCACCTTCCGGACCGGCACCTACGATCTCGACAAGGACATCATCTTCCTCGACCGGCGCGACATGGCGCGCAATCTCCTCGAGATCCGCGACGACCCGGACGGCTACTTCACCGAGATCGTGCTGCGGACGAAGGGCGTCGACGAAGAGCACAGCAAGGGCCTCGCCTACCTCGTGCGGGAGACCTTGGAGCGCAAGCTGCCCGGCTACTACTTCCCCGTCAGCCGCTGGCAGGACGAGCGCCGCAATCAGCTCGACGCCATCGACTACGAGAAGAAGATGATGGCGTTCATCTTGATGTTCATCATCCTCGTCGCCGGCATCAACATGTTCACCACGCTCTGGATGCTGGTGACGGAGAAGACGCGCGACGTCGGCATCCTCTCGGCCCTCGGGGTCTCGCGCCTGGGCATCCTCCAGCTCTTCCTCACGATGGGCGTCTTCATCACGCTGATCGGCGAGGTGCTGGGATTCATCGGAGGCATGCTGATCGTCGAGAACATCGCCGCGATCGAGACGTTCCTGTGGGAGTACTTCGGGTTCAAGATGTTCGACCCGACGGTCTACATCTTCGATCACCTACCCGCCGAGGCCGAGCCCAGCACGGTCACGGTGATCCTGGTGACGACCTTCCTGGCCTCTATCGTGTTCAGCGCCGCGCCCGCGATCCGCGCCGCGGCGAAGCACCCGGTGCAGGCCCTGCGCTACGAATGAGAGCAGCCACGTCGCGATGAGCTCGAGCCCGATCCTGTCCTGCGTCGACCTGCACAAGACCTACACGATGGGCCGCGTCCCCGTGCCGGTCCTGAACGGCATCAACCTCGAGGTGCATCAAGGCGAGGTCTTGGGCCTCGTCGGCGCCTCGGGGGCCGGCAAGTCCACCTTGCTCCACCTGTTCGGCTTGCTCGACGTGCCGACGCGCGGCGCCGTCTACCTCCGCGGCGAGGACGTCTCCTCCAAAGGCGGGCAGCGGCGCTCGACGCTGCGCAACCGCGAGCTCGGCTTCGTCTTTCAGTTCTATCACCTGATCTCCGAGCTCAGCGCGCTCGGGAATACGCTCTTGCCGGCCATGGTCGCACCGCGCCCTTGGACCTGGCTGCTGCAGCGCGGGCGAGAGCGTGCGCGCGCGCGAGCCCTGCTTTCCCGGCTAGGTCTCTCGGCCCGCCTCTCCCACCTACCCGCTCAGCTCTCGGGCGGCGAACGCCAGCGCATCGCCATCGCCCGCGCGTTGCTCGGCAATCCTTCCGTCGTCCTCTGCGACGAGCCCACCGGCAACCTCGATTCGAAGACCGGTCAGGAGATCATGGACCTCTTGTTCGAGATCAACCGCGAGCAGGGCACCACCTTCGTGATCGTCTCGCACGACGATCGCCTGGTGCGCCGGTGCCACCGGGTCGCGCGCCTGGCAGACGGATCGCTCGAGGCGATCTACAATCCCTCGCAGCCTCCTCTGGCGAGCTGACCCGATGCCGTACATCCATCGCCCCGCTTCCCGCCGACCGCTCCTCCGCAGAGCCGCCCCGCTGGTGCTCGCCCTCTGCGCGGGCTGTGCGTCGGACGACCCCATGTGGGAGACGGTTCAGGGCGACTGGAGCGTCTTCACGGGAGCCCCCGCGTGGATCGAGAAGGAGTT
Organism: Planctomycetota bacterium; assembly: GCA_016719295.1. Lineage (GTDB taxonomy): Bacteria > Planctomycetota > UBA1135 > UBA1135 > JADKAF01 > JADKAF01. The sequence continues at coordinate 1,894,993 of JADKAF010000001.1, forward strand.
CGCGCGCAGCGCGGAGGAGCTCGAGCGGGACGGGCAGTGGATCGCGACCAATGTGCGCCGCAACGCCGAGACCACTGCGGCGATCCCAGAAGACCTGAAGGCGTTCGTCGCCGAGGACGTCGAGCGCAGCAAGGAAGGCCTCGCCTACCAGGGCGGCGTGCTGAAGCGCGAGTTCGAGAGCAACGTCGAGAGTTTCCAGCACGACATCGTCGGCGCCCCTGGCTGGGTCGGGCGCGAGTTCGAGCGCTCGGGACAGGAGCTCGGGAACGACGTCAGCTTCATCGCCGGCAAGGTCGAGCAGTCGGCCGAGGAGTTCTGGCCGGAGATCAAGCGCTACCTGCGCGTGCTCCTGCGCTGAGCTCCGCCGAGCGGGCTCCTCGCACTCTCTCATTTTCTCCCTGCCGCACTTTCTCCCTCTCTCACGTTCTCCCTCTCGCGCGCCGCTCCCGCCCGCGAGTTGAGACCTCGCGATTTGAGCCTTGGGTCCGGCGCCTGCAGAGCCCGGCGGGCTGCCGAAAGACCCAGCACGGGAGGAACGCGAGCGATCGATGTCGGCGCGCCATGGATGCCGGCGAGCTATGTATGGATGCCGGCGAGCTATGAATGTAGGCGAGCTCCGTGCAGCGGGCTTGCACTTTGGATCCAGGCCCCGACCGTAGGCCGGACGGCCGATGTCTCCTCGATCGACCAGCCGCGGCCGATCAGCTCCGCGGCGGGAAGACGCGCTGCGGGCGCAGCGAGAGCGGCGGCTGCAGCAGCTCGGCGAAGATCACCGCCTGCCGCAAGGCCGCGCGATCCGATGTCGAGATGCGCGGCGCCCCTTCCGTGCGCGCTACCGCTTCGCTCGCCGTGGCAAGGCGTCCCGGAGGCGTTTCGCCATCGTCGAGCGAGGTGACGTCGATCGCATCGTCGAGATGGGTGAGATCGATCGTCTCGTCGAGCTCGGTGAGAACCACACCGCCGACCTGGCGCGCGGCGGCGGCGGCGACCTCCGGCTCCGCCGCCGCATCCGGCTCGGCGACCACGTTCGGGGACGCCACGGGCGCGGCGGCTGCGGGCGAGGCGCGGTTCGCATCCGTCTCCGCCGAAGCCGCGCGGCGAATCGTCGGCTCGGGCACGTCCTCGGGGGAGCGCTCCTCGACCGTCGGAACCTCCTGTGCCTGACGCTGCGATTCGGCGCGCTTCCGCGCCTCCTCCCGGCGTTGACGCTGGAACGACGGGAGGATCATCGCCGCCAGGAAGGCGACGATGTAGAGGAAGTTCAGCAGCGCGTCGAGATCGGGCACGGCGGGGAACGCTCGCAGCGAAGAGGATGTTCCTCGGCCTACTTATCGGTGGGATTGGCGGGCTGGCTACCGGCGCTCGAGCCGCCGATCGTGTCGCGCATCTTGGTGTCGGCCTCCACGTTGCGGAGGCGGTAGTAGTCCCAGGCACCGAGGTTGCCCGTGCGGAACGCATCGGCCAAAGCGCGCGGAACCTCGGCTTCGGCGAGGATCACCTTCGCTCGATTCGCCACCACCTCGGCGCGATTCTCCTGCTCCAGAGCGACGGCCATCGCGCGGCGCTTCTCGGCGTTCGCCTGCGCCACGCGCTTGTCCGCTTCGGCCTGGTCGGCCTGCAGGCGCGCGCCGATGTTGACCCCGATGTCGACGTCGGCGATGTCGATCGAGACGATCTGGTAGGCGGTCTCCGTGTCGAGGCCGCGCGAGAGCACGGTGCGCGAGATGCGATCCGGGTTCTCGAGCACCTCCTTGTGCGACGCGCTCGAGCCGATCGCGGACACGATGCCCTCGCCGACGCGCGCGATCACGGTCTCCTCACCCGCGCCGCCGACGAGGCGCGAGAGATTGGTGCGTACGGTCACGCGCGCGCGCGCCAGCACCTGGATGCCGTCCTTCGCCACGGCCGCGACTTCGGTCTTGCCCTTCCGCGGATCGGGACAGTCGATGACCTTCGGGATGACGCTCGTCTTCACCGCTTCGAGCACATCGCGCCCCGCGAGGTCGATCCCCGTCGCGGTCTTGTAGTCGAGATCCAGGTTGGCGCGGTTCGCGGAGATCAGCGCGGCGATGACGCGCAGCACTTGGCCGCCGGCGAGCGCGTGAGCCTCGAGGTCGCGCGCATCGATGGAGGGCAGCTTCGCCTGCACCGCCATGATCTTCGCGCGCACGATGATCGCGGGGTTCACCTTGCGAAGGCGCATCGCGACCATCTGGAGCAAGCCGACCTCGGCGCCGGCGAGGATGCTCTGCACCCAGAGGTTCAGGTAGCCGAAGGCGAAGACGAAGAAGCCGAGGAGGAAGAGGCCGAGGACGACCAGGCCGATCACCCAGGCCAGGTCCTCTGCGGAGCTACCCGCGGCGAGCAGCGGACGCAGCATGGACATCGACGAGCTCCAGAATTCCATCGCGCGTGACTCGAGGAGGGAGAGGGACGAAGGAAGGAGAAGAAGGAGAGAGAAGGCAGGTCGAGCAGGCGCAGCTCGAAGAGCGCGGGCGTGCTCGAGGGCGGAGCCGCATCGACCTCGCTAGCTCCGGGAGCCGTCGCCGTCGTCGAGGCGCTCGACGCAGAGCGTGTTTTCTACCACGCCCACGACGCGAACCTCGACGCCAGCTTCGATCCACTCGCCGCGCGAAAGGCAGGAGACCCGTCGATCGCCGAGCCGCACCTCGCCGGCGGGACGGAGCGTCGCCACGACCGTGCCGACCTGCCCGACGTGCGCAGCGAGCGTGCGATCGATGGCGCGCGCGTCCTCGGCGCTGAAGCTCGTGCCGTCGACGATCATCCGCCGCCCCCATGGAGTACGCGGGAAGAGCTTCATCCCGAGCGCGACGGTCACCGGCGCGAGAACGAGCGTGCCCCACACGAGCCCCCATCCGAAGCTAGCGCTCACGCCGAAGCCGAGGACGTAGGAGGCGATCAGGGCCCCCAGCGCCCCGAGGCCGAGGAGCCCCATCGAAGGAATCATGATCTCGCTGAGCAGCAGGAACGCGCTCAGCGCAAGGCAGAGGATCGCGAGTGTTTCCATCAGTGGGGCGCGCGCTCCGGAACGCGCAGCATGCGGGTCGACTGAGCTTCAAGCGCGCGGCGTTCGCGCCGACGTGACGGTCAGGCGCACGCCTTCGGCGTGCACGACCTCGACTTCGGTGCCGGCAGGGACGAAGTCGCCTTCCGACACGGCGTCGAGCACCGCGCCCTCGATGCGGATCTTGCCCGAGGGACGCAGATCCGTCGTCGCGCGACCGCGCTTGCCGAGGTACGGCGAGGGCCCGGTAGCGTTGGCGTCGTTCCAGGTCGCGCTGCCCGCGCCCGTGGGGACCGAGATGAGGCGCCCGAGGAACGGCATGCGCGGCAGGAAGCGACCGAAGGCCAAGGAGAAGAGCACGGTCCCCGTGAGCGCCGCGAGGAACGCTCCCACGCTCGAGAGCACGGTCTCCATCTCGAACTCGTTGCTCGGCAGCGCGAAGCTGTGGAACGAGAGGAAGAGCCCGAGGATCGCGCAGATCGCGCCAGCGGCGCCGAAGAGGAAGGTCCCGGGCAGCACGAAGACCTCGACCCCGATCAGCAAGATGCCGGCGAAGAAGAGCAGGATCTCCTGCATCTCGGCGATGCCGCCCAGGTATTTGCCGAAGAAGAGCAGAGCGAAGAGTGCCGCCGAGAGAATGCCCGGCAGTCCGAACCCGGGCAGCTTGAACTCCACGTACGCGAGGACGCAGGCGGCGAGGAAGATCAGGAAGGACCACGCCGAGAGGGCGCGCACGAGCTCCTCGCTCCAGGACATGGAGAGCTCTTCCACGCGCGCCGAGGAGAGCCCTTCCTTGGCGAGAGCGCCCTCGAAGCTAGGGACCACGCCATCGGCGAAGCCGTAGCGCGCGGCCTCCGCGTGCGTGAGGGTGACGAGGGTCTGGTCGTTCCACTCCTCCAGCACGCGGCCTTCGCGCTCGCCCACCTTGCCTTCCTTCTGCAGGCGCTCGAACTCCTCGCGAGGATAGATGAACACCTCGCCGCGCCGCGTCTCGAAGGCCACCAGCGCGATCGAGCGATCGACCATCGCCTCCGCCAAGAGCACGGCGTTCGGTCGATCGGAGCGCACCTTCTGCGCGAGCTTGCGCACATCGGCGCGGAAGAAGCTCATCACCTTCTCGGCCGAGTCGGAGCGCCCCTCGTCTCCGGGCGCCTCGATGCCACTCGGACCCGCCATGACGGGCGTGGCTGCGCCGATGGAGGAGTTCTCTCTCATCCAGATCGTGGCGCAGGAGAGCGCGATCACCATCCCCGCCGAGATCGCGTGGTTCGAGACGTACGCGACCGCGCGCCGTCCTTCGGCCTTGTAGGCGCCGATCTTTTCCGCGATCGCCCACATGGAGACCACCGCGCCGCCCGGTGTGTCGATGTCGAAGACGACGAGATCGAAGGACTCGGCGCGCGCGCGTGCGAGGCCGCGCTCCACTTGTCCGACCATCGCGTCGTCGACGGTGTCGCGCAACGGAATGCGCAGAACGCGTCGCTCCGCTCGATCCTCCGCGGCCGATGTCGTGGACTGCTCATCGAGCGAGGTCGAGCTCGGCGGGCCTTCGCGCAGCACGTCGCCGCTGTCGCGCAACGCGATCGGCGCCGCGAGGCCGAAGCGCGCCGCGAGGAAGCTCTGGCGATCAGCGGCGACGCCGTCGATCCAGCCCAGGCGGCGCACCTCGCTCGCATCGAGCGGCGGAGCACCCACCTCGCCGAGCCGCGCGAGGAGACGCGCGCGCTCGCCCGCATCCTCAGCGGTCACGCCGAGGGACTGCAGGATCTCCGTCAGCTTCGCCGCGTCGGCGATCCCGGCCCGCGGCTCCGGTCGGAACGCCTCGCAGCCCTCTAGCGCATGCACGTCGGGGAGCACCGCGCAGAGCAGCGCGGCTGCCGGCCCCTGCCCCGGCCAGGTCGCCAGCACGGCGACCTCGAGGCCGCGCGACGGCGCGATCGCCTCGCGCAAGCGCTCGAGCGCGGCGACGTCGATCGCGCCGGAGGCGTCGCCTGGCAGCGCGAGCTCCAGCAGCGCGCCGCGCATCTGTCGGGCGAGTGCGACGGCCAGAGCCTGCTCGAGCTCGCGCACGAGCTCGACGTCCGGAAGCGCGCGGAGGGTGAAGCGCAGCACCTCGGACGACGACGCCGTCGCGCGTTCCTGAGGTGCGGCGGCGCCTCGCGCGCCGAGCGCGAGCGCAAACACCGCGGTAGCCGCCGCGATGAGACGCGCGAAGCCAGCATGCGACATGGACGACCTATCTCCTGAGCGACCCGCGAGGAAGAGGGCCGAATATCCTAGTGGCCCAGCGTAACGATGCGCCTGGTTCTGGGTCCCTTCCAGACCGCTTTCTCCGTACCTTGCCACGCCGCCGCGCGGCGTGCTCCAATGCCCCGACGCGAGATCGCGGCTCGCTGCCGCACCCCGCTCGCTCGCGCGAACCCGAAGGAGAGCCCTCCATGGCGGAACGGCACGCACCGCGCCGCATCGTGATCCGGCCGCTGCCGAAGATCGTCTTCCTCTATCCGACATGGATCCTGGCGATCGTCTGCGCCGTTTGGGCGCAGGTCGCCGGGGTTCCCTACGTGCCGCAGCGCGCCGGCGATCCGGCCCCAGCCGCGGTTGCGAGCGAGAATCCCGGCACGGGCTCTGCTGTCGAAGGCTCTGCGGTCGAAAGCTCTGCGACGAGCGCGAGCGCGAGCGAGGTCGCGCACATCGTGAAGGCCCCGCCGCGCTGGCTCGGGAACACCTTCATGGTCGTGTTCCTGCTGAACCTGATCATCTTCTCGTTCGACTTCCCGCGCACGCGCGGGCTCGTCATCCTCTTCGGTGGCGTCGCCCTGCTGCTCTTCCTGGTGCACTTCGAGATCATCGGGCCGCTCGCCGATCTCGTCCGCAAGATGCAGCCCTTCGCCGACGTGCAGTTCTACACGGCGTTGGCGCTCTTCATGGCCGTCGTCGCGGGCTGCGTGGCCTTCCACACGCGCTTCAACTACTTCGAGATCGAAGGCAACTCGATCATCCACTACACCGGCTTCCTCGGGAAATCGCGCCGTTACCCGACGCCGAACCTGCGTCGGCAGATGGAGATCACCGATGTCTTCGAGTTCCTGCTCCTGCGCTCCGGCAAGTACGTCTTCTATCCGGCGCAAGAGCAAGAGGCGCTGATCCTCGAGGTCGTGCCCAACATCCTGAAGAAGGACAAGGAGCTCCAGGCGATGATGGGCGCGGTGAAGATGGACGCCGTCGAGGACGACGTCGCGAGCGACCAGCCGACGGTGTGAGCGCCTCTGATCACGAGTCTGCGAGGAAGCGCGTCCTCGACCGGACGCGCGGGGAAGGGATCCTGCTCTTCCTGTGCATCCCCCTGGTGCTGGTGCTGCTGACGCGCCCTCCGGATCCGCTGGGTCCGGGGGGCTCGCTCGTTCTCGCGCTGGCGATCATCGCCGGACATCGCCGTATCGCGCGCCCTTGGGCGCTCCGCCGCGCGGGCGCGCGTTCGCTGTGGAGCGGCCGCAGCCTGCTCGGAGCGGCCGCGATCCCGATCGACATCGCGAGCGGCGCGGAGGTGCTGAGCTTCGCCGCGCGCGACGAGCATGAGGAGCGGCGCGCACGCGCGTTCCTCGCCTTCGCCTCTCGCCATCGCGCGGCGCTGCGCCTCGGAGTCTTCGTTCCTCTGCTCGCCCTGGTCGTGTCCATCGCGATCGAGAGCGCGTCAGGATCGGAGCTCTTCCCCCATCAGCGCACGGCGACGCTGATCCTGTTCCAGGGCGTCATCGCGATTACGGTGCTCGTCGCCGCGCTCGGACATCCGCGCGACCAGGGCGTCCGGATCGCTTCGCCTTATCCCTTCCCATTCCCGATCCACAACCTGGCGTTGCTCGGCATCCGCAACACGCTGGCGGTCTTCGTCGCCGTCGGCGCGTATTGGCTCGCGCTCAGCCTCTACCGCGTCGCGCTCTGGCCCGGCCCTTGAGGATCTGGTCTCTCGAATGCCCCTTCCGAGGAGGCACGCGATGCTGGCGCAGCGAGAATCCGAATTGCGTCGGGCACACTCGGGTCGGCGACTACGGAGGGCGCCGGTCGGTATCGAGCCGGGGTCCCTGACCTTCGGTTCCCACGTCGTTCCTCGCGCGAGGACGGCGCGGACTGGCTGTCCGCGCCATCCGTTCCGGGGGGAGGGGTGGCGCGGGCTTTCGTATCTCGTCCTCGTCCTCTGGTGCTCGAGCACACTCTCCAGCGCTTCGCGAGCGCTGGCGCAGGAACTCGCGCCGGATCCCCTGTCGTTCCGGGCCGTCGCGGACACGGGGATCTGCGCTCATCCCACCGAGCTCTCCTTCGATCACGGCGAGAAGCGCACTCTGCGCCTGAAGGGGAACGAGCACTTCCTCCTCTTGCGCTTCGATCTCGCGACTCTGCCCGCGGAGCGCCACCCGTGGCGCGCGCGCCTGCGCCTGCGCTGCGCCTCCGCCAGCCGCCCGCGGTGGATCGGTATCTCGAGCGTCGCCGCGCCGTGGGTCGAGGGCCGCGGGTCCGGCCCCGCGAGAGCAGGAGGCGCGAGCTTCCTCGAGGCCGAAACCGGGCGAAGGTCGTGGAACGGCGCGGGATCCTGCTTCCTCGACATCGTCTTCGGGGCCGGCGGCTCGGCGTGGCAGGCAGCGTTCGTGCGGCACGAGCCCGGAGGATGGATCTCGGTGCCGGTCCCGCCGTGGCTCGTGCGCGCGATGCGCGAGGGAAGCAGCGACGGCCTCGCGCTCTCCGACGAGAAGGGCCAGACGCGAGAGAATCACGATGTCGCCGCGCGCGAATGGGAGGAGCCCGCACGGCTAGTCCTCGAGGATCTCCGCGCCGAGGCTCCCCCGCTTCCTCCCGCGCTGCGCGCCCAGCGCGCAGCACACACGCCCATCGCGCCCCTCGAGCTGCCCGCTCTCGCGCCTTGGCCCGAGCGCGAGCCTCTTCGCATGGCGTTCTCCGGAGCCGAGCTCCGGGTCCTCCCGCTGCTCCGCTCCGCTCACGCGTTCGACGACGCGCAAGGAGGCCCGGAGCTCGAGCGCGTTCTTTCTCCCACGGGCGAGCTGGTGGCCGCGCTCCTCCACGTGCACGCCGGCGGAGCCGCGCGGGTCGCGCTGCGGCTGCCGCCCCTCGCGGAAGCGGTGGAGCTCGCCTGCTCGGGCGAGCTCGGAGCGCAGGCGCTGCTCGCGCTGCCGCTCGAGGGCGCCACGCCTCCGCTCCTCGATCCCTTGCTGCCCCTCGGCGCGCTGCCGCTCGTGCTCCCTCCGTCGCAAGCAGCGCGCGTGCTGGTGCTCTCGTTCCCGATCGCGGCGCATCTCGCGAGCCGCACGCTCGAGGTCGCGCTGATCCTGCGCGGGCGCGACGAGGAAGCGCGCGTGCCGCTCCGCGTGCACGTCGGTCGCCACGCGCTGCCGCGAGCGCTGCGCTTCCACCTCAGCCTGAACACCTATGGCCGCCCGCACGAGGATCCGGAGCTCGAGCTCGCGTTCCATCGACTGGCCCACGAGCTACGCGCCACGCTCGCGGTCGTGCCGTACAGCCAGGGCGGTCGCGTTCCCGAGGGACTTGCACCGCGCGTCGTCGAGGAAGGCCGCTCGTTGCGATTGGACTTCGCGGCGTTCGCGCAGCGCTACGGCGCATACTTCGACGGCCGAGCGTTCGCAGCCTGCGCGCGCGCGGGCGCGCCGATCGATCACTGGATCGCGCCCTTCCACGAAGGCTGGCCGCTGCCGCTCGCCCCTAGCTATGCGTGGAGCGGCCCGCTGGAGCGGCACGCCGCGGAGGCGCCGCCCATCGAGAGCGCGCTGTCGGGAGAGTACGCCATCGCCTGGCGGAAGGCCCTGCGCGACTGGTACGACGAGCTCGCGCGACGCGGCTGGCTCGCGACGCGGTTCCAGGTGTTCCTGAACAACAAGGTCGACTTCCGCAAGAGCGGGAGCGGCACGAGCTGGTGGCTGCTCGACGAGCCCGCCTATCGCGACGACTTCCTCGCGCTCCGCTGGTTCGCCGATCAGCATCGTGCGGCGCTGCCCGCGGAGGCGCGCTCTTCGCTCCCCTTCCGCGTCGATCTCTCGCGACCTCAGTTCCGCCGTGAGCACCTGGACGGCGCGATCGATCTCGCGGTGAACAACGCAGCACGCTGGTGGCCCGAGCCCAGCCTGCGCCCCGTGCGCGAGGGCATCGAGCAGCTGTGGAGCTACGGCGAAGCGCCCGCGCCGTCTGAACCGCTCGTGCGTTGCGCGGCCTGGATCTACGAGACCTTCGCGAGTGGGGCCGACGGGCTGGTGCCCTGGCAGAGCGTCGGAGCCGTCGAGCATTGGCGCGAGCCGTCGCCGCTCGCGCTGCTCTTGCCTCCGCATCCCACGCGCGGCGGCGGGCCGGCCCCGACGCTGCGCCTGCTCGCGCTGAGCACCGCGGTCGAGGACGTGGAGCTCGCGCTCGACTGGATCGAGAGCCTCCCAGCGCGCGAGCGCTGGGCGTGCCGCGAGCGCTTCGCGCACGCGGCCGCGCGCGCGCTGGGCTTGCGCGCGCCGGGACGCCTCGAGGCCGCGGAGAAGAGCCGGGACCTGCTGCAGGGCGCCGAGGTCGGCGCGTTCCTCGCGTTACGCCGCTCGCTCGTCACCGAGCCCGCGCGATGGCTCGGCGGGGACGAAGCGATCGAGAGCCCTCAGGGCAAATAGCGCGAGAGCGGGCGCGCGAGCGCACGCGCCGCCCAGAACGGCATCTTCGTCCAGATGCGGCGCGGCAGCGCGAGCTTGGGGTTCGAGGGGTTGAAGCGCGGCGGCTTCTTGTGGCGCACGAGGTGATAGCGGTAGTGCAGCGTCGTCGGCTCGAAGCCCTGGTTCTTCTTGAACGCGTACGGGCCGGTGTCCTTGCGCGAGCGGCCGAAGTCGAAGACGCGGGCGCCGCCGCGCACCGCTTCCTCCATGAGCTGCCAATAGAGGAAGTTGTCGACGCTCCACTGATTCGCCTCCTCGAGCTTGCCGGAGTAATACGGCAGGAACGAGGCTCCGAATCGAAGGCTCAGCACCGCGGCGACTGGGCGTAGCTCGTGCCGTACCACATGCACGACGCAATCGCGGCCGAACTCCTCGCAGAGCGTGCGGAACCAGACCAAAGGCAGCCCGGGTGAGCCGAGCTGGCGCTTGTTCCGCGTGAAGAGCTCGAAGAAGTCCTCGAGGTACCACTCCCCGCTGCCGAGCTCGAGCGCGTGCTTGTCGCGCCCGGCGCGCGCCGCAGCTCGCGCCTTCTTCGGCAAGCTGCCGAGGCATTCGTCGGCGGTCGCGGGGAGCTCGCGCAGAAAGGTGGCTTAGAGGTCGGTGGTCGGCGCATCGTCGCCCTGCGGCTCGTGGAGATAGCGGAGCTCCATGCAGCCCACGCGCTCGGCGTGCGCGATCTTGGAAGCCTCCGCGAGCAAGGCGCGCGCGGCTTCGTCCTCGACGGCGACGATGCCGCCGTAGACCGCGTACGGAACCGAGAGGAGGTTGCGACCGACGAAGGGCGATCGAATCTGGAAGAGCGGCAGGGCGCCGACGATCGACTCGCCGCGTCGCGCGACGAGGTAGAGCGGCTCGTGGCCGAAGACCCGCTCCACGGCGCGGCGCCACGCGAGCAGATGGAACGGCGTGCCGGTGGGCGCGCCCCGTACGAAGGCATCCCACGCCGCGTAGCCAGCGGCGGTGAGCTGCTCGACGACCAGCGGAGCGGAGGCCGGCGCGATGGGCGCTGTAGCGAGCTCGATCATTCGTCGACGCGCTCGATGTTGTACTCGCGGATATTGCGAGCCATCGTGAAGATGATGATCTCACCGATGAGACCCATGCCGACGAACTGCACGCCGAGCACGATCAAGATGGTCCCGAGGATGAGGATCGGTCGATTGGAGAGCGACTCGCGCCCAGGCAGGAACGACTCGTAGGTGAGCTGCAGGCAGATGAGTACGCCCGCGAGCGCGATGACCGAGCCGATGATGCCGAAGAAGCGCAGCGGCTTGTGCGTGAACTTGGTGAGGAAGGTGACGGCGAGGATATCGAGGAAGCGTCGCATGTAGACGCTGACCCCGAAGAAGCCCGCACGGCCCTTCTCCTTCAGATGGCGGACATCGACCTCGGCCACGCGAAAGCCCTGCCGGTGCGCCATCACCGGCAGGAAGCGGAAGAGGTCACCGTAGATCGAGATGTCCTTCAAGACCTGCGAGCGCATCGCGCGGAAGTTGCAGTTCAGGTCGTGGAAGGGCATGCGGATGATGAAGCGCAGCAGCGCGTTGAAGAGCCGCGACTGCAGGCGGTTCAGCCAAGGATCGACGCGCCGGATGCGCTTCGGAGTGACGAAGTCGGCTCCGCCATCCAGGGCCGCAACGAGGCGGCGGATCTCGACGGGGTCGATCTGCAGGTAGTCGGGGCTGGTGACCAGATAGGCCCCGCGAGCGCGCTCGGCGCCGGCGCTGAGCGCCACCGAGTAGCCGAAGGGCCGCGCGAGGGAGACGAGCTGCACCTCCGTGCCCGGCGCGCGCAGAGCGAGGATGCGCTCCTTCAACCCACCGTCGACGCCGTCGAGCACGAAGACGAACTCGTGCGAGCGCCCCGCGCGCTGGAGCTCGGCCCCGAGAGCGCGCACGAGCACCTCGACATCGGGGTCGGTGTTGTCGATCGGCACGACGATGGAGACGTCGATGGCGCCTGCGGGAGGCGCCGGCGTCTGCGCGTCGACGCGCTCTGCTTCGAGGGTCTGGCTCACCGCACTTCACTCACGATGGTGTCGAGGATCACGCGACGATGGACGCCGCTGCTCTTCACCACGAGCTCTCCGAGCAGGCCGAGCAGGAAAAGCTGCACGGCCAGGATGAGGAAGAGCACGCCGATGGTTGGGAACGTGACCATGAATTCGCCGACGAGGCGCCAGCGCTCCACGTCGATCAGGCCCGCGACGAAGCACAGCGAGGACGCGAGCATGAACGGCATGCTGAGCATCGCGAACCAGTGCAGCGGACGCGAGGCGAACTGGATCAGCATCTTCACGGTCAGCAGGTCGAAGATCACCCGTACCGTCCGCATGATGCCGTACTTCGATCGACCGAAGCGGCGCTCGCGGTGGTTCACGACGAGCTCGGCGACGCGCGCCCCGGTCGTCTTGGCCATCGCCGGGATGAAGCGGTGCAGCTCCGCGTAGAGGCGTAGGTTCTTCACCACGCCGGCGCGGAAGATCTTCAGCGTGCAGCCCGAGTCGTGGAGCGGCACACCGGAGAGGTGCGCCATCATGCGATTGGCGATCATCGAGGGCACGCGCCTCGAGAGCCACGCGTCCTGACGGTTCTTGCGCCAGCCCGCGACGATGTCGTAGCCGGTCTCGAGATGCGCGATGAGGCGCGGGATGTCGGCCGGATCGTTCTGCAGGTCGCCATCCATCGTCACGACGAGGCGCCCGCGCGCGTGGTCGAAGCCGGCCTGCAGCGCGGGCGTCTGCCCGAAGTTGCGCCGAAAGAGCACCACGCGCACGCGCGGATCCTCGAGGTAGAAGCGCTTCAGGATCTGACGCGAGCGATCGCGCGAGCCGTCATCGACGTAGATCACCTCGCAGGCGAACGGCATGCGATCGAAGACCGCGGCGATCTCCGAGTGCAGGATCGGGAGGTTCTCTTCCTCCTCGTAGATCGGCACGACGACGGAGAGGTACGGATCGCGGCTGCGCTGCGGCGCGCCGGGAAGGCTCGTCTCGACCGCCGCCGCGTCGGTCATCGCCGACTCAGGCAGGAGAGGCGCCTGCGGATGCGGAGCCAGAAGCGGCGCCGCTCCTTCCTCGTGGAGACCCGGTTGCGTCACAGGAGCCACTGAACCACGAGGAGGACGAGGTTGACAAGCACGAGCGCGAGCAGCGTCCAGGGCCCGACGCGCGCGGCGGAGAACGCCGGCGCGAAGGAGCGCAGCGCGAGCTCGCCGCTTCCGAGGCGGAGAGTCAGCTCGCGCGCTCGGACGTCGGTACCTCCGCGCGCAGCGTAGCGCTCGAGCGCCTTCTCCGCTGCGAGCCCGCGGCCCTCGCGGAACGCCTGCTCGGCCTCGGCCAGCAACGCCTCCAGCTCCTTCGTGCGGAGCTCGTCCTCGTCGCTCCCCAGCACGGCCTCGGCCGCCGCGAGCGCGGCGTCGACGTCCCATTCGCGGAGCAGCGAGCCCTCGTCGCCGAGCGAGGAGAGGTCGAGCTCCCGCCCTTCGACGTCGGCGATGAGATCGGCCCATTCGCCGGGGCTCTCCTGCAGCGGTCGCCGCTTCGGCGTCGGCGGGACGTAGGCGTAGCGGAAGCTGCCCGGGATGGTGCGGAACGGCGTGCCGGGCCTCCACACGCAGCGGAAGCCGAGCGTCGCGGAGACGAAGTTGGGACGGGCGGTGAAGCGACCATCGCCACGGGCGACGCCGGGCGGGTCGAACCAGGAGCCCCCTTTCACGAGGGCCAGCCGCTCATCCTCCGGCGCCGTGGTGCGCGTCCACTCCCAGCAGTTGCCGCAGAGATCGAGGACGCCGTAGGGCGACGCGCCGCCGGGGAACGCCGCGACGGGCGTCGTGTCGCGGCGATCGCTCACGGCGGTGTTGCAGAGCGAAGGATCGAAGCGCGCGCCCCAGGGATAGCGCCGGCCGTCGGTTCCGCGGCAGGCCTTCTCCCACTCTTCTTCGGTCGGGAGGTCCTTCCCGGCCCACAGCGCGTACGCGAGCGCTTGGAACAGGCTCACGCCGACGACGGGGTGATCCCCCTTTCGGTCGAGGAACCCGGGCTCGGCGAAGTAGGACGGCGCGCGCGCGCCGGTGGCGCGGGCGTAGATCGCGAACTCCCGATTCGTGACGGGCGTGCGGTCGATCCAGAACGCGTCCAGAGAACGGCGCTCGCGAAGCGTGCCCCCGAGGAAGTCCCCGGCCGGGACCGCGAGCATGCCGGCGGGCGGCTCGCTCACGCGACCCGCTCGTGCGCTCGGCTCCGCGCGCGGCTCCGTGCGCGGCGCCGTGCGGTCGAGAGTCTGCACGGCCGCGCGGCCGTCCGCACCGGTAGCACCGCATGCGGGACAGCCGCTCGCCGGGTCGCTCATCGCGCCCCCGCACTTCCCACAGGTCATCAAGCCCGGCTCCTCGTCTTGCGCGGCCTCGCTCCCGAGACCCTCGCTCTCTATCGTCCGGCGCGCCTTCCACGTTGAGCCGGCTCATCCCTCAAGCAAGGCAGCAGCGCGCTCGATAGACGGCTGTGTCGCGATTTCTCGACGCTCCGTGGACGCGGGCGCGAGCCGGAGTGGAGGCAAGGTGGAACGACCTGCGGCAAGGATCCTGCTCATCGACGGCGACGGCAGCGCTCGCGAGCTGGTCGCGTGGCTCGAGCTCCGCGGCTATGCGGTCGAGCACGAGACCGATGGAGCGACCGGATTGGAACGCGCCCGGCGCGGCGGCGCCGACCTCGTGCTCCTCGACCCCGGCAGCGTCGAGGGGGATCCCCTGAGCTGCGTCGAGGACCTCACCGCCGATGCCGATGCGCCTCCGGTCCTCGTGCTCACCGCGTTCGGCACGATCGCCGAGGCCGTGGAGGCCATGCGCCGCGGCGCCTGCGACTACCTGCAGAAGCCGCTCGTCGAGGAGAAGCTCGCGCTGGTCGTGGCGAAGGCGCTCGAGCAGCGCCGCCTCGCCGCGCGCTGCTCCGATCTCGAGCAGCAGCTCGACCTCAAATTCCGCTTCGACAACTTGATCGGCCGCGATGGGCGCATGCGCCGCATCTTCCAGATCGTCGAGACCGTGGCCGACACGCGCGCCACGGTGCTCATCACGGGCGAGAGCGGCACGGGCAAGACCCTGCTCGCCCGAGCGATCCACCATCATTCGGCCCGCCGCAACGAGCCGTTGGTCGAGGTCAACTGCGGCGCGCTGCCCGAGAACCTCCTCGAGAGCGAGCTCTTCGGACACGAGAAGGGCTCGTTCACCGGCGCCCATCGCGCCAAGCCCGGCAAGTTCGAGCTCGCCGACCGCGGCACGATCTTCCTCGACGAGATCGCGACGGCATCGCCGGCGCTGCAGGTGAAGCTCCTGCGCGTCATGCAAGATCGCGTGTTCGAGCGCGTCGGCGGTGAAGAGACCCAGCAGGTCGATGTGCGGATGGTCCTGGCGACCAACGTGAACCTCGAGGCCGAGGTCGCCGCCGGGCGCTTCCGCGAGGATCTCTACTACCGGATCAACGTCGTCACGCTGGAGCTGCCGCCGCTGCGCGAGCGCCCGGCGGACGTCCCCGTGCTGGCGGAGTCGTTCCTCGAGCGCCATGCGAACGAGCACGGCCGGCGCATCAAGGGCTTCACCCGCGAGGCCTTGGAGCGCCTGCTGGCCTATCGCTGGCCGGGCAACGTGCGCGAGCTCGAGAACGCGATCGAGCGGGCCGTCGTGCTCTGCCGCAAACGCACGATCGGCGTCGAGGATCTGCCGCCGAACCTGCTGCGGGAGCCGGCCGCCGACCTCGGCCGAGGTGGTCCCGGGGACGAAGAGGTGCTTCCGCTCAAAGTGGCTCTGGAGGAGCCGGAGCGGCGCATCATCGAGCGCGCGCTGGCGCGCAACGAGGGCAACCGGCAGAAAACGGCACAGATGCTCGACGTGAACCGGGCAACGCTCTTCAACAAGATGAAGAAGTACGGTCTGCTGGATCGCTGAGCGCGCCGCCTGCCGCGTCCGATCGGGTCGCGGAAGGGGCTGGCTCGCCTCGATGCCCATGATGCGATCGACCTTTCTCGTGCTCGCGCTGGCCTGCTGCGCGGTCGTGGCCTACTTCGGCCTCCTCGCCGCACCCAACGCGGCGATCCACCTCGAGCGCGCGCGCCAGATCCTGCGCGAGCGCGCCGGAGACCCCTCGGCGCTCCCTGAGGCGCGCGCGTCCTTGGACCGCGCGATCACCACCGCACAGCGCGCCGGCCAGTCCGACGTCCTCCGCGATGCCCTGCTGCAGCGCGGCTCGATCCTGCATCACCTCGGAGCCTTCGAGCCCGCGCTGCGCGATTTCCAGACCGTGATCGCGCTCGATCCATCGAACGAGATCCAGACCGTTCTCGAGATCGTCAACACGCTGATCAACGCGGGACGGCGCTTCGAGAAGCTGGAGGCCTTCGATCGCGCCTTCGAGTTCCTGGATCAGGCCGCCCAGGCGACGGCGAGCCCCGTCGCCAAGCAGAACGGCAACCTCGCCGCCGCGCGCGCGCAGTGCCATGCAGCGCGCGCCGATGCGCGCCTGGAGCTCCTGCGCGACATCCTCCTGGCCCTGAACGACGGGAACGATCCGTCGCAGCGCGTCCGCATCCTCGAGGCGCTGTGCGCCGACCTCGAGGAAGGTCAGAGCGCCGAGCTCCTCCGTCAGAAGCTGTCGGGCAATCTCTCGGCCGCCGAGGAGCTCCGCCGCAAGGAGATCCTGAGCGGAGCGGAAGCCGTGCGCGAAGATCGCCGCGCCGCACTGCGCTTCCTGGAGGAGAGCGTCGCCGAGCGCCCTCAAGCAACCAACCTCGCGCGCCTGCTGGAGCTCGCCACCGCCGCCGGACACTGGGAGCGCGTGCTCGACCTCGGCGCGCTCTTCGACCATCCGCGCGGTCCGCGGATCCTCGGCGTCGGCATCAACCACCCCACGTATGAGATCGTCCCGTTCGCGCACGCGCGCGCGCTGCGCGCCGTGGGCCGACCGCTCGCCGCGCGCCGTGCCCTCGAGGCGTTCTTCGAGGCCTTCCCGAAGATCACCGCGCGCGAGATCTTCCTCGAGCACATCGACTTGCTCGCCGAGCTCGGCGAAGGCGCTCGCGTCCTCGAGCTGATCGAGCTGGTGCGCGCCGAGCCCCAGCAGATCCGCAATCCGCGCGTCGCGCGCGTCCTGCCGTTCTACGAAGGTCTCGGCTACGCCGGGGTGGGCGAGCTCGAGCGCGCTCGGGAGAGCCTGCTGCTCTTCCTCACGCAGGCCAATCCGCGCAGCGAGCCGAAGCGCTTGCCGCAGGCGCTGCTGCGCCTCGCCGCCATCTGCGAGGAGCTCGGCGATCCGGAACAAGCCAATCGCTACCAGGAGCGGCTGCTGCCCCTCCTCGAGAATCCAGCGCGCGTCTTCGCCGAGCTCGCACGGCGCGCGTTCGAACGCCAGCTCGAGTACGAGGAATCCTCGCGCCTGCTGCTCCGCGCCATGCAGGACGAGCCGCCGCTCGCGCTCGAGTGGATGCCGCTGTGGCGCCGCATCGGGACGGCCTTCCTCAATCGCGCGGGAGTCGATCTCGAAGGCGCAGCGTCGCAGGCCATCAAGTCGACGAGCTTGCGCGCGGACCTCTTCGACCCGAGCGTTCTGTTCCTCGCGGCCGAGCACCTGGTGGATACGGAGCGTGCGCTCGAAGCGCTGCCGATGCTGCTGAATCTCTCGCAGCTCGCGCCCCGCCTCGCACCGGGGCAGCGCTTGCGCGCGAAGGCCTGGGCGCTGCTCGGGCATCACGGCCGCGCGATGAAGGCCTACCAGGAGTACCTGACCCTCGTGCCCGGCGACGCGGCGGCCTGGCTCGAGCTGGAGACGCTGCTGTCCACCGCGAACGAGGATGCGAGCGAGGCCGAGCTCCGCGCCCTGCGCTTCCGCGCGCTGCGCGCGACGTTGCCCGAGCGCGGTGCGCTCGAGATCTCGCGCCGACTCATCGCGAACGGCGAGATCGAGCGCGCCCTCGAGATCGCGCGCACGGCGCAGATCTCCGAGGAGCAGCGCGCCGAGCTGGCGGTGCTGCTCGCGCGAGCCATGGAGAGCTCGCGGCCGGCGGAGGCCCTCGCGCTGCTGGACGAGCTCTCCCCGGACGCGCCAGCCATCGGTGCCGCGCGGCTCCTCGCCCTGCGGCTCGCGCTGCGCTCGCGCGATTCCGCGGAGAGCCAGGCGGAGCGCATCGGCGAGCGCGTGCGGACCCTCCGCGGCACCCCGCTCCTGCCGCAGGAGGAGATCGCCCCCGCCGTGTGGGCGTTGATCGAGAGGGGTCACGGCGACGAAGCGCTGGAGCTCCTCGACTTGGTCGCGGCCGACTCCGACCAGCGCGGCTCGCAGTGGTACCGCCAGCAGAGCCTGGCGCTCGTCGAGCGCCGCGATTGGCGCCGCGCCGAGACCGCCCTCGATCGCGCCCTCGCCCGCGGCGACGCGGATGGCGTGTGCGCCGCCGTGGATCTCTTCCTCCTGCTCTCTTCGCAGCAGCGCCTCGAGGAAGCGCGCGAGCTCGTCGAGCTGGTGCGCAAGCTGCCGATCGCCGGAACGGCGCGCTTCCCACTCTGGATCGCCGTGCTGCGGGCCCTAGCGGGCGATTTCGCCGGAGCGAGCGCGGAGCTGGCGAGCACGCGCGCGGATGACCATCCCTTCGGCCCCGCGGCTCTGGCGGTGCAGCGACTCGCGCGCTTGGCCGGTGCGAAGGACGGAGCATCGAAGGAAGCGTCGTCCTCGGAGTCCGGAAGCTCCGCCCCGCATTGGATCGAGGCGCTCGAGCCGAACGAGCTCCTGCTCTTCCTCGAGGCCGTTCTGCTGCGCGAAGTCGGGCGACGCCCGACGAAGCTGCGCGCCGTCTCCGAGCACTTGCTGCTTCGCCACCCTCGAAGCGCGACGCTGCAGCTCTTCCTCGCCGAGGCGATGCTCGATCTCGGCGAGCACGAGAAGGTGCTGCCGCTGGTCCAGCTCGCGCTCGCGCTCTCTCCGGAGCTCGGTCCGGCGCTCGAGCTGTTGCAGCGAGCCGTGCGCGAAGTCGGCGATGCGGAGCAGCGCTGGCAGATCACGGCGCAGCGCCTCCATCACCTCTGTCAGCCGCCGGGTGGCGAGGACAGCCGCATCGCCGCGCTCGGCGAAGAGCTCCTGGCTCTGGATCGTCCGAACGAAGTCCTCACGGCGCTCTTCCAGCTCGGCGCGCGCGCCGAGCGTACCCCGCTGCTCCTCGCGCTCAGCGCTCGAGCCTGGAGCGCGCTCGACCAACCGGATCGCGCGCAGCGCCAAGTGCGCGAGATCTGGCTGCGCTTCGACGCGGCAGGTCAACGCGATGAGATCGCCCGCCTCGTCGGGCGCGAGTACCTGCGCGCGCTGCGTTCGAGCCAGCCGGTCGGCTGGACCGAGCTCGCGACCGCCGCCCCGCGACTCGGAGCCGTCTTCCCCAGCGATGTGCTCATCCAGACGCTCGCGGCCGAAGTCGATCTGCGCGCGATCGAGGCCGCCGCCACGGCGGACGGAGGCGACGCGCGCATCGCGCAACGCCGAGCGGATCGGCTGGCCCGCCTGCAGGAGACGCTGCTGCAGACGAGCCAGAGCTTTCACGACGACGGCGCGTCCGCGGCTTCGCGGCTGCTCGGCGCGCTGCGCGCCGGAGACCCTTCGCTCTACGAGAGAGTGCTCTGGTGCGAGATGTCGAAGCGCCCCGAGCTCTCGCAGCTCTGGCTCTGGCACGCCGAAGCGCTCGTCGCGCTGGACCGCGGGAGCGAGGTCGTGGAGGAATACCGCCTGATCGGCTGCTTCGAGACCAGCGCGGCCGCGATGGTCGGTCGATCGAAGCACCTCGCCCGTACGAGCTGGGACGAGACCGAGGCACAGAAGATCCTGGCCGAGCTGGAGCGGCTCGGCCTCCCAGCGGGAGACGATCAGCGCGCGGCGATGCTCGCCTCTCGCCTCTGGCTCCTCGAAGCCATGGGTCGGGCGACCGAAGCCTGGGAGCTCCTGCGAGCCTCGGGAATCGAGCCAGAGAGCAGCTCTGAGTTGCGCGAAGCGGGCGTGCGAGCGGCGATGTCGAGCGGCGAGCCGCAAGCGCTGAAGGAGGCTGCCGCCCTCGCTTTCGCCCCGAACGGCGAGCCGGCGCTCGCCTCTCCGCTGCTCTCACGAGTCTTGAAGAGGACGGTCGAAGCGCTGCCGCGCTGAAGCTCTCGACGAGGCGTTCCTGCTACCATGCGTCGGCGCCGAGCGCTGTTCGCCGCCCGCCCCTTTCGATCTCGGAGCCGCTCTTGCCCTCGCCGCGCTGGCGTTCTTGCCCCTCGTGTCGCGCGCTGCTCGATCCGCAGAGCGCGAGCTGCGTCTACTGCGGAGCACCGCTGACCGGCGAGCGCCGGGCGCGGAGCGCGGAGGCTCCTCCCGACATCGACGAGGCGCGCGAGCGCTTCCCCGTGACCCGCGCCATCACGGCGCTGCTCGTCGCGATCTACGCCGCGCAGCTCGCGCTGCAGATGCTGCTCTACGGAGAGCCGCCGGAGATCCGCGGGCTCTTCGCGTTCCTCGCGCCTTCCGATCGCGCGCAGGTGCTCTTCTGCGGCCTGCCTCCTCAAGCGAGCGAACCCTGGTATCTCGGCGCCTGGAGCTACGTACTCTCGAGCTTCTCTCACGCGGGCCTACTGCACCTCGGCTTCAACCTCTCCGCGTTCGCGGTCCTCGGGCGGCGCGTCGAGAGCGCGCTCGGCGGCGGCTTCGCGCTGCTGCTGATCGGCGTGGGCTCGCTCTCGCTGGCCCTCGCTCCGCTCCTGCAGCCAGGAGGGCACATCGGCTTCTCGGGGGTCGCGTGCGCGTTCCTCGGCGCGGTGCTCGTCCACGCGCGCCTCACGCGCGATGAGATGGTCGTGCAGATCGCCAAGCACTGGACGATCAGCATGGCGATCTGGAGCCTGATGCCCGGCGTCTCGTGGGCCGGCCACCTCGCGGGATTCGCTCTCGGAGCGCTGCTCACCGCGCTCTGGCTCGCGCCGATGGCGCGCGCGCTGCGCTCGCGAAGAGCCCGCCGCGCCGCGGGCGCCCTCTCCGCCGTCGCGCTGCTCGCCTGCGTCGCGCTCCATCTGCGCGAAGCGCTGCCCGCGCTGCGCTACCGCAAGTTCAACCTGGTCGACGAGCTGGCGGTGCGCCTCTACAACGACCTCTCCGAGGGCCGCTCCGATCGCTCATGGGCCGAGGCCGCGCTACGCGATCTGGATCAGATCGGTCCGCTCCCCGGGCCGTGGCAGGAGCTCGGCGGCGCGCTCGCGACGAACCTGGACGCCCTGGATGCGACGGAGCGCAGCCCCGAGGAGCGGCGCCGCGCGACCCAGGGCCTGGTGCGATCGATCGATACGTGGATCGAGGAGCGCAAGCGCTACCTCACGCGGCTGAGCTCGGTGCTCTGCGTCGAGCCCCTGCGCCACGTGCGAGAGCGCGCGTGAGCCTGGCCCTCCGCAACCTCTCTCGCCGACCGCTGCGCTCGAGCCTGGCACTCTGCGGCGTCGCGATCGGCGTCGCGGCCTACGTGGCTCTCGTCTCGATCGCCGACGGCTTCGTGGTGACGCTGACGCGCATCGGCCAGCTCGGCCAACCCGATCTCGTCGTGCAGACCCGCGGTGTCGTGGACCCGATCCTGAGCGCGATTCCCGAGCCCGTGCTGATCGAGCTGCGCGCGGATCCCGCGCTCGCGGAGGTCGATACCTACGCGACGCATGTCGCGCGACAACGCGCGCAGCCGTTCTTCCTGGTCTTCGGCCTCGCCGCGGGCGGCGCGAGCTGGCGCTCGTGCCGCATCGAGGAAGGTGCTGCGCCGCGCACGGGAGAACGCGAGGTGCTGATCGGCCGGCTGGCCGCGGAGCGCCTGGAGGTCGCGCTCGGAGGCGAGCTCGAGGCGAGCGGCGGCGCGCTGCGGGTCTGCGGCATCTTCTCCTCGACCAACGCGCTGCTGGCGGGCTCGGCGGTGACAACCGCCGAGCAGCATCACGCGCTCTTCCCCGATCGCCCGCTGGCGCAGCTCGCGTTCCTGCACTTCGCTCCGCAGATCGATCGCCGCGCGTGGCGCGCGCGCTTCGAGGAGCGCCATGCCACCCTGCAGACGCTCGAGCCTTCGCGCTTCACCGATGCCTACCCCGAGCTCGATCTCGGCCGGCAGCTCGCGCGCGCCGTCTCGTGGATCGCGTGCCTCGCGGCGGCCATCGGCGTCCTGAACACGATGATGATGAACGTGCTCGAGCGCACGCGGGAGATCGGCACCTTGCTCGCGATCGGCTGGACGCGCGCGCGCGTGCTGCGAATGATCCTCGCCGAAGGGCTCGTCCTCGCGCTCCTCGGTGGCGCCGCGGGTCTCGCGCTCGGCGCGCTCGGCGCGCAGATCACCGTGGCGTGGCTGGACTGGGTGCTCGTCACCGCGCAGCTTCGTACGCGCACGCTCCTCGAGGGCGGCGCGCTGGCGCTCGTGCTGGGAGTGCTCGGCTCGCTCGTGCCCGCGCTGCGCGCCGCGCGCCTCGCTCCGTCGGAGGCGCTGCGCTATGAGTGAGGTGCCGCAGCTCGAGCTCCGCGGCGTCGCGAAGTCCTATGAAGGCGGCCGCGTGCGCGCGCTCCGCGGCGTCGATCTCGTCGTGGCGCGCGGCGAGAGCCTGGCGATCGTCGGTCCCTCGGGCAGCGGCAAGTCGACCTTGCTCGCCGTGCTCGGGACCCTGGAGCGCCCCGACGCGGGCGAGGTGCTGCTCGCCGGTCGGTCGGTGTGGTCCGCCGGAAGCGATCTCGCCGCCGTGCGCGCGCTCGAGCTCGGCTTCGTGTTCCAGCTCTACAACCTGGTGCCGGTGCTGAGCGCGCGCGAGAACGTCGAGCTCGCGCTGCACGGGCGGGTCGCCGCGCGCGCCGAGCGCCGTCGACGCGCGCTCGACTGGCTCGAGCGACTCGGGCTCGGGGATCGCGCGGAGGCCCGAGCCAGCGTGCTCTCCGGCGGCGAGCGTCAGCGCGTCGCGCTGGCGCGCGCCTTGGTGAACGATCCGCCGCTGCTCCTCGCCGACGAGCCGACGGGCGCCCTCGACCGCGCGAGCGGGCAGCACTTGCTCGCCGAGCTGCGCCAGCTCGTGCGCGAGCGCGGGAAGACCTTGGTGCTCGTGACCCACGACCCCGCGGTCGCCGAGGCCTGCGACCGACGCGCGCGCCTCGTCGACGGCGCCTTCGCCTGAGCGCGCGGCCGCTGCGGCGAGAGTGAACAGGCACCAGTTCTTCGGCGCCGCGCGCGGAACGCTCGACGCGAGCCGCGCCGTCTGGTGAACTCACGCGCGTTGGCTCGCCTCCCGAGGATGCTCCCGATGAAACGAGTGCGCATCGCGATGATCGGCTATCGGTTCATGGGCCGCGTGCACGCGCACGCGTACCGAACCGTGCACCACTTCTTCCCCGACTGCCCCGAGCCCGAGCTCGCCCTGCTGGTCGGCCGCGACGAGGCCGCGCTGAAGCAAGCGGCGCAGCAGCTCGGCTTCAAGCGCTGGACGACGGACTGGCGGGCTGCCGTGCAGGATCCGCAGATCGACGCGGTCGACATCTCCTCCACCGGCAACAATCACTGCGAGGTGGCGCTCGCCGCCGCGGCCGCCAAGAAGCATGTGATCTGCGAGAAGCCGCTCGCCAACACGCTGCCCGAGGCGCGCGAGATGGTGCTCGCAGTGGAGCGCGCGGGCATCACGAACATGACCGCGTTCAACTACCGCCGCGTTCCGGCGGTGTCGTTCGCGAAGCGGATGATCGAGGAAGGGCGCCTCGGGCGCATCTACCACTTCCGCGCGCGCTACCTGCAGGACTGGATCCTCGATCCGCAGTTCCCGCTCGTCTGGCGCCTGCAAGCGGACCAAGCGGGCTCGGGGCCGCACGGCGACCTCAACGCGCATCTCATCGATCTCTCGCGCTACCTGGTCGGAGAGATCGAGAGCGTCTGCGGTATGAAGGAGACCTTCATCCACGAGCGCCCCACGGTCGACGGCAAGGCCCGCGCCAAGGTGAGCGTCGAGGACGCGGCGCTCTTCCTCGCGCGCTTCCAAGGCGGAGCGCTCGGCAGCTTCGAGGCGACGCGCTTCGCCGCGGGCCGCAAGAACCATCTCACGTGGGAGATCAACGGCGAGAAGGGCTCGCTCGAGTTCGACCTGGAGCGCTTGAACGAGCTGCGCTTCTACTCCGAGGAGGATCGCGGCACCGAGCGCGGCTTCCGGCGCATCTACGTGACCGAGGGCCAGCATCCCTATGTCGCCGCCTGGTGGCCGCCGGGACACATCCTCGGCTACGAGCACACCTTCACCCACGAGGTGCTCGACTTCCTGCGCGCCGTGCGCGACGGCAAGCCCGTCGCCCCCGACTTCCGCGATGGCCTGCGCTGTCAGGCGGTGCTCGACGCGGTGCTGCGCTCGACCTCGACCGGTGGCTGGGAGCATCCCGAGGCCTGAGCCTCGCCGCGATCCCGTCTCCGCGACCGCTTCGGAGATTGCGGCCTCCTCGGGGCTACCAGTCCCGAGGCGGTCGCCTATAGTTGGGAGCCCCACCCGCTACGAACTCCCCTCGGCACCCCTCCGATGCCTCGCCCGTTCCGCTTTCCGGCGCATGCGCGCCGCAGCGCGGCCGCGTTTCTCGCGGCCGCCGGCGTGCTCATGGGCGCGGCGTTCGCCCAAGTCTCGCCTTGGGAGCGCGAGGTCTTCGACCTCTCGCACTTGCCGCTCTCGAAGCGCGGGGTGCGCTGCTACATGGCCTCGTCGTTCGATCCCATCGGCTTCAACGACGACGGGCTGAGCGGCGTGAACTCCTTCCGCCACGTCGTGCAAGGCAGCAACGGCTTCCCTTGGTTCGTGGTCTTCGACGAGGAAGGTCCGGGCGTGCTGAACCGCATGCACTTCGCCTTCGTCGACTCGATCATCCCGAACGGCGGCTTCGACGAGTACAACCTGTACTTCCAGTTCGATGACGAGCCCACGCCGCGCTTCCGCATGAAGGCGAAGGACTTCGTCTCGGGCGCGTTCTCGCCCTTCGTCTATCCGCTGGCGATGGACGATCGCACCTCGCCGGGCGGGCCGCTCGTCTCCTATCCCATCGCCTTCGAGCGACGCCTGCGCGTCATCTCGGACCAGGTGATGCACTACTTCGATTGGCAGTTCCACCGCTATCCGCACGGAACGCCGATCCGCAGCTTCGACCCCGCTCGGCTGCCCCGCTACAGCGCCTGGGAGCGAGTGATCGAAGCGCTGCCCGCCGATCCGACGCCGCCGCGCCCCGGCGAGCTGCTGTTGAACCAACGACACTCGCTGCCGTCGAACGCCTGGACGACGATCGCCGCTCCGAGCGGCTCGGGCATGATCCGCTCGCTCGCGCTGCAGTTCTCGCGCCCTCTACAGCGCGACGACCTGCGCGCGCTGCGTCTCGAGATCGCGTTCGACGGTGCCGCCGTACCGCAAGTGAGCGCACCGCTCGGGCTCTTCTTCGGGGACGAGCTCTCCGAGTCGCTCCGAACGGGCCTCCTGATCGGCTGGCATCCCGATCGCGGCTACTACACGCACTTCCCGATGCCCTATCGCAGCGGCTGCGTCGTGCGCCTGCGCAACGACATCGGGAAGCCGCTCGACGTGGATCTCGACCTCCGCCTCGGCGCCTATCCGGCCGGCAGCGAGGTCGCGACCTTCCACGCCACCTTCCACGAGCAGAGCCCGACCAACTTCTTCGAGGAGTTCGTCGTGCTGCAGACGGGCGGACACGGTCATTTCGTCGGTGCATCGATGACGATGGGCTCCGACGGGCTGAACGGACAGCGCCAGCTCCTCACCTACCTCGAAGGCGACGAGCGCATCCTCGTCGATGGCAATCGCACGCCGGCGCTGCATGGCACGGGCACCGAGGAGTTCTTCAACTGGGGCTGGTACGAGATGCCAGGCGCCTCGACCTTCGCCCTGCCCGAGCACGGCCATCCGAGCCGCTGGATCGAAGGCACCAAGGACTACTCGGCGATGTATCGCACGATGCACGCCGACTACGTTCCGTTCTACGCGTCGATCCGCGTCGCCTTCGAGGTGGGCCCGCTCGGCGAGGTCCCGGCGAACTACCGCTCGGTCGCCTACTGGTACGGCAGGTCGACCCCGGTGCTGCTCTCGACCGACGTGCTCGACATCGGGAACCCGCAGAGCGAGCTGCAGCACCTCTTCCGCGCGCCGAGCGGCGGCACGGTGCTCTCCCCTCGCATCCTCGCCTACGAGGGCGGCTGGGACCCGGCGCTGCAGGTCATCGACGAGGGTTTGGAGAGCAACCCGGGCCAGTCGACCTTCTTCCGTCTGCGCCTCGATCCCGAGAACCGCGGGGCGCTGCTCCGCCGCCGCTCGAGCATCCAGAACTGGTTCCAGCTCGCGGACGTGTTCGTCGACGGCCAGCGCGTCGGTCGCTGGCGCACGATCCGCGTGAACCCCTACCGCGGCTGGATCGATACCGACTTCGAGCTCCCGCCGGCCTTCACCGACGACAAGGCGGCGATCGAGGTCGAGATCCGGCCGGTCGCCGATTACTTCAACGCGTTCCGCTACGAGGCCTTCTCGTACCGCTGAGCTCGCCGGCGATCTGCGCTCGCGCGAGCCGCGCGGGCCGCGACACGAAGCGCCACAGCGCACCGGGCGGCACCAGGAGGTCTGGCCACGGCGCGAACGGCGACAGAGCGTAGCTCGCGAACACAGCGCGTAGCTCGCAAACACAGAGCGTAGCTCGCCAACACAGCGCGTAGCTCGCGAACACGAGGAGCGGGCTCGCGAGCTACCAGACGAACGCGAGCAGCGAGCCGAGGAACACGAGCGCCAGCAGCGCGCGCTCGAGAGCGTCGACGCGACGCAGATCCCTCGGCTCCGCTTGCCTCCGCTCGATCCAGACTCCGCGGATCAAGACGTAGGCCGCGAAGCCGACGAGGGAGATCGCGTTCCTGGGCGAGGAGAGGAGGTGCACGAAGCGACCTCCGGCGCGGGCTTCCGCACGAGCTGCGGCAGCGCCACGCCTCCGCGCGCCGCGCTCACTTCACCTGGAACGCGTCGTCGAAGAGCGCCTGGTTGGGGCGGAAGTCGAGGCTCTTCACGAAGTCGACGGCCTCGGCCGCGCCGTGCTCTCGATCCATGCCGTTGTCTTCCCACTCCACGGAGAGCGGGCCTTCGTAGCGGACATCGTTCAGCGCGCGCACGATGGCCTCGAAGTCGATCTGGCCGCGCCCGGGCGAGCGAAACTCCCAGCCGCGCCGGTGATCGTTGAAGCCCAGATGCGAGTTCAGGATGCCCGCACGGCCGTCGTGGCTCATGTGCGTGTCCTTCACGTGCACGTGGTAGATGCGATCGCCGAAGTCGCGCACGAAGAGCGCGCAGTCGATCCCCTGCCATTCGAGGTGCGAGGGATCGAAGTTGATGCCGAACTCGGGGCGACGGCCGATCGCCTCCAGCGCGCGCTTCGTCGACCAGTAGTCGAACGCGATCTCGGTCGGATGGACCTCGAGGGCGAAGCGCACGCCGCAATCGCGGAAGACATCGAGGATCGGATTCCACTTCTTGGCGAAGTCCTGGAACCCGGCCTCGATCTGCGCCGGCGAGATCGGCGGGAAGCCGTAGAACTTCGCCCAGATGCTCGAGCCGGTGAAGCCGTTCACCGTCTTCACGCCGAGGTTCTGCGCCGCGCGCGCGCAGTGCTTCATCGTCTCGATCGCCCACGCGCGCATGGCCTCGGGATTGCCGTGCGTCGAAGCCGGCGCGAACGCCTTGTGCTCGTCGCCCAGCGGATCGCATACGAGCTGCCCGGCCAGGTGGTGAGAGATCGCGAAGACCTGGAGGCCATGCTTCTCCAGGATGCCGCGCTGCTTCGCGCAGTAGCCCTTGTCCTTCGCGCCGCGCTCGGGATCGAAGTGATCGCCCCAGCACGCGAGCTCGAGACCATCGTAGCCCCAGCTCGCGGCCTTCTCGGCGAGCACCTCGAGCGGCAGATCGGCCCATTGGCCGGTGAAGAGGGTGACGGGACGCGGCATGGCAGACTCCGGATCGCGGGATGACGAAGCGGGGAAGAGCGGAGGGCGAGGAGCGCGAGCTCCTCGCTCACATCGCGCTCGGATCGTGGAGGCAGTGATTCTCGATCGCGAGCACGCGCACGGTCTGGCTACCGCCGGGCAGCTCGATCTCGATCTCCTCTCCGACCTTGCGCTTCAGCAGGCCGAGCGCGAGCGGCGCGCGGTAGGAGATCACGCCTTCGGTGCCGATGTCCCACGGACCGAGGATCGAGACGGTGCGCTCGTTGCCGCTCTTCAGCTCGACGAAGCGCACGCGCGTGCCGGGCGTCACCACGCCGGGATCGAAGCTCTGCAGCGAGAGGTCGGCGCAGTTCTTGAGCTCCGCGGAGAGCTCCTCGGCCTTCTGGGTGAGCAGGCGCTGCTCCTCCATCGCGGCATCCCACTCGGCGTTCTCCGAGAGGTCGCCGAATCCCGCGGCGCGGCGGATCGCCTCGCTGTTCTCGGGGATCTTCACGTCGGTCAGCACGCGCAGCTCCTCGCGGCGCCTGGCGATGCCCTGCTCGGTGCTGAAGGTCGTCGCGCTCTCCCAGAAGCCCGCGCTGCCCGCGGCAGCCGCAGCCGCCAGCGACTCGGCGTCGTGGATCTTGTGCAGCTCGATCTGCTCCTTCACGAAGGTCTTGAGATCCGGCTCGAGGGCCGGCATGCGCGTGTAGGCGGTCAGACCGTCGAGCTCGGGCTGCGAGCAGGCGGCGAAGAAGGGCAGGCCCTTCGACTGCGCGAGCTGCACGAGCGAGCGCAGCATCGCCGCGGCCTTGGGGATGTCGCGGCGGCGCGACTCGATCGCGACCGCGAGGCGCATCAGCGCGATCAGCACCTCGCCTTCGCCGTGCCAGCCCTTCTCCATCGGGATCTCGCGGTGGAACACCGCGCGCAGCAGCGCGAGCGTCGCCGCAGGGGCCTTCTCGGGCTTCCGCAGCACGCTCGAGAGCACCTCGCGCAGACCGTCGAAGACCTTCGCGCGCACGAGGCGATCGACGGCCGCTTCGGCGAGCTCGGGTCCGAACGAGGTCATCGAGCCGAGGAGCTGCGCGACCCAGGTGTCGGGCAAGTCGGCCTTCATGTGGTCGAGCGCGTCCTTGCGGCTCGCCGGCGAGGAGAGACCGCCGAGCAGATGGGCGAACGCCCCCGGCTTCTCCTTCGCCTGCTCGAAGAGCGAGCGCGCGGTGATCTCGGTCATCGGCGCGCCTTCCTTCTCGAGGTACAGCGCCGCATCGAGGAGCTGCGAGGGGTCCGTCGCGCGCAGCAGGCGCTCGTCGCGGAGCGCCATCTTGTGAACGCGCTCCAGGACGCGGGCGCGCGCATCAGCCGTGCCGAGGTCGAGCGAGAGATAGTGGCGGGCGCGCTGGATCGCCTCGGAGAGCGAGAGCGCGCGGCCCACCATCTCCACCGCTTCGTCGGCGAGCGAGACCGGCTTCGCGCGCAGCGCGTAAGTCGGACGCGTGGGTTGGCCCTCGGCCGCGAGCCACGGATCGTTCAGTGCCTTCGCGCGCGCTTCCTTCCACCACGCGTTCCACTTCGCGGCCGGGATCACGCGGTCGTAGAGCTCGTCCTTCAGGATCTGCGTGCTGGCCTTGCCGAGGTGGATCTCGCACACCTTGCG
Organism: Planctomycetota bacterium; assembly: GCA_016719295.1. Lineage (GTDB taxonomy): Bacteria > Planctomycetota > UBA1135 > UBA1135 > JADKAF01 > JADKAF01. The sequence goes on from JADKAF010000001.1 coordinate 1,924,375, forward strand.
GATGACCGAGCAGGGGTCCTTCTCGGCGTGCTCGCGCAGGCCTTCCTTGTCCTTCAGGCGCATCGCGCGCAGATCGCTGTCCTCCAGGACCGCGATGCTCTTGTTGTTGAGCGCGAACTCGATCTTGATCTTCTGCTTGTGGCCGCCGACGTAGTGGATCTCGAACTCGGCCGCGGCCGAGGAGACCTTCACGACCTGGCCCTCGTTCCAACCCGCCGAATGCCACACCACCGCGCCTTCGCGCCAACGCGCGAGCTCACCCAGCGAGTCGATCGCGTGGTGCAGCGCGGTCGCCGGATCCTCCAGCTTCGCGCGCTGCAGCGCGAAGCTCGCCAGACCATCCTCGGCATGCGCTTGCTCGACCAGGGCCTTCAAGCGGCCGCGCGCATCGACGGGCTCGGTGCTCTTGCGCGCCACCGTCTGCAACGCGCGGATCGCATGGCGCGCTTCGCCTTCCTTCTCGAGCCGATCGAAGAGCTCTTGCGCGAGCTCGGCGGCCCGCGCCTTCGTCGCGCGATCGGCGGTCTCGACGGCGGTGAAGAGCGCGGGCAGGTGCTTCACGAGCTCCGTGCGCTCGCTCTCGTCCCCGAGGGCGCTCCTCCAGGCCTTGGCGAACTCGTCGATGCTGCCGCGGTCGGCAAGGAGTTTCAGGGCGTTCTCGATCGAGGTCATCATGATCATCGTGCTCATGGGCGGTCGGCGGCGAGGCGCGCCGCCCGTGGAGTGAGGCGGGCGAGCGAGCTCGCGCGCGGAGCCGGTGCGGGAACGTGATCGCACGGTGAAACGCGATCGTGTGCAGGTGCGCGATCGCGTGTGGGTACGCGATGGCGTGCTGGAACGCAGGAGAGACGGGTGGGATGCCCGTCTCTCGCAATAGGATGCTCGGCGCGGAGGAAGGGCATCACTTGCCGCCTCCCCCGCTCCCGGAATCGACGCGTCGCACGCTGTCGAGCAGCGCGCGGAACGAAGCGGCCGCGCGCTCGCCGCCGGCCGGAGGACCGACATAGCGCAGCGTGAGCAGACCGCTCGGGCCTTCGATGGCCGCGAAGATCGCGCGGATCGGGCTCGGCGGTCCTTCGCTCCACAGCGAGCCGCGCATCGCGTAAGCGGGGCCTTCGATCTCGAGCAGCGCGCCGCGCAGCGCGGCGCCGCCGGGGACCGGCAGCTCGAAGCTGCCTTCGCGCACGACCTTGCCGCCCTCGAACTGACCCTTCCAGCGCTCGAGGTTCGCCTCGATGGTCCCGGCGATCACGGAGCTCACGACGATGCCGTCGTGCGTCTCGGCGCCTTGCTTCGGCGCGCGGCAGAAGTCGAGGTAGAGGCCGGAGAACGCGGCGGGCACGGCTTCGCGCACGAAGCCCTCGGGTATCGTCCACGTGAGCCCGGCGCCCGTTCCCGCGGCAGCCGGCGCGCCGCGCGCTCCGGAGCTCGTCGAGGATCTCGCCGCGTCGCCCGACGGTCGTTCGCTCGGCGCTCGACCGGGCTCGACTCGCTCGCTGCGCGCCCCCTTGCTGCGCTCCACGCGGAAGCCGCCGTCGGGACGATCCTCGCCGCTGCAGCCCGCGAGGAGCAGCGCCAGCGCCGCGCCGAAGAACGAGAGCCAAGCCGCGGCGAGGCGCGGGACGCGCATCGGGGACGAAGGTCTCGAACTCGGGCGGTGGATCATGGGCAACAGGGAGCCGCGCAGTGTAGCGGAGTCGCCTCTCGGAAGGAAGGCCACGCACCGCGGCTCGTCGTCGCGCTCGACCGCGCTCTTCCTCCGCAGGCCACGAGATGTTAGGGAGTTCCTCGGGTGGTGTTGGGGAACCCGGGCGCCGTGCCGCGGCGCGCGAAGATGCTGTTCCACCGTCCAGAGACAGGTCCCCGCCTGCCCGCGGCGCTCCTGCTCGCCGTCGCCGCCCTCGCGCTCGAGGCTCGCGGCGCCGCCCAGGGCCCCGCCGCGGCCTCCCCGCAGGAGCTCCCCCCTCAGGAGAACCCGGCGCTGGAGGTCCCCGCGCTCGTGATCGTCGTGCAGCGCCGCGGTCCCGCCGGCCTCGCGATCGAGCTCGAGATCCCCGAGCCCGCAGGCGGAGCGAGCGCCGCGCCTCGACGCCTGGTCTTCCCCTCGCACCTGCCCCGAGCCATCGTGCGCGGCCTCGAGATCGACGGCGCGCCGATCGCAGAGCCGCTGGAGGCGCGCGCCGCGGAGGCGAGCTCCGGCGAGCACGCCTTCGCCCTCGAGCTGCCGCCGCGCGGAGCCGTGCGCGTGCGCTACGAGCTCGCGCCCGCGCCTCTCGCTCTCTCCCTGGAGCACGTGCGCGCCGCACGGGCGGCGGAGCCGAGAGCCCCGACGACGCTGCTCGTCGGCCCCGAGTCGATCTTGATCGCCGGGAGCTCGCCCTTCGCTCGCGTCGAGGGCGTCGAGCGCACGCTCGTGGGCTTCGAGCTCGGGCCGGCGGCGGCGGCGTTCCCCCCGCTCGACGAGCGCGGCGCCGTCGAGCTCCGCGAGCACGACGAGGTCCTCTTCGCGTTCGGGCCGTGGCGGCGCGAGGAGCATCCGCAGGCGACGCTCCTGCTGCCGGCGGAAGGGCTGCTCCTCGATCCTCAGGGGCGCGCGTTCGACGAGGCGCACGCGCGAGCGCTGCGCCTGCTCCTCGCGCATCCCCCGGCCCCGCTCGCGCGCGCGCTGAGCGCGAGGCCGAAGATCGCGTTGCTGCCGATCCCGCCGCTCGCGCCGAGCCCGCACCTCCTCTACCTCGGCGGTCGTACGCTCTCACTCAGCGCGGGGCTCTGGCGCATCTCCGCCGAGAGCTGCGGCGATCTCGCGCAGCTCTCCGAGCTCGCGACGAAGGACCATCCCGCGCTGCGCGAGCTAGCCACCCGCGACGCGGCACTGGCTGCGGCGTTCGCCTCCGCGCTCGCGATCGATTCGCTGCCCGCGGCGCAGCGCGCGCGCGCGCTGCGCCGCGCGCTGCCGAGCACGCCGCTCCGCGCCGAAGCGAAGGAGCGCGCGCGCTGGGCCATCCTCGCGCTGCTCGAGCGCCACGGATCGCCGCTCGCCGAGGAATGCTGCGAAGCCGCCGCGTCCGCCCCCCTCGAGCTCGATCGAGCGTGGCGCGCGGCGCTCCGCGCGCGCGGCGCGAGCGAGCTCGCGGCCTTCGATGCGCTCGCGGCCGGTCGCGCCTTGCTCTCGATCGAGCGCCTCGGCGGACCGTGGGCCGTCCGCGAGGAGGCGGAAGCGCGCGAGCTCGGCCTGCATCGGCTCGCGAGCGGCCACGCGCACGCGATCCGCTCGACGAGCGAGCTCTCGAGCGCGGAGCGCGCGGCGCTGCGCGATCTCGTCGCGCGCATGGCGCTCGAGCTCTCCTGGCCGCTCGAGCGGCGCGCGACGCGCTGGCCCGCGCTCGCCGCGGACGCCGTGCAGCTCGACGAGCGGGGCGAGCTCGCCATCTCCCTCGGCGCGCTCTACGACGCGGAGGCCGGCTGGGCCGACGAGCTCCGAGCGGGCGAGCCCGTGCGCCGCATGCTCGTCGGCGGCAGCGTGCAGTACGGCAGCGGTCGCGCCACGCAGGTCTCGAGCTGGCGCCGAGGCGACCTCGCGCTCTCGTTCGAGCTCGAGCTGCGCGGCGTCGAGCCACCGCGGGACGCAGCGCACGAGAGGGAGCGCGCCGACGATCCGATCGCGTTCGTGCGTGCGCATCGCGACGGGCCGAGCCTCGAGCTGCGCCTCCGCGGTCTGCCGCCCTGCGAAGAGGAGCGCGAGCGGAGAGAGCTGCGCTATCTCTTCGTCGCCGCGCTCCAGGCGGCCCCCGGCGACCCCGGCGATCCCGCCGTGCAGCGCAGCGTCGCGCGCCCCCTGCGCGCGGGCGCCTCCGCGCCGCGCGCGTTCCCTCGCGAGCTCGCGCTCGACGATGGCGCGGAGACGACGCCCCCCGGCTACTCGGGGACACCGCTCGCCGAGCGGGCGGGCTTCGGATTCCAGCGCTGGGACGCGGAACGCGGGCAATGGGCGCCCGCGGCCTTCGAGCTCGACCAGCACGACGAGCTGCGCCATCCCGAGGAGGCCGCGATCCACGCGCGCCTGCTCGAGCGCTTCCTCGCCGGACTCGAATGGCCGATGCCCTACGTCGAGGGAGTCGAGCCCCTGGTCGGCGGCGACGATCTGCCGTTTCGCGCCGGACACGACGCGGGACACGACGCGCTCGACCTCGGCGCGCGGCTTTGCGCGAGCGCCGCGTCGGAGGCGCTGCACTATCCCTCGGGCACGGCGGTCTACTCGCCGCACCGCGATGCGCGACGCTGGCCGCATCCCGCCGGCTATCCCGTGATCGCGGTCGAGCTGCGCGAAGGCGATTACCGGCTGCGCGTGCGCCTCGACCTGATCCACGTGCGACCGACCCGCGAGTGGAACGAGTTCGATCCGCAGGCGAGGCTCCCCGCGCGCGCGACGATCGGCGAGCTCCACGCCTACGACGCGAGCTCGCCGTGGGGCGGCTGGATCACGACCGATCCCGCGCTGCGCCTGCGCGGCACGAGCAAGGGCAATCACGTGCACCTCGCGACCGCCGGCCTCTTCGAGACCCGTTCCGCCGATCCGCGGCGCAACGAGCGCAAGACCGCATTCCTGCGCGCGCAGATCCTGCCCGCGCTCGAGGCCGCGTACGCGCGCGCGCCGCGCTTCCCGGGCGAGCTCGTGCGCGCCGTGAGCTCGAGCGCGCGCGCGCCGCGCATCGCCGACGAGGCGCCCGGCTTCCACGCGCTCTTCGACGGGATCGAGCACGCGAGCGCGCTGGCCCTCGCCGGCTACGACGCGGAGCAGCAGCCGCAGGAGCACGCGTGGTTCGCGGCGGCGATGCGCGCGCGGGTGCGCGCCGCGCGCCCGCTGCGCGACGCAGAGACGGGTGAGCTGCGCCCGCTCTGGAGCGACGGCTGGCTCTCGCGCGACGCGAGCGGCGCGCTCGTGCAGCGCGTCGAGACGCCGATCGAGGTGAGCGGGGCGCGCTATCGCCTGCGCCTCGCGGTGCGCTACCGCGGCGTCGACAGCGAGAGCGCGCCGCTCGGCGCCATCTCGCCCGAGACGCGCCTCGCGCGAAACGCCGCGCGCGAAGAGCTCGGAGCCGAGCTGCTCGGCTTCGACGCCGATCTCGCCGCGGCTCGCCGCATCGCCGCGCTCGGCGCGTCGCCGCGCTGAGCGGCGCTAGCCGCCCCACTAGCCGCCGAGGCGCCGCGCGCGCACGAAGTTGGTGAGGAAGCGGAAGGCCGAGAGATCGGGGATCTCCGGCGAGGCCTTTGCGGCGCTCTTCCAGAACGCTTCCTTCAGCGTCTCGCGCAGCTTCGTCCAGTCGAGCCCCATGTGGTCGACGGCGTAGACCTGGCGATCGCGATCGGTCTTCAGGTTCGGCGCGACCGCCAGGCCCTGCAGATCGAAGTGGTTCACCGAGTCGAGGATCACGCCGTGACCCGAGCGGAACCACGCGGCGAGATTCCCGCAGCCGTGGCGCTCCGCGGCGTCGGGGCTGTCGATCAGCACCTCGGCGCGCTCGGGATCGAGCACCTCGATCAGATACGCGCCCTCGAGGTGATAGATCGGCGTGGTTCCCGCGGGGAACACGCCGCGGAGATACGGGCTCTCGGGCTCGACCGCCGTCGCGCGCACGTCGTCCATCACCTGCTCGCGCGTCGCGAAGCGACGCACGACGCCGGGGTGGATGCGCGCGATGGTCTCCTCGAGCGCCCAGCACGAGCCGAAGAGCATCCCGCCGACGCGCACGAACCAGGCCAGCGGCTCGATGTCGCCGGCCTCGAGCTCGCCGGTGCAGTTCGAGAAGAAGAGCGCCTCTTGGTGCAAGCCGCAGAGCGGCACGGCGCTCGCGCGCGTGCGCCGATGCGCGATCTTCAAGCGCTCGAGCAGGAGCTCCATGTGATCGCCGCGGCTCTCCAGCACGACCACGTCGAGGTTCTCGTAGAGCTGACGATCGGGCACGTCGTAGCCGTAGCGGCGCTGCTTCTCGGCTTCGTCCTCGCGCGAGCGGAAGCTGTGCTTCGCGCGGTTCTGCTCCCACCAACCGCGCCAGAGCGCGGGATCGGCGGCGAGGTCGTTGCGCCACGAGAGCACGCGCAGCGCTTCGTAGGCGGCGCGCTTCACGGTGGCGTCCTTGTCCTCGAGCAGCGGGAGCAGCGCATCGACGCCCTCCGCGCGCTGGAGATGCTGGAACGCGACGGCGGCGGCGCCGCGGCGCTTCCAGTCGGCATGCACGGCTTGCGCGCGCAGCTCCTCGAGCGCGCCGTCGCCCCCCACCTTGCCGAGCGAGACGATGGCGCAGACGGCCGCGGCCCAATCGGCGCCCGCGACGACGCCGCGCAGGGCGGGGATCGCGGCGGCATCGTCGGTGCGCCCGAGATGCACGGCCAGGCGCTCGCGCACCTCGGCGTCGCTCTCCTTCGCGAGCGCCGCGACGAGCCACGCGACCTCTTCCTGCTTCGCGAGATCGCCGCACGCGACCACCGTCTCCAGGAGCTGGAAGCGCACGCGCGGCTCGCGCTCCGCGCTCCAGCGCTCGCGCGCCTGGGCGAGAGCGAGGCCGGGAGCGAGCGAACGCAGCGCGCGCGCCGCCGCGCGCACGGAGGTCGCTTCGTGCGCGAGCGCCGCGGTGAGCAGCGGCTCGGCTTCGTCGGCCGGGATCACCTCCGCGCCTTCCCCTTCGAGCAGCGCTTCGACGAGGCGCACCTTGCGCAGCGCGGCCGGCGTCTCGGCGCCGAGATCGGCGAGCAGCGCCTTCGCCGCACCCGCGGGCGGGGCTCCCGAGTGACGCACCCACGCCACGGCCGCGCGCAGCGCGCGGCGCTCGAGCACGTCGTTCCGCGGCTTGCCGGTGAGCACCTCGGCGAGCGCGGTTCGATCGCCTTCGCGCGGGCCGAACGCGATCGCGTCGAGCGCGGAGGCGGCGAGCACGATCCGCGCGTCGCCGAGGAGCTGGCGCAGAGCGGCGGCGCGGTCGGCGGCGACCTCGAGCCACGCGCGCGCCGCGGCCTCGCGCACGAGCACATCCTCGTCCTTCAGCAGCTTCTCGAGCTTCTCGGCCTTCTCCGCCTTCACGTCGGAGCCGCCGCCGCGCGCGACGAGGGCGAGCGCTTCGCAAGCCGTGGCCTTGGTCTTGCCCTTCGCCTTGTCGAGCAGCTCCGCCGCGGCGGCCTTGGCGTCGATCGCGCGCAGCGCCGCGGCGGCGTGGAAGCGCAAGCGCGCGAACTCGCCTTCGAGCGCGAGCTCGAGCAACGGCTTCAGCGCCGCGGCCTCCTGGCGCGCGCCGAGCGCCTGCACCGCGCGCTCCTGCACCTCGGGATCCTTGTCGTCGACGACGGAGAGCAGCAGCTTCCCGGCATCGGGACGATCGCTCTTCTCCAGCGCCGCGATCGCGGCGACGCGCACGGCGAGGTCCTTCGCCTTCAAGTCCTTCGCGGGGTCTTGGGCGTGGAGCGCCGACGCGAGGACGGTGCAGCCGACGATGAGCCTGCCGAGGGCAGAGGGAGTACGCGCGACGCGAAGAGGCATGGAGGAGCTCGAGGAGCGCGAGAGCCGGGAGTGCTCGGAGGCGGGGCTATGTTGTCGGGCGGAGCTAGGGGCTGTCCATGCGGCTCGCCTCCCGCCCCTGTTTCTCCGCGCTGTGCATCCGCGCCACGAGATCGCACGCATCGACTCGAGACCTGCGCGCGGCCTACGCTCCGCGCGAAGACGCTCGGGGATGGAAGAAGCGCGAGAGCTCCTGCCCGCGCCGAATGCGCCGCGAGAGCACGATCGCGATGCCGAGCAGCACGACGCCGAGCAGCACCACCCCGCCGCGCGCCGCATCGCCCTTCGCCTGCAGCGCCACCAGGTCGTAGCCGGTGTGGAAGATCAGCACGACGGCAAACCAGAGCAGCAAGCGCGCGAGCGGATGCCTTAAGCCGAGTCGCGCTTTCGCGAAGGCCATCGCGAGGACCGCGGTCGTCGCCGCGTGCAGCAGCACCGCGGTCGAGGAGCGCATCAGCAGGATCACGAGCTCGCGGCCGGGATTGCCCAGCATGTAGAGGTAGTTCTCGGCCGCGGCGAAGCCGAGCCCCGCCGCGCCGCCGTAGACGATGCCGTCGAGCGGCTCGTCGAGATGGCGGCAGAAGCTGAGCGGGACGAGGAAGGCGAGGAACTTCACCAGCTCCTCCACCACGACCACCGGCACGAAGAGCCCCCAGAGCTCGGCGAGCGGCGTCCCCTCCTGCAGCTCCGGCGGGCGCAGGTCGAGCGCGACGAGGTAGAGCAGGTTCTCGATCGGCAGCGTCGGGATCACCACCAGCGCGCCGGAGACGAAGCAGAAGAGCACCCAGAGCAACGGCTCGGGCTCGCGCCGATCGTGGCGCCGGATCAGCCAGAGCCAGAAGAGGCTCGGGATCACCGCGGGCAGGAGCCAATGCATGAGGGGGAGCTCGCGCGCCGTTGGCTCAGCCGATCGGGATCGCGGCGATCTCCTTCGGGATGTCGTGCGTCAGCACGCGGCGACCGCCGCGCTCGACGACGACGTCGTCCTCGATGCGGATCCCCCCCACCTCGTTCACGCAGGCGAGGGCCTCGTCCCAGCTCACCGCGTCCTTCCAGCGCGCATCTTCGCGCGCGGACTCGAGCAGCGGCACGTTGAAGTAGATGCCGGGCTCGATGGTCACCACGAAGCCCGCTTCGATGGTGCGCGAGGTCCGCAGGTTCACGTGCTTCAGGTCGGCGGGACGCGAATCGGGGTCGATGTGTCCGCCGACATCGTGCGTCTCCAAGCCGATGGGATGGCCGAGACCGTGCGGGAAGAACACGTGATCGACGTGGCGCTCCATCAACCCGTCGAGATCGCCGCGCACGATGCCGATCTGCTGCAGGCCATCGACGAGGTCGCGCGCGCAAGCCCGGTGGAGGTCGGGGTAGAAGACCCCGTGCTCGACCCGCTCGATCGCGCGCTTCTGCGCGCTCAGCACTACCTCGTACACCGCCTTCTGGCGTCCGCTCCACTTGCCGTCGACGGGCACGGTGCGCGTGACGTCGGACTTGTAGCCGTGGAGCTCGGCGCCGGCATCGACGAGCAGCATCTCCTGCGCCTGCATCGCGCGGCGGTTCTCGTGGTAATGGAGGATCGCCGGATTCGGACCCGAGCCGACGATCGGGTAGTACGCGGTGAGCGCACCGCGCTGGCGGAAGACCTGCTCGAGGGCGGCCTGAACGTCGCGTTCGCTGGCGCCCGGTCGCGTGACCTTCCAGAACGCGAAGAAGGCCTCGCGCGTGACCTCGGCCGCCGCGCGCATGAGCCCGAGCTCGAAGTCGGTCTTCCGGAGGCGCAGGTCGACCAGCGCCTGGTCGGCGACCCCCGTCACGAGCTCGAGGCCCGGCAGGCGCTCGCGGAGCTCCGCGGCGAGCGCGGCGGCGTGCGGGTTCGAGGAGTGGACGAGGTGCAGCCGGCCGCGGCGCCCGGCCGCCTGGACCACGCGATCGAGGAGCTCGTCCTGGAACGAGCTGCGATCCGAGCCCCAATCGCGCTGCGAGCTCCCGAGCTCCGGCACATGCCCCATCCACACGCGCCAGCGGAGATCGAGGCGCGGGATGAAGAGCTCGTACGCCGCCCCGTCGCCGCCGAGCAGCGCCGCGTAGCCCGGATCGGTGATGCCGGTCAGGTAGTAGAAGTTCGGCTCCTGACGGAAGGGATAGAACTCGTCCGAAACGTGGATCGGAACCTCGGCTCCGCCGACGACCAGCACCGGTTCGCCGTTCAGGCGCTGCAGCAAGAGCCGGCGGCGATCCGCGGCGAACGCTTGAAAATCCATCGCTTCCTCGTTTGCTTGAGCGCGGCGCAGAACACCGCGCGGGCCATCGTAGTGCTCGGCGCGCGGGCTCGCCACGGTACGGAGGAGCGCGCAGAGCCGTGAAGAAGGGCATCGTCACCCGGGCACGGGCCCTCGCTGCGAGCGCGCTCGCGTGCCTTGCGCTTCCCGCGCTGCTCCTCGCGCAAGCCCCGCGACGCGAGGTCGCGCTCTCGCGCGGTGCCTGGATCGAGCTCGAGCGCAGCCGCGCGAGCGGCCCCGCGGAGGGCTACATCTACGTCGATGTCGACGACGGCCCCGCCGCGGCGGCGTCGCGCACGGATCGCGTCGTGGTCGCCGAAGCGTGGCTCGCTCCGTTGCTGACCCTCGGACCGGAAGAGCCGCAGATCCTGCGCTTCGATCAGCTCGCGCGCGCCTGCCACCGCGGCGCGCGCGTCGTAGCCGCGCGACTCGTGCTGCATCCGCAGGAGCCCGCTCCGGCCGCGCGGGAGCTGCGGCTCTTCGCGCTGCAGCGCGACGAGAAGAGCGTCGCGGCGAGAGCGAGCTTCGCGGCGCCGCTCGCGGGTCGGCTGCGCGAGGACGGCTCGATCGCGCTGAGCAGCGCCGAGCTCAGCGCGGACGTGCAGCGCTGGCTCGACGATCGCCACGCGAACTCGGGCTGGCGCCTCGAGAGCGACGGCGCGCTCGCGCTGCACTCCTCCGAAGCGCTCGATCCCGCGCGACGCCCCCGACTCGAGCTCGCGCTCGAGCCGCCGCGGCTCGACTACGATCCAGCGACCGCGCTCGACCTCGGCGTCGCCTTCCTCGAGCGAGCGGAACGCGGCCCCGCGCGTCGCGGCGCACGCGCACCGCGCGTCGAGCGCGCGGAGTTCCGCGGCGTCTCGGTGGCGATCCAGGTCGAGCCCGATCCCGTGGAGCGCCCCGCTCTCGCGAGCGGCGCGCGCGTGCGCTACGTCGCGCATGTGCGCAACCACGGCGGGCGCGTCTTCGAGGGCGTGCTCGCCGGGCGCTGGGAGCTCGACGGCGAGCTGCTGCAGCGCGTGGAGAGCGCGCCGCTGCGCCTCGGCCGCCATCAAGGCACGCGCTTCGAGCTCGCGTGGGCCGTCGATGCGCTCGGCGCATTGCCCGAGCGGCGCCTCGCGTTCGCGCTGGAGGGCGTCGCGAACGATGCCTGCGCGAGCAACGATCGCCTGGAGCGCCCGCTGCTCGGCCGCGGCGTCGTCCTGCGCATCGAGGAGCGCGTGCGCGATCTCCTCGCCGCCGAGCGCAACGCGTGGGGCAGCTACTCGTGCGAGGACGTCGCGCAGTGGCAGCTCGAGCTCTGGAACGAGACCTGGCTCGCGCGCTCGCGCACGCGCGGCATCGCGCCTCTCGGAGCGCGTGAGCGCGTCGTCTGGGAGCGCATCGAGATCCGTCCCACGGGCTCGCTCGATCCCTTGCCGCCACACCTCCCGCGCGCCGACGTCGATGCTCCGCCGGGCAGCGGCGAGAGCGACGAGAGCTTCGATGCCGAGCTCGCGTGGACCTGGGTCCCGAGCGATGCTCCGGATCTCCTCGGCGCCGAGGCTGCGCGAGCGCGCGCGCTGCGCGCGCTCGCGCAGCGCGCGGACCTAGAGCTCTTCCGCGCTCTCGCGGTCGAGGCCCTCGGGCTCGTCGATCTGCGCGCGCTCGATCCCAGCCCGCGCGGCTTCGAGACCCTGCCGGGTGGCAAGCCGCGCGGCCGGCGCATGACACCGCTCTTCCCGAGCTTGCTCGGCGCCGAAGGCCTGCCGCTCGGCGAGCTCGACGCGCGTGGCGCGGAGCTGCTCTCCCCCGTCGAGGTGCTCGCCCTCGAGCGCGGACTCGCGACGCGCGGCGGCCCGCGGGGCTCCTGGCTGCACGCGCAGCCGAAGCGCGCGCGCGTGCAGCTCGTCGACGGCACCGGCGCAGCGCTCGCCGGCGCGCACGTCGATCTCTGGCAGCAGAGCGCCTTCGCCCTCGACGCCGAGGAGCTGGTCGGCAACGACCTCCGCGCCGATGGATCCGGCGTGATCGAGCTGCCGCTGCAGCGCACCGAAGCCCCGCGCGCCCAGCGCCTGCCCGACGGCTACCTGCTGGAGACCGAGGGCGCCTTCGGCCGGCTCGCCGACGATGGCAGCAACGCGGGCCTCTTGCTCCGCGTGCGCCTCGAGGGCCGCGCGGACTGGCTCTATCTCTCCGCGCTCGAGCTCGTCGAGCGCGAGCTCGCGCAGCGCGGCGACGCGCCGATCGTGCGCCGCGCGGCCCTCTGCGGCACGCGCGTCGAGAAGCTGAGGCCCACGGCCGCGTACTCCACGGCCGCGGACGAGCGCCGCGCCCTGCCGCACTTGATCGACGGCCGGACCTTGGTCGATGCGCGCTGGTTCCAGCTCGAAGACGGCGAATCGCTGGTGCTGGACCTCGGCGCGAACCACCGCGTCGGCGGCGTCGCGATCGCTCAGTCGCGCAACCACGGTGCTTTCGCCGCGCACTTCCGCGTCGAGGTCGCGACGGCGGAGAGCTTCGCGGAGGCGCGCGAGCTCTGGCCCGTGGAGATCGCGCCCTTCGAGGCGATCTTCGCGCGCCGCTCCGAGGTCGATCCGCAGGAGCCACAGACGCGCCGCATCTTCCTCAGCGGCGGTCCGTTGGAAGGGCGCTATGTGCGCTTCGTGGCGCTGCGCGGCGGGCGCTGCGACGTCGAGGAGATCGAGGTTTTCGCGGCTCCAGGGCGCTGAGCATGCCCAGCGCCGAGCCCCCCCGTAGCGAAGGTCGTGCGCGCGCTTCCATCGCTTGGATCGCCTTCTGCTTCGCGCTCTACACCGGCTGGACGCTCGCGCTGATGCGCTCGGTGCCGGCCACGCACGACGAGTTCACCTATCTCCGTGCCGCGCGCGTCATGGAGCGCGAAGGATGGGGTGGCGAGCAGAGCTTCTTCCACGGGCCGCTGCCGCTGCTACTCACGCGGATCGTGCCGACGCCCGCGCACGACGAGGAGCCGTTCGCCGAGACGCTCTTCCGCGGGCGCTGCGGAACGCTGCTCTTCGGGTGGCTCGCGCTGGCCTGCACCTACGCGCTCGCCGCGCGCCTCGGCGGCTCGCGCAGCGCCGCCCTCGCGCTCTTGCTCGCCGCGCTGCATCCGCTGCTGATCGGCTACGGCGCGCTCGCCACCGTCGATCTCGGTCAGGCCGCCGCGATAGCGCTCGTGCTGCTGCTCGCCGTGCGCTACTCGGAGAGCCGCACGGACGCTCGGGCGCTCGCCGTGGGCCTCTCGCTCGGCGTCGCCTTCTCGATCAAGTATCTCGCGCTCCTCTACGGGCCCGGCACCGCGATCGCCGTGATGGCGCTGCGCTGGCGCGGCGGGCGAGCGAGCGGAGAGAGCCTCACGCGCGCGACGGCGCGCGCTTTGCTCGCGGGCGCGGTCGTCACCATCGCCGCGCTCTTCGCGCTGCACGCCGCCTGCGGCTTCGCGACGGGCAGCGCGGTTCCGGATCCGACGCTCTACCGCAGCGAGAGCATCCGCGCCTTCGTCGCGCGCGAGCCGCTCGGAGAGCTCGTGCGCCTGCTGCCGCAAGGCGTCCTCGGCGGCCTCGACGCCTACGCCTGGACCTGGCGCGAGCCGCCGCAGCTCTACCTGCGCGGGCGCCTCGCCGAGGTGCACCCGGACTACGTCTTCTGGAGCTTCGCGCTGAAGACGCCGGAGCTGCTCCTGCTGCTCGCGCTGCTCGGCGGAGCGGCTCTGGCTTCACGACGGACGAGCCTCCGCGCGAGCGCAGCGCGGTCAGCGCTCCCCGGGATCGCGATCGCCATCGTGCTGCCGCCCCTGCTCTACCTCAGCTTCGCACAGGGCGCGCCGCTCGGGATCCGCTACGCTCTCGCGGCGCTGCCGCCGCTCCTAGCGCTCGCCGGCTGCGCGGCGCTCTGGGTCGAGCGCACGGGAACGAAGGCGTTCGCGGCGCTGCTCCTCTGCGCCGGCGCTTGGAGCGCGCTCGACATCGGCACGCAGAGCCCGCATCTCCTCGGCTACTTCTCGCGCAGCGCGGGCGGACCCGGGGCGGGCTACCGCTCGTTCGCGGGCTCGAACTGCGATTGGGGGCAGCTCGCGCGAGCCGGCCTCGACGAGCTGCGCTCGCGCGCGAGCGCGCCCTTCGTCGCGCTGCGCCGCGGCGACGGGCCGCGCTTCGGCCGCGTGGCGCTCTACGTCGACGATCGACCGACGCCGCATCCGCTCGATCCCGCGCGCAGCCGCCATTGGCTCGACGCCTTCGAGCCCGTCGATCACGCGGGAGCAGCCTGGGTGCTCTATGAGCTCGAGCGCGAGGACTTCGCTCGCGCGAGGTCGGGCGACGACGCCCTGCTCGTCGAGGAGCTCGCGATCGCCGAGCTCGGCGCGGGCGAGGAGGAACGGACGCGCGCGCTCCTCCCGCGCCTCCGCCCCGAGCGTCGTGCGACGCTCGAGCGCGTGCTCGCGCTGCGAGCGTCCTTCGCGAACGGCCTCTTCGCGCCTTCGGCCGCGTGGGAGCTCCATCAACTCTGGAGCGCTCTCGGGCGCTTCGATCTCGCGCGCGAGCTGGTCGCCGATCCGCGCTTCGATGCGCATCCTCTCGCGCATCTCCAGCGCGCGCAGCAGCTTCAGGCGGCGGGCCAGAGCGATGCCGCGCGCGTCCTGCTCGAAGCGCTCTACGAGCAGCGCCCCGAGCGCTTCTCCGACCCCACGCTCCTGCTCGCGCTCGTCGAGCTGAACGCGCAGGAGACCTACTACGCGCGCGCGCTGCGCTACCTCGAGCCGCGCATCTCCGTGTTCCCTGCGGAGCTCCGCCCTCGGATCGAGCAGCGCGTCACCGAGCTGCGAGCGCTCGCGGCAGAGCTGCAGCGAGCCCTCGCTCCGCGCTGAGATCGGCGCAGCGCTCACCAGCGCATGGCCCAACGCCCACGAGCCGTTCTGCCGGCAAGCGCGCGCTCCATCGCCGTCAGGCGATGGGCCAGCTAGCGCGCTCCATCGCCGTCAGGAGATGGACCAGCTAGCGCGCTCCAGCGCCGTCAGGCGATGGGCCAGCTAGCGCGCTCCAGCGCCGTCAGGCGATGGGCCAGCAAGCACGCGCTCCAACATCGTCAGATGTTGGGCCAGCAAACACGCGCTCCAACATCGTTAGATGTTGGGCCAGCAAACACGCGCTCCAACATCGTTAGATGTTGGGCCAGCAAACACGCGCTCCAACATCGTCAGATGTTGGGCCAGCAGGTGACGCTGGGCCAGCAGGTGCTAGGTCCGCAGCTCAGCGCGAGCCGGGAATCCGGTGCCGCTCGTAGACCTCGGGCCCCGGTTCCTTGATGTCCCACACGAGCCCGACGGCCTGGAAGGCGCGCAGCACGTAGTAGGACATGTCGATCTCCCACCAGTAGAAGCCCTGGCGCGTGGAGGCCGGGTAGTGGTGGTGATTGTTGTGCCAGCCCTCGCCCATCGTGATCAGCGCCACCCACCACGAGTTGCGGCTCGTGTCGGTGGTCTCGAAGCGCCGCCATCCGAAGACGTGCGTCAGCGAGTTCACGAAGAAGGTGCCGTGGTAGAGCAGGACCGTGGAGAGGAAGAAGCCGATGAAGAGCGCGCTCCCGCCCCAGAGCAAGTAGATCGCGGCGCCGAGGAGGATCGGCGGCACGAGGTGGAAGCGATTCAGCCAGACCAGCGCAGGATAGCGCGCCATGTCCTTGATCTCGTGGAACGGCGTCGAGGTGTAGCGCGGGCAGAGGATCCAGAGGCAGTGGCTCCACCAGAAGCCGCGCTTCGGCGAGTGGATGTCGTCGGGCTGGTCGGAGTAGCGGTGGTGGTGGCGGTGATAGCCGGCCCACCAGAGCGGGCCCTTCTGCGCCGCGGTCGCGCCGCCGAAGGCGAGCAGGAACTGGAAGACGCGGCTCGTCTTGTAGGAGCGATGCGAGAAGTAGCGGTGGTAGGCGCCCGTGATGAAGAACATGCGCCCGTAATAGAGCGCGACGCACAGCGCCACGTCGAACCAGCGCACTCCGGTGAAGAGCGCGCCGAGCGGCACGAGGTGCATCAGGAAGAACGGAACGCTCTCGACCCAATCCACCTTCTCGTCGGGGCGACGGGGCAGAGGCTTCGAATCGGCAGACTTACCCAGCTTGAGCAGCGGGGTACCGATCTTGATCTGAGGGCTCGTCGTCACGCGGGCTCCGCGGTCTCTGGAGCTGGAGGAGTGGGGTCGAACGAAGGGCGGGACGGTACCACGGACAAGGGATCCCGTCCCCCCCCTCTTCGGCGAATGTGGCTCCGCGGCCGTGAGCTCACAGCTCGCCGAAGGCCCTCCGCACGAGGCGCTCCTGCTCCGACTGATGGCGCAGGAAGGAGCCCGTCGCGGGGCTCGAGGAGAAGGGCCGGCCCGCGTAGATCCAGCGCAGCCCGAGGAACGCCGAGCGCTCGACCAAGTACGGCCAGGGACCGAGGTTGCGCGGCTCCTCCTGGCACCAGACCAGCTTCGCCTGCGGGTAGCGCGCGGCGATCTCCTTCACCGCGCGGCGCGGGAAGGGGTAGAGCTGCTCCAGACGTACGAGCGCCACGTCGTGGCGCTCGCGGGCGCGGGCGTGCTCCTCGAGCTCGTGGGTCACTTTGCCGCTGGCGAAGACGACGCGCGTCACGGCCTTCGGATCGCGCACCGGGAGCTCGATCACCGGCTGGAAGGAGCCTTGCTCCAGATCTTCGACGCGGCTCGCCGCTCGCGGGTCGCGGAGCAGGCTCTTCGGCGTGAAGACGACGAGCGCGCGCTTGCTCTTCGCCCGCGCCTGCCGCCGCAGCGCGTGGAAGTACTGGGCAGCGGTCGAGGGATTGAGGATCGTCCAGTTGCCTCCCGCGCAGAGGGAGAGGAAGCGCTCGGGGTGCGCGTTCGAGTGCTCGGGTCCCTGGCCGTCGTAGCCGTGGGGCAAGAGCAGGACCAAGCCGCAGCGCTGCCGCCACTTCGCCTCGCTCGACGAGAGGAACTGGTCGATGCAGATCTGCGCGCCGTTCGCGAAGTCGCCGAACTGCGCCTCCCACAGCACGAGCGCCTCGGGCCGCGCGACGGCGTAGCCGTACTCGAAGCCCATCACCGCGTACTCGCTGAGCAGCGAATCGCGCACCTCGAAGCTCGCCCCGGCGGAGGCGGCCAGGTCTTGCAGCGGAACGTGGTCCGCGCCGCTCTCCTGGTCGCGGATGATCGCGTGGCGATGCGAGAAGGTGCCGCGCCCGGAGTCCTGGCCGGTCAGGCGGATCGGGCAGCCCTCGAGCAGGATCGAGCCGAACGCGAGCGTCTCGGCGCAGCCCCAGTCGAGCTCCTTCTCGCCGCGCACCATGCTCTCGCGGCGATGGAGCTGGCGCAGCAGGTTCGGATGCGTGGCGAGGTTCGTCGGGATCGCGTTGGTGCGATCGACGATCTCGACCAGGCGCTCGCGCGGCACCGCGGTCGGCTTGACTTCGGCGTCGAGCCAGTCCGCGGGATCGTCGTCGTCGATGTCGACGACCTCTTCGATCGGCAGCTCCGGAGCGCGGAAGGAGCGCGACTCCTCGAGCGCCGCGCGCAGCTCCTCCTGGAAGCGCTCGTGGATCGCCGAGGCATCCTCGCGCGTCAGCGTCCCGCGGCGCACCAGGAGATCCGTGTAGCGCTCGCACACGGTGGGGTGCTGGCGGATCTTCTTGTAGAGGACCGGCTGCGTGTACGCGGGCTCGTCGCCTTCGTTGTGGCCCCAGCGGCGATAGCACACGATGTCGACCACCGCGTCCTTCGCGAACTTCGCCTGGTACTCGCAAGCGACCATCGTGGCCTTCAGCACCGCCTCGGGATTGTCGCCGTTGGCGTGCAGGATCGGCGCGCCGACGGACTTCGCGACGTCGGTGCAGTAGTAGGTCGAGCGCAGGTCGCGCGGTCCGGCGGTGAAGCCGATCTGGTTGTTCACCACGAGGTGGATCGTCCCACCGCACTCGTAGCCCGGCAGGCTCGACATGTTCAGCGTCTCGACGACGACGCCTTGCCCGGAGAACGCGGCGTCGCCGTGCACGAGCACCGCGAGCACCTTGCCTTCGCCGAGCGTGTCGCGAAAGCCGCGCGTCATCCCGCAGACCACGGGATCGACCGCCTCCAGATGGCTCGGATTCGACGAGAGAAAGACCTCGACCTCCTTGCCCTTCTGCGTGCGGTAGCTGCCCTTCTGGCCGAGGTGGTACTTCACGTCGCCCGAGCCTTCCGTCGAGAGCGGCAGCAGCACGCCCTCGAACTCGCGGAAGATGGACGCCGAGGACTTGTTCAGGATGTTCGCGAGCACGTTCAAGCGCCCGCGGTGCGCCATGCCGATCACGACGCGCTGCACGCCGCGCTCCGCCGCCTGCGCGATGACGAGCATCAGCGCGGGGATCAGCGCTTCACCGCCCTCGAGCGAGAAGCGCTTGTTGCCGACGAAGCGCGAGTGGAGGAAGCGCTCGAAGTTCTCGGCGCGGTAGATCGCCGAGAGGATCGCGATCGAGTCCTCGCGCGAGAAGACGTCCTCGTTCCGGCGATCCTCGATGCGACGGCGCAGCCAGTGATGGCGCTCGCCGGGCACGATGTGCGTGTACTCGATCGTCCAGCGCCGGCAGTAGCTCTCGCGCAGGACCTCCAGGATCTCGCGCAGCGTCAGGGTGGCCTTGCCGCACATGCCGCCGGTCGGGAACTCGCGATCGTAGTCCCAGATGGTGAAGCCGTAGCTGCTCGGATCGAGCGACTCGTGCGGGTCCGGGGCATACGCCAGCGGATCGAGGTCGGCCAAGCGACAACCGCGTGAGCGATAGGCCTGGATCAGCTCCATCACGCGCGATTGGCGCTCGGCGCGCTCCTCCTCGCGATCCTGGAACGCGTCCTCCGCGGGCAACACGGGCTTCCACGGCACGCGCATCGAGGCGAAGACGCTCTCGTAGAAGCCGCCTTCCCCCTGCAGGAGCTGCTCGACGCGCTGCAGCAGCAGCGCCGACTCCGCGCCCTGGATCACGCGGTGGTCGTAGGTCGAGGTCATGGTCATGACCGGACCGAGCGCGAGCTTGGCCAGCGTGCGCGAGGCCATCGCCATCGCTTCGACCGGGACACCGATCGAGCCAGTCGCGACGATCAAGCCCTGGCCCTGCATGAGCCGCGGGACGCTCATCTGCGTGCCGAAGCCGCCGGGGTTCGTGAGCGAGAGCGTCGCCCCCTGGAAGTCCTCCGGTTTCAGCTTCCCCTTCCGCCCGCGCTCGACCAGGTCCTGGTAGGCGTCGAAGAAGGTGGCGAAGTCCATCTGCTCCGCCTGCTTCAGGACCGGCACCACCAGCATGCGCTTCTCGCCCTGGGGCACGTCGATCGCGAGGCCCAGGTTCACGTGGTGCGGGACGATGCTGCAGCCCTTGCCGTCGCGCACTTCATAGCGCGCTTGCACGCGCGGCAGCTCGTGCACCGCGCGCACCAGCGCGTAGGCGATGACATGCGTGAACGACGCCTTGCCGAGGGAACGCGCCTTCATGTGCCCGTTCAGCACGCGGCGGTTCTCGTCGAGCACCTTCACCGGGAGCGTCCGCACCGAGGTCGCCGTCGGCACCTCGAGGCTGGCCGCCATGTTCTCGGCGATCTTCAGCGCGATGCCGCGCAGCACCTCGACGTCGGCCGCCTCGGCGGGCTTCGCCGCGACCGGCTGAGGCACGGGCTCCACCGGAGCCGGGGCGACCTGCGGACGCGGCCCGGCCAGCCGCTCGAACATCTCGGCCCAGGTCGCATCTACGGCGGCGGGGTCCGCCCACCAGCGCTCGAAGAGCGCCTCCACGTAGCCGGCGTTGACCCCGAAAGCGCTCTCGAAATCGATGTGCATGGACGAGACGTGTGGGACTCCAGGAAAGCTCGCGTTCCTATGCGCCGCGGGGCGGGGAGTCAAGCGAGAGCGGGTCGCAGCGCGGGCCGAGCGCCGGAGGGACTACCGGATCACCCTGCCCGGCGGCTTCGCAGCGTAGGCAGAACGTCGCGGCGCTCATACCCTCGGCGTGCTCTCAGCTCCGGAGGTGGTGGATGCACCGGAACGACCTGTTGCTCCTGCTCCTCCTCGCCGCGGCGCTCGCGCCGGCCGCTCGCGCCGCCGAATGGATCGTCGGCCCCGGCGGCTTCGCGGACCTGCCGAGCGCTTACGCCGCCGCCTCCCCCGGCGACGTGATCCGCATCCGCGCGAGCTCGATCCCGTCGTTCGCGCTCGCGGGCAAGGGCGTCGTGATCCGCGGCGACGGCATCGTCCCGACGGTGCAGCCGCAGGACAGCCGGATCTCCGGTATCCCGTCGGGTCAGGTCCTGGTGCTCGAGGACGTGCACATCGACGGCGGGCTCGCGCTGGTGAGTTGCATCGGCTCCGTCGTGCTGCACCGCGTGATCTGCGCGAGTCCGACCGCGTACACCCGGCGCGCCGTCATCGGCTTGAACGTCGAGCGTTGCAGCCTCGTGCAGGCCTACGCTTCGACGTTCAGCGCCTGCTCGCAGCTCGCCACGGCGCTCTACCAACCCTTCTCCGTGGGTTGCGGGGCTCGGATTCGTTCCTCGCGAGTCGCCTTCCGGAGCTGCCGCATCGATGGTTGCGATGGATTCACCATTCCCTACATCAACGGTCCTTGGTTTTCCGAGTGGGGAGCAGAACGGGCGCCGGCTCTCTGGATCCTCCAGGCATCGGTCTCCCTGAGCTCTTGCACGACCCGGCCGACTGCCACGGGAGGCTACGGTGGCGGTTCTCCCTATCCCGGCTTCGCCAGACTCGAACCCAGCGTGCTCCTGAGCGAGCCCACTTCCGAGCTCTGGATTGCCGATGGCACAGGCTGGGACATCGAGAACTTCTTGTTCCAAGGAGTCCGGATCGAGCCTCGACTGCGCAGCTGCGGCGTGTCGCCACGGGTGTTTGGATTCATCGATCACTTCCATCACCCGCTGCCGCTGCCGAGCGTCGAAGCCGACTGGATCGAGAGTAGCCAGACGCTGAGGGTTCGGGTGGCGGACCAGACACCAGCGGAGATCCATTTCTTGGTCGTCTCGCTCGCGCCGCGCTACGTGTTGGAGTCTTATGGCCCGCTGCTCATCGATCTCGATCACGACCGCAGCGCGCTCCTCGACGTGATCCCCGCGAGCGCAGGCACGTGGACCGGGACCTATCGCTTGAGCCAAGCGTGGCTCGATGTGCTCCGCGATCAGCCCACGTACTTCCAAGCGTTCTCGCTCGATGCCGCGGGCAAGCTGCGCTGCTCCATGCCGGACTTCGCGATGCGCTGACGCGCGCGGCTTCAGCGCAGAGCTTCAGCGATCCCACGCCGGCGCGAACGGCGGATCGATCGTGCGGAGCCCGCGGTCCAGCGCCTCGATCGCCGCGCGATCGCCATCGTCGAGGGCGAACTCCAGCGCGCCCAGGTTCTCGCGCAGATGCTCGCGGCTCGAGGCCTTCGGGATCGCCACGTGCCCCCGCTCGAGCAGCCAGCGCAGCGCGACCTGGCTCGCGGTGCGCCCGTAGCGCGCGCCGATCGCGGCGAGCACCGCGTCGTCGGCGACCTTGCCCCGCGCGAGCGGTGAATACGCCGTGAGCCGCACGCCCAGGCGCTCGGCCTCCGCGCAGAGCTCGCGCTGCTGGAGGAAGACGTGCAGCTCGACCTGGTTCATCGCGACCGGGACCTGCGCGCAGGCCGCGCGCAGGAGCGCCCGCGGGAAGTTGCTGACGCCGATCTGGAGCGCGCGCCGGGACTCCTGCTCCGCGCGGAGTGCTTCCAGCGTGGCCTTGAGCGGCAACGCGGGGTTCGGCCAGTGGACGAGCAGGAGATCGACGTGGTCCGTGCGCAGGCGCTCCAAGCTCGCGCTCACGGAGTCGCGGAAGGCGCGCGGCTCGAGCGCTTCGCGCCAGACCTTGGTCGTGATCCAGAGCTGCTCGCGGGCGAGGCAGCTCTGCTCGATCGCGCGACCGACCTCGGCTTCGTTGCGGTAGATCTGCGCCGTGTCCACGTGGCGATAGCCGAGCTCGAGCGCGGTCTCCACGGCGCGCTCGCAAACGGCGCCTTGCAGCAGCCAGGTGCCGAGCCCGAGGGGCGGAGGTGCAGCCAGCGCCATCGTGCTCAGCCTCCCGCGAAGACCGGCTGGTAGCCCGCTTCCTCGAGCAAGCGCTTCACGGCCTCGCGCTTCTCGCCCTGGATCTCGATGCTGCCGTCCTTCACCGTGCCGCCGCTGCCGCAGGCCTTGCGCAAGCGGCTCGCGAGCTCGCGCAGCTCCGCGTCGCTCGTCGCGCGGAAGTTCGTGATGACGGTCACGGCCTTCCCGCCGCGATGCGCGGTCTGGCGGATCACGTCGACACGGCCGCGGTCGCGCGGCTTCTCCGACGCCGGTGGTGCTGGCTCCGACGCGGGCGCCGGCGCGTCCTCGCGCGGCGGCAGGTGCGCCTCGCGCCACGCGCGGAACGGATTCGAGCCGGAGCTCTGGGGAGCGGCGCCCTCTTCGCGCCGCGGCGGCTGGGTCATGTTCGCGCTCGTTCGCCGATGCAGGACAGGAGCAGAGAACATGCGCGGCGGCGCCGCGGTGCGCAACGCTCCCGGCTCGACCGCTGCGCGCGCGGCACGGGAGCCGACAGTGCAGCAGTGCAGCAGTGCGGCAGTGCGGCAGTGCGTACGGCGCAGCAGAAACGACGCGAGCCGTGTCCTCTTCGGACACGGCTCGCAGCCGGTTCCTCTCGCCGCCGAAGCAGCCCACCCGCCGAAGCAGCCCATACGGCGGATCGCCGCAAGCGCTCGGAGGGAAGAGAGGAAAGTGGCGAGGGCGACGGGGCTCGAACCCGCAACCACCGGATCGACAGTCCGGTACTCTAACCAATTGAGCTACGCCCCCGCGTAGGGCCGGGGAGTGTACGGATCTGGGGACGAGAGTCAAGGCGCCGCGCGCGACGATTTTCTCGGCCCGCGTGGTGCTCAGCGTCCGGCGGCCCGCTCCGCGCGCTTCGCCGCCTGCCACAGAGCCTCCATCTCCTCCAGCGTCGCCTCGGCCGGCGGCTTGCCGAGCCCGGCTTCGACGTAGCGGAAGCGTCGCTCGAAGCGCGCGATCGTGTCGCGGAGCGCGGTCTCGGGAGGCACGCGGAGGTGGCGCGCCAAGTTCACGACGGCGAAGAGGAGATCCCCCACCTCGGACGCGACGTGCAGCGCTTCGCGCTCCGGCGCGGCATGAGCTGCGAGCAGCTCGTCCAGCTCCTCGCGGATCTTCGCCACGGGTCCCTCGAGATCGGGCCACTCGAAGCCGACCTTCGCCGCCTTCTTGCCGATCTCCTCGGCGCGCGCGAGCGCGGGCAGCGCGACGGGCACGCCGTCGAGCGCGGAGCTGCGCTGCTCGCCCTTCGCCGCGCGCTCCTCCGCCTTGATGCGCTCCCAATTCACGAGCACCGCGTCGGCGCCCTCGACGCGCAGCTCTCCGAAGACGTGCGGATGACGCCGCACCAGCTTCTCCGCGACGGCGCGCGCGACCTGCTCGCAGCCAAAGCGCCCGGCCTGCTCCTCCATGCGGCAGATGAGGAAGACGACGAGCAGGAGGTCGCCGAGCTCCTCGCAGGCCGGCTCGCTCTCGCACGAGCGCACGGCGTCGTGGGCCTCCGCCGCCTCCTCGAGCAGGAAGCGCGCCATCGAGGTCGGCGTCTGCGCGCGGTCCCAGGGGCAGCCGTCCGGCGCGCGCAGGCGATCGACGACCTGCAGCAGCTCGGCCAGCGCGTCGAGGCGCCGGCCCATCGGCGCCGAGACGTCGTTCGGCACGCCGGGCTCCGCGTCGCCGCGATAGCGCGTCGGATCGGGCACGCCCGCTTGCTCGAAGCCGCGGCGCCGCAGACGACAAGCATCGCAGCGCCCGCAGGCGCGCCCCGCGCGATCGGCGTCGTAGCAAGAGACGGTGCGGGCGAAGTCGACGCCGCGCTGCACGCCGAGGCGCACGATGCCGGCCTTGTCGAGCGCGAGCAGCGGCGCGTGGAGGCGCAGCGCGCCGCCGCTCTCCACGCCGAGCTTGGTCGCGCAGTTCGCCATCGCCTCGAAGGCGGCGAGGAACTCGGGGCGGCAGTCGGGATAGCCCGAGTAGTCCAGCGCGTTCACGCCGACGAAGAGATCGCGCGCGCCGAGCTGCTCGGCGATGCCGAGCGCGAAGGCGAGGAAGATCGCGTTCCGCGCCGGCACGTAGGTCGACGGGATCGCGCGCGCGTCGTCGAGCCCGGCGCGATCGACGGGCACCGCCTGCGCGGGATCGGTGAGTGAGGAGCCCGCGAAGGCCGCGGGATCGAGCCGGATCACGCGGTGATCGGCGATGCCGAGCTGCTGCGCCACGGCACGCGCGGCATCGAGCTCGGCCCGATGGCGCTGGCCGTAGTCGAAGCTGAGCGCCGTGAGCTCGAAGCCCCGCTCTCGCGCTTCGGCGGCGACGGTGGCGGAATCGAGCCCGCCGGAGAGGAGGACGACGGCGCGCGGCGACATGCCGGAGAGGCTAGCGTGGAGCTCCCCGAGCTTCCACGCTCCCCCGCCCGCGCCGGGGTCACCAGCGGACGCGGAGGCTCACGCAGCGGCCGCCGAGGACGTCCTCGTCGAAGCTCATCTCATCGACGCAGGCGCGGACGAAGTCGAGGGTCGGCCCCTCTTCCAGCGCCCAGGCGTCCTCGTCGAAGTCGTCCGTGATATGGACGGAGAAGTTCTGCGCGCCGCAATCGACACAGACCTCGACCTCCGGAGCGGGCTCCACCGCTTCGGCCGTGGGCTCGAAGAGGCGCCGCCAGATCTCGTCCGCGGCGAGCAGCAAGCGCTGCTCGTCACGACGCGGCACGCTGGCCGCTTCCGCCTGCTCGCGCAGGAGTCGCTCGATCGCGGCGAAGGAATCGCAGCTGATCGGCAGGGTCAAGGGGTTCTGCATGGAGCTCGCCATCGATCCTCTGGCGGGGTTCCGGTCGCACACTGCTCCCTTGTCGGAACGCGCGACGGCCCAGGTTGAGGCGAGGGAACGGTCCGGCACTTCAGGTTTCGCCCTCCCTCGTCTATACAGCGCCTCTCTTCTCTCTCCTCGGGAGCCCCGCTCCCCTACCGCCCCGGAGCCTCCTCGTGAGCGTCACCAAGGAAGACGTGCTGAACGCGCTGCGCGTCGTCGAAGACCCCGATCTCCGCCGCAACATCGTCGAGCTGGGCTTCGTGAAGCACGTCGCGGTCTGCGCCCCGCTGGTGAAGGTCACGATCGAGCTCACGACGCCGGCCTGCCCGGTGAAGGACAAGCTCAGGGAGGAAGCGCGCCGCGCGATCACCGCGCTGCCCGGGATCACCTCGGCCGAGGTCGAGATGACCGCGCAGGTCACCTCGCGCTTCAGCGGCGGAGCGGGCGGGTTCCCCGGCATCAAGAACGCGATCGCGGTCTCGTCGGGGAAGGGCGGCGTCGGCAAGTCCACGACCGCGGTGAACCTCGCCGTGGCGCTCGCGCGGACGGGCGCGCGCGTAGGTCTCCTCGACGCCGACGTCTACGGGCCCGACGTGCCGATGATGCTCGGCCTCCGCGGTCAGCCGGCGCACGACGGGAAGCGCATGGTCCCGCACGAGCGCTACGGCGTGAAGACGATGTCGGTCGGCTACTTCCTCGCCAGCGACGACAACCCGGTCGTCTGGCGCGGGCCGATGATCCACAAGTTCCTGCAGCAAGGGCTCGGCGAGACCGCGTGGGGCGAGCTCGACTATCTGATCGTCGACATGCCGCCCGGCACGGGCGACGCGCAGCTCTCGATCTCGCAGATCTTGCCGCTCGCGGGTGCCGTGATCGTCACCACGCCGCAAGCGGTCTCGACGCTCGACGTGCGGAAGGCGATCTCGATGTTCAAGCAGGTCGAGGTCGAGATCCTCGGCATCGTCGAGAACATGAGCTACTTCCTCTGCCCCGACAACGGCAAGCGCTACGACATCTTCGGCACCGGCGGCGGAGCGATGCTCTGCGAGCGCTTCGACCTCGAGCTCTTGGCGCAGATCCCCATCAATCCCGCCGTCGGCCGCGGCGGCGACCAGGGCGAGCCGATCGTGGTCGCCGATCCCGACTGCGAGGAAGCGCGCGCGATCACGCGCGCGGCGCAGCGCATCGCGGCGAAGATCGCCGTGCGCAACACGCACGCGCTGCCGATCCTGGAGTAGCGGCGCGCACGCGAGCGCGAACGACGCGAGCTCAGCGCCCGAGCTCGCGCCAGCTCTCGAGCGCGAGGTGCAGCTCGCGCAGCGGCGCATCCTCCGCGCGCGCGCGCTTCTCGGCCCCTACCACCTCGATCACGACGCCCGTGAGCTCGAGCTCGGCCGACGAGCGGATCGGCTCCGCGGCGTACACCACGATCTGCGCGTGCTCGCCCGAGAGATCGACGTAGTGCGCGTGCGCGCGCCCTTCCGGAGGCGCGACGAGGTGCTGCCACGGCAGCGACGAGAGGCGCCCGTGTACGACGACGCGCGCGCCAACGACCCGCGCGAGCTCGACTCCGCTCACGCGGCGCGGCGCAGCCCCCTCTTCGCTGCGCTCGGGAGCACCGGCGCACGCGGAGAGGCATGCGCTGGCAAGGACGAGGAGCAGCGCGCTCCACGAGAGGCAGGCGATCCAGGTCATGGTGAGAACTCCTCGGGCAAGGCCGCGCGCCGAGGACGCGCGGCGAAGCGGCTCGTCGCTCAGCCCACGCCGAGGACATGCCGCGCGAACGAGACGTAAGCGGGCGAGATGCCTAGGCCCATCGCGGTGATCGCGCCGAGTCGCGAACGCCACCACGCGCGACGCGTGAGCACCTCGCGCTCGCGTTCGGCCCAGGTGTCGAGATGTAGGGGCACGAAGATCACCAGCGCGAGCAGCGCGGTAGCGAAGAGCAGCGCGCCGCCGAGGAACCAAGGCGACTCGCCGGCGGAATCGGCGGACCAACGCGCCATGTCCGCGCCAAACCCCTGGCAAGCCGAGCCGAAGATCGCGCAGCTCCAGAGCGAGACGACGAGGTCGGCCGCGAAATCGCGCCTCCGCGAGTCGTGCTGCACCGCGCGATCGAGGAGCCGCTTCCAGCGCGATCCCTCCGCTCCCGCGATCACGGCCGGAGAGGCCGGCGCGGAGCGCGGAGCCGCACCGAGTGTCGTCACCTGGAAGCACCAATACCCCGCGAAGCCCAGCTCGAAGAGCATCAGCAACCCGATCCCGATCGCGACGGCGTCGGACTCGAGCGCGACCTCGGGCACTCCGAGACCGATCAGCCCGCGCACGAGGACGATCACGCGGAACGCGGCGCGCAGCACCGGCCCGACGAGCAGCGCGTAGCCCGGCGGCGCGAGAGAGCTTTCGAGCTCGCGATCGGAGATCAGCGGACCGAGGGCTCGCCTCAGATGGAGCACAGAGCGTCGCGAGCGCTGCGCGAACGCGTAGTGCTCCCCCACGTAGAGCAACACGAGCGCAAGGCCGAGCAGCGGATCGGGATTGGAGGTGAGCAGGTTGGGCCACCATCCGAGCGCGAGCGCGCAGGCGCAAGCTCCGAGCAGGAGGTCCTCGAGGCGCGGTGGCGTGAGATGCGCCGATCCCGCGGACGCGGTGGAAGCGCTCATCCGTCGACTCCTTGCGTGACGCCGCCGAGCTCCCAATAGCGATCGACGAGCGGCTGGAGCTCCGCGTGTACTTCGGCGAGGGAGCGCCCGCGACGCCGCGCCAAGAAGCGCGGCCAGCTCGGGATCGAGAGCACCTGCGTGCTCAGCACCTTCCCGCGGTGATCGAACGCGCGACTCGGGCCGGGGATCGCGATCGCGGCGAGCAGGTCTTCGATCACCGTGCTCACGGGGACGTCGATCCACTGCGGCGCCGGCGGCGGATTACCGACGAACGCGTTCTGCCGATTCACGGCATCGCGCCGCGCGTGCACGCGTTCGTCGCCGAGCGCCGCGAGCAGAACGGGCAATGAGCGCTCGCCTCCGGCGCGCAGCGTGTAGCGGGCGGCTCGGCGGCGCTCGACTGGGAAACTCAGCGCGAGGTCATCGACGGCGGCAATCAGCTCGGGCGCCGCGTCCTCGGGATACGCGCGCCACGCGTTGCGATCTCCGGAGCGCACCGCATCGTCAACGAGGCCGACGAAGCGCCGAATCGCGAAGCTGACGGTAGACGCATCCGTGTCGCTGACGAGCCCCTCGAGCCAGGCATCCACGTCGGGACGCTCCGTCCACGCGCGACGCAGATGATCCGCGAGCGCGATCCCGAGCGCAGTATCGTCGAGAGCGAGGTCGAGCAGACGCGCGCCGCTCGGTGCGACGACCGCCGCGGTGCCGAGACCGAGGCCCTGCGGAGAACGGGAAACGCGCACCGGCAGACGCACGATCGCGGTGGGATCGAGCAGCTCGCTATCGAGCAGCCACGCGCGCAACGCGCAGCCCTCCTCCAGAAGCGGCCCGTGAGCAAAGAAGCGCTCGGGAGCGGCGTGCTTGTGTCGTTCCGGACCGGACATGGGCGACAGATCCTCGCGCTTTGGCGCTGGCTTGCGGCTCAGCGCAGAGCCTCCAGAGCCTGCACGAACGCGCTAGCGCGATCCACCTCGTGGGCCGGCGCATTCCAATGCCGTCCGTCGGCTTCGATCCGGAGCACGGCGAGGCGGCGCGCAGAGCCCGAGCCCCCGTAGGGCCGGAACCTGACGGAGAGCAGCCGAAGGGAACGCGGCGTTCCGGCGGCGAGCGCACCCAGCCGCGCTCCGCCGAGCCCGAGGAGCGACCACGTGCCGTCGGGCTCGCGGCGCACGCGACGCACGCAGCGCCAGAGCTTCCACGCCGCGCGCAGCTCGAGCGCGAAGAGCAGGAGCAGGCCGAGGTAGATCGCGAGCTCGAAGAGGCCCGGATCGAACGGCAGGGAGCCGGTCACGACGGCGAGAGCGAGCAAGGCGAGCAGCGTGAGATGCACGGCGATCACGACGGCGTAGCCCAGAGCGGCCAGTACGTGTACCGCTCCACCGAGCCGAAGTTCGACAGGTTCCATCGCGCCTCGAAGTTCGCGGTCCCGACCTCCTCTGCAGCCCTCTCGCCTCGCTCGGCGTTCGAGGGATCCGCGCGAACGGGGCCGCGATCGATAGGGCTCCCTTGGGCAGCAAGCGCAACAGGAGCGATCTCATGTCCGAGGTCCGCGCGCTCGAGGATCTACTCGCCCGAACGACCCGAGCGGGAGGCCCCTCGATCTTGGAGCTCTTGAAGAAGCTCGCGTCCGTGAGCTGAGAAACCGCGGGCGTTGCGCTGGCCTTCGCCGGAGCGATCGAAGTCGCCATGGGAGCACGGGCGGGCCAAGCGCCTGGTTTCCTGGGCAAGGCGAGCGTCTACACGCTGCCGATCCAAGCCTTCTTGGTCGGAACGGCGATCCGACAGGCAGAGGACGACGAGAGGCAGCAGCGCCGCAAGCTCTTCGACAAGATGCGCTTCTTGCTGCTGATCGGCGCGACGGACGAGGCACTCCGGATCCACCGCCAGAAGCACCCCCGCAGCCGGATCGTCGATGCATCGAAGCCGCTCGGGATCGCGCTCGATGCTTCCGGCGACGCGCGCTGGAAAGCGCTCTGGTCGAAGTGGAGGAGCCAGATCGAGCGCGAGTTCCGCGCGATCTCCGCCGACGCACAGAAGCCGGCCCCGTATCGACTTCCGGGCACGACGGCCCTCTTTCGCTTCGCGCAGGAAGCGCCGAGCGGAGTGCTGCGCGAAGCGAACCCAATGGACGAAGCAGCGCTGCTCGAGGCGTATCTCACGGACCGCTTCCTCCACATGCGTCACGAGTTCCAGATGCTGCTCGCCACGCTCGGCGCTTGACCGCCGTGAGGAGCAGGGCCGAGGATCGGCTTCGAACGGTCCGCCTTTGCCACAGCTCGCGCCGCAGCTCACCGCCATGAAGATCCTCGCCTTCACCTTCACCTTCGTCTTGCTCTGCACGACGCCGCTCGCCGCGCAGTCCACGATCGAGCGCCTCGTCGCCGTCGCCGATGCCTCGGCCGACGCCGACCAGCCGAACGCGAGCTTCGGTTCAGCGCTCCTCGTCACGTCGGGGAAGACCTTCAGCTCGACGCCGACGTTCCGCGTGTGGCTGACGCGCGGGCACTACCTCTTCGATCTCTCGAGCGTCGCTGGTCGACCGCTGCCCACGCGCGCGCGCCTCCGCGTCTACCAAGAGCAGGCGAGCGCCGCGGGCTGTCTCGACGTCAGCGTGCATCGCGTGACGCAGGCCTGGAGCGAAGCGACGGTCACGTGGCAGAACAAGCCCGCGCTCGATCCTTCCGCGCTGGCGCGCGCCTGCGTCGGCGACAGCTTCGACCTCGGCTGGAAGAGCTTCGACGTGACGCCGCTCGTGCAGCAGTGGCTGCAAGGCGTCGTGCCGAACCACGGCCTCGTCCTCCGCGATCCCAGCGAGTCGCTCGCGGGTGCCGCGCGCCCGCTGCACGCGACGAGCCGCGAGAGCGCGAACTTAGCGTTCCACCCGCACCTCGAGCTCGCATGGGGCACGCAGCCCTACGGCGCGGGCTGCGGTGCCTCGCGCACCGGGCCCACCCTCGACCTCGACGCGGGGAGCCCCGCCATCGGCGGCAGCTACGAGCTCTTGGCCTCGGGGCTGCCCGGCGGGCGCCCCGTCTTCCACTGGCTCGGGCTCAGCGATGCGGTCTGGAACGGCGTGCCGCTCCCGTTCGATCTCACCCCGCTCGGCTTCGGCGGCTGCGCGATCCTCGCGAGCTTGGAGCTGGAGCTCCCGAGCGTCACGACGGACAACCGCGGACGCGCGCGCCTCGCGATCGCGATCCCCGCGCAGCCCTTCCTCCGCGGCCGCCGCGTCTACCACCAAGCCCTGGCACTCGACTCGAGCTCCGCGCTGTATCTCACGAACGGCTTCGCGATCCAGACCTACTGACCCCTCGCTGCACAGGGAAGGTGCCAAGCACCTTCACTGTGCCGTGAGGGTGCGCGTTGGCGACGGGGCGGTCGCGCGGAGGACGCGGAAGGGCTCCTCGCCCTCGCGCAGCTCGAGCAGGGCGCCGCGGAGCGTGCCGCAGCGGAGGGTGTGGGCGTCGGTCCATGCGAGCGCGGTGATCGCGGAGCCCGCGGGTGGCGAGAGGCGGAGGGAGCGGCCGTCGAGCGCGTGGATGCGGATGCGACCGTCGCGCGCGCCCGAGGCGAGGCGCGTGCCGTCGAGAGAGAACGCGAGCGCTTCGACGCCGGCCAGGTGATCGCCGATCGCGCGCGGCGGGGCTGCGCTTTCGAGATCGAGGAGCAGCACTTGGCCGTCGAGCCCGGCGCTCGCGAGCAAGGTACCCTGCGGAGCGAAAGCGAGGCGGCGCGCCGCGGCGCCGTGGCGCGCGAGCTCTCGGCGCAACGCGAGCGTCTCGGGATCGAGGAGCAGCACGCGACCGTCCGCGCAGGCGACGACCAAGCGCCGTGTGCGATCGTCGAGTGCCACCGCGTAGATCGTGTCCTGCGCGAGCTCGGCTTGCGCGACGAGGCGCCCCGCGGCATCGAAGTGCGCGAGCAGGCCGCTCTCGGCCGGCGTTCCGCCGCCGAGATAGACCTCGCCGCTCGGTGCAGCGGCGGCGCAGAACGCGCGGAACGGTGAACGCAGCACGAGTTCCCAGCGCTCACCCGCGCGACGCCAGAGGCCCTCGGCATTCAGCGCACGCTCCTCGTCGCGAACGCGCAGGACCTGCAGGATCGGCGCGTCGTCGATCGACTGCGCGTCGACGGGGGACGCCAGCGCGAGCCATGCGACGAGCCCGCTCACGCCTTGCGTTCCACGCGCGCTCACGCGAGCACCTCGCGGATCGGCGCCTGCCCTTTCTCGATGAGCGGGATCGGCCGGCCGTTCGGCGCTGGGAACTCTTGCGCGGGATCGAGCCCGAGCGCCGCGAGGATCGTCGCCCCCACGCGCGGCGGCGCGAGGCCCTCGTCGAGCGGCTCCTCGCCGCGCGCATCGGTGGCCCCGTGCACCACCCCGCGCCGCAGGCCTGCACCGAAGAGCAGGGCGCAGCTCGCGCGCGGCCAGTGATCGCGCCCGCCTTGCAGGTTCAAGCGCGGCGTGCGGCCGAACTCCGTCGCGACGGCGACCACGACGCGCTCCAGCAGGCCGCGTTGCTCCAAGTCTTCGTGCAATGCGCTGACACTCTGGTCCAACGCGTCGAGGCGCGGAGGGAAGCCGTAGCCGAGAGCCTCCCCGATCTCGCGATGGTGATCCCAGCCGTCCCAGTGCACGAGCACCGCGCGGGTTCCGCGCTCGACCAAGCGCCGCGCCGCGAGCAAGCCCTGGCCGGCGAGATGCGCACCGTAGCGCGCGCGCAGCTCCGCGGGCTCGAGCTTGAGATCCAGCGCTTCCCGCGCCTCGCGCGACTGCGAGATCGCGAGCGCCTGCGCGCGGAAGCGATCGCGCGCGAGCTCGGCGAGAGAGCGCGGCGCGCCGTCGAGCGCGTCGAGCCGTGCCGCGAGCGCACGGCTCGTCTCGGTGCCCGGTCGGGGCTCCAAGTTCGGCAAGGAAAGGCGCGCGTGAGCGAGATCGAGCGCCATCTCGATCGGACCGCGCGACACCGGCAGGAACCCCGCGCGCGCGCCATTCGGCGCCGCGGGCAACGCGACGTAGCTCGGCAGCGGCGAGCGCGGATCGAAGGCGCCTTCGTCGCTGAGCCAGCACGGCCAACCCGGCGACGTCAGCGTCGCGGAGGGGCGATGTCCGGTGAGCAAGAAGGACGCCGCGCGATCGTGATTGCCTTCGCCGCTCGAGAGGCCGCGCAGCAGCACCAGGCGATCGAGCAACGCCGCGAGGCGCGGCAAGCGCGCGCAGAGGTCGACGCCCTCGATCGCGCTCTCGATCGTGTCGAAGGGCCCGCGCACCTCGCTCGGCGCCGCGCGCTTGGGATCGAAGGTGTCGAGGTGCGAGCAGCCGCCGTCGAGCCAGAGCAGGATCAACGCGCGGCTCTCGCTCACGGGCGATGGGGCCGCGAGTCGTGCCGCGAGTCGTGCCGCGAGCCACGGCAGCGCGGCCAGCTGCGACGCTTGCGCGAAGAACGCGCGACGCGTGACGAGGCTCATCGATGGGCTCCGATCTCGCGGGTGAGGATCAAGGCGCGCGCGATCTCGCGGAGCACCTCGAGACGCACCGCACCGCTCGCGAAGCGCGGCAGCAAGAGCGCGCGCTCGGCTTCGCGCGGCGGACGTGTCAGGAGCGCTAGGTAGAGTTCCTCCAGCGCTCGCTCCGCGGAGGGCTCGAGCTCGGCCAGCACTTCGAGGAGATTGCCCGGCGCGCGCAGCACGCGCTCGAGCGGCTCCCCGTGGAGCAGCTCGAGCTCGCGCGCGAGCGGCGAGGCGTCGGCTTGCAGCTCCGGCGGCGGAGCGTCGAGCGCACGCGCGATCGCCGGCAGCAGCTCTTCCGGTCGCAGCACGCGCGCGCGGCGCAGCCCCTCCGCGGCCGTCGGAGCCTCCGGGCTCGGATCGCTCGGGCGCTGGTAGTGCTCCGTCGCGCAGAGCCAGAGCAGCACGGGCCGCGCCTCGAAGCGCGCGGCGAGCAAGCGCTCGCGGAGCTCGCGCAGCAGTGCTAGGTCGCGCGGTGGATTCGTGGTGCGATGGTCGTCGAGCGGCTCGACCAAGCCCGCGCCGAGCAGGAAGGCCGCGAGGCGATTGGCCAGGTTCTCGGCGAAGCGCTCGCGCTGCTCCGAGAGCAACCAATCGACCAAGGCCGCCTCCGCGAAGGCCGCTTCGCTCGCGCTCGCGCTCGTGCCGAGGAAGCGCGGCTCGATGCGCTCGCCGCTCGCCGGATCGAAGAAGGGCCCCGGGCTAGCATCGGGCCGCGGGTCGACGAAGGGCGCGGAGAAGGCGAGATGATCGCGCTGCGTCCAGCGATCCGCGGGATGGTTGTGGCAGCGCGCGCACTCGAGCCGCAGCCCGAGGAACGCGCCGGCGAAGTGCTCCATCCGATCGCGCGGATCGCTCCGCCGCCGCAGGAGCGCGGAGCGACCGCCGCCGCGCAGCGCCTCGCGCGCGATGCGATCCAAAGGCGCCAGCGCGAGCTCCTCGGAGGTGAGCGCACCCGGGCTCGAGCCGAGCCAGCGATCGACGAAGCGAGCGAAGTGCGCCGCGAACTCCGCGCCGTCGACGAGCTCTCGCGCGTACGCCCCCAAGCGCTCGCCTTCGGCCCACGCGAGATAGCGGCGGAGCTCCTCTGGCGTCGGCCAGCGCCCGACCAGGTCGAAGCAGAGCCGACGCGCGAGCAGGAGGGGATCCGCGCGCGCCGCGTCGAGCTCGCGCAGCTCCCCCCCCGGCACCTCCAGCCGCGCATCGAGCTGCTGGAAGCGCGCGAAGATCCAGCCGGGCGCTCTCGCGTGCGTGACGACTCCCCCGCGCACCCGCAGCGCATCGGGATCGGAGCTGGAGATGGTCGCGCGATCCCCGACCTCGCGCGCACGGCCCTGAGCGTCGATGGCGAGCACGCGCAGCCCGAACGAGCGCTGCAATCCTGATTCGATCCGCTCGAGCTCGAGGCGCTGTGGAACGAAGGGATCGTCCGCGCGAAACGGCGCGCCGGCCGCGATCCACTCGCGCAGCACGCGCACCGCGTCGTCGTCCTCGTTCCAGCGAAGTCCCCCGCCGTGCTCCAAGTCCAGCGTCGGCTTCCGCAGCACCAAGCTGCGCTCGGGATCGAGGCGATCGATGCGCCGCCCGTCGAGCTCCTCGACGATCGCGTCGTAGTCCGCGCGCGGATCGGTGCCGAAGAGCGAGAGCTTGAACCCGCCGCGGCCGGTAGCGCCGCCGTGGCACTCGGCCGTGGCGCAGCCCGCCTGCACGAGCCGCGGGGCGATGTCCCAGGCGAAGTCGTATTCGTAGTAGAACTCTTCGCTTTCCTCCTGTGCCCACGCGCTCGTCGCTACGAGCAGCCACGCGAACGACGCGAGCGCGCGCAAGCTCATCGCTGATGAGCGGTGACGAACGCGCGCATCTCCGCGCGCGCGAGTTCCGTGCCGTAGTGCTCGCCGTAGTGCAGCACCCGCACGAACATCGCGACGGCCTCCGCGCGCAGCGCCTCGCTCTCCTTCGCCCGGGAGACGATCTCGCCCATCCGCGCGCGCACGACTTCCTCGGTCGCGTCCTTCCGGATCACGGCGCGCAGCAAGCGCGAGAGCTCGGGATCCGTCGGGGCTTTCCCCGGGGCTTCGCCCGCGGGAGGAGCCGGCGCGACGCCGGGGCGCTCGCGCTCGCCCTCTCGCGCGCCTTCGCGCGCCCCCTCGCGCATCGCGCGCTCCCCGCGCATCGGCGCCGGAGTCGCGGCCCCGCGCTCCGCCTTCAGCGCGGCGAGCTCCGCGCGCAAGCGCTCGAGCTCCAGAGTCTGCTCGATCGCGAGCTGCCTCAAGGCCTCGATCTCGGTGGGCAGCGCCGCGGCGATCGCCGCGCGGCGCTCTTCCGGCGTCGGCAGCGGCGGCAAGAGCTCCTCGATCCACGCGCGCACCTTCGGCGCGTCGTGCGCGCCCGTGTCGGTGAAGGCGACCGAGCGCACGACCACGCCGTCCTTCGCCGTGACGAGCGTCAGCGTGCAGCGCCGGTTCAGCGCGTAGGTGCCCGGCCCTTCGAGGCCGTCGAGCGAGAGCACGATCGGACGCGCGAGCTTCAGCGAGCCGTTCACCGCTTGCAGCCGCGTCTCCGCCGCCGTGCGATCGTCGGAGAGCAGCACGCAGCAGCCGGCGTAGCCGCGCTGGCCGAGCTCGCTCTCCAGCGCGGCGAAGGCGCGGATCAGCGGCGCGGTGTTCCGCGAGAGGTCGTGGATGAAGAGCAGCGCTCGCGCCGGCGTGCCGAGCGCGGCGACCGCATCGAACTCCTGCCCCTTCCTCGGACCGCTCTCGGCGTAGACCCGCACGGGATGCAGGGGCGAGCCCGCGAGCGGTCCGGAGAGCAGCTCCTCGCGCGCCGGCGGCACCGGCACCGGAGAGGGCTCCTGGCCAGACGCGCCGCTCAGGAACGAAGCACAGCAGCACGCGATCACGATCTTCGAACGCCGCATCCGAGCACCTCCGTCGAGAACCAATGCCGAGGCGCGCCGCCGCGCACGCGGGAAGTGGAATGCGCGACGCTACGTCGCGGCTTCGAGCGTCGCGGGAGCGCCGCAAGCGACCAAGCGCTCGCGGTACTTCGCCGGGATCGGCGTCGTGGTGAAGGTCCCCATGTCGACGCACACCTTCGTGAGCGCGGCCGCGCAGCAGAGGCGCTCGCCAACGCGCACGCGATACTCGAAGTTCACCGAGCTCTTGCCGATGCGCGCGACCCAGAGCTCGATCGTCAGCGTATCTCCCCAGTGGATGGGAGCTTGGAAGTCGGTCTGCGCGTGCACGGTCGGGAACCCCAGGCTCTCCTGGCGCGTAAGGGTCGCGTACGGCACCTGCATCCACCCGCTCCAGAACTCTTCGAAGGCCTGGTGCAGGTAGTGGTAGATCGCCGGGTAGTAGGCGATGCCGGCGAAGTCGACGTCGCCGAAGCGGAGGGGGAAGCGGGCTTCGAAGGCCATGAGCTAGGGCTCGCTGCGTGGGGAGCGGTGAAGAGCTCAGCCAGTGGCGGGCTCGGACGGAAGCGCATTCAACCGCTCCAGAGCTGCGCTGGCCAGCATGCGCGAGAGAACGCCGAGCAGATGCTCTCCTGTCGCGGCCCGCGCGCGGGCCGGCGCGCCGAAGTAAGCGCGCGGTCCGCCGGCGGCGCGAAAGCTGAGCAGCCCGGCGCGGATCGCCTGCGAGAGCGAGGACCAGTTCTCCGGCAGCTCCGCCGCGAGCTGCTCGCGCACCCACTGCGGGCGCGTCGCGAGCACGATCGAGCCCTCGTACTCGCCGGCGTGGCAGGCACCCGAGCGGAACTCGTCCCCCAGCTCCAGCGCCCACGGCTTCCGCGTCTTGTCGGGAAACGCGGTGCGCCCGGGGTAGTCGCGCTCCAGCCGCTCGCACGCGCCGCGGATCGTCGCGAGATGCGCGGGCTCGAGATGCGCGTTCGCATAGACCACCACGGCGACGCCCTGTGCGAGCGCACCGCGGCCGATGTCCTCCAGCAGCGCGGTCGCGGTCTCGGCGCGCACGCTGATGGTGCCGGCGAAGTCGCGCGAGAAGTCCGTGACGGCGTAGGCGACCGGCGGCAGCACGAGCGCCGGCACGCCGTGCTCCGCGCGCAGGCGCTCCGCCGCGGCGAGCGCCATGCCGCGCGAGATCAGGACATCGGTGGCGAGCGGGAGATGCGGGCCGTGCGCTTCGGTCGAGCCCACCGGCACGAGCGCCACGACGCGCTTCGTCGCGAGCTCGGCTTCGAGCTCGGGATAGCTCCGCCGCTCCCAGAGCCAGGCCTCGGCGCGCTCCTCGATCGATTCGCTCACTTCTTCTCCTCCGCCGCTGCGCGCGCGCGCAGCTCCTTCCGCGCGACCTTCCCGCGGTCGTTCCGCGGCAGGGCGTCGAGGAACCCGACCCAGCGCGGGAACTTGTAGCGCGCGAGCCGCACGCGCACCCATTCCTTCACGCTCTCGCGGAGCGCTTCGTCGCGCGCGACACCAGGCTGCGGCACCACCCAGGCGAAGGGCTTCACCAGACCGCCTTCGTCGTCGGCGCCGACGATGCAGCACTCGAGCACCTGCGGGTGCTGCAGCAAGCAGTCCTCGATCTCGAGCGGCGAGACGAAGATGCCGCCCACCTTCAAGAGATCATCGGAGCGACCCTGGTACCAGAAGCGCCCCTCGGCATCGCGGCGGAAGAAGTCCTGCGTGCGACACCAGGCACCATGGAAGGTCTCGCGCGACTTCTCGTAGGCGCCGTGATACCAGAGCCCCGTCGAGCCGCCGCGCACGTGCAGCAGGCCGACTTCGCCATCGGGCACGTCGCGCCCCGCGTCATCGACGATGCGCGCCTCGTAGCCGGGCACGAGCCTGCCGAGCGAGCCCGCGACGACCTCGCCGGGGTAGTTCGTGATGTAGATGTGGAACATCTCCGCCGAGCCGATGCCGTCCAGGATCTCGACGCCGAAGCGCTGCATCCAGCGCTGCAAGAGCTCGGGCGGGAGCGCTTCGCCCGCGGAGAGCACGCAGCGCAGCGAGGCGAGGTCGCGCGTCTCCTTCGCGAGCGGGTGCTCCAGCATGGCGCCGATCGAGGTCGGCACCGCGGTGAGCACGGTCGGACGGAAGCGCTCGATCAGCTCGAAGAGGCGCTCGGGCGTCGGGCGATCGGGGAAGAGCACCGTCGTCGCGCCGACGGCGAAGGGAAACATCAGGTTCGTGCCGGTGCCGTAGCCGAAGAAGAGCTTCGAGATGGAGAGCGTGACATCGCTCTCGGCGAAGCGCAGCACCTGCTTCGCGTAGTGCTCGGTGCTGTAGGCGAAGTCGCGGTGCAGGTGCACCACGGCCTTCGGCTTGCCGGTCGAGCCCGAGGTGAAGAGCCAGCCGGCGAGGTCGTCGGGCGAGGTGTCGGCGCACTGGTGCGTCGGGCTCGAGCGCGCGACCTCGCGATCGTAGGAGACCGCTTTCGGCAGGCCGCGCGGCTCGCCCCCGACGACCACCAGGCAGCGCAGGTGGCGCGCCGCGGGGAGATGCTCGCGGAGCTTCTCGGCGACCTGGGCGTCGACCACCGCGATCGAGCAGCGCGTGTACTCGAGGTAATAGGCGTAGTCCTCGGCGGGGAGCAGCGGGTTCACCATCGCGAAGACGGCGCCGGCGCGCAGCACCCCGAACCAGGTCGCGACGAACTCCGGCCCGTCGGAGAGCGCGAGCAGCACGCGCTCCTCGAAGCGCACGCCGAAGCGCTGCAGGAGATCCGCTACCCGGCAGCTCTCCGCCTGGATCTCCGCGTAGGTCCAGTCGCGCAGCTCGGTCCGGAGCGCGACCTTGGTGCCGCGGCCCGCCTCGAGGTTCCCGTCGAGGAAGTAGTGCGCCAGGTTGAAGGATGCCGGCGGCTCCCAGGGCTTCGTCACAGGACCTCCGCGTGGTCGGGTTGGAGGGTGAAGATACGAAGGAAAGGAGCGCGCTGGAATCGCGGCGACCGCCGCCAGAAGGCCATCGCACCCCCCATGCCATGTGCGGGGCGCCCTGCGGGGGAGCGGAACTTTTCTGCTTCGCGCTCCGTCCGGGCCCTCCGCCGGACCTGCCCGATGCCCTTCGTGCTACGATCCGAACACCCCTCTTCGCGGCCTTCCCCCATGCACAGCGACTCACCCAACCCGGCGCTCCGATTCCTCCGACTCGCGCTCGGTCTGGGACTGACGCTTACGGCCGCGCTCTCGATCGCGCCGCTCGCGGAGGCCCAGGGCGGCCCGACGCCGCCGAACGTGCTCGTGGTCTGCGTCGACGACCTCGGGATCGAGTCGGTGCAGCGCTACGGGATCGGCACGGACTGCCCGACCACGCCGACGATCGACGGCCTGGCCGCGCAGGGCGTGACCTTCCGGAATGCGTACTCCTATGTGCTCTGCTCGCCCTCGCGCGCGTGCATCCTCACGGGGCGCTACGCGATCCGCCACGGCATCGGCTGGCTGGTCGATGGCAACGCGCCGCTGCCGCTCTCGGAGTTCACGATCCCCGAGATGCTCGACACGGCCCCCGCGGTGCGGCGCTACGCGCACGCCTCGATCGGCAAGTGGCACCTGGGTCATGACGCGCAGGCCGGCGGCGCTCTCGCGCCGAACCTCGCCGGCTTCTCCCACTTCGCCGGCACGCTGCGGAACGTCCTCGCGCCCGAGACCTACTACTCCTATACGCGCGTCGTGAACGGCGTCGCCGCGCCGAGCACGAACTACATGACCTCCGAGGAGGTCGATGACGCGCTGGCCTGGATCCAGCAGCAGACGGGGGCGTGGTTCTGCGCCTTGAACTTCCAGTCGGGACACGAGCCCTACCACACGCCTCCCCAGGGCACCTTCACCACGGACCTCGCGAACGCCGGCTCTTCGCAGGCGAACCCGCGCGCGTACTACAAGGCGATGATCGAGTCGGTCGACTTCGAGCTCGGTCGGCTCCTGAATGCTCTCGGTCCGGCGCGAGCGCAAACGATGGTCTTCTTGGTCAGCGACAACGGCACGCCACCGCGCGCGCTGCCGCCGCCCTACGATCCGCGCCGCGGGAAGAGCACGCTCTACGAAGCCGGTACCCGCGTCCCGATGATCGTGAGCGGCCCGCTCGTGCAGCAGCCCGGCACGTTCTGCGAAGCGCTCGTGGATCTGACCGACATCTTCCCCACGGTCGCCGAGTTGGCGGGCATCGCTCTGCCGGCGGCGCTGCCGGTGGGCCGCAAGCTCGACGGCCTGAGCTTGATGCCCTACCTCGCGGACCCGGCGACGCCATCGCTGAAGAACGTCGTCCTCTCCGAGCGCTACTTCCCCAACGGTCGCGCGTACGGCCAGCCGATCTCTGGCGGTGGCCAGGTAGGCCCGATCTGCCAGCCCGACCTCGGCTTCGCGGGCCCCGGCGCCACGCGCCTCGACTTCTGCGCACCGGGGATCCTCGCTCGCGGCGTGATCGCGACGCTGACGATCCACAGCGCGCCGCCGCAAGCGCCGGGGCTGCTCTTCGTGAGCGCCGGCCTCTCTCCGCTGCCGATCCTGGGCGGGACGCTCGCGGGGGGCTTGAACGGCGTCTACCTGCCGTTCGTCTGCGACGCCAACGGCGTCTTCTCGCTCGGCGGCTGGGGCACGGGCCCGACCTTCGAGGAGTATCCCTTCGGCACGAGCCTGTTTCTGCAGGCGATCGTGGTCGATCTCGGGCTGCCGGAGCTCTTCGCGTTCACCAACACCGTGCGGGCCGATTTCCTGAACGAGAACCGCAAGGCCATACGCAACGAGCGCTACAAGCTCATCGACAGCGTGCACGGAGGCGAGCTGGTCGGCGGACCGGACGAGCTCTACGACTTGCAGCTGGATCCGCTGGAGCTGAATGACCTCCGGCGCGGCCCGCTCAGCACCGAGCAGCAAGCAGCCTACCTCTACTTGAAGGCGCAGCTCGGCGCGGTGATGGCCGACGCGCTGACCGGCAACTGAGGCTCGCCAGCGCGGAAGCGCCGAGCGCTGCGCGGCTCGTGCCGGGGTAGCTCGTGTTTGGGGCCGCTCGAGCTCAGCGCAGCTCGAGCTCATAGGCCGCGCTGCTCGCGAGGCTCTGGCTCGCGAGATCGAAGCTCAGCGACTGCACGTGCACGCGCTGCCCCGCGAGCCCGGGAGGCGCCGCGAGCGGAAGATCGAAGGATCCGCTCGCATCGCAGGCGAAGGCGAGGGCGAAGGCCGGCGGCGCAGGATCGAGCCAGAGCTCCAGACCGAGCGCGCTCCACGGCGCCGCCGCGGCGCGCGGCGAGAAGAGGTGCAGCGCCGCCGCGTGCGCTCCTCCGCCGCGGAGGCCGAGGCGAAAGCTCGTGCTGGCCGCGCGCGGCGGCTCGTTGGCCCAGAGCAGCGGCGTCGCGCGCGGTCCCGCGCTCGCGCGACCGTAGCGGCGCATCCCCGAGGGGAGCAAGTCGATGCGCGCGGCCGCGAGATCCAGCCCCGCGCCGCGCGGTGGCGGAGGCGCTCCCGCGCTCGGGAAGTCGAGCGAGTTCGTCGCCAGCGCGACGAGCGCGTCGCCCTCCGGATCCCAGCTGAGCCGCGGCGCGAGCTCTGCGGCGGAGCCGCCGAGGAAGCTCGCGTACGTGAGCGTGCGGAGCTCGGCGTCGAGGCGCGCGACCCAGGCGTCGTGACGCGCGAACGGCACCAGGCTCGCGTGAGCGGTCTGGAAACGCGCCCGCGGTGCGCGGGAAGTTCGAGGAGAGCGTGAGCCCGGCGACGAGGAGCTCGCCGCTCGGCCCGAACGCGATCGAGCTCGCGCCGTCGACGCTGGTTCCGCCGAGATAGCTACTCGCGAGCACCTGCGTGAGATCGGCGTCGAGCAAGGCGAGGTAGGCGTCGGGTGCGCTCTGCGACGCGCGCGCCGCGGAGAACGACCCCGCGCGCGTCGGGAGATCGTCCGAGCTGCTGCTGGTGGCGAGCGCGACGCGCCCCGCGCCGTCGCACGCGAGCGCCAGCTCGTTCTCGGCGCCGCTGCC
This sequence comes from Planctomycetota bacterium, assembly GCA_016719295.1. Taxonomy (GTDB): domain Bacteria; phylum Planctomycetota; class UBA1135; order UBA1135; family JADKAF01; genus JADKAF01. The sequence goes on from JADKAF010000001.1 coordinate 1,966,204, forward strand.
GCCGAAGTAGGTCGAGCAGCGGGGCGCGACGAGCCCAGGGGAGGAACGCGCGAGGAAGAGATCCGCGCCGCGCGGCGCCGACTGCCAGGCGAGCGGCGTCGTCGGGAAGTCCGCGGACTCGGTCGCCCCACCGAGCACGAGCTCGCCGTCGAAGAGCAGCGCTTGCACTTCGTCGCGCGCCTGGCCTCCGAAGTAGGTGCCGGCGACCAGCCCGGCGAGATCGGCTGCGAGCTCGAGCACGAAGCCGTCCGGGCCGCGCGCGGCGCCCGCTGGAACGCGGCGGCGTGCGTCGGGAGATCGCTCGAGCTCGTGACGCCGGCGATCGCGGGATGGTCAATCACCCACGCGCAGGCGCGCGCTTCGTCTGCGCCGCTCCCGCCGGCGTAGGTCGACGCGAGCAGCGCGCGCCCGTCGCCCGAGATGGCCGCGAGGAACGCGTCGCGCGGGCCACCGAGCGCTCGTGAGAGCGAAGCGCTGGTCGTCGGGAAGTCGGTCGAGGAGGTGCCGCCCGCGACGTAGATCGCGCCGTCCGGCGCGACGCAGACGGCGCGCGCGACCTCCTCCCCGCTGCCGCCGAGATAGGTCGCCCAACGCAGCACACCGCCGTCGCCAGCGAGCCGCGCCACGAAGGCGTCGCCGCCGCCGCCGGGCCGCGGCTGCAGCGCTCCCGCGGTTCCGCCGAGGTCGAGCGAGCGCGTCTCGCCGCAGACGATCCAGTCGCCGTCCGCCGCGCGCGCCAGCGCGTGGATCACCTCGTCGCCGCTCCCGCCCCAAGCCGCGGACCAGCGCAGCCCGGGATCGATGCGCAGGGCCTGCCCACGCGTGCGCTCGGGGACCTCGAACGCGACCTCGAAGGCGCCGCGCCGCACGAAGCGCACCGCGGTCTCGCGTGCGTAGCCATCCGCCTCGACGATCCAAGCGCGCGGCGCGCTGTGCTCGAGCCGACCGCGAACGCAGCGCAGCTCGAGCGCACCTGCGGGAGCGACGAACAGAGAGAGCGCGCCTTCGATCGCGAAGCGCGCCACCTCGAGGTCGACGCCGGCCGGCAGCGCGAGATCGTAGCTCCAGAGACCGTCGCGCAGCGCGTACCCGACCTCGGCGCCTGCCGCGAGCGGCTGGAACCAACGCGAGCCGCGCGCCACCGGCGACGCCGAAGCCGCGAGCCAGACATGACGCGGCGCGTCGAGCCCCGGCGGTCCCGCGCGGAATCCGCCGCGCTCGAGGACGAGCTCGACCCCCGCGAGCGGCGGGCCGAGCGGACGCGGCGCGACCTCGCCGCGCGCGACGGAGGGCGGCGCGAGGACCAGCAGCAGAGAGAGCGCCGCGAGAGCGGCGCCGAGGGCGCGGCGCGGGGCCTGGGCCACGCAGCGCGCGAGGGCGCGATCGACCACGGGCCTTTCCTCGAAGGCGAGACGCGGAGAGAGAGTTCTTCGCCCCGGTCTTCTGGCTCGTGGATCGTTCTCTGGGCGCCGCCTTCCCGCCGCGTTGCAGCGCGGCAGTGACCGGAGACGCCCGACGCGGCTCCGTGGCACCCATCGTCCCCACTCACAGCGGCGGGACCGCGGTGGCTTCGCACCACCTTCCCGGACGACGAAGGCCAGCACGCTAGCAACGCGGCGCTCCGAGGTCCAGCCCACGCGCCGGAGCCGCAGCGCCGGCCGCGCTTCGCGGCTCCTCGAACTCAGCGCGCCACGGCCTCTCGCAGCATCTCCGCGGCATCGATCACATGATGCGTGGTGGAGCCCGCCAGTCGCGGCGGCAGGCGCAGCACGCGCTCCGCGCGCAGCGCGGGCAGCGAAGCCGTCACCGGCGAGGAGCGCAGCGCGGCCAGCGTGGCACTCGGACCGCTCGCGCTCTCCTCCGTCGAGATCGCGATCCACTCCGGCGCCAGATGCGCGACGGCTTCGAGGTCGATGCGCGCATGGCCGGCGAAGCCCGCCGAAGCGGCGAGGTTCTCGCAGCCGGCGAGACGCAGCGCGAAGTCGAGGGTGGTGCTCGTTCCGGCGGTCCAGCCGCCATCGCCCAAGTTCGCGTACGGAAGGACCTTCGGCGCGGGTTGCGGGGCGCGCTCGCGCAGCGCCGCGGCGCGGCGCTCGAGCTCGCGCCAGAGCTCTTGCGCACGCGGCTCGCGCTCGAAGATGCGGCCCAAGAAGAGCAGGATCTCGCGCGCTTCCTCGAGCTCGCGCACCTCGGGGACGATGAGCACCGGCACGCCGGCGCGCCGCAGCGCGGCCCCCACCTCCGCCGGCTGCCAGGGCGTCACGAGCACGAGATCGGGCGCGTGCGCCAGCACCGCCTCGGACTCGTAGCGAGCGAGGAGCCGCGTCTCCGGCCAGCTCGCGCGCTCCGGCGGTCGCGCCGCGTACTCGAAGATCTCGGCGGGCAACGCCGCGATGCGCTCGGGCTCGAGCAGATCGAGCAGGTACTCGGCGCAACCAGCATTCGCGGCGACGACGCGACGCGGGGCGCCGCGCAGCACGAGCTCCTCGCCTCCGAAGAGCCGATAGCGGCGATCGCCATCGCTCGGGCCGCAAGCGGAAAGGAACCCCGCGAGCAGCACGGCCCAACGAAGGTATGCGAGCTTCTCCAGGCGCGATCCCACCAGAACGACCTCCGAGCGGAGCATGGCACGCGCGCGCTCTCGACGGCAACCGCGCGCCTTGCCCCGCCTGCGCCGGCGGTCCATCATCCGCCGCGATGCGCCGCGCGTTCTCCATCGGTGCGCTGCTCGCCTTGGCTCTCGCCGCGTGCAGCGTCGCTTCGCTCTGCCTCGGGAGCTTCGGCACGAGCTCGCCGCTGGAAGCGGCGCGCGCGCTGCTGGCGTGGGTCGGAGTCCTCGACGAGTCCTCGCGCGCGTTCGTGATCGAGCAGCGCCTCTTCCGCACGCTCACGGCGATCGGCGTGGGTGCCAGCCTCGCGCTCTCGGGAGCCCTCATGCAGGGCGTCTTCCGCAACCCCTTGGCCTCGCCGGACATCCTCGGCGTCAGCGCCGGAGCGAGCCTCGGTGCAGCGGTCGCGATCCTCTCCCTCGGCGGCTATGCCAGCGGTCTCGTGATGGAGGGCGGCTTCGGGCGTGCGGCGCTGGTGAACGCCAGCGCGTTCGCCGGCGCGCTCGCGACCTTGGCGCTCGTCGCGGCTCTCGCACGCGGCGGCGGGCTCTCGGTGCCGGGCCTGCTCTTGATCGGGGTCGCCGTGAACTCGCTGCTCACCGGAGTGCTCACGGCGCTCCAGTCCTTCGTGCTGGAGGACACCGGCATCACGCGGGCGATGCTGGCCTGGGGCTTCGGCACGCTCGTCGATCGCTCGGCCGAGCACGCGCTGCTGGTCGGCCTCGCGCTGCTCCCCGCGCTGCTCGCGACGCCTTTCGTCGCGCGCGAGCTCGACCTGCTCGGCGGCGGCGAGGAGGACGCCGCGGCGCTCGGGGTCGACGTCGCGCGCGTGCAGCGCCGGTCCCTCGGCGCCGCGGCGCTCGCGGCCTCGGGCGCGGTCGCGGTCGCGGGCCAGATCGCCTTCGTCGGCCTCCTCGTCCCGCACGCTCTGCGCTTGCTCGTCGGCAGCGCGCATCGCACCCTGCTGCCGCTCTCCGCGCTCGGCGGCGCCGTGCTGCTGCTCGCGACCGATTGCCTGCAGCGCGCGCTCTTCGGCGTCGAGCGGATCCCCCCGGGCGTCGTGATGGCGCTGCTCGGCGGCCCGCTCTTCGTCGTCCTGCTCCTGCGCTCCCGCCCCGCGCTGCGCTCCTGGTGATACCGAGGCTCCGCTCCCCCGCAGCACGCGACTCCCGATGAAGCAAGCTCTGGCCAATCCGGGGAACCCGCTCCACGTGCGCTCCGGCGCGCTCGTGCGCGCGACGGCGGCGCTCGTGCTGCCCGCGGCGCTCGCGTGGACGCTCTCCTACCTCGGCGGGATCCTGCTGCCGCTCTTCTCCGCGGTGTTCCTGCTCTTCGTGCTCGCGCCCGCGGCGATCGCGCTGCAGCGCATCGGCATGGGCGAGCTGCTCTCCTACTTCGTCGCCCTCGTGATCGGCACGGCGCTCGTGCTCTCGATGGGCCTCTTGCTCTACAGCGGCTTCGCGCACTTCGAGATCCGCGTGCCGTTCTACGTCGAGCGCTTCGAGGCGATCGCGGCGCGCTTGGTGAAGGGCACCGAATGGGAGCAGCCCGGCGGCGGCGTCGACTGGGGCAACGCGCAGGTCGAAGAGCTGCTGCGCAGCTCGCCGGCGCAGATCGTGCGCTGGAGCTTCGGCTCGCTCTTGGGCTTCCTCTCCGGCTTCGGCACGGCGATCTTCTTCCTGGTCTTCCTCGTGCTGGAGCAGCACTCCTTCCCCGGGCGCTTGAAGCGCGCGTTCCCGCAGGGCCTGCTGCTCGACGGCCGCGAGATCGCGATGCGCGTCGGCGAAGGTGTGCGCGTCTACGTGCGTGTGAAGACTCTGGTCAGCCTCGGCGCGGGCTTCACCACCGGGCTCTCGCTGTGGGCGCTCGGCGTCGACTTCTGGATGGTTTGGGCGCTGCTCGCGTTCGCGTTCAACTACGTGCCCTACGTGGGCTCGCTCATCGCCTCCGTGCCGCCGGTGCTGATCGCGTTCCTGCAGTACGACCTCGGCTGGAAGGCCTGGGCCGTTCTCGCCCTCGTGCTCGTGAACCAGCTCGGCTGGGGCAGCTTGATCGAGCCGCGCGTCACCGGGAAGCGCCTCGATCTCTCGCCGCTGCTCATCGTGATCGGGCTCGCCTATCTCGGGCTCGTGTGGGGCGTCATGGGCATGGTGATCTCGGTGCCGCTGCTCCTCGCTACGCGCGAGCTCTTGATCTGCTTCCCCTCCACGCGGCCGCTCGGCATCTTGATGAGCACGGGCGAGCGGCCCGAGCCCGAGCTGCCCTCCTCGCGACGGCCATGAGCGCGCGACGAACACAGCGCCGCGCGTGGATCGCAGCGCTCGGGCTCGCGGGCTGCTCCGCGGCTCCCGGTCCCGCCGCGAGCGACCCTCGCCCCGAGCCGCGCGATCCGCTGCGCTCGGGCACCGTCGATCCCCGGATCTTCCTCGTCGATGGCCCGGTCTTCGTCGCGCCGCCGAGCATCGAAGCCGCCGTGCGATTCGCACGCGAAGCACGCTGGCCGCTACCCGAGCCCCCCGAGGCGGCGCTCGCCGCCATCGCCGCGAGCTGGCGCGCCGAGGTCCAGCGCGTGCTCTACGCGCGCGGGCTCGCCTTGGCGGGAGCGCGAACCGACGCATCGTGGATCGTGGAGCTGAAGCTCAACTGTCTCGGCCCGAGCACCGCGTGGCTGAACGCCGTGGGAGCCGAGGATGTCCTCGCGGCGGCGGAGCCGTCGTCGACGGGCCTCGGTTACGACTACGCCATCCGCGCTCCGGGGGGAACGCGCGAGCTCCGGACGGGCCATGGACTCGAGCTCCTCGCGGGGAAGCGCGAGGAAGCTTGGAGCCGCGCGGGCGAGCGCGAGCTCCTCGCCAGCGCCGCGCACTTCGCGGCGATGCTGAGCGCCGCCCGCTCCGAGGATCAGTAACCGATCGAACGCATGCGCGCGTCGATCTCGACCTGCGAGTGTTCCGAACCGCCGCGCGGAGACCCGTTCTCGCGCTCGGCGCGGGCACGCAGCCGCTCCTCCAGCGCGCGGAGCTCGGGCAGGTAGCGCTCGAAGACCTCGGGCTGCGCGGCGGCGAGGTTCCGCTCCTCGCGCGGATCGGCGACGCGATCGAAGAGCTTCCGCTCGCCGGTGTGCGCGTTCCAGATCGCGCACCAGCGCGCATCGCGCACGGCGTAGAGGTGCTCGCGATGCACGAGCGAGATCACCGCGCCCTCGAGCTGCTCCGCGCCGCGGAGGCGCGCGAGCGCACTCCCGCCGTCGCGTTCGATCTCTCCCGCCTCGGGCGCGACCTCGAGCAGCTCCTTCAGCGTGGGCACGAGGTCGATCGTCCCGATCGGTCCGCGCACGCGGCGGGAGCCGAGCTGCTGCGCGCGGATCAGCCACGGCACTTCGACGAGCTCTCGATAGACCGAGTGCCCGTGATAGAAGTCGCCGTGCTCCCAGAGCTCCTCGCCGTGATCGGAGAGCAGGACGACGATCGTGTTCTCGAGGAGCCCGCGCTGCTCGAGGGAGCGGAAGAGCCGCCCGAGCTCGCGATCGACGCCGCGCGTCTCGGCGTCGTAGAGGCGGGTCACGTGCGCGCGATCGCGCTCGTCGAACACGGTCCAGCCGCGGCGGAGATAGACCTCGTTCGGCCCTTCGTCCGACGGCGCGTAGTAGTCGCGCGGCAAGCGCCCCGCGTAGCCCCGCTCGTCCCAAAGCTCCGCGGGCGGATCGTAGGGATCGTGCGGCGACATGAAGTGGAGCCAGAGCAAGAACGGCCGCTCGCCCTGCTCTTCCATCCAGGCTAAGCCGCGCTCGACGAGCTCGGGGTTGCGATCGCGATAGCGCCGATCGGAGGCGTAGCGCGCCTGGAGGAAGCCGGCGAGGCGCCCCAACATCGGCGGCATCCGATCGGGCTCCTCGCGTCGCGCGAGGTGATGCAGCGAGACCATGTCGTCGAAGCCGCGCAGCAGACCCGTCGGTCCGAAGATGAGCGGGTTCGCGGTGAAGGCGCCCGTCGCGTAGCCGCGCTCCTGCAGCGCCTCGGCCAAGGTCTGCGTCTCGGTGGTGACGACGTGATCGCCTTTCCGCACGTCGAGGCGGAGCGATGGCAAGCGCTGACCGAAGACCGAGGTGAGCGCGGGCAGCGTCCACGAGGACGGCGAGATGGCGTCTTCCATCACGACGCCCTCGGCGAAGAAGCGGTCGATCTCCGGGGTCTGGCCGTGCTCCGCGTCGTAGAGCCCGACGCGGTCCTTCCGCAGGGTATCGCAGTAGATCAGCAACACGTTCGGCTGCGGACTCGGGGCGGGCTTCGCCGGTGGAAGCTCGAGACGCAGCGCGGCGAGGCCGCAAGGCAGGGCGAGCGCGAGGGAAAGCCACGCGGTCTTCGCGCGCGAGGCCGCGAGGGAGAAGCAGACGATGGCGAGCGGCAACGCCAGCAGCACGTACGCGCCGAGCTGCGCGCGAAGCCCCTGCGCATCGAGTGGCGTCGCGCGCTCGAGCCAGGGCTCGGCAGCGAGGAAGACCGCGAAGCCGCCCGCACCGAGCAGCGCCAGGGCCCCGCGCCCCGTGCTCTGCGGCGGATGTCGCCCGATCCACGCCGGGAAGAGGAGTGAGAGGATCGCGAGCAGGACGAATCCGAGCAGCGGCAGCAGGGCCGAGCCCGCACGCGCCTCGAAGGCCGCGAGCGCACCCGCGAAGAGGAGCGGCAGGTACGCGAGCTGCACGCCGCGCGCGCCCGTCGCGCGAACGCCGATCCAGCGCTGGCCCGCGGCGAGTGCAAGCGTCGCGAGGGCCCCGCTGCCGAAGAGCAGCAGCGCGGTGAGCGGCAGCTCCACGGCGAGCCAGCGCAGAGCGTGCGCCGGATCGCCGACGAGCTCGCGCTGCCAGAGGAGCTGATCCGCGGCGGTCCAGCCGATCGCGCCGAGACTGGCCGCGAGGGCGAGGGAGCCGAGCTCGTTGCGGAGGGCTCTCGGGCTAGGGTGCATCACGGTGGGGATCGCAGCTCGAGCCGCCAGAACCCGCGTTCCTCGACGCGGAGCTCCTCCACGGCGAAGCGCGCGCGGACCTCGCCTTCGAAGCCCTGGATCAGCTCGCGCACCTCGGCGGGCCAGGCGGCCAAGCTCTCATCGGCCATTCGCTCGTAGCAGACGAGCCATTCTCCGCTCGCGAGGTGCTCCTCCACCTGCTGCAGGACCGCTCCCGAGAAGCCCGCGGCGTCGATCGGCGGCCCCAGGAACGCCGGCACGCGGTGGTGCAGCGGGATCTCGACGCAGCCGCGGAGATCGAGCTGGATCGGGCGCAGGCGCGGCTCGAAGGCCAAGAGGGCCGCGCGCTTCGCGCCGAGCCGCGGCCCGAGCGCCACGCGCACGGCCCTCGCGCGCTCCCCCCCGTCGTCCGAGCTGGCGAAGCGCTCTTCGTAGCGCTGGAGCTCGCGCGCCCCGAGCCAGCCCTGGGCTCCGAGGAGCAGCGCGGCGACGAGGCCGGCTCCGAGCGGTGCCCGCGGCCAGGGGCAACGCGCGGCGAGCAGCGCCAAGAAGAACGCTATGCCGGAGAAGTACCCCCCGCGCGAGGGGAAGGCGAACCAGAGGAAGAAGCCCGCGACGGGCAGCGCGGCGAGCAGCGCGGCGAGGAGCTCTTCCTTCGGCACGGCGCGCGCGAGCAGCGCGCGGAGCAGCAGCAGCCAGAGCGCTCCCTCCGCGATCAGCAGCTCGTCGCGGAGGAACACGAGGTCGACCGCGCGCCCCGCGTGCCACGAGTCGATGTAGGCGAAGGTGCCCCCGAGCCCGAGCGTCCAGCCGAGAGAGCGCCACGCATTGCAGCTCGCGATCACGAGCAGGAGCGAGGCGAGCAGGACCGGACCGACGACGAAGAGGGTTCGCGCGAGCGAGAAGCGCTCGCCTCCGCGCACGCGAGCGAGCGCGAAGAGCGCGACGTAGCCGAGCCCGTAGATCGCGCCCGAGTTGTGCGTGAGATAGAGCAGCGGGAAGAGCAGCGCCGCGAGGGCGAGATGCGCGGCGAAGGGCCAGCGACGCGCCGCGAGGATCCCCGCCGCGGCGAAGGCGACGCTCGCGAAGTGCGTCGCGTGCAGCTCGATGGTCGTAGCGAAGAACCAGAGGCACGGCGAGAGCGCCAAGCAGAGCGTCGCGACGAGCGCGGGGCCGCGCGCGCAGCCGAGCGAGCGCGACGCCGCGAAGGTACAGGCGAGTCCGAGCGCCGCCGAGGCGACCGAGAGCGCCTTCAGCCCGAGCAGATGATCCGCGGAGCCGAGGGGCGCCAGCAGCGCGTGCAGCGCGCGCGCCGCGGGCAGGTACACGACGTGGTACCAGACCTGCGAGTCGCTCGCGACGAAGTAGTGCGAGAAGACCTCGCCGTCGTCGAAGAGCGACGCGCGGAAGCCGCAGCCGTAGAGCAGGAGCGCGCCGACGAAGAGCAGCAGCGCGAGCGCGGCATCCGCGAAGCCCGCTCCGTTCGCGCGCGGAGCCTCGCTGCGGGGCGCGCTGCTCATCCTGCGCTCAGCGCGGCTCCTGCAGCTCGTTCCGCGCCTGCCAGAGGAAGCGGAACGCGCGCTTGTCGAGCGTGGAGAGCAGATAGCGCGAGCCGTCGAGCCCTTGGTTCACCGGCGCACCGGTGCCGGGGCGGGAGCCGATGTGCCGCTCCACCATCATCACGTGGTGCCGCCGCCAGAGCAGCAGCAGCTCGTCGAGCAGCACGATGCTCTCCAGCAGCTCGTAGAGCACCGGCTGCCGCGCGTAGTCAGCGTAGACGCCGGCGATCGCGCGCAGCGAAGGCTGGGCGTCCGCCTCGCAGCGCCGCAGCACCTCGTCCGCCTGGATCGCCAACCCCCGACGGCGCAGCAAGGCGAGCAGGAGCTCGACCAGGTCCGGCGCGTCGAAGCGCGCCTTCAGCTTCGCGCGCTGCTCGGGCGCCGCCGTGCAGAGCTCGTAGAGCTTCCAGTCCTTCATGCCCAGCGCGAACTCGAGCTCGCGGAACTGCGCCGACTGGAAGCCGCTCGCCGGCTTCAGCGGCGAGCGGAAGGCCAGGAAGTCCTGGGGCCGCATCGACTCCAGCACGTGGATCTGCTCGAGCAGCACGTGCTGGATCGCGTGCACGCGCTTCAGCGCGTGGATCGCCTCGCGGAGATCGGCATCCTCGCCCGCGCGGATCTTCTCCGCGGCGTAGTCGACCTCGTGCAGCACGAGCTTGAACCAGAGCTCGTACACCTGGTGCACGATGATGAACTGCAGCTCGTCGTGGTGCTCGGGCCGGCTCTGCGGATGCTGGAGCGAGAGGAGCTCCGGGACCTTGAGGTAGGAGCCGTAGCTCAGCTCGTGGGTGAACTCGGGGGCGGGACGGTCGGAGCTCATCGGATGCAGGAGGCCCTGTCAGTAGGCCGCGCCGGAGCGCTCGTGCTTCTGCCACTCGTTGCGCTCGAGGATCTCGCGCACGGCAGCGACGAAGGCACGGAGCTCGTCGTCGGTGGTGTAGAAGTGCGGCGAGACGCGGATCCCTGCCCCCGGTCGGTAGTCGACCAAGATCTCGCGGGCGGCCAGCGCCGCGACGACCGCCGGCGCGTGAGGCACCTGCACCGCGATCGTGCCGCCGCGGCGGCGCACGTCTTCCGGCGAGGTGACCGGGAGGCCAGCCTCGAGGCAGAGCCCCCGCAAGAGCTCCGTCTGGCGCTCGCTCTTCGCGCGGATCCGCTGCACGCCGATCTCGGCCACGATCTCGTAGCCCGAGCGCGCGGCGTAGATCGCCGGCACCGCGGGCGAGCCGTGCAGGAAGCGGTGGATGTCGCTCGCGTAGCGGATCGGGCCGGGCTCGAACGCGAAGGGCTTCTCGTGCGCGGCCCAGCCGGTGTTCATGGGCTCCAGCGTGCTCCAGAGGTCGGGGCGCACGTAGAGGTACGCGGCGCCCGGACCGCCGCAGAGCCACTTCACCGAGCCGCCGACCACGAAGTCGACGCCGAGCTCGCGGACCGAGAAGGGCACCGTGCCGGTCGACTGGTAGCAGTCGAGGATCACCTTCGCCCCGACCTCGTGAGCCCGGCGTACGATCGCCTGCGCGTCCTGCAGGTAGGCCGACTTGAACAGCACGTGCGAGATCGGGACGAGGAGCGTCCGCTCGTCGATGGCCGCCAGCATCGCCTCGGTCGGCACGGTCATGCCGTCCTCCGAGCGCACCTCGACGATCTCCGCGCCGCGCCGGCGCTGCGCTTCCCAGACGTACATCACGGTCGGGAAGTTGAGCTCGGAGTAGACCACCCGGTTCCGCTCGGGTCGGAACTCGTAGCAGCTCGCGAGCAGCGCCTCGATGGCCGAGACGTTCTGATGCATCACCACGCTGCCCGCGGGAGCGTCGAAGATGCGGGCGAGCAGGTTCCCCGTCTCGACCGGCGCTTCCCACCAGCCCTCGGACCACGCGCGGATGCCGCGCGTCGCCCAGATCTCGGCGTAGTCGCGCATGCGCTCGTAGACGCGCGCGGGCATGGCGCCGAGCGAGTGGTTGATGAGGTAGGTCGTGCTCTGGAGGATCGGGAACTCCGATCTCCAGCGCAGCAGGTCGTCTTGCGGAGCCGAGGTCATGTGGGAATGGGGCCTAGCCCTCGCCTTCGGCCATCTCGTCGGGGGTGAACGGGCGCTCGCGGCCCGTGAGCTGGTGATCGGGGATCACGAGGCGCTGCACGACCTCGCCCTTCAGCACGTGGCGGTCGAGGATCTCGGCGACATCGTCGGGCTTCACGTTCCCGTACCAGACATCATCGGGGTAGACCACCACGGTGACGCCGCGCGCGCATTGATCGAGGCAGCCGGCGGACGAGGCGCGCACATAGCCCTTCAGGCCGCGCATCTGCAGCCCGTCCTTCAGGAGCTGGCGGATCTCGACGCCGCCGCGATCGGCGCAGCAGCCGCGCGGATGGCCGGGCGGGCGAGAGTTCTCACACACGAACAGTTGGCGCTTGAACTTGGCCATGGCGAATGGAGCAGGTCGCGTAGGGACAGGGCGCGCGCCGCTTGGGATGCGTGGGCGCGCGCGTGGGAGCGTGGGTTCGAGCTAGGTTTCCGACGAGGGGTTCCCGCGCGCCGCGAGCCATTCCTTGGCGATCAGCAAGCGATGGATCTCGCTGGTGCCTTCGTAGATGCGCAGCGCGCGCACGTCGCGGTAGAGCCTCTCGACGACGGAGCCGCGAGTGACTCCCAGGCCGCCGAAGAGCTGCACCGAGCGATCGACGATACGGAACGCCGTTTCGGTGGCAAGCATCTTCGCCGCGGAGGCTCGGTGCGCCTCCGCGCGAACGGCCTTTCCGCCGCTCGCCGGTGCCGGTGAATGATCCGTGTCCGCCGCGGCGCGATAGACCAGCAATCGAGCGGCCTCGAGCTCGGCGACGGAGTCGGAGATCGCGGCCGCGACGAGCTGGAAGCTCGCGAGCGGCTGCCCGAACTGGCGCCGGCGCTGAACGTGAGCGGCGACCTCCTCCAGCGCGCGCGAGGCGAGACCGAGTGCCGCCGCCCCCACCGAGATGCGAAAGCGATCGAGGGTGCCGAACGCCAGCGCGGCCGCTCCCCCGGACTCGCCGAGGCGCTGCGCATCGTCGACGCGGCACCCGTGGAGACGGACCGTGCCGATCGGGTGCGGCGAGAGCGTGTGCAGCGGCTCGACCTCGAGGCCGGGAGTCTCGGCGGGCACCCAGAACGCAGAGAGCCGCGTCTTGCCGGCCTGCTGCGTTGCGGCTTCGTCGCGCGCGAAGAGCGAGAAGCCCGCGGCGATGCCCGCGTTCGAGATGAAGGTCTTCTCGCCGTCGAGGACCCAGCTCCCACCGTCGCGTCGCGCGCGCGTCGCCATCGCGAAGACGTCGCTGCCGGCCTCGGGCTCCGTGAGGGCGAACGCCGCCGGCGCGCCCTCGCGCGCCGCGGCGAGCACGCGCGCGCGCAGCGCCGGCGCGGCGCCGAACGCGACAGGCGCCGTTCCGAGCCCCTGCATCACCAGCATCACGTCGGCGAACGCCGAGGCCGCGGCGAGGCGCTCGCGCGCGAGGCAGATCGCGCGCAGATCGATCGCGCCGTCATCGCCGGGCACGGAGATCGCGAGCAGGCCCTGCTCGCGCAGCAGGCGCAGGTACTCGTGCGCGCGCTCGCTCTCGGGCGCCTCGTCATCGCTCGCGCCGAGCGGGCGGATGCGCTCCGAGGCGAAGCGCTCGACGCCGCGCGCGAAGGGCAGATGCCGCGGCTCGAGCAGCGGGGCGACCGCTTGCAGCGCCGCGTCGAGCTCGCTCCGAGAAGCGCTCACCGCTCGCTCCCCCGCCGCGCTTCGCGTGCCCCTCGGAAGTCCGGGGCGCGCTTCTCGGTGAAGGCGCGATAGCCTTCGAGGTAATCGGGGTGGCGCATGCAGAGCGCTTGCGCTTGCGCCTCGCCCTCCATCGCCGCCTCGAGCGCCTGCGTGGCCTCGTGATCGAGCATGCGCTTCGTCAGGCCGTTCGCGAAGCGCGGCCCGTCGGCGAGGCGCTTCGCCCAGCGCAGCGCTTCGGCGAGGAGCTGCTCGCCCGGCACGACCTTGTTGTAGAGGCCGATGCGCTCGGCCTCGGCGGCGTCGATGAAGTCGCCGAAGAACAGGAGCTCCGCGGCGCGCGCATGCCCGATCAAGCGCGGCAGGAGATACGCGGAGCCCATGTCGGCGCCGCAGAGGCCGACCTTCGCGAAGAGGAACGCGATCTTCGCGTTGGGCGCGGCGAGACGGAAATCGCAGGCCGCGGTCATCACCGCGCCCGCGCCGCAGGACACGTCATTGATCGCTCCCACGATCGGCTTCGAGAGGCGCCGCATGTTGAGGATGAGATCGCAGGTCATGCGCGTGAACGCATAGAGCTCCGGCGAGTCCATCTTCAGCAGCGGCCCGATGATGTCTTCGACATCGCCGCCCGAGCAGAAGGCGCGCCCCGTGCCCGTGAGCACGACGGCGCCGACCTCGTCCTCGCGCTCGAGATCGCGGAACGCATCCCGCAGCTCCGCGTAGCTCGCGAAGGTCAGCGCGTTCAGCTTGTCCGGGCGCGCGAGGGTGATCACCGCGACGCCGTCTTCGACGCGGTAGGAGAACTGCGTGGCGTGGATCATGAGCGCTGCTCCGAGGCGAGCGGGAGGATCGCGGTAGCTTCGACTTCGACCAAGGCCCCTTCCTCGAGCAGGTCGGCGACCTGCACGAGCGACATCGCGGGGAAGTGCTTGCCGAGGATCTCGCGCCAGGCCTCGCCGACCTGCTTCGTCGCGGCGAGGTACTGGCGCTTGTCGACGACGTAGATGGTGACGCGCGCGAGCATGCTCGGATCGCCACCCGCGGCGCGCAGCACCTCGCGCAGGTTCCACAGCGCGCGGCGGAACTGCGGCGCGAGCTCGCCCGACACCAAGCGCTCCTGCTCGTCCCAGCCGATCTGCCCGGCGATGCAGAGGATGCGCCCCGTGCCGAGCACGCCGTTCGAGTAGCCGCGCGGCCGAGGTCCCAGGGACTCGGGGTTCAGGAACTCCAGCGCCATTGCTCCGACCTCAGCTCGTGGCCCCGCCATCGACGGCGAGGGCTTGTCCGTGGATGCTGCGCGCCTCGCGGGACGCGAGGAAATGCACGAGGGCCGCGACCTCTTCGGGCTCGACCAAGCGCCGCTGCGGCGAGCTGGCGAGGATCGCCTCCAGCGCCTGCTCGCGCGTGCCGCCCGTCTTCGCCTGGATGTTCGCGAGGGTGCGCTCGGTCATCGGCGTCGCGACGTAGCCGGGGCAAACGGCGTTGACCCGCAGGCCCTTCTTCGCCACCTCGGCGGCGAGCGAGCGCATCCAGCCGAGCAGGCCGTGCTTCGCCGCGGTGTAGGCCGCGACATAGGGCGCGCCGACCTTCGCCGCGGTGGACGCCACGCAGACGATCGCCGCGTCCGCTCCGTGCGCGAGGAGCTGCGGCAGCAGCGCGCGCGTCAGCCGGAAGGGGCCGGTGCAGTTGATCGCCAGCATGCGCTCGAAGAGCGCGTCATCCGTGCGCAGGAACGGCGCGCTCTCGGCGGCGCCGGCGTTGTTCACGAGGACCGCGAGCGGCACGTCGCGGAGCGTCCGTGCGAGCGCCGCGATCGACGCCGCATCGAGGAGATCGAGCGCATGCGCATGCGCCGCGGCACCTCGAGCGCGGACATCTTCCAGCACGAGCTCGAGGGCGCGCGGATCGCGCGCGCTGAGATGCAGCTCCACGCCGGGAGCCGCGAAGCGGAGCGCTACCGCGCGGCCGATGCCGCTGGACGCGCCGGTGACGAGGATCGCGCGGGAGGCGCTCACGGCAGCACCTCGCCCGCGCTCCGCGCTCGCTCGGCGCGCTGCGCGAAGACGACCCACGCGGCGGCGCCGAGCGCCAGGCCGAGGAAGGCGAACCACAGCCCGCGCGACCAGCTCGTCGGCGCGTAGAGGAAGACGACCTCGCTCTTGCCGGCGGGTACCTCCACGGCGCGGAACATCAGGTTCGCGGGGTTCATCGGGACCTCCTTGCCGTTCACCGACGCATGCCAGCCGGGGTAGTAGGTGTCGTTCAGCACCAGCACCGCGGGGCGTGCGACATCGACGGACACGCGCACCTCGCTCGGCGCGTGCACGACGACGCGGGCGCGGCCGAGCTCCGGGATGCGCTTGCCCGGCGGCGGCTCCGGCGGGCGACGGGCGGAGAGCCCTTCCACCACCGCGCTCGTCCCCAGGGTGAACGCGGGATCGCGGAGCAGCGCTTCGCTCTCCGCGGCATCGCGGCTCGCGAGCACGTGCTCGACCAAGTACGCGCGCGGCAGCGAGCGCAGGCCCTCGAGCACGAGCTGGTCCCCAGAGGCGAGATGCTCGAGGACGCTCTGCTGCACTTCGGCCGTGCCGAGCGCGCGCAGCGCCTCGCCGGGCGGCAGCGCGAGCTCGCGGGGATAGGCGATGCGCCAGCGCTGGTCCGGAGAGGAGAGGAGCCGCAGCAGCAGGGGCAGGTCCTGGCTCCGCCCGTGCAGGAGGTGCCAGCGCACGCCGGCGAGCGCGTAGCCGAAGGCATCGCGCTCGGAGGCGAGATCGATGTCGCGCGCGTCCTTCCAGCGCGCGAGATAGCTGCGGTCGAGCCCGCGCTCGAGATGGAACGCGCTCAGATGGAGCTGCAGCTCGGCCTCGGCGGCGCTGCGCCGCTGCAGCGCCCCGCCGTCGAACTGCGGCACGATGCAGTTGGGATCGAGCAGTCCGAGCACGAAGCGCTCGTAGCGCGCGACGTAGAGCCCGTCGTGCAGGCGGATGTCGGGGATCTCGAGCGCGGCGTTCGCGTTCGGCGGGAGCGAGCTGCCGGGGCCGAAGCTGCGCGGGAGATCGCCGCGGGTCAGCAGCGCGCGCTCGTTCTCGGCGCGCACGAAATCGGCGTACGGCGCGGAGACCCACGGATCGCGGCGCGGCGCGCGCGGAGCCTCGGCGGCGAGCACCAGCTCGGCGGCGACGAGCGCGCTCGCGAGCCAGGGCAGGACGCCGATCGGTCCCCCGCGGCGCAGCGCGGCGATCAGCGCGAGCAGCGCGACGCCGCCGACGCCGAGGAAGAGCGTCGGCTCGAGCGCGATCTCGGCGTAGCGCGCGATGCCGCGCTCCTCCGCCGCGCGCCGCGCGGCGCCGGCGAGCAGCGGGGCCAAGCCGAGCAGCCCGAGCGGGAGCAGCGCTTCCCAGAGCCGCGGCCCTTCGCGCGCGCGCAGCCGGTCGATGCCGAGCACGGCAAGGGCGGCCACCGCGAGCGCGAGCACGGGGTTCCCGTACTTGTAGAAGATGAGGAGATCGAGCAGCGGCGCGCGCCCGATCTCGTTCAGCACGGGGAAGCCCACGAACTTCAACGCGCAGAAGAGCGCGACCGCGCCGAAGAAGACGCCGGGCAAGCCGATCGCGAGCCGCGGGCGCGTGAGGGCGCTCGTCGCTCCCAGCACAGCGAGCGCGGAGAGCGCGGCCCCGAGCCACGGCGGAGCCATCGGATCGACGCCGCCGCCCGGGCCTCGGATCGCCTGCGGCGCGAACCAGTTGAGCGCCTGGTACCAGCGCAGGTGATCCGTGCCGGTCGTGCCTGCGTGGTGATGCGCGCCGTTCCGCAGGTACTCGATCGCCGGCAGGAAGTAGGGCAGCGCGAGGAAGAACGCGACCGCGTAGCCAACGCCGAGCGGCAGCAGGACCTGCAGGCCCCAGCGATGCAGATGCGCGAGCACGAAGAAGACGAGCAGCAAGTGCGTCGCCAGCGTCGCCTCGGGGTTGCCCCCCGTCATGCTGGCCCAGCAGACGAAGACCCAGGCCAGGAAGCGGCGGCTGCTCGCTCCGCCGCTCGCGCCGATGCGATCCGCGCAGAGCAAGAGCCAGGGCAGCCAGACCTCGACGCCGAGGTGGTGCATCGAGGCGTGCAGCACGAAGTAGCCGCAGAGCCCGAAGCCAGCGGCGCCGGCGAAGGAAGACGCAACGCTCGCCGCGCGCCCGCGGAAGAAGAGGAACGCCCCCAGGCCCGCGACGAAGAGGCGCAAGAGCAGGCAGAGGTCGTAGACGAGGGGGTTCCGCGGCAGCGCGAGGATCGGCCAGCGGAAGGGCGAGAGCGGCGCCGACTGCATGTTGCCGAGCAGCGGTGCGCCGGCGCCGTTCCACGGGTTCCAGAGCGGTGTTCCGCCTTCTTGGATCTGGCGTCCCATCTCGACGGCGAGCGGCTCGTCGATGAACGCCGAGACCAGGTCCATCGTCGGATGGCGCGGCAGGCTGTCCAGCGGCGGACCGTCGATGCCCGCGCGGAGATGCACCGCGTTCGGCATGCCCGCCGCCGACATCAAGCTCTTCTCGCCGAAGAGCACGTCGCCGAACGAGAGCGCCAGCAGGAGCAGCACGAGCAGCGCGCCGCCCAGGCGATCCGCGCCGACCAGCGGCGCCGCGTGCGCTCCGGGCAAGCGCCGGTAGCGCCAACGCACCAGCACGCGCACGGCCTCGAAGGCGTCCTTCAGGCGGATCTTCTTCCCTTCCTCGAGGGAGCGCGGGTGGTAGGCGATGTGGAGCTCGGGGATGCGGACGCCCGCGCGCAGCAGCTTCGCCGTTAGCTCGGGGCAGAACTCGAAGCCCTCGCACTCGAGCTCCAGCGAGCGCAGGAGCTCGGTGCGCACCATCTTGTAGCAGGTGGGCTCGTCGGTGAGCTTCGAGCCGTAGAGGCGGTTCGTGATCCAGGAGAGCAGGACACCGCCCCAGTAGTAGCGCGAGTGCGTGGCGTCCGAGCGGCCGCCGAGGCGCCGCGAGCCGTAGAGCGCGTCGAGCTTCTCGCGCTCGAACTTGGCGAGCATGCGCACCAAGTCCTTCGGCTCGTACTCGAGGTCCGCGTCCTGGACCACGCAGAGCTCGCCGGTCGCCTCCTCCAGCGCGCGTCGGATCGCGGCGCCCTTGCCGCGGTTCTCCGGCTGCTTCACCACGACGAGCGAGGGGATCTCCGCCGTCAGGGCTCGCGCTTTCACGTAGGTGTCGTCCGAGGAGCCGTCGTCGACGACGATGATCTCCTTCTCGATCTCCAGCGCCGCGAGGCGCCGCAGGATCTCCGCGATGGTGCGGCTCTCGTTGTAGGCGGGGACGAGGATCGAGAGCTTCAAGGGGCGGTCGAAAGCGGGACGGAGGTCGGAGCGTGCTCGCCCGTAGTGTCGCGGTTGGGGACGGACCGGCGCAAGCGCGGCGTGCGGCGCGACTCAGGCGCGCCTTGACGCCTTCTCACCGACCCCACACGATCGTCGCTTCCTCTGGCCGCCAAGTCATCTCGCGAGGTCCCGCTTGTCCTCTCTGCTCCGTCCCGCGCTCGCGCTCTGCTTCGCGAGCGCCGCCCTCCTGCCCGTCTCCGCCCAGGACAACTGGGTCCGCTACACCCCGGCCGCGAGCCCTTCCGCACGCCAATTCCACGCCATGGCCTTCGATGCCGCGCGGCGCGAGTTCGTGCTCTTCGGCGGGTTGAACTCGAGCTTCACCGCGATCGCCGACACCTGGACCTTCGACGGCACGACCTGGACGCGGAAGACTCCGACCACCTCGCCCGCGGCGCGCGGCGGCCATCGCATGGTCTTCGATGCGGCGCGAGGTGAGATCGTGCTCTTCGGCGGCGGAGCGAGCTACGGCAGCGCCAGCTTCAACGACCTCTGGACCTGGAACGGCTCGAACTGGACGAACCGCACCCCTACCACACGGCCTAGCGCACGCTTCGAGCCGGTCCTCTGCTACGACCAGGCGAACGCGAAGGTGGTGCTCTTCGGCGGCGCCATCTCGGGCGGCCTCGCCGCCGATACGTGGACTTGGGATGGCAGCGCCTGGACGCTGCTCGCCCCCCCCGCGGCACCCGCCGGCCGCTCCGGAGCGATGAGCGCCTTCGATGCCTCGCGCCAGCGCGTCGTGATGTTCGGTGGCGGGGCGGTGAATGGCTCCGGCCTGCGCCGCGACCTCTGGGAGTGGGACGGCGTCACCTGGACCAATCGCACACCCACGACCACGCCCTTGGCGCGCTTCCGCGGCGGCCTCGCGTACGATCCGGTCCGGAAGCGCTGCCTGCTCTTCGGCGGGTTCACGCCGTTCCGCAACGACACCTGGAGCTGGGATGGTGCGACGGGCCTCTGGACCCAGCTCACGCCGGCGACGAATCCCCTCGCACGGGATGCCTTCGGCTTCGAATACGACCCCGACCGCGGCTGCATCTACATGTTCGGCGGCGACGGCTCGGGCACGGCGCAGAACGACTCCTGGCGCTGGTGCTCGCGCGGTCTGCTCACCGCCTTTGGCAACGGCTGCGCCGGCAACGGCACCTCGGCTCCGCTGATCAGCGCCGTGGCTCCGGCGATCGGCACGACCTGGACCCCCGCGGTCCAGGCGTTCGCTTCGAGCACGCCCGTATTCCTCTTCGCCGGCCTCTCCAACACGAACTACGCCGGCTTGATCCTGCCCTTCGATCTCGGCGTTATCGGCTTCACCGGCTGCAGCTTGCTGGTGAGCCTCGATCTCACGCAGAACGGCATCTCGGATGGCCTGGGCGTCGCGAGCTTCCCGACGCCCCTGCCGCGCGCGGTGGATCTGCTCGGCGCGGAGTTCCACCTCCAGGCGACGACGGGTCTGCTCGGCTGGACCGCGGGGCGGAGCGCGCTCGTCGGGCATTGAGACGCAGAGCGCGCGATCAAGCTCGTCGTGACGATGAGCTCGATCGCGCGCCCCCATGCCACGCACGATCGAACACTCGGGAACGCCCGCCAGAAACGGGACGACCCCGCACCGACGTCGAGTAACGACGTGCGAGGGAGGCGTTCGGAACCAAGACCGCGCAGGCGCTACGCCCGGCCCTACGGCGAAGCAAGCGCCGCGCCAGACGCGCGCGAACCACGTAGGTGGCGTTCGAGAGTCGACGCGAGAACGACGTCGATGGACACGAGTTCCACGCCCGCGCGGCGGCAGTGTAGTGGGGTTCAGCGCGCAATCGCTCGACGACTTGATTGCGCGAGGCTCCGTTGCGGTCGGCCGGCGTGCTTGGTGCGCGGCAGCTCGCGGATGTCGAGCAGTCCGAGGCGGCGCCAGCCGGTGGTGAGCAGCCAGGTCGATGCGGGCGCGACGGCGGCCACCACCGGCGCTGTCGGAGTCGAGGCGATCGACGAGCGCTCCATCCAACCATCGAACACGGGCGCGCTCGAGCACAGGTCGATCGACGCTTGCGGCACGACGCCATGCTTCTTGCCGTTCTGCAGCACGTAGCGCAGCGCATGGCGAGCCTGCGTCGGCGTCGAGATCACCTCGTCGTGATAGCGTTCGGGGCACACCTTGCCGCGACGGCCCCAGAGCTTGTTCAACGCGCGCGCGAGCGGACTCAGCAGCGCGTTCATGCCCCGTGCGACGCACTCACGACCCTCGGCTTCGACGAGGAGGTGCAAGTGGTTGCCTTGCACCGTGCAGTGAATGATTCGCATCCCGTGCCGATCGCTGCTCGCGCTGAGCGCCGCGAGCACGAGCGTTGCTGCGCCACCGCGGCGCAGCGATGGCAGACCATCCGCCAGACGTACGGTGATCAGGAGAGTCTGGCCGCGCTTCTTCATCGCGCGCTGACGGTGCGGCATGCCGGGCTCAGCGTTCTTCGCCTTCCGTCCCGCGCCCTTCCGCTTGCCGCCATGCTGACGAAAGTCGAACTCGAGCCGTTGATCCTTGCGGCGCATGTGGCTTCCTCTGCCTCGTTGCGCGTCGCCTTCCCCGATGTCGTTCCAGCATGTAGAACACACAGGAGGAGCAATCGGTTTCATACAAAGCCGGAATCTTGATTGCGCGACGTTTCTCGCTGATCCAGCTCGCTGCGCAGATGAGCTACGTTGCCGCCCAACCGCCGCGCGGGCGACGAACCGATGTCTCTCGACGCGGACCTCGCGTCGACGTCCGCTCTCTCCCGTAGCATGAGTTTCGGAGCCCCCGCCTCCTGCGGACTCCGAAACGGCGCACGCTGTCTTTCGACGTAGCGAAGCCGCATCCGGAGGCGACGCAAGCGCCGTGACCGCCGCGCTCGCTCACGAATCGAGTTCGACGTCGCGCACGCTTCGACGCGCGCTGTCGTTCGAGGTCGTTCACGCGCGGCGGGCGCGGCGCTTGCTTCGCCGGAGGGCTGGCGGAGCGGTCGTCGCGCAACTCGCGTTCGAAGGCTCGCGTTCGTCGTGGCTTCGGGTACCGATCTCGCGTCGACCTCAGCGCGACGCAGTTCAACCTTGGAGACGCCGCATCAACGCCACCTCGTACTCGTCGAGCTTCTCCATCGCGCTCGGTCGCTCGAGGCCGTCGAGCACCTTCGCGTCGCGCGAGAGCGCCTGCTCGATGCGCCGCAGGAGCTCCTGTTGGCGCGGCGAGAGCGAGCTTCGAGGATCGCGATGCTTCGCAGCGCGAGACACGCGAGCGGGCGCGAGGGCAGCGTTCACGAGCTGCGCTTGCAAGGACGTGAGCGGTAGGAAGCGCAGCGGCGAGCGTCCGAGGTAGTAGAGCTGGTCATCGTCCTTCGCGCGGCGGAGCTCGCCTTGGAAGCGCTCGGCTCTTGCTCCGAGCTTCTTGCGCGCGAGCTCGAGCTGCGCGTCGGAGGTCGCGAACACGCGCTGATCGCAGGAGTGCGCGATGGCGTGGGCAAGCAGCGCTTCGAAGCCGAGCTCCGCAGCGCGGAAGCGCACCTCCACGACCTCGCGCTCGCCGATCCACGCGGTCCGCGTCGAGAGAACCCCATCGAGAGCGCCCAACTGGGCCTCGCCCTCCCAGTATCAGGTCATCGCGAACAGCGCGGTCTCCACCGCCCCCGCCGCCGTCTCGCGCTCCAAGGTGCGGAGCCACGGCGGGACCTCGCGCTGCGCGGCTCGCAGGGCCGCGCACATCCGCGCGATGAGGGCGCCGCGCTCCCAGACGCCGTCCTTCCGTTCGATCACGTCCTTCGCATCCCCGCCCAGGAAACGCACCACGGGGTTGTTCCAGGCCGGCTCGCCGAAGCGCTTCCGCACCTCGTCTTCATAGCCTTCGACGTTGTTGCGGATCGCGACGGAATGGAAGAGCTCTTCCGCGGCTTCGACGAGCAGCGGCAAGCGCAGGGGACCTTCGCCGAAGGTCCGGCAAGTGCTTCAGCCGGGGACTTCTTGGAAGAGGAGCAGGACGGGCTTCTTCGTGCGCGCGCTGGCGGCGAGCGCGGGCTCGAGCTCGCGGGCCCAGCGCACGGCGCCTAGCTCGACGGGCTCTTCGGGGGAGAGCGCGAGGGTGAAGAGGAAGGGCAGGGCCGAGATCATGCGACGAGTTTGTGCGAGGGAACGCCTGCTCGCTACGACGGACTCCTCTCCGCGAATCCCGCCTTGCCGGAACTTC
Source organism: Planctomycetota bacterium (assembly GCA_016719295.1). Lineage (GTDB taxonomy): Bacteria > Planctomycetota > UBA1135 > UBA1135 > JADKAF01 > JADKAF01. Next base: position 1,988,643 of record JADKAF010000001.1, read on the forward strand.
TCGCCTCGGTTGGCATGGAGGCCCGTTCCTCGCCTCCCCGCCCCCCGCCCCACCGCTCCGCCCCCATGACCGCGCTCCGCTTTTCCCTCCGCGCGAGCTCCGCCGCGCTGCTCGCGCTGTGCGCGGCACCCGCGGCGCGCGCGCAAGCGAGCGCGGACGAGCTCTACGTGGGCGGCTTCCCCTTCGACGGCGAGCCCGCGTTCCCCGGGCTCCTCTCGCGCGCGAGCGGGAGCTTCCGGAACCTCGCCGGGCGCAGCAGCGAGACGCTCGCGGTGAGCGCCGCGCGCATCGATCGCTTCAGCGGCGAGCTCGTGATCACGGGCCTGCAGAGCGAAGGCGTGGGCTCCTCGGGTGCGCTGATCGAGCTCGGCCTCGACGCGCGAGGCGTGCACAGCGAGCGCGTGCTCTCCGCCGGCGATCCGCGGAGCGCCGTGCGCGCGTTCGGTCAGGACGCCGATGGCGGTTGGATCTGCGCCGGCTTCGAGGGCGTCGAGCGGCGACGGCGGAGCGATGGCTGCGCCTACGATCGCTTCGATCTCCCCGCGCGCACATGGAATGCACTCGCGATCCGGCCCGACGAGGAGCGCGCGTTCGTCGCGAGCTTCGGCGACGGCGGCGAGATCTGGGAGCTCGATCTCCGCACGCGCGGGATGCGCCTGCTCCTCCGCCTCGCCGACTTCGGCTGGCCTGCCACCATCACCGCGCTGTGGATCGATCCCGAGGCCCCTGCCGCGCCGCTCTGGATCGCGACGCTGGAGGCGCGCGCGAGCTTGCTCGCGCTCGATCTCGCGCAGCTCGCGCTCGCGCCGCATCCCGCGGCTCCGCCGCATGGATTGAACGCGCTCGAAGGCACGCGCGACGGCCGGCTCTATCTCCTGGGCTCGGGCGAGAGCTCGAGCGACGTGCAGGAGCTCGAGCTCGCGAGCGGCACGACGCGCATCGTGCACGCGGCACCGCAGCTCTGGTCCGGCAGCGCGCTCGCGCTGCCGCCCGCGCCGGGCGAGGTCGTGATCTATCCGCGGACACTCGCGATCGACGCGCCACAGCGCCTGGAGCTCGCGGCCTACGTTCCACCGGGCGCGCCCGCGGCGCTGTGGATCGTCGCGCTGCGCATGCGAGGCGTCGCGGTGCCGCTGTCGACGCCCGTGCTCGAAGGGCTCGTCGGTACCAGCGGCGCGCTGCGCGCGGCCTTCGATCTCGGCGCCGGCGCGTTCGACGGGCTGCTCCCCGGCGACGGCATGTTGTGGCAGCTCTTCTGGCTCGAGCCGACCACGCTGGAGCCGCGCTTCTCCGCGCCGCGCTGGACGCTCACGCGCTGAGCGCGCGCCGCGCGCCATGCACGTCGGCCTGCTCGTCCCGCCGTTCCAAGGGCACTTGAACCCTTTCGCCGCGCTCGCGCGCGCCTTCGTACGAGCGGGCGATCGCGCGACGCTGATCACGCTGCCCGATGGTCGCGCACGCCTGCGCGAGGACGGCTTCGAGATCCGCACCTACGGCGAGCGGCTCTTCCCCAGCGACTCCTTCGTCGCGACGGAAGCGCGGATGGGAGTGCTCTCCGGTCGCGCGGGCGCGCGCGCGGCGATCGAGCTCACGGGCGCGCAGTGCCGCGCGATCTTCGAGGAGCTGCCGCCGGTGCTCGACGCGCTGCAGCTCGAGCTCCTGGTGATGGACCAGGTCTGCGTCGGCGCGGAATGCCTCGCCGCGCGGCGCGAGCTGCCGCTCGGGGTCGCGTGTGCCGCGCTGCCGCTGCACCGCGAGGTCGGCGTGCCGCCGTGGACGAGCCTGCGCGCGCCGTCGCGCTCTCCGCTCGCGCAGCTGCGCAACGCGTTCGATCACGCGCGCTTCTTCCTCGGCGCGCTGCCCACCTTCCGCACCTTCTCGCGCCTGCGCCGCGAGCACGGCTTCGCCGCGATGCGCCCGCGCGACCTGCACGAGATCCCGCCGAGCCGTGCGCAGGTCTGCCAGCTCCCCGAGCTCCTCGACTTCGCGCACACGAAGCGCCCGGCGCACTTCCACTACACCGCACCGTGGGTGGAGGCGCAGCGCGCGAGCACGCGCGACGAGCGCTTCCCGTGGGAGCGCCTCGACGGTCGGCCGATCCTCTACGCTTCGCTCGGCACGCTGCAGAACCGCCTGGAGTGGATGTACGCGGCGATCGCCGAAGCGTGCCGCGAGCTCCCCTATCAGCTCGTGCTCGCGCTCGGCCGCGAGCGCGCCGCACTCCCCGCGCTCGCGGGAGAAGCGCTCGTCGTGGGCTTCGCTCCGCAGCTCGAGCTCCTGCAGCGCGCGAGTGCCGTGATCACGCACGCCGGGCTCAACACCGCGCTCGAGACGCTGCGCGCGGGCCTGCCCTGCGTGGCGCTGCCCATCACGCACGAGCAGCCGGGCATCGCCGCGCGGCTCGTGCACCGCGTCGGATCCGCGAAGGCGCTCGCGCTCCGCGAGCTCACGCCGCGCGCGCTGCGCGCGGCGCTGCTCGAGGTCTTGGAGGAGCCGCGCTATCGGGCCGCCGCGCAGCGCACCGCGACGACGCTCCAGTCGCTCGACGGTCCCTCACTCGCCGCCGCCGCGCTGCGCCGCGCGGCGAGCGAGCGCTGAGCCGCGCGCGCATGGCGCGCTACGACGCGGCGAACGCGTCGACCTGGATCACCTCGTCACGAGCCTTCTCCGCCTCGCGGTACGCCGCGACCTCGTGCGGCTGCAGGATGCCCGCTTGCTGGGCGCGCTCGAGCAGCGCCGCGCTCTTCTCGCGCGGCAGCCGCCCTTCCTTCACCGCCCGCTTCAGCTTCCGCTCGATGGCCTCGGCCTCGTGACAGAGGCGGAACGCGCGCTCGAGAGCGTGCAGCGGCTCGCCCGCATCGCTCGGATGGAAGTAGGGACCGGTGCGCGCATCGCGCGCCTCGCCCGGCGTCGCGACGGCTTCGGCCACCGCGCGCACGAGGCCGTCGCGCGGCGGAGCGCCGACGGGGTTCAAGCGCTGGAGCAGCGTGAGCGGCCCGCGGAAGAGCCAGCCGGCGAAGGGCAGGTCGAAGTTGCGCAGCACGCCGACGAAGGCGGTCTGCATCTCGGCGAACGCGTGCTCCATCGACCAGCGCAGGAAGACGACGTCCTCCTTGCGCCGCCCCTCCGCCTCGAAGCGCTTGATGCCCGCGGCCACGAGATACATCCACGAGAAGAGGTCGGCGAAGCGCCCGGTCAGCGCTTCGCGGCGCTTCAGGTTGCCGCCGAGCGTCGCCATCGCGAAGTCGGCGAGGAACGCGAAGCGCGCCGAGCACCACGCCAAGCGCTGCGCATACGGCCGCGCGGGTCCGGAGATCCCGGTGTACGCGAGACGTCCGCGCGTGAAGCCGAGCAGCAGCGCGCGCACGGCATTCCGCATCACGTGCCCGACGTGCGCGAAGAACGCGCGGTCGAACGCCGCGACATCGCCCTTCGCCACCGCTTCCATCTCGGCCAAGGCGTGCGGATGGCAGCGGATCGCCCCCTGACCGAAGATCATCAGCGTGCGCGTCAGGATGTTGGCACCTTCCACCGTGATGCCGATCGGCACCGCGGCGTAGCCGTGCGCGAGCAGGTTCTTCGGCCCGCGGCAGATGCCCGCGCCGCCGACGATGTCCATCGCGTCGTCGAGCGCCTTCCGCAGGAGCTCGGTCGACATCAGCTTCGCGATCGCGCTCGCGACCGCGGGCTTCTTGCCGCGGTTCAAGCCCCCGCAGGTCGTGCGGCGCTGCGCTTCGAGCAGCCACGCGAACCCGCCCGCGCGCGCGAGCGGCTCCTGGATGCCCTCGAAGTGCGCGATCGCGAGGCCGAACTGACGCCGCACGCGCGCGTAGGCGCCGGCGACGCGCGAGGCGAGCGCCGCCCCGGCCGTGCTCTGCGCCGGCAGCGAGATGCCGCGGCCCGCGCTCAAGCACTCCATCAGCATGCGCCAGCCCTGCCCCACGCCCGCGGCGCCGCCGATCACGCAGTCGAGCGGCAGCACGACGTTCTCTCCCAGCGTCGGTCCGTTCGGGAACGGCACGCCGAGCGGATCGTGGCGCCGGCCGTGCTCGACTCCCGGCGTGCTCGCCGGGATCAGCGCGCAGGTGATGCCGCGATCGACGCCCTTGCCGAGCAGGTTCTCGGGATCGCGGAGCTGGAACGCGAGACCGATCACGGTCGCGACCGGCGCCAGCGTGATGTAGCGCTTGCTCCACGAGAGCCGGAGCTTGAGCTCCCGCTCGCGTCCTTGAAGACGATGCCCTCGGCGCGGATGGCCCCCGCGTCCGAGCCCGCGTGCGCCTCGGTGAGGCCGAAGCAGGGGATCTCCTCTCCGCGCGCGAGGCGCGGTAGCCAGTAGCTCTTCTGCGCGTCGGTGCCGTAGTGCGCGAGCAGCTCGGCCGGACCGAGCGAGTTCGGCACCATGACCGTGATGGCGAGCGGGATCGAGCGCGTGGAGAGCTTCGCGACGACGGCGCTGTTCGCGGCGGGCGAGAAGCCCTTGCCGCCGAACTCCTTCGGCACGATCAAGCCGAAGAATCCGTGGTGCTTCAGGAAGCTCCAGGTCTCCGCGGAGAGACCGCGCTGCTCCCAGACCTCCCAGTCCGTGACGCTGCGGCAGAGCTCCTCCACCGGCCCGTCGAGGAACGCCGCTTCCTCTGCGCTGAGCTGCGCGTACTCCTCGCGCAGCAGGCGCTTCCAGCTCGGCGCGCCCGAGAAGAGCTCGCCTTCGATCCACACGTCGCCGGCCTCGATCGCCGTGCGCTCCGTCTCCGAGATCGCGGGCAGGAACTCGAGCGCGCGCATCAAGCGCAGCACGGGCCCCGAGACCAGCGCGCGGCGCAGCGGCACGATCAGGAGGAGCAGCATCGGCGCGCCGAGCAGCGCCGCGAGCCAGAGCGGCGCGGCGAAGGCATGCAGCAGCGCGACCAGCGCGACGGCCCAGATCCATAGGCCGAGCCCGTGGAAGAGGAAGAGCAGAGCGAGCGCGAGCACGAGGGCCGCGCCGATCCAGAGACCGAGGCCGCTCAGGTAGCCGGCGCTCTCGAAGACGAAGTCCATCCTGCGATCCTCGGGGTCCGAAGCGGGACTGGTTCCGACGCGGCGCGCGGCGTAGCCTGCGCTGCCGCGCTCGCGGCGGATCCCCCGCTTCCTTTTCGTCGAAACGATGGTCGAAGCCCAAACCTGCGACTCCGCGCCCCCTGCGTCCAGCGGCGAGATCGTGCTCGCCGCCGGCCTCCGCTCGACCTGGACCCGTGCGGGGGGGGCCTTCCGAGGGGAAGACGCGGGGCACTTGGGCGCAGCCGTCGTGCGCGAGCTCCTCGCGCGCACCGGCATCGACCCCGCGAGTGTAACCGAGCTCATCGCGGGCTCGGTCGGTCCACCGCACGATCAGGCCAACGTCGCGCGCGTGATCGCGCTGCGCGCGGGTCTCCCGAAGCAGCTCCCGGCGCGCACGGTGGCGCGCAATTGCGCGAGCGGCATCGAAGCGGTGACCACGGCCGCGGCGTCGATCCGCGCGGGCGAAGGCTCGCTCTACGTCTGCGTCGGCGTCGAGGTGATGAGCGCGTATCCGCTGCTGATGGGCCGCGAGCTGACACAGCTCTTCGAGCGCCTCTCGAAGGCGCGGAGCCTGCCGCAGAAGCTCGGCGCGATGCTCTCGTTCCGTCCGCGCTTCCTGCGCCCGCGCATCGCGCTGATGGAGGGGCTCACCGATCCCGTCTCCGGGCTCATCATGGGCAAGAGCGCCGAGCTCCTCGCGCGCGAGCACGGCATCTCGCGCGAGGCCGCGGATCGCTTCGCGCTCGAGAGCCACCGCCGCGCGAAGGCCGCTCGCGACGCGGGGCGCTTCGCCGAGGAGATCCTGCCGCTGCTGCCGCTCGGCGCGAAGAGCGGTACCCGCGCGCAGGAGCACGACGACGGCATCCGCGACGATCAGAGCCTGGAAGCGCTGCAGAAGCTCCGGCCCTACTTCGAGAAGCCGGACGGCGTCGTGACGGTCGGCAACTCCTGCGGCATCACCGACGGCGCGTGCGCGTTGATCGTCACCACCGCGCAGCGCGCGCGCGAGCTCGGCCTGCGGCCGCTGGCGAAGCTGCGCAGCTTCGCGTGGGCCGGCTGCGATCCCGCGCGCATGGGCTTGGGACCCGTCTACGCGTCGCGCATCGCCCTCGCGCGCGCTGGCTGCGCGCTCTCCGACATGCAAGTGATCGAGCTGAACGAGGCCTTCGCCGTGCAAGTGCTCGCCTGCACGCAGGCCTTCGACTCCGCGAGCTTCGCGAAGAAGGAGCTCGGCAGCGAGCGCGCGCTCGGCGCGATCGATCCCGCGCGCTTGAACCCGAACGGCGGCGCGATCGCGCTCGGCCATCCCGTCGGCGCGACGGGCGCGCGCTTGCTGCTCACCCTCGCTCACGAGCTGCGCCGCCGCGACGCGGCGCTCGGCTTGGCGACGCTCTGCATCGGCGGTGGCCAAGGCGGCGCGGTGGTGCTCGAGCGCACGGAGGACCTGCGATGAGCGCCTCGAAGTCGTCCCTGCCGCTGCCGCCGAGCATGCCGCTCGCCGCCGACGCGCCGGCCGAGGGCGCCTGCGTGAAGCTCGAGTTCCCGGAGGCGGGCCTCGCGGTGCTGGTGCTCGATCCGCCGCATCGCTCGCTCGCGGTGCTCGACGTGCCGCTGCTGCGCGACCTCGCGCTGCGCGTCGGCGAGCTCGAAGCGCGGCGCGATCTGCGCGGCCTCGTGATCACGGGGCGCAGCGCGCGCGAGTTCGCCGCGGGTGCTGACCTCGAGGCGCTCGAAGCGCTCCGCACCCCCGCCGACGTCGAGAGCTCGGTGCGCTGGGTGCATGCGCTCTTCGCGCGCATCGCGGCGCTGCCGCTGCGGAAGATCGCCGCCGTCGGCGGCGCGGTTCCCGGCGGTGCATACGAGCTCTCGCTCTGCTGCGACGCGATCCTCGCCACCGACGCGCCCGAGACGCGGATCGGCCTCCCCGAGACGCAGCTCGGCATCCTCCCCGGCTGGGGCGGCGCGGATCGCCTGCCGCGCCGCGTCGGCGTGGCGACGGCGTTGGAGGCGATCCTCTCCGGCAAGCTCTACCCCGCCGCGCAAGCGCAGAAGCTCGGCCTCGTCGATCGCCTCTGCGCTCGCGAGAACCTGCGAGCGATCGGCGCGCATCTGGCGCTCGGCCGCGAGCGCCTGCCGCGGCGCTCGCGCGGCTGGAAGGGCTGGCTGCTCGACAAGAATCCGCTCGTCGGAAACTTCCTCGCGCGCGCCGCCAAGCGCGCGGTGCTCGCGAAGACGCACGGCCACTACCCCGCGCCGCTCGCCGTGATCCCGGTGATCAGCTCCGCGCCGTACACGCCGCTCTCGCGCATGGCCGCGCGCGAAGCCGCGGCGGTGACGCCGCTCATCACCGGCAGCGTCGCGAAGAACCTGATCGCGATCTTCCGCTCGAGCGAGGAGTCGAAGCGCCTCGCGCGCAAGCTGAGCGGTCCGCCGCTCGAGCGCGCCGCCGTGATCGGCGCCGGCGTGATGGGTGCGGGCATCGCGCGGCTCCTCGCCGAGAAGCAGATCCGCACGCGCCTCTGCGATCTCGCGCCGGAGGCGCTCGACCGCGCGCTGCTCGAGCATCGCGACGAGGTGAAGAAGAAGCTCGCGCAGCGGCGCCTCTCGCGCAGCGAGGCCGACGCCGCGATCGACGCGCTCGACGCGGTGCGCGGCACGCACGGGCTCGCGCGCTGCCAGCTCGCGATCGAGGCCGTGGCCGAGAAGCTCGAGGTGAAGCGCAAGGTCTTCCAAGGGCTCGCGGCGCAGATGCCCGCCGATGCGCTGCTCGCGACGAACACGAGCTCGCTCAGCGTCGATGCCATCGCCGAGGGCGTGCCGCATCCCGAGCGCGTGCTCGGCTTGCACTTCTTCAATCCGGTGAAGGCGATGCCGCTCGTCGAGGTCGTGCGCGGCTCGCGCACGAGCGAGGAGAGCGCGCTCCGCGCCGCGGCGCTGGTCGTGAAGCTGGGCAAGACCCCGGTGCTCGTGCGCGACGTTCCGGGCTTCCTCGTGAATCGAGTGCTCGGCCCCTATCTCGACGAGGCCGTGCGCCTGCTCGAGCTCGGCGCCGACGTGGCGCGGGTCGACGCGGCGCTCGTGCGCTTCGGCATGCCGATGGGCCCGTACGCCTTGCTCGACGAGATCGGCCTCGACATCGCGGGCCACGCGGGCGATTCGCTGGCGCTGGGTTATGGGGCGCGCATGGCGACCAGCCAGGCCTTGAAGAAGCTCGTCACCCCACAGCGCCTCGGCAAGAAGAGCGGCTTCGGCCTCTATCGCCACGAGCGCGGCAAGAAGCCCGTGCCCGCGGAAGACCTCGCGTCGCTGCGCACGAGCGACGCCGCGGCGAGCTGGAGCGACGAGCAGATCGTCGACCGGCTGATCCTCCCCCTGGTGAACGAGTGCTGGCGCTGCCTCGCCGAGCAGGTCGTCGCGAGCGAGCGCGAGCTCGATCTGGCGCTCATCTTCGGCACCGGCTTCGCGCCGTTCCGCGGCGGGCCGCTGCGCTACGCGGCCAGCGTGGGAGTGGAGCTCGTGCGGAAGAAGCTCGAGGCCCTCGCCGGCGCGCCCGATGTCGCGGCCCGCGGCGCGGGAGCGGAGCGCTTCGCTCCGACCGCCGCGCCCAGCGCCACGCGCTGAGCGCGAGCGCCGAGGGCCGCGCGCGGAGCGCGAGCTCTCAGCGCTTCGCGCGCTTGCGCCCGTTCGCGGACGCGAGCTTCTCGCCGCGGCGGAGCGGCACGTCGGCGAAGCTGCGGATTCGCCGCAGCCGCGTGTCCCCTTCGGCGCCCTCCGCGCCTTCGAGGAGCTCGCAGAGGTCCGCGTCGCGCACCGCGCTCCCGAAGTCGAGGCCGGTCAGGCGCTCGATCTCCGGCACGACGCTGAGGAACTCCTCCACCGGCTCGACCTCGTCGAGGCGCTCGCCACCTTCGGGAAGCTCGCGCAGCAGCGGGCTCTGGTCGGCGACCAGCGCGAGCGCGGCGAGCGTTCCCGCGTCCTCCCAGACGACGAGCTTCCAGAAGCGCTGCGGCACGCGGAAGCCGCGGAAGACCTCGTCGCGATAGGCGGGATCGTCCGAGGCGAAGACCGGCCCGGTGAAGACGCACACGCGCTGATCCTGCAGGCGCGCGTTGTCGAGGATGTGGTTCTCGATGCCCAGCCAGAGCGTCTGCCCGGAGTTGAACGCGCCGATCTGCGGCGTGCAGTTCGTGAAGTGGAAGGTGTCCGCTTCGGCGCGCAGCGCCGCGGCCTTGCTCCCCCAGCACGGATCGAGACGCCGCACCATGTGGCCGCGATGGAAGATGCGGTTCAGCCGCCCCGGGCCATCGCTCACGGTCTGCCCGGTATAGAGGCGATCGTCGGCGCAGTCCTTGGGATCGATGCGCGGATCCACGGTCCACTGCTCGCGAGCCTCGGGACCCTCCTCGCGTTCCCGCGCGTCGCGGCGCTCCGCATCGCGCACGCGCCCGGTCTTGCGGTCGATCTCCTTCGCGGTCTTGCCGTCGATGTTGCACGCCGTGAGCAGCGGCAGACCGCGCCGCTTGTCGACGAAGACGCTGAAGTGCTGGTAGCGGAACTCGCAGTCGTCGGCGCCGGTGGGCTTGCGATTGCGCGCCGCGCGACGCCGCAGGTCTTCGGAGAGGCGCGGCAGCGGCAACGGATCGCCGGCGAGGAACGAGGGATCGTAGCCCGATCGACGCGCGTAGTCCGGGTCGATGCGCCGCTCCGCCACCTCCGCGGGCACGCGCGCGGCGGGCGCCGCGCTCGCGCGGGTGCGGTCCGCCGCGTTCGCTTGCGGCGCGAGGGGCGCCGCAGGGCTCGAAGGCGCGGCGATGCGCACGGCGATCTCGAGCGGGAAGCGCCACACCGCGGTGCCGTCCGGCTGCAAGCTCATCGCGGCGGAGCTCGCGGCCGCATCCTGACGCGGCGCGCTCGTCGGGGACGCGGGGCGGATCTCGCGCTTGGTGAGCAGCGCCTCCAAGCGCGCGCGCTGCGCGCCGTCGAGCTCGGCGCGACGGGCTTCGAGCTCGCTCACGATGGCGCTGATGCGGATCCCTTCGTTCACGAAGGTCGGGACCTTCTTGCCGTCGTCGTCCGCGACCTGGCGCCACGGGCCGCCCCAGTGATGGAGGGCGATCACCTCCCACTGGTTGTTGAACACCGGCGAGCCGGAGGAGCCCGGCTGCGTGTCGGCCGCGTAGTGCAGCACGTGCTGGAGACGCGAGACCAGGCGGTTCTCGCGCAGCACGACCTCCTTCAAGCGGCCGGCGGGGTGCTGCACGAGGTTCGCCACCTCGCCCAGCGCGTGCTTGTCGCGCGCCGCGGAGAGCGCGCAGCGTCCGTAGCTCGCGAGCTCGCCGCTGCCGGACAACCGCGCGCCGAGCGCGACCAAGCTGTAGTCGAGGTCGTTGGTGTCGTCGGTGAGGAAGAGCTCGCGCGGCGCGAGCTCGAAGCGCGTCGCCTGGCGCGCGAGGCCTGAGGCATCCAGCTCGTGGTCGAGCTCGAAGAGCATCGCCTCGGCCTCCTCGGGCGAGCCGATCACGTGGTTGTTGGTGAGCAGCAGCCCCTCGCCCACGAGGAAGCCCGTGCCGCTCGGCCTTCCGTCGCGATAGACGATGCGCCCGACCGCTCGGGCCGCCGCCGCGCCGCGCTCGAGGAACGCGACGCCTACGAAGTCGATCGTGTCGCCCCAGATCCGCTCCGCGCCGGCCTCTGCCCCTCCAGTGCGCACGCGCATGCCGATGCGCCGCGAGCCCAGCTCGCTCGCGACCACCGCCAGTCGATCGCGCAAGCGCTCCGCATCGGTCTCGGCGTCGAGGGGGCTGCCGCGCCGGACGGCATCCAGGGTGTGCCGTAGCTGGTCCCGGCAGAAGTCGATACGCTGCTGAGCGGACTGCGCGATCCAGTGCAAGGTCGTCATGATTCTCTCCTCGAGCGGGCGGCGTGCCCGCGTCCTCGAGGCTGCGAAGCGGGTATCGAGAGCGATCCCTCTTCTCGCCGGCGGGAGAAACGACCTCCGCTGAGGCCTGCCGCCACCGGCCTCGGATTCGAGGCCCGCCAAGCTCCGCGCGCCTCTCCACCGAAGTTCTCTCGGGATTCGCTCCCGAGAAACGCCCCTGCGGCAAAGACCAGGGTGTACGGATCGGCGTGCTCTCCCCGCGCCGGCCCAGAAGGAGGTTCCGATGCTCGCTCGCCTGCTCGCGCTGCCTTGCGCCGCCCTATTCGCGGTCGCTCCTCTCGCCGCCCAGATCGGCGTGGTCGATCAGGACAACACGAGTCACGACAACGTCTCCTGGAACATGGCCGTCCTCGACGACCTGCAGCAGGAGGTCGCCGTCGGGCAGACCGGCCAGCTCGTGGGCTTCACCCTGAAGCTCTGGTCGCAGTCCGCCTCCGTGGGCTTGCCTCTCGCGCTCTTCCGCGGCAACGGGCCGCACCCCGCGACCGCCGTGCCGCTCTGGACCGGGATGGCGTTCGCCGCTCCCTCCGCCTCCGCGACCGAGGTCTACGTCGATTGCTCGAGCGCGGCGCTCCTCGTGACGCCCAGCGACGTGCTGACGCTGCGCTGCGGCGACGCGATCGCGCCGACCCCCGGCATCAGCCTCACCGGGAACTACGGCCTCAACGCGCCCTTCTACACGCCGTTCTTCTACGAGCAGGGGCGCTTCGAGTTCCTCTTCCGCATCTGGTTCCGCTCGCACGTGCTCGCGTGCTCGAGCGGCATCCTCGCGCGCTACGGCGCGGGCTGCCCCGGCACCTCGGGCGTCGTGCCGGAGCTCGCGATCGGCGGCTGCGCGGTGCGGAACGGCCCCGTCAGCGTCCAGATCACGAAGGGCTTGGGCTACAGCGCCGGGATCCTGGTGTTCGGCACGGGCCAGATCAACGTGCCGATCGGCGGCGCCTGCGAGCTGTGGGTGAATCCCTTCCTCCCCGTGCAGGTCGCCTTCGCGATGACGCCCGGTGGCCCCGGCACCGGGTCGGCCACGCTCCCCGGCGTGCTGCCGAACTTGCCGAGCGGCAGCTTCACGCTGCAAGCGTTCATCTACGAGCCCGGCACGGCCACCCGCTTCTCGACCACGAACGCGGTCCTCGTCTCGATCGGCTGATCGCGGCGCGACCCAACTCTCCATCCCCCGTACACGGTCCCTCTCACCTCTCCGGAGTCGATCTCATGCTCTTCCGTCACCTTGCTCAACCGCTCGCGGCGGCCCTGCTCTGCGCGGCGCCTCTCACGGCCCAGAACTTCTACGGCTACGACGCCCAGACGGCGCAGATCTACAACGTCGACACGACGACCAACGCTGCGTCGTTCCTCGCCTCGATCACCGGCGCGCCGGCCTTCGGCTTCTCGCACTTCGTCGCGAAGAAGTCGGGCGGCTGGTACGCCGTCGCGCCCGGCGGGTTCAGCGGCTTCAGCATCTACGAGATCGACGGCCAGACCTACGCCGCGACGCTGCTCTGGACGCCGACCGGCGTGCGCACCACCGGCGGTGTCGGCGCCGCCCTCTCGCCCTACGGAGACAAGATCTTCGTCGCCGGCTTCGTCGGGCTCTCGTTCCGCGTGCAGCTTGACGCCATCGACCTGTCGACCGGCCTGCGCACCGCCTTCGGCGACATCCCGCCCGGCTGGGGCCTCGCCTTCGACAGCCTGGGCAACCTGTACACCTCGACGCAGGGCGCGACCGACCCGGAGCTCGTGCGCATCGATCTCCTGAATCCTCTCAACTCCGTCACCGTGGGCACGATGACGGGCGTCGATTACAACATGGGCATCGACCTCTCCTCGGATCAGGGCTCGGGCGACCTCCACGTGTACTCGCGTAACACGACCTCGCTCTACCGCGTCGACACCAGCAACGCGAACGCGACGCTGGTCTCCGTGTTGACCGGCGCCTCGGCGCTCACGTCGGTGAAGGAGATCCCCTGCAGCAGCGTGTATCTCTACGGCAACGGCTGCGCCGGCAGCGGCGGCTTCGTGCCGAGCTTCACCGTCCGCGGCTGCGCGGGCATCGGCGAGACGATCACCCTGCAGGTCAACAACTGCCTCGGCGGCGCCGCGGCGGCCTTCGTCTACGGCACGGGCACGACGGCGATCCCGCTCGGCGCGGGCTGCGATCTCCTCACCACCCCGCTGCTCCCGGTGGTCCTGAACTTCGGCACCAGCGCCGGCGGCCCCGGCCAGGGCTCGGCCTCGTTCCCCGTCCTGATCCCGTGGATGCCGACCGGCGATGTCACCACCCAGGTCATCGTGATCGACCCGGGTGCGCTCCTCGGCTACGTGGTGTCGAACGGCGTGCTCTTCCGCTTCTGAGCGCACGAGCACGACGCACGACGTCGGAACGGCGAGGGCCGGCTCTCCCGCACGCGGGAGAGCCGGCCCTCGTCGTTGGCGTCTCGATCGCGAGAGCTGCGAGAGATGCTCAGCGCACCCTCATCGACTGGCCCGCGCTGAACGAGACGAGCTGCGGCGCGCCCGCGTCGATGTAGAGCACCTGCGTGAAGAAGTCCGTGTTCAGCAGGTTCGTGTCGTCGGGGATCGGGATCGGCAGGTTCGAGCTGCCGCTGCCGTCGAGAACGTGCGCGATCTGCACCAGCGGCAGGACGAGGATCTGTCCGCCGAAGATCGGCACGGCAGTCGGCTGCACGCCGGCGAGGAAGATGCCCGGCGCACCGGGCAGCCCCTGCGAGGTCACGAAGCTCACCGTCTGGCGCCGCGCGAAGCAGCCGACCGCATCGAGGCGCGGCACGAGTCCGCCGGACCCGGCGAGCCCGTTGCCGTAGCTCACGACCGCGCCGCAGGGCAGACCGAAGCCTCGCACCGCGATCACGCGATTGCCGCCGCCGTAGGTGCTGAAGAAGAAGTCGCCCGAGATCGGATCGAGCGCGGCGCCCTCGACGCCGCTGAGGCCGGTGAGGAACGCACGCCGCGTCGCGGGCACGGGATCGCCGTTCGCATCGATGTCGTAGGCCGAGATGACGCCCGGGCCGTACTCGCAGACGAGCATGCTGCGGAAGTTCACGAAGAGCGGTGAATCCGGCGGCACGTAGAAGAAGCCTTCGGGGCCGAACCCGGGCTGCGTCCCCACAGTGACGCTGGCGATGTCGAAGGTGCCGTTGCCGTCAGGCGTGAGCGTCGCCGTCGCGAACTGCCCAGAGTTGTAGGACGCGAGCTTCAGCGCGCCCACGTTCGGCAGGCCCGCGGGGACGAAGCGCAACGCGCCGAGCGACCCGTTGAAGCCGGAGATCCCCACCGAGACGACGCGGTCGGTCGTCGTGCTCCCCGGCCGGATCATGCCGACCTCGTGGGACGGGTAGCGCGAGTAGAAGAGCACGCCGCCCGGACCGAACTCGAGGCCGCCGTCGTTGTTCGGCGCCGTGGCGTGCAGCGCGGACGCGCCGCCGAAACCGGTGATGTGTCCTTGCGCATCGCGCACGACGGGCACGCGATACACCGCGCCGCTCGCCGAGTTCGCTCCTCCGCAGAGATAGAGGGTCCCGGGATCGCCCACGCGGAAGGTGCAGCCACCGAAGTTCGCGGGCACGCCGGCGGGTGTGCCGAGGTCGACGAAGCTGTAGGAGGCGTTGAACGGAGCGACGATGGTCTGCCCGAGCGCAGGTGTGGCGACCAGCGCGAGAGCGAGGAAGGAGCGGAGCTGCATGGAACGAGCCCAGATGAGAGAGGGGGGACCGAGCCAGCCTACCCGCGCCCCGCCGAACGCGGAGCCAAGGCGACGAAATGCAGCATCTCGAGCGCCGGAGCATCCGGGAGCACGGCGTGGGCACGCGCGTATCCCGAGGTTCTCCCCCGGTCCCGGAGCTCGCCATGGCCGCACGCCCCTTCCTCGCGTCCCGGAACCTCTTCCTCCCCTTGGCCCTCGTCCTCGCCGCGGCTCCGCCCGCCGCCGCCCAGGCCCTCGAGCTCCACTCCCTGAAGACCCGCCTCCAGCACGAGCTGCGCCTACGCGCCTGGGCGCGCCGCCCCGTCGAGGTCGACTGGACCGCCGCCAGCGCGCTCGACGTCGCGCGCGACCTCACGCGCGCCCTCGGTCTCCCGATCCACCCGAGCGAGCTCGTTCGCGAACGCGTCGCGACCCGCGACCTTCCGCTGGTGGACCTCCGCTCGAAGCACGCCCCCGCCCTCGGCGCCATGGAGCTCGTCGCCGCGCGCACCGGCCTGCTCTTCGTCGACCACGGCCGCACGCTGCGCCTCGTGCTCCCGGAGGAGTTCCAACCGGAAGCCACGCTCCGCCTCTACTCCGTCCACGCCCTCACCTTCGTGCTCCGCGACTTCGCCCCGCCGATCGGCTTCGACCTCCGCGGCTCGAACGAAGAAGTGCCCGTCGAAGAGCTCGAGACCCGCACCGTCTCCGGCTTCGACGAGCCAGGCCTCGCCGATCTCGTGAAGCGCCTCCTCGGCCCCGCGCACTGGACGCGCGACGACGTCTCGATCGACACCGGCCGCGGCGTGCTCGTGATCCGCCAGACGCCGCGCGCGCACATGCAGATCGAGCGCCTCCTCCGCGACCTCGGCGCCTGACGGCGCCGAAGCGGACGGGAGGTGCCGGAGCCATTTTCTCCGGTTACGCACCTCCGGCTCCGACTCTCGCAATGACGTCCTCGTAACCGGAGAAAATGGCTCTGGCTCCGTACGTCCGTTTCGGCCGGTGAGCCAGTGCCTCCGCGCTCGCCAAACCCAAGCTCGACAACCCGGACGATCACGTACACCTCAAGGCTCGATCGCGCGGCTCAAGCAGACTTCTGCGGCGAACGCATCGAACTCCCGCGCCCCTTCGCAACAACAGCGCGCACCTTCCGCCACCGACCTCGCAACTTCTTCTCCGCCATCTTGAGGTCGTAGGTTGCCTGCAAGCCCATCCAGTACTGCGGCGACTGCGAGAACGCGCGCCCGAAGAGCAGCGCGAGCTCAGCCGTCACCGGTCGCTGCTCGCGCACGACGAGCGAGACGCGCGCCGGCGAGATGCCCAGTCGCTTCGCGAAGCTAGCCTGAGAGATCTCGAGCTCGTCCAAGATCTCCCGCACGAACTCGCCGGGGTGAATCGGCGGCAGACCATCCACGAATTCCATGCTTCGCTCCTGAAGTCTTTGGGCCGCGGAAGTCGCCGCGCTCGAGCCGATGCATCGGGCCCAACATCCTAGCGGCGCTGGGGCGCAGCCCCGCTAGTGGTAGTCCACGATCTCGACGTCCCAAGCGTCGCCCTCCGCGAACCGGAAGTAGAGCCTCCACTGCGCATTGATTCGCACGCTGTGTTGGCCTCCGCGGTTTCCCCGCAGCGACTCCAAGTGGTTCGAAGACGGTGTACGCAGGTCATCCAAGGTCTTCGCGATCTTGAGCTGCGTCAAGCGCCGCGACGCCCGCTTCCAGATCTCGAAGGGCAGTCGTCGCGAGCGCCCCGTCTCGAAGAAACGCCGCGTCTCCGCATCCGCGAAGGACCGAATCACGCGACGAACCTAGACGACGGGTAGAGGACGGACGAAGGCCCGTCGAGCCGACGATGGCCCCCGTGCTCTCGACGCGCGACCTCCACGAGAACAACGCATCGTGAAACCGCAGAGGAGACGCGCACCACGGCACGCACATCTCGAGCTGGCGTTGCCTGGCAACCGAGCGACGGCACCCAAGGCGATCGAAACCTCTGGTTGATCTCCATGGCGATTCCCCCCATCGCCGACGGCGAAGTCCCACGACCACGTGCGCTCCTCATATCTGCGCACGAACAGCGCCCCGGGTAGAAGGCCCGATGCACGCACGCGGAACCTCGAGCTCTCGAGAAAGACGCGTGGCTGCCCCGCGGGTCACACGAGCAGGCGCGCTCGCGAATGCCGCGGGGTCATCCACAAGACGCGCCACCCCGAGCAGCGCCGAAGCGGACGGGAGGTGCCGGAGCCATTTTCTCCGGTTACGCACCTCCGGCTCCCACTCGCGCGTCGACGTCCTCGTAACCGGAGAAAATGGCTCTGGCTCCGTACGTCCGTTTCGACCGGTGAGCCATGGCCCCCGAGCACTCTCCCTCTCCGGGGAGAGCAGCTGTGGCACCGGTTCCGCCACGCATCAGCCCCCCTTCTCCGCGGCCCGCGGCAGAACGTTGGCACTGCTGACAATGCGCCTACGCTTTGCCACATGCCCACCCCAACCGACCGCGAACGCAGCCTCTCGCTCGCCCGCCGCGCACGCGGCGTCAGCGCGCAAGAGCTCGCCCGCGCGGGCATCCACCGCCAAGTCCTGACTCGCCTCGTCGCCGCCGGCGAGCTCGAGCGCATCGCGCGCGGCCTCTACCGCCTGCCCGACCAGGAAGCGACCGAGCACCACGCGCTGGCGATCGCCGCCGCCGCCGTTCCGGACGGCGTGATCTGCCTCCTCTCCGCCCTCCAGTTCCACGGCCTCGGCACCCAGCTCCCCGGCGACGTGTGGATCGCCATCGACCGCCGCGCGCGGAAGCCCGCGCTCAGCTATCCGCCGCTCCGCTTCGTGCGCACGAGCGCAGCCGCCCTCGAGCAGGGCATCGCGCGGCACCGCATCGAAGGCCGGATGGTCCGCATCACCAACGTGGCCCGCACGTTGGCGGATGGCTTCAAGTACCGGAACAAGATCGGCCTCGACGTCGCGCTCGAAGCGCTCCGGGACGCCTGGCGTTCGAAGCGCCTCTCCCTTCGAGAACTCGATCGCCACGCCGCCGCGAATCGCGTGCAGCGCGTGATGCAGCCCGATCTGGAAGCCCTCCTCACCTGAGCAGCGCCGAGGCGGACGGGAGGTGCCGGAGCCATTTTCTCCGGTTACGCATCTCCGGCTCCGACTCCCGCGTCGACGTCCTCGTAACCGGAGAAAATGGCTCTGGCTCCGTACGTCCGTTTCGGCCGGAGTGCCACAGCCAAGGAAGACTCGCTCCCGATGGAAACTGCGGTCGTAGCGATTCCATGGGACCTGCCATCTGCCCCCTGGCAGCCGGGAGAGGACGCGGATAGCTTCGGTATCATTCGAGACCGTATCCCGTTCGGGAGAACGCAATGTCAACCTTGCCCGCCGCGATCATCTTCACCGTCCTGGTACCGCTGCTCGGCCTGAGCGCGCAGCAGGATCCATCGGCTCCAACCCGCTCAAACCGGCCGAAGACGCGCGATAGCGCGACCGAGATCCCGGTTGAGACTCCCAAGCAAGACACCGAAGAGAAGCGCGACCTCGATCGTGACGAAGTGACCGACCTTCTCGGGGAACTCGAGGCGACCCTGGAGTCGATCACTCGCGCCCGACTCCAGGCCGAGAACGTGAAGAAGATCGTCGAGACACTCGACTCGGGAAAGGTCGAGGCCACCGACAAGGAGATGGTGAAGACGAACAAGTTTGTCCGCCAGAAGCTCGCCTCGGAGTACCGTGCGCTCCGCGCTCGGGCGAAGTCGGTCTCGACCCAAGTATCCACCGTGCTGCAACCGAAGCAGCGCGGCATCGCGACCAAGCTCAAAACCCGCTGGGATCTCGAAGAGGATCCCTCGACCAAGTCCAAGATCAAGGTCCTTCTCGCCGACCACGACCAGGCGATGGCGGAGACTGCCGAACAGCTTTCCCTTCTCGATAGCCGCATTCGCCAGCTCGACGGCGCACTGGGCATCCTCGAAGATCAACTGAGCTACCTCGACCTCGTCGAGGAGACGATCGGCCTCAGCCGACAGGTTGCGAATCAACTCAAGGACCTGAATCAGGAGATCGACAAGGTCCTGCAATCGTTCGTCGAGAAGGAGATCCAGAAGTGAGAATCCGCAACGCCTTGTGCATTGCATCGCTCGCGATCCTGGTCTCCGCCTGCAGCTCTCCGCAAGACAGCGCGCCCCAGCCTGGCGATCCAGACCAGGCTGCCGCACAGTCTCCAGAAGAACGAGCAGCGGCACTCGCGGTGAAGGTGGCCAACGGGAAGGCCACCCCGGAGGAAGCCGCCGAGCTCGACGCCTACATGAGAGGCGAGAAGCAAGCGCCATGAGTCGCGCAAGGAGACGTTCCCAAGACGTGCCCGGCGCTCTGACGTCGATCGTGATCTTCTCGATACTTCTCGCCGTATGCAGCAAGACGGAAAGAGAGCCCGACAAGTCTGCATCCGCGCAGCGCGAGTCAACTCCCACCAATACGGCGAAGATCTCACGCCCTCAGGTTGACCAAGGCGCAAACCGCACAACGGAACGTATCCCGCCTGAAGCCTCCGCTGCGAAGCAGGAGCAAGCACCGCCAACACGATCGCCTGCCGAGGAAGTTCAAGCTCCGCGAAGTTCTTTATCCAGTCCTTCAACCTCACCCATCGACCTTCCCAGTCCTTCATCGACGCCCGTCGAGTCCGTCAATCAACCGGCACCGGCTCCGGAATCCGAGAACAAGAATCCAGATCCCGCAAGCGAGCACGAGCGCCAGTTGCGAGCGGATCGTGAGGCGTTCGATCGCGAGCTTTACGCTGCCCGGCCCACCGAGCAGATCCTTCGCAGGCTGTCCGAGGAGCTGCAGGCCACATCCAGCGCCGATTCCAGCTCAACGAAGATGACTCCGGAGGAGAACCTACCGGATCGACTCCGAGCGATCCACCGGAACGCCTCCAGCCGGTATGCGTTGTTGACCGCGGGCAAGATAGATTCTCGTCCAGCGAAAGACGTGTACTATGCGGCTGCCAACATTGCGGAAGCCTGTGAGCTCGGGTTCGGCTCTGTCAGAGACCAGCTCCTCGCGATGATCGAAGAGACTCGCACGAACAGCTACCCCAAGCTCCAGGCGGAGGCTGATCGCTTGCGCAAGAAGCTCAGGGAAGCGGAGGGATCCGGACGCCAAGCCATCGAGAACCTTCTCGTACGAATCGACGCGCAGCTGCAGGACATGGAGCGGCTCTGCGAGGTTCGCGATCGGACATCGGTCGAACTGGCACGACGAGGTGCTGCTTTGCGTTCGCTTGCGAGCACCTGGCGCGAGCTTGCGGAATCACCTGGAGCAAGCGCAGCCGATGCGAGTAGTCTGCAAAGGCAACTCGACGAAGAACTGGCACCGATTGTTCCAAGCCGCAGGTAACCCGTCCCTGCGGGCCAAGAACTCACGCCATGCCTCATGCTCGCCACAACCCCTGCAGGAAACTGGCATGATTCCGGAAGCCAAAATCGAACAGCGCGCCAGATAGCGCCCCCCCCGTGAGAGTTGACCGACACTAGCTCCGCAGCATGGGGCAACAAGATTGTCACAAACGATTGGACCCGCAAGAAGCAGCGGCCCGACACAAGCATAACCCTGAAGATCTAATCGATCTAGAATCGATCAATCCACGCCCTTCGAAGTAAACTCTCACGATGACGCATCTGAGACAAGAATCCATCAAAACGCTGCAGGAGTTCCTCAACTTCGCAGCAGGACTCAGAACGTCTTGCAAGTCCGCTTGGTTTCGAGGCACATCAGATTCTGGCCACGCACTAGTGCCCTCCATGTTTCGCCACCCCAACTGCCGAACCCCTGAAGAATATGCGAAACTCGAAATAGAGGTAATCGACCGATTCAAACAACGCAGCATCCCATTCCATGATCGCCGACTGGTTGACTCATGGGATAGCCTCTTCTTCATGCAGCACTACGGTGTTCCAACTCGGCTCCTCGACTGGACGGAGAACCCTCTCTTTGCGCTGTACTTTGCGGTAGCCTATTCAACCCGAACGACGGCAGGCTCGGATGCGGCAGTTTGGGCCCTGGACCCCTCAAGCTGGAACCAGATCGCACTGGCCCACCAAAGCTACAAGGGTGGCCCACTAGGGCCGAGCGCCGAGGAGCTGAGTGGATATGCAGCCTCGCCCAAATGGACCAACATGAACGTCCTCCCCGTCGCAATGTATGGCGCCCATAACAGCCCCCGCATCGTCGCCCAGCGCGGGGTTTTCACTATCTTCGGTCAAGACCCGACGCCAATGGAGACCGCGTATTCATCCAGATCAGAATTTCCGGCGGGGACACTAATAAAGCTCGTTATCCCATCCGATTCCGTCGCCCAACTCCGAACAGATGTATTCAGCTTTGGCGTAACACATTCAACCGTCTTCCCAGATCTAGACGGCCTAGCTCGCGAGATCAGAGCATTCTCCGGCTTTGAAGGGTAGAAGCATGTTCCAGATGCGCCAGATGGAGTCCCGCACAATCACCTGGTGGCATAGCCGCCGAGACGAGATAGATATGTCTCCACCCTATCAGCGATCAGGGCGCCTATGGTCTGCGGAAGACCGCAAATACCTCATCGACTCAATCATCAACGGCTTCGACATCCCCAAAATCTACATCGCAGACTTCACGTACAGAGACTCCCCGCTGAACGAAAGAAAGCTCCCGTATGCAGTCGTAGACGGCAAGCAACGCATGGAGTCCATCTTCGACTTCCTTGACGGGAAGCTTACCCTCTCCGAAAACTTCGAGTACGCAGAGGATCGATCACTACAGCTCGGCGGACTGAGCTACCTCGATCTCAAGAAGCGGTTCCCAAGAATCGCCAGCCAGCTCGAAAATTACAATCTCTCCGTAATGAGCGTCATCACCGACGAGGAGGGCAAGATCAACGAGCTCTTCGTTCGCCTCAACCGCAGCAAGCCGCTGACAGGGGCGGAAAAGCGAAACGCGATGAAAGGGCGCGTCCCCGTCCTCATTCGAGATATCGCCGGACATGCGTTTTTCACTCACTGCATTCGCTTTGCCACTGGCCGCGGGCAAGATCGCAACGCAGCAGCAAAGCTACTCCTAATTGAGTTCAGCGGACGATTCGCCGAAACAAAGAAGCGCCAGCTAGACCTAATTGTCGACGAAGGGATTCAGTCCGAGAGCCAAGGAGTAGACCGCGCTGCGAAGCGTGTCGTTGAAGTTCTCAAAGTCATGACCGATGTCTTCATTGAGGAGGATCCGCTATTGAGCACCCAGGGCCCGGTCGTCTTGTATTACGAATTGGTCAAGACAACCCGCACATCCGAGCGCCATGCCATCAGGGAGTTCCTCGTCGCCTTTGAGACCGAACGAAGGGCAACGCGACAAGAAGGTGCAACTCAAGATCCAGAGCTTCTCGAATTCGACATCCTGCGTCGAAGCCTGAATAACACGTCCAGCCAAGTTCGATGCTTCTCGATCCTCCAGAAGAGGTTCCGGGCATTCCTCAGTTCAGCATCTCCTGACCATCCCCTCCAGAAGCCCAAGAAGGCATCAATGTGGAGTGTGCCGAAACCGCCTCTTTCGAGAAAAAAGAAGGCGAAGCCCCGCCGAGGCAGAGCGTAAATCCGAAGCAAGGCGTGTGACCCACATCCGGAAGCCCTCTCGATTACGAAAGCACTGCAAGTCCGCTCGCCGAGCGCCCCCTAGCCATGCCAGTTGGTGCTAGCGCGGCGCTGCACCAGCTCAGGCCTGATGATATGCATGGTCTCTCGGCCGGAGCGGCCGATTCATCCAAAGCGGCCTCCGCAGCCCCCCCGGCCCCGGCGCCGGCCGACACATCTTCTTCCACTCCTCGTAAACCGCCCGCGACTTCGCCGTATCGACGCAGACATCGCCGTAGCGATCGCCTTCCATCGCACGAGCGACCACCACCTTCTGATGCCAACAATGCATCCCCGAATGCGGATCCGGCTGCACCGGGAAGGTCAGGTTCTGGTTCACCCCCGGCTCCTTCCAGAAGATCCGCGACGTATCCGGATCACTGCTCTCATAAGGCCCGAGGCCGCCCTTGTGGCGGAAGAGGAACGAAGACCCCTGCCGCTGGAGATCCACCTCCGCGCTCGAGATCTTGTGCCCACCTACATCCTTGTGCAGACGCCACCGACCCACGTGATGGCTGCACGCCACTACCCCCGGATGGATCCCTTCCGTGATCCAGACGCGCAGCACGAAGTACCCGATCCGCGTCGTCACGCGCGCTAGGCCATCGCGCTCGATCCCCAAACGCGCCGCGTCCCGCGGGTGGATCCAGAGCGGATTGGTGTGCGAGATCTCCTGCAGCCACTTCGCGTTGCTGGAGCGCGTGTGGATCAGCGTGGGCAGACGGAAGGTCGGCAGCAAGGTCATCTCGCCGCGCTTCTCGTCCAGGTTCCGCCAGTGCACCTGCGAGCGGATGTAGCCCGGCAGCGCTTCGTCGCCGCGCTGCCACTCGTCCATGGTCTTGCTGTAGAACTCGAGCCGCTTGCTGGGCGTCGGGAACCCGTGGACCTTCTTCCCCGGCTCGACCTCGAGACCGGCCTCTCCTTCCTTCACCGGCTTCGCGAAGCGCTCCTGCCCGCCGTACGGCACGGCGAACGCGCCGTACTGCTGCATGTAAGCGAGCGGCGTGAACCCGAGCTTCGCGGCGGCTTCCTTCAGCCCCGGCACCGAGTTCTCGAAGATGTCGCCGAAGTACTCCTCCATCGTGATGGGAGTGCCGGGCTTCGTCTTCGATTCGTACCACTTCCGGAGACCCAGCGAGCCATCGGGATCCGCGGCCCAGGTCAGCGCGATCCAGAACTCCGCCTCCTCCCAGACCTCGCCGGGATTGGCGTCGCGCGTATCGCTGACAGGCTTCCCTTCGCGCCGCTTCATCTCGCGCAGCACGGGCTGGCGGTAGCCGATCCAGGTCCCCGCGTGCGTCTCCTGCGACATCAAGTCATGCCGCTCGGGCCCGAGGCCCATCGGCAGCACGTAGTCCGCCCACTGCGCGGTCTCGGACCAGATCGGTGTCAAGGCGACGTGGCAGCCTACCTGCTTCTCGTCCTCCAGCATCTCGATCCACGAGCAGCCGTCGGGGTTCGTCCAGACCGGGTTGTAGACGCGCGTGAAGTAGAGCTCGAGCCGGCGGTTCTGCTCGCGCAGGAGATGCGGCAGGAGGAAGCTCATCTCGTAGTGCGCGAGCGGCCACTCCTTCGGCCAGAGCAGCTCGCTCCAGCGCGAGTGCGCGGGCGGATTCGTGCTCGGCTTCGGGGCGAACTTGTCCCACGAGTTCGGATTCACACCACCCGGGACACCGTAGCTGCCGGTCAAGACGTGCAGGAAGACGAGCGCTCGCGCCGCCTGCCAGCCGCCCAAGTTCCCCGCGGCCGTGTTGCGCCAGAGATGCGAGGTGAAGTGCGTGCCCGCGCGCTGGATCTCGTCGGCGAGCATCTTCACCGTGCCCGCGTCGATGCGGCATTCCTCGGCCACGAACTCCGGCGTGTACTCGGCGTAGAGCTCCTTCAGCTTCTCCAAGAAGCGATCGAAGGTCCCCGGTCCCCCGGCGTCGCGCGCGGCGAGGAACTCCTGCCAGTTCGTCCAGCGCTCGACATACGCGCGGTCGATGGCGCCGCGGTGCAGGAGCTCGCGCGCCACCGCGAGCAGCAGCGCCGCTTCCGAGCCCGGCCACGGCGAGATCCAATGGTTCGCGTGGGTCGAAGTGTTCGAGAGCCGCGTGTCCACGACGGCGATGCGCGCGCCGCGCTCCTTCGCCTCGATGATGCGCTGCGCGTGCGGGTTGAAGTAGTGCCCCGTCTCCAAGTGCGCGGAGAGCAAGAGCACGAACTCCGCCTTCGCGTAGTCCGGCGACGGACGGTCGTAGCCCGACCAGAGCGCGTAGCCCAGACGCGCGGACGCGCTGCAGACGTTGGTGTGGGAGTTGTGCCCGTCGATCCCCCACGCGTTCAGCATGCGCAGGACGAAGTGGTCCTCGCCGGGACGGCCCACGTGGTACATGAGCTCTTCGTGGCGGTTCTCCTGCAAGGCCTTCCGGAGGCGCGCGCCCAAGTCCTTCAGCACCTCGTCCCAAGTCACTTCCTCGAAGCGCCCCTCACCCCGCTTCCCGACCCGCTTCAGCGGCTTCAGGATGCGCTCGGCGTCGCGCACCTGGTTCAAGGTCGCGGGCCCCTTCGCGCAGGTGCGGCCGCGGGAGCCCGGGTGCACCGGGTTCCCCTCGAACTTCTCGATCACGCCGGTCGACTTGTCGACGAACGCGAGCAGCCCGCAGGCCGACTCGCAGTTGAAGCAGATCGTCGGGACGCAGCGGTAGTGCTTCTCGCGGCGCTCGGGCCAGGCCTTGGGATCGAGCTCTTTCCAATCGTCCCAGCGCTCGGGGGTCGGGCCCACGGCGAGCTCCCAGGGAGAGGTGCGCAGACCTTCGGGGCGGGCGTTCGACATCGCGTCTCGTTCGTTGGCTCGGGTCACGATCAGGAGATGGGCAACGCCTGGCCGGCGCGCACGAGCAGGTCTTCTTCGCTGTAGAGGCCGATCAGCGCGGCGAGCGCGCCGAGCGTCCAGAGTGCCGGCACCGGCACGAGCCAGAGCAGCGCGGGGAGCACGAGACCAAGTGCCACGCCGATCCCCCAATGGCGCTTCGCGAAGATGCCGTGAGAGATCAAGTGTGCGACGCGCGCGTACTCGACCTCGCGCTTCGGCGGCGAGAGCTTCGCTTCCGCCAACGTGAAGAGGCCATGGAGCGCCAAGCCGAGGCACGCGATCCAGCGCACGAGACTAGCACTCTCCGCATCGAGGCCGAGCAGCGGCGAGAGCAGCAGCATCCCCGCGCCGCCGGCGAGCAGCGCTTGCCCGAAGAGCTGTGCCGCGAGACCGCGCTTCATCCAGAAGACGCGGCCCTTCGCCTGGCCGAAGAGCCACGCGGTGTAGACCGCGGCGCCCGTCGCGAACGGCAGCGTCAGGAACGCGACCGCTTGGCCGAAGCCGCTGCCATGCTGGCCCAGTACGACGAGCAACGCGTAGAGCGAGAGCAACGCGCCGTAGCCCATCAGGAAGACCGTGCCCTTCACGAGCCAGCTCTTCCAGTTGCCGCGCGTCAGCAGGTAGTAGAAGCGGTCGGGGCGCTTCAAATCGCCGATCAGCAAACCCGTCGTCGCGGTGAGGAAGAAGAGGGCCAGCGCGAGCACGGCGAGCAAGGCACCGCCGCCGAGCGCCCCGCCGAACGGAGCAGTGATCGGCAACGCCGCGAGGAAGAGCCCCGCCGCGAGCGACTTCGTGAAGAGGTAGCCCACGATCTTCCCGCCCCAGAGCGGCGGATGATCCACGTTGTAGACGGTGCGCGCCTTGGCCTTCGCCTCGAGCTCGTCCTGGAGTGCTCGCTCCGCCTGGAGCTGCACGTTCGGCAGGGGCTGCGACCAGAGGTAGCCGCCGGCGCTCGAGGTCAGATTGGGCTGGATCCCCGCCTCGGCGACTTCCTTGTAGAAGACGTTCGGCCCGGTGCCGGCCTCGACTTTCCGCGCCTGCGTCGCGCCGGCCTTCTTCATCTGCGAGACCCTGGAGTTCGGGTCATCGAAGTCGCCGGGGATGATCGCTTCCGTCGGGCACACCACAGCGCACGCGGGCGCCAGGCCCACCTCGGTGCGGTGCGCGCAGAAGTGGCACTTCTGCGCGGTGCCGGTGTCCGGGTTGATGTAGAGCGCGTCGTAGGGGCAGCCGTGCATGCACGACTTGCAGCCGATGCACGCCGCCGGATTGATATCGACGATGCCGTCCGCGCCCTTCTTCAGGGCGCCGGTCGGGCAGATGTCGACGCACGGCGGCTTCGTGCACTGATTGCAGCGCAGCACGGCGAAGCTGCGCTTCACCTGCGGGAACTGCCCTTCCTCGGTGTACTTCACCCAGGTGCGGAAGCTCCCGAGGGGTACATCGTTCTCCGACTTGCACGCGACCGTGCACGCGTGACAGCCGATGCACCGCGAGTGATCGATGACGAAGCCGAGCTGCATGCGTCCTCCGACAGGGCGCCGCGGAAGCGCTCGGCTCCGCGCGGCGAGGGCGGAAGTTTACGAGAGCGCAGGGGAGGCTCGCACGCCCCATTCCGCGCGGAGAACACGAAGGCTCCGTCTCACGGCCTGCCCCGTCGGCGAGACGGACTCGTCCCGCGCCGTGCGCCCCAGCTCTCGCGCTTCCGCCACGCGACGCGGTCGGGCTCGCGCCGTCGCCGAGGCGGGAGCCACACGGCGCACCGCATCGAGAGCGCGCCGTGCCTCGTCCTCTCGGGCCGCGCGAGAAGGCGCTCAGCGCGCGATCCGCACCCGCGCATCCACCACCGCGCACGCCGCGCGCGAGCCGCCGACGAGCACGGGGTTCAGATCCAGCTCCACGATCTGCGGGTGCTCGGCGAGCAGTGCCGCGACGCGGACCAGCGCGGTCGCCAGCGCCTCGAAGTCGACGGCCTTCTGGCCGCGCGAGCCCTCGAGCAACGGGAGGCCTCGGAGCGAGCGGATCATCTCCAGCGCCTCGTCGCGCTCGAGCGGAGCGATGCGGAGCGCGATGTCCCCCATCACCTCCACGAAGATCCCGCCCAAGCCGAAGAGGACGAGCGGGCCGAACTGCGCGTCGCGCACTCCGCCCAGGATCACCTCGTGCGCGCCTTTCACCATCGGCTGCACGAGGAGCCGCGCTTCCGGGTCGAGAGGGCGCGCGCGCTCCAGCAGCGCGCGCGGCGGAGAGCACCTCGTCGCCCGTGCGGAGGTCCACCTTCACGCCGCCGACCTCGGTCTTGTGGAGCACCTGCGCGGAGGAGAGCTTCACCACGGTGGGATAGCCGAGATCATGCGCGGCGGAGACCGCGTCGCCCGGCGTTCGCGCGAAGACGTGCGGGAGCACGTCCAGGCCCGCTCGGCGCACGAGCTCGAGCGCATCGCCGAGCTCGAGCCAGCCCGAAGCGGGAAGCGCGACGGCCGCGAGGTGCTCGGCGACGGCGGCGCGGCGAGCCGCGCTGCCCGGGTCGGCTTCGGCGGCGCCGCGCGCGGCGCGTACGGCGGAGTTCTTCGTCGCGCGCTCCTGGCGGCGGCGGTAGCGCAGGAGTGCCGCGACGGCGCGCGCGGCTTCCTCCGGGAAGGGATAGACGGGGATCCCGCCTTCGCGGAGCACTTGGAGTGCTTCCTCGCCGCGCTGCTTGCCCAGGAGGCAGGCCACGACGGTCTTCCCCGCCTCGCGCGCGCGCTCGACGATCACGCGCGCCACGGCCTCGGCGTCGATCATCACCGGCGAGACGAAGATCACGATCGCGGCGTCGACGTGCTCGTCGGCGAGCACGGCGCGGAGCGCGGCGTCGTAGGCCTTGGCGTCGGCGCTCGCGATGAGATCGACGGGGTTCGCGACGCTGGCCTCGGGCGGGAGGGCTGCGCGCAATGTGGCCTTCGTCTCCGCGGAGAGCTCGGCGAAGGGCATGCCGTGACCTTCGCACGCGTCGGTGGCGAGGATCGCGGGGCCGCCCGCGTTGCTGACGATGGCGATCCTCTCGCCGCGCGGGAGCGGCTGGTTCAAGTACACCGAGGCGACGTCGAAGAGCTCCTTCAGCGTCTCGACGCGCAGGACACCGGCTTGCTCGAAGAGTGCGTCGAAGGCCTGGTCGCGGCCCGCGAGCGCGCCGGTGTGCGAGGCGGCGGCGAGGGCGCCGCGGCGCGAGCGGCCCGACTTCACGACGACGATCGGCTTCGTGCGCGAGACGCGCCGCGCGATCTTCACGAACTTCTCGGGCGAGCCCACCGACTCGATGTAGAGGAGGATGATCTTCGATCGAGGATCGTGCTCCCAGTACGCGATGAGATCGGCGATGTCGACGTCGCAGCGATTGCCGAGGCTCGCGAACATCGAGATGCCGAGGCCGAGCTGGCGCGCCTGCGCGAGGATCGCCTCGCCGAGGGCGCCGCTCTGCGAGACGAACGCGGCAGCACCGGGGATCGGCACGGCGGCGGCGAAGCTCGCGTTCAAGCGCACGGCGGGATCGGTGTGGATGATCCCCATGCAGTTCGGGCCGATGACGCGGATACCGTAGCGCCGCGCGATCGCCACGAGCTCCTTCTCGCGCGCGGCGCCCTCGGGGCCGGTCTCGCCGAAGCCGGCGGAGATCACGACCAGGGCCTTCACGCCTTTCTTGCCGCAGCCTTCGACGACCTCGAGCACTTGCGGACCGGGCACCACGAGCACCGCGAGATCGACCTCGCCGTCGATCTCCTCGACGCTGGCGAACGCGCGCATGCTCTGCACGATCGGGCTCGTCGGGTTCACCGGGTAGACCACGCCGGCGAACTCGTCGCGCATCAGGTTCTGCAGCACCTCGCGCCCGATGGTGTGCTTCCGCTTGCTCGCGCCGACGACGGCGACGGAGCGCGGGCGAAAGAGGCAGTCCAAGCTGGTCGCGGCGGGATCCTGACTCACCGGTTCACGTCCTTCGGGCGATCGGGGAGGAGCCCTTCGAGCGCGTCGCGATCGAGGCTCCGGTAGCGCTGGCCCCAGACCTCCGCTGCCGCGGAGCGCAGGGCATCGATCACGCGCTCGCGCGACGGCGCGGAGGAGCCCGCAGCCGTGGCGACGTCGCTCATGACCGCGGCGTCGAGGCCGCAGGGATTGAAGCCGCGCCACACGCGCGGATCCACGCGGTAATTCAGCGCAAGGCCGTGCCAGGTGATCCAGCGGCGGACGGCGAGGCCGAGCGAGCAGAGCTTCTTCCCCCCCACCCATACCCCGGTCTTCCCCGGCACGCGCGCGCCGGCGAGCCCGATGGACGCGAGGGCGCGGATCACGACCTCTTCGCTCTCGCGCAGCGCGCGATGCAGGTCGCGCGAGGAGCCTTCGAGCAGGCGAATCGGATAGAGCACGATCTGCCCCGGCCCATGCCACGTCGCCTCGCCCCCGCGCTCGACGCGCACGGTCGCGACGCCCGTCGGCACCACTTCGTCGAGCGGCGAGGTGCGCCCGAGCGTCACGATGCCCTCGTGCTCGCAGCAGAGCACGAGGTCCGGCACGGCGCCCGCGAGGCGCGCCTCCACGCAGCGCTCCTGGAGCCGATGCGCCTCCGCATAGCCCACGCTGCCGAGCTCGACCCAGAGAGCCTCGCGCACTTCCATGCACGCAGGATACGTCCACCGCACAGCAAGGTGCACGGCACCGTGAAGGTGCCTGGCACTTTCACTGTGCCGCGGGGTCAGAGGTAGAGGTCGAGGATCGCGCTGGAGGAGAAGGGACCGGCGACGTTCGGGGCGAGGGAGAAGTTCTGGTAGTAGACCGGGAGGCCGTGGGTCTGCGGGTCGTTCAGCGCGAAGGGGATCGCGAGCTGCTGCGGGAACTGCGGAGGCAGCGGCTGCCAGATGTGCAGCAAGAGGTGCGGGTTCAGCAGCACCGCACCGGGGAGCTGGACGAAGCTAGGCTGGAACGAGAGCAAGAGCCCCGAAGGACCGTTGGTCGGGAGATCGCGCGTCACGAAGTGGACGCTCGGGCCCTCGCCGTGGAACGCGGTGAGATGCGAGCGCGGACCGGAGGTCTGCGTCCGCGGCGCGGCGATCAGCATCTCGAGCAGGTCGGGGAACTGCTGCCGCCGTCCGCCGCGCGGATCGAGCGCGCAGATCGAGTCCACGTCGTCGGGCAGCGGCGAATCCCCGAGGCCGACCTCGTCGGAGATCTCCTCCAGCGTGCCCGGCTTCGTCAGCGGGACCGGCGTCACCGTGTCGGTGAGCAGATTCACGAAGAGGATCGGATTGCGCCGTACGACGCCGGGCACGCGATGATCCGTCGACATCAGCACGTAGCTCTGCTCGGGATCGTAGGCGAGCGCATCGACGTCCTCGTCCGTGCCGAGGCCCAAGTCCGCCGGTTGGAAGAACACCGCGGGCTCGGTCCACATGTAGAAGCCGCTGCCGACGGGCACTTCGAGCACGGTCATGCGGAAGATGGTCGCGCCGCTCTTCAGCTGAGCGTTGGCCGCTCCGCCGACCCAGGTGTCCGGGATCAGCGCCTTCGTCGCGTCGCTCACCGAGAAGAAGACGTTCGGACGCGGGAGCTGCATGCCGGGGAAGCGGCCGAGCATGCGGTAGAGATGCAGGTACGCGTCGTGCGCATCGACATCGACGGGCAGGGGCGGGTTCGGCACGTTCTGCACCGAGATCTCGCGCGCGTCCTGTGAGAGGAAGGGCACGTCGACCGGCTGAGCTCCGCCGACCTGCGAGCCGGGCCAGAAGTACGAGAACACGTCGGAGGACGCGCCGCCGGGAGCCGCAGACTCGATCGCCACGGGTCCTCCGACGCCGACCGTATCGCGCGTCACCGAGAAGGTGATCGCGGCCCAGAAGCCGGGGTTGGGATCGCTGTAGAGCGTGCCGTCCGGGTTGGTGCTGATCCAGTCGAGCCCCATCGAGAAGGCGTCGATGTCGGGCGCGGCTCCGGTGAGCGGCACCATCTGCCGCAGCGGATCCAGGAACATCGTGTACTCGCTCGTGCCGAGGAACCCGTAGCGCGGGCCGAGATGGCCCGTCGCGGGGAGCACCGCATGCACTCCCGGTCCCTTCTGCAGCACGTCCCCACCCGCGCGCGGCAGGGGATCCCCCGCGCGCGTGCTGAACGCCATCGGCATGCCGTCGAAGAGGCCACCCCCGCGGCTCTGCGCGACGAGCGGCGCGCTCGGGGCGAGCGCGGCGGCCAAGGTGGCGAACGGGAGGAGGCGGAAGGCGAGTGAGCTGCTCATCGGTCGGCCCTCGCAGGGGCGGTCGCGGAGGGAATTGCAAGTTCTTGAGCCAGGGCGGCGGGCAGGAGCCCGGCTTCGCGCAGCGCGGGCCCGAAGGACGCGCGCTGCTTGTCCGGGAGTTCCGTCCATGCCGCCCGAATCCAGGACTCGAGCCGTGAATCGCGGCGGAAGAGCTCGCGCTCGCGCAGGAGCTCGCTCAACGCATCGGCGGCCTCGCGGCGCTCGAGCAGGAGCTCGACCAGCAGGCCACGCACGGCCGCCGGGCAGGTCTCGATCACGAGGGCTTGGCGCAGGAAGAGGACGGCTTCGTCGCTGCGGCCGAGCTCGCGGGCGGCGCGGGCCAGGTTCTCGCGGAGATACGGATCGCGAAGGAATGCACCCTCGGCGCGCGGCCGCGACGCGAGCAGCGCCTCTTCGCGGAGCCATGCTTTCAAGTAGCTCTCGTACGCCTGCGCGGCGTCGATCGCGCCGCGCAGCCAGTCGAGGCGCGTCGAGGCGACGGCGAGCTTCTGGCGGTCCTGGGGCTTCAGGTTCAGGTCCGCGCGCAGCGCGTCGCGCTGCGCGCGCGCGCGCTGCAGGCAGGCGTCGGCGCCGGAGCCGTCGCCGCGCTCGGAGAGCGCGCGCCACGCTTCGACCTCGAGATTCAGAAGCGCCAGGCGCACCTTCGGTGCCATGTCCGGCGTCGGATCCTCGATCTGCGCTGCGAGCACCTCGCGGGCGCGCTCGAACTCGCCCTGGTCGCGCAGCAGGCGCGCGAGCTCCCAGCGGGTGTTCCAGACGTCGGGGCGACGCGCGAGCGCGATCTCGAGGTGCCGCTGCGCCTCCGCGCGTCGCCCGACGCGCGCGAGGAGCTTGCCGAGGTTGTGATGCGGCGCGTGCCCTTCGGGATGCAAAGCGAGCGACTCGCGCAGCGCGGCCTCCGCGCGATCGTCGATCCCTTGAAGGTAGAGCGCCGCTCCGATCACGTGGCGGGTACGCGCCGTGGCACGCCCGAGCGCACCTTCAACGGCATAGGCATCCTCGAGAGCGCGCGCGAAATCGAGCGCGCCGAGTGAGGCGACCGAGCGCACGTCGCGGATCGGCCAGAGCTTGTTCTGGCCTTCCTCGCGCGCGCGCTCGAGCGCCGCGTCGAAGTGCTGAACTGCGATCCCGAAGCTGCGGTAGCGCAGCGCGATATAGCCCGCGAGGAAGTAGTCGAGCGCGGTCTGCGCAGGTGCCAGATCCTTCAGCGCGGGGATCTTCCAGCGCGCTTGCTCCTCGCTTGCCACGAGCGTCTGCGCGAGCTGCTCCAGCAGCGGCGTCGCGTTGCCGCGCGCGCGCAAGTGGTCGAGATCGGCGCGTGCTCCGTCGATCTCACCTTGCTGGCTGCGGAAGTTGGCGCGGAACCAACGCGTGATCGCATCGTCGGGCGCGAACGCGAGGATCTCGTCGAAGACGGGGCCGAGCTCCGCCGCGTCGCGATAGGGACGGAGCCAGCCCGAGCGCGGATCGTGCTCCAGCGTCACGAGCGCGGGCAGCGCCGCGCGTCGCTCGTCCACGCGCGCCGCCCGCTCGACGAAGGCCGCGCGCTCCGCCGACGAGATCCACAGCCACGCGACGGCGAAAGCGATCGCGAAGCCGAGCACCGCGAGAGCGCGCGCGGGTCGGCGCGCGACGCGTCGCCACGTCCGCTGCGCGAGACTCGGACGACGCGCGCGCACCTCGCGGCGCTCGACGAAGGCCTCGAGGTCCTCGGCGAGCTCGCGCGCGCTCGCGTAGCGGTCCGCGGGTCGCTTCTCCATCGCGTGCAGCACGATGGCTTCGAGGTCGCGCGGGATCGCCGGGCAGAGCGCGCGCGGCGACGGCGGGTCCTCGTGGCGCAAGCGCGTCAGGACTTCGGCGGAGCCGCCCTCGAAGGGCAGGCGCCGCGTGAGCAGGTGATAGAGCGTGGCGCCTAGCCCGTAGATGTCGGCGCGGCCATCCAGAGCTTCGGGCGATCGGCCGAGCTGCTCGGGCGCCATGTACGCCGGAGTTCCCAGCGGGCTGTCGTCGCGCGTCAGCGTCGCCTCGTCGCCGAGACGTGCGAGACCGAAGTCGGCGAGGCACGCGCGCCCCTCTGGGTCGAGCCAGAGATTCGAGGGCTTCACGTCGCGGTGTACGACGTCCGCGGCATGCACGGCTTCGAGTCCACGGGCGATGTCGGCGCCGAGTGCGGCCACCAGCTCGAAGAACGGGCGCGACCAACGCGGCGCGCTCCGGCCCTCCTCCGCCAGCTCGGGTGCGCTGCACGCGCGCCACGCGTCGCGCGCGGCGCCTTGGGTCGGCACGGGGAAGATCGCGGCAGCGGGGAGCGCGCGCAGCCAGCGCGCGAGATCGCAGCCGCGCAGGAGCTCCATCGCGAGCCACGGACGCTCGTCGAGCGCTCCGGTGTCGAGCACGGGCACGATCGAAGGATGGCGCAAGCGCGCGAGCGCGCGCGCTTCGCGCTCGAAGCGCGCATGGGCGTCCTTCCGCCCGAAACGCAGCTCGCCGAGGAACTTCACCGCGACCTCGCGCTCGAGGCCGAGGTGACGCGCGCGGTAGACCGCCCCCATGCCGCCGCGCCCGAGGAGCTCCTCCACGCGCAGCTTGCCGTCGAGGACGCGACCGAGCAGCGGATCCTGCGTGGGCGCTTCGCGCCGCTCGCGCAGGTCGTCGGCCAGGAAGTCGAGGCCTTCGGCTTCGGCGACGAGCTCGCGGAACTCCGCGCGGAGATCCTCCTCGGTGCAGAAGCTCGAGAGCTCCGGATTCGAGCCGCTCTCGCGCGCTTCGAACCAGGCTTCGAGCCAGGAGCTCAGGCGCTCCTCGCGCGTCGCGGAGGGATTCATCGCTCGTCTCCTTCGCGCGGCGCGTCCAGGCCGAATCCGGTGAGCTCGAGGTTGCGGCGGCGCGCGTGCAAGAGCAGCTGGATCTTCGCGCGGCGGAAGCGCGTGCGCGCGTTCTCCTCGCTGCCGAGGCGCAGCGGCTCCACGAGCTCGGCGTAGCTCTGCTCCTTCACCAAGCGGCGGTAGAGCAAGCGGCGATCGACGAGCGGCAGGCAGCGCATGGCGCGGAAGAGCTGCAGCAAGTGATCGCGGCCAGCGCTGACGCGCGTCGGCGACGCTTCGCCGCCGGGCAACGCGCTCGGGTGCTCGAGCTCGCCGCCGTCGCGACGGCGATCGCGGCGCTCGGCCTCGAGGTGGCGCAGCGAGTCCAAGATGCGGTTGCGCACCTGGCGGACGCACCAGCGCAGGAACGAATCGGGCCCTTCGTCGCGGAAGCTCGCGAGATCGCGGAGCACTCCGAGGAAGGTCTCCTGCACGATGTCGGCGGTCGAGAACGCGGCCGCCATCCAGGCGTGGCGCCGACGGAAGTCGTGCTCGAGCCGCCGGTGCACGGTTTCCTGCACCAGGGGATAGAGGCGGCGGAAGAGCTCGTCCCGGGCCGCCTCGTCGCCGGCGCGAGCGGCGGCGACCAAGGCCTCGAGGTTCGCGGACATGACGGGATTTCTGCCGGGGCGAGCCAGGCTATCCCGCCGCGGGCGAGAAGCCCACCGCGAAGCGCGTGCGAAGGAGACGGGAAGGGCTGCGTCCACGCCCCGCTCAGCGCAGAGCGGGTGCGCCGCGTGACATGGCAGCGCGGATTCTCTCCGCGCCGCCCCGAGCGCAGAGGCTCAGGAGACGCCGACGTTCGCCCGCCGAAGGACGGAGCGGAGCTCCTGGAAGCAGGTGCGCAGGAGGGCGCCGAGCTCGCGGGCCGGTCCGAGCTGGCCCGCGCGCGCGGCGTCCTCCAGGCGCTTGGCCGCTTCGTGGAGGCGCTCGGCGCCGAAGTTGCCCGAAGCGCCCTTGATGGCGTGCGACTCGTTCCGCGTCACCAGTAGGTCGCCCCCTGCGAGCGCCTTCTGGAGCTTCTCGAGGCGCTGCTGGGTGTCTTCGAAGAAGAGCGAAACGAGCTCGAGCAGGATCTCGCGGTCGTCGCCGACGACTTCGCGAATGCGCTCGGGATCCCAGGTGCGGGGGGTGTGCATCTTGGCGCGCGTACGAAGAGGAGGGAGATGGACCGGATGCGGGCTCAGGGCACGTTGGGGAGCGTTCCCGAGAGGACGACGCCGCCGCCCTGCTCGCGGATCTCGAGGGCGAGGCCGTAGAGCTGCTCGGGCGCGAGCATGCCGAACGGCAGCGCTTCGCCGGCGCCCGTGTCCACGCGATACGAGGTGACCGTCGACCAGTTCAGGTTGGCGACGCGGCCGAGCTGCCCGGTGCGGGGATCGGTCATCCAGATCTCGAAGACCGGGCCACCGCGCAGACCGAGCGTGTCGATCGTGAGCTGCACGGTGTTGTCGCGCTGATTCACGCGAAGCGTCGCCAGGCATTCGGCGCTCGGGAAGTTGATCGGATCCTGATTCGTGAGCGCGTTGCTCACCGTCACCGTGCGCAGCACCGTGCCCGGCGCCGGGATCCGCGGCATGAAGCCCTCGAGGTAGACGAGACCACCGGGATCGCGCACCTGCATGCGGCGGCCCGTGAGGTCGTCGAGCGAGAGCGCACCGAGCGGCAGCGCCTCCCCGCTCGCGGTCGAGATCGGGATGCGCAAGCGGAGGCGATTTGCCTGCTGCACTTCGAAGAAGCAGCCGACTTCGTTGAACACGCGCGAGCCAGGCGCGAGCTCGAAGAAGAGGCGGCCATCGCCGTTCGCGAAGTTCGTCGCGCGGCGCATGAAGACCTGGGCAACGAGCATCTGACGGCCGGTCTTCGGGTCGCGACGCAGCTCGACGAAGCCGCGCGCCGTGGAGTCCGGAACGAAGCCCGTAGGACGCACGAGCGGAGCCTGGATCTGCACCGGCGTGACCGGGGCCGCAGGCGCGGCGATACCGGGGAAGAGCCCTTCCGCGACGACCAAGTTGTCGTCCTGCAAGACGTAGTAGCGCCGTCCCGCGAGATCGTCCAGGTTCGTCACATCGAGCGGCAGGCGATCACCGCGCGCGGTATCGACGCGGTAGGCGATCGCGTTGTCGGAGGACGAGACCACGCGGCGCCGCTTCGGCTCCATCGCAGCGACGAATCCGTACACATCGGAGCCAACGGCGGTCTCCACGAAGAGGCCGTAGGCGGCGTTCAGGACATCGACGCCTTCGATCTTGAGGTCGATGCTGCTGCTCGAGCCACGACGCGCGAGCTCGATGCGGCCCTTCACCAGGATCGTGCTCGGGCTCGGTGCCGCGCAGAGCGTCTTCGAGGCGAAGATCGGCACGGCGCCCTGGAGCTGCGCGGTGCCATCTACGCGGATCTCGAGGAGTCGGCGCTGAAGCTGGCCGAAGTCGTCGACCCCGAGCAAGCTCTTGAAGTTCTCGAACTCCTCGGACTCGCCGTCGATCGTGAACTCGCCGGATTCGGTCTCACCCTCGAGCACGCCCGAGAGCTGCAGCGAGCCGCTCGCGTCCTCGAGGAACAGGCGATACGTCGAGCCGACGAAGTCGCCGCCTTCGGTGATCGAGACCGTGAGGCTCTGCGCCGGCGGATCCACCTCCGGCTCGAAGGAGAGCTTCACCACTCCCTTCAGCAGAGGATTCGGCGGCGCCACCGGGAGAGCGAGCTCGAGCTCGACGTTGCCGGAGACGCCGACGGGCCGCGTGAC
This sequence comes from Planctomycetota bacterium, assembly GCA_016719295.1. Taxonomy (GTDB): domain Bacteria; phylum Planctomycetota; class UBA1135; order UBA1135; family JADKAF01; genus JADKAF01. The sequence continues at coordinate 2,025,719 of JADKAF010000001.1, forward strand.
CCGTCCCGAGACACGCCCGTCCTGGCCGAGCGTGGGCATGCTGCCCACGCCGAGGACGAGGCCGAAGAGAACCGCGGTTCTCGAGAGCTTCACGAACATCACCTGCTCCTCCGCGCGGCGTACTCTCGGGCTCTGCGTCGGTTCTCCCGAGAAGCACCGCCGACCAGCGGACCATCGGCGGATCGCACGGCAGCTCTGAAGAGCTTGCCCGCGCAGAAGCGGCTCCTGCGGAGCTTCCCCCTCCCTCCGAGTCAGAGGGCGAGCGGCAGGACCCAGTGCAGCGCCTCGCGGGCCGAAGGGGTGGCGAGCCGACGCCGCAGCTGCTCGGCTACCTTCGGATCGGCGAACCCGAGCTCGATCGGCAGGTGATCGCCTTCGAGCTCGCCGCCTTCGATGAGGATGCCGGAGACGGCGGGGTTCGAGAGCGCCGTGCGCAGCAGGACATCCAGCATGACCTCGCGCGCGCCGGGCGCCGCATCCGCCAAGGGCCACTCCGGATGACGGGCGACACGTGCATGGCCGTGTACGCCGATGCTGAGCTCGAGACGGGAGACGCGAGCGCGGCGCGCGCGACGCGACAGCAGCTCACTGGGCAAGCGCGCCGTCCCGGCGAAGGTCCGCGGAGAGAAGGGATCCAGGCGCCGCCCGCTCTCGCGGATGAGCCCGTCGAAGTTGCGCAGGAAGTCCCTGGTGCCGACCGAGATCGAGTCGCCGGGGAGCAGGAAGTCCGCTCTCTCCAAGCGCTCGCGCCACTTGAGCTCGAAGACCACCGACGCTGCGGCGGCCGCCGCGGTCAGGTAGACGGTGCGCTGCAAGGGCACGACCAGTCGTTCGGGATCGGAACCGCCAGGCTCGAAGACGCCGTGGAGCTCGAAGCCGAGATGTATCGCTTCGATGCCGAGCTCGCGCGATGCGAAGGCCTGCTCCTGCATCCAGCGATCGATGCGCTCGAAGCCCTGCTGCCAAGAGGCGCCTCGCGCGCCCCAGATCCCCCCGAAGAACGCGCCGTGGCGCGTCTCCTGATAGCGCAGGCGCAGGCGCACCCTCAGGCCCGAACGCCGCGCTTCATGTGCGGCCCAGGCGATCTCGTCCCATCCGTGTTCCGATGCCAGCGAGTCGCTGGCTTCCTGCTCCAACGGGCGACCGCGATGGACGAGCAGGATCGTGTCGATGCCCGCGGCGACCGCACGATGCAAGGCGGCGCGGTATCGCGGATCGTAGTAGCCCCGCGGGAACGCGGGCTCGATGCACGTCGCGCGCGTGAAGCGGGGCAAGCGCCCGGGAGCGGGTTGCGAGGCACTGCTCAACGCGAGCGCGAACCAGAAATCGAGAGCCTGGTCGGCGATCCACGGCCAGCCGGCGGCCTCTGCATTCAGAGTCTGCAAGGATTCGAGGTCGAGACCGAGCGCGAGAGCCTGCCACACCAGCAATGCGGAGCATGCGCGGCGCTGCCAGCCGGGCAAGCTCGCGAAGCGCTCCTCCGAGAAGAGCTCGAGCGCCCGCGGACGCGCCGGATCGGCGGCGATGAGCGGCAGAGCGGCGTTCCACGAGGGTGCGTTCGCGTTCTTGCTCGAATCGCCAGCGAGCAGGGCGCTCAGGCCCTCGAGCCACCAAGATGCGGCGCGTGGCGAGGCGCGATCGGCGATCACGAGCTTCTGCAGCTCGAAGAGCGGAGGGAGATCGAAGGGCTCTTCCCCCACCAGCCAATGGACCGTGCGCGTTCCGAGGTGGATCCGCTCGCGTGCCGCGCGGCCGCACTCGCGAGACATCGCTTCAGGATCTCGATGCAGCACCAAGCGCACGGCGCGAGCAGGCGCTCCCCGATGCGCGAAGGGATCGATGATGCGCTGCACGTGGAGCTGCAAGAGCTCGCGCTGGCGAGCCGAAGGCAGGGTCGCGGCTTCGACCTGGAAGGGCCCGCTGCGCCAACGAGCCTTCGGCGCGACTGCCGCCTCGACTTGCAGAAGACGCAGCACGTCGAAGCCGTAGCCCGCAGCGAGGAGCTCCAGGCGTCCGCTGCAGTGCAGATCGCCGCGGCGGAACGCCTGATAACCGGGGCGTCCGAAGCGATGGACTTCCAGGAGATCCCAAGGAACGTCCGCGAGCTGTCGCGCGACGAGGAGGAAGCGCTGCGCGAGCCCCTCGCGCGCACGGCCCCACATCCAGAGAACCGCAGCGTCGCGCTCCACAGCGGCGCCGAATCGCTCGCAGGTCGAGCCGACCTCTCGGGGCTCGGCGAAGGACATCGCGGGGCGGGCCAGAGGCGCGGAGAAATCGTTCCACGCGATGCGGGGCAGAGCTTCTTCCTCGGGCCTGGAGCTCGTCGCGACGCGCACGGGCTTCGCGAACATCCTCTGCAGCCGAGGCGCCAGGCGTCGCGCCTCTTCGACGTGCTCGGTGGGCACGAGGAAGAGCAGCTCGGCGGCGCGCTCCCACGCGCTCAAGCGATCGACGGTGTCCGGACCTCGCCGCGCGCAGGCAGGCAAGAGCGCTAGGAAGAGCGCCGCCATGGGACACCACCTGCACCACGCGGTCCGCAGAAGAGCCCGCGGAGCCCTGGTTCGGTTCGGAGCTCGGGCGCTCATGGCCCGGCGCAGCTCCCCGAGGCGATCTGCTGCGCGAGCCAGCGCATCGCAGCCGAGCGTTCGCTCCAGTCGCCTCGCAGTTGATGGGTCAAAGCTCTATCCAGCAGAGGTGCGAAATGCGGGCCGGGACGGAGGCCCTGCTCCTGCAGCTCGCGCCCGGTGATCCATGCATCGGGCTTTCCTTCGAGCAAGGTCAAGCGTGCCGCGCGCTCCGAGACGGCGCAGGCCCGTCCGCGCTCCGCGGCGCGGACGTTCAAGCGCGCGGCGTTCGCCGCGAGAGGTCCGTGCTTGCGAGCGAGCTGCACGAGCTCGAGATCGATGGAGAAGGCGGTGGATTCGTCGGCACCTGCCAGCGCGAGCGAGAGTTCAGCGAGGCGCTCGTCTCGCTCGACGCGGGCGGAGACCTCGGCGCAAGCGCGGTCCTCGAGGACGCGTGCGAGCCAGGACGAGCGGGCAGGGGGCTCACCGATCTCCGAGGCGAGATGCGCCAGGACCTCGAGAAAGGGCTCCGGGAGGAGCTGGAGCTGGACTCCGACCGCGCTCAGGCGCCGGCCCGCCGCGATCGCGGCCTCGCGCGAGTACAAGAACGGCAGCTCAGGCCAATCGGAGACGAGCCCCGCGCGCTCCCAGAGCTCCGGGACGCGGACGAGGGGCAGGTGCGCCGAGAGCAGCGCGCGCAGCTCCTCGAAGACGCGCTCGCGTGCGACTTGGCCGAGTACCATGGCTCTCGCGCGGGTCCAGGCTTCCTCCTCCGCCTCGGCCTCGAGGCGAACGCAGGCCCGCACGAGGCGCAGCTTCCTCACTGGATCAGCGCTGAAGGCCGGGCCCGTGACGCGCAGTCGACGCGTGCGAAGATCCTCCGCGCCGCCGAGTGGGTCGACGACCGTCCCGTTCACGGGATGGCAGTACAGAGCGTTCACGCACAGATCGCGCTGCCTTGCATCCGCGGCGAGATCGACGCCGGCGGGAGCGAGCTGGACATCGTGGACCCGCCCGCCGGCGAACCACTTGCGCACGGGGAAAGCGCGGCCGACCAGCTGCAAGGCGCCTCGAGAGCGCAGCAGTCGATCGAGCTCGTCCGGCTCGAGCGCGAAGCAGACGAGATCGAGGTCGCGCGGCTCGCGGTCGAGCAAGCGATCGCGCACCCAGCCGCCGACGATCCAGAGCTCGCCGCCGGCGGCGCTCACCGCCTTCGCGAGCTGGCGCACCATGTCGGGGATCCCACGCAGGGGAGATTCCACGTCTGCGCCTCAGCTCGCCGGGGAGCCCATCTCGCTGATCAGCTCCATGGCATCGATCGCTAGGAGCACGACCGAGATGTTGTCGAAGCCCCCATGCTGGTTGGCGAGGGCGACGAGCACGCGCCCGTAGGCCGCCAGATCGCCGTTCGCGCCAGCCCACGTCGTGCGCAGCTCCTCTTCGCTCACGAGGTCGGTCAGACCGTCCGAGCAAAGGAGCATGAGATCGCCGGGACGGAGCTCGAGTTCGACCTGATCGATATCGAGACGCGTTCCGTGCCCCAGCGCTTGCGCGAGCACCTTGCGCTCGGGGTGAACCTCAGCCTCTTCGGGAGTGAGGTGGCCGAGGCGGAGCAGCAGATTGGCGACGCTCTGATCGCGGGTAAGGCAGCGCAGGCTGTCCTCTCGCAGCAGGTAGCAGCGGCTGTCGCCGACGTTCCCGATCCAGGCGCGGTGACCTTCGACGAAAGCGACCGTGAGGGTCGAGCCCATGCGCAGATGCGGGGCGCGACCGGCATTGGCCTCTACGATGCTGCGATGGGCCTGTGAGAAGAGGCGTTGCAGGCGTCGAGACAGGCCTCCAGCGCCAACCGAGCCTTCACGAGCGCAGCTGGCGAAAGCTTGGCCGACGAGGCTCGAGGCGACATCGCCGTCCGGCATGCCTCCCATTCCGTCGGCGACCGCGCAGAGGATGGCCGGCGCGCTGAGCGCGATCTGGACCTTCTCTGGCGCGAGCTCGAGATCGCCGACCCGAGCCACCATGACGACGTCCTGGTTCTCGCGGCGGATCGACCCGACGTCGGTGATCGCAAAGGCGCGGCAGTGCAACATGGGCTGCGCATCCCGGAGGGAGGTTCGGGAGCGGAGGTGGGAGGCGGGGAAACGCTGCGTCGACGAGACGACGACCGGGCGCTCGAGGAGTTTCGTCCCCTCGCGCCGTGCTTGTCCAGTCGCGAGTCGCAGAGAGCTGCGGGCAGCGAGCGGCTTTCAGAGCCCTGGAATTGGGACGAGGCGCAGAGCTCGGTAGAGCTCTGCGCCTCGGAGGGGAAAACCCTGGCGATGACCTACTTTCTCGCACAAGGCAATATCATCGGCGGGATCTGCTTAACGACCGTGTTCGGAATGGGAACGGGTGTGACCAGATCCCTATCGTCACCAGGGATGTTCGGTGCTTCATCACGTCGATCGAGCTCGCTCCAGACGGAGCTCCGCTCGAGATCAACGTGTCGAAAAATGACACGTGGGGACTGCTAAGACGCCAAAGTTTGGAACGTTTCCGTTCCCTTCGTCCATCGCGCGGGAGTTTCGAGAGTCCCGGTAGCGATCAAAGAAGGAAAGGTCAAGCCAATCGCCCGATTAGTACCGGTAGGCTAAGAGCATTGCTGCTCGTACACCGCCGGCCTATCAACGTGGTAGTCTTCCACGGGGCTGATGGGGACATCTAGTTTTGGAGAAGGCTTCGCGCTTAGATGCCTTCAGCGCTTATCCGTTCCGAACGTAGCTACCCAGCTATGCCGCTAGCGCGACAACTGGAGCACCAGAGGTTCGTCCTCCCCAATCCTCTCGTACTAGGGGAAAGGCTCCGCAAATGTCCTACACCCACACTAGATAGGGACCGACCTGTCTCACGACGGTCTAAACCCAGCTCACGTACCGCTTTAATTGGCGAACAGCCAAACCCTTGGGACCTTGTCCAGCCCCAGGATGCGATGAGCCGACATCGAGGTGCCAAACCTCGTCGTCGCTATGTACGCTCGGACGAGATCAGCCTGTTATCCCCGGAGTACCTTTTATCCGATGAGCGACGGCCCTTCCACACGGGACCGCCGGATCACTAAGCCCTGCTTTCACACCTGATCGAGTTGTTTCTCTCACAGTCAAGCACCCTTGTACCTTTACGCTCTTCGCGCGATTGCCAACCGCGCTGAGGGTGCCTTCGGGCTCCTCCGTTACCTTTTAGGAGGAGACCGCCCCAGCCAAACTGCCCACCTATCACTGTCCCACGCCCGGATTCACGGGTCGAGGTTAGAATCCTAATGCAACAAGAGTGGTATTTCACTGATGACTCCACGAGGACTTGCGTCCCCGCTTCAACGTCTCCCACCTATGCTACACATGCTGCATCAAGACCCAATAATAGGCTACAGTGAAGGTTCACGGGGTCTTTCCGTCTTAGTGCGGGAATGTGGCATCTTCACCACAACTACAATTTCGCCGAGCCCCTTGCAGAGACACTGACCAAGTCGTTACACGATTCGTGCGGGTCGGAACTTACCCGACAAGGAATTTCGCTACCTTAGGACCGTCATAGTTACGGCCGCCATTCACTGGGGCTTCAGTTCCGAGCTTCGCCTTGCGGCTAACCCGTCCCCTTAACCTTCCAGCATCGGGCACGTGTCAGTCTCTATACGTCCTCTTGCGAGTTTGCAGAGACCTGTGTTTTTAGTAAACAGTCGCCTGGCCCCTTTCACTGCGGCCCCCAGCGGCTTTGTCTGTTCGACTCACCGTCAAGGGCGCTCCTTATCCCGAAGTTACGGAGCTAAATTGCCGAGTTCCTTTGCAAGGGTTCTCTCGAGCGCCTGAGGATCTTCACCTCACCCACCTGTGTCAGTTTTGGTACGGATACCCATGCCCTAGCCTTAGAGGTTTTTCTTGGAGGGCCTTCAGATGCATCAGCCAGTTTGTCGGCCTACGCCACGCCCAGGAGCCACGACCGCGGATTTGCCTACGGTCACTCCCCAGCGCAGCAACGGGCTCTTCTAGTCGCCCGCGCACCTTTTCGTCCAGCCCCCGTCCCCCCATCGAAAGCATGGGTAGTTCGGGATTATTAACCCGATGTCCATCGACTACGCTTTTCAGCCTCGTCTTAGGGTCCGACTAACCCTGGGCGGATTTGCCTTGCCCAGGAATCCTTGGGTTTTCGGCGGGTAAGATTCTCGCTTACCTTATCGCTACTTATTCCGGCATCATCACTTGGACATCGTCCAGGTGTCGTTTCCGTCACCCTTCGTCCTACCGTCCAACGCTCCCCTACCGCTCCGCTAAACTCTACCGCTTTGCGAAGCCCGTGGCTTCGGTATCTAGCTTAGCCCCGTTCATTTTCGGCGCAGGATATCTCGACCAGTAAGCTATTACGCACTTTTTAAATGGTGGCTGCTTCTAAGCCAACATCCTGGCTGTCTGGGACATCCTACATCCTTCACTACACTTAGCTAGATTCCGGGACCTTAGCCGACGGTCTGGGCTGTTTCCCTCTTGTCCATGGAGCTTATCCCCCACGGACTGACTCCCGTGATAAATCCGATGGTATTCGGAGTTTGATTAGGCAGGGTACTCTGGTGGAGCCCCAAACCCATTCAGTAGCTCTACCCCCATCGAACATTACACGAGGCTAGCCCGAAAGCTATTTCGGGGAGAACCAGCTATCCACAGGTTTGATTGACCTTTTACCCCTAGCCACAGGTCATCGGAGCATTTTTCAACATACATCCGTTCGGTCCTCCACGGCCTGTTACAGCCGTTTCAACCTGCCCATGGCTAGATCACCTGTATTCGGGTCTGCTCCGCGTAACTTAAATCGCGCTATTCACACTCGCTTTCGCTTCGGCTCCGGGCCTTAAACCCTTAACCTTGCTACGCAGAAGCAACTCGCCGGATCATTATGCAAAGGCACGCCGTCAGCCGCTCCCTTTGCGGGCATCGGCCTTCGACCGCTTGTAGGTTCATGGTTTCAGGTACTTTTTCACTCCCTAACAGGGGTACTTTTCACTTTTTCGCTCGCGCTACTATTGCACTATCGGTCGTCGAGGAGATTCTTAGCCTTGGGGGTGGTCCCCCGGATTCACGCCAGGTTCCACGTGTCCGGCGCTACTTGGGATACTTCCCGGAGACGGAGCCCTTTCGACTACAGGGCTATCACCTTCTGCGGCCGGCCTTTCCAGACCGTTCTTCTAAGGCTCCGTTTGTTCACTCCGTGGTGGTTCTGTGGACCCACCCGAAAGTCCCGCGACCCCGCGTACGCAACGCCCACAAGCTTGGCACGTACTCGGTTTGGGCTGATCCCGTTTCGCTCGCCGCTACTCAGGGAGTCGAGTTTTCTTTCCTTTCCTGAGGGTACTTAGATGTTTCAGTTCCCCTCGTTCCCCCCTCGTCGCTACCTTCCCCTCCCGGGGCTTCACGACGAGGTGCCGAGACACTCACTCTCGGCCCGTTTCCGGATCTAAGACATCGCCGGGTCATTGCCTGCTAGGCGGCTCACCGGCGCTTTTCGCAGCCATGCCACGTCTTTCTTCGGCTCTCGACGCCAAAGCATCCTCCATGAACCCTTCGTAGCTTGACCACTCGAATTCGTTCATCGGCGTCTTGCAGTCCCCACGTTGTCAATGAGCGGCGTCGGACCAACTAAAGGTCCGCCGCAGGATGGCCCAGAGCTCGATTCGAGCTCACTTGGAGATCCCGCGGTTTGTTCCGCGCTCGTCTTCTCTTCTCAACCCAACTCGCACTACCCAGTGGCAGCACGATTCGCGCTCGAGCAATGTCTGGTTCAGGCTCAGGGGCAGCTCGGCACAGCTTGCTCCCACACCGTCAGGTGGGGAAACTTGCTCCAGCAGCATCAGCTGCTGGGCCTGCTCACGCAGCATGGAGGCGACGGGACTCGAACCCACGACCTTCTGCTTGCAAAGCAGATGCTCTACCAGTTGAGCTACGCCCCCGTGAAGAGCGGCGTCCGGCCAGGGCAGGATGGGCGTGCGCAGAGTCGAACTGCGGACCTCCCGCTTATCAGGCGGACGCTCTGACCATCTGAGCTACACGCCCCGGTTGGAGGGTCTTGTCTTGGCAGACTCGTGTACCCTCAGATCGTCGCTCCTACTGCCGGCAGACGCCCGGACGATCGCTCGTCCGCGCTCCAGCGCAGGGAGAGAGAAGACAGATGGATGGTTTCCGGAGCCCGGATCTATGGATTTACCCGACACGATCCATACCTTGCGGTACAGACGCGTCGTTCTAGTCATCCCTAGAAAGGAGGTGATCCAGCCGCAGGTTCCCCTACGGCTACCTTGTTACGACTTAGTCCCAATCACCGAACTCGCCGTCGGCATCGCCCTCCCGAAGGTTAGGCAAATGACTTCAGGCGCTCCCGGCTTTCGTGGCTTGACGGGCGGTGTGTACAAGGCTCAGGAACATATTCACCGCGGCATGGCTGATCCGCGATTACTAGCGATTCCAACTTCATGCAGTCGAATTTCAGACTGCAATCCGAACTGAGACAAGGTTTGGAAGATTGCCTCCGCCTCGCGGCTTCGGTACCCGTTGTCCTTGCCATTGTAGCACGTGTGTCACCCCAGACATAAGGGCCATGATGACTTGACGTCATCCCCACCTTCCTCCGTTTTGACAACGGCAGTCTCACTAGAGTCCCCGGCTTTACCCGTTGGCAACTAATGATAGGGGTTTCGCTCGTTATGGGACTTAACCCGACATCTCACGACACGAGCTGACGACAGCCATGCAACACCTGTGTACGTTCCACCCTTGCGGGTGTCGCTCGCCTTTCGGAAAGCTAATCCGTACATGTCAAGTCTGGGTAAGGTTCTTCGCGTTGCATCGAATTAAACCACATGCTCCACCGCTTGTGTGAGCCCCCGTCAATTCCTTTGAGTTTTACCCTTGCGAGCATACTCCCCAGGCGGGGCACTTAACACATTAGCTACGGCAGCGAAGACCATAGATAGTCTCCACTACCCAGTGCCCATCGTTTACGGCCAGGACTACCGGGGTATCTAATCCCGTTTGCTCCCCTGGCTTTCGCGCCTCAGCGTCAGAACCAATCCAGCAAGCCGCCTTCGCCACCGGTGTTCCTCCTGATATCTACGCATTTCACCGCTCCACCAGGAGTTCCGCTTGCCCCTCTTGGCCTCAAGCCCCGCAGTATCGGATGCCATTCCTTGGTTGAGCCAAGGTCTTTCACATCCGACTTACAGGACCGCCTACGCGCCCTTTATGCCCAGTGATTCCGAGTAACGTTCGCTCCCCCTGTATTACCGCGGCTGCTGGCACAGGGTTAGCCGGAGCTTCTTCTGCGGGTTAAGTCACACCCGACGCTGTTCACGCCAGGCTATTCGTCCCCGCTCGAAAGGAGTTTACAACCCGAAGGCCTTCGATCCTCCACGCGGCGTCGCTCCGTCAGGCTTTCGCCCATTGCGGAAGATTCTCGACTGCAGCCTCCCGTAAGAGTTTGGGCAGTGTCTCAGTCCCAATGTGGCTGACCACCCTCTCAGGCCAGCTACCCATCACAGCCTTGGTGAGCCATTACCTCACCAACTAGCTAATAGGACATAATCTCCTCCCCGAGCAGAAGGTCCGAAGATCCCTACCGTTTACCCAACGGGTGATGCCACCCAACGGGACCATCTGGCATTACCTACCGTTTCCAGTAGCTATTCCAGTCTCAGGGGCAGATTGATTATGCATTACTCACCCTTTCGCCACTCAGTGGAGTTGCCCCCACTGCGTTCGACTTGCATGCCTAATCCACGCCGCCAACGTTCACTCTGAGCCAGGATCAAACCCTTCAAAACTTGTTCGTCTCGGCCGCGTGCGCTCGAAGCGCCTCGCCGCCACGACTAGCTGAGGGTCTATCCTTTGTGCCTCCATCTCCCGCGCGATTGCTCGCACGATCATCGACGAAGGTCTTTCAACGCATCCGGCAGACCCTGCTCAAGGACCCACCGGAGCGCTCGCAAGGCTCCAGAAACCATCCAACTTGTCAAAGATCCTGTCGGACTGCCTCAGCGGCCCGGCCGGCACCCCTCGACCCTTTCACTCGCGCGTCCAGAGACGCCCTCTCGGGCTTCTCGAACTCGCGGAGGGCGACGCCGTCGTGGGCGCCGCGGGCTCAAGCGGGCGGGACAAGATACAGGTTCTTCCAGGCGGTACAAGAGGCTGCTCAGAGAAAAATTCTCGGAGGGCCGGGAATTCCTGGCTCCGAGCCCCCGGAGTCGCGCGGAAACCCACTCTTCAGGCCTCGTACCCCGTCGCGAGAGGTTGCCAGTGGAACGCCTCGACCTCTAGCATTCCGTGCTTCGCCGTGGCCGCGGCGGCCCCCTGCGCACGCGCGCTTCTCCCGGGGCCCTCGAGCGCCGCGCGCTTCTCCTTCTCGTCTCCAGGAGCTCTCCGATGATCCGCCCTCTCCGCCTCTGCGGAGCGCTGTCGCTCGTTGCCTTCTGCTCGTCCTTCGCCCTGGCCCAGGAGACGCCGCCTCAAGACCTCGCCACGATCCTGCGTCGCCTGGAGACCCTCGAGCAGCAAGTCTCGGAGCTCCGCCGCCAGGCGGGAGTCCAGACGGCCGTCGAGACCGTCGCGCGCGAGCTTCGCCAGCGCCGCCCGGCCTTCCAGAAGATCAAGCTCGCCGAGCCGCAGGCCGCTGGCCCGGTGCTCCCCAATCCCGGCGCCGTCAAGCAGACGACCGACGAGGAGATGCTGAACCCCGGGCTCGCCAAGACCCCGGACGTCGCGCCGGCCCCGGATCGCCTGGCGCTCGTCGTCGACGGCATCGAGATCCGCCGACAAGAGATCGATGACCTCGTGCGCTTCGCGCGCAGCTTCGTGACTGGCGGTGACGACGCCGTCATGCGCCATGTCGTGCGCAACGTCTTGATTCCGCGCTGCCGCGCTCAGGCAGTTTCGGGAGATCGCGGAGCGGCGCTGCTGCAGCGCGCGGCCGACCTGCGCAAGCAGATCGCCGAAGGCGGCAAGGACTTCGCCGAGATCGCCCGCTCGGCGTCCGAGGATCGCGCGACTGCAGCGCAAGGCGGGTCGATGCCCGCTCTCGAGCGCTCGACCCAGCCGATGCCTCTCGCCAAGGCGGCCTTCGAAACCGCTGCAGGCAAGCTGAGCTCCGTCGTGCTCAGCGAGCAAGGCGCACACTTCCTGCTGGTAGAGCGGAAGGGCAAGGCCGATCCGAAGGACCCGGGCTCACCCCTCGTCGTGACCGCACGCCAGATCCTGGTGGGGTGGCCCGCCGGATCCGCCGATCGTCCTCCGGCGCGGATCGAGCTTCTCGATCCGTCCCTGCGCACCGCGCTGCCGGAAGGCACCAAGCCCGTGGATCGCACGACGGAATTCGGCGACATGCAGCAGAGCGAGGATGATGCGCTGCGTGCGAAGCAGAAGCTGATGGGCAAGGATGCCGTCGATGCCGACGGCACCGTCGTCCCGGCGAAGAAGGGCGGCTAGGCCGAGCCTCGAAACTCGCACCCGCGCCCCGATCCAGGCGGCGATCCCGCACCATGATGCAAAGGACCAGGGCGTCTCTCGCACGCGCGAGAGGCGCCCTGGTCCTTCACTTGCACTCCGCTGCGCCACCAGCGGCGGCGACGGCTCGTCGCGCAGCGCCGCAACCGCTGCTCAGAATCGCTCGCGGCTAGGTCGAAGCCGCGCGCCGCAGGCGCAGCCAGGTGAAGCGCAGCGTGGTCGCGAGCACGCCGAAGAGCAGCCCCAACGTGCGTTGGTAGAAGCGCAGGAGGCCGGCGAAGGGCAGGCCACGCGGACCGGAGCTGCGCGCGCGGATCCGCCACTTCACGTGCTGCAGCCAGATCGGGTTCTCGCCGCCTTCGATCGTGAAGCTGTCGAGGTTCTCGTTGTAGACGTGGCGCTCCTTCGCGCCGCAGAGCACGCCCACGAGCTTCATCCGGTTGAACTCCGGCGCGCCCTGCCAAGCCATCACCGCGAGGTCGAAGCGCTCGGCACGCAAGCGCTTCAGGAAACGCAGGCGCCCTCCCGTCGGCTTGTCGCGATGGAGCTCCATTCCCGCGAGCTCCTCGGCGAGCGACTCGCGGTAGGCATCGCGCAAGTAGACGGTGAAGCGATGTCCACCCCAGCGCATGCGGATGCTGCGCAGCATCGGCCGGGCGAAAGACTCAGGGCAGGTGAGGAAGACGACGCCTTTCGGAGCGTTCGAGTTTGGATCAGCCACGCCCCACCGCCTGGGCGCGAACGCCCCCGTTCGACTGCAACGACGGCGGCGCGACCTCGGCGCGAGAGACATCGAAACCGAGGATCTCGCCGTAGAGCTTCTCGTAGCTGCGAGCCATGGCCTCGCAGCTGTAGCGCTCCTTCGCGGTCTTGCGTCCCCCGGCGCCGAGGCGACGGCGCAGCTCCGGCTCGCGCAAGCAACGTACGAGAGCCGCGGCGAAGCCCGCGGCGTCGTCGGCGAGGAGCACGTTCTCGCCATCGATCGCGTGGAAGCCCTCGCTGGCGATGCGCGTGGAGACCAGCGCCTTCCCCGCGGCCCAGGCCTCGAGCACCTTGCCGCGCAGCCCGCCACCCAACCGGATCGGGACGGCCATCACCGCGGACTCGACCATGTAGGGCAGGATCTCCGGTACGAAGCCCGTTACCTCGACACCGGGGAGCGACTTCAGGGCCAGCACCTCGCTCGTCGGGTCCTTCCCGACGAGGACCAGCTCGGCCTCGGGCACTTCGCGTCGCACCAGCGGAAACACCTCGCGCGCGAGCCAAACCGCCCCATCGACGTTCGGTGGATGGCGGAAGTAGCCGACGAAGGTCACGCGCGGACGCTCCTTCGACGGGTCTCGCTCGGGATAGGCGCGCACGTCGATCCCGCTCGGGATCGTGGTCAGCTCGATGCCGCTGACGTAGCTGTTCAGGTTGCGCTGATCGACATCGGAGAGCGCGACCACGTGTCGGAAGCTCTTCAGGAGAGACGCTTCGTAGCAGGTGCTCTGGGCCCAGCTCCACCAGGCTCCGAGCCGCCCGACGAGCCCGCGGCTCTGGCGGTAGATGCGCTCGAAGAAGAGATTGAGGGGCTCGTGGCAGGTGTGCACCACGGGCAGCCCCGGGACGAGATCCTGCACGAGGTGCGCCATCTCGACGTACTCGACCTGGACCAAGTCGTAGTCGCGCGTCTCGAGCAGCCGCTGCAGCGCCGAGCGCATCGAATACGCCGAGTAGTCGCGCGCGAGGCGCTCTGGAACGCGGTGATGCAGATCGAGGAGCCCCGTTGAGCCCTCTCGCACCACGGTCACCACTTCCTCGCAGAACTCGCGCAGCGGGGCCGCCTGAGCCGCCTCTTCGCTGGAGTCGAGGAGCGCGAAGAGCGTGACCTTGTGCCGACGCGCCAGCTCCCGCACCAAGTTGAAGAGGATCCAGGAGCCGTCGGTGTTCAGACGCGGGAGACGACCGCAGAGCATCAGCAGGCGCAGACCTTCGCGACGGATGGTCGTGGCGTCGCGCTGAGCCCCGATGTCGCGCCGGTAGCGATGCAGATGATTGGCGATGGCCATCACGCGACGGTCGCTGCGGCGGTACGCAGGGCGCGTAGCCGAGCGCTTCCAGAGAACCTCGCCGAGACGCGGTAGCGCCTTCGCGAACGCCTTCATCTCGAACTTCACGCCGCGCACGAACGGACGCCCGGAGCGATGCGCGCGCTTCAGGACGTTGTAGGGCGTGCGGAGGAAGTGCTCGAGGGTCCAGAGCGGGTCGACGATGTTGCGCCAGATGAAGAGATGCTGGTTGCGCCGGATGATGTTGTCGATGTAGTCGTCGCCGAAGACCTTCCGCGAGGTACCGCGATGCGCGTGCCAGGTACCCGAGCGAGGAGTGAAGAGCACCCGCCAGCCGCGCTTCCACGCCTGGTAGGAGAGCCCCGTATCCTCGAGGTAGAAGGGATCGAACACGAGGTCGAAGCCGCCGATCTCGAAGAACTTCGCTCGGTCGAAGGCGGCCGAGCCACCACCAGCCCAGAAGGTCGGCGTGTACTCGATCTCCGCGTCGCGATCTCCGGGCAGGTCGTGCGAGAGCTCGAGGAAACCTCCGCGGAAACGGCCGCTCGTCTTGCCGGTCTCCTCGCGCCGCTTCGCTGGGTCGTGGAAGAAGATCTCCGCCGAGACTCCGAAGACATCCGGGTGCGTGAAGCCCTCGAGCAGGCCGCTGAGGAAACCTTCCTTCACGACCATGTCGTTGTTGAGGAATACCAGGATGTCCTTCGTGGCTTCCTTCACGCCCGCCATGTTGCCGCGCACGAAGAAACGATTCTCCGACAGCGCGACGAGCTTCACCTTCGGGTAGTTCTGGCGCACGTACTCCGCCGAGCCGTCAGTGCTGCCATTCTCGACGACGATGACCTCGTGATCGCCGGGAGTACGAGCCACCTCCGCGAGCAGGGACGGCAGCAGCTTCTCGAGGAAGTGCTTGCCGTTGAAGGTGACGGTGACGATCGATGCCGAGCGGCGCAGCGTCGAGGGTGCATCGAGCGGAACCGGGACCGGACGAGCGGCTCTCAGGCGCGCGACCCAGACGAAGGGCGTCGCCAGCAGATCGACGCCGAGGAAGATCGCCGCGAGCAGCACGCAGAGCGGTAGGAGCACCGCGAAGACCGCGATCCCGACCACAGCCCTCACGGCGGTGGACCAGGCCGAAGCGGCCAAGGGTCGGAGGATGGCCAAGAGGTTCAAGGGACTAGCGGGCTCCGGTGGGGAACGGGCCGGTGGAGTTCCGGGGGCAGCGCGGTCGGGCTGGACCGTGCCGAGAGGGCGCGATCCTGATCGTCCATCGAGAAGCGACTGCCTAGTTCTGAACGAGAAGCAGCGAAAACACCCTCCAGGGAGGGCTACGAGGAACGCGCGCGCTGGCGCTCGAGCTCCGCATCGCGTTCGGCCAGCAGCCGCTTCAGCTCCGCGATGACGCCTTCGCGATGGGCGATCTCGCGCTCGTACGCCGAGCACGCATTGCGCAGAGCCTCGCGATCCCGCCGCCCCTGCGTCTCGTAGGCGGAGGCCTGCTCGACCATTCGCCCGCGCAAGTCGAGGGCTTCGCTCTCCGCCCGGCTGCGGATCCCGAGGCCGTCGCGGAGCTGGTCCTCGAGGCGTTGCACGCGCGCACGCCACGAGCGGCGCTCCGCCTCTTGCGCGGCAGCGGCCTGGTCGAGGTGACGCCGCATCGAGCGCACCGACTGATCGCGGACCTTGAGCTCGACCTCGCTGCCCCGCGCCCACGCCTCGCGCTCGAGCACGACGGTCCGCAGGCGCAGCGCCAGCGAGACCAGCTCGCGGCGCGCGAGCTCCGTCGCTTCGTCCTCCTCCCACTTCGCGAAGAGCAGCTCGATGCCGGAGCGCACTTCCGATTCCTTCTCGTGCAGCAGGAAACGCGAGGTCGCCAGGGCCTCGATGAGCAGGCGCGGATAGTGACGCGCGATCACGAAGAGGCGATTGCGCTCCCCGAGGCGATCCTTCAGAGCATCACCAGCGCCGCGCGATCCGATCTTCTGCAGCTTGCGGATCGAGGCGTTGTAGGCGTGATGGACGATGCTCGAGGGAGTGAACCAGAGGCGCCACCCGTCGCGTCGGGCGCGCAAGCTCATGTCCACGTCCTCGTAGTACATGTGGAAGTCCTCGTCGAGGCCCCCCACCTGCTCCCAGCAAGAGCGCCGCCAGGCCGCCGAGCAGCCCGAGATCCCCTCGACCTCACCCGCCTCCAGCCCTTCGGCGCTCGCGCGTCCGAAGTCGCGATCGCGCCAGTGGAAGCCCGGAAGCGTCTCGATTCCGGTCGAGTTCACGCGCCCGTCCTCGAAGAGCACGAGCGGCGTGACACCGCCGATCGACGGGTCCTCACGCAGGGGTGCGAGGAGCTCTTGCAACCAGCTCGTCGGCAGGCGCGTGTCGGTATTGAGGCAGACGATGAACTCCGAGCCCGAGCTGGCGGCCCCGAGATTGTTCGCGCCAGCGTAGTTGTTCTGCGAGTTCTCGAGGATCCGCACTTCGGGGAAGCGCTCGCGCACGAAGGCGACCGAGCCGTCGCTGGATCCGTTGTCGACCAGCACCACGTCGAACGCGGCATCGTGCTCCTGCGCGAGCGCGCTCATGAGGCAGGCTTCGATCCACTCGCGGCCGTTCCAGTTCACGACGACGATCGACGCCGTGCCTTCGGCCGGATGCCGTCTCGCGGCGCTCATGTACTTGGAGCTCCGAAGCTCGGGTCATGCGCGCCACGGGTCGCCTCTTCCGAGCGCAGCGACTCGAGCAGCAGCCGATCGCGCTCCGAGGCGAGCCGGGCGATCTCCGCGTCCGAGGACTCCTTCCAGCGCAGGAAAGCGCGATGTGCCTCGCGGACCTCCTCGACCTCCGCGGAAGCCGCCTCGAGATCTTCGCGCACGCGCTCGAGCTCGCGCTGCAGATCCGCTCTCGCGGCTTTGGCCTCGTCGGCCTCGGCGGCGCGCTCGCCTGCAGCGGCGAGCTCGCGGCGGGACTGCCCGAGCACCTCGATCAAGTGCGCCGCCTGGTCGGCGAGCGCGCGCTCGCGTCCGCGCGCCTCGTCGAGCTCGCGCTGGAGCGCCGCGCCCCGCTCGGAGCCTGTGGCGAACGTCGTGCGCAGCTCTCCGAGCCCGGTCGTCAGCCCGCGGTCGATCGAGGCCTGCGCCGCGAGCCAATCTCGATGCCGCTCCTCCAGGCGCTGCACCGCATCGGCCACCGTTGCACGCAAGCCATCCAGGACTTCCGCCAGACGCGAACCTCGTCGGTTCACCTCGCTCTCGATCTCCTGCCCCTTCTCGAGCGTGCGGAGGATCATGGAGTCCATGCGCGCGGTGGCGGAGATGCTCTCCTCGACCGCCGAGCGAAGCTGGTCGATCAGCGCGAGGAGCGGCGCGCGCCGCGACTCGAAGCTTCGCCACTGCTCCTCGATCTGCTCCGCGAGGCTCTCGGCCAATCGGCTCTCGAGTGAGCGGAGCTGGTCGGCGACGCTGCGCAGGTAGTCGTCCTCGACCTCGACGCGCTGCTCGTGCAGCGCGACCAGACGCGCGAGCTCGCTGGCCGTCCGCTCGCTCGCCGACCGCGTCTGCTCGCGCAGCTCGCGCAGCTCGCGCTCGAGGTCATCGAAGCGCGTGCGTCCGAGCAGGCGCCGTACGTGATAGCGGAATCGGCTCCACGCACTCGGTCGAACGGGAGAGCTCAAGACTCGGCTCCTCGTGCAGCGGCCATCGCCGCGGCGCGATGGACCTCGTACAGGTTCTCGATCTCGTCGGCGCTCTGATCGATGCGCTTCGCCGGTCCGATAGCGGCACGATAGCGATCGAGGCGCTCGGGCTCGCGCGTCAGGCGCTCGAGCCGCGCGGCGAGATCGTGCGGATTGCCGCGCTCGAAGAGCTCGCCGTTGTCTTCTTGGCGCACGATCTCGCTCATGCCGCCGAGGTTGGTCGCCAGCACGGGTACGTTCGCGGCGAAGGCCTCCAGCACCGCGAAGGGCGTGTTCTCGTACCACAGCGAAGGAACGACCAGGAGGTCGAACTCCGCCAGCACGGAGCCGAGCTGCTCCACTCCGAAGGGCCCGCGGAACTCGACCCGCGGCTCCCCATCGGCCAGGGCCTTCAAGCTCTCCGAGTACGCGGGGAAGTCCTCGAATCGGCCGTGGATGCGCACCTCCAGCGGCGCCGCAGTCAATCGCAGCGCCTCCAGTAGGACGTGCACGCCCTTATAGTGGGACAGCGTGCCGATGTAGCCGACGCGGAGCGGACCGTCCTTCCGCGACTCGCGCTCGAGGCCGATCAGGCTCTGCAGCCGACGTCGATCCAGGCCGTAGCTGCGCACGTCGATACGCTCCGCCGGGATACCGTTCTTCACGAAGACCGACTTCAGGAAGTGCGATGGCGCGATGACGCAGCTCGCCCGCAGCAAGGCGCGGCGCAGATAAGGCGCGCGCTCATAGACTCCGGCGTAGAGCGAGACCATGCCGTCGCCGGCGCGGAGCTGCGGCTCGGTCGAGCTCCGCAGCCGATCGACCTCGCCGAAGAGCCCAGAGGAGCGCAGGGCATGGCCCAGGTCCGCGTTCACGCAAGGGAAGCACCCCATCCCACCCTGCGGCGGCCCATCGCAGAGGCTGCCGTCCGCGCGCAGCAGGATGTACACGGGGCAGAGGAACCAGAAGTCCATCAGGTGCACCACGGATGGCAAGCCTCGCCGCGAGGCTTCCTCGATCAGGTTCCCACCGAGGTAGCGCAGGTGGAAGAAGTGCACGAGGTCGGGCTTCCGCTCGTCGAGCCAGGCTCCGAAGCGCGTTCCGACATAGGGTTGGTCGTATTCGGCGCGCACCGGATTCGGATGCAGGCGGCGCCAGTAGGTGATGCGCTGGACCGGCAGGCCCTCGACCTCGTCCCGGCGCTCCTCGAGCGGCGGCACGTCCCGCTCGAACTCGGGATCCAGAGCGAAGATCTCTACCGAGTGCCCGCGCCGTCGCATCTCCTGCGCCATCGCGAGCACGTACTGCTCCGTGCCGCTGAAGTAGCGCGGCAGGAACTGATGGACGACGTAGGCTAGCTTCATTCGGGGCCGCGGCTGGAAAGCCGGTGGACCGGGCCAGGATAATGGGCACGCCGCGCGAAGTCGCGCGCGACCCGCCGCCCCACGCGAGCCGACCACCCCCGGTGCGGTGCGCCCGCGAGCCATTCCACCGTCGCCATGCCGAAGGCCTCGATCGTCATCCCCACCCTGAATGGGGGCCCTCTGTTCGCGCAGGGCCTGCGCTCCCTCTTCGGTCAGCGGCCGGGGTTCGATTTCGAGATCCTCGTCATCGATTCGGGATCCACCGACGGGACGCTGGAGGAGCTCGGGCGTCACCCCGTGCGCCTCCTGCATACGACGAAGAAGGACTTCAACCACGGCCTGACCCGCACCCAGGCCGCCAGCGCCGCGGTAGGCGAGTTCCTGGTGTTCCTGACGCAAGATGCGGAGCCGACCGGGCCGGACTGGCTCGCGATGCTCCTCCGGCCGTTCGCGGATCCCGCGGTCGCGGGAACCTACGCGCGGGTGCTGCCGCGTCCCGACGCCTCGCCGCTCGTCGCGCGCAAGGTGATGCAGGATCTGGTCTACGGCACCGAGCGCCTCGTGAAGCGAATCGAAGACCGCGCCGCCTGGGATCGCCTGCACCCGTTCGAGCGGCGCGTGCGGGGCCACTTCAACAACGTCTGTAGCGCGATCCGCGCGAGCGTCTTCAAAGAGCTGCCGTTCCGGAAGATCGATTTCGGCGAGGACCTGGATTGGGGCCTCCGCGCTCTCGAGGCGGGCCACACGATCGTGTTCGAGCCCACGGCCGAGGTCTGGCACTCCCATCCCACGCGGCTCCGCGAGGACTACTCGCGTTACCGCGCGGACGCGAAGCTGATGCTCGATCTGCTGGGGTTCGTGAACCGCAGCTCTTGGAAGGCGGCAGTCCGCGCCGCTGGCGGCGAAGTGCTGAAGGACTGGGCGTTCCTGCGCCAGAGAGGGCTCTGGCCCCTGCTCCGCTACGGCGCTTTCGCCCCAGTGCTGCGCCTCACGCAGACCTTCGGCCAGCTCGCGGGCTCGCGCCTCGTCGCGCGCTCCGCGGCCGCGGCCGCGGCGTCGCCGCGCGCGACGTGAGGCTCGGCGCTCTGACCTCGCGGCAGCGCCGCGGAATCCGTGGTGCGCCAAGGCCCCGCGTTTTTGCCGTTGCGCTGGAGCGCGCCGCTCTCTAGGGAGATCCCTGTGAAGGGGGGTGCGCGATGGGTCTCGCCGGGGCGGATGCCCGGGCCGCGCGCCTCTGTTACCGCTCTGTCCTCCCCCATCGCCCATGCCCGTCCTGAAGACCCGCGGCTCGTTCCGGCGCTACCACATCGAAGGCGCGCCGATCGACCTCACCGCGCCCGAGACCTTTGCCGCGCTCCGCGAACAGTCGTTCCACGCCATCGATGACACGCCCACCGAGGCGGAGTCGAGCGGCTGGGTGAGCCCGTGGGATCCCACCGGACGCGATCTCCGCGAGGAGGACGTGCGCTTCGGCGCGCGCCTCACCCTCGCGATTCGCCTCGACAAGAAGCGCGTCCCCGGATCCCTGGTGAAGATCCACGCCATGGCCGAGGAACGCGCGGAGCGCGAGGCGCTCGGCGTCGAGCACCTGCCGAAGAAGAAGCGCCAGGAGATCCGCCAGCGCGTCGAGGCGGACTTGCTCGCCCGGGCGTTGCCGAGCGTCGCGCTGCACCAGGTGTTCATCGACACGCTGCGCCGCATCGTGCTCCTCCAAGGCACCTCGGATCGGCTGGCGACGACGCTGGCCCAGCTCTTTCAGCGCACCTTCGGCCGCGGCCTCCGCGAGCTCAGCGCGGGTCCTCTGGCGGAGCGCTTGGAGTCCGATCCCGAGCGCCAGCAGTACATCGAGCGCTTGGGGCCGCTGCTGCTGATGCCTCCGCCACGGCGGCTGGTCGAGATCGTGCCGTTCACCGGTGGCGCGGCGGATGGCGATGCGTTCCGCGACGATCGCCGCTCGCGCGCGGCGCTGGATCGAGACTCGATCGACGCCGAGGAACTCGACGACGAGGTCAGCGCCTTCGAGGACGGCGCGTTCGACGATGAGGTGGATGCCGCCGAGGACGATGCGAACGCCGGCGGCTTCGGAGCGGGGATCGACGCGGAAGACGCCGCGGATGAGGAAGTGGCGCGATGAGCACCTACACCGAAGACGAGCAGCATCGCCACTATCTCGGCGAGGAGTTCCTGACCTGGCTCTGGTACCGCTGCGAGACCGGCGGCGGCACCTTCGAGATGCCGGACGAGAACGGGATCCCGCGCGATCCGGCGTGCTCTTCGACGACTTCCTCGTGCTGCGCGCGGACGAGCGCATGCCGGCGGAAGCGGGGCTCTCCGATGACGATCTCTTCGAGAGCGCGGAGAGCGTGCTGCGGCGCGGCGCGCCGAGCCGCACGGCGGAGGCCGGCGTGGCGCTGCTGCGCGGCAAAAAGCTCTCTCGCGCGCGCTTGCAGGTCGCCGACGGCACGCGAAGCTGGGCGCTCGTGCTCGACGGCACCGAGATGTGCCTGCGCTCCGTGAAGCCGCCGAAGCCGGAAGCCGAGGACGCGCGCGAGCGCGAGAAGGAGAGCCTGGACGCGCTCTTCGCGCTCTCCGATCTCCTCGACCACCTCTACCGTCTCTTCCTCGCGGAGCGGCTCTCGCCGCGCTTCCGCGAAGCGGTGATCCCGTCGATGGGCGAGTGGATGCTCGCGAAGTCGCGGCTCGGGGCGGAAGAGGGCGGCGCGGACAGCGCCGAAGAAAGCGAGGAGCCGTAACAGGCCCGAGCGTGCACGCGCGCGCCGGACAGCTCCGCCCGGCACCGCAACAGAGCCATCAACGCGAGCGAGCTGGCCGAGACCGCGTGCGCTCAAGCCTCCGGCGGCTTGATCTCTACCAGCTTCGCCCCCGCCCCGATCGCCGCGCCCACCGCGACGTGGATCTTGCTCACCACGCCGCTCGCGCCGGCCTTGATCTCGTTCTGCATCTTCATCGCTTCGAGGATGAGCAGCGTCGTGTCCGGTGCGACGACGTCGCCTTCGGCGACCAGCAGCGCGCGCACGATGCCGGGCATGATGCTCTCCACGAGCCCGCCACCAGAGCTTTTCTCACCGGAGAGGGCGCGCGCGGCGCGCTCGCGCTCGTCGTCGCACTCCACGGTGAAGCCCTCGCCGGCGATGGAGACGCGATAGCGTTCGCCTTCCTCCTCCATCGAGACGGCATAGGCATCGGGGCCGACGCGCAGCATCGACTGGCCGAGTCGATCGACGTCCGCGTGCTCGACCTCGAAGCGACGATCTCCGAGGACCGCGAAGAGGCTCTGGCCTTCGCGCACGAGCTCGAGCTCGAGCTCTCGCTCACCGATCTTCACGAAGTACTTCACGACCACCTCCGCATGCCGTCGCGGCGTCCCATGAGGAGCCAGGCGGGCATCGCATCTCCGCCGCTCTGCTCTCCCTGCGCGCCGAGGGAGCGTCGCTGACCGGAGAGATGTTTGTGTACCGCCGTGGCGATCGCCGCGACCTCCAAGAAGCGATCCGAGGCGGGCGGAAGGGCCACGCGCTCGAGGAAGCGCGTGTCCGTCTCGCCGCGCTGGAACTCCTTCGAGCGCAGCACGCGCAGCGCGAGCGGCGCGCCCGTGCGGACGCCGCCGATGTGGAGCTCCATCAGCGCGCGTTCCATGCGCGCGATCGCCTGCGGGCGGTCGTGCCCCCACACGATGACCTTCGCGAGCATCGAGTCGTAGTCGAGCCCGACCTTCATGCCGCGGTAGAGCGCGGAGTCGACGCGCACCCACGGTCCGCCGGGCAGGCGCAGGTTCTGGATCGTGCCGGTCGAGGGCACGAAGCCGTGCTCGGGGTCTTCGGCGTTGATGCGCACCTCGATCGCGTGGCCATGGCGCTGGATCGCTTCCTGGCCGTAGCCCAGCGGCTCGCCGCACGCGACGCGGAGCTGCTCGCGCACGAGGTCGACGCCGCAGACCATCTCGGTGATCGGGTGCTCGACCTGGAGGCGCGTGTTCATCTCCAGGAAGTAGAACTCGCCTTGGGACCAGAGCATCTCGATCGTCCCCGCGTTGCGGTAGCCGATCGACTGCGCGGCCTGCACGGCGACCGCGCCCATCTTCCGGCGCATCTCGGCATCCACGACGACGGAGGGCGTCTCCTCGACGAGCTTCTGGTGCCGTCGCTGGATCGAGCACTCGCGCTCGCCGAAGTGCACGCAGTTGCCGTGGGCATCCGCGAGCACCTGCACCTCGATGTGCCGCGGCGCGACCAGATACTTCTCGAGGTAAAGGCGACCGTCGCCGAACGAGGAGAGCGCCTCGCCGGACGCGGTCGTGAACGCGCCGAGCAGATCCTCCTTCCGCTCGACGATGCGGATCCCCTTGCCCCCGCCGCCGGCGGTGGCCTTCAGCATCACCGGGTAACCGATGCGCGCCGCTTCGCGCTCGGCGACGGCGACATCGGCCAGCGGCTCCGCGATGCCGGGCACCACGGGCACGCCGGCCGCGATCATCTTCTGGCGCGCGGAGATCTTGTCCCCCATCGCGCGAATGGCGCTCGGCGGAGGACCGATGAAGACGATGCCCGCCTCTTCGCACGCGGCGGAGAACGCCTCGCGCTCGGAGAGGAAGCCGTAGCCGGGATGGATCGCTTGCGCGCCCGTCGAGCGCGCGGCATCGATCACCTTGGCGATGTTCAAGTACGACTCGCGCGGCGCCGCCGGGCCGATGCAGACGGCTTGGTCAGCGAGGCGGACGTGCAGCGCGGTGCGATCGGGCTCGGAGTAGACCGCGACGGTCTTGATGCCCATCTCGCGGCAGGTGCGCAGCACGCGCAGCGCGATCTCGCCGCGGTTCGCGATCAGGATCTTCTGGAACACCGGATCACATTCCTCGTTCACGCGCGCGCCGCAGGTCCTCGGCTGCGCGCAGTTGTTCGGAGACCTCGCGCTCGATCGCCTCGCCGACCTCCGCGGCGAACACGCGCAAGCGCGCATCGAAGTACCAGAGCAAGACCACGGCTTCGCCGAGCGGCAGGAGCAGCGCCGGCAAGCGCCATTCGCTCGTCTGCCACCCGAGCAGCGCGCAAACGGCGGCGGTCGCTAGCAAGGCGCTCCAGCACGAGCGGCGGAGCTGATCCACCGCCCGAGCAAAGCGCCGCGAGGCGCCGCCGGTGTCGTGCTCGCTCACAGCGGGATGTTGCCGTGCTTCTTCGGGTAGTGCGTATCGCGCTTCGCCCGCAGGAGCTGCAGCGCGGCGATGAGCCGCGGCCGCGTCTCGCGCGGCTCGATCACGTCGTCCACGTAGCCGCGCTCCGCCGCCTGGTACGGGTTGCTGAACTTCGCGCGGTACTCGGCGATCTTCTCCTGCTCCTTCTTGGCCGGATCGGCGGCCTCCTGGATCTCGCGGCGATGGATGATCTTCGCCGCGCCTTCGGCCCCCATCACGGCGATCTCGGCGCCGGCCCAGGCCAGGTTGTAATCGGAGCGGATGTGCTTCGAGGCCATGACGTCGTAGGCGCCGCCGTAGGCCTTCCGGGTGATCACGGTGAGCTTCGGCACCGTCGCCTCGCAGTACGCGTAGAGCAGCTTCGCGCCATGGCGGATGATGCCGTCGTGCTCCTGCAGCGTCCCCGGGAGGAAGCCCGGCACGTCCTCGAAAGTGACGATCGGCAGATTGAACGCGTCGCAGAAGCGCACGAAGCGCCCGGCCTTCGTGCTGGCGTCGATGTCGAGACAGCCGGCGAGCACCGCGGGCTGATTGCCGACGATGCCCACGCTGCGCCCGCCGATGCGTGCGAAGCCGATCACGATGTTCCGCGCGAACCCCGCCTGCACCTCGAAGAACTCGCCGTCGTCGACGATGCGGCGGATCACCGCGAGCATGTCGTAGGGCTTGTTCGGCTCGAGCGGCACCAGCGTGTCGAGCTCGGGGTCCATGCGCTCCGCGGGATCCTCGGTCGCGACGCGCGGCGCCTCCTCCGCGTTGTTCTGCGGCAGGTAGGACATGAGCTGCCGGATGCGCGCCAAGCACTCGCGGTCGTCGCGGCACGTGAAGTGCGAGACCCCGCTCTTCTCCATGTGCACACGCGCGCCGCCGAGATCCTCCGAGCTCACCTCCTCGTGCGTGACGGTCTTCACGACATCGGGGCCGGTGATGTGCATGTAGCTCGTGCCCTCGACCATGTACACGAAGTCGGTGATGGCGGGCGAGTAGACCGCGCCGCCGGCGCAGGGGCCGAGGATCGCCGAGATCTGCGGCACGACGCCGGAGGCCAGCGTGTTGCGGAGGAAGAGATCGGCGTAGGCGCCGAGGCTGACCACGCCCTCCTGGATGCGCGCGCCGCCGGAGTCGTTCATCCCGATCACGGGCACGCCGACCTTCGTCGCCATGTCCATGATCTTGCAGATCTTCTCGGAGTGCGCCTCCGAGAGCGAGCCGCCGAAGATGGTGAAGTCCTGCGAGAAGACGTAGACCGGCCGGCCGTGGATCGTGCCGTGCCCGGTGACCACGCCGTCGGTCGCGAACTTCTGCTTCTGCATGTCGAAGTCGTGGCAGCGATGCGCGACGAAGCGGTCCAGCTCGTGGAACGATCCTTCGTCGAGCAAGAGCTCGATGCGCTCGCGCGCGGTGAGCTTGCCCTTCGCGTGCTGCTGCGCGATGCGCGCCTCGCCTCCACCCTTCAGCGCTTCTTCGCGGCGGCGGCGGAGCTCCTGCACGCGCGGATCGACGGGTTTCTCGCTCATCGTGGGGTTGCTTCCCTGGCGGAGGCTCAGCGCTCGTAGAGCGCCGCCTCGTCCTCGTGGCGCACGCCGTCCTTCGTCGCGACGGCGTAGCGATGGGGTCCGTACAGGCAGGCCGCGCCGAAGGCGCCGGCCTTGCTCACGGCGTAGAGATTCAAGTTGAAGGCCACGCGCCCGTCCTCGCGGAGCAGGTGGCGCTGCTTCGTGCGCGTCGCGATCCGGCGAAGCACCTCGAGGCAGGCGTCCTTCGGGTGCAGCCCGCCGCGCATCAGCTCGACCACGGTGTGCGCGCCGCAGGAGAGGATCGTCGCCTCGCCGCGGCCCGTAGAGCCCGCCGCGCCGACCTCGTTGTCCACGTAGAGCCCGGCGCCGATCAGCGGGGAATCGCCCACGCGTCCCGGGATCTTCCACGCGAGGCCGCTCGTCGTCGTGCAGCCCCCGAGATCGCCCGCGGCATTGCGCACGCAGAGGTTGATCGTGCCCGTCTCGCGCTTGTCGCGCTTGCCGCCCCCTCCCCCAACGCCGGAGAATCCCGCTTCGGCCTGCTCGGGAGTCAGGCGATCGTCCTCGCTGCTCAGCGACTCCTTCCAGCGCAGCCACTCGAGGCGCGAGGCCTCCGTGAGCAGCTCCTGCTCGCGGAACCCATGCTGCTTCGCGAAGCGCAGCGCGCCTTCGCCGACGAGAAGCACGTGATCGGTGCGACGCATCACGGTCAGCGCCACCTGCGACGGATGCATGATGTTCCGCAGCGAGGCCACGGCGCCGGCGCGATAGGTCGGGCCGCACATCACGCTCGCATCGAGCTCGACGACGCCATCTTCGTTCGGCAAGCCGCCGAGGCCGACGGTCTGATCGGCGGGATCGGCTTCGACCAGCGACACGCCGGCCACGGCAGCATCCACGGGGAGCGTTCCCGCGAGCGCGAGCTCGTAGGCGCGCTCCACGGCCGCGAGGCCGTTGTCGCTAGCCACGACGACGACGCCCGGATCCTCAGAAGAGCCTCCGCGGGGACGCGCGGCGATCACCCCGGCCGAAGCGACGGCTCCGGAGGAGAGCAGGAAGTGACGGCGGGAGAACGGACGACCCATGGCGAGGAGCTCCGGTCAGGGGAGCGCAGCAGGATAGGGCTCCGGAACGTCGCGCGCCACGGCGGCGGCGCGCCGCAATTCAGCCCCCGAGGTAGCGCCCGACGATGGGCCGCAGAGCCTCGGCCATCGCGGGATCGATCGCCTCGCGATGGGTCATGATCGCGCTCTTCAGCGCGTCCTTGCAGGCGCAGGCCAGCGGCTGCGCGAGCCGTGGCGCCGTCGCGGCGAGGAGCGCCTTCGCCTTGCCGACGTTGGAGCGCATCACCGCGACCACCGCGTCGACCGTCACCGCGTCGTGCTCCTCGTGCCAGCAGTCGTAGTCGGTGACCATGGCGATCGTCGCATAGGAGATCTCGGCCTCGCGCGCGAGCTTGGCCTCGGTGAGGTTCGTCATGCCGATCACATCGACGCCCCACTGCCGGTAGATCCGCGACTCGGCCCGCGTCGAGAACGCCGGACCTTCCATGCAGAGGTAGGTCCCGCCGCGGTGGATCGGGATCGAGAGCGCGCGCCCCTGCTCGTAGAGGAGATCGCCGAGCTCCTTGCAGAGCGGGTCCGCGAACATCACGTGCGCGACGAGCCCCGTGCCGAAGAAGGTCGAAGCTCGCCCCATCGTGCGATCGAAGAACTGGTCGACGATGACGAAGTCGCCAGGGTGCAGGTCCTCGCGCATCGAGCCCACGGCGCTCACCGAGAGGATCTCGGTGCAGCCCAGGCTCTTCAGCGCCCAGAGGTTCGCGCGGTACGGGATCGTCGAGGGAGAGTAGCGATGCCCGCGCCCGTGCCGCGGGAGGAACGCGAGGCGCACGTTGCCCTGCGGCGCGCGCAGCTCGCCGCAGAGGATCGCATCCGACGGATCGCCGAACGGCGTCCGAACGCGCACTTCGCGCAGCTCGGCGAAACCTTCCATCTCGTAGAGACCCGAACCGCCGATCACGCCGACGCACCGTTCGCTCACGTTCGCCCTCCGCGCGGCCGCTCCGGACCGCGATCTCGACCAGGGAATCGATCTCCGTCGCGCCGCGGCGGTCCGCCGCCCTCGCGGCGCATCGGTCCGCCTCCATCGCGACGCATCGGCCTGCGCTCGCGCCCTTCCCATGGGCGCAGCTCGCGATTCGCGGCTCCGCTGGACCACTTGGCCTGCGGGATCTTGCGCTCCTCTTCGGGGCGAGAGGCGAGCTTGCCGCGCTTGTTGGCGAGGAAGAGCCGCTTCAGCACCAAGGTCGCGTAGGCGCCGCGCGGCAGCTCGAACTCGAGGCCGACCTTGAGCGCCCCGTCCTCGGATTCGTCGCGGCGCGGCCGCGCGATGCGCAGCTTCGCCGGCCGCAGCAGCAGCGCGCGCTCCTGGTACTTGAACTGGAAGCCCGCGAGATCCGGGCCTTCGAGCTCGCTCGGGCGCACGCGCTCTGCGCGCAGGACCTCGAGCAGCGCGGAGCGGATCGCGGGATCGCTCGGGCGATAGCGCGAGTCGAGCAGCGGCAGCGTCGTGCGTTCGAAGAGTGAGCGCTCCTCGTTCGAGAGCTCGCCCCAGACCGGGAGTGCCCCCATGTCGGTGTCGATGAAGAGCGTGTCCTCGCCGTGGCGCGCGCGCAGCCAGGCCGCCACCGTGCGGTTCCAGAGGAAGCTCTGATACGCGTAGAGGTGGATCAAGCGCTCGCGATGCGCGACGTGCCGGAACGCGCCGAGGAAATCCTGCGGCGCGCGCTCCAGATGCTCGAAGACTCCGAGGTAGCGCCCGAGGCGACGCGCGAGCGGCTTGCAGGCACTCCACTCGCCCCAGCGTCGCCGGAGCAACGCCTTCGCGGCGCCTTCCTGCTCGCCGTCGAAGCGCGAAGGAGAAGCGATCACGCGCTGGAGCGCCTCCTCCGCTCGACCGTCGAGGAGCGCGCGGACGATGAGCCCCTGCCCGTGGCGGAGGCAGCCGAAGCGCTGGTCGTCGAAGTAGTTGGGCAGGCCCTGCACCTCGACCTCGGCGAGGTTGCGATGGAAGCGCTCGAGGTCCAGATCCTTCAAGCCGCGCACGACGATCTCGAAGCGGTTCGCCGCGTTCCAGCTCGCATCCACGGGCGATTCGGAGCGCCCGAGCCAGCGCAGCTCGAAGCCGGGCTCGCGCAGCTCGAGGCGTCGCGAGGTGCGCACGGAGACGAGCTGCGTCGTGCGCCCTTGGCGATCCTTCAGCCCCGCGAACGAGACCTCCGAGGGGGAGACGTGCGCGGCCTCCGCGAGACGCGTCGCAGCCTCGAGCGTCGAGCGCTTCACCTTCGTGAGCTCGTAGATCGCGTACGGCCCGCTGTCGCCGATGCGCGCGCGGTCGTAGACCTCGCGCACGAGGAAGTCCCCGGGGCGGTACTTGAAGCGGATCAACGTCCCCTCCAGCGCTGGAGCTGCGTCATCGTCGCGGCGAAGTCCTTCGGCGGAGCGCACTCGATCACGACTTCGCCCGCCGCCGGCGAGCGCAGCGCGAGACTCGCGGCATGCAGGGTGAGGCGCGCGATGAGCGGGCGCTCCTTGTGTCGCTTGGAGGATACGTAGCCGGGCTTGAACTCGGAGAGCAAGAGCTCCTCGCGCCGGCCGTAGAGCGGATCGACGAGCAACGGGAAACCGCGCGCCGCGAGGTGTACGCGGATCTGATGCGTGCGCCCCGTCTTCGGGAAGGCTCCGACGAGCGAGAAGCCGCGATAGGCTCGCGCGAGCTCGTAGCGCGTATGAGCGCGTTTACCCGTGCCGCTGCGATCCACGCGCATCTTGCCGTCCTTCTTCGCGTCGGGGCCGATCGGGAGATCGACCGTGCCGCCCTCCGGTGGGACCTCGCCCTCGACCAGCGCGAGATAGCGCTTCGAGACCGAGCCCTCCTCGAACTGCGAGCGCAGCGCGCGCTCGGCCTCCAAGTTCTTCGCGAAGCACAGGACCCCGGACGTGCCCTTGTCGATGCGATGCACGACGCGCGGACGGAACGGCAGGCGCTCCCCAGCGGCGACGCCGCGCTCGAGATGGTCGAGCACCGCGCCGGCGATATGCGCGCCTTCTCGATCCCAGCGCTCGGGCTCGACGGCGATGCCGGCGGGCTTGTCGATCACCCAGATCGCGTCGTCCTCGTAGAGGACGCGGATCTCGGGCAGCGCCGACGAGCGGATCTGCGGCCGCGCGACTTCCTCTTCGGGTAGATCGATGCCGATCAGGGCGTTCGAATGCAGGCGCGTCGAGGCCACGATCTCGGGCTGCCCGTCGATGCTGACCAGGCCCTCGCGGATCAGTCCGCGGAGATAGCCCTTCGTCCAGCGCGGGAACTGCGCCGCGAGGAATTCATCGAGGGGCAGCCCGCGATCTTCCACTTCCACGGGCAGGTACTCGACGGTCATCGCGGGTTCTCGGAGATGGTGCTGCAAACCTGCACTGTAGCATTCCGAGCCGCGCCCCGACTACTCGCCGCGGAGCTGCGGAGCGGGCTCGAGCCGCGAGGCGCGCCATGCCGGCAAGAGGCCCGCGGCGAGGCCGAGCAACGCGCTGAGCAGCGCAGCGACGGCCATCCAAGTCCACGGCAACACGAAGGGCAGATCCAGCCCCGAGAGCGCGCGGAGACCGCGGATCACGAGCCAGAGCAGCGGCACGCCGAGCAGGACCCCGAAGATCCCGCCCAGCGCCCCCGTGGTCAGGGCTTCCAGCCCGAAGAGGACCCGCACCTGCCCCGGGGTGAAGCCCACGGCCTTCAGGATCGCGATCTCGCGGAGGCGCTCCAGCGCGGCGATCCAGAGCGAATGCAGCAGCCCGAGCCCGGCCAGGATCGCGACCAGCGCGAGGATCACATCGAAGAGGAAGAAGTCGCGATCGATGTCGGCGAGCTCGAACGCGAGCTTCTCCTCGCCGGTCTTCCAGCGCACGCCGAAGCGCGCGCCGAGCTCGCTCTCGAGGCGCTGCACGACGGCGGCGGCCTCGGCGCCCGAGCGCAGCTTCAGCGTGAACGCCGAGATCTGCTCCGGATCCATGCATTGGAAGAGCCGGAAGAACTCCGGCGCGATCACTCCGAAGCTGCGCTCGGTCTGGAAGATCCCGTAATCGTCGCAGACGCCCAGCACGCGCACCTCGATGGCGCCGCTGCGCGTGCGCGCGGGCAGCGCGATCGTGCCGCGCCGCAGCAGCTCGGGCTCGAAGGCCGCGAGGCGCCGCGAGATGAGCAGCCCTGGCTGCCGCGGATCGGCGAAGCGCTCGCGCAGGTCGGCTCGCTCGGCGAGCAACCCCCAGCGCGCCTGCTCGGGGGGGAGCGCGCGGATCGGGAACGGCGCATCGAGTCGCAGCGAAGCGAGCTCGTAACCCACGACCTCCGGCTGCGCCGCGCACCACGTGCGCAGCCACTCGCCCTCCAGCGGGCGATCGCGGAAGTCGGCGATCGACCGCGGATCCTGCTCATCGCGCGGCACGAGCGTGACGAAGAGCTTGGCGCGCAGCGCCGCGTCCGCGAACGCGCGCACCTCTCCGCGGAGGCTGTCGGTCATCCCGCGCAGCGCGACGAGCGCGGCGGCCACCAGCGCGAGCCCGCCGACTCCGACGACGACGCGTCCGAAGAGCCCGGACATGCTCCGGCTCACCAGCTCGGCCTCGAGGGGCAGGATGCGCCGAGCGGGCCAGAGCGCCAGCCGGATCAAGGCGCCGAGCAGCCCAGGCGCCAAGTGCAGCGAGGCGAGGATCAGCGCGAAGGCTGCGAGCCCGCCGAGGAAGACGACGAGCACGCGCTCGGCATCGCGCCCGATCACCTCGATGGTGAAGAAGTAGACCAGCGGGATGCAGACCAGCAGCACCGCCGCGAAGAAGAGATCGACGCGCTCGAAGACGCCGCGGCCCGCGGGCAGATCGCGGGTGCGCAGGATGAGATCCGGGCTCCAGCTCCTCGAGCGCCAGAGCGGATGCGCGGCTCCGGCCAGCGCGAGCGCGAAACCGAGCAGCGCGAGCGTCAGCACCTGCCGCCACGGCACGACGAAGAGCTGCACGCCGCCCTCGACGACGCCGAGGGTCGTGAGACCCGAGACGAGCAGCCCCTTCGCGAGCAGCAGCCCGAGCAGCGCGCCGAGCGCCGCGCCGACGCCGGCGATCAGCGTCGCCTCGAGCAGGAACAGCCGCGCGATCGCGCCGCGCGTCAACCCGAGCGCGATCAGGATCGCGATCGTGCGCATGCGCTGCAGCAGCGCGATCGAGAGCGCGTGGAAGATGACGAAGAGGCCGAGCACGAGCGCAAGCACGCCGGCGACGCGGACCCCGTTGCGGAAAGCGCGCTCATCGGGCTCTTCGCCGATGGCCGCCGTCACCGCGGAGTCGACGGCGGCATTCGGCAACGCGGCGCGCACGGCGGCTCGCAGCTCCGCCAGATCGACGCCGGCGCGGCGCTGGATCCAGATCACGCGATCCAGCGCGGGCACTCCGCGCACCCGCGCGGCCTCTTCGAGCGGAGCGATGGCGACGCGTCCCGCGGCGCGCGCGCCGAGGCGGAAACGCCGGAGCAAGCCCGCGATCTCGAACACCACCGCGGGCGGCCGCGCTCGCGCTACGGCGGCCCCCGCCGACCGTTCCTCGACCCAACGGCCGTCCTCGCAGCGCCGCACGGGATCCAGCGAGACCGGCGGCGCCTCGAGCTCCAGCACGGTGCCGAGCCCCCACCCGCGCTCGCGCGCGAGCTCTTCGCTGACGAGCAGCGGCGGCAGCGCGCGCGGCGGCGCGCTCCACGTCTCGCCCCAAGAGCCCCCCGCCGAGAGATCGAACGCGCCGAAGGCCTCCACCGCGCCGCTGATGCCGATCAGCTCGAGCGCCGCCTTCGGTCCGGAGGCACCGGCAGCTCGCGCTTCGGCTTGGGTGAACCCGGCCGTGCCCACGCGCGCGACGCCGGGCAGCGCGACCAGCGCGGCGCGCGACTCGGGATCGGGCTTCCCCGCCGTCGCGCTGAGCGTCGCCTGCAGATCGGCACGCACCTCGTCGCCCGCGCGCGCTTCCAGGCGCGCCGCGACGGTGTTTGCGTCGAGGGTGAAGATCGCGACCACCGTCGCGACTCCGAGAGCGATGCCGAGCACCGCGAGGAGAACGCGCAGAGGTTGAGCGCGCAGATAGGCGCCGACCAAGCGGAGAGCGAGCATGGTTCGGCGCTCCTCAGATCTTCAGATCGCGGAGGCAGGCGTGGATCTTCGCCGCATCGACGTCCGCGCCGGTGAGGCGCGGCTCGGCGAGCAGCGCGCCATCGACGAGGAAGCGGACCTCGTCCGCATAGGCCGCGTCGCGCGGGTTGTGGGTGACGAGCACGATGCTCTGGCCATGCTCGGCGTGGAGTCGCCGCAGCCAGCGCAGCACCTCTTCTCCCTGGCCTGTCGCGAGATTGCCGGTGGGCTCGTCGGCGAGCAGGAGCTTCGGCTCTCCGATCACGGCGCGCGCCACGCCGACGCGCTGCATCTCGCCGCCGCTGAGCTGCGGCGGCAGCAGGTCGGCCTGGGCGACGAGCCCGAACTGTGCGAGGAGCGCATCGACGCGCTCGACGACGCTGCGACCGCTCTGGCCCCGGATGCGCAGCGGCAGCGCCACGTTCTCGCGCACGCTCAGGTTCGGCACGAGGTGGAAGAACTGGAACACGAAGCCCACGGCTTCGCGCCGCAAGAGCGCTCGCTTCCGCTCGCCGAGCCCGGCCAAGTCCTTCCCGTCGATCTCCACCGCGCCGGCCGATGGCGTCTCGAGGCCGCCGAGCAGGTGGAGCAGCGTCGTCTTGCCCGAGCCCGAAGGGCCCATGATGGCGAGGAAGCGACCGCGCGGGAGCTCGAAGGAGATGTCCTTCAGGATCGCGACCTCACGGCTGCGCTCGCGCTGGAACTTGTACAGTCCGCGCACGCGCAGCGCGGGAGCTTCTTGATCGCTCATGCAGGGTTCTCGGACGTGCCCCCGTAGACCTCGGGGCGCAGCGAAGCGATGTAGGGCAGGTTGCGGTAGCGGCCGGCGTAGTCGAGCCCGTAGCCGACGACGAACACGTCCTCCACTTCGAAGCAGCGGAAGTCGGCTTGCAGATCGACGGCGCGCCGTGCGGCCTTGTCGAGGAAGACGCAGGTCTTCACGGCATCCACGCCCATCTCGAGCAGACGATCCTTCACGGCTTTCAGCGTACGCCCCGTGTCGAGGATGTCGTCGACGAGGAGGATCGATCGGCCGGCGAGACGGAGGTCGTCCGAGAAGAAGCGCAGGCTGACGGTGCCGCGCGATTCCGTGCCGTCTCCATAGGAGCTGGCGGCGAGAAACTCGAGCGACAGCGGCAGAGGAAGCAAGCGGATCAGATCGGACGCGAAAACGCAGGAGCCTTTCAGCACCGCCACGACCAGCAGATCGCGCCCCTTGAAGGATTTCACCAGCTCGGCCGCGAGACGGCGCAGCTCACGGCGGATCGTCTCCTCGTCGATCAGGATGCGGTCGATGTCCTCGAGCATGGATTCCACCTGCGGCGCGGGGGGGCGCATGCTACGGAGCGCGTGCGACGAGTTCCACGACGACGCGGCACGGCGGGTTGTGGAAGGCGGCGCTGCAACCGCTATGCTGCGCGCGGATCCAGCGAGTTCTCTCGTGCGCACCCTGCCTCTCATCCTCGGTCGGCCTTCCGCGGAGTGCGCGCCGCTGCTCGCGCGCCTCCAGGCGCTGTGCCAGCCCCTCGTGCCCTCGGTCCGACCTCCGGAAGAGCTCCAGCGCATCCACCTGCCGGGGCCCGACACGGTCGTCCTCCTGCTCGGCCTCGACGCCGCGGAGATCGTGCGCTGCCTCGGCCGTCTCGGGAGCAGCGGTGGTCCGCGGCGCATCCTCGTCCATTGCGACCAACGCGAGCGCACCGTCCTCGCGGCGGCCGCTCGCGCCGGCGCGAGCCTCTTCTCGCTGGCCGAGCTGATCGCGCTCGAGAGCTCGATCCTCGCTCCAAGCGACGCGAGCGGAGGCGTGCCGGCCGATGCGTCGATCCACCGGCTCCTGCGCGACTACAACCACTTCCTGCGCAATCGCCTCAGCACGCTGGAGCAGATCGTGGCGCTGCTCGCCGATCAGCTCGAGCGCGATCCCTCGGCGCGCACCTGGGTGCGGCGCCTCGAGCGCGAGATGAAGCGCATCGAGAGCACGACGGAGCGCCTCCTCGAGCTCTCGAGCCCCTTGCCCACCGAAGTGGAGGCCATCGATCCGCTGGAGGTCTTCCAGCACGTCGCGGAAACGACGCGGCGCAGATCGAGCGCGCCGATCGAGTTCCGCTTCGAGCCAGCGGAGCGTCCTCTGCCGCGCGTGCGCGGACAGCGCGAGCTCGCCGCGGCTGTCGCCACCGAAGTCCTGCAGAACGCGGCGGCACACGCGCTGCGGAGCAGCGCTCCAGCGGTGGTTCGGACCCTCTTCACTCCCGTCGAGGGCGGGGTCGAAGTGCGTGTATTGCACTCCGGCGAGGGCATCCCGGCAGCGGATGCCGAGCGCGCGCTCGCGCCCTTCTTCACCACCGAGGATCAGGGCAGCGGACTGGGGCTGACGATCGCCCGGCGCTTCCTCGATCACATGGGCGGTGCCATCGCCCTCGAAGCCCACGAGGAGCGCGGCCATTTCCCGGTCTTGCGCTTCGCACGCGCGGACGGCTGAACGGGATCGAGGAAGGAGGCGCGCAGGCGCGCTCCTCGGCGGCGAGGATCGCGCCGCGCTCCCGGGCGGCTTCAGGCTCGGGCGTAGAAAGCTTCCGCGACAAAATGCGAGCGGCGGGGAACGCGCTCGCGTTCCCCGCCGCTCGCATGGATGCACCGTCGAGCGGAGCGCTCAAGGCATCCGTTCTCGAGAACTCAGTGCATCGACTCGTGCGAAGTCGAGAGCTCGGACTCGGTCGCATGACCTTCGGCGCGCTTCGGCGGCAGGCTGCGGCCGGTGCGCTCGAGGAACGGCGTCGAGGGCTGGTAGACCTGGCCCGAGAGCGTGCCGAGGTCCTTGCGGATGCGGCTCAGCTCGTTGTCGTCGGAGAGATCGATCTCCGGCGGATCGAGGTCGTAGATCGCGCTGAACGGCCAGAGCACGAGGGTGTAGGCGAAGCCGCCCACCGAGGCGAAGAGGTCGACGACTTCCTTCGGGCTCACGTCGACGCTCGCGCCGACGTAGGCGACGTGCAGACGCGCACCGAAGTCGAGGGTCTCGCCATCGACGTTGTTCTTGTCGAGCTCGAAGCCGTTGTACGAATAGCCGCGCTCGAAGAGGAGGCGGTTGCCGTACACGGGCTCCTTGGTCTTGTTCTTCCAGTAGAACGGACCGACGCCGTACTCGTAGCCGCGCTCGGCCCAAGTACCCGAGGCGCGCTGATCCCAGCCGACGCGCAGACCGTCGAACCAGCCGAGGCCGGCGTTCGCGAGCCGCGTGAAGTGCACGTTGGCGATCATGCCATCGCCCCAGCTCGTGTCGACGGAGACGATATCCAGCAGGTCCCAGCACACGTCCTTGCAGGAGACGTAGAGCCGGTCCGTGTACGACCAGTCGCGCTTCACATCGGCGACGGTCTGGTACTGCTGCGAGAGCTCGACCTGGTCGTAGTCGTAGACGCGGCACCCGCCCAGCAGAGCCGCAGCGGAGAGAGCGGCGCTACAGGCCAGGAGACCCGGAGACAGGAAACTCAGCAGGGAACGCTGGGCACCCATCGGGGCGAGCCAGAACTTCTTCATCTCGATCCTCGTGTGTCGACGGGACGGCGCGGCGGAGCCTCCGAGGCCGACGGGCCCGCAAGGCTGTGCCGCGCAACAAGACGTGCTGCGCGAGCGACCTCGGGCACGACCGGCCCGCGCGCTCGACTGCGATCGAGCGCGAGAGAGAAGAGCCTGGGCCCTCGACGTGCGAGCTGCGGCGCCATCGCCGCTCGCTCGAGTGCCGAGAGCCCGCTGCTCCGTCTCTGGCGCTGGCGGGCGCGCGGGGGGCGGCAGGGGTGCCTGAAGTGGGCGGTATCTTAGGAACGGCCTCGGGGCTGCCTACAGTTTTTTGCGAAGATCGCCGCGACCGAGGAGCCCGCGCCGGATCGGCCTTCCTGGTTGTAGAAATCGTCCGGAGGGCCCGCTACGATGCGCTCGCCCTGCCCCCGCCGCAGGGATGACCTCACCGCCGAGCACCGTCGCACGCGCAGCGCATCCCTTCGCGCGGACGCGCGCGGCGCCTGACTCGAGCAGCACTCTGGAGCGAACCCATGATGCGACTGGTCTCGACGCGCTTGATGCTGGCCGTGGCCCCTCTCGTCCTCGCCGCTTCGTGCGTCTTCACCCCGCTGCACCCCGAGCGTCGACAGACCACCGAGTGGGCGTTCGACATGCTCTTCTGCGAGCCGTACGAGACGGAGGGCAGCTCCGCCGTGCAGACGGGCACCTTCGTCACGAACATCATCGTGTGCCCGGTCGTGCTGCCCGGCTCTTGGCTCTGGGATTCCTTCGTCGTCAATCCGTTCGACTCCGTCTTCGACTCGAGCGCCGACGTGTACGACGTGGTGTGGAATCGCCACCCCAATAACCAGGAGCTCTACGAGGACCGCAGCGACTACGACGGTGAGTACTCGCGCTCGGAGCACGGCTTCACCCGCCCGCTCCGCCACATGACGGGCGCTCTCGTGTTCCTCGGCGACTTCTTCGTGCGCGCGAACATCCCGGTCGGCCCCCGCGGCTTCGGGCGCTTCTACGAAGTGAACAGCGCGAAGGAAGTCGGCCGCAACGCCGCGATCCCGTGGTACTTCGACAAGGCCGGCTACCAGCCGCGCGAAGTCGGAAGCGGCAAGAACCTCTTCTGGAAGCACGACGAGAAGGACGCCGAGTAACTCGGCGCTCTCGCGCCTCCGCTCTTGTGCGCTGCGAGGCGCGTCGCTCATCCGAGCGACGCGCCTCGCGCATTTCCAGGACCGAAGAGCGGCGCGATCAGCGCGGGCGCTCGACGGCGAGCAGGCCCGGGCCGCCGGCGCCGGCGAGCCAGGCGCCGCGGCGTCGCCACGACCAGCGCGTGCTCCCCACGGCGACGAGGCGCGAGCCGCGCGCGAAGACGTGGCCCAGATCCCCAGGCGGCACCTCCTCGGCGCGCCAGCGCGGGATACCCGCCGCGAGGTCGATCGAGGCGACGAAGTTCTCGCTCGCGGAGGCGACCCAGAGCCGCGACGAGCTTCCCGCCGCGGCGATGGCGGGAAACGGCAGCGCGAGCCGAAGGCGCTCCGAGCCATCGGGCGCGAGACAGCGCAGATGCCCCGCGCCGGATTCCACGGCGAGCCAGGCAGAGCGCGCGGAGCACCAGGCGATCGCCTCGATGGGCACGCCGGGCGCCGCGACTCGCACCGCGCTGGCGAAACGCAGGTCGCTGCTCTCCGCGCGATAGAGCCCGCCATCCACGTCGGAGAGCAACAGCGCGCCGCGCGCATCCGCCGCCACCGCGTGCAGCGGCGGCCACGCCTCCTCCGCTCCCAGCTCGAGACCGCGTGCGCTCGCTCGCACGAGCACGAGCGCTCCCGACTCCACCAGCGCGACGCAGCTCGGTCCGGAGCCTGCGGCGAGCGCGCGAACACCCGACGCGAGCGCGAGGCGCTGCACGCGGGCGACCCGCGGCGCGAGCAGCGCGGGGACGAGCTCCGCGCGCACGATCTCCCGGCCATGCGCCCCGTGCGCCACCCACACGCCGCGCTCCCGATCCGCTCCGAGCGCCCGCAGCTCGACGAGCCCCTCGAGCACGCGCGGCGCCGACGCCGAGGAGCCCGACCACACGCGCACCTCGCCGCGCGACGGATCGCCGAGGAAGACCCAAGCCGTGGCGAGCAGCAGCTCGCCCATGAAGAACCCCATCGCCGCACCTCGAGACGAAGAACGCCTCGAAGACGCACGAGAGACCGCAGCGTCACCGACTCAGCGCAGCGGCGGCAGCGCCTCGCGAAGGAAGGCCTCGGTGAACGGCAAGCGCGGAGGCAAGCGCGTCACGAGCTCCTGCTGCAGCCAGCGCTGCACGACGGCGAGCGCGTGCGGCCGGCGCGCAGCATCGAAGAGCAGCGCCGCGAGGGCGTCGTCCGGCAGCCAGGCGTGCGCGCCGCGCTCGCGCGCGCGAGCGAGGCGCCGCTCGGCCTCCGCGACCCACGTCGCCCGCGCGGGAGAGGCCGCGCCATCGAGATCACCCAGATCGAGCCACTCGCGCGCGAGGAAGTGCTCCATCGTCCACTTGGTCTCCGGGTTCGGCGCGAAGGCCACGATCTCGTCCTCGGCCGCGGCCTGCGCGCGCACGAAGGTCGCGACGTCGACGAGCTCCTGCCGCCACAGCACCGGCCAGCGCCCGCGCGCGGCCTCGCTCGCGCCGACCTGCAAGACCAAGGCGCCGAGCGCGAGCAGCGCGACCGCCGCGCCGCGCGCGCGCGAAGGCCTCGGCACCGCGACGCTCGCGAGCGCGCCACCGCCAAGGCCCGCGAGCAACGCCATCCCCCACCACAGCCACGCTGGCGCGCTCCCGGCGATGGAGTCGAGCATCCCGGGGGCTCCGAGCCCGAGCTCCGCACGCGTGATCGGCCAAGGACCGATGGCAGCGCTCGCGGCCTCGCGCAACCCGTGCTCGCCCGC
The DNA here is from genome assembly GCA_016719295.1 of Planctomycetota bacterium. Lineage (GTDB taxonomy): Bacteria > Planctomycetota > UBA1135 > UBA1135 > JADKAF01 > JADKAF01. The sequence continues at coordinate 2,065,251 of JADKAF010000001.1, forward strand.
CCACGCGCGGAGAGCCAGCGCGTGGACGAGCAGCACCAGCGCGAGCAGCCCGCCTGGCGCGAAGGAGCGAGCCCGGGCAGCGCTCTGCAGCGACACCGCCGCCGCGCAGCTCAGCGCGACGGCGGCGGGCAGCACGTACGCTCCGTGCTCCCGCGCGCCGACCTTCAGCGCGGCCGCGCCGAGCAGCGCGAACCAGGCGAGACCGCTGGCGGCGAGCCAAGGGCGCGTGCGCGCGAGCACGACGAGCCCCGACAGCGCGAGCCACGGCAGCACGCCGAGCGGTGCGAGCACCTCGAGCACGGCGAGGCTCGCGAGCTCGGGTCGCGGGATCCGCTCGTTCCAAGCGACCATCGCCTTGCGGTACTGCTCGATCGCGGAGTACTCCGCGAAGGCCTCCGGCGCTCCGAGCCGATCCAGCGCGAGCACGAGCCCGACGAGCGCGAGCAGCGCGGCCCCCGCAACGAGCGCGGAGCCGAGCACCTCGCGACAGCTCGAGGCTCGTCCGACGGAGCGCTCGGCGTCGACGTGCAAGAGCAGGAGCGGCAGCGCCGCCGAGAGCAGCGTGACGTGCGTCGCCGCGCAGAGCATCGCGCCGCAGGCCAAGGCCACGCGCGCGCGTCGGCGCGACGGCTGCGGCGCGAGGATCCAAGCGCAAGCGATGGCGACGCAGCCGAAGGCCAGCGCATGGACCTCGACGGCGCCCGCGTAGAAACGCAGCGCGGGCGTGGCGAGGAGCACGAGCGTCCCCCCCAGCGCCGCGAGCGGACCGGCGAGCCGCGCCGACGCGAGCTGCGCCGCTCCCGCGCCGACGACGCAGCCGAGGCCGGAGATGGCGCGGATGGCCTGAGCGCGGTCGAGCGCGAAGAACGGCGAGAGCAACGCCCGCCAGGCGATCGCGAGCGGCAGGAGCAAGAAATGCGCTTGGACCCAGATCGATTGGCGCCAGAGCTCTACGAAGAGCGGGCCATCGCCATAGAGCCCGGGATGCGCATCACGCCAAGCGACGTACGTCGCCGCGAGGAGCGCGATCCCGAGCGTGGCTCGAGCGCACCGCGCCATGCGTGGCGCGTCCGCGCATTCGCCTCCCGGATCCTCTGCTCTGCGTGCCACGCGTGCGATCGAGCTCCTCCGCGCGCAGAGCGCACCGAGATCCTTCGGCGCATCTTCGCCCTTCCCTTCGAGGGAGCGGAACAAGTTTCCGAGGGCTTGCGTCCGGCGTAGGCCTCACAGCATTCGCCCCCAAAGAATCGATCTGCACATTGTTTCCCCCTCAGATGACCCACCTCAAGAGAGGTCCGTGCTGGAGCCGAGATGCGAGAACAGACCCTTACGGGCTGCCCCACTTCGGGGCTGAGAATCGAGGCGAGTGAAGTGAGAACGAGCATGAAGCGGCCTGGCTCCAACGGCCGGTTGGCAACGAACGCGAAGCAGCGCCTGTGTGCGGCGGCCTTCGCGCTTCTCGCGGCGAGCACCGCGGACGCCCAATCGCCCCTTTTGAATGTCGGCCCGCTCGAGGCTGGAACGCTCGGGGAGATCACCCTCGAGCGCGCACCGAGCGGACACACCAACTTCTACGTCGTGATCGCGCTGGATCCCCAGTTCCTCGCGCTGCCGACGCCTGTGCGCTACACCGATGTCGCCGTACCGCAGACGTGGTACCGCGTCTGGACGCGCATCGAGCGCAACGAGTGGAAGTTCCGCGTGCCGAGCTTCACCTCCGGCACGACGATGTACTTCCGCGGGATCTCCTTCGACGGAGCGAATCAGAGCGGCGCTGCGACCGACATCGTGATGCGCACGATCGGTCAGCCGCCCGGTGCGCCTCCCGGAGGACTCACGCTGAACGAGGGCATCCGCCTGCGTGTGCGCGATCGCCTCGGCGTCTCGCGCAGCGAGGAAGCCGTCGTCGCCGGCGTCCCGCTCGCGCGCACGGAGATCATCCGCCAGCCCGCGCGCGAGCTGATGCTCGTCGACGACCGCGGCAATCAGATCGGCGCGCAGTTCCGCGTCGCCGCGCGCTGGGGCGATCTCTTCGACACGACCGCTCCGGTGAAGTGGGTGCACGTCGACTTCCACGCCAGCGCGGACGCCCGCAGCTCGCGCGAGTACTTCCTCATGCGCCGCGATCAGCGCGCGTTCGACGACCCGAACATGCGGGTGACCGAGACGGCATCGCTGGTCAGCATCGACACGGGGATCGCGCTCTTCCAGCTCTCGAAGCTGGCGGGCAGCTTGTTCCACAGCGTCTTCATCGACGCCAACGCGGACGGCGAGCTCGCCGCGGACGAGGAGATGATCCGCCCGTCGAGCGAGAGCGCGGCCTTGATCCGCGACACGCTCGGCAACACGTACAGCTCCCGGTTCGATCGACCGACGGTGACGATCGAGGAAGTGGGCTCGGTGCGCACGCGCATCCGCGTGGATGGACACCATCGCCCGCGCACGGCCGGCATCGGCATCGACCGCGACTTCCTGCGCTACACGACGTGGTACGACTTCTACGCCGGCAAGTCGGAGGTCAAGGTCACGCACAGCCTGCGCAACGACTACGTCGAGAACGCGCTGGGCAACATCGCCTTCGCCGACTACCGCTTGGTGCTCGACCTCGAGCTGCCGGGCACGGTGAGCTACGCCATCCCGCGCGACGACCAGGGCAGCCTGCTCCGCGAGTCGCTGAGCGCGGGCCAGTACGTCGCGCTCTACCAGGAAGGCAACGGGGACGCCGCGACCTTCCGGAACCACGACGCGAACCTCCGGCTCGCGGGCTGGGAGCTCTATCGCACGCGCAACGGATCGAACCGCGAGCTCCGCGCGAGCGGCTTGCGCGCTCCCGGCGTCACGACGCTCATGAACTCGCGTCTCGGGCTCACCTGCTCCGTGCGTCACTTCTGGCAGAACTGCCAGAAGGCGCTCGCGCTGCGCGCTCCCGACCGGATCGAGGTCGCGCTCTGGCCCGAGGATCGCCCCGGGGATCACTGGATCGCCGACTTCATGCAGAAGACCCACGAGATGACGCTGCACTTCTTCGCTCCCTCTTGGGGCGATCGCACCACGCAGCTCAACCTCGCGCAGCAGGAGCCGATGCGGCCCTGGGCCGGCGGTGACTACTACCTCCACACGCAGGCTTGGGGCGATTCGGGCGTGCTCCCGACTCCATACGAGGCCCCGTCGCAGTGGCCGACGATCGCCGCGACCTTCGAGCGCGACTCCCAGAGCCTGCTCTCGCGCGAAGACAACTACGGCTGGCTCGCCTTCGGCGGTCAGTGGAACGTGCAGTGGACCGGCACGACCGGCAGCCCACGCAACAAGCTCATGCGCTTCGACAAGTGGGCCGTCTCGGGCGAAGAAGCGTTCTTCCTGCCGGACGAGAGCTCGGCGCTGCACAGCTCCGACGTGCGCCGCTTCCAGTTCGAGGGCTTCGTCGCCTCGCAGCACCCCGGCGCGCTGCTCTGGACCGGCGGACCGTACTACAACTTGAACGCGCACCCGGACGACCTCGGGCGCAGCACGATCCCCGCGGCGTACGATCGCTACCGAGCCGGCATCACCAACACCTCGACGCACGAGTGGAACGGCTACGACTACGAGCACATGACCGCGGATGACTTCTACCAGTACTACCTGCTGACGAATCATCCGTTGATGCAGCGCTCGCTGCGCCGCATGGGCCAGGGCCTGCTCACCTTCCGCGAAGTGCGCGAGCCGGGCTTCTCCCCCTTCGCCTCACGTGGCTTCGGGTGGACCTTGCGCGGTCTCTGCCAGATCTACGAGACCACGGGCGAGCCCTCGGTGCGCGCGGGCATCGACTTCTACATCCGCAACTGGGAAGGGAGCCGCGGGCGCGGCACGAGCGGCAACGACGGGCACGTCACCCGCCAGCCACCGCATCCGAACGCGCTCGGCGTCCCGGGGAGCAACGCGACGACGTCGCAGAGCGATCGCTTCTGGTGGGACGCGCCGTGGCAGATCGGGATCGTGATCCACGCGCTGCACCGCTATCACCGCCAGTTCGACGACCCTCGCGCCCCGGCCTGGATCCGCACGATGGCCGACTACCTGGTCGACCAATGCTGGAAGAACGCGCAGCAGGACTTCACGAAGTTCATCAGCGTCGAGGACCCCGGCTTCTTCGGCGACTTCGACCCGACCGGCCTCTCGTCCTGGATCCCGGGCAGCCTCGCGGTGGCCTACCGCTACAACCCGCGCCAGCGCTACCTCGACTGCTCGAGCACGGTGTTCAACCGCTGGAGCAATGGCACGCGGACGATCTCGCTCGACCACGGCTACTGGCACTGGTGGGCGACCTACATCCATCTCCAACGCGAGCTGGGCAACATCCGCTGAGCCGCGGAGCAGCTCACGCGTAGCGCCTCTCAGGCGCGATGCCGGAACGACGGAGCCCGAGGTCGAGAGACCTCGGGCTCCGTCGTTTGGGCCCGGTCGGTGGGACGCCAGAGCTGCGGGACGCCGCCGCGCGACTCGCGCCGAGCGGCGCTCCTCTACGTGCCGCGCGGCGCGCCCTTGGGCCCCGGCGCGAGGGCATCGAAGTAGTCGATGACGCGCCGCACGTAAGCGCGCTTCTCGCGATAGCTGCGCGGGTAGAAGGAGCGCTTGAATCCGTAGATCAGCACGTCGCGCAAGTCGTTCAGCCCGAGGCCGAACACCCGGATCGCCTTCATCACCTCGGCCGTCACCGTGGTGTCGGAGACGAGGCGGTTGTCGGTGCAGATGGTGGTCGCGAGGCGCAGATCGCGGAAGCGCCGGAACGGATGCCGGCTGAGATCGGAGAGCTCCGGGATCGTCTGCTGGTTCGAGGTGAGACAGACCTCGATCGCGATGCGCCGATCGGCGACGTACTGCGCCAGCCTCTCGACGTAGGCTTCGCGCTCGCGGATGTCCGGCGTGGAGATGCGATCGGGCGAGAGGAGCCAGGTGCCGTGCCCGATGCGATCCGCATGCAGGTCCGTCAGCGCCTGGAAGATCGACTCGGGCCCGAAGTCCTCGCCCGCGTGCACGGTCTTGCCGAGGAAGTGCTTGTGCACGAAGGCGTAGGCCTCGACGTGGTCGGCGGCCGGGTAGCCCTTCTCCTGACCGGCGAGATCGAAGCCCACGATCTGCAAGCCGCGCTCGTCGCGCAGCGCCACCGCGGCCCGCGCCAGCTCGAGCGACGCGAGCGAGTAGATCTTCGTGCGCGGCGTGTAGGCGTGCGCGGCGACGAGCTGCGCGTAGGCCGGCCCGAAGTGCTCGGTGAAGAAGCGCAGGGCGCAGACGATGATGCCGTACTCGAAGGGCGGCTCGATGCCCCCCGCCACCTCGGGTCGCCGGTTGAACTCCGTCCGGGCGTGAGCGAGCCCTCGGTCGACCGCGGCCAGCACGTCCGCGATCGAGAGCTTCGCGTTCACATGGAGCTGCGGAGCGAAGCGCACCTCGATGTAGCGCACCCCCTCGGCCTGGTTGTCCTGCGCGAGCTCGTACGCCACGCGCTCGAGGGCCTCGGCGTCCTGCAGCACCGCGCAGGTGTAGGCGAAGCCCTGTAGGTATTCGGCCAGGTTGCGATAGCTGGCCTTGAACACGCGCTCGCGGAGCCCCTCCGGCGTATCGGCCGGCAGCTCGACCCCCTGCTGGCGGGCGAGCTCGAGCAAGGTCTCGAGCCGCAGGGACCCGTCGAGATGCAGGTGCAGGTCGGTCTTCGGCAGCTTTCGGATCAGTTCCTCGCTGAGGTCCAGCATCGTTGCTCGTTCTCCTCCAGAGCGCTATCCTCCGCCGGCGGCGGACCTCGCTCGGCCCGTCTCCTACCATGCGGTCGCGCGTCCTTCACGCCGACGCGCATTCGCACCGCGCATCGGAGGCGCCACGCCGCCGACGATGCCATCGAGCTGGCCCGGCCCTCGAGCTGGTCCGGGTTCGCCGACGAGTGGCTGTGCGGGAAGACTCAGGTCTACCGGCAGAACCGGCTCGCCGCCAGCAGGCTGATTCGCCGGCACGACGGCTAGCCAGCACCGCACCTAGCCAGCATCGCACCTAGCCAGCATCTCAGCCCTCCAGCCATCCCGCCCGCAGACGACCGAGGCAGCCGACGCGCCATGGCAGATTCGCTGCGTTTCTTCCTACGCTTCCTGCACTCGCCGCGCGCGGTGGGCGCGCTCTTCCCGAGCTCGGCGGCCCTCGCTCGCCGGATGGTCGAGGACGTCGACTTCGCTCCGGGGCGGCTGCTGGTCGAGTACGGCCCCGGGACCGGGGCGTTCACGGCGCAGATCGCCTCTCGCCTCGTCCCGGGGATGCACTATCTCGGGATCGAGCGCGACCCGGAGTTCACGCGACTCTTGCGCCAGCGCTACCCGCAGCTCAAGTTCCATTGCGGCAGCGTCGAGGACTTGCCGAAGGTGCTGGCCGAGCACGGATTGCCGCGGCCGGACCACATCATCTCGGGGATCCCGTTCGCCTCGATTCCGACCGCCGTCGCGCGGCGCATCCTCGAGAACACGCGCGCCACGCTGCGGCCCGGCGGCACCTTCGCCACCTTCCAGTACTGCCACGCTTACCCCCTGCCGAACGCGCGCGCCCTGCGTCAGAACATGGCCGAGCTCTTCGGCACACGCATGCATCGCTCGCCGTGCTGGCGCAACATCCCCCCCACGTTCATCCTGCGCTGGAACGCCCCCTGAGCCGACCTCGCCGCCGACCGCGACCTCCCGTGCTCCCGTGGCGCGTCTTCCTCGCGGCGCTGCTGCTCGCCCTCGGCGGGAAGGCGCAAGAGGAGCCGGTCGAAGCCGCGCCCGCCGCCTCGCCCTCGCGCGGCGTCTCGATTCGCGAGGCCGCGGGTGCCGCGCGGAGCACGAGCCTGGCTTGCCGCGTGACCTTCGCGCGCGGGGAAACGAGCACCCCGGAGCGCACGCACCACCTCGTGGATCGCGACCAGCCGGTCGCGGCCGAATGGCGAGTCCTCACGCGCTGGCCGGAGGGCAGCGTGCGCGACGCCGCGGCGATCGTCCCGCTCGTGCTCGAGGCCAGCGGCGAGCGCGCGCTCGAGCTGCGCACCGGCCCTGGTCCTGCCGCTCCGTCGCCGCGCCTCGACAGCCACGTCCTCGCGAAGCTGCCCGCGTCGCGCGACGGCAAGCCCTGGCTCGACGTCGTCTCCGAGGTCGAGGACCACGCCGGCACGATCCACCGCGCGCGGCTGCGCCTCGATGAGTCCTGGAGCTGTCCACATCACGGCGGCTTGATCCAGAGCTACCGTTTCCGCGACTACCATCGCGGCGTGGGCTCGAAGCTCGAGCGCGATTTCCTGACGCTCACGGGCTGGCTGGAGCTGCGCAGCGGCGATCGCGACGTCTACCTCGAGCTGCAGCTGGGCAACGACTACTCGGGAGTCGCGAAGAAGCGCGGCCAGCTCGACCCGGAGGCCTTTCCCCTGGGCGGCGCCGCCCAGTTCCGCCGCTGGACGCTGCGCGTGCGCGGCTGGTACGCGGCGGCGATGGACACCACGGAGCTGGGTATCCCGTCGCCGCGACCAGAGCTCGGCTGGATCAGCTTCGATCTCCTCCCCGCGGCGCCGCAAGAGAAGACCGGCCCGGAGTCTTTCCACGCGCTCCTCGACGGACAGACTCTCGTGCGCAAGCTCGTGCTCCAGCCGCACGAATCGGAGCCGGGAGCGCCCTACGCCGAGTCGCTGCAAGCGCTGGTGCGACGCGCCTCGCGGCCGCTGGTCGCGCGACCGCGGCTCGGCGGGCTGCGCGCGAGCGGAGCCTACGGGCTGCTCGGCGTCGCCGGCCCCGCGAGCGCACCGCACATCGATCGGGCGCGGCAGCGCGCCGAGGCCCGCAACAAGGTCCTCCAGAGCCCCGAGCGATCAGGTCCTTGGGGCACCTTTGGCGCGCGCCTCAGCGGCAACGAGGGCGGAAGCGGCGGCTTCGCTCCCCTGCTCGCCTGGTACCAGGGCATCGAAGCCGAGCTCGACTTCGAGCGGCTCTCCACGAACCAGCTCCTCGCGTTGCGACCGGTGCACCTCTTCGGCGTCGACGCGTTCGCCACGCCCCAGTGGCGCGGCGAGCTCAGCCTCGGACGCCCGGTGAACACGGCGCCGATCTTGCCCTGGCTCGCGAAGACGCCGCGCACGGCGCACGCGCTCGCCGGCCGCGACCCCTGCCTGCTGGCCCCGACCGACGAGCTGCTCGAGCTCTATCTCGCGACGCTGCAGCCGCAGCTCTTCGATCAGATCCGCTTCCATCTGCATCGCGTGATCGCGGCGGCGCGCGTGCCGTTCACCACGAGCACGCGTGCAGAGGCCGAGCTCTTGCGCGCCGCGGTGCTCGCGGAGCGCGTGCTGCCCGAGCCACGTCTGCGCCGCGCGCTCGCGGAGCGCTGGCGCGAGCTCGTGCTCCCCGGCATGGCTCAGGTGGCCGCTGGCGGAACCGGGCCGTACTACGTCGTCGCGCAAGAGCCGCGCGTCACCGCCTGGGGACCCGATATCTACTGGGACTCGCCATCCGAGGCTGGGCTCTTCGCCGCGGCGGCGATCGCCGCGTGGCGCGAGTGGAACGAAGAGGTGTTCCTCGAGGGCGCGCTGCGCGCCGGTGAGTTCATCGCCTCGGCGTGGATCACGCTCGGCGCGGACCGCGCCGGTGGACTCGCGCGCGAGATCCCGGTCTTCGCCCAGGAACGCGGCGAGCGCGTCGCGCTCTCGCGCGACTGGTACCTCAGCGAGACGAAGATCGAGTGGCAGATGGGCGATCAGGCCGTCCGCACCACGCGCCGCGCGCGCTTGCGCGCGGCGATCGACGAGTTCGCGCTGCGCTGCGAGAGCCCGCTCTTCCTGCTCGCCGCGCTCGGACGCGAGCTCCCGAGCGCTCCGGGGATCCCCGACGAGCGTTGGCTCTCGCTCCCCGCGCGCTGGGAGGAGATCGCGAGCGTGCTCCACGACGCGGCGCCACCGGACGACGGAAGCTACAACCTCGGTTCGGATCCCTGGCGCCAGGTCGGCCGCGATCTCCGGACGCGCACCGATCTCAGCGCCGAGCTGGTGCAGAACCCCAAGAACGCCCGCTGAGGCACGCCCGCGCTCAGCGCAGCTCGTAGCGCAGCTCGCCTCCGCCGGGCGTCGCGAGGACGAGGGCGCCCGCGGAGCGCGCGACGGTCCAGCGGCGGGGCAAGACCGCGTCGAAGCCGAGGACGAGCTCGAGGGAACGCGTCGCACCGGAGGCCTCGAGCTCGAGGCGCAGCACGCGTCCCTCTGCATCGGTCGCGAACAGGTGCGAGGCGCTCCGCGGATCCGAGCTCAGCGTCACACCTCGTCGCACGAGCGGACCGCCGAGCGCGGCGGCGAGCACGAGCTCGAGCTCGGCCGTCGTCCACGGAGGAGCGGTGAAGCCGGGCTCCAGGATCGCGCCGCCCGCGGCATCGAAGCGCGCGCGCACGACCGCTCCGTCCTCGTCTCGGCGGACCAGCGCGAGCGCCCCTTCGCTCGAAGGGAAGCGATCCTGCAGCGAGAAGTCCGGCCCGCCTCCGAGATCGAGGCAGCCAGCGAGCGAGAGCACCGCAGCGAGCAGCGCGGAGCTCGCGCAGCGAGCGCCCCTCCGGCGTGGCGTGTCCCACGCCCCCATCGACCTGCTCGATCTGGGGCCCGGCGCGCCGCGCACCGCTCTCAGCGCCCTTCGTTCCAGCTCGCGCGCTGGAACGCTTCCAGCGGCGCCGCGGCGCCGCGATCGAGGCGCGTGATGTCCACCGTGCGCAACCCGGCTGCGGTCTCCCAGGTGAAGCCCGCGATCTCCCCGCTCTCCGCGTAGCGCAGATCGATCGCGTGGAGCGCCGGTCCGTCGGCCGCGGAGAGCTGCCGCGCTTCGACGCGGAGGATGCGCACGCGTGGCGCATCGAGAACGACGCGCAGCACGAGGTCGACGCGATCGCGCACTCCTTGGCGCACGATCATGCGCACGGCGCCGTCGGCGTCGTAGGTCGCGTTCAAGCTCTCGCGCACGAGCGGGCGCACGAGCAGCACGCGGAACAGCCAGCTCCGCACCGCCGATTCGGTGCGCTCGACCGCGACCTCCTCGCTCCCGCGCACGATCTTCGCCGGCGCGTCGCTCGCATCGAAGAGCACGATCTCCGCCCGCTCGCCACGCTCCTCGCGGAAGCGGCCGGCCTCGCTCACCCACAGCTTCCACGGGACGCCGTCGGCCACGCCGTCGACGCGCGCCGCGGCGAGCTCGTCGTAGTTCGCGGCGCGCAGGCCGCGCTCCTCGCGCTGCCACCACGTGCCGAACATCTCCTCCTGCACGCGGTAGAGATCGTCGGAGGGCTCGGGCAGGTGCTCGTACCAAGGGAACGGCGGCGCGGTCCATTCGGGGCGATGCTCGACGACCCACACCGGCCAGGCCGAGTCGTTGAAGCGCGCGCCTTCGATCTCGGCCTCCAGCGCCGCCGTGCCGTCGATCGACACCACCTGGCGCGCCGGCATCACGATGCCATCGAGCTCGCGCCAGTTCTCGAAGGCGATGTGGAGCGCGCGGGTGAGCTCGCCTACCGCGAAGCGACGCTCGACGCCGGTGATGCGCCCGGAGTGCCGATCGAAGAAGACGGTCGCCTTCGAGCTCCTCCCGCCCTCGACCAGCGGCGGCAGGTCCACCTCGACGGTCGCGGCGCCGCCGCGATCGGGCAGATCGCGCAGGGCGACCTCCGCGAGCCCTTCGGTGATGCGAAACCATCCCGGCAGGCTCACGCGCCCGAGGCGCGAGGAGTCCGCGCCGCGGCCGAGGCCCCAGACCAGCTCGCCGTCGAGCTGCGGTAGATCCGCCTCGTTCTCGACCTTCTCGAAGCGCTGGCCTCCATCGCGACTGAGGCTCCAGCGCTGCGCCTCGACGTCGGACTCGCCGATCCAGACGCGCGCACCCGCCTGCAGACGCACCACGGTGCGATGCGGCACGACCTGGATCTCGTCGAAGTGCACGAGCTCCTCCTGGCCGGGCCGGCGCAGGACGCCCCAAGTGCGCACGGTGCGGATGCCCGAGATCGAGCCGGGATCGCCGACGGCCGCGAGGCCGGCGTGGAAGCGCTGCTCCGGCGTCTGGCGGCGCAGCATGTCGGTCGCGCCACAGCCCGCGAGCAGCGCGAGCGCGCCGCCGATCGAGAGGCGCGCGGAGACGCTCTTCAACGCACTAGGTCGCATGGATCCCCTTCAGGGCATGTGCGCCACGGGTAGGAGGCGCTCGATCTCGAGGCCGAAGCCCACGGCGGGCAGGTCGCGGCCGAAGCGCGCGAGCAGGCGATCATAGCGGCCGCCGCGCCCGAGTTCGAAGCCCTGGCCGGGAGCGTAGACCCGGAAGATGAGCCCGGTGTAGTACTCCATCGAGAGCGTCGCGCAGAGATCGATGCGCGCGCGGCTCGCGGGCAACGAGCGGAACACGAGCTCTAGGTGATCGAGCGCGCCGCGCGCGGCGGCGTAGCCCCCGAGCTCTCGCGCCGCCTCGAAGACCTCGGCTCCGCCGCTGAGATCGAGCAGCGTCCGCGCGTCCCGCAGCGACGTTCGGTCCAGCACACCGTCGCGGGCGAGCTCTTCGAGCGCCGGAGCCGAGCGGCGATCCAGGGCCATCAGCAGGCGCTGCCCATTCGGCCCCTCGAGGCGCGCGCCGAACAGCGCGCGCGACACGGACGAGGAGCCGAGCTGCACGAGGGCGCGCGAGACGCCCACGCGCTCCAAGCAGCGCAGCACGAGGTCGAGCACCGCCACCTCGGGATCCGGGCCGCATTCCCCGAGCCACTCCACTCCCGCTTGGTGGAACTCGCGGAAATGGCCGCCGTGGGGCTCCTCGCGCCGGAACACAGGACACACGTACGCGAGGCGCAGCGGCAGAGGCTCGTCGCGCAGCGTCGTCGCGGCGACGCGCGCCACCGCGGAGGTCGGATCGGGGCGCAGCACGAGATCCTCGCCCCCATCGGAGAAGCGGTACGCGCGGCGCAGGGCCTGCGGCGAGGCGCCGCGCGCGAACACTTCGTAATGCTCGAAGGTCGGCGTCTGGATCGGCGTGCAGCCGGTCTCCTCGAAGCATTGCTCGAGCACGCGCTCCAAGCGCCGGCGCCGCGCGAGCTCGGCGCCGAGCACGTCTTTCACGCCGTAGGGCAGGCTGAGGTGCTCGCCCAGCGCGAGGCGCGTCTCGCTCACCGCTCGAGCTCCGCGGCGCGGGTCGCGGCGGCGGGGAACGGTGCCTCGCGCGGCAGCACCTCGGGATCCGGCGCTCCCGCGACGAGCACGGCGGCGCGCAGCCGGTCGCGCACGAGGAGCTGGCGCACGGCTTCGATATCGGTGGCGAGCACGCGATCCTCCGTCATGGCGCTGACGCCCCCGCGGCTCGCATCGCGCACCGCCGCGAGCAGCGCCTCGACGCCGCGGCCCGGCCGGCCCTGCACCAGCTCGGGCGAGGTCTCGGGCGCGAGGGCGCCGGTGCGGAAATCGAGCGCCTGGGATGCGACGAGCGCCTCGATCGCGAGCACGCGTTCCACGTGGTCGATCACGCGATGCAGGTGCCGCGCGGCGATCGGTCCCATGCTCACGTGGTCCTCGATGTTCGCCGAAGTCGGGATCGAGTCCGCGCTCGCCGGGTGCGCGAGCACCTTGTTCTCGCTCACCAGCGCCGCGGCGGTGTACTGAGCGATCATGAGCCCGGAGTTCATGCCCGGCTCGCGCGCGATGAGGTACGGCGGTAGGCCCGCGTTGTGATGCGGATCGAGCAGCTTCTGGATGCGGCGCTCGGCGATCGAGCCGAGCTCCGCCACGGCGAGCTTCAGGTAGTCGGCGACGAGCGCCACGGGCTGCGCGTGGAAGTTCCCGCCCGAGTACGCGTGCAGGCGCTCCTGGCTGCGGCCGGCGCGGACGTCGACCGGTGCATCGTCATCGCTCTCGCAGAAGAAGAGCGGGTTGTCCGTCGCGGCGTTCAGCTCGCGCGCCAGCACGCGGCCCGCGTGCTCCAGCGCATCCTGGCTCGCACCGTGCACCTGGGGCATGCAGCGCAGGCTGTAGCTGTCCTGCAGCTCGTTCGTGCGATCGAGCAGCGTGGATCCCTCGCAGAGCGCGAGCACGTTGCGCGCCGAGCGCTCTTGTCCGGGCTGGCCGCGCTCGGCGTGGATCTTGGGATCGAACGCGCGCGAACGGCCCGTGCACGCCTCGAGCGTCATCGCGCCGCAGAGATCGGCGTGCTGCAGCACGCGACGCGCGCGGCACCACGCGGTCGCGGCGAGCGCCGTCGTCACCGTGGTGCCATTCGTGATCGCGAGCCCTTCCTTGAACGAGAGCTCGAGCGTTTCGAGGCCGACCTCGGCGAGCACCTCGCGCGCGGGACGCCATTCGCTCTCGGGCACCGGTGTGAGCGCCTCGTCGAGCGCGGCGAAGCCGCGCGACTCGACCCGCGCCAAACCTTCGCCGAGGAGCGCGATGCCGAGATGCGCGAGGGGCGCGAGATCGCCGCTCGCGCCGAGCGAGCCCTGCTCGGGGATGCGCGGGACGACGCCGCGGCGCGCGAGCTCGAGCAAGAACTCGACCAGCTCCGCTCGCACGCCCGAGCGCCCGCGCAGGAAGGCGTTCAGGCGCAGCGCGAGCGAGACGCGCACGATGCCGGCGGAGAGCGGCGTGCCCGTGCCCGCCGCGTGCGAGAGCAGGAGATTCCGCTGCATGCGCGAGGCGCGCTCGGGCTCGCGAACCGGCCGATCCTTCAAGCTGCCGAAGCCCGTGGTGACGCCGTAGACGAGCTCTTTCTGCGGCCCATCGGCGCAGCGCACCGCCTCTTCGACGAGCGCGCGCGAGCGCGCGACGCGCTCGCGCCAGCCGGCGAAGAGGTCGAGCCGCGCGCCCCGCGCGATGCGCTCGACATCGCCGAGCGCGAGGGAACGGCCGTCGAGCACGACGGGCGCCAGCATCGGATCCGGAGCGGCAGGAGTGCTCATGCCTGGGCGCTCCGCAGCTTCTGCTCGAAGTGCCGCTGGCGCTCGCGCATCGCGCGCACTTCGTCGATCAAGCGCGCGCGCGCGACGGTGACCTGGGTGGGATTCTCGCGCCACTCCTCGAAGCTCGCGAGCTGCTTGCTGAGCTCGCGGCCGGCCCAGAGGTCCTTCAGCGCCACCTCGCCGCGTGAAAACTCGTCGCCGCCGGCGATGAGCGCGATCGGGATGCCGAGGCGATCGGCGTACTTCAGCTGCTTGCCGAAGTTCCGCCCGCCGAGGAAGACCTCGGTGGCGATGCCGGCGCGGCGGAGCTCTGCGGCCATCGCGAGGTACTGGTTCCGCTGCGAGGGATCCATGACGGTGATCAGCACCTCCGTCGGCGACGAGCGCCTCTCGACGAGCTTCAGGTGCTGGAGTGCCACGAGCAGGCGATCGACGCCGACGCTCGCGCCGACGGCCGGGATCTCGGCCGACTGGAAGCGCTGCACGAGGCCGTCGTAGCGCCCGCCCGAGAAGACCGAGCCGAACTCGGGCGCATCGAGCAGCACGGCCTCGAAGACCGGGCCGGTGTAGTACGCGAGCCCGCGCACGATGGTCATGTCGAACGCGGCGTGCGCGTCCGCGACGCCGAGTGCGGTGAGCACGGCGTCGATCTCGGCGAGTTCGCTGATGCCCTCGCTCGCGAGCGCGTTTCCGCCCATCAAGGCGCGCAGCGCCTCCAAGCTCTCTGCGCGCGCGCGGTTCGGCACGCGCAGGAACGCGAGCAGCTTATCGATGCACGTATCCGCGAGGCCGACGCCGAACTTGAAGTCGCCGGTCTCGTCGCGCCGGCCGCCGCCGAGCAGCTCGGCGATGCCGTCGAAGCCGACGCGGTCGAACTTGTCGAGCGAGCGCAGCGTCTCCAAGCGCACGTCGAAGGCGACGCTGCGACCGGCCACCTTGGCTTCGCGCTGCTCGTCCGGAACGCCCGCGAACTCGAGCGCGCCGGAGAGGATCTTCCGGTTGTTGACGCGCACCTTGAAGCGCTCGAGGCCTAGCGCCTGCAGCGTCTCCACCATGCACGAGACGATCTCGGCGTCGGCCTCCATCTTCTCGGAGCCGACGATGTCCAAGTCGAACTGCAGGAACTCGCGGAAGCGCCCCGGCCCTGGCTTGTCGACGCGATACACCGGACCGACCGCGTAGCGCCGGAAGGGCCGCGGGAGATCCGGGTACTGCGAGACGACGCGCGCGAGCGGCACGGTCATGTCGAAGCGCATCCCGTAGAAGGCACCCGGCTCGTCCGGATCGACGACGCGGAAGATGCTCCCGCCGCCGGTGCCCGAGTCGTCCTCGAGATCGGTACGCCCGAGCACGTCGAGCGGCTCCAGCGCCGGCGTCGCGAGCGGCGCGAATCCGTGCGCCTCGAACACGCCGCGGATGGCGCCGATCATGCGATCCCGCGCGATCAGGTCCTCGGGGAGGATGTCGCGGAAGCCGCGCAGGAGACGCGGCTCGACCTTCAGCTGCTTCGGTTTCTGGCTCACGGGCGTCGCGCGCTGCGGCGCGTCCTTCTGGTGCGAGGCGAGAGCGCGGCCCGAGTATTCCCGGACACGAGCGGCAAAAATGATTCGAGCCCGACCCGCCCGCGAGAGGCAGCGATCGGGCTCGCGGAAGCATGGCGCAACGGAGCGATCGCTCGCCCCGACGCCGTCGGATGCGGCGCCGGCCAGCCCGCTCCAACGCCATGCGGCGTTGAGCCAGCCCACTCCAACGCCATGCGGCGTTGGGCCAGCCCGCTCCAACGCCATGCGGCGTTGGGCCAGCCCGCTCCAACGCCGTCAGGCGTTGGGCCAGCAAACGTTACAGGGACCGGGACTTGAACCCGGGACCCCCAGATCCACAATCTGGTGCTCTAACCAACTGAGCTATCCCTGCCGGAAGGGCGGAGAGGCTACGGTCCGGCCGAGGGGTCGTCAACAGCGCCGCGGGGTCGCACTCAGACGAGGTCGAAGTCGCCGAAGGTGTAGTACCAATGGTCGCGGAGCCAGCCCATGTCGCAGGCCTTGGCGAAGTTCCGCGCGACCAGGAAGTACCTCGTCGGGCGCACGCGGAAACCGCGGTCCTGGAAGTGCTCGGACCAGGGCTCCCAAGTCGGGAAGAGCGCGCTGAGCCGCGGCGCGCTCTCTGCCTGCGCGCGGCCCGCAGCCCAAGCGAGGAGCGCATCCCCCGCCGCGCGGTCGCCGCTCGGCACCATCCAGTCGACCAGCAACGCGGCGTCCTTGCCGGCGAAGGTGCCGCGGCGGTAGACCGCGAGTCCTCGGGCATCGCTGCCGCCGCGGGCGCGCGCGATCCCGAAGACGTAGCGGTGACTCGGGTGGTCGGAGTAGCGCCAGCCGAAGTAGGCGGCGTCGCGCACCGCGAGGCAGCGCTGCGAGGGCTGGAACGGGCGCCAGAGATTCTCGATCCACTCGCCGACGCGATCGGTCTCCACCACCTCGAGCTCGGCGGGGCCCGGCGGCAGCGCGACCGAGCTCTGCGCATCGCGTTCGAGCGTGCAGAGCTCGCGCACCATCTCGTATTGGAGGAAGGTCTTCCCGACTCGCCAGGCCTGCGGCACCGGGAGCCCGAACATCACGACGTCCTTGTCCGCGCCGCCGTAGCGGTCGAAGAACGGGAGCGCGGTGCGCACGAAGATCCCAGGGCGTTTCAAGCCGCGGCGATAGCCGGGATGCGCCATCGAGTCGACGATCTGCCCGAAGTGCGTGGGCTTGCCGTCGAGCAGCATCCGCACCGGTAGCGAGGCGTACTGCGCCACGACCCGCCCTTCGCTCACCGCCACGAAGATGCGCCGACCCGCGGGGTTCCTCTCGAAGGCCCAGCGCCAGGTCTCCATCGAGCGCGGTCGAAACG
Organism: Planctomycetota bacterium; assembly: GCA_016719295.1. Lineage (GTDB taxonomy): Bacteria > Planctomycetota > UBA1135 > UBA1135 > JADKAF01 > JADKAF01. The sequence goes on from JADKAF010000001.1 coordinate 2,082,069, forward strand.
TGACGTCGATCTGCGCGAAGGTCTCGTTGAAGCAGGCGAGCAAGCTCGCCTCCTCGCCGGAGCGGAGCTCGCGGATCTCGAGCGTAGGGTCCTCGGCGCCCTCGGCGACCACCGCGTCCATCTCGTCCTCCCGACCAGGCAGCGAACGGAACCCGCGCGTCCCCCGCGGACGGAGAGCCCCGGAGCATCATCGGCGAGAAGCTCTCCGATTCTCCAGTGTCACCACGCGCCGCCCCGCGCGTCCTGGCCCTCGTGCTCGGCGCCGCCGGCTAACCGCTCGTCGGCAACTCCCCGTCTCGTTCCCTGCGCGCCGTGCGTCACGACGCGCTGGAGGCTGCACGACCGCGGCGCCGAGCACTCTTCCCCGCGCCTCGAGCTCCACCTCGGCGAAGGAGCCGGCAAGACCGCTCGCCCCTCAACTCCGCCCGAGACACCGCCCCACCGCACGCGCTCCAACACCGCCCGGTGTTGGGCCAGCAAACAACTCGCTCCATGACCGTCAGGTGATGGACCAGCAAACCACGCGCTCCAACACCGTCAGGTGTTGGGCCAGTAAACAACGCGCTCCAACACCGTCAGGTGTTGGGCCAGTAAACAACGCGCTCCAACACCGTCAGGTGTTGGGCCAAAAAACACCGCGCTCCAACACCGTCAGGTGTTGGGCCAAGAAACACCGCGCTCCAACACCGTCAGGTGTTGGGCCAAGAAACATGGCGGGAGCGCATGGGAATCGAACCCACCGAGCGCGCTGTACACGCACCCCAACGGCTTTGAAGGCCGTGCGCCACACCAGCGACGATCCGCTCCCGCAGAGAGGCGGCGCAGGATAGCAGGCGAACGCGCGGGGAAAAGCGGTCAGGCGAAATCGCGTCGGCGGGCTCAGCGCTGCGCGAGCAACGCCGCCACCTGCGAGAGGAGCTCGTACGAGCGGAAGGGCTTCCGGAGCGCGCGTAGCCAAGCCCCGCTCGCGCGGAGGTCCGGCAAGGCGCCGGCGTCCTCGGCGGTGGCGAGGAGGATGCGCACCTCGGGATGCAGCGCACGCAGCTCGCGGATCAGCTCCACGCCCGAGACGCCCGGCATGTTCCAGTCGAGCACGACGACGGGGAAGCGCTGAGGGGCCGCGCGGAAGTGGCGCAGCGCTTCGCCTCCGTTCGCCGCCCCGAGCGCCGCGAAGCCGGCCTTCGTCAGCGCCGCGAGCCCGGCCTCGCGCAGGATCTCCTCGTCCTCGACGTAGAGCACGAAGTGGTCTGCGCCGCCCTCGGCCGCCGTGCTCATGCTCCGATCGCTCCCGCGCCGAGCTCGAGCCGCACCGCCCGATCCCCCGGCGCGTCCACGCGTCCGACGTGCCAGGCCTCTTCCCCGCGAGCGCGCAGCGCCGCCCGGAAGGCCTCGCCGCGCGCGGGATCGACGGCGACCAGCAGGCCGCCGGAGGTCTCGGCGTCGAGGCAGAGCTTCGCGCGCCATTCCTCGACCGCCGGATCGATCCAGCCGATCTCGGCGAGGAAGTCGCGCGAGCGATTCGCGCCGCCCGAGAAGCAGCCCTGCTGCGCAAGCTCCGCCGCGCCCAGCGCCAGCGGGATGCGCGCGGCCTCGAGCACGAGCGTGACGCGGCTGGCGCGCGCGATGTTCGCGGCGTGGCCGAGCAATCCGAAGCCCGTGACATCCGTCGCGGCGTGCACCCCGATCTCGCGCATGGCGAGCGAAGCGTTGCGGTTCAGGCGCGCGAGCTGCGCGTGCGCGGCGTCGAGCCAAGCAGGCTGCGTGAGCTGCTTCTTGATACCGGTGGTCACGGCGCCCATGCCGATCGGCTTCGTGAGGTAGAGCAGATCACCGGCTCGCGCGCGGTCGTTGGGAACGAGCCGCGCCGGATCGACTTCACCGGTCACGCTGAAGCCGAACCAGATCTCCGCGGAGCGCACGGTGTGACCGCCGGCGATCGCGGCTCCCGCTTCGCGCACCTTGTCGAAGCCGCCGCGCAGGATCGCGCGCACGATCTCCGCATCGAAGCCCGCGGGGAAGCCGGCGATGCACAGCGCCGACACCGGCGTTCCGCCCATCGCGTACACATCCGAGAGCGCGTTCGCCGCGGCGATCGCGCCGTAGTGCCACGGATCGTCGACCACCGGTGGAAAGAAGTCGAGCGTCTGCACGAGGGCTCGACCTTCGACGAAACGCACGATGCCGGCGTCGGCGAAGTTCTCGGGTCCGACGATCAAGCGCTCGTCGGCGAAGTATCCCTCCATCCCGCGCATCACGTGCGCGAGGTCCTTTTGGGACATCTTCGCCGCTCACCCCGAGCAGGAAGCGTAGTTCGTCAACCGCGCGTGCAGTGCATCCGCCATGACTTCATCCTCTGCGAAACCGAACGTACGGTGCCAGAGCAATTTCCTCCGGTTACCACCTGAGCTGGTTCAACGGCTTACGCCGTCGAGACCGTGCTCTGGCACCGCACGTTCGGTTACTCGCGCCAGGGAGCAGGGAGATCCGAACCCAGGCTCTCTTGCAAGGTGCGCGCTCGGGCGCGCTCGGGCTCGGCGAGAGCTTCGAGGCCGAGCGCGCGCCAGCGCTCGGCGGCGCAGCGCGCGGACTCGAGCTCGCGCAGGCGTTCGAAGGACGCGCGCGAATCCGTGGAGGCGCCGAGCCATTGCAGGAGGGCGTCTTCGCTCGCGGTCGGCTTCGCGGTGGCGGGGAGCGCTTCGCGCAGCTTCGCGCCGGGCTTCGGCCCGGCCTTCGCGAGCGCCTTCTCGAGCGCCTTGTCGAAGCGCTCGGCGCTGCGCGCGCCGCGCGTCTTCTCGAGGGCGGCGAGCAGCGGCTCGAAGAAGGTGGAACGCAGCTCGTCGCGGCCCCATAGGAGATGCGTGCGCGCGTCGCGCACGCGCTCTTCCTTCTCGCAGCTCGCGGCGAGTGAGGCGATCTTCTCGGCGAGGCGCTCCGCGCGCTCGACGTAGCCCTTGGCCTCGGCGATCAGCGGATGCTCGCCGGGGACGGCGGCCAAGCGATCGAAGGTCGCGAGGGCTTCGCGATAGCGCCCGGCGAGGAAGTCCTCGCGCGCCGCGGACAAGCTCTCGCGCAGCGCGGCGATGCCGTCGAGCCCGCGCTGGCGCGCGAGATCCTCGATGGGCGCATCGAGCTTCGAGCCTTGGCCCTTCTGCCACTCCGGCGTGCCTTCCCACGCGACGCGGCCGTCGATGTCGAGCAAGTAGACGCGCGGCAAGCCGAGCTCGAAGAGCGCGTACGCCTTCAGCGTCTCGCCGGTGATGGGCTCGAGCGCCACCGGCAGCTCGAGCTTCTTCTGCGCGAGGAACCCGCGCACCACCTCCGGCGCTTGATTGGAGAACGCGAGCAAGCGGAAGCCGCGCCGCTCGAGCTCCGCTCTTCGCTCCTGCAGATACGGCAAGCAGGGCACCGCCGACTCCGACTCGGGGCTGAAGAAGCAGAGCACGAGCGGAGCACCGAGCGCGGCATCGAGATCGGCCGCGGCGCGCTCCACGTTCAGCGTCTCGCTCACCTGCAGCGCGGGCGGTGCGCTGCCCCGGTAGCTCTTCTGCCCCGCCGGCGCGCGCTGTGGCGGCCGCGGAGCGGCCGCGAGCTCACCTTCCTCCGCTTCGTGCACGCCGCGCACGAAGAGGCGCGGCAGGCGCGCGTCCGTCTCGCGGTAGCGCATGCGCCGGAACTCCGCCTCGCCCTCGCCGAGGACGATGCCGAGATCGCCCCGCAGCTCGGCAGCGCTCTCGTAGCGCCGCTCCTCCACCGCTCGATCGTCGATCCACACCGTGACCAGGTTCGCGCGCACGTCGACGCGGAGCTTGGTCCAGCTCTGCGCTTGCACGCCGCTCGTGACGCGCCGATGCAGCTTCCAATCGCCATCGCGCGTCGCGAGGTCGAGATAGCCCTCCGGCAGCAGCATCGCGGACTGGAAGATCTCGTCGGACTTCGAGCCGAACGCGATGCCGAAGAGCCGGCAGCTCTTCGGAGCGCGCACCTCGGCCTCGAAGGAGAAATCGCCGCGCACCACGCGATCGACGAAGAAGACGCTGTAGTCGAAGACCTTGGCTTCGCGGATCCCCGTCGTCGGCCCCTTCTCCTCCACCTTCTTCTCCACGCGCCCGATGAGCACGCCGTTCTCGACGCGGAAGGCGCGCGGCGAGCGCTCGGAGAACCAGCCCTTCGTGTCGTCCTCGTTGAAGAGGCTCACCCAGCGCTCGAGGGCGAGCGCCTCGCGCTGCTGCAGCGAGCGCCAGAGCAGCACGGCCGCCTCATCGGGATCGTCCTCGGTGACGAAGAAGCGCACCACGCGCAGCGCCATGCGCGGCAGCTCGTCGTCCTGGTAGCGCTTGGCGAGGCGCAGCGCGTCCTCGTCGAAGAGAGCGCGCGCCTTCTCCCACGCGCGCCAGGCGGGCTCCAAGGCCTGGACGCGCTCGCGCGCCTGCTCGAGGAGCGGATCGTCCTCGATGCCGAGATAGTGCGCGAGGCTGAGCACCCGTCGGTACGTACCCGCGGCGCGATCGGGGAGCTTCCGCTCGTCGAGCAGCGTGGCGAGCTTCCACAGCGCATCGAGCGCTTCCGGCGCGTCGCGGAGCGCGCGCTCGTACATCTCGATCGCGCGCTCGGGTTTGCTCGCGCGCAGCGCATCGGCGCGCGCCACCAGCTCGAGCGCCGCCTTGCCGCGCCCGAGATAGGCCTCGTGGCGCGCGAGGATCCACGCGCGCCAGCGCGCCTCGAAGTCCGCCAGGCTCTTCACCTCCGGCACCTTGGGCTCGGTGACGAAGAACTGCACGAAGCGCTCGACGTGCTCGCGCGTGCCGCGATAGGTCGAGCGGTACTGCGCGAGGCGCTCGCGGTAGAGGAAGTTCCCCTCCGCGTCCTCGCAGTTGTAGAGGTAGTAGACGATGCCCCAGCCGTACGGATAGTAGATGCGGTAGTCGTCGACCTGCCCCGTGATGATCGAGGTCAAGCTCTCGGGATCGCTCTTCAGCGAATCGACGAGGGGCATCAAGCGCCCAGGGGCGACGAGGTTCCACTCCACGCGCCCGTTCGAGAGGAGCTCGGCTCCTTCGAAGAAGGACGCCAAGCCTTCGTTCAGCCACGACGGCACGCCGCTCGAGGTGAGCGAGACGAACTGGTGCGACGCTTCGTGGAAGAGCGTCTGCAGGAGGCCGCGCATCGAGCCTCCGGCGCCGCCGCGCGGATCGTAGGTCACCACCGCGCGCCCGTTGAAGTGCCCGCCCGCCCACTCCGCCGGCGGCTGCCCCTTCTCCATGTACTCGGCGCGGTCGCGGTAGATCTCGACGTCGATGCGCGGCGTCGGGTCGTCCTCCTCCATGCCGTAGAAGATGCGATAGAAGCGGTTCATCTGCTCCATCGCCAGCGCAGTGAGCTCCAGCACCTGATAGCCGGCGTTGGTGATGGTGATGTAGTTCGGCGTCTCCTTGCGCGCGGCCTTCTCCCAGGTCGCGTGCTCGGCGTCGAAGCGCGCGATCCATTCTGGGCCGACGGCGTTCAGCGGATCGTCCGCGCCGGCGACGCCGCGGCGCGCGAGCTCGTCGCCGCCTTCGCTCTGCACGCGCTTCAAGCCGGCGCGCGCGCGCTCGTCCGTCGGTGCAAGGCGCGCCATCTCCTCGTAGAGCGACAAGGCCGAATGCCAGCGCTGCTTGCCGGCCGCCGCCTTCGCGAGCTTGTCGATCTCTGCGAGCAGCTCCTCGCGCAGCTCCGCCAGCGTCGTCGCCGCCGGGTCCTCGGCGAGGAGGCGCTCCTTCGCGGCCGCGACGCGAGCGCGGTCCTCGGCCGAGAGATCGCTTCGACGCGTGCCGTGCTCGACGATCTCGTGCAAGGTGACGACCAGGAGATCCCGATCGCCCTGCGCCTCGGCCGTCGTCGCCACGCAGGCGAGCGCTTCGAGTTGGCGCGGATCGATCTCGAGCACGCGCTCCGCGGCGATTCTCGCGTCGTCCCAGCGCTGGGCCGCGAGCGCCTCGCGCTGCGCCGCGAGGAAACGCGTGATGGCGTCGGAGGCGTCGGCCGCGCGCGAAACGGTGCTACCGAACGACGCCGCGAGCGCCGCGAGCAGAAGAGCGCCGCGGCAACGAATGAGGAGTTCTCGAAGCATGGAGGCGAAGAGCTTCTAGGCGTGAGGCGAGGTTCGCCGCAGGAAGGGAGCGCGACGGGCAGAGCCCGTGCGCTTCACTCTGCAGCGAGGGCCGTGAGCAAGCCGCGCAGCGCGGTCTCGTCGTCCTCGGGCTCCAGCGAGCGGAAGTCGAGCAGGAGTCGGTCGCGTTCGAGCCGCGGGAAGATCCCCGGCTCGCCGAGGCGCAGGCGCGTCGCGAGTCGCTCCAGGCCGGGCGCCGGCCCGATGGCCACGGCGCGCGACGCGAGCGTCTCGAGCGGAGCTGCGCCGGAACCGGCGTAGGCGTGCGCGTCCTCGACGGTGATCGCAAGCGCTGCGTGGATCGCGCGCACGCGCTGCGCGAACGCCGAGGCGCGCGCGTCGATCGACGTCAGCGTGCGCGTCATGCCGCGGAGCACCGGGATGCGCTCGCACGCGCGCGCCTCACCCGCGAGGTAGAGCTTCAGCGTCGCCTCCAGCGCGCCCAAGGTGAGCTTGCACGGGCGCAGCGCGCGGAAGAGCGGATGCCGGCGCACCGCGGCGATGGCCTCGCGCGAGCCGACGAGGATCCCGGCTTGCGGCCCACCGAGCAGCTTGTCGCCGCTGAAGCAGACGAGGTCGGCGCCGCTCTGAACCGACTCGCGCACGCGCGGTTCGCCCGGCAGCACGTCGCGGCGCTCGAGGAGCAAGCCCGAGCCCAGGTCCTCCATCACCGCGATGCCGCGGCGACGCCCGAGCTCGACCAGCTCGCGGAGCTCGACCTGCGCGGTGAAGCCCTGGATGCGGTAGTTCGAGGGATGGACCTTCAACAAGAGCCCGGTCTGCGCGCCGATCGCGCGCTCGTAGTCCTCGAGGCGCGTGCGATTCGTGGCCCCCACCTCGCGCAACAACACGCCGCCCTGCTCCATCACCTCGGGCATGCGGAACGCGCCGCCGATCTCGACGAGCTCGCCGCGCGAGAGGATCGCCTCGCGCCCCTCGGAGAGCGTCTTCAGGCCGAGCAGCGTCGCCGCCGCGTTGTTGTTCACGACGGTCGCGGCGGCGGCCCCCGTGAGCGCGCAGATCATCTCGGCGCAGCGCTCCTCGCGCACGCCGCGCCGACCCGATTCGATCTCGAGCTCGACGACGGATGCTCCCGCCGTTGCGAGCAAGGCCTCGGTCGCCTCCGCCGCGAGCGGCGCTCGTCCGAGCCCGGTGTGCGCGAGGATGCCCGTCGCGTTCAGCACGCGCCGGTGATACGGCCGCGCTTCCGCCTGCGCGCGAGCGCTGACGGCGGCAACCGCTTCTCCGAGGGCCGCGGCGGGTTCGAAGGCGCGACCGCGCCGCACCGCGTCTCGCAGCTCCTCGATCACCTCTCCGACCCAACGCCGCAGCATCTCGGCGCCCACGGCGGCGGCGTGGACGGCGACAGCCTCATCGCGCAGCACGCGATCGACGGAGGGCAGCGCGCGGTAGGACGAACTCATGCAGCAAAGCGGAGCCGAGCCGAGGAACGGAGGGTTTCCGGAGCGGCGCTCGTGCGGGGCTGCTCGCCGCCGCTACGATGTCGCGCCACTGGACAGGTGGGCATCGTCGCGGAATGGATCTCCCTTGGCAACGACCCCCTCGAGCGCCGGAGCAGACCGGCGCCGAGCGGCGCTTGGAACACGACCTCGGCATCACGCCGCTGCTCGCGCGCATCCTCGTGCGCCGGGGCTTCGATGATCCGCGCGGCACGCGCACCTGGATCCAGCCCGACATCAGCGCGCTGCATCCGCCCGAGCTCCTGCCCGATCTCGCGGCCGCGGTCGCTCGCCTCCGCACCGCGCTCGAGCGGCGCGAGCGGATCCTCATCCACGGCGACTACGACGTCGACGGCGTCTGCGGCACGGTGCTGCTCGTGCAGCTCCTGCGCACGCTGCGCGCCGACGTCTCGTGGTTCATCCCGGATCGGGTGAAGGACGGCTACTCCTTCGGTCCCGGGTCGATCGCCGCCGCGGTCGAGGCCGGAGCGACGCTGGTGATCTCGGTCGACAACGGGATCTCGGCCTCGGCGCCGATCGCCGAGCTCGCCGCCCGCGGCATCGACGTGATCGTGACCGACCACCACGAAGTCGGCTCCGCGATCCCCATCGCCGCCGCGGTCGTGAACCCGAAGCGCGCCGACTCGCGCTATCCCTTCCGCGAGATCTGCGGCACGGCCGTCGCCTTCAAGCTCGCGTGGGCGCTCTGCGAGACCCTGACCGCGCGCCACCGCGAGTCCGAGGAGGTGCGCGGCTTCCTGCGCGACGCGTTGGCGTGGGTCGCGATCGGCACGATCTGCGACGTGATGCCGATGGTCGACGAGAACCGCGCGCTCGTCCGCTTCGGCCTGCAGGCCATCCGCCGCTCTCCGAACCTGGGGTTGCGTGCGCTGCTCGATCACGCGCGCATCGGCGAGCGCGCGCTGACACCGCGCGACATCTCGTTCCGGGTGGGGCCGCGCATCAACGCCGCGGGGCGCGTCGCGCACGCCGGCCTCGCCGTCCGCCTCTTCACCGCGGAGAGCTTCGCCGAAGCGCAGGAGCTCGCGAGCAGCATCGAAGCCCTGAACGAAGAGCGCCAGCGCCTCGATCAAGAGACCACCGCGCAGGCGATCGAGCGCGTGCGCCGGGAGATCGACCTCGAGAACGCCCGCGCGATCGTGCTCGCCGACGAGCGCTGGAAGGCGGGCATCATCGGCATCGCGGCTGCGCGCCTCGTGGAGGAGTTCCACCTGCCGACCGTGCTGATCGCGCTGGAGGGCGCGCGGGGCAAGGGCTCGGGGCGTTCGATCCCCGGAGTGAACCTGCTCGAGGGGCTCGACGCGTGCGCCGAGCAGCTCTTGCGCCACGGCGGCCACGCCTATGCCGCGGGGCTCGAGATCGAGCGCGAGCGCGTGGAGGAGCTGCGGATCGCGCTCGATCGCGCGCTGACCGACCGCAGCGCTTCGCGCGCGTCACGCCCTCCGCTCATGGTCGACGCGGAGACGACGCCGGCCGAGCTCACGCCGCCGGTGGTCGCCGAGCTCTCGCGCCTCGCGCCCTTCGGCCCGGGCAACGAAGTCCCGCGACTGCTCAGCGAAGGGCTGCGACCCGTGGGCCTCGCGCGCCTCTCGGGGCGCGAGCGCCAGCACCTCTGCTTCCGCGTCCACGGCGACGGGACGACGCTCGAGGCCATCGCTTACCACGCCGCGCCGCGCGCCGACGAGCTGATGGCCTCCTCTCGCGTCGCCCTCTTGTTCACGCCCATCGTGGTGAAGGACGGGCGCAAGGAGAGCGTGCGGCTCGAGGTGCACGACTTCCGCCCGCACGCCTGAGCCCCGCCACGGGGGACCCCGCATGCACGGCCCACGCCCGATTGGATCCCGCACGCCGCAGCTCGGAGCTGCTCGAGGAACGACGCCGATGACGGAGCAGAGCTCATGACCGCGCCGCGACGCAAGCGCCTCTTCCTGCTCGACGGCACGGCGCTCGCCTACCGCTCGCACTTCGCGATGGCTCGAGCGGGGCTCAGCGACGCGCAGGGCCGCCCCACCGGCGCCACCTTCGCGTTCCTCTCGACGATCCTGAAGCTCGTCGACGCCGAGCAACCCGATCACCTCGCGGTCGCGTTCGATCCGCCCGGGCCGACGTTCCGACACGAGCGCTTCGCCGCATACAAAGCCACCCGCGAGAAGATGCCCGAAGAGCTCGTCGAGCAGCTCCCGCGCATGCACGAGTGCGTCGAGGCGCTCGGCATCCCGATCCTCGAGCTCCCCGGCTACGAAGCCGACGACGCGATCGGCACGATGGCGAAGCAAGCCGAGAGCGCAGGCTACGAAGTCTTCCTCGTCACCGGCGACAAGGACTTCATGCAGCTCGTCTCCGAGCGCGTGAAGCTCTACAACATCCTGAAGGCCGACAAGGATCTCGAGATCGTCGGGCCGGCCGAGGTCGAGGCCAAGTTCGGCGTCGGTCCCGGGCAGGTGATCGAGGTGCTCTCCTTGATGGGCGACGCCGCGGACAACGTCCCCGGCGTGCACGGAGTAGGAGAGAAGACCGCGCAGAAGCTGATCCAGCAGTACGGCACGCTGGAGGAGGTGCTCGCGCACGCCGGCGAGGTGAAGGGTGCCAAGCTCCAGGAGGCGCTGCGCCGCGACGCGGAGCAGGCGCGGCTCTCGCGCGAGCTCGTCACGATCGCCCTCGACGTGCCGCTGGGTCTCGGGCCGGACGAGCTCGAGCGCCAGGAGCCGAACTCGGAGCGCATGCTCGAGCTCTGCCGAACGCTGCAGTTCAACACGCTCGGGAAGCGCTTCTCGCCCCAGCCGAAGCGCGCCGAGGCGCGCTGGGAGATCGTGCGCGACGCGCAGGCGCTGCACGAGCTCGTCGCGCAGCTGCGCCGCGCGAAGCGCTTCACCTTCGACACCGAGACGACGCACATCGACCCGCTGCGCGCGACGCTGGTCGGGCTCTCGTTCTCGACGCAGCCCTACGAAGCGTTCTACGTACCGCTGAACCTCGATCCGCCGATCCTGCCCGGAGGCGCCTCCGCCGTGCTCGCCGAGCTCAAGCCGCTCCTCGAGGACGAGAGCCTCGAGAAGTGCGGGCAGAACGCGAAGTACGACTGCCTGGCCCTCGCCGGCGCCGGGATCGAGCTGCGCGGGCTCGCGTTCGACACGATGATCGCGTCCTACTGCCTGGAGCCGGAGAGCCGCTCTCACGGCATCGACGCCTTGTCGCTGCAGTACCTGCAGTTCAAGAAGATCGAGACGAGCGAGCTGATCGGGAAGGGCAAGGACCAGATCACGATGGACTTGGTCCCGGTCGACGAGGTCGGGCGCTACGCCTGCGAGGACGCCGACATCGCCGAGCGCCTGCACCGGCTGTTCGAGCCGGCGCTCGCAGGAGAAGGGGTCGCCGAGCTCTTCCACACGATCGAGATGCCGCTCGTGCCGGTGCTGATCGACATGGAGCGCGCGGGCATCAAGGTCGATGTCCGCGCGCTGCAGACGCTCGGCGCGCGCATGCAGCAGGAAGCCTCCAAGCTGCAGAACGAGGTCTTCGATCTCGCCGGCGGCAAGAGCTTCAACCTGAATAGCCCGAAGCAGCTCGGCGTCGTGCTCTTCGAGGAGCTGAGGATCCAGGAGACCTCGGGCCGGACGAAGCTCAAGAAGACGAAGACGGGCGAGTACTCGACCGATGCGCGCACGCTCGAGGAGTTCGCCGACGCGCCGATCGTGGCGAAGCTGCTCGAGTACCGCACGGTGACGAAGCTGAAGTCGACCTACGTCGATGCGCTGCCGCTGCTCGTGCACCCCAGGACGGGCCGCATCCACACGAGCTTCAACCAGGCCGTGGCCGCGACGGGCCGGCTCTCCTCCTCGGATCCGAATCTGCAGAACATCCCGATCCGCACCGAGCGCGGCCGCGAGATTCGCCGCAGCTTCATCGCCGAGGAGGGCTGCAGGCTGCTCTCGGCGGACTACTCGCAGATCGAGCTGCGCCTCGTGGCGCATCTCGCCGAGGACGAGCGCCTGATCACGGCGTTCCACTCCGGCGCGGACATCCATCGCCAGACCGCCGCGCTCATCTTCGGCCTCGCTCCGGAGAAGGTCGACGCCGACCTGCGCTCTCGCGCGAAGGCGATCAACTTCGGCATCATCTACGGCATGGGCTCGCAGCGGCTCGCGCAGGACACGGGGATCTCGGTGCCCGAGGCACGCGCGTTCATCGACGCCTACTTCGCGACGTTCCCCGGCGTGCGGCGCTGGCTGGACGCGACGCTGGAGCAAGCCCGCAAGGACGGCTACGTCACCACGCTCTACGGCCGCCGGCGCAAGATCCCCGACATCACCTCGGACAAGCCGGGCCTCCGCGTGCAGGCGGAGAACATGGCCGTGAACACGCCCGTGCAGGGCTCGGCCGCCGACCTCATCAAGAAGGCGATGATCGAGGTGCACGCGCGGATGGCGCGCGAGCGCTTCGCCGCGCGCATGCTGCTACAGGTGCACGATGAGCTCGTCTTCGAGGCTCCCGAGAGCGAGGTCGAACCGCTTCGGGAACTCGTGCGCCAGGTGATGCAAGGCGTCGCCGCGCTGCGCGTGCCGCTCCTCGTCGAGGTCGGCGTCGGGGAGAACTGGCTCGACGCCCATTGAAGGGCAGAGCGATCAGACCAGTCCGCCGATGAACACCATGACGAAGAGCGCCACCGTCTCGACGATGCCCAGCGCCATCAGGTAGTTGCCGAAGCCCTTACCGGTCTCGGCCATCGCGTCGGAGGCCGACGCCCCGATCACGCCCTGGAACCACGCGGACAATCCGATCGCAGCGCCGCCGAAGAGGCCGATCACCAGCATCGCGGGCCAGTTCGAGACCGCGGTGGCGAACTGCTCCGCCGTCTGGTTCGCCTGCAGCGTGCACTTCGCGAGGATCTGGTTCATCAGGATCATGCCGTAGATCGTCTGCGAGAGCGGCGCGCCTACGAAGGTCACCAGCACGAAGGGTGCGGGCTTCTCCTGCGCGAAGCACTTCTTCCAGCTCCCGACCGCCGCGGGCCCCGCGGCGCCGACGCCGAGCGTCGAGCCGAGAGCGCCCAGGCTGAGCGCGAGCGCCCCACCGATCTTGCCCAGCGAAGCCATGGTCTCGACATCCACGCGGCGTTCCTCCCCTATCCGGATGAAGGTGTGTTGACGACGGAGCCCTCGGAGGCGGCGCCGACATCGGCGCAGCGCCTCGCGAGCGGCGCGTACGGAGTTCCGCTCCACTGCAGGCCGAGGTGCGCGGAGAACTCGAGGGTGTTCAAGCGCACGCCGTGGACGAGGACGCCCATGGCGCAGAGCAGGAGATTGAGGCTGTGGCCGAAGACGGCGATGAGCGCGGCGAAGAGCCAGCCCAGCGGCCCGCTCTCGGCGACACGTGCGGCCATCTCGTTGAAGGCGCCGGCGACCGCGACACCCGCCGTCCCCACCGCGAAGAGGCGCAGGTACGAGACGACGTCGACGAAGTTCGAGACCAGCGAGAGCGGCAGCATGATGTGGTTGAACCACTCGTCCTTGATCTGCCGCAGCGGCGTCATGAAGATCGCGATCGCGGCGATGCCGAGCACGGCGAGCGTCGTTCCCAGTGCGGGGAACGGCTCATCGGGCACCATGGAGCGCGCGGCGAAGAACATCGTCCAGGTCGTCGCGACCCAGCCGAGCTGCGCGAGTGAAGCGAGCTTCCAGCCGGTGCGCAGCGCCGCCCAGAGATGCGCGAGCGTCAGATGCAGCGCGCCGAGGAAGAAGCAGAGCAGCATCACGTTGCGAGCGCTCTGCTGCGGATCCGCCCCGGCGAGCCACTCGATGCGCAGCGCTTGCAGCGCGCTCGGCAGGCCCTGCAGCGCGAACCAGGTGCCGGTGATGACGCCCCAAGCGACCGTGCCCACGCCCATCGTGGTGAGGAGGCGCAGCGCCTGGCGATCGGCGCGCGGCGCCTTCCAGCGCACGACGGCCACGCCGAGCAGGATGAGCGCGCCGTAGCCCGCGTCGCCGATCAGCATCGCGGCGAAGAGCACGAGGAACACGAGGAAGAGCGGACTCACGTCCGGCTCGCCGTAGCCGGGCAGGATGCCGATCGAGCGCAGCACGCCGTGCACCTGCTGCACCCAGGGCGCTCCGGAGAGCAGCGTCGGCGGCTGATCGCTCGCGCCCGGCTCGCGGACCGAGAGCGCCCAACCGTGGCGCGCCGCCGCGGCGGCGAGGGCTTCGACCCGCGCCTCCGGGCAGTAGCCGCGGATCCACGCGAGCTCGGCCTCGGCCCCCATGCTCGCCTGTGCCGCGAGGAGATCGACTTCGTCCTCGAGCTGCGCGAGGTAGCTCGGGAGCGCGGCCCGTTCGGCGCGCAGCAGCTCGAGCTCGCGCTCGAGCGTGGCATGCGCGGCTTGCTGTGCCGCGAGCGCGGAGAGCGCCTCGCGCAGCGGACGCGACGGGAGCTCGCAGCGGCGCAGCGGGAGCTCGGCCTCGCGCGGCCCGAAGTAGGCGACGGCGCACTGCCCATCGCTCTCGCCGAGGACGACCAGAGCGGATCCCGCGGACACGGCCTGCGGCAGCGCTTCCGGAGCGCCGCGGTAGAGCTTCAGCTCGAGCCCGCGCTCCTCGAGCGCGAGGGCGCTCGCCGGATCGAAGTCGCCGAAGGGCTCGCCCGCGCGCCGCTCGGCCTCGAGCTCCTGCAGGAGGCGCTCGCTCTCGCACTTCCGCTGCTGCAGCGCATACCAAGCGCTCACGAGCTCGGCGCCGGAGCGGCGCGAAACACTCGACGGCGGCGCCTTCGACTCGAGCGCGACGGCTACCGCGCGCGCACGCCGCAGACGCTCCCTCGCTTCGTCGAGCGCCGGCCCGGAGGGAAGCTGCTCGGCCACGACGTGCAGCACGCCGAGCTCGCGCAGCCTCTCCACCGTGAGCTCGCGCTCGGCGGAGAGGCCGAGCAGCGCGACCTTGCGCATGGGCGTGATCATGCGGAGCTCTCCAGATCGGCGCCCTTCGACTTCGCGATCTTGCCGCGCGCGACGTCGAGGGTCATGCGATCGCCGAGCGCGATGCGGATGCGCCGGATCGCGTCCTTGCACTCGGGGATCTTCACGCGCTCGAAGAGGTTGACGCGCTGGCTCGTCGTGCGCAGCTCGGCGGCGAGACGCGCGCGTTGAGCCTCGAAGATCTCGCGCTCGATGCGGAGGCGCACGACCTTCTCCAGGACGAGGAGGGCTTCATCGACCCACGTCGGCGTCGCGAAGAGATCGGACAGCTCGCGTGCGAAGCGGAGCTCGCCCAGCGTCGGAATGGCCACACCCGCGACGTTGCCGATGCCGGTCTCGTAGCCCTCCAGACGCAGGTAGGCGCCGAGCTCGAACGGCTCGGCCAGGAGCTCGATCCAGGGAGCGAGCCCGTCGAGCAGCTCGCGCTCCTCCGCGCGGCTGCGCGCCAGGCGCTGCTCGGCGGCGCGCAGCTCGACCTGGAGCTGCTGCTTCTTCAGCTGCAGCGTCGGCAGGTAGCGCTGATAGCGTTTCAGCGCGTCGCGCTGCGCCTTCAGCTCGTTCTTGGAGAGCTTGAGCCGTGCCATGGGATCGCGCTCAGCGCGCGGAACCGACCTCGCGTCGCGCGCTCGCGGCGCCGGGCTGGGCCTGCGCCTGCGCCTGCGCCTGCGCCTGCGGCCAGAACTTCTCGATCATCTTGCTGGCGATACCGGTCTCGGAAGGCTCGAAGCACTCGCCGAGGATGCGCCAGCCCAGGTCGAGCGCCTGCTCGAGCGGGATGTTCACATCGAGGTCCATCATCTCGCGTTCGAAGCGCTGGCCGAAGGAGAGCAGCTTCTGGTCCCAGCTGCTCATCTGGAAGCCCATCGCGAGCTTCTCGCGGGACTCCTTGCACGCCGCGTAGAGCTGGATCATCACGTTCATCAGCGTGCGGTGATCCTCGCGCGTGCGGCCGTTCACGAACTGCTTCAAGCGCGAGAGCGAGCCGAAGGGCTCGATGCGTCCGCCGCGCAGGTAGAACTGCCCCTCGGTGATGTAGCCCGTGTTGTCGGGCACCGGATGGGTCACGTCGTCCCCGGGCATGGTCGTCACCGCGAGGATCGTGATCGAGCCGGCGTGCTCGAAGTCGACCGCCTTCTCGTAGCGCGCCGCGAGCTGGCTGTAGAGGTCTCCCGGGTAGCCGCGGTTGCTGGGGATCTGCTCCATCGTGATGGCGATCTCCTTCAGCGCGTCGGCGAAGTTCGTCATGTCGGTGAGGAGCACGAGCACGCGCTTGCCGCCCACGGCGAACTGCTCCGCGACGGCCAGGGCGAGGTCCGGCACCATCAGGCACTCGACCACGGGATCGGAGGCGGTGTGTGCGAAGATCACCGTGCGCCCGAGCGCGCCCTCCGCCTCCAGCGTGTCGCGGAAGTAGAGGTAGTCGTCGTACTTGAGGCCCATGCCACCGAGGACGATGACATCGACCTCGGCTTGCAGCGCGATGCGCGCCAAGAGCGGGTTATAGGGTTCGCCGGCGACCGAGAAGATCGGCAGCTTCTGCGACTCGACCAGGGTGTTGAACACGTCGATCATCGGGATCCCGGTGCGCACCATGCGGCGCGGGATCACGCGCTCGGCCGGGTTCACCGAAGGTCCGGCGACGCTGACCCAGGAATGCTCGAGCTCGGGGCCCTTGTCGCGCGGGCGCGCGCTGCCGTCGAACGAGCGGCCGAGCAGGGCCTCCGAGAAATGGACGCGCATCGGGTGCCCGAGGAAGCGCACCTCGGCGTCGGTTCCGATGCCGCGCGTACCGGCGAAGACCTGCAGGAAGGCGCGCCCCGACTCCAAGCGGATCACCTGCGCCAGCGAGCGGCCCTGCGCCGAGCTGACCTCGGCGAGCTCGCGGTAGGCGACGTTCGTCGCGCGAACCGCGATCACGTTGCCGACGATCTGCTCGACGCGCGTATAGGTGGTCTTCATCGCTGGCTCCGGCCGTCGTTGCTCACCGCGTGCTCGGCGACCATGCCGTCGAGCTTGGCTCGTGCCGCTTCGTACTCGCTGCTGCCGCGCGGCGTCCGATTCCAGTCGTTGGTGGCCTGGGTCAGGCGCTGGAAGAAGCGCCGCGCCTCGTCCTTGCCCGCGAAGCGCAGCGCTTGCCCGAGCAGCTTCCCGATCCAGCCGTAGACCTCGACCTGGCGCTCGCGCGGCGTCGCCGCGTCGACCTCGTGGTAGGCGTCCTGCTGCAGGTAGCTCGCGTCGAGGTACTCGGCCTTCAGGTAGGTGACGAAGTCGTCGATCGATGTGCCTTCCTCGCCGACCACCTTCATCATCTGGTGGACCTCGTTGCCGCGGCGCAGCGTACTGCGGCCGAGGGCCACGAGCTCGCGCGCGACGATCGTCTCGTACTTGCTCCAGCTCTCGAGCGGGTGGATCGCGGGGTAGCGCCGCGCGTCGGAGCGCTCGCGCGAGAGGCCGTGGAACGCGCCCACGACCTTCAGCGTGGCCTGCGTCACGGGCTCCTCGAAGTTGCCGCCCGCGGGGCTCACCGTGCCGCCGATCGTGACCGAGCCGATGCGATCATCGTGGAGGCGCACCATCCCGCCGCGCTCGTAGAAGCCCGCGATCACGGACTCCAAGTACGCGGGGAAGGCCTCTTCGCCGGGGATCTCCTCCAGGCGACCGGACACCTCGCGCAGCGCTTGCGCCCAGCGAGAGGTGCTGTCGGCGAGCAGCAGCACGTGCAGCCCCATCTGGCGGTAGTACTCGGCGATGGTGATGCCGAGATACACCGAGGCCTCGCGAGCCGCGACCGGCATCGAGCTCGTGTTGCAGATGATGAGCGTCCGCTCCATCAAGCTGCGGCCGGTGCGCGGGTCGGTGAGCTCGGGGAACTCGCGCAGCGTCTCCACGACCTCGCCCGCTCGCTCACCGCAGGCGGCGACGATCACCACGTCAACATCGGCGTTGCGGCTCGTGATCTGCTGCAGCACGGTCTTGCCGGCGCCGAACGGGCCGGGGACGCAGTAGGTCCCGCCGCGCGCGACGGGGAAGAAGGTGTCGACGATCCGCACCTGTGTCGTCAGCGGCTCGCTCGGGCGCAAGCGCTCGGCGTAGGCACGGATCGGCAGCTTCACCGGCCAGCGCTGCGAGAGCCTCGCCACGCGCTCGCGGCCCTGCGCGTCCACGAGCTTCGCGATCGGATCCTGGATCGTGTACTCGCCGGCGGGCGCGAGCCAGCTGAGCTTCCAGGCCCCTTCCCACGCGAAGGGCACGAGGATGCGGTGATCGAAGATCCCCTCGGGCACGCTGCCGAGCGTCGCGCCTGCAGCGATCATCGCGCCGACGCTCGCGCTCGGCGTGAAGCTCCACCGGCGCTCGCTGGAGAGCGGCGGGAGATAGGTCCCGCGCTGGAGGAAGGCGCCCTTCGCCTCCGCGAGCTCGGGCAGGGGATTCTGCAGGCCGTCGTAGACCTGCCCCAGGAGACCTGGGCCGAGCTCCGCGGACAGCAGCTCACCGGAGAACTCGACCTCGTCGCCTTCGCGCAGACCAGTGGTGTCCTCGAAGACCTGCATCTCCGCGTAGCGCCCGCGCACGCGGATCAGCTCGCCCTTCAGGCGGAGCCCCTCGGCATGAACGTAGGTCACCTCGTTCTGGCGGACGTCCCGATCGAACTCCGCGACGACCAGGTTGCCGTTCACGGCCTTCACCTTGCCCGTCGACTGGGTCATCGCTGCTCCTCGTTCTTCGTTCGTTGGCGCTCGGCGAAAGCCGCGAGCACCTCGTCGACCTGCCGCAGCAACGCGGCGCGTCCGGCGTCCCCGGCGCGCTCGGCGCGGCGCTGCAGCAGGTCGAGCTCGAGCGCGTAGGCCAGCACGGTCTCCAGGCCGAACGGCGCGGAGAAGGACTCCTCTCGCCATCGCGCGATGCGCAGTTGGTCGAGCGCGAGCTCCCGCGCGAGCGGATGCTCCGCGGCGAACGCTCGCGCGACGTCGCGCTCGAGCTTCAGATCGAGCTCGCTCTGCGGCTGCAGGTATGCGGAAGGATCGATTCCCTTGCGCCGCGCGCGCTCGCGCGCGCAGGCGTTCTTCAGCAGCCGCTCGAAGGCGCCGAGACGCAGAGCGAAGCGCGAGCGACCGGCACCCGCGAGGACCGCCTCGAGCTCCTCGAGGTCGCGCGAATCGAGGTGCTCGGCGCAGAGCGCGCGGAAGCTCGTGCGCGTGAGCGGCGGCGCGCCGACGGGCGGCAAGCCCGGCAGGCTCGCGACCAAGTAGTAGTAGGAGCGGGTCACGTGCGCGGCGCTGCGGCGCCGAGCTCGAGCGCCGCGCGCTGGACGATCGCCGCGATCGATGGACGGACGACTTCGCCCAGAGCGGCCGCGATCGCCTGAGGGCGAAACTCGTGGCGCAGCTCGCCATCCTTCAAGCGCAGGTCGAAGCCGCGCGCCAGCCCCGCATCCAGATGCACCTCGAAGCCTCTCTCGAGCGCGGAGCGCAGCTCGTTGCGAGAGAACGCGATCAAGCGCTCCTGCCATTCGGAACCGATCCACACATCCAGCGGGACCGCTTCGCCGCCGCGGTCGGCGAAGCCCTCGGCGAAGCGTAGGAGCAGCTGCTCGATCGTCGCGGGCGAGAGGGCCTCGGCGGCGCGCTGCTCCAGGAGACGCAGGACCACGTCCTCGAGCGCGCGGCCGACGCGCAGCAGCAGATCGCGAGCGGCCTGCTGCAAGGCGCGCTCGCCGCGCTCGGCGAACTTCTGCGCGTCGAGCTCGGCGCTCTTACGCAGCTCGGCCGCGCGCTGCTCGGCCGTCGCAAGGATCTCGCCCGCGCGCTGCTGCGCCGAGCTCACGATAGATGCGGCTTCCTTCTCGGCGACCGCCACGCCGTCGCGGCGGATGCGGTCGATCAACTGCTGCACTTGCTCGGTCATGGCGGGTCTTCGCTGCCCGCCGCCGCAAAGAGGCGCTGAGCCGGCCGATCGAAGCGATGGCCGACACCTCCGCGGAGGGCTGACCCACGATCGGCTCCGCCAAGCGCGAAGTGAAGCGCGGCCCGGTGAGGCGTCGCGTCGCGGCCGCCCGACGAAGCCCCCTTAGGAGCTAGCGCACTCAGGGTATGGCGGGCCGGCGCAGCACGATCTCGGGGTTGCTCCAGCGCACCTCGCCGCTCGGCGTCTGGCGCACGTGCTGCACGAGCATGGGGATCCCGACGACGGGCGCTACGGCACGACCCTCGAGTTCGAAGAGCACCTCGACGAGCCCCGGAGCGACAGGCAGCTCCGCCGTCGGCACGGCATCGAGGTGGAGCGCCGTGCGAAGATCGAGGAAGGGGAAGCTCTCGTCGCCCGCGATGAGCTCGTCGATCTCGAGGCGATCGGAGCAAGCGAGGAAGCTCTGCTCGCCCCACGCTTGGTGCCCGACCAGCGTGACGCGGTTCTCACCGAGCGGCACGGCGAGGGACTCGAGCTGATCGGGAATCAAGGTGCGCACGCCGATCACGGCGTCTCCGCTGCCCGAGGTCGCGACGCGACGCCGACCTTCGATCGCCACACCTCCGCTCCCACCGGCGAAGCGCGAGCTCACGTCGAGGATCCCTCGCGCGACGACCGCGGCTCCCCCTCGTCCGCCGAGACCTGCGCGTCGGCGCAACATCGAGCCACCCAGGAGCTGCAGCGAGCCGCCCGCGCCGCCTTGGAAGGAAGATCGCAGCGCGAGAACGACCGACTCGGGAGCGAAGAGCCCAGCACCTCCGTCTCCGCTCGTCGCGCCGCGCGGCGCGCTCGTGAGCACGGCCGCGGCTCCGCCGCGCAAGAGCGAGCGCGAGACCCAGATCTGCTCGACGCCGCGGGCCTCCACCGCGACGGCGCCCTGCGTCCCGAAGGCGCCGGAGCCGACCGCCACAGATCCCCCACCCTCCAGCCGGCAGTCGACGAACACGAGCCGCCCGCATCCGCTCGCGCGCACCGCGGGCAGCCCTGATCCGCTGGTCTCCTCCGCCCCGAACTCGACCGAGATCCCCGCCAGCGTCACCGCCTCGCTCGCGGACGTGCGGATCTCGATCGCCGCCGCGGACTTCGGATCCAAGGCGCTCGGCGCGAGGATGCGCGCCGGCGGATCCGCGATCAGGTGCAGCCCCTTCTCGATCCGGATCGGGGGATGCTCTCCACCGCGCACCCAGACGACGTCGTCGGGCCGCGCGGCATCCAGCGCTCGCTGCAGATCGGACCATGCGTCCGGACGCTGGGGATCCACGATCAGAACGCGCGGCGCGCGGGAGAGCCGAGGAGCTCCCCCGCCGGGCTCGTTCGCGCGCACGCTCCAGGTGAGCACCACGGGAAGGGAGAAGACGGCGCACCAGGTCGCGGCGGATGAACGACGGCGCATGCGAGCCCCTCGTCAGAGGAAGCCGGAGTTGGAAAGCTGCCTCGGGACGCAGAGCCTCGGCGCGATCCGAGCGCCTTTTCGGATTTTGCCGCCGCGTCTGCCGCGCTCAGCCCTCCGGCGCAGCCCGATCGTCCTCCGCGGGGCGCGGCGGCGGGACGAAGCGCAGGGGACGAAGCGCGTCAGCGCCGAAGCGGCGGCGAATCTCGAGCTCGGCGCGCTGCAGGCGCTCCCGCGCCGCGCGCGCCTCTTCATCCTGCACCGCGAAGAGCTCGGCCTGCGCCGGGGCCTCGAGCTCGTCGGAGAGGTTCTTCATCGTCACGCCGAGCAGCCGCACCGGCTGCCGCGGGACCTCCGTCCAGAGCTCGCGCACCGTGGTCCAGATGGCGTCGCCGGCGGCGGTCGCGCGATCGAGCGTATGGGATCGAGTGATCGTCCGGAAGTCCGCGAAGCGCACCTTCAGCACCACCGTTCGCCCCACCAGCCCCTTCTCCAGCAGCTCGAAGCCCACCTCGCGCGAGAGATAGAGCAGACGGCGCTCGAGCTCCTCGGGAGCGACGAGATCGCGCTCGAAGGTGCGCTCCTTGCCGTGCGAGAGCTCGCGACGCTCGGCGACCACGGGGCGAGGATCACGAGCCCAAGCGAGCTCCTGCGCCTGCGCGGCGAAGCTGCCGAGGACGCGCTGTAGGTGCTCGCGCGGAGCGCTCGCGAGCGCTCCGATCGTCGCGTAGCCGATCGCGCGCAGGCGCTCGGCCGACTTCGGTCCGATGCCGAAGAGCCGTTCCACGGGCAGCGGATGCAGGAACCCGAGCTCGTCCTCGGCGGCCACGATGCAAAGTCCGTCGGGCTTGCGGTGATCGCTCGCGATCTTCGCGAGGAACTTCGTGCGCGCCACACCCACCGAGGCCACGAGCGCGAGCTCCTCCCGGATGCGGCACTTGATGGCTCCGGCGATCACTTCGGCCGCGCCGAAGAGCCGCCGCGACCCCGCCACATCGAGGAACGCCTCGTCGAGGGAGAGCGGCTCGACCAGCGGAGTGTACGAGCGCAGGATCGCCATCACCGCGCGCGAGGCCGCCGTGTAGCGCGCGAAGTCCGGCGGCAGGAAGATCGCGTGCGGGCAGAGCCGCATCGCGCGCGCGGAGGGCATCGCGGAGCGCACGCCGTACGCGCGCACCTCGTACGAAGCGGCGCAGACGACGCCGCGCTTCTCGGGCGGGCCGCCGACGATGACGGGCTTCCCACGGAGCTCGGGTCGATCGCGCTGCTCGACCGACGCGTAGAACGCGTCCATGTCGACGTGCAGGATGCGCAGCGCGCGAGGATCCATGTGCGAGCCCGAGAGTTCGTGCAAGACTCGACCACCGAGCCGATCCGGGCCGAGCATCCCGGAGCTCTTCCTCCGACAGGCTCTCCGCTCGGCGCTCAGGAGCCGGGCATCAGCAGCCCGGCATCGGCGTCGCCAGCGGGATCGGCTTGCCGTGGTCGTCGATGGCGACGAAGGTGATCTCGGCCTCGGTGACGGGCACGCGCACGATCTCGTCGCAGCGCCGCGCATCCGAGACCACCGACACCTTGATGGTCACCGAGCTGCGTCCGACGCGCAGCGTCTCGGTGTAGAAGCTCACCAGCTCGCCGACGTAGACGGGCTGCTTGAACTCCACCTTGTTCATCGCGACGGTGACGATCTTCTGCCCGGTGTGCCGCCGGGCCTCGATCGCTCCCGCCTGGTCGATGTAGGAGAGGATCACGCCGCCGAAGATCGAGCCGTTGGCGTTGGTGTCCTTCGGCATCAGCGTGACGCGGATCGCGGGCTCGTTGGGCGGGATCAAGTGCTCCTCCAGACGTCGACCTCGAGCTCGAGCTCGACGCCACAGCGCTCGTGCACCGTGTTGCGCGTCCAGGCGATGAGCTCGAGCACTTGCGCGTAGCTCGCGCCGCCTTCGTTCACGATGAAGTTGCCGTGGCGCTCCGAGACCCGGGCGGCGCCGACGGCCTTGCCCTTCATACCCGATTCCTCGATCAGGCGCCCCGCGCTCTTCGGTCCGGGCGGGTTCTTGAAGATGCAGCCCGCGCTGCGCTGCGTGAGCGGCTGCGAGGAGTGCTTCTCCCGCAACACCTGCTGCTCGTGCGCGTAGAGCTCGTCGCGCTTGCCCGGGGTCAGCACCACGTTCGCGGCCAGCACGATCGCATCGCCGAGGTTGCCGTCGCGGTACTTGGGCTGGGCCTCGGCCTTGGTGATGGTGCGGGTCTCACCCGCGCGAGTGATCACCTCGGCGCTCTCGATCACGTCCCAGAACCAGCCGTACTTCCCGCCGGCGTTCATACGCACGGCGCCGCCGACCTGCCCGGGGATGCCGATCAAGCCGCTCACTCCGGCGAGCCCGGCCTCGCGCGCGCCGCGCACGAAACCGGGGAACGAGGCGCCCGCCCAGGCCGTGAGCCGCTCGCCGTCGCGCGTCACGCGCGTGAGGCGCGCCGGCGACAGCACGGCGAACGGCAGCTCGCCATCGGGTACCAGGATGTTCGAGCCTCCGCCGAGGACTCGGTAGCCGAGCCCGGCCGAGCCGAGCGCACGCACGGCTTCGATCATTCCGTCGACGGTCGCGGGCTCGACGTAGAGCCCGATGCGTCCTCCGACGCCCAGCGTGGTGTGCTGGGCCATGGAAACGCCTTCACGAACGACGACGCCCGGACAACTCGCGAACAAGTCCCTCGGCCACTCGAAAGACATCGCCTGCTCCCATCACCAAGTACACGATCTTGTCGCGGTAGAGATCCAGCGCCTGCGGAAGCGCTTCGTCCAGACCGGCGGCGAAGCGCGCACGCCCGCCGCAGCGCTCGATCTCCTCGGCGACCTGCAGCGAGGAGACGTTGCGGCGATCCTCGTCGCGATCCCGCGCGTAATAGATCTCCGTCATCAGGCAGTCGTCCGCGCGCGCGAGAACGCGCCCGAAGTCGCCGAGATGCTCGCGCGTGCGCGAAGCCTGGTGCGGCTGGTAGATCACGGCGAGGGAGTGATCGGGGAAGCGCTGTCGAGCCGCCTCGAGCGTCGCTTCGATCTCCGTCGGGTGATGCGCGTAGTCATCGACCACCGCGTGCTCGGGCGTCTCGCAGAGGATCTGGAAGCGCCGCTCGGCGCCGCGGAAGGCCTCGAGACCCGCGAGCCCGAGCGCGGGATCGATCCCCGCTTCGGCGACGGCGGCGAGCGCGACGAGCGCGTTGGTCACGTTGTGGCGGCCGGGGACCCCGAGGTGCACGGGCCGCAGGCGACGCTCGCCGAGGATCGGCACGAAGCGCGGCGTGCCGCCGCTGAGCTCGACCGACTCGGCGCGCACCACGGACGCGGGATCGAGATCGCGCGGCAAGAGGTTGAGACCCGGTCCGTCGGCAACCCAGCGCGTGACCTCGCGGGGCACGAGCCCTAGCGCCTCGGCCGCTTGCACGGTGAGCACCGTGCGCGGAGGGGCCGCATCCGGCTCGCCGGCGACGAAGCGCCGGAACGCCCGGCGCACGCCATCGAAGTCGCCGTAGAAGTCGAGATGGTCGGCCTCGACGTTCGTCACCGCCGCGATCTGCGGCCGGTAGTGGTGGAACGAGCCGCCGTACTCGCAGGACTCGAGCACGAACGGCGCCGTGGGCGCCCCCCAGCAGGCCGAGCGCGGAGGCTGCGTCCCGATGCGGGCGCGTCCGCCGATCACGAAGCCCGGATGGACACCGGCCGCATCGAGCAGAGCGACCGCCATGGAGGTCGTCGTCGTCTTGCCGTGGGTACCGGCGATGCTGATCACCAAGCGCTCGCGCGACCAGCGCCCCAAGAGCTCAGCGTAGGAGAGGACCGGCCAACCCAGCGCGCGAGCCGCGACGCATTCCGGATTCGTATCGGGAACGGCCAGGCTGCGCACGATCAGCGGAACGGCGCTCGGGACCGCCGGCGCGCCAAGCGCCAAGCGCTCGACGTGCTCCGCGGCGTGGCCGCGAAAGATCAGCGCTCCGGATTCGCGGAGACGCGTGAGCTCGGCGCTTTCGCTCTGATCGGAGCCGCTGACTTCAAAACCACGTTCGAGCAGCACTTGGGCCGCTCCGGACATGCCGGAACCGCCGATGCCGATCAGGTGCGACCTGAGCTTCACGAATGCCTTCTGAGCCTGATCAGCCCTCTGAGCCCGATCTCCCCCGCCGCAGAGATCGCGCCCGAGATGCGCGCGCGCGCGCCGCATCCCGAGATTCAAAACCCACTGCCGCAGAGGCTACGTCACGCGCGTAGCGAAGGGAAGAGCGCTCTCGTCGTGCGTGCGCGTCGCTCGCCGCGCAAGCGCGCGAGGATGCCGCGCAGCTCGCGGATCCCGTAGTCCACCGCGCGCTTGATCGACATGTGCGAGACGCCGAGCTTCTGCCCGGCTTGCATCATCGTGAGTCCGCCGAGGCTGTGCAGGCGGATCGCGATGACGGCTTTGCGGCCCTTCGGATCGCGATGCTCGAGTGCGAGCAGTGCGTGCTCGAGGAGATCCTGATCGGACTCCTCCGTCGCGCTCTCCGGGGGGGCCGCGAGCTCGCGCTCCTCGGGCAACGCCACGCACATGCGGATCCACGCCGAGCGATGGCACGGGTCGGGCAAGCGCAGAGGATTCGTCGAAGCGGTGACCGCGCGCGTCGGATCGAGGCGGCAGCCCTCGCCGCGCGAGAAGTGCGCGCAGGCCCCGCAGCGCGGGCGCGCCACCTCGCGGGTCTTCCGCAGGGCGTCGAGCGTGCGCCGTTGCAGGTGTCGCGGAATCCAGCCGAGCAGATCCTCCAGGCGCGAGAAACGATAGGTCCCGTCCGAGCCTCGATCAGCTCCCTCACCACGTCCTGCGAGATGTCGTCGGCGTAGCTCGCGTGCCGCGTGAAATGGCGGGTGAAGTAGCCGCCGACGAGCTGAGGCAGCCGTTCGTGGATCGCGCAGTCTTCATTCGCGAAGAGCTGTCGCATGTGCCCGTCGAGCAGGAGCGAGCAGCGTTGCTGCCCGTCCCGGAACGGGCAACCGTCGCAGCGGGTTCGCCCGGTAGTCATGTGCTCCTCCTGGATACGCGCGCCAACGGAACGAGCGCGCACGTCCGGGAGGCAAGGCAAGCGCCGTGCCGAGCGCGAGAGATGAGCCGCGAGGAGCTGGCTGGCGACCTGTGAACGCCTGCGGGCCGCGCGAGCGCGTCGCAGACGGGACGGAGCATTGTCCGCTGCGGTGGACAGAGGCTCTCAGATCGCGGAGAGGGCCTCGATCTCGCGAGCCGCGTGGCGCGCCGCATCCGGACGCGCCGCGCGCCGACTGGCGTTGGCCATGCGCTCCAGCTGCGCGGGCTGGTCGACCAGGGCTCCGATCCGCTCGCGCAGGGCGGGCCCCCACGCCTGCTCCTCGGCGATGAGCGCGCCTTCTCCCAAGCCGAGCGCGTTCGCGAGCTGGTGCTGATCGGCGTGATGCGGATACGGGACGAGCACCGCCGCGCGACCGCTGGCGGCGATCTCGGCAACGGTCGATGCGCCGGCCCGCGCGAGCACGAGGTCCGCCGCCGCGAGCAGCAGGTCGACCTCGGCGAGGAACTCGACGACCCGCCAGCTCCCCGGCCCTGCAAGCGCGCGCGCGGTCTCCGCGTAGCGCGCGGCATCGTACGCTCCTGCGGCGTGCACGAGCTGATGGCCGGCGGCGACCCACGCGGGGGCGAGCTCGGCGGCGATGCGATTCACTCCGCTCGCTCCCTGGCTCCCGCCGAGCACGGCGATGACGAGTCCCGCGCGCGGGAAGCCGAAGTGCGCGCGCGCCGCTTCCCGCGTGGCGACACCGAAACCCGCTCGGATGGGGACGCCGATCTCTCTCGCGCGCGCTCCCGCGGCGGAGAGCTCGGCGGCGGAGCCTTCGAAGCCGCAGAGCACGACGCCGACCTTCTTCGCCAGCATGCGGGTCACGCGACCTGCGCGTGCATTCACCTCGAGGAGCGCCGTGGGGATCCGACGCCGCAGCGCGGCGCGCAGCGGGAAGAACGCCGCCAGGCCGCCGGTGCCGACGACGACATCCGGCCGGAAGTCATCGAGGATGCGCCGGGCCTCCGCGAGGACCTTGGGCAGGCGCAGGAGGAGCCGAAGCCTCCGGCAGCGGCGCTCTCCCGGGCGTTCCGCCGAGAGCGTGTAGCGCTGCGCGTCGCCGCTGGCGAAGCGCTCCTCGATCGCGCGCCCGAGCGTGACGTAGCCGATCGTGTGCCCGCGCTGCTCGAGCTCGCGGCCGACGGCCAATGCGGGCGCGATATGACCTCCCGTCCCTCCGCCGCAGAGCAGGATCCGGCTCACGGCAGGATGAGCTTCATCCCCGCGCGGATCTGATCGGGGTTCTTGAGCGCCGGATTGGCGGCCTGGATCTTCGCCACGTGGGTCGGGCTGCCGTAGTAGCGCTTGGCGATCTTCTCGAGGCGCTCGCCCTTCCGCACGACGTGATAGCGGCTCGGGCGCTCCGCCGTCCGCGGCTCGGTCTTCGCGTTCTCGGCGCTCGGGCTCTTCGGGTCCTTGACCTCCGGCGTCTTCTTGGCGCCGCCGTTCGATTCGATAGGCTGTCCGCCCCCGCGCTTGTCGATCTCGAGATGGGCCAGATCGTCCGAAGGCCGCTCGGGCGACACCTTCTTCTCGGGCGCTCCGGTGTTCGGCTGCGCGCTGCTGCCCGAAGAGACCGCGAGCTGCGCGAGCTCGTGGCCCGGGATCACGTAGCGCGCGTCGGGCGCTTCGTCGACCGCTGGCAAGCGCAGGAGATCGTTGGCGCGCAGCGCGTTCGGGCGCACGCCGGGGTTCGCGGCGAGCAGCGCGTCGATGTGCAGGTCGTTGCGCCAGAGCTTGCGCGCGATCTTGGTCGGGTTGTCGCAGGCCTGGACCTTGTAGAACGCCGTCAGGCTCTCCATCTCGTAGTCGGCCCGCGGGTCGGCGAGGAGGCCGCTGTCGCGCCCTTCGCCCACCTGCTCCACTCCATCGGCGATCGGCTGCATCTTGGCGGCCGAGACACCCGCGGCCGCCAGCAACGGCTCGTCCTCGCGCTGCGGCCCCCAGATCGAGATGCCGACGATGAGCAGCACGACGAAGATGAGAGCGAAGACGCCGTAGCGTTCGAGATCAGTGGCCATGTCGAGCTCCTGGAGCCGCCGACGCCGGGCGCCGCTCGCGACTCGTCCAATCTGCACGCCTCACGGCGTCTCCCAGCCTGATGCTTCGCGCGCGCGCACGAGCGCGCTCCGCGCGGCTCCGACGATGAGTCCGAGCGCGATGAGCCCCGCGACCAACGAGCTCCCGCCCGCCGAGACGAACGGCAGGGCGATGCCCTTCGGCGGCAGGAGCTTGGTCACGACGCCCAGGTTCAGCACGGCCTGGAAGGCGATGCTGAAGATGCATCCGAAGATCACGAGCGAGCGCAGCGGGTCGCGCACCGCATTCAGGATGCGAATCCCATGCACGGCGAAGAGCCCGAAGAGGAGGATCACCCCGGCCGTGCCGGCGAGCCCCCACTCCTCACCGATCTGCGCGAAGACGAAGTCGTTGCGCCCTTCCGGCACGAGGCCGAGCTTCATCACGCCGCGCCCGACGCCTTCGCCGCCGAGTCCTCCCGCGGCGA
Organism: Planctomycetota bacterium; assembly: GCA_016719295.1. Lineage (GTDB taxonomy): Bacteria > Planctomycetota > UBA1135 > UBA1135 > JADKAF01 > JADKAF01. The sequence continues at coordinate 2,110,632 of JADKAF010000001.1, forward strand.
GCGCGAGGTGCCCGCGCGAGATCTGCAAGACCTCCTCGGTCTCCTGGAACAGCATCGCGATGCGGGTGGAGACGTGCTCGAACTGCGTCCAGGCCACCACCAGCATCAGCGGCAGCGTGAAGAGGCCCACGGCGGCGAAGTGCGACCAGCGCGCCCCGGCGACGACGAGCATCGTGCTGCAGACGAGGAAGAGGAAAGTGGCGGTGCCGAAATCGGGCTCGAAGAGGATCAGCCCGGAGATCGCGCCGATCCGCAGCAGCGGCGAGAGGAAGCCCCGGCGGAAGTCGTTCAGCCACGCCCCGTGCTCCGCGACGAAGGCCGCGGTGTAGTAGATCATCACCAGCTTCGCCAGCTCGGAGGGCTGGAACGAGAAGCTGCCGAAGCGGATCCAGCGATGCGCCTCGTTGATGTCGGGGAAGAAGAAGACGCAGCCGAGGAGGATCGCGATCCCCACCACGAAGCGATCGCGCTGGTGGATCCAGCGCTCGAGGTCGATCCGGATGGCGAGCAGGAAGCCGAGGAGGCCCACGGCGAGGTAGAGCGCGTGGCGTCGCGCGGCGAGCAGCTCTTCTCCGGGTGGGGCGAAAGAGGCCGCGGCGACGAGCCCGATGCCCGAGAGGGTCAGCACGACGCCGACGAGCGCGCGCAGCGATCGATCGAGCGTGCGCGCGCTACCGTCGCCGAGGAGCCAGCTCCTCGACTCGGCGAGCGCGCTCGTGGAGGAATCGGTGGTGGCGGAGCTCACGGCAGCTTCAGCAGGGCGAGGCCGGCGACGGCGGACACGGCGGCGACGATCCAGAAGCGCACGACGAGCTTCGATTCCGGCATGCCGCGCTTCTGCCAGATGTGGTGGATCGGGGCGTACGGGAACGGGCGCTTCTTGGTCAGCTTGTAGCTGTAGATCTGGATCCAGCTCGAGGCCGCCTCGATCACGAAGACCAGCGCGACCACGGGCAGGATCAGCTCCTGACGCGCGATGATCGCAGCGTAGCCGAGGAAGCCGCCGATCGCGAGCGATCCGGTGTCGCCCATGAAGACCTGCGCCGGCGTCGCATTGAACCAGAGGAAGCCCAGGATCGAGCCGAGCAGCGCGCCCCCCAGGACCGTGACCTCGCCGGCGTCCTTCACGAACGGCACGTTGAGGTACTCCGCGAAGCGATAGTGCCCGGCCGCGTAGCAGAAGACCGACACGGCGAAGACCGAGATCAGCGCGCAGCCGGAGGCGAGGCCGTCCAGGCCGTCGGTGATGTTCACCGCGTTGGCGGAGCCGACGAGCACGAACCACTCGAAGAAGAGCAGGAGCCCGAGAGCGAAGATGCCGGCCTCGGCGCAGTTGATCGAGGCGGCCTTCACGATGGGCAGGTGCAGCGTCAGCAGCGCATCGCGGCCCGTGGACAGGGCGAACCAGGTCGTCAGCGCCAGCACGACGGCTCCCGCGCCGGTGAGACCGAGCATCTTCGCGCGCCGGGAGAGCCCGCCGCGGCCGGCCATCTTGGTCGCGTCATCGAGCCAGCCGAGCACGGCGAAGGAGAGGACGACGAAGATGCCCAGCAACGCGTAGAGGTTCGACCAGGAGCTGAAGAGCGCGGCCGAGACCAAGAAGGTGCCGACGATCGGCACGCCGCCCATGGTCGGCGTCTTCAGCTTCTGTTGGGCGTGCGTGGTGATGAACTTCGAGATGTCCGCCGAGTCGCTGTCCGCCGCCCGCTCGAGGAACCCCCGCCGCTGCATGTAGCGGATGAAGCGCGGGCCCGCCCAGAGCGAGAGACCGAAGGACATCAGCGCCGCGAGCGCCGTGCGCAGGGTGATCGCGGGTGAGGCGAGCTCGGCATCGCTGCCCACGAGGCTCACGATCAGGTCGTAGAGCATCGCTCAGAGCTGCTCGCCGATCTGGGAGAGGTCGCGCACCACGCGATCGAGTCCGAGGGCGTTCGAGCCCTTCACCAGCACGCGGTCGCGCGGCTGGACCAGCGCCCCCAGGTTGGCGAGGAGCTCCGGCACGGCTTCGAAGTGGCGCGCGGCGCCGCCGCGCGCGACGACCGCCCGCTCGATGGCGCGGCTGTGCGCGCCCACGGTCACCACGAGGTCGAAGCCCTCGGCGGCGACCTCCGCTCCGAGGCTCTCGTGCAGCGCGGCGCTCTGCTCGCCGAGCTCCAGCATGTCGCCGAGCACGATGACGGAGCGGCGGCCGCCGTTCAGCCCCTTCACCGCGCGCAGCGCCGCGCGCACCGAGGCCGGCGAGGCGTTGTAGGAGTCGTCGATGACCTCGAGGCTGCCGAAGGACTTCCGCTCCATGCGGCGCGGGGTGATCGGGATCTCGCGCAGGCGCTCCGCGACCGCCTCGAGCTCGAGCCCGAGATGCTCGGCCACGGCCATCGCGAAGAGCACGTTGTGGACGAAGTGCGTCCCGGTGAGCGGGATCGTGATCGCGTGGCCGCGGAAGCGGAAGCTCGTCCCCAGCGCCGAGAAAGAGACCTCCTCGGCGCGGTAGTCGGCCCCGTCGGAGAGGCCCACGGTCACGACGCGCGTCTCGGTCTGCGAGCGCAGCCAGGCGCTGCGGGGGCAGTCGCGGTTCAGCACCGCGAGACCGTCCTTGGGCAGCAAGCGGAGCAGGTTCGCCTTCTCGTTCGCGACGCCGTCGAGGGAGCCGAGACCCTCCAGATGCGTCTCGAAGACGTTGGTCACCACCCCGATCGTCGGCGCGGCGAGGCGCGTGAGGCGCTCGATCTCGCCCGGGCCGTTCGTGCCGATCTCGACGACCGCGGCCTGCGTCGAGGGCTCGATCTTGAGCAAGGTGAGCGGCACCCCGATGTCGTTGTTGAACGAGCGATCGGAGGCCGTCGTCGAGAGGCCGCCCTCCAGCACGTGGCGGAGGATGTTCTTGGTCGAGGTCTTGCCGCAGGATCCGGTGATGCCGATCACGGTCGCCGGCATCGCGCGGCGCCAGGCCGCTCCGAGATCGCGCAGCGCACGAGCGGTGTCCTTCACTCGGATGAAGGCGCCGGAGGTGCCCGCGTCGATCGCATCCGGAGACGGCGAGCGCTCGACGAGGACGGCTCCGGCGCCGCGCCGGAAGGACTCGGCCACATAGTCGTGACCGTCGAAGCGATCTCCGCGGAGAGCGACGAAGAGGTCGGAGTCCTCCACCTCGCGGCTGTCCGTGCGCACGTGCTTCAGCGCACGACGTTCGCCGCCGCGCGGCGGGCAGAGAAGCTCGCCCTGCACCGCCTCGGCCACCCAGCGGATCTGCATCGGAATCACCTCGCGCTAAGGATCTCGCGCGCGACCTCGCGGTCGTCGAAGCGCGTCGTCTGGCTTCCGATCACCTGGTAGGTCTCGTGCCCCTTCCCCGCGATCAACACGGCATCGCCATGCTGCGCGAACTCGATCGCGCGTTCAATGGCCCGGCGACGATCGAGCTCGACGGTGGCGGTGCGAGAGCCCATGCCCGACTGCACCTCGGCGGCGATCGCCGCGGGATCCTCGCTGCGCGGATTGTCGCTCGTGATGACGATCTCGTCGGAGAGCTCCGCGACGACGCGGCCCATGCGCGGGCGCTTCGTGGCATCGCGATCGCCACCCGCGCCGAACACGGTGATGAGGCGGCCGGAGACGTGCGGACGCAGCGAGCGCAGCACGTTCTCCAGCGCGTCGTCCGTGTGCGCGTAGTCGACCAGCACGATGGGCTTGCCGGGCACCGAGACGCGCTCGAGACGGCCCGGGACGCGCGAGACCGACTCGATCCCGGCGCGGATCGCCTGCTCCGGAACGCCCAGGGTCGCCGCAGTCGCCGCCGCGGCGAGGCAGTTCATGACGTTGTGGCGGCCGAGGAGGCGCGTCTGGATCTGCGTGCACATGCTCGGCCCGCGGACCTCGAAGCGCGAGCCCTCGAGGCTGCGCTCGAGCACGCGCGCGCTCCACTCGACGTCGTTGCGATCCAGCGCATAGCGGACCACGCGCGCTCGGGTGAGCAGGCCCATGCGCTTCCCGGACTCGTCGTCGGCGTTGAGGACCGCGACGGCGAGGGGCGAGAGCTCGTCGAACAGCCGCGCCTTCGTCTCGCGGTAGTCGTCGAAGCTCGAGTGGTAGTCCAGGTGGTCGTGCGTCAGGTTGGTGAAGACCGCCGCATCGAAGTGGATGCCGCGGACGCGGCCCTGCGCGATGCCGTGGGAGGAGACCTCCATCACCGTGGTCATCGAGCCGCGCTCCACGAACTCGCGCAGCAGCGCTTGGATCGTGAGCGCGTCGGGGGTGGTGTTCTTGCCCGGGACGAGCGCGCCGAAGATGCCGTGCCCGAGGGTGCCGATCAGGCCCGGGTTGTCACCGAGCGCGCGGTAGATCGAGGAGAGCAGGTAGGCCGTGGTGGACTTGCCGTTCGTCCCCGTGATCCCGACGCAGGTCAGGGCGCGCGAGGGCTCGCCGTAGAACTCGCTCGCGAGATCGGCCAGCACGCGGCGCGGATCGCTCACCACGTACTGCGGCACCTCGACGCCATCGACGAAGGTCTCGCCGACGATGGCGGAGGCCCCCCGGCGCACCGCGTCGTTGGCGAAGTCGCGGGCGTCGTGGCGGACGCCGCGGATCATCACGAAGAGATGGCCCGGCTGGACGCAACGCGAGTTGCAGGCGATCCCGGTGATCTCGGGGTCGCGCCCATTGTTCCCGTAGGTAGAAAGAACGGCCTTGGGCTCTACGGCCGACAAAAGAGCGGAAAGTCGCATGTCACTGCCCCCACTGGTCTAGAACCGCGCGGCCCCGGTCGCGCGGCTGCGGTCTGTCAGATGTCGAATGCTGCGGTCGAGGATGCGCGCGGTCGGCGGGCCGGAGATGTAGCTCCCGCTGTGCGGGTAACCCTTCGGGCCGTACACCACGACCATGCAGAGCAGGTCGGGCTCCTTCGCCGGCGCGAAGCCGACGAAGGACGCGATGTACTCGTTCTTGCGAACCTCGTGCTGCGTCGTGCCGGACTTGCCGGCGAGCGTCGTGCAGCTGAGGAGCTTCTTCAGGTCCTTGCCGGTCCCCTCTTCGACGACGCTCTCGAGGAGCGCGCGGACGGTCTCGGCGAGCTCGGGCTTGATCGCGCGGCGCGGCGCGGGCGCCGGGCGCGGCACGACCTGTCCGTCGGCGTCGACGATGCGCGAGACGAGGCGCGGGGTGACCACCAAGCCGCCGTTGGCGAAGGCTGCGAAGGACGCGGCGACGCGGAGCGGGGTGACCTGGATCTCGTGGCCGAAGGAGAGCGAGAAGGGCGAGTAGCGCTCGTTCCACTCCGGATGCTTCGCCCCGAGCTCCCCGCCGAGCTCGAGGCCGGTCCTCTGGCGCAGCTCGAAGCGATCGAGGGTCTCGTACATCCGCTCTCGGCCGAGGCGCGAGCCGATGGTGGCCATGCCGATGTTCGAGGACTTCTGGAGGACTTGCGCCACCGTCAGGATGCCGAGCGCTTTGTGGTCGTGGACCCGGAAGCGGCCGAAGAGCTTGCCTTCCTTGGCGCCGCAGTCGACGACCTCGTCCAGGTTGCTGAGACCGTGGTCGAGCACGCCGGCGAGGATGAACGGCTTGAAGATCGAGCCCGGGACGATGTGCGACTGCACCGCGCGGATGCAGAAAGGCTGGCGCGGGTCGGAGGATTGCTCGCGGAAGCGCTGCGGGTCGAAGCTCGGCCAGCTCTCGAGCGCCAGCAGCTCTCCCGAGTGCGGATCCATCACGATCGCGGTGCCCCACTTGGCGTCGCACTTCTGGCACGCGGCGGCGAGCTCCTCCTGCGCGAGGTAGGAGATCGTCGCATCGAGCGTGAGCTGGAGGCTCTTCCCGCCGCGCGGATCGACCGAGCGCCCCTGCGCCGCGACGAAGTCGTCGATGAGCGGGTACTGGCGATAGACGTGGCGCCCCGCTTCGCCGCGCAGCAGCGCGTCGAAGTAGAGCTCGAGGCCGCAGGCGGCGACCGGCTCGTCGTTCAGGTAACCGAGCACCGTCGAGCCCACCTCGCCGAGCGGGTAGACGCGGCGCTCGATCGGCTCGAAGCGGAACCAGCCCTGCCAGCCGTTGGCCTCGAGCAGCGCGCGGAACGCGTTCGCTTTCTCCGCCGCCACCGCCGGGGTGAGCACGAAGTAGCGCCGCTCACCCACCAGGGCCTGGGCCAAGCCGGAGATCATGCGGCGCTCGGCGCTCGCCTCGAGCTCGAGGGTGCGCGCCGCCTGCCCGAGGAACCAGGCGATCGGATCGGCGACCTTCGTCTTCCGCTCGACGCTCGTCCAGAGCTCGGAGCCCTTGCCGTCGAAGGCGATGCCGTAGGTGACCTGCGTCGCGGCGAGCACGCGCCCTTCGCGATCGAGGATCTCGCCGCGATCCGCGGCGACCTGCGAGACCCGGCGCACCATGCGATCGACGCGCAGGTCGACCGCGGGCCCCTGCTTCACATGCAGCGTCGCCGTGCGCACGAGCACCACGACGAGCAGCGGGAGGATCAGCGCGACCGGCAGCGCGATGCGCGGCAGCACCGGGCCCATGGCCGGGCGTGGGAAGGACGGGATGCGAATAGCCATGACGATTCAGTGCCCTCTTCCGCCGAGCGCGACGCCGGCGGCGTCCGACGAAACGCCGCCCTTCTGCTCTTGGCTGCGCAACGACGCCGCCAGATTCCGCAGCGAGGCGTCGTGGTGACGCCGGACCCGAGCGTTGCGGATCGCCTCCTCGAGGCGCAGCTCTTCGCGGAGGCAGCTCTCGATCGCCGCGTCCGCCAGCCAGAGCCGGCCGCGGATCGCCGCCGTATAGATGCAGAGCGCGACGAGGCCGAAGCCCACCGCCAATGTCGCCGCGTGCCGCATGTCTTTCCTCGGGGGTGCGCGCTCGCGCGCGTCGAACTAGGAAGTCGGAGAACTCAGTACCTTTTCCTGCGAGTCGCGCCGACCTCCTCCGGTCGCACCCGCTCGCCGATGCGCAACTTCGCGCTGCGTGAGCGCGAGTTGCCGCGGATCTCTTCTTCGCTCGGGCGCAGAGGCTTCTTGCTGACCCGACGGAATTCATCCGCTCGCTCGACATCTCGCAGGAAGCGCTTGACGATCCGATCCTCGAGGCTGTGGTAGCTCAGCACCACCAACCGCCCCCCTGGCGCGATGCGTCGGCGCAAGATGCCGAGCACGCCCTCCAAGTCCTCGAGCTCGCGATTGACCGCGATGCGCAGCGCCTGGAACGTGCGCGTCGCCGGATGAATCCGACGCCGCACGCCACGCGGCGGAGCCGGAACGACCTCCTCGACGATCCTCGCGAGCTCACCAGTCCGCCGCAGCGGTTGGCGCTGACGCGCCTCGACGATCGCGCGGGCGATGCGCCCGGCGAAGCGCTCCTCGCCGTAGCCGCGGATCCAAGTCGCAATCTGCTCTTGGGTCGCACGCTCGAGGAGCTCTGCCGCGGTCGCCTCGCCGCCCCGCGGATCGAGACGCATATCGAGAGGGCCGTCTTGCGAGAAGGCGAATCCGCGCTCGGCGCGGTCCAGCTGGAGGGAGGAGACGCCGAGATCGAGCAGCGCTCCGTCGAGCGCAGCGATGCCGCGCTCGTCGAGCAGTCGATCCAGGTCTCCCCAGCGCGCCTGCACTAGCTCGACGCGCTCGCCGAAGCGCGCCAGATTCGCCCGCGCGATCTCGAGGATCTCCGCGTCGCGATCGACGCCGAGCCAGCGAGCTCGTGGGGCGCGCTCGAGCGCGGCCTCCGCGTGCCCGCCGGCGCCCGTCGTGAGGTCGAGGTAGATCCCCTCCTCTGCGACGAGCAGCGCCGCTAGGCACTCCTCCACCATGACGGGGGTGTGTACGCGATCGCTCACCACCGGACCTCCCGGAGAGAAAGCCCGGGCTCGGAGAGTTGCCTCTCCGAGCCCGGACCGACACGACACGCTCGTTTCGCCTCAGCGCGTTCGGTTCGCTCGCCTCCTAGATCACTCCCCGCCGGACGAGCCGGCGGGGAGTCTGCAGGAGGGTGCCCGCGGAGGCATGCTCCGCGAGCCTGTTCGTTCTGGGTCGGGGGTCAGGCAGCCGGGCGACCGCTCTGAGCATGCCAGCGTGCGACGCTCCAGATCTCCGCGCGATCACCCGCACCGACCATCTGCACCTTGCGCTCTTCCTCACTCGGGAGAGTCGCGCCGAAGATGTTCCGCATCATCTCGCTCGACAGCGTGATGCGACCCTGAACATCCACGTCGACGACTTCCACGCTCTGAAAGAAGGAGCGCTGCAGCTGGCGGTTGCGAGCAGCATCGGCACCGGCGATCGACTCGCGCGGCACGAAGCTCGCGTGGCTCTGGAACTGCTGACGAGTCAGGAGCCAGACACAGCCATCCGCTTCCCACGGGATGACAAAGAACTGCGCGAAGGAAACCCCCTCGGAGCCTCCTCCGGTCGCCGCCGACGGCTCGCGGAAGCGCTTCGGGACGTGAACGCGGTTCTTGCCGTCGAGCTTGTGCTCGGAGTTGCCGAAGAACAGCAGCTCAGAGATGCCACCCGCAGGCACCGGCGCCGAGGGGCTCGAGGTCATACCTCGCCTCCCCGCAGCGATTCCCGAGAGCGAACCGCGGTGCTACGCTCGGCTCGAGCCTCTGCGTCCCCACTCCCGGCGCCTCGCGCGCCGGATCCACCCCACTCGACCCCACCGCTCCTCGTGCCGAGACCCCTTTCGAACCTCGCGGAGACCGAGCCGGACGCCCTGCCGAAGGGACGTGCCGATCTTGGCCCTCGTTGCGGTTCGGACGGGTTCATGGACGGGAGCACCGGGATCCGAGGAGGTGCGGGAAACTCAGAGCCGCCAGCTTGGAGAGCGATCTGACCGGCAGATTCACCCCACCCGACTGACACTCAACCGTTCCGCAGCCCCATCGGCCACCACCTGGCCCCAACTTACTCTGGCTTCGCCCTCGCTGGCAAGAGGGCTGGAGGCCGAGATTCCGCGTTTTCGGGCTCTGCCTGCGCGCGGAGTCGACGTGCGGAACCGACCGCGCGCGGCGGCTCTCCGCCACACGCCCCCACCGCGCCCCCGGAACGGAACGAGGCCCGCGCCTCTTCGGCGCGGGCCTCGGCCCTCTCGACGCGACTCCGATTCCCTCGTCGTCCGGCGGCTCGCGATCAGTCCTCTCGCGAGGCGCTCTCCTCGGCAGACTCCTCCGCTGCCCCGCCTCCGCTCTCGGCAAGCGCGTCGAGCACGCCTGCGGGCAGAAGCCCTTCGACCGAATCGGGATCCTCGAAGAGGTCCTGGAGGGCCTGGCGCAGCTCGGGCATCTCGACCTGCGTGGGAGGCTCGACCGCGACGCGCAGCGAGCGCTCGCTCTTCGGATAGCCGAGACGCAAGAAGTCACCGCGCTCCGAGCGCTCGGTGCCGAGCAGCACGAAGCGGCGCTTGCGGATCAAGATGAGCGCGATGAGGAACGCGAGCATGCGCTGACGCTTGTCGAGCTCCAGCGTCACCACGTGCGAGAGCAGCGCGCGCAGGCTCTCGAGATCGACCTGACGCTCGCGCTTCCCCTGCGGTCGTTGCGTGCGCCAGAACGGGATGTCCGCGCGCAGATCGCCAGGCTTGAAGCACGCGGCGCAGCGATCGACGCGACGCCACTCCTCACCGCCGAGCTCGAGCCAGGAATAGTGCTCTTCGGTGGGTTCGAACTCCTTGCGGCACGCATCGCAGTGCGTCGCGCGGCGTGAGATCTTCCAATTCGCCATGGCGGGTCAACGGCTCCGGATTGCGTCGCGGGGGATCAGAACATCTCGTGCGCGCCCAAGCGAGAGAGCGGCGATCAAGAGCCCGCGCCTCGGCGTCGTGCGAGCCACGCTTCGAATTCGTCGACGCGCACGGCGGCGGGCATGCGCGTCGTGCGACGCAGCACTTGGAGCAGGTCCTGGCGCTCTTCCGGGGAGAGCCGCAGCTCCTGAGCTCGCGCGTAGCGCGAGATGAGCAGCGCGAGCGCCTCGGCATCCGCCATCTCGGCGAGGCCCTTCACGGCCTGGCGCCGCACGAAGGCATCGCCATCGGCGAAGCCGCGCGCTAGCAGCTCGCGGACGCGCGCACGCGCCGCGGCATCGGAGCGAAAGCTCGCGGCGATGCGCCCGAGCGAGAGATACGCCTCCCCGCGCACTTGCCACTCGGGATCGCCGAGGTAGCGCGCGAAGACCTCGATCATCGGCACGCCGCCGATCGAGGCCAGAACCGAGAGGATCTCGCGGCGCTCGGCGGGGCTGTCGCTCGCCTCGAAGCGCGACTGCAGCGGCTGGACGGCACGCGCGCCGATGAGGACGAGCGTGTCCTTCACCAGCGCCACGACGACCTTGTCGTCGGCGCGGAGCCCGACGATCAAGAGCGGAGCCGAAGCGTCGCCCATCGCCGCGAGCTGCGCTTGGTGCTCACGGAAGTCCGTCCACGAGCCGACCATCGCCGCGCCGGCGCGCTCGCGCTCGTGCGCGCGCAGCATGGCGCGGATGAAGTTCTGCACGAGCAGCTCGGCGATCCGCGGGTCCTCGAGGGCCTCGTCGCGAGCGGCGGGCCAAGTCGGATCGCCGGTCTGGTACAACGCGACCAAGCGCTCGACCTGGGCCTTCTCCTCCGCCTCTGAGGCGGTCAACGGCGGCGGCGCCTCGGGCTCGCTCGAGCACGCCGCGAAGAGCGCGCAGGCGAGAGCGGGCGCGAGCGCCGCCGCACGGCTTGCGAAGCGCCTAGACACCGTGCCATCCTGCGGAGCGAGCGCTCCTCGTCGAGGATCCCGTGCTCGTCGACCCATTCGCTTCCTCTGATGGAGCGCCCTCTGCATGAGCCGGAGCGCTGCATGACCTCGCCGAGTTCTGCGCCCTCGAGCTCCGCGCGCCAAGTGCGCGTCGAGCAGATCCATCGCAGCGCGGAGCGCCGTCGCTTCGTCGAGTACGCGCGCGCACTATACCGAAACGACCCCGCCTTCGTCCCGCCTCTCACCGGCGCCGTGCTCCATCAGCTCGACGAGCGCAAGAACCCGTTCTTCGCGCATGCCGAGCAGGCGCTCTTCCTCGCGCGCGAAGGGGGCCGCATCCGCGGTCGGATCGCGGCGATCGTGGACCGCGATCTCCAGGAGCGCCATGGCCGCGCGGTCGGCGTCTTCGGCTTCCTCGAAGCGGAGGACGATGCGGAGGTCTTCGCGGCGCTGCTGGAGGCCGCGACGCTCTGGCTACGCGAGCGCGGCGTCCAAGAGATCCTGGGCCCGATCCAGCACTCGACCAACTACGAAGCCGGGCTCCTGGTCGAGGGCTTCGGAATCCCTCCGGCGCTGATGATGACCTACAACCCGCCTTACTACGCGCCGCGCCTGGAGGCGCTCGGCCTCGCGAAGGCGATGGACCTGCTCGCCTTCCGCATCGTCGATGCCGGCGTCACCGAGGAGCGCTTTCGACGTATCGCGACGCGCGCTCGCGAGCGCGCGGGGATCTCGTTGCGCACCCTGGATCTCGAGTTCTTCGAACGCGAGCTCGAAGGCATACGCCGCGTCTACAACGAGGCCTGGCAGGAGAACTGGGGCTTCGTCCCTCTGCGCGATGCGGAGTTCCGCACGCAGGCGCGGGAGATGCGCCGCATCGTGCGCCCGCAGCTCGTGGTGCTCGCGGAGAAGGACGGCGCTGTCGTCGCCTTCGCCATGGCCCTGCCCGACGTGAATCCGGCGCTCGCGGCGGTGAACTCGCGGATCTTCCCCCTCGGCTGGTTGCGCCTCCCCTTCCTGATGAAGCGCGTGCGCGCCATCCGCGTGGTGACCCTCGGCGTGCTCGAGGGTTTCCGGCACTCCGGCATCGAGGCGGCGATGATCCTCGAGATCATCGATCGCGGCCGCGAGCTCGGCTTCAACGAGGCCGAGCTCTCGTGGGTGCTCGAGACGAATCAGCCGATGATCAAGACCATCGAGGCCGTGGGCGGCGTGCTCTCGAAGCGCTACCGGCTCTACGGCGCCGAGCTCGAGACGGTGCTCGCGAAGAGCCGCTCGTAATCCGCGACCATCGCGGAGGCGTCTCGCGGCGGTCGAACGCCCGCGGTGAGACGCGCGCGCAGCGACGCCTCCTGCGCGAAGCGCCGGAGGCAGGCGCGCAGCGCCGCGACATCGCCGCGGGGAAAGAGCAGCCCGTCCTCCCCGTCGCGCACCGCTTCGCGCATCCCGCCGAGATCGGTCGCGATCACGGGCAGGCCCTGACGGCGCGCCTCCATGATCGTGACCGGCGCATTCTCGTACCACAGCGAGGGAACGACGAGAGCGTCGAAGCGCGGGTGGATCTCGTGCGATCGATGCGGATCGAAGGCGCCGAGGAAGGCGATGCGCGGATCGCCCGCGGCCAGCTCGCGCAGGTGCGCGACGAACGCGGGGAACCAGCTCAACTCGCCATGGATCTCCAGCGCGAGCTCGTCGCCTTCGAGACCGCGAAACGCCTCTACGAGCGCGGTGACGCCTTTGTAGTCCGCGATGGTCCCGACATAGCCGAACACGATGCGGCGCGAACCTCGCACGCGCCTCGCCGAGGGGCTCGGAAGTCCCGGCAGGCCGGCTTCGATGTGCGCGATGCGCCCGCGGAAGGGCTCGCCGTAGGCCTCGAACACGCCGCGCAGGAATTGCGATGGCGAGACGAAGGCCGCGATCTCCGCTCCACGCGCATCGAAGCGTTCGCGCCGCGCCGCGAGCGCGCGCGGCCAAGCGCTCGCGCGATCCTCGGGCGCGCATCCGTAGCGCGACGGCTGGAGCGGGAACGCGCGCATGCAGTGGCCGCAGCTCGACGGACTCGGCCCATCGCAAAGGCCGAGATCCTCCAGCATCAAGGTGCCGCGCGGACAGATCCAGTAATAGTCGTGCAGGGTGGCGACGACGGGGATCGCTCGTCGCCGCGCCTCCGCGACGATCTCGATGCCGAAGAACGCCGTGTGCTGGAGATGCACGAGCTCGGGGCGGAGCTCGTCGAGCACGCGAGCGAAAGCGCGGGTCATCTCCTCATCCGCGTACATGTCGGAGTAGTCGCAGAAGAGGTTGTCGTACGCCACCTCCCGCACCGGCAGCCCGACGTAGCTCGTCTGCCGGAGCGAGTAGGCTCCGCGCCCCGTATCTCGCTCCGCGCAGAGCAGCACGACTTCGTGCCCTCGCGAGCGCAAGCCTTCGGCGACGAGGAAGGCCATGAGTTCCGTGCCCGCGAAGTGCTTCGGCAGGAACTGGTGCACGACGGTCAGGATTCTCACGCAGGGCCCCCTTCGCTCCCGAGACGCTCTTCGAGCTGCGCTCGCAACTGGCGATTCTCGCGCTCCAGGTTGGCGATGTGCTCGGGCGCGCCCGACCAGCGCAGCGCATGCCGATAGCGCTGCTCCGATCGGTAGGTCTCGAAGTCCTCGTGCGCGGCACCATCGAAGCGATCGACGACGCCGGAGAGGCCCGCGCGCAGGACCGCGGCGTAGTGCTCCTCCAGGCCAGCGACGCTGTCCGCGAAGCGATCGGGCGGGCGCACCGCGGCGCGCCAGCGCGCGAGCCGCTCCGGCTCATCGATCGCGGCGTCGAGGAGCCGCGCCAGCTCGTCCGCGTCGCCCCGCGTGAAGAGCTCGCCTCCCGGAGGCACGCGTTCCTCCAGCGCGCCAGCGCGCGTCGCGAGCAGAGGCCAACCCAGGGCGCGCGCCTCGTCGACGACGAAGGAGTACGACTCGTGGCAGAGCGAGGGCAGCACGGCCAGGTCGGCGCGCAGCGCCGCGAGCTCCGGCGGGCGGAAGGGCCCGCGGAAGCGCACGACGCTCCCCTCGGCGAGCGCTGCCAAGCTCGCGCGATGCGAGGGATCCCAGCAGTCGCCGAGGAGATCGACCTCGAGCTGCGCGCGATGCCGCGCGCGACGCACCGCCTCGAGCAGGACTTGCTGGCCCTTCGCGGGATAGAGATGGCTCCAGCACGCGACGCGCAGGGGACGATCGCGCCCAGGCACCCCGGGGAGCGTCGGGCTCGGCGGGAGCTCGGCCGCGATGCCGTGGGGCAGCACGGTGAAGCGCTCCGGCGCGAGCGAGCTGACGCGCGAGACGAGCTCGCCCTGCGCTCGCGAAGGCACGAACACGCGCCGCGCGAGAGCGAGCTCGTTCCGCGCGTCGTCGCGCCAGAGCTCGATCGCGCGCGCGATCTCGCTCGGGCCATGCCAAGGCTTGCTCTCCACGCAGCCCCGGCACGGATCGTTCCCCGGAACGCTGGTGCAGAAGCTCTGATCCGCCTTCACGCGGAAGCAGATCAAGCAGGTCGTCCAGAGGTCGTGCAGCGTCACCACGCCGGGAATCCCCGCGAGGTACGCCTGGTGCAGCAGATCGCGCGTCAAGCGCACCCAGTGATGCACGTGCACCACGTCCGGTCGCTCGCGCTCGAGGATCTCGCGGAACGCGCGGCCGACCCGGGGCTCGTAGCTCTTCTCCCACGAATCGAAGTAGAGATCGGCGCGCAGGATCCAGTAGCCGCGCAGCCCGTCGTCGCGCTGGAACGCCTCGACGCGCGGCTCTTCCGCTTCATAGCGCAGCGTGCCCGCGACCACGACCACCTCGTGGCCGCGCGCGTGCAGCGCGAGCGCCAAGCGCTCGACGTAGGTCTCGGTGCCGCCCACGTTCTCCGGTGGGAAGCCGTGCGCGACGAGCAGGATCTTCATCGCTTGCCTCCTGGGGCGAGCGCCGCGATGGCCTCGCCGTAGAGCGCTTCCAGGTCGGCGGCGTCCTCTTCGATCGTGCGGGGATGGAGCGGGCCGCGCGGATAGAGAGCGCTCAGGCGCTCCGGCGCCGCGAGCACCGCGCGCAGCGCACGCGCCAAGTCCGCGGCATCGCCGGCGCGGAAGCGCCAGCCGCTGACGCCTTCCTCCACGAGCTCGCGCATGCCGCCGAGATCCGAGACGAGCAAAGGCGTACGCAGCGCCAGGGCCTCCTGGATGATGAGCGGCGAGTTCTCGTACCAGATCGAGGGCACGACCAGCAGATCGATCTCGCCGAGCACCTCGGCGATGCGCGCATGCGGTACGGCTCCGCGCAGCTCGACACCGAGCGAGTCGGCGCGCGAGCGGAGCTTCGCGACATACTCGGGCCGGTAGCTCGTGTTGCCGTAGATGCGCAGCACCGCGGCGTCCCCCGGCTCGAGCTGCGCCCACGCTTCCAGCAGCACGTGCGCGCCCTTGTGCGGAACCACCGTGCCGAGGAACGCGACGCGGACCGGTCCCGAGCGCGCGGTGCGCTTCTCGACGAGCTCGCGGACGTCGATCCCCGAGCGGAGCTGGCGCAGCTTCTCGGCCGGGAGGCCCCAGCGCAGGAACTCCGCATGCAGGAAGCGCGAGGGTGTCACCAGCGCGTGCAGCGCCGCCGCGAAAGGTCCCTTCACGAAGGCCTCGCGCTCGGCGAGCGCGCGCGCCGCATCGGCCACGGCCGCGGCGCTGGGCTCGTCCGAGGCCGGAGAAGATCGCAGCGCTCGCGCCGCCCGCGCGCCCGCGCGCAGCGCCGGCGAGAGATCGAGCCCCGTCGCGCGCTTCACGCGCGCCACCCAAGGCGCCGCTCTCCGCTCGAGGCCGCGCTGGGCGAACGGCAGCGCAGCGATGCAGCGCGCGCAGATCGCGGGCTCGAGCTCGTGACACACCTCATCGTCGTCGCGCAGGCGCTGCCCGAAGCGCGCGCACTGCAGCCAGAAATCGTGCAGCGTGTAGATCGCGGCGATGCCGCGCGCCTTCGCGCGCAGCGCGCAGCCCAGCGAGAGATAGAGGAGATGCGTGAAGTGCACGACCTCGGGGCGAGCCGCATCCAGAACCCGCTCGAAGGCCTCCTCCGCCGGCGCCCAGAGGAAGCTCTCGCGGAGGTCGTCGTGGAGCAGGTTGTTCACCAGCTCGTGCACGGGGAGGCCCTCGTGCTCGCGGCGCAGCAGCGTGCGATCCGCTCGCGCGACGTCCTTGTCGGCGCAGAAGATCTCGACGCGATGTCCGCGACGCACGAGCGCTCGGGCGAGGCCGGCGGTGTAGACCTCGACGCCGGCGTGGTGTCGCGGTGGGTAGCGATGCGCGACGAGCAGGACCTTCACGACCGCGCCGCCTCCTTGCGGAGGCGCGCGGCGCGCGCACGCGCGAACGAAGCCGCGTCCACGCGTCGACCGCGGAGCCCGTCGAGCAGGCCGCGCGCCTTCGCGAGCACGGCGGCGGGACGGCCGCCTCGGAGGGCTTCGCGCGCGAACGCGAGCGGCAGCGTCAGCACGTCGAAGACGAGGAGCCCGAGCCAGCCGCGCAGCGAGGAGTGCTTCCGCAGGAAGCGCACCGAGTTCAGCGCGTTCGCGTACTTGCGCGCTGGCGCGTAGCCGCCGCCGCTCGCGCTGCCGCTCTCGTGGACGACGGCGGAGCCCGGCACGTAGCGCACGCGCCAGCCCTGGGCACGCAGGCGCACGCCCAGGTCGACATCCTCCATGTAGGCGAAGAACTGCTCGTCGAAGAGCCCGACCTCGCGCAGCGCCTCGGCGCGCAGCAGCAACGCGCAGCCGGGAAGGTAATCGACGTCCTCCTCGCGATCGTAGCCGCCGCGATCGAGCTCGCCGTGGCCCCGCAAGCGCGAGACGTTCGCGCGGTGGTCGATGCGGCCGCCCGCGCACCAGATGCGGCGCTGGCTGCCGGGAAGCAGCACCTTCGGACCCGCGGCGCCGACGCGCTCCTCTGCGAGCGCGCGCTCGAGCGGTGCGAGGAACGCGGTGTCGACCTCGACATCGTTGTTCAGCACGAGCAGCGTGCGGTCCCCGCGCTCGAGCGCACGACGGAGTCCGACATTCATGCCCGCGCAGAACCCGAGGTTCGCCGTGTTGCGCACGAGCAGCGCGCGCGGGAAGGCCCGCTCCACCGCCTCGCGCGAGCCATCGTCGGAGGCGTTGTCGACGAAGACGATGCGCTCCTCCGGGATGCCGGCATGGACGAGCGAGCGCAGGCAGCGGAGGTTCGCCTCGCCGCCGTTCCAGTTGAGGACCACGACCCCCAGCGTCGCGACGGCGCTCATGCGAGCCTCCGCACGAGGCGCCACCAGCCGCGCAGCAGCGCATCCAGCGCGAGGGCCACTCGCCGCGAGAAGGGCTTCGCGAGGAGCTGGGGATTCAGCGTGAGCGGCCCGCCCACCAGCAGCTCGCGATCGGGGACGACGCGCAGCCGCTGCACCTCGCGCCGCTGGCGCAGGACGCGCGGCAGCTCGCGCAGGAAGCGCAGCTTCCCGCGGAGATAGGGCCCGAGCAGGCGCGCCTTCAGCGTGAAGCCGAGCCAGACGAGCTCGTAGAGCAGCAGCGCCGGGAAGGCGAGGATCAAGCTGAGCGCTTGGTGGTTCTTCAGCAGCAGGCGACAGCGATTGCGGCTGTGGAAGTACGCGCGTCGCGCGGGGTACTCGTCGGCGCGGAAGCTCAGGCCCGCGGTCCCGCCCATGTGGCGCACGAGCGCCTCCTCCGCGCTGCAGATCGCGTAGCCCGCGAGGCGCAGCCGGAACGAGAGATCGTAGTCCTCCATCAGGTAGAAGAGCTCCTCGTCGAAGCCCCCCACCGCGCGGATCGCCTCGCGATCGACGAGCAGCGCGACCGCGGTCATGCCGTCCATAGCGATCGTCCCGCGTCCCTCGGCCTGCTCCAGCGGCGCGTGGAAGTTCCGCAGCACGAGCAGCCCGATGTAATGGAAGCGCGCGCCGTCGTAGTGCACGCGCGAGGGATCCCCATCGAAGACCGCCCGCGGCTGTGCCACCGCGGCCGAGCGCTCGGAGGCGGCCGCGCGGAGCTTCCGCAGCGCGTCGCGCTCGATCACCGCGTCGTTGTCGACGAGCAGCACCCAGCGGTTGCGCGCGGCCGCGAGCCCGCGGTTGCGCACGACGCACGGTCCGGCGTTCTGCTCGAGCGCGACGACGCGCACCTGCGGGAACGAGCGCTGCACGAGCGCGACTCCGCCATCCGTCGACGCATCGTCGACGAGCAGGATCTCGTCGAGCTCGCTCCCGAGGGCCACGAGAGCTCCGAGGCAGCGCTCGAGATAGCGCTCGCCCTGGAAGTTCACCACCACCGCCGAGACCGCTGCGGTCCGCGGATCGGGTGCGCTCTCGCGCCGCTCCCTCTCAGACATCGGGCATCTCGAAGTCCGGCGCGCGGCAGACCTTCCGCCGCTTCCAGCAGTAGGGCAGGTTCATCAGCGCCGCCAGCGTCGCCTTGATCACGATCCACCAGCCGCGCTTCGTCTGGCGGATGTTCGAGATGAGCCCGATCCCGCCCACCGCGTCCGCGGCGTCCTCCGCGTCGTCGCGCTTGCGGACGCGGCGCCAGACGAACGCGAACGGGAAGCCGATGATCTGCGTGAGCGGCGCGTGCTTGAACATCACGAGCCAGAAGTTGCGCACGTGGTAGTAGAGCGAGCGTGCGCCCTTCTTCATCCCGAAGGGCGTCCCATGCTTGGTCACGACCTCCGGGAACTGGAGGATGCGGTAGCCCAGGCCGAGCACGCGTGCGGCGAGGTCGCGCTCGTTCCCGTAGATGAAGAAGCGCTCGTCGTACCAACCGGCGCGACGGATCACGTCCGTCTTCGCCAGCGTGCCGCAGCCGCGGAAGGTCGACATGTAGCGGATCTCGTTCACCGCGGGCGCATCGATGTAGCTCTGCGGCATCTCGGGCTCGACGACCTTGGTCGAGATCATCGCCGTCGTCTCCGGCTCCCGCTCGAAGCGGTCGAGGAGCCGCTTCAGCCAGTCGGGCGGCAGCACGATGTCGTCGTCGAGGATCGCGAGGAACGGCGCCTGCGCCGTCGAGAAGCCGATGTTGAAGGTCTCGCACGCACCGTAGGACGAATCGGGCATCACGATCAGCCGGACCGAGGGGAACTCGGTGCGCACCATCTCGATCGTGCCATCCTTCGACGCGTTGTCGACGACGATGATCTCCTGGAAGGGCTCGACCTGCGCCAGGAGCGAGCGCAGGTTCTTGCGCACGTCCTCGCGCTTGTTGAACGAGGTCAGTACGGCGCTCGCGCGTCGTTCGATCATGACTGGGCGTCCTCGAAGGCCAGGCGCTCCAAGCGCTCGACGAGTGAGAAGAGCTCCTCGGTCCCCCGCGCGTCGAGCCGGAGGAACGCCTCACAGGCGCGCACCTCCGGGAGCTCGACGTTCACGGTCCGCGACGCATCGAGCGCGCGCACCTTGGTGCGGATGTCGTTGTAGGCGATCTGGCTCGCGTAGCAGGCCATGGCGGCGTCCTTCTGCGCGAGCGCGGGAGTGATGTCGACCAGCACGTTCGCGGGGACCGGCGAGTTGACGCCGGCCCACAGCACGCGACGCACCGCCAGCGAGGCGGGCAGCGCGCGCCGCAGGGCCTCGGCGGCGACGCGATGATCGGCGTGCGCCTCGAAGGGCGAGAGCGCGATGGCGGTGTCCGGAGCGAAGGAGCTGATCTCGGCCCGCAGCCGCTCGGCCAGCTCATCCACGCGTCCGCCGAGCGTGCCGTCGCGGAAGCCGAGCTCGACCGCGCTCTCCAGGCCCAGGGCCGCCAGCGCGGCATCCGACTCCGCGCGCCGCGTGGCGACGAGGTCGCCGAAGCGCCCGTCCGGATCGCCCGCCGAGCCGTCGGTGAGGTGCACGACGCGCACGGCGATGCCGCTCGCGGCCGCCTGGGTGAGCAAGCCGCCGGCGGAGATCACCTCGTCGTCGGCGTGAGGCGCGATCACGAGCACGCGAGCGCCCAAGAGCTCGCGCCACGGCAAGAGCGGTGGGAAGCGGAAGCGGAGGTCGATCAAGCGGCACCTCCGGCGCGCTTGCCGGCCAGCGCGCGCGCATAGCGCGCGAGGAGGTCCCGCGCGGCGTCCTGCATCGTCGGCACGCGCCCGGGCAGCGCCTCGCGGAGCTCTTCCAGCCACGCGCGATCGACGGAGAGGCGCCGCAGGGCGCGCGCCCAAGCCTCCGCATCTCCCGCCGGCAGAACGACGCCGGCATCGCCGCAGCGCTCGCCGAGCGCTCCGCGATCGCTCACCAGGACGGGCAGCCCGAGCGCGAGCGCCTCGTCGACCACGAGGCCATAGGACTCGTGCGCGAGCGAGGGGAACGCCGCGAGATCGCAGTCGCGCGTCCACGCGCGCAGCTCCTCGAGCCCGCGATAGGCCCCGCGGAAGCGGATGCTGAGCCCGGCCTCCTCGGCGCGCGCGCGCACGGCGCTCTCCAGCGCGTCGTCGCGGAAAGCTCCGATCACCTCGAGCTCGACCAGCGCGGGAACGGCTTGCTGCGCGAGCGCCTCCACGAGAACGAGCAGGCCCTTCACCCACACGTGATTGCCCCAGGTCGCGAGGCGCAGCGGCTCGTCGACCGTGCGTTGCCGCGGCGCTTCGAGCGCGGAGCGATGGAAGGGCTCCGACAACCCGGGCTCCACGACCTCGATCGACGCGAAATCCTCGGGGAGCAAGCGCGCGAGCGCGCGAGCGTGCGTCCACGAAGGCGCGTGCCGCTCGACGGCGCAGGCGAGCTCCTCTCGGAGCGCTTCATCGCGCCGCGCGAAGCGCGCGTCCAAGCTCTCGTCGGGCTCGCCGACCTCACGGGCGACGCAGCGCCGGCACGAGAGGCGCTGCGTATCGCTCGGGCAGACCACGCTGGGGTCCGGCGGCAAGCGGAAGAAGCGCGGGCACACCGCGAAGAAGTCGTGCAGCGAGACGAAGACCAGGGCCCCGCTCGCCGCGGCGCCTCGCGCGAGGTCGAACGGCAGCGTCTGCCAGTGGTGAACGTGCACGATCTCGGGCGCGCGCTGGCCCCACAGCGCGCGCAGCACGGAAGAGCTCCGCTCGCGCTGCGGATCGAGGTGGTAGGCCTCCTCGGGCGTGCGCTTCAAGCGCAGCACTTCGAGCTCGTGCCAGCGCTCGGGCTCGAGATCGACGCCGCGGTGCGGCTGATCCGAGCCCGCGACGACGAGCACCTCGTGACCCGCGGCGAGCTGGGCGCGAGCGATCTCGGCGACGAAGCGCTCGGTCCCGCCCAGGAACTCCGGCGGGAAGTTGTGCACCACATGCGCGATCCTCATGTGCCGCCTCCCGCGCGCCAGCGCACGAACGCCTCCCCGTGCGTCGCGCCCTTCGGGAGGTAGAGGCTGCGCTGCGCGTTCAGGCCGAGCGCCATATGCACGAGATCGGTGTAGAGCATCTGCGAGGCGTGCTCGCGCAGCGCCGCGCGCTTTCGCTCCACCACGGCGGAGATGTCGAGCACGACATCCGCGACGCACGGGGTCCAGACCTCGTAGCCCCAAGCCTCCAACGGGAAGCCGAGCCGCTGCAGCGCGCGCTCGATCCCGAGCGCCGCGATCCAGTGATCGGAGTGCGCCTCCCTGGCCCACGGGTAATAGACCAAGGTCGGCCGAACGCGCTCGAGGTGCGCGCGCACGCTCTCGGCGAGCTGCTCCACGTCCGCGTCGGTCACCTCGTAGCCGTCGGGATAGCGCCAGAACGCGTAGTCCTCGACGCCGAGCACGGCGCCGCCCGCGCGCGCCTCGCGCTCGCGCAGCGCGAGCAGCTCCTCGCGGCCGTAGCGTCCTTCGGGATCGCCCGAGAGCCCGGTGGTCAGCACGACGACCTGCACCGGATCGCCCTGCGCGCGGTGCAGCGCGCTCGCGCCGCCGCAGCCGATCACGTCGTCGTCGGCGTGCGGGGCGAAGACCACGACGCGGCCGCGGGGCGGAGCGCTCCACGCGACGGGCAGCGGCGGCGGAACGAGGCGCGGCGAGCTCACGCGCCCCTCCGCGCCTCGGGGGCGAAGATGTCGCGCACGATCCCCTCGAGCTCGCGGAGCGCGGCCTCGCGCTCGCCAGCGTCCCGCAGCTCTCGGCGCAGACGGCGGCGCTCCTCCCACGCCCTCCAGCGCACCATGCAGCGCACCCACGCCGCGCCGAGGCGACCGTAGTGCTTGCGAAAGTACGCCAGGCGATTGCGGTGCCACTCGACCACGCGCGTGGAGAAGCGCTTCGTGCTCTGCCCGACGTGATGTACGACCGGCGCCTCGACGAGATAGTGGATGAGCCAGCCCGCGCGGCGGATGCGCTTGCAGAGATCGACGTCGTTGAAGTAGAGCCAGAGCTCCTCGTCGAAGACGCCCACCTTCTCCAGAACTTCACGGCGGATCAGCAGGCACGCTCCCGGCGGCTGATCGACGTCGCGGCTCGTGCGGTGGTCGTAGTCGCGCATGAAG
Source organism: Planctomycetota bacterium (assembly GCA_016719295.1). GTDB lineage: Bacteria > Planctomycetota > UBA1135 > UBA1135 > JADKAF01 > JADKAF01. The sequence continues at coordinate 2,132,790 of JADKAF010000001.1, forward strand.
TAGCGCCGCATCACGGGATTCCGCGGCCAGCGCTTGTCGAGATTCATGTCGAAGAAGAGCGGCACGAGCAGCGTGGGGAAGCGCATGCAGCACGGCTGGACGCTGCCGTCGGCGTTGAGCAGGCCGGCGCCGACCGCGCCGTGCGCGCGATGCCCGCGAAGGAAACCCACCAGCTTGTCCAGGCTGCCGTCGCGCACCTCGGTGTCGCTGTTCAGCAGCAGCACGTTCGCCCCACTCGTGGCGGCGATGCCGATGTTGTTGCCGCGCGCGTAGCCCTCGTTCCGCGCGTTGACGAGGAGGCGCGCCTCCGGGAAGCGCTCGCGCACCATCTCTGAGGAGCCGTCGCTGCTCGCGTTGTCGACGACGAGGAGCTCGCGCCGCACGCCGTCCCGCACCTGCCGCAAGCTCTCGAGGCAGCGCTGCAGCAGCTCGCGGGTGTTCCACGAGAGGATCACGATCGAGAGCTCGGGCGCGGGCGCGCTCATGGCGCGGCCTCCGCGCCGATGCGCTCGAAGGTCCAGACGCGGAGCGTCCGCATCGTCGCGACGTCGACCGCGCGCACGAAGTAGCGGAGATACCCGATGCTGCGCCAGGCGAGCGCCGAGAACGCGAAGGGGTTCGTCGCGCGCACGATGCCCCCGGCGAGGAAGAACATCGGGTCCATCGAGAGCTCGAGGAAGAACGGCTCGCGGGTCGGTACCTCGATCGACGGCGGATCCACGACCCTTCCGAGATCGACGGGCTCGAGCGGCGGGCGCTTCTTCCACTTGCCCGGCCACCAGTCGATGACCTTCTTGCCGAGCTCGTAGCCCAAGGCGCGGCGCAGCGGCCCGTACCACTTGCGGTAGTACTCCTGCTGCGCGATGTGGTAGCGGCGCATCGCCTCCCCGCCGTCCGTCGCCGAGGAGCGCCCATAGAAGTGCGCGATGTGCGCGTCCGGCACGAGCGTGCATTCGAGCCCCGCTCGACCGACGCGGCGATAGAAGTCGGCGTCCTCGTAGTACAGCGGGAAACGCTCGTCGAAGAGCCCGCCGATCGTCGGCAGCACGTCGCGACGGAGCACCATGCAGCAGCCCGAGAGCATCGGGAGCGCGGTCGGGCGCTCGAGCGTCCAGTAGCGATACGAGACGCGCGAGCGATGACGCGCATAGGCACGCGCGAGCCCGGGAGTCAGATGCGCGTAGACCTGACGCCAGTGGTCGGCCAGGTCGGGCAGCGGGTTCGGCGGCAGCGCCACGGCGCGATCGAGATCGTAGAAGCCCATCGGCCCCGCGACGCCGCACTCGCGATGCTCGACGACGTGGCGATGGAGCTTCTCCAGCGAGCCTTCGAAGAAGCAGAGGTCCGGGTTCAGGATCGCGAGGACCGGCGCGCTCGTCGCGCGGAGGCCGAAGTTCATCCCGCCCGAATAGCCGCTGTTGCGATCGTTGAAGAGGAGCTCCGCGCCGGACTCCGCGGCGATCGCCTCCAGGATCGGCTTGTCCCGCTCGAGCTCCGGCGAGCGGTTGTCGACGATCACGAGCTCGAGCGCGATGCCAGCCCGCGACGCCTCGCGGCGGAGGCTCCGCACGCACTCGACGACGTAAGCCGCCGAGTTGTAGCTCAGGATGACGGCGGAGACGTCGGCCATGGCGCGCGCTCCGCTCAGGAGCTCGAGCCCCCCTCGCGCGCGACCTCGATCTTCCAGCGGTGATCCTGCGCGAAGAGCCCGAGGTTCCGCTCCCGGCTCAGCACGACGAGGTCCTGCTTGGCCATGCGGTTGTCGTAGCGGTGGATGCCGGGGCCGTCGAGGATCACGCAGAAGACGACGAAGGTGCCCGAGAGGAGCTGGAGGCGCGGGACGTGCAGCACGGCCGTGCCGCTCTCGCCGGGGACCGCGACGCCGTCGAACTGCGTCGAGTTCGCGACGCAGAGCGTCTGATCGCTGCGCAGGAAGCCGATGCCGATGTGGATCGGGTAGCGCGAGGGATCGGGGTTCTCGTAGCTCACCGCGACGTCGATCGCATCGCCGGGGGAGTACTCGTAGCACTCCTCCTCGCTGCCGGGGCGATGGACGCGGACGTCGGTGATGCGCGGGTGCTGCTCGCGAGCGTCCCTCGGCGCCGCCGGCAGATCGCCCTCGATGACCGCCTGCGCGTCGACATCGAGCGAGCGCTCGAAGGCGGCGTACTCGTTGGTCACCAGCGTGGCTTCCCCGTAGCGAGCGATCTGTCCGTCGCGCACCCAGAGCGCCTGATCGCAGAGCTGCCGAATGTCGTAGAGCGAATGCGAGCAGAAGAGGATCGTCTTCCCGCGCTCGCGGAACTCGTAGATCTTGTCGATGCACTTCTTCTGGAAGTGCATGTCCCCCACCGCGAAGATCTCGTCGATGATCAAGATCTCGGGGTCGACCGCCACGGCCACCGAGAAGCCGAGGCGCATCGCCATGCCCGAGGAGTAGGTGCGAAGCGGCTCCTCGATGAACCCACCGAGCTCGCTGAACTCCCAGATCTCGTCGAACTTCTTCAGCATCTCGCGGCGCGAATAGCCCATCATGATCCCGTTCATGATGAGGTTCTCGCGACCGGAGAACTCGGCGTGGAAGCCCGCGCCGAGCTCCAGCATGGAGCTCACGCGCCCGTGGCAGGCGAAGGTCCCGCTCGTCTGGAAGGTGGTCCCCGAGAGGATCTTCATCAGCGTCGACTTGCCGGCGCCGTTCGCGCCGATGATGCCGAGCGCCGAGCCCTTCGGCACGTCGAAGCCGACGTCGCGGAGCGCCCAGTGCTCGCGGTGGAAAGCGCGACGCCCGAGATAGAGGGCCTCCAGGATGCGATGCCCGGGCGTGGGGTAGCTCTTGTACTTCTTCGAGAGCCCGCGGACTTCGATGGCGTGGTTCAAGGGAAGCGCCTCAGATCTCGTCCGCGAAGCGCTTGCGCTTCGACTGGAAGAACCAGACGCCGAGCCACAGCGTCACCAATCCGATGCCGGCGAACACGAAGACCGGTCGCCAGGCGTCCCAGGTGAGCCAGTCGCAGCCCGGGTGGATGAGCACGTTCCGGTAGGCCTGGACCAGGTGGTACATCGGGTTCCACTCGAAGTAGCCGACGTAGCCCTGCAGCTCCGGGATGTGCACCGACCAGAAGATCGGCGTCAGGAACATCCAGAAGGTGATGAGCACACCGAGGATGTGATCCGTGTCGCGGAGGAAGACCTGCAGCGTGCCCACGATGAGGCTGAGCCCGTAGGTGAACAGGAGCTGCAGCGCCAGCAGGATCGGCCAGATGAGGAGCTGCCCTGGGCTCGGCGAGGGCCAGAGTCCGCCGAGGAACATGAAGCCCAGGAACACCGTGGTGCCGAAGACCTGGATGGCCAGAGTGGCGAGGCACTCGGCGAGCGGCATCACCTCGGACGGAAACGCCATCTTCTTGATGAGGTTGCCGTTGCCGGTGATCGCCTGCGCATTGCGATGCACGGCCTCGCCGAACGCAGTCCAGGCCAGGATCCCGGAGAAGAGGTAGACCGCGAAGTAGTAGTTCTCGCGCAGGCTCTGGCTCACGTCGCCGAGCAGCATCAGCTCCGCGGCGAAGAACTCCTTCCGCCCCGGGAAGATGCGCGAGAAGACGAAGAGGTAGATCCAGAAGAGACAGAACGGGTGGATCAGGGGCCAGAGCAGGCCCAGCACCGAGCCGCGGAAGCGCGCCTTCAGGCTGCGCCGCGCCATCGCCTTCACGAGCTCGCGGTGCTCCCAGAGGATGCGCGGCAGCTCGAAGACCGCCAGGATGGGCGGTAACCTGCGATGCACACCGTAGGCGCGCTCGCCGAGCGGCGCGCTGACCGATCCTCCTTCGCTCATCGACTCTCCAGGCCGGGGGCGGGAGACGCGCCGCTCAGAGGCCGCCCGTCGGCGCGCCGATCGAGCTGGGTGCCGCGTTCGCGGGGGCGTCGTTCCAGACCCGGATGCTGTTCTCTATTCGGTAAAGAAGGGCGCGCGCCTTTTCCTCGTCGTCGTCTTCGCCCCACCAGGTCGCCCGAGCTTCGTTCGAGGGGTCGACGATGTCGGTGTTGCGCTCGCGCTCGACGCGCACGGCCACGTTCCACTTGCCGAGGCCCCGCTCCTGCAGGCGCACATGGGCGCGGAATCGGCGCGGCTGGCGCAGGGACTCGCGCCCTTCGCGCCAGGCGTCGTTCGAGAACATCCAGGGCGCAAAGCGCCACTGGGTCTCGATCTTGCCCTCCTCGCGGCGCGTCTTGCCGATGTCGAAGTCGGAGGCGACCAGGGCGCCCTGCGAGACGGCCCACATGCGGTCGAAGCCAACCTGATCGAAGTCCTTGTCGACCCACACCTCGCCCGAGGCGCAGGAGCCGAGGAGAGAGAGCACCGCGACGGCCGCCGCGGTGAGGATGCGAGACAAGCAAGTGCGCATGCTGGGACTCCGTGAAGGCGAGCTCGCGCTCATTCCTCGGCGCCGAGCTCTACTTTCTCGCGGCGCCGGAAGACGATCTGGAGCGGCACCTCGCGGAACGGCAGGTGCTCGCGGAAGCGGTTCTGGAGGAAGCGATCGTAGTCCTTGCCGAAGAGGTCGGGATCGTTCACGAAGATCACGATCGTCGGCGGATCGACCGACACCTGCGTCGCGTAGAACATCTTCGGCACCTTGCCCGTGCTCGACGGGAGGCGCGAGCTCTTCGCGATCTCGAGGACGCGGTTCAGCTCCGACGTCGAGACGCGCGTCTGCGCCTGGTGCCGCAGGTCGCGGCAGGTCTTGAGGAGGCTCGGGACGCCGGTGCCGCTCTGCGCGGAGATCATCGCGATCGGCGCGAAGCCGAGGCCGCTCAGGCGATCGCCGAGGTAGCGCTCGTAGCTGGCGACCTCGAGCTCGGGCACGAGGTCGGACTTGTTCGCGACGAGGACCACGGGTTTGTAGTGATCGATGGCGTAGCGCCCGAGGTGCTTGTCGACCTGCGAGATCTCGGTCGTTGCGTCGAAGAGCAGCGCGACCACGTCAGCGCGGCGGATCGCGCTCTCCGAGCGCGTCTGGCTGTAGAACTCGATCGAATCGCTGAGCGACTTCTTGCGTCGGACGCCCGCCGTATCGATGAGGAGCCAGCGCTCCGAGCCGCGATCGACGAGGACATCGATCGCATCGCGCGTCGTGCCCTCGATCTCGCTCACGATGACGCGCTCCTCGCGCGCGATCTGGTTCACCAGCGTGGACTTGCCGGCGTTGCGGCGGCCGATGATGGCGAGCTTCATCGCGACTTCGGGCTGGCTCGGCTGCTCCCCTCCCTCCGGCAGCTCCGCGAGGATGCGCTCGAAGAGCGCGTCGATGCCCTCGCCGTTCTGCGCCGAGATCGGCACGGGCTCGCCGAGGCCTAGGCGGAAGAACGCCCCCACCTCGTGCGAGAGCATCCGCCCCTCGACCTTGTTCACCACCGGGATCACGGGGATCTCGAAGCGCCGCAGGCGCTGCGCGATCTCGCGATCCGCGTCGGTGAGACCCGAGCGGACGTCGGTCACGAAGAGGATCATCTGCGCGCGCTGCAGGCTGATCTCGATCTGCCGCTCGACGTGCTCGCGCAGGCGCTCCTCGTCGACGAAGCCGATCCCGCCGGTGTCGACGAGCTGGAAGCGCCGCCCGTCGACCTCGACGTCGGTGATCACGCGATCGCGCGTGACCCCCTCGGCGTCGTCGACGATGGAGATGCGCTTGCCGGAGAGGCGGTTCAACAGGGTCGACTTCCCGACGTTGGGGCGGCCGACGATGGTCACGATGGGGAGCGGCATGGGTGCACTCGGCGCGGAAGGGCCGCGCCGTGGGCGGGAGAGTCTAGCCGACCGGGCCTCGCAGCGCCCCGTTCCGCTCAACGCGCAAAGCGCGCCCGCAGCTCCTCCAAGTCCCCCGCCGCATCGCACGCCGCCCGCCACGCCTCGTCGCTCGGCGCTTCCGCGGCGACGAACGCGATCCAGATCTCGTGCGGTACGCGGATCGGCGCGTCCTGGAAGCCGACCCCCAAGCGTCCCGAGGGCAGCTCGGTGCCGTCGTCCTGGTAGAGGCTCACCGGCGGCGGCTGCACATAGCGAAGCACGCCGTGCCAGACCGCGACGCCGACGCAGGCGCGGCAGAGCATGCGCCCGTCGGCGAGCGGAGCGGCGATGACGCGTCGGAGATCTCCGCGGAGCAGCGGATCCGCGCCGAGCTCGGCGGTGAAGCGCGTGGCGAGGTCGCGACCTCCGAGCGCGCGGTAGAGCTTCTCGTGCCCCGTGCGCTTCCAGTCGAGGCCGAGCTGATCGCAGACGAGCGCGAGCGCGCCGCGGTGCAGGTCTTCCAAGTGGCGCAGCTCGGCGACCACGTCGAGCCCGACGCTGGTGTCCTCGCTCCAGCAGCGCAGCGTCGCGGCGAGCTCGGCGCCGAGGCGATCCTCGAAGAGCCGCGCGAGCGCGCCGAAGCCATCGGCGGCGCGACGGAGGTACGCCGTGTGCGGCAGCGCGCCGAGCTCGGGCGCGATCCAGAGCTCGTCCTCGCCATCGAGCACGCGCAGCTCCTGCGGCGCGAAGCTCTCGACCTCCGGCAAGCGCGGCGCCCCGGCGTCGAGCCCGGCACCCTGGCGCGCGGCCGCGCGGGCGCAGGCCTCGAGAGCCCCGAAATCCTCGAGCCGCGCGAGAACCTGCGCGTCGACATCGCTCCAGAGCTCGCGCCACGCCGCGGCGCGCAGAGCCGGCCAGTCGGCGGCGCGCCCCGCGCCCGCGAAAGCGACCAGCGCGCGACCGAGATCCCCTCCTGCATCCGCAGGCAACGGGCTCGGCCAGGAGCACTCCGCCCGGCGCAGCAGAGCACCGCTCGGCTCGCCGTCGACGAACAATCCGTCCCCCTGCGGCCCGCGCCACGCGCTCTCGAGCGCCGCCCAGCGAACGAGCGCGGCCCGCTGCTCCGGTCGCTTCGAGAGCACGCGCGCCACGCTCTCGAGCGCGGCCGGGGTGGCCTCCGCGCCGAGCGCGGCATCGAGCTGACGCAGCGCGCGGCCCCACGCGCTGCCGCTCGGCGCCGCCTCCGCGCGGAACGCCCCGATCTCCGCGAGCCCCGCGAGGCGGCGCTCGATCTCCTCGCGCTCGGCGTCCGCGAGCTGCGGCGGCCACTCCGCCGCGGTGAGGACGGTGGCCAGCGCGAGGAACGCCTCGCGCTCTCCGCTCGCGCGCGCCGCGACGCAGAGCTCGACCAGCAGTCCGCGGAAGCCGTCGAGCGAGGCTCCCGCCGTGCCCTCTCCCGGGGGCAGCTCGAGACCGAAGGCGCGCGCGCGCTCGAAGGCGATCTCGGCCTGCAGCCAGAAGCGCAGCACCTTCGACTCGAGCACGCTCGCGCTGAGCACCATGCGCCCCTCGCGCGCCGCGGCGTCGGCGTAGCTCGCGTGGATCGCGCGCGCGTCGGGCCGCTGCGCCGTCGCGGGCGAGAGGCGCGACGGCTGCGCGTCGAGGCGCAGCTCGCGGCGCGCCCCGGCTTCATCGATGCGGACCTCGACCTCGCCGTGGCGCAGCGCGCGGACACCCCACGCGTAGCCCTGCGCGGAGCCGATCGAAGCGAGCGCGCCGCAAGCGGCGAGGGCACCGAGCAGCGAACGGGCCCGAGGCCGGCGAAGCCGAGATTCCTCCCTCGTCAACGCCGCGCGCTCTCGGGAGAATCCCCCCTCTCGCGGCGCGCCGCGGAACCGGAAGAAGGTGCGTTGCATCGGCGCGGCGTCGCAGGACGAAGCGGGTGAACCGGACATGATCGAAGGCACCGGGGATCGAGGAGCACGGCCAGAACGCATGCGGATCACGAAGGTTACCACTCGAACCGGAGATGACGGGACGACCGGGCTCGCCGATGGGTCGCGCGTACCCAAGGACGACCCGCGTCTCGAGGCCTACGGCACGGTCGACGAGCTCGGCGCGATCCTCGGCGCCGCCGTGGCGAGCGCGCGCGGCGCGATCCAGGCCGGGCTCCACGCGGACGCCCACGCGCAGCTCGAGCCGCATCTGCGCTTCGTGCAGAACCAGCTCTTCACGGTCGGCGGCGATCTCGCGACCCCGCTCGCCTCGCGCTTCCCGGGCATGCCGCTCGTCGGCGAGGCCGAGCTCGCCTACCTCGAGCGCCTGGTCGATGCGTTCAACGCCTCGCTGCCTCCGCTGAAGGACTTCGTGCTCGCGGGCGAGCCGGAGACCGCGGCTCGACTGCAGTGGGCGCGCTGCGTCTGCCGCCGCGCGGAGCGCGCCACGCGCTCGCTCGCGCGCCGTGACGACGTCGGCGCGTGGGTGATCCCCTACCTCAATCGCCTCTCGGACGCGCTCTTCGTACTCGCGCGCTGGATCACGCTGCGCTGCCGCGCGACGGAGGAGATCTGGCTGCGCTCGATGCCCGAGCCGCCGCTACCCCGCTGAGCTCCGCGCGCGCTCAGCGGATGCCGAGGAGCTTGTGCACCTGCGGCAAGACGCGAACGGAGGCGCCCTGCGCGAGCGCCAGTCGAGCGAGCGCGTCCATGCGCTCCGCGCTCGGACCCCGATCGATCGAGCGCGCCGGCGTCGCGGGCTGCAGGAAGATCGCCAGGCGAGGAGCTCGCGCGAGCACGAGCTCGAGCGCCGCGCTCAGCTCCGCATCCGTGACCGCCGGCGTGATGACGATCTTCACGCAGGCATCGAGACCGCGCGCGACCACGACGTCCAGGAACGCCGCGTGACGCTCGTCGTAGCGCCCGCGCTCCATCGTCGAGGCCAGCTTCCAGTCCATCGACACGTGGTCCACGTGAGCGGCGATGCGCTCGAGCGCCGCGGGATGCACGCCGGCGGTCTCCAAGTGCACACGCCGCTGCTGGTGCCAGCGCGGCAACAGCTCGGCGAGGAAGTCCGGCTGCGCGAGCGGCTCGCCGCCCGTCACCGAGATCGTCCGCGTGGCGCCCCATCGCGCATCGAACGCGCGCACGAGCTCCGCGACCGCCTCGGCGCTCACGGGATTGGTCCCGCGGCGCTCGGGCTCGAGGTGCGCGATCCAACCCGCGGGAGCTTCGAGGCCCTGCGGCGTGTCGCAGTAGAGGCAGCGCAACGGGCAGCCGCCGAGGCGCACGAAGATCTGGGGCTCACCGCAATAGAGCCCTTCGCCCTGCAGGCTGGCGAAGACTTCGACGATCGAGCCTTGCTCCGCCACGGCGCCGACCTCAGGCCCCTCGTGAGCCGAGCTCGCGCGCGATCTCGTTCAGCACGCCGATCCCGCGCTGGAGCTTCGCGTCATCGAGAGCGAAGCTCAGCCGGAAGTGCGTGTTGCGCAGCGAGAACGCCGAGCCCGGGACGATCAGCGTCTTCTTCGCCACGGCGCGCTCCGCGAAGAGCTGCGGATCGACGCCGGCGGGCAGGCGCGGGAACGCGTAGAACGAGCCCGCCGGAGCGACGAGCTCGAAGTGCTCGCGCAGGCCCTCGACGACGAGGTCGCGCTTGGCGGCATAGGCGCGGATCTCGGCGCTCATGTCGAGATCGAGCGCCTTCACGGCGGCGTGCTGCAGCGGCACGGGCGCGCAGACGAAGGTGAACTGCTGCAGCGTGCGCATCTTGTCGATGATCGCCTCGGGCCCCACCGCGTAGCCGAGGCGCCAACCCGGGATGCCGTAGGTCTTCGAGAAGCCGCCCAGCACGAGCGCGTCGGGCTCGGCCTGGATCATCGAGGGGAACGGCCCGTCGAAGCAGAACTCGGAGTAGATCTCGTCCGAGATCACCAGCAAGTCGTGCTCCTTCGCGAACGCGGCGACGAGCTCGAGCTCCTCGCGCGAGAGTACCGCGCCGGTGGGATTCGCAGGGCTGTTGACCAGGATCGCCTTCGTGCGCGGCGACACCGCGCGCTCGAGCGCAGCGCGGCGCAGGCGGAAGTCGGGATAGAGGTCGTAGGTGACCGCCGTGATGCCGAGCATCGTCGCGACGTGCTTGTACATCACGAAGTACGGATCCGGGATCAGCACCTCGTCGCCGGGGTCGAGCGCGGCGAGGAAGGAGAGCACGATCCCTCCCGAGACCCCCAGCGTCACCATCGTGGAAGCCGGCCGGCGCCCCCATTGGCGCTCGAAATAGCTCGAGATGGCGAGGTTCAGCTTCGGCAACCCCTCGGTCACCGAATAGCGATGGTGCCCGGAGCGCAGCGCATGGATCGCGGCCTCGACGAGCTCTTCCGGCGGATCGAAGTGGGCCTGCCCGATGCTCAGGTTGATCGGGTCGACCATCGTCGACGAAAGCTCGAACATGCGGCGGATGCCGCTGGCTTGGATGGCCTGCGCGCGCTGCGAGAGGCGTTCAGCGGCGGGCTTCTTCGATGCTCCCATCCGAGCTCACTTCGGCGGACTCGTGCCGCCCGCGATCCAGGGTAAGGCCGCGCATCTGGCGCTCTCCGAGAACGACGAAGGCGCCCGCTCGCTCGAGCGCAGCGCCTTCGATCGAGGCCGCGGAGGAGCGCCAGCTTCCCTGCGCGCACCCGCGGGCGGCGGGTGGCGCGTCGAGAGCGCGCTCGCCCGCGTTCTACTTCTTGCCCGCGGGCTTCGCCGCCGGCTTGGCTTCGGCCTTCTTGTCGCCTTCGCCTTCGGCCTTCTCGCCCTTGGCCGCCTTCTTCTTCGCCGTCGTCTTGAAGCGCGTGCGCACCTTCGGCAGCCCGAGGACGGTCTCGCCTTCGGACCATTTGCCCTGGCGCTTCAGCACCTCGAGGCGCTCGAGGCGCGTCCAGACGTTGCGGTCGCGGGTGAGGCCGAAACCAGTGCGGAGGCTGCGATGAACGGACATGGGAGCAATGGATCGAGGAGAGGAAACGCGGGCGGAGGCGAAGGTGCACATGCCGCCGGAGCGGCACCTGCATCGACGCCCGATCAGAAGCTCTGGATCTCCGCGCTGCGCGCGTAGGGCTTCCGGCCGTCTTTGTGGGCGAAGGTTCTAAACTTCTCGAGGAGGGCTGCCAAGGCGGGGTCCTCCTTTTTCTCGCTCTGGCCGACGAAGAGGTGGAACTCCGAGCCGCGCGCGTTGGCTCGCTCGACGAGCTGCAGGGTCTCGCCGGCGGCGAGGCCCTTCTGGAAGACGCCGAGCTGCTTCTCGGCCTCGGCCTTGTCGAGGTACGAGGTGATCCGAACGCCCCAGGACACCTTCGCCAGCGGCGCCGGCGGATTCACCGGCCCCGGCTCGGGTGCGGGAGCCGGGACGACGATCTCCTTGGGGTTCTTGTCCTTGGGATCCTTCGGCTTCGGGCCGTCCTCCGCGACGCGGCTCAGCGGCGCGGGGCCGCCGGCCTGCGCCTCGCCCGTGCCGTTCTTGCCGATCACGTAGGCGCTGAGCACCACGATCAGGGCCACCAAGACGAAGAGCAGCGCTTCGCTGTGGGAGAGCTGGACCTTGCCGCGGGCCTTGGCGCCGCTCGGGCGAGGCGCGGGCGCAAGCCGCTCGCTCGGGAGCTCGGCCACCGCCACCGGTGCGCTCCCCTTCGCGCTCCCTCTCGCGCGCCCACCGCCGAGCGCGGAGCTCATCGCCTGGCGCATCGCGCCGAGCCCGGCGAAGGCGCCGCGCTTCGGCTCGTCGGCCTTGGGGCGCGTCGCTTCCGGAGCGGCGACGATGCGCGTCCGGCGCACCTCGCCGGCTTCCTCGGCGGCGGCGAGGACCGCGTCCGCGTCCTCGACCGAAGCCTCCATTGCCTCGGCGTACGCAGCCTCGGCGGACGCAGCCTCGGCCGAGCTCGCGGGTCGGCGGAAGCGCGCGCGGCGCGCCGCGGCCTCGCGCTCGACCGAGCTCGGCTCGTCGCCGGTGCTCCGCCATTGAGAGGCCAGGCGATGCTCGGGATCTTCGTCTTCGGGCTGGCGGCCCTTCAGGGCGTCCAGCAGGTGGCCAGAGTCACTCATGCGCGCTTCGCTCCCGGTCCGGGGCGCTCGTTCCGCTTCACGCCCGGATCGCAAGATGTTGGGGCGCACCTTAGCGACGAGCCCCAGATGCTGTCAATTGACCCTCGGAGCTCCGGCGCCGACACTGCACGCTCCGCCGCTGGCTCGCGCCGCGCGCCCGAAGATGAGCACCGCCGACCTCCCCACCGTCGCCCTGCGCACGCGTCCACGCGGCGGGCATCCCTTCGTCTTCCGGAAGATGGTCGGACCGAGCGGCGAAGCCAGCTCGGGCGACCTCGTGCGCGTCGTGGATCGCGAAGGCAGCTTCGTAGGCGTCGCGCTGTTCCACGAGCAGTCGCAGATCGCCCTGCGCATGCTCTATCGCGGTCCGGAGAAGGAGTTCGCTCCCGACTTCCTCGCTCGCCGGCTGAAGGACGCGGTCTACCTGCGGCGGAAGGCGCTGCGCCTCGACGAGCGCACGGACGCCTGGCGCGTCGTGCACGCGGAGGCCGACGGGCTCTCGGGGCTCATCATCGATCGCTTCGCCGACGTGCTGGTGATCGAGCTCTTCTCGCTCGCTTGGTTCCGCCGCTTGCCGGAGCTGCGCGAAGAGCTCTTGCGCCTTTTCCCGGGCGCGCAGATCGCCGTGCGCGCCGACGAGTGGATCGCCGAGCGCGAAGGCTTCGCTCTCGATGCCGCCGAGCGCGCGAGCGGACCGGAGCGCGTGTGGATCCGCGAGGACGGCCTGCGCTTCCACGTCGACCTGCGCCACGGGCACAAGACCGGCTTCTTCGTCGACCAGCGCGACAATCGCTCGCGCCTCGCCGCCTACGCACGCGACGCCAACGTCCTCGATCTCTGCACGAACTCGGGCGGCTTTGCGATCCACGCCAAGGTGCGCGGTGGCGCAGGCAGGGTGACCGCCGTCGACCTCGACGAGAAGGCGCTCGCGCGCGCCGAGGAGAACGCCCGCGCGAACGACGCGGCGATCGAGTTCGTGCACGCCGACGTCTTCGACTACCTGCGCGCCGCGCAGGAGGAGCGCACGCGCTGGGACATCGTGATCCTCGATCCCGCGAAGCTCGCGCGCACCCGCGAGGAGCTGCCGCGTGCGGAGCGCAAGTACTTCGACATGAACCGCCTCGCGATGGCGGTGCTGAAGAACAACGGCCTCCTGCTCAGCTGCTCGTGCACCGGGCTCCTCCCCGCGGAGACCTTCGACGCGATCTGCACCGCGGCGGCGCATCAGGCGGAGCGGAAGCTGCTGCGCCTCGCGCAGAGCGGCGCCGCGCCGGATCATCCGGTCGATCCGGATTGTCCCGAGACCTCGTATCTCAAGGCCTTCTTCTACGCCGTGCGTCACCGCGCCTGAGGGGCCGCGCCGCCATGCTCTCGCTCGCGTTCGCGCTCGTCCGCATCGCTCCGCTCGCCGCGTCCGCGCTGCTCGCGGCGGGCCCCGCGCAGGATCCCGCCGAGAGAGAGCCGATCGCGGACGCCCGCGTGCAGGCCATCCTGGAGCGCGCCGCGAAGGAAGGCGCAAACGACACGCGCGACCAAGCGGCGCGCTGGGACGCGCTGCTCTTCGAGCTCGGCACGCTCGAGGAGCTCGCACCCCGCGCGCTGCTCGCGGCGTGGCGTAGCGCCGAGGGAGATCTGCGCTGCGTGCTCGCGCTCGCGCTGCAGGCCTGCGCGGACGCGGAGATCGCAGACGCGCTCGCGAGCGCGCTCCTCGACGAGCGCCTGAACGACGAGCGCGCCTATGTGCATCTCGTCGCCTGCGCGCGCGCCTTGGCGATCGAAGCTTCGCTGCCGTCGCTGCACGAGCTGCGCGCCTCCGGGCAGCGCGCGCGGATCGCCGAGGATCTCCGCCGCGCCAACGCCGCCGCGCGCGGAGCGATCTCCCGCGCGCGCACGAACGAGCTCCTCTCTCTGCTGGAGCGGGTAGAGGCGAGCGGCGCGAGCGCGCCCGGCGCCACGCGCGCCTTGCTCGAGCTCGCGATCGGCCTCTGCGGACGCGTCGCGCCGGAGCGCGCGCTCGAGCTCGCTCGGCGCGCGCGCTCTCTCACCGAGCCCGCGCTGCGCCATTCGCTCTGGCTGGCCCTGGCCTTCGCGTGCAATCGATCGTTCCTCGACGCGCGCGAAGGGCTCGCGAGCAGCGCGCCGAGCGCGGAAGAGGTCGCGGCCGCCCTCGAGCGCGCCGAGAGCTTCCTCGCGGAGCGAGCGGAGCAGCCCGCGGAGAGCTGGATCGAGGAGGGCTTCGCCGCGCAGGGCTTCGCGCTCGAGAGCGGCGGCGGCGCGCGCGTCGCCAGCCTGCTCGAGGCGGCGGAAGCGGGCGACCTCTTCGCGCGCTTCCACGCGCTGCGGCTGCTCGCCGCCGAGGCCGGGATGCGTCCCGACCTCGAGCTCGTGTTCTTCCCCGAACGCGCGCGCCGGCACCCCAGCGCGGCGGTGCAGACACCCGCGGCCCGCGAGCTCGCCTTGCGCGGCGCCCTCCGCCGCTGGGCCGAGGAGCGCTACCCCGAGCTGCGCCGCTGAGCCGCCCGGGAGCGCTCGGCTAGACCGGAACCCGGGCGATCCCGAGCTCTGAAGTGCAAGCCGGCTGTACCTTCCGGGACGACATTACCGGCATCATCCGCGGCCCGCTTCAGCGGCCCTCGCGAACGGCGGGCCTTCGGAGCTCCAGGGCGAACGACGCCCCGCGAGGAAAACGCCAGAGCCGTCCGCGCTCGAGGCCGAGGGCCCGGGCCCCCTCGAGCCAAGCACCGAGCTCCGCGTCGCGTGCGAGCTCGCCGGTCGGGAGCGCGGGACCTTCGAGCCAGAGCACGGCGACGCCGCCCGGGGCCAGCGCCCCGAGGAGCCCGTCCAACGCGGAGGCGCGCTCACCCGGCTCCGGGAGACGCAGAGGTGCATGGACCGCGAGCGTCGCCAGCGGCAGGCTCCAGTCCGGCCGGCCGTCGAGTCGACGCGCCGCGACCACTTGGTGCAGCCCGCGCGCGCCAGCTTCGAGGGCGAGGAGGCGCTCGCGCTCTCCGCGCGGCTCCGCGACCTCGACGCGCCCCTTCGGTCCGACGTCCTCGGCCAGCGCGAGCGCGTCCTCGATGCGCCCGAGCCCGAGAATCGCGACGCGCTCGCCTTCGCGCGCCCCGACCACCGCGGGGAGACGCGCCGAGCCGACGAGCGCTCCCGCGGGCTGCACGGGCCAGGCCTCGGCCGTCTCCCCTTCGAGCGCGAAGCCGCTGCGGCGCTCGAACGCGGCCGCACGACCGGCCCGGGCGATGCGGACGCGCTCTCGCACGATGTCGTGCGCCTGCGCCACCGCGCGCTCGATCTCCGCTCCGCGCGCGGCGCCTTCCTCTTCCTCTTCCTCTTCCTCTTCCTCTTCCTCTTCCTCTTCCTCTTCCGCGGCGCCGGCGATCACCCACACCCACGCGCCGAAGCGGTCCTCGGCGAAGCCGCTGCGCACTCGACACGCGGGCGTCGTCTCGAGCGCGCCGTCCTTCTGGTAGAGCGCGCCCTGCTCGAGCGAGCGCCGCGCGAGCAAGACCGCGCGCGCGGCCGAGGCGGCCTCCGGCGACATGCCCGGCACCGCGCCGCTCGCGAGGTCGCCGAGCAGCGCTCCCAACGCACGCGGGGTCGCCGTGTTGTCGCCCTCCGCGCGCGGAGCGAGGAACCAGCGCCGGAGCGCGAGCCCCGCGTAGCGCGGCGAGCGGGCGGCGAGCGCCTCGCTCGCCGCCGCGGGGCCTCCGAGCAAGGCGAGCAGCGCGCTGCCGGCGGCGTTGTAAGTCGCATTCGTGACGGCGGTGCCGCGCAGCGCGACGTCGCCGAGCGCGAAGAGCGAGAGCTGTCGCAGCGCGGCGCGCGCTCGCTCGCGCGGACCATCGAACTCGGCCTGCGGGTAGCCATGGCTCGCGTGGAGGCCCGCGCCGAGCGGCGCCCAGAGCGGATGAGCCGGTTCATCGCAGAGCGCCACGAGCTCGCGGGGGATCGACTCGAGCTCGGCGGCGCGACGCGCGAAGACCTCGATCACGAGCGCGGTCTTGATCGCGCTCGCCGCGGGGAACACCTCGTCGGCGCGTCGCGCGCAAGCCGTACGTCCCGCGGGATCGCCGACCCAGACGCCGAGGCGCACGCCGCGCGTGCCAAGGCTCTCGAGCTGCTCCAGCTCGGCCTCGAGCAGCGCGCGATCGAGGTTCCACGGCGCGGCTTCCTGCGCCGCGAGCGGAGCGACGCCGACGGCTGCGAGCAGCGCCGCGAGCGCTCTCACGAGTACCGCTCCCGGAACCACGGCGCGCGCGATCCGTTCGGGAACGCCTCGAGATAGCGCGCCGCGAAGGCGCGCGCCTCCTCCAGTCGCCCAGCCGCGCGCGCCTCCTCCGCCAGCTCGGCGAACGGCAGCCAGACGTCCTGGCGCTTCGCGACCGCGATGTCCATCGCGTCTCGGAACGCCGCGCGCATCTCGTCCTCGCGCCCGAGCTCTCCCAAGCACATGCCGCGATAGCTCGCGACCCACGCATTCGCCGGATCGGAGATCGCGGCGAGATCGAAGGCCTGCAAGCCCTCCTGCCAGCGCTCGGCCTCCACGGCCTGCTTGCCGCGGGCGATGTCCTCCTCGAAGCACGCGACGAGGCGCGCATCGATCCCGCCGAGTCCGATCTCGCGCTGCGCGAGCTCGGCGCGGAACTCCTGGGCGCGGCGCATCAAGCGCAGCGCCTGCGCGCGATCGCGATCGAGCAGCTTGCCGTACACGACGGCGACGAGCTTCGCCTGCTCGAGACGCGCTTCATCGAGCAGCCTGGTTCCGCATTCGATGGCGCGCTCGTAGGCCTGCACCGCATCCACGAACGCGACGAAGCCGGTGCGCGCGAGCGCGTCGGCGCGAAAGTACCAACCATCGCCGAGCTGCGGATCGAGCTCGGTGGCTCCGATGAGCAGGGCGAGCGCGCGCGGCGCATCCTTCTTCTCCGCATCGTCGCGGCGCAGGAGCAGCAGCGCCTGCTGCACCATCTGCAGCGCGAGGCGCGAGCGCAGCGCCGGCTCGGGGCTCACCCGGATCGCGTTCAGGAACGCGCCGAAGCGCTCGCAGTGATCGCCGCCGGCCTGGATCTGGCACGCGAGCAGCTCGAGCTCCAGATGGATCTCGCCCGGCAGGCGCTGCAGCGCCGCGCGGATCTCGGCGAGCGCTTGCTCCTCTTCTCCGGCCTCGCGGTAGAGGCGCGCCTTCTCCAGCCACGGCGCCTCGTGGAGCGGATCGATCTCCGATGCGGAGCTCCAGTGGCGCAACGCCTCGACGCGCCGCCCCAGCGCTTCCTCGCAGCGTCCGAGCCCGAGCTCGGCCTCGAAGCGCCAGGGCGTCTCCTTCGCGATCGATCGCCACAGCGAGAGCGCCCGCTCGAGGTCCGCCCGACCGCTCGCTTCGAGCGCTTGGTCGAGGCCCTTTCCGCCCAAGGCCAACCGCACGCTGCCGCGCAAGCGCAGGAGCTCGGCTTGGAAAGCGCGCGTCTCCGCGTCGGGATCGCCCGAGCCGATGCCGCGGAGATCCTGTAGCGCGCGCTCGACGCGCTCGGCGAGCTCCGCCGGCCGCGCGCGCAGGCGCTCGAGGTCGGCGGCCAGCGCGTCGCGCGCGGGACCGAGCGCGTTGTGCAGCGGACCGCGCGGGCGCTCGGCGTGCGGGTAGCTGCGGAACTCCTGCGCCTCCGCGCGCGGCGCGCCAGCGGCGCCGAGGAGCGAGCAGAGCAATGCGAGGCGGGAGAGCGAGGAGCGAACGAGCGGAGACGACATGGGAGGAAGGTCCGGGACGCGCGGTCGAGCGCGTGGGTTTGTAACGCCGTTCTGCCTCCGCGCCGAGCCCGCGCCCACTTCTCCGCGCGCGAGCGCCTCGCGCAGCCACTGGAGCGGCGACCTCGACGAGCGCATGATGACGGCCCGGCGCGCCGCCCGCGCGCGCGGCATCAGCATGGAGCCTGAGCACGAACCCTTGATCTCGCCGCGCGAGGCGCTGCGCGAGCTCTCCAAGCGCCTGCGCGAAGGCTGGGGCCTCGAGTACGTGAAGCGCTCGGCGCCGCACGCGCCATCGACGGCGAGTGCCTCGGCGTCGAGCGCGCCGCGCCGCTCCGAGCCGGCGGTCGCTCCGCGCGCGCCCGCGCCCCTCCCGCCCGCGCCCGACGCACCGCTCCCCGAGCGCGAGAAGGCGCTCCAGGGGATCGCCCGCGAGATCCAGTCGTGCCGGGCTTGTCGCCTCTGCGAGAAGCGCAAGCAAGCCGTGCCGGGCGAGGGACCCGCCGATGCGCGCGTCGCCTTCGTCGGCGAAGGCCCCGGCTACGACGAGGATCGCAGCGGGCGCCCCTTCGTCGGCGCGGCCGGGCAGCTGCTCACCGCGATCATCGAGCGCGGGATGGGCCTCGAGCGCTCCAGCGTGTGGATCGGCAACACCGTGAAATGCCGCCCACCTGGCAATCGCAACCCCGAGCCGGACGAAATCCAAGCCTGCGAGCCCTTCCTGCGCCGGCAGCTCGATATCGTGCGGCCCGCGGTGATCGTGACCCTCGGACGCTTCGCGACGCAGCTCCTCACGGGACGCAGCGAGGGGATCCTCGGTCTGCGCGGAAAGGTCTACCAGGTACCCGCCAGCTGGGAGGTCGCCGGCACGCCGGTCGTACCCACCGTGCACCCGTCGTTCCTGCTCCGCAGCCCCGAGTACAAGCCGCAGTGTTGGGAAGACATCAAGCTGGCCATGAAGACGATCGGACTGGAATCCCGACGCGATGGGCCCCCGCGCGGCGAGGGCAGCCCGACATGAGCGCAGCCGAGCGCCGGAGGCGCCGATGAAGAAGAGTATCGCTCAGCTCGCGGGCTGGGGTTGGTCCGCCCTGCGCTCGCGGCGCTGCTGGGGCCTCGAGCTCGGCCCCACCGCGCTGCGCCTCGTCGCGCTGCGGCGCAGCCGCGAAGGGGCGAGCATCGAGCAGCTCGCGTGCTCGCGCCTCCTGCCGGAGAGCCGCAGCGTCTCGCCCGCCGAGTACCGGATCCACGCGCATGAGACGCTGGCGGCCTGGAGGCGCACGTTCCACTTGGGTCGCGAGACGCGCCTCGCCGTCGTCGTGCCGGCGCTCCGCGGAACCATCGCGACGCTCCACCTTCCCCGCGTCGACGGCGCGCGCCTCGCCGAGCTGGCTCGCTTGGAGGTCGAGAGCGAGCAGCCGCAGCCCCAGGGCGGAGAAGAGCGCGTGATCGCCCTCCGCGAAGAGGCCGGCCCCACCGACACCACGGGGCGGACCTTGATCGCGTCCTGGCCGCGCGCGATGCTCGCCAGCTATCTCGATCTGCTCGACTCCGCCGGGCTCTCGGCCGACCGCGTGACCTTCGCGCCGCTGGCCGACCGCGCGTTCCTCGGCTTCCTGCAGCACCACGAGGGCTTCGAGTCGTGGCGCCCCGACGACAATCTCTGGACCCTGCGCGTCGGCGAGAGCTTGGTCGAGTGGTCGCGCTCCACCTACGAAGGCTTCAGCTCGACCACGCGGACCGGAGGTCTGGTGCGGCTGCGCCAGCTCCTGCAGCAGGAGCTGGCGCTCGACGCCCCGCGCGCCCGCGCGCTCGCCGAGGATCTGGAGCGCGGCGTCCCACCGCCGAACGCCGCGGTGCAGCTCGCCCTCGACCTCTATCTCGACGAACTGGTGCAGAAGCTCGAGGAGGAACGCGGACGCCGACCGCTCTCCGCCTCGCCTCGGCGACTCCTCCTGCTCGGGACGGGCGGATCGCTGCACGGGCTCGCGCCGCGCCTCGAGAGCGCCTTCGACGTGGCGGTGAAGCACCTGGCCCACTTCCCGCGCCTCGCCATGTGCGAAGGCTGCGACGGTCATCTGCGCACCGAGCTCGGGGACTTCGTGCCCAGCATCGGCGCCGCCCTCGCGCTCGATTGGGAATCGGCGCCGATCGCCGACCTCGCGCCGCGCGACGCTTCGAAGGGCGCGCGCCGAGGCGCCAGTCTGCGCCTCGCGCTCGCGAGCGGACTCGTGCTGGCCGCCGGCTGGCTGGAGATGCGGCGCGCGGCGTGCTCGCAGAGCGAATCGGGAGGTGCCCCCCAGGTGCTGGCGGCGCGCGAGGGCCAGGCGCGCCTGGACGCCGTCGAGCGACGGGCGCGAGCGCTGGAGCACGCGATCGACGAGGAGCTCCGCACGGAGCGGGTCGCGCTGGATTGGATCGGGAGCTGGAGCGCGCTTCCCGAGACCGCGCGCCTGCTCGGCGCGCAGTGGTCCGCGAGCGCCGACGAGACGCAGATCGAGCTCGACCTGAGCTTGCCGCGCCCAGCGCTCGCCGCGGACGAGAGCGGCGCGCAGCTCGCCGAGGCCTTGCTCTCCGGTCCCCTGGCGCCGTGGCTCCAAGCCCTGCACCAAGGCATCGAGAGCGCCGAGACCGATCGGCCGGGGAGCGCCTGGGAGCTGCAGCCCGAAGCCACGCGGAGCGCTCCCGATCCCGCGGACTCGCAGCGCTGGCGCCTCTCGCTCCGCCTGCGCCGCAACGACCCGACCGAGGAGGGCACCCGATGATCCGCGACGCCTGCGCCGCGGCCTTGGCCGTCGGAGCACTCGCCTGGGCCGCTCGCCTCCTCTGGCTCGGACCGCCGGTCGAGACCCGCGAGGAAGAGCCGCTCGTCCCCTGGGTCGACGCCAGCTGCGGCGCCCAGATCGAGGGCGCCCTCGACGAGCTCGCCCCGAAGCTCGCGCCGAAGGCCCTCGATGCGCCCTCGCCGACCGGTATCGCCGCGGCGCGCGCGACGCTGGCGGAAACCGGCGACGGCGAGCTCGGCCCCGCGGGACTCGCGCTCGCGCGTTGCCTCGACTCCGCGGCGCGCCACGGCATCGAGGCTCGCTGGTCGCGCCCGCTCGCGGGCGGGTCCGAGCTCGAAGCCGAGTTCCGTGCGCCCGCCGAGATCGCCGTCGCTTGGTGGGAGGACCTGCTCCTCGCCACCGCGGGCTCGCCGCTCGAGCCGCGCGCTTGCCGCTGGTCCGTGCTCGGGCCGATCGCGAGCGACGCGAACGCCGAGATCGTCGGTCGCCTGCGCTTGCACATCGCCGCGTTGCCTCCGGCACCTCGCGTGGAGGGCGCGCGATGAAGCAGACGGCCTCCTGGATCCTGCGCACGCTGCGCATCGCCCTCGCGCTGGGGGCGACCCTGCTGGCCTTCGCTCTGCTCTTCGGCCCGCGGCTGCAGGACGCCTCCGCGAGCAAGCGAGGGGCCGGTCTCGCTTCCACCTCCGAGGAGCTACGCGTCGAGGGAACCGACGCGGTGATGGCGCGCCTCGGTCGCTTGCGCGACGGCGAGCGCGCGGTCCGCGCGCTGCGCGCGGCGAACGCATCGGCGGCCCGCGCCGCTGCGGGGACGCTGCGCAGGAGCGCCGCGGAGATCGAGGCCTCGCGCCGTGCGCGACCGGTCGTCGAGGCGCAACCGGCCCCCGGCGCCCGCTTCCTCCCGCCGATCCAGCTCCTCGCGGCCGTCCCCACCGCGAGCGGCGACCGCGTCGAAGTGGCCCTCAGCTGGTCGCCCGAGGATCCCAACCTCCCCGCGCTCGAATACGAGGTCTGGCGCTGGACCCCCACCACCGAGCCCGAGCTCATCGCCTCGAAGCTGAGCGCGCCGCGCTACGTCGACGCCAAGCTCGTCCCGGGGCCGATCGAGATCGGCTACTCGGTCTTCGCGGTTACCGGGGATGGCTCGGGATCTAGGAGCGAGGGTCGCGCGGTGCAGGTCGAGCTTCCGGCTCTTCACGCGCTGGTCCTCGTCGAGGACCAGCCGGCGGAGCGGAGCGAGCCTCCTCCCGCGACCGAAGAGGCATCGGAGCCGCCGCCCGGCGAGCCCGCCTCCACGCGGATCGAAGTGCGCCGCTTGGGGGATGGGTTCACGGAGGTGGTCGAGGTGCGTCCGGGACAGGCCCTCGGCCAAGCGTGCTCCACCGGCCTCGAGCTCGTGGCGCTGCGCTGGGTCGAGGTCGCTCGGCCGATCCGCTACCGCGAGCCGGTGTTCCGCAGCGATGGAACCCTCGAGCCCGGGGAACGCGGAGCGCAGACCAAGACCTTCGTGCTCGAGGAGCGGGTCTGGCTGCCGGCCGCCGAAGCGCGGGACGGCTGGGGGCGCACCCTCCAGATCCTGCCGCCTTCCGAGCTTCCGCGCACGCGCTGAGCGGGCGTCGGAGCCGCGGAAGGCGACGCCTCGGACGCGAGCATTTCGCGCTGGATCGGGATCGCGAGATCGCTAACCTATGCCCCGCTCCGGGCGGCCTCCTGCCCGGCCCGTACGCTCGATACTCATCACCGCCACCCGTCTCGACAGCAGCGTCCCACTGCGTCTCGGTCCGTCGACTCTCCGCCCGGACCGCGCCGTTCTCGAACGGCGCGCCGAATCCGGGCCGCGCCGTTCTTGAACGACGCGCCGAATCGATGTCGCCGGCCCCGCCGTGCTTCGCTCGAGCTTCGAGCCACGTGACGTCGCGAAGGCATTCAACAGTCTCTCTCGAGGTAGGAACCCCATGACGGACTCCGCGTTCCGCCGCTTGATGGGCCTCTTCGGCCCACTCGCGTGCCGCGCACCGCTCGCCGGTAGAACGAAAGCGAGCGGGTTGCCCGCTCTCGCGCTCAGCGCGACCTTGGCGAGCGGCATGCTGACCGGCGGTATGGTCAGCCTCGGCAGCATCGTGACGCTCGGCGGCTGTGCTAGCTCTCCGGAAGACGCCAGCGCGACGGAAGGCAGCACGCCCTCGACCGATGATGATGCGGGCGAGCAGCCCTCCGAGGGTGCCGCGCCGGTCGCCGATGGCGACAGCGAGGCTCCCGCGGGCGAAGGGGCGGTGGCCGACGCGACCGAGATGGGCGCTCAGGAGAACGCCGCCGGCGTGAGCCGCCAGGGAGCGACGGGCCAGGAGCCCGCGAGCGAGTTCGAGCGGACCCGCTTGCTCGCGCAGCTCGTGCAGCAGGGCGACTTCTACACGCAGGCCGGGCAGTACGAGCAGGCGCTGGACTTCTACAGCCGCGCGCTCCAGCTCGCGCCGAACGACGCGCGCGTGAACGGCAAGGTCCTCGAGATCCACAAGCTGATCGGCGATCGCACGGCGACGGCGATCCGCAGCATCCAGGACGAGGTCCAGCGCGAGGTGCTGAGCCGGGCGCTGAGCCGCGCCTCCGCGCTGCGCGCGATCGAGCGCGGCGGCGAAGCCCGTACGGTGAAGGACTACGACGGGGCTCTCGAAGCCTACGAGCAGGCGCTCACGCTGGTGAAGGTGAATACCCTCATCCAGGACGAGACGCTGAGCGAGATGGCCGTGATGAGCCTGATCGCGGCCACGAAGGGCGAGCGCGATCAGTATCTGCGCGAGCAGATGGAAGCCCGCGAGAACGAGGCCGAGCGCCTCTCCGAATCCGAGCGCCGCGCGCAGACGCAGCGCCAGGCCGCGGAAGTGTCCCGCTGGATGCACGAAGCTCGCATCGCCTTCCAGAACGGCGACTTCGAGCAGGCGCTGCGCGCGCTCGATCGCGTCCTGCACCGCCGCCCCGATCTCGATGAAGCGGTGACGCTGCGCGACATGGTCGAGGACGCTCGCCGCGAGAAGTCCGAGACCGAGATCCGCGATCGCTTCCGCTACGAGTGGATCAAGACCATGCAGGAGATCGAGCACTCCGATCTCCCGCAGAACCAGGTCATCATGCACGAGGACCGCGAGCACTGGCGCGAGGTCTCCGCGCGCACGCCGCTCCGCCTCGGCGAAGACGCGATCGCCCGCGATCCGCGCGACCTCGAGATCGAGCGCGCGCTCGGCGAGAAGGTCCTGATCCCCGCCGAGATCGCCGACGCCGAGCTCATGGCCGACGTCCTGAAGACGATCTCGAAGCGCATCGGCGTCAACGTGCAGCTCTTGCTCGAAGCCGGCGCCGAGGAAGAAGGCGTCGCCTCTGCGAAGAACCACCTCGGTCTCGTCGGCGGCACGATGACGATGAGCGAGTGGCTGCGCAACTTGCCGCTCACGCCGTCGGCCATGACGCACCGCGTGCGCAACGGCGTCGTGCAGGTCCTGCCGCGCTCGCTCGCGCTGAAGGACACGATGGTCCGCCGCTTCTACGAAGTGAGCGAGATCGTCCGCAAGGTCGCCTTCTACCCGACGAAGGAGATCAACCTCTACCGTCCGGGCGCCGAGGACTTCGCGACCGAGGAAGAACCGCCGGAAGAGGCGCTGATCGCTTCCGCCGAGACCTTGCCCGACCTCATCAAGGCCAACATCGCCCGCGGTGACGCGAGCTGGGACGCCGGTGCGATCGTCGAAGTCACTCCGAGCGGCACGCTGGTCGTCATGCACACCCCCGAGGTGCACGCCCAGATCGAGGAGCTCCTCGCCGCGCTGCAGGGCGCCACGCGCGTGATGGTCGACGTCCAGTCGCGCTTCATGAGCGTCGCGGATAACTTCCTCGAAGACATCGGCGTCGACCTCCGCGGCCTGGGCGACCAGTCCGGCGGCGAAGGCGAGCCGGGCAAGGGCACCGCGCTCTTCTTCGATGACTTCGGCGACGCGCCGGGCAGCCCGCTCGAGCCGGGCCGCATCGGCACCGACAACACGGCCGGCATCTACTACTCGCGCGGCTCGGATGGCGACATCCTCGGCCGTACCGAGAACCTCTACGACCGCGCCCTCGGCAACGAGTCGATCCTCACCAACTCGGGCGGCCTCTCGGCGCAGTACACCTTCCTCGACGACACGCAGATCGAGGCCGTGCTGCGCGCGGTGTCCAAGTCCGAGCGACTGCAGCTCATCACCGCGCCCCGCCTGCTCGTGTACAACACCGAGCGCGCGAACATCTCGGTGACGAACCAGGTCTCCTACGTCTCCGACTTCGACGTCGAGATCGCGCAGGCGGCCTCGATCGCCGACCCGGTGATCCAGGTGATCTCGGACGGTGTCGTCCTCGACGTGACGCCGATCGTGTCGGCCGACCGCCGCTTCATCACGATGGAGCTGCGCCCGACGGTGGCGACGCTGACCCGTCCGATCCGCGAAGTGACGACCACCCTGGGCGTCGGCTCGCCGGTGACGATCCAGCTCCCCGAGCTGGAGATCCAGCGCGTGCGCACGACGGTCACGATGCCGGACGGCGCCACGCTGCTGCTCGGTGGCCAGAACATCTCGGAGAAGCAGGACTTCACCTCGGGCATCCCGGTCCTCTCGGACATCCCGGTGATCTCGTTCTTCTTCTCGCGGAAGGGTCGCTACACGAGCAATCGGCGCCTGCTGATCCTCCTGAAGGCCGAGATCGTGATCCTCGAGGAGCACGAGCCCGAGCTCTTCCAATAGCGCGACCTGCCGCGAGCGAAGAGCTCGCGGCGATGGATCCGCTCCCCGCGGGGCCGAGAGGTGCGATACCTCTCGGCCCCGCGCCGTTTTTCGAGGAGCTCTGCTTCGCAGAGTCGCGCCTGTTCTCGAGCGCAGGAAGCGGGTTGCACACGCGCCGCGCGCGTGCAGAATCTCCCACCCGCCGACCGCGGCTGGACGGCGCCCTCCCGTCCAGCGCGTGCGACCGCGCCGCGAAGACGGCTCGAAGCGAACCGCGCGGAGCGCGAGCCGTTACGGCACTCGCTCCCCTGCGATCCGCCCGGGCCGCACTCTTCCGTGCGCCGGTACTCCGCGCGCACGGCGGGTGCACGACACCTTGAATCGATGAGCTCGCGCTCGATGGCGAAGCGAGATTCGTTCGCCCCCGAGATGGAGTTCGTCGTCGATCCAGCATCGCCGGGTACGGCGCGCTGCCACTGCCGGATGCGGCGTGCGGGGCGCCGAGCTCTCCCGCAACGATCCAGGAGCCATTTCCATGAGTAGGTCTGCGGACCGCCTGCTGCCCGCTTCGCTCATCTCGGTCCTCGTGAGCGCGATCGCCGCGCCGGAGCTGCGTGCTCAGGACCTGCCTGCGAATCGCCGCCTCGACCTCGCCGCGGGGCTCGCGCGTGAATTCGGCTTCGTCGACCTCGCGCAGAAGATCGTCGAGGACCTGCGCAAGTCCCCTGGCGCCAACGAAGAGCAGCTCGCCTTCGTGCTCTCCTCGCTGCTGCGCGACGCGATCGCGAGCACGGCTCCCGGGCTGTCCAGCACGGACGCGGCCGAGCGCGGCACGGCGTATCGCGAGCGCCTCTCCGCCTACGACAAGGCGATCGACGCCTTCGACGCGTACCTCGGGGACAAGAACCGCACCTACCAGCGCTCCGAGGCCGCGCGCGACATGCTGCGCCTCGTGCGCGAGAAGCTCGACATCACGCTCTTCTGGCTCGAGACCGACACCGACCAGAGCGCCGAGGTGAAGAGCCACGTGATCGACAGCGCGATCGAGCGCCAGATCTCGGGCAAGAAGCGCTGGCAGGCCTCGGTCACGCACGCCGACGTCGAGACGGGCGACATCGAGAAGAAGATCGAAGCGCTCTACGACGCGATGGAGGGCGACGAGGAGAAGGACAAGCCCCTCATCGAGCAGATCGAAGAGCTCGAGACCGCGCTCGCGCGCCTCCAGTTCGAGAAGGGCGAGATCTACCTCGCGCAGTACAAGCTGCTCACCAGCGGCAATCCGAACGCGGCCGACGCGAAGCAGTTCCTCGACGTCGCGACGCGCACCTTCCGCGAGATCGCGGACTCGGCCGGCGACAGCTCGAACGCCGGCATGTACGCCACCGCGCGTCAGGCGGAGTGCTACCTCTACGGCGGCAAGGTGAAGGAGGCGCTGCGCTTCTTCACGCGCGTCTACGACGCTGCGGTGCCGCGTCCCAAGCTCGAAGCCGGGCAGACCGAGTTCGACCCGCTCTCGATCGAGCCGCTCCAGGATCAGTGGGCCTTCGCGCGCGACGAGCAGAAGATGAGCCCGGCCGAGTACCAGGGCTATCTGCGCGGTCGGCGCCAGCCGATGTGCCAGGCCTATGAGACGGCGATCCGTCTCTTCCGCGCGAAGAACTTCCTCCCCGAGGCGCTCGACATCGCGAACCAGTTCCTCGAGGAGCGCAAGCGCTGGAAGCTGGCGACGGAGTCCGGCGAGCCCGCTCTGCGCGAGCTCGGCAACTTCGACGCGGCCTATCGCGCGACGCTGGAGGCCGGCATCGTGCTCTCGCTCGCCGGCCAGACCGGGGCCGCGCTCGAGCTCACGTGGACCGTGGCGCAGGCGAACCTCGATCCGCTGACCGTGCGACCGACGAGCCTGCTCGGTCGCAAGGCGATCGACGCGATCCGCCAGATCGCCGCGCACGTCGAGGAAGGTCAGCTCAACGCGGAGCAGTACCGCGCGGCGGCGATCGCGGCCTACCTCGACAAGGACTACCGCGCGGCGGTGACGCTGTTCCGCAAGGCCCTGAAGCGCTTCGGCGAGGTCGGCACCAGCGGGGAGCTCGTTCCCGCCGAGACCTTCCTGGTCATCTGCTACGACCACCTGACCCGCTGCTACACCTTCCTCACCGAAGGCGGCGAGCCGCGCCGACATCTCGCGGCGATGGCCGCGCGCAACGGGGCCTTGAACTTCTTCGAAGAAGACGAGCGCTACGCCGGCGCGACCTCGCCGCGCTGCGAAGTGACGCAGCGCTTCCGGACCGCCGTGGGCAAGCTCGAGACCGAGGACCCCGCCTCGCTGAAGCTCTGCGAGCGCTGGAAGGACGAGGCGAGCGTGCTCGGCAGCATCCGCTGCAACGAGGGCACGGTCGATCTCGCGATCTCCGACGCCGCGAAGAGCATCAACGCCGATCGCTTCGAGCGCGCGATCAGCGAGCTCAAGAACGTCACCGAGACCGAGCACCCGAAGTACTTCCAGGCCCAAGCGCTGATCGGCCGCTGCCACTACGAGATCGCGATGAACGCCAAGTCGGCCGACGACAAGGCGAAAGCGGTCGCCGAGTTCCAGAAGGCGACGCAGCAGCTCGAGAAGAGCATCGCCGACCTCGCCAAGCGCAAGGAAGACGAGAAGAAGAAGGGCAAGGTCTTCACCGCCGCGCGTGAAGCGACCTTCGTCGAGCTCGCGCACTACTACGCGGGACGCTCTTGCCGCGAGCTGATGGGTCTCGCCGCGGAAGCGGAGAAGGACGGCCTGCGCAAGAAGGCCATCGACCACTTCCGCGAGTCGTCGAACGAGCCGTGGCAGAACGCCCAGTTCGGCACGCTCTCGATGTCTTTCGGCATCCCGCTGCTCATCGAGGCGAAGCAGACCGAGGAAGCGAAGACCTGGTTCGAGAAGCTCGACACGAAGCTCGGCACGGTGGACCCGAAGGCGCTCGTGAATCCGGCCTTCTCGCTCTACTCCGCGCTGAAGCCCGAGGCGATGCCGGACAGCGATCTCGGCCTCGATCCGCGCTTCGATCTGGCGACCTACGAGCTCTTCAAGCAGACCGCTCACTACCTGGGCCGCATGAACTCGGGCAGCTCGCCCAAGTTCACCAACCTCTGGCTCGAGGCGCGCTACCTGACCGAGATCGCGAAGACGGGTGCTCCGGGGATCGCGGAAGCGGCGCTCGCGAAGTGGACCGCGATCGCCAGCCTGCCGGAGGCCGCGAAGCAGGACAACTTCCGCATCCCGATCGCGCGCACGCGCCTCCTGATCGGCGGCCTGGAGAACTACCGCGAGGCGGCCGCGGCCTTCGCCGCGAAGTGCTTCTATCCCTGGACGCGCGACGCGAACGGCGCCCAGGACTGGAGCGCCGCGCAGGGCTGGACCACCGGCAAGCGCAAGATGACCATCAAGCTGCGCGACAAGTCCGAGAGCGAGTACGTTCTCGACGGCGTGCGCGGCATGGATCTGCAGCTCTGCGCCACCGCGCACGCGGGCGCGGTCGCTCCGAACCTGCGCGAGCCGGGGAAGCCGCCGGTGCCGGTGCTCGGCCTCGGCGAGCTCCTGCAGAAGGCGAATCCGTCCGGCAAGGACGAGCTCGCGAACGCAGTGCGCGCGCACCAGGTCGGCAAGGAAGTCTGGGGCTATCTGCTCTCGCTGGAGAAGAAGCTCGGCACCGAGGCCTACCTCTCCCTGCACCTCAACTACTTCTACGCGAAGGCGCTGCTCGCGAAGAACCTCGACCCGAACACCAAGGACCTCGAGGAGACGAGGGCGCAGCTCCGCACCTTCAAGAACGAGATCTCGCAGGCCGGCGAGGACTGGGAGAAGTTCCCGGGCGGCTACAAGACGATCGACGACAAGGAGATCCCGGCCGAGCGCCAGAAGGCGTGGCGCGCGGCCTACATCTGGCTCGAGCGCTTCATCGGCACGTAGCGCGAGCGAAAGCTCCGAGCTCTGAAAGGAGCTCGGAGAGAAGCTCCCGCCGGCGCGGCTCCCGCTGCTCCGGCTACCCCTCGACTCCTGATCGTCCGCTCTCCCACGTTCGCCGCTCGCGCTCGCCGCGAGCATCCCAGCAACCGCCCCTCTTCCCCGCCATGAAGATCGCTCTCCACCTCGCCCTCTTCTGCGCCGCCGCGCTGCCTTCCGCAGCCCTCGCCCAGGCCCCCGCGGCCGCTGGTCACACGATCTACTCCTGGAAGGAGAACGCCGAGCTCGACGCCGCCAAGGTGGCCGAGATCACCCAGCTCAAGCTGGCCGGTGTCACCTACAAGCGCCCGAACAACCCGGCCTCGAGGCGCTGGGCGCTCTACGAGTTCACCAACATCGACTTCGGCACCACGCCCGGTGCCGTGCGCTACCACGCCGCGCAGATCGGCAAGCTCTCTTCGGCGCCCGTCGCCGATCGCCTCACGGCGCTCGGGACGGCGGCGACCGAGATCGAGAAGGAGCTCGCGAAGCTCACCGACGCCTTCGGCAAGGCCGCGACGCAGATCGCCCTCGCGCGCATCTATCTCGACCTCGCGGCCCTCGGCAAGGACGGCGAGCGCGCCGCGCAAGCCGACAAGGGGCTCGCCGCGCTGCAGCCGCTCCTCGCCGACAAGGAGTCTTGGTTCCTGACCCAGGCGACGCCCGTCGCCGTCGAGCTCCACCTCGCGAAGGACAACGCGAAGGAAGCGCTGGCGGTGGCGAAGGCGCTCGTCGACGCGGCCGACGCCGCTGGCGATCCGGGCAAGCTCCTGCGTGTCGAGGCGCGGCTCCTGCTCGCGCGCGCGGCCCTCGCTGGCGACGCTCCGGCGACGACCCGCGACACGGCGAAGGAAGCGGGTGAGATCGCCCTCGCCGACGTCGCGTTCTTCACCGAGAAAAAGGGCCTGGGTGGCGTGATCCGTCGTCTCGCGATCCTCGAGCGTCAGGCGCAGATCTGGCAGGGCTACGGCATCCTCGCGCAGAACCCGAAGCAGGCGCAGGGCTACTTCAAGGCGATCCTCGACAAGATGCCGCAGACGCCGGAAGCCCGCCGCCAGAAGGACGGTACCCCGACGCGCGTGCTCACCGCCGAGGCCTACGCGAAGGGCATGTGGCCGGGCTCGGAGCTCTGGGCCTACGCCATGCTGGGTCGCGCCGAAGCGGACTACCTGGTGGCGAAGGAAGGGAACCGCAAGCCCGACATGGAAGCCGCGATCGAGGTCTTCCTGCAAGGGCTCGCCGTCGCTCCCGAGATGCCCGAGCTGCTCGCCCGCGGCAAGGTGCGTCTCGCCGAATGCTTGAGCGAGGCCCGCGGCAAGAACGCCGAGGCCATCGCCAAGAGCTACTTCCGCGAGGTCGCCGAGTTCCACCCTACCGCGGCCATCGCGAAGGTCGCGCGCGCCAAGCGCTGATCCCGAGCTGAGGTCCAGGCGCCGCCGGACGAAGCGCCGCGTCGTCCGCAGCCTGGAACTTCGCCTAGGATTCGGTTACAAACCCCGCCCCGCCCCCTTGTCACCAAACTCGGTGCGGGCCCTCTCGCAGCAGCCGCCGACCCGCCAGTCGACGGCCATCGCCGAAGCCGAAGAGCTCGCCTCATCGACGCAGTCCCACCCGTCGCTCCGTGCTCGCCGCGTCGCGGCCACGCGCGGAGCGACGCTGGAGCTTCTCGTCTCGAGGATCTCTTCTCCCGAAGCGCCGAGAACGCAAGCGAAGGGGAAACGAACTGCGCCGCTGGCACGGCACCCTACCCAACCGCCCGGCGCCGAAAGCACCCACCGCGTCTCTTCTGGGTCGCCGCATCCGCGAGTCCGACCCAGGAGCTCTCCGCAGCGAACCTACGCCCCGAAGACCGGAACCGAGCCCCAAGGAGAACGAATCGAGATGAACAGCGATCTGAAGCGGACCCTCCGAGCCCTGGCCGTCGCGGGCTTGGTCGGCGGCATCCTCTGCAGCACGACCCTCGCGCAGGGCGCCCCCGCTGCCGCGAAGGAAGAGCCGAACACCATCATGTGGTTCCTCGGCGCCATCGGGTGGGTCGGCATCGTTCAGCTGATCCAGTCGATCGTCGTCTTCGCGATGGTGATCGAGCACTTCGTGAACGTGAAGCGCGAGAAGTTCGCGCCGCCCGAGGTGATCGAGGAGATCGAGGTGCTCTTCGAAGAGGGCAACTACCAGGAAGCCCTCGAGTTCTGCGAGCAGCACGACGTCGCGTTCTCGCGCATCGTCGCCGCCGGCATCCAGAAGATCGGCCACTCCTTCGAAGTGATCGAGAAGTCCGTCGAGGAGATGGAGGACGAGGAAGCCATCAAGCTCGGCCAGAAGGTCGGCTGGCTCGGCGTGCACGCGGCGATCGCGCCGATGCTCGGTCTGCTCGGGACGGTGACCGGAATGGTCGGCGCCTTCGACACCATCGCGTCGGCGGGTGAGACGGTGAAGCCCGCGGACTTCGCGGACGACATCTCCCAAGCGCTCCTCACGACGGTTATCGGACTCGTGATCGCGATCCCGATCTCCGCCTTCTACGTCTACTTCAAGAACCGCGCGACGAAGATCGGCCTCGAGATGGGCGCGATCTGCGAAGAGCTCTTCGACCGCTTCCGGGCGAAGCAGAGCTAGGCCTCGACCAGAGCTGGGCCTAGACCAGAGCTGGGCTTCGACAAGAAGCCTCGCCCCACGTCTTCGGGGATCCCCCGGCGCGCCGCGACTTCCGCCGCGCCGGGGCCGGTTCCGCCGGCCGAGGGCCTTCGGGCTCTGCGCCACAGTCGGATCCGCAGTCGGATCCGCAATCGGATCCAGAGCGGGATCGACGACCGTCGTCCGCCCCGAATCCAGCTCCCCGCCGAACCCTGCGCCTCTGGCTGCGTTGCCTCCACCGGATCGACCTCAAGGCCGTCGATCTCGCGCCCGCCGGCCGCACGCCAGCGCGACCGCCCGCAACAGCGGACGCCGCGTCTTTCCGCGATCGATTCCCCCGCGTCTCCCCGAGCGCTGAGCCATGAGCAGAAAACGCGACACGAGCCCCGGCACCCTCGAAGTCGACCTCACGCCGATGATCGACATGGTGTTCCAGTTGATCGCCTTCTTCATCGTCGTCATCGACTTCACCCAGAAGGACCTGGAGGACGTCGAGCCGCCGAAGGTCCGCTACGGCGCCGTCGAGGACAAGCCGGATCCGGAGCGCCTGCTGATCAACATCACCCGTCCCGGGGAGATCGTGATCAAGGCCGACACCATGTTCCTCCCGCAGCCCGCGCGCGAGATGCTGAGCCGCACCACCAAGGGTGCGAAGAAGCTCCAGCGCTTAGAGGCCCGCGTCCGCGAGCTGGAGGGCCTGACCCTCGTCGATCTCGAGACCGACGAGCGCCTGGTGAACCGCATCAGCCGCTACGGCCTCGAGATGGAGCTGAAGGACAAGACCGAGGGCAAGACGGCGAAGGACAAGGAAGCGCGCATCCAGTTCCTCGACACCGGCCCCACGGCCGCCGGGGCGGGCGATCCCTTGAAGGTGATCGATATCCCTCTGCTGATCCGCGCCGACAAGTGGACGCCCTTCTACTCCGTGAGCGACGTGCTGGAGAAGTGCCTCCCCTCCGCGGACCCCGCCTACTCCAAGAAGGCGCCGTCGGACCGCAACCCCGCCTACCCGTTCAAGAAGGTCGAGTTCTCGACCAAGAAGGACCAGGAAGGCGCGAACCGGGAAGCCGCGCAGCAGGGCACGCCTTAGGGCCGGGCTCGCTCATCGCTCGCCGCGCTAGGCGCCGCGGACGCACCTCGCATCCGGTCGATTCGCACTCGGCCGATTCGCACCTGACACCTACGGAATCGCTCTCTCTCCGAGCCGGCACACCCTCGAGCTAGCACACCATGGGCAAGCGACGCAGCCATAGCGACGAGAAGGTCGGGGACATGACGCCGATGATCGACGTCACGTTCCTCCTGCTGATCTTCTTCCTCGTGTCGATCAAGTTCAAATCGCTCGACGCGAAGATGCAGATCGAGATGCCGACCAGCTTCGGCAGCCAGAACACCGGCGAGGTCGAGAAGCCGAAGCTCGCGATCGACCTCGACGTCGTGGAGCCGGGAATGGTGGTCTACCGCACCCCCGACAACCGCGAGGTGCAGGACTGGCTGCATCCGAAGGAGTTCCTCGCTCCCCCGACCGTCGTGCAGTGGTTCCGCGGCACGCGCCTCGAGGACCGCGAATCCCAGGTGGCTCTCTCGGGCCGCCCGATCGGCTCGAAGCCCCCCGGCATCAAGCGCGCGCCGAGCGTGAACTGGGACTTCGAGGAGTGGGCTCGCGAGTACCAGAACAAGGTCTTCAAGGGCGTCTCCGGCGACTACATGCAGGTCGCGTACGACGCGGCCCTGCGCTCGCCCGTTCGCATCGTGCGCTACAAGGTGCGCGAGCAGGAGCCCGGCAACGCGGACCGCACGATCGCCGTCTGCTACTCCGTCGAGGAGCTGCAGTTCTTGATGAGCGAGCTCTACTGGAAGTACTACCGCCGCGAGATGAACGCCGGCATCCGCGACCGCGACGGCAACCCGCCGCCCGACACGGACAAGCTGCGCTTCGACGAGTACAAGCGGAAGTCGCCGGCCCTCGTCATCAAGACCGGCGAGAGCACCGTGCTGCAGTGGGCGATCGCCAAGCCAGGCACCCCGGTTCCTCTGCTCACCGACAAGCGCCGCGCGCTCGTCTACAAGCCCAAGTTCGGTCCCTACTGGCTGGCCGAGATGAGCTGCGTCGAGAAGGGTGACACGATCTCCGCGACCTTGAATCGGAACCCGCGCACCGTCGCGTCCTTCTACGACATCCTGGGCTGGAACGTTCAGTACGTCGACGTGACCGAGGTCCTCGACATGCTGAACGACAACATCATCATCCAGGAGATCGCCGGCAAGGCCGACGGCAGCATCCCGGTCTTCCAGCCGGACAAGAAGCTCTCGCGCAACCCGGCGCACACGGCGAGCCGCGTGTTCCTCGAGCAGACCTTCGCCGGCGACAGCAGCGTCGGCGTGCTCGAGGCGAAGTTCACCGACCCCAACCTCTACCAGGTGGACAAGTCGCCGTTCGGCGTGCTGAAGCGCCCGGGCGGCTAACCGGCGCACTCGCCCGCAGACCGAACGCAGCGCGAGGCGCGGCTCTCCCACCCCGGGAGCCGCGCCTCGCGCGCTTTCTTGAGAGGATCGGCGGTTACCGCGCGATCACACCGCGCTAGCGCGGCCCGCGATGGCTCCAAGGCGGGCGCGAGGATCGCCGAGGCAGAGCGATCGCGCGCGCGCGACGGCGCGGGGCGCGACCGCTGGCCTTCGAGCTTCCTCGAGCATCGTTTCGCGCTCCCAACTCGGCTCGCCACAACGACTTCGCACCCACTTCCTAACCTTTTGACTTCGCTCCGGGGCAGGGCTACAGTACGCCCCGCTCCACGGCCTCGAGCGCAGGTCACCCGACGGGGTACACGCACGCTCGACGGGCCGCGCTTCCCGCCGTACCCGCTGACGCCCTAGCTACCCGCCCACCCGCTCTCGCCATCGCGTGAGTTCCTCGCCGATGCGGCTGCGCGTGTCTTCGGAACGCAGCTCGGACGAGTGGCTCTTCGGCCGTGGAGGTGCGTTCCGCGCGCGATCTCGAGTCCCGACGCACGAACCAGCTCCGCACTGCACCTCGCTGCAGCGCGCGAGTGTTTCCAACCAACGAGCTTCCTCGCGCGCGTCGAGCTCCCCGGAGCCCGCCCGCTCGATCGAACCATCCGCACGCCTGAGTCGGCAGCGGCGCCGCCGCCGAGCTCACGCGCCAGTTTCGAAAGCTGGACCTCTCAAAGGCTGGATCTTCATGACGCACGAAGGCACTTCCGCGGCCGCCACCGCAATTCGCGTCGCCTCCTCGAGCGCCGAGCTCGGCGCGCGCTCGCCGCTCTTCCCGCTCGCGGGTGCGGCGCGCACGACGCTCGGATTGAGCCTGCTCGCTCTCGCGCTGGGCGCTTGCTCGACCTCGAGTTCGGCTCCGGAGAGCTCTTCGAACGAAGAGCTCCACCAGACCTCTGGTCTGGAATCGAGCAGCACCGGGGCGAGGAGCGCGGAGTCGAAGAGCGAGGATGCACTGTCGGCCACCGCGCAGGACCCGGTCGGCGGGATGAACGCGCCGCAGGACGATGCGCGCCTGCAAGAGCAGGTGCGGAGCGCCCTCGCGCGGCAGGCCTACGAGCAGGCGCGCTCCGACTTCGAGCGCGGCGAGCTGCTGAACGCGCTGAGCGCCGCGGATCAAGCGACCCGCTACGCGCCGAGCAATGCCGAGTACGCCGGACTGAAGACCCGCATCGAGACGGCTCTCGGCCGCCTCGGCGCGCGGAAGGGCGACCTCACCGCGGAAGCCGGCAAGAGCGCCGAGATCCGCGCGCAGCTCATCCGCGAGCAGGCGCAGCTCCACCTGAGCGAAGGCAAGAACGCCCTCGCGATCGGCGACTACGCGCAGGCCGAGTCGAAGGCCCGCAACGTCCTCGAGTACGTGAAGTACGCCCCGGTCGGCGACTGGGCCGGCATCCAGACCGAAGCCGAAACTCTGCTCTCCGAGTCCATCCAGCGCCGCCAGAAGGCCGCCGCCGCCGAGAAGGCGGAGCGCGACCGCGTGGTCGATGAGCGCTTGAAGGAGTGGTACGAGAAGAACCAGGAGCGCCGCCGCAGCGAGATCGCCCAGCTCCTCGAAGCTGGCACGCGCGCGTTCGAGCAGGAGCAGTACGAGATCTCGCTCCGCTACGCCGAGCAGGTCCTGAGCGTCGAGCCCGACAACGAGCGCGCGCTGAACCTCCAGCTCTCCAGCAAGAAGCTGCAGCTCGACAAGAACGACAAGGAGTACGTCAAGGCGAAGCGCGCGCGCTTCCGCGAGATGCGGCTCCAGAACGACGAGCTGAAGATCCCGTACACGGGCACGATCAACATGCCCGATGCGAAGACCTTCGTGGAGAACACGGAGCGTCGCAAGCCCAGCTACGCGAACGAGTCGCCCGAGGACGAGGCGATCGTCGCCGAGCTGCGCCGGATCCTGAAGGAGACCTACGTCCCCGGCGGCCCGGCCCCGGAGGGCGATGAGCCGAAGCTCTCGGTCGCGACGCTCGAGGACGTGATCAACCTGGTGCGGAACAACCCGCCGGTGATCAACGGCCGCCCGGCGCTCGTGATCTCCGCGTTCAGCGGCGACGCCAGCGAGCTGCCGGAGCTGAACCAGAGCTACTACCACGACCTCTCGCTCTTCGACGTGCTCGAGCTCGCCATGGTGAAGGCGAACGCCGAGAACGACGGCACGGCGCCCCGCTACGCCTACCAGCTCCTCGCGCAGCCCGCCGTGATGATCCGCTTCACGACGATCGGCGGTGGGGAAGGCGCCACCGATGACGCGGTCCTCCGCACCTACTCGGTGAAGGACCTGACCTTCAAGCTGAACCAGTTCATCGCGCCCGACATCGGGGACATCACCGTCGCGGGCGCGACCGCCGAGGGCGCCAGCCCGTTCGGCACGATCGGCGAGGACAGCGCGAGCTTGATCACCGGCGACCAGCTCGACCAGTACATCCAGTCGACGATCGCGCCGGGGACCTGGGATGGCGACCGCTACTCGATCACGCGCGGCGGCTCCGACGAGAGCCCGACCAACCTGATCGTGCGGCACCGCCCCGAGGTGCAGAAGCAGGTCGCGGAGTTCCTCCAGAACCTGAAGCGCACCACGACCTCGCTGGTGACCATCGAGTCGAAGTTCCTCGCCGTGTCGGAGAACTTCCTGCAGAACTTCGGTGTCGACTTCCGCGGCCTGGGCGGCGTCTCCGGCCCCCTGGCGAACCTCGACGACATCACCAACGGACTCGAGGACAACGCGTCGCTCGGCTTCGACAACAACGGCTCGGGTCTCGGCACCGGCGCCGGTCAGCATCCCTCGAGCGGTATCTTCTTCGATGACGGATCGGACGGCGACGTTCGCATCCGCACGGAGAACATCTTCGATCGCCCGCTGGGTCAGAACCTCACGACCACCGGCGGCGCGACCTTCGGGATCACGATCCTCGACGACACGGCGATCGGCCTGATCATCAACGCCGTCGAGAAGTCGGCCGACTTCCGCATCGTGAACGCGCAGACGCTGTCGGTGTTCAACACCCAGCGCTCGTACATCACGGTGGTGAACCAGATCTCGTACATCCAGGACTTCGACGTCGAAGTCGCGCAGGCATCGTTCATCGCCGACCCGGTGATCAACGTGCTGCAGGACGGGGTCGTCCTCGACGTGCGCCCGGTCATCACGCAGGACCGCAAGCACATCATCCTGGAGCTCCGACCGACGGTCGCCACGCTGCGGAAGCCCATCCCGGACTTCACCACCTCGCTGGCCGGTCTCACCATCCCGGTGACCTTCCAGCTGCCCGAGATGCAGGTGTCGGCGGCGAAGACGACCGCGGTCGTCCCGGACGGCGCCTCGATCCTGATCGGCGGTCTGAAGACGATCCGCAACGTCGAGCGCAAGTCGGAGATCCCGTGGATCGCGAAGCTGCCGATCGTCGGCATCCTCGCCCGCCAGGAAGGGATCTCGGATGAAACCGAGAACCTGATGGTCCTCATCAAGGCCTACATCACCGATGTCGAGGCCGAGCTGCAGAGGCACCTCGCGCGCAACTGATCGCGCGATCGAGCGCTAGTTCTCGAGCACGAAGGGCCGGGTGGCGACACTCGGCCCTTTTGCATTTGGGCCCGTCGCGTTTGCGTCAGGCTCGCGCTAGGATCCTCGCCGCGTCAACGAAGCGAAGCACGCGATGCCGTCCCGCAACCTGACCACGATCTTCTTCGACATCGACGACACGCTCTTCTCGACGACGGTGTTCGCCGAGAAGGCGCGCCGCAATGCTGTCGAAGCGATGATCCGCGCCGGGATCCGCGCCGATCGCGAGCTCCTGCTGAAGGAGCTGAACGAGGTGATCGCCGAGTTCAGCTCGAACTACGACAAGCACTTCGACAAGCTGATGCTGCGCATCCCGCCGTCGTCCTACGCCGGGATGAACCCCGCCTTCCTCGTCGCGTCGGGCGTGATGGCCTACCACGAGACCAAGTCGCAGGAGCTGAAGGTACACGACGACGCGTATCTCCTGCTCCGCGACCTCGCGCGGACGCGTATCCGTCTCGGCATCATCTCGGCCGGCCTCACGATCAAGCAGATGGAGAAGATCGTGCGGCTCAAGATCTACGAGTTCCTGGACCCGATGGCGATCTTCATCTCCGAGCAGATGGGGATCTCGAAGCCGAACCCGAAGATCTATCTCAAAGCCTGTCAGGAGCTCGGCATCTCGCCCGAGTCGGCGATGTACGTCGGCGACCACCCGAAGAACGACATCGATCCGCCGAAGAAGATCGGCATGATCACGGTGTGGCACCGCCGCGGCGGCTCGAAGCACATCCAGGAGGCCGCGCAGTCGATCCCCGACTACACGGTCACCAACTTCCTGGAGCTGCGCGAGATCCTGGTGCGCGACTTCGGGCTCGATCTCTCGGCGGGCAGCTGAAGGCCGGCCGCTCTCGCGCTCAGATCAGCGAAGCGATGCGCTGATCCAGCGCGGCCTGGTCCGCGGTGAACGAGAGGAGCCCCGCGGTCGTGAGCAGGGCGTCGAGCCCGACTTCGCCCGTTCTAAGGCGCGCCTTCCAGCGCTCGCGCTTCGGCAGCTTGCCGTCGCGAGCGATGGCCTCGAGATCCGCGGCGGCGTAGCGCGGGAAGAGGTTGCCCGCGCCGCGCGCGTGGAAGAGGTCCTGGAGGCCCTTCCCGTCGAGCTGCTGCGGCCCCGCTGCGAGGCAGGCATCGACGGCGCTCTTCGTCGCGGCGTCGACCTCCCAGAAGGCGTTCAGCCCTTCCGCGCGCGGGTCCACTCCGCTCGCCCACTGCGGCTCGTAGCGCTCGCTGAGGCGCGAGCAGAGCGAGCTCGGCTCCACCTTGCTGTCCACGAACGCCTGCGCGACCTTCACCGGGATGGTGAACACGTCGAGGCCGGCGAGATCGGCGACCTGGCTCGGGCCGCGCATCGAGGCGCCGATCTGCTTCGTCCCGATCCCCTGGGAGCGCAGCTCGAGCAGGGCCTGCTGGCTAGCCAGCGTCGCTTTCTCTCCGACGAAACGCCCGTCGCAGAGCTTCTCGTCCGCGGCGTAGGCGTTCAGCCGCCCCATGAAGACGTTGCACCAGGTGGCGCGGGCGATGCGTGCGATGACGTAGTTCTGACGCGCGGAGAATCCGAGCGTGTAGTTCACCGGGATCCCCTCGGCGACCACGATGCGCGCGGCCAACAGCCCGGCGGGCGAGAGCGGGATCTTCACGATGAAGCGCTCCGGGCAGATCGCGTGGTAGCGCCGCGCGTAGGCGACCGTGGCCTCGAGATCATCGGCGAGCGCCGTGTGGAGCTCGACGCTCACCTTGCAATCGAAGGCCTCGACGAGCTTCAGGCCGTGCAGCGCATTCAGCGCGAACGCGATCTCGAGGATGAGCTCCTCGCGCGAGATGCGCGGCGCCGCCGCGCGCACGCGGTTGGCGACCTCCGGGATCGCCGCGTCGTAGAGGCCCTTCTGGATCTCCGCGTTGAGGAGCGTGTTGTTGGTCGTGAGCCCCTCCATCTCGCGCGTCCAGAGCTTGCGCGCGGCGTCGATGTCGCCGGTGTCGAGCCAGATCGCGGTGCCGGTGCCGCGCACCGCCGCCCAGAGCGGGCTCGCGGGGAAGCTCGACGCCGACGCTCCCGTGCGGGGCTGGCCCCCTTCGCGGATCATCTCGTGCAGGGACTGCGCCACGGCCGGGGAAGGCTTCATCGAAAGGGCCTCGGAGGCGATGCCAAGGAGAAGGAGGAGCGAGCGCGAAGAGGCGCGCCTGCCCGGGCGCGTAGCGTGCCGGAGCCGCGCGCGCGACGCAACGGGAGGCTCTACTCAGCTCGCTCCGCGCGAGGCGAGATGGCAGGCCACCTGGTGCGCGCCGCCGCTCGGGAGGAGCAGGGGGCGCTCGCTCCGGCAGCGCTCCTCGACGAGCGGGCAGCGCGGGTGGAAGGCGCAGCCGGCCGGCGGCGCGAGCGGCGAGGGCGGCTCTCCCGCGAGCACGAGGCGCGGCGCGATGCCGCTCGCGCTCCGCCGCGGGGCCGCGGCGATCAAGGCCCGCGTGTAGGGATGGCGCGCAGCGCCGAGCACCTCGGCGCTCGGCCCCTCCTCGACGATGCGCCCGAGGTACATCACCGCGACGCGTTGTGCCACGTAGCGGACCACGGCGAGGTCGTGCGCGATGAAGAGGTAGGCCAGCCCGGCGTCGCGCTGGAGGTCGAGCAAGAGGTTCAAGACCTGCGCCTGCACGGAGACGTCGAGCGCCGAGACCGCCTCGTCGAGCACGACGAAGCGCGGCTCGAGCGCGAGCGCGCGCGCGATGCCGATCCGCTGCCGCTGCCCGCCGGAGAACTCGTGCGGATAACGCGCGGCGTGCTCGGGGCGGAGCCCGACGCGCTCGAGCAGGGCCGCGACGCGCGCGCGCGCCTCCGCGCCGCGCGCGAGGCCGTGCACGACGAGCGGCTCCGAGAGCGCCTGCCCCACCGTGAGCCGCGGGTTCAGGCTCGCGAAGGGATCCTGGAAGACGATCTGCAGATGCCGACGCAGCGCGCGCAGCTCGCGACCGCGCAGCGCGCGCACGTCGAGGACCGCTCGATCTCCCTCCGTTCTGCCGCGGCCCTCGAGCGCGCTGCCCACGAGGCTCGCGCGCGGCGCGCGGTAGAGGATCTCGCCGGCGCTCGGCTCGACGAGGCGGAGCAGCGAGCGCCCCACCGTGGTCTTGCCGCAGCCCGACTCGCCGACCAGGCCCAGGGTCTCTCCCGGCGCGACGCGCAGATCGACCTCCTGCACCGCGTGCACGACGCCCGCCGAGCGGCCGAAGAGCCCGCCGCGCAGCTCGAAGCGCTTCGCGAGGGAACGCACGTCGAGGAGCGGGGCGCTCACGACGCGACATGGCACGCCACCGCGTGCCCCTCCGCGACCACCCGCAGCGCCGGCGCCTCCGCGGCGCAGCGCTCGTCCGCCAGCCCGCAGCGCGTACGGAAGCGGCAGCCGCTGGGCCAGGCCGTCGCCGGCGGTACCGTTCCCGGGATCGCTCGCAGGCGCTCGAGCGGTCCCTCGAGGCTCGGCACCGAAGCGAGCAGCCCCTGCGTGTAGGGATGCCGCGGCGAGCCGAGCAAGGCGCGCGTCCCGGCGCGCTCCACGATCTGGCCCGCGTACATCACCGCCACGGCGTGCGCGGTCTCCGACACCACGCCGAGGTCGTGCGTGATGAGCAGCAGCGCGAGCCCGAGCGAGCGCTGGCATTCGCGCAGGAGCTCCAGGATCTGCGCCTGCACGGTCGTGTCGAGCGCGGTGGTCGGCTCGTCGGCGAGCAGCACGCGTGGCTCGCAGGCCAGCGCGGCGGCGATCAAAGCGCGCTGGCGCATGCCGCCGGAGAGCTCGTGCGGATAGGCGCGCGCGCGCTGCGCCGGCGCGGGCAGGCCCACGCGCTCCAGCAGCTCGACCGCGCGAGCCGCCGCGGCGCGCCGGCCGAGCAGGCCGTGCGCGACGAGCCCCTCGGCGATCTGCGCGCCGATCGGCAGCAGCGGGTTCAAGCTGCTCATCGGCTCCTGGAAGACCATCGCCACCTCGCGCCCGCGCACGGCGCGGAGCTCGGCCGGTGGCAGGCGCAGCAGATCGCGCCCGCCGAGCCAGGCCTCGCCGCGCGCGATCACCGCGGGCGGCTCGGGCAAGAGCCTGAGCAGCGCGAGCGCCGTCACCGACTTCCCGGAGCCCGACTCGCCGACGAGCGCGAGGGTGCGCCCGCGCTCGAGCGCGAAGGAGACGCCGTCCACCGCGCGCGCGAGGCCCGCATCCGTGCGGAAGCTCACCGCGAGCTCGTCGACGCGCAGCGCGGGTTCGCGGTCGTTCGTCTGGTCCATGGGCGAGCTCAGCGCGGGAGCCGACCGCGCGCGGAAGCGAACGCCTCGCCGAGGCGGTGCACCGAGAGTACCGCGGCGAGCAAGGCGAGTCCCGGGAAGAGCGCGAGCCACCAGGCGCTCGGCGCCTGCAACGCGCCGCGCAGCACGCCGCCGAAGCTCGCGCTCGGCTCGGCGAGCCCGAGCCCGAGGAACGAGAGCGCGCTCTCGAAGACCATCGCGGCGGCGAGCTCGGCGCTCAGCACGACGAGCAGCGCGGGAACGATCTGCGGCAGCACATGGTGAACGAGGCGCCCCACGGCGCCGACGCCGAGCGCGCGCGCGGCCTCCACGTAGGGCTCGGCCCGGACGCGCAGGACCTCGGCGCGAGCGACGCGCGCGAGGAAGGTCCAGCGCGCGAAGACCAGCACGAAGACGATGCCCGCGACGGCCTCGGCGGTGTCGGAAGACGGACCTCGCATCGCCGCCAGCGCGAGGGCGAAAAGCAGCGGCGGGAAGCAGCTCAGCACCTCGATCGCGCGCCGCACGAGCGCATCGACGACGCCGCCGCAGCCGCCGGCCGCGACGCCGAGGGCGATGCCGATCGAGCCGGCGGCCAACGCGCCGAGCAAGCCGATCAGCAGCGAGAGGCGCGCGCCGTGCAGCACGCGAGCGAAGACATCGCGTCCGAGCGCATCGGTGCCGAACGGGTGGCGCCGCCACGCGCCGGGAGCGGGCGCGAGATCGCGCTGTGGAGCGCGGCCGCCGCGCGCGATCCACGTCGGCTGCGCGGCGCAAGGCGGGAGCTCCGCGGGCTCGCCCCGAGCGTGTTCCGGCCCGAAAGCGATCGCCGCCATCCACGCGCTCTCCAGCGCGAAGCTCCCCGC
Source organism: Planctomycetota bacterium (assembly GCA_016719295.1). GTDB lineage: Bacteria > Planctomycetota > UBA1135 > UBA1135 > JADKAF01 > JADKAF01. The sequence goes on from JADKAF010000001.1 coordinate 2,175,741, forward strand.
GGCGATCTCGCCGCGATAGTCGAGCTCGCGCTCCGCGCTCGAGCGACCTCCGTGGAACGCGAGGGCGGCGAGCGCGCCGAGCAGCAGCGTCGCGAACACGCGGCGACCGCGCGGTCTCGCGCCCCGCGAGAGGGAGCGAGGAGCGAGCCGTCGCAGCCAGCCGACGGCGCCGGCGAGAGCGAGCGCGCCGAGTCCGCCCCACAGCAGCACCTCGAGGCGCCCCGCGCGCGCGAGCACGGGCCAAGCGCTGTGCGAGCGGAGCTCAGGCGAGGGCCGCTCGCGGACGCCGAGCAGCGCGCGTCGACCCGCTGCGCTGGCGCCGCGCCAGCGATCGAGGCCGTCGCGCAGCGCGCGCCAGCTCCCCTGGGAAGAGCTCAGGCTCAAGCGGCGCTCGCCGCGCTGCGCGAGCTCGCGCGCCTCGGCGGCGACCGCGCGCACCGCCGCGGCGAGCTCTCCACCGCCCAGCTCCTCGCCGGAGCGCTCGAGGCGCTCGGCGAACGCGCGCAGCTCCTCCGCCGGCGGCAAGCGGCGCAGCGCGGGCTCGAGCGCGAGATCGAGGAGCGGCCGCTCCAGCTCCAGCGCGGAGCAGGCGCGCTCCGCGCGCAGCTCGGGGCGGCGCGGCGCCAGCGCTCGCTCGCCGGCGCTCCAGCGCTCCGCCGCGTCGAGCGAGCCCAGGTCGAGCGCGGCGAGCGACCGCGCGAGCTCGTCCTCCTCGACCAGCAAGCGCCCGAGCGCCTCCGCGCGCGCCGCGGCGAATCTTTCCGCATCGCGCTCCTGCAGCGCGCGCACGAGCCGCTCCTCGCAGCGCTCCCAAGCCGCGCGCGAAGCGCCGCGCACCCAGAGCGGTTGGTCGCTCGCGAGCCACGGCGAGGCGAGCGCGAGCAGCACCAGTGCGAGCAGCGGGCGCGCGGCGCGCGCGAGCGAGCGATCCTCTGCGCTCATGCCGGCCCCTCCGTCGCGCGACGCCGCGGATCGGCGCGCCGCAGCCCCGCCTCGGCGAGCTCCCAGCCGAGCCAGGTCGCGATGCCGGCGAGCGCGGTGAGCGCGAGCACGCGCGGGACATCGCGCGCGAGCAGCCCTTCATACGCGTAGCGCCCGACGCCCGGCACCTCGAAGAGCGTCTCCACGACGACCGAGCCCGTGACGAGCGCCGGGAACGCGGCGCCGACGAGGGCCAGCATGACGAAGCGCGCGTGCGGCGCCGCGTGCGCCCGCTGCACGGCGCGCTCGTCGAGACCGCGCGCGCGGGCCGCGCGAGCGAAAGGCGAGACGAGCGCCTCGCGCAGCGCGGCGCTGCGCTGGCGCACGAGATACGCCCACGCCGGCAGCGCGAGCGCAAGCAAGGGTAGCGCGGCGCGCGCGAGCGCATGCGCGAGGCGCGGCAACGCCCCCTCGGGCGCGGGCGTGCTGCTCCACGACCCGGGTAGGAAGCCCAGAGGCCCGCCGGAGGAGAAGAGGGCGAGCAGCAGCAAGGCGATCCAGAAGCCGGGCGCGACGTGCAGCGCGAGCAGCGCGCGCTCCAGCGCCCACCCGCGACCTGCAGCGCGGCGCGCGGCGAGGTAGCCGCTCGCGGGCAGCGCCGCGCCGAACGCGAGGAGCAGCGCGACGGCGGCGAGCGGCAGCGTCACCGCGAGCCGCTGCGCGATCTCGGCGGCGATGGAGCGCTGATCGGTGTCGCGGCCGAGATCGCCGCGCAGCGCGCGCGCGATCCAGCGCGCGAAGCGCGTGTCCGCCAAGGCGGCGAGCGGCGCGGGGAGCCGCGGGGCGCGCGCGAGATAGATCGCGTGCGTGTCCCACCAAGCGAGCAGCCGCGCGCGTCGCGCCTCGAGCGTGCCGCTCGAGGGCAGCCCGACCGCGGGCAAGCTCTCGGCGAACGCGAGCATGCGCTCCGCTTCCGCGGAGCTCGCGCCGGCGACGAGAGCGCTCGCGATCGGCTCCACGAGCAGCAGCTCGAGCTCGGCGAGCTCGGAGGCGAGCCCCGACGAAGCGCTCGCCGCGGTCCCCGCGCGCAGCGCGATCACCGCGCGCTCCACGCGAGAATCGAGCACCGCGGCGCTCCATCCCGCGGGATCCGCGGGCAAGCCGAGCTCGGGAAGCGCGAGCCCCGCGGCGCCGAGCTCCGCGACGCGCTCGCTCGTCCACTCCGCGCGCGCCGCCGCGCCGAGCCAACGGAGCCAGGCGACGGCGAGCGCGCGCGTCTCCTCGCGCCGCAGCCGCTCGATCTGCCGGGCGACGAGCTCGCCGCGCGCGAGCGGCGGCCACGCCGCGAAGAGCGGGAGCTCGCCTTCGTCGCGCAACAGCTCGCGCCGCTCTCGCTCGGCGTCGCGCCGCATCTGCGGAGCGGCGTCACCGTCGAGGTGCAGGGGCGCGCGCGCGCGTGGGATCGAGTGCAGCGCGAGGAAGACCGCCGCGAGGAGGCCGAGCAGCGTCGTCGCCAGCGCCATGGCGCGCACGCCGCCGCGCGCGAGCGCGCCAGCGAACGCGCGCGCGCCGCCGCCCGGCGCTGCCGCGGGCGCGCTCATCGACCTCCGTGGCGGCGGGAGCGGCGCACGACGAAGCTCAGCTCTGCTGGCGCGCGACGACGTCGATCTCGACGGCGGCCCCGCGCGGCAGACCCGCGGCCTGCACCGTGGAGCGCGCGGGCTTCGCGTCGCCGAAGAAGCGCTCGTAGATCGCGTTCATGCGCGCGAAGTCGCGCATGTCGGCGAGATACACCGTCGTCTTCACGACCTCGTGGAAGCCGCAGTCGGCGGCGAAGAGCACGGCCCGCAGGTTCTCCAGCACGCGCGTCGTCTGCGCTTCGATGTCGCCGGGCACGAGCGCGCCCGTCGCGGGATCGAGCGCGATCTGTCCCGAGCTGTACACCCAGCCATCGACGACGAGGGCCTGCGAGTAGGGGCCGATCGCGGCGGGCGCCGCATCGGTATGCACGGAGTGACGGGTCATCGCGGTTCCTTCGGTTCGCGCAGGCGCTCGCGCAAGCGCTGCTCGATGCGGGGGTCCAAGAAAGCGGCGGCGGAGCCGCCGTGGGTCACGATCTCCTTCAGCAGGCGCGAGGAGACGTAGGCGTAGCGTTCGTCGGTGAGCAGGAAGAGCGTATCGATCTCGGGGGCGAGCTTCTTGTTCGTGAGCCCGAGGTCGTACTCGTAGAGGAAGTCGGTCGAGTTGCGCAGCCCTCGCACGACGACGGTGTAGCCGCCGCGGCGGCACGCATCGACGAGCAGCCCTTCGTAGGTCGCGACCTCGACGGGCAAGCCGACGCAGAGCTCGCGCAGCATCGCCACGCGCTCCTTGGTCGTGAACGCCCCCGTCTTCGCGGAGTTCGCCCCGATCGCGACCGTGACGCCGCCGAAGATCGCGCACGCGCGGCGGACGAGATCGAGATGTCCCAAGGTCGGCGGGTCGAAGGACCCCGGGAAGATCGCCTTCGCGCTCATGCACCACCTCCGCTCGCCACGACCGGCGCCAGCTCGGCGAGGCTCAGCTCGCGCGCTTCGCCGTCGACGACGCGCTCCAACACGACTTGGTTCCGGCCGCGGCGCTTCGCGGCGTAGCAGGCGCGATCCGCGCGCACGACGAGCTCTTCCTCGCTCTCCGGCGCGCGATACGCGGTGACGCCGATCGAGCAGCGCACCTGCGCCTCGCCGCGCCCGTAGGAGAGCGGGTGCTCGGCCAGCGACAAGCGCACGCGCTCGAGCGCCACGGCCGCGGCGACCTCATCGGTCTCCGGCATCAGGATCGCGAACTCCTCGCCGCCGTAGCGGAAGACGTAGTCGCTCTTCCGCACGCTCGCGCGCAGCACCTCGGCGGCGCCTTGCAGCACGCGGTCGCCGGCGCGATGGCCGAGCGTGTCGTTGATCATCTTGAAGGCGTCGAGGTCGACGATCGCGAGGCTCAGGGCGCGGCCGTAGCGCGCGGCCTGCGCGACCTCCTCGCTCAGCAGCTCGTGGAAGAGCCGGCGCCCGTAGAGGCCGGTGAGCGGATCGAGGCGCGAGGAGTGACGCTGCGCGCGCAGCGCGCGCTTCGTGAGCACGATGACGACGAGGGCCAGCACCGCGAGCCCGAGGAGGCTACCCGCGAGCAGCTCGAGGGCCGCTCGCGCGGTCTCGGCGCGCTCGGCGCCAGGGATCGCGAGCGCCTCGCTCGCGCGCAGGTAGGCTCCGAGCCCGATCAGCGCGAGCCCCACGACCAGCGCGAGCCCGAGCCCGAAGCGCAGGCGCTCTCCGCGCGCGCGAGCCATCGCCGCTCAGCGCCCTTCGTAGACGGGCTTCCTCTTCTCCGCGAAGGCCGCTAGGGCCTCCAGGCGATCGCGCGTCGGGATGACGCGCTCGTAGCAGCGGTTCTCGAGGACTAGGCCGTCCTTCAGCGGCAGCTCGCAGCCGTGATCGATCGCGGCCTTCGCCGCGCGCACCGCGACGGGGCCGTTCGAGGCGATCTCCTCGGCCCATTGGAGCGCGACCTCCATCACCTCGCCGGGTCCGGCGACGTAGTTGGCGAGGCCGATCTCGAGGGCGTACTGCGGGGCGATCTTGCGGCCGGTGAGGATCAGCTCCTTCGCGCGCGCCTTGCCGATCAGCCGCGGGAGGCGCTGCGTGCCGCCGGCGCCCGGGATGATCGCGAGCGTCACCTCGGTGAGACCGAGCTGTGCGTTCGAGCCGAGGACGCGGAGATCGCAGGCCAGCGCGAGCTCGACGCCGCCGCCGAAGGCGACGCCATTCATCGCGGCGATGGTGGGCATGGGCAGCGCCTCGATCTCATCGAAGGCGCTGCGGATGTGGTTCACGAAGAGCGGCACCTTCTCGACCGGCATGGTCTTCCGCTCCTTGAGGTCCGCTCCGGCGCAGAACGCGCGATCGCCCGCCCCGGTGAAGATCACGACGCGGAGCTGCTCGTCGCGCGCGAGCGTGGCCACGTGCGCTCGCAGCTGCACCAGCGTCTCGAAGGAGAGGCAGTTCAGCACGTCGGGGCGCTGGAGCGTCACGATCGCGATCGCGCCATCGCGACGGAGGGAGACCAGCTCCTGCTGAGGAGCCTGCGTGGACGAGGAGGCGCTCATGGCGGTGATTGCGGTCCCTCTGATGCGGTGCGGCCGACGGATCCAGCCGACCTACCAGGTCGGTCGCCCTTCGCGATCGCAGGCCGAAGCATAGCGGCTGCGCCCGACGACTCCCAGCTGCTCACAGGCGAAACGCGAGCAGCGCACGATCTGGCGCAGATCGACGCCCGTGGCGATGCCCTCGTCGGCCAGCAGCGACACGGCGTCCTCGGTCGCGAGGGCGTAGCCGGCACCGCTGATCAGGCGGGCGCCGCCGACGCCGGCGAGCACCGTGTCGAAGCGCCGTACGCCGGCCTCGTAGCCCGCGCAGAGCTGCACGAGACCGCGGCCGAGCGTATCGCCGGGCTTGAGCCCCACCTTCTCCGCGCCGAAGTGCGAGACCCAGCGCTTCGCCGCGCGGCGAATCGAGTTCGGCGGAACGTCGCCCACGGCGTCGCCGAGGCAGATCTCCTCCAGGCCCTCCTCGAAGAGCGCTTCCATCAGCTTCTCGAGATCGCTGCTGTCGTGCGCGAGGGTCTGCAGCGCATCGACGAGGACCGCGCGGATCCGGTAGCCGCCCTCGACGAGCTCCGGCAGCCAGAGCTCCATGCGGTCGACGGCGAGCGCCGCCTCGGTGAGCTCCCAGCCCGGACCGGCCGAGACGCTGCTCAAGCCGAGGCGGATCGAGATCGCGTCGAGGGCGGTCTCGCGGAAGATCGGGTAGACATCGTGTCGCCGCACCATCGCGGCGAAGGTCTTCTCCGCGCGCTCGGGCAGGACCTGGGCGCAGCGCAGCGCCTCGGGATCGGTCGGCTGCTCCGTGCCGTCGCGAACGTCCAGGGCCGCGACCTCGACGTAGGGCAAGCCCGAGTCGGCGAGGAGATCGACGAGCTGTGCTCGTAGCTCCGCCGGGGGCATGAGCGCGTTGCCGACGAGACCGTCCGAGAGCACGGTCTCGCGCAGCTCGACTTCGGGGCGATTCATGGCGGGGACGGGATGGACTCCGCGAGGCATTGTGCCGCTTGCCCCGACCGGACGCCAGGGCTGGGGGCCCGTCGGCTTGGAAAGCCCGCTCCCCTTTCGCTATCCTCCGCCCCGCGCTCGCCCTCGTGCGTCGCGCGGCGGTGGAGGTGGGTGTGGCGAAGAACTCGAACGGGCCCGGCGGGCCGGACGACGGCTTCAAGGCGAAGCGGGACTACGACGACGACTCGGTCAAGACGCTCGACGCCCTCGAGCACATCCGGCTGCGAACCGGCATGTACATCGGCCGGCTCGGCGACGGGTCGAACCCCTCGGACGGCATCTACGTGCTGCTGAAGGAGGTGATCGACAACTCGATCGACGAGTTCCTGATGGGCCAAGGGCGCAAGATCGAGATCGAGCGCACCGACGCCACGCTGCGCGTCCGCGACTACGGCCGCGGGATCCCTCTCGGCAAGGTCATCGACTGCGTCTCGCAGATCAACACCGGCGCCAAGTACAACGACGACGTCTTCCAGTTCTCCGTCGGCCTGAACGGCGTCGGCACGAAGGCCGTGAACGCGCTCTCCTCGCGCTTCCAAGTGACGTCCTGGCGCGAAGGCAAGTTCGTCCGGGCGGCCTTCGAGCGCGGGCGCATCCTCGAGGAGAAGAAGGGCAAGGACGAGGACGCGAAGACCGGCACCGAGGTGATCTTCACGCCGGATCCCGAGATCTTCGGCAACTACGCCTATCAGGAGTCCTTCCTTGAGCACCGCCTCTCGTACTACGCCTACCTCAATACCGGTCTCGAGATCGTCTACAACGGCCGGTCCTTCAAGAGCCGCGAAGGCCTGGCCGACCTCCTGAAGCGCGAGTTGGGCGACGAGACGCCGGTCTACGAGGTGGTGCACTGCCGCGCCGACAAGCTCGAGATCGCGTTCACGCACACGCACAACTACGGCGAGAACTACTTCTCGTTCGTGAACGGGCAGTACACGAACGACGGCGGCACGCACCAGAGCGCCTTCCGCGAGGGCGTGCTGAAGGGCGTCAACGAATACGCCAACGCGAGCTTCGCCGGAGAGGACGTGCGCGACGGCATGCTCGGCGCCATCGCGATCAAGCTGAAGGACCCCATCTTCGAGAGCCAGACGAAGAACAAGCTCGGCAACACGGGGATCCGCACCGACATCGTGCGCGAAGTCCAGACCGCCGTCGTGCTCTGGCTGCACAAGCACAGGGCCGAAGCCGACAAGCTGATCGACAAGGTCAAGACCAACGAGCGCATCCGCAAGGAGCTCGCCTCGATCAAGAAGGAAGCCCGCGAGCGCGCGAAGAAGACCGCGATCCGCGTCCCGAAGCTCATCGACTGCAAGCTGCACTACGACGAGGGCGGCACGCGCGCGGAGGAGAGCACGATCTTCCTCGCCGAAGGCGACTCGGCCGGCGGCACGATGGTGCAGTGCCGCGACGTCTACACCCAGGCGATCTTCTCGCTGCGCGGGAAGCCCCTGAACTGCCACGGCTTGAAGCGCGACACCGTCTACAAGAACGAAGAGCTCTACAACATGATGCGCGCGCTCGGGATCGAGAACGGTCTCGAGGGCCTGCGCTACAACCGGGTGGTCATCGCCACCGACGCCGACGTCGACGGCATGCACATCCGCAATCTGCTGCTCACGTACTTCCTGCGCTACTTCGAGGAGCTAGTGACGAAAGGCCACGTCTACGTCTTGGAGACGCCGCTCTTCCGCGTGCGCAACAAGCAGGAGACCGTGTACTGCTACTCGGAAGCGGAGCGCGACCGCGCGCAGCGGCGCCTCGGCAAGGTCGAGATCACGCGCTTCAAAGGGCTCGGCGAGATCAATCCCAAGGAGTTCGGCCAGTTCATCGGCAACGACATCCGTCTGGATCGCGTCGTCGTCGACAGCTTGAGCTCGATCAGCCGCTCGCTCGAGTTCTTCATGGGCAAGAACACGCCGAAGCGCAAGCAGTTCATCGTCGACAACCTCGTGACCGAGGTCCTGCTCTAGAATCGCTGGGTTCAACGGCTGACGCCGTTGAGACCGGTTAGCCGCTGGGTTCAACGGCTGACGCCGTTGAGACCGGTTAGCCGCTGGGTTCAACGGCGGACGCCATTGAGACCGGTGTGCCCACCTAGACTTCGCCGCCACATCTAACCACTACGCCTACGGCCAGGAATCGACTCGCATGGCTCAGCTCGAGCCCTTGATGCAGAAGAACTTCCTCGAGTACGCGAGCTACGTCGTGCTCGATCGCGCCATTCCCGACCTGCGCGACGGCTTGAAGCCCGTGCAGCGGCGCATCCTGACGACGCTCTTCGGCATGAACGACGGCCGCTTCCACAAAGTGGCCAACGTCATCGGCGAGACGATGAAGCTGCACCCCCATGGCGACGCCGCGATCGGCGACGCGCTGGTGGTGCTGGCGAACAAGGACTACTTCATCGAACGCCAGGGGAACTTCGGCAACCTCTTCACTGGCCACGCTGCGGCCGCCGCGCGCTACATCGAGTGCCGCCTGACCCCGCTGGCGCTCGACACGCTCTTCAACAAGGCGATCACCGAGTTCATCCCGAGCTACGACGGACGCAAGGAAGAGCCGGTCGTCCTGCCCTCGAAGCTGCCGGTGCTGCTCTTGCTCGGCACCGAGGGCATCGCCGTCGGCATGGCGACGAAGATCCTGCCGCACAACCTGAAGGAGCTCCTGGAGGCGCAGATCGCGATCCTCCGCAAGGAGCCCTTCGAGCTCTTCCCGGACTTCCCGCAGGGCGGCCAGATGGACGTCGCGGAGTACCAGGACGGGAAGGGCAAGGTCACGGTGCGCGCGCGGCTCGAGGCGCGCGACGAGAAGCGCATCGTCATCACCGAGCTGCCGCCGTCCACGACGACGGAGAGCCTGATCGCCTCGATCGAAGCTTCCGCGCAGTCGGGCAAGGTCAAGATCTCCGAGATCAACGACTTCACGACCGATCGCGTCGAGATCGAGCTCGTGCTGCAGCGCGGCGCCTACGCCAAGGAAGTGATCCCGCAGCTCTACGCCTACACGGACTGCGAGGTGTCGATCTCTTCCTCGATCACCGCGATCACGGAAGGCCGACCGGCCGAGCTCGGCGTGAGCGAGGTCCTGAAGCTCCTCACCGAGCGCCTGAAGCAGATCCTGGAGGCCGAGCTCCGCTACGAGCTCTCCCAGCTCCGCGACAAGCAGCACTGGATGACGCTGGAGCGCCTCTTCATCGAGAAGGCGGTCTACAAGCGCATCGAGACCGCGAAGACGCAGGAGGCCGTCGACAAGGCCGTCTGGGACGGCATGCACGAGCACGCGAAGCTCTTCGCGCGGCCGATGGTGCAGGAGGACGTCGACCACCTCCTGAAGATCCAGATCCGCCGGATCTCGGCCTTCGACATCGAGAAGCACAAGAAGGACCTGGAAGAGGTCCTCGCGAACATCGCCGAGCGCGAGCAAAAGCTCGCCGACATGAAGAAGACGACGATCGCCTACCTCCGCGGCCTCGTCGCGAAGTACGGGGCGAACTACCCGCGCCGCACGCAGATCCGGAAGATCCAGGCCGTCGACAAGCGCGAGGTCGCGAACGCCAACATCAAGATGTCGTACGACCGCGAGAGCGGCTTCTTCGGCACCAAGGTGCGCGGCGAGGAGTTCCCGCTCCACATCTCCGAGTTCGACAAGGTGCTGCTCATCTCCGACGACGGCAGCTACCGCGTCGTCGGCGACATCGAGAAGCTGCTCGTGCCGGGCAAGCTCCTCCACGCCCAGGTGCTCGACCCGGAGGTCGGCGCCGCGTTCACGCTCGTCTACCGCGACAAGCAGCGCATCGCGTGGGCCAAGAAGTTCACCATCAAGAGCTTCATCAAGGAGAAGGAGTACGAGCTCATCAAGGACCGCGCCGGCAAGGTCGACTTGCTGGAGCCCGGCATCAAGGGCGGCAAGGTCCTGGTGAAGTTCGCGCCCTCCCCGCGCCAGCGCGTGCACGAAGCCTACTTCGATCTCGACTCGGTCGAGGAGAAGGGCGTCTCGGCGCGCGGCAATCGCGTCGCGCCGAAGGCCGTCGCGCGCGTGCTGCGACCGAAGGAGTAGCGCGCGACGGCTCGCCTCAGCTCTTGAACACCCACTTCACGAGCTGCGTCAGCTTCGGCGCCTGGCCGTGGGAGAGCAGGCCGACGCGGAAGATGCGCCCGGCGGCGAACACGCAGAAGATCGCCATCGCGACGCAGAGCCCGAGGCCGACGTAAGGCTCCCAGGCGTTCAGCGGCCCAGGCGGGATCGCCTGGCGCGTGACCATGAGCATGGGCGTCGCGAACGGGACCAGCGAGGCGATCATCGCGAAGCTCGAGTTCGGCTCCTCGATGACCTGCGGCCAGACGAACATCGGGAGCATCACGACCAGCATGACCGGCGTGATCAGGCTCTGCGCGTCGTTCAAGTCGCTGCAGGCGGCGCCGATCGCGGTGAAGAGCGAGCCGAAGAGGAAGACTCCGGCGATCGTGTAGAGCGTGAACCAGATGAAGAGCTGCGGATCGAGCAGCGCCCCCAGATCGAAGTGGTTCAGCACCCCGTAGCCGCCGGCGACGTAAAGCACGCCCAGCGTCAGCGAGACGCCGACGCTCGAGATCAGCTTGCCCATCATGAGATCGAAGGGCGGCACGGAGCCGAGGAGCACCTCGCTCACGCGGTTCATCTTCTCCTCGACGACGCAGTTCAGCTGCCGCGGCGCCCCCGACATGATCAGCATGAAGAGCAGCATGCCGAGGCCGACGCCGACGCCGGTCTGCATGCCCTTCGTGTCGACGACGCCGACCTGGATCGTGCCCTCCTCAGTGCGCACGGCGAGCTCCTGCGGCACGATGGCCACGGGGGCCAGCTTCTTCTTCAGGGCGTCGAGCTCCTCACCCTCGAAGCGCTTGCGCTGCACGTTCTCGGTGAGCTGCGCGCCGAGCCACTGGCGCAGGTCGCCCGAGGTCGAGCGCGCGTGGAAGCTCGCCTTCGCCGTCGGTGAGGCCTCGAGCACGCCCTGCTCGATCCAGAGATAGGCATGCAGCTCGCCGTTGCGAACGCGATCGGCGAGCGCGAGCTGGATCTCCGGATCGCTCTTCCCCGCGAGGGCCGCCGCATCCGGCGTCTCGACCAGGTAGCGCGGGTGGATCTGCTCGCCCGAGCTCTTCTCGCGGATCGCCTCGGCGTTCCGCTTCTCGGCCGCCGCGGCGAGTGAAGCGACGAGCTCGGCGCCGCTGCGATCGACGACGGCGATCTTCTGGTCGCTGATGTCGCGGTTGTTCTCGAGCAGCGGCTTCAGCGCGATCATCCCGCCCATCATGATCGGCATCAGGATGACGGAGATCACGAAGGCCTTCGTCTTCACCGCCAGCACGTACTCGGCGACGGCGACCGTCCAGATCTTAGACACGCTTCACCTCCGCCGCTTCGGGCCCCGCGATGCGCACGAAGATATCGTGCAAGGACGGCCGCGCGATCTCGAAGTGCTGCACGCTCGCGCGCGTGGCGAGCAGCTGCAGCAGCGCCTGCGGGTCGCCCGCGTAGCGCACTTCCTTGTAGTTCCCGTAGTCGCGCACCCCGCGCACGCCGGGCAAGCCCTCGATGGCCGGCGCCCCCGCGCCGAGGCGCAGGCGGATCGTGTCCTCGCCGTACTGCTTCTGGATCGCGTCCAGCGGCGCGTCGAGCACCTTGTTGCCGCGGAAGATCATGAAGATCACGTCGCAGAGCTTCTCGGCCATCTCCATGTCGTGCGTGGAGAACACCACCGTCGAGCCCTTGCGATGGAGCTCGAGCACCGCCTCGCGCAGCACGTCGGCGTTCACCGGGTCGAGGCCCGAGAAGGGCTCATCGAGGATGACGAGGCGCGGCTCGGCGACCACCGTCGCGATGAACTGCACCTTCTGCGACATGCCCTTCGAGAGCGTCTCTATCTTCTTGTCGGCCCACTTCACGAGGTCGAAGCGCTCGAGCCAGGCGTCGATGCGCGGATCGAGGTCGCGGCGCCTCATCCCCTTCAGCGCGCCGAAGTAGCGCAGCGCTTGCCGCACCTTCATCTTCTTGTAGAGGCTGCGCTCCTCCGGCAGATAGCCGATCTCGTCCTTGGCGGCGCGGAGATCTTTCCGGCCCAGGACCTCGATCTCGCCCTGGTCCGGGACCAAGATGTTCAGGATCATGCGCAGCGTCGTCGTCTTGCCCGAGCCGTTCGGGCCGATGAAGCCGTAGACGGCTCCCTCGGGTACCGACAAACTCAGGTTGTTCACGGCGACGTGCGTGCCGAAGCGTTTCGTCACGCCGGCGATGCGAATGGCGACCACCAACTCCTCCTTCGACGATCTCGCGCCGCGGCCGGGATCACGGGCCGCGTCCCAGATGGCGGCCCCTGCGGCGAGCGGCGGGCGGGAGATCATGCCCGAGCCGCTGCGCGCCGCCCACGCCGAGATTCCGAGCGCGCTCGCGGAGCTGGCCGGCAAGGATCTCGTGCTCTACGACGGCGATTGCGGCCTCTGCGATCGCTCGGTGCGTTTCCTCCTCGCGCGGGATCGCCGCCATCGCCTGCGTTTCGCCTCGCTCCAATCGCCGTGGGCGCCCTGGGCGCTGGCGCGCCGCGGCCTGCCGCCGACGCGGGAGGACTCGATGCATGTGCTGGTCGGCGTCGGCACGCCGGCGGAGCGTCTGCTGCTGCGCTCCTCCGCCGCGCTGCATCTCGCCGGAGCGATCGGACTCCCGTGGGCGCTGCTGCGGATCTTCTGGATCGTGCCGCGCCCGCTCCGCGATCTCGCCTATCGCTTCGTCGCGCGGAACCGCAAGCGCTGGTTCGCCGCCCCGAGCTGCCCGATCGGCGCCGCGCGTCCCGCGGGTGCCGCGGAGAAGCTGCTCGACGAGCTCGCGCCTCCGGCGGCGTGACCTGCGGCTTCGTGCGGGCGAAGACCAGAGCGCGCTCGTCCCTCTGGCTCTCTTCCGCCCTCCGCACGGCGAGCTCCGGATCCTCTACCGGAAGCAGCCTCCGCAGAGCCGCGCGACGGCGCTGGCCCTTCCCGCCGCAGCATTGGAGCTGAGGAACGAAGCCAAGGTGCTGCAGGAGGTGCTCTTCTGCGGTCGCGACGCAGAAGATCGCGGCCTCCTCCTGCGCTTCTCGGTGCGGGCGCCGCGCGCCGATGGTTGGCAGCTCGAAGAGGAATGCGCGCTCGCGGACCGCGACCTCGTCGGCATCGCGCATGCGCGGAGCAGCCGCCAGCTCTATGCCCTCGACGCGACGAACGGCGTGATCCTCCGCGCGAGCTGGAGCCCCGGCACGCCGCTTCCGGCGGCAGCCTCGTGGACCGAAGTAGCGCAGTTCGGAGCGCTGGAAGAAGGCGCGCAGCTCGAGCTGCGCCGACTCGCGATCGCTTCCAAGGGTCCGCCCGTCGTGCTCGTCTCCTCGCTCGTCTCTACGGACGACTGCATCGCCACCGAAGAAGAGCGGCGCGTCTTCGAGATCGAGGACGACGGTCGCAGCGTCTCGCTGCGCCTCGTGGTTCGCCCGCAGGCGGAAGCCACTCCGAAGATCGCGGCCGACCGACTCGAGCTGTCGTGCTCCGAGCTCCCCGTCCGCGGCGCGGCGGGCACCGTGGTCGAGATCGTGCGCATGGACGCAGGGAGCTCGTCGCTCCCGATCGCGCGCATCCGCCTCGACGAGAACGGCCGCGGAACGGCGCGCTTGGCGGAGCCGGGGGCCCTGGTCTTCGGCGGCATTTTCGCGGCGCGCGCCGCGGGCAGCGCTCGCTCCCACGGCCCGTTCCTCGCCGCGGCGCGTTCCTGGCGCGGAGGTCCTGGCCTCGGAGGAGCGCGCGAGATGCTCTGGGGCGGATCCCTCGCCGCGCTGGCGTGGCCAGGCTCGCGAGGCTTCGCTGTCGAAGTCGAGCTCCGTCCGCGCGACGCCGCGCGCGAGAGCAGGCTCCGCGCGCGGCTCCTCATCGGACGGGAGAACGACCCGATCCGCCGGTGCGGCACCTCGCAGCTCCTCGGCGCACCCCAAGCGCTCGCGACGGCGTCGAGGCGCGCGGCACTGCCCCTCCCGGCGGAGCCGCTCCTGGGAGGACTCGAGCTCCGCCTGGAGTGGTTGGTCGAGGACGGCGAAGAGCTCGCGCTCTCGTCGATCCGCGGGATCGCGCTGCGCCGGCAAGCCTGGCTGCCACCCGAAGCTCCGGCGTTCCTCGGCTCGATGGCGAGCAGCGCGCCTCCGCTAGAGCCCGCGAGCACGAGCGAAGAGGCCTGGGAACACTGGATGCGCGCGCTCCGCGCCGCCCCCGTGCCTCCCGCGGAGCTCGCCGCGATCGAGCAGCGCCTCGGCGGCCGATGAGCAGGCGGCGCTCGGCGCGCGCATGCTATCCTCCGCGCCGCGATCCCACGCCCCACTCGTTCCCCTGCCCGCACGCGCGCGTACCCCTCGCGGATGAAGTCCTCCCTGCTCGGCGCCCTGCTGCTCGCGTTGCCCGGCGGCGCTGCAGCGCAGCAAGCTCTGCCCTACGGCTACGCCATCGCGCGCGATCCGTTCTCGAGAAGAGCGGGGCTGCAGCTCGTCGAGCATGTCAGCGGCTCGACCCTCGAGCTCGGGCCGCTCGCGGACCCCGACCTCAGCGGCCTCGCCGAAGCACCGGACGGTCGCCTCTTCAGCTTCGATCCCGCGAGCGCGGAGCTCGTCGAGCTCTCGCCCGTCGGCGGTGCGGAGTTCGCGCGCACGGCGCTCGGCGTCCCGGCCCCCGGCGCGGGCGCGCCATGCGGACTCGCCGTCGACGCGCGCGGTCGCGTGCTCGTGGCCTGCGGCTCGCCCGCGATTCTCTACGAGATCGACCTCGCGAAGCCGGAGCGCGCGAAGACGCGCGCGAAGCTCGAGGACGAGGCGATCGGCTTGGCCGCGCTCGGCGACGGGCTGCTCGTGCTGCTGCGCGCACCGGCCCGGGCGGTGCTCGCGCTCGAGCCGGCGCAGGGCTCCCGCGTGCCTCTCGTCGGCGTCGCCCTGCCCGACTTCGAAGGCGGCGACCTCGGCTACGACGGAGCCGGCCGGCTCTTCGCGCTCGATCGCGAAGGCGCGCTGCTCCAAGTGGATCCGGTGAGCGGCGCGATCACGCGCTCGCCGTTCCTCGTCCTCGAGGACGCGCGCGGACTGGCGCTCCCGACCACGCCGTTCTGCGCTTACGCCTTCGAGGACGACGGCCGCGGCGCGCTCGCGCGCCTCGACCTCACCAGCGGTCGCCTGGATCGCCTGCCGCCGAGTGCGCCGCGCCGCGCCATCGCGCTCGCCGACGCGCGCGACGGCCGGCTGCTCGCGCTCGACGACGAAGCCGATCGAGTGCTCGCCGTCGATCCGCTGAGCGGATCCACGACGCCGCTCGAGCTTCCGCTCGGCTTCGACGTGAGCGGCGGCGGCATCGCGTTCGACGCGGCGCAGAACTTGTGGCTCGCCGACGCGAGCGGCGACCTCTATCTCGTCGATGACCTGCGCGGCAGCGCCGCGCTCCGGGGCAACCTAGGGCGCGCGATCCAGTCGCTCGCCTTCGACGGCGTGCGCCTGCTGGCGCTCGAAGGCGACCGCATCCTCGCGATCGACGCCGCGAAGGTCCTCGCGACACCGCTGCCGAGCGCCCTCGGCGGCCTTGGCGGCGCGGGCGCGTCCCTCGGAGCCAGCGCCGCGAACGGTCTCTTCGGCCTGACGCGCGCGGGCGCTCTCTTCGGAGCGAGCGGCGCAAGCGGCGCGGGGCTCCTCCTCGCGCGCACCTCCCTCAGCGCACCGCGCGGCTGCACGCTCGTGCCCTGTCCCGCGGGCCTCGGCACGCTCGCGCTCGAGCAGGCGCAGCTCTTCGTCGCGCGCGGTAGCGCGACGCTGGGCGCGAGCGGCAGCGACGCTTGGACGATGCGCGGAACGCTTCCGAGCGCCGGCCTGCCCGCGGATCGCAGCGGCGTCGCCCTCGAGCTATTCCTCAACGGGCGCTCGCTGGCAGCCCCCGCCACGCTCGACGAGCGCGGGCGCTTCCGCAGCCCGCGCGGCGCGGAGCCCGCGCTCGACCTGCGCCTCGACGGCGACGGCGACTTCGATCTGCGCTTCGAGGCGCTCGACCTCGCGCGCCTCGTGCCCTTCGCCGACGGCGACGCCCGCCTGCCCCTCGTCGTTCAAGTCGAGCTCGCGGTGACGAACGCCGCGCTCGCCGCGCCGCGCACGCGAGCGCGAGCCGTGCTCGACGCCACCGCGCGTGCCGGCGGCGAGGTGAAAGCGAAGCTCGCCCGAGCGGGCAACGGCGCTCAAGGCGCCTGCGTCATCGAGGTCGCGACCGCGCGCGAGACCGTGACGCTCTCGCATCGCCTGCGCGTGAATGGCGAGCTGCAGCCTCCGGGCGGCGGACCGCTCGAGCTCATCGACGATCCGCGCACCGATCGCGACGTGCGCATCACCTTCGGCGCGACGGCGATCGAGGTCTCGTTCGACGAGCTGAAGGCCAACGGCTCCAAGCTGAGCTACGTCGACCGCCGACGCGACTTGATCGGCGGCCTGCGCGAGCTGCAGCTCGACCTCGAGCGGCGGAGCTTCAAGGTCATCACCTACCCGCTCGTAGACACCGGTCTGCCGAGCGGCGAAGCGGGCAGCGCCACTGCGGTGGCGGTCCCGTTCACGGTGCGCGTCGCGACTCCGAACGGCCCGCTCTTCTTCGCGACCGAGCTCGACCTGCGGCGCAAGAAGGACACGGCCAAGGAATGGCAGCGCGGCGCGCGCTGAGCGGGATCGAACTCCGAGGAGGCCAGCGATGGGATTCTGGGATCAAGTGCGCGGCGAGTTCATCGACATCGTCGAGTGGCTCGACGACGGCAGCGGCGCTCTCGCGGTGCGCTTCGAGCGGCACCAGAACGAGATCAAGAACGGAGCGCAGCTCCTCGTGCGCCCGGGCCAGGCCGCCGTCTTCGTGCGCGAAGGCGTGATCGCCGACGTCTTCGGCCCCGGCCGCACCATCCTGGAGACGGCGAACCTGCCGATCCTCTCGACGCTCCTCGGCTCGAAGCACGGCTTCGAGAGCCCCTTCAAGGCCGAAGTGATCTTCGTGCGCACGACGCGCGTCACGGATCTCAAGTGGGGCACGTCGAATCCCGTGCTGCTGCGCGACCTCGACCTCGGCATGGCGCGCCTGCGCGCGTTCGGCAGCTTCGCGATCGAAGTGCGCGATCCCAGGCGCTTCGTCGAGCGGCTGGTCGGCACCGATCAGCAGCTCCACGTGGACGAGCTCCACGACGCGCTGCGCCAGCATGTCGTCGCGCGCTTCTCCGACCTCGCCGCCGAGAAGCAGATCCCGCTGCTCGAGATCGCCGCTCACGCGGACGAGCTCGCCGCGGAGCTCGAGGAGCGCGCGAGAGAGAGCTTCCGCGAGTACGGCCTCGAGCTCTGCGAGCTGCGCATCGAGAACCTCTCGCTGCCGCCCGAGGTCGAGCGCGCGATCGACGAGCGCGCGCGCATGGGCGCGCTCGGCGATCTCGGCGCCTACCAGCAGATGCAGGCCGCGGATGCCATGCTCGCCGCCGCGCGCAACGAAGCCGACGGCGGCGCCGGCAGCGGCCTCGGCATGGGCCTCGGCTTCGGCCTCGGCAACCAGATGGCGCGCGGCCCGATGGCGCCAGAGGCCACGGACGCGAACGTGCCTCCGCGCATCGTCGAGGAGCCGCCCGAGCCCGCGCCGACGCGCTCCGGTCGTTGGTGGATCGCGCGCGACGGACAGCCGAGCGGCCCCTACGACGAGAGCGCTCTGCGCTTCTTCGTAGAGCGCGGCGCTCTGCGTGCGGAGTCGCTGGTCTGGATGCGCGGCATGGCGCAGTGGGCTCCGGCGAGCCGTGTCCCCGAGCTGCAGGAGCTCCTCCTCGCGAACGCGGGCGAGCTGCCGCCGCCTCTGCCGCCGCAAGCGTGAGCCAGGCGGAGCGCAGCTCGCAGCGCCGCAACGCCTACGACGAGCCGGGGGTCGCGGCGCGCTACGCCGCGGATCGCTTCGCGCTCGGCAGCGGCCCGCGGACGCACGCGCGCGAGAGCGCGCGCCTGCGCCGTCTGCTCGCCGGCATCGCCGCGCCGCGATGCGTGCTCGATCTGCCGTGCGGCGCGGGGCGCTTCGCGCAGCTCTTCCCCGGCGCGACCGTGGTGCGCTCCGATCTCTCCATCGAGATGCTGCGCGAAGCGCGGCGCGCGAGCGGAGCGGGGCCGTTCGCTCTCTCGCGCGCGGAAGCTCTGCCCTTCGCGGCGCGGAGCTTCGACCTCGTCTTCTGCATCCGCCTCCTGCATCACCTCGACGAGACGCCGAGGAGAGCGGTGCTGCGCGAGCTCGCGCGCGTGAGCCGCGGACACGCGCTGATCTCGATCTATCTCGGCCCCTCGCTCCAGGGAGCGCGCCGCGCGTGGAAGCAGCTCCTCGGCACGCCGCGCCGCAGCCGTCGCTCGATCTCGCGAGCGGAGTTCCACGCCGATCTCGCGGCGAGCGGCTGGAGCATCGAAGCGCGCATGCCGCTCCGCCGCTGGATCAGCGAGCCCTGGTACTACCTGCTCACGGCACAGTGAAGGTGCCAGGCAACTTATCTGTGCAATGGGCGCGGAGGAACGGCGGAGTCGCTCCGCGGTTCACGACGAAGAAGACTTGCGAGGGACGTGAACCCACGGGCTGCGAGCGCGCGTTATCGGCGCCACTCGCATCTGGAGGGTTCGCCCCATGCACGATGTCATCGAAGCGCGCGCCGACTTCGCCGAGGTCCTCGCGGAGCAGCTCCGCCGCGCACCGTGGATCCTGATCTCGCTCGCCGCACACGTTCTGGTGGGCTGCTTCTTCTGGCTGCTCGCGCGCCTGGAGCCCGCCGCTCCGCCGCCGGTCGCTCCGGCGATCATCACGGCGCAGAACATCACCGAGGATCGCGTCGACGATACGCCGCCCGACGAGCTGCCGCGCGAAGAGCAGGTGAGCGAAGAGCCGCAGGAAGAACCCGTGGTCGCCAGCGATGATGCGGAGCAGGAAGCCGAGAGCCAGCAAGGCGAAGAGGGCCAGAGCGCTTCCTACGAGAGCGGACAAGCGAACTTCGAAGGCGCCGGCATCGGCGGCGGTCGAGGCACGCGCCGCGGTGGCGAGCGTGGCGGCTCACGTGCCCGCGAAGGCAGCGGCGGACGCACGACGCAAGCCGGCGTGACCGAGGGTTTGCAGTGGCTCGCGCTCCATCAGGACGAGGACGGCCACTGGGACGCCGACGAGTTCGATCGCCATTGCGAAGGCGCGCCCTGCGTCGGCGCCGGCGGCTCGCTGCACGACGTCGGGCTCACCGGCCTCGCGCTGCTCGCCTTCCTCGGCGATGGCCACCATCCCAACCGCAACACCCCCTACCGGCACGTCGTGCGCCGCGGCGTGCGCTGGCTCGTCGAGCAGACCGCGGAAGGCGGCAGCGACGACGGCCTGATCGGCGGACGCAAAGGTCGCGCGTTCCTCTACGATCACGCGCTCGCAGCCCTCGCGCTCTGCGATGCGTACTACCTCTCCGGACAAGAGACCTTGCGCGAGCCCGCGCAGCGCGCCGTGAACTTCGTCCTCCGCGCGCGCAATCCGTACAAGGCCTGGCGCTACGAAGCCCCGCCGAACGGCGAGAACGACAGCTCGATCACCGGCTGGATGGTCTTCGTGTTGAAGACGGCCCAGCAGGCCGGCCTCGACATCGAGAAGGACGCGCTCGCCGGAGCGCTCGCGCTCTTCGACGAGCTCAGCGACAGCGCCACCGGCCGCTGCGGCTACCTCCAGCGCGGCGAAGCCCCCGCGCGCACCGACGCGAACCGAGAGCGCTTCCCCGCGACGAACTCAGAGTCGCTGACCGCCGTGGCGCTGCTCTGCCGCATCTTCCTCGGGCAGCGTCCCGACGAGCACCCGATCCTGGAGGCGCACGCCGATCTGCTGAGCGCGAAGCCCCCGCTCTGGAGCGAGCAAGGCACGACGCACGACTTCTACTACTGGTACTACGCGACCTTCGCGCTGTTCCAGATGGGCGGCGAGCGCTGGGCGCGCTGGAACGAGAAGCTGAAGTCCGCGCTGCTCCCGAGCCAGCGTCGCGACGGTCACGCGAAGGGCTCTTGGGATCCGCTCGATCCGTGGGGCGAAGACGGCGGGCGCATCTACTCCACCGCGATGGCCGTGCTCTGCCTCGAGGTCTACTACCGCTACGCGCCGGTGCTGGCGAACGAGCGGGGGCGGCCGCGCTGAGGTCGCGGCCGAGGGCGCCCGGGCTCTCGAGCCACCCGTGAGCTCGCGCCCGGTTTCCCTGCCGCGGAGCACCGCGGACCTAGGCAAGCGGAGGCGCTGAGGCCAGCATGCATCGTCACGTCTCCCGGAGGTGCCTCGTGCGGAAGATCCTCTCGTCGGGCCGGATGGCGTCCCGCACCCTCGCGTTCCTCGCCGCGTCGAGCGGAATGGCGAGCGCGCAGGACGAGAAGCCGGCACAGGAG
Source organism: Planctomycetota bacterium (assembly GCA_016719295.1). Classification (GTDB taxonomy): domain Bacteria; phylum Planctomycetota; class UBA1135; order UBA1135; family JADKAF01; genus JADKAF01. The sequence goes on from JADKAF010000001.1 coordinate 2,196,245, forward strand.
GCGCCGCTGCAGCGCGCAGCGGATGCGCCGTCGATCGACTTCGCCCGCGTCTCTCGCGAGCTCAAGGGCGAGCCGACCTACCTCTCGGCGAAGCCTCGCTACGCCCTCTTCCTCTTCGGCGATCGAGGCGAGCGGCGCCTCTGGATCAGCTTCGACAAGAGCTCGTCCGAGTCTCCGCTCTACGATGTCTGCTGGGTCGATCGCGACTTCGATCTCGTGCTCGGCGAGGAGGGCGAGCGCGTCGCCGTCGCGCCAGAGCGGAGCGGCGATCCACAGAAGGTCGAGCTCGAGATCGGCGAGCTCCGCGTGCCAGGCGAGAACGGCGAGACCACGCTCCACACAGGGTTCACCTTCGTCGTGCGCCCTGACTTCGTGCTCTATCGCCTGCGTTGGCGCGGAGCGCAGCAAACGCTCGGCGGCTATGGGCCGGATCCGCAGTCGTACGCGAAGCTGGGCACGAGCCGCGAGGAGGCGCCCATCTTCGTCCCGGGCTGGGACCGCCCCTTCCAGTTCGAACACTGGATGAGTGGAGTGCTCAGCCGCGGTCGCGAGAACGACTTCAAGGTCTTCGTCGGCAATCGCGGCGATCGACGCGGCGCGTTCTCGTGCGTCGACCAGAAGTTCCTCCTCGCCGACGAGCCGGTGCAAGCGACGTTGATCTACCGCGACGGCGCGGGCAAGGAGCAACGATTCCTCGCGCTGCTGCGCGAGCGCTGCTGAGGAAAGCTCTACCACGGCCCCGTGCGGGTCCCTGACGATGCGCAACTCGGCCCAGCCATCGTGCGCGTCGAGATGCCGAAGGGTTCCAAGTATCGCTCCATCGCCACGGATCTCGCCGTGGAGATCCGCTGACCGCGACCGTCGTCGGGCTCGCCAGCGACGGCGAGTAACACAGCAGCGAGGAACACAGCGATGAAGCGCCCGCAGAAGCACGCACGATCCACCTTCCTGATCCTGAGCATCATCTCCGGAACAGGCGCGCTCGAGGCGCAGACCGAGCGCTGGGGCTACCTGCGCGAGATGTTCCCTCGGACCACGGTCTGGCCCGAGGGCGGCGCCGTCGGCGACGTGGACGGCGACGGCGATCTGGATCTCTACGCGGCCGTCGCGACCCAGGGCTTCCCTTCCCTCTCCGGGCAGGACCGCCTCTTCCTGAACGACGGCCGCGGGCGCTTCGTGGGCGCGAGCTCGCGGCTGCCCGTCGAGAACGACGAGACCTTCGCCGTCGCTCTCGGCGACATCGACAACGACGGCGACCTCGACGCGGTGGTCGCGAACGTCGGAGCGCCCTGCCGGATCTACCGCAACCTGGGACAGGGCTTCTTCCAGGATGCGCCCGCGCTCTACCCCGCGCAGCCCTCCCCCGGTCCCGCCTTCCACGCGGTCGCCCTCGAGGACTTCGATCGAGACGGGGATCTCGATGCCTTCTTCGCCGGAGAGACGAAGCTCCTCTGGCTGAACCGAGGCTCGCTCTTCGTCGACTTCACCGCGGCGAACCTCCCGCTCGGCACCAATTCGGCCTGGACGCGGGACGTCGCCGCGGGCGACCTCGACGGCGACGCGGACCTCGATCTCGTGCTCGGCAATCTCGGCGGCTCGTCCGCGGGAGGTCAGAGCGAAATCTACCTGAACACGGGCAACGGGAGCTTCATCGATGCGACCTCGACGCACCTGCCCCCGGTATCGAAGCCGACCTGGGCCGTCGAGCTCGGAGATGTCGACGGCGACCGAGACCTCGACCTCTACCTCGCCAACATCCACCACGGACTGCCCTCCGCCGCACAGGATCAGCTCTTCGTGAACGTGGGTGGAGGGCGCTTCGTAGAGGTCCCCAGCGCGCTGCCCAGCGAGACCTACAACACCAACGATGCGCGCTTCGCCGACCTGGATGGCGACGGCGACCTGGACGTGTTGGCCGCCAATGGCCATCGCAGCGCGTTGCCCTCGCAACCAGACCTCGTCTTGTTGAACGATGGCAGCGGGACGTTCACACCGAGCGCCACGGGCTTCACCGGATCGCTGATCGAGCTGAGCCCACATCGGCTGATGCCCGGGGATTTCGACGCCGACGGCGACACCGACTGCGTCGCCCTGCAGACCATCGAAGCGCGGGTCTTCTTGAACCGCGGCAATGCCGAGCTCGTCGACGTCACGCATCGCTATCCTTGGTTGATCGACTGCGCGATCGCTCCCGCCGACTACGATGGCGACGGCATCGCGGACCTAGCGGCGATCTCGGACGGCGGTCCTATCCCCAGCGCAGGACGAAGGATACGCAATTGCTTGCTCCTTCGAGGACGCGGCAATGGCGAGTTCCTCGACGCTTCGCTCCAGCTCCCGAACGACATCCCCGACGCGGATGTTCTGGCCGCCGGCGATCTCGACGGCGACGGAGACCTCGACCTCGTCTTCGGCACCTTCAACTATGCCGGTGGGCCCAGTCGTCTCGTCTTCGCGCGGAACGACGGCGCGGGGAACTTCGCGATCGCGGCGAGCCTACCGGTGGATCAAGGAGTCACGCATCTGAAGCTCGGCGATCTCGACGGGGACAACCGATTGGACATCGCGATGGTCGTGGGCTGGTTGGCGAATTGGTCCCGCGTCTATCTCAATCGCGGCGCTTGGAACTTCGCGGAGCTCGCCAATGCGGTTCCACTCCATCCTGGCGCCACGACCGAGCTGGGACTGGGCGATCTCGACGGTGACGGGGACCTCGATCTCTTCGCCGCGAAAGGCAATGCAGGCGGCATCCTCGGATTCGAGAATCGCATCTACTTGAACGCTGGCAACGGCATGTTTGCGACCTCTCTTGGCGCCCTCCCGCCGCACGCCGATCCGTCCGAATCCGTGAGCCTCGGCGACGTCGATGGCGATGGCGACCTCGACGCCTTGGTCGGGAATGGCGCCAACGTCGTAGGAGGCCGCTTGCCCTTCGGCAACCGCCTTTACCTAAACGGCGGCAACGGCATCTTCTTCGACAGCACCGGGTCGCTACCGGCGCTTCCTCCCGACGCGACCTTCGACGTCGCGCTGTCCGATCTCGATGGCGACGGCGACCTCGACGCCTACATCAGCAACGCCGGTGAGCAAGACCGGCTGTACCGCAACAACGGCCTCGGGGGCTTCTTCGACGCCAGCGCCGAGCTCCCCATCTCGATGGGCAGCGGCGGCGCCGTCGCGATCGTCGATGTCGACCGCGACGGCGATCCGGACCTCTGCTCCGCGAGCCAGAGCAGTCTGGTCCTGTTCAACCTGCGCAGCCAACTCTCCTGGCGCACGCCGCAGAGCCTCGGCAAGTCGTTCGCGATGGACCTGCACGGCGACCCCGGCGCCCCCTGGGCGCTCTTGGCGTCACCGGGCACGGCGTCGATCGCGATCTCGCCGCTCGGCTCCCTCTATCTGGATCCCGCGAACCTCGCGCTCGCCGCGACAGGGAGCTTCGACGCGCAAGGCCGCGCGACCGTCGACTTCCGCGTGCCGCGCTGGCGTGCGCTCCTGGGGCAGGCGGTGTACTGGCAGGCGGCGATCAACTTCACGCCGCGGCTCGGCAACTTCGAGATCACCACCGTCACCGACTTCTGATCTCTAGTCCTCGAGCCGCGCACGAAGCATCCGCGGGGAGTCTGTCGATCCTGGGTTCTACGCTGATCTGATCCAATCCGCGTACAACCGCGCCGATCGCCGCAGGCGAGGTTCACTCCTCGCGCCCGCGCAGCGCAGATTCGCAGCGCCGCTCAGCCGCGCACGCCGCTCGCCTCCCGCCGACACCGCCGCAGCGCCTCCACCGCCTCGCTCGCCGCGTACTGCTCCCCATCCACCCCCGCGACGAAGCGCCCGCCGCGCACCTCGCCGCGGAGCTCCATGCGGCGCAGCGCGAGCAGCACTTCGCGCCAGCTTAGCGGGAAGCGCTCTTCGCGGTAGCTCAGGCGGTAGACCACGCCGGTGCGCGCGAGCAACACGCGCGCGATGTGCTCCGCGCGCTCGTCGTCGGGACAGGGTGCCGGCACGGGCTCGCCCGTGCGCCAGAGCGCCCAACGGCCCGCGATCGGCAGCGGGCGCTTGCGCTGGCTCGGCGGTTTCAGCAAGCCGCGCAGCGCTTGGAAGCCATCGCAGGTGACCGCGCCGCGCGAGAAGAGCTCCGCAAGCGCCAGCTCGATCTCGTTCGGCAGGAGCTTCGTCGCGCGCGCGAGCTCTTGCGGGAACGAGGCGCCCTTCGCGCGCAGCACGTCGAGTGCGGCGCGCGCGCGCCACGAGAGCTCGGCGTCGTCGAACGGCGCGGCCAGCGAGAGCCAGAGCGCGGAGTGCTCGCGTGGCACGAAGGTGATCGGCGTCACGCGAGGTGCAGCGGCACCGCTGCCGAAGAGGCGCCCGAAGACGAGCTCGCCGGAGAAGAGCGTCTGGTCGAGCCATTCGCGGCGATAGTCGTTCACGCGTGCGGGCAGGAGCTCGCTCTCCCACAGGACGAGCGGATGCTCGCGCCCCGCGAGCTGGCGCAGCGCGAGCGCGACGCCATGCGGGCCGTCGAGGCGCCGGCCTTCCGCGCGATGCTCCCACTGCGCGAGGAAGTGCTCGAAGTCGGCCAGGCTCACCGGCTGGATGCGCGCGCGCAGATCCTCGAGCGTGAGCCTTCGGATGCGCTGCAGCAAGCGCCGCCCGCACCAGACCTCGCGGCCGCGGTAACGCGCGCGCAGCGCGGCTCCTTCGCGCTCGAGCTCGAAGAGCGCCGGCTCGTTCGACTCGACGAAGGGCAGGGCTTCGAGCCGACCGCGCCAGAGCTCGCGCTCCTCGCGCGCGCTCTCCGCGGCGTAGATGCGCCCGGCGTCGAACACCACGCGTCCCTGCGCGTGCAGCGTCTCCAGCCACGCCGACCAGCTCGCGACCTCGCTCGACTCGACGAAGCCCATCCAGCGCAGCGCCTCGTGCACTTCCTCGGCATCGCGAGGATCGGGCCAGGCTTCTTCCCGCACGCGCTCGACGGCCGCGGGGTCGAGCTCGCCCAGCGCGCCGAGCTCCTCGCGCGAGCCGCGGCGCCCGAGCACCGCCTGCGTGCGGCGCTCCTCCAGCGGCGCATCGTCGAGGAAGGCGTAGGGCGCGGCGTTCAGCACGCTCGCGGCGAGCGGCGAAGGCGCGCTGGTGTCGATGGAGAGGTGAACAAGCGAGCCGTCCTTCAGCGCGCGCAGCACGGCGAGGAAGCCCTCGACGTCGAGCGCCTCCTCGAGGCAGTCCTGCAGCGTCTGGCGCACGAGCGGATGCTCCCACGGCACCTCGAGGTTCGGCCCTTCCAAGGTCTCGGGACACGCCACGGCGTCGGGGAAGCAGCGCACGAGGAGGTCCTCGGCGCGCATGCGCTGGATCGGGCTCGGCACGCGCTGGCCGTTGCGGCGGCGCTCGACGAGGAGCGCGCGAGCGGCGTTCCAACGCCAGCGTGCCGCGAAGAGCGGGGTGGCGAGCAGGGCCTGCACGAGCAGCTCGCGCGCCGTCGCCGGGCTCAGGAAGTCGAAGACCTCCTCCAAGGGGAAGCTGTGCTGCGGCCCGAGCGAGATCACGATCGCGTCCTCGTTCGCCGCGGCTTGGAGCTCGAAGCCGAAGCCGCGGCAGAAGCGCTTGCGCAGCGCGAGCCCCCAGGCGCGATTCACGCGCGCGCCGAAGGGCGCATGGATCACGAGCTGCATCCCGCCGGTCTCGTCGAAGAAGCGCTCGGCGATGACGCGCTGCGGCGTCGGCAGCGCGCCCAAGATCTGCCTCGAGCTCTCGAGGTACGTACGCACTTGCTCGGCGGCCGCGACGGAGAGACCGCAGGTCTCCTCGAGCCAGCGCGGCTCCAGCGCGTGATCGCGCACCTGCCCGAGATGAGCGGAGAGCTCCATCGTGCGCGCCGGCGCTTCGCCGAACCAGAACGGCAGGGATGGCGGCGCGCCCGCCGCATCGGCGACGCGCATCTCGCCTTGGCGCACGCGCAGGATGCGCCAGCTCGACGCCCCGAGCTGGAAGACATCGCCCGCGCTCGCCTCGATCGCGAAGTCCTCGTTCACCGAGCCGAGCGTCGTGCCCTCGGGATCGAGCACGACCTTGTAGTCGGCGTTGTCGGGGATGGCGCCGCCGTTCATGAGCGCCACGAGCCGCGCGCGGCGCGTGGCGCGGAGCACTCCGCGGACGCCATCCTCGTGCAGCAGCGCCTCGCGTCCCTGCGTGTGCAGCGCGACCGTGGCGTCGAAGTCCTCGCGCGTGAGCGCGCGGTACGGCCACGCAGCGCGCGCGAGCGCATAGAGTTCATCGACAGGCCAAGGCTGCTGCTCGCAAGCACCGACGAGCTGCTGCGCGAGCACGTCGAGCCGCCGCGCGGCGCAGGGTGACATCGAGATCGCCGGCGCGGACGGCATGCAGGATCGCCGCGGCCTCGCAGAGCTCGTCGCGCGTGAGCGGGAAGAGGCGCCCGACGGGAGTTCGGCCCACACCGTGGCCCGCGCGGCCGACGCGCTGCAGGAAGGTCGCGATCGAGCGCACCGAGCCGATCTGCACGACGAGGTCGACGTCACCGATGTCGAGGCCGAGCTCGAGCGAGGCCGTGGCGACGAGCGCCTGCAGCGCGCCGGCTTTCAAGCGCTCTTCGGCCTCGAGGCGCCGCTCGCGCGCGAGCGAAGAATGGTGGCAACCCACGCGCTCCTCTCCGAGCAGCGCGCGGAGCTCCCGTGCGACGCGCTCGGCGGCCTTCCGCGTGTTCACGAAGACCAAGGTCGAACGCCGCTCGCGCACGAGCGCGGCGATGCGCTGGTAGATCTCGGCCCACACCTCGTGCGAGCAGACCGCTTGGAGCTCGGAGCTCGGGAGCTCGATGGCGAGGTCGAGCGCGCGCGGGAGCACGGCGTCGATGATCGTCGCCGAGCGCGCGCTTCCGGCGAGATACGCCGCGGTGCGCTCGAGCGGGCGCTGCGTCGCCGAGAGCCCGATCCGCTGCAGCGGCCCCGTCAGCGCTTCCAGGCGCTCCAGCGAGAGGGCCAGATGATCGCCGCGCTTGTCGGGCAGCACCGCGTGGATCTCGTCGACGATGACGGTGCGCATGGTGCCGAGCAGCGCGCGACCACCGGCGGAGCCCAGCAAGAGGAAGAGGGACTCGGGGGTCGTGACCAGCACGTGCGGCGGCTTCCTCCGCATCGCCGCGCGCTCGCGCGCCGGTGTATCGCCGGTGCGCACGGACACGCGCACTTCGGGCAGCGCGGGATCGCGCTCGCGGAGCTCGCGCAGAGGTGCGAGCAGGTTCTTCGCGACGTCGTTGCCGAGGGCCTTCAGCGGCGAGACATAGAGGACGCGCGTCTCGTCGCGGAGCTCGGCGCCGAGGGCGAGCAGGGCATCGAGCGCATGCAGGAACGCGGCCAAGGTCTTGCCGCTCCCGGTCGGCGCGGCGAGGAGCACGTGCCCGCCTGCGCGGATCGCGCGCCAACCGCGCTCCTGCACGGGCGTCGGAGCTCCGAGGCGCTCGCGGAACCACGCCGCGACCGAAGGATGGAAGGCGGAGAGCGGCACGGCGGGAGTATACTCGCGCCGCTCGTGCCCCTCGGTTCGGCCCGGGCTTCTCCGAAGGAGCGCATGAGCTCGCGCCGTTCTCCCCTACTCGCCCTGCCCCGACTCCCGCGCGGCCGCTCCTGGTCGCTCGCGGCGCTGGTCGGGTTGCTCGTCGCCTTCGAGGCGGTGGGGCGCTTCGCGCCGAACGACTGGGCCGACGGCCTGGTGCTCGCGCTGCTGGCGCTGGGGACGACGATGGCGCTCCGCCCGCGAGGCTCGGATCTCTGGGCGCTGGCCGAGGCGCGCCTGCGCGAAGCAGCGCAGCGCTACGGCTTCGATGTCGGCATCGATCTGCGCCGCGAGCCCGAGCTCGAGCGCGGGACCCCGAAGCTCGTCGGGCGCGCGATCTGGTGCGGCTTGGCGCTCCTCGCGGTGCAATCCGTGCTGCTGCTCACGCTGCGCCCGAACCTGCGCCCGCTGCTCCAGTCGTTCTTCTACAGCGCCTGGCTCGCGCTGCTCGCGGTGCTCTGGGCGGGCATCGTGCTCGGCATCGGCCTCTCGCTGCTCTTGCTCTCGCAGCTCCTGCGCGACGAGCTCCTCCGCGCGCGCCGCCGCGGTCACGTCGGCAACCTGGGCGGCGCGCTCGTGCTGGCCACCGCCGTGGTCGTGCTGCTCGCCAGCGCGCGCTGGTTCCTCCCGACCTGGATCCCCGGCGCGGCGCTCGTCCTCACCACCGCGGTCATGCTCGCGCGCACACGCTTCGGCGCGGTCCCGCAGCTCGACCTGCTGTGGCGCGAACGGCGCGGCGGCGCGGTGCGCTCGGTGCCGTGGGGCAAGGTCCTCGCGCTGCGGAACGGCATGCTCGCGCTCGCGGCGCTCGCCATCGACCTCAGCGCTCGCGGCGGCGCGGCGATCGGCCTCGGCGCCGAGCTCGAGGCCGTCGAGGACACGCCGCTCACCTATCTCCTGGGGACGATCTTCGCGTGGCTCGCGGCGGCGGCGATCGCGCTGCAGACACGCTCGGACCTGCGCGATCTGAAGCCCGAGCTCGATCCTTCGATGCCGCGCCCGCTGACACTGCACGCGAGCGGCGGCGCCTTCGAGCGCGAGCGCGAGCGGCTCGCCGTGCTCTGCCGGCGCCTCGGCTGGGCGCTGCGCGTCGCACCGGCGCTGCCGCTCGCGGGCGATGTCGCGGTGCAGCTGGTCGACAAGATGCCGCCGCTGCGCACGCGCCGCTGGCCGCTCGCCGTGAGCGCGACGGCGCTCGAGATGGAAGAGCTGCAGGAGATCGTGCGCCGGCGCGACGTGGTGCAGCGGCGCCGCGCGCTGCTGCGCGGCTTGAAGCGGCTCTGGAAGGCGCTTGGACGCTCCGCTCCGACCATCGGCCAGGGCGTGCTGCTCGCCCCGCAGTACTGGTTCTTCGTCGGCATGACGCGCGACGGCCAGGACTCGATCGCGCTGAGCGGGGAGCCCGGGGCGCAGGATCAAATCGTCGGCCCGCCCTACCGCGAGGTGTTCACGCCCGAGGCGCGAGCGCACGCCTGGGATGTCGGGCGCGCGCTGCAGATCGACCTGCTCTTCGTCGAGGACGGCGTCGGCTTCTCCGCGCTGCGGCGCGTGCTGCAGACCATGTTCGAGCACCACGACGTCCACGCCGGGAAGCTCCGTGCCGAGGAGTGGCATTTCGTCGGCCTGCCGCAGGTGCGCGTGACCATCCACGATCACGAGCTCGGCGAGCTCGCGCCGCGCCGTCCGGGCGAGCCCGCGATGGAAGAGCTCGGTCGCGCGCGCGTGCTGCACGTCTTCCGTCGGCGCGGCGGACGCGACGAAGACTTGATCTTCGAGGCGCCGCGTCGCCGGCGCGATGCGCCGAGCCCGACGCCCGTCCTCGTCTGAGATTCCCTCCGCGAAGCCAGCTCTCTTCCCGAGCCGATGAAGATCGACGCCCTGATCGCGCTGCGGCGCCCCACCTTCTCCTTCGAGTTCTTCCCCCCCAAGAACGCCGAGGGCGAGGAGGCACTCTTCAAAGCGCTCGACGAGCTGAAGCGCCTCGGGCCTTCGTTCGTCTCCGTGACCTACGGCGCGGGTGGCTCGACGCGCGCGAAGACGCTCGACTACGTGCGCCGCATCAAGCACGACGTGGGCGTCGAGCCGATGGCGCATCTCACCTGCGTCGGCGCCTCGCGCGCAGAGCTCGCGCGTGTGCTCGCCGACCTCGAAGCGGCCGAGATCGACAACGTGCTCCTGCTGCGCGGCGATCCGCCGAAGGGAGAGACGACCTTCACGCCCGCGGCGGACGGCTTCCGCTACGCGAGCGAGCTCGTCGCGTTCGCGCGCGAGCACTTCCCTCGCTTCACCATCGGGGCCGCGTGCTATCCCGAAGGGCACGTCGAGTGCCGCGATCTCGCGCGCGACCTCTCGCACCTGAAGGAGAAGGTCGACGCCGGCGTCGACTTCCTCGTCTCGCAGCTCTTCTTCGAGAACCGCGTGTTCCACGACTTCGTGGCGCGCGCGAGAGAGGCGGGGATCGCCGTGCCGATCCTCGCCGGGATCATGCCGATCACGAACGTCGACCAGACGCGGCGCTTCACGCAGATGTGCGGTGCCAGCATCCCGGTGGTGCTGAACGAGCGCCTGGAGGCGAGCCGCGGCGACGAGAAGAAGGTCGCCGAGATCGGCATCGATCACGCGACACGCCAGTGCCGAGAGCTCCTCTCCCGCGGCGTCGACGGCATCCACTTCTACACGTTGAATCGCTCGCTCGCGACGCGCCGCATCTACCTGAACCTGCTCGAAGAGCGCCAATCCAAGCGCTGAGCGTCGGAGCCGCGCCGCGGCAGAGGAGAAGTTCGTGAAGTACCGTCGCTTGGGGCGCGCTGGCGTCCGCGTCTCGGAGATCTCGTTCGGCACCTGGCTCACCTTCGGCGGCCAGGTCGACCTGCAGACGGCGCACGCCTGCCTGGACGCGGCGTGGGACTCCGGGATCAACTTCTACGACACGGCCGACGTCTACAACCAAGGCGCCGCGGAGCAGGTGCTCGGCGCGTGGCTCCGCAAGAAGCCGCGGAAGGACTACGTAGTCGCGACGAAGGTGTTCTTCCCCACCGGCGAGGGCGAGAACGACAAGGGGCTCTCGCGGAAGCACCTCGTCGAGAGCTGCGAGGCGAGCCTGCGGCGCCTGAACGTCGAATACGTCGATCTCTATCAGTGCCATCGCTTCGACGAGACCGTGCGCCTCGACGAGACCGTGCGCGCGATGGACGACCTGATCCGCCAGGGCAAGATCCTCTACTGGGGCGTCTCGCAGTGGGAGGCACCGCAGATCGAGCAGGCCTGCCGCGTCGCGGAGAAGCGGAACGCGGATCTGCCGGTCTCGAACCAGCCGCGCTACAACCTCCTCTCGCGCGAGATCGAGCCGCAGGTGATCCCCACCTGCGAGCGCGAGGAGATCGGGCAGATCGTCTGGTCGCCGCTGGCCCAGGGTCTGCTCACCGGCAAGTACGGAGCGGACGCCAAGGCGCGGAGCGGCCGCGCGAGCGACGCGCGCGTGAACTCGTTCTTGCTCCCGTGGATGACGGAGGAGAACCTCCGCCGCGCCGAGCGCTTCACCGCACTGGCCCGCGAGCTCGGCCACACGCCCGCGCAGCTCGCCCTTGCCTGGTGCCTCCGCCTTCCGAACATCGCGAGCGCGATCATCGGCGCCTCGCGCCCCGAGCAGGTGCGCGAGAACGCCGCCGCCTCCGGCCTCGAGCTCTCCGCCGAGCTGCTGCGCAAGATCGACTCGCTCTGAGTTCGCGCCGCGCACGATGCTCGACGTTCTCGCCCTCAGGACCGACACTTCCAACGACGCACGCCGTCGCCTCCGGTCATCCCGTACGTCCGAGGCCAAGGAAGTGCGGACCGTAGAGTGCTTGGGCCGCAAGCGTCGTGGTTCTGGAGTCGAGTTCCGAACCCAAGGATTGCCTGATCTCGCTGCGCAGCAGAGCGGCTAGGCTCGCTCGTGAAAGCGAGTAGCGAGAGGCGTTCGAACGCATTACCGCGCATGCGCTACGCCCAGCCCTCCGGCGAAGCAAGCGCCGCGCCCGACGCGCGCGTATCACGTCGATTGCGTTCGGGAGTCGACGCGCGTTCGACGCGTTCGAGCAATGCGGAGCGTCGCGCGTCGTGCACGTCGCATGCTGCGCCTCCGGGCGCGGCTTCGCTCCGTCGATAGACATGGTGCGTCGTTCCGGAGCCCGCTGGAGGCGGGGGCTCCGGAACTCATGTTGTCGAGGCGATCGGACATCGACGCGCGAACGACGTCGATAGACACGGGTTACGCGCCCGCGCGGCGGCCGAGCGCGTTAGCGCGAGGTCCCTCGGCGGCTTGAATGCGCGGGGTTCGCTCGCGATCGGCCGGCGTGCTTGTTGCGCTGCGGCAGCTCGTGGATGTCGAGCAGGCCTTGGCGGCGCCAGCCGGTGGTGAGCAGCCAGGTCGAAGCGGGCGCAACGACGGCCACCACTGGCGCAGATGGGATCGAAGCCACTGGCGGTCCCTGCGTCCAGCCATCGAACACGGGCGCGCTCGAGCACAGATCAATCGAGCTGCTCGGCACTACGCCGTGCTTCTTGCCGTTCTGCAGCACGTAGCGCAACGCATTCCGTGCCTGCGTCGGCGTCGAGATCACCTCGTCGTGATAGCGCTCGGGGAACACCTTGCCGCGGCGGCCCCAGAGCTTGTTCAGCGCGCGCGCGAGCGGACTCAGCAGCGCGTTCATGCCGCGTGCGACGCACTTGCGATCATCGGCCTCGACCAGGAGGTGAAGGTGGTTCGCCTGAATCGAGTAGTGGATGATCCGCATTCCGTGCCGATCGCTGCTCGCGCTGAGCGCCGCGAGAACGAGCTTCTGCGCGCCACCGCGACGAAGCGATGGCAGGGCATCGGCGAGTCGCACGGTGATGTGCAGCGGCTCGCCGCGCTTCTTCTTGGAGCGTTGACGGTGCGGCATGCCAGGCTTGGCGTTCCTTGGCTTCCGCCCCGCACCCTTCCGCTTCCCACCATGCTGACGGAAGTCGAATGCGAGCTGTTGAACCTTGCGGCGCATGGGTCTTCCTCTGCCTCGGTGCGCGTCGCATTCCCCGGTTTCGTTCCAGCATGGAGAACGCAATCGAGGCGCAGTTGGTTTCATAGCAAGTCGGAATCTTGAATGCGCTACGTTGCTCTCTGCGCGATAGCGCTGTGCAGATGTGCAGCACTGTCGCCCTACTGCCGCGCGGGCGACGAACCCGTGTCTATCGACGTGGTTCGCGCATCGATGATCCGATCGCCCCCGGCAACATGAGTTCCGGAGCCCCCGCCTCCAGCGGGCTCCGGAACGGCTCACCGTGTCTATCGAAGTAGCGGAGCCGCATCCGGAGGCGATGCATGCGACGTGACCGCCGCGCTCACTCTCGAATCGCGTTCGGCTCCGAACGCGCGTCGACGCGCGACCTCGTTCGAGTTTATTCACGCGCGGCGGGCGCGGCGCTTGCTTCGCCGGAGGGCTGGTGGAGCGGTCGTGGCGGACCTCGCGTTCGGATGTTCGCGCTCGTCGTTGGTTCGGGTACCGATCTCGCGTCGACGACTACGGCCTCCACGGCGTGAGCCGTTGAGCCAGCCCACATGCCAGCTGGGCTGGGGCGAAGCCCCGCTAGAGTTGGATCGTGACGAAGAGCGGCTGCGAGACGTGGCGCAACGCGTTGGCGCTCGCTTCGAGCGTGACGTAGTTCACCACGAAGGGGAAGCCGACCAGGCTGCCGTCGGTCGGGACGAAGAGCGTCATCTGCGCTTGTCCTTGGGCATCGAGCGCCCCGCTGATCCCGCCAAAGAGCCCTTCGTACGCGAGCTGGGTGAGCAGGTCGAAGCCCCCCTGTAGCACGCGGCCCGCGCCGAGCGGAATCGGCGTCGCGGTGAGCGAAGGCAGGCCGAGATAGATGCGCTGCGCGTCGGAGCGGCTCTCGAGCTCGAAGACCGCCGTGCGCCCGATGCGGACGCCCTGCGGTGCGGCGACGCTCACGATCGGCTGCAGGGCCACATCGCGCTGCACGGTGCCCGCCGCGGAGAACGCGATCGTCTCGCTCGCGGTGGTGTAGCCCTCGCGCGAGAACTCGAGCGCGCGCGTTCCCGCGCTCGCCCAGTAGAACCAGCGCCCATCCGGCGCGCTCGAGCGCTGCTCCCCCATCGCATAGGCAATGCTCGGCGCGGCGATCGCCGCCTCCAGCGGCAGCAGCGTCTGCGCGTCGCGGACCGCTCCGCGCGCGGGCGTCGCGCGCTCGAGAAACGCGCGGATCTCGCTCCAGATCTGCACCGACTCGGCGAGCGAGCTCGAGTAGCTCGGCTGGAAGCTCGTCTGCATCTCGGTGAGGAAGGCGTAGGCACCGCCCTCGTTGAGCTGCCATTGGTAGTGCTCGCCCTCGGCGCTCGGGAGCCGCGTCGCCGCGGAGCCATAGCCCGCCGCGACCGAGAGCGCCACGGCCTCCGTCTGGTACCAGCTCTGCAGCGGGAAGGTGGAGCAGCGATAGCCATAGAGCGTCTCGCGGCCGTAGCTGTGGAAGTCGAGCACGCGCTCGAAGCGCTTCGCGCGCGAGAGGCCGATCACGCTCTGCGTCTCGGCTTCCGAGGCCGCGGAAGGTCCCTTGTAGGTATCCGACGACGCCGAGGTGCTGCCGGCGCAAGAGCCGCCCCAGCCCAGCGGATAGTTGCGATTGAGATCGACGCCGGTGAAGGATCCGAAGGGCCGCCGGTTCTTGCGCCAGAAGCTGTCGGCGGTGAACACGTGGTGATAGCCATCGGGGTTCACCACCGGCACGAACCAGAGCTCGTAGCCATCGATGAGCGCGCGCGCGCGCGGATCGCTCGCGTAGCCGTTCAAGAGCTGGTCGATCGCGTAAAGCACGGCGACCGGTGTTCCGATCTCGCGGCAGTGATGCGCCGCGACGACGAGCGCCTTCGGCTCGTCCTCTTCGAGGGCCACCTGATCGGAGACGACGAGCGCCCAGATCGGCCGCCCTTCGTAGGTCGCACCGGGGCCGTAGGTCGCGGCGATGTCGACCAAGCGCGCGCGCGTGGGATGCGCCGCGACCTTGGCCTGGAGCCCGGCCAAGATCTGCGCGTTGTCGAGATAGCCCGTCGGCACCTCGAGGTCGTTCAGAGCGGCGAGGCGCTCGTAGAGCGGTCGCGCGAGCTCGAGGACGACCGGATGGAGCCGCAGCGCGCGGAGATGCTGGTACTCGTCGGGCGTCACGACGAGGCGCACGGCGTGCGCTTCGGACTCGATCGCCTCGTCGTCGAAGCCCGCCGCGAGCAGAGCGTTCTCGAGCACCTCGGGATGCGCGCTGTCGATCCGCACCCAGGCCGAGACCGGGATCGAAGCCGGTCGCGGGCCGCCCCCCTGCGCGTGCGCGGCCACGGGCAGGAGGAACGAAGCGGCGAGGACGCCGAGGGAACAGAACTGCCGGCAGAGCGACGGGGTCATGGCGGATCCGGGCGAGGGAGCGAGCACGCCTCGAATCCTACCGGGTGCCGCGCGCGGCGGCTCGGCCGCGCGCGGAGTTCTGGCTCACTGTCCCTGGCCGAGGCTGTAGGCCACCTGCCCGTCGAAGCGGTAGAGGTTCGCGGTCTGGATCCAATCGAAGCCCGCCTCGCGCAGGCGGCGCAGGAGCTCCAGCAGTTCGTCGTGCCCGATCACCTGCCCCGCCGGCGCCGCGAAGCGGCAGCGCCAGTGATCGGTGCAGAAGGACTCGGGGAAGCCCTCGGGGTACACCTTCACGCCGCGGTTCGTGATCATCTCCAGGCGGAGCGCGCTCGTCCCGGCGTCCCGGAGGCGCGCTCCCAAGGCTTCCGCGTCGCGCCCGGCGTGATGCAGGAACACGTCGATGCCGACGAGTTCCTTCTTCTGCGGTGGCCGCGCCTGCAGCACCGGCGTCGGCATCGGCGTATTCGAGAACTGCGCCGGGCGCAGTCGTCGTGGCTCGCTCCCCAAGCGCTCGATCAGCGCCGCGGCGAAGGCCTGCGTGCCGACGAGCTGCGAGCTCGTCGACTCGCGCCAGATATCGAGGGTGTGGATGCCGTCTTCCAGCGTGCGCAGCCACGCGTTCTGCACGCGGGCCGCGGCCTCGCCCTGGCCGATGTGCACGAGCATGCGCACGGCGGCCTGGAGCAAACCCGAGGGATTCGCGATGTCCTTGCCGGCGATGTCGGGAGCCGAGCCGTGCACCGCTTCGAACATCGCGAAACCGTCGCCGATGTTCGCGCTGCCCGCGAGCCCCACCGAGCCCGAGACCTCGGCGGCGATGTCGGAGAGGATGTCGCCGTAGAGGTTCAGCGTCACGATCACGTCGAAGCGCTCGGGCTGCGCGGCGACGCGCGCCATCCCGATGTCGATGATGTAGTGGTCGGTCTCGACGTCGGGATACTCCTTCGCCACCTCGTCGAAGACCTTGTGGAAGAGGCCGTCGGTGAGCTTCAGGATGTTGTCCTTGGTCATGCACGTCAGCTTCTTCCGCGGGCGGCGCCGCGCGGTCTCGAAGGCATAGCGCACGACGCGCTCCGTGCCCGGGCGCGAGACGAGCTTCAAGCTCTGATAGACCTCGTCGGTCTGCCGATGCTCGATGCCGGCGTAGAGGTCCTCCTCGTTCTCGCGCACGATGACGAGGTCCATCCCCGGGTGCGCGGTGACCACGAAGGGCCAATAGGAGCGCACGGGGCGCACGTTCGCGAAGAGGCCGAGCGTCATGCGCAGCGTGACGTTCAAGCTCTTGTAGCCGCCGCCTTGCGGCGTGGTGATCGGGCCCTTCAGCAGGATGCCGGTGCGACGCAGGCTGGCCCACGCCTCGGGAGGGATGCCGGTGCTGTGGCCGGCTTCGTACGCCGCCTTGCCGACGGCGATCTCCTCGATCGCCAGCCGGGCGCCGCTGGCGTCGAGGATGCGGAGGACGGCGGAGACGATCTCGGGGCCGATGCCGTCGCCGCGCGCGACGGTGATGGGACGGGGTTGCATGGTCGTTGGGCAGCTGGAGACCTGCGGAGGCGAGCCGCGCCGCGGCCCGCGCCGGAGATTGAAGGGCGGGCTCCTTGCCTGCGCCACTAGGAAGATCCCGCCGAATCGTTCGGCTGGAGCGAATCGCGCACGCGCCGCCTTGGAAGGCGGGTTCCGCTCTCGCCCGGCGAGGAGGCGGTGCCAGGCGTGCGCCAGGTCGGCTAGCTTGGGCGCCGACGACCGGCGGCGCCGGCGCAGAACCCGCGAGCAGGATCGAGGGCGGAGGCGATGAACGGAACGAGCGACGAGCGCGCGACCCCGGACTGGCTGCGCGCGGCGCTGGACGCGCTGGAGCGCGGCGATTGGGAGAGCGCCCACGAGCTCGTGCAGCACGAGGAGGACCCGCGGGCTGCTTGGGTGCATGCGCATCTCCATCGCGTGGAGGGCGACGAAGCGAACGCCGCGTATTGGTATCGGCGCGCGCGGCGCGCGCTCTGCCGGCTCCCGCTCGAGCAGGAACGCGTGGCTCTCCGCGCGGCCTTGCTTCGATGAGTGCGAACGGCGCGAAGAACCGCAAGTTCCCCTGCCTCGATCAGGAATCCGATCTCGTTCGACGCCGAGGGACGCGGCCCGCGACCGGACATCGCCGCCGCGCACACGATCGAGAGCTGGCTCGCCGGCACCGACCTGACGCTCGCCGCAGCACGCGAGATTGCCGCCCGCGGACGCATCGCGTATCGTCGCGGCCTGCTCTTTGCATCACAGCCTAAGCTGCCGCCGCATCCTGGAGCGGCAGCGCGGGGGAACCAATCGCTCGGCGCGTCTGCGTCGAGCCGGGGCGTACGACTCCCAGCGATGGGAGGAGCGGCGACTTCACGCGTCGAGCCCGGCAGCTAACTCCGTCGGCATCGGGAAGGGTGAGCGTGGGCTCCTGCGCGGCGGGCAGTCCGTGTTCTCCCTGGTTTCGGAGTCACGGACGCGAGAGGCCCGTCGCAGCGATGCTGCGCCGTTCCCTCGCCTCCGCCCACGGAGGCCCCCTTGAACGCGCGACGCTTCTCCCCGCATCGACGGCTCTTGCTCTGGGCCTATCGCACGGATCCGCTGCGAGTATTGGTGCTCGGCTATCTCTCACATCTCGTCTTCGGCTGGCTCGCGCTCTGCCTGCCGTTCGCGCAGGAGCGCGCGGGAGTCTCCCCCCTCGATCACTTGTTCACGGCCGCCTCCGCGATGTCGACGACCGGGCTCGCGACCGTGAGCATCGCCGGCACCTACAACGCCTTCGGTGAAGCGGTGGTGCTGCTGCTGATCCAGGCCGGCGGACTCGGCTACATGACGCTCGGATCCTTCGTGCTGCTCACGGTCTCGGGTCGGCTCTCGCCGCTCCGCATGCGCATCGGCGCCGCGGCGTGGGCGATCCCGAGCGAGTTCGAGATGCGCTCTTTCGTGCGCTTGATCTTGGGCTACACCCTGCTGGTCGAGCTCGCCGGCGCGCTGGCCCTCTACTTCTGGGTCTTCCGCGGCTCCGCCGTCGAGAGCCCGGTGTGGCACGCAGCGTTCCACAGCATCTCGTCCTTCTGCACGGCGGGCCTCGCCCTCTTCGACGACAGCTTCGAGCGCTATCGCGGCCACGGCGCGTTGAACGCGATCGTGATCACGCTGAGCGTCCTCGGCGCGATCGGCTTCCTCGTCGTGAACGACCTCTGGCGCACGCTGCGCCAACGGCGGCTGCACGTCACGCTGACCTCGAAGATCATCCTGGTCAGCACGGGCGCGATCCTCGCCGCGGGCACCCTGCTCTTCTGGCTCGACGAACCGCTCCTGCGCGAGCTGCCGGCGAACGAGCGCTGGTTGGCTTCGCTCTTCCAGGTGATGAGCGCCGCGACGACGGTGGGCTACAACTCGATCCCGATCAGTTCCCTCTCGGCGAGCTCGCTCTTCCTGATCACGATCGTCATGGTGATCGGCGCCTCTCCCGCGGGTACGGGCGGCGGACTGAAGACGACGACGATCTCGGCGCTCTGGGCAGTGATGACCTCGGTGCTGCGGCGTCGCTCCACGACGACCTTTCTCGGTCGCGAGATCCCCGAGGCTCGACTCCGCGCAGCGACAGCGGGCGCCATGTTCTACGGGGCGACGCTGGCGGTCGGGCTCTATGCGTTCGCGCTCGTCGAACAGGCTCCTCTCGCCGACCAAGCCTTCGAGTGTGCCTCGGCACTCGGCACCGTGGGGCTCAGCCGCGGCATCACCGGCTCGCTCACGGATGCCGGCAAGTGGATCCTGATCGCGCTCATGTTCGCCGGTCGCGTCGGTCCGCTCGTCCTCGGCATGACCTTCCTCGCGCCGCGCGAGAGCGAAGAGCAGCTCGGCGTCGGGCATCCCGAGGAAGACCTCGTGACCTGAGCGAGACGGCTTCGTCCGGGGGTTCGCCCATCCCCCGCACGCCGCGGAGCGGATAGGCTCCCCTCACGACCCAGGTCGATCTCCATGCCCCATGTCTTCGTCCTCGGTGGTCCGAACGGCGCCGGCAAGAGCACGACGGCCCGCCTGCTCCTGCCGGACTACCTCGGGATCCGCGAGTTCGTGAACGCCGATGACATCGCCCGGGGCCTCTGCGCCTTCGCTCCCGAGAGCGTGGCCTTCGAGGCCGGGCGGATCATGCTGCAACGCTTGCGTCAGCTCGCGGAGCGACGGGTGTCGTTCGCGTTCGAGACGACGCTGGCGACGCGGAGCTTCGCGCCGTGGCTGCGCAGCCTGCAGCTTCTCGGATACGCAGTCGTCGTGCTGTACTTGTGGTTGCCGAGCGCCGATCTCTCCGTGCGCCGCGTCGCCCACCGCGTGAGCTGCGGAGGACACGACGTACCCGCGTCGATCATCCGGAGGCGCTATGGACGGGGTCTGCGGAACTTCTTGCAGCTCTACCGCCCGCTCGCCGACGCCTGGCGCCTCTACGATAATGCCGGCGCGACGCCCAGCCTGATCGCCCATGGCGCGCTTCATCATCCGGACGTGCTTCGCGATCCGGAGCTCTGGGCGCAGATCACACGGAGCACTCCATGAACGAAGCCGAACGAGCGGCAATCGGACGCAAGATCGACGCCGGCATCCGCGCCTCGATCGCACTCGCGTTGGAGGAGCATCGCCGCGCCGGCCGCACCGTCGCCATCTGGCGCGACGGCCGCGTCGTCGAGATCCTGCCCGAGCCGCAGGAAGATGGCGCGAGCGGAGCCGTGCGCGAAGAGCCGCCACCGGAGCGACCGTAGACGACACGCGCAGCTAGACGGCGCTTGCTTCGCCGTAGGGCCGGGCATAGCGCATACGCGGTCTTGCGTTCGAACGCCTCTCGCTCCTCGCTCCTCGCTTTCACGTGTGCGCCCACACGATGGACGCGCCGAAGCGAGATCGGTACCCGAACCCACGACGAGCAGGAACCTTCGAGCGCGTGAACCGCGACGGCCGCTCCGCTAGGTCGCCGAACGCGCGAAGCGCGCTCGACCCGATGGGCCGAGCGCGCTTCGTTCCACGGGAGCTTCGCTCTCCCTACCGCGAGCTCAGCGCCGCGGCCCGCCGCGCAGCTCGCGCACGATGCGCTCCGCGCCGTAGACCTGCTCCAGGGCGGCGATCAGCGCGCGGCTGTCGACCGAGACTGAACGCGCCTGCGTCTCGGAATAGGCGTAGTTGCCGACCAAGCTCTGGATGTTGCCGTCGAAGATGAGGCCCACGACCTCGCCGGCGCGGTTGATCACCGGCGAGCCGGAGTTGCCGCCGATGATGTCCGTCGTCGAGACGAAGTTGAACTCCGTCGTGCTGAGAGCGAGCTTCTCACGCACCTCGGCCCAGCTCTTCGGCAGCGCGTACGCCGGCTCGCCGCTGCGCTCGGAGGCCTTGGCGTAGAGACCGGCGAAGCTGGTGAACGGCGCGATCGGCTTGCCGCCGTCCTGGTAGCCCTTCACCGCTCCGTAGGTGAGGCGCAGCGTGAAGGTCGCGTCGGGATAGACGCTCTCGCCCTGCACCGCGAAGCGCGCCGCCGAGATCTTGGCGTAGGCCTGACGCTCGACGGAGACGACCTCGTCCTCCATGCGCTTGCGCAGCGCGCGCGCATGCGGGTCGAGCGTGCGCACGAGCACGATCAGCGGATCGTTCGAGGCAGTGATCGCCTCGGCGCCCGCCTCCGCCAAGGCCTTGCGCTTCTCCACATCGCGGAGTTCCGTACCGAGGATGCACTCTTCGGCGCGCGCGCGCGCGGACTTGCCGGCGAGCGCCGCCACCACGATCGGATCCGAGGCGCCGAAGGTCTCGGCGAGGTAGGAGAGCGCGCTCTCCAAGCGCATCACCTCGAGATCGGGATAGATGGGTGCCGGAGAAGCGAGATCGCTGCGCACCTGCTCCAGCGCGGCGTCGCCGAACTCGCGGAGACGCTCGCTGCTCGGCTTCGCGAGCTCGGAGCTCATGCGCACGATCAGCATCGCGAAGCGCGCCAGATCGGCGTTGAGATTCAGGCTCGGCCCGCCGATCGCGGCGTAGCGGCGGTAGATCTCGGCCGCGGTCAGCTCCGCTCGCGCGATCTGGTCCCAGGCGTCGCCCCACTTCGACTTCCACTCGAGGTTCTTCTCGATCGCCGCGCGCAGCGCGTCCTCCTCGGCCTGCTTCGCGGCGAAGATCTGGGGATCGAGCAGCGCCGCGAGACGCCCGACGTAGACCTTGCGGCTGTTCTGCACGGAGAAGAGATCGCCCTTCGCGACGCGCGCGTGTTCGCTGCTCTTGCCGGAGAAGGTCTGCAGCCAGACCTCTTGGCGCATCAAGCGCATCAGCGCGGCGGGGACGAAGGTGTCGCGCAGGTACTGGAGGTGCGCGACGGTGTTGAGGCGCTGCGTGCTGCCCGGATGGCCCGCGACGAAGACGAGCTCGTCCGCAGCGCTGCCCTTCTCGCTCCACTTGAGAAAGTGCTGCGGCTTCAGCGGCTGGTCGTTCTCGTAGATGCGGAAGAACGTCACATCTAGGCAGAAGCGCGGGTACTCGAAGTTGTCGTTGTCGCCGCCGTAGAAGGCGATCTGCGACTCCGGCGCATAGACGAGGCGCACGTCGGTGTAGCGCTTGTACTGATAGAGGTGATAGCGACCGCCCTGGTAGAGCGTCACCACCTCGCAGTGCAGGCCATTCGCCTGCTTCGCCTCGTCCTCGATCGCGGTCATGGCCTTGCGACGCGCCGCACCCGCTTCGGCGGTGGAGAGACCCGTGGCCGCGCTCTCGACCCTCTCGGTGACGTCGTCGATGCTCCACAGCACGTCGAGGTGCAGATCCGGGCAGCGCTCCTCGTCCTTCGGCTCCTTCGCGAAGAAGCCGAGCTCGAGGAGGTTCCGCTCCTTCGAGGAGAGCTTCTCCAAGATGTCGCTCGCCACGTGGTGGTTGGTCATCACCAGACCGTCGGCGGAGACGATCGATCCCGAGCCGCCGGTCGAGACGCGCACGCACGACTTCTGCACGTGCTCGAGCCACTGCGGGGTGAGCTCGAAGCCGTAGCGCGCCTTGATCTGCTGCGTCGGCGGATGGCTGAAGAGCCACATGCCCTCGTCGAAGCGCGCGGCATGGGCGGCGAGGGGCAGGAGCAGGAACGCGGCGCCGAAGGCCGCCCGGGAGAGGATCGAAGGCATCGGGATCTCGCTCGGAGGTCGGTGGGAAGCGCGTCGTTCTAACCAAGCCGTCTCGGTCGCGCCATCGCATGCGCGCCGCTCTCCCTCCCGAGCCTTGGATCGCCTAGGATCGGCCGCGTTCCACGCTCGGAGCCCCACCCCGGACGCGCGATGAGCCCCATCCCCTATGGCCTGCGCCGCGCGCTCGGCGCGGCAGCCCTCGCGCTCCCGCTGCTCGCCAGCGGCTGCAACACCTACATCCTCTGGCAGGATGCGCGCTCTTCGAACGACGAGTGGCTGGAGAAGGAGCCACTCCCCACCTACGCTTGGTTCGGCACCGATGGCGCGCTGCGAGGTCTCGTTCTGGAGCCGAGCGCAAGCGCGCGCGAGCGAGCCCAACGCTTGCTGCCGAGCTCACCCGCGCAGCGGTGGCTCCTCCTCGAGGGGGCGGAAGACCCGGAGGCCCTCATGGCCCTCGCGCGCCTGGACGACGAAGAACGCGCCCTCGTGACCTGGGTCGAGCATGCGGACGGCAGCCCTGGACGCGTCGAGCTCGTGCAGGGGAGCCGGATCGGGTCGCTCGCGGAGCTCTCCTGGCCGAGCCGCCGCTATCCTTCGCTCTACGGACCCGTGATCACGCGACGGCTGAGCTGCCGCGCGCGTTGGATCGAGGAGCCGCCGAAGGAAGCGCTCCTCGCCACGATGCTGCGGCTCGCGCTCCTCGAGAAGCAAGTGCAGGACGATGACCTGGGACCCGTGGCCAAGCTCGCCTTGACACCGCTGATCTTGATCGTCGATCTGCCGTTCCTGCCGTTCCAGCTCCTCGGCTTCCAGAGCTGGTTCCCCTGAGGACGGCAAGCGCGAGCCCGGGATCGCCCTCCCGCACAGGCACGCCCCTCGCGATGGCGATCGTCTCCGCGACGAACCCGCTCTCTCCGCCGTTCCATCTCGGGACGCGGCACCTACGGCTCAAGCGTGCAAAGGTGAAGGAGGGAGACCCCGCGAGCGACGGACGAAGGTGACGCCGGCCAACGCGAAGAGCGCCAGCGCGAGGAACTGGTAGTAGCTGAGGCCGAGCGAGATCGGCGGGTTCTCGCGCGCGAACTCGAGGGCGAAGCGCAGCGCGGCGTAGAGCGCTAGATAGAGCGCGAGGCGCCGATCGGCGAGCAGTGCGCTCGCGCGGAGCGCCCAGAAGAGCAACGCGAAGCCGGCGTGGAAGAGCGCTTCGACGAGCTGCACGGGAATGCGCGGCAGCCCCTCCGCATCGCGCAGCGCCCACCACGCGGGCTCGCACACTTCTCCGGCGCAGCAGCCGGCGAACGCGCAGCCCACGCGGCCAAAGGCCAAAGCGATCGCGAGCGGCAACGCGAAGCCGTCTCCGGTCGGCTTGCGCCAGCCGAGCCCCTGCTTCGCGAGCTCCACCGCGAGCCAGCCGCCGAGGAGGCCGCCGAGCACGGTGCGACCGCCGAGCGGCAAGGCATCGCCGCGCTGCCCCTCGGGCTGCCAGGCCCAGCCCAGGAGATCGGCGGGGAGCTGCAGGAGATAGGCTCCCAGGATCGCGCCGGCGCACGCCGCGTAGAGCAGCACCGCGCGCGTGCGCTCGGGGAGCCCGCTGCGCTGCCTCTGCGCACGCGCGGCCCAGAGCGCGAGCGCGATGCCGAGCGCGACGCAGAGGCCGTAGCCGATCACGCGGGCGTCGCCCCTTCGACCTCGGCGCGGAGCGGCGCGAGCAAAGTGCTCTCGAGCTCGTCGCGATAGAAGAGGTTGTAGGTGTCGAAGGGGATCACGCGCCGGCCGTCGGGATGCGCGATGTGCACGCACGACTTCCGCACGTTCCGGAGATCGAGGTCGAAGCGGTCGAGGAACTTCAGGATGACGATGCGGAAGACCTCGTCGTAGCGCAGCGGGTTCTCGCGCGCGAGGCGCACGCCGGGCAGGCAGCAGAGCAGGCGCGCGAGCGCGCTCGCGGCGCTCTGCGGCCCGTGCGCCGTGCTGAACGCGCGGAACATCTCGCGCTGGATCTCTGCATCGCGCTCGTAGGCGATGGTGTTCCGCCCCGCGTTCACCAAGAGCTCGGGATCCATCAAGCGCGTGAGCGGCGTGATCGGCAGGCCCTCGCTCGGGCGCT
Organism: Planctomycetota bacterium; assembly: GCA_016719295.1. GTDB lineage: Bacteria > Planctomycetota > UBA1135 > UBA1135 > JADKAF01 > JADKAF01. The sequence goes on from JADKAF010000001.1 coordinate 2,220,496, forward strand.
TCAGCGCGTAGGCCATCGCGAGGTTGTCGGGATGGCACGGCACGGGGATGAGATCGGCCGGGGAGAACCACGAGCACTGCGCGAGGATCTTCCGCCGCACCTCGGAGAGCGTCAGCCGATGCGCCGCCGCGTCGTAGCCGTCGTTGCGGCCCGCGTCCTGCACCGGCTGGAAGGTGATGCCGCGGACGCAGCGCTGCGCGAGGGCGAAGCGCACGAGCTCGCCGAGCTCGTCGTCGTTCGTGCCGCGGCGGACCACCACGACCAAGGTGGTGCTGAGATTCAGCGCGTTCAGGCGCTCCAGCGCGCGCGCGCGCACCGCGCGGAGATCGGCACCGCGCAGCTCCCGCAGCGCCCCTTCGCGCAAGCTGTCGAACTGGAGATACACCTCGAAGCCCGGGGCATAGCTCGCGAGCCGCTCCGCGAAGCCGTCCTCGCGAGCGATGCGGATCCCGTTCGTGTTCAGCATGAGGTGCCGAATGGGCCGCCGCTTGCAGGCGTCCAGGATCTCGAAGAAGCGCGGATGCAGCGTCGGCTCGCCGCCCGAGATCTGCACGATGTCGGGCTCGACCTCGTTCCGCACGATGCAATCGAGCATCGCCTCGAGGGTCTCCAGCGAGCGCTGCTCCGCTCGCTCCGGCCCGCTGCCCGCGTAGCAGGTCGGGCAGCGCAGGTTGCAGTGATCGTTCACCTCGAGCAGGGTCAGACACCCGTGCTGCTCGTGCTCGGTGCAGATGCCGCAGTCGTACGGGCAGCCCCAGCGGAAGCCGGTGTTCGCCTTCGCCACCTGCTCCGGCGGCTTCAGGAACTTCTCGCGTCCGAGACGCCAGTACGCCGCGTCGTCGCTGACCAGCACGCGCTCCGGGCCGTGGAGGCGGCAGCGCTTCAGCAGATAGACCCGCTCGCCCTCGATGACCTCCTTCGCCTCGACGACGCGGAGACAAGTCGAGCAGAGCGCTTCCGTCGCGCCGTAGAAGAGATAGGGTCTTTCGCGTGCGGCCATGGTGCCCCTAGTTCTGGAGGGCGAACGACGCTCTACCAACCCTCGTCGGGATCCGGAACGTCGCCCAGGAGCAACTCGACATCGGCCTCATCCCGCAGCCGCTTGCTCTTCCGACGCGTCGGATCGGCTGCAGCTCGCCGCTTCATGGTGATCAAGTCTTCTTTGCGGACGATCGCGATGCTCGTCCCGGCGAGATCCAAGCGCTCCGCTCGGGCGATCATGGGATCGAACTCGGGATCGAAGGCCAGTTGCACCGGCTCGCCGCTCGCATGGCGGAAGTTCACGCTGTGTTCGAACTCCCCCGTCTTGGCGAAGCTGGCCCGCTCCAGCGCCTGGATCGCGCGGCCCCTTCCCCCGCCGAGATCTGCCGCCACATCGACATCGATCGTGGCCCGCGGAACCCCCGCGTGGATGCCCACGGCGAGGCCGCCGATCAAGGCATAGGGCACGCCGCCAGCCTCCAAGGCTCGCGCCGTGTCGATGAGGGCGGCCAACTTGTCCGGCTCCGGTTGCATGAGCGGCTCCCCTTGTCGGAACCTCGAGATCAGCACGCGCTCGCGCGCGCTGAGCCTCGCGATCTCGGTGACTCTTGTCGCTCGGGCGTCCATGCGAAGGAGAGTATCAGGTCTCGGGTCGAGGGACAGGGGGGCCCCGGCGGACGAGTCGCGTTCGCGCAGAGTCCTCGAGTGGCCATTCGCGCCGTGGAAGAGATCGGGTCTTTCGCGTGCGGCCATGGTGCCCCTAGCATCGGGCCCGCGTCTTGTGATGCAAGGGCGGAGGTACGCCGTGCCAGAGCTCCTGGGGTTTCTGCAAGCGAACGCGGGAGAGGACTACGGCGACGGGATGCTGATGCGCATCGTGCTGAGCTTCTCGCTGGTCTTCGTGCCGATCTTCCTCGGCGCCATCTGGGGTGCCTATCGACTCTCGCGCGGCTCGCGCACCGAGGGGAGCAGCGAAGGCGGCGTTCCCGGAGGCTGCCGGGACTTCTTCATCGTGATCCTGCTGCTGATCGCGTTCGGGATCGGCACCTGCTACGTGTCGCTCGTACCGCAGCTGCTGCGCTGAGGGCGGCAGCTCGGCCTGCGATGCTGCGACCGGTGCCGTCCTTCGACCTCGCGATCCTCCTGGGGATCGCCTTCGGGATCGGGTGCTGCTTCGCACGGCCCTTCCTCTCATGGACGCTCTGAGCCTGGACGCGCATGATCCGCGGGCCGGCGCCTCGGGCGGCCGAGCGCTCCCGAGCGTCCCCTCTCTCGCACCAGCAACGACCACGTGGACTTCAACGCCGCCCTCCTCCTCTTCGCGCCGCTGGCCCTCGCCATCGCCTGCGTCGCCGCCGCGATCGCGCTGTGGCGCGCGAAGCCGGGAGAGCGCGACGAGCAAGACCCTCGTACGCGCGGTCAGGCGCAGGTGCAGGGCTTCTTCGTCGGCTGCCTGCTCTTCGTCGCCTTCGGCATCGGCGCCTGCTATGCGTACTTCTTCCTCTTCTTCCGGCTCTGAGCGGGTTCGGATGGGCTAGCCATCTCCGATCCGCGTGAACGACTCGAAGCTCCTCGGCCCGCTCGCCGTGTGCACTGTCCCTCCGCGCTGGAACTCCCGATAGCGCGCGTCGCTCGAGAAGACGCTCTGGAGCCGGCTCTCCGCGGTCGCCGCGTGCAGCTCCTCCTGCGCTTCGCGGATCTTCATCCCGACGAAGAGCTTCAAGCGCTCTTCTTCGTCGTCGCTCAGCTCCTCGATGACCTGCGCGGGATCGCGCATCGCCTGCAGCGCCTTCTCCATGAGCTCCGAGTGCAGGCGCTCGTGCGCGCGGATCGAGCGCACGAGGCGCTCGAGCTCGGCCGCGGTCCCCTGCGCTTGGTTCAGGCGGTAGATGTCGCCGCTCGGCGGCAGTAGGCGCGCGTTGATCCAGGTCTCGCGCTGGAGGCGTAGATCCTCGCGCTCGACGTACCAGCGGCCGCGGAACGGACCTTGATCGTCGACCTTCGCGACCCAGAACGCCGTATCCACCCAGAGCTCGGGCCCGTCGCCGTTGCCGTGGAAGAAGTGGGAGAGCTCCGGCGAGCAGGTGCAGCGGTTGGCGCCGAAGTAGAGCTCGCTGCCTTGGAACGGCTGCGCCAGCGCGTGCTTCTCCCCCGCCGCGTGCGAGACGCTCGTCTTCCAGTCCGGCCGCGGCGCGACGTGCACGAAGTGCAGGGCCGTATCGGTGCGCTGCGCATCGCGCACCTCGAGCAGTGCCTGCACGTCGCCGAGCGCGGTGAAGCTCACCTTCGCGCCTTCGAGCACCGTGGGCTCCGCGTCAGGCAGATCGCTGGCGCGGAAGGTCCAGGTGTACTTCGTGATCTCGCCCTTCGAGCCGCCGGCGTCGAAGTGCAGCACGCTCGCGCGCGGGAGGCTCGCGGGCGCCGCGATGCGCGCCTCGAGCGGCCCCTTCAGCTTCGGCACCAGCGTCGCGCGGAGGAAGAGCTGGGCCGGGATCGGATCGCCGGTGCCTCCGAGCCGCAGCTCGACTTCGCGCTGCTCGATCAGTTGCACGGCGCCCGGCACGCGATCGCCGACCGCGAGCGAGAGGAGGAGCGGAGCGAACTTGGGTGCGCTCGGCGCCGTTCCTTCGCGCCGCGCCTTCGCCGTGCCGACCGGCTCCCACGCATCGACCGCGAACGGCAGCTTTCGCTCCGAGTGCTCCTCATTCCGCCGCCCGCGCTCGTCCTCGGTCCACGAGCGCTGCTGCTCGTGGACCCACGGCTCGCGCGAGCTGAACGCGAACGGAAACGAGAGCTTCAGGCGTTGCCCGGCGGGATCCCATTCCAAGGCCAGGTCGGAGCCGCTGGCGCTGCCGCGACCGAAGCCCACGACCTGCGCGACATGGGTGGAGATGACACCCCCTTCCCCCATGTCCTCGGCGCGCAGCGAGTAGGTCGACTTCGAGTGCGCGTCGAAGGGCTCGCGCCGCGAGCGATCGGACTTCGGGTGCCACAGCACGGCGGAGGTGAAGCGCGCCGATGCGACCTCCAGCTCCTTCGCGTAGCGCTCCATCGCCGCGCGATCCCGGAGGTTCTTCGGCGGCTCCGGCGGCTTCCACTTGCCGAGCTCCGTCGGATCGGCGTCGAGCGCCATCCCGCGACTCGGGCCCTCGAGATCGATGCGCCCTTCGACGCGCCGCAGGATCTTCCACGACTCGCTGCGTCCGCTGCCTGACGCGCCGCCATCGCGCGCATGCTCGCAAGTGAGCTGGAAGCTCAGCGCGACCTGCCAGCTCTTCACCTCCTCCCATTTCGCTCCCTGCGCGCGCGCGCTCGAGGCGAGCGCGCCGCAAGCGAGCAAGAAGAAGAGAGGTCCATGGCCGCTTCTCTTTCGGTTGAGCATCGTCCTGCGCTCCCGAGAACCGCGCTCGCGCTGGCGAGCGCTGCCCCTACAGCGTCTTCACGTACACGACCTTGTCGTCGCCGGCCGCGTAGAAGTCCTTCATTCGCGCGGCCTCGACGCAGCCGCACGCCAAGTAGAACGCGCGCGTCGGCTCGTAGATCGCGCGCGAGCTGGTCTCGATCCAGATCGCGCGGCCGCCTTCGGCGCGCACGCGCTGCTCGACCTCGGCCATCAAGCGCTTCCCGAGCCCTTGACCGCGACGGCTCGCGTGCGCCGCGATCCAGTAGAGATCCCAGCTTCCCTCGGTGCACGCGATGGGCCCGAAGCACGCGTAGGCGCTCGGGACCTCTTCGTCGGCGAAGAAGAGGAAGTGGTAGCCGGAGGCGAGCCCCTTCGCGAGACGCTCGTCGACGAGCTCGACGGCGACGTCGATCTCGTAGCCGTGGAAGAAGCCAGTCGAAGCCACGATCTCGCGGATCGCCGCCGCATCCGCGGGGCGTGGGTCGGTGCGCCAGACGGAGTCGATGTTCATCTCGAGTTCTTCGGCGCGAAGGCGCCGGCATGCAGGCCGCGGAAGAAGGCACGCGCCACGGTGCGCAAGGTCGTCGTCCGGTAGCCGCCTTCCTGGACGACGAGGGTCCGGAGCCCGAGCGCCCCGACGCGCCGGCCCATCGCCTCGAAGTCCTCGACGCCGAGCGACCAGCTCCCGGTGGGATCGCCCTTCGCGGTGTCGAAGCCGAGCGAGACGACGAGGAAGCGCGGCGCGTGGACGCCGATCCGCACCAACGCCTTCTCCAAGGCCTTCAGGAAGCGCGAGCCGTCGACCTGCTCGGGGAGCGGGAGGTTCAAGTTGTAGCCCTCGCCCGGCCCCACGCCGACTTCCTCGGGGAAGCCGGTGAAGAAGGGATAAGCGAAGCTCGGGTGTCCGTGGATCGAGACGGTGAGGACGTCGTCGCGCGCGAAGAAGATGTCTTGCTGCCCGTTTCCGTGGTGGTAGTCGAGGTCCAGGATCGCCACACGTCCGTGCTGCGAGAGGTAGTGCGCCGCGATCCCGCCATTGCAGAAGTAGCAGAAGCCGCCGAAGACCTTGCGCTCCGCGTGGTGGCCGGGAGGGCGCACGAGCGCGTAGGCGAGGCGCTGATCGTGCAGTACCGCTTCCGCTGCCGTCAGAGCGCAGTCCACGGCGCGGCGCGCGGCGTCGAAGGCGTTGCGATTGATCGGCGTGAAGGTGTCGATGCAGAAGTAGCCCGCCCCGTACGCGAGGTCCTTCGGCGGCTTCGTCGCGTTGCGGATCGGGAAGACATACGGATAGATCGAGCGCCCCTCGGGGAGACTCCGACTCGCGCGCTTCAGGTAGTCGACGAGCGCGTCGTCGTGCACCGCGCGGATCCAGCTCTCCGGCCACTCGCGCGGCTCGACGCGCGCGAAGAGCCCCGTGGGCAGGATACCGTCCAGGATCGAGCGCACGCGCACCGGCGCCTCGACGTAGCCGCGCTCCTTCACGTGATGGATGTCGTGGCGGTCGTTCACGACGAGCGCGATGCTCTGCTCCGCCGTGGGCTCGACGATGCGCGCGACCGCGGACGCGGAGCGCTGGTAGCGCGGCGGACGCACGCGCACGGGATCCTCCGTCACCGAGGCCACGATGCGCTCCACATATTCCGGCGGGCAGAGGTGGGCGTACTTCCGCTCCAGGATCGCGCGGATCACCGCGCGGAGCTCGTCGCGCCGCAGCGGTCGCCCGCTGCCGAGGTCGTCGAAGACGAGGTGCGGGAGATCTTTGTCACTCGGCTGGAGCGGCGTTTCGTAACCGGTGCCGATGATCGGACGCGCACCGAAGCGCTCGTAGAAACTCAGGCGCGCGGCGTTGCCCTTCGCGAGCGCCGGGTTGGAGCAGGCCTCGGGATCATCGGGGAGGCACTCGAAGAAGAGCCCGATCCCTCCGGCTTCGCGCGCGATCTCGCGCACGCGATCGTAGAGCGCGCCGCCGATCCCTCCACCCGTGGCGCCCTTGCCGGCGGCCACGAAGTCGAGGAGCCAGAAGTTGAGGTCGGGCGCGTGCGAGAGGAGCGCGAAGCCCTTCAGGTTGCCCCGGAGATCATCCGCGACGAGGAGCAGGAGCCGCAGCCGATGCGCGAGGGGATCGACGAGTCGTCGTGGCAGCGCATCGATCTCGTCCTGCGAAAGGCCGGGGAAGCGCTCGCGCAGCATGCGCTGCACTTCCTCGAGCTCGCGGTGGTCGAGGGGCAGCGCCGCCTCCGTGATCTGACGGATGCGGAACACTAGAGGGACCTCCTCGCGAGGCTCAGAGAGTGAGCAAGAGGTGCTCACGAACGGGCTGCAGCGCCGCCAGGCGCTGCGCCAGCAAGCATCTGAGAGGCTGTATCATCGATTTCTGCTCAGCCTCTCAGGGCAGATCGGAGACGATCCGCGCGATCGCCGCGCGGAAGGGGATCCCCGCTCTCTCGAGCGCCGCGGCAAAGCCCGCGTCGGGCGAGAGGCAGGGGTTCGTGTTGATCTCCAGGATCCACGGCCGCCCCGCCGCGTCGACCCGGAAATCGACGCGGGCCCAGCCGTGGAGGTCGAAAAGCGCCCAACACGCTTTCGCGAGCTGCCCGATCTCGCGCAGGAGCGCCCCGTCGCTCGCGGGGAAGTCGAAGCGCCGCGGCGTGTGGTGATACTCGTAGCTCTCGGGATCCCACTTCGCGCGCCAGCCGACCACGCGGCGCTTCGAGCTGCCGTAGCCCTCGAAGACGATCTCCGCGTGCGGCAGCACCTCGGGCTCGCCGCCCGCGTTGCCGAGCAGCGCCAGGTTGAACTCGCGTCCCTCGACGTAGAGCTCGGCGAAGCCCTCGCCGCCGAGCGAGCTGCGGCGTCGCGCGAGCTCGTTCGCGAGCTCGTCCGCGCTCGCGAAGTTCCGCACGGAGTCCTCGTCGAGCCCGACCGAGGCGTGCTCCCACACGGACTTCACGATCCAGGTGTCGGGGAACTCGACCCCGCCCGCGCCGTGCGCGAGATCGCGCTCCGAGACCCAGGCCGGCGTCGGCAGCCCCGCGTCATGCAGGCGCTCCTTCGCGAGCAGCTTCCCCGAGGTCGCGTGGATCGCGGAGGCGGGGCAACCCACGTACGGCACGCCGAAGGCGTCCAGGAGCTGCGGCACGACCGCGATGAGTCGACCGTGACCGGCCAGCGACTCGACCAGGTTGAACGCGAGCTCGGGACGCGCGCGCTCGATCTCCCGCTCGAGGGCCGAGAGGTCGAGGCCGACGCCGAAGCTGTGCACCTCGTGCCCGAGCTCGGACAGCGCGCCGCCGACGACGCGCGCCTGCTCCAGCGCGTCCAGCTCGTCGGTGCGCGAGCCCGCGCGCGGCGCGTCGTAGAGGATCAGGACCCGCACGCGCCTGCCACCTCGCACGAGAGAGAGCGTGTCGCTTCGATACGCGCGATCGCGCTCTCCAGGATCTCGGCGATGAGTCGGCGGTACGGCAGGCCGATCTGCGAGCAGAGGATCGGCAGGTCGGAGTGCTCGGGGTGCAGGCCGGGGAGCGGGTTCGCCTCCAGCACCTGCAGGCGGCCCGCACCATCGGCGCGGAGATCGACGCGACCGCCGTCGCGGCAGCCCAGCGCGCGCCACGCCTGCACGGCGATCGCGCACGCGCGCTCGGCAAGCTCATCGCGGGCGACGAGGTAGCGCACGTGGATCTCGCAGTCCTCCTTGTTCGCGTAGGTGTAGATCTCGGCCTCGGCGCTGGCCTTCAGCACGACCTCGAGAGCGCCGAGTGAACGCGCCTTCTCGCCCGTCCCGAGGATGCCGACCGTGAACTCCCGCCCCGCGAGGAAAGGCTCGACCAGCACCGGCTGGCGATAGCGCGCGAGCAGGTCGCTGCAGGTGCGCTCGAGCTCGGTGGCGTTGCGGACCTTCGAGGTGAGGGCCACGCCTTTGCTCGAGCCCTCCGCGACCGGCTTGCAGAAGAGCGGGAACGGGAGATCGACGCGCGCGAGATCGGCGAGGCAGGTCACCTCGCGGAAGTCGGTGGTCGGTACGCCTTGATCGCGGAGCACGCGCTTCGCCATCACCTTGTGCAGCGTCAACGCGCACACGAGCGGATCCGAGAACACCGTCGGGATCCGGAAATGCTCGCAGAGCGCGGGCACCAGCGACTCGCGCCCGAAGCCGTAGAGGCTCTCGCAGATGTTGAACACGAGGTCCCAGCGCTCGCCCGCGAGCAAGGCCGCGGCGAGCGCCTGCGCGTGGCCTACGCGCACGACCTCGTGCCCGGCGGCGCGGATCGCGTCCTCCAGGCTGTCGATCGTGTCGCGGCGGTCGAACTCCGCCACTTCGTGCTCGGCGAAGCCCAGCGCGCGGTAGTCCTCGCGGAGGTCGTAGGTCAGCGCGATGCGCATCGGTCGTTCCCTTCTGGCTTGGCGCCTCCGAACTTGGCGCCCCTGCTGCGCCGGTGCGCGGCGGCTAGCGAGAGCGCAGGTCGCTCTCGAGCTCGGCGTAGAGCTGCGAGCGCCACCCCTCGGCGATCCCTACGGGGATGTCGAGGAGCAGCGCCATGCGCCCTTGCGGCGGCTGCAGAGCCGTCTTCGGGCAGTAGTCGGCATCCTCGCCGAGGAGGCCGCGCTGGTCGTAGGACCAGGGATAGAGGCGACAGACGAGTGGGCGCACGTCGGTCGGGAGCACGCAGCCCGCCGCGCCGAGGAACACGCAATCGCCGTCGGCCTTCTGCTTCAGCATGCGGCGCGTGCCGTCAGCCGCCACCGTCAGCAGCTTCCAACGCGGATCGTCGGGATCGTCCTCTACGTAGGAGGCGTCCGCGGGAGCGCGGCGCTCGACGAACGCGCCGCCTTCGGCGCCGTTCTCGCCGGTGTGCGCTGCGATGCGCCGCACGTCCGCTGTGGTCACCAGGATCTCGGCGCGCTGGCAGCAGGTGCGCTGCATCCGTGCGCAGCGAGCGCACGGATGCAGAGTCTCAGCAGTCATGGATCGACGCCTCGCGCTAGAGTCCTTGGGTCGCAGAAGTCGCTGCACTTGAGTCGAGGTCGAACCCAAGGACTCGTGTCTCGACGACGTCAGTCGTCGAACCAGCCAAACATGCTAGCGGTGCTGGGCGCAGCCCCGCTAGCTCGTCGCAGGCGCGGCTTCCACGGCGACCTTGGAAGGGCCGCCGACCGGGTCCGGGTAACGATACGTCTCCCCCGCGTAGTTGCGGATCAGGAGATCATCGCCTTCGCGACCGACGACGTAGCTCGGCGCGAGCGGGATCTTGCCGCCGCCGCCGGGCGCGTCGATCACGAAGCTCGGAACTGCGTAACCGGTCGTGTGACCGCGCAGCGCCTCGATGATCTCCAGGCCCTTCTCGACGGGGGTGCGGAAGTGCGCCGAGCCCGGGATCGGATCGCACTGGTAGATGTAGTACGGCCGCACGCGGATCTTGAGGAGCCCGTGCATGAGCCGCTTCATGATCGCCGGGTCGTCGTTGACGCCCGCCGTCAGCACCGTCTGGCTGCCGAGCGGGATGCCCGCGTCGGCGAGACGACCGCAGGCCTGCGCGACCTCCGGCGTGATCTCGTCCGGGTGCATGAAGTGCACGCTCATCCACAGCGGATGGTAGCGGCGCAGCATGCGCACGAACTCGGGGGTGATGCGCTGCGGCAGCGAGGCGGGAACCTTCGAGCCGATGCGCACGAACTCGACATGCGGGATGTTGCGGAGGCTCCGCAGCAGCCACTCCAGGCGATCGTCCCCCATCGTCAGCGGGTCACCGCCGGAGATCAGCACGTCGCGGATCTCGGGGTGTGCGGCGATGTAGTCGATCGCCTTCTGGAACTGCGCCTGGTTGAAGTGGTACTCCCCGGTCTTGCCCACCAGACGCGAGCGCGTGCAGTAGCGGCAGTAGACCGCGCAGAAGCTCGTCACCAGGAACAGCACGCGGTCGGGGTAGCGGTGCACGAGCCCCTCGACCGGCATGTCGCCGTCTTCGTGGAGCGGATCGGCCTCCTCGCCCTTCGTGAACGAGAACTCCTGCGCCACCGGCACCATCGTCTTCCGGAGCCCAGACTCCGGCTCGACGCGGTTCAGCAGCGAGGCGTAATAGGGCGTGATGCCGACCGGCAGGCGATCCCCCAGGGATCGCACGGCGCTGCGCTCGTCGTCGCTGAGCACCAGCATGCGCTCCAGCATGCCGAGCTCCCGGACGCGGTTGCGGAGCTGCCACTTCCAGTCGTTCCATTCGGCGTCGACGACGCCCGGGAAGTGCTGGCGCCGGAAGGCGCGCACCCCGTCGCCGATCACGAAGCGCCGCTGGGCGCGAGCGCGAGGTGTCGGCAGGGTCAACACGACGCCCGCACCGTGGTTGCCACTCTCGCGGCTCGACTCCACGGCTTGCGTCGCGATCCTCCCGGAGGCCGGCTCGCCGTTCGGCGAGGCGACCGCGCTGCCCAGGGGGGCGGCGCTCCGGGAGGAGCTGGTATCTGGGAAAGGATCTTCGGCGCGAGCCGAAGAAGCAGAGGACGAAGCCTCCGCGTAGCTCGCGGGGGCGAACGCGGCGGAGAGCCGCGACGAGTCGGCGGTCATTGGGAGACCGGCTCCTGGCGTCCCTAGAGAGACACCTTCCGGGCTGAGGCGAAACTCGGATCGCGTCGTCGATCACGGCGGATCGAACTCAGCGGCGCGATGAGCACCCGGATTGGCGAGGAAAGTAAATCCCGTGGATGTGGTGTCAACCGGCTCGCTCGGATTCTCTCGCATCTTCTTCGCGCGCGTCGCGTGCATCGTCGTCGCGCGCATCGCGAGAGCCCGGACTTCTCAACAAAAGGCCGCGCTGTGGAAAACTCCGCGCGTGCATCGCGAGGGTCCGCGCGAGCGCGAGAGCGGTGGAGAGCCGCACCGCGACGCTGAGCGCGAAGAGCAGCCGCAGGTCGTGTAGCCAGCGCTCGACGAGGAGCGCACCGCAGAGGCTCCCGGTGATCTGCGCCAGGCCGTTCAGCATGCTGGACGCCGCCAGGATGTAGGGCCGCGTGCGGCGATAGCTCGACTCGAGGAGCACGGCGAAGTGCGAGACCTCGAAGCCCGACCAGCAGGAGCCCGAGAACGCCTGCGCGAAGATCACCCACCCCAAGCCCTCCGCCCACAGCCAAGGCAGCGGGACCAGCGCCAGCAGCACGCCGGCCAACGCGCACGCCGCGCGCGGTCCGCGCAGATCGATCGCGCGGCCCCAGAACGGCAGCGCGAAGACCTTGAGCGCCGAGACCGCCGCGGTCGCCAGCATGTACTCGAGGAAGCTGAAGCCGAGCTCCTCCAGCATGAAGGGGGTGAAGTAAGGCGAGGCCAGGTAGACGGTGAAGTAGAGCGCGGCGACGGGCAGCAGCACCGTCCGCGCCGCGGCGCCGCGCTCCGTGCGCAGGAAGCGCAGCGCCGCCCGTGGCGCCGGAAGCCCGCGGTAACGCGGCTCGTGGGCCCGCAGGAGCTGCACGCAGGAGAGCGCGCGGGAGAGCCCGGCGAGGCCGAAGAGCAAGGCGAAGCCGAGGCTCGGCCCGCTCGGGATCCCACCACCGGCGCCTCCCGGCTCCAGCGCGCCGAGCAAGGCGCCGCCCGCCAGGAGCCCGAGGAAGATCCCGGCGTGGACCCCGCGATTGCGCGCCGCGAAGTAGCGCCCGCGGAGCTCGGTCGGCACGAGGTCGCCGAACCACGAGCCCCACGCGGCGCCGGTCCCCTGCGCGCAGACCTGATGCAGGCACGAAGCGGCGATCAGCATCGACACGTCGAGCCAGCCGCCGAGGTTGCCCAAGGCGAGGAAGAGGAGCAGCCCGACCTGTGTGGCCGCGCCGCCGGCGACGACCCGTCGGCGCTGTGGAAAACTCCCCAGCAGACGCAGCACGAGGAGCGGTCCGAGCGAGCCGGCGCAGAGCGGGAGGGCCGCCATGAGCCCTTGCTCGAATCTCGAGGCGCCGAGGTAGATCGCGGCGGCGAGGAAGTAGGTCTCCGCGAGACCTACCATCAGCGCGTAGGCCACGCCTTCGATGCGCGAGCCGCGCAGCGTGCCCGCGACGCGTGCGTCGGAGAGCTCCGCCTCGGGCGAGCCGAACACCGAGATCAGTCGATCCGAGAAGCGCATCGGGAGGAGGACGGCCATGCCCGCCGGTGGCAGAGCCGAGGCGTGAGAATCACCGCGCTGCGAGCGCCTGGCGCCGGCGCGGCAGCCCCGGAGAAAGGGAGCACTACTATCACCGGGTGAGGACCTCGAGGGCGAAGGCGAGAGCGCAGCGCTCCCGTGCCGGCGCTCTTGGCGCGGGCTCGACGAGGCACCTAGCTGACGATCGAAGCAGTGCTTCGAGCCTGGGAACGATGCATCCGTCGTCTCGGCGAGGCGCAGGAACCGGCGCTGAAACGGGTGTTTCAGCTAGGTTCCGGCAACGATGGCGAGGCGACCGAGGCGCGTTCTCCAGCCCGAGTGACTCCTTCCGCAGGCTGTCAGCTCACGGCCGACCTCCATCCCCTTGCTCCTGGACCTCGAGGTCGCGACCAGCGGCGCCCGAGGCGCACGAGAGGGAATCGCGAAGGGCACGTCCGCCCGCCGCAGCGAGCACCACCCGCGCTCCCCGCTGCGCTCGGATCGGCGCCGAGACTTCTCCTGCCTCCGGATGACCTACACTTCCGCGGCGGCGGAGCTCTTGAGCTCCGTGCAGCGTCTCGCGGCTGCGCTCCCCGACGGCAACGACCTCCGCTCATGATCAAGTACCTGGGATCGAAGCGAACCCTCGTTCCGCTCCTCCTGCGGGTCGTCCGCAGCATTCCCTCGGTCCGCACGGTCGTGGATCTCTTCTCGGGGACCTCGCGCGTGGGACATGCGCTGAAGCGCAGCGGCTTTCGCGTGCTCTCCAACGATCACAACGCCTATGCGCAGCGCTTGGCTCAGTGCTACGTCCAGGCGGACCGCGAGGACGTGGTCCCCCGAGCCGAGGCGCTCCTAGCCGAGCTGCAAGCGCTCCCGGGAAAGCCGGGCTACTTCACGGAGACCTACTGCGTCGCCTCGCGCTTTTTCCACCCCAAGAACGGCGCGCGCATCGATGCGATCCGCGACGCGATCGAGGAGCTCGCGCTCGAACCCGAGCTGGAGGCGGTCCTGCTCGTCTCCCTGATGGAAGCCGCGGATCGCGTCGACTCGACGACGGGCGTCCAGATGGCCTACCTGAAGCAATGGGCGCCTCGCGCGGAGAAGGACCTCGAGCTCCGCATGCCCGAAGTCCTGCCGCGAGCGCGTCATGGCAAAGGCCAGGCCCATTGCCTCGAGGCGCTCGACGCGGCGCGCGCGCTCGAGGGCGATCTGCTCTACCTCGATCCGCCGTACAACCAGCACTCCTACCTCGGCAACTACCACATCTGGGAATCGCTCGTGCGCTGGGATCGAACGCCGGTGTACGGCGTCGCTTGCAAGCGCGTGGACTGCCGCGAGCGGCGCAGCGTCTTCAACTCGCGCCCGCGCATCCTGGACGCGCTCAGCGCCGTGCTGCGAGCCACGACGGCCCATACCGTCGTGGCCTCCTTCAACAACGAGGGCTACATCGAGCGCGGCCAGATGGAGCAGCTGCTCTCCAGCCTCTGGGGCGGCAACGCCAAGGTCCTCACGATCCCCGTCGACTACAAGCGCTACGTCGGCGCGCAGATCGGCATCTACAATCCGTCCGGGCAGAAGGTCGGCCGCGTGAGCCACCTGCGCAACGTGGAATACCTCTACGTCGCCTCGGAGCGCGACCTCGGACGAGAGCTCAGCGAGCTCGAGGGCCAGTCCCCGCGCCAGCCCGATCTGCTCGGCTAGCAGCCCGCACCTCGGCCGACTCGGAGTCCGGCAGGGCGCCGAGCTTGCCCCGCGATCCAGAGCCCAGGCCGCGCGTCGACCCAAAGTGGCGGCCGATCGCGGGGATCATCGTCGCAAGCAGAGGACGTCGATCACCGTGCTCCCGAGGCTGCCGATACGCCGGTAGCTCAAGACGAGCTCCGCGCCGGGTTGCTCATCGAGCGGCATCAGCGCGAGCTCCGGCGTCGTGAGCTCGGCCGGCGAGCGCAGCTCGTAGCGCAGCGCAGGAGCGCGCCCCTTCGTGAGCTCGAGGGCGCGGCTGGCGAGGAAGTCGCCGAAGAGGGCCAGCAAGCGCTCGATGGTCCACTCGGGATCGCTCTCCTCGAAGAGCACGCGCCGGAAGAACGCGTCCATGCGCTCGCGCCCCGGCAGCGCCGGCTCGACGCCGAGCCAGATCTCGAGGGCGGTGCCGTCCTCGGTCACCATCGCGAGATCGCCGGCGCCATCGCCGTCGAGGTCGCCCTCGGCGCTGACGCGCGAGCGCGAGGCCTCGGTCTCGAGCCGCTGGATGTACTTCGTGAAGTCCTTCAGCAAGCCGAGGAGCGGCGGGATGCGCAGCACGAGGTCGCGCGTCCGCCGCGGCAGCGTCGCGAACTTGCCGCCCTCGCTGCCGGGATAGTCGAGGACCTTCACCGCGATCGCCATCTCGGCAAAGAGCCCGCGCAGGATCGCCGCCGCCGTCGGCACCTCCACGCGCATCAGGGCCAGGTCGGGCCAGCGGTCGTCGTCGAGGTGCACGACCTCCTGCCAGGTCACGTCCTCGGCGACGCGCAGGATCTGCGCCGGCTCGGTGAACTGCGGCCCGCTCTCGGCAGCGTGGAAGACCCAGATCTTGCGCAGGTGCGCGATCACGTGGTCCGGTCTTCCGTCGCCGTTCAGATCGCGCTGGTCGAGCTGCGACTCCTTCGCGCCTTGGAGCGTGCGCCCGAGCCGGATCCCGCCCTCGGGCGTCGTGTCGCGGAAGGTGTCGAGATCGAGCTCGAGATCGGGCTTCGCGGGGAGCTCGCCCGCGGCGGTCTGCAGGTGGTAGGCGCGCTTCCGCCCGCTCGCGACGAGCAGGTCCTTCCGGCCGTCGCCGTTCAGATCCTGGATGTCTAGCGCGGGCACGCGGTAGCTCGCGAGGAGCTGATCGGAGAGCAGCTCGGTACCCAGCGCGATCTCCGTCTCCAGCTCGAGGGGGATCTCGGCTTGGCGTTTCCAGCGCGCTTCGCCTTCGCCCGCCTCGCGCATCCAGAGCTCGCACATCCACCCCTGCGGCAGCACCAGATCCGCTCTCTCGTCGCCGTCGAGATCGAGCACGAAGGGCGAGAAGCGCGGGCGCTCCGTGCGCAGGCGGAACTTCGCGCGCCGCGCGAGCGACTCGACCTGCGGCGCGAGAGAACCGTCCTCGCGCGGACGCCAGAGCGAGATGCCCGCGGGCGCCGCGACGACGAGGTCCTGTCGGGCGGAGCCCTTCTCGAAGGCCGCGATCGCGAGCAGCGACTGGCGCGGCTGCGGCAGCGCCGACCACGGACCGCGCGCGGCGAGCGCACTGTCCCCGCCGACGCCGAAGATGCCGATGCGCCCGTCCTCGCCCACGCAGAGCAGCTCGCACCGCCCGTCGCCCTCGAAGTCGATCGCGCGCAGCTCGACGAAGAGCGGCTCGGGCTCGAGGGAGCCGAGGAGGTGGAGCTGCAGCGGGGACTGCGCTGCCAGCGGAGAGCACGCGAGCGCGAGGCAGGCGAGCCGCGCCGCGCCGAGACGGAAGGAAGCGCTCACGGGAACCTCACGTGCAAGAGCTGGCCTTCCTCGAGGATCGCGAGCTCCTGGCGCTGGCCGGTGCGATCGAGGAGCAGGAGCTCGGCGTCCTCGTCGAGCTTCATCTCCCAGAGGGCCTGCGGCAGCACCTCCAGCGCGCCGCGGCGCGAGCGCACCCAGTAGATCGCGAGGTGCTCCGAGCGATCGCGGACGAGGAGCTCGCGCACGCCGTCACCGGTGAGGTCCCCGCAGAAGCGGAGCTCCATCTGCGCGCCGCCGCCGCGCATCGTCTCGCCCTTCACGGTGAGGCGATGCGCGAGATCGGGCTCCTTGGAGAAGGTGCCGCCCTTCCCGCGGAAGAGGAAGAGATCGACGTCGAGCGAGCCGCTCGCGCGCATCGCGTCGGAGAAGTCGAAGCGCAGGGAGAGCAGCGCGAAGTCGTCGTGCTTGTCGCCATCGACGTCCTCGAAGCGCGGGTTCACCAGGTAGCCGTTGATGGCGAGGAGCTGATCGGGGTAGCCCTTCGGGCCGAAGAGCGGCGCCTCAGCGGTCTTCGCCGCGGCGCCGTTGCCGCGTCCGTTCACGAAGACCTGCGCGAGGGAGCGGAAGTCCTCGGCCTTCTGATCGCCGTAGATCACCACCGCGTCGGCGCGCCCGTCCTGATCGAGGTCGCGCACGCGTGTGCTGTAGAACCAGTCCGTGCGTCGCTCGTCGTCCATCGGGACCGGCGCGTCGAAGCGCAGCGTCGGGGGCACGACCGCGCTCTCCTCCTGCGCGCGCCAGCCCTGGACCTCTTGCACCCAGACGTGCACGTGGCGCTCGGTCTGAGCCACGACGTCGAGGTCCTGGTCGCCGTCGAAGTCGACGAAGCTCGGCGTCGGCAGCGCGGTCTTGAGATCGAGCAGCGGCGAGATGCCGAAGATCGAGCTGTCGAGGCGGAACTGCACGCGTCCGCCGACGCGCATCGAGCGCACCTTGCCTTGCTTCTTCACCGCGCGCGCCTCGATCGGGAGATCGAGCCGCGCGCCGCGGTGGAAATGCACACCGCTCGCGTCGCGATCTTGGAAGGCCAAGCGGAAGCCCTCCGGCTCAGGCACCCAGAGATCGAGGTCGCCGTCGCGATCGAGATCGACGAGGCCCCGCTGCCAGAGATGCAGGCGTCGCGGCTGCGGGAGCTGCCAGAGGAAGTCGCACGCGAAGAGCGGGACGAAGCGCTCCGCTTCGCTCGCCTTCCAACGCAGCGCATAGGCACCCGTCGCGGTGAAGAGCAGCAGCTCCTCGCCGGGATCCGCGTGCACGTCACCGCACGCCCAGGCCACGGCATCCTCGGGGACTTCGATCTCTTGGTCGGGGGTCCCGCGGAACGGGGCGGTTTCGTCGCGCCGGAGGTAGATTCGCAGAGCGCGGACGAAGCTGTCGCCCTTCTGCACCGCGAGCAGCACGAGATCGGAGCGACCATCGCCATCGATGTCGCCGGCCAGCACGCCGCGGAGGCGCTGCTCTTCGGGGAGCTGGAGCGTCGTCGTCTGCGCGAACTCGCGCTGCTGTGCCGCGAGCGGCGCGGAGGCGAGCGCGAGCAGAGAGAGCGGGCGCGCCAGCGCGCGCGCGTAGCGGGAGGAGCTCGAGCTCATCGGTCGACCTCCACCAGGCGGTCCGCCTGACCGCCGCGGAACGTGAGGAGCCAGAGGAAGCGCCAGGAATAAGCGACTTCGTTCGCCTCGTGGCCGACGAGGCCGAGGAGGAACGAGTGCTCGATGCGGCCACGCTCGCGCTCGAAGGAGTAGAGCAGCGGGATCGAGAGGTCGTAGACCTCCTCGAAGCGCACGCTGGAGAGCGCGCTGAGCTCGAGGGGACGACCCGCGCGGAAGAGCTCGAGCTCGACCGAGCGGTTCTCCTCACCCGCGCGGCGCAGCTCGTCGAGGGCGACCTGCGGGTGCGCGATGCGCCGCCCGTCGATGGCGACCAGCAGATCGCCGAAGCGCACGCCGGCCTCTCGCCACGGCGAGCTCCGCGAGAGGCCGATCACCACGGCGCCGCCGCCGGGAGCCAGGCCTGTGGCGCGCGCTTCGACCTCGGTCGCCGTGCGGAACACGACACCCACGTGCTGCTCCTCGCGGAAGTGCTCGACCACCGGAGCCTCCGCGGGCCGCACCCGCGGCACGGGCACCAGCGCCACCTCGCGCTCCTCGCCCGCGCGATCGAAGCGCACCGTCCACGGCACCCCCGCGCTCGCTTCGAGCTCGAGAGCACGCCACTCGCTGGGCCACGCGAGCTCGACGCGCTTGCCGCCCGCGATGGAGACCTCGAAGACCAAGTCCCCCACCGCGAGCCCCGCGGCGTCGGCGGGCGAGTTCTCGACGATGCGCTCGATGCGCAGCCCCTCGCTCTCCTCGTCGCGCTGGTCGAGCCGGTTCTGCGCGACCTGCATCGTGGCGCCGGTGAAGACGCCGAAGGCGAGCGACGAGCGCTGCTCGTCGTCACGCGGCGCGTCGCGCAGCGCCAGCGGCTCCTCGATGTCGGCGAGCGGCGGCGCCTCGCGCGGCAGATCGAAGCTGCACGCGCCGAGCAACGCGGCCGCGGCCAAGAGCAGAGGGCAGAGCGTTCTCACGGAATCGATCTCCGGTGAAAGGCGGCGAGCGCGAGTGCGGCCAGCGCGCCGGCCCAGGCGAGCGGCGCTTGCAGGGCCGTCGCGGCGTAATGGAAGGCGAGCGTGCTGGCGCCCTGCGCGAAGTCGAGGTAGCGGCGCAGCTCGGAGACATCGCCCGAGAGCCGCGGACCGTAGGTGGTCGGCCACCAGGCCTCGACGGCGGCATCGCGCGCGAAGCCCCAGCCCAGGTCGAAGACGAGCCAGGCGCCGAGCGACGCCACGAGAGCGGCCACGGCGCCGCGGAAGAGCACCGACGCACCGAAGCCGGCGAGCGAGTGGACGAGCAGCGGGAAGAGCGGGAGCAGCGCGATGCGCCGCCACTCCGGCCAGACCTCCTCGGCGGTGCGCAGCGCGTAGTTCTGGCCGTTCGGCAGGACCTCGACCAGGTCGCCGAAGTCGAACCAGTGCGCCGCGGCCGCCATGGCGCAGCCCATCACCATCGCCGTGCTGGAGACGAGCGCGAAGAGGACGCCGAGCAGCTTGCCGAGCCCCAGCTCGAGGCGCGCGAGCGGCTGCTGAGCGAGCGTGCGCAGCGTGCCGCGCGAGGCCTCGCCCGCGAGCACCTGGCTCGCTTGCAGCGCGAGCACGAGCGCGAGCCACGGCAGCGCCGCGGTGAGCGCGAGCCCGAACGCCTCGAACGCGGTCGCCTGCGTCGCCGAGGCGAGCGAGCCCTGCGCGACCTCGGCGGCGTCCTTGGCGCTCGCGTGCGCGCGCTGCCAGACGCTCAGCACCGCGATGGTGCACGGCAGCGCCGCGACGAAGAGCAGATGGCGCGGGCTCGCCGAGCGCGAGAGCTCGTGACGCAGCACGCGGAGAGTTCCGAACGCATCCGCGCGGCGTTCTCCCGGATCGGGCAAGCCTCTTGGCGGCTCGGAGCTCGGCACACGCCGCAGCTCGCCGTGCGTCGCGCGGAGATAGACGCTCTCGAGCGTGATCGGGCGCGGCGCGAAGCTCTGCACCGCGACGCCCGCTTCGACGAGGGAACGCAGCACGGCGCTCGGACGTCGCTCGCCGATCGTGAGCAGGATCCCCTGCTCGCGATCGACCTCCGCGGGCAGGTGCTGTGCGCGGAGCGCGACGAGCGCCGCGGATTCGTCCTCGGCGCGCAGCGTCCAGCGAGAATCGACCGCGCTCGCGAGGGCCGCGACCTCGTCCTCCACCAACATCTCGCCCTGGCGCAGGATCCCCACGCGATGGCAGAGCCCTTGCACCTCGGCGAGCTGGTGCGAGGAGAGCACGACGGCGCAGCCGTCGTCGACCGCGAGGCTCCGCAAGAGGAGCTTCAGCTCGTGGATCGCCTCGGGATCGAGCCCGTTCGTCGGCTCGTCGAGCAGGAGATACGGCGGCGCGCCGAGGAGGGCCTGCGCGATGCCGAGGCGCTGACGCATGCCCTGGCTGTAGACGCCGAAGCGCTTTCGACCGGCGTAGGCGAGGCCCACGCGCTCGAAGCAGCGCTGCGCTTCGCGGAGCGCCTCGCGCCGTCCGAGGCCGCGGAGCCGCGCGAACGCGCGCAGGTTCGCGATCCCGCTCCACTCGCGGTAGAAGCCCGGCGCTTCGATCAGCCCGCCGAGGCGCGCGCGCGCCTCCCGCGGATGGCGCGCGGCGTCGAAGCCATCGACCTCGATCGCGCCCGAAGCCGGCCGCAGCAGGCCGAGCACGAGGCGCATTGCCGTGGTCTTGCCCGCCCCGTTGTGACCGAGGAAACCATAGACCTCGCCGCGGCGGGCGTGGAGCGAGACCCCTCGGAGGATCTCCTGGCCGCCCGCGCGGTAACGGACATCGTGCAGACGGAGCGACATCGCCTCGAACTCATGGGCGCGGGTCGATCGGTCGGCTGGCCCCCGCGGAAGAGCGCGACATTCCACGGGCGCGCGGCGATGGCGTCAACCGCGCCGCCGCCCGAGGAAAGCTCCGCCCCTCAGCGCGCGGCGATCAGCTCGACGGCGATCCGCGCCTGATCGAGCGGCAGCTCCTGCGCGCGGAAACCCTCGACGCGGAGCTCTGCGCGCTCGATCCCGCGTGGCAAGACCAGGGCGCAGGAGCCGTCGTCGAGCGAGGAGCCCCGGAGATGGAACCTGCTGGTGCTCGCCACGAGCTCGAAGCGCCGGTTCTTCAGCGCTCGGCGCTGGGCGTTCCGGAGCTCCAGCCGGACGATCGTCGTGTGCGGTCGGAGGTCGATC
The DNA here is from genome assembly GCA_016719295.1 of Planctomycetota bacterium. Classification (GTDB taxonomy): domain Bacteria; phylum Planctomycetota; class UBA1135; order UBA1135; family JADKAF01; genus JADKAF01. The sequence continues at coordinate 2,241,283 of JADKAF010000001.1, forward strand.
TCGCGCAGGGCCTCCGGGTGGGCCATGCCGCGCTGCGCGAGCTCGATCCCCTCCACGCGCTGCAGGGCCACGCCGCCCGAGCGGAGCTCGACCGCGCAGGTTCCGAACGGCACGCCGGGTACTTCGAACGCGCCGTTCGCCGAGGTCTTGGCTTCGAGCTCCTCGCCGTTCGCCGCGCGCACGACGATCTCGATCGGCGCCCACGCGTCGAGGATCACGCGACCTGCGAGCGCGCCGCGATGCGGCAAACGCAGCTCGACGTCGCGGCGCCCGGCCTCCACAGGGAAACGCGCGGTGCTGGTCATCCCGGGAGCGCGTACGAGGAGCTCCAAGGTCTCGCGTCCGGGAATGCCGAGGCGACGGAAGCGCCCTTGCTCGTCGACGCGTAGGACCTCGAAGTCGCCGGTTTGGCGCGAGGTCGCCCGCGTGGCGAGCTTGAGCTCGGGCCTGTCGACCGCCTCGCCGGTCTCCCACAACACTCGCCCTGCGACGATGCACGGACCGTAGCCCAGGCGCAGCACACCGAGCTCGCGCACGAAGCCCGCCGGATCGGGAGTTCCGAGCTCGAAGTAGGTCTCGCGATCTTCGAGCGGATAGTCGCGGAGCTCGATCTTGCTCAACTTCTCGCGCCACGCCGGACGGACGTTGCCCTGTGCATCGATCTCGGGCTCGTCGAGCAAGTAGATCGCATGCTCGCGAGCCTCGATCCGTCGCGGCGCGCTGGGCGCCCAGGCCGTGAATCGACTCTGCTCGTCGAGCACGAGCTCTGCTCGATCGAACGACACGAAGGGCGAACGCGCTCGAGGTGCCCCGCGGCGGAGCTCGATCGGGATTCGGCCGACAGGCTCCCCCAGGGCGTCGTGCACGGTGCCACGCAGCAACGAGTAGTGCTCGCTCGCGCGCAGCGCGAGCGAGGACGGCTCCGCGTCGTTCGCGAGCGGGAAGAGCAGCAAGGAGGCGAGCGGCGCATCGACCGCCGCTTCGAGGCGCGCGTCGAGGCCGCGCTCCCAGACGAGCTCCACCATCGCCCCTTCGTCGAGCGGCCGCGGTGCCTCCCAAGCGATCCAGCGTCGCTCGGCGTTGCCTTCCGCGGGTCGCATCGCGACACGTGCACGCCAACGCGCGCCGCTCGAAGGATCGAGATCCTGCGTCGCGCGCACCTGCAAGCGCACGAGCTCGGGAGCGCGCATCTCGATTCGCGCAGGGACCGACGCCTTACTGGCGTCGAGCATGCCAACATCGATCGCGAGCGAAGGAAACGCGAAGATCACCTGCACGAGAGCTTGCGCGCCGCGATCCCAAGGGAGGCTGGCTTGGCCCTGAGCGTCCGTCGTAGCGGTCGCGAGCAACTGGAGGTGGATCTCGAGCGTCTCGGGCTCGCCGTCGAGCGGCCAGGAGGATCGAAGCGAGGTCTGGTGCGCGATCCAGTCTTGGTAGGTCCCAGGCCGCGTGTCCTTGTTGGGCAGCCCAGGGAACATCTGGCCAGCATTCAGGAAACCGAGGTCCTGCTCGGGTCTCGAAATAGAGCCTCCTCCTCTGGTAAGGAGATCAAAGCGCCGCGCAGAGGGATCGAGCGCCTCCAGCAACGGTCGCGGATGACGTACGCGATCGACCAGCCCTATGGGCAGCCCCGCGAGCGGAGCGCCCGCGGCATCGACGACACGCACGATCACGTCGCTCTCGTTCGAGCTCTCGAGGCGCGCGACCGCGGTCGGCGCGCCGTGCGCTTCTGCGACGCCCGGCACCGGGGAAGCCGCGCTCGCATGCTCGGGTGCAAGCGTCGCTCCGCGCTCCGCGGACGGAGCCTGCTCGCGCACGCCGAAGGCGAGCACGAGCGCGACGCCGAGGGCGCCGCCCACGGCACAGAGGAGTCCGAGCGCCGGCCAGAGCGAGGCGCGTCCGCCGGTCCGATGCGACATGCAGGCTCGGCCGCCGAGCGGCGCGCGATTCGCTCACTTTCTGCGATTCGGCGCTCGCGCGGCGCGCGGCAGACCCCTTCGCACACGCCAGGCGTGTTCTGTGCTCAGAAACTCAGAAACACGGCGCCAAGCGGAGTCCGTTCGAAGCGCGGATCGCTCCGCTCGCCGGCAGCGAGAAGCCCTGGAAGAACAGCGGGACCCCGACGAGCACCGTGATCTGCAAGTCGAAGCTCACGCGAAAGGCGCCCGCGCCGTCCAGCGCGATCGGCACGACGCCGACGCTCGAGGCACCGACCAGCAAGGTGATGCCGCTCAGGGCGAGCTCCGCGGGATTGCCGGAGAGCAAGAGGAGGCCCGGGCTGCTCGGGGCCCCCTGCGCGAGGTCGAGCCGTCCGGTGAACGGCGCCTGCGCCGAGAGCGCGGTCCAATCGAGCGTCATCGCGTCGTTCCCCTGGCGCAGCTCGCCGTAGGTCTGTGCACCGCAGAGGGAGAGCGCCGGACCGGCGAAGCCGCAGCTGCCCGGGCCGCCGTGCGCTCCCATGTCGTTCCGCGGCCCGCCCTGGGCCGGCGGAAGGCACGCGTCGTTGCTCGCGACGGCGGGATCACCCGCGTCGATGCACGGAGAGGACGAGTTCAGCGTGAAGTGCTCCGGCTGGCAACCGGAGCCGACGAACGCAGGATTGAAACGCACGTTGCCCGTGCCACCGATCCAGCCGCCCTGGATGTCGGAGTAGCTGACCGCCGCCGTTCCGACCACGCTTCCGGCCGCATGCTCGAAGACGATCGTGTTGAGGATCGTCGCGCTGCCCGCTCCGATCCGCACGCCCTCCGGAACGTTGCGGGCGATGGTGCAGTTCTCCATCCGCGTCGTCGCCGCCAGCGTGGAGATGCCGGAGCCCTGCAGCGTCGTGCTCGAGGTGTTTGCGGTGGTCGAGTTGCAGCTGAGGAGGCAGTTGGCGACGAGCAAGCTCGGGACCGTGCTCGCCGCGTAGAGCCCGCCACCTTCGTTGACGCCTCCGCATCCGCTGGTCCAGCACCGGTTGCCCGAGATCAGCGAGTTGCGGAGGACATGGCTCCCGTCCGAGAGGGAGAGCCCTCCGCCGCGAGCGGGCGGAGCGTTGCATCCGAAGGCGGACAACGCATTGTCCGCGACGTGGCAGCCTTCGAGCTCCAGCGTCCCCGAGGCGCGGACGCCTCCGCCTTCGGCGGCGACGGCGCCGACGTTGCTCGCATTGGCGAGGTTGCCGCGGATCCGGCAGCGGGTGAGCACCACGCGCCCTCCGCCGACCGTCGCGACGCGCACGCCGCCGCCGTTCCGTCCCGCTCGATTCCCCTCGATGTCGCAGTCGAGAGCGCGCACCGTGCCGGCCGTGAGCTCGATGCGCAGTCCACCGCCATCCAAGGGGCTCGTGTTGTCGTGGATCCAGCAGCGCTCGAGCAGCACTTGCTCATTGTCCAGGATGCGAATGCCGCTGTTGCCCGCCTGCGTGACGATGCAGTGCAGCAGCTGCGAAGGATTCCCGGCGGCGACGGGGCCGATGAACTCGATCCCTCCCCAGCGCCCCGCGCCGAGGTTCTGCGCCTGGAAGCGGATGGGCTGCGTGCGCGTTCCGAGCGCGCGGAGCCAGGTCGAGACCTGCAGCGAGACCCCCGCCGCGAGGCGCACTTCGACGCCCGGCTGGATCGTGAGACGGCTGACCTGCACCGTCGCGTTGACGCAGTACGGTGAGCCCGCGAGCGTCCAGGTGGTATTGGAGACCGGCGTGGTGACGGTGGTGCCACATTGCGCGGTGAGCGCGGGGGCGAGGAGCAGGGACGCGAAGGCCGCGAGGAGCGGGCGAGAGTGCTGGCGCATGGAGATGCTTGCCTCGGAGACAGGGAGTGAGGATCGAGGCCGGTCTCTCGTTCCGCGCAGGGGCTCTGGCTCGGGACCTCGGCGATCCGTACGATCGCGCTTCGCTTGGAGGTCGCCTCGAGAGCGGCGCCTGCGGAGCAAAAGGAGAGAGGGCATCCGGAATGGACCGGACCCCTCTCCCTCCGCAAACGCCTGGGCGACCTCGTCGAACTCGCCGAGAAAAATCGTGAGCGAAGAGCCTGCCCCTCAGACTCCCCGGCCGGGAGTGCGCCGCGTTTTCGAGAATCTGTACGAGGAGCTCCGTCGTTTCGCGGAGTGCCTGAGGACGGAGAACCGCAACCTCATGCCCTCGATCGGCAAGACCGACCTCACGAACCTGGCGTTCGAGAAGCTCGTGCGCGAGGAGGCGAACCGGCGTATGCAGGGCCGCTCCGAGCTCGCGGAGAAGGACAGCGCCGCGTTCAAGTCCTGCTTCGCGCGGGCCTGCCACGACGTGCTCGTCGATCGCCTGCGCCGCCGCCTCGCCGCGAAGCGCGGCGGGGAGCGTCGTCGCGAGGAGCTCGCCGAGGACAGCAAGGTCGCGCCCGATCGCGAGCTGGAGCTCTGCGGCTTCCTCGATGAGCTGCGCTTGCTGGGCGAGCAGCGCGAGGAACTCGCGCGCATCGTCGAGCTCCATCTCTTCGGCGCGATGACCCTGGACGAGATCGCCGCGGAGGTCGGGTTCTCGCCGAGCAAGGTGTCGCGCGAGCTGCGCTTCGCGAGGGCTTGGATGCGTCAGCGCATGGAGAAGGAGGAGCATCCTTGAGCGCTCCGCGCTTCGAACGCCTCCACTCCTGGTTCGTCGAGGCCATCGAGCTCGGCGCCGCGGAGCGCGCGGCGTACCTCGCCGAGCGCCGCCGGGAGGACGACGAGCTCGCGCGGGAGCTCGCGGACCTGCTGGCCCACGACGACGCGAACCTCGATCCGCGCGAGCGGCGCGTCCGGTCCCTGCCGCGCGTCGACGGCTACCTGCTCCTGCGCCATCTCGGCAACGGAGCCATGGGCGATGTCTATCTCGCCGAGCGCGAGGATCCCTCGCGAGCGCGCGTCGCGGTCAAGGTGCTGCGCCACGGCCTCCTCGACCCCGAGCTCGCGCGCCGCTTCGCACGCGAGCGCCGCGCGCTGGAAGCGCTGGAGCACCCCCACATCGCGCAGATCCTGGAGGAGCGCCAGACCGACCACGGCGCGCCGGCGCTGGTGATGGAGTGGGTGGACGGACCTTGGCTCACGGACTACGTCCGCGCGCGATCGCTCGCCCTCCACGCACGCCTGCGCCTCTTCCTCCAGATCTGCGCGGGCGTTCACCACGCGCATCTGAAGGGCATCGCGCATCGGGACCTGAAGCCGAGCAACGTGCTTATCGCCGAGCGCGATGGCGCGCCGGTCGCGAAGCTCATCGACTTCGGCCTGGCGCTGCCGCTGCGCGAGGAGGACGTCACGCAGGTCACCTCCGAAGGGCTCGTGCGCGGCACCCTCGAATACATGCCGCCGGAGCAGCTCGCGGGGGATCGCGCGGCGATGGATCTCCGTGTCGACGTCTACGCGCTCGGCGTCCTGCTCTACGAGCTCGCCTGCGATCGCTTGCCCTTCGACAGCGAGCGCCTGCGCCGCGCCGGGCCCGCGGAGCGGCAGCGCATCGTGGAGCAGGAGGAGCCCCCGCCGCCGAGTCGGCACCGCGCGCTCTCGCGCGACCTCGACCTCATCGTGGCGACGGCGATGGCGAAGGAGCCCGCGCGGCGCTACCCATCCGTCGAGGCGCTCGCGCGCGACGTCGAGAGCTTGCTCGCGAATCAGCCGATCCGAGCTCGCACCCCGTCCGCGGGCTATCTGCTGCGGCGCTTCGTGCGCCGGCATCGCTGGCCCTGCCTCGCGGCAGCACTGGTGTTGGTCACTGGCGCCCTCGGGCTTCTCGGCACCTTGCGAGGCTTCCGCGAAGCGGAGCGGCGCCTCCAGGAGTTCGATCAGCTCGCGGGGCTGACGCTCGTAGAGCGCCTGGAGAAGTCCGCTTGGATCGCGCCGCCGTGGCCGACGCAGATCTCGGAGCTGGAACAGTGGCTCCGCGACTTCGACGCGCTGACGCAGCTCGAGCACCGCGCCCGGCAGACGCAGCGCGAGATCGAAGCCCGAGCGCTGCGGCGCGACCCGCGCGCGCTCACGCGCGCCGAGGAGATCTCGCGCGACCGAGCGAACGCGCGCCTCACAGCGGCGCGCCACGCGCGCGACGTGCGCAACGGTGCGCCGCTGGTGCTGCCGGAGCCAACGGTTCTGGAGCAGAGCATGACCCCGATGCAGCTCTACTCTCTGGCTTGGGCGCGCGTCGATCCCAAGGATGAGCTGCGCGTCTTCGGCGACGAGGCGCACGCTCTCACCTTGGCGCGCCTCGCCTGGGACCTCGCCTCCGTCGCCTTCTCGGATCAGAACCGCAGCCGCTTCGACTACTTGCTCTCTTGGGCGCTATACGCGAATGGACTCGATGCCGAAGCGTTGGAGCGCGCCGAGGAAGCCGTACGGCTCGCGCCATCGACGCACGCAGCGCAGCACGCAGAATCCCTGTCCGAGCTCCGTCGGCGAGTGGACGCTTCTCGCGATCGCGCGGCGTGTGACGCCGAGATCGTACGCTTGCAAGCGGAGGTCGCCGAGCTCTCGATGTCGTACGAGCGAGCCTTCGCAAGCGACGCGGACCGCTTCCTCCATCGGGCACTCTCGGAATTCCCTGCGAAGGCGCAGAGGGTCCGCGACAACTTCCTGGCGCTGAATCGCCAGCGTCTACGCTGGGCGCGGCAAGTCGAACGAGCGACCCTCGCGCATCCCGGACAAGGCGCCTCCTGGGACGATGCGCGAGTGGCGATCGCGGCAGCGGACGGCCAGAGCGCGAGCCCACTCTATCGCGCGGTGCCGATCGACCTCGCGCCGCAGCTAGGGCTCGTGCCCATCGGCTGCAATCCCGTGACGAAGCTCTGGGAGTTCTACGACCTGCGGACCGCATGGGATGGCAGCAGCGATCCGCTCTCGATTCCGATCCCTCGCCATGAGACGGAAGGAGAGCGCGCGGGGACGATCCCGGTCGATGGATCGACGGGTGCCATCCTCGTGTTGTTGCCGGGCGGGACCTGTGCCATCGGTGCTCAATCCGGCGATCCCAGGGCGCGAAACTATGATCCGCAGGCGGAAGAGTCCGAAGGGCCGGTGCACGAGGTGACGCTGGCGCCATTCTTCCTTGCGCGACACGAGCTCACGCGTGGGCAATGGCGACGCCTGTCCCTACAGGCCGACACGAGTCACCACCGCGTAGGCACACTCTACGAAGGCGATCCCGCCCTCGTTTCGGAGGCGCATCCCGTCGAAGCGCTGCGCTGGACCACCGCGGATGTCGTGCTCACCGAAGCGGGCATGCGCCTGCCGACCGAGGCCCAATGGGAGTACGCCTGCCGTGCCGGGACCACGTGGCCGTGGAACACTGGCGACGATCCGGCTTCGCTGAGGGACAACGCCAACCTGCTCGATGATCGCGCCGCGCAGCTCCATCCCAACTGGGGTCGCCCCGAAGGTCATCGCGACACCTGGGTGCGGCCGGCTCCCGTCGGCTCCTTCCCACCGAACGCCTTCGGCTTGCACGACATGCACGGCAACCTGTTCGAATGGTGCGCCGATCCCCTGACTGGCTACGGTGGTCGCGTGCGCGCCGGAGACGGGCTGCGACTCGATGCACCGAAGGGGAACCTGCACATCACTCGCGGAGGGAACCACTCGCAGCCCACGCGAGGCGTCCGCTCCGCCCTCCGCAGCAAACTGAACGCAGTCTCCAGCGACGGCCAGATGGGCGTGCGGCCCGCGCGCAAGCTGGAGCCTTGAGCGAGAAGCTCGCTCCGAGAGATCAGCGTTCCTCGACGAGCCCCACTTCGACTCGCCCCGCCACCGGAGCGATCGTCTGGTCGCGGAAGCTCGGCACCGCGACGACCAGCGCGGCGACGCCGCGCGGGATCACCAGACGCAGCTCGCCCGTCCGGCTCGTGGCACCGGCGAAGCGGTAGCCGTCGGGGCCGCCCGCGGGATCCTTCACCGCGACGGTGGCGCGCGGGAAGAGCTCGCCGCGCGGATCGCGGAGCACCAGCGTCGTGAGATGTGCGTGTTGGCGGAGATCGAGATTCCGCAGCGCGCTCGGGCGCTCGAGCTGCGCCGCGCTCAGCGCGAGCTCGGAGGTCTTCCAGAGCTCCACCCCGCCCGCGCGAATGCTGAGCGCGATCGGGCCCACCGCGAGGCCCTGCACCGCGAACTCGCCCTGCGGATTCGGCTGCGCGGTCTGCGCGTGGCCATCGCTGCCGAGCGCGAAGACCTCGAGAGCCTGGGGGCGCTCGAAGACGACGCGGCCCGCGAGGCCGCCGCGGCGCGGCACCTGCAGCAGGAGATCGCGCTGGCCGGCTTCGACGGTGAAGCGCGGACGCGGACCGAAGGTCCCGGTGATCACCTCGACCTCGATGCTCGGCGTGCGCGGGATGCCGAGGCGACGGAAGGCGCCATTCGCATCGGTGTGCAGACCTTCGCGCGCGGCGTCGTCGACGAGCTCGCTCGCCAGACCTCGGGGCAAGAGGACCCGCGCTCCCGGGATCGGCGCGCCGTCGTTCCACTGCACGCGTCCGGCGAGGAGATGCGGCCCGTCTCCTAGGTTCAGCGCGGCGAGCTCGCGGATCGCCCCGGGGAGATCGAGCGCATCCAGCTCGACGTGCGTCTCCAGCTCGTCGAGCACGACGGGACGGTAGAGCACGCCACCGACGGCCAAGCCGTCGGCATACGGGTCGTGCGGGACGTCTGGGGTGCGCCGCTGCAGATGCAGGTGCAGCTCGCGCGCGCGCATCGGCCTGGGCGCAGCGGCGAGGACGAGCTCGAAGCGACTGCTCGCATCGAGAGCGATCTCGGCGGTCTCGAGGCGCTTCGAGCCTCGTTCCGGCCAGGTGATGAGGCGGAGCTCGACGATCTTCTTCGGCAGCGCGCGCCCGCCCGCATCGCGTAGCTCGGCGCGCGCCGCGGCGTAGTGTTCGGCAGAGCGCAGCTCGCGCCGCGGCGGCCCGACATCTTCCAACGCCAACGCGAGCAGCGGGGCGAACGGCGCGTCGAGATAGGCCTCCACGCGCACGGGCAACCCGCGCTCCCAGAGGAGCGCGAGCGGCGTCGTGCCATTCGCACCGAGGAGCGCGTGGTCGTCCCACGCGATCCACGCCGGCTCCCCGTCGCGGAACTCCCCCCGCGCGGCGATGCGCGCCTTCCAGCGCGCGTGGCGACAGATCTCGAGATCGTGCACGCCGACGAGCTCGGCTCGCGCGATCGGCGGCAGCACGAGCTCGATCGTCGCGCCCTGCGGCGCATCGGCGGCGCGCAGCAGGTGCAGCCCCTTCGCTCGCGTGGGGAACGCGAAGGCGACCTCGATGTCCGGAGCGCGCGTGCGATCCCAGAGGGCGACGGCTTCGCCGTGCTCGTCGGTCGTGCCGCGCCAGTGGAACGCGTCGGCGAACCAGAGCGTCGGTTGCGCATCGATGGGAGCCCAGCCGGCATGCTCACGCAGCATCACGTCGCGGCTCTGCTCGAGGCTGCGACCCACGCCCTCCTCCACGACCTCCATTCGGGTGATGGTGCCGTCTCCGTGCTCCTCGAGGCCCTCGGTCGGTTGCGAGACGACACCGCTCGCGTCGCCGTCTTCGCCCACTTGCTCCTCGACGATCATCTCGCTGTCGCTGATCGAGAAGGCCTCCTCCAGCTCTGCACGTCGCACCACGCCGCGCTCGAAGGTCCAGATGTGCTGCGCTTCCTGCGTCGGCGGCTCGGGATCCTCGCCGCCGTCGCCGCTCGGGTTCCAGAGACGCGCGAGTGCAAAGAACGGCAGCGGCGCCGCGCGCAGATCGATCAGCCCCACCGGGATCCCCGAGGCCGGCTCGCCGCGTTCGTCGACGACGCGGATCAGGATCGCGCCGGCGGGCAGCTCGCGCCGGCGTTCCTCTTCGCGGCGCGCGACCGAAGCCTCGCGCGGCGCTTCGCCGCTCGACGCTGCATCGCTCACGCGCTCCGGAGCTGCGAGCCAATCGGCTCCGCGCTCGATCTCGTTCGCGCGCGCAAGCTCCTCGCTCGCGCTCTCGCCGCCGCCGCCGAGGACGAGCCAGAGGATCAGCGCGAGCGCGCCGAGGAGCAGCGCCGAGAACGCGGCCGCGACGAGTGCTCGCGCGGCGCGGGCGGAAGAGCAGCAGGCCATGGTCTCTCGCGCGAACGCGCGCGTACCTTCCTCAGTTCACGAAGCGCACGGCGAAGATCGGCGGCAGGTGCTCGGAGATCGTACGCCAGGAGTCGCCGGCATCGTCGCTCCACCAGAGGCTGCCCGTGGTCGAGCCCATCGCCAAGGTCTCGCCGTCGGCGGCGACCTCGAGGCCGTGGCGATAGATCAAGTCGTAGGCGTGCTCCTGCGGCAGCCCTTTCTTCAGGACCTCGAACGACTTCCCGCCGTCCCGCGTGCGCAGCACCAAGACCTTGCCGTCCACCGGCACGCGACACTCATCCTTCTGCGCGGGCGCGAACCACGCGGTATCGGGATCGGAGGGGTGTGCGGCGACGGCGAAGCCGAAGCGGCTCGGCGCCTTCGCCTTCATCTCCTTCCACGTCGTGCCGTCCTTCTGCGTGCGGAAGATGCCGTTGTGGTGCTGCGCCCAGATCCGCGCGGGGCGTGCCGCGCACTGCGCGAGCCGGTGTGGATCTTGGATGTTGGGATTGAACTGCTGCTCCTCCGGCGCGAACTCGGCGCGCATCCCCTGCGCGATGTTCCGCCAGCTCGCTCCGCCGTCGTCGCTGCGCCAGACGCCGCCGCAGGAGACGCCGACGACGAGGCGCATCGCATCGCGGGGATCGACGAGCACGCTGTGGATGCCGGGCGCGTCATAGCCGCCCCCGAACCACTCCGCCCGCTCGGGTGCGTTCCAGAGCGACTCCACGAGCTGCCAGCTCTTACCGCCATCCGCGCTGTGGAAGAGCCCGCCGGGAATGGTCCCGCACCAGAGCGCGTTCTCGGCGCGGGGATCGATCTCGAGCGACCAGATCAAGCGCAGCTTGCGAGGCAGAGGACGCCCCATGCGATCGGTCTCGACACGTCCCTCGGGGAGCTGCGGATAGCTCGGAACGCCGAGAGGCTCCCACTGCTCGCCGCGTTGGCGATGCAGCTTCACGCCGAAGTGCCCGTGGTCTAGCGCCGCGTAGAGCGCGCCATCGCGCGGATCGCGGAGGCATATCGAAGTGGGAACCCCGCGGAACGCGGGCTCCTCGATCTTCCAGCGCCGGCCCTTCCTCCGCAGCACGAAGAGCCCCTTCCGCGTCGCGACCAACAGCTCCTTCGACATCACACTCCTCCTCTTCCTCTGGGATCGACGCGCGCGGCTAGCCGCCCGACAACGCCTGGAAGACCTCGATGCGCGCGTGCAGAGCGACCTCCTGCCGGAGATGCACGCGATCGCTCGAGAGCTCGCCATCGACGAAGATCGCGACATGAGGGCGCAGCTCGCCCGCGTCGTCGATCAAGTAGCCGCGCACTCCGGGGTAGCGCGAGCACGCCGCCTCCATGGCGTCGCGCAGCGTTCGCCCCTCGACCTCGACGGGCGGGCACGCGATGTGGCGCTGCAAGACCTCTGGGAAGACGACGCGCGGCATGCGCGCAGTCTCGGCACCGAGGGGGGATCGCACAAGCGAGCGCCGCGGATCGACGCCGAGGAGAACGGGTCCCTACTCCCTGGAGCCCGTAGCTCGCCGCGCCGTACGCCGCTAGCGTGCGTGCCGATCTCCGCTCCGAGGTGCCCATGTTCCGCGCGTGCTCCGGCTCGTTCGCCCTCGCGCTGCTCGGCGCACTCGGCGCGAGCGACGCGAGCTCTCAAGTGCCCCTGCTGAGCTGCGCCGACGCGGCCGGGAGCACCGACCTCCCGATGACCTGCGCCGCCGTCGGCGACGTCGATGGCGATGGCCTCGCCGATGTCGTGATCGGGCGACCGATCGAACGCGAGGCGCGAGGTTCGCTGGTACTGCTCTCCTCGCGCACGGGCCGCGAGCGCTGGCGCATCGACGGCGCGAGCTTCGCGCAGACGCTCGGACGCACCGTGGCCGGCGGCGCGGATCTCGACGGCGACGGGATCGGGGACGTCGCCGCGGTGGAGTTCCAGATCGTCCCGACGCCGAGCTATCTCGTGCGCGCGTACTCCGGAGCCACGGGAGCGCTGCTCTGGTCGGCGCTCGACGGGAGCTCCAACATCGCCTCGACGTGCTTCGTCGGCGATGTCGATGGCGATGGCAAGAGCGAGCTGCTCTGCGGCGCGCCCTTCGCGACGGGGAGCGCGGGCCCCGCGGGGCGCGCGAGCTTGCGCTCGGGTCGCACGGGCACGCTGCTGCGCCTGTTCGAAGGAACGGCTGCGCTCGACTTCTTCGGTCAGAGCCTCGCGGCGCTCGGCGACATCGATGGCGACGGTACGGCGGACTTCGCGATCGCGGCGCCGATGGCGACGCCGCAAGGGAGCACGGGAGGAGGAGCGGGCTATGTCGCGCTCTTCTCGGGCCGCAGCGGGCAGCTCCTGCGGCGCTTCGATGGCCACGTCGCGGGGAGCGGCTTCGGGCTCGGGCTCGCTCCCCTCGCGGATCTCGATCGCGACGGCACGATCGAGCTCGCGGTGGGCGCACCGCTGGAGCCGAACGGCGGCGCGGCATACTTCGTCTCGGGCGCGAGCGGCGCGATCCTGCGCCGCTTCGGCGGCAGCGCCGCGGGGCAACAGCTCGGCTTCGCCATAGCGCGCCTCCGCGATCTCGACGGCGATGGCATCGCCGAATGCGCCATCGCGGCTCCGCGCGAAGGAGGCGCGGGAACGGTGCGCATCCACGACGGTACGAGCGGCGCGATCCGCTCGACGCTGCACGGCAGCGCGGGCTCGCGCTTCGGCGCCCGCCTCGCGTCGGCGGGCGATGCCAACGCCGATGGCGCGGAGGAGCTCTGGGTGCTTCGCGATCCCGCTCCACCGCTCGTCGGTGCGCTGACGCTCTACGCGCTGCGCAGCTTGGTGCCCTTCGGCGCGGGCTGCCGCGCGCTCGCGCCGAGTCCCGCGCTCGTGCTGCAGCCGCTGCAGCTCGGCGCCGCGGCGCAGATCGCGGGGAGCGGTGCACCGCCCTTCGCTCGCGGGTGCTTGATGGTCGGCCTCGTGCCGGAGCTCCCCCTCGTGCTCACCGAGGCGTGCACGCTGTATCTCGAGCCCGCGACGATCTTCGAACGACGCGAGCTCATGAACGACGCGAGCGGCTCGTTCGCGCTCTCGATCGCGGTGCCGAACGATCCTTGGCTCGCGGGCGTCGCGATCGCCGTGCAAGCGGCGTGGTCCGATGTCGGCAGCCCGCTCGGCTTCGCGCTGACGCAGGCGATCTACGGCGCGATCGAAGCTTGAAGCGCTCCGAAGCTCCCATCGAGTTCGCCTCGGCCCTACTCCGTACTCTCGCGTGTCGAACGCGCGGGTAGCTTCGATGGCGTCCCGCGAACGAGGAGGTCGACGCGATGTCCTGGTCCACGCTCTGGCGTAGCTCGGCTTGGCTCTGCGTCCTCCTCGGCGCCGCGAGCGCGGGCCGAGCGCAGGTCGCGCTGCTTGAGTTCGCCGACGGCCCGCGCAGCGACGAGGTGCTCGAGCTGACGGTGGCCGCGGCGGGCGACGTCGATGGCGACGGGATCTCCGATGCCGCGATCGGACGTCCGAGCGACGAGCAGGGCTTCGGCTCCGTGGTCCTGATCTCCGGCCGCACCGGCGGCGAGCTGTGGAGGCAACGCGGCACCTGGCTCGAGGATCGACTCGGCGCGCGGCTCGACGCCGGAGCGGACTTGAACGGCGACGGCGTCGGCGAGGTCTTAGCCTTGCAGACCCTCCACGGTCCGAGTGGTGGCTACGCGCTGCGCGTGTTCTCCGGCGCGAGCGGCGCGCCGCTCTGGCGCGTCGTCGATGGCCGCGAGATCTTCGAGACGCTGCGCTTCGTCGGCGACCTCGACGGCGACGGCAAGCGCGAGATCCTCTGCGGCACGCCCTTCGCACCGAGCCTCTCCATTCACACGGGACGCGTGGCCTTGCGCTCGGGCGCGAACGGGGCGCTGCTCTACGAGGTGTTCGGCACGGGCACGCTCGACTATCTCGGCGTCGCGGCGACCGCGGTGGAGGACGTCGATGGCGACGGTACGAACGACCTCGCCGTCGGTGCACCGATGACGCATCCACCGCAGCAACCGACGCTCGACCGCGGCTACTTGTGGATCCTCTCCGGACGCACCGGTCGCGCGCTGCGCAGGATCGACGGTCCCGCTTCCCTCGGCGGCTTCGGCACTGCCCTCGCGAACGTGGGCGACCTCGACGGCGACGGCGCGAGCGAGCTCTGCGTCGGCGCGCCGCACGAGCCGCTGGGTGGCGCGGCCTACCTCGTCTCGGCGTCGAACGGAGCGATCCTCCGCCGCCTCGGCGGCAGCGCCGCGAACGCAGCGTTCGGCACGTCGATCGCCGTCCTCGGCGATCTCGATGGCGATGGCAAGCAGGAGTGTGCGATCGGCGCGCCGGGCGAGAACGCGGGCGCCGGTGCCGTGCACGTCCACTCGGGCGCGAGCGGTACGGAGCTCGCGGTGATCCGCGGCAGCGCGGCGGAACCAGTGGGCGCCCTCGTGGCGCGCGCCGGCGAGGTCAGCGGCGACGGCGCCGAGGATCTCTGGCTGCTCGTCGCACGCCCCCTGCCGATCCCCGATCTGCTGCGGCTCTTCTCCGCACGCCGCACGACGCGCTTCGGCGCGGGTTGCCGTACGGCCGCCGCAGCGCCGTCGCTGACGTTGTCTTCGCTGCGCCTCGGCAGCACGGCTCAGATGCTCGGGACGAATGCTCCCGCGTTCGCGCCCGGCTGCGCGCTGCTCAGCCGTCGGCCGAGCCTGCCGCTCGTGCTCGACGCGAGCTGCACGCTCTATCTCGAGCTCGCGACCATGTTCGAACTCGCGCGCCTCACCAGCGACGGCGCAGGATCTTCGTCGCTCGCGATCCAGATACCTCTCGATCCTTGGCTCGCGGGGCTCGAGGTCGCCGTGCAACTCGGCTGGGCCGACGCAGGCAGCGCGCACGGCTTCGCACTGACGCACGCGGTCTACGGCGCGATCGAGGGCTGAGGCGTGCTCGTGCGTTCGAACGCGAACGCCGCGAGCGAGAGCACGCCGTGCTCGAAGGCCTCGTGCAGCAGACGACCACGCGCACCGGCGCCCGCGCCGCCCCACGCGACGAAGAGCGGCAAGAGGT
Source organism: Planctomycetota bacterium (assembly GCA_016719295.1). Taxonomy (GTDB): domain Bacteria; phylum Planctomycetota; class UBA1135; order UBA1135; family JADKAF01; genus JADKAF01. Next base: position 2,256,402 of record JADKAF010000001.1, read on the forward strand.
GCTCGACGGTCGGGTGATTGCGCCGCGCGTGCGGTGCGAAGCGCTCCCAACCGAGCCCGCTCGCGAGCTCGCCGCGCCCGAGCACGTCGCGCAGCCAGCGCTGGAACTCCGCGGCCCACGGAGCGCGCGGCGCTTCGCGCGCCTCGAGCTCGCCCAGCGCATGCGTCGCGCCGCCGCTGCCGACCAGCACGCAGCCCTGCTCGAGCAACGGCGCCAGCGCGCGCCCCACCGCGTGATGATGCGCCGCATCGAGGCGGGGCTGCACCGAAAGCGCGATCACCGGGACGTCGGCCGCGGCGCGCAGGCGCGCGAGCGGGATCCAGACGCCGTGATCGAACCCGCGCTCCGCCGTGCGCGCGGCGATCCCCGCATCGACGAGGCGCTGCGCGATCTCGTCGGCGAGCGCCGGATCCCCGGGCGCGGGATAGCGCTGCGCGTAGAGCTCCGCTGGGAAGCCGCCGAAGTCGTGGATCGTGCGCGGAGCGGCTCCGCGTTCCACCAAGACCTCCGCGCTCGTCCAATGCGCGCTCGCGACGAGGAACGCGCGCGGACGACCGAGGACTTCGCCGAGCGCGCTCCAGAAGCTCGTGGTGGCATTCTCGCGGAGCAGCAGCTCAGGGGCGCCGTGCGAGAGGAAGAACGCGCGCGCCGGGGTTCGAGCGTCGAGCATGGGGCGAATCCTCCTCAGCGCGCGAGGCGCAGCACGCGCGGCTCCGCATCGCCGCGGGTTCCCTTCATCGAAGCGCCTTCCGCGCTCGCGGTCCAGCGCGCGCGCACGCACCGCGTCCCCCCGCGCTGCGGGACGAGCTGCGCATCCGCGGTGCCCTCGCACACGGCCCTCTCTCGCGCGCTCTCCCCGATGCGCACGAGCCACGCGGCCGAGCCGCCGAGCAGCAGCGCCAGTGCGGCGAACGCGAGCAGAGAACGGGACATGTCGGCCGAGCGGCGCCTCGCGAAGGACGGAGCCCATCCTACGCGCTCGATCCGCCCCTGCCTCCGCCCTTGACACACTGTACCGTCTGCTCTAGTACCGTCGGCACTGTGTTCCCCATCCGCATCGACCCGTCCTCCGCCGAGCCGCTCTACGAGCAGGTGGTCTTCGCCGTGAAGTCCGCCGTGGCGCGCGGCGCGGCCGAGCCGGGCGAGCGCCTGCCCTCGGTGCGCGAGCTCGCCCGCGAGCTCGCGATCAACCCGAACACCGTCGTCCGCGCTTACGAGCTGCTCGAGCGCGACGGCGTGATCGTGCGCCGCCAGGGCGCGGGCTGCTTCCTGACCGGCAAGAGCAGCGATCGCGCGGTCGCCGAGCGGCGCAAACAGCTCCAGGAGCTGCTGCAGCGCGCCGCGACCGAGGCGCACCACTTGGGCTTCGGCCCCGACGACATCCGCAAAGCCCTCGAGCAAGCCCTCGAGCGGCTCCACTTCGATGCCCCGCGGAGGAAGGCGTGAGCGCTCCCATCGAGTTCGAGAACGTGTGGCGTTGGTTCGGCTCGCAGGTCGTGCTGCGCGGCCTCTCGTTCCGCGTCGAGCCCGGGCAGGTCTACGCCCTCCTCGGCCGGAACGGCGCCGGCAAGACGACCGCGCTCCGCATCCTGCTCGGCTTCCTGGCGCCCCTGCGCGGCCGTGCGCGCGTCCTCGGCGTCGAGAGCGAGCATCTCGGCCCCGAGCAGCGCGCGAAGATCGGCTACGTCGGCGAGGACCATCGCCTCTACTCCACGATGCGCGTCCGCGACGTCGTCGCGTTCGAGGCCGGCACTCGACCGGGCTTCCGCCGCGACCTGGTCGCCACGGCGCTCGCGCGCTGCGGACTCCTCGAGAAGCAGCGCGTGCGGCAGCTCTCGCGCGGCCAGCGCGCGCAGCTCTGCCTCGTCCTCGCCGTGGCGACGACGCCGGAGCTCCTGATCTGCGACGATCCCTCCCTCGGACTCGACGTCGTGATGCGCCGCGAGCTGCTGGATGCCTTGATCGATCTTCTCGCCGAGACGGGCTGCTCCGTGCTGCTGAGCTCGCACTTCCTGCAGGACGTCGAGCGCATCGCCGACCGCGTCGGCGTCCTGCACGAGGGCCGCCTCGTCGTCGATGCGACCCTGGAGGATCTGAAGCGCCGCGTGCGTCGCGCCACTTGGATGCCGCGAGAAGGAGCCGCGCCTCCGCGCGAGGCGCAGATCCTCCGCGCCGCCCGGCGCCGAGTGGGCTTCGAGCTCAGCTTGCTCGACGCCGACGAGCCGCTGCTCGAACGTCTGCGCGCCACGGGCGAGCTCGCGCCGCTCGCGCCGTGCTCCTTGGAAGAGCTCGTGCTCGATCTCACCGGCCCCGAGGAGCCGGGCTTGCTGCGCCAGCCGCTCAGCTCGCTCGCGGAGCGCGACGTCGTGGAGGTGCGAGCATGATGGCGTTGCTGCGGAAGGATCGCCCGTGGATGCGTTCCTGCATCGTCGGTGGCGTCGCCGTGATGACGGTGGCGTTGATGACGGAGGACTTGCGGGAGACGTGGATCCTGCCTCCGACCAAGATGGCCACTCTGTTCACGGTAGGTTGGATCTGGGGCTTGATCCTGGGATTCGCCGCCAGCGTGCTCGACGAGAGGCTTGGAACGCGCGAGCTGCTCGAGCACCGGCCGGTGAGCCAGCGCGCGCTCCACGCCTCGCGCGTGCTCGCGTGCGGCGTCGTGCTCGCGGCTTGGAGCATCCTGCCCTCTCTGCTGCGCCTCGGGATCGCGGCGCTGGTGGACGAGCAGGCGGGGGCGATTCGCCCCGAGCTCATCACCTACGTCTGGCTCGGGCTCCTGCCTTGCGTCTCGGCATGCGCGATCTCGATCTTCGCCGGAGCCTTGCCGTTCCGTCTCCGGTGGCGCATCGCCATCTCCCTGGTCCTCCTGTACTCGCTCTTCGCTCTGATCGGCTGGTGCGCGGAGCCTGGGAGCAACGAGGAGCAAGCGGCGATCGTGAGCGCGCGCTGGATCTTTGCGAGCCTGCACCTAGCCACTGCGCTCGTATTCGTCCTCGCTTCCTTCGCGGTCTGCGGATCGCGTCGCGACGTCGATCGCCCTTGGCCGTCTCGCTTGCGCCTTGTGGGAGTCGGCTCGACGGTGCTCGCCGTGGCCCTCGCGGTCACGTTCGCGGCGCAAGCGCTCGAAGGTCGGCAGTCCGTCAGACTCCACAAGCGGTATCCCGAAGTCGTCCGCATGACGACGGGCGAGCTCGCGCTCATGCGCGTCGACTCGCGGAGGATCGGTCCCCATGAGAGGTGGTACGACATCGTCGAGTTCGTCGATGAGGAGCATCGCCCGGTAGCGCTCGCCGATCGCAAGCTCGAGCGAGGCCTCGCAGCCCCACGTTCGACCTGGCTTGCGCTGCCGATGCTGGGCCCGCCGCTCCTCCACTGGCGCGATGGCAGCTCCTTCTTCGAGGACGGCAAGTACTGCGCGCTCCGGCTCGATCCGCACCTCGGTCGCTTCGTCTTCCGGTCGTTCGGCAAGGGAGCGGAGCAAGGCTCCTTCGCCGCTGACGCCGAGCGCGTGTCCGCCAACTATCCCTTCAGCGGCCCCGTCCACCTCATCTACGAACCTTCCTCCCGCAGCCTGTGGAGGCTCGAGTGGGATGTGGGCTACTTCGAGCCCCTGGCCTTACCGGATGGAGACTCGTTGGTCGCGGTCCTGCGCACGAACTCCCGACCCCAGTTCTTGGGCCTGGAAGGTGAGTACGAGTACATCGGGGATCAGTTCCGATGGATCCGAGCTCGCGAGCGTTCCGTCGTCATCGCGAGCCCCGAGGAACCACCCACTCCGCGTCTTCGCGCGCAAACGGACGCGGATCTCCTGAGTCCGCGCCTGCAGATCTTCGATGCCGCAGACACTCTGGTCTTCGAGCACGCCTACGCACCGCGCACCTCGAGCGAGCGCTGGTCCGCCGGAGGGGTCATCGCCTGGAGCTTCGCTCGACCGCCCGTCCTCTCCGTCGCCGCGCACCTCGGCGCGGCACCGATGGAGACGGAGAACGCGCTGATCGATCCGCTCGTCTCCGGCGGCCGTCGCACCTGGCTCGTCGCGCTGCACCTGCTGTTCGGCGCGCTCTGCTCGGCGCTGGCACTCTGGAGGCTCCAGCGCCTCGGCGCCGATCGTCACGCATGCTGGTTCTGGGGCGTGCTCACGCTGCTCCTCGGAATCGCTCCGCTGCTCGCGAGCCTCTGCTTCGAACGCCGCCGCGCTTGGAGCCGCGGCCCCGCGATCGAACCCAGCGTCCCACCGCGCATCGTCTCCGCTCCTACGGTTCTCGCGACCTGAACTCGCGCGTCCCTCCGCCCTACCCCAGGTGGAACGTGTCCGATCTCCTCGATCCCTCGAGCGCCCACACCTCAACGATCCGCTGCGTCGCGAGAGGCGAGCTCGACGCGCTCTCCGCGGAGGCCGTCGCCGCCGAACGTCGGCGCGCGCATCGGCTGCTGCATCCCAGCCCCGAGGCCGCGGTGCAGCGCTTCTTCCTCGCGCTCGAGCCCGGCACCTACGTTCGCCCGCATCGACACAGCGAAGCGCACAAGTGGGAGCTCTTCGTCGTGCTGCGCGGGCGGCTCGACCTGCTGGTGTTCGCCGCGGATGGCGAGCTGCGGGAACGACTCGTGCTCTCCCCCGACGCGACCACCGCCGTCGAGATCCCGCCCGGGATCTTCCATGCCTATGTGTGCCGCGAGCCCGGCACGATCGGCTTCGAGGTGAAGCAAGGCGCCTACATCCCCACCGGCGCGCACGACTTCGCCGCGTGGGCTCCGCCGGAACGCTCCCCCGGTGCCGCGGCCTTCGAGCGGTGGATGCGCGACGCCGAGCCAGCCGCGCGCGCGCCGCATGGCAGCGACGCGGCGCTCCTCGAGGAGGGGCCGAGCGACTAGATCACGCGCTCGCTGCCCTTGAACTTGAGCTGCACGTCGATCGGGTCGCCGCCCGCGATGAGCACGCGCGCCTTCACCGAGAGCTGCACCGTGCCCGGCTTCCCGTTCCGCCCTTCCTTCACCTTGAGCTTCGTCTTCGAGGAGAGCAGGCTGCTCACCCGAACGACACCGGAGCCGTAGACGCCATCGAGGATCCGCTGGAGGTCCTGGATCGTGATGTCGGCCGTGAGCTTGCCTCGCGCATCGACGGCCCAGGTGCCGTCGTGGATCGGATCGCAGTCGAACTGGAAGCTCGTGTACTTCTCGAAGACGCTCGGCACCGTGGTCTTCAGCTTCGCGAGCCCCGTGGCCTTGTCGAGCTTCGTGGACACGCTGAGCTCTCCGGGATACTCCGTCTCGTCGCCCGCGGAGCTGTCGCAGTCGAGGAAGATCGAGAACTCGCCCGCGCTCGAGCCCAGGCCGGCGATGCGGATCCAGTAGGTCGCGCCCTGCACGACAGCGAACTCGATCCGCGACTGCAAGCTGCACGCGTCGTCGTTGCAGCCGATCGAGAACAGGTTCGCGCAGCTCCCGCCGTAGACCTGCATCACGGTGTCGAACGCGGCGAGACCGCAGAGCGAGACCTCCAGCGTGCCGGTGCACGACGCCGTGTGCGCGAACCAGAGATCCTTCTCCGCAGTGAAGCAGAGGAACGGCGGCGTGCTGGAGGTCGCGGAGCTATTGTCGAAGGGGCCGCTGGTGCCCTCCGGCAAGACGATGGCGCCCGCGCATTCGTCGTTCTCCGGAACGCCCGCGAACCCTCCCGCGCTCGCCGACGCGGAGCTGAGGCTTGCTCCGGCAGCGGAGATGAGGAGAACCGAAGCCAAGAATCCAGCGATCGAACGCGGCACCGACGTGAGCATGAGCATGATCCGAGCTCTCGCAGAAAGGGACGCGGCGCATCGTAGGGAGCTCGAGCGGCGCGCGATCTACGCCGTTGCGTGGGTTCGAGGGCGGTCAGAGGGCGGAGGGCTCGGGCGCGTAGACGCCGCACGCGCACACACCGACTACGCCATCGGGGCCGGCGATCCTGGCCGAAGGGTGTAGGGCTCGCCGACGCTGCGGCTGCCAAGCTGCGAGCCCTCCCCCGGAGATTCCCCCATGCTCACCCGCTGGCTCGTCGCGACGTTCCTCTCCCTCGCGTTCGGCAACTTCGCCACCGCCCAGATCCAGCTCCCCGGCACGGTCTGGAGCGTCTTTGAGGAACGCAAGGCCTCCGTATCGGGCATCGGCAAGGACGAGGACTCCGGCATCTTGCGCATCGAGTTCCTGCAGGGGAATCAGTTCACGGCCTTCGACGCGGTCCTGAACGTGACCTACACCGGCAGCTACACGCCGAAGGGCAACGGCTACACCTACACGCTCTCTCCCACTTCTCTGAGTGTGCTCGCCGCAGGCTATGAGCTCTGGATCGAGCGCGCGCTGCGCGACCTGGGTCTCGCGATCGACGTGACGGTCCAGATCACGAAGTACCAAGGGCAAGGCAAGGTGAAGCTCGATCGCCGCAGCGGAAGCTACTACCTCTTCTTGAAGAGCAAGGTGAGCTTCGATGTCAGCGCCGCGGGCTATCGCACGCGGAAGGGCAAGTCTTCGACGCGCGCGGGCGGCGCGCAGATCATCTGAGCTCGCGCAACGCGAGCTCGAGTTCGTCCTGTGCAACACCATCGGCGATCCCGCGCAGCGGCCACGAGCGCGGCGCGTGGCGCGGGTGCAGCACCCAGAGCTCGGCGGCGATCTCGGGTGAAACGTGCTCGAGCGCGAAGCGCCCTTCCGCGTCGGTCTCGACGTACGGGCCGAAGAGCAAATAGCTCTGGCCGTTCTTCTCGCGCACCTCGCGATCGCGCGCCGCAATCGCAGCGGCGGCCCCTGCGCTCGTTGGCGCGACGAAGACGATCGCCTTCGCCAGCGCGTTGCCCTCGGCGCCGGTGACGCGACCGCGCAGTGTCGCTCCGCGCCGCAGCGCGATGCGATAGCCCGCGCGGAGCTCGCGCTCGCCGAGCTCGAGCACCTCGCTGAGGTACGGAGCGTAGCCGGCTCGCTGCGCCACGAGCACATAGCGCCCGGCCGCGAGACCGCCGAGGACGAAGCGCGCGCTGGGCTCGCGCGGCTCCATCTCCCACTGGGCGGTCTGCCCGAAGAAGGGCGTCAGCCAGCGCAGGGCATCGCGTGCGATCAGCTCGTCGCGCGCGCCGGGCCCGACGGCGTGCAGCTCGAGATCGTGCTCCAGCGCGGGTAGCTCGGCGCCGCTCTCCTCATCGACGAGGATGCCGTGCAGCTCGGCGTCGTGCAGGCCGCGATCCTCCGTCGACTGCAGGGGCTTCAGCGCGAACTCGAGCGGTGAATCGCCGGCCCGCACGTCGCGGACGCGGAAGCTCGACCAGCTCGTGCCGCCCGAGAAGAAGAACTCGTGCTCGCCATCGTCGAGCGCGCCGAACGCGAAGCTCCCATCGGGCGCGGGATGCGTGCTCGCGAGCACGCGCGCACCGCGCCGCAGCGCGAGAGAACAGCGCTCCAGCGGCTCTCCCGCGGGCGTCCGCAGACGACCGGTGAGCGAGTGGCCGCGAGCGAGCTCGACCGCGAGCTCGTTCGCGCCGGCGCGCAGCGAGTGTGCCACCTCGCGCGACGCGAGCCCCTGCTCGCTCGCTCGCACGCGCACGTGCCGCAGCCCCAAGCTCTTCTCGCGGTAGCGCGCTTCGCCGCGCGCATTCGTGCGCTGGTGCTGGACCTCGCCCCCCATCCACGCATCGGGATCGGTGCGCCGCGGCGCGTAGAGCTCGACCTCGGCGTTCGCGACCGGCGCGCCGAGCGGATCGACGACCCGCACCAGCAGCTCGGCTTCGCCCGCGAGCTCGCCTTCCGGGAGCTCCAAGCGCAGCTCGCCGAGATCGCGCTCCTCGCGCGGCGCGAGCGACAGCGACTCCGGTGCGCGACGCGGCGCAAAACCCTCGGCGCGCACGGACCACTCGTAGCGCTGTCCCTCCGCGCGCGCGACCTCGAGCTCGAGCGCGAAGCTGCCGTCGACGGCACTCGTCCCTCGCGCCGCGAAGCGCGCCATCTTGTCGCGGCTCTCTAGCGAATGCGCCTCGACCTCGGCGCCGGCGATCGGGCGCCCTTCCGGATCGGTGAAGCGACCGCGCAGCAACGCGGCGGCAGCGCTCGGCGCGCGGCGTTGCTCTTGACCCTGCTCGGGTGCCTGCGGCGCCGGCGACGCTTCGTTCGGTTGCCGTGAGTTCGTGCGCGCGATGCGCTCCTCGGCAGCGAGCGCACGCGTCTCGGCGTCGATCGCGGCGACGGAGGTGCGAGGCGTCGGCTCGGGCGCGGAGAGCCATCCGCCCCACCACGCGAGCGCGCCGCAGAGCAGCGCGAAGCTCGCCGCGATGAGGAGCCGCGTGCCGACCCAAGTTCCACTCGCCGCCGCGAGCGCGCCTCCACCGCTCGCGCTGATCGCAGCTCCGGTCGAGGCGATCGTCGCGTGCGACCACAGCGCGCCGAGCTCGGCCTGCAAGGTCGCGGGAAGCGCAACGCCCTCGGGAACACGCGCGAGCATCTCCGGCAGCGCGGGCGCGACTCCGGCGAGCCCGACGCGCGAGAGCTCGCGCTTCAAGCGCTCGAGCCCGCGCTGCACGCGCTCGAAGGCCGTGGCCTCCGCGATCGCGCAGAGCTCGCCGATCGCGCGGAACGCCAAGCCCTGCTCGAAGCGCAGGACCACGGGCAAGCGCAGCTCCTCGGGCAGCTCGTCGACGGCGCGCGCCACCGCGCGGCGCGTCTCCTCGCTCTCCAGCGCATCGGTGGGAGCCTGGTGTTCGGTACGCTGCATCGCATGAACCTCTTCGCGCGCATCGCGCCGACGGCGCGATCGCAGGTGGAAGAGCGCCGTCTTCGCGGCCCACCAGCGGAGCTGCGCGCCGGGATCGGCGCCCGCCTCCGGACGCACGCGCCCTTCGAGGGCCGCGAGGAAGACCTGCTGGGCCACGTCCTCGGCCTCGGCCGCGTCGCGGAGGATCCGCTGCGCCGCGCGGTAGACCGCCCCTCCGTGGTCGCGCACCCAGGACTCGAAGGTCGTTTCGTCCATGCTTCGCTCGCTCGTGCGCCGCGCCGCGAGCTTCGTCTCGGGATCCTCGTCGGGCGCGACCGGAGGCGAATGCCGTGCGTCGCGGGTTCTTCGGTGCGCGCGGAGATTCTCGGGAGAAGCTGCCCGATTCCCTCCGACGGCGCTAGCCGGACTCTCGAGGCCGTCCCGCGCGGCAGGAGCGGAGTTCGCTGCAACTTCCTATCCGAGCGGTTACGCTCGGCTCGTTCCCCTCGAACTCCGGAGTCCCTCGATGGCGAAGAAGCCCTCCCTCGCGGCGCTGCTGCTCACTTGCGCCGGCGCCGTCCCCGCGGCGGCCCAGCTCCCCCAGACGCTCTACTACCGCTTCAACGAAGGCAGCGGCACGACGACCGCGAACTTCGCGTCGCCGGGCCAGGGCGCGAGCAGCGCGTCCTTCGTCGGTACCCCCACCTGGCAGACGCCGGGTCAGGTCGGCGCCGCGCACGTCGACTTCGGCACCGGCTCGGCCGGAGCCGCCAACATCGCGACGGGCTGGGCCACGGACTTGAGCGCCGACTGGACCATCGAGTGCTGGATCCGCCCGAACGCCTCCAGCACGAGCGTCCAGTACATCTACGGCGACACGACCGCCAACAACCCCTCGTCGTTCCGCGTCTTCCTCGGCGGGGTCGCGGGCACGGGCATCTTCCTGCGCACCGGCTGGCCGGATCTCAACATCGTGCCGCCGTTCGCGATGAACGTCGCCGGGCTCTGGACCCACGTCGCGGTGACGCAGGACGCGACGGCCGGCTTGCTCACGGGGTTCATCAACGGCGTGCAGATCGTGCAGGTCGCATCGACCGGTCCGAATCAGCTCCGCGGCACGAACTTCCGCCTCGGGGGCTACACCGGAACCAGCTCCTGGAACGGCGCGATCGACGAGTTCCGCGTCTGGAGCGTGGCCCGCACGCCCGCCGAGATCGCGGCCTTCTGGAACGTGGAGCTCGGCACCGGCTTCGCGCTCTACGGCGCCGGCTGCGCGGGCAGCGGCAGCTTCGTTCCCACGCTCTTGCCGAATGGTGTTCCGCAGCGCGGCACGACCTTCGGCCTCCGCGCGGGCAACCTGAACGGCGGCGCGCTGGCGGTGCCGATCCTCGGCATCAGCGATCTGCAGTGGCTCGGCATCGCGCTCCCGCTCGACTTGGGTCTCCTCGGCGCGAGCGGCTGCAACCTCTGGCTCAGCCTCGAAGCGGTGCTGTCGCCGCTGCAAGCGAATGGCGCCGGGCCGGGAACAGGCTCCGTCGCGCTGAGCTTCCCGATCCCGAACGGTCCGTACCAAGGCGCGGTCGCGTTCGCCGGCTTCTTGATCGTCGACCCGGTGAACTCGCTCGGGCTCATCAACTCGCCCGCGGCGCGCATCACGATCCAGTGAGCTCGCGGCGCCGCGCGCCTTGTCGCGCGCGCGGCGCCGCGCTAGCGTGCCAGGCGTCCCGCCTCCCGAGCCGGACCGCCGAGGTGCGCGATGCGCTCCTGCTTCCGCGCGCGCTTCCGCAGCGCGCTCTGCCTTTCGATCTCGACGCTCGCGCTCCCGCTCCCGCTCGCCTTCGCGCAGGACGCCTCTGCTCCGCGCTCGCGCGAAGCGCGCGTCCTCGACGTCCTGCGGAAGCTGCCGACCGAGCACCTCGGCATGCTCAGTACGCCGCTGCTCCCCCGGCAGAACGCCTTCGGCTCGAGGATCTACGCGATCGAGCTCCGCGGCCTCTGCGGCAACGGTTGGATGCAGGCCTTCCAGCCGGCGCTCGCGCGCGAGCTCGCCCTGAAGCTCGCGGAGATCTATGGCTGGCAGCCCGCGATCGAGGTCGCAGCGCCGCATCAGGTGGCCGCGGTCCTCGACCTCTACGACGCAGAGCGAGCTCTCGGCATCGAGCTTCGCGGGCGCGTGAGCGCTACCGAAATCGGCTCGACGAAGACCTCGTGGCCGATCGTCGTCGCGGAGGACTCCGCACACGACCTCTCTCCCGAGGACGCGCGAACGCTCCGCGAGCGCGGCGTCCGCTTGCACGTCGCCGAAGTGGAAGCGTTCTGGGGAGCGCACTCGCAAGACTCTTTCACGAGCGTGCTGGGCTACCTCGCCGGCGTGATCGAGTTCCTGAACGAGACGAGCGACGGCGAGGACGTGTCCGTCGAGGCGCTCGTCGCCGCGCGCTCGCTCTGCTTCGACTGGCCTGCGATCCCGGTGGTGAAGGGGCTCGCCGTGGAGCGCTTCGAGGGCGGCGCGATCCTCGTCGCGAGCGAACGCTGCCGCGTCGTCCTGCGCTTCGATCCCACCCGCGCTACGACCGAGAGCGGCGCGCTCGCGGGCGAACGCATCGACCGTCGGATCGCTCCGCGCGCGCGCGTCCCGCGGGCGCTCTCGCTACACGGGCGAGCGACGCAACTCCAGCTCCTGGGCTTCGGCGAGGCCACCGCCGCACATCGCGCGACCCTCCTGCAAGTCGATACCCGCGGCGTCGCGCGCGAGCTCGGGAGCACGAGCGGCTCCGTGCTCTTCGCGCCTTCGGCTTTCGAGAGCGCCCGGCCCTTCGAGCTACACCTCGATCTGCAGCCGGGGCGGCATCGGCTCGATCACGGCCTCTGGATCGCGGCGCCGGAGGACCTGCTCGACGCTCCTTCGAAGCCGCGCTGAGCGGGCGGCGACGCCGTTGGCCTAGAAAGAGAACGAGCCGCGGCGCTTGCAGCACCGCGGCTCGTTCCATCTCCGGCGCGCGCAGGAGCGCGCGACGTCCGAGCAGCCTACTCGCGGACGGCGTTCGCGTGCTTCGCCCAGAAGCTCGCGCGCTCGGCCGCTTTGGTGCCCTGGTTCTTCTCCGAGAACTTGGCGAGCTGACCCGCGGACTGCGGCGTCGGCCCCTCGGTGAAGAGCGCGCTCTCGATCTTCAAGAGCTTCTTCTCCGCGTCGATCTCGGCCTTCAGCTCAGGCGACTTCAGCTTCTCGCCGACGGCCGCGAGCTTCGCGTCGGCATCGCCGGCGCCCTTCAAGTCCTTCTGGTAGGCCTTCAGGAGCTCGCCCGCCTTCTCGTAGTGGCCGTTCTCGACGAGCCACTCGAGTCGCGCGAGCTTGCCATCGACGCGCGCGCGCATCTGGCCGAGCGCGGCGCTGGCCGCCGAAGCCAGCTCCGCATCGCCGCCTTCGGCGAGTTTCTGCAAGGCCGTCATCGCTTCGGCGGCCTTGCCCTTGCCGAAGTCCTTCCAGGCCTTCTCGAGCTCCTTCGGCTGCTCCGTGGCGCCGGCGCGCTTGCCCTTGATCTCGTTCGCGATCGCTTCCTCGATCTTCTTCGCGTCGGCGAGCGGGTTCCCCATCATGAGGGACCTTGCCGTCGGCGCCGAGCAGGGCGTAGTTGGGAAGTCCGTTGGAGCCGGTCTGGAACGGCGCCTCCGTCGTCCACATGCCACCGCGACCGAGCCATTTCTGGTTCAGCGTGAAGCCGGAGACGCGATCCATGTCAGCGCCCTGCGCCTCGATGAACAGCACCTCGAGCTCGGAGCCGAACTCTTCCATCTTCTTGAGGGCCATCGGCACGGATGACCCGATGCAAGGTCCTCAGCGCGTGCCCCAGAACTCTACGAGGACGGGCTTGCCCTGAAGGTCCTGCAGGCTCTTCACCCCCTGACCTTGGAGGAGCGGCGAGCGAAAGCTGTAGGAAGGTTGGTCTCCGATCTGCACCGTCTGCGCGCCGGCCGTGGTGGCGAGCGCGAAAGCGGCGAGGAGCGAAGAGCCGAGCGAGAGAGCGCTCGTGTTCATCCCTGTTGACCTCTGGAATGGTGGACGGATCGGCCGCATCGGCGGGCGGGCGCGAGCGGACTCGAGCCACAGATCGTACGAGCCCGCCGAACGGCCGGGCGGTTCAGGTCTTCAAAAAATCTCCCCTGCGTACGGAGCCCTCCTCCATGACCTCCCACCTCCTCGTCCGCACGGGAACCCTGATCCCGGTCCCCGGAGGGAAGCGCATCGAAGAGCTCTTCGGATGCGTGCACAGCCGGAGCGACGAGTTCAGCCTGGCGCGTATGACCGCGCCCCCAGGCTGGACCGAGCCCGCGCAGACCCCGGAGTTCGACGAGCTCACGATCCTGCTCGCGGGGCGGCTGCTCTGCGAGATCGACGGCGAGCGCGTCGAGGTCGCCGCGGGCGAGAACCTCTGGGTCCGAAGGGGGCACACCGTCCGCTACGGCAACCCCTACGACGAGCCCGCGGAGTACTTCGCGCTCTGTTGGCCGGCGTTCACGCTCGGGCGCGCCCGGCGAGCCGAAGGCTGAGCGCGGACGGGCATCCAGCGTCCGGCCGGCCGGGAGCGGCGCACGAATCCAGCTGGGCTCAGCCCGTGAGCCGTCGACAGCCGAAGGTAGAGGCGGTCCTCCGCCGCATCGGAGCGAGAGCCGCATGAGCCCTACCACCCACTCCGCCCCGCCTCCGCCGAACCTGAGCCACCGGCTGGTCGCCGCCGGCGTCTCGGCCGCGGTGGCCGTGATCTTCCTCATGCTGGCGCTGCCGCTCGGTCGGCAGCACGGCGCCTCGAACACCAAGACGCGCCCCGCGGAGCATCCGGCCGCGAAGATTCCCTCCGAGACCGTCCTCGACGCGGTGCAGCAGCTCGCGCGCGAAGCGGAGCGGAACCCGCAGGCCGTGCGGCAAGCGCTCGAGCCCCTGGTCCGGCGCCTGCGCGAGCTCGCGCCCGACTCCGCGCCGAGCTCCTTGTCGAGCCAAGGCTCCTCGGCGCAAACTGCGCCGCGATGAGACGAACGCTCCCCGCCCTCGCGCTGCTCGGCGCTCTCTCGGCCTGCGCGGACGACGACCTCGACGCGCCGCGCGTGGACGTGCCCGAGGGCGAGCGGGTGCGCGTGATCTCGCACGGCGAGGCCGTCGAGATCGAAGCCCACCTGCCCGACCAGGGCTGGACGATCGTCGAGTTCGGCGCGCCTTGGTGAAGCGCGTGCGTGAAGCTGGCGCCTCAGTTGGAGGCGCTCGTCGTGGAACGCCCGTTCGTCCGCCTGCGCAAGATCGACGTGAAGTCGTGGGATTCCCCCGTGGCTCGCCAGCACGGGATCGAGAGCCTGCCCCAGGTCTGGCTCTACGACGGGAAGGAGCGCCTCACCGCCGATCGCGGCCGAGCGCTCGCGCTCGTGCGCGCGCAGCGCTGAGCGCGCGCGAAGCGCCGCGGATGCAGAGAGTGCGCAAGCAGCGCTCACGAACCAGCTGCAGCGACGTCAGTCGATGCGCCAGGGGACATCGCTGCAGCGACGTCAGTCGATGCGCCAGAGGACATCGCCGCAGCGACCTCCGTCGATGCGCCAGAAGACATCGCCGCAGCGACCTCCGTCGATGCGCCAGAAGACATCGCCGCAGCGACCTCCGTCGATGCGCCAGAAGACATCGCCGCAGCGACCTCCGTCGATGCGCCAGAAGACATCGCCGCAGCGACCTCCGTCGCTGCGCCAGAAGACATCGCCGCAGCGACCTCCGTCGCTGCGCCCAGAGACCGAAGTGGCTGTCTCCGCGATTCCCGCCCCGCCTCTCAGTCCTGACCGCGCACGAACGGCTGCCCCTCGCGCGACCAGAGCTCGCGTAGCCGCACGTGCAGCTCGGGCGAGAGCGGAGCCAGCTCGCTCGGCTCCGTGTTCTCGCGCACTTGCTCGGCGCGCGAAGCCCCCGGGATGACGCAGGTCACGGCGGGGTGATCGAGGATCCAGCGCAGCGCGAGCTGCGCCAGCGAGAGCCCCGCGGGTAGGAGAGAACGCAGCGCGTCGACGAGCGCCAAGCCGCGCTCGAACTCGTAGCCCGCGAAGGTCTCGCCGACGTGGAACGCGCCGCCTTCGCGATTGAACGAGCGATGGTCCGAGGCTCCGAAGCGGGTCGCTCGATCGAAGCGCCCGGTCAGCAATCCGCTCGCGAGCGGGAGCCGCGCCAGGATCGCGACGCCGCGGCGCGCGGCGAGCTCGAGCAGAGCTTCGCGCGGCGTCTGGCGCAGCACGTTGAAGATGATCTGCAGCGAGGCGAGGCCCTGGATCGAGAGGCACATCCGCGCCTCGGCCATCGACTCGACGCTCGCTCCGAAGGCCTGGATCTTGCCCTCCTCGCGCAGCGCGATCAGGGTTGCGAAGACCTCGCCCTCTGCGAGCACCGAGAGCGGCAGGCAATGGAGCTGCACGAGCTCGACACGCTCGCGGCGCAAGCGCCGCAGCGAAGCCTCGACGTGCGCGCGGATCGCACGCGGCTCGAAGTTCGCGGGCCAGCCCGGCTCGGGGAAGCGCCCGACCTTGGTCGCGATCACGACCTCGGCGCCAAGCTCGCGCAGGAAGCGCCCCAAGCGCTCCTCGCTCTCGCCGCGACCATAGACGTCCGCCGTGTCGAAGCAGTCGACGCCTCGCTCCAGCGCGGCGGCGATCACCGCCCGCGCCTCTGCGTCCTCCATGGCGGGCCAATCGCCGCGCCCGAGCTGCCAGCAGCCGAGGCCCACCTCGCCGATCGAACGCCCGAGGGCGGGAAAAGCTCGTCGCTGCATCGCTCGGTCTCCGCGTGCTCGGGGAAGCGCAACGCGCGCAGCGTACTCGCGCGGAGAGCGCCGCGTGAAGAGGCCGCTTCAGCGGTTCCGCGCACCGAAGAGCGAGCGGAGCTCCTCACCCGAGAGCGTGCGCTGCGCCATCAGGCGCTCGGCCGCCCCATGCAGCGCCGGCTCGCGCTCGCGCACGAGGCGCACCGCGAGCGCATAGGCTTCTTGCAGGAGCTCGCCCACCTCGCGTCGCGTGCGCTCGCTGCGGTAAGTCTCGCGCGTGCCGACATCGGTCACCGCGTACTCCTCGAGCGCTTCGTGCGTCGTCTCCTCGGACATGCCCGTGCGCAGCAGCTCGAGCACGATGCGCTCGGCCATCTCGAGATCGTGCGTCGCGCCCGAGGTGAAGGTCCCGAGCGCCACCTCCTCCGCGGCGCGCCCGCCGAGCACGCGCGCCGCGCGCCCGAGCATCTGGTCGCGCGTGGCAACGACGCGGACATCCTCGGCGAAGAAGGTGCGCCCGAGCGAGGTGCCAGACGGGATCGTGGTGACCAAGACCGGATCGGGGCCATCGACCAGATAGCCCACCAAGGCGTGGCCGAGCTCGTGATAGGCGACGGTACGGAGATCGCCGCCCGAGAGACGCGCGGCGAGCGCCTCGTCCCCCAGCTCCTTCCATACGATGTCGCGCTCGTCGAGCGAACGCAGCTGCTCCGCGGTGGGAGGATGCGCCACGGCGCCGCCCGAAAGGAGCCGCGTCGCCTGATGAGCGACCGCATCCTCGAAGAGGTTGCGGATCTCGCGCGCGTTGCCGAAGGTCTCGGGGTCCTCGGCGCCGCGCATCAGCGCGCAGATCTCGCGCACGCGGATCTGCGCGCGCGGCGAGACCTCGTAGCCAGCGCGACGCGCTTGCTGCACGAAGATCGCCGCGAGCTCGTCCGTGCCGTACGAGCGGAAGCGCAGCATGGTCGTGAAGCGGCTGCGCAGGCCCGGGTTCATCGAGAGCATGCGCTGCATCGGCGCGTCGTAGCCCGCGAGCACGACGACGAGGCGCCCGCGATCGTCCTCCATGCGCTTCAGCAGCGTCGCTACGGCCTCGTGGCCGAAGTCGTTCCCCGAAGCGTTGTAGAGCGCATAGGCCTCGTCGACGAAGAGCACGCCGTCGAGCGCCGTGTCGACCGCGCCATCGACGCGGATCGAGGTCTGGCCGACGTAGCCCGCGACGAGGCGGCTGCGATCGACCTCGATCACGTGGCCGCGCGCGAGGATGCCGAGCGCTTGGAACAAGCGCCCGAGCAGCCGCGCCACCGTCGTCTTCCCCGTGCCGGGAGGCCGAGGAACACGAAGTGGCTCGCGCGCGCGACGACGGGCAGGCCGGCCTTGCGGCGCATCTGCTCGACCTGGAGCACCGCGGCGAGCCGTTTCACCTCGGCCTTCACCTCACCGAGCCCGATCAAGCCGTCGAGCTCGGCGATCACGGCCGCGAGCGCGACTGGATCCGCCTGCGGCTCCGGCGGGGGCAGCAGCTTCTGGATCGAGTCGGGCTCGAAGGTCGCTCGCGCCAAGCGCTCGAGCAGCTCCTTCGGCTGGTCGCTCCGGCGATTGGCGAAGCGCTTCAGGATGTCGACCTGCACCTTGCGCTCGCCTTCGGTGAGCCGCGGCCAGATGTCGGCGATGCGCCGCAGCTCTGCGACGATCGGATGCAGCCCGACGCGCATGACGTGCACGAGGCAGGCGCGCGCATCCAGCGTCTCGCTCGTGAGGCTGCTCTTCAGCTCGGCGCTGAGGGCCTGCGTGCGCTCGGCCGCCTCGATCGCCTTCGCGGGTTCGTTCAAGTCGTCGCGCAGCACGGCGAGCGTGGTCAGCCAGCGCGCACGCACGTCCGCGGGCACTCCTTCCGCCTCGCCGATCGCGATCGCGCGATCGAGCCCGGCGGCACCTTCGGCCAAGCGGCGCTGCGACCAGCGCGCGACGCGGCCTTGCACGGCGAGAGCGTAGGCCAGCTCGACGGAGCTCTCACCGAAGGCACGCGCGTCGGCGATCAGCTTGTCGACCTGCTCGGCGGTGGCGGTGCTGTAGCTGTCGTTGAGCGCTAGGGCGCGCTCCAGGAACGCGGCGTCGGGAGTTCGCGGCATGGGATCGCGGGGGTCGTGAGCGAGCGGAGGCGCGAGGAGAGCTCCGCGCTGCGTATCCTAGTCCCGCGGCGCCGGCGCGCGTTCGCGCGCGGCAGCGCTCAGCGGCGCAGCCCCGGCGTGCGCAAGTCCACCCAGCCCTGCGCCTCGCGCGCCGATAAGCGCAGGCGCAGCTCGCCGTCGAGCGCGAGATCGAGCCACTCGAGCTCGACCGGCACCAGGAGCGCGAGACGGCCGTCGCGATCGCTGCGCGCGCGAACGAGGAACGAGCCTCCGCCGAACTCGCCGCGCAGCTCGATCTCGCGCCCCGCGAGCGGGCCGTCGACGTCGAGGAGCCGCCGCTCGAGCGAGCGCACGCGCGAGGCGAGCTCGAGCACTCCGAGCTGCGCTACGGCGCCCGAGGCGATGCAGCACGGGTCCGCGCGGAAGAGCGGCGCCCCCATGGCCCCCGTCGCGAAGAGCTCCACTTCCGCCGGACCGGGCGGGAGCCCGCGCAGCAGGAACGCGCCGTCCGCTCCCAGCGCCGCGAGGCGCGTCTCCCCTCGGAGCGGCCGCACGATCAGCGCCACGCTCGCCGGGTCGATCGCGGCGCCGAGGCGCACGACGCCCTCCACCGCCCCACCGCGCTGCGCGAGGAGCTCGAGCTCGCGGCCCGGCTCGAGCGCGGCGCGCTCCGCGAAGTGATCGGCGTGCTCGAGGGAGATCTCGAAGCGGTCGGCGCGCGTCCCCGGTCCGCAGAGACGGAAACGCCCTTCGGCGTCGGTGCGAGCTTGCGCGTGCGGCAGCCAGAGGAGCTGCGCGCGCGCCCCGAAGCCCTGCGCGCGATCGACCCTCACGAGAGCGCCGACGAGAGGCTGCCCCGTCTCGTCGACGACGCGCCCGCGCGCGAGCTCGAGGGCCGGCTCGAGCGCGAGCTCGCCGAGCTCGACCAGCTCGCCCGGGGCAGGCCACGTGAACGGCGCCTCGGCCAGAGCCGTGCCGACCCAGAGGCGCAAGCGCGTGCCGCGCGAGGGATCGGTCGTCGCGGTCGAGCTCAGCGCGCTGGCGAAGCGGCCGTTCTCCTCGAGATCGAAGCGCCAGCGCGCGATCGCGTTCCCCGCTTCATCGGAGAGCTCGGCGAGCCCGGTGCGCTCGAGCAACGCCGCACCGCTCACGGCGACGAGACGCCCCGCGCAGCGCGCCGCGGGGCGGCCCGCGACGAGCTCGATGTGGAGCTCCTCCCCCGCGAGCTGCAGCGGCGGTAGTCGACGGATGGCAGGCGGCAGATCCGGCGCGCGGACCTCGACCTCGAGCTCGGCTCCGAGCGCCACCGGCGCGAAGCGCGCAGCTCCGCCTTCGATCTCGAGCGCTTGCTCCCAGAGGCTGCCATCGGGTTGGCGCGCACGCAGCACGACGCACGCCGAGCTCGCGAGCTCGCCGCCCCAAGGATCGCGCAAAGCTAGGCTCAGGGCCCCGCTCGGCGGAGCCTGCAAGCAGGGCACTTCGCCCGCGGCCGCGAAAGCGCCGCCGCCCAGCACGCACGCGCGCACGTCGGCGAGCGGGAAGTCGAAGCTCGCCAGCACCTCGCCACGCGGCAGCAGTCGCTCGAGCGCGCTGCGCAGGCCCGGCGCATACACGCGACCCTCGCGGGCGCGCCCACGCCAGAGCACGCGCTGCTCGCCGTCGCCGCGCCAGAGAACGCGGACGGGCAAGTCCTGCGCCGGCTGCCCGTGCGCGTCGAGCACGTGCAGCTCGAGCGCGGCATCGGGCGAGGCAACGGCGGCGCCAGGCGCGCGCTCTCCGCGCGGCACGATGAAGACCTCGCCGCGGCCCGCAGCCAGCGCTTGGAGCGTGCTCTCGGGGCTCGCCAAGAGCTCGGCGCCGACGTGGCAGAGCTCGCTCGACGGCCCGCGTACGACGCCGCGCTCGAGGTCGATCCAGAGCAGGGCTTCGTCGGGCCAGCGCACCGGCTCGCTCGCGCGCGGGGCGGGCAGCGAGGTCGCGGCGCGCGGCGCCGCGACCTCGACGCGACGCTCGATGCGCGGCAGTTGAACCGCTCGCTCCGTTTCGCGCGCCGCGGCCCCGAGGACGCCGCGATCGTTGCAGCTGCAGGCGGCGAGAGCTCCCCCTCGCGCGGCGCGAGCTCGCCCGCGAGCTGCAGCGCCGCGGCGAGGAACGAAGCGGCGAGCGCCAACGCCGCGAGCGGCGCGATCGCGGCGGTTCCGAAGGAAGTGATCGGCGCGACGAGCAGCGGCGCGAGCGCCGCGCGCCATTCGCGCTCGCCATAGCGCGCCGCGAGCTTCGCGCGCAGGCGCTCCTGTCCGCGGCGCAGCCGCGACTTCACGGTCGCGACGGGGATCCCGAGGCGCCGCGCGATCACACGCGGCTTCAGCTCCTCGTAGAAGCGCAGCAGGATCGCTTCGCGGAAGGGCTCCTCGAGCTCGCGCACGGCGTCGAGGACATCGCGCTGGCGATCGAGGCGCGCGAGAAGGTCGATCGTGGCCGGCAGCGGCTCCGCGCGAGCCGCTGCGCGCTCGCGCTCGGCGCGGCGGCGGCGACGCCGCGCGCCGTCGTAGACGAAGTTCCTCGCGATCGAGCCGAGGAAGGAGCGCAGCGCCCCCGCTTCGCGCGGCGGCGCCTCGAGCGCGCGGCGCAGCGTCTCCTGCACGACCTCCTCGGCCTCTTCCTCGTCGCGCACGAGGTGCCGCGCCAATGCGCCGAGCCAAGGTTCGTGCGCGAGCAGCGATTCGGGAGCCGAGTCGGGAGCGCGGTCGGACATCAGGGCTGCGGGAGGCGCGGGCGGGAGCGGAGCGCGGAACGGAGTTGGTGAGGACGCCGCGCCCCACGGAGCGGAGCCCATTTGGCGCGTTTTTCTCCGCGGCGCTCCCGACCTGCGAGCCTGAGGCGGCGGCTCAGAAGCTCACATAGACCATGGCGCCATTCGACCAGGACATGTTGCCGGGCACGGGCTCGAAGCACGCGTGCTGGAGGTAGACCGTGAAGTTCCCGACGCCGTTCGGGATCGGGAACGCGAACTGCAGATCGGCCGGCACGCTCCCGCCCGCGGCCCCGGTGAACTGGACGTCGAGGCTCTGCAGCAGCGAGCAGCCGTTCGTCCCCAGCACGGGATCGAGCGGGAACGGCAACGGCAGACCGAGCCAAAGCGCATCCGAGATGCCGATCGCGAGCACTCCGGGTGAACCCGAAGCGTGGTTCACCGAGGTCGAGACGAGCTGGCCGCCCGCCTGCAGGTTGCCGGTGACGGTCAACGTGGCCGGGCCGAAGGTCCCGTTGCACGCCTGACCGTAGCTCGTGCTGGCGCCGGTCACGGCTTCGAGGCCGCGCAGGTCGGTGGCCCCGCTCGTGACGCCGATCAGCGTGGTGAGCCCGGTGCTCGTATCGACGTTGAAGAGCGAGTTCGTGGTGCTGCCCCCGCCGGCGAGGAGACGCCCGTCGGGATGCGAGCAGAGGTACTGCAGACCGGTCGGGCTACCGACCGCGGGGAACGGATCGGTTCCAGCGCCGGTCGCGGGATCGATCGTGACGAGACCGCGCGAGAGATCCCAGCCGTAGAGCACGCCGCCGTGCATCGCGAGGCCCTGGATCGAGGAGAAGCTGGTCGGCCCGATGGTCGTGATCGTGCCGGTCGAGACATCGACGCTGACGAGGCGCGAGCCCGAGCTCAGCGTGATGCCGTAGAGCAGGCTCCCGCCGCCGCCGGTGAGCCCGCGCAGGTCGATGCCGGCGAACTGCACCGTCGCGGCGCCGGTGTTCGGATCGATCGTGGTGAGGTCGTAGACGTACGGCGTGTTCACCGTGCGCTGCGTGCACCAGAGGCGCCCGCGGCCGTCGCGCGCGAGCGCGTTCTGGCCGAAGGTACCGCTGCCGACCACGGTCACGGCCGCGGTCTGCGAATCGATGCGCACGACCTGGCCGGCCCAGCCGACGCCGATCAGATCTTGCGCGGAGAGCGCGCCGCAGAGCGCGGCAGTGAGGACGGAGGCGCGGAGTGCGAGCGATGCCATGGGGAAAGACCTCGAGGAAACTGCAATGGGCCGGCGGGCCACCCCAGCCTAACGGCCCCTCGCGCTCTCAGCGACGGGCTTTCGGCGGCCCGAGGTAGCCGTCGCGATCGGCGTCGAGCCGGCGGAACACCCAGCTCGGCCCGGGGAACTCCGCCGCGTCGATCCGCCCATCGCCGTCGAGGTCGAAGCGCGCGGGGCCGCTGCGCGGGACCTCCCGCCCGCCGGCGTCGCGCGCGCGTGCCACGACCGGCAGGAGCTCGCGCTCGTCGAGGCGCCCGTTGCGGTCCTCGTCGGTCGCGGCCTCGAGCAGCATCTGGATCGAAGCCGGCCATTCGCGGCGCTCGAGTCCGCCGTCGGCGTTGCGGTCGAGCTTGCGCAGCAGGGTCTGCGCATCGACGAGGAGCGGTCGCAGCGGAGCATCGCCGCGCGCTGCCGCGCCGAGCTCCTGCAGCTCGATCTGCTGGTCGCCGTCGAGATCGAGCACCAGCGCTCCGGCGAGCGCGGGGTCGAGCTCCTTCGGAGAGAGGCGGCCGTCCTTGTTGCGATCGAGAGCGCTCAGCGCCTCGCCCTTCCGCCGCGGGCCGCGCCGCGGCGGCGCGCTCGAGGCCGGGAGCTGCGCCGACTCGCACTCGTCGAACTTGCCGTCTCCGTCGAGGTCGAGCGCGCGCTCGAGCAGCGCTCGGAGCTCGGTCGCGATCTCGAGCACGCCGTTGCGATCGAGGTCGAAGCTCGCGGGGTCGTGCGGAGAGAGCAGCTCGCGCCAGACCGCGCGCAGCGCCTCCACGCGCCGATCGACCTCGCTCATCTCCGTGCCGCGCATCTCCTCCGGCGAGGCCGTCTCGCGGCGCTGCTCGCCGTAGAGCAGCTCGTGCAAGGTCACCATGCCGTCGTCGTCGTGGTCGCGCGCCTTCATCGCGGCGTTCTTCGCGAGCTCCCCTTCCTCGATCGCGCCGCTCCCGTCCTTGTCGAGCTTCGCGAGCATCGTGCGGCCCAGGGCGCCGAAGGTCGCCTCCGGCAGCGGACGCACGCGATAGCCTACCTCCTCGCGATCGGTGCCGAGCACCTCGGCCGGCACGGCGAGGACGCGCGCGAGCTCCGCGCGCGAGAGATAGCGCGCGCTCTCGTGCGAGAGGTCCTTCAGGGGCCGCCCTTGCTCGTCGATCATGCGATCGAGCGGGAAGGCCTCGAAGCCCATGCCACGCGCGCCTTCGGTGCCCTCGAGCGGCCCCTTCACCGCGGGATCGCTCGACTTCGCGACGTCCACGAAGACGAGCCCGTCCGCACCGGCGCTCACGGCGTAGTCGTTCAGGAACGGCGGGTTGTAGACGTGTAGCGTCGCGAGCTCGCGATGCCCGTCGCCGGGGAGATCCGCGCGACCCACCCGGCGCGCGCGCGCGGGCTCGGTGACGCGGAAGATCTCGAGGTCGCCGCTCTTCGTGAGCACGTAGGCGAGGTCGTGCTCCTCGGTGGGGATCTCGCCTTGCGCGTCGCCGAGCTCCCAATGCGAGCCCAGCACGACGTCGAGCGCGCCGCGCGTGCTATCGCTCCGGCCGGGAGCGGCGGCGGGCCTCACGAGCTTCGGGCGCGAAGGCTCCGTCGCGTCGACGAGAACCAAGCCCCTGCTCTCCGTCGGCGAGCGCGACCAGCAAGCGCGCCGGCGTGCGCGCGCGCTCCGCGGGGCGCGGACGCGAGCCCTGCCAGAGCACGGCGACCGCGTTCGCCTCGTCGGGGATCGCTTCGTTGCCGCCGAGGTGCAAGGCCGAGATCACGCGCGGGAGCTCGGGGTCGGCGAGATCGATCAGCGCGAGCCCGCCCGCGCCGTCGGCGACGAACGCATGCGGTCCGTGCACCGCGAGATCGCGGGCCTCGACGGTCGCGACCGCGCCGACCAAGCGCAGCGCGCCGTCCTTCTCGCGCAGGACCTTCACGCCGCCCGCGCCATCGGCGACGAGGAGCTGCTCGCCGTGCAGCGCGAGCGCGCGCGGGTCGTGCAGCTCGAGCGTGCTCTGGACGCGCGGGCTCAGCGGATCGCGCGCGTCGACGAGGGCGACGTAGCCGTTGGCGATGCGCTCGCCGAAGTCGTTCCTGCGCGCCGCGGCGGCGACGAAGACCACCTCCGTTCGGCCGTGCACGGCATCGACGCGCGGCAGCGCGCGGCTCGCGCCGGGCAGCGCGAGCTGCGCCAGCGGCAGCCCGAGCGTGGGATTGCGAGGATCGTAGGCGATGACGCCGAGGCCCTGCTGCCCCACCGCGAAGACGAGATCGCGCGCGAGCCGGTAGTTGGGCGAGCCGGTGCCAAAGGTCGTCGAGCTGCGATGGCACTCGACGCAGCCGCGCGCGGCGGGCTGCACCGCGTGCACCTGGTGGTGGATCATCGTCATGCCCGAGAGACCGGCGGCGGTCTCCGGCAGCTCCTGGCGCATCGCGAAGCTGCCGTCCGCGGCATGCACCGAGCCCATCGACGAGAAGCCCACCATGTAGGGCGCGATCTTCCCCTCGCTGTTCCAGCCTAGGCGGAACTCCTTCAGCGTGGCGAAGACCTTCTCCTGCGTCGTGACGCGCCCTTCGCTGCGCTGCCCCGAGATCAGATCGAGCTGTGTGAACGCCTCGTTGCGATCGAAGTGGAAGCCGAAGAAGTTCACGTTCCACGCGGTATGGCAGGCGTAGCACTCGAGCTGCCGGTGGAACGCGTTCATCGCCTTCGCCGCCACCGCGTTGTAGCGCGGGCTCTTCGGATCGACGATGTCGACGACCTGCGGCACGACGTGCTCCTGCCCCGTGACGCGCGAAGTGAGGATCACCGCCTCGCCTTCGCGGCGGAGATGCTTCAGCGGATTGCCGCGCGAGGTCATGAGCTTCGATCGCTCCTCGAAGCTGCCGTGGCAATCGCTGCACTCGATCTCGATCGCGTGCTCCATCGCCTCGTGGAGCTCGCCGTCCCCCATCACATCGCGGCCGGTGTGGCAGTCGACGCAGTGCATGCCGCGCTGGTGATGCACGTCCGGCGGAGTCAGCACCGGATCCTGGATGTAGAAGGCGCCGCCGTTCTTCGGCGTGGACGTCGTGTTCGGGACATCCGGCCCGGCCGGCATGCCCGGGACGAGCTGCGCCAACCCGCGAAAGTGCATGCCGATGCTGGCATCGCCGACGTGGCACGAGACGCAGGTGTCCGTCGGCGGCGCCGTCGTCATCGCGTGCACCTTGGGATGCCCCGGAGCGAAGCGATCGACGGTGGGATCGGCGCTGCGCGAGAGCCCGTCCTCGGCGTACACCACATGGCACGCGGCGCAGCCCGAGCCGCGATAGTCGCCGTCTTGGCCTAGGCGCCCGCGCACGGCGCTGCCGCTCGACCAGAGATGGCAGCGCATGCACGACTTCCGGCCCAGGTCCTGGAAGTGCGTCGAGAGCTCGTCGCGATCGCCGCCGGCGAACGGCGGGAACGCCTTCAACGCCTTCACGCCGTGCTCGCTCCGCACTTCGTCGTCGGTGACGCCGAAGATGCCGTAGGGCGACGAGCGCTTGGCGATCACACCGTTCTCGTAGAGCCCGTCGCAGAGATGTCCCGCCGTCGTCGCGTG
The DNA here is from genome assembly GCA_016719295.1 of Planctomycetota bacterium. Classification (GTDB taxonomy): domain Bacteria; phylum Planctomycetota; class UBA1135; order UBA1135; family JADKAF01; genus JADKAF01. The sequence continues at coordinate 2,281,605 of JADKAF010000001.1, forward strand.
CAGCGACTTCTTCACGCGCTCGACGACCTCCGCGTGGCAGCTCCCGCAAGTCTCTCCGACGACGCGAAGATCACTCGGGTTCAGGAAGCGCAGCAGCGCCTTGTCGGCCGCGAACGGCAGCACGCGCTCGTCGTTCGGGAGCTGCGAGCGCGAGCCCACGTGTGCCTGCTCCTTCGCCGGGGCTTGGTCATTGCCGCCGTGGCAGTCGACGCAGCCGAGCGGATGCCAGGGGTGCATCACCTCCAGGCCTTGGTGGCAGGTGCCGCAGGTGCCGGAAGGTCCGACCTGCGGCGCGCGAGCGGCGGGCACCGGTGCGGATGGCTCCTGCGCGGCGAAGGCGACGAAGGCGCGGCGCTCGGGGGAGAGCAAGGAGGCGAGCAGAGTGCTCGCGACGAGGAGCGGCAGAAGCGCTTTCACGGCGTGGAACGTAACGGATGGAAGCCAGCGACGAAACTCACCGCCATCCGTGGCGCTCGCCCTCGATGGTCTTCATCGCCTGGCCAGTGCATCGGGCGCCTCACGCAGCTCGACGCAGAGGAGCTGCACCATCCCCGGCTGCGCACCCGGGAGCGAGGCCAGCACCAGCGCGTCCTCCGCGGTGCGAAAGGGCGCCTCGGCCTCGACGCGATGGCGCACCAGAGCGGGCGCCTCGATCCCGCCATACGGCGCGACGACGACGCCGGGCGTGGGCATCCAGCAGCTCGCGGTCCACGCGAGCTCGAGCGAGGAGCCGCTCGCCGCGGTGCCCCAGCGCAGGAGCAGCTCGGCACCGTAGGGAAAGCGCTCGACCTCGACCTCCTGCACGTGGATCGAGTCCGCCGCGGAGGCGAGCCGCAGCGAGCGGATGAACGCGCGCTCGCTCGTGATCGCGAGCGCGGTGCGCTCCCCGCGCCCGAGTTCGCCTTCGGCGACGGCGATCACGCGCGCGGAGCAGGCGAGCTGCTCGAGAGCGGCGCGCAGCTCGGGCGCCGCGACGCGACCGAGCGCCATGCCGAGCACCGGCACGCGCGAGCTCGAGCCCGAGCCTTCCGCGGAATGCGTCTCCACGCGCGTCGGCGACCAGTGCCGCGTGGCTCCGTCAGGCAGGACTTCGATCGGCGGTGGAGGCGGAGTCGCGAGGGCGGGCAACCACGCGCGCGCGTCCTCGGTGCGGAGCTCGATCCAGGTCGCGCGGCAGAGCAGCGGCTCGCGTGCTCCGAGGCCCGCGCTCGGGCTCGCGGTCGGATGCGCCGAGAGCGGCTCGGCATCGAAGAGCTGGAGCGAGCCTTCGTAGCGCGCATCGAAGCGCTCCTTGATCGCGAGCGGCGTCAGCGCGAGAGGCGCGCTTCCGCAAGCGCCGAGGAGCAGCGTCGAGAAGCCGAGAAGGGCGAGGCGCAGCATGCGCGTTCTCCGTGGTTCGAAGAGAGGTCGAGAGCGCGATCCAGGATTCGGACAGCGCGCTTCACTCCGCGCGCGTGCGGAAGCTCCAGCGCTTCTCGAAGGGCTTCCCGGCGTACTGGCAGCGCACCTCGACGCGCACCTCGGCGCCCGCCGGGAGCGGCTTCGTCGGCAGGAGCAGGACCGCGGCGAAGTTCTCGGGCAGCTCGGCGTTGCCGGGATGCTCGGGGCTCGTGAGGTAGTGCTCGAGCTCGCGTTCCCCGACCATGAGCTTGGCCTCGACCCCGGTCACCGCCGCGCTCGGGAAGCACAGCGTGATCGGGAAGCCCGTCGCCTTCGCTCCCTCCGCGCTGCGCGCCCCGTCGCCGAGCGGCGGGGGAACCTCGCCGAGGAGTCCCGTGCGCGCGACCTCGCGGGCCTGATCCATCGGCCAGGCGAAGGGCTCGAACTCCGCGCTCGACGGGGCCTCTCCGGGACCGCGCGCCTCGAGGACCGCGACCCCGCGCACGAATCCGCAGCCGATGCGCGTCACGCGCGGCGAGAGGAGACGGAGGCGCTGGAACACGCTGGCCTCGAGGCGCTCCACCGCTTCGCGCAAGCTCGCCGCGTACACGAGGGACGCGCGCGGCGCGAGCTCCGCGCCTGCCGCCGAGAACTGCGGCTTGCCTTGCTCCTCCACGAGGGAGAGCTCGCCGTTCGCGACGCAGTAGAGCGCGTGGCGCTCACAGGGCGCGCAGAGCGCGGGATCGAGCGCCAGCGCTTCGAATCCCAAGCGCTTCCGCAGTGCCGCGAGATCCGCGAGCGCGTCTTTCGCGAGCTCTTCGCGCAACTCGCGGAACTCTGGTTCGCGCTCGTGGACCACGAGCTCGAAGCCGCCGCGATCCACCTCGAGCCAGTATGAGCGCCCTTCGATCTCGAGCGGCTGCCACATCGCGCGTTGATCGAGCTCGCCCGCGCCGTAGGTCCACTGCCGCTGCTTCGGCGTCTTCACGACATAACCGTCGCCGAAGGTGCCGAGCGCGCCATCGTGATCGAGATCGACGAACGCGAGCTCGAAGCCGGCGAGCTTGCCCGTGCTCATGCCGTGGCTCGCGAGGTAGAGCGCGCCCGCGCTCCCCGAGATCTCGAAGCGCACGGGGCGCTTCTTCCGCCCTGGATACAGGAGCTTCGCGTTCACCAGCCCGGGGACGATCAAGCGCGAGATCTCGATCGCGGGCTCGCAGCGGATCAGGAACTCGTTCTCGCGCTTCCCCGGCGAGAGCGTCACCGCAAAGGGCACGCTCGGATGCAGCCCGAGATCGAAGTCCACCAGCGCGCGCGAGGGCGCATCCAGCTCCTCCTCGATCGTCGGATGGAGGATGCCGGGCTCGAGCTTGTGCTCGCCGACGATCGCGCGCTGCGCCGGCGCCGGCGCCGAGAGCGGCGCCGACGCGAGCAGAAGCGTCGCGTAGAAAGAGGGTCGCGACACCAGCTCAGCTCTCGAAGAGCTGCGGCAACACCTTGGCCTTCGAGTACTCGGCCTTCGCACCGAAGAGCTCGCACACCGTCGGGCAGATGTCGACCGAGCTCACCAGCTTGTCGACGATCTTGCCGCGCTGGAAATCGGGGCCCCAGCAGAACGCGGCGACGCGCTGCAAGTCCTCGGAACCGTCGCCGTGGTCGAGGCCGTTCCGCTCGTTCAGGTTCTTGTCGCGGCCGAACTCGGGCACGGCGATCACCGCCGTCGAGTCGCGGAGCTCGGGGTCGTCCTGGATGGTCTTCAGGAGCTTGCCGATCTCCTCGTCGTTCTTGCGGATGATCTCGACATAGCCGTTGTAGGAGCCGTGGGCGGCGTCGGCGTTCAGCAGCGTGATCGCGAGCACCTTGGGGCGGAAGAGGCGCAGGATGTTGTTCGCGACGCGGATGGCCTTCCGATCCGACTGGCCCGGACCGGTGATCTGCGCGGTCTTGCCCGAGAGCTCTTCCACGATGTAGCCCTCGATGCGGCGCACCGTGGCGGGATCGTTCACTCCCGGCGCCGAGCCGCCCGGCGTCGCGATGACGTCGCGCAGGCGATCGAGCTTCGCGGCCTCGTCGCCCTCCAGCGCCTTCGGCACGCCGAGGTCCTGCACGAGCGCCTTGAAGTCGGCGTTGAAGACGCCGTCGCCCGAGATCAGGTTCGCGCCGAACGCCTCGCCGAACTTGGGATGTGTCGAGTAGCTGAAGTTCGTGTACTGGTTGCCGCCCGAGGTCGAGAGCCAGACGTCGCCGGCGCCGAGGCCGAGCTGGGAGCGCAGGTACTCGAAGAGCGTGGGATAGACCCCGCGCGCGTTCTCGCGGATGCCCATCGCTTCGCCGACGCCGGTGAAGAGCGCCAGCGCCGCGCCGAAGTGTCCGAGGTTCGCCACCTTCACGTTCGGGTAGACCACGCCTTCGCGCGCCATCTGGGTGAGCGCCGGCACGTTCTGCGGCGCGCCCAAGGTCTCGCGCGAGCGCACGCCTCCGGCGAACGCGATCAGCACGACGCGCTTCGTCTTCCGCGCGCGGGACGGCGTCCACGCGGCGAAGCCCGCGCCGGGCAAACAGCTCGCGGCGGCGGCAGCGCCACTCAGGCGCAGGAACTCGCGGCGATCGGGTCGGTGGCTCATCGTCGGCCTCGGGTGGGGATGCGGCGTTCGGGCGGTCAGTAAGTCTGGTACTCGGGATGCGTGAGCAGCGCCTTCCATACGAGGGACGGGCTCACCTGCCCCTGCTTCAGCGCGGCGAGATAGCCGCGCTCCTCTTCGGCGCTCGGAGCGCGTCCGTAGAATCGCTGGAACGACTCGCGAACGAAGCCCTGCGGATCCGCGGCGGCGTTCTCGGGCAGCATCACCTTGCCGGAGTCGAGCAGCATGCGCGAGATCACCGAGCGCAGCGGCGCGGCGTCGGAGAAGGACTGCATGGCGTTGCGGATGCGCTGGTGCTCCTCGTAGGTCGGCACGCGACCGAGGAGATCGACGTAGAGCGAGCGGATGAACGCATGATCGCTCTTCGTCCGGCGCCGCTGCGCGCGCTCGCGGTAGCGCTCGGAGAGCAGCCACTCGCGCAGGATGCGCGGATACTCGAGCGGCGCGGCGGCGAGGCGCTTCACGGCGGCCTCCAGCTCGGCCTTCGGCAGATCGTGGCCGAAGATCGCGCGGTGCTCGCGCGCGAGGTAGTGCGCGAGGAAGCCCTCTTGCTCGACGACGATGCGCACGACGTCGGCTTGGCTCGCCCCCGCGGCGTTCAGCAGCTTGCCGCGGTAGCCGTCGTACATCTTCTTCCCGGCCTCGAGCAGCGCGGGTTGCTTCTGCACCGTGATGCCGAGGTTCTGCTCGAGCACCGTGCTGACGAAGGTATCGGGACCGGGGTTGCGCGCGTTGAAGCTCGAGGAGATCAGGACCGCTCGCAGCGCTTCGCGGACACCGAGGCGCCCTTCGAGGAGCTGCTGCGGCAGCTCGTCCAGCGCCGCGGTCGCCGGGCGGAAGTTGTCGAGGAGCAGATAGAAGAAGAGCTGGTTCTCGTACCAGGTCTCCCAGAACTCGCGGCGCGCGAGCAGCTCATCGAGGAGCTGCTCGGCCGAGAGCGAGCCCTGCGACCAAGCGCGCCGTTCCTCGGGCAGCGCCGTGCGCCCGAGGAGATCGATGCAGACGAGGCGCTGGAAGCTGGGATCGACGCGCACGGCGGTCCGGAGCGAGGACTCGGGAGGTGGCGCCGCGGAGGAACTCCGCGGCACGGCTCCATAGTATGCGCCGGGTGGGGAGTGACCAGCCGTCTCCGCTTTGGCCCCGCGTCCGGCCTGGGGAGCTGGGCGCGGCGCGCCGCGCCCAGCTCGAGCGCGCCCTTCCCGAGCACACGCGGCCCAGGCACATGCAGCCCGAGCAGGCCTCAGCCGGCGAAGTGCGCGAGCAGGCGCCGTCCGCGGGGGCCGCGCAGCTTGTCGAGCGCGCCCTCTTGGATCTGGCGGATGCGCTCCAGCGAGACGCCGAGCTCCTCTCCGACCTCGGCGAGGGTGTGGATGCGAGTCTCCTCGAGGCCGTAGCGCATCCGGAGCACCTTCTTCTCGCGCTCGTTCAGCACCGACATGACCTCGGCGAGCTGCTCCTCGAGGGAGATCTCCTCCATCGCCTCGGTGTCGATCACCGCGGCTGGATCCTCGACCGTGTCGACGATGCGCGTGCCTTCCTGCCCGTCGATCTCTCGATCGAGCGAGAGGCTGTAGCGGTTGCCGGTCATCGCGCTGCGCACGAGATCCGCGGGCAGCTTGGCCTCGGCGGCGAGCTTGTCGACGCCGGGGTCGGCTTCGCCGACGCGCACCTTGGCGTCGTTGATCTTCTTCATCGCCTTTTGGATGTACGCGGGGATGCGCACGGTCCGCGAGGCGTTGTAGATCAGGTTCAAGAACGCCTGGTTCACCCAGTAGGTCGCGTAGGTGCGGAAGCGGACGCCACGCCGCCAATCGAAGCCTTCCACGGCCTTGAAGAGGCTGGCGTTGCCTTCCTGCACGAGGTCGAGCGTCGGCACGCCGAGCCCGCGATAGCGCTCGAGGAGCCGCAGCACGAGATGGAGCGAGCGCTCGATCATCTCGTTGCGCGCCTCGTGGAACTCGCAGCAGAGCGCGTGGAGATCCACGGCGCGACGCTGATCGAGCGCGCCCAGACCTTCGAAGCACGAGCCCGGTCGGAGGAGCCCCGCTTGGGCGCACGCGCAGCGCGTGGCGCAGAGGATGACCTTCTCGTCGAGCTGAGCGTCTCGCTGATGGTGCTCGAAGCGGCGCCGGAGGAACTCCACGCGCCGCGAAAGCCGCTGCTCGTCCTCGCGCGTCATCATCGCCAAGCGCGAGACATCGACGCGATAGGCCGAGAGCAGCGAGCCTGCGGCGCTCTCGCCGCGCGCGGAGAAGCGCTGGAGCGCGTGGATCCTCAGCGGCTCGACCCGCCCGGCGACTTCGTCCGGCGTCGCACTCGAGAACGCGGCGTTCGCGTCGTCGGCCTTCTTCTTGCGGGTCCGCTTCGCCTTGGCCGCGGGCTGCAGCGCGCTCGCCCGCTGTGCGGGGCCGAGCTCGACGATCAGGCTCGCGACGACCGCTTCGAAGCGCTCGGCGGGCACGTCGAGGCGACGGTCCAGCTCGGCGTAGCGCAGGTTCGACGACAAGGGCTGCGAGGTGGGCGCTTTTCGCAGGTCGGCGACGATCATGGGCGAGAAGTCTCCATCCGTGCCGGTCGCGCCCCGGACGGGGGCTAGCGGCACGAGGCTTGGTTCGTAGGCGCTCGTGCGAGCCGTCGAGAACGGGGCTCGCCGAGGCGACGGCGGGAAAGGATACTCGCAGGTCGACATTTGGCGAGGAGGTACCGGCTCGTGAACTCCGAAGTCCGCGCGGCACGAAGCGAAGGGCTCGTTCGCGGCGCGCTGGTCTTCGCGCTGGTCGTCCCCTGGGTAGGCGCTCCCTTCCATTCCGCCCACACGCATCTGCGGGAGGCCGTGCTCGCCACCGGGGCGGCTCTGATCGCGGCCGCTTGGGCCGTGCGCGCAGAGCGCGCTCGCCGCGCGCGAGCGGCCGCGGTCGGGAACGAGGAGGAGGTGGCGGCCCATCTTCGATCGAACTCCCTGGAGCGTCCGAGAGATCCGAGTCCGGATCCCGGCATGCCGGGTGGCCTATCGCCGAGGCCGAGCGCTCCGGATGCTCCCACCACTTGGATCGCGGCACTCTCCGGATGGGGGCTGATCTCGACTGCATGGAGTGCAACTCCGCGCTCGACGTGGATGGCCGCGATGCCCTGGATCGCGCTCGGGCTGCTCGTCGCGCAGCTGCGCCGCGGCGGGCAGAGCTGGGACGAGGCGTGGGGTCGGCGCTGGGGAGCGCGCGGCGGACTGGCCCTCGCGGGGGCGGGTCTCGTCTCGTGGCTCGCGCCGTTCTCCGCCCTCGGCGGGGCTCCCGGCTGCGGTCCGTTCGGCAGCACGACCTTCGCGGCGAGCGCCGCGGCGCTGCTGCTGCCCGTCGCGCTCGGCGCGGTGCTCGGGAGTCGCGGCTGGCGCGAGCGAGCGCTCGCCGGCGCCGCCGCGCTGGCGCTCGCGGCGTGGGTGTTCTCGCTCGGCGTGCGCGCGGGTTGGATCGCCGCGGGCGTCGGTGCCGCGTTCGCCCTCGCGGGCTCGGCGTCGGCGCGCGTGCGCCGAGGCGCCGCGCTCGCGGGCCTCTTGGTGCTAGCGGCGCTCTGGTTCTGCCCCTGGCGCCTCTTCCCCGCCGGCGGGCCCGCGGGCGGGTCGCGCACCGCGCGCGAGGAGCTGCTCGCCGCGCTGGATCTGCGCCGCGATAGCAGCGGGGAGCGCCTGACCCTCTGGCGGAACGGCCTCGAGCTCGTGGCACGCGCCCCTTGGCTCGGCCTCGGCCTCGGTCGTCTGCGGGACGAGTACCCCCTCGCGCTGGAGCACGGCGCACCGCACGCCTTCACTTCGCTCGACGTCCACCGGAGCCCGCATCACCTCCACTCCGACCCTCTCGAGGTCTGGGTGGAGCTCGGGCCGCTGGGGCTCGCGCTCTGGATCGCGCTGGCCCGGGCCGCGTGGATCGCGACCCGCGGCTCGGCAACCTCCCGCGGCGTGGTGGCGAGCTTCGGCCTCCTCGGCCTGTTCCACACGGCGCTCGGCGATGCCGCCGCGCTCGCGTTGCTCGCTCCCGCGCTCGCCGCCGTTCCGGGCAGCCGCCCGCCGCGCCGCGGAAGCGATGGTCGCCTGCCCCGCGCCGCGCGGAGCGTCGTCGTCGTCTGCGCCTCTGCGGCAGCCGCTCTGGGCCTCTTCGGCCTCTGGCGCCGCGTCGCCGCCGATCGCGCCCACGGCGCGGCGCTGGAAGCGCTCGCGGAGCCGAGCTCGAGCGCGGCGGCGCAAGCCCGGGGCCTCGAGCTCGCGCGCCGAGCGGTCGCCCTCGATCCCGAGGACACCGAGAAGCTGCTCGGGCTCGCGGCTTGGTTGCGGCGCGCGGGCGCGCCCGAAGCGGCGCTCGTCGCGCTCGAGGCCGCCGCACGCACGGGCCCGGGATCGCTCGCGCGCCGCGGCCTGCTCGCGGAGCTGCTGCACGATCTCGGCCGGCGCGGAGAGGCGCGCTCAGCCCTCGACGACCTGCTCGCGCTGCAGCCGCAGAACCGCGAGGCCCACGTCGCGCTCGCGGACTGGAGCGAGAGAGAGGATGGCGTCGGCGCCGGTTGGGCCCCTCTCGAGCGCCTCGCTCGCGCGATCCCCTGGCTCGACGATCCGCGCCTCTGGCTGCGCCTCGGGCGCTATCGCCTGCAGGCCCACGCGAGCTTCGGAGCCTCGCGCCATCTGCGCGAGGCGGAGGATGCGCTGCAACGCGCGATCGCGAAGCCGGGGCTCTCGCCCGCGGAGCTCGGCACGGCCTTCTTGGCCCTGATGGAGGCGCGCGCGCTCATGCGCGGTCGCCCTCGCCCCATCGAGGGCCTGGACCTGCGCCTGCGCAGGATCTGGCCAACGATCAATCCAGAAGAGATTCGCGCCGACCTTCTTGGTAGGCTACGCAGCCTTTCCGCGACGATGGCTTCCGAGGGCCGTGCCGACGAGGCACGACAGCTCGAGATCCTCGTCTCCGATTTGATCGCTCGGTGAGCAGTTCACCGAGCCTCGCGCGTGTGGGGAGACTCTCTCTCATGAAGAACAAGTTGAGCAGCTTCGGTTTGCTAGCCGCGGCTCTCTTGTCCCTCTCGACGACCGCCTCGGCCGTCGAGGTCGACATCAAGCTCGGTGATCAGTTCGAGGGCCTCGTTCGGGACGCAGTCGACGAAGATCGGCTCCAGTTCTCCGAGCTCGAAGGCACGCTCGTCTCCGCGACGGTCTCCAGCAAGGATGGACTGATCCCCACGCTGCGGATCTGGAGCGTCGGCGGCGCGCAGTTCCTCGACATCGCCTCGTTCCTGAAGGGCACGGGGACTTCGAAGCTGCAGCTCAGCAAGTTCCCCCTGCCGTCGACGGGCGTCTACCAGCTCGTCATCGGCGGCACCGGCACCTTCCCGTCGACCTACAAGTGCACGACGAAGCGGAAGGACGCGGCGGAGAACAAGAAGCTCGTCGTCGAGGACGCGCTGGCGAACGGTCAGGCGATCTTCCTCCAGAACTTCGATGCGCTCGGCGGCTCGCAGCTCGATGTCACCGTGCAGGAAGACGCGGAAGTCGCGTGGAACCCCACGATCGACCTCCTGGAGGATCCGAACTCGAACCCGATCGACCTCACCGGCTTGGTCACGGAGACCACCGGGAAGGCCCAGATCAAGAAGCTGCAGCTCCCCGCGACCAGCGGCACCTACCGCCTGCGCGTCGTGTCGCGCGACGGTGGCTTCGGCGCGTTCAAGCTCACCATCAAGGTGAAGGCGGCGAAGTCCAAGGCCAAGATCCAGGAGCCCGCGAGCCCCGTGATCACCTCGGTCGAAGGCAACGGCTTCGAGACCGGAGTGGTGGACATCCCGTTCACCCTCTACTCGTTCGCGACGGTCATCGCTGACGTGAACGCGTTCTACGAAGACCCCAGCAACCCGGGCACCTTCGTCCCGGCCACGGTCTCGGCTCTGCAGCCCACCGGCAATCCGGTCAGCTTGCCGGGTCTGGAAAGCTCGCGCGCCGGAACGCAGCACATCGCGCGTTGGTCCGTGCGCACCGATCTCGGCGCGCGCGAGGCAAGCGGCTTCGTCTTCCGCCTGGAAGTCATCGGCGGCGGCATTGGCGATAGCGCGCCCTTCGCCATCGACACGCGCGGAACCTTCGTCGAAGCGACGGGCGGCCTGAACAGCGCGCGCGTGTTCCACAGCTCGGACCTCCTCGCGGATGGCCGGCTGCTCGTCGTCGGCGGCTCCGGCGCGCATCAGGGCTCGAGCCACGAGCTCGGTGACTTCAGCGCCGGCGGCACCTCGGCGACCTTCACCGAGACGATGAACAGCCTGCGCACTCCGCGTCAGAACCAAACCAGCGTGCGCTTGCCCGCGACCGCCGGCGATCGCGTGGTGCTCGTCGGCGGACAGGATCCGGCCGGCGCGGATGCGCCGCTCGCGACCTCGGAGTACTTCGATCCCACGACCGGTACCTTCACCGCGACCGGCCCGAACCAGCACACGCGCCTCTTCTCCGCGAGCGAAGGGCTAGCCGACGACCGCGTCGCGACCTTCGGCAACAACGACACCGGCGTCGGCGCGGAGAACAACACCGCCGAGCTCCTCGACTCGACCCAGGGCCTCTGGTCGCATCTCGCGAACACCATGGCCGTAGGCCGCACGGGTGCTTCGGCGACGCGACTGGCGGATGGACGCGTGCTCGTCGCGGGCGGCAGCGGGGTGGTCAGCACCGGTGCGGAGATCTTCAATCCGGCGAACAGCTCGTTCACGACGGTCGGTGCGATGGTGACGGAGCGCTCGTTCCACACCGCGCAGCGCCTGGTCGACGGCCGCGTGCTGATCCTCGGCGGCGTCGATACGACCGGGAATCCGCTCGCGAGCGCCGAGCTCTTCGACCCTCAGACCAACACCTTCAGCGCCGCCGCCGAGAGCATGGCGACGCCGCGCGCGGGCCTTCAGGCGGTTCGCGTCAGCGACGGCCGCGTGCTGGTCGCCGGTGGTCGCATCGACAACTCGGGTGTCGCGACCGAGCTGGTCGAGTACTTCCGTCCGGGCACCGATGACTTCACGCCGGCCGGAACGCTCGCGACCGCGCGTCACAACCACACGATGGATGCGCTGCCGGACGGCCGCGTCGTCGTCCTCGGTGGCCTCACCAGCGATCCGGGTGCGACGCCCCTCGCGAGCGTCGAGATCCGCCTCACCGACAACGGCTCGGTCAACACGCCGCCGGTCGTGAACTCGATCACCAACCCCGGCGCTTCGAGCGGGAACGTGACGATCAACTACGTCCTCGCGGACGCGCAGGACGAGATCGCCGAGATCACCGTGCGCTGGCGCAGGGCGGGTGGCCTCTGGAGTCAGGCGACGGGCGGCGCTGCCGGCAACGGCTTCTCCGGCCTGCCGGCCTCGGCTTCCGGCACCGCGCTCTCCTTCGTCTGGGATTCGCTGGCCGATACGGGCGCGGGCTTCGCCAACACGGTGGAGATCGAGATCACGCCCTTCGGGGCGGTCCCCGGCGCGGCCTCGACGGTGAGCTTCTCGGTCTCCAACTGAGAGCTCGCGCGATCGCGCTTCGCGACCGCTCCCGAGAACGACGAGGAGCCTCGACCCGCGCAGGGTCGAGGCTCCTCGTCGTTCTGGGAGGTTGCGCTGAGCTCTCTAGCGCCGCGCGACGACGATCATGCGCGGAGCGTCGAGGTCGAACGGGCGACCATCGAAGTCACCCCACAGCGCTTCGACCCGGAGCCCCTGCGCCGCCAGCAGCACCGCGATCTCCGCGGGCTCGTAGACAGCGACGCTCTCGCACCACGTATCGCGCCGGTCCGCCGCATCGATGCGCGTGACGCGCTTCTCGACTCGCCGGCGCACGGGATCGAAAGAGCGCTCTTGGATCCACCGCACCTCTCCGCGGAGCTCTTCGCTGCGCGGCACGAGGGCGGCGAGCACGCGCTGCTTGTGCATGAGGTCGAGCACGTGGCGGCCGCCCGGCACCAGGACGCGCGCGATCTCCGCGAGCACCGCGGCGTTCTCCGCGTCCTGCTCGAAGTAGCCGAACGAGGTGAAGAGCTGCAGCACGAGCTCGAAGCTCTCGCCGGCGAAGGGCAGCGCGCGCATGTCGCCACGAGAGACGCGCAAGCCCTGCGCGCGCGCGCGGGAGAGCAGCGCCGCGGAGAGATCGAGCCCCACGGGAGCGAAGCCGCGCCGCGCCAGAGCGGCGCCATGGCGGCCGGCACCGCAGCAGAGATCGAGGAGGCGCATCGGGCGCGACAGCTCGAGCGCCGCGAGCAGCGCCGCGACCTCGGCGTCAGCCGCCTCCGCGCTGCGATGCGCGTAGAGTTCCAGGTACTCGCCGCCGAAGGCTCGCTCATACCACGGCCCGGAGAGCTGCTCCGGGCCGTGCGCTCCGGCGACGGGCGCCGCGCTCAGGCGCTCGCCCCTTCCTCGACCGGTGCGCCAAAGCGGTCCTGCACCTCGGTCGGGATGTACTTCGCCAGGTGCTCCAAGCGATCGATCTCGCGCGCCACGTTGCGTGCGATGACCATGCGCTGCACTTGGTTCGTGCCTTCGTAGATCTGGAGGATCTTCGCGTCGCGATAGAACTTCGCGATCGGGTAGTCCTCCATGAAGCCGTAGCCGCCGAAGATCTGGCAGGCGTCCGTCGCGACCTTCACCGCGGCGTCCGTGGCGAAGCACTTGGCCATGGCGGCGAGCTTGTTCAGGTCCGCGGCGTTCTTGTCGGCCGCTGCCGCCGCCGAATACACCAGCATGCGCGCGGCTTCGGTCTGCATGGCCATGTCCGCGATCATCTGCTGGACCATCTGGAAGCTGTTGATCGCGGCGCCGAACTGCCGCCGGCGCGAGGCGTAGAGGTTGGCGTAGTCGAGCGCGCCCTGCGCGGCGCCGACGGCCTGCGCGGCGACGCCCGGACGCGCGAGGTCCAGCGTCATCATCGCGTGCTTGAAGCCCATCCCGGGCCGCCCGCCGAGCAGGTTCTCCGCCGGCACGCGCACGCCGTCGAACTGGGTCTCGACGACGGGCACGCAGCGGATGCCCATCTTGTCCTCGACCTTGCCGATCTTGAAGCCGGGGGTCCCCTTCTCGACCAGGAACGCGCTGATGCGGCGCGAACGCGAGCCCGGGTCGGTCACCGCGAAGACGCTGTAGAGGTCGGCGACGCCGCCGTTGGTCGTCCACTTCTTCTCGCCGCGGATCGTCCAGGAGCCGTCCTCCTCGGGCAGCGCGCGCACCGCGAGGCCGCCCGCGTCGGAGCCGGCGAACTTCTCGGAGAGGCAGAACGCGACGAGCTTCTCGCCGCGCGCGATCTGCGGCAGCCACTTCTGCTTCTGCGCTTCGGTGCCGCCGGTGAGCAGCGGGAACGAGCCCAGCGCGTTCACGGCGAACGCCACGCCGTAGCCGGAGTCCGCCTTGGCCAGCTCCTCGACGACGAGGCAGAGCGAGAGGATCGAGCCGCCGTGGCCGCCGTACTCGCGAGGGATGAAGACGCCGAAGAGGCCGGCTTCCGCGACAGCGCGGGTGGCGTCCCAGTTGTACTCCTGCGACTTGTCCAGCCGGCTCGCGTTGGGACGGACGTACTTCTCGGCGATCGCGCGGGCCTTGTCGCGCAAGGCCAAGGCCTCGGCGGTGAAGACGATGTCGTGCATGGACGGAGGGGCTCGGAGCGTTGGGCGACCTTCCCTTCGAAGGCCGAAGGCTCTTGCAGGCGGGAGCGTAGCAATCTGCGACGGCAGGGTCTAGCCGCGGCTCCGCGGCCCTCCGTCGCCGCCGCTCGGGGGCCCTCCGCTCCTCGCTTGGCTCGGTCGCTCGGCACCGGAGCACGGAGCGCAAGCTCTTGGAACCTCGGAGCCAGCGGCGCGCGTCTCAGACGAGAAAGCAACTTCCCGCCTCCGGCACCCTCGATGGCGACGTTTGGAGAGAGGATGGGATTTCGATCGCAGGAACGATCTCGCCGTGCCGACCTCTGAGCTGGGCCCCTCCTCGCGGGGGGAGCCCGGCCAGGCCGCCCGGCGCGAGCCCGTCTATCCATTTCGATGAACCTGAAGCAGACCTTTCCCACCGGCACGTTCACGCCCGCAGTGGACTCGTGGCTGGAGCGCCTCCGCGCCCATCACGCGGAGACCTTCCACCATTCGCTTCGCGTCGCGCGCTGGGCGCTGCGCTTCGCCGAGGAGCACGGGCCCTGTGAGGGCGAGTCCCGGCGGATCCTCTCGCAGGGCGCGCTGCTGCACGACCTCGGCAAGCTCCTGCTTCCGGTGGAGATCCTCTCGAAGCCCGGCCCGCTCGACGCGAGCGAATGGGAGCAGATGCGCGAGCATCCGCGGCTCGGCTTCGAGATCGCCGCGGGCACGCTCGACGAGCCCGTGCGCCACATCCTCGTCGCGCATCACGAGTTCAAGGACTCGCCCTATCCGCGTACGCGCAAGGCCGCTCCTCTCGACACGGCGCTCTCGAACCTGGTCGCGATCGTGGCCGCGGCGGACATGTACGACGGCCTGCGCTACCGCCGCTCCTACAAGAGCGCGCTGCGCGATCCGCAGGTACTCGAGCTGATGCAGATCCACTTCAGCGGCGATCCCATCCTCCCCGAGCGCATGATCGCGGTGGCGAGCCGCGCCGAATCGGCTTGAGCCCCGCGCTGCGCCGGCGGCGCGAGCTCGGCTCGAGCGCGGCGCTGTACCGGCCGCGCTTGGGCGCCGTCCTCGCGCTCTACTATCTCTACGTCGCGGGTGTCTGGCTCGCCTCGGACCGCCCCGAGGAAGGGCTCTGGCTGTCGCATCTCTCGCTGCTGCTGGCGGGCTTCGGCTATGCCACGGGCTTCGCCACTCTGCTGGGCGGAACGCTGGTCGGCATCTTCCTCTTCCATGCGCTCTGGTGCGTGGACGCGGTGGTCTGGCTCGCGACCGGCGTCTTCCCGGTCGGCATCACCTACTACCTCGAGAGCGCGACGGCGGCGCAGTGGCTGGCCACGATCCACCACTTCTTCCTCTTCCCGCTGCTCGCGGCGACCTTGCTGCGCGCGCGCGCGTTCCGCCGCGCCGCCTGGCCGATGGCGTGCCTGCTCTTCGCGCTCGCCGTCTCGCTCGCCCGCGTCCTGACGCCGGCCGCGGCCAACGTGAACGGTGCTTTCGAGCCACCGCCGGGCATCGAGGGCTCGTTCCTCGATCCCCTGCTTCGAGCCGTGCTCGACGCGATCAGCGGATGGGGAGAGAACGCTTGGCCCGCCGTGATGGTCGTCTGCTGCAGCTTCGGCAACTTCTTGCCGGTCGCGCTCCTCTTCGGGCTACTGCAGTCCCGCTGGAAGGCGGTAGAACCTCGCGAACAAGCCCACTCGCGAGACCTTCGATGAACCCGATGCCGAGCGCGGCGCCGAGCCCCGGTACCGCTCCGCTCCTCCGCCGCAGCATGATCGCCGGAGCGATCTACGACTTCGCGCTCGGGCTCTCGATCCTCGGCGCGCTCGAGCTCCTCGCGCTCGTGCTGCCGATCCCGTTCCCCGCCGAGCCCTTCTACGCGCGCACCCAAGGTGCGCTGCTGCTCGGCCTCGGCACCTTCTACGCCTTCGCCGCTCACGATCTGCAGCGCAACCTGCGCAACGTCGCTGGCGCGATCGTCGCGCGCACCGCGGGCGGGCTCTACATCTCGATCTATCCGCTCTGCGATCCGAGCGTGAGCCCCTTCTTCCTGCTCTTCGGCGGGCTCGATCTGCTGTGGGCCGCGCTGCATCTCTACCTGCTGCGTCGCGAGCGCGTCGCGCGCTTCTGGCCGCTGCTGTGGCGCGGCGAGGTCGTGCCCCCGAGTCCTTGAGCCCGCCCGCCTCATGAGCGAGGACCCGTTCCAAGTGCTCGGCGTCGCACGCGACGCGTCGCTCGAGGAGATTCGCGCCGCGTATCATCGCCTCGCGCGCGAGACGCACCCCGATCGCAACGCGAGCGCCGACGCAGCCCGCCGCTTCATCGCGGTGCACTCGGCGTGGATCGCGCTGCGCGACGGCGCGGCGGCGCGTCAGCGCCCGCGACGCGAAGCGCCCGAGGGTCCTACCGTGCGCGCCAACCCGCGCGCGAATGCAGATCGGCGCAGCAGCAGCAGCAGCAGCACGCCGCCGAAAACGCGGAAGAGCGCCCGGCTGCTGCTAGCGCATGAACGCGCCGCTCTGGAAGCCGGAGCGACGCCGTCCGGATGCCAGGTCGTGCGACCGCCTCTCCGCAACTTCGCGCGCTCGCTCGCGGCCGCGCTGCTCCTGGCCGGCTTCGCGACCTACCGGATGGCTGGACTCAGCGTCGAGGCCCATCGGCTGGACGGGCCGATCCTCCTCGCCCTCTCCGTCGCGCTCTTCGCGACGCAGCTCCCGGCCCTCGTCGCCACCGTCACGGGACGCCTCGCGATCTGGGTCGGGCCCGGCGGCGTGCACGAGGTGCGCGGGCGCAAGCTGCGCTCCATGACCCACGAGGAGATCCGCGCGATCGAGTTCGGCTACGATCCCATCGGCCGACTCGGCTTTCATCCCTTCTACCTGGAGCTCCTCCTCGGCCCCGAGGCGCGGCCGTTCCGGCTGCGCCGGCCCTACGGCGCGCGCGAGCTGCGGCGAGTGATCGACCTCATGCTGCAGCACGACAGCGCGCTCGGCTGAGCGCCGACTTTTGCAGCGCCCTTACGCGCGAGGCGCCCGCGGGCGCTATCCCTGGGTAGGGCCTCTCCCCAACACCTCGTGACCGACCGCATCCTCATCGTCGAAGACGAGCCCACCCTCGCCGAGGGCGTGCGCGCCGCGCTCGCCTTCGCCGGCTACGCCGTCGAGATCGCTGCGAACGGCGAGAAGGCGCTGCAGCGCCTGCGCGCGGGCGGCCTCGATCTCGTGCTGCTCGACGTGATGCTGCCGGGCCTCTCCGGGCTCGAGGTGCTGCAGAGCGCGCGCGCCGAGGGCCTGCGGACCCCGATCCTCCTGCTCACCGCGCTCGGTGCGGAGCGCGATCGCGTGCGCGGGCTGGAGCTCGGCGCCGACGACTATGTCTGCAAGCCGTTCTCCGTGCGCGAGCTCGTCGCGCGCGTGGGTGCACATCTGCGCCGTGTCCGCTTCGAGGATCCGAGCGCGCTGGTGGGTCGCTTGCGCTGCGGCGAGGTCGAGCTCGACCTGCAGCGCCTCGAGGCCTATCGCGAGCAGCGGAGGCTTCCGCTCACGGCGCGCGAAGGCTCGATCCTGCGCTATCTCTGGCGGCACCGCGGCCGCGTCGTGACGCGCGACGAGCTGCTGCTGAAGGTGTGGGAGTACCGCACCGCCGAGCTCGAGACGCGGACCGTCGACGCGACGATCGCGTTCCTGCGCAAGAAGATCGAAGTCGACACCGACGATCCGCGCATCGTGCTCACTGTGCGCGGCCAGGGCTACAAGATCGGCGAGCTGCAGGAGCTCTGAGCGTGCCCGCACATCGTTCGAGCAAGCTGAGGAGAGCCGCGGCCTATGCCGCGCTCGCCGTGCTGCCGAGCGCGAGCCTGGCCTGGCTCGGGTTCGCCAATCTGGAGACCGCCCGCGGGGAGCGCCTGCGCGTGCAGCGCGCGCAAGCGCAAGCCGCGCTTGAGGCGCTCGCGTCGGACCTGCTCCGACAGGTGGAGCTGCGCCTCGCCCGCGAGCGCGAGCGCCCCTTCTACGAGTACGAGGAGTATTACCGCCCCATCGACGCCATCAGCCCGGTGGCGAACTTCGTGCCGAATCCCCTCGCGAGCTCGAGCGATCCGGCGATCCGCGCGCGCTGGCAAGCGCCGCGCGCGCCCGGCGCCGCGAGCTTCGATGCGTCCACGCTCTCGGTGCTACCGCGCAGCGAGAGCTGCCGGCGGATCGTCGAGCAGAGCTGGCTGCCGACCATCTCGAGCGAAGCGCTGCGCCCGGAGCAGGCGCACGCCGAGCAGATCACGGTCTGCCAGGTCATGCCGCGCGAGGTGATGGCCTCGAATCGCATGCAGGCGGCGTTGCGCTCGCGCGTCGAGCGCGCCCAGAGCGGCGCTCGTGAGGACAACTCGTACCTCGGCGCGGCCGAGCAGGCCTGGCGCAACGACGCCGACGCGCAGCAGCCGGCCATGGTCGCCAGCTATCTCAGCGATCTGGGGCAACGGCTGATCGCGACGTCGAGCAGCGTCGAGCTGCTTTCGCTGCGCGAGGTGCTGCTGCCCGCCATTCCCTCCAACGAGACCACGGCCGCTCTCGCGCCCGCGCGCGTGCTGCAGGGCGTCGTGCTCGATCTCCGCGCGCTCTTCGACGAGAGCGTCCGCAGCGTGGCGCCCTATCTCCGCGCGGAGGGCATCCACTTGGAGCTCGACGCCGCCGCGTTCCCCCCGGCCGAGGACACCCTCGCGCGCCTCTTGCCCGAGCTCTTGCGTGCGACCCCGGTGCTCGGCGAGCGGAGCGCCCTGCTCGCGCGCCTCGACCCCGCCGCGATCGAGAGCGCCATCGCCGCGCAGCGCCGCGACCTGGAGCTCTTGCTCGGCGCGATCACGGCCTTGGTGGCGCTCACGAGCTTCGCGGTCTTCCGCTCGCTGCGCCGCGAATGGCAGCTCCTCGAGCAGCAGCGCGCGTTCGTCTCGGCCGTGACGCACGAGCTGCGCACGCCGGTCGCGGGGATCCGCCTCTACGCCGATCTCCTTCAGGAGGGCTGGGTGGCGGACGACGCGCAGCGGCAGAGCTTCTTCGCGACGCTGCGCGGCGAGGCCGATCGCTTGGAGCGGCTCGTCGACGACGTGCTCCACGTCGCGGCCTTCGACCGCAGCGAGCCCCGCGTGCTACCCGAGCTGCGCGACGAGGAGCTCGCGCCGATGGTGCAGGCGATCGCGGAGGAGTTCCGCGTCGCACCGCGCGAGCGCAGCTTCGAGCTGATGGTGGAACCCCTCGACGCGGGACGGGCGAAGCTCGACCGCGAATCGCTGCGCCGCATCCTCTTCAACCTGCTCGAGAACGCGGTGAAGTACACGCCCGCCGAGCGAGCACCGCGGCTCCGGCTTCGCCTCCGCGCGCTCGAGCGCGAGCTCTACCTCGAGGTCGAGGACAATGCTTGCGGCCTGCGCGAAGCGGAGCGGCGGCGGATCTTCGAGGACTTCTACCGCGTCGGCGACGAAGAGCGACGCAGCGCGCGAGGAGCGGGCCTCGGGCTGGGCGTCGTGCGCCGCCACGTGGAGGCGCTCGGCGGCCGCATCGAGGTCGAAAGCGAGCTCGGCGCCGGCTCCGTCTTCCGCGTGATCCTCCCGCGCGTCGGCTGAGCCGGGCTCGTTCGGCGCGCAACGCGGATTTGGCGCGCAACGCGGAGCGGAGCGCGGATCCGCGCTAGCTCGGCGCGTGCAGGAACGGGGACTCGCAGGTCGCGCGCAGCGACTCCGCGCGCTCCGCCACTGCTCCTTCGAGAGCCTTCAGCGCCGCTTCGCGCTGATCGAAGAGCCGCGCGGGAGCCCGGCGCCGCTGAGGATCGGAGAGCAGCGCGTGCGTGACCCAGGGCACCGCCACGGTGACGTCGGTGTGGACGTAGACCGAGCGCGAGACGCCCTCCGCGGTGATCTTGCCCCAGGTGTGTCCTTCACCCGCCGGGCACGAGGAGAGCGCGCCGTTGTCGACCGGATCGACGCAGAACTGCACGTCGATGTCGAAGCCGTCGGCCTCGACCTCGAGGATCTGCGAGAGCAGCGGCTCGCCCTGCAGCGTGTAGTTCTTCGGCACGCCGCCGCCCAGGATCCAGATGGCCATCTTCCGCCCGAGCTCGTGCGAGACGTAGTACTGCATCGCGCCCATCTCGAAGACGTCGCGATTCACGTCCAGCTCGAAGCGGAACTCGTCGCCGTAGAGCGCGCGCAGCTTCACCGCGTTCAAGAACACCGAGCCGTCCTGCACGGCGCCGACGAAGATCGGGACGCCGAGGCGCCACGCCGTCGCGAGCAGCGAGGGCGAGTCGACCTGCAGCGCGTCCTCGATCGCGGCGATCTCCGCGCCGAGCAGGTTGTGGAACTCGGTCGTCGTCATGCGCCGCTGGAAGGCTGGCTTGCGCAGGATGGCGGAGAAGAGCTTGTCCGTGTCGAGCAGCGCGCTCTCGTCGAAGCCGAGGTCGTAGATGCGGATGATGCGCGCGTCGCGCAGATGCAGGTCGCCCGCGTTCGGATCGATCTCGCGGATGCGGTGGCCGATCACGCGGTGCGCATCGTGATAGAGATTGGCGCCCGTGGTCGTGATGCACTCGACGAGGCCGCGCTCGAGCAGCGGCAGCAGGCACGAGGAGTGCAGGCCCGCCGGCGTCATCGCGCCCGAGAGCGTGAGGAAGATCGAGTAGCCCTCGTCGCAGGAGCGCTCCATCAGCTCGTAGCCGCGCCGGAGCTGGCGGCCGACGAACGCGGGGAACTTGTCGACGAGTAGATCGCGCGTGCTCTCGTCGCCGCGGATGGCGCGCGGGCTCACCTTGCGGGCGCGTTCGAACTCGTGGCGCAGGTGCGCGCCGGCATCGTCGGGCGAGGGGTGGTTCATCTTCGAGGGGCTTGCGTCGGGATCGGTTCAGGGGATCAGGACGGGACGGACGATCAGGGCAGGATGAAGAAGCCGGCCGCGTTGCTGACGAAGCGCGGAGACAGGGTCGCGCCTTCCAGGCCGAGCACCGCGGAATGGATGCGGAGGCCGATCATGGCCGGCGGAATGGCGCCCGCAGGGAGTGCCAGGCGTGCGGTCGCCTCGCCGTTCGCGCCGAGCGGCGCGAAGAATCCCGTGAAGGGCGGCGTGTTCGCGAACACCAGCGCGAGCTCGGTGAGCGGATCCCAGTTCAGCGGCAGCGGCAGGCCGCCGATCGGCGTGCCCGGGGCATAGCCCGACGCGCTGAGGAGGAAGAGCCCGAAGTGACCGCTCGCGCCGCGTCCGCCGCGGAAGCGCAGATCGATCGCGCCGCCCGCGCCGGCGAAGAGCCAGGCCTGCGAGAGCGAGAGCGGCTGCGCCGCCGCGACGCGCGCCTGCACCGTATCGACGAGCCCCGTCGAATCGGCGACCTCGGCAGCGACCGTCACATTCGTCGGAGCGTCGAAGAGCACGAAGGGCCGCGGCTGCGCCGTCGATGCCGTATCGAAGCTGCCGTTCGCGCCGAGGTCGAGTCGGAAGCGCAGGTTCGCCAGCGGCTCGTCGAGATCGGTGGAGGTGCTGAGATCGGCCTCGAGGGTCAGGCCGTCGAAGCGCGCCTGCATCCGCGCCGCCGGCGCGTTCGACCGCGGCGCGATATACGGCGCCATGGCCGCCCACCACGTCGGCTGGTTGACCGAGGTGTAGTAGCGGAACACGTTGAAGCCGACGCCGCCGTTCCGCAGCGCGCCGCGGACGCTCGCGGTGATCGAGGCCGGCGTCGTGGTGCCGCTCGAGTCGTTCCAGGCGCGGATCGCGGGCACGATCTGCGTCTGCGGCGAGCCGCCGTTCTGCGCCGCGAGCTGCAGGTAGCGCGCGCAGATGCCGACGTACGCCTCCATGTTCGTGTAGTTCGAGCCGTAGACGTGGCCGTCGGAGGTGTAGGCCATCGGCAGCATCACGTCGAGCAGCGGCGCGACGGTCGGGTAGTGCAGCCCGAAGTCGTTCTCGATGGTCGCCATCGCCTGCGCGTAGGAGTTGAAGCGCGCGTCGTAGGTCGGCCCGTCCATGACGTAGGCGTTGGCGGGAACGAACGCGTGGACCTCCTTCGCCCCGGCCACGCTGCGGACCTTGGTGAGGAAGTCGGTGACGTTGTGGTGCGTGCGCGGTCCGCTGTAGTAGCGCACGCGATCGAGCGCGATGCCGTCCAGACCGTAGACGTCGCGGCCCTGCGCGTCGAAGGAGTTCAGCAGGTAGTCGATGACGTCGAAGGCGAGGTAGTCGCGATGCGCCACCGAGTCCGGCGTCGGGGTGGTCTCGTAGAAGCAGTTCAGCACCGCGTAGACGCGCAGGTTCTGCGCGTGCGCGAGCGCGGTGAAGCGCGAGAGCGTCACGAGAGGCCGCAGCGCGCCCCAGGTCGGGTTCCAGCTCCCGGCCTCGTCGACGATGCGCAGGTCGCCGGCGCCGATCGCCGTGGACGAGTAGACGTGGATATAGATCTCGTCGAGGTCTTCGGCGACCGCCTTGGCCACGATGTTCGGCGCGTCGGTGTCGAGGTTGGTGCTCGTCAGCCAGGGCCAGACGCCCACCGAGGCGCGCAGGCTCGGCGACTGCCCGGGGAGCTCCGCCGCGAGGCACGGCACGACGGCCGCGGCCAGGAAGGCGCGCAGGTAGACGGCGAGAGTTCTCATCGCGGTTGCATCCGGGTCAGGTGCCCTGGCGAAGGGGGTGTCGATTCTCGGTCGGTCGCCCCGCCTGGTCCATCGCCGGGGGATGACGGACTTCCGGCGGTGAAGCCTCGGGTGACGGGCCCGGGGCGCACCCCCACCAGGTCCGGGGCGGCCGATCGGAATCTGCCGGATTTATCTGTCCGGCTCGGAAGCGAGTGGCGATTCGTCGCTCGGGCTCGCGGGCCCGGTGGATCGGTGACCCCGGTCGACCGACCTGCGAGTGCCGAAGAACCTCGAGAGGTCGGCCACGCGGCGCGAAGGATACTGGCGGGTAGCCTCGCGCACTCTAGCGACCGATCTCGTATCTCCTCCTCCTCGGCGGGGGGGCCGGTCTTGACGGGGACCGGTCCCCTCGCTTCTTTTCCAGCGCGGCTCGGCGACGCGGGCGGCCGCCAGCGAGGGGCTCCGGGCATTTCGGTCAGGATCACGGACTCGAGTTTGCCCCGTCGGGATCACGCCGTAGGGATCACGGCGTAGGCATCACAGCGTCGGGATCACAGCGTCAGCGGCACGGCGTCACGGGCACGGCCCGAGGACGACCTTCAGCGGCAGACGCCGCTCGACGCCGAGGCAGCCGAAGGGATCGAAGACGCGCCCGACCAGCTCGAATTCGAGCTCGCTCCAGGGCGCGATCGACGGGACCAAGTACGAGAGATCGGCCACCGCGAGATTGCCCGCGTAGAGGCCGGGGATCAGGCCCGAGATCAGGCCCACCTGCGTCGGCCCGGCGAAGTCGAGGCGCAGCTCCCAGAGGAACGGGCCATCGCCCGTCGGCAGTCCGAGGTGGTCGATCGAGGCCTCGATGCGGAACTCCTGGCCGGGGCAGAGCCGCGTTCGCCCGACGCGCAGGTCCAACGAGGGCGCCGCCAGGCGGAAGTAGTGCAGCCCGCGCTGGAGGTCGCCGACGAAGAGGCTCAGCTCGCGCACGAGGCCGAGCGGGTCCTTCACCACCTCGAAGTCCGTGCCCCAGTTGCCGACCAGCCCGGAGTTCCAGGGACGCCCCGTCGAGGTGTCGAGCTGGGCGATCGGGATCGGGTTGTCCAGGTCCTCGATCGAGAACACGGTGGTGCCATGCTCGTAGCCCGAGACGACGAGCAGCGAGTCATCGACCACGACCGCGTCGTGGTACACCGCGACCGGCGTCAGCGCGGGCACCTCGCGCACGAGGCGGAAGCCGTTCACCGGATCGTTCGGGATCACGGCCGAGATGTCGTAGACCCGCAGCGGATTGGCGTAGTACTCCGAGGTGGCGTAGAGGCGCGTGCCATCCTCCGACGGCCAGCACGAGTGCGGCGGCCAGTATCCGAGCATGCTGGTGAACTGGAGACCGACCAGGCGCGCGCGCGACGGATCGGTGATGTCGTACATCGAGATGTAGTCGCGCAGGCAGACCTGGATCAGGCTGAGCTGCACCGAGAGATAGAGATAGGCGCGACCGTTGGTGCGATTCACGCGCGCCGTCACGGAGTGCACGTGCGCATCGAGCGGCGTCTGGCCGCAGCCCGTGAGCTGCGGCAGGCCCGCGTTGAGCAGGCCCACGAGCTGCGGCTGCGCGGGATCGGTGACGTCGAAGAAGAAGACGCCCGGTCCGCCGTGCGCGACGCCGCTCGGCGCGAAGTAGTAGACGCGGCCCTGGATCTCGCACACTGCTTGGTTGTGCACGCCCTCGATGTAGGGCAGGTCGATCACGTGCTGCAGGCGACCTGCCGACGTGAGCTCGTAGAAGCGCGCCCCCGGACCGGGGATCACCGGCGTGAAGTTCGGGCTCTCCTCCCCGACCACGAAGTAACGGCGCCCGCCGGAGACGAAGCCGTCGATGTCGCGCGAGATGCGCCCCGGCGTGATCGGCGTCTGATCGCGCAGCACGACGCGGTCGTCGGCGGTGATCTCGTAGAGCTCGATCCCCGCGCTCATCCCGGCGGCGACCCCGACGAAGCGGCGCCCCGCGGCATCGCGATGGAACGCCACGGCGTGATTGGTTCCCGCGGGGCCGACGTTCACGAGCTCGCCGCCGACCGGCGGGTCCTGAGCCCGGAGCGACGCGGCTCCGCCGAAGAACGCGCTGCCAGAGGCGGCCAGGACGTGGAGCAGTTTGGAGAGGCGTGGGAAGGGCACGGCGAGCGGGGCAGAGGGAGCGGCGCGAAGAAGTGTATCCCGCGTCTCCGCCTTCGAAAGGGGTCGAGGCTCGCGGCCCGGTCGGATGCAGGCGCGGCGCGCCCGCGGCTCAGCGTCCGCGGCCCCCGCGCCGGCCCCCGCCGCCCTCGCTACCGCCGCCGTTCCCACCGCCTTCGTCCCCACCGCCGTCACCGCCGGCGTCGCCTCCGCGATCTCCGCCGCCGCGCCGACCCTCGCCGCCTTCACCTTCCCCGCCGCCGCCGCCGCCCTCGGCCTGGCCGGCGCCGCCGAAGAAGCGGCGCCTCGGGATCCCCTGGGCGCAAGCGTCGGCTACGTCCTCCGCCAGCTCGGAGAGGTTGCCTCCGTCGACCACCTTCTCCGCGCGCTCCAAGGTCGTGCGGACCTTCTCGTCCTGCTCGCGCTCGCGCGCCTCGGCGAGCGAGGGCTGCGCGGCGCGGTCGCGCGCGATGGCGAGCGCGATCGCCGCGGCGCGGCGTTCGGCCGGCGTGGGCGCGGTGAGCGCCGCTTCGAGCGCCTTCGTCACGGCGGGATCGGCGTGGCTCCATCCCAGCGCGACGATCGCGTTCACGCGGTCGACCTCCGCGCCCTTCGCCTTCGCGGCGGCGAGAAGCATGCGGTGCACGTTCTTGTCATGAGCGCCGGTGGTGCCGAGCGCGCGCAGCCAGTCCTTGCGCATCTCGGGCAGCTTCTCCTTCTTCAGCGCCTCTTGCACGAGCTTCAGCGACTCCGGGGCCGCGAGCTGCTCCAGCGCGACGGCGACCTCTGCGCGCAGCTCGTCACCGGCCCCCGTGGCGAGATCCTCGAAGACCACCCAGTAGCTGGGCGGAGAGGTCTCCCCGATCGCGCGGATGATCGGCGCAACCAGCCGGCCACCACCGCCGCCGCGCCCCATGCCCATGCCCATCCCGACCGAGCCGAGCTGCTGCTTCACGAATTCGATCGCTTCGGGCTCGTCGGCGCGCACGAGGCGGCGGATCTTCGTCCACATCTCGCGCCAGCGATCCGGGCCGCCCCCGCCGAGATTGCCGCGCTTCAGCTCCGCGATCAGCGCGAGCGCTTCCTCGCGCGGGAGAGGCGGCAGCTCGCCCTCCTCCGCGTCGGCCTCGGCCGGTGTCGACACCGCGCCCGACACGAAGCGCTTCGGCGCGCGCGCACCTGCCGGCACCGCGAGCTTCGCCTCCGGATCCACCGCGTTCACCGCTTGCACGAGGCACCAGAGGAGCTCGCTGGCGTTGATCTCGTACGGCACGGAGAAGAGCACCTTGCCCTCGCCGTCGACGAACACGTGCTGCGGCGCGATCACCGAGCCGTCGGCCGAGCCTTTCAGGATCTTCTCGCGCGCAGCGATGTCGACGGCGCGGTGATCCGCACAGCTGATGCCGCCGAAGCGCGTGCAGGTGCCCGTGCCATGCTCGAACTTCGACGCGACCACGCAGACGGCGCGCGCGCTGAGCTCGACCACCGCCTTGTCGCGGTACACGGTCTTCGCCAGGCGATCGTTCGCTCGCTCCCCATCCATGTTCACGGCGAGCAGCAGCGGCTTCTTCTCCGCCTTCGCGCGCTCGAGCGCCTCGCCGAGGCTCAGCTGCCAGGCGATGCCTGGGGCGACCCTGACCGCCGACGGAGCGACGAGGCCTTCGACCTCGGTTCCCACGCGTGCGATGGCAGCCGAGGGAGAAGGGAACGACGCCAGCAGCGCGGCGCAGGAGAGCGCGCGCGATCGGATTCGCGTCATGACGGGCAAGCGCTTCCGCACCGTGCGGGCCGAGCACGATGCGCAGGGGAACGCGGATGCTAACCGGCGGCAGCGCCGCAGGTAGCGCAAGAACTTCGCGCGCGGCACCGCCGCGCGCTCAGCGCCGCTCCGGCCCCTCGATCTCCGCGAGCGCCGCCAACACCCGCGCGCGCGCCTCCTCCATCACGGCATCCCGCTCCTCCTCGGCGCGCCCCTGCGGGTCGAGCGCCGGACCGAAGCGAAGCCGTACGGAGCCCGAGCGCACGCGCAGCGACCCCTTCCGCAGGGCCGCCCGCGTGCCCGAGAGCGCCACGGGCACGAGCGGCACGCCGAGATCGCGCGCGACGAAGAAGGCCCCCTTCTTGAACGGCCCGACCGAGCCGTCGCGGCTGCGCGTGCCTTCGGGGAAGAGCACGACCGAGACCCCCGTGCCGCGCAGGCGCTCGGCCGAGCGCAGGAGCGCGAGCTTGGCCGCCTCGGGGTTCGCGCGGTCGATCTTCGGGAAGCGCGCCGCGTGCATCATCCAGCCGAAGAGCGGGATGCGGAACAGCTCCTTCTTCGCCGCCATCGCGACCGGCACCGGCAGCGCCGCGAAGAGCACGGGGATGTCGAGCAGGCTCTGATGATTCGCGACGAAGAGCTGGCGCCGTCCTGGCTCGAGGAAGCGCTCCTCTTCCAGCGCCTCGATGCGCACTCCGGCGCCGAAGAGGATCCAGCGGCCCCACCAGCGCTGCAGACGCTTCAGCCAGCGCCCGCTCCGCTCGCACGGCAGCACGACGATGGCGATGGGCCCCAGCACGAGCGTGCCGGTGACCGTGCAGATGAGGGTCGCGATGCTGCGCAGCAAGGTAGGTCGAGCCGTAGCGAACGAGGCGCGCTACCTTGCCTGCGCGCGCGCTCGATCGCAACGCCTCAGAGCAGCTCGATCCGGGTGAGCAGGCGCTCGAGCTCGATCTCGTTCTTCTCCAGCTCGCGCCGCGGCCCGGAGATCACGTAGCCCAAGCGCTTCGCTCCGCGCTGCACGAGCCCGACGCGTCCCCCGCGAATGCCCTCGCCCACGCGGTACTGGAACTCGAGCTCGAAGCCGTCGAGCGCCCCGAAGCTCCGCGCGCGCAGGTTGCCTTGGCGCTCGAACGCGGGCAGCTCGCGGACGCGCCGCTCCAGCTCGAGCAGCGCGCCTTCGGAGGTGAGCTCCTCCTCTCCGGCGCCGAGCTCCAGGAACACGACGCTGAGATCGCCTTCCTCGCGGCGCACGACGAGCAGCGCGGTCTCCGGCTGCGCCTCCACGACCATCCACAGCGGGTTCGGCAGGAAGGTGCGGAAGAGGCCGCGGCCGCCGCGCACCTCCGCGCTCTGGATGGGGAGGGAGTCACCGCCTTCGATCCAGCGCTCCAGATCCTGGGGCCTGGCCGGCTCGGCGACGAGATACGGGCCGTTCAGCTCGAGGCGCACGCTCTTCCCATCGCCGTCGAGCCACTCCTCGCAGAGCTGATCGCGATGCCGCGCGACGCCGTAGACGCGCACCTGCGTGCCGGGCGCGATCTCGCGCCGCTCGCCCACCCAGTGATCGCGCGCGAGGATCTTCCGCTGCAGCGGATCGAAGATCGGCAGAGTGATGCGCCGCGCGGTCGTGTGCGCTTCCTGGATCAAGCGCCGCCGCGCGAGCAAAGGGAGCTGCGTGCCGCTCGGGAACGGGAAGCGCTCGCTGCGCTTCACGCCTTCGCGATCGACGAGCGTCACCTGCGCGTGCACGTTCGCGATCTCGGCTTGGTACATGAAGCCCTTCTCGTCCTCCCACTCGCGATAGTGGAACGCGAGCGGGCGGAGCTCGCTGGTCCCCCACTCGATCGCGTGCAGATTCACGTATCCGCCATCGGCGCGGCGGAAGGTGAAGCGCTCCTCGAGCCGCACGGCGGGACGACCTTCGCGGAGCTCGCCGCGCTCCAGGCGATGGAAGGTCCCGACCACGCGGCCCGCTTCGTCGCGCACCGCGAACCACTCCGCCTTCTCGGGCAGCGCTTCCTCGGGCGTCGGCTCGGGCGCGGGCGGCGCCTCCTCAGGCCGCTGCTCGCGCGAGATCTCCGACACGATCGACTTCGGCAGCGTGAGCTCGCTGCGTCCCGTCCTCAACGTGAGCGTGGTGTCGTCCTCGGCGAGGACGCGCCCCGAGAGCTCCGAGCCGTTCTTCAGCTTCACCTTGTCCTGGGCGAAGCCGGGCAGCGCGCTGAACGCGAGGCAGGAGCAGACGACGACGGCGGAGCGGAGGGTGCGCATGGGCGGAGCTCGCGGGTCTGATCCCGGGCGCGGAAGGCGCTCGGGCAGCGGTCCATCGGTCCGCGCGCGAGGCCACTTGATCCCTCGTTCGGTTCCCTGCCCTCTCAGCGCGGCTCCAACCGCCGACTCCATCTCTCGACCAACGCCTCACCGCTCGGATCGTAGGAGCGCAGCGTCCAGCCCTGGGGATCCCGCTCGTAGACGTGCAGGCTCGGCCGCGCGTGGTGCGTCGCCGAGCCCGCGTTCGCCGTCGCGAACTCCGCCTCGCCTTGGAGCAGCGCGTAGCTCCAGTGGATGTGGCCGTGCAGCCAGAGCTGCGGGCGCTGCGGTCGCAGCACTTCGAGGAGCCCGTCCAGGTTCTTCAAGCCGTGGAGCCCGTGGTCGGGCTTGCCGCCCGGACCGTAGGGCGCGTAGTGCGTGACGAGCCAGTAGGGTCGGCCGCGCAGCGCCTCGTGCTGCAGCAGCTCGCGCAGGGCCGCGAGCTCCTCGGCCTCGACGCAGCCGCGCGAGTCCCAGAAGAAGCGGTTCGCCTCGCAGGTCTCGACGACGACGAGCGGCAGGTCGCCGGCGAAGCGGAGATACGGCGTCGTGCGGCCGGGGAGCGCGACATCGGCCCGGCGCCACGCGCCGAAGAACTGCTCGTAGAGCCCTTCGCGCTCCGCGGGCACCGTGTAGCGATCGTGGTTGCCGGCGATCACGAGCCAGCGGCTCGCGTCCTCGACGATCGGGGCGAGCAGCGCGCGAGCGCGTGCGAACTCCTCGCGCACGCCGATCGCGGTGAGGTCGCCGCTCACGATGCCGAAATCGGGTGCCAGCGCGCGCGCATGCCGCAGCGCGTGTTCCAGGCGCTCGCCCGCGCCGACGAAGTGCTTCTTGCGGGGACCGAAGTGAAGGTTCACCCAGCCGGCGAAGCGGCGGCCCAGGAGATCGCGGAGCTTGACCTCCGAGGCCGGGACTTCGACGTGGACGTCGCTGAGGTGAACGATGCGCACCGCTCGCTCACTTGTTCATCTTGCGCCAGCGCTTGCTGAGCTCGCCGATGATGTACTCGCCTAGCGTGGTCTCGAAGACTGCGTAGTCCTCGTCGCTCGTGAGCTTGAGGAGCTCCGCGAGCACGCTGCCGCCGCCCTTGCCCTCGATCTCGGCCTTCATGTAGGAGCGCATCGCCTCGCGCGCTTCCTCGTCGCCGAGGTTGTTGAAGCAGTAGTCGATGATCACCCAGCCCAGGGCGTAGTTGTTGCTGACGAGCTGCGCGGACTTCGCGTCCTTCTCCTTGGCCATCTTCTCCTTCGCTTCCTCGAAGGCCGGGTAGTCGAGCGCGAGCAGCTCCTTGATCGTCATGCGCCCTTCGCCGGCCTCGGCCCAGCGGCGCACCACACCCATGCGCGAGTCGTTGGGCTGACCGACCAGGTACTTCCACTGCGCGCCGTCGCGCAGGCGCACGACGCCGCCCCAGTACTCGGCGATCCCCTCCTGAAACCACGGGGTCTTGCCGTCGCGCGAGCCGAAGGCGAGCTTCGGCCCGTAGAAGTCCATGAGCTGGTGCGTGCCCTCGTGGAAGTAGACCGGCATCGGGTTCGTGCCGTCATCGAAGCGCCAGACGTGCAGCACACCACGGCCCTGCCGCTGCCACGAGGAGGAGTAGAAGCCCGCGACCTGATCCGATCCCGGCAGGTACTCGCGCCCGTCCTTCCGCCACTTCTCGTAGCCCTTCGAGCCGATGAACACGTAGACCGGCACGGGCTTCGTGATCGGCGGCAGCTTGAAGAGCCCTTCGTACTCTTCGCGGAACATCGTGTAGAGCACGAAGAGCGAGTTCTTGCCGACCTCCTTCGCGACGATGTCGGTGGAGGTGACGCCGTCGTTCTCGACCGCCAGCACGTAGGGCCGCGGAACGAGCTCCGGATCGTCGTAGTAGTAGTCGAACTTCGTCTTCTCGCTGCCGACCGTGTCGGTGAGCTCTTCCTCGATGAGCTGCTTCGCGGCCTTCACGAAGGGATCCTTCGCGCGCTCGGCTTCCTTCTCGAGCTGCGCATACTCGGCCGCCGCGACCCACTTCCCCGTCGGCTCCCAGAGCTTGTTGCCGAGCAGCTCGTTCGGCTCCTTGGCCTCGGGCTCGAGCTCGAGCCAGCGGCGGTAGAGATCGCGCACGCGCGTCTCCACCACGTACTCCGCTTGCTCCTTCCCGTAGGCGATCGCGGCCTTCACCGCCGCGACGTCGCCCTTCTGCGCCGCGCGCTCGAGAGCGTCGAAGCGCTCGCGCTCGAGCTGCCCCGGCGCGGGCTTCGGCGGCGGCTGCTGAACCACCGGCGGCGGGGTCTGCGCGTTGCCCCCGGCCGCGTTGCCCTGCGCCTTGCCGCCGCCACCGCCCGTGAGGAAGAACAGCAGCGCGCCCACGGCGATCACGCCGACGCCCGCGCCTACGTAGAGCCCGACCGGCGCCTTCTTCGCCTCCGCTCCACCGCTGCGCCGCGCGCCCGAGCTGCGCTCGCGTCCGCCGGCGCCGGAGCTCGCGCGCCGCGCGCGCGCGGCCGGAGCCGCGGGGGCGGCCTCCTCTTCCTCCGCTTCCTCCACCGGCGCGGCCGCAGGCACGACGAGCTCGGCGTTACAGCTCTTGCAGGCGAAGCGCCGGCCGGGCTGCAGCTTCGAGACGTCGTACGACTTGCCGCAACCCTCACACTTGACGACCACTTTCTCCACGGCGAGATGCTCCGACGGCGCGCTGGGAACGGGAGGAACTTGGAGCGGACATCCTATGCCCCGGCAAGAGGCCCTTCCAAGCAGCACCATTCCCCTGCGCCTTCGAGCGTGGCGCGGCGCAGCGGAACCTCCGCGCGCTCCCGACCCTCGAAGCGCGCCCGCCCCCTGGTGCCGAAGTCTCCTCGGAGCCACCCATGTCCGACGATCGCTCGTCGCTCCGGCACTCTCGCGAGCGTCTTCACGATGCGGACCGATCCTGCCGCCGGGCAGATCGATGTCCGCCAGCGCCCATCCTCGATCCGCTGCTTCACCCGCCGCGGCATCGCAGGCACCGACGACGGCTGGGCGCAGAACGGCTACGGATTCGACCGCCGAGGCGGCGGCATCGGCGGAAGCATCTTCGGCTGGTCCACGCAGTTCCAGGATCAGAACTGCGCCACGCAGGATCCGCTTCAATGCGCGCTCTTCGGTGGAGGCGCCGTTCGCAGCACCGGCCTGCCGGGGCTGACGCCCGGCACGCCCGATCGCTGGCCAGAGCTCTCCACCCAGCTCGCGGCGACGGCCCGCTTCGTAGCCCCCGTGGGCGGGCCCTCGGCCTGCGCTCACGCCTGCACCACGACTCTGCCGAGCCCGTTGGACACGACCGCGCGGGGCGACCTCTTCCGCTCGGTGCTCCTCGCATCGAACAGCGGGTGGGTCGGCGACGGCGTCTCCTCCCCGATCTCGATCGCCCAACCGGCCGCTGGCGCCATCGAGCGCGAGTCTTCGCTCCTCTCGGCGGACCCCGCTGCGAACCTGGAGAGGAACGACGAGCTCGGCATCGGCTGGACCGGCTCGGGTCCCGCGGCCCATCCGCCGGGGAACGCAATCACTCCCGGCTCGAGGCGAGGCGCGATTGGCTGAATCGCCGGCGCTGTCGGCACACCTCGCGCGCAGGTGCGCTCGATACGACCGGTCGCTACAAGCCCATCGATGGCGCCAACGGCCCGCAGAACTTCGGCATGGCGGGCAGCTTTCCCGACGCGACCAGCATCACGGGACAAGCGGTCGCCACGCCCCGCCGCGACGAGCGGATCTGGGCCGATCGGCACGCGAACGACGTCGCGCGCGGCACCGGCTTCGGCCAAGTGCAGCTCGCGACGGGCACGGCCTCGCGGGGCTCACTCGACTCGCCTTCGTTCCGGCGCTGAGCGCCGGAGCGCCCACGCGAGTCCGAGCGCCGCGGTGACGACGAGCGCCGCGGCGATCCCGCTCACGAGCCCGAGCGGGAACCAGGCGAAGCGCGTGGCGAACGCGATCGGCCAGAGGTTCGCGAAGCCGCGCATCTCGAGTCCGCTCGGCAGGAGCGAGAGCTCGTCGGGCGCGAGCGTCGCGGCCGGAGTCCATCGCGCACGCTCTTCGGCCTCGAGCGCGAGCGGCGCCTCCAGCGGCGAAGCGATCCACGCGTAGTGCAGGCGCTCGCGCTCGAGCGGCATCGGCTTCACCGCGCGATGCCAAGCGATCTGCGCGAAGAGCCGCGGCGGGAAGAACGCGGGATGGAGCTGCGCGAAGTACTGCCGCTGCTCGTTGTCGAAGGCGTGCTCGGCTCTACGCCAAGCCTCTGCGCGCAGCACGGGATCGAGCGCGGCGAAGCTCGCCGCATCGACGCCTTGGCCCGCCGCGTAAAGCTCTACGTAGCTCGCCGGCATCGGCACCTCGCGCTGCGCGACCGCGCTCGCGAGCTCGTGCGCCGTGCGATAGGAGACGAGCCACGCAGGGAGCTGCACGGCGCAGCCCAATGCGAGCACGCAAGAGATCAGCGCCTTTCGCGCGCCGCCGCGCAGCCACGCTTCGCCCGCGGGTCGCGCGAGCGCCATCGCGAGCAGCGGTAGCGCCGGCGTCAGGTAGCGCGGACCGTAGAAGGGTCCGCCGTGCCAACCGGAGGAGAAGATCGGCCACGCGAAGAAGAGGGCCGCCGCGAAGAGGAGCAGCGTGCGCTCGAGGCGCTGCCCGCGCGGCCTCCACCACAGCGGGAGCAGGAGCAGCGGCGGCGCGAAGAGCAGCGCGCCCTTCCCCGGCGAGATCCAGAGGAAGAGCTCGTTCAGCGCGAGCAGCAGCGGATCCACGATGAGGAAGTTCTCGTGCTCGATCGCCTCCCCGTGCCCGAACTGACGCACGTCGCCGAAGCGGTGCCAGTTCCAGAAGAGCATCGCCGCGGCGATGAGCAAGGCCCCCGCCGCGAAGCAGACGAGCTCGCGCAGCGGGCGCCCGCTCGCGCGCCGACGGTAGGCCGCGAGCAGCGCCAGCGAGGAGAGCGCGAGCACGGCGAAGGCCTCCGTCGGCCGCGTCCAAACGCAGAGCCCGAGCACGAGCCCGAGCACGAAGAGCCCCGGCAACGAGAGAGCGCGCGCCGGTCCCTGCGATCCCGATTGCACGTAGCGGAGCAGGCCGTACGCGCCGAGGGCGAGGAGCCCCGCGGTCTGCAGCGCGTTCAGCGCGGAGCGCGTCGCCGGACCGAACCAGGTGCAGAGCACGAGCGCCAGCGCCGCGGCCAGGGCCGCGCCGCGCGAGGCTCCGAGCACGCGCGCCGAGAGGAAGACGCACACCGCCGCGAGCGCGCCGAAGCAGGCACTCGAGAGCGTGAAAGCGAGGCGCGGGAAGAGCTCGCGCGGCGCGGCATCGGTCACCCAGCGCGACGAATCGCTCGCGGCGTACTCGCGCTCGAGCTCGGGCCAGAGGGCCTCGCCGATCTTGCCCGCGAGATAGAACGGGACGCCGACCAGCGCGCGCCCCGGGCCGTGCCATGAGTAGAACTTGCCGCTGCGGCCGAAGTTCCCCGACGCGCGCCGCGCGAGGATCTCCGCGCCCGCGGGGTTGTCGTCGTGGATCGCGCCGTCGCGGTGCACGACGACGCCGCGCACGGTCTGGAAGTCCATCTCCGCGTCGAGGCTCTCCACGTGCCCGAAGGAGACGAAGCCGAGCGCCGCGCAGAGCAGGACGCCGAGCAGCGCCGCGATGCGTCGGTCGAGGCGATCGGGCAGCGCGGCGGAGGGAGGGGGGCTCGCGTTCACGCGTCCAGGTGGGCTCGGAGCTCGGCGACCAGAGCCGGGTTCGCGGCAGCGGAAGAGCTGCGTTGCCCCGCGGCATCCCACAGATCGTACAGCTCGACCTCGCGGTGGAAGGCCGAGAGCTTTTCCTCTGGCGGCACGATCAGGCGGAAGCGGCGGTCGCGGAGCGTGCGGGCACCATCGGCGCTGCGTCCTTCGATGCGGCGCGCAGGATCGCGGCCGGCCCAGAGATCGCGCCCGCGCAGCCCCTCCGGCGCCGCGAGATCGACGGCGCGGAGCACGGTCGGATAGAGATCGGCGGCTTCGACGAGGTCGGTGCGCAGCTCGGCAGCCGGCACGCGGGGCCCGCGAAGGAGGAACGGAACGCGCAGCGCCTCCTCGCGCGCCGAGAGGCGCGAGCCGATGTAGGCCTCGCGATGGCCGAGCTCGCAGCCGCGATCGCCGACCACCGCGAGCACGGCGTCGGGCAGGATCGCGCGTCGCGCGCTGAGGGCCCACAGCACCGCGCGCATGCAGTCGTGGAGATGCAGCAAGCGCGCGTCGTAGCTCGCGGTGAGCGTGCGCTGCTCGCGCTCGTCGTAAGGCGCGCGCGCGGCGAAGCGCGCTTCCTGTGCCGCCCAGTCGAGGGCGACCGGCGCGCGCTCGCTCGCGGGCAAGAGCTCGTCGAGATACGGCGCGAGCTCCTTCGTCAGGAGGTCGGTGGCACCGCCGGGGAGATCGAGGTGCACCCAGAGGAAGAGCCCGCGCGTCCCGACCTGCGCGGCCTCCTCGTCGACGCGCGCGACGACGTCGTGCGGCGAGGTCACGTGCACGACCGTCTCGAAGCCGTCCAGCAGCGGGCTGCCGCGATCGAACGGCAACCCGGAGGTCACGGCGACGGTCCGCCAGCCGTGCTCGCGCAGGAGTGCCGCGAGCGAGCGCTCGCAGCTCGCGAGTCGCCCGGCGCGGAAGCAGGCGCCGTGGAGCCAGCCGGCCATCCCGCCCTCGAAGCTGCCTTCGGGCACGTACGCGCGGAGGAACACCGTGCCCTGCTCGCGCAGGACCTCGAGCGTGTGATCGAGCGCGCCCGCGCGCTGCGGAGCGCCTTCGCGGTGAGCGGTCGTGTTGCGCGCGTAGCCCTCGAATGCGAGATGATCGGCGCGGAAGCGGCCGAGGCTCACGATCACCACGTGACGCGCGAACTCGCGCGGCAGCTCCGCGGGCTCCTTCCGCGGCGCGCAGCTCGCCAGCAGCGCCGCGGACAGCGCGACCAGGAGCGCGGCGGCGCGCGCTCTTCGCCGGATCGCGCCGCTCATCCGTCGGCGCGCGTCTCGGCCGCGACCCAGGCCAGATACGCGGGCGATCCCGCGCGCACCGGCACGGCGAGGATCTCGGGGACGGCGTAGGGATGCGCGGCCGCGAGACACGCGCGAAGCTCCTCGAAGCGCCCCGCGGTGGTCTTCGCGACGAGCAAGCACTCGGCATCGTCGTGCACGCGGCCCTCCCAGCGATAGACCGAGCGCACCCCCTCGATCCGCTGGACGCACGCGGCGAGGTGCTCCTCGACGAGGCGCCGCGCGAGCGCCGGCGCGGCGTCGAGCGGAGCGGTGCAGAAGACCATCCAGACCTCGTCCGGGTGCGAGCTCTCGGGCGTCATGCGTCCTTCCAGCGGGCAGATCGTCGCAGCCGAGCGGCTGCGACCGGCGGGGATTCTCGCCGCCTTCCGCGCGACGTGGAAGCGCGCGCGCGCCGTCTGGAGTCGCCTCGCGCGCCCGAGTATCGTCTCGCGCGGTTCCGCCGGCACCTCTCCCGCTCGCGCCCGACGGTGGCGCGCCCCCATGGGACTCTTCCACTCTCTCGTCGTCCGCTCGCTCCACTTCATCCCGAAGCCGATCCTGCGCAAGCTCTCGGATCGCTACATCGCGGGCGACACGCTCGAGGAAGCCGTGAAGAAGGCGCAGGTGCTGCAAGCCAGGGGCTTCAGCTCCATCCTCGATGTCCTCGGCGAGGACACCGAGACGCAGGAGGAGGCGCTGCGCGCGGTCGACGACTACAAGCGCGCCGTCGCCGCCGCCGGGCAGCACCGCTTGCAGACCTACGTCTCGATCAAGCCCACGCAGTTCGGCCTCCGACGCAGCGCGTCCGACGCGGAGAAGAACTACCGCGCGGTGCTCGACGTCGCGCGCGGCGCGAAGATCTTCACGCGCGTCGAGATGGAAGATCACACGACGACGGACGGCACGATCGCGCTCTTCGACGCGTTGCGCCGCGACTACGCCGACGTCGGCATCGTGATCCAGGCCTACCTGCGTCGCACGCTGCAGGATCTACGCCGCCTCGTCATGCAGCCCGGCAAAGGACGCCTCAATGTGCGCCTCTGCAAGGGCATCTACGTCGAGCCGCACGCGATCGCCTGGAAGGATCCCTTCCTCATCAACGAGAACTATCGCCGCGGCTTGGAGATCCTCCTCGGCGGCGGCGCGTTCGTCAGCGTCGCGACGCACGACGAGCGGATCGTGTTCGATACCCTCGAGGTGGTCGATCGCCTCGGGCTCTCGAAGCAGGACTTCGAGTTCGCGATGCTGCTCGGCGTGATGGAGCCGCTGCGAGACATGCTGCTCGCGCAGGGCTACCCCGTCCGCGTCTACATCCCCTACGGCCCGCAGTGGCGTCCCTACTCGCTGCGGCGCCTCCGTCGCAACCCCGCCCTGCTCGGCGCCGTGATGCGCGCCTCGCTCGGCCTGAAGCCCAAGGCGAGTCACCGATGAACCAGGCCCTCTCGCGGATCGCGCTCTCCTCCCTCGCGGTGCTCCTCTTCGGCTGCAGCGGCGAGGAGAGCAAGGCGCCGGAAGCACCGAGCGCCAAGGGCGCCATGGAAGCGCGCTCCTCCGAGCCCACGTCCGAGGCCAAGGCGCTGACGAAGGAGATCGCGACGCCGGAGAAGCATCGTGCGATCTGCGGCCACGTGCTCCCCGAGGTCGGCCATTGCGGGAACTACGTCGAGCTCGAGGGCCAGTGGGTCGAGGTGCTCTGGCCCGAGCTCGGCGTGATGGAGTGGTGCCGCCAGGGCAAGAAGGGCGCCGAGGTCGAGATCGCGGGCGCGATGATGGACGGCAAGTTCGTCGCCAGCGCGCTGAAGACGCTGCCGGCGAACCAGTAGCCGGAGCGGATCAGCGCACCGCACGCGGCCCGAAGAGCTCGCCGCGGGCGCGCGACTCGGGCGGCGTCACCTCGACGCGGTAGATCATGAGCACGCTCCAGCAAGCCCCGAGCAAGAGGAGCGCCAGCACCGCGAGCCGCGTGCGGCGCGCAGGTCTCGCGCAGAGCAGCCCGAGCCCCGCCGCCACGAGCGGATAGAAGGTGGAGTACGCCCGCCCGCCATAGGTATCGCCCCACCACCAGCACCACCAGCACGAGCCCCAATACGCCAGCAAGAGGACGGCGATCCAAGCGCTCCAGAGCTGGCGCACGCGCGGCAGAGCCGCCAGCAGCCCCAGCGCCCAGAGCGGCGCCCAGACGAAGAGACCCGCGCGCGCCGAGAGGAAGTTCCCGTAGAGCTCCGGGCTCGTGAAGTCGAAGCTCTCGCCGCGATAGGAGTGCAGCAGGAACGACCCGAAGATCGTCCGCCAGGCCAGCATCTGCGGCAGGAACGCCAGCGCGACGCCGAGGGCGAGGAAGGCCATCGGCTTCAGACCGGCGCTCCTTCGCGGAGCGCAGAGCGGGAGCAGGGCGAACGCGTAGACCAGGTTGGTGAGCCGCGTCGCGCACGCCAAGCCCAGGAGAGCTCCACTGCCGAGACCGCGCCAGGCCGATATCGGGGTGCCACGCGCGAGCTCGGCAGCCGCGGCGAGCCAGGCCGAGACCAGCAGCGCGGAATGCACGTGCGCCATGTAGGGGTCGCCGACGCTGTGGAAGAAGAGCGGACCGCCGAGGAGCGCCCCGATCGCTCCGAGGAGCGCGTGCCCTTCGGAGAGCTGCAGCGCTCGGACGGCGAAACGGCGCGCGCAAGCCACCGCGAGCAGCGCGTAGAAGAGCACGCCCAGATGCCAGGCGAGATAGGCCGGCGTCTCGTAGCCAGGAGCGACTCCGTCCGCGCGTCCGAGCGCGGAAGCGATGCCGACGCCGAGGGCGAGGAACGGGAGCTGCAGGAGCGGCGCACCGATCGGGTACTTGCACGCGACGAGCCCCGTCGCGGTCGGCTCGTCCCAACGAGCCTCCGTCGAGGTGTGCACGTTCTCGGGCCGCGGCGTCAGCGAGCCCAGCTCGTTCCGCAGGTCGAGGTCGCCATCGACGAGCAGAGAGCGCGCTTGCGCGTAGTAGTACTGATCGTCGGTGCCGCGCGGAGGTAGCCCGTGGAAGCGCGCCAGCAGAGCCGCTGAGCACGCGAGCCCTGCGATGAGCAGCGGCCAAAGCCATCGTTCCAAGCTCATGAGACGCTGCCGATGCGCTCCTGGGCCAGGGCTCGCGCCGCGCGAAGATCCGCCTTGCCCGAGCCGAGGAGCGGCAAGTTCTCGACGTGCAGATAGTGATCGCGGTGCGGCTGGAAGAGCGCCGGCAAGCCCTGCTGGCGCAGCGCTTCGCGCACGGCGTCGAGGCGCGCGGGATCGAAGGTGTAGAGCACCACCAAGCGCTCGCCCTTCTTCGGACACGGCAGCGCGGTGACGAGCACCTGCGGCTCCTCGCTGCAGAGCAGGCTCTGCAGGTGCTGCTCGATCACGCCGTGCGGGACCATCTCGCCGCCGATCTTCGAGAAGCGCGCGAGACGATCGGTGATGCGCAGGTTGCGGTCCTCGTCCAGCTCGGCGATGTCGCCGGTGCAATACCAGCCGCCGCGCAACACCTTCTCGTTGAGCTCGGGTCGATCGAGGTAGCCCCGCATCACATTGGGTCCACGCACCCAGAGGAGGCCGCGCGTCAGCGCCGGACTGGACTCCCCGGGCTCCTCCGCATCCGGCGGGGCGAGACGCAAGGCCACTCCGGGGAGCGCCCGCCCGACCGAGCCGCGCGGGGTGGCTGCGCGCTCGTAGCCGCTCGCGCGGAGCGGCCCGCGTCCGACGCAGACGATCGGCGAGCACTCGGTCGTGCCGTAGCCTTCCACCACCTCGCAGGACCACTCGCTCCCGAGCTTCTCGGCGAGGGCCGCGTGCAGGCGCTCCGCGCCGGCGATCACCAAGCGCAAGGAGGCGAATCGCTCGGCCTCGCCCTTGCGCAAGTAGAGCTGCAGGAAGGTCGGCGTCGCGACGGCGACCGTCACGCGATGCGCCTCGATCACCTTCGAGACGCCGCGCGGATCGAGGGGATCGGGGTAGAACGCGATCGAGAGCCCCTCCACCGCGGCGATCCACAGGATCGTGACGCCGAAGGCGTGGAACAGCGGCAGGATGCCGAGCACGCGATCGTCGCGCGAGAGCTCGAGATGCGCGAGCGCGCCGCGCACGTTGGCGTCGATGTTCGCGTGCGCGAGCGGCACTCCTTTCGGCTCGCCGGTCGAACCGCTCGAGAAGAGCAGCGTCGCGATGTCGTCCGCGCGCACTTCCCTGGTCGCGCCGCAGAAGCGCTCGAGCGCGCGCGGCGAGAGGCAGCGCGCGGCGAGATAGGCGGTCGCCCGCGCGACCTTGCCGATCCGCTCGAGAACCTGCTCGATCGCCACGACACGCAGCCCCTCGGGCAGCACGAGAGGCACGCGCTCGAGGAAGCGCTGGCTCGTCAGCACGGTGCGGATCCCGGACTGGCGCACCACGCTGGCCAGGGCCGCGGGCCCGAGCGTGTAGTTCAGGTTCACCGAGGTCCTGCCGGCGAAGGCCGCCGCGAGATTCGCGAGGGCCGCGCCCAGGCCCGGCGGGAGGAGGATCCCCACGCGCTCCTGCCCCGCCCAATCGATCTTCAGCGCGCGCGCGAGCGCGACCGCGCCCACGACGCTGCGGAAGCGCGAGAGCTCGCGCGCGCCGTCGAGGAGCGCGGGCCGCTCGCGATCGGCGCGGGCCTTCCGCAGGAGCTGGCGGTGCAGCGGCTCCACCTGGCGCGCGCGCTCTTCCCACGCGCGATTCGCGAGCAGCTCCAAAGCCTCGCGAACGCTCGCGCAGTCGACCTCGGCAGCGAGCGCGGCGCCGGGCACGAGCCCGACCACCGAGTCCAGATGCAGAGGCACGCGCGGCACCGCCGCGGGGACGCCCGGCGCCGCCGGACCAGAGAGGCCGGGCTCGACGACGCGCAGCACGGCCGCTCCGCGCGCGAGCTCCGCCGGCGCATCGCCGAGGGCGATCGCCGCTCTCCGCAGCCACTCCGGCGCCGCGGAGAGCTCGAGCTCCCGCCGCACCACGACGCGCAGGCGCGAGCCGAGCGCTTCGGCGAGGGGTGCAAAGCGCTCGAGCGGAGCGTGGGCGCCCAGGAGGAAGAGCGGCCCCGGAGGCAGGCTGAGAGAGCTCATCGGCCGGTCATTCTGCCCCGCGTCGGCGACGAGCGCCTTACTCGACGTGCCAGATGCGCGGATCGAGCTCCTCGAGCGGCGTCGTCTCTCCGCGGCGCAGCTTCTCGATCGCCGCGAAGATGTGCACGGTCTCGGCTCGACGTCCGGCGCGCTCCGGTCCGATCTCCACCGCGCGGCGGTAGAAGGGCTCGGCCTGCTCGGGATCGCTGCGGTAAGCGAGGAAGAGCAAGCCCAGGTTCTGGTGCGCGTCGCCGTAGGCTTCGGTGAGCAGGTCGCGTGCCTCGGGATCCATGTCGGCGCTCTGGAGCTGGACCTCGCCCTTCTCCTTCGCCTGGCGCAGCAACCGCTCCGCCTCTTCGATGCGCGAGGGATAGTGGTAGAGCAGGATCAGCGCGGCGTCGTTCACGATGCGCACGTCGTCCGGCGCGAGCGCGGCCGCCGCGAGATACGCATCGCGGCAGATCGCGAGCGTCGCGCGCGCCTTCTCGGCCATCTCCGCCGCGCCTTCGCCGCCCGCGCGCGCGGCCTGCGCCTGCGCGACGCCGATCTCGCGGTGGAAATAGCCGCAGTTGTTCGCGAGGTTCGCATCCTGCGGGCGCGCCTCGTGCAGGCGCCGGTAGATGCGCGCCGCGCGATCGAGCGCCGGCCCGATCAGGTTGTTGCCCTCGGTGCGATTGCCCTTCTCGGCGAGCAGCTGGAGGCCGTAGACGCCGGAGAGGAGCTTGCCCGGGTACTGCGCGTCGAGGCCGCCGGGAGCGAGATCCTCCATCGAGAAGAACGCCTCTTCGGCCTGGCCGAGACGCGCGTCGTCATCGTCCGCCGCCGTCGTCATCTTGGAGTAGCCGACGCCCGCTCGCGAGACGAGCTCGTAGGCGATGCAGCGCTCCTGCCACTGCGGCTCGAGCGAGCGCGCTTCGCGGAAGAGCCACTCGGCGCGTTCGAACCACGGCGTGCCGTCCTGCCCCTGATTGTAGAGCTCGCTGCCGCGCTCGAAGCGCTCGACGCCCTCGAACCACGTCGCCAGCGCGTGATCGAGATGCGCGGCGCGGAACTCCTGATAGAACGCCGCCGACGCTTCGAAGCCACCGGTCTCTCGGAGCAGCGCGATCAGCGCCGTGTGCGCGGCTTCGTCGTTCGGGCTCGCGGCGACGATCGCCTTGCGCTCGGCGAGCGCCTTGTCGATCTCGCCTTGCATCTGATGCAGCGTCGCCAGGCGATCGCGGCCCCACGCGAGCAGCGCGCGCTGCTCGGAAGCGCTGGTCTCGCGCTCCGCCGCCGCGTTCAGCAGCACGAGCTGCGCGAAGGTCTCGCTCGCGAGCGCGCTCGCGTCTTCCCCTGCCTGCTGCCGAGCGGCGTACGCGTCGAAGAGCGCTTCGATGGCGATCTTCCGCTGCTCGGGGCTCGGGAGATCCTTCTTCTGCAGAGCCGTCCGCGCCCAGCGCAAAGCGCCGTCCGGATCGGGGCAATAGCGAGAAGCGCGGCTCGCCAGGAACGCGAGATCCGCGCTCCCTCCGAGCTCGAAGGCCCGCGCGAACGCGCTCGCTGCGTCGCGGAAGACGAGCCCCGGCTGGGAGGCGCCGGGGGCCGAAGCCATCGAAACCTGGCCGAGGAGCTCCCAGCCGCTCGCGTCCTCGGGACGGAGCGCGAGCAGCTCGTCGAGCGCATCGAAGGCGCCGTCCCAGTCCTGCGCCTCGAACGCCGCTCGAGCCTTGGCCTGACACGCCTTCACCGCGGCCTCGTCCGCCGCTTGGCGCGCGGGATCCTGCGCGCCGCCGGGGCTCTCCGCTGCGGTCGGCGAGGCGGGCTCGTTCGATGGTGCCTGAGAGCAAGAAGCGAAGCCGAGAGCCACGGCGGCGGTCAGCGCCAGCGCGGGCATGGAGCGAGAGCAGAGCATGGGTGCGTGCGCGTCCTGCGAGCGGGAGGAGAGGGACGAGAATGCGCTCGATCGGAAGGGCGCGGACGATACCGCAAAGCCAACCCTCCGCCCAGGTCGGCGGAGCGCTCGCGCTACTTCTGCCAGGAGCGCACGAGCGGGTACCACTTCGTGGCGTAGCAGGTGCGCAGGAGCTGCTGCTGAAGCTCCTTCCGCTGGGCATCGCTGCCGGCGCCGCGCGCGGCGTAGAAGAGCTTCTCGCCCTGCTTCTCCTGGGCCTTCCGCAGCTCGGCATGGCGCTCGAGCAGGGCCTTCGAGCTCGGCAGCAGCGCGAAGCGCGAGCGATACGAGAGGAACGCGTCGACCCAGCTCCCGTCCGCGTTCACCTGCATGGCCTTCTTCAGCGTCTTCTGCTCGGAGGCGGCCAGCTTCTCGAGCTGCTTCAGGACCGACTGCGAGGCAGCGAGCGCGGCGCCCTTCGCCTTCAGCGCCTGCGCGCGCAGCGCCGCCGCCGAAGCCGTGCGCGGTCGCTCGGCCTGGAGTTCCGCCTTCGCAAGCTCCGCGAGCACCTGCGGATCAGGAGACGACTGCGCCGCGAGCCAGCGCACCGCGGGCTCGATCGGCAGGCGCGCGAACATGTGCGCGGCGTGCGGATCCGCGAAGAGCCGCACCGCGGGGAAGCCGCCGTCATCGAAGCGATCAAGCGAGTAGGTCGCCGCCGAGAACTCGACGATGCCGTCGTTCTCTCCATGCACGATCGCGAACGGCAGCGCGCGCTGCGCGGCGATCAGCTGCGCGTCGCGAAAGGCGTCCGGCTCGCACTGCACGAGCAGGTTGCCGCTCACCGGGAACGCCCCCGCCACAAGCTGCGGATAGAACAGCGCGACGGCGTAGGTGAGGAAGCCGCCCTGCGAGTGCCCGCCGACGAACCAGCGCTCGATGCCGAGATCCTGCGTGAGCTCCTGCAGCGCGGCGGCGACGAGCGCCGGGCTCTGGTTCTGCGCGAAGAGAGGCCCCACTTCGGGACCGGCGAAGTTGACGTAGCTGTAGTTGAAGACGAAGTCGCCGTCCTTCTCCCCCGCCGCGATCTGCTCGCCGTCGAGCCCCACG
The DNA here is from genome assembly GCA_016719295.1 of Planctomycetota bacterium. Taxonomy (GTDB): domain Bacteria; phylum Planctomycetota; class UBA1135; order UBA1135; family JADKAF01; genus JADKAF01. The sequence goes on from JADKAF010000001.1 coordinate 2,325,181, forward strand.
ATCACGAAGTCCTCGGCGAGGGCGGGGAACGCGCCGACCAGCGTGTCGACGTACGCGCGCGCGCTCATGTTTGAGCCGTGGAAGATCAGGATCGCATCCTTCATCTTCGCGGGCACGTAGCGCTTGGGGACGCGCAGATAGCTGCGCAGGCCCGACGTCGTCTGCCCCTCGCGGACCTCTCCAGGCTCGGGCACGAGCTTCTGCGCCCGCTTGCGATAAGCGCCCCAGCGCCCTTCGCCGCCCTGCTTCGAGGTGTAGCTCCCCGAGAGGATCTCGGCCTTCGACCAGCGCACGAAACGCACGGTGCCAGCGGCGTCGGCGGACTTCCATTCCAGTGCCGCGGTGCCGTCCTCCACCGCGCCGGAGAGCTTGGTCCCGCCGTCCCAGCCGGAGCTGCCGCTCAGCGTCTCGCCTCGCGCCTCGAGGCGCAGCGGTCCGAAGCTGCCCATCCACTCGCCGGCGAAGTCCTCCGCGGATTGCGCGGTCGCGAGCCCCGCGAGCAGCGCGCACGAGAGCCAACACGCGAGCGAGCGTGCCTTCCGATTGCCGGCCATGGCGACCTCCTCCGTCGCGAGACGAGCAGCAGCATCCGCTCGCGCGGGGAGAGGGACGTCAAGGCTCCGCAAAAGGCGCCGAGGCGCCGGCTCAGGACGACTTCTCGCTCTCGAGGGTCGCGCGCGCGGTCAGGAAGACGCCTGCCACGAGGAAGAGCGCGCCGAGCGGGACGAGCGCGATCAGCGGGTGCGGATCGCCTCCGTCGACGGCGAGGCCGCCGCCGAAGAAGCCGAGCGGTAGCGCGACGGCGGCCGCCTGCAAGCAACGCGAAGCGCGCAGCAACGCGGGCCCGCGCAAGCGCGACGCCGAGAACGCGAAGACGAGGTTCAGCACGGCCAGCAGCGTGCCGTGGGCATGCGCGAGGCGCCAGAGCAGTCGCCGCGTCTCGAAGGCTCGGCCGAGATACCAGTCCACTTTGAATCCGTGCAGGGCCTCGAGGAGCAAGCCGAGGATCACGAAGAAGAGCAGCGCCCACCAGCCGAAAGCCAGGTGGCGCCGAACCAGGGGCTCGTCGGCGGCGATCGTGGGAGTGGTCATGAGGCGGCGGAGCTCACTCGGCGATCAGGACGCGGCGTTGGTCGCGCTCGCGGAGCAAGCGGGAGAACTCCTCGCGGATCGGTTGGCCGCTCGGATCGAGCAGCACGTGGGGGCGCGCGGTGGAGTCCGGACTTCGCTCGCGACCGTCCCAGCCCGCGAGAACCTGCGCGGCCGCGGCGCGGCGGTCGGGCGAAGCTCCGAGGGGATCGTAGCGATAGGGCTTGGTGCCTGGCAGCGAGCGCAACGAGCGATCGGCGATCTGGCGGACGGCGTCGTAGGGATCGTCGAGCAGGTTCACGAGGTACGGCGTCATCCACTCGGTGCCGGCGGCTCGCTGCGCGTCCGGCCAGCCCATGTGCCAGGCCAAGATCGCGCGCTGCAGCGCGTGGCCCTTCAAGGCCCATAACGCGCCGGCGGCGACCTGCTGCTGCTCCGAGCTCAGCGCGCTCGGCGCCTCGACGTTCCAGCCTCGCTGCAGCTCGGCGGCAGCCCAGGCCAGCGGGCGATCGAGATGGCAGAGATTGCACGCGTTCGGCCGCGTCGTCGCGAGCTCGACCTTCACATCGGGGCTCGTCAGCGTGTGCGAGGAGATCGCACCCAGCAGCCCGTAGGTCGTGCGCGGCATGTGGCAGCTCATGCACTGGCTGCCGGGGCTGTCCGGAGCGTGATGCGTGTGCTGCGCGAGCGCCCGAGCGTCGAGGAAGCTCGGATGGCAGCTCGTGCAGGCCGCATTGCCGCGCATGCCGGGCCGGAGCTGATCGATGCGCCACTCCTCGAGCGAGCGCGGATCACCTTCGTCGGGGTGCATCTCGTGGCAGGAGAGGCAGGACATGGTGCCGCGCTCATAGCACGGCGTCAGCTGGAGCCCATTGAACTCGCGCCCCGTCACGAGCACCTGGCCATCGGACCAGAAGTTCTGCTGCCACCAGTGCGGATCCTTGCCCTCCTCGCGAGAGAGATGCGCGCGCACCGAGGGGTATTGGTCGCCCTCGAGGTAGCGAGCGACGTACTTCGTCTCGGCCAGATCATCCCCGGCCGGTACGGAAAGCCGTCGTGGTTCCAGAGCTCGCCGTGCGCGGGCTCCATGAAGAGGTTCACGCTGTGGCATTGGCCGCACACGTCGGAGCTGCGCCGGTGATCGAGCTTGGTCGCATCGACGAGCCCGGTGTCGGTCGAGCCGCTCACACGCGCGGCGAAGCGCGCGAGCGGATCGGAGAACTTCGCGACGTGCTCTCCCGCCGGACCGTGGCACGACTCGCAGGAGATGCCGAGCTCGACGACCGTGGTCTGCATCGGCTCGGGCGGGTCGAAGCGCAGCGCGCCGTGCGTGGCGTGGCACTTCATGCAGTGCTTGTTCCAGGCCCCGGTGTTGAGGTCGACGCCCTTCTCGTCCTGGGGCATCAGGAAGCCCGCCTCGTACGGGATCCAGCGCTGCCGCTCGATCGACCAGATGAAGGGCACGGTGCCGAGCGAGCGTCCCTCCTTCGGCTCGAACCAATACGCCTGATGGTGATGCGAGCCGGTGGTCATCACCACCTTGCGCTCGAGCTTCCGCCGCCCGCCTTGGGGCGTCGGCTCGTCGACGGCCATCCAGAACTCCTCGCCCTTGCGGAAGAAGCGCACCCGGCGGCCCAGGTCCTCCAGCTCGACGTCGCCGAAGTCGCCGAGGACGGTCTCCTCCGTCGCGAGCTGAGCCATCGAGGAGTGGAAGGAGCTCTTCCAGCTCCCGTGCTGATCGGGGTGGCAGGCCGCGCAGGCCTGCGATCCGACGAAGCCGTCGCGCGCGCGCTGCACGGGGCGATGTTGCACCTCGTGCTCGCCGAGCGCGTAGAAGGGATCGACCGCGCGGGATTCCTGCCAGCCCATCGAGCAGAGGAGCGCCACGCCGAAGATCAGCAGCAGCGCGGCGATCCCGGGAGCGCGGCGCCTCCGCCCGAGCGCCCACGGAAGGGCGAGAGCCGAGCAGGCGGCCGCGAAGAGCGCCGCGAGGATGAGCTGCGAGAAGACCATGGCGCGTTCGAAGCGCGCTGTACGCCCGCGGACGCGCCTCGGATGCACTTCGGCGCAGAACTTCTTGCGTGCGGCGCGATCTCTTCGCCGCGCCGTCGATGTGCGGCGTTGGAACCCGCGCGCGGGAGGCGCTAACCTTCGCGGCCGGCAATGGCCGAAATCCCGATCGAGGCCCTCTCGCGCGAGCCGCGCCGATGCAGCGACCCTGGCTGAAGAGCTACGCACCCGGCGTCCCCGCCGAGATCGATGCGGACGATCCTCCGCATCTCGCCGCGCTTTTCGAACGCGCGGCCGAGCGCTTCGCCGAGCGACCGTGCCTCTCGAGCTTCGGCGCGGAGCTCAGCTACGCCGAGGTCGAGCGCGCGAGCGCGGCCTTCGCGGCCTACCTGCTCCATGAGCTCGAGCTCGCCCCGGGCGACCGCGTGGCCCTCGTCCTGCCGAACGTGCTCGCCTATCCCGTGGCGCTCTTCGGCGTGCTGCGCGCGGGGCTCGTCGTGGTGAACCTGAATCCGCTCTACAAGGAGCGCGAGCACGAAGAGGCGCTGCGGGACAGCGGCGCGCGCGCGCTGGTCGCGTTCGAGCTGCTCGCCGGCGAGGTCGCCAAGGCCCTGCCGCACAGCGCCGTCGAGCACGTGATCCTCACGCGCCCCGGCGACTTGATGCGCGCGCCGCGCCGCTGGGTCGTGGACCGCGTCGCGAGCTGGAGGCGCAAGGAGCCGATCGCGCGCCTTCCGGGAGCCGTGCGCTTCCCCGATGCGATCGAGCGCGGCGAGGAGCTCTCGTCGGCGCGGCCGGAGCTCACCGGCGAGGACCTCGCGTTCCTGCAGTACACCGGCGGGACGACGGGCGTTCCGAAGGGCGCCATGCTGACGCATCGCAACCTCGTCGCCAACGTACTGCAGGTCGCCGCGGTACTGCGCTGGGTCGAGCCTGGAGAGGACGTCATCCTGACGGCGCTGCCGCTCTATCACATCTTCGCGCTCACCGCGAACCTGCTCTGCTTCACGCATGCCGGCGGCTGCAATCTGCTGATCGCGAACCCGCGCGACCTGCAGACGCTGGTGCGCACGCTCGCGCGCGACCGCGTCACCGCGATCACCGGAGTGAACACCCTCTTCGCGGCGCTGCTCGAAGCGCCGGGCTTCACGGAGATCGACTTCTCCGCGCTGAAGGCCACCGTCGGCGGCGGCGCGAGCGTGCACGCCGACGTCGCCGCGCGCTGGGAGCGCGTCACGGGGAAGCGCTTGAGCGAGGGCTACGGCCTCACCGAGGCTTCGCCCGTCGTGTGCGTGAACCCGACCGAGACCGGCGTTCCCCACGGCCCGATCGGCGTTCCTCTCCCCTCCACCGAATGCGAGGTCCGCGACGACGCAGGCCGCGCGCTCGGGATCGGCGAGCGCGGCGAGCTCTGCGTGCGCGGACCGCAGGTGATGCGCGGCTACTGGCAGAAGCCCGAGGAGACGGCGCAGGTCCTCGATGCGGACGGATGGCTGAAGACTGGCGACATCGCGATCATGGACGAGCGCGGCCTCTTCCGCATCGTCGATCGCAAGAAGGACATGATCCTCGTCTCGGGCTTCAACGTGTATCCGAACGAGGTCGAGGAGATCGTCGCCGCGCATCCCAAGGTGCGCGAGGTCGGCGTGATCAGCGTGCCCGATCCGCACAGCGACGAAGCGGTCTGCGCCTGCGTCGTGAGACGCGACGCGAGCTTGGAAGCGAGCGAGCTGGTGGCCTGGTGCAAGGAGCGCCTGACGGGATACAAGGTGCCCCACCGCATCGTCTTCTTCGACGTGCTGCCGAAGAGCCCGGTCGGGAAGATCCTGCGCCGCGATCTGCGCGCCCTCGTCGTGCGCTGAGGGAACGCATCCGCGGGCGACGAGCGCACGAAGATCGGAGCATGCGAGACCAGATCTTCGAGGCCCGTTCCGCGATGCCCGTCTCGGCGGAGCAGCTCTTCGCGTGGCACGCGTCCGCGGGCGCGTTCGAGAAGCTGATCCCGCCGTGGCAGCGCGTCGAGCTCCTGCGCCCGCCGCAGGGGCTCCGCGACGGCGATCGCGTGCTGCTCCGCGTGCGCCTCTGCCCCGGGGTCTGGAAGCTCTGGGAGGCCGAGCACTTCGGCGTGATCGAAGGTCGGCGCTTCTGCGATCGCCAGCTCCGCGGGCCCTTCGGCCGCTGGGAGCACACGCATGACTTCGTGCCGCGCGGAGAGCATGCCTGCGAGCTCGTGGATCGCGTCGCGTATCGCGCGCCGTTCGGCGTGCTCGGTCGCCTGGCGCAGCCCTTCCTACGGCGTGAGCTCGCGCGGCTCTTCGCGCATCGCCATGCCGCGACGCGCGCTCACTTGGAAGCGGAGCTGGCCGCCGGTGCCGGCGCGGGCTTCGGCGCGGCGAGCAACGCGCGATAGTGCGCTTCCGCGCCGGCCTTCGCGACCAGGTCCGCGAACGCCAGCGGCGCCGGAAGCGCGCGCTGCGCCTCCCCTTCGAGCCGCTCGCGCAGCAGCGGCAGCAGCTCATGCAGGACGAGCGCCGTGCCGAGGCGCGTCGGGTGGAGGTTGTCGCCCTGGATCGCGTCGTCCGGGAGCACGCGGCGACCGTCGCCCTCCGGTAGCGAGACGAGCCCGCGCTTCGAGCGCGCGACGTAGTCGGCGAGCGGGAACACGAGCAGTCGCGGGCGCTCCGCCGCGAAGCGCTCGAGCCGGCGATTGAGTTCGTCGAGCGTGCGGCGCAGCGGGATGCGGTTGGGACTCAGCATCAGCGGGTTCGCGCCGAACATGTCGGGATAGTCGGCGATCACGATCGGCGCGGTGGTCTTCGCGATCAGCCGATCGATCAGCGCGAAGCCTCGATGCTGCTTCTCCAGGCTGCGCAAGCAGCGCTCGAGATCGGCGTCGCTCTTGCCGTAGGCCTGCAGCAGGGGCGAGCCCGACTCCGCCTTCGGCAGCTTCTCCTCCTCCGGCCAGTAGCCGAACCAGAAGAGGAAGTCGAGCGCCAGGATCAGGGCCGCGCCATCGCCGCACGCGCGCTCGATCTGGATCTCGCCGCGATGCAGCGGATCGGTGAACAGGTAGAGATCGCTCCGGTCGAGGACGACGGCGCTGCCGAGCTCTGCGACGAGCGAGCCCAAGCCGATCGAGCTCTTGCGCTCCTCGGGTAGCTTCGCGAAGAGCCAGTCCGCGCCGCGCTTGCTCGCTTCCTCCGCGAGGCTCATGCCTCGCGAGAGGCTGGCGCCGATGACGGTGACCTTGGGTCGCGACTGCGCGGCGAGCGGCGAGGCGCCGACGAAGAGCAGGAGGAGCGAGACGGAGAGCGAACGCACGGTCATCATGGCGTGAGCACGCGCGCCGGGGATCGCTCCGCGGCGCGCGCATACGGAGGAGCTTCGAGGAAGGAGGAGCTTCGATGAAGATCAGAACGGTGCTCGCGCTGCTCGGGGGCCTCCTGGCGATCGCCGCGCGCGAAGCGAGGGCCCAGGATACGCCGCAGGCTCGCTACGAGAAGCGGGAGGTGCTGATCCCGATGCGCGATGGCGTGCGGCTCTTCACCAGCATCTACCTCCCGCGCGACCGCTCGCAGCGCTGGCCGATCCTGATGCGCCGCACCCCCTACGGCGTCCGGCCGTACGGCGCGGATGCGTATCCGCAGCTCCTCGGGCCGCACGCGGCCTTCGATGCGGCGGGCTACGCTTTCGTGCTGCAGGACGTGCGCGGCTGCTACCGCTCGGAAGGCCAGTTCGTGAACGTGCGCCCCCACCGCGCGCGGAAGACGACACCGCAGGAGATCGACGAGAGCAGCGACACCTACGACACCATCGAATGGCTGCTCGCCAACCTGCCGGAGAGCAACGGCCGCGTCGGCATGTGGGGCATCTCCTACCCGGGCTTCTACGCGGCCGCCGGCATGATCGACGCGCATCCCGCGCTGAAGGCGGTCTCGCCCCAGGCGCCCGTCGCGGACTGGTGGTACGACGACTTCCGCCACCACGGCGCCTTCTTCCTCGCGCATGCGTTCAACTTCTTCGCGCGCTTCGGCAAGGCGCGAAGGGAGCCGACCTCCGAGCGCAGCTTCCCCTTCGCGCACGGCACGCGCGACGGCTACGCGTTCTTCCTCGGCCTCGGTCGCCTCGTCGACGCGGACGAGCGCTGGTACGGCGGCGACGTGCCGTTCTGGGACGAGCTGCTCCAGCACGACACCTACGACGAGTTCTGGCGCGAGCGGAACATCGTCCCGAGCTTGAAGAAGGTCGCCCCCGCCGTGCTCACCGTCGGGGGCTGGTACGACGCCGAGGACCTCTACGGCCCGCTCGCGATCTACCACGCGATCGAGCAGCAGAACCCCGGGATCGAGAACGCCCTCGTCATGGGCCCGTGGGTCCACGGCGGCTGGGCGCGCGGCACGGGCGAAGCGCTGGGCGACCTCCACTTCGGCGGACCGCGCTCGCTCGAGTACCAGCGCGACGTCGAGCTTCCGTTCTTCGAGCGCCATCTCCGCGAGCGGAAGGAGCTTCCGCCACCGGCAGAGGCCACGGTCTTCGACACGGGCGCGCTGCAGTGGCAGCACCTGCCGCGCTGGCCACCCGCGGACGCCGTCGCGCGCCCGCTCTACTTCCGGGAGCGGAGCACGCTCGCCTTCGCGCGACCGGAGCAGAGCTCGGGCGATCTCCGCGACTCCTTCTTGAGCGATCCTGCGAAGCCCGTCCCCTTCGCCGAGACGATCTCCGTCGACATGCTGCGCGAGTACATGGTCGACGATCAGCGCTTCGCCGCGCGCCGCCCGGACGTCCTCGTCTACGAGCTGCCCGTGCTCGAGCAGGACCTCGTCGTCGCCGGACCGATCCAGGTCGAGCTGTGGGTCTCCACCACGGAGCGCGACGCCGACTGGATCGTGAAGCTGATCGACGTGCACCCGCACGACGCGCCGGAAACCCCCGCCACCCGACCGGGCCGCACGATGAGCAACTACCACCAGCACGTGCGCGGCGAGGTCTTCCGCGGCCGCTTCCGCGAGCGCGCGGACAAGGCCGTGCCCTTCGAGCCGAAGGTCCCGGCGTTCGTGCGCTTCCCGCTCTGGGACGTGCTGCACACCTTCAAGAAGGGGCACCGCTTGCAGCTCCAGGTGCAGAGCACGTGGTTCCCGCTGGTCGATCGCAATCCGCAGCGCTGGGTGGAGCACATCCACGAGGCGCGGGAGGAGGACTTCGTGCGCGCGACGCACACGCTGCATCGGAGTGCGCTGCACGCGTCGCGAGTGCTGCTGCCGGTGCGGGGGGCGCGCTGAGACTCAGGGGAGCAGCGACCGCGCCGAGACCCGCGGTGCGAACGGAACGGAGTGGCTCCATACCAGCAGCGGAAGGGAGATCGCGTGGAGCGCCTCTCGGCTGAGCTCCAACCTCAGCGACGAGGGAGACGCCCTGCGCTACGACTCCACCCAGGGCGTGGGTCGACCGACCTGGGTCAGCCGACTAGCTCTCGTTGCTGCAGAGCGGCAGCACGCTCTATCGGTTCCATCCGTACGCCTTGCCTCTGCCGCTCCGGAGCACAGAAGCCTGCGGAAGCGGGCTCGGACGCGCGGTCCACTGCGACCTCCAGAATGGCACCTGCGCCGCGACGGGCAGCGACGGCGTCGCCGGGTTCTCGATCCGCGGATCGGGATCGATCGCACCCGCGGCGTCGGGTTCAGCGACGCGTTCCCCGAAGTCGAAGCGCGAATGGCGCCGCGAGTCCCGCGGACCAGGCGAAGAGCGGCGACGGAGCGAGAGGCGCTCGAGCCTGGCCGGCGGTGCGGGCCGTTCGCTCGTCGGAGAGCCGAGCGTCTACCGACGCTTCGACTTCGAGCAGCTAGACGTCGCGCGACCGACCGCCGGTCGATGGATCGCGCCAAAGTGCAACGGGTTTGCACCTGCGCGCTCTACATCCAGGCGCGGAGCTGCGGGGAGCGCTGGGCCCCTTCGTTCCGCGCTCCCGACGTCGCGAGCGAGGACGCCGCCCACGCAGCGCGGAACGCATGGGAGCGAAGAGCTGGATGCTGGTGCTGGCCGACGCGGACGCGCGCAGCGCACGCGCGCTTGCGCCGGCTCTCGATCGGGCCGCGAGCGCGAAGCTCGCACGAGGCCTCTTCCCCGACGAAGCGCTGGATCCGCTCGGCGACGAAACGCTCTTCGAGCGGAACGCGTCCGACGAGGAGCTGCTGGTCGGGTGCTTCCCCGGAGCTTCGGTCCTCGCGGCGCTTCCGCGCATCTGCGAAGCGCGACGTCGCCAAGCTCCAGGCCATCCACAGCGCGGTCGATCGCTCCGCATGCGCGAGCTCGGAGAACGGCGAGCTGCGGCGCGCACTCCGCCTCTCCGCCAAGCAGCGCATCCTGGAGGACCTCGGTGAGCGCTTGCCCTTCGAGGAGCGGTCCTGGGTCGGAGAGCACCCCGCCGTGCAAGTAGACGCAGAGGAGGCGGATCCGTAGCCGCTCCACCCACTCGAGCTCGCCGAGGGCGCGAGCTTCGAGAGCAGCGCGAGCTCGGTGGTCGCGCACCACGCGCTCGACGCGGCGACGCGGGCCGTCGGACTCGAAGCGCTGCGCTTGCAGCGCGCTCGCCGAGAGCGCCTCGCATGCGAGCGCGGAGATCCGAGCCCGCGCGACTCCGCGCCGGTCAGCGCTGGATCTCCGTCCCCGCGAGCTTCCCCTTCACCTGGATCTCGCCGTCCCAGCCGAAGTCGGCGCGGAACTGGAACGCGAGCTGCAGGCGCGCGGGCTTGCCCGGCCTTCCGGGCACGAGCTTCAGCTTCGTGCGGAGGTCGCGAACCGCGCGCAACACGACGGCGCCGGAGCCGTAGACGTCATCGACGATCCGCTGCAGATCGGCGATCGAGAGGACCGCCATCGCCTTTCCGCGCGCGTCGAGATCCCATGCGCCCTCGCGCAAAGGGCCGCTGGCGAAGCTCTGATTCGAACGCACCAGCCCTTCGTGCTGCCAGGTCGACTTGAGCTTGGCGTAGATCGAGCCCTGGTTGGGCTTCGTCTGCACCTGCCAGGAGACCTCGTACGGCGTTGCCACCGCCGGCTCGCACGCGAGGCGCAGCCGGAAGTTCCCCGTGTCGCCCGACCAGCCGCCGACCCGGATCCAGTAGCTCGCGCCTTCGAAGACGCGCACGGCGACACGCGATTGCTGACCGCAGTCATCGTCGTTGCAGCCGAGGGAGGCGAGGCTCGCGCAGTCGCCGGCGAAGATCTCGAGCAGCGTGTCGAAGTCGCTCCCTTCGCAGGTATCGGCGGTGAGCGTTCCGGAGCAGGTGGCGACATGGAGATACCACAGATCGCTTCCGCCGCTGCCGCAGGCGAACGATGGAGGCGACGCCGTGGCCGCGGCATTGCTCAGAGGATCGCCGAGCCCCAGCGAAACAGGAACAGCACCCCAGCACTCGTCGTTCGCCGGCGGATCGAGCCGGGCTTCCGCCGGGGAAAGCGCGAGAGCGAGCGAAGCGCACTCGAGCAGGGCGACGAGCGCGAGCATGGAACGGGCGAAGACGATCATCGGGCGAGCTCCGGAGGGCGAGAGGCAACGTCGCCGCGCCGAGGCGTTGGCTCCATCCGCCTTGTCGCGTAGATCGCTGCCGCGACAGGGCGAACAGGGGTGCCTACCTTGCCGCGAGCCCTCTCGTTCCATCCGGAACCCACCCGTGATCCTCCTCGCTCGAAGCGCGAGCTCAGCGTCGCGATCGTCCCGCCGACACGGAGCGAAGATCCCCGCGCCGCCGCCGAACTCCCAGCAGTCGAGGGTCCCCTCGGCATCGCGATAGCGCACGGTGCCATCGCGGCCGACCTCCGAGATGGCAACGCCGAAGGATCCGCTCATCGCCGCTCCACCCGAGAGAGCTGGAGCTTGCGACCGCGCCCCCGACTCCGTTCATGATGTGGAAGGCGAGGACCCGCGCGCAAACGCCTCTTCTCCCCCGGTTCACGGCGCGTTCATCGCCGAGCCGGACCCTCTTCCCCTCTTCGCGTGCGCTCCTGCCGCGCGCCGCTCGGAGCCAACATGTCCAGAGGTCGCGTCGTCGTCATCGGTTCGGGGATCCTGGGGCTCGCGCATGCGCTGCGCGCGCGCGACGAGGGCTTCGAGGTCACCGTGCTCGAGCGCGATGAGCGCCCGCTCGGCGCCTCGGTGCGGAACTTCGGGACCCTCTGGCCGATCGGCTGCACCTTCGGCGTCGAGCGCGATCAGGCGCTCTTCGGTGTGCAACGCTGGCGCGAGCTCGCGCATGCCGCGGACTTCTGGATCGCGGACTCGGGCTCGCTCACGCTCGCGTACCGCGAGGAGGCCTGGAGCGTCCTCGGCGAGTTCGCGGAGGCGCGCGCGCTCGGCGGAGCCGAGCGGAGCGGCGACTTCGAGCTCTTGGATCCGCACGCGGTCGCGCGCCGTTGGCCGGCGGTCGAGACCGCGGGGCTCCGCGGCGCGCTCTGGAGCCGGGCCGAAGCGCAAGTGCAGCCGGCGCAGGCCCTCGCGGCGCTCCTGCGCTACGCGCTCGCGCGCGGCATCGCCGTGCATTGCGCTTCCCTCGTCTCGCGCGTCGAGGAAGACCACGTCGAGACCAGCGACGGACGCTGCTTCGATTTCGATCAGCTCCTGATCGCTGCGGGCGCCGACATGCGCCTCCTCTTCCCGCGCGAGATCGCCGCCGCCGGGGTGCAGCGCTGCCGCTTGCAGATGCTGCGCACGACGCCGCAGCCGCCGGGCTTCCAGCTCGGAGCGATCCTGGTCAGCGACCTGACGCTCTGCCATTACCCCGCGTTCCGCGCGTGCCCAAGCGTCCAGGCTCTCCGCGAGCGCTTGGCGCGCGAGCTCCCGCAGCACCTCGCCGACGGCATCCACGTGATCGCGGCGCAGCACCCCGACGGCACGCTCACGCTGGGGGACTCGCACGAGTACGGAGCGGAGTTCTCTCCGGAGCTCGCGAACGTCATCGAGGAGCGCATCCTGGAGATCCTGCGCAGCTTCGCCCGCATACCCGAGCTCCGCATCGCGGCGCGCTGGGAGGGCATCTATCTGAAGAGCATGCGCGGCGAGACGCAGGTCGTGGTCCGCCCGCGCCCGAAGGTCACGCTCATCACCGCGATGGGAGGCCTCGGCATGACGCTCGGTTTCGGCCTCGCCGAGCGCACGATCGCGAGCTGGGTGCGCGCATGAAGCCCGCGCTCATCATCTTCGATTGGGCCGGAACCCTGATCGACCACGGCTGCTGTGCTCCGCTGGTGGCGTTCACGGAGGCCTTCGCGGCGTGCGGCTTGCCGATCGACGACGCGACGGCGCGGAAGCGGATGGGAGCGAGCAAGCGCGACCACGTGCGCGAGATCCTCGGCGAGCCCGCGATCGCCACGCGGGTGCGCGGCGAGCTCGGCATCGAGCCGGACGAAGCCCTCGGCGATCGGCTCTACGCCGCCTTCCAAGAGCGGCTGCTCGAGGTGCTGCCGCGTTACGCCGCCCCCATCCCCGGTGCCGTCGAGGCGCTGCAGGAGCTGCGCGCCGCCGGCTGGGCGCTCGGCAGCACCACGGGGTACACGCGCGCGATGATGCAGCGCTTGCTGCCCTCGGCCGCCAAGGCCGGACTCGAGCTCGATGCGCTGATCTGCTCGGACGAAGTGCCGCAAGGTCGCCCGGCGCCGTGGGCTTGCTTTCGCCTCGCAGAGCGCTTCGGCATCTATCCGCTCTCGCGCGCCGTGAAGGTCGGCGACACGCCGGCCGACATGGCCGAGGGCCAGAATGCGGGCCTGCGCTGCGTCGGCCTCTCCGCTTCGGGCAACGAGCTCGGCCTCTCGGCGGAGCAGCTCGCGCGCCTGAGCCCCATCGCGCTCCGCGAGCTCCTCGCGCGCGCCGAGGAACGCCTGCGCGGAGCCGGCGCGGAGGTCGTGCTGCCGAGCGTCGCCGAGCTCCCCGAGTGGATCCGAGGAGCGGCGGGATGAACGCGCGCGCAGCGATCTTCGACGGTGCGGCCCGACCGCTGCGCCTCGCGACGCGTGAGCTGCCGACAGCGCTCGGCCCCGGCGAAGTGCTCGTCGAGCTCGCGATGAGCACCATCTGCGGCTCGGACCTCCACACGGTGCGCGGCCGCCGCAGCGAAGCGACTCCGTGCATCCTCGGACATGAAGGTGTCGGCCGGGTGATCGCCGCAGGAGCGGGCCGCGAAGCGTGGCTCTCGCGCCGCGTGACCTGGACGCTGGCCTCCAGCTGCGGGGCGTGCAAGGCCTGCGTCGAGCATGGGCTGCCGCAGAAGTGCCGCGCGCTGACCAAGGTCGGCCACGAGCCGCTCCACTCCGGATCGGGCTGGAACGGCACCTACGCTTCGCACCTCGTGCTACGCCTGGGCGCGACCCTCGTCGAGATCCCCTCCGCGCTCCCGGACGCCGTGGCTGCGCCCGCGAATTGCGCGCTGGCCACGATGGTCGCCGTCACCGAGGACCTTCCTCGCTCGTGCCGCGTCGCGGTGATCCAAGGTGCGGGCATGCTCGGCCTCTACGGCTGCGCGCTGCTGCGCTCGCGCGGCGTCGCGCGCGTCGTGGTCGTCGATGTCGATCCGCGGCGCCTGGCGCATGTTTCGGCCTTCGGCGGCGAGCCGGTTCGCGAGAGCGCGATCGAGCGGCTCGGACCGGCGTCCACCGACCTCGTGATCGAGGTCACCGGTGATGCAGGCGTCTTCGCCGAGGGGCTCGCGCTCCTGCGTCCCGGCGGTGCGTATCACTTGGCCGGCCTCGTGCATCCCTCGGCAGCGCTCGCGCTGAGCGGAGAGGCTCTGGTACGCGGCTGCCTCTCCTTGCGCGGGTTCCACAACTACGCTCCTCGGCATCTCGAGCGCGCCGTCGCCTTCCTCGTGCAGGAGCGGCTGCTGCCTTGGGAGCGCCTGGTGAGCCCTCCGCTGCCCCTCGAGCGTCTGCCGGAAGCGCTCGAGCTCGCCGAGAGCCGGGAGTGGCCGCGCGTCGCGCTGGTAGCGAGCTCCAAGGAGCTTGGATCGACGAGCTGCACATGATCGGCGCAGGCGCGGTCGGGCCGATCGAGAGGATCTTCGAGCAGTATCGAGTCCACGGACATCGATGCTATGGCGAGACCGTGAGCGAGCGAGAGCATGCTCTGCAGTGCGCCACCATCGCCGAGGCAGCGGGCGAGGAAGACCTGGTGATCGCCGCCTGCCTGCTGCACGACTATGGGCACCTCTGCCACGAGAAAGGCGAAGGCATCGCCAGCCGCGGAGTAGACGCGCGCCACGAGGAGCTCGGGGCCGCGGCGCTCGCCGCTTGGTTCCGACCGGAGCTGGTCGAGGGCGTGCGCCTGCATGTCGAGGCGAAGCGCTATCTCTGCTTCCTCGACCCGCGCTACGCGGCCCGCCTCTCACCCGCTTCGGCGACGAGCCTGCGGCTGCAGGGCGGCCGGCACTCGGCCGAGGAAGCGCGCGCCTTCAGCGCTGGACCGCACGCCGCGCTCGCCGTCAAGGTGCGCCGCTACGACGAGCTCGCGAAGCAGCCCGGTCGCAAGACGCCGCCGCTGGAGTCCTTCCGCGAGGTGCTGGTCGCTTGGCTGCTTCCGAGCGCCGCGGACGGCGCTCGTCAGGCGTAGCTCGGAGATGGACGGCGCTCGCCCTGCTGCGCTGGCGCTGCCGCGAGGCACGACGCTGGATCGAGCCTTGGCGAAGCCGTGGTTCCTGGCCGTGTGGTGCATGCTCGCGGCCTTCGGAACCTACGCTTGCATGTACGGCTTCCGAAAGCCCTTCACCGCGGGCGCGTTTCCAGCGGAGTACGGCGGAGCCACGCTCAAGGCCTGGCTCATCACCGCGCAGGTTCTCGGCTACACGATCTCCAAGCTCGTCGGCATCCGCCTCATCGCGGAGATGACGCGAGCGCGCCGACTGCGCGTGCTGCTCACGCTCATCGCCGGCGCGGAGCTCGCGTGGCTGCTCTTGGCGCTGGCTCCCCCGGTGCTCGGTCCGGTCTTCCTGCTCCTGAACGGTCTCTGCCTCGGCCTCGTCTTCGGTCTCGTCCTGGGCTTCGTCGAGGGTCGCCGCATGACCGAGCTCTTCGTCGCCGGTCTCTGCGCCAGCTTCATCCTGGCCGATGGCTTCACGAAGTCGGTCGGGGCCTGGCTGCTCCAGCGCGGCCTCGAAGAGCACTGGATGCCCGCGACGGCCGGTGCGCTCTTCGCGCTGCCGCTCCTGCTCGGCGCGTGGATGCTGAGCTGCATCCCGGCTCCCAGCACGCGCGACGTGGCGGAGCGGCACGAGCGGGTACCCCTGACGCGAGCGGAGCGCTTGAGCCTGCTGAGGCGCCACGGGCTCGGCTTGGGCGGCGTGTTCCTGGCCTATCTCGCGATCACGATCTTGCGCAGCGTGCGCGCCGACTATGCGCCCGAGCTCTGGAGAGCGCTCGAGGTAGAGGCGCGGCCCGAGCTGTTCACACGCTCGGAGCTGCTCGTCGCGCTCGCTGTCGCAGCGGTGAGCGCCAGCCTGGCGCTGATCCGCGATCACCGCCGTGCTCTCGCGGCAGCTCTGGGATTCTCGGCGGTGGCGCTCGCGATCGGGCTCGGCGCGGCGGCGGCGTTGAGAGCGCGACACCCTCATGCGTTCGGATGGATGGTCTGGCTCGGCTTCGGGCTCTACACGCCCTACGTGCTCGTGCATACGTCCATCTTCGAGCGCTGGATCGCACACACCCGCGAGCGCGCCAACGTGGGCTTCCTCATGTACGTAGCGGACACGCTCGGCTACGCGGGCTATGCCGCGATGATGATCGCCGGCGGCTGGCTGAGGAGCGGCAGCGACTTCCTCGGGTTCTTCGTCGCCCTAGCGCTGAGCATGCTCGGCTTAGCACTCCTGGGCTTGCTGCTCTCGACGCGACTCCTGGCGGGTCGCCGCAGCGCTCCCGGGTGGCTCAGCGCGCCGTGAAGCGCACGCCGTTCGAGAGCGCGAATCCGCCCGGCGCCGTCGCATCGATCAGCGCGACCTGCACGAGCAACGAGCCCAGGATGCCCGCGGGAAGCTGGGCGCGGAGACGGTGGTCGCCGCGCGCATCGAGCGCGAAAGGCAGCAGCTCCTGCGGCAGCACGAGCAGATCGCAGCCGGGAGCGAGCGATAGCTGCGCCGGAGCGAGCGCGAGCACATAGGCACCCGGCGCCGCGGCGAGCCCGCGTCCGACCCAGAGCTGCGCCGTGCCGCCTCCGAGCACGTCGCCCGCGCTCACGAGTCGCGGCGCGATACCCGTCGACCCGCCGCAGCCCGCGCCGAAGCCGCGGTGCACGCGCACGACGAAGGCATCGGCGAGGCTGCCACCCGTGCCCTGGAACGCGAGCTGCGAGTACGCGACGAGGCCGCTCGCCGCGCTGGAGGACACGACATCGAGGAAGAACGAGCTCGCGAGCGAGCTGCCGCCGTGCGTGAGATAGATGCCGAGGTCGCCACCGGCGTAGAGATACGGGACCTCGAAGTCGAAGCTGAAGTCCCCCCAGGCATTCGGCGCCGGAGCAACGCTGGCGAGATCGTTCGTGAATGTGCCGGCCGCGATCCGCAGCGCTCCGCTGCGCACCAGCTGCGACGCGCTGCTCCAGTTCGAGGCGAAGCTCCCCGTCCAGCTCGCCAGCGCTCGCGCGGGACCGATGCGGATCTCGTAGCTCGCGAACGACGCGTCGACCGGCGGCCAGCTCGCAGGGTTCGCAGGACCCGCATAGCCGCGGAAGCTGATCCCGGTGATCACGTCGCCAGCCGCGAAGCCCTGCAGCTGCGTCGCCGCGAGACCGAGCATGTAGGTCCGCGGCTGCCCCGCGTCGCGGAGCAAGCTGTTCAAGCCGCTCGTTCCGCGCGCGCTCGTCGCGCTGGAAGGCACCACGGTCGATTGAGCCGCGGCGCTCGCCGCCGCGAGCAGCGCGGCGAGCAGCGGCCTCGCAACCTTCGCGAGCATGCGATGCATCCCTCGGGGCGCCGTCGCGCCTCAGCGCGCCGTGAAGCCGACGCCATTCGCCAGCACGAGGCCGTTCGGCGCGCCGGGGTCGACGGTGAGCGCTTGGATGTCGAGCGTGCCGAGGATGCCGGGCGCGACCGGCTGCGACAGCGCGAAGCGGCCGTTCGCATCGAGCGTGAAGGGCAACGTCTCCAGCGGCAGCACGAGGAGATTGCAGCTCCCGAACAGCGGGAGCTGCGTGCGACCCGAACCCAGCAAGAAGAGGCCGAGCTGACCCGCGACGGCGTTGCCGACGGCGAGGCGCGCGGTGCCGCCGCCCAGGAGATCTCCAGCGCTCACCAGCACCGGCGCGGTTCCCGAGGTGCCCGGGCAGCCGGCGCCGTAGCCGTAGTGGAGCCGTGGGATGCAGGCGTTGGCCGAGGCGCCCGCGGTGCCTTGGAACACGGTCTGGGAGTAAGCCACGAAGCCGTTCGCGGCGTTCGAGGCGACGTAGTCGAGGAAGAGCGCCCCGACGATCGAGCTCCCGCCGTGAGTGAAGTAGATGCCGAGGTCGCCGCCCGCATAGACGTACGGCGTCTGGAAGTCGAAGTAGAACTCGCCCCAGGTGTTCGGCGTGGGCGCCGAGAGCCCGGTGTTGTTGCTGTAGGTCCCGGTGGTGATCAGCATCGGACCGCTGCGCACGAGCTGCGGCGGCGAGGAGAAGTTGGAGGCGAAGGCGCCGGTCCAGCTCGCGACCGGGATCGCGCTGCCGACCTGGATCTCGTAGCTGGCCCAGGTCGCATCGACCGCCGGCCACGACGCGGGGTTCGAAGTCGTGATGCTCGAGCGGAAGCTCAAGCCGGTGATCACGGCGCCGATCGGCAGCCCGGCGAGATGCTGCGCGGCGTCGATCCCCAGCATGTAGGTGCGCGCGTTGCCGCTGTCGCGCGTCAGGGTGTTGAGACCGCCCGTGCCGCGGGCCGTGGCATTGGCCGCAGGCACCACCAACGATTGCCCGCTGACGCAGGGAGCGGCGACGAGGGCGAGCAGCAGAGACGTAGCGACCTGGTGATGCAGCACGAGCCGTTCTCCGGGATCTGGGTTCCAACGATCGACGCCATGCCACGGCGCGCGAACGCTCTCGAATGCGAGCAGGCTAGCCCGTCCTCGCGGAGCTCCAAACGCGAGGCGCCGAATCGCCTCGAATCGCGAAGCTCTTTCCCGAAGTGCCTGGCGGCTTGGCTCGCTCACGCGAGTTGGCACGCGAAGCGCCCCTCCGCCTGCGAGGGGGGAGCCGCGATCAAGTCCTCGCCCACCCACGGTCGATGCCCCGACCGGAGAACCCGTCCCTCTCGCTGCGAGGCCCCATGAGCAAGTCCGATCAGCTCGTCCTCTGGTTCGAAGATCTGGACCGCCACGACGCCGGCTGCGTCGGCGGCAAGGGCGCCTCGCTCGGTGAGATGTATCGCCAGCTCGTGCCGCGGGGAGTGCGGATCCCGAACGGCTTCGCGACCACCGCGCGCGCGTTCCGCGAGTTCGTGGACGCGCCGGTCCCGCCGGGGACCTGGAACGAGGTGCGCGATCACGATCAGGTACCGGGGCTGCGCTCGCGCGTCGCTCGCGCGGCGACCTTGGCGCAGGCGCTGATCGCGTGCTTCGAAGGCGCCGCCACGCACGATCACCTGGAGATGCACGCGCGCACGCAGGTCGCGCGCACCTTCGTGGTCGAGACGCCGATCCCCCCCGCGATCGCAGAGGCCATCCGCAGCGGCTACGCGAAGCTCTGCGCGCAATACGGCCGCGATATCGACGTCGCCGTGCGCTCGTCGGCGACCTGCGAGGACTCGGAGCTCGCCTCCTTCGCCGGGCAGTGCGAGTCCTACCTGAACATCCATGGCGCGGAGTCCGTCATCGCGCATTGGAAGCGCTGCGTGGCCTCGCTCTTCACCGAGCGCGCCGTGGGCTACCAGATCGAGAAGGGCCTCGACCCGCTGGGCGCCGCGCTCTCGGTCGTGGTGATGAAGATGGTGCGCTCGGACCTCGCGACCTCGGGCGTCATGTTCACGCTCGACCCCGAGTCAGGGCACCGCGGGGTCATCCACATCTCGTCGGCCTATGGCCTCGGTGAGTTCGTCGTGCAGGGCACGGTCTCGCCGGACTCGTTCACCGTGTGGAAGGAAGGGCTTCGTCGCGGGAAGCCCGCCGTCGTCCATCGCCAGCTCGGCGCCAAGGACAAGAAGCTGATCTACAGCCATCAGGGTGGCGCCCCCACCGAGAGCGTCGACGTGCTCGCGAGCCGCCGTCGCGCCTGGTCGCTGGGGCGCGACGAGGTCTTGGAGCTCGGGCGCATGGCGCTCACGATCGAGGAGCACTACGGCCAGCCCATGGACATCGAGTGGGCGAAGGACGGCCGCACCGGTGACCTCTTCATCGTGCAAGCGCGCCCCGAGACGGTGCACGGACAGGCGGCACCCGAGCGGCTCGAGCGCTACGTGATGGACAGCGCGCTCACGAAGGCGCTGCAGGCCGGGGGCAAGGTGCTCTGCAAGGGTCAGTCGGTGGGCACGCGCATCGGGTGCGGCAAGGTGCGCATGTACCGCAGCTACGAGGAGGTGATCCTCCGGAAGCGCGCCTTGCGCACGAAGCTCGCCTCGGGGATCCCGCTCGAGCGCATCCCCGTCGAGGAGCGCGTCTTCGATCCCGGCGACGTGCTGGTCACCGAGATGACCACGCCCGACTGGGAGCCGATGATGAAGGAGGCCTCGCTCATCGTCACCGAGCGCGGCGGGCGCACCTCGCATGCCGCGATCATCGCGCGCGAGTTCGGAATCCCCGCGATCGTCGGCTGCGATCGCGCCACCGAGGTGCTGACGCCCCTCCGCGAGGTGACCGGCTCCTGCGCCGAAGGCGAGACCGCATGGGTCTACGACGGGCTCCATCCGTGGAAGGTCGAGACCGTCGAGATCGGCAAGGTCGAGCTTGCGACCAAGATCAAGTTGAACGTCGGCTTCCCCGACAAGGCGCTGCGCGATGCGATGCTGCCCTCCGACGGCGTCGGCTTGGCGCGCATCGAGTTCATCCTCACCGCCGAGGTGGGCATCCATCCGCTGGCGCTGCTCTACTACGAGGAGCTGGGTCACTTCCTCGACACCGGTGAGCTGCTCCCCGAGCTCTCGCACTACAGCGAGAAGTTGAAGGCGGAGTCCAAAGAGGAGCTGCGCGGCTTGCTCGGAGCGATCGGGCGCCGCACGCCCGGCTACGCCGACAAGCGCGAGTTCTTCGTCGATCGCCTGAAGTACGGTGTCGCGCTGATCTGCGCCGCCTTCCATCCGCGGCCCGTGCTCGTGCGCCTCTCGGATCTCAAGTCGAACGAGTACCGCGAGCTCCTCGGCGGACGCATCTTCGAGCCGCAGGAGGAGAATCCGATGATCGCGTGGCGCGGAGCCTCGCGGTACATCGACCCGCGCTTCCTGCCCGCGTTCGAGATGGAGTGTGACGCGCTCCGCAGCGTCCGCCGCGACCTCGGCCTCGACAACCTGCAGATCATGGTGCCCTTCTGCCGCACGCCGGAGGAAGGGCGCGAAGTGCGGCGCTTGCTCGACGACCGCGGCCTCGCCGCCGAGACCGGCGTCCCGCTCTTCCTGATGATCGAGCTGCCCTCGAACGTCATCGAGGCCGAGCGCTTCCTCGAGGAGATGAGCCTCGACGGCGGCTCGATCGGCTCGAACGACCTCGTGCAGACGACCTATGCCGTCTCGCGCGACGACCTCGAGCACTACGCCCATCCGGTCGACGCGCGCTCGAGCGCCGTGAAGACCCTGATCCGCCGCGCCGTGGAGGTCTTCCGCGCCGCCGGCAAGGAGATCGGCATCTGCGGTCAGGCGCCGTCGGACTTCCCCGACGAGGTGCCGCCGTTCCTGGTCGAGTGCGGGATCACCAGCATATCGGTGACGCCGGATACGCTGACGCAGGTGCGCATGGCGGTGGCGCGGGCCGAGGCGCGGGTGGCGAAGGCGTGCGTCAACGGTCGAGCGCCTTAAGTCGCCGTGAGCGTGAGCTGAGCGCATCGAGGGGCACGGCTTCGGGAACGATTGCTCTGGTCGGCCGTGACGCGGAGAGGGGACGACGCGAGAACGCAACTCGATCCCGGTACGAACCTGAGCATTCGAACCCGAGCTCCGCGACGGCCGCTCCGCCAGCCCTCCGGCGATGCAAGCGCCGCGCCCGCCGCGCGTGAAGGACGTCGGCGGACATGGTGCGTCGAAGCGCGTTCGGAGCCCTGCGCGATTGGAGAGCGAGCGCGGCGGTCACGGCGCTTGCGTCGCCTTTGGGATGCGGCTCCGCTGGGTCGATAGACTTCGGGAGCCGTTTCGGAGCCCGCGAAGGCGGGGGCTCCGAAACTCCTGCATATGGGTGCGAACGGAGCGTGGATGCGTGAACCGGCTCGATGGGCATGCGGTTCCACGCCCGCGCGGCGGTAGGGCGAGAGCGCGGCTCTGCTGCGCGGCGAGATCGGGCAGCGAACAACCTCGCTGTATCAAGTTTCCGACTTTCTACGAAACCAACTACGGCGCCTCTGCGTTCTATGTGCTGGAACGAGATCCGGTGAGAAGCTGCACGGGGCAGAGGATGATGCATGCGTCGCAAAGATCGACAGCTCGTGCTCGACTTTCGTCCGCATGGTGGGAAGCGTAAGGGGGCAGGACGGAAGCCGAAGAACGCAGAGCCAGGGATGCCGCACCGTCAGCGCTCGGCGAAGAAGCGCGGCGAGCCGCTGCACATCACCGTACGCCTCGCCGATGGTCTGCCATCGCTGCGTCGTGGCGGCGCGCTGAAGGTCGTGCTCGCAGCATTCAGTGCGAGCAGCGATCGGCACGGAATGCGGATCGTCCACTACTCGATTCAGACGAACCACATCCACCTCCTCGTCGAAGCCAATGATCGCGCTTGTGTCGCGCGCGCCATGAACGCACTTCTGAGCCCGCTCGCGCGCGCGCTGAACAAGCTCTGGGGCCGCAGCGGCAAGGTGTTCCCCGACCGCTATCACGACGAGGTGATCTCGACGCCAACGCAGGCGCGGAATGCCCTGCGCTACGTGCTCCAGAACGGCAAGAAGCATGGCGTCGTGCCGCGCTCCTCTATCGATCTGTGCTCGAGCGCGTCCGCCTTCGATGGTTGGAGAGAGCGCCCCTCGATCCCCGCGACACCAGACGTGGCCATCGTCGCACCCGCGTCGACTTGGCTGCTCACCACCGGCTGGCGCCGCCACGGCTTGCTCGACGTCCGCGAGCTGCCGCACTCCAAGCACGCTGGACGACCTCGAGCGAACCTCGCCAAATCGAGCCGCCGAGCAACCTCGCGCTGACGCGCTCGACCCTGCCGCCGCGCGGGCGCGGAACCGCGTGTCCATCGAGCCGGTTCTCGCCTCGACGCTCCGATCGCCCTCGCAAGCATGAGTTTCGGAGCCCCCGCCTTCGCGGGCTCCGAAACGGCGCACGAAGTCTATCGACGAAGCGAAGCCGCGCCCGCAGGGGCCGCAAGCGACGTGAACGACGCGCTCCGCTCCGCATGGCTCCCACGCTCCGAACGCGCGTCGACCCTCGAACACCACCGACTCGTCACGCGCGCGTCGGGCGCGGCGCTTGCGTCGCCGGAGGGCTGGGCGTAGCGCCTGCGCGGTCTTGCTTCCTGTCGCCTCTCGCTTCTCGCTTCTCGCTTCTCGCTTCTCGCTTCTCGCTTCTCGCTTCTCGCTTCTCGCTTCTCGCTTCTCGCTTTCACGCGCTCGCGCAGCAGATCGACGCGCCGAGGCGAGAACGCAACTCAATCCCGGTACGAACCTGAGCATTCGAACCCGAGCTCCGCGACGGCCGCTCCGCCAGCCCTCCGGCGAAGCAAGCGCCGCGCCCGCCGCGCGTGAAGGACGTCGAAGGACATGGTGCGTCGAAGCGCGTTCGGAGCCCAGCGCGATTGGAGAGCGAGCGCGGCGGTCACGGCGCTTGCGTCGCCTCCGGATGCGGCTCCGCTGGGTCGATAGACTTCGGGAGCCGTTTCGGAGCCCGCGAAGGCGGGGGCTCCGAAACTCCTGCATATGGGTGCGAACGGAGCGTGGATGCGTGAACCGGCTCGATGGGCATGCGGTTCCACGCCCGCGCGGCGGTAGGGCGAGAGCGCGGCTCTGCTGCGCGGCGAGATCGGGCAGCGAACAACCTCGCTGTATCAAGTTTCCGACTTTCTACGAAACCAACTACGGCGCCTCTGCGTTCTATGTGCTGGAACGAGATCCGGTGAGAAGCTGCACGGGGCAGAGGATGATGCATGCGTCGCAAGGATCGACAGCTCGTGCTCGACTTTCGTCAGCATGGTGGGAAGCGCAAGGGGGCGGGACGGAAGCCGAAGAACGCCGAGCCAGGGATGCCGCATCGTCAGCGCGCGGCGAAGAAGCGCGGCGAGCCGCTGCACATTACCGTTCGCCTGGCGCATGGATTGCCTTCGCTGCGCCGAGGTGACGCGCTGAAGTGCGTGCTCGCTGCGCTCAGCGCGAGCAGCGATCGCCACGGGATGCGGATCATCCACTACAGCGTGCAAGGCAATCACCTGCATCTGCTCATCGAAGCCGACGATCGCGCGTGCGTCGCGCGCGCCATGAACGCGCTGCTGAGCCCGCTCGCGCGCGCGCTGAACAAGCTCTGGGGCCGCAGCGGCAAGGTGTTCCCCGACCGCTATCACGACGAGGTGATCTCGACGCCAACGCAGGCGCGGAATGCCCTGCGCTACGTGCTCCAGAACGGCAAGAAGCACGGCGTCGTGCCGCGCAGCTCGATCGACCGCTGCTCGAGTGCGCCTGCCTTCGATGGATGGAGAGATCGCCCCTCGATCCCCGCGAAACCGGACGTGGCCATCGTCGCACCTGCCTCTACCTGGCTGCTCACCGCCGGCTGGCGTCGCCACGGCCTGCTCGACATCGACGAGCTGCCGCTCACCAAGCACGCTGGACGATCTCGAGGGAACCCCGCCCATTCAAGCCGCGGAAGTTCTCGCTGACCCTCACGGATCGGCCGCCGCGCGGGCGCGGAACCGCGTGTCCCTCGAGCCGGTTCTCGCCTCGACGCTCCGTTCGCCCTCGCAAGCATGAGTTTCGGAGCCCCCGCCTTCGCGGGCTCCGAAGCGGCTCCCGAAGTCTATCGACGAAGCGAAGCCGCGCCCGCAGGCGCAGCAAGCGACGTGAACGACGCGCTCCGCTCCGCATCTCTTGCTCGCTCCGAACGCGCGTCGACCCTCGAACACCACCGACTCGTGACGCGCGCGTCGGGCGCGGCGCTTGCGTCGCCGGAGGGCTGGGCGTAGCGCCTGCGCGCTCTTGCTTCCTGTCGCCTCTCGCTTCTCGCTTCTCGCTTTCACGCGCGCGCTAGAAGCACATGCACTTCAGACACAGGTTCGCCATCGGTGTTGAGTTTCTCCGAGTCCATGCCCTCGCAAGACAGCCTGGGCCGGCCATCCTCGGGGACAGCTCCGCGACCGAATCGCGAGAGAGTTCCGAATCAGCATCTGGGTCGGCCTAGCACCCGAGGACTTGCGCAGAGAACGCCGCGCTCAGGACTCACGCCAACGCGTGATCGCATTCTCCAGCGCCGCGGCAGCAGCGCGCGGCGCACTCCCCCGCGCCATCTCCGCCGACCCGCCGCCTTTCCCGCCGAACCCCTGCAGGAACGCCGCCAACCCCTGATTCGCCGGCGCGGCCCCCTTCGGCGCCGCCGCGACCGCATGCACGCGCTGCTCGTCCTGCGCGCAGAGCAGCGCACTCGCCCCGCCGCTCGCTAGCTCGCGCGCGAGAGACGTGAGGTCGTCCGGCGTCGCGTGCTCGATCACGCGCGCGATGCGCAGCGCAGCGCCGGCCGGCGTCGCGGCGCGCGCCTCGGCGAGCCATTGCGGAACCCACAGCGCGTGCAGCGCGCGCTGCGTGGTGCGGAGTCGCGTCGCGAGCTCCTCGGCGTCGCGGCGTTGCTTCGCGAGCACGGCGGCGAGCTTCTCCGGCTGCGTCGAGTGCTCGGCGGCGAGGGAGCGCAGGAGCTCGGCCTTCGCGCGATAGTCGAGCAGCGCGCGTCGACCGGCGAGGAAGTGGAGCCGGAGCTCGCTGCCGCGCACGCGCTCGGTCTGCACGACGCGCACGGGGGCGATCTCGGCGGTGGTGCGCGGATGAGTTCCGCCGCAAGCGGCGCGATCGAAGTCCTCGACCTCGATCACGCGCACGACGCCCTCGACCTGCGGCGGGCGGCGGAGGCCGAAGGACTCGAGCTCGTCCGGCGGCACGAAGTGGATGCGCACGGGCCGCGCTTCGGCGGCGATGCGCGCGACCTCGTCCTCGATCGCGAGCACCTGGGCGTCGGAGAGCGGGCCCGCGAGGTCGACGGTGGAGACGCCTTCGCCGAGGCGCACGGCGGTCGTCGCCTTGCCGGAGAGGCGGAAGGCCGCCGCCGAGAGGAGGTGCTGGGCGTGGTGTTGGGCGCGGAACTCCGCTCTCCGCTCGGCCTCGACTTCGCCCGCGACGAGCGCGCCCTCGGCAACGTCGAAGCCGGCGCCCAGGTAATGGCGGATCACGCCGTCCGCGATCTCGACGCCGAGCACGGGGGCCCCGCCGAGCGTCCCCAGGTCGTGCGGTTGGCCGCCGCCCGTGGGATAGAAGAGCGTGCGCTCCAGGATCACGGCCTCCCGCGCGCCTTGCGGCGCGGGCGCCGGCGCGGGGTCTGGGAGCGGCTCGCGGCGCAGCACGCGCGCTTCGAAGTGCCGTGCGTAGCTGTCGGTGAAGTAGAGCTTCTCGGTGGCGGGCAGCATGATGTTCGCGCGCCGGGGAGTTCGGCGCCTGTCTCGATGTGGGGCGGACGAGGACCGTGATGCGCGACCAACTCGGCGGCGCCTGGGCGCCGATTCTCACTCCCTTCGATCGCGAGCTCCACCTCGACTTGGGTGCGCTGCGCGCGCACGTGGCATGGCTGCGCGCGCGCGGCATCGAGGGGCTGGTGGCGTGCGGCTCGAACGGCGAGTTCGCGAGCCTCTCCACGACGGAGAAGCTGCGCCTGCTGGAGACCCTCGCGGACGTGCGCGGCGAGCTGGCTCTCGTCGCCGGTATCGCGGGCACGAGCTTCGGCGAGGCGCTCGAGCTCGGAGCCGCGGCGCGCGAGCTCGGCTGCGACGCGCTGCTCGTCCTGCCGCCGCTCTACCCACGGAAGCTGGAACCCGAGGGGCTGCGCCGCTTCTTCGGGCGGACGCTCGATCACGCGGCACTGCCCGCGCTGCTCTATCACCTGCCGCAGGGCTCGGGCGTCGCCCTCGATGCGCTGCTCGACGCCGCCGCCGACCACCCGCTCGCGGTCGGCATCAAGGACTCCTCCGGCGATCCTGCCGCTCTGCCGCGGATCCGCGAGCGCTTCGCCCGGGCCAAGGTCTTCCTCGGCGGCGACGGCCGCATCCTGGAGGGGCTGCGTGCGGGCGCGGTGGGCTCGATCACCGCCGCGGCGAACTGCGTTCCCGAGCTCGTGCGCGCGATCTATGACGCGTTCCGCGCCGGCGATCTCGCCCGCGCGGAGCGGGAGCAGGCGAGGCTCTCCCGCGTACGGGGCGCGATGGAAGCGCATGTCCTGCCCGCTGCCGCGAAGGCGCTGCTCCGCGCCCGCGGCCTCGACGTGGGCGGCGTGCGCCTCCCGCTGCTCGACCTCGGCGCCTCGGCCGCGGACGAGCTCGCGCGCGTCGCGACCGCCGTGCTTCCTCCCGGAGACGCATGACCACGCTCCTCATGTCCACGCCGTCGCGCCTACCTCTCGTCGCGTTCACCGTGGCGCTCCTCTGCGGAGGAGGCGCGCTCTGGCTCGCGTTGCGCGAGTCGGAGCACGCTCGTGCGCCGAGGAACGAGCGCGGCTCGCTCGCGGGCCGCACCGAGCCGGAAGCGCGGCCCGCGCTCCGCGACCCGGTGGACGGTGCCTTGTCGGGCAAGCTCGTCGATGCGCAGGGCGCTCCGCGCGCCGGCGCGCGCGTCCGCGCCTGGTTCCTGCCGGAGGTGGTCTACTCGCCCCAAGCCCTGCTGCGCCGCTCGCTCGCGCCGACGCTCGAGCTCGAGGCGCAGACCGATGCCGACGGGCTCTTCGCCATCGCGCTGCCGCAGAGCGGCGCGCGCGCGCACGCGCTGGTGCTGATCGAGGAGCCGGGCTTCGCGCCGCTCTATGCGCCCGCGTTCGACCTCATAGGAGCGCGGCCGCGCGAGCTCGGGACCCTGGCGCTCTCGCGCGGCGGCGCGCTGCGCGCGCGCGTCGTGCGCCGCGACGGCAGCGCTCCGCGCGAAGCGCTGCGCGCGACGCTGGTGCAGGCCATCGAAGCGACGAGCGGCGAGCTCCGCTCTCCGCTCTCCGCTCTCCGCGAGCTGCGCGAGCTGCGCGCCGAGGTCGATCCCGCGAGTGGGCTCTGCACGCTCGACGCGCTGCCGCGCGGGCGCTTCTGCCTCGCGCTCGAGAGCACGGAGGCCGGCTCGTTCGCCGCTTCGCTGAGCGCGCCGTTCGAGATCGAGGACGAGCGCACGACGGAGCTCGAGGTCCTGCTCGAGCCAGCCGCGCCGCTCGAGGTGCGCGTGCGCGACGCGCGCGGAGAGCTGCTCGCCGGCGCCGAGGTCCTGGTCGCCTCCGCACTCTCGGAGCTGCCGCGCCCGCTCGCGCGGAGCGGCCTCACCGACGCCGAAGGACGCTTCGCGACCGCGCTCGCGCCCGCGCGCGGCGAGCGCCTGGTGCGCGTCGCGAAGGCCGGCTTCCAGCGCGTCGAGCGGCGCGTGCGCGCGGAGGCCCCGCTGCAGAGCTTCCTGCTCCAGCCGGAAGTAGAGCTCCGCGGCGTCGTGCGCGACCTGCGCACGGGTGCGCCGATCGCCGACGCGTGGATCGGGAGCTTCCCCGCCGAAGAAGCGGCGACGAAGCCGCTCGATCGCCCGAGCTGGGCGACGCCGGCGCTGTTCCCGGCGCGCAGCGATGCGGCGGGCCGCTTCGCGCTGCCCGGGCACGGACAAGGGCGCTGGCAAGTGGTCGCGAAGCACCGCGACTACCTGCTCGAGCGCAGCGCGCCGGTGCACGTGCAGGACGGCGCGGAGCTGCCCGAGATCGAGCTCGGCCTCGATCCCGGCATCGCGATCGACGTGCAGATCCTCGAGGCTTCGGGAGCACCGCTCGCGGAGGCCGGGCTCAGCTTGCGCCGCGCGCCGCGCCAAGGCGACGAGCCGTGGATCGAAGGGCGCTTCGCCATGCCGCCGCGCGGCGTCGAGATCTACGCCGGCGCGAGCGACGCGCGGGGACGCGCGAGCTTCCGTCTGCTGCGCCCGGGAGCGTATCGCTTGTACTTGCGCCATCGCCGCTGGACCGCGTGGCCGCCGTTCGAGCTCGAGCTCTCCCCCGAGCGTCCGCAGCAGCGCTTTGAGCTGCGCCTCGACGAGCCGGGGTCCTTCCATGGCCGCGTGACGATCGCCGAGGCGCCGACGCGCGAACGGAAGATCTTCGCCGTGCATGCGAGCGGGCTCGTCTTCGAAGCGCTGCCCGACGAGGAAGGGCGCTACGCGATCGTCGACGTACCGCCGGGTGCCTACGTGCTCGAGCCGCGCGAGACCACGATCGGGCTCGCGCAGGTGGCGTGGGAGCAGTTCCGCGCGCCGAAGAAGGCCGAGGCGCCCGCGGTCGCGCGCGAGCTCGCGGCGGGCACCAGCGCCGAGCAGGACTTCGCCCTCCCAGGAGTGAAGCTCGCGCGCGTGCGCGGTGCCCTGAGCCTCGACGGCCAGCGCTACGGCGTCTGGCTCGTGCCCGCCGATCTTCCCTTGCAGGGCTCGCTCGCGCAGCAGCGCGGTACGACCTCGGATGACAGCGGGCAGTTCGCGTTCGCCGACGTGCCCTTCGGCAGCTATCGCGTGGTCGTGAACCCCGCCGGTGGATCGCCGCTCGCGAGCGGCGATCCGCGCGCGGCGGCGGAGCAGACCTTTCGCTCCTTCGAAGTCGGCCGCGCCCTCCTCGTGCGCGACGTGTCGATCGACGCGGCCGAGGTCGATCTCGGTTTCCTCGCGGCGCGCACCGCGGTCGCCGGGGGCGTCGTCGTCGACGGCTCCGGCAACCCACTCGGGCCGGGCTTCGTGATCTCGAAGCGCGCGGGCATCGGCGCCTTCCGCGCCGAGATCGACGGCAGCGGCCGCTTCCAGCTCGGCGAGCTGCCGCACGGCGAGCTCGAGCTGGTGATCCACGTCGGCGAGCGCAAGCCCGAGACGCGCGTGCTGCGCTTCGCGGGCGAGAGCTTGCGCGTCGAGCTCTGAGGGCGGCATCCTCGCGCACGTGATCGATCGCCCCCGCCTCCGCGCGCATCTGCACTTCTACCTCCTCGCCACGCTGATCGGCGTGAACGCGGCGGTGTGGTTCGTGAACCTGCGCCCGAACGCCGAGCTCGCACCGCGCCCGTCGTTCCCCGCGTTCGAGCTCGATCGCGAAGCGGTGCCCACGGGCGCGCTCGTGGATCCCTTCGTCGGGAGCTCCGCAGTGAGCGGCGTCGTGCGCAGCACGAGCGGAGCGCCACTCGACGGAGCCGCGATCCACGCTTGGGCCGGCACCTGCGCCGCGCAGACGACGACGGCCGCGGACGGCAGCTATGCGCTGCGCGATCTGCCCTCGGGACCGCTGCGCCTCGTGGTCGGCGTCGAGGGCTTCCGCGGCGCGTTGCGCGAGGACCTCTTCCTCGAGGAAGGCGCCCAGCTCGCGCTCGATCTCGCGCTCGAGCCGCGCGAGGTCGCGAGCCCCGAGCTCGAGCATGCCGCGCAGGCCGGCGCTCCGCTCGCGCTGACCGGCCGCTGCCTCGACGGCAACGGCGGCGGCACGTGGTACCGCGTGCATCTCGAGCCCGCGCGCGCGACCGATCCGCTCTTTCGCGGCGCCGTGGAGACGGCCGAGAACGGCACCGGCTTCTTCCGCTTCGAAGGCGTGCCCGCGGGGCGCTATCGGCTGCGCGTCACGGCGGCCGGCGGGCCCTCGCGAGACGCGCTCGAGTTCGCGCGGCAGGAAGAGCTGGAGGTGCCGTGCAGCGAGCTCACCGTCTCGTTCCGCGCGCCGCGCCTCGAGCTGCGGCTCCACGACGCGCAAGCGCTCGATCGAGCGCTCCCTCGCGGGCGAGTCGCGGCATTCTGGCGCCCGAGCGCGGACGCCGCGAGCCGCGCGGACGAGCGGTTGGTAGCGCACCAACGCGCCGATGCGGAGGGGCGCGTCGCGCTCTTGCCGATCCCCCCCGGCCGGCTGCGCCTCGTGGCGAGCTCGCCGGGCTACGAGAGCGTCGAGCGCGAGCTGCTCGTCGAGGGCGGGAACGCGCGCGAGTTCCCGATCGGGCTCACGCGGCGATGACGCCGACGCCGCGCCGCTCGCTTCCGCCTCGGCCGGAAGGGAGAATATCTCCGCTGCCGCGCGCAGGGACGCGGCTCCGTCGAACGAGGCCCGCGCCCGCTCCGCTTGCAAGATGAGCCGCAACGTCTGGATCGCCGTGATGATCGCGCTGGGGCTCGGCCTCGCGCTCCGGCTCACGTCCCCGGACCAGGTGAGCGATCTGCGCCCGCGCGCCGATGCGCTGGAATACGACCTCGCGAGCGGCGCGCTCGCGCGCGGCGAGGGCTACGTGCTGCCGCTCGAGGAGCACGCCTATCCCCCGCGCTACACGATCGGCTATCCGCTGCTCATCGCCGGGGCGCGGCTCGTGTTCGACGAGCCGCGAGAGCCCGGCTTCGGCGTCGTGGTGTCGGTGCTCGCCGGGCTGCTCGTCATCCTCTGCGGCGCGCTGCTGGCCTACGAGCTCGGTGGCGATCGCGCGGCGATCGCCGCGGCGCTGATGCTCGCGCTCTCGCCGCTGCAGATCTACCACGCGCGCCAGCCGATGAGCGATGCCGCGGCGCTCGCGTTGCTCTTCGCCTCGCTCGCGCTCGGCCTCCGCTGGGCGCGCTCGCCGCAGCTCCATCCGCGCCAAGCGTGGGCCTTCGGCCTCCTCGTCGCCTTCGGCGCGACCGTGCGCATCACCAACGCGCTCGCGGCGCCGTTCCTGCTGCTGCTCGTGCTGACGCGGCCCTTCGCCGATCGCGCGCAGCGCGCGCGGACGACGATGGCGTTCCTCGTCGGCTGCGCGGTCGGGATCGCTCCGCAGCTCGCGGTGAACCTGCGCCAGCACGGGAACCTCCTGCGCTCGGGCTACTCCTACTGGATCCCCGCGGTGTACGGCTCGGGCGAGGGCGCGCGACGCGCGGGCGCTCCTCGACAACCTGGGCCTCGGCGGCATGAACTTCGGCGCGTACGCGACGCAGGTCGCGGGCTGGGACGCCCTGCTGCGCGATGCGCAGCGCCTCGGCCTCGCGCCGGAAGGACAGGCCGCGACGCCGCCGGAGAAAGCGCGCGGAGCCGAGGGCCTCTTGCTCGAGCGCAGCCTCGAGCCGCCCGTGCTCTACCCCTTCCCCATCGCGCTGCTCGCGCTGCTCGGGCTCGGGATGCGAGGTCGCGGGGGCAACGTCGCGCGCTCCCAGCGCGCGATCGGCTTGCTGCTCCCGGTGGCGCTGGCGCTCTACCTCTTCTACGGCGCGTACTCGTACCGCGAGCTGCGCTTCCTGCTGCCACTGCAAGCGCTCCTCCTCGTCTGCGCCTCGCGCGCGTTCGCGAGCTCGCGCAAGTCGCTGCGGCCGGCGACCCTCGCGCTGGCCGGGCTGGCCTTGCTCTCCGCGGCGGCCGACATCGCGGCGGCCTCGCGGCCGATGCAGTCGACCTCGCCGTACGGCCGCACCAACGAGGAGACGCTCGCGCTGCGCTGGATCGATCGCAGCATCGAGGCGAACGCGATCATCGCGGTGCGCACGCACACCGCGCTCGTCGAGCGCGAGCTGCTCTTCCACCAGACCGATCGCCGCTGGGTGCCGATCGGGCGCGACGAGCATCAGCTGCGCATCGAAGCGCTCGGATTGGAGGACGGGGCGCGTCCGCGAAAGGACCTCGACGGCGCGCAGCGCGCGTTCCTCGCGGAGTACCGACCCCACGCGATCGACCTCGACCAGACGGTGATCGACTTGATGGAGCTCCGCGCGGAGCTGCTCGCCGGAAGGCCGCTGCAGGACGACGTGCGCGAAGCAGCGCTCGCGCTGCTCCTGCGCCTGCCGCAAGGCGCTCTCGGCGACGACGCGCGCTCGGCGTTCGCCGCGGTACTCGTGCGCGCCGAGCTCACGCCGACGGAGCTCGGACTCGCGGTGTTCTTCCTCGCGCGCAGCGCGGTGCTCGACAGCTTCGCCCGCGACCTCGTGAAGCTCGGCGCGCTGCTGGAGCGGATGCCCGAGCGACCGGCCTACCTCAGCGATCTCTACCTCTTCGAGTACGTGCTCGAGGAAGCGGAGCTGCGGCAGATGCTGCTGACCGGCGAGGTCGCCGCCTACGGGCCCGACGGGACGCGCGGCACGCGCGCGCTCGCTCCGCAGTGGAAGGGGCTCGAGCTCGTCGGCGAATGGCCGCGACCGGGGTTCGCGCCGCAGGCGAGCAACGGCCGCTTCGCGCTCTATCGCTTGAAGCGCGCCTGAGCGCGCGAATCCGCCGCGCGCGCGAGAGGCGAAGGCGCAGCGAGCGGCGACAGCGCTATACTCGCCGCCCCGCCCGCGCCGCCAGCGTTCCGAGCTCCTCCATCCGATGCTGAGACCCTGCCTTCTCCCGTCGCAGAGCACCGCCCCTCGCGGCGCTGGCCGCGGGCTCGCGCTGCTTCTCTTCCTCGGCGCGAGCGCAGCTGCGAACGGCCAGAGCCCGCCGGGGGTCCCGGTCGAGGTCGCGCGCGTCCTGCCCGCCGAGGCGCGGCAGAACCTCAGCCTCGTCGGCGAGGTGCGCGCCGAGCAGCGCGCGCGCCTCGGCCTCGCGGTCGCGGGCAAGGTGCGCGAGGTGCTCGTGCGCGAGGGCGACACGGTCGCGCGCGGCGCCGTGCTCGCGCGCCTCGACGCCGCGCGCTTCAGCGCCGAGGTGAAGCTCGCGACCGCCGCGGTCGAGCGCGTCGAAGCCGAAGTGAAGCGCCTGGAGAGCAAGTACACGAACGCCGAGCTCGAGGAGGCGCGCGCGCGGGTCGCGGTGCGCGAGGCAGAGCTCGCCGGCGCCGAGCGCGAGTACCGCCAGGGCTCGGAGCAGCTCGCGCGCTCGCTGGTGCCGCGCACACAGGTCGAGGACCTGCAGACCAAGCTCGCCGCGGCCGAGGCCCGGGTCGACGAAGCGCAGCAGGCGCTGAAGGTGCTCGAGGCCGGTGCGCGCCTGGAGGAGCTGCAGATCGCGCGCGCGATCGTCGCCGAGCGCAAGGCCGAGCTGGAGCGCGCGCAGCACGACCTCGACGAGACCGAGCTCCGCTCCCCCTTCCCCGGCGTCATCGTGCGCCGCGGGCTCGAGGTCGGCGAATGGGCCGCGGTCGGTCGCGAGGCCTTCGAGCTCTACGACCCGAGCGAGCTGCGCATCCACGCGCGCGTACCGGAGGAGGAGCTCGAGCGAGTAAAGGAAGGCCAGCACGCCGAGCTGCGCGTCGATGCCTATGTCGGCAGCGCGATCGGCCGCAGCGCCTGGAGTGCGCGCGTCGAGCGCCGCGTCGCCTGGATCGACCCCGCCTCGCGTTCGTTCTCGATCCGCCTCGCGCTGGAGGACGATCCCTCCGCCGCCCAGCAGCGCCCCGCGCTCCTGCCGGGCATGTTCACCCGCCTCGATCTCCGCGTGGAGTCCGTGGAGAACGCGCTCTCGATCCCCCGCGACGCGATCTTCTTCGAGGAAGCCCGCGCGGAGGAACCCGCCTCGCTGCGCCGCTCCTGGGTCTGGGTCGTGCAGGCCGACCAGACCGTGCAGCGCGCCGCGGTGCGCGTGCTGGGCTTGCTGCCACGCGATCCCGGCGAGACGCTCGAGCGCGCCGCCTGCGTCGGCGAAGTTCCCGCCGGAGCGGATGTCGTCGTGATCGGTCGCGAGCGGTTGAAGGTGGGCGCGCGCGTTCAGGTGCTGGCGCGGTCGTGAACCCATGAGCTGGATCGAGGCTTCGGTGAAGCGCCCGACGAGCGTCGCGGTCGCGGTGATCCTCGCATCGATCTTCGGCGCGATCGCGCTGCAGAAGACGCCGGTGCAGCTCAAGCCCACGGTCGATCGCCCGGAGATCAGCGTCGAGGTGCAGTATCCGGGCGCGGCGCCGCTCGAGGTCGAGCAGCAGATCACCGACCGCTACGAGCAGGCGCTGCAGACGGTCGAGGGGCTGCGCGAGATGCGCTCCACCTCGTCGCAGGGCCAGAGCACGATCTCGCTGGAGTTCGATTGGGGCGTCGAGAAGGACCTCGCGCTGATCGACGTGCTGAAGAAGATCGCGCGGCTGCCCGAGGCGATCCCCGACAACGCGCGCGACCCCGAGGTCACGGCGGTCTCCTCCGACGAGGACCAACCGGTCGTCTGGTCCTATCTCTACTACGAGGATGCGCAGGCGACGCCCGACTTCGTCGAGCTCACCTACATCGCCGAGGAGATCGTGAAGCCGCGCATCGAGCGGCTGGAGGGCGTGGGACGCGTGCGCGTGCGCGGAGCGCTGCGGCGCGAGCTGCGCGTGGTGATCGACCCGGTGCAGCTCGCGAAGCTGCAGCTCACGGTGCAGGAGGTCGAGCAGGCGCTGCGGCGCGAGAACCGCAACGTCCCCGCCGGCCGCCGCGAGGATGGCCGCCAGGCCGAGGACGTGCGCACGGTCGGCCAGTTCGCGAGCATCGAGGACGTGCGGCAGACCTTCCTCGCCGAGCGCGCCGGGCGGCGCGTCGTGGTCGGCGACGTGGCCCAGATCCAGCGCGCCTTCGAGCGCCCCGACTCCGCGGCGCGCATCGATGGCAAGGACGGGCTCTCGATCTCCTATTTCCGCAAGACCGGCGAGAACGTGCTCGAGGTCGTGAAGCGCATCGACGCCAAGCTCGCCGAGCTGAACGAGGAGCTCAAGCCGCGCGGCATCGCGCTGCGCAAAGCCTACGACGAGGCCGAGTATGTCTACGCGGCGCTCGAGAACGTGACGCAGAACCTGATCTTCGGCGCGCTGCTCGCCGCGGTCGTGCTGGTCTTCTTCCTGCGCAGCACCTCGGCGGTCCTCGCCGTCGGCGTCACCATCCCGATCTCGGTCGTCGCCTCGTTCATCCTCTTCTATCTGATGGGGCGCACGATCAACGTGATCTCGCTCGCCGGGGTCACCTTCGCCTCCGGCATGGTCGTCGACAACGCGATCATCGTCTTCGAGAACATCTATCGCCTGCGCCGCGAAGGGCTGGGCGTGCTCGACGCGGTCCTGCGCGGCACGCACGAGGTCTACGGCGCGGTGCTGGCGTCCACGCTGACCACCCTGGCGGTGTTCCTGCCGATCTTCTTCGTCGAGGAGGAATCGGGGCAGCTCTTCAAGGACATCGCCATCGCCATCGCGCTGGCCGTCGGGCTCTCGATGGTCGCGGCCCTCACCGTGATCCCCTGCCTCTGTGCCCGCCTCTGGAGGAAGCCGATCGCCGCGGGGACGAGCCGCGAAGGCGGCCTCGTCGACTGGATCCTGCTCGGCCCGCTCGGTCGCGCGAGCGCGCGCGGGATCGAGGCGCTGCACGCTCAGGTGCAGCGCAACGCGGCGACCCGCTTCGCCACCGCGGTCCTCCTCAGCGGCGCCGCGATGGCCGCCTGGACGCTGCTCCCGAGCGCCGAGTACCTCCCCGCGGGCAATCGCCCGATGATCTTCGGCAACCTGCGCTTCCCACCGGGCACCAGCCTCGCGCGCACGCGCGAGGTGATGCATCTCTTGGAGGAACGCCTCGCCGGATTGCCCGATCGCCGCTACTTCTTCGTCTCGGTGAGCCCGGGCCGCGGCTTCTGCGGCATCGCGCTCGAGCCGCAGGCGGGCGATCGCGTCGATGCGATGGTCGACGAGGTGCGCCGCCGCGTCGGCGTCATCCCCGATGTGCGCATCTTCTTCGCGAAGTCGAACATCTTCACGCGCGGCATCGGCGGGGCGAAGGACCTGAAGCTCTACCTCTCGGACACCTCGCTCGAGCGTTTGCAGGAGACCTCCGCGCGCCTCGAGCGGCGCCTCGCCGCGGTCCCGGGCGTGCTCCAAGCGCTGAGCTCGTTCGAGCTCGGCAACCCCGAGCGCCAGATCGCGCTCGACCGCGAGGCCGCCTCCAAGGTCGGGCTCGGCGCGGAGAGCGTCGGCGCGTTCGTCGAGACGCTGGTCTCGGGACGGCGCGCGGGGCGTTACCGCGGGCACGAGTTCCCCGACGAGGTCGAGCTGCGAGTGATCGGCGACGAGGGCTTCCGCGACGGCAGCGCGGACCTCTCTCGCGTGCCTCTGTGGACGCCGGCGGGGACGCAGGTCGCGCTGGGCTCCGTCGTGCGCTTGGCGCCGAGCTTCGGCCCCTCGCGCATCGAGCACGTCGAGCGCAAGCGCGCGGTCACCATCGACGTGAAGCTCGCGAACGACGCGGTGCTCGAGGACGCAATCCTGACCATCGAGCGCGACGTGCTCACGCCCGAGCGCGCGGCGTTGCCCGTCGGGGCCGGGCTGCGCCTCGCGGGCTCGGTGGACGATCTCACGCGCACGCGCGAAGCGCTCGTCGGCTCGTTCGCGCTCGCGGTCGCGATCACCTATCTGCTGATGGTCGCGCTCTTCGAGTCGTTCCTCTTCCCGCTGCTGGTGATGTTCTCGGTGCCGCTCGCCACGGCCGGCGCCGTGCTCGGCATCCGCTGGGTCGGCGCCGAGTTCAACGTGATGACCATGCTCGGCTTCATCCTGCTCTGCGGCATCGTGGTGAACAACGCGATCCTGCTCGTCGACCGCACGCTCGCCGGCGTGCGCGCGGGCGAGGCAGCGCAGACGGCCATCGCGCTCGCCGTGCGCCTGCGCCTGCGACCGATCTTCATGTCGATGATCACGACCTGCCTCGGCATGTCACCGCTGATCTTCGTGCCGGGAGCCGGCACCGAGCTCTATCGCGGGCTCGGCGCCGCGGTCTTCTTCGGCCTCCTGCTCTCCACGGTGCTCACGCTCTTCCTGATCCCCGCGCTGCTCGGGCTCCTGCTGCCGTGGATGAAGCTCGGACCTCGCGATCGCGAGGTGCCGCAGGAGACCTCCCCCGTCGAGGTGCAGCTCTCATGAGCACGCGCTGGAGCAGAGCGCCTCTCGATCGGCCTTGGATCCTCGGCCACCGCGGCGCCCGTTCCCTCGCGCCGGAGAACACGCTGCCGAGCTTCCAGCTCGCGCTCGACCTCGGCGCGGACGGCATCGAGCTCGATCTGCACCTCTCGCAGGACGGGGTCGCCGTCGTGCACCACGACGAGTCGCTGATGCGCTGCACGGACGCGCCGCAGCGCTGGCCATCGCGCGCGCCCTGGTCCATCGAGAGCTTCACGGCGCGCGAGCTCGCCGAGCTCGACGCCGCCTGTGCGTTCTCGGGAGCGCTGCCCCCGGGTCGTTATCACGTGCCCACGCTCGACGAGGTTCTCGCGGCGCTCGTTCCGCGCGGCGCGTTGCTCGACCTCGAGCTGAAGACGATCCCGCTCGCACATGCAGGCCTGCTCGAGCGCGTGCTCGAGAGCATCCAGCGCGCGGGCGCCGAGGCGCAGGTGCTCCTCTCCAGCTTCGACCACCAGCTCCTGCGTCGCGCGGGCGAGCTCGCGCCGGAGATCCCTCGCGGCGTGCTCAGCGCCGAGCGCTTGGTCGATGCCGCGGCCTACGTGCGCGAAGCGGTGGGCGCTCAGATCTTCCTGCCCGGCGCGGCGGGAGCCTGCGCAGCCTTGCCGACGCAAACCTCTCGCGGCTTCGATCGCGCGGGCGTCGCGCGAGAGATCGAGCGCTGCCACGCGGCGGGCGTGCTCGTCGTGCCGTGGACGGTGAACGACCCCGCGCAGCAGCGCGCGCTGCTCGAGCTCGGCGTCGACGGGCTCTGCACCGACGATCCGCGCGTCGCGGGCCGCTGAGCTCCGCGGCTCAGCGCGAAGTCGCGGCGGGCGTCGGCGCTTCGCGCTCGAGAAACCAGAAGCCCGCGCTCCAGGTCGCCGTCGGCCAGGCGCGGAAGTCGTGGACCGACGTGCCGGGGATCTGCGCGTTCCAGGAGAGGCGCCGGCGCACGCCGCCGGCGAGGAGCGCGTCCGCTTCGAGCTCGACCAGCACGCCGGAGCCGCGAGACTGCACGGTGACGAAGCCCTCCATCGACGAGCTGCGGCCGTGGGCCTCGAGAGCATCGTCCCCCGAGGAATAAGAGTAGGTAGCGCTGAGCTTCTTGTCGCGGAGATCGAGCCGCCCCCGCGGGTACTTCGCGGGCAAGCCGATGGTGAGGAGTTCCAGCGCGCGCTGCCCGCTCTCCTCGTCGACGCGCTGCCGATAGAGCTGCAGAACGGAGCCGTCGCCGGAGCGCAGGAGGTGCCCCGCGGAGAGCAGGCGCACGGCGCTCGCGAGCGGATCTCCCGGTCGCGTCGTCGGCACGGCCACGGGATCGACCTCGGCGCGCTGGATCACGCGCCCTTCGATCGTCGGCGCGCCGGCGCAGGCGAGCAGCGCGAGAGGCAGGAGTGCGGCGCCGGAGCGAGCGAGCGAGCGGACGCAGGAGCGGAGCATGTCCGCGAGCTTAGAGCCCACCGGCTCCACATTCCACCGTGGCGAACGCGGTGGGGCTCACTCGAAGGTCACGCGCAGGCCGTGGCTCCAGGAGAGCGGATGCTGCGGACGCAGCGCGTCGGGCCCGAAGAAGCCCTGGAGATAGATGGTGCGCCCCGAGAGGGCGGGCAGGTTCGGGACGAGCGTGACCAAGCTCGCGACCTTGCCGGGGCCGCGCGTCGCGAGCGGTACCGCGAGCTGCGTGAGGAGGATGTCCGGCGAGGCGAGGAGCGCGCAGCCCGGAGCCCCGATACCGGCGAGATCGAACGGCAACGAGACGCCCTGATAGCTGACATCGGAGATGCCGAGGATCAGACCGCCGTGCGTCGCCGATGAGGTCGTCGTCGCCTCGTAGAGCAGCAGGATGCCGGGACGCGGGCAGCGCCGCGCCGCACCTCCGTAGCCCAAGCGCACCGCGGGGGCACCGCCGCCGTCGTCGCGGCACGCCGAGCCGTACACCCAGGTTCCGCCGGTGCAGCTCCCGAAGAAGCCGGCGATCTCGAGGACGCGACCGCCCTGGTCGCCATCGCCGAGGAACAGGCTTCCGCTCGCGCTGTCGACCTCGAGCCCTTCGGGGCTGATCGGCACGCCTTGATCGAAGACGCGCGCGGTGCGCAGCGAGCGCGTGCCATCGAGGCTGAGCTCGAAGAGCGTGTCGAGCTGGTCGTCGCCGATCAACAGCGAGCCGAAGCCGCCGTTGCCCCAAGGGACATACGCGATCGCGTCGGGATCGAGGATCCCGAAGCCGGCGAGCGAGAAGCGCCGCAGATACGTGCCATCGATGCGAAACGCGATCACCTCGCGCGTCGTGTCATCGACGACGTAGAGCTCGCGCCGCTGCGCGTCGCAGCTCACGCCCGAGAGGTCCGAGCAGTAGCCGCGCACCGACAGCACGCGCACGACGAGCCGCTGGAAGGGATCCCATTCGATGAGATCTTCGCTCTCGTCGCCGAGATAGATCGAGCCGGTCAGCTCGTCGACCGCGAGGCCGACGACTTGGTGGAAGGCGCTCGGGTTCATCGCGAAGGTCGAGGCCGTCGTGAGCTCGACGCCCGTGCGCGAGTACTCGACCAGCGCGAGGTTGCGCGTATCGCACGCGAAGACGCGATCGGTGAACGGGTGATGCGCGACCGCGCCGACGAAGGGCGCCTGGGCACCGACCACGGGCCACTCGTTGGCCACGTTCTGCGCGTGCAGCGAGCCGCCGCAGACCAGCGCGCCGAGGGTGGCGCAGCCGGAGAGCAGCGAGGACGCGAGGACTGAGGTGCGCCTGGTACGCATGGTCGGAGGGAAGCGCCGGTCGGATCCGCGGCTGGCGCGTCGGCCCATTGTGCCGACCGAACTCTCGTTGGGAACCCCCGATCGCGCGCAGAGCGGCCGCGAGATCCCAGAACCCCCGACCGGAGAACGGCGGAGCGTGGCTCGGCGCAGAGCAGGAGGTGGCGGATGGCCTTCCTCCTCTCGCCGCCAAAGCGGATTCCGCGCCAAACGCTCTCGAGCGCGGCCGAGTCCTAGTGGGGCGTCCGATCGTCGCCGGCATGTCGAAGACCGCTACCTTCTTGCGCGCCGTCTCGGCGCTGAGCATCGCCGCGGGCGGCGCTTGGTACCTCTCCGTCTATTCGTGCAGCTATCCGCACGAGGGCGGGCCGGGTCTGCCGGCGGGCTTTCAGCCGCTGCTCCCCGCGGACCCGACCTTGCCCGGCGGACGCGTGCGCGTACGACCACCTGGGTTCGCGGTGGGCTCCCTCGAGCACGCCCACGAGGAGTACTTGGACAGCTTGTCCGAGAACGCGCCCCAGCGGCTGCGCTTCGCCCTCCCGAGCGCGGCGCAGGTCGAGGTGGACATCGCGCGGGCCCGCGCGGAGCAGCGCAGCGGCGCGAGCGAGGCGGGCGCGGAGGAGCTGCAGCTCTTCCTCTCGAGCCCGGCCGGCCGCGTCACGCGCGAGCTCCTCTTCTTCGCTTGGGAGGGCAGCGCGGGCTTCGATCCGCATGTGGAGATCCGAGAGCGCGAGGAGCGGGAGCCGATCGCCCGCTTCCGCGTGACGAGCGTGGGCGGTTGGTATCCCAGCGACGCTCCCCAACTCGAGGAAGGGCGCGCGTACAACTTCCGCGTCGCGTGGCGCGAGGGGCACTCGGCGAGCCGCGCGTTCCGGATCGCCACGGCGGAGGAGGAGCGCCTCTACGAGCTGGCCCGGCGCGCGATCGACCGCATCCCCGAGCCGCGCTATCGCTCGGTCCTCGAAGTCCTCCTCGCGCGCGCCGACGAGCGCTTCGGCACCGCGCTCGAGCTCGCGCGCCGCGCGCGCACGCTCCATGCGGAGGAAGCCCTGCTCGCTCCGCTCGAGACCCTGATCGAAGCCGAGCTGCGGCAGAAGAGCTCCGGGAGCTGAGCCGGGCCGCGCGAGAGCGCGCGCGAGAGAAATCGAGCAGCGCAGGCGTGACCAGCTCGAGCGCCGCGCGTCGAGCGCGCGGAACGAGCTTTCCCGCTCGGAGGATCGCCATGTCTAGACTCGCGCTCTCTCGTCTCGCTCTCGGCTTCGTCCTCGGCGTCGGCGCCTCGGCTCTCCCGGCCGCAGGCCAGACCGCCAACTGCCCCGACCTCGGTACGCGTTTCGTCGCGGCTCGCGCCGAGGTCAACTCGTGGGTGGGCTGCACCGGTGCCACGGTTCGCGTGAACGGCATCACCGTCACGACCAGCCAATCGCACCCCGGCCTCTGCCCGGCGCTCGTCACCTACTACCCGGCGTACTACGAGGGCGGTGTCGCGAAGCGCGGCTTTCGCCTGGGCGGCAAGCGCCAGCTGCCCATCACGGTGTTCCAACGCGAATGCGTGACCTCCTACCTGCTCTTCCTCGAGCTCGGCTCGAGCTGCGAAGCGCGCGGTCGCTTCCAGTCGGGCTACGTCGAGAGCTGGGAAGAGCAGGCCTGCGGCACGCGCACCGAAGTCGCCGTCGACGAGAGCTGAACCATGCGTTCGTGCACGGCGAAGTTCGTCTTCGGCGGCGCCGCGGCGCTGCTCGCCATGATCGCGCTCTTCCGCTCCGCGGGGCTCTCCGAGCCCCGCGGAGCGGAGGCCGCGCTCGCCACGCCCCCATCGAGCGAAGGTGACCCAGAGCTCTCGCTCGCGACCGGTGGAGGAGCTCCGCGCGCGCACCGGAGCAACCCGCTCGACGGCGAGAGGACGGAGGAGAGCGCGCCGAGCGAGGCCGCGCACGAGCTCGAGCTCGCGCGCGCGGAGCTCGAGCTGAACGCGCTGCTCGAGCACCTCGTGCGCCTCGACGAGCTGCGCGATGTGAGCGGCGTCGAGCGGGCCTTGGAGGAGTTCCTCCAGCGCTGGGGCGCGCAGCGCGGCTTCGGGGACGCGCTTCAGAGCTGGCTCTGGCGTGCGGAGCCACCTCTGCGCCAGGCCGAGCGCGCCGCTCTGGCGCTGCTCGCGCGCTGCTGGCTCGCTTCCGCCCTCGGCGCGGGGATCTACCCCATCGAGGACGCGCGCCGCTTCGCGCTGGAGTTGGTCCAGCGCGCGGCCGGCGCCGCGGAATCGAGCGCGCTCGACGTGCTGCGCCGCGTGCTCGGGCAGAGCGGTGACGCAGAGGCGCCGCAGCTCCGCGGGCTAGCGGATCTCGGCCGCGCGCTGCTCGCGCATCTCGAATCCGGCGCGAGCAGCGCCGCGGTGCGCGCGGCGCTGCTCGAAGTGCTGGAGGACTGGGGCGCGCGCGAGCCTGAGGCGCAGGCCCTGCTCCGCGGATTGCTCGCGGACGCGCGTGCGGAGCTGAGGGCCTGCGCCTACCGCGCGTTGCTGCGCTCCGATCTCGGCCAGCTCGACGCGCTGCACGAAGCGCTGCGCGGCGAGGAGCCCGAGCTGCTGCGCAGCGTAGCGAGCTGGCTCCTGCAGCGCCCGAACGGCCTCGGCTTCGAGGCGCTGCGAGCGCTGACCGAGGGGCTCGCCCCCGAGAAGCTCGCCCAGCTCCGCGCCGACGTGCTCGCGCGCGACTTCGCGCTCGGACCCGCGCGCTTCGATGCGACCGCGTTCGCGCAGGCGTGGGAGAGCTTGCGCGGCGACGAGAGCGCGCTCGGACGCGAGCTGCGCGCGGGGCTCCTGCAGGGGCTCGGCCTGGCCCGCCCCACCGCGGAGCAGATCGAGCTCCTGCGATCCTCGAGCTTCGATCCCGAGCTGCGGCGCAGCGCGTTGCAGGCGCTGGCGATCGTGGACGAGACCGGAGCGGCGCTCCGCTTGCGCGAGCTCGCGCTGTCGACGGCGATCGCCGAGCGCGAGGACGCGATCCTCTGCAGCGGCAACGCCCTGGCGCGCGAGCAGCCGTCGCCGGAGCTGCTCGACGCGCTCGCGACGCTGCTCGAGGACGCGCGCCTCCACTTCGAGACGCGCGAGCTCCTCGCCGAGCAGCTCGCGCCGCACCAGCCCGCGCTCGTCGCGGCTTGGCGGCGGCGCGTGGGGCGCTGAAGGAAACGCTTTCCTTCGCCCCCCACACGCGCGCCCCCGAAAGGGCTTGCATGCACTCCTCGCAAGCCGGAAGCCAACGCGAAGACGAGCGCGAGCTCGAAGCCGCGTTGGAGGAGCTCTGCGCCGCGCTGCCGCGCGGCCTCGAGCCCCGTGACGAAGCTCCTCTCCGCGCGCTCTGCGCGCGCGTCGAAGGCGTCGTTCGCCGCCTCGCCGGCAGCGCGCTCCGCGCGTCCTTCGAGCTCGAGGATCTCTGCCAGGAGGGCCTCGTCGCGCTCCTGATCTCCTCGCGCCGCGCGGCGGACGATACGCCGCACGCGCGCGCGGCGCGCCTCCATCAAGTCTTGCGCACGCGCATGGTCGACCTCGCCCGGCGGACCTCGGCGCGCAAGCGCGCGGAGACGAGCACCGCTCTGCTCTGCGATCTCGATCCGCGCGAGCACGATCGAGCCCTCGCCCGCGAGAGCGCGGATCCGCTCGCCGAGCCCGAGCTGGCCGAGCGCATCGAAGCAGGGCTCGCCAGCCTTCCGCGCGAGCAGCGCTTGGCGCTGGAGGCGCGCGTGTTCGAAGGTCTCGCGACGAGCGCCGTCGCCGAGCGCCTGCAGCGGAGCGAGGAAGCCGTGCGGCAGCTCCTGCTGCGCGCGCGGCGTCAGCTCCGCCGCTCCCTCGGCGCGCCCTGAGCGCGCGCGGCGCGAAGCTGCGCCGCGCCTCTCGTGCCGCGGCGCAGGAGCTTCCCTGCTCCGCTTCGCCGCCCGCGGAATCGCGCGCCTCGACGCAAGAAGGAAGTCGACGCATGGCGCGAAGCCATCGCCACTTGGCTCCGGCGTCGCGCGCTCGAGAGCTGGGCGGATCGGCCCTCGCCGTCTGCTGAAGAAGTGCTTCGAGGCTGGGAGCGCTGCATCGGGCGTCCCGTCGAGGCGCAGGAATCGGCGCTGAAGCGGGTGTTGCCGCGAGCTTCCGGCAACGCAGGCGGGGCGAGCGAGGCCCGTTCTCGAGCCCGAATGACGACTTCCACAGGCTGCTAGGCGCGCTCGGGGTGCGAGGCGAGCTTCGCGCGCAGACGTGCGAGCACGTTCTTGTGGATCTGCGAGACGCGCGATTCGCAGATGCCCAGGCGCTCGCCGATCTCGCGCATGGAGAGATCCTGCGCGTAGTAGAGCTCCAGGATCGCGCGCTCCTTGTCGCTCGTGTCGCGCAGCAGCGTGGCGAAGCCGTCGTCGTTGGCGCACGAGGCCGTCACGGAGCTGCGCGGATCGCTGAGCGT
This sequence comes from Planctomycetota bacterium, assembly GCA_016719295.1. Lineage (GTDB taxonomy): Bacteria > Planctomycetota > UBA1135 > UBA1135 > JADKAF01 > JADKAF01. Next base: position 2,369,568 of record JADKAF010000001.1, read on the forward strand.
GTCCTCTACGTGCTGTCCGTCGGCGAGATGGATGCCGAGATCGGAGAAGGCGCGGACGCCGCGGCTGAGGTGGGCACCGTGCGCGAGACGCGGGCTGCCGAGTCGCAGGCCGAGGCTCGAGGCGAGCTCGTGCTCCGCCGGGGGGCGCGAGAGCTTCTGGGTGAGCTCCTCCTGCGCCGCTTGCACGCGCCGCACGCGCAGACGCTCGCTGCGCGGCACGGGATCCGCGCGGCGCACCTCGTCGAGCATCGCGCCGCGGATCCGCGGCTTGCAGAAGGTGCGCAGACCTGCGCCGCGCAGGGGATCGTAGCGCCGCAGCGCTTCGAGCAGACCCTCGACGCCGGGGCCGTAGAGCTCGCCCTCCTCGACGTGGGCGCCGAGGCGGTAGGAGAGGTCGCGCGCGACCTGGAAGACCCAGGGGAGGAGCTTCTCCACCAGGCGTTGTCCGGCCGAGACGTCGCCGTCTTGCAGCGCGGCGAGCATCTCCTCCAGGCCTTCGATCGCGCCCTCGGTCGACTCCTCGAGCGGCTCTTGTTGCAGCTTCGACATCGCGGCCCCCCTGGCCCCTCTGACTCTCCTGGGGTGAGAAGCGCAGAAGGGAGCCCAGCGTGACGCGAAGGAGGCTGGAATGCTTTTCCGACTTCCTATCGGATGTCCAGCGCGGCGCGCCTCGAGGCCAAACGCCTGTGGAAGGAGACACTCGGGCTCGAGAACGGGCCTCGCTCGCCCCGCCTTCGTTGCCGGAACCGAGCGAGAACACCCGCTTCAGCGCCGGCTCCTGCGTCTCGGCGGAGGCACTCGTTCCACAGGCTGCTAAGGCGCCGGCGCGAGAGGCGAGAGCGCCGCGGCTTCTTCACCAGGCGCGGCGACGGGGCAGCTCGGATCGGGCGCGAGGTGCAGGTAGTACGTCGCGCGTGCCTCGCGGCGGAACGCGAGCTCGTACTCGGTCGGGATCGCGCGGGCCGCGATCCACGCCGGGTCGTCGGGCGCTTCGGGAACGGCGCGCCAACCGCTGCCCTCGAGCTGCTCTCCCACCCACGTGAAGAGCTTCTCCGAGTCGGTGCGGAAATGCAGCCGAGCGTCCTTCGCGGCGAGCCAGCGCAGCACCCGCAGGCGCTCGCGCTGCAGCACCCGCTTGCGCACCGCGCGCGCCTTCGGCCAAGGGTCGGGGAAGTTCACCCAGAAGCGCTCGACCTCGCCCGCGCCGAAGATCGCGTGCAGATGCGAGGCGTTGCCGCTCAGCACCCGCACGTTGCGCGAGCCATCTTCCTGGACACCGCGGGCGATGCGCGTCGCGCGATCGGGCTTCAGCTCGAGCGCGACGAAGTTCACCTCGGGGAGGGCGCGAGCCAGGCCGCGCACGAACGCGCCGCGTCCGGCTCCGATCTCCACGTGCAGCGGGCCGAGATTGCCGAAGACGCGCGGCGACCAGCCGCCGGCGTGCATCTCGAGACCGTCGAAGGCCGGGAACGCGAGCCCCGGGAACTCGTGGATCTCCTCCTTCAACCGACGCTTGCGACGACCCATGGCGCGGGATCGTAGCGTTGCCTCCGGCCCCGTACAATCCCGCGCGAAAGGCCAGGAGACTCCCCTGGAGAACCCCACTTGAACTCGTCGCCGCTTCGCCGTTCCACGAGCGCGCTGCTCGCCGCGCTCCCGCTCGCTCTCGCTGCTTGCGCGAGCGGCCCGCTCGTCGATCAAGGGCTCTACGAAGCTCCCGACGAGCGCGGCGTGCAAGTGACCCAGGTGCTGCTGCGCGGCGCCGACGAGAGCGGGACTCCCGACGAGCTCGACCGCGTCGGCTACAACCGCTACGCGCGCGCGGAGTCCGGAGCGCCACGGAGCATCCTGGTGCTGGTCCCCGAATGGGGTCGCGGCGCGGGCTGGCTCGATGGTTTGTCACGCGACCTCGTCGCCGCGTGCGACGGCCTCGAGGTGTGGACGCTGAATCGCCGGCAAGCGCTGCTCTCGGCGCTCGCGGAGACCTCCTCGGAGCTCGACTTCCTGCGCCGCTGGGATCTCTCGGTGGCGCAGCGAGATCTCGGCATCGTCTGCGCGATGGCGCGTGAGCGCGGCGCGCGCCTCGCGCTCGGTGGCTGGGGCTTGGTCGGCGGCTGGCAGGCGTATGAGCGCGCCGCGAGCGGCGCGGACGGCGCGGTGCCGCTCTTCCTCTTGGATGCGTGGCTGGCACCCGCGAACGCCGGCGAGCGCGCAGCCCTCGCCAGTTTGCGCGCGATCGCTCGCGCGCAGCTCGAGGCGGGCGCGCTCACCTCCGTCGGCCTCGATCCGCGCGTGCGGCCGTCGACCCCGGGAGACTTCGGCTTCGCCGAGCAAGCGGCCTTCGAAGCGGAGCGCGCTCCGGAAGCCGAGAGCGAGCTCGTCGAGCGGCACCCCTCGCTCGCGAAGTCGAAGCGACGCTTCACGAATCGCGGGCTCTTCGCCTGGGCCTTCGATCGCCCGCGCCCGCGGCGCGGCGACGAGGAGCTCGCGCAGCGCGGGCCGCTGGCGAGCTTGCAGGGGCTCCCGTTCGCCGAGCTCGAGCGACGCGAAGGCGAGGGCGGACCGATCGACGACGCGCGCTGCGGCGCGACCTGCGGCGCGCCCTACGAGCTGGAAGAGGCGCTCGGGCCGTTCTCCGCGCCCGGCGGGCCGTTCGAGGCGTTCGCTCCGCTGATCGGCTGGTCGGAGGCGCTCGAAGCGATCGAGACCGAGCCCGCGCGCGAAGCGCGTGTCCCGCGCTTGCTCAGCGTCGAGACCTCGACGCAGCGCGGCTTCCGCGAGCGCGCCGCGCGCGTCGAAGCGCCCGGCGCGTTCCAAGCCCCGACGCGCTTCGCTGCGGGCGTCGCGCGCCGGGAGCTCGAGCTCGATGGGGACGAGCTCGCGCCCTTGCTCGCGGCCGAAGTGCGCGCGGAGCTCGTCGCGGCGCTCCGCTCCCACCTCGATCTGCGCTGAGCGCCGAACGACGAGGAGCCTCAGCGACCTACCGCAGAAGTGCTCCGAGGCGGGGAACGATGCATCGGGCGTCCCGCCGAGGCGCAGGAGCCGGCGCCGAAGCGGGTGTTTCCGCGAGGCTCCGGCAACGAAGCCTGGGCGACCGAGGCCCGTTCTAGTGCTCGAAGGATCTTCTGAGCAGGTGGCGAGCTCAGCGCGCGCGGTCGATTTCGAAGCGCGCGCCGTGGCCGGTCTCCACGCGCACGACGACGAGGGCAAAGCGCGCTCCGTGACGCTCGACGATCTCGAGCTTCTGCGCCGCGGGCAGCTTCGGCTCGGCCGCCGGTGCCGGCTCGGCGGGCGTCGGTGCCTCGCCTTCGCTCGCGGGTTTCGTCGGCGGCGGCGGAGTCAACGCGCGCATCGTCGGAACGCCTTCGTTCGGCGCGAGGCGGATGAGGTAGTGGACCTCGAGCGGGTAGAGCAGCACCGATTCGAAGCCCAGCGTCCAGCCGCCCGGACGGGCCTTGCGACGCCAACCGATGAAGCCCTCGGGCACGATCACGTTCGACTCGAGATCCGGTAGCTCGGGATCCGTCCACGGTGCGACCTCGACCTTCTCGTCCTTGCGCGACCAGCCGAGCCAGCCCTGCGTCGCGTACAGGAGGAAGGTCGCGTTGCGCGCGCCTTCGCGACCGCTGGGCTCGCGCTCGCATCCCACGAGGAAACGCGTGGGCGGTCGGCGCCGATCGGCGCCGAGATCGGCCCGCAGGGCGCGGCGGGCGAGCTCGAGCGCTTGCTCCTGGAAGCCGAGGCGCGCGCGCCCCAGCGCATCGAGATAGTCGAGCCCTGGCTCGGTGAGCAGCGCGTCGCTCCCCTCGGCAGTGCCCGCGGCGATGCCGCAAGGCGTCGCCTGCGCATCGACCGCGCCGAGCGAGCCGGTCAGGAACTCCAGAGTCGCCGAGCTCGGAAAGATCCAGGCATTCGCGCGGCGGCGCGTACGCGCCGGATCGTTCGACAGGGAGAGCCCGAGCACGGTGTCGCGCGAGCGCGCGAGGCGATTCGCCACCGCCGCCGTCTCGTCAGCGTCGAGCCGCAGGGAGGAGCTTGCTTGGGTCGCCGCTTCGAGCACGTGCAGCGCGAGCGCGTAGACCGTGGTGCGATCCTCTCCCGGCCCCGGCTCGGGCAGACCGTCGCCGTCGCGATCCCCGCGCAGGATCACCGCGACGCTGCGCTTGAAGGCCCGCGCGATGTCCGGCGTGACGCGTGTCGCCGCTCCTCTCCAGCGCGCGAGTCGGATCGCGCGCGCCGCGTACCAGAGATGCGGCAGCACGTGCGTCGGAGCTTCGGCGGTCGGTAGCTCGGCGAGGATCTTCCCCGACCACGAGACGACCATCAGCTCCTCCAGCACGGGCCAGAGGGTCAAGTGCGCGGAGCTCACGTAGAACGATTCTTCCGCCGCGGCGGCTGGATCGCGTGTCTCGGTGCGAATGAAGGCGATGCCCGCGCGATCGAACGAAGTGCGCCGCGTCGCGAAGCTCGCGTACGCGCGAAACGCGGCGTCGAGCTCGGCATCGCCGGTCGCCGGCAGGCCGCGATCGAAGCCGACGCTCTGGTCGCGCAGCTTCTGCCATTGCGACCAGGCGATATCGATCACGCCCTCCACGCCCGGATCGGACTCGCTGAGGCGGCGCCCTTGCTCGCGGTAGGCCAACGCGGCGCGCACGCGCTTCACCTCTCCCGCCTCGACCGTCGTCGAAGCGACGAGGCGCAGGAACCCCGGCAACGGAGAGTCGGGCTCGACGGCGCCCTCGAGCGCGAGCGCGAGCGGGCCGAACTGGATCCCGCTGTAGCCGAGGCGCGAGGAGATCTCCTCGAAGCCCGAGAGCTCGGTCACCTCTCGCTCCAGGCGCTCGTGGAAGCGCAGCACGACTTCGATCTCGCGTGCGAAGGACCCGCGGTTCTCGAAGCGCAGATCGATCATCACGAGGGGCAGCGCGCAGATCCACTCCTCGCGCCAGGCCAACGGCGCGAACATCTCGCCCTCGACGCGCAGGTCGCCCAAGCGACGATCGGCGGCGCGGAAGCTCGCCATGGGCCAGCGCAGATCGAGCTCGTTCTTCTCGAACTCGTCGAGCGCGAGCTCGACGCCGCTGTCGCGATCCGCGATCGAGAGGCTGCCCCAGCCGATCTCCAGCGGGCCGGACAGCGCGCTCTCGGCGACGACGCGCCCCAACAGACGTCCGCGCGCATCGGCTTGCGCGGCGATGCCGAAGTTCGCGGCGGGCGCGAGCTCGGGCTCCATGCGGCCGGGGCCGAGCAAGCGGCGCGCTTCGACGCCGCTCGCGAGGCGCAGCGGACCTCCGACGATGCGACCGGCGGCGCCATCGAGCCCGTCGACGCGCACGGCGATCACGTTCCGGCCCTGCTTCAGCCAGGGACCTTCCAAGCGATGGATCCGCGCGCGACGACCGTTGGTTCCGCGCGCGGCCTCGCCCGCGGTGCCGCCGATCGGCAAGCCGTTCAGATACAGCGCGTCCTCGCCATCGACGCGCCCGAGCACGAGGAACGCCGGCGCTTCGTGGCGCTGGCCCCAGTGGAACTCGGTGCGATACCAGGTCGTGCGCTGCGCCCCGGCCTCGCCCTTCTCGGGAACGGTGACGCGTTCCCAGCGCGAGACATCGAGGGCGGGGTCCGCGCCCGCGCCGGGACCACCGGGGAACTCACCCCGATGGGCCGACCACTTGCCTTCCAGCCGCACGGCCAGGAGCTGGCGATCGGGATTGGTCGGGTCGGAGGCCCGCGCCGAGCCGAGCAGCGCGGCGAAGACGAGGAACAGAGGGAGCGCGGCGCCGCGGGTGCGGCGGAGGACGGTGCGTGGGATGGGCATGCGAGGTTTGCGGCGGGCGCCCGGGAGAGCGCGCTCTGACCCGCGGCCGGAGAGCATCCTTCCTGCGCAGGCAGAGGGAGAAAAGAAAACCCGACCGCTCGGCATTGCAGGCCGCTCCGGCGCTGGGTCGATGGGAGCGCACCGTCCTCCGTTCCCAAGGCTCCAGCTCTATGGCTCTGGCAGTGCTCGCGTTCGTCCTGGGCTGCTGCGCCGGCGCGCTGCTCGCTCGCCGGAGCGGGCTCTGGCGTCGCGCGTCTCGCCGCCCGCCGCCGCAGGAGCCCCGGCAGCTGGGCCGCGCCGGGACGCCGCGCGCGAATCTGCATCTCGCCGGGTTCGTCCACGAGCTGCGCACACCTCTCGCGGCCATCCGCGCCTACGCGGAGCTCCTCGCGGGAGCGAGCTCGGATCGCGCTTTCCTCGAGGAGGCTTCAGGGATCCTCGTCGAGGAAGCCGAGCGACTCGACGCGTTGATCGGGCAGCACCTCGACCGCGTGCAGCGCGGACCGGTCGAGGTCGTGTCCGCGCTGCCTCCCGGAGCCGGCGGTCGCTGTGAGCTAGGCTCCGAGGCCCGTGCCGCCACGGAGCTCCTGCGCCCCCTCGCCGCGAGCCGCGGCCTCTCGATCGAGCTCGACGAGCGCACGCCTCGCGTAGAGGTGCGCGGCGAAGGTGCCGTGGTGCGCCAGATCCTGGCCAATCTGCTCGGCAACGCGGTGAAGCACGCCCTCGGCGGCACGCGCATCGTCCTGCGCTGGGAGGCGGCGGAGGACCGCGCGTGGATCGAGGTCGAGGATGACGGTCCCGGCGTTCCGGCGGACGAAGCCGAGGCGCTCTTCGAGCCGTTCGCTCGAGGCGATCGAGCGGGCGAGGGCCACGGGCTCGGGCTCTGGGTCGCGAGAGAGCTGGCGCGCGCATGCGGCGGCGAGCTCGAGCTCCGCTCGCGGGAAGCGAACGAGCGCGGAGCCTGCTTCCGCCTGCGCCTCTCGAGCGCGACCGCGCGGCTCGCGGAGGCTACTCTCGGCGGCGCCTGAGCGCGTTCCCCTGCGCGAGGGCGTTCGTACCGCCAGGCTTGGAAGCGCCCATGCTCTGCTCTAGAACCCGCCTCCGCGCGGCGCTCCTCGTCGCCGCGTCACTGTGCGCCTGCGAGGCGCCCGATCCTGGCACCCCCGCAACTTCCCCCGCCCCACCGGCTCCGCCCGCCGACGCCCCCGTGAGAACGAATCGCCTCGCCGCGGAAACCTCGCCTTATCTCCTGCAGCACGCGAAGAACCCCGTGGACTGGCATCCGTGGGGGCCCGCCGCGTTCGCGCTGGCGCGCGAGACGCAGCGACCGATCTTCCTCTCGATCGGCTACTCCGCGTGCCACTGGTGCCACGTGATGGAGCGCGAGTCGTTCGAGGACGAGGAGACCGCGCGCGTACTGAACGAGAGCTTCGTCTGCATCAAGGTCGACCGCGAGGAGCGCCCCGATGTCGACGACGTGTACATGCGGGCCGTGATGTCGATGGGCAAGCACGGCGGCTGGCCGCTCTCGGTGTGGCTCACTCCGGACGGCGAGCCCTTCTACGGCGGCACCTACTTCCCGCCCGACGAGCGCCCCGGCCTGCCGTCGTTCCGCCGCGTGCTCCTCCATCTCGCACATCTGTGGAACACGCAGCGCGACGAGCTCCGCGAGGACGCACGTGCGCTCACCGATCACCTCCGCGTGCGCGACGAAGCGAGCGCCACCGCGTGGCCCGGAGCGGCGCTCGAGCAGGCCGTCGCGGGTTGGCAGCGCCGCTTCGATCCCCGCGACGGTGGCTTCGGCGGTGCGCCGAAGTTCCCGCAGCCGAGCACGCTGCGCGCGCTCGTGCGCGCCGTCGAGCGAGGAGTCCCGGAGGCCCGAGGGATGCTGGAGCTCAGCTTGCAGCGCATGGCGCTCGGCGGGATCCACGATCATCTCTCCGGCGGCTTCCATCGCTACTCCGTCGATGCGCTCTGGCTGGTGCCGCACTTCGAGAAGATGCTTTATGACAACGCGCTGCTCGCGCGGGTCTATCTCGAAGCTTGGGCCGCGACGGGAGACGCGGAGTCGCTGCGGGCCGCCGAGGCGACGCTCGGCTACCTGCGCCGCGAGATGCTGGATCCCACGGGCGGCTTCCACTCCGCCACCGACGCCGACTCGGAGGGCGAGGAAGGGCGCTTCTTCGTCTGGACTCCGGAAGCGCTGATCGCCGAGCTGGGTGCCGCGGATGGCGCGTTCTTCGCCGAGGTCTACGGCGTGGAGCCGAACGGCAACTTCGAGCACGGCACGAGCGTCCTTCACCTCCAGCGCACGCTGGACGAGGAAGCTCGTGCGCGCGGCGCGGAGCCGGAAGCGTTCCGCGAGCGGCTGCGCGCGCTGCGCGCGAAGCTCTACGCCGCGCGCGCGCGGCGCGTTCCGCCGGCCAAGGACGACAAGATCCTCGCCGATTGGAACGGCCTCGCGATCGCGGCGTTCGCGACCGCCTATCGCGCGACGGGCGCGGCGCACGACCTAGCCGCCGCCCGCAACGCGAGCGAGTTCCTCTTCCGCGAGCTCTTCACGGGCCCGCGCTGGAAGCGCAGCTGGCGCGCGGGGAAGGCCCAGCACCACGCGCTCCTCTCCGATCACGCTTACGTGCTGGAGGGGCTGCTCGCGCTCTTCCAGGTCGATCCCTCGCGGCGCACGCTCGAGCGCGCGATCCAGGTCGCGGAGCGCATGCTCGAACGCTTCGAAGATCGCGAGCACGGCGGATTCTTCGCGACGCCGAGCGACGGCGAGCAGCTCATCGCGCGCTTCAAGGACGACCACGATGGCGCGACGCCCTCCCCGACGGCGGTCGCGGCACAGGGGCTGGCGCAGCTCTACCAGATCACGGGCGAGGAGCGCTTCCGCAGCGCCGCCGAGCGCACGCTGGTCTTGGCGAGCACGAGCGCCGCGGAGACTCCCGAGCTCCACGCCTCGCTCCTGCTCGCCGCCGAGTGGCTCGCGCCGAGCGCCACCACGATCGTCGTGAGCGAAGGCCGCGGCCGCGCGGAGCTCCTCGCCGTGGCGCGTGAGAGCGCGCCCGCGATCACGCTGACGCTCGCTCCGCACGCGGGCGAGAAGCTCGAGGATCTGGCGCCGCTCCTCGCGAGCAAGGGGTCGGCTCCCGACGGCAGCGCGCGCGCCTATCTCTGCCGCGGCTTCACCTGCCTGGAGCCGGTCGGCGATCCCGCTCGGCTGCGCGAGCTGCGCGCGCGCTGAAGCCCCACGACCCGCGGTCTCAACGCGCCACGAGTCCCGCGGGCGGAGCGAGCGCGCGCAGCACGGGGAATGCCGTTCCCTGCTGCGCTTCGAAATCGCACTCGCGCCAAGCGATCAGGCCATCCTCGTACTCGGGATCGAGGAAGTAGCTGACCAGCAAGCCCAGCGGCTGCGCGCTGCTGATCCAGACCCAACCCGCGGGGATCTCGGTAGCCGCGAGGCGGCGCTCTCCGCTCGCGCGGAGCAGGCGGCGCTCTTGGAACGCGCGCCCTTGGATGCGCAGCTCGCGCGGCTCGAAGCGCTCGAGCTCGCCGCTCCAGGGCTCGAGCACCGTCTGCACGATCACGCCGTGGCGCGTCAGCGCCTCGCGAAGGCGGAGCTCGCTCGGAGGCAGGAAGAAGCCCGCGGGATACGCGACGCTGCGCGTCGCGCGGAAGCGGTCTTTCACGACGACGCTGCGCGGCTCCAGCTTGCCGGTGGGGCGCGCTCGCCCGTCTTCGCCGCGCTCCATCACGCCCGCGAGCATCACCTCGGCCTCCGGCCGCGCCGCCATCTCGAACTCGATCCCGAGCGGCGGTGCGCTGCTCGGCTCCGCACCCCAGCGGGCGATACGCCGATCGTGCTCGCGATGCAGAGAGCGGATCTCCGCACCGTGCGCGGCGATCTCCCGCAGCAGCTCCAGCACGAACGCACGCGACGCGGCGATGCGGGTGCGATAGTCGGCGTAGGAATAGGACTCGCTGAGAATTCCCATGCGGCCGCGCAGCGCGGCGTAGTTCGTGCCGAAGCGCGGGCGATGCTCGTAGGTCTCCCACGCGCTCGGCGCGCTCGCGCGATCGAAGTTGCCGTAGTCGAAGCTCGCGAAGCCGTGCTGCTCCTGCAGCGCCCGCCGCGCGCGCGGCAGCAGCCGCTCGCGCACGAAGTGCTCGGGCGCGACGAAGCCCTCGCCCGGCGTCGGCTGCAGCGAGGGCGCGTAGGTGAGCGTGAAGCCGTGATGGCTGCCGTTGGTCGTGTGGAGGTCGATGAAGACATCCGGATCCCACGGCAGGAGAACCTCCGCGAGCACGGCCCGCAGCTCCGGGCTCGCCGCCTTCACGTAGTCGCGATTGAGATCGAGGCCGCCGGCGTTGTAGCGCCCCCCCACCGGATCGGGACCGACTTGCCCCGGACGCGCCGACGAGGCGGGTCCGAAGCGATCGTTGCCGTCGGGGTTGTAGTTCGGCACGACGAGGAGTGCCACGCGATCGAGCAGCGGAGCTTCTTCCCCGAGGAGCAGGTCCCGCAGCAGCGCGAGGATCCCCTCCTTGCCATCGACCTCGCCGCCGTGGATGTTCGCTTGCACGTAGACCACGGGGAGCTCGGCGCGCTGGATGCGCCGCGCATCGAGACGCGCGGCGGCGCCCGTCGCGCAGAGCAGCATCGGCAGGCCTCCGCTGCTCGCGCCGATCTCCTGCAGCCGGATCGCCGCGCCGCGCGCGCGCAGCGAGTTGCAGAACGCGATCACCTCGGCATGCGAGCTCGTGCGCGTGTAGCCGGACGCCTCGGCGGTCGTCTCCAGCTTCGGCGCGAGGAGAGGCGCGGGATCCTGGAGGAAGAACGCGAGCAGCGCGACCGCGAGGTGATGCATGCGGAGTGCCCAGGCAGGGCCGAGGAACACAGGAGCGCCGGGTCGATGGAAGCGGGGTGGAACGACCGCGGCGGCGCGAGAGGGACTCGCGCCGCCGCAAATCTTGCCGCTGCTTCCTCGTTCGGCAATGCCGCGCGTATCGCGGCGCTCCCGAGCATGGCGCCGAAGCTCGTGCTCAGCCGATGGTGATCGCCAGCATGTTGGAGGTCACGAGGCCGAAGGAATTGGCGAGGGGGTCGATGATGAGCCCCTGCCAGTAGCTCGTCGCGCGAGTGAGCAAGGGATCGTTGGGCAGGAGCGCTTGGAGCGACGCTCCGCCGCCGGGGTTGGCCAGCGGTCCGATCAGCGCTTCCTGCGAGACGTAGAGCGAGCAGCCCGTCGCGCCGAAGAGGCCGAGGTCGAGCGGGAGCTGGATGCCGAGCCAGTTCTGGTCGGAGAGGCCCATCATCAGCAGCACGGGTGCCTGATTCGAAGCGCCGGTTTCGACCTCGAGCGCGAACGCCGTGCCGCGACCGGGGCAACCGCTCGAGCTCAGGACCAGAGCGGTCCGCGTCGAGTCATTGCAGCCCGCGCCGCGAGAGGCGACGCGGCCGGCGCACTGCGGACCGTCGAAGAGCGTGATGAGACCGAGCAAGTCGACGGTGCCGCCAGCTCCGCCCGTGGAACCGGAGTTCGAGTAGACGCGGGAGGCGCCCGCTCCGCTCGCGCGCTCGAAGGCCGCCCAGGAGCTCGAACCGGAGAGGCGCATCTCCACCGTCATCAGCAAGTCGCCCTGCCCGGGGTCATAGGGGAACGGCGTCGTGAACGGGATGAAGAAGGTGAACGGGTTCGGCGTCGCGGGATCGCCTGCGAACGGCGGGATCGTCGCGATGCCATCGAAGACGACCGTCGAGCCCACGCCGATGTTCGTCGCGAAGGTGCTGGAGAGCGCGTTGAAAGGACCAGCGCAGTAGGACAGCCAGATCTTGCAGTCGACCGTGCCTCCGGCGCGCACCGTGTCGGTGCCGTAGCGGAAGCCGATCTGCGCGATGGTCATCGGAGCGGGGAACTGCGACCCATCGAAGGACTGCTGGTAATCGCCGGCGCCGCTCGTGTAGGCGAAGGGCCAAGCGTTGTTCGAGTTGGTGGAGCTGCCGGCGTAGGCGTTCGGATGGACGACCTGCGCGAAGGTGGGAGCAGCGAACGCGAGAGTCGCGAGGAGGAGGCGGGCTCGCATGTGTAGATCCTTGGAATCGGGGTGCGGGGTGCGGGCAAGCTCGGGCCAGGAGGATGGCAGACGGGCAGGCGAAGCTCGAGGTTCCCTCCTCGAGCGCACGGTTCCGCACTGCCCGAGATGGCCCAGAACGACCTCGGGCTCGGCGCACCGGAGGGTGCGCCGAGCCCGATCATGGCATCCGCGAGCGCGCCGGCGCGCCCGAGGATCGCTCAGTAGAAGAGGTAGGTCATCGGGTTCGATTCCCCGAGGACGATCGACGGCGTGACCTGCACCGCTTGCGAGTACAGGTAGAGCCCGTACATCGCGCCATCGGGCGGCACCGCGACCGGGAAGCTCAGGTTGCCCGCCCCATCGAGCGCGTACGACTGCAGCAGGAAGTTGATATCGACGTTCAGAGTGGGGAAGCCCGGCAGGCTGAGCGGTCCCGGCGTCGCCGAGAAGAAGAGCAGCAGGCCCGAGCTCGGCGTGCCGCGGAAGCGCAGCGTCGTCGCGCCGCCGAGCTGGATCTGCTCCGGCGTCGCTTGATACTCGACCGGACGCGTCGCGGCGGAGCCCGCGTAGCTGACCGCGAAGTCGTCGATGTTCCAGCCGCCGAGAGCGAGGCCGGCGTCGGTCTTCAGGCGGAACCCGAACTGGACGCTCGGGTTGTTGTCCGCCGCGGGCACGGCGTACTCGACGTAGGTCCAGGCCGTGTCGAGCACGTGGCTGGAGCCAGACCCGACGGGGTTCGCCCAGATGACCTGGCCGTTCATCTCGAGCTTCGCCTGATCGTAGAGGCCGTCCTCCACCGAGAGCCAGCGCCAGAAGCCGACGCGCACTCCCGTGCGGCCCGTGAGATTCAGGACCGGCGAGAGCAGCAGGTTCTCGACGTTGTTCTGGTACGCGCCGTTGAAGCCCGCGCCGCCGAGGTCATTGCCGCGGCACGCCGTGCCGCTGCGCGCCGCGCTCGGATCGCGCCACGTGACGCCGGTGTCCGTCGCCGTGCGACCCGCGGGCGTCCCCCGCTGCCAGTCGTTCTGCGTGGCGATCTGCTGGCTCGTCCAGCCGTTCTCGCCGGAGTCGAAGTTGTCGCTGAACGCGACCGTCGAGCTGCCGATCGAGTAGCCGTAGGCGCCGGTCTCGGGGCGACGCACGTTGCCCGAGCTGTGCTGGATGATGAAGTAGTAGCTCACCGAAGCGCCCGAATCGGCGCCCGGCAGCAGCACGCTGCGGCCGTTCGGCAGCCCGTTCGGGATCGCCGGCAGGAGGCGCGGCGCACCGCCGGTGACCGTGATGAACGCCTGCACGGCGTTGATCGTGCCGCTGAGGGCCTGCACGGTGATGTCGGCGCGCCGCGGCGCGAAGCGCTCGGTCGTGTTGGTGAGGCCGACGTGGCTGAAGCTCACGAGCTGCACCTGCGGATACGGGAACTGGCGCCCGCTCGCCGCGGCGGCGAGATCGCTGTAGTTCGGCGTGCCGTTGCTGAGGTTCCCGTCGTTGTCGTCGAGCAGGAAGATCTCTTCGACAGCGTCCGGTTGGTTCACCGCGTCCGCCGGGATCGAGCCGATCACGATCTGCTCGGCGCGCGCCTTGCCGGCGACGGCGCCCAAGCTGGCGATCAGCCGCGTGCGGATGTCCCAGGTCAGGCCCATGAACGACTCGCCCATGCAGTGCACCGAGCCGTTGCAGGAGGCCATCGCCGAGTAGAGGCGCGTGTTCAGCGCCGAGCGCACGAATGCGCCGCTCGTCTGGAAGTCGCGACCGACGATGGGCTGCGCGAAGAGGTAGGTCGAGATCGTGTCGCCCCACGCCTCCGAGAGGCCTTCGGTCTGGGAGATCCCGCCGTACCAGTCGTCGAGGCCGTGGCCCCACTCGTGCGCAACCACGCTGCCCGAGGCGGTGTTGTTGCAGCTACCGCCAGCGGCGTAGAAGTTGATCGAGGTGCCGTTGTAGAACGCGTTGCAGGTCGAGGCGATGTTGGTGCGGCAGGTCAGCGCGTTCGAAGCCGCCGGCAAGTTGGCTCCGAGGATGCCGCGCACGAACTCGTGGGCCTGGTTCACGTGGTGATAGGCCGCCGCCTGCGCGCGATCGAACTCGGCCGCCGCGCTGGTCAGCATCTGGATCTGCACCGGCGTGCCCGGCGTCGCGACGGCGCCCACCGAGACCTTGATGCCTTGCGCCGTGGAGTGGGACGCGAGACGCCGACCTTCGTAGGTCACGGTCAGGTTGTGATTCCCGGCCGGAGCGTTCGCGAAGAGGAAGTTGCCGCTGGCATCGGTGAAGGTCGTGCCCAGAGTCGGCGACGTGACCTTGATCCCGGCCATGTCGACGTTGCTGAGGGCCGCGATCCCGCGGTCCGAGGTGTTGACCCAGGACTTCACGTTGCCGGTGACGTCGGCGTGGTGGACGTCGCTCTGGTAGTCGATCGACTGGCCCGTGTGCGCGTCCACGAAGACGCGGCCGTACTTGCCGCGGATCGAGTCCTCGACGCGCACTTCCCATGCGAGCTGCATCGGCGTGCGGGCCTTGCCCTGCACCTGGGTCCAGATCACGAGGCGCGCGCCAGAGGCAGCGGCGACCTCGCTCTTGCCGCCGTCGGCGTCCTCGACGCCGCGGAGGTCCTGCGGGAGCGGTGCGCCCTGGGACGCGTGCGCGAGACGGCGCGCCGCTTCGGCGCTGAGCGTCGGGACGACCGTGAAGCCAGCCGGGAGCTGCGGCGCGACGGCGCCCAGCTTCGCGAGCACGCCGTTGTCGCAGATGCGCAGGTCCGCGCGGCCGCCGACCACCGGCACGCCTTGATAGACCATGTCGTAGACGAGGATCCAGACCTTCAGGGTCTTCTGCACCGTGCGCAGCACGAAGTGCGTGGGGTCGATGCCCAAGAGCTGCGCGTAGCGATAGAGGACCAACTGGCCCTGCTGACGCGCGGTCGCTTCATCGAGGATCGCCCCGACGCCGAGGTCGATGCCAGAGCCGATGATCGAGCTCGGCGTGCCCGTCGCGGGGTTCCAACGCGCGCTCCAGAGGGCGCCGTTCTCGGCGAGGAAGGACTCCCAGGCCCGGGTGTCCTGCGGAGCAGCGACCTCGTTGGTCGGCTCGAGCGAGGAGGGCACCGAGGGATCCTGCGCCGAGCTCAGGCCGGCGCTGGCCACGAACGCGAGCAGCGTCAGCGCGGGGAGCTGACGCAGTCGGATGGAGAAGCTCATGAAGCTATGCCTTGGGAACGAGTTGGCAGGGAAAGCGACACGGCCCGGAGAACGAGGCCGGAGCGACGCGACCTCCGAGGGGCAGAGGTCCCGCCGCGGCGGCGCGGGGTCAAGCGCACGCCGCCTGGTCCGACCGGCCCATCGCTGGGACGCAGGCCTATCGGAGGCTCCGAATGCTACGAGGGTTCCGTTGCACCGGTCCCGAAAAGGAAAAGAGCGCCTCGCCGTGCTCCGGCCGAGGCGCTCTCCATCCGATGGGCGATCAGAACTGACAGATCCGCGCCCGCAAACCGCCGGACGCCGCCAGCAAGCCACCCGCGGAGCCGGGGTCGAGCACCAACCACTGGTGGAAGGTGTCGGCGTTGTCGAGCAGCGGATCGGCCGGGATCGGGATCGTGAGCGACGAGCTTCCCGCTCCAGCGACCCCGGGGCTACCGCTCACCGGCTGGGCGAAGAAGAATCCGCTCAGCGGATCGACGAGCAGCGTGATACCGGCGATCGGGAGGCTCGTGGAAGCAGGCGAGATGCCGAGGAACGCCGTGGCACCGCCGAGCATCGCCCCGCCCTGCAGGGTGAAGCTCGTGCCGATGCGCGGCTCGCCCGCGCTGGAGATCGTCGGCTCGAGGCCACCCGTGCCCGGGGTGCCCGTGCCGTACGGCTCGGGCGGGAAGCAGTCGCTGAAGCGGTAGACCTCGAAGTCGTCGATCGTCCAGCCGCCGAAGTTGGCGCCGCCGTCGGTGATCAACGTGAAGCGCACGCTGAGCGAGCTCGCGTTGTTGGCGATCGACGAGATGTCGAGATCGAGCAGGTTCCAGGCCGTGTCGACGAGGTTCGCGTTGGTCGGGTTCGACCAGACGATCTGGTTGTTGACCAGCACCTGCGCCTGATCGAAGGCGCCGCTCTCGATCGTGAGCCAGCGGCGCAAGCGCAGGCGCAGGCCCTGCACGCCGTTCGTCGGGATCGCCGGCGACTGCAGCCAGTTGGAGACGCTGGGCTGGTAGATGCCGTTGAAGCCGGAGCCGCCGAGGTCGTTGCCCCAGCAGTTCGTGCCCGAGTACGCGGACGCGGGGTCGGCGAAGCTGACGCCGTTCACCGTGCCGCCGCGACCGAAGGACGCGCCGAGCTGCCAGTCGTCCTGGCGCAGGACGAAGCCGTGCGTCCACCCGCCGACACCCGCTTCGAAGTCATCGAAGAAGACGCGCGTCAGCACGCCGACCTGAAAGGCGTGCCAGGCGTTCGGACCGGGCGAGCGCTTCGTGGCTCCACCGGACTGTACCTCGATCGCGTACTCGACCCGCGTCGGAGCGAGCTGCCCAGGGATCGATGCGCTGTAGCGTCCGCTCGGAGAACCCGCGGTCATGGGCACGCGCGTCTCGGCTCCGCCGTTCGCGCGCCAGACCATCTCCACGCTCTGGATCGGAGCGGACGAGCTCACGTCGCAGTCGACGCCGTAAGGGCCGCTCTCGTTCGTGGTGTCGGCGAGGGGCTGGTGCGCGATGTTGGTGTTCTGCAGACGGACGATGTAGAGGCCCGTCGAGATGTCGTTCACGTAGATGTTGCCCGACGGCTGGAAGGGATAGCACCCCCAGGCACCGTTGAAGCCACCGCTCGCGCCCGGC
Organism: Planctomycetota bacterium; assembly: GCA_016719295.1. Lineage (GTDB taxonomy): Bacteria > Planctomycetota > UBA1135 > UBA1135 > JADKAF01 > JADKAF01. Next base: position 2,386,277 of record JADKAF010000001.1, read on the forward strand.
CAGGTGTCGTAGGACCCGATCTCGACTGGCAGATTCGGATTCGAGATGTCGATCGCGCGATAGCCTTCGGTGTACCACGATACGTGGCAGACGTTGCCAACGATGAAGGCGTTGTGCGGGATCGAGTTGGTGTTCGGCGTGAAACTGCCGAGCCCGATCGGACTCGACGGATTGGCGATGTTCCAGAACTTGACCACGGCCCCGGCTCGCTCATCGGTGGTCACGGCCACCGTGTCGCTCGCGTTCGGCCACGCATTGTGTGTGAAGGTGTTCGGCGTGGAGCGCTCGGACAGGATCGTGAACGGCCAGGTAGTGACATCCATCAATCGGTACACGCCTCGATAGATCATCGAGCCGTGCGCGAGCCCGTTCTGGATGTGCATGTCGTGGTAGTAGTCGCTCTGCGCCCCGGTGAGGTGGTATCCGACGAAGGTCGGATTGGCGGGGTTCTGCGAGGCGTCGATCACGACCGAGCCGTTGTTCGTCCCGATCACGACGATCATGCCGGTGGCGGTGTCGATGCAGATGTTGTGGGCATTGCCCCAGAGCTGTGCGCCCCAGGTCTGCACCAGCGTCGGCGTGTTCGGGCTCGAGAGATCGATGATCTGCATCCCGCCACCGCCCTCGGTCACCACGTAGGCGTAGTCGCGATAGGTTCGGATATCGCGCCATGTGGAGGTCGGGCCGTTGAAGAAGCCGCGCACCGCGGGCTGGGTCGGGATCGTCGTGTCGACCACCGCCGTGCCGCCGGTCGTTCCCAGCAGCGCGTACTCGTCGCCGTTCGGCGCGACATAGCCCCAGACGTCGTTGTAGTTGAGGCTCGTGTAAGGGTCGAGATTGGCGAGCAGCACCGTGTTGTTGGCCTGCGACCAAGCCGACGGAACGGCGAAGGCGGCGAACGCGAGGGTGGCGCTCAGCACGGCGGCGGTCATGCGCATGGGGCGGTTCTCGGGAGGAGAGGGGCGGGGAAGCGAAACGCTCCGCGCGGACGGAGCACGGCACGGGGGCGCGACGGGGAGCGCCCGACCGCGGGATCCTAGTCCCGCGCGTCGTGTCGGTCCGGGTTGGCGGACGAATCCGGGCACGCGCGGGTTCCGCGCCTGATACGAGAAGAGCGCCGCGAGAAGCCGAGAATCGCGAGAGCGCCATGCTCGGCCGATTTACGGCCCAATAGCCCCGCGATAGTGCAGAGACAAAAAGAATGGAGGTTGCCCTCCCGCCTCGGGCAACCTCCCGGCAACCAGGTGATTCCATCCAGTGAGGATGGGTCCCTCTCTCACCTCTAGCCGTCGGCGCGCGCCTTGCGGAGCACGCCTAGGACTGCCGTGCAGAGAGGATCGGCGCGCGGGCCGGATCGGCTTGAGACGCGGGAACTGTTTTCCCCGCGCGTGTCCCCGCGCGTGTCCCCGCGCGACCGGGCGCGCCATCGCGCAGGGCGGCGCAGCGCGGCGGCTCGCTCAGAACCAGAAGGGGGTCACGACCGCGATCTGGACCTTGCCCTTGCTGAGCTTTCCGGAGCCGTCGTCGGCGCGCACTTCGATCGACACCTGGCGCGAGCAGACCACGGGCGTCCAGCTGAGGGTCGCGGTCTGCGCATCGAAGCTCATGCCCCTGCGGCAGCGGGCCCGTGGAGTAGGTCAGGGCATCCCCATCGGGATCGAAGGCGCGCAGCGGGATCGAGAGGGGCGTGCCGACGAGCCCCTGCACGCGCTTCAGCTTCTGGAAGATCGGCTTCTTGTTCTTCAGCGGGTCGGCGTCCGGCTCGCGCACGCTGATCTTCCACGTGAAGGTCTTCGGCGTCGCGCTGCCCTCCGCGACGCTGACCTGGAGCGCGTAGCTGCCGACCGTGGTCGGCGTCCACGAGAAGGTCGGCGGTTCGGTCTGCGTGTCGTAGGTCGAGCCCTCGGGCTTCGCGACCAGCGCGAGGGTGAGATCTTCGGTGTTGATGTCGTTCGCGAGGATCGGGAACGAGATCGCTTCCCCCGGATGACAGGTCGTCGCGTAGGTGGAGACGACGGGCTTGAACGCCTTCACGTTGGTCGCGACCGGCGTGATGCGCGTCGCAGCGATGGACTGGAAGCGCCCGCCCTGGAGCTGGCAGATCGGGTCCTGCAGCAGCCCTTGATAAAGGCGGCCGTCGAAGCGCAGCGCGAGAGGCACGCCGTCCAGCAAGGTGAGGGCGACGAAGTACTGGTCGCCCGATCCGGTGCCGGGATAGTCGGTGAAGATGTCGACGTTCGCCGGCGACTGCGTCGGATCGATCTGCCAGAGCGATCCGTCGAAGCGGATCGCGAAGAGGCGCTGCGTCGCCGGATCTTGCACCAGCGCGCTGAAGCGCTCGATCGCGGTGCCGTTGGGGAGGTCGGCGACGAAGGTCCCATCGGCCGGTCCGCCGCTCGCGACGTAGCGCACGATGCCGTCGCGGCGCAGGCAGTAGATGCGATCGTCGGTGTCGTCATAGACGAACCCGATCCAGAGCTCGGCGTCGCTCGCCGCGTCCCCCGGCAGATCCCAGACTTCGGTGCCGTTCGCGTTGCGGTAGATCTTGCCGTCGTTGCGCAGCGCGTAGCGATCGCCCTCGTGATAGAGGAAGTCGCGGAAGATGCGCCCCTGCGCGTTCGGCAGGTCGTAGCTCACGACGCCGTTCTGCGCCACGCGTCCGTTCGTGTCGAGCGCGAACACGTCGCCGCCCGGAGCGATGGCGAGCGCGAACCAGAAGGCATCCGTGAAGGGCAGGCGCGGATTCAGGCGCACGCCGTTCTTGTGGATCAAACCGTCGAGGCGCAGGTGGTAGTGGTCGGAGCCTACCAGCACCTGGTCGAACCACTCCTCCTGCTGGTTCGACACCGCACCCGCCTTCACCTCGAGCTCCGAGGGCAGGGCGTAGAAGGTCGTGTCGTTGACGACGACGCGGCCGAAGCCGCTCAGCGAGAAGAGGAAGAGCTGCGCATCGGCGACGCCCGCGAAAGCGGTCATCGCGAGAGTGGCGCTCGCTAGACGAGCGGCGAGAGAAACCATGATCTCGATCCTTGGCCTGGGGCTCGACGTCGCGTGCCGTGCAAGGCCGCGAACGTCAGAGATCCTGGGATTGTCCGGGGCCCCCGGGGATCCCGCAACCCGCCGGGCCGTAGTAGTCGACCACGTTGTTCTCGGTTTCGAAGAGACGCACGCGGAAGAGGCGCCCCTGCGGGATGTGGAGCTCGAGCTCGCGCCAGATCGCGACGGCCACGTTCTCGGAGGTCGGATTGATGCCGCACAGGAACTCGACATCGAAGTTCAGGTGCCGGTGATCGACCTTGTCCACGACGCGCTCGCGCATCACCTGCTTCAGCGTGGCGAGGTTGCAGACCATGCCGGTGCGCGGCGAGACCTCGCCGGCCACCGTGACCTCGAGCACGTAGTTGTGGCCGTGCCCGTTGGTCCAATTGCACTTGCCGTAGAGCCGCGCGTTCTCCTCGTCCGAGAGCGCGGGGTTGTGCAGGCGATGCGAGGCAGCGAAGGTATCTCGGCGCGTGATGTAGAGCATGGCGAAGCGGGGAGGCGGAGACGCGTGGTTCTAGGCGGAAGCGGGGCCGCGACGCCAGCGCGACAGCCCCACGGCGAGGGAAATGTCTTCCCGACGGTCCGCTCGGCGTGGGCAACTCGAGCTCCGCCACCCTACGCTGCTGGTGGCGCTCCTCCGCGGCGGGCCGCTCACCTTGAAGCCTCCGCCGACGGACCCTACCTGGGCGAAACGCACCAGGACCGACCCTCCCCTCCCGGCGTCATGACCATCAAGAAGATCTGGATCGCCGAAGGCTGCATCTCCTGCAACCTCTGCGAAGACCTCTGCCCGGACGTGTTCCACGTCCCCGCCGGCGGCACGAGCGAGGTGCGCGACGTCTGGAAGAAGTGCGCCGCCTCGCAAGAGGATCAGATCCGCGAGGCCGCGGAGTCCTGCCCGGTCGAGGTGATCAAGGTCGAAGATTGATCGCGGCTCGACGGCGAGGCGCGCGAGACGGGGCCCGCCGCCACCCGCTTGGTATCGCGGCGGCTGATCTGGGATCATGCCGCCCATGGCCCCCGCTGCTCCTCGCCGACGCTTCGACCTGGCGGTCCTGCTGTCGTTCGGCGCTCTCGTGCTCGTGCTGGCGACCGTCGCGCTGCTGGTGCTCGATCTGCGGGAGCGCCGACGGCTCGAGCGGCATCTGCGTTTCGCCGATGTCGAGGACGAGGCGCGCTTCTTCGAGGAGGCCGCGACCTACGCCGCGCTGCGGCGGCGTGTGCTGGATGGCTATGTCGAGCCGGTCGAATCGCGCGAGCTGCTGCTCGATGCGCTCGACGGCGGCGTGCGCGCGCTCGACCCGCATTCGCGGCTGATCCGCCCCGAGGACCAGGCGGCGGTCGAGGAGCAGGCGCGCGGCGAGTACCACGGCATCGGCGTGCGCATCGATCGCGCCGAGCCCGCGCTGACCGTGCTCTATCCCCTCGAGGGCTCGCCGGCCGACCTCGCGGGCCTGCGCCCCGGCGATCGGATCCTCCGCATCGACGAGGAGGAGCTCGGACCCGAAGATCACCAGCACGGCGTGGAGATCCTGAAGGGCCGGGGGAACACGCGCGTGCTGCTCCGCGTGATCAACGCGGAGGAGCCAGATGCTCCGCCTCGCGTCGTCGAAGCCTGGCGGCAGCCGGTTCCGGAGCCAGCCGTGCGCCACCCTCGCCCGCTGCGCTCGGGCCGCGTGGGCTACGTCGCGCTGACGGGTTTCACGCCCCAGACGAAGCTCGAGCTGCTGCGCGCCATGGATCAGCTCCAGCTCGCCGGCGCGCGGAGCTTCGTGCTCGATCTGCGCCAGAACGGCGGCGGGAGCTACGACGCCGCCATCGAGTGCGCGCGCCTCTTCGTCCCCCACGGCACGATCGTCAGCGAGCGCCGCCGCGGCCTGGAGACCGAGGTCGTGCGAGCGATCCCCGCGGAAGCGCGCTTCGCCGGAATCCCCCTGGCCGTGCTCGTCGACCGCGCCACGGCGAGCGCGGCGGAGATCCTCGCCGGCGCGCTCCAGGACCACGGCCTTGCCGTGCTGCTCGGCGAGCGCACCTACGGCAAGGGTGTCGTGCAGTCGACCCAGCAGATCACGCAGCTGATCGATGGTCTCACGCTCGGTCTGCGCCTCACGACCGAGTACTACTTCACCCCGCTCGGCCGCAACTTCGAGAGCCGCGGAGCTGGCACGCACGGAGGAGGCCTGCTGCCCGACCTCCTCGTCCCTAGCGAAGAGAGCGCGATCGCTCGCGTTCGGGCCTGGATGGACGACCTCGACATCCCCGAGAAGCACCGCGAAGCCGTCGAGCGCCTCTCCGTCCGCAGCGGTCGCCCGGCGTTGGACGAGCGCATCCTCGAGGAGGATCAGCTCGTCCTCGCCGCGCTCGAGCTCCTCGACTCTTCCACCGCCGTGGCGCTGCGCCTGCCGCGCCCGCTCCTCCAGCGCTGAGCCGATTCGCATGCGCGTGCTCGGGATCGAGTCTTCCTGCGACGAGACCGCCGTCGCCGTCGTACGCGACGGCACGGCGATCGAGGCGAGCCTGCTCTACTCGCAGAACGAGGAGCATCTCCCCTTCGGCGGCGTCGTCCCGGAGATCGCCTCGCGCGCCCACCTCGTGCAGCTCCCCCGCCTCCTGCGCGAGCTCGAGCGCGCGAGCGGCTCGCTCGCGGCGATCGACGCGGTCGCGGTGACCGCTCGACCGGGCTTGATCGGCAGCTTGCTCGTCGGCGTGAGCGCGGCGAAGGCCCTCGCGTGGTCGCTCGGCAAGCCGCTCGTCGACGTGCATCACGTGCAAGCTCACGTGTATGCGGCGCAGATGGAGCACCCGCGGCTCGCTCCGCCCTTCGTGGCCCTCGTGGTCTCGGGCGGGCACACCTCGCTGTATCTCTGCACCGCTCCCGGGGTGCTGGAGGAGATCGGGTCGACGATGGACGACGCGGCCGGCGAGGCGTTCGACAAGGTGGCGAGCCTCCTCGGTCTGCCGTATCCGGGCGGACCGGCGATCGAGGGCGCGGCGCGGAGCGGGGACGCGGCGCGCGAGCCGTTCCTCGCGGCCCGCGTGAAAGGCCGCGAGCTCGACTTCTCCTTCAGCGGCTTGAAGACCGCGATGCTCTATCGCATCGCCGGGCAGAACGTGGCGCGGAAGAACCGGCCTGCCGTGCCGGCGGAGCGCGTCCCCCACCTGGCGGCGGGCTTCCAGGAGGCCGTGGTGGGCATGCTCGTCGAGCGCAGCTTGCTCGCCGCACGCCAACGCGGCGTTGCGCAGATCGCGGTCGGCGGCGGGGTCGCCTGCAATCAGCGCCTGCGAGCCGTGCTCGGCGAGCGCGCGGGTGCCGCCGGGCTAGAGGTCTTCTTCCCCTCGCTGCCGCTCTGCCTCGACAACGCCGCGATGATCGCGGGCCTCGGCTTCCACCTGCTCAGGGAAGGTCGGCGAGCGCCTTTCGACCTCGACGCCTGCCCGCGTTGAACCCGAGCCCCGATCGCGAACCAGCCGCGCTCCGCGGAGGACGCCCCCGAGCCATGGATCTCGAGCACGTCGAAGAGCTTCTGAAGCGCGTCCGCAGCGGCGCGTTGGACCCCACCGAAGCGGCGCGTCAGCTCCGGCGTCTGCGCACGGCCGAAGTCGACGGCGTGGCCCGGCTCGATCGCCAGCGCGCTCTGCGCTGCGGCTTCCCCGAGGTCGTGTTCGGCTTGGGCAAGGAGCCGCGCGACCTCGTGCGGATCGTCGAGAACCTGTGCGAGACCGCGCCGCGCGTCCTCGTGACCCGCGTCGCCCCGGCAGGGGCGAGCGCGCTGCGCGAGCGCTTCCCCGAGGGCGCCTGGCACGAGCGCGCCCGCGCGTTCGTCCTGTCGTCGGGTCCGCCGCCTGTCGAGCTCGGCCGGGTCGCCGTGGTCTGCGCCGGCACCTCGGACGCTCCGGTGGCGGAAGAAGCGCGAGTCTCTGCCGAGGCGCTGGGATGCCGCGTCGAGACTTTCTATGATTGCGGCGTCGCCGGCCTGCACCGCCTCCTCGAGGTGCTGGAGCGCATCCGCTCCGCGCACGTCGCCATCGCGGTCGCGGGCATGGAAGGCGCGCTCCCCAGCGTGCTGACCGGCCTCCTCGACCGCCCCGTCATCGCCGTGCCGACCTCGGTCGGATACGGCGCGGCGTTCGAAGGCCTGGCGGCGCTCCTAACCATGATCAACTCCTGCGCCGCGGGGGTGACCGTGGTGAACATCGACAACGGCTTCGGCGCCGGCTACGCCGCCGCCCAGATCCTGCGCACAGCTCCAGCCAGAGCGGAGAAGAACGAAGACCCATGTCCCTAGGAGACACCACCCACGGAGAATCGGCCCGGGCTCTCCCCATGCTGCTCGTGCTGGAGGACGGCACCGTCTTCCGCGGCCGCTCCTGCGGAGCGCCTGGCGAGTCCTGTGGCGAGATCGTCTTCAACACCGCGATGAGCGGCTATCAGGAGATCCTGACCGACCCTTCCTACAAGGGGCAGATGGTCGTCATGACCTATCCGCTGATCGGGAACTATGGCGTGAACGACGAGGACATGGAGTCGCGCGGCACCTTCCTGTCCGGCTTCATCGTTCGCGAGATGAGCCCGATCGCGAGCAACTACCGCGCATCGATGTCGCTGCCGGAGTACCTCCGCCAGCAAGGCGTGCAGGCCATCGAAGGGATCGACACACGGCGCCTGACGCGCATGGTGCGCTCGGGCGGCTCCCTGAGGGCGATCCTCTCCACGGTGGACCTCGATCCGCAGAGCCTGCTGCGCAAGGTGCGCGCGCACCCCCTGCTCGACGGGCTCGACCTCGCGACCGGCGTCTCCTGCGAGCACCCGTACAACTGGACCGAAGGCAATCTGCCGGGCTTCCGTCCGCCGATGCCGCCGCGGCACGAGGAGCGCCTGCCGATCGTCGCGCTCGACTTCGGCATCAAGCGCAACATCCTGCGCAACCTCGTCGACAGCGGCTTCGACGTGACCGTCGTGCCGGCGACGACCACCGCCGCGGAGATCCTCGCGCGCAAGCCTCGCGGCCTCTTCCTCTCGAACGGCCCGGGCGATCCCGCGGCCGTCGAGCATGCGATCCGCACGGTGCAGGCCCTGCTCGGCCAGCTGCCGATCTTCGGCATCTGCCTCGGTCATCAGATCCTCGGCCACGTGTTCGGCGGCAAGACCTTCAAGATGAAGTTCGGCCACCACGGCGGGAACCAGCCAGTGATGGAGCTCGGCCCGCGCAAGGTGGAGATCACCTCGCAGAACCACTCTTTCGCCGTCGATCCCGCGTCGCTCCCGCCGGACGTCGAAGTGACGCACATGCACCTGAACGACCGCACGGTGTCGGGACTGCGCCACAAGAAGCTGCCGGTGTTCTCGGTGCAGTACCACCCCGAGGCCGGACCGGGCCCGAACGACGGCATCTACCTCTTCGCGCGCTTCCGCGAGATGATCGAAGCGCAGCCCGTCGCGTGAGCGAGAAGAAGCACTGCCAGATGCCGGCGCTCGAAGACTACCTGCGCACGCGATCCTCGACGCCGCTCGGAGAGCTCCTCGCGCTCCCCGCGGCGCAGGCGGAGGCGCGCGGGCTGGTCGGCCTGCCACGCGAGATCCTCCAGCAGCCCTGGCTCTATCGCGAGACGGCGCGCCGCGTCCTCGCGAGCGCGGAGCTCGCCGGCTTCCTCGCGCCGACGATCGGGCGCGGCAAGCGCTGGGTGCTCTGCGGTGCGGGGAGCTCCAACTTCTTGGGCGAAGCGATCGCGCCGTGGATGACGCGCGGCTTGGCGCAGCCCGTGCACGCCATCGCTTCGACCGACGTGCTGGTGACGCCCGAGCGCCTGCGCGACGCGAGCGAGGAGCCCGCGCTGTTCCTGCACTTCTCGCGCTCGGGAGGCACGACCGAAGCGATCGCGAGTCTCGAGCTGCTGCGGCGCCTCTATCCGCACGCGCGTCACCTCGCGATCACCTGCAACGGCGCGAGCGCGCTCGCGCGCGCCGGCGCCGCGGACGAGCGCTCCCGAGCCTTGGTGCTCCATCCCGCCTCTCACGATCACGGGCTCGCGATGACGAGCAGCGTGACCTCGATGATGGTGGCGGGTCTCACCCTCGCGCAGCGCGGCCCGGAGGCCGAGAGCGACGAGTGCTTCCTCGCGCAGATCGACCGCATCGCCGAAGCCGCCGAGCGCCTGATCGAGCGCGCGCCGTCCTTGGCACAGGCGCTGGTCGCCGAAGATCCGCTGCGGCTCTGCGCGCTCGGCGCCGATGCGCTGCGCGCGACGGCGAAGGAAGCCTGCCTCAAGGTCACCGAGCTCACGGATGGCGCCATCGCGTCCTTCTCGGACTCGTGGCTCGGCGTGCGCCACGGCCCGCTCAGCGCGGTGAACGAGCGCACGCTCGTGATCGGCTCGCTCTCGACGAGCGCGTACCGGCGCGCCTACGAGATCGACTTCCTGCGCGAGCTGGAGTCGAAGCGCCTCGGAGCGCGGCTCGCGGTCGTCGCCCCGTTCCGCCCGACGGAGCTGCCGGAGAGCGTGCGCTGCGTGAGCTTCGGCCCCGCGACGACGAGCGGCGCAGAAGCCGCCGCCGGCGGAGAAGCGATCGAGGACGAGCTGCGTCCGCTGGTGGACATCCTCTTCTCGCAGGTGCTCGGGCTCTATGCCTCGCTGCACCACGGGCTCACTCCCGACCGGCCTTCGCGCCGCGGCGCCATCCAGCGCGTCGTGGCTGGCTTCCAGCTCCACGCTTGGAGCGCGGAAGCAGAACTCGCCCCGCGTCCGCCGCAAAGCGGGAACGCGGGGCGAGGCATCGAGGCTCAACGCACGCCCGGGCGCGCGTAAGCTGCAGGCTCCGCGCGCTCAGCGCGCGCGGAGCTTCGTCCAGAGCAGCGCGAGCAGACCGGCGAGGGCGGCCACGCCACCGACGACGGAGAAGAACGAGGAGCCCTTGCCCTTCTCGCTACCCGCGCGAGCCTCGGCCACTTCGGCTTCGGAGCGCGCTTCACTCTCGCTGTCCTCGGATGGCAGCGCGCGCAGACGCTGCGTGAAACGCTCGCCATCCAGCATGCGCTCCTGCCGATCGGCGAGCTCTTCCTGATCCACCTGGGCGCTCTCCACGCGCCGCGCCCGACCGAGGCTCAATCCCGCAGGGATCACGGCGTTCCTCGTCGTCAGCACCCCGTTCGCCTCCGAAGGCTCGTCCCAGATCTTCGGCCGCATCGTGCGGACTTCGTTGGGATGGAAGTCGGGCTCGTCGGGCGCCGCCGGTTCCTCCGGAGCCATGGCCGCCGGCGCATCCTCTTCCGGTTCGTCCTCGCCGGACTGCGCGCGCAGCGCCGGTGCGAGCAGCACCAAGCAAAGGCAGGCGAGGTAGGTCTTCGCGAGCTTGGGCATGGGGATGGTCCTCACGGCTGTGCTCCGCTCTCCGAGGACATGACCGGCCACGTCCGGATCGGCAGGAACTTCTTCGGCAGGTTGTAGTGGAAGAGCTCGCCGCCGCCGTAGAGGCGCGCGTCGTGGTTCATCTCGAGGCGACTGGCCGTGTAGACGATCGCTTCGTTCCGCGCGACGATCGACCCGTTCCACTGGATCGTGCCGCCGGAGTTCACCACGCGCGCCGCGAGCGTGTGGTTCGTGTAGAACGCCGCGTCGAGGCGCGCGATGTTGTTCGACGACTCCTGCGCATAGGTGCGCCCGGAGGGCTTGTTGCCGCCCCACGTGCCACTCCAGGCGGTGGTCGACATGGCGAGCTCCGTCATCGTCGTCGTGCCGTCGAACTTGCCATCGCCGTCGATGTCCTCACCCGAACCGGGGATGGCATCGCCCACGTTGCGTCCTTCCGGGATGAGCCCCTGAGCGGCGTGCTCGGCGGTGTAGAGCTCGACGTTCCAGACGTTGTTGCCCTCGAGCGTGTCGTCGTCGTCGGTGCCGGCGATGCCATCGCGCCCGTTCGTGGTATTGGGCATGTTGTCCTTGCCCGCGTCTTCCCTGCTCTGGTTCTTGGTGCTGCTGAGCCAGGGATTCACGTTGTTCTGGAACTCGGTCGTGGTCTGGTTCCCGATGACGATGTGCTCGCGAGCATAGAGCCCCAGGGTGTCCCGAGTCGCGTTGGCCGAGATCCACGCTTCGACGACGGTCTTGTCATTGGAGCTCGGCCGGGCGGTCGTCGGAGGATTGAGGTAGGTCACGTCGTCGCCGACGTAGATGTTGCCACCGGCGTAGATCGCACCCTGACCGCTCACGACCCCTTTGATGAAGACATGCCCGCGCGCCACGATCGGCCCGCTGATGACGATCGGCTTCGCGGCCGTGCCGACGAGGTAGAGATTGCCGCTCTCGCCGCTCTCGTCGCCGTAGACAGCATTGATCGTGCGCGCCGCGGACAGGCCTTCGCTCACGCGGACCGTGGAGCTCTTCGACTTCGCCAGGCTCTCGTAGAGGCCGAGCTCGGTGAGGTTCGGCATCTCCAGCGACTCCTGGAACTCGTGCTGGTTCGCGGCGGTAGCACCCATGCCGCGGAGGCGCGAAACGCCCACGATGTCCCACCCGGAGTACACGCCGCCATCGTCCTGCTTGTCCTGCAGGGAGTAGTTCGTCCCGTTCTTGATGACGCGGCGGTAGCGCGGCGTCCCGTTCACCGTGGCGGCCCGGTCGCCGGCATCGAACTGACCGTTCGAGCGGACGTTGCCGTTGGTGACGATCGAGTCGCCGTAGAACCAACCCCAGTTATTCAGGAAGTAGGAGTAGTCGAAGAGTTCGGAGGGAGCCATCTCCGAGCGTGCGACGAGGCGCCGCTCGACCCCGCCTTCGTCGTAGGCGAGTTCGCCCTTGCCGACATCGAAGCGCCCGAGCGAGCGGATCTCGATGTCACGCGCCAGGGAGTTCCCCGAGCTACCTGGGCGCAGGCGCACCCACACCGAGTAGGTGCCTACGCGCTGTCCCTCGCTCTCGGCGGCCTCTTCCTCGACGATCGGCGTCCATTCGTCCTCGCTCAGCGAGTCGAACGCCGCGAACGGTGAGTTCAACGAAGCGAGGCGCTGCGCGCGATGCACCCAGGCGACGCCCTCCTCGAGACCGAGGTCGGCGATCATCTCGGAGCGGATGCGGTAGCTTTCCTGGCGCGCCTTGAAGACCTCGTTCGACGTCACCGTCATCACGGTGGCGACGAAGCCGCCGACGGTGAGCGCGACGGAGACGGCCATCATCAAGGGGATGGAGCCCTGCTCTCCGACGCGTCGTATGGCTCTGGTTCTCATCTCAATTCCTCTCCGCTCGCAGAGTGGTTCGGTGCTCGTTCCAAGGCCCGAGCTTCATCTGTCCGTTGCCGTCCGAGATCGGCACCGCAGTGGTGATCACGCCGGCGTAGATTCGCGGCGCGTCTCCTGGATCCGGCTGCCAGATGCGGAAGATCTTCGGGACCCGCGGCTGCGTGCTGGTCGTGCCCCCGCGCGTCTGTCCGCCTCCCGTGCCGAAGAGGCGCGCGACGGCCTCATAGGGCAGGAGATCCCGAGCGATCACGATCGCCGTGCCGGCGACCGGCTCGTCCTCGTCGTCCACGATGTCGCGAACGAGCATGGAGCCCTCGACGTGATAGCGGACCTTCCAGCCCGGATGGCGCTGGCGCGGCTCCTCGTTCACTTCGATGGGGCGCGCGCTGACGGCGCCCCAGACCGGGCCCGACGCGTCGAGGTCCACAGGCACTTGCAAGCGCACCTCGTCGTAGCACGGACAGCTCGCCTCCACCCAGATTCGACTCGGCGTGGACATCGCGAAGTCGCGCTGGAGGAAGGTGATTCCCGAGGTCGCGACGTTCATCACGCGCGCGCCCTGCGCGGTCTCGTCCATCGACTTCATCGTGCCGCGGAAGAAGACCACGGCGCCGACCGAGATGATGGCGAAGATCGAGGCCGAGATCGCCACCTCGATCATCGTCATGCCGCATTCGACGGCGGCTCTTCGGGAGCGCCGCTTCACGAAGGGGAGGAGTTTCATCGACGGGCCCTCCTCGTGATGCCGCTCGCCATCAGGCGCTCGCGTTCACTGCCGCTGTGGGACGGCGGCAGATAGATGATGTCGACACGCACCTGACGCATCGTAGTCGACACTTCGATCATCGAGAGCCGCGCTTCGAATCGCGTGAGGTCCTCCACGGGCGAGCCCTGGAGCGCCTCGTGATCGAGCACCGCGCCGTCCAGGGCGACGAGGTTCTCCCACCCGACCTCGCTCATCTCGGCTTGTACGTGCCGCAGAAGCGCGTTGGACTGCTGAAGGAGGTGGGCCTGATGGTTCGCGGCCATGACTCCCGGCAGCGCCGAGAGGATGCCGGTCGCGACCATCGCGATCACGGCGCCGAAGGCCGTCGTCTCCAGCAAGGAGAAGCCCCGCTGTGTGTGCATGGTTCCGTTCTCTCCGAGGACGCCATGCAAGTCCGGGCAGAATTCCGGGGGGAGCGGACTTGCCTGCTCCGGAAAGATCGACACACGCCTCCGTTCATTGCGGAGCGCAGTCTTTTCCGAAGGGAAGCGATTTCGTTCGCGGCCCGCGAAGCTCAGCGGGGCGGCCAGACCAGCATGGCGTCGCCGTAGCTGTAGAAGCGGTAGCCGCGCTCGATCGCGAGGCGATAGAGCTCGAAGAGCCGCTCTCGACCGATGAGCGCGGCGACGAGCAGCAGCAACGTGCTCTGCGGCAGGTGGAAGTTGGTGATCAAGCCATCGAAGGCGGCGACCTCGTCGCCGGGCTTCAGGAAGAGCTCGGTCCACCCGCTCCATGGCCGAGCCGCGCCGCTGGCGCGGCGCGCGCTCTCGAGCACGCGCGCGCTCGTCGTGCCGACGGCGATCACCCGTCCGCCGCTCGCGCGCGTCGCCGCGATGCGTTCGGCCGTCTCCGCAGAGAGCTCGCCCCACTCGGCGTGCATGCGGTGCTCCTCGACGCGCTCCGTGCGCATGGGCTCGAAGGTCCCGCGGCCGACGTGCAGCGTCACGAAGGCGCTTGCGACACCGCGCTGACGCAGGCGCTCCAGAAGCTCCGGAGTGAAGTGCAGGCCGGCGGTCGGCGCAGCCACCGAGCCCGGGCTGCGCGCGTAGACGGTCTGGTAGCGCTCGCGGTCGCTCGTCTCGCGAGGATCGCCGTCCTCGCCGCGGTGGATGTACGGCGGGAGCGGCACGTGCCCCGTGCGTCGGAGCTCCTCCTCGAGCGTCGAGCTCGCCCCCGGCGCGAGCTCGAGCTCGACCTCGGCGGCGCCGTCCTCGCCGCGCGCGAGGAAGCGCGCGAGGAGCGTGCCGCCGTCCAAGGGCACGAGCTCCCCGGGGCGCAAGCTGCGCCGCGAGCGCGTGAGCGCCCGCGCGCGAGCGCCTTCGCGCTGCAGCAGAAGGAGCTCCACCCGGCCGCCCGTCGCCCGCCGGCCGTAGAAGCGCGCGGGCTCCACCCGCGTATCGTTCATCACCAGGAGGTCGCCCTCCCGGAGCAGCTCGGGTAGCTCGCGAAAGACTCGGTGCTCCACGGCTCCCCCGTCCGGCGGCGCGAGCAGGAGACGCGCGGCATCGCGGGGCTCGACGGGTTCCTGAGCGATGAGCTCGGGGGGGAGTTCGAACTGGTAGTCGGCGAGCTGCAAGCCTGTCGGCCTCGAGGAACGGGGGACGACCGGGCGCGTTGACACCGCCCACCCCGCCCCTAGGATGGCTGCCCTTTTCCCGCGGAGATGGGCGCCGGTCACCCCCGGCACCCGACCCCGCGATCGCGCGCGAGAGGCGCGCCGCCTCGGCGGCCGCTGGAGCGCCACGTCTTCCTAGCATCGCGAGGGATGTCCTTCCAGGCGCAGAGCCGGGAGGCCTTTCGTCGCCGTGCCTCGGAGTCGCGCCTGTGTTCGAGAAGATCATCTTCGTCGCGTACTTCGCGACCCTGCTCGTCCTCGCCGCTTACGGCTGCCACCGCTATGTGCTGGTGTACATGCTGTACCGCTACCGCAAGCAGCGCGCGCAGGTTCCGGAGCAGCGCTTCGCCGATCAGGACCTCCCCAAGGTCACGATCCAGCTGCCGATCTTCAACGAGCGCTACGTCGTCGATCGCCTGATCGACTGCGTGGCCGGGCTGGACTACCCGCGCGACCGCTTCGAGATCCAGGTGCTCGACGACTCCACGGACGACACGACCGAGATCGCCGGGCGCAAGGTCGAGGAGTGGAAGGCGAAGGGCCTCGACATCACGCTCATCCACCGCACCGACCGCACCGGCTACAAGGCCGGAGCGCTCGAGAACGGCTTGAAGCACGCGAAGGGAGAGCTCGTCGCGATCTTCGACGCCGACTTCGTCCCGGATGCCGACTTCCTGCGCTGCACGGTGCACCACTTCACGAAGAAGGAAGTCGGCCTCGTCCAGATGCGCTGGGGCCATCTCAACCGCGACTACTCGCTGCTCACCCGCGCGCAGGCCGTGCTGCTCGACGGCCACTTCGTGGTCGAGAGCCCGGCGCGCTTCCGCTCCGGACGCTTCTTCAACTTCAACGGCACCGCCGGGATCTGGCGCAAGCGCGCCATCGAGGAGGCGGGCGGCTGGGAGCACGACACGCTGACGGAGGACATGGACCTCTCGTATCGCGCGCAGATGAAGGGCTGGCGCTTCATCTATCTCGACGACCTCACCGCCCCCGCCGAGCTCCCGGCGCAGATGGCGGCGTTCAAGACGCAGCAGCACCGCTGGGCGAAGGGCCAGACGCAGACCTGCCTGAAGCTCTTCAAGCCGGTGATGAACGCCGAGCTGCCGTTTCGCATCAAGCTCGAGGCCTTCTTCCACCTCACGGGGAACTTCTGCTACCTGCTGATGGTGCTGCTCTCGATGCTCATGCTGCCGATGATGCTGGTCCGCATCCGCATGGGCGACTGGGAGCTCGGCTACTTCTTCGACATGAGCCTCTTCATGGCGGCGAGCGTGTCGGTGATCTGGTTCTACGCCGTCTCGCAGTACGAGGGCTACAAGGACTGGAAGAGCCGGCTGTGGTACTTCCCGCTGGTGCTCGCGCTGGGCATCGGGATGTGCATCAACAACACGCGGGCGGTGCTCGAAGCGCTCTTCGGCCACGAGTCCCCGTTCGTGCGCACGCCGAAGCACGCGCTCGGCAACGGCGACGCGCAGAAGCACGGCTGGCGCGGCTCGCGCTACGTCTCGAGCTTCAAGCTGAAGAACCTGCTGACGCTCGTCGAGCTCGGCATGGGCGCCTACTTCGTGGTCGTCGTGGCGATCGCCTTCTGGCACCAGCTGTGGGTCTCGGGCGCGCTGCTCAGCCTGTTCATGATCGGCTTCTTCTGGGTCGGCGGGCTCACGCTGATGCACGGGCGCGGCAAGGGCGCCGTCCCCACCGAGGAAGCCGGGGGGACCGAGGTCGCCGCGAGCTGAGCCTCGCGCTAGCGATCGCGTCGGGCGATCAGCTCGCGCCGCGGGCCCAGGCGAGCAAGCGCTCGTGCTGGGCCGAGAAGTCGTGGTCCCCACCGCCGAGCGGCGCCTTGAAGAACGGCGCCAGCGCGGTGATCGGCCCGCTCTCGTTGCGCCGCGCGGCGAGATCGAGAAAGCGCACGAGATCGAGGACCAGCGGCGCGGCGAGCGCCGAATCGCTGCCGGTCCAGGTGAACTGCAGCGACATGCGCGCGCCGAGGAAGCCCTCGAAGTGCACGAAGTCCATCGCGGTCTTCCAGTCGCCGAGCGACGGCAGCAAGTCGATCGAGACGTGCGAGTGGAGCGCGGGATCGCCGAGGAGCTCCCTCAGCACGCGGTCCTTGTTGCGCACCTTCGCGGCCTTGTGGTCGGGATCGGTGAGCACGCGTCCGTCGCGGTTGCCGAGCATGTTGTAGCCATGCCAGCCGAGGACGCGTAGGCGGCGCTTGGCGAACATCGGCGCGAGCACGGTCTTCAGGAGCGTCTCGCCCGTCTTGCCGTCCTGCCCCGCGAGCGGCACGCCGAGCTCGTGCGCGCGGGCGAGCAAGGCTGGCGCGCTCGCGCCGATCGAAGGCGTGAAGTTGAGATAGGGGCAGCGCTCCTCGATCGCGGCGCAGGCATAGAGCAGCGACGCCGGCAGCTCGGCTCCCGATTCGAGCGCGGTGCGCCAGCTCGTCGGGTCCAGAGCTTCTCTCGGGCATGCCGCGCCGGCTTCTGCGCTCGCGAGATGCACCACAACCACGCGCTCCAAGCGCTCCGCGGCGCGGAACGCGCGCAGATCGGCGCGCAGACGCTCGACGGCGGCGAGGCCACGCTCGCCGCTCGACTCGCAGGCGCCGACGAGCTCCGCCTCGCAGCGCTGCACGATCCCGGGACGAACGCGCGCATCGATCGCCCGAGCCTCGGCCTCGAGTTCCTCCAGCAGCGCCGCGGGTAGGATCCCTGCGCGCACGAGCTCGACGCCGGCTTCGCGCAGCGTGCCCGGACGGACCTCGTGTCCGCCGAAGACGAGCGCATCGAAAGGCGCGAGACCGAGACCGGCGAAGCTCGGATCCTCGCTGACGAGGCCGAGGGGCTCGAGGCGCAGCGCGGCCAGGCCCGCGGCACCATAGGCTGCGCAGGTCGCGACCGCGCCCCGCGCACCGATCACCCAGACACCGATCCGCCGCGGCTGTGCGCCTTGCTGCGCGTTCAATCACGCCTCCCGAAGTAGCGAGCCACGCAGCGCCGGTAGCGCTCGGGCAGCTCGGCCCACGCCGTGTTCCCCGCGTGGGCCCCTCCCGCACCCGAGCTCGAGGCATCGGCGGCAGGGCCCGTCGCTGCGCCGGGGGCGGACGCATCGGAGCCGCCGTGGGCTCCGCGTTGGGACGCGTCCGCCGCGGTCGCGGGGCGCGACATGCTACTGTCGGCACGCGGGCGAGCGTAGCTCTTGCTCAAGCGCTCCATCCGCTCGGCGAACTCCGCGCCCTCGAGCGCGCCGGCGTCCCGTTGCGCGCGGAGCGCCGCGGCCTCGCGCGCCAGCTCGGCCTCGCTCGACGCGTCCTTCGCCGCGGAGGAGGCCGCGCTCGTATCCGCGAGAGCCTCCGAAGCCGCCAGCGCGAGCAGTGCCGCGCCTTGCCGCTCGCGCTCGGTCGCGACGCCGAGAGTCGCCGCCGCGGCGAAGAGCGCGCCGCCGAGCACCAGCCAGCACGCAGGGCGCACGCTCAGCGTGGCGGGAAAGGTCGCCAAGCGCAGACGACGCACGAGATCGCGCGCGGCGAGCGCGCCGAGCGGCGCTTCGTGCGCGCACTCCAGCGCCGCGCCGAGCGCGCCGTCGCAGGCGAGCCGTCGCTCGATCTCGCTCCAGCTGCGCTCGGTGGAGCGGCGCAGCTCGCGTGCCGTTCCGCCGAGCGCCACCGCGCCGAGCAGCGCCGCGAGCGCCGGGCTCCACCAGGCGCACGAAGCGAGCGCGAGAGAGAGCGCCAGCGCGAGGAGCGCCAGCTCCTGCAGCGCTCGGCGGCGCCACGGCGCCGCCGAGCGGCGCAGCTCGCGCACGAGCTCGCCCGCCGCCGGGGAGATGGCGCGCGCGTTCCGCATGACGTCGACGAAGCGCGCCTCAGCGCGCCGTCGCTTCGCGCTCGCGCCGCGTGAGGACGACTTCCACGGCCGTGCCGCGCTCCGGCACGAGCGTGTGGTTGGGCCAGAAGATCGGGCGCAGCGCCAACGGGTGCGGGTTCGTGAACACCTGCGCTCCTCCGGCGAAGTAGCAGATGGAGATCACGTCGCCTTCGACATCGGCGGCGAAGTACTCGGGGTCCTTGGCGGAGGGCTTCACGAAGCGCGAGCCGAGGAAGACCCACGAGGTGTACGGCATGACGCGCCCGTCGTGCTCGGTGACGACGAGGTCCTCCGCGCGATAGCTGCGGCGCCGGCCGTTCTCCTCCCAAGAGACGTAGACGAAGAGGCCGTCGCCCTCGGGCGCGAGGATGTCGTGCGTGCGCGCGCCGGAGCGCACCTCGTCCTCGGTCGGGAAGGGCTCGCGCTCGACCCAGCTCACGTTGCGACCGGGCTTCAACCCGAGGAGATGGACCGCGGTCGTGATCGCCGAGGGACGCGCGCCCGTGACGAGCAGACTCTCGTGCTCCGCGCCGCGATCGTTCACGAGGAGGAACTCGAGCGGCATGCGAGGACTGCCGATCCGCGCTTGCAAGCGCAGCTCCTCTGCTTCGAGATCGAGGGTCACGCCAGCCTTCGCGAGCGAGGCGACGAGAGCGGCGCGGACCTCGGCGGCCTGCGCTTCCGAGGCGACGCGCGCGGGATCGCTCTCGCGTGTCGCGACGTCCTCGCGATGCTGGCCCAAGCGGCGCCACGCCTCGTCGCCGCGCGCTCCGGGGTTGCCCGGCACGGGCCCCTGGCGCTCCGGCGGAGGATCCTGGGAGACGGAGAGCAAGGCGGCGAGCGTCGCAGGGAGCGACAGCCAAGTGCAGAGTGAGCTCATCGGGAACGCGTACCTCGAAGGCGCAGCCGCGCGAGGATAGGCCGAAGCACCGAGAACGGCGAGCGACGGACGGGGTTCGCGGGGCCCGCTGCGGATTGGATGCCTCCAATCAGCCGTCACAGCAGGCCATTTCCTCGCAGAGGGCTTGCAGCACGCGTCCATTGTCGCTATGGATGGCCGTCCAATCCTTCGGGATCTCCCATTGGACCGATCCATCCTTCTCGACCGCGACGCCGACGCTCCGCTGTATCGCCAGATCGCCGCGGATCTCGTCGCCTCGATCCGCTCGGGCGCGCGGTCGCCCGGCGAACGCCTGCCGGCGACGCGTGAGCTCGCCCAGGAGCTCGGCGTGAATCGGATCACCGTGCAGCTCGCCTACCGGCACCTGCAAGACGAGGGCTGGATCCGCAGCCACGTGGGCCAAGGTAGCTTCGTCGCGGCGCAGCCGCCCGGCACCGCCGCCGAGAGCGCGGCTCGCGACGGCGTCGTTCGCGCGAGCGCCGAGCCGCGAGCGGAGCGCAGCCTCTGCACGGCGGCCGTCGAGCGACTCTTCGAGCGCGCGCGCTCGCGCGCGGCATGGCCGGAGGTCGGCTCGGACGCGATCGACTTCAGCGGACGTGTTCCCGACGAGCGCCTCTTCGACGTCGACGGCTTCCGCCACGCCGTCGATCGCGCGCTCGCGCTCCGCGGCGCGGAGCTCTTGCAGTACGGTCCCCCGGCGGGCGACGAGGGCCTGCGCTCGTGGATCGCCGAGCGGCTGCGCTCTCGCGGCATCGCGGCGCAAGCCGCCGACGTGCTCTTGGTGAACGGCGCGCAGCAGGGGCTCAGCCTCGTCGCGCAATCGCTGGCCTCGAGCGGCGAGCGCGTCGCGTGCGAGCGCCCGACCTACCATCAAGCGCTCGACATCTTCGGCGGGCTCGGCCTGCGCGTCGCCGGGCTGCCGCTCGGCGAACGCGGCCCCAGCGTCGCTCATCTGCAGGAGCTCCTGCGCGCGGATCGCCCGCGCCTGCTGTACACGATGCCGGAGTTCCAGAACCCGACCGGCACGACGCAGGCGCCCGAGACGCGCCGTGCCTTGGTCGAAGCCGCAGCCAGCGCCGGCGTGCCGCTCGTCGAGGACGACTTCGAGCACGAGCTGCGCTTCCGCGGCACGACTCCGTTAGCGCTCGCCGCCCATCCGGGCGCACGCCACGTGATCCACCTCGGGACCTTCTCGAAGGGGCTCTTCCCCGGCGTGCGCGTGGGCTGGATCCACGCCGCGCCGGCGCTGCTCGCGCGCATCGCGCAGCTGAAGCGCACCCTCGATCTCGGAGGCGGCACCCTGATCCAGGCCGCGCTGGGTGAGTTCGTCGCGACGGGCGCCTACGAGCGCCACCTCGAAGTGCTCCGCCGCTCGCTGGCGCAGAAGCACGCCGCGGCGCAGGAAGCGCTGCAGCGCCACTTCGCCGGACGCGCGCGCTGGACCGCTCCCGACGGAGGCTACGGCGTGTGGGTCGAGCTGGAGGAGAGCGTCGATGCGCCGCGCCTCCAGCGCCATGCCGCTCGCGAAGGGGTCGTTTACACCCCGGGCGAGCTCTTCTACGACACGCCGCCGGAGCGCACCTGCCTGCGGCTCTCGTTGTCGCGCGTCGATGTCGAGCGCATCGAGCCCGGTCTGCAGCGCTTGGCGCGCGCGCTCGACGGCGCGCGGCGCGCGATCGGCTTCCGCTCGCCGGCGAGCGCGATGCCCGTGCTCTAGCGCCCACGCGGAGCGGCCTCCGCGAGGACGCCGCGCCGCCTCGGAACGCCTCTGATTCCACCGAAGAAGACCGCCACGAAGAAACGAGGATCCCTGCGATGAAAGACTGGTTGCGCGATGGCCCCGTCGACCTCCGTACGAAGATCGGCCTGGCCGAGATGCTGAAGGGCGGCGTCATCATGGACGTCACCACGGCGGATCAGGCGAAGATCGCCGAGGACGCCGGAGCCGTGGCCGTGATGGCGCTGGAGCGCGTTCCCGCCGACATCCGCAAGGAAGGCGGCGTCGCGCGCATGGCCGACCTCCGCATCGTGCGGACGATCCAGGAGTCGGTCTCGATCCCCGTCATGGCGAAGTGCCGCATCGGCCACTTCGTCGAGGCCGAGGTGCTGCAGGCGCTCGGCGTCGACTTCGTCGACGAGAGCGAGGTGCTGACCCCGGCCGACGATCAGTACCACGTCGACAAGCACGCCTTCCGCGTGCCGTTCGTCTGCGGCTGCCGCAATCTCGGCGAAGCTCTGCGACGCGTCGGCGAAGGTGCGGCGATGATGCGCACGAAGGGCGAGGCCGGCAGCGGCAACATCGTGGAAGCGGTGCGCCATCTGCGCACGCTGACCTCGGAGATGCGCCGCTTGACGACGCTGCGCGACGACGAGCTGATGACGACGGCGAAGGATCTCGGCGCGCCGTACGAGCTGGTGAAGGACGTCGCGAAGCGCGGGAAGCTCCCGGTGCCCAACTTCGCCGCCGGCGGCATCGCCACGCCCGCGGATGCGGCGCTCTGCATGCGCCTCGGCGCGGAGACGGTCTTCGTCGGCTCCGGTATCTTCAAGTCCGAGAACCCCGCGCGCCTCGCCGCGGCGATCGTGAAGGCCACCGCGCGCTTCGAGGATCCGGACATCCTGGTCGAGGTCTCGATGGACCTCGGTCGCGCGATGGCCGGCATCGAGATGTCGAAGCTCGCGCCGAGCGAGCGCCTGCAGGAGCGCGGCTGGTAGGCCGACGGCAACGAACGAGAACCGGAGCCCTCCGATGCACATCGGCGTCCTCGCGCTGCAAGGCGATTTCCATGCGCACCTCACGCAGCTCCAGCGTCTCGGCGCGAGCTGCGGCGAGGTGCGCTCGCGCGTCCAGCTCGCCCGCGCCGACGCGCTCGTCATCCCCGGCGGCGAATCGACGACGCTCTGGCGCTTGCTGGAGGTGCTGGAGCTCGAGCAGCCGCTACGTGCCTGGCTCGCGGAAGGGAAGCCGGTCTTCGGCACCTGCGCGGGAGCGATCCTCCTCGCGCGCGAGATCTTGGGACCCGATCGCGCGGGCCTCGGCGTGCTGGACATCAGCGTGCGCCGCAACGCCTACGGTCGGCAGATCGACTCCTTCCTCGCCCCCGCGGAGAGCACGGCTCCCGGTTTCGAGGGCCTGGAGTGCCTTTTCATCCGCGCGCCCGTCTTCGAGCGCGTCGGCCCGCGCGTCGAGGTGCTGGCCGAGGTCGGCGGTCGGCCCGTCTGGGTGCGCGAGGGACGCGCGATGGCGGCGACTTTCCACCCCGAGCTCACGCACGACTTGCGCGTGCACCGCGCATTCCTGGAGCTCGCATCCGGCAGCACCTCGAGCTGCGGCTCGTCGGCGCCGAGCGCGACGGTGACGCCCTACGCGTCCTCGTCCGCGCCCTCGGCGTCGCTCGCGCGCTCCGTCTCCGTCGGCGGCCGATAGAGCACCGCGATCTTCCCGACCTCGCCCACGAGCCCCGCACCCAGGCGCGTGCTGAGCTCCAGAGCGAGCGCGTGGCGCATCTCGCGATCTCCGGGGAGCTGGACCTTCATCAGGGGCTCGCGGCTGAGGATCTTCTCGGCCTCGGCGAGCACCGCATCGCTGAGGCCCTTGCCGCCGATGCGCACGCGCGGCTCGAGCGCATGCGTGCGGGACATGAGGGACTTGCGTTCGCGCGGGCTGAGTTCCATGGCGTGAGTTTCCGGTGGCGCGCGTTCGAGCGCGAAGCGCGATCAACGCGGGGCGACGATCCGCGCTTCCAAGCCCTGCAATGGGCCGCTCGAAGCAGTCGGCGCGGCAGCATAGCCGACCTCGCGCCAACGCCGGAGCTCCTTCTCGGCGCGCTCGCGGAGCGGCGCGCGGGCAGAGCCGAAGGCCTGCACCGCCGCGCGCGCGCGCGCATCGAAGAACGATGCCGCCACCGCCTGCTCGAAGCGCGCGTGCGCCTCCTCGGGAGCTCCGCGCTCGAGCGCGGCGTCGACCGTCGCGAGGAGCTCCAGCGTCCGTGCGAGCACCGGCAGCTGCGAGCCTTCGGCGAGCTCGAGCTCGGTCCGCTCGCGGGCCGACAGCGCCGAGGCGGACTCGAGCTCGTCGCGCGCGGCGAGCCAGAGCGAGAGATGGAGCAGCGAGGAGGCGCGCGAGCGCGCGGGATCGGCAGCGAGCAGGAGTGCCGTGCGGTGGACGAGTTCCGCTTCGGGCTCGCCGGTCGCGAGCGCCCACGCGGCGATGCGGCGCGCGGATCGCGGCGCGCGCTCCTCGAGCGCCGCGACCAGCGCGCGCAAGGCTTGGGTCGAGACGCCGTCGAGCGCCCCGCGGTCGAGAGCACGCGCGAGCGCGCCTTCGAGCGCGCGGTCTCCGACCTCCTCGCGCTCGGAGAGGCGCAGCAGCGCGCGCGAGAGCTCGGGGCGCACGCGGTCCTCGCCTCCCAGGACGGAGCTCGCGCACGCATCGGCGACGGCTTCGGCGAGCACCGCCGTGCTCTCCGGCGCAGCGTCGAGCGACTCGACCCACGCGGTGAGATCGCCGCTCGAGAACTCCGCGCGCGCGAGCGCCCGCAGCACGCGCTGGCCTTCGGGGCCCGCGCGCCCGAGCCCGCGCAAGGCCGCTTGGCGGAGCTGGGGATCGTCCGCGCGGAGCGCGCGCTGCAGCGCGACCTCGACCTCGGGCAGCGCGCGCAACGGAGCCGCGGCTTCGAGCAGCACGTCGGCATCGAATCGACCGGCTTCGCGCAGGCGCTCCAAGAAGCGCCAGCTCTCCGCGTCAGCCACCGCGGCGATGGCGTCGAGCGCGCGCAGCGCGAGCTCGTCGGGCAGCGCGTCGAAGTGCTCGCGCAGGAACGCGGCCGCCGCGAGATCGCCGCGCTGCGCGCGGCGGCACGCGAGCTCGCCGCGAACGGGCAGCGCGAAGCCCTGCTCCTCCTGCGGCTGCAGGGCCAACGCCCGCAACGAGAGCTCGGCGACGCGATCGCGCGCGCGCCCGGCGTCCGTGGCGGAGAGCTCGGCGAGACCGGCGAGCAGCTCGGCGCGCGCGGCGGGGAAGCGCGCGAGCAGCGCGTGAACGTCGCTGCGCTCGCCGTCGGCGAGCGGCGTGCGCGCCCACAGCTCGCGAGCCGCGCGCAGCGCGCTCTCGTCGGGCTCGATCGCGCCCAGCAGGTGCAGCGCGAGCCGGCGCGTCGCGGGCTCGGCACTTCCCGCCCACCGCAGCGCGAGCGCACGCGCTTCGTCGCCGCGCCCCGCGCGCTCGAGAGCCGCGCCGAGGCTCGTCGCGACGCGGATCTGCACGACCGGAGAGGATTCGCGCGCCGCGCACGCGATCGCGAGATCGAACGCCGCGCGCTCGAGGACCCAGCCGATCGCGAGCTCGCGCAGCAGCGGCTCTTCGTCGGAGAGGGCTCGCGAGAGCACGAGCTCGAAGTGCGTCGGCAGGCGCAGCGCCGCGCGGAGGAGATGTCCGCGCACCGCCGCGCTCCGCGCGCGGTCGTAGAGCTCGTGCAAGGTGCCATCGGCGTAGCCTTCGAGCTCGGGATCCTGCGGGAGGACCTGCGCGAGCTCCTCGGCGAGCGCGCCGTTGATGTGCTCGCGCAGGATCTGCTCGCGCTGCGCGCGCTCGACGAGCCACGGCCACACCGGCAGCAGCCAAGCGATGCGATCGCGCGTCGCGGAGCGCATCCGCTCCACGGGTCGCCACAAGCGCGCGCCGGCGTGAACGCAGCGCAGCAGTACGGCCCGATCGAGCTCGCCGAACGCATCGGCGCCCTCCTCCGACTCGAAGAGCGGAGCGAAGAGGTCGAGCTCGGCCTTCGCGCCGTCCGCGAGGAACGCGATCGCGCGCCGCCGATCGAAGACCGCGTGCGGCCCAGCTCCGAGCGCAGAGCCGAGCAGCTCCGCTCCGCAGCCCTTGGGCAGGCCTTCGCGCGCGATGCGGCGATAGAGCTCCTCTGCGAGCTCGCGATCGGCGAGCGCCGCGATCGCCGCGCACGCGCGTCCGTCGTGCCAAGGCAGGAGCGCCACCCAAGCGCGAGCGAGCGGCGCGTAGCTCGCCGGAGGGAGCGCGCCGTCGAGCTCGAGCGGGCCGGCGCGCGCGCGCCATGCGCCGAGCGCGGCGGAGCGGACATCGTCGTAGGCGTCGCGCCCGAGCGAGAGCAGAGCTTCGCGGCCGCTGCTCGTCGCATCGAACGCGAGGCGCAGCGCGGCTTCGCGGCGCGCGCGACGCGAGCCGCTGCGAGCCAGCTCGCACCAGCGCTCCAGCGCCGCCGTGCTGTCGAGCAACGCGACTCCGCGCGAGGCGAGTCGACGCGCTTCGGAGCCTTCGCGCGGATCGCCCGCGATCACGCGCAGGAGCTCGGCGCCACCAGCGCCGTGCAGGAGCCGCCGCAGCCCGTGCTCGCGACGAGCGACGTCCAGCGGATCGCGCAGCGCGGCGAGCGCCTCTTCCAAGAGCGGCGAGGAAGCGGGCTGCTGAGCTCGAGCCACGGCCGAGAGCGCGAGCAGCGCGAGCGCCGCTCGACCTGCGGTGCGACTCAGTGCGACGTTTCGGCCAGCGTGCGCCACGCGTGCGGCAGGAAGAAGAGCAGGTCCTCGGTCATCATGCCGTCCTCGCCGAGCTCCGCCGCGGCGAGGTCGCCGGCGAGCCCGTGCGCATGCACGCCGAGACACACCGCATCGAAGGCATCGAGCTCCTTCCGCGCGGCGAGCGCGGCGAGGATGCCGGTGAGGACATCACCCGTGCCGCCCTTCGCGAGCCCCGGGTTACCGGTGGTCGCGGTGAACGCGCGCTCGCCTTCGCGGATCACCGTTCCCGCGCCTTTCAGCACGACGCATGTCTTCGTCTGCGAAGCGAGAGCCGCGCACGCGCGCTCGCGCGCGACCGGCTCGTTCCCGAGGGCGACGCGCGCGCCCAAGAGCCGAGTCATCTCGCCGGGATGGGGCGTCAGGATGCGCCGCCCGCGGCGTGGCATCTCGAGGATCCGGGGGGCCTCGGCGAGCTCGTTCAGCGCATCGGCATCGACGACGGTCGGGCACGGGAGCTCGGGGAAGAGCCTCTCCACCACGGCGAGCGGTCCGCGCCCTCGGCCGAGACCGGGCCCGAGCGCGGCGGCATCGAACTCCTCCGCGCGCGCCAGCACGCGCTCGGCCGCGGCTTCGGCGAGCGTGCCATCCGGCATGGACGGCAGCTCGAGGAAGGTCGCGCCGAGGACGCGACCGGCGACGCGATCGAGGACCTTCGCGCCGGCCGCCAAGGTCACGAGCCCGGCGCCCGAGCGCAGGGCCGCCAGCGCGCAGAGCGCCGCCGCCCCCGGCATCGACGCCGAGCCCGCCACGATCAGGATGCGACCGAAGTCGCCTTTGTGTGCCGCGCGCGGGCGCTCGGGCATGCGGAGCGCCACGCGAGCGCGCGGAGAGCGCGCCGCCATCTTCGCCTGAACCTCGCTCGAGGAGCGGCGGAAGATATCATGCGCGGGCAACCGCGCGCCCGAGGTGCCGCCGAGCCATGATCGAGATGCTGCTGGCCAAGGTCATCCTGCAGGACAATGCCGAGCAGAGCTTGATCTACCTGCGCGAGAAGGAGGGCGAACGAAGCTTCCCGATCGTGATCGGGCCGTTCGAGGCGCAGGAGATCTGGCGGCAGGTCGAAGGCGAGAAGACCCCCCGGCCGCTCACGCACCAGCTGCTCGCGACGGTGATGGAGCGCCTCGGCGGCTATCTGAAGCGCGTTCTGATCAACGACCTCGAGAACAAGACCTTCTTCGCGCGCCTCGTGATCCAGCGCGAGGACGAGGAGCTCGAGATCGACTCCCGCCCTTCCGACGCGATCGCGCTGGCGACGCGCTACCGCTGCGCGATCCTCGTCTCGGAAGAAGTGCTGGACTCCGTTTCCAAGGGCGCTTGACCGCCCGGGGTCGGCGCGTTGAACTGCCCCGCGGGCGCCCGCGGCTCCCGCGAGGCGCGCGTGCCCGCCGGGAGGGTTGGCAGAGCGGCCGATTGCGGCGGTCTTGAAAACCGCTGATCCGTCACTGGATCCGGGGGTTCGAATCCCTCACCCTCCGTACGCGCCCCACCCGACGAGCGCGCAGCGCGACGCGCCCGCGGTAGTTCCTCCCCGAACACTTGCCTCGAGTTCGCTCGTTGAGCCCCCCCGCCGCGCGTGGTATAAGCCTCGCCGCCCCTCGCTGCGGAGAGGTGGCAGAGTGGCCGAATGCGCCTCATTGCTAATGAGGTGTGCGATCAAAAGTTGCACCGCGGGTTCGAATCCCGCCCTCTCCGCCATCTTTCCCCTGTCTCGGCCCGCCTTGCCGGCGGCCGAGGGGGCGAGAGATCTTCGATGACTGGCTCATTCTCCGGACCTCTCGATCGCTCCTCTCGCGCCGCGCAGGTGCTCCTCGCGCTCGCGCTGCTCTGCTGCGGGCCGAGCTGTGGCGTTCGCGAGATGCGCGTCACCACCGCCGAGGACGCCGGCGAGATCTGGATCGACGGTCATCCGATGGGCCATCGAGACGTCCGCGTCGCGACTCCGCGCGGGCTGGACACCCACCTCGAGTGGTACCGCGACGGGCAGCGGGTCGGCGGGCGCGTCGTGCCCCTCGACAGCCCGCTCGGCTACCGCTTCCCCTTCGACTATGTCTTCGAGGCGCTGCTCCCGTTGCCGGGGAGCTGGCGCACCGAGTTCCGCATCGAAGCGGATCCGCCGCCTCCCCCCGGCGGCATCGACCTCGGCCCCTATCCCGAGGGAGCCTGGGGAGCGCTCTGGCATCAGGTCCGCATCGAGGCGCTCCGCAGCCGCGTCCTGGCGAACGCGCTGGATCGGCGCGCGGCGCTGCGCCTCGAGGGCCCGACTCTCGAGAGCGGTCGATGACGGATGCGCGCGACAGCGCCTGCGCGATCGTCCTCGGTCTCGGGCTCCACGGCGGTGGCGTCGGGGTCGCCCGTCATCTCCATGCGCGCGGCCGGCACGTGCGCGTCCTCGATCGCCGCGATGCCGCGACGCTCGCGCCTTCGCTCGCGGCGCTCGCGGATATCCCGCTCGATCTGCGCCTGGGTGAGCATCGCAACGAGGACCTCGAAGGCTGCGATCTGCTGGTGCCGAACCCCGCGATCCCGGTCGAGCATCCCCTGCTCGTCGAGGCGCGGCGCCGCGGCATCGCCGTGCGCGGCGAGATCGACCTCCTGATCGAGGCGCTGCCGCAGCGCTGCATCGCGATCACGGGGACCAACGGCAAGAGCACGACCACGACTTGGATCGCGTTCCTGCTCGAGCGCTGCGGCGTCGGCGTGCGCGTCGGTGGCAACCTCGGCATCTCGCTGCTCGACGATGTCGCCGGCGTGCGCCCCGACGACTGGCTGGTCCTCGAAGTCTCGAGCTTCCAGCTCGAAGCACTGCGCCCGACGCGGCCTTGGCCGGATGTCGCGGTGTGGACGAATCTCTCGCCGGACCACCTGGATCGCCACGGCGACATGGCGGGTTACGCGCGCGCGAAGGACGGCATCCTGCGTTTTCAGGCTCCTCATCAGAGGGCGATCTTGAATGGCGCGGACCCCGTGCTCCGCAGCGCCGAGCGCCCCGGCCTCGGGCAGCGCGTCTGGATCGGAGCCGCCCCGGACAGCGCGCCTCGATGGCGCGAGGACGAGCAGGGGAGGCTCTTGCGCCGCGATGAGAGCGGGCGCGAAGAGCTCATCGCTCGGCGCTCCGACCTGCCGTTGCGTGGTGCCTTCCAGGGCACGAACGCGCTGATGGCTCTCGCCGCCGTGGAGGCCGTAGGCGTGGATCCCCGTCGGGCCGCCGCGCACCTCTCGGCGTTCCCCGGGGTCGCGCATCGGCTGCGCCCCCTCGGCGAGCGCGGCGGCCGCTTCTGGATCGACAACGGCGTCTCCACCACGCCGACCTCGACCATCTCCGCTCTGGAGGACGCGGCCGCGCGCCCGCTCTACTGGATCGGCGGGGGCAAGACGAAGCATCTGCCCCTCGAGGAGCTCGCGCGCGCGGCGGCCTCGCGGTGCACCGAGGTCCTGGCCTTCGGAGCTGCGGCCGAAGAGCTCGCGCAGGCCGTCGAAGCTGCGGGCGGCACGGCGCGCCGCTGCGCCGACTTGCCGGCGGCGATGGCGATCGCCGCCCGCGAGACGCCGCGCGGCGCGTGCGTGCTCTTCTCACCGGCCTTCGCGTCCTTCGATGCCTACCCGCACTTCCGGGTGCGGGCCGAGCATTTCCTGCGCCTCCTCGAGGAGCTCTGCCCCTCTGGAGCCGGTTCCTGATCGGGCCTACGAGCTCCGCCCTCTCGCGCTCGCGCCCGCGCCCCGTAAGCTGCTCGCCATGATCTCGTGCCAAGAGTGCCATTCCCGGCCGGCCAGCGTGCACGTCCTCGACGTGCTCGCCGAAGGCGGACCCAAGCAGCAGCACCTCTGCGCGCAGTGCCATGACGGCAAGGAAGCGGCGGCGGCCTTCCCGGTGCTCTACCAGAAGGTGATGGCGGACAAGGCCGGGCGCACGGGAACGCAGCGCTGTCCCGAGTGTGGCATCACGCTCCGCGACTTCCGCCAGAAGGGCCGCCTGGGCTGCCCGCGCGACTACGAGGTCTTCGGCGATCACGTCCGCGCGCTCCTCGAGAAGGTCCACGGCGCGACGAACCACGTCGGGCGCGGTCCGGGCGAGAGCGGCTTCGAGCAGGCGCACCGCGAGCTGGCCGGCCTGCGCGAGCGGCTGACCCAAGCCGTGGACGCCGAGGATTACGAGGAGGCGGCCCGCCTTCGCGACCGCATCGCCTCGCTGGAAGAGCGGGTGCGCAAGATCGGCCCCGAGCCGAGCTGAGTTCCGCGCAGGCCCTCACGCCGGGGGGGCGGCTGCGCTCCAAAGGGGTCAGACGGAGGCGATCGGGCCACTGCGCCTGCTCGCCGCAGCGAAGCCCGCGCCGGATTTTCGGCGGCGGAACCGCGGCAAGGGCGGCGATCTTCCTCTCGGCCGAACCTGGAGCCGCGTGGCTCTGGGCCGTAGAAGAGGAGGCCGCTCGGACTTGGAGTTTGTGCGAAAGCCCCGGCTCTTCCGAGTCGATATACCACGCGGCACGGAATCCGCCGTCCGCCTGGAACGAGGACCGCACGCGCGATGTTCGACCGTTTCACCGACCGAGCCAAGAAGGTCATGAGCTTGGCTCGCCAGGAAGCCCAGCGCTTCAACCACGAGTACATCGGCACCGAGCACATCCTCCTGGGTCTGGTCCAGGAAGGGAGCGGTGTCGCGGCCAACGTCTTGCGCCAGATGAACGTCGACCTGGAGAAGATCCGCCACGAGGTCGAGAAGATCGTCAAGACCGGCCCGACCAGCGTCGCCATGGGACAGCTGCCCTTCACGCCGCGCGCCAAGAAGGTGCTCGAGCTCTCGATGGAGGAGGCCAGCCAACCTCGGCCACAACTACATCGGCACGGAGCACCTGCTGCTCGGCCTGATCAAGGAGAACGAGGGCATCGCCGCCCAGGTCCTGATGAACCTGGGGGTGAAGCTGGAAGAGGTGCGCGAGGAAGTCCTCGTGTTCCTCGGGCATGACGTCCAGCAAGAGGAAGGCGAGGAGACCGAGGAAGGCCAGAGCACCGGCCAGCCGAACGCGAAGTCGAAGACGCCGGCGCTCGATTCCTTCGGCCGCGACCTCACCGAGATCGCGCGCGAAGGCAAGCTCGACCCCGTCATCGGCCGCAAGAACGAGATCGAGCGCGTCATCCAGATCCTCTCGCGCCGCTCGAAGAACAACCCCGTGCTGCTCGGCGAGGCCGGCGTCGGCAAGACCGCCATCGTCGAGGGCCTCGCGCAGAAGATCATCAAGGGCGAGGTGCCCGAGATCCTGCGCAACAAGCGCATCGTCGTGCTCGACCTCGCCATGATGGTCGCCGGCACCAAGTACCGCGGCCAGTTCGAGGAGCGCATCAAGGCCGTGATGACCGAGGTGCGCCGCGCGAAGAACGTCATCCTCTTCATCGACGAGCTGCACACGCTGGTCGGCGCCGGCGGCGCCGAGGGCGCGATCGACGCCAGCAACGTGCTGAAGCCGGCGCTCTCGCGCGGCGAGATCCAGTGCATCGGCGCGACCACGCTCGACGAGTACCGCAAGTACATCGAGAAGGACGGCGCGCTCGATCGCCGGTTCCAATCCATCATGGTGGAGCCGCCGTCGAAGGAAGAGACCCTCGAGATCCTGAAGGGCCTCCGCGACAAGTACGAAGCGCATCACCGCGTGAAGTACACGGACGGGGCGCTCGAGACCGCGATCGAGATGAGCACCCGCTACATCACGAGCCGCTTCCTCCCCGACAAGGCCATCGACGTCATCGACGAGGCCGGCGCGCGCGTGCGCATCAAGAGCATGGTGCTGCCGCCCGACCTCCAGGACATCGACGGTCAGGTCGAGCTCCTCGACAAGGAGAAGGAAGAGGCGGTCGCGAATCAGGACTTCGAGCGCGCCGCGCATCTGCGCGACAAGGCGTTCCAGCTCCGCAAGAAGAAGGAGCAGGTCCAGCGCGACTGGCGCAAGAAGGAGTCCCTGAAGGAGTGGGAAGGCCGCGTCGACGAAGACGTGATCGCCGAGACCGTCTCCAAGATGACGGGCATCCAGCTCACGCGCCTCGAACAAGGAGAAGCGGACCGCCTCCTCAGGATGGAGGAGGAGCTCGGCGGCCAGGTCATCAACCAGGACGAGGCGATCAAGGCGATCGCGAAGGCCGTGCGCCGCTCGCGCAGCGGGCTCAAGGATCCGCGGCGTCCGCTGGGCTGCTTCCTCTTCCTCGGGCCCTCGGGGGTCGGCAAGACCTACCTCTCGAAGGCGCTGACCAAGTTCATGTTCGGCAACGAGGAAGCGATCATCCAGATCGACATGTCGGAGTACATGGAGAAGCACAACGCTTCTCGGCTCGTCGGCGCGCCTCCGGGCTACGTCGGCTACGAGGAAGGCGGACAGCTCACCGAGAAGGTGCGCCGCCGCCCCTACTCGGTGATCCTGCTCGACGAGATCGAGAAGGCGCACCCCGACGTGTTCAACATGCTGCTGCAGATCATGGACGAGGGGCGTCTCACCGATTCCTTCGGCCGGCACGTCGACTTCCGCAACACGATCCTGATCATGACCTCGAACATCGGGGCGCACCTGATCAAGAGCAGCGGAGGTCTCGGCTTCGGCGGCAACCAGGAGCAGAAGACGACCAAGCTGCAGTTCGCTCTGCGCGCCGAGGTCGAGCGCTACTTCCGCCCCGAGTTCCTCAATCGCCTCGACGAGATCCTGGTGTTCAACCAGCTCCGCCGCGAGGACCTGCAGCGCATCATCGGCATCGAGATCGCGAAGGTCAGCAAGCGGATCGCCGACAAGGGTCTGCAGCTCGTCATGTCGCCCGAGGCGATGGCTTTGCTGATCGAGAAGGGCTGGCACGAGGAGTACGGCGCGCGTCCGTTGAAGCGCGCGATCCAACGCCACCTGGAGGATCCGTTCGCGGAGGAGATGCTGCGCGGCCAGTTCGCGAGCGCCAAGAGCGTCCACGTCGGACGCAACGGCGAGCTGCTGACCTTCCGTCCGGAAGGCGCGGCTCCCGCGGCGGTGGGCGCTGCGAACGACTCCGCCGGGACTCCTCCGGCGGTTTGATCCGCGCGCCGCGGGACCTTCGATCCCGCGGCGTCGCGCCGAGCCACGATGAACTTCGCGCGGCTGTCGATGCTGGCCTTGCTGGCGTGGACAGCCGCGGGCATTTGCTGGCTGGTGGTGCTCGCGCTGCGCGTGGGCTACCCCTTCCACCTCGAGTGGCTGGAGAGCCACGTCTTCTGCCAAGCGCTGCGCTTCGCGCAGGGGTTTCCGCTCTTCGAGGATGCGGCCGCGGGCTTGCCCGCGCACCCCTACGGCCCCCTCTACTACCTCGTGTGCGGCGGGCTGCTGCGCTTCCTCGAGCCGTCGCTGCTGGTCTGCCGCGGCATCTCGCAGCTCGCGACGATCCTCGTCGCGGCGACCGCTTGGGCGCTGGCGCGCCGCAGCGGAGCGAGCGCGCGCACGGCTTGGCTCGCGCCCCTCGCTTGGCTGGCGTTCTTTCCCGCCTGCGGCGCTTGGTACGACCTCGCGCGCGTCGACCTCCTCGGCCTCGCGCTCTGGTTCGTCGGCGTCCTCTGCGTGCGCGACGCCGCGCGAGGCGATCGGCGCTGGTGGTCCGCGGTCGCGCTGTTCACGCTCGCGGGCCTGGCGAAGCAGTCGTGCTTGCCTCTCGCGTGCTGGTCGTGGCTCGCTCGCGCTCGCGCGCGCGAGCTCGGCTCTTCTCTGCTCGGCGCCGGCCTCAGCTCGATCGCTTCGCTCGCGCTCTACCTGGGACTCGACCAGCTCCTCGACGGCCGCCTGCTCTACTACGCTTGGGAGCTCCCCGGCTCGCATCCGCAAGCGCTCGCCCACGCCGCGCTGCTCTTCCTCCTGCCAGCGCTCCCCCTCGCGTTGGTCGGGGTCGCGGCGGCGCTCGTCGCGCGGGCCCGCCGAGAGGAGCTCGCGTTGCTCCTGCATTGGCTCGGCGCTGCGTTGCTCTGCTCGTGGACCATCACCAAGCAGGGTGCTTTCCTCAACCACTACCTGCCGCTCGCGGCACTCGGCGCCGTCCTGGTCCCGCTCGCCCTCGAGGCGCTGGTCAACGCGGAGATCGCGCGCGCTCGAAGGGCGCTCGCGGGTATCGCGCTGCTCGCGAGCGGCGTGCTGTGCATCGTCGCGAGTTCCCCGCGGGAGCAAGTGCCGACCGCCGCCGATCGCGCCGCCGGCGAGCGATGGCTCGCGTGGCTGAAGGAGAGCCGGGTCGAGGTTCGGATGCCCGCGTTCACCTACTTGCCCGTGCTCGCGGGCTGGCCGGTGCGCGCGCATGAGATGGCCGCCGTCGAGGTCTTCGACGACTGGTCGCGACGGCTCGCCGATCGTCACGGAGCCGCGGAGTCCGCGCGGGTCATGGCGCAGCAGCCGGACCTGGCCGGCCTCCTCCGTGGCGAGCCGACGGCGTTCGTGCTCGCGGAGGACGGCAGCGGCGGCACAGGGCTCTCCTTCTTCGCTCCGCTGCTCACGGCTCCGGGCGCCGCGAGCGCTCTCGGAACCTGGAGCTATCCCGACAAGACGGTCTTCCGCGCGCGCACCGGTAACCCGGTTCGCCCATCGTCGCTGTGGGTCGCCCCGGCGAGCGCTTCGCTCGCGCTCCCGCCGCTACCTGCGCTCTCGCGCTGAGCTCAGCGCAAGCGCGACCAGGCTTCGTAGTGGAACTCGCTCCACGGATAGAGCAGCGGCTCGAGGCGCAGGCGCACGCGTGACTTCCCGCGCGTCAGATCCGCCGGCAGAGCGAACTCTGCATCGAGCCAACGCCAGGTCTGATTGTTGAGCGCGGTGCGCCAGAGCCCGGCGTACTGGCCATCGACGTAAACGCGCGCGGTCTCACCCTCGCGCTCCGCCTGATCGATGCGTCGACGGAGCAGCGCTCCGCGATTCGCCGGGTGCAGGGCCACTTCGAACTCGAGGAAGCCCGAGCTGAGCTGCAGGCCGCGGTCTGCGAGCGGCTGGCTCGCGCGCTCGTCGCCCTCGTAGCCGCTCTGCAGCTCGACCTCGCTCTGCGAGCCATTCGCCACGTATTGATGCGCGAGGGCTTCGGAGCGCGTCGCGGGATCGAAGGTGTCGCTGAGCACGAGGCCGGGCTCGTCGAGCGCGTATGCGAAGACGGTGGATACATAGCGCACGCCCGCGGTCTGCACGAAGTTCCGCGGCCCGCACTCCAGGCCGAGCCGGATCTCGCGCTCGAAGTGCAGGACATCCGGGAACAGCACGCGGTACTGCGCGGTGATGTCCTGCACGCCGTCGAAGCTGCGGTAGGGGCTGCCGTGCTGCGGCAGCGAGAAACGCCGCTCGACGGGCGCGTCGTACCAGCCCCAGCCGAAGAACTCCTCCGTACCGGTGCCGTGGAGCTGCGGCGAGCGCGAGCCGTCGATGTAGATGCGTTCGTCGCCCTCGAGCCAGCCGCGCGTCAGTCCCGGCACATTGGTGTATCCGACGAGCTGCACGCCAACGACCTTGCCGCGCCCGGAGCGCTCGAAGATCACGACATCGCGGCCGGGGACGCTGAGCTGCTCCGTGTGCACGGCGCGGAGATGCGCGAAGCCGCTCTCCGGCGCGCGCGCATCGAGCTCCACCCGCAGGACCGCGCGCCCGCGCGCGGCTTGACCGCGATGGCGCAGCACGAGCCGCGCAGAGCTCGCGAACGGCATCGGCCAGTAGATGCTGCCGCGCCCCTCGCGATCGAGGCGAAAGAAGAGCGCCTGAACCTCGGCGTAGCCCGCCATGCTGCCAACCCAGGCGCCGATCGGCGCCGCGGCCTGCGGCTCGGCGGCTCCGTCGAAGGTCGCCTCGAGCCAGAGCTCCTCCAGCGCCAGCGGCTGCTGAGCATCCAAGGCGAAGTCGATGCGCGAGATCGTGCCCGGCCCCTCGTGGAGGAAGAAGGTGCGCGCGTCTCCCGGCTCGGGCTCGAGCGCCGCGACGCGCTCCAGCGCGCTCTCCACAGGCGTCTTCGGATCGCTGCCGCGGGCTTCGAGGATCGGAAGCAGCTCGGAGGGATCGTCGGCGAGCGTGTAGCTCTGGCTCGGCGAGCGATCCGCCCAGAGCTCGTACTGGAAGTCCATGAAGTGCGGCACGCCCGTCGCCGTGATCTTGAGCCCCGTGCGGAAGGGCAGCGGCGTGTTGTTGTAGGGCCCGCCGACGGCGGTGAACTCGTCGGCCGCCAACGGAAATGGCCAGCGCTGCGAAGTACCGGCCACGAACTCGCGCAGCGGCACGACGAAGGTCGGCGTCGCGTCGCCATCGAAATAGAAGCGCAGGTCGTAGCGATCGGCGAACGGATCGAAGAACGGCGGCGGCCCCGAGCTCAGGAACGCCCAGTGCATGCGGTTCAGCACACCGGCGCCGGCGAGGTCGAGCACGATCACCTCGAAGCCCGACGGCGACGTCGGATCGAGGCGGTAGTCGAGCCACGAGGTCGACGCGCCCGAGAAGCCATCGTCGTTCGCGCCGGTCCGGTCGAAGGAGGAGAACTGCAAGCTTCGCTTGCCGGGCTCCAGGATCGGCACGCGCTCGAGCTGCAGCCAGCTCTCGAAGCCCGCGTTCGGATGTGATCGCGCGCGCGCGCGCACCGGAGGCGCCGGATCGCCGACGAGGGAGAGATCGCGCTCGGCCTTCGCGGTGGAGCTCAAGCGGCAGCGCGCGTAGAGCTCGCTGGCACCCGGAGCTTCGAGCCAGAACGCGAGATCGCGCACGGCATCCGCCGGCGGGACCTCGAGCTGCAGGCTCCGAGCGCTCGCGCGCAGCCCTTCGACCTCGATCGGACGGCCGCGCTCGTCGCGGACCGCGAGCAAGCGCAGCGCTTCGCCGCCGTCAGCGCGGAAGCGCAGCCGCGCGCGCGCTCCCGCGGGCACGCGCTCGATCACCCATTGGCCATCGCCGTCTCCATCGAGCGCGATCTCGCGACTCGAAGAGCGCGGTCCGTCGATCCGCAGCGCGAGCGCATAGCGGCCCGTGGCAGAGGCCGCACGCACGCGGAGGATCCACGTGCCGCTCTCCGGCAGCGGGAGGCGCTTCAGGCTACGTCGCGAGCTACCCGCCCCCGCAGCGCGGGTCTCGATCTCGAACTCACCTCCCGGACCGATCAGATGCAGGACAGGAACGAGCCCGCCCTCGCCGGTAAGGGAAAGCGAGAGCGCCGCTCCGCGCGCCGCGGAGAAGACCAGGGCATCCTCTTCGCCGGGGCTCAGGTCGCCTGCGATGCGATCCCCGGAGCGGACCTCGATGCGGTTGTCCGCGGCCGC
Source organism: Planctomycetota bacterium (assembly GCA_016719295.1). Classification (GTDB taxonomy): domain Bacteria; phylum Planctomycetota; class UBA1135; order UBA1135; family JADKAF01; genus JADKAF01. The sequence goes on from JADKAF010000001.1 coordinate 2,423,506, forward strand.
TAGCGTGCCCGCCAGCGACAGCACCCCCCCGAGCAAGACGCTCAGCGTTCGCGCCGCGGAGCGGCTCGACGACGAAGGGTGTGAGGCACTGGGCATGGGGAAGGCGAGGCGAGAGAGCGAGCGCCTCTCGGAAGGAGAGTAGTACACGAGTAGCTCAACGCCCACTGGAGGTTGCGCCTTCCAGAGTGGACGAGGCGAGCACGATCGGAAGATCCCCAGGGCAAGCGGCGAAATGGCGCCGTGTGCCCCCCGCGAACCAGGCCTGCTCCTCGAGCAGCACCCACGGGCACTCGCCGACGGACCCGCGGAGACCCAGCTCGGCGCGAAGCGCTGCGGGCAGCTCGTCGGCGTGCGCGACCCGAAACGCGGGGCGCGGGGCGTCCTCGAGGTCCATCGGCGAGCGCCAGCCGAGCGGACCTACCGCGGCGCGATCCAGCGCGCGCGGATCGAGCGCGGGCTCCGCTCGCCAGAGCCGGCTCAGCTCGAGCGCGGCGTCCTCCAAGGCGACCGCGGTGCGACGCGCGTGCTCCGGCTCGGCGAGATCCCGCAGCCAGATCTCGATGGCTCGCCCGGCGGCGCGAGCGAGCAGCAGCTCGGCGAGCGAGAGCAGCGGATCTCCGAGCGGACCCTCGCCTTCGATGACGAGCCCAGCGGGTGCGCTCCGGAAGGTCCAAGCCGAAGGAGCGAGCAGTCTGCCGCAGGCTCGTGGCGAAGGCAGCCCTTCGATCCACGCGCGCGCCCACTCGGGCGCACCGGCCCGTCGCGCGAAGAGCGCGAGCCGGGTCGCAGAGTAGAGCTCGAAGGTCGCGACCTCGAGCTCGCCGATCCAGTCGCCCTCGACCATGCGCTCGTCGCTCCGCTCCAGCTCGTCGGAGACGGCGGCCGCGTCCGCGCCGCGCGAGGCGATCGCCCAGCCTCGCGAGCCGAGACAGAGATGCATGCCGTCCTTCTCCCATAGCCCCGCAGCGCGACGATAGCCGCTCGCGACGAGCTCGCTCTCCGAGGGAGCTCCTCTCGTGGACCAGATCGCGGAGCGCAGACCGAGAGGAGCGAAGGCGGGCGTGGCGACGAGGCCGGTGCAGTCGCCCGCGCTCTCCGCGGCAGCTCCGCGCGCGAGCCACGCGCGCGCTTCCTCGATCCACGCTCCTCCCCCGCCCTGCAAGCGCTCGAGCAATGCGGCGAGTCCCAAGGCGATCTCGCTCTGCTCCGCGAGCATGACGAGTCGCAGCCAACCGGAGCTCCGGAGAGCGCGCCGGGGGAAAGAGCGGGTGCCAGCGCCGTCCGTCGCATTCGGCGGAAGCACCGACGCGGGCCAGAGCAAGCGATCGCGAACGCCGCTCGGCAAGAGTTGTTTCTGCAGCGCCAGCAGCCGCGCGCGCGGCGTAGGCGCGACCTCGCGGCCGAAGAAGAGGTTGGCGAACCAAGCCTCGCATTGCGCGAGATCGAAGGCGATCTCGACCTCCGCTCCGTCGTGCGGCCGCCCGAGGCGCACACCCGTGCTCGCTCTCGGTGCGCCGAAGACGAGCCATAGCTCCTGCGGCGAACACCACTCGAGTCGCGGCGCCGCGCCGAACCCGTCGGCCCCGCCGAACGTGAGCAGGACGCGCTCCGCCGCCGGATCGCGATCGGCGATCCCGCGCTCCGCGCAAGCCGCGACGAGCTCGAGCGGCAGCGCCGCGCGCACACCGATCCACCCCACCGCGACGCGCAGAGACGAGAGAGCCGCGACAGCGACACCGGTGGGAGCAGGCTCCCATTCGAGCCGCACTTCGATCGTGCGTACCGGCTCGCGCAGCAGCTGCTCGATCGCGAAGCCCCACGGCTCGGCTCGTCCTCGCGCCGCCGCGATCGCCTCGAGGTGCACGAAGACACGCGAGAGCGCCGCGCGCAGCGGCGCGAGCGCGGGAACCGCTTCGGCATCGCGGCGGACCGCGCTCAGCGTGGCATAGCGCTGGGACCAGGCGGAGCTAGCTTCGGCTCCGGGCAGCTCGACGCGCGCGAGCGTTCGGATCGCAGCGGCGTCGGTCTCCTGCGCGAGCACGCGCTCCTGCAGCGCAGCGAGGCCGAGCCATGCCGAGACCGCGAGAGCTGCGCACCGATGCGTGTGGAAAACTCGTGGAGAAGCTTCGGAGAACACGCGGAGAACTCGCAGCGTCCACGCGCTCATCGCGGCTCGTGGATCCGCAACGAGCGGCGGACAGCGAAGACTCGAGAGGCGCTCGATGCACGCGCGCATGCGATCGAGGAGCCGGATCAAAAAAAAAGCAGGAGGCCACCGAAACGGTGCCCCCCTGCGGCGGTGGGAAGTCTGAGGGCTACTCAGACGACCGGATTCTAGACCGGTGGAATCGGCCCATGCAACCGTCGCGCCTCGGGTGCGCGGAGCTGTGACCCTTCCGCGGCGCCCACGTCCCGAGGGTCTCCTGCAGCCGAGGTCCACCCGTGGATGCCACGTTTCAACTTCTATACAGATCAGTTCAGCAACATAACGGCGCAAGGCGCGAAGGCGTCGCCTTCGATGGCAAGGACACCAACGCGCTCGCACGCAGTGAGCTCGAGCATTGTCAGCGCGCGGGGATCCGAGTCATCGGACCAGGCGATGCCGAGTGGCCGGAGGCGCTCGACCGGCTCTCCGCACCGCCCATCTGCCTGTATGCGCTAGGCCAAGAGCTGCGCTCCGGCGTGCGGACCTTGGGTGTCGTGGGCACGCGCTCGCCCACCCCTTACGGACTCGAATGCTGTGGGCGACTCGTGCGGCCCCTCGCGCGACGCGATGTGGAAATCTGGAGCGGGATGGCCCGCGGCATCGACCAGGCGGCCCACGTCTCGGCCCTGGAGGCCGGCGGGATCACGAGGGCGGTCCTGGGAGCGGGCCTCCTGCGACCTTACCCCTCCGGCAGCGAGGGCCTGATGCGCCGCATCGCCGAGCGCGGCACCGTGCTTTCGGAGTATCCGCCCACCGCCAGCGCGCGAAGGCACTACTTCCCGCGGCGGAACGCTCTCCTCGCCGCGATCGCCGCCGACGTGCTCGTCGTCCAGGCGGCGGAGCGCAGCGGTTCGCTCCTCACCGCATGGATGGCGCTGGATCTCGGCGGCACCGTGCTCGCGGTCCCCGACCGCATCGACGAGCCGCTCTCCCGCGGAGGCCTGGCGCTCCTGCGCGAGGGTGCGGTCCCGGTGGGCTCGGCCGCGGATCTCGTGGAGAGCCTCGGCTGGGAGCTAGCGCCAGAAGAAGCGGCGAGCGCCGAGGATCCGCTGCTCCGCCTCCTAGGTGAGGGCGCGTTGGGTCTGGAGGAACTCGCGCTGCGCCTCGGGCAGCCGCTCGGGCGCGCGCTCGCGCTCATCGCGCGCCGCGAAGCCTCGGGAGAACTCCGCCGAACGGAAGACGGCCGCTACGTGCGCACCGCTCGCTGAGCCGTGCGAAGCGAGGCGCGAGGCTTCGATGGCGCGCTCAACCCGACCAGCCGAAGATCCACTCCATGGCCAGGAGGACGCCGACGAGCACCAAGCAGCCGGTGCCGAGCGTCGCAGTGCGTCGCGCGGCCGACCGCAGCATGGCCGGCGCCTCGTCCTCGTGATAGGCCGCGACGACGATGGTCGAGAGGAAGCAGACCACGACGAAGAGAAGGAGATGCTCGAGGAGCGCCATGACTCAGCGTGGGCCTCCGCCCGCCGCGTTCGCACGCAGATGAGCGCGGATCTCTTCGCGCGTGGGCTCGCGCCGCGCCAGGCGCTCGCCGACGGTGTAGGCGTTGAGGATGAGCAGGACGTTCAGCAGTCCGGCCGAGGTGGCGAGCAAGAGCCCGAGATCCGCCTTCGGCCAGAACTCGTGCAGCCCGGCATCCCAGAATGCCAGGCTCGCGAGAGCCGCCGGGAGCCCGAGCAGCATCTGCCCCGCCCAATAGAAGTAGTACTCGCCGCGCTGCACGCAGGTGCCGCCCGAGAAGACGACGCCGAGCGCGAAGAGCGCGACGACCGCGCTGCCCGCGAGAACTCCCTTGCCCCGCTGACCGAGCCAGAACTGGCCGGCTCCAGGGAGGATCCAGGAGAGCAGCGCGGCGACCACCGAGCTCCTCTCTCCCGGGCGGACGTGTGCCGCAACGCGGGCGAGGTGGTGCGCGTCGGCCATCGCGAAGGCGCCGACGATTCCGCCGAGCGCGGAGCAGACGAGCCCGAGATGCGCGGCGAAGCCGAGGGTCGGATCGACGGGCGCGTATGGGCGCAGCTCGCCGATGCGACCGCTGAGGAGCAGCGTCGGGCCGAGCGAGAGCATCTCCGGGATCACGGCCAGCGCGGCGACGATCGCGTTCGAACTCGAGAACCAGTGGAAGCGCGCGAGCTCGACGGCGAGCCCCGAGTTCAGCTGAGCGGAGAGCTCGAAGAGCGCGATCACGACGACGAAGAAGACGATCCCGCGGCGCGTACGCCCGAGGTAGAGCTGGCCCGCGCCGGGCGCCAGCCACGAGAGGAGCAGCGCGATCAGCGAGTCCATCCGAGCGGGGATCGGCGCGGGCATCGTCGGCCCCGCCGAAGGAGCGGCGGGTACGACGGGAGCGTTGGCGGCGGGTACGACGGGAGCACTGGAAGCCGCCGCCGTCCCGCTTCCGGGCGCGCTGGCGACTTCCGCGGCGCCCGCGTCCGAGCGCGGGGAGTTCTCTGCTTCCATCGTCAAGGCGGGCCGTGCTCTGGAACCTGTGCGGACGCGTAAGGCGCGAGGTTATACCAACGGCGGCGAAGGCCGGGAAGGCGCGGCGAGCTGCGGCTGGCCCAGCTCGCGGGGTACCGCTAGATTGCGCCGCCCGAGAAGCGAGGAACGCAGACGCACCCGATGAGCTTCGCCGTCCGCACGCGCGTCCGATACGTGGAGACCGACCAGATGGGCGTGGTCTACCACGCGAACTACCTGGTCTACTTCGAGCTCGCGCGAACCGAGTGGATGCGCTCCGGAGGCGTGGCCTACTCGGCGATGGAGGACGCGGGCACGCTCCTCGTCGTCACGCGCGTCGAGGTCGACTATATCGCGTCGGCCCGCTACGACGACCCGCTGCGCATCGAAGTGGAGCTCGAGAGCCATCGCAAGGCCTCGATCCGTCTCGTCTATCGGCTCTTCCGCGAAGACGACGGCCGGCTGCTGGCGCGGGGCGCGACGGAGCTGGCCAGCGTGGATCGCAAGAGCGGCGCGCCTCGTCGGCTCCCCGAGGGCTTCGTCGAGCAGCTGAGCGCGGTGCGTTCTGGATGCGCCGACTCGCTCTGAGCTCGGAGCTCCAACTGGCCGCCCCGCGCGCGGCGGATCAGGCGCGGGCGACGCCCCGCGGGATGCCCGAGGAGCGGCGCAGCCAACGCACGTCGGCGGCTCCGCCGGGATGCTCGTAGGCTCGCGGCAAGAGCTCCCGCGTCGGCGCGGGGAACGCGGGGAATCGCACCAGGACGTAGGCGTAGAGCTCTTCGTAGCTCTCGAAGAGCAGCTCGTACTGCGTGTCGTCGTCGCGATCGCACTCCTCGGCCGAGTAGTCGGAGCAGATCGGCGGGCGGAACTCGTAGATGCCGCAGAGCCCGTTGTCCTCGAGGAATCCGCACGAGGTCTCGATGCTCACGAACCAATCGCCTTCGTCGGCGAAGATCGCCACGCCTCGGTGCGCGACGAACCACAGCAGGTTCTGGAAGTCCTCGCGCGCCGTCGGCGTGTCGACCTGCACGCTGATCTGACGACAGCACTTCGACTTCGCGCAGCGCGCGCAGCGCGGGTGGACCTCGATGCCTGCGGGCAGGCCCGGGCGCACTTCTTGGGGCGGAACGAGCAAGGGAAGCCCTCGCAGAAGGACGGGAGACGATGGCGGAGCCGCATTGTAGATTCGGCCCGCTGGCGCCGCGAGCCCGGCTCCACGGAGTTCGGCGGCGCCCGCCGCCAGGCCATGGCCGCACGCACGCGATGAACCGCGCGATCTACCTCGACCATCACGCGACGACGCCCCTCGCTCCGGAGGCGCGCGCCGCGATGTTGCCGTTCCTCGAAGAGGAGTACGGCAATCCGTCGAGCGCGGGCCACGAAGTCGGTCGCCGCGCGGCGCGTGCGCTCGAGGATGCGCGTGAAGCCGTGGCGAGCGCGGTCGGCGCACGGCGTCAGGACGTCGTGTTCACCAGCGGCGCCACGGAGTCCGACAACCTCGCGATCCTCGGCGCCGCGCGAGCGGCGCGCGCGCGGCGATCACGTGGTGACCTGCGCGACGGAGCACCGCGCGGTGCTCGACGCCTGCGCGCAGCTCGCGCGCGAAGACTTTCGCATCACGGTGCTGCCCGTGCAGCGGAGCGGCGTCCTCGACCTCGCGCGCCTCGAGGAAGCTCTGGTGCCCGGCACGACCTTGGTCTCGCTGATGCACGGCAACAACGAGATCGGCGTCCTGCACGATCTCAGCGCCGCCGCCGAGCTCTGCCATCGCCGCGGAGCGCTCCTGCATTCCGACGCCACGCAAGCGCTCGGGCGCTTGCCGCTCGACCTCGAGGCCCTCGGCGTCGACCTGCTCTCGATCACCGCGCACAAGGCGTACGGACCGAAAGGCGTCGGCGCGCTCGTCGCGCGCGGCGGCTTCGAGGCCGTGCCCCTGCAGCCGCTCTTCTACGGCGGCGGGCAAGAGCGGCGCCTGCGCCCGGGGACGCAGAACACGATCGGCATCGCCGGCTTCGCGGCCGCCTGCGCCCTGATTCCCCAGCGCGTCGCCGCGGATGCCGAGCGCGCCAAGCGCCAGGCGCGCGTCCTCCTCGCGGAGCTCCGGGCGCTCGCGCCCGACCTCGTGCTCCACGGCGACCCAGAGCGCCGCCTCCCCGGGAACCTGAATCTGCGCTTCCCCGGCCTCGCGGCGCGCGCCCTGATGGAGCGCCTCCCCGAGCTCGCGCTCTCAGCCGGCGCGGCGTGCCACTCGGGCTCGGCGCACCCATCCCACGTGCTCGAGGCGCTCGGCTTCGACGCCGAGGAGGCGCGAGGGGCCGTGCGTATCGGCTTCGGTCGCACGACGACCGACGCCGAAGTGGAGAGCGCCGCCGCGTGCTTCGCGCGGGCGCTGCGCGAGCTGCGCCCGGTCCCGAGCAGGGCTTGAGTTCTGCTCGCGCGAAGCGCAAAACCTCTGCAACCAGCTGGAGCCAGCATCGCGATGATCAGCCTGACCGACCGCGCGCGGAGCGAGATCCGCCGCATCCTCGTGGAGAAGCACGCCGACGGCCCGACGATGGGCCTGCGCGTCGGCGTGAAGGGCGGCGGTTGCTCCGGCCTCTCCTACGTCCTCGAATTCGATGCGGCGAAGGAGAAGGACCAGGTGATCGAGGAGGCGGGCGTACGCGTACTCTGCGATCCCAAGTCGTATCTCTATCTGAACGGCATGACCCTCGACTTCGAGGACGGCCTGATGGCCCGGGGCTTCAAGTTCTTGAACCCCAACGCGAAGCGCACCTGCGGGTGCGGCGACTCGTTTTCGACCTAGAGCGAGAGCCGCGGCGCGCGCCTCCATCGACGATCTTCCGCGCGGCCCGATCCGTCCGCCCGGGCCGATCCGTACGCGCAGCCCGATCCGGATGAGGAGTCCGAGCGCGAGCTCGAGACCTCCGGACATCAGCTAGAGAAGAACGGCCGCCCCTTGGCGCGCGCCTCGGCGATCCGCCGCTCGGCTTCGCGATCGGCCACGGCCATCGGCGATTCACCGCCTTCGCGCGCGGCGCGCAGGATCCAGCGGACGGTTTCCCCGATCCGCTCGATCTCGGCCCCCACGTCGCGTTGGCCGCGCAAGTGAAAGGCGGCCCCGAGGATCAGCGCCCCCGCGTTCAACACGTAATCCGGCACGTAGACGATGCCGCGGCGATGGAGCTCCTCGCCGTGGCGGGGCAGCGCGAGGACGTTGTTCGCGCTGCCGGCGACGAGGCGCGCGAGCAGGCGACCCAGCGAGAGATCGTGGATGACGCCGCCCATGGCGCACGGGCAGAAGACATCCACCGGCGCATCGAGCAAGCGCTCCGGAGGCAGCACGTCGATCTCCGTCTCCACGGCGAGCAGACGCTCGATCGCGCCCTCGTCGAGATCGGCCACCGAGACCTCGGCCCCTTCGGCGACGAGGAGGCGTGCGATCTTCGCTCCGACTTCGCCGACTCCCTGGATGGCGAAACGCAGCCCGCGCGCGGAGCGCGAGCCGAACAGCTCCTCGAGCGCGGCGCGCATCCCCGCGATCACGCCTCGCGCGGTGGCCGCTGCCAAGTCGCCGGGACCGCTCTCGTCGGGCCGCGTCACGTACTCCGTCGTGCGCGCGAGGAGCGAGAGCTCGTGGTGGCCCGTGCCCACGTCCGGGCCGGTGTAAAAGCGCCCGCCGAGCTGCTGCACGTGCTGTCCGAGCAGCTCGTAGGCCTCCTCGGTGCGCAGATCGTCCTGGTCCAGGATGACCACCTTGCCGCCGCCGCCGGGGACGCCCGCGAGCGCGCACTTCATCGTCATCGCCCGGGCCAGCCGGAGGACGTCGCGCAGCGCGTGCTCCTCGCGCGGATAGCGCCAGCGTCGGACGCCGCCGAACGCTGGACCTGAGGAGGTGTCGTGCAGGGCCAGGATGGCGCGCAGGCCATAGCGCCGGTCCTGGAGCAGGAGGACTTCTTCGAAGTCATCGCTCCGCATGGCCTCCAAGATGCGCATCGGCGAAAGTCTATGGTGCTGATCCAGGCGCGGTGGGCGAGCTTTGCACCCCGAGCGCCGGAGCAGTATACCGACCGCGCGCGCCCTCGCTCCGCCACGCCGCTCTCCCTCGGCACGGGAAGCTGCCGCACGCGGCCCGGGTATCACGCGACTTCGCTCCGGAGCTCCGCCGATGCGCACTGCGCTCTTGCTCGCTGCTCACGCTCTCTGCGCCGCCCTGCTCGGCGCCTGCTCTTCCGGTCCGGAGGACTCGGTTCCCGCTCCCGAGCGGAACTTCGAGGTCGATGCCGGAACGGAGCTGGAGTCGCGAGGCTCGCTCATGCTGAAGGCGAAGAGCCTTACGGAGTCCTGGCTCGCGGTGAAGAGCCGGACGCCACGCACCGTCGAGATCGAGCGCCGTCAGGCCGCCATCGAAGGCGCCTTGCGCGATTTCTCCGAGCGCCATCGCGGCGTGCTCTTGGAGATCCTGCGCGAGGGCGGCGCCGAGGTGCAGCGCTCGAGCGCTGCGTTGTGCTTGGGCTTCGCGGTCGAGCGCCGGGAGGAAGTCCTCGAGACCTTGATCGGGGTCCTGGAGTCCGGATCCTCGGATTACGTGCGCTCGGACGTCCTGGTGGGACTGGGCACGCTGGGGCATCCGCGTACGCCCCTCGATCCGGTGATGGACGTGATCGAGCGTGGGAAGATCGATGCGGCCGAGCCCGCGAGCTTCTCGATGCGCGCGCGCGCCGCGTTCTGCTTGCTGCGCACCTGCGCCGCCGGCGCAGGAGATCCCGCGATCGGCGATCGCATCGAAGCGCGCCTCGTCGATCGCGACGAAGACGTGCTCGTCGCGAGCCAGCTCGCGCGAGCCGCCGCCGGATCCGCGGTTCGAACCAGCTCGAGCATCCCCGTGCTCGTCGCGCTGCTCGATCATCCGGCGCCGCGCGTGGTCACCTCCGCGATCACCTCCCTCGCCGAGATGCAGGCTCTCAGCGCCGGCACTCAGCTCGTCGGGAAGCTCTCCGACGAGGATCCTTCGGTGCGCATCGCGACCTATGCCGCGCTGCGCGAGCTGTATCGCCGCGACGAGGGCTCGGACCCCGAAGCGTGGAAGCGCTTCCTCGCCTCAGAATACGGTGCGGGCTCAGGCACGTGAGACGCCTCCGCTCGCTCTTCGCACTTGCCGCGATCGTGCTCGTCGCGCGCGCCGTCTGGCTCGCTCCGACCGGGCCGCAAGAGGAGGAGCCGGAGCTCGCGCAGGCGCGCCAGTCACGCGAGGCGCTGCGCGCGTGCGACATGCGCCTCGGCCTGATGATGCGCTCGAGCTGCGTGTTCTCGAGCTCCGGCGGTGCGGAGCAAGCGGTGGAGGCGCGGCTCTTCCTCTCCGCGGACGGCCAGCTCTCCCAGACGCAGAGCGCCAGACGCTTGGGCAGCCGGCAGCAGATCCTCGGCAAGAGCGGCGCCTGGGCCGCGAGCACGACGCCCACGTCGACGGGCGAGCTCCAGACCGAATCCGGAGCGCTCGACGAGCTCGGGACGCATCTGCTCCGAGCGCGAGCGCTGGTCTACGATCTCGCGCTGCGCTTCCCTTGGCTCGGTTCGAACATCGAGCTCGTGAGGAACACCGCAGCCGACGCCCCCGAGACCAGCGCGTGGACCTGTCAGCGCGAAGGCGTGATCGCGCGTTTGCGCTGCGATCGCCGGACCGGTCTGCCGCTCGAGATCGCGATCGACTCGGCCGGACTCCTGGTCACCTGCGCGCGCTGGGGAACGGCTCCCGAAGGCTCGCGCCCCGCTTCCGCTCCGATGCCGGGCGCGCTCCTCTGGCAGCAGCGCGAGCCCATCCCGGGTCCCGACGTTCGCGAGGAGCTGATCGAAGTGCAGTTCGAAGTCAGCTGCCCCGCGGATCTCCTCGAAGCGCAGCTCGGCACTCCGCCCGGGAAGCGCGTCGATGTCGATGCGACTCGATCTGGTGCGAGCGTCGAGCGCTGGCCCATTCGGCTCGAGTCGGACCTCGCGCCCAGCGCGACCTTCGCCGCGGATGCCGCGGGCTTCGCAGCGCTGCTCGAGCTCCTCCGCGATGCCCCCATCGCATCGCTCGCCCCCGGGCCCCAGCGCGACCGCATCTTGGCGTGGCAACCGAGCGAAGGTCGCTTCGCGATCCTCGAGCACACCCAGGGCGCGGCGACGTTTCTCGAGCGCGGCAGCGAGGGCCTCGCCATCCACCTGCACGATCCGCTCGGAACCTCACGGAGCGTCGGAGCGGAGCTGCGAGGCGCCGCTCTCTCGCATCTGCTCTGGGCTGCGGCCGAGGAGATCGGGCCGGAGGGCCGCCGTTACTCGTCCTTGCGGCTGGGCATCTTGCGATAGGGAACGTCCTCACTTGAGGACGCTGTGCCGCGACGCCCCAGCGCGCGCAGGGCCTTCGTTCATGGCACGCGCCTTGCCGTGACCGTGGTCTCAAGACGCAGGCTTCCGCTTCGACCGGGGGCAGGCGCAGAATCAGGGTAGCTCCTCGCGCTCTCCACAGCGCAGAAGGAGCGGAGTTCGTTCCATGCTCAAGCTCCCGAGCTTCCGCCTTCTTGTCCGTCCGCGCTTCGCGGTGCTCTCCTGCTTCGTCGCGCTCCTTGCGGCGACCGATCTCAGCGCCCAGGGCAAGCTGGGTGGAGGTTCGGGCCGAAGCTCGGGAGGCGGCGGCTCCGTCGGGGGCAGCTCCGGCGGCGGCGGGAGGAGCTCGGGTTTCTCGCCCGCGCCGAGCCGGTCCTCCGGCTCGGGCTTCTCTCCCGCCCCGAGTCGGCCTTCCGGCTCGGGCTATACGCCCGCCCCGAGTAGGCCCTCCGGCTCGGGCTATACGCCCGCCCCGAGTCGACCTTCCAGCTCGGGCTTTTCGACTTCGCCGAGCAGGCCGTCGAGTTCGAGCTCCTCCGGCGGATCCGTGCGCTCCGGCGGCAGCTCGAGACCTTCGGGCTCCGGTTCGACCGTGGCGCCCCGCAGCGGTGGCGGAAGCGGTGGTGGATCTCAAGTCGGGCGCAGCAACAGCGGCCTGGGCTCTTCCTCGGCGTCGCGCGGCGGGAGCGTCGGCCAGCCCAGCGGCGCCGCCGGCAGGTCGTCCTCCGGCGTAGGCGCGCTTCCGTCCGGCGGGCGCTTCGGCAGCTCGACCAGCTCCGGCTCCTCGCTCGGCTCCGGATCCGGCTCGAGCATCGGCGGCAGCAGCGGCCTCGGCAGCACCGCCGCGGATCGGCCGGTGACTCCTCGCTTCGGTGGAGTCCTAGCACCCCAGCGCCGCGAGCCCTTGGCGAGCCGCTCCCAAGTGGGTGGCGGGTCGTCGCTGGGCGCCGGCACGGGGAACACCAGTACCAGCACTTCGGCGAGCCGTCTCGGCGGGGGAACTCCGGTGCGCGGCACCGGCTCCACTCTCCGCGCGTCGTCCACGAGCTCCGCGCCCAGCTCGATGAGCGCGCGACTCGGCGGCTCGAGCGTCAACACCAGCGGATCCGCGAGCGCCCTCCGCTCGTCCTCCTCCGGCGGGCTGGGAGCGGGTTCGCCGCGCTCGACCGGCACCGTTCAGCCCAGCCAAGGCCGCTTCGGCACGGGCAGCGCGCTGAAGTCGAAGACGCCGGCGCGCGGCAGCACGACTTCGTCCAGCGGCGCGGGATCGCTGGGCGCGAAGTCCACGCGGCCCGGGACCAGCGCTTCGCGAGGAACCATCGGGGGGTCGAAGCTCACGCCGATCGATCCTTCGAGCCCGGTCGGCAAGGCCGTTCAGCGCGGCGCCTTCGGCGCGGCGAGCAGAGTCGCGCCCGCTTACTACGGGGGCAGCTCCGGCAAGTCGTACGACGACGACGACTGCTACTACGGCTACGGCACCTGGTGCCCGACGACCAACTGGTACGGCTACGGCTGCGCCGGCTGGGGCGTCGGCTGGGGCTACGGGCTAGGCTTCGGCATCGGCTGGTCGAACTGCAACTGGTCGCTGTGGTGGGGTTACTCCAACTACTGCTACTGGGGCTCGCGCTGGTCCCTCGGGATCGGCTGGGGTGGCTGGTGCGGCTGGGGCGGCTGGTGCGCTCCCGCATACTCCTGCTACTACCCCGCCGTGGTCTATACACCGGTCTACTACGACGCCGTCGAGGAGCCCGCGACCGTTGTCTACGCCGACCGCGTGATCGTCGAAGAGGCTCCGGCGGCGGCCGCGGCTGCAGAGCCCGTTGCCGAGGAGGGCGCCCCGGCGGCGGCGGATCCCGTGCTCGAGTCGCGCGCTCGCGAGCTGCATTCGCGCGAGCTCGAGCTCGCGCAGAAGTACGTGAAGCTCGGCGATCTCTACTTCCGCTCGCAGCGCTACGCGGCGGCGACCGACGCGTACGCTCGCGCGATCGAGCTCGCTCCCGAGGACGCGGCGCTGCATTTCATCCAGAGCGATGCGCAGTTCGCGGCCGGTGAGTTCTCATCGGCCGCCGGCTCGATCCGTCGCGCCCTCGCCCGCGATCCAGAACTCGCGCGGATGAGCTCGGACAAGACCAAGATCTACGAAGATCCCGCGCTGTTCGCCGCGCAGCTCGGCCGCCTCGAAGGACACGTTCAGCGCCAGGCGATGGACGGCGATGCCTTCCTCGTGCTCGGTTACAACCTCGCGTTTTCGGGTCGCACCGACGAAGCGCGCAGCGCGTTCGAGACGGCGCGCCGCCTGCAGCCTTCGGATCCCGCTTCCGCTCTGTTCCTCAACGCGCTGATCGATCGCGAGCTCGAGGCCGCCAGCGCCGAGCGCAAGTGAGCGCACCGCGCGCTCAGACGTCGAGCGGCGAGAGCGGATGCTCGTCCTGCTCTTCCTCTCGCGGCCAATAGGCCGCATCCGGGCTCCCGTGCGGATGAGGTGGAACGACGAGCACCGAGAGCGCGAGGAAGAGCAGCAGCCCCGAGGCGAATGCCACCGTGATCCACCAAGGGATCGGGCTCTGGCCCGCCTCGATGTTCGAGCGCAACCCGGCGAGCAAGCTCTCGCCTTCGCGCGTTCCCGCCGCCACGGGGTGCATCAGGATCTTCAGCCACCAGGCGAGATAGACGATCAGGAAGATCGCCAGGTAGTTCCGCAGGAGCCGCGCGCGGAAGGCCTGCCAGAACGTGATCTTGAACGACGGATGGAGCAGATCCTCCGCGACGAGCCGCCCCCACCCGCGCTTCGGAGACTGGAGGCGCCTCCGCAGGATCGGGCCGTAGAAGTTCTCCTCGATCATGCGCGCGCGAGAGCGCCACACATCGAAGATGCGGAAACGGCGCGCTTCGTAGCCCAGGAAGACGAGGATCAGCAGCATCCCCAGCAACAGGCTGAGATGCGTGTGATAGGCCTCGGCGAAGGCGAAAGAGAGCATCGCTGCCGTGGAGAAGATGGCCCAGTTCGTCGTCGTGTCGAGACGCAGGCGCCAGAGATTCGCGCGCGAGAGCTCGCCGCGATAGAGATGCACGATCGCGGCGATGTACTCGGGCCGCGTGATGGGCGTCGACTCCAGATCGACCGCGCCAGCCTCATCACTCGGTCCCGCGGGGCGCTCCTCGGCCTGAGGCTTCGTCCCGCGAGGCTGTGCGCTCACGGGGCGCCGCTCCCACCGACGTTCTCCTTCTCCTCGTTGGCGGAGGGCTCGTCCGCCGAGGGCGAAGGAAAGGCAGGAGGCGTCGCGGAGGGATCCGCGCTCGAGGGTTCTCCCGGAGGCGGCAGGCCGTACTCGGCGCGCACTTCCGCGCCGCAATAGCCGATCAGCCCGTTCAGCCAGTTGATGGGCCAGATGAAGTTCGGCCATTCCTCGATCTCGGCGTTGCGCACGTCGGAGAGGCGCGCGCTGCCGACCAGATCGAGGGCCCGCTCGCGTGGCGAGAGCGGGATGGTCACCGTGATGATGTTGAACGACCAGGCGTATCCGATCACGACGCCTTCGTGAGCGTTGCGCGGCTCGATCGTGAGGCTCGTGCACGAAGCGGCACCGAGCGCGATACCCGACGAGAGCGCCACGGCGCGAAGGAAGGGTGCGTTGCGTCGGTCGCGGAAGCTCATCGTTCGTCGATGCGGAGTTTCTGTCGGCGCTCGAGGATCAACCGCCGCGCCCGCTCGCGCCGCAGGTCCTCGGAAACGAGCGTCTCGATCTTCGCGAGCGGAGGGCTGGGCCGCGCACGTCGTTCGTGCACGAGGAATATAAAGACCCCACGTCGCGTTGGCACGGGAGCGCTCAGGTTTCCGGAGGGCGTGTCGAACAGCGCCGCCGTGGCTTCCTCGGGCAGCGGCGAGGAAGTGTAGCTCAGCCAATCCATGGCTCCGCCCTTCGGGGCAGTGCTCGCGTGTTCGCTGCGCCGCCTCGCGAGATCGGCGAAGTCGGCGCCCGCTACGAGCTCCTGGTGCAACGCTTGCGCGCGCTTCGACACTTCGGCACGCCCCGCCGCATCCAGGCGCGCGCCCGAGGCGGGCTCGCGATAGGAGAGGAAGAGCATCGAAGCGTTGATGCCGCCGTCCCAGCGCAGCGGGAACTCGGCGTAGTGACGCAGCACATCGCCATGCGTCGGCGCCTCGATCTGGAGCTCGGCGAGCCGGCGATCGAGGAGCGCAAAGCCCTCGTTGGTGAGATAGCGGCGGAGCTCGTGCTCAGCCCAGGCCTCCGCCGTGACACCGGGCGGGAACGGCGCCGGTGCGCCGGAACGCGCGGCCCCCGCGACGCGCTGCTCGACGCGCTGGGCGATGATCTCCTGCGCATCGGCGATCGCCTGCTCGCGAGCGGAACGCAGCTGGTCCGCGGAGAGCCCGCCGCTCAAGGCCCGGTAATCGAGGTAGCCCTGGATCCAATGCTCGACCTGCTCCGAGCCGCGCAGCGTCGAGCCGTACTGGCTGTCGAAGTGGCGCGAGGCGTCGGGGAGGAAGAGCTGCTCGAGCGACTGCACCATCTCGCCGAGGGTGATCGCGACGCCGCCCTCGAAGCCGATGATCTGCGAGCGCCAGGCCGGCGGCGGCCCCGAGGGCTCCTGCCCGCGGACCCCTGCGAGCCACGCCAAGGCGGCCGAGCCGACCAGCAAAAATGTCCGCATGCCTCGCCCCACGTTCTCCTGGAACCACAGCCGATGAAGGACCTGCGGAACGCGTCCGCACCAGAGAGAAGGACGCGCGCCGCCCCATGGTAACTGCCGAGCCGTGTTTTCATGCCGTTCACGCTGCCGCCGCTGATCGAGACCCTGCGCCGACGGCTGGCGTCGAATGACGTCAGCGCGGATCGCGCGGTCCGCACATTCTTCGCGCCCGGCCGCGTAAACCTGCTCGGCGCGCACCAGGACTACAACGGGGGCTTCGTGCTCCCCTGCGCCATCGATCGAGGCACCTACGTCGCGGCCCGAGCGCGGGAGGACTCCAAGCTCCTGCTCCGCTCCTTGGACCAGGGCCCGGCGCTCGAGCTCGATACGCGCGCCCTCCCTGCCGAGGCCGCAGAGCGCTTCGGCTGGGGCAACTATGCGATCGGCGTCTTGAAAGCGATCCGCGACGACGGCATCGAGCTGCGCGGCATGGAGCTAGTGATCGGCGGTGATCTGCCGATCGGAGCCGGGCTATCGAGCAGCGCGTCGCTGGGGCTCGCATGCGCGCTGGCCGCGTGCGGCATCGCCGAGCAGGCGATGCCCCGCAAGCGCTTGGCGGCATGCGTGCGCCGCGGAGAGAACGAGTTCGTCGGCGTCCGTTGCGGGATCCTGGATCCCTATGCCTGCACCTTGGCACGCGCAGGTCATGCGCTGTTCATCGATTGCCTCGAGGACATCATCGAGCACGTGCCCTTCCCCGCGGCGTCGATCTCGATCGCGGTCTGTGACACGGGGTTGCGGCGGAGCCTCACCGACGGCCGCTTCAACCAGCGCGTCGGCGAGTGTCGCGAAGCGCTGGAGCGCTTGCGTCAACGCTGGCCCGAGCTGCGCGCGCTGCGCGACGTGGATGCTCGCATCCTCGATCAAGGCGGCGACCTGCTGAGGCCCGAGCTCCAGAGGCGCGTGCGCCACGTCAGCGAGGAGACGCCGCGCTGCCAGCGCGGCGCCGCAGCGCTGCGCGCCGGCGACATCGCGGCCCTCGGCGCGGCGATCCAAGCGTCGCACGAGAGCTGCCGACGCTGGTACGAGATCTCCTGCCCCGAGCTCGATTGGATCGCCGAGCGCGGTAGCGAGCTACCCTATGTTCTCGGGACGCGGCTCACGGGGGCCGGCTTCGGCGGCTGCACCGTGGCCTTGCTGCGCGCCGGCACCGAGATGGAGTACCGCGAGGCGATCGAGGGCCCCTACGCCGCGCGCTTCCAGCGCCGCGCGACGGTGCACCTCTTCAGCGCCGGAGCCGGAGCTCGCGAGCTCGAATAGCCAGCTGCAGACCGAGCGCGCGATCGCCGGTCAGCGCGCCTCGTCCAGCCGCTCGTCCCATGGCTTCCAGCGCACGACGAGATCGCGTCGGCGGAGCGCATCGCGAAGCCCGGGCCGCTGCGTGGCAATGAACTCGAGGAGGCCTTCGCGGCTCGAGCCGAACACGTCGCGGTAGCGATCGAAGAGGCGCGAGAGCTCGAGGACGCCGTCGCTCGGATCCAGCTCATTGCGCGAGGAGTCCATGAGGAACTCGCGGGTGCGGCGACGCAGCTCGGCGTCGAGGCCTGCGGCCTTCAGCGGCTCGCGACCGGCGTCCGGGCCGCTGCGCGAGCCCGTGCGCAGGGCGAAGAGGATGCGCGGATCGCCGCCATCGAGCAGCTTGCGCTCGCGGATCGCCGCCAAGCTGAGGGGCTCGGCTCCGACGTGGAGGAGAACGCGCCGATCGATCGCCGGGAAACGCCGCGTGGAGACGAGCGGGTGCCAGAGCGAGACGGCGCGGAGGAAGAGCGCGTTGTATGCGTTGATCCAGAACGCGGTGCGCTGCTCCGGCGTGAGAGCCGCGACGTCGGTCGCGGCGACTTGGTCGAGATACTCCTCGACCGCGCCCGGCTCGATGGCGATCCCGGCATAGTCGACGCGCCCATCGATGCGCACGAAGCGCGCATACACATGGCGCAAGATGCGGTCGTCGGGCGGCGCGGTGCGGCTCGGCTCCACGGGCTCGTTCAGGCGAACCGGAGCTTCTCTGCAGCCGAGGAGGAACGCCACGGAGAGGGCTGGAATCAGCAGGCGCACCCGGCGCTCGGGAGCTGATTTACGCCTCGCCGGGAGGGAAGCGTTCATAGTACGTTCATGCCTTCCGAGCTCGGTACCACCTGGATCCGTGAACGCCGCGCCCACGATACGCCTCGCGCGCCCCGAAGACGAAGGCAAAGTGACCCGGTTGCTCGACGAGGCCTTCGCCTCGCCAGGCCGCGAGTCGCTGCTGTGGTCGATGCTCCGGCAGGAGTATCCCGAATACGATCCGTCGCTCGCCTTCGTGGCCGAGCGCTCGGAGCAGGAGCTCGAGGCCTTCCTGCTCGTGCATCCGCGCACGCTGTGGATCCGCGGAGTCGAGGTCCCCTGCGGCGTGCTGAGTCCGTTCGCCGTCGCGCCGCGCGCTCGCGGTGAGGGCATCGGCGCCCGCATGGTGCAGAGCGCGCTCGCCGCGTGCGCCGGGCGCTTCGATCTCGTCGTGATGCTGGGCGAGCCGCGCTACTTCGGTCGCTTCGGATTCAGCCGCGCGTTCGGCCAGTCGCGTGTGCGCGCGCGCTTGCCGAAGGACCTGGCCACGCTCGCAGGCGAAGGCTGGAGAGCGATCGGCGGCGCGGACCTGCAGACGTGCCGGGATCTCTACGAGCGTTCCTACGCCGGCGTGTCGGGAACCGAGCGTCGCACGCTCGCGGCCGTCGACTGGGATAGCCGCGCGCAGCGCACGCACACTCTCGTCCGCGAGCGCGATGGCAAGGTCGGCGCTTATGCGCGCTTCCACATCGGCACCTCGATCACGGTGGCGGAGTGCGGCGCGCAACGCCCGGAGGACACGGAGTCGCTGCTCGGCTTCGTCGCGCGACTCGCGCTCGAGCATGCGCGCGAGAGCTGCGAGGTGCTGGTGCCGCGGCGACATCCGCTCGTGCGCTCGCTGCTGCGCGCCGGTGGAGAGCTCGCGGCGCACGACATGACCGGAGCCGTCCTCGCGTGGTGCCCCTCGCCTCAGCGCCTGCTGGCGCGGGTTCTCTCGGGCGAGCCGGCGCTCGCGGCGCACACGCGCCAGAGCTGGGAGGCCTTCGATCTCGAGCTCCCCGGGGGAAGCTGCCGCGTCGAGCCGACGCTACGCGGGCCGCGCGTGGTGGAGAGCGCCACACCCGCGCTCACTTCCATCGCGTTGCGCGCGGATCGCGTCGTGGGCTGGCTGACGGGTCTCGAGCCGCTGCGGGAAGCGCTCGCGAACGCGGGGGATGACGCGAGCTGCGAAGGCGCTCCCTTCCGCGCGCTCGACCGCCTGCTCCCCGAGCTCGAGAGCTTCTGGTCCTGGTCGCCGCTCTACGACGTCGTCGGCTGGTAGCTCGAGCCGTCGTTCCAGTTCGTGTGCGGCGCGCGGTTCTTCACGAACCACTGCCAGAGGATCCAGGAGTAGGTGCAGGCGCGCAGACCGCGCTGCGCATAGAAGCCCTGCAGCGCGAAGTGCAGGCGCCGCAGGTTGTAGAAGGGCACGCGCGGGAAGTAGTGGTGCTCGATGTGGTAGTTCGAGAAGCAGAAGGCGAAGTCCCAGAAGCGGTTCGCCTTCATCAGCGTGCTCCACTTCGCCGGGTCCTTCGGATCGACGAAGTAGTGCTGACCCAAGCGGTTCAGCGTGAACGCGATCGGGAAGACCAGCAGGAACGGCGTCACGTAGACCTTGAACATCGTCCAGGGGCCCGCGGCCGCCCAGATCGAGCCCGCCACGCCCAGGTGCAGCGCGATCGTGAGCAGGCGCTCTCCGCGGATCTTGTGGCGCAGCTCCGCGGGGTAGCTCGCCATCTCGCGCCGCGCCGCGCGGAAATAGAGCGGGATCAGGAAGGGCGTGCAGTAGAGCGCCTTGTACCAGCGCGCGTTGATCTTCGGAGAGAGGTAGTGGCGCTTGGGATCGTCCTCGGGTGAGCCCAGCTCCTGATGATGATCCATGTGCCAGCGCTCGAACTGGCTCGCGGAGATCCCGCTCGGCACGGCGTAGAGCATCCCGAGGAGGCGATGCACCAGCGACGACGGGCTGCGGTGCACGCAGTGATGCACGACCTCGTGCAGGAACACCGTGAAGTTGAAGACCGTGAAGCCGGCCAAGAACGCGCCGGGGATCCAGAGCCAGGGCTGGTCGAAGGACGCCGCGAGCCAGAAGCCGAGCGCGAGCAAGACGTACTGCCGCCCGAGCAGGAGGTAGTGCCTCCAGGGTTTCACGACGTGGAGCTCCTTCAGGAGCTCGTGGCCGACGGCGTCCTGCACTTCCTTGCGCAGGCAGCCGATCGCGTTCGGGTAGAAGTTCGACTTCATGAGACTTGCGAGCGCGCGACCACGAGGTGCGCGCCGAGGGTGCCCTTCACACCTATCTACCCTCGAGTCGGCCGTCGCGCGGCGCGGCCCGAAGAAGATTCCGGGTCGGCGGCCGCGGGCCGCCAGGACGGAGCCTAAGCCCCACTCGGGGGGGCTTCAAGGTGTCCGCCGAGGCTGCGACGAGGGGTCGCTCTCGATCGACTCCGCGTCCGCCGCGCGCGGAACCCGCAACACGAGCGTGGTTCCCGTCGGTCCGGTCGAGCCCAGCTCGAGCTCCCCGCCCATCTCGCGAGCGATGCGCCGACAGATCGCGAGGCCGAGCCCGGTGCCCGTGGTCTTCGTGGAGAAGTAGGGCTCGAAGAGCCGCGGCTGGGCTTCGGGAGGGATCCCCGGTCCATCGTCGTGGATCGAGATACGCCAGAACCCCTGGTCGCCTTCGGCGATCTCGACGGTGATACAGCCAGCCGCGCGCTGGGCGCCCAGCAACGCCTGGAAGGCGTTGTCGATCAAGTTCAGGAAGACGCGCCGCAGCTCCTCGCGATCGGCCATCACGAAGCCGTCGAGCCCGCGGCGCTCGAGCCGCACGCGCCCGTCCTCGCTCATGCCGCGGAAGAGCTCGAGCACCTCGTCGACGATCTCGCCGCAGCGCAGGCGCTCGGGTCGACGCGACGGCGCGCCCGCGAAGCGCGCGAAGTCCGCCGCGATGCCTCGCAGCGAGTCGATCGAGCGCAGGATCGTCTCGACCGAGCGATCGAGGATCTCCGGGAACTGCTCCGGCTTCTCGTGGAACGCGCGCGGCAGGAGCTGCGTGGAGAGCCGCATCGGCGTCAGCGGGTTCTTGATCTCGTGCGCGATCTGGCGCGCCATCTCGCGCCAGGCCGCTTCCTTCTCGGCCGCGACGAGCCGCTCGCGCGCGCGACCGAGCGCGTCGGCCATCGCGTTGAAGGCGCGCCCGAGACGTCCCAGCTCGTCATTGCCGCGGATGGGCACGCGGGCGCTCAAGTCACCGTCGGCGAGCCGATTGGTGAAGAGGATCAGGTTGCGGATCGGCAGCGTCATCGCGCGCGAGACGAACACGATCGAGAGCACGCTCCAGATCGCCAGCAAGATCGCGCCCCCGAGCAGCAGGTTGCCCAGGAAGCGAACCGTGCGTCGCGTGTCCCCGTCGTCGATGCCGACACCGACGATCCAGCCGAAGCCGCCGCGCTCAGGCGACGCGGTGCGTCGGAACCCGGAGTGCTTGGGATTCCCGGGCGGATATTCGTAGGACGCGAATCCGCCTTCGGCCGAGGTCACGCGCTCGTGGAGCTCGCGCAGTTCGTGGTCGCGCGTGAGACGCGTATCGTAATTCGGCCGCACCGGCGGGTGCGCGCCAGAGCGCTCGCCCATGGGATCGGCGGGCCGGTGCCCGATGATCGTGTCCCCATCGGAGGCGAACAGGAACGCGTAGCCCGATTCGTAGCGCTCGCCCTCGTGCAGCAGCTCGAACTCCTCCCCCACGCGATCGAGCAGATCCTCCTGCACGTGAGCCCAAGCCAACGCCAGCACCAGAACGCCCTCCGGCGCCTCCAGCGGATCTTCGCTCGCGCGCACGGGCACCGCGAAGCTCACGACGTAGTCGCGCACGTCGCGCGTCGAAGCGAGCTCGTGCGAGAGCTCGGGCAGAGCGCTGCCGAACGACGGCGCGGCGCGCACGACGCTCGCGGCGCCCAGCTCGCGGCGTTCTCGCGGAGGTGCACCCACGAGGCCGAGCTCGGCGGACCACGACCGCCCGACGAGCGCCGGCGCCGGCGGCTCTCCGGGTCGCGGCATCTGCCAAGGTGCGCCGAAGGCGATCCCGGTGGGATCGAGCGCCACCGCGCAGCGCAGGCGCCAGCCCGGGCCACCTGCGCTCGCCGCCTCGACCGCCTCGGCAGCGTCGATGGCCGGGGAAGCCGCCAGGCTCTCCAACAGCTCCTGCAGCCCGAGCGGAGGCGCGGCGATCCCGCGCCACCAGCGCTCGAGCTCAGGCGCTTCGCCGGCGTCCGCGAGACCGCCTTCGATCGCGCACATCCAAGAGCCACCGGCGGCCCTCGGCACGCTGGCGAGGAAGATGGCGCCGAGCTCGCGCCGCGCACGCTCCTCCTCTAAGAGCAGCGGCTCGCGTCGGCGATCGAGGCGCGCCACGCCGGAGATCCACTCCTCGCCTTCCGCGCCGCGATCCGCCGACGCGAGCTCCAGCGCCGCGCGAAACCAGGGCTCGAACGCCGCGTTGCAGCTCGCGCTGCGCGCGAACGCCGCGCGCGCGCGCCCGTCGTCGCGAGACCCGGCAGCACCAGCCAGGATCCGGCCGGAAGAGTGGACCAGCGCCGCGAACGAGTAGATACCGCGATCGCGGAGCTGCGCTTCGAACGCGGCGGAGAGCTCGTCTCCCACCGGGCCCCAAACCTCGCGCGGCGCGACGCCGTAGGCGCTTAGGAGGTCCCGGCAGCGCGGGTCGCGCGCCAGCGCGCGCGCATCGACCGAGCCGTGCTCCAGGCTCTGATCCAGCTGGCGCGCCAGCTCCTCGGCGCGAGCGGTGAGGAAGTAGCGCACCACGTCGCCGATCAAGCGGTCTTCGACCTGCCCGCGCAGGAGAAGCGCGTAGGCCATGAGCCCGATGACGAGCGGGATCGCGATCGCCGCGATCAGCTTGAAAGAGAGGCGGCGGATCCCCACGGTGGACGAGCGCGGTAGGCGCGGACCGGCGCCATTGTGCCCGGCCACGCCAGTGACGCCACAGCGAAGCCGCAGGTGGAGGCGGGAAGGCGAAGAGAAAAAGAAAAGCGCGGTTACCCGCCCTTGCGCGGCGGTAGGGACGGGCGCTCGCGCGGAAGCGACGAGCACGACGCGCGCCGCCGAGCGTTCCGGCCCTCCGCAGCGCGCCGTCCGCGGAACAACGAAGTGGCGATCCGGGCAACTCGCAACGGAATCGGATCCAGGGGGCGCGAGACCCGGGTCGCCGCTTTTCTCCATGCCTGCGGAAGGGATGGGAGCGGCCCCGCGAAGGGATCGGCGCGAGCCAAGGCCGCGTCGTGCCGCAGCGGATCTCGATCGCGCGGCTTGGATGCGCGCGGCGCTGCGAAGCCTGAGCTTCGGAGCTCGAAGTCCACGGCGCCTTCGAGCGAGCGGGGCGGAGCAGAAGTTCGCGTCGTCAGTTCTCGGCGTTGCGGCGCTGCGAGCTTCGTGGCGCCAGAGAGGCCAGCACGGCTCGGCAGGTCCCGAACCTGCAGTCGTCGTCGCTCCTCGCACCAAGCGCCGACCCGCCGGAACGTTCCTGGCGAACTTCTGCCCCGCCCCACTAGATTGCCCGCGTGTCCGCCACCGCGCAGACCTTCGCGATCGTTCGCCTCTCCGCCCTGGGCGATCTGCTGCACGCGTTGCCTGCGGCCTTCGATCTGCGCACGGCGCGACCGGACGCGCGCTTGATCTGGATCGCACAACGCGAGTGGGCGCCCGTCCTCGAAGGCGTGCCCTGGCTCGACGGGATCGCGAGCTTCGAGCGCCGCGGTGGATGGCGCGCCTGGCGCGAGCTGCGAGCCGGCTTGCACCGCAGCCCGATCGACGTCGCGCTCGACCTACAGGGCAACTGGAAGAGCGCCGGCGTGGCGCTCGCCAGTGGTGCGCGCGAACGCTGGGGCCTCGCGCGCGAAGACCGGCGCGAGCCCGCCCTCGGCTGGCTCTACCACCGCGTCGCGGAGCGCAGCGAGAGACCTCACGCGATCGATCGCGCGCGCGGGGCCATCGCGAGCTGGCTCGGCGTCGCGCCTCCTCGTGCCCTTCCCGACTGGGAGAGGCTGCTGCCCAACCATGCAGCCGAGCGCGAGAGCGCCGCAGCGCTGGTCGCGGAGCTCGACCTCCAGGGCTCTGCGCCATTGGCGTTGCTCCTCCCCACGCAGCGCCCCGATCCGCGCGCCTGGCCAAGCGCTTCGTGGGCCGAGCTCGCGCGGCAGCTCTCCCTGGCCGGCGTCGCTCCTCTCGTGATCAGCGGTCCAGCCGAAGCGGCGCTCGGCGAGGCGCTCGAGCGCGAGCTCCGCACCGGACCGCGCGGCGGCGAGCGCGTCCGGCACTTGGTGGGACAGCGAGGCGTGCGCGCGGCCATCGCACTGTTCCGCGCGCTGCGCGAGCGCACGATCGGAGCGGTCGCGAGCGACGGCGGCGCCCTGCATCTCGCCGTGGTGGCGGGACTCCCCGTCGTGGCGCTCGCCGGACCGCAAGAACCCCGGCGCACGGGTCCGCACGGCCCGCATCACCTCATGCGGACGGCCGCGCGCGAGCTCGAGTGCCGCCCCTGCCTCGCGCGCCGCTGCCGGCTCCCTGCCGGACCCCTCTGCCTCGACGAGCTCTCGGCAGCTGAGGTGGTCGACGCGGTGCTGGCGCTCGCGCGACGCTGAGCTTTGCCGTGGGAACGCTCGCGGTCGCGCCGCGAAAGCGGGATCAGCTCCCGCTGGCGCCTTCCTCGCCTAGCCCTTCTTCCGAGAGATCCTTCGGCACACGGCCTTGGTCCGGCAGGGCCGGCACCATCGTCGGCGCGATCCCGAGCTGCACTTCCACTTGCCGCAGACGCTCGAAGGTATCGCGATAGGACGGGAGGTCGATCAGGAGATCGCGGTAGAGAGCGCGCGCCTCGGCGAGCTGCCCCTCTTCTTCCATGCGCCGCGCTTCGTCGTAGAGCCCCGGGGCGAGGCTGAGGCGCTGACGCAGGTCCATCAGCGCGCGCTGCGAGCGCGCGAAAGTGAACCAGATCTCGGGCTTGCGCATGAACTCCTGCGGATCGAAGGCCGAGTCCAGCAGATAGCGCTTCTCGCGCGGGATCCGCTCCAGCTGGGTGCTGGCGAGCAGGGACGGATCGCCCTGCACGACCTCGACGATCTCGAAGAAGCGCGTCACGGCCTGATCGTAGCGGCCCTCGAACTAGAGCTTGCGGCCCTCGAGGTAGCGCGCGAGAAGCTCGTAGCTCAGGAGCTTCCGTGCTTCGGCGTCGAAGTCCGCGCCCTGGCGCTGCGTGAGCAAGCGGCCGCGCTCGAGCAGGCGCTTCGACTCCTCGAAGTCGCTGCGCGAGCGGGCACGCCGGGCTTTCTCGAGCAGATCCGTGGCTTCCGCCTCATGGCTCATCTCGCGGAGGAGCTCTTCGCCGAGCTCGTATCCAGGATGGCGCTCGAGGAGCAAGCGCAGCCCCGCGGCCGCCGCGTGCCAACGCCGCGAGTCGATCAGCGTGCGGATGACGCCCATCCGCAAGTCGAGGATCGGCTGATCGAGCTGGGAGAGCCGGCGCGCGGCGCCTTCGTGCGTCTCGTCGAATTCGCGCGTGCGCTCGAAGTGCCAGCGCGCGACGCGCACTTCGTTGGCGTTGAGGTCGCGATTGCCTTGCTCGTAGTAGCGCTGCGCCTTGCTGCGATCCCACTCCGCGAGCGTGCGCACCTCGTTCAGCGCTTCCTGCGCCTCGGCGTCCCCAGGCCAGAGACGATCGGCCTCGAGCAGCAGCGCCTCCGCGGCGACGAAGTCGCTCTCCGCGGACTTCTCGAGAGCCTGATCGACCAGCACATCCGCGAGGTCGCGCCGCACCTTGAGAACCCAGCGGCGCACGCCCTCGTCCTCCGGGCGCAGCGCCAGCGCCTGGCGGAAGATCTCGAGCGCCTCTTCGAACTTGCCCTCCAGGTAGAGCCGGCGGCCGTCCTCGACGGCCGTCGCCAGGCGCGCGTTCAACAGGCGGGTCGAGAGGGCTTCGCCGTCCTCGCCGCTGCGCTCGGCCTCCAGGTAGTGGCCCAGCGCCCCGCTGAAGTCGCCGTCGGCATACGCGGCATCGCCGCGATCCAACGCGCGCTGGCCCGCGCTGCACGCGGCGAGGAGGAGGCAGAGCGCGGACGCCGCGGTGCCCGCGAGGACGGCGGAGAGGCGGCCTTCGAGGCGCGGGTGTGCAGAGAACGGCATCGTGCGGTCTCGAGCTCGCGGAAGGGGCGAGGTGAAAGCCTCGCAAGGGGAGCCAAAAAAACGGAGCCCGGGCTGGCCTGGGGGCCCGCCCGGAACGAGCCTGGGTTGACGGGGTGGGCGGGGCCCGCCTTCCCTGCCGGGCAGAAAGTCTGCCTGGCCCGACCGAGAGATCAAGCACGACAGCTCCGACCTTCCGCGCATGGCTGCCCGTTCCCGCAACGAGTCCTTCCACGATCGCTGGGCCGGTCGCTACGACGCGGCCTATGAAGACGACCCCTACTGGCGCTTCTACCGGACCATCACCTGGAACCACCTGAAGCCGCATCTCCCCCGCTCGCAGCCGGCCCGCGTCCTCGACCTGGGCTGCGGCACGGGCGAGTGGGGCATCAAGCTGCTGCGCTCCGGCTTCGAGGTCAGCTTCGTCGATCTCTCGCAAGCGATGCTCGACCAGGCCGCGCGCAAGGTCGACGAGCTCGGCCTCGCGGCGAAGGCGACGTTCGCGAAGGCGGAGATCTCCGCCCTCGAGGGCTTGGAGGACGGCGCCTACGCCTTCGCCACGGCCCAGGGTGATCCCCTCTCGATGACCCCCGACCCTCGTGCGGCGTTGCGCCGGATCGGCGCGCTCCTCGCTCCCGGCGCCTGCCTCGTCGCCTCCGTCGATGCGCGCGCCGGTCAGGTCGACGCGTACTTCGAGCACAGCGATTGGGAGGGCTTTCAGCAGCTCGTCGATCGCGGCCGGAGCGAGTTCCTCACGCGCCGGCGCGAGGAGCGCTTCGAGACGCACGCGTTCGAGCTCGAGGAGCTGGAGCAGCTCTGCCGCAAGGCCGGCCTGGAGTGGGTCGACGGCATCGGCAAGCTGGTGCTGCCGCTGCGGCGCTATCCCGAGTGGCTCGCGGACGAGAAGCGCTTCCGCGAGCTCGTGCGCCGCGAGGAGAGCCTCCACCGCAAAGCGAGCTGGATCGGGCGCGCGAGCCATCTGCAGTTCGTGGCGCGGCGACCGCGGGGCGAAGCGTGAGCGCTCAGGTGCGCATCGCGGCGTAGCGCGCGCAGCCCAGGCTCCCGAAGAACGCGAGAGGGCCGAAGCACGCGATCATCGCGTGCAGCACGCGCTGCGTGCCGAAGTCCCGGCAGATGAGGTCCGCGACGAAGAACGCGATGCAGGCGAGCAAGGCGCCGAAGACACCGTCGCTGCCGCCGCGCTCGAGGCGCACGCAGCCGGGCAGGCCGAGCAGCAGGAGCGCGAGGCCCGCGAGCGGGAACGAGGTGCCGTAGAGCGCCAGCGTCTCTAGTCGTGGATCCTCCGGATAGAACGTGCGCAAGCGCCGCACCTGCCCCATCGACAGGGCCACCGGATCCTCCGCCAGACGATCGAGAGCCACGAGATCGTCGGGCCGGAAGCGCACGCGCCAGAGCCGCGCGACGCCTTCCGGTAGATCGCCGCCGATCAGCTCGGGCACGGGGAGCGACTCCTCCCCCGGCTCCAGCTTCTGATGGATGCGCACGGGTATGCCCTCGCCGTTCTCCTCGTCGGGCGGGCTCCCGAGGAGCCGCCAGACGCCGCGCGCTCCGCTGGTCGTCTCGAAACGCGCGTGAGGCGCGAAGAGCGTGAGCTCCTTCCCCTTCTCGTCGTGGCGGCTGACGGTGAGCCCTTCGATCTCGCGCGCGACGGGATCGAAGCGCTCGAAGCCGACGAAGAGGTCGGGCTGGTCGCGGAACCAGCGCTTCTCGATGTGGTAGTCCGCGATGCCGCGCGTGACGCGCGCTTCCACGCGGTCCTTCGCCGCGAGCAGCGGCTCGAGCAGCGTCTCTCGCAGGCCGATCATCGCGGCGCAGGCGAGCAGTCCTCCGAGCAAGGCAGGGAGCAGCAGGCGCTGGAGCGAGCGCCCCGCGCCGAGCACGGGCGCGAGCTCGTGCGAGCGCCGCAGCGAGAGCGCCGTGAAGAGGCCGGCGAAGAAGGTCACGAACGGCCCCATCGCCAGGAAGATGAGCGGGATCTGCAGCAGGAAGTAGAAGAGGAGCTGCAGGAGGAATCCGTCTTCCTCGCCGCGCTGCGCCAAGTCCTCCTGCGACTGCAGGAAATCGTCGAGCTGCCCCAGGCTCGTGCTCACGAGCATCAAGCCCACGATGAAGAGCAGAGCGACGGCGTAGCTCGAGGCGAAGCTGCGCAGCACGTAGCGGTCGAGGCGATCGAGCATGCCGGATTCCTGGGAGGCACAGAGCATGCCTTCCACCGCGGCCGAGGAAAAGCGTGGCTGGGCCGCGCCGCGGCGCAGCGGTTAGTCTGCGGGAGTGACCGCCGAAGAACGCGCCGCCGCTCGAGTGCTCGAGGTCTGGAAGGAGTCCTCGGAGCGCGTCGTCGCGCTCTGCCGCGATGCGCGCGGGCGCTGCTTCGTGCGGAAGACCCACCGCGGGGCGCGCGCCGCGACGCGTGCGCGGCGCGAGGCCCGCGCGTTGCGCTTCCTCGCGGAAATCGGCATCCCCGCGCCGCGGCTGCTCGCGCTGGACCTCGGCGCCGTCGAGAGCTCGCTCGACCTCGAGCTGCTCGAGGACCATCGCCCGCTCGAGGCCCTGCTGCCCGAGCTCGCGACCGAGCGCGGCGCGGCGCGGGCCGGCCTCGCGCTCCTCCCCGCCGCGCTGGCCTTGGTCCGCGCGGCGCGCCGCGCCGGCCTCGCCGACCCCGATCTGCACGCCGGCAACGTCCTCGCGGGCGCGGACGCGCAGCTCGCGCTGATCGATCTCCACCGCGCCCGCCTCGTGCCGCGCTCGCTCGCGCGCTTCGGAGAGCGCCGCGCGCTGCGGCGCTTCCTGCGCTTCTTCCTCCCCTACGCGACCCCGGCGCGGATCGCGCAGACTCTGCGTGGAGCGGTCTCCGACCCGGAGCGGCTCGTGAGCGAGGCGCAGCACTCGCGACGCTCCCTCCTCCGCGGCAAGGACCGCCGAGCGGAGGGCGGCCACCGCGCCTTCGTCCGCGAGGAGAGCGAAGACGGCAGGTGGATCGCGAAGCTAGAGCTCGATCCGGCGCTCCGCGCCCGCGCGCTCCGCTGCGCCGCAGGCGCCGAAGCGCCCGACGAGCTGCTGAAGCAGCGCGCCGACGCGCGCGTGTTCGCGCTCGACGAGCGCTGGATCGCGAAGCACTTCCTCGGCGCGCCGCGCGCCGCGCGACGCCGCGCGCGCGCGGCTTGGCGCGCCTCGCTCGCCATCGCGCACTCGCGCGTGCGCGCCTGTAGCGCGCACGGCCTCTGGCTCGGACGCGAGAGCGCGCTGCTCCTGCTCGAGCGCGGCCCCTCGCTCGACCTCGGGCGCTGGCTGCACGGCGTTCCCCCCGCCGTGCGCGCCCAGCTCCGCGTTGCGCGCGAGCTCGCGCGCGCGATCGCGATCCTCCACCGCGACGGGTTGCGCCCGCGCGATCTGCGCGCCGAGAACTTCCTCGTCGACGCCGACCTCCGCACGAGCCTCGTCGACCTCGACGGCATCGCCGCGCGGAGGCGCCGCGCGCCGGCGCTGCGCCGCTGCGCGCGCGACATCGCGCGCCTCCGCGCGAGCTTCCCGCCGGAGGCGCCGCTCGCTCCCGCGGCGATCGAGCTCTTCGCCCGCACCTACGCCGCCGAGCGTGGACTTTCTCCGGCTCATCTGCGACGTTGGCGCTCGATCGCGGCAGCCCGCGTGGAGGAGCTCTGGGAGCTCTGGCGACGGCGCGGCCTGCGCTTCGACGCCACAGGCATCCACGAGCAAGCGTGATGGGATCCACGGGCCAGCTGGAACCGCCGCGAGAGGAGCCGCGCGCCGCGGAGAGCGCGGAGGCGCGCGCGCAGCGCAAGGCCGAGAAGCGCGCGAAGAAGCAGCGCGCCCGAAAGCTGCAGGCGCAGCTCGTCTTCGGCGCGCTCGCGCTCGTCCGCTGGACTCCGGGATGGCTCTGGAACGGCGTCCTCGCGCGGGTCGCGACGCGTTTCGTCCCGCGCCTGCTGCGGCGCCGAGCCGACGAGCAGCTCCGCCTGGCCTTCGGCGAGCGCTTCGATGCGCGCGCTCGACGCGGCATCGTGCGGCAGATGCTCCTGCATCACGCGCGCACCTTGCGCGAGGTCGCGCTCTACCGGCGCGGCGACGCGCGCTTCGTCGGCCGCATGATCGAAGCCGAGGCGGACTTCGCGCCGCGCCTGCGCGAGCTGCTCGCGCGCGGCAAGGGCTTGATCGTCGTGACCCCGCACTTCGGCGACTTCGAGCTCATGCCGGCGTGGTTCAAGCACTTCCTCGGTGCGCACGGCGGCGTCGTCGGCAAGCGCAACGTGAACCCCTGGTTCGACGCCGAGATGGTCGCGATGCGCGCGCGACACGGCGTCGAGACCATCTACCAGGACGAATCGCCGAGGAAGCTCCTGCGCATCCTCTCGAGCGGCGGCGTCGTCGGCATCTTGCCGGACCAGGACATCGTGCGCCTGCCCGGCATCTTCGTCGACTTCTTCGGCCGACCGGCGTGGACGGCGACGGGCCCGGCGCATCTCTCCATGCTCGCGGAGGCGCCGCTCGTGCCCGCGTATCTGGAGTGGAACGGCGCGCGCTACCGCCTGCGCCTCGGCGAGCCGCTCTTCCCCGATCGCAGCGCGCCGCGCGACGAGGAGATCCAGCGCCTGACGACAGGTTGGACGCGCAGCTTCGAAGCGGCGATCGCCGCGAGGCCCGATCACTGGATCTGGTTCCACGCGCGCTGGCGCACGACGCCGGAGCGCGCCGAGAAGCGCCGCAGCGAGGGGCGCGTGCGTCACACGCGCGCGAGCTCGTGAGGACGCCGCAGCGCATCAGCTTGATCACGTCGCGCATCGATCTGCGCGGCTCGGCGGTGGCGCTCTTCCATCTCGCGGGAGCGCTGCAGGAGCGCGGTCTCGATGTCCAGATCATCTGCCGCGGAGGCTCGTTGCTCCCGCTCTTCCGCCAGCGCCGACTCGAGGTACGCACGCTCGAGATCTACGGCGACTCGATCCTGAACGTGTTCAGCTGGGGCGAGATCGTGCGCACGATCCGCGAGCACGAGCCGGATCTCCTGCACTTCCAGCATCCGAGCCTGCCGCGCCTCGCGCGCGCTCTCTCCGCGCGTCTCGAGATACCGCATGCGGTGAGCGTCCACTCTTCGCCGCCGCGCTCGTGGCGACCGTCGCGGCGCTGGATGATGGGCGTGAGCGCCGTGAGCGAGAGCCTGCGCGCGGAGATCGTGAACAACTTCGCCGTGCCGAGCGAGCTGGTCACCGTCCTCCCCGACGGCGTCGGCATCCCCACCGACCCGCTCGCGGCTCCCGCCGGTCCGCCGCCCGCGGGCGGCGCAGCGCCGCTCGACGCGGGCCCCGCGTCATCGGAGCTCGTGCCGAGCGCACCGCTCGTCATCGGCGCGATGAACCGCCTGGAGCGGGATCGCGGGCTGCACCTCTTCGTGCGCGCGGCGCGCAAGCTCGCCGATGCGGGCTGCGAAGCGCAGTTCGTCGTCGTGGGCGAAGGCCCCGAGGACAACGCGCTCCGCCGCGCGGTGCGCGAGCTCGGGCTCAGCGATCGCGTGACCATCGCCCAGCCCTCCGGCGACTATCGCCAGATCCTGGGCATGTTCGACATCTTCGTGTCCACCTCGCAACGCGAAGGCCTCGGCATCTTCTGCCTGGAGGCGATGGCGCGGCGGAAGCCCGTGGTCGCCTTCGGCGTCGGCGGCGTCTTCCAGTACCTCCGCGACGGCGCGAACGGCATCCTCGTCCCGGACCTCGACTCCGATGCGCTCGCCGAGGGCATCGAGCGCCTGATCGAGCGCCCCGACCTCCGCCAGCGCTTCGGCGAGAAAGGCCTGCAGACCGTGCGCGAGCGCTTCTCGATCCAGCGCTGCGTGGACGCGACGCTCGAGTTCTACGGCGCCGTGCTGCAGCGCACCGACGAGCTAAGGCTGGTGCGGAGCCGATCGTGAGCAAGAGGAACGGAGCGCTCCTCGTCTTCTGGCTCCTGCTCGGCTGCGGCGAGGACCGGCGCTCGTCTCCGCCGGCGAGCGGAGCGACGAGGGCCCCTCGCTCTGCCGCTCGCTACACCGACGATGCGGCGTGCTCTCGCTGCCACGAGGAGATCGCGGCGACCTACGCGCAGCACGGCATGGCGCGCTCGCTCTATCCGGCGCGCGGCGCGGCGCGCATCGAGGACTTCCAGCGCGCGAGCTTCTATCACGAGCCTTCGCGCCAGCACTTCTCGATGCGCCTCGAAGGCGAGGACCTCATCGTCCGACGCTGGCAGCGCGACACGCAGGGGCGCGAGATCCACGCGGTCGAGCGCCGGATCGACTGGATCGTCGGCTCGGGGAATCACGTGCGCGCCTATCTCTTCCGCGAGCCGAGCGGCGAGCTCTATGCCGCGCCGGTGAACTGGTACACGCAGGAGGGACGCTGGGGCATGGCGCCGGGGTACGACTCGCCCGATCACTTCGGCTTCTCGCGCGGCATCACCAGCGAGTGCATCGCGTGCCACGACGCGTATCCGCTGGAGGCGGAGGGCCGGCCTTTCACCGCCCGCTCGGATCGGCCGGAGCCGGCGTTCGATGCGCTGCCATCCGGCATCGGCTGCCAGCGCTGCCATGGGCCGGGAGCGGAGCACGTCGAGCGCGCGGCCTCGTTCCAGCATTCTCCGGCGGAGATCCGGGCCGCGATCGTGAACCCCGAGCGACTCGAGCCCGCGCGCCGCGAGGAGGTCTGCCTGCAATGCCATCTGCAGCCGCTCTCGCGCCGCGACAGCATTCCCCTGCTCGCGGAACGCGGCGCCTTCGATCACCGCGCCGGCGACGCGCTGGCGGAGCATCGCGCCGTGCTGGAGTTCGTCACCGCCGACGACCGCGATGCTCCCTTCGAGATCAATCATCACGCCTATCGCCTGCGCGCCTCCGCGTGCCGCGAGCCCGGCGGAGAGCCGCTCTCCTGCCTCCTCTGTCACGACCCGCATGCGAAGCCCGCGCTCGAAGCTCGGCTGCAGCGAGTCGATCGAGCGTGCGCGCGCTGCCATGCCGTCGATGAGGACCACGGCGCAGCGCAACGCGCGAGCGCACCGCGCGGCGGTGCGCACTGCGCCGATTGCCACATGCCGGAACGCCGTCCGGAGGACGTCGTGCTCGCGCGGATGACCGATCACCGTATCCAGCGCCAACCCGAGTTCGCGGCATTGCTCGCGCCGCGACGCGAGCAGAACGCGCCCTCCGCGACCGAGGCGCGCCCCCTCGCCCTCCCGGGCAGCGGAGAAGCTCACGCGGAGATCGCGCGCCTCGTCGCCGCGCGCGAGGGCCTGTCCGGTGCGCGCGAGCGCTTGGCGAGCGAGCTCTCGCAGCGCGACGGCAGCGCCCACGCTTGGACCGCGCTCGGTATGGCGGCCTGGCGCGGCGGCGCCGCGGACGAAGCGCTGCGCGCCTTCGAGCGCGCGCTCGCCGCGGATCCCGGATCGATTCCCGCGCTGCAAGGCGCGGCGGGAGCGAGCCTCGCGCTGGAGCGCGCGCCGCAAGCGGAGGCCTTCGCGGAGCGCGCGCTGCGCGCAGCTCCCGCTCGACCGGATCCGCTGCTCCTGCGCGCGCGCGCGCGGCGCTTGCTCGGCCGCGAGAGCGAAGCGCGCGCCGATCTCCTGCGCTGCGTGGAGCTGCGTCCCCTCGGCTCCGAGGCCTGGGTCGAGCTCGGCGCGCTCGAGCTCGCCGCGAAGCGCTACGATGCCGCCCGAGAGGCGTACCGCCGCGCGCTCGAGGCCGAACCGCGCGAGCGCTCCGCTTACGCCGGACTCGCCGCGGCTCACGAGCGCTTGATGCGCCCGGAGGAAGCTTTGGTCACGCTGCTCGCCGAGGAAGCGCTGCTGCCCGAGGACCACGAGGCCTCACTGCGCCTCGCCGCGTTGCGCTTGGCTTCGCCGAGCGACGCCATCCGCGATCTCCCGCACGGCATCCGCTGCGCCGAGCGCGCCGCGCGCTTGGCGCCAACGGATCCCGTGCCCCATCTCTGGATCAGTTTCGCGGAGTTGCTCGCCGAGCGGTCCGAACGCGCGTCTCCGGCGCTGGAACGCGCGCGTGCTCTCGGCGCGGATGAGAGCACCTTGCAGCGCCTCGCCGCCTTGCTGGCGCGGCGGTTAGGTCAGCCCTCGGCGGCCGACGAAGCCGGGCGCCGCGCGGAAGCCACCCGAGCCGAGCCTCCGCGCGCACCTCTCCTGCGAGCGCTGCTCGAGCGCGCCGCGCGCCGCTGAGGATCTCCACCTCGTATCTCCACCTCGCAGACGCGACGGGCCTCGAGCGCCGTGCGCTCGAGGCCCGTCACCGGATCCCCGCCAGAGCGGAATCCGCAGCTCAGATCACCAGCAGCGACGCGTGAGCAGGATCTCCAGCGGGTTCGTCGAGGCGAGGCCCGAGATGTCCGCGAGGATCGCGTCCGAGTAGAGCACGACGCCATCGAAGAACGGGAAGCCCGGGATCGCGAACGGCCCGATGCTGCCGCGGCCGGTCGCGTCGGTCGGGAACAGGAAGGGCTGGAAGCCGATGCCCACGTTCAGAAGTCCGCAGCCGATCGGCAGCCCGAATCCGGGGTTCGTGTCGATGTAGACGAGCGCGAGGCCATTCGGCAGTCCGTTGGCGACGGCGAAGCCGGTCGAGCCGTTCAGCGCCGGCGAGCCGGTCATGTACAGGTACGCGCTGTTGCACTCATCGGCGCCGTGCTTCGCGAAGCCCGTGATCGGCAAGTACGCGACGGCATCGCTGTTCGCCTGATGAACGGCGGCGAGCACCGGCTGACCGGCCACGTTGGCGAGCTGGATCCCTCCCGCGATTCCGCCGTTCAGGTTGGGAGTGGCGCCGGGCAAGCTGAAGTCTCCCGAGCGGGTCCAGAGAGTGTTGCCCGTGGCGATGTCGACGACGGTGACGCGGTGTAGGCCGACGCCAGGCGTGCAGGTCATCGCGAGCTGGCCGAAGACCGCCAGCGCGGAGTAGGGACCGGCGGGCCCGTCGACGATCGCGATGCCGTAGGTCGAGCCCGGGCTCGGCGCGACCGAGCGCGGCCCGGAGATCACGGTGCTCGTTGCACCTGTTCCAGGCGCGAGGATGTACTCCTGGATCTGACCGCCGAAGTCGCAGCCATACGCGCGGAGGTTCCCGGTCAGCGGATCCGAGATCACCGCCAGTCCGCGCACCACCGCGGCGCCGAACGCGGGCAGCGCCCACGCGTTCCCCGTCCAGGCCTCGGTGAACGGATCGAATTCCATGATCTTCGCGGCTTCGTCACCCCAGTAGGTCTTGCCGCCGATCGGGTCCCACTCGCCGTCGCGGTGGCCCCAGAAGGCCGAGACGCGCAGCGGCGACTGGCCGACGCTGCGCATCGAGGTCGGATTCGGGCGACCCAGCTCGTCGCTGTCGAAGATCCACATCGTGTTGGTAGCCGCGGCGTTGTTGGACCCGGAGAAGAACCACTTGCCGTTGGACTCGGACTTGGCGACGCCGAGGATGCGGATGTCACCCGTGGCCAAGGAGATATCGGTCGAGCCGATGACGAGGTTGCAGTCGACGCCGGTGATCGACTCGGGAGCCGGGGCGTAGCTCGCCGCCGGATCGACTTCGTGGGCCGGTTGCTGGGCCTGGCCGAGACCGGCCACGAAGCTGAGCGAGAAGAGAGCCAGACAGGGTCGGTGGGCGCGCATGACGCCTCCTCTGCGAACGGACGGAGATGGGAAGGGAAGGCCCGGTCGGATCGACGTGCCAAGGGGCAGAGCACGCCGCCGGCCGAGCGCGAAGAGTCGACGGAGACGCGGCAGCGCCGCGCCAGGTTCCCCCCGGATACGCGGAGGTCCATCGAGTCGCGAGCCAAGACTCCGCGCCACCCCCGGAAAGCGCAACAGGGGGCCTCGGGGATCGCTGCGCTCAGAACTCGTAGCGCCCGAAGAGCTCCGGATCCGCCGCGCGGAGCTCGGCCACGCGCTCGGCCTTCAGGTGATCGCGCCACTTGTAGTCGGCGCACTTGAGGTCGCGCGGCAAGCCGGCGAGGAAGCTCGGCGTGCACTCGAGCCCCATCTCGGCGCAGAGCGCCTTCATCTGCCCTTCGACGTCGGCGCAGATCTGGTCGTAGTGGATCCTGAGCAGGCGCCCCGGATAGCGCGCGCGCGCGGCCTCGAGCTCGCGCGTGACGTAGGCGAAGATGCGCGCCGAGGAGGCGTCGGGCGGGAGAGCTTGGTCCTCGCGCCACGTCAAGATGCAGACGCCGAACCAGCCGCCGCCGCGCTTCTCGCGCTTCAGCTTGCGCTCGATCGTGGAGCGCAGCACCGCGCGCCAGTCGCGCACGACGTGCAGGAAGTAACAGCCGGGGAAGAGCGCGTCGAGCCAATCCAAGCGCAGCGAGAGCCGCGGGTACTTCGCGAGGAAGCGCGCGCGCTTCCTCAGACGCAGCACGCGCTCGACGAGCGCGGGATAGAACGCGCGGTGCGAGTCGGTCACCGCGCTGGCATCCATGCGATCGTCGGGCAGCGTCCACAGCTTGTCCCAGACGTGCTGCGCCTCCTGCGGATCGTCCGGCGCGCCGAGGCGCGTCAGGAGATGCGCGAAGCCCGGCAGCCCGGGGAAGCGGTGGTTCGCGCGATTGAGATAGCCCAGCGCGGGGTGCTTCGAGAGCATCCCGTAGAGCAGCGTCGTTCCGCTGCGGTGCGGGCCGACGATGAAGATCGGGCGATCGATGGCCATGGCGATTCGGGATCCGGCGACTCAGGAGCCCACGGGAGGGAGAGAGGCAGCGCGCGAGAGGAAGGCTTCGAGCTGATCGAGCAACGGTCCAGGACCGAAGCGCTCCGCCGCGGATAGGCGCGCGCGCTCACCGCGCCGGCGCGCGTCCGCGGGATCGGCGGCGAGTTGCACGATCGCCTCGGAGAGCGGCCGCGCCTTGCGCGCGGGTACGAGCCAGCCGGTCTCGCCGTCGATCACGATCTCGCGCAGCGAGCTCGCGTCGCTCGCGATCACCGGCAGCCCCGCGAGGGCGGCCTCGACCGCGACGTAGCCGAAGCCCTCGTAGCGCGACGGCACGATCAGCGCATCCAGCCGCGCGTAGAACGCCGCCGGATCGGCGACCGCGCCCAAGAACTTCACGCGCGAGGAGAGCCCGCGCTTCCGCGCGCGGCGCTCCAAGCGCGCGCGCAAGGGTCCATCGCCCGCGAGCTCCAGCGTGAAGCGACGCGTAGCACCCAGGCGCGCGAGCGCATCGAGCAGCGTCGCGAAGCCCTTCTGCTTCACGAGGCGGCCGATCGCGCCGAGGCGCAGCAGACCCGCGGGTCCGGCTTCGTGCGGGCGTGGCGCGAAGTGCACCGGGTTGTAGATGCGCGTGATGCGCTCGGCAGGGAACCAGCGCAGCGAGCGGCGCACGGTTGCCCCCGTGGCATCCGAGTTCACGAGGATCGCCGAGAGGCGCTTCCAGATGCCGCGGCGGAACAGGTTGTCGACCACGCGTCGATCGATGCCGCGGCGGAGCACGAAGCGCGCCTGCTCGCCGCCGATCGCGCAGCGCTGCGCGATCCGGAGATCGCGCGGGCTGTTCACCAGCACGAGCTCGCTCGTGAGCTCGGAGCGCTCGCGCGGCCGCGGCAGCGCTTCGACGCGGACACCGCTATCTCGCGCGCGCGGCGCGAGCGCGCCGTCTCTCGCGCAGACGAGCGCCACCTCGTGCCCGCGAGAGGCGAGCGAGCGCGCGGCATCGAGGAACCACTGCTCGCCCCCGCCCCAGGCGGTGGAGCCGTTCACCAAGAGGAGCTTCATGTGCGGCTCGGCGCCTGCTCGCCGGTCTCGCCGCGCAGCGCGTAGCCCCACTCTCGCAGCGTCGGCGCGATCAGCGCCTCGACCTCGGCGATCTGGGAGGGATCCTCGCTGCGATGCTGCGAGACCTTGCCGCGGCGGAGGTTCGCGCGGAGGTACGCACGGCAGCGCTCGTTCATCGGCAGCTTCAAGAACTCCGCCGTCCGCTCCATCGTGCGCTCGGGCTCGGCGATCAGGTCCTCGAAGCGGAGACGCAGGCAGCGCTCGCCGAGCGTCGCCGCGAAGCGATCGAAACGCTGCACCTGGAAGTTCCAGGAGAGCGCGGCCTGGATGTGGTGCGGCTTCTCGAGGGCGCCCACCTCGGCGAGCAGCGCGCGGCCCAGCGCGCGATCAGCGTCGTCGGTGAGATGCTCCTTGAACGCGAGGTCGCGCCCGTCGCGCACCATATGCACGTAGAGCGCCTGCGGGAACACCGCCTCGACCAACGGCCCGATCAGATAGGTCTCGGGGAACTTCCACCCCCACGCGAGCTCGGGGGCGGCGTTCACCGGCGGGTGCTCCGCGATCCACGTGCGGAACTGCTCCGCGCGGCGCGCGAAGCGCCAAACCTCGAAGCGCGTCGGCTGTGCCAGCGGATCGCGGCGGAGGGAGCGGCGCGCGAGCCGCTTGATGCGCCGCGTGAAGCGCCGGTCCTGCGCGTCGCCGGTGTCCTTCTCGGCAAGCGTGCCGAGCCGGACGCCGAGCTCCTCCAGCGCCCAGGCGAGGACGCGCGTCCCGGAGTGCCCGCGGCCCATGATCACGACGGGGCGCTCGGCGGCCAACCGCGCGCGTCGTTCCGTCGAGAATCCGAGCATGGAGCCTCCTATCGTTCGGGGCGGCGGATCGGGGCCGCGCCCAGGCGTGCATAGGATGCGGAGGGGGGGCGGGAGAAACCAGCGCGCGCAGGGGAACAGGGCGCAGCGAAGCGAGCCGGAGCGGGCGAGCAGTTGCCGCAACTCCTGGCAAGGGTCCGCGAATCGATCGGCGATCGTGCGGCGCTCGCCGTGAAGCTCCACCTCTCCTGCCTCGGTCCCTTGGGCCGGGACCCGCTCCTGGCCGCGAGCCGCATCCTCGATACGGGCGATCTCGCGGCGCGCCTCTCGATTCCCGCAACACCGCGGAATCCGATCCCGGGCTGCGCATGGTCGATGTTCCCCGAGAGCCAGACCTTTG
Organism: Planctomycetota bacterium; assembly: GCA_016719295.1. Classification (GTDB taxonomy): domain Bacteria; phylum Planctomycetota; class UBA1135; order UBA1135; family JADKAF01; genus JADKAF01. Next base: position 2,462,490 of record JADKAF010000001.1, read on the forward strand.
CCGGTGGCCGCACTCCCCCGTGCCGCGACCGCCGAGATCGCGGTACCGAGAATTGGGGCCTCGCCCCGACAAGAGCCTCACAGACCTGAACAGCCCGTGGACTCGCACGGAGCCCGAATGGAGAGTCGAGGCACAGCCTTGCTAAGCGACGTCTTGCATTCGAAGCCACGGCGCATAGGTTGAAGGATGAGCGAGCTACGTGATGTCGCCGGATGAGCCGCCGGCGATCGACTCCCGACGCGCCGATCCCCGCATGTACCTCTTCGATCTCCCTACTCCGTCGACTCGCTTGGACGCCGCGGCCTCGGCATGCATTGTCGGTCGCCCTGTCGGCGCCGCTCCGATGCAGCGCTGTCGCCGGCTGCCGCGCATCCGCTCCGAGGGAGCGCGCCCGCGGCGATGAACAAGAAGGGTCTGAACGAGGCCGAGATCTGCCAGAACTTCATCACCCCCGCCATCGCAAGGGCGGGCTGGGAGCCGCCGCAGATCCGCCGTGAATACGCGTTCACCGCCGGTCGCGTGATCGTGCGGGGGAAGATCGCGGTGCGCGGCAAGCAGAAGCGCGCGGACTATCTCTTGTTCTTCGAGGCCAACTTCCCGCTCGCCGTCGTCGAGGCGAAGGACAATCACCAGCCGATCGGCGGCGGCATGCCACAGGCCCTGGCCTACGCCGAGGCCCTGGACGTGCCGTTCGTCTTCTCGAGCAACGGCGACGGATTCCTGTTCCACGACCGCACCGGGGCTTCGGAGGTGGTGGAGCGTCAGCTCACGCTCGACGAGTTCCCCTCGCCGGCCGACCTCTGGGCGCGCTACCGCGCGTGGAAGGGCCTAGCCAGCGCCTCGGACGACGTCGTGCGCTTCCCCTACCACGACGACTTCTCGGGCCGCGAGCCGCGCTATTACCAACGCATCGCGATCCAGCGCACGATCGAAGCCGTGGCGCGCGGACAACGCCGCGTGCTACTGGCGATGAGCACCGGCACGGGCAAGACCTATACGGCGTTCCAGATCATCTGGCGCTTGTGGAAAGCGGGCGTCGTGAAGAGGGTTCTGTTCCTGGCGGACCGCAACATCCTGGTCGACCAGACCATCACCAACGACTTCAAGCCCTTCGGCAGCGTGATGACGAAGGTGCAAGGCCGCACAGCCGACAAGTCCTACGAGGTCTACCTCGCGCTCTACCAGGCCGTGACTGGGACCGAAGAGGAGAAGAACGTATATAAGCAGTTCTCGCCGGAGTTCTTCGACCTCGTCGTGATCGACGAGTGCCACCGGGGGAGCGCGAAGGAGGACAGCGCGTGGCGCGAGATCCTGGAGCACTTCGCGCCGGCGATCCAGCTCGGCCTCACTGCGACGCCGAAGGAGGAGCGCGGCGTCTCGACGCTGACCTACTTCGGCGCGCCCGTATACACCTACTCGCTGAAGCAGGGCATCGACGACGGGTTCCTGGCGCCGTTCAAGGTCGTGCGCATCGACCTCGACCGCGACCTGCAGGGCTGGCGCCCCCCGAAGGGCATGGTGGATGACCTCGGCCAGACGATCGAGGACCGCATCTACAACCAGCGCGACATGGACCGTCAGCTCGTCTTGAACGAGCGCACGAAGCGAGTCGCCGAGCGCGTCGTCGCCTACCTGGTCAGCACCGATCCCTACGGCAAGACGATCGTGTTCTGCCAGGACATCCCTCACGCCGAGCGCATGCGGGCCGCTCTGGTCAACGAGGTCGCCCGGCAGATCCCGGACGAGTCAGCGAACACGGCGAGGTTCGTGGTGCGCATCACCGGCGACAGCGAGAGCGCCACCGGGGCTCTCGACGACTTCATCCACCCGGAGAAGCGCTACCCCGTGATCGCCACGACCTCGAAGCTGCTGACCACGGGCGTCGACGCCAAGACCTGCAAGCTGATCGTGCTCGACCAGAACCTGCAGTCGATGATCGAGTTCAAGCAGACCATCGGGCGAGGCACGCGTATCCACGAGGAGGCCGGCAAGCTCTGGTTCACGATCATGGACTTCCGAAAGGTCACCGAGCTGTTCGCCGATCCCGACTGGGATGGCGAGCCGGTCGTCATCTACGAGCCCGGCCGCGGGGATCCGGTGGCGCCGCCGGAACCACGCGAAACCGACGCACCGCCCGAGGGCGTGCGCGAGACGCCGCCTCCCTACGGCGAGCCGAAGTACGTCGTCAGTGGCGTCGAGGTCCGCGTGCTGGCGGAGCGCGTCCAGTACTACGATCAGGACGGCAAGCTCATCACCGAGTCGCTGACGGACTACACGAAGCGCGCGGTGGCGCGGAAGTACGCGACCCTCGACGACTTCCTGCAGCATTGGACGGCCGCCGAGCGCAAGCAGGTGATCCTCGACGAGTTGCGCGAGCAGGGCGTGCTGCTCGAAGCCCTGCGCGAGGATTCCGGCAAGGACCTGGACCCCTTCGACCTGATCTGCCACGTAGTCTACGACCGCCCCCCGCTCACGCGGCGCGAGCGCGCCGAGCAGGTACGGAAGCGGGACGTGTTCTCGAAGTACGGGCAGCAGGCACGCGCGGTGCTCAACGCGCTGCTAGATAAGTACGCCACCGAAGGCATCGCCCACGTCGAGGACCTGGGCGTGCTGCGCGTACAGCCGCTGTCGGATCTCGGGACGCCCGTACAGTTGGTGCAGTGCTTCGGCGGCAAGGAGGCCTACCTCCAAGCCGTGCGCGAACTGGAAGTCGCCCTCTACTCCTCAGTCGCCTGATCCAATCGGAGCCCGACGGAACGCGTGTCCCTCTCCACCACCATCAAGTCCATCCAGGACATCATGCGCAAGGACGTCGGCGTCGACGGCGACGCCCAGCGCATCGGCCAGCTCGTCTGGCTGCTCTTTCTGAAGATCTGGGACGACCGCGAGCGCGAGCTCGAGCTGATCGAAGACCACTTCAAATCGCCGCTCCTGGACGTGCGCTGGAAGGAGAACGGCGTGACCCGCCGCGCCGCGGACTTGCGGTGGAGCTCCTGGGCGCGCGATCCGGAAGGACTGACCGGCGACGCGTTGCTGGAGTTCGTGGACCAGACCCTGTTCCCGGCGCTGAAGGCGATCGAGGTCGGGCCGCGAGCGGATGGCGACGACGCGAAGGCCCGGGCGACCAACGCGCTGCGCTCGCGGCGCCTGCTGCTGAAGAGCGTCTTCGAGGACGCCTACCAGTACATGAAGTCGGGCACCTTGCTCCGCCAGGTCATCAACCGCCTGCAGAGCGACATCGACTTCAACGACGGCAAGAGCCGCCACCTCTTCGGCGAGATCTACGAGACGCTGCTGCGAGACTTGCAGGGCGCTGGCAACGCCGGGGAGTACTACACGCCGCGCGCCGTGACGCAGTTCGCAATCGACATGGTGGCGCCGAAGCTCGGAGAGACGATCCTCGACCCCGCGTGCGGGACCGGCGGGTTCCTCTCGTGCTCGATCGAGCACATCCGGCGCACGCAGGTGAAGCGGCCCGAGCAGGAGGCGCGGCTCCAGGCGAGCATCCGCGGCGTCGAGAAGAAGCCGCTGCCGCACCTCCTCTGCGTCACGAACATGATCGTGCACGGGATCGACGTGCCGACCGGCATCGCCCACGACAACACCCTGTCCCGGCCGCTGCGCGACATCGGCGCGAAGGACCGCGTCGACGTGATCGTGACCAACCCTCCCTTCGGCGGCATGGAGGAGGACGGGATCGAGAACAACTTCCCGGCGAAGTTCCGCACGCGCGAGACGGCGGATCTCTTCCTGGTCTACATCGTCGAGATGCTGAAGCCGGGTGGGCGCGCGGCGGTGGTGCTGCCGGATGGGACGCTGTTCGGCGAGGGCGTGAAGACCCGGATCAAGGAGCACCTGCTGGCGGAGTGCGAGCTGCACACGATCGTGCGGCTGCCGAAGGGCGTGTTCGCGCCCTACACGAGCATCAAGACCAACGTGCTGTTCTTCACCAAGGGCAAACCGACGAAGGAGGTCTGGTACTACGAGCACCCGTATCCCGAGGGGGTGACGTCGTACAACAAGACGAAGCCGATGCGCATCGAGGAGTTCGATGCGGAGAAGGCGTGGTGGACGAAGCGCAAGGAGACCGAGCGGGCGTGGAAGGTCACGATCGACCAGATCCGCACGCGCGGGTTCAACCTGGACATCGCGAACCCGAACGCGCCGGAGGCATCGCACGAGGATCCGGACACGCTGCTGGCGCAATTCGATCAGGAGCGGGCGGCGGCGGCGGCGCTGCGCGACGAGTTGCGGAAGGTGTTGGCATCGGCACTCCTGTCGGAGCAGAGATGACGCCGCAGCAGTTGATCGCGGCGTTCAACGACCTTGCTGAAGCGCCTGATGGGGTTGCCCGCTTGCGAGTCCTGATCCTTCAGTTGGCTGTTCGAGGGCGCTTGGTGCCTCAGAACCCACGGGACGAGAGTGGCGCTGCGCTACTTGCCAGGATCCCTGCTGAGATGCGTCAGCTCGCTGCGGCCGGGCTGGTCCGCAAGGTCGAGTCGTATCCTGCGGTCGAAGCGAGCCAACTAGGCTCTGGCCTGCCGACCGGATGGTCCGCAGCGCCGCTTGGGAATGTCGCACTCGTGCTCGACCACTTGCGTGAACCCGTGAAGGCTGATGAGCGCGAGGCGCGCTGTGCTGGGAAGCAGGCAAATGCACTGTATCCGTACTTCGGAGCTACTCAGCAGCAGGGGTGGATCGACGACTATCGGTTGGACGGCGAGTTCGTCTTGCTCGGAGAAGACGGCGTGCCCTTCCTCGATCCGCTCAGGCACAAGGCATACCTCGTCTCCGGCCGAATCTGGGTTAACAACCACGCACACGTCTTGCTGGGTGTGAGCTTCTCGAACGCGTTCCTACTGCACTACCTGAATCAGTTTGACTACACCGGGAGAGTCACAGGCACTACGCGAGCGAAGTTGACGAAGGGCGACCTAGTGGACATTCCGATCCCTGTTCCGCCCCTCGCCGAGCAACATCGCATCGTCGCGCGCGTCGAGGAACTGATGGGCCTGCTCGACCGGCTGGAAGCCGCGCGAGTGAAGCGCGAAACGACCCGCGTCGCCGCCCGCGACTCCGTGCTCGCCGCGCTCCGCGAAGCGGACTCACCTGAGGAAGTCGATGCGGCGTGGATTCGCTTCGCGCAGCGCATGGACGACTTGGCATGCGACCCTGCCGACATCGCGCCGCTGCGCCAGACCGTCCTACAACTCGCCGTGCGCGGTCGCCTGGTGCGGCAGGATTCGCGGGATGAGCCGGCGGGCGCCCTGCTGGCGAGGATCGCGACCGCTTCGGCTGGTCCGCGGAGAGCCTCTCAGCAAGTTGGGATTCCGGAAAAGGCTATCCCGTTCTGCGCCCCAGCAGGTTGGCAATGGGCACAGTTCTCGGACGTAGCGAGCATCGCATCGAATCTGGTTGACCCGATCCGCTTCGCGTCCGAGCCACACGTTGCTCCGGACAACATCGAGAAGGGGACAGGACGTCTTCTTGCCTTCCGCACTATCGGTGAAGACGGAGTGACGAGCGGCAAGCATCGGTTCAAGGCAGGGCAGATTCTCTACTCGAAGATCCGCCCGAATCTCTCAAAGGTCGTGATGGTAGACTTCGCGGGCCTATGCAGCGCAGACATGTATCCAATCGATCCACGGATTGACAGAGGCTACCTGTTTCGCTTCATGCTCTCGCCGCTGTTCATCAAGCAGGTGACATCGGACGACAACCGATTGGCCATGCCCAAGGTGAATCAGCAGCAGCTGTCGGCGGTTCTCGTCCCGATTCCACCGCTCGCGGAACAGCTCCGGATCGCGGCTCGCGTCGGTGAACTGATGACCGTGCTCGAGCGACTTGAAGCGCGGCTCACCACCGGAAAGTCCGTCCATGAGGCCTTTGCCGCCGCCGCCGTTCACCACCTGGAAACCTGACGAGCTTCTCATGGAATCTTCAGCCCAAGGAGCACGACGATGGCACTCTGGCTGATCCGCGCCGGCAGCCAAGGCGAGTACGAGTTCAAGTTCCTCAACGAGGAGCGCGTCTACCTGACCTGGGGCGAGCTTGTCGACGACCTGACGAAGGCGAAGTCCCGCGAAGACGTCGCCGACGTGATGCGCCGCTGCCTACCCGAAGCCGGTGAAAACAAGCTGCGCAATCACATCGGGCAGGTCTGGGCCTTCTGTTCGAGCATCGCGCCGGGCGACTGGTTCGCGCTGCCGAGCAAGTTCTCCAGCACGATCCACTTCGGCGAGATCACCGGGCCCCTGCGGTTCGACTCGAAGGCGGAGGCTCCGTTCAAGCACTACCGCACCTGCAAGTGGATCGAACGCGACGTCCCGCGCAGCCGGTTCGATCAGGACCTGCTCTACAGCCTCGGTGCGTACCTCACGATCTGCCGCATCACCCGTAACGACGCCGAGGCGCGCATCCGTGCCATCGCCGCGAACGGTTGGCAGTCGAATCGCCTCGGCATCGCGGGGATCAAGCCACCTCGCGGGAAAGAAGGCCGCGAGGCCGCGGAGCTCGATACCCTCCCGACCGAGGACGTCGGCACCGTCGATCTCGAGGAGCTCGGGCGCGACAGCATCGCGCGGATGAACAACGCGCGCTTCAAGGGGCACGGGCTGGCGCGCCTGGTCGAGTCGATCCTGCGCGCCGAGGGCTATTCGACGCATCGTAGTCCCGAAGGCCCGGATCACGGCGTGGACATCCTCGCCGGCACGGGGCCGATGGGATTCGGCTCGCCGCGCATCTGCGTGCAGGTGAAGAGCGGCGAGACGTCCACCGATCGACCGAGCGTGGATCAGCTCGTCGGGACCATGCAGCACGTCGGCGCCGACCATGGACTTTTCGTGGCGTGGGGCGGCTTCAAGGACACGGTGCAGCGCGAGCGCGCTCAGAAGTACTTCCGCCTGCGGCTCTGGGATCAGAAGGAGCTCATCGATCAGCTTCTCGCGCACTACGCCGATCTCGATCCCGAGGTGCGCGCCGACCTGCCGTTGAAGCGGGTGTGGACGGTGGCAGGCACCGACGAGGACGCCTGAGGTGCGTACTCCGAGCGCGATCATGAAGCGCCGCACTTATCAGGTGTGCTTTTGGATCCCGCTCACCTTCATGTTGCTCCTCGGGGGCGGCGCCATGATTACCATCGCATTCAAGAACGGTGTGCTGCCCGAGCTACTTCTGAACCTCGCCGCGACCGTCGTCGGTGTGTTCGTGGCCTTGCTGGCAGAGAGATACTTCGAGCGCCGCAAAAACGAAGAGGAGCGGCTCGATCGCCTTGCGGCGTGGCTGGAAGTCATCGAGCGAGGTGCGAATGCCAATCTTCGACTCGTGGAGCAGATGATCACGAAAGAGCTCGCGAGTTCGCTCCCGATGATCCCCTCCTACTCCTCGGATCGCATCCTGGCCGTTGTGCTGGAGCAGGCAGCACGCGAGCTCGTTTCTATCCCCGTGCTGCTCGAGGCGCTCCGGCACGCGGCATTCGAGCTGTCGCACCTCGACGGCAGAATAGCCATGCTCAAGGTGCATCCATACCCTGCGACGTTCATGCTTGAGCGTGCATCGACCATCGAGATCGCGAAGAGTTCCAAAGCAGCTCTGAAGGATCTCCAAGCCAAATGCCATGCGGAGATTACCCGGCTCCCCCCTCGGCTCGTGGATTCGTAGGCCAGTCCCTGCGGGAGCCCGTGCTTTCTGTACTCCTGGCATCCGAGCTCATGGCCGCGGAACTCCGCTGCACACTCTTCGCGACGAGGTAGCCCCGCTCTCATGTCGTACTGGGTCGCCGAGTCTCGCGACTTGGAACCGGCGAGGTAGCCGGTCCACCTCCCAGTCCGCCCACTCAGGCTCGGACACACGATTGGTCGATGCAGCGACCATGGCGAACGAGCGCCCCGAGGACCCGGACGTGCTGGCCGTGATGCGTTGCCGCGTCTTCCGCGGGCATCAAGGGCGCTCGCTGCTGCTCGCGGTCTGGATCGGGATGTTGGCGACGAGCTTGGTCGTCGCCGCGGGAGTGCCGCCGCTCCTCGCGCCCTTCCTCCTGCTCGGGATCCTCGCCCTCGCGATCGGCGCCCTGGCCGGGGCGGCCACCTACCGCCTGACGAGCGACGGCGTGCAGCGGGAGCATCGCCGCTTCCTCGGCGGCGGCGGGAAGGTGGAGCTCGCGGCGTTCTCCGACCTGCGCTCCTATCGCCACGACCGCGAGCTCTCGCGGAGCCTCGAGGAGTACGAGTACCTGGAGCTCGATCGCTCGAGCGGACCGCGCTGGATCCTCACCAGCCGGCAGGACGCCGAGGGCTTCCGGCGCTTCCGCGACGCGTTCCTCGCCGTCGTCGCGGCGCCGCCTGCGGAAACGCAGCCGTCGGAGCCGATCCCCGCGCGCGCCGCACGCTCGACGCCGCCGCTGCCGCGGCGGCACGGCTTCTACCAGAGTTCACTCGGGAAGCTCTTGGCGCTGGTCTTCGCGCTCGCCTCGGCACTGCTCGTCTTCGCGGCGATGCTCGGCGCCCTCGATCCCACGGCTCTCTTCCGCCTCGCGTTCGTGATACTGCCCGGCACGGCGTACCTGCTCTATCGCTGCTTCGGTTCTCCGCGGAGCTGAGCGCTCACGGTTCGCGCGTCGGGGCGCCTTTCCCGCGCTGCAGCTCCCAGAGCTTCAAGTGCCGGAGGAACACGTAGTACGCCGCGAGCACGGCGATCAGGAAGCCCGCGGCACCATCGAGGAAGCCGCGCTTCAGCACGTAGTCGCGCACGAAGCGGAACGGCGGCGAGAAGAGCAGGCTCGTCCAGCGGAAGCGCTCGCCTTCCTTCGCGCGCTCGCCGGCCATGATCGTCGTGAACCTGTCGATCGTGCGCAGATGATCGGCGACGTCGCGATACGAGAGGTGCAGCAGGTCGCCGCGGAGGCGCCCCACCGGTCCGTCGGCGAACGCGTGATCGTGCGGGTTCCGCCCGCGCCACTCCGCGTGGCCGCTCCTCCAGAGGCGGAGCTTGCGATCGGGATACCAGGCGCCGTGGCGGATCCAGCGTCCCAGGTACCAGGTGCAGCGCGGCATCTCCCACGCGACGGTGCGCGGATCGTCTTCGGCGAGCACGCGCTGGATCTCCTCTGCGAGCGCCGCACTCAAGCGTTCGTCGGCGTCGAGCGAGAGCACCCAGGCGCCGCGGGCCTGCGCGGCGGCGAAGTTCTTCTGCTCGACGTGCCCTGGGAACGGACGCTCGATCACGCGCGCTCCCGCCGCGGCGGCGAGCTCGCGCGTGCGATCGGTCGAGTGCGAGTCGACGACGACGATCTCGTCGGCGAACGCGACGCTCGCGAGGCACGCGGGCAAGCGCTCCTCTTCGTTGAACGCGATGATGCACACGCTGAGGCGCGGCGCACTTGCTTCGCTCACGGGCTCGCTCCTCGGGTACGCGCGGGGAAGTAGCCCGCTTCGAAGCCGCTCCGCCCTTCCGCACGCCAGCGCCCCTCGCGGCGCTCGACGCGCGCGCGAGTGAAAGCATCGATGCGCAGGAGCAGCGCGCGCTCCGCGCTCCACTCCATCTTCAAGCGCCGCGCGCGACGGTAGCCGCACCAGAAGCGCAGGCGCTCGCGCAGCGCGAACGCGCGCGGCGGGACGTCGTTCAGCTGACCGAGCGCGCGGACGAGCTGCTCGTCCGAGGGCGCGGCTCCCAGGCGGAAGTCCTCGAGATCGACGAGGTAGAGCTCGAAGCTCGAGCCCGCGCGACGCAGCAAGAGGTTCTTCGCCGAGAGGTCGTCGTGATGCCCCCCGCGCTCGTGCACGCGCGCCACGAACGACGCCAGCGCGTCGACGAGGGAACGCCGTTCCTCCGGAGGGAGGTGCACGGCGTGCTGCGCGGCGAAGCCCTCGAAGCTCGTGGCCCCCTCGATCTCGCGCATCGCGAACAGCGTCTCGCCGTTCGATCGCTCCAGCAGCGCGAGCGGAGCCGGACACGCGACCTTGCGGAGCTTCAAGCCGTGCGCGGCGAGCCACGCGCGGCGCGCGCGCGAGCGACCGAAACCCACGCGTCCGCGCGCATCGAGGCCCGTCGAGAGCTCGAGCTTCGCGATGAGCGGTCCCGCGTCGCTCGCGAGGCGCACGACCTTCCCGCGCGCCGCTTCGTCCTTCAGCACCGCGACACCTCGCGCCGCGAGCGCCTCCGCGAACCAGCGCTCGGGCGTCTCCGCGGCGAGCTCGGCGACCCGCCAGCTCCGACCGAGCGAGCTCTTCGTGCGCGCGATCTTCGAGCCCCCGGTCAACGCGCGGCGCACGCGCGAGCCCCAGTGCTCGTCGCGCACCGCGCGCGCGCGGCACCGCGCGCGTGCGAGCAGCGCTTCGAGCTGATCTCCGACCGCCTCCGCGCCGAGGTACGCGCGCAGGAAGACCTCGTCCTCCCCCATCTCGAGCTCGTCGTCGAGCGACGCGAGCAGCTTCGCGATGCTGCGGAGTCGCGACCACGGCGGCAGCAGCGGCACGCGCCAGAGGCTGTGCAGATCGAGGAGCACCGGCCGATCGCTCGCGGGCGAGAGCAGCACGTTGTTCCCGTGCAGATCGCGATGATGCAGCCGATGGCGGTGCAGTACCGCGAGATCCTCCCCCAGCGCGCCGAGCCACGCCGCGCGCTGGCTCGCACTCGCCTCCGTCTGCAGCGCCGCGGTCAGCGTGCGCGGAGAGGGCACCTCGGCCGAGAGATAGTAGGAGCGCGCGAGCCCGAGCCCGCGCTGCAGCGCCCCCGCCGCGAGCGGCCGCGGCGTGGCGATCCCAAGCGAGCGCAGGAGGCGCGTCTTCGCCCACTCGTTCTCCCCGCGCGTCCCGAAGGCCCGTTGCCCGAAGCGCCGCCCGGGATGTCCGATCGCATGCGCCTTCAGGAACACCGCGCCACCGGGAAGCTCGAGCCGCACGACGCGCCGGTAGTGGCTCTGCTTCACGAGCTCTGCCCACGCAGGCGCGGGCGGATCGGCGAGCAACGCGTCGAGCGCGGGCAGCACCCGCTCCCGCAGCTCGGAGGCGAACGAGGCGACCGCCACCCACCGCGCACCGCGGGCGTCGCGGAAGCGCTCCAGGGGCTCGTCGGCGGTCGGTTCCTGCATGGGGCGGAACCTTAGCGCGCGCGCGGGCGGATCGCCACGCTCGGGGAGGCGGGGACGGAGGGGCGCCGCTGGCTGCCGCATCTATGTAGGGAGCTATCGTGCAGCGGGATTGCACTTCAGCGTGGTCGGCTGGCCGGCCTCCGGACGCCGCGGAGCCGAAGCAGCCCCGCCCGACGCGAACGCCTTCACGCCGCCGCCTGTGCCGCCCGCGCGGAGTGCCAGCGAGCGCGGGACCCACAGCCCTTCCAGAGCGTAGTGGTCCTCCGCGTCCTGCGCTCCGAGCTCAGACGTCGTGATCGCGTACGTGCGCGCACCCTCGATCGATGCGCCGAAGAGGAAGCAGCGATCAACGCTTGGCCCGTCCTCGTCGTGCCCCACGATGTCCAGGGCCAAGCCCATGTAGCGCATCCACTCGCATCCACGCAGGGTGAGCTGAAGCGGCGAAAGTCGCGGCGCTGCCTCCTCACGCTCTCTCCTCGCATCAGCAAGAGAGCGTCGCCGAGGAAGCCCTCGCGCCCCCCCTGGCCATCCGCTAGCTTGGCCCTCGCCTGCTCGCCGTGCACCGCTCCGGCCGTGCTTCCTCCGCGCGAGCAGCGCCGCCATGCGTTCCCGGCCGCGATGCCCGCGCGCGCCTCGACTTCTGCGAAGCTTGCCTCCATGAACGCGTTCCGGATCCCCTTGGCGGCCCTCGCCGCGTCCTGCGTCCTCGTCCTCGGCTCGAGCCCCGCGCAAGAGCGCGGCGGACCTCCGCAGGAGCGCGGAGGATTCCGCAACGGTGGCGGACCGGGGTTCTTCCCCCGCGGCGGCGCCGGCGAAGGCGCGCTGGGTCTCGTCGCCATCTCCGAGGTGGAGAAGGAGCTCTTACTCCGCGAGGAGCAGTTGGCGAAGATCGAGACGCTGCGGACCGAGATGCAGGAGGCCACCCGCTCCGCGATGGGCGAGCTCGATCCGCGCGCGATGGAGGAGCTCGAGCCCGCGGAGCGCGAGCAGCGCATGACGGCGATGCGCGCGAAGATGGAGGCCGTCGGCGCCGACTTCGATGCGCGGCTGAGCGCCCTGCTCGATGAGAAGCAGCGCGCGCGCCTCGCCGAGCTGCGCCTGCAGCGCGAAGGAGCCGCTGCGCTGCTCCGCGCCGACCTGGGCCAGCAGCTCGGGCTCAGCGCCGAGCAGCTTGAGAAGCTCCGCGCGATGCGCGACGAAGCGGGTCCGTTCCGACCGCTGAGCGACGAGGCGCTGCAGATCCTCACCAAGGAGCAGAGCGAGAAGCTCGCCGCGTTGAAGGGCGCGGCGTTCGCGTTCCCCGAGCGACAGCGTGGGCCCGGAGGCATGGGCGGCCCAGGTGGCATGGGAGCACCGGATCGCAAGCTCGCGAAGAAGTTCGACGCGAACGACGACGGCGTGCTCGATGCGGAGGAGCGAAAGCTCGCGCGCGCCGAAGCGAAGAAAGAAGTGCGCGGAGGCTTCGGCGGACGTGGAGGGCCCGGAGGACGCGGCGGTCGCGGAGGGCGCGGCGGCGAGGAAGCCGCGGCGCCGCAGCCGGGAGCGAAGCTCTCCCCCGCCGAGGTCGCTCCGCTGAAGGGACCGCTCTACGACGCGAAGCTGCTGCGCACGCTCTTCCTCGACTTCGAGAGCGCGGACTGGGAAGCGGAGATGGCCGACTTCTACCGCACCGACGTCGAGGTTCCCGCGACGCTCACGGTCGACGGCCAGAGCTATGCCGAGGTGGGCGTCGGCTTCCGCGGCATGAGCTCCTTCATGATGCTCTCGCCGGGCTCGAAGCGCTCCCTGAACCTCTCGCTCGACGCCGGGAAGGGGAAGCAGCGCCTCCTGGGCTACAGCTCGCTCAACCTGCTGAACGCGCACTCGGACCCGTCGTTTCTCCACTCGATCCTCTACTCGCACATCGCGCGGCAATACATCCCCGCGCCGAAGGCCAACTTGGTGAAGCTGGTCATCAACGGCGAGTCGTGGGGCCTCTATGTGAACGTGCAGCAGTTCGACAAGGAGTTCCTCGCCGAGAACTACCCGAGCACGGCCGGCACACGCTGGAAGGTCCCCGGCAGCCCGAACGGCGACGGCGGTCTCCGCTATCTCGGCGAGGAGCTCGAGCCCTACACGAAGCGCTACGATCGCAAGTCCGGCTCCGGTGACGGCGCCTGGCGCGCGCTGATCCGCCTCTGCCGCACGCTCGAGCAGACGCCGCCCGAAGAGCTCGAGGCCGCGCTCGCGCCGATGCTCGACCTCGACGAAGCGCTCTGGTTCCTCGCCCTCGACGTCGCGCTGATCAACGGCGACGGCTACTGGACCCGCGCGAGCGATTACAGCCTCTTTCTCGACAGCGCGAACCGCTTCCATCTCGTGCCGCACGACTTCAACGAGGTCTTCGGACCCGGCGGCGGCGGGCCCGGCGGAGGACCCGGGATGGGCGGCGGTCGCGGCGGCGGCGGCGGCGGCGGTGGCGTGACCCTCGATCCGCTGGTCGGATTGAACGACGCCTCGAAGCCGCTGCGCAGCAAGCTGCTCGCCGTGCCCGCGCTGCGGAAGCGCTACCTGCAGCGCGTGCGCACGATCGCGGAGCAGTCGCTCGACTGGGCGAAGCTCGAGCCGCTCGTCCGCCAGTACCGCGCGATCCTCGAGCCCGAGCTGCGCCTCGACACGCGGAAGCTGAGCTCGATGGAAGCCTTCGAGCGCGCGTTGGATCCGCAGCCGGTCGATCCGCAGGCGACTCAGTCGCGCGGCGGCATGTCGCTGCGCGCCTTCGCCGATCGGCGTCGCGCGTTCCTGCTCGGCTGCGAAGCGATCCGCGGCCTCGACGAGGCGCAGGGCGCGGTCGCGGGCGATAAGTAGCTCAGCGTTCTGGGCCGCGATCCTCGAGCACGAGAGGTCGCGGCCGCTGCTCGGCGAGCACGCCGACGAAGCTCCAGGCACTCAGCGCGGTGAAGAGCGTGAAGATCGCGCCGAAGACGAGCCCGATCCACGTGCCGCCACCCGTCGCCGCGCTGATCACCATCAGCACGCCGAAGAGCATGCAGAGCACGAGCAAGAGCAAAGCGCCGAGATAGAACCACCAGAGGCCGGCAGAGAACCCGCGGACGAGTTCGGCCTGCGGGTTCCCTTCGTGCACGCGCCGCAGCAGCTCCGTGCCGAACGGACCGAAGGTCGCCGCGCGATCCTCGAACACGCCGAGCTTCACGAAGTGCTTGCTGGTGATCGAGATCTTGCGTCGCGCGCGGGTCTCGATCACGAGCAGCTCGCAGCCGCCGTACGCCGCGTCGCCCATGCCGCGATAGCGCATGGAGGGCGCTTGGAAGAGGCGCACGCGCGCGATCTCGGCGAAGGGAAGCCGCTCGACCTCCGCCCCTGCCGCGAGGAGCAGCGCGTCGTCTTGGAGCTCATAGCTCGTTTCGACCTTGGCGATCGACGCGCGGACGGAGTGACGAACGGGTTCCATGCGAAGAGCTCGGCAGACGGGGCGGAGTTCGGCCCAGGCTAAACGAACGAGAGCCTAGGAAGCGAAAGAGAGCGCCTGGATCCGAGAGCCTTTCAAGCATGCGCGTCGGAGCTCAGCGCAAGCGCAGCTCCACGACTCGTTCCCCGCGCTCCGGTACCTCGATCTCCGTCCACTCCGATGCCTGGGACCAGGGCGGCAGAACCTGCCACGCGAAGAGCCGGGGAGGGAGAGCGCAGGGCGCGCATGACTTCTGTTTGTCATGACAATCGAAAGTGCCACTTTCGATGGTCAGGTCCAGCCACCTCTCCTACCCCCACCCCGCGTCCCTCACTTCTTCCGCTCGAACTCCACCCGCAACACCGGCGTCTCCCCCGCCTTCCGCGTGAAGCGCACCTGCTTCGCCGAGGCGTACTCGGGGGCCTTCGCCCAGACGTGCAGCATGCAGTCGCCGGCGGGGACCTCGTTCACCTTGGCCTTGCCGCCGGGGTGCGTCGCGGCCTCGGGCCAGACGATGTCGCGCATGGGACGATCGCCGTCCATCGGGATGCAGAGCGCGGCAAAGAGCTCGATCGGCGCGCCGGTGCCGGCCTCGACGACGAGCACCTCGACGCCGCCGGCGGACTGGATCACGAGCTCCAAGTCCTGCGTGCCCCAGGCGACCGCGGCGGGATGACGGTAGGCCTCGATCGCGCCGGCGGGGATGTCGAGCAGGACGGGGCCCTTGTCCTGCACGCGCGCGCGGATCGTGAAGCGCCCGAGCGCATCGACCTTGGTGCGGTAGATCTGCTTGCCCGAGGTGCCGACGACCTCCAAGCCCTGGATCGGCAGCGGCTGGTCCTTGGCGACGCCCGGCAGCACGATGCGCCCCGTGATCATCGGCAGCACGCCGGTGCGGATCTCGAGCTCGGTCGCCGGCGTCTCCAGCTTCACGTCGAAGCGCAGCGGGGAACGCAGCTCGCGCTCCTGCGGCAGCTCCCAGAGGATCTGATAGTTGCCGGGCGGGAAGCGGCGCTCGAAGCGGAACCGCCCCTCCGCATCGGCGACCGCACGCAGCGTGAGCCCGGGCGCGCCGTGCTGCTCGCGATGCGGCGCGATGCCCTTCACGGCGGGAACGCGGATCGCGGCCCCCGCGACCGGGGCACCCGACTCGTCGAGCACCGCGCCGCGCACCTCGCGCCCGATCGGCAGCTCGACGTTGCCGAGGTCGATCACGATCACCTTCGCCTCTTCGCCCGGAGCGGGCGGCTTCGGCGAGAGCGCGCGGCCGACCTGGCAGCGTCCTTCGATCTCGAAGCGCGCTTCGAAGAAGCCGAAGGGCAAGTCGAGCTGCACGGAGAAGTTGCCGGCGGCATCGGCGGCTCCGCGCAGGAGCTCGGTCTCGGGTAGGGCCGGATCCGCGCTGAGCGGCAAGCTCATCACGCGCACCACGCAGCCCGCGAGCGGCTTCTGATCCTCGGTCGCGACGCAGACGCCCTTCACCTCGACCTTCATCGGCGCCGTGACGAGCGCATCGTGGGCGCGGGCCGCGCCCGCCGCGACGAGGAAGGAGAGCAGGAAGCAGAGGAACGAGGCGCGGCGCATGGGCGGCTCCGAAGGGTTCGGCGCGGGCCGGTCGGACCGCGCGCGAGAGAAGTCTCTCGGTCCGCGCCGTCGCCCGCAAGCGCGCGCGTTCAGCGCTCCTCGCCGCGCGGCTCCTCGACCTGCCCGTCCTTCGCGATGGAGACGTCCACGTACGCCCAATAGATGCGCCCGCGGTCGTCGAACTCCTTCACCAGGCCGAGTAAGGCCTCGGCGCTGGGCTTCACCTTCGCGTCGTGCACGACCTTGCCGTTCGCGCGGATCTTCACCTTCTGCGCGAAGTCGACGAGGCGCGGGTGCAAGTAGAGGCGGAGCTTCCGCGCGTGGAGACTCGTGATCTCGATCGTGTTCGCCTCCGCGACGCGCGCGTCGACGAGCTGCACGTGCTGCTCGGGCGGCGTCTCCTTCGTCGGCGGGAACCCGCGCACCCAGTGCACCGTGCTCGCCGCGATCGGCCGACCTTCGCGCCAAGTGTGCGTCTTCCCCCACGCTTCGTTCGCATCCGGCGTCGTGAACTCCCACGGGTGCGCGCCGAAGCGCGCGTAGACCCGGCGCGGATAGAGGTCGCGCGGATGCGCCGCGAAGAACTCGGCCACCTTCGGCACCTCGTCCTCGAAGATCTCGTGGCCCCCATCCTTCTCGGCGTGGATCCAAGGGAACGCTCGCTCCTTCATCCAGGCCGCGATGATGTTGTTGAACTCGTTGATCTGATACGGCTCCTGCTTCCCGTAGGTCGTGTAGCCCGGGACGTTGAGCAGGTTCACCACGAACTGCGACTTCACGTAGTCGTAGCCGCCCGACATCGGGCTCACCGCGCCGAAGCGATCGGGGAACTGGAACGCCGACCGCCAGGTCATGTGCCCGCCCATCGAGTGCCCGGTGAGATAGATGCGATCCGGGTCCACGTGATAGTCGCGCTGCACGCGGGAGAGCGCGGAGAAGAGGAGCGAGTTCCCGATGTGCATCCAGCCGCGATCGCTGAGCGGAGCGACCAGGATCCAGCCCCTCTTCTCGGCTTCGTTGATCCAGTACGGCTGGATCCCGCTCAGCGCGGCAAAGAGGCCGAACTCGAGGTCGCGCGCGGCACTCCCGCCGTGCATGCAGAAGAGCACCGGCGTCGGCTTCGAGGGGGCGTAGCTCGTCGGCACGTGGATCAGGTACTGCGTCTCGTGATCGACGTGGTCGCAAGGGAGAGGAACCCCGTGCGTGAGCTCGCCGCGCTTCTGCGGCGGCTCGGGATAGCTCGCGCGCCCCGCACGCAGCACCCGCTCCAGGTCAGCGCAGCCGAGCTTCTTCTTCGCGAGCAAGGCGAGCACCTCGCGCGGCGCTTCGGCCCCGAAGCGGCGATCGAGCCAGCGGTCGACCGCGGCGTGGAGCTCGGCATCCAGGGGCGGCTCGGGGGTGGCTGCGGCCGGAGCGACAGGGGCGGGTGCGGCGGGTGCGGACGGCTCCTGGAACGGACCGAACGCGGCGCAGACGAGCGCACCGCAGGCGAGCAGGTTCATCACGTGGCGAGTTCCTCGACGGTCGGGCGCGCGCGGCGGACGCAGGGAGCGCGAAGCGGTTCTCGCTCTCAGGAATCGAGCTGCTTCAACTTCGCCTCCGCCACGAAGCGATCCGCACCACCCGGATTGGTCGCGAGGAACGCCTGCACGATCGCGCGCTTCTCGCTGCGGAAGTACGCCTCGTCGCGGCCGCCGGTCGGCGCGTTCTCCGTGGCGTAGCGCATCTCGTCGAAGGTCCAGGTCGAGCCCGTGACGCGAGCGCGGGCCTTCGCGAGCGCGCGCTCGGCGAGCACGCGCGTCCGCGGGTCCTCGCAGCTCGCGAGCAGATCCTGGCAGCGCTGCGCGATCAGGCGCGCGGCGGCGGGATACTCGTCGAGGCGCTCCGAGATCGGGTAGATCGAGAAGTAGAAGAAGGGCTCGAGCCCATCGGTGCCGGGATAGGACTTCGAGGCCGGCGGGAGCGCGTCCTTCGCAGGCGTGCCTCGATTGCGGAACGCCACGAACAGCGCCATCCCGGCAATGAGGACGAGGAAGAGCTTCGCGGGCCACGGCCAGCCGGCGGATGCGGGAGCACGGCGCTCGCGCGGCTCGCCGCTCGCTCCCTCTCGAGCGAGCGACACCGCGGGCAGCCCAGCGGGAGCGACACGGGCGGGAGCGGCGCTCGGGCGCGCTGGCGGAGCCGCAGGCAGCGAGGAAGCCACGGCGCGCTGCGCTTGCGCCTCGGCCCAGCGGAAGACGAGACGCAAGCTGCCTAGCTCGACGGCGTCGCCGTCGCGCAGCAGCCACTCGCGGCGCTCGACGCCCTGCACGCGCAGCGGGTGCAGCGCGTCGAGCGCCACGGCGAAGAGGCGCTCGCCCTCGCGCTCGAAGCGCACGTGGAGCGGCGCGAGGCCCGGCAGCGCGAGCGAGAGGTCGGCGTCGGGCGAGGCCCCGAGCACCGTGGTCCGTGCGAGCAGCTCGAGCACGATGCGCTCGCCGTCGCGCTCGAGCTCGAGGGTCGGTCGCCGCGGGGAAGCCCCGCTCGCAGATTCGCTCACGAGGTGCTGCGCTCGCCGTTCGCGGTCATAGGCCCGCGCGCTCGGCGAGCTGGATCCAGAGCGGATCCTGCAGGTACTCGCGGAGCCCGCCGAAGTTCTGGGTCCAGTACATGCCGAGGTTCCCCGTCGCCATCTCGGTGTGCCCCGCGGAGAGCAGGTTCCGATGGTGGCCGGAGGAATGGCACCACGCGACGTGCGCGCCGTCCGCGCCGCCGTTCGTCGCGATGTTCTCGCCGTGGCCGCGTCCGTAGCCCTCGAGCCCCATGCGCTGACCGGGTGTTCGGCGCTCGGCGATGGGCGAGAAGTGCGAGAAGTATCCGAGCTTCGACATCTCCTCGCTGTGCTTCCGCGTCGCGGCCTGCAGCTTGCCGTTCCACGCGAGCACCGCGCGGCCGAGCATGCGGCGATACTCGTTGGTGATCTGCACCTGGCGGATCTCCTGCGAGCTCGCGCCGGCCTTCTCCGCCGCGGCCAGGTTCCAGGTGAGGAGCAGGCGATCGCGCAGCAGCGCGCGCGCTTCCTCCAGGTTCACCGAGAACTCGCGCACCGAGATCGGCTCGCTGCCCTCGGGCTCGACGCCGAACGCCCACGCTACCTCGGCGCTGAGCGCGGTGACATCCACGCCGAACTGCGCGCCGAGCTTCTCGAGCTCGCGCAGCGAGGCGCAGAGCGTACGTACGCTCTTCGGCAGCTTCACCGCGAGCGGGTTCTCCCAGAGCTCTCGCACGGTCTGCACGCGGCGATCGACTTCCTGCTGCACCGCCGGGTAGAGCTTCGCCTTCTCGCCCGGGCACTCCGGCGGACGGTAGGGATAGAAGTAGGTCTCCTGATCGAAGATCAGCGCCAGAGCATGCGCGCGCTTCTCGTCGAGCTGCGTGCGGAGCGCGGCCACCTTCTGCAGCTCGTCGTTGATCTTGGTCTCGCGCAGCGCTTGCGCGATCTCCTCCGCGCGGCGGTTCAGCGCGACGAGCAGCGCGTCGTTGGCTTCGGCGCCGCGCAGCGCGAGATCATCGGCGGCGGCTTGGCGCACGGCGGCATCCGGGCTGTCGAGCTTCACGAGCAGCGCTTGGATCTCCTGCGCCTCGAGCAGCGTGTTGCGCTCCTTCAGCGTCATCCAGCGCCCTTCGAACCACTCGTAGCCGCCCGCGGGAGCGGCCTCGCCGCGGAGGCGCGCGAGGAAGCCCGCGAAGAGCTCGCTCCGCGCCGGCTGCTCCGCGATCGCGGCGAGGAGCTGCTCGGCGAGCGGCGCCTCGTCGACCCCCTTCTCCCCCGCGAAGCGCTGCTGGGGCAACGCGGCGAAGAAGCGCTGGTCCGGAGTCAGCGACCCGCGCGCCTTCGCGCAGAGGCGCTGCAAGTTCGCACCGCCCAGCTCGCCCCAGGCGACGCGCTGCTTCGCGCCGCTCTCGAGCTCGACCTCGACGCCTTCCGCCGAGGCCGCGATCGGCGCCCCGCGCTCGGCGCCGACCTTGAGCGAGACCTTGCGCGCGTTCTCGGCATCGGAGCCGATCCACTGCCCGAGCGCCAGCAGCGCCTCGAGCTGGCCGTCGATCTGGACGAGCGCGCTCTCGACCAGCGCGCGCGACGCCTCGTCGCGCGTCGTGCGCGCGGGCTCGAGCTTCACGCGCGCCGCGGCGAAGCGCAGCGCGTTCTCCAGCTCGCGCGCCTCGGATAGCGCCTCCGCGACCTCGGCCTCGGCGAGCGCCGGGGCGACGCGCGGAGCATTGGCTCGCGGCTGGTTCCCCGTCGCGGCGTTCGCCAGACGATCCACGAGCTCGCGCTCGAGCGGACGGAGCTGATCGAACTCTCCGTCGGCCGGGAAGTCCTCGAGGCGTGCGCGCACGAGCTCCAGCGCGGACTGCGGCTTGCCCCGGTCGCGCAGCGAACGTACCTCGTCGCGCAGGTTCTGCAGCGCGACGAGCGCGCGGAGATGCAGCTCGCGCACATGCTGCGCGCGCTGCGGGCCGAAGCTGTCATCGGGGCGCGAGGGGGACTCGTTGAGATCGAGGCGCGCGAGCTCGAGCGCCTCGGCCCAGCGCCCGGCATTCGCCAGCTCCTCGATCGCGCGCGCATTCGCTTCGTAGGTCGCGCGCGCGGCATTCGTCGGCGCCGGGGTCGGCGGCGTCTCCGGCGCACGGCGCTCGGCGGCCGCCGGGGTCGTTCCCTCGCGGCGCTCCGGCTGCGCGATCTCGGGCGCCCGATCCGGCGCTCCCGGCGCGCGCCACGACGTGCGCTGCGAGAGGGGGATGAGCTGGGCCTTCTCCTTCAGCGCTTCGGCGAGCTTGCGCAGACCCGGGTCGGGCTCGCGTCGCTCGTCGAGGAAGGGTTCGAGGCGATCGGTCAGCGCCGCCGGCGAGCCCCACCACGCATCGTAGAGCGCGAAGAGCTCGCGCTCCTTCTCGAGCCGGCGCGCGAGCAGCCGGCGCAGCTCGTCGGCGAACTCGCTCTCACCGAGCTGATCGAGGCGCTGGAGGTAGCCTTCGAGCTCCTGCAGCTCGCGCTCGTGCGCCGCCGCATCACCTTCGAACGCGATGCGCCCCAGGCTCTGCAGACGCTGGCGCACGCTGGTCTTCAGCGCGACCACCGGATCGACGCGCACGTACCACGCGAGGCCGAAGCCCATCGCGAGCACGGCGAGCAGGGAGACCGCCCACGGGATCCAGCGCGGCGAGGACGGCTGGCGCACGACCGAGCGGCGACCTTCGCCGGCGGAGGATCCCGAGCCAGCCCGAGCCGGAGCGGTGGCGGCGCTCGAAGGCACGGGGAGAGCGAGCGCCGCCGCGTCCGTGGCGCCGGCACTCGACGAGGCGACGCTCGACGAAGCAGCACGGGACGAGCCAGAGCTCGACGCGCGCGGGCTCTGGCGCTCGCGCGCCGCGGAGCTTGCCCGCGGATCGCCTTCGCGCAGCACCCATTCCTCGCCGGCGAGCTCGAGGCGATCGCCGACCTTCAGCATGACTTGCAGCGCGGCCGCGCCGTTCACGCGCGGCAGGCGCGCGCCACCGCTCTCGTCGCGCAGGAACCAGCCGCCGTCGAGCGGGCGCAGGCTCGCGACGCGCGCGGGCGCGTCAGCGCTGAGGCGCAGCTCGCAGACGCTCTCGGAGCCGGCGCGCACGGGCTCGGAGAGGAGCCGTAGGACGCGGCCGCTCGCCGAATGGAGCAAGTAGAGCTGGGACATGCAGTGGCGGGCCGCCGGGGGAGACGGCGGCGTGACGGGGAGCACTCGCTACCGAGGAGCGCCAGGCGCCTCGGGCGGGACGACTACGATACGGGAGTTCCCGCGGGGCGCCTGAGGCTTTTCCGAGAGTCCCGCCCGGCGCTCGAGAGAGGCTCAGCCGACCGAGGCGCGCTGGACCTCGGGGCTCAAGTCGGCGCGCCGGACGATGCCGTCCGAGAGGGCGAACGCGCGGCGGAGCTCGTTCTCGAGCTGGCGCACGTTTCCGGGCCAGGCAAAGGCCTCGAGCGCCGCGAGCGCCGACTCCTCCAGCGCCAGCTCGCGCTGGGGAGCGTCGCGCTGGGCGAGACGCAGGAAGTAATCGGCGAGCAGGCGAACATCCCCGGCGCGATCGCGGAGCGGCGGCAGCGGCAGCGAGAGCACGTTCAGGCGGAACCAGAGGTCCTCGCGGAAGCGCCCCTCGGCGACCATCCGCTTCAGGTCGCGGTGCGTCGCGGCGATCACGCGCACATCGACCTTCGTGTCGCGCGTGCCACCCACCGGCCGGACCTCGCCTTCTTGCAGCACGCGCAGGAGCTTGGTCTGCATGCCGAGCGGCATGTCCCCGATCTCGTCGAGGAAGAGCGTACCGCGGTCCGCGCTGCGGAAGTGCCCCGGCCGGTCCTTCACCGCGCCGGTGAACGCGCCCTTCACGTGGCCGAAGAGCTCGCTCTCGAGCAAGTTCTCGGGGATCGCGGCGCAGTTCTCGGAGAGGAACGGCGCCTTCGCTCGGGGCCCAAGGAAGTGCAGCGCCTTCGCGAAGAGCTCCTTCCCCGTGCCGCTCTCGCCGAGCACGAGCACCGGGAGCTGCGTCGGCAGGATCTTCGCCAGGAGATCGAAGGCCTTCTTCATCGCCGGGCTGCCACCGAGGATCCCGTACGCACCGGCGAACTCCCCGACCGGCGTCGCGACGCGCGTCTTCACCGCCGCTTTCGTGTCCGCGAGCGGAGCAGAGCCCGCCTGGGATGCGGCGGCGGATGCGCGCGCGGCGCTCGCCCACAGCGCGGCCTCGCCGCGCTGCGCGAGCTGCGCGTGCAGCGCCGCGAGCACCACCTCGACCGCGGCGTGCCCGCGGCGCGAAGCCTCGAGCAGGAGCTCGCTCGCGCGCGCGCAGAGATCGTCGTGCGAGGAGGGCTCGCTCATCGACCGCTCTCCGCGCGGCGGAGCTGCGCGTACTGGAGCAGGAGCTGCTTCTCGCCCGCCCGATCGAAGTCGACCACGATGCGCGTGCTGGGGCGCTGCCCGCGGTAGGCGACCACGCGGCCCGGGCCGAAGTGCGCGTGCATCACGCGCTCGCCGAGGGCGAAGCCGCCGAGCTCGGGCTCGACCTCGGCTTCGAACTCGCGCAAGGCGCGCGCTCCCCAAGCACCATCCGCGCGCCCGCTCTCGAACTCGGAGAGGAAGCGCGAGGGGCGCGAAGGCACGTAGCCGCCGTAGTGGAAGCGCTCGCGCGCATGCGAGAGCACGAGGATCTTCCGCGCGCGGGTCATGCCGACATGCATCAAGCGGCGCTCTTCCTCCAACGCGGAGGGGACCTCGGCGCTGCGCGCGTGCGGCAGCAGCCCTTCCTCGCAGCCCACGATGATCGCCGCGTCGAACTCGAGCCCCTTCGCCGCGTGCAGCGTCATCAAGGTGACCTTCTCGACCTGCTCGTCCCACGCGTCGACATCGCTCAGCAACGCGACCTCACCGAGGAACGCGGGGACCCCGCCCTCGTTGCGCTTGTCGAACTCCGCGGCGTACGCGAGGAGCTCCTCCACGTTCTCCTGTCGATCGTCCTCCAGGTTGTCGCCGAGGCCGCTGATGAACTCGCGATAGCCCGTGCGCTGGATCACGCGCTGCAAGGTGTCCGCGGCCGAGAGATCGAGGCCGTCGCGCAGCTCCTCGATGAGCGAGCCGAAGGCCTCGAGCGCCTTCCGCGACGCGGCCTTCAGATCCGCGATCGCCTCGAGGTCGCCGAGCATCTCCGCCATCGGGATCTCGCGCTCGAGAGCGGCCAGGCGCAAGAGCTCCACGCTGCGCTCGCCGAGCTTCCGCGGCGGCGTGTTCACGACCCGTAGGAAGGCCTGATCGGCGGCGGGGTTCGAGAGCAGCGCGAGGTAGGCGACGAGATCCTTGATCTCCTTCCGCTCGAAGAACTCGAGGCCGCCCACGATCTGGTAGGGAATCGCGTCCTCGCGCAGCGTCTTCTCCAGCGCGCGCTGCATGAAGTTCGCGCGGTAGAAGACGGCGATCTCGCGCGGCCGGATGCCCTGGGCTTGGAAGCGGCGGATGGCGCGCGCGACCATGCGCGCCTCGTCGAGATCGGTGTCGCTCTCGGCGACCTCGACGGGAGCGCCGTCCTCGGCTTCGGTCCAGAGCCGCTTCTCCAAGCGCGCGCGGTTCTTGCGGATGAGCTCGGTCGCGGCGGCGAGGATGTTGCCGCTCGAGCGGTAGTTCTGCTCGAGCTTGATCGTGTGCGCGCCGGGGAAGTCCTTGTCGAACTCGAGGATGTTGCGCACCTCGGCGCCGCGCCACGAGTAGATCGACTGATCCGGGTCGCCGACCGCGCAGACGTTGCCGTGCGCGCTCGCGAGGGCGCGCAGCAAGCGCAGCTGGATCGAGTTCGTGTCCTGGTACTCGTCGACCAGCACATGGCGAAAACGCCCCGCGTAGAGATCGAGCACCTCGCCGTCGGTCTCGAGCAGGCGGACCGTCTCGAGCAGGAGATCGTCGAAGTCCAAGGACTGCGAGACGCGCCGGCGGCGCTCGTACTCGGCGTAGAGCTCGTGGAAGAGCCGCTCGGGGCGCGCGAGGGCCTCGAGCTCGCGCCCTTCCGCGGGAGCTTCTCCGCGGTTCTTGCAGTGCGAGATCTCCGCGCCGATCGCGGCCGGCGTGTGATGCTTCGGATCGAGGTCCTTGTCCTTCAGGATCTGCTTGATGAGCTGCGTGCGATCGTAGGTATCGAGGATGGTGAACTGCGGGTCGTAGCCGAGCCGCTCGCCCTCGCGACGCAGGATGCGCGCGCAGGTCGCGTGGAAGGTCGCGACCCAGACTCCGCGGCCGGGCAGCAGCTGCTCCACGCGCTCGCGCATCTCACGCGCGGCCTTGTTGGTGAAGGTGATCGCTAGGATCCCCCACTCCGGCACGTGCAGCTCCTCGATGAGGAACGCGATACGCCGCGTGATCACGCGCGTCTTGCCCGAGCCCGCGCCGGCGAGGACGAGGAGCGGGCCTTCGCCGTGAGACACGGCTTCGCGCTGCGGTTCGTTCAGGCCTTCGAGGATCGCGCTCACGGGGAAAGGGGCGCGATTGTACCGGCGCGAGCGGTCGCTACCATGATCCAGCTACCGTCCTGGAGTCCTCGCCGCTCGTGATCGTCGCCGTCGGGATCGATCTGGTCGAAGTCGCGCGCGTGCGCCGCGTGCGCGCGCGTCACCCCGCGCGCTTCGACGCGCGCGTCTTCACGCCGGACGAGCTCGCGTACTGCGACGCGCAGGCCGACCCCGCGATCCACCTCGCGGGGCGCTTCGCGGCGAAGGAAGCGATCTTGAAAGTCCTCGGCACCGGCTGGGGCCGCGAGGTGGCCTGGCAAGAGGTCGAGGTCGCTCGCGCGGCGAGCGGCGCGGTCGAAGCCCGCTTGCACGGCGCCGCCGAGGTCGCGGCGCGCGCGCGCAGGATCGCCAAGCTCTGGATCTCCCTCACGCACACCGCCGAGCACGCGATGGCCGTCGCGATCGGCGAAGCCTGAGCCGCGGTATCCCGGCCGCCCGTACATGACCACGATCCGCGACGTTCCGCTCTTCGGCGTGCTCGTGTTCGCCGCGCGCACCTGGCCGCAGCGCCTCGCGCTGAGCGCGCTCCCCCCGCCGCAGCGCGCGGCGGAAGCTCCCGGGGAGATGAGCTTCTCAGAGCTGCTCCCTGCCGCGCTGCTCGCGGCGCGGAAGCTCGTCGCCCTGGGGGTGCGCCCCGGCGATCACGTGGCGCTCTGGGCCGCGAACCGCTTGGAGTGGGTCGTGCTCGAGTTCGCCCTGGCGCGCCTCGGCGCCGTGCTGGTGACCGCGAACACCGCGCTCGGCCGCGAGGATCTCACCTACCTGCTGCGGCAGTCGGAGACGCGCTTCCTCTTCGCCGACTCGCGCGTGAAGGGGCACGACTTCCTCGCGGTGCTACGAGCTCTCGATCGCACGAGCCTGCCCCAGCTCGAGCGCCTCGTGCTCTTCGAACGCGACGAGCTCCCCGGCGCGCTGCATTGGAGCGCGATCGCGCCGTCGCCCGCCGACGCGCTGCCGCCGCCGCCGAGCGATCCCGACGCGCTGGTGAACATGCAGTACACCTCGGGCACCACGGGGTTCCCGAAGGGCGTCATGCTCTCGTCGCGGAACATCGTGAACAACGCGTGGAGCTGCGGGCAGCTCCTCGGCCTCTCTCCCGAGGACCGCGTGCTCGTCCAGGTGCCGCTCTTCCACTGCTTCGGCTGCGTGGTCGCGGTGCTGGGCGCCTTCACGCACGGCGCCTCGATCCATCTCGTGCCGTGGTTCGATCCGCAATGGTCGCTGCGCGTGATCCGCGAGCGCGCGATCACCTGCGTGCACGGCGTGCCGACGATGTTCCAGGCCATGATCGACCATCCCGCGGCGCAGGAGCTGCCCGTGCGCAGCGTGCGCACCGGGATCATGGCCGGCGCGGTCTGCCCGCGCTCCTTGATGGAGCGCCTGATCCATGAGTGGAGCGTGCGCGAGATGACGATCGGCTTCGGCTTGACCGAAGCGAGCCCGCACGTCTGCTACACGCCGCGCGACAGCGAGCCCGAGCTGCGCTGCGGCACGATCGGGGTGCCGATCCCCGGCACGGAGCTCCGCCTCGTCGATCCCGACACCGGGCTCGTCGGCGAGCGCGGCGAGATCCAGGTGCGCGGCGAGGGGATCATGCTCGGCTATTGGAAGAACGAGAGCGCCACCCGCGAGGCGATCCTGCCGGGGCCGTGGCTGCGCACCGGCGACATGGCCGAGCGCTTGCCGAACGGCTTCTACCGCATCGCGGGACGCCTGAAGGAGATGGTGCTGCGCGGCGGCGAGAACATCTATCCCGCCGAGGTCGAGGAAGCGATCCGCCACCACCCGGCCGTCGCCGAGGTCGCGGTCTTCGGCGTGCCCGACGAGCGCCTCGGCGAGGAGCTCGCCTGCGCGATCATCCCGCGGCCGGGAGCCTCGATCACGCTGGAGGAGCTGCGCGCGTTCCTGCGGGAGCGCATCGCCCGCATCAAGGTGCCGCGCTTCCTGGAAGTGGTCGAAGCGCTGCCCCTCACCGCGAGCGGCAAGGTGCAGCGCTTCGTGCTCACGCGCCGCTGGAAGCGGCCCTGAAGCTCCGCCGCGGAGCGGCGGAGCTCAGCCTTCGCAGCTCACTTCTTCTGTGAGCCTTCGAGCTTCTCGACCAAGTCCTTCGCGACCCGCGTCGCCGCGTTGCCGTCGTGGCCGCGGTACCGGATCTTGAAGTCCTGGTCCAGGATCACGATCGTCGGCCAGCCTTCGATCTTCCAGTCGTCGGAGATGGCCTTCTTCGCGCCTTCGGGTTGGTTCTGGAAGCTGCGCCAGTTGAGCTCGTTCTTCGCGATCGCCGCCTTGGCGACCTCCAGCTTCTGATCGGAGTTCACGCCGATGAGGGCGAACGGCTTCGACTGCATCTCTTTCACGAGCGACCGCTCGTGCGGGTACATGGCCCGGCAAGGGCCTCACCAGTCACCCCAGAAGTCGAGGAAGACGATCTTCCCCTTGTAGTCGCTGAGCTTGAACGCGACGCCGTCGATGTCCACGCCTTCGATGTCGGGCGCCACGGCGCCGTCGGCGAGCTTCTCGCGGAGATCGACCGCGCCTTCGAGCTGGGAGCGCAGACGTGCATCGGAGACCTTCTCGGCTGCGGCGAGAACCGCCGCACGCGAGGCCTTGTACTCGACAGATTCCAGCTCGGCGCTCTTCAGCACCGACCCGTGGATCGCGAGCGCGACGTAGCCGCGGACATCGCCGTTCGGATGATCGGCGAGCTTCGCCCACAGTTCCTTCGCCCGCTCTTCGCCGAGCGCGCGCGAGAGGTTCGGCAGCAGCATGCCCAAGCTCGCCCATTGCGAGCTCTGCAGATGCTCCGCGGCGAGCTGCTCGAGCGCCGCGAGGCCCTTCGAGCCTTTGGCCACTCCGCCGAGCTGCACCATCTTCACCAGGAAGAGCGCTTGATCCTCGCCGCTCGCCTCCGCGCTCCAACCGCCGAGCTTCTCGACGAAGCTCGCGTAGTCGGGGCGCATCGCCATCGCGCGGATGACCTTCGGCGCGGGGCGACCTTCGGCCGCGGCCTTGCGGGCCTCCTCGGCTTGCTTCTCGCTCTCCGCCTTCTGCTCCTCACGCCACTTCTTCGTGAACTCCGCGATCTCCTGCTCCAACTGCGCGATCTTCTCGAGCGCAGCGGGAGACGGCGCGGGCGTCGCCGGAGCGTCGGCCTCTTGGGCCGCGAGTCCGGTGCCGAGGCCGAGCGTCAACGCCACGGCCCAGCGCAACTTGTGCATGACACACCTCCAGAGGGAACCGGGCGAACTCTACGCAGACCGAGCCGCGATCAGAAGCGGAGCTTCGAGAATCGCGACTTGAGCGCGAGAGGCGGGGCGAGCGAGAGGCCCGAGCCCAGAGGCTCCGCCGAGCTCCGGGGGTGATCTCCGGATCGGGCTACGCTCGCGCGAGCGGGGTGGCGTCGCAGCCCGCCGGAAGACGAGGGGTGTGCGGTCCGTGCCGAGGATTCCACGGCAGGATCGGCGAGAGGACGACGCGAGAACGAAACTCGATCCCGGTACGAACCCGAACCTTCGGACCCGAGTTCCGCGACGGCCGCTCCGCCAGCCCTCCGGCGATGCAAGCGCCGCGCCCGCCGCGCGTGAACGACTTCGAACGACACGGTGCGTCGAAGCGCGTTCGGAGCCCTGCGCGATTGGAGAGCGAACGCGGCGGTCACGTCGCTTGCGTCGCCTTTGGGATGCGGCTCCGCTGGGTCGATAGACTTCGGGAGCCGTTTCGGCGCCCGCGAAGGCGGGGGCTCCGAAACCCATGCTTGCGAGTGCGATCGGATCGTCGGCCCGAGAACCGGCTCGAGGGACATGCGGTTCCGCGCCCGCGCGGCGGTAGGGAGACAGCGTGGCTCTGCTGCGCAGCGAGATCGGGAGAAGGGCAACCTAGCTCTATCAAGTTTCCGACTTTCTACGAAACCAACTACGGCGCCTCTGCGTTCTATGTGCTGGAACGAGATCCGGGATGCGAAGCTGTACGGGGCAGAGGAAGACGTATGCGTCGCAAGGATCGACAGCTCGTGCTCGACTTTCGTCAGCATGGTGGGAAGCGCAAGGGGGCTGGACGGAAGCCGAAGAACGGCGAGCCAGGGATGCCGCATCGTCAGCGCGCGGCGAAGAAGCGCGGCGAGCCGCTGCTCATTACCGTTCGCCTGGCGCATGGATTGCCTTCGCTGCGCCGAGGTGACGCGCTGAAGTGCGTGCTCGCTGCGCTCAGCGCGAGCAGCGATCGCCATGGGATGCGGATCATCCACTACAGCGTGCAAGGCAATCACCTGCATCTGCTCGTCGAAGCCGACGATCGCGCGTGCGTCGCGCGCGCCATGAACGCGCTGCTGAGCCCGCTCGCGCGCGCGTTGAACAAGCTCTGGGGCCGCCGGGGCCAGGTGTTCCCCGACCGCTATCACGACGAGGTGATCTCGACGCCGGCGCAAGCGCGGAATGCGTTGCGCTACGTGCTGCAGAACGGCAAGAAGCACGGCGCCGTGCCACGCAGTTCGATCGACCTCTGCTCGAGCGCGCCTCTGTTCGGGGGCTGGAAGGAGCGCCCCTCGATCCCCGCGACGCCGGACGTAGCCATCGTCGCGCCTGCATCGTCTTGGCTCCTCACCGCCGGCTGGCGTCGCCACGGCTTGCTCGACATCCGCGAGCTGCCGCACTCCAAGCACGCCAAGCGTCCCCGAGCGAACTTCGCCCAATCCATCCGCGAACGTGCGCGCTGAGGCTCACCGGTCTGCCGCCGCGCGGGCGCGGAACCGCATGTCCCTCGAGCCGGTTCTCGCACCGACGCTCCGCTCGCACCCGCGAACATGAGTTTCGGAGCCCCCGCCTTCGCGGGCTCCGAAACGGCGCCCGAAGTCTATCGACGAAGCGAAGCCGCGCCCGCAGGCGCAGCAAGCGACGTGAACGACGCGCGACGTCCCGCATTTCGCTCTCGCGTCGAACGCGCGTAGACCCTCGAACACCACCGACTCGTTGCGCCCGCGTCGGGCGCGGCGCTTGCTACGCCGGAGGGCCGGGCGTAGCGCCTACGCGGTCTTGCTCTCTTGCGCCTCTCGCCTCTCGCTTCACGCCTCACGCTTCACGCTACGACGCAGCACTCTCCGTCAGCCGAAGCGCCCCACCGCGAAGCGCACCAGCTCCGGATCGAGCTCGGCCACGCGCTTCGCCACCTCTCGCGGCACGAGGCGGAAGCTCTCGTAAGGTGTCGAGGGATCCTCGACGATCGCGAGCGTCCCGCTCTCCAAGCGACGCGCGACCTCGAGATCGAGCGTCAGGAACGGCACGCGGCCGGAGCGCGCCTCGAAGAAGAAGGAGCGCGGGCCGCGAAAGCCCTCTTTCAGCGCTTGGCTCGCGATGAGCGAGGCGATCGACAGGCGTCGCTCCCGCTCGAGCTGGGACTTGCGCTCGGCATCGGCCTGGCGCTTCTGGCGCTGGCGCTCCTCCTCTTGGAGCTTCTTCAGCTCCGCCGCGTGCGCCGCGCGCTCCTGCTCCAATCCGTCGACGCCCTTCTCGCTGCGCTCGATGCGCTGCTGATGGGCGATCTGCTTCGCGGACTTCTTGTCCACGAAGCCCGACTTCTTGAGTTCGTCGAAGAGTCCCATGTCGTGATGCGCCCCTAGCGCCTCCAGCGTTCAGTTCGCGACGTCCGCGGGCGCCGTGCCGGCCGCGGCGCGGCGCGAGAGCGCGAGCTTGCCGCGCTCGTCGGCGCCTTGGACGTAGACCAGGATCTCGTCACCTTCCTGCACGACGCGCGAGGGATGCTCCACGAAGCCCTCGGCGAGCTCGGTGACGTGGACCAGGCCTTCGATGCCGTTGTAGATGCGGACGAAGCAGCCGAAGTCCTTCACGCCCGTCACGGTGCCCGCGTACACGCGGCCCTTCTCGACATCGCCCGCGGCCTCGCGGACCTTCCGGAGCGCCGCCTTCGCCGCGATGCCATCGGTGCCGTAGACGCAGACGAGCCCGTTCTCGTCGACCGAGACCTTGGTGCCGGTCGAGCTCTGGATCTCCTTGATCGTCTCGCCGCGCGGGCCGATCAGCGCGCCGATGCGCTCGGGTCGGATGCGCGTCGAGAGCACGCGCGGCGCCTGCTTCGGGAGCTCCGCGCGAGGAGCCGCGAGCGTCTTCGCCATCTCGGCGAGGATATGCGCGCGGCCGTCGCGAGCTTGCGCGAGCGCCGCGATCAGCACCTCGCGCGGCAGCGCGCCGAGCTTGTTGTCCATCTGCAGCGCGGTGATGCCACGCGCGGTGCCGCAGACCTTGAAGTCCATGTCGCCCAGGTGATCCTCGTCGCCGAGGATGTCGGAGAGCACCGCGAGCTGCTCGCCTTCCTTCACCAGGCCCATCGCGATGCCGGCCACGGGCGCGCTCAGCGGGACCCCGCAGTCCATCAGCGCCAGGCAGCCGCCGCACACGGTGGCCATCGACGAGGAGCCGTTCGACTCGGAGATCTCGGAGTCGATGCGCAGCACGTACGGGAACAGCTCGTAGCTCGGCAGCACCGCCTGCAGCGCTCTCCGCGCGAGCGCGCCGTGCCCGATCTCGCGACGGCCGGGGCCACGCAGGGGCCGCGTCTCGCCGACCGAGTACGGCGGGAAGTTGTAGTGCAGGAGGAAGTGGCGCTCCTCGGTGCCGAAGACCGTCTCGATCTTCTGCACCTCGTCGCCCGAGCCCAGCGTGCAGGTCACGATCGCCTGCGTCTCGCCGCGCGTGAACAACGAGGAGCCGTGCGCCCGCGGCAGCCAGCCCGCGCGCGAGGAGATCGGCCGGATCGTCGTCGTGTCGCGGCCGTCGAGGCGCACCCCGTCCTCGACGATGCGGCGGCGCACCTCGCGGACATGCAGCTCTTCCAGCGCGGCTTTCAGCAACGGCGCCTCGTCCTCGCCGATCCCCGTCGTCGCGGCGGCGACCTCGCCGAGCAGCGCGTTGATGCGTTCGCGGCGCTCGTGCTTGCCGGGGATCGCGAGCGCATCCCGCAGAGGCAGCTCGAGTCGGCTCGCGACCTCGGCGGTCTTCGCCGCGTCGAGCTTCGGCGCGGGCACGAGCGCGCGCTTCGGAGAGCCGCGCTCCGCGCGCCACTCCGCGCAGAGGCGCTGGAAGGGCTCGAGCACCTTCTGCGCGAAGAGCAGCGCCTCGACGACGTCGTCCTCCGTGGCCTCCTTGGCACCGCCCTCCACCATCACCAAGCCCTGCGCGCTCGCCGCGACGACCAGATCGAGCTCGGCCTCGCGGCGCTCGACGGGGTTCGGCATGGCGACGAAGCGCCCGCCGATCTTGGCGATGCGGATCCCGCCGGCCGGACCTTCGAAGGGCAGGTCGGAGAGCTCGAGCGCAGCGCAAGCGCCGAGGATGGAGAGCACGGCGAGGTCGGTGCCGGGATCCGCCGAGAGCACCGTCGCCAAGACCTGCACCTCGCAGTGGAAGCCGTCGGGGAAGAGCGGCCGCACCGAGCGATCGACGAGCCGGCACGAGAGGATCTCGAGCTCGGTCGAGCGCGCTTCGCGCCGCTGATACGAGCCCGGGATGCGCCCGCCGGCCGCGATCTTCTCGCGGTACTCGACCGTCAGCGGAAAGAAGTCGGTCCCGGGCTTCGCGTCCTTTGCCCCGACGGCGGTGACGAGGATCACCGTGTCGGCCTGGCGGACGAGCACCGAGCTCGCCTGGCGCGCGATGGCGCCAGTCTCGAGCTCGATCTCCGCCTCGCCGAGGCGGATCTTGCGTACGGAGGCTCCGTCAGAGGACATCGATCGCCTGCTCCTCGGCTCTACTGGCCCATCCGCTTCTTCACGATCGCCTGGATCCCCTGGAAGCGCTCCTTCACCACCGGATGGTCCGCGATCGCTTTCTCGATCTGCTTCAGGAACCCGGGCGAGCCGATCTCGCGCAGCTTCGAGAGGTGCGCCTCGAGCTTGGCATAGATGTAGAGGCCTTCGCCGCAGTTGTCGGCGAAGAGGGCGGCCGAGAGCACGCCGCGGTTCACGAAGGACGCGGCCATCTCCCAGTACGAGGTCACCTGGCGGTACCAGGCGTTCTCGGGCGAGCCAAAGCTCGTCGCGACGAGCTGCACCGGCTCGAAGCTCCGCGTGTCGAGGATCCCCAGCATGAAGTTGCGCGCCTCGCGCATCACGGGCTCGCGGCGCAGCTCGTAGAGCTTGAGGACGATCTGGGCGTCGTTGTGGTCGGCTTCGGTCTTCATCGGGCTTTCCAGGAGGGTCGCGCGACGCGCTTCAGGGCGACGCGGCGCGGGAGCCTAGCAGCTTCTCCCGGCGCATCCAAAGAACCAGCCGGCGCACCCTCGAGAGCTCTCGCGCGTGCGCGCACGCGAGGAGGCCGGGCGGTCTGGACATTTCGGAGGCCGTTGTATAGGGAGGTCGCCCTTTCGCTGCCCCGGCCTTCTCTGCGCACCCGCGCGGAGGGCCCTGCTCCCTCCTCTCCCGAACCCAGGTCGAGACCCATGGCGAAGAGCCTGGTCATCGTCGAGTCGCCGACCAAGGCCAAGACCCTCGAGCGCTTCCTCGGCAAAGACTATGTCGTCGAATCGAGCGTCGGCCACGTCCGCGACCTCCCCGCCAGCGCCGCCGAGATCCCGCCGGCGCTGAAGAAGGAGGCCTGGGCCCGGCTCGGGGTCAACGTCGCGCAGGACTTCGAGCCGCTCTACGTCGTTGCCGCCGAGAAGAAGAAGAAGATCGCCGAGCTGAAGAGCTTGGCGAAGCAGGTCGACCGCGTACTGCTCGCGACCGACGAGGACCGCGAGGGCGAGGCCATCTCCTGGCATCTGCTGGAGCTGCTGCAGCCCAAGGTGCCGGTGCGGCGCATGGTGTTCCACGAGATCACCAAGGCGGCGATCCTGCGCTCTCTCGAGGAGACCCGCGATCTCGACACGAACCTCGTCCAGGCGCAGGAGACGCGCCGCATCATCGACCGGCTCTACGGCTACGAAGTCTCGCCGATCCTCTGGCGCAAGATCGCCCCGAAGCTCTCCGCGGGCCGCGTGCAGAGCGTCGCGATCCGCATGCTCGTCGAGCGCGAGCTCGCGCGCATGCGCTTCCGCAAGGCGCTCTTCTGGGATCTCGTCGCGACCTTCCGCACCGCGGCCGAGAAGAGCTTCGATGCGCGCCTGATCGCGCTCGGCGGCAAGCGCGTCGCCAGCGGGAAGGACTTCGATCCCGACACCGGGAAGCTCCGCCGCGACGACGTGGTGCTCGTCGACGAAGCGAAAGCCGGCGTGCTGCTCACCGCGCTGCGCCAGGGCCGCTTCCGCGTCAGCGACACCGAAGAGAAGCCGTTCACGAAGAGCCCCGCCCCGCCGTTCACGACCTCGACGCTGCAGCAGGAAGGGAACCGCAAGCTCCGCTTCGACGCGCGGCGCACGATGCGCGCGGCCCAGCGGCTCTACGAGAGCGGCTTCATCACCTACATGCGTACGGACTCGGTGGCGCTCTCCGACGAGGCGATCCGCATCACGCGGGCCGCCGTCACCGAGCTCTTCGGCGCGGAGTTCCTGCCGAGCGAGGCGCGGCACTACCGCACCAAGGTGAAGAACGCGCAGGAAGCGCACGAGGCGATCCGCCCCGCCGGCGAGCGCGTCGCCACCGTCGACGATATCCGCGGCAAGCTCGGCGCGGACGAAGCACGCGTGTACGAGCTCATCTTCAAGCGCACCTTGGCTTGCCAGATGAAGGACGCGAAGGGGCGGCGCATGACGCTCCAGGTCCACGGCGAGGCCGGGCGCGAGCAAGCCCTCTTCCAGGCCACCGGGCAGGTCATCGACTTCCCTGGCTTCCTCCGCGCGTACGTCGAGGAGCTCGACGAGAGCGAAGGCGGAGGCGACGAGGAGCGCGAGGCGATCTTGCCGCCGGTGAAGGTCGGCGAAGCGCTGCGCGCCGAGCGTTTGGAGAGCGAGCGCCACGAGACCGCTCCGCCGCCGCGCCTCACCGAGGCCTCGCTCGTGAAGGCGCTCGAGGAGTCGGGCATCGGCCGCCCGAGCACCTACGCGTCGATCATCGACACCATCGAGCGTCGCGAATACACGTTCAAGAAGGGCACGGCGCTGGTGCCGACCTTCACCGCCTTCGCCGTCGTGCAGCTCCTGCGCGACCACTTCAGCGATCTCGTCGACTACGAGTTCACCGCGCGCATGGAAGATCGCCTCGACGCGATCTCGCGCGGCGAGCTCGAGATGAAGCCGTACCTCCGCGAGTTCTACTTCGGGAACGGCAACCCCGGCCTGCGTCCGCTGCTCGACCTGAAGAGCGAGGCCATCGACCCTCGCACGGTGTGCACGGTGCCGATCGGCGTCGACGAGCAAGGTCGCGGCGTCGTCGTACGCGTCGGCCGCTACGGCCCCTATCTCCAGCGCGGCGAGGACGAGACCGCGCCGGTTCCCGAGCAGACCTGCCCCGACGAGGTGACGCTCGCTCAGGCGACCGAGTGGCTCGAAGGCCGCGCGAAGGCCGACGAGCCGATCGCCACGCACCCCGAGACGGGTCAGCCGATCTATCTCAAGAACGGACGCTTCGGCCCCTACGTGCAGATGGGCGACGCGAAGGCGATGGGCAAGGGCGAGAAGCCCAAGATGGTCTCGCTGCTGAAGGGCATGACGCCCGAGTCCATCACGCCCGAGACGGCGCTCGCGCTGCTCTCGCTGCCGCGCGTTCTCGGCCAGGACGCGGAAGGGCGCGACATCGTGGCGCACAACGGGCGCTTCGGCCCCTTCATCAAGCGCGGCGACGATACGCGCAGCCTCAGCGCGAGCGATCACCTCCTCACGATCGACCTCGCGCGCGCGCTGGAGCTGCTCGCGCAGGAGAAGCGCGGGCGCAGCTTCACGCGCGGCACGCCCCAGGCGTTGAAGAGCTATGGTGCGGTCGAGGCACTGGGCGGCGCCGAGGTGAAGCTCATGCCGGGCCGCTATGGCCCCTACGTGACCGACGGCGAGGTCAACGCCTCGCTCCCGAAGGACACCGCAGATCCCACCGAGGTGCCGCTGGAGCAAGTGCTGACGCTGCTCGCCGCGGCGCGCGAGCGAGCCGCGAGCGGCGGCGGCAAGCGCAAGACTGCGCGGAAGCCCGCGCGCACTGGCGGCGGCGCGGGTGCGAAGAAGGCCGCCAAGAAGGCGGCGAAGAAGGCGAGCAAGCGCGCCTCGGGCGCCGAGGAATAGTCGAAGCCGTGGCCTCCCTCCGCTGGGAGCTCCTGAATACGCCGATCGGCTCCGTCCTGATCGCGGGGACCGCGACGGAGCTGCACGCGATCGAGCTGCTCGAGGAGGAGCTGCCGCGCGACACGCTGCTGCCGCCGCTGCTCGAGCGCTGGCCGAGGTCGCTCCGCAAGCTCGAGCTCTCGCGCGGCAGCGTGATGGGCGGCATCGCCCGCGCGCAGATCGAGGCCTACTTCGCGGGCGCGCGGCTCGGCTTCGATCTCGCCCTCGCGTTCCACGGCACGCCCTACCAGCAGCGCGTCTGGCAAGAGCTCCGCCGCATCCCCTACGGCGAGACGCGGAGCTACGGGCAGATCGCCGGCAACCTAGGGCGCACCTCGCCGCGCGCGGTGGGCATGGCGAGCCATCGCAACCACCTGCCGATCGTGGTGCCTTGCCACCGCGTGATCGCCGCGGACGGCTCGCTCTCGGGCTTCGCCGGAGGTCTCGCGCGGAAGCGCTGGCTGCTCGATCACGAAGCAGGCCAGCGCCGCCTGCGCTGAGCGCCTACTGCTTCTTCGACTTGCCTTCGGCGATGCGCTGCTCGGCCACGCGATCCGCGGCGACCGCGGTCGAGACGCCGAGCTTCTTCGCCAGCGCGAAGACCTCCGCCAGGGCCGCGCCGATGCCATCGACGCGCCGCAGCGCCTCGGCCTCGTTGTAGCCGCCGGGCAGCAGCTCGCAGGCGACGTTGATGATGCCGCCGCCGTTGATCACGTAGTCGGGCGCGTAGAGGATCCCGCGCTCCGAGAGGCGATCGGCGTGGTCCAGGCGATCGAGCTGGTTGTTCGCGGCGCCGGCGACGGCGCGGCAGCGCAGCAGCGGGATCGAGTGGTCATTCAAGAGCTTCCCGCGCGCGCAAGGCGAGAGGATGTCGACCTCGGCGCGATAGAAGTCCGACTCGCTGATCACCTTGGCGCCCGTCTTCTTGCAGAACGCCGCGACGCGCTCCTGGTCGATGTCGGTGACGCTCACGAACGCGCCGGCCTGGAGCAGCAGCTCGCCGAGGCGACCGCCGACGGCGCCGATCCCCTGGATCGCGACACGGAGGCCCTTCAGGCTCGTGCTGCCGTTCAGCTCCTGCGCCACCGTCTGGATGCCGACGAGGCAGCCGCGCGCCGTGTACGGCGAGGGATTGCCGCTCGAGCCCGACTCGCGCGAGAGGCCCGTCACGTAGCGGGTCTCCTTACGCACGACCTCGAGGTCGCCGATGCCGATGTTCATGTCCTCGGCGGTGATGTACTTACCGCCGAGCGCTTCGATGAAGCGGCCCATCGCCCGGAAGAGCGCCTCGGACTTCAGCTTCTTCGGGTCGCCGATCACGACCGACTTGCCGCCGCCGAGACCGGTGCGAGCCACGGCCGACTTGTAGGTCATGCCGCGCGAGAGCCGGTTCACGTCCTCCAGCGCCTCGTCTTCGTTCGCGTAGGGCAGCATGCGCATGCCGCCCAGCGCTGGCCCCAAGGTCGTGTCGTGGACGGAGATGAGGGCGTGCAACCCGCTGGCCTGGTCGCGGCAGCGCGCAACGCGCTCGTAGCCGGGCGTCGGGATCTCGGTGATCTGCATGCGGTCTCGAGGCCTCGCGACCGTTCACCCCTGCGAGCGAACGGTCAGGAGCCCGCGGTGTCTGCGCGGGCGGGATGGGCGGTGAAGAAAACGGGCTACTAAATCGACGGATCGGGGGGGGTGTCAAGGTCGCCGGAGCGAATGCGGCCGCCCCTTCCCGGAGTTCGCTCAGGACGACACGCTGCCCGGACAGCCGATCTCCGCGAGGACCTCGCGGTAGATCTTCGCCGTCTCCTGCGCGGTGCGCTCCCAGCGGAAGCTCTTGGCGCGCGCGAGGCCCTCTCGCGAGAGCTCCTCGCGCAGCGCCCCGGCGCCGAGCAAGCGGCGGATCGCCTCGGCCATCGAGCGCGGATCCTCGGGGTCGAAGTAGAGCGCGGCACCGCCGGCGATCTCCGGCATCGAGGAGCGGTCCGCGCAGAGCACGGCCGTGCCGCTGGCCATCGCTTCCACCACCGGGAGGCCGAAGCCCTCGCGCTTCGAAGCGAAGACGTAGCCGGCAGCGTGGCGGTAGAGCGCGCGCACGTCGCGATCGTCGAGGTAGCCCTCCACCGCGACCTCGCGCTCGAGACCGGCAGCGGCGACGCGGGCGCGAAACTCGTCGAGCGCGGCGGGCTGGAAGCCGGCGATCAGGACGCGCGGCACGGAGGGCTTCAGCAGCTTCAGCGCCTCGAGCAAGCCCGCGGAGTTCTTGCGCTCCCCCGACGCGCCCAGCGCGAAGAGGAACTGATCGGGAGCCAGCCCGTAGCGCGCGAGCACATCCTCGTCACGCGATTCCTCCTGAGGCGAGAAGTCCTCGTCCACCCCCAGAGGCACGACGCGGATCCGCTCCGCCGGATAGCCGAGCACGCGCTCGATGTCGCGCGCGCTGGCGAACGAGTCCGTGAGGATGCGCCGCGCGAGACGCAGCGCCGCGGGCATCGCGCGCCGCACGTAACGCGCGTGGTGATCGTCGCCCTCGCCCTCGAGCACGAGCGTGTCGTGCAGCGTGACGATCGTGGCGCAGGGCTGCCGCGGCGGCAGCGTGTTGCCGGTGCCGTGATAGAGGTCGATACCGTGGCGGCGCAACGCGAAGGGCAGGCGCAGGCGCTCCCAGAGCTCGAAGCGCGCGCCTTTCATGCGCAGGCGCTCCTCGCGGAAGCGCCCCGGCAGCGGCGGACGATCGGTGGGAGCCTCGCGCTCGTGGTAGAGCACGAACTCGAGATCGCTGCACGAGAGCGCGTAGCCCTCGATCAGCCTCCGGATGTACTGCCCCATGCCACGCGGCATCGGACGATAGTACTGGCGCACGTCGATCCCGACGCGCGGGCGACGCAGGCCAGGCGCGACCTCGGCGAGCTCGACGCTGCTCATCTCGCGCTCAGGACCTCCCCACCAAGGTCTTGGCCCAGAGCTTCCACGCCCTCGACGCGCTCGGCCTCTCGCGCACGGCGCACCAGGCCTCGCGCCGCGCCGCCGCCCGCTCGCCGCGCTCGAGCAGCACCCACGCGAGGTCCATGCGCAGGTCGAAACGCCGGCGATCGGCCAGGCCGCCGTAGCGCGCGCGGAAGTCGGGGTAGTGGCGCTCCAGCTTCGTCAGCACCGCCGAGACGCCGTCGAACATGCGCCGCGGGTTCCCGGAGAGGCTGCTCGGCGAGAGGTTGTAGCAGGCGAGTGGACGGTCGATGTAGCGCACCACGCGCTCGCGCGCGATGCGCAGCCAGAGCTCGTAG
The DNA here is from genome assembly GCA_016719295.1 of Planctomycetota bacterium. Taxonomy (GTDB): domain Bacteria; phylum Planctomycetota; class UBA1135; order UBA1135; family JADKAF01; genus JADKAF01. Next base: position 2,502,134 of record JADKAF010000001.1, read on the forward strand.
TCCTCGACCGCGATGAGAGCGGGGCTCTCGTCGAAGGGGCCGAACGCGTCGAAGACGTCGCGCCGCAGCGTGACCGTGAGCGTGTAGATGCAGTTCTGCTGGAGCAGGCGCTCGAAGCTCAGCACCTCATCGATCGGGCGCCAGGCGTCGTTCTTGAGCCCCGGCTGCACGACCTCTTCGACGCAGAGGAACGAGTCCGAGCAGGTCATCGCGGTATCGGGGTGATTCGCGAAGACCTCGATCGCCGCCTCCAGGCGCTCCTTCTCGAAGCGATCATCGGCGTCGAGGAACGCGAGCAGCGAGCCGCTCGAGGCGGCGATGGCCCGATTGCGCGCCGCGGCGGGCCCGCGATTGCGCTCCTGACGCAGGAGCCGCACGCGCCCTGTCTTGGTCCAAGCTTCGATCGCGCGCGCCGTCTCCTCGACATCCGGCGAGGCGTCGTCGACGACGATGACCTCATGCGGCGGCACGGTCTGCTCGAGCGCGGAGCGGATCGCCCCGGCCAGATAGCTCGAGGCGCGGTAGGCCGGGATGATCACCGAGACGGTGGGTCGCGAGAGCCCGACCTGCGCAGGCGTGCGACTCAAGCGCGCCCTCCGTCCGCCGGGCGCGGCGCGCGCCGCAAGCGCGCGAGCACGCGCTCGAGATCCGCCCGCGTGGGCACGAGGAGCGCGCTCGGTGGAGTTCCGGTGAGACGGTGGTAGCGCGCGATCGCACAGCCGGTCTGCAGCAAGTAGCCCGCGCTCATCCCGATCGCCATGCCTATCGTCCCGAGCCAGGGGACGAACAGGATATGCGCAGCGCTCATCGCGAGGAAGGACAGCGCGGTGTTCCAGAAGATCCAGCGCACCATGCCGCGGCCCATGAGGTCGGCGTAGATCGTCTTCGCGATGGCCAGCCCGACCGTCCCCGGCAGCAGGATCCAGAGCGCCGGGAGCGCCGGCAGGTACTCCGCCCGCACGATCCAGATCACGAGCGGGGCGGCGGCCGCGATGCCGAGCGAGGCGAGGCAACCGATGGCGCAGAGGAAGCGCGCGACCGTCGGCGTGAGCGCGCGAGCGCGCTCCTGATCTCCCGCGACCTCGGCGAAGAGGATCGGCTCGACCGCGAGCGAGAAGGAGCGCAGCAAGTCGGCGAAGGTGAGCGCGATGCCGAAGAGCGCGAGCTCGCGCCGCACCCCATCGTCGCTCGAGACCGCGAAGGTGAGCAGCCAGGGGATCAGCACGACGAAGCCGAAGCGCGCGTTCATCTCGCCGACCGCGGAGCAGCCGTAGGCCCAGCGCGCGGTGCCCCAGCCTTCGCGCAGGACCTCGCGATCGAAGCGCGGCCGCAGCCGATAGAGCGCGCTCGCCGCGTGCAGAGCGAAGAGCAGGGAGCCGGCCACCGCGAGCGTCCGCGCGGTCACGCCGAGGACGACGATGCGCTGGCCCTGCTCGCGATCGAGACCGAGCACGAGCCAGCCGGCGAGGAAGATGACGAGGAAGCCCGCGGGGATCGCCAGCTCGACCAGGTTGAAGCGCGCGACGCGGCGCGCGACCAGCAAGGTCGTGTTCACGTAGGAGCGCACGAGCAGCGCGGGAACCGTGGCGAGCGCGAGGAAGAGCAGCGGCAGCGACGCGTCGAGGCGCAGCGCCATCGGCACGAGCCACGGAATCGACGCCAGCGCGACCAGGGTCCCCACGCTGGCGCCGAGCGCGAGCCCCACGGCGCCCAGGCGCTCGAGGGAGAAGCGCTGCGAGCCGCCGAGGTAGGTGATCGCGGTCGCGAAGCCCAGGTTCCCGAGCGACATCAGGAGCGGCGGCGCCTGCAGCAGCCAGTCGTAGGCCCCCTTCACCTCCGGCGCCATGCAGTAGAGCAGGAGGAAGCCGGTGAGCACCGCGAGCGCTTGGCTCGCGAGCTGGGTGGCGACGGTGAGGGAGAGGTTGCGGGCGAAGCCCATGTTGCAGATCGCTCTCGTGCGGCTCGGCGCGCGCGGAACGGACCAGGATGCGGCGGCGACGGGGGATTACAATCCCGCGTCGCTCGCCGCTCCCCTACCCGATGCATCGCACCGGATTCTCCGCATCCCGCCCCGAGCCCGGGTTCGCCTACCTAGCTTGGCGGACGAGCGGACCGGATCCCGCGTTCGACGAGCCCCTCGGCGTGGAGCTCGTCTGCGACGGAGAGGAGCCCGCGGCGCTCTCCGCCTGCATCGACGAGGGCGACCGCGATGCTGGAGGCGCGGAGGACGCAGCGCTCCCGCTCGGCGACACGGAAGGGTCTTCGGCCCGCGCTCGCCCCTCCGCCCTGCGCGCTCGCTGGGGCACCCGCCCGGTGCTCTGTGCCGACGCGCGGGTCGCGAACGCGTGGTGGATGCGCGCCTTCGGGCCGAGCGAAGCTCCGCCGCGCTGGGTGGCGCTGAGCGCGCTGCGGGCGCTGCTCTTCCCCACCGCGGACGAGGTCCCCCCGGGCTGGTCGGCGGCCCCGTGCCCCGCCGCCCCCGACCTCGCGGCGCTCTCGGCCGGGGCGCTCCGCGAAGTGCTCGAGAGCTGGCTCCGCGCGCATCTCGAGCGCCCCGCCGAGGTGCGGCGCTTCGCGCTCTCCGCGTGGGGGCGAGCGGCGCAGGCCGCGCGCGCGCAGGAGCAGCCCTCCGCCCCTCTGCTCGCCACCCTCGTCGCGCGCCTCGGCGCCGAGGAGCGCCGCCGCGGGGCGCTCGAGAGCGAGGAGCGCCTGCCGGTTCCCGCGTCGCTCCTCGGTCGCGCCGAGCCGGCGTTCTCCTCCGGCCTGGAGGCGTTGCTCGAGGAGCCGCCGCGCGCGCGGCAGCGCGGCCCGCACGAGCTAGTCCCGCGCCCTTGCCAAGAGCGCGAGCTGGTCGAGCAGGTCTTTCGCGAAGCGCTGCCGCGCGCGCTCGGCGCGAGCACCGCGAGCGAGGCGGCACCGCTGTTCCGGCCGGGGCAGCTCGAGCTCGCCCAGCGCATCGGCGACGCCCACGACGCGCAGGAGTTCCTGCTGGTCGACGCTCCTACCGGCACGGGCAAGACGCTCGCCTACGCCGTGCCCTCGTTGCTCTTCGCCGTGCGCGCCGACCTGCGCCTCGGCATCTCCACCTACACGCGCACGCTGCAAGATCAGGCGTACTACCGCGAGCTCCCGCGCGCGGCCCGGCTGCTGGGCTCGCTCGGTTGGGCGCACGAGCCGCGCATCGCGCTGCTGAAGGGACGCTCGAACTACGTCTGCGCGCGCGTTCTGGGCTCGCTCGCGCCCGAGGCCGACGATCCGCTGGAAGAACACCTCGCGTGGACCGCGCTCGCGCTCTTCGCCCTCGTCGATCCGCTCGGCGACTTCGATCGACTCCCGCGCCACGCCTCGCTCGAGCTGCGCGACGAGCGCGCCTACGAAGCCGCGCTGGCGCGCCTGCGCAGCGAAGCCGCCGCCGAGCCGCTCTGCTGTCGTCGGCGCAGCGAGCGCGCTCGCTGCGCCGCGTTCGTCGCGCGCAAGCGCGCCGAGCGCGCCCACGTGATCGTCACGAACCACGCCTTCGTGCTCAGCGATCCGGGCTTCTTCGCGCACCTCGTCTTCGACGAGTGCGATCACCTGCATCGCCAGACGGCCTCCAGCGCGAGCCGCGAGATCGACGCGCGCGATCTGCGCCGCGAGGCCCGGCGCCTCGCCGGGCGCGCGGGCCTGCTCGAGCGCTTGCACGCGCTCTTCCCGGGCTCGGCGCAGGAGCTCTACGGCGACCCGGTCGCCGAGGCGCTGCAGGGCGCGCGCTCGGTCTCCGCGGAGCTGGAGCTCGAGCTCGACGACTTCGAGGAGCGCGTGCGCGCGTTCCTGCTCTGGCGCGGCGCGCGCGAGGGCGAGCGCCCGCGCGGCGCGCGCCACGAGCTGCTGCGCGAGTACAGCGCCGGCGAGCTCGGCGAGCCGCTCGTCGCCGCGCAGCGCCGGCTGCTCGAGAAGTTCGGCGCGTTCTCGACCAAGCTCGCGACGCTGCAGGACGAGCTCGCGCACGAGAGCGGCCGCGGCGTCGCGCGCCTCCGCACCCGCCTCGCACGGAGCCTGACCGGGCTCGGCGAGATCGCCGCCGACGTCTCGGCGTGGCTGCCGCTCGGGGACAGCGGGCCGCGCTTCGATCCGGCCTACCACTACGACGTCGAGAGCGGTGAAGACGGCGGCTGGAAGCTCGTGCAGCGCATCCTGCTGCCGCAGGTCTTCCTCGGACGCCATCTCTTCCCGCGCCTCGGGCACGCTGTCTTGCTCTCGGCCTCGACCTGGCTGCGCGGCGGCTTCGACACGATGAAGGCCTACCTCGGCCTCAGCGCGCTGGAGCAGGCCGAGACCGAGCGCGCGACGCGCGAGCCCGACGAGCGCGCGCCGGACGGCGCGGCACCGCGCGCGGTCGCGACCTTCCGCGCGCCGAGCGCCTTCGACTACTGCCGTGCCGTGCTGGTCGTGCCCGAGGACGCGCCGCCCTACGCGAGCAGCGGCTTCGGCAAGCAGCGCTACCTCGACTACGTCGTGCGCTACCTGGGCTTCCTCGGCGAGCGCTCGCGCGGGCGCCTGCTCGGCCTCTTCACCAACGCGCAGGACCTCGACGCCTGCGCGCGGCGCCTCGCGGCCTTCTTCCGCGCGCGCGGCATTCGCCTCTACTGGCAGGGCATGCCCGGGCGCTCGAAGGAAGAGCTCGCCGAGCTCTTCCGCGGCCGGGAGCCCGCGGTGCTGCTCGGGCTCGACACCTTCTGGTACGGCGTCGACTTCCCCGGCGAGACGCTCGAGCAAGTCGTGATGGTGAAGCTCCCCTACGGCCCGATCGATCGCTTCCAGGAAGCGCAGGCTCACGCGCTCGGCGGCGATGTGCACCGCCGGCACGTCTACCTGCCGCACGCCTCGGCGATGTTCCGCCAAGGCTTCGGCCGCCTGCTGCGCCGCGTCGACGACCGCGGCGCCGTACACGTGCTCGACCGCCGCATCCTCGAGGCGCGGCACCGCTTCTTCCTGAAGGAGCTCCCGGGCTACGACCAGACCGGTAGCAGTCGGCCGCTCCTCTTCGTGGGAGCGAGCGGCGCGTGCGTCGAGCGAGCTCTCCTCCAGGCCGGCCGCCTCGAAGAGCTCCGCCGCCTCGGGCTCGGTTTCGATTTCGAGCCGGGGCGTGGGCCGCGGGGGCAGGGGCCTACGAAGGATCGGGCTAGGACTAGCCGATGCCCTGGCGGTCGACCGGCGGGGGCGGCGGGGTCTTGGTGAAGGTCGTGGTGCGCAGCGGATACTCGCTCCACTCCCACAGATACACGTACTCGCCGGTGAGCGGATCTTCCTCGCGCCCGACGAGGATCCACTCGGCGGGAGCTGCGGCGACGGTGCCATGCACCGGAATGGCGTAGGAAACCTCCGCACGAGCCATCGGGAGACAGAAAGAGAGCAGGGACAGAGCAAGAGCAGACTTGGACATGGATCGTTCCGGGACTGAGGGAGGGGCCGCGAACCCAGGGTGCTCACGCAACCCTGGCTCCGCTTGCTAGTGACCTAGCCCCTTTGTAGTCCTCGGAACTACCCGCCCAAAAGCACTAGGCGGGCAATTCCAGTCTCCGCCATTGCGCCGAAGGAAGTCGCAATACGGCGCTACTCAGGTTCCCCCCGCGCCAAGCGAAGGCCGTGGTAGGAGCGCTTGGTGTCGGTCCTGAAGATTGCGAATCGAGTTCGCCCCCAGGACGGGATCAGCCCGACCTCAGCGTGGGGGCGGTCCTCATTCCCGGAGAGCACAAAGCCCTTCATGACCACGTAATCTGGCTCCACATCGAACCCGCCCGACAGGCTGGCGTGACGACTCATGATCGTCGACGTGATCTCGGCGACGTTGTCGTGGAAATGGAGAAGGCTTCGCGCGCATCGAGGCAGGGGATCCTCGTGAACAGAGCGGAACATCTGCGTGGAGTCAGCAAGCGCTGCCGACTCTGGATCGAAGCCATGAAGCTTCTCTTGGGCTTCTGAATCAACCGACCAATCGAATCCGTACGGACTGGAATCGGGCCGAGAGGATCGCGCTGCTCCCTCCCACTCGGCCTCCGTCGGGAGCCGCGCGTAGGCCCAGGTTGCGATCGCGAACGCGTCGTAGAAGCACAGGAATCCCAACGGCTTCGAGCCATCATCGCCCGCGGCCAATCGCCCCACGTTGATCAGGCTGTCGTATCGGTCATCATCTGGATGCGCATAGGGCGGACGTACTTTGCGTTGCGAGTAGGAATGCAACGACGCATGGAAGCGCTCGAGTCGCGCAAGCGAGAACTCTCGAGCCTCGAGCCAGTATGGATAGGTGATCGAGATGCGGACACCGTCCGGTGAGTTCCAAGATCGGACCCGGTCATTCGTATAGCTCTGCCCGAGCGGCGCATCCACGTCGCGGAACTCCACCCACTCCTGCCCCCGATCCTCGTAGGGCCACGGTGCTTCGAGCTGAACTTCCGGAGCGACCAGCATCTCTCTGCTGCGAATGAGATAGCTCGCCGAGCATCCCGATGCCGCATCCGGCGCGAAGACGACTCTCCAGTAACCGGGACCAACACCGAAGGCCGCCGTCTCCTGATCAGGGAGCTTCGCTGGTAGATAAGCTCCGCTCAGAAACTCGCCGGTGCGATTCGAGCTTCTCAATCGAACCTCCTCGAAGCCGCGGGGCGCGAGGAAAACCGTGTTGCCCGCCAGTCTCTCCGCGACCCTGCGAAGCTCGCCATCCTGCGGCTCTACGCGCTGCAGCGCCTCGAGCAGGCACTGCGCGCTCTCCTTCTTGCTGTCGGCAAGGCTCTCTCGCAGCAGTGCCTTGACGGCCTCTCGATGCGGAAGCAGTCCCGCGGCGTCGAAGCTGCCATCGTCGAGGGTCGGACGCAGGAGCGACTCGATCCCCTCGGTGCGACCGCTCTCGAGTGCATCGAGCACCCGTTCGAAGTTGCTCTGGGGCCAGAAGACGATCGTCGCAAGCGCGACGATCACCGCCGCGACTCCCGCCCCCACCCACAACCGATGCCGCTTCCGCGCCACCCGCCAAGCCAGCCGCAGCCGCATCCCCAGCGGCTCTCCGCTCACATCGAGCGAGCGCCCTTCGCGGAAGCGCTCCAGCTCCTCCGCGAACGCGAGCGCCGTCTTCGTCCGCTGCTCCGGATCGCGCGCGAGCGCGCGGCGCAGGATGAGGTCTAGCTCGGGCGGGAGCTGCTTCGCGCGCGTGCGCAGCGGAGGCACGGTCTCGTCCTTCGCGAGGCGCAGCAGGTCGAGGAAGCGCTCGGCGCGGAAGATCGGCTGGCCGCAGAGCAGCTCGTAGAGCGTCGCCGCGAGTCCGTAGACATCGGAGGCGGGCGCGAGCGCGCCCTGGCCGCGCTGCAGGACCTCGGGCGCCACGTAGGGCAGCGTGCCGTGGATGCTCAGGCCCTGCTCGTCGCGCGGGCCCTGGAGCTGCGCCAGGCCGAAGTCGATGAGGTACGGATGTCCCTCCTTGTTGAGGAGGATGTTGCTCGGCTTCACGTCGCCGTGGAGCACGCCCGCGCGATGCGCGGCGTCGAGCCCTCGCGCGGCCGTCTCGATCATGCGGCAGCAGAGCTGGACCGGATCGAGGGACGCGCTGCCGGCCGCAGTGCAATGGCGCCGCACGATCTCGAGCGGAGAGCTCTGCTCCTGGCCGGCGAGCTCGAGGATGCGCTGCAGCGAGGGATGCGGCAGATAGCCCATCACCAAGCAGAGGCCGCGGTCGGTCGTGAGGAGCTCGATCGCGCTCGCGATCGCGGGGTGCTGCAGGCCGCCGAGGAGCATCGACTCCTGCGCGAGCTTCTTGCGGTGCTCGCGCGACTGGCTGCGGTCGGGCGGCAGCACCTTGATCGCGACGTCGCGGTTCAGCGACGGCTGCTCGGCGCGATAGACGATGCCCTGGCCGCCGCGGGCGATCTCCTCGATCAGGCGGTAGCTGCCGAGGCGCTGGTTCACGTCCAGCACGTCGGGCACTGCCGAGAGCACCTGCCGATCGAGCTCGATCTGCCGCCGCAGCGCGGCGCGCGTCGCTTCGTCGGGAGCTTCGGCCAGCGCGAGCTCGAGCGCGTCCTCCTCGCCCTCGAGCTCGAGCTCGAGATAGCGATCGAAGAGCTGGTCGACGACGTCGGGGTCCGCCGCGCTCATCCGCCGCGCTCGGTGCTCAGAGCTTGCCTTCGAGGAGCCGCACGAGACGAGCGCGGGCGCGCCGATAGCTCATGCGCACTTGGTTGGCGGTCGAGCCGGGCAGGCTCTCCGCGATGCGCTGGAACGAGTGCCCCATGTAGTGGCGCATCACGAAGACCTCGCGCAGGTCCTTCGGGAGCTGGTTCACCGCATCGTCGACGAGCTCCTGGCGCTCGCGCGAGATGAGGTCGTCCTGCGCGCTCGGGTCGACGCGCAGCGGGATGCTCGTCCCCGGATCGAAGGGCTCGAAGCTCGAGCTGCGCTTCAGCGCGCCGTGGTAGTCCGACTTGTTGCGCAGCGTGTTCTCGACGATGCCGCTCAGCCATTGCAGGAGCTTCGCCTCGTCGGTCGCCTCGAGCTGCGGGACCGACTGCAGGGCGTTCAGGAAGACCTCCTGCACGATGTCCTGCGACTCCATGAACTGACGGAGCTGAGGCCCGAGACGCGCGCGGACGATGCGCAGCACGCGGCCCTTGTGGCGGGCGAGAAGCTCGCTCAGCGCGATCTGGTCGCCCGAGAGGGCGAGGTCCAGGAGGTGGAGCGTCTGCGAGTGCGAGAAGGCCATGCCGGCGGAGGCATTGGGGAGGACGGATGCCCGCCAATGTAGCGCCTGCTCGCCGCAAGACCTAGGGCCCGCGCGGCACTCCTCCACCGCGGGCAGCGGCGCGGGGGCTCGCGCCCCGGGCGAGGCACCCAAAAAAAAAGGCGTCCGCGCAAGAGCGCGAACGCCTCTTCCCGCGACGCCGCCCCGCTCCCCAGGATCGGTGGAGGTGCGGGGCGGGCCCCGAGGTGCGCATACGGACCACGCGGCCCGGAGGCCGAGAGGTTCGAGAAGACCGGAGTAGCTCTGCCCGGACGGAGTCGCCTCCGCAGCGAGCACCCTTGTGGGAGGAAAACGGGCTCAAAGCGGTCCGGCGACTTCGTTTTTTTTTGCGGCCGACCGCCCGGAGAGCCCGCCGCCGGCGGACCGCCAAGGGCGAGCCCCCCCGCCGCGACTCAGGCCGGAGCGGTGCGGGAGCCCCCCGCCGACGCCGAGCTCCCGAAGCGCTCCCACCAGGCGCGGAGCACGGGCAAGGTGCGCGAGCCGCTCTTCCGCGCCCCTCGCCGAACCAGCTCCTCGAAGGCGCCGGAGGCGACGACGCGCCCGCCGCCCGACCCGCCGCCCGGGCCGAGGTCGACGATCCAGTCGGCCTCTCCCATCACCTCGACGCTGTGCTCGATCACGAAGAGGGAGTCTCCGCGCTCGACCAGCCGGTGGAGCACCTGCACGAGCTTGCGCACGTCCGAGAGCGAGAGCCCCGTCGTCGGCTCGTCCAGCACGTACACCGCCCGCCCGCGCGGCGCCTTGCCGAGCTCCTGAGCCAGCTTCACGCGCTGCGCCTCGCCTCCGGAGAGCGTAGGGCTCTCCTGCCCCAGGCTGAGATAGCCGAGTCCAACCTCGCAGAGGACCTCGAGGAAGCTGCGGATCCGCGCGTGGTTGCGGAAGACCTCGCGCGCCTGTTCGAGGGTGAGGTCCAGCACGTCGGCGATCGAGAGCCCGCTCCACTTGATCTCGAGCGTCTCCTGATGGAAGCGCCGACCGCCGCACGCGGTGCAGGGCACGCGCGCCGAGGGCAGGAAGCTCATCTCGACGCTCGCCTCGCCGTGCCCCTGGCAGGTCTCGCAGCGCCCGCCCTTCACGTTGAACGAGAAGCGCCCCGGACCATAGCCGCGAGAAGCGGCCTCGGGGCTGCGCGCGAAGAGGGCGCGGATCTCGTCGAAGATGCCGACGTAGGTCGCCGGGATCGAGCGCGGGGTTCGCCCGATCGGCGTCTGGTCGACCTCGAGCACGCGCTCGATCGGAACCGTGGTGCGCAGCGCGTCGCAGGCGACGGGCCGGCCTTGGCGCAGGCTCTCCAGCAGCACCTCGCGCACGAGCGTCGACTTGCCGGAGCCGGAGACTCCGGTGAACACCGTGAGCGCGCCGAGCGGCACGCGCAAGTCGACTCCGTCCAGGTTGTGCTTGCGGGCGCCCTGGATCTCGAGCCACGGCCCGTCGGCGGGCGGCGCGGCTCTCCGATGGCTGCGACCGCGTCCGCTGCCGGCGAGCGCACGCCCGGTCGGGCTCTGCGTATCCGCTCGCAAGCTCGCGGGATCGCCTTGGTGCACGATGCGCCCGCCCCACTTGCCTGCGCCGGGCCCGAGCTCGATCACGTGGTCCGCGCGAGCGATGGTCTCCTCGTCGTGCTCCACGACGACCACCGTGTTGCCGCGATCGCGGAGCTGCGTGAGCGTGCCCATCAGGCTCGCATGATCGGAGGGGTGCAGGCCGATCGTCGGCTCGTCGAGCACGTAGAGCGCGCCGCAGGTGCTGGACCCGAGCGACGCGGCGATGCGGATGCGCTGCGCCTCGCCGCCCGAGAGCGTGGGGCCAGGGCGATCGAGGCGCAGATAGTCGAGCCCGACATCGCGGAGGAAGCGCAGCCGCGGCTCGAGCTCGCGCTTCACGCGCGCCCACACCTCGCCGGCGCCGCCGCCGCCGAAGGACTTCGGCGTCGTGCGCGCGACCCACTGCGCCGCCTCGCTCACGGTCAGCGCCGCGAGCTCGGGCAGGCTGCGGCTCGCGACGCGCACGGCGCGCGAAACCGGGTTCAGGCGCGAGCCCTCGCACGCCGGACAGGCCACGCTGGCGCGCAGATCCTCCAGCACCTCTCCGCCGGGCTTCGTCCGGAAGAGCTCGAGCTGCGCGAGGAGGCCCACGAAGTCCTCCGTGCCCTGCAGCACCTGTGAACGCTGCTTCGCGCCGAGCTTGCTCCAGGGGCGCGAGAGCGAGAACCCGAGGGCGTCCTCGGCCTGAGCGACGAAGCGCGCGGCGAAGGACTTCGGAAACGGCTTCGCGAGCAGAGCCGGGATCGCACCGTCGTCGAGGCGGCGCTCCTCGTGCGCGACGAGCTTCGCCTCGTCGAAGACCTCGCGCGCACCCGAGCCGTGGCAGGCATCGCAACGACCGTGACGAGAGTTGAACGAGAAGCGCCGCGGATCGGGAGCCGGGAAGCCGATGCCGCACGCGAGGCAGAAGGAGCGCGTGGAGAAGGTGTGCTGCCGCCCCTTGGCCACGACGAAGAGCGTGCCCTCGCCGATCGCCAGCGCGCGCGCGACGAGGGAGCGCAGCTCGTCGCCGCGCGCGCCCTTCGCGAGAACGCCGACCTCGGCGTCGATGTCGTGCTCGGCATAGCGATCGAGCGCGGGCGCGGGCCGCACCGCGATCGACTTGCGGTCGACGCGTGCTCGCTCGATGCCGTCCGCGTGCAGCGCGTCGAAGATCTCCTTGTGGAAGCCCTTCTTCCCGACGATGACCGGTGCGAGCACCTCGAGCCGCTGCCCTGAGGCGAGCTGTGAGACGCGCGCGCCGATCTGCTCCTCGCTCGCCGGCTCGACCGCGGCGGCGCAGCGCGTGCAGTGCTGCACGCCCACCTTGGTGAAGAGCAGGCGCAGGCCGTGCCAGAGCTCGGTGATCGTGGCCACCGTCGAGCTGGCGCCGGAGCGCGTCGTGCGCTGCTCGATCGCGATCGCCGGCGGGACACCGTCGATGCGATCCACCTCCGCGCGCGCGATCTGCCCGATGAACTGCCGCGCGTAGGGCGAGAGCGTGTCGAGATAGCGCCGCTGCCCCTCCTGGAACAGCACGTCGAACGCGAGCGTCGACTTGCCCGAGCCCGAGACTCCGGTGACGACGCACAGCTTCTCGCGGGGGATCTCGAGGTGGAGATCGCGGAGGTTGTTCTCACGGACTCCCGAGAGCGCGATCACGCGCTGCGCGCGCTCCGCCGCATCGTTCCCCGCGGCGGGCGCGGCGACGGCTACCGGCGGACGCACGAGCGCGTCCTTCTTCCGCAGCCAGACTCCCGTCGCAGAGCCCGCGACGCGCCGCAGCTCCTGCGGCGTGCCCGCGCCGACCAGCGCGCCTCCCGCGGCGCCGCCCTCGGGCCCGAGATCGACGACCCAATCCGCCGCGTCGATCAGGTCGAGGTGATGCTCGATCGCGATCACGGTGTCGCCGCGCTCGAGCAGGAGCTGGAACGCGCGGAAGAGCTTCTCGATGTCCGCGCCGTGCAGCCCGGTGCTCGGCTCGTCGAAGAGATAGAGCGTGCCGCGCTTCGCGCGGCGCGCGCGCGGGGTTCCACCGCTCGCGAGCGCCGCAACGATCTTCAGGCGCTGCGCTTCGCCGCCCGAGAGCGAAGCGATGCTCTGGCCGAGGCGCAGGTACTCGAGCCCCACCTCGCAGCCGAGATCGAGCTTCGAGGCGGCCTTCGGCGCGCGCGCGCGCAGCCACGTGCGCGCCTCGTCGAGCGTGAGCTCGAGCACTTCGGCCACGCTGCGGCCCTCGCACTCGACCTTCAGCACCTCGTCCTGGAAGCGCGTTCCTTCGCAGGCCGGACACGGAGTCTCCACGTCGGCGAGGAACTGCATCTCGATGCGCTCGACCCCCAGGCCCTCGCAGGTCTCGCAGCGTCCGCCCGGCGTGTTGAACGAGAAGGTCGAAGCGCTGAAGCCGCGCGCGCGCGCAGCCGGCGTCGCGGCGAAGAGCTCGCGCACTTCGCCCCACACGTGCAGCGCGGTGGCGAGGCAGCTCTTGCCCGTGCGCATCGGTCCGCCCGCATCGACCCACACGATCTCGGCGAGCTGATCCAGCCCTTCGATCGCGCCCACCGCGCCGGGCTCCGACACCGCTTCGCCGCGCAAGCGCCGCGCGTTGCGGTAGAGCACGGACTCGAGCAGCGTGGACTTACCCGAGCCCGAGACGCCCGAGAGGCACGAGAAGCGCCCGAGCGGGAACTCGACGTCGATGCCGCGGAGGTTGTGCGCCGCCGCCCCGCGGATCGCCAAGCGCCCCGCGCTCCAGAGCGCGCCGCGCTCGCGCCGCTCGAGACGGATCCCCTCGCGCAGGACGCGCGCGGTCGCCGAGCGCGGATGCGCGAGGACTTGCTGCAGATCGCCGGAGACGAGCAGCTCGCCGCCGTGCTCGCCCGAGCCCGGCCCGAGATCGACCAGGTGGTCCGCGGCGCGCAGCACGTCCTCCTCGTGCTCGACGACGACCGCCGTGTTCCCCGCATCGACGAGACGGCGCAGGATCGCCAGCAGGCGATCGTTGTCGCGCGGGTGCAGGCCGACGCTCGGCTCGTCCAGCACGAAGAGCGTGCCGACGAGCCGCGAGCCCACGGCCGCGGTGAGGTTCACGCGCTGCATCTCGCCGCCGGAGAGCGTGCGCGATTGCCGATCGAGCGTGAGGTAGCCGAGCCCGACCTCGAGCAGATAGCCGAGACGGGAGACGACCTCGTCGTGCACGGCGCGCAGGTTCTTCTCCTCGTGCGGCGGGATCTCGACGGCGCCGAAGAAGCGCGCCGCCTCCTCGATCGTGAGCCGCGAGACGGCGGCGACGTCCTTGCCGCGCAGGCGCACCTTCAGCGCTGCGGGCTGGAGCCCGGTGGCCTGGCAATCGGCGCACGGCTGATAGGTGCGATAGCGCGACAGCAGCACGCGCACGTGCATCTTGTAGGCGCGCGTCTCCATCCACGCGAACCACGGCTCGATGCCGAACCAGACACCGGCCTCGTAGCCCCCCGGCTCGCCCTTCCAGAGCAAGTGGAGCTCCGCCTCGCCGAGCTCCGCGTACGGCGTCGCGGGATCGATGCCGCGACGCTCGAGGAACGCGCGAAGCTGCCGGCGCTCCCACGTCGTGGCCGGCGTGCTGAGAGGCTTCAGCGCGCCCTTGCCGACGCCGAGCCGCGGATTCGGGACGACGAGCTCGGGGTCGATCTCGATCACGCGCCCGAAGCCGTGGCACCGAGGGCACGCGCCCTGCGCGTCGTTGAACGAGAGCTGCTGCGGCGTCGGCGGCCGATAGCTCAGCGCGCACGGCAGGCAGCGCAGCTCGGTCCCATGGCGCTGCACCTGCCCTTGCTCGTCGACGAGCGCCAAGCGGCCCTGCCCGAGAGAGAACGCCTGCTCGATCGCGTCGAGCAAGCGCGCGCGTTTCTCGGGTCCCAGCGTCACGCGATCGAGCACCGCGATCCAATCGCCGAGCGGCGGCGCATCCTCGCCCTCGAGCTTGCGCAGCGCACCACCGGCGAAGATGCGGCGGATACCCCAGCCGATCAGGCGCCGACGCGTCTCCTCCGCATCGTGCGCCTCGACGTCGAAGCCCACGAGCAGCTCGCCGCTGCCGCGCTGCAGCGCTTCGTCGGCGATCTCCGCGGGGAAGAGGCGGCGAACGGGGCGATCGCAGCGATCGCAGTGCCGGACGCCGAGGCGCGCGAAGAGGAGCTTCACGTAGTCGTTGAGCTCGGTCACCGTCGCGACGGTGGAGCGCGACGAGCGCACGCGATTGCCCTGCTCGATCGCCACCGCGGGCGGGATGCCCTCCACCGAATCGACGGCCGGACGCTCCATGCGATCGAGGAACTGCCGCGCGTATGCCGAGAAGGTCTCGACGTAGCGCCGCTGCCCTTCGGCGAAGAGCGTGTCGAACGCGAGCGAGCTCTTGCCGGAGCCGCTCAGCCCGGTGACGACGGAGAGCTTGCCCAGAGGAAACGCGACATCGAAGCCCTTCAGGTTGTGCTGGCGGCAGCCGCGCAGGACGATCTCGGCCATCGTGATCTCGGTCGTGGAGGGCGGAGATCATCGAGCATCCGGCGTGCGGCGCAAGCGCCCCTTTCCGCCCGGCGCGGGTGGAACTTCCTTCCAGGTCGCTCACCTCCGAAGCGGAGCCCCGCATGGCGACCGAGCGCCGTCGTGCTCTGGAGAGAAAGTTCTTCGAGAAGCAGGGCAATCTCCATCGTTCGCCGCTCTCGCGTCGCCCCCGTGGGCTATTCATCGAGAGTGGCGCCGCGCTCACCCGGATCGCGACCTCACTCCTTCTCCCCTCGCTTCAGCTCCACCATGCCCACTCGCACCAAGAACTCAGCTCGGCCAGCAATCGGGCTTCCGTCGTCAGCGGTGCTGCAGCTCTGGTTGAGCCAGCAGAACCGGATGCTGCGCTTCGAGCTCGGCGCGAGAGATCTCGCGTTCTTCGTCGGGGCCTACTGCGCGACGGCGATCGGAGTTCAGAGCTTCGCCCTCGACGCGCTCTCGGTCACGCTGGGGTGGATCAGCGCGATCGCCGCGCGGGCGAGCCACGCCGCGCTGAACGACGCGATCCAAGCAGAGCGAGATCGCCCGGACCCGACGAGCGGACAGCGGCCCGTCGCTGGGAATCCAGTCTCGGCGCGTGCGGCCATCTTCTGGTGGGCGTTGCTCTCTTGCATCGCCATCGCCTCGGCCTGCGAGGTGACTCCGCTCTTCGCGGCGGTCGCCCTGCCCGCGTGGTTCATCGGCAGCGCTCATGCGGCCTCGCCCGTGAAGGCGCACGACATCGAGGCCCTCCGCGTGGTCGTGCCGACGCTGCGTTACCCGCTGCACCTGGCGCTTGGCTGGTGCGCCATCGGCTCGATGCAAGTCCCGCCTCTCCTGCTGCTCCTGGGCGCCTGGATGCTCGGGGCCTTCGTACGATCGAGCGGCCAGCTCGGCCAAGTGCGCAGCGCGCACTTGCGCGGCGCGCGCGTCGACGAGCGCTCGCGCATCGCGACGGGGATCCTCTGCTCGATCGGCTACGGACTGGGCGGCGTGCTGTCGGCGGGGATCATCGCCACGGCGCTCCGCGTCGAGCTCGTGCTCGCGGTGCCCTTCGCGCTCGGTCTCGCGGGCTACTATCTCACGCTCGCGCAGCGGAAGGGCTCGAGGGGCATCGCGTTCAGCAGCTTGCGCCGGGAGCCGATCTTCCTGGCCCTCGCGGCGACCTTCCTCGCCGTCGTCTTGAACTCGAGCCTCTCCAACATCCCCGGCCTGCACGAGTGGATCGACATCGCGACGCTCGCGCGCTGAGCTCGCGCTTGCTTCAGCGCCCGGGAGTGCGGAAGCGCACGCCGGAGTTCTGCTGATACATCAGCACATCGACTTCGACGTCGATGCGCAGGACGGATCCAGAGCGCTCGACATCCAGCGGGATCGTCCCACCGCTGAGGTAGTAGGGTGCTCCCGAGAAGCGCGGCTGCACCTCTTCGATCTTCTCGAAGCGCTTGCCGCCGATCCCGACGATGAGGTCGCCCTGCGCCAGACCCGCGCGCGCCGCGCGCCCCGCCGGATCCTGCAGATCGACGCGCACCGCGAGCTTCGGCGTGGCGTTCGGATTCGCCGGGCCGAACACGAGCTCGGCGGTGCCGGGAACCGAGAAGGTCTCGCGTCGCGCGCCGCCGGGGCCGCGCTCCTGCAGCTCCGCTTCGTAGCGCCCCGTCGGCAGGCCCGCGAGCTCGCCGACGCCGTTCGTCACGGAGAAGCTCGTGCGGAAGCTGGAGGACGGATCGTCGGCGCGCCAGACCGAGCCTCTGTAGGACTGCCCCTGCTGCGCGTCGGCGACGCGCACGTTGATGGTATGTAGCTCGGGCAGCGGAACCGAGCGCTCCTGCCGTCCCGACCGCAGCTCGATCATCTCCTCGTGCAGCGGGAAGAAGTTCCAATCGCGCTGCGAGCCGCGGACGATCAGCTTGTAGCGCCCGGTGCGGAGCGGGCCGAACGCGAGCTCGGTGGAATCGCCGAGCATCGACGAGGGCTCTTCCTCCTGCGGCTCGCTCTCATTGGTCCGCTCGACCTGCAGCGCGACTTGGATCATGACGCCCTTCGGCGCTGGCCCGCTCATGCGCACGAGCAGGAACGCCGGCTCCGAATAGCGCAGCTCGAGCCGCTCTTCCTGCAGCGGCTTGTAGCTCTGCTGCAGAGGGCCGAGCCGCGGGCTCTGGGCATGGGCGACGAAGCTGCCTTCGTTGGCCTTCTCCATCAGCTTCGCCGAGTGCACGAGCCACCAGCGCCCTTCTCCCGCGGAGACGCAGACCACGCTCTCTCCAGGGCCGCGCTCGCCGCGCGCCTGCACGCGCAGCGACGCGTCGAGCTGGACGAGCCCCGCGCCATCCAGGATCACGGCCTCCAGCACGCGAGCGCCCGCGTCGAGCGCGAGCTCCAGGTCCACGCGCAGCTCACCGCTCGGCACGTCGATCTCGCGCTCGTGGAGCAGCAGGCCCCGCGCGAGGCGAACCCGCAGCTTGTGCTTGCCGGGCTTCAAGCCCGTCGCCCGGTAGCGCAGCTCGCCGTCGATCTCCTCGATCTCCACCGAGCGGCCGCGCCTGCCGGAGCCGTTGTAGTACTCCCACTCCATTCCCTGGACGGCGCTGCCGTCCTGCACCTCGACGCTGAGCGATCGGCTGCCGAAGCGCGTGACGACCTCTCCGCTCAGCACGCCGACGACGCGCGCCTCCTCGCGCAGCACGAGCTCGACCGTCGGAGGAGCGACACCGGGATCCACCGCCACCGCGACGGTCTCGGAGGACGGCCCCTGCCCGGGCTTGGAGCGCGCGCGCAGGCTGTACGAGCCGGGCGGCATCCAGATCCACGGATCTTCCTGCGTCCAGAGCCTCTGCTCCTCGCCTTGGTTCGGCGTGATCACGTCGATGCACGCGCGCGCGAGCGGAGCACCCGAGGGATCCTTGACGGCGATCGAGAGGCGCTCGAGGCGCGTTCCGGCGAAGTCGATCTTCTGCCCCGGCCAAGCGCGCGGATCCTCCGAGATCGTCGAGCGCAGGCGCCAGCCCTTCGCGTACGCCTCGATGCGCCAGGACTCCGCGCTCAGACCTTCGAGGCGATAGGCGCCTTGCTCGTCCGTCGTGACCTCGCGCAGCTTGCCGTCGTTGCGCGCGAATTGCTGCGCGGCTTGTCGCAGCATGCGCTGCAGATCGACCGGCGGCGGGCTGCCGTCGCGAGGCCACTGCGCCATGTCGTCGAGCTGGCGCTCGCGCCAGTAGTTCTCTCCGCTCGGCCGCGCGCGGACCAAGACTCCCGCGATCGGCTGGCCCGCGATGTCGCGCACGACACCCGTGATCGCCGCGGAGGAGAGCGGCTTCGCGCTCGCCTCGGAGCTCGCGGGAGTGCTCGCGGATTCGGCCGCGATCTCGGCGCTGGCCTCGACCGCGCGGATCGCCGCCAGATCGAGCGCTTCGCTCTCGCTGTCGGCGCGCGCGACCTGATTCGAAGCGCCGAGCCACGCGCCGTCCCCGGCGGTCGCGGAGGACGAGCCTTCTCCTCGCGAGAGCTGCGCGGGGACGCGAGCGGCTGCCGCGGATCCATCCGCGAAGGGGGCCATCACGGCACCCGCCATGAACACCCCGAGGAACGCGACACCAAGGCCGATAAGAACGAGGGGTTTCGAGAGATCCATGACGGACGAGGCTCGCGAGGCGGACGGGGGCAGCTCGTCCACGCTCGCTGGCCCCGGCCCGGCGGTCAAGCTGGCCTCCGCGGAGGCGCGTTCTCCAGCCCGAGGGACTCCTTCAACAGGCTGCTGGATCCAGATCCTGGCGGCGGGAAGCACGAAGGACGGCGCGAACTCGCCGCCCGCCTCGGTCGCGCCGGAGACGAGCTCGATCAGCACCAGCGGATCGAGCTGCCGCGCGCAGGCCGAGGGAGCGCGCGGCCGCGAGCTCGGCGGAGCTGCGAGATCGTTCGAAGCGAAGCGCCGGGCGGAGACTCCGGAGGGGCGCTCGGAAGATGGAGCGCACGCCACAGCTGGGCCCCCTGCGCTACACGACCGCCGCGGGGTCCTTGTGCAGCTCGGCGAGCTCCACGCGATCCGGCGCGCGATCGACGGTGAAGCCGAAGCGCTGGACGTCGCGGTCGAAGCAGAGCACCAGCTCGGGCAGGGTCTCGCCGCTCGCGAACGCTCGCAGGTGAAAGCTCTCGGCCGCGCGCCGCCAGGGCGCGGGCTGGGCAGCCGCCGATGCGAGTGAGAGACTCTCGCGCCCCTTCGCGAAGACCACCGCATGAGCTCGCCCGACGACGCGCCCGTCCTGCTCGAAGTCGCCCCGCGCCTCGCCGCGGCCGAAGTCGTGCGCCACGTCCTCGCGACGCACGAGATCGGCTGCTGGCTGAAGCCGCAACGGCCCGAGAAGCAGCGCTGGTTCCACGCGACGCTCGGGCTGCATCAGGGGCCCTGCGAGATCTGGGTGACTCGAGAGAACCTGGACGATGCGCGCGAGGTGCTGCGCGATGCGCGCGAAGCGGGCAAGGAGCTCGCGGAGCGCGAGGACGAGCTCTTCGGGCCGGAGGAGCCGTGAGCGGAGCGCGCCTCCGCGGCGCGCTCCTCTGGACCGCGCTGCTCCTCCTCGCGCATCTCGCCGCCCTCGTCCCCCTCGCGCGACAAACGCCGATCACCGTCGATGAGCCGGTGCTCTTCGGCGGCGGCCGCGTGATCCTGAACGAGGGCTGGGACGATCCCTACACGCGCTTCCAGGGGCCGCTGCCGCTCTACGCGAACCAGCTCTTCGCACGCGATCGCAGCCTCTCCGAGCTCGGTCAGGACACGATCGCGCACGGGCGCTACGGCTTGCTGGTCTTCGCGGTTCTCGGTGGTCTGGTGCTCGCGCTCTGGGCGCGCGAGGCCTTCGGTCCCGCGGCGCAGATCCTCGTCCTGTGCGCTTGGGCGCCGCAGCCCCTGCTGCTCGGCTACGGCGCGTTGCTCGCCGTCGATGTCGCGTACACCGCGTGCTTGCTGCTGGCGCTCTATCTCCTCTGGCGCTGGATGTGCCGCCCCAGCGCCCCGCGCTTGGTGCTCGCCGGCGCGAGCTTCGGCGTCGCGTGCGCGACCAAGTATCTCGCGCTGCTCTGCGCGCCCATCGTCGCGCTCGCGGTGCTGCTCCGGCTGGCGCGCCTGCAGGACGGCGCGGGAGAGACGCTGCGAAAGCGCGGCGCGCGGGCGCTGCTCGCTCTCGGAGCCTACGCGCTCTGCGCTCTGCTCGCGCTGCACGCGGCCTACGGCTTCCGCCCGGGCTGCGCTCCGCGCGACGCGGAGGTTTACCGGAGCGCGACCGTGCGCACCTGGATCGAGCGCCCGATCGCGGGTCATGCGCTGGCCCTGCTGCCGCGGCCGTTCCTGGAGGGCGTCGATTACCAGTTCTTCGTCTCGCGCGACGAGCACCAGGTCTACCTGCGCGGACGCTACGCCGTGGGCCATCCGAGCTACTACCTCGCGGCCCTCGCCACCAAGACGCCCGAGACCGTCGCTGCGCTGCTGCTGGCGGCCGTCGCGTGCGCTCTCGCACGCCGTCGCTCGGGCTGCCCGGTCGATGCGAACGCGCGCCGCGCCCTCTGGCTCGCGGGCGCGACCATCGGGTTCGCGCTGCTCTATCTCTCGCTCTTCAATCGCGTGCAGGTCGGTATCCGCTACGTGCTCCCTTTGGTACCGCTCGCCTGCTTCCTCGGCGCCTCCGCGGTGCGCGGCGAGCTCCGCCGCGGCCCGGCTCTGGCCTCCGCGCTCCTGCTGCTCGTCGGCACCGCGGAGAGCCTCTCGCGCTGGCCGCATCTCCTCTCCTACTTCAATCGCAGCTCCGGCGGCCCGGCCGCGGGCTGGCGCTGGTTCCAGGACTCGAACATCGACTGGGCCGAGAACCAGCAGCGCGGCCCGCAGCTCCTCGCGGAGCGCCACGGCTCGAGCTTCCAGATCCTCGGCGCCGGCGACGGCCCGCGCTTCGGGCGCGTCGCGATCCACGCGTTCCAGCTCGGCGCGCGCGACCCTCGCGACGCCTCGCGCGCGTACACCTGGCTCGCGCTCTTCGAGCCCATCGACCACGTCGGCGCCGCTTGGCTGCTCTTCCAGGTCGAGCGCGAGCGCTTCGAACGCGCCGCGCGCGAGTCGAGCGATCCGCGGCGCCTGCGCGACTACGCAGCAGCGCTCACCGGCGCCGGGCAGCTCGAAGAGGCCAAGATCGTGCTCGGCGAGCTGCGCGGCCAGCTCGACCTGGCCGATGTCGCGGCGTTCTCGCACCTCGTCTTCCAGGTGGAGGACCGCGCCAGCCTCCCGACGCGAGAGCGCGCGCTCCTCGACGCGCAGTCCTGGGCCCAGCTCGGGCGCCTCGATCGCGTGCAGGAGATCCTCGATGCGCCCGAGCTCGGCGGCCTCCCGGAGGTGAAGCGCGAGGTGATCCTGGCCTTGGTGGGACAAGGCCGGCGGCGCGAGGCGATCGAGCGCCTGGAGCAGAGCGAGGACCTCCACGCCGACGAGCTCTGCGTCGTGCTACTCTTCCATCTCTACAGCGAAGTCGCGCGCTTCGCCGATGCCGTTCGTTGGATCGAGCCCCGCCTGAGCTCGCTCTCGCCGGCCCTGCGGGAGCAGGTGGAGCGGAAGCTGGTCGAGCAGCGCGAGCTCCGCGACGTCTCCGAACGCTACCACCGCCTCCGATGAACTCCGCCCCCAGCGAACCGCAGGACCCCCGAGAGGCCGTCGAGCCGGGTCGCGCGACGCCGATCCCCCCCGGCCGGCCGCGGACCATCGTCGTGATGCCGGCCTACAACGCGGCGCGCACGCTGGAGGCCACCTACAAGCGCATCCCGCCCGGCGCCTGCGACGCGGTCGTGCTCGTCGACGACAAGAGCCGCGACGAGACCCCCGAGGTCGCCGAGAAGCTGAACCTAGACGTCATCCGCCACCGCCACAATCGCGGCTACGGCGGCAACCAGAAGACCTGCTACACGCGCGCGCTCGAGCTCGGCGCCGAGATCGTGGTGATGGTGCACCCGGACAACCAGTACGACCCGAGCATCATCCCGGACCTGGTCGAGCCCATCGCCGCCGGCCGCGCGAAGTGGGTGATGGCCTCGCGCTTCCTCGGCGATCCGCTCGCGGGTGGGATGCCGCGCTACAAGTTCTATTTCAATCGCTTCCTGACCTGGATGCAGAACCTGGCGCTGGGTGTGAAGCTCAGCGAGTACCACACCGGCTATCGCGCGTTCCACCGCGACGCGCTGCTCGCGGTGAACTTCGAGGCGAACTCCGAGGGCTTCGTCTTCGACAACGAGATCATCGTGCAGATGCTGCTCGCGAAGATGCCGTGCGAGGAGGTTCCGGTGCGCACGCACTACGCCACCGACTCGAGCTCGGTCGGCTTCGGCACGAGCTTGGTCTACGGCTTCGGCTGTCTGCGCGTGACGCTGCAGTATTACCTGCATCGCTGGGGCCTGATCCGCTTGAAGCGCTTCCCTCAGCGCGCGAGCTCGTGAGTTGAGCGCCGACGCTTCCTTGGCCTCCGCGATCGACACCGGAGCGCCGCGCTGCTGCTCGACTCCCGCCCCCGAGCTCGCCTTCCGAGAGGCGAGCGGCCCTGCGGCTCGCTGGCCGCTCGTGCGCTGCCAGCGCTGTTCCCTCGTCTACGTGCGCGATCCGCGCAGCATCGAGGAGCTCGACGAGGCGCAGCAGAACGCCTACGGTGCACCCACGCAGCGCTTCGGCGCGCTGCTCGAGAGCGCCGTGCGCGCGTTCCGCGCCGCACGCGCTCGTCTCGTGCAACGACTCGTCCCGCGCGGCGCGCGCGTCCTCGACGTCGGCTGCGGCCGCGGCCTCTTCCTGCGCCTCCTGCGCGAGCGCGGCTACGTCGTGCGCGGCACCGAGCTCTCGGAGGCGACGCGCCGGAACGCCTATCCCGATGTCCCGATCGACGCCGGCGAGCTCACGCGCGCGAGCTATCCCGCGGGCTCCTTCGACCTGATCTCGATCTGGCACGTGCTCGAGCACGTGCGCGATCCGCACGCGACCCTCGACGCCGCGCATCAGGCCCTCGCGCCGAGCGGCGTCCTGCTCCTCGCCGTGCCGAACTTCGCCTCCTGGCAAGCGCGCTTCGGCGGCGAGCGCTGGTTCCACCTCGATCTACCGCGGCATCTCTGGCAGCTCACGCCGACGACGCTGCGCGCGCTGCTCGAGCAGCACGGCTTCCGCGTGGAGCGCCTGCGCACGGGCCAGTGGGAGATGGATCCCTTCGGCTGGGTGCAAACCGCGCTGAACCGCGCGGGCTTCCGACCCAACGCCTTCTACGACACGCTGCGCTCCAATCCCGCCGACAAGGCCGATCTCTCGCTCCCCTATCGTTTGCTGCAGCTCGCCCTCTTCCCGCTGCTGTTAGGTCCAGCCTTCGCTCTCGCCCTCCTCGCGCGCTGCACCGGCCGAGCAGGCACCGTGATCGCCGTCGCACGCAAGATCCAGCCGGCGAACTGACCGACCAACGAAACCGAACGTACGGTGCCAGAGCAATTTTCTCCGGTTACTAACCGGAGGGAATTGCTCTGGCACCGTACGTTCGGTTTCATGGGAGGAACCATGCGCTCGCTGCTCCACGTTTATCGCTCCGCCGCGCTCTCGCTCGGCGTCGCCGGTCTTGTCCTCGCGGTTCCGCTGCTGCAGGACGAGGAGGATCCGTTGGCTCGCGCGCGTGCGCTCGCCGAGCGCGGCGAGAACGAAGCTGCTGCGGCGCTGCTGCGCGCGGCGATGACAAGCGTGGATCCCGCGGCACCGAGCACGGCGCCTTGGATCGCGGAGCTGGAGCGCCTTGATCCGTCCCATCGCGCGACGAGCGAGGCACGTCGCGCGGGTGCCACAGCCCTGCTCGAGCTCGCCAAGGCTGATCGCGACGCGGGCTGGAAGCGCGTGGCGGGTGAGATGGAAGCACTGGCGCACGCCCTCGATCCCGTGCAGGTTCGAGCGCAGCTCGGCGCGGCGATCGCGGACGTTTCCGACCCCGACGAGCTCGAAGCGTACTTCGGCGAGCCCGATCTCCTGCCGAGCGACGCGCAGTTCGAACTCGCGGACGGCGAGCTGCGCTTGAAGCCTGGTTCGAACACGCTGGTGCAGTGCATCGGCGAACGAACGCCCGCGCGGTTCCTGCTCCGCGCCGAACTCCACCATCACGGCGAGCTCGCGTTGTTCGGGCTCGATTTCGATTTCCGCAACATCGGGACCCACTTGCGCGCCGAGGTCGTGCTGCGCGACGGCCGGATCGAGCCCCGCCTCTCCGGCAGCGGCCGGGGGAATCCGAGTCAGGTGGCCTCAGGACCAGCGTCGACCTGGTCGAGCACGAGCGGAGTGTGGATCCCGATCGAGCTGCGCTTTGATGGCGAGAAGGCAACCCTGAGCGCAGGCATGGATGCCAGCGCGGTCGAACTCCGTGTTCCACCGCGCGAAGGAGCCGGTCGACTGGCCTTCTTCGTGCGGGAAGGGCGCGTGGGTCGCGCGACGCGTCTGCGTGCGTTGCGCGTGACGGCGCTGGAGGATGTCCGATGAGCACGAGCTTCCGCTTCATCACAGCCTGCGGAGCGCTCGCGTCTCTCGCCGCGATGGCGAGCCCTCAGGAGGCGCTCGTCACCGCGGGTGTGGAACGCGCAAAGGTCGCCCTCGAGCGGAACGACAGCGAAGCTGCCTCGCAGGAGCTACGGAGCCTCGATGCCGCGATCGAAGCTGTGCCTTCTTCGCCGCGCCGGACGACGTTGCGGAACCAAGTTCAAGCGCTGGCAAAGCGCGCTGATCCGCGCTACGCAGCGCGCGCGAAAGCCCTCGATACCGCGGCGAAGGCGCTGGTCAAGGCCGCGAAGACCTACGCCTCGAAGCGCTGGCATCGCACGGCGTTGGAACTCGCCGAACTCGCTGCGCGACTCGCGCCCCAACACGCCGCGGCGGCTCGCGACGAAGCGCGGCTGGCAGCGCAGAGCGCTCCCGCAGCGCCTGCTTCGGATCTGGCGGCCTTCTTCGCCAAGTCATCCCAACCCTACAAGTACGAAGGTCGCTGGACACTCCAAGGCAACGAGATCCACTCGCCGGAGCATCTCGATCCGCTGCCGACGATGCTGCTCAGCTCTCACTTGATCGAGGAACGCGATTTCTTCATCGAAGTCGAGGCGCGGACGGAGGGCCAGCCCGGGGAGTTCGCGCTCGCCTTCGGTTGGCGGGGATCCTTGGAGCTCGCGCTGCTCGAGCTCTTCTATCTGGAACGTACGCCTCAGAATCCGTTGGGCCTGTCCGAGCAGCGCTTCCTGCTCCATCTCGCGAACGGCGAGTACCAGACCTTGGCAACACGCTATCCATCCGTGACACCGCGCGAGCGGCGCGGTTGGGTGAAGCTACGCGTCGAGGTACGCGGCCCGCAGCTACGCGGCATCGTCGGCGGCTTCAGCGTCTTGGAGGCGGAGTTCGCGGATCGACCGCTCATGGGACGCTTTGGGCTCTTCGTATCCTCGGCGTCCGCGTGGAAGGGCGTCACGCGCTTCCGGAATCTGCGCTGGGGCCCGCTCGAGGAGCCCGCGGCGAAGCGCTGAGCGCGCGCTCGTCGTCGTCGCGCGCGAGCACCAGCGCGAGCGTGCGCGTCTCCTCCGCGACGGGAGCCTCGTCGCGGAAGTCGGCGCAGGTCTCGACCACGGCGAGGCCCGCATCGCGCGCCGCCGCCAGCAGCGCCGCGGGCGGCAACGGTCGAATGCGCACGCGCGTCGCGACCTTCCAGAGCTCGCGCCCATCCGTATCGCGCAGCACATAGAAGCGCTCGATCTCGTTCCGCCCCGGCTCGATCTCGACGCGCACGATCTTCGAGCGCTCGAGCCGCGTGCCATCCGGGAGCTCGCGCTCGTAGTCGCGGACGAGCACCTCGGCTCCCGGTCGCGCGAGCTCCTCGCGCGGTACGAAGACATCGAGTAGGAAGCGTCCGCCCGGCCTGAGCCGTTCGCGCACGGCGCGCAGCAGCTCTTCTGACGCGCCGGGCTCGGCCAGATAGGTGAGCGCCGAATAGGCGCAGATCACGCGCTCGAAGCTCGCGCGGAGCGGGAGCGCGCGCAGATCGCCGCGCAGCAGATACACGCGCTCCTCGAGCCCGAGCGCGCGTGCTCGACGCCGGGCCTCCTGCAGCATCCCGCTCGATCGATCGAGCCCGACGACGCGCTGGCCGTGCTGCGCGAGAGCGAAGCCGATCCGCCCGGTGCCGCAGGCCAGCTCGAGGATCGGCGTCGCGACTCCCGCACAGCGCGCGCGATAGAACGCGACATCGCCGGCCGGAGCCGAGCGCGCCATGTCGTGCTCGTAGAGCGCGGCGATCGCATCGTAGCTCGCCTCGGCGAGCCGCGCCGCCTCGGGGACCCGCGGCGCGCTCATCGCTGCGCCTCGATCAGCGAGCGCCACACGCGCGCCTGCTCCTGGACGGCATGCTGCCAGGTGAACGGCTGCAGCCGCTCGGCATCGGGCCGCTCCAGCGCTCGGCGGCGCTCGACGTCGAGGAGCAGCTCCTCGATCAAGGGAGCGAAGTCCTCGATGCGCGGCGCCGTGAGCAGGCCGGCGAATCCCGCCTGCCCGAAGCCTCTCGCTCCCTCTTCGGTGGAGATGCAGACGCGCCCCGCGGCGAGCGACTCGATCAGCTTCACGCTCGAGCCGCGGATCGAGAGCTGCGGATTCAACGTGAGCGCGCTTCTCTCGAGCCAAGGCGCGACGTCCTCGACGTAGTCGTGCACCGCGACGCCCGGCTGCGCGAAGCAGCTCTCGCGCGAGGCGAGCTCGCGCGCGCCGACGCCGCCCAGCAGATCGATCGCGATCCCGGGGAAACGCGCGCGCAGGCGCGGATGGACGTGCTCGAGGTAGAGGCGGATGCCCTCCAGGTTCGGCGGATAGCGGAACGGCCCGAGGAAGAGCAGCCGCGGCTCTGCGGGGGACGGCGAGTACCGGAAGCGCGCGCCGTCGATGCCGTTCCGCACGAGCGCCGTTCTCGGATGATCGAGCAGCGCGAGGTCCTCTTCGGAGCAGGCGAACGCGACTTCATGCTGGAGGATGCGCTCGCGCTCGTAGCGATCCGCCGCGCTCGTCCCGCCGACGCCGTCGAAGAGCACGTCGTGCAAGCTGATCGCCCACGGCACGCCGCACGCCCCGAGCTGCCGGCGCAGGTCGGCGAGCTCGACGAACTCGACCTGCACGAGATCCGCCCGCCGCACCGCGATCAAGCGCCGGAGCTCCTCCGCCAGCGCGGCGTGGCTGTGATTGCGCACGCGCGCGATGCGGTCGCCGAGCTCGTCGGCCTGCTCGCGGCGCCCGCTGACGAGGTGCACGGAGGCGAAGTCCTCGAGGTAGGGTCGCGCGCGCTCACCGTAAAGCTCCATCTCGTCGGAGAGCAGCGTGAGATCGAACTCCGCGGCGAGCCCGCGCAGCAGGTGGCGCAAGCGCACGGCACCCCCGTGCGCGGGAGGGAAGAGCGCGTACGGCGAGACCACGATCACGCGCGGCCGCTCCCCGCGCGACGCGAGCGGGCGCGGCAGGTAGGCGCGTCGCACGAAGCGCGAAGGCGCATCAGGGAAGGGATCGCGCGCGGCGCGCCACGCGCGGCGCAGCGCCTCGAGCGGAGGCTCGGAGGGCGAAGCCGCTGCGGAGAGCTCGGAGGCCGCCGGCACCACGGAGAAGTTCCGAGCGAGGAAGCGCGCTTGGTTCCGCCGCGCGATCGCTTCGATCGCCTCCGGCGTGTAGAGCCGCAAGGCGCTCTGCCGATGCCGATGATGCGCGCGCGAGGCGGGAGCGAAGAGCACCTCGAGCCCTTGGCGCCACGCGCGCACCCCCCACTCCGCGTCCTCGAAGTAGAACGGCCGATAGACACGCGCGGCCCGCGCGTAGCGCCGCAGCGTCGGGCCGTGGAAGAGCGAGGAGCCCCCGCCCGCGTAGAGGTGCGTGCGCGCCCAGCCCGACGCCGCATCGCTCGCTTCCGGCTCGCAGTCCCACACCTCGACGCGCGGCCCATCGACGTGCAGATCGGTCCAGCCGGTCTCCTCGCGACGCCGCGTCGGATCGGCGAAGAAGATCTGCGAGGCGACCGCGAAGACGGAGCCCGAGCGCCAGCGCAGCACCTCGCGCAGCGCCTCCTCCTCGAGACGCATGTCGCTGTTCAGCAGATAGACGGCGCGATGCCGGACGCGGCGCAGCCCGCGCTCGACGGCCTCGAGGAAGTCGAGCCCGCGCGCGACGTGGAGCCAGCGCACCGCGGGGTGCGAGCGCGCGAGCTCGGCATAGGCCGAGCGAGGCGCCGCGCTGGCGACGACGAGCACTTCTCCGGGCTCTTCGCAGCGCGCGAGCGCGCGCTCCGCGGCCTGCAGCGTCTCGCCGAGGAACGCGAGCCCACCGCGCTCGGGCACGAGCACGGAGACGCCGCGCCCCCAGCGCAGCGGTGCGTGCGACGCGCGGCGCGGCAAGCGCGCAACCAGCGAGCGTGCGAGCTCCAGCGCGCGCGCGCTCACGAGGCTTCGATCGCGGCTTCGAGCAATACGAAGCCGAGCCTTCGCGCGTCGCGGCCGCCGGGAGGACGGAACGCATGCGCGGTGCGCAGCACGAAGCTCGCGACTCCAGAAGCTGCCGACGGAAGCGCGAAGCGCTGGTCGCAGAGCTCGAGCTCTCGTCCCGTGTTGCGCACCTGCCCGAGCTCGACGCCATCGCAGGCGATCGAGAGCGCGTTCGCGCCCTCGGCACCCGCGGGGAGCAGGGCCCGCAGATGCAGCGCGGCGCGTCCAGATGGGCGCTGCAAGGCGAGAGCGCACTCCGGCTGCGCCCACAAGGTCCCGTCGTCCTCCACGCGGAAGAAGCCGCGTACGAGCTCGCCGCCGCCGCCTTCGCGCGCGGCGACACGCGAGCGCGGCGCGATGGGCAGGACCGCGTGCTTGTAGACGCAGGCGTTGCACACCGGATCCGCGCCGCTCGCGCACGCCGCGCGGAAGCGACGGTACTCCTCGCCGTGCCAGATCTCGCGCAGCGACTGCTCCGCGAGCTTGCCCAGCACCCGTCGATCCTGCACTTCGCAGGGCACGACAGCGCCGTCCGCGAGGATGTGCGCGGTCTCCCACGGGCTCTGGTCGCAGGAGGTGATGCGCGCTCCCGGCGGGAGCGGCGCGGCGAAGGGACGCGGGGTCGCATCGAGCGCCGCCGTCGCCTCGAGCTCCGGAGTGGAGACCTGGATCGCGAGCTGCGGGAACAGGCGACGGACGCGCTCGACGGCCGCGGATAGGCGCTCGCGAAACGCGGGGCGCAGGCGCCCATCGCGGAGCTCCTGGGCGAACGCCTCTGGGATCTCGTCGCGCCGGATCAGCGGATGCACCGCGAGCTCCTCGATGCCGCGCGCGAGCGCGAAGGCCGCGATCGGCTCGAGCTGGTCGAGGTTCCGTTCGAGCGCCACGAACGCGAGGTCGATCCGCGGCTTCGAGCTGCGGAGCTCGACCTGCGCGCGGCGCAGCGCATCCAAGCGCTCGCGCAGGGCCTCGACGCTGCCGAGACCGTAGATCGCGCGCCACTGCTCGGGATCGAGGGTGTGCAGCGAGATCGTGAGGCGATCGAGTCCGCTCGCCGCGAACGCCTTCAGCTGCGCGAGCGGGAAGGTGGCGAAGGCGGAGACGAGCTCCGTGGTCGCGCCGGTCGCCGCCGCGAGGCGGAGCGCGTCGAGGAGCCGCGGATGATGCGTCGACTCGCCGGAGTAGTTGAGGCGCAGGATCTCCGGCGCATCGAGCTCGCCGATCAGCTCGGCGAAGAGGCGGAAGTCCATGTGCTCGCCAGCGCCGCGCAGCGCCGCGCGCGAGCAGAAGACGCAGTCGAAGGGACACTTCGAGCTGAGCTCGATCCACAGCGTGCGCGGGAGCGGCGCCGTAGCGAGATCGGAGACCGGCACGAGCATCGAACGCCAAAAGGGCGAAGAGGAGCGGGAGGAGCGAGAGCGCGGTCTCGAAGCCTATCTCACGCAGCGCGCCTCGGCGCAGGCGCCGCAGGGCGTAGAGCCGAGGCGCGGAGCGCGGGATATGGTTCCCTGGCGCGGGGTCCATTCCGCGCCGCCCCTCCGCCCTCTCACCCAGCAGCCTGCGTGTCCCGTCTGCTCGTCGTGCTCGGAACCCGCCCCGAGGCCATCAAGCTCGCGCCGGTCCTTCGCGAGCTGCGCCAGCGCGCGGGGGCGGAGGAGGTGCGCGTGCTCGCGACCGGGCAGCACGCGGAGCTCACGCGGCGCGCCCTCGCGGCCTTCGGGCTGCGCGCCGATCTCGAGCTCCCGGCGCTGGAGCCCGGTCTGTCCCTCACCGAAGCGACCGCTCTTCTGCTCCGCCGCGTCGACGAAATCCTCGCCGCGGCGCCGCCGCGCTGGGTCCTCGTGCAAGGCGATACGACGAGCGCGCTCGCGGCGGGCTTGGCGGCCTTCCAGCGCGGCTTGCGCTTGGTCCACGTCGAGGCCGGACTGCGCAGCGGTCGACTCGATCTACCGTTCCCGGAGGAAGGCCATCGCCGCGTGCTCGACGATCTCGCGGAGCTGCTCTGCGCGCCGACGGAGCGCTGCCGCGAGAACCTCGAGAGCGAAGGTCACCCTCGGGAACGGATCGTGGTCACGGGGAACACCGCAATCGATGCGCTGGAATGGATGCGCCAGCACGCGCCGCTCTCCGGGGAGCCCGCGTGCCTGCGCGGGACCACGGCCTCGGAGCGCGTCGTGCTGGTGACGGTCCATCGACGCGAGAGCTGGGGCGCGCCGCTGCTGAGCATCGCCGCAGCCGTGCGCTCGCTGGCCCGGCGACACGCGCGCGACACGCGGTGGATCCTTCCGCTGCATCCCAACCCGGCCGTGGCTGGCCCGCTGCGCGCGGCCCTCGGCGATGTCGACAACGTGCAGCTCGTCGAGCCGCTCGACCCTCCCGAGCTCTGGGCCTGCCTGGCGCGAGCGAGCTTCGTTCTCACCGACTCCGGCGGCCTCCAGGAAGAAGCTCCGAGCTTCGGCAGACCGGGGCTGGGACTGCGCGAATGTAGCGAGCGCAGCGAAGGGCTCGACCTGCGTATCGCGGAGCTCGTGGGCACCGAGACGCGCGCGATCGAGGCGGCCTGCGAGCGCCTGCTCTCGGATCCGGCGGAGCTCGAAAGCATGCGGCCGCGATCGAACCCCTACGGCGACGGTCGCGCTTCCGAGCGCATCGCCGCGGCGATCCTCGCGCGGGATGCGCACGCAGGCGAGCCGCGATGAGCGCGTTCTCCTCCGAGCTCCGGAGCGCGCGCGCCTGGCTCCGCGGTCCGGAGGCGCGCCTCGATGACGAGCGCGAGGAGCACGTGGGGGCCTGCGTCGGCTTCCGCGAGGAAGGAGAGCCTCGCGCGCCCTTCGCCTATCCGGAGATCACCGGCTATGCGCTTTGCTTGTGGGCCTGGCTCCACGAGCTCGAGCCGGACCCCGTCGAGCAGCGCGCCGCCGATCGCGCGATCGCGTGGCTCGCGCGCCTGCTCGAGCGCCTGGGTGCTTTCCCCGGGGTGGTACCGCTGCGCTCGGATTGGATCGACGAGCGAGCCGATCACGCCTACCTCTTCGACGCCGGCATCATCCTGAGCGGGCTCCTGCGGCAGCATCGCGTGCGCGGCGCTCCCGGTGCGCGCGCGCTCGCGGAGCGCGTCCTCGCCTGGATGGAGCCGCGTCTGGATCGCGAGGAGCTCTGGGCTGCGGAGAGCTGGCGCGAGCCGCTGCAGCGCGTGGCCGCCACGCGTTGGTCTCGACACGCAGGACCGCACTTGGCGAAGCTAGCGCTCGGGCTTCTCGCCTCGACGCGCGCGCTGGGCCGGGCGTGCGATGCGCAACGCGCGCGGGCCTTGCTCGAGCGCTGCCTTCTCTTCCAACGCGACGACGGCCGCTTCCTCACCGATCCTCTGGGCGACGGCACCGAGCTCCATGCCCAGGCCTACGCGATCGAAGGGCTCTGGGGCGGAGCGCGCGTCCTGGAGGAGCCGCGCTTCGAGGA
This sequence comes from Planctomycetota bacterium, assembly GCA_016719295.1. Classification (GTDB taxonomy): domain Bacteria; phylum Planctomycetota; class UBA1135; order UBA1135; family JADKAF01; genus JADKAF01. The sequence continues at coordinate 2,533,925 of JADKAF010000001.1, forward strand.
GGCCGCCGCGCGCGGCCTGCGCTGGATGCTCCAGGAGCTCGAGAGCTTCGAGCGCACCGGATCGGCCGATCGAAGCGTCACCGGTCACGTCCGCGGCGACGTGCGCGCGCAGGCGCTGCGCCTAGGCCTGCTCCTCGGAGAGTCCACGCCGCTCTTCGCGGGCACGAGGGAGCTGCTGCGATCGCGCTTGCTCGCGCATCAGCTCGGCGAGGAGTCAGGGGAGCTGGCGGGCGCCTTCGCGTTCCACGCACGCGACCTGCGCCCTCGCCATGCCAACTTCTGGGTGACGTCGTTCGCACTACAAGCCCTGATGCTCGACGAGCTGCAGCGGCGCGGCTCGATCGAGAGCTTCGATCCCCTCGCGCTGATCTGAGCGCGACCCGCGCGGATCGCAGCGGGGATTCGCTCTGGGATCCCTCGACGCCGGTCCTCGCGATCCGCATGATCCGCGCGTCGATTCCGCTCCGTAGAAGAGGCCTCGCGTCCCCATGCTCGGATCCCCCTTCGCCGCCGCGCGTCTCCTCCTCCTGGCGCTCCTCGTCGCCTCTCCCGACATCGCGCGCGGACAAGCTCCCGCCCCGGCGAACGACGAAGAGGGCTTCGCGCCCCTCTTCGACGGCAAGACGCTGAACGGCTGGGACGGCGACCTGCGCCTCTGGAGCGCCTCGAACGGCCTCCTCGTCGGGCGCACCACCGCCGAGAACCCCATCCCGAAGAACACCTTCCTGGTCTGGACCGCGGGCTGGGTCGGCGACTTCGAGCTGCGCTTCTCCTACCGCATCCTGTCGGGGAACTCGGGCGTGCAGTACCGCTCGAAGCTCCATCCGGAGTGGCGCGTCACGGGCTACCAGGCCGACATCGAAGCGGGCACGAACTACACGGGCATCGTCTACGAGGAAGGTGGCCGCGGGATCATGACGCCGCGCGGCGAGGTCGTGCGCCGCACCGAGCGCGGGAGCAGCGTCGTCGAGGATCGCTTCGCGAAGCCGGAGTTCCTGCAAGCGCAGATCAAGGACAAGGACTGGAACCACTACGTCGTGCGCGCCGAAGGCGAGGTCCTGACGCACACGATGAACGGGGTCATGATCGCGCGCTTGATCGACGAGCAGTCGACGCATGCCGCGCGCGAGGGGATCCTCGCGCTGCAGCTCCACGCCGGGCCGCCGATGGAGGTGCACTTCAAGGAGCTGCGACTGAAGCACTTGAAGCGCTCCGCCGCCCTGCCGGATCCGAACCAAGCCACACCGGCAGATGCGATCCAGGTTCCGCCGGGCTTCGCGGTGGAGCGGCTCTACTCCGTGCCGCGCGAGCAAGGCTCTTGGGTCTCGCTGGTCGTGGACCCGAAGGGCCGCCTGATCGCCAGCGATCAATACGGCTCGCTCTATCGCATCAGCGGGCTCGGCGATGGTGAGAAGATCGCGATCGAGAAGCTCGCGATCGCGATCGGCGAAGCGCAGGGCATGCTCTTCGTCGGCGACGACTTCTACCTCTGCGTGAACGGCGGCGCCGCGCAAGGCTCCGGCGTCTATCGCCTGCGCGACAAGGACCGAGACGATCGCTACGAGGAGATCGAGCTCTTGAAGAAGCTCGACGGCGACGGCGAGCACGGGCCGCACGCTCTCGCCTTGGGCCCCGACGGCAAGATCTACGTCTTGGCCGGCAATCACACGCAGATCCCCTCGGAGTGCGCGCCGAGCTCGCCGCACCGCAACTACCAGGAAGACCAGCTGCTGCCGCGGAACCCCGACGGTCGCGGCCACGCGACTGGCGTCATGGCACCGGGCGGTTGGATCGCGCGCTTCGATCCCGCGGGCGGGCCGTGGGAGCTCTTCTGCGCCGGGATGCGCAACACCTACGACGTCGCGTTCTCTCCCGAGGGCGAGCTCTTCGGCTTCGACTCCGACATGGAGTGGGACATCGGCACACCGTGGTATCGCCCGACGCGCGTGCTGCACCACAGCTCGGCCTCGGAGTACGGCTGGCGCTACGGCACGGGCAAGTGGCCGCAAACCTGGCCCGACAGCCTGCCTTCGGTGATCGACCTCGGCGAAGGCTCGCCGACCGGCGTCGTCTTCGGCACGCAGGCGCGCTTCCCGCGCCGCTACCGCGAGGCGCTCTTCGTCGCCGACTGGACCTTCGGCCGCATCCACGCGGTCTGGCTGCAGCCGCGGGGCTCGAGCTTCACCGCGACCTCGGAGGTCTTCGTGCAGGGACGCCCGCTCGCGGTGACCGACATGGCGATCGGCCAGGACGGCCATTTCTACTTCGCGATCGGCGGGCGCCGGATCCAATCGGGGCTCTACCGCGTGAAGTCCTTCGTGCCCGACTTCGCGCCGATCGCGGACGCGGAGAGCGGGAAGAAGGAACGCGCCGAGCGCCGCGCGCTGGAAGCCCTGCACGGCAAGGACGATGTCGCCGCCCTCGAGAAGGCCTGGCCGGCCCTCGACGCCGACGATCGCTTCCTGCGCTGGGCCGCGCGCGTGGCGGTAGAGCATCGACCCGCGGCGAGCTGGAAGGCGCGCGCCCTCGCCGAGCAACGACCGCGCGCGCGCCTCGAGGCGCTGCTGGCGCTCGCGCGCTGCGGCGCGGCGGAAGACCAGCTCGCGCTGCTCGCGCGCTTGGCCGAGATCGATCCCGCCGCTCTCGGAGACGCCGAGCTCATCTCCTGGCTGCGCATCCACTCACTCGCCTTCGTGCGCCTGGCGCCGCCGAACGAAGCGCAGAAGCAAGCGCTCGGCAAGCGCTTGAACCCGCTCTTCCCGTCGGGTCGCTCGCTCGTCGATCGCGATCTCGCCGCGATGCTGGTCTATCTCCAGCACCCCGCCGTCGTCGCGAAAGCGCTGGCGCTCGTGGAGCAGCTCCCCTCGCAGGAAGAGCAGCTCCACTACATCTTCACGCTGCGAAGCGCGGAGCGCGGCTGGAACCTGCCGCTGCGCACCGCGTACTTCTCGTGGCTCGGCTTCGCGCCGAAGCGCTTCAAAGGCGGCATGAGCTTCGAGCTCTTCCTGGAGCAGATCCGCAAGGACGCGGAGGCCAAGCTCGGCACCGACGAGAAGCTGGCGCTGGCCGACGTGCTCCAGCCGCCCCCGCCTCCCGCCGATGCCGCGGCGCCCGCGCGCGTGCGCAAGTTCGTGAAGTCCTGGCGCGTCGCCGATCTCCTGCCGCAGCTCGAGGCCGTCGGCAGCGGAAGGAACTTCGAGAGCGGCCGCGCCGCCTTCGTCGAGCTGCAGTGCCTCGCGTGCCATCGCTTCGGCGACCGCGGCGGCTCGACGGGCCCGACGCTCGGCAACGTCGGCGGGCGCTTCTCGCGCCGCGACTTGCTGGACGCCTTGCTCGAGCCGAGCAAGGTGATCTCGGATCAGTACCAGAACGAGATGCTGGTCACGAGCTGGGACGAGGTCTTCGTCGGCCGCGTCGTCGCGGAGGACGCGACCACGCTCGAGCTGAAGACCCACCCGCTCGATCCGCGCAGCGAGAAGATCGCCAAGAAGGACCTCGTGGAGCGGAAGCCCTCCAACGTCTCGCCGATGCCGAACGGCCTGCTCGACGTGCTCAGCGCGGAGGAGATCCTCGATCTCCTCGCCTACATGGAGAGCGGCGGCGATCCCGCGGCACCTGCATTCAAGCGCTGAACTCCTCGTCTGGAGTTCGCGCCCATGGCGATCTAGCTAGTCAGCCCCACAGCATCCCGGAGGAACCGCGATGAAGGTCCGGATCGAATACTGCACGGCTTGAAACTACAAACCCCGCGCGTCCAGTTTGGGCGCGGCCATCCAGAAGGCGCATCCCGCCGCCGAGATCCAGCTCCAGCCGGGAGGCCGCGGTGACTTCATCGTCACCGTCGACGGCAAGAAGCTCTGGGACAAGCGCGCGATGGACGACGAGTTCCCCGAGCACGATCAGATCCTCTCGCAGCTCCGCTGAGCGATCTCCGCGACGTTCTCGCTCATCCGCGGCGCTCACGCGGCGGCGAGCGCGGAGGACCTGGCGTTCAGGCGCCGTCCTCCGCGCGCAGCTCGAAGTCGAGCCCCTTGACCTCGGGAAGCTCCAGCAGCGCGCGCTGCAGCGGCGCGATCCCGCGGGAGTCGAAGCCCTGCAGGCGGTAGAGCACGACCTGCTCCTGCGGCTGGTTGCGGAGCTGCTGGCGCTGCAGCTCGAAGTCCGCGCACGCGGACGAGAGGCGCGCCTCCAGCGGCGCGAGCTCCGTCAGCGGCGGCGCCAGGGTCAGGCGCAGCGTGAAGCTCCCCTCCGCGCGCGAGCTTCCTTCCCGCGCGACCTGACGCTGCGCGAAGAGCGCCACCGCGACCACTGCGGCACCGAGCAACGCGACCTCGACCTCGAAGTTGCCCGCGGCCATTCCCTCGGCCACCGCGAAGATCACGAACACGGTGTCGCGTGCATCGCGAACGGGAGTGCGGAAGCGCACGATCGCGAGCGTTCCCACCAAGGTGAACGCCGCCGCGACATTGGAGCCGATCGCCAGCGTCACCATCGCGATCAGGGGCGAGAGCAGCATCAAGGTCGCCGCGAAGCCATCCGTCCGCTCGCGCGCCGGCCGCGCGGCGCGGTAGAGCGCGGCGACGAGGGCCCCCAGCGCTACGGCGAGCGCGAGGCGGAGCAGGATGGAGGTGGCGGTCGGCAGCGCCGCCGAGCGGGCCGATTCTCCGAGGATCTGGCGGAGGACTTCCATGGGGGCGGGCGCGGCGAGTCGAAGCCGCGAGCGGCGCGAGCGCTTCTACTCTTCTCGCGGGGCCCTGTCGAACCTGCGCAGGGCGATGCTCCTCAGCGCTGACGGCCTGCAAGCTCGCCTGGAGTTCCGCGGCTCTTGGAGAGCCGAAGCCGAGCCCACCACCCTCCGGTGCGCCTCGCCGCCTCGCCGCCTCGCAAGACTTCTGGTGGGGCGGGGCGGAACTTCGCGAGTGAGGCGGAGCACTGCAACCTCCCCGCAGCCCTCGGCGGGCCTCCCCAAGAGCTCGCCTTCACCACGGTCCACGATGACGTGCCGCGCCCCTTGCTCATGCCGGCGTCGACCTTCTCCGAACGCGGCGCGCTCGACCTCGGCGACCTCGTCCTGCGCCCGCTCGAAGCGGAGGCCCTCGTGGCCAGAGGGCTCATCCTCGACGCCGCGGGATAGCCCATCGCGCGCACGAAGATCGCGGTCGTCGAGGTCTGGCCCCCGCTACCGGACGGTCCTTCCGAGCTCGAGCGTCGGCTCGCCGTCGGGAAGGACGTGAGCGATGCGCAGGGACGCCTCGAGATCCGCGGGCACTTGCGCTCGAAGCTCGACGGCCAGCGACGCGGGCGGCGCGCTTGGAGCGGCGCGGATCGCTGCGCGGGCTGGCTCAGTTGCTGGCCACGATCACTTGCAAGCCCGCGCTGAGCGCGAGCCCCGGCGGCGGCGCGAGCGGATCGCGCACGACGACTTGCGCGAACGCCAGCGCGCCTTGCAGCACCGGATCGGCCGGGATGGGCACGCCGATGCGAGCGCTGCCCTGCGCATCCAGCACCTGCTCGGAGGCGAGGAAGAGCTGCAGCGGATCGAGCCAGAGGGCGCAGCCCGCGCTCAGCGTCTCGAAGCCGCTCGTGGGCGAGACCAGGATCTGGCTCCAAGCGAACGGCGTCCCGCTGCGCACTTCGAGCGCATGTCTCGCGTTGCCGAGGCTCGGCGTGCCGAAGCTCTCGAGTCGCGGCGCAGCGTGCGGAGCGGCCGCGCAGCCGAAGCCGAAGGGCACAGCTAGGGCCATCGCCTCCAGCGCGAAGAGCTCGACGCCGTGCACGCCGTCGTCGGCGGTGAAGAGCAAGGTCGAGCCGATGAGGACCGGCGGCTGGGGTCTCGAATTCGTGATCGACAGCGGACCAGGACGGAGATCGCCTTGCAGCACGGTTCCGGCTGGCGTGCCATCCGTGCGCCAAATCTCGACCCCGTGAACGCCATCATTGGCGAGGAAGAGCGCCCGCTGCGCCGCGGGCAACGCGAGGAACCACGTGTGCATCGGCACACCGGGCTCCGATCCGGGAACGAGATCCAGAAGCATCGAGGTCCCGCTCGCGGTTCCAGTGCTCGACCAGAGCTCTCGACCGTGCACGCCATCGTCGGCGCTGAAGTAGATTCGATCGCCGAGCGCGCCGAGCAAGCGCGGAGAGAAATGCGCATTCCCCGGTGCGAGCTCGAACGCGATCCGCGTGCCCGCGCTCGTCCCATCGCTCGTCCAGATCTCGTAGCCCGATGCGGCGGAGTTACTCACGAACCAGAGGGCGTCGCGCCACCAGACGTACTCAGCTCCGTTCGCTCCGTAGGCAACCGAAGTGGGAATCGCCGTGCTGAGGTGGAGCGTGCCGCCAACCGTTCCATCGCTGCGCCAGAGACCGGCGTTCGGCAGGCCCTCCGGCGAGGCGAAGAAGATCTCGTTCGGCGTCGCGATGAGCGGGTCCAAGTTGCTCACGGATCCATGATCCGGAACTCCCGAGAGGCCCGAGAGCGGAACGGTCCCGGTCACCGTTCCATCGGTGCGCCACAGCCCCGTGGGTCCCGGAGCACCTGGCAGATCGGCGAGGAAGAACACGAGCTTGCCGCAGCGGATGAGGCCGCGAGGACGCGAGCTCGAGATCCCCGGAACGAGATCGGCGAAGAGGCGCGTTCCCACCGGCGTGCCATCGCTGATCCATAGCTCGCGACCGCGTGCGCTGTCGTTCGCGGCGAAGAGCACCTCGGCCCCGAGCGAAACGAAGTCGAAGGGCATCGAGCTCGTGGAGCCCGCGATCAGATCCGCGAGCTGCTGCGTCCCCGTGGGCGTCCCGTCGCTCACCCAGGGCTCTTCGCCCGTCGTGCTATCCCAGCCATAGAACACGTACTTCGTTCCCGCCATCGCACCTTGCCACGGGATCAGGGTCGTTGCCCCGCGCCAAAGCCGCCGCGATCCCGCCGTGGTTCCGTCGGTACGCCAGAGCTCGCGCTGACCACCCACGAAGGCGGAGAAGAAGCCCCTCGATGACGGGTCGCCGGCGGGCGGCGATGGCGCAGAGGAAGGGGCCAGCGGACAGAAGCTTCGAACGATCTGCGTGCCGGCGGTGGTGCCGTCCGTACGCCAGAGCTGATCGAAGCTCTGTACTTCGCCCGTGAAGAAGAGGGCCGCGTTCGCGCTGAGCTCGAGCACCAAACCGGCATCGGAGCTCGCGCTGCCTGGAGCGAGATCGCGGACCATGGTCGTACCCGCCGTCGTGCCGTCGCTGACCCAGAGCTCGGAGCCGGAGGATCCATCGTCGGCGCGAAAGAGCAGCTTGCCGGCAACACGAGCGAAGCTCCGCGGCTCGGAACCTCGAACGCCAGGCCGGAGATCAGCGACGAGCCGCGTTCCCGCCGCCGTGCCATCCGTCGTCCAGAGCTCGCGACCTACGTCTCCTCTCGATGCCGAGAAGAAGACCCGTCCGCCAACACCGATGAAGTCGCGTGGCTCGACGTGCAAGGAAGCCGGCTGGGCAACGGAGCGAAGCACCGTCGGCACGCTCTGCACCCCGTCCGTCACATAGGCCAAGGTGATGCCCGGCGCACCGGCAGCGAAGTAGAGCAAGCCTCCCACCACGCTCAGCGCTTTTGGATCCGAGGACAGCGTCGAAGCCGCGAGCTCGTATACCAGCGTCGTTCCGCGGATGCTTCCATCGGTCGCCCAGAGCTCCGTGCCCGACGCCGCCGTCCGCCCCGCGAACCAGACGCGCCCAGCGAAGCTCTCCATGCGACCCAGACCCTGTGGAACGCTCAAGCCCAGTGCCGCGCCGAGCTCGAAGGTTCCGGCCGCTGTTCCATCGGTGCGCCAGACGCGGCCATCGAAGGTCGGGAAGACCGCGACGCCGCCGAGCACCGCGAACGGACCCGGCCAAGAAGTTCCCGGCCCGGGTACGAGGTCTGCGACCAGCCGCGTTCCGCTCTCCGTGCCATCGCTGAACCAGAGCTCTGCCCCGTGGATTTCGTCGTTGGCTTGGAAGAGGATCCCGAGGCCGAACGGCGCGAAGAAGATCGGATGCGAGTCCCGCACGCCCGAGTTGAGATTGCCGAGGTAGCGCGTGCCGCTCACCGTGCCGTCGCTGCACCAGAGCTTGTCGCCGTAGCCATCGACTCCGTGGTTGAAGAAGAAGAGCCCGTTGGAGAAAACCATCTGCCGCGGCTCGCGCCCCGCGAACCACAAGGGATCGAAGTCGCGCAGTGGTTGCGTTCCGGAGGCACTTCCGTCGCTGCGCCAGAGCTGATTGCCGCCGCCGTTCGGACGGACGGAGAAGAGCGCGACACCTCCAGCGACGGCGCTGCCGAGCGCGACCCTCTGAGAGCATGGAGAGTTCGCGATCTGCGTCTCCAAGTCGAGGAAGAGCCGAGGGACCCCTTGCGCCTCGAGCGGCGCGAACGAGGTCGCGATCCATCCGAGGAGAAGCGCGGCGGAGCTGCGGAACCTACGAGGGGACATGGGCAGAGCTCGCGACGGAGAGCCGAGCGCCTCGCTCGAGCGCAAGGCGACGACCTAGCTAGCAGAGAGGAGCTCCCCGGTCACGGCGCGTCGCTCGGATCCAGCGGACGGACTCGTCAGGCCCGGCTGATCTTCTGCACGAGCAAGGCCGCGAGGAAGGTGTCCGCCTCCGGGGTTCCTTGAATGCGCAGGAAGCCGCGGATCGCGTGCTCCGCTTCGTCCACGACCGCCAGCGCCTCCCGTCGCGTCAGCTCGATGCTTCGATCGTAATCGGCCTCGATCCGACTCTGCTGTAAGTCGATGAAGACCTGCCCCACACGCACGAGATCGCGAGACGGAGGTGCTTCGAGCAGATCCTGGATCGCTCGAGCAGGTCGTGCGCTCGCAAAGCCCGCGCAGACCTTGGCCATGACTTCGTGATGAAAGGCCCGAGAGAGATAGCCGTGCAGACGCGAGCGCCTCGACCGAGAAACCAACAGATCGCAGGCCTTGCCGACCAGGAAGTGGAAGAGCGCGTAATAGGCAGCAGAGACCGAACGGCGCAAGCTGATCTGCTTCGGCTTGGATCGCTCCCGCCGAGCGAGGAAGCGCGCTTGCTCGAGCAGATCCTCGTGGAAAGTCATGTGCCCACCTCCTCGCCCACGGCGCGAAAGCGCACATAGACCCAGCCGATCTCGGGCTCGTGAGCTGCGATCAAGCGCTCCCACACCGCTTCGCGGATCTCGTGACAGACGTCCGAGCTCAAGTCCTTCTCCTCGAGGATCGCCCAGACCCACAGAGCCGAGACGCCGCGATGATCTTCTCCGGCCCGGACGCGCCACTCCGCCACGGGCACCGAGAAGCGCATCCCGCGCAGTTCCTCCTCGACTTCGCTTTCCTTCAGCATCGACCGTCCTCCGATCCGGCGACCGTGGGTGTAGGGATCCTAACCGTCGCTGCGCCGGGGGTCGTACCCTCGCGGCCAGCGAACGACGGGGACGAACGAGGCAGCGGGCGGTCACGAAAGGTGCGCGGAAAATGCCGCGGGCCGCATGGCTGCGGCCCGCGACCTGCCCTCCCCGCGGAAGGCTACTCCTGCGCGCTGGGATCAGCGCGCGTAGGCCTCGATCGGCGGGCAAGCGCACACGAGGTTCTTGTCGCCATGCGCGTCGTTCACGCGCTTCACCGGCGGCCAGAACTTGTGCTCCTTCGTCCACGGCGCGGGGAAGGCCGCTTCCTCGCGCGAGTAGGGATGCGTCCACGCCGAGGCCGTGACCTCGAGCGCGGTGTGCGGCGCGTTCTTCAGAGGGTTCCGCTTCTTGTCGCTGCGCCCTTCTTCGATGGCGCGGATCTCGGCGCGGATCGCGATCAGCGCATCGCAGTAGCGATCGAGCTCTTCCTTCGACTCGCTCTCGGTGGGCTCGATCATGAGCGTGCCCGCGACGGGCCACGACATCGTCGGCGCGTGGAAGCCGTAGTCCATCAGGCGCTTCGCCACGTCGACGGCCTCGATGCCGGCGCTCTGCTTCAGCGGGCGCAGATCGAGGATGCACTCGTGCGCGACGAGGCCGTTCTGGCCCGTGTAGACGAGCGGGAAGTGCGGCGCCAAGCGCTGCGCCATGTAGTTGGCATTCAGGATCGCGATCTGCGTCGCGCGGACGAGCCCCTCCGGTCCCATCATCGCGATGTACGCGTACGGGATCGGCAGGATCGCGGCGCTGCCCCAGGGTGCCGCCGAGACCGCGCCGATCGCTTCGCGACCGATCCCCATCTCCACCACCGGATGGCCCGGGAGATGCGGCACCAAGTGCTTCGCGACGCCGATCGGGCCCATGCCCGGACCGCCGCCGCCGTGCGGGATGCAGAAGGTCTTGTGCAGGTTGAGATGGCAGACGTCGGCGCCGAGGTCACCGGGGCGCGCGAGGCCGACCAGCGCGTTCATGTTCGCGCCGTCCAGGTACACCTGGCCGCCGTGCTCGTGCACGATCGCGCAGACCTGGCGGATCGACTCCTCGAAGACGCCGTGCGTCGAGGGATAGGTGACCATCAGCGCGGCGAGCTGCTGCGAGTTCTCGACGGCCTTCGCGCGGAGATCCGCGAGGTCGATGTTGCCCTTCTCGTCGCAGGCGACGACGACGACGCTCATGCCGGCGAGCGCGGCGCTCGCGGGGTTCGTGCCGTGCGCCGAGGACGGGATCAAGCACACCGTGCGCTGCTTCTCGCCGCGCGAACGATGATAGGCGCGGATCACGAGCAGGCCCGCGTACTCACCTTGCGAGCCCGCGTTCGGCTGCAGCGAGATGCCGGCGAAGCCGGTCACCGACGCGAGCCAGTGCTCGAGACGGCGGTGCATCTCGGCGTAGCCCTGCGCTTGCTCGAGCGGTGCGAAGGGATGCAGCGCGGCGAAGCCCGGCCAGGTGATCGGCTCCATCTCGGTCGTGGCGTTCAGCTTCATCGTGCACGACCCGAGCGGGATCATCGAGGTCGTGAGCGAGAGGTCCTTCGCCTGGAGCTTCGTCATGTAGCGCAGGAGCTCGGTCTCCGAGCGATGCGCGTGGAAGGTCGGGTGCGTGAGATAGGCGCTTTTCCGCTGATGCGCGCTCGGCACGCAGGGCAGCTCGCCGGCGAGCGCGCCCGAGACCTTCGCGAGGTCGAGCGAGTGCGCATCGCCGCCGAACGCGGCGAAGAGGTCGAGGAGATCCTGCTCGTCCGCGGTCTCGTCGAGGGCGATGCCGAGCGAGCCGTCGCCGAAGTCGCGCACGTTGATGTGCTTCGCGGCGCACCAGGCGAACGCCTGATCGGCGCGGGCCTTCGTCGCGCGCACGCGCAGCGTGTCGAAGAAGCTCGCGTGCTCGAGCTTCCAGCCGAGCGACTCCAGCGCGCGCGCGAGGATCGCCGCGGCGCGATGCACGCGCTCGGCGATCTGCTTCAGCCCTTCGGGCCCGTGGTAGACCGCGTACATCGAGGCCACGACGGCCGGCAGCACCTGCGCGGTGCAGATGTTCGAGGTCGCGCGCTCGCGGCGGATGTGCTGCTCGCGCGTCTGTAGGGCGAGGCGCAGCGCGGGACCGCCCGCGGCGTCGATCGTGAGCCCGATGATGCGGCCCGGGATCTGGCGCTTGAACTCCTCGCGCACCGCGAGGAACGCCGCGTGCGGACCGCCGTAGCCCATCGGCATGCCGAAGCGCTGCGAAGAGCCCACCACCGCGTCGGCGCCGAACTCACCGGGCGGACGCAGCACGGTGAGCGAGAGCAGGTCCGTCGCGACGACGGCGAGCGCGCCGGCCGCGTGGATGCGCTCGACGACACCCTCCAGCGACTCCAGGCGACCGTCCGTCCCGGGGTACTGCAGCAGCGCGCCGAAGCAGCCGCGGAAGTCGGCCTGCAGGTGATCGCCGACCACGACCTCGAAGCCCAGAGGCTCCGCGCGCGTGCGCACGACGTCGATCGTCTGCGGATGGCACTGCGCGGAGACGAAGAAGCGCTCCTTGCCCTCGGCGTCGGAGCCGAGCTGGCGGTGGCAGAGCACCATCGCCTCGGCGGCCGCCGTCGATTCGTCGAGCAGCGACGAGTTGGCGACCGGCAGACCGGTGAGGTCGATCACCATGGTCTGGAAGTTCAGCAGCGCTTCCAGGCGGCCTTGCGCGATCTCGGCCTGATAGGGCGTGTACTGCGTGTACCAGCCCGGGTTCTCGAGGATGTTGCGCTGGATCACCGACGGCGTCAGCGTGCCGTGGTAGCCCATGCCGAGATACGAGCGGAAGATCTGATTGCGGCTCGCGAGCTCTTGCAGGTCGCGGCGCGCCTGCGCTTCGCCGCGCGCGTGCGGGATGCCGAGGCGGCCGTGCCAGCGGATCGCGGCGGGCATCGCTTTCTCGACGAGCTCGTCGAGCGACTTGCAGCGCAGCGTGGCGAGCATCGCGGCGATGCCGCTCTCGCGGGGTCCCAGGTGGCGGTGGGCGAAAGCGTCGGTGCGCGGAAGGACGGCGTGGTGGGAATCGCTGCTCGACATCGCGGTCGCGGGCGGTGCGCCCGTGCTCCCAGAGGATTTGGGCCGACAGGATAGGTCGCTCGGGAGGGCGAGCAAAGATCGGCGCGCGAATCCCTCCGTGCGGCAGATCAGCGCGCTTCCCGAAGCGCCTCGGCTCGCCGGCGAAGGTCCGCGGGGAGCGCCGGATCGGCGCAGAGGGCGAAGAGCGCCGCGAGCCCCGGATCCGCCGCCAGACGCCCGGGCCCGAAGCGGACGCCGCGCGCGCTCTCCCCCTCGAGCTCGCGGACCGCGCGGTCCAGGGCGGAGGCCCGCGCGGCCAAGTCGCTCGTGCTCGCCGCCAGCGCCCCTGCCGTGCGGGCGCAGGCGGTCCCGAGGCGCGGCATGGCGGTGTCCGCCGTCGCCGCGGGGTAACGCTTGGCGAACTCGGCGAAGAACTCGACGGCGAGCTCGAGGCGTCCGCGCGCTCGCGCTGCGAGCGCCGCGCCGAGGAGCTCGTAGGGCTCGCCCGGGTTGGCCTCGGCCGCGCTCCTCTCGATCCAGCGCTCCCCCGCGGCGCAGGTGCGATAGAACGCGACGAAGCTCTCCGCGTCGCGCTGTTTCTCCATGACCGCGACGGCCTCGGCGGCGCGCCCGAGCCAGAGCAGCGCGCGAGCGCGGCGGTACGGCAGCGACTCCGCGCGCGGAAAGCGCTCGCAGCCCGCCTCGGCTGCCGCGAGCGACTCCTCGACGCGGCCGAGCTCGAGCAGCACGTCGCAGCGGATACGCACCGGACCGGCGAGGTCCGTGCGCGCCGCGAGCGAGCGATCGAGCAGAGCGAGCGCGCTGGCCGGGTCCTTCTGCTGCAGATGCAGCTCGCCGAGCGCGGCGAGCACCTGCGCGTCCTCCGGCTCGCAGCGCAGCGCTTCCTCGAACGCGCGCTGCGCTTCGTCGAAGCGCCGCAGGCGCACCAGGGCCTCGCCGCGGTGGCGCTGCACGGCGAAGGCGCAGTCGTCCTGCGCTGCGGCGCGATCGAAGGCCGCGAGCGCTTCGGCGTGCTTGCCGCGATCGCGGTGGACGAGCCCCAGATTCACGAAGGCCGCCGGGCGCGGCTGCAGCTCCAACGAGCGCTCGAGCAGCTGCTGCGCCTCGTCGTAGCGCTCGAGGCGCCGCAGCAGCTGGCCCAGGTTGCTGAGCTCGCGCGGATTGTCGGGCCGCAGCTTCAGCGAGAGGCGGTGGACCTTCTCCGCCTCCGCGAGCTCGCCCTTGTCGGCGAGCAGCGTGCCCAGGTTCGCGTAGGGCTGGAAGTCCTTCGGATCGAGACGGATCGCGTTGCGGAACGCCGCCTCGGCGTCGGCGATGCGCTTCGCGCTGAGCAGCGCATTGCCGTAGTTGAAGTAGCAGCGCGCATAGTCCGGGCGCAGCTCGAGCGCGCGACGGTGTGCCTCGAGGGCACCGTCGACGTCCCTCGCGGCGTGCAGGGCGGTACCGAGGTTGTTCCATACGCGCGCATCGCCGGGCCGCAGCTTCGCGACCTCGCGCCACTCGGCTGCGACGCTCAGCGGAGGTCGCACGTCGGCGATCGCGTAGGTGGCCCAATAGCGCGCGATGGGCGATTCGGGCCAGAGCCGCTTCAGCGCGTCGGCCTCCTCTTCGCGCGCATCGGCGCTGCCGGAGTGACCGAGAGCGTGCGCGTAGACGTAGTGGTAGATGCGCCGCGCGACCGGCGCCGCGAGCACCGCTCTCCGCAGCAGCGCCTGCGCGAGGGAGAACGAAGCGTCCTCGCCGCGATGGCCGCGCTCGAGCTCGCCGAGCCCGCGGAGGAAGAGCGCCGCCGCATCGACGCGCGCCTCGAGCGACTTCGCGCGCGCGACCGCCTCTTCGCTGCGTCCTTCGAGGCGCAGCAGCTCGACGTCGGCCCAGCCGAGCTCGGGGCGCCGCGCGACGAGCTCGGCGTGCTCGGAGAGCACCTTCCGCGCCTCGCTCACGCGCTCGTACCAGGCGAGCGCCAGGACGAGGCCGGCGAGCGCTTCGACGTTCTCGGGATCGCGCGCGAGCACCGTGCGGAAGTCCTCGATCGGAGAGGTTCCGAAGTCCTCGCCGAGGTGCAGGTAGGCCTCCTCCAGCAGGTGCTCGACGTTCTCGCTCTCCTCGAAGCGCTGCTTCGCGAGCAGCTCCTCGCGGAGCTGCGGCCAGCGCTCGATGACGAAGCCACCAGCGGCGAGAACCCCCAGCGCGCCGAGCAGCAGCGCCGCGCGCGCCGGCTCGCGCCGACACCAGCGCACGAAGCGGCCGAGCGGCGTGATACGCCGTGCGAGGATCGGCTCGTGCGCCGCGAAGCGCCGCAGGTCTTCCGCCAGCGCGAGTGCGTCCGGGTAGCGCCGCGCCGGCTCCTTCTCGAGCGCCGTCTCGGCGATCACGAGCAAGTCGGTCGGCAAGCTCGGATTGTGGCGCCGCGGGTCGGGGGGCGGCTGCGTCAGCACCGCGCGATAGAGCGCTTCGCGCGTCGGCGCCGAGAAGGGGCGACGCAACGTGAGGCACTCGTACAGCGTGGCGCCGAGCGAATAGACATCCGCGCGCGCATCGACGTCGCGCGTGTTCCCCGCCAGCTGCTCGGGCGCCATGTACTCCGGCGTCCCGAAGACCTCGCCGGTCTTCGTCAGCGTCTCGCCGTCTTCTTCGCGCGCGAGGCCGAAATCGAGCAGCACGGGCTGCTCGCCGGCGGCGATCAGGATGTTCCCGGGCTTCAAGTCGCGGTGCACGACGCCGGCCTCGTGCGCGGCGTGGGCCGCGCGCGCGGCGCGCTCGAGCAGCGTCGCCACCGCTTCGAGCTCGCCGCGCGAGCTCGGCGCGACGCGCTCCGCGGTAGCGCTCGCGCGCGTCTTCGCCGCGGCGAGACGCGAGGCCAAGCTCTCGCCCTCGACGTAGCGCATGGCGATGAATGGCTGACCCGCTTCGATACCGGCTTCGTAAACCGTGCAGAGGCCCGGATGATCGAGGCGCGAGGCGATGGAGGCCTCGCGGCGGAAGCGCTCGAGCCCGCCGAGGCCAGGCGTGATCCAGGGATGCAGGAGCTTCAGCGCGACGCGACGCGCGAGGCGCTCGTCCTCGGCGAGGAACACCTCGCCCTGGCCGCCGCGCCCCAGCGAGCGGAGCAGGCGGTAGCTCCCGAAGCGGCGCGTCTCGGTGGCGGGCTCCGTCTTCGCGGCGAGCAGCGCCTCGAGAGGCAGCTTGAGATCGGTCTGCTTCTCCCCCTCTTCCTCGTCGCCGAGCAACGCGCGGTACTCCCGCGCCACGAGCTCCTCGTAGCCGGGGAACATGCGCTGGTACTCCTCGAGCGGAGCCACCGCTCCTCGCGCGAGCTCCGCGTGGAGCCGCGCGAGGAAAGAAGCGAGGATGCCGGCCTCGCCGTGCCGCGGATCGTCGTGCATGGCGTTCGGGAGAAGATACACTTCCGCGCGAGCCTGGAGATCCCCATGCACGACCCCGAGGGCGACGCCCTGACCTCTCTGCACGTCCGCCGCGCCGTGGGCGGAGCCGCCGAGAGCCTGGGTTGGGTCGTCGAGCGGCTCTCGCCGCTGCTGCTAGCGCTGGCGACCTATCGGCTGGGACCGTCGCTGCGTTCCACCGTCGATCCCCAGGATCTCGTGAACGAGACCTGGCTCGTGGCGCTCCCCCGCCTCGGCGACCTCCAGCCGCAGCAAGGGCGCATCACGCCCGTGCTGCTGAAGTTCCTCACCTCGACGCTGCTCTTCCAGCTCAGCAACCTGGTGCGAAAGCAGGTGCGGCGCCAGCGCCTCGGCGCCGTGGCCACGCCCGACTCGGGTGCCGCGACCCCGTCGGAGCTTCCGGCCGAGACCTGTGGCGTCGTCACGCGCGCCGTGCAGCAGGAGCTCCGCGGCCAGGTGCTCGCGTGCCTCGACGAGCTCTCGCCGCAGGACCGCGAGGTGATCCTGCTCCGCGGCGTCGAGCAGCAGGACAACCAGACCGTCGCGACCCTGCTCGGCATCGAGCCGCCCGCGGTCTCGATGCGCTACACGCGCGCGCTGCGGCGCCTCCGCGAGCGCCTGCCCGCCTCGATCTTCGAGGAGCTCGCCGACGAGTGAGCGCCGCCTCCCCCACGGCACAGCGAAGAGGCCTGGCTCCTTAGCTGTGCCGTGAGAGGGGATCAGCGGAGCCAGGCGTTGCTGAGGTTGCCGGCGCGGCCGTTCCAGACGAAGCCCTGCAGGCCGAGGGCGCTGCCGGGAGGCAGCTCGCGCGGCACGAAGAGCGGGAGCGTCGCGGGAGCGGCGCCGAGCGGGATCGCGAAGAGGGTCTGTTGTGGATCGAGCTGCAGCAGGCCGTAGGAGCCGAGCGGGAGCCACGGTCCCGGCATGCCGGCGAGCAAGATCGCGAAGAGCGGGGTGCGCGCTTCGAGGCGCGCGTCGATGGTGGTGCCGGGTTGGAGCTCACCGCTCACGACGAGCGCTGCGTTGCACGCTTCGAACGCGCCGCGATCGAGCAGCGAGATTCCATCGAGATCGCCATCGCTGCGCCGCGCGAAGCCGCGGAGATCGAGACCGTCGGCGAACGCGAGTGCTCCTCCGCTCTCCAGCGCGGGCGAGCCCGTGAGAGGCGCGAAGTCGTTTCGTGCGGGATCGGCGAAGCGCGGGTCGCCGTAGAGCTCGCTGGCGCTCGCTCCCGCAGCGCTGCGGAACGCCGCGATGCCGAGGTGCTCCGCGCCGTTCAGGATCCAGGAGGGCGAGGCACTCGCGGCGAACCAGAGATTGCTCTCGAAGCGCAGATTCACGGCCTGCGGCACGGATTGCAGCAAGAGCCCCTGCGCGCTCGCGGCGAAGACGTTGCTGCGGAACTCGAGCCCATCGGCCCACTGCACCCAGAGCTCGCCGAGCCCGAGCCGCAGCGTGTCGTTCTCGAAGCACGTGTTGCTCTCGAAGAGGCACGCGCGCACGCGGCCGACCCGGCGCTCGTAGCCCCCGCAGACCAAGCCGGCCTTGTCGTTCCGCACCAGCGCATTGCCGCGCACGACGACGTTCGTCGCATCGAAGCCCGCGTTCTCGGCGCCGACCTCGATGCCGAGGTCGCAGGCCTCGACCCAGTTCCGCTCGAGCAGGAGATCGCGGCCGCCATCGACGTAGATCCCCGCGCCGTAGCCGCCGCCGTAGATCGAGCGCGCGCGACGCACGACGTTGCCGGCGCAGACGCCGCTCCGCGCGACCGCGCTCGGGTGGATCGAGCTCTCGCCGCCGATGAAGTCGATGCCGATGTTGTTCACATCCTCGACCAGGTTCTCGCGAACGGCGAAGCGCTCGACGTTCCCGTTCAGGACCAGCGCCTCGGAGGGCGCGGGCTCGCAGTGATGGATCCAGTTGGCTTCGATCACGAGGTCGGAGAGCGAGCCGCTGGTGCTCGTCCCGTACACCGTGATGCCCATGGCGTTCCGGCCGCGGAGGTCGTGGATCTCGTTGCCGCTCAAGTGGAAGTGGCTGCCATGGCCGCTGATGCGGATCCCCGATCCATCGCTGATGCCGTGGAGATGCGCGAGCTCCAAGTTGCGCACCTCGAGGTAGGAGAGGTCGCGGATCTCGACCAGCACCTCGGCGCTGAGCCCGGTGCCATCGATCGTCGCGCGCTCGCCGGGATAGGACATCAGCACCAGCGGGCCGCGCTGAGGGTCGCCGCCGCGCCGGAAGCTCACCGCCTCGCGCCAGCCGCCCGGCTTCGCTCGCACGAGCACGCGATCGCCCGCCTGCGCCACGTCGAGCGCGGCCTGGATGGACGCGAAGTCGCCGCCGCTCGGCGCGACGATCCAGTCGCGCGCGGAGAGCTGGGCGCAGAGGAGCGCCAGGGCACCGAGGGCTGCGGTGCCGCGGCGGAGGCGGGCGGGCATGGATCAAGTCTACGCCGTTGTTCGTAGCAGCGGCGAGACGCGCCGTGAACTAGGCTCGCCACATGTCGCCGCTCATCGCCTTCCTGCTCGCCTGCGCGCTCGCGCCCAGCGCTGCCGCGCGCGGGTCAGCCTCGCGCGTCGGCGAAGAGGAGATCGACCCGGTCCGGCGCCTCGCCGCCGAGCTCGCGCGCGGCGAGCGCGAGCTCGCATGGGAGCCGCGCTTCGGTCGCCTGCTCGCGCTGCTCGAGGCGCTCGCGATTCCGCTCGATTCGCAGGTGCTGGTCTTCTCTAAGACCAGCCTGCAGCGCGACTACATCGCTCCCCGCACGCCGCGCGCGATCTTCTTCTCCGACGAGGCCTACGTGGGCTGGATCCCCGGCGCGCCGTGGATCGAGGTCTCCGGCGTCGGCCCCACCGGCGGCTCCTTCTTCGTCGTCGCGCAGGATCGCGACGAGAGCGCGGCGCCGCGCGCGCGCGAGGACTGCTTGCAGTGCCACGAGTCGGGCCTGACGCAGGGCGTGCCCGGCTTCCTCGTGCGCTCGGTGCACCCCGATCGCGAGGGCCAGCCGATCCTGCGCTTCGGCTCTTTCTCCTCCGACCACCGCTCGGCCTACGCCGAGCGCTGGGGCGGCTGGTACGTCGGCGGACGATTCAAAGGTCCCCACCTCGGTAACCGCCTGGCCGACGAGCGCGGCGACGCGCTCGCGTTCCGCAGCGCCGACGCCGTGACGCCGGAGCGCTTGGACGGGCTGGTCGATCTCTCGCGCTACCCGCGCGCGACGAGCGACGTCGTCGCCTTGCTGGTGCTCGAGCACCAGGTGCAAGCGCAGAACCTCTTCGCGCGCTCCGCTCGCGAGACGGCCTCCGCGCTCGCGATGCGCGAGGTGCTGAACCGCCTCGATGAGCGGCCCCTCGAGGCGCCGCGCGCGGAGACGCAGCGCCGGCTGGCCCATCAAGCCACAGCGCTGCTCGACTATCTCCTCTTCGTCGACGAGCCACCGCTCAACGGCGAGGTGCGCGGCGACAGCCCCTTCGCCGCGCACTTCGCCGCGAGCGGCCCGCGCGACGCCAGCGACCGCAGCCTGCGCGAGCTGCATCTCCGCCGCCGCCTCTTCCGCTGGCCGCTCTCCTATCTCGTGCACTCGCGCGTCTTCGCCGCGCTCCCCGACGAGCTACGAGCCGAGCTCTGGCGTCAGCTCGGCGCGCTGCTGCGCGAGGACGCGGAGCTCCCGGCGCGCTACGAGCACCTGAGCCCGAACGCGCGGAAGGCGCTGCGCGAGCATCTGCTCGCGACGCATGCGGATACGGAGATGCTGCGCGCGGGGTTGGAGCTGCGCTGAGCGCGCGAACGAGACCGGCCATCGAGTTGCCGCCCGCGGCCGATGCCCATAGAAAGGAACTCGGCCTCTGCGCGCGCGGTATCTTTCCGGAAGGGACTCCGGCCGCGTCGGCATCGACCACGCTCACCCGAGGAGCCGTTCCATGGTCCGCTCACCCGCAGCCTCATCCGCCGCGCGCCTCCGCTCGTTGGTCCTCTCGCTCTGCGCGGCGATGAACGCGGCGACCGCTCAGAGTCCCTTCGAGTGCGACCTGTTCGTCACCGAGGAGTCGCCGTCCCGGGTCTGGACCCACCACGGCATCACCGGCGCTCCGACCGGGCCGGCCTTCGCGAGCGAATCCACGCCGCGCTTCTTCATGGCCATCCACCACGGCACGCTCGCGCAGCCGGTGCTCGTGGGGACCTTCGGCAACGGCGTGTTCGAGTACCAGCGCAACACCGGCGCCTACATCAAGACCTACAACGCCACGAATGCGTGGCAATGGGCCGCTTTGTTCGCTCCGAACGGTGACGTGCTGATCGGCAACCAGACTTCGGACGATGTCCGTCGTTACGACCCCGTCACCGGCGCGCTGCTCGGCGTGTTCGCGCCCAACGTCGTCGAGCCAGCCGACATGATCTTCGGGCCCAACGGCAACCTGTTCGTCTGCTCCTACGAGCCCACGATCGGCGGCGTCTACGAGCTGAACGGAACGAGCGGAGCCTTCGTGGCACTGCACGCCGCGGGGGTCGTGAAGCGCGCGAACGATCTCGTGTTCCTGCCCGATGGCCGGCGCATCGTCATCTCCTCGCACCCGTCGTCGCTGCTCGCCTATGTCTTAGATGCGAGCTGGAACCTGCTGACCACGTTCACCGGCACCGGCTGGCTCCGGCCCCACGGCATCGACTTCAGCCCCTACGACTTCCACATCTACATCTCGGACGGCGGCACGAACGCCGTGCATCGCTTCGACCCCACGACCTACGCCGAGACGCACACGGCGTTCGCGTTCCGCGAGAGCAAGATCGTCGACGTCGAGTTCCGCCGCGGGGGCACGCCGACCTGCGGCAACGTCCTCGAAGTGGCACCGGGCTGCGGGGGCTTGATGATCGAGCACACGGGGCGACCTCAGCTCGCCAGCATGCTCACGCTGCGAATGATCGGTGCCAGTCCCTTCGCGCCCGTGTTCCTCTCGGTCGGCGAATCGCGCACGCAGTGGAATGGCCTGCCGTTGCCGCTGCCGCTCACCTCGCTCGGCGCGCCGAGCTGCAGCGTGCTCACCTCGCCCCTGCTCTTCTTGCCGACCGCCGCCGACCTCCGCGGCCACGCAGAGATGCCCCTCGTCGCGCCCAACGACGGCGCGCTCGTAGGGGCGACGATCTTCTTCCAGTGGTACGTCTTGGACGCGCTGGTGAATCCGCTGGGCCTCGCGACCTCCTCGGGTTACGAGGTGCAGATCGGCACCTAGCCGCTCGACTCGCTCGGCGCGAGCCGTTCCATCGCCTCGTGCGTCGAGAGATGGAAGTGATCGCGCCCCAAGCGCGCCGGGAAATCGGCGCGCTCGAGCTTGTCCATCACCGGGCCCTTCACCTCGGCGAGATGCAGCTCTACCTTGCCGCTCGCGAGCATCTCGGAGACGAGCTCCAGGAAGCGGAGGCCGCTGGCATCGATGAGGTTGATCCCGCTCGCGATCAGGAGCACGTGCTTCAGGCCCGGCTTCTGCGCGACGAGCTGCGGGATGCGCTGCTCCAGGTAGCGCACGTTCGAGAACATGAGGTTCTCGTCGATGCGGATCGCGAGGACGCGCGGGTCGACGTGCACCTGATAGCGCTTCACGTTGCGATAGCTCTCGCTGTCGCCGACCCTCCCGACGACGGCGATGTGCGGGCGCGCGCTGCGCGCGAGATAGATCGACAGCGAGAGCAGGACACCGACCGCGATGCCCGAGCCCACGCCGAGGGCGAAGACGCCGACGAAGGTCGCGATCAGGGCCCAGCCATCGGCCTTCGAGTACTTCCAGATGCGCCGCGCGGCACCGAGATCGAGCAGCGGCGCCACCGCCATCACGATGATCGCCGCGAGGATCGCGCGCGGCAGATGCCGCAGCAGCGGGGTCAGCGCGAGCACGGTGAGCAGCACGAAGAGCGCGGTCGCGAGCGAGGCGACCTGGCTCCGCGCTCCGGCGCCCGCGTTCGCCATCGAGCGGCTGACGCCGCCGCTCACCGGGAAGCCGCCGGTGCAGGCCGAGGCCAGGTTCGCGCAGCCGAGCGCCACGAGCTCGCGGCTCGGATGCACGTGCTCGCGTCGACGGCTCGCCAGGGTCTGCGCGACGGAGTAGCTCTCGAGGAAGCCCAGGCACGCGATCGCCGCCGCCGCCGGCAGCAGCGCGCGCAGGAGCTCCAAGTCGATCGCCGGCAGCTCGAAGCTCGGCAGCGCTGGAGGCACCTCGCCCACGACCGCGAGGCCGGCGCTGGCGTGCAGGCCGAAGGCGTAGGCGAGAGCGGTGCCGCCCACGACGACGAGCAATGGCGCGCAGCGTGGAGCCAGCGCGCGCAGCCAGCGCGGAGAACCGGCGCGCGCGAGCAGCTTCTTCATCACCCGAGGGAAGAGCGCGAGCAGCGCGATCGCCCCGCCGCCGACGAGCAGCGCGATCGCCTTCGTCTCGCCGACGTGAGTGGCGAGGGAGACCAGCGTCTCCCACGGCAGCACGTCGCGAGGAAACGCGAGCCCCAGCAGGTGCTTCGCCTGCGAGAACGCGATCACCAGCGCCGCGGCGCTGGTGTAGCCGAGCACCACGGGGTGGCTCAGGAAGTTCACCAGGAAGCCCGCGCGGAGGAGCCCCATCGCGAGCTGGAGGAGCCCCATCTCCAGCGCGAGCAGCGCCGCGGCGGCGAGCGCGCGCTCCGTGGAGAGTGGTCCGAGCATCGCCAGCCCGTCCGCGACGAGCAGGGAGACGATCGCGACCGGTCCCACGGAGAGTGTGCGGCTCGTGCCGAGCAGCGCGTAGACGACCAGCGGCGCCAAGCAGGAGACGAGCCCCGCCTGCGCCGGCAGACCCGCGAGCATCGCGTAGGCCATCGCCTGCGGCACGAGCAACGCGGCGACGACGAGCCCCGCGAGCAGGTCGGCCACGAAGTGTCCGCGGCGATAGCTCTTCCACCACGGCGGCTGACGCAGCCCGAGCGGCGCGCGCGACCGCGCGCGCGACGCAGGGCGCGGCGAAGCGGGGGCCTCGGGCATCAGCGCGCGCGCTCCTCGACCGCGCGGCAGACGAGCGCGCACAGCTCGCGCAGCGAGGGATCGGCGATCTCGACCAGCACGCTGCGCCCGTGCTTGCGGCGCACGACGCAGCCCTCGCGCTCGAGCTCGGTCACCTGGCGCGAGAGGTTCGACTGCTCGAGCCCGGTCGCCTCGGCGAGCTCGCCCATGCCGAGCGCTCCGCTCATCAGCGTATCGAGGATGCGCAGGCGACTCGGTACACCAAGCACGCGAAAACGCCGCGCCACGACCTCGAGCTGTGCCTCGGGGAGCAGGGGAGCGCGACGCGCGCGCGACCTCGACGAGTTTTTCGCGACCGGCATGGCTTGAAAGTATGATCCGTTGCTCATACGTTCAAGCGACGCCGCGAACGCGAGCACGAATCACCGGCAGGAGGATCCCATGAGCCCAGCCACTCCGACCAGCGCAGAGCGGACGAGCGCGCCCAACGCGCTCGCGATCCAGGTCTTCCGCCACCCTCAGGGCTGCCGCGGCTACCTGATCGGCGATCCGCGATCGAAGGAGGCCCTCGCCCTCGACGTGCACGCCGACTTGGTCCAGGAGTTCGCCTCCGCCGTGCAGAGCGGCGGCTGGAAGCTGCGCTTCGTCGTCGACTCGCACACGCACGCCGACCACCCCTCGGGCTCGCGCGAGCTGGCCCGCCTCACTTCGGCGACGCGCGTCGCTCACGAGCTCAGCCAGCACCAGGGTGTGGCGCTCCATCCCGCCGACGGCGAAGCGCTGCCCCTAGGCGCGACGCGCGTGCTCGTGCGCCACGCACCCGGCCATACGCCGGACCACCTGCTGCTCCTCGCGGGCGGCGCGCTCTTCTGCGGCGACACGCTCTTGATCGGCGGCGTCGCTCGCACGGACTTCCTGGGAGGGGACGCAGGCCAGCTCCACGATTCTCTGCAGCGCCTGCTCGCCGAGCTTCCGGACGAGACCATCGTCTATCCGGGCCACGACTACGCCGGCCGCGAGCGAAGCACCATCGGCGCCGAGCGCACGAGCAATCCGTGGCTGCGCCTCCCTCGCGCGGAGTTCGTCCGGGCGCTCGCCGCGAATCCACCGCCGCGTCCGGCCAACATGGATTCGCTCCTCGCGATGAACCGCGCCGGCGTCGAGCTCGCGCCGCAGCTCAGCGCGGCGGAGGCCGTGCGCCACGTCGCGGCGGGCGGCGCCGGCAGCGTGCTCGACGTGCGCACCGGAGCCGAGGTCTCGAGCCAGCGCGTCCCGGGCTCGCGCTGGATCCCGCTCGACGAGCTGGCCGCGCGCCTCGACGAAGTGCGCGTGGTGCCGGCGCCGCGCCTCCTGCTCTGCCAGAGCGGCAACCGCGCGGCGATGGCGCAGCGCCTGCTCTCGCAGCATCACCTGAGCGGCGTGCAGGTGATCGCCGGCGGCATCCAGGCCTATGCGGCTGCGGGCGGGGGGCTCGAGCGCAGCGCGGGCGGCGCGATCTCGCTCGAGCGCCAGGTGCGCATCGCGGCGGGCTCGCTGGTCCTCCTCGGCGTGCTCTTCGGCGCCTTCGTGAACCCGCTCTTCCTCGGCGTCGCCGGCTTCGTCGGCGCCGGGCTCATCTTCGCGGGCATGACCGATTGGTGCGGCATGGGGCTCCTCCTCGCGAAAGCTCCGTGGAACCGCCGTGGTCCGTCCGGCGGCCCCTGCGGCGGAGCCGCCGCGTGCGCCGCGGGAGCGCCGTCCGCGTGCGCGGCCTCGGCGCCCTCCGCCTGCTCAGCCGGAGCTCCCTCGGCCTGCGCGGCGGGAGCTCCGCCGGAAGACAGCCCGCGCGCGTCGCGCTGATCGCACCGCGGCGGACTCACGGAGGTGGCCGAGGTCGTTCTTGCACCTCGGCGACCGGCGTGCAGACTACGGCACGCTTTCCTCCGACCCGCCTCGAGGGTGCCTCCGCCAGCGCCCTTCTTGCGAAGCGCAGCCCTAGCTCCCCCGGTGCGCGGCCGCGCGACCGCGATTCCATTGCCATGCCCGACCCCGCCGATCGCCGCCCGTTCGACTGCGCCGTCGTGGGCGGTGGCCTGCAGGGAGCCCTGATCGCGCTGGCCTGGCTCGAGCGGCGCCCCACCGCGCGCGTGGCGCTGGTCGAGCGCGAGAGCGCGCCGTCGACGGAGCGCACCTGGTGCTTCCAGGACGAGGATCTGCCGCCCGAGGCGCGGGGATTCGTCGCGCCGCTGATCGAGCACCGCTGGCCGGGATACGAGGTGCGCTTCGCCGGCCTCCGCCGCACGCTCGGCACCGCGTACTTCGGCTTCACCGCGGCCCACGCGACCTCCGTGCTGCGGCAGCGCTTCGCGGCGCGCACGGACTGCGCACATCTGGTCGGCCGGCGGGCGATCGCCATCGAAGCGCGGCGCGTCGTGCTCGAAGACGGCTCCGCCTTGGAAGCGCGCCTCGTCGTCGATGCGACGGGCGCGGAGCGCCGGACGAGCCCGAAGGCGCCGTGCGGCTACCAGAAGTTCGTGGGCCTCGAGCTCGAGCTCGCGCGCGAGCACCGCCTCGAGCGTCCGATCCTCATGGATGCCTGCGTCGACCAAGCGCAGGGCTACCGCTTCTTCTACGCGCTGCCCTTCGGACCGCGACGCGTCCTGATCGAGGACACGCGCTTCGCCGACACGCCGGAGCTCGCGCCGGAAGAGCTCCGAGCAGAGGTGCTGCGCTACGCCGAGCAGCTCGGGCTCGCCGTCTCCGGCGTCGCGCGCGAGGAGCACGGCGTCCTGCCGATGCCGTGGGGAGAACATCGCTTCGAGACCGCGGGGCCGCCGCTGCGCGCGGGCTATCGCGGCGGCTGGTTCCACCCCGCGACGGGCTACTCGTTCCCGCTCGCCGTGCGCTTGGCGCTGCTCAGCACCGCGGTCGAGCCGGAGCGGCTCTTCGACGGCCCGTTGCGCGAGCTCGCGCGCGCGCTCGAGGCGCCAGCCCGCCACGCGCGCGCGCTGAATCGGCTGCTCTTCCGCTGGTTCGAGCCGCAGGATCGCGCGCACGTGTTCGAGCGCTTCTATCACCTGCCCGAAGAGACGATCCGCCGCTTCTACGCGTTGCGCGCGACCTTCCTCGATCGCGCACGGGTGATCGTAGGACGGCCGCCGCGGGGCTTCTCCCTTCGCGCGCGCTGGCGCGCGAGCGAACGCGCCCGCGGGATCGCGCGCGAGGTGGCTCATGCCTGAACGCCGCGAGACACGCGCCGCGGTGATCGGCAGCGGCTTCGGCGGCCTGGCGGCCGCGATCCGCCTGCAGGCCGCCGGGATCCGCACGACGATCTTCGAAGCGCGCGACAAGCCGGGTGGACGAGCCTACGTGTACGAGGACGGCGGCTTCGTCTTCGATGGCGGGCCGACCGTCATCACCGCCCCGCCGTGCTTGGAGGAGCTCTTCGAGGTCCACGGCAAGCGACTCGCCGACTACGTCGAGCTCATCCCCGTGAAGCCGCTCTATCGGCTGATCTGGAGCGACGGCGAGCGCTTCGACTACACCGGCGAGAACGCGTCGATGCTCGCGCAGATCGCGCGGCTCTATCCCGGTGACGAGCAGGGCTATCTGCGCTTCGTCGAGTACAGCAAGCGCGTCTTCGACGCCGGCTACCGCGACCTCGCGGCGCAGCCGTTCTTGCGCTTCTGGGACATGGTGCGCGTGGCGCCTCAGCTCGCGGCGCTGCGCGCCGATCGCTCCGTCTATTCCACGGTGTCGCGCTACGTGAAGCACGACCATCTGCGCCAAGCGCTCTCGTTCCACTCCCTGCTCGTCGGCGGCAATCCCTTCGAGAGCAGCTCGATCTACACGCTGATCCACTACCTCGAGAGGAACTGGGGCGTGTTCTTCCCCCGCGGCGGCACCGGCGCGCTGATCCGCGCGCTGGTGAAGCTCTTCGAGGACGCCGGCGGCGAGCTCCGCCTCGCGAGCCCGGTGCGCCGTATCGCCGTCGAGGGCGCCGGACGCGCCACGCGCCACCTGGTCACCACCGACGCGCGCGCCGCGGAGCCCTTCGATCTCGTCGTCTCGAACGCGGACGTGCACCACACCTATGGCCAGCTCTACGCCGGCGATGCGCGCGCCGCGGCGCGGACGAAGAAGCTCGAGCGCATGGAGTGGTCGATGTCGTTGTTCGTGCTCTACTTCGGCACCGATCGCAGCTATCGCGACGACGTCGCGCACCACACCGTGCTCTTCGGCCCGCGCTACAAGGAGCTCCTGCAGGAGATCTTCCACGGCGCCGCGCTGCCGGAGGACTTCTCGCTCTACCTGCACTCGCCGACCGTCACGGATCCTTCGCTCGCGCCGGAAGGCTGCGGCACCTTCTACGTGCTCTCGCCGGTGCCGCACCTCGGCAACGCGCCGATCGATTGGTCGCGCGAGGCCGCGCCGTACGCGGAGAAGCTGCTCGCGGCCCTGGAGAGTCAGCTCCCCGATCTCCGCCGTCACGTCGTGGTGAAGCGCTGGCTGACGCCCGCCTACTTCCGCGACGAGCTGCGCTCCTATCACGGCTCGGCCTTCTCCTGCGCGCCACGTCTCTCGCAGAGCGCCTACTTCCGCCCGCACAATCGCGACGCGCAGATCCAGGGCCTCTATCTCGTCGGCGCGGGCACGCATCCCGGCGCCGGCGTTCCCGGCGTCGTGAACTCGGCGAAGGCCACCGCCGCGCTCGTGCTCGAGGACTACGCATCGTGACCCGCGAAGTCGCCCCGTGCCGCGCGAGCATCGCGCAGAACTCGAAGAGCTTCGCGCTGGCCGCGAAGCTGCTGCCGCGGCGCCAGGCCGACGAGGCGGCGGTGCTCTACGCCTGGTGCCGACGCGCAGACGACACCGTCGACCTCGCGACCAATGCGGAGGCGCGCGCGTCGCTGCGGCGCCTGCACCAGGAGCTCGACTCGATCTACGGCGGCGAGATCCTCGCCGAGCCGATCCTGCGCGCGTTCCAGTCGGTCGTGCGCGAGCGCGGTCTGCCGCGCGCGCTGCCCGAGGAGCTCTTGGCCGGCCTCGAGATGGACTGCGAGATCGCGTGGTACTCGACGCGCGACGAGCTGCTGCGCTACTGCTTCCGCGTCGCGGGCGTCGTCGGGCTCATGATGTGCCCGACGCTCGAGGTACGCGATCCCGAGGCGCTGCGCCGCGCAGCGCACCTCGGCATGGCGATGCAGCTCACGAACATCTGCCGTGACGTGCTCGAGGACTGGGACATGGGCCGACTCTACGTGCCGGAGGAGTTGCTGCGCGCCGCGGGGATCCGCGATCTGCATCAGCACCTGGGCCGGCCCTTCCCCGCGGACGCGGTGGCGCCGATGGCGCGCGCGGTGCGGGCGCTGCTGCGCGAGGCCGATGCGTACTACGTGTCGGGGGACTGCGGCATCGCCGTGCTGCCGTGGAGAGCCGCGCTCTCGATCCGAACCGCCCGGCGCGTCTACGCCGCGATCGGGCGCCGGGTCGAGCGGCGCGGATGCGACGTGACCCTCGGACGCGCGGTGGTGCCGCTGCACGAGAAGCTGCTGCACGTCGCACGAGCCGCGATCGGCGTCCTCGAGGAGCTGCCCGCGCGAGGACGCGGTCGCGCCAGGGCGCGCGCCGCGCGCGAGGAGCGTGCGCTCTGGTTCCCCGAGGAGATCCTGCCGTGCTTCCAGGAGGCCGCGCGATGACCCTGCGAGCGTGCACGATTCGGCTCCGCCGCAGCGCGCTCCTCGCCTGCGCCGCCCTCGCGGCCTGCAGCGCGGATCCGGTGGCTCCCCCGCCGCCGGCGCTACCCGATCCTGCGTCGTCCCCGCGCGGCACCGCGTCGCTCGCCGTGACGGTCGAAGGCTTCGCCTCCGAGAAGGGCGAGCTCTTCCTGGCGCTCTTCTTCCGCTCCGAGGGCTTCCCCGATGCCTCGGAGCGCGCGGCGCGCGGGCAGCACGTGCCGATCTCGGGCTCGTCCGTGCGCGCCGTGTTCGATGACCTGCCGGCGGGACCGCTCGCGGTAGCCGCGTTCCACGACGAGAACGCGAGCGGCACCCTCGACAAGAACTGGCTCGGCCTGCCGATCGAGCCCTGGGGCGTCTCGAACAACGCGAGCGCCTTCCTCGGCCCGCCGCGCTTCCAGGACGCGCGCCTCGAGCTCGTCGAGGGACAGCAGCTCGAGGTCCGCATCGCGCTGCAGCGCTGAGCGCTGGTCCGCATCGACGACGGCCCGAGGCGAGGGCCGCCCGAGTCGATATCGGCCCGAGTCGACGTCGGCCCGCGTCGACGTCGGTCGGACTCGATGACGCCCCAGCCAGGCGCGGATCGCCGCACCTCCCTCGGAGAGAGCGGCGGCCCCGAGCGCGTCCCTGCCGCGTGACTGGGAGCAGGCCTGCGCTCGTAAACCCTTGCCGAGAGGCGACCTAGCGCGTCCCCTCTGCGCGGCGTGGCGCGTTCTCGAGATGGGCGATGAGGGACTCGAACCCCCGACATCCTGCTTGTAAGGCAGGCGCTCTAGCCGACTGAGCTAATCGCCCGGGCGAATCCACCCGATGAAGGCGGGGCGGCGCAGTGTACGAGCCGCCCTACGACGCGAAAAGAGCGGGTCGGCGCACGGAAGGGTTTCCCAGCGAGGCGTCGCGCGTGGACAGGTGCTCGGTCGCCCCCTATAGGGAGCGGCTAGGCTCCACGCGTGCGTTCGCGCGAGCCCTCTCGTCGCGGCGGCCGGCAGTGCAGCCCCCCTCCCTCCTGTTCGAGACCCGATGAAGATCACCGTCCTGGGAACCGGATACGTCGGCTTGGTCGTCGGCACCTGCTTCGCCGAGAGCGGCAACGACGTCATCTGCGTCGATATCGACGAGCGCAAGGTGAAGATGCTCCAAGAGGGGCAGATCCCGATCTACGAGCCCGGCTTGGAGGAGCTCGTGAAGCGCAACGTCGAGGACGGCCGGCTCCGCTTCACGACCGACGTCGAGCAAGCGGTGAAGGAGTCGCTGATCCAGTTCATCGCCGTCGGCACGCCGCCAGGCGAGGACGGCAGCGCCGACCTCAAGTACGTGCTCGCCGCCGCGCGCTCGATCGGCAAGGCGATGAACGGCTACAAGATCATCGTCGACAAGTCGACGGTGCCGGTCGGGACGGCCGAGCTCGTGCGCAGCGCGATCGCGAGCGTCACCGAGCACGACTTCGATGTCGTCTCGAATCCCGAGTTCCTGAAGGAAGGTGCCGCGCTCGAGGACTTCATGAAGCCCGACCGCGTCGTGATCGGCACCTCCGATCCGCGCGTCGCCGAGATCATGAAGGAGCTCTACGCGCCCTTCGTTCGCACCGGCAACCCGGTGATCACGATGGACGTGGCGAGCGCCGAGATGACCAAGTACGCGGCGAACGCCATGCTGGCGACGCGCATCTCGTTCATGAACGAGATCGCCAACCTCTGCGAGCTCGTCGGCGCCGACGTGAACCGCGTGCGCGAGGGCATCGGCTCCGATTCGCGCATCGGCTCGGCCTTCCTCTTCCCCGGCCTCGGCTACGGCGGCTCCTGCTTCCCGAAGGACGTGCAAGCGATCGTCCGCACGGCCGCGAGCAAGGGCTACAAATTCCGCGTGCTCGAGGCCGTGGAGGAAGTGAACGAGCGCCAGAAGAGGAAGATCGTGAGCTGGGTGAAGCAGCGCTTCGGCGACGATCTCAAGGGACGCAGCTTCGCGATCTGGGGGCTCTCGTTCAAGCCGCGCACCGACGACATGCGCGAGGCACCTTCGGTCACGGTGATCGAGGAGCTGCTCGCCGCGGGCGCCAAGATCCGCGCGACCGACCCCGAGGCGATCAAGGAAGCGAAGAAGGTCTTCGGCGAGCGCATCGAGTACCACCAGCGCCCCTACGACACTCTCCCCGGCGCCGACGCGGTGATCGTGGTGACCGAGTGGAACGAGTTCCGCCGTCCGAACTTCGAGAAGATGCGCGAGCTGATGAAGACGCCGATCATCTTCGATGGGCGCAACATCTACTCGCCGAAGACGCTGCAGAAGGAAGGCTTCACCTACTACGCGATCGGCTGCGCGCCCGTGAATCCGGCGGACTAGCGGGGCGAGAGTGCTCCGCTTCGCGCACGCGAGCGAGCCCACGAGCGTCGTTGAGAAGAATTGCGGGCGAAGCGCTGACGAGCAACGCTCCGCCCGCGGCCCCTCGCAGCCAGCGTGCCTCAACGCTTGCCGCGATCCCCAGAGCCCTTCGGCTTCGGCGCGGGAGTCTCCTCCGCGCCGTCGCCCTCCGTGTCCCCCGCGCCGTCAGAGGCCTTCTCGAGCACGGCACGCGAGCGCATGCGCTCCAAGGCCCCGGCGATGCGGCGCCCTTCGGCGTGGTCCTCGGTGGCGAGCTCGCGGAACGCCTCGTCGCAAGCGGCGATCACCGCCGTCGCCTGCTTCGCGTCGTTCTGCGCGAGCCACGAGCGCGCGATGAGATCGAAGGCCTGGATGCGATCGCTCGCGCTCTCGCCGCCTTCGGCCACCGGCTGCCAGCGCTCGCGCGCCGCGGCTTGGTTCCCCTGGTCGCGGAAGAGCTTCCCGAGCCAGAGCAGCGCGTCGTCGCGGTACGGCAGCAGCGTCGCGAACTCGCTCGCGACGCGCTCGTACCAGCCCTTCGCACCGGCCACATCGCTGCGCCGCCGCGCGAGATGCCCGAGCTCGAGCATCGAGCGCGCCGTGTTCGCCTTCACCGCGCCGAGCTCGACGGCGCGCTCGTAGCGCTCGCGCGCCTCTTCGTTGCGGCCGAGGCCGCGCAGGATCCCGGCGCCGCGGTACAGCGCCTCCTGACTCGCGACCTTGTCACCGGCGAAGTCCTTCGCCGCCTGGTCGAACGCGGTCACCGCGCGCTCGAGGATCGCGGTGCGCTCCTCGCCGCGCTTGCCGCGCGCCTCCTGCTGGACCTTGGCCGCCGCGGCGATCGCCGCCTTGGCGTCGCTCGCGGGCTCCTGCGCGGCCGCGCCGAGCACCAGACTACCGAGAAGCAGCAGCGCGCCGAGCGCGCATCCGGATCGATGCATCCAACTCATGTTCGGGTTCCTCCCGAGTTCTTTCCCGCACGCGGGACGTAGAGATCACGGCTGCGCGCCCGCGAGTGCAGGACTCGGCGCAGGACCTTGCGGCCGCGGTAGAGGCGCGTCTTCACGCTGCCGACGGTGAGCCCGACGGCAGAAGCGATGACGCGGCAGCTCTGGCCGCCGACATAGCGCCGGCGGATCAGATCGCGATACGAGGTCGGCACGCCGTGGATCGCGCGCGGCAGCTCCTGCTGCAGCCACTCCCAATCGACCGTGGTCTCGCCGAGACGCACCTCGCGCTCGTCCACCGCGCACCCCGCTTCGGCGACGAGCCACTCGTCACCGTCGCCCAGGGATTCGCGGTGGCTGCGCCGGCGCAGCACGTCGACCCACAAGTGATAGGCCGTGCGCTTCAGCCAACGCAGCGCGCGTTCGGCGTCCTCGGGACAGCCCCGGCCCTCCAGCGCGCGCAGGATGGCTTCCTGCGCGACGTCCTCCGCGACGTGCTCGTCGCGGGAGAGCTTGAGCACGTAGCGCACCAGCACGGCGCGATGCTCGACGAGCACCTCTTCCGCCGTGGCGCGGCGCGCGGCCCCGCTTTCGCCTACCTCGTTCCCCCACCCGTCCATGGAGTCCCCGCTCCATCCTGCTCGTCGTGCCGGACCCGCGGTCCGAACCCGTTTCGTTCGCCCCCGAGGACGCGCTCGGCGAAGAAGGTCACACGACTTTCCGAAGTCGTTCCGGAGCCGCGCGGGAGGAGCCGCGGCCGCGCGTGCCGAGAGCGCCGCGTTGGAGACGCTGCACCGCCCTGCGTGCTATGTTCCCGCCCCTCGAGAACCAGCCATGAGCCTTCGCCGCGAAGCCGTCGTCGAGCAGAACCTGCTCGCGCTGATCCAGGGGTTCGGAGCGCAGCCGCGCGCTGCCGATCCCGATGCCCTGCTGCGCCCAGAGCACTCCCTCGACGGGCGTGGCCTGATCCGCTTGTTCGAGGCGCAGCTCCTCTCGCGCTTGCTCGACCTCGAGGCGCGGCGCCTCAAGAACGCCAACATCGGCTTCTACACGATCGGCAGCTCGGGCCACGAGGGCAACGCCGTCGTGGGCCATCTGCTCGAGATCACCGATCCCGCGCTGCTGCACTACCGCTCCGGCGCGTTCGTCATGGCGCGTGCGATGAAGACGCCGGGCGAGACGCCGCTCTTCGACGCGCTGCTCTCCTTCTGCGCGAGCGCGGAAGATCCGACCTCGGGCGGACGGCACAAGGTGTGGGGCTCGAAGCGCCTGTGGATCCCGCCGCAGACCAGCACGATCGCCTCGCATCTCCCGAAGGCAGTCGGCATGGCGTTCGGGTTGGAGCGCGCGCATCGCCTCGGCCTCGAGTGCCCGCTGCCCGCCGACGCGATCGTCTGCTGCACCTTCGGCGACGCGTCGACGAATCACGCGAGCGCGCAAACCGCGTTCAATGCCGCGAGCTGGGCGAGCCACCAACGCCTGCCCACGCCAATCCTCTTCCTCTGCGAGGACAACGGCATCGGCATCTCGGTGAAGACGCCGCAAGGCTGGATCGCGCGCAACTTCTCGCAGCGCCCCGGCATCGACTACTTCGCCGGCGACGGCCTCGACCTCGTCGATGCGTACGCGACGAGCGAGGCGGCGATCGCGCACTGCCGCGCGACGCGGCGCCCGACCTTCCTGCATCTGCGCACGGTGCGCCTGCTCGGCCACGCTGGCAGCGACATCGAGAGCGGCTACCGCGACCTGGCCGAGATCGAGGCCTCCGAAGCGCTCGACCCGCTGCTCGCGAGCGCGCGTGCGATCCTCGAACGCGGGCTGCTCACGCGCGAGCAGATCCTCGCGCTCTACCGCAGCATGGAGCAGCGCGTCGCGCGCGCCTCGCAGGAAGCGCGTACGCGCCCGAAGCTGACGACCCTGGAGCAAGTGAACGAGGCGCTCCGGCACCGCGATCCGGAAGGCGTTCGCGAGGAAGCGGCGCGCACCGATCACCGCGCCGCGCGCACGGAAGCGCTCGGCGGCGAGTCGAAGCTGCCTGAGAAGCAGGCGAAGCCCCGCCCGCTCGGCACGCGCATCAACGAGGCGCTGAAGGAGCTCTTCGCGAAGTACCCGCACACGCTGCTCTTCGGCGAGGACGTCGCGAAGAAGGGCGGCGTCTACGGCGTCACCGCCGAGCTCGCGACGACCTTCGGCTTGGGCCGCGTGTTCAACACGCTGCTCGACGAGACGATGATCCTCGGCATGGCGTCGGGCTTCGCGCAGATCGGCATGCTGCCGATCCCCGAGATCCAGTATCTCGCGTATTTCCACAACGCCTGCGATCAGATCCGCGGCGAAGCGGCCTCGCTGCAGTACTTCTCCGCCGGCCAGTATCAGAACCCGATGCTCGTGCGCATCGCGGGGTTCTCCTACCAGAAGGGCTTCGGCGGCCACTTCCACAACGACAACTCGATCGGCGCGCTGCGCGATATCCCGGGCATCATCGTCGCGACGCCCTCGCGCGGCGACGACGCGGTGCGCTTGCTGCGCACCTGTGCCGCGCTCGCGGTGAGAGAAGGCGCGGTGGTGCTCTTCGTCGAGCCGATCGCGATGTATCCCGTGCGCGACCTGCACGAGGAAGGCGACGGCGGCTGGCTCTTCCCCTACCCGCCGCTCGGCGAGGCGGCGGAGTTCGCCAAGGCGCGCGTGCACGGCCCCGAGCACGGCGCTGCTCTCGCGATCGTCTCCTACGCGAACGGCTTCTATCTCTCGTGCCAAGCCGCCGCGATCCTGGAGCGCGAGCGCGGCATCAAGGTACGCCTGGTCGACTTGCAGTGGCTGCTGCCGCTCGACCTCGACACGGTCGTCCGCGAAGCCACCTCTGCCGGTACCGTGCTTTTCGTCGATGAAGCGCGCGCGACGAGCGGCGGCGTCTCCGAAGCCTTGATGAGCGCGCTCTACGAGCGGACGGGTGGCAGCGTCCTCGCGGCGCGTCACACGGCCGCCGACACCTTCGTCCCGCTCGGCCCCGCGGCGCCGCTCGTCTCGCCGTCGAAGGAGAGCATCCTCGAGGCCGCGCGCGCGCTGCTCGATCGCCGAGCGAGCGCGTCGCCACGAGCGCACGACGCGCGCGCCGAGGTGACGCGATGAGCAGCGGCCGACCGACCGCCGTCGTGATCGCCCCGGGCCGCGGTTCCTATACCGCGGCCGAGCAGGGCGCGCTGCGCCGCCACGACGCCGATCCCGAGCTGCGCGATCTCGCGCAGGGCTGGATCGCGACCTTCGACGCGGAGCGCGAGTCCGCGGGTCTGCCGCTGCTGCGCGACCTCGATCAGCCGCCGTTCCGCCCGGCGACGCACCTGAAGGGCGAGAACGCCTCCGCGCTGATCTACGCCACGAGCTTCCTCGACTCGCTCGCGCTGCGTGCGCACTTCGACATCGTCGGCGTCGGCGGGAACTCGCTCGGCTGGTACTCGGCCCTCGGCGTCGCGGGTGCCTTGCCGCCCGAGCACGCGCATCGCCTGATCCAGACGATGGCGCGCCTGCAGGCCGGCGTCGCGGGCGGGCAGATTCTCTACCCGCGCATCGACGAGAGCACTTGGCTCCCCGATGCCGAGCTCGAGGCCGCGCTCGAGGGGACGCTCCACGCGGTGCGCGCGAGCCACGGCGACGAAGCCCTCGCGCGCTCGATCGAGCTCGGTGGCTACGCCGTGCTCGCGGGCACCGAAGCCGGCATCCAAGCGGCGCTCGCCACGCTTCCGCCCCTCGAGCGCGGCGCGAAGAAGTATCCGCTGCGCCTCGCGATGCACGGCCCCTTCCACACGAGCTTGCTGCGCGAGGTCTCCGCCCGCGCGCTCGAAGAGCTCGCCGAGCTGCCGTGGAGCGCCCCCGAGCTCCCGCTCGTCGACGGCCGCGGCTTTCTCTGGTCGCCGTGGAGCGCGGATCCGCAGGCGCTGTGCGAGTACACGCTCGGCCATCAAGTGACCGAGACCTTCGATTACTCGGCCACCGTGCGCGTGCTGCTGCGCGAGTTCGCGCCCGACGTCGTGATCCTGCTCGGGCCGGGGAACCCGCTCGGCGGCCCGACGGCGCAGGTCCTGCTGCGCGAAGGCTGGCGCGGCATGCGCACGCGCGCGGACTTCGACGCGGTGCAGAAGAGCGAGCGCAAGGCGCTCGTCTCCTACGGCCTCGAGGCCGAGCGCGCCCGCGTGGCGCTGCTGCCGCGCTGAGCACGCGGAAGCGCCACGGCGCGCCCTGCGCTCGGCGCGGCGGGCATCGGCTCAGAAGTCGAGCACCTTCCAGGCCTCGCCGTCCTGCTTCATCGCGAGCGTCTCCTCGCGCTTGCTGAGCTGGACCTTCACCGCTTCGCCCTCGACGAGAAGCACGCGCGCGCCGGCGAACATCTCGCAGAGCCCGCGGAAGTCCTTCTCGCTCACCGAGCCGTCGAGCAGCGACTTGAACTCGCCCGCGGCCTCGGGATGGAAGCACGCGCCGACGGCGGCCTTGTCGCCGCGCGCGCATGCGGCGATCAGCGTCGCCACCGCCTTCTCGGGCGAGCTGTGGTCGGCCGCGACCGCGCTCGGCGTGGATGGAGACTTCGCATCGCCAGCCTTGTCGTTCGAGCAGCTCATGAGCGGGAGGAAGGTGAGAGGAAGGAGAAGCGCGAGGATACGCATGGCATCGCTCCAGCGTGTCGCGGGGCTCGGTCGTGCGACGCGAACTTGCGCGCGCGCTCGCCCCACGCAGGGAGGAGTCCTCGCCCCGAGCGCCGCGTTCGCCCTCCGCTCCCGGCGCGGCGCGGGTAATCCGCGCGTGTCTCCGTTCGCCCCGCCTCTCGCGTCCCCTGCGCGGGACAGGCGGCTCTCGCGGCGCCCGGCACCGCGCACTGAACCCTCGTGATCGCTGGCACTTGCGACGATCTGGGGCCCCTGGTCCGGCGCTTGCGATCTCGGGGCCCCATCGCTCGAGAGACCTCGAGCCCCACCTGGAGGATTCCCATGCGCACCGCCATCCACAGCGCCCTCGCCGCCCTCGTCTGCTTCGCCCTGCCCCTCGGCCATGCCGCCGCCGCGAGCCTCCATCGCCCGAAGCTGGAATGGCGCACGAAGACGATGAACGTCGAGCTCGCCGCCGAGCGCGGTTCCTGCGTCGAGCGCGAGTTCGAGGTCGACGCCGCCGGCGGTGCGACGCTCCTCTGGGCGCCCTGCCTCAGCGGTCGCGAGGTCGAGATCACGGTGCGCCATCGCAAGACCGGCATCGCCGTCTTCCAACGCACGGTCTGCGACGCGGCGAGCTTCCGCTTCGAGGTCGAGGGCTGCCTGCTCGCGCAGGGCAAGCACTTCGATGTCCACGTCCGCCAGCTCGGCCGACGTCCCTGCGCGGTGAGCGGCAAGCTCAGCGTGCAGCGCCTGATGCGGAGGGACTGAGCCAGCGCATCCCGCGCGCGCGCCGCGCGCCGCCGCGATCCCCGAGGTCGCGGCGGCGCGCGGCGTCGTTCGCTAGAACGCGATCGGCGCGACCCCAGTCGCGAGCCGCTGCCCCGTCGACACTTCGAAGATCTCGACCACGATCGTCCCCCCACCGCTGTCGCGCGGCAGCGCAGGACCACCGTAGAACCCTTCGCGCGCCGGCCGCGGCCAAGTCACACGCTCGGGCCTGAGCACGGCGACGCTGCCGTCCGGCTTCTCGACGCGGACCTTCACTTCGTAGAGGCCTGGCCGTTCGGCGCAGAGATCGAAGCGCAGCGCCTGCCCCGCCGGCGCCTCCTCGATCGAGATCCCGCCGTGCGCCAGGGCGCGCTCAGCGCCCGAGGCGCAGACGACGCTCGACCAGAGCAGCCACATAGCGCTGCGCATGAGCTCGCACCCTGGAGTTGGAGGTCGCGAACGCGACCTGCTGACAGACGAAGAGCGCCACGTCGACGTGCCGATCGCTGCAGGCATAGAGCGCATCGAGCATCCCGCGCGCGACGTCGAAGTCCGCCTCGCGCGGCGACCAGAACCAGTTGATCTCGAGCAGGAACCCGAGCAGGTCCTCGCTCCGCGCCTGCTTCGCGGCCTCGAGGAGCTGGAGCTTCTGCTCGCGCTGCAGAGCACCCCAGTAACGGCAGAACGCGCTCTGCGCCGTGCGCTCATCCGGCCCGAGCGGCTCCCCCGCCTGCGCACGCGCAGCGATCGCCGGCACCTCGCGCAACGCCCCGCGCTCCGCCTCCGCGCTCGACGCGCACCAACGCGCGAACTCGAACGCGAGCAGCGCACCGAGCGCGAGCCCACCGAGCGAGACCAGGCGGCGCTTGCGCCGTCGCCGCTCATACCGCGCATTGCGCAGCCGCAGCTCCTCCGGCGACATGCGTCGACCGGACCATCGGGCATTCGGAGGTAGAGGTCGTTCGGACATGGGCGTTCTCGGCTCGCGAGCAGCGCGTCGCAAGGCCACGACACGCGGGACGCGAGAAGTGGCACGCGGAAACAGGATTCCGCGGAGCGGCGCGCAGGGGCGCTGGAAGCGCGATTCCGAGGTCGCCTCGCCGAGGCGCAGGAACCTGCGCTGAAGCGGGTGTTTCAGCGAGGTTCCGGCGACGATGCCGAGCTGACCGAGACGCGTTCGCCAGCCCGAATGAGCTCTTGGGCAGGCTGCCAGGGCGGCCGAACGGCACGAGGTCGTCGCGCGAGCGAAGCCGTGAGTCGTGCTCGACGACGAAGCGTCTTGCTCGAAGCTCCGATGCGCCGCAGCGCGCGAGCTCAGCGCGCGGCCAGCTTCACCACGATCTCCGTCGTCTCCCCCGCCTTCACCACCACCGAACGCTTCGGCGGCTCCTTCTGGTGCGCTTCGTGCCAGATCTGGATCTGGTACTCGCCCGCCGGAACACCCTTCAGCTCGGCGACACCGTCCTCACCGCTCGTCGCGAAGAAGGGATGCGGCACCACGTGCAGCCAGGCATCCATCCACGGGTGCACGGAGCAGACGAGCTTCATCTTGTCCGCGTTCGCGAAGCGGAACTCGAGCGGGTCCTGGCCTTGGGCCATGCCGATGTTGAAGGGCTCGTTCTTCCTCGGGGTGCCGAGGACGTTGTGATAGGTCGGGTCGGAGTTCAGGACCTTCACGAGCTGGCCCGCGCGCACGCCGGCGACGTGCGGGACGTAGCGGCATTGCTTCTGGTCGAGGACGACGGGGGCGTCGTCGGGGTAGTTCATCGCCGGGAGGGGCGACTCGATGAAGACGAAGGCGTTGGCGATCTTGCCGTCCTTCACCACCCAGCGCTCGGTGAAGAGGGCGGCTTCGCAGGTCTGCTGATCGGCGGTGATCCGGATCGGCTCGGGGACCGGAGCTTCGCCTTCGAGCTCGACGCGCACGCGGATCGTGCCGTGCGTCGCGGGAGCCGGCGTGTGGCGCGGCGCGTTGGGGTCGACGGCGACGGTGCCCGAGGAAGCATCCTTGTCGCAAGCGACGAGGAGCAGCGTCACGCAAGCGAGAGCGGTGCAGCGGAGGGCGAAGAACATGCGCGCAGGTCGAGGGTGACAGGTCGAGGGGAGGCAGAGCTCGCCAGGGGCGCGCTCAGAGGTGGTGCAGCATCGCATAGATCACGACGCCGGTCACCGAGACGTAGGCCCAGATCGGCAGGGCGAACTTCGCCAGTCGCTTGTGCTTCGCGAGGCGGCCTTTCCACGCGAAGTAGACCGTGGCGCCCACCAGCGGCGGGACGGCCATCGCGAGCAGCGTGTGCGAAAGCAGGATCGCGAAGTAGAGCGCGCGCACGGAGCCTTCGTGCGGGAACTTCGTCGTGCCGTTGATCGCTAGGTTCGCGAGGTAGCCCACGAGGAAGAGCGAGGAGGCGAGGATCGCGGCGCACATCAAGCGCGCGTGGAGCTCCTGCTTGCCGCGCTTGATCGCGACCAGGCCGGCGGTGACGAGCAGCGCCGAAGTGGCGTTCAGCGCCGCGTTCGTCGGCGGCAGCCAAGGCGTCTGCGAGGCGAGGAGAGCGAAGGCGGGCGAGAGGAGCACGGTGTGACTTTTCCTCAGCGTGGAGAGAGGAGCTGCTGCGCGTCGCGGACGAGAGCGCCGAGCTCGGCCTCGGAGAGCGACTTCTCGTCGCCCTCGCCGAACTCGATGGGCGCATAGGTCCTCACCAGCTCGCCGTCGGCGTCGACCAAGGCGAAGCGCAGCGAGTGCATCGCGGGGTTCGCGGCGCGCAGGTAGCCGAAGCCCTGCTCCATCACGTCGCAGACGGTATCGAGCTCGCCGCGCAGGAAGAGCCAGCGCGCGGGATCGGCGTCGTGGCGCGCGGCGTAGGCCTGCAGCGCTTCCCGCGTGTCGTGCTCGGGATCGACCGTGATGCTGACCAAGCGCACCTCGGGCGGCAGCTCGCGCTGCAGGCGCTGGAAGCCCTGGTTCATCAGCGCGCAGATCGGGCAGGTGGTGAAGAAGAACTCGACCACGCACGGGCGACCGCGCAGCGCAGCCGCGGTGACCTTCGCCCCCGTCATCGACTCGAGCTCGAAGTCGGGGAGGCGCCGCGGCGCTTCGCTCGGGCTCGCGCTCTCGCGCGCCTCGCGCTTGCCGCGCGCCAGGGTGAGGAACGCCGCGCTCGCACCGGCGATCGCGACCAAGGCCGCGATCCACACCGCGGGCGAGAAGCCGCGCGTGGCGGAGGCGTCGCGCGCGGGGCTCTCGCTCATCGCGCCGCGTCGCCGACGAGGGCGAGGAAGAGCGCCGGGAGATAGAGCAGCGAGCTGCGCAGCAGGAGCCGCGCGGAGGGATCGTCGCGGCGCAGCCGGAAGCGGATCGAGGCCAGGAGATAGAGCAGCGAGAAGGCGCCACCCACGAGCGCGGAGATCCAACCGCTGAGCCCGAGCGCCCACGGCGCGAAGGAGAGCGGCACGAGCGCGAGCGCGTGGAGCACGGCGTGATCGCCGGTGAGATGGCCGCTCGCGTCGGTGCACGGCAGCATGCGCAGGCCCGCGGCCGCGTACTGGGCGCGGTAGAGCCACGCGATCGCGAAGAAGTGCGGGATCTGCCAGAGGAAGATCAGCCCGAAGAGCACGAGCGCGGGCAGCCACATCGCGCGCGGATCGCCGCCGCCCGCGGCGTAGCCGACGGCCACCGGCAGGGCGCCAGGGATCGCGCCGACCCAGGTGTTCCACGTCGTGCGCGCCTTCAGCGGCGTGTAGACGGCGACGTAGAGGACGAACGCGAAGAGCGCGAGCGCCGTCGGCAGCGGGCCGCAGGTCCAGAGCATCAGGCACGCGCCGAGGCTGCCGCACCAGGCGCCGAGCGCGAGCGCGTGGTTCGGCGCCACGCGGCCCGCGGGCATCGGGCGCTCTGCCGTGCGCGGCATGCGGCGATCGATCTCGATCTCCAGGATCTGGTT
Organism: Planctomycetota bacterium; assembly: GCA_016719295.1. Lineage (GTDB taxonomy): Bacteria > Planctomycetota > UBA1135 > UBA1135 > JADKAF01 > JADKAF01. Next base: position 2,575,120 of record JADKAF010000001.1, read on the forward strand.
GAACGCGCTGCCGGCCGCGCCGATGCCGAGCATGCCGAGCACGACGCCGAGGAGCTGCAGCCATGCGAAGCGCTCGCCCGCCGCGAGCGCGTAGCCCGAGGCGGTGACGATGCCGACCATGAGCAGCAGGCGCAGCTTGGTGAGCTGGATCGCGTCGTGCATGAGGGTCGGTGAGGCCGCGGGGAGCGCGGCGGCGGTCGGAGAGAAGCTCATGCGCGCGCCTCGCTCGCGGCGAGTGGCGCGGCCGCCGCAGCCCTCGCGCGCGCCGGCGACGTTACGCGCCACGCGAAGAGAACCGCGACCCAGGCCGTCGCGAGCACGGCGGCGCCGGTCGCGACGTGCGCCACGGTAGGGATCGTGTCCTTCGCCGTCCAGATCACGGCGGCGCCCAGCGAGACCTGCGCCAGCACGAGCGCGAGCAGCGCCTGGACCGGTCGCACCAGCGCGGCGGCCGCGGCGTGGCACTTGCGGACGCGCAGGAAGAGCGCGATCGCGAGCAGCAGGATCAGCAGCGCCCCCAGGCGATGCAGGAAGTGCACGACGACCGGCGTCTCCTCGAGCGGCGGGAGGAGTCCGCCGAACATGAGCGGGAAGTCCTCGATCGCGAGCGGGTTCACCGGCTCGAGCGGATCCTTCATGTGGCGCATCAGCGCGCCGAGCACGAGCTGCGCGAAGACCAGCGTGAAGAGGATGGACGCGAGCGCGCGCGTGCCGCCCCCGCCTTCGACCTCGCGGCGCGGCGGCGCGTTCCGCGCCCAGGTCTTGGTGAGGCCGACCGCGATCGTCGCGACGCCGCAGAGGATCGCCTGTGCTAGGCAGCCATGCGTCGCGGAGATCATGAGCGGCATCAGGTTCAGCACGGTGAGGCCGCCGAGCAGACCTTGCACGCAGACGCCGACGAAGAGCGCCTTCGCGAGGTGGCGCACCCACGCGCGCTCGCCGATCACGTGCACCCAGATCGCCAGGGCCACGATGCAGGCGCCGAGGCCGGCGGCGAGCAGGCGATGGCCGTGCTCGGCGCGCACGGAGGAGATCTGGTACCAGCCCTCGGGCCCCAGCCAGGTGCCGTAAGACGTCGGCCAGTCCGGCACCGAGAGCCCGGCGCCGATCGTGGTGACGACGCCGCCAGCGGCGATCACGACGAGCGTGTAGAGCGCTCCCAAGGCCGCGAAGAGCTGCAGCCAGGGGCGCGAGGCAGGCGATGATGGCGCGCCGGAAGAACGCGCGAGCGAGGTCTGGTCCACGGTCGAGAGCCCTGGGACGAAGCGCTTAGCTAGGCCCGCTCGGCCGTCCCGGTCAAGCGCAGAGGGCCGTTCTGCGACCATCTGTCGCCGCGCTGGCCGAGAGGGGTACAGCCCGGCTACGGTGCGCTCCTTCCCTCCCCGTCCTGGTGCCCATGACCCGCGACATCGCCTCGCTCTGCTCGCTGGCCGCCGCTCGCGCAGCCCTCTTCGCCCTCGCCTGCGCCGCGAGCAGCGCCCCCCTCGTCGCGCAGCACGCGAGTGCAAGCGGCATCTACCCGCATCTCGCGCTCTACAACCGCGAAGGCGAATGCGGAATCGGCGCGGTGGTCCCGTGGCAAGGCCGGCTCTGGGTGATCACCTACGCGCCGCACGAGCCGAAGGGCTCGAGCGATCGGCTCTACGAGATCACGCCCGAGCTCGAGCTCCGCGTGCGCGAGGAGTCGATCGGAGGCACCTGCGCCAACCGCTTGATCCACCGCGAGTCGGAGCAGCTCTTCCTCGGCCCCTATGCGATCGATCGCGCGGGTGCGGTGCGCGCGATCCCGTTCGCTCGCATGTACGGGCGCCACACCGGCACGGCGCGCCATCTCCGCGAGCCGGCGGAGAAGATCGTCACCGCGACGATGGAGGAGGGCTTCTACGAGGTCGACGTGCGCACGCTCGAGGTGCGCGAGCTCTTCCGCGACGAGCAGCTCGGAGGCGGACGCAAGGCCGACCTGCCGGGCTATCACGGCAAGGGCTTCTACTCCGCGCAAGGGCGCTACGTTTACGCCAACAACGGCGAGCACGGCATCGAAGCGCTGCGCCGCCCCGAGGTGCCCTCGGGCGTGCTCGCGAGCTGGGACGGCGTCGCCGAGCACTTCGAGATCGTTCAGCGCGCGCAGTTCACGGAGGTGACCGGACCGGGGGGCCTCGAGGGGAACGCCGCGGACACCGATCCGCTCTGGTCGCTCGGCTTCGATCATCGCTCGGTGATCTTGATGCTGCTCGACGGCGGAGCCTGGCATCGCTATCGCTTGCCGAAGGCTTCGCACAGCTACGACGGCGCGCACGGCTGGAACACCGAGTGGCCGCGCATCCGCGACATCGGGACGGGCGACGAGTGGCTCGCGACGATGCACGGCAGCTTCTTCGCCTTCCCGCGCGGCTTTCGCGCCAACGCGACCGCGGGCCTCCGTCCGCGCTCGAGCTACCTGAAGGTGATCGGCGACTTCGCGCGCTTCGGCGAGCGCATCGCCTTCGGCTGCGACGACAGCGCGGCGAACGAGTTCCTGAACAAGCGGCGCGCGAAGGGCTCGCTCGCCGCTCCCCCATCGCACTCGAATCTGTGGTTCGTCGAGCCCGCCGCCCTCGAGGGCTTCGGCCCGGTGCTCGCGCGCGGCGCGGTCTGGCTCGACGAGACGGTGCGCGCGGACGAGGCGTCGGATCCGTATCTCCGCAGCGGCTGCGAGCGCTTCGCGCTGCACCTCGCCCGACGCGGCGCGCTCGAAGGCCGCTCCCCGCGCCTCACGATCGAGATCGATCGCGAAGGCCGCGGCAGCTTCGAGGTCCTGCGCGTAGTGGAGCTCGACACGCCCTATCGCTGGATCGATCTGAGCGACGAGGAGGGCATCTGGGTGCGGCTGCGCTGCGATCGCGAGGTCGCGACCCTCAGCGCGTGCTTCCACGGCTCGGAACGCGATGCGCGCGGGCCGGAGCCGGCGCCGATCTTCGCCGGGCTCGCGCCGCGAGCGAGCCCCACCGCTCCGCTCGGCGGGCTGCTGCTCGTGCGGAACGGCGCGCGGAAGACCCTCGCGGTGGCCACCACGCGCGGCGCCTACGAGCTCGACGAGAAGCTCCTGCTCGCGCGCTCCGCGGAGCCGACGCTCGCTGCCGACATCGAGTCAGAGGTCGCGGTCCCGCGCAGCGTGCTCGAGGACGACGGCGCTTCGCTGCTCGTCATCGACGACTCCGGCCGACGCTGGCGCCTGCCGCGCGGCCCCGAGGCCGCGACGCGCGCTGCCCACGTCCTCTTTCCGCGCGTCGCCAGAGAAGTCGCGACCGAGCGCGATCTCTTCCACGCCGGCGGCACCTTCTATGAGCTCCCCGCGGAGAACGCGGGCGGGTTCGCCAAGATGCGTCCCATCGCGACGCACGCGTTCGACCTGCACGACTTCGCGAGCTATCGCGGGCTGCTCGTGCTGAGCGGGGTACGCGCGGACGCGATCGCGAGCGAGCACGTCGTGAAGAGCGCGGATGGCGCGGCGGCTCTCTGGATCGGCGCGCTCGACGATCTCTGGCAGCTCGGCAAACCCCGCGGCTTCGGCGGCCCCTGGCGCGAGAGCGCGGTGGAGGCCGGCGTGCCGAGCGATCCCTTCCTCGTGAGCGGCTTCGACGCGAAGCGCCTGCGCCTCCAAGCGGAGAGCGCCTGCACGCTGAGCGTCGAGATCGACCTCGCGGGGACGGGCCTCTGGGTGGAGCACCGCCGCTTCGCGCTCGAAGCAGGGAAGCGCGTGGAGCACGACTTCCCGATCGGCTTCGACGCGTATTGGCTGCGCGTGACGAGCGATGTGGCGACGACGGCCTCGGCGCAGATGCTCTACCGCTGAGCGCTCGCCTCAGCCGCAGAGCTCTCGCCGCAGCACATCCAGGAACAGCCCCACATCCGTCACGATCCCGCTCGCCTGCGACGAGCCGCGATCGTTCAGCTTCGTCACCACCGCGGAGTGGATGTCGACGCAGACGGTGCGCACCCAGGCCGGCAGCATGTTGCCGACGCCGATGCCGTGGAGCATCGAGGAGAGGATGAGCACCAAGCCCGCGTTCTCGAGCGCCTTCGCGTAGGCCTCCTGCGCCTTGATGAGGTCCATCTCCGTGTCGGGGAGCGGACCGTCATCGCGGATCGAGCCGGCGAGGACGAAGGGGACCTTGGCTTGGATGCAGGCGTGCATGACGCCGCTCTTCAGGATCCCCTGCTCCACCGCGGCGGCGATCGAGCCCGCGGCGCGGATCGCGTTGATCGCACGCATGTGGTGCATGTGGCCCTCGGCGACGGGAACGCCGGTCTCGAGCGAGACGCCGAGCGAGGTGCCGTAGAGCGCGCGCTCGCAATCGTGCACGGCGAGCGCGTTGCCGGAGAGCAGGTGATCGATCCAGCCGCCGCGGAGCAGCGCTTCCAAGTGCTCGGCGCCGCCGGTGTGCACCACGACGGGCCCGGCGACGACGACGATCGACTTCTGCGCGGCGCGGGCCTCGCGCGCCCAGCGCGCGACTTGCGCGATGCGCACGCGCACGGCGCGCTCCGAGGAGACCTCGTTGTCCATGAACTTGAAGTCGCCGCTCGTCCGCGCCTGATACTCGGGCTCGATGCGCACGCCGAGGTGGCCGCAGACCACCGTCTCGCCGGCGACGAGGTCGCGGATCTTCTTGCAGGAGATCCGCTCGCCCTCGATCACCAGCACGGCGTCCATGCGCTGCTTCTCGACCGGCGTCCAGCGGCCGTTCCAGCGCACCTGCGTGCGCTGGTTCGTGGTGGAGTAGAAGCCCGCGGGCGCCACGCCGTCCTTGGGGGCCGGAGCGACGCGCGCGTCCTCGCGGCCCTGCACGCGCGCGCCGAGCGCGGAGAGGTTGTCGAGCACCTTCTGCAGGCTCTCGACGGAGTCGTGGCGCACCTCGAGCTCGGCTTCCGAGACATCCTCGGCGCGATGGCCCACGTCGAAGCGCAGGATCGTGTAGTTGCCGCCGTTCTCGAGGACGCACGCGAGCATGCGCGACATGAGCCCCGAGTCGATGAGATGCCCGGCGGCCTCGACGCGCGCGCTGAAGCTCTGCGACATGCGTTCCTGCTCCTCTCCGCGGGCGATGGTTCAGACGAAGTGCTGTCCGCCGGCCTTGATCGTGAGCACCGGGCAGGGCGCCGTGCGCACGACCTTCTCGGCCGTGCTGCCGATCAATGCGGAGCGCAGCGCGCCGCGCCCATGCGTGGCGATGACGATGAGATCGGCGCGGCGCTCGCGCGAGGCGCGTACCAGCTCCTCGGCCGCCTTGCTCCCGCCTTCGAGCAGCACGGGCTCGATCGCGACGCCCTCGACGCGATGGCGCGAGGCGAGGTCCTCGAGCGCGCGCAGCGCGCCCTTCCGGATCTCCTCGTGATAGCGCCCGAGGTCCAAGCTCTGCGTGTCGATGAACTTGCGGAGCGCCGGCAGGACGCGCAGGAGATCCTCCTCCAGCACGTGGGCGAGGAAGATCTGCGCCGAGAAGCTGCGCGCGAGCTCGACGCCGTACCGCAGCGCGCGCGCAGCGTCGTCCGAGAAGTCGGTGGCGACGAGGAGGCGGCGGAGCTGGATCAAGGCGTGGCTCGAGGAAGCGGAGAGCGGAATCGAGCGCAAGGTATACGCTCCGCGCCGCCCGGCAGGAAGCGCGGGAGAGCGCTTGCCTCCCTCGTCTCGCCGGGGCTCAGATCCGCCGTGCCCCCGCGATCATGATCGTGCCGGTCACGACCGCCGCCACCGCGAGCGCGGTGAAGAGCAGCGCCAGGATGCGGTGCGCCGGATGGGGTCGCACCCGCTTCAGCGAGAGGATGCCGCTCACCACCGGACCGGCGAGGGAGATCACCGCGGACCAGGCCAGCGAGAGGTGGATCTCCAGCCAGACCGGATCGAACTCGAAGCGCCGCCCGTAGCGCTCGGCGAGGAACACCGCGATGAAGAGCGCCGGCACGAAGAGCGCCACCGTGAGGAGATGCGCGCGCCGGCGGCGCAGCAGCCCGGTCGCGAGGGACGCGACGAGCAGGACCACGGCGCAGAGAACCGCGGCGAGAAGGGCGTCGAGAAGGGCAGCGTCGCTCATGCAGGTCAGGCCTAGCTGCGTCCAGGATGCCCGAGGCGCGAGCCAATCCCAGCGAGAAAAAGCGTCGCGCCCTCGACCCGCGCAGGAGCGGGGCGAGGGCGCGACGCAGGGCGCCTCGCGGCGCAGATCACTTCTTCAGGCGCGCGCTGATCTCCGCGAGCATCGCCTTCATCTCGGCCATCTCGGCGTGCAGCTTCGCGAGCTCGGCGCGCAGGGCCGCGATCTCGTGCTGCGCGTGCATGTCCGGATGAGCCGTGCCCGGCGCGACGCCGCCGTGCGGAGCGGACGAGTCGGCGGGCACGCGCATCCTGAGGCTCGGACGCAGCGGTGCCGCCGGAGCCAGCGGAGCCTCCGGCACGACCTGGATCGCGCGCGGAGCCGCCGGGGCGGTGCCGAGCGGGAACACGTAGCTGAACTCGCTCGTGGAGTCGCCGTCCTTCTTCGTCGTCTTGATCTCGATGCGCTCGCCGGGCTTCTTCGCCTGCACCGCCATCACGACCTGCTCGGCGCTCTCGACGGCGTGGCCGTCGATGCTGCGGATCACTTCGCCGGCGCTCATGCCGATGCGCTCCGCCGGGCTGCCCTCGACGATCGAGGAGATCGCGACACCACCTTCGATGGGCTCGAGCCGCACGCCGAGGAAGGCGCCGCCGGGCTTGTGCGCGGGGCGAATCTCCACGGCCTCGTCCTGCGGGGCTTCCCCTTCGGTGATGTCGTCGAGATCCATCTCGGCTATCTCCACCTCTTCGACCATCTCCTCCTCGCCTTCGCCCATCTCCTCGAGGGCCTTCTCGCGATCGCCGAGGACGACCTTGGCGAAGACCTCCTTGTCGCCGCGGCGGAGGCCGAGCAGGCCCTCGTCGCCGGCCTTCGTCTTCTCGAGGAAGGCGCGCAGATCGTCGAGATTCGCCACCTTGGCGCCGTTCCAGCTCACGATGATGTCGCCGGCCTTCACGCCCGCCTTTTCGGCCGGACCGCCCTTCATGATTTCTTCGACGGAGAGCGGGCCGTTCTCGGCGCTGTTCAGGGTGACGCCGAGCCAGCCGTGCGGCGCGAAGACGGCCGCGCGGGCGGCGGTGGCGGCAGTGGCGGCGAGCAGGAGAGCGAGGCTCGCGGGGAGGAAGTTGCGGCGCAGGGCGAACATGGAGAGTCCTTGGGTTCGTTAGCCAGAAGGGCGGAGATCCTACCGCGCCGCGGCGCCGCCTCCATCTCGGGGGGCGACACCGCTGCGGAGAGAGCCTCGAGCGAAGCTCCGGGTGCCCCGCGCGAAGGCGACGGAGCGGGCGGCCCCCAAGTTACGGCCCGGTCGGTCCAACGTTGGCGCGGAGTGTTCTCGCACCGCACGAACGGCCTCGGCTACGCTCCGAGGATGCGCCTCTCGCTGCCCACGCACCGCCGTTCGCCTCTCTCCTCGCAGGTCCGAGTCTGAGATGGAGCGACTCCGCGCGAAGTACGCCGACCCACGCATCGTGGCGCGCTACGACCTGCGCTACGCGGATCTCGAGGGCCGGCGCTCGAACGCCCGCGTGCTCCGCGCGGTCCATCGCGCGCTCGAGCCGCTGCCCGCGGGAGCGCGCGTGCTGGACCTGCCATGCGGGACCGGCCGACTCTTCGAGCTCCTCGTCGGGCGCGGGTGGCGCCCGTGCGGCGTCGATCTCTCGCGCGACATGCTGCGCGCCGTGCCCGAGAGGTCGCGAGCGCCTCGCGGCGTGAGGGTGCCGCGCGTCGCGGCGGATGTGCGCGCCTTGCCGTTCCGCGACGCGAGCTTCGAGGCGGCCATCTGCCTCCGCTTCCTACAGCTCCTGGAGCCGGAGGAGCGGATCGAGGTGCTGCGCGCGCTCGCGCGCGTGACGCGCGGCCCGCTCGTCGCGGTCTACTCGCCGCACCACACCTGGAAGGACGCGACGCGCGCGCTGCGGCGTTGGCTCGGCGTGCGGCGGAAAGACCGCGAAGGCTGGATCCCGTGGGCCGTGATCGACGCCGAGATCGCCGCGGCCGAGCTGGTCTGCACGCGCCGCGTCCACGCGTGCCGCGGCTTCGTCGACGCCGTGGCCTTGCGCTTGGAGCGCGCCCCGGCGCGCTGAGCGCTACTCGGGCTCGGCGGCGCGCTGTAGCTGCGACGCCGCGGGCTCCAGAGCGCGGCGCGCGCGCGCATCGTCCCCGTCGAGCAGGGCGGCGCGCGCGGCGCGTAGCGATTCTTCCGCGCGCGCGAGCGCGCGCCGACGCGCGGCGGCGAGCCGCGGCGATTCGTGCGAAGCGCAGTTGGCGCGCTCGCGGCACGGCTCGAAGCGCCGCCGAATCCAGGCTTCGAGCTCTTCGGCGCGCAGCGCTTCGTGCCCTGCGAGCTGTTGGCGCAAGTCCTGCGCGGCCTGGCGCAGGAACGCGTGCAGGCGCGCTTCGTCTTCCGCGCTCTCCTCGCGCCATACCTGCCGCGCGCGGCGCAGCGCGGCACAGCCGACGAGCAGCAGCGCCAGACCGAAGAAGAGCGCCGCGCGATCGCGAAGCTCGCGCGGCCAGAGCACGCCTTCGCTGGCCACGACCTCGAGCAGGCGCCAGGTTCCGAGGATCCAGAACGCCCCGCCGAGCCCGTGATCGATCTGCGCCTCGCGGCGCCTCAGCGCGATGCCCGCCATCGCCTAGCCCCCGAGTCGTGCGAGCTCGAGCCAGGCGGCGGCACCGAGCCCGGCGCAGAGCTCACCCAAGAGGAGACCCGCGGCGAACGGCAGGAGCCAGCTCCGCACGTCGCCGCCGGCGAAGCAGCGATCGGCCAGCACGCGCAGCAGCGCTCCCAAACCCATCGTCAACGCGAGGCCCTGCGGGAGCAGCAACCCGAGGCCGGCGAGCACGCCGAGCCCGGGGAAACCGACCAGCGCCGCGGCACCTCCGGCGAGCGAGCCGGCCGCGAGGCGCGGCGTCGAGAAATAGAGCTCCGGCAGATCGGACATCCGCTGCGCCAGCCCTTCGAACGCATGGGCGCGCGGCGAATGCAGGTAGGGATGGTTCAGAGCGATCCAGCCGACGACGATCACGGCGACCGCCGGCGCCAGGAGCCCGAGCAGCAAGCGCAGGCGAATCTGGCTCGTCGCGGTGGCTCCGACGATGCCGCCGGTACGCAGATCCCGCCCCAGATCCGCGGCATGAGCCGCAGCGACGATGGCGGCGAAGGCGGCGAGCGGTCCCGCGAGCGCGGTCGCTCCGAGCTGCAGCGGCCCCGCGGCTGCCACGGCTCCGAGCAAGGTCCACGGCAGGAGCTCGCCCGCTCCGGCCATGAGCAGGCTCGCGACCGCCGCGAGCGCCGCGATGGCCAGCGCGAGCAGCGCCGAGCGCAGCGCGCCGACGAAGCTGGGAGCGGCAGAAGATGCCGAGCTCTGGCTCGCTGGATCGGCGAAGAGGCCCGGCGCGACTTGCCGCAGCCCGCCGCCCGCGTCTTCGGCCGCGCTCTCGACCCGTTGGCCGCGTTCGTTGGCCAGGAACCCAGTCCCCAGCTCGGAACCGAAGCCCTCGCGTGGGCGCACCTGACGCAGCGCTTCCGCGACGGGCTCGAGGAGGAAGAGCTCGCCCGCGGGCACGAGCGCGCCGACGGCGAGGAGCCGCGGATCGACTCGCGCGATCGGAGCATGCACGGCGAGCGCTCCGGGCGAAGGCAGCGAGCGCCAAGCTCCATCCGCCGCGATGGCGACGCGGCCGAGCGCCTCTCGCGCCTCGGGAGCGGCGAGCTTCAGGACGCGCAACCGCGGCGGAGATGCGCCTTCGAGATCGCCGTCGGCGAGCGCGATGCAGCGCACTCCTGGCACGAGGAACGCGAGCCGCGCTTCTCCGCTGCGCCCCGAAGGATAGCGCCCTGGGTAGAGCTGGCCCCGACCGCGCTGCAGGAGGGCTTCGTGCGCGCGTCCATCGGCTCCGCGCCAGCGCAAGGGCACGCGGCTCTCGCCGGAGGCCTCCACGAGCGCCGTCGCGAGCTCCGCGCCCGCGCTGGCCTCGGAGCCGCGCGGCCGCAGCACGATCTCGAAGGCATCGCGCCAGAGGCCGGCCTCCTCGATCTCGACGAGGCGTACTCCAAGCTCGAGCTCGCGCGGGCACGGCGCGAGCGCGCGCACGTTCGCCAGCGCTTCGCCGGCGCGCACCGAAGCGCGCGGCAGCTCGAGCGTGGCGCGCGTCGGCGCAGCCGAGCCCCAGAGCTTCTCGGGTAGCTCGACGACCAGGCCTTCCAGCGGTCGATCGAAGCGCGACGCGGGGATCGGCCGCGCGCGGAAGAGCCCGAGCTCCACGCCCGGCTCGCCGCCTAGGCGACCCGCGCCGAGAGGCAGGAAGCGATGCTGCTCCCAGACGCGCAGGGCGTTCTGGACTACGAGCGAGCGCTGCCCAGGCGGCACGGCGCCCGGACCGCAGATCACGCGGAACGCGCCCGTCCCCGCCGCTGCATTCGCCGGCACGGCGAGCGGAGTCCAGACCGACACGCCCTTGCCCACGTCGTGGCGGGCGAGCTCCGTCGTACTCCCCTCGTGCTCGTGGAAGACGCGCAAGAGCACTCCGGCGTCGTCGCGCACGCGCGCAGGCTGCTCGAGCGGAATGCCTGCGGGACGCAGGAGCTCGGCGCGCACCCCCGGGGGCAGCTCGAGGCCGAGCGCGCAGGTCCACCACTTCGCGAGCGAGCGCAGAGGCTCCGTCTCCACGGCATCGCCGCCGAGAAAGAAGAAGCCCGCGCCGCGCTCGATGCCCGCGCCTTCCGGCAGCGGGTTCCATCCCGGGCGGAGCGACCCTCCGGGAACGCTGGCGATGCGCTCCAACGCCGAGAGCTCGAGCTCGTCGTCTTCGTAGATGCGCGCGCGCCGAGGCGCGAAGAGCAGGAATCGACCGGGCTCGCGCAACGCCGGCGGCTGGATGCGGAAGTGCCGCCCGACCTCCAGCGGCAGCGAGGGATCGGCGACCTCGCTGGGATAGAGCGTGAGCTCGGCTTGCATCCCATCGGCGAGCGGGAGGCGGATCGGCTCGGAGCCGCGGCGCGGGACATGCTCTCCGAGCGAGCGCTCCTCCACGGGGCCGGGGAGAACCGAAGCGACATAGCCGCCCGCCGCCTCGCGCTCCAGCACGGAGAAGCTGGCCTCAGGGATCGAGCGCGACGCACGGTACGCGGCGGCCGGCGTGACGACCGGCGTGAGGAAGGCGCTCGCGGCGAACGCGCCGAGCGCGAGCAGCGCGAGCGAGCTCCAGCCGACGCAGCGACGGAAGCCGTCCATCCCGGCGCCGCGGAGGCCGGCCAGCACAGCGCCGATCGCCGCGCCTCCGAGCAGGCCGAACGCGAGCGGCGCGAGCCAGGCCGGAGCATCGGAGGGGAATCGGATCCAGCCCTTCTCGAGCGCGTGCGGCGCCCAGACGGTTCCGGCCAACAGGGCCGCGGAGGCGAGCAAGAGCCCGCGCGCCCCGACGAACACGCCGAGCGCCAGAGCGCCCGCGGAGCAGAGGAGATCGACGCGGAGGGAGGCGTCGGCGCCGAGCGCGCGCCCGAGCTCGAGCACGCGGAGCTCGCCCCAGGATGGGTGTGCCGCGGGTGGCCAGAATCCGCCGCAGCTCAGCGCCGCGACGGCGCCGAAGAAGGTCCCCACGGCGAGAGCGGCACGAGGCAGACCCGGGCGGCGTGGCGCCTCGAGGATCTCGGCCACGGCCTGACCACTCGGGAAGGGCAGCGCTCCCGGCCCGCGAGCCCAGCCGCTCAGCGCGGCGGCGGTGGCGCCACCGACCAGAGCGGCGCCCAAGGCGGCGAGCGCGAGCGGCAGCAGACCGAGCTCCGCGGCCCCTTCGCGCACGACCCAAGGCACGACGAGCAGCGCGCCGGGCAGCGCGCAGACCCAGGTCGCGGCGCACATCTGGGCGACGTTCCGGTCGAGAACGCCGACCCGGCGGCGCCACGGCGCGAACAGCACCCAGCTCAGCGCCGCGGCGACGGCGGCGAGCGGCAGGAGGAGCTGGGTTCGCAGGCCCGCGACGGCGAGCCCGAAGAGCGCCGCGAGACCGAGGAGCGAACCGACGGACACGGCAAGGAGACGGATGGCGGGACCTGGGCTCATCGGCGGCGGCACGGGACGTCGGAGCGCGGGATCCTACTCGTCTCCCAGCCGCTCCGCCCGCGTGCTGGGGAACCGCGGAACGCGGAAGCTCGTCTTACAGCCTCGTTCCCCACTTTAGGGGCGCCCGAGATCCCCCTTGACGGGTACGATCTCGAACGCCTCCCGCCTGCCGTACCCGCCTCCCCCGCCCGCCGCGAGCCACTTCCCTGCTCGTCGCCCGGGCTGCGCGTGCACGGGGCGCGGAGCTCGTCCATTCAGTTCTCCGGAGGTCCCCTTGATCCACACCGCTCCGAAGGCCCTCGCGGCCCTCGCCGCTCTCGCCCTACTGGCCGGCGGCACCAGCGCGCAGTCGCGCTACATCGCCTACAACATCAACGGCGCACAGGAAGTGCCGCCGAACGGGAGCACGGCCGTCGGCTCGGGCTCGCTCGTCTTCGACGCCGCGACCAGCACCCTCAGCGTTTCGGTCACGACGACCGGCGTCGTCGGCGCGACGGCGGCGCATGTGCACCGCGCCGCCTTCGGTGTGAACGGCCCCGTGGTCTTCGGCCTCACCGGTGGTCCGGACAACTGGACCGGTTCGGGCGTCCTCAGCGCCGCCGACGTCGCGAACCTGCGCAGCGAAGGCCTCTACGTGAACGTGCACAGCGGCACGTTCCCGGGCGGTGAGATCCGCGGCCAGATCATCTTGCCGCCGATCGTGATCAACGAGTTCCAGTACGACGACAGCGGCACGGATGATCGCGAGTACGTCGAGCTCTACAACCGCACTCCGTTCCCGATCGACATCACCGGCTGGCGCATCGAGTGCGCCGACGGCACGACGGTGCCCGACAACAACCCCGACTACGTGCTGAGCGGTCTCATCCCCGCGAACGGCTACTTCGTGGCCGGCTCGGCCTTGGTGCCGAACGTCACGCAAGTGATCGGGGCGACGAACCTGCTCGAGAACGACCACGAGACGCTGAGCCTGCGCGACAACCTCGATGTCATCCACGACAGCTTGGTCTACGAGCGCAACAAGAACGAGAACCCCGCCACCTTCCCGACCGGACGCGCCGAAGGCGAAGGCATCTGGGGCAACTTCACCAGCGTCGACCTCCACGAGTCCGGTTGGTCGCGCATGAGCGACGGCTACGACACCGACAACAACCACGACTTCGTGCTGCTGATCTCGACGCCCGGCGCCAACAACAACACCTCGGCGATCACCAGCTACAACGAGAACTTCGACTCGCTGATCCTGGGCAGCAACGCGCCCAGCTGGAACGGCAGCTTCAAGGAGCCGGTGATCATCGATCCCACCTTCTCGGGCGGGAACAACCCGACGACGCTCCCGGCTTCGCCTCAGGGCGGCCAAGCGATGGTCTGCTGGGACACCTCCGGCGGCGGCAACGGCTCGGTGCTGCAGTCACAGGCCTACGAAGCGGTGAAGGCGGAAGGCTGGTTCTACCTGCAGTCCACGGCACACCCGACCGGCAACGTCCCGCCGATGCGCGAGACCTGGGCCTTCGGGGTCATGGGCACCGGTGACAGCTTCTTCAACGATCCCGACCCGGGTGCGGGCCTCGGCGCGCTCACCGCGAACGGCAACACCGGCGTGTCGTGGATCTACCAGATCGGCGACGGCAGCTTCTCGCCCACGGCGGGCATGCTCTACCTCGTCGACCACAACGATGGCGGCTGGGGTGCGTCCGCGCTCACCAACGCGAACGTGCTCGCGTCGATCCAGATCCAGACCGGCGTCAACGACGGCTGGCAGCGCCTCTCGATCTCGGTCTGCCGCGGCCAGATCTTCGCGCGCTTCGGCGGCACGGTCGGCGCCTCCGACGGCCAGCTCTTCACCGGCACGACGCAGATCGCGAAGGGCATGGTGTACCTGGGCTACCGCGAGTTCGTCGTCAACAATGCGACGCTGACGCCGCTCACCGTCGATGACCTCCGCATCCGCGCCCTCAGCGGGAACGGTGGCTTCGTCCCCTACGGCGTCGCGGCGCCGACCAACTCCGGCACGCCGGCGCTCGGCGCGAACGGCTGCCCCTGCATCGGCAGCAGCGGCTTCTCGATCGAGCTCTCGGGCTTGAAGCCGAACGCGCTCACCCTGCTCGTCGGCGACTTCCTGCCGCTGAATCCGGCGATCAACCTCGGTCTCCTCGGCGGGAATCCCGCTGGCGAGATCTACGTGTTGGGCGGGGCGCTCACGGTCTCCTTGCCGACCTCCGGTACGGGCACGGCGAGCTTCCCGGCCGCGATCCCGCTCGATCCGACCCTGCTCGGCGGCCAGATCACCTTCCAGGATTGGGATCTCGACTTCTCGCTGCCCTTCGCGCTCCCGATCGGGACCTCGCGCGCGCTGACCACGATCATCCAGTGATCGCGAGGGCGGCTTGAACGACCGCGCGTGCGCTCGCTCTCGCGAGCGCACGCAGGCCTCCTCATCGCGCGCCATCGAGCGGAGCTCCATCTCCGGAGTTCCAACGACGCGACGACAGAAAAACACGCGACGACAGAAACACCGAAGGCCGCTCTCGCATCGCGATGCGAGAGCGGCCTTCGGTCTGGATCGGAGCGATCCTCGGAGCGAGCCTCTCGGGTCGCTGTAGGGTCGGGTCGATGTCGGGCTCGGATCGTGGTACTCGGACTTCTGGCGCTCGGATCGAGCGCGTGCCGTCCTACCGCTCCGATCGAGCGCGTTGCCGGGGGGGGGATTTGAACCCCCACGAGACTAGGTCCCGCCAGCCCCTCAAGCTGGTGCGTCTGCCAATTCCGCCACCCCGGCTCGGGAGTTCCTCGCGCGCGAGCGAGCCCGCGCGTGGGAAGGGCGGGGATTGTAGCGATCGTTCGCGCGGGTGGAAGTCGCGGGCCGAAAAATGCCGGACGGCGGGAGCGGCGAGTCCGGCCGCCGCCGCCGAGAGGCCGAAGTCGGCCCTCAGTCGTTCGCAGGGCGCAGGTCGATCCCCGCGAAGAGCTGGAAGTCGACCTTCAGCGGATCGCGGCTCACCGCGAGCACCGAGAGCAGGCCGTGCGGCACGAGCTGCGCATAGCTCGCCCGGCGTTCGAGGATCAGCCTCGTGCGCGGCACCATCTCGCGCTGCGCCTCGCGGCGGAGCTGATCGATGCGCTGGTCGAGCTCGGCTTCCTTCTCGGGCGGAACGCTCTTCCAGAGGCGCTCGAGCGGCAGGTTGTCGCGGTAGATGTGGCCGAGCGAGAGGTCCTCGCACGCGCGCTGGAAGAGGCGCCGCTGCTCGCCGGGATTGTCGAGCTCGGCTTGGATCGCGAGCTCGAGTTCGGCCTCCGAGCTGAGACGCTGCTTCGCGATCTCGGCGAGCTCGACGCCGCTCCAGTACGCGAAGAGGCTGGAGCGCCGCTCCGAGTCGAGCTCGCGGCGCAGCATGGTGTCGAAGATCGGGTTCGAATCGAGGCGCGGCCGGGCCATCTTGTTCGCGCGGGTGCGCGCCGGGAGGATCGCCGCCTGAGCGATGTCCTGCGCGAGCATCATGTGATTCGCGATGACGAAGAGGTGGATGTCGTTCCGCACCTTGCGACCGCGCGAGCGCCGCGAGCTGCGTGCATCGTCGGCGCGCTTCTCGATCTGCTGCTCCTCGTAGAAGGGCACGACCGCGGTCACGATCTCGCCCGGACCGGGAATGCTGGGATGCCAGTACTCCTTCAGCGTGTGCTGACCGGCGACCTCGCTCGTCACGTGCACGTCTAGAGAGCGCGCCGTGTCGTTCGGGTCCGCAGAGAAGCGGAGCTGCTGCAGGAAGGTCGCCACCGTGTCGCGCACCTCCTCGGGAGAACGCTCCTCGATCCAGAACACGAAGGCCCAGACGGGAGCGGGATCCTGCGCGCGGTAGAAGCTCGGGATCTGCTCGCTCGACTCGCTCGCGTTCTGCTGGCGCATGTCGGGGTAGTCGTTCTGCCGCAGCACGAACATCCCGCGACCATCGCCATCCTTCGCGAAGAGCTCCGCCAGGCGATCCAGCAGCTTCCGCAGGCCGAGATCGCCGTCCTCGCCGTCGAGCACGATGGCCCGGGGGAGCTGATGCTCCAGCGCGCGCTGCTGGAGCTTGGTGCGCTGCTCGAGGAACGCAGGGTCGTTCGCGCGCCCCACCGACTCGGCGTATTCGCGCGCCATGCGCGCGGCCTTCTGCGGGATGTCCGTCAGGCTGCGCGAGCGCAGCGCTTCGACGGCGCGGTTGTAGCCGCCGAAGCTCTCGTTGCCGGTGATCGCCGCGTGGAAGACCCGGTTGATCTCCTCGCGGTCCCAGTCCTCGCCGGGCTTGCCGCTCGGCGCCAAGCTGCGCTCGACGAGGTGGAAGAGGCCCGAGAGATCCCCGGCCAGGTACGCGAAGAGCGCCACGTCATCGGGCACGATGCCCGCGTAGGTCGCGATCGACTTCTCGATATCGTCCTGGCTTACCGGCGGCACCGACAGCGAGTCGTCGAGCTTCACCTTGAGGAAGGCCTCGCGATCCTTCTCGATGCGCGCCGGCGAGTCGATGCCCGTGCCCTCGCTGTCCTTGACGTCGCGGAGCTGCACCTGGCCGCGCAGGCGCAGGCCCGAGTAGTCCGCCCCGAGGCTCAACGGATCGCGGCTGGCGCGCAGATAGCCGGCGAACTTGTCGACGAGCTCGCTGGAGAAGATCTGACCGATGAATCGGCCGACCAGCGTCGAGCTCGGCGCCTGGGGAGGCGCGGGGATGGGATCGACGAGGCCGAGCGCGCTCATGACGCCGCGCGGCCGCAAGATGAAGAACGCCTCGCTGACGTCCTCGTTGTCCCCCGCGTGCTCGCGCTCCATCATCTGGTAGTCGAGGTTGCCGGCGCGGAAGGACTCGCGCGAGGAGCCGGCCTCGCGAGTGAGCGCTTGGATCTCGGCCAAGTAGGCCGCGTCGTTCGCGACCACCGCCATATCGAGGTAGCGCCAGAGCAAGAGATCGCGGCCGTGGTAGACCCCCTTCAGGACGAAGTGGTCGTCGACCGGCTCGATGCTCAGCCCCGGCGCGAAGGAGCTCGCGAGGCCCCACTGCAAGCCGCGGTAGGCGAGCTTCGTCTTCCAGCGCACGCGCAAGTGGAGCGCGAACTGCGATCCCGAGAGCAGGTCCTCGAACGCCCCTTCGCCGGTCGAGGGCGCCGCCTCCGCCTCGCCGGGGCGCGCTCGGCCGGCGAAGGCGATCTCCTGCCCGCCCAGGTTGTGCACGAGGTCGATGGGCGCCTTCTCGAGCTCGGCCACGAGATCGTCGAGGAAGCGCTCGACCCCGCTCTCCACCACCCGCCGCTCGAAGTCCCCCGTGGCCCGGAAGTCCGACCAGAACTTCGAAGCGCGGAGAGAGGGCAGGAAGAGCGGCTCGTAGCCCTCGCCGAGGTCCTCCTCGACATCCTTCTTCAGCA
Source organism: Planctomycetota bacterium (assembly GCA_016719295.1). Taxonomy (GTDB): domain Bacteria; phylum Planctomycetota; class UBA1135; order UBA1135; family JADKAF01; genus JADKAF01. Next base: position 2,592,650 of record JADKAF010000001.1, read on the forward strand.
AGAAGAAGTGCACGTCCCGCCGGATGTAAGCCGTGAACCCCTCGGCGCTGCCTTCGAAGACGTTGACCACGAAGATGCAGAAGAGGAGCGCCAGCAGGGCGAGGAAGCCGCTCCCCCACAGCAAGACCTTCTTCCAGCGGCCCGGCGCCGCAGTGGTCGTGGAATCGGGGCGGCGGGCGACGGCTTCGCGTACGCTGCCCTCGACGGTCATCCGGGGTTTGGCCATGGATCGCTGACTTGGAGAGTGAGGGAGAGAGGAAGAGAGGAAGAGAGGAAGAGAGAGGGACAGGGAGAGGGAGACCGAGTGGGATCGACGGAGGCGCCTGAGCGCGGGAGCCGACGGGGTACGCGCGAAGGGCCGGGCGCGCGAGCCGCTCGGTGGAGAGGATCCTCGCTACCTTCCGCCGCGGCGCGAAGCCGCGACGGACGAGCGGGCGCGCACGCGTCTTCCCCCGGATCGGCGCGGTCGGTCCTCGCGGACCGGACTTGCCGCTCTGCGCAGCCGAGGTCGCTCCGGTATATTGCCGCGCTTCCCGCGCCCCTCGTAGGTCTTTCCCGCGGAGAAGAAGGCCGCATGAACGTCTCCCAGCGCGCAGCTGCGATCGAACCCTCCGCCACCCTCGAGATCGCCGCGAAGGCCGCGGCGATGCGGGCGCAAGGGCGCGACGTGCTGAGCTTCAGCGCCGGCGAGCCCGACTTCCCGACGCCGCCGCCGATCTGCCGCGCCGCGATGGAGGCGATCGAGAAGGGCCATACGAAGTACACGGCCACCGCGGGTCTTCCCGAGGTGCGCCAGGCGCTCGCGAAGTACCTCGGCGCGCGAAAGGGCGTCGCGATCGATCCGGCGTGCGTGCTCCTCACGGCGGGCGTGAAGTCCGGCGTCTATCTCGCGCTGCTCGCGTGCCTCGATCCCGGGGAAGAGGTCCTCGGCATCGCGCCCTACTGGGTGACCTATCCCTGGGCCGTGAAGATCGCGGGCGGGCACTACCGCGCCGTCGCTCCCGGCCCGGGCATGCGGCCCGACCTCGCGGCGCTGCGCGCCGCGCTGACTCCGCGCACGCGCGCGCTGCTGATCAACTCGCCGAACAATCCTTCCGGCGTCGTGTATACCGCCGAGGAGATGGCGTCGCTGGTCCAGTTCTGCGCCGAGCACGATCTCTGGCTGCTCTCCGACGAGATCTACGAGGACCTGGTCTTCGGCGGCCTGAAGCACGTCTCGCCGCTCTCGGTCGGAGGCGACGCCGAAGAGCGCGTGATCCTGCTCTCGGGGTTCTCGAAGTCCTACTGCATGACGGGCTGGCGCGCCGGCTACATCGTGGCGCCGAAGCGCCTGGCCGGCCATCTCTCCGACGTGCTCTCGCACATCTCGGGCAACATCACGACGCCCACGCAGCACGCCATCCTGGAGGCGATCCACAGCGGCGGCCCCTATCTCGCAAGCATGCAGCGCGAGTTCGCGCCGCGCCGCGACGCGATGGTGCGCGGGCTGCGCAGCCTGCCCGGCGTCCGCTGCCCCGATCCCGACGGCGCGTTCTACGTGCTCGCCGACTTCTCGGCGCACTTGGGCGGCCGCTGGAAGGATGACGCCGCGCTCGCGCTCGCGTTCCTCGAGGAAGCGGACGTCGCCGCGGTTCCCGGCGCCGCCTTCGGCGCGCCGAAGCACGTGCGTTTCTCGTACGCGACGCCCGTCGCGAACATCGAGGAAGGCATGCGCCGCCTGCAGCGCTTCTTCGCGCGGCAGCAGTAACGCCGCTCCACGCCGCTCGCGGCTACGCGGGAACTTCGTAGACGTTCTTGGCGCGCGGGAAGACCTGCGCGCAGATGCGCTGGATCTGCCGCAGCACCGCGCGATCGCGCGTCGAGGCCAGCACGTAGAACTTCCAGAGGTTGCGGTAGGAGCGCTCGAGATCGGCGAGGCGCGGGATGGACTCGGCGTAGGTGGAGAGCGGCTCCAGCGTCGCGCGTCCCGGCCACGAGACATGCGTCTGCGCCTCCTTGAGCTGCATCTTCTTCGCCGGGCAGTAGAGCACGATCTCGACGTCGGCGCCGGTCGCCATGCGCACGAGCTCGGCGATCTCGGCCTCCTTCTGCGCACGCGCCTCGAGGCCCTTCGTCGTGAAGTAGAGCTCGACCAGCTCGGCTTGGATCTCGCGGTTCTCCGCGTAGGAGTAGACGCAGACCCGCTTCAAGAGCTCGCGCCGCCGGAAGCCGTCCATCAAGCGCTGCACACGGCGGCGGATCTGCGGGTCCTCGTAGCGAGCGCTCGCCAAGCGCTCGACCGCCATCTCGTCCGAGAGGTGGAAGAAGTCCTCGGCTTTCAATGCGCCGCTCGTGACCGCGTGCTCCGCGGCCTTCGCGATCACCGCGCCGGCGAGCACCTTCGCGTGGTGGTAGTAGACGCGCTCCGAGAAGTAGTAGCGCGCCTCCAGCATGCGCACGATCTCGCTCACCACGTCCTCGCGGAGCTGACCGCGCTTCACGCAGTCGATGTAGAGCTTCTGCGTCGCGCGATCGATCTTGAAGTAGTTGATGATGCGCCGGTCGTAGGTGAGGTCGAGGCCGGTGAAGTACGCGTCGCGCGCGAGGTAGTCGAGGATGTCGGAGCAGATCGTGTCCGAGACGATCTGCCTCCAGGACGGCGGCACCGCGGGCAACGCGGGCGTTCCCTCGGGGCAGAGGATCGCGAGCACCTCGTCGCGGAGGCGCAGCTCCGCGAGCACGCGCCCGACGCCGGTGGAGAGCCCGAGCATCGCTTGGAAGCGCGGTGCGGTGTCGTGGCGCTCGAAGAGCCGCGTCTGGTCCTCGATGTTGTGCCCGAACGGGATGTGCGTGATGTCGTGCAGCAGCGCGGACGCGCGCACGATGCGCGCCTCCTCCGGCCCAATGCCGAGGCAGCGCGCGGGCTCCTGCTCGGCGTTGCGATTGATCGCGTCGATCATCTGCTGCGCCATGTGCAGCGTGCCGATCGAATGCTCGAAGCGCGTGTGCCGCGCGCAGGGATAGACGAGATCGGCCGAGGCGAGCTGCTTGATGCCGCGCAGCCGCTGCATCTCCGGCGTGTCGAGGATGCGGCGCTCCTCGTGGCTGAGATAGATGTCGCCGTGGACGGCGTCGCGTAGGACGAAGCTCTTGCGGAGGGACATGGAGCAGGCGGTCGGGAACGGCGCAGCAGATTAGCGGGTGCGAGCCTCCGCGTCCCGCTCTTCTCGCGCGGCCTCCCACGCGACCAACGCGCGCTTGCGGTCCGGTCCCCAGCGGTACCCTCCGAGCGCACCCGTGGCGCGCAGCACGCGATGGCAGGGGATCAGCACCGCGACGCCATTCGCTCCCACCGCGGTCCCCACCGCGCGCGCCGCGTTGGGCACGCCCACGGCGCGCGCGAGCTCGGCGTAGCTACAGGCCGCGCCGGAGGGCAGGGCGAGCAGCGCACGCCAGACCTGCACCTGGAAGCTCGTGCCTCGGACGTGCAAGCGCAAGGGCTCGCCTGCGGCTCCCCCGGCGAGCCGCTCCTCGCAGGCGCGGATCCCCTCTTCGCCGCGACTCCATCGCGCCCCGGGCCAGCTCGCGCGCAGCGCTGCGGCGGCGCTCTCGATCGAGCCATCGTCCGCGCCGAAGGTCAGCGCAGAGATCCCGCGCTCGCTCCACGCCGCGGCGAAGTCCCCGAAAGGCGAGCGACCGATGCCCCAGCGCAGCGCGAGCCCCGCGCCACCCGCGCGCCACTCCGCCGGGCTCATCGCCTCGAGCGCGACGAAGGCATCGTGCAGGCGCGATGGCGCCGAGAGCCCGGCGTGGTCCGCCGCGTCGAGGACGCTCGCGCCGCGCGCCAGCGCGCGCTTCGCGTCCCCCAGAGCGAGGAGCTGCAGGAAGCGCTTCGGCGAGATCCCCGCCCAGCGCTGGAAGGTGCGCTGCAAATGGAACGGCGAGGACCCCAGCGCGCGCGAGAGATCTTCCAGGCTGGGCCGCTCGGCGCGGTGCAGCTCCAGCCAGCGGATCGCGGCGGCCACGCGTTCGTAATCGGCGTGCATCGGATGCGTTCCTCCGGGACATTCGCGCCCACCATCGCGCCGCGGCGGAGCGGAATCGACCCGGATCTTGCGCCGAAGAGGCGGGCTACTGGATGGCCGTCGTCACCAGCGGCGAGAAGCTGCGCACGAGCGGCGCCCCGCCGCTCTCCACCGTCCACGCGAAGGCCATCGAGTAGAAGTTGAACCCCGAGAGCAGCGGGTCGGGCGGCAGAGGAACATCGACGCGCGCGCGCCCGTTCGCGGGAACGACACCGCTCATGCCCGGGATCAGCAGCGTGAGGTCGAAGACGACGTCGGGGTTCAAGCGCACGTAGGCGCCCCCGAAGAAGAAGCCCGGGAAATAGCCTGCCGAGCTCGCCATCGTGTAGAGGCGCCCCACATCGGCGGGCGAATAGAAACGGTAGGAGACGGTGCCGCCCGGTGCGCGCGTGCCCTCGACGGCGAAGTAGGCGTTGGAGACGTTGGCGCTGTTCTCCGCGGCGGGCGTACCGCGATCCCCGCTGCCGTAGGGGTTGACGGCGCTCGCGAAGTTGGATGCGCCGGCCGGCGCATGGCGATCGATGCGCTCGGCGCTCCTCCCCGCGCCCCATCCCCAGCCGCTGCTGCCGTAGGCGACGCGGTCGAGCACCGCTCCTCCGCTCGAGCGCAGCTCGACGACATCGCTGGAGTTCCCGAGGTCGAAGGAGCCGAAGGGCAGGACGAGGTCGGCCTGCACACCCCCGTTCTCACCAGGGAAGCCGTTCCGCGCGATCACGAGGTAGTGATCGCCAGCGAGCAGGAACGGCGTCCCGATCGTGAACGCCAGCCCTTCGGTCTGCCCGTGCACGGCGAGACCGCGCGTCTGCCGCGCTCCGCCGGCGATCCCGCCGAGCTCGAACCACTCGCCGTCCGCATCGACGACGGAGGTGGGATCGGGATGGAGCTCGCTGACGACGACCTCGCTCGCTCCGAGCGCCGCCACCGTGCCCTCATCGCACATGACTTCGGTCGCGCGCCGCCCGGGCCAGGAGATGCGGTACTTCGATCCGTCGGTCGCGATCTCCAGGTTCTGGCCGGTGACGACGGGGCCGATCGTCCCCGTGCCTTCGGTGGTGCCGAGCAGCAAGGTCGCGCGCGAGCGCGCGACGATGCGGTTCACCGTCGTCGTGGTCGGATGGCCGTACGGGTTGCTCGAGCCGCAGCTCACGATCGAAACCTCGGGCGCGGTGGTGGCGATCCAGTTCGCGTTCGTCGAGGTGTTCGAGCCGTGGTGATGCACGAAGTAGACGTCGAGGTCGCCGACGACGGGCGCCACCGCGCTCTCGACGTCCGTCGTGCCGTTGCCGCCGCCGGTGAGATCGCCAGCGACCCAGAAGTCGAAGCTGCCGTACTCGATGTGCAGACCCACCGAGGCGCTGTTCTCGAACTGCGCCGAGCCCGAGATGTCGACGGCCGGACGCGAGAGCACGTTGCCGTTCACGACGACGCAGCGCGCGGTGGCACCCCCGCCGAGGTCGATCACCGTTCCGGTGGTGATCGCCGAACGCACGCTGCTCACACGCGCGACGTAGCGGCTGAACGCGGTCGTCGAAGGCATGCTGCCGAAGGTGCCGCGATCGTAGGCCACCGTCGGTCGGAAGCCCGCGTCCACCACCTCGTCGAGACCGCCGATGTGATCCGAGTGGTAATGCGACGCCACCATCGCATCGAGGCGCGTCACGCCGAGAGCGCGCAGCGCGGGCACGACGACCGCGGTGCCCATGCCATCCTCGCCGCCGTCGACGAGCAGCGTCCGCCCGGTGGGGCCGATGATCAGCGCGGCGTGACCTTGATCCACGTGGAAGGTGTGGATGCGCAGCTCCTGCGCGAGAGCGCCGACCGGGATGACGGTCGCGGTGAGGGCGAGCAGCGCGAGCGAGAAGCTCGCGTAGCGGAGGCGGAGCATGGACGGCTCGGGGATCTTGGGGAGCGCCGATTCTAGTCCGCTCCTCCGCGCCCGCGCAGCCCCCCATGCTCTTCGCGGCTCAGAGATCTCGCCGCGCAGCGAGGGCCTCGGCATCGGCTTCCGCACCCCCGAGCGCGCCCTCCACCTTGGCGAGGAGCTCGGGCTCGACGCCCTCGGCACCCTCGCTCACCAGTCGCCGATAGCGCGCCCAATGCGCCCGATTCGGCAAGCCGTCGGGATCCGGGTCCAGGACGGCGAGAGCAAAGTACGCCGACGCTCGGTCGCTCGCGCGCGCGTCGCTCGTGTGCACGAGGGTCTCGAAGTGCACGCGCGCCGCCGCATCGTCGCCGTCCTTCATCGCCGCGAGACCGCGGCCGTAGCCGACGCGAGTTTGCAACGGGCCGGGCACGTCGAGTGCGGCGAGCAACCGGCGCATCTCGCGGAGATCGGACTCCGGAGCGTCGGGCGGCATCTCGACCAGGTCGAGGCCGTGACCGACGACGAGCGTGCCGTCGCTCGGGCTCTCGGCATTCAGCGTCGGCAGCTCGCTCTGGACGCGCGCGTAGTCCCCCACGTCGAGTGCGGAGCAGAGAGAGGTGACGCGGGGATTGCCGTTCGAAGCGCAGCCCGCGAGGAGCGCGCCGGCGCAGAGGATCGTGGCGAAGGAGAGAGTTCTCATGGTCAGACTCGCTGGAAGAAGGTGCTGGGTGTTCGGGAAAGTGCGCGCTCAGCGCGCTCCGTGCACGGCGTCGATGTGCACGCCGTAGATCTGCTCGCGCTCGTCGCGGAGATAGCGGAACTCGATCCGCTCGAGCTCCGACCAGAGCCGCGCCGCGGGGGCTTCCTCGCGGTGATGGCGCAGGTGCTCCTGGGCGGCGGCGGCCACGGCCGCCTGCTCGCGCGTCGTGCCGAGCACGAACACGCGCCAAGCTCCGCGCTCGTCGGCGTGCGCCGCGCGCGCGCTCGCGAGCGTCGTTCGAAGCGGCTCGGGGAGCTGCTCCATCACGTCGTCGAGCGCATGCGCGTAGCCGAGGTTCAGACCGCGCGCGATGGCGAGGCGATCGAGCTCCGCGCGCGTGAGAACGAGGGGCTCGAACGCTGCCCCCCTGCGCGCGAAGTGCACGAAGCGCTCGCCGCCGGCGTGCGCGAGCACCTCGCCGCCGAAGAGCTCGAGATACGAGATCAGCGCGCGACCGAGCGGCAGGTCGAGGACGTAGAGCTGCGGCAGACCGCGTTCGCTCCCGGCGGCCCCGCGTCGCGGCTCGCGCTGCGCCTCCGCCTGCGCTTCGAAGCGCTTCCACGCCGCCGCGAGATGTCCGCCGCTTTGCGCGACATCGCGCAAGCGCTCGCGGAGCTGCTCTCGCTCGCGCTCGCTGGCCGGACGCTCGGGCTCGGGCTCGGGCTGCGGCGCTGCTTCCGCGACGCCTTCGCCGGCCGGAGGCGTGGGTGCGGACTCCGGCGCCTCTTCCGGAGCGAGCTCGCTCTCCGAGCCCTCGATGGCCTTGCGCTCGCTGTGATCCGGAGCGGGCTCCTCCGTCGCCTCGGCTGGATCGGGAAGCTCCTGCGCGGCAGGCGTCGGCGGAACTTCGGGCGCGAGCGCGGCCTCCACCGCCGCGCGCACGAGCTCCGCTCGCGCGCGCTCGAGCGCGCCGGCGTCGGCCGTGAGCTGCATTCCGTCAGAGCCCGCGGCGCTCGCGCCGCCGCTCGGCTCCGAGAGCCCGAGCTGCTCGGGGAAGAGCAGCGCCGCGTGCGCGAGCGCCGAGAGCGCGACCGCGGGCGTGAAGCGCCACCAAGAGCCGGCGTCGCCATAGACGCGCAGCTCGATGCTCTTTCGCGAGGGCGCGCTCATCGTGCCACCTCGCTCGCGCTCGCTTCGCGGCCGAGGAGATCGATGCGCTCGAAGCTCTGCTCGCGCAGCAACGCGAGCAAGGGCAGGAGGTGCTCGGCCCGCGAGGCCTCGTCGGTGTAAATGCGCGCAATGGCCGGAGCCTCAGCGGCGGCCCGCTTCGCCAGGATCTCTTCGAGGTCGCGCAGCGCGAGAGCGCCAACGCCGAGCGCGCGATCGTCGGCGGCGAGGCGACCATCCGCGAAGAGCACGAGCCGCAAGGGCTGCGCTCCTTCGTCGCCACCGCTCTTCTCCCCGCGCTCGAGCTTCGGCAGCCGCACCTCCACGCGCGGCTCGTCGCTCGTGCTCTCCTCCTCGGCGAGCGAGGTGACGAGGAAGAAGGTGATCAGCAGGATGAAGAGCACGTCGAGGAACGCCGCCGAGCGCGGCGCTTCGCGTGCGAGACCACGTCGCGAGAACTTCACGGGGTGCCGCTCCGCTCTCCCACCCGCAGGCTCTCTCCGGCGAGGTCGAGCCGGCGCGCGAGGCGCTCGACCAACCCTTGGAAGAGCCGCTGGAAGAAGAAGCCGTAGAGGAAGACGAGCAAGCCGAGCACCGTGGTGTAGAGCGCGACCGAGAGGTTCTCGATCACGCCCTCGCGATGCCCGCTCAGGTAGTGAGGGAAGACACCCAGCACGCCGACCACGGTGCCGAGGAGGCCCAGGTTGGTGCTGAGCTGCGTCAGGGTGTCGAGCGCGAGGAGGCCGTGGTTCGCTCGCGCGAGCGCCTCTTCGCCTTCGATGCGCGCGGCGACCTCGCCGCGCAGGTGCCAGGCGGCGAGGACGCGCGCCACGGCGTCGCGCGAGCGCGCGTGCCCTTCCCAGGACACGTGCTGCGGGTCGAGCACCGCCAGGTGATCGCCGCTGCGGCGGAGACCGCACGCCGCGGAGAGGAGCTCGCGCCGGAAGAACCAGAGGCGCTCCAGCACGAGTCCCGCCGTGGCGACGGACAGCGCGAGCAAGGGCCACATCAGCGGCCCGCCGCGCGCAAAGTGAGTGCCGAGATCGAGCACGGTGCGAGCTCCGCTCAGCGCTTCCAGCGCAGGCCGTCGGCGACCTCGCGGCGGAGACCCGCGATGCCGGAGCCCGTGCCGAAGAGCTGCTGGAACAAGGCCTCGACCTCCGGAGCGATCACGTCCTCGCGACCGCCAGTGCTGACCTCGGGGATCAGTGCGGGATGGATGCCGCCGACATCGACGCCTCCTTCGCTGTCGCGCTGGCGCTCGTAGCGCCGGCGCTCGGACTGCTTGAAGCCCACGACCTTCTCGAGCTTGTCCTCGGCTTCGTCCATCTGCACCGCCGCCTGCTCGGAGCGATTCAGATCTCCTCGAAGCGAGAGCACCTCGCGGATGTCGCGGACGATCTCGCGCTTGCTCTCCTGCAGAAGGGCGTCAGCCTCCGCGTGCCGCCCCGAAGAGCGCAGCTCGCGGTACTCGCCGCTGCGCTCGCGGAGCCCGTCCTCGAGGAACGAGAGCTCCTCGCGTTTCACGCGCTGCTCCTCGATGCGGCGCTGCTTCTCGCCCGCGACGAAGCGCAGCGCGCGCTCCTCGGGCTGCGTGGAGAACAAGAGGTCCTTCTCCGCGACGGCGCTGCGCGCGGACAGCGAGCGCAGCGCGTCGGCTCGGGGCGGCTTCGCTTGCGGAGCCGCTGCCGCCGCCGGAGCGCCGCTCGCGGCCGTGCTCGATACGCCGGTCGCCGGAACGGGGCCCGGCTTCGCCGCGGTGCGCGGCGCGGGTTCCTGCATCGCAGGCGCGATGCAGAGGACGAGACTGAAGATGCTGGCATGCATGGGGATCACCTCTGGATGGTTAGGGTCGGTGAGCGTGGAGCGCTCAATCGATGCTGCCGAGCAGCGTGCGCGCGCGCTGCATCACGCCTTCCTCGCGAGTCGCGGGGTCGGGAACGGCGGGCGTACCTTCGGCGGCCGTGGGCAGACCTCCGAGCTCGGAGAACATCTGGAAGATCTCGAGCGAGAAGAGATCGTTGATGCGGTCGAGCTCATCGGAGAGCTCGCCGAAGCCCTTGCCGTGGAACTCGTCGAGCACGCGGTAGAGCTGCGCGTAGTCCTCGATCACGGCCAGGTTGTCGAGCTGGCGCCGCAGGTAGGAGAGCTTCAGCGCCATCGTGCGCGTGAACGCGTCGTAGCGCTGGAAGAAGGAGTCGACGCGATCCAGCGCGTGCAGGATGACCTTCTGCTGATTGCCGATGCGCTCCTGGAGCGTGCGCATCGAGACGCGCATCTTCTCCATCAGGTTGCGCTCGAACTGCAGCGCCTCGAGCTGCCCCACGGAGCGCTCCAGCGCGGACTTCTCCTCAGGCGAGAGGTCGCGCGTCTCGCCGAGGGCCATCAGGCGGCGCAGCTCCTTGCGGCGCGAGGCCTCCTCGCGCTGCAGCTCGCTCTTCCGCTCGGAGAGGTAAGCATCCTGCTCTTCATTGCCCGAAGCGATCAGCTTGCGGATCACCTGGGCGCGGTGCGTGAGCACGTAGCGATTCTCGCCCACCTTCAGGATCGCGTCGGTCTTGCCGAGCACCTTCTCGAACTGGGCGACGCCGAGCTCGAGCAGGCGATCGGCCTTCTCCTCCTGCGAGAAGCTGCCGCTCTTGATCGCCTCGACCTCCGCCTTGTGAGCGTCGAGGTCACGCGAGAACTCGCGCAGCTCGCCGACGTGCTTCGAGAGCTCGCCGGCTTCCTTGGCCAGCACCTTGGTGAGGTCCTGGATGCGGCGGTAGCGGCCGTTGTCGCCTTGCGCGGCGACCTGCGGCGTGGCGATGAGCAGCATCGCGCACGCGGTGAGTGCATACGGGGAGCGCAACATGAGTGGTTCCTCGACGAGATCGGACAGGACGAAGCGCGCTCTCAGCGCGCGGGGAAGAGTTCTTGCAGCAAGCGGAGCTCGTCGGCGCTGAGCTCGGGCTCCGCTTCGCGCTGGACGGCTACGGGTAGCTCGATGCGCAGGCTCTCGTCGACGATGGTCGACTCGCGCTCCGTGCCGTAACGCCTCTGCTCGCCGCTCTTCTTCTCGATCAGGCGGCGCAGGCGCTCATCGGTGGCGTCGATCTCGGAGAGATGGCCGACCAGGCTCGCCCGCGTGCGGCGCGCCTCGACGAGAGCGGAGAGCTCACGCAGCACGAGCGGACGATGGCTCTGCATCCAACGCTCGCGCTCGACGACGAGCTTCAGCGCGCGGTACTCGGCGGAGAGCTCGCGCAGCAGCTCCTCGCGCTCGGCGTCGCGCCGCGCGAGATCGCCGTCCAGCGTGCGCAGCTCGGAGCGCCGCGTGGCGTTGTACTCGAGCGCGCGCGCCTCGCTGACGGTCGAGAAGAGCAGGCGCGCCTCCGTGGCCTGGATCTTCGTTCGCAGCGCCGTGAGGCGCGCTTCGAAGGGCTTCGCGGGCGGCGACGGCATCGCGGTGACGGGAGCCTTCGGCGCGAGCTCGAGATCCCGACGGGCGCCGAGCGAGCTGCGCCCGACACCGCGCGCGAGGCTGGTGCCTCCGAGCGCGCGATGCGTCGCGAGCTCGCGCTGCCAGAACTCCGCGGGTCCGCCAGTCGGCTCTTGCGCTCGAGCATCGCCCGCGAGCAGCGCGGCGAGCGCCGCGCCGAGTGCCATCCACGCGCTGAATCGCTGCATCGCAGTCCCCTCCACCGCGTGCATCGCTCGAGCTCTTCTCGAACGATGCGCGCGGCGCAGAGAACGGCGCTTGCCCGGCCCGTAGAACACGCGAGATCGAAAGGAAACGAGCGAGAGCACGCGCCGAGGCGACGCGCGGCGCGTGCTCTCGCTCGACTGTCCTCTCGCGAGGTCAGCGCTTCAGCGCGAGCCCGCAGAGCTGATAGAGCACGCGCGCACCGACGTTTCCGTCCCAGTCGCCGCTGCTCTGCGCTTGGCCCGGCGCGACCTCGACCAGGTCGAAGCCGATGCAGCGCCGACCGCTGCGCGCGACGGCGCGCAGGATCTCCACCGTCTCCGGATACGAGAGTCCGCCCGGTACGGGCGTCCCCGTATGAGGACAGAGCGAGGGATCGAGGCCGTCGATGTCGAACGAGACGTAGATCTCCTTCGGAAGGTGGCTCACGAGCTCCTCGACGATCGCGAGGAAGCTCTCGCCGCGCGCGCGGCGCGCGAACACGTCGGCGTCGAAGTAGGTCTTCACGCGTTCGCCTTGCGAGCGCGCGAACTCGACCTCCTCCTCGCAGAAGTCGCGGATGCCGACCTGCACGAGCTTCGAGATGCCGCGGATCTCGTGCAGCGTGTTGTAGTGGATCGAGGCGTGCGACCAGCGGTAGCCCTCGTAGGCGCGCCGCAGGTCCATGTGCGCGTCGAAGTGCAGGATCCCGAGGCCGGGGTGCTTCTTCGCGCAGGCTTCGATCAAGGCGAACGGCACCGAGTGATCGCCCCCCACGACGCCGGGGATCACGCCGGCGGCCAAGGCGCGTGCGGCCCACTCGCCGACGGTGCGATTCACCTGGTCGCCCAGCGCATCGACCGCAGCGACGTCTCCGCGGGCGTTCGCCGCGACGCCGGCCTCGCTCCAGGAGCGCAGCTCCGCGGACTCCTCGGCGAGGTGGATGCCGCGCTTCCAGAACGGTCCCCAGAAGCGATCGTAGAGGTCGACCTGATGCGACTCCTCGAAGATCGCGCGCGGGCCGTCGACCGTGCCCTGGCGATACGAGGTCGTCGCCTCGAAGGGCACCGGCAACAGCCAGCAAGCGCTCTGCTCGGGAGAGAACGGCAGACCGAAGATGCCGCTACCTTCGGCGGCGGCGGCGTTCGGATCGAAGCTAGCGAGGTCGTCGGGCGTGCTCATGGACGCTCCAGGAGGAGGGCGATGCCCTGGCCACCGCCGATGCAGGCCGAGGCGACGCCGATCTGCGCGTGCGAACGCCGAAGCTGATGGCAGAGCGTCAGCGCGAGCCGCGCTCCCGTCGCTCCGAGGGGATGCCCGAGGGCGATCGCGCCGCCGTTCACGTTCACCTTGTCGCGGTCGAGGCCGAGCTCCTTCTCGCAGGCCAGGTACTGCGCCGCGAAGGCCTCGTTGATCTCGAAGAAGTCGACGTCCTCGAGCTTGCGTCCCGTGCGCTCCAAGACCTTTCGGATCGCCGGCACGGGACCGATGCCCATGATCTCGGGCGGCACGCCGACCACCGACCAGGCGCGGATCTCGGCCCAGATCTCGAGGCCGTACTCCTGCGCCTTCCGCGCGCTGGTGACGACGAGGGCAGCGGCGCCATCGACGATGCCGCTCGCGTTGCCGGCCGTCACCGTGCCGTCCTTGCCGAACGCGGCGCGCAGCGCGGCGAGCTTCTCCGCGGAGGTGTCGGGCTTCACATGATCATCGGTCTGCACCGTGACCTGCCCGCGCCCAGCCGGCACGACGATCGGCACGATCTCCTCGGCGAAGATCCCGGTTTCGACCGCATGTGCGCCGAGGCGATGCGAGCGCAGCGCGAACTCGTCCTGCTCGCTGCGCGAGATCGCGTGCTTCTTCGCCAAGTTCTCCGCGGTCTGCGCCATGAAGAACCCGCAGAAGGGATCCTTCAGCGCCTCGAAGAGCGTGTCCGTGAGCTGCGGCGAGGAGCCGAAGCGGATCCCCGCGCGCTGGCCGTACATCGCGTGCGGCGCTTGCGACATGTTCTCCATGCCGCCGGCGAGCACGATGTCGGCCTCGCCGTCGCGCACCCAGCGCGCCGCCTGCACCAGCGCCTCGAGGCCGGAGCCGCAGAGGCGGTTCACGGTGAGGGCGGGCACGGGGATCGGAACACCGGCCTTCAGCGCGACGTGCCGCGCGCCGTAGAGCGCGTCGACCGAGCTCTGAAGCACGTTGCCGAAGCAGACCTGGCTCACTTGCTCGGGGATCACGTTCGCGCGCTGGAGCGCGCCGCGCGCGGCGTGCGCTCCGAGCTCGATCGCCGAGAGCCCGGCGAGCAACCCGTAGCCCGGTGTGCCCGCGTACTCGGCCATGGCGGTGCGAGCACCGCCGACGATCACGACAGCGTCAAGATTCATGTCGATCGCGCTCCGCGCGCAGGGTTTCCACGCTTACTGGTTCTTGAACTCCGCCTTGCGCTTCTCGAGGAACGCGCGCATCCCCTCGCGCATGTCGGCGCTGGAGGAGATGAGGCCGAAGAGATCCGCTTCGAGCTCGAGCCCGTTCGCGAGATCGGTGTCGGCGCCGCGGCGGATCGCGTCGAGGGCGTAGCGCACCGCGATCGGCCCGCGCGAGAGGATCGTCTCCAGCATCTTTCGCGTGCCGGCCATCAACTCGGCCGCGGGGAACACGCGGTTCACGACGCCGACGCGATGCGCTTCGGCGGCCGGGAAGTGCTCGCCGGTCAAGATCCACTCGCGCGCGACGCCGGGGCCGGCGATGCGCGCCAAGCGCTGCGTCCCGCCGTAGCCGGGGATGATGCCGAGCGAGACCTCGGGGAGCCCCATGCGCGCCGTCTCGGAGGCCGTGCGCAGCGTGCAGGCAAGCGCGAGTTCCAGGCCGCCGCCCAACGCGAAGCCGTTGATCGCGGCGATCACGGGCTTCCCGAGGCGATCGATGCGATCGAGGAGCTCCTGGCCGCGCTTCGCGTTGCGCTGCCCTTCGATCGGCGTCTGCTGCGCGAGCTCGGAGATGTCCGCGCCGGCGACGAAGGCTTTCTCGCCTGCGCCGGTGAGGATGACGCCCTTCACCTCGGCGTCGGCAGCGAAGCCCGCGAAGACGCAGGCCAGCTCGCCGATGGTCTCGGCGTTCAACGCGTTCAGGACCTTCGGGCGATTCACCTGCACGACGGCGATGCCGCCCGACTTCTCGACGATCAAGCTCTGCGGGTTCATCTGCGCTTCTTCCTCGGGCTGTGCGCGCGCTGGGGCGCTGCGCAAGGGACTCCGGAAGCGAAAGAAGGGCGCCGGTGAGCGCCCTTCTTCCGCATGATCAGGTCACGGCGCCAGAGATCAGTTGCTGATCTTGGTCGCGGCCTGCTGCGACTTCGACTCGACGATCACGTCGAGGATCTTCACCTCGGTGATCGGGCGATCCTGCGCGCCCGTCGGGGTCGTGCCGATCTTGTCCAGCACGTCGAAGCCGCTGACCAGCTTGCCGAACGCGCTGTACTGCTTGTCGAGGTGTGTCGACGGCTGGTGCACGACGAAGAACTGGCAGGTCGCCGAGTTGGGATCGTTCGTGCGCGCCATCGAGAGGACCCCGCGGTCGTGCTTGAGATCGGAGGTCTCGAGGTTCACGCGCGGACCGTGGCTGCCCATGCCGGTGCCCTGCGGGCAGCCGCCCTGGATCATGAAACCCTTGATCACGCGGTGGAAGACCTTGCCCTTGTAGAAGCCCGAGAGGCTGAGGGCGAGGAAGTTCTTCACGTGGTTCGGGGCCTTGTCCGGATAGAACTCGGCCTTCATGTCGCCCATCGTCGTGCGCAGCGTGATCAGGTACTGCGAGAGCTCCTGGTTCGTGAGCTTGCCGAAGTAGGCGCGCGCCTCGTCTTCGCTGCCGGTCGGGCCGGCCACCGTGGGGAGGATGCGGCCGCTGCGCAGCGGGCCGAGCTCCAAGGCGCCGCTCTTCCAGCGGATCTCGGCACCGGTCTCGATCGCCGCGCGATGCGCGGTGAGGTCGATCTCGCGGTAGATCTGCGCGCCGCCGGGCAGCGTCACGGCCGGGCCGTCGGAGGCACCCTCGAGCGCGACCGGACCGCCGGCGGTCTGGATGGAGACGTTCGACGCGCCGAGCCACGCCGGCGAGAAGCTGAACTCCTTGCCGTCGCGAGACGAGATCGTCACGGCGAGGACGACCTTCGCGGCGTCGAGCTTCAGCTCGAGGTCGATCTTCGCATCGGCCTTCACATGGATCACGGGCATGGAGTGGATCGGAGCGGAAGGCGCCGCGGCGAGAGCCAGCAGCGCGAGAGAGAGGGTAGTGGTGAGCATGATCAAGTCCTCGGTACGCTCTGAGCGCTAGCGGTGCGTCGGCCTACGAATCGAAGGCCAGGTACTCGACGTCTTCGATGACGACGAGGTCCACCGGGCGCGAGATGGGAGGGGTGGTGTCCTTCACGGTACGCAGCTTCGCAAGCTCGTCGAGGAGCTCGGCTCCCGCGACCAGCTTGGCGACGCGCCGCGAGATCGGGCCCTCGCCGCCCGGACCGGACTTCTGCGCGACGAACGGCACGAGCACCTGGCCGTACCACATGTTGCGCGTGGGGCTCGCTCCGCCGCCGAGCAGCGTCGCGACGGCGACGAGGTCGCCGCGCTCGTAGGTCGTGACCGCCTTCGGCGGCACGATGAGGCGGCCGAGGAAGCCGAGCGGGAGCTGACCGGAGAGATCGATGGGCTTGCCCGCCTGCATCCAGCCTTGCGGGTCGAGGTGGAACACCGGGACGCCGTCGAGCTGATTGCCGTTGATCGCGTTCTTCAAGAAGAAGCGCCCCAGCTCGAGGCCGTCGCCATCGAGCTCGAGGGCGTAGAGCAGGCTGCCGATCGGCGTCTTCGCGCCGTCCGCCCCCACCTTCGCGAGGCTCAAGCGCACGAGCGAGCGGTTCAGCGTCTCGAGCTCCATCTTCTCGAAGTCGGGCAGCGCTTCGGTGGCGACAGGTCGCGCGGAGCGGAAGGCCAGTGGCTTCGAAGCCACTCCCGGCCACATCCAGCGCAGCTCGAAGTCCTTGCCGTCGGAGGAGAACGCCGGCATGTCGAGCTGGAGCTGCGCGCGCATCGAGGTCCCGACGGGCAACGCAGCGGCTTCGCCGGTCGGAGCGGTGGTGTCGATCGGATGCTCGGCACCGCCGGCATCGACCCAGCGCAGCGCCTGCGCGGTGAGCATCCCGGGATGGAAGGCCGGAGCGTTCGCCCCGAAGCTGAGGCGGATGCCCACGCGAACCTTCTCGATCTTGCGGCCGGGGTAGATCAGGCGATCGCGCCCGGCGACGAGCTGCACGTCGAGCCCCTCCTGCGCTTGGGCTGCCGGAGCAGCGATGCTCAGCAGGCTCAGCGCCGAGAGGAAGCCCAGGGCGCAACCGGAGAACCGTGCGGACAGGAGTCTCGCGTTCATTTCTTCTTGTCGCCTTCCCAGAGATAGAACCCTTGCCCGCTCTTCCGTCCGTAGCGCTTCTTCGCGACGAGGTCGCGCAGCAACTGCGGCGGTCGGAAGACTTGCTCCGCGGGGAAGCGCGCGTGCCAGCCTTCCAGGATGGAGAGGGAAGTATCGAGGCCGACGTAGTCGGCGAGTGTCAGAGGCCCCATCGGGTAGCCGCAGCCGAGCTGCATCGCCGCGTCGATGTCTTCCTTGCTCGCGTCGCCGCGCTCGAGCATGCGGATCGACTCGGCGAGGTAAGGCACGAGCAGGCGGTTCACGATGAAGCCCGGGGTATCGCTCGCGATCACCGGGTGCTTCTCGATGCGCAGCACGAACGCGCGCGCGGCGTCGAGGACATCGTCGGAGCTGCCCTCCAAGCGCACGATCTCGACGAGCTTCATGAGCTGCACCGGATTGAAGAAGTGCAGGCCGATGAAGCGCTCGAGACGCCCCGTCACGCAGGCGAGCTCGTCGATCGAGAACGACGAGGTGTTCGAGGCGAAGATCGCCTTCGAGTGGACGAGCGGATCGAGGGAGCGGAAGAGCTCGCGCTTCGCGTCGAGGTTCTCGACGATGGCCTCGATCACGAGATCGCAGTCGGCCAGCGCGGCTAGCTCCGTCGCCGGCTGCAGCCGCGCCAGCGCCGCGTCGCGCTGCTCGGCGGAGAGCTTCTGCTTCTCCACGAGCTTGCCCAGGGAGCCCGCGATGCGCGCGAAGCCGCGCTCGAGCGCCGCGGCGTCGGCCTCGTAGACGACGACCGCGCAGCCCGCCTGGGCGGCCACCTGCGCGATGCCGTGACCCATCAGGCCGCAGCCGATGACACCGACGCGCTGGATGCTGAGTTCTGGCTCGCTCATGGCTCGTCGTTCAGGGCCTCTCGAACGCCGCTGCGATACCCATGCCGCCGCTCACGCAGAGCGAGGCGATGCCGTGCCGTACACCAGCGCGGCGCATCTCGTGGAGCAGAGTCACGGTGATGCGGGCGCCCGTGCAGCCGATCGGATGACCGAGGGCGATCGAGCCACCGAGGGGATTCAAGCGCTCCTCGTCGAGGCGCAGGTGCTTCTGACAGGCGAGCACCTGGCCGGCGAAGGCCTCGTTGATCTCGACGCGAGCGTACGCGTCGAGCGAGCGGCCGCTCAGCGCGAGGAGCTTCCTGATCGCCGGAAGGGGGCCGATGCCCATGATCGTCGGATCGACGCCGACCTCGGTCGTCTCGCGCAGGATCGCCAGCGGCTCGTAGCCGCGGCGAGAGGCTTCCTCGCGGGACATCAACAAGAGCGCTGCGGCGCCGTCGGTGATGCCGGAGGCGTTGCCGGCGGTCACGGTGCCGCGCGCGGGATCGAAGACCGGAGCGAGCTTGGAGAGGCTCTGCGCCGTCACGCCATCGCGCGGGTGCTCGTCCTGCTCGAAGAGCGTCGTTGCGCCTTTCTTGTCGCTCAGCGCGACCGGGACGATCTCGCCCTGGAAGAGCCCGGCCTTGCGCGCGACCTCGCAGCGCTGTTGCGAGCGCGCCGCGTAGGCGTCCTGCGCGGCGCGATCGATGCCTTCCTGCGCGGCGAGCTTGTCCGCGGTCTCGCCCATGATCATCTGCGCGATCGGGCAGGCGAAGCCGTCCTTGTACATCGCGTCGAGCACCTCGCCGTGCCCCAAGCGATAGCCGTCGCGGAAGCGCGGCAGCAGGAACGGCACCTGGGACATGCTCTCCATGCCGCCGGCGACGGCGACGCGCGCGCGACCGAGGCGAATCGCGTCGGCGGCTGCGATCACGGCCTTCAGGCCCGAGGCGCAAGCCATGTTGAGCGTGAACGCGGGCGTCTCGTGCGGGATGCCGGCCTTCGCCGCGGCTTGGCGCGCGGGGTTCGGGCCGCAGCCCGCCTGGCGCGCGTGCCCGAACGCGACTTCCTCGACGCTCGCGGGCTCGAGCCCGGCCGTCGCGAGCAGCCCGCGGATCGCCGCAGCGCCGAGCTCGACCGCCGACAACGCAGCGAGCGCGCCGCCGAAGCGGCCGATCGGCGTGCGAACGGCGTGGGTGAGGACGACCTCGGTCACGGGCGATGCAAGGGGACGAGTGGACCGCGCGCGGGCAGCGCGGGCCTGCGCGATGAGGGGCTGCCTCCGGCCGGGTGGCTCGGACGGCCAAAAGGGCCGAGGAGTCTAGTCACCCCGGCCCAGGGAGTCAAAGCGCCCGCGCGCCCCCGCTCGTTGGCCCCTACTCGGCCGTCGCCCGGGCGAGCTTCGCCCCCTCCTCCCACAACTTGATCCCCCCCAGGACCCCCGCCTCGTTGTCCACGACCGCGACGTCGAGCGGGAGCTTGAACTCGATGTTCTTCGCCATGCCGCCGCCCAGATACAGGCGATCGAAGTTGAACACGGTCCGCCAGTGCAGGATCGCGGCCTCCAGGCGCTGGTTCCAACGCAGGTTGCCGACCTCCTTGCGCGCCGCCTTGCCGAGCTGCTCCTCGAAGGTCTCGCCCTTCCGGAACGGCGCATGCCCGAGCTCGAGGTTCGGAACGATGCGCCCGTCGACGAAGAGCGCCGACCCGATCCCGGTGCCGAGGGTGATCACCAGCTCGACGCCCTTTCCGCTCACCACCGCGGCGCCCTGCATGTCGGCGTCGTTCGCGACGCGGACCGGCAGGCTCCAGCGCTGGTGCAGCGCCTGCGCGAGGTCGAAGCCCCGCCATTGCGGATCGAGGTTCACCGCGGTCTGCACGACGCCCTCGCGGATCACGCCGGGGAAGCCGACCGAGCAGCGCGTGGGGTTCCCCCCCACCGTGCGCCGCAGCTCGTCGAGACCGGCGAGCACCGCGTCCGGTTTGGCGGGGTTCGGGGTGTCGATCTTGACGCGCGCGCTCGTCGCGCGCCCTTCGGCGTCGAGGCACGCCGCCTTCAAGTGCGAGCCGCCGATATCGATCGACAGGGTTTCCAAAGGGGACTCCGGGCGCAGCGGTGGGAACGGAGGTAGAACGTACCTCGCGCGCTGGCCCGCTGGGAAGGCCGCGCTCTCGCTGCTCCTGCGAACGGAACCCCGCGCCGCGCGATGAGCCCCTCGGACGCCCCCGACCACCTGGCGCAGCTCTCGGCGCTCGTCTCCCTGATCGACGACGAGAGCCCGCGAGTCCGCGCGACCTGCCACGAGGCGCTCGTGCGCCTCGGTCCGCTCGCGCTGCCCGCGCTGCGCGAGGCCGCACGCACGGCCGGCGCGCCGTCGCGCCGCGCCGCGGCGCGTGCGCTCGCCGGCGAGCTCGCCTTCGACGCCGCGCTGCAGGAGCTCCGCTTGGCGCAGAGACGAGGCGAGCCGTTGCTCGAGCACGGCATCTGCGCGCTCGCACTCCTCGTGGATCCCCTCTTCGAGCGCGCGCAGCTCGAGGAGGCGCTCGACCTCCATGCGGCGATGCTGCGCGCGCGCCTGAGCCCCGGCGCGCCGCTCGCGCGTTGCGTCCAGCTCTTGGCGCGCTACGTGCACGGCGACCTCGGCATCCGCGGCAACCAAGAGCAGTACTACGATCCGCGGAACTCGTTCGTGAACGAGGTCCTGCGCCGCAAGCTCGGCATCCCGATCTCGATCGCCGCGATCTATCTCCTGCTCGCGCGGCGCCTCGGGCTGCCGCTCGAGGGCTTCGGCGTCCCCGCTCACTTCCTGCTCGGCTATCTCGCCGACGAGCGACGCTGCTTCGTCGATGCGTTCCACGCGGGCCAGGCGCTGAGCCCGCGGCAAGTCGAGGACGCCGCGCGCGGGCAGGGCTTCGAGCTCGACGCGCAGACGATCGCTCCGGCGACCGATACCGACATCCTCGTGCGCATGACCAACAACCTGCGCCGCATCTTCGAGCAGGAGGATCCGCGCGGTTGGAAGCCGTCGGTCGAGCGCCTCCGCGAGCTGCTGCTGCACGCAGAAGCGAGCTGAACGCGCGCCGCCCGGCGCGCTACTCGGGCTTCAGCTCCACGAACTCGACCACGTAACGCAGCGCCTTCGGCCGCGCTTCGTCCTTCTCGCGCAGCTCGACCCAATAGCGATTGCCGGGCGCGGTACCGAGCGACGCCGGCCGGAAGATCAGGCAATCGCCCGTGCCGAAGCCGCCGCCCGCGACGCCGAAGTAGTCGAGCGGCAAGGGATCCGGCGAGCGCACGTAGCGCTCGTCGAGCGGATAGATCGCGACTTCGATGTTCCGCTTCGTCATGCGGCCGAAGAGGCCGGGCGGCGGTGCGCAGCTCCACGCGTGGCGCGCGTGGAACATGGAGCGCGGCACATAGCCCGCCGGCGGATAGCAGACCGCTTCCACCTTCGCGCCGCCGCGGCTGCTGTCCATCGACCACATCGCCGAGAAGGGTGCCGCGAGCCCGAAGCCGGTCTTCAGCATGCGCGGGTTCAAGCACCAGCGGCGGTGCCCCACGCGGTCGATGTTCGAGGGATCCGAGTCGTCCATGTAGGCGTCGACGGAGCCTACGAGGCTCGAGCCCACCGAGAGATTGGCGTGGCTCGTGCCTTCGTAGCCCAGGCGGTACTCCTCCTCGGGCCAGCCCGGATTGGGCGGCGTGTGATCGAGGTGACCGATCGCCTTGCAGAGCTCACTGCCCTTGTCGCACGCGCGGTTCCACTCGGGAACGAGGGCCATCTCCTCGTGCGGCACGAAGCAGAGGAAGCGGTACTGCTGCAAGCGCCGCAGCGCCGCGATGCGCTCCGGCCACAGCGCGTCGTCCGCGGGCTCGGCGGGCGGCACGGGCAGCGCCGCGATCGCTGCGAGCCCCTGCGCGATCTGCTCCGGCGTGCGCGGAAACGGCGCGATGCCGTCCAGGTCGAGCAGCACGCCGAGCTCCCAGCGCTGGCGCGAGAGCTCTTCCTTGCCGCGGCGGATCGTGCGCTTCCCGTCGAGCTTGCCGCTCGTGTAGTGCGCCTTCTCGCGCTCGTCGCTGTCGGGATCCCAGGAGCTGTAGTCCCCGTGCAGCTCGCCGTCCTTGTACGCGCACGAGAGCAGGGTCTGGCCCTTCGCGTCGTGCTCGAGCACGGCGCCGTGCAGCACGTCGGCCTTCCAGTGGGCCTTCCGCGCGAGCTGGCCGTTCTCGTGGTACTCGAAGCTCGCGCCGGTGCGCCGCGCTTCGGCATCGAGCTGATAGCGCTCGCGCACCGTGCCGTCGGGCCAGGTCTCGACGATCTCCTCCTGCGCCGCGAGCGCGCCGCCGCAGAGCGGTGCGAGCGCGAACGCGAGGAGCTGGAGGCGGCGGAAGCGGACGATCGGCATCGAGGGGGCGCTCGCCGTGCACGGCAAGCCGGAAGGCGCGTGGACCGTGCGGCGCAGTATAAGGCGCATGCGGGAGCAGCGCTGCGCGCGAGTTTTCGCGCCGAGCGAAGTCGCCCGGCGGATTCACTGGACGCGCGTCCGGCGCGACGCCATCCTCCGCCACCTCGGCCAGCCCCCCTGGTCCCCCGAACCCGCCCCACCGCCGCATGATCGCAACCGCCGCTGCCGGCGCGACCTCCTACGTCGGCACCCCCGTCGGCTACCTCGCGCTCGCCATCTTCGTCCTCGCCTACGGCCTCGTCGTGCTCGAGGACGTGCTGAAGATGAAGAAATCGAAGCCCGTGGTCTTCGCCGCGGGCTTGATCTGGATCGTGGTCGCCGCCGGCTCTTCGCTCGGGAAGGAAGTGAACGGCAAGGTGATGCATCACCTGGCCGAGTTCGCCGCCCTCTTCATGTTCCTGACGGTGGCGATGACCTACATCAACGCCATCGCGCACCAGCGGGTCTTCCTGGCGCTGAACGCCTGGCTCGTCGGCAAGGGCTTCTCCCTGCGCACGATCTTCTGGGCCACCGGCGTCCTCGCCTTCTGGATCTCGCCGATCGCCGACAACATGACCACCGCGCTCGTGATGGGCGCGGTCGTGATCACCGTCGGGGGCAGCAACGTCCGCTTCATCGCGACCTCCTGCACCAGCGTCGTGATCGCCGCCAACGCCGGCGGCGCCTTCTCGCCCTTCGGCGACATCACCACGCTGATGGTCTGGGAGGCGGAGAAGGTGTCGACCTTCACCTTCCTCCAGCTCATGCTGCCCTGCGTGGTGAACTGGCTCGTGCCGGCCTTCCTGATGAGCTTGACGATCCCGAAGGAGAAGCCCGAGCCGCTGAAGCACCAGGTGGTGATGACCAAGGACTGGTGGATCGTGGTGCTGCTCTTCCTGGCCACGATCGCCACCGCGGTCTTCTTCCACATGAAGCTCCATCTCCCGCCCTTCCTGGGCATGACGACGGGGCTCGGCTATCTCCTCGTCTTCGGCTACTTCCAACAGACGAAGTACGCGGGCGTGAAGGAAGAGGAGAGCGACGAAGCGACCGACGTCTTCAAGCACATCGAGGACGTCGAGTGGGACACCCTGCTCTTCTTCTTCGGTGTCATCCTCTGCGTCGGCGGGCTCGCGGAGCTCGGCTTCCTCGCCGCGGCCTCGACCGGCGTCTACGACCAGCTCGGGGCCTTCTGGGCCAACGTCCTGATCGGGCTCCTCTCCGCCGTCATCGACAACGTGCCGGTCATGTTCGCCGTGCTCGGCATGGATCCGACGATGTCGGTGAGCCAATGGCTGCTGGTGACGCTGACCGCGGGCGTCGGCGGCTCGCTGCTCGCCGTCGGCTCCGCCGCGGGCGTGGCACTCCTCGGCGCCGCGCACGGCAAGTACACCTTCGTGAAGCACCTGCGCTGGACGCCGGCGATCGCGCTCGGCTACGGCCTCTCGATCTGTGTGCACGCGCTGCTGCAGCAGCACGTGTTCGCGTGAGCCCCTCCGGTCGCGGAGCTTACGGCGTCCCCGCCGCGAGCTCCGCGACGAGCCCCGCGCAGCCGTCCTCGAGCAGATCGAGGACCAGCTCGAAGTCCGCGCTCGTGCCGAGGTAGGGATCGGGGATCTCCTCGACGGCGTGCGCTCGGCAGTAGCTCGCGAAGAGGCGCAGCTTGGCTCGCTCCTCGTTGCTGGGAGCCAGGCGCTCCAGCGCGCGCAGGTTGGAAGCATCCATCGCGAGCACGAGATCTGCGCGGCGCAGGTCCTCCGCATCGACCTTCCGCGCGCGGTGCCGGAGCTCGATCCCGCGCGCGGCTGCGGCGCGCTGCATGCGCGGATCGGCGCCCTCGCCCGCGCGATCGCCGAGGATCCCCGCTGAGCGCACTTCGACGCGCGATGCGAGACCCGCTTCGCGCAGGCGCTGACGCAGCAGGCCCTCGGCGGCGGGCGAGCGGCAGATGTTGCCGAGGCAGACGAAGAGGACGCGGTAGAGCGGGCGGGACATGCGGGGAACGGGACCTGGCTACGAGGCGCGCCCTTGTAGCGAGCGCCTGCCGAACCTACAACGCGCGCTCCCCGTCGCGAGCGCCCCATGCCGAGCAAGACCGAAGTCGTCGCCGTCCTGAAGCAGGTCTACGATCCGGAGATCCCGGTCAACGTCTATGACCTGGGCCTCGTCTACGCGATCGCCGCCGAAGAGCGGAGCATCGCGATCCAGATGAGCCTCACCTCGCGCCACTGCCCCGCGGCACAGGAGATCCCGGCCGACATGCGCGCGCGCCTCGCCGACGACCTCGGCGTCGAACCGGGCGAGATCCGCATCGACCTCATCTGGGAGCCCGCGTGGTCTCCGGCGCGTATCTCGCTCGAAGGGCGCCGCCTGCTCGGCATGCCCGAGGACGCGCCCTACGTCCCGGGCGCGCAGCCCTGATCGCATGGAGCGCGACCAAGAGCACTACGAGCGCGGCTTGAAGCTCGCCGGCGAGAGCCGCTTGGACGAGGCCCAGCGCGAGCTCGAGCTCGCGCTCGCCGCCAACCCCGGCCACGCCGACAGCTTGGAAGTGCTCGGCGTCGTCTTCGAGCGCAGGGGCGAGCTCGAGCGCGCGATCGAGGTCACGCGGCGCCTGATCGAAGTGGCCCCGCTCTCGATCATGGGCCACGCCAACCTCTCGCGCTTCTTCATGCTGCAAGGGCGCATCCCCGAGGCCGAGGAGATGCAGGGCAAGGCCCGCGTCCTAGGCTGGCGCGAGCAGCTCACCGAAGGCGATGCGAGCGGGTCGTTCCGCGTCGAGGCCGTGCCCCATCCCTCAGGCACGGAGCCGAGTGAGGCGCGCGTCGCCTCCAGCTCCGGCGGCTTCCTCGCCGCGCTCACCGCCGGAGCCGACGCGAGCGCCGACGAGGACGAGCTCGCCCGCAAGGTCCGCACCTACCGGCAGCTGGTCGAGCTGGACCCCGAGGACCCGATGAGCCATTGGACGCTCGGCAAGGCCCTGCACGAAGCACACGACCTCGCGAGCGCGGAGCATCATCTGCGCGAGGCGGTGCGGCTCGACTCTCGTTACAGCGCGGCGTATCTCGCGCTCGGTCGCGTGCTCATCGAGCGCGAGCAGCTCGCCGCCGCGCGCGAGATCCTGACGCGCGGCGTGCAAGTCGCCGACGAGAAGGGCGATCTGCAGCCGAAGGCGTACATGGAGAAGCACCTGCGTCAGCTCGGAGCGTAGCGCGCGGCCGCGCCCTTCGCTCGGGCCTCTCCACCCGGCAGGAAACACCTCGGGCGCTGCTCCTGGTTCCGCGGAACCAGGAGCAGCGCCCGATCGAGTGCGTTGGCGGAGTCGGAGCCGCGCGCGCGGCTCGGCGCACCGCGAGCTACTTCAGCTTGTCGGCCTTGGCCTTCCACTCTGATTCGCCGGGGATCGCGCGCAGCTTCTCGACGAGCACCGCGCCGCGCTCCTTGTAGCCGGGCTCGCTGCTGGAGGCGAAGACCACGGCGGCCTTGTAGAGCATCTCCTGAGACTGCACGGGATCGAGAGCGTCCTTGTAGTTCACGTAGGCGCTGAGGAGAGGCTCCCAAGTGCTGGAGAACGCCTTCACCTGGTCCTCGGGCTTCGCGCGCTCCCAGAGGGCGAAGCGCGAGACGCCGAGGCCGTAGAACGCCTCGGCCAGAACGGCCTGCTCGGCATCTTCCGCGCTCGCGATCTGCGCGTAGACCTTCTCCGCCTTGTCGAAGGCGCCGCCCTTGATGTCGATGCCCGCCATCGTGGTCATCACTCGGTAGCGCACACCCGGATAGCCCTGCGCCGCAGGTTCGGCGGCGAGCTCCTCGAGCTGCTTGCGCATCTGCGCCTCGTCCTTCACCTTGCGGATCAGGTAGATGCGCGCGTCGAACTGCCACTTCATCGGGATCGCGCCCGCCTTCGCCTCCTCGACGATGCGGTCGGCCCACTGGGTTTCGGTCTTGTTCCAGTCCGAGAGCGCCATGAGGCCCATCGGGTAGAGATAGGAGTCCTTGCTCGCCGCGTCGTTGACGAAGGCCTCCATCTTCGCGCTGGCGTTCTTGTGGTCGCGCGCTTCCTTCATCGAGAGCGACTGGAAGTAGCGCGCGGTGTGCAGGAGCCACTTGTACTTCTTCAGCGTGCGCTCATCGTCGATGCACTTCTGGAAGAGCGTCGGCGCGTCCTGGCGGCCGTTTTGATAAGCCTCGTAGGCCTCGACGAACGAGACCGGCACGTCCGAGTACTCGACGTACTCCACTCGCCACGCCTCGAGGGTCTCGCGCTTCCCTTCCTTGACGTAGATCACTTCCTTCGCGTCGGCCTTCTTCACCTCGACGTCGAAGATCTCGCCGCCACCGGCGAGGTAGAGGTTGTCCGCGAGGGCCGCGTCGGCGGAGAGGCAGCCGAGGACCAGGACGGCGGACCAGATCGAGCGCATCATCATCGCGTGAGGCTCCCTAGGGCGAAGATCGCGGGCCCGAAGCGGGCGCGCGGATCCAGGAGGGCGTGCGGACCACGAGAACGGCCGGTCGCGAGCGCGGTTCCCAGCCGAATGGGGCGCGGCATGATAGGGAGGTCGCCGGGGAGCGTCAACGCGAGCGAAGTGCCACGCAGCGCGTCTCTCGACTTCATTGCGGTCCTCCCGCGCCTCCATCCGGTCGCGGCTCGAGTGTGCCCAAGCGCCGGAGCGCGATGAGCTGCGCCACGATCGCCACCGCGATCTCGCCGTGCGTGCGCGCCCCGAGGGCGAGGCCGGTGGGCGAGCGCACGGCCGCCAGCCAGCGCGGGTCGACTCCGCGCTCCACGAGCTGGTCGAAGAGCACGTTGCGCTTCGCGCGCGAGCCGATCATCCCGAGGTAGCGCGGCTTCGCGCCGGAGAGGAACAGCGCCTCGAGCACGGTGCCGTCATCGATGTGCCCCCGCGTCACCACGACGAGGAACGCGTGCTCGGCGCCGCCGAGGCGCGCGACCTGCTCGGTCCACGGTGCCGCGATCAGCTCCTCGGCGTCGGGGAAGCGCTCGCGCGTCGCGAACGCCTCGCGCTCGTCGCCGACGACGACGCGGAAGCCGGCGAGCTTCGCGACCTGCGCCACCGAGGACGAGATGTGCCCTGCGCCGAAGAGCACGAGCGTGGGATCGGTCACGGACTCGATGAAGATCTCGACCTTGCCGCCGCAGATCAGCCCCGAGTCGGGGTAGTCGCGCTCGTTCAGCGCGAACGCGAGGCGCTTCGACTCGCCGGTGCGCAGCACCTCCTGCGCCGCGGCGTAGACCTCGGCCTCGACGCAGCCGCCCCCCACCGTGCCGACGAAGCTGCCATCGGCGCGCACCAGCATCTTCATGCTGGCCTTGCCGGGCGTGGAGCCCGCGGTCGACGTGATCGTGCAGAGCGCCGCCGGCTCCCCGCGCCGCCGCAGCGCCACGATCTCCTCGAAGATGTCGCTCATCGCGGTGCGTTCGCTCCCGTCTCCGGAGCGCTGCTGGCGGGAGCCCCATGAGGAGCGCTCGCAGGCAGCGCACGCGCCTCGATGTTGCAGTCGCCCTCCAACCCCGCCGCGCGGCTCGCGGCGTGGATGCGATCCATCAAGCTCGCGAGCACATCGGCGGGAACCTCCGAGCCGGATTCGAGGATCACCTCGCGCGAGCCGCCGCGCCGGAAGGCCTCCTCGAGCGCGAGATCGAGCTCGGGGTCGCCGTGGCGCTCGCCATCGATCTCCGCCCCGCCAGGGTACGCGCGCACGAGCAGCGGTCCGCCGCCGAAGAGACACGCGCCGAGCGCGAGCGCGACCGCGAGCGCCGCGGGAGCGCGATGCGCGAGCGCTCGCGCGGAGCTTCGTTGCGGAATCACGAGCGCGAGTCCTCGAGGCGCGCCACCACGACGCGCTGGAACGAGAGGATACTCGTGAGCGGCAGCGCCAGCACGGCAGCGTCGAGCGCGAGCAGCCCTCGGGCGAGCCCGCCCTTGCCCGGCAGCCAGCGCAGCGCCGGCAGGTGATCGGGGAACCCGGCCAGCGCATACGCGAGCCAGCCGAAGGGCCGCGACGCCTCCAGCGCGAAGCCCGCCCCCACGACGAGGCGCTCCAGCTCCCGCGTGCGGAACGCGCGATCCTCGCGGTCGAAGGCGTGCGCGCGCAGCCGATGCAGCGCGCGCCGCGCGAGCCGGATCCACGGCGCGTCCTCGATCGGCTCGCTCAGCACGACGCGCCCGCCCGGTCGCAGCACGCGCCGCGCCTCGAGAAGGAAGCGCGCGTGATCGCGCAGGTGATGGAGGCAGCCCTTCAGCACCAGCGCATCGAAGCTCGCCGCCGCGAACGGCAGCCGCTCTCCGTCGCCGCGCACCAGGGCGGAGGCACTCGCGCGCTCGCGCGCTCGCGCCAGCATGTCCGCGCTGAGATCGAGACCGACGACTTGGAAGGCATCGGATCGGCGCGCCAGCAGATCGGCGAGCAGATGCCCCGTGCCGCAGCCCACCTCGAGCACGCGCGCGCCGCGCGGGACCTCGAGCAGGAGCTCGCGATGCCAGGCCGCGTGGAATGCGCGGCTCGCGGCGTCGCCGTAGCGCCGCTCGTAGCCGGGCGCGATGCGGCGGTGCAGGTCGATCTGGGAGCGCTGGTTCGCGGTCACGATTCCACGAGCGATGGGCGCTACGAGCCGCGCTCTCGCCCCCGCCGCAGCACGAGATCCGCCAACGCGCCGACCGCGAGGAGCTGCACGAAGGCGACGAAGAGCAGCACGGTCTTGTCGGCGAGGTTCCCTTGCAGCACGTCGTAGACGCCGCAGCCGAGCGCCAGCAGACCGAAGCACGCCGCGAGCGGCAGGAAGACGCGCAGCGGGTCGAACCAGAGCGCCAAGCGAACGAGCAGCGCGGTGAAGGCCAGCGTGTCGCGCAGCGGGCGGATCTTCGAGCGGCCGACCCTTCGCGCGAGCGCGACCGGCACCCACTCGACGCGGCGCCCGCGCGCGAGCGCCGACACGGTGATCGTGCTGGTGAACGAGAAGCCCTGCGGCAGGAGCTCCCAGCACTCGAGCGCGAGCTCGCGGCGGAAGACGCGGAGGCCCGAGTTGAGATCGGGGATCGCTTCCCCGGTCACGGCGCTCGCGAAACGCCGCAGCACGGCCTTCGGTGCGCGACGCAGCGCCGAGCTGCCGTCGGAGCCCTGCCGCTCGCCGATCGCCATGTCCGCGCCGTCGTCGAGGCGCGCGAGCAAGCGCGCGAGATCGGCCGGCGCATAGGTGCCGTCCGCGTCGAGGATCGCGATCCACGGCGCCTGCGTCGCGCGGATCCCGGTCTTCAGCGCGGCGCCGTAGCCGCGCCCGACTTCGTGGCGCAGCAGCCGGAGGAACGGCCGGGGCACGAGCTCGATGCGCTCCCGCGAGCCATCGTCGACGAGGGCCATCTCGAACGCGCGCCCGCGCAGCGCGGCGGCGACGGCATCCACCAGGGCCCCGAGATCGACGCGCTCGTCGCGCACCGGAACCACGACGGCGACGGCGTGCTCGCGCGTGCGCGGCTCCAGCGTGGTCGCGGTGGGAAGGGTGGCGGTGGGAACGGAGCTCATCGGCCGATCGGCTGGTTCTCGGCATGCTAACCGAAGGGAACGCGCGCTCGCCCGCCCGCGATTCCGCGCGAGGAGGGCATCGATCCGCGGCGCCGCGGCTCTCGGAAGGCGTGCCTCGCCCTCCGATGGACCTCGACCACTTATCCGCGAGAGCTGGAGTGCACCGCGCGCGAGCTGCGCGCGCGCGTCCCTCGAGCTTCGCCACCTTCGTCACGACCGATCCCGAGGGACGCGTCGTGCTCACCGGCCTCCGCACACGGGAGCTCCCTCTGCTCGCGCGCCTCGATGGCTGGTGCGCGGCGCTCCCCGTCGCCGCGGACGCTCGTTCCTCTCAGAGCCTGCACAGCAGCTCCTGCAACGCGGCACGCGCTTCGTCGAGCGTCGCCGGCGCCCCGCGTTCGCCGAGCGCGCGCACGCGCGGGCCGTAGGGTTCCCAAGCGCGCTCGTCCGAGGCTTGGAAGAGCGCGAGCGTGGGAACGCCCATCAGCGCCGCGAGGTGCATGAGGCCGCTGTCGTTGCCGAGGTAGAGCGCGGCGGAGGCGAGCTCGCGCACGAGGGCCTCGAGCTCCAAGCGCTGCGGAGCGATGCCCGCGGCGCGCAGCTCGGCTTCGCAGCGCTCGTCCTCGGCTTCGCCGAGCGCGAAGGAGCACGGCAGGCCGCGGTCCTCGAGCTCGCGCGCGAGTGCTAGGAAGTTCGCGAGCGGCCAGTTCTTCGCGCGGCCGCCGCTGCCGGGATGGATCCACGCGCGCCTCGGCGCCTCGCCCCGTCGCAGCGCGGCGAGCGGCGCGCTCATCGGCTCGGGCAACGGGCCGAAGACGCGCGCGCACGCCGCGTGCAGATAGCGCCAGACCGGCAGCCCGCCTTCACGAGGGAACGGCGCGCGATCGACGGCGCCGCGGCGGAGGGTGCTCGCGATCTCGGGCCGCAGCGCGCCGAAGCCGAAGGAGAGCAAGGAGTCGCCGCCCTCGAGCTCGCGCGCGAGGCGCTCCGCCCCGGCGGTGCCGGGAGCGAAGGCGCGCCAGGCTTCGCTGGCCTCGACATCGACCGCGCGATCGAGGAGTCCGGCGGCTCGCAGGATCTCGAGCGCCCGGCCGCGGCCGAGCGCGGCGAGCTCGCGCGCGGGATGAGCCGCGCGCAGCGCGGCGAGCGCGGGCGCGAGGACGAAGACATCGCCCAGGGCGCCGCCGCGGGCGATCCAGAGCGCGCCGCTCATATGCGGCGCTCCGCGAGCGGCGTCAGCTCGAGAGGACCCGGGGATCGATGCGCTGGTCGAAGCGCACGGCGAGGACGAGCTTGCCGTCGGTGACCGAGTCGAGGCGCACGAGGCGCCCGGGCAGCTCGACCTCGCCCTCGGGACCGAGGCGCACGCGCACCCGGAGATCCGACTCGAGGAAGAAGCAGATGCCCTGCGCGCTGAGGTCCTGCGCGGCGCCGCGGAAGGAGCCGGCGTCGAGCACGAGCTGGACCGGAGTCTCGGTCGGGATGCGGGGATCCCGCCGGCGATTGGCCGTGTCGGTGGCCCCTTCGTGTTCGGGTTCGGGCTTCGGCATCGGAGGTGTCCGCGGGAGGCTGGGCACTCCTTGCTTCGGACGGCCCGGCCAGAGGGGTGAGCGCGCGGGGCCTTTTTCTTGGCCCTGCCGAGGTGGGCCGCTCCCCCTCCGGTATCTTGCCGCGCGCCGCGACGCTCTCCGCCAGCCCGAGAACCGCCCCCCGCTCACCCATGCTCACTTCGCTCCTCCCGCGCTCCGTCCAGAGCTTCGCCCTCGCCGCCTTCGCCTCCGCCGGGCTCGCCGCCGGCGCGCGCGCCAACGACGAGGAGCGCCTCGACCGCATCGTGCTGAGCAGCGGCAAGGAGATCCCCTGCCGCGTGCTCCACGAGGGCCCCGACACGATCGTCTACGACGACGGCAAGCGCCATGAGCTGAAGCGCGCGGAAGTGCGCGAGATCCAGAGCGTGGAGCGCGGCCTCCGGGAGTTCCTCACCAAGCTCGATGCGACGTCGAAGAGCGACGCGAAGGCGCTCGCCGAGCTCGCGCGCTGGTGCGAGGAGGAAGCGCTGCTTGGCGAGGCCACCGCGACCTGGATCCGCGTCGTCGCCGCCGACCCCGAGAACGAAGAAGCCTGGTCGAAGCTCGGCGCGGTGAAGAGCAAGAAGGGCTGGCGCGTGCGCCAGCGCAGCCGACTCGTCACCATCGAGGAGTACAGGAAGGGCCTCGCCGAGTGGAAGAACGCGTTCGAGCTCCGCACCGGGCACTACCTGCTGCGCACGAACATCCCGCCGCGGAACGCCGTCGACCTCGCCGCTTCGATCGAGCGCGTGCATCAGGCCTACTACGACATGATGGGCCAGGTGCTGCCGCTCTACGTGTTCGACGAGTTCCCGGAGATCCATGTCCACATCAACACGAGCGGCATGCCCTCTCCGCCGCACCCCGGCGACAAGGCCTGGTTCGAAGCCGGCTCGAATACGCTCTACATCGACGCCGAGCAGGAAGGCTCGGAGATCGAAGCCGTGCGGCGCATGGCCGATCTCCTGACCTACAACTCGTTCCGTCGCACGATCGGCAAGCAAGGCGCGATGCCGGCGTGGGTGCAGGAGGGTCTCGGGCAGGCGTTCGCAGGCGCGAGCCGTCGCGGCGACGACGGGGTCCGCTTCGAGTTCGGCGTGCCGGTGGCGACGCTGTTCAAGCGCCACGCCCAGGATCCCAAGCCCGCGCGCCTGCAGCTCCTGCTCGGATCCGGCTTCGCCGCGTACCGCTCTGGCAGCGATGCCGAACGCCTCGTCGCGCAGGCCTACACGCTGGTCCAGTACCTCGTGCACGGCGAGCAGGGGAAGCACCGCGCCGGCTTCGCGAGCTATCTGCAGTCCGCGTTCGGCGGCCAAGACTCGCTAGGTCACCTCGAGCAAGCGCTGGGCCTGAAGTCCGAGGCGCTGGAAGCCGGCTGGAAGGCCTATGTGGAGCAGAACGCAGGCCAGAAGCCGAAGTAGCGACGATGAGCGCGCGAAGGCTCAGAGAGTGAGCAAGGCTTGCTCACGAACGGGCTGCAGCGCCGTCAGGCGCTGCGCCAGCAGGTATCCCAGAGGCTGTATGCTCGATTTCTGCTCAGCCTCTCAGCGGCCTCTCGCGCGCGCCGCGACCCGGAGCTGACAGAGCTTCCGCGCGAGCAGCAGCCCGAGCAGGCCGAGCAGCACCCAGCCGGCGATGCGGAAGGACGGATGCTGCGCGGAAGCGCGGAACTCCTCGCCGAGGAGATCCGCGCCGAGCGCGAAGCCGAACCCGCCGAGGGCGCCGCCGAGGCAGATCGCGAGCACCAGCTTCACGCGGTGCATGCCCATCGCGTTCCCGAGGATCGTGCCCACGATCGCGCCGGTACCGCTCACGGGGAAGAAGACGAAGGCCACCATGCCGACGAACGCGACGCGCCGGAACCACGGTCGCTCGACGAGGAGCTGCTTCCCGCGCAGGCGCGCGTCGGCGACCTTGGCGCCGACGATCGGCAGCCGGCACATCAGGTCGAAGTTCGTGGTCATGAGGATCGCCGTCGCCGCATCGAGATAGAAGACGATCGCACCGAGCAGATAGGGCGAGTACTCGGGGAGCTCGAAGCCCCACAGCGTGCGCCCCGAAGCGAAGGCGAGGAAGACCGCGAACTTGCCGAGCACGGTCACGGTGGCGATCGCGACGAGCACGAGCAACGCCGCGTAGGTCGGTCCGCGGAGCACCGCTGCCAACAGGAGCAGCGCGAGCGAGAGTCCGACGACGCCCCACAGCGCGCGCAGCCGCAAGGAGCGCGAGATCGCGATCTCCGGATGCAGCGGAGGGCGCCTGGAACGGCGCGCGCTCATCGCAGGCGGGAGACCGCGCGGTACTCGCAGGCGTTCCACTCCGCGGAGAGGGGCTCGATCTCGATCTCGATCGCGCTCTTGCCGGCGGTGAGCGCCTCCGGCAACGCGTGCTCGCTCTCGCGCCAGCGGCGCCAGATGTTGCGGCTCGCCGTGTGCCAGATCCCCGCGTCGACGCCATCGACACGGACGCGCGCGCTGGCCGGGGCCGAAGTGGTTCGGCGCCTGCGGATACGGCACGCCGTCCGCGGCGTCGAAGACGCGGCGCAGCCAGACGCCGCGGTTCGCGGGATCGACGCTCAAGCGGAAGCGCGTGAGCCCGGGCTCGCGCCGCCCATCGAAGGACAGCTCCGGCTCCAAGCGCTCGCCCTCGAAGCGCGAGGGGAACGCCGCGACGTAGCTCGAGCCCGCGCTCGCGTAGGAATGCAGGACCTCGGAGAGCGGGTCGCCGACATCGAGCTGGTCCGTGAGCTGCGCCGCGAGCTCGGCGCGGTGGTAGGCATACGCCACGCTGAGGTAGCGCGCGCCGTCATAGCCCTCGGGCCCCTGCTCCACGCCGTAGCGGAGCTGGCTCGCGTACGGGATCGGATCGCCCACCATCACGCGGTAGCCCGAAGTGTAATCGGCGAGCGTGCCGATCCTCCGCGCGGGGAAGCCGTGCAGCGGGAGCGCGAAGGGCAGGGCGAACTCGGCCTCGTACCAGCCCCAGTTCCAGATCTCCTCGGTCCCGGTGCCGTGGTGCGTCGGCGTGCGCAATCCATCGACGTGTACGTGCTCGTCGCCCTCGAGATAGGTGCGCTGCTGCGGCGCGCCGAGCAGGCCATCCGAGCCCACGACCATCGAGAGGCCGACCAGCTTGCCGTGGCCCACCGCGTCGTAGAGCACGTGGTCGCGCAGCTCGAGCCACTGCGAGATCGGCGGCGGGCGATCCTCGCGGAGCTGCGCGCGGAAGGTGCCGAAGCGCCCGCCGTAGGGCACGGGCAGATGGTGCACGAGGACGCGCAGCGATGCCGCTGCGCGGCCGGCGTTCCGCACGCGGAGGATGGCGCCGTCCGCGAACGGCATCGGCCACCAGCAGCGATAGCTGCCGCCGGGAGTGAGCTCGAAGAGCAACCCGCGCACGGGCGCTTCGCCGAGCCCCGAGCCGAAGAAGAGATCGAGCGGACAATCCACGTCCGGGACGCTCGCGCCATCGAAGGCGATCTCGAGGCGCAGATCCGAGACGAGCGCGCGCGTAGCCGCGTCGGGGAGGATCTCGAGCGCCGCGATCCAGCCGGGCCCCTCGCGCTGGAACGCGATCCCGCTCGCGCCGGGCGCGAGCTCGAGCGAGCGGCGCAGCTTGACCGCATGCTCGACCGCGGCATGCGGAGCGGTTCCCTGCGCGCGAAGCAGCGCTTCGAGAGCTGCGAAGTTCGCCGCGGCCGGAGCGAAGCTCGGCTGCGCATCGTCCGCCTCGAGACGCCGCCAGGAGAAGTGCAGATAGAACGCCGGTCCCGTCGTGCGCACGACGAGCCGCCGCGCGAAGGGGATCGGCGTGTAGACGAACGGCCCGCCGGGCGAGACCGTGTCGTCGCCGACCACCGGCGCCAGGAACGGCGCGCTGGTACCCGTGACGAGCTCGCGCACCGGCAGATCGATGCGCGGCGTGCTCTCGTCGTCGAAGAAGAAGAGCACCCGGTAGCGCTCGGCGTCGGGCAGGTAGCCGAGATGGGAGCCCGGCGTCGAGCGGAACGCGAAGTGGATGCGCTCCACGACGCCGGGGCCTTCCTGATCGAACACGACGGCTTCCGCGCCCTCGATGCGGAGGATCGTGTGGAAGCCCGAGAGACCATCGTCATTGCCGGCGGTGCGATCGAACGAAGACTCCTGGAAGCTCCGAGAGCTGTCCTCGAGTTCCGCGAGCCGATGCAGGCGACGCCACGGCTCGAGGCTCTCGCCCGCGAACGGGAATGCCTCCAGGGGCGCGGGTGCGAGCTCGAGGTCCACTTCGCGCGGAGGGAGCTTCTCGGCGCGCGCGCGCAGCGCGAGCTGGAGCGGCGCATCATCGCCTTCCGCGTCCGCGATGCGCACCGCATACGCGCCGCTCTCGGGAGCGACGAAGCTCACGTCGAGCAGGCCTTCCACGCTGCGATCGATGCGAAACGCGACTTCTTCGCCGCTCGGCGCGATCAGGTCCACCAAGCTCGGAACGTAGCTCGTGCCCTTCGGCGCGGTGAAGCGCACCGACACTTCGTCACCGCGCGTCGCGCGCAGCTCGAAGGCCGCGCCCGCGCCCTCGTCCACCGCGCTCGCGCGCTGGCGCAGCGGTCCGCGCACGCGCAGCGCGAGCTCGTAGCGCCCCGCGCGCGAGGCCTCGACGGCGAGGTAGTGCGGCCCGCTCTCGGCGAGCAGCAGAGAGCGCACGCGCGAACGCCCGAGGCGCACGCGCAGCGACGCGCCGAGCTCGACGCGACCGCTCGGAGCGTAGAGCGCGAGCGAGCCGTCGCCGTCGCCCTCCCACCGCACGTCGAGATCGAGGCGCGTGCCGGCCGCGGCGCGCAGCACGAGCACGTCGCGGCCGCCCGCGGCGAGCTGATTCGAGATGCGCTCGCCGCCGCGCACGAGGAGCCAGTTCTCCTCGGCCTGCGCGACGGCGCGTGCGGAGCAGCCGAGCGCGAGCGACGCGAGCCATAGCCCGACGATGAGACAGCGCTTCATCCGCAGGCCTCGAAGTAGAGCCGATGGCCCTTGCCGACGCGCCCCGCACGCCAACCCTCGAAGGCCTCGCGGAGGCGTCCCATGCGCCGGCTCTCGTCGCGAAAGCCCTGCGTGCGCACGGCGACGTCGCGGAAGCCGGCCCGCTCGAGCAGCGCGCGGAGGTTCCGCGGATCGAAGAAGCTCAGGTGTCCGCCCATGCCGAGGTAGCGCCAGCGCGCTTGCGCGCGCTCGAAGGTCCAGGAGTCGAGGTTCAGGGTGAGGCCGAAGAGCACGCCGCCGGGAGCGACCGCCTGGCGCAACGCGCGCAGCGCCTCCAGCGGGCGCGGCAGGTGCTCGAGCAGCGCATTCGCGCGCACGAGCGCGAAGCGCTCGCCGAGCGCGGCGCAGAGCTCGAGCGAACCGGTGCGCACCTCGAGCCCCAAGGCCTCGCGCGCATGCCGCGCCGCGACCTCCGATACCTCGACGCCGAGCGCGCGATGGCCGAGGGCACGCGCGGCGACGAGGAAGCCGCCGACGCCGCAGCCGACGTCCAGGACGTCGATCGCAGCGCCTCGCGGTCGCTCGACGCGACGGCGCTCGCGGCGGATCTGCGCGCGATAGTGCGCCTGCTTTCGCGGCTCCAGCGTGCGCGCGATCTCGCGCTCGAGCCACGCCGCCTCGAAGAGCCCGTCGTAGAGCGCCGCGGGATCGAAGGCGGCGAGCTCGGCGCGCACGAGCGCGCAGCCCGCGCAGCGCTCGTAGCGGTAGCCGGCCTTCTCGAGCAGAGGCCTCCAGTCGCGCCCGGCGCAGAGCTCGCAGGGCTCGACCATGGCCGGCGCGGCAGCGAGCGCGCCCGCGCTCATCGAGCCGAGTAGGTCTCGAGCACCCACTTCTTCCACTCCTCCTCCATCTGGAAAAGGTTGAGGCCATACGCGGCTTGGATCGCCTCGCGCGAGCCCTCCTTGCGCTTCAGGCGCGTCACCAGCTCGACGAAGCGCTTGGGGTCGCGGCGGATCAGGAAGTCGCAGTAGGCGAACGCCTGCGCGTGCTCCTGCGCTTCGAGCTGCGCGGTGTTCTTCGTGATCACGGCGAGGAGCGGCACGAGCTTCTGCGGCTTCACCACGAGCTCGCGCACCGCGGGCTCCCAGTGCCCCCCCTTGAACTCCTCCATCGTGTCGACTTCGACGTAGCAGTAGTTGTCGCAGAGCTTCCAGTACTTGTGCTCGAACCAGTGCGCGACGCCTTCGTCGACCCAGCCGCCCTTCAGCTGGCCGACCCACTCCGCGGGCTTCTGGCTCGAGAGCAGGAGCTGCGAGACGTTGTGCACGAGGTTCCGGTGGAGCTGCTCGTCGGTGCGGAGCTTCGGCGTTCCTCCGAGCACGGTGTACACCGGGTTCGGCCCGTAGAACTTGCAGCCGTTGTCGCTGGGGATCTCCACCCAGAGCTGGCCCGCTCGGCGCTGGTCGAGGGAGTTCGACCAGACCATCACCAGCGTCTTCGGCGCGACCATCCCCGCGTCGATCTGGAAGGTGGCGAGGTAGTCGACGAAGAGCGACTCCATGCGCTTCAGATAGAGGATCAGCAGGGCGGGCTGGTCGAGCATGCGCTTCTCGACCTTCAGCTTCTCGAGGTCCCAGACCATGCGGAAGTGCGCCGTCTCGCCGACCATGCACGGGCGCTCCATGCGCTGGTCGATGGTCTTCTGCATCTCGGCGATCCACGCGCGGTTGCCGTCCGCGCGGCGCTTCCACTCCTTCCACTCCGCGCCGTTGGTCTCGAACCAGGTGCACTGGTCGCAGTCCATGAAGCCCGTGCCGGCGCATCTCTCGCAGCGCATGTAGTGCGTGTGACGCATGCCGGCCGCGCTGAGCTCGCTGATCACCTGCGTGTGCTTCGCGCAGTCGCGGCAATCGCGAGAGCCCTTGTTGGCGCACGACTCGCAGCTCTGCGCCACGAGCGGTCCCGCGAAGGCTGCGAGCAGCAAGCAGACCAGCGCGACCAGCAGCGCGCTACGAGGATGCGTTCCTTCGACGGTGCTCATGCAGGACTCGGCAGGTGGGAGCGCGGCTCGGCGCGCTCGAAGACGAGCTCGCCGGCGGCGAAGACATGGGTGACGGGGCTGCGGCCGAACTCGTAGGCCAGGTGACGCCAGCTCGCAACGTCGAGGAGCAGCAGATCGCAGCGCTTGCCCGGATGCAGCGAGCCCGTGGTCTCGCCGCAGCCGGCGGCGAAGGCGCCGTTCAGCGTGGCGGCGACGAGCGCCTCCGCGGGCTCGAGGCCCATCCGCTGGCAGGCGAGGTGGATCATCATGGGCATCGAGAAGCTGTAGCAGGAGCCGGGGTTCATGTCGGTAGCGATGGCCACCGGCAGGCCCGCGTCGATCAGGCGCCGCGCCGGAGCGTCGGCCTTCAGCCGCAAGAAGTGCCCGACGCCGGGGAGCAGCACCGGGATCGTCCCGGCCGCACGCAGCGCCTGGATGCCGCGCTCGCTCACGTGATCGAGGTGATCGGCGGAGACCGCCCCGAGCTCGGCGGCGAGCTCCGCCCCGCCGAGCGCCGAGAGCTGATCCGCGTGCAGGCGCGGGCGCAAGCCGTGCGCGCGTCCGGCCTCGAGCACGCGCCGCGACTCCGCGAGGGTGAACACGTGCGCCTCGCAGAAGACGTCGCAATAGCTCGCCAGGCGCTCGGCGGCGACGGCGGGGATCATCTCGCCGCAGACGATGTCCACGTAGCGCTCGCGCTCCGCGCGGTGCTCGGGCGGGATCTCGTGCGCGCCGAGCAAGGTGGTCTCGAGGTGGAGCGGATGCCCGGCGGCGGCGCGGCGCAGGGCGCGCAAGGACTTCAGCTCGTCGACGAGCGAGAGACCGTAACCGCTCTTGCACTCGACCGCGGTCGTCCCGAGCGCGAGGAAGCGGTCCAGCCGTCGGCGTACGAGCGAGGCGAGCTCGTCCTCGTCGGCGGCGCGCACGCCCCGCACGGAGGAGAGGATGCCGCCGCCCTCGCGCGCGATCTCGACGTAGGTCGCCCCCTTCAGACGCCGCTCGTACTCGCCCTCGCGCGTGCCCGCGAAGATGGGATGCGTGTGGGCGTCGACGAAGCCGGGGATCGCCACGGCCCCGCGGGCGTCGTGGCGCCGCGCGGGCTGATAGCGCCGCTCGAGCTCGGCCTCGGGCCCCGCCTCGACGACCCGGCCCCCGCGCACGGCGACCGCGGCCCGCGGGAGCTCCTCTAATCGGCCGAGCTCGGCGCCAGCGCGCGGGCGATTCGGCAGCTCGTGCAGGCCCACGAGAGACCCCACGCCGTGGATCAGGAGGTCGACCGGAGTGCGCATGCGCGGGATGTTACCCCGCTAGAGGCGCGTCACGCCTGCGCTACGCTCGGCGCCTTCTCGAACGCGTTCGCGATGCGAGAGGCGATGCGGCGGCGCGCGCGGAAGACCAGCATCTTCAGATTGCCGGGCCGGACCCCGAGGGCGACGGCGGCCTCGCGATACGGGAGCCCGTCCACTTCGACGAGCTGGAGCACGCGGCGATCGCGTTCGCGGAGCTCGTGGTAGGCGGCCGACCAGGCGAGGAGCAGGAGCGCGAAGCACGAGGACGCGCGGCGCAGCTCTTCGGAGGAGACGAGCTCCTCCGCCGGAGAGGGGCCGGGATCGGGGCTCAGCAGCAGGAGCTCGGCCGAGGACTCCGCGCGCACGCCGCGGCGCAGGGTGCGGCGCATGTGGCGGTGGACCGTGTTGCGCACGATCGTAGAGGCCCAGACGCGGAAGGCCGCGGGGCGATCGGCGCGGAAGCGGCTGGGATAGCGATAGATGTTGAAGAAGGTGTCCTGCAGCACATCGTTCACGTCGATGGCCGCGGAGCTCCCGCGCAGACGGGAGAGGATCATGCGGCGCAGCATCGGCGCGTTGAGGTGCACCAGGTCGTCGAAGACCGATCGATCTCCCGTGCGGCGGAACCGGTCCATCAGGCTCGTGCTGCAGCCGTCCTCCTCCGCGCTGCCCGCCGGAGCGAGCGCGGCCGGGGCTGGCCAAGCAGCCGGAGGGAGGAAGGTCGGGCCGCGTCGGCGAGCGGCGAGAGAGGTGGAGCTGGGCATGGCTACCTGGTTGAGGCGAGCCGCCAGGAGCACCTCGCGTGCCAAACGGGAGAATGTCCGCTGGCCCAGTGGGCGCGGGGGCCGCGCGACGCCGGCGGCGAGCGCGGGAGGAGCGTCGGCGAGCGCGGACGCGCCTTCGGCGTGCGATTTCGCTCGGGCGCGGTCCCCGCGGCGGGGAAATAGCGCTTGCCGCGCTTCGGGGGGCTCCCTACATTGGCCCGCGGACCGC
Organism: Planctomycetota bacterium; assembly: GCA_016719295.1. Classification (GTDB taxonomy): domain Bacteria; phylum Planctomycetota; class UBA1135; order UBA1135; family JADKAF01; genus JADKAF01. Next base: position 2,633,212 of record JADKAF010000001.1, read on the forward strand.
GCTCCGCGCGCGGCGCGCCGCGACCGCGTCGGGGTGCGCCGAGGAGAGCCGCGCCGCGCGCTGCTCGACGGCAATCGTCCGGCGCCGAGGCGCTCGAGTCGAAGGCACGCGGTGCTCTGATAGCTAGATGATGAAGCGATCGAAGTCTTCGAGAGGTGGCGCAGCGTGCGACACCGCCGCCATGACACCGGCGGCCTCGGCCGAGGAGGGCACCGCCCTGGCCTCCGAGGACGCCCCCCCAAGTCGGGCCTCGGGCCTCCCAGCTCCGACGGGCCGCTGAGCGATGTGGCCGCTCGTCCTCTGCGCCGCCGTTTCGCTCGCCGTCGCCTTGCTGGGTGCCGTGGCGCTGCAGGCGCTCCGCTCGCTCCACCGCCTCCGCGAGGCCGCTCCGGCGGAGCCCGCCGCCCGGGCGCGCTACGAGCGCCTGCTGGCGGACCCCGACAGCCTCCGCGTCGCGGCGGCCTTGCTGAAGTGCGCCGGCCAAGTCGGGTTCCTCTTCTGCGCTTGCCTCTGGGCGTTCTCGGGCGTGGAGAACTTCGCCTGGCCGCAGTGGGAGCAGGTCGATCGATGGCTGCTGGCGCCGCTCTTCTGCATCGTCGCCCTCGTGCTCTTCGGTGAGCTGCTGCCGCCGACGATCGCCGCGGGTGGCTCCGAGCACTTCGCGCGCCGCGCTCTCCCGCTGCTCCACGTCGTGCGCAGCGGGCTCGCGCCCGCGCTGAAGCTCCTCAACGTGCTCCGTCGCTCCATGCTGCGCGTCGTGAACGTGAAGGAGCGCACCGAGCGCTCGATGGAGATCGCCGAGGAGATCTACGACGTGGTCTCCGACAGCGAGCGCGCCGATGATCTAGACGCCGGCGAGCGCGAGATGATCGAGAGCGTGGTCGAGCTCCGCGCGACCGAGGTGAGCGAGATCATGACGCCGCGCACCGAGATCATCGGCGTGCCGGCGAACTCGAGCTTGCGTGAAGCCTCGCGCCTCGCTTCGGACAGCGCCCATTCGCGCATGCCGGTCTTCGACGAGACGATCGATCGTGTGACGGGGGTCTTCTTCACGAAGGATCTGCTGCCGCTGCTCCAGCGGAAGGATATCGACCTCGATCAGACCCCGGTCGGGAGCATCGCGCGCAAGCCCTGGTTCCTGCCCGAGACGAAGAAGGTGCACGAGCTGCTGCAGGACTTCCGCCGCGAGAAGCAGCACATGGCGCTCATCCTCGACGAGTACGGTGGAACCGCGGGGCTCGTGACGCTCGAGGACGTCCTCGAGGAGATCGTCGGGCCGATCCAGGACGAGTACGACCAAGACGAGGTCATCGAGAGCTTCCGCCGCCTCGAGGACGGGCGCCTCGAGGTCGATGCCTCGATGTCGGTCTTCGACGCGAACGAGGAGCTGGGGCTGGAGCTGCCCGAGAGCGAGGACTTCGACACGCTCGGCGGCTTCGTCTTCTCGAGCCTCGGCAAGGTGCCCGCGCAAGGCGAGCGCTTCGACCATGCCGGCATCGGCTTCGAAGTGCTCGAAGCCGACGAGCGCCGCATCCTCCGCCTGCGCATCACGCCGCCGGCGAGCGCCAACGTCCCCTCGCATGGTCATGGCGAGAGCGCCTTGGCGAACTGAGCCCCGCGGCGCGCGCGTCCTCGCGCTCGCCGCGGGCCTCGCCGCGCTCCTGGCGAGCTGCGCGCGCGAGGCCGCCGAGCCCGCGTCGGGCCCGGCGATCGCGCAGGCGCAAGAACAAGAAGCGGCGCCGCCGAAGCTCCTCGAGCTCCGCGCGGACAGCTCGGAGCCGCGCGCGTTGATCGAGAGCTTGCTCGTCGCGGCGCACCAGACGCGGCGCGCGCAGGCGCGCTCGGCGCAGCTCTCGTGGAACACCGTCGCCGAGCTGCTCCAGCGCCTCGGCGGCGACTCGCCCTATCTGGCGCAGCTCCGCGCGGGCTGTCCGCGCCTCGAGGAGGTCGAAGCCTACGGCGCGCTCCGCTGGACCATCCTCGGCGAGCGCGAGCTGGCGCGCGCGGAGAACGGCGAGGAGCGCCGCAAGGTGCTCTTCGTCCTCAGCGGCTACGGCCTCGCGTTCGAGACGCCGTTCCCGCGGGGCGCGCCCCTGCGCCGCGCGCTGCTCCTGCCGCTCTGGGTCCTGCGGCGCGTGATCCTCCCCGGTCCGCAGCATCCCGTGCGCCCGCGCATCACCGAGTGCGTGCGCGGCGGCGCGCGGCCGCGCCACTGGTTCCTCAGCGCAGACGTGCAGCGCACCGAGAAGGGCTGGCGCATCACCGGCGACACGATCTGGATCCAGGGCCTCCTGCTCGTGACGGACGTCGCATGAGCAGCGCGCTCTCGCTGGCCGCGCTCTGGATCGGCGCGCTGATCGCCGCGTTGCAGATGCCCGGGGACGATCCGCGCTGGCGTCTGCGCGAGAGCGCCGCTGCCTATCTGCAGCACCTCCAGGAGCAGCGCGAGCTGCGTCTCGCGGAGCGTTTGAAGCAAGGGCGCTTGGTCGCCGAATTCGCGACCTTCGCCGCGGAGCTCTGCCTGCCCGAGCCCGGCGCTCAGCTACGCCAGTTCGCCGCCGTCGTGCAGATCAACCGCGGCATGCTGCAGCGCCGCCGCCTCCGCCTCGATCGCCGCGACACGTGGACGGTCGAGCAGCCCGACGGTTCCTATCGCCAGCACTGGACGATCGTCGAGCACACGCAGGTGCCGAAGGACGGATTCGCGGGTCCTCTGGTGTGGCAGGAGAGAGAGCTCGCGCTCCTCTTCCGCGGCGTGCGCCGCGCCGACGGCGGCTTCGAGGTGGTCCCCGAGTGGACCGAAGCGCGCCGGAGCGAGGAGCGCCTGCCGCCGCAGCTCGCGCGCCTGCTCGATCTCCTGAGCCCGGACGCGCGCCTGCTCGTCAGCTCGGCGACCGAGGCGCGCCGATGAGCGCGCGGCGACGCCGCGCGCCGCGCGTGCGCGGCGCGCGGACCACCATCGCGGCGCAGGCGCTGGTGCTGCACAGCTCGGAGTGGAGCGAGACGAGCCGCGTCGTGCAGCTCCTGCTGCCGGAAGCAGGGCGCTGCACGGTGCTCGCGCGCGGCGTCGAGCGCGCGAGCAGCCCGTGGCGCGGCGTCTTCGATCTGCTCTGCCTGGTCGAGGTCGAGCTCGAGGCCGAAGAGGGCCGCGAGCTGCACGCGCTGCGCGCTGCGCGCCTCGTGGAGCACTTCCCCAGGCTGCGAACGGATCTCGAGCGGTGGTATCGCGCGCTCTACGCCGCCGAGCTGGCGGAGGCCGCGACTCCACCGGGCCACCCGGCCGTCGAGCTCTTCGCGGCCCTGCGCGAAGCGCTCGCGCGCTGGTGCGAGCCCGGCGTCGATCCCGATGCCGTGCTGCTCGCGTTCGAGTGGCGCTTCCTCGACGCCGTCGGCCTCACGCCGGCGCTCACCGCGTGCGCGAGCTGCGGCCGCGCGGTGGATCCCGCGCGCGCACAGACCGCGTTCTTCCATCCCGCGGCGGGAGGCGTGCAATGTTCCGCTTGCCGCTCGCGGGCGAAGCTGGATCTAATGCCGCGGCGCGGCGCTCGAGAGCGAACGGCGTGGCGACGCGTGCCGGTGGCAACGCTCTTCGCGCTCGATCGCGCGCGGCGAGAGCCCGCGCCGACGAGCGCCGACGAGCTCGCGCCCCCGAACCGCGCGCTGCACCGCACGGCTCGTCTGCTCCTCGACGACTTCCTCGCCTGGCAGCTCGAGCGCCCGAGCCGCGTCCGCCCCTTCCTGCGATGAGCCTCCGCTTCCCCACGACTCGACGAGTGCGCCTCCGCGACGGCTCGCGCCGCCTCGCCGTCGCGCTGCTCGCGGTGACCGCCGGATGCGCGAGCTGGCGCGACGCGCTCTTCGGTTTCGGCGAGCTCGAGGACGATCCGCAAGCGCTGCACGAATCGGCGCGCGGCGATATCGAGGCCGGGCGCGCCGCCGAGCCGGACGTCGATCGCGCGGCGCAAGGTGTCCGGAAGCTCCGCCGCCTGCAGTCGCTCTACCCCGACTACGGCCGACCGGAGGACCTGGACTTCCTGATGATCCAAGGGCGCTTCGCGGCGGAGGAGCACGAGCGCGCGTTCGCGCTCTCGAAGACCTTCCTCGAGAAGTACCCGCTCACGCGCCAGGTGCAGCTCGAGCGCCTGCTCTACGACGAAGGTCGCGCGCTGCTCGCGACCCCCGAGAACGGGCTGCCGTTCCGCCAGTCCGACGAGGTCGGCGCGACGATCCTCGAGTTCCTCTCCACGAGCTTCCCCTCGAGCAGCGAGGTCGTGCCCGACGCGCTGCGCCTGCTCGCGGACTGGCACTATGGTCGAGACGAGTACGGCGAGGCGCTGCTCTCGTACGCGCGCCTCGTCGACACCCAGCTCCCGAACGCCTGGACCGACCTCGCACGCTACCGCATCCCGCTCTGCCTCCTCCGCGCCGCCGAGGCCACCGACCGGGACTCGAGGGCGCTCTGGTTCGCGAAGGAAGCCAACCTGGCCCGCGACGACGAGGATGGTCTGGCCCTCGCCGCGCGCCTTCTGCGCGACTACCTCGAGGGCCCCGCTCCGGGCGGCGAGCCGCCGGCGTTCACCGCGCTGGCGCAACGCTCTTTGCTGATCGCCGAGCGCATGCAGGGCGAGCGCGAGCGCGGGATGCAGCTGTTCTACACGCGCGTCGGGAACGCGCCCGGGCGCGATCTTCACCGCCAACGCGCGGAGGCTCACGAGCTCGAGGCGCTGCGCATCGACCAGAGCCTCGCGCCGGGCGAGCGCTTCGGTCCGCCCGCGCCGCCGAGCAACGCCGGAGCCGCGGGCCCAGGAGCGGGGACATGAGCCGAGCCGCGTGGCCCATCTTGCGCGCAGCCGCCGCGGCCTTCGCGGTCCTCCTCTGCGACGCCTGCTCGTATCGCTTCGGCCCTGGCGAGGAAGCCGACGAGCCCTGGGAGCTCGAGACGCGCAGCCTCGCGGTGCCCATCTTCGACAACAAGTCCTACCGCCAGGGGCTCGAGTTCGAGCTCACCCGCTACTTCGTGGAGGAGCTCCACCTGCGCGCCCCGGTCACCGTGGTCGCCGAGCCCGAAGGGGCCGAGGCCGTGGTCCGCGGGACGATCACCCAGGTCCGCGACCGCGTGCGCCAGGAAGACTCGGAGGATCGGGTCGTGGCCGCCCAGGTCGAGCTCACGGTCGAGTTGCTCCTCGAGTACCGCGACGGGCGCCGTGTGGGCCCCCTCCGCCACATCGAGGTCGCCGAGTACGTCAGCTTCCGTGGCGAGAGCCGGCAGACCGCGACGGCCGAGGTCCTGCGCGACGCGGCGCGCGAGCTGGTCCTGCGAATCGGCCGTGCGCGAGCGGAAAGCGGTGAGCTGGCGCCGGATCGAGAACAGCGCATCGAACGGCGCTGAGGGCGGACGAAGAACTCGAGTCCTGCGAGTGATCGACGATCCGATCGACAGCTCTCAGGGGTATGGGCGCGACGCATTCGCGCCCGCTCCGTAGAATCGCCGCGCTCGGAGTCGGCCGCCGCGCCGGCTCGAGACACAAGCGGAGACTGGATTGACGACAGCCAAGAAGGGCGACGCGATGGGCCCCACCAAGGGCGATGAGAAGGGCCGTAAGAAGGCCGAAACGACCGGGAAGCGCCCGCGCTCCCTCGGCTCGTGGATCCTGCTCCTGACCGTGCTGTTGGTGATCTTCCTGGTGTTGAACCAGGCCCAGCAGCCGCGCGAGGAGCAACTCTCGCAAGACGAGTTCTGGTACCACCTCCAGCTCGGCCGAGTGGAGGAAGCCTATCTGCACGGCGACTCGCAGGTGCGGGGCCGCTACACGCGCATCGGCAAGCAGGACGACACGCCATTCGTGGTCCTCTTCCACGACTTGTCGCGGAAGGACGACCTGATCCGCGAGCTGAAGGCGCGACCGACGCCCACGGATCTCAAGCTGAGCGAGTTCCTCCTCCGCATGGGCGAGGAGACCGGCGGCGAGTCCGGACCGGCGCTCGCGCCCTCCGAGGACTTCGTCCTGCTATCGGGCCAGGCGCTCTCGGTGATTCCGGGCGCGCCGCGCACCGAGGCCGGCCGGCCGGCCGAGAAGCCGAAGAGCGAGCTCTTCCAGTTCGTCGCGACGGTGCTGGAGAAGGGCAAGAACATGCGTTACCGCGTCATCGCCGATGACGGCGGTGGCGATCTCTCGGGCGCGGATCTCGCGCGCCTGCAGCGCGCCTGGGCCCTCGCGAGCGCTCCGAGCGCCGCCGCGAAGCAGCTCCGCGTGGCGGCCCCCGAGTGGCGGCCCTTGGTCTCCTTCGATCTCTCGCGCGGCCTGCAGTACGAAGAGGACAACAGCGTTTGGACGCAGGTGATCCTCACCCTGCTGCCGTGGGCGCTCATCCTCTTCATCTTCTACTTCCTCGTCGTGCGCCAGATGCGCTCGCCCGGCGGCGGCGGAGGCATCCTCTCGTTCGGCCGCTCGCGCGCACACCTCTACACCAAGGAGGACCGCACGGGGATCACCTTCGACGACGTCGCCGGCGTCGAAGAGGCGAAGGAGGAAGTGGCCGAGATCGTCGAGTTCCTGAAGAACCCGCAGCGCTTCCAGCGCCTCGGCGGACGCATCCCGCGCGGCATCCTGCTCGCCGGTCAGCCCGGCACGGGCAAGACGCTGCTCGCGAAGGCGATCGCGGGCGAGGCCGAGGTCCCGTTCTTCTCGATCTCGGGCTCGGACTTCGTGGAGATGTTCGTCGGCGTCGGCGCCTCGCGCGTGCGCGATCTCTTCCGGCAGGCGAAGGAGCATTCGCCCTGCATCATCTTCCTCGACGAGATCGACGCGGTCGGCCGCAAGCGCGGCTCCGGCATGGGCGGCGGCCATGACGAGCGCGAGCAGACGCTGAACGCGATCCTCGTCGAGATGGACGGCTTCGACACCGACGAAGGCATCATCGTCATCGCCGCCACGAACCGCCCCGACGTGCTCGACCCCGCGCTGATGCGCCCCGGGCGCTTCGACCGCGAGATCGTGATCGACCTGCCGGACGTCCGCGGCCGCGAGATGATCCTGCGCGTCCACGCGCGCAAGGTGAAGATGGCGCCCAGCGTCGACCTCTCGGTGATCGCGCGCGCAACGCCGGGCTTCTCCGGCGCCGACCTCGCTGCCGTGATCAACGAGGCCGCGATCAGCGCGGTGATGAACGGCCATGACGCGATCGAGCTCGGCGACCTCGAGGAGGCGCGCGACAAGATCCGCTTCGGACGGCAGAAGAAGAGCCGCGTGATGGAGCGCGAGGACAAGCGCATCACGGCCTATCACGAGGCCGGGCACGCGGTCGTGCAGTCGCTGCTCGACAAGACCGAGCCGGTGCACAAGGTGACGATCATCCCGCGCGGCATGGCGCTCGGGGCGACGATGACGCTGCCGACGAAGGACCAGTACTTCGTCTCGCGCGATCGCATGCAGCAGGACCTCTCGGTGCTCTATGCCGGGCGCATCGCCGAGGAGAGCTTCTGCGGCGACATCACCGCGGGCGCGCAGAACGACATCCAGCGCGCGACCCAGCTCGCCCGCCTGATGGTGTGCGAGTGGGGCATGAGCCCGAAGGTCGGCCCCATCAACTACGGCGAGCGCCAGGGCAGCGAGTTCCTCGGCACCGAGTTCCGCATGGGCAACGTGTACAGCGATGACACGGCCCGCGAGATCGACCAAGAGGTGAAGCAGCTGCTCGAGCGCTCGTACTCGCGCGCGCGGGAGATCATCCAGACGAACCAGGACGCGATGCACCGCGTCGCCGAAGGGCTCCTCAAGTACGAGACCCTGAGCGGCGAGGAGGTGCAGTGGCTGATCGCGGGCCGCGACATCGCCGTGCTGCGCTCGGGCGCGATGAGCACGCGCGTTCCTCCGGGACGCGAGGAAAGCGCTCCGGCCTCCGAGCCGCGCCGAGAGCCGAGCGCGCCCGACGTCGGGCTCGCTGGCCACGAGGGCCTCTCCCCGGCGTGAGCGAGCACGCCGCGGCGAGCGCCGGCGAGGCACCGCCGCGCGACCTCCTCGTCCTGGAGGCGGGCTGCGATCCCGAGGGGCTCGCGCGCTATCGCGTTCGCCTCGGCGCGCGCTTCGAGGTCTTGCGCGCGAGCGCACCCGCGGGCTTCACCGCGGCGCGGCGCGACGCGCGCGAGGCCGAGATCGACGCGCGCTTCGCCGCGCGAGGCGAGCCCCTCGCGCGCGAGATCCAGGCAGCGATCGCGCGCTTCGAGCGCGCGAGCTTCGTGCTCGCGGGTCCGCGGCGCTCGCTCGTCCTCGAGCGCGCCCGCCCTCGCATCGTGGGCATCCTGAACCGCACCCCCGACTCCTTCTCGGACGGGGGGCGCTGGGTCGAACTCGACGACCTCTATCGCCGCGCGGAGGAGCTCCTCGCGGCCGGAGCGACCTGGCTCGACCTCGGCGGAGAATCGACGCGCCCCGGCGCGACGCCCGTCCCCGTCGAGGAGGAGCTCGCCCGCATCGCTCCGGCGGTGGAGGGGCTCGCGCGGCGCTTCGATGCCTGGCTCTCGATCGACACGCGACGCGCCGCCGTCGCGCGCGCGGCGCTCGCCGCGGGCGCCGACATGGTGAACGACGTCTCCGCGGGGCACGGCGACGAGCACATGCTCGCGACCTGCGCGGAGCTCGGCGCGCCCCTGGTGCTGAACCACATGCGCGGCACGCCGGAGACGATGCAGACGGCGCCGAGCTATGGCGACGTGCTCGACGAGGTCGCCGCCGAGCTGCACGAGCGCTTGGTCGCGAGTTTGAACGCCGGAATCGCGCTCCCTAGAATCGCGCTCGATCCCGGCCTCGGCTTCGGCAAGCGCTTCGACGACAACCTGCGGCTGCTCCACGGAGTCGCCGCGCTGCGCACCTACGGTTGTCCGCTCTTCGTCGGCGCGTCGCGGAAGGCGTTCCTCGGGACGCTGCTCGACGGGCGAGCGGCGGCGGAGCGAGACGACGCGACGAGCGCCACGACCGCGTGGCTCGTCGCCCGCGGCGTCTCCGCGATCCGCGTCCACGATGCGCGCCGCGCATCGGACGTCGCCCGCGTCGCGGCTCGGCTCACCGAGCTGGCCGCGCCGAGGACCTGGGGCGGGGTGACGCCCGAGACGCGCGAGGAGGGCCTGAGCGGATGATCGAGATCCCGAAAGATCTCCTCCGACCGGAGTCGCTCTTCGAGGTCGCGGTGATGGCCACCGCGATCTACGCCTTCCTGCGCTTCCTGCATTCGACGCGCGGGAGCGTGATCGCGCGCGGCCTGGTGATCCTGACCGTGCTGGTCTTCGGCGCGATCCTGGTCTTCACCTCGCTCTTCCGCTTGCCCGTGCTCGGGCAGCTCCTGCAGTTCTCGCTGCCGACGATCCTGCTCGTCTTCGTGGTGATCTTCCATCCCGAGCTCCGCCGCGGGATCTCCCGCCTCGGCGAGAACCCGCTGCTGCGCCGCTTCGCCGGCACTTCGAAAGACGATCCCTACACCGAGATCGTGCGCGCGGTCTCGCGCCTCGCGCGTGAGCGCGCGGGCGCGCTCATCGCGTTCGAGCGCGAGTTCAACCTCGATGCGTACGTCGAGGGCGGGGTGCGCATCGAGGCCCGCGTGCATCACCTGCTCGTCGAGGCGATCTTCCAGCCGGACGGTCCGCTGCACGACGGCGCGCTCATCGTGAGGCGCAATCGCCTGGAGGCCGCGGCCTGCCTCTTCCCTCTCACCGAGAACCCCGACCTCTCGAAGCGCATGGGCACGCGCCATCGCGCGGCGATCGGGCTCTCCGAGGAGACCGATGCCGTCGTCCTCGTCGTCAGCGCGGAGCGCGGCGAGATGGCGCTCTGCCACCACGGGGAGCTCATGCCGAACCTCAGCGTCTCGGAGCTCGAGTCGCGCCTGCGCAGCTTGATGCAGGGGGGCTCGTCCCATGCCTGAGCGCAGAACCTTCCTCGGCGCGGTCTTCCAGGACCCGTGGCGCAAGCTCTTCTCGATCGCGCTGGCCGCGGCGCTCTGGACCGTGCTGCACCGCCAGATCATGGACAGCGCGGTGATCGAGCTCAGTGTTCGAGCCGTCGGGGCGGACGAGCTCCCCGCCACCGAAGTCGTCCGGCGCGGCCTCTTCTTCGTGGTGCAGACCGACGAATGGCGCCTCGTCGGCTGGGGCGCGGAAGAGTTCGAGAGCGATCGCAAGACCCAGCTCTCGATCGAGGCTCCGAACGAAGTCCTGGCGGTGTTCCGCGACGCACCTTTCGGCATCGCCGGTCCGTTCGACTTCTCGCGCGGTGAGCGCGCGGGCCAGAGCGAGCAGACCTTCTCCTTGGCCCTGGGCTCGGGGCCGCTCGTCTTCGGGCGCCCCGGGACGCTCCGCGGCGCGCAGCTGCGCATCGACGGCGCGGAGAAGATCGAGCTGCGCTTCCGCCGCTATCGCCGCGAAGTGCTGAGCCTCAGCCCCTCTGCGCTGCCGCTCGAGGGCCTGGACGCGCAGACGACGCAGATCGACGCGGCGAAGACGCGCGTCGCCCCCGAGCGCTTGGCGATCCGCGTGCCGGCGGGCACCGCGCTGCCCGCGGTGAAGGACCTCTTCGCGCCGATCCGCGTGAGCGGCATCGGCGACACGGTCCGCGCTCTCGAGCGCACCGCGCTGTGGGACGAGCTCGATCTGCACCTCGAGGAGGAGACGAGCTCGCTGCCCGAGCTCAGCCTCTCCGTGAGCTTGCGCCCCGACGCGCGCCTCCCCGAGCCGCAGCTGCTCACCTTCAACCCGGCGAAGAAGGTGCAGGGCTACTTCTTCGCCCTCGACGCGGGTCTGCCGATCGATCCGCGCGACTACGTCGATTTCGAGCCCCTGCAGGTCGACCAAGCGCTGCTGCGCTGGAAACGCCCGCCGACGCAGGAAGACCTCGAGGAGCTCCGCGATCGCGCCCCCGAGCTCCAGCGCTATGTGTACTTCTGCGCCGATCTCTCGGCCATGCTGGACTTCGACGGCCCCCCACCGGAGCCGACGCCCGAAGGGAGCACCGAGGTGCGCATCCCGTTCCGCATCCGGCTGCACGACATCCGCGCCCCCATCGAAGTGCGCAGGCGCAAGGACATCCCTCCCGGGCTCGCGGCGCTGCTCGAGGGCGTCGAGATCGAGCCCGCGGGTGCGAGTCAGGTGCGCTGCTGGCGCCGGCCCTGAGCTCGCGCGCCTCCGTTTCCTGAGTTCTGCCCCTCTCGTGCTCGTAGGCCGCGGCTCGCGCGGGATCCGTGCTAGGGACGCGGACCGATCGATTTCCTATAGTACGCGGCCATGACGACCCAACGACTCTTCGGCACCGACGGCATTCGCGGCCGCGCGAACGTCGACGTCCTGACTCCCGAAGCCCTGATCCGGATCGGCCGTGCGATCGCCAGCTACCAGGGCGGTGCGCGGCCGCGCGTCGTGATGGGCCACGACGGACGGCGCTCGAGCGGCATGATCCGCGGGGCTCTGGCCGCGGGGTTGCTGGGCTCGGGCTGCGACGTGGTCGACGTCGACCTGGTCACGACGCCAGGGCTGAGCTTCCTCACGCGCACGCAGGGCTTCGATCTCGGCGTGATGATCTCGGCCTCGCACAACCCGAGCCAGGACAACGGCATCAAGGTCTTCAATCCCGACGGGATCAAGATCCCCGACGATCAGGAGGACCACATCGCCGAGATCTTCCGGCTGGCGTCGCAGCCGACGGCCGACGAGCCCGCTCCGGTCGGCGAGTTCGCCTTCGCGCCGAGCCTCGTCGAGGAATACGCGAGCTACCTCTTGAAGCGCTTCCAGCGGCTGCAGCTGGCGGGGATGCGCGTCGCTGTCGATTGCGCGAACGGCGGCGGGAGCCGCATCGCGCCCCGCGTCCTGCGCGAGCTCGGCGCCGAGGTCGTGCAGATCGCGTGCGCGCCGGATGGCGACAACATCAACGACGGCTGCGGCGCCGTGCACCCGCTCGGCCTCGCGGCGCGCGTGCGTCACGAAGGTTGCCACCTCGGCTTCGCGCTCGACGGCGATGGCGACCGGACGATCCTCGCCGACGAGCGAGGCCACGTGGTGGACGGCGACGGCATTCTCTACGTCCTCGCCTCCGAGCTCGATCGCGCCGGGCGCCTGCCCCACCACACGGTCGTCGCCACGGTGATGAGCAACCTCGGCCTGAAGCGCGCCCTGGAGCAGATCTCGATCCGCATGGAGGTCGTCGGCGTCGGCGACCGCAACGTCGTGCAGTGCATGATCGAAGGCAGCTACGGCCTGGGCGGCGAGCAGTCGGGCCATATCGCGCTCGCCGAGAATTTTCGCTGCGGTGACGGGCTCTACTCCGCGCTCGAAGTGCTCTCGTGCATGAAGGTCACGGGCAAGCCGCTCAGCGAGCTCGCGCACGCGTTCCAGCCCTTCCCGCAGGTCAGCGCCGACTTCGAGGTCCGCGAGAAGCGCCCCCTCGCTCAGTGCCCCGCGACCGAGAAGGCGATCCACCGCGCGAAGGCGCAGCTCGGCGACAGCGGCCGCGTCGTGGTGCGCTACTCCGGCACGGAGCTGAAGCTCCGCATCATGGTCGAAGGTCCCACGCACGAGCGCATCTCGGCGATCGCGAGCGAGATCGCCTCCGCGGCCCGCAGCGAGATCCCGGTCGCTTGAACGAGCGGGACCGCATCCTGATCGTCGAGACCTCGACGCGCACCGGATCGATCGCGCTCGTCGAAGGGGCCGCCGAGAGCACGATCTCCGCGCTGCTCGATCCGCTGGTGCCGCACGATCGCGACCTAGTGCCGGCGATCGAACGCTTGCTGCGTTCTCGCGGCATTCACCCGCAGGAGCTCACCGGGCTCGTTCTCGGGCGGGGTCCGGGCTCGTTCACCGGGCTGCGCGTCGGCGCGGCCACCGTGCTCGGACTGCACCAGGCTCTGCGCATCCCGGTCCTGGGCCGCCCATCCTTGGAGGCGACGGCGATCGCCGCGCTGCGCCTCGTACCGCGCGTCGCGATCGCGCTCGATGCGCGACGCGGCGCCTTCTTCGTCGCGCGCTACGAGCGCGGCCCCGACGGCGCGCTGCACGAGCTTCTCGCTCCGCGGCTCTGCGAAGCGCGCGATCTCTTGACGCTCCTCCCCGCCGACGAGCCGCTCTGGAGCGACGCCGAGCCGCTGCTGGCCGAGCACCTGCCGGCCGCGCGAGGACCGCGCCTCGACGACGGCAGCTGCGGCCCACGAGCCGCGGAGCTCTGGCTAGCGGCGCGCCGTCTCTGGCCGCCTCCGCCTTCGGAGTTCGTCGAGGAGCAGCTGCTCCCGCTCTATCTCCGCGCCTCTTCGCCCGAAGAGAAGCGCGAGCGCGCCCTCGGCTCGCCCCCCTAGCCAGCCGCGCGCCGCGCACCGAGGAGCGCGCAGTTCGGGATGCGGATGCGCTCCGCAGCGGACAGGCTCAGAAGATGCCCGAAAACGACGCAGGGCCCCGGAGCGAGCTCCGGGGCCCTGCGCTTCTTGCGCTCATGCACCGCGCGCGACGAGCGTGCGCACCACCGATTCCCGTCTCGGGGGAGCGCCACGCGATACCGCTACGGGTCTCGCGCGTGTTCGTGTCGCGACGCGAGTGCGATCAGCGACTAGAGATCCTGCGGGCGGACGGTGCCGCGCTTGTTCGCCTGGGCGCGCGCCTCGGCCTGGGCGAGGATCTGGCGGACCTTGCTGTCGAGGGCGGCGTAGAAGTCGCTCGCGACCTTGCACTTCGCCACCGCGTTCTTGGTGCGGCTCTTCGAGATGATCATCTCGCCGGACGCCGCAGCCTTCTTCTTGCCAGCGCCACGGGTGGCGGCGGCCTTCTTCGCCATCTTCTTACGAGCAGCCATCGATCACACTCCTGCAGGGAGTTCGCTCGGGGCGACCCTAGAGCGCACGCGAGCCCCTGCACGGAACCCGAGTCTGCGGAGCCTGCAGCCTGCTAAGGCTGCCGCCTGTCCGGAGCATGCATCGACACCCGCGCCGTTTCACCGGCGCTCCGGTTCCTCGCTCGCGCGAGGAAGGTGATCGACCGACTCGACTTCCCACCGCTGGGAGTCGCTCGCGCCTTGCGCTCTCCGCGTCGCTCTGCACGCGAACCGCTCGCGCGCAGCCGCGGAGATCGCCGCTGAGCGCGTGCAGGAGTAAAGGCGCAGCCTTTCGCTGTCAAAAGGAAAAATGCCGTAGTCGTGGCCCAATCCGCGGTTTGGACGCGGTTCTGACGCTGCGCGACCGACCTGCGCGACCGCGTTCTCGGGCACGCACGGGTCATTTGGACGCGATCCCGCGCCGTGGGCGCGCGCCCGTCGCGAAGCGCTGCGATGAGCGTCTCATAGATTTGCAATCTCGTTGTCCAAGCACGAGAGAGTGCCATCAGATCGCGATTTCGAGCGACTCCGGCTAACTGGATCCGAGCGCTCCGGCGCGCGCGCATCGCGGGTGTCGAGAGCGCTTCGGAGCCGCTGCGCGCAGCAGCGCCTGGCGCGCTTGACCGCCGCGCTATGGGCCGCGCCGCGCGACGGCGACCGCCCACGGAAAAAACGCCGGATTCCGCAGCGCACGACCGCTCTGGCGCAGCGCGCGACGAAGGCGACGACGACCGCTCCGGCTGCTAGATTGCGCCGTCGATGCTGCTTCTCCGCCGTGCCATTCGCCGCTGCGCCCTCGTCGGCGCCTGGTTCCTGCTGCTCGCGGGCTTGGCCCTCGGGCTCGCAGTGCGGCGACCGCCGCGCTTCGTGTTGGCCGAGCTCGAGCGACGCATCGGCGAGGCGATCCACGCGGAGAGACCGCCGTGGGTGAGCATCGGACGATTGCGCCTCGATCTGCTCGCGCCCGCGCTGATCGCCGAGGAGATCGCCATCGCCGCTCGCGCGGGCCTACCGCCCGCGGTGAAGGTGGAATCGGCGCGCGTCGATCTGCGCATGTCGGGGCTCGCGCTGGACGCGATCGAGGTGACCAGCATCACGCTCGTGCGCCCGCGCGTCTCCTGGTCGGAGGAGATCGGCCTCGCGCTGCTTCGCGGGCCGGCGGAGAGCGACTCCGAAAGGCCGTTCCCCGCGCTGCGCGTCGTGGGCGGCGCCGTGGAAGGAGTGTTCCCCGAGCTCGGGTGGGTACAGCTCTCGCAGATCGAGCTCGAGGCCGATCCCGAGCCAGCGACCGCGCGCACTCGCGCTCGCATCTCACTGCTCGTACCTTCGATGGGCCGGCTCGTCGCCACGGGCGTGCTCGATGCCACCGCCCGCAGCTATGAGGCCTTCGTGCAAGGCCTGGAGCTGCGCCCCGATCCGCGCGATCTGCCGTGGCTCTCCGCGCGCGCGCGGCGTGTCCATGGCGAGTTCGAGCCGCGTGGCACGCTCGACCTCGGCGCGCGTCTCGCGGGGACCTTCGACGCGCTGCCGCGCATCTCCGCGGCCCTGCGCTTCCGCGAGCTCAGCCTGCGCATCCCCGACATCGACATGCGCGTGCAGTCAGCCGCGGGGCTGGCGCGGCTGGACGAGCACGGCAACGCTCATCTGCGCGCCCGCGGCAGCGTGCGCGGCGCGGCGCTCGAGGTAGAGGCCTTCGCCGAGGATCTCCTCTCCGGCGATCCACGCGCGCGCATCGCCGCCGGAACTCCGGAAACGCTGAGCTACGAGCCCTGGGTCCGCGAGCTCCTCGTCGCCATCGATGGCCCGCACACCGAGCTCGACGCGTTCTCCGCTCGCGGGCTCGGGAGCGTCTCCTTGTTCCTCGAGAGACAGCCGGGCGAATCGGGCCTGGAGACGAGCGCGGAGATCGAGGTGGTGAACGCCCGCGCGCGCTTCGTGGGCTTCCCGCGCGACGAGGTCTCGTTCGCCTATCCCGTTTCGAACCTGCGAGGCGCGATCTCGTTCCGCCGCGGAACGCTGATCGCTCCCGGCCTGAGTGGCGTCGGTCCCACGGGTCCGATCTCCGTCGAGGGCCTCTTCCGCTTCGCGCGCGGTCGGACGCCGGGGCTCGACTTCACGGCCAGCATGGAAGGCGCGCTCCTCGACGAGAGCTTCGCGCGCGCCGTGAGCGGCCTGCCGGAGGTCTCGAAGATCTTCGCCGAGCTCGCTCCGAGCGCCGGCCGCATCGACGCGCAGATCCATCTGCGCAAGACGCTCGGCGAGCCCAGGCTCTCGACGCGCGGCGAGGTGCTCGTCCGCGATGCCGCCGCCACCTACGCGGGATTCCCGCTCCCGACCGGCGACCTCGAAGGACGGATCGGAATCGCCGACGAGGGCATCTCCTTCCACTTCGAGGGCCTCGCCGATCCGCGCGGAGCCTCGCGCGCGCCCTTCGTGCTCGAAGGCGCGGTGAGCCGCTTGGCGGCGGGGCGGAGCGGGCGTCCCGGCTTCGGTCTCGATGTGCGCGCGCGCGGCTTGCGCTTCGGACCCGCGATCGATGACGCGCTGGCCGCGATGGATCCCGCGACCGCCGGCACGCTGCGCGAGTTCCGCTACGACGGCGAGCTCGACGTCGCGGCGCGCATCGTGCGCCCCGCGGGCGCGGCACAGCCGGGGCTCGATGCGGATCTCGAGATCGCGCTGCAGGGCGGTGAGCTCGTGCGCCTGGGCCTCGGGAGCGCCCTGCGCGACGTGAGCGGCAAGCTCCATATGCGCAGCAGCGCCGCCGCGGACGACGCTCGCGGCAGCGCGCGGGTGCATGGCTGGGCGCGCGGTCGCGCGGCGCGCGCCGCGGACGACGGCGCGAGTGCGAGCGATCTCGCCGGCTACGCCGATGCGCTCGTCGTGCTCGAAGCTCGCACGCATGCGTTCGGCCTCGACCTCGACGTGCGCGCCGACCTGTCCCTCGCGGAGTCGGAGGAGCTGCGCCAAGCGGTCGCGCGCGCGACGGATCTCAGCGCGCTGCGCGATCTGCGCCTGGAAGGCGGCGGCATCGACGCCGACATCGCCCTCGTCCACCGCGCGAGCGAGCCTCCCGAGCTGCGCGCCGAGCTGGATCTCGATGGCGTCGACGCGCGCGTCGCCGATTGGAACGCGCCGCTGCGCGAGATCCGCGGCCAGATCTCCATCTCTCCGGGCGGACGGATCCGCGCCGACGAGCTGCGGCTCTTCGTACCGCACGAAGACGGCGCCGGAGCGAGCCGCGTCGTCCTGCGCGAGGCGCTGGTCGAGGACGCGGGCAGCGCGCTGCGCGCCTCCGCGCGCGCCGACGTGGAAGATCTGGCGCTCGATCGCCATGCGCAGGTCTTCCTCGGGCGCGGCGCCGCGGCGCGGCTGGAGCAATGGCGCACAGCAGGTCGCGCCCGCGGACGCGACCTCGAAGTTCACCTGGCCTTCCCACGTGGGACCGACGGCCAGCTCGGCACGCCGCGCGTCGAGTTCCGGGGACGCGTCGAGCTCCTGGATGTGCGTATGGATCCCGGCCTGGCGCTCGAAGACCTGCGCGGCGATCTCGACATCGTGCGCGGCGTCGTCGGAGCGGACGGCGTCGAGGAGATCGAGGCCGAGCTCGCGCATGGCGAGCTGCGCGTGCTGGGCATCCGCTTCCGCGAGCTCGCGACGCGGCTGCGCCTCGATCCGCAGCGCTTCGGCACCGTGCGACGTGCGAGCGGAACGCTGCTCGGAGGACAGCTCGGTCCCCTCGCCGAGGACGGACCGCGCGAGCCGCAGAGCTTCGCGATCGAGCTCGACGGCGAGCGGCCGCAGCTCGTGCTGAACCTGCGCCTGGAGCGCGCGGAGCTGCAGCAGCTCCTCAGCGATCTCCAAGGCCGCGCGACGCGCGCGCCCGGGACCTTCGACGCGACGCTGCAGATCGCGGGCCCGGTCCGCGATCTCGCGCGGCTGCGCGGCTCCGCGAGCGTCCGGCTGCGCGATGGCGAGCTCGGCACGCTCCCCGTGCTCGGCCGGCTGAATCCGCTGCTGGGTCAGGATGCCGTCACCTTCCGCACGGCCCGCGCGAACGCGCGCCTGGAAGGCTTGATCGTCGAGGTCGACGAGCTGCGCCTGGACAGCCCCGCCGCGGAGCTCTCGGGACGGGGCGCGATCGGGCTCGATGGAACCGTGGCGCTCGCCATCGACATCACCTACCTCGATGTGCTGGGGATCCCGCTCTTCGGCAGCATCCTCGCGCGCGGCCTGGGCATGATCCTGGCGTCCGCACCGCTGGTGCACATCGAGGTCGGTGGCTGGATCGACGATCCGCAGATCTACCCCCAGTTCGGTCCCACGGGCCGCCGAGCGCTACAGCTCGCGCCCCGCCCCTACCTGCCACCGCGCATCCGCCCGCGCCTGGAGCGGCGCTTTTGAGTCGGCGCGCTCCGCGGGCCGATCTTCGCAGCGGGCGGCGCGCGACGAGCGCCGGCTCGCGCGGCGAAACCCGCGAGTAGAATCCGCCCCCCACGACCTCGGAGGTAAGCGCACGTGGATCACGCGGTGATCATGGCTGGTGGCTCGGGCACGCGATTCTGGCCGGAGAGCCGCAATCGACGGCCGAAGCAGTTCCTGAAGATCGCCGGCGAAGAGGCCATGATCGCTCTCACCGCGCGGCGGCTGCTGCCGCTGGTGCCGCCCGAGCGGATCCACGTGGTGACCCTGCAGGAGCAGATCGAGCTCGCAGCCGAAGCGCTCGCGCCGCTCGGCGTCCCGCGCGCGAATCTGATCGCGGAGCCGGCGGCGCGGAACACCGCCGCGGCGATCGGCCTCACGGCGCTCGAGCTGCGGCGCAAGGATCCGGAGGCCGTCTTCGCGGTGCTGCCCGCGGATCACGTGATCACGCCGGTGAGCGCCTTCCGCCAACGCCTCGAGCAGGCGCTCGCGCTCGCCAAGCGCGGCCACCTCGTGACCTTCGGCATCAAGCCCACCCACGCGGCCACGGGCTACGGCTACATCGAGCTCGGCGCGCCGCTCGCGGACGACCGCGCCGCGCGCGGGATCGCGTCCTTCAAGGAGAAGCCGGATCGCGCGACCGCGGAGCGCTTCCTGCGAGAGGGGAACTTCGCCTGGAACAGCGGGATGTTCGTGTGGCGCGCCGACGTGATCCTCGCCGAGCTCGAGCTGCACAGCCGAGAGCTGCACGACGGACTCCTCGCGCTCCATCGCGGCGGCGCCGCGCTCGAGGCGCACGGCTATCGGGCGCTGCCGTCGCTCCCGATCGACATCGCGGTGATGGAGCACAGCGCGAAGGGCTGCGTTCTCGCCGTCGATTTCACCTGGAACGACGTCGGCTCCTGGCCCGCGCTGGAAGAGCTGCACGACGCCGATGCTCAAGGCAACCGCGGCGTCTTCCCCGCGGGTGGCGAGCTCGTCGCTCACGAGGCGCGCGGCGCGATCGCGTTCTCCTCGAGCGCGCACGTGATCGCGTTGCTCGGGGTGGACGACATCGTCGTGGTCCACACGCCCGACGCGACGCTCGTCGCGCGGAAGGATCGCTGCGAGGACGTGAAGAAGATCGTGGAAGCGCTGCGCGCCCGCGGCCGGACCGACGTGCTGTGAGAGCGCAGATCGGTCGCACCTTGGCGATCGACCTCGGCGCGCGCCGCACGGGGCTCGCCGTCTGCGACGCGCTCGGCATCGCGATCCGCACGCTGCCCGCGGTGCATTCCCGCAGCGATGCGGAGCGCCTCGCCGGCGTGCTCGCGGCGATCCGCGAAGAGTCCGTCGAGCGCGTGCTGATCGGCTTGCCGCTGCACATGGACGGCGGCGAGAGCGCCGGAGCGCGCGACGCACGGACCTTCGGCGCCGCGCTGGAGGCGCAGCAGAGCGGGCTCCCCATCGAGTTCGCCGACGAGCGCCTGACCACCGTGGAGGCGGCCGAGCTGCTGACGTCCTCCGGCGTGCGCGGCGAGCGACAGCGCGAGCGCATCGACTCGGCTGCCGCGGCGGTGCTGCTGCGCGCCTGGATCGAAGGGCGTCGGACGGCTCTGCGTCAGGAGGCCGCGACCGACGGCGAATCAGAGCTCGAGGTTGTCGAGCCGGCGCCAGAGCAGGATCTGCGTCCTTCCGAGGGTGGCCGCCGAGGGCGCGATCTAGCGCGCCGCCGCTCTCGGCGTTCCTGAGCTCAGCTGCCCCTCTCGCCGGCTCCCTTGCGTGTTCACAGCGCGAGGAAGCGATCGATGGCCATCCTGACGACCGCTCTCTCGGGCTCGCGCAGCAGCTCGTGCCGCAGCCCCGCGAACTCCGCGACCTCGGCGCCGCAGCGTTCCGCCCAGCTCCGCGCGACGGGCGAAGAGGCGACGCGATCCTCAGCTGCGAGCAGCACGAGACACGGTCGCGGGAACGGCTCGCGCTCGGCGGCGCGACGCGCCGCCTCGTCGAGGAGCGCTGCCCCCGAGCGAGCGGCGATCCATTCTCGTCGCAGCGGATCGGCCGCCCAGAGCTCTTGCTCGGCGGGATCGCGGAGCAGGTCCTCTGCGCGCAGACCGAGCGCGAAGCGCAGCTTCGGCCAGCAGCGCGCCGCCAGACGACCGCCGAGCTCCTTCCAGCGCGGCAGAGGATGCGCCGGAGCCAGGAAGGGCGCGGACAGCACGCAGCGCCGCAGCAGGACGCGCGTCTCCCGCGCGAGCCCGATCGCGAGGAGCCCGCCCAGGCTGTGGCCGATCAGGTCGAACGCCGGGCCGGATCCCGCGACCGCGAGCACGCGCTCGAGCGCGGCGCGCAGGCTCTCCGGGCTCCCTACGCCGCCGCCACTCTCGCCGTGCCCCGGGAGATCCGGCAGCCAGATCTCGGCGCCGCGTCGCGCGAGACGCGCGGCTTCCGCGGCATGGCGTCCGCCGTGCTCGCCAGCGCCGTGGATCCACAGCACGCGCGCCCGGGCCGGCTCATGCGAGCGCCAGCGCCGCACCTGCAGCCCGTCGATGCGCTCGCGCAGCTCTTCCACGCCGCTCACCGCGAGACGTACTTGCCGCCGTTCTCCTCGGCCAGCCGCCGCATCAGGATCGCGTCGTGGTCCTCGCCCATGCCGATCGTGTGGATCACGATCTTGCTGAGCGCGTTGCGCCGCCGCACGTACTCCAGGATCTGCTCGCGATCGAGCATCTCGCCCGAGGTCGGGTGGCCATCGGAGAGGAAGTAGATCGTGTCGACTTCGGAGTCGTAGTAGCGATCGCGCGCGCCGATGCCGGCGAGATCGAAGGCCGCGGCGAGGCCGCCGTGGATGTTCGTCGAGCCCTCGGGTTTGATCTCCGCCTCCACGTAGCCGCGCACCTCGGCGCGCACCTCGTCGCTCATCTCGGTCATCTTGCGCTTCCAGGTGCGCACCTCGTCGGAATAGAAGACGAGGTTGAACCAGCCGCCCTGGGCGATGCCGCCCAGCGCGCGGAACAGCTCCTGCTTCGCGATGTCGTAGCGCGAGGACTCGCCCGGCTCCGGCGGCTTCTGATAGCGCGGGTCGCCCTGGCGCGCGGGATCGTCGACCGCATCGAGCGCGAAGCCCATCGAGCCCGAGCAGTCGAGCACGAACACGACGCGACGGGAGACCACGGTGAGCCCATAGAAGCGCGGTCCGTCGGTCGCCTCGGTCTCCGGCGCGGTGGGCTGCGGGATGGGGAGCGTGAAGGTCGGAGCGGCCTCGGCCCACCAGCGTTTCCAGAGCTCGACGCTGCGGTTGAAGCTCTTGCTCGTGAGGGTCTGCAGCGTCTTCTCGACTTCGTCCTGCAGCCGGCCGGTCTCGGTCTCGAGCGAGACGAGCAGGGGCGGGATCGAGCGCACGGCGCGGATGCTCGCGAGAGCGCGAATCGCGGCCAGACGCACTTCCCAACGCGTATCGCGGAGCTGGTTCGCGAGCAGCTCGTCGAGGCTGGCCTCGTCCTTCTGCACCGCCAGCGCGTCGATGGCGAGCGCGCGGATGCCGGGGTCATCCTTCTTCAAGAGCAGCTCGCGCAACGCGGTGAGCGCCGTGTCTCCGGGAATGCGACCAAGCGCGAGAACCGCGGCGCGCTTCGCTTCGAAGGGCCCCGAGGTCGTGCGAGCCTTGAGCCCCTTGATCGCCTTGTCGCGCTCCGGATCGACGAGGCGCGCGATCGCGGCGGGCAGCGCTTCGGCGATGGCCTCGACCGAGCGCGTCGCATCGAAGATGCGCTCGCTCAGCCCGTGGAGCTGCGCCTGGATCTGGTTGTGCCGCGAGAGCGTGGCCTGCGTCACCTGATTGCCGCCGAGCACCTTGCGCTCGTTCGCGAGCTGCTTCACCACGCGGCCCAGGTCCTCGGCGATCGCCGGCATCTCGGCCTCGGCCTTCTCCTTCTCCTTCAACAGCTTGCCGATCAAGCCGAGCAAGTGGTCCGCGGCGCCGGAATCGCCGCTCAGCGAGTAGCTCTCGATACCGGCGACGCGCGCTTCCCAGCTCTCGCTCGCGAGCAGGTTCTTCTTCAGGTTCTGGACCTCGCGAGAGCGCCGTCCGACGGGCAGCGCGTCGATGAGCGCGGGGAAGCCCGCGCGCAACGCCGCGAGCACGCTCTGATCGCTCTCCAAGCTCGCGGTCAGCGGAGCGAGCTGGTCCTTCTCGGCCTTGGCGATCTCCTGGATCGCGAGGTCGACCTCCGCCACCTGTCGCTCGAGCGCCGTCTTCTGCTCGGGGTCGCTCGCGCTCTTCACTCGCTCGGTCAAGCGCTCGCGGCGCACCTCGGCCAGCCGGCGCTTGCGGAGCAGCGTTGCCTCGAGCTCGGAGCGCCTCTGCTGCTCGCCGCGCACGCGGGTGGACATGGCCTCGAGCTCGATGCGCAGCACCTCGACGCCGCGCGGGTCGCCGAGCTTGACGAGCGACTCGACCGCCGCCACGCGAGCGGCGACTTCGGCACTTCGAAAGGCCTTCTCGAACGCGGCGCGCGCCTCGTCCCAGGCGTCGGCGAGCTCGACCCCGACGGCGCGACCGAGAGCGCCTCCGAGGCACGGCGACGCGGAGACGAGCAAGGCGAGGAGGAAGCGCAGCAACGCGAGCGTCATCGAGGAGGATCTCCTGCGGCCGACGCGCATTATCCGCGCGGAGCTGCGCGGTCGCACTTCGAGCTGGAATCTCTGTGCTGCGGCTCCGCCGCTCGAGGGGACGCGCGGCGCAGGAGCGCGGCGCTCAGGTGGGTCGGCGACGCGCGACGAACACCAAGCCCAAGATCGCGATGCCGGCGACGACCAGGGTCATCGGCTCCGGACTCGCAAGGCCGAAGCGCGGCAAGGCTTGGCCCGCAGGGGCCGGCGGCGTCCAGGCCGTGCGCGTGAGGCTTCCTCCCGCGGGCTCCGCAGGAAACTCCGCCTTCTCGCGAGGCTCGAATCCAGAAGAGCGGCGCTCCGAGCCGAGGGCGCGCTTCGAGCTGCCGTTCACCAGCGCGGAGACCCAGGACAGCGACGGGCCGAACTCGGCGGTCGCTGCGGACTCGGTGGAGCGCGCAGCTGGCCTCGTCGGAGGCGGGGCGGGCTCTTGCGCTCTCGAGCTCGGGGCGAAGCCCGACACGAGGAGTGCGAACGCGAGCAGGAGGCGGGACACGGGAGGCTCCGACGAGGGACGGAACTCCCCACCTTCCGAGCGCCGATCCCGCGGAAGGGAGCGGGATCGTCGACGAGAGAGGTGGGGCCGGATGCGGGGGACACCGGCGGAGTCGGCGACGCAACTGCGGGGAGCGGGCTGCGAAGCTCGGGAGTGACGCGTCGGCCGAACCCGAACGGGCTCGCCCGAAGTCTCGGGGCGGTGGGGGGCGGCCGCTCGAGACGCGCGACACGGGGATTCACAACATGCCCCCTTCAGGGTGGGCGGTCAACTCGCCTGGCGTGAATTTCCAGGCAAGGAGGGAACATCCGCCAAAGGGCTCGAGATGCGGTCGCGCCGTTCTGGCGAGCCGCCCCCCCCATCGGGTAGATCAGCCGCGGCTCGGGAGCGGGGTCGGCGACCGCTCGCCCGCGAGGGCGAGAGGAAAGTCCGGGCTCCGCAGAGCAGGGTGGTGGGTAACGCCCACCGTCCGCGAGGACCGGGAAAGTGCCACAGAGAACAGACCGCCCCTTCCGCCCCGCGCGGAGAGGGCAAGGGTGAAACGGCGAGGTAAGAGCTCACCGCGGAAGCGGCGACGCTTCCGGCACGGCAAACCCCACCCGGAGAAAGACCGAATAGGGGAGCGCGCGGCTCGCGCACAGGCTCCCGGGTAGGTCGTTCGAGGCGCATCGCGAGATGCGTCCCAGATAGATGGTCGCCGCCGCTCCGCAAGGAGCGCGCACAGAACCCGGCTTAGGATCTCGCTCCCGAGCCATTCCATCTCAGAGCCTCAGGGACCGGAGTCCGCATCGCGATGGAGCTCGTGCTCGTGGTGAAGCGCCGCGACCTCGAAGTCGAGTTCGGCCTGCCCGTGGGCTACGCCGCGCTCGATGTCGAGCGCGCGGCGCGCGTGTGCGAGCTGATCGACGCGCGCGGCTTCTTCGTCGAGCGACGCCACGCGGAGCAGGACCCCGAGCTGAAGCAGCCGATCCCCTACTGCATCGTGCAGTGCGGAGAGGAGCTCTTCTGCGTGCGGCGCACCAAGCGCTCGAGCGAAGGACGGCTCCACGGCGCATGGTCGATCGGCATCGGTGGGCACATCGAGCCGCAAGATCGAATGCCCCCTAGGCAAGAACAGAGGCTTGCGGACAATGTCGCGCTCTCGACGTTGCCTCGCGGCATCGTCGAGCGCGCCGCAAGGCGCGAGCTCTGCGAAGAGCTCGAGCTTCCCCTTCCGTCCGGAGCCGAGCTCATCGGTTGGCTGAACGACGACTCGAACGCCGTCGGCGCGGTCCATCTAGGCCTCGTCCATCTGCTCCGCGTCGAGAACGCCGCGGAGGTCGCGATTCGAGAGACGGAGCGTCTCGAAGGCGGTTTCGTGCCCAGCGCCGTGTTGCACGCATTGCGCGACCACGAAGTCGCTTCGAGCGCTCGCACGGCGCTCCGAGCCGTTGCTCGAGAAGCCGGCGCGCCTCGCGGCGAGCCTCGCTCTTTCCCCTCTCCTACCAGCAGCGCTTCGCAGCGCGAGTCCGTTCCGCCCGACTGGAGCTCTCTCGAGTCCTGGTCGCGTCTCGCCCTCGAAGCTCTTCGTCCCCACGACCTCGCGGCTCCTCGGAACTGATGGACGACGCGAAGTGATCAGGCACTTCGCGGCAGCCGAGCCCGGCGCGGTTACCACTCTTCGATTCGCAGGCGAAAGAGAATGCCCACGCAGCGCACTCCCCCTCCCGCTCCGACCGCCCCCACGGCCGACAAGAACGCGCGTCGCCCCGGCAAGTCGAGCCCCGAGCGCATCTACAACTTGCTCATGAAGGCCCGAACCGCCAATGAAGTGACCCTGCACTTCGAGAACAATCGCGTCGTGAGCGGCGCGCTCATCTTCAACGAGTTCAAGGGCACCGGCCGCATCATCAACGTCGACCTCGAGATCTCCGTCGACTTCGCGGTCGAAGACCTGCGAGACGTGCGACTCTGAGTTTTCAGAGGCGGCGCTGAGCTTCCACAGGCGGCGCTGGCTTTCCACCGGCGGCTCTGGCCTTCCACTGGCGGCTCTGGGCTTTCACGGGAGCGCGGGATTTGCCTGCGCTCCCGAGAGAGACGAGCGGCTCTGCCGGCGTCTCCCCCGCCGCGCGTGGACTTCGGAAGTGGCAGACCGAGGCCTCTCGGCCGGCGACAACGACTCGGCGACCATCCGCGACGAAATCGCGGACCGCGCGATCGCAATCCTCTCGGCGAGGGAGTCCTTTCAGCGGGGCCCTGCTTCTCGGCGGGGTCGGATCACGCGGCCCGTCAGCTTCCAGGAGCCCGAGTTCTCGCTCGGAGCCTGCGAAGCGCAGAGACCAAAAGCCGCCGCGGCCAAAAGGCGCCGATTCAGGAGGACGTAGCACCCTAGCTGCGCTTCGATGATGCGCGGCGGCTCGCCCTGAGAACCAAGAAAGCTCGCACCCGAGGAAGGGCTGCGAGCTTCTTCGATCCCTGAGCCCCTCTTCGACCCCAGAGCCCATCTTCGATCCCAGAGCCACGCTGAGCCCGGGACTGCGAAGCGAAAAAGCCGCGACCGCCAACCCCGCCGACCAGTGGGTTGTGAAGGGGGGTGATCCAAAAGCCTTGAGTTTTGGAGCGGTTGACGAGGCCGGCGGCCGCGCTTGTTCGTTCGCGTGTTCGAGAAGGAGCGGGCGCTTCGAGGGGAGGCGCCTAGCACCTCGACCACCCGAGCACGTGGCTTTCGTTCGGGGTGGACCCGAACCACAAGCCCTTGTATTCGGTCGGCAGGCTACCACAAGGAATTGCCCTGAAAACCGAAATGTCGGAAATGAGCCGAGCCTCGGATCGCCCGCCTCGGGCGTTCCCGGAGTGGCTCTGGTTCGTCGCCGCCCTGCTCTGGATCGCGGCCGCCCCGACGCATCCCGACAGCTGGTCCGACGCGTCGCGGCTCGCGACCGTGGAGAGCCTGCTCCACCGCGGCACGTTCAGGATCGACGAGAGCCCGTGGGTCGCCGTCGGCGATCGCATCCTGCTGCCGGATGGCTTCCGTTCCCATCAGCCGCCGTTCTTCTCCGTCCTCGCCGTACCGATCTCTTTCTGCATCGAGGCCCTCGGCTGGCAGCTCGCGCCCGAGAGTGTCGCAGCGCACTACCTCGGGCTCGTGGCGCTCCTGGTCGCGCTCCCCTTCGCGCTCTTCGTCCGCGCACTCGACCGCGAGCTCGCCTCCTCTCGCTCGCCCCATCGGTGGGTCGCGCCCGCGCTGCTCTGCGCCTCCTTCGCGACACCGTACGCGCTGGTCCTCAATCACCACCTGCCCGCGGCTACCTGCGCGGGCATCGGCTTGCTCGCATTGCGACGCGGAGAAGCGGCGTGGCGGGTCGGGCTCTGGCTCGGCGTGGCCGCAGCTCTCGACCTGCCGGCGATCGGATTCGCGCTCGCCGCGTTCGCGCTGGCGCCAGAGAGCGGCTCGCGGCTCCGCTGGACGCTCGGCTGCGCTGCCGGCGCCGCTCCTGCGCTTGCTGCAGCGGGCCTCCTCCAGCTCCTCTCGACGGGTGAGCTCGCTCCGGGCGGGCTGCGCAGCGACGCGTTCGCCTGGCCGAACAGCTCCTTCCTCTTCGAGCCGCTGACGGGCCAGCTCCCCGCCCGCAGCGCCGCGGCGACGTGGATCTACGTCCTCCGCGGCACCGTGTGGAACTACGGGCTCTTCGCCTATCACCCTTGGCTCCTGCTCGCCGCCGGAGGAACGCTCTGGTCGGCGCGCGGCCGCGGCTCCACTCGCGCATCCGCCCGCGCCGCGTTGGCCGGCGGTCTGGCGGTGCTGCTGCTCTACGGTCTCTTCTCGGAGAACCAGGGCGGCTCGTGCTTCGGCGTGCGCTGGCTCGTGCTCCTCGTGCCGGCGCTCGCGCTGCACACCGATCGCTGTCCGCTCCTCTTCCGCGGGCGCGCCGCGCGACTGGCGCTCGCCCTCCTCCTGCTGTGGTCGGCGTTCTTCGCCGCCGTCGGAGCGGTGGCGCCGTTCTCTCGCTGGAACCCCTTCGCTCGCCACGGCGACGAGGCCGCCGCCGATCGCGAGGCCGGCCGCTCGGTGCTGAGCGCGCTCGTGCACGAAGCGTTGCGCGTGCGCGCGCTCGGGCCGCGCTTCGACGAGAGCTATCTGCGCCGCGAGTACGTCTTCGGTCTCGAGCGCCGCGCGCGGAACCTCGAACGCGCTGGGGATCTCCTCGCGGCGCAGAAGCTCGGCGAGCGCCTGGCCTCGGCCGCACCGGAAGATCGCAGCTCCCGCGGGCGCGTCGCGCTCGCCGAAGCGCGCCTGCGCGCTCGCGGCGGCGATCCGGCCGCTGCGCTGCGCGCCGCGAAGCGCGGGCTCGAGCTCCGGCCCGGCGAGCCGGCTCTGCTGCTCCTCGCGGTCGAGCTCGCGCTGCTCGACCTCGACTGGCGCGCGGGCTGCGCCACGGAGATCCGCGCGCTGGCACGCCTCGTCGCCGACGAGGTCGCGGAGCCGGAGCCGGGCTGGCGCGAGCGCGCCCGCGCGCTGCTCGAGCGCGGCAAGACGTCGCGTTCCGGGTTCCCGAGGTTACCGAGCGGTGACGACCGCTAGATGGGAGCGCCCGCCGCTCGAATCCTGAGGACCCTGCGATGAACGCCTCGACGAACGACGCCGAGCGCCCTCGTTCTTGCCTACCCGGTTCCCTTCCTCGACGCAGCGACCGAAAGCCCCTGCTCTGGCGTCTCCTCGCGAAGCGCAAGAGCCGCGCCTTGCTGCGACCGGAGCGCCGGCGTCCGCGCTCGCGCGCGCCGCTCTGCTGAGCGCGGCGCCCCCGAGGAATCTGCGCTAGACTCGCGCGGCCATGAGCCGCGAAGTCGAGATCAAGTTCCGCCTGCGCTCGCGCGAGCCGATGCTCGAGCGATTGCGCGCGATCGGCGCCACTTACCACGGCACCGAGCTCGAGCGAAACTCGATCTACGATCGCCCGGACGGCTCGCTCGCTCGTGCCGGCGAAGCCTTGCGCGTGCGCAGCACGCAGGCGCTCGACGATGCCGCGCGCTCGCGCGCGACCTTGACGTGGAAGGGACCCCG
Source organism: Planctomycetota bacterium (assembly GCA_016719295.1). Taxonomy (GTDB): domain Bacteria; phylum Planctomycetota; class UBA1135; order UBA1135; family JADKAF01; genus JADKAF01. The sequence goes on from JADKAF010000001.1 coordinate 2,661,659, forward strand.
GCGTCCCGGTCCGCTGAAGGATCGCGAGGAGCGCGAAAGCGAGGTCGGCACGCCCGACGAAGTGCGCGCGATCCTGCGCGCTGTCGGCTTCGCCCCGCAGATCGAGTTCGAGAAGCGCCGCAGCACGTGGCGATGGGAAGCCGCGGAGATCGCTCTCGACGAGGTCGAAGGGCTCGGCAGCTTCCTCGAGATCGAAGCCGCTCCCCCGATGATCGATCGAGCGATGGAAGCCCTCGGCCTGCGCGACGGGACGCTCGACGTGGAGCTCGAGGAGCGCTCCTACCCCGAGCTCGTCCGCGCGTCGCGCGCCTGAGCGCGCGACGCGCGGGGCACGCTCAGCGCTGCTCCGGCTTCCAGAGGTCCTTCGCCGGGCGCTCGTCCCGGTTCAAGAACTCGTAACCCGCGCGCGCAACGAGGCGCAGGATGCTCTGCATCTTGCCGTAGAGGATGCGATCGGGGTGATCGCTCTGGCGGTGGTAGTCGCCGTGCTCGCCGGTGCAGAAGAAGACGATCGGCACGCCCTTCTGCGCGTACATGTAGTGGTCGCTGCGGAAGTAGTACTGCTTCGGATCCTCGCCATCCAGGCGCAGCTTCTCGCCGAGCGCATCCCCGTTGAACTGCCGGATGACGTCGTCCAGCGCCGAGGAGATCTTGCGCGCGCCGACCAGATAGCAGTGGTTCGCGTTGGCGGTCTCGTCGGCGTCGTTGCGCCCGATCATGTCGATGTTGAACAAGCAGGCGATGTCGTCGAGCGGGATCCACGGTGCCTTCGTGGTGAGGTACTCAGCGCCGACCAGGCCCTTCTCTTCGCCGCAGTGCCAGATCAGCGCGATGGAGCGCCGCCGCTGATCCAAGCGCGCGAAAGCCTCCGCGAGCACGAGGAGCGAGACCGTCCCCGTGCCATCGTCGTCGGCGCCGTTGAAGATGGCGTCACCGCTGGCCCCTTCGCGCTGCCCGACGTGGTCGTAGTGCGCGCTGAAGACCACGTACTCCTTGGCGAGCTTCGGATCCTTGCCGGGCAGCACGCCGATCACGTTCTGCGTGGTGGTCGTGCGCGCCGCGGCTTGCGTGCGCAGCGCGACGCGCGCGCCGAGCGCGCGCGAGGCCGGCGTCTTGCTCTGCTTGAACGCCTCGAGATCGATACCCAACACCTTCTGGATGGCGGCGAGACCATCCTCGCGGATCTCGACGATCGGGCTCGGCGCGGACGTTCCGCCCTTGAAGGCGAACTGATACGGAACGCCGCCGCGACGCCCCTGCGCGCGCGCCTTCAACGTGGTGAGCTCGAGCACCGCCTTCGCGCCGAGCTCGAGCGCGCGGTCGGTGTTCTTCGCGCGCACGGTGATCATGCGTCCGCCCTTCTCGTGCTCGCGGCGGAAGAGCGTGTCGGACACGCCCGCGGGGCGATCGCGCAGCACGACCGCGATCTTGTCCTTCACCTCGACTCCGGCGAAGTCGTCCCAGGAGCCATCGTTCGCTTGGAGTCCGAAGCCGGCGAAGACCAGCTCGCCCTCCAAGGCCGAGAGCCGCCCGCTCCACTCCTGATCGAAGGCCAGCTCCGCCTTGCGATCGCCGCATTCGATCGCGAGCACCGCGGCGGGATCGTCTTCCCAGCCGACCATCTCGAGCGGCTGGAAGTACGAGGACTGCCCCGGCGCCGGCACGAAGCCGAGGCGCTTCAGATGCGCCGCGAGATACTGGGCGGCGAGGTCGAGCCCCTTCGACGGCGTGTCGCGCCCACCCAGCGTGTCCGACGCGATGTAGTAGAGATGGCCCTTCAGCAGCTCGGGGTCGATGAGCTCGAGCATCCGCTGCACGTCGCCCGAAGGCGCGGGTGCCTGGGCGCAGAGCGGGGCCGTGGCGAAGGCGAGAGCGAGAGTGAGAGCGGAGAGATGGCGAGCGCGCACGCGACCTCCTCGGGTCGTGGGAACGGGGTCGGATTGTACGTCGCTCGACGCGCGTCCGCTGATGCGAGCTTCTCGGCGAAGAGCGCGCGTTGCCCCGGCGAGGTCGCCCGTGCTAACACGCCCTCTCCGCGCCGACGCTCGCCGACGCACCTCCGCCCATGCGCCCCTCCCCCCGTTTCCTCGCGTCGTCCATCGCCCTAGCGCTGCTCGCGCTGGGCGATCGCGCGGCCGCGCAGACACCGCAGGCGGCGCGGGAAGCGCTCGAGCACGCCTGGGCACCGCTGGGCGAGGAGGTGCGCGAGCGTCTCGACGCCCCCATCCTGCGCGGGCCGTTCCGCCCCGCGCGACTCGGCGACGAGCCGGTCGTCCTGTGCGCGCTGGGCGACGGCCCCGACCTCCCTCCCGAGCCGCTGCCCGGCGCGCCCTTTCGGCTGAAGGTGCAGAGCGTGGCCTTCGATGGCCTGCACGACGTACCCGGGCTCGAGGATCTGCGGGTGCCGAGCGGCCCCTTCCCCGCGCTGCATCGCGCGCTCGGCGCGACGCTCTGCGCGAGCTCGGCGCATCTGCTCTGGGTCGATCCGGAGCGCGTGCGCGTGCTCGACGCTCCTTGGGGTCGCGCCTCGCGCGCGCCAGAGCTCCTCGGCGACGAGCAGCTCGTGCTCGCCCTCGCCCCCGACGGCTCGCTCTGGAAGCTGCACCCCGAGCTCCCGCCGCGAGCGCTGCTCCCGCGTGGCGCATCGCGCGCGCTCCACGCCGCTTACGCCGGTGCCGGCCGCCTCCTCTGGATCGACGAGCTCGGCTGGATGAACGAGCTCGCGTTGGCGGGCGATACGGTCCCCGAGCTGAAGGAGGTGCGCGCGCTCGCCTTCGAGCCCGCAAGCGTACGCGGCTTCGTCGCCGCAGGGCGCGACGCCTTCGTCGCTCTCGACGGAGGGCGCTTGCTCTGGCTCCGCGACGGCGAGCCGGTCGCAGCCGAGAGCGCGCTGCCGTGGCCCGAGGTCGATCCGGTCGCGCTGGAGGCGCGCGCGGAAGGTGAGCTCGAGCTCGCCGATCGCTGTGGCTGGATATCGCGCGTTCGTGCGGAGTCCTCGCCGACTCCGCGCGTCGCGTGGAGCGATGGTTTCGTGCGCGGCTGGACGCGGACGCTGCGCGCCGTCGCGTTTCCCGGGGGCTGGCTGCTCCAGCGCGAGGAAGCCCTGATCGCCGTGCGCGGAGGCCGCGCGGTCGAGCTGCGCTCGGGAGCGCTGCCCTTCGGCCTCTCACGTCCCGGATCGAGCGCACGCCATCTGCCTTGGAACGCGCTGCCCGAGTGGATCCTGCCGCGGACGATCCGCGGCGTCTCGGACGGAAGCGCGGGCCTCTGGATCCTCACCAGCTCCTCGATCGACCTCTTCGCGCCGGGCACGGAGCGCATCCTCTCGCGCACGACGCTCGGATCGTCCGCGCGGAGCCGCGCCTGGCAGGACGAGCCGCTCGCCGGCTTCGCCGGCGGCCTCGTCTTCGAGAGCACCGATGGCGGCGCGACCGAGTACTTCCTACGCGCGCCGGCCGATCGCGAGCTCGTGCAGCTGCGCGTGTCATCGAACGGCTCGAGCGAGCTGCAGCGCTTCGAGCCGGGCCCGAGCTTCCCACCGCCGCCCTACGGCGGCGTCGCGCTCGATCGCGCGGGCGATCTGCTGATCGCGTCCCGGCGCGGGCTGTGGTGGAAGCGGCGCGATGCGCCGGGCTTCGAGCGGGTGCGCGCCGCGGGCCTCGATGCGCTGGCGCGCTGCGCGGATGTCGTGCCGGCTCCCGACGGAGGCTTCGTCGTGCTGGTCGACGGCCGGGCGCTCGCCTGGAGCGGCGCGCGCTCGCGCTTCGAGCACTGGGCGCCGGAGCTCGCGCTGCGCGCGCTCGGGCGCTCGGCGGACGGCGGCGTCAGCGCCTCCGACGGCCATCGGCTGTACGACCTGTCGCCCGCGGGCGCACGGGCGTGGCCGTGCCCGCCCACGCCGCGAGATGCCGAGGTGCGCGCCTTCGCGCGCACGGCGAACGAGCGCGGACCGTTCTACGTCCTCGACCGCGAGAACCGCGTGTGGCGCTCCGAAGGCTCGCGCTGGCACGCGCTCGAAGTGCGCGAGCCGCTCTCCGATGCGAGCGGCTTCACCGCGACACGGGAGGGCGGGCTCTTCCTGCACCTCGACGCGTCGCTCTGGCGTTTGGAGGAGCCCGCGGGCCCGCGCCGCGCGCTCGAATATCGCGTCGCGCTCGCGCGCTGGATCGACCAGCGCGGTCTGCGGAACCTCAACTTCGCCTTCGGCGCGCTACTGCTCGCCGTGCTCGTCTTCGCCGCCCTCGGCGGCTTCCTGCTGCCGAAGGGCCCGATCCCGATCGCGCGCGCGCCGCTCCGCCCGTGGCGCCTCGCGGATGCAGCCCTCGTGCTGGCGCTCTTCCTCGGCGGTCAGCACGCGATCGATCTCGCGCTGCGCGCGCTCGACCTCGAGGGCTACCCCGTGCTGCGCGCCTCGCTGCGTTTCAGCGTCCCCGGTCTCGCGGCCGTGGCGGCGATGCTCGTCCTGCTGCGCCGACGCTACGAGCGCGGGCTCGAATCGATCGGCGTGCCGCACGTCTCGACGGCCGTCGCGGTGCAGCAGCTCCTCGTCGGCGCGCTGATGGTCGTCCCCGTCGCGATCATCGCCGCCGGCCTCGCCGGTTGGCTCGGCCGCGTCGGCGCGCCGCCCGAGCTCCTCGTGCAAGAGCTGCGCCCGCTGATCCCCATCGGCGACCTCGAGCGCTTCGGCGTCTTCCTCTGCATGGCGGTGATCGCGCCGCTCGTGGAGGAGCTGCTCTTCCGCGGCTTCGTGCAGGAGGTCTGCGTGCAGCGCTTCGGCGCGCCGCTCGGGATCCTCGCGACGGCGGCGCTCTTCGCGGCGCTCCATCCCGCGGGCGGCTACGCGCCGCTGCTCGTGCTCGCGCTGGCCCTGGGCTGCGCTCGCCAGGCCACTGGCTCGCTGCACGTCTGCATCGGTCTCCATCTCGCGCAGAACTTCGTCCCCGCGCTCGCCACCGCCGTCGGAAGCTGACGCGCGCTCGCGCAGCCGCTATGTTCTCGCGCCTCCCCGCTCACGGAGCTCGCGCCCGCATGGACCTCGAAGCGAAGAAGAGCGCCCTGCGCTCGATGCCCCACGGCATCTACGTCGTCACGCTGCGCCGCGGCGAGGAACGCTGCGCCTTCACGGCGACCTGGGTCACGCAGACGTCCTTCGAGCCGCCGCTGCTGGCGATGGCCGTGCGCTCCGATTCGTACGCGCGCAGCTTCTGCCAGCCGGGGACCGCGCTCGCCCTGCACTGGCTCGACAAGCAGCAGAAGAGCTTCGCGCAGACCTTCTTCAAGCCTCCGACGGTCGAAGGGCAGAGCTTCGGCCCCTACTCGTTCCAGGACGGAGTGCACGGCGCGCCGATCCTGGACGGGGTGCTCGCGCACGTCGAGGGCATCGTCCGCACCGTCGTCGAGGTCGGCGATCACCATCCGGTGCTCTTCGAGGTCGTCGACGCGAAGATCCACCGCCTCGGCGACGCGCTCGTGCTCGCCGATACGGGCTGGAAGTACGGCGGCTGAGCCCGACGGGCGCCTCAGCGCGCCGGGAAGCTCGGAGCGGCGAGCTTGCGCTTCGCGCGGTCGGCGCTGGCGTTCAACGCGCGCCCCGCGGAGAGCAAGGCGAGGCGCACGCGCGGCTCGCGCTCCGTTCTCTCGGCGCGGACCAGCGCGGCCAGGGCCGCGAGATCGCCGCGCTGCTCGAGCGCCAGCGCCGCGGCGCGGCGCACGAGCGGATCCTGGTCGCGCAGGAAACGCTCCAGGCGCGCCCGCGAATGGAGGTCGCCGCGCGAGGCGCGCTCCAGCGCCGCGAGCGCGATCGCCCGCTCGCGCGGCGCACGTGCGCTGTCGAGGCTGGGCTCGATGCGCTCCAGGATCTCCGGCGCGCTGCGCCGAGTGCTGGAGGCGAGCAGCTCCAGCGCGCGCAGCGCGCCACGCCGCTCGGGCGGCGCGCGCAGCGGATCGTCGAGCACGAGATCGAGGATGCCGAGCAAGCCGGCCGCGCGCTGACGGCCGAGCTCCTCGAGGAGCGCTGCCCGCACGAGCGGGTTCGCCTCGGCTTCCCAGGCGCGGCGCAGCGACATCGCGACGGCGAACTCGGGCTCGAGCGAACCCAGCGCTCGCGCCGCGGTCTCCCGCACGCGGGCCTCGCCGTCGCCCAGGGCCTGGCGCAGAGCTTCCAGCGCTTCTCCCGGTGCGATGCGCGCGAGAGCGAGCGCGCTCTCCGCGCGCACGATGGCGCTCGGGTCGCGGGCGATCAGAGCCTCGACCGCTGCGCGCGAGCGTGCCGCTTCCTCGCCCGCTCGCAGCGCGCGGAGACCTGCCGCTCGCAGCACGGCGTCCTCGCTCGAGAGCAAGGCGAGCGCGGCCTCCTGCGACGGCGGCTCCTCGCGCCGGAAGAGCGCGCTCTCGCCGGGGTCGAGCCAAGCCCAGCGCGGCGCGAAGTCGAGCTCGAGCGGGATCTCCACCGAGCGCTCCGGCAGCGCGGCGCGCACCACGCGACGCGCTCCGCGCTCATCGCCGAGCGCGATCTCGAGGTCGCCGGGCCAGAGCAGCGCAGCGCCTGCGTTCGCCTGCGCGGAGCCCTCTCCCACCGCGAGGCGCAGCGTCGCGCGCGGCGCGGAGGAGAGGAGGCGCGCCGAGAGAGCCGGCTCGCCACCGCGATGGAACCACGCAGCGAAGAGAGGCGTGAGATCGGCGCTCGCGAAGCGCTGGAAGGTCGCGAGCAGCTCGCGGCCGGCGATCGAGCGCCCCGCGTTCTCACGCAGCACGGCTCGGCACGCTTCGCGGAAGGCCTCCGCGCCGATCTGCGAGCGCAGGAAGTGGAGCCGCGCGGCGGCCCCGCCGTAGACCGCCGCATCGAAGAGCTCGAGCGGATGCGCGCAGACGCCGTCATCGAGCGCGCGCGGCCCGCGGCGCAGGTCCGCGGCTCGAGCATCTTCGCGGCTCCAGCGCATCCAGCGCAGGAACTCCTCGCGCCCACGCGCATGCTCGACCCACAGCAGATGGAGGTAGGAAGCGAAGCCCTCGCTGATCCAGAGATCGCCCCAGCTCCGCGGCGAGACGAGATCGCCGAACCACTGATGCGCCGCCTCGTGCGCGAGGAGATCGGCGGGATCCTCCAGCTCCTTCGCCGCGGGATCGACGAGGAAGCGCTCGCGCTCGAGCAGCACGTGGCCCAGGTTCTCCATGCCGCCTGCTGGCAAGCCCCGCACGAGGGTGTAACCGACCGCGGGCCACGGCAGCTCGCAGCCGGTCCACTCGGTGAGGAAGTCGTGGATCGAGCTCGCTTGCGCGAAGGCCGCTCTCGCCGCGGCTTCGTCCTCGGGCTCGCAGCGCAGCACCAGCTCTCGGCCACCGCCTCGCGCGCGCACCTCGGTGAAGACCCCGGCGGCGAAGGAGACGAGGTAGCTCGGCAACGGGAAGTCGAGCTCGAACGAGTAGCTCGCGTAGACGCCGTCCTCGTCGCGCGCGACGAGAGCGCCACCCGCGGCGACCGCGAGAGCGCGCGGAACGCGCACGCGCAGCGCGAGCGTCTGCCGCTCATCCGGGGCGTCGACGCAAGGGAACCACGCGCGCGCTTGCTCGGGCTGGTTGTGAGTGAAGATCTGCGCGCGCCCGGCGCCATCGCGCGAGAAGTAGAGCCCGGTCGCGGGGCGGCCGCCGTAGGCGATGCGCACGCGCTGCGGCTGCTCGCGGGAGAGCGTCTCCGCCAGCGCGATCGCGAGCTCGCCGCCCACGTGAGCGAACGAAAGGGAGCGTCCGGCTCCATCGGTGATCGAGCGCACGTCGAGCCCCTCGAGATCGAGCGCGAGGACGCGAACCTCCTCGTCCAGGGCGAGCAGCTCTAGCTCCGCGGAGCCCTCGATCGCCGCGCGCACGGGATCGACCGCGAGCTCGAGCGCGATGTGCCGCACGTCGAAGGAGCGCCGGGGCGCCTCGCGCGCGAATCGCGGCGGCTCCGGAAAGCGCAGGCCCGCCGTCGGATCGAGGGCGTCGAGCTCGTCGCGCTCGCGCAGCGGCAGCGAGCACGCCGCCGCGAGGAGCCCGGCGAGCAGCGCGAGGACGTAGGACGGACGGGACGGGCGAACGCGCACGGGGCGAGCGGAGAGGGCGAGGGAACGTAGGTCGAAGCCGCGCGAGAGTCTGCCCGCGACCCCGCCGCGCTTCCACGGCGCAGCGGCGCGCCCTTGCGCGCGCGGCCGGTCGCGCGGGATCCTGCACGGCCATGAGCTCCGCCTCGCCTTCTCGCCCGAGCCCTGCGCGCGCGCCGTGGCACGGAGCCCTGCAGCGCTTCCCGCTCGCCGCGTTCCGCGCGGCGTCGAACGCGCTGCGGCACTTGCGGCGCCGGAAGCGCGCGTGGATCGTCCTGGACGAGCCGTGGTCCTTCGAGCTCCTGCCCGCGTTGCGCGGGTGGCGCCTGCCGTTCGCGCGCAGCGCGAGCATCGACCTCGCCGGCTTGCGCGCCCTGCTCGCGCGCTGCCGGGCGGATCCGCGCGTGCGCGGGGTGATCGTGCGCCCGGAGCTCTGGACGCTCCGCGGAGCGCTGCCGTTCGCGGCCGCCGACGAGATCGCCGAGGCGCTGCTCGAGGCGCGGCGCGCGGGGCTGCGCCTCGTCGCCTTCGGGCATTGCTGGGGTCTCGCCGAGCTCGTGATCGCGAGCGCGTGCGAGCGCCGCGCGATGCCGCCGCTCGGCGAGCTCGATCTGCGCGGCCTGCGCGTCACCCAGCTCTATGGCAAGCGCTTGCTCGAGCGCGCGGGCCTGCGCGCGGAGGTCGTGAAGCGCGCGGAATACAAGGGCGCGGCGGACGCGCTGATCGAGGAGCGCATGCCCGCGCCGCAGCGCGAGGCGCTGGGCGCCTTCCTCGACGACGTGCACGAATGGCTGATCGCGCGTCTCGCCGAGCTCCGCGGCGAGAGCGCCGCGATCTTGCGCGAGCGCCTCGCGCGCGGACCGTGCCTCGCGAGCGAGGAGCAAGGCGGAGCTTGGATCGACCACGTGCTCTACGAGGACGAGCTCGTCGCCGCCATCGATCCCGCGTGCGCCGAGCGCGAGCTCTGCTCCATCACCGGCGCGCGACGGTGGCTGCTCCGCCGAGCCGCTCCGCCGCGCGCGCGGCGCCAAGGCGTGCTGCGCGTCGAAGGCGCCATCGTGCGCGGCCGCTCCCGACGACGCGCGCTGCCGTTCTTCCCGCGCACGACGGGGCTGGAGGACTTCAAGCGCGAGGTGCGCGCGGCGCGGCGACGCCGCGACATCGAGCGCTGGGTCCTGCACATCGATTCGCCCGGTGGCGATGCCCTCGCCTCCGATCTCATGCACCGCGAGCTCGGGCTGCTCGCACGCGAGCGCGAGCTCGTGGCGCACCTGGGCTCGGTCGCCGCTTCGGGCGGCTACTACATCGCCACGGCGGCGCGGCGCATCGAAGCGCATGCCACGACGCTCACCGGCTCGATCGGCGTGCTCGCGGGCAAGCTCGACGCCTCGGGTCTGCTCGAGAAGCTCGGCATCGGCGCCGAGCACGTCGACCGCGGTCGTTTCCAAGGCCTGCGCGGCTGGACGAGCCCGCTCGAGCCGGACGAGCGCGCGCTGCTCGAGCGCGCGGTGGACGCGATCTACGCGCGCTTCCGACGCTGCGTGGCCGAGGGCCGCGGCCTCGCCGACGCCGAGGTGGAGCGCCTCGCGCGCGGGCGCATCTGGTCGGGACGAGCCGCGCACACGCTGCGCCTCGTCGATGCGCTGGGGTCCTTCGCCGCGTGCGAGCGCGGCGCGGAGGTCGCGCGATGAGCTCGCTCGCTTGGGCTGGACTCGCCCTGCTCGGCCTGGCCTTCGGCACCGGGGCCTTGCTGATCCACCACATCTTCGCCGACGACGTGGAAGCTGCCGACGAAGGCATGCGCACCTCGCGCTACGGCGTGCTTTCCGCGCCGGCTCTGGCTTTGGCGCTCACCGGCGCCGGGGCGGCTGGCGCATGGATCGCGGCACGCGCGGAAGAGCACCCGTGGCTCGTCGCGCTGGGGATCGCGGCCGCCGCGGCGAGCTTCGTCGCGATCGGCCTGCCGATCGTGAACCACGTGCTCGCGAGACGCGCGCGATGAGCCACGTCCTGCGGCGCGCGCTGCGCCTCGGAGGTTGCGCTCTGCTCGGGCTCTTCGCGATGGAGCTCCTGCTGCCGTTCGCGTGCGGCTCCGCGCTGGACGGCGCCACGACCGCCACCGCACGCTCGCGCGCATTCCACCGCGGCCTGCTGCGCCCCGATCGAGAGACGCTGGAGCGCTTGCGCGAGAGCGCGTTCCTCAATCAGGACGAGAGCGCGGCGTCGAGCTTCTCGGCTCCGGGTCCCTCGCTCTTAGGCATCGAGATCCGCACGAACGCGCACGGCATGCGGATGCGCGAGATCGAGCGGAAGAAGCCCACGGCGCGCCAGCGCATCGCCGTGCTCGGAGACTCGGTGAGCTTCGGCTGGCGCGTCGTGGAAAGCGCGTGCTGGCCGCGAGTGCTGGAGCGCCGCCTGCGCGCGGCCGGCCAAGAGCTCGAGGTGCTGAACTTCGCCGTGCCCGGCTACACGACCGCGCAGGCGGCCGCGCAGCTGCGCGCCCGCGTGCTCGACTTCGAGCCCGATCTCGTGGTGCTCGCGACGGGCTTCAACGATCACTGGCTGCGCCCGGGGCCGAACGACCTGCAGCGCCTGAGCTCGGCCGCGAGCACGAGCGCGCTCGCGCAGGCGCTCTTCGTCTGGCGGCGAGAGAGCCCTTGCCTGCGCGCCGCGCGCCGGCTCCTCGAGCTGCCCGAGCCGGGCGCTCCGTCCGGAGGCGCACCGCTCGAGCGACGAGCGCCGCTCGCCGATGTCGAGCGCGCGCTCGAGGACTGCCTCGAGCTATGCCGACGAGCGGGGGCCACCCTGGTGCTCGCCGATCTCTGCCTGCCGCATGCTCGCACGGGCGATGCCCTGCGCGCCTTCGCCGAGCGCGCCGAGCTGCCCTTCTTCGCCGCCCGCGCGGCCCTCGGCGTGTCGACCGCTCCGGCGACGCCGCTCGCCACGGCGAGGCGCTTCCGCGCGCTGCTGGAGCCCGGCCTGCGCGCGCGCTGGGACGCCGGCCGCGACGAGCTCCTGGCCCTCGCGTTCCCGCCGGATCGCGTGCGCGATCTCGCCGATCTCATGCTGAGCCCGCTGCGCCGCGACGGCGCGGAGGCATGGCTCGAGCTGGAAGCGGGCGCGCCCCGCGATTGGGCGCTGGTGCCGCGGAGCTACCTCGAGGCCAGCGGCTCGCTCGAGCGGCTGATGACCTTGGTCTACCATCGCCTCGAGGAGGGCCCGGGCGACGGAGAGCTGCGCGTCGGTCGCTTCGCGGGCGCGGCCTACGATTGCGCCGACGCGCCGTACGTCGAGCTCGCGCACGGCGAAGCGATCCATCCCAACGCAGCCGGACATGCGGCCCTCGGCGCGAGCTTCACGCGCTTCTTCCTCGAGCGCCCAGAGCTCCTCGAAGGCGCCGGCCGGAGGGGCCGCCGATGAGCGAAGAGCTCGAAGAGCGCCTGCGTTGGGTGCGCGCGCTGCCGGTCCTCGAGCGGCGCGAGGAGTTCCTCGCGGCTCGGCTCGGGGCAGGTCCGCTGCTGGACATCGGCTGCATCGACGAGCGCCGCCCCGAGCGCATCGCGCAATCGCTGCACGCGTGGATCCGCGCGCGCTGCCCGGAGGTGCATGGCGTCGACGCCGATCCTCGCGCGGTGGAGATCGCCGCGCGCGAGGGCTTCGCCGTGCGGCTCGCCGACGCGGAGCGCGACGACCTGGGAGGTCCATACGCCACCATCGTCGCGGGCGAGGTGATCGAGCACGTGGCGAACGCCGGCGCCTTCCTCGCGAATCTGGCCCGCCATCTGCGACCGGAGGGGCGCCTCCTCCTCACCACGCCGAACCCCTTCAGCTTCCGTCAGCTCTCCAAGGTGCTCCGCCGCGGAGAGCCGCAGGTGCATGCGCGTCATACGGCTTGGCTCGATCCGCTGACCCTGCTCGAGGCCGCGGCACGACAAGGGCTCGAGGCGCGCACGGGAGCCTGGTTCCTCCCCGCTCGCGGTGCGCTCGTGCGCTGGCTCGCGCGGCGCCGCCCCTTCGGCAGCGAGAGCTTCGGCCTCGAGCTCGTGGCGAGCGCACGCTAGCACGCTCGTGGTCGCTGCTCCGCGGAGACCTCCTCCGAGCGCTGCGCCGCGCGACGGACTCAAGCCCTGGGCCTCGGCGCTCCGAAGCGAGAGCGGAACGATGCGTCGGAGCGTCTCCGTGACTGAGCAGCTTGCCCGTACCAAGGCCGAGGAACTCGGAGTGCCCCACGCCGGCCGGAGCCTGAGCGAGGTCGTGCGCGCGATCCAGCAACGCGAGGGCTTCGAGACTTGCTTCGATACCGGTCGCAGCCTCTGCGCGCAGGAAGCGTGCTGCTGGCGCGAGTCCTGCCTCGGTCGCGCGCTGGCGCGCCACGCGCTGGAGCTCGGCGTGCCGATCGACGAAGCCGCCGCGCGCGAGGCGCGTACGCGTCGCGCCGCTCTGCGCTTCGATCGCCGCCTCCGACGCCTCGAGCAGCTCGGCGTCTGAGCGGCGCGCTCCGCGCTCGCCGAGGGGCATGCAAACGGGGGCCGCTCGGGCCCCCGCTTTCGTTCGCGCAGATCGCGCGGTGCATGCAAACCTCGGGATGCGCCCGGCTCTAGAAGACCTGGATCCGGAGCAGCGAGCCGGCTTCTAGCGAGAAGCGCGCCCGCATGAGCCTGGCCTGCGGATCGACGAAGTAGATCTCGACGTCGGGCAGCCAGAGCTGACCCATCGTGCGCACGATGAATCCGAGGTTCAGGTAGTAGTGGCGCGCATTCGAAGCGATGCCCTGGCTGAGGATCACTCCGCTCGACGAGGCCGCGGAGGCGAAGGTGGCGACGTAGCTCGCCGGGAGCTGCAGGTAGGCGTTCACTCCGGCGCTCACGAGGCGCTGGAAGTCGACGGTGAGATCGACATCGCAGCCGAATCCGAGCGCCAAGGTCTCTTCGGTAAGCCGCACGCGTGTTCGCCCGCTGTCGCGACGCACCGCGGAGATCGAGCTGCGGATCTCCGCTTCGCGGCCTTCGAAGACGAAGACCGCGGGCGCACCCGGCATCGAGCTCCAGAAGCTCCCCGACATCGGCACGAAGGACGCTGCGAGGCCGTTGAACAAGCACTCGCCGTTCGGGCCACGCCGCTGCGGCAAGCTGCCGATCAAGCCATCGGCGCCCACGCCGTCGCCGCCGCGCACGAGCGCGCACGGGACGAGGAGCAAGAGCGCGGCGAACACACCGGCGGAGGCGCGCAGAGCGGAGAACACCCTGCGCGCCGTGCGCCCGAACGAAAGGGAAGGAGTCGAGACGCGGTTCATGCCGGCCTCCGCGGAGAGCCCGTCGACGCGACGTCGCCGTCTGCGTCAGCGCTCGCCGGTCGATCGTTCAAAGGGAACCAAGCCGGGCAGGAGCGCGCCAGGTCGGCGGCGAGCTCCGGCTGCTCGCGCAACGTCTCCTTGAAGGCGTCGGCGCGAGCCAGGAAGCGCTCGATCTCCGCACCTTGCGCGCGATGGCGATGGTGGAGGATCTCGAAGCACTTCGTGCAGCGATCGGAATCACCCAGCCGCGCGTACAGCAAGGCCAGGTTGTAGAAGACGAAGAAGAAGCGCCCGTCGCGGCGGACGAGGCCCGCGCGCGTGACCCAGCGGAAGCAGCGCACCGCCGATTGCAGCTCGCCGCGCTCGTGCTGGAGCACGCCGAGCTGCACGGCGGCGTGCGCGCGATTGCGGATCTTGCGCGCCGTCTCGAACACGCGGCGGTACTCGAGCTCCGCGCGCGCGTGATCGCCGGCGTGCTGGTGGTAAAAGCCGAGGTAGAGGCGGGCCTCGGCATAGCTCGGCCGAACCAGCAGCGCTTCCTCCAAGAGCTTCCGCGCCTTCTCGAGGCTCTGCGGCGCCTTCTCGAGCCGCCCGTCGAGCAGCGAGCGCGCCTTCACCCAGTCGTAGGATGACCCGGCCTCGAGCTCGAGCTCGCCCAGATCGTCCATCACATCGCGCTCCGAGGGCGAGCGGCGCGAGGAGAGCTGATCCTCGACGAAGCCGCGGCCGCGCTGCTCGAGCCCCGCGATCGGCACGGGCTCGTCGAAGACCTGCAGCAAGTAGCGCTGGTCGGTGGCGAGGAGGAGATAGGCCTTGCCGAGCTGGTAGAAGAACTCGGAGAGCCGGCGCAGATTGGCGCGGATCGAGGAGCGCGTGAAGAGCTCCAGCCCATCGATCGTACGCAGGCGCCGCATGAGCAGGCGCGGATCGCAGAGATCGCGATGCAGCTCGAGGTGGCCGCGCACGTGCTCCAGGAACCCGTGGCACTCGGAGCAGATCTCGACGTGGATCAGAGCGCGGCGCACGGCGGCCTCGTCGGCCTCGCCGTCGACCATGCACGAGAGGTCGAGCTGGATCGCTTCGCAGGGATCGCGGCGCTTCACGACGCGCAGGGAGCGCGAGGAGCGGGCCGACGCCAGGGGATCGCGCTCAGGAAGCATGGCTCAGCACCTTGCGCATCGCGCGGTAGATCTTCTTCCGCGCACGGAAGATCACCATCTTCAGGTTCTCGAGCTTGATGCCGAGAAGCTCCGCGGTATCGCGGTACGAGCGGTCCTCGACCTCGACGAGCTCCAGGGCGCGGCGCTCCTTCGCGGAGAGCTGGTTGAACATCGCGAGGTAGAGGTGGAGGCAGATCGCGTACGAGCGCTGCGTCTCGGCCTGGCTCTCCTCCTGGATCGCGTTGCGCAGCGGAGACCGCGCGCGCACGTCGCGGCGCTCCGAGAGGTCTTCGACGCCGAGCTCGGCGCTGCTGGTGCGCACGTGGGAACGCAGGCTCTTCAGCAGCGTGTTGCGGATGATCGTGTAGGCCCAGTTGCGGAACGAAGCAGCCTTCTCGCTCTTGAAGCGATCGGGGTAGCGATAGATGTTCAGGAACACCTCCTGCAGCACATCGGAGGCGTCGACCAAGCAGCCGTAGCGGCGCGCGCGCGAGTAGATGGTGCAGAAGAAGACGCGCTGATTCAGATCGTAGAGCAGCGCGAAGGCGACGGGCGAGCGGTGGTTGCGATAGACCTCCATCAGCCGCGTGTGGAGCTGGTCGCGCGTGTCCTCGCTGACTTCGGGCTCCGCGACGAGTGCCCTTAGGGAATCCTCCAGCCCGGAGCTCTCCCATCCGACGGTGCCGAGCTCGCTCTCCAGCGTGCGGACGCGGCGCACGACTTCGTCGAGAGCGACGCCGCCGAGCGCACCGCGGGCCTCGCGGTTTCGCGCGTCATCGACGAGCCAGATGCTCCCGGAGCGCGCACGGCGCTGGGGGCTCGGAATCACGCTTCGGGTGAGGGCGGACCGCATCGGCGCAACAAGCCTCTCGCTGGGCAATCACGAGACTCGGCACGAGCGACTTCAAGGCGCGCAGGACCGGGGGCACGCGAGGTGGGAGGTCTCGGGGCGTGCGACCAGGTGAGGAGCGTTCCTCGACGAGCCGAGCATACGCACGGGTTGCGGAGAAGTAACCTAGGGGGGGCCCAAAAAATCGGAGCCATCGACCGCCGCCGCTCCGCGCCTCAAAAGCTCCCTCATGAGCTCCGATCCCTTGATCCCCTACCGCGAGCTGGCCCGCGAAGCCGGCTTCGACCTCTTGGGCGTCGCCCCCGCCGAGCCGCCGGCGACCGGCCCGGAGCTGGAGGCTTGGCTGGGTGCGGGATACCACGCCGACATGGCCTGGATCGAGAGGCAGCGAGAGCGCCTGCTCGATCCGCGGCGCGTGCTGCCGGCCGCGCGGACGATCCTCTGCTTGGGCATCTCGCACGCCCGACCACCCGCGGAGTTCCGCGGGGGCGGACGCGTCGCGCGCTACGCCGCGCACCGCGACTACCACAACGCCATCGGCAACGAGCTGCGCCGATGGGTCCGCAAGCTCGTCGAGCGGGGACTGGCCGGAGAAGCTCGGGCAGTGGTCGACGCGGGCCCGGTGCTCGAGCGCGCGCACGCCGCGCGCGCGGGCTTGGGCTTCATCGGCCGTAGCGCGAACCTCCTGCACCACCGCTACGGACCCTGGCTCTTCCTCGCCGAGGTGCTCATCGACCGCGAGCTCCCGGCCGAGCCCAAGAATGCTCCGGGCTCCTGCGGGACCTGCACGGCGTGCGTCGATCTCTGCCCGACGCGCGCGATCGTCGCCGACCGCGTCGTGGACGCGCGCCGCTGCATCTCCTACTGGACGATCGAAGCCAAGGGCTTCGTGCCGCGCGAGCTGCGGCGCAGCTTCGGGCCCTGGGTCTTCGGCTGCGACGTGTGCTCCGAGGTCTGCCCCTTCGGCAGCCGTGCTCCGGCGACGGGCTTCGACTTCGGGCATCATCCGGCGCTCGAGAGCTTCCGCTTGGAGGACCTCTTCGCGCTCGACGAGCCGGCGTTCGCGGCGGCCTTCGCGGGCAGCGCGCTGCGGCGTCCGGGTCGCTCGGGTCTCTTGCGGAACGCCGCCATCGCCCTCGCGAACCTCGCTCGTCGGGACGCTTGGCCGACGCTCGTCCGCGCGCTGGACGATGGCGATCCCGTGGTGCGCGGTCACGCGGCGTGGGCGCTCGGAGAGCTCGATCGCGATCAGGCGCGGCGCGAGCTGGCGCCGCGCGCCGCCGGCGAGACGGAGCCGCGCGCTCGAGAAGAAATGCAGCAGATCCTCGGGGATGCGCCTTGAAGAGCTTGCGAATCCGAGTCAGGGAACTTACGAATTCGCGCGCACGTCGTAGCATCTGCCCGCCGTGGCGAAGCCTGACGGAGCGCGCAGCGCTCGACGGCGGACCACGACCGGACACGCGGGAGCCCGGAACCGCGTAAGAACCACAGCGCTCGGGGGCGAGCCCCGAGCGAAGGAACGCGAGATCCTCCATGGAGCGAGGCGACTTCTACGCCGACAAGAAGTGGTGCGAGCGCTGCAGCGCCTACGTGCACTTCCTGCTGAGCATCGACAAGTCGTTCTGCGTGGAGTGCGGAGGTGTCGTGCACCTCTTCTCCAAGGACGACTGGCGCAGCTTTCGCGCGAAGACCAACGAGGCGGGCGGCGACAAGGCCGAGCCGAACCTGGAGCGCTGGGCCTAGCAGCCTGCGGAAGGGATCCTTCGGGCTGGCGAGCGCGCCATGGTCGCCCCGCCTTCGTTGCCGGAACCCAGCGGAAGCACCCGCTTCATCGCCGGTTCCTGAGCCTCGGCGCGTCGAGCGATGCCTCGTCCTCAGCCTCGAGGCACTTCTAGAAGAGGCTGCTCGAGCTTCCCGCCGAGTCGATCGCGGCCGTCCCCACGGCGCTTCGCCGTGCAGGGATCCCGACGCTCCGCGGCGAGGTCTCGGCTGGCGGACCTCGCTTCGACCAGCCACGCGCTTCGCCTAGCCACCCTCTCGGCCGCCTCGCGCGGTCCGGTGCTCGCGTCGGACGAAGGTATCGAGGAAGACCCGCACGAGCGCTCGCGCCGTGCTGCGCGCGGCACGCGCCGCCCGCGCGTCGCGATCGGTAGGCTCCCAATCGGCGGGCTGCCAGCGGAGCTCGACCTGGAGGCGCGCGCTCGCCTGAACATCGGGGTCGGATCCGGCATCGGGCTCGAGCACGCCATCCAGGAGCAGCTCGAAGCCGCGGAATCGGCGGCGTTCCAGATCGATCTCCCAGGTCGCCGTTCCGTGCCCTCGGCGCGTTGCTTGTCCCTCCCTCGCCGAGCCCTCGCGCCACCATGCGGCTTCGACCGGCGCCGCGAGGCGCAGGAGCGCGGGGCTCGTCGGCGGGAGCGCTGCGCATCGCCAGCGCAGCTCGAGAGTCCCTCCCTGCGCCGGAAGTCGCCAGACCGCCGACTGCTCGGAAGCCTGCTCCCCGACCACCGCGCGCTCGGGGCACGGCAGCACGCGCAGGTCGAAAGGCGCCAGCAGCTCGCGCTGCGCTTCGTTCTCCATCTCGAAGCTCGGCAGCTCGCGCTCGCGGGCCAGCGCTCCGGCGCCGTCGCTCCGCAGCCGCAGCTCGGTCCCGCGCAAGGCGGCCAGAGAGCCTGACCCCGGCGCGGCGACCCTCGGCCCATCGCCCCCGACCTTCAGCAGGTCCTTCGGACCGAGCACGATGCTCTGGCTCCGGCGTACCGCGAGGACCCGCGCGCGCCAGCGCCGCGAGCCCGCGGCGACCTCCTCTCCCTCGGCGACGAGCTCGATCTCGCGCGGCGCATCGACGCGGGCGATCCCGAGCCCGAAGCGCTGCACCTCGCCTCGCACCACCCAGCGCGAGAGCACGACCGCGCGCTCGGAGCCGAAGCGGATGTCGGAGAGATCGTAGGCCGCGCCGGAGGATGCGCCGGGTCGGGAGCAGCCCGCTCCGAAGGCGATCGCAGCCACGAGCAACGCGCCTCCGCGGGCCGCGCGAGCTCGCGCTCCGGCGCAGACGAGGTTCCGGATGGCGGAAGCGGCGGAGCGCACGGGTCCTCGGGCTCGACGGGGAAACGCGCGGAGCTTTCGCCGCGCGCTGCTCCATGCTAAGGAGCGCGCTGCGATCCTGCACCTGCGAGCGCTGCTCCGCTGCGCGAACGATATGCGCTGGCTCGAACCCGATCCCGAAGGCCGTCCGCGGCTCTGCCTGCTCCTGACGCGCGCTCTGGTGCGCGCGGGCACCGACCCTGGCTCCCTCGTCGAGCGCTGCGCCGCCGCTGGTCTCGACGCCGTGCAGGTGCGCGAGAAGGACGCGAGCGCGAGCGAAGTGCTCGCGCTGGTGCACGAGCTGCGCGAGCGCTTGCGCGGCAGCGGCGTCGCGATCGCGGTGAACGACCGCGCCGATCTGGCCCTCGCCGCGGGCGCCGATGCGGTGCACCTGGGCCAGGACGACCTGCCGCCCGCGCAGGCCCGCGCGCTCGCCCGCGCTCACGAGCTGGCGATCGGCCTCTCGACCCACGACCTCGAGCAGGCGCAGGCCGCGGGCGCGGACCCCGCCGTCGACTACCTCGGCATCGGCCCGCTCTTCCCCACCGCGACCAAGGGCTATGCGCGCGGTATCGGCGCCGAGCTCGCCCTCGCGATGCAGCGCGCCGCCGGCAAGCCCGCCTACTGGATCGGCGGCATCGATCCCGCGAGGGTCCACGAGCTACGCGGTGCGTTCGGATTCGCCGTGAGCTCGGCGATCCTCGGAGCCGAGGATCCCGTCGCTGTCGTGCGCGCGCTGCGCGCCCCGCGTGCGTAGCGCGTCTCGCCGCTCACCACAGCCCGACGGGATCGACGTCGAGATCGACGCGCACGCCCGAGCGCAGGCCGCGCGCGAGGCGCCGCAGCTTCGTGCGCAGCGCGCCGAGCGCCTGCGGCGGCTTCGCGCGGACGAGCACCTGCATGCGATGGCGCCCGCGGACGAGACGCACGACGGCGGGCGCCGGACGATGGAGGCGCAGGCCCTTCGCCTCGTCGCAGTGCGGCGCGAGCTCCGCGTGCAGCTCCTCCGCCGCGGCGAGCACCTTGGCCTCGTCCTCGCCTTCGAGCTGGAAGCGGACGAAACGCGCGAAGGGCGGATAGCCGTGCTTGCGCCGATCGAGCAGCTCGGCCGCCGCGAAGCCCTCGAAGTCGTTCTTCGCCGCGCGACGGATCGCGTCGTGCTCGGGCTCGAGGCTCTGCACGAAGACGCGACCGGCCGAGGCGCCGCGCCCCGAGCGCCCGGCCACCTGCGCGATGAGCTGATAGGTGCGCTCGGCGGCGCGGAAGTCCGGCACGGCCAGCGCGGTGTCGGCCTGGATCACGCCGACCACGGTCACGTGCGGGAAGTCGAGCCCCTTCGCGATCATCTGCGTGCCGACCAGCACGTCGATCTCGCGCGCGCTCATCGCTTCGTAGACCTCGGCGTACGACTCGCGGGTGAGCATCGTGTCCGAGTCCATGCGCCGGATGCGCGCGCGCGGGAACTCGAGCGAGAGCACCTCTTCGACGCGCTCGCTGCCGGTGCCCAGCAGCACGAGGGAGGCCTGCTTGCAGTCGGGGCAGGTCGTCGTGGCTGGGACCTCTTCCGCGCAGAGATGGCAGAGCGCGCGATTGCGCTTGCGATGCACCGTGAGCGAGACATCGCATTGCCTGCAGCGCAGCGTCGTGCCGCAGGCGCCGCAGAAGAGCACCGGCGCATAGCCGCGGCGATTCTGCAGCAGGAGCACCTGCTCCTGCCGCGCCAGCGCTTCGGTGATCGCGGTGCGCAAGGCGCCCGAGAACACCGCTTGGCCGCCCTGCGTGCGCTGCTCGCCGCGCATGTCGATGATGAAGACCTGCGGGAGCGCGCGCCCCGGCACGCGCTCCTCCAGCTTCAGCAGCTCGTAGCGCCCCTCGCGCGCGTTCTGCCACGACTCGAAGCTCGGCGTCGCCGAGCCGAGCACGACCACGGCGCCCTCGCGCTGCGCGCGCAGCACCGCTACATCGCGCGCGTGATAGCGCGGAGTGCTCTGCTGCTTGAACGAGGGCTCGTGCTCCTCATCGACCACGATCAAGCCAAGCCGCGGGACGGGTGCCAGGATCGCCGAGCGCGCGCCCACGACGATGCGAACCTCGCCCGCGGCGATGCGGCGCCAATAGTGGCCGCGCATCTTCTCGGTGAGCCCGCTGTGCAGGATCGCGACCGAGCCGAAGCGCCGCTCGAGGCGCTGCGTCGTCTGCGTGGTGAGCGCGATCTCGGGCACGAGGAAGATGGCGCCGTGGCCCGCATCGAGCGCGCGCTGCATCGCGGCGAGATAGACCTCGGTCTTGCCCGAGCCGGTGACGCCGTGCAGGAGGAACGGTTTGAAGCTGCGCTCGGCCAGAGCAGCCGCGATGCGTTCCTCGGCGCGGCGCTGCTCCGCCGAGAGCACCGGCGGAAGGTCGCGCGCTCCCGTGTAGGCCGCTCCGGCGTCCTCGCGCTCGCCGACGTCGATCGCGATCCAACCTTCGAGCTCGAGCGCGCGCAGCGCTTCGCGAGAAGCCCCGCACCTGCGCAGGAGGTCGGGGACGGGCATGGGACAGCCGGCCTCGCGCAGCGTCCGCACGGCGCGGAAGCGCGCCGGCGCGCGCGCTTCGAGCGCGCTCGACTCCGCCGGCGAAGGCACGCGCACGAGACGCGCTCGCCGCTCTTGCCGCGCGCCACGCCCCTGTCGCGCCGCGGGCGGCAAGCAGGCCGAGAGCGCTTCGCCCGGCCCGCAGGCGTAGAAGTCGGCGATCCACAGCGCCAGATCGACGAGCGCCTCGGGCAAGGCGAGGCCGCCCTCGACGAGCCCGAGGATCGGGCGCACCTTCGACGCCTCGATCTTCGGCGCGGCGCTCGCGCCGAGGACGACGCCGATCTCCTGCGTGCGGCCGAGCGGAACGCGCACGAGCGCACCGCGCGCAGGCAGCGGCAGCTCCGCCGGGAGCGCGTAGGTCAACGGCGTCGGGAAGGGTCGCTGAACGGCGACCTCGATCCAGCGCATCGAGCCCGGCGCCGCAGGCTGCGCAGATGAGCTGGACACGGGTGCTCCTCGCTCGCGAGCGCTCGGCTCAGGCGTGCGGGCACGCGCAGGGCGCGCGCCGGCAGCGAGGACAACCCGACGCGTACTTCGCTGCCGCGCAGGCCTCGAGATCGACGCCGGCGATGGAGGCCAAGGTCGAGAGCCAGGCGAGCACGTCGGCGAACTCCTCCTCGAGGTTCCTCCGCTCGCCGCGACGGAGCGCGCGCGTGAGCTCGCCGACCTCCTCGGCGAACCACATGTACGTGGCATGCAGCCCGCGCGCGGAATCGCGCTCGAAGTAGATGCGCTCGATCAGGCGCTGGAACTCGGCGATCTGCATCGGTCTCCCCTCGGGCGAAGGCCCTGCGCGCTCAGCTCGAACGCTTCAACGTGACCATGACGAAGTTGCGCTCGAGGGGCACGCCCTGCGCGTGCGCTTCGATGCCGGCGAGAACCCCTTGCAGGAAGCGGTCGGAATCGGCGCCCGCGTGCTGCGCGACGATGCGGTAGAAGCCCTTCTCGCCAAGCTCCTCGCCCGCGGGATTGCGCACCGTTGCGCCGCAGGTGTTCGTGATCACCAGGCGATCGCCAGGAGCCACGAGCACCTTGGCCTCGCGGATCGTGCGCTCGAACACCGGTCCCGGGTCGAGCCCGAGGGCGATGCCCTCCGACTGCATCATCTGCAGGCGCCGGCTCTCGCCGTGCCAGCGCAGCAGCGGCACCTTGTGACCCGCGCTCGCAAGGCGCAGCTCGCCGGCTTGCGGGTCGAGCAAGGCGTACAGCGCCGTGACGTACATGCCGCGGCGCATGTCGGCGCGGATCAGCCGATTCGCGCGGGCGAGCGCCTCCACCGGCTCCTCGACGCGCAGCGCCTCGGCGCGCAGATACGCGCGCGCCATGGTCATGACCATGGCCGAGGAGACGCCCGTGCCGGCGATCTCGCTCACCACCAGGCCGATGCGTCCGGACGGGAACTCGAGCACGTCGAAGAAGTCGCCGCCGGCGTCGATCGCGGCGAGGTCCGTCGCCGCGAGCTCCCAGCCCGCGAGCTGCGGGATCGAGTCGGGGATCAGCGCGCGGCGGATCTCGGCGGCGATGTTCACGTCGTGCTCACGCCGGCCGAGCTCGGCATCGGTCGCGCGCTTCTCGACCAGATCGTCGACCATGCGCGTCACCGCACGCGCCAGCGTCGCGATCTCGCCGCCGCCGGATGTGCGGATGCGATGCTCGAGCTTGCCCCGCGAGATCTCGGTGACGTCCTCGAGGATCCGGTTGAGTGGCGCGGCAACGCGGATCGCGATGAAGAGCGCCGTCGCGAAGGTGAGCACCGCGAGCGCGATGGCGGCCACGAGGATCGCAGCGCGCGTCGACGAGGAGATGGTGTCGAAGGCTTGGCGCGGCACCTGCACCGGAGGCAGCGTCTTGCCGAGGGAGTCCTCGCTCGTGAACTCGAGATAGTCCCCGCGCTCGGAGAGCGTGATGCGGTGGAGGCCATCCAGGCCGCGCGCGGAGGCGACCGCGTACCGCGCGCCGGTACGCCCGGCCTCCTGCACATAGCTCCCGGCGACATAAGCAAGCCAGAGCGCCGAGACGATCGAGAGGCCGCCGACCAGGCCGCCGACCAGGAGCACGATTCGAGGAACGAGCCCGAGGCCGACTCCGCCCCCGCTGCGCGCCTTGCCCTTGGTTTTCGCCGAGCCGCTCATCGGATCACCTCGGGCGTCAACGGGCGAAGAGGACCTGGCGCGCCCGATAGACGTACTGCATGCCGGAGCCGACCGTCAGCAGCAGCGTGAGCCAGAGGCTGACGGCGATCGCGGCGCTGCTCCAGCCGCCCGCTTCGTGCGGTCGCGCTTCGCTCGCGAAGCGCCAGAGCACGAGAGAGATGAGGACGCATTGGAGCACCATCTTCAGCTTGCCGAGCCGATCGGCAGGGAACGCGACGCCCTTCGATTCCACGAAGCCGCGAAGGCCGGTCACGAGGAACTCGCGCCCGATGAGCACGACCACGAACCACGGCGGCACGAAGGGCGCCGTCAGCGGGTTGGAGCACAGGAAGACCAGGGCTCCGCACACGAGGATCTTGTCGACGAAGGGATCGGCGACGCGGCCGAAGGCGCTGGTCCAGCCGTAGCGCCGAGCGAGCCACCCATCGAGCGCGTCGCTGAGAGCGGCGACGAGGAAGAGCAGCAACGCCGCAAAGGCCGCCGAGCGCAAGCCGTGCTCCCCCTCTTCGAGCCAAGCCGGGTCGACCGCGCGCGGCTCGCAGGCGAGGAGCACGAAGAGCGCGACTGCCAAGACGAGGCGCAGGACCGTGATCGTGTTCGGGAGAGTCCAGCCCATGCGCTCGTCGGTCGCCGCCAGATGTGGAGACGCTCAGGGGAGAGGGAGGTCACGCGCGCCTCGGCGCGTGGCCCACGTGCGCATTGTTCCCTTTGGCCTCAGACCACTTCAACCCGCAGATCGTAGCCGTCCTCGGAAACGCCGAGCACCCGCGCGCGGACCATGCTGCCCGCTTCCAGCGCTCGACGCGAGCGACCGCGCGCGGCGCAGTCCACCTCGGGCGCGTCGCGCTCGGTCCGACCGACGAAGCTCTTGCCGTCGACCTCGTCGATCAGGACCGGAACCGTCTCGCCCACGCGGCGGAGGTTCGCCTCGCGCACGATCCGGCCCTGGATCTCCAGGATCCGCGCGCGGCGTGTCTCGGCGAGGGCGTCATCGACGCGGCCGGGCAGGCCGTAGCCGTGGGTGCCGGGCTCCGGCGAGTAGGAGAAGGCGCCCAGGCGATCGAAGCGGAAGCTCTCGACGAAGTGCTCGAGCTCCGCGAAATCGGCGTCGGTCTCGCCGGGGAATCCAACCAGGAAGGTCGAGCGCAACGCGATGCCCGGCACCTCGCTTCGCAGCCGCTCGAGGACGGCGCGCACGGCGTCGCCGGAGCCGGCGCGGCGCATGGCGCGCAGCATGTTCGTCGCGATGTGCTGCACCGGAATGTCGAGGTAGGGCACGACGCGCGGGTGCTCCCGAAGGAGGCGGGTCAGCTCCCAGGGGAAGTCGTTCGGATAGGCGTACATGACGCGCACCCACTGGATCCCCGGGACATCGGCGAGCGCTTCGATCGCGCGCGGCAGGAGATGCCGCTGGCCGAGATCGCGCCCGTAGCCCGTAGAGTCCTCGGCGACCACGACGATCTCCGGCACGCCGAGATCGGCGATCTGGCGCGCCTCCTCGACCAGCGTCTCGATCGGCTTCGATCGCATCTTGCCGCGGATCGTCGGGATGATGCAGAACGAGCACTGGTGATCGCAGCCCTCCGAGATGCGGAGGTAGGCATACGAAGGCGGCGAGGCGAGCAAGCGCACCCGGTCCGAGCTCGTGTTCTTCGGAGCGCCGCTGACGGCGCGACGCAGGTCGCGCTCGCCGCCGGCGACGCGGCTCACGATGTTCGGGACCTCGGAGTAGTCCGAGAGCTGCAGGAACGCATCGACCTCGGGAAAGCGCCCTTCGACTTCGGAGAGGCGCAGCTGCGGCAGGCAGCCAGCGACCACCACGCCCTTCAGCTCGCCGGCGAGCTTGCGCGCGACGAGGTCGCGGATGCGCGCCTCGGACTCCTCTCGCGCCGGGCCGATGAAGGCGCAGGTGTTGAGGATCGCCACCTCGGCGTCCTCGACGCACGAAGCGATGTACACGCCTTGATCGGCGAGATGCCCCAGCATCACTTCGGAGTCGATCTGATTGCGCGCGCAGCCCAGATGGACGAGCGCGACACGCACGGGGGCGGAACCGCCGGACTTCGGCGCGGAGGAGAGGACCACGAGCAGGCTCGGAGAGGGAAGCGGCACGCGCGGCGGCGCTCGCTCGACGAGCGGCACGACGGGGCGCAGGGTCGGGATCTTAGCGGCGCAGGCGATGCGACGAAACCGAGCGTCTCTCCAGCTTCGGTTCGGAAGGCGCGCGCTTTTCGGGGGCTCGGGCCGGCTTCGGGGGCCGGTTGCACAGGTCGCGCCGATCGTCCGGGGCGCCCGGAGCGCCGGGGGTCATCGCGTTCCGATCCGAAGCTCGGCCGCGCGGAGCTTCTCTTCGAGGAGCTTGGCGCTGGGGAGCTCGCCGTCGGGGAGCTCGGCTTCTCGGAACGTCGTCGGGGCGCTTCTCAGCTACGGCGCAGGCGATAGTCTTCGAGGCTCACGCGGATCTCGCGGTCGAGGCCGCCCCGCGCGGGACCGATCCAACCCCTCTCCTCCATAGCCTCGAGAAAGCGGGTCGCGGTCGGGAAGTCGAGCATCATTCGGCGCTGCAGGAGCGAGGGCGCCGCGCGTCGGCAGCCGAGCACCAGCTCCACGGCGCGCTCGAAGCGCGGATCTTCGGCCGGGACGATCGAGGGCCCCATCGCTGCTGGCGCCGAGGGCCGGGAGATCGAAGCGGGCTGAGCTTGCTCCCGTCGAGCGGCGGGCCGCAGCACGACCTCGGCCGCGCCGCCTTCGTCTTCGTGGGCAGCAGCGATGTCGTTCGAGCCCGGACCAGCGGCGGGCAACGGCGCGACCGGGCCGCTCCCGCGGCGCGCCGCGGGAGTCAGCTCGGTCGAGTGGCCGGGACCGTTCGGCGCGGCGTTCCATTCATCGCCGTCGCCGCCCTCTTCCCATTCCTCATCGTCGTCGTCGTCGTCATCGTCCTCGTCTTCGTCGTCATCCTCGTCTTCGTCGTCTTCGTCGTCGTCCTCGTCGTCGTCATCGTCCCAGTCGTCGTCTTCGTCGTCCCCGGCGTCGGCGTCATCGGATTCCTCCGAGTCGTCCCAGCTCCCGCCGTCCCCTTCTTCCGCTTCCTCTTCCTCTTCCTCGTCCTCTTCTTCCTCGTCGTCGTCGTCGTCCCAGTCGTCGTCCTCGTCGTCGTCCCAGTCCTCGTCCTCTTCTTCGTCCTCGTCGTCTTCTTCTTCGTCGTCGTCGCCGAAGTCGACGTCGTCGTCGTCATCGCCGCCAGCCGCCTTGATCGAAGGCGCGACGCCGACGACCGACTCCGCGGGCTCGACGGCCAAGAAGGCGACCTCGTCCACGCCGCTCGGCGCGGCGGTGACGGACTCGAGCACGGGCGCGGCGAACGAGGCCGGAGCGCTGGCGGGCGCGGCGGATTCGAAGGCCAACTCGGGTTCGAAGATCAACTCGGGGATGAAGCGCTCGGGATCGAGCTCTGCTCGATCGCCGAGGCGCATGTCGTCGCTTGCCGGCGCTTGGATGCGCTCGACGTCGACGAGAGCAGCGGGCGCATCGAACACGGGCGCGTCGAGAACGGCCACTGCCGCATCTTCGTCGCCGTGGAGCGAGCCCGTTGCATCTGGGTGCAGCGTCTTGGCCACGTCTTCCTCGCTGGGCGCGACCACCGTGCGCAAGATCATCGGCACGGTGGTTCCTGGAGCTCGCGCGGGGTGCGGAGCCGTCTCCGTCCCCGTGCGGGTCGGCATCATGCCATCGGCGAGGGAAGACGCAACACCGCCTCCGGCGGCGGTCGGCAAGGCCTCTTCGAGGTCGTCCTCGGCCCGCGCGCGCCCGAAGCTCCAGCGATCCGTCGCGAGTCCCAGCGAGAGCCAGGAGCCGACGCCGAGGAGCGCGATCGCGATCACGGTGCCGACCACCTCCCGCACGCCACCGCCCACGATGCGCCCGAGCGTTCCACCCGCGTCCCAGACGCCCGCCAGGCCGGCGGCGAAGCAGACGAAGATCACGGCGTACGCACAGGTCCACCCGCGATCGAAGCGCAGGCGTCCCGGCTGGATCATCGAGGCCGCCCAGCCGACGAGGAGCGCCGAGAGGAGCAGCAGGGGCACCAGGCCGAACGCGCCATGCAGCCACGCGATGGCGACGCCGACGAAGCCGCCCGCCGCCGGAACATCCCGAAAGTGCAGGTGGTAGCGGAGCCCGCCGCCGAAGAGCAGCGCCCCCGCCACGAGCAGGAGATACGGCCCGAAGCGCCGCATCGCGCTCGCACCTTCGTCGCCCGTGCCCGTCTGTTGCGACCCGCTCATCGCCACGACCTCCAATCCCGAACGCACCGAACCGCTCACGAGCCACCCTGCTCGGCAGCGAAACCCGCGCGCGACTTGTTCGCCTGCCATTCGTCCAGCGACATCAGCACCTCGCGCGCCTTCGAGCCCTTGAAGTCCCCCACGACGCCGTTGGCGGTCATGAGGTCGATCAAGCGCGAGGCGCGAGTGTAGCCGATGCCGAGCGCCCGCTGCAGCAGGCTCGCCGAGCCGCGCTGCGACTTCAGGATGATGCGCACCGCATCGTCGTAGAGCTCATCCGCCTCGAGCTCGTCGCCCTCGCCGCCCTTCTTCAGCGAGAGCAGCTCGGGGATGAAGCGCGGCGCACCGCTCTGCGCCGCGTGGTTCACGATGCGGCGGATCTCGGCGTCGGAGACGTAGGTGCTCTGCGCGCGCCACAGCGCGGAGAGGCGCGGCGGCGCGTACAGCATGTCGCCCGCGCCGAGCAGGGCTTCGGCGCCGTTGTAGTCCAGGATGACGCGCGAGTCGATCTTGCTCGCGACCTGGAACGCGATGCGCGTCGGCATGTTGGCCTTGATGAGGCCGGTGATCACGTTCGTCGAGGGGCGCTGCGTCGCCAGGATCACGTGGATGCCCACCGCGCGCGACTTCTGAGCGAGGCGCGTGATGGACGTCTCGATCTCCTTCGCGGCCTGCATCATGAGGTCGGCGAGCTCGTCGACCACGACCACGATGTAGGGCAGGTGGATCGGCGTGTCGTCGGAGAACGCGTCCTCGAGCCGCTCCTTCAAGCCCGCCGCGCCGAGCTTGTTGTAGTCGGCGATGTGTCGAACACCCGCTTCGGAGAGCCGCTCGTAGCGCTCCTCCATCTCCTGCACGGCCCACTCGAGCACGCCGGGGGCCTTGCGCATGTTCGTCACCACCGGGCAGAGGAGGTGCGGCACGCGCTGGTAGGACTGCAGCTCGACCATCTTGGGGTCGATCAGGATCAGCTTCACTTCGTCGGGGCTGCGCGTGAGCAGGATCGAGCAGATGATCGCATTGATGCACACCGACTTTCCCGAGCCGGTGGCTCCGGCGATCATCAGGTGCGGCATCTTCGCCAGGTCGTCGATCAGTTTCTTGCCGCCGACGTCCATGCCCAGCAGGAGCGGGATCGCGAAGCGTCGCTCGTCGTAGATCTCGTCGACCGAAAGGGTCTTCAGGAACACCGTCTCGCGCTCGATGTTCGGCACCTCGATGCCGATCGTCGACTTGCCGGGGATCGGCGCGACGACGCGGACGCTCGGCGCCTTCAGCGCGATGGCGAGGTCGTCCGACAGCGCGCTGATGCGTGCGACCTTGGTCCCCGCGGAGAGCTCGACTTCGTACATGGTGACCACGGGTCCGCGATGCGCGCCGACGACCTTGGCGTCGATGCGGAAGGAGCCCAGCGCCTGCTCGAGGATGCGGCTGTTCAGGCGGATCTCCTCGGCGGAGGCCGCGGGCGAGACGCGCGGCGGATCGTCGAGCAGGCGCAGCGGCGGCAGAGAGTACGGCGGCGAGGGAAACGGCAGCTCGGGTCCTTGATCGCGGCGGCGCTTGCCGGTGCTCGTGCGCGCGGGACGCAGCTCGACGGGCACGCCGTCGCTGCCGTCCTCTTCGCCGATGATCTCGGCGGCGGTCATCTCGCTGAGCCCGCGGTCGCCGGAGACGGCGGCCTCGACATCGAAGCGGGGCTCGTGGCGCGCGGCCACGGCTGCGCCGCTGTCTGGCTCCGCAGCATCGCCGCCGGTCTCGTCGCCGGCGCCCTCCGCCGCGCTCTCGTCCTCTTCGTCCTCCTCGTCCTCCTCGAACGCGGCGTCTTCCTCGGCGGCAGCGAGCTCGTCTTCCTCCCAGGTCTCCTCGTCGTCGGACGCGTCCTCGTCTTCTTCCTCGTCGTCCTCTAGCTCCTCGTCGTCGTAGTCCTCGTCTTCGTCCTCGTAGTCTTCCTCGTCGTCGGCGAGCTCCTCGTCGCCGTCCTCATCAGCGCCAGCGTCGAGCGCTGCCTCCTCGTCCAGCTCGACGGCGCTCGCCGCGGAGGCTTCGCCCTCGTCGCGCTTCGCCGCGGAGGCCGGCTCCGCATCTGCTTCCTCCTCATCCGCGACGCGCGGCGGCTCCGCGACCTCTGGCATCGCCGACGCGCGCCGACGCGAGCGAGCGCTCGAGAGCTCCGCCACCGCCGTTCCGCCGCCCGCCGACTGCACGGCGGGCTCGGGCGCCGCGGCACCCAGCCAGGCGCGCGCTCGGGAGAAGGCGTGAGCGAGCGTGCGCACCACGCTCTCTCGCGGCTCGCGCATCGGTTCGGGCTTCGCGCGACGCGCTGCGGCGTTGGTCGCCGCGCGCTTCTCGCGCGCCGGCGCTTCCGCTCTCCATGCGCGCCAGCGCTCCGCGAGCGCGCAGCCCGCTCCGTAGAACGCGTGAGGTAGGTGCCGCTCGGTCCGAAGCCCTCCTGCAGATAGGGCGCGAGCCGATATCCGAAGAGCCCGCCAGCGCCGGCGGGCAGCTTCGCCGACGCGCTGGAAACGCGGCCGTCGAGAGGCAGGTGATGCTCGAAGAGGATCGCGGCTCCGGCCGCCAGCACGACGAGGCCGAAGGCCTTCGGCACGATCGGCTGCGGGGCGCGCTGGAAGAGCAACACGACGCCCCATGCCGTGAGCAGCGCGAAGATCACGTGCGCGCCGTAGCCGAGCCAGAGGATCAGCGCGTACGCGAGCCCATGGCCCACGGAGCCGCACCAATTGCCCGTCCCGCCGGCGACGAAGTCGAAGCGGAAGCTGAGGACGGCCAGCAGTCCGAAAAGAGCCGCCGCGAGGAAGGCGAGCGCGCAGAGCTCGGCGAGCTGCTCTGGACGCAGCCACGCCGGCGGTCGCTGAGAAGCGCCCATGGGTGCAGATCTTGTGGCGGGCACGGAGGAGGGGTACAGCCCCTAGGGGTAACTCGAAGCCTCCTGCCTGCCAAGAGCGGAATGGTCGCGCCCCGCGATTTCGCGTCTTCTTCCTGCGGCGAGCGCCGCGGCGCCGTGGCCCGGAGAACTCAGCTCCGCGGTGCGACGAGCTCGAGGAGCCGGCGCGCGAAGTCCTCCTTCGCGAGCTCCGGCCAGCGCTCGGGCTCCTGCCCGCGGCGCAGGATCTGGAAGTCGGAGCGCTCGGCGCCGAGCGTCGCCGGCCCGTTCAGGACGAGCCAGTCCACGCCCTTCGAGACGAGCTTCTTCAGCGCGTTCTCCAGCGCGTCCTGCGCCTCGAGGGCGAAGCCGACGAGCACCTGTCCGCGCGTGCGGCGCGCCGAGAGCTCGGCCAGCAGATCGGGGTTCTTCACGAGCTCGAGGCGCAGGCGGTCCTCGCCCTCGCGCTTCTTCAGCTTGCCGTCGAAGCGCTGCGCCGGGCGATAGTCGGCGACCGCGGCGGCCATCACGAGAACGTCACAGCGCGCGAATCGCGACTGGAGCGCCTCGCGCATCTCGAGAGCGCTCTCGACCCGCGCGACCGCGACCCCCGCGGGGTCGGGCAGACAGGTGGGACCGCTCACGAGCTCGACGGTCCAGCCTCGCCGCGCGCCTTCCGCGGCCACGGCGTAGCCGAGCTTGCCGCTCGAGCGATTGCCGACGAAGCGCACGTCGTCGATGGCCTCGTAGGTCGGTCCCGCCGTGACGAGCAGCCGCGTCATCGGCCGCTCGATCGCGCCGCGCGCCACGCGATCACCAGGTCGGCGATCTGCTCGGGCTCCATCATGCGCCCCGGCCCGCGATCGCCGCAGGCCAACCAACCAGCCTCGGGCTCCAGCTGACGCCAGCCCTGCGCGACCAACGTGCGCAGGTTCTGCTGCACGCCGGCATGCTGGAACATGCGCGGGTTCATCGCCGGCGCGAGCCAGCGCGGCGTCTCCGAGCGGAGCGCGAGCGCGAGCGTCGAGAGCAGGTCGTCGGCTTGCGCCTGCGCGAGCTTCGCGATGGTCGCCGCCGTGGCCGGCGCGACGAGGCAGAGCTCGGCGCGATCCGCGAGCGCGATGTGCGCCATCGCCTCGCTCGACTCCGCCGCGAACTCGTCGACCAACGCGGGCCGCCCCGTGAGCGCGGAGAAGAGGCGCGGCGCGATGAGCTGCGCCGCATGCGGCGTGAGCACCACGTCCACCGAGAAGCCCGCCTGTGTCAGGCGCGAGGCGAGCGTGCAGGCCTTGTAGCAAGCCGCCGAGGCGCTGACGCCGAGCACGATCTGCATGGATGCTCCTATCGCGGCGGTCGCGCGCCGCGCGCTCAACCGCCGCAGCCGTCCGCGCCGCGCGCGTCCTCGAGGCCGATCAGATGCTTGATCTCGGCCGCCGCGCGCGCGAGCACGTCGTTGGTCACGATGTGATCGAAGAGGTCGCGTCGCTCGAGCTCTCGCTCGGCACGCGCGAGACGCCGCTCGAGCTGCTCCTTCGACTCCGTCCCGCGCGCCTCGAGGCGGCGACGGAGCTCCGCGAGCGACGGCGGCACGAGGAGGATATAGGTGCCGTCCACGCGCTGATCGCGGAGCTGCTCGGCACCCTGCACGTCGATGTCGAGCAGGGCGTAGCTGCCCGAGGCGAGCGCCTGCTCGATCGGACGCCGCGGCGTGCCGTAGCGCTTGCCGTGCACGAGCGCGTGCTCGAGGAAGAGGCCCTGCTCGACTTCTCGGGCGAAGCGCTCCTCGTCGTAGAACCAGTAGTCGACGCCGTCGCGCTCGCCGGCCCGCGGCGCGCGCGTCGTCGCCGACACCGAGAAGTAGACATGAGGATCGCTCTTCAGGCGCGCGATGATGGACGACTTGCCGGCGCCCGAAGGGCCGGTGAGCACGATCAGGCGGTGCGGCTCGCGGGCGCTCATTCGACGTTCTGGACCTGCTCCTTCAAGCGGTCCACCTCTGCGCGGAGCTCGACGACATCGCGGGCGATCTCGAGATCGCTCGCCTTGGAACCGATCGTGTTCGCCTCGCGGTTCATCTCTTGCAGCAGGAAGTCGAGCTTGCGCCCGACGGGCTCGCGTGCGGCGAGCAGCTCGCGCAGGTGCTGCAGATGCGCGGCGAGCCGCGTGAGCTCTTCCTCGATGTCGCTGCGCTCGGCGAAGAGCGCCGCTTCGCGGAGGAGATCCTCCTCGCGCGGCGCGCCACCCGCGCCCGAGAAGAGCTCGCTCATGCGGCGCGCGAGCCGCTCGCGCCACTCCGCGACGACGCGCGGCGCGCGCTGGCGAATACGTGCGACACCCGCCTCGATCGCGTCGGCGCGCTGCTCGAGATCCGCCAAGAGCGCGCGACCCTCGCGCGCGCGCGCCGCATCGAGCATCGCGAGCGCGACCTCGACGGCGCGCTTCGCCGCCAGCGCGAGCTCCTCCGCGCGCTCCGGTGCGAGCGCGCGCGCACCAGCGACGCCGGGGAGCGCGAGGAAGGGCGCAAGCTCGCGCGGCTCCTCGAGTCCGCAGCGCGTCGCCGCGGCGCGTGCCGCGTGGACATAGGCGGCGAGCAGCCCCTCGTCGAGCAGGCCGCTCTCGGCGCTCGCAGCGCCTTCCCGCAGCGTCAATCCGAGACCGATCGAGCCGCGCGCGCAGCGCGCGCGCACGAGGGCCTCGAGGTCGGGCTCGAGCGCGGCGAGCTCCGCGGGAACGCGCAGCTTCACGTGCAGTCCGCGGTGATTCACCGCGCGAGCTTCGGCCTCGATCCGAATCGATCCGACGGCGTCGGAGCCGACGCCGAAACCGGTCATGCTGCGCAGCACCGTGGCGGATCCGCGTGTTCGCTCAGCGGTTGCGCGCCGAGCCTGCGGATCCCTCCGAGCTCACTTGCCGCCGGTGCCGCTCTCGCTGGCCGCGGGCGCTGCCGCCGGGGCCGCCGGCGCGAGCGCGCCGAGCGAGCTCTCCTCCGGCGTGAGCCCCCAAGCGGGATCGCTCCAAGGATCGTTCGACGCGGCGGCCGGCGCAGCCGCGCCTTCCGCGTTCGCGGGCGCAGCGCCTTCGTTCGAAGGCGAGGGGATCGCTTGCGGCGTGTCGCTGGTGATCGAGTTGAAGAGCTGGAACTGACGCTCGGCGATCTGCTGCGGCGTGAGCCCGGGCGCGGGGGGCGTGTTCGGCTGCCCGCCCATCGCATCCGGATTGCCGAACGGATTCGCATCGCTGCCGAACGGCGACGGCGTCGGCGTCACGGGCTGCACCTGCGCGGTCTCCAGCTCCGGCTCGGCCGGCGCGACCGGGCGATTCATGAGATGCACGCCCAGGATGGCCGCGAGGAAGAACGCCGCGATCGATGCGGTGAACTTGTTCACGCCGCCGACGCGCGCGCCGAAGGTCTCGGTGCCCATGCCGCCGAAGGCATCGCCGAAGCCGCCGCCCTTGCCTTCCTGCAGCAGGATCACGGCGATCAGCAGCAGCGCGGAGCCGATGATCACCAGGTACATGACCGCCTTCACGATGTCGGAGAAGGCGGCGAGCAGCGCGAGTTGTTCGAGCATGGCTGATGGAGCCGTCGAGAAGAGAATGGAGCCGTCGAGAAGAGAGGAGCCGACGAGAAGAGGTCATCCGTGGAGACGGATGTCGACATTCCACCGCGCCGGAGGCCAGCACGGCTCGATGCCGAAACACCGCCGCTCCGCCGCTCTGCGGCCGGGTCGGGGCGGAAACTGAGGCGGGGATTCTAGCGA
The DNA here is from genome assembly GCA_016719295.1 of Planctomycetota bacterium. GTDB lineage: Bacteria > Planctomycetota > UBA1135 > UBA1135 > JADKAF01 > JADKAF01. Next base: position 2,695,778 of record JADKAF010000001.1, read on the forward strand.
CCGCGCGCCGGCGCGCCAGCCGTCGGGCGCCGAGCGCGGACCAGGATTGCGCCGCGCGCCGGGAAAGGGAGCTCTCGGGTCGCCGCGGCGCCCCGCCATCGCGGGGTCTCGGCTCCCGCCGTGCCCCGCTCTGGATGTAAGCGCCAGAAGTGCAGGCCCGTTGCAGCTTGGCCCAGCCATCATGGCCGTATTACGGCTCAGAAGCCCTCTCCAGCCGCGGGCCGCCCCTCCGGAGTTCCCCCGCCGACGCCGAGTGGCGGCTCGGACCGAGGCGGGGCGGGCGCTTCGGATCCACTGCGGCGCTCGTCGCGCAGCAGCGTCTCCAGCGCCAGCGAAGCACGCCGCAGATCGCCCCCGCACCAGCGCAAGAACGGTCGCAAGGGCGCGCGACAGCGCCGGGCGAAGCGCACCAGCCCCGCGAGCTCCTCCCCCGCGGAGTCGGGTGCCTTCGCCTTCCATGCGGCGAGCATCGCCGGCAAGAGCTCGCCGTCGCGCTCCGCCCAGCGCGCCGCGCCCCAGAGCAGCAGCGCGAGGTCGCGCGCCTGAGCGCACGCGAGGCGCATGCGCGACTCGGTGTGGTCCTCGAAGTCGAGGAACCCGATCCGCTCCGGCGCGCGATCGCTCGCGGTGAGGTTGCGCGGCAGCGGCGCACCGTGCACGAAGCCTTGCGCATGCAGCTCGCCGAGGCCGCGCGCCGCGGCGACGAGCAGCGCGCGCCGCGCTCCTGCATCCGCGAGCCGCGCGAGCTGGCTCCCGAGGCTCTCGCCGAGCGAGCCGAGCGCGAGCCAGCTCCCATCGGCGGCGAGCCCGAGCACGGGCGGGACATGCACGCCACGCGCGCGTAGCCGATCCAGCAGCTCCGCCTCGCTCCGCAGCCCCTCGGGACCCCCGGGATTCGTGCGCGGACGCAGGATCTCGCGTCGCGTGAGGCGCGCGAGAGCGGCCAAGAGCCAGAAGCCGAGACGCGAGCGCAGCGCGGGACGCGCCGCGCGCTTCACCCACACGTCGCCGCCCTCGTGGCGAACCGCGAAGACGCGCCGCGAGGGCTGCTGCGCGAGCGCCTCCTCGATCGCGGAGCGCAGCGCGGGGCTCGGCGCGGGAGGCGCGTCCCGCTGCGCCGCGGTCAGAGCGACACCTGCGCGCGATCGGGTGCGACGGCCTCGAGGACGCCGTTCAGCACGGTGCTGTCGGAGAGCTCGACGCGCACGCGCAGGCCCGCCATGTCGCGGCCGGAGACGCCTTGCCCGCCATCGGTATCCGCGTCGAACTCGAAGCTCTCGCCCGGATCGAAACCGCTGAAGCGGAAGTGCAGCGTGCGCCAATCCTCGAGGGCGGGACCGGCGTTGGTGCCGATCCAGCCGGTCCGCGACGCCGGGTCGCACGGCGTCGCGGGCACCGTGCAGCTCGCGTCATAGATTAGCCCCGTCGCGAGATCGCTACCTCGGCGATAGGTCCCCGCGCAGCCCGGCAGCGCGCTGTCGCCGCCTTCGAAAAGCGCGCTCATGCCGACTTGATCGGTGTCGAAGCGCATCGTGGCCTGACGAGGATTCGGCGAGCTGGTCCAGTCGAGCGTCACGGCGGTGATGCGGCGCCCGAGCCGATCCTCGTTCACGATGCGCCAGAAGCCCCGCGCGGGATCCGCATCGAAGCTGTCCGCGCCTTCGGCCACGACGCGCACCGGCGGTCGGAACCCGTTCTCCGAGACGAAGCGCACCTGGTTCGTCGCGAGGATGGGGAAACCCGGGTTGCAGAAGTCGACGAAGAAGCCCTGGAGCCGCAGGCCTTCGCCGGGCTCGAAGTTCCCGGGTGGGATCGGGACCGCCGACGGCGGACCACCGGCGCTGAGATTCGGCCCGAGATAGAGCGGCAAGAAGCCCTGCGGCACCGAGCCTCCCCAAGCCACGCGCAGCTCGAAGCAGGGATCGAGCAGCGTGCTCAGGCGATCGTCGGTCTCGTCGAGGACGAGGACCTTCACGTTGCCCCACACCGCACCGAAGCGCGGTGCCGGCTGCGGCTCGACGAAGTCCCAGTAGATCCAGTCGTCGGGATAGAAGGACACGCGGTCCACGCGCGAGCGATCCGCCTCGGCGAGAGCGAACGAGAAGCCGCTGGAGGCGACGAGATACGCATCCTCGGCCCCGTTGCACGTGGCGTAGGCATGCACGCGATAGGTCGAGACCACGTCGCGCGTTCCTTGATCCAGCGCCGCGAGATCGAACGCGCTCGCGATGGGCTGGAGCGGTGTTCCGCCCGGTACCTCGGAGAGCCCGCCCACGGCCGCGAACGGTTGATCTCGCGCGATGCGCGAGCTCGTCGCGAGCGCCGTCGAGCCTGGACCTTGGCGCGGCAGGTGGTAGAGGCGGATCGCGCTCGAGCCGACATCGCCGTTCACCCACAGCGCCGCCTGCGCCGGCGTGGTCTGCTGCGGATCGAGCGCGAGGCCGTAAGCGCTCCAGGCGTCGCCGCCCGCGAGGTTCGGCCACGAGTGCAGCAGGTTCCCCGTCGCGAGCTCGAGCTCGTGGATGGCGCTGTCGAAGTCCGCGACGAAGACGCTCTGCGCCACGGCGTCGAAGGCCAGCGCGCGATAGACCAACCCCGAGGGATAGCCCGAGAGCACGACCGGCGAGCTCCCCACCGCGACGCCTCCGAAGCTCGCGAGCGGCGCGCCGAAGGCGTCGAGGAACCCCAGCCCGTCCTCGAAGCCGAACGCCAGCCCGACCCCGTCGCTCATCCCGTCGCGGAAGCCCCAATCGCTCGAGGCCGTGTAGGCCGGCTGATCGAAGACTCGGACGCGCTGGCACGCGGCATCGAGCACGTAGATCGAGTGCGCGCCGCCGGCGTTCGCCGCGTCGCGCCCGCTCACGTAGAGCTGTCCGCCGAGGTACTGGACGCCGAGCAACGCGTCGTCGATGGCGTTGCCGTTCCCTGCATGCGCGGTCAGCGCCTGCGCATCGCAGCGCAGCTTCCGCCCGCCGAAGCCCTGCGGCAGAGCGGCGGAGGCGCAGAGCGCGAGCACGGCAACAGTGAGGAGCGGAGCGCGGAGCATCTCGGGGCACCCGAGGAAAGGGCGATGACTGATCCTAGCTCATGCCCGGCGAGGCGGCATCCGCCGCAAAGCGCAGTCAGCCGCTCGCGGGCGCCGCTCAGGCGAGCTCGGCCAGCCAGCTCGCACGCCGCGCCTGCACCTCTGCGCTCGCGGCGGGATCGAACTCGAGCTTGCGCACGCGCTGCGGCTGCGGCCGCAGCACGACGCTCACGCGGCGGATCCGCCCGCGGCGCGCGAGCAGCAGCTCCAGCGGCAGGCCGACCGGCAACGCCTCGATGCGCGCGCTCCAGTCGGCGGGATCGAGGCGCAGGCCGTCCAGGGCGAGCAGCTCGTCCTCCGGTGAGACGCCCGCGCTCCACGCGGGGCCGTGGCGCCGCACCTCTTCGACGAAGATGCGCCCCTCGCGCGCACGCGCCGCGATGCCGAGCCATGCCGGCGCCGGCAGCGTCTCGGGCGCGAAACGCAGGCCGAAGGCCGCGAGCGCTGGCCCGAGATCGAGCTCGTCGACGCCGTGCAGCGCGCGCTCGAAGAACGCCGAGAGCTCCGCGCCGGCGAGCTCGGTCGCGAGGGCTTCGAGCTCGCCTTCGGCGAAGCCGAAGGCCTGGCTCCAGCGCGCGTAGGCGGCGCGCATCCAGTCGTCGAGCGTCACGCGATCGCCGGTCCGCGTGCGCAGCTCCGCGTCGAGCAGGAAGCAGAGCACCGCACCCTTGGTGTAGTACGAGATGCGGCTGTTGTTCGAGTTCGCGTCGGGTCGGTAGAGCTTGATCCACGCGTCGTAGGAGGACTCGGCGAGCGGCTGCACGAGTCGCCCCGGCGTCGCGAGATAGCGCGAGAGGAACTCGCCGAGCTCCTCCAGGTATTCCTCGACGCTCACCAAGCCGCTGCGGCGCAAGAGCAGCTCGTCGTAGTACGAGGTCGCGCCTTCCGCGAACCAGAGGCCGCGGGTCAGGTTCTCGTTCTCGTAGTCGAAGGGGCCGAGCTCGAGCGGTCGCAGGCGCTTCACGTTCCAGACGTGGAAGTGCTCGTGGCTCGCGGTTCCGAGCCAGCGGCGATACTCGCGCCGCTGCGCGTAGACGTGCCGTCCGCTGAGCAGCACGGTGGAGTCGCGGTGCTCGAGCCCGCCGCCCGCCTCGAGGACCACGTTGAAGAAGCGGTACTCCTCGTAGGGCAATCCGGCCCAGAAGCGCGCCTGGGTCGCGACGATGCGCGCGCAGGCGTCGGCGGCTGCCGCGCCGTCCCAGCGCGTGAGATCGCCGGCCATCACGAGGCGCAGCGCTCGCCCTTCCACGCTGCGTTCGTGGATCTCGAGCCCGCCGGCCAGGATCGGGGCATCGACGAGGCTGTCGTAGTCGGGCGCGCGAAAGACCAGCTCCGCCCCATCGCGCACCAGCGGGAGCGGGCACTCGACGGCCGTCCAGTGCTCGTAAGGCGCGATGCGCACCTCGTGCGGCCGCGAGGGCTGCGCCGGATCGAAGAGGAAGGTCGCGGCCGGAGCGAGCAGCGCGAGCTCGGCGTCGACCCAATTCGTGCGCACGCTGAGCTCGCGCGCGTGCAGCGTGTAGCGGACCACGACGGCGGACGCTCCCGCGCACTCGATGCGCCAGCGGTTCTTGCGCGTCTTCCGCACCGCGAGAAGCACTCCGCGCTCGTCCTCGGCGACCAGCCCTTCGACGTGCCGCGCGTATTCGCGGACGAGATAGGACCCGGGAGTCCAGACCGCCATCGCGAGCTCGAGGCTCCGGCACCCGTCGGTATCGAGGCGCGTCTCCACCTCGAAGTCGTGCGTCCAGGGGGCGGGGAAGCGCAGGCGATGCCGGATCGGCGGGAGGTCGCTCATGCATTCGATTGTAGGCAGCGCGGCGCGAGCGCGCGCGCCTGTCGCGGCAAAGCGCCGCGGTGGCGTGCCTCTGCCTCCCCCGCGAGCACCAGGGGCGAAGGATCGGGGGCGGAGCTCCACGCGGAGCATCGCGCGGTTGACTCCCCCTCCGGCTACAGCGATCCTCTTCGGCTCGCAACTCCCGCCGGAGTGCTCTTCCTCGAGCCGGATCCGCACCCATGTCCGAACCCGCACCGAGTCCCGGATCGAGCGCCCGGATCAGCGCGCCGATCGCCACACCGCGAGCTGGCTTTCTGCACGCGGGCCTCTCCTCGGTGACCAAGAAGTACGCGGTCGCCATGAGCGGCCTCGCCTTGGTCGGGTTCCTCTTCGCCCATCTGGCGGGGAACCTCCTGATCCTGATCCCGGGGGCCTTCGACCAATACGCCGCGGCGCTGCACGCGAGCCCGCTGCTCCCGCTCGCCGAGATCGGGCTCTTCGCGGTCTTCGTGGTGCACGTCGCGCTGGCGCTCGTCTGCGCGCGGGCGAACCGGGACGCGAAGCCGCAGAAGTACGCCGTGGCCGCGACGCGCGGGAAGGCCACCTTGGCCTCGCGCACGATGGTCATCACCGGCTGCACGGTGCTGGTCTTCGTGATCGTGCACATCGCGCACATGAAGTTCCGAGCCCCGCTCTTCGGGAACCCGACGGTCGAGACCGGCAGCCAATGGGTCCTGCGCACGCTGGCGCATCCCCTCGGTGCCCTGTTCTACGCCGCCGGCGTCTGCGCCGTGGGCGTCCACCTCTCCCACGGTGTCTGGAGCCTCTTCCAGACGCTGGGCTGGAACAGCAAGCGCTGGCATGCCCGCCTCACTTGCCTCTCGCGCGCCGTCGGCGCGCTGCTCGCCGCGGGCTTCCTGCTGATCGTCGTCTACGCGCTCCTGCGCGGAGGGCGCTGAGACCATGGCCGAATCCAAGAAGACCGGCGGCGCGACCACCGCGGCCCCCTCTGGCAACGCTGCGAGCCAAGCGCCGAAGGGCACCCTGGACGGGCGCTGCCCGAAGGGCCCCATCGCCGACCGCTGGACCCAGCACAAGTTCGAGCTGAAGCTCGTGAACCCGGCGAACAAGCGCAAGTACGAGGTGCTGGTCGTCGGGACCGGCCTCGCCGGCGCCGCCGCCGCCGCCTCGCTCGCCGAGCTCGGCTACAACGTCACCGTGCTCACGATGCACGACAGCCCGCGGCGCGCGCACTCGATCGCGGCGCAGGGCGGCATCAACGCCTCGAAGAACTACAAGAACGACGGCGACAGCACGTTCCGGCTCTTCTACGACACGGTGAAGGGCGGCGACTACCGCGCCCGCGAGTCGAACGTCCACCGCCTCGCCGAGGTGAGCGGGAACATCATCGACCAGTGCGTCGCGCAGGGTGTCCCGTTCGCGCGCGAGTACGGTGGCTACCTCGACAACCGCTCGTTCGGTGGCGCGCAGGTCTCGCGCACCTTCTACGCGCGCGGCCAGACCGGGCAGCAGCTCCTGCTCGGCGCGTACAGCGCGCTCTCGCGCAACGTCGGCGCCGGCACGATCAAGATGCTCACGCGACGCGACGTGCTCGACATCGTCGTCGTCGACGGCAAGGCGCGCGGCGTCATCGCGCGCAACCTGGTGAACGGCAAGCTCGAGCGCTACGGCGCGCACGCCGTGCTGCTCTGCACCGGCGGCTACGGGAACGTGTTCTTCCTCTCGACGAACGCGAAGGCCTGCAATGTCACCGCGGCCTGGCGCGCGCATCGCCGTGGAGCGTTCTTCGCCAACCCCTGCTTCACGCAGATCCACCCGACCTGCATCCCCGTCCACGGCGACATCCAGTCGAAGCTCACGCTGATGAGCGAGTCGCTGAGGAACGACGGGCGCGTGTGGGTGCCGAAGAAGGCCGGCGAGACGCGCCCCGGCGCCGACGTGCCCGAGGACGAGCGCGACTACTTCTTGGAGCGCCGCTACCCGAGCTTCGGCAACCTCGTCCCTCGCGACGTCGCCTCGCGCGCGGCGAAGCAGGTCTGCGACGAGGGCCGCGGCGTCGGCTCGACGCGCCTCGCGGTGTATCTCGACTTCCGCGACGCGATCCAGCGCCTCGGCAAGAACGCGATCGCCGAGCGCTACGGCAACCTCTTCCAGATGTACGAGAAGATCACGGGAGAGGACCCCTACCGCGTGCCGATGCGCATCTACCCCGCGGTGCACTACACCATGGGCGGCCTCTGGGTCGACTACAACCTGATGAGCAACCTCCCCGGGCTCTTCGTGCTCGGCGAGGCGAACTTCTCCGACCACGGCGCGAATCGCCTCGGCGCCTCGGCGCTGATGCAGGGCCTGGCCGACGGCTACTTCGTGATCCCCTACACGCTCGGCGGCTTCCTCGCGACCGAGCCGCTCGGCTCGAAGGTCTCGACCGATCACGCGGCGTTCGCGCAGGCAGAGGCCGAGACCAAGGAGCGCCTGCAGAAGATGCTGAGCGCGCGCGGCAAGCGCACGGTGGACTCGTTCCACCGCGAGCTCGGCATCCTGATGTGGGACCACTGCGGCATGGCGCGCAACGACGCGGGCCTCCGCCGAGCGGCCGGACGCATCGCCGAGCTGCGCGAGGAGTTCTGGAAGAACGTGAACGTGCCGGGCAGCGGCACCGAGCTCAACCAGAGCCTGGAAAAGGCCGGCCGCGTCGCCGACTTCCTCGAGTTCGCGCAGACGATGGTGCACGACGCGCTCTACCGCACGGAGTCGTGCGGCGGGCACTTCCGCGAGGAGAGCCAAACTCCGGAAGGCGAGGCGCAACGCGACGACCAGAACTTCTCTCACGTCGCGGCTTGGGAGTTCACCGGGATCGGCGAGAAGCCCGCGCTGCACCGCGAGGAGCTCTCGTTCGAATACTGCAAGCCTTCGCAGAGGAGCTACAAGTGAGCAGCAAGGAACAGGGCTTGCACCTCGTGCTCGAGGTCTGGCGGCAGAAGGGTCCGGAAGACGCCGGCCGCTTCGAGTCCTACGTGCTGGACTCGGTCTCTCCGGACAACTCGTTCCTGGAGATGCTGGACCAGTTGAACGAGAAGCTGGTGAAGGAAGGGCAGGAGCCCGTCGCCTTCGATCACGACTGCCGCGAAGGCATCTGCGGCGCTTGCGGCTGCGTCGTGAACGGGCAGGCGCACGGCCACGAGAAGGGCACGACGCTCTGCCAGCTCCACATGCGCAGCTTCCCGAACGGGGCGAAGCTGGTGCTGGAGCCCTTCCGCGCCACCGCGTTCCCCGTGCTGCGCGACCTCGTCGTCGATCGCAGCGCCTTCGACCGCATCATCCAGGCCGGAGGCTTCGTCTCGGTTAGCACGGGCTCCGCGCCCGACGCGAACCTGGTGCCGGTGGCGAAGGACAACGCGGAGAAGGCCATGGACGCCGCGGCCTGCATCGGCTGCGGCGCCTGCGTCGCCTCCTGCAAGAACTCCTCGGCGATGCTCTTCACCTCGGCCAAGGTCTCCCATCTCGCGCTCCTGCCGCAAGGCCAGGTCGAGCGCGAGCGCCGCGTCGCCGCGATGGTGGCGCAGATGGACGCCGAGGGCTTCGGCGCCTGCACCAACACGCAGGAGTGCGAAGCCGCGTGCCCGAAGGAGATCTCGATCGAGAACATCGCGCGCATGAACCGCGAGTTCTTCAAGGCGAAGCTGAAGCGGCTTTGAGAGCACGCTTCCGCTCTCGAGGGGAACGCCCGCGGCCGGAGGCAGCTCCGCCGCGGGCGTTCGCGTTCCCGAGCCTCTTCCGATGAGCGCGCTCCTCTCTCCCGACGGGCGCTTCCGCTTCTCCCGCGGTGAACGGCTCGAGCTCGTCCATGTCGCCAGCGGCCGCTCCTTGCTGGCGCTCGACGCCGCGCTGGGCGAAGCCGAGGTCGCGTACTTCACGCCGGATTCGGCGCAGCTCGTGCTCGCGCTCACGAGAGGCGATCGACGGCTCGTGCGCTTGCCCGCGGTGATCGAGCTCGCGACGGGACTCTGGTTCGCTTGCGATCCGCGCCACGCAGCGGCAGCGCTCGGCGATGCCGCCGAGCTCGCCGAGGTCTTCGCCTCGGCGCGCCCGCCGCGCGAGCGCGCGCGTGAGGAGCTCCAGCGCTGGGAGCTGCCGCCCGAGCCGCCGCTGCCGAGTCCCAGCGCTGCGCCGTGCGCGGAGGTGTTCGCGCGGCCGGAACCGCCACCACCGGCCATTCGCCTCGAGGCTGTGGCTCCCGCCACAGCGATCTCCGCGCACGAGACCAACGCCGTCGTGGAACCTCCGCCGCGTGAGCCGCTGCCGCGCGAGCTCGCGACGCGCGACGGTCGCTGGCGCTTCACGTGGGAGGAAGCGACGCGGGACGCGCGCTTGCTGCGCGCGGACGGCAGCGTCGAGCTCGACCTGGCGGCGCTGCACCTCGTCGCGATCCCGGCAGGGAAGGAGTTCTCGCGCGTGATCCTCGACGATCCGCGTCCCGTGCCTCCCGGCAGTATGCACACGTGGATCGAGGTCGATCTTGCGACGGCGACCTTCTTCCTCGACTTCTGGCGCGAGCCGCTCTCCCCGAACTACGATCTCGACGATCTAGCCGCGTTCCTGCGCGAAGCTCGCGTGCCGCCGTCGCGCGGCGCAGGAGGCCGCGCCGAGCCCCGGAGTGACGAGCGATGACCGATCAGGACCTGCGCGCCGCGTTGGAGACGCTCCAGAGCTTCCTCGCCGCAAGCGCGAGCGGCGATCGCGAGGGCATGCAGCGCGCGCTGACGCGCGCGTCGATCGCCGACGGCAGCTACGACAACCCGCCGCCGCCCGAGCTCGCGCTCGTGCCCGGAACGCCACGGAAGGATGGCGCGCGCGTCCTGATCCCGATGCGCTTGATGCCCCCCGGTGCTCCCGCCGACGCTCCGCCGATCGCCACCTTCACGAGCGTCCTCGTGCTGGAAGACGGCGGCTGGAAGCTCGACGTCATCGCAACGCGCGAGCAGGCCTCGCCGGAGATGGATGCGCTCGCGAACCAGATGATGCAGCAGATGGGCGAAGCCCTCGGCGGCGCCATGCAGCAGATGGGCGACGCGATGCAGCAGATGGGGCAAGCCCTCGGCGAGGCGCTCGGCGGCGCGGGCGCGCCCCAGTCGAACGACGACGACGACGAGAACAGCGCCGACGCGCGCCGCGGCTGAGCTTCGAGCCGCGTTCAGCGCGCGTAGACCAGCTCGATCTCTGCGAGCTCGCCCCCCGCGCGCGCGTCGACGACGACGCCCTTCTTCGAATCGCCGCCCGCGTAGACGCGGTAGTGATCCGGATAGAGCGCGCGCAGCTCGAAGCGTCCATCGCTGGCCGTCGTCGCTTCGCGCCGGCCTTGGCCACCGGGCTCGGTCTCGCCGTTCACCTCGATGCCGGCGACGGGTTTGCCGGCGGCGTCGCGCACGATGCCGCGCAGCACGCCCGAAGGCACGAGGCGCAGATCGAAGCCCACGACGTCCTCGCCGAGTGACAGCTCGCGGCTCGCGCGCACGCTTGAGCTGTAGTCCTCGGCGCGCACGTAGACCTGCAAGCTCCCCGGGTGTAGGCCGAGGAAGCGGAACCGTCCGGCTTCATCCGCCGACGATTGATCTTCTTCGTCGCCGTGGAAGAGGAAGATCAGCGCTCCAGCGAGTGGCTCACCGTCGGGTCCGTAGATCGTGCCGTGAAGCGTGGCCCCGCGCTCCAGCGTGATGTCGCGGCGCAGCAGGCCGTCGAGCATGAGCCCCTCCATCTCGAAGGGCAGATAGCCGTTTGCCTGCACGAAGAGGCGGTGCTCGCCGCGCAGCGCGCGCTCGACGCGATAGCTGCCGTCGGCCGCGGATTCCGCCGAGACGTGTGCGGACGAAGCAAGCGTCGAGTGCAAGAGGATCGAAGCTCCCGGGATCGGCGCCCCCCTGCCGTCGACGACGCGCCCGAAGAGCCCCGCACCCGCTCCGAGGCGCAACGACAGATCCACGAGCTCGCTGCCGTTCGCGAGGAAAAGTCCGCGGAGCGCCGCGTTCCCGCCGTCCTCGGCATTCGCCACGAGATCGAGCTCACCGGGTGAGAACCCCACCATCGCGAAGCGACCGCTCGCGTCCGTCTGCGCGCGCTGCTGCTCGTCGCCACCGCGCACCGCGATCACGGCGACGTTCTCCGCCGGCCGACCTTCGAGGTCGAAGACCGTGCCCGCGACCTTCGCACCGCGGGGCAGGATGAGATCGACTTCGCGTTCGTCGCCTGGAGCGAGCGCGCACTCGCGGTCTTCGCCCGCGAGATGCTCGGGATGCGCGGCGCTCACGCGGTAGCGCCCGGGCCAGACGCCGAGGAACTCATAGCGCCCCTCGGCATCGGCCGCGACGCTGCGCTGCTCTTCGAAGATCCCACCCGCGCTGGTGCCCGCATCGCCGACGATGAAGTCTTCCAGGTCCTCGAAGACCACGCGCGTCGGGAGTCCATCGGCGCTCCGGGACAGCGACCCCGTCGGCAGTCCATCCGGGCCGACGGACAGCGTGATCGAGCGCGAGAACGAGATCGACTCGCGGGCCCGTCGCTCGGCGACCGCCAAGCTGGCCCGCGCGTGCGCGAGCTGCTCGAGAGCCTCTCGGCGCTCCGCGCCGAGATTCGACGCGCCGGAGGAAGCGAGCGCCTGCTCGACCATCTGGAGCTCCAGCGCATGCGCGAGGGCCGCCTCCGCGTTCGCTTCGGAGGCTCTCCTGCGGTCCTCCCAGCGGAGCTCCACGCTCGCGCCACCGACGCCGCGCCCCGTCTCGTCGACGACGCGCCCGCGGACGACGCACGCGCGCTCCAGCGCGATCTTCAAGTCTTCGTGCCGCGCCGCGACATCGACCTCGACGGCGAGAGTGCCGAGGAGGTGTTGATCCGCGCTGCGCGCGAAGAGCTCGAGCGTGCGTTTTTCGTCCAGGCGCGGACGGAAGCGGAAGCGCCCCGAAGCATCGCTCTTCTCGACGCCGAAGCCCCGCAGCTCGAGGTCGACGCCGGCCTTCGGAGCGCCGCCTTCGCTCACGGTACCGGCCACGATCGCATGCGCGGTGAGCACATGATCCAGCGTCTCGTCGCGACGCACTTCCAGCAGCTCGGGCTCCGCAGCGGAGAAGAAGTGCTCGAGCGCGAACCCGAGCTGATAGCGAGCGCCCGCGCGCAGCCCGGCGAGGCGATAGGCGCCACTCGCGTCGGAGACCGCGCTGCGCTGCTCAACGGGATCGAGGCGGCCGTCCTCCCACGCGATCGAGCGACCGCTCACCGCCACTCCGGTGAGCGGGAGCCCCGCGCCGTCGCGCACGTGCCCTTCGACGCGATGACCGGCGACGAGTGCCAGGCGCAATCCACCGTGTGGAGCGCCTTCGATCTCGTGGCGCGCGAGCGGTTCCGCGAGCGTGCAGCGCCCGTCGTGCGCGTCGAGGAGCAGCTCGCCTGCGGGGAGATCATCGAGGGTGAAGCGACCTTCGGCGTCGGCCTTCCACGTGCGAAGGATCGCCCACTGCGGCGCAGCCACCCCATCGCCGCTCCCTCCGGGGCGCCGTCGCATCTCCGAGAGCTTGCTCGACTCGAGCACGACATCGTTCAGAGCCAGCTCCAAGCGTGCGCTCGTCGCGAGCGATTGGACCGGATTCACGCCGGGCGAGGAGAGGAACGCATGCTCTTCGTCCGTCAGGCCTCCAACCGAGGTCGGCGGCTGCGGGCGCGTAGAGAGCACCAGCGTGGCCCCGGGCACCGGCGCGCCGTCCGGCGCGACCACGATCCCCGCAGCTTGCTCGGCGGTGCGCAGCGTGCGCGAGCTCTGGCCTTCTCGTGCGCCGGAGTGGAACGAGCTCTGCGACTGCCCCTGCGCCGCGAGCCAGCGTTCGCGCGCGACCAGCTCCTCCTCGGAGGCGAGCTCGCCCGAGCCTGCAGCGGATTCGCCGCTCGGACCGAGCGCCACGAACGCTCCCAGGATCGCGACGCCACAAGCGAGCGCGCCTCCGATCCACAGTCGACTCGAGCCCTTCGCCTGCCCCATCGTTCCTGCTCCTGCTGCCGCGGAGAGAGCGAGGCCCTGCAGAAGGTTCGCTCTTGGATCCTCGGTCGAGCTCGCGAGTCCGAGCTTCCTGGTGGCGCGCTCAGCGCGCGTGCACGAGCTCGATCTCCTCGAGCTCTCCGCCCGCGCGCGCGTCGATGACGACGCCCTGGTTCGGATCAGAGCCAGCGTAGATGCGGTAGTGATCGGGATAGAGCCGCCGCAGCTCGAAGCGTCCATCGCCGCCCGTGGTCGCTTCGCGCCGGCCCTTGCCGCCAGGCTCGGTCACGCCGTTCACCTCGACGCCGGTGACCGGCTTCCCGGAGGCATCGCGGACGATGCCGCGCACGACGCCCGAGGGCCTGAGGCGGAGATCGAAGCCCGAGATGTCCTCGCCGAGGGCGAGCTCGCGGCTCGCGCGGATGCTCGAGCCGTAATCCTCGGCGCGCACGTAGACCTGCAAGGTCCCCGGGCGCAGACCTTCGAAGCGGAAGCGGCCCGCGTCATCCGCCAACGAGGTGTCCTCGGCATCCCCGTGGAAGAGGAAGATCGGCGCTCCGGCGAGCGGCGCGCCGTCGGGCCCGTAGATGGTGCCGGAGAGCGTCGCCCCGCGCTCCAGCGTCATATCGCGGCGCAGCATCCCATCCAGCGAGAGCCCGTCCAGCTCGAAGGGCAGATAGCCCGCGGCCTGCGCGTACAGCGTGTGCTCGCCGTGCAGCGCGCGCTCGATGCGATAGCTGCCGTCCGCGCCGCTCTCGACGTGATGCTGCGAAGCAGACGCGAGCTTCGAGCTCAGCGTCACCGTGGCCCCCGCGATCGGCGCGCCCATGCCATCCACGATGCGACCGAAGAGCCCGGCTCCCGCGCCGAGGCGCAGCACGAGCTCGCCGAGGTCGCTGCCGTTCGCGAGGAAAAGTCCGCGGAGCGCCGCGTTCCCGCCTTCTTCCGCGTTCGCCACGAGATCGAGCTCGCCCGGAGTCAGGCCGACCATGGCGAAGCGACCGCTCGCGTCCGTCTGCACCCGCTGCTGCTCATCGCCCGTGCGCACCGCGATCACGGTGGCGTTCTCCGCCGGCCGACCTTCGAGGTCGAAGACCGTGCCCGCGACCCTCGCTCCGCGCGGCAGCACGAGATCCACCTCCCGTTCGTCACCCGGAGCCAGAGCACACTCGCGGTCCTCGCCCGCGAGATGCTCGGGATGCGAGGCGCTCACGCGATAGCGCCCGGGCCAGACGCCCAGGAACTCGTAGCGCCCCTCCGCATCGGCCTCCACCGTGCGCCGTGCTTCGAAGATGCCCGCCGCCCCGTGTATTGCGTCTTCCACGAATGGCAGGCCGCGCAGGATATGCGCGAAGTTCCCGTCGGCGCCCATCGACAGCGAGACCGCGGGAGCCTCGTAGGTGACCACCTGGGTCGACGGTTCTTGCGCCGAACGCCCGAGTGTCAGGACGGGCGAGCTCAGTTGAACGCGGAACGCGGCGCTCCGCCCGACACGCGACTGGATGATCCGTGCGAAGTCCCCGAGAAAGACCTCTCCAGACTGGCCGTTCGCGTTACCCCACGCGATGCCGCGGTTATCGAGCTGCTCGATCGTGCGCTCTTCCCACTGCAGCGCGACCATCGCTCCGCCGACCCCGCGCCCCGTCTCGTCGACGACGCGCCCGCGCACGACGCAAGCCCGCTCGAGGCGCAGAGCGATGTCCTCGCGCTTCGCGGCGACGTCGAGCTCGACGACGAGAAGGGCGAAGAAGCGGCGATCGGCGCTGCGCGCGAAGAGCTCCAGCGAGCGCTTCGCGTCGAGGCGCGGACGGAAGCGGAAGCGCCCGGAGGCATCGCTCTTCTCGACGCCGAAGCCGCGCAGCTCCACTTCGACCTCGGCCTGCGGCAGGCCGCCCTCGAGCACGGTGCCCGCGAGCGTCGCGTGCTCGGTCAGCACGTGATCCAGCTTCTCGTCGCGCCGCACTTGGAGGAGCTCCGGCTCCGCGGCGGAGAAGTAGTGCTCGCGCGCGAACGCGAGCTGATAGCGCGCGCCGAAGCGCAGGCCAGGAACGCGATAAGCACCCACGGCATCCGTGACCGTCGTGCGCTGGGCCAGGGGATCGATCCGCCCGTCCTCCCACGCCGCGGCGCGGCAGCTCAGCTCGACGCCCGAGAGCGGAAGCCCCGCGCTGTCGCGGACGAGCCCTTCGACGAAATGCCCGGCGACGAGGGCGAGGCGCAGCCCGCCCGGAGGAGCGCTCTCGATCTCGCTGCGCGTGAGCGGCGCCGCCAGCGTGCGCTGCCCGTCGTGCGCGTCGAGGAGCAGCTCGCCTTCCGGCAGATCCTCCAGCGCGAAGCGCCCTTCGGCATCGGCGGTCCACGTGCGCGCGACGGTCCACTGCGGCAACGCCGGCGAGGCCGAGGCTCCCAGGTCGCCTGCGGTGAGTTTCCAGCCGCCCGAGCGAACGCGGGCTTTCCCTAGGTTGCTCGCGTCGAGCACGAGCTCGGTGAGGGCGAAACTCTGGTGCACCGTCGGCTCTCCCGCAGGTGCGACGCTCGCGGATCCTCCGCGGCTCGGCGGCGCCACCGCGGGCAACGAGAGGACGAGGGGCTGTTCGGGCGCCACCTCCTGCGGCGGCGTCGCGGGGCGCGTGAAGAGCACGAGCGTCGCGCCTGGAACGGGAGCGCCATCCGGAGAGATCACGAGGCCTGCGCCTTGCTCGGCGGTGCGCGTCGTGCGCGAGCCGGTCGCGGATCCGGCGGCGCCGCGCGGGAGGTGCTGGGCGTTGCCTTGCGCCCCGAGCCAGCCCTCGCGGGACGCGAGCTCCGCTTCGGAGGCGAGAGTCGCCGAAGCGGCGACCTCGTCGCTGCCCCCCGGATCCCAGAGCGACGAACGCTCCCGCCGCCATCGCGCCCAGCGCGAGGCAGAGCCCGATCCACACTCGTCGCGTTCCCTGAGCCTGCGGCATCTCCTGCTCCTCGACGGGGCGCGGACGGGAGGCACCGTGCGCGCGCGCCCCGATCCTAGCCCGAGATTCCCTCTCGCGCGTCAAGCGCAGGTCAAGCGGACGCAGGGTGCGCGGCGGGAGGAGCGGCGCGCGGACGCGAGGGTCCGCGGGGAGTTCCGACGGCCTCGGGATTCCCTCCGCGCCGCGCGCTCCTCCACCTCAAGCCCAGTCGCGCCGACGGTCGATCCCGAAACGGTTCTCCCCCGCCCGACACCCCTCGGCACGCATGCAATCGGCCTCGACCGCAGCCTCGATCGACCCGCGCGCCGAGCGCCTCCGCAGCGCGTTGCGCCGGAACCTGCGCTACGCGCTGGCGAAGGACCCCGAGCACGCCGGCTCGCGCGATCTCTTCCGCGCGCTGGCGCTCGCGGTGCGCGAGTTCGCGATCGACGGGATGCTCGAGACCGAGCGCGCGTTCCGGGCCGAAGGGACGAAGAGCGTCCACTATCTCTCGATGGAGTTCCTGATGGGCCGAGCCCTCGGGAACAACCTGCTGAATCTCGACCTGCTCGACGCGGCCGAGCAAGCGCTCGAAGGCACCGGGCTAGAGCTCGACGAAGCGCACGAGATCGAGCCCGACGCCGCGCTCGGCAACGGGGGCCTCGGACGACTCGCGGCGTGCTTCCTCGACTCGCTCGCGACGCTCGGCTACGCGGGCTACGGCTACGGGATCAACTACGAGCACGGGCTCTTCCATCAGGAGATCCGCGACGGCAAGCAGCGCGAGAAGCCCGATCGCTGGCTCGATCTCGGCTCCGCGTGGCTGGTGCCGCGCGAAGAAGAAGCCGTCGCGATCCCGATCTACGGGCGCATCGAGCACGGCGCGGATGCCGCGGGCGAGTACAACCCGATGTGGGTCGACTGGCGCCTGCTCTACGGCGTCCCGCACGACTTCCCCGTCGTCGGCCACGGCGGGCGCACGGTAAACTTCCTGCGCCTCTACTCCGCGCGCGCTTCGCGCGAGCTCGACATGGAGGCCTTCAACTCGGGCGAGTTCCTGAAGGCCGTCGACCAGAAGGCGCTCACCGAGACCGTCTCCAAAGTGCTCTACCCGACCGACTCCGTGCCGAACGGCAAGGAGCTCCGGCTCGTGCAGGAGTACTTCTTCGTCGCGTGTGCTCTGCGCCACGTGCTGAAGCGCTGTCTGCGCGAGCAGGGCGAGCTCCGCAGCCTGCCGCGCTTCCACGCGATCCAGCTCAATGACACGCATCCCGCCCTCGCGATCTGCGAGCTCATGCGGGCGCTGGTCGACGAGCATCGCCTGCCGTGGGACGAAGCCTTCGAGATCACGCGTGCGACCTGCGCGTACACGAACCACACGCTGCTCCCGGAAGCGCTGGAGCAGTGGTCGATCGCCCTGCTCGAGCGCGTGCTGCCCCGCCACCTGCAGATCCTCCAGGAGATCGACCGGCGCTTCCGGGCCGAGGTGCACGCCCACTTCGCGGGCGACGGCCACCTCGAGGAAGAGCTCGCGCTCGTGACGCGCGGCGGCTCCCCCCACGCGCGAATGGCGCATCTCGCGATCGTCGGCAGCCACGCGGTGAACGGCGTCGCCGAGCTGCACTCGGAGCTCCTGCGCACGCGCCTCGTGCCGCGCTTCGCGGAGCTCTATCCGGAGCGCTTCCTCAACGTGACGAACGGCGTCACACCGCGCCGCTGGGTCGCGCACTGCAATCCCGAGCTCGCCGCCCTCTACGATGAGCACCTCGGCCGCGAGTGGATCGCGGATCTCGAGCGGCTGCGAGAGCTGGAGCCGCAGGTCGAGCAGGCTTGGTTCCGCGCGCGCTTCCGCGAGATCAAGCAGCGCAACAAGACGCGCCTCGCCGAATGGGTGGCGCGCGAGCTCAAGCTGTCGATCGATCCGCAGGCGCTCTTCGATGTGCAGGCGAAGCGCATCCACGAGTACAAGCGCCAGCTCCTCGCCGTGCTGCACGTGATCGCTCGCTACCTCGAGATCGTCGAGGACGGCGTGCTCCCGGCTTGCCCGCGCGTCGTGCTCTTCGCCGGCAAGGCCGCCCCCGGCTACGTGCACGCGAAGGACGTGATCGAGCTCGTACATCGCGTCGGAGCCGTGGTGAACGGCGACCCGCGAGTGCGCGACTGGCTGCGCGTCGTGTTCCTGCCGAACTACCGCGTCTCCCAAGCCGAGCGCCTGATCCCCGCCGCGGATCTCAGCGAGCAGATCTCGACCGCGGGCATGGAGGCCTCGGGAACCGGAAACATGAAGTTCGGCCTGAACGGCGCGCTCACGATCGGGACGCTCGACGGAGCGAACATCGAGATCCGCGCCGCCGTCGGCGCCGAGCACTTCCACCTCTTCGGGCACACGGCCTCAGAGCTCGAGGAGCTCCGCTCCGCGCGCGCCTACTCACCGCAAGCGTTGATCGACGCGCAGCCTTGGATGGGCCGCGTCGTGCGAGCGCTCGAAGGCGGTCTGCTCGGCGGGAGCTGGACAGCTCCCGCGTGGATCGCTGCACGCCTGCGCTCGCCCCACGACCCCTACTTCCACCTGGCCGATCTGCCGAGCTATCTCGCGGAGCAGCGCGCTGCCGAGCAGCGCTTCCTCGATCGCGACGGCTGGTGCCGCAGCGCGCTGGTGAATGCCCTGCGCCTCGGACACTTCTCGAGCGACCGCACGATCCGCGAGTACGCCGAGAAGATCTGGGGGCTGCGCGCGCCTCGGCGCGGGGCGGCAGGTGCTTCGGGCGCGATGGGCATCTAGCGCCGCTCGAGCTCGATCCATCCGCGGCGGCGATTCCTCGCGGCGATTTTCGCCCCACGCGGACCGCGCGACTTGCCGACGCTCTCCGGCGCCCTACGCTGCGACGGCATGAGCTACGACGCCCTCGCCGCCGCCGAGCAGGTAGCGGACCTCGCCCGCGTGCATGCCCTCGCCGTCGATCGCGATGGCGCGTTCCCGACCGCGACCCTGGAGGCTGCTCGCGCGGCGGGATTGCTCGGCTTGATCTCGGCCCGCGCCGTCGGAGGTCAAGGCGGCTCGCTCGCCGACGCGGCGGCGGTGATCGAGCGGCTCGCGCGTGAGTGCGGCAGCAGCGCCATGGTGCTCACCATGCACTATTGCGGCACCGCGGTGATCGAGGCGCACGGCGCCGACGAAGCTCGTCGCGCGATCGCCGAGGGGCGCCATCTCTCGACGCTCGCGTTCAGCGAAGCGGGCTCGCGCTCGCACTTCTGGGCGCCGCTCGGCAGCGCGCGCGCGGAGGGCGAGACCATCGTGCTCGACGCGGAGAAGAGCTGGATCACCTCGGCTCGAGAGGCCGACGCCTACGTCTGGTCGAGCCGCCCGTCGAGCGACACGGGCGCGAGCACGCTCTGGCTCGTGCCGCGCGGGAGCGCCGGGCTCGAGATCGCCGGTGGCTTCGACGGGCTCGGGCTCCGCGGGAACGACTCCGCGCCGGTCCGTGCGCGCGGCGTGCGCCTCGCCGCCGCGCAGCGTCTCGGCGCCGAGGGCGCCGGCTTCGAGATCATGATGGGCACCGTGCTGCCGACCTTCGCGCTGCTGATCTCCGCGGGCTCGCTCGGCCTCGCCGAAGGTCTCGTGCAGAAGACCGCGGCGCACGCAAGCGGCACGCGCTGGGCGCACCTCGGCGAGAAGAGCGCGCTCGCCGATCTGCCGACCATTCGCGCGTACCTCGCGCGCATGCGCATCCGCGTCGATCAGGCCAAGGCGCTGTGGCGCGAGGCGCTCGCCGCCGTCGCGAGCGGTCGCCCCGACGCCATGCTGCTCGTGCTCGAGACGAAGGCCTCGGCCGCCGATGCCGCGGGCGAGGTCGGGGATCTCGCGATGCGCGTCTGCGGCGGCATGGCCTTCCGCAAGGAGGTCGGCGTCGAGCGGCTCTTCCGCGACGCGCGCGCGGCCATGGTGATGGCCCCGACCAGCGACCAGCTCTACGACTTCATCGGCAAGGCGCTCTGCGGCTTGCCGCTCTTCGGCTGAACGGCGAGGCCTCCCATGAATGACGCGCTCGTGCTCGGTGCGGTGGCCTACGACGCGAAGGTCGTCACGATCTGGGACGGCTTCCAACGCTGGTTCGCGGCCCGGGCCTCGACTTCGACTACGTGCTCTATACGAACTACGAGCGCCAGGTGGAGCAGCACCTGCGCGGCGCGTTCGACGTCGCGTGGAACTCGCCGCTCGCCTGGCTGCAAGCCGAGGCCGCGGCCCGCGCGGCCGGCCGCACGGCGCGCGCGATCGCGATGCGCGACACCGACCAGGACCTGCGCTCGCTGCTCGTCGTGCGCAGCGCGAGCGCGATTCGCGCGCTCGAGGATCTCCGCGGCAAGACGATCGGCGTCGGCGCCGGCGATTCGCCCCAGGCGACGCTGATCCCGCTGCAGCACTTGGCGGAGCGCGGCCTCGAGGCCGGACGCGACTTCCGCGTGCAGCGCTTCGACGTGCTGGTCGGGAAGCACGGCGATCACGTCGGCGGCGAGCGCGACGCCGCGCGCGCGCTGATGGCCGGCGAGGTCGATGCGGCGTGCATGATCGACGGCAATCACCTCGTCTTCACGAACGAGGGCACGCTGCCGCGCGGCGCGACGCGCGTCCTCGACGCCACGGCGCTCTACGATCACTGCAACTTCACCGTGCTCGACGGCGCACCGGAGCGTGCGGTCGCGCGCCTCCAGGAGCTGCTGCTCGGCATGCGCTACGAAGACCCCGCCGTGCGCCCGCTGCTCGACCTCGAGGGCTTGAAGGCCTGGCGTCCCGCGCGCACGAGCGGCTACGCGCTGCTCGAGCGCGCGTGCGCGCGCACCGGCGAGCTCGCCTCGTTCGTCCAGCGCGTTACCCGCGCACGCCGCTCGTGAACGACGCACGCGGGGGCGAACGCGCGATCGACCTCGAGGCGCTCGACCTCGATCGCGGCGCGGCGCTGCTGTTGCGCGCCGCCCTGCTGCCGCTCGCGCCGGGCGAGAAGCTGTACGTGCGCGGCAGCGCGCCGGCGCTCGCGCATCACCTGCGGGCCTGGGCGCGCGCGGAAGGGCACGGGTTCGCCGAGCTCGCGTCGCGCGCAGGCGACGAGCGGAGCGCGGCTCCGCCCGCCGTGGCCGTGCTCACGCGCGGCACGGCACCCGACGCGCGCTGGGCCGGCGCCGAGCGCGCCGGCGGAGCTTCACCCGCGCAAGCGGTCGCGGAAGCTCCCGCGCGCTGGGGGCTCGCGGCGCGCGGCGCGGCCGTGGAAGCCGGCAGCCCCGAGATCCGCTTCGCTCTCAGCCGCCGCGACGAGCTCTGGACCGACGACGCGCCGGAGCTCTATCGCCAAGCGGCGGCTGCACAGTGGGATCCCGAGCGCGCGATCCCGTGGCACGCGCCGCGCACGCACCCCGACCTCGTCGAGGAGGCGCTGGTGCAGGTGCTCACTTATCTCATCGAGAACGAGACCGCGGCCCTGCTCGTACCGGTGCGCTTCTGTGCGCAGATCCACCCGCAGTTCCGCGAGATCCAGCAGCTCCTCGCGATCCAAGCCGCCGACGAAGCGCGGCACATCGAGGTCTTCTCGCGTCGCGCGCGAGCGGCGCGCACCGAGCTCGGACTCTCGACGAGCGGCGGCCAGGCGTCGTTGAAGACGCTGCTGGACGAGCCCGACTTCGCGCTGGCGAGCTTCCTCCTCAGCGTGCTGGGCGAGGGCTCCTTCGTGCATCTCCTGGGCTTCCTGCACGTGCATGCGCCGGACGAGACGACGCGCGTCCTCATGCACCTCGTCGCGCAGGACGAAGTGCGCCACGTCGCCTTCGGCATGTCGCATCTCGAGCGCCACGTGCGCCACGACCCGACGCTGCTCGCGCGCCTGCGCCTCGCCGTCGAGCGTCGCCACGAGGCGCTGCGCCACACCGCGGGTCTCAACGCCGAGGTCTTCGACGCGCTCGTGATCCTCGCCGCCGGCGAGCTCAGCCCACTCGCGATCGAGCGCGGCTACGCCGCCGTCTCCGGTCTCGTCGAGCAGATGGACGCGGGACGCCGCGCGCGCCTGCGGCGCTTGGGCTTCGACGAGCGCGACGCCGCGGCCCTGAGCGGCTTGCACACGCGGAACTTCATGTAGCGCCACCGCGCGCGCGGGCGATCGTCGACGAGCGCGTGCCGGGCGGATCGCCCGCGCCGGTCTCAGCGCGCCGACGAGCACAGCCACCGACGCAGCACGTGCCGCAGCGTCGGCAGGTCGATCGGCTTCGCGAGATAGTCGTCCATGCCGACCTCCAGGCAGCGCTCGCGGTCGCCCTTCACGGCGTTGGCGGTGAGCGCGACGATCGGTAGGCGCTGCCCCGTGCCTTCCTCGCGCTCGCGCAGCGCGAGCGTCGCCTCGAAGCCGTCCATCTCCGGCATCTGGCAGTCCATGAACACGAGCTCGAAGCGCTCTTGCTCGAGGCGCTGGAGGGCCTCTATGCCGTGGTTGGCGACCTCTACCTTCAGGCCCTCTTTCTCGAGGAGGCGGCGCGCGACGAGCTGGTTCACGCGGTTGTCCTCGACGAGGAGCACGCGGCGGCCCACGTAGCTCGGCGCGGCCTTGACCTCGCTCTCGGAGCCCTCGTCGATGCCGTCCTGCGGAGCGAGGCCAAGCAGCCGCGCCGTCGAGTTGAAGAGCCGACGCGTGCGCCAGGGTCGCTCGAGGAGGAGCGAGAAGCCCTCGCGCTCGTGCTGCCTGCTCGCCCCGAAGGGCACGAGGCCGATCACCGGCGGCGCGTTGTTCACCTGACGCCGCAAGGAGCTCATCCACTGGCCGCAGAGATCTCCGAGGCTCTCGCGATCGAGATAGACGAGCTCGAAGGGCTGGACATCGTGCGTGGTGCTGCGCAGGCGCGAAGCCGCTTCCTTCAGGTCGTAGGCGAGCTCGGGCCGCAGCCCCCACGTGGAGAGCTGCTCGATCATCAGCTCGCCCTCGGGGCGATAGCCGTGCACGACGAGGACACGCCGACGCGGCAGGCGCGGAGCGCGGGTCGGGCGGCTCGCCGTGCGCATGAGCCGCACGGTGAACCAGAAGGTGCTGCCGATCCCCTCCGAGCCCTCGGCACCGATCTCTCCGCCCATCAGGTGCGCGAGCTGCTTGCAGATCGCCAGACCGAGACCCGTGCCG
This sequence comes from Planctomycetota bacterium, assembly GCA_016719295.1. GTDB lineage: Bacteria > Planctomycetota > UBA1135 > UBA1135 > JADKAF01 > JADKAF01. Next base: position 2,718,759 of record JADKAF010000001.1, read on the forward strand.
CCATAGCGCCGCGTGGTCGACGAGTCCGCTTGCGTGAAGGCCTCGAAGAGCTCGCTCGGATCGTCGCGCAGGCCGATGCCGGTGTCGCAGACGCGGAAGCCGATGTCGACGAAGTCGGGGCCTTCCAAGAGCTTGCGCGCATGCACGGAGACTTGCCCACGCGAGGTGAACTTGACCGCGTTGGCGACGAGGTTGGTCAGGATCTGCCGCACGCGCAGCGGGTCGCCCTGCACGTAGCGCGGCAGGTTCGGCGCGAACACCGCGGCCAAGCGCAGGCCCTTCGCCTGCGCCGGCTGCGCGAAGGTCTGCAGCACTTCGTCGCAGAGGTTCAGCAGATCGAACTCGATGTGCTCGAGCTCGAAGCGGCACGCCTCGATCTTCGAGAAATCCAGGATGTCGTTGATGAGCCCGAGCAGCGACTCCGCGGAGGTCTTCAGCGTCGCGACGTAGCCGCGCTGCGTCTCGTCGAGGTCCGTGCCGGCGAGCAGATGCGCGATCCCGATCACGCCGTTCAGCGGCGTCCGGATCTCGTGGCTCATGTTGGCCAGGAACTCGGACTTCGCGCGCGAGGCGCTCTCGGCGACGTCGCGCGCCGACTCCAGCGCCTCGGTGCGCTCGACCTCTTCGCTGACGTCGCGCAGCACGACGACCCCGCCCAAGCAGGCGTCGTCACGGCGCACCGGGTCGAAGGCGAACGCGAGCGCGACCTGCTCGCCGTCCTTGCGCACGAAGAAGAGCTCGTCGACCTTGAAGGGCACGCCGGCACGCAGCGCGGCGAGGCTGTCGAAGCTCTCGCCCTGCAGCAGACGCAGCAGGTCCTGCCCGCGCAGCTCCGCTTCCCTGGCCCCGAGCAAGCGCAGTCCCGCCGGGTTGATCGACGTCACCCGTCCCATCTCGTCGAGCGTGGCGAGGCCCTCGCCGACGGCGTTGATCGAGGCGCGCAGCTTCTCGCGCTCCTCCGCGAGCTGGCTCTCCTGCGAGCTGCGCAGCTCCTCGACCACCGTCTCCATCTCGCGCGTCGCGAGCTCGACGGAGCGGCCGCTGAGCTCCTGCTCTTCGTCCGCCGCGCGATAGGCCTCGTCGATCTTCTCCAGCACGAGCCGCCAGGTGTCGATGTCGGCGGGCCGGCACGTCGGAGAAAGGCCGAGGTCCTGCAGCTGGCGATGCAGGAGGCGCGTGAGCGGAGCAGCGGTGCGCGGGATTTGCACTCAGCCCTCCGCGATCTCGAGGAGGGTGAACGACTCGCCGTAGAGCTCGCCTTCGCCGCCGACGCGCGCGAGGAGCGCTCCGGCGCTCACGCCGCCGATCAGCGACATCGTTTGCGGGAGCACGGCGCGCGCGGCCTCGACCTCTTCCGGCGCGCGCAGGCCCATCACCAGATGGCGCCCGCGCTGCCCGAAGGCGAGCACGCAGCCGCTCTGCTCGCCGCGCATGCCGCGGGAGAGGCGCTCGGCGGCGCGCGCGGCGCCGTCGATCAGCGCTTGCTTGCGCGCGCGCAGGAACTGCACCTCCGCCCCCTGCGGGACCTCGCCCGAGAAGCTGAGCGCGATGCCGTGCTCGTCCATCCCGACCACGCTGCGCACGGCGACGGCGCCGTCGCGGCTCGGATCGTGGAGCCCGAGCGGCATGCGCAGCGCCGCTTCGAGGAGCGCGGCTCCGCCGCGGCCGAGATACTCCTCGTAGACGCGCACGACGGGCCGATCGTCGAGCTCGTAGACCCACGGGCCGCTCGCGCGCGTGACGCGGCGCCGCGGGCCGAAGCGCTGCCAGCCCTTGCTCACGGCGCCGCGCACGTGGACGCGCTCTCCGTACAAGCCGACGGCGACGATGCAATGCCCGTGCGCGCCGTCGTTGTCGAGCACCGCCGAGAGGCCGCCTTGCTCGAGCGCGAGCCCGCCGGCGACGACGGTGCCGGGCGGGAGGCTCGAGCCGAGGCCGCGGAGCAGGCTCGTGCTGCGCAGCACGCTGCCGTCGGCGCAGAGCAGGACCGCTTGGAGCTCGGGGTGATCGAGCTGCGAGCCGAGCTCGATGCCGGCCTGATGCGACTGCTCGGCGCGCAGGAGCTGCACGCTGGCGCGCCGCAGCCGGGACTGCTCGAAGCGCAGGGCCGCGCACGCGAGCGCTCCCTCTGCACACGGGCCGTCGAGATACGGGTGCGGCGTCGATGCGCCGAGGATCGCCGCGCGCGGGAACATGGTCCGCAGCTCGTGCAGGTGGCCACCCGGGCTCGGCCCCGGTGCGCCGAAGGCGAGCACGAGGGTGCTCTCCCCGTCGAACCAAGGGACGCTTGGCAAGGCCGATGCGCCCGGCCCACCTAGCTCGAACACCGCCGCGATCACGGGATCTCCTGCACCTCGAACGAATCGCTGCAGGCTGCATCGACGCGCCAAGCTCCGGCCCTTGACTCGAAGGCGCGCCTCCGATCGAGGAGGATCAGGGCCCCCTGGAAAGGTTTTCGCATGCCGCTCGAGGACGACGCCCATCCCCTTCTCGCTCGCATCGACGAGCTCATCGCCACCGATCGCCTCGACGAAGCCTTGGAGCTCGTCGAGGAGACGCTGAGCGCGCCGCCGGAAGATCTCCTCGACGACGAGCTCGCGCAGATCGAGTTCGAGCAGCTCGCGCTGCTCTTCGAGCTCGGCGAGCCGCAGCGCCTCCTCGACGCGGTGCAGCAGTACGACCCCGAGGATCCGGCCGCCGCGCTCTTCGAGGTGCGCGCGCAGCTCTTGCGCTGGGATGTCGAGCGCGCCAAGGAGCGCCTGCGCGAGTTGCAAGACAGCACCGAGCGCGAGCCGGGGCTCGACGCCGATCGCCTGGAGCTCGAGGCGCTGATCGACGACCTCGAGGGGCGCTTCGACGAGGGCGATCGCAAGCTCCGCCGCGCGCATCGCCGCGCCCCCGAGGAGCATCCCTTGCCCGTGCGGCTCGAGCCCGAGCAAGCGCATGCCTTGCTGGAGCGAGCGCTCTCGGAGCTCCCGCCGAACATCCAGAAGAGCCTGGAGAACCTGATCGTCGAGCTCGTGCCGATGCCGCGCATCGAGCCCATCTGCGAGAGCGGCGTCACCTCGCCGTGGATCCTCGGCCTCTACGTGGGGCACTCCGCGCTCGAGCGCGACGCCACGGCCCCCGACCCGCTGCCGCCCCGCGTGCAGATCTACCAGCGGAACCTGGAGCGCACCTGCGCCGACCTCGACGACCTGCAGGAAGAGCTGCGCACGACCCTGCTCCACGAGATCGGACACCACCTGGGCTTCGACGAAGACGGCGTCGCCGAGCTCGGCCTCGAGTGAGCGGCCGAGCCTCCCGCACCCGATGAACTGGCTCGCGCACCTCTACCTCGCCGAGGACACACCGCACGCCTGGATCGGCAACTTGGTCGGCGACTTCGCGCGCGGCCTCGATCCCGCGACGCTGCACCCGCTCGTGCGCGCCGGCCTCGACCACCACCGCGCGATCGACCGCTTCACCGACGCCCATCCGCTCCATCGCGCGAGCCGCGCGCGCTTCGCCAAGCACTTCCGCCACTTCGCCGGCGTGCTCGTCGACCTCAGCTACGACCACTTCCTCGCCCGCGCGTGGGAACGCTGGTCCTCGGAGCCCCTCGAGCACTTCGCCGCGCGCGTCCACCGCGTCCTCTTCGACCACGAGCCCCTGCTCTCGCCCGAGCTCCGCGAAGCCGCCCCGCACCTGCAACGCCAGCAGTGGCTCCTCTCCTATCGCGACGACGCCGGCCTCTCGCGCGTCCTCCGCGGCATCGAGTCCCGCACGCGCCACCGCATGGAGCTCGTCCCGGCGCTGGAGATCCTGAACTCCGAGCGCGCGGCCCTGCAGGCCGAGTTCGACACCTTCTTCCCCGCGCTCGTCACGGCACAGAAGAGGTTCCAGGCACTCTGACTCTGGCACCTCTCCTGTGCCGTGGGCGGAGAGATCAGCGGCGCTTCTGGTTCCGCGTCGGGTGGATCTTGCCGCGCGGCTTCCCCGTGCCGTGTGGCATGCCAGCGCCGTCGGCTTCGCGGCGCTTGGCATCCAGCGCTTCCTTCGGCGGCTGCGCGGGGATCAGCGCGAGCGGGCCCGAGCCGATCAAGTCCTCGCGGCCGGCTTCGAGCAGGGCGCGGCGAACGGTGAACCAGTTCTCGGGCTTGAAGTACTGCATGAGCGCACGCTGGGTCTCGCGGTCGCGCAGCTTCTTCACCGTCTCGACGGGCTGCATGGTCAGCGGATCGAGGCCGGTCCAGTACATGCAGGTGGCGATGTCCATCGGCGCGGGAATGAAATCCTGCACCTGCCGCGGGCGATAGCCGCGCTGCTTCAGGAAGACCGCGAGCTCGATCATCTCGGCCGTGCCCGAGCCGGGATGCGAGGCGATGAAGTACGGAACGAGATACTGCTCCTTCCCCGCGCGCTTCGAGGCGGCGGAGAAGTTCGTGGCGAACTCGTCGAAGCTCTCGTTCGCCGGCTTCTTCATCAAGCCGAGCACCTTCTCGCTCACGTGCTCGGGCGCCACCTTCAAGTGCCCGCCGACGTGATGCGCCGCGAGCTCCTGTAGATACTCCGGGCTCTGCGCGGCGAGGTCCATGCGGACGCCGGAGGAGACGTGCACGCGCTTCACGCCGGGAACGGCGCGCGCCTTCCGCATGAGCTCGATGGTCGGCTTGTGATCCGTGCCGAGCAGCTTGCAGATCTTGGGATGCACGCAGGAGAGGCGGCGGCACTTGGCCTCGACCTCGGGCTTCGTGCAGCGCATGCGGTACATGTTCGCCGTGGGCCCGCCGAGATCGGAGATCGTGCCCTTGAACTCGGGATCGCGCGCCATGCTGTGCACCTCGCGCAGGATCGAGCCCTCCGAGCGCGATTGGATCGCGCGGCCCTGGTGCATCGTGATCGAGCAGAAGGTGCAGCCGCCGAAGCAGCCGCGCATGATCGTCACGGAGTCGCGGATCATCTCGAACGCCGGGATCTTCTCCGTGTAGCGCGGGTGCGGCCGCCGCGTGTAGCCGAGGTCGTAGATGCGATCCATCTCGCGCTCGTCGAGGGCGAGCGCGGGCGGGTTCACCACGAGCGTGCGATCGCCGTGCTTCTGCACGAGACGCCGCCCGTTCTGCGGGTTCGTCTCGTGGTGCAGCAGGCGCGTCATGTCGGCGAACGCGCGCTTCGACTCGAGCACCACTTCGTAGCTCGGCAGCTCGACCGGCGAGTCCTCGGCGCCCCCGCCCCCGAAGTGATGCTCGGGCAGGTGCTCGGTGCGCCCGAGCAGATACGCGACGCCGCGCAGGTCGCGTAGCGCCGCGAGCCCCTGCCCCGCGCGCAGCCGCTCGGCGATCTCCACGATCACGCGCTCGCCCATCCCGAAGCCGAGGAGGTCGGCCTTGGAGGTCACCAGGATCGAGGGCCGCACCTGCTCCGACCAGTAGTCGAAATGCGCGATGCGGCGCAGCGAGGCCTCGACGCCGCCGATCACGACCGGAACTCCCGCGAACGCCTCGCGGCAGCGCTGCGCATACACGTTCGTCGCGCGATCCGGGCGCAGCTCGATCTTCCCCCCCGGCGAGTAAGCGTCTTCGTTGCGACGCTTCTTGTTCGCCGTGTAGTGGTTGATCATCGAGTCCATGTTCCCGGCCGACACGGCATAGAAGAGCCGCGGCTTGCCGAGAGCGCGCCACGCGTCGGCATTGCGCCAATCGGGCTGAGAGAGGACCGCCACGCGGAAGCCCGCGGCCTCGAGGGTCCGGCCGAGGAGGGCCGCGGCGAAGGACGGATGATCGACGTAGGCGTCGCCGGAGACGAAGACGACATCGGCCTCGTCCCAGCCTCGCTGGCGCATCTCCTCCGGCGTCGTCGGCAGGAAGGGCTTCGGGTTCGTTGCGGGGCGGGGAGAGCTCAAGGACGAGAGGCTCGGGGCGGCGGGCACCTTATCTAGGCAGAACGCGGCGTTCTTTCAACGCGAGCTCCGCTCAGTCGCGGAGCCGGCCCTGCTCGTCGAGCGCGAGTGCTTCGAGCTCGGCGAGGGTGGGCGGCGCGCTCTCGGCGAGCAGCATCCGCGTCTGCGTCGGGTGCCATAGCCCGGGATCGGGGCCGACGAAGAGGCCGGCGATCCCGTAGCTCCACTCCTCGCCCCAAGCGCTGTGCCGGAAGCGGAAGAAGCAGAGCCCGCCGCGCCGACCGTGCTCGTCCTCGGCCTCGCGTTGCAGGAGCAGCTCGATCTCCTGCGGAACGGCTCCCCATTCCTGCGGGTGCTGGAGGTAGTGGACCATCGCCGCCTCGGCGAGCGCTTCCTGCGTCCGCCAGCGCGGGGCATCGCATCGGCGAGGCCGAGGTCGCGGAGGACGACGAAGAGGATGCCGCGCGAGCCGCGATGCGCGGCGAGGTCCTCCACGACCGCGAGGTCGACCTCGGCCTCGCGCGCGAGCAGCGAGCCCACGGCCCAGGCGCGCAGCGTGCGGCTCGCGAGCCCGAGAGAGCGACGCAGCAGCGCCTCGGCGCGCGCGCTCTCGAAGAAGCGCAGGAGGTCGAGCCAGTGCTCGAGCTCGTCGAAGGTGCCGAGCAGCTCCTCGGGGATCGCCTCCCAGGTCTCGTAGTCGACGAGATGATCGAAGCCCGGCGCGTGGCGATCGAGGTCGAGCCGCCGCCGATCCAGGATCTCCTGCACCCGATCGAGGACCCGGCGCTCGAACTCGGGGTGCTCACCGGGCTCGAGCAGCTCGGCATCGGCGCAGCGCAGGAGGAGCTCGATCGCTCCGGTGAGCTCGCGCGTGTTCCACATGGCTCGGAGCAGCTCGGGGAAGAGCGGTGCGGCGAGCTCGGGCTCGGAGAGCAGATCGACGAAGACGTAGGTCAGATCCACCTGCGCCCCCGCCGGCGAGGCAAGGAGCTCGTTCAACGCGCCGAGGGCGTCTGGCGTGGCGCAGGTCGCGAGCACCTTCAGCGCGCGCGCGGCGCCGCGCCGGCTGAGCCGCGAGAAGCCCGCGCGCAGCGCGCTCACCACGCGCGCGGCAAGCTCGGGGGCGAGCTCGCCCTCGGCCAGGCGCTCGATGCTCTCGAGCGCGCCTTCGGGATCGGGCGAGCCGGGATCGGCGAGATGCTGGAGGGCCTCCTCCAGGCGATGGAAGCGCGTGCTCATGCCGCAGAAGATCGCATGGGTGGGCCTCGGGCTCCAAACGCGCGGGGCTGCGGAGTGGTCCCGAGCGGCGCGGACAGGCACAATCCCGCCCGGTTTCGGAATCCGCCGTCGGCCCACGCGTAGGGCCTGCCCATGATCTGCCCTGCCTGCCGCGAAGACCTGGTGTTCTTGGAGCTCGAGGGCGTCGAGCTCGACCTCTGCCTGCAGTGCCGCGGGCTGTGGTTCGACGCCGAGGAGCTGGAGGCGCTGTTCGCGCGCGCCGGCTCGCCGGGCGGCGGGGTCGCGCTGGAGCAGAAGCTGCTCGCCCTGCCGCGCGAGAAGAGCGCCGCGAAGCGGCTCTGTCCCCGCTGCGATCGCAAGCTCGTGGTCGTACGCGCCGCGGCGCAGCCGCAGCCGGTGCCGATCGATCTCTGCCCGCGCGAGCACGGGCTTTGGTTCGACGCGCACGAGCTGGAAGCGGTGCTCGCCGCCGCGCAGCCGAGCGACGATCCGGCGCTGGCGCTCGTACGCGCGCAGCTCGTGCACTATGCCCGGCCCGCGGAGTAGCGGCGCGCGTGCGATCCCTCGCGGCCGCGCTCGGCGCGCCGCGCTCATTCATCCCCTTCGCCGTAGAGCTGGAACAGGAGCTAAGCCATGACAGGTGTGTGGATCGGCCTCGGAGTCTTCTTCGTGCTCGTCGTGTGGTTCATCTCGATCTACAACGGGCTCGTGCGGCTGCGGAACGAGAAGGACAACGGCTGGTCGCAGATCGATGTGCAGCTGAAGCGCCGCCACGATCTCATCCCGAACTTGGTCGAGACGGCGAAGGGCTACATGCAGCACGAGCGCGGGACGCTCGAGGCCGTGATCAAGGCGCGGAACGCCGCCATGGTGGCGCAGGGACCGAAGCAGGTCGGCCAGGCCGAAGGCCAGCTCGGCGCCGCGTTGCAGGGCTTCTTCGGGCTCTCGGAGGCCTACCCGGAGCTCAAGGCCAACACCAACTTCCTCGCGCTGCAGGAAGAGCTGAGCTCGACCGAGAACAAGATCGGCTTCGCGCGCCAGGCCTACAACGACGCCGCGACGCGCTACAACAACGCGCGCGAGGTCTTCCCCGCGAACATGATCAGCGGCGGCTTCCGCCCCGCCGAGCTCTACGTCATCGAGGATGCGAAGGAGCGCGTGGTCCCGAAGGTCTCCTTCGGCTCGTAACGCGGGGAGCACAGCTGCGCGATGTGGGAGCAGATCCGTTCGAACGAGCGCCGCTCGCTGTTCGTGCTGGCCGCGATGGGCGTCTTGCTCGTCGCGACCGGCGCGGCGCTCGGTGTCACGCTCGCTGGCGATCCGGAGGCGATGATCTTCGGCGCGGGCGGAGCGCTGGCGCTCTGGCTCGTGCTCTGGCTCATCACCGTCACGGGCGGCGACCAGATCCTGCTCGGCATGGCGGGCGCGCGCGAGATCGAGAAGAAGGACCATCCGCAGCTCTTCAACATCGTCGAGGAGATGACCATCGCCGCGGCGCTGCCGAAGCGCCCCAAGGTCTATCTCGTCGACGATCCCTCGCCGAACGCCTTCGCCGCCGGACGCGAGCCAGGTAACGCCGCCGTCGCGGTGACGACCGGGCTGCTTGCGATCCTCGACCGCGATGAGCTGCAGGGCGTCGTCGCGCACGAGATCGGCCACATCAAGAACCGCGACGTGAAGCGGATGGTGACGGCCGGGATCATGGTCGGCGCCATCGCCATGCTCGCCGACATGGGCCGCCGCGCGCTGTGGATGGGCGGAGCCCGTCGCTCGCGCTCCTCGAGCAAGGAAGAGAACGGCGCGCAGGCGGCGCTGATGATCGCCGCGCTCGTGCTGATGATCGTGGCGCCGTTGCTCGCGCAGCTCGTCTACTTCGCGCTCTCGCGCCGCCGCGAGTATCTGGCCGATGCCTCGGGGGCGATGTTCACGCGCTATCCCGCGGGGCTCGCCTCGGCGCTGGAGAAGCTCTCCGGCGGCAGAGCGCCGCTCGCGGATACGAGCTCGGTCACGGCGCCGATGTACATCGTGCCGCCGATGCGCGCACACGGCAGTGGAGCGTTCGCGCTCTTCTCGACGCATCCGCCGATGGAGGAGCGCGTGCGCATCCTGCGCAAGATGGCGGGCGCCAGCTACACCGACTACGACCGCGCCTATGCCGCGGTGAAGGGCGGGCACATCGTCGGCGAGCGCTCGCAGCGCGAAGCAGGCCAAGTTCCCCGCCGCGCCGCGGTCGGGTCGGAGGGCGCGCTGCCGCTCGCGGCGACGGCGACGGCGGCTGCCGTGGCCGCCGCCGAACCCGAGCTCGCGCCGGAGGCGCGGCGACGGCAGGCCAACGACGCCTTCCTCACCGCATCGGGCTACGAAGTGCGCAGCTGCACAGCCTGCGGCGCCACGGCGAAGATCCCGCCGTCGCTGCGCGCCAAGGTGAAGACCTGCCCCCGCTGCTCGGAGCCGTACCCCACCTGACCCTTCCCGCTGACCGAACGTACGGTGCCAGAGCACCGTCTCAACGGCGTGAGCCGTTGAACCAGCAAGCGTCTCTCCGGTTAGCAACCGGAGGAATTTGCTCTGGCACCGTACGTTCGGTTACTGGCGGAGGGCGGGGAGGAGGAGGTCGGGGACGTCGGTGGTGAAGGCGGTGACGCCGAGGTCGCGCAGGCGCTGGGCTTCGGCGGGATCGTTCACGGTCCAGACGAAGAGCTCTTGGCCGGCGGCCTTCGCGGCGGCGACGAGCTTGGCGTCGACGCCGCGGCGATCGACGTTCAGGCCTTGGAAGCCGGCCTCGGCGGCGCGGCGCGCGCACTGCGGATCGATGGGGCCATAGCTCTTCGTGCGCGCATCCCGCGGCGCGCCGACGAGCCAGAGGATCGGCACGTCGGGTAGAGACGCGCGGAGCTGGCGGAGCACTTCGAAGTCGAAGCCGATCAAGGTGACCTGATCGCGTCGATCCGACGCGTCGAGCACCTTCTTCAAGTGCGGCACGATCTCCTCACCGGCCTTCACCTCGAGGAAGAACGCCTTGCCGCGCGGCGTCGCCGCGAGCACCTCCTCGAGGAGCGGGATCCGCTCGCCCGCGTACGCCGAGTCCTTCCACGCACCGGCATCGAGCGCGCCGAGCTCTTCGTAGCTCAGCGCGTGAACCGGGCGATCGACGCCCGTGGTTCGCTTCAAGCTCTCGTCGTGCAGGCAGACGATGCGCTGATCCTTGGTGAGGCGCACGTCGGTCTCCAAGCCATGCGCGCCGAGCTTCCAGGCGAGCTCGTTGGCCGCGCGCGTGTTCTCCGGCGCCTGCTTCGAAGCGCCGCGATGCGCGACGACGAGCGGGCGCGGCAAGGAGCGGACCGCCATGCCGAGCGGCGTGCGCGCCGGTGGCTTCGGCCACGGCTCGATCCGGGCGTCGAGGATCAGGTCGCCGCGCTCGAGCTCGACCAGCACCCGCGGTCCGCCGCGCAGCAGGCGCGCGAAGCGCGTGTAGCGCCCCTCGAGATGCGGCCAAGGATGCAAGGTGAAGAAGAGCTGGGAGCCACCCGTATCGAGACCGGCGTCGGGCATGCCCAGCGAGCCCGCGCCGTACACTCCCGGCGCGACCTCGTTCGGCAAGCGCACGCCGCCGCTGCCCCAGCCATCGCCGCGCGGATCGGCGCCCTGCACGACGAAGCCCGGCACGCGTCGATGCATGGAGAGGCCACGCAAGGCACCCGTCTCCACGAGATGGAGGAAGCTCGCCGTGTGGCGCGGCGCGTCGCGTCCGTCGAGCTCGATCAGCAGCTCGCCCTTCGTCGTGACCAAGGTCACGCGGCGGCGCGTCTCGAGATCGAAGATCGAGAGATCGAACGACGAGAACGGCACCGCTTCGCCGGCGAGCGACGGCTCGCCGAGGATCTTCGCGAGCAGCGGATCGAGCTCCAGCGCCTCGGCCGGAGCGATGCGCTGACGTGCGGCGCGCCATGCAGGCGCGAGCTCCTCGAGCGGCAGCTCCGCGCCCTTCTCGCTCGCAGCCACCCAGAGCTCGGCGAGCGTCCCGACCACGCCGAGATCACCGCCGTCGAGCGTTCCTCGCAGCGCGGGCAGCCAAGCTTCCGCGAAGCGCGCGCGCTGCTCGAAGAGCACCTGCGCCGCGGCGTTCCGCACGGGAGCCGCGGGATCGTCGCGCCGTGCGAGCAGCTCGCGCAGCACGAGCTCGGCATCGCCCACGTCGGCCAGCGCCAGCACCGCGGCCTCGCGCAGCACCCAGCTCTCCTCGGCGAGGAAGCGCTCGCGCTCCGCGCGCAGGCCCTCGGGATCGATGCGGTGCAAGCCGCGGAACGCCGCCGCGCGCACGACGGGCGAAGTGTCCTCTTCCATCGCACGCCGCAGCACGTGCCGCGACAGCGGATCGTCGCCGAGCAGCGCCGCGTAGGCCGCGCGGCTCACGCGGTTCCACGGGCGCGACTCGAGCCCGTCGAGCGCGCTCACGAGCGAGCGGCGGATCGAGCGGAAGTTGCGCCCCTCGAGCTTGCCGCGGAGCGACCCGGCGGCGATCTCCGCGACGCGCGGATCGGGGTCGCGTGCGAGGAGGTGCAGCGCCTTCACCGCGGCGGGATGCTGCGTCAGCCGTGCAGAGAGACGCGCGGCCTGGAAGCGCACGAGATCGACCTCGTCCTGCAGGAACGAATACACCGCGACCACGAGGTCGGTGTCCGGCCACGGCTCGCGCAGCTCTGCGAGCGCATGCAGCGCTCGCCAGCGCACGAAGGGCACCTCCTCGCCGATGCTGGCGAGGCGCAAGAGCTCCTGCACGAGGCGCTCCTTCATCGCGGGCGGAACTTCGAGCGGAGCGGTGGAACGCACGCCGACCCAGGCGAGCAGCGCCGTCGCAGCGAAGGCGCGCGCGAGCGGATGCTCATCGTGGAGCAGCTCGAGAAGCGCTTGCCAAGGCGGTGAGCCGCCGAGCAGCGCGAGCCCGCGCACGGCCTCCGCGCGCACGCGGCCATCCGCGTGGCGCAGCGCCTCGAGCAGATAGGTCTCCGCGGTCCGGCAGCTCGTGCGCGGCAGCGCGAAAGCGATCTCGAGAGCGACACGCGCATCGGCTTCCGCGCGCGCGAGCGCCAAGAGCTCCGCGTCGCGGCCTTCGAACTCGACCGAGCGCCCCATGCGCGCGAGCGCGCGCCACGCCGCCGCGCGATCGCCGGCGCTCGCACGCTGCGCCCATGGCAGCCAGTCGGCGAGCCGCGCATCGCGGCGCTCCTCGAGCGCGCGCAGCTCGGGCTCGGTGCAGAACGGAAGAGGCTGGAGGGCGAGCGGGATCTCGGGCGGAGCGCCGCCGCAGGCGGCGAGGGCGAGCGGCGCGAGGGCGAGGGCCGCGCGCGCGGAGGGCGTCGCGAAGAGCTTCATGGGTGCGGATCTTCGCGGGGCGAATGCCGCGGGTTCAAGGACGCTCGTAGAGGTTCTGCCGCAGGAGCTCGAAGCCGGCGATGCCCACGGAGTTCGCCAGGTTGTAGGAGCGCACCGGGCCGAGGCGCGGCAGAGCGAAGCTGCCGTGCGCGGCCTCCGCGGGGAACGACTCCGGGATACCGGTCGTCTCGCGCCCGAAGATCAGCGCGTCGCCGAGCTCGAAACGCGCTTCCCAGTGCGTCCGAGCGGCCCACTTCGTCGCCACCCAGCGCCGCTCGGCCGGCACCTCGAAGACGGCGAGGAAGCTCGCCATGTCGTCGTAGAGCCGCCAGTCGAGCTCGTCCCAGTAGTCGAGACCCGCCCGCCGCCGCGCCTTCTCGTCGATCGAGAACCCGAGCGGCCCGACCAGGTGGAGGCGCGCCCCCATCCCCACGCACTCGCGCCCGATGTTGCCCGTGTTGGTCGGGATCTCGGGCTCGAGCAAGACGACGTGGAAGAGCGGCTCGCCCGCGAAGCGCTGCGCCTGGTCCCGCACCGCGTTCGCGCGCACATGTGCGAGGAGAGCCTCGCGCCGCCCCGATTCCTCACCGCTCATCGCTCCTCCGGCGCCGATCGCGGCGCTCGCCGCGCCGCCGGCGCGCGGGGAATTTCCCAGGCGCCGCGTTACCTTTCCAGTGCGGCGGCGAAGGTCGACCGAGGAGCGCACTCCCGCATGACCCGGCTGAGCGACGAAGACGTCGCGGCACGACTCCATGCGGCCTCGCGCTCGCTGATCGGCTTCGCCTTGATGCTGACCGGCGATCGCGAGACCGCGGACGAGACCTACCAGGAGACCTGCCTGGAGGCCTGGCGGAGCCGTGGCCGTTTCGATGCGTCGCTCGATTTCGGCGCGTGGCTGCGCGGCATCGCGCGGCACGTGCTCCGGCGCCGCGCGCGAGCCTCCGCTCGCGCCGCGCGCTGGAGCTTCGAAGAGATCGATCTCGAGCTCCTCGAGTCGAGCTGGGTCGAACGGGAGCGGGACGAGCAGCACACGGCGCGGCGATCGGCCCTCGAGCACTGCCTCGGGGGTCTGGACGACGCGAACCGTTCCCTGCTGCGTCGGCGCTACGACGACGACGTGCCTCTCGCGCGCCTGGCCGAGGAGGAGCACCGCAGCGAGGACGCCTTGAAGATGGCGTTCCACAGGCTGCGGAAGAAGCTCCAGGACTGCATCGACCGGCGCATGGGGGCACCGAGGTGACGATGAGCGTGGAACCCGAGGACGAGCAGCGGATCGCCGCGTACTTCGCCGGAGAGCTCGACGAACGAGCGCTCGCGCAGCTGCGCGAGCGCTTGCGCGCCGACGCCGCTCTCCGCGCGCGCTTCGCGGAGGTCGCGAGCGACGAGCTCGCGCTGCGCGAAGCTCTCGGGAGCGCGCTGCCGCGTTTCGTTCCACCGCGCGCGACGACGCTCTCCCCGTCGCGCCGGTGGCTGCGCTTCGCGGCGGCCGCGGCGCTGCTCGCGGCGGTGGGCACCGCCGCATGGTGGCTGCTTCGAGCTCCGCGCGATGCGGAGCGCGAAGGCGCCGAAGCGCGGTTCCACATCGTCGAGGGAACGCTCGCCGATGCGCGTGCGCTCACCGAGGGCCGCGTCTTCGACGCGCCCGCCGGGCTCGTGCTCGAGCTCGGCGGAACGCGCGCCCTGGTCCTGGTCCCCTCGCGCCTCGCGGCCTTGCCGCCCGAGCCCGCACCGCGCGATCCGCGCGACCGCGAGCGGAGCCAGCTCGCCGTGCTGCACGGCGAGGTCGACGTCGAGAACCCGGCGGGCCGCCCCGGCCTGCGACTCCTCACCCCCGCCGGCGTGCTGCGGGATCTAGGCACGCGCTTCACGGTCGAGGTCGAGGCCCAGGGAGGCCCAGCAGAGATGGCATCGCTTTCCACTCGTTTCACGCGCTTCGCGGCCCCCGCGCTCGTCACCGCCGCGGTGCTCGTCGGAGCCGTCGGCTTCGAAGCCGCCTCCCCGCGATATGCGCTCGCGCAAGAGCAAGTGCTGCGGCCCGAGATGGGCACGGTGGCGCTCTCGGCCGACAACTCGATCGCGCGCCTCGTCGATCGCGAAGGGCTCGCGCATCGCCGCGAGCTCGGCAGCGAGCGCTGGACGCGCATCGAGGACGACGCGCGCTTCCTCCCCGGCACCTGGCTCGCGACCGGCTCCCGCGGCGCGCACGCGCTGCGCGTGAAGCTCGCCGGCGGCGCCGTGCTCACCCTCGGCCCCGGCGCGCAGCTCGAGCTCGTCGATGCGTCTCGCGCGAAGCTGCACGCGGGCGAAGCGCGCGTGCAGAGCGCCGACGAGCAGCACGCCGTCGCGATCGAAGGGCCCGGCAGCACGCAGGAGATCCGCGGCACGCGCTATCTCCGCGCGCGCGATGGAAAGCTCGCCACGCTGGACGAGGCACCTCGCTGGCTCGACGGCTACGACACCGGTCGCCCGACGGAAGCGCTGGGCGCCCTGCTGGCGCAGATCGACGGCCGCGCCGTTCCCCTCTCGATCGGCTACCACAAGGTGAACGTGGATCTCCGGGACCAGATCGCGCGCACGACGATCGATCAGTCCTTCGTGAACCACACCTCGGCGGTCCTCGAGGGCACCTTCTACTTCCCGCTGCCGGAGGACGCCTCGGTCTCCTCGTTCGCGCTCGAGGTGAACGGGCGCTGGATCGAGGGCGAGGTCGTCGAGAAGGAGCGCGCGCGACAGATCTACGAGACGCTGCTCCGCGAGAAGCGCGACCCGGGCCTGCTCGAGTGGAGCGGCGGCAATCTCTTCCAAGCGCGCGTCTATCCGATCCACGGCGAGAAGCGCGTGAAGATCGTCTACACGCAGGTGCTGCCGCGCACCGCCGAAGGTGTGCGCTACCGCTACCCGCTGAAGAGCGAGCTCACGACGCAGCGTCCGCTGCAGCGGCTCGAGCTCGACCTCACGATCGCCTCCAGCGAGGAGATCCTCGGCGTCGAGTGCGGCACGCACGCCTGCCGCATCCAGAGCACGGCGCACGCGGCGCGGATCGAGCATTCGGCCGAGGAGGTGATCCCGCGCAGCGACTTCGAGGTGCTGCTGCGCACGCAGCCGAAGCCCCTGCGCTTCCTGCCGCATCGCCGCGGCGACGACGGCTACTTCGCGCTGCTCTTCGATGCGCCGCGCGAGCAGAATGCCGCGGCGCCGACGCCCGGCGAGTGGATCTTCGTCTGCGACACCTCGGGCTCCTCGGAGAGCGCCAGCTCGCAGCAGCTCGATACGCTGGAAGCGCTGCTCCGCGGTCTCTCGCCCGCGGACCGCTTCCAGCTCGCGGCCTTCGACGTAGATACAGCTTGGGCCTTCGACGGCTATCGCCCGGCGAGCGACGCCACGCGCGAGCAGGCGCTGAACTTCCTCGCCGCGAGGATGCGCCTCGGCTGGACGCGCTTCGAGCCCGCGTTCGAGCAGGTCTTCGCGCGCGCCAACGCCGCGACGCGCATCGTCTATCTCGGCGACGGCATCGCGAGCGGCGGCGAGCGGAACTTGGGCGACCTCCTGCTCGCGCTGCAGCGCGCGCACGGCGGCCGCGGCGAGGTGCATGCGATCGGCATCGGCGCGCAGCGCGATCGCCGCATGCTGGAAGGGCTCGCGCGGATGGGCGGCACGGTGCACGTGCTCGCCTCCGATGCGGATCCTTCGAAGGTCGCGGAGGGAGCGCTGCGCGCGATCGCGGCCCCGGGACTGCGCGAGCTGGAGCTCCGCTTCGAGGGCCTCTCCACCGCGGCCGTGCATCCCGCGCGCTTGGCGCGCGTGCCGGCCGGTGAGCAGAGCGTCGTACTCGGGCGCTTCGATCCCGCGACGGCCTCGGCACGCGCGGCGATCGTCGTCAGCGCTCGTCGCGCGGATGGCAGGCTCTTGGATCAACGCCTCGAGCTCGATGCGTCGCGCATCGACTCCTCGAACGACTTCGTGCCTCGCCTCTGGGCACGCCGGCGCTTGGATCACCTGCTCGAGCAGAGCGCGAGCCCCGAGCTGCGCGAGCACATCATCGCGCTCTCCGAGGACTTCCAGATCCTGACGCCGTACACCTCGTTCCTGGTGCTGGAGACCGAGGCCGATCGCGAGCGCTTCGATGTCGAGAAGAAGATGCGCCTCCGCGATGGCGAGCTCTTCTTCGCCGCGGCGCGCGAGGACGCGCAGGCCGCGCTGCAAGCGCAGGCGCTGCGCGACGCGAAGGCCTGGCGCCAGGGGCTGCGCGCGGAGTTCCTGCGCTCGATCCGCGAGCTCGGGCGCGAGCGGATGGCGGAGCTCCGCCTCGCCGAGGTCGAGGAGCTCGCGCTGGCCGAAGTGAAGTTCTCCAAACCGCTCGGAGGCGGTAGCGGAGGTCGCCGAGGATCTCGAAGCGGCAAGGCGAAGGGCGGCGACGACTACGCAGCCGAGAGCCTCCGCAAGCACGAGGACGTCGACGGTGGCACTTGGGACAGCGAGGAGCTCGGCGAGGACGAGTACCAACGCGACTTCGATGTCGAGTTCGCCGAGGAGCTCTCTCGCGACAGCTTGAACGACACGCTCAGCGACGTGCCGACGCGATTGCCCTGGGACAAATCCGTCGACTTCCTGCCGCAGGAGCCCGTGGTCACGACGGCGAGCTCTGGCCTGCTCTACTTCGGCCGCGACTTGAAGCGGGCCCCTCGCGAGATCCCGATCCTGCGTCCGCTCTTCCCCGCACTGAGCAGCGCCGGCGCACCGGCAGAGATCCCCTCGCGTTGGCCCGCCGAAGTGCAGGCGCTGGTAAGCGCGCTCGATCGGCGAGCGCTCGTGGATCTCGCGAGCACGGGATTGCACTTCCAGCTGCAGAGTGAAGCACTCGACGCGCGCGAGCGCGCCGAGAGCACGCGCCGCTCGGAGCTCCTGCTCGCGCCGGAGGGATGGTTCGCGAGCGGACACGGGACCTTCGGCGCAGGCGCGCCGAGCACTTGGGTCGCCGGCACGCAGCGCGCCGCCCTGGATCCGCGCTGGTCGCTCGGGCGCACGCGCCGCGCGGTGCCTTCGGATCGCCGCGATTGGCCCGCGCCGATGCCGCTCCTCTTCGAGGACTTCGCGGCGCTCTACGCGAGCTACGAAGCGCAGCTCCTCGTGCGCGCGAGCGGCGAGCGCGTGCTGGTGTTCCGCTCTCCCGCCGCGGAGCTCGCCGGCAGCTCGAGCCAAGTCGAGCTCGTGCTCGATGCCGAGCGCGCCTTCGTGCGCGAGCGGCGCGTGCTCCGCTCCGGCGAGCTCGTCTCGCGCGAGCTCGCGAGCGAGCCGCTCGAGCTCGCGGGGTTCTCTTGGCCGACGCGCGTCGAGGTGCAGGACGGCGAGGGTCGCCCGCTCGCGCGCTGGAGCTGTGCAGCGAGCGCGCTCGAGAAAGAACGCGCGGAACGCGAGCTCGCGCAGCGCTGCGCGTTTCCCGCATCGAGCATCGCCCTCGGCGAGCTTCCGAGCGATGTGCTCGCGGCCCTCGATGCGGCGCGCGCGCAGCGCGCGACGCCGGAGCAGCTCGTGCTGCTCGTCGAGCATTACGGCGCCGCCGGTCGCTGGGAGATCGCAAGCCCGCACGCTTCCGCGCTCTTCGCCGTGATGAGCGAGCGCACGGGAGCGAAGAGACTCGAGCTGAGCGTGGCCCTCGCGAAGCGCGAGACCGAGAAAGCGCGCGTTCTGCTGCTCCAGCTCGCGCGAGAGCTCGCCGCCGGCGGCCGGGCTGCCGATGCCGCAGCCGTCGCCGATCTCGACCAACTCGCGGGCTTCGCGGCTCCGGGGGAACGCCTCGAGCTCGCCGCGTTCTTCCGGGCGGTCGAAGGGCGCCAGCAAGAGCTCGAGCTGCGCTTGCGCGCCGACGAGCGCGAGCTCGAGCTACAGCAGGAGCTGGAACGTATCGAGGAGGCCTTCGCGCGGCGACAGAGCCTGGCAACGGAGCATCCGGAGAACCTGGACCTCCAGCTTGCCTTGGTGCATGCGCTCGCCGCTCGCGACCGCCTGGACGCGGCCCTCGCCCATCTCGCGACGCTGCGCGATCGCGCGCCGTGGCGCTTCCACGAGCGGGCGCGCTGCACGGAGCTCGAGCTCGAGCTGCTCTGGAGCGCGCGACGCTGGCCGAGCTTCGTCGAGCGGTTCACGGCGCTCGAGCGGAGCGCCGTGCGCGAGCTCCCCGCGTCGAGCTTCGAGCGCCTGCCGACGGCGCTCCTCCATCTCGATCGCCTGCCCGAAGCGGATCGCACGATCCTCGCGTGGCTCGAAGCGGGCGCCGTGCCGGGAGCGGACGAGCTCGCGCTGCGTCGACTCGACGCCGCGATCGCGCACGCGCTCGGCCGCGCGAACGGTCTCTGGCGCGCGCGCTTCGACGAGCGCTTCGAAGCGCCGCTCGCGGCCTTCGTGCGCGCTTCTGCCGAGCGGCCGGAGCACGCCTCTCGCGTGCAGCGGATCCTCGAGCAGGATGGCTTCCGCGAGACGGCGGCCGGCGAAGCTTGGCTGCAAGTGCTGCTGGCGCGCCTCGAGCCGGGAACTTCCGAGCTAGCGCTCGGAACCGCGGTGCGCTTCGCGCGCTGGGCTCGCACCTACCGGGAGTTCAGCGAGCGCGGCGAACGCTTCGAGCGCACGCTGCTCGAGCGCTTGCTCGCGCGCTTCGAGAGCGCTGAGCTGCGCGACGAGAACGAAGAGCTCGCCTCGCTGCTCGCTCGCGCGGGGAAGCCCGAGGAGCGCGCGCGCTACTGGACGAAGCGCCTCGCGCAGGCTCGCAGCACGCAGGAGCGCGACGCCGCGCGCTCAGCGCTCTTCGACGCCGTGCTGACGAGCCCGTGGAGCGACGCGGTCGAAGCGCGCCTCTTCGCTCTCTGGCCGGAGCTGCGTCCGACGACCTCGCCGAGTCAGCAGCCCGAGCTCGCGGCGCTCGCCGCACGCCTGGAGCGCGCGCGCCCTCTGGCGCATCAACGAGTGGAGCGTACAGCAGCGCGTGGAAGCCAAGCTCGCCGCACGAGCGGATCGCGACACGCTCGATCGCCGCGCGCTGAAGAGCGCGCGCGAGGCTGCGACGCAGGAAGAACGCGCGGCCCTCGCGAAGAGACTAAGCGCGATCGACGCAGCGACGCTGCCCGCCGATCTCGCGCGTTGGCTCGCTTGTGAGGTGCTCTACTTCGAGGTGCGCTCCGGAGCGCCGCGCGGCGAGCCCTGGCAGCGCGCGTGGTCGTTGCTGCAGGCGCTGCCGAGCGGTGGCGCCGCGGAGCCGGAGCAGGACGCGGTCGCCCTCGCCGAGCGGCTGCTCGCGACGGCGGCGTGGTTCGTCGTGCTCGGCGGCATCCCCGAGGAAGAAGGCCTGCAGCGCGTGCTCGCGTGGCTGCGCGCGCGCCCGCGCGGCGAGCGCGAGCTCTTCGAGCCGCGGCTCTGGGAGAGCCGGCTCCTGCTCGGGGCCGATCGCGGAGCAGAGCTCGCTCAGCGCCTCGCCGCCTGGTTCGGCACGGGTGAAGCGAGCGTGGATGCTCCGTGGGGCTTCTTCCTCGCGCACCTCCAAGCCGAGACCGATGCGCTCGACGCCGCGGTGGCGACGCTGCAACGCGTCGCCGAGCGCACGCCGCCCGAGCGAGCGGAGCTCGAGGTGCTCGCGACCTGGCAGCGCGCGCGCGGCGACGAAGCCGCGGTGCGCGCGGCGCGCGATCGCGCGTGGGCCGCGTGCTCGGAAGGGACGCTCGCGGCCTGGCTCGACGAGCAAGCCGATCGAGTGCGCGCCCGCCGCGGCGGCGTTCCGGAGAACTTGGACCCCGAGGCTCCGCGCGCGCTCGCGGCGCTGCTCCGCAAGGCCCCGCACCCGATGCAGTACGCGTGGGTGCTGCGCAATCTCTACGGAGCGACTCGCGATCCGCGGCTCTTCGCCGGCCTTGCGGAAGGCGTGCTCGGAACGACCACCTCCGGTGCCTGCGAGCTGCTGAGCCAGCTCCACGACCTCGTGCGCGACGAGCTGCAGGAGGAGGGCGCGGTCGATGTGGCGGCCGCGGCCGTCGCCGCGGTGCGCGCGGGGCAGCCGAGCGCGATCGATCTCCGCTGCGTGGAGATGCTGGAGCTCATGCTGCGCGCGCGCGCCGTGGAGCTGCGCGCGCAGGATCGCACGCATCTCGACGCTGCGCTCGCGGCGTTCGACCGCGTCGAGCGCGGTACGTGGGCCGAAGGCGAAGCGCTGAGCTGCGCTGGCTGGCTCGCGAGCTTCGGCAAGATCGCGAGCGAAGCGCTGCGCGAGCGGATCCTGCGCCAGCTCGTCGCTCTCGAGCGCGCGCTGCCGGAGGGCTCCACGGAGCGCCCGCGTATCGCGCTGCAGCGCGCGGAGTGGCTCTGGGCTGCCGAGCGCTTCGACGACGCGCTCGCGGCGCGAGAAGCCGCCGTGGCAACGCTCGCGAGCGCGCACGGCGGACGCCTCCCCGATTCGATGCGGAACGAGCTCTCGCAGCTCACGGGCTGGCTCGCCGCGCGCGCGCGCTGGGTGGATGCCGAGCGCCTGCTCGAAGCCGATCTCGCCGCCGCGCGCGCCGTGCGCGGGAGTTCCAGCAGCGAGCGCGAGCGCTGGGCGGAGCGCGAGCTCTTCCAGCTCGAGTTCCAAGCTCTCGAGGCCCGTGCGGCGACCGCGCTCGGCCGCGGCTTCGCGCTCTGGGAAGCTCTGGAGCGGCGCTGCGCGGAGGCGTTGGAGCGCGCGGACGATCCGCAGCACCTCTCGCAGCTCCTCGTGATCCGCATGCAGGCCTGGAAGACCCAGGGCGAGCGCGACGGCAAGGAGCGCGTGCTCGCGAGCTTGCTCGAGTTCAGCCGCGGCGCGTTGCTGGAGCTGCTCGCGCGGCATCGCTACGAGAACGGCCAGGACTGGGTCGGCACGATGGCGAACACGCTGCACCAAGTCGGCGGCGCGACCGCGGCGCTGCGCTTCTTCGTCGAGCGCGCCGCGAACGAGCCCGCGCGGCTCGCGATCGCCGGCGACGAGTTCTGGTCGAACCACTCCTGGCGCTTTGGCCAGGCCCTGGAGGACGCCGGTCGCCTCGAAGACGAGCTGCACGCGCGCGTGCTCGAGGTGATCGTGCGCGCGCTGCGCACCGATCTCCGGAGCCAGCATCAGAACGCGCGCTGGTGCTACTCCAAGAGCTCGCGCTTCTACGCGCGAGGCGAGGCGCGCTTCCTCGAGGTCGCGCGCGAGGTCTTCGAAGAGCGCGGTGCGCGCGAAGGCGTCGCGATGCACGTCGCAAGCTACGTCCTCGACGACCTCGCGAACCCGCCCGCGGCCGCCGACTTGCTGCTCGTCTCCGAGCGCCGCGGCGTCCTGCGCTTCGGCGGTCGCGACCTGCTCGCGCGCGCGCTGCAGCGCGCCGAGCGCCACGGCGCGGCCGCCGATGTGTACGCGACGCTCGTCACCGAGCGGCCGGAGCTCGTCGATCTGCACACCGGGCTGCTGCGCTCGCTCTTCGCCGCGAACCGCCGCGACGAAGTGCGGGCCGCGTGGACGCGTTCGCTCGCCACCTTCGGCGAGCGCGCGGAGAGCTTCACCGTCGACGTGCGGATGAAGCTCGGCTGGGCCGCGCTCGACGCGAACCTGCTCCTGGAATGCGTGGCGATGCTCCGCGACGCGATCCAGATCCACACGCGGAGCTCGGCCTCGCGCGGGATCGGCGATGGCGTGCTCGGCCGCGCGTACCAGAACCTGGCCTTGGCGCTCGCGCGTCTCGGTCGCACGAGCGAGGCGATCGACGCCGCGGCCGGCGCGCTGATCGCGTACTCTCCGCGGCAGAACGAGCAGAGCGAAGCGCAGCAGACGCTGCGACAAGTGCTGCGCGACGCCGAGGATCTGCGCGCGGTGATCGCCGCCTTCGATGCCGAAGCGCAGCGCAGCGGGCAGGAGAACCCGATCCTCCGCCGCGCGTTGGGCGAGGTTCTCGCGGAGAAGGGCGATCGCGCACGGGCAGCCGAGCAGCTCCTGCTCGCGGCCGAGCTCGTGCCCGAGGATGCCGATCTGCAAAAGCTCTGCCTCGACGCGCTCGACGCCGCGGGACGCCGGGCCGAAGCGGAAGCGCGGCTGCTCTCGCTCGCGCGAAGCTCCACGGCGGATCGCGCGCGCTGGATCGAGCTCGCGGCGCGCTACGCCGCGCGCGGCGAGATGAGTGCCGCCGAGCGCGCGCGCACGAGCGTGGTCGAAGGGGCACCGCTCGAGGCCGAAGGCTACGCTCTGCTCGCCGCGGAGCGCGAGCGCCTGCAGGACCATCTGCAAGCCTTGCTGCAGTGGTCGGCGGTGGCCGAGCTCGAGACGCTCGCTCCCCGAGGAGCGCTCGGCCGCGCGCGCACGCTGCTCTCGCTTGGAAGGATGGACGAAGCGCGAGCGGAGCTCCAAGCTCTGCGCGCGAAGAGCTTCGGTCCCGAGCACGCGGAAGCCCTGAAGGAGCTGCCGCAGCTCGAGGCGCGCTTGCCGCGCTGAGCGTGGACAAGGAAACGGCGGCGGGAGCAGGATGAGCTCATGCTCTTCCTGCTCCTCTCGCTCTCGCTGTCAGCGCTCGCTGCCATCACGCCGCAGGAGCCGAGCGACGAGCGCACGCGCTTCCATCGCGCGCCGAAGCCCCTCGCCGCGGACGCCGTCGTCGGGGATTCTCCGGGGTTCCTCGGCACGCGCCGAGCCCCGCACAGCGCGGAGCGACCGCTCGCGAAGCGCTTCGCGCAGGACGAGCTACCGCTGGTGTGGGAGCGCGCGAGCGGCAGCGGCTACGCGGCGCCCGCGATCCTCGGCGAGCGCTTGGTGCACAGCTTCCGACGCGGCAACGAAGAGATCGTCGAGTGCCTGCGGCGCGAGGATGGGCAGCTCCTCTGGTCGCACGCGATCCCCACCGCCTACGAAGACCCGTTCGGCTTCGGCGATGGTCCGAAGTGCACGCCGCTGCTCGAAGGCGAGCTCGCGTGGACCTTCGGCGTCGAAGGAGTCCTCCGTTGCTTCGAGCTCGCGACGGGGAAGCTGCGCTGGAAGCGCGAGCTCGCGCAGGAGTTCTCGCTCGAGGAAGCGTTCTTCGGCGTGGGCTCTGCTCCGCTGATCGAAGGCGATCAGCTGATCGTGAACCTCGGCCAGCCGAGAGGCCTCTCGGTCATCGCGTTCTCGAAGCACACCGGCGAGCAGCTCTGGGGCGTCGCGCACGCGTGGGGTGCGAGCTACGCCGCCCCCATCGCCGCGGAGGTGCACGGGAAGCGAAAGCTCTTCGTCTTCGCCGGCGGCAAAAGCCGCCCGCCCGATGGCGGCGTGCTCGGCATCGACCTCGCGACGCGGAAGCTCGACTTCGCGTTCCCCTGGCGCAGCCGCACGTACTACTCCGCGAGCTGCGCGACGCCGATCGTCGCGGGCGACTTGCTGCTCGCGACGGAGGCCTACGGCGCGGGCGCCGTGCAGCTCCGCTTGCACGAGGACGGGAGCGTGACACCGACCTGGACCTCGCGCGAGTTCGGCCTGCATTGGGCGACGCCGCTGCTCCGCGGCGAGCTCCTGCTCGGCTGCGCGGGCGAGAAGCTCCCCGACAGCGAGCTCGTCTGCTTGCGCTGGCGCACGGGCGAGGTCCTCTGGCGCCAGCGCATCGAATGGGATGAGCCGCCCGAGCGCACCGGCGGAACACGCGTCCTCCCGTGCACGATCGGCCGCGCGACGCTGCTCGAGGCCGACGGCGACGTGCTCTGCCTCGGCGAGTGGGGCCACGTGCTCTGGCTCCGTTGCGACGAGAAGGGCGCCACCGTGCTCGCGCGCACGTGGCCCTTCTTCTCGCGCGAAGCCTGGGCCGCGCCCGTCCTCTCGCACGGCCTGCTCTATCTCGCGCAAGGCACCGTCGATCTCAAGACCGGCGAGCGCCCGCGCCTCCTCTGCTACGACCTCCGCGGCCCCACGGCAAGGTGAAGGTGCCATGCACCTTCACTGAGCCGTGGCGCTGAGGGTCAGAGCACGCGCACGCGCCAGAGATTCGAGAGCTCGAAGCCGCCCGCCGTGAGGGCGCGCAGCGCTTGGGTCGGCACGACCAGGCCCTGGAGAAAGGGATCGTTCGGGATCGCGACCCCGAGCGTGCCGAACGAGCTCGCCGCGATCGCGACCGGGCCGAGCGTCACGGTGCTCAGCGGGTCGACACGCAGGGTTCCGAACGGCGTCGGGATCGCGGCTTCGGAGGCCGCGACGAGGAGCAGCGCGCTCTCGCCGCTCGCGCCGAGCGGATGGAGCGAGAGCGTGCTGCCGATCGCACCGCTGCCGGTCGCGAAGAGCTCGCTCCGCGACCAGTGCGCGCTCTGCCGCGAGAGCGCGCCGTCGGCTAGCGCCGTGGGCCCGAGCAGGAAGTCGAGGTAGCGAGCGTCACCGCGCTGCACGACGCGCAGGAACGCGTGCCCGTAGCGGCGCTGCAAGCGCTGCTGCTCCGCGACGCTGATCGAACCCGCGGGCTCGAGCAGGCGGTCGATCGCCCAGGCTTCGTGGAAGTAGGAGTGCACGCCGCCGCGCAGCTCGATCAGGCGCTTCGGAGCGGGAGCCAGCGCGTAGAGCGGATCGAGGTTCGCGTTCGGCGGGACGATCGTGTCCTGAGAGGCGCCGACGTGAAGCGACGGCACGAGGAGTGCGGCGGTCGCGGCTTGGATGTCGACGCCTTGCGGGCTGCTGAGCGTCGCCGCGAGCGGGATCACCGCGACGAAGAGATCCGCGCGTCCGGAGGCCGCGACCAGCGAGGCCGCGCCGCCGAAGGAGTGCCCCATCGCCGCGGCGCGCGCGTTCGCCGCGACGGCTCCGGCGAGCGGGCTCAGCGGATCCGCGCCGAGGGCGCGCAGGCCGAGGACGGCGGCGCGGAGATCCTGGACGTAGCGCGGGAGGTTCCCCGTGGCGAGCCCCTCCTCGGTCGCGACGCCGACGGCGATCCATCCCTGCGTCGCGAGGTGCCGCAGCAAGGAATCGTAGATCGAGACCTGCAGCGAGAAGCCGTGGCCGAAGACGACCAGTGGGCACGGCGCTGCGGCGAGGTCGAGCGGCGCATTCGTCCCGGCCTGCCGCGCGGGGTAGTGCACACGCAGCGCGACCGTCGCGTTCCCGCCGGCGATGCCGGGGACGCTCAGGTTGCGGAAACCGGCCGGATACGGCCCGTCGAGCTCGGGCAAGCTCTGCGCGCAGGCGGTGGCGGCAAGGAAGAGCGGGAGCGCGAGCGAAGCGAAGCGGGTCATGCGATTCCTCCACACTCCCGACGAAAGCTCCGCCGCGCGGGTTCCGCGCCGCGCGCTCATCGATCAGTTCGGGGTCAGACCCCTATCTGATCGAGGCCGTCGATCAGATAGGGGTCTGACCCCGAATTGATCGACGCTAGGCGCGCTCGATCCAGCGGTTCACGCGCTGGAGGAGCTCGTCGCCGGGACGCGGGGCGTTCGGCGCGAAGTGCTCGCGCTGGATGCGCTCGATCTCGGATTCGAGCTCGCGGCGCTGGGTGGAGTCGAAGGCGCAGGCCGGATCGGTGGCCAGGCGCTTCAGCAACGCGACCGCGCCGAAGGCGTTGGGCTCGCGGAGCGGAGCGTAGCGCGGGCGGCCCACCAGAGCCGCAGCCGCGCGGAGCTTCCTCTGCCAGAGCCAGAGGCCGAGGCCCATCGCGAGGGTGCAGGCGCCGAGAAAGGCCCAGAGGCCCCAGCGCTCGGGCGAGAGGAACGAGAGCTCCTGCAGCGCAACGACGCTCTCCACTTGCTTCAGGTCGGCATCGGCGAAGCGCTGGTACTTCGTTCCGGCGTCGGCCAAGAGCACCTTCGGGAACGCGATCTCGCGCGCCGGCTCCGCGCGCTCCGGCAGCTCGAACTCCAGCGCACCGCTGCGCTCGCAGAGCACCGCGAAGCCGTCCTCGCGATCGACGCCGCTCAGCACGAGGCCGGCGTCCTGCACGCTCTTCAGCACGAAGCCCGCGGGAGGCGTCTTGTCGACGAGCTGCTCGAGCGGCGGCAGGAGCCCCCGCCCGCTCGCGCGCACCTCGATGCGCAGCAGGCGCTCCTTCTCGAGCTTGCGATCGTCGAAGGTCTGCGAGACCTCGACCTTCGTCACCGGCCGCGCCGCGACCTCCGCGGCGCGCGCGTCGATCGGGATCTCCTTCGCCTCGACCGGCAGCAGCACGTAGCCCCACGGGTCGTTGAAGTCGACGTCCATCGAAACGCTCGGCAGGCGATCGACGGCCGCGTCCTTCGCCGCGAGCACGAAGTAGAAGATCGGGGTGCGCTCCCAGCCGTAGCGCTCGTCGCCGAGCTTGCCGGCATCGGGCTCGAAGGGCAGCTCGCTCTTGATCTCGAAGCTCTGCACGAGCTGCTCGCGACAGGCCTTCAGGAACTGGTCGCGGTAGTCGACCTGCTGGCCGGTGCGATTCGAGTAGACCTTGTTCCGCAGGTACTTGTGGAACCCGCCGCTCTCGCGCTCGATCGAGCGCGTGTGACGCAGCGCGAGCAGCACGCCGAACTCCCGCCCGGAGCCGACCTTGGCGCTTCCGTCGATCTCCCAGACGAGCTCGAGCTCGTGCAGCAGCTCGTCGTAGGTGCGCAGCGTTTCCGCGATCTGCTTCCCGGCCTTGGTGTCGCCGAGGATGCGCAGCGCCTGGCGGAAGTAGTGCGGCTTCAGCTGCGGCGGGACTTGGTGGCTGCCGCTCGCGAGCGCCTGCGCGAAGGCCTCGAGATGCTCCGTCACTCGCTCCTTCGGGAGTGAGCGCAAGCGCGAACCGACGGCCGCCACTTGATCCAGGTCAGGCTTCTCCTGCCGCGTGAGATACGCGAGGTCGCTCGCCCCCATCGCGGCGTTGAACCACATGCGGTACGCCTCGGCGGAGATGCGCTCCGCGCGCCCCTCGAGCAACGCCTTCTGATAGGCCTCGGCGCCGCGCTGCAGATGACGGAACGCCTGATCGCGCAGCGCGATGTAGATCTTGAGGTCGACCTTCTGGCCGTAGAGGAACTCGGCCTGATCGTAGAGCAGGAGCCCGATCATCGACTCCAGGCCCTGATCCTCGGGCACGTTGGCCGCGACCTGCTCCAGGAGCTGCCGCGCGAGCTCATAGCCGCGCGTCACCTCGGCGGCGATCTCCTTGTTCGAGCGCTTCGTCTGCGCCTGCGCCTGCGTGCCGGGCTTCCGCCAGTGGCCCGCGAGCTTCCGGCGCATGTCGCCGGCGAGCTGCACCGCAAGCACGGGCGAGAGCTGCGAAGGATCGCCGAAGACCCGCTCGAAGTCCTCCTCGCGGTAGACCTCGGCCATGCTGTGGCAGGCGCCGAAGGCACCCGCGAGCGACGGATCGGTGAACGGGAAGCCCAGGTCCTCGAAGCGCTTCGAGAGGCGCGCGAGCTCGTCGAGGTTCCGCTCCTGCTTCGCGCGCGTGAGCGGCACGCCTTGCGGCGAGTTGGCGTAGTACGTCGGCCCGCCGCCGTAGTACACCATCGACGAGCTCATGCCGTCTTCGTCGTAGTAGAAGTTCGGCGGGCGCTGCAGGCCGCGCGTCCACGACAGGAGATAAAAGTCGACCAGCTCGCGCGCGAGCGACTCGTTGCGCGCGGCCTCGCGCTGCACGAGTGAGATCGCGCGATCCTCGAGGCGCGCGCTGCAGGCGAGCAGGCCCTCGGTGCGCCGCACGCGCTCGGCGACGTCGCCGTCCAAGCGCGCGAGCCAGCTATCCTGCGGGACGAGCGCGAGCAGCGGCTCGACCGCGAGGGCCATCTGGTTCTTCTTCCGGCGCTCCTGCAGCACCTGCTGGAGCTGCTGGCGCTCGAACCACGCGGGCGATTGCGGCGACGCCTGGTTCGGCACGTTCCCGTCGGGGTAGATCGCGTGCCCGGCCTCGAGGAGCCAGGCACCCGTCAGGAGATCGAGCGCATCGCCGTAGCCGATCGCGCTCTCGAGCGGGAGCTCGCTCAGGGCCTTGCCGCAGAGGGCCGCGACGCGCAGCGCGCTCGTGCGCGGAGCCGGGCCGACCTGCTGCGCGCTCTCCTCCAACACGCCCGCGATCACCGCGACGAGACGGCGGCCGAGCTCGGCCTTCTGCGCCAGCACGCCGCGCAGCCATGCGTCGCCGCGATGGCCCTTCTCGTCGTCGAGCAGCGTCGTCGCGAGGCGCAGCGCGCCATCGCGCGTCTCGTCGTCGAGCGTCGCGGTCTCGAGCACCTCGACCACGAGCTGGAACGCTTGGTCGAGCGGGCTCGATTCGCCGTCCTTCGCGCTGCGCTGCAGCGCCTCGCCGTGCAGCAGGATCACGGCCGGGTTCGCGTTCGCGCGCGCGTCCTCGAGCGACGGCAGATAGGGCTGTGCCTCGGCCGGCATGCCGGCCGCGAGCAGGAGCCGCGCGGCGGCGAGGCGCTTCGTGCTCTCCGCGCCTCCCAGGTGCTTCGTTCCGGCCTCCAGCCGCTGCAGCGTCGCGAGCGGCGCACCGCTCGACTGGCCCGCGCGCGCGAGCAACGCGCCGAGCTCGCGGAGCTGCGCCGCCGTCGGTGCGGCGGGGGCTGCGTCCACGATCGCGATCACGTCATCGGCGCTGAGCGCCACGTTCGGCGCGGCGAGCAGCTTCCGCGCATGCTCGTAGACCTTCGTGCGCGGCTCGCCTTCGGGCAGCGCTTCCAAGCCCTTCGCGAAGCCGCTCCAATCGCCCGCGATGAGGCGCCAGCGCAGCACTTGCGCGGCGTGCGCGAGCTTCGCCGGCTCCGGCGCATCGGCCGCGGGCTCCTTCGGCGCGCCGTCCGCGAGCGCTTTGAGCACATCTTTCGCCTGACGCGGGAAGGGCTGCATCTGCAGATACGGCGCGATGGCCGCGTCCCCCGCCGCGGGCGCGGCTTGCGGAGAGGCTTCTTCTGGCGCGGCCTCTTGCGGCGCATCGCCCGCTTCGACGTCCTCCCCCTCGAGGAACGTCTGGAGCGGGATCTGCCGCCCGTCGGGAAGCAGAACCACCGGCGGCTGTCCCGGCGGATACATCAAGCTCGCACCAGCCGGTAAGACGACCTTCGACGAAGCAGAGATCACCGCGGGCGCGGGAGGATTGGTCTGCGCGCCGACACCGGCAGCGCACGCGAGCACGAGGCTCGCGGAGTAGAGGCGCTTTTTCATCGTTTCCCCGAAGAGGGCCGAGTGCCGCTTCACTGCACAGAGAAGGTGCCTGGCACCTCAGCTGTGCAGCGGGATCAGGAGCCGGAGCCTTCGCGCTCGGACATGCCGGCGCCCTTCGCCTTCTTCACGTCCTGGCGGGCGTCGCTCTGGCCCTTTCCTTGGCCTTGGCACTTGCCCTGGCACTGCTTGCGCTTCCGCTGCGAGAGGCTATCGCAGTTGCACTTGCAGTCCTTCGGGAGCGGGAGCGCTTGGAGTGCCGCGAGGTTCATCTGCTCGAGACGGACCGCGGCTTCGAGGTTCTCGCGGGAGGAGCGCTCTTCCGTGCTCGCGTTGGTCTGCGCGGCGTGCTCGGCGAGCAGGCGATAGTTCTGCTGCGCGCGATGGACCTCGGGCTTCCACTCCTCGGCCGTCGCGCCTTCGAGGCGCATGATCCACGCGGTGTAGTAGCTGGTCTTCGCGAGGCTCTCGCGGGCGCGCAGCGCGAGCGCGTCGTGCTCCACGCCGTCGCTCTTCAGCTCGCCGAGCAGCGCTTCGATCTGCTCCTGCGCCTCGATGTGATCGCCCTGCAGGATCTTCGCGTCGGCCTCGGCGAGAGCGAGGCGCTGCTTCTCGGCCTTCGCGTCCTTGGGCAGCGCTTCGGAGGCGAGGCCGAAGCCGGCCGCCGCTTCGTCGTAGCGCTCGCCGCTGCGGGCATCAGCCGCGCGCTCGAGGCGACTCGCGGCCTTGTCGCGCGCGAGCCACTCTTGGCCGGGGCCGAAGTGATAGGCGAGCGCGCCCGCGGGGAGCAGGACCCAGGCGATCTGCAGGAGCTTGATCATCGGAGAACTCCATCGCTCGGCGCTCCCGCGAGCTGCGGGGCGCGAGGAGGTTCGGCAGGACTACGATCGGCCGGCCGAGAGGCGCGGCGTGAAGACGAGACGCGGAACGGAGAGAAGCCGCTGCCGAAGCACGCCAGCAGCGGACCGAGGAGGGCGAGGAGGCCGGCACCACAACCGAGCGCGATCAGCGCGTACTCGCGGTCGCCCAGCTCCTCATCTTTGAGCGGCGGCAGCGTTTCGGAAAGGTCCCGGAGGACCTTCGTCGGGACATGCTGCCGATTCCCGTCGTGGTAGTGCCCGGCGAAGCGGGCGGCGAGGCGCTCCAGGGACGGGGCGTTCTGGCGGGAGACGTGGCCGTCGATGAACAGGCCCTTCGCGATGTCGCCCACCCCCACCACCAGCACCCCGCCGATCGAGGGCGGCAGCACCGGGAGGGCGCTCTCGGGCAAGGTGTCCCCATCCGAGACGACCAGCAGGGTCGCCGTGTCGGGCGGCCAGGCCTTGGCGATCTCGGCGGCTCCGCGGACGCCCTCGTAGAGGTTCGTCTTGCCGGCCTGGAACGCGTGCGTGAGCGGCAGGTCCTCGAGGATGTTCCGGATCACCTCGGGATCGAAGGTGTCGACCACGACCGGCTTCCACCCCGTATAGAACGCGATCACCGAGACGCGCGTCGTCTCGAGCTCCAGCCGATCCAGGATCGAGCCCAGGACCTTCGCGCAGCGCTCCATGCGCGTCTGCGAGCCCTCCGGTCCGGCATCCTTCAGGTCCATCGAGGGCGAGACGTCGAGCGCGACGATCAGGTGATGGCGGATCGGCTGCTTCTCCGGCGACTTCGGCCCCGACTCCTCGGGCTTCACGCGCAGCAGGGTGAGGACGCCCCAAGCGAGCGCGGCGCAGGCCAGCGCGCGCAGCACCGGCGCAGCCAGGGTCCAGCGCCGCGGCCGCCCGCTCGGCCCGAAGAGGAGCCGCCGGATCCGCGAGGCGCGTCGCCCATGCAGCAGGTCCGCGGCGAGCACGAGCGCGCAGGCCACACCCGCCGCGATCCAAGGCCAATGCGGCGCGATCACCATGGCGTCCACCGCAGGCCGAAGAGGCAGAGCAGGTGGAACGCGAGCAAGCCCGCGCCGATCCACGCCGGGATCTCGAAGGCGTCGACCTGATGCGTGCCCTTCGGCTCGAAGCGCGCGGGCTGCATCTTGTCGATCTGCGCGAAGACGCGGCGCAGGCCATCGCCATCGGAGCAGCCGAAGACCTCGCCGCCGGTCGGCGCGGAGAGGTCCAGCATCTGCTGCGTCGCCTGATCGCCGACGAAGATCGAGTGCAGCGTGATGCCGACCTCAGCGAGCTCGTTGCCGATCTCGTGCGCGCGGTCACCACCCAGATCCGAGCTCTCGCCGTCGGAGACGAGGATGATCATGCGATCGCCCTCCTTCTGCTTCTCCAACGTGCCCTTGCAGAAGAGCAGCCCCTTCCCGATCGAGGTGCCGCCGAAGTGTCCGGGCAGGAGCTCCGGACGGAGGAACGGCGTCGCGCTCTGGATCGCCGAGAGATCCTTCGTGAGCGGCACCCAGCGCAGCACTTCGTTGCCGAAGATCGTGAGCCCGAAGGCGTCGCCCTTCCGCTGCTTCGTGAACTCCTGGATCGCCGCCATCGCCGCGTCGTAGCGCGAGCCGCCTTCGAACTCCGCCGTCATCGAGCCGGAGACGTCGAGGCAGATCTCGATGTTGGTGAGCCGCCGCACGCGCTCGGGCGAGCCCTGCATCTGCGGACCCGCGAGGATCACCACGGCCACGGCTGCGATCAGCGCCGGCGCGAGCGAAGCCCAGGTCACGAGCACGCGCCACGGCACGCCGCGACGCTGCTTCCCGTGGTCGAGCGGCAGCGCCACCTCGTGGCCACGTCGCGCGATCTCCCACCAGACGAGGAGGATCGGCACCGCGAGGCCGAGCAGCATCCAGGGATGCGCGAACGAGAAGCTCGCCAGCATCGCTTAGCGCGCCTCCGCCGCGGATCTCGTCGGCGCGCTCGCGGGCACGAGCTCGCGCTCGTCGACCGCGCGCACTGCTCGATAGGGCGCGAGCAGCTCCTCCACGCGCGGCGCTTCGCTGGCACCGGGAGGCTGATGCAGCCAGCGCTCGAGCCCAGAGAGGAGCGCGCCGGCATCGGCATCGACCTTCATGCGCCGCAGCGCTTCGAGATGCGGCAGGCCGCGCAGCGACAGGCGATCGCGCCAATGCGCGAGCAGCATGCGCTCGAGCTGCGCCTGCCCCGCGGCGTCGAGCTGGTGCGCGATCGCGCGCTCGACGAGCGGGCGGAGCTGATCGGCGAGCGTAGGTTCCGCGGTGCCTTCCGCGGCACGCCGCGGCCGGCGGCGGATCAACGCACGGACGAGCCACCAGAGCACGGGTACGCCCCACGCGACGCCGAGGATCCAGAGCAGCGTCTGGTAGCCACCGAGCACGGGCAAGCTCACCGGCTCGGAGGAGCTCAGCGAGCCATCGTGGCGCTCGGGCAGGAGCGCGGTGACGCGCACCGGCATCGGCTCCAAGCCCTGCGCGCGCTGCCCTTCGGCGTCCTCGAGGTACGCGCCGAGGTCATAGTCTCCGGCCTCGTTGCCGACGAAGCGGAGCTCGTAGCGCTCGGCTTCGCCATCGGGCACGCGCTCGACGATCCAGACCAGGAACGGCGGGACGTTCTCCACCTCGCCGCTCCGCGGCAGCGGCTTCGCGAAGAGCCGCCCCCCGCGATGCAGGAGGAAGTAGCTGCCCTCCATGCCGATCGTCGTGGTGACCTTCGGCTCCTGCGGACGCGGCGCAGCGATGCTCGGCGAGCTCGCGTCCTGCGCGTGCAGCATCGGAGCGCACAGCACGGCGACGAACGCGGGAGCGAGGAGGCGCAAACTCTGCCGACACGGAGAGCTCATCGCGCGTTCCTCCCGATCACTCCGCGCTCGCGCAGGAAGCGGCGCAGCTCGCCCACGAACGGTCGATCGGTGCGCACGAGCAGGTGATCGACGCCGGAGGCCTGCAGCTCCTCGCCCACGCGCCGACCGCCCTTCCCGAACCAACGCGTGAAGCCGTGGGCCACCGCGGCGAAGCCGGTCTCGGCTTCGCGCGCTCGCACGAAGCCCGCGCGGAGTCGCCCGTGCTCGGCGGGATCCTCGACCTGCAGCACGATCGTCTCGTGGCGCTGGCCGAGGCGCTTCAAGGCCGGCACGGCTTCGGGATCGTGGAGATCGCTGATCGCGATCACGAGGCAGCGCGCGCGCAGCAATCCGCCGAGCTCGTCGATGCGGGAGGCGAGGCGCGTCGCGCCGTCGAACGGATCCGCGACGAGCGCGTGCAGCCACTGCATCCAGCGATTGCGCGCCAAGCTCGGCGGGAAGCGGAAGTCGCGCGTGCTGCCGCCCAGGACACCGACGGGGCTCTGGCGCCGCAGCGCCGCGAGGCCGATCGCGCCCGAGAGCGTGATCGCGAGATCGCGCTTGCTCACCGCTCCACTCGCGAAGCGCATCGACGCGCTGGTGTCGACGAGGAGCATCACCGCGAGGCGCTTCAGCACCTCGAACTCCTTCACGTGATAGCGCCGGGTGCGCGCGGTGACGCGCCAGTCGATGTCGCGCACCGAGTCGCCGTCGACGAAGGGGCGCGACTGCGCGTAGTCGAGCCCCGGCCCGACGTAGAGCGAGCGGTCCTCGCCGAGACTGAGATCATCGGCGAGGCGCTTCGCCGCGAGCACGAGCGGGCGCTCGCTGAGCTCGGGCGGGATGCGTTCGAGGGCCATGGGGCTAGAGTCCTTGGGCCGTGAAAGTCGTTGTACTTGAGTCAAGCTTCCAGCCCAAGGACTCCGGTCTCAACGGCGTCAGCCGTTGAACCAGCCAACATGCTAGCGGGGCTGGGGCGAAGCCCCGCTAGGTGCGCGCTACGCCGCGGATTCCAGCAGTTCGCGCACGACCGCGCGCCCGTTCACGCCCTCGGCCAGCGCCTCGTAGGTGAGGCGCATGCGGTGCAGCAGCACGTCTTCGGCTAGCGCGAAGAGATCCTCCGGCGTCACGAAGTTCCGCCCGTGCACGAACGCGCGCGCGCGCGCCGCCTGCACCAGCGCGATCCCCGCGCGCGGGCTCGTGCCGAGGTCGATCGCCGGGTGCTCGCGCGTGCGGCGCGCGAGCTTCACCGCGTGGTCGAGGAAGACCTCGCTCACGTGGACCTGCTGCACGAGCTGCATGCACTCGACCAGCTCTTGCATGCCCACCGTGTGCCCTTCGCCCAGCGCATCGAACGCCGAGCGCGGCACGGCCCCCCCGTCCTGGTGCTTCAAGCCGAGCTTCAGCGAGCGCCGCACGACCTCGGTCTCGTCCTCGAGCCCCGGGTAGTCCAGGCGATGGCACATCATGAAGCGGTCGAGCTGCGCTTCGGGGAGCTCGAAGGTCCCCGCCTGCTCGACCGGGTTCTGCGTCGCGATGACGAGGAACGGCGCCGGCAGCGTGAACGACTGGTCGCCGATCGTGACGCGGCGCTCCTGCATCGCCTCCAGCAGCGCGCTCTGCGTCTTCGGCGTGGCGCGGTTGATCTCGTCGGCGAGCAGGAGGTTCGTGAAGATCGGCCCCTTCTTCACGCGGAAGGCACCGCTCGTCTGGTCGAGGATCTCCGAGCCCACGATGTCCGAGGGCAGGAGGTCGATCGTGAACTGCACGCGCCCGAACTTGAGGTCGATCGCCTTCGAGATCGCGTTCACGAGCAGCGTCTTCGCGAGTCCGGGTACCCCCTGCAGCAGCAAGTGTCCGCCGGTCAGCAGAGCGATCAGGATGCGCTCGACCACCTCGTCCTGACCGACGACGGCAACGGCGACGCGCTCGCGCACGGCGCGGACCAGCGGATGGATCGAGGGCGGGGCGACCGCGGCGGTAGCTTGGTTCTTGCTCATCGAGAGGCGGCAGAGCTCTGCGGTCCAGGAGGAGGCGGATCCTAGCCGGAGATCTCGCGGCTACCATAGCCCCCACTTCGCGCGTGGGAGCACCGAGCTCCCTCCGAGCGCGAAGCCGCACCCACGGTCCGGAGCATCGCGTGATCACGCTGGCGCAGCAATTTCGCTTCCACGAGAAGTTCCTCTCCCTCCTCGCCGGAGACTTCGATGCCCCCGCGTGGGACTGGCGCCCCGCCAACACGAGCGGCAACACCGCGCACTGGCTCCTGGGCCACCTGCTCGACACGCGCCTCCAGCTCTTGGAGCGCCTCGGCGTCCCGGTGCCGACCGAACCCTGGCAGAGCGAATACCGCATGGGTGCGAAGCCGCCGAGCTCGCTGCCCGGTCCCTCTCCCACGGAGCTCCTGCAGCGCTTCGGCGCCGCGGGCGAGTCGCTCGCGCGTTCGATCGACTCGCTGAGCGAGGCCGAGCTCGCCGCCGACTGGGGCAAGAAGGTCCCGAACGGTGGGACCAGCATGGTCGATGCGCTGCGCTTCTATCACTTCCACGAGACCTATCACTTGGGGCAGATCGGTCTGCTGCGGAGGCAGATGGGGCGGCCGGGGATCATCTGAGCTAGAGAGCGCTCAGCCCCTCACCGCATCCCCGATCACCGGCCCGAGCCGCACGAGCCCCGTCAGCGGATCGAGCGGCACGCCCTGGAAGAAGAGCGGGAAGCCGAGCAGCGCGGGATCGCGGTCGAGCGCGAACGGCACCGCGCCTCGCGCGTGCGTGACGAAGGCAGCATCGACGGACCCCTGCACGAGAACGACGTTCCGGAGTTCCTCGCGCCGCAGGCTTCGACTGCCGAGAGGTGACGC
This sequence comes from Planctomycetota bacterium, assembly GCA_016719295.1. Classification (GTDB taxonomy): domain Bacteria; phylum Planctomycetota; class UBA1135; order UBA1135; family JADKAF01; genus JADKAF01. The sequence continues at coordinate 2,754,936 of JADKAF010000001.1, forward strand.
AGATCGAGCTCCGCACGCGGCTCTTGGCCCGGGGCTCCTGATCCGCACGGATCCCGCGAATCGGCTAGCCGAGCCGCTATACTCCCCGCCGATCCCCCCTCCCGCGCCGCTCTCACCGGAGACCGTGATGCGCTTCTCCCGCCTGCTGCTGCTCCTCGGGCTCTTCGCCCTCCTAGTCCCGACCGCGTTCGCGCAGGTCCGCTATCGCATCCCCGAGCCGCAGATCGAGCGCGCGGAGGAGGTCGACGCGAACGGCTTGAAGCAATGGAAGGCGCTCGACGAGAAGTGCCCCTACTGCAACGGCAAGAAGACCGCGAAGTGCGGGCACTGCGATGGCAGCGAGCTGCCGACCTGCGCCGAGTGCAGCAGCACGAAGGAAGCGACCTGTCGCTACTGCGGCGGGAGCGGGAAGAGGATCGATCCGCTGGTCGAGATGACCTGCCCCTACTGCGTCGGCGCGGGCTGGCACGACTGCGCGCTCTGCAAGTCGCGCGGCAGCTATCCCGTGCAAGGCGGCGGGGCGAACGAGCAGAAGTGCGGCTCGTGCAAGGAGAAGGGCGCCATCCCCTGCTCGGTGTGCAAGGGGAAGCACGTGATCCCCGTGCTGAAGGTCGGGAAGAAGGGCCCCGGCTACGCGAAGGCCGCGGAGCTCAAGGACGCGAAGAAGGATCTCGAGAAGGCGATGGAGGCGGTGAACGCCTACCTGCCCGTCGGCAAGGAGCAGAGCAAGAAGGACCTCTACAAGGCCGTCGGGAAGTACCAGAAGCTCCTGCCGGCGCTGAAGGACATGCAGACCTTGCTCGACGAGACCTTGAACGGGCTCCGCAAGGGCGCGGGCTACGTCGGCTACGACGAGTGGCTGCTGAACGAGTTCGTCGTGTTCAAGGACCGCACGATCTACCTGCTGAAGCACCAGATGCTCTTGGTGGATCTCTGCCTCGCGCACGCCGAGCACAACGAGAAGGTGGAGGCGGAGAAGAAGTGATGTCCGTCCGTGCTGCTCGCGTCCTCGCTCCGATCTTCGCTCTGTACGCCGCCTCGGGTGCGGCGTTCGCCCAAGCCGATCCGCTGCCGATCCCGTCGTTCGACGCGATCGTGCACGTCGCCGTGCGCTTCCCCCGCGCCAACCTGCGCGCGGGTCAGGCGCCGAGCCAGCAGGACTGGGTGCGCGTCGAGCGCCCCTCCTCGGGCTTCGTCGTCGACGAGCGCGGCTACGTGGTCACCGCCGCACATCTCGTGCAGGAGATGCTCGACGCGGAGGCCGCGCGGCGCGGGCGCTACGAGCTCTTCGTCGTGCTGCAGGGCGGCGCGCAGCACTCGGCCGCCATCGTCGCGCACGATGCACGCCGCAATCTGGCACTACTCGAGGTCGAGCTCGGCAAAGGCCAGAAGCTCGCCGCCGCCGAGCTCTGCGCGGAGGCGCCGCGCGCCGGCGTGCTCTGCCGCGCGCTCGGCTGGCCGGACGGCGAGAAGCGCCACTCGTTCCACGGCGCGCTCGGGCTCGCGGCGGGACCGCTCACGCTGCGCGGGCAGCGCATCGAGGCCTCCGAAGCGCTGCTCTGCGAAGGCGCGCTCCTCGACATGGTCGACGGCGGCGCGCTCTGCGATCTCGAAGGCCGCGTGCTCGGCCTGGTGAACACGGCGCACGTGCTGGCACCAGTGCAGGAGCCGAAGGTCGAGGATCTCCGCAAGCCCGACTACGCGATCGCGCTCTCCTCCGAGGCGATCCGCGCGGCCTTCGCCGACGCGCTGGCGAAGCTGCCCGCGAAGTCGAAGCCGCACTTCGAGCAGGACCGCGCCGCGCGCGCCGTCGCGCGCATCGCTCCGTCGGTCGTTTCGGTGTGGGCCGGCGACGCGGCGAAGCACCCGAACGAGCCGCCGCTCGACGATCCCTACGCGCGGCGCCGCGAAGGACGCTTGGGCTCGGGAGTGATCCTGAACGCCGGGGGGCTCATCGCGACGAGCGCGCTCGCGATCCCCACGCGAGCGGAGACGATCTCCGTGCGTCTCGCCGACGGCGAGACCGTTCCGGCGAAGGTCCTGCCGGTGAAGGGCGCGCGCGCGCACGGCGTCGCGTTCCTCTCGATCGAAGGCGCGACGAAGAAGAAGCTCGCGCCGGCCGCGCTCGCGTCCAGCCGCCCGGCGAACGCCGGCGAGTGGATCGCCTCCGTCGCGCGCCCCTACGCTGCGCAGCCGCTGGTCGCGAGCGGCATCCTCTCCACCGCGCCGACGGAGCTGCGCCTGCAGATCGCCGCGCGCCTGCACGAAGGCCACGACGGCGGCGCGATCGTGAATGCGGACGGCGAGCTGCTCGCGATCGCGACCGTCGCTCCCGTCGTGCCGACGCCGGGCCAGTTCGTGCGCGAGAGCGGGATCGGCTTCGCCGCGGCGCTCGACGCCTTGAAGGAAGAGCTCGGTGCCGAGGTGGCCTGGCCGGCGTTCGCGGAGAGCTCCGCGGCGCAGCGCGCGGCGCGGCGCACCGCCGTCGCCGAGGTCGTCGAGGCGACCAAGGGCTCGCTGCTCAACATCTACGTGAAGACCGCCGCCGCGAAGAAGAGCGAAGGCTTCGATCCCTTCGGCGGCGAAGGCGAGGTCGAGTTCCAGACGCAGGGCCTGGGCTCGGGCGTCGTGATCGACGCCGGCGGTCTCGCGATCACCAACTGGCACGTCGTCGATTCCGCGACGCAGAGCGGCGGCGTGCAGCGCGAGGACGCGGCCCTCGAGGTCTCGCTGCCCGATGGGCGGAGCTTCGGCGCGCGCGTGCTCAGCACCTCGCGCGACGACGATCTGGCGCTGCTGCAGCTCGAGCTGCCGCCGGGCACGGCGCTGAAGCCGGTCGAGCTCGGCGACTCGACGGCGCTGCAGGTCGGCGAGACCGTGGTCACGATCGGCAATCCCTTCGGCAGGGCGAACACCGTCGCGTGCGGCATCGTCGCCAATCTGAATCGCGACGCCGACATCAAGGGCCGCGTGCGCAAGATGCGCGGGCTCATCCAGACCGACGCCGCGGTGAACCCCGGCAACAGCGGCGGCGCGATGCTCGACGCGCGCGGACGTTTGATCGGCATCAACAGCGCCGGCAACGGCTGGACGACGGGCGAGGGCTTCGCGATCCCCGTCGCGCGCATGCAGGAGGTCTTCCGCGAGAAGCTGCTCTCGGTGGAGGGCCTGCGCAGCGTCTACCTCGGCATCCATCCACGCGAAGACGGCGGCAAGCTCGTGATCGACCGCGTCGAGCTCGAGAGCCCGGCAGCACGGGCGGGCCTCGCGAAGGACGATGTCCTGCTCGCGCTCGGCGGCGCGAAGCTCGCGCAGACCGGCGACTTCGCGCGCGCCGTGCTGCGCGCGAGCGCGGGGACGGAGCTCGCCGTGCGCGTCGCGCGCGGCGGCAAGACCATCGACGCGCAGCTCGTGCCGATCAGCCATCTCGCCTACGCGTTCGCGCGCCAGACCGGACTCGAGCTCGCGGAGCTCGACGCGCGCAGCGCCAGCGAGCTCGTCCGCGATGCCTCGGTCGCGCTGCACCGCGCCTACACGAGCGACGCGACCGGCGAGCCGCAGGAGCTGATGCACGCCGTGCTGCGCATCGAGCGCGTCGATCCCGCGGTCGCGAAGGGCGACCTCGACGTGCGCGCCGGCGACTTGCTCCTCGGCGTCACCATGCAGATCGCCGACGCCGAGCTGCAGCGCAGCGAGCTCGTGCGCTTCGAGACCTTGGCCGCGGCCCGCGCGTTCTTCCTGCGCGCGAAGAAGGAAGAAGTGCAAGAGCTCGCGTGCTGGGTGTTCCGCGAGGGACAGGCGCGCGAGGTGCGGATTCGGACCTGAGCGAGACGCCGGGATCGAAACCCTGGAACAGACCTGGCCTCGAAGGCCCACCACCGAGTGCTCATGAAAGCCCTGCTCGCCCTTGGATGCTCCCTCCTCCTCGCGACCCTCGCCCTAGGCGCTCCGGGCGACCTCGCGGTCTCGCAGGTGAACCCGAATCGCGTCGCCGGTGGAGCGGAAGTGACGATCACCGGCGTCGGCTTCGAGGCGAAGCCGAGCGTCTTCCTGCAGCAGGGGGGCTCGCCGAAGAAGTTCCCGCTGCGCGTGACGGCGTTCAGCTCGACGCAGATCACGGCGACCGTCAAGGACGCCCCGGCCGGCGTGTACGACCTCTTCGTGCGCATCGGCACCGACACGGCGGCGCTCTCGAGTGGACTCGAGATGGCGGCGCCAGAGCCCCAGCAGCTCAGCGCCGCGAGCGGCGCGCCCGGCGCGGAGATCACCATCAGCGGGGCGTTCTTCGGCACGAAGAAGGGCCGAGTGAACCTGCTGGCGCCGCTCGACTCGGCCGCGGCGAAGAGCGCCAAGGTGCAGAGCTGGAGCAACGACTCGATCCGCTTCCTGGTGCCGAAGCTCGCGCAGGGAAACTACTTGATCGTCGTGCAGTCGCGCGTCGGTGGATCGAGCGCTGTTCCCTTCCAGGTCACGGCGCCCTCGACGGGCGGTCAGCTCCATCTCACCGCCACCGTCGACGGCAACGCGTTCGCCGCCGACTTGGGCTCGCTCGCGCTGCAGAACCAGCCGCCCCACCTCTACGTCGTGCACGGGCAGCGCGCGTCGCAGTCGCGCGAGATCAACGTGCGCTTCACCTACGATCCCGCGAACGGCACCTTCCCCGCGGAGGTCGCAGGTACGGCCGACGCGCTGGTCGAGTACGTCGAGTTCGGGAGCGGCGTCAACATCTGGCGCGCCGACGGGATGCAAGGCAGCTTCGCGATCACGCTCAGCTCGGCGAGCGGCGGGCGCCTGCGCGGGACCTTCCACGCGACCCTGCCGCTGGCCTTGGGTACGGGGGTCGCGACGCGTGTGCTGGAGAGCGGGAGCTTCGAGGTCATCATCCCCTGAGCCGGACCACCCGGTGCGAAGACGGGCGCGCGATGACCCTCGCGCGCGCTCCCGCCCGACGGCGAGCTCGTGCTGCAACCTGCCCTCGGCCGGCCGTGCTACGCGCTCGAAGCGTGATCGCGGCGGAAGAGCTCCGCGCGTCAGGAGCTCGCGCCGCGCCGGCCGAGTAGCCGCCAGAGCTTCTGCTTCACCAAGGTCCAGTCCGTCACCGCGCGCGTCTGCGTGAGGCGCCGATAGAGCTCGATCTTCTCCTGCGTGTATGGCCAGTCGTTGTGACGGACGATGGGTCCGTTCTCGACGTAGGCCACGCCGGCTCCCGCTCGCGCGCACTCCGCGGTGAAGAAGCCGTCCTCGCCGCCCAGGAACTTGGGGTAGTGCCGCTCCCACTCGATCTGCTTGTAGAGCGCTACCGGACACGACCAGGCGCCGCCGCAGAGATGCTCGGTCCAGCCGATCACGACCTCCTCCTCCAGGCGCCGCTCTTCGCTCGCGTCGTCCTTGCTGTACTTCGAGAACGAGGTGCGCGGCAGCTCGTTCTGCGCGGCGGGGATCGGCAGGAGCTCCATGCGCGAGGCGAAGCGGAAGCCGTACTCCTCCTGGTTGATCATGCGCAGGCCGAGCGAGACGCGGAGATCCGCGTGCGCTAGCCGGTAGGCGTGATAGGCCTTCTGCAGGTGCACGAGCCAGTAGTTGGAGAGGATCTCGATGTCGTTGTCGAAGAAGACGAGGAGATCGCTGTCGACGGCGTCGCGGATCTGCAGCAGGCCGCGGCCTAGGCCCACGTTCTTCGCGTTCAAGATCAGGCGCACGTTCGAGCGCGATTGCTCGAGCTCGCGCAGGTGCTCGCGCGTGCCGTCCTCGCTGGCGTTGTCGAGCACGAGCAGCTCGAAGGGCACGTGGGTCCGCAGGTAGAGGCTCTCCAGGAACTTCCGCGTGTGCGCGAGGCGGTTGAAGGTCATCGTGGCGACCGTCACCCGCGGGAACACCTGCCAGCGATAGGAACGAGCGGGCTCGTACTCGAAGAGCTGGGGATTGAAGGTCTTCTCGTCGTTCATCGCCTGGCGCGGTGGTCCGGAGTTCGTGGCTCGACCGCCCAGCGTACTGGACGCTCGGACGCACTCGGCACACGGAGTGGAAACTCGCGCACGAGCGAACCAGGGGTCGGAAGAGTTCTCCGCTTCGCCCCCACCCGCTTCGCCTCGCTCCGCGCCGCGGGCTATACTCCCGCGCCGAAATCCTCCGGTCGTCTCTTCCTTCGCGGTGCGTCCGCGCTCTTCCTCCATGCCTGCGCTCGCGCCGAAGGTCTTCCTCGTCCAGCCGCCCTCCCCGCCGCGGAAGAACGTGTTCCGCGAGTGGGCCGGCGGCATGGGGACCGCGCAGCCCTCCGAGCGCGCGGTCGCCGGACACGACCAGCGCTACTACGACATCCCCTGGTCGCAGTTCCTCTGGATCGCGCGCGGCTTGGAGCAGCGCGGCATCGCCGTCGAGTACGCGGATCTGCAGGCGACGCCGATCTACGACGCCGCGGCGTTCGAGCAGCGCCTCCTCGAGCTGCGGCCCGCGGTGCTGATCAGCGTCGCGAACCTCCCCTCGCTCTCCTTCGATCTCGAGCTCCTGGCCCGCTGGCGCCGCCTCGTTCCCGGACTCCGAGTGGTGCTGCTCGGCCCCGCCGCGCGCCTCGATCCCACGCGCGCCTTCACCGCCGATGCCGCCGACTATGTGATGGAGGCGAACGAGGAGCTGGTGGTGCCCGAGCTCTGCGCGGAGATCCTGCGCGATCCCACCGGCGTCCAACCGGATAGCTGCTGGCACCGCGCCGGCGCAGAGGTCGTGCGCGCGCCGCAGCGGCAGGTGATCCGCGACTTGGACTTCGTCGACTTCCCCGCCTACCACCTGCTCGACGTCGCGCGCTACGAGTCGGACTTCTTCCTCGGCCGTCGCTACCGCTACATGACGGTCTACACGTCGAAGGGCTGCAGCTACGATTGCTGCTATTGCCCCTATCCCTTCGGCTTCGGCTCGAAGATCCTCTTCCGCTCGCCGGCGAAGGTCGTCGATGACATCGAGCGGCTGCACCGCGAGTTCGGCGTCGAGCAGATCTGCTTCCGCGACCAGGTCTTCACCGTGCGCAAGAAGCACGTCGAGGCGATCTGCCAGCAGCTCATCGAGCGCAAGCTCGACGTGGTGTGGATCTGCGAGACGCGCTACGACCTCGTGACGCCGGAGCTGCTGCAGCTCATGGCCCGCGCTGGCTGCCGCGAGATCCACTACGGCTTGGAGACCGGCGATCCCGAGCTCTTCGCGACGATCGGCAAGCCCGGCGGTCCGCGCTCGCTCGCGCGCTTCGAAGAGGCCATCGCCTGGACCAAGGCCGCCGGGCTGCGCGTGCACCTCCACACGATCCTCGGCCTGCCCGGCGAGTCCTGGAAGACCGTGCGCTCCTCGCTGGAGTTCCTCCGCCGCACGCGCCCGCACTCGGTGCAGACGGCGATCCTCTCGCCCTATCCGGGGACGCCGCTCTTCGAGCAGCTGAAGGCGCAAGGCAAGCTGGCGCCGGTCGACATCGAGGAGTACGGAGGCTTCCAAGCCGTGCAGCCGACGGAGCACATGAGCGTCGCCGAGCTGCAGCGCGCGAAGGAGTACCTGGGCTGGAACTGGGACAAGAGCGCCTGGGACAAGATCGTGTTCAAGGCGCGGCGCTGGCTCGGCCTCGGCGCGCGGAGCTGAAGCCGCGGTGGCCGGGCTCGGAGAACGCGCGCGTTGGTGGAAGAGCCAGCTCGTGCAGCGCGCGCAGATGCTGCGCGGCGATCTCGCGGTGCTGATGTATCACCGCGTCTGCCCGGAGCAGGATCACGCGTTCCTCCAGCGCGGCGGCGTGCCCTGGATCTCGCCGGAGAGCTTCCGCGCGCAGATGGAGTTCCTCCGGGCGCACGACTTCGAGGTGCTGCCGCTCGACGAGGCCCTGGAGAAGATCGCTCGACGCGAGCGCCTGCAGCCGCGCACGCTCGCGATCAGCTTCGACGACGGCTACCGCGACAATCTCGAGCACGCGGCCCCCGTGCTGCGCGCCCTCGGGCTGCCCGCCACCTTCTTCCTCGCCACCGCGCTGCTGGATGCGCGCCGGCTGCTCTGGGAGCACGTCGTGATGCTCGCGGAGGAGCGCCTCGGTCGCGCCGCGGTGCGGGAGCACGCGGCGCGAGCCGGCCTCGCGCTGCCGGCGGATCGCGAGGTGCTCGCGGTGGCGACGCACGCGGCCACGCTCGCGACACGCGACGCGCTGGTCGCGGCGCTGCGCGCGACGCTCGAGCTCCATGCAGACGAAGAGCGCGAGCTCGTGCGCGACCTCTACCTCGATGCGGACGGCGTGCGCGCTCTCGCGCAGGGCGCGCTCGCGATCGGCTCGCACGGCCACGCGCATCACAGCTACGCCACGCTCAGCGAGGCCGAAGCGATCGCCGATCTCGAGCAGGCCCGCGCGCAGCTCGAGCAGCTGCGCTTGCCCTCGATCTCCAAGATCTTCTGCTCCGCCTACGGCGGGCATACGCCGCGCGACGTGCCGCATCTCGTGCGCCTCGGCTACCTTGGCGCGCTCGGAGTGAAGCTCGGCACGAACGGCGCGCGCCTGGATCCCTTCGACGTGCGGCGCATCGCGCTCGGCGATCACTCCTGGCATCGCCTGCGCTTCCTCGATCGCGCCGCTCCTTGGAACCACCGTCTCCATGCCTTCCGCTGAGCCGGAAGTGCTGCGCGAGATCCGCGCGGAGGACGAGCCCGCGCTCGCGGCGCTCCTCGGCTCGATCTGGCCGGAGGTCCCGTGGCGCGAGCGCTTCGCCGCGCAGTGGACGCGGAACCCGTTCGCCGTCGGTCAGCCGCGCGGGTTCGTCAGCGAGTCGCGCGGCGAGCTCACCGGCTGCTTCGGGAGCATCCCGATGCCGTACCGATCTCCCGCCGGCGATGTCCTCGGCTTCGGTGCGACGGCGCTCGCGGTGCGTGCCGATCAGCGCGGGCGAGGCCTCGCCCGCGCGCTGGTCTCCGCCTGGATGAGCTGCGGCGAGGCGGCGCTCTGGGTGAACGCGACCCCGAACGCGGAGAGCGCGCGGCTCTTCGCGCAGCTCGGCTTCCACGCGCTCGACGAGCGCAGCGCCGCTCGGCGCGGCTTCGTCACTGGGAACCCCTGGTCCGCGAGCTATCGAAGTGTGCAGCAGCGCCTCGGCGCAGCGGCCCCTCTCGCGCTGACCCTCGTGTGGTGGCGCGCTCGCGAGCAGACGCGTCGCCGCCGCGCGCTCGCCGAGGCCGCGAAGCGCGCGCAGCGCGAGCAGGGGCTCCGCGTGGAGCGCTTGCGCTGGGACGACGCGCGCTTGGACGAGCTCTGGTGTGCAGCGCGCGAGACGCCGCAGCTCCAGAAGCGCCGCGATCTTGCCAGCCTGCGCTGGACCTTCGCTTCCTCGCCACGGGCGGAGCGCAATCTGCTGCTCGGCCTCGTGCGGGATCGCGCGCTCATCGCCTGGGCGGCGTTCCGGGAGGAACCCGAGCGTCGGCGCTTGCGCATGGTTGATGCGTTCGGTGCGCTCTCCAGGATCGAGCACTTCGCCGCTCTGAGCGATGCCGCGTGCGCCGAGCTCGCGCCGCGCGATCTCGATCACGTGGAGCTCCGCTGTGGCGCGAGCATTGCAGGGGCATTCCAAGAGCTCGGACTCGGCGGCGAGAGGCTGCGCGATGCGGCGCAATGGTGGACGCGCGATCCGCGGCTCCCCGCTCCGGAGCTCGGCGCGCTCGACGGCGATCGCATCCTCGACGTCCTGCTCTGAGCGGGGCTGCGCGACAGCGCCCACCAGCTGGATCAACGGCTCACGCCGCTCCGGCCGGAGCCGTCGATACGAGATCGGTACTCACACCCAACACGCGCGCGAGCATCTGAGCGCGAGTGGCGCGACGACCGCTCCGCCAGCCCTCCGGCGAAGCAAGCGCCGCGCCCGCCGCGCATGGACGACGTCGAACCAAATCGTGCGTCGAAGCGTGCTCGACGTAGAGCCCGATTCGAGAGCGAGCGCGGCGGTCACGTCGCTTGCGTCGCCTCCGGATGCGGCTCCGCTACGTCGAAAGACATCGTGCGCCGTTCCGGAGCCCGCTGGAGGCGGGGGCTCCGGAACTCATGTTGCCGGGAGCGATCGGACGTCGACGCGTGAACGACGTCGAACGACATGGGTTCCCCGCCCGCGCGGCGGCAGTGCGATCGCGCAGCGAGCAACGTAGCGCAATCAAGATTCCGGCTTTCTAGGAAACCAACGACGGCCCTTCTGCGTTCTACATGCTGGAACGAAGTCGGGGAAGGCGACGCGCAATGAGGCAGAGGAAGCCAGATGCGCCGCAAGTTTCATCAGTTCGAGTTCGAGTTTCGTCAGCACGGCGGCAAGCGGAAAGGCGCGGGGCGGAAGCCCAAGAACGACGAGCCCGGCATGCCGCACCGTCAGCGTTCGAAGAAGAAGCGCAACGAGCCGCTGCACGTCACCGTGAGTCTCGCCGATGGTCTGCCGTCGCTGCGCCGCGGCGCGCTGAAGCTCGTGCTCGCGGCGCTCAGCGCGAGCAGCGATCGCCACGGAATGCGGATCGTTCAGTACTCGATTCAGCGAGATCATCTGCACCTCTTGGTCGAGGCCGACGACCGCGAGTGCGTCGCACGCGCAATGAACGCGCTGCTCAGTCCACTCGCGCGCGCGTTGAACAAGCTCTGGAACCGCCGCGGCAAGGTCTTCCCCGAGCGCTATCACGACGAGGTGATCTCGACGCCCACGCAGGCGCGCAACGCGCTTCGCTATGTGCTGCAGAACGGCAAGAAGCACGGCGCCGTACTGCCCAGCTCGATCGATCTCTGCTCGAGCGCGCCCGTGTTCGATGGCTGGAGTGAGCAGCCGTCGATCGCGTCGATCCCCGGGACACCGAGCTTGGCCGTCGTCGCGCCCGCTGCGACTTGGCTGCTCACCACCGGCTGGCGCCGCCAAGGGCTGCTCGACCTTCACGAGTTGCCGAAGCCCTACAAGCACGCCGGCCAACCGCGCGGGAACCTCGCCAATTCAAGTCGCCGAGCAGCCTCGCGCTGAACCACACCGCCCTACCGCCGCGCGGGCGCGTAACCCATGTCTCTCGACGTCGTTCACGCGTCGACGTCCGGTCGCTCCCGGCAACATGAGTTCCGGAGCCCCCGCCTCCAGCGGGCTCCGGAACGTCGCACGACGTCTATCGACGAAGCGGAGCCGCGCCCGGAGGCGCAGCAAGCGACGTGAACGACGCGCAAGGCTCCGCGTTTCTCGATCGCGTCCTTCGCGCGTCGACGTTCGAACTCGATCGACGTCGTACGCGCGCGTCGGGCGCGGCGCTTGCTTCGCCGTAGGGCCGGGCGTAGCGCATGCGCGGTCTTGCGTTCGAACGCCTCCCGCGTGCCTCGCTCAGGCGCGCAGCTTCGCGGCGCGCGCGCGGAGCCAAGTGAGCGCGCGCTGTCGCTCCTCCGGCAGCACCCAACGCAGGCGCAGCGCCGCGAGCAGGAACGTCGCGCAGAGCAGCGTATCGACCAGCAGCGCGAGCAGGAGGTCCAACGGCCCGAAGAGGCCGCGCGCGAAGGAGAGCGCGGTCGCGACGGCGACGATCGCGAGCGCCTCCCCGTGGCGATAGGGCACGTCCCAAAGCGCGCGGCCGTAGCGCGCGGAGGCTGCCCAGAGGCCCGCCTGCACCAAGGCCGCGGAGATGGCGGCGCCGAGCGCGCCGAAGAGAGCCACGCCGAGCACGCAGAGCGCGACCTGCGCGACGGCGGCGACGAGGAAGCAGCGCATCCAGAGCGCCGTGCGGCTCGTCACGAAGAAGGCCGAGCTCGTGACCGAGGAGGCGCACTGGCAGAGCGCGGCGAGGTTCAGCAGCGGGAGATAGAGCGAGAGCCCCTCGAAGCGCGGATCGGCGAGCGCGCCGAAGAGGTCCGCGCCCAGCGTCGCGACGGCGAGGGCCAGCGCACCCGCGCCGACCAGCAACCAGCGCAGCACGTCTCCGACGACCTGCGCGTCGGCCCGCTCCTCCCAGAGCTTGAAGCGCCAGACGTCGAACGAGCGCTGGAACGGCAGCAAGAGGAAGCTCGAGAGCAGGCTCGAGAGCTTCCACGCCATGCCGTAGACGCCGAGCGTCGCCAAGCTGGCGAGCTCGGTGAGCACGAAGCGATCGACCTGCCGCAGCACGAAGTACGCGAGCCCCCCGCCCCAGAGCGGCAGCGAATAGGAGACGAGCGGGCGCAGGAGTACAGCGCACGAGCGGAGCCGCGGTGCGGCGCCGAACTCCCGCCGCAGGATCCAGAGCAGCCCCGCCGTCGTCAGCGCGGCGGTGAGCGTGCTGGACAAGAAGAGCCCGTAGGCGCCGAGCTCGAGGCCGACGACGAAGCCGATGTTGGTGCCGACGCTGAGCGCGAACGCGGCGAGGTTCAGCAGCGTCGTGCGGCCGGACCAGAGGCGCGCTTGGAGTGCCGCGAAGAGCATCACGTTCAGGAGATCGCAGGCGATGCCGCCGGCGATCACCGCGCGGAACTCGCTCGTGAGCCGCACCTCCGAGAAGACGCGCTCCAGCGACGGCCAACCGAGGAAGAACGCGAGCGCCGCGACGAGCGCGAGCAACGCCGTCGCGCCGATCGTCGCGCTGAGCAAGGAGCCCGCGCCCGTTCGTGCGGCGGCATGCGCGCGCACGTAGCTCACGCGCAGCTCGAGCCCGAAGAGCACCGGGAAGAGACCGGAGACGGCGACCAAGAAGTCGCTGAGCCCGTAGCCCTCCGGCCCGAGGTGGAACGAGAACCACGGGAGCAGCGCGAAGGTGACGAGCTTCTGGAGCAGCGGCGCCAGCCCGAAGATCAGCGCATGGCCGAAGACGCCGGCGACGCCGCGCGCGCTCATCGCAGCAGCTCCTCGAGCGCCGACTCGAAGCGCGCGGCCCACGGCGGCTCGCACATGCCTTGCGCGCGCGCGCGCGCCGCGGCGGAGAGCCGCAGCCGCAGCGCGGAATCGAGGCAGAGCTCGCGCACGGCGGCAGCGACCGCTTCCGGATCCTCGAAGTCGCAGACGATCCCGCTCACGCGAGGCTCGATCAGCTCGGTGGCCGCCGAGACGAAGTGCAGGCTGCGGCGCGGGACGATGGGCACGGCTCCGCAGCACATCCCTTCGAACACCGCCAGGCCGAAGGACTCGTAGCGCGAGGGATGCAGCAGCAGATCCGCCGCGGCGAACCAGGGCGCGGGATCGTTCGTGCTGTCGAGGAAGCGCACGCGCTCCCCGAGGCCGAGCTCGGCCGCGCGCCGACGCAGCGGCTCGGCTGCGGGCCCGTCGCCGAGCACCGCGAAGCGCACCGGCAGATCGCGCACGCGGGAGGCGACCTCGAGCACGGCTTCGACGTTCTTCAGCGGGATCAGACGCGCGACGGTGAGTGCCAGCAGCTCCCCCTGCGACCGTGCGTCCGGTGCGGGCGACGCCTTCCGCGGTGGGATCGCGGGCGGGAGGATCAGCGGATCGAAGCCAGGCAGACCTTCGTAGCGGCGGATCTCCTCTGCGTGCGTCCCGCTGGAGACGATGCAGAGATCCGCGGCGCGGATCGCGGCGCGCTCCAAGCGCGCGTACTGCCAGGCGCGCAGCTTGATGCCGCTGCGGCCGAGCATGTCGAAGGACTCCTGCCGGGCTTGCGGGCTCAGCGAGACGTAGACGCGCTTCGCAGCGCGCACGCGCGGCAGCGCCCACGCGAAGTGGCAATCGAACGCGATCACGGCGTCGGCCGGCTCGAGCAGCGCGGGTGTCTGGCGCGCGAGCCAACGCGCACGCAGCAGCGGGCGCAGCCGCCACAGCGGGCCGCGAGGCGCGGGATGCTCCGGCACGTGGCGCTCGACGAGCCCCGGCAGCGCGGCGGCATCGCGCGCGCGCTGCGTGTGCGCGCACAGCACGACCTCGTTCTCGGCGCCGAGCCTCGCGATCAGCGCGCGCAGCATGGTGACCCCGCCCCCGCGCTGATCGAGGCCCTGGTTGTTCAGGAGGACGAGGCGTTTCCCGCGCATCCCGAGGCTCCGCCGAGGAGCTCCTGATAGAGGCCGCCGTAGAGCAAGCCGATGGCCTCGAGCCGGAAGCGCGCTTCCACCTCGGCTCGCGCAGCGCTGCCGAGGCGCAGGACCAGCTCGGGATCCGCGAGCAGGGTCTCCACGGCGGCGACGTAGCCGGCGCGATCGTCGAAGAGGATCCCGGTGCGGCCGGAATCGATGAAGTAGTCGGTGACGCCGGGCAGCCTGCGTGCGACGGTCGGGAGCGCGTGCGCCATCGCCTCCAGCAAGACGTTGCCGAAGCCCTCCTTCGTCGACGCGAAGACCATCGCGTCCGCCATCCCGTAGTAGCGCGAGGGGTCGGGCGCGAAGCCCGTGAAGTGCACGCGCTCGGAGAGTCCCGCTTCGCTCACGCGGCGGCGCAGCCGCGCCGCGTACTCGTCCTCGAGATCCGGACCGACGAGGAAGAGATGCAAGCGCGGATGCCGCGGATGGAGCTCGATCAGCCCCTCGACGAGCTCGTGCGGCGCCTTGCGCTCGCAGATCCCGCCCACGAAGACCAGCACGAAGTCGGCGGCGTCGAGGCCGAAGCTGCGGCGCAAGGCATGCTTCTCGCGCCGTGGATCCGCAGGCAGGGTCACGCCCTGGGGAATCAAGTGGCGGCGCGGCTCGGGCAGGACCCCCTCGCCATCCGCATGCAGCTTCGGCGAGATCGAGACGGAGGCATCGACCAGTCGGAAGAGCCGCCGGATCACGGGTCGGAAGAGCGGTCGATAGCTCGCGAGGACCGAGCCGAGCCCGTCATCGAGCGTGCTGGACTGCACGACCTTCGCGCGCAGCAGACGAGCGACCAGCGCGCCGAGGAAGTAGCGGTCGCTGAACGAGTGGAAGTGCACGAGGTCGTAGTCCCGGCCGTGGCGCAGCAGCCACCAGGAGAGCTTGAGATGCCGCAGCGCCTTCCGCCGGGCGACTAGATAGTGGACGGTGTGCGGCGCCGGCGCAGAGCAGTGCACGACCCGCTCGCCCTGGGGATCCGTGTTCTGCACCAGCACATCGTTCGCGAAGCCCTGCGCCTGCAGGTGGGGCATCAAGTTGGTGAGATAGATGCCCTCGCCCGTGAAGTCCGGGCGGAAGAAGGTGAAGACGTGCAGAACCCGCCGCACGCGAGACGGAGAGGCGGGAGCTGGAGATGCGGAAGCGCTGGGTCGAGTCTTCAACCGATCAGAGCCCATCGCCTCGAGGTTCTCGCGGAGCGGAGCAGTGGAGCTGTGGAATCGGAAGCACGTCTCGGACACTCCGGAACCCCGGGGGCGGTGGAGGCTACCAAGCCCCGCGACAGGCTCCAACCCCCGGCGGCACCCGCCGCACGGGAGCGCCGGCCGAAGACGGCCTGTCCCTCGCGGGCTGGCGACGCGAGGCCTGTCGCGCCAGGCCCGGCGCTTTCGCGTAGGCTGGCGCCGGTCGCCAACCTGAGCATCGCGCGCGAACGGGCCTGCACTGAAGGCCTCGCGCGGAACCTGCCGAAGGTGATTCGTAGGAGGGCGGCGGCTCCGTAGCAGCCTGTTGAAGAAGCGCTTCGAGGCTGGGAACGATGCATCGGGCGTCCCGGCGAGGCGCAGGGACCGGCGCTGAAGCGAGTGTTTCAGCTAGGTTCCGGCAACGAAGGCGGGGCGACCGAGGCGCGTTCTTGAGCCCGAATGACTTCTTCGACAGGCTAGCGAGCATTCGCCCGACTCCCGAGGATGGCTCCGTGACGCGCCCGCATCAGCAGCAGAAAGACCGGAATCGCGCGCTCTCGCTCCGCGATCGCCAGACCTTCCCCGAGACCTGTCAGGCGTTGCCGGTGAAGCTCACCGTCGGCAACACGCACAAGTGCAACCTGACCTGCCCGATGTGCTTCAAGCAGTTCGAGCCCGGGGACAACATGAGCTACCCCTCGCTCGGCATCGAGCGCTTCGAGCGCATCGCGCATAGCTGCTTCACCGAGGCCGACGAGGTCGTGCTGACCGTCTCGGGCGAGCCCCTGATCTCGGAGACGATCGAGCAGGAGCTCGAGCTCGGCGGGCGCTACGGCGTGCGCTTCTGCGTGACCTCGAACGGGACGCCGCTCGGCGTCGAGCGCCTGCGCCGCTTGGTGCTCGAGAACGTCGGCACGCTGACGCTCTCGCTCGATGGCGCCACCGCGGAGACCTTCGAGAAGATCCGCCGCGGCGCGCGCTTCGACAAGGTCATGAAGAACATCCGCACGATCGTCGCGGAGAAGCGCGCGAGCGGCGCGGAGACGAAGATCGTCGGGCACATGACGCTGATGCGGGCCAACATCGACGAGCTGCCCGCGTGGGTCGATCTGATGGCCGAGCTCGGCGTCGATGCCTGCACGGCCGAGCCGGTCGAAGTGTTGCCGACGTTCCAGAGCATGGCGCTGCAGAGCTGCCCGGAGCTCGCAAATCGGCGCTTCGACGAAGCGCGCGAGCGAGCCGCGGCGCGCGGCATCCCCATCACGCTGCCGGCGTATCTCCCCGTCGCGGGCGAGACGAGCGGCGCGCAGGCTCCCGCGGCCGGCGCGAGCGCGGGCGATCATCGCCCGACCTTCGAGGGTCGCGCGGTCGAGCCCACCGAGGGGACAGCACTCGCCGTCGAGGAAGCGCTGAAGCAGGACCGCTCGGCCGTGCCGCATCCGCAGTGGCACGAGGGCGACGAGACCGGCCCCGCCGAGCACGCGCCGATCGATTGCCCGTACGCGTGGAGCCGCGCGTGGATCAACTACGACGGCTCGGTGAAGCCCTGCTGCCATCCCGGCTTCGTGCAGGAGATGGGCAACGTCGATCGCGAGGACTTCCGCGCGATCTGGAACGGCGAGCGTTACCAGAAGCTCCGGCGCACGCTGCGGAGCGGCCACGCGCCGCAGGCCTGCCGCGACTGCTATCTCGTGGCGCTCTACTCCACCGATCACGCGCAGATCCCCGAGGAGGCGTATCGCGCCGACATCCTCTCCTGCGAAGGACCGCGCGAAGCCGAGGCCGGCTCCGCGGTGATGGTGCGCGTGCGCGTGCGGAACTCCTCGCCCGTCGCATGGCCGGCCGCCGCGCGCTGCGGCGCGCGCTACCTCGCGCTCTCCTCGCACTGGCTGCACCTCGACGGAACCTGGGTGGCCTTCGAAGACCCCGGTCGCAACGGCTCGCTGCCGCGCTCGCCGCTGCCGAAGGACGTGGCCCCTCGCGAAGAGCTGGAGCTCCCGCTGCGCCTCGAGCTGCCCACGGAGCCGGGCGAGTACCTGCTCGAGCTCGACTTCGTGCACGAAGGCGTCACCTGGCTCGCGCAGCGCGGCGGGCGTACGCTGCGGGTGAGCTTCCGCGTGCACCCGCGCCAGGGCGGATCGACGTAGATCGATCGCCCGGCCTCGCGTGAGCGTCGTCCGCTGCGCCGCGGCGCGCCGCTCCCTCGACGTGCCCTCCGTCGCTCCGCGCGAGCCGAGCCCACGATGAATGACCGCGACTTCACCGCCGCGTTCCGCGACGCGTCCCTGCCGACCACCGCGTTCCACCACCGCGACCACGTGCGAATAGCGTGGATCTACCTGCGCGAGCTCGGCCCCGAGACCGCGCTCCCGCGCTTCGCCGTGGACCTGCAGTGCTACGCGCGAGCGCACGGCGTGCCGGGCCTCTATCACGCGACGATCACCGGGGCGTATCTCGAGCTCATCGCCGCGCGCCTCGCGGCTCGGCCGAACGCGTCGTGGGATGAGTTCGCGATGGCGTATCCGGAGCTGCTGCGGTGGAAGCCGGGGTTGCTGGAGCGGCACTACTCGGAGGAGCTGCTCGCTTCGCCCCTCGCGCGGGAGCGCTTCGTGCCGCCCGACCGCGCGACCTTCGAGAGCCGCGCCGCTCGGGTGCACGAGAGCTGAATCCGAGCCGTAGGGAACTCGAGGGCTAGGCCCGACTCGTCTGCAGAACACCCCGTCACCATCCGCCGCCTCTCACCATCCGCGCTCTCGAGGTGCTCGCATCATGCGCCGATCGAGCCTATCCCTGCTGTTGCTCGCGCTCTTCGCGTTCCCGCTCCAACGCGGCTACTCCCAGATCACCGTCGACCAGCACGACGGCACGACCGACTTCACTGCCCGAGGGATACCCGCCAACGTCGCCGGCTGGGTGCACAACGGCTGGAAAGTGGATCGCCAGGGCGGCGGCATCGGCAGCGGTATCCGGGGCTGGACTTCGATCATCCAAGACCAGAACTGCGCAACCCTCAGTCCGTTCCAGCTCGCGATCTTCGGTGGCAACGCCGACCCGGTGACGGGATTGCCGGGCGCGCCAAGAGGTTGGGGACAGCCGAATACGTGGCCCGACATCTCCAACGTCATCGCAGCGACGCCCGTGTTCGTCGGCCCGACCGGACCTTCCGCTCCGTGCGCCTGGATCTTCCAGACGTCGTTCGCCACTCCGATCGACACCAGCTTGATGGGCGATCTCTTCACGAGCGTATGGCTGCCTTCCGCCATCGGCTGGGTGAGCGATGGCCTGTCGTCACACATCTCGACGGCAGCGCCTTTGCCGGGATCCGCAAGTCGCGAGTATCCGGTGCAATCCGCGGATCCAGCGACCCAGCTCGAGATCGCGACCGAGTTCGGGCTGTGCTGGCTCAACGGGGGTCCCCTCGGTACACCTCCGGGGTCGAACTTGGTGCCTACGCCGCCGCGCTACTGGCTGAATCGCCTCCGCTACGATCACTCGAGTCGGGCCGGCGTACGTGACACGACCGGTGGCTTCGGCCCGCTCTTCGGCGCGAGCAGCCCGCGCAACTTCGGCATGGCGAGCTCCTACCCCGACGCCGTCAACCGATCGGGACAACCGGCGGCGACACCGCGCGCCGACGAGTTGATCTGGAGCGACGAGCACGTGGCAGGATTCGGATCTGGCGGCACTGGCATCGGTCAGGTTCTGCTCGCGACGCGCTTGCTGCGGACGACGGCGGGTGGCCTCTTTCCGATACCGGGGGAAGGACTGCTCGAGCTCGATCCCACCGATCCGCTCTTCCTCTTCGGCTCTTACGTCCCGGGCCTCACGGCTCCGATCGCGACGCGCACGGGCCCCACCTTCTACGAACCGCTGGTGCCTCTCGCGCAGCAGCCCGGCATCGGCGCGCTCCTCCATCGCAACCAGGTCGATCTCTTCGCGCAGGTGTTGCGCCTCGATCTCGTCGCGGGGACGGCGTCGCTCGGGTCGCTCGACGCGCACTCGTTCCGGCGCTGAGAGGCAGAGCGGAGATCGAGACGGCCGCGAGTCGATGGCGTCTCGGAGCTACTTCGCGATCCCGAGCTCGTCGAAGACCGCCTGCAGCGCGACCTTCCACTTCGCGTAGCCGGCGGCATTGGGATGGAGCATGTCGGGGAACTCCTCTTTCCTGCACGTGCCGCTGCCGTCGTCGAAGAGCGCCCAGGTGTCGCAGAAGCGCAGCTTGGGATCGTTCTCGAAGGCCGCCGCGTAGAGAGCGTTCAGCTTCTGGATCTTGTCCGGGTAGAGACCGCGGCTCTTGCCGCGCGGCATGACCTGGTTGATCACGATCGGCAGCGCCGGATCGGCGGCGCGCAGCTCGGCGATCACGGCCTTCAGGTTCGCGAGCACGACCTCGGGCTCGGCGCCTTGATCGAGATCGTTCGTGCCGATCAGGATCGACACGGCGCGCGGATGGAGATCCAGCACGTCACCGCGGACGCGCGTGAGCAGGCCGCGCGTGGTGTCGCCGCTGATCCCGCGATTGGCGACCTTCAGCTGCGGGAAGTCCTGGGCCAAGCTGCCCCAGCCCTGCGTGATCGAGTCACCGAAGAAGACCACCGCGCGCTGATCGGCCTCCTTCGCCTCCGCCCACGCCTTCCGCTTCTCGCTCCAGAGCTGCCGGAACCAGAGCCCGCTCTGCATCGGTCCCGCGCCGGGGCAGGCGCTCGACGGCGGCTGCGACAGCGGCGAGGCGATCGCGGAGAACGGGACCGCCGGTTGCCCGCGCTTCTGCGCGAACATCCACGGCAGGAGCTCCGGCTCGCCATAGGCGATGTTCCAGGAGTCATGCCGCACGTATGGGTACTCGCTGTAGAGCGGCGTTCCGCCCGCGCGCACGAGGGAATCGATCATCTCGCGCGTCCGCGTCACCTGCACGACGTTGTCGAGCGCGCCGTGGAACGCCCACAGCGGGACGCCCTTCGCCGCGGCGATGCGCGCCGCGTCGCCACCGCCGCAGATCGGCGCCGCCGCGGCCCAGCGTTCGGGCTGCCGCGCGAGGAGATCGAAGGTGCCGTAGCCGCCCATCGAGAGGCCCGTCACGTAGAGGCGGTCGCGATCGATGGGCAGCTCGGCGAGCAGCGCATCCAATGCCCCGAGCACGAGGCGCATCGGCTCCGTCGGCTGCTCCTCGAACGAACGCTCGCCGGTCCAGCCCTTCACCGCGCTCCAGGTCTGTTCCTTCGGGCACTGCGGCGCGAGCACGAAGCACGGGAAGCGCTCGCGCGCATCCTTCGAGGCGAAGGCCGCGACCCCGTGCGTCATCTGCGCGGCGTTGTCGTCGCCGCGCTCACCGGCGCCGTGCAGGAAGAGCACGAGCGGGTACTTCCGCCCCGCCTCGAGCTTCTCCGGCGCGAGCAAGCGATAGCCGATGGAAGCGCCATCCGCCGCGGTGTAGCGCCGCGCGGCGAACTCCTCGGCGCACGCCGAGAGCGGGAACGCGAGAGCGACGAGGAGGAGGCAGAGACTTCGATGCTTCATCGCGGGTGCGGAGGCCAGGGACCAAGGCGAAGCCGCACCGCGTCGCGCCCGGGGCACGTCGCGAAGCGGCGCGGATCGAGCGCCCTTTATCTTCGAGCTCCGCGGCCCGATCCAGAGCGCGCTGCCATTCGCGCGACGCGTTCGCGGTCCGAGCTCGGCCCGCCGAGCCTCAGCTCTCCTGCTCGCGCGCCGGCCGCTCCGATCCCGCGCAACTCGCATCGAGCGGCCCCTGCTCCCGCAGCGCGGCACACCGTCGGCGCACTTCGCCCGCGAGATAGAGCGGCAGCGAGAGCAGCGCGTAGTCGACCGAGCTGCCGTCGGACAGCGTCGCGCGCGTTCGCAGGAGCGACGGTCGATCGCTGTAGAAGCGCACGCCGAAGTTTCGGCGCTTCTCGTGCAGGAAGTGATGCAGCGAGCGCAGCGTGCCCCATCCAGCGCTGCAGATCGGCGAGGAGAGATCGGTAGAGGGCTCAGTCCTGGCGAAAAGACGGGGCAACTGCAGCCATTCCTTGGCCGTTACCAAGCCCGACTTAGGCCAGGACCAGCAGACGATCAACGATGCGGCCCCTTCTAGCAACAAAACGGAGCCGGCACGCTGCGCGTGCCGGCTCCGTTCCACGCCTCGAAGCCACTCACCTACTTGGTGAAGAAGGTCACCGCCGTCCGCGAGCTCCCCTGGTCGTGCTCGAAGGTCCAGACTGCATCGACCTGCGAGCCCTTCTTCAGCGGCTCGAGCGGATAGAAGACGACGAGGCCCGGCGCGGAGGTGCGGCGGTTCGAGCCACCGTCGGCGACGTGCACGATGCCCTCGACGGGCTTGCCGAGGACCTGCACCTGGCAGCGGTAGGAGTCGCGGCGACCGCCGATCCCGCCCGTGCCGAAGTGGTGCAGCGTGAGCGGGTAGCCGATCACCTTCTTGTCGCCGTGGCCGTGCTTCTCGAGCAGGGTCTTCAGCTCGGGTCCCAGATCCTCGACGTTCACCTGGTTCGGCACCGCCTGGCGCTGCGAGAGCGGGAACACGCGGTAGCCGCCCTTGTCCTTCGGCGGCTGGCCGACGCCGCGGATCGCATCGAGGACGAGGATGTTCTTGTCGGAGTAGAGGCCGATCGTCTTCAGGCCGTTGTTGAGCAGCGCATCGCGGTAGCCCGGGTAGTCGAGCCACGCTTCGAAGAGCTCCTTCGGCTTCTTCATGTCGATCGCGACGAGCGCCATCTGCGCGAACATGCTGCCCAGGTGCGAGCCGAGCGGCAGATCGATCTTCTCGTCCTGCTCGGCGACCGGGCCTCGCTCGGCCTCGTTCGCGAGCAGGTACTCGACGTGGTCCTTGCAGCGCGTGGAGTACGCCGAGCTCCAGGTCACCGTCGTCGAGTCGAGCGCCGTCCGGGCCTTGTTGAACTCCTCGAGCCACTTCTGGACGTCCTTGCTCACCGACGCCAGCGGCTCGGTGTTGTTGCGGATCGCCTTCAGCACCGGGCTCGCCTCGGTCCAGAAGTCCTTCCACTCCTTCTCGAGCTGCGCCAGGGTCAGGCCCTCGTTCGCTTCGGCGAACTTCTTCTCCACCGAGATCGGGCTGCGCTCCTGGTGGAAGCTGTCGAGCGAGAGCAGGAGCTTCGGGTCGCGGCGCATCAGGTAGTCGACGAAGCTCCACGACTTGATGCGCGCGTCGTCGGGGAACTTCGCCGCCGGGATGATCGGGAGCTGCGCCGCCGAGGTCGACGCCGTGTCGGCGAGCTTCCACGCGGCCTCGAGCGCCAAGTCCTTCCACGCGTCGAAGTTCGGCGAGAACTTCTCCAGGTCCTCTTCGGTCGAGGAGGTGCGCTCCTGCTCCTTCCGGTCGACCACGAACTGCCGGTTGTTGTTGAAGAACATGCCGACGATCGTGTGGCCGATGCCCTCGCGCAGCGCGTCGCTCTGCACGCCGGCGTAAGTCTGCGCGACGTTGCGCACGGCGCCGTCGAGGATGCCCTGCTCGTTGCCCGCGGCGGAGACGCGGATCGCCGACTCGCGCGAGCCGAACGCCGAGGCGCTCGAGTTCTCGAGGCGGAACTTCAGGTCCTCGGCGGACATGAGATCCGCGTTGGCCTGCAGGATCTGCTTGTAGGTGTCCTTGTCCTTGAAGAACGCCCAGTCGCTGAGCCAGCGCTGCGGATCGCGTGAGAAGCCCTCCGTACCTTCGGTCGCGGCCTCCATCACGCGGATCGCGCGCTCGGCATTCAGCGCCGCGGCCTTCAAGAGCTCGACTTCGAAATCGCCGCGCACGGTGAAGTGCTCGGACTTGACGCTCTTGTAGGCGACCTTGGCGCGATCGAGCAGCGGGTTCCGCTCGGTGTCGGGCTGCTCCTCGACGGGGTAGTCCTTCCGCGACTGCTCGGCGACGGCGCGCTCGATCTTCTTCGAGCGATCGTAGAGCACGACCTCCAAGTCGGTGCCCGTGACGCCCTCGACCGGCTTGTGCTGCAGCGCCGCTTGCGCGTCCTTGTCGTTCGGCTGGAAGAAGAGCACCTTCTCGAAGTGCTGCTTCGAGAGGTCCGTGCGGCCGGCCTTGTCGTACTGCTCGGCCTGCTTCTTGTGCGCGTCCGCGATCGCCTTCGCGGTCTTCTCCCAGGACGCGCGCAGCGCCTTCGCGGCGGCGGCATCGGGGTCGTCGTTCTTCGGGTAGCTGAACTTGGGATCGAGGCCCCAAGCCTTGCCGACCTTGGTGTAGCCCAGGGCCTTCCGCGCGCCCTCGTGGTCCGGGTCGTACTCGCTGAGCAGCATCAGCCAGACGCGCCGGGCGTTCATCGGGAAGCCCTTCTTGAACGCCTGCTCGGCGTAGTCGTGCAGCTTGTCGGCCTGCGACTTCCGGAACTTCAGCTCCTCGGCCGACTGGGCGAAGCCCTGCTCGGCGCCGAAGCCGAAGAGGCACAGAGTCGCGATCGACAGACCAACGCTTGACCTAGGCATCATGTCCTCGCTCGGAATCTCCTCGCTCGATCCTCGGCGCTCGGCACGGGATCAGCGAGCCGCCCCGACAGGGCGGAGCTTCACGCGGATGTTCTTGAAAGCGGGCGTCTTCGAGCGCGCGTCCAGCGCGCCCGGAACGATCGCATTGGCTTCGGGGTAGTACATGGCCAGGCTCCGCGGCGCGATGTCGACCAACGCGACGGAGACCTGCATCGCCGCGAGCTCGCTCGCGACTAGGACGCGCTGACCCTCGCGGAGGCCCAGCCGCTCGGCGTCGGCGGCGCACATCATGACCACGTCGCGCCGGTCGTTGCCGCGGTAGAGGTCCTCCACGTCGTAGACGACGGTGTTGAACTGCCCCTCGGAGCGCAGCGTCATCATCCGGAACTCGTCCGGCGCGAGCGAGGTGTCCGGCACCGGCGTCACCGCGAAGTGCGCCTTGCCGTCCTTCGTCGCGAACTCCTTCCCGTGCATCGTGCGCCCCGGGATCTGGAACTCGGCCTTCGTGCGCTCGATCGTCGCGATCGCCTCGTAGCCGGGGACCACCTTCGCGATCTCCTCGCGCAGCGCCGTGTGGCTCTTCAAGCGCTGCCAGTCGAAGCGCCCCTTCGGCAGCACGCGGCTCGCGAGCTCGGCCACGATCTCGACCTCGGAGCGCATCTCGCCTGCGACGGCGGGCTTCCCGCCGTCGGAGAGGCGCACGTAGTTGAACATCGACTCCTGGGTCGTCGGCTGCGCTTCCTCGTCGCGCGCGAGCACGGGCACGACGAACGCGGTCTGGCCGCGGCCGTGCACGTGGCCCTCGTTCAGCTTCGTCGTGAGCGAGAAGCTGAACGGGACCTTCTGCAGCGCTTCGCGCGCCCACTTCAAGTCGGGGTTCGACGCGTAGAGGTTGCCGCCGAGGCAGAGCGCCACGCGGATCTTGCCGGCCTGCGCCGCGACCATGCTCGCGAAGGTGTCCTGGCCCGGCTCGCTCGGCACCGTGATCTGGTAGAGCTCCTCCAAGCGCTTCGCGAACGCGGCCTTCACCGTGGGTGCCACGCCGACCGAGCCCACTCCTTGCACGTTGGAGTGCCCGCGGATCGGCAACAGTCCCGCGCCTTCCACGCCGAGCCAGCCGCGCGCGAGCCAGAGGTTCGCGAGCGCCAGCACGTTGTCGACGCCGTGCTGGTGATGCGTGAGCCCCATCGCCCAGAGGCCGATGCCGGCCTTGGCGCGACAAAGGAGCTCGACGCAGCGATCGACCTCGGCGCGCGCGAGCCCGCAGGCCTCGAGCAGCGTCTCCCAGCGCGTGGCTTCGACATCGGCGCGCACGGCGTCCCAGCCGCTCGTGCGCTCCTCGAGGAAGCGCTGATCGAGCGCGTTGCGTTCGAGCACCCCCTTCAGCAGCGCCTTCAGCAGCGCGATGTCGCTGCCGACGCGCGGCTGCAGGTAGAGGTCGGAGATGGTCGAGCCGAAGAGCATCGAGCGCACGTCCGACGGCACGCGGAAGCGGACGAGCCCGAGCTCCTTCAGCGGGTTCACCACGATGACCACGCCGCCGCGGCGGCGGAGCTGGACCAGCTTGGTCATCAAGCGCGGGTGGTTCGACGCGGGGTTCGCGCCGATCACGAAGGCGAGATCCGCGCGGTCCAAGTCCTCGAGCACGATCGACGCGGTGCCCGAGCCGTAGACCTCGTTCAGCGCGACGCCGGACGCTTGGTGGCAGTAGAACGAGCAGTTGTGCACGTTCGGCGAACCGTAGGCGCGCGCGACGAGCTGCCAGAGGAACGCGGCCTCGTTGCTCGCGCGCCCCGACGCATAGAAGAAGGCCTCGTGCGGCGGCGCGGCCTTCAGCGCCTCGGCCGTCTTCGCGTAGGCCTCCTCCCAGCTCGCGCGGCGGAAGTGCGTGGCCCCCGGCTCGGCGACGATCGGGAACGCGAGCCGCCCCAAGTGCTCGAAGCCGTGCGAGTCGAGCCGCGCCATCGCCGTGATCGGCGTGCGGCGGAAGTAGTCCTCCGAGATCGGCGCCTGCATGTCGCCGGCCTGCGCCTGGATCGACTTCTTGCAGACCTCGGGGAAGTGCCCCTTCTCGTTCACCATCCCGCCCTTCTGACCGCCCATGCCGAGCGCGCAGGTCTTGCAGGCGTTCTTCGAGCGCAGGCGCTTCCAGAGCTTCAGGAACCCGCCGGCTTCGCGGGCCTTCTTCAGCGAGTAGCGCAGGGCGGCCATGCCGCCGCCGGCGGAGACGCGCGGACGTACCATGAGGAAGGAGGGACCTCGGCGAGGGATGCGGCTCGGGAAAGGCCGGGCAAGATACCACGGGCCCCGCGAGCCTCGTGCCCCCGTAGCGCGATCCGGCCGAGAGCACGCGCCGAGGGCGCCGATCGGGTGCAGGAGGCGCTCGGAGGCGGAGGGCTCCAGGCACCGACCGCTCGCCGCTCCGACGGCGCGGCGGGACGCAGAGCGCGGCAGCTCAGCCGCGCCCGTCGTAGAGCTGCTTCCACCACTCCGGCTCGCCCTTCAGCGTGCGATCGAACCACGCCACGATCGACTGCATCCAGAGCTTGCGCTTCGCGTACGAGACGACGTGGTGGTTCTCGCCCTCGACGCGCAGGTACTCGACCTCGCGGCCGAGGAGGCGCAGCGCCGTGTACATCTGCTCGCTCTCGCCGACGGGCACGTTGGTATCGACGGTGCCGTGGATCAGGAGCAAGGGGGTCTTGATCCGATCGGCGCGGTAGAGGGCGCTCTGCTCGACGTAGAGCTCGCGCGCGTTCCACGGGAAGCTGTTCGCCGAGGCGACCGAGCTGTAGGTGGCGCCCCAGTAGCCCTCGCCCCAGTAGCTCGCGAGCGAGGAGATCCCCGCGTGCGAAACGGCGCCGGCGAAGAGCTCGGTGTGGGTGAGCAAGAGCAGCGTCGAGAACCCGCCGTAGGAGGCGCCGATGCAGCCCACCTTCGCGCGATCGACGTAGGGATGCGCGTCGAGGAAGCGCTGCACGCACTCCACGATCTCGCCCGTCGTGATGCGCCCCCAGTTGTTCACGTGACGCGCGGAGAAGGCCTGGCCGAAGCCCGTCGAGCCGCTCGGCTGCAGCACGTACACGACATAGCCCTGCGCGGCCCACCAGCTCTTCGGGTAACGGCCGGCGAAGTCGCGCGAGACGGGGGCGGTGCCCGCGTAGTAGTTCACGATGCAGGGGTAGCGCCGCGACGGATCGAAGTCGACCGGCAGCAGCACGTAGCCGTCGAGCTCTTCGCCGTTCGCAAGCTTCGCGCGGTAGGTCTCGACGGCGCCGAGGCGCAAGTGCGCGAGCCGCGCCTCGTTCGGCCGGAGGAGCAGGCGCGGCGCGCCGCCCGCGACCGCCGTCTGCACGTGGATCGCGGTGGGCTCGACCGCGCCGGAGGCCGCGCACGCGAGCACGTCGGCGCCGAGCGTCGAGCTCGTGGCGACCTCGCTGGTCGCGGGGAGCTCGCGCCAGGTCTTCGACGCGAGCTCGTAGACCACGTGGCGCACGTACGAGCCGAGCTGCGCGCGGAAGACGAGCTGCTCGCCGCTCTCGCTCCACGTCCCCCACTCGATCGTGAGTGCGGCGTCCTTCGTGAGCGGCTGCACCGCGCCGCTCGCGAGCTCGTAGAGGTAGGCCTGCGTGTCGTAGTCGTTGGCGATGACGCCCTCGGGCACGCCGCGCCCCGCGCCGCCGAAGGCCGACGGACCCGCGAGCACGAGCAAGCGCTCGCCCTGCTTGTCGTAGCGCGCGGAGGAGAACCAGCTCGTCTTGAAGAGCGGCTTCACGCTCAGGTTCTCCAGGTCGAGCTCGCAGAGCTCGCTCTCGCTGAGCTCGCGCGGGGGCTTCTCGGCATGCACGCGCTCGATCAACGCGCGCTTGCCGTCCTTCGAGAGATCCTGCAGCTCGCACGAGAGCTCGCCGCCGGTGAGCCGGCGCCGGACCCCGCTCAGCGAGAGCTCGAAGAGCTGCGTGCGCTCGCGCGCGCCAGGGAGGCGATCAGCGAAGCCGCGCAGGAGCTGGACCCCGCGCGGATCGGCCGGCGACTCGGTCGAGAGCGCGATCACGAAGCCGTCGCCGCTCGGCTTCCAGCGCAGGCCGGCGAAGCTCTGCAGCCCCTCGGCGACGCGGCGGCGCTCGCCGCTCGCGAGCTCCTCGATCCAGATCGAGACGCCCCCGCTCGCGCGCTCGGTGAACGCGAAGCGATCGCCTTCGGGTCCCCACGCGAAGCCCGAGAGCGCGCCCGCGCCGCGCGTGCTGCGCAGGAGCGCGCCGTCGGCCACGCGGCGGATCTCGAGCCAGCGTGCGCTGTGCGGCGCGGGCACCGCCGGGAACACGTAGCGGATCGCGAGGTGCTTGCCGTCGGGGGCGAGCTCGAGCCCTTCGACTTCATCGACGTCGATCACGTCGTCCAAGCGCAGGCGCCGCGCCGGCTGCACCCCGAGGCTCGGCCGCTCGTCGCCGAGCTCGCTCTTCCAGCGCGCATGGAGTTCCCAGAGGCCGGGCGCCTGCGGGCGAAACGAGCGCAGCACGAGCAGATGATCGCCGGTCGTGAGCGCGAGCCGCGCGCGCTGCTTGCCGCTGCCCACCGACTCCAGCGCCAGCGGCTCGCCGTCGAGCCAGAGCGAGAGCTCCGCTCCCCCGTCGAGCTCGAGCGCGAGCTTCGTGAAGCGCGCGACGCCGAGGTAGCTCGCGAGCCACACCTCGGCAGCGTGCGCCGCGCTGAGGTCCGCTGGCCCGACCAGGAGCTTGCCCGCGCCGACGTAGAGGCTCTCCCAGCGCAGCTCGCCGCGGCCGGGCCAGCTCACGCGATCGCCCGCGGCCGGCCACAGCCCGGCGACCTCGAGCCGCGGCTCCGCGCTCGCGCGCTCGGCGAACGCCGCGGGCGGCACCGCGACCGGCCCCAAACGCAGCCAGCCGGTCCAGGGCGCGTCGGTCTCCGCGACCGCGCGCGCCGGAGGTGCGTTCAGCGCGAACGCGAGAGCGAAGGCGAGGCCAAAGGCGAACGGGGAGCGCGAGAGCGGGCTCGACATGGGCGAGGCGGCGGCAGGGGAAGTAGTGCGCGGCAGTGGGGAGCGCGCAGCCTACTCGCCGAGCACTCGCCCCTTCACGCGTTCTCCGTGCCCGTCGCGCGACGAACGCGGCACGCGAGAGCGAAATCTCTCGCCTTGAACTTCGCTTCGCATCGGCGAAGCTCCCCGTCGCCTACCACCCCTTCCCCGCCGAGCACCGCCGCCCCGAGATGCCCGACGCGCTCGACCTTCGCCGCCAGCTCTTCCCCGACGGGACCGCCGAGCGCGGCCCCGAGAGCATCGCCGCCCTGCGAAAGCAGCACGTGCGCGAAGCGCTGCACGGGCGCGGCGCGCTCGTCGCGATCTACGCCTTCCTGCAGCTCGGGCTGCCGCTCGGGCTCCTCGTGGCCGGCGTGCCCGTACCAGCGCTGATCATCGGGCTCTCGATGCTGGTCGTGCCGCTCATCTTCTTCGGCATCCAGGCGTCGCAGGCCGAGGCGCAGTTCTGGCGCGAGTACGCCGCGACGCGCGGCCTGCGCCATCTCGCGAAGGGCCGGCTCCACGCCGCGTGCCCGCTCTACGAGCGCGGCGACGAGCAGCGCTTCGAGCACCTGCTCTCCGGCCGGATCGGTCCGCTGCAGGGCACGCTCGCGCACTTCATCTCGACCGAGATCACGCGCGACAACAAGGGGAACAAGCGCCGCAGCGACACGCCGTTCACGGTGGTCCATCTCGAGCTGCCGGCTGCGGTGGCGCGGCGCTTCCGCGGGGTCTATCTCCGCGAGCGCAGCTTCTCCTTGGGCAAGCTGCAGGACTACCTCGCCCACGACCGCGGAGTGAACCTGGCCAGCGCCGAGTTCGACCAGCGCTACTCGCTGCGCGCGGTCGACGAGCAGGACGACATCGCGCTCTTGGAGCTCTTCAGCACGACCTTCATCGACGATCTCATCCGCGAGTTCCTCGCGACGTGGGAGCAGCGCGACGGCGACCTCGTGATCTACGATCGCGGCCGGCGCACCAACGCGCGCTCGCTGGACGAGCTCTGTGCCGCGGCCGCGCGCGTCGCCACGCGCTACCTCGAAGAGCATCGCTGAAGCAGGAGAAGGAACCGCAGCAACCATGGAAGCGCTCTTGATCGCCGCCGGCCTCGCCGCCGTGCTCTTGCTCTGGGTGATGCTCGCCTACAACGGACTCGTCGGCGCGCGGAACTACTGCGACACCGCGTGGAGCGGGATCGACGTGCAGCTGAAGCGCCGCCACGATCTCGTGCCGAACCTGGTCGCCACGGTGCGCGGCTACGCGCAGCACGAGGCGCAGCTCTTCGAAGCCGTCGCGCGCGCCCGCGCCGAGGCGCTGCGCGCGCGCACACCGGAGTCGCTGGGCCGCGCCGAGGGTGCGCTGCAAGGCGCGATCGGCCAGGTCTTCGCGCTGAAGGAGAGCTATCCGCAGCTCCGCGCCGACCGCGCCTTCCTGGAGCTGCAGGAGCAGCTCGCCGACACCGAGGACAAGGTCCAGGCCGCGCGCCGCATCTACAACGGGAACGTGCGCGACTACCGCACGCGCTTGCAGAGCTTCCCGACCGTCCTGATCGCGCGCTGGTTCGCCTTCGAGGACCGCGAGTTCTTCGAGATCGAGGAGTCCGTGGAACGCGAGGCGCCGCGCGTCGGGTGAGCCGCGCTGGCCAGGAGGCCGGGCACCTGCGTAGGCTCACGGCATGAGCCCGCCGAACGCACGCGCCCTGCACCGCGCCGCCTGCGCGCTCCTCTGCCTCGCCAGCGTGAGCGCCAGCGCGCAGGAGGAGCGCGCGTGGTGGAGCCTCCGCCCCATCGCCGCGGTGGCGCCGCCCGCGCCGGGGCATCCCGTCGATGCGTTCCTCGCGGAGGCGCTCGCAGCGCGCGGGCTCGCGTTCGCCGAGCGCGCCGACGATCGCACGCTCTTCCGGCGCCTGCACTTCGACTTGATCGGGCTCGCCCCCAGCCACGCCGAGGTCGAGGCCTACGTTGCGGATCGCGATCCCGCGAAGTACGAGCACCTGGTCGAGCGCCTGCTCGCCTCGCCGCGCTACGGCGAGCGCTGGGCGCGCCACTGGCTCGACCTCGTGCACTACGGCGACACGCACGGCTTCGACAAGGACCAGCCGCGACCGCACGCGTGGCCCTATAGGGACTACGTGATCCGTGCCCTCAACGAAGACAAGCCGTACGCGCGCTTCGTCGAGGAGCAGCTCGCCGGGGACGCGCTCTACCCCGGCACGCGCGACGGCATCGAGGCGCTGGGCTTCCTCGCCGCGGGCCCGTGGGACCTGATCGGCCACGTCGAGGTCTCCGAGGAGAAGATCGACGGGAAGATCGCGCGCCACCAGGACCGCGACGACATGGTCGCGACGACGCTCGGCACCTTCACGAGCACGACGGCGCAGTGCGCGCAGTGCCACGATCACAAGTTCGACCCGATCACGCAGCGCGACTACTACGCGCTGCAGGCGGTGTTCGCCGCCGTCGATCGCGCCGAGCGGCGCTATGACCTGCAACCCGCGCTCGCCGCGCAGCGCGCGAAGTGCGAGCAGGAGCTGCGCGCGGCGCAGCGCGCTCTCGAAGAAGCGCGCGCGGGCGGCAACGCGGTTCCGCCGGTCGCGTACGGCTTCCACGCCGCGATCGCCGCGAAGGCCGACGCCGTCGCGTGGGTGCAGGTCGATCTCGGCGTGAGCGTGGCACTCGAGCGCCTCGTGCTGCATCCCTGCTGGGACGACTTCGCGGGGATCGGCGCGGGCTTCGGCTTCCCCCGCCGCCTGCGCGTCGAGCTCGCGGAGGACGAGACGTTCACGCAAGGCGTCGTCGCGCTGGAGCCCGCTCCGAACGCCAGCGGATCGAGCTCAGCGCTGACGCCGCGGAGCTTCGCCGCCGCTCACAGCGCGCGCTACGTGCGCGTCACCGCGCTCGAGCTCGCCGAGCGGCAGAAGGACTTCGCGTTCGCGCTGGCCGAGCTCGAAGTGTTCGATCGCTCCGGCGTGAACCGTTCCCTCGGCGCCGCAGTGACGAGCTCCTCCTCGATCGAGATGGCGCCGCGCTGGGCGCAGGCGAACCTCGTCGATGGGATCACTCCGAGCGCCGGAGCCGGCGGAACCGCACTCGCGCGCGTCGATGCCGCGGAGCGCACGCTGCGCCTCTTGCCCGCGCCGAAGATCGTCTACGCGGCGACGGTGCATCACGGCAGCGGCAACTTCCGCGGCACCGGTGCGAGCGGGGGTGCCCCGCGCGAGATCCGCGTGCTGCGCCGCGGGCAGGTGACGCAGCCCGGCGAGCTCGCGCTGCCCGCGGCACTCCCTGCACTCGAGCCGCTGCTGCCCTCTCGCTTCGAGCTGCCGGAGGCGCACGACGAGAGCGCGCGCCGAGCAGCACTCGCGCGCTGGATCGTCGATCCGCGGAACCCGCTCACCTGGCGCAGCATAGCGAACCGCGTCTGGATGCATCACTTCGGTGTACCGCTGGTCGCGACGCCGAACGACTTCGGTCGCATGGGCGAGCGGCCCTCCCATCCCGAGCTCCTGGACTGGCTCGCGGCGCAGCTCCGCGATGAGCTGGGCGGGTCGCTGAAGGCGCTGCATCGCCTGCTCGTGACGAGCCACGCCTATCGCCAGAGCTCGCAGGTCGCGAGCGCGCGCGCGGCCGAGCTCGATCGCGGCAACCGCCTGCTCTGGCGCGCGAGCGCGCGGAAGCTCGAGGCCGAGGCCGTGCGCGACGCGATCCTGCAGATGAGCGGAGCCCTCGATCTCACGATGGGCGGCCCGGGCTGGCAGGACTTCGTCGTCGAGCGTCCCGAGCACTCCCCGCACTACCGCTACGATCTCGCCGATCCCGACGATCCGCGCAGCTTCCGCCGCGCGATCTACCGCTTCGTCGTGCGCTCGCAGACGCAGCCCTTCCTCTCCGCGCTCGACTGCGCCGATCCTTCGATGCGCGTCGAGCGACGGAACGAGAGCCTCTCCGCCGCGCAGGCGCTGGCACTGCTCAACTCCGGCTTCGTGCTCGCGCAAGCGGAGCGCTGCGCTTCGCGCATCGAGCGCGAGGTCGGCGCCGATCCCCTGCTCCAAGTCGCGCGCGCCGTCGAGCTCGCGTTCCAACGCGCGCTTTTCCCCGGCGAAGGCGAGCGACTCGCGGCCTTCGTCGCCGAGCACGGCCTCGCGCAACTCTGCCGCGTGCTCTGGAACGCGAGCGAGTTCGTCTTCGTCGATTGAGGAGCGCCCCGTGAGCAACGATCGACGTGATCCGAGCCCGCTGCACCCGAGTCGGCGCGAGCTCTTGCAGCAGCTCGGCGGCGGCCTCGGCGGCATCGCACTCGCGTCCTTGCTGCAGCGCGACGCGCGAAGTGTCACGCGCGGGACGCAGGAGAGCGATCCACGCGCGGCGCTGCATCGCGCGCGTACGCACGCTCCACGCGCGCAACGCGTGATCCAGCTCTTCATGGCCGGCGGTGCGAGCCACCTCGACCTCTGGGACTGGAAGCCGGAGCTCGTGCGCTTGCACGGCCAGCCCAGCGACTTCGGCGAAGCCGTCGAGACCTTCCAGGATGGACTCGGGCCTTGGCTGAAGCCGATCTGGGAGTTCCGCCCCCACGGCCGCTGCGGGAAGCTCCTCGGCGAGCCGGTCGCTCCGCTCGGCGCGCACGTCGACGACATCGCGTTCGTGCACGACATGGTCAGCGCCTCGGGCGTCCACTCGCAGGCGACCTTGCTCGCGACCACCGGCTTCACGCAGCCGGGCTTCCCGGGCGCGGGTGCGTGGGTGAGCTATGGTCTCGGCTCCGCGAACGAAGAGCTGCCGACCTTCGTCGTTCTGCCCGACCATCGCGGCCACCCGAGCAACGGGGTCAAGAACTGGGACGCCGCGTTCCTCCCCGGCCAACACGCCGCGACCGCGATCTATCCCGGCACGGCGACGCCGATCGCGCACCTGAAGGCCGCGCGCGCGACGCCGGAAGAACGCGAGCGAGCGACGCACGAGCTCCTGCGCGAGATGAATCGAGCGCACGCTTCGACCCGTCCCGACGACGCGCGCCTCGACGCCCGCATCGCGAGCTACGAGCTCGCGGCGCGACTCCAGCTCGCCGCCCCCGACGCTCTCGACGTACGCGACGAGCCCGAGCACGTGCTGCGCCTCTACGGACTCGAGCGCGGCCCCGAGCTCTGGGAGAGCGAGATCAACGCCGCCGAGGAGAGCTACGTCTTCGCGCTGAAGTGCCTCGTCGCGCGGCGCTTGATCGAGCGCGGCGTCCGCTTCGTGCAGATCTGGAGCGGCAACGACAACTCCTTCCCGCGCCGCAACTGGGACTCGCACGAGGACCTCCGGCGCGACCACGGCCCGCTCGCGCGCGGCATGGCGCGCGGCGCCGCCGCACTGATCACCGACTTGAAGTGCCGCGGCCTGCTCGAGGACACCGTCGTGCACTGGACGACGGAGTTCGGCCGCATGCCGAGCTCGCAGGGCGGCAAGGGCCGCGACCACAACCCCTTCGTCTTCACGAACTGGCTGTGCGGCGGCGGCATCCGCGGCGGCGTCAGCGTCGGCGAGAGCGACGAGCTCGGCTACAAGCCGCGGGATCGGAAGGGCACGCAGGCCTACGATATCCACGCCACGCTGCTGCACTTGCTCGGCCTCGATCACGAGCAGCTCACCTGGCGCCGCGACGGGATCGATCGGCGGCTCACCGATGTGCATGGGCACGTGATCGAGGGCTTGCTCGCCTGAGGCTCGAGGGAGCCGGGGGAATCGTTCCGGGGGTCTGAACCGATCCTCTCGCCGCGGCGTTCGCGGGTCGCCATGACCCAGCCGACGATCCTCCTCCTCGCGTTCCTCGCTCTTCTGAGCTCGACGGTCTGGGCGCAGCAAGACCAGGACAGCGAGGTTCCGACGGAAGAGAGCCTCGAGATCCCGAGGCGCCACGTCGACCCAGAGGTCCGCCTCGCGCTGGATTGGCTCCGGCGCCATCAGAGACCCGACGGGCTCTGGTCGACGAGCGAAGAGGCCCTGTGTGGCGACGCGATGTGCGCTTTCGGCACCTCCCAGCGGAGCGCGCTGGAGCTGAGCGCCCTCGCCACCTTGGCGATCCTCTCGGACCACTCCCGGCGCGAAGTCCCGTATCGCCGCATGGTGCGGCGCGCGTCGCTCGGCTTGCTGCGACAGCTCGAGACCGATCCTGCGCCGTTCGAACGCGGCGACCGCGCGGGCCACTTCTTCGCCCTGCTGGCCCTGCTGGAATTCGCGGAGCTCGAGAACCCAACGGAGCTTCGAGAGAGGCTGGAGCCCTTGCTCGCGGCGATCGACCGTCAGCGAGTGGAAACGACCCTCACGGCCGAGGAGCTCTACGCCTGGATCAGCTTCCGGCACCTCCGCGAGATGTTTCGCCCGCAAGAACGCCGACCTTGGGACCTCGACGAGGTCCTCGCCGCGGAGCGCCTCTTCGCCGCGGCTCCCGACGATCCCGATCTGCTGGCGCTCGTCGCGTTGACGCGCATCTTCGCCGGAGAGAGTCCCAGGAGCTCGCCCCGCCTCGAGGCTCTCGCGGATGAGATCGGGGATGAGCGCTGCCCGCGGCTCGAGCAGGATCCACCCCCGACCCTCGGCGCCGCACTGCTGCGAGGCGAAGTCGCGTTCCAGCTCGGAGGACCCGCCTTCGGCGCCTGGCAGAGAGCTCGACAGCTCCCCTTGCGCGAGAGCCAGACGCTCGAGGGCTGCGGGCGCGGCGCCTGGATGCTAGGTCTCGGCAGCGACGAAGAGTTTCTTCACCCGCTCGAGAGCACGGTGTTCGCGCTGCTGATCCTGAAGGTCCGCTTCTGCACCTGCTGAGGTCGGGCCGCGCGCAGACTCAGCGCCGCGCCGCGTCGAGGATCGCGCGCAAGCTCTCGATCTTCAGGCTCGCGCCGCCGACGAGCGCGCCGTCGATGCCCGGCACCGCGAGCAGCTCCGCCGCGTTCGCCGCACTCACGCTGCCGCCGTATTGGATGCGCAGCGCCTCCGCCGTCGCGGCGTCGACCATCTTCCCGACCAGCGCGCGGAGGAAGGTGTGCACCTCGCCCGCTTGCGCAGGCGTGGCGTTGCGGCCCGTGCCGATCGCCCACACCGGCTCGTAGGCGATCGCAACGCGCGTCCAGTCGGTGCGCGGGAGCGCGCCGAGGCCTAAGCGTAGCTGGGTCTCGACGACCGCTTCGGTGCGGCCGGCCTCGCGCTCGGCGAGGGTCTCGCCGACGCAGAAGACGAGCTCCAGCCCGCCGTCGAGCACGGCCTTCGCCTTCTTCGCGAGGAAGGCATCGGCTTCGCCGAACAGCGCGCGGCGCTCGGAGTGGCCGACCAGCGCGGACGCAGCTCCGACGTCCTTCGCCATCGCGACGGAGATCTCGCCGGTGTAGGCGCCGGACGCCATGTCGTGCACGTTCTGCACGCCGACCTTCACCGGGGAGCCGGCGAGGACCTCGGCCACCGCGGCGACGTAGACCGCGGGGGCGAAGAGCGCGCAGTCGTAGGGCGCCTGCGCGCCGACGTGCTCACGCACGGCGCGAGCGAGAGCTACCGCGCTCGCGCGATCGAGGTTCATCTTCCAGTTGCCGGCGACGTACGGTCTGCGGGTCATGCGAGGGATCTCCGAGTGCGCGCGCATGGTATACCTTCGCGGCCGCCGTTCCACGTCTCGACCCATGAGCTCTTGCGCTGCCGCCCCCCTCGATGCGCGCCGCTGGGACGCGCTGGCCCTCGTCGCGATCGCGCTGGGAATCCTGCTGCGCACGCGCGGGATCGGCAGCGAGGCGCTGTGGTTCGACGAGGTGATGAGCGTCGAGCACTTGGCCGGGAGCACCTGGCAGGACGTGAAAGGCGTCCTGACACGCGTCGATCCGCCGCTCTACTACGCGTTCCTCTGGGCGTGGATCCCGCTCGCCGGCACGAGCGAGCTCGCGCTGCGCCTGCCTTCGCTCCTCTGCGGCGTCGCGGCGCTCGTGCTGATCTGGCGCTGCGGTAGAGCGTGGTTCTCGCCCGCGGTGGGCGCGGCCGCGGCGGCGCTCCTCGCCGCGAACCCGCTCGCGATCCTCTACGCGCAGGAAGCGCGCTTCTACGAGCCGCTGCTCCTCTGCGGCCTCGCCGCGTGCGCGGCGTGGGATCGCCTGCTGCTGCAGGACGGCGGCAAGCGGGAGCTCCGGCTCTACGCGCTCGCTGCCGCGGCGCTCTTCTATCTGCACTTCATGGGCGTGCTGCTCGTCGCCGCGCACGCGCTCTTCCTCGTCCTCGGCGGGCCCTCGCGCGAGGCGCGGCGGCGCGGGCTCCGCGCGCTGGTGGCGGCCGCGCTCCTGATCGGCCCTTACCTGCTGGGCGCCCTCTATCTGTACCTCGGCGAGCGCGCGGGTCATCGCGAATGGATCCAGCGCAGCGGGGGAACCCCGGCGACCTCGCAGATCCTCGCCACCCTCGCATCGTTCACCGGCATGCAGGGGCCGCAGCTCCGCGTGCAACGCCCGTGGATCGAGCTGCCCGCGTTACTGCTCGTCGGCTTCGCGCGGCGGCGGATGCTCCTCGCGCTCGGCGCTCGCGAGCGGCCGCTCCTCGAGCGCCAGCGCCTCTGCCTGCACGGCCTCTCCGTCGCGATCCCGCCGCTCTTGCTCGCGCTGCTCTCGCAGTCGAAGTCGATCTACCTCGATCGCTATCTCCTGGCGGGGCTGCCGAGCGCCGTGCTGCTCGTGGCCTACGGCCTCGGGCGCGGGGGAGAAGTGCGCGCGCTACGCACGAGCGCGCTCGTGCTCGCGACATCGGCCGCGGTACTCCTGCCATTCGTCACCTGCTGGTCGAGCCTGCGCAAGGCCGATTGGCCGGCGGCGCTGCGCGCGCTCGCGGGCGAAGCACTTCCAGGCGATGTGCTGGTGGTCGATGGGCCCGTCGATCGCCCCGAGCGCCCTTCGGAGGGCATCGACATCACGACCTATCACTACTATCGGCGCGCGCTGGAGGCGGAGCGGGGCGCGGCGCTGCCGATCCGCGTCGTCACGGTGCCGTTCGATCTGCTGCGGCGCGGCGAGTGGTCCGGTGTCGAGGAACACGAGCGCGCCGAGCTCGAGCGCGCGCGCGTGGTCGAGCGCGAGCTGCTCGCGAGCGAGGCCTCGACGATCTGGGTCGCGGCGACGTTGGATCCTTGGCGCACGCCATGGCCCGATCGCGCGCTCGAGCAGACGACGCTCTGGAAGCAGCTCCTCACGCGCGCGGGCATCGGCCGCGCGAGCAGCTATCCGCGCCTCGAGCTCTGGCGCTTCGCGCGGGGGAACGCCCCCTCCGCCTCCGGCGAATGACGTAGTTGCGGCAAGCTGTCTACGCCGAGTGGCCCGCTGCCTCTGCTCCTTCGGGCGCATGGGATGCCCCTCCCGGAGCGCCGAAGCTGCGCACAACACCGAAGGCCCTCTGCGGCCGCGGTGGAACTCCCCGTAGAGGTGCAGCATGCTCCGCCAGGCTCTTCTCCTCCCGTTCGCTCTCGGCATCGCCGCGAATGCGGCCTCGGCCCAAGAGAGCGCGAATCCCGAGACCGCTCCCGATGGCACTTGGCTCGTCGCGCTACGCGACGCAGCTCCCGATGCCGAGCCCCAGCCGTGGGCGCTGCGCTACACGGCCGTACAGGACGAGCGCCCGGCCGGCTCGCCCGGCGCCGAGCAGGACGACGGGCAGGACGACGAAGAGGAGAAGAGCGGCTTCCTCTACGGTCTGCGCAAGGGCTTCGAGAAGAAGCCGCGCCCGCTCGATTCCCCGCTCTACTTCGAAGACCCGTACATCAACACCGAGATCCGCGCGATCTATCTCTATCACACCTTCCCGAAAGATACGCCGCTCGGGCGCGGGGATGTGCAGGTCGCGGCCATCCAGGCGAGGATCGCGATCACCGATCGCCTGCAGTTCATCGCGACGGAAGACGGCTACTCCTGGCTCGACACGGACGCCTTCGGCACGGACACCGGCTGGATGGACCTGGCCATGGGCCTCAAGTTCGCGCTGCTCGTCGACGAGGACGCGGACTTCATCCTCTCGGTCGGTGGTCGCTACACCATCCCGGCCGGCAACGAGGACGTGCTGAAGGGCCTCTGCCGCGAATGGTCGGCGTTTGCCACGGCGGCGAAGGGCTGGAACGACGGCAAGACGAACGTGATCGGCAACGTGAACTTCCGCCAGCCGTTCAACCAGGCCGACGGCAATACGATCGTCAGCTGGGATGCGCACCTGAACACCGAGCTCTGGGAGAACTTCGTCCAGATCCTCGAGATCCACGGCCTGCACTACACGCAGAACGGCGAGCAGCTCGCGGTCGAGATCGGCGGCCTCGACTACACGAACATCGGCTCGCAGCGCGCCGCCGGCAACATGGCCCTCTGGGGCACCTTCGGCTTCCGCTGGAGCATCGTGGAGCAGATCAGCCTCGGCGTCGGCTACGGCTTCCCGCTGAAGCCCACCGACAACAACGACATCTTCGAGTCCCGCGTCATCGCCAACCTGAACTTCCGCCTCTGATCCGAGCGCGGCGCCGACCAAACCGAACGTACGGTGCCAGAGCAAATTTCTCCGGTTGCTGCGTGAGCTGGTTCAACGGCTCACGCCGTTGAGACTGACCGGAGAAATTTGCTCTGGCACCGTACGTTCGGTTTCGCAGGATGGCGGCTCCTTCTTCTCGAGCCGCTGATGAACGTCTTCGCCTGCTGCGCTGCTGTCCTTGCCTTCGCCTTTCCGGCTGCGCTCGCGCAGGAGACGCTGGAGCAGCGCGCGGCGCGGATCCACCGCGAGGCGATCGTGATCGACGGGCACGCCGACACGACGCCGAAGTTCGAGGACGAGCTCTACGACTTCTTCGGGGCGAACCCGGGCGACCACGTCGACTTCCCCCGCGTTCAGCAGGGTGGGCTCGACGCGCAGTTCTGGTCGATCTACATGGGCGCCGTGCCGGGTGACGGCAAGGCCATCAAGGACTCGCTGAAGCGCATCGACGCCGTGCGCGAGCTCGTACGGCGCCATCCCGATCGACTCGGGCTCGCCGAGACCGCCGAGGACATCCGCCGCCTCCACCGCGAAGGCCGCTTCGCTTGCCTGATGGGCATGGAGGGCGGCCACATGATCGAGAACGAGCTCGCGGCGCTCCGCAGCTATCACGCGCTCGGCGTCCGCTATCTGACCCTCACGCACTCCTTTCACACCGACTGGGCCGACTCCGCGGGCGTCTTTACCCCGGTCGAGCCCCGCCACGGTGGGCTCAACGACTTCGGCCGAGAGGTCGTCCGCGAGATGAACCGGCTCGGCATGCTGGTCGACATCTCGCACGTCGCGAAGAGCACCTTCCTGGACGCGCTGGAGATCTCGCGCTCCCCCGTCATCTGCTCGCACTCCTCGACGCGATCCCTTCGCGACCACCACCGGAACCTCGACGACGAGCAGCTCCGCGCCCTAGCAACGAACGGCGGCGTCGTGATGGTGAACTTCTTCCCCGGCTTCATCGACCCGCGCTGGGACGCGGCACAGCGCGAGAAGCCCGCCGATCCTGCTCAGCGCTATCGCACGCCGTTCTCGGTGGTCATCGACCACCTGGAGCACGTGATCCGCGTCGCCGGCGAGGACCACGTGGGCCTGGGCTCCGACTACGACGGCATCACCGACGTGCCGCAGGGACTCGACGATGTGTCGATGCTCCCGCGCATCACTCTGGAGCTGCTGCGCCGCGGTCACTCCGAGCAGACCGTGAAGAAGCTCCTCGGCGGGAACCTGCTGCGCGCGCTCGAGCGCTGCGAGCAGGTCTCCCGCGACCTCGCCGCCGAGCTCCCCGAGCGAGCGCGAGCGCAGGAGTTCCTCGACGCCGCGACGCGGAAGCTCGCCGAGCTCGAGACCGCGGCCTCGGAAGCGCAGTGGAAGGCCTCCACCGACATCCGCCCCGAGCACGAGCAGGCGCAGGTCGAAGCCGAGAAGGCGCTCGCCGCCTACCTCGGCGGCGCTCCGCTCCTCCGCGCGACGCAGAAGCATCTCGCGCAACGCGAAGCGCTCGCGCCCCTGCAGCTGCGCCAGCTCGAGCGCCTGCGCTATCGCGCGGCGGCGCGCCCCGCAGGCACCCTGCCCGAGGTCGTGCAGGAGCTGCTGCAAGCGGAGGCCGCGCAGAGCGGCAAGCTCTACTCCTTCCCCTATCGCCTCGACGACCAGGAAGTCGGCGTGCAAGCGCTCGACGACGTGCTGCGGAGCTCGCGCGACCTCGAGCAGCGCCGAGCGGCGTGGGAGAGCTCGAAGGCCGTCGGGCGCGAGCTGAAGCCGGGCCTCTTGCGCCTCCGCGATCTCCGAAACCGCGTCGCGCGCGCGATGGGCTACACGAGCTGGTTCGACTACGAGGTCCGCGAGTACGGGATGAGCCCGCAGGAGATGCTCGCCCTCTGCGACGGCCTGATCGCCGAGACGCGCCCGCTCTACGTCGAGCTGCACACCCTCGCGCGCCACGAGCTTGCCGCGCGTTACGGCGTCCCCGTGCCGGACCTCATCCCCGCGCACTGGCTCGCGAATCGCTGGGGCCAGGACTGGCCGGGCCTCGTCGAGGCGGTGGAACTCGATCCGCTCTTCGCGACGCGGTCGAAGGAGTGGATCGTCGAGCGCGCCGAGGCCTTCTACGTCTCGCTGGGCTTCCCGAAGCTCCCGACGAGCTTCTGGAAGCTGAGCGACCTCTATCCGCCTGCCCCCGGCGAGGCGCGCGCGAAGAACACGCATGCCTCCGCCTGGCACATCGACCTCCAGCGCGATGTCCGCGCGCTGATGAGCGTCGTCCCCGATGCGCACTGGTTCGGCACGACGCACCACGAGCTCGGGCACATCTACTACTACCTCGCCTACGCGCGCGCCGAGGTCCCTTACCTGCTGCGCGAGGGCGCCGATCGCTCCTTCCACGAGGGCATCGGTGAGCTCATCTCGCTCGCGGCGTTCCAGCAGCCCTACCTGCGCTCGGTCGGCGTGCTCGGCGAGAACCAGGTGATCGATGCCACCGCGTGGCTCCTCCACCAAGCTCTGGCCGAGGCCTCGATCGTCTTCCTGCCGTTCTCGGCCGGCGTGATGACGCGCTTCGAGTACGAGCTCTACGAGGAGGAGCTGCCGCCCGAGCGCTGGAACCGGCGCTGGTGGGAGCTGGTGCGGAGCTACCAGGGCATCGCGCCGCCGAGCGAGCGCGGCGAGGAGTTCTGCGACGCGGCGACGAAGACGCACCTCAATGACGACGCCGCGCAGTACTACGACTACGCGCTCGCCACCGCGCTCAAGTTCCAGCTCCACTCCGCGATCTGCGAGCGCGTGTTGCGCTGCGAGCTCCACGCCGCGAACTACGCGGGGCAACGCGCCGTCGGCGACTTCCTGCGCGAGCTGCTCACTCCGGGCGCCACGGTCGACGCTCCCGAGCTGCTGCAGCGCCTCACGGGCTCGAAGCTCGAGGCGCGTGCGATGCGCGCCTACTTCGCGCCCCTCGAGGCGCATCTACGGGAGCGGAACGCGGGGCGGGCTCACACCCTGCGCTGAGGACTTCGTCGGCCCGAGTTGACGCCATCTGCACGGGCGCGGGACACTGGGGTCGACAAGCCGGAGGCAACATGGATCCCTCGGACGCGATCTCCTGGCTCCATCTCACCTCCGCCGATCACGAACGGCTACGCCACCAAGTCTGCCTCGCGCTTTCGGCACGAGGCTGGGCGGAAGCGGCTTGGCTGTTCGGCTCGGCGGCGCGCAGCGCCCGCGCTCGCGACCTCGATCTCGGGCTCCTGGTCGAACGGATTCCCACGACGCTGGAGCTCGAGGATCTGCGAGCGGAGCTCGCAACAGCTCTTGGTTGGGACGCCGAGAAGATCGACCTCCGCGTGGTGAATCGCGCGGATCCCGTCTTCCTCGGGAACTTCCTTCGCGACGGCAAGCTGCTCTACGAGCGAGATCCGGAAGCGAGGATTCGCTTCGAAGTGTGGGCGACGAATCAGTGGTGCGACTACCGCCCCGTTTGGGAACGCATGCGCTCCCGCGTTTTGGAGTCCTGGTCTCATGGCTGAACACCATCTGACCTTGCTCCTCGAGATGCTCGGACTCCTCGAGCGGTACCGGCGCACCATCTCGCGTGCGGATATGGATACGGATCGCGAAGCCTGGCTGAAGGTCAAGGCCGCGCTGGAGGTCTCCGCCCAGTGCGCGATCGATCTCGCCATGGAGCTCGTGGCACGACGCCGCTTGGGCTCACCGCAGACCTACCGCGAGACCTTCGGCATGCTCGCGCGGGCCGGGATCCTCGAGGCAGGACTCGCACGCGAACTCGAAGGTTGGGCGGG
This sequence comes from Planctomycetota bacterium, assembly GCA_016719295.1. Taxonomy (GTDB): domain Bacteria; phylum Planctomycetota; class UBA1135; order UBA1135; family JADKAF01; genus JADKAF01. The sequence continues at coordinate 2,797,898 of JADKAF010000001.1, forward strand.
CTTGCGCAACGTCCTCGTGCATTTGTACACCACGCTCGACCTGGACCGCGTCCACGCCGCCCTCGGCGAGACCGCCGCGCTGCGCTCCTTCCACGCGCTCGCCGCGCGCGAGCTCCTGCACCATCGGCCCTGAGCCGGGCGAAGGAATCGCCGCCCGGATCAGCGCATCTTGGCCGCCCAGGCCGGCCCGATTCAGACCAACTTCGTCCGCCCCGGCACCGCGACCGTCGGCGCCGGCAGCGCGCCCTTCAGCTCCATCTGCTGCGGGTAGGTGTCGAGCTTCGACTCCTTCGCCGCCCACTCGAAGCTCACCTCTTCGCCGGTGTAGGCGGCGAGGCGCCCGATCACCGCGGTGAGCGTCGAGTCGTTGAGCTCGTCGAGCTCGAGGAGCTGCTTGCCGGCGCGCAGCGCCGCGAAGAGATCGGTGTGCTCCTGCACGTAGGCGTCGCCCTTGTACTTCGATTGCAGGATCGTCTCGCCGCCGTGCGTGGTGAGGGTCGTCTTGCCGAAAGGATGGATCCAGGCCTCGCCCTTCGTGCCGACGATGCGGTTCCACACCATGCCCTTGCCGGGCTGCTGATTGCAGAAGAAGGAGCAGGTGGCGCCGTTCGGGTACTCGTAGTCGATCGCCGTGTGGTCGTAGATCTCGGAGTCCGCAGGCCGCACGCGCTGGCCGCCCGAGCCGTAGGCGCGCTTCGGAGCGCCACCCATCACCCAGTTGATGCAGTCGATGTTGTGCACCGCCTGCTCGACGATCTGGTCGCCGGAGAGCCAGGTGAAGTGGTACCAGTTGTTCATCTGGTACTCGACGTCGCTCTGCCCCGCCTCTCGATCGCGGTACCAGATGCCGCCCGAGCAGTAGCGCGCCTGCGCGAAGAGCAGATCGCCGAGCGCGCCCTCGTGGATCGCGCGGATGCCGTCCACGTAGTTGTTCGAGCGGCGGAAGATCGTGCCGGTGACGATCGAGAGCCCCTTCTCGCGCGCGAGCTTCGCCGACTCCTGCACCGAGCGATAGCCCACCGGATCGACGCAGCAGGGCTTCTCGATGAACGCGTGCTTGCCGGCAGCCACGTTCGCGGCGAGGTGCAGCGGTCGCATGCCCGGAGGTGCCGCGTGCAGCACGACGTCGACCTGCGGGTGCTCGATCACCTTCTTGTACGCGTCGAGGCCGTCGTAGATCGAGTCCTCGGGGCAGTCGACGAGCTCGGCGAGTCCGTCGGCGCGCAGCGCCTCGAGCGAGCTCATCGCCTTCTTGCGGAAGACATCGCCGATCGCGACGAGCTTGATGCCCTCCGCGGCGCGCAGCGCGTTCGCCGCGGCGCCCGTGCCGCGCCCGCCGCAGCCGATCAGGCCCACGCGGATCTCGGCGTAGCGCGAGCTCGGCGCGCCCGCGCGCGCCGCGGCGGGAACCCAGGAGGCGGCGAGCGCGCCGGCGGCGGTGGCCAGGCCGGTGCGGGCGAAATCGCGACGGGAGAGCGAGGAGTCGTTCACGGCGGGGCTCGGGCTCTGGTGGAGGACTACGCGGACGAATCGCGACGCGCGCGCGGCACGTGCGGGGCAGCGCATCGTAGCCCGTGCGCGGGGCGGAAGCACCTGCGTGGCCGCCATGGCGCTCGACGACCTCGGTCCCCCTCCCGACATCCGCCGCGTTCTCTGAAACCAGCTCTCGGTTCTCACCTCGGAGGCCGTAGCGAGAGCTCGGTGGGAGCCGGCGTCGCGCGCGTCAATAGCCCGGCGCGCGCACCCCGTCCGTCTTCTCGGGATCCTCGACCCGCACGTGGATCACGTGCAGACCCGCGTTCTCGATGGAGAGCAAGAGCTCGCAGGGTCCGAGCACGCGCGGCGTGAAGCGGAAGGACTGGCTCTCCCACACGTCGCGCCGCGCGAGCGCCGTCGAGCCGCGCCCCGCCTCGGTGCGGATGCCGAAGCTCGCGCGCTGGTCGACGAAGATCTCCCCACCGGGCCCCGTGAGGCGGAGTCCCAGCGCGATCGGTCCCGCGGCCTGCTCGGTCCAATGCGGCTTCGGCTCGACGAGCAGCGTGTGCTCGACGTTCGCGTGCTCGATCGCGAAGCGCGCGCCGCGCGTCGCGCGCGAGGTCTTCGCGTCGGTGCCGTCGATCAGCGCTTCGTAGAGCGTGGTCTCGCGCAAGCCGGAGTCGGCCCAATAGGCGAATGCCGCGAAGGCGATCCCTCCGAGCACGAAGCCCCAGCGCAGGCGGCGGAGCTTCTTCTCGGCTTGTCCGGCCTTGCGACCGTAGTGCGTGGTCGCCCACGCGCAGAGGAGTGCGAGGGCGAGGATCAGCAGCGCAAGCCAATGGCTGTTGGTCACGAGAGTCCTTGGGTCGCGAAAGTGGTTGCTCTTCGGTCGAGTTCCGAACCCGAGGACTCGCGTCTCGACGGCGTCAGCCGTTGAACCAGCCAACATGCTAGCGGGGCTGGGGCGAAGCCCCGCCAGCGGCTCAGGTCTCGATGATGCCGGGGGAAACGAGCGCCGCCTCACGCGCCGCGCGCACGAGCGAGAAGACGTGCGGACGCAAGCGCAGGAAGCGCGGGTCGCGCGGATCGCGCTGGCCGTCCAGGACGTCGCTCGGGCGCATCCAGCGCGCCTCGGTGCCCGCGCGCACGGCGGCGTTCGCCGGCAAGCGCCAGAGACGGACCTCGAAGCGATAGAGCTCCTCGTAGCTCTCGGAGGACCCCATCACGCCGGCCAAGCGCTCGGAGCGCCCGAGCTGCTCCGCGCCGCGCTCCAGCAGCGCGATCGCGGTGTCGCGCGCGGTGTCCTCCGCGCTCTCGATGTCGTCCTCCGCGGCGTGGGGCACGGTCCACCACGCCTCGCCGGCGAGCGGCCCGCGCTCAGGGCGCACGAGCAAGAGCTCGGCGGCGGAGCCGCGGCCGCGCAGCAGCAGCACGGCGACGCGCGGCTCCTCGCGCACCACGTCGCGCGCGCAGCGCTCGTAGATCTCGCGCAGCGCGCGCGCGTCGAGCGCGGTCGCGCTCGTGGCGCGCGGTCGCTGCGGATGGAACGGGCAGGCCTGACGCGGATCGTGATGGCAGGGGAACTCGCGCCGCTCGGCGAGCGCGGGCGGCAGCGCGGCGTAGTGCTGCTCGATCGTCGCACCGCCTTCGGCGTCGGTCTCGAGGCGGTGGTAGCCGCTGGCGAGCTCGTCGGCGAAGCGCGCGATCTGACGCACGGTGCTGTGGCAGCCGTGCGCGATGGTCTCCACCTGCTTCCGCTCGTCGAAGCCGAGCTCGAAGCAGAACTCGAAGGCGCCGACGCGCAGACGCGAGGGATAGACCGGCAGGATGCGCGCGTAGGGTGCATCGAGCGCCACGTTCTTCCGCCGCGCCTCGCGGAGCAGCGTGCGCAAGCGCTCCTGATGACGCACGAGCTTCCGCACCTTGCGGTTGTTCGCGAGGCGCCCTTGCGCGCGCCAGTCGGCCAGCAGCGGCCAGCGCGACTTGCGCTTGCGCACATCGGACCAGTGCCGGGGCACCTCGAAGGTCGGCACGAGCACGAGCTCGGGGAGCTCGTCGGGAGCGGCGACTCGCGCGGGACCGCGGCTCGCGCGCAGCGCGTCGAGCGCGCCGAGCACGGGCAAGTTGTTCAGGATCCCGCCATCGGTGTAGGTGTCGTCGTAGCCGCTGGCGTGCGGAAAGAGCTCGGTGCCGCGGCGCACGCGGAACGCGCCTGGATACGCCGCGGAGATCATCGCCGCCTGCACATAGTGCTCGAGGTCCCACTCCGGAGTCGGGACGAGATGCAGCTCCTCGCCCGTCGCGAGCCGCGTCGCCGTCGCGAGGAACAACACCTCGCTGCGCCGCAGGAGCTCGGTCGAGAGATTGCCGCGCAGATGCCCCTCGAGCTTCTCCGCGCCCAGCAGCTCGCGATCGAAGCCATAGAGCTCGAGCCCGCGCTCGACGAGCTCGAGCCACGGCAGGTCCTCACCGCGCCGGCGATGAGACGAGCGCGCCAGCTCGACCAGGCGATCGAAGCGCGCCGGCGTGACGCCGAGCACCATGTCGGCCGCTTGGCGCAAGCGCGCGCGCATGCGCTCGGTGACCGCGAAGCTCTTCTCGCCGTAGCGGCGCAGCGCTTGGTCCACGTCGTGCAGCGACGCCCCCACCTCGCGCGCGCGGCGATAGAAGCTCTGGAAGCCCTCCGCGAAGCGCTCGGGTACGACGCGTTCCTCGACGTCGAGGTAGACGCCGGCCAGGGTGTGCAGCAGCGCGAGCCCGGGAGCCGCATCGCGCGAGCCCGCCTGCGCCATCTGCTCGAAGACGCCCTTGGCGACCAGCGCCGAGATCGCGCCGACCGACGAGCCGGCGACGACGCGCGGGACGAGGCCGCGCCCCCACAGCGCGCCGAGCACGCCGACTTGGTAGACGCCGCGGAAGACGCCGCCGGAGAGCACGAGCGCGGTCAGCGGACGCACGATCTTCGCGGCGCTCTCCGCCGTCGCGCGCGGCAGCGCGTCCTCGAGCAGGCGATCGCCGCTCGAGCCGAGCGCCACCGGCCGCGGATCGATCTTCGGCGCGCGAGCGAGGTCGAGCTGTCCGCTGCAGCCCTCGCAGATCTCCTCGAACGCTCGTCGTCCGCCGAGGGCCTCGCGCAGCGCGCGGCACGGCAGGCTGCGCTCGCCCACCGGAGCGAGGGATTGCAGCTTCTCCGCGTAGCGATCTTGCAGCGTCGCGCGGCAGCCTTCGGCGAGACGCGCGGCGACGTCGCGGCGCGAGCGCCCCGCGACGAGCTTGCGCCAGCGCAAGCGCTGCGCGCTCTTCGGGAACAACGCGCGCACCTCGATCTCGAGCAGGCGCTGCGCCCCCTGCGGCTCTTCGCCCGCCGGATAGGTGCGCTCGATCAGCTCGTTCGCCTGCTCGGTGAGGCGCAGGTCGAGCAGGAGGTCCTTCCGGCGCCGCAGCGGCCGCGTGTTCACGAAGACCTGCGCCGCGGACGGCAATCCGCCGCGCGCGCGCCCGCCTTCCCAGCCGTCGCGCAGCGGCTCGCCGTAGTACGCGAACACGCGCCCGCGCCGCCGCGGCCCGCGCTCCGCGCGCAGCGCGCGCAGCAGCAGGTCGGTCGGCGTCGCCTCGACGTGCCCCGCATCGACGAAGCGCCCGCCGCGCAGCTTCACCGCCGGGAGCCACGGCGGGCGCGAGATCGCGGCGAGCAGGCGCGGCACGAGCAGCTCCTCCTCGGGCAGGATCTCGACGCGCGCGCGCTCGAGGTCGGCGGCGATGAGATGCAGGCGCGGGCCGCGGCTCGCCTCGCTCGTCGCGGGGGCGACGTCTCCGCCGAAGAGCTCCTCCAACACCTGCGCGAGCGCGTGCGGATGCACGAGGCTCTCGCGCAGCGAGCTCGTGCGCTGGATGCGCAGGAGGAGGAAGTCGAGCATGCGCTCGCTCGCCTCGCCCGCGCTGCCCTTGCCGCGCGGCGTCTCGGTGTAGATGAGCCGCCGCAGCACCCAGCGCAGGCCCATCGTGAACGGCAGGAGCGGCACCACGACGACGCCGAGCATCGTCGCGCCGAAGGCGTAGAGCAGCGCGCCCAGCGCGGCGATCACGTAGCGCCGCGCGCGCCAGGAATCGCGGTGGATGCGCCGACCGGCGAAGCCCATCACCGCGCAGAGCAAGGGCAGCTCGAGCGCCAGGAAGAGCACGAGCAGGAACGGCGTGAGCAAGAGCGCCGCGGCCGCGAGCAGCCAGGTTCCCGCTTCGTGGGTCGCCGCGCGCACGACGTGCCCCAAGCGCCGCGAGCCGAGCTGCAGCGAGAAGCGCTCACGCGAGAAGGGCGGCGCGATCGAGCGCCGCGGCGGGATCATCAGCGCGGACAGCGCGAGCCCCGGCACCTGGCAGAGGATCCGGAAGATCGACCAGACGAAAGGCGGGTAGATCTGCAGGAAGCGCCCGCGCTGCAGCACGAGGCGCCGCAGGCGCAGCACGTGGTAGCTCGTGTCGAGGATCGAGCCGATCGCGAGGCGCAGCGTGAGCACGCGGTTCAGCAGGACCGTCCAGCTCTCGCGGTGCGCGGAGACCTCGTCGAGCTCGGTCGGATCGCGCTGCGCCAAGCCGAGGTCGTGCCGCCGGGGCAGCCCGCTCAGGATCGCGTCGGCGGGCGCCTCCAACCAGAAGCCGAAGTAACGGCGGAGGAAGCGGTCGCGCTCGCCGGGCGGCAGCTCGGCCCAGCGCGCGAGGGCCGCGGCGTGCAGCGCGCCGAGGGAGACGCCGGCGATGTGGCGCGGAGCTTCAGCCCCCGCGACGTGCCACGCGTGCAGAGCGCCGGCGCCGAAGAGCGAGGCCAGCCCCGCTCCCCCGAACACCACGTGCTCTTCCGGTTCGCCTCGCGCTTCCGCCATGTCGCGCCGCACGGCGCCGAGAAGGAGGGCGCCCCACTGCGGATGATCGACGAGAACGCGGGGGCGGGTCGAGACGAGTCGCTTGGCCTCCCCCCCTGACGGGCGGCTCGCGCCGAGCTACCCTCTGCGGACCCGCCCGGCTTCGATCACCGGGTCGGCGCAACCGGACTGCAACGCCCGGCGCCGACCCGGGAACGCAGGGCCGCGATGTTATCCCTCCGCCGCATGGATCCCGAGACGCCGCGCAGCGCTCCGAGCCCCGCCGCTCACCCGGCGCCCGAGAAGGGCGCGGAGAAGGGGCACGGCTTCGGAGCCGCCGTCTCGGACGCCTCCGCCAGCGATCTGGAGCTCGTCGAGCGCGCACGCCAAGGCGAGCGGCGCGCCTTCGAGGAGCTGGTCCGGCGCTACCACGGCTCGCTCTTCGTCTACACGCTCTCCCGGACCGCCCAGCGCTCGACCGCCGAGGACGTGGTGCAGGAGACCTTCTTCGTCGCCTACCGCGACCTCCTGCGTCTCCGCGACGGCGAGCGCTTCGCGGGCTGGATCTTCGGCATGGCCGATCGCCTGGCCGCCCGCTCGCGGCGCTCGCTCGCGCGCGAGCGCCGCGCACTCGAGCGCTCCTACGAGCGACGCCAGCCGGTCGCCGCGGACAACGCCGAGGAGGAGACCGCCGACCGCGAGGCGACCCGCGCCGACGACGCTGGTCGCCTGCTCCGCGCGCTGGGCAAGGTCCCCGCGCTCTACCGCGTGCCCATCGTCCTTCGCTATTACGAGGGCCTGAACTCGGCCGAGATCGGCCAGCGCCTCTCCGCTCCGGCGGCGACGGTCCGCTCGTGGCTCCTGCGCGGCAACAAGATGCTGAAGAAGGCTCTCGAAGGCCGCACGCGAGGTGCCTCGTGAAGCGCCGCGGACCGAGCGATCCCCGGGAGGCGCTGCGCGACGACCTGCTCGCCGGCGAGCGCGGTGCGGAGGAGCGCGTGCGCGCGCATCTCGAGCGCGCGGCGCAGGCCGGCGAGGAGCCCGCCGACGCGAGCGACGCGGAGCTCGCGGAGGAGCTGCGCTGGGTCGGCTCGCTCGAGCGCGAGCTGCGCGAAGCCGCCCCCGATCCCGATCTCGCGCGCCGCATCTGCGCCGCGCTGCCCGTCGGTCGACCGCGCTACACGCCGCTCTGGAGGCGCGCGCTCCACTCGCCGCTCGCGCGTGGCGCGGCGATCGCCGCGAGCGCGCTCCTGCTCGGCGGGCTCGCTTGGGTGATCGCGCAGCGCCTGCGCGGCGAGCTCGGCGGAGGCGGCGAGCCCAGCCGGGTCGCGCGCGGGGACGTCCGCGAGAGCGCCCGCCGCTTCGGCCTCGTCGAATACCGCGACGCGCAGGGCTTCGACCCGCGCCGGCGCATGGCCCTCGGCGCCGAGCAGAACTGGATCGAGACGGGCGCGCACGAGCACGCGTTCTCGACGCTGGATCCGTGGCTCGCCGACGCGGCTCGGACTGCGCCCGAGCTCTATCGGACCGAGGCCTTCGACGGCGCGCAGACCTCGCTGGAGGTCGACACGGATTCCAAGGTCGTGACCCAGGTGTACGACGCGCGCGGCAGCGCCGCGGACTGGATGCCCGGCGCGTACGAGCTCGCGCGCGCCTACTTCGGCGCCACGCCGGTCGAAGGACCGATCCTCGAGATCCAGGTCGTGCGCGGCTCCGCGCGCGTGCAGCACAACGGCGTCGAGCTCGAGCTGCACGACGCGCAGATGGTGCTGCTCGCGCGCCAGGGTCCGCCGCTGCGCGTCGATGCGCCGGTGAGCGCGCTCGGCGAGCCGCCGTCGGAAGAGCTCGCGAGCGCGGAGCTCTCCGCGTCGGATCCTACGGCGTCGAGCGAGCTCGGCCGCGTCGAGGGCTTCGTGCGCGATGGCGAGGGCCGCACGCTCGAGCGCTTCGACCTCACCCTCTGGCACTTGATCGAGGACGGCGAGCGCGACGCGCGCTTCGTGCGCGAGTCGCTGTTCTTCTTCACCGCGCCCGATGGTCGCTTCGACCTCGAGCGGCTGACACCCGGCCGCTATCGCCTCGGCGTCGCGAGCCCCGAGCACGTGACGCGCGTCAGCGACGAGTTCGAGGTGCCGCGCGGCGGCGTCAGCGAGACGCTCGAGATCGCGCTCGAGCCGGGCGCCTCGCTGCGCGGGCGCGTCGTCGCCGCCTCCGATGGCCGGCCGCTCGTCGGCGCGCGCGTGCGCTTGGCGCACCCCGGTCGCCCGTGGTGGTGGACGGCATCCGACACCTACGGAGAGCTGCGCACCGAGCGCGACGGCAGCTTCGCCTGCCAGAACCGCGAGAGCGGCTACGAGTCGCTGTGGGTGCAGGCCGAGGGCTTCGCGAGCCGCTGGATCCCGTCGGTGCCGCTGGCCGCCGGCGGCGCCGGGGCGCCGCTCGAGATCCGCCTCGAGGAAGAGAGCGTGCTGCACGGCTACGTCAGCGATGCGCTCGGCGAGCCGCTCTCCAAGGTCGAGCTCCGCATCCACGGCTTCGCGAGCTGCTTCCGCGGCGAAGCGCGCACCGACGCGCGCGGCTACTACCGCCTGGGCGGCCTCGGTCGCGGCACCTACCAGATCGCCGTGCTCGACGAGCGCGGCTCGCCGCGGACGGCCCGCCTCGCCGAGCTCGGCGCGGCGCACGTGCGCCGCGAGGACTTCGGCGGCGAGAACGCGCGCGTGCTCGCCGGCGTGCTGCGCGACGAGCGCGGCCGCTCGCTCGCGAAGCACGCGCTGCGCTTCTACGAGATCGCGGCCGACGGCGCGCTGCGCTTCGCACCGAGCGCGCAAGCGACCTGCGGCGAGGAAGGCGCGTTCCGCGTCGAGCTCGCGCCGTCCTCGCGCTATCGCGTGCGCGTGGCCTCGCCCGACGAAGCGTGGTCCGCGGATCTCTGCGAGCTCGCGCTCGACGCGTCGCGCGCGGTGCCTTCCGTGGCCTGGACGCTCCGCGGCACGACGGTCGACGGCACGCTCTGCCCGCTCGACGCGCCGACGGGCACGTTGGGCGCGCTGCGCGGCGGGCGCTTGGTGCTGCGCTCGCAGGAGGACGAGAGCCGCGAATGGCGCACGGCGCTGCGCGACGGCGCGTTCAGCTTCCACGCCGTTCCGCCCGGGCGCTATCTCCTGCGCGCTCGGCTCCGCGGCTGGCATCTGCCGGAGCGCGAGGTGCTGGTCGAGGCCGAAGGAGCGACGCTCACGCTGAGCGCGACGCCCGCCGCGCGCGTCGAGCTCCAAGCGCACGACGCCGCGGGACGCCCGGTCCTCGCCCTCGCCGTCTGGCAGCGCAGCGCGAAGGGCGAGCGCCGCCTGCGCACGCGGGCCACGCCGCTCGGCGTGCTCTTGGAGGACCTGCCCGCGGAATCCGTCGAGCTCGTGCTGCGCGCGGAAGGCTACGCCGAGCGCTCGCTGACGCTCGATCTCGCGCAGGACGCCGCCCCGCGCGTCGAGCTGGAGCTCGCGCCGCGTTGAGCGCGCTCGCCGTGCGCGGCACCGGCCTCGCGCTCGGCCTCGCTCTGCTCGCGAGCTGCCGCGAGCGCGAACGAGAGCCGGGAGCTCCGCGTGCCGCAGCAGAGACCCGCGTCAGCGCGATCCCCGCGGACGGCGTGGCGCTGCTGATCCTCGGCTCCGCACAGGACGCCGGCGCCCCCCAGCTCGCGTGTCGAAGCGCGTGCTGCGAGCGCTTGCGCGCGCGCGGCGAGCGCGTGCCCGTCGCGAGCGCGGCCCTCGTCGATGCGCGCGCGCAGCGCACCTACCTCCTCGACGCGACGCCGGATCTCCGCACGCAGCTCGACCATCCCGCCTTGCTCCCGCACCTGCACGCGGGCGCGCGCCCCGTCGACGGCATCCTGCTCACGCACGCGCACGCCGGGCACTATCTCGGGCTCGCGTTCCTCGGGCGCGAGTCGCTGGCCGCGGACGAGATCAGGCTCTTCGCGACCGAGCGGATGCAGCGCTTCCTCGCGCAATCGGGCCCGTGGGAGCTCCTGCTGCGAGCGCGGCACGCGCGCGCGGAGCGCCTGCCGCTCGACGCGGCGCTCGAGCTCGGCGAGCGGCTGCGCGTCGAGGCCTTCGCCGTGCCGCACCGCGACGAGTACAGCGACACGGTGGGCTTCCTTATCCACGGCCCGCGGCGCCGCGCGATCTACCTGCCCGACGTCGATGCGATCGACGAGGCGCTCTGGCAGCGGCTGCTCGCGTGCGAGGTGCTGCTGCTCGACGGGACCTTCTGGCAGGACGGCGAGCTCCTGCACCGCGACATGAGCCAGGTCCCCCACCCGCGCATGGCCGCTACGCTCGCGCGCTGGGCAGCGCTGCCGGAGGCGTCGCGACCGGAGCTCTGGTTCGTGCACCTCAATCACACGAATCCCGCGCTCGATCCGGAGAGCGCGGAGGCGCGGCGCGTGGAAGCGGCGGGTGCGCGCATCGCGCGAGCCGGGGATCTGATCGAGCTCTGAGCGAACGAGAGCGCGCGACCGCGGAGCGCTCTCCACGGTCGCGCGCATCGCGCGAGCTCGAGCTCGAGCTCGGCCTCAGCGATTGATGATCGCGTCGCAGCCGTTGGTGAAGAACGGGACGCCGTTCTGCACCGCGACGCCTTGGAAGGTCACGCGACCGCCGACCAGGATCGAGAGGTTCGGGATCCCCGCCGAGAAGCTGGCGAGGTCTCCGGCACCCGTCGTGCCGCTGAAGAGGATCGTGAGCGGCAGCACGACCAGCGAGCCTTGGATGGGCGGGAGCGGCGCCGCCGGGATGAACGCGCTCTCGGCGAAGACGAGGTAGGGCGAGCCGCTGGCGGAGTGCAGGTTCACCGTGGCGCTGCCGCCGATGCGGAACACGCCAGAGGTATTGTTCGACGTGAAGACGTCGCTCTGGAGATCGACGGTCGGCACGTCCTGCACGAGCAGGCGGACCTTGAGGAAGCTCGAGTAGCTGAAGTTCGCCGTCGTCGCGTTGAACGCGCCCGCGCCGGCGGTGCCGTAGCCGATCGGCAGATCGGTGCGCGCCGGGCTGCCGGTCGTCTCCATCGTGACGACGCCGGGGAGGCTCGAGAGCAGGCTGCGATCGATGCGCTTCCTCAGATCGATCACGAGCGCACCGGTGCCGTTGTGCAGGAACGGCGTCTGGAAGAGCACCGGCGCCCATTGGCGCGAGGTGAAGCTGAGGCCTGCGCCTTGGAGCGCGAGCACCGGCGTCGGCGCGGGCAGGTTCGTATCGAACGCGGAGCTCAACGCGGTGGCCGTCGTGTTCGAGAGCGTGATCTCGTAGTTCGCGTAGACCAGCGTGCCGGTCCAGACCTGCGAGTTCACCTCGAGGCCGACGATCGCGGCGGAGGTCGTCGGCAGGTGCGTCGCCGGGATCAGGATCTGGTAGCGCGACTCGTCGAAGTTCGTGCTCGAGCCGAGCATGCCGAACGGGAGGATGTTGCCGGAGCTCTCGGTGGTCGTCGCCTGCGGATAGGCGAGCGGATAGACGTTCTGGGCGTGCGCGGAAGCGCCCAGCAGAGCCAGCGCGAAGGCCGGGAGGAACGCGCGGGAGGCGTGGTTCACGGGAGGGACCTCGAGGACGGGAGGAAACTCCGGTGCGGGCCGCCGGAGGCCCCCGCAGGAATGCGCATTCCTCGCAGGGGCTCACCCACCCTAGCCGATCCCGCGCCGCGCGCCATCCTCCCTCGGGCCGTCAGCGATCCACGCGGAAGCGATGCACGATGGTGTGCGTGTAGGTCTCGCCCGGGCGCAGCGTGATCGAGGGGAAGCTGGGCGTGTTCGGGCTGTTCGGGAAGTGCTGCGTCTCCAGGCAGCACGCGCTGCGATGCGCATAGATCCGGCCGCCCTTCCCCGCCTGGCCCTTCAGGAAGTTGCCGCTGTAGAACTGGAGCCCGGGCTCCGTGGTCCAGATCTCCATCACGCGCCCGCTCTCAGGCTCGGTGAGCCGGCAGGCCGCGACGAGGCCCGGGGCTTCGCGGTCGATCACGTAGTTCAGGTCGTAGCCGCCCTCGGGCGAGCCCTCGAGCGCCGGCAGGCGCGCGCCGATCGCGGTCGCCGTGCGGAAGTCGAAGGGCGTCTCCGCGACGCTCGCGAACTCACCGGTCGGGATCAAGGTCGCGTCGCCCTTGGTGTAGCGCGAGGCCGCGACTTGCAGGACGTGGTCCAAGACCGTCGGCGCGCCGGCACCCGCCAGATTGAAGTAGGAGTGGTGCGTCAAGTTCACCGGCGTCGCGGCATCGCAGGTCGCGCGGTAGTCGATGCGCAGCTCGTTCTCCTGCGTGAGCGCATAGGTGACCCAAGCCTCGACCTGACCGGGATAGCCCTCCTCGCCCGCCGGGCTCACGCGGTGGAACTCGATGCCGACGCCGTCGGGAGTGCGGAGCTCGCGCGCCGTCCAGAGCTTGGTGTGGAACCCGCCCGGACCGCCGTGGAGATGATGCGGCGGGTTGTTCGCGGCGAGCGCATGGCTCTTGCCGTCGAGCTCGAAGCGCGCCTCGGCGATCCGATTGGCGACGCGTCCCACGGTGCAGCCGAAGAACTGGTTGCGATCCGACTCGTAGCCGGCGACGTCGTCGAAGCCGAGCACGACGTCGGCGAGCTTGCCCGTGCGATCCGGCACCCAGAGCTCGGTCAGCGTGGCGCCGTAGGTGATGAGGCGCGCCTTCATCCCCGCGCTGTTCGAGAGCGTATAGCGCTCCACCTTCTCGCCGCCCGCCGTCTTGCCGAACTCCTCGACCACCAAGTCCTGCGGCGCGCCCTGCGGCGTTCCGGAGCCGCCCGGCCCGGTGTTGTTCTCGGTGACCGTGCAGGCGGCGGAGCCGAGCACCAGGGCGCTGAGGGCGAGGAACGGGACGCGGGCGACGCTGGGCATCGAAGAGCTCCGAAGGGGACGGGGAGCGGGAGATTCGGCGAGCCGCGCGGGCGCTGTCAAGCGACGCCGAAAGCGGGCGAGCCTGCTAGCATCGCCCCGGTCCGTTCGCCCCACCGAGGCTCCGCCATGTCCGCTCCCCGCGTGATCGTCCCGCTCGCCCCCGGCTTCGAAGAGATCGAGGCCGTCGCCGTGATCGATGTCCTCCGCCGCGCCGGCGTCGAGGTCGTGACGGCCGGCCTCGTCCCCGGCGCGATCACCGGCGCGCACGCAATCGCGCTGGTGCCCGACACCACGCTCGACGCCGCACGCACGCAGCGCTTCGACATGATCGTGCTGCCCGGCGGGCTCCCGGGCTCGACGCATCTCCGCGACGACGCGCGCGTGCAGGCTCTGCTGCGCGACCTGGAGGAGCGCGGGGCCTATGTCGCCGCGATCTGCGCGGCGCCCACCGCCCTCTCCGCGGCGGGTGTCACGCGCGGAAAGCGCGCCACGAGCTACCCGGGCACCGGCGCGCAGGTCGAGTGCGCGACCTACCTGGAGGACCGCGTCGTCGTCGATGGCAAGCTCGTGACCAGCCGCAGCCCGGGGACCGCGCTGGAGTTCGCGCTCGCCCTGGTTCATCTGCTCGTCGGCGAGGCCAAGGCCGATCAGCTCCGTCGCGCGATGCTCGTGCTCACGGCCTGATCCGACGCGGCTTCTTACCCTCGAGCTCTCCCACTCCTCCTCAGAGGTCGCTCCGATGCACCGCACGACATGCGCCGCGCTGTTCGCTTCCGCGCTATGCGCCACCGCGCACGCGCAGTTCCCCATCCCCGTCGATGACGGCGGAGTCGACTACCGATCGCGCGGCAATCTCGCCTGGGGCACCGCGGGCTGGCTCTTCACTCGCCATGCCTTCGACAAGCAAGGCAATGGCATCGGACCGGCCGGCATCAGCGCGCTGGACTTCACGCTCACCGACGAGGACTGCGCGACGCCCGAGGCTTCCCAGTTCGCGCTGCTCGAGCAAGACCCCGCGCTGCCGTCGGGCTCGGTGGGCACGCTGCCGGACACCAATCGCGTGCTGGTCCAGACCGCGGTGTTCAACTCGCCCGGCGGCACGGGCGTTTGCACCTGGCTCTACACGCTGACGCCGCCCGCGCCCGTGACGGGGGTGCGCACCCTCGACCTCTTCATCGGCGCGTTCCTCGACGGCGGCGTCGGCTGGAACAGCGACGGTCCCGCGGGCACCTCCTCGGCGATGAACGCAGGTACGACGCCCGAGCTGCCGAACCTCTCGCCCGATCCGGCGACGCGCCTCGAGATCGACCGCGAATACGGCTTCACCATGCAAGGCTCGACGGGCCCCGTGCTCGTGCCCGCGACCGAGGTCTGGGCCGGACCGCCTCAGATCTTCCAGAATCGCATGTGGGCGTTCCACTCGACGCGCGCCGGCGTCCGCGACACGACGGGCTTCTTCGCCGCGCGCGGCGCGAACGGCAGCGCGAACCTGGGCTGGGCCGACTATCCCGACGCGACGAACCGCGGCGGCCACGCTCCGACGCGCGCCGACGACCTCGTCTGGGAAGGCCGCGTGCAGGGCTTCCGCAGCGCGACCTCGCTGGGCCGCATCCTGCTCTCGACGCGCGTCGCGCGCACCCTGCTCGGCGGCCCGATCGACTTGGGCTTCGGCGTGCTCGAGCTCGACCCCGTCGATGACCTCTTCAGCGTCAGCGCCTCGGGCCTGATCCCCGGCCTGTCGGTGACGCCGCCCCAAGCGCAACGCGTGCTCTACGTGCCGAACCCGACGCTGCAGCAGACCGGCATCGCGCCGCTGCTGCACGCGCTGCAGGTCGATCTCTACTGCCAGGAGCTGCGCATCGATCTCGCCACGGGTGCGGCGAGCCTCGGCAATCTCGACAGCCATAGCTTCCGGCGCTGAGGGCGAGGACGCCGCCGCGCGACGCGGCGCGCGGCGGCGCGCCCTCACGACAGCGCTTTGGATCGGCGTCTGCACACGGCAGCCGAAGTCGAAACGCTGCATCTGGACCTGAGGGATCCGGCCATGGGCGAGTCGGCGCAGGCGCCAGGAAGCTCCATCGGCTAGAAGAAGGCGCCGTTCCCCCGCCTTTGGAGATCCCCCCGCATGTGCCGCTGGCTCGCCTACTCCGGCGCCCCCATCCATCTCGACGAGCTGCTCTTCAAGCCCGAGCACAACCTGATCGACCAGAGCCTCTCGGCGCGCTCGATGCGCACGCCGACGAATGGCGACGGCTACGGGGTCGGCTGGTACGGGAAGCTCGAGAAGCCCGGGCTCTTCCGCAGCATCCGCCCGGCGTGGAACGACGCGAACCTGCGCGAGGTGGCCGAGCAGATCGTCTCGCCGCTCTTCCTCGCGCACATCCGCGCGACCTCGCTCGCCGCCGTGCAGGAGACGAACTGCCATCCGTTCCGCTACGGCCGCTGGCTCTTCGTGCACAACGGACAGATCGCGGAGGTGCAGAAGTTCCGCCGCGAGCTCTTGCTCGCCGTCGCCCCCGAGTACTTCGAGAACATCTTGGGATCCACGGACTCCGAGCTGATGTTCCATCTGGCACTCAGCTTCGGTCTCCTGCAGGACCCGCAGGGCGCGCTGGAGCGCATGGCCGGCTTCGTCGAGGCCACCGCGAAGAAAGCCGGGGTCGAGCCGGCGCTGTGGATGACGCTCGGCATCTCCGACGGCGAGTCGCTCTACGCGGTGTGCTACGGCAGCGACGGCAAAGCGCCGACGCTCTACCACTCGCCCAGCATGCAGGAGGTTCGCCATCTGAACCCGGGCCTCGCCTGCCGCTTCGGCACGCGCGCGCGCTGCATCGTCTCCGAGCCCATGGGCCAGTACGCGGAGGTCTTCCAATTGGTGCCGCCGGGCTCCTTCCTGCACTTGAAGGGCGGCGAGCTCGCGATCACCTCGTTCCGCCCGCAGGCACCGCGGCGAGCGCGCGCAACGAAGACGAAGGTCGCGGCGAAGAGGCGTGCCTCGTCGTGAGCGCGGTACGCGAGTCCTGCTACGTCTACGAGCCCGCGTTCCTGAGCGAGGCGACGACGCGCGAGATCGGGGACTGGCTCGCGACGCTGCGCCCGCTCTGGGAGCAGCGCTACTCGACGCGAAGGCCGCCGCCGCCCGGCAAGCAGCAGAAGTCCCTGTTGCGCCCGGTGTACTGGCTCGGCAACTGGCAGTTCGCCTGCCTCGGCTACTACGAGCCGCCGCGGCGCACGCTCCACGTCGCCGTCGCCGCCGAGCCCTTTCCGCCGGTGCTCGCGCGGGTCGTCGCGGAGATCGAGAAGCAGGTGCGCGCGGGCTTCCCCCCCGCCGCCGTGCCGCGGCGCTGGCACTTGAACACCTGCCTCGTCAACTTCTACGGCGAGCGCGAGGAAGGCGGGCGCATGATCGATGTCGCGCGCGTCGGCGAGCACCGCGACTTCGAGCCCGGTCCCGTCGCGTCGCTCTCGCTCGGCGAGCGCGCGCGCTTCCAGTTCGTGCGCCGCGGCCAACGCGAAGCACCGCCCGTGCGCACGCAGTGGCTCGAGGATCGCTCCCTGCAGATCTTCGCCGGCTCGCGCTGGAAGGACGACCTCCTCCACCGCGTGCAACGCGTCGATGACAAGCTCCGCCTCGACCTCCCTCCGCGCATCGAGGGCTTCCGCACGCGACGAGTGAACTTCACCTTCCGCTACGTCCCCGACGAGCACGTCGTGCCCTTCGCCGAGCTACCGGCCGCCGCGCGCGACGACGTGCGCGAGTACGTGGCGACGTTGGCGCAGAGCTCTGAGTTCTTCGCCGCGGCGCTCGCGGCGGAGCGAGCGGCCCCCCCGGCCGAAAAAATCACGCGCGCTCCGTAACGGGTTCCACCCCGGCGACGGCTGAGGGGTGAGCGACCATGACGAGCGTTCCCTCCTCAGCACCCGATGAGCAGCTCCGACAGATCCGCGCGCTGCGCGGACTGGTCGTCGCGCTGCTCGGAGAGGAGCACGCCGCCGACGACGTGCTGCAGGAGGTCTGGCTCGCGAGCCAGACCAAGCAGCCGACGCGCGGAGCGAGCTCCTGGTCCTGGCTGCGCGGCCTGGCTCGCATCGAGGCGCTGCGAAGGCGCCGCGCGGAGCAACGCCTTCGGGCGCGCGAGCGCGCGGCCGCACGCCCCGAGGTCGCGCCGGCCATCGGCACGGAGAGCGCGGCGGAGCGCATCGCGCTCGCGCAATCCTTGTTGGAAGAGCTGCGAGCGCTCCCCGAGGAAGATGCGCGCGTGCTCTGGAGCCACTACTTCGAAGAGCGCACGGCGGCCGAGCTCGCGCGAGAGAGCGGCGTGAGCGCCGAGGCCATGCGCGCGCGCCTCTTCCGCGCCCGCAACCGCTTGCGCTCGCGCCTGGAGCGGCGCTTCGGTCGCGGATCCGAGTGGAGAGCAGCGCTCGCGCCGCTCGCGAGCGCGCCGAGCGCGCTCCTCGCGGAGGGCGCCGCGGCGCAGACGGCGGCCGCCTGGTTCGCAGCGCTGGCCGGAGGGCTGACGATGAAGGGGAAAGTGATGAGCCTCGGAGCTCTGCTGCTCGCGCTCGGAGCTGCAAGCTGGCTCGCTTGGCCGGCGCGACTTCGCGAGACGCCGAGCACGACGATCGCAGGAACCGAGAGCGCGAAACCCGCGGACGGAGGCGAGATCGCCGGCTCGAGCGAGCTGGCGTTGGTCGTGCGCGAGCCCATCTCGAGCACCGCGAGCGCGACGCCCGCGGAGCTGTCGGCCACACGAGGCCCCGGCATCCTCGTCGTCGATGGATCGGGCGCACCTCGATCGGGAGTCCCGGTGCACGTGGTGCATCGCGCTCCGCTTGGCAGATACCAGGGAGCGGTACTCTGGAGCGGCAGCACCAAGGCGGATGGCTTCGCGCTCTTCCCTGCCGATCTCGCCGCGAGCTGCGCGAGGATCGAGGAGCGGGAAGCGGTGATCGCGGCCACGTTCGCATTCCCGCAGGCCGAGCCCGTCGAGCACACCTGGCGCGGCACGGAGATCCCCTTTCCGCCGATCGAGCTGCGCTTGCCCGAGACCGGCAGCGTCGAGATCGTCTGCATCGACGAGGAAGGGAGAGCGCCGCTCTTCGACATCTCCGTCCTGCTGCGGGCCGGTTCACGAACGGCATTGGAGGCCGATCCGCTGCTGTGGGAAGCCCTGTCCCCGCAGATGCTCACGACCGCGAACGGTCGCGTTTCCTTGCCCTTCGTCGGGCTGGGATGTGCGCTGGAGGTGAAGCCGTTCTGGCCGAGCGTGGAACGCATCGACACCTGGCGACACTTCACCGGTCCCGTTCGCGCCGAGGAACATCTCGTCCTCGAGTGCCTCCCCGGACCGCGGAGCCCCTTCCTCCTGGGCCGGCTGATCGGTCCGGATGGAGAGCCGGTGCGCACGAGTGACTTCTCGGTCGGGATTCGCGAAGGTGCCGGCGGCGGGCAGCTCGGTGCGAGCGATGGCTCGCGCACCGATAGCGAAGGGCGCTTCCGCTTCAATCCTTGGAGATATCGAGCGCCGAGTCTCCGCGGTGCCCTGGAGATCGAGTTCACGGTGCGGGCACTCGGTGATGCGCGAGCCTCGATCGAGCGCGAGCTGCCGTTGCCCGTCGGCCCCGTCGATCTCGGTGACCTCCGCCTCACCGCGATCCCGATCATCGCGGCGGGCGTCGTGCGCGATGCCGAAGGACAGCCCGTGCCGATGGCACCCGTCTCCGCCGAGCTCTACACGCATCGCGCGGGAACCTACCAGGAGATGCTCTCCGTCATCACCGACCAGAGCGGCTCGTTCACCCTCCGTGCTGCGACGGAGCGTAAGCGCCTCGCGGTCTGCACCTTCCTCGACGGTCGACAGACCGCGCTGGTCACAGGCTTGACTCCGGGCTCCGCGGAAGCGCTGGCTCTCGAACTCCGGCTGCCGCCTCGCAGCGGCATCGCGGGCTCGGTGCTGCTCGACGAGGGGCTCTCGTCGAGCTCGCTGCGCGTCCACGCCATCGGCGCGGATGGCTATCGCAGGTATTGCGAGCTGCGCCGGAAGGACCTCGGCTTCGAGCTGCCGCTCCCCGCCGGGCGCTATCGCTTGCTCGTCGAAGCCTCGGGACACGAGCTCTGGAAGCATCAGGAGAGCATCGAGCGGAACGGCATCGTTCTCTTCGCGCTGGACGACCTCGTCGTCGAGGAGCGCGGCCTGACGCGCGATCCCCGCTTACAGGCGATCGATCTACGCGGCCGCGTTCGCACCCTGCGCGCGCGCCTGATCGACGATCTCGGAGCGCCGCTGCGGCGTGCGGCGTTGCGCTTCGCTCCCCTCGGCGCAGGCGTCACGAGCGAGTGCTACTTCGCCAGGAGCAGCGCGGAAGGCGAGGTCGAGCTGCTCTGCGCTCGCGAGCATGAACGCTTCCTCCTCGCCGCGCCGGGCTTCCGTCCTCAGCCCTGCTCGTGGCAGATGGATCCGCAGACGCTGCAGGTCTCGCGCGGGCAGGCGGTCGTCGTGCGCCTGCGCAACGGGGCGCCTCGCCCCGCGGCAGCGATGGAGATTTTCGCGGAGCTCTGGCCCATCGAGCTCCCGAGCGACGAGCTCCGCCGCGCCGTCGGCCGAGAGCCCGTGGACAGCGTCGAGCTCGTCGGCGAGCGTGCGACGCTCCAGGTGCCCTGCCCCGGGAGCTACGAGCTGCGCTGGTTCCTGCAGCTCCGCAACGGCGAGCGCTTCGTGCGAGGTGAAGCGCGGCCGGCGCTGGAGGCGCGCGTCCAGATCCCGGCCGGCGCGAACGATCCGGAGCTCGAGCTCGCGTTCGATGCGGCGGAGCTCGAAGCCGCGCAGCTCGAGCTCACGCGGGATCGCTGAGAGGCTGAGCAGGAATCGAGCCTACAGCCTCTCAGATCATTGCTGGCGCAGCGCCTGACGGCGCTGCAGCGAACTTTGCTGGCGCAGCGCCTGACGGCGCTGCAGTGCGTTCGTGAGCAATGCTTGCTCACTCTCCGAGTCGGCGCAGCACCTTCTTCGTGAACCCGCCGATCGGCAGCTCGGAGACCTGCTCGAGCTTCACCCAGCGCCCCTGCGGCGACGGCTTCGGCGCGCGCGCGGGCAGCGGCAGCTCCAGGATCTCGGCGCGGATGCGGCGGTTCAGGATCGAGTGGCGCTCGCGACCGAGCTCGTAGGCGTGCTCCACGCCGCGCTCGCGCAGCAGCGCGAAGGCGCCGGACGGTGTCGCCGCGAGCGCGCGCGCGAGCGCGCGGCGCTCGAGGCCGATCCAGGTCGGGAACTCCCAGAGCCCCTGCATCAGGCCGCGCTCCTCGCGCGGCTCGAGCCAGACTTCGCCGGGCTCCTCCCCGCGGCGCAGCACGAGCACGACCCAGGCTTCATCGACGGAAGGCACGCGCTCGGGCAAGCGCGGGAGCTCCTCCTGGGCGCCGAAGCGATGCGCTCGGCAGGAAGCCTCGAGCGGGCAGGCGGAGCAGCGCGGCGAGCGCGGCGTGCAGACGGTCGCGCCGAGCTCCATCAGCGCCTGGTTGAAGTCGCCGGCGCGGGAGCGATCGAGCCAGCGCTCGAGGAAGGCGTGGAAGCGCTTCTGCGTGCTCGCCTTCTTCACCTCGTCGCGGCAGAGCAGGAGCCGCGCGAGCACGCGCTCCACGTTGCCGTCGATCAAGGGCACGGGGACCTGGAACGCGATCGAGCGCACCGCGGCCTGCGTGTAGGGCCCGACGCCGGGGAGCTCGGCGAAGCGCTCGTCGCTCGGGACGGCGCCGCCGTAGCTCTCCGCGACCTCGCGCACCGCGGCGTGGAAGTTCCGGATGCGGCGGTAGTAGCCAAGACCGGACCAGTAGGGCAGGACGCTCTCGATCGGGCTCGCCGCGAGCGATGCGACGTCGGGGAAGCGCTCGAGGAAGCGCTCGTAGTACGGGATCACCGCCTCGACGCGCGTCTGCTGCAGCATCACCTCGGAGAGCCAGATCGCGTAGGGATCGCGCGTGCGGCGCCACGGGAGATTGCGGCGACTCGCGTCGTACCATGCGAGGAGCGCACGCTGCAGGCGCGCTAACTCCTCGTCCTTCCAGAGCTCTCCGGCTTCGGGCTCGCTCGGCGTCTTGCGTCGAGCCACGAGCTCACTCGATGCCGCGGATCAGCACGTCGATGTAGACCACCGACTCGACCGGGCGCGCGATCACGTCCACGACGAGATGCGCGTCGGCGTTGCCGCAGTTCAGCGTGACCTTCGGGCCCGTGCCGCGGACGTTCTTCTGGGCGGCGTTCTGATACTCGAGCCAGCCCGGCAGGATCTCGCGCACGTACTCGCCGAGCCGCCCCGCCACGATCTTGTCCGCGGGGATCTGGTACGAGATGTCCCGCGAGAAGTAGCTGCCTTCGCCGCCCTTCTCGTTCGCGACCTCGACCGCGGGCCCCATCTTCTTCAGGCGCTCGAAGAGGGCCGTCGCGAAGGAGTCGGCCGAGGTCTTCGTGACGCCGCCCGGAGCGGGGCTGCACGAGCCGAGAGCGAGGGTGGAGAGCGAGAGGCAGAGCGTGGCGAAGAGGCGCATGAAGGGAACCGTCGAAAAGGAGGAGCGCAGATGATAGCGAGACCGCGTGAGCGAACAACTGCGCCGGGATTCGCCGCCGATCCGGCATCGCGACCAATCGAGAGCGACGCCGCGCGGTGCCGTTCCGATGGTCATCCCTCTCCGTCTCGCATCTCGACGCGCCGCCCTTCGGGAAGCCGAGGGTCGATGCCCGATCCCCCGACGGGCTCGCGGAGCGCCTGCTCGGGGAAGCGCGTAGCCGAGCGGCAACGCGCGCCTGTGAGGCACGCGCTCTGCAGATGATCGGCACCCTAGCGACGCCGAGCAAGGCCTTCGAACGCGGCCGTCGTGCTCGAGCCATGGCCTCGAGACGATGGACGGAGCGCCGTCACCTTCGTCTGCGCTTCACGTCAGGCCCGTGTGTCCCACCCCACGCAGGCCCACTCCAAGTCGAGAGCGGTCTCGGCAGCTCAACTTATCTACGGGGATAGCGAACCATGCGGAACGGCAGCTTGGCTTTCTTATCCCTCACCACGGCGGAGTCCCATCCTCCGCACGGTAAGCATTCGATTCGGAATGGGAGACGAGTACGATCGACACCTCCGGAGAGCGCTTCGCATCGGGAAGTTGCAGCTTCCTATTCCTCCCCCGGCCCTTGCAACAAGCCGGATCTCGCAACACACTCTGGGAGCGCCGAAGCCTGCGAACCATTCGTAGGCGCAGCGCCCCTGCATCAGCAGGTATGTATCTATGAGCGACGACCGTCCAGGTCGTCAGGAGCAATGCGATGATTCGCAGCAGACACCTTCTCGCCGCTACCGCCCTCGCTCTCGCTCTCGGCCTGTCGGCCACGCCGGCTACGGCACAGCGATTCCTCCCGATCGAGGGCAAGTTCACGACCTCGTTCGTCCTCACGCCCACCGCGACTCCCGGCGTGTTCTCGCTGTCGATCGACAGCCAAGGGATCGCCTCGCATCTGGGCTTGACCGTCGGCTCCTCGACGCACACGGTCGACATGACGGGAACCCCGACCGTGCAGTTCGGATCTACGACCTACATCGCCGCGAACGGAGACCGCCTGTTCGCGCACTATTCCGGCACGGCTTCGGCCCCGAACGCCAGTGGCGTCATCACGTTCTCTGGCACGCAGACGTTCACCGGCGGCACCGGCCGCTTCCACGGGGCAACCGGCAGCACGTCGATGCAGGGCACGGCCAACCTAGCCACCAGCACGGGTGAGTTCGCCTTTTCCGGGACGATCTCCAAGTAGGGACCGCCGCGAGCCCACGGCGCCTTGATCGAGCCCGCGCGATGCCGTGCATGGCGGGATAGGAGGCGCCAGCCGAAGATCCGCAGGGTCCGGCGGCCAGACCACTCATCCGGCCCGGGGTCCGCTCCCATCATGGTTGTGAGGCAGACCCTGGGCCGATCCCGCCAGGTCCTGGTCAAGGCGGTCCAGAGAGGGAGCCTGCGCGACGGCGTGCCGGCGAGCGCCCCTTCGACCTTGCTCGAGCGCCATCCATCGCTGCGCGCGCGCCCGCATCCACGCGAGGCGGCGGCGCCGGATCTCTCCGCGGCGCTCGATTCGAACGGAGCTGCGTACCGGACCATGAGATCGGTCCCTCGTCCGTCTCCGGCGCCGAGCTGGCATCGCTCTTGCCCATGGATCCCCCACCGCGCCGTCGGCGGCTAGTCCTCAAACAAGCGCGCGCAGGTACGCCATCTGCACCGAGGCTTGCCGGCGAACCTGCACGCGCTTGTTTGAGGACTAGCTCTGCTTTCTGCCGGCGAACCCGTGTCGAGCGCGAAAGCGCTGCGTAACGCTGCGCGCTCTCGCCCTACCCACGACGGAGATCGTTCCCGATGAACCGCTTCCTCGCTTCCGCCTGCGGAGCAGGGGCCATGTGCAGCACGCCATCCCACATCTCGTCACGGCGATCCGCGCCGATTCGCTTGCGCCAGGCCAAGACCTCGGGCGGGACGAAGGCCTTCACGAATCGCATGGGAGGTTCCTCGGGGGCTGCAGACATGTGGCGATCCGAAAGCGGCACACCGAACCAAGAGGGAATGCGGCCGCGAGATTCTGCCCGCTCCTTGCCACGCCGTCAGCCCGACGGATCAGGTGACGTGTTCGGGAGCCGCCGCTCCGCTCACGAGGCGAGCACGCCGCGCAGCACCTCGCCGTGCACGTCCGTCAGCCGCCGCTCGATGCCGTCGTGATAGAACGAGAGCCGCTCGTGGTCGAGCCCGAGCAGGTGCAGGATCGTCGCGTGCAGGTCGTAGATCGTGCAGGGATCGACCTCCGCGCGATGGCCGAACTCGTCGGTGGCTCCATACGAGAACCCGCGCTTCACCCCCGCGCCCGCGAGCCAGACGGTGAAGCCGTGCGGGTTGTGATCGCGACCGCTGGCCCCCTTCTGGAAGGTCGGCATGCGCCCGAACTCGGTCACGAATGCGACCAGCGTGTCGTCGAGCAATCCGCGCTGCTTCAAGTCGATGAGCAGCCCCGCGACGGGCTGGTCGAGGATCGGCGCGTGCACCTCGTACTGCGCCTTCAGGGTCTTGTGCCCGTCCCAGTTGCCCACGCCTTCGCCCATCGCATAGGCACCATTCACGAGCTGCACGAAGCGCACGCCGCGCTCGAGCAGGCGCCGCGCGAGGAGGCAGTTCTGCGCGAAGCGGGCCTTCAGGGGATTGCCGGCGTCGTCCGCGCCGTAGAGCGCGCGCGTGGCGCGCGTCTCCTGAGAGAGATCGCTCACCTCGGCCGCGGCGAGCTGCATGCGCGAGGCGAGCTCGTAGCTCGCGATGCGCGCGGCGAGCTGCGTGTCGCCGGGGTGCTGCTCGAGATGGCGCTCGTTCAGCCGCCGCAGGAGCTCGCGCGAGGCGCGCTCCTCCGCGGGCGCGATGACAGCGGGCGTCGCGAGATGCGCGATCGGCTCGTCGGCGCGGAATGGCGTCCCCTGGAACGCCGCCGGCAGGAAGCCCGCGGCCCACTGCCGCGTGCCGATCTGCGGGACGCCGCGCGGATCCGGCAGCGCGACGAACGCCGGCAGGTCGTCGCAGGCGCTCCCGAGCGCATAGCTCACCCAAGCACCCATGCTCGGAAAGCCATCGAGCGTGTAGCCGGTGGCCATCTGGTTCTCGGCCGGGCCATGCGTGTTCGACTTCGCGGTCATCGAATGCACGAAGCAGAGCTCGTCGGCTAGAGAACCGATGCGCGGCAGGAGCTCGCTCGTCCGCTTGCCGCTCTCTCCGCGCGGGCGGAACTCCCAGAGCGGGCGGATTAGATTCCCGTTCTCGCCTTGGAAGGTGACGAGGCCCGCGCCGCCGGGGAGCGGCGTGTCGTGGCGTCGGACGAGCTCGGGTTTCCAATCGAAGGTGTCGACGTGCGAGAGCGCGCCCGAGCAGAAGACGAGCAGCACGCGCTGCGCGCGCGGCGCGAAGTGCGGGGAGCGCGCAGCGTGCGGCTGCGAGGGGTCGATGCGCGGACGAATGGGTTCCTCGCGCGCGAGCAGGCGCTCGCGACCGAGCAAGGCGCCGAGCGCGATGCCCGCGAGCCCGTTCGCGGCGCCGCCGAGGAACGACCGGCGATCGAGGAACGCGCGCCCGAGCGCGGAGAGCTCGCATGCGTCGCGGCTCATGGCAGGAACACGAACTCGTTCGAGTTCAGCAGCACGCGCGCGAGCGCGGCCAGACCGTGCTGCTCGACCAAGGCGAGCGCCGCGCCTTCTTCCTCGGGCTCAGGCGAGCGCGCGAACACGAGCGCATACGCGCGCCGCACTTCGGCGGCGTTCCCGCTCGCGGGCCGCTCGGCGAGCTCGCGCCGCACGCGTGCGGCGAAGGCCTCCGCGCGCTCGAGCACGAAGCGGCTGTTCCAGAGCGCCAGCGACTGCAGCGGCGTCGTGCTCGCGTTCCGCTGCGGCTGGATCTGCCCCGCGTCGGGGCAATCGAAGACGCCGAAGAGCGTGTCGAGCTCGGAGCGCGGCTTCGCCTGATAGACCATGCGCCGGAGATCCCCGGGCAGAGCGCGCTCCTTCGTGCGGTAGACCTTCACGTAGTTGTCGTTCGGCTCGAAGAGGTCGAAGCCCGGTCCGCCCATGCGGAGATCGAGCTCGCCGCTCACGCTGAGCAAGGCATCGCGCAGCGTTTCCGCTTCGAGGCGGCGCGGGGAGAAGCGCCAGAGCAGGCGATTGCTCCCGTCGCGCGCGTGGGCCAGATCGTCGATGCGGCTGCTGCGCGCGTACGCGGCACTCGTGAGTAGCAGGCGATGGAGATGCTTCAGCGAGCCGCCATGGTCCAGGAGCTCGCACGCGAGCCAGTCGAGCAGCTCCGGATGCGCAGGGCGGGCGCCGTTGCGGCCGAAGTCGCTCGGCGTCGCGACCAGCCCGTTGCCGAAGTGGTAATGCCACAGCCGATTCGCGATCACGCGTGCGGGCAGCGGGTTCTCGCGCGCGACGATCCATTCCGCGAGGGCCGCTCGACGCTCGGCCTCCGGCGCCTCCTCGGCGAGCTCGAAGCCGGCGAGCGAACGGATGCCGCCGGGAGCGACGCGCTCGCGCGGCTGCATCGGATCGCCGCGGTGGCAGAGCTGCGTCGGAGGCGGCGCCTCGAAGCGCCCGGCGTAGACCTGCGGAACGGCGCGCAGCTCGGCGACGCGAGCATGCAGCTCGCGATGTTCACGTGAGAGCTCGGCGAGCGGCCCCGTGAGCGGCATCGACTCGCTCGCGCGATCGCACGCGCTCGCGACCTCGCCCCAGGAACCGGCGTCGTCGCGCAGCGAGATGCGGTAATCGATCGCGGTGCGATCGGCGAAACGAGCCTCGCGATCGCGCCCCCACACCACACGCTCGACCACGGCCGGGGCGGCGAGCTCGAGCTCGACCCAGCCGCGACCGGGCGTGTTCGAGATCCAGCTCTTCGCGTTGCCGACGATGCCGTCGCAGAGATGCTCGAGGCGATGCTGCGGGTCGCCGGCATAGTCGCCCGAGGAGACGACCCGCGCTGCGCGCGCGTGGTTCTGCCCTTGCGCGTCGTGGAGCTCGAGCTCGTCGATACAGGGCTCGGAGCCGCTGTTCGTGCGCTCGATCTCGAAGCGCAGCGCCGTCGCGAGCCGGGGGGCGAAGCGCTCCGTGTTGCGCTTCGAGCTCACCGCGGCGCGGCGCGGCGAGGAGCTCGCGGGATCGGCGAGCGGCTCGGCTTCCTCGAGCGCGCGCTCGAGCTCGGCGAGCTCGGGCTCCAGTGCCGCGAGCTCGGCCGCGCGGGCTTCGCGCAGCTTCGCGAGCGGACGCTCGCCGTGCTGCACGCCCGCGAACACCGCGACCAGCGCCGTGTAATCGCGCTGCGAGATGGGATCGAACTTGTGATCGTGGCAGCGCGCGCAGCCGACCGTGAGCCCCAAGAACGCGCTGCCCGTCGTCGCGACCATGTCGTGCAGCTCGTCGGCGCGCTGGTTCGCGGTGAGCACGGGGTCCGGCGACTTCACGCGATCCCACGGGCCCCCGACCAGGAAGCCCGTCGCCTCGTCGACGCCGAGCTGATCGCCTGCGAGCTGCTCGCGCACGAAGCGCGGGAACGGCAGATCCTCGTTGAAGGCGCGGATCACGTAGTCGCGATAGGGCCACGCGTTCGGCCGCGGCTGGTTCGTCTCGAAGCCGTCGCTCTCGGCGAAGCGCACGACGTCGAGCCAGTGCCGCGCCCAGCGCTCGCCGTGGCGCGGGCTCGCGAGCAGGCGCTCGATCAGCGCCGCTCGCGCGGCGCGCTCGTCGCGCGCCGCCGCCGCGACGTAGGCGGCGACCTCCTCGGGCGACGGCGGGAGCCCGATCACGTCGAGGTACGCACGCCGCGCGAAGCTGCGGGGATCGGCCGGCGGCGCCGCCGCGATCCCGGCGGCGCCGCGCGCCGAATCGAGGAACGCATCGACGGGGTGCGCCGCATCCGAGGCCGGAACCGCGGGGCGGCGCAGCGGACGGAAGCTCCAGTGCTGCTCGACGGACTCGTCCTCTCCTGCTCCTTCTCCCGGCAGCGCGGAAGGGAGCGCGGCGAGCGCGAGGGAGGCGAAGGCGAGCGAGGCGCAGAGCATGCGCTGAGCATCGACCGATTCCCGAGCCGCGTCGAGAGCGAAGAGCTCTCGCAGGAGACCCCTTGTCGCACGCGCGCAGGCGTCCCAGAGGGAAGCGCCGCTCCTCACAACCCCGTCGCTCCATGCCGCTCTACGTCGCGCTCGCTCTGTCGGCCCTCGCGTTGCTCGCCCTGCTCACCCTGCGCCGCCGCTCCCCGGCGACAGCGCCACTCGCAGCGGAGCCCGAGCCCAGCTTCCAGGATCTCGACGGTGCCGCGGCGGCGGAGCTGGTCGCGGCGACACCGGAGCTCTTGATGCTCGACGTTCGCTCCCCCCTCGAGTACGCCGGCGGCCACCTCCCGAACGCGCGTTCGCTCCCACTCGATCGCTTGGAAGCGGAGCTCTCCTCGCTCTCGCGCGAGGCCCCCGTGCTGGTCTATTGCGCGATGGGCGGTCGCTCGGCCGCCGCGTGTGCGCTGCTCAGCTCGCGCGGTTTCCAGCGGGTCTACAACCTGGAGAGCGGGATCCGCTCCTACCCCGCGCCGGCCTGAACGAGGCGCGCTCGCGAGCGCGAATCGCGGCGAGAAAGGCGCCTGCCGACTTCAATCGCGCCAGCCGACCGGCGATGCTTCGCGGCGCCATGGAACACCATCTCTCGCTGCTGCTCTTCGCCCTCGCCGGCCTCGTCCAGGACCCCGTCGCCCCGCCCGTCGCGAAGCGCGTCGAGCACGTGCAGGAGTGGCACGGGCGGAAGTTCGACGACCCGTACTTCTGGCTGCGCGAGAAAACGAGTCCCGAGGTCGTCGCCTACCTCCGCGCGGAGAACGAGTACACCGCCGCGCAGACCCGCGGCCTGGCACCGCTGCAGCAGAAGATCTACGCCGAGATGGTCGGCCGGGTGAAGCAGACCGATCTCGGCCTCCCCGTGCGCATGGGCGCCTACGAGTACTACGCGCGCACGATCTCCGGCCAGCAGTACTCCCTCTACTGCCGCCGCGAGAACGAAGGTGCACCGGAGCAGGTGCTGCTCGATCCGAACGCGATGGCGCAGGGCCTCGCCTACCTCGGCATCGGCGCGCGCGCGGTGAGCGACGACGATCGCCTGCTGGCCTACAGCACCGACATCACGGGCTTCCGGCAGTACACGCTGCACGTGAAGGACTTGGTCACCGGCGAGCTGCGCGCCGATCTCGCGCAGCGCGTGACCGCGGTCGAGTGGGCCGCCGACTCGAAGACGCTCTTCTACGTCACCGAGGATCCGGTGACGAAGCGCTCGAACCAGCTCTGGCGCCTCGAGCTCGGCGGCAAGGCCGAGCTGGTGTACGACGAGAAGGATGAGCTCTTCAACCTCGGCGTCGATCGCACGAAGGACGAGCGCTATCTCCTGCTCGGCGCGATCAGCACCGACACCTGGGAGACGCGCGTGCTCGACTCGAGCGCGCCGCGCGGCGAGTTCCGCGCCTTCCTGCCGCGCGAGAAGGGCCACAAGTACAGCCTCGAGCACCGCGACGGCTCCTTCTACGTGCGCACCAACAAGGGCGCCGAGAACTTCCGCCTCGTGCGCGTGCCGACGACCGCCACCGATCTCGAGAAGTGTGAGGAGCTGATCCCCCACCGCGCCGAGGTCCTGCTCAGCGGCTTCGAGCCCTTCGCCGACTTCGGCGTCGCCATCGAAGATCAGGAAGGGCTCACGCGCTTCCGCGTGCTCGACTTCGCGAAGAGCACGTGGCGCGACATCGCCTTCCCCGAGCCGGTCTACGCGGCCTTCCCCGGCGGCACGCCGGAGTTCCGCTCGAGCAGCTACCGCGTGAGCTACCAGTCGCTGGTGAGCCCGCCCTCGGTCTACGACATCGACTTCGCGACCCTCGAGCGAGAGCTCCGGAAGTCGACCGAGATCCTCGGCGGCTACGACCCCGCGAGCTACGCCTCGGAGCGTCTCTGGGCCACCGCGCGCGACGGTGTCCGCGTGCCGCTCTCGATCGTCTACGCGCGCCGCACGACGCCGAGATCACCGCGCCCGCTCTGGCTCTACGCCTACGGCTCCTACGGCTCGGGCATGCCCGCCACCTTCGACAGCGACCGCCTCTCGCTCCTCGACCGCGGCGTCGTCTTCGCCATCGCGCACATCCGCGGCGGCGACGAGATGGGCGAGCGCTGGCACAAGGACGGCATGTTGATGAAGAAGCGGAACACCTTCACCGACTTCATCGACTGCGCGGAGCACCTGGTCGCCCAGCGTTGGACGAAGCCCGAGCTCCTGATGATCGAGGGCGGCAGCGCCGGCGGCCTGCTGATGGGAGCGGTGGTGAACCTGCGCCCCGACCTCTTCCGCGCCGTCCACTCCGCCGTGCCCTTCGTCGATGTCATGAACACGATGATGGACGCGAGCCTGCCGCTCACCGTCGGCGAGTATCTCGAGTGGGGCAATCCCAACGAGAAGCCCGCGTTCGAGTACATGCTCTCCTACAGCCCCTACGACAACCTGAAGCGGGGCGCCTACCCCGCGATTCTCGTCACCACCAGCTTCAACGACTCCCAAGTCATGTACTGGGAGCCCGCGAAGTACGTCGCGAAGCTCCGTTCCCTGAAGACCGACCGCAACGCCCTGCACTTCAAGTGCAAGCTCGAGGCCGCCGGCCACGGCGGCGCGTCGGGGCGCTACGATCGCTGGAAGGACAAGGCCTTCGAGTACGCGTGGATGTTGGCGCAGGTGGGGATTCGGCACTGAGTCCGAGTGGCTCGGCGCCGTCGCTGCGACACGCTCAACCTGGGATCGGGCGGATCTCGTTCTCACCCACCGGCGGAACGCCATAGGCGGCTAGCACTTCATTCAGCAGCCGGAGATCGAAGTGCGACGGGGCCGAGATCTCGACACCGATGGGCCGACCGTCCGCGGCCAAGTCCAGGATCATGCCGTTCCCGACATCGATCGTCTTCGCGCTGTGTCCCTCGCCGCGACGGCGCAAGTAGAGGTACGCCGCGAGGGGCTTCCCCCGGCGGTAGGTGACCTCCAGGAAGGGCGAAGGGTTGGTCGTCATGCTTGGAACGCGGTAATCACTACGATCAGATTCTGACTGGCATCGGGCTCGAGGATCACGATCCAAGTTCTACCACGGAACTTCGTGATGCAGCGCCAGCGGCCTGGCTCCGGATCGCCAACGAGGGATTCGGCGTCATGGATCATCTGGCGGAGGTCGGTCTCGGAGCAGTCACGCTGGATCATCCGCTTTTCCAGGTGCGAGCTGAGCTCCAGGTCCCAAGACCACCACAAAGGCCACGGTCTGCGCCTGGACATGTCATCGGGAGTGGCAAGAGCGCCGAGCGGGCCCGCTAGAGTTCAACGTGCCACCAAACGCCATCCGTAAGCACCAGCGGTGAGCTCCCCTGCGGATCGAAGGCAAAAGCCTGCGTGTAGATCTGCGCGCCGGCGAGCAGCGGATCGCAGGGCACGGTGCCGAGATTCCACTGCGCGGTCCCCGTCGCGCTGGTGAAGCCGGGCAGTGCGATGTCCGCCGACTGCAGCAGCCAGCAGCCGCTGAAGCCGAGGGGCAGCGGCAGGAGGCGCGTGCTGCCGAGCAGCTCGCGCGAGTACCCGAGCAAGAGACCGGCCTGCGCATTCGCGGGCGCGTTCGAGATCCCCGCGAAGAGCGGCGTCGGGCTGCAGATCTGCGGCAAGCCGGAGCTGCGCTGCTGCGGTAGGCCGGTGGAACCGCCGCAGGCCCAGCCGTAGTGCACGGCCGCGGGCCGCGGCGTGAGCCCGCTCGGCACGCGCTCGAGCTCGGTCGGCAGCGGGTCGTTCTTGCGGGCGGTGAAGAGCAGCGTCGCTTCGCCCACGTCCATCGCATCGCCGTCGAGATTGAGATCGCGGAGCTTCCAGCAGGTCGGCAGCGGGCGGTTGTTGGCCGCGAGCGGCCCGTTGTCCTGCAGCACGATGAAGTCGAGGCCGTCGGCGACGACGTCGAGCACGCGGCGGATCGGATAGCGGATCGAGCTCGCGCGGCGCGGGTCGTAGAAGAGCGAGACCTCGCCCGCGTCGTTCACGTCGCCGTCCGCGTTGCTGTCGATGCCGCGGTAGATCAAGCCCGAGCGCGTGGTGCCGGTGAGGTCGTCGGTGAGCGTCGAGGCGAAGTAGTAGGCGTGGCCCGCGGGGTTCACCGCGATCGGCTGCGTGGTGAACGCGATCGCGCCGAGCGAGGCCGTGAGGCGCCGCGTGTCGAAGGCACTCGGCAGCACGCCCGTCGCGACGTCGGCGTTGAGCTCCCAGCCGCTGCGCACGGGCGCATAGGTGTTCGCCGACTGGAGCACGGCCGCGGCGTTGAAGAGGTTCCGGCGCTCGCTCGCATCGGCGTAGTCGCCATCGCCGTTCAGGTCCTCGAGCTCGTAGACGCAGAGGTCGTTCGCCTCCCAACCGAGGAGGCGCGCGTTGCCGCTCGTGCGGCGCGAGGAGGCGATGCGCTCGAACGCGCGGTAGTCCATGGTGACGGTGGCGTTCGCGCCCGGAACGCTGCGCAGCGAAGTCGCGCCCAACGCCACGCGCAGCTCGCCGGGCGATTGCGCGACGCCGTCGCCATCCAGGTCTTCGGCAACGACGAGGCCGCCGTCCTCGACCGCGAAGTAGACGCGCACGCGCCCGAGCCGCGTCTCGTCGATCGAGACCTCGAGCACGCGCCCGACGCCGAGCAGGGTGCTCGCGTCGCAGAACTCGACGCGCTCGCTGGTCTCGACGATGTGGTTCCCGTTCGCGTCCCAGCCGCGGAAGACGCGGAGCCGACGGGCACCACCGATCGTGGCGCGCAGGTCGGTGGTGATGACGTTCAGGCCCGGCTGCGGCAGGTTCGCGGGCAGGAAGAACGGCTTCGAGCGAGCGTTGTCCTCGGGCGTCGAGGGCGGGAGCCCCGGGATTCCCGTGCCCCACTCGTCGTAGCAGACCCACTTCCGCCCGTCGCTGGTGAGCTCGCACGCGCACCAGGCCCAGCCGAGCGGCGGCGGACCATCGCAGAGGGCCCAGAGTTCTTGTGCGGCGATCGGCGCCTGCGCGAGCGCGCAGATCAGCGCGAACGAACGCGCCATGCGGGTGGTGGACTCAATCATGACGCGGCTCGAAAGCGAGAGTGCGGGGTTCCTCGCCGCGACGCCCTTGCGCGGGCATGTCGCGGCGGCGGAGCGCCGGCCGGAAGCCCGTGCCGCGAGAAGGCTCGGGCAAGTAGGTGACGAAGCGGGGCAAGCGGTAGCTCATGGGATCGGAGCGCAGGAAGCCGCCGCCCTTCACGCCGGGCGTGGCACGCGGGTCCTGGCGATCGTCGCGATAGACGAACTCCTCCAGATTGCCCGTGAGATCCGAGATCCCATAGGGGCTCTCGTCGCCGAGGCAACATCCGGCCGGTCGCGGCAGGAGAGGTGCGGGGGCCGAGGAATCGGTGAGCTGCCCCGAGCAGCTCGCCCAATCGAAGCCGCTCCCCCACGCGAAGATGCGCCCGTCGGCGCCGCGCGCGGCGAGCTCCCACGAGAGCGCCCACGGCAGCTCGTAGATCCACGGCGAGCCGCGCTCCGCTTCGCGCTCGGTGGCGTACGCGCACCACGCGAGCGCATCTTCGTAGCGGATCGAGCAGACCGGCAGCGCGCCCAGCTCGGGCGGCGAGATCGCGAGCGTCTGCGGGTCGATGCTCCACGGCGCGGGCTCGCTCTCCTGCCGCCAATCGCGCGGCAGGTGCTTCGCGATCGAGCCGCCGCGCGAGCGCTTCCAGCGCAGGACCTCCAAGTACGCGTCGAAGCAAAGCTCCGTCCGCGCGAGGTAGAACGGCTGGATCTCGCGCAGCGAGAGCGGCGGCGCTTGGATCGAACGCCCGCGATCGCCGCCGGAGAGGAACGGGGTCCCTTCGAGGCGCACGAAGCCCGCGGGCACCTCGCCCACGCGATCGAGCTGCGCGCGGAGCGCGGGCTCGTGCGCGTCGAGGCGCGCATCGAGGTAGAGCGAAACGCGCGCGTCGACGTAGCCTTCGGCGCGGATCCAGAGCAGGTACGAGCCGACGGGCAGGGTGCCCGGGAGCTGGTCGAGCGCGAAGCTGCCCTCGGCGACGGCGAAGAGCGGGTAGAGGGTGCGCGGTCCCGCGGGATCCGCGGGATCGACGGGGTAGCTCTTCCCCGGCGTCCACGCGGCCTCCGCGGGAAAGCCGAGCGAGCGTCCTTCGCGATCGCAAGGCACCGGCAGCAGGCGCTCGCTCTGCCAGCTCGCGGGTGCGAGCTCGCGCTCCTCGACGTAGCGGAAGAGATGCACGCGCGCCTCCGCCG
The DNA here is from genome assembly GCA_016719295.1 of Planctomycetota bacterium. Classification (GTDB taxonomy): domain Bacteria; phylum Planctomycetota; class UBA1135; order UBA1135; family JADKAF01; genus JADKAF01. The sequence continues at coordinate 2,831,993 of JADKAF010000001.1, forward strand.
GCGTCACGGCGAGCGCGAACGAGCGCCTTGCGCGCGCCTCCGCACGCGGCGCGGCGCCCGAGCCGACGAGGCGCAGGAGATCGCTCTCCAGCTCCGTGCTGCCCGCTTCCCGCGCGAAGGCGAGCCCCGGCTCGAGCAAGGCCCGGCTCGCTCGCGCGCGCTCTCCCTCGTCGAGCACCGGAGCGAAGCCCTGCAGCTCCTCGAAGCGCTGCCAGAGCAGCGCCTGCGCGGCGTCGCGCAGCGAGGTTCCGCTCGCGCCGAGGCGCGCGCGCTCGGCGCGCTCCTCCGCGTCGAGCGGTCGCTCGTGCGCCGCGGCGGCGAGCTCGTCGAGGCGGCGATGAGCGGAGGCGAGCGCGTCGAAGCTGTCCCGCAGCTCAGCCGCGCGCGCGGGCAGCGCGGCGAGATACGCCTGCCCTTCGCTCTCGAGCGCGCGCCAGCGCAGCACGTCGCGCCCGAGCAGGAAGAGTGTGGCGAGCACGAGCGAAGCGGCCGCCGTCGCGGCTGGGATCGCGATCGCGGGATGGCGCCGCGCGCCCTGCACGCATCGGCGCCAGAGCCCCGGCGGGCGCGCGACGATCGGGCGTTGCGCGAGGAAGGCGCGCAGATCCGCGGCGAACGCGGCGGCCGAGGGATAGCGATGCTCCGCTCGCTTCTCGAGCGCCTTCGCGGCGATCACCGAGAGCTCCCACGGCACGAGGGGCTCGCGGCGCTGCGCGTCCATTGGCACCTCGCGCAGCACGGCCTCGAAGATCTCGCGCGCGTCGGCGCCGTCGCGCAGCGCATACGGCGTCTCGCCGACCAGCGCTTCGTAGAGCACGACGCCGAGCGCGTAAACGTCCGTGCGCTCGTCGAGCGCGCCGTGCTCGCGCGAGATCTGCTCGGGCGCCGCGTAGAGCGGCGTTCCCGCGAACCCGCCCGTCGCGGTGAGCGCCGCTTCGTCCGCGAGCCGCGCGACGCCGAAGTCGACGAGGCGCGCGGCGCCGCGCTCGTCGATCAGCAGGTTCGCCGGCTTCACGTCGCGGTGCAGCACACCGTTCTGATGCGCATGCTCGAGCGCCTCCGCGGTCTCGGCGAGCAAGCGCGCGACGCAGGTCGCATAGCTCGCGTCCCGCGCGTGCGTTCCGCTGGAGCCGCTCCGCGGCGCCTCGAGGTCGGTCGTCGCTTCGGCGAAGGCGCTGGTCGCGCGGCGCGTGCTGACCTCGCCGAGCAAGTGCTCGACGCGCCTCTGCGCGAAGGGCACGCGATGCAGCGCGCGCAAGCGCTGCTCGAGCGAGACGCCGCCGCGCACGAGCTCCATCGCGAGGAAGGGCGGCTCGTGGGCGAGGCCCGAGCGATAGATCGCGACCAAGTGCGGATGCGCGAGGCGCGAGAGGGCGGCGACCTCGCGCTCGAAGCGCTGGCGCGCGTCGCCGAGGACGAGCCGATGCGCGGGCAGGAGCTTCACCGCGACGCGGCGCGCGAGCACGCGATCGCGCGCTTCGTAGACGACGCCCATCCCGCCGCGACCGAGCTCGCGCAGGAGCTCGAACTCCTCGACGCGCTGCAGAGTGGCACTCGCCTCCGCGCGCGCGGCGGTCGGCGCGAGGTCGAGCTCGCCGATCGCGAGCAGGCGCGCGTGCAGCGCGCGCAGCCCATCGGCCTGCTCGGGGAAGCGCGCGCAGAAGGCCTCGAAGTCGCCGCGCCCTTCGTGATGCTCCTCCAAGTAGAGTGCGAGCAGGTCCTCGCACGGAGCGAGGTCGGCGGCGGTCGTCGCGCGCGACGGGTTCGAGCTCACGGCGCGTCGCTCCGCGGCGCGGCCGTGTCCGCGCGGCCTTCCTCCAGCCAGCGCGCGAGGCGCGCCTGCGCGCGCGAGAGCAGCGCGCGCACCGCGCCTTCGGTCGGCAGCCCGAGCTCGGCGCGAATCTCCTCGTTCTCCAGCGCGAGATAGCGACGGAGGAAGATCACCTCGCGCTCGCGCTCCGGCAGCGCGTCCAGCCCCGCGCGCACGCGCTCCTCGAGCTCGTTCCCCCCCGCGATCTGCGAAGGCGATGGTCCGGCCGCGACCAGCTCGGGAGCGCGACCTCCGTCGAGCGAGCGCACGCGCTCGGCGTCGCGCTTCTGCGCCGAGAGGGAACGCAGGCGCTGCAGCACCTCGTTCTCGGCGCAGCGCAGGAGCCAGGCGAGGAACGAGCCTTCGCCGCGGTACTCGAAGTGCTCGAGCTTCGCGAAAGCCTTCATCAGCGCGTCCTGCACCGCGTCCTCGCTGTCGGCGATGGCGGCGTAGCGCCCGCGGACGAGGCGCTTCAGCGCCGCCCGCAAGCGCTCGCGGTAGCGACCGAAGAGCTCCTCGGCCGCCGCGGCGTCGCGCGCTTGGGCGCGCTCGATCAAGGTACGGGTGTGTGCGTCCACGAGAAGGTGAATAAGCCCCTCACCGAGGGGCCCGGCAGCAAGCCTACCCGTGGAACAATGCGCTCCGTCCGAGGTCGCACGGGCGGAGCGGATTTTCTCGCCGGCTCAGTTCAGCACGATCGAAGCCGCGTCGCTGAGGCCGAGCCCGCCACCGGGGCAGAGCATGATCCACTGCCCGCAGATCTGCAGGCCGCAGAGCAGGTAGTTGCTCGGGATCGGGAGGGCGAACGACGCCTGACCGCCGCATGCACCGGGCCCCCCGCCGATCGCGACGCCGGGCGAGAAGAAGTTCGGGATGCCGAGCTCGAGCGGGCCGCAGAGGCCGATCGGGATCTGGGTGCAGGGGCCGCCGAGGTTCAGCATCAGGACCGCGGTGCCGCCGAGCGGCGCCTGATCCAGCGTGATGCCGAAGCAACGGCTCCCGATCACCGGCTCGCCCGCGACGCCGATCCGCGGCTGGCACGGAGCGCAGCCCGGACCGGAGCAGCCCTGAGCGAAGAGGCGCGCGGGCGCGGGACGGCGCGCGAGGCCGACCAGGTGGCGCGCCGGCTGCACGCGCGCGTAGCGGCAGCAGTTCTGCACGTTCCCCGCGGTGTCGAGGGTCAACACGGTGCCTTGGTCATCGGTCACGAAGAGCGCGCGTGCGCACGGATCGAGGGTGATGCCGCGCAGCGAGAGCGGCGCCGTCGCGCCCTGGCAGAGCACGCGGAAGATCTGGCGCACGCGACATTGGCCGCCGCCGAGTACCAAGTTCGCGACCTGACCGGTGGCGTCGCAGACCCAGAGGCTGCCATTCGAAGGGTCGAGCTCGACGCCGGTGAGCGGTGAGTTCAGGCCAGCGGGCAGGCGGCAGAAGTCGCCGAGGTTCCCGAACTGGCAAGGGCGGAAGTCGTAGTAGCCGACGTGCACCGCATCGGTGAAGTACATGCGGCCCGCGTCCTCGTCGACGGCCATCCCGGTCCAGCCGCTGGTGGCGATCTGCGGGATCACCACGCGGCAGATGCCGTTGCAGTTGAGGTCGGTCGCGACGAGCAAGAAGCCGTCGGTCGTGTAGACGTTGCCCGTGCAGGTGCCGTAGGCGATGCCGCCCGCGGGGTCGGCGATCGGGTTCGCGAGGCTCGTCGAGTCGCAGATCGCGAGCGCCGTGCAGTCGCGCAGGAACTCGTGGATGCGCGGGACGGGCAGCGCTCCGGTGCCGGTGTCGAGGCCGAGCAGGCTCTGGGCCGAGGCGAGAGCGGGAGCGCCGAGGGACAGCGCGAATACGAGCAGGCCAGTGCGGAGGTGCATGACGGGGACTCCTCGAGGGCGGGTACTTGAGCGGGGAGCGGACTCGGGATCAATGCGGATCGCGGACGGCGCGCACGCGCGACTCCGGAGATCCCGGGGGAGATCGTCGACGTCGGTGGTACCGCTGACGAACGATCGGTGTGGCCGGGAAAGACGCAAAGCGCGCCGCGAGGGTGCCGTGCGAGCCGACATTCCGCGGCGGACGAAGCCCCGAGCGTTCCCTCAGCGCCCGCGCGACTCGGGGTGCGCGTTCAGATGGAAGAGGTACTCCCACCAGTTCGCGAGCCGACCATCGGGAGCGCGCCCCGCTCGACGCGGGAGGTGCGCGAAGAACCAGCGCTGGTAGCTCCGGTGGTGGTCGGGTCCGCCCCAAGTCTCGCAGGAGACCAGGGGCGTCAAGCGCGGCTCCGGCAGCGGCAGCGGCCAGAGCTTCCAGTCGGCGGCGTTCGAGGGGACCGCACGCGGATTCGCGTAGTCGTAGTCCTTCTCGCCGTTCACCGGGAAGTGGCAGTTGCCGACGCCGCCGAGACCGGGGTGCTTCGCGTCGTACGCGGAGAACCGCTCCCACGCCGAGCGACGTTTCTCCGCACGCCACTTCCCGACCTGCGGCTCGTAGACGTGGGAGAGGATCGACTCGGTCATGTGCCCCAAGTCGTGGATCATCTCCGCGACGCCGCGCTCGTAGTTGAAGCCGAAGATCACGAAGAGGCGCTGTACTTCCTCGACGTCGAGGCCGGGCGAGTTACACCAGTACGCCTTCGGCCCCACCATCTGCGTCTCGTAGAAGCCGAACGCGGGCCCGCCGAACATCCACACCTCATCGACGGTGCCGTTCGCGACGAGGGCCGCGAGCCCGTGCTCCTCGACGAGCTTCGCGTAGTCGAGGCGATCCGGATCGTGCCACTGGCCCGCGGCCTTCGCGGCGAGGTAGCTCGCGTCGTCGTACGCGAAGCCGTCGACCTTGCGGGGATAGACATCGAGGTCGCGCCACTCGACGATGCGGTGCTTCACGTAGCCGCCCGAGGCGCTGTGGAGATCGCGGCGATACTCCTCCGCGAGGAGGCGCGGATCGTTCCAGCCCGCGTGCTTCGAGAGGCGGAGCTCGCCGCCCGCGCCGTCCGCGACGAGCGGATCGAAGTTCAGCACCAGCACCTTCGGCTGCAGCACCGGCTCCTCGTACCAGACCGGGTGTGCGAAGACGCCGTCCTTCACCAGCGGGAGCGGATCATCGCTCGCCGCGGGAGCGTAGGGATCGAAGCAGACGATCTCGCCGGTGGCGGCGTCGAAGAGCGCGACTTCGCCCCAGGGCAGCGAGCAGAGATGGCTCGGGTTCACGAGCCCGCGACCTTGCAGGCCGCTCTTCTGCTCCCAGCGCCGCAGCAGCGCGCCCGCGGGACCGCGTAGCTCGAGCTCCCACGGGGAAGAAGCATGGAGGAGAAGCGCATCCCCGCGCGGTGTCGTCAGCCGCTGAGCCGCGCGCCCGAAGGCCACGCGTCCATGGACCGCGACGGGCGTCGCTGCAGAGGCGAGCTCCTGCGGTGCGCGGCAAGGCCGCCAACGCCCGGGCCCATCGATCGCGTACCAGCCGCCCCTCGAGCGGCTCCGGACGACGAAGCCCCCCAGGGCATCATCGTAGCGCAGCTCTCCCACCCATTGCGGCAAGGGAGCGAAGAGCTCGACGATCTCGCTCGATCGACCTCGCTCGTCGATCGCGGAGACGCCGTACACCACCTCGTCTGCGTGCGCATTCACGCCCACCGACTCGCAGCCGTTCTGTTCCCGCACGAGCTGCCACGGCGCCTCGCGCAGGTCGCGACCCTGCGCCCGCTGGAAGACGCGATAGCGCTCCCTCCTGGACTCGCCGACCGCGGAGGGAGAGGCGCTCCACATCACGCGCCTCCGCTGCACGTCGAAGCGCAGGTCCCGAGGTGCGGCCGGCCCGTCGGCAGAGGCGAAGTCGGTGACGAGCTCGAGCTCGCAGCGCGTCTCGCCACTCTGAAGCGCGTGCGTGTTCAGCTCGTCGCAGGAGATCCAGAAGGTAGCCGAGCGTCCGGCGCGTTCGACTCGCGCGAGCAGAAGCGCCCCCTGCCCGCGATCATCGATCGTGCCGAAGGGGCTGGGCCGCGAGCGCCAACCGTGCGGAGTGGAGGCTTCCGAACCCGCGCGGTCCGGTAACCGCACTCGCCCTGCGCTGTCCGTCGCGCCGAGAACCTCCGGCGCAGAGCTAGGCCTTCGTCTCACCCCACACCGGAGCAGGGAGACGATGGCGCCGGAAAGCGCATCGCCGTTCCCATCTCGAAAGCGCAGCCAGGTCTCCGCGGGCATCAGAAGGAGGCGTTCACCATGCACTCCCCGCGGCAGTCCGCGACAGCGATCGAGATACGCGGTGCAGCTCGGACGAAAGAGCTTCGCCCACGCGGGCCGAGCGAGAGCCGAGCGCTCGGGGAGAACACCTCCGAGCCGCGCCACCTCCGCGCCGGTGGTCGCGAGCTCCACCGCAGGCCGCTCGTCGAGATCGAAAGCAGAGAGGCCGCCCAGCTCGCGCAAGAGCTGGCGCACCAGGACCCACGAAGTGAATCGCGCCGGTGAATCGCTGGCGGATGGCGCCCCGAAGAACGCAGCATCGAGCAGCAAGCAACCCTGGTCGCCGCGCGGAGTCTCCTGCGCAGCGCGAGGAACGACGATGTCTGCGGACGAGCTCGCATACACGATCCGATCCAGCCGCACGCGCGCTCGACAGGAACGGTGGCCGTCGGCTCCGGGCGACGCGGCGAGCAGCCCATTCACCAGGTCGAGATGCCACTGCACGTGGTGCTCGACCGAGAAGGTCCCGCAGACGTTGCGCCGCTGGTGGAAGTGCGAGACGGTTTTCGGAGGCACGACGCAGGCGATGGCCCACGCCTCGAGCTCCTCGCGCCGCGCATCGTTCGCTCGCGAGAGCTCCTCACCGCTCGGCTCGATCCAGAAGTGCAGCTCGCGCGCCTCGGCGACGTACGGCCAACGCACTTCGAAGGTGCGCTCGCCGCGCACCTCGAGGCCGGCGGCCACGCGCCCGCGACCGAGCTCGACGCCGTCGATGCTGCAGACCCAGGCGAACTCCGTCGCGGGGCTCCTCCCGGTGTTCACGACGTGCGCGACGAAGCGCAGCTCCTCGCCCGGCTCCCAGCGCAGCTTCGCGCGAGCGCTCACCGCGACGAGCGCCTCGGGATCCAGGCCCTGATAGCTGGTCTTCCGCGGCAGGATCTCGACGTGCGTGACGCAGAGATCGGCCAGCGGCAGGTCCTCGTCGAAGCTCGGCCCCGACGCATACGAGAACGAGCGCACGAGCTCCCTGGGAATGCGCTCGCCGCCGATCGGGAACTCCTGCGGCTCCCACCACACGCGGACCCATGCCCCCTCGTCGCGCACGAGGCAGCTCGCATCGCGAACTCCGGTAACGAGATGGATCTCGTCGGCGCGCGCGGCCGCGCAGAGCGAGCCGAGCCACGCGAGGAACAACAGCGTCGTTCGCGCGTGGCTCGACATCGCGCTCAGCCCTTCCCGCTCTTCTTGCCCTTCGAGCCGTTCGACTTCGCCGTTTGCGGCGCCGGCGTGCTTGCGGGCGCCGGAGCTGGTGCCGCGGCCTTCGGCGCGGGCTTGAGCTCCATGGGCTTCGCAGCGGCCTTCTCCGCGTGCGCCTTCGCTTGGGCCTTCGCGGCATCGCGCTCCGCGTGCGAGCGCGAGACCTCGGCGAGCGTGGTCGCCACTGCCTTCTGCAACGCGCCCTGATCGGCGCCCGCCGCACGAGCGGCGGCACGCGCGAGATCGTTCAGCGAGACGATGCCTTCGACGGCGCCGTGGTCGTCGACGACGATCAAGCGGCGCAGGCCGTTCTGGCGCAGGCGCTCGTGAGCGCGCTCGGTGCTCTCGCTCGCGCGGCAGGTTACGACCTGCGTGACCATGATCGACTCGATCGGGATCTCGCTGAGCTTGCGGCCCTGCGTATACGAAGCCATGCAGAGGTCGCGATCGGTGACGACGCCGAGCAGCGCGTTGGTCATGGGCTCGACGATCGGGACGACGCCGCAGTCCTTGTCCCACATGATCCGCGCGGCTTCGCTCAGCGGTTCGAAGGGACCGCAGCACGCGGCGGGGTGGCTCATCACTTCGGAGATGTTCATCGGAGGATCCTTCGGTGCGCGGCGCGGGCAGAGTCTCTCGGCGGCGCCGACGCGGTTGCTTCTGGAACCCGAGATAACCCGCTGCCCCTCTGATGACAAGGGGCCCAGGAGCGGAGAGCGCGCTTCTTCATGCGAGCAGCCCCCACATGCGCTCGCCCAGCACCAGCGCCGCGATGCCGCCCGTCGCCAGGGCGACGAGGCCCGCGCGCCGGAGCAACTTCATCTGCCACCACATGAGGAGGCCACTCGCCACCCAGAGCACGAGGGCCGCGGCCATCAGGTCGACGAGCAACGCCCAGGCGGTCCGCGCGCCGAGCTCCGCCGGATAGCCGTGCGCCGTGTGCAAGCGGAGCAAGAAGCTCCGCAGGGAGCGCGCGCGCTCCTCGCCGGCGGGATGCACGACGAGCTCCCCCTTCGCCAAGTCGTAGCTCGCGCGGCGCTTCTCGCCGCCCGCGACGAGGCCGAGCTCGAGAACCGGTGCGGAGCGCACGCGCAGATCTCTCGGCTCCTCGCCGGCGCTGCGCAGCGCGTGAAGCGCCGCCTGGGTCGTGCTCGCGAGCGCCTCTCGCACGGCGGGCAGCTCGAGAGCGCGGCGCTCGGGCTCGCCTCGCGTCGCACGCGGGCGCTGCGTCCAGAGCGCGGCGCCGTTCGCCTCGTCGAAGCTCAGCGTGTGCTCCCGTTCGCCATCGCGTCCCTGCAGGGCGAGGCGCCCGCGATAGCGGAGCTCACCCTCGGGATCGAGCGCCCAGCCGCTCTCGCCGGCGGCGGCGAGGAGCTGCTCGGCGAGCACGAGCGGCGGCGGCAGCGGCGATCGGCCGTGCGCCTCGAGATCGGCGCGGCTCAGCGTGCGCAGCTCGAGCTCCGCCGCGGCGCTCGGGTGATTGAAGAGGAACGCCGTGACGGCGTACAGCGCGACGAACGGCACCAGCGCGAGGCCGGAGTAGAGATGCACGCGGCGGATGGCGAGTCGCAGCTGCGCCCAGCGCAGACGCGGTCTCCACGACACCCGTGCGATGAGCCGAACGCGCCCGAAGCGGAGCGTCTTCACCGGAGCAGCTCGAGGAGCTGCGGGTTGCTCGTCGCAGTGACGAGCCCCGTCGCATCGAAGACGAAGAAGCCATGGTGCAGCTCGGCATCGGCGAAGACCTGCGCCGGAGGCAGGACAATCGCCGCGCTCGCGCGACCTCGGGCATCGATGAGGCCGACGGTGCGCTGCAGGAAGCTCGAGTTCGCGAGCGTGAGCGTCGCCAGCATGTAAGCGTCGAACGCGAGCGCGAGCTCGAGATTCGGACCGAAGCTGAGGCCGGGCGCCGTGCCCGACGCGCTGCCGAGCACGACGTAGGCCGAGCCCGCATGAGCCGCTCCCGCGTCGAGATAGAGCGTCTGCAGCCCGCCGTGCACGCGCGAGAGGCGCTCGCGATCGGCGTAGAGCGGCCGCGGCGCGGGCGCGTGTCGAGCTGCACGTGGCTCAGGCTGCAGCTCGTCCCCAGCGCGTCGAACTCGAGCGCGTAGATCTGCACGCTCTCGCCGAGCCCCGCGAGATCCCAGGTGACGATCGTCTCCTCGGGCGCGGAGAGCGGGCCGCTCGTCGTCGGCAGGAGCGCGCGGCGCTGGCTCTGCGCGTCGAGATAGACCAGGCGATAGCTCAGCGGATCGATCGGCGTGCCCACGGCCTGCACCTGCAGCACGACCTCCTGCAGCAGCCCCGGCGCGCGATCGTCGATGCGGAAGCGCGAGATCGCGCGGAAGTTGTAGAGGTTGCAGGAGAGGGTGACGACGGCGTTGGGATCGAGCTGCGTGAGCACCGCGTCGTTGGTCGTGCTCGCGGCTTCGTCGGGTGCATTCGGCGCCGTGGCCTGGCAGGTGTTCAGCCACCCGGCGAACTCGGAGCCCGGCGTGCCGCGGAAGCTCGGGACGATGGCGGTGCGCAGGCCGAGCGAGCACGAGCTGCTCGGACATTGCGCGGCGAGCGGCGCGAGCGCGCCGCCGAAGATGGCGAGGAGAAGAGCGGGGATGGTGCGCATGATCGAATCTCCCGTGAGAGAAGGGCCGAAGTTCGCGCTCAGTTGCGCGAGAAGGCGGTGAGGGTCGGAGCGTCGTGCGGCGCGAGCACGTGCACGACGAGGCGCCGCGGATCGACGGGCTCGACGCGCAGGAAGGCGAGCGCGCTCCCGCGGACGACGAGCTCCTGGTGCTGCGTCGCGAACGGCAGCTCAGGCAGCAGCTCGCGCCAGCCGTGCTCGCGCTCGAAGACCTCGAGGGAGCGCGCGGCGCCGCGCGAAGGCAGCGTTCCACCGGCGAGATACGCGCGCGCGCCGAGGGCGACGGCCTGTGCGGAGAGGCGCGTCGCGCGCGGCGCGCGCTCCGTGCGCCAGGCACCGCTCTCGAGATCGAGCACGTCGACGACCTCGACCGCCTCGAAGCGCTCGCCGAGCCCGCCGACGAGATAGGCCTCGGAGCCGAGGACGAAGGCCGCGCACGCGCGCCGCGCGCGCGGCAAGCGCCAGCCGGTGTCGACGACGCGCGGCGAATCTCCCGCCAGCTCGACGCGCAGCACCTCGAGGCACGCGCGGAACGCCTGCTCCTCGCCGCGCGCGGGGTCGTAGTCGAGCCCGCCGAGCAGCCAAGCCGCGCCGCTCGTATCGAGCAGCGCGGCTTGTGTGCGCGGCTGCGGCAGCGCGAGCGACGGCGCGAGCTTCCAGGTGCGCGACGCGGGCTCGAGGCTCCACGCAGCGGAGCGGCTCTGCGCCTCTTCGGCATCGCAGCCGAAGCCGCCGAGCACGTGCAGCGCGCCGCGGCGTTCGCCCGCGAGGCACGCCGCGGACTGCAGACCGGAGGCGAGCGAGGGCAGCTCCTCCACGGCGAAGTCGCACCAGCGGACGCGCAGCGCCGCGCGGGCGAAGTCGTCGGCGTCGAAGCGATGCGCTTCCGCGCGGCGATTGCCGCCGATCCAGGTGAGCGCGTGCGCGTCGGCATGCACGCTCGCGCGCTGCACGCCGACCTCGCGCGGCAGCTCGAGTGAAACGCGCTGGAAGCAGAGCGCGCCATCGACGGAGAGCACCTCCGCGTGCGTGAGATGGCCCGTGCGATCGGCGCCGCCGAGCGCGAGGAGATGCGCCGCGTCCCACGGCAGCAGGCGATGGAAGATGCGGGGGAACGCGAGGCGCGCGCGTTCGATCCAGCGCTCCCGGTCGGACGCGAGCTCCCAGAGCACGCCGTCGCCGCTCGTCGCGAAACAACGCTCGCCGAGCGTGCAGGCCGCGGTCCCGAAGCCGGGCCCCGGGAGCGCCGGACCCGCGCTCCACGCCGCGAGCGGCGTTCCGTCCGCGGCGAGAGCGAGCAGCTCGACCTCCGAGCTCGCGCCGTCCGCGTGCATGCCGCCGACGAAGACGAGCGAATCGCCGCAGGTCGCGAGCGCGGCCGCGCGACGCGGCGTCGTCGGCGCGGCGAGCGCCTCCCAACGCAGCGGGCGCTGATCGAGGCGCGCCGTCCACGCCGTGCGGAGCCAAGCGGGCTGCTCTCCGCCGAGCGACCAGCCCCCCACCACGTAGACGCGATCGCCGACGACGCAGGCGTCGTGGGACGAGCGCGGCTCGGGCAGCGGGCTCAGCTCCTCCCACGCGCCGCGCGCGGGATCGAAGCACGCGACCGAGGCGAGCGAGCGGAGCTGCTCGGGCTCGCCGGCGGCGTTCTCCGCGCGGAGGCCGCCGAGGCGGTAGAGCCGGCCGTCGTGCGCGACGAGGGCGGTGCCCTGTACGGCCGGAGCGGGAGCGAGCGCGGTCCAGCCCGCTTGCGGTGCGGCGAGGTCGAGGCGGAGGTGGCGCTCGCTCAGGTTCTCGCGCGCATGCGCATGGGCTCGGCCGACGTGGCCGGCGGCGACGTGCACCGCGCTGCCGAGCCGGGCGGCGCCGAAGCTCGAGAGGCCGACGGGGAGGCGCGGGACCTCGAAGACCGCTTGGGCGGGGAGGGCGGAGGCGAGGCCGAGGAGGGCGGAGGCGAGCGGGAACGCGAAGCGGGACATGAAGGGTCTCCCAGGACGGCCGAGAGCAGACCACTCACGATCTTGCGAGTCAATCGCAATATCAACTTCGAGCTGTCCCCTGCTCGGGGGTCCTTGACTTCGCGGGTTCCTCCGGGCGAGGTGAGAGGCCTCTCTCTTGGAGCCCTGCATGTCCGCGCCGCACGCCGATCCGAAGACCGAGCTCGTGAACGCCCTGGCCACGCTCGACGCGATGCTCGTGAAGGAGCGCGGCCCGGCGCGCGCTTCGCTGGAGTGGGCAGCGCGCGCGCTGCGCGCCGCGAAGGGCGCGCTCGAGGAGCGCGATCAGCAGCTCGAGCTCGTGACGCAACCCGAGCTGCAGACCGCGAAGGAGCTCCTGCGCGTGCGCGAGGAGCTGAAGGCGCTGCAGCAACGCGCGAGCAAGCTCGAGGAGCGCGCGAAGGAAGCCGAGGCGCAGCTCTCGATCGAGAAAGCGACCCAGCGCGAAGAGCGCAAGCGCATGGCCGAGCTCGAAGCGCGCGCGAAGAGCTACGACGCGCTCCTCCAACGCGACGAGAACGCCTTCGACAACTTCATGGATCGCGCGCTCGATCCTTCGAAGCCGAAGAAGAAGTAGCTCTCCTTCCCTTCGCGCGGCAGTTGTTCTCGGACGTTCGGTTACTGGACGGTGAGCCAGAGGCCGTTGGTGAGATAGAGGCCGAGGCCGGCGGAGTTGAGGCAGACGCCGAGAGCTTGGGCGAAGACGTCGCCGCCGCAGAGGGAGGGATCGAGCGGGATCGCGAGCGGGATGCGCGCGCCGCCATCGCAGGGCGCGGTGCCGCCGGGGATCGGCGCGACGGGGAAGGGCCCGACGCTGAGGGGCGGCGGCAGAACGGCGACCTGGAGCGGACCACAGAGGCCCGGGATCGCGATCGGTCCGCCGGCGATGTTGAACCAGAGGAAGAAGCGCGTGCCGGGCTGCGCATCGCCGATCAGCAGCGCGAAGCTCGGGTTCGGCGTCACGCTCTGGCCGTCGGCGGCGAGGAACGGCGTGCACGGTGCGCAGCCGGGCCCCGAGCAGCCGCTGCCGAGGCGCCGCGGAGGCGCGGGAACCCAGGCGAGACCGACGAAGCTCGGCGTGCCGCTCGGCGCGGGCAGCGAGCAGCAGCCCAGCGCGTTGCCGGCGAGATCGAAGCGCGCGATGCCGTAGCGCCCGTGCGAGAGGTAGATCTCCCCCGCGCAGCGATCGAGCGTCAAACCGTCCACCGGCGTGGGCAACGAGCCCCCCGGGCAGGTGGCCTGGAAGCGGAAGCCGACCCGGCAGATCCCCGGCGTCGCGGTGACGAACACGTTGCGCACGAAGCCGGTGTCGTCGCAGACCCAGAGCGAGCCATCGAAGCGATCGAGCTCGATGCCCGTCAGCGTCGCGCCGGGAGTCGAAGCCGGCAGCGGGCAGAGCAGCTCGATCGCCGTGACGGGGCAGGCGGCGCGCACGCGACCGATCGCGTTGTTGGCCGTCGTGAAGAGCAGCGCGCCGTTCCGCGGATCGAACGCGAGACCGGTCCATCCGCCGCCCGGCGTCGCCGGGATCGCGCAGCGATTGATCAGGTTGCAATCGGCGTCGAGGTGCGCGAGCACCGCGCCATCGGTGATCCAGCGGCTGCCGTCGCGCGCGTCCAGCGCAATCCCGCCGAACGGCGCGGCGATGCTCGGCCCGAGCACGCGAGCGATGCAGTCGTCGATGCGCCGGCAGTCGGAGCCGATCTGCTGGACGAGAGGGCCGGTGGCGGCGAGGGAGCCGTTCTCCAGACCGAGGAGCGACTGCGCCGAGGCGAAGGGCGCGCTGAGGGCCAACGCCGCGGCCGCGCGCAGCACCCGAGAGGTCGTCGTAGCGTTCATGAGTTCTCCTTCCGCCGCGGGATGCGGCGCGACTTCGCGGCACTGGAATGCCGTGCTCGCGCCGATGCACGCGCGATTCGCCCGCGTGCCTCGCTCGTGGTAGAAGGCCGCGCGTGAACGCGATCCCGCGCACCACCTCGCCGATGGAGGAAGCGCGCACGCCCTGTCCGGTGTGCTCGCGCGTGCGTCCGCTGCGCGCACTCGAGGCGAACGCGAGCGGGCTGCAGGAGCTCCTGCAGCAGGCCTTCCCCGAGCTCGGCGACGCGCGCGAGCGTCTCTGCGCGAGCTGCATCGAGCAGCTCGCGAGCGCGCGCTCGGCCTTGCCCGAGGATCTCCGCGACGAGCGCGGGAAGCTCCTGCCGATCCTGCCCCTGGCCGTGCGCCTGCGCGCGACGACGGAGCTCAGCGGTCGCGGCGTCACGATCGCGTTCCTCGACAGCGGCTTCTTTCCCCATCCCGACCTGGAGAAGCCCCGCGCGCGCATCCGCCACTACGAGGAAGTGCTGCGCACGAGCCCGGGACCGCATCCCGCCCGCGTCGACGTCTCGTCCTGGCACGGCATGATGACGACCGTCGTCTGCGCCGGCAGCGGGCACCTCTCGCGCGGCCTCTACCGCGGCCTCGCCTCCGAAGCCGAGCTCGTGCTCCTGAAGGTCGGCACCGCGCGTCGCATCCGACCGCAGGGCATCGAGGCAGGCCTGCGCTGGGTCCGCGCGAACCACGCGCGCTTCGGCATCCGCATCGTGAACGTCTCCTGCGGCGCCGATCAGCCGATCCCGTGGCGCCGCGATCCGATCTGCCTGCTGGTCGAGGAGCTCGCGCGCGAAGGCGTGCTCGTCGTCTGCGCCGCCGGCAATCGCGGCCACGAGACGCGACACCAGGTGATCGCTCCCGCCTCCGCGCCGAGCGCGCTCACCGTCGGCGGCTGGAACGACGGCAACCGCCCGGGCATGGGCCGCGCACGCCCGTATCACTCCAGCTACGGGCCGACGATCGACGGCCTCGCGAAGCCGGAGATCGTGGCGCCGGCGATCTGGATCGCGGCGCCGATCCTGCCGCGCACGGTGAGCCACGAGCTCGCGCTCTTCTTGGAGGAGCTCGATCGCCTGCCCGACGAGAAGCTCGCTCCGACGCTGCGCGCCGCGCGCTTCCCCGAGCCCACGCTCACGGCCGTCGAGAGCGCCTCACCGGCCGTCATCCGCGCGGCGATCGCCTCGCTGCAGCGCGAGCGAAAGCTGATCGGCGGACACTACCAGCACGTCGATGGCACGAGCTTCGCCGCGCCGATCGCGAGCGCGCTCTGCGCTTGGGTTCTGGAAGCGCGCCCCTCGGCGTCGCCGCGCGAAGTGAAGGAGCTGCTCTGCGCCTGCGCGCAACCTCTCGAAGGGCTCGCTCCCGAGCGCCAGGGGTTCGGCGTGGTCCAGCCGCGACGCCTGCTGCGCGCGCTCGGCCGCCTGGAGGAAGAGCGCCCCGCACCCCCCACCGGCGTTTCTGCATCGTAGACTTCCCTCGCTTCCTCTCGGAGCGCCCTTCATGGCCCGACGCATCGCCCTCATCTCCACCGGCGGCACCATCGAGAAGACCTACGACGAGCTGCGCGGCATCCTCGACAACCGCGTGAGCGTCCTCGACGTCATGCTCTCGTCCCTCGAGCTGCGCGGCGTCGTCATCGAGCGCCACATGCTCATGAACAAGGACAGCCTCGAGATGACGCCCGAGGATCACGGCGCGATCGCCCGCAAGACGCATGAGCTCGCCGCCAAGTCCGACGGGATCGTGATCGTGCACGGCACGGACCGGCTCGCGAACACGGGCGAGCGCATCGTCGCGGACTGCGGGACCCCGCGAGTGCCGGTGGTGTTGACCGGGGCGATGCGCCCTTATGTCATGCGCAACACCGACGCGATGCAGAACCTGACCGAGGCGCTGCTCGCGGTGCAGATCCTGGCTCCGGGCGTCTACGTCGCCATGCACAACCAGGTGCTCCAGTTCCCTGGGGTCGTGAAGGACCCCGAGCGCGGCACCTTCGTGCGGCGCGCGGCGAGCCCCTGAGCGCCGAGACCGGAGGACGGGGCGGCCTCCGGCGCACGGCGATCCGGGGATCGGGCAGAGCTCCGGAGCCTGGGGCTGCGGGGCCCCGGCGCACGAGAATCGGCCGCCCGCGCAACGCGCCGATGGGATAGAAAAGAGCAGGCATGAAAAGGCGGAAGGCGCCCTTGCGGGCGCCTTCCGCTCCGTCCGTCCGTCTCCGCCGCTCCTGCAGCGAAGCCGGATCCCTGTTCCGTAGGGTGCGTCGTCCTTCATCTCCTCGACGGAAGCGAACCCGAAGGCTCGCGCGTTCGTCTCGGGGAGAGGACTGCGGAGAGCGGCCCGTCCTCGGCCGCCACATCCGCTTCCACACCGACCTCTTTGCCGGCCCGGATTTTCCGGGGGACGATTCTCGAGAATTCTCGGAGCCCTCGCCTTGCCCGGCTCGCCTCGAGCCTTCGCAGCGGCCCATGGATCGCTTCACCTCGACTTCCTGGACGATGGTCACGGGCGCTGCGGCCGGCAGCGAACCCGCGCGCGACGCATTCGCCCAGCGCTACGAACCCCTGGTGCGCAGCTACCTCGCGGCGCGCTGGCGGCTCGGGCGAGAGAACGAAGAGGTGCGCGATGCCGCTCAGGACGTCTTCGTCGAGTGCTTCAAGGCCGGCGGAGCGCTGGAGCGCGTCGAACGAGACCGGCCGGGCGGCTTCCGCGCGTATCTCTACGGCGTGATCTCCAACGTCGCCGCGATGATCGAGCGCGGCGAGACCCGTCGCCGCCGCCGCGAGGGCGGCCCTTCGATCGAGGCGGAGCGCTTGCCCGCCAACGATGCGACGCTCTCCCAGGTCTTCGATCGCGCGTGGACGCAGATGGTGGCCCGGGAGGCGCGGCTCGCGCTCGCGGAGCGCCGCCGCGAGGACGCCGCCATGGCCGAGCGCTTCCACTGCCTCGAGCTCCGCTACACAGAGGGGCTTCCCCCCCGCGTCATCGCCGAGCGCCTCGGCCTGCCGATCGAGACGGTCTACGAGCGCCTCAAGCGCGCGCGCCAGGATTATCGCGACGCGCTCTTCGCGATCCTGGCCGACTACGATCCGCGCGCGACGAAGGCCGAGCTGGAGGAGCGCTGCCGCCAGCTCGTGTCGAGCCTCTAGCAGCCTCCCGGGGAGCATTCGGAGTTCTCTGGCCCGAAAGCCCGAGCGACGGCAAAGACACTCGCGGAGGTTCCCCCCATTTCCTCTCCCATGCCGCCGCGCCACCCGAACGACGAACCCGAAGAGCTCTCCGCTGAGGACTTTCTGGACGCTCTGCTGAGCACGGCGTTCGCCGACGACCCCGAGCTCGGGGAAGCCGACTCGCGCGCCGCGCGCGCCAAGACTCCGGAGCATCCGACGACGATCGGCCCCTACGCGGTGCTCGACGCGCTGGGCTCGGGCGGCGTGGCCACCGTGTGGCGCGTCTTCGATGGCGAGCTCGAGCGCGAGCTCGCCGTGAAGCTGCTGCGCCCCGAGCTCCGAGGCGATGTCGAGATGGAGCGGCGCCTCGAAGAGGAAGCGCGCATCTCCTCGCGCCTCGATCATCCCGGCATCGTCGCCGTGCATGCGCGTGGTCGCATGGAGGACGGCCGACCCTACTTCGCGATGCGCCTCGTCGAAGGGCGCACGCTCGCCGAGCTCCTCGCCGCGCGCTCCGACAACGATGGACGCAAGCGCCTCGAGATCCTGGAGCAGGTCGCCTCGGCGCTCGCGCACGCGCATCGACGTGGCATCGTGCACGGAGACGTGAAGCCGCAGAACGTCATGGTCGGCGCCTTCGGCGAAGTGCAGCTCATGGACTGGGGCTTCGCCTTCGAGCTCGAGGAGCGACCTGGCGAAGAGCGCAAGCGCCGCGTCGGCGGGACGCCTGCGTACATGTCGCCGGAGCAAGCCCGCGGTGAGCGCGACGCGATCTCGCCGCGCACCGATGTCTTCGGTCTCGGGGCGATGCTCTGCGAGATGCTGACGGGTGCTCCGCCCTATCGCGGCGCGACGAAGCGCGAGGTCGTCGCGCAAGCGACGCTGCCCGCGCTCGATGACGCCTACGCGCGGCTGCAGAGCTGCGACGCGGGCGCGACGCTCATCGATCTCGCGCGGCGCTGCCTCGCGCCGCGCCCCGATCAACGGCTGGCCGATGCGGGCCACGTCGCCGCCGCGCTCAACTCCTACCTCTCGGAGCTCGAGGCGCGCGCTCGCGGGCTCGAGATCGAAGCGGCCGCGGCGAATGCCCGAGCGGCCCAGGAGCGGCGCGCGCGCCGGCTCGGCTACACGCTGGCCGCGACCCTCGCGCTGGTGAGCGTCGCCGCGAGCACGCTCTGGATCGCGTGGGAGAGCGCGCGCACGAGCCGCGAGGAGACGACCCGCAGCGGCTTCGATGCGCTGCGCGAGCGCGCCGAGACCCTCGTCGAGGAAGCGCGCCTCGACCCGCTCGCGGAGCACGATCTCTGGGATCGCGCCGTCGGTGCCGCACGCGAAGCCGACACTTGGATCCGTGCGCGCGAGAGCACGCCGGACGATCGCTTGAGCGCCGCGGAGCTCGTCTCGCGCGCCGAGACGGAGCGCACCCGCGCGCTCCGCGAGCGGACGCTGCGCGATCGCATCCTGAAGCTGCGAGCCGAGTTCATCGACGACGGCCATCTCGCGTCGGCGGAGCAGCGCTACACCGCGCTGTTCCGCGAGCTCGGCATCGACATCGATGCTCCCGACGTGGAGAGCGCTCGCCAGGCGATCCGCGACAGCGCGATCAAGGAGCACCTCATCCAGACGCTGGATGCGTGGACCTATCTCCGCCGCCGCACAGGGCAACCCGACCCCGAAGCCTGGCGCAGGACCCTCGCGATCGCGCGCACGCTCGACGCGGATCCGCTGCGCGAAGCGATGCGCTCGGCCTATGCCGACCGCGATGTCGAGCGCTTCCTCGCGCTGATCGCGTCGCAGCCCGATCTCTCGCGCTTCCCCGCGCGCTCGCACGACCTCGTCGCGAGCTGCTTGCGCGAGATGGGCCGCGGGCCGGAGGCGATCGAGTTCCTGCGCCGCGCGCTCGAGGTGCACCCCGGCGACGCGAACCTCGCGCACAGCCTCTCGAGCTTCCTCGGCTCGGCGAAGGAGCCGCGCTTGGAAGAGATCGAGCGTTTGCTGTGGATGGCCTATGCCCTGCGCGCGCGCGATGCGCACATCGTCTGCGATCTCGCGCGGGTTCTCATCCTTCGCGAGCGATTCGACGAGGCGCTGCATCTGCTGGACCGCGCGGAGAAGCTGGATCCTCCCGACGAGCGCGCCCACTTCTTCCGCGGCTTCGCCCTGGTGATGCGCGGCGAGGTCGCGAGTGGCGAGGAGATGCTGCGTCGAGCGGCGCGCGAGGGCAGCGGGCTCGCCGCCATGGTCCTCGCGCAGCAGCTCTCGAAGCGCGGTGGCAACGCCGCCGCCGCCTACTACGTCGAGATGGGAGCGCGCCAAGGAGCGAAGCCCGCCGACGTGGAAGCTCTGCGCACGGGCATCTACTACGACGGCAGGGATCTCGAGCGCGCACAGCAAGCCGGCGCACGCGCGATCCAACTGGATCCGAAGAACGAAGCGCTGCGCAGCTTCCACCTGCGATCCTGCATCGACGGCGGCAAGCATGACGCCGCGCGAGCGGCCCTCGCCGACTGGAGCGTCGCGATCGAGCGCGGCGACGTGCCGAAGGAAGACCTCTCGACCTGGGAACGCGAGATCGAGTCCATCGAGGTGGCTTGGGGGACGCTGGAGCGCGAAGGCATCGACGCCGCGGGAGAGGACGCAGAGGCCCTGCTGCGCCTCGGGATCCTCGCCCAACGCGCCGGGCGCTTCGAGCTCGCGCTCGAGCTGCACGAGGCGGCGCTGCAAGGCATCGGCGACGAGCCGCCGCCGAGCTGGTGCTCGGAGGCCGCGCGCTGCTCCCTCGCCCTCGCCCTCGAGCACCGCGCGGAGCCCGCTCGCGCGCGCGCCCTTCGCGATCGAGCCCTGAGCTTGCTGCGTCGAGAGTTCGAGCTGCATCGAGACGCGGCGGTGTCGCGCCGCTGCACCTTGCTCTCGTCGTTCTTCGTCGATCCGCTCTGGGCCGGTGTGCGCTCAGGAGAAGCCCTCGTCGAGGAGAGCGAGCGCGCGGCGTGGAGCGCGCTCTTCACGGCCATGCAGGCCGAGCTCGCCGAGAAGAACTGCGCCGTGCGCTGATCAGCGCACGGCGCCGACCTCCAGCGCGAGCTCGCGCGGCTCGCGGCCGTCGAGCACGATCTCCCGCGGGGCGCACGGCAGCGAGCGGCTCTCCGTGCTCCACGCCTCGCGCCGCCGCAGCTCGATACGCCAGGAGCCAGAGCCCAGGCCGTCGAGCCGCAGCTCCTCTTCCTCGAGCTCCACGAAGCCGGAACGCACGCGCCGCGGCTCGCGCCCGAGCTCGGCTTCGCTCGCGACCTCCTGCAGCTCGAGCTCGTAGAGGAAGCTCCCCTCGCGGGCTTCGGGATCGAGCACGGACGCTCGCACGACGCTGCCGCGCTCGAAGCGCAGCTCGCCAAGGTCGAGCTCGCCCGCGGGAATACGCTGCGCGCGCAGCACGACGGGCAACGCGCCCGGCGTCTCGAAGCAGAGATCGTAGGTGCCGGGCTCGAGCCCGAGCACGCGATGGGATTCGCTGCGCCAGCCCAGGACGCGCACGGACTGCCAAGCGCTCGCACCTTCGCGGCGTGCGGAGAGAGAGATCTCCCGCATGCGCAGGTCGCGAGCGACGCGAAAGCGGAGCTCCGCTCCGGCCTCGAGCGCGAGCTCGAGCTCCTCGAAGCCCGTGCGCAAGATGCCGTGCCCCGCTCCGCGCGCGACGAGCCGCGGATGCAGAGCCGTGACGCGCAGGTCGCGATCGCCGGGGATGCGCACCTCGAAGCCGTCGTCGACCGAGCGCAGCTCGCAGCGCGCGGCGACGCGCGAGCCATCGGATGCGACCTGCTCGACCTCCAGGCGCAGCAGCTCCCGGCGCTGGCCTTCGGGGATCGCGACCCGCACATGGGCCCAGCGCGCCCCGGAGAGATCCAGCAACAGCTCGCGCTGCTCTCCTGCGCGCAGCTCGCGTTCGACCGAGGTCGCTCCGCTCCTCCGATCGACGACGCGATACCGCCCCGGCCGCAAGCCGCCGAAGCGCATCGGAGCATCGTCCTCTTCGTTCGCTGCGGAGGCGTCCTTGCGGAGCATCGGCCGGCGACCGGCGGGATCCCAGCCGCGCTCCGCAGCGCGCGCGCGCTGCAGCTCGACGTCCGCGGCGCCGTCCTCGGGGGCGACGAACGCGACCACGAGCTCGGCCTCGCGCACGAGATCGAGCTCGATACGCTCCTCGCGCTCGCGCGGGGGAAGCGCGATCTCGAGCTCGCAAGGCACGCAGCCCTCGGCGACGAGCTCGAGGCGCATCGGCGCCGCGTGGCTCGCCGGAGCGAAGCGCAGGCGCCACGCATCGCCGAGCGGCTCGGGCTCCCCGAGCGCCGTGGCGCCGCTCCAACGCACGCGCTCGAGCACCGGCAGCGTCGCGAGGCCGCGCGGCGCCAGGAGCACCGCGCGCGGCGCCGGCAGCACGACCTCCGCGAGCGCGTCCCCGCGCTCGAGGTCGAAGCTGCCGAGCACCGTCGTCGCCGTGCCCACATCGCAACAGAGCTCGATCGCGCCGCCGAAGAACGCGCCGAGCTCGAGCTCGCCGCGCTCGTCCGTCACGCCGCCGACGCGCGCTCCGAGCTCGCCATCGACGAGCGCGCGGAGCGCCAGCGCGGCGCTCGGCACGCCTGCTTCGTCGCGCGCGCGGACGCGGAGCACGCGCGGCGCACGGACTCGCGCCGCGGTCGACGGGGTCGCGTCGTCCGCGCCGAAGCCATCGACGCGCGCGAGCAGGAGCCCGCTCGGCGCGGCGAAGGCGAAGAGCGCATCGAAGCGCAGCTCGGCCGGAGCGAGGATCTCGAGCTCCTGCGCTCCGATCCAAGTCGCCGAGACGCGCCAGCTCCACGAAGCGTGACGCGAGAGAGCGAGGGCGCATCCGGACGGCAGCGGATCGACCGGCGGGGCGCAGCCCTCGAAGGCGACGATGCGACGCTCGCAGCGCGCCGGACGGAGCTCGAGCTCGACGCGCTCCGTTTCGGCGTCGATCACCGCGGTCTCGGCGAGCCAGCTCCCATCAGCGCGCCGCAGCGACCCGCGCAAGAACGCGAGGCCGCGCCGCTCCGGGGCGCGCAGCCACGCGCGCCCCTCGCGATCGCTGCGCGCGGCGCAGCAGTCCCCGAGCGCGAGACGCGAGCGCCACGGCGCGAGCTCTCGCGGGGCGGCGCCTTCGATCCACAGCGAGACGCGCGCCTCAAAGAGCGCGAGGCCCGTCTCGGCGTCGCGCACCAGCACTTCGAGCGGCGTACCGGAGCTGCTCTCGCTGCGGCGCTCGAGAGCGCTCGCGCTCGGCTCGCGCCCTTCCGCGACGCGCGGCGCGTCGGGCGACGAGGGCACCTCCGCGGCGGCGAGCACGGCCGCGGCGCGCGTCTCGCGCGGCGGCGGCGCGAGCGCCAACCAGGCGCCCACCAGGGCCGCGCAGCCGAGAGCCGCAGCAGCACCGTAGGCCAGGAAGTCGAAGCGAAGAGCCATGGCGCGCCTCTCCGGGGATCGGGCCGCAGCGAACGCGCGTCGACCGATGCTATCCCCTGCGCCGCGAAGGCAGCCAGAGACGATGTTCTGAGCTCTCCGGCGCTCGCTCGCTGCGGGCGCACCGCTCGGCCAGTGCGGCCAGCGTGCGTGGACGCTCCCCCACGTGCATGTCACGATCGCCCCGCGGCGGGCGCCGCGCGGGCCTGGAGCGAGCGACGACCTGCGCCCGCTCGCCGCTCGAAGTCGCCGCGCGAGGGTCGGGAGCACGACTTGAAGTCCACACCAGGAGGCGCGCAAGGGATGCGGAAGGCGGCATCGACGAGCATCGATTCCGAAGCTCTCCTCCGCCGCGCCTCCACCGCGGAAGCCCCGCGCGGCTCGGCCGTGGCGAGAGCGTGGCCGCTCCTCGGACCGCTCGCGTTCTTCGCGTGCGTCGCGATCGCGGGAACCTGGCCGCTGGTGCTGCGCCCCGACGAGCTGATGATGTCAGGCGGCGGCGGGCGCGACGGGCTCATCTTCCTCTGGAACCTATGGTGGGCTCGCGAGGCGCTCTGCGTGCAGGGCAGCTCGCCGCTGTTCACCGAGCTCCTCTATCACCCCCACGGGACGGCGCTGCTCCTGCACAGCCTGGCCCTGGGCTACGGCGTGCTCTCGCTCCCGTTGCAGTGGCTCGCCCCTGGCCTCGGGGGTGTGCTGCTGGCGAACACCGCCGTCATCCTCGGCTCGTTCTGGATGACGGGCTGGCTCAGCTACTTGCTCGTGCGCCGGCTCACGCAGGATCGCGGCGCGGCGATCGTCGCCGGCCTCGCCTTCACCTTGTCGAGCTTCCACTACGGCAATCTGCCTCGGCTCCACATCCTGGCGCTCGAGTGCTTGCCGCTCGTGCTGCTGCTCTTCCTGCGCGTGCTGGAGCGCCCGAACGTCGCGCGAGCGCTCGCGCTCGGTCTGGCGAGTGCGTGGGTGCTCTGGGTCTCTCTCGAGTACGCGCTCTTCCTCGCGCTAGCGTGCGGGCTCCTGCTCGCACTCGAGCGGCACGCGCTGGATCGGCGGCGCATCGCGCGCGCTCTCGCGCTCGCCGCGCTGACCGCGCTGCTCTCGACCTCGCCGTTCTGGCAGGTCGCCTACGCGCACGGCTTCGCGAGCTCGTCGGCATCGAGCGCCGATCTGAAGGAGTTCTTCTCCGCCGACCTCCTCGATCTGGCCTTACCCGTCGCGCAGCATCCGCTCTGGGGCGAGCCCGTGCGCGCGCTCCAGCAGCGCTTGCACCGCGGCCATCCGGGCTTCGAGCTCGGGCAGAGCTATGCGGTCCTCTTGCTCGCCGGCTTCGCAGCCCGGAACGCCTGGCGCTCGAAGCACTCCCGTTGGCGCCCCTGGGTGCTCTTCACGGCGGTCTTCGGAGTGCTGGCGCTCGGACCCACGCTGCATCTCGCCGGGCTCCGCACCGGCATCCCGCTCCCCTTCCGGGCGCTGAGCTGGCTGCCGCTCTTCGAGCAAGCGCGCATGCCGTTCCGCTTCTTTGCGCTCTTCCAGCTCGGGGTGATCGCGCTCGCAGCTGAGGGAGCAACGCAGTTACTGCGCGGCGTGCGTTCTCGTCGGCTGGCTCTGGCGGGGCTCTCGGCCGTCGTGGTCTTCGAGACCCTCTCGATCCCGCTGCCGCTGCAACGAGTCGACATCCCGGCGCCCTACGCGCGCTTGGCGAATGCGGAAGGCGCGCTGATCGATTGGCCGCCGCCCGACGAAGCCCACCTCATGCTGCCGACGCTGCATCAGATCGCGCATCGACGGCCGCTCGTCGAGGACCAGATCTGGTTCTTCCCGCGCGCCAGCGCGGAGGTGCGGCGCACCGCGCAGAGCCCGGAGCTGCGAGCGCTGCTCACCGAGCTGTTCGAAGGCGGAGGGGAAGCAGCGAGCGCGGCCGAGGACGCGCGGCGCGTCGACGCGCGGCGCGCGTTGCTGCGGCAGCTCGACGTTCGGCACGTCGCTCTGCGCCACGCGGAGCTCGACGCCGAGGCGCTCGCGCGAGCGCAGCGCGGATTGCAGCGCTACGGCTTCGTGCACGTGGAGAGCGGCGCAGGCATCTCTTTGTTCCGCCGCTCACCGTAGCCGATCGCGCTCAGTACCCGATCGACTTCAGCGCGGGAGGCCCGAAGCGCAGGCCGAGCGGCGACCACTGCACCGTCTGCTCGACGAGGCTGAGACCCGTGAGCAGCGGATCCGCCGGGATCGGCGCGAAGCTCGTCGCCTGGCCGAGCCCATCCAGCGTCACGGTCTCGACGTAGAAGAACGTGAGCAGATCCAAGAGCAGCGCTCCTTCGATGCCGGGGAGCGCGAGCGCGTTACCCGAGGCGAAGCTCAGGAAGCGCGCATGCAGCGAGCCGGGCTGGCCCTGGTACTGCACCGTGGAAGTGCTGCCGAGCGCGCCGATCTGCGGCAGGAACGCGAGCGATGGCGCGCGCTCGGGCAAGGTGCTGACGCTCGCGCCGCTCGCCGCGGAGATCGCCTGACCACCCGGCAGATTCGCGCTCGGAGCCCCGGCGAGCAGCTGCACGTCCGGCGCGAGCACGACCGAGCTCCCCGCATCGGCTTCGATGGCGTGGCCGCCGCTGCCGTAGATGTAGTAGAGGAGGAACAAGGTCTCGCGCGCATCAGCGCCGACGATCGCCGCACCGTCGCCCCCGTGCACGACGATGGAGCTCCCGCGCGCTTCGAGCCCCGGGCCACCGGGCTCGGCGAGCGCGGTCGTGCGCGCGGCGCCTCCCGCACCCACCAGCCGAGTTCGCGCGAGCTGGACCTCGGAGTCGATCGCGCGCAGCCCGGAGCCCGCTTCCCCCGACGCGCCATTGGAGCGTCCGCCCGGGGAGGAGCCCGCGAGATCGCAACGCGAGATCCACAGGCGCGAGCGCTCGACGTAGAGCCCCGAGATGCCCTCGGTCCCGTTGGAGTTCGGCAGGGAGGCGCCCAGGGCCTTCACGCCGTCCATGACGACCTGCGCGCAGTCGCGGACGAGCACCAATCCTCCGGTGCTGGCGCCGGCCGTGAGGAGGTTGCCCGCTTCGACGTGCAGATCGGAGATCTCGATTCGACCGGCACATCCCAAGGCGTACGCCATGGTGTAGGGGTACTGCAAGACCCGGAACACCGAGGGAACCTGCAAGCGGAAGCCGCGCACGACGGCGCGTTGTCCGGCGGCGATCGCGGTGATGCCCAGGGGCGGAAACAGCGCGGGCAGCGGCGCATTCGCGGGGAAGGACTGGATCACCGTCGTGCTGGAGCCCGCGCCGATGAGCTCGATCGGCTTCGAGACGACGACGTGCTCGAAGTAGACTCCCGAGCGCACGAGCACGCGATCGCCGGGGCTCGCCGCCGCGACCGCCGCGCCGATCGAAGTGTACGGAGCGCCTGACCCCACGGGCCCGACCACGAGATCGGCGGCGTGAGCGAGCCCTGCGCCGAGCAGGAGCGAGCCGAGGGCGAGCGAGAGGCGAGCGAGCATGAGTCCTCCGAGGTTCTCCCCCGCCTCGACGCGCGCTCGGACGGGGAGCGCGGCGCGGCGGGATCTCCGGGCCAATGGTAGCCCAGGAGCTCGAATCGTCCGCGGCCCGTCGACGGAACGGATCCTCACGAGTGGTTGTGCCGCGCCGCGGAAGGGCGGATCCTCCGCGCGCGGCGGAGGAAGGCCCTCCGCCGCGCGTAGCTCTCTCCGCCACGGAAGTCCGCCATGTCCCTGCGCCGCATCGTGCCCCTCCTGCACGTCGAGTCCATCGAGGCCGTGCTCCCCTTCTGGGTCGAGAAGCTCGGCTTCCGCCCTGCCATGCAGCTCAACGAAGGCGCGGTGCTCGGCTTCGTGCTGCTCGCGCGCGACAGCTCGCAGGTGATGCTGCAGAGCCGCGCCAGCGTGAGGCGCGACACGCCGAGCCTCGCCGAGCTCGGTTCCTCCGGCTCGGGGCTCCTCTATCTCGAAGTGCAGGGACTCGACGCGTGGATCGCGAAGCTCGGCGACGCGCCCGTGCGCGTCCCGCTGCGTCGGACCAGCTACGGCGCGCGCGAGATCGCGGTCGCCGATCCGGCGGGTCACACCATCGTGCTCGCGGAATTCGCATGAGCCGATCGCCGCGGAGCGCGCTCCTCGCCCTCGGGCTGCTCGCCGTGCTCGCGCCTCGCGCGAGCGCACAGGAAGTTCCACCCGCGCAGACCCCGAGCGCCGCAGAGCTCGTCCTCGAGCTCGAGCGCGCGGTCGATCTGCCGACCGCGAAGGCGCGCCGCGAGGCCGCGAAGCGCCTCGCGCAGCGGAAGGAGATCGCCCTCGAGAGCTGGCTCGCCGCCGCGCAGTCCTTCGGTCACTTCGAGCCCGAAGCTGCCGGCGCGCGCGTGCATCGCGCGGAGCTGCCGGTGCTCGACGCGCTCGAGTCGACCGAGCTCCAGGTCTACGTTCCCGGCAGCTACGATCCGAGCCGGCCGCATCCGCTGCTGCTCGTCTTCCACGGCACGAGCGGCAGCGGCGTCGGCCTCGAGCGGAGCTGGATCGCGACGGCGGAGAAGCTCGGCCTGCTCGTCGTGGCACCTTCGGAGGCGGGCGCGAACGAAGGCTATGCCTTCAGCGCACGCGAGCGCGGCGGCGCACGCCGCGCTGCGCTGGGCCCGTCGGCGCTGGAACATCGACGAGGACCGCATCCATCTGAGCGGCATCAGCCGCGGCGGCCACCTGGCGTGGGACCTCGCGCTGCGCGCCCCCGATCGCTTCGCGGCGATCGCGCCGATGATCGGCGGCCCGCGGCTCCACGCGCTCGAAGGGCAGAACAACCTGCGCTTCGTCGAGCAGCTCGCGCATCTCCCGATCCGCGATCTGCAGGGCGCCGAAGACGATCCGGGCTTGCTGTTCAACCTGCGCCTCGCGTTCGCGAAGCTCGCCGCGGTCCCGGCGCGCGATGCGCGGCTGATCGAGTTCCCCGGCATCGGTCACGCGTTCGACTTCACCGCCGTCGATTGGATCGAGTTCCTCGGCGGCGCGCGGCGCGATCCCCTGCCGACGAGCGCGCTGCGCCTCGCCGTGCGCCCCGACGAAGCGCGCGCGTTCTTCGTCGAGCTCCTGCACTTCACGAAGGACGCGCAGGAGAACCTCCGCCCCAAGGTCGAGGCCGCGCGCTGGAACGCGATGAGCAACGACGAGAAGAAGCGCTTCCTGCAGGAGCAGGTCGATCGCGCGACGGCGCGGCTGCGCGTGCGCCGCGCGGCCCCCGATCTCTATGTCGTCGAGGAAGAGCGCCACGTCGCGGCGTTCCGGCTGCTGCTCGCCGACGGGCTCTTCGCACCGGAGACTCCGCTGCGCGTGCAGTGGCGCGGCAAGGAGACGAAGAAGACGCCGAAGCGCGAGGCGCGCGTGCTGCTCGAGGATTTCGTCGAGCGCTTCGACCGACGCTATCTACCCGTGGTCGAGGTGCGCTGCGGCGGCTGAGCGCCGCCGTTCGAGGCCCGCGTGGGGCGCTCAGCGCAAGCGCGCGGCGAGCGCGAGCGCCAGAGCGCGAGCGCGCTCCTCGCTCGTGGCGCCGAGCACGTTGAGCTCGAGGACCAAGCTCCCCGTTCGCGCGAGCAGGAGCCCGCTGCGCTCGACGGCGCCCGCGGCGTCGCGGCTCTGCTTCAGGATCCAGAGGGCGCCGTCCCGACCGAGGCGCGCGTAGCTCGCGCGCAGCGCGAGCGCGGGCTCCTCCTGGAGCTGGGCATCGAAGCGCCGCGAGGCTTCCTCTTCGGCGGCGACGAACTGCTCGGCCAGCTCGGGCGTGCCGAGATCGAGCACCGCGAAGAGCAGGCGCTCCTCGCCGGCGCGCTCGCGCAAGTGCAGCACGCGCGAGCCGCGCACCGCGCCAACCAGTCGATCGGCCCGTGCGGGCTCGAGCGCGCTCAGCGCGCGGCGCAGGCTCTCCCGCGTCGCGTTCTCCAGCGCGCTCGCCCAGCGCTCGCGCTCGAAGCTCGCGCCGGCGAACGCGCGCAGCGGCTCCTCGAAGCGCGCCCCCGGGTCGGCCTCACCGGCGATCCAGGCGCTCGGATGCTCGACGTGCCAGAGCGTCGTCGGCGGAGCATGGAACGCGCGCGAGAGCAGCTCGCTGCCGCTCGGCTGCTGCTCGAGCGCTTCGCAGAAGCGCAGCCCCGCGCGATAAGCGAAGCCGGCCTCGCACGCAGCGATGGCGCGCGGGCTCGCCGCATCGACCTGGGCAGGAGCTTCGTCGTGCGAGCGCGCGAGCACTCCGAAGGCGGACCGATGCCGCGGGCTCCGAGCCAAGCGCTTCGCGCACTGCTGCGCGTGACCTTCGATCACCGCGCTCAGCGCGGCGCGCGACTCGAAGCCGCGCGCCGCGGAGCCGAGGCGCACGAGGTCGTGCGCGCGGTCCTGCAGGGCGTGCGCGAGCTCGTGCCAGAGCAGCACGTCGAGCAGAGCTTCGACCGCGGCGGGATCGCTGGGGAGCAGGTCGCTCGGATAGAGCCGCAGGAGCTGCGCGGCCTGACGCTCGAAGCTCGTCGAGATCGCGATGCGGTACTCGCCGATCGCGTAGGCGGCCAATGCGCGCTCACCGAGCGCGGCCGCGGCCGCGCAGCCCGCGGGCGTCACGAGCTCCTGCTCGGAGACGCGGCGAGCGGCCTCGCAGGAGGAGAAGTAGAGGCGATTGCGGCGCAGGACGGCGCCGAGCTCGACCGGGGAGGCGAGCGCCGCGTGCGGCGCCGGTACGTCGGCGAGACCGAGGGTCGCCAAGAGCTCGCCCCAGCGCTCCTCGACCCGCGCTCCCACCGCGGCAGCGAGCCGACCCTCGCGCTCGGCCTCGAGCTGCGGCGCGGCTTCGCCCGGCGCCGCGGCGACGGCGGCGACCAGGAGCCAGATGAGGCCGAGGCCTCGTAGCTTGGGGCAGGAGCTGGGCACGGGAAGGACAGGGCGGAGCGCGTCGGAGACTAGAGTACCCGCGGTTCCGAGTTTCCCGGCTCGCGCAGGATTTCTCTTCCGGTCGTCGCGCCTGCTTCGTCCGGCGTCACCCAGGCGACCGCCATGTGCGCGGTGTTGTGCGCGAATGCGGGCGGGCCCTCGGGCGCGAGGAGGATCAGGCCACCGCGCCCCCCGCAGCGCGCGAACATCTCCGCGATCGCCGCCTCGGCCGCGACCCGCGTCGAGAAGCGCTCGAGCCCCTCGACCGCGCGCAGGGCGAGGGCCACCTTCAAGATCGACTCGCCGTGGCCCGTCGTGCTCGCGGCGCCGAGGCGATCCCAGGCATAGAACCCAGCGCTCGGGATCGGGCTGTCGCCGACGCGACCGGCGGGCTTGCGCGGCGCACCGCCCGTAGAGGTCGCGGCCGCGAAGCGCCCCTCGCGATCGCGGGCGACGGCCCCGACGGTGTCGCTCGCGGCGCGCTCGTCGAAGCGCGTCGCCTGCGCGGGATCGAAGGGCGCGGCGAGCTTCCATTCCCGCTCGCCGCTCCAGGCGAGGAAGCGCGCGCGCTCGCGCTCGACGAGGTGGTGATCCGGAGCGCAGAGCTCGACGAGCAGCCGCGCGGCCTCGTCGCGCGCCGCATCCCCCACCAGCAGCACGGCCTCGGTGCGGGCCTCGATCATGGCGCGCGCGAGACGCACGGGGTTCCGCACGCCGCGCACCGCGGCGACGCCCGCCGTGGCGAGATCGCCGCGCATCGCGCCCGCGTCGAGCACGATCTCGCCACAGGCATCGAGATGCGCGCCTCGGCCGGCGTTGAAGGTGGGGTCGTCTTCCAGCAACGCCACGGCCTCGACCACGGCGTCGAGCGCGGAGCCGCCGCCCTCGAGAACGGCGAAGCCCGCACGCGCCGCGCGACGGCAACCTTCGCGGTGCGCGTCGAGCTCGTCGCTCGGAATGGACCAGGCCCCGCCATGGACGATGAGGGCGGGGATTGCGGAAGATCGAGTCATGGAGCTCGGAGCTTCCCTCGGGATCGCGGTGATCGGGCTCGGGCGAGCCGGGGCGGCTCGTGCGCGCGGCGGGCGCCTCGCGCTCGTTCGAGCTGCGCGCGCTCGTATCCCGGCGCCCCGCGGTCGCGACCGCCGGCATCGAGCAGGTGCTGGCCGATCCCGCGATCGCGGCGGTGGTGATCTGCACCGAGAACGCGAGCCACGTCGAGCTCGCCGCTCGCGCGCTCGCGGCATCGAAGCACGTGCTCGTCGAGTATCCGCTCGCGTTGCGCCTCAGCGATTACGAGGAGCTCTATGCGTCGGCGGCCGCGCGCGGCCGAGTGCTGCACGAGGAGCACATCGAGCTCCTCACCGCGAGCCACCGCGCCTGGCGTGCGCTGCTCGCCGCTCGAGCGCGGCCGGTCGTGCGCGCGACGATCGCGAGCCGCGGCGGCGTAGAGGGCTGGATCGGCGATCCGCAGCGCGCCGGCTTCGCCAGCTTCGCCGCGATCGCGCGGCTGCACGTGCTGGACGATCTCTTCGGCCCGCTCGAGCTGCGCGCGGCGGAGCATCGCGCGGACGAGAGCGGCCTCGCGCTGCGCGTCCTGCTGCGCGGCGCGCGCGGCGAGGAGCTGACCTGGATCCACGAGCGCCGAGCGGCGCCTCGTGCACGCAACCGAGCTGCGCGTCGAGACCGAGACGGGTGCTCTCGCGCCGCCGCCGAGCGGCCCGTTCGGCGGCCTCTTCGAAGAGGACCTGGAGCTCTTCGCGCGCAGCATCGCGCGCGGGGCCGCCGAGCTTCGCGACGTCGAGCGGAACCTGCGCTGCGCTCGGCTCGCCGCCGAGATCGAGTCCCGCTCGCGCGGCACAGCTGCCGGAGCTCTCGCCACTCCTGCGTCCACGGCTCAGCCCGCGGCGAAGGGTCCTCCCGAATGAGCACCTCACCCCGCATCCTCCTCACCGGAGCCAACGGCTACGTCGGCGGCCGGTTGCTCCGCGCCCTGGAAGCGGAGGGGCGGCCCGTGCGCTGCCTCGCCCGGCGGCCCGAAGCCCTCGCGCGGCGCACCGGCGCGACGACCGAGGTCGCGCTCGGCGACCTCCACGAGGAGGCCTCGCTCGCCCCGGCGCTGCAGGGCATCGAGGTCGCCTACTACCTCGTGCACTCGATGGGCGACGCGGGCTCGTTCCAGGAGCGCGAGCGCCGCGCCGCCGAGAACTTCGCGCGCGCGGCACGCGCGGCCGGCGTGCAGCGCATCGTCTACCTCGGCGGTCTGGCGCCACGAAGCACGCGAGAGGTCTCCCCTCACCTGCGCTCGCGCCTCGAGACCGGGCGCATCCTGCGCGAGAGCGGCGTGCCGACGATCGAGCTGCGCTGCTCGATCGTGATCGGCTCGGGGAGCGCGAGCTTCGAGCTCGTGCGCAGCCTGGTCGAGAAGCTGCCGATCATGGTGACGCCGCGCTGGACGAGGACGCTGGCGCAGCCGATCGCGATCGAGGATCTCCTCGCGTATCTGCTGGCCGCGCGCACGCTGCCGATCGAAGGCTCAGTTTGCTACGAGATCGGCGGAGCCGAGCGCGTCTCGTATCTGGGGCTCATGCTCGAGTACGCGCGGCAGCGCGGCTTGCGGCGCTGGATCCTGCCCGTGCCCTTCCTGAGCCCGTGGATCTCGAGCCTCTGGCTCGGGCTCGTCACTCCGCTCTACGCGCGCGTCGGTCGCAAGCTCATCGACTCGGTGCGCCACGAGACGACCGTGCAGGACGAGAGCGCTCGCGCCGCGTTCGCGATCCGCCCGCGCGGTGTCCGCGAAGCGATCGCGCGCGCGCTGCGCAACGAGGACTCGGAGATCGCCGCCACGCGCTGGAGCGATGCGCTCTCCTCGGGCAGCGAGCCGCGGCGCGAGGGCCCCGTGCGCTACGCGCGGCGCTGCGTCGACTCGCGCGTGCGCGAGGTGGCCGCACCCGTCCAGCTCGCGTTCGAGCCCATCCGCTGCATCGGCGGAAGGCAAGGTTGGTACTTCGCGGACGCGCTCTGGCGCCTGCGCGGCTTCCTCGACCTGCTGATGGGCGGCGTCGGCATGCGCCGCGGCCGTCGCCATCCGCGCGACCTCGGCCCCGGCGACGCGCTCGACTTCTGGCGCGTCGAAGCCTTCGAGGCGCCGCGTACGCTGCGCCTCGCCGCCGAGATGAAGCTGCCCGGGCGCGCATGGCTCGTCTTCGAGGTCGAGCCCACGGCGAGCGGCTCACGCGTGCGCCAGACCGCGCTCTTCGACCCGGTGGGCCTCGGCGGTCGGCTCTACTGGTATGCGCTGCTGCCCATGCACCTGCTGATCTTCGCGGGCATGCTGCGCTCGATCGCCAAGCGCGCGGAGCGCGCGGCGGCTCTGGCTCAGCGGCCTTCGCCCGCGTAGCGCTCGAGCTTGTTGTAGAGAGTCTTCAACGCGATGCCGAGCTCGGCCGCAGCGGCGCGTTTGTTGCCCGCGTGCTTCTTCATGGCCGCCTCGATCGCGAGGCGCTCCAGCGCTTCGATCTCGAGCGTCGGCAACGCGTCGCCGCTGGGCAAACGCCTCCGCGCGGTGACGTGACGCTCGACGTCGGCGACGGTGATCCGCGGCGCGCTGGCGAGGGTGGCCAAGCGCGCGATCGCGTTCTGCAGCTCGCGCACGTTGCCGGGCCAGGGATAAGCCGCCAGCGCCTCGAGCGCGGCGGGCTCGAGCTCGAGCTCGAGCCCCTGCTGCGCGGCTTCGCGCGCGAGGAAGGCCCGCGCGAGCTGCACGACGTCGCGCCCGCGCGCGCGCAGCGGTGGCACGTCGATCACGATCGTGGAGAGCCGGTAGTAGAGGTCCTCGCGGAAGCGCCCCGCCTCCACCTCGGCGAGCAGGTCGCGATTGGTCGCCGCGAGCACGCGCACGTCGACGCGGCGCGGCCGATCGTCGCCCACGGCGCGGATCTCCTTCGCCTGCAGCGCGCGCAGCAGCACGGGCTGGAGTGCTAGCGGCAGCTCGCCGATCTCGTCGAGGAAGAGCGTCCCGCGATGCGCCGCCTCGAAGAGCGCCGACGCGCTTGCGCTCCGCGCCGGTGAAGGCGCCCTTCTCGTGCCCGAAGAGCTCGCTCTCGATCAGCGAGTCGGGGATCGCGCCGCAGTTCACGACGACGAAGGGACGCTCCGCGCGCGGCGAGCCGTCGTGCAGCGCGCGCGCGACGAGCTCCTTGCCGGTCCCGTTCTCGCCGAGGACGAGCACGCTGGCTTCGCTGCGCGAGACGCGCTGCACGAGGGAGCGCAGCTCCGCCGTACGCGCATCGTCGCCGGTGATCTCGCTGGTACCCGAGCTGCCGTCCACGAGGCGTCGCAGGCGCGCGTTCTCGGCGCGGAGATCGCGGCGCTCGCAGGCGCGAGCCAGCACGTTCTCGAGCACGTCGAGCGAGACCGGCTTCGTCAGGAAATCGTAGGCCCCGCGGCGCATCGCCTCGACCGCCTCCGGGACCGCGCCGTGACCGGTGAGCATCACGCAGGGCAGATCCGGCTCGACCTCGCGGATCCGGCGGAGGAGATCGAGCCCGTCGATGTCGGGGAGCTTCAAGTCGAGCAGGGCGACATCGGGCGGCTGCGCGCGCACACGCTCGACCACGCCGCGGCCTTCGCCGAACGCGGCGACCTCGTAGCCGAAGCCGCGCAGCTCGCGCTCCAGCACCTTTCGCAGCGTGACATCATCGTCGACCAACACGATCTCGCGCGCGCTCATGGATGCTCCATCTCGATCCTGTCCACGAAGGGGAGCTCGACGACGAAGCGCGCTCCACCCGCAGGACCGCGCTCGACTCGCACCTCGCCACCATGCCCTTTCGCGATGGCCTTCACCAGCGCGAGCCCGAGACCCGTTCCTAGCCCGGGGCGCTTGGTGGTGAAGAAGGGCTCGAAGATGCGCTCCTCCACGCCGCTCGGGATGCCGCTGCCTTCGTCCTCGACGGCGAGCGTGGCGCGCGATCCGCTCGCGCCGCAGAGGAGGCGAACGGTTCCACCCGCGGGGCTGGCATCGCGGGCGTTCAAGATCAGATTCACCAGCATCTGCACGAGCTCGAGCGCGTCGCCCAGCACCGGCGGCAGATCGGTCGCCACGTCGAGCTGCAGATGGACGCCGGACTGCTGGAGCTGGTGTCGCGTCCATTTGGCGGCCTGCTCGCAGACCTCTCCCAAGCCGACGTGACGGAAGACCTGCGCGTCCTGGCGCGAGAGGGCGAGGAGACGCGCGGTGACCTCGCGCGCCCGGTACGCCTGCGAGGCGATCGTGTCCAGGTACTCGGCTTCTTCCTCCTGAGGTACGGGCCCGCGCTTGCGCCGCCGCTGCAAGCCCTCGGCACACGAGGCGATGGAAGCGAGCGGGTTGTTCACCTCGTGCGCGACGCCCGCGGCGAGCACGCCGACATCGGCGTAGCGTGCGGCGCGCAGCAGCTCGCGCGTCCGCGTCGCGACGCGCTCCTCCAGATCCTCGCGCGTCGCGGAGACGCGCTCGGCCATCTCGGCGAAGCTGCGCGCGAGCGCGCCGATCTCGTCGCGGTTGTGGATGCGTCCGGGAGGGAGCTTCTCACCGCGACCCAGGGCCTCGGCGCGGCGCTGCAGCGTGCGCAAGGGCGCCACGATCACGAAGCGCACCAGCCAGAGGACGAAGAGGAGAGCCGCCGTGATGGCGATCAGCGTGCCGATCATGATCCACGTCGCCGTGCGCCGGCGCTCCAGCAGGTCGCGATCCGCCTCGCCGGCCTCCTCGCGCATCTCCTCGTAGAGCACGCGCGCGAAGCGCCGCGCGCGCTCGACGTGACGCAGGAGCTCCGCATGCGGCTCCTGCATGACCTCGAGCTGCACGCGCAGGAGCTCGTCGCGCAGCGCGTAGACGATGCGCAGCTCCTCCTGCTGATGCTCGTCGCGCGAGGGATCGGCGCGGTCCTCCGGCCCTTCCTCGAAGCGCCGCGCGGTCTCCAGCACCGCCGCGACCCGCTCCTTCACTCGCTCGGCTTGCGCCTGCGCTTCCGCGGAGCGCCCCCCATGATGCTCGCGCATGTCTTCGAGCTCGACCTCGAGGGTCTCGAGCTCGGAGAGCAACCGCTGCGAGTAGCCTTCTTCCTCGGACTCCTCGAAGACGCGCTCGGCGTCGTGCTGCATCGCGCGGAGCTGCAGGACCACGACCAGGCAGACGAGCCCCAGCAGGGCGACGAGCAAGAGGAACACGAGCCCGAGCTTGCGCCCGATCGTGAAAGCAGGGGCTCCGTGGAAGTTCACGCGCGCGATCTCCGAGGGTCGCAGCCAGGGCTCGAAGTGCCGCGCGAGAGCATGTCAGAACGCGCCGCTCCGCGCACCGATCACCACCGGCCTACGCAGCACCTCGCGCCACAGCGAGGGGCGCAGCAGGTCGCGCGGCGAAACGTAGTCACCCGTGAGCGCCACGACGAGGTCGGCGAGGCTCGGCCGCCGCGCGAGCAGGCCGAGGAACCCGCGCACCAGCGCGGGATGGCGGAGGCCGCTCTGCATCCAGCGCGCGAGGCGCTGCCGCGGGACGATCTCGCGCTTGCGCCCGCGGAGATACGGCGCGAGCGCGTTCTGATCGGTCCTCCGCGCGTGGAGCGCCGGTACGAGCGCCGCGGCGAGCAGCTCCGCGCCGCGCATCGCGAAGTAGAGCCCCTCTCCCGTCATCGGATCGACGAACGAGCACGCGTCCCCTACGAGGGCGGCGCCATCGAAGGTCTGACGCGTGGTCGTGCGCGCGAGCGGTCCGCAGGCGAGCAGCGGCTCACACGGACGCCTCCCGCCGAGCTTCGCGTCGAGCTCCGGCGAGGCGGCGATGCGCCGCGCGAGCTCCTCTTCCAATCCCGCGCGTCCGCCGGCGGGAACGCGCGCGCGATCGAGGACGAGGTTCAGGGTGAAGACGTGCTCGTCCACGGGTGCCGCGGCGATGTACGCATCGGGATAGAAATGCACCTCGGCGTGATCGGCGGCCGGGACCCCGTCGTAGCGCGCGACGATCGCGAGCTTGTCGAGACCGGGGACGGCGCGCTGCACGCCGAGCTCGCGAGCCACGGCGCTGCGCACGCCGTCCGCGCCGATCGTCCAGGCCGCGCGCAGCTCGAGGCGCTCGCGCTCGGGACCGATCGCGAGGACGCCCCGCACCGCGCCGCTCTCGTCGCGCAGCAGCTCGCTCACGGAGCAGGCCTCGAAGTGCTCGACCTCGCTGCGCGCAGCGGCCGCCTCGAGCGCGAGCTCGTCCAGGACTTCGCGGCGGATCGCGTAGCCGTGGTCGAACGGCGCCGGCGCGCCTCCGAACGAGCGATAGCGTCCCTCCGCGCGATAGCCGTGCCCGTGGAGACGCATGCCCTTCAGGCAGCGAGCGCCCTGCGCGAGGAGCGCCGCGCGCAAGCCGAGCTCTTCCAGCATCGGCAAGCACTCGGGGCTCATGAACTCGCCACACGGCTTCGGACGAGGGAAGCGCTGGCGGTCGAGGATGCCTACGTGGAAGCCCGCGCGCGCGAGGCGGAGCGCGAGATGGGCGCCCGCAGGGCCAGCGCCGACGATGAGCACATCGAAGTGCCTTGCGTGCGGGAGGACCTTGCAGCTTCGGAGAGAGGAGCTCATGCGGCGAAGCGCGTCACGCGACGCGCGGGGAGGAAGACGACGGCCGGCAGCAGGATGAGGTCGGCGACGAGGGCGCAGAGGATCGTCCCCGCGGCGAGGATGCCGAACTCGCGCGTGGTATCGAGCTCGCCGAATGCGGCCGCCGAGAAGCCGAGGGCCAGCACGGCGCTGGTGACGACGATCGCGCGCCCGCTGTGCCGCAAGGCGCGCACCATCGAGTTCGAGCGCCCGCTGCCCATGCGGCGGGCCCGCCCGTACGCGTGCAGGAAGTGGATCGTGTCGTCCACGATCAAGCCCAGCAGCACGGAGCCGATCATGGCCGTCCCCACCGACAGCGGGCGCCCGGCCGCAGCGAGCGAGCCGTAGAGCACGACGCAGGGCAGCGCGTTGGGCAAGAGCCCGAGGGTCCCGAGCCGCAGCGAGCGGAAGCCGACGCACATCGCGGCCCAGAGGAAGGCCAGGGTGAACGCGAGCCCGAGCCACTGCCCGCGCACCAGCGCTTCCGAATCGCGCGCGACCAAGACCGCGGCTCCCGTCGCGTGCGGGCGAGTCCAGCCCAGGCTGCGCGCGCGCTCCTCGGCCTCCGCGAACAAGCGCTCGCGAGCGCCGGAGCCCGCCGGCTCGAGGAGGAAGCGCAGCAGGGCGCTGCCATCGCTGCCAGTGCGCGGCTCGCCGGCCGGACCCGCGACGCCGTCCAGCGCGACGACCGAAGCCATGAGCTGCGAGGTGCGCAGCACCGCGAGCGAGGGCTGCGGAGCTTCGAGCCAGAGATCGAAGGTCTCGATGCCGCCGAGATGGGCGCCGATGCGCATCGTGGCCTTGCGGAAGCGATGGCCCTCCGGCAAGACCTTCAGCGGATCGGTATCGACGTGTAGCCGGCTCCACGACCAGCTCATCGCGCCGATGAACGCGAGCCCGAGCAGCGCGATCGGCACGGCGCGCGTGCGGACCAGGATCGAGAGGCGCGCGGCGACGCCGCGCCACGGCGCGCGGCGCCGAGCGCGCTGCGCCAGGACTTCGCCGGCAGCGAAGAGCCGCAGCCACGGCGGCAGCAGCGCGAAAGCGAGCCCGCAGCTCAGCGCGACGCCGAGCGCCGCGAGCAAACCGAAGCGCGAAACCGCGGGGATCGGGCTCACCGCGAGGCCGAGGAAGCCGGCGAGGGTCGTGGCGACCGCGAGGCTCGCGGGCACGAGCATCGAGCGGATCGCCGCGCGGACCGCCGCGGGAGCCGAGGTCCCCTCGCTGCGATAAGCGAGGTAGCGTTCGACGATGTGCACCGAGCCCGCGACGCCGACGCTGAGCAGCACGGGCGGCAGCAGCGCGGAGATCGGATCGAGCGCGAGCCCGAGCAGGCTCTGGATCCCCCCGAGCAGCAGCACGCCTCCGAGCGCCGGCAAGAGCAGGCCGAGGACGAGGGCGAGGCTGCGGTAGCAAGCGGCGAGCAGCAGCGCGAGCACGCCGAGGATGAGCGGCACGATGCGCTGGTTCTCGGAGCCGAGCGCGCGCGACACGGCGATCTCGCCGAGCGCTTGCCCGGTCGCGAAGAAGCGCGTCGTGGTCGGCGCGGCCTGGCGCGCGAAGCGCGTGAGCCCTTCGACGCTCTGCGCGTAGCGCCCATCGGGTCCGGCGCGCACGTCGAGCGCATAGAGACGGGCGCCGCTCGGCCGCGGCGGGAGCTCGACCAAACGCCTCACTTCGGGCCTCGCCGCGAGCTGCTCCTTCCAGCGCTCGAGGTCGTGCGCGAGCTCGGGATCGCGCGCCGCTTCGGCCCGCGGCTCGATCAGGTAGAGCAGCGTGTGGTCGACGCCGTAGAGCTCGGCCACGCGTGAGGCGGTGCGCGCGTGCTCCGTGCCGATCGACTTCATCGCCGCGTTCTCGACGTCGATCTCGAGCGCGAAGAAGCCGCGGGCCCCGAACGCCGTCGCGACGCCGAGGAGGAGCAGCAGCAGAGAGTCGCGAAGGCGGTGCACGGGGACCACTCGTGCACTTGCCGTGCCAAGAGGAGGGAAGCGTCGGCGCAAGCGGGAGCAGCAGGAGTTGCGGGTCGCGAGGAGCGCGCGGTTGGTCAGGACTTTCCCGCCGGCTTGCAACAAGTACAAGCGGCGCGGCCCGCGAGCGCCGCCCAGAGGTCGCTGGCGCAGGAAACGCGACCTGGCACGCCGAGTGCAAAGGATCCCGGCATGAGCAAGCTTCTACAGGTCATCGGCGTCTTGGCCATCCTGGGCTTCACGGGCGCGGGATTCGGCGCCTGGATGCTCACGAAGAACCAGGTGCACCTCACCGTGGAGGAAGGCGCGGGCGATCGCCTCTCCTCGGTCGACCCCACGGCCGAGCTCGCCGATCGCTTCACGGCGCTGCAGAGCGATCTGCGCGGTCTCGCGCAGACCCTCGGGAAGAACTTCGAGCTGCTCGACACCGCCGCGGCAGAACGGGAAGAGGAGGCCGCCAGCGCGCGCGAAGCCGACCTCAACGCGACGCGCGCGGAGCTCGCGCGGCTCGAGCAGAGCTTCGCCGCGCAGCTCGAGCGCGCCCTCGCCGCGGAGCGCGAGCGCCACGCGACGGCGCTCGGCGCGCTGCAAGGCGAGCTCTCGGCGCTGCGCGCCGCGCTGGCCGAGCGCCCCGCCGCGGAGCTCGCCGCCGGAGCGGCCACGCCTCCCGAGAGCGCGCCCTCGAGGCCACCGTCGGAGGTGCCCGCCACGGAGCTTTCGCAAGGCGCGATTCCCGCCGGTGCGGAGACGAGCCCTGTCGCCACCACGCCTAGCCCCGAGCAAGGACAGGCCGCCCCCCCGCAGCCGAGCGCCGCGGGCGAGTCCGCCGAGCCAGCAGCGCCGGCGGGCAAGCCGCGCAAGAAGCGCAGCTTCGTCGCGTTCGACCTGCCCTCGGACTCGTTCCGCTTCGAAGGCCGCCGCACCTGGGAGATCGTGCCGAGCCTCTCGCGCGTCGGCTTCGACGCGAAGAGCACGCTGCACGACTTCACCGGCGCCACGCAGAAGGTCGCGGGCAACTTCACCGCGGATCTCGCTGAGCCGCAGGTCGAGCCGCAAGGCGCGATCCGCGCGGAAGCCGCGGCGCTGAACACCGGGCTCCCGGATCGCGACACCGCCATGTACGAGAAGCTCGAGACGAGCAAGCACGCCGCGATCAGCTTCACGGTGCTCGGCTTCCGCTCGACCAGCAGCGACTTGAAGGCGATGAAGGTCGCGGGCGTCGTGCGCGGCCGCCTCGGCATCCGCGGCGTCGAGAAGGAGATCGAGCTGCCCGTGCGCCTCGCGATCGACGACGCGCGGCGCCTCTCCGTCGAGGGCGAGCTCGTCGCGAAGATGAGCCTCTGGGGCATCGAGCCGCCTTCGCAGCTCGGCATGATCTCGGTCCAGGACGAGGTGAAGATCTGGATCGCGCTGCGCGCGCGGGCCACGGAGGCCAAGCAATGAGCGCGCGCTTCTCTCTCGGCTTCGCAACATTCCTTTCCGCGGCGTCGCTCCTCACCAGCTGCATCCCTTCCAACGTCGTGGCCCCCACCGATCGCGCTGTGCGCGTCGACGCCGCGAGCGTGGTTTGGAGCAAGGGCGGCGCCGCGGATCTCTCCGGCTACTGGAGCTCGCGCGAGCTGCGCGGTCCGCTCGCCAGCGCGGTGCGGCGCCTGCACTACTGGTTCGAGGCCGACGGCCGCTTCACCGGCGCGGCATTGCTCGAAGGACCGCCGCTCGCGTTCGAAGTGCTGAGCGGCGTCTGGAGCTTCGACGCCGAAGGGCGCCTGCTGCTCGGCGAGGACGCCGAGCCCGCGCAGCTCGAGAAGGCCGCAGAGCTTCTCCGCCTCACGGGGAGCGACGGCGTCGTGGTGCTGGAACGGGAGGAGCTGCGATGATCCTCGCCGCTTCGATGAAGAACGACCTCGGCATCTACGAGCGCGCCGCGCAAGCGTGGTGGGACGGCAGCGACCGCACCTTCCGCTCGCTGCGCCAAGTGAAGGCTTTCCATCTGGCCGAGCTCGATCGGCTCTTCGGCGCGGAGCTCCGCGGCGCCAGCGTCGTCGACCTGGGCTGCGGAGGCGGGCTCCTCGCGGTGCCGCTCGCCGAGCGCGGTGCTTCGGTGATCGGCCTCGACCGCAGCCCGCGCAGCGTGCAAGCGGCGCGCGAAGCCGCCGCGCGCGCGGGCCTCTCCCGGCGCTGCCGCTTCACCGTCGCCGACCTCTGCGGCACTCCGCTCGAGTCCGGTGCCTTCGACTTCGCGCTGCTCTCCGATGTGATCGAGCACGTCGACGAGCCCGCCATCGCGCTACGCGAAGCGGCGCGCCTGCTGCGCCCCGGCGGGCGCCTCTACCTGAACACGCTGAACCGCACGCGCCGCGCGCGCTGGCTCGCGGTGGCTCTGGCCGAAGGCCTGGGCTACGTGCCTCGCGGCACGCACGACTGGCGCCTCTTCGTGCGCCCCGAGGATCTGCGAGCCCTCGCGGCGGCGGAGGGCCTGCGCTGCGACGCGGTCCTCGGAGAAGCTCCACGCCTCCTGGCGACGCTCGTCTCGGGCGGGCTTGAGATGCGCCGGAGCGCGAGCACGGCGGTGAGCTACACCGCGCTCTTCACCAAGACCGAGGTGTCGGCGTGACCCCCCTGGCTCGACGCTCGATCGCGCTGCTCTACGGCGGCATCTCTCACGCGCTCTTCGGTGGCGCCATCGCCGTGATGCTGGCGAGCCTCTGGACCGGCATGGCGCTCGGGCAGGGGCCGTTCGAGGGCGCCGCCGCGTGGGTGGCGAATACGCTGCTCGCGCTGCAGTTCCCCGTCATCCATTCGCTGCTGCTGACGAGCGGAGGTCGCAAGCTCCTCTCGCGCCTCGCCCCGGGCGGGCTCGGGCGCGATCTCTCCTCGACGACCTACGCCGCTTCCGCTGCGATCCAGCTCCTCGCGACCTTCTTGCTCTGGTCGCCCACCGGCGTCGTGCTCTGGGAGACGACGAGCCGCGCGCTGCCGTTCTTCGGCGTGATCTTCGCGGCTTCGTGGGCCCTGCTGCTGAAGGCGCTGTACGACGGCGGCATGGGCGCGCAGACCGGCTGGGTCGGCTGGACCGCCGTCTTCCGCGGGCGTCGACCCAACTACGGCCCCCTGCGCACCGAGGGGCTCTTCGCGCGCTGCCGCCAGCCGATCTACCTCTCGTTCGCGCTAACGCTGTGGACGGGAGCGGGCTGGACCGCGGATCATCTTCACCTCGCGATCCTCTGGTCGCTCTACTGCATCATCGCGCCGCTGCACAAGGAGCGGCGCTACGAGCGTCTCTTCGGCGAAGCCTTCGCCGTCTACCGCCGCCGCGTCCCGTACATCTTTCCGAGGCTTCATCGATGAGGATTGCCGCCGTTGGTCGCGCGCTACCGCGTCACCGCTACACCCAGGACGAGATCCGAGGAGCGCTCGAGCAGATGTGGGGTGCCAACCCCTCGCTGATCTCGCGCCTGCGCACGCTGCACGAGCACGTGCGGGTGGAGACGCGCCACACCGCGCTGCCGCTCCCCGAGTACTTCGAGCTCGACACCTTTGGCAAGGCCAACGACGCGTGGATCCGCTGCGCGACCGAGCTAGGGCAGCAGGCGCTCACCGAGGCCCTCGCCAAGGCCGGACTGCTGCCGCGCGACATCGACGCGATGTTCACGGCATCGGTGACCGGCATCGCGAGCCCCTCGCTCGAAGCGAAGCTCATGAACCGGATGGACCTGCGCTCCGACATGAAGCGCATCCCGATCTTCGGGCTCGGGTGCGTCGCCGGTGCCGCCGGCATCGCGCGCGCCGCCGACTACGTACGTGGCTTTCCCGATCAGGTCGCGGTCCTGCTCTCGGTCGAGCTCTGCTCGCTCACCTTCCAGCGCGAGGACGTCTCGATCGCACACGTGATCTCGAGCGGGCTCTTCGGCGACGGCGCCGCCGCCGTCGTGATGATCGGCGAGGAGCGCGCGAAGCAGATGGGCCTGCGCGCGCCCCGCGTCCTCTCGATGCGCTCGGTGTTCTATCCGGACACCGAGGACGTGATGGGCTGGAGGATCTCCGAGCGCGGCTTCGAGCTCGTGCTCTCGGCACAGGTGCCGGTGATGGCGCGCGAGCACCTGGGCCCGGACGTCGACCGTTTCCTCCAGTCGCAGGGCTTGACGCGCAGCGACATCAAGAGCTGGGTCTGCCATCCCGGCGGGCCGAAGGTGCTCCAGGGCATGCAGGATTCGCTGGGCCTCGTCGAAGAGGACGTGCGCTTCTCCTGGCAGGTGCTGCGCGAGCAAGGGAACCTCTCCAGCACCTCG
Source organism: Planctomycetota bacterium (assembly GCA_016719295.1). Lineage (GTDB taxonomy): Bacteria > Planctomycetota > UBA1135 > UBA1135 > JADKAF01 > JADKAF01. Next base: position 2,875,176 of record JADKAF010000001.1, read on the forward strand.
GTCTTGATGGTGCTGCGCGAGGTCATGGATCGCGCTCGGCCGAAGGAAGGCGAGCTCGGGCTGATCATGGCGATGGGGCCGGCGTTCTGCTCCGAGCTGGTGCTCGTGCGCTGGTAGCGCTTCCCGCCGAGCGGGTGCGACGACGGAGTCGCTCGGCGTGAACCTCCAGATCGGCGGATCGATCCGAGGAGAACGCGGAGGGGCGGCTCTCCGCGAGACGCGGGCGTTCGAGCTCTGGCTCGGACGCCCGCGTTGATTTTTTTTAGGCCGCGTCAGCGCCAGCGTATTGCCATTTCCAAGGGAGCGGAGTCTTCTTGGAAATGCGAACGCGCGGCGCGCCGCCTCCCCATCCCACGGCCGCCTTCGCCGCTTCGCGCTCCCTCTCCTCTCGGAGTCCCCCATGCAGTTCCGTCATCTCGCGGCGCTGGGCATCGCGCTGGCCGCTTCCGGCACCGCCCTGGCCCAGACCGTCGTCCTCCCCATCGGTGCCGCGGCCGCCGAAGGCCCGAGCAACAACACCTTCCCCTGGGGCCGCAACGCGGGCGCCATCCGCATCCAGACCATCTACGACAGCTCGCACTTCACCGGGCAGAGCATCGGCTTCCCGATCCGCATCTCCGGCGCGCGTTATCGCGCGAATGGCTCGACCTCGACCTGGACCGGCACGACCTACAACGGCGTCGAGTTCTATTGCTCGACCGCGGCGGTCGACCAGGCGGCGGCGAGCGCCACCTGGACCGTGAACCGCGGCGGCGACTACGCGCAGGTCTACAACGGCGCGGTGCAGTTCCTCCCCGGCACCGGCAATGGCACCACGGTGCCCGGACCCACCGTCGTCGACGTCACCTTCACGACGCCCTTCCTCTACGATCCGACGAGCGGAAACGACTTCCTGACCGAGGTCACCTTCCCCGCGAACTCGTGGACCAGTGGCGGCACGACCTCGTGCGACGTGTTCACGACGGGCTCCAACTGCTCGCGCGTATACAACTCGACCGACCCGACAGCCGTCTCCGGGACCGTGGGCCTGAACCACGCGCTCGTCGTCGAGCTCGTCTACCAGCCCGCCGCCGGCCTCTTCGCCGATTTCACCGCGACCTCGACGAGCGGCCCTTCGCCGCTGACGGTGAACTTCAACGACGCGACCTTCACCAGCGACCCCGCCGGCGTGCAGACCTGGGCCTGGGACTTGGACGGCGACACCATCGTCGACAGCAACGCCCAGAACCCCTCGTTCACCTACGGCGTCTGCGGCGCCTACAACGTGAGCCTCACCGTCACGGACACGCTGCACCCGAGCTCGACCAAGACGAAGAACGGCTTCGTCTTCGCGGACCCGCAGCTCGTGGTCGACGCGAACTTCACCGCGGCGCCCGCCGCCGGTGTCGCGCCGGTGAACGTGAGCTTCACCGACACCTCGACGGGCAACCCGACGAGCTGGGCGTGGGACCTCGATGGCGACAACGTCGTGGACTCCAACGCTCAGAATCCCTCCTTCACCTACTCGGTGGGCGGCCAGTACACGGTCTCGCTCACCTGCTCGAACGCCTGCTTCAGCAGCACCGAGACCAAGGTCGCGCTCATCAACGTCGCCGGCTCGGGTGCGAACCTCCCCGCCGACAAGCTCTGCTACCAGTTCAACGAGCTGCGCGGCGGCACGGTCGCCAATGTCGCGACGGGCTCTGCTTTCCCGGCGCTCGGCGTGTTCAACACGACGACGTGGCACGGCTCGCCCGGCGCGGGTCGCGGCCGCTTCGATGCGAACGAGCCCAACGCGGGCTCGCTGCGCTATCTCTCGAGCGCGCGCGTGAACACGGGCGGGCCGATCGTCCACAGCGGCAGCTTGACCATCATGTGGTGGTTCCGCCGCGATCCGTCGACCGCCGCGAGCACGGCGACCTCGTACGCCTTCGGTGACGGCACCTTCCGCGCCTTCCACGGCGGCGTGGCGGGCACCGGCATCTGGTTCCGCGGCACCTCGCTCGGCGATCTGCAGCTCAACCAGAACATCGTCGCGACCCCGGGCTGGCAGCACCTGGCCCTGGTCATCAACGACGCGGCCGGCCGTTGGGACTGGTACCTGAACGGCGCGCCGGCGAGCAACGGCACGTTCACGGCCAACACCTTCGCCTACAACGGAACGGCGGCCTTCGGCGTCGGCGGGATCAGCGGTACGGGAGCTTCCTACTACACGCTGCAGAACGACATGGACGACTTCCGCATGTACTCGAGCGCCCTCGGCTTCGGCGACGTGATCGCGGCGATGGGCGGCGAGACGGCGAGCAACGGCGCCTATGACGCCGGCTGCGCGGGCCCCACGGGTGTGCCGGTGCTGAGCGCGAGCCAGCGCCCGGTCCTCCCGAACCCGACGTACTCGCTCGACCTCAGCAACGCCGAGCCCGGTCGCCCGGCGGCGTTGATCATCGGCACGCAGACGAGCCTCGGCGGCATCCTGCCGCTCGACCTCTCGGGCCTGCTCGGCGCGGGCTGCGCCCTCACCGTGTTCCCCGAGATCCAGTTCCCGATCTTCACCGGCGCCGGCGCGGTGAACATCCCGCTGCCGCTGCCCGCGGATCCGTCCGTGAACGGCGGCAACGGCTTCCACGGCTATACCCAGATCATCGTCCTCGGCACCGCGGGTGCGACGACGAACTCGCTCGACGTGAGCCTCCAGATCGACTGAGCGCTCCGAGTTCAGCGCGGAGGCCTGCCCTCCGCGAGACGCGGGCGTCCGAGCTCTGGCTCGGACGCCCGCGCGTCTTTCCGGTATCGTGCGCGAACCATGCGCACGCTCTTCTCTTATCTCTTGGCAGCGAGCGTCTGCGGCGCGCCGAACGCGCTCTGGTCGCAAGCGCCCGCCGGGGCGGGGTCGAGCAGCTTCGAGCACTTCGCCTATCTACGCTCGAGCTCGCTGCGCCGCATCGCGATCCAACCCGGCGCCGGCGCCGCAGGCAGCGACGCGCTCGTCGTCGTCGAGGACGGTGGCCGCATCCGCACCTCGACGAACGGCGGTAGCTCGTGGAGCTTCGCAAGCACGCCGAACGAAGCCGCGCAGACCTTGCTGGATGTGCGCTTCCCCGAGGGTGGAACCGCGGGCTACACGGTCGGTCGCGCAGGCCGTCGCCTCGTGAGCCGCGACGGCGGCGCGAGCTGGCAGCATCTGGCACTCGCGGCACCGATCGCAGAGGACGCCTTCGCGCGCCCCGCGATCCTCTGGGGCGTCGACTTCGCCCCGCAGAACTCGCAGCTCGGCTTCGCGGCCGGCATCGCGAGCTTCGCACGCACCGACGACGGCGGCGCCACGTGGAGCGAAGTCGAGCTCTTCCGCGATCGACGGATGAAGCAGCGCTTGGAGGCGCGCGACTTCGAGCTCTACGCGATCGATCTCCGCCCCGATCCCGAGGGCGGCTGGATCGGGACCTGTATCGGAGAGTGGGCGCATCGCACGCCCGAGTTCCGCTCGCTCGGCGTCGTCTTCGTGACGCGCTCCCGCGATCCGCGCTCGCGCGGCGGGCGGCGCTGGTGGATGAGCTTCTGCACGAGCGCGATGCAGGAGCCGTGGGATCTCGACTTCGCGACGCCGACGAGCGGCTACTTGGTCGGAGGCACGGGCACCGCGCACGGCTGCATCCTGCGCACCGAGGACGGCGGCTTCACGTGGACGGGACCGGAGCCGTTGCACACGAACGCGGCGACGCGTTTCTTCGCGACGATCTACGGCGTCGCCGATCTCGGTGCGGGGAACGCGATCGCCGTCGGCTACGCGGGCCATATCTGGGTGCGCGATCCGGCGAGTGGAACGTGGCTCGATCGCTTCGCTCCGGGCTACACCGGTCCGCTGCTCGACGTGCAGGGCATCCCCGGCACCGCTCGCGCGTGGGCTTGCGGCGCGTTCGGCTTCCTCCGCCGCACCGACGACGGCGGAGCGACCTGGACCTCGCAGAACGGCGGCGAGCTCGTCGCGCGCGTGCGCGACGCGGCGCTGCGCGACGAGCGCGTGGGCTTGCTCGTCGGCCAGCCGCCGCAGGTGCTGCGCACCGAGGACGGAGGGGCCAGCTTCACGCGCGTCTTCCCCGCGCCAGGCGATCGCGCGCGCGGCGTGCAGCTCGAGGCCGTGACCTGGATCGACGCGCAGCGCGCGATCGCCGTCGGCACCGACGGCCTCGTCCTGCGCAGCGCGGACGAAGGGCGCACGTGGAGCGAAGCGGGGGTCAGCGGCATATCGCGGAGCCTCCGCCTCGCCGACGTCGCGCTGCGCTTCCCCGGGCAGCTCTGGGCCGTCGGCGATGAGCCGACGAAGGATGGCGTCGCAGCGCGCGTGCTCTTCTCGACCGACGACGGCAGCACCTGGATCCGGCTCCCCGACCCTCCCGGCGGCGAGCGCGCGACGTTCCATGCGCTCGCCTTCCCGCAGCCGACCGAGGTGCTCGTGGTCGGCGCGAGCCAGGGCCGAGCCTACGCCGCGATCTTCGACGACGTGATCTTCCAGGGATGGCGCGACGTATCCCCGCCGCTCGGCAGCTCGCGCGCGGGCCGAGCCCTTCACGCGCTGGCCATCGGCGACGTCGGCAACGAGCTCGGAGTCTTCGCCGGCGGCGAGCGCGGAACCTTGCTGCGCTGGGACTCCGCGCTGCGCCGCTTCGAGGGCGTCGCGCAGACCTTCGAGTTCGATACCGCGACCGGCGCGGTCCTCCTGCAGCGCGCGACGCAGGACATCAGCGCGCTCGGCATCGACCACGAGGGCCGATCTCTCTTCGTCGGCTTCGCTTCGGCGCCGAGCTTCGCGCTCTCGCCGTCGCACGGCTTCGCCTGGCGCTTCGATGGCAGCACGTGGAGCGAGCTCCCGTGCGGGACGAACCAGAACGCGCGCGCGTTCACCTTCGGCGGCAGCGGAGCGCAGCGCACGGGCTGGATGGCGGCGACCCTCGGCCCCGGCGGCACGAGCGAAGGCACGCTCGCCGACTCGGCACTCCTGCGCCTCGAGCGCTGAAGCGCGCGCGCCGCTTTGCTATCTTCGCGCGCATGCGCATCGCCATCGCCACCACCGAGCCGCTGCCCGAACCCGATCCGGACCAGGAGCTCCTCCTCGCCGCGCTCCGCGCGCACGGCGCCGAGGTCGAGATGCTCTCCTGGTGCACGAGCACTGCGGATCCCGCGAGCTTCGATCTCGTCGTGCTGCGCTCCACCTGGGACTCGCATTGGAAGCCCGCCGCGTTCCGCTCGTGGTGCGAGCGCACCGGCGCCCGCACGCGACTCTTGAATCCCGCGCGCACCGTCGCGTGGAACCTGCACAAGAGCTATCTCCGCGACCTCGAAGAGCGCGGCGTCCCGATCGTGCCGACCGCGTGGGTCGATCGCGGCGAGCGCGCCGAGCTCGACGCGATCGCGCAGCAGCTCGGCAGCGCCGAGCTCGTGATCAAGCCCGCGATCTCGGCCGGCTCCTGGAAGACGCGCCGCTACGCGGCGGCCGAGCACGCGGAAGCGCGCGCGTTCCTCCGCGAGCTCGCGAGCGAAGCCGACGCGATGGTGCAGCCCTACCTCCGCTCGACCGAGACCAGCGGCGAGCGCGCGCTGATCTGGATCGATGGCGAGCTCACGCACGCCGTACGCAAGTCGCCGCGCTTCGCGGGCGAGGACGAGAGCGTCTCCGCAGCGCTGGTCCCGAGCGAGGAGGAGCGCGCGTTCGCCACGCGCACGCTGGAGGCCGCGGCGCAGCCGGGCCTGCTCTATGCGCGCGTCGACGTGATGCGCGGCGATGCGGGCGAGCTCCTGCTCAGCGAGCTCGAGCTGATCGAGCCGTCGCTGTTCTTGAAGCAGCATCCGGCGGCGCTGGAGCGCTTGGCCGGGGCGATCGTGGCGCGGGCGCGCTGAGGCCCGCCGCCGGGAGAGGCGGGAAAGAAACTCGAAAAGGCCCTGAGGGTTCGCGAGCGCCCTTGCGGGGAAGTGGTCGACCCCATCGCCACCCCAGGAGGGCCACATGCGCTCCCGTTCCCCGCTTCGCACCGTCCTTTCGCGTCTCTTACCCGCCGCGGCGCTCTCTGCCCTCGTGTCGGCCCAGCAGGCGCTCCCCGAGTACCTCGGCCAGACCGGCGGGCAGGTGGGTCACAGCCTGATCTCGCTCCCCGACCTGAACGGCGATGGCATCGGCGACTACGCGAGCGGCGCGCCGTCCTACGACCTCGGACACGTCGATGCCGGAGCCATCGAGATCTTCTCGGGCGGGAGCATGTCGTCGATCCGCGGTTTGCTCGGCTTTCGCCGCGACTTGCAGATGGGCTACGCCCTCGCGCGCGTGAACGACTTCGACAGCGACGGTGTCGACGACCTCCTCGTCGGGGCCCTCCGCGGCGGCACGATCGCGGCGAACGACATCCACGCTCGCATCTACTCCAGCGCGACGGGTCGCGTACTCTGGGACTTTCTCGAGCCCAGCTCCGCGAACCTCGCGCACGTCGCCGTCTGCGGCCTGAATCAGACGATCGCGGTCGTGGGCACGCGCCCCTCGCGCGGCGCGCCGCTGGTCACCATCTGGGCTCCGGGCGCATCCTCGAGCGCCAACGTGATCCTCCCGGCGCCGAGCTCGCTCCACAGCGACTTCGGCTTCTCGCTCGCGGGGCCGCTCCGCGATGCGAACGGTCAGCTCGGGCGCTTCGTCACCTCGTCGCCCAACTATCCGCACAACAACAGCGATCCACGACCCTTCCGCGGTTGGGTCGGAGCCTACGACGATCACGGCACGTTGCTCTGGAGCGCCGAAGGCGATGCCTCGCGCGACTACTTCGGCTCGGCGCTCGCCGTGATCGACGACCTGAGCGGCGACGGGATCAGCGAGATCTTGGTCGGCGCGCCCGCGCGCGAGATCTCCTTCACCGCGCGGCCCGGCTTCGTGCGCATCCTGAACGGCGCGACCGGTGCCACGATCCGCACGTGGACGGGCATTGCGGCAGACGATCGCTTCGGCACTTCCGTCTGCGCACTCGGCGACATCGATGGCGACGGCGCGAACGACTTCGCCGCCGCGGCGATCGGCGGCGGAGCGAACGGCGTCGGCTACACCCGGATCTACACCGCGAACGGGACGGTGCTGCACCGCACGCTCGACGGCGCGGGCGCAGGCTTCGGGTCCGCGCTGGCAGGTGCGGGGCGCCTCGCCGAGGGCCAGAGCGATCTCCTCGTCGGTCACGCGAGTGCGAGCAAGGTCTCCGGGACGAGCTTCAGCCGCTACCCTGGCTCCGAGCCGCAGGCGGCGCTGTTGCTCGAGTTCGGCGCAGCTCGTCCGCTCTCGCGCGACGGCGTGCAAGCGGTCTGGGGCGGCGAGCCCGCTACGCTCTCGCTGCGCTCGCCGAACGGCGCGCGGAACGGCGTGCCCTTCGCGGTGATGCTGCAGGTCTTCCTCACGGGCTACCGCGCCGGCGGAACTCCGGGCTTCCCCGAGCTGCAGATCGACTTCACGCAGCCGAACACCTATGCCACCCTCGCCTCGGGACTCCTGCCCGCGGGCGGCTGGAGCATGCCCCTCAACGTGCCGCACGGCGTCGGGGGCTTGAGCGGCCTCTTCCAAGGCATCGCCCTCGACGCGAGCGCGCCGCACGGGTGGATCACGACGCAGGGCATCGAAGTCGCTCACCAAGTCGTGCCGGTGATCTACGTCACGCCGACGGGTTCCGACACGAACTCGGGCCTCTCGCCGACGCAGCCGAAGGCGACGCTGAGTGCGGCGATCGCCTTGGCGAAGAGCATGGTCGCGCCGGGGAGCTATGCGCCCTATCCCACGATCAAGCTCGCTCTCGGCACCTTCACCGATACGCCGCTCCTCGATGCGCCGATCTCGATCCTGGGCGGCTGCAATCCTTCGAACAGCTGGCAGCGCGCGCGGAACGGCACTTCGCTGCTCAGCACCTCGAACCTGGGCTTCCGCATCGAGGACATCACGAGCACAGTGCTCATCGCCGGCCTCGACATCCGCGCCGCGAACAGCACCGCTCCTTCCGACACCGGCCCGAGCATGTCCTCGATCGCGCTCAACGTGAAGAACTCGAGCAGCGCGCTGCGCTTCGAGGACTGCAGCTTCCGCGCGTCTCGCGGCGCGAACGGACCCGCGGGCAATCACGCTCCGAACACCGCCCGACCGGGGAGCGCCGGAAGCACCGGGCGGAACGGCTACGTCACCACCTCCACCAATGACAGCCCGAACGGCGGCAGCGGTGGCGCGGGTGGCGCGACTTGGAACAGCGGCGGACGCGGCGGTGCCGGCGGGCACATCTCCTGCACCAACTGGATCGGCTCCACCTGCTTCTCGGGCCGCGCCAACGACGGCGGCTCGAGCAGCTCCGGCACCTCCTGCGGCAACGCGGTGAACGGCGGCGCGCGCACGGTCTGCGGCTCCGGTGTGCGCGGCAGCAACGGCAGCGACGGCGCAGACGGCAGCCCCGGCGCGAACGGCACGCCGAGCACGAACACCGTGGGCTACCTCTATCAAGCCGAGCTCTGGACCGTCGTCGCTGGCATCGGTCTCGAAGGCAACGACGGCTGCGGCGCGCGAGCGGCGGCGGCGGTGGCGGCGCGGGCGAATGCGCGCAGATCTTTGCGGCGGGCGCCTCGGGTGGCGGTGGCGGCGGCGGAGGCGACGGCGGCCTCTCAGGGATCGGCGGTCGCTCGGGCGGCGCATCGATCGCGGCGTTCCTCTACGAGTCCTCACCGACCTTCGAGCGCTGCGCCTTCACCAGCGGCCAAGCGGGGAACGGCGGCAACGGCGGGAACGGCGCCGACGGCGCGAACGGCGGCGCAGGCGGCTCCGGCGGCAACGGCGCGAACGCGACCGTCGGCGGCATCGGCATCGGCTCCGGTGACGGCGGCGACGGCGGTCGCGGCGGAGATGGTGGCGGCGGCGGTGGTGGCGCGGGCGGCAACGGCGGCGCGAGCTTCTGCGTCTTCCTAGCCGGAACGAGCAGCAATCCTCCGGCGCTGGAGTCCGCGAGCGCGCAGAACCAGTTCACGCAGGGCCTATCCGGCACCGGCGGTACGGGCGGCGCGCAAGGCGGAACGACCGCGCGCGCGACGAGCGGATTCGCGGGGGCGTCGGGTCGCGTGGGGAGCTGAGCACAGCGCCTCACTCGCTGCGCGCAACCGCGACGGATAGCTTGGGCAGAACTCCTGCCCAAGCTCCCTCTCCATGAGCGACGCGCTGCCCGAAGCGCTCACCCTCTGGCTCGCGCGCGCCTCCAGCGGGGATCGCGAGGCCTGGTCTCAAGTGCTGCACCAGCTCTACGGCGAGCTGCGCGCGTTGGCGGGCCGCTATGTCGGCGCGCGCGGTGGAGCGCTCGAGGTGCCACCGACGGCTCTGGTCAGCGAGGCCTGGGCCAAGGTCGCGTCGCGCGAGCAGCTCGGCTGGAGCGATCGCGAGCACTTCCTCGCCGTGATGGCGAGCGCGATGCGCGGCTTGCTCGTCGATCACGCGCGGCGCGCCGCGGCCGAGAAGCGCGGCGGAGAATGGCAGCGCGTGACGCTCGGCGGCCTCGAGGTCGCGGATCCTTCGCGCGCGCTCGACCTGCTCGACCTGGATGCGGCGCTCCTGGCCTTGCGCGCGGAGCACCCGCGCGCGGCCACGGTGATCGAGCTGCGTTTCTTCGCCGGTGCCACCGTCGAGGAGATCGCGCGCACGCAAGGACTCAGCGTCACCACGATCGAGAGCGAGAGCCGTCTCGCGCGCGCTTGGCTCCAACGCAAGCTCAGCCGATGAATCCAAGCTCCGAGCGTTCCGAGCAGATCTCCGCGCTCTTCGCCGCGGCGCTCGCGCGTCCCTCCTCGGAGCACGCGAGCTTCGTCGCGGCGCACGCAGCGGATCCGAGCGTCGCGAGCGACGTCCTGGAGCTGCTCGGCTACGACGCGGCGGCGGCGCACGCGCTGGACGCGCTGCTGCAACCGATCGCGGCGCAACGCCCCGCGAGCGAGGAGCGAGCGCCGGACGCGGAGAGCGTCGCCGCGCTGCCGCGCGTGCGCGGCTTCCGCATCTCGAGGCACCTGGGCTCGGGAGGGATGGGCAGCGTCTTCGAGGCCGAGCAGGAGCATCCGCGGCGAGCGGTTGCGTTGAAGCTGCTGAACTCGAGCCTCCTGCGCACGCCGGAGGTGCAGCGGCGCTTCGAGCACGAAGCGCAGCTCTTGGCGCGCCTCGAGCACGAGGGGATCGCGCGGCTCTACCAAGCCGGCGCCGCCGAGCACCCATCTGGTGCTCCGTACTACGCGATGGAGCTCGTCGCGGGGCGGCCGCTCGTCGAGCACACGACGGCTCGTTCGCTCTCGCTGCGCGCGAAGCTCGAGCTCTTCCTGCGCGTGCTGGACGCCGTGCAGCACGCGCACCAGCGCGGCATCATCCACCGCGATCTCAAGCCCGCGAACATCCTCGTCACGGAGCTCGGCGAGCCGAAGGTGCTCGACTTCGGAATCGCGCGGGAGCTCGAGGGCGCGGACGATCGCTCGCAGCTCACGAGCGCCGGCCAAGTGCTCGGGACGCTCGCCTACATGAGCCCCGAGCAAGCGCAGGGCGATCCCGACATCGATGTGCGCGCCGATGTCTACTCGCTCGGCGTCCTGCTCTACGAGCTAATCGCGGGTCGGCCGCCGTACGAGCTCGGCGGCAAGGGGCTCACCGCCGCGCTGCGCAGCATCTGCGAAGTCGAGCCGCCGCCGATCGGCCGCGTGGTGCGCGTCGCACGGGGCGATCTCGAGAACATCGTGGGCAAAGCGCTCGCGAAGGAACGCCCGCGGCGCTACGAGAGCGCGGGAGCGTTCGCTGCGGATCTCCGGCGCTACCTGGCGCACGAGCCGGTGCTGGCGCACCGACCCTCGGCGCTCTACGTGCTGCGCAAGTTCGCACGGCGCCACGTGGCGCTGGTCGCCGCAGGCGCGAGCGCCGCGCTGGCGCTCCTCGCGGGTGCGGCGTTCGCCTTCGCGTTCGCCCTCGAGGCCTCGCGCGAAGCCGAACGCGCGAAGACGGAAGCCGGGCGCGCGGACCGCGAGCGCGACCGCGCGCGCCTGGAAGCGCAGAGCGCGGAGCGCTTCGTGGGCTTCATCCGCGAGACCTTCCTGCGCGTCGATCCGGGACGCGCCACGCGGGCCGATCCCACGCTGCGCGAGGCGTTGGACGCGATCGGTTCGACGCTCGATCGGCGCCTCGACGCCGAGCCGCAGCTGCGCCAGCGCGTGCACTCCTTCCTCGGCGCCATCTACCACTCGCTGGGCCACCCCGATCTCGCCGAGCGCCACCTCGGCGAAGCCGTACGTCTGGGCGACGAGCTGAAGCTCGAGGACGAGTACGCGCAGCGCGCGCGCTTGGACCTCGCGTTCCGCCTGCAGAAGTCGGGGCGCTTTCGCGAAGCTCGAGCATTGGCCGAGCGAGTGCTCGAAGGTGTCGACGCGCTCGACGACCGCGCGACGCGCGAGCTCGTGCGAGCGAACGCGACGCTCTCCCTCGGCGAGAGCGCCCTCGGAGAGAACGAGCTCGCGAGCGCGCAGCGGCTCCTCGAGGAGAGCCTCGCGCAGCGCCGCGTCCTCTTCGGCCAGCAGCCGCACGAAGAGGTCGCCATCGCGTTGCTGCTCCTCGGCAAGGTCGCCATCGCGGCCCGTCGATTCGAAGAGGCCGAGCACCTCGCGCGCGAGCATCTGAGCCAGCGCCAGCGGATCCACACCGCGCCGCACCCCGCCATTGCCGAGAGCATTCACGAGCTCGCCTATGCGCTCTGGCTGCGCGAGCGCTTCGAGGAGGCGACGCCCTGGATCGAAGAGGCCGTGCGCCAGCGCGAGCTCACGCTGCCCCGGGATCACCCTGCCCATATCAGCTCCCGCAGCGCGCTCGCGGCGATCCGCGAGCAACGCGGCGACCTCGCTGGCGCGATCGCGCAGTACGCCGAGCTCGAGAAGCGCGTCCTCGAGATCTGGGGCGCAGAGCACCCCCACCTCTACGAACTCCGCTATTCGCAGGCCGCGCTGTGGATGCAGTCCAGCCGCCTCGAGGAAGCCGAGCCGCGCTTCCGACGCCTGCTGGAAGAGCTCGGCGCCAAGAACCGCGCCGGGCAATTCCCTCTCCGCGTCATCGCCTGCGCTCACTCCTTGGCCGCGATCCTGATCTCGCGCGATGAACTCGAGGAAGCCGAAGCTCTGCTGCTGCGCGCACGGGAGCTCGAGGAGCTCCTCGTAGAGCCGAGCGGCTTCCTCGGCAGCGTCCTGAAGAAGCTCGTTCTCCTGGCAGACCGCGCGGGCAGGACCGCGGACGCGGAGCGGTGGCGGCAGGAGCTCGCCGCGTTGCCTGCGACGAAGGAGTGAGCGCGGAGGTCGCGCTCGCGCTCAGTTCCGATACACCGAGTGACACTCCGTGCAGAGCCCCTTCACCGCCTTGAAGGCCTGCTTGGCTTCTTCTCCAGCCGCTGCCTCTCCCGCGCGCAGGCGCTTCAACGCCTCGACCAGCTTCTTGCTCTCCGCGCTCGAGCGCGCGAACCACTGCTTCTGATCGGCCGGCCCCTGCTGCGTCTCGTCCAGGGCGAACGCGGCCGCGAACGCCTGCTCCAGCTTCTCGGCCTCGTTCAGCGCATCGAGGTCGGGATGCGCGGCGTCGGCCGCCCACTCGCGCTTCATCGCGTCTGCGACGTTGTCGTGTGCGCGGGCGAGGACCGACATCGCGCCGACCATGCCCTTCGGTTGATGCACCGATGCGAAGTCGTAGCGCAGCGCGGCGGTCTCCTCTTCCGTCGGGATGATGCCCTTGGCGATCACCTGGTAGAGGCCTTCGTAGGTCCCCGCCGTGCCGCAGTATTGGCGCATCTCCGCGATGGCGACATCGCGCGGCGCGCCGTCGAGGGCGACGCGGCCGAGCGCTGCGGCCGCGGGACCGCGGTGCTTGCCGTGGAAGCAGTGCACGTAGAACGGCGGCTCGAGCTCGCGGAAGGTCTTCGCGAGCTTCGCGACCTCGTCGTTCGTGATGCCCTTGTACTGGATGGGCACGTGCACATAGCGCAGCCCGAGCTTCTCGGCTGCAGCGGCGTCGGGTGCGCTACCGTCGACCGAGATCACGGTGCGGATGCCCATCTCGGCCATGGACTCCAAGCCCTCGTGGCCGTGGGGCTCGGAGCCGGAGACGATGTCCGGGCTCAGGCGGTAGATGTTGTGGAGCCCCGGCAGCTCCCCGGGCGCCTGCTTCGGCAGCTCGACCTTCGCCGCGGCCTCGTAGGCCTTGCCTTCGAGCGCGATCGGGGGCGCGATGGGCCTCGAGGTCTTCCGTGCCGCCTGCGGCGCCGCGGGCCCAGGCGAATCAGCCATACGACAGCCCAGGGCAGCGACGAGAGGCAGGGCGGCGAGGCAGGCGGCGACCGAGAGCTTCATGAGTCGGGCTGGAAGGAGAAGCGGAGCCGGGACGCGTAGCCGCGGGGTGCGCGGACCGGGGAGGCGCTGGCAGAAAGCGTGCCGAGCACGGCGGAGGCCAGCCCTAGGTGCTCAGGCAAACCCTGAATGAATAAGGACTTACGAACCCTGAAGCGCCCGTCAGGAACTTCTCGCGCCGGCGGAGCTCGGGGGAAGCCCGTTACCGAAGCGGAACGCGCGATCCGCCCCGGGAGCAGACCGGCCTGCTCAGAGCTCCACGAAGCACTCCATCCCTGGCAACCAGCAGCTCTGCCCCCGCGGCGACCACATCCCTCGAGCAGCATCGCGCCCGAGCTCGATCTCGCCCAGGGGCAACAGGTCCTGGCCGTAGGTCAGGTTGCGGTAGAAGACGAAGAGCCGCAGCTCCCCGGGCTTCCGCGAGAAGGGCACGCGGTGGAGGTAGCCGTATTCCCCCGGCGAGACCATCGAGAGCCACTGCTTGGGTCGGAAGCGCAGGACCTCCACCAGGCGCAACGGCTCCTCCTCGACCTGGTAGTACCTGCGGATCGAGTCGTTCTCGACCGTCCCGTTGTGTCGGAAGTCGGGGAAGCCGATCTCGAGGTGTCCATCGGCATCGAGGTCGCACTCGAACAGCCCGTTCTCGACCAGAGCACCCAGGTTCTCGTTGAAGTGCGGCACCTGGAGCACGGGCGGGGCGACGCGGCCGCGCCCCGCGTCGTACACCGTCCAGACGAGATCCTCGGGACCCGTGGGTATGCCCGGGATCTCCACGACGAAGATCTCGAGCCCGCTCCACGAGGCGCCGCGCCACGCGCGCTCCTGCCGTTTCTTCGGCGGCGTCTCCTCACGTCGCCACGAGACCGCGAGGCGCCGGTCGATGGCGTCGATCAGAGCCGCGCGCACCGGCTCCGGCCAAGCCGTGCTCCAGTGCAGGTCCTCGCCGGCCTTGCCCTCGATGCCGGTGGAGAGAACCATCGGAATCGCTCGCTCCGCGAGCAGCTCGCGCGCCGGCGGTGTGCGCTCGGCGCGCAGCGTGCGCCAGGCGCTCGCGGACGGAACGTCGAAGAAGAAATCGGGCACCCTCGCGAGCAGCCCATCCGGCTCCGGCGCTACCGGGTCCTGCGCCGCGAGCGCACGAGCGGCTTCGATCCTTCCCTCCGGACGCGCGACGAGCCGCAGCAGCGGCACCGAGACCGCGCCGAGCGCGAGACAAGTCACCAACGCGAACCGTGCGCAGAGCATGATCGAGAGCGCCTCCTCATCCGCCGTCCACGATCGAGAAGATGCTGGCGGAGCCTCGGCGCGGAGACAAGCGCTCTCGCCGGCTCGCTTGCCCCGCTCGGAGGCTCCACGTAGCGTTCGAGTCGCTCCTGCTGCTCCGACCCGATGACGACGAACCCGCACGACTCAGATCTGCGCGACGAGCGCCTCGAGCGCTTGCTTGCGGTCGCCCGCCGCCTCTCGGCCTCGGCCGATCTGGAGGCGGTGCTACTGGTCGTGATCGACGCGCTGCGCGATCTGCTGCACAGCGAGCGCGCCACGGTCTTCGAGCTCGACGCCGCGACGCAGGAGCTCGTCGCTCACACCGCGCACGGCCTCGCGCGCGGCGAGCTGCGCGTGCGGCTCTCGCAGGGCCTCGTCGGCGCCTGCGCGCGCTCCCGGGCGATCGTGAGCGTGAACGAGGTCGCGCGCGACGGGCGCTTCCTTGCCGCGACGGATGCCGCGACCGGCTTCGTCACGAGGAGCGCGATGGCGATCCCGCTCCTCGACGAAGCCGGCGAGCTGATCGGCGTCGCGCAGGTGCTGAACCGCCGCGAGGGCCTCTACGATGCGCGCGACGAGGCTCTTGCCGCCGGGCTCGCCGCGCATGCCGCGATCGCGCTGAAGCGCGCGCACCTGATCGCCGATCGCGTCGCGCGCGCGGCGCTCGAGCGAGAGCTCGAGACGGCGCGCGCGATCCAGCAGGCCGCGCAGCCGAGGCGCTCGCTGATCCTCGCGGACTACGCGTTCGCCGCGCGCACGATCCCGGCACTCAGCTGCGGCGGCGACGTCTGCGACTACGGCCCGCTGATCCGCGGACGCATCGCTGGAGCCGATGCGCCCGCCGAGGCGATCGACGGCGCGTTCTTCCTGGTCGCCGACGCGACGGGCCACGGTGTCGGCCCCGCGCTGCAGGCCACGGCGACGCGCGCCATGTTGCGCACGGCGCTGCGGCTCACCGAGGATCTCGCCACCGCCGTGGAGATCGTGAATCGCCAGCTCGTCGAGGACGCGCCCAGCGGGCGCTTCGTCACGGCCTGGTTCGGCCGCCTCGATTCCACGCGCCACGAGCTGCACGGGATCTGCGCCGGCCAGGCGCCGATCCTGATCTACCGGGCGGCGCAGCACCGCTTCGAGACTCTCGGCGCCGACGCGATCCCTCTCGGCGTGCTCGACGAGGGCTTCGGGCCGCTGGTGCCCTGGACGGTTCGCCTGCACCCCGGCGACGCGGTGATCACGGCCTCGGACGGGTACTTCGAAGCCCAAGCGCGAGACGGCGAGATCTTCGGAGAGGAGCGCGTGCAGCAATGCCTGCTGGACGCGTTCGCGCGCGGGCTATCGCCCGATGCCGCAGCGGCCGCGCTCGACGACCAGACCCTCGCCTTCGCCGCTGCGGACCAGACCGAGGACGATCGCACCGTCGTCATCGTGCGGCGCGCGCCCTGATCCACCACCTGGAGCTCCCAAGATGCTGCTCTCGACCACTCTGGCCTTCGCCATCTCCACCGCGGCGCTGCTGTCGGACGGCTCCGATTGGCCCTGCTGGCGCGGACCGTTGCGCGACGGCGTCTCGCGCGAGACGCGGTGGAGCGACCGCGGCGCGGAGCAGCCGCTCTGGTCGAAGCAGGTCGGGCTCGGCTACTCGAACGTCTCCATCGCGCGAGGCCGGCTCTTCACCTTCGGCTTCGACGAGGAGCGCTCGGTGGATGTCCTCCACGCCCTCGATGCCGCAACCGGAGCCGAGCTCTGGCGCCACGAGCATCCGGCGAAGAAGTGGGACAACATGCACGCGGGCGGCACGCTGACGACGCCGATCGTCGAAGGCGAGCGCGTCTTCGCGCTGAGCCGCATGGGGCGTCTCTTCGCGCTCGACTTCGCGCAGGGCAGCGTGCTCTGGGAGCGCGACCTCTTGAAGGACCTCGAGGTCTCGACGGGCGAGTTCGGCCTGCCGAGCTCACCGCTCGTGCTGGACGAGGTCGTCCATCTGAACGTGGGCAAGCTCGTCGCGCTGCGCGCGGCGACCGGCGCGATCATCTGGGCCACCCCCGACTACGGCTACTCGTACGCGACGCCGACGCCGTTCGACTGGAAGGGGCGCGCGTGCCTCGCCGTGTTCAACGCCGCGGGTCTCGTCATCGCCGATCGCGCGAGCGGAGCCGAGCTCTCGCGCCACGAGTGGAAGAGCCAATACAACGTGAACTGCGCGTCGCCGATCCCGATCGGCGAGCGGATGTTCATCTCGACCGGCTACAACGAGCTCGGCTGCGCGATGCTCGAGCTCGCCGAGAAGACGCCGAAGGTGCTGTGGCAGAGCAAGGAGATGCGCAGCAAGATGAACGGCTGCGTGCTGCACCAAGAGCACCTCTACGGCTTCGACGCCGGCATCCTGAAGTGCATGGACCTCGCGGGGAACACGCGCTGGAGCGAGCGCGGCCTCGGCATGGGCACGGTGATCGTCGCGGGAGACCGCTTGATCGTGCTCGCCGAGAAAGGCGAGCTCCTGATCGCCCCCGCGTCTCCCGAGAGCTTCGCGCCGACCTTCCGCACCCAGGCCCTGCCGGACGGCAAGTGCTGGACGACGCCGGTGCTCGCGCATGGGCTGCTCTATCTGCGCAACAGCCGCGGCGAGCTCGTCTGCCGCGACCATCGCCTGCCGAGCGGTGGCGCGGGGCGATGAGCTGCACCAGGAGCCCAGCTCCTGGACTCTGACGCACGATCGAAGCCGTCGCGAGGGTCGCTCGGCTTGGAGAAGAGGTCCGGCACGCCGCAAGGGAGCCCGACGCTCCTCGCTGCGACGGGAAGCAGCGTGCCGAGCGTCGCTCTCGCGAGCGGCGCGCTCGTCCCGTTCCCCGAAACCGCGCGGCCCTTCGTCACCGAGGCGCTCGGCGCCGCACACATCGCGGCGACCTGGACCTTCGATGCGTCCGGTGCCGTGGTCGATCTTCAAGCGTGGATCGTCGCCCCGAGCGCTCCGCAGGCGGTCGCGGCGACGAACGGCGTGCGCGCCATCGCCCCTCGAGCTCAGGGTCCGCCGCGGAAGCGGCGCTGCGCAAGGGATGCTTGGCAGAGCCTCGCACGCACGTCACGATGCCGCCTCTCTTCGAAGGGGAACTCCGCATGGACGCCGCGCGCTTCCGCACTGCCGCGCTCGCGCTCGACGAAGTCGAGGAAGGCGCGCATCAAGGTCATCCCGACTTCCGCGTGCGCGGCAAGATCTTCGCGTCGCTCGCCGCGGACGACTCCTGGGCGATGGTGAAGCTGCCGCCGGAGGAGCAGGCCTCGCGGATCGCGGCGCAGCCCGAGGTCTTCGAGGCCTTCCGCGGAGCATGGGGACGGGCGGGCTGCACGAAAGTGCATCTCGTCGCAGCGCGCGTGCGCGAAGTCGAGCAGGCGCTGCGCTCGGCGTGGGCGAACGTGCGCGACGCGGCGCGTTGAACCGCATGCGTCGCGCGCCGCGCGCGCGGTGAGCGAATCACTCCTCGCCGAGCATGCTCGCCAGCCTGGCCAGAACGCGGGACTTCGCCTTCCGGACGGCGACCTCGGTCTTGCCGAGCTCTGCGGCGATCTCGGCGTTGCCGAGACCGGCGATGTGGAAGAGGGCGTAGAGCTCGCGATCTTCGTCGGAGAGGCGATCCACCGCGGCGGCGATGCGCGCTTCTTGCTCCTTCGCCATCGCCTCTTGGCTCGGCGTCGCGAGATCGCCCATCAGGGCATCGAGGCCGTCGTCGGAGCGCGCGCCTGCTCCCAGCGCTTCGCGGCCGGCGTCGCGGCGCGCCGCACGATGGAAGCGATGCTTGTCGATCAGCTTGCGTTCGGCGGTCTTGAACAGCCAGCAGCGGAAGCCGGCCTCGCCCTCATAGTGGAAACGATCCAAGTGCTCGAGCACTTCGCGGCACGCCGACTGCACGACGTCGGAGGTCGATTCGCGCGGACCGAGGCCGCCGCCCATGCGCACGCGCAGCCATGCCTGCAAGCGCGGCAGGTGGTGCGCGAGCAGCGCGTCGATCGCCGCTCGATCGCCGGCCTGCACCCGCGTCACCAGGTGGCGCGAGGCCTGCGGATCGATCTCGGGGTTCATGGCCAGAGCATAGTCGGACGCAGAGAAGGGAGCGAGGAAGCGGCCCCCTGGAAGGCGGCTTGGGAATCGGTACCATGGCCCCCCCTCCGGGCGGAACGGAGCGCGTCCTCGCGCGCCGTTCCTCCTCGGGAGAGTCCCGCCCCCGTCCGTCGAGCGCAGGCCCGCCCTCGTGTGCCTGCGCGCAACGCCCGAGCTATCGGAGGTCGCCCCCGATGACGCTTCCGGCACCCGCCACTCCGCCTTCGACCTGGAACCGCTTCCAGTCGCTCCTCGTCACCTGCCCGACCCTGGGCCTCGCCCTCGACGTCTCGCGCATGCGCTTCGAGACGCCGTGGCTCGAGAGCATGGCCGGCCCGATCACGCGCGCGTTCGAAGCCCTCGACGCGCTCGAGGGCGGAGCCATCGCGAACCCGGACGAGGGACGGCAGGTCGGCCACTACTGGCTGCGCAATCCGGAGCGTGCTCCGGAGAAGGCGCGCGCCGCGATCGAGGCCGCGCACCAAGCGGTGAGCACCTTCGCGCGCAAAGTGCATCGCGGCGAGATCCGCGGCGAGCGCGGCGAGGCGTTTCGGGACCTCGTGCTCGTCGGCATCGGCGGCAGCGCGCTCGGACCGCAGTTCGTCGATCAGGCCCTCGCCGATCTCAACGACCCGCTGCGCGCGCACTTCCTCGACAACACGGACCCCGACGGCTTCGATCGCGTGCTCGGCCGCCTGGAGGCGCGCCTCGACCGCACGTTGGTGCTCGTGATCTCGAAGTCGGGCGGAACCAAGGAGACGCGGAACGGCATGCTCGAGGTCGCGGCGCGCTATCGCAGCGCGGGCCTCTGCTTCGAGAAGCACGCCGTCGCCGTGACCAGCGATGGCTCCGAGCTCGATCGCCTCGCGAAGGCCGACGGCTGGCTCGCGATCTTCCCGATGTGGGATTGGGTCGGAGGGCGCACCTCCGTGCTCTCCGCCGTGGGACTCCTGCCCGCGGCGCTGCAGGGCTTCGACATCGAAGCGCTGCTCACCGGCGCGCGCGAGATGGATCGCTTCACGCGCCGCCGCGACTTCCAGACGAACCCCGCCTCGATGCTCGCGGCGATGTGGTTCCACGCCGGCGCGGGCCGCGGCGAGAAGCACATGGTCGTGCTGCCCTACCGCGATCGCTTGGAGCTCCTCGGGCGCTATCTTCAGCAGCTCGTGATGGAGTCGATCGGCAAGGAGAAGGACCTCGACGGCAAGGTCGTGCACCAGGGCCTCTCCGTCTTCGGCAACAAGGGCTCGACCGATCAGCACGCCTTCGTGCAGCAGCTCCGCGACGGGCGGAACGACTTCTTCGCGACCTTCGTCGTCGCGCGCGGCGACCGCCGCCCCGAGCGAACGGAGGTCGAGCCCGGCGTCACCTCGGGTGACTACCTCTTCGGCTTCTGGCTCGGGACGCGCGAAGCGCTCAGCGAGCAAGGCCGCGAGTCTCTCACCATCTCGGTCGAGCGCGTGGACGAGCGCGCGATCGGCGCGCTGATCGCGCTCTTCGAGCGCGCGGTCGGCCTCTATGCGCAGCTCGTCCACATCAATGCCTATCACCAGCCCGGCGTGGAAGCCGGGAAGCGCGCCGCGGGTCGCGTGCTGGCGGTGATGGCGCAAGTGCAGGAAGCGCTCAGCGATTCCGACGGGCGCGCCTACCGGGCCGACGAGCTCGCGCAGGAGATCGGCGCGCCGGAGCAGGTCGAAGTCGTCTTCCATCTGCTGGAGCGCCTGCAGGCGAACGGCGCCGTGGAGCGCATCCCCGGCCCTGGACCCGGGGAGCATCGCTACCGCTACATCGACGGGCGCGAGCGGATGCATCCCGCCGGCACGCGCTGCTGAGAGGCGGAGCAAGATCCGAGGCGATCGCCTCTTGGATGCCTTGCGGGCGCAGCGCTTGACGGCGCTGCCGCGATGCTGGTTCGTGAGCAACTTCTGCTCTCGCTCGGAGCTCAGGAGCGCCCCGAAGCGCTGCTCGTCGCTGCTCCAGCTCGAGTTCACCTGGACGAGCCGGTCCGCGCTGGCCGAACCCTGATAGCGCGCGAGACGCTTCGCGCCTTCGGTGGTCTGCGCGACGAACGCGTGGGCCTCGCCCGCGCTACCCGCGGCCACGAGCGCCTCGACCGCTCGAAGAAGAGGCTCGCCCTCGATCTGCCAGTCCTCGCAGAGCAGCTTCCGAACTCTAGCGCCGGCGGCGCCGCGTCGACGCGACGGATCCGCTCCCGCATCGCCTGCAGCGTCGGGCCGAACCCCACGAAGTCGAGCCCTTGTTCCCCGCTCGCTCCTCCCGGCGAGCCGAAGCCCTCGAGCGCGCTCTTGGAGAAGGAGCGCGCGAGCATCGGCACGGCCTGAGCAAGCTCGAGGTGACGCAGCGGCGATAGATCGAGAAGAGCAGGCCGTGATCGCGGGCGTGCGCGGGGATCGAGCTCTCGTCGAGGAAGCGCGCGGAGGCGCGCACGGCTTGGAGCCCTTCGCCTTGGAGGCGCACGGTGCGCACGAGAAGCTCGAGCTCCTCCGCGACCACCGCGCAGGCCATGTCGTGCGCGCGGAAGAGGCCCTGCACGAAGGAGACACGAGGTCGAGCCGCGTGGGCGGCTCCGCGGCCCGCACCTCGAGCGGAACCAGGTCCCCTTCGCGGCGCAGCCGCTCCTGAGCCGCGGCAGGCGCGGGGTCTTGGCTAGCGGACAGCCAGTGCGGAGCAAGAACGAACGGCAAGGCGCTCAGCCTTGGAGTCTTCCCCTGCGTTGGGCAAGGCGCCGTCCGGCGCGGCTCGCTGCGCCGCCTTCCTGCCGGGGGAACGTCGCCCCGCGCGCTCGCCCGCTAGCTTCGCGCGCGTGAGCGCTTCTCCGCCTTCGCCGCTCGCGCTCTCACGGGGCGCAGGCGTCTTCGGAGCGAAGGCCGCGCCACGAGCTCCGAGAGAGCTCGTCCCCCGCGCTTCGGAGATCCCTCGACGACTTCCTGCGCGAGGCGTGAACGGAGGAGGCCCGGCCTTCGATCGAGCCGCAATCCCTGGGGTGATCCGAAGACGCTGCTACACGATACGCGGGCCGCGGCCTCGCGAATCCCGCCGGCACCTCCCGCGAGGGAGCCGAACGGAAGCCCAGGATTTTGGAGAGCCCTCTTGCTTCGGCGCGCCGAGCGGTCATGCTCGACACCCTGGGCTCGGAGTCGATGGCGACCCCGGGCATTTCACATCTCGGCCCGGCTCGCATCGACCCTGACGTATCCGATTGGATCGAGTGGGATCAGCGCGAAGACTGGAAGAGGACGGATACGCAACATGGGTAAGAAGCTCTACGTCGGCAATTTGGCCTGGGGCACTACGGAAGAGAACCTCCGCTCGGCATTCGAAGCCGACGGTCGCCAAGTCGACGAAGTGGCCATCATCACGGATCGCGAGACGGGTCGTCCCCGTGGCTTCGCCTTCGTGACGATGGGCAGCGATGCGGACGCGCAGAGCGCGATCCAGAGCATGAACGGCGCGATGCTCGACGGCCGTGAGCTGCGCGTGAACGAAGCCGAAGACCGCCCGCGCGGCGGTGGCGGCGCTGGTGGCGGCGGCCGTAGCTTCGGCGGCGGCGGCGGCGGTGGCGGCTTCGGCGGCGGCGGTGGCGGCTACAGCGGCGGTGGCGGCGGCGGTGGTCGCGGCGGCTACGGCGGTGGCGGCGGCGGCGGCGGTCGCGGCGGCTACGGCGGCGGCGGCGGTGGTCGCGGCGGTGGCGGTGGCGGCGGCGGACGCGGCGGCTACGGCGGCGGCGGTGGCCGCGGTCGTGGTGGTGGCGGCGGTTACGACCGCGGCGACTCCGGCGGCGATCGCTGGTGATCGAGCTCGAGCCGGCAGGGCGACCTGCGGGCTCGAACGCATGGAGAGGCCGGCTCGAACGCAGTTCGAGGCCGGCCTTCTTCGTTTTTGGCAGCCTGTTGAAGCAGCGCTTCGAGGCTGGCGCACGCGCGAGGCCGGGGAACGCGGAGGCTCAGCGATCGAGGAAGACGCCGACACCCGAGACCGCGCGCTTCTCTCCGCTGCTCTCCTCGCGGCGCCGCAGGCATTCGAGATCGTTCGCGGGCGCGGGTGAGAGCGGCGAGCTGCTCGGGTACTGGTCGGTGCCGCGCCCGAGGTCGAGGAAGAAGGCCCACGAGCGCGAGCCGCGCTCGACGTCGCTCGCGTGGCCGCAGCCGCCGAAGCCGAGATCGCTGCCGAGCTGATAGACGTCGTTGCCCGCGAGGTCGACGAAGACCGCGAGCGAGGTGATGGTCGAGCCGCCGAGTCCGATGCCGTCGGCGAGGTAGTGATCGTCGCCGGCGGCGTCGAGGAAGAAGGAGAGCTGGAGGTCCCAGTTGCCGGCGATCGACGCGGTGTGCGGGTTCGCGTAGCGATCGCTCCCCGCGTCGTCGAAGACGATGCCGATGCCGTTGTGCGCGCCGGTCGCGATACCGTAGCGAGAGGCGTTGACCTGATCGTCTCCGCCGAAGTCGCGCACGATGCCCCAGCCGAAGAAGTAGCCGATCCCGAAGCCGAACTCGCCGACGGTCGAGCGATCGTCGCCGGCGCCGTCCAGGAGCACGCCGTAGCCGCCGCCGAGCTTCGGATTCACGCCGTCCAGTGTGCGGAAGCCGAAGCCCGCGCCTTGCGAGTGCGCGTTCCACTCCCCCGCCGTCCCGTAGGACGAGGGATAGCCCTCGGTCGCGACGCGCTGATCGTCGCCGAGCGCATCGGCCAGGAGCCCGACGCCTCGCGGCCAGCCGAAGCCCTGCGCGTCGAGCTTCGCGCGCAGCTGATCATCTCCCGCGGAATCGAGCAGCAAGCCGCAGCCGAAGCCCCCGGCGCCCTGCGCCAGGGCATCGGCTTCGAAGCGGTCGTTCCCCGCGCGATCCCAGAGGATGCCCACGCCGCCGAAGCCCGCGCCTTGCGCGAAGCGGCCGGCCGTGTAGCGATCGTCCCCCGCGAAGTCGCAGAGCACGGAGACCCCTAGCACCGCGCTCCCCTGCGCGGGCTCGCTGCCGCCCTCGTAGCGGTCCTTGCCGCGGAGATCGAGCACGAGGTTCAGCAGCTGCGAGGCATCGGCCCGCGTCGCCTGCGCCTCGTACACGTCGTCCCCGCCCCAGTCGACGATCAGCGCGGCCCGCGCGCCGTAGCGCTGCGAGGCTCCGCCGCCGACGAGGATCCAGCCGAGCGGTGTCTCCCGCGCGTAGACGACGCGCCCGCTCACGCCGGGCGGGAGCAGCTTCGGCGCCGGAGGCTTCTCCGCGTTCCAGCACTTCTCGAGACCGCCGATCCAGCGCGAGTCGCAGAGCGGCAGGAGCATGAGCGCCGCGCGGTAGAAGTGCGCGAGCTCGAGCGGCTGCAGCTTCTCCAAGGTCTCGCGGTGCTGCGGCTGAAGCGTGACGTAGATGTGCTCGATGAAACCGGCGCCGAGGGTCGCGAGCTGCTCGCCGAGCACCGCGCGTTCGTCCGCGGGGATCGCGCGCAGCGCAAGCTCGAGCTCTTCCGCCGCACGCGCGAGGTGCGCCTCCGCGGCGGCCAGGCGCTCGGCGAAGCTGCCCTGCTCGAGAGCGGCGGCGGGCGGCAGCGACGCCAGCTCTCCGAGCGCTTCTCCGTGCAGCGCCGCGGACGCACGCAGCCAAGCTTCGAGATCGGGTGACTTCGCGAAGAGCTGCTCCCGCCAGCGCTCCGTGAGCTCGCTCGCGAACGCAGGCGCCGAGAACGGCTCGGCGAACGCGCGGGTCACGGCGGGCGCGACGTGGCGCACCTGGAAGCTGCGCATGAAGAGGCCGGTGATCTTCTGCCACTCGGCCTCGACCTCCGCGAAGCCGTGCTTCGCGTGCAGCTCGGCCACGGCGCTCGCGCCTGGCCACGGCTCTTGCGGGACGGCGCCGAGCGCCGCGGTGGCTAGCAGGGAGAGCATCATCCTTCACTCCGTGGCGCGATCGCGCGCGGGATTCCGCTGCGCGAGCGCGTGTGCCTGCAAGGTCGGCATGGGACCGCCGAGATCGGAACGCGCGTCCCGCTCGAGCCGCGAGGGCAGCCAGAGCCGCGCGAGCACCGCCGACTCGAAGCGGGAGCTCCTGAGGAGGCGCCGAGCGATGCTGCCGCGGACGACGGGGAGCTTCATCGATGCGCCTCCTCTCTCAGGCCTCGCGCCGCAGCTCGGCAAGGCGCTGCTCGGCGAGCTTGGCCTCCCCGCGCAGGCGCTTCTTCACGTGCTCGGGCGCTTGGGTGTGCTCGGCGAGCGCGCTCTCGAGCTCGTTCCGCGCCTCGCGGCGCCAGCCCGCGCGCTCGAGGAGCTTCGAGAGCGCCATGCGGTGCGGCAGTGCGCGCGAGCGCTGCGCGAGGTCGCGCAGGGAGGAGAGGGCCTCCTCGCGACGATCGAGATGCCAGAGCGCCTCGGAGAGCAAGAGCCGCGCCTCGTGATCGCGATAGCCGGGCTCGGCCGCGACCAGAGGCGCGAGCGCGCGCTCGCTGGCGGTGAAGTCGCCGAGCGCGAGATGCGCGGCGCCGAGCACGAAGCGCGCGCGGCGGTCCGAAGCGTCGCGGGCCTGCGCTTCATCGGCGAGGGCCACGGCTTCGTGCATCTCGCGGCGCACGAGCAGCGCTTCGGCGAGCTCGACCAGGTTCTCCGTGCTGCGCAAGCGCGCGAGGCGCTCTCGCAAACCGGCGAGATCATCGCTCTTCGCCGGGGTCGCGGACCGGGCGCGCGGACCGACCCCGCCGCCGAGATGCGGCTGCCCGTTCCACGCCGGCAGCGCGACGAGAGCCAGGTAGATCCAGCCGCCGAAGGGCACCAGCAAGATCACCGCATACCACGCCCAGTGCGGCCGCCGCCGGATGGCGTCGACCAGCATCAGGAGCGCGACGACGAACGAGATGATCTGGAAGTTCACGTACGGTTCAGCGCAGGAGCTGCAGGCTCGCGCGGCGGAAGTGGATCTCGGCGCCTTCGCTCTGCAGCCCAATGGGACCGGCGAGCGGCGCGCAGTCGAAGGCCTCGTTCAGCACCTGGCCGTTCACGGCGAGCACGACGTGACCGCCCTGCGCCGTGATGCGGTAGTGATTCCATTCGCCGAGCGGCTTCTCGTTGCCGTGCGTGTGCCCCGTGTGGCGCCCATTCGTGCGCGAGGGCTCGACCCACATCGGGTAGGCGTCGATGTTCCAGAAGTCGCCGGCGCGCTCCGACTGGAGCTGCGCTTCGATGCTGCGAGGCCAGACCTTCTCCTCGCCCTGGATGCGCAGCAGCACGCCGCTGTTGCCTGCTCCCTTCGCCGGATCGAAGCGCCACTCGAGCTCGAGCACGAAGTCGGTGAACGTGCGCTCCGTGCGGAGATAGCCGATCGGCCGGCCCTTGCAGATCAGCACGCCGTCGCGGATCTCCCAGGCCTGCAGCGGATCCGCGGCACCGGGCAGGATGCCCTTCCAACCCGCGGTGCTCTTGCCATCGAAGAGCTCGAGCTTCTCGCCGCTCGGCTCGACCGGCGGCTCGAGCCGGCGGATGCGGATCGCGCGGTACCAGACATCGTCGCCGTGGTCCTGCAGCACGATGTGCCCGTGGTGCGCCTTGCCGAAGCTCTCGTAGCCCTTGAACTTGCTGGCCCCGACGAGCTTCGCCCACGCTTCGCTCGCGAGATCGGCCGAGCACACCTGCACGCCGTTCAGCCAGTGCTCGATGCGCGAGCCGCGCGCGACGATGCGCGCGCGGTTCCACTCGCCCACGGGCGCGAGCTTCTTCCCCTCGCAGGCGATCAGCGCATAGAACGCCGCAGCCGAGGTGCGCGGATCGCGCCCGTCGGGGTGCTTGTCGTCGTCGAGGATCTGGTACTCGATCCCCGTATGCCACGGAGCGCCGAGGTCCTCCGTCGAGCGATACATGAGGCCACTGTTCGCGCCGGCGGCGACCTTCCACTCGAGCTCGAGCTCGAAGTCTCGGTACTGCTCGCGCGTCACGAGGTCTCCGCCGCCTGCGCCCGCGACCTTTCGCAGCGCGCCGTCCTCGACCTTCCAGCCCTTCTCCGGGAAGCCCTTCTGGCGGAAGCCGCGAAACGCCTCGGTGCTCTTGCCATCGAAGAGCAGGGTCCAGCCGTCGCCGGCGACGGGAGTGTTCGGCGCGAGCGCCGCGCCGAGCTGCAGCGCGAGCGAGAAGGCGAACGGAGCGAGCATGGAGCGGATCCTCGGAGGGTGAAGCGGTGCGACGGCCGTCGCGCCTACGGCGAAGAGCGACGTAGCGCGGCGGGACGCGCAGGATATCGTCGCTGAGCGCCGCCTCCCACCGCGCGCCCCGCACTCGCTCCGCGAAGAGGATCGCCATGGCTCACCCGCTCCGAAGCTCCGCTCTAGCCCTCCTCGGGCTCGTCGCGCAGGCCGCCGCGCAAGTCGCCCCCACCGAAGTCGTGGTCGCCTCGAAGAGCGATGCGGCCGCGGGCCTCTACGGTGGCCTCGTCGCGGTCGATCCTCGCGCCGGCACCGCGAATCCCATCTGGTCGATGCTGCCGGTGATCTACGAGTTCGAGGACGTGCTCGTGGAGCGC
Organism: Planctomycetota bacterium; assembly: GCA_016719295.1. Classification (GTDB taxonomy): domain Bacteria; phylum Planctomycetota; class UBA1135; order UBA1135; family JADKAF01; genus JADKAF01. The sequence continues at coordinate 2,902,413 of JADKAF010000001.1, forward strand.
GGCACGGGCCAGCTCTTCGTCGCCGGCTCGGCCACCGGTCCGCTGCAGCGCCAGGTCCAACGCTGGACGCTGAGCGGCTACGGCTTGATCGGCGTGAGCACGATCGCGCGCTTCGCGACCGACCTCGTGGCGCTGACGCAGGACCCCTTCGGAGATCTCTGGGTCCTCACGACCGATCCTTCGCAGCTCGCGCCGAACGGCGAGCTCTGGCGCGTCGATCCGCAAGGCGCGAGCGCGCCGATGCTCGTCGAGAGCTTCGCCGCCGCGGACGGGACGCCCGTCGCGATCTGCTCCGCCCCCACGCGGATCTTCGTCGCGAGCTCCCGCCTGCGCGGCCCGGCGGTCCTGCCGGCGTATTGGGAGGTCTCGCCCCTCGGCGGCAAGCGGGAGATCCCCGTCCTCTCCTCATCCGTCGGCGGAGAGGTGCGCGACCTGGACCTCCATCGCTGCGGCGGTGCCTTGCTGATCGCCTTTGCCACGGGCACGCACTCGCTCCTCGACCTCTCGACACGCGCTCTGCGCACCCACTCGACGCTTCCCGCGGGCCGCAATCTCGCGATGCAGTATCCGACACCCGTGCTGCTCTACGCCGCGGGCGACGGCGGTGCGACGAGCCGCGACCCGGTGTTCACCTGGATCGAGCGCGGCGTGCAGCGCACGATCGCGCTGCCGAACTTCGGTCGCGTGACGGGGCTGCACGCCGATCCGAGCAGCCCGCTCTTCCACGGCGCTCTCGACGGACCGCTGCCCGCCGGCTACGCCTGCCCCGGCACGGGAGGAGCGACGCCGCGGCTCGAGCTCGCGAGCGGTTCTCCCGACATCGGCGACGCGAGCTTCGCCCTCGGCGTCGATCTCGCGTTCACGCCGACGAGCGTCGTGCTCCTGCTCGGCGCGCAGCGCGCGAGCCTCGATCTCAGGCCGCTCGGCTTTGCGGCGGGCTGCTCGTTGCTCGTGCAGCCCGATCTCCCCTGCTGCCCAGCGCGGCCATCTCGTCGCCTCATCGCATCGGGTTCCCGATCCCGTGCGATCCCGCGCTCCTCGGCGCGCTCGTCCACGCGCAGGCCTTCGCCGCCGATCCGGCGGGCGGGAGCGCCGGCTGGGTCGCCTCCGCTCGCGGCGAGCTCCGCATCGGCTGAGCCGCTTTCGCAGGGCCGGGTCGTCGCTCGCCGCCGCGAGTGCCCTCAGCGCTCTCGCACGCCGTCCCGCACGACCGAGCGCTCGTGGCGCGGCTGCGTCGGGCGGTTGTTTCCGAACATCACCGCGCGGAACTCCGCGATCTGCCGCGAAGAGAGCGACATGGTGTTCGCGAGCACGAACCAGGCGACGCCTTCGCTGCACGGCGGCGTCGTGAGCGAGCCATCGTAGCGGTACGCGATGCGATTCGGGGGCAGCAACGCGTCCACATCGACCTTCACGTGGTCGTAGTGGTAGCGCACGCCGCGCGCGGTCGGGAGATGGTCGAACAGCGGGACGAGGATCTCGTTCTCCGGGCCTTCCTCGAAGAGCACACCGATCACCGCGAGCTGGCCGTCGTCGGCCTTGTGGACGAAGTGCATCTCCAGCGGAAAGGAGCGCCCGTTCACGCTGTGCTCGCTCGGGCTGTGGAAGTGGAACTGCAGGAGCTTGTAGCGCCGGTCGCCGACGGCGAGCTCCGCGCTCTCGGGATAATCGACCTGCACCGAGTGCCCGTTGTTCACGATGTCGGCCACGTGCTCGTGGTGCACGATCTGGAGCGCCGCGGGGACGTAGTTCGTGATGAGCGCCGGCGCTCCGAGCTCGGGCACGCCGGTCAGATCGATCGGTGATTGCTCGTGGCCGCTCTTGCACGCGGCGAACTCAGGGCAGAGCTCGCCCCAGCTCGCGGGGCCGTGCTCGGCGCCGTAATCCCAGTGCGGCGTCTGGGGCTGCGGCAGGCGCACTTGCGACGTGGGGGTCGACTTCGGAGCCTTGGGACCGCTCGTGCCGCAGCTCGCGAGCAGAGCGAGGACGCTCGCGCCCAGCGCGAGCGAGGGAGAGGTCTGGATCGAGTGGGACATCAACGGAGCTCGAGGAGTGTTGTTGTTAGAGGTCAGACGGTTCTAGAGGCGCGGAGCGCGCTCTCAGAGCACGACGGTGAGCATCGCTCGGAAGATGTCGTCGTCGAACTGCAGCGTGGCGCCGAGCTCGTCGGTCACGCGGTGCACGTACTCCGCCTGGATCTTCCATGCGTGCGGATTCGAGGCCGAGAAGAAGTAGCCGAAGCCGACGGTGTACTCGTCGACTTCGTAGACCGGCGAGTTGCCGTAGTAGAGCGAGCTCACGATGCGCCGGCTCTCGTCGAGGTGGTCGTAGCGCGCGTAGAGCTCGAGCTCCGAGGGCAGGACGAAGTAGCCCGCCTGGGCGTAGTAGCCGTGGGACTTGCCTGTGCTCTGGTCCTCGGGGTTCACGTAGTCCCAGTAGTACTCGCCCTGCAAGCTCAAGCCCTGGAAGAAGAACTGCAGCTCGACGTTCAGCTCCGTGCGCTCGACTTCGCTGCCCGTCGCGTTGTTCGTGTCGGGGTTGAAGACCAAGCCCGTCCCGATCTGCAGATAGGGATCCTCACTGTGAAACACGTCGCCTTCGTCCTGGCGCCACGTAGGCGTCAGAGTCTTGCGATCGACCTCGCCGAAGGGCTCGAGACGCACTGCGGCCACGAGCTGCTGGCCGGGGTCGTTGTTGTTCTGCCCCTTGCCTTCGCCGTTGAAGATCGCCACCGCGTATTCGAAGACCGAAGCATCCGGAGCGCCGATGAGACCCCAAGCCATCGCGCCGATCTCGCGGTCGTCGGGCGCGAAGAAGGAGCTCGAGCGCGGGCTCTCCAAGGTCTGCAGCCCCGAAGCACGGTGGAGCTGGTGCATGCCGAACGGCGACTTCTGCTGGCCGACCGTGAGCTGGATCTCCTGCTCGAACGCGTAGCTCACCAATCCGTCGAGGATGATGACGTTCCCGCCGCCGGTCTCGTATTGAAGGTCGTAGGTGAGCTTCGGGTCGAACGCGTGACCGGTCCACATCATCCAGGCGCGCCGCACCGACCAGTTCGACGTGTCCTGATCGCCGCCGTAGGTCGTACCCGCGGGGAATGGCGGGATCGGCGGCGCTCCGTGTCCGACGCGGTTGCTGTCGAGGTCGGTGTAGGACGCCTGGATTTGCAGGATCGCCGAGAGCTTGAGGGAGAAGTGCTCGTCGGCGGAGATGAGGGTGAAGCCCTTGCCGGCCGCTCCTTCGATGCGCGCCTTGCCCTCCGGCTCGGCGCTCAGCGTCGCGCGCAGCGCGCGGAGCTCCGCATCGAGCTCGTCCCCCGCGGCCTGCCGCAACGCCGGCACCTCCGCGGACTGCGCTTGCTGATCGCGGCGCGCGGCCTCGACGAGTTGGTCGCGCTCCTCGGGAGTGAGCGGGATGCCGTGGCGCTCGAGGATGTCGGCGAGGGACTTGCCGAGCTCTTGCGCGAAGGAACGCTCTGCGACGAGAGCAGAGCACGAGCAGACGAGCAGCGCCAAGCGCTGCGCGAGTGTGGACATGACGGGTTCTCCTCGAGCGCCGTCGAAGAGCCAGAGAGGGAGCGCGGCGGTACGAAGAGACACGCTCCCTGCGTGGATCCGGATAGGGGATGGCCGGCCCCGCTCGACGATCGACGCGCGGAGGCTATCCGAGCATCGAGACCGGATTCAACGGTTCAGGCGCGCAGCGCGCGCACGAAGCGCTCGACGTGCGCGGCGATCGCGTCGCGCGAACTCTCGCCGCTTTCGGCCTCTAGCGCCACGAAGCCTCGATAGGACGCGCTGCGGAGCAGACGCGCGACGCGCGCGAAGTCGCAGGGCTCGTCGCGGCCCGCGTCGTTCTTCACCTCGAGCTTCACTTGCACGGCAACGGCGTGCGGTGCGAGCGCGGAGATCTCCGCGTAGCCCGAGCGCGCGAAGTTGCCGGTGTCGAGATTCACCCCGAGGGCCGGGGAATCGACCGCGCGCACGAGGGCGAGCACCTCGCGCGCACCCTCGGTGAGCCAGCCGTGGTTCTCCAGCGCGAGCAGGACGCCGCAGCGCGCGGCGACCTCGGCCGCGCGTCGGAGGCCCTCGACGACACGCGCGATGGCCTCCTCTCGCGCGACATCGCGCGGCGCGTTCCCGGCGAAGACGCGGACGGTATGGGCGCCGAGATCGCGCGCGACCTCGATCCAACGCGTCACGGCCGCGAGCTCCTTCTGCCGTGACGCGCCTTCGGGGAGCGCGAAGTCGGAGCGGATCGGCAGACCGCTCACGCAGAGGCCGTTCACCGCCGCGGCGCGACGGAGCGCTGCCACGTAGCTCGCGCCCTGCTCGCGGAACCAGTACGAGGTGAGCTCCACGCCCTCGAGCCCCGCCCGCGCGGCGAACTCGATGACGTCGAGCAGCTCCATCTGCGGGGGGGAAGCGCCGAGCAGGTGTCGGAAGGAGTACGCGGCGAGGCTCGAGCGCAGAGCGCTGCCGCGCGCCCTTCCGACGACGGCGCTGTCCTCCTCCGTCACTGGGGACCCCGCCGCAGCGAAGCCGCCGCTCATGTTCGCCGACAGAGGCGCGCACGCAGCGCTCCTCAAGAAATCCCGCCGTTCCATCACCTGCTCCGCCGGAAAAACGACTGCGCGCTCGAGAGGCCTGCGCGTAGCTTGGCTCGGGTTCTCATCCTAGTGCTCCCAAACGGAGGAGGAACATGTTCGATCACCCCTCGCGCACGCTTTCGTCCGCCGCGCTCCTCGCCTTCGCGCTCGTCGCGCCTGCCGCGCGCGCCCAAGACGAGGTGGCTGCACCACAGCCCGCCCCCGAGCTATCCAAGCTCGCGCCCTTCGTCGGCAACTGGGAAGGAGCGGGCGAAGCGACCTTCGGCCCGGGCCAGCCCCCCACCAAGTGGAAGGGTCACGGCACCCATCGCTGGTCGCACGACGGTCACTTCCTGCAGGAGGACTTCGTCCTGCACTTCGACGGCCTGCCCATGCCGATGGTGATGCGCTCCTACCTCGGCTGGGATCGCGAGCGCGGGCGCTACGCGATGATCAAGGTGACGAACAACGGCCTCGCCAGGCTCCACGACCTCGTGATCCTGCCGAACGGCGCGATCTACGAGATGCTGGTCCAGCATCAGGAAGGTGTGCCCTATGCCGAGCGCTCGATGATGCATGTCGAGAGCGGCAAGCTCGTGCACTCGATCGACCTCTTCATGGCGGAGGGCGCGTCGATGAAGGTGGTCGACGCGGTCTTCACGCGCAGCGAGAAGCCCTGCGTCGCGCCGCTCGAGGCTCCGGCATTCCTCGGCGTGAAGCTGAGCGACGCGATGAAGAAGCTCGGGCGCATGCACGGCACCTACGCCACGAAGGGCACGATGACCATGGCTCCGGGCATGCCGCCGATGAAGATCGGCGGCACCGATGCCTTCCTGTCGATCTTCGGCGGCGTCGCGATGATCGCGCACACCGACGGCGAAGCGGAGGGGATGCCCGGGAAGTACGTCTCGGACGGCTTCTTCGGCTACGACGAGACGAGGGGCTGCCTGGTGATGGCAGCGGTGAGCAACATGGGCGAAATCATGCAGCTCGAGTACCGCTTCACCGAGGGCGACCGCGCGCTGATCGGCATGATGGCCGGCAGCTACATGGGCGCCCCCACGGCGATGCGTTACGTGATGGAGCTCGACGAGAAGGGCGCTCTCGTGCGCGGCTCGGGTCACACCCTGAGCGGCACGGCGGCGCCCTTCGAGAGCTTCGCGGCGACCTACGCGAAGAAGTAGCTCGCGGCGAGGAGCTCAGCCCTTCGCCTTCGTCAGCCCGGCCTCGACGGCCTGCGCGATCGCCTTCGCGCGGGCCTCGAGCGCCGCGCGGTCTGCACCCGGCTCGGCCTTCAGCGTGACGCCCGTGGCCGCGCAGGGCTTGCCGTCGCCGCAGTCGCAGATCGGCACGGTGATGTCGAGCGCGCCGCTTTCCTCGAGCACGACGACCTCGTTCTTCTCGATCGCGCGCAGGTCCTCGGGATCGGAGGCCTGGCCGAGCTTCGAGGGCGCCGTACTCGCCACGGCGTGATAACCGCTGCCGTCGGCGCGCTTCTGGTGCACGGTGAGGCGCACGACGTCGGGATTCTCCGCGGCGAGGGACTCGACGAGAGATTGCGCCGCCGGGCTCGGGGCCTTCGGCGAGCTCTGGCAGCCGACGAGCACCGTCACGAGCACGGTGGAGAGAAGAGCAGAGATCGTTCGGAACATCGCAGGACTCCTCGCGAGATGCAGAGCTCGGAGACCGCGAGCGCAGCCCCCGAGAACGGAGCGCCGAACTTAGCACGAGCGCGAGCGCCCTCGACAGAGCGCGACCGGCGCAGGAGCGCCTGAAATGCCGTTCGGATCCCGCGCCTACGCCGCGCGTTGGCGGAAGCGATCGACCGCGACCGCGCCGACGATGATCGCGCCGATCCACATCTTCTGCATCGGATCGGAAACCTCGGCGAAGACGCAGCCCGAGCGCAGCGTGGTCATCATCGAGGCGCCGAGCAGCGAGCCCAGCACGCTGCCTCGCCCACCGGAGAGGCTGCCGCCGCCGATCACGACCGCGGCGATGACCTCGAGCTCGAGGCCCGCGCCCGCCGTGGGATCGCCTTGCTTGTTGAGCTCCGCGAACTGGAACACGCCGGCCAGGCCGAGGAAGGCGCCGCCGAGCGCGTACACCTGGATCTTCGTCGCCGCGACGGGCACGCCGCAGAGGCGCGCCGTCGGCTCCGAGGAGCCGATCGCGAAGAGGCGCCGACCGAACACCGTGCGGTTCAGCACGAGAGCGAGCAGCACGCCGAGCACGAGCACGATCCAGACGCCGTCGCAGACCAGCGCCCACGAGCCTCGCGCGGGTGGATCGAGCAGCGTCCCGAGCCACTCCGGCGCGCTCGCGGCCTGGATCTTCTTCTGATCCGCGAGCCGCTCGGCGAGGCCGCGGAAGAAGAGCATCGTGCCGAGCGTGACGATGAAGGGCACGAGCCGCAGCGAGGTGATGAGCACGCCGTTCAGCGCGCCGCCGAGGGCGGCGATCGCGATCGCCGCGAGCACCGCGACATAAGCGGGGTAGCCCTGCTCCAATCCGAGCGCCAAGCAGACCGAGCTCAGCGCGAGCAGCGAGCCGACCGAGAGATCGATCCCACCGGCGGCGATGATCGCGGTCATGCCCAGGGCGCCCATGCCGACGATCGCCGTCTGCTTCGCGATGAGCGCCAAGCGGAACGACGAGAGGAAGGTCGCATCGGGCTTGAAGAGACGCCCGTAGATCCAGAACGCGAGCACGACCAGCACGAGGCCGAGGAACGGTGCCAGCGCCGCAGCAAGCCAACGCACGGCGTTTCCGCGCGCGCTGCCGCTCCCATCAAGCTCCGACGGCAAGACGCATCACCTCCTCTCGCGTCCACTCCTCGATCGGGCGCAGCGCGACGAGACGACCGCGGCAGAGCACTCCCAGCGTGTCGCAGACGTTCATGAGCTCGGGCAGGTAGGAGGACACGAGGATGACGGCCTTGCCCCGAGAGGCGAGCTCGCCGATCCAGCGGTAGATCTCGGCCTTCGTGCCGACATCGATGCCGCGCGTCGGCTCGTCGAGGAGCAGGATCTCCGCATCTTGATGCAGCAAGCGCGCGATCGCGACCTTCTGCTGGTTGCCGCCCGAGAGCTCGCGGATCGCCTGACGCGGCGAGCGCGCCTTGCAGCGGAGATCCGCCAAGCGCTCGCGCACGCGAAGATCGCGGCGGCGCAGCGAGAGGAGCCCGCCGCGCGAGAAGGGCTCGAGTGCGGTCGCGCAGAGGTTGTCGGCGAGCGAGAGATCGAGGAAGAGGCCCTCGCCCTTGCGATCCTCGCTGACGAAGCCGAGCCCCGCGGCGATGCTCGCGCGCGGCGTCGTCGGCGAACGCAGTCCGCGCGCACCGCTCACCGAGCCCGCGACGACGCCGTCGAGTCCGTAGAGGCAGCGCAACACCTCGCTGCGCCCCGCGCCGACCAATCCTGCGAGGCCGAGGATCTCACCGCGGTGCAGCGTGAAGGAGAGTTCCTCGGGCTTCTTGCTCCCCGAGAGCCCGCGCACCTCGAGCAACGCCTCGCCGCGCGCGTGCGGGACGCGCGGGAACATCTCGCCCATCTCGCGCCCCACCATGTGGCGCACGAGCTGCTCGTGGCTGGTCTCGGCGAGCAGGCCGCTCGCGACGCTGCGCCCATCGCGCAGCACCGTGTAGCGCGTGCAGAGCGCCGAGACCTCCTCCAGGAAGTGCGAGATGTAGACGATCGCGAGGCCGCTCGCGGCGAGCTCGCGCACGAGCGAGAACAAGCGCGCGACGTCGTGCGCACCGAGCGAAGAGGTCGGCTCGTCGAGCACGAGCACGCGCGCCGAGCTCGCGAGCGCCCGCGCGATCTCGACGATCTGCTGCTCGGCGATCGGCAGCAACCCCGCGGGCCGCTCGAGGTCGAGCTCGCCGCGGCCCAGGCGCGCGAGCGCCGCGCGCGCGATGCGGCGCTGCTCGCCGCGGCGCAGCACGCCCATGCTCGTGCGCTCGGCGCCGAGGAGCACGTTCGCCTCGACGCTGAGATGGGGCGCGATCGCGAGCTCTTGATGGATCATCGCGACGCCGAGCTTCCGCGCGGCGGCGGGCGAGCGCGGCGCGTAGCGTTCGCCCGCGAGGCGCATCTCGCCCGCGTCGGGGCTCTCGACGCCGGCCAAGACCTTCATCAGCGTCGACTTGCCCGCGCCGTTCTCGCCGATCAGCGCATGCACCTCGCCGGGCGCCAACGCGAGCGAGACGCCGTCCAGCGCCTGCGTCGCGCCGAAGCGCTTCGCGATGTCGCGGAGCTCGAGCAGCGCTGCGGCCGAGTTCACGAACCCAGTCCGAGCAGCACGCGGATCCTGGGCTCGTCCATGTTCGCCTTCGTGCCGAGCTCGAGGCCGGTCTCGATGCGCTTCTCCACCGCTTCACCCGCGAGCTTCGCGCGCATGGCCTTTACCGCGCGGTAGCCCATGTCGATCGGATCCTGAAGCACCGTGGCGTGCAGCACGCCGTCGCGCAGGCCCTGCACGATGTTCGGCGAGAAGTCGAAGCCGACGAGCTTCAGCTTGCCGGCGAGGCCGCGCGGATCGCGACGCAGCACGGTGATCAGCCCCGAGATGTTCGATTCGTTCGGCGCGAAGATGCCGGCCAAGTCCTCGCCGTGCTCTTGCAGCAAGCTCTCGGAGGCGCGGATCGCGTCGGCCTCGCGCGGCCCGCCGTGCGTGTCCTTCGCCACGACCACGACCTCCTTGTGCTTCGCGATCTCCTCGAGGAACCCGCGCTCGCGCTCCTCGGTGCTCTCCGAGCCGATCACGTACGGCAGCAGCAGCACCTTGCCTTGGCCTCCGATCAGCTCGACCAGCGTCCGCGCCGCGAGCGCTCCGCCCGCGCGATTGTTCGTCGCGACGAAGCTCGCGATGCTCGCCTCCGCCGCTGGGTCCTTCATCCCGGAGTCGAAGATCACCACCGGCACGCCCGCGCTCGTGGCCCGCAGCACTTGCTTGCCGAGCGCCAGCCCGTCGAGCGGAGCCAGGCAGATCCCGTGGTAGCCATCGGCGAGGAAGTTCTCGACCACGGTTTGCTGCGCGGCCGTATCACCTTCGCCAGCCGGTCCTTTCCAGACGATCTCGAGGTCGGCGAGCTCCGCGTCCGCGCGGCGGGCTCCCGTCTCGACGGCCTTCCAGAACTCGTGGCTCGTCCCCTTCGGGATCACCGCGACGCGCCAGCGGGCGCCGCTGGCGGAGCCGCCGCCGCTCGGCTCGCCGTCACAGCCGCCGAGGATTCCCAGGAAAGCGCTCAGCAGCAGCGATACGGGCAGCGACAGAGGGAGCACGCGGAGAGCCTCGGGTGAGGGACGACGGCGCAGGATACTCCGCGCCGCCGCGGCCGCTCAACCGCGGGGCCGTGCGCGGCGGCAGACCGCGACGAGGAAGAGCCCCTCGCGATCCGCCCGGAGCTCCTCGGACTCCGCGTCGTGCTGCGAGCGCATCTCCAGCACCTCCAGGCCAGCGTCTGCGAGCAGCGCTTCGAACTGCTCCACCGTGTAGTGGCGCAGGTGGTAGGGGAAGCGCTCGCGCGAGAAGGGCAGCGCCCGCTCGTTCGGCACGGAGGCGATGAGCAATCCGTCCGGCGCGAGCCAGCTCGCGAGCCGCGGGAGGAGCCGCGGGGCATCGAGGTGCTCCAGCGTCTCGAACGAGGTCACGAGATCGAAGGGCGCCCCGGGGTCCTCGAGCTGCAGCGCATCGCCGACGCGGAGCTGCACGCGATCGCCGGCGAAGTGCTTCGCGCCGTAGGCGATCGCCTCCGCGGAGAGGTCGATGCCGAGCACGCTCTGCGCGGAGCTCTCCTCGGCGAGGATGCGGCAGCCGTAGCCCACGCCGCAGGCGAGGTCCAGCAGTCGCGCCTCGGGACGCGCGTAGCGCGCCGCGAAGCGATAGCGCCCCCGATGATCGGCGCGGAAGCAGTCCAGCGTCGGCGCCGCCTGGCGCTCGCCGCCGTTGGCGGCGCGCATCTCGGCCGTCTGGACGCCGAGGCGACGCGCAGCGAAGCGCCGCGCGCGAAAGAGCAACTGGGTAAGCGCCATGGCCGTGCGGCCTCCTCGAGGGAACCGCAGGCCATCGGTCGATTGTCCCGCCGCGCTTGAGCTGCTCGCGCGGACGACCGATGCAGCGCCGGAGCCCTCCACTCATGCAGCTCGCCAAGGATCGGAGCCCCGCGGCTCGGCTCGAAGCCCCCAGCAGCGTCGCCGCCGTCCGGCGCGACGGTCTCCGCTGCGTGGCCTGCGGCGGCGCGGAGCTCTGCTTCGAGCGGCCCTACGGCTACCGCAGCGACGCGTTCCGCGCCTTGGCCCCGGGGCTCGAGCTGCGCCGCTGCGAGCGCTGCGCTCTGGTGCAGGTCGATCGCCGCGGCATCGCGGAAGCCGCGCTCGCTACCTACTACCGCGACAGCTATCGCGCCGACGCGGCGATCGGCGTCGTCCGCAGCGCGCGCGATCGCGCGTGGTTCGAAGCGCGCGGGCGCGCCCTCGCCGCGCTCGCCCTGAGGCATCTTGGCTTCGCGCCATCGCAGCCCTTGCGCTGCTTCGAGCTGGGAGCGGGCTACGGGTTCAACCTCGATGCGCTGGCCGTCGCGCTCCCCGGGTCGGAGACGGCGACGGATGAGCTCGACCTGCGCGCGTCCGCCGGCCATATCCACGCGCGCGCTCGACTCTCCGATGGCCCGTGGGACGTGGTCCTGCTCTCGCATGTGCTCGAGCACTTCCTCGATCCGCTCGCCCTCTTGCGCGAGGTGCGCACGAACCTGCGCACGAACGGGCTCTGCTTGCTCGAGGTGCCGAACGAAGAGCCGGCGATGCTCGACCGCCACGGCTTCCTCGAGCCGCACCTCTCGTTCTTCCGCCTGCCGAGCCTGCGCCATCTGCTCGCCGTCGAGCTCGAGGCCGAGTTCTCGATCCTCGAGCTCGGGAGCGCCGGACCGCTGGTGGAGCCGCCGCCCTCGAGCCGCGTCGCGCGCGCGGCTCGGGCCCTCGGGCGCTGCGCGCAGCTCGCAATCGGCGGAGCGAGAGCGCCGCGCTTCGACTTCGCGAACGACGTTCCCGACGGGAGCCGCATCTTCCTCCGCGCCGCCCTGCGCGCGCGATGAAGGGAGAAGCATCCCGGCGCGGGAAATGCGCCTGCGGCGCTGCTACGATTCCGGAGCATTCCCCTGCACGAGCCCTCCGCGATGCCCACGACCCGACTCGTCCTGCTCCGCCACGGCCAGAGCCAGTGGAACCTCGAGAACCGCTTCACCGGCTGGGTCGACGTCGGCCTCACCGCCACGGGTGAAGCCGAGGCGCGCGAAGCCGGCAAGCGCTTGAAGCAAGAGGGCTTCGAGTTCGACCTCTGCTTCACGAGCCGCATGCAGCGCGCGATCCGCACCGCGCACTTGGCGCTCGAAGAGCTGGAGCAGCTCTGGATCCCCGTCGAGCGACACTGGCGCTTGAACGAGCGCCACTACGGCGCGCTGCAGGGCCTCGACAAAAAGCAGACCGCGCAGCGCCACGGCGAAGCGCAGACGCATCTCTGGCGCCGCAGCTACGACGTGCCGCCGCCGGCGCTCGCGACCACCGATCCCCAGCACCCGCGCGCCGATCGCCGCTACCGCGACCTGCCGCCCGACGCGCTGCCGGCGACGGAGTGCTTAAAGGACGTCGTCGCGCGCTTCCTCCCTTGCTGGCAGGACACGATCGTCCCCTCTCTCCGCGCCGGCCGGCAGGTGATCGTCGTCGCGCACGGCAACAGCCTGCGCGCGCTGATGATGCACCTGGACCAGATCTCCGAAGAGGAGATCGCCGAGCTCAACATCGCGACGGGGATCCCGATCGTGTACGAGCTCGACGGCGACATGCGCCCGCTCGGCCATCGCTACCTCGCCGACGAGAAGGAGCTCGCGGCGAAGGTCGCGGCGGTGGCGCATCAGTCGAAGGCGTGAGCTAACGCGCAGCCCTTCCCGCTCAGAGGATCCAGAGCTCGAGCCCCGCGCTGAGCGCGAGACCAGCGTTACCTTGAGGATCGAGGATCGCCGCCTGGAGCTGCAGCGCCGTCCCGAGCAAGGCCTGCAGATTCGGCAGCGGCGCAGAGAGCGAGATCGAACCCGCTCCCGCGACTCCCGGAGCACCGGCGAGCGCGAGCGGCACTTGGAACCACGGCGGCGCGACGAGCATCGTGCCGAAGTCGAAGCTCAGTGCCGCGCGACCGCTCGCCCCGAGCAGCAGCACCGCGGGAGCGGCGCCGCGCGCTTGCGAGAGATCGAGGCGCATCGTGCCACCGGGCCACGGTTGCCCCACTGCGCGAAGGGCAGGAACCCATCCGCCCGTGCCGCTCGTTCCCGCTCCGTAGGAGCGCGAGCCACGGAGGAGTGCGTGGTAGATGTCGCCGCGCGAGGGCGAGTTGCGCCGGTCCATCCACGCGGCGTGCAAGGAGCCATCGGAGTGAGCGAGCGAGACGGCGCGCGATTCGCTCGCACCCGCGGCATCTCCGCTGTCGACGCGGCGTTCCGCCGGAAGCCAGGTCGAGCCGAAGTCGTGCGAGCGATCGACATAGATGTCGTGGGCTCCATTCGCCGCTTCGCTCCAAGCCACGAAGACCTGCCCATCACTGGCGACGATCGCGATCTCGGTGCTGCTCGTGGCACCGGTCGCGGTCGCGTCGTCGAGCCGTAGATCGATCGGCAACCAGCTCAGACCACCGTCGAGCGAGCGGTTGAAGTGGACGTCGGAGTTCACGGCGCCGGGGATCGCCGTGTCGCGCCAAGCGACGTAAGCAGCGCCGCCGCTCACGGCGACGCGCGGATCGAGCGATACCGAGACTCCGGGCGCGCTGCTGCTGTCGAGCCGCACGTCGGAGGTGAGCCAAGTGGTACCGAGATCGCTCGAGAGGTTCGCGTAGATGTCCCAGGCACCGTTGCGATCGTCCTCCCAGACCGCGCAGACGAACGCGCCTTCGGCGGCGAGGCGCACGTCGGTGGAGAAGGCCTGCGCCGGCGCGGACCCGAGATCGAGCCGCACATCGCTCGCGGGCCACGTGGCTCCGCCATCGCGGGAGCTGATCGCGTAGACATCCGGACCAAAGCCGCCCGTCGTGCGCCGATCCTCCCAGGCGACGTGGATCGCGCCCGCGGCGATGGCGACCTGCGGACGCAGCGAGGTGCTGGCTCCCGGCGCGTCGCCGAGATCGAGGCGCCGCGCGATCGGCTGCCAGGTCAGGCCACCGTCGGAGGAGACGTTGCTGTAGATGTCGTAGACGAAGCTCGCGCTGTTCCGCGCGTCGGACCAGACGACGGCCACCAGCGAGCCCTCGCAGGCCAGCTCGAGGTCCAAGCTGTCGCTCGCGCCTGCGGCGTCCCCGAGATCGAGGCGCACGATGGGCCCGAAGCTCCGCCCGCCGTCCGCCGAGCGCCGGTAGACGACGTCATGCGCGGGCGCGGCGAGCTCCTTCCACACGACGTGGACGATCGCGCCCTGCATGCGGATCCGCGGTTCCGTGGAGCCCGCCGCTCCGGGAGCGCCGCCGCAGAGCCGCTGATCGGGATCGGCCCAGGTCTCGCCCCCGTCTTGGGAGTGATTGAAGTAGATGTCGGAGAGCGCACCGTTCCGCTGATCGCGCCACACGGCGCACACGGTCTGGCCAGCGCATGCGACCTGCACGGTATCGGAGTTCGCCGCGCCCGGAGCGCTGCCGCGGTCGAGGCGCGCATCGGGGCGACTCTGCGCCGAGGCGAGGCAGGGCAGATAGGCCGTCGCCATGACAGCGAGCGCGAAGAGCGAACGAGCGGACGAGGGCATCAAGCGGCACCTGGCGACGAGAGGGGCGATCCTCGTCCTTCGTATCCGAAGCCGTGAGGAGCGCCTACCGGTCGATCCGAAATCACCCCCTTAGAGCAGTCGCACTCCGACGCCCGGCTCAATCTGCCCCCCACTCCGACCGAAGGGACGGACGGCGGGTCCCCCGCTAGAGGAGCGCCGGCTTCGCCCGGCGGAGGCGCATGAGCACCAAGAGAATCCTGATCGCGGACGACAACCGCGACATCGCGCACCTGCTGAAGCTCCGGCTCGAGGCCGGGGGCTACGAGGTGATCGAGGCGGGTGACGGGATGGGCTGCCTCGCGCGGGCGTTCAACGAGCGCCCCGACTTGATCCTCCTCGACATCGGCCTGCCCGATCTCAGCGGCGATCGCATCCTGGAGACGCTGAAGGCGATGGAGGGTGTCCGGGAGATCCCCGTCGTCATCCAGACCGGCGTCGATCTCGAGGACGGGGGCGCGGAGCTCCGCCGCCGCGGCGCCGCCGCGCTCTTGAAGAAGCCCTACAACAAGCGCGAGCTGCTCGAGGCCGTCGATCGCGGCCTGCATCGCCAGAGCCATCGCGCCGTCGACCTCTTCGTCGATTGAGCCCATGCTCGCGACCCACGCCGAACGGCCCGCGGTCGCGCCGCGAACGCAGCGCCTCCTGCGCTCGCTCTGCCACGCGATCCGCCAGCCGCTGACCACTCTGGCCGCGCGCGCCGAGCTGCTCGAGGACGGCGCCTTCGGCGAGCCGCCCCCCGAGCAACGCGCCGAGCTGGCACAGCTCCAAGGCGATTGCGCGCGCCTCGCGTCCCTCGTGCAGGACCTCTGCGATCTCATGCGCGGCGACGTGCCGCTCGCCCCCGCCGAGGACGCGGACCTCGCGACGATCGCTCGGCACACTTGCACCGCTCTCGAAGCGCGCGCAGCGGCTGCCCGGATCAGCTTCGAGCTCTCGGCCCCCGAGCGCGCACTTCTCGCCGGGATCAACGCGCGAGAGCTCCGCGCTCTCGTCGCGCGCCTCCTCGAGCAAGCGCTGCGCTTCGCCCCGCGCCAGAGCCGCGTGCAGCTCGGGCTCGCGCGGGAAGGCAGTTGGTGGCTGCTCAGCGTCGTCGACGAAGGCCCTTGCCCGCTCGACATCCACGAGCTCCACTCGGACCTCGATCGCCTGCAGCGCCCCGACGATCTGCACGGCCTCGTGCCGGAGCTCGCGCTCGCCGAAGCGTGGGTGCGCGCCGCCGGAGGTCACTTCGCGCTGCAGCGCACCGACGTGGGCGGCCTCCGCGTCGCGCTGCTGCTGCCCGCGCGCGAGGGCGCTGCGTGAGCGCGCCGAGCGCGAACGAGGAGCGCGTGATCTGGTGGCTCGCCGAAGAGCCGCCGGAGCGCCGTCTCGCCATGCGCGCGCGTCGCGAGCAGCTCGGCTTCGCGGCGCTCTCGCCGACCGAAGCCGAGGAGCGGCTCCTTGCCGGCGCAACGCCCAGCGCGATCTGGGTGCGGCACGCGCAAGCCGCGGTCGCCGCCGCGCAGATCCGCGCGCTGCGAGAACGCGGCTACGGCGGCGCGGTGATCGCCGAGCTCCCCCATCTCGATCCCGCCACCGGTGAGGAGCTCGACGCCGCAGGCGCCGACGAAGAGCTCGATCTCGAGATGCCCGTGAGCTCGCGCGTGGCCTTGGCCGCTGCCGCGCTGCGTCGCGCGCGCCTGCGGGTCGAGCGCGAGCGCGCGCTGCGCGAGCTCGAAGGCGACCACGGCGAGCTGAAGCTCCGCCACGAGGAGCTGCGCGCCGCGTTCCGCGAGCTCGCGCACGAGCTGCGCACCCCGCTCACGGCGGCGCGCGAGTTCCTGGAGATCCTGCTCGAAGGCGAAGCCGGGCCGCTGCGCGAGCGGCAGCGCGAGTTCCTCGAGATCTCGCGGCGCTCGTGCACGCAGATGAACGAGCGCCTGGAGAACCTGCTCGAGATGGCGCGCCTGGAGACCGGCAAGGTGCGCCTCGCGCGTCGACGAGCCAAGCTCGGCGAGGTCGTCGAGCCGCTGCTCCGGGCCTGCGCCCCACGCGCCGAGCGCGCCGGCGTCGAGCTGCGCTGGAGCGACGGTGGCGTACCGGCCTTCGCATTCGATCCGCCGCGTCTCGCGCAAGCGCTGGAGAACCTGGTCGGCAACGCCTTGAAGTTCGCGCCGCGCGGCAGCGCGATCGAAGTCTCGGCCCGCTGCTCGCCCGGGCGCCGCGAGCTCGTCGAGCTGCGCGTCGCCGATCGCGGCCCGGGCATCGCCCCCGCGGAGGCGGAGCGGCTCTTCGAGCGCGGCGCGCAGCGCAACCGCGCCGACGCCGAGCATCGCGGCGGGCTCGGCCTCGGCCTCGCGATCGCGCGGGAGATCGCTCGGCTCCACGGCGGCGAGCTCGGCGTCGAGGAGACTCCGGGCGGAGGTGCCACGCTCGTGCTGCGCTTGCCGCGCGCGACGCGACGCCGCGCGACGTCGCTCGTCGCGCGCTGAGCGAGCGGTCTGCGCCGTCCGCGATGAGGTCGCTCTCGCGAACCGTCGCGGCGCGCTGGAATCGAGCGGTGTCCTATCCGAAGCTAGCGGCGCGATGAAGCGCGCGGCACCGCATCGCGGTGCCTGCAATCGAGCCGCCGAGCCCCGCGCCCCACGCGAGGACGGCGGCGCACAGGAGATCCGCGGACATGATGTTCGATCCGATGTACTGGGTCGTGATCGGGGTCGGCATGCTGCTCAGCCTCTGGGCATCGGCCAAGACCAAGGGTGCGTTCACCCACTACAGCCAATTCACCACGCGCGCCGGGATGACCGGGGCGCAGGTCGCGCGGCGTATCCTGGAGGACAACGCCGTCTTCGACGTGAAGATCGAGCACGTACCCGGCGACCTGACCGACCACTACGATCCGCGCACGAAGACGCTGCGCTTGAGCGACTCCGTCTACGCCTCGCGCTCGATGAGCGCCTTCGGCGTCGCGGCGCACGAGGTCGGTCACGCGCTGCAGCACGCGCAGGGCTACGCGCCGCTGGGATTCCGCTCGATGTGGGTGCCGGTCGCCAACTTCGGCGGCGGCATCTCGATGATGGTGATCCTGGGCGCGCTGCTCGCCGGCGGCGCGGCGACGGCGGCGGGCACGACGATGGGTTGGCTCGGGCTCGCCCTCTTCGGCACGACGACGCTGTTCACGCTCGTCACCCTGCCGGTCGAGTTCGATGCTTCCAAGCGCGCGCTGGCGACCTTGAGCCTGGGCGGCTACGCGACCGCGGAGGAGCTCCACGGGGCGAAGAAGGTGCTCGACGCCGCGGCGCTCACCTACGTGGCCGCGTTCGTGACCTCGCTGCTCACGCTGGTCTACTGGGCGTACGCGCTCGGCCTGATGGGCAATCGGCGCGAAGAGTAGCGCGCGAAGCTCAGAGCTCCAGCACGACCTTGCCGAAGTGCTCCCGTCGCTCGACGACGCGGTGCGCTTCGGCGATGTCGTCGATGGGCAGCACGCGATCGACCACGGCGCGAAAGCGCCCTTGCTCCATCCAGCGCAGCGCTTGGAAGAGGCAGCTCTTCGGTCCCATCGTCGAGCCCAGGATCGCCTGGTGCTTGATGAACAGGTGGAGCAGGTTCAGCTCGATCTTGGGGCCCGTCGTCGCCCCACAGGTCACGATGCGCCCGCCCTTCGCGAGCGACTTCAGCGAGCGCGCGAAGGTGGCCTGCCCGACGTGCTCGACGACGAGATCGACGCCGCGGCCGCCGGTCGCGCGCTTCACCTCGGCGGCGAAGTCCTGCGCTTCGTGATCGATGACGAGGTCCGCGCCGAGCGCGATCGCCTTCGCGACCTTGGCGGCGCCGCCGACGGTGGTGAACACCCGCGCGCCGAGGAGCTTCGCGAGCTGCACCGCGGCCGAGCCGACGCCGCTGCCGGCGCCGAGCACGAGCACGTCCTCGCCGGCGCGTAGCTGCGCCTTCTCGACGAGCATCCCCCACGCGGTGCAGAAGACGAGCGGGATCGCCGCGGCGTCGCGGTAGGAGACGCTCGCGGGGATCGGGATCGCGTTCGCCTGCGGCACGGCGACGAGCTCGGCATCGACGCCGTCGCAGTCCTCGCCGAGCAGGCGATAGTCGGGAGCGAGCTGCTCGCGTCCCGCGAGCGCTTCGCGCGAGACACCCGAGCTCACCCCCGGGGCCACGAGCACGCGCGTTCCCAAGGCCAGACCGGCGACGCCTGCGCCGAGAGCCGCGACCTCTCCCGCGCCGTCGCAGCCCAAGATGCGCGGGAACGGCACCGGATGCCCGGGCATCCCCCGGCGCACCCAGAGGTCGAGGTGGTTCACCGAGGCGGCGCGCATGCGGACGAGCACCTCGCCGGGACCGGGCGTGGGCTCGGCGATCTCGTCGATGCGCAGGACCTCGGGACCTCCGTGGGAGTGGATGCGGACGGCTTTCATGCGGGGCGAACTCGGCTGGAATGGCACGAGAGCTTCGCCGCCCCGCGACCGCGCTTCCAGGAGAGGCCGGACAAGAGCGCCGCGATCCCGTAGCCTCTGCGCGCCCGCGACCGCTCGCCGCACCGGCGGCGCGCGGTCGCAGCTCCCGTCCCCGTCGACTGCTCGGAGAAGTCCTCGTCATGCCCGGGAAGGCCTACACCAAGAAGAACCCCTTCCTCGCGCGCATCGCGCGGCAATACGACCTCACGTCGCCGCAGGCGCCGAAGCGCACGGTGCACTACGAGATCGATCTGCGCGGCTCGGGCATCGAGTTCACGCCGGGCGACTCGCTGGCGCTCCAGCCGCAGAACGACCCCGCCCTCGTCGGCGCCGTGCTGGAGCAGCTCGGCCTGCGCCCCGAGACGCCCGCGGGCGAGAACGGCTTGAAGCCGCTCGGCGAAGCGCTGCTCAGCGAGGTCTCGATCACCGTTCCGGGGCGCCGCTTGATGGAGGCGCTCGCGCAGCAGGATCCTCGCGGCCCCCTCGCGAACGGCCTCCTCGCCGAGGGCAAGAACCAAGACCTGCAGCAATACCTCTGGGGCCGCGACGTGCTCGATCTCCTGCGCGAGCACCCCGCCGCGCGCTTCGATGCACCGACCTTCGTCGCGACGCTCGGCAAGCTGAACCCGCGCCTCTACTCGATCGCCTCCAGCCTCGCCGCCTACCCCGACTCCTCGCATCTCGCGATCGCGATCGTGCGCTATACCTCGCACGGCCGCGCGCGCGGCGGCGTCGCGACGACCTGGCTCGCGGAACGCGTGAACTCCGCGACCCCCATCCCCTGCTTCATCACCGCCGGCAAGAGCTTCCGCCTGCCGGAGCCGAGCGATGCGACGCCGATCCTGATGATCGGGCCCGGCACGGGCATCGCGCCCTTCCGCGCGTTCCTCCAGGAACGCAAGGCGACCGGGGCTAAAGGCGACGCCTGGCTCTTCTTCGGCGAGACGAACCGCGCGCACGCCTACTTCTACCGCGAGGAGTTCGAGGGCTATCTCCAGAGCGGCGTGCTGCAGCGCCTCGACACCGCGTTCTCCCGCGATCAGGAGCAGAAGATCTACGTGCAGCACCGCTTGCTCGAGCACGGCGCCGAGGTGTGGCGATGGCTCGAGCGCGGCGCGATCGTGTATGTCTGCGGCGACGCGCAGCGGATGGCGGTCGATGTCGACAATGCCTTGCGCACGATCGTGGCCCAGCACGGCGGGCGCAGCGCCGAAGAGGCGGCGGCTTACGTGCAGGCGCTCGACGATGCGAAGAGGTATCGGAAGGACGTGTACTGAGCGCGAGCGCGGTTGAGACGCGAGCTTCGCTGTAAGCTCCGTGCGCTCGAGTGCCTCGCGCCCGGCGAAGCTCAACCTCATCGGAGGGCTCGCCATGTATCGCCGCTCCGCGACCCAGCCGACAGCACCCAGGCGCTCCGCTTCGAGCCCTCGGCTTTCCTCCAGCGACTCATCGCTCTCTTGTCGCGGCCGGGGCGAGCGATGCTCACCTACCGAGCTCCCCGTTAGCCCGAACCACACTTTCCTCGACGAGTTTCGTCACGCCGCCCCTGCTCCCCGCCGCGAGCGATGCGCGTCCTACGGGTCCTCGGGGCGGATCGTTGGTGAGGAAGGGCGCGAGAAAGCGAGAACGCGGAGGCGATCGATGCCGCGGCCCATGACGCCCGGTACCCTCACCGCGTGTGAGCTGCGCTCGGAATGCGCTCACGGCGCCCTCTCCGCAGGTGGCGCATCGAGCGAGCCGAGCACCTCGGCGAGGCCCTCGGGACGCACGACGCGCGCTCCTTCTCGGCGCGGAAGAGGCTCTCCATCGTAGACGAGGATGCGCTCGTGCACGGGTTCACCGAGCAGGGCGTCTGCGCGCCCAAGCGAGTCGAAGAACCTGCCATTCAAGGTCGCCGCGGACTTGATCTCGATCGCAACCCAACTGCCGCCGTGCTGCGCGAGTAGGTCGATCTCGGTTCCGGAGCTGTCGCGGTAGAAGAAGAAGCGCGCGCGCTGGCCTCGATGCGTGCGCTGCTTGATCGCTTCGACGATGCACAGGTTCTCGAAGAAGGCTCCGCGGAGCGGGTGGGTCGCGATCTGGCGCGCGTCTTCGATGCCGCAGAGATAGGCCGCGAGACCGACATCGTAGAAGTAGAGCTTCGGCGACTTGACCAAGCGTTTGCCGACGTTGGCGAAGTAGGGCGGCAAGCGGAACAGCACGTAGCTCGCTTCGAGCACCGAGAGCCATTCGCGGACGGTGACGTGGGAGATGCCGACGTCGTTCGCGAGGTTGCTCGCGTTCAGGATCCCGCCGGTCCGGCCGGCGCAGATCCCGAGGAAACGCCGGAAGGTGACGAGATCACGGACCTGCAGGAGCTGACGCACGTCGCGCTCGACGTAGGTCTCGACGTAGTCGCCGAGCGCGCGCGTCGGCTCGATGCCCTGATCGTAGAGCCGCGGATAGAAGCCGCTGTAGATCCACTCGTCGGTGGACGGTGCCACACCGAAGCTGCGGGCTTCCGCGATGGAGAGCGGCAAGAGCTCGAGCATCGCGGTGCGCCCGGCCAGGGACTGCGAGATCCGAGAGTCGAGCTCGAGTTGGCTCGAGCCCGTGAGCAAGAAGCGGCCGTTCTTTCGTTCCTCGTCGACGAGCACCTGAACATAGGAGAGGAGCTCGGGAGCTCGCTGCACCTCATCCAGGATGGCGCCGTCGGGATAGCTCCCGAGGAATCCACGCGGGTCGCGAAGGGCGAAATCGCGCACGTCGCCGGCTTCGAGGTTCGCGTAGGGCAAGTCCGGAAAGGCCTGCCTGCAGGCCGTGGTCTTGCCCGACTGACGGGGTCCGGTCAGGGTCACCGTGGGGTAGCGGCCCATGAGCTCGCGCAAGGGCCCTTCGAGGAGTCGGGAGACCATCCAAGCACCGAAGGGAAGGGGCCGTGCAGATTGAAGGTTGCGGCTTCAATCTGCAAGGATCGACGGAAGTCTCTTTGCACCAGTTGGTTCCGTCCGCGATTCGAGCGAGGAGAGGCTCCCCACTGCGCGCTCGAGTCCTCCCGGGATCTCCCGGAGGGCGGCACGACCTTCACGGGAGCGGCCATCCGAGGATTGGGCGCAGCGAGAGCCAGATCGTCGAGCAACGCCTGGGGTGAGGATGCTGCGCGGCGGCGCGGAGCTGGGCGACGGCCTGCTGATGCTGCTCGCCTAGATGATGTACCTCATCGTCGGTGAGTGCCCGTCCGGCATCGGCCGGCGCGCTGAGCGGCGCCGCTCTCAGCGCCGCAGCTGATCGAGCACGTTCGGATCGCGGATCTCCTCGTCGCGCGCGAGGAGCAGGATCTTGCTCAGCACCTCGGCGGTCTTCGGGTCGTCGTCGGCGAAGGGCAGGAAGAGGCGCCCGCGCTGCACGGCGTGCACGGGGACCAGGCAGAGCATGCCGCCGGGGAGCTTGTGCACGATGCCGCTGCCGAGATGCACGGCGTAGTCGCCGTAGTGCCCGTGGATCAACGCCTGACGGCCCTCGATGCTCAGGTTCGTGAGCCCGACGAGAGCGGCGGTCTCGCGCGCGAGCGCGGCGCGCACTTCGATCGAGCTGGCGCTCGCCTCGGGATCGATGCCGCCGCGATGTGCGACGCTGACGACGAGGTCCACGTCGCGCATCACCTCGCTGAAGAGCCTAGGGGGAACCTCTTCCAGGCGCAGCGGCTCGTGGGTGCCGCGGCGCGCGAAGGTGAGGTTCTCGAGGGTGAGGCCCTCCAGCTCCGCCGGCGTGTAGAGGCCCTCCAGCGTGCCGATCCACGCGGTGAGGCCCTCGCGATGGAAGGTCTTCGAGATGCCTTCGTCCGGGCGCGCGATCCAGCCGCGCGTCCCGAGGAGCGCGAGGGCCTGCTTCGGCTGCACCTGGTGTCCGGAGTAGCGGCGCGAGAAGAGCTCGCTGCTCCGCTCCGCCGCCGTCAGCGGATAGAGCTCTCGGAAGATCTGCTTGAAGGGCTGCACGAGCTCGCGGGCGAACGCGTCGCGCTGCCAGAGATGCCATTCGCCGGCGACGTGGAGGTCGTGCGGGTGCGCCACGCGGAGCTTCTCGTCCGTCGCGAGCGCGCGGAGGGCACCGCGCGCATCGCGCAGCGCGCGTCCTCCTTCCACGGGGTATCCACGACCGCGATCGCTCGCGAGGACCAAGCGCGAGAGCATCGGCCGGAGCAGCGCGTGCTCGCACAGCTTCCCCAGCTCCGCGGCCGTGAACGGATCGCCGCGCAGCATCGCCTCCTCGAGCGAGAGGCGCATGCGCGCGTGCTGGCGCTCGAGCTCCTTCGCGCGCGCGAGCAGCGCCAGGAGCTCCTCGTCCTTCTTCGCCTTCGCCGGCAGGGCGGCGAGCTCCTTCGTGCCCTTCGCGATGCGCAGCACGGCGTGCCCTTCCGCGTCGAGGCGGAGGCTCACGCGGAGATCGTCGCGGACGACGGCGATCTCCGCGCCGTCGGCGAGATCGGCGATCGCGCGCGCCTCCATCGCCCACTCGAGGCGCCGCGGATCGGGATAGCCCGCGGTGCGCGCCAGGTTCTCGAGCCCGATCTCGGCCGCGCGCTTCTCGCTCGCCTGACGCTGCGCGCCATATTGCTTACGCGTGCGCAGGAACTCCTGCAGGAGTTCGTAGCGCGCGAGGAGATCCTGCTCCGGGTTCTTCTTCGCGAGCGGCAGGAGCCCGAGGGCTCGCACCGCATCGGGCTGGCGCTTCGCGACGCGCGCTTCGAGATCCTTCTTCTTCGCGACGCCGAGCAGCGCCTCGGCGAAGAGCCGCGCGCGCGTGTGGCCCGTGCCGCTCGCGGCGAAGCGCGCGACCTCGAGCACCTCGAGGAAGCGCGCCTTGCCCATCGGCGCGAGGACGCTCTGGAACCACGCGACGTCGACGCCACCGTCGAGGAGGTCCTGCGCCGCGAGCGGCGTGCGCTCGCTCGTCTGCGCGGCCCAGGCCTCGCGGATCTCCGCGTCGACGCTCCAGCTCGCGTCCTTGGTGTGCGCGTGCACCCACCAGATCGCCTCCTCGAGGCCGATCCAGCCGAGCGCGTGCTCCACGTGCGGCGCCCATTGCGGCGCGAACATCGCGATCTCGAGCAGGCGCTCGGCGCCGATCTCGCCGAGGAGCATCGCGCGCGCGAACTCCTCCCGGGTGTCGCCGTCTCCGGGCCAGGTGCTCCGGAGTAGATGCGAGAACACCGCATCGCGCGCGCGACGATCCTCGCCCCAGCGGTGCGCGCGCTGCAGGCTCTGCGCACCGAGGCCGCGCACGACGCGCGCAAGCGTCGAGAGACCGCCGGTCCAACACAGAGCGAGCGCAGGATCCGTCGCGGCGGTCGGCTGCTCGCCGCGCGCGAGCTCGACGTCCAGGATGCGCGCGCGACAACGCTCGACGATCGCCTCCAGGCCCGGGATCTCGTGCATGACGGAACGCGCGCGCCGGCTGCTCAGCGCGGAGAGCGGTTGGAAGGACGCCGCCATGGAAGCCTGACGTGCTCTCACGCTCTCGGGCCGCTCGCCGAGCAAGTAATGTAGGAACCGGGCCTCGCCGATCGCTCCCTCCGCGAAGGCTCGCAGCACGAGCGGGAGCGTGAGGATCTGCCCCGCGGCGCGAGGGCTCGCGTCATGGAAGAGCAGCCAACCGTAAAGCGCAGCGAACGACTCGGAGGTCCAGCGATCCGGCGCGCCTTCGTATTGCCCCAGTGCCCACGCGCTGATCGCCGGGAAGAAGCGCCCTTCGAGATCGAGCTCGAAGAGGAGCTCGCCCTCGACCGCGTGTTCCTTCGCGCTTCGACCGCGCGCCAGCGCGTTCTCCAGCGCGCGTAGGACATGCGCGATGCCCTCCGGCGTGAGCTCGCGCCAGAGCAACCAGCGCAGAACGCCTTCGACCACGACGCGGTACTTCAGCACTCGCCCGTGGCCGATGGCGCCAGGAAACTCGTACTTCCACTCCACGGCGAAGAGCATCGAAGCGCGGACGAGCTCGAGCCCATCGGGATCGCGGAGCTCCGCTCCGCGCTCCCGCTCGAAGGCCTCCCAGACCTCGCGCAGCGGCCAGCGCTCGAGCTGCGCTTCGATCTCGCCCTCCTCCGGGCGCGGGAACTGCCAGCGCCACTGGCTGAGGGTCCCGAGCGGCGCCTCGGCGTACTCGCCGCGCCCCCCGGTCTTCACCGACACCGTCGCATAGCGCTCGGCGAGCGCATCGAGAGCGAAGAGCAGCGCCTCCGCCGCGCGGCTGAAGTAGAGCACTTCCCGCGGCTCGGGCGTCGGCGGCGGAGGCAGCGCGCGTGGATCGACGAGCCCGAGCGCATCCGCGAGCGTCGGGACCGCGGGCGCCGCGGCTCCGAGCGCCTCGAGTTGCGCGCGTTCGCCTGCGCTGAGCTCGACGCTCGTCGCCGCATGCGTCTCCGCGAGGGCGCGCGCCTCCGAGCTCGCGCGCTGCGCCTCGACGAGGCCGCGCAGGAGCTCGAGCCCCGCGACGCGCGCGAGCTCTTGCTTCGCGTCGGCGAGCAGGCGCCGCGCGGAGGCGAGCACCGCGGCGTCGGGCTGGGCGAGCAAGGACACCAGCGCCGCGCGCCGCGTCGCGGAGCTCTTCTTCCGCAGCAGGGACTCGACCGCGAGCCGCTCGTCGTCGGAGAGCGCGAGCTTCGCGAGCGCTTGGAGTGCGTGCTCGCGCACGTCCTCGGAGCGATCCGCGGCGAGGCGCAGCAGCACCGCACGCGCCTCGCCGTCGAGCGCGACCTCGGGCGCGGCGAGAAGCCGGCTCAGCCACACGCGCTGCGACGGGTCGCAGAGCAAGAGGTGCGGGAGCAGGCGCTGCAGCGGCCGCGAGCGCAGGGCGCAGAAGAGCGACATCGCGAGCTCCGCGCGGCGGAGCTTCGGCTGCGCGTCCGGCCAAAGCAGAGCCGCTCGCGGCGCCTTGTCATCCACCCAGCGCGGAACCTGCCGCTCCAAGCGCTCGAAGAGATCGGGCACCGCGTCGTAGAGGTCGCGCTCTCGGGTGGCGACCTCCTGGAAGTGATAGCCGCTGCTCACGAACGCGAGCCGCGCCGTCTCGGCGACGCGGAGGTCGGGATCGTCGAGGAGCTTCGCGAGCGCCGGAGCGAACGCGAGGTGCTTTGCTTGCGCGCCGAGGTAAGCCGCCGCGCCGCGCAGCTCCGCGCGGGCGCTGCGCGTCGCCGCGAGGTAGGCCGGGAGCAGCGCATCGACGTCGAGCAGCGCTTCCGCCCAAGCGGCTTCGTACCAGGCTTCCCACGCGTCGCCTTGCAGCGCCTGTGCGCGCCGCGCGGGATCGGCGAGCAGCGCGGAGAGGCGCTCCACGAGCGCTTGCACACGGGCCGTGCTCGCGTTCGCGAAGTCGATCCCCAGCCACGTCCCGAGAGCGCGCGCCACGCTGCTGAAGCGCGCGAGCCCATGCTCTCCGATCGCGCCGAGGAGGAGCCGGAACGCCTCCGGATGCGCTTCGTCGATGGTCTCGAGGATGACCTGCCGCAGCCCTTCTTCGCGCTGCGCGGAGAGCAGGAGGTCCTGGACGTAGCGCCAGGCGCTCGGATCCGCGCAGCAGAGGAGGCCGCGCACGACGTGGCGCCCCATCCCTCCGATCTCGTCCTCTCCTCGCGCGCTGGCCTCGAGGATCGCGCGCACCTCGAGATTCCCGGCGTCGAGCTCGGAGGCGAAGAGAATGCCGAGCGCATCCGCGGCGCCGTAGCGGCCGATCCACGGTGCCCAACGCGCGAGCCACGCGACGGAGGGCCGCAGCTCGCGGGTCATCTCGAAGATCTGGATCCACCACGCGAGGCGCCGGCGACGATAGAGCTCGGGCCGGCGCGGCGCGCGGAACGCGCGTCGGGCGACGCCCTCGAGATAGGGCCAGCGCAGGAGATGCTCGTCGGCGCGCTGCATCGCCTCGGCGAAGCTCGGGAAGAGCACCTCGAGCACGGCGAGGACTTCCTCGCGCGCGAGTCGCCCGAGCTCGTCGGCGAACGCAGGGAACTCCTTCCTCCACGTCAGCGCCGCGGCGTGGGGCAACTTCTCCAGGTCGAGCCCGGCGACGAAACGCCCGACGCGCCGCGCCGGAGCCGAGAACCGCTCGAGCGGCGCGAGCGCGCTCTCGTTCCAGGGCACGCGCAGCGCGTCGAGCTCGATGCGCGCCTGCTCGCTCGTCATGCGCATCTCAGCCTCCTGCGAGCAGCGCGAGACGGACGAACGCGATCTTGCTCCCCTCGCGCGGATGGACCTCCGCGTCCAGGGCGGTGATCCGCGCGCCATCCAGCACGACCCAGAAAAGCCCGTCCTCGAAGGCCTGCAGGGCGCTCGCGACGGCACTCTCCGCGTCGACCGCCTGCGGCGGGACCTCGCTCTCCCCGCACACCACCTTGCCCCGCTCGGCCGCGTCCGCGATCTCGCGCGCGAAGAGGGCCCGCACGAAGCGCCTCGCCTCCTGCCGCTCGTGGAAGGCCGCGACCTGCGCGCGCACGATCCGCGCGAGGAGCTGGCGCAAGGTCAGGCCACCGTCGCCGCCCTCGGCGGGCAGCTCGACGCCGAAGTCCTCGAAGAGCGGCTTCTTCCCCCCGAGCGCTCGTCCTTCCACGTGCAGCATGGCATCCTGCGCCTCCCGCGCCGCCTGCTCCCGCGCCTCGATAACCGCCGCAGCGCCGCGACGCAACCCTCTGCGAGCAGAGCGCTTGACGAGGCGGACGGGCTTTCTTCAATGGGCGCCAACACCGGCCGGTGGACCTTCGTCTTCGGCCGGCAGACCTCCCTCGGACCCCCATGCAAGTCGACCTCCAGCTCGTGAAGGAACGCATCGCCGGCCACGCCGACCTCTTCGCCCGCATCCGGGCCGAGGTGGGCAAGGTGGTGGTCGGCCAGGAGCACCTGGTGACCCGGCTCTTGATGGCGCTGCTCGCCGACGGGCACGTGCTGCTGGAGGGGCTGCCCGGGCTCGCGAAGACGACCTTGGTGAAGGCGCTGGCGGCGGTCTTCTCGACCCGCTTCCAGCGCATCCAGTTCACGCCGGACCTCCTGCCGGCGGACCTGATCGGGACGTTGATCTACAACCCGCGCGAGGGGACCTTCGCACCGAAGAAGGGCCCGATCTTCGCGAACATCATCCTGGCCGACGAGATCAACCGAGCACCTTCGAAGGTGCAGAGCGCGCTGCTGGAGGCGATGCAGGAGCGCCAGGTCACGATCGGCGACACGACCTATCCGCTCGAGGCGCCGTTCCTGGTGCTCGCGACGCAGAACCCGATCGAGCAGGAGGGCACCTATCCCCTGCCCGAGGCGCAGGTCGATCGCTTCCTGCTGAAGCTGCTCGTGAAGTACCCGAGCGCCGCGGAAGAGAAGGAGATCGTCGATCGCGCGCTGGGTTCCTTGCTGCGCGAGCCGAAGGCGGTCGCGTCGCCGGCCGAGCTCTTCGCCGCGCGGCAGACGATGGAGATGCTCTACATCGACGACAAGGTGAAGAGCTACATCGTCGATGTCGTGCGCGCGACGCGCGAGCCCAAGGCCTTCGGGCTGAAGGATCTGGAAGGGCGCATCGAGGTCGGTGCCTCGCCCCGCGCGAGCATCAACCTGGCGCTCATGGCGCGCGCGGCGGCGTTCCTCGCCGGACGTGGCTTCGTGACGCCGCAGGACGTGAAGGACATCGCCCCCGATGTCCTGCGCCATCGCATCCTCCTCACCTACGAGGCGGAAGCGGAGGAGCTCCGCGCCGACGAGGTGGTGAAGAAGGTGCTCGCCGGCGTCCCCGTTCCGTAGCGCACGCCAGGGAACCAGAGCGCTCGAGCCATGGACGTCGCCAAGATCCTCGCGCAGGTGAAGCGCTTGCAGATCGTCGCGAGCCGGCAGGTGAACGACCTGCTGGCCGGCGAGTACGCGAGCACCTTCAAGGGCCGCGGCATGGAGTTCGACGAGGTCCGCGAGTACCAGCCCGGCGACGACGTGCGCAGCATCGACTGGAACGTCACCGCGCGCGCGGACAAGCCCTTCATGAAGCGCTATCAGGAAGAGCGCGAGCTCACCGTGCTCTTCGCCGTCGACGTCTCGGCGTCGAACCTCTTCGGCTCCGGCGAGCGCTCGAAGCTCGAGCTCGCGACCGAGCTCGCGGCGTTGCTGATGTTCAGCGCGGCGAAGAACCACGACAAAGTGGGACTGCTGCTCTTCGACCAAGAGGTGCGCGGCTACTACCCGCCGCGGAAGGGCCGCGGCGCGGTGCTGCGCTTGCTGCGCGAGCTCGTCGCGGTCGAGCCGCGCGCTCCGCGCCGACCGCGCGGCGATGGCAAGGCGCAACGCGAGGCGTTGCCGACGGATCTCGCCGGTGCGCTCTCGTTCCTCCGCCGCGTGCAGCGGCGCCGCGCGGTCGTGTTCGTGCTCAGCGACTTCGACTGCCCCGATTGGGAGCTCGCGCTGCGCGTCACCGCGCGGCGCCACGAGCTCGTCGCGATCCCGCTCAGCGATCCGCGCGAGCAGCAGCTGCCCGAGGTCGGCTTCGTCGAGCTCCTGGACGCCGAGACGGGTGAGGTGCTGGAGCTCGATACGCGCCACCGCGCGGTGCGCGAAGCCTTCGCGAAGCGCGCCGCCGAGCGCAGCACCGCCGTGCGCGAGCGCCTGCGCCGCTGCGACGTCGAGGCGCTGGAGCTCTCGACCGAGCGCCCGTACGTCGTGAGCCTGCACGCCTTCTTCCGCCGCCGCGAGCGCGGACGCCGATGAGCTCGACGCCGATGAGCTCCATCCAGCGCTCGCTCGCGTTCCTCCTCGGCTGCGCGCTCGTCGCCTGCTCGCGCGACGAGGATCCCGTCGTGGAACCGCTGCGCGATCCCGCGCAAGTGCAGGTGCTCGAAGCGAACTCGGGCGAGCTGCGCGCGATCGCGCAAGTGCATCCGCGGCGCGTGCTCTTCGGCGGCGTGATCGAGGTCGAGCTCGAGCTGCGCGCTCCGGCGAGCTACGTCGAGCTCGCGTGGGAGCAAGGCGCGCGCGCCGGTCATCTCCAGCTCCTCGATCTGATGCTGCTCGAGAACCGCGCGCTGGGCGCCGAGCAGGCGAAGCGCTGGCGCGCGCGCTTCGAGGCCCCGCGCTCGGGCCGCGCGCTCGGGCGCTTGGCTGCCTTGCGCGCGAAGCCGAGCGCGGACGCCGCCCCGCTCGTGCTCGAGCTGCCGACCTTCGCGCTCGAGGTCGATCCGCCGAGCGAAGGCAGCGCGCCGCACTTCCGAGATCTGCCCGGTCCGCTGTCCGGGATCGCGATCCCGCCCGAGCGGAGCTACGCGGCCTGGATCGGCGTCGGCGCGGGCGGAGCCGCGGCGCTCGGCGTGCTGCTCTTCTGGTGGCGCCGCCGACGACGCCGCGCCTTGGCAGTCCCGCCACCCGATCCGCGCGAGGAAGCGCGCGCGGCGCTACAAGCGCTGCGCGGCTCCGGCCTCGTCGAGGGCGAGCTCTTCGGCGAGCTCTATTACCGGCTGACCATGATCGTGCGCACCTACCTGGAACGCGCGACCGGGCTCAACGCGCCCGAGCGCACGACGGAGGAGTTCCTGCGCGAGATCGAGGAGCACCCGGCGTATCCCGCGTCGGCGAAGCAAGAGCTGCGCGCGTTCCTCAGCGCCGCGGACCCGGTGAAGTACGCCGCGCAGCGACCTGACGCGAAGTCCATCGAGCGCAGCCTCGAGGCCGCGCAGCACTTGATCGACACGATCCACGCCGAGGAGGCGAACGCGCGATGAGCTTCGCGTTCCCGCTCGTGCTCGGGCTGCTCCTCCCCATCGGCTTCGCGCTCTATCGCGCGAGCCGCGCGACGCGTCGGCCGGTGCTCGTGTTCTCCGGGATGGAGGGCCTGCGCGCGCTGCCGCGCACGGGGGCGCAACGCGTGAAGCGCTGGCTCGGCCTGCTGCCGTGGCTCGGGCTCGCCGCGCTGGTGGTCGCTCTCGCGCGCCCGCAGACCGTGCGCAGCTACGTCGAGAGCGAGGAACGCGGCGTCTCGATCCTGCTCGTGATCGACCGCTCCGAGTCGATGCTGCAGACCGACCTCGAGGATCCCGCGTGGCGCGGTCGTCCGCGCACGCGCCTCGACGTGGTGAAGGAGGTCGTACGCGACTTCGTCGACGTCGAGGACGAGAGCGCCGCGGAGCCCAGCGTCGATGCGAGCGGACGCGCGCAGAGGAACGTGCTGCCCGGGCGCCCGCAGGATCGCATCGGCCTCGTCTCCTTCGCCGGCTACGCGCAGTCGCTCTGCCCCGTGACGCTCGATCACGAGGCGCTGCTGGAGACCCTCGCCGACGTGCGCATCACGCGCCGCAGCGCGGAGGATCCCGAGGCGCATCTCACCGCGATCGGGGACGCGCTCTCGATCGCGATCGCGCGGCTCCGCGACGTCGACTCGCGCTCGAGGGTGATCGTGCTGCTCTCCGACGGCGAGAGCAACGTCGGCGCGGTGGTCCCGAAGACGGCCGCGGAGATCGCCGCCGCGGAGGGGATCCGCGTGCACACGATCGGCGTCGGCAGCTCGGGGCAGGGCTTCGACGAGAAGACGCTGCGCGCGATCGCCGAGCGCACCGGCGGGCAGTACTTCTCCGCCGCGCAGCGCGCGGAGCTGGAGCAGGTCTACCTCGACATCGATGCGCTGGAGACCACGCGCCATCCGCCGCGCCTCCGCGTCGTCACCGCCGAGCAATACCGCTGGCCCCTCGTCGCGGGCCTGGTAGCGCTCTTCCTCCACGTGTTGCTCGTCTCGACCCGCTTCCGCAGCTTGCCGTAGCCCCACTCGATCCCATGAGCTGGCTCGCACCTCAATGGCTTTGGCTGCTCGCCGCGGCCCCGCTCGCGGCACTACTCGTGCTGCACGCGCATGCGCAGCGGCGGCGCGCTGCGGCGCGCTTCGTCGGCGAGATCGTCGGGAAGCGCTTGCTGCCCTCCCTCGAGCGCGGGCGTGCCCTCGGTCGCGCGGCGCTGCTCGCCTGCGGCTTCGGCCTCGCGGCGCTCGCGGCAGCGGGTCCCTCCTGGGGCACGCGTGAAGAGGTGATCACGACGCAGGGCGTCGATGTCGTGATCGCTCTCGACGTCTCGCGCTCGATGCTGAGCGAGAACGAAGCGCTGACGCCGCTCGCGCGCGCCAAGGCCTCGCTCGAGCGCCTCGTCCGCGAGAACCCCGGCGATCGCCTGGGCCTCGTGCTCTTCGCGGGCGGCGCCGCGCAGAGCTGCGTCCTCACCAGCGACACTGGCTTTTTCCTCGACGCGCTGCGCAGCGCCGAGCCCTCGGATGCCGGGCGCGGCGGCACGCGCATCGGCACGGCGCTCTTCGCCGCGCATCGCGTGCTCGAGCCGCGCTGGTTCGCCGTGCATCGCAAGCTCTTCGAGCTCGTCTCCGACGCGGCGCTCGTGCGCGCGAATCGCGCGAAGCTCTGCACGCTGCTCGGCGTCCCCGAGAGCGCCGATCTCGAGGTCGAGCTAGTGCGCCTCTTCGATCCGGTATGGCTCGAGAAGCACGAGCAGCAGCTCGCGCAGGTCTTCGGAGAGTCGTGGTCGGCCTCCGACCTCGACGACGACGCGGAGCTCCGCTTCGAAGCCGAGGGCGATGCGGCGAACGATCCGCGCCGCGGCGGGAAGATCGTCTTGCTCGTCACCGACGGCATCGATCAGGATTCCTTGCCGAAGCTCGCCGCGCGCGTGCTGGCGAAGCGCGGCGTGCGCTTGGTGACGGTGGGCGTCGGCCGCGAGGGCGGCGGCGAGCGCCCGCTGGTGATCGGCGGGCAGCCGCAGCGGACGCGCGATGGCCAGGCCATCGCGCTCGAGTTCGCGAGCGAACCGCTGCGCGAGCTCGCGCGTCTCGGCAACGGCTTCTACGTCGGCACCGACGAGCTGCTGCAGTTGGTCGAGCGCTATCGCGCCGAGTTCCCCGACCTCGAGGAGACGCGCGGTCGGAGGATGACCCTGCGCCGCGGCATCGAGCGCTATCCCTTCTTTCTGGCACCCGCCCTGCTCTGCCTCGCGCTCTACTTCGCAACGCCCGCCGTGCGACGCGCGGCATCGCGCGCAGCCTCGCTGCTGCTCTGCGGCGCGCTGGCACTCCCGCTCGCCGGCTGCGGCGACGAGCTCTCGCAGCGCACGGCGGAGGCGCTCCGCGCGATCGAGTCCGGGGAGGCGGGACGCGCCGAGGAGATCTTGCGCGGGCTACAGGAAGCGCGCCCCGAGGATCCGCGGCTGGCCTACGATCGCGCGCTCGCGCTGCAGGCGAGCGGCGATCGCGCCGGCGCCGAGCGCGAGTACCGCAAGGCCCGCACAGGCTCGCGCCCGCTCGCCGCGCGCGCGGCGTTCAACCAAGGCGCACTCGCGCTGGAGACGCTGCGCTCGCAGCTCCGCGGCAGCGAGGGTGAGCGCGCGCCGGAGGAGCTGCCCGCTGCCGAGCGCGCGGCGTTCGAAGAGGGCTTGGCGCGCGCGCAGCTCTTCTTCGAGGAAGCGCGGCGCTTGGATCCGGAGCTCGAGGAAGCACCGCGCGCAGAGCGCGACTTGGTGCGCATGCGCTCAGCACTCCGCGATGCGTGGCAGCGCGCCGACGCCGCGGCGCGGCGCGCCGAGCTCGAGCAGACGCAGGGTGTGGCGATCGTAGAGAAGCTCGAGGCCTGGCTGAAGGAGATCCGCGCTCTCGCGCCGCTCGACGCCCTCGCGGCGGCCCTCCGCGAGCGCGAGATCATCGACGCGCTGCCGCTGCTCGGCGAGCGCCTCGCCGCCGAGGAAGCGCTGCCGCAGACGGCGCGCGAGGCGCTGGGCGCACGCGCCAACGAGCTCGCGATCCCGCTCGGCGAAGCCGCCGATGCCCTGGAGCAGCTCGAGCTCTCGCGCGCGGAGGTCGCGCACGGTGAAGTCGAGCGCGAGCTCGCGGCGCTTTGGAGTGCTTGGGCCGCGGTCGATGCGGCCTTGAAGCGGCTGATCGCGGAGGGCAAGGCGCTCGCGAGCCTCGAGGCCACGGCGCAGGTCGAGGCGAGTGCGGCGCTCGCCGAGCGCGCCGTGACGCTGCGCGAACGCGAAGCGGCGCTGGAGAAGCCGTTGCTCGGCCAGGCCGCCACGGCGTGGCTGCGCGAAGCGCTGCCTCGAGCAGAGGAGGCGCTCCGCGAGCGCGCGAGAGCTGCCGACAGCGGAGCTGCAGGGAACGCGCTGCAACTCACGAGCGAGCGCTTCGCCGATCTCGGCGCGTTGATCGAGCTCGATGCGCTGGAGGCGTTGCCGCTGCTGGAGCGCTTGGCGCGCGAGCAGGAGCGCTCGGTCGATGGCCTCGCGCGTCGCGACGCCCCCTCGCGCGCGGCGCAAGTGCGCTCGGAGCGCAGCGTCGCTCTCGCGCGCGAGAAGATCACAGCACTCCCCCCGCCGGCCGAAGGCGCGTCGGCAGAGGAGCTCGCCGCGCGCGAGCGCGCCAAGGAAGCCCTGCTCGCCGAGCTCGACGGCGCGGAGCGGGCCATGCGCGCGGCGCTGGAAGCGGGAGATGGCAGCGCGGAGCAGCGCAGTGCGGCGCGGGAGGCGGCGGGCCATCTGCGGGAGGCCTGGAGTCGACTCGCGGCGTTCGACGCGCTGCTCGGCCACGCGATCGAGAGCGCGAAGCAGCTTCTCTCCGTCCTCGAGCAGCCGAGCGCCGCGGACGCGAGCCGCGATGCCGGAGCCGCGATCGCGCGCCTGCGCGCGCGCTTGCCCTTGGAGATCGAGCGCTTGGAAGGCATCGCGAAAGCGCCGAGCGCCACGGGCGCCGAGGATCCCGACGAAGCCGAGGAGATCGCGAAGATCCTGCGCGCCGCGGATCCCCAGCTGGGCAAGGCGCGCGATGGGCTGCTGCAGAGCACCGAAGCGCTGAACGCGGGCAAGGCAGCGGACGCGCGGAAGCCCACGGAGGAAGCGATCGCGCGTCTCGAGCGCCTCCAAGCCGATCTCGAGGAGGCGCGGAAGTCGCTGCGCGAGCGCGTCGATCTCCTGTTGCAGCGCGAGGCCAAGGCCCGCTCCACGCTGCACGACGCGCTCGTGCAGACCGAAGAGGGGCCGCGCGAAGAGGCGCTGAAAGCGCTGCGAACGGAGCACGTCGAGCTCGAAGCCGAGACCGCGCGTCTCCAGCGCTCGCTGCAGCGCGAGCTCGCGCAGCGCCAGCGCATCGCCGAGCAGCAAGCGCGGCAACGCGAGCTCGCGCCGGCCGATCCGAGCCCGCCGGTCGCACCGCCTGCACCAGACGACAGCGCGGAGCTGCGCACCGAAGTCGCGTCGGCGATCGCCGCGCTCGATCTGCTGCGCACCACGCTGCCCACCGACGATGCGGAGGTGACCCTCCGCGCCATCGCCGAAGCCCATGCCGCGCTGCGCGCGCCATGGAATCGCCTCAGCGACTTCGAAGCGCTCGTGCGCAGCGCGATCGACGAGCAAAAGGCGATGATCGAGCGCACGCAGGCGCGCCCGGAGATCGAGCGCGCGAAGCGCTTCGCGCGCGAGCTGCAGAGCGAAGTGCGCGCGCAGCTCGAGCCGATCCTGCAGAAGGCGCCGCCCGCACCTGCGGCCGATCCCAACGCTCCGGCACCCGCCAGTGGCGAGGAGGCCAAAGACCCGGGCTCGATCGCGCGCCGCAACGTCCCGCTCGCTCGCGAGGCGATGCAGAGCGCGGAGCCCGCGCTCCTCGGCGAGGATCCGCTCGCGGCGTTGCCGTTCGAAGAGGAAGCGCGCCGCTTGCTGGAGGAGATCCTGCAGTCGGACGAGCAGCAAGATCAGCAGCAGCAACAGCAGCAACCGCAGGACCAGCAAGAGCAGGATCAGGAGCAGCAGAGCGGAGAGTCCCCTTCGCCGCAGGCGCAGGATGCCCCGCTCTCCCGCGAAGAGATCGAGCGCCTGCTCCGCACGGCGCGCGAGCGCAAGCCACGCGAGCCGAGCGCTGAGCAGCGGCAGCGCAGCGCCGTCGAGGAGGATCACTGAGATGGAGACGCGTCGTACGTGGCGCTCGTGGCTGTATCGCTGCGGACTCCTGGCAGCGGTGCTCTTCGCGCTCGAAGGCACGCTGCACGCACAACGCCTGCGCCTGGAGCAGGACCGCGTCCGCGCGGGCCAGGTCACGATGGCCTACGTCACTGTCGACGGATCGAAGCTCATCGAGGTGCTCGAAGGTCCGAGCTGCGACGGGCTGGTGATCGAGCGCTTGGCCGATGGCACCGAGAGCCAGAGGTTCTTCGACTCGCGCCGCGGGCAGCAGGTCTCAATCGTGACCTATCTCCGCTGGAGCGTGCGCTCGAACGCGGCGGGCAAGTTCTCGATCCGCGGCCCGCGAATCAAGATCGACGAAGTCGAGCAGACGGCGACGAGTGCGCAGCTCGAAGTGCTCGGCGATACGCCGAGCAAGCTGGGCTTCGTCGAGCTGGAGGTGACCCCCGCGCGCATCGTGCGCGAGCAGAAGGCCGAGCTCCACGTCGACATCTACTTCCCCGCGCTCGTCGAGCCCCGCTCGCAAAGCCGCTCCAACCCACTCGACTATCTCGATCGCCTGCGCGAGCCGCAGATGGTGGAGCTTCCGTGGATCTCCAGCGAAGGCGCGCCGAACCTCCCCGCCGGACTGGAAGGCGAAGACCTGCAGGCGTGGGTGAACGGGCTCACGCGCCATCGCGGGCGCATCGCCCTGGCGATCGCGCAGCGCGGGCTCACCCTCTTCTCTTCGCGCACGACGATCCCCTACGCGAGCAACGACCTCGTCGAGCGCGCCTCGCCCGATGGCGTCTCCGGTAGCTGGTATCACATGCGCTACACCTACGCGCTGCGCGGCGAAGCGGTGGGCAAGTACGCCATCGGCCCGGCGCGTCTGCTGGGGGCGACGGTCGAGTACCAGCGCGGCAGCTTGGTGCAGAGCGAGCTCTATACGAGCTCGGCTCCGGTCGAGCTCGAGGTCGTCGAGCCGCCGCGCGAAGGGCGGCCCGCGGAGTGGAGCGGCGCGATCGGGTCTTTCACCTTCGAGCTTCCCCCGCCGACGCCCCAGCGCGTGGAGCTCGGCGGCGAGCCGGTGCGATTGACGCTCGTCGTGCGTGGCAGCGGTAGCTTGGCCGGCATGAGCTTCGGCCTCGAGCGGCGCGCAGAGTTCGGGGAGCTCTTCCATGTCCAAGAGCCCGTGCTCTTCGAAGCACCTCCACCAGGAGAGCAGGCACCGCCGAATCACCCGCGCCACGAGGGCGAGACCTGGCGGCACTTCGAGTACCGCCTGCTCCCGCTGCGCGAAGGAACGCACGAGCTGCCCACGATCGCCTTCGCCTGGTTCGATCCTGAGCGCGGAACCTACGAGCGCGCCGTCGCGCCGACCTATCGGATCGAGGTCCTGCCTTCGACGCGGCCCGCGCCTCCGCGCGAGAGCTCGAGCCCCGCCGCGAGTCGCCCGAGAGCGCCGCGGAGCGAGCTCGCCCCCGATGTCGCGGATCTGAATCTGGTGCGGGACGAGCGACCGCGGTGGTTCTCCCGCCTGCTGCTGATCACCTCCGCCGGGGTGATCTGGCTCGGCGCGGCGCTGCTTGCCGCGCGCCGCGCGGCGCGCGAGCTCTCGCCGCGCGCGCGGCGACGTCGCGATGCCGGCGAACGCGCGCTGCTGAGGCTGCGCACGTTGCCCACCGCGGAGAGCGGAGCGAGCGCACGCCTGGAGGGAGCCGCCGCGGCTCTCGCGGGCTACTTCGCCGACCGCGCCGATGTGCGGGAAGAAGGGCTCACGGGACGCGAGGTTTCCGAGCTCGCGCGAGCCGAGGGCATCGGAGCCAAGGAGCTCGAGAAGATCGAGCG
The DNA here is from genome assembly GCA_016719295.1 of Planctomycetota bacterium. GTDB lineage: Bacteria > Planctomycetota > UBA1135 > UBA1135 > JADKAF01 > JADKAF01. Next base: position 2,940,001 of record JADKAF010000001.1, read on the forward strand.
CCTCTTCGCACAGCTCGAGGCCGCGCGCTTCGGAGGTTGGAGCGCCGGGCGCGTGGAGGAGGAGTTGGTCGCGCTGCACACCCTCATCGAGGCACTCGCGCGCCGGCCCGAGCAGCGGCGCGGGCGCGCTGTCGCTCCGATCCTGCTGCTCGCGCTCGGTGCGCAAGAGCCGGGCACCGCGAGCGACGACGCTCCCGAGCCGCTCGATGCGCCGAGGCTCTTCCAACGCGCGCTGCAATCGACGGACGAGGAGCGCTGGGCCGATGCCGAGCGCGATTACATGGCGCTGCTCGAGCGCGGGGTCGATGGCGGTGCGGTGCTCTTCAATCTGGGCAACGTGTACGCGCGTTGGGGCGAACGCGACGCCGAGGCGCTCGCGTGCTATCGACGCGCGCTGCGCGTCTGGCCCACCGACGCGAACCTCGCCTCGAATCTCGATGCTCTGTTGGGGAAGCTCCCGGCGGATGGGCTACGGCCACCGAGCGATGGCTGGTTCCTCGGCCTGTTCGCTTGGCGGCGCGATCTCCCGTTCGCGACCTTGCTCGATTCGGCGGCGCTCGCGGGAGTCCTAGCGCTCCTCGCCGCCGCGCTGCGCGCGGGCCTCGGACCCAAGTTCGCCTTGGGACGGATCGCGCTCGCGGTAGGGATCGTCGCGCTGGTCCTCGGCCTGGCTCTGTCGATCCGCTGGCACGAGACGCGCGAGGGCACCCACGCGGTGCTGCGTCGGGCCGAGCTCCTCCGCGGCGGTCCCGCGTCGAGCTTCGAGAGCGTGGGAACGGAGCTGTCGCTCGGCTCCGAGCTGCAGGTCGAAGAGCAACGGATCTCCGATGCGGGAGCGTGGGTCCGGGTCGTGAGCGTTGATCGCGCGGGATGGCTTCCGCGCGAAGCACTCGTGATCTACTGATCGGAACGCGAGCGCTTGCGCGCGCTCCCCCTCCGCCCTGAGCACTCATGCCCACGCCGCCCTCGGTCCTCTGCATCGCCGGTTTCGACCCCAGCGCGGGCGCGGGAATCGTCGCCGATGCCAAGACCTGCGCGGCTCTCGGGGTCTACGCGGCAACCGCGATGACCGCGCTCACCGTGCAGAACACGCGCGGCGTACAGCTCGTCCAGCCGGTGGAGGCCGACCTGCTCTCGCGCCAGCTCGCCGCGTTGATCGACGACTTCGCCTTTCGGGCGGTGAAGATCGGGATGCTGTGCGAGCCGGAGGCCGCGGCCTGCGTCGCGAAGGCGCTGCGGCGGCTGCCGGGGATCCCGGCGGTGCTGGATCCGGTCGCGGCCGCCACCTCCGGAGCGCGCTTCTGGGGTCCGGGTCTCCGGGAGGTGCTGCTCACGGAGCTCCTGCCCCTCTGCGCTATCCTCACCCCCAACCTGCCCGAGGCGGCCGCCCTGCTGCAGCGCTCGACCGAGGAGATCGAGGCCGATCCGGCCGGCGCCTGCGCTGCCCTGCGGAGCCTCGGAGCGCAGGCAGTTCTGCTGAAGGGCGGACACCGAAGTGAGCGCGACGCCGTGGATCTCCTGGATGACGAAGGTCGCTTGCTCGAGCTCCGCGGCGAGCGCATCGAGACGCGAAACGCCCACGGCACGGGCTGCACGCTCTCCTCGGCCATCGCTGCCGAACTCGCCTGCGGGCTCCCGCTCGAAGGAGCGGTGCGCCGAGCGAAGCGCTTCGTCGCCGAAGGCCTCCGCGGAGCGAGGGACTGGCGGCTCGGCGGCGGACGCGGGCCGCTCGCGCACTTCCCCCCTCGCCAGATCTGAGGCCGCGGCCGAGCGCGAGTCCCCGGCGTCGCTGCGGAGCGGATGGACACTCCGGCGGCACCCCGTAGAATCCTCGCCCGCCGATCCGTTCCCCGGATCGGCCGGCTCCGACCGAGGACTTCTGCGCGAGTAGCGCCAGCTGCCGTGGAGCCAGTCGCCTCGCCGAGCACGAGCGCCGTGATCGTCGGCGCGCCCAGAGACGAAGCACAATGGAATCGGCTCTTCGACCGAGTTTGGCTCCGGCTGCCGATCAGCCCGCGAGCCCGCGTACGCAGGACTACTGGCTCAAGGACGCGCGCTGGGATCGCACCTTCATCCTGGGTGGCGCGCTCCTCGTGCCGGTGCCGATCATCGTCTACTACCTCTGCCGAGCCCTGGGCTTGGATATGGCCGGAGCAGAGGATGTCGTCACGGCGATGGTGATGGTGTTCGTCGGAGGCCCCCACGTCTTCGCGACCTATACGCGGACCTGGCTGAATCCCGACTTCCCGCGCCGCGATCGCCTGTGGTTCCTGCTGTCGTTCCCGGTCATCGCGCTCGTCGCGGGCTCCGCGGTCGCGAGCGCGTTCTTCGATAGCACGATCCTGGGGTTCCCGCCGACCCAGTTCGTGATGACCTTCTTCTTCTTCTGGGCCGGCGTCCACATCGTGCATCAGGCCTCCTACTGCGCCGCGTGCTACGAGGAGAAGCGCAGCGCGCGGGTCGGCGGCGTACCTCGGCAGCGCCTGTGGAACCTCGTCGACTACGCGCTGATGCTCGGCTGCCTCTACCCGATGTCGCTCTTCCGCATGTCGATGGTGGACCCGAGCTCCCCGGGACAAGTCGCGGCCGCGCCGAACGCGCTGGCCACGCAATTACTGGCCAGCCTTGGCGCAAGCCCTGACTTCATCGACGCTTACGTCTTCCGCATCGGACGTGTGGCACCGATCCTGCCGCCGTTCCTGATGCACGAGCTCATGTGGATCGGGGTCTCGGTCCTGTTCTTCGGCGCGCTGGTGCTCTTCGTGGTGAAGACCCGCCGCGAGCTCCGCACCCAGAGCCTGAATCGCCCTCGCTTCCAGCTCATCGTGGCGACGGCTGCTGTGGGCTTCGCCGTGCCGTGGTTCCCGAACCTCGATAGCGCATTCCAGGGCTTCAACGCCTGGCACTCGTTCCAGTACCTGGGCCTGCTCTGGCTCATGAATCGGCGCTCCTACGAATCCGGAGAGATCCGCACGCGCCTCGTGCAGCGCTTGACCGAGCCGGGCTCAGCCAAGCGCTACTACGGCACGGGACTCGCTGTCACCGTGAGCATGATCGGGCTCTTCTTCGCCTTCGGCTGGCTGATCCAGGTCTGGAGCGGAGGTGAGTTCCTGCTCTTCGGGCACGGCGAGCCCAAGCTCGATCCCGCCACTGGCGCGCCCCTTTATCGCCCAGGCGCGCTGTTGCTCGCGTACTACATGCTCGGGTTCGGATTCCTGCTCGTGCATTACCTGCACGACGGGGTGTTCTTCTTCCGCACCCGCTACGTGCTCGGCGAGCGCTCGGCGGCCTGAAGCAACGCCGGCCAAACGACTTAGCTCTGCGGTGCGTGGGCCTAGGGCGCAGACCTGCCGCGGCTCACGATCCGAACGCTTACGAACGGCACGGCTGAGGCCACGGATCCGCAGCGTGGCGGAGCGACCAGGGCATGGCTGAGGCTCCGAAGCGAGTGACGCAAGCGTCGCGCTAGCCCGGAGCCCGTGGGCGCTGTCGCCGTGAGTCGGATCCGTCCGTGTGGCCGTGACGGCTTCGGAGCGCTGAAGGGGCCCTTCGGAGCGCTGCCGGGACAGCGGAGCGCTACCGCGACACGGGAGCGCCGGTCACGAACGAGCGTTTGAAGCTCGAGCTCGAGAGCCTTCCCGTCGCGGGCGCGAAACGCTCGGCCTGGAATTGAGACGAGGCGCAGAGCTCGGTAGAGCTCTGCGCCTCGGAGGGGAAAACCCTGGCGATGACCTACTTTCTCGCACAAGGCAATATCATCGGCGGGATCTGCTTAACGACCGTGTTCGGAATGGGAACGGGTGTGACCAGATCCCTATCGTCACCAGGGATGTTCGGTGCTTCATCGCGGTCGATCGAGCTCGCTCCAGACGGAGCTCCGCTCGAGATCAACGTGTCGAAAAATGACACGTGGGGACTGCTAAGACGCCAAAGTTTGGAACGTTTCCGTTCCCTTCGTCCATCGCGCGGGAGTTTCGAGAGTCCCGGTAGCGATCAAAGAAGGAAAGGTCAAGCCAATCGCCCGATTAGTACCGGTAGGCTAAGAGCATTGCTGCTCGTACACCGCCGGCCTATCAACGTGGTAGTCTTCCACGGCCCTGATAGGGAAAGTTAATCTTGTAGGAGGTTTCACGCTTATATGCTTTCAGCGTTTATCCATTCCGAACGTGGCTACCCAGCGCTGCCACTAGCGTGACAACTGGAACACCAGAGGGCCGTCCACCCCAATCCTCTCGTACTAGGGGCAAACCTCCGCAATCATCCTACACCCACGTCAGATAGGGACCGACCTGTCTCACGACGGTCTAAACCCAGCTCGCGTACCGCTTTAATTGGCGAACAGCCAAACCCTTGGGACCTCCTTCAGCCCCAGGATGCGATGAGCCGACATCGAGGTGCCAAACCACCCCGTCGATATGAACTCTTGGGAGTGATCAGCCTGTTATCCCCGGAGTACCTTTTATCTGATGAGCGACGGCCCTTCCACACGGGACCGCCGGATCACTAGGCCCTGCTTTCACACCTGCTCGACCTATTTGTCTTGCAGTCAAGCTTCCTTGTACCCTTACGCTCTTCGCATGATTGCCAACCGCACTGAGTGTACCTTTGGACTCCTCCGTTACTCTTTGGGAGGAGACCGCCCCAGCCAAACTGCCCACCAAGCACTGTCCCGATCCCGGATTCACGGGCATCGGTTAGAATCCTAACAAGATAAGGGTGGTATTTCACTGATGACTCCACGGGAACTGGCGTTCTCGCTTCGAAGTCTCCCACCTATGCTACACATGCAAAGTCAAGACCCAGTACTAGGCTACAGTAAAGGTTCACGGGGTCTTTCCGTCTTGGCGCGGGAACGTGGCATCTTCACCACGGCTACAAGTTCGCCGAGTCTGCTGTCGAGACAGAGCCCAACTCGTTACGCGATTCATGCGGGTCGGAACTTACCCGACAAGGAACTTCGCTACCTTAGGACCGTCATAGTTACGGCCGCCATTCACTGGGGCTTGGGTTCGCAGCTTCGCCTTGCGGCTAACCGCTCCCTTTAACCTTCCAGCATTGGGCAGGCGTCAGTCTGTATACGTCCTCTTGCGACTTTGCACAGACCTGTGTTTTTAATAAACAGTCGCCTGGCCCATTTCACTGCGGCCCCCAGCGGCTTTGTCGCGGCTCACCTCAAGGGCGCTCCTTATCCCGAAGTTACGGAGTCAATTTGCAGAGTTCCTTAACAACAGTTCTCTCGAGCGCCTTAGGATATTCACCTCACCCACCTGTGTCAGTTTTGGTACGGACACCCATGCCCAGCCTTAGAGGTTTTTCTTGGAGGGCCTTCAGATGCACTTCGCCAGTTTGCGGCCTACGCCACGCCCAGGAGCCACGCCCGCGGATTTGCCTACGGTCCCTCCCTCAGCGCAGCACGGGCTCTTCTAGTCGCCCGCGCACCTTTTCGTCCCGCCCCGTCCCCCATCGAAACGCATGGGTGGTTCGGGAATATTAACCTGTTGTCCATCGACTACGCCTTTCGGCCTCGCCTTAGGGTCCGACTAACCCTGGGCGGATTTACCGTGCCCAGGAAACCTTGGGTTTACGGCGAGCAGGATTCTCACCTGCTTTGTCGCTACTTGTTCCGGGATAATCACTTCCACATCGTCCAGGCGTCGTTTCCGTCACCCTTCATCCTACCGTCCGAACGCTCCCCTACCGCCCGCAAACTCTACCGCTTTGCGAATCCCTGGCTTCGGTTCTGGCTTAGCCCCGTTGATTTTCGGCGCAGAAGTGCTCGACCAGTAAGCTATTACGCACTTTTTAAATGATGGCTGCTTCTAAGCCAACATCCTGGCTGTCTTAGCACTTCCACTTCCTTTAACCACTTAGCACGGTTTCGGGACCTTAGCCTGCGATCTGGGCTGTTTCCCTCTCGTCGACCAAGCTTATCCCCCACGGACTGACTCCCGTGATAAATCCGATGGTATTCGGAGTTTGATTAGGCAGGGTAGCCTGGTGGAGCCCCAAACCCATTCAGTAGCTCTACCCCCATCGAACATTACACGAGGCTAGCCCGAAAGCTATTTCGGGGAGAACCAGCTATCCACAGGTTTGATTGACCTTTTACCCCTAGCCACAGGTCATCGGAGCATTTTTCAACATACATCCGTTCGGCCCTCCACGGACTGTTACATCCGCTTCAGCCTGCTCATGGATAGATCGCTGGCTTTCGGGTCTACTCCACCTGACTTGTATCGCGCTATTCACACTCGCTTTCGCTTCGGCTCCGGGCCTTAAACCCTTAACCTTGCTACGCAGAAGCAACTCGCCGGATCATTATGCAAAAGGCACGCCGTCAGCCGCTCCCTTGCGGGCATCGGCCTTCGACCGCTTGTAGGTTCATGGTTTCAGGTACTTTTTCACTCCCCTAACAGGGGTACTTTTCACTTTTCGCTCGCGCTACTATTGCACTATCGGTCGTCGAGGAGTACTTAGCCTTGGGGGGTGGTCCCCCCGAATTCACGCCAGGTTCCACGTGTCCGGCGCTACTTGGGATACTTCCCGGAGACGGAGCCCTTTCGACTACAGGGCTATCACCTTCTGCGGCCGGCCTTTCCAGACCGTTCTTCTAAGGCTCCGTTTGTTCACTCCGTGGTGGTTCTGTGGACCCACCCGAAAGTCCCACGACCCCGCGCACGCAACGCCCACAAGCTTGGCACGTACTCGGTTTGGGCTGGTCCCGTTTCGCTCGCCGCTACTCAGGGGAGTCGAGTTTTCTTTCCTTTCCTGAGGGTACTTAGATGTTTCAGTTCCCCTCGTTCCCCCCTCGTCGCTACCTTCCCCGGGCTTCGACGAGGTGCCGAGACACTCACTCTCGGCCCGTTTCCGGATCTAAGACATCGCCGGGTCATTGCCTGCTAGGCGGCTCACCGGCGCTTTTCGCAGCCATGCCACGTCCTTCTTCGGCTCTCGACGCCAAAGCATCCTCCATGCACCCTTCGTAGCTTGACCACTCGAATTCGTTCATCGGCGTCTTGCAGTCCCCACGTTGTCAATGAGCGGCTGACCAACCCCCGAGGATGGCCCAGAGCTCGATTCAGCCCTGTCCCGGGTTCCGCGCTCGTCTTCTCTTCTCAACCCAACTCGCACTACCCAGTGGCAGCACGATTCGCGCTCGAGCAACGTCTGGTTCAGGCTCAGGAGCTGGCACAGCTTGCTCCCACACCGTCAGGGGGGAAACTTGCTCCAGCAGCATCAGCTGCTGGGCCTGCTCACGCAGCATGGAGGCGACGGGACTCGAACCCACGACCTTCTGCTTGCAAAGCAGATGCTCTACCAGTTGAGCTACGCCCCCGTGAAGAGCGGCGTCCGGCCAGGGCAAGATGGGCGTGCGCAGAGTCGAACTGCGGACCTCCCGCTTATCAGGCGGACGCTCTGACCATCTGAGCTACACGCCCCGGTTGGAGGGTCTTGTCTTGGCAGACTCGTGTACCCTCAGATCGTCGCTCCTACTGCCGGCAGACGCCCGGACGATCGCTCGTCCGCGCTCCAGCGCAGGGAGAGGGAAGACAGATGGATGGTTTCCGGAGCCCGGATCTATGGATTTACCCGACACGATCCATACCTTGCGGTACAGACGCGTCGTTCTAGTCATCCCTTAGAAAGGAGGTGATCCAGCCGCAGGTTCCCCTACGGCTACCTTGTTACGACTTAGTCCCAATCATCGAGCTGGCCTTCGGCATCGCCCTCCCGAAGGTTAGGCAAATGACTTCAGGCGCTCCCGGCTTTCGTGGCTTGACGGGCGGTGTGTACAAGGCTCAGGAACATATTCACCGCGGCATGGCTGATCCGCGATTACTAGCGATTCCAGCTTCATGCAGGCGAATTGCAGCCTGCAATCCGAACTGAGACCGGCTTTTGGAAGATTGCCTCCGCCTCGCGGCTTCGGTACCCTTTGTCCTGGCCATTGTAGCACGTGTGTAGCCCTGGCCATAAGGGCCATGATGACTTGACGTCGTCCCCACCTTCCTCCGTTTTGACAACGGCAGTCTCACTAGAGTCCCCGGCATTACCCGCTGGCAACTAATAATAAGGGTTTCGCTCGTTACGGGACTTAACCCAACATCTCACGACACGAGCTGACGACAGCCATGCAACACCTGTGCATGTTCCACCCTTGCGGGTGTCGCTCGCCTTTCGGAAAGCTAATCCGTGCATGTCAAGGCTAGGTAAGGTTCTTCGCGTTGCTTCGAATTAAACCACATGCTCCACCGCTTGTGTGAGCCCCCGTCAATTCCTTTGAGTTTTACCCTTGCGAGCATACTCCCCAGGCGGGGCACTTAACACATTAGCTACGGCAGCGAAGACCATAGATAGTCTCCACTACCCAGTGCCCATCGTTTACGGCCAGGACTACCGGGGTATCTAATCCCGTTTGCTCCCCTGGCTTTCGCGCCTCAGCGTCAGAACCAATCCAGCAAGCCGCCTTCGCCACCGGTGTTCCTCCTGATATCTACGCATTTCACCGCTCCACCAGGAGTTCCGCTTCCCCCTCTTGGCCTCAAGCCCGCAGTATCGGATGCCATTCCTTGGTTGAGCCAAGGGATTTCACATCCGACTTACAGGACCGCCTACGCGCCCTTTATGCCCAGTGATTCCGAGCAACGTTTGCCCCCCTGTATTACCGCGGCTGCTGGCACAGGGTTAGCCGGAGCTTCTTCTGCGGGTTAAGTCACACCCGACGCTGTTCACGCCAGGCTATTCGTCCCCGCTCGAAAGCAGTTTACAACCCGAAGGCCTTCATCCTACACGCGGCGTCGCTCCGTCAGGCTTTCGCCCATTGCGGAAGATTCTCGACTGCAGCCTCCCGTAGGAGTCTGGGCAGTGTCTCAGTCCCAGTGTGGCCGGCCAACCTCTCAGTCCGGCTACCCATCAAAGCCTTGGTGAGCCATTACCCCTCCAACTAGCTAATAGGACATAATCTCCTCCCCGAGCAGAAGGTCCGAAGATCCCTACCGTTTACCCAACGGGTGATGCCACCCAACGGGACCATCTGGCATTACCCACCGTTTCCAGTGGTTATTCCAGTCTCAGGGGCAGATTGATTATGCATTACTCACCCTTTCGCCACTCAGTGGAGCTGCCCCACTGCGTTCGACTTGCATGCCTAATCCACGCCGCCAACGTTCACTCTGAGCCAGGATCAAACCCTTCAAAACTTGTTCGTCTCGGCCGCGTGCGCTCGAAGCGCCTCGCCGCCACGACTAGCTGAGGGTCTATCCTTTGTGCCTCCATCTCCCGCGCGATTGCTCGCACGATCAACGACGAAGGTCTTTCAACGCATCCGGCAGACCCCGCTCAAGGGCCCACCGGAGCGCTCGCAAGGCTCCAGAAACCATCCAACTTGTCAAAGATCCTGTCGGACTGCCTCAGCGGCCCGGCCGGCACCCCTCGACCCTTTCACTCGCGCGTCCAGAGACGCCCTCTCGGGCTTCTCGAACTCGCGGAGGGCGACGCCGTCGTGGGCGCCGCGGGCTCAAGCGGGCGGGAGAAGATATCCGGCTTCTCCCAAGGGTCAAGCGGGCTGGCAGAAAAAAATCTGGGCCGCTGGATCAGACGATGGGCTCGACGCGCAGAAGCTCTTGTCCACGGCGGACTTCCGTCTCGTTGGAGCAGCGGATCGCGACCACGCGCGCCCGGGTCGGAAGGCCCGAACCACCGTACACGAGCTGGTTGAAGGTCTTCATGACCTCGATGAGCCCGATCGGCTGGCCCGCGTGGACCTCGTCGCCGACGCGAACGAAGGGCGGGCGGTCGGGCGCAGGGCGGTCGTAGTACCGCCCGGTCTGGGTCGCCGCGACGACCAACCCCGCTCCCGTGTCGCCCGCGGTGCGCTCTGCCGCGGAGCTCTTGGCCCCGTGGCCCCCCTCGTCCAGAGGCTCCAGGGAGAAGAGCTCATCACCGTAGCCCACCTCGGAGCGCCGCGCGTCCGCGGCGCGCGGCGCCGCCAGGCACAGGCCTGCTCCATCCGGGAGCCGCAGCTCGTGCTCCCTGCCGAGGACCAGCAGCAAGCCCAGCAGATCCCCGGGCGCCACCGGGGCACCGCGATCCACCGTCGCCACGAAGTAGCCCGCCCCCGGCGAGAGCAGGGCTCTGCGGCCCTCGCGCTCGACGAGGCGCAGCTCGAGTCTCGCGCTCATCGGAGCTCCCTCCCCTGGCGTCCGAACTCGCTCAGTGCCTCCAGGTCGTGCAAGCTCCAGATGCGCGGGTTCTTGATGCGGCGGGAGCCATGGTTCTGGTACGCCATCTCGACCAGCGCCGTGAGCCATGGACGCAGCTCGCGGTAGCTCACGACCTCGTCGGTGTCGAGGTTGCGCGCCGACACGAACGGATCCATGTCCTTGCCGATCCGCGCCTCGACCTCGGCCATCCCGCGCTCGATCTCGGCTCGCTCCGCGGGGTCGTCCGTCGCGATGCGGAACTCGTCGTCGAGCTTCGTGTTGTAGGTCGCGATCGCCAGCGTGCGCCCCTCCATCACGGAGAGACGCGTGATCGGCGTCGAGAGCTGCACCACGGGGTCGTAGGGCAGTCCCGCCATCGCGTAGTAGCCGGCCCCCGACGCCTTCCGCAGCAGCACGGTGAACATCGGCACGGTGTTCGTGGAGTTCGTGTAGATCAAGCTCGAGCCGTAGCCGAGCAAGCCGAGTGATTCGGCCTCGGGCCCGATGTCGAAGCCCGAGATGTCCTGCAGCCAGATGAGCGGGATGCCGTCGTCGTTGCAGGCGCGCGAGAACGCCGAGATCTTGGCGATGCCGCCGCGGTAGAGGATGCCGCCGGGCTTCGTCTCTTGCGGTCTCTCGGGGTCCTGGATCGGCTGCTGGTTGTTGATCACGAAGCCGGCATAGAGCCCGTTCACACGCCCGACGCCGCAGATCATCTCCTTGCCGATGTGCGGCAGGAGCTCCCAGAAGAGACTCGCGTCCACGAGCCGCGCGAGCACTTCCCTCGCGTCGTAGACCATGCGGTGATCGGAGGGGAAGACGCCCTGCAGCTCGTCGGCCGGCAGCAGCGGCGGCGCGCACACCGCCCCGCCGCGATAGAAGGGAGCGGCCGAGGTCGGCAGGCGCGCGAGCTCCTGGCGGATCTTCCAGAGGCAGGTCACGTCGTCGGGAACACGCTCATCGGCGCAGTGACTCTTGTGCACATGCACCTCGGGACCACCGATGTCGAGCGAGGTGATGTGCTGCGACTTGGCGCCCTTCACGAGCGCCGCCCCCGCGATCACCATGTACGCCTGCTCGGTCATGTAGACGCGGTCCGAGATGATCGGCATGTAGCCGCCCCCGGCGATGCAGTCGCCGAAGACGCCGGCGATCTGCGCGACCCCGTGCGCCGCGAGGAGCGCGTTCTTCTTGAAGATGTGCCCCGCTCCGCGCGCGCCCGGGAAGGTGCGGCTCTGCTCCGGAAGGAAGAGCCCCGAGCAGTCGACGAGGTAGACCACGGGGATGCGCAGCCGGAGCGCCATCTCCTGCGCGCGCTCGATCTTCTCGGGCGTGCGCGGCCACCACGAGCCGCTGGCCACGGTGTTGTCGTTCGCGATCACCATGCACCAGCGCCCCTCGACGCGGGTGAACGCGGTGACCACGCCGGCGCCCGGGCTCTCGAGCCCGCGCTCGCCGAACTTCTCGCCGTAGTTCACCAGCGTGCCGACCGCGTGGATCGGCGCATCGGCGTCCTTCAGCGCTTCCACGCGCTCCCAGGTGGTGAGCTTGCCCTTCTCGCGCACGCGCTCGGCGTACTTCTCGCCCCATCCCGCGCGCACCTTCGCGCGCGCGGAGAGGAACGGAGCTTCGCGCTCGGCCATCGCCTGCGCGTTGGCGCGGTAGGTGCCGTCGTCCAGGAAGTCGCTGCGCGTCGAGCCCAGCGGCCAGAGGTCGAGCTTAGCCATGGTTGCTTGCGGAGCCGGAGGACGGCGTGAACCCGGGGATCGCGGTGGTGTCGAGCTCGCCGCGGCGGAACGCCGGCGCGGCGAGGATCTTGCGGTGCAGTCCGACCGTCGTCGGAACGCCTTCGATGCGCAGCGCGGCGAGGAAGGCGTCGAGGCGATCCGCCGCGGCATCGCGCGTCGGACCGTGGCTCACGACCTTCATCAGCAGCGAGTCGTAGTGCGGCGGGATCTCGTAGCCCTCGGCGAGGTGCGTCTCGACGCGGAGCTCCTTCCCGTGCGCGGGGAGATGGAGCTTCTCGATCTTCCCCGGCGAGGGGCGGAAGCCCGCGTCGGGATCCTCGGCGTTGACGCGCACCTCGATCGCGTGTCCGCTCGCGCATAGCTCGCCTTGGCGGAGGCCGAGAGGATGCCCCGCGGCGACGCGGAGCTGCTCCTGCACGAGGTCGACGCCGTAGACCATCTCCGTCACCGGATGCTCGACCTGCAGCCGCGTGTTCATCTCCATGAAGTAGAGCTGCCCCGAGCGATCGCGCAGCAGCTCGATGGTGCCCGCGCCCTCGTAGCCGAGCTGGCGCACGGCCTCGGCGCAGCGCGCTCCGAGCTCGCTGCGCTGCTCCGCGCTCAGCGCGAGCGAAGGCGACTCCTCGAGCAGCTTCTGGTGATGGCGCTGGATCGAGCACTCGCGTTCCCCGAGATGCACGGCGTTCCCGTAGCCATCGCCGAAGATCTGGAATTCGATGTGCCGCCCGCCCTCGATCCACTTCTCGAGATAGAGCTCGGGAGACGAGAACGCCGCCTGCGCCTCCGCGCTCGCCTGCCGGTAGGCTTCCTCGAGCTGCGCCGCCGATCCGCACCGGCGCATGCCGCGCCCGCCCCCGCCGGCATCGGCCTTGAGCAGCACCGGATAGCCCGCTTCGTCCGCGGCGCGTCGCGCGGCGTCGAGGTCGGGCAGGATCCCATCCGATCCCGGGATCACCGGCAGGCCGACCGAGCGCATGACGCGCTTCGCCTCGGCCTTGCGGCCCATGCGCCGCAGGAGCTCCGGCCGCGGACCGACGAAGGTGATCTTGCGCGCGGCGCAGCGCTCGGCGAAGAGCGGGTTCTCGGAGAGGAAGCCATAGCCGGGGTGGATCGCGGCGCAGCCCGTCTGCTCCGCCGCTTGGATCACCGCGGCTTGGTTCAGGTAGCTCTGCGCGGAGCGTCCTGGGCCGATGCAGATCCTGCGCGCGCCGTCACGCAGATACGGCGCGTCGGCGTCGGCCTCGGAGTAAGCGAAGACCGGCTCGATGCCGAGCTCGCGCGCGGCGCGCGCGATGCGAACGGCGATCTCACCGCGATTGGCGATCAGGACGCGATGGAACATGCGGGACGAGGGACGAGGTCAGGAAGGGCGGGACCCGCGCGCCGCGAGGCGCTCACGGCGTTGGATCCACGCGTAGACGGGGAAGCCCGCCGCCAGGATCAGTAGGCCGAGGAGCGCGTTCTTGCGAGCCTCCGCCTCGAAGAGCATCTGCACGTCGACGGCCAGCGCCACGAGCGCGAACGCGTACGGCGTGATGGGATAGCCCCAGCAGCGGTAGGGCCGCTCGCGCTGCGGCGCCGTGCGTCGCAGGCGGACGACGGCGAGCACCGTCAATGCGTAGAAGAGCAGCGAGGAGAACACCACGTAGTTGGTGAGGTCATCGAAGGTCTTCAGCACGATGACGAGGGCCGCGGCCCACAGGGCCTGCGACCAGATCGCGAAGGTCGGCGTCGCGTGGACGGGATGCACGCGCGTCATCGCGCGCAGCGCGAGCCCGTCCTTCGCCATCGCGTAGAACGCCCGCGGCGACGACAGCAAGTTCGGGTTGGCCGAGCCCAGCACCGAGAGGCAGATCAGGGCCGAGAGCCAGCCTCCCGAGGCCGTGCCGAAGATGCGCTCGATCGCCGTGACCGGCACCTGCTCGTTGCTGGTGAACGAGCGCATCTCGTCGAGGGGCACGACGTGCAGGTAGACCGCGTTCACGAGCAGGTAGGTGAGCACCAGGATCGCGATGCCGTAGATCAGGCCGCGCGGCAGATCGCGCGAGGGATTCCGCAGCTCCGCGGCGTTGAACGGGAGCTGATACCAGCCCTCGTAGGCCCAGAAGATCGCGATGGCGGCGAGCACGACGCCGCTGCCGAGGTCGTGCGACGGCGGGACCGCCGCCACCGCGGCGCCGGCCTCGACGTTGCCGAGGAAGAAGCCCGCGACGACGATCCCCCCGAGCGCGATCAGCTTCGCGAAGGTCGAGAGGTTCTGGAGCAGCGCGCCCCAACCCACGCCGAAGTGATTGGTGATCGCGAGCGCGAGGATCATCCCCACCGCGAGGAAGCCCTGGCCCCACTCACCCAACGGCACGAGGCGATCGAAGAAGCTCGCGAAAGCGACCGCGAGCGCCGCGAGCGTCCCCGTGTTGATGACCAGCAGCAGCACCCAGCCGTAGAGGAAGCCGACGCCGCGCCCCCAACCTTCGCGCAGGAACGCGTATTGCCCACCCGCCTCGGGGAACATCGCCCCGAGCTCGCCATACGCGAACGCGCCGCAGAGGCAGATCAGCCCCAAGCCGATCCAGAGCCCGTAGACCCACTCCACGCCGGGCAGCGCCTGCGCGACCGCATAGGGCTTCATGAAGATGCCCGAGCCGATCACGGAGCCGACCGTGATCATCACCGCGCTGGTGAGCCCGAGGTTCCGCTTCAGCTCCGGTTCCGTCATCCTCGAAGTACCTCGGGCGGTGTTCCCGCGAACGGCGTCAGCGGCGGCGCTGCGCCGCGCGCTCGATGTCCCCGAGGATCTGCTCGGAGCGCTCGACCAGCGCCTCGACGACCCCCGGGAAGGTGATGTCGCCGCGCACCGGGTGATAGGCGCGCCGGTCGAAGACCTTGGGCTGGGCGAGCTCGACCAGCTCCACGTCGGAGGCGAGCATCGCATCGACCAGCACGCGCGCGAGCTCCGCGCTGCGATGCGGCGACGAGAGCCCGCGCAGCCACTTGTCCTGATCGACCGCCTGGAGCACCGGATGATCCTCCGCGATCATGCGGCGGAGGCGCATGCTCTGCACCATCACCGCGTCGGCGAGGTGCACGATCAAGTCGTGCACCTTCCAGCCGTCTTCGTCGGCAGGTGCCTCGAGCGCGCCCGGGCTCACGCGCGCGAGGAGCTCTCGCGCGCGAGCGGAGAGCCGCTTCAGGGAGGCGACCAGAGCGCCGCGTTCATCCATCGCATCCTCCGTGCGCGAGAGCCGCTCGCGCGGGCGCAGCATAGCGAGTTCGCCAGGCGATCGCGACAACTCGAGAGCGATGGCTGCGCATCGCGGCGAGGGCTATCCTCTGCGCTCCCCTGCATCTCCCGAGGTGGAGCATGGCCGAAGACGATCGCCCGATCCGACAGAAGATGCCTTACGTCTGCGAGCAGGCGGCGGGCAGCTACGCTTGGTGCCGCTGCGGCAAGTCTGCGAAGCATCCGTTTTGCGACGGCGCGCATCGCGGCAGCGCCTACCGGCCCGAGATCGTGCAGCTCGACACGGCGCGCCGCGTCGCGTGGTGCGGATGCGGTCGCTCGGCGAAGCCGCCGTTTTGCGACGGCACGCATTCCAAGCTCTAAGAGCGGGCCAAGCTCTAAGAGCGGGCCAAGCTCTGAGAACGGGCCAAACGTTGAGGGCGGGCCGAGCTCGGGGCGCCGGCGAAACGCGAAGGCCGGGCGCGGGAGCTCCTCAGCGCCGCAGCTCGAAGCCCGCGAGCCCCTCCGCGGCGACCGCCTCCTCGGCGACCGAGTGCACTTGCGCCGCGATGGGGCCGACCGCGAGCCAGGCCCGCAGCGCTTCGAGCCCTAGGGCCGGGCCCTCGGCCCAGACCTCCACCGCCCCGTCGGGCCGGTTCCGCACCCAGCCGTGAAGGCCGAGACGGCGCGCGCATTCCCGTGTGTGCCAGCGGAAGCCGACTCCTTGCACGCGTCCCTCCACGCGATAGCGCCGCGCGCTGCGCCCCTCCTCCGCCGTTCGCTCCGGACTCGAGCCGCCCATCGATGAGGATCCTCTTCGTCAATCCGTTCTATCTACCGGACTCGATCGGCGGGGGCCAACTGCACCTCTACTACCTCGCGCGCGCGTTGCGCCGGCGTGGGCACGAGGTCGCGCTCTTCCGCCGCGACGCCGACCCGGCGCGCGCGGACTTCGATCTGCGCCGGGACCAGCACGAGGGCCTTGAGATCGCGGCCGTGAACTACGCGTTCCGCGACTGCGACCGCTTCGAGCGCATCTACTCGAACCCGTCGATCGACGCCGTGTTCCGCGCGGAGCTCGCGCGCTGGAAGCCGGACGTAGTGCACATCCACCACCTGACCTGCCTTTCCACCGGCATCCTCGGGGAGTGCCGCCGCGCGGGCGTCCCCGCCGTGCTCTCGCTGCACGACTTCTGGATGGGCTGCCCTCGCGGCCAGCGCATCCGCGACGACCTGGCGCTCTGCGAGACGATCGACCGCGCGACCTGCGCCGCCTGCTGCGCCAAGCTCTGGCCCGGCTTCTTCCCCGACGCGGAGCGCAGCCGAGCCGAGCTCGCGCGCTACGACGCCTGGCTCGCCCAGTGCTTCGACCAGGCCTCCCTGCTGGTCTCGCCGAGCCCGTACCACGCGCGCGCCTTCGCCGCTCACGGCGTCGATCCCGCGCGCATCGAGGTGGTCGAGAACGGTCTCCCCTTCGAGCTCTTCCAGCTCGCCCCGAAGCGCCGCCCGCGCGAGCGCGGCGCTCCGCTGCGCATCGGCTTCCTGGGCTCGGTGATCCCCTCGAAGGGCATCCACGTCCTGATCGACGCCGTGCAGCGGCTGCCCGCGGAGCAGGTCGAGCTCGCGATCCATGGCGAGTGCTTCCCCTGGCACCTGGACACGACCTACGAGCAGCGCCTCCGCGCGCAGATCCGCGGCACCCATCGCATCGAACTCACCGGGCGCTACGAGCACGCCGCCGTACCGCAGCTCCTGGCCCAGCTCGACGCGCTGGTCATCCCCGGGCTCTGGTACGAGGCCTTCTGCCTCACGATCCGCGAGGGTTTCCTGGCGCAGGTGCCCGTGATCGCCTCGCGCCTCGGAGCGATGGCCGAGGCGATCGAAGACGGCCGGACCGGGCTCCTGTTCTCGCCCGGCGATGCCGCCGACCTCGCGCGCGCGCTGAACCGCTTGCTCGAGGATGCCGCGCTCGGCGAGCGCCTCGCCGCCGCGCCGAAGGCGGTGGTCTCCGTCGATGCGATGGCCGATCGCTTCCTGCGCCACTACCACCTGCTCGCGCGCGCCGCGCGCCGCTGAGCGGATTCAGCGCAGCGCGGCCCACACGCGGAGGACGCGGCTTCGCCCGAGACGAAAACACCGCCGCCCGGCGCACCTCGCGGTGCGCCGGGCGGCGGTGTTCCAGGCGAGCGCTCGAGCTGGGGCTCGACCGCTGGCCTCTTGGCTCAGAGCCGGCGGATCACTTCTTGGCGACCCCGCCCGACATCTCCATCGAGCCGCTCATCTTGCCGTTGATCGAGACCTCCATGCCCTGCTGGGACATGGTCATCTTGACCTCGAGGCCGAAGTCGCCGCCCATCTCGAGACTCTTGAGCTGGTGCGCCTTCATGTCGAACTTGCCGGTGCCCTTCATCTTGAGGTTCATCACGACCTCGCCGTTCATGTCCTCGGGCATCTCGTCGGCGTTCTCGGCCACCTTCTCGCGGATCTTGGCGAAGTCGTCGAACTTCATCTTCGCGTCGATCGTGTAAGAGATCGTCGCGAGGTCACCTTCGACCCCCTCGAGCTTGCCCGTCGCGTTCGACTCCATGCTCTGCATGACCGTCGAGAAGACTTCCTTCATCATCTCGCCGGCTTCCTCGTCCTCTTGCGAGGCCGCGGAGGCGGTCATCATCTTGGTCATCTTCTCGGAGAACGGCTTGCCGATGTCCCAGCTCTCGCCGACCTCGACCGCCTTCGTCGGCAGCAGGTACTCGAAGTGCGACTCGAGGTCGACGCCGGCCTTCTGCTCGGCGGTGAGCTCTTCGAGCTGCTCGTCGGCCGACTTGCCTTCGTTGCTGAGATCCGTGATCTCGAGGCCATCCTCGGTCGTCGCGATCTTGAGCTTGCGACCCGACAGAGGATTGGCTTCCTCTTCGTCGAGGTCCTGCATCTGCTCGCCCATGCCGGCCTGGCCGGTGATCTTCACGGCGTTGTCGGCGTAGGTGCGGATCAGCTCCTGGATCGCGCCGTCCTTCACCTTCTTGACCTCTTCGTTCGAGGTCTCGTCGGCGGCGATGTTGATGTTGATGGTCGGCGTCTGCGGCAGCGTCATCTCGCCGAACTTCATCTCGGCGTCGTCGAGATTCAGGCTCATCTTGAAGCCCGAGGTGATCTCGTACTTGTCGTTCTCGGCGAAACGAGCGCGCAGGTCGTGAGCGACGCGTCCTTCACGCGCGGTGAGGCCCGCGCCAGCGACGAGGGCGGCGCAGGAGATCAGGGTCAGCGCGGGAAACGCGGCACGGCGGGCAGTCATGGAGTTACCTCTGAGGTGGATTCCGCTCAGCCGATTCGGGCTAGGCCATGGGCGGAAGCGGTGCAGAAGATAGCCCAATCGGCGCCTTTGGAACAGCCGCCCGGGCGAAGTCGATTTCGACGAGAGCGACGCCTCGCCGCCGATCGACGGACAAGCGAAGCCGCAATGCGCCATCAGCCGCCCTGGATCGCGGCCTCATCCGCTTCCTCGCAGAGCGCTCCGGCGCGGGCATACGGCTGGTCGTCGTCTCGGCTCTCGAGGAAGCCCGGCGGCAAGCTCACCACTTGGCAGCTCGTCCCCTTGCCGCGCCGCATGCGCAGCCCGTTCTCGGGGAACTCCGCCTCCGGATCGACGGCCGAAAGAGCCGCCTCGTAATCGACCCAGCTCGCGGCGGCATTCAGTCGGTCGCGCAGCGCCGCCGTGCCGGGGAAGCCCTTCGTGTACCAAGCGGCCCATTTGCGCAAGTGCAGCAGCGCGTGATGTGTGCCCATGAACTCCTCGAGGAGCTTTCCGTGGCGCAACGCGAGCGCGACGATCTCCCCGAGACGCGGCGGAGCCTCGGGCTCGACGCCGGCGAACGCCTGCGAGAGTTCGCGGAAGAGCCACGGCCGCCCAAGGCAGCCGCGGCCGACGATCACGCCGTCGCAGCCTGTCTCGCGCATCATGCGCAGCGCGTCGAAGGCCTCCCAGATGTCGCCGTTCCCGAGCACGGGGATCGCGACCGCGGCCTTCAGCGCGGCGATGGCGCTCCAATCGGCCTCGCCCGAGTAGAGCTGCGCGGCGGTACGCGCGTGGAGTCCGATCGCCGCAGCTCCCTCGCTCTGCGCGACGCGTCCGGCGTCGAGAAAGGTGAGCAGGTGCTCATCGACGCCCTTCCGCACCTTGATGGTCACGGGCACGCGGCCGCGCGCGGCGTTCACCGCGGCCCCGACGATGCGCGCGAGCAGGCGCGGCTTCAGCGGGATCGCCGAGCCGCCGCCCGCGGCGGTGACCTTCCGCACGGGGCAGCCGAAGTTCAAGTCGACGTGCTGCGCGCCGTTCTCCTCGACCTGCCAAGCGACGGCGTAGGCCGCCGCCTCGGGATCGGTCGCGTAGAGCTGCGCGGAGCGCGGGGCTTCCTCGGGAGCGAACGCGGCGAGGCGACGCGTCGCCGGATTGCCGTGCAGCAGCGCGCGCGCCGAGATCATCTCGCTCACGTAGAGACCGGCGCCGTAAGCGCGGCAGATGCGGCGGAACGGCGGGTTGGTTACGCCGGCCATCGGCGCGAGCACGACCGGCGGCTCCACCGTGAGGGAACCGATGCGAAGCGGGGCGAACTCACCAGGGCGCGCCAGCGGGACGTCGCGATTCAGATCGGAGCGCATGCGGGCTCGAGAGGCTCGTCCGTGAATGGGCGCGGAGAAACGGGCGAGCATTCTGGCGCAGGCGCGCGCTTCGTCTACCCTGGCGCGCGCTCTTCCCCCCGCCTCGCCCGCCCGATGCCCGCACTCCACGTCGTCGGCTCGTCGAACACGGACCTCGTGATCCGCCTGCCGCGCTTACCGCGCGCGGGCGAGACCGTGAGCGGCGGCAAGCTGCAGCGCTTCCTCGGCGGCAAGGGCGCGAACCAAGCCGTCGCGGCCGCGCGGCTGGCACCCGAGGATCTGCGCGTACGCTTCACCGGCGCGATCGGCGCCGACGCGCTGGGCGAGCAGGCGCGAGCGGGCCTCGAAGCGGAAGGCCTGGAGCTCACCGGCCTGCAGGTGATTCCCGCGACCGCGAGCGGCACGGCGTTCATCCTGGTCGACGAAAGCGGCGAGAACCTGATCGCCGTCGCTCCCGGCGCCAACCACGCGCTGACACCCGCGCACGTCGAGGCCGGCCTCGCCGACGCGCTGCCGGGCGAGTGGCTCCTCCTCTCGATGGAGCTGGATCCGCGCTGCGTGCGCCGCGCGCTCGAGCGCGCGAAGGAGCTCGGCCTCCGCACGCTCCTCAATCCGGCGCCGATCCCGCGCTCGGGCTTCGATCGCGGGCTCCTCTCGCTCGTCGACGTGATGACGCCGAACGCGCTGGAGGCCGCAGCGCTCGCAGGCGTCGCGGCGATCGAGAGCTGGCCGCCGGAGCCGGAGCTCGGCTCGCGCCTGCGCGGACCGCACGCCATCGATGTCGTCGTGACGGGCGGCGCCGCGGGCATCTGCGCCGATCTCGCCGCGCGCGACGGCGCGCCCGCGCGGCGACTGCTGGTGCCGGCCCCGCGCGTGCAGCCCATCGACACCGTAGGCGCGGGCGATTGCTTCGCCGGGGCGCTCGCGGTCGGGCTGGCGGAAGGGCGGCGCTTCGAGGAGGCGCTCCGATTCGCGGTGACCGCCGCAGCGATCTCCGTCACCCGCGAAGGCGCGCAAGCGAGCTTGCCGCGCCGCGCGGAAGTCGAGGAGCTACTGCGCCGCTCGTGAGCGAGGAGACGCGGGCAGGCGCTCCGCCCAGACCACCCCGCCGATCTTCTTCGCGCGGTACATCGCCCGGTCAGCGGCGTCGAGTACGTCGTTCGGCTCGCCGGCGACCTGCGAGCTCGAGGCGACGCCGAGGCTCGCTTCGACGCGCAGCTCGAGCCCTGCGAAGCAGAGAGGCTGATCGAGCTCCGCGCGAATGCGCTCCGCGACGCGCTGCGCGAGCGCATCGTCGTGCAGATCCTCGAGCAGCACGACGAACTCATCGCCGCCGACGCGCGCGACGAGGTCGCCGTCGCGCAAGCAGCGGCGCAAGCGCCGGCCGACCTCGCCGAGGACCAGATCCCCCATCGCGTGACCGTAGCGGTCGTTGATCGACTTGAAGCGATCGAGGTCGATGAAGATCACGCCGTAGCGCGCGGCGGCATCGCGGCGGCGGCGGCGATCGGCGGCGTGCAGGCGATGCAGGAACGCGCCGCGATTCGGCAGCCCGGTGAGATCGTCGGTCTCGGCCGCGACGCGCATGCGCTCGGCCAGAACCTTGCGGCGGGTGACGTTCCGCAGCACGACGGCAAAGGCGCTGCCGCCCTCCCAGGGCAGGGGCGCGGAGCGCGCCTCGAGGTGCACCACGGAGCCGTCATCGGCGACCAGCTCGAGCTCCTGAGCTGCATGGATCTCGGGCTCGAGCTCGGGCAGCTGCTCCTGCAGGCTCGCGCGGCCCTGACCGAGCTCTCGCGCGGCGCGGTTGGCGAAGAGCGTCTTCCCCGTCCGGTCGACGACCAGTACGGGGTCGGGCAGGCTCTCCACCAGGTCGCGCCAAGGGCCCGCTTCGACGCGTACGCGCCGGGCCAGGGGCTCCGAGGGCTTCAGGATTCTCTCGTGCATGCGCTCCTCCCGAGGAACCATCGCGAGATGCGGCGAACCGCAGGGCGACGGTCGTTCGGTCGGAGCGCTGGAGTGCCTTGAGAGAAGTTCGAGAAAACGTCCCCCGCGAAAGGAGCGGAGGGTGATGCTCAGCGCGGCTTCTGGAAGATGTGCACCGCCTTCATGTGCACCGCCTCGGCGGCCTCCATCAGCGTCTCGGGCAGCGTGGGATGCGCGTGCACCGTGAGAGCGAGGTCCTCGGTCGTGGCCCCCATCTCGATCGCGAGCGCGGCCTCGGCGATCAGCTCGGTGACCTCGGGGCCGACCATGTGCACGCCGAGCACGAGGTCCGTCTTCTTGTCGGCGACGACCTTCGTGAAGCCGTCGGTCTCGTTCAAGCTCAGCGCGCGGCCCGACGCGGCGAACGGGAACTTGCCCACCACGGGCTCGTAGCCCTCGGCCTTCGCCTGCTCCTCGGTGAGGCCCACCGAGGCGATCTCGGGATCGGTGAAGATCACCGCCGGGATGCACTTCACGTCGTAGGCGGCCTTCTTGCCGGCGACCACGTCAGCGACGACCAGGCCTTCCTTCGAGCCCTTGTGCGCGAGCATGGGCTGCCCCGCGATATCGCCGATCGCGAAGATCGACGGCACGTTCGAGCGGCGCTGCGCATCGACCACGACGAAGCCCTTCGCATCGAGCGCGACACCGGCTTCCTTCAAGCCCAGGCCCTCGGCGTAGGGCTTCCGGCCGACGGTGCTGAGGATCTTGTCGCAGACGATCGTGAGCTTCTCGCCGCTCTTCGACTCGATCGCGACTAGGAGCTCCTCGCCGTTCTTCGTGTAGCCCTTGGCGAAGTGCTCGAAGTGCATCGCGACGCCGCGCTTCTTCAGCCGCTTCTCGACGACCTTCGAGAGCTCGGGATCCTGCCCGGGCAGCAAGCCAGGCGTCGCTTCGACGACGGTGACCTCGCTGCCGAGCTTCGAGTACATGATGCCGAGCTCCAAGCCGATGTAGCCGCCGCCGATCACGACGAGGCGACGCGGGCGGGCCTTCGGCGCGAGAGCTTCGGTGGAGGACCAGACGTCCTCGCTGAACTTGAAGCCCGGGATCTCGATCGGGATCGAGCCCGTCGCGACGACGATGTTCTTCGCGGTGAGCTGCTGCGTGCCGCCTTCGCCTTGCACCTCGACGGTGTTCGGGCCCGCGATGCGCGCGCTGCCGGCGTAGACCGTCACCTTGTGGTTCTTCAGCAGACCCGCGACGCCGCCGGTCAGCTTCTGCACCACGCTCTCCTTCCAGGAGACGAGCTTGCCCATGTCGACGCGAACGCCGTCGACCTTGATGCCCATGTCGCCCGCGTGGCGGATGCGATCGACGAGGTTGCCCGCGCTGATCAGCGCCTTCGACGGGATGCAGCCGACGTTGAGGCAGGTGCCGCCGATCGCGGCCTTCTCGACCAGCGCGGCTTTCATGCCGTTCTGCGCGAGGCGGATCGCGCAGACGTAGCCGGCCGGACCGCCGCCGATCACGACGGCATCGAACGTTTCGGAGCTCATGCTCTTCTCCTACGATTCCTGGGGTAGGACTTCGGGAACGTCGCGCTCGTCGTCGCGCGCATCACAGCGGGAACGGCACGTCGGAAGGACGCGCGTCGCCGTGCTTGCGAGCCGATTCGAGGAACGCGTTGTACTGGCGGCGCAGATGCGCGGGGACCTCGGCGTAGACGTCCTCGACGAGCGTCGAGAGCGCCATCGGAGCCGCGGCCTCCACCGTCTTGATGACGCCGCGGATCTCGGCGTCGAGCTCCTCGCGGAGCCTCTCATCGCGCGCATCGTCGAGCCACGAGCGCCCTTCGAGGTAGCGCTTCGCGCGGGCGATCGGATCGCGCTTCGACCACGCCTCGACCTCGGCCGTATCGCGATAGCGCGTCGGGTCGTCGGACGAGCTGTGGCCCATCATGCGATAGGTCTTCAAGTGCAGGATCTCGGGCGCGCCGCCCGCGCGCACGCGCTCGACGGCGGCGCGCGTCTCGACGTAGCACGCGAGCAAGTCGTTGCCATCGATCGAGCGGGCCGGCAGACCGTAGGTCTTGCCCTTCAACGCGAGCGATGCCGCGGCGGTCTGCTTGCTCGCGGGCACCGAGATCGCCCAGCCGTTGTCGATGATCAGGAACACGACCGGCGCCTTCCACACGCCGGCGAAGGTCGCCGCGCAGTGGAAGCCGCCGGAGCTCGTGGCCCCGTCGCCGAGATAGGCCGCGCAGACCGTGCCCTCGCCGCGCTGCTTCGCCGCGAACGCCGCCCCCACCGCCTGCGGGAGCTGCGTCCCGATCACCGAGGACCAGGAGACGAAGTTCCCGGCCTGGTGCTGGAAGTGGTTGCACATCTGCCGGCCCTTCGCGGTGTCGTAGGTGTTGCAGTACATCTGCCCCACGTACTCCTCGAGCGGCATGCCGCGGAAGAGCGCGGCACCGCCTTCGCGCAGGCCCGGGAAGATCCAGTCGCTCGGAGCGAGCCCCGCCGCGGTGCCGACCACAGCGGCTTCTTGCCCCGTCGCCGTGCCCACGAAGCCGATGCGCCCCTGTCGCTGCAACGCCAGCATGCGCTCGTCGAGCACGCGGATGCGCAGCATCCCGCGGTACATCGCGAGGAGCTGCTCGCGCTCGAGACGCGGATCCTCGGCCCCGGGCAAGAGCTGCCCCTGCGGGTCGAGGATCCCGATCGGCGCGAGCGCTTCGGCAGAGAGGGGAACAGCGGCGCCCTGGGTCATCGCAGACCTTGATTCTTCGCAGCCACGCGTCTCTCGACCTACAGGGCCAGCAGGCCAGGCTCTTCGAGCAGCCGCTTCACGTGCACGAGGAAGCGGCACCCGTCGGCGCCATCGACGAGGCGGTGGTCCACCGAGAGCGAGAAGTTCATGAACTTCCGCTCGACCAGCTCGCCGTCGACGATCGCCGGGCGATCCATCACTCGATGGACGCCCATGATCGCGACCTCGGGGAAGTTGATGATCGGCGTCGCGAGGATGCCGCCGATCGCGCCCGCGTTCGTGATGGTGAAGGTCGAGCCCTTCAGCTCCTCGGGCTTGATCTTGCCGCCGCGCGTGCGCTCGGCGAGGTCCTGCAGCTCGGCGCTGAGCTGCAGCAGGCCCTTCGATGGGACGTCGCGGACGACAGGGACGATCAGGCCCTGCGGGGTATCGGTGGCGATACCGAGGTTCACGTGGCCGTAGGTCACGATCTCCTGCGCCGCTTCGTCGAGCATCGAGTTCAGCTGCGGGTAGAGCTGCAGCGCGGAGGCCGCGGCCCGCATGAAGAACGGCGTCAGGGTCACCTTGATGCCCTGCTCGGCGCCGAGCGCCTTCGCCTTCTCGCGCAGCGCGAGGAGCTGCGTCACGTCGACTTCCTCGACGACGGTGAAGTGCGTCGCCGTGTACTTCGAGCGCGTCATCGCCTCGGCGATCTTCTTGCGCACGCCGCGGAACGGCACGCGCGTCTCGCTCGTGGTGCGCTCGATCTGCACGGGCGCGAAGCTGCGCGGCGCGCTCGCCGCGGGAGCCGCGACCGGTGCCGCGGGACCGCGCTCGGCGAAGGCCTGCACGTCCTGCTTCCGCACGAGCCCGTGACGGCCGGAGCCGGGTACCTGCTGGAGATCGACGCCGAGCTCGCGCGCGGCGGCGCGCGCGGAGGGCACCGCGAGGACCTTGCCCGAAGCGCTGACCGGCGCGGCCTTCATCGGCGCGGCCGGCGCGCTCGGCGTGATCACCGCGTCGCGGGCGGGGGCCGCCGGTGCGGCGGGCGCCTTGGCGGCAGGAGCTGCTTGCTTCGGAGCTTCGGCCTTCGGAGCTGCGGGAGCAGCTGAGGGAGCCGCGGCCGCGCCAGCGCCTTCCTCGAGCGTGAAGATCACCGTGCCGATCGGCACCGTGGCGCCTTCCGCGGCCTTCAGCTCGAGGATCCGGCCCGCGCGGGGTGCGGGGATCTCGACGGTGGCCTTGTCGGTCATGACCTCGACGACGGCCTGGTCCTCGCGGACGGCGTCACCGACCTTGACCAGCCACTTCACGATCTCGCCCTCGGCGATGCCTTCGCCGATGTCGGGCAGCTTGAATTCGAAGACCACGGCGGTGCTACTCCAGCGGAGGGACGTTGCGAGCGGAGAGCGCGCGGCTTCGCGAGCTCTCGAGCTGCGGTGTGCGGTTGCGGGATGCGCTAGCGTCGGCCAGCGCGATGGGGATCAGAACGTGAGGACCTTCTCGAGTGCGTCGCAGACGCGGCGCTCGTCGGGCAGGTAGTGATGCTCGAGCGTATTCGGGAACGGCGTGTCGAAGCCAGTCACGCGCACGATCGGCGCTTCCATGTACTCGATCGCATGCTCGGCGATCAGCGCGGAGATCTCGCCGCCGTAGCCGCAGAAGCGCGGCGCTTCGTGCAGCACCACGACGCGGCCCGTCTGCTTCGCGTGCTCGAGGACGGAGTCCTCGTCGAGCGGCGAGAGCGTGCGCAGGTCCACGACACGCACCTGCTTGCCCTGCTCGGCGGCGACCTTCTCTGCGGCGATCGTCGCGACCGAGACCATCGCGCCGTAGGCGAAGACCACGGCGTCGTTCCCCTCGCGCACGGTGCGCGTAGTACCGAGCGGCACCGTGTAGTGCCCTTCGGGGACCTCGCCTTTCACCGAGCGATAGATGCGCTTCGGCTCCAGGAAGAGGACCGGGTCGGGGTCCTCGATCGCGGCGATGAGGAGGCCCTTCGCGTCGTACGGCGTCGACGGCACGACGACCTTGATGCCGGGCGTGTGGCAGAAGTACGCCTCGCCCGACTGCGAGTGGTAGAGGCCGCCCTTGATGCCGCCGCCGTACGGCGTCCGAATCACCATCGGCACGGTGTACATGCCGCCCGAGCGATAGCGGAACTTCGCCGCCTCGCTCACGATCTGGTCGAAGGCCGGGAAGATGAAGTCCTGGAACTGAATCTCGGCGACCGGCAGCAGGCCGTTCAGCGCCATGCCGATCGCGGCGCCGATGATCCCGTCCTCGCTGAGCGGCGTGTCGAAGCAGCGCTGCTCACCGAACTCCTTCGTCAGACCTTCGGTGGCGAGGAACACCCCGCCCTTCAATCCGACGTCCTCGCCGAAGACCACGACGCGCTGATCTTGGCGCATGACGGTCTTCAGGGCGTCGTTGACGGCCTGGATCAAGGTGAGCGTCGGCATGGGAGA
The DNA here is from genome assembly GCA_016719295.1 of Planctomycetota bacterium. Classification (GTDB taxonomy): domain Bacteria; phylum Planctomycetota; class UBA1135; order UBA1135; family JADKAF01; genus JADKAF01. Next base: position 2,966,972 of record JADKAF010000001.1, read on the forward strand.
GAGGGCGCGCTCCTCGGCGCGGCGTGCGGGCTGGTCTGCAGGACGGGAAGTGCGGGGAAGGTTGCGTCGGGCGCGCGTCGCGCCTCGGCGCTCAGAGAGTGAGCAAGAATTGCTCACGAACGGGCTGCAGCGCCGTCAGGCGCTGCGCCAGCAAGGATCTGAGAGGCTGTATCATCGATTTCTGCTCAGCCTCTCAGAGAGGGAACGCGCCATCTCCGGCAGCGGCTTCGCCGTGCCGGCTCATCATCTCGAAGTAGTCGCGGCCCTGCTTGCGCAGCGACGGCGGGACCTCGGCGTAGACGTCGGAGAAGATCGTCTCGGTGGCCGGCAGCGGCGCCTTCTCTGCGGCCTCGACGGCGGCGGCGACCTGCGCCTCGGCAGCGGCCAGCGCGGCCTGCGCCTGCGCATCGTCGAGCAAGCCGCGGCGGCGCAGGTACTTCTCGAAGCGCACGATCGGGTCCTTCTTGGCCCAGCTCTCGAGCATCGCGGCGGGCACGTACTTCGTCGGATCATCCGACGAGCTGTGGCCGCCCATGCGCATCGTGATCGCCTCGATGAGCGTCGGGCCCCCGCCGCTCCGCGCGCGCGCCACGGCCGTGCGCACCGCGCTGTACATCGCGAGGAAGTCGTTGCCGTCGACTTGCACGCCCGGGACACCGTAGCCCTCGCCCTTCACGGCGAAGCCATCGGAGCCGGTCTGCTTGTCCGCGGGGCAGGAGATCGCCCAGCCGTTGTTCTGGCAGAGGAAGATCACCGGCGACTTCCAGACCCCGGCGAAGACCAGACCCGAGTGGAACCCGAGGCTCGAGGTGCCGCCGTCGCCGAACGAAGTCAGGAACGCCGTGTCCTCACCGCGCTGCTGTGCCGCGCGCGCAGCGCCGACGGCCTGCGGGATGTGCGTGCCGATCGGCGAGGAGATCGAGACGAAGCGTATCGGGTCCGCGAAGCTGTAATGCACGGGCATCTGTCGGCCCCTCGAGTTGTCGAGGCCGTTGCAGAACATGCCGTGGAGCATCTGCTCCACCGGCACGCCGTGATAGAGCGCCATGCCGAAGTCGCGGTACGACGGGAAGATCCAGTCGCTCGAGCGCAGCGCCGCCGCCGAGCCGATCTGCACCGCCTCGACGCCCTTGTTCGGGACGGTGAAGCCGATGCGGCCCGCGCGCTGCAGACGCATCGCGCGCTCGTCCAGGTGGCGCGTCAGCACCATCGTGCGATACGCGTGGAGCAGCGTGTCCGGCGCGATCTCGGGCTCTTGGCCCTGCACCACGCCGTCCTCGCGCAGGACGCTCAGCACCGCTTGACCCGCCATCGATCGATCCTCTGGAGAGGGCTCTGTAGAGGGACACTCTGGAGAAGACCACAGTGTCCCAGGTTCTGCCGTTCGCGAAGACCGGCTAGTTCGTTGGACCCGCGGCTGGAGTCCTTGGGCCGCGAAAGTCGTTGTACTTGAGTCAAGTTTCCCGCCCAAGGACTCCGGTCTCAACGGCGTGAGCCGTTGAACCAGTGGGCATGTCAACGGCGTGAGCCGTTGAACCAATGGGCATGTCAACGGCGTGAGCCGTCGAACCAGTGGGCATGTCAACGGCGTGAGCCGTTGAATCAGCCAACAAGCTAGCGGGGCTGGGGCGAAGCCCCGCTAGGAGCTCGCCGGGGCGTTTGCCGGCGCGCAGCACGCCGGCGAGGAAGAGCTCGCCCGCTCGATACGACGAGCGCACGAGAGGTCCCGATGCGACGTAGGCGAAGCCGAGCGACTCGGCCAGCGCACGCAGCTCGGCGAAGCGCTCCGGCGGCACGTACTCGTGCACCGGCAGATGCTTGGGGCTCGGCCGCAGGTACTGCCCGAGCGTCACCACGTCGACGCCGGCCGCGCGCAAGTCGCGCAGCGACTGGACGAGCTCGTCCTCCGACTCGCCGATCCCGAGCATGATCGAGGACTTCGTCCACTGCGCAGGGTTCAGGCGCTTCGCCCCGGCGAGCACGTCCAGGCTCTTGCGGTACGAGCAGCGCGGATCGCGGAAGGGGCGCGTCAGGCGCTCCACGACCTCGATGTTGTGCGCGAAGACGTCGGGCCCGCCGGCCAGCAAGGTCCCGAGATGAGGCCCGAGATAGTCGGGCGTCAGCACCTCGACGAGCACCTCGGGATGCGCGGCCTTGATGGCGCGGATCGTCGCCGCGAAGTGCTCGGCGCCGCCGTCGCCGAGATCGTCTCGATCGACGGAGGTCAGCACGACGTAGTGCAGCTTCATCTGCGCCACCGCGTCGGCGATCTTCTCCGGCTCGGCCGGATCGAGTGGCGTCCCGCGCTTCCCGGTCTTCACCGCGCAGAAGCGGCAGCCGCGCGTGCAGACGTCCCCCATCAACATGAAGGTCGCCGTCCCGCCGCTCCAGCACTCGGAGACGTTGGGGCAGCGCGCTTCCTCGCAGACCGTGTGCAGGCCACGCGAGCGCAAGATCGACTTGAGCTCGGCATAGGTCTCACCCCCGGGAGGGCGGATCTTCAGCCAGGGGGGCTTGCGGTCCATGAGGAGGGGTCTGCCGGCGCGAAAGGGGCGCCGAAGATAGCACCCGGGATCCGATCATTCCACGGGACGAAGAAGGCCGCATTCCAGGCGGCGGCGCCCTGCATCCTGCGGATCGCCCGGTGCAATCCCCAGCAGTCGGCTGAAGGAGTGCTTCGAAGCTGGGGACGAGGCATCGGGCGCCCCGCCGAGGCGCAGGAACCGACGCGGAAGCGGGTGTTTCCGCCAAGTTCCGGCAACGAAGGCGGAGCGACCGAGGCGCGTTCGGTAGCGCAGGTGACCTCTTCCTGAGGCTCCTGGCCTACCCCTGGCGATTCCGAAGCTCTTGCTGCCGACGAAGGGCGCGCCGCATAGCATCCTGCGCCAGCGCGCGGGTAGCCCGAACTCCCAGCGTGCACGAGACGAACGACCTCTCGTTTCCGCCGCGCCGCTCGGCGCGACCTTACCTACGTTGCTTCACGCCGACTCGCCGACGCCAGCGCAGCCCCCCGCGCGGCGCGCTAGCCATGGCGTTGCCGCTCAACCGATCCGCGCCCGAGATTCGCTCGCGCACGGATTCCTTGACTCGCGTTACCCGATCGAACGCGAGCTTCTCATCGGAGAGATCATGAAAGCGATGACCCTGAGCCTCGGCGCGCTTGCGCTGAGCTGTTTCGCCCTCGAGGCCCGCTCGCAGAGCGCCGCCGACTTCGTCCCGCAGGGCGCGATCTTCAGCCTGCACGTGCCGAACCTCGGCCAAGCCATCGACGGCGTTCGCAACGCCGCCGAGACCGTCTGCGCTCACCCGGTCCTCAACAAGGCGCTTCAGGATGGCCTGCAGGAGATGAGCCGCGAGATCGGCTTCAACCCGCTGCAGAAGAACACCTGGAAGACGCTGGGCATCGACGTCGCTCGCGACGCCGCGCTCTACGTCACGATGCAGCAGGCCGGCGAGTCTCTCGAGCCGTTCTTCGGCTTCGTCATGCCGGTGACGGACGCGAAGGTCCTCCAGGACTTCATCGGCCGCATGGCCGCGCGCGATCGCAAGATGGAGTGGCGCGCCGTCGAGGGCATCGAAGGCGCGGTCCAGCCGTGGATCCAGGCGTGGGACGGCGAGGGCATGAACGCCGAGGACATGGTCCTCCTCGTCAGGAACGGCTACGCGGTGCTCTGCGGCTCGGACGACGACGACAAGGTCCTCGAGTCGGCGAAGATCGCCGCAGCGATGGGCAAGGGTCTCGCCTCCGACGCCGTGTACGGCGAAGCGCTGCAGAGCCTCGGCGCGCGCCAGGGCTACGCGAGCCTGCGCATCAAGACGCTGCTCGAATCGCTGCGCCAGGTGAATGCGGCGAAGGCCGCTGAGTGGCGCAAGAAGGCCGAGGAGGCCGGCGATGACGGCGCCTGGATGAAGGACGTCGCCGATTCGATGGAGCGCGAAGGCGCCCAGATGAACATGGTCAGCGACCTGCTGAAGGGCTTCGGCGACAACTTCGTGATGGGCGCCTCCGCCGACGAGACCGGCGTTCGCCTCGGCACTTGGATGAAGGGCCCCAGCGTCGCCGAAGCGATGAAGCCGCGTGCGACGCACCCTGCGCTTAACTCGCTCATCCAGCCCAACGCGATGGCCGTCCTGCGCTACGCGATGAACCCGAACATGCTGGAGCAGATGTTCCTCGGCCTGCCCGCCGAGCTGAAGGAGGAGATGGACCTCGAGGAAGCCGAAGCCGGTCTCGAGATGGTGAACGGCATGCTCGGTATCGACCTCGTTCAGGACGTGTGGCGCCAGTGGAGCGGCCGCCTGCAGATCTCGATGGCCGCGCCGGAAGAAGCCTTCCAGCAGGGCATCGTCGACGCGATCCTCGAAGGCGACATGAACGAGCAAGCCGCGATGGAGCTCGCCTCGATGGCGGACTTCACGATCGCGCTGGAGTTCGTCGACGCGAAGGGCGCCGCCACGGCGGTGGAGACCGGCATCTCGCTCCTCGGCGAGAGCGCGCCGGTGCTCGTCGAAGCCAAGGAGATCGCGAACGGCAAGGTGTGGAGCATCGGGCCCGACATGGGCGGGGATCCGAAGCCCATCGGCGCCGTCGCCATCGTCCACAACACCCTCGTCGCCGGCACGATGCGCGGCGTCGAAGGCGCGCTCGCGCGCGTCGGCTCGCAGGCGGCCCCGCAGCTCGCCGAGGCGAACGTCGCGAAGAGCCTCGCCGAGCCCAGCGCGACGGCGGCCTACCTCGACCTGAAGCCGATCCACAAGCTCGTGAAGACGCTGAGCGAGACGATCCAGGAAGAGGAGCTTTCGATCGCCGAGGGCGTGCTGATGGCGCTCGACTCGCTGGCCTTCTGGCAAGGCGCGAAGGGCGATGTCGCGCGCGGCGAAGCGGTGATCCGCTTTCGCTGAGCGCGAACGACGACCTGAGAACGTGCAGAGGGCCGGCGCCTCCTTGAGGCGGCCGGCCCTCTTCGTGTTCCGGCCGTCCTCCCTCCGGGTCTCTCGTGGGGTGGAAGTGAGTCGAGCTTCGGAGCGACGGTGACGACCAGCCGGGAGCAAGATGTTCCTGCCGGACGCTACGAGCATCCCTATCTGCCGCTCCAGCCGTGGCTCCAGGATCGCCTGCCGCGGACGCGCTTCGAGGTCGCGGAGGGATGCACGCAGGAAGTCGTGGATCGACTGCCCGAAGCGGCGGTGCCGCTGCGCCTGCAGCTCACGCGCGGCGATGGCGCCCCGATCCGCGGCGCGCGGATCTTCCTGCGCTGCCGGAACGGCTATCGGGCCGAGATCTTCGCGCGTGGCGAGCCCGTGATCCTCTGGCTGCCCCGCGGAGCGATCGAGGGGAGCATCGAGTGCCCGGGCTGTGCGCCGGCGTCGTTCCGCGTCGAGGCCGACGAACAGGGCGATCCCGCTCCGCTCACCGTGCGGCTCCAGCCTCGCGGAGCGCACGGCCGGACGAGAGAGCCGCTTTGCGCTCGATCGAAGGTCGACCGCTCCGTACTTCCTCGGCACACTGTCCGCAACTCCGCGACGAGCACCGAAGCGATGCGCCGATCCACTGCCCTCCTCGCCCTCCCCTCCCTCGCGCTCTTCCTCGCCCCGCTCGGCGCGCAAGAGCGGCTGACGCCCGAGCTGCTCTGGAAGCTCGGGCGCGTCACGGCGCCGCGCGTCTCGCCCGACGGCGCGCATCTCCTCTACGAGATCACGCGCTACGACATCCCCTCCAACAAGGGGAACTCGGACCTCTGGCTGCAGCGCGTCGACGGCAGCGGGGCGAAGCCGCTCACGAGCTTCGAGGGCTACGACGGCGGTGCGAAGTGGGCACCCGACGGGCGCATCGGCTTCCTCTCGACGCGCTCGGGCTCGATGCAGGTGTGGGTGATCGACCCGCGCGGCGGCGAGGCCCAGCGCCTGACCGACGTGAAGGAAGGCGTCGCGAATTTCGCCTGGAGCCCCGACGGGAAGCGCCTCTCGTACACGCTGCAGGTGCGGCTCGACCCCGAGATCTCGTCGATCTACGCCGACCTGCCGAAGGCCGACGCGAAGATCATCGACGACCTCCTCTACCGTCACTGGGACCAGTGGAAGGACGGCACCTACAGCCACCTGCACGTGCAGGACGCGGTGCTGGGTGCGAAGCCCGTCGACCTGATGGCCGGCGAGCGCGTCGATACGCCGCTCGTGCCCTTCGGCGGTGACTCGCAGATCGCGTGGAGCCCCGATGGGCAACACCTCATCTACAGCGCGAAGAAGGTCGAGAACGCTGCGCGCTCCACCGACTCCGATCTCTATCTCGTCTCGGTGAAGGGCGGGGAAGCGCGCTGCCTGACCGAAGGCATGGACGGCTTCGATCGCGAGCCGCGCTGGTCGCCCGACGGGCGCTACGTCGCGTTCCACTCGATGCAGCGCGCGGGCTTCGAGGCCGACCGCGAGCGCCTGATGCTCTGGGAGAGCGAGACCGGTGAGGTGCGCGAGCTCTCCAGCGCGCTCGATGCGTGGATCGAGGACATGGCGTGGGCGCCGGACTCCTCGCGACTGTACGTGACCGCGGGCGTCACGGGCACCGTGCAGTGCTTCGAGATCGACCTCGCCGGCGCGGTGCGCCCCGTGACGAACGGGCGCCACAATCTCGCGGGGCTGGCAGTGACGCCCGACGGCGCGACACTCTTCGCGCTGCGGCAGTCGCACGAGCGCGCCGCCGAGATCGTGCGCTTCACCGCGAAGGGCGGCGCGATCGAGCCCGTGACGCACGTGAACGACGAGCTCTTCGCGAAGCTGAAGCTCCCGATCGTGGAAGAGCGCTGGGTCGAAGCCACCGACGGCAAGAAGATCCACTGCTGGGTGATCAAGCCGCCCGACTTCGATCCGACGAAGAAGTACCCGCTGCTGCTCTACTGCCAGGGCGGACCGCAGAGCATGGTCTCGCAGTTCTTCTCCGCGCGCTGGAACTTCCACCTGATGGCCGCGAACGGCTACGTGGTGGTGGCGCCGAACCGCCGGGGGCTCCCCGGCTTCGGCCAGGCGTGGAACGATCAGATCTCGCTCGACTGGGGCGGCCAGGCGATGCAGGACTATCTCTCGGCGACGGATGCGCTGCGCGCGGAGCCGTGGATCGATCGCGCGCGCTGCGCGGCGGTGGGCGCCAGCTTCGGCGGCTACTCGGTCTACTGGCTGATGGGCCACGACGAGCAGGACCGCTTCGCCGCGATGATCGCGCACTGCGGCGTGTTCAACCTGGAGAGCATGTACGGCGTCACCGAGGAGCTCTGGTTCGTCGACTGGGACCTCGGTGGCCCGTACTGGGAGAACGAAGCGAACCAGCAGCGCTACGATGCCTTCTCGCCCCACAAGTTCCTCCGCAACTGGGACACGCCGCTGCTCGTGATCCACGGCGAGAAGGACTTCCGCGTGCCGGTGGGCGAGGGCATGCAGGCCTTCACCGCGGCGAAGCTGCAGGGCATCCCCGCGCGCTTCCTCTACTTCCCGAACGAAGGCCACTGGATCAGCGGCTGCCAGAACGGGATCCTCTGGCAGCGCGTGTTCTTCGATTGGCTCGAGCGGCACTGCAAGAGCAAGGACAGCAACGGCAAGCCCAGCAAGAGCTGAGCGTGGCGATGCGCGCCTTCGACGTGGATTGGGACGCGGGCGACATGGGTTGCGGCGAGCTCGTGGTCGAGCTGAAGCTCAAGTTCCGCGAGTTCGCACCGCGCACGGTGCTCCGTCTGCGAGCGATGGACAGCGGCGCGCACGAGGACATCCCGGCGTGGTGCGGCCTGACCGGGCACAAGCTGCTCGAGGCCGCGCACCCGCTCTACTGGATCCAGCGCAAAGAAAGCTGAGCAAGAAGGACCGACAGCGATGGGCAAGTTCTGCGTCTGCCTCACTTCCGCCAAGAACGACCGCGACAAGGCCACCGTCGGCTTCGTCGTCGCGAACGCCGCCGTCGGCTCCGATCAGGAGACGATGGTGTTCCTCAGCACCGAAGGTGTGCGCCTCGCCGAGCGCGGCTACGCCGACGACATCCGCGAGGAGGGCTTCGCCCCGCTCGCGGAGCTGATGGCGAAGTTCACCGCCGCGGGCGGCAAGCTCTTCGTCTGCTCGCCGTGCTGGAAGAAGCGCGGCCTCGACGAGGCGAAGCTCATCCCCGGCGCGACCATCGTCGGCGGCGCGAAGCTCGTCGAGTTCCTGGCCGGCGGCTCCCCCTGCGTCACCTTCTAGCCAGCTCCCTACCGCTCACGGCACAGATAAGGTGCCAAGCACCAGCGGTGTTTGCTGGTTCAACGGCTGACGCCTTCGAGACGCGTGCAGTGACTGCTGACGGAGCGGCGATGAGCGCAGAGCGAGGAGCGGCGGCGAGCTTCGACGGTGGGGAGCTCGATTGCGGGAGCGGGCTCCTGCTGCTGATCCGTCAGCACATCGATCCGCTCTTGCCGGGGCAGGTGCTCGAGCTCTTCTCGACCGAGCCCTCGGTGAGCGAGGACCTGCCCGCGTGGTGCCGCCTCACGGGGAACGAGCTGCTGCGGCACGAGAAGCACGGCACGCGTCTCCGCTTCCTCATCGCGAAAGGCGGAGCGACTCGCCCCGTGGCTTCGCCCGCGCTCGCGCCGCGCCCGAGCGCAGGAACCGCGCTCGCGTTGCCGCCCCTCGCGGTCGGCGGCATCGGCTCCTGGCCGCGTCCGGCGTGGCTGCTGGAGGCGCTCGCCGCGCGCCTCGAAGGCCGGATGAACGCGACGGAGTTCGAGGCGCGCGCGCAGGACGCGGTGGAGCTCTGCCACGCCGCGCAGATGCGGGCCGGCGTCGACTTCGTCACCGACGGCGAGCAGCGCCGCGATGCCTACGCGAGCTTCGTCGGCGCGCACCTCGACGGCTGTCGCTTGATCCCGCTCGTCGATCTCCTGCCCTACGTCGACGACCCGCAGCACTTCGCGGCCGAGCTCGCGGCTCTCGACATCCGCGCGCAGGAGGTGCGCCATCCCGCGGTGTTCGGACCGCTCGCACGACGCGAGCCGTTGGCACTCCGCGAAGCCGAGCATCTGCGGACACTCGGCGAGCGTCCGATCAAGGTCGCGCTGCCCGGACCGTATCTGCTGACGCGCACGATGTGGCTCGAGTGCGTGAGCGAGCGCGCCTATGCGACGCGCGAGGCCCTCGCGCGCGACGTGGTGCGCGTGCTCCGAGCGGAGCTCGCCGACCTCCTCGCGGCCGGCGTCGCGCTGGTGCAGCTCGACGAGCCCGTGCTCACCGAAGTCGTGCATGGCGTGCCGGCCGAAGCCGCGCGCGCGCAGCGCAGCTTCATGTGCGGCGCGCTCGGCGCGAAGCTCGACGTCGCGAACGAGCTCGCCTTCGCCGAGCAGCTCCTCTCCGAGGTCGCGCGCGGGTTCCCACGCGAACGTCTGGCGCTGCACGTCTGCCGCGGCAACTGGTCCGCCGACGAGTCGGTAGCGCTCCGCGGCAGCTACGCACCGCTGCGCGAGCTCCTCTTCCGCGCGCCCGTGGGCACGCTCTTCCTCGAGCTCTGCACGCCGCGCGTCGGCGAGCGCGAGCTCTTGCTCGAGCTGCCCGCGGACAAATGCCTCGGCATCGGCGTCGTGAACCCGAAGGACCCGCGCATCGAGTCGACGGCGGAGATCCGAGCGCTGGCGGAGCCCTTCGTCTCTCGCTTCGGCACCGAACGTGTCCGGCTGACCCCTGACTGCGGCTTCGCGACCTTCGCCGGCAACCCCATCGCTTCCGCTCGCATGGCCGAGGCCAAGCTCGCCGCGATCGCCGCCGCCGCGCGCGAGCTGCGCGGAACGACCGGAGGACGGCCCGCCTGAGGCCCTTCGTCCGGCCGCCGGGCGACCGCTGCATCGAAAGTGCAAGCCGGCCGCACCCCCGGCGCCTACATCTGGAGCGGCGGAGCGCTCGCGCCGGCGCGACGGAAGAAACGCCCCTCTGCCGTGGAGGCGAGCTCTGCCGAAGGGAGCCTCCGATCCAGGGGGCGCCGCTCCGGCGCCTCCGCATCTGCGGGTCCCCCGCGGAGAGGAGCCTCCCGTGCGCCGTCAGGCCGGATTCACCGTCGTCGAGCTGCTCGTGGTGATCGCGATCATCGCGATCCTCGCCTCCGCCGCCGTGCCGCGCTTCGCCTTCGCGCGACGCGAAGCGAACGAGAGCGCCGCCATCGCGACGCTCCGCAACCTCGTCACGGCGCAGCAGACGCTGCAGACGATGGGCGTCGTCGATGTCGATCGCGACGGCGAAGGAGAGCACGCCTTCCTCGCCGAGATCGCCGGAAGCGCGCCCGTTCGCGGCACCACGACGGTGCTCGAGCCGCCGAGCTTCTCGCGCGCCTTCGGCGCGATCCAGCTGAGCCGCGCCTCGCGCTCGAGCTACCTCTTCCAGGTCTTCCTACCGGCGATGGACGGGCGCGGAGTCGCCGAGGACCCCAACGGCGGCAAGGCGCTCGCGAGCGCGGTGGATCCGGACCTCGCGGAGATCTTCTGGTGCGCGTACGCCTGGCCCGCGAATCGCGAGCCCGGGAACATGAAGGTCTTCTTCGCGAACCAAACCGGCGAGATCCTCGCGGCGGGGAACGAGATCGCGCGCTACGACGGGGACGAGCTACGCCCGCGCTACGACGCGGCCTTCCTCGACAGCGAGTCGATGATCGGTCTTGCCGCGGTGAACGCGGTGGGCCGCGACGGCGAGACCTGGCGCCTCGCGCGCTGAACGGGGCAGAGATCGCGCTCCCCATCCGGGGTCGGAAGCCCTATCCTCTGCGGGCTCCGAACTCCGCGAGACCGCATGCCACCGAGCGAACCCCGGCGCCTCCTCGTCACCAGCGCCTTGCCGTACGCGAACGGCGCGATCCACCTGGGCCACTTGGTGGAGTACCTCCAGACCGACATCTGGGCGCGCTACCATCGCCTCGTCGGCAACACCTGCTTTTACGTCTGCGCGGACGACACGCACGGCACGCCGATCATGCTGCGCGCGCAGAAAGAGGGCATCGCTCCGGAAGCGCTGATCGCGCGGATGTCGGAGGAGCACCAGCGCGACTTCGAGGCCTTCGGCATCGCGTTCGATCACTACGGCTCCACGCACAGCGCCGAGAACCGCAAGCACACCGAGGTCATCTACGCGGCGCTGCGCGCGCGCGGCGCGATCGTCGAGAAGGAGATCGAGCAGGCCTACTGCCCGAAGGAGGAGATGTTCCTCCCCGATCGCCTGATCAAGGGCGATTGCCCGCGCTGCAAGACGGCGGACCAGTACGGCGACTCTTGCGAGAGCTGCGGCGCAACCTACGCGCCGACCGATCTAGGCAACGCGCACTGCGCCTCCTGCGGCACGCCGCCCGTGCGCAAGGGCTCGCGCCATCTCTTCGTGCGCCTTCAGCACTTCCAGGAGTGGCTGCGCGCGTGGGTGCGCTCGGGCACGGTGCCCGACGAGGTCGCGAACAAGCTGGACGAGTGGTTGAAGGACGATCTCCGCGACTGGGACATCTCGCGCGACGAGCCCTACTTCGGCTTCCGCATCCCCGGCGAGGAGAAGCTCTACTTCTATGTGTGGCTCGACGCGCCGGTCGGCTACCTCGCGTCCACCGAGCAGCTCCTCGCGAAGCGCAACGACCTCGGCTTCGCCTTCGAGGACGTGTGGCAGAAGCAGGGCTTCGAGATCCATCACTTCCTCGGGAAGGACATCGTCTACTTCCACACGCTCTTCTGGCCGGCGATGCTGCACGCTGCAGGACTGCGCACACCGAACAAGGTTCATGTGCACGGGTTCCTCACCGTCGACGGCGCGAAGATGTCCAAGTCGCGCGGGACCTTCGTCTCAGCGCGCACCTATCTCGAGCACTTAGACCCGGTCTACCTGCGCTACTACTACGCCTGCAAGCTCACCGCGCGCGTCGATGACCTCGACCTCAACCTCGAGGACTTCGTCGATCGCGTGAACGCCGATCTCGTCGGCAAGCTGGTGAACCTCGCCTCGCGCGCCGGCGGATCGCTCCTCGAGCGGCTCGACCGCCGCATCGGCGCCGTGCCGCCGAGCGGTCGAGCGCTGCTCACCGAGATCCGCGCGGCGCAGCGCGAGATCGAAGAAGCGTACGAGCAGGGCGACTACGCACGCGTCACGCGCACGACGATGGCGCTCGCCGATCGCGCGAACAAGCTCTTCAACGAAGAAGCGCCGTGGAAGTCGGTGGCCGCGGATCCCGAGGCCGCGCGCGGATCGGTATCGACGGCGCTGAACGCCGCGCGCCTCCTCGCGGCATTCCTCGCCCCCATCGTTCCCACCCTCGTCGCCGATCTCGATGCGTTCCTCGGCGAGCCCACGCGCTGGAGCGCGCTCGGGCAGGACTTGAGCCCCCGTGTGCTCGGCCCCTTCCGTCATCTCCTCGCTCGCCTCGAAGGCGAGAAGGTCCGCGCCATGATCGATGCTTCGAAGCCCGCCGATGCGACGCCGCCCCCGCTCCCTGCCACGCCCAGCGCGTTGCAGAAGGATCCGCTCTCTCCCGAGTGCTCGATCGAGGACTTCGGCAAGATCGATCTGCGCGTCGCGCGTATCGCCGCGGCGGAGCACGTCGAAGGCGCGGGGAAGCTGCTGAAGCTGACGCTCGATCTCGGCGGCGGCACGACGAAGAACGTCTTCGCCGGCATCAAGTCCTCGTACGCGCCCGAGCAGCTCGTCGGTCGCCTCACCGTGTGCGTGGCGAACCTGGCACCGCGCAAGATGCGCTTCGGCACCTCGGAGGCGATGGTGCTCGCGGCCTCGAACGACGCCGGGCTCTACATCTTGAGCCCGGACACGGGCGCCGAGCCGGGGCTGCGGGTCAAGTGAGGTTCTCGCAGGCACTCCGCGCGAGCCTCTCGCTGCTCGCGCTCGCCGGCTCGCTGCTCGCACAGCAGCCGAGCAAGCCCGCGCCTCGAGTGCCGGCCCTCGGCGCGCTGAATGCGCGCATCGTCGAGGTGCTGCGCGGCTACCCGACCGACGGCACGCACACCTACCACTGGCCGAAGTCGGGGAGCTGGGGCGGCAACACGAAGGATCTGCATTACGGCGGCGAGCTCTTCTCCGCGGGGGATCTTCAGAAGCGCTGCTATTGCTGCGGGCTCACCTTCGAGGTCTTCCTCGAGGCGTATCGCGCGTGGTGCAGCGCGGAGAAGTGCGCCTTCGAGCTGCCCTCGATCCCCGATGTCGCGGCGCTGAAGGCGTTCCGCCAACGCTGGTTCGGCGCGGGCGGCGAGAAGAAGACGATGCAGGATGCGCTGGTGACGGCGAAGCTCGGCACCGCGATCGCGAAGCTCGACGACGCCGAGCCTGGCGACTTCGTGCAGCTCTGGCGCAACGACGGCAGCGGCCATGCGGTGATCTTCCTCGGCTGGGAGCGCGATCCGAAGACGAAGGCGATCACGGCGCTGCGCTACTGGTCGACGCAGAAGTCGACGAACGGCATCGGCGAGCGCACCGAGAAGATCGGCGTGGGAAAGAAGGACATCGATCGCGCGCAGCTCTACGTCGCGCGCGTCGGCGTGCCTGCCGCGAGCGGCAAGAGCACGCCGGGCAAGTGAGGCCGGACGCGCGATGAAGCCGACGAGCGAGAAGGTCTACGAGACGCGCCTCCCGTTCCCCTTGGCGCGCGCGCAGGCGGTGCCGCGCTGGCCCGATCTCTGGGATCTCCCCTACGACGCCCCCGGGGCCTATCCCTTCGCGCGCGCGCTGCAGGGCTCGAGCCACGCGCCTCAGGCGACGCAGCGCGCGCTGGTCCTGGAGAGCGCGACGCTGCGCGCCGAGCTGCTGCCCGAGCTGGGCGGCCGCCTCTTCGTGCGTCATCTACCGAGCGGCAAGGAGCTCTTCTTGCGCAGCCCCGAGCCGCGGCCGCTCGAGACGCGCAGCGGTCATGCGCGCATCCCGGGCGGCCTCGCGCTCGAGCTCCTTTCACCGCGCGGTGCGGCGCTCGCGCCCGCGATCGCCTGGCACACGAACGAACCCGCGACGCTGTGCTGGGCGCTGCCGCATCCCAGCGCCGAGATCAGCGTGCGCGTGCGCTTGGAGCTCGTCGACGAGCCCCAGGGCTTCGTCTTGCACGTGCAGGTGCTGAACCGCGGACCCAAGAACCAGGACCTCACGCTGCACACTCGCGCCGAGCTGGCCTTGCCGAGCGACACGAGGCTCGAGCTCGGCGATGGTCCGGCGACCTACGTCGATCTCTTCACGCACGCGCTGGAGCGCATGCAGATCGGCGGGCACGACCTCAAGCGCCCGGCGGTGTTCCCCTACACGGGACGCGTCGAGCTCGAGGATCGACCGCGGCTCGCGCTGCTGTCGAACGGCCTGCACCTGCAGCACGTCGTGCGTTGCTCCTCGATCGTAGGACGCGGGGTGTGCTACGCGCCGCGCCACGGAGGCGATGCGCAGCGCGACTCGGTGCTTGAGCTGCGCTCGAGCCTGGGCTGGCCGCACTTCCCGCTCGCGGCCGGTGGCGCGATCGAGTGGAGCGAGGGCTGGTTCGTCGATGCACCGCCGATCGAGGCGCGCGAGCTCCCGCCGCATCCCTTCCCCGTGCGGGCCGACTGGACGCCGCGCGTCGCGATGAACGCGAGCCCGGAGCGCGTGCGCGAGCTCTGCGCTCACGCCGATGCGGCCGTGCCGGATCTACTCGCGGCGCGCGCGTTCCTCCTGGACGACGAGAAGGATCAGTCGGAGATGCGGCGCATCGCGGAGGCGCGTCCGGATCAGATCGTGAAGCTGCTGCTGCATGCGCTGGAGGCCGGCACCTGGGAGCGACTCTCGGGCCTGCTCTTCCTGCTGCCGGAGGACGACGCGCAGGCAACGCTGGTCGAGGCCGCGGCGCTGCTCGAGGAGAGCGGTGCCGAGCTCGCGCGGGAGCGCCTCTACGCGCTCGACGAGCAGGCGGCGCTCGCGGCGCGCCCGGCCGATCCGCGCTTCGCGACGCACCTGGAGGCCCTGGTGCGCACCGAGCGATCGAGCCCGGCGCTGCCCTACGTCGCGGCGCTCTCGGCGGCTGCCGAGCAGCGTTGGGCCGCGGCGCTCGAGCTCGTCGAGAGCGCGCGGCTCCGCGGCTGCGAGACCTCCGAGGCGCGCTACCTCGAGGCGCTGACGCGCTTGCTGACGGGCCGCGACCTCGGGCAGGCGCGCGCGCTCGCGCTGCGCGTTCAGGCCGAGCATCCCGGCGAGCGCGCGCCTGCGCTGCTCGCCGATGCGATCCTGCGCCAGCTCGGCGAGGACGAAGAACGCCTGGACCTGTGGCGTGCGACGCGAGCGGCGAATCCGCACGACGAGCTGCTCCGAGATGCGGAGGCGCTCGCGCTCTTCGAGGCCGATCGCGCGGAGGATTGCCTCGCGGCCCTCGCTCGCTCGCCCTACGCGGATCCGGCGCCGACCGCGCTGCGCCGCGCGCTCTGGTGCGCCGCATGCCGACGCATCGCGCGCGAGCTCGACGCGCGCGGGGAGCTCGGCGCCGCCGAGTCCGCGTATCGGCGAGCTCTGGAGACGCCGCTGGGCTTGGGTTCGCCCGAGCTCTTCTCCGGCCCCGAGCTCTACGCGCGCCTCGAGCTCGCGCAGTGGCTGCTGGCCCAAGGCCGCACGCACGACGCCGAGCAGCAGCTCGCCCACCTACGCGAGCGCCTGCCGAAGAGCGACCCGGCCGCCGATCGCCTGCGCTCCGCGATGGCCGACGCCCTGGCCGGCGGCGCACTCCGAGCCGAGAACTCGGCCGCACCGCGCACTCCCGCGTGGCCGCGCCTCCTCGAAGACTCCCCCTGGCGCTGACCGTCGATCAAGAAGGGGTCAGACCCCTCATTGATCGACGCCGTCGTCGATCAAGGAGGGGTCTGACCCCTTTCTGATCGACGACGGTCAGCGCGGGGTGATGGCTTTCGCGTAGGCCGAGGCGCCTCCGACGACGGGCAGCTCGAGCTCGACGTGGCCGAGGTCGACGGTGAGCTCGGTGCCCTTCGGCGGCCAGAGGGTGAACTCTTGGTCGCTCGAGAAGATCATGAGCCCGATCTGCTTGCCCTTCGGGATCACGTGGTCATCGGGCTGCAGCTCGAAGGCGAGGTCGTAGAACTTGCCCGGCACGAGCGGCTCGCCCTTCTCGAGCGAGGCGTGGTTCTGCGGGTCGGCCCAGCCGCGCGTGATCACGTTGTCGTAGATGCGCTTCGACTTCGGATCCCAGGGGAGCTGCACGAGCCAGACCGAGAGATTCGCCGCCTTCGCGTTGCTCGCGACGCGCAGCTTGATGCGGGCGGTGCCCGAGAGATGCACGGGCTCCTGCAGCACCTCGGTCGCGTAGAGCAGGCGATGCGGAGAGGACGGGGCCTGCGCGAGCTCGGCGCCGCTGATCGCGACGTCGTCCACGAGCTTCTCCGTGGCGAGCTTGCTCGCGCGCGTCGTGCGCAGCGGACCGGCCTCCTTGCCGCCGAGCCAGGGCTGCAGCTTCACGGCCGCCGCTTCCGGATGCGGATACTCGGGATAGGCCGTGGGCTGGCGCTCGCCTTCGCGCACGATCCAAGCGCGCGGGTCTTTCTCGACGCCGTTCTCGACGCCGTAGAGATAGCGCGAGAACCAGCGGTTGATGAGCTTCAGCGGCGGATGCCCGCCGTGGCCGCCCTGGTGGAAGTAGCACATCGCGGGCACACCCTTCGCGCGGATCGCGCGATAGATGCGCACGCTGTGCTCGGGCATCACGTTCCAGTCGTTGAACGCGTGCGCCATCAAAGTCGCGGCCTTCAGCGGCTTCAGATCGAGCAGGTAGTCGCGGCCGGCCCAGAAGGAGTTCCAGTCGCCGTTCTGGCGATCGAAGTTCTTCCGCAGCTCTTCGTCGCGCACCTTGCAGTCGCAGTCCTTGCGCAGCTCCGGATAGCCGCTGTGGACGAAGTCGTAGAGGACGTCGATGTCCTCGCCCATCCAGCCGCCGGGATGCCGCACGAGGCCGTTCGAGCGGTAATAGTGGTAGTAGGAGGTGTTCGGCGCGATCGGCACGATCGCCTCGAGCCCCTCGACTCCCGTCGTCGCCGCGGCGAGCGGCAGCGTGCCGTTGAACGAGGTGCCGATCATGCCGACCTTGCCGGTCGACCAGTACGCCTTCACCTCTTCGCCGCCCTTGCGCTCGGTGTAGCCCTTCGCGCGCCCGTTCAGCCAGTCGATCACCGCCTTGGGCGCCAGCGACTCATTGTCGCCGCCGATCGTCGGGCAACCCTCGCTGAGCCCCGTGCCAGGCGACGAGGAGTGCACGACGGCGAAGCCGCGCGGAACCTACGTGCCGACCTCGGTGTCCGCGAGCACCGGCCGCAGGCTCTGGTGCGGGATCGAAGGCGTCTCCTTCCGCATCGGCGGCGGCGCGCCGAGCTCCTGCTTCGGGCTCCAGAAGTACTCGAGCGACATCGGCGCCGTGCCCGCGAAGTACGGGCTCGTCTCGTACACCACCGCGACCTTCAGGCCTTCGGTGTCGGTCTGCTGCGGCCGCGTGACCGCGACGTGCACGCGATCCTTCCTTCCGTCGCCGTCGCTGTCGAACTCGGTCTCCACGAAGAGGTCGTGGCGGATCCAGCTCTTGCGGTCATGGAAGCCGGGCACGATCTGTGCCTCGCCGTTCTCGAAGACGGGAACGCTCTTCTCCGCGGAGGCGGCAGGCGCCGTCGGAGCGGCATCCTGCGCGCCGAGGTGCGCCGCGAGGAGCGCGAGCGAGGCGAGGGACACGAGGGGAACGCAGCGCAGAACGAGAGCCATGGAGGTGCTCCGGAGGACGGGAAGGAGGTATGGGTTGCCGCGCGAGGCCTTGGCGTTGCTCACGCGCCGTACTTCTCGAGCGCCCGATCGAGGCGCGGCAGGAGGAGGAAGATGAGCGTCGCGACCGCGGCGGCGATCGCCGCCAGGAGGAGGAAGAAGGTCGTCGGCGCGACCTGCGACTCCAAGCCGCCGAAGAAGCCCGAGAAGTTGTTCCCGAACGAGGTCGCGACGAACCAGCCGCCCATGGTGAGTCCGACCAATCGCTTCGGCGAGAGCTTCGTGACCAGCGAGAGCGCCATCGGCGAGAGGCAGAGCTCGCCCGTCGTGAGCACGAGGTAGAAGAGCACGAGCCAGGCCCACGAGACCTTCGTCGCGCCGTCCTCGCTGACCACGCCAGCGAGCACCATGAGCCCGAGCGAGAGCGTCGTCAGCGCGAGCCCGAGGAAGATCTTCCGCGCGGTGCTGATCGAGCGCCCCGCGCGCTGCAGCGCGCCGAACGCCATCACCACCAGCGGCGTCAGCAGGATCACGAAGAGCCCGTTCAGCGACTTGAAGAGCTCGGGGTTCACGACCTGCAGCCATTCGCCGGGCGCCAGCGTCGGGGGATCGCCCGCGTAGATCCTCGCCATCAGATCGCGATCGGTGAGGAAGAGCGGCACGGTGGCCCCGCTCGCGAGCGTGCGGACGAACGCGACGCTGCGCACGGGCTGCGCGCCGTCGGCGATCTTCGCGGTGATCGTCCGCGCTCCGCGCGCATCGCTCTCCTCGGCGAGCTCGACCGCGGCGTAGACCTTCACCGCGCGCTTCTGCCAGGCCTTCTGCGCTTCGGAGGGCGCGGTGCCATCGGCCGGCAGCTCCTCCACGCGCACCTCGGCGGGCAGCGCGCGCTGCGCCTGCTCCAGCGCCGTCGTGCTCAGACGATTCTGCCCGAACATGCTCGCGAGCGGCGCCTCGACGGGCAGCAGGTTCTCGCGGCTCGGCCGCGGCGTCGAACGCGGCGCGTTCGCGTAGTACGCGGGCAGCGCGTCGGACTTCAGGCTCGCCGGCGCCCAGCTGAGGTCGCGGCTCGTCTTGTCGCGGCCCCAGGCCATGATCGCGCTGCCGTTCAGGTGCAGCACCATGAAGAAGGTGGCGCCGGCGAGATAGATGGGCAGCAGCGCGCGGAGCCCCGTTCTCTCGGCTTCACTCACGCGAGACGGGAGCCGCACGAAGAAGAAGAGCACCGGCAGCACACCCGCGAGGAAGCCGCAGGTGGCCGGCCGGATCGGCAAGCTCGTGGGCAGCCACCACGACGCCGCGTAGTAGCCCAACACGCCGCACGCGAGCGCGGGCGACAGGATGCGCCCGGCGACCTCGCCGAAGCTCGTGTCCTCCGCGCTGCGCTCCGGCGGGCGATCGGCCGCCGCGAGCACCTTCCAGCTCGCGAGCAGCAGCACCACGCCGATCAGCATGCCCACCATCGCGCAGAGGAACACCGCCGACCACCCGCCGATTTGGTTCCGCGCGAACGCGGCGACGAAGTTGGCGAGGAAGGAGCCGATGTTGATCCCCATGTAGAAGAGGTTGAAGCCGAAGTCGCGCTTCGGATCGCCCTTCTTGTAGAGGTTCCCCACCATCGCGGAGATGTTCGGCTTGAAGAAGCCGTTGCCGAGGCAGAGGCAGACCAGCCCGAGCACGAACGGCGTCCGCCCGAAGATGCTCATCAGATAGAAGCCGAGCGCGAAGAAGAGCCCCCCGATCAGCACCGAGCGTCGATAGCCGAGGAAGCGGTCGGCGATCAGCCCGCCGAGATAGGGCGTGAAGTAGACGAACGCGAGATAGAGCCCGTAGATCTCGTTCCCCACGACCTTCGAGAGCCCGAGCCCGCCGGTCTCGGTGTCGGTCGCATAGAGCATCAGGATCCCGACCATCGTGTAGAAGGCCAGGCGTTCCCACATCTCGATGAAGAAGAGGCGGTAGAGGCCCTTCGGGTGGCCGGTGAACATGCGCCGTGGTGCTCCGCGTGCGTCGGGGTCGGTGAGGGCGCGATGCTAGCGGGCCGTCGAGGCGCCTGTCTCACCCGAGCTGCGCATTTCGCTTCGCTTCGGCAAGGAGAGCCTCGCGCCGCGGGATCGGCCCTCCGTGCCCCGCATGCAGCGCAGGCAGCGGAACGAGATGCGAGCTCCACGGAGAGCTCCGCCGCGCTCGCGACGGCACCGGAAGCAGCGGAGGCAGAGGCCACACGAAGGGCACCGGTCGCGAAAGCCAGCACGTAGAGGCGGATGCGCGAGTTGCTCGACGCCGGAACGCCGTCGCGCGGCGTCGCAACGCTCCAGCGCCGCGTGCTCCCGACTCTGGCCACGCTCACTCGCGCTTAGGAAGCGCTCGCCGCGACGTCGGAGCAGACGAGCTGCGGCGGAGCGAAGGTCGCGGTGCAGCGCCAGGAGAGGAGCTCGTGATCGATCGCGGCGGTGGCGAGCCGAGTCGCGCGCAGGTCCACGGCGCGGAGAAACACGCCGAAACAGCCCTCCGCAAAGCCGCGTCCAGGGAACTCCGCGGCCTCGAGGCCCATCCGCTCTGGTAGGGAAATGGCACGCCCTTCGCCCCTGCAGTTCGGGGGGCGCTTGCGCCGATGGCGAGCGACCGCAGAAGCTTTGGCTGAATCTGCCGCCGCACGCCCCGGCCCGGGCGTACCACGGCCCCGTCGCCGCGGAGCTCCGACTCCGCGCGCATTGCCCCAGGCCGGCGCGCCTCCCCCGTTCCTCACGGAAGGCGTCGGCCATAGCGAGAGGAGTCCCCACCGCATGGCATTCCCCACCTTCCGCCGCATCGCACCGCTGGCGGCTCTGGCCGTCCTCCAGCTCGCGGCTTGGGCCCAGGATCCCGCCGCGCGCGCGGGCCTCGACCTCGCTCCGATCCTGGACGGCAAGCCGCTGCAGGGCTTGCCCGGCGAGCAGCCCGGCACCGAGCGCTGGGTCGTCCACTTCGCGACGCGCAGCTTCGACCTCGCGGAGTTCCGCGACGCGGTGCGCACGAAGCGGTCGGCGGCCGAGGTCGCGCGCATCGTCGCGGACCTGGAAGCCAAGGTGAAGGCCGATCAGGCGGGCTTCGTCGCCGCGGCGCAGGCGCTGGGCGCCAAGGTCGCGCAGCAGTGGTGGATCGTGAACGCCGCCGTCGTCGAGATCGCGCCGAGCCGCCTCGCCGATCTGCGTGCGCTGGCGAAGATCGCCTTCGTCGAGCCCGATGTCGCCGTGCAGCCTTGGATCCTCACGGCGACCAACGCCGCGAATCACAACGCGGATCTGCTCCAGAGCCAGGGTCACCGCGGACTCGGCGTCGCGGTCGGGATCATGGACACGGGCCAAGACTCCGACATGAACGGCACGGGCCGTCCGCACCGCAGCTACTTCGTGAACGGCGATCCCAACGACACGAGCGGCGGCGGCATCAACGGCTCGCGCCTCGTCGTGAATCGCCAGATCGGCGCGCTGATCGCCGATGACCAGCACGGTCACGGCACCGGCGTCGCCAGCATCTCGGCCGGCGCGGACTGGGGCACGGCGAGCGCCGACGATGGCCATGCGCCGCTGGCGCAGATCGCCGGCTACGCGATCGCGAACGTCGTGAGCGGCGGAGGTAGCAGCAACACCACGATGGCCTCGGCCTGGCAGGCGATGGCCGCGGATCGCGTCGCGCTCGACATCGTCGCCGCGAATCTCTCCTACGGCGGCTCGCCGAACCCGCTCGATGTCGCGCAGCAAGCGCTGGACTCCGCGGCGCTGAACGCCGACATCATGGTGTGCGTCGCCGCCGGCAACAGCGGCCCCGCCGCCGGCTCGACCACGGGCAGCCAGGGCGCCGCGAACGGCCTCGCCGTGGCCGCGCTCAATCCGAACAGCCACACCCTGGCCTCGTTCTCCTCGCGCGGCCCGCTGTCGGGCGACACGGCGCGCTTCTATCCCGACATCGCCGCCTGCGGCGTGAGCACGGTGATGGCGGCTCGCAACAACGAGGCCGGCAACTACACCGGCTCGGGCACCTCGATGGCCTCGCCGCAGGTCGCGGGGGCCGCGACGCAGCTCCGCGGGCGCTTCACCGCGCTCACCGCGCTGGAGACGAAGGCGATCCTGCTCGCCTCCACGCTCGACATCGCGTCGCAGAACGCCGGCCTCACGCGCAACGACTACGGCATGGGCGTGCTGAAGAACGATCGCGCGCACGCGCTCACCGCCGCGAACCGCTACGGCAGCGCGAGCGTCACCTCCGGCAGCCCCGTGCACAGCTTCACGATCCCGGCCGTGCAGGGCAGCTCGTACGCCATCGCGATCGCCTGGCACCGCCTGAACACCGGCTCGAGCACGTGGTCGAACTTGGACCTCGAGATCCTCGACGGCACGGGCCTGCCGCTCGTCTCCTCGACGACGACGCGCAACCTCTACGAGATGGTGCGCTTCTACAACCCCTCCGCGGGTCCGCTCACGGTGCGCACGACGGGCACGAGTCTCGCCGCGGCGACGCAGGCCTTCTCCTTCGCCTGGACCGAGCACCCGGCCGTTCCGCTGCCGGGCTCGGCCGTCAGCTTCGGCGCGGGCTGCCCCGGCTCGATCACGGCACCCGGCCTCTGCGCGTCGATCAACCCGAACGGCGGCGCGGTCGCGAACAACGTTCGCGCCTATGAGTACTGCTACGATCTCTCGAGCGCTGCGGCGATCGGCGTGCAGTCCTTCGAGATCTACTCGCGCACGAACACCGGCGGAGCGGTGACGGTGAGCGCCGCGATCTACGGCGCGACGGGCGGCACGCCGACGACGGCGCCGCTCGCGATCACCACGGTGACGATCGGCGCCACGGACGGCTTCTACCGCGGCAGCTTCGCGGGCACCGTGAACCTCCCGGCCGGTCCCTTCTGGATCGGCATCGACCACGCCGCGCAGACCACTCTGCTCTCGCAGATCTCGGGCGGCACGAGCACCGGCGGCGCCTACTACCGCACGGGCTTCGGCTCGGGCGCGGGCTGGACGCGCTCGGGCTTGATCACCGCCCCGTCCTTCCGCGTCTACTGCGCGCCGGCTCCGGCCGTGCCCGCGCTCGCCGCCTCCGCGGCTCCGCGCGTGAGCGGCAGCTTCGCGCTGCAGCTCAGCGCCTGCGCGCCGAGTGTCCCGGCCTTCTACGAGATCGGCTTCTCGAACACGAGCTGGGGAGCCCTCCCGCTGCCCTTCTCCTTCGCGCCGCTCGGCGGCGGCACCTGCTCGCTGCTCGTTAGCGCCGATATCGGCCTCGGCACGGCGACCAACGCGCAAGGCAGCGCCGCGCAGAACTTCAGCGTGCCCAACCAGCCGCTGCTGATCGGCGCGCGCTTCTTCGCGCAGGGCCTCGTCTTCGATGCCCCGGCGAACGCGCTCGGGATCGTGAGCTCGAACGCCTTGGCACTCACGATCGGGAGCTGAGCCGATCCGCCGTCCGCGGGTGCCGCGACGCCGAGCGTCGCGGAGCGACCCGAGCACACGAGAGCCGCGCCCGGAGCTTCGAGCTTCGGGCGCGGCTCTCGCGTTGGGTAGCGGGCAGGTAGCTCAGGCGAAGCGCTCGCGAGCTCGGAAGCGCCGAGGAACGCGCCACGCAGGACACTGGCGCCCCTGCTCCTCGCGATCGCACAATGCCGAGGCGATCTCCGCCCTCCCGGCGAGAGGCTCCACCAACGGGCTTTCGTTCCCAGAGCTCGCTATGCAATCGCTCGCCTGCCCTACCTGCGCCCACGCCATCCAGGTCTCCGACGAGCTCGTCGGTCGCGTCGCGCGCTGCCGCGGCTGTCAGTCGCGGCTCGCGATCCGACGCGACGAGGGCGGGACGCTCGCCCTCGTCTTGGCCGCGGCACCAGCACTCGCTCCCCAGCCTCGATCACCTGCAGCCGGCCACAGCACGAGCGCTCCCTGTCCCGCCTGCGGTGCCGCGCTGCAGACGAGCGACACCTTCTGCTCCGGCTGCGGCGCGCCGGTGAGCGCGGAGTCGCGCATGGCGATCGAGGCTCGCGCCGCGGAGGCCGAGCGCCTCGCTCGCCGGCGGGGCGCGCGTCAGAAGGTCGAGAAGAGCGATCGCACGCGCCGCGTGCGCCGCGCCGCCAAGGTGATCCTGTGGCTGGGGATCATGTTCTGTCTCGGTGGCTTGGCGCTGGGTTTCCTCACGAAGCGCGAGGCCGAGAAGGCGCGTGAAGCCCTGAGCGAGTCCTACGAGCCGGAGGAAGTGATCGAGATCGAAGGCGAGGAGTGGGTGGTGCGGGACCTGCTCGCGCAGATCGACCTCGAGGTAGCGCTCGTCTTCGGGATCCACTTCGGCCTCGCGGCGCTCATGTTCGGCCTCTACTTCTGGGCGCGCCGTGCTCCCTTGCCCGCGACCATCACCGCGCTCTCCGTGTACCTCGTCGTTCAGGTGGGCTCGGCGATCGTCGAGCCGAAGTCGCTCCTGCAAGGCCTGCTCTTCAAGGCGATCGCCGTCGCGTTCCTCATCGGCGGCATCCGCGCGGCGCTCGCCGAGCGCGCGGCGGAAGCGGCCGATGAACGACGTCTGGCGCGCGAGCGAGCACGCGCGTAGCGCGCGGCGTGCGCCCGGGAACGCGAAGATGAGCGAGAGGGAGCAAGAAGGGGTTTCGAGTCCCCCGCCCAGGGATCCGCGCTGCTGCGCCCATTGCGGCGCGCCGCTCCGCGCGAGCGCCCGCTTCTGCGCGTCCTGCGGCCAGCCGTTGCGCGCCGAGGCGAGCGAGATCGAAGCCGGCCCGGGCTCGAGGACGATCACGCCGAACGAGAGCCCTGCGATGGAGCTCCGCGAGCGCCTGCGCCGACGCCGCGAGCCGCAGGTCGGCGTCCGGTACTGGGAGAGCTTTCGCGGCGCCTTCGCGCTCTTCGCGATCCTGCTGGGCACGATCGGCCTCGGCGGGATTTTCGCCAGCGCGACGGAGTCCGCGCATCCCGCGCTCGAGCTCGCGATCACCCTGCTCGACGCCGTGCTGATCCTCGCCTTCTGCTGGAACGACCGCGCAGCGCTCGCGCCGCTCCTCCGCTCCAGCGGCTTCACCTGGAGCACGTGGTGGTGCGCTCCTCTCGTCTGCGCGCTGATGGCCGGGCTCTTCGAGCTCTACTTCGGAACGCTGCAGAGCCTGGGCGTTCCGGTGCTACGCATGAGCGACGGCTACGCGGAAGCCGGCTGGCCGCTCTGGACCGCGTTCGCGATGATCAGCTTGGCGCCGGGGATCTTCGAGGAGCTCGCGTTCCGCGGCGTGATCCAGACGCGTCTGGCTCTGGTGATGCGACCGGGCGAAGCGCTGCTCGTGCAGGCGGCGATGTTCTCGGTGCTGCATCTGAGCCCGCTCGTCTTCGTCTCGCACTTCGCCATGGGCCTCGGCTTCGGCTGGCTCCGCCAGCGCACGCAAAGCCTCTATCCCGGGATGCTCCTGCACGCCGCGTGGAACGCGTTCGTGCTGCTCGAGGAGCTGCGCTGACGCGGGCCGTCGCTCAGCGCGCGTGCTCCAGCGCGCGCTCCAGCGCCGCGCGCTCCTCGGAGAGCAGCTCGCGCCACGCCCCCGGCTCCAGCGCGCCCAGCTCGAGCGGGCCGAACCCGACGCGGATCAGGTGCTCGACCTCGGCGCCATGGCGCGCCAAGCGGCGGCGGATCTGGCGGTTCTTCCCCTCGCGGAGCACGACGCGGAGCCACTGCGAGCGCTGGGCTTCGCTCTCGATCGCAAGCTCGAGCGGGCCGAGGACGAGGCCGTCTTCTTCGATGGTTGCGGTGCGGAGCTCGTGCAGCGCGGCGTCCTCGAGGCGGCCGCGGATCTTCACGCGGTAGACCTTTGCCAAGTGAGAGCGCGGGTCGAGCAGGCGATCGGCGAAGGCGTGGTCGTTGGTGAGCAGCAAGAGACCGGCGCTCGCTTGGTCGAGGCGCCCGACCGGGGCGAGCCCCGGGAGTGCCAGCGAGGCGAACGCATCCATCACGGTGCGGCGACCGCGCTCGTCGCTCGTCGTCGCGACCTCGCCGCGCGGCTTGTTGTAGACCAGCACCACGCGCGACGTCGCGGCCGGGGCGGCGACCGCGCGGCCGTCCAGCTCCAGGCGGATCCTCGCGGGGTCGACCTCGAGGCCGGGGTCGCGGGCGAGCGCGCCGTCGACGCGGACGCGGAGAGCGCGCACGAGCTCCTGGGCGCGGGCGCGCGAGGCGAGGTTCCACTTCGAGAGCAGGCGGTCGAGGCGCACGCTTGCTAGCATCTCGGCCCGCCTGCCCCAGCGCCAGCACGATGAAGCCCACGCTCAAGCTCCAGACCACGACGCTCTGGTACTATCCCTCGCAGCACTACGGCGAGAGCGCGCAGGGCACCGAGGGCTACCAGGGTGCCACTCCGAGCTATCTCGTCTGGAACCTCCTCGAGCGCTACACCCGCGAGGACGACCTCGTCGTCGACCCCTTCTGCGGCGGCGGCACCACGCTCGACGTCGCGCGCGAGATGAAGCGCCGCGCGCTGGGCTATGACCTCCGGCCGATGCGCGACGACATCTTCCGCGCCGACGCGCGGAAGCTCCCGCTCGAGGACGCGAAGGCGGACTTCGTCTTCATGGATCCGCCGTACTCGACGCACCTCGACTACTCGGACGACCCGCGCTGCATCGGCAAGCTCGACGCGCACGACGCGCGCGGCGGCTACTTCGAAGCCATGGACGCGGCCTTCGCCGAGGCCGACCGCATCCTGCGCGACCGGCGCTACCTCGCCGTCTACGTCTCCGACTCCTTCCAGAAGAAGCGCGGCTTCGTCGGCCTCGGCGCGCACCTCTTCGTGCTGCTGGAGAAGCGCTTCCGCCCGGTCGACCACGTCGCCGTCGTGCGCGGCAATCGCAAGCTCGAGAAGCCGAACTTCCACAAGGCCGCCTCAGAAGGGAACTTCTTCCTCCGCGGCTTCAACCACCTGCTGATCTTCAAGAAGGAGCGCGGGCCGAAGGCCTGAGCTCCCGGATCCGAGCCCCCCTGCATTCTGGAGGCCCCATGCGTTTTGAAGGCAAGGTCGCGTTCGTCACGGGCGCCTCGAGCGGTATCGGTAAGGCGTGCGCGGAGCGCCTCCGCGGTGAGGGCGCCAAGGTCTTCGGCTTCGCGCGGCGCTTGGAGCGCGCGCAAACGGTCTGCGACCTGGCCTTCCCGGGCGACGTCCGCGACGCGCAAGCCGTCGAGGCCGCGGTCAACGACTGCGTCGCCGAGCTCGGCCGCATCGACGTCCTGATCCACGCCGCCGGCGTCATCGGCTCCGGAGGCCTCCAGGACACCAGCGACGACGAGTGGGAGCGCCTCTTCTCGATCAACATCGACGGCACGCGCCGCGTCGCGAAGGCGGTGACCCCGCATCTGATCGACACGCGCGGAGCGATGGTGATCCTCTCCTCCGTCTGCTCGCTGCGCCCCTACCCGAACGTCCTCGCCTACTGCATGACCAAGGCCGCGCAGGACATGTTCGTGCAGTGCACCGCCTTGGAGCTCGCCCCTCACGGCGTGCGCGTCAACGCGGTGAACCCGGGCGTCGTCGTCACCGAGCTGCACACCGTGAGCAAGGCCGTCGCCGACTACGCGGCCTTCCTCGAGCGCTCGAAGACGACGCACCCGCTGGGGCGCGTCGGCCAGCCGGAGGAGATCGCGGCCCTCTGCGCGTTCCTGGCCTCGAGTGAGGCCGGATGGATCACGGGGGGCCTCCACTCCATCGACGGCGGGCGAGCGATCCTCTCCGCTCGTTGAATCCCCCTCGGAACTCCAAGCGAACGAAGCGCACCATGGCTGCAACGCTCAGCATCGGCAAGAAGGCCCCCGCGTTCACCCTCCCCGACCAGGACGGCGTGAAGAGGAAGCTCGCCGACTTCGCCGGCCAGTGGGTCGTCCTCTACTTCTATCCCAAGGACGACACGCCGGGTTGCACGACGGAGGCCTGCGAGTTCACCGCCGCGCTGCCCGACTTCTCGAAGCTGGACGCCACGGTGATCGGCGTCAGCCCCGACTCGCCCGAGGCGCACACGAAGTTCATCGCCAAGTACACGCTCGGTATCACCCTCCTCTCCGACCCCGAGCACGCGATGCTCGAGAAGTACGGCGCGTGGGGCGAGAAGAACATGTATGGCAAGAAGAGCATGGGCGTCATCCGCTCGACCGTGATCCTCGATCCGGAGGGCAAGGTCGCGCACCTCTGGGCAAAGGTCTCCGCGAAGGGGCATGCGGAGAAGGTGCGGGAGAAGCTCCAGGAGCTGCAGAAGGGCTGAGCCTTCGACCCACTCGGCCGAGCGAGCGTAAGCGCGAGGAACGGCGGCGCGGCACCGCGATTGCGGGGAGGAAGCGCAGCGCTCTTGCTCCCCGTCGCTTCGGCCGAGGTGCCCCATGTCTCGCCAGCTCTTCCTCGCCTGCCTCGCCACTGGCCTGCCGGGCCTGCTCGCGGTCCCCGCCGCTGTCGCCCAAGCGCCCCGGTTCATGTTGCCGGCGACGACCTTTGACTACGGCGTGGTGCGAGGACCGGCGACCGTAGGTCGCGACACGTCACGCGATCGTGACACGGCTGCCGCGCCCGGGAACGCGGCACGCGCCAACGAGCTCGCGACCTTGGGGCGCGTCCTCTTCTACGATCCCCTGCTCTCGCGGAACGGCTCGCGCTCCTGCGGCTCATGTCACGAGCAGGCGAAGGCGTTCACCGACGGACGCGCGCGCAGCCTCGGGTTCGACGGTCGCCTCGCCCGGCGGAGCTCGATGAGCCTCTCCAACCTCGGCGAGCGCGAGAGCGGGTTCTTCTGGGACGACCGCGTCCAGGTGCTGGAGGAGATGGTGCTGCGCCCCATCCAGGACCCCGTCGAGATGGGCCTCGACCTCCGCGAGCTCGAGCGACGAGTGGCGAGCGAAGCGGACTATCGGCCTTTGTTCCGGCAAGCGTTCGGCGACGAGCAGGTGAGCCCCGAGCGCATCGGCCGAGCGCTCGCGACCTTCGTGCGCGCGCTCGCCTCGCGGAGCTCGCGCTTCGACTGGGCGCCCTCGGCCTCCAGTCCTTCGAGCTCCGGCTTTTCCACCTTCTCGCCCGAGGAGAACCGGGGCATGCGGCTCTTCTTCGACGCCTGCGGCACCTGCCATGCCCGGGAGTCCCGGCTCTCCTACTGCAGAGGCTGCGTCATCAGTGGGCTGCACGATCGGAGAGCGCCTGCCCTCACCAACATCGGGCTCGATCTAGGCTCGAAGAAAGACGACCCCGGGCTCGGAGGCATCACCGGCGACAACGAAGACCGAGGACGATTCCGCGCCCCGACGCTGCGCAACATCGAGCTCACGGCGCCGTACATGCACGACGGTCGATTCGCGACGCTCGAAGAGGTCTTGCGCTTCTATGCGAGCGGCGTGCGCCCCCACCCTGGTCTCGATCCGCGCTTCGAGCCTCGCGGCGGAGCTTCTTGGCCGCCCCCCATGCTGCCGAACGAGCGGCCTCGGCTCGGATTGGCGCTACAGCCTTGCGATCAGGCGGACATCATCGCCTTCTTGAAGACCCTGACAGATCGGACCTTCACCAACGACCCGCGCTTCGCGGATCCGTTCGTAGCTCGCGCGCAGCGCTGAGCTCGAGACACCGCGCGCCGCGGCGAGCTCGCGAAGACGAGCCAAGCTCGAGAGCTCCGACTACGCGGCGTCCGTGCTCGCTGCGTGGTTCCTCCGCTGCATCTCGATCACCTGCTCCGAGACCAGGAAGCGATCACGCGCGTCGAGCACCGCATCCTCGCTCGTGTCGTCGCCGTAGCGCGCGCGCAGGCCTTCGATCGGACAGAGGAACTCCGCGGCGAACGCGCGCTGCATCTTCTGGCGTACGGTGATGGCGTCCGAGATCGGCCGCCACGGGTCTCCCGAGGCAGCGCCCATCAGATCGCCGATGCAACGAGCCAGCTCGAAGCGCCGCGCGTGCGCGTGGCGCTTCCGAAGATGCAGCCGCACCGCGTCGTCCTCCACGATCGCGAGCCCGAGCGCGGGATCGAAGCCAGAGGCTCCGTCTTCGAGCTCGCTCGCGCGAAGGCCCACGAGCTCGGCGAGCCGGGCTTGGGAAATGGGCTCGTTGCCGAGACCGACGGCTCGGCGCAAAGCGCGCGCCGCTTCGATCCCCCGCTGCCACGGCGCGCGTATCGCTTCCGCTCGCGCGTTGCGCGCCGGCAGAGCGGCAGCTCCTTGCTTGGCGAGGCTCGCCAGCGCCTGCGCTCGCAGCCCGCATCGGCGCGCTCGTTCGTCCACCTGCGCGAGCCAAGGGAGCGGCTCTTCCCCAGCTCGAGCCGCGGCGACCTCGAGACCTCCCTCTCGGCCGGCAACGGCGACGAGACCGTCGAGCTGACGCGTCAACGCCAACGGCATTTCGTCGGCATCCAGCCCCAGCGCCGCTTCCAGCCGGCGGCGCCAAGAGAGCTCGGGGTCTTGCCCCTCTTCGATCACTCGCTGCCAGAGCCGCTCGAGATCCGAGCCGCCGCCGTCCGTCGCGCGGAGGCGCTCGAGCACCAACTCGACGAAGCGCGCGATCGACTTAAGCAAGCTCTCGAGGGAGACCTCACCCGTCGCTGCGCCGAAGAAGTGCCGCGCCTGCTTCGCCGCGCGCGGCGTCGGCTGAGCTTCGATCTCGACGCGCGCCCCATCGCTGCGGAACACCAGCGAGGGCCAGAGATATCCATGCCCCGCCGAAGCGAGGTGATGCGCGAGCCGCCACGACAGTTCCTTCTCCCGCCGCTGCGGTCCGCACTCGTAGAGCAACCGCCAGGTGGAGCTCGCGAGCCAGAGCGCCATCGGATACGCCGAGACGAGCACGCTCGACTCGAGGGATCGCGACCACGCGTCTTCCCCGAGCGTCAGGCACTCCTCGCCTAGATCGATGCGAAGGAATCCCGTCGTCCAGGCGAGCTCGCGCGGCCCTTCGGTGCTCGGCACCCATCGTTCGATGTCGAGGCCGAGTCCGGCGATGGAGAGATCAGTCACGGCGCAGCCTCCACTGTTCGAGGATCTCCTCGCGGAACGGGTCGTTCTCCGGCATCGGGTAGCCATGGTAGCAGCCGACCGATTCCCACGTCGCTTCGAGCGGCGTCCCATCGGGCGCGACGGCCCAGACCATCAAGGGCCAACCACGCTCGAAGCGCGCATCGACGAGCCCGCGACGGAAGCCCTCGCGGAGCAGCTCCAGCGCTGCGGCCCGCTTGGTGATCCCGGCATCATCACAGAGGGTCTTCCGCGGGCGACCGGCGGCGTGCGGTGGCCGAAGGCGGAAGTCCCCTGGATCGCGCTTGTGCTCCGGATTCCCACCGTATCGCACCCGACCCGCGAGCTCGTCGAGGGCAGGGCGCATGCGACCCACTTGATCCATCGGTAGCAGCGTGCGCTTCGGGTTGAATCGATCGCGAGTCATGAGGCGTCCTGGGCGATCCCGGACGCGGTGGAGCGTACGCATCCAGGCTACGATAGAGCACTGGACACGATGATGCTCAGAAGCGGCACGTGAATACCGAAAGGCCGCCCTCGAGCCTGGAATGCGACTCGAACCGTGCCAGAGCGGAGAGCCACGCAGACGATCGTGTGCGCCGAAAGATACTCGATTGACCCGGTAAACCAGACGGCGGAGGCGCAAGCATGCCTCGCAGCCCATGCGAAGCAGTCAGCCGCTACTTGGAGTGAAGCGCGCGCAAGGTCTCGAGACGCACGGAAACCGTCACTTCGCCCGCCGAAGCCTTCGCCTCCGCACGCAATGCGGGTCCGATCTCCACCGCTGCGCTCCCGTGCGCCACGCGCAACACCCACTGCGTCGCGTGCACGCCATCCTCCACGAGCTCGATGGTGGCGCGCTGCGGGTCGGAGATCTCGGCGATGTGCAAGCCGCACGCTTCGGCGAGCCGCTGCCAAACGCCGTGAAACGAACCCGCGATCGTCCCTGGTGGGCGCGCTCGCAAGAACAGTCGTCCGCGGGACGCGGGCGGAAGCTCGAGGGCGGGCTCGAAGCGCAGCTCGAACGCGCGCGTGCGTCGCAACCGGATCTCGATCACATCGCCGCGTTCCTCGAAGACGACGGGCACGTGTCGCGCCGAACCGAGGAGCCAGCGCTTGCCTCGACCGGAGAACAAGACCTTGGCTCGGCCCGCGGCGTCCGTTCGCTCCGCCGTGATCGCCCCGTTCGCTTGCGCCACGCTCGCGACGTAGAAGGCGGCGCTCCCGAGCGGAGCGCCATCTTCCTCGAGCAGCAGCACATCGAGGATGCGCTCCTCGGTGCGCAGATCGACGGGCTGTAGGCGCGCGTCGGTGTGAGGCGCACCCGGGATCGTGAGGATCGGACTCACGACGAGCGCTCTGCGCTCGGGCGAGGCGAAGCGGATCGAGACCTCTCCGGGAGGCAGGCCCTCGGCGCGGAACGAACCGTCCTCCTCGATCTGCGCGCCGCTCTGTCCGAAGAGCGCGCTGCGCACTTCGATCTGCACGGTGCGCGGATCGACATCGGCGTCGCAGAGCAAGCGGCCTTCGAGCGTCGCGGCGCGCACGAGCTCGAGGCGGAGGCCCGACTGGCCCGTCGTCGTCCAGATCGGATCGCGAGGGAAATGGAGCTCCTTCGTCGCGATCAACGCGAACTCCTGCGCGAGCGGCAGACCGCGCAGCTCGAAGCGCCCCTCTTCCCCACTCACGAACGACGCGTCGGGATAGAGCGCCTCACGCAGAGGTCCTTCGCTGCCACAGAGCTCCTCGAGCTCTCCGCTGCCGATCGCGATCCGCGCGCCGACGACGGCATTCCCGGCGTCGTCGAGCACGACGCCGGTCGCGATCACGTCGAGGCGGCGGCGGTGCAGCGCGTGGAGGCCGAGCGACTGGCGCTCCGAGCCTTCGGCGAGCCACCAGGGAATCGATGCCATCCAGCGCGAGTCGCCGGCGAGCTCTTCGAGGAGCACGAGGTCGAGGAAGTAGGTCAGGTCGCGCGAGAGCGCAAGTTCCAGCGTCTCTGCGAAGGAGCCGCTGGCATCGGTGTCGATGATGCCTTGCCACGGCACGCTGAATCCGGCCCCACTCACGGCGCGGAGCCGCGCGCCGAGCACGCCGTGCGCGACCAAGGCTCCGTCGGCGAGCTGCAAGAGACCCTCCAAGCGATAGCGTCGCGGCGGCTCGGGTGCCCCACGGCCTTCGAACCCGCCCTCCTTCCTCAACTGCTCCTCCAGTAGTGAAGCAGCCTCGCGGATGTCAGAGGGCAGACGCACGACCGCTTCCCCCTTCTCTAACTCGATCTGCGTGACGGCCCGCTCGAAGGGCTTCGTTCCCGGAATCGGGAGCTCGACGCGCAAGTGGAGCGCCAAGCTGCCGGCCTCGACACCCGTTTCGCGGAGATAGGGCAGCCGCACGGGCATGGCGTAGCTGGAATGGCTGTAACGCCCGCGGCTCAGAACCTTCGGAGCGGTGCGCGAGTCCGGAGTTGGCGCAGAGAGCAAGGAGACTTCCGTTCCGGACGGAGCGTCGTGCCGCGGGTCGCGCACGAAGACCCTCAGCTCGCCCATCGCCACCAGCTCGAGCCGGAGCGGTTGCGAGCGCTCCGGCGGCACGAGCAGAGCTCCACGGAGCGCCCCGTGGCGCGCAGAGAGCCAGCGCGCGGAGGACGCGATGGGCAGCTCGACCACGCCCAGCGCATCCGTGCGCAGGACGCGATCCTCGCGCACTCGCATCACGCTCTCTTCCAGCGCGCCGAGCTCCTTCCGCGCGACCTGGCGCAGCACCGCGGACAACTGCTCGGTCTCGAACACGGCGACGCTCGCGCCCGCGACCGGTTCACCGCTCGCGCGATCGAAGACCTCCAGTCGGAGCTTCGGGGAGGCGACGGCAACGGATGGAGCAAGCGTCGCTGCGCCTGCGCTGCGTTCCGGCTCGAGCTGGGCGCTCGAGCGCTCCGAGCTTCCCGATTCAAGCGTGAGCGACGGCGCCTGGCGCTCTTTCTCTGCGCTCTCGAGTACGGCAGCTGGCGCCGCGACCTCGTCATCCTGCGTCACGAAGAAGCCAATCGCCGCGAGAAGCACGGCGAGAAGGCCGCATCCGACGAGGGCGCGTTGGTGCATGGACGACGAGGAGCGCCCCTACGATCGCTCAAGCTACAGGAGCAGCCTACACCCGCCACCCCTCCCGCGGCTCCCGCCACAGGAACTCGTTCGCCTCGTCGACGTTCTTCACCTTCATCGCCGGCCCATCCCACTCGAGCTTCTGCCCGAGGCGCACCGCGACGTTGCCGAGCAGGATCGTCTCGCACATCGGTCCGGCGTAGGCGAAGTTGGAGAGCGCCTTGCCTTCGCCGCGGCACGCGAGGAGGAACTCCTGGTAGTGGCCCGGCGAGCTCGGCAGGGACTGCGGCGGGGTCTCGATCGTTGCGCCTTCCTTCACGGGGAAGACGCTCATGTCGCTGCCGTAGTCGCCGCCCATCATCACGACGGCCTTCTCGAAGATGAGGAGGTTCCCGGTGTTCGGGATCTTGGCGTCACCGAGGGCGGGCGGGATCTCGGGGCGCAATCCGCCGTCGTACCAGTACGCATCGAACGCGGGGCGCCAGGCGTTCTTCGCGAAGCGCCAGCGCAGCTTCGAGCGCTTGGGGAAGGTCTCGTCGGTCTTGTCTTCGATGGCGAGCGGCTCCACCGACTCGCAGTGCCCGGGCTCGAGCGCCCAGAAGACGCCGTCCATCGTGTGGCAGGCCATGTCGCCGAGCGCGCCGGCGCCGAAGTCCCACCAGCCGCGCCACTTGAAGTCGTGGTAGACGCCGGCCTTGAACGAGCGCTTCGGTGCCGGCCCGCACCAGACATCCCAGTCGAGGTGCGCGGGGATCGCGTCCTCGCCTTCGGGGCGCCCGACGCCCTGCGGCCAGACGGGGCGATTGGTCCAGGTGTGGGTCTCCACGATCGCGCCGAGGTTGCCCGAGCGCACGAGCTCGATCAGGCGGCGCCAGTGGTCGTTGGCGTGGCCCTGGTTCCCCATCTGCGTCGCGGCCTTCGACTTCGAGGCGGCCTCGGCCAGGCGGCGCGCTTCGCCGACGGTCTGCGTCAGCGGCTTCTGCGTATAGGCGTGGATGCCGAGATCGAGCGCGATCTTGGTCGCCGGATAGTGATGGTGGTCCGGCGTGCCGACGAAGACGGCGTCGATCTCGCCGCGGTGCTTGTCGAAGAGCTTGCGGTAATCCTGCAGGACCTTCGCGTCCGGGTGCTTCTTCGCCGCGTCGGCGACGCGGGTGAGATCGACATCGCAGAGGAACGCGATCTTCTGGCCGAGGCTCTCCATCGCGCCGCGGTGCGCGTTGCCGATGCCGCCCACGCCGATGAGTGCCACGCGCAGCGGATCGCGCCGCGCCGCGGCGGAGAGGAAGCGCGGAGCGGAGATGGCCGCGGCGCCGGCGGCGGCGCTGCGGAGGAAGCTGCGGCGATCGATCGAGGACATGGCGGTTCCTCCGGAGCGGAAGGGAGTGCGCGCGCGAGAGGCGCGGTGACAGAGGCCGAGCCCTGTTGTAACGTCCCGCCCTTCCTCACTCCAGGGCGCTCGAAGACATGCTCGTTCACCCGTTCCTCCGCGTCGCCTCCGCCGTCCTCTTCGCCCTCGCGGTCTCCGCCGCCGAAACTCGCGCGCAGGCGAAGCTCGCCTCGCCCTTCGGCGATCACATGGTGCTCCAGCGAGGTCGACCGCTGCCCGTCTGGGGTACGGCGGCTCCCGGCGAGCGCGTGCAGGTCGCGTTCCGCAGCGCCAGCTTGGAGACCATCGCCGACGATGGCGGCCGCTGGCGGGTCGAGCTGCCCGCGCAAGAGCTCGGCGAGCCCGCGACGCTGAAGATCACCGCGACCAACACCCTCGAGCTCGCCGACGTGCTCGTCGGCGAGGTCTGGCTCTGCTCGGGCCAATCCAACATGGAGTGGAGCGTCTCGCGCTGCGGCGATCCCGAGAAGGAGATCGCCGACGCGACGCGCCCGACGATCCGCCTCTACACCGCGGCGCGCGGGACCAGCGCGGAGCCGCAGCGCGAGCTCCAGGGCTCGTGGCAGGTCTGCGCACCGGAGACGGTGAAGGACTTCAGCGCGACGGCCTACTACTTCGGACGCGAGCTCAGCCAGCACCTCGGCGTGCCGATCGGACTGATCCACAGCTCGTGGGGCGGGACGCCGGTGGAGGCGTGGATCGCGCCGCAGGATCTCCGCGAGGAGCCGCGCGCGCAGGCGCTGCTCGCGAAGTGGGAGGAGCGCATCACCGCCAACGAGAAGCAGAGCGCTTCACCGCATGCGCCCGCGCGGCTCTACAACGCGATGATCGCGCCGCTCGTGCCCTTCGCTCTCCGCGGAGCGATCTGGTACCAAGGCGAGTCGAACGCCTCTCGCGCGGAGGAGTACCGTTTCCTCTTCCCGCGCTTGCTGCATTCCTGGCGCGCGGCGTGGGGCCAAGGCGACTTCGGCTTCTACTTCGTGCAGCTCGCGAACTTCAAGACCAACGGCAACCCGCACGAGTGGGCCGAGCTCCGCGAAGCGCAGACCATGACCCTAGCCCTCCCCGCGACGGGCATGGCGGTGACGATCGACATCGGGAACTCGACCGACATCCACCCGAAGAACAAGCAGGACGTCGGCAAGCGCTTGGCGCTCTGGGCGCTCGCGCAGGAGTATGGCCGAGACCTCGTGAAGAGCGGCCCGCTCTTCCAGCGCGCGACCGTGCGAGGCAACACGCTCGAGCTCGCGTTCACCCACGCGCGCGGGCTCGCGACGCGCGATGGACAGGCGTTGCGCGGCTTCGAGCTCGCCGGCGCCGATCGCGTCTATCACCCGGCCGAGGCCCGCATCGAAGGCGAGCGCGTGATCCTGAGCTCGGCCGCGGTGGCCCAGCCCGTCGCCGCGCGTTACGCGTGGAGCGACGATCCGCTGGAGGCCAATCTCCAGAACGGCGCGGGCCTGCCCGCGAGCCCCTTCCGCAGCGACGCGTGGCCGATGGTCACCGCGGGCCGCAGCCTCTGATCGACCCGGATCTGGACGTCTTGCACCCACCGCACGACCAGCACGCATGACCACGACTTCGCCGAGCCCTGCGCCCAAGAGCGCGATCGACCGTTTCCTCGGCATCGTCGAACGCGCCGGCAACGCGCTCCCGCATCCGGCGACGCTCTTCGCGATCTTCGCGCTCGCGGTGCTCTTGCTCTCGTGGGTCTGCGCGCAGCTCGGGCTCAGCGCGACGCATCCCGCGACCGGCGCGAAGGTCACCGTGGTGAACCTCCTCAGCGTCGAGGGTTTGCATCGCATCCTGAAGTCGCTGGTCACCAACTTCACCGGCTTCGCGCCGCTCGGCACGGTGCTCGTCGCGATGATGGGCATCGGCATCGCCGAGAGCTCGGGCTTGATCGGTGCAGCACTCCGGGCACTCGTGCTCTCCGCGCCGCGGAAGCTCCTCACCTTCGCGCTGGTGTTCGCGGGGATCATCTCCAACACCGCGAGCGAAGCGGGCTACGTGCTGCTGGTCCCCCTGGGCGGGGTCATCTTCCTCGCCGTCGGCCGCCATCCGCTCGCCGGCATCGCCGCGACCTTCGCCGGCGTCTCGGGCGGCTACAGCGCGAACCTTTTCCTCGGCACCGTCGATCCGCTGCTCGCGGGGCTCACGCAGGAAGCCTCGCGCCTCGTGGCGCCGACCTACGAGGTGAAGGCGGTCTGCAACTACTACTTCCTCTTCGTCTCGACCTTCTTCCTCTCCATCGCCGGCACCTTCGTCACCGAGCGCATCGTGATCCCGCGCCTCGGCGCGTACACCGGGGACGCGAAGCCGGAGGAGCTGCGGACGCTCACCGGAGAGGAGCGCAAGGGGCTCCGCTACGCGCTGATCGTCGGCGTGCTCTTCGTGCTCGTGCTCTTGATCGGATTGCTCCCCGAGGGCGGCTTCCTTCGCGATCCCAAGGACGCGAGCCTGCTGAAGTCTCCGGTGCTCGATGGGGTCGTCGCTCTCCTCTTCGTCGGCGCGCTCGCGATGGGCGTCGCCTACGGCGTCGGCGCCGGAACCATCAAGAACGACGCGCACGTCGTGAAGGGCATGAGCAAGGCGCTCGAGACGCTGGGCGGCTACATGGTGCTGGTCTTCTTCGCCGCGCAGTTCGTCGCCTTCTTCTCCTGGACCAACCTGGGCCTCATCTTCGCCGTGAAGGGCGCCGAGGGCCTGAAGTCGCTCGGCCTCCCCGCGATCCCGCTCCTGCTCTCGCTGGTCCTCATGACCGCTTGCGTGAACCTGCTGATGGGCAGCGCCGCGGCGAAGTGGGCGATCTTGGCTCCGGTCTTCGTGCCGATGTTCATGCTGCTCGGCTTCTCACCCGAAGTGACCCAGGCGGCCTATCGCGTCGGCGACAGCGTGACCAACGTCATCTCGCCGATGATGTCCTACTTCGCGCTGATCGTGGCGTTCGCCGCGCGCTATGTACCGGGGGCGGGCATCGGCACGGTCGTGGCGACGATGCTGCCCTACTCAGTGGTGTTCTTCTTCGTGTGGTCGGTGCTGCTGATCGCCTGGTACGCGCTCGGCCTGCCGGTCGGGCCGGGGGCCGGGCTGCACTACGTTCCGACGGCGCCCTGAGCGGCGGCGCGGCGACGCCGCAGGACGAGCCAGAGCGGGAAGCCCAGCAGCGCGCCGATCGGCAGGATCACCAGCACGACGATCATCGCGATCTCGCCGACGATCTGCAGCCCGCGCAGCAGCATCGAGAGGCAGCGCCGCGCGAAGCGCAGCGGATCCCAGCCCGGCGCCGCGAGAGCCGCGGCCTCGGGCTCGAGCACGAGCTCCACGGTGAGCGTGGCGAAGGCGACCTGCTCCGAGAGGCGGCGCTCCTCACCCACGAGCTGCTCGATCTGCGTGCGGATCGAGGTGAGCTCGCGATGCACCGCCATCACGTCCTCCAAGCCGCGGCCCGCCTCGCGCGCGCCGGCGAGCAGCTCCTGGAGCTCGGTCTCGGTCGCGCGCAGCGTCTTCAGGCGCGCGGCGAGGTCGACCACTTGCGCGCTCACGTCCTCGACGGAGATGCGCCGCTCGAGCACGCGCTGCGCGAGCGGCTCCAAGCGCGCGAGCGCTTCGTCGAGGCGCGCAGCGGGAAGGCGCAGCGTGAGGACGCGGCGCTCGGCGCGCGCGCGCAGCAGGCTCTGCTCGTCGGAGACATAGCCGCCGAGCTCGCGCGTGAGCTCGGTGACGCGCTGCGCGGCTTCAGCACCGGAGCTCACTTGCAGGCTCAGCGTGCCGCGTCGGATCAGCGAGCGGTCCTCGGCGCGCGGCGCCTCGCGCTCCCGTCTCGGCGCCGCTCCCGAGGCCAGGCCACCGGAGTACCCGAGCGACTTCAGGCTGGAAGCGTCGCGCGAGACCTCCACGCCACCCGGAGCGGCCGGCGCTTCGGCGTCGGTGCACGCGCTGAGCAACGCGAGAACGAGGAGAGCGAGGAACGAGCGCGAGCGAGCGGAGTGCATGGGAAGGCTCTGGCAGCGAACGAGGTCAGGCGGGCGCGGGGCGACGCTCCCGAGCACGACGAGTTCCACCGGAGAGAGATTCTGCGGCTCGTCGAGACGAAGGAGCATCTCGAGGCCCGCACCCTTGGTCCACGATCCACTCTGCTCGCTGCCTGCGCGCGAGCTGCACGGCTCCGAGCGCTGGCTCGCGATCGAGCGCCTGGCCGCGAGCCAGGCCGGCTACTTCACTCTCGCCCAGGCGCGGCGCCTCGGCGGCTATGTCTCGCTGCTGCGGCATCATTGCGCGCGCGGTCGGCTGGTGCGCGTGCGGCGCGGGCTCTATCGCTTCGCCGCCGCCGCCGCGCAGCCGTTCGAGGAGCTCCGCCGCCTCTGGCTCTGGTCGGACGGCCAGGGGATCTTCTCCCACGGCACGGCGCTCCACCTTCACGGCCTCATCGATTCTCCGCCGCACTTCGCTCAGCTCAGCGTACCGCCGACGTGGAGGCGAACGGCGCTGCGACGGCCCCCTCGCACGGCGCTGCACCTCGCCGACGTGCCGCTCGAAGAACGCGAGCTGCGCCACGGCTTGCCGGTGACGGCGATGCCGCGCGCGCTGCGCGAGGCCGCGAGCAGCCTCCGCGATCGGCGCTGGCTCGAGCTCGCGCTGCGCCGCGCGTTGCTCTGCGACGCGATCGATCTGCGCTTCGCGCACGAGATGCTGGAGCGCTGGCGCGCGTGAGGGGCGCCTTGCGCCGCCCGCGTTGACCGAGACAATGCCGGCGCGAGGCAGACGCCCGAGGACCTCGCGCACTCCGAGGTCTGGTTCCCATGCGAACGCCGCGCTCTGCTCTCCTCTCGCTCTTCGCCCTCGGGCTCTCGCCCGCGTCGCCGGCGCAGGAGCACGCCTTCCCCTGGCCCGAGACGCGCGCGGGAGTCCTCGCGCGCACCTGGTTCGAGGCCCTCGAGAAGGGGACAGACGAGGCCAGCGCCGCGTTCGAGCGCGCGCATCGCGCAGCGAGCGAGCTCGCGCGGCGCAGCGTCGAAGAGCGCGTGAAGAGCGCCTCGCAGCGGCGAGCGCAATTCGCGGGGCTGCGCCCGCAGCGCGTGCTGGAGAGCCAGGACCTCTCCCTCGTGCTCGTGGCGCGCGCCGCGTCCGAGGACGCGCCCGCGTATCGGCTCGCGTTCACGTTGGAGCCGGCGGAGCCGCACAAGCTCGTGGTGCTCGAGATCCGTCCGTTCGATCCGGACGAGCCCTCGCTCGGCACCTACGAGCAATGGAAGGACTTGGCCGACCTGCTGACGCAGGTGCGCCGCGACGCCAAGCTCCCGGCGATGGCCGCGGCGCTCGTGCGCGGAGCGGAGATCGTCGATGCCGCGGCGGTGGGTGTCCGCGCCGAAGGCAGCGAGGAGCCGGTCGCGCTCGGCGATCGCTTCCACGTGGGCTCGGTCACGAAGTCGATGACCGCGACGATGATCGCGAAGCTCGTCGAGGAGGGCGTCTTCGGCTGGGATCTCACGGTGGCGCAGGCGCTCCCGTCGATCGAGAAGAACGAGGCCTACGGACCGGCCACGATGGCGCAGCTCCTGCGCCATCGCGCCGGGCTGCAGCCTCACACGGCCATGAACCCGCTCGTGATGGCCGCCGTCGGAGCGCACGCCGGGCAGCCGATGCAGCAGCGCGCCGCGTTCCTCGAGCTCGTGCTGAACGAGGAGCCCACGGGCAAGCTCGGCGAGCACTTCGAGTACTCGAACGCCGGCTACACGCTCGCGGCCGGCATGGCCGAAGCGCGCGCGAAGTCGAGCTGGGAAGAGCTGATGCAGCAGAAGCTCTTCCTTCCGCTCGCGCTGCGGAGCGCCCTCATCGGCTGG
This sequence comes from Planctomycetota bacterium, assembly GCA_016719295.1. GTDB lineage: Bacteria > Planctomycetota > UBA1135 > UBA1135 > JADKAF01 > JADKAF01. The sequence continues at coordinate 3,007,993 of JADKAF010000001.1, forward strand.
CCCGCCGACAAGGGTCGCGAGGCCGCGCCGCGGGGCCACTTCGCGGAGCGCGGCAAGCGCCGCGTGCAGAGCTTCGGCGAGTACGACCTCGGCGGCCACATCGGGCCCGCCGGCGACGTCGCCTGCAGCATCGAGGACTTCGCGAGCTTCGCGCGCTTCCACCTCCAAGGATTGAAGGGGAAGGACGGATTCCTGCGTGCGGAGACCGTGCGCACGCTGCACCAAGCCGCCGAAGGCGGCGGCCTGCGCTATGCCGCGGGCTGGGTGCTGCAGGAGCGCGAAGGCACCGCGGTGCACTGGCACAACGGCTCCGCCGGGACCTTCTTCGCGCAGGTCGAGCTCGAGCCCGCGAGCGATCTCGCCGTCGTCGTCGCGACCAACGCGGGCGACGGTCGCGCAGCGTGCGAGAAGGTGGCCGAGGTCGTGCGGCGGAAGTTCCGGGGCCAGGCCAAGTAGCGCCAGAGGAGCCAGCCGCTGGCTGCAGGGCTCCGGAGGACACGGACCCCTGCGGTGCCAGCGGCTGCGACGGCGCTCAGGGCCGGATCGTGAGCGTCACGTAGTTCGTCCCGAAGAGCACGCCGTTGCCGTCGAGCGCCACGGCGCCGACGTACATCGGCATGGGCGAAGGGATCGTCGTCGTGAGCGGAAAGTTGGGCGGCACGCCGAGATCGAAGCGGCAGACGCCCTCGAGCTCGCCGCGCGGCCCGAGCACCCCCGACCAGGCGATGAAGGGCGGCAGGTTGCTCGCCTCGAGCGAGAACGCCGTGAGGAGATCGTAGACCGGGAGCGGCGGCGGCGGCGGGACCAACGCCGGGTCCGTGAACGCCATCAGCACGATGTAGGGCCTGCCGGCGCCGTTCGAGAACCAGAAGTCGAGGCCCACGCGGTCGCCGTTCAGGATGCGCGGGTTGTTGCCGAAGCCCAGGTTCACCCACTCGATGCCAGCGCAGCTCACCGGATCGGTGCCTGGCGTGGGCAGCGCCGGGGTGAAGTCGATCTGGTTGTCGCCGCTGTCGCGCCCCGCGCCGCAGCGCTGCAGCGAGAGCGGCGCGAAGACGTTGCGCACGGGGCTGCCTTCGCCGATGGCGACGGTCACCGCGCCATGGGCGACGGCATCGACGAGCTGGCTCTGCGCGTTCAAGAGCTGGACGCCGTCGGGACCGTTCTCGAGGTCCATGTCGGCGACGATGAAGTCGGCGAAGGGCACGTTGGTGAGCGTCGTGCTGGTGTTCACGCCGTCGGCGACCACGACGAAGTTCCGGCCGTTGGAGCCGATCACGGTGCCGGGCGGGAAGACGAAGCTCTCGGCGTTGTTCGTGCCCGCGCTTGCGCCGGAGCCCTCGACGCCCTGGATCCGCCAGCCCGAGATGTCGGCGTTCAGCGGACCGTAGACCTCGACGAAGACGAAGCCTTCGTCGCTACCGGGCGCGTCGTAATGGACTTCGTTGAGGACGACTTGCGCCAGTGCGGGCAGAGAGCTGGTCGCGAGCAGCGCGGCTGCGGCGGCGACCAGGCGAGGGGGGGCGAGGAACATGGATCTCGAGGGCTGGAGTGGGCGGCTCCGGAAGCGGAGCGCCGTTACGAAGACGCAAGGAGGAGAATCCGAGTTCAGCGAGCGCGCAAGACCCAAGCGTCTGGGTCGAGCTCGAGCTCCGCGCCCGAAGGGAGCTCCAAGCTCGCCCCCTCGGCTCCGATCTCCACTCGCCGGATCTCTTCGCCGATCCGCACCGGGAGCGGCATCGGAAACGGGAGCTGGCCCGGCACCTTCCAGCGCAGCTTCACGCGTTGCCCTTCGCGCTCGACCACGAGCTCGGGCAGCTTCGGCTGGCGCAGGTAGACCTCGAAGAACCAGTCGAGCTCGCGCTCGGCGAGGCGCTCCACCAGCGCGATGTAGTCCTCGGTATCGACGAGCCGGACGCACGAGCCGTCCGTCGCGCGCCGCCCCGCCTCTTCGGGATAGCAGAACTCGCGCAGCGAGCGGAAGAACGCTTCGTCGCCGATCAGGTAGCGCAGCGTGTGCAGGACCCAGGAGCCCTTGTAGTAGATGTCGTTGTCGCTGGGTCCCCCGTCATCGCCGAAGTAGATCTGCTTCGAGTCGCGCGAGACGCGCGGCGCGATCGGGCGCCGATTGCCGTGGCGGCTCTGCGAGCGCATCTGCTGGCGGTAGGCCTCCGCGCCGAGCGTCTTCTCGAGATAGAGCGCCTGCATGTAGGTCCCGAAGCCCTCGTGGATCCACATGTCCTTCCAGTCGCGGCAGGTGACGAGGTTCCCCCACCACTCGTGCGCGAGCTCGTGGTGGTGCAGCCAGTCGTACTTCAGGGGCGAGCGCCGAAACTGATTGCCGTACGCGATGATCGTCTGGTGCTCCATCCCGAGGTGCGGCGTCTCGGCGATGCCGTACTTCGCCGCGCGGAAGGGATACGGTCCGAGCAGCTCCTCGTAGAAGCGGAGGTGCCCGACGAACTCGGGGAGAATCTTCTCCGCCTTCGCGCGGCTCTCCGGCAGGCACCAGAAGTAGACCGGCATCTTCTCGCCCGCGACGCTCTCATAGGTCGTCTCCAGGACCTCGTAGGGCGCGATGTTGAGCGCGATGCCGTAGTTCGAGAACGGGAGCTCCAAGCTCCAGGTCTGCGTGTGCCAGCCTTCCTCGGCCGGCGCGTCGGAGCGCAGGACGCCGTTCGAAGCGCAGAGGAGCCCGTTCGGCAGAGTGATCGCGAGCGTCATCCCCTGCGGCTTGTCGGAGGGATGATCCTTGCACGGCCACCAGAGGTCCGCGCCCTCGCCCTGGCACGAGGTCGCGATCCACGGTTCACCGCTCGGCGTCTGCGCCCAGGTGAACCCGCCCTTCCACGGCGGGTTCGGCGAGACGCGCGGTGAACCGCCGTAGCGCACCGCCAGCGCGAGCTTGCTCCCCGCTTCGCGCTCGGCGCCGAGATCCACGCGGAAGCGCCCGCCGTCGCGCTCGTGCGCGAGGGCCTGGCCGTCCGCGCCGCCGTCCCCGACCTCCGCGACGGCCTCGACGGCCAGCGGGTGATCGAGGTCGAGAGCGATCCAGCGCGCGGGCTCGACGAGGGTCGCGCGCAGCACGAGCCGTCCGCGGATCTGCTTCTGCGCGGGGTCGACGCGCAGCGCGAGCTCGTAGCGCTCGACGTCGTAGCAGGCCTGCTCGGCCACCAACGCTCCCCCGGAGGCCCCGGGCTCGGGAAGAGCGGAGGCGGGCTCCTGGGCGCGAGCGGCCGGGGGCAGGACTTGGAGGAGGAGCGCGAAGATTCCGGAGGCCGCCGCGTAGGAGCGCGCGTTCCTGCCAAGCGTCGCGAGGTCGCAGTGCGTCATGAGCATTCCCCGCGGACTCGCGCTACCTTGGCGCGGGCCGCCATGCGCTCGTTCCGCACGCGGAGTCTACGTACCCTCGATGTCCTCGCAAACCACGCTCTCTCCCCTCCCGCGCACCCTGGTCGTCGGCGCCTCCAGCGGCATCGGGCGCTGCCTCGCGCGCCAGCTCCTCGCGCGCGGCTGCGAGGTGATCGCCGTCGCCCGCCGCGGCGCGTTGCTCGAGGACCTGCGCGGGAGCGCCGGCGCCGCGCGCTTGCACCTGCGCGTCTGTGACACGTCGAGCTCCGAGGAGGTGAACGCGCTCTCGAACGAGCTCCGCGCTCGCGGCCTGCCGCCCGAGCTGCTGATCCTGAACGCCGGGATCGGGCGCCTCGAGGAATGCTCGGAGATCTCCGTCCGCGGCCATCGCGCCGTCTTCGAGGTGAACTACTTCGGCCCGCTGCGCTGGGTCGAGTCCTGGCTCGAGCCGCAGGTGCCGCGCAGCTTCGTCGCCGTCTCCTCGCTGATGGCGTTCTTCTCCAGCGCGGGCGCGAGCGCGTACGGCGCTTCGAAGGCGGCGCTCTCCTCGGCCTTCGAGTCGCTGGCGCTGAGCCACGCGACGCAGGGCCAGCGCTTCGTGCTCGTGCATCCGGGTCCCGTCGACACCGCGATGCTGAAGTCTCCGCGCCCGCTGCCGTTCACGTGGAGCCCCGAGCGCGCGGCGGAGCGCATCCTGGACGGCATCTTCGCCGGCCGTCCGCAGATCGACTTCTGCTGGCCCTACACCTGGGTCGCCAAGGGCTTCCGCTTGCTGCCGGCGCGCGCGCGACGCGCGTTGCTCGCGCGCAAATGAGCGCCGCGCGCAGCGCTTCTCGACGCGCCACCTGGCCAGCGCGCGACGCCTGTGCGAACCTGCGCGCGCGTGCTCCGATCACGCGCCGTCCGGTCCCGTTCGGGAGTGCTCGCGATGACTCGATCTCCCTTCTCCTCCGCGCGCCGACTCTGCGCTCTCGGCGTCGCGCTCACCGCGCTGCCGCTGATCTCCGGCTGCGGTCCCTCCACCGCTGATCTGCAAGCCGAGCGCGAGCGCGCCAATCGAGCCGGCGCCGAAGCCAACAGCCTGCGGGATCAGCTGAAGGAGCGCGGCATCGAGCTCGAAGGAGCGAAGATGCAGGCGCGCGACCTGCGCCTCGCGAAGAGCCAGCTCGAGCAAGAGCTCGCCACGCGCGATCAGCGCCTGCAGGCCCTCGGCGCCGAGCTCGAGACGGCGAAGGCGCTCGGCGTGCAGGAGACGGCGCGCGCGACCGCCGCGGAGCAGAAGGCCGCCGCCGAGACGGCGCAGCGCGCGCAGGCCGAGCAGGAGCGCGCCTCCGCGATCGCGCGCGCCGAGCGCAGCGAAGCGGAGAGCGTCGGCGCGGCGGAGGCCGCCACCGTCTCGCGCCGCCTCAGCGAGGAGGCCGTCGCGGCGAAGGAAGCCGCGCTCCGCGGTGCCGAGGAAGCGCGCGCCGCGCAGAGGAGCGCCGAGGAAGCCGAGCGCGTCGCGCGCGAGCGCGCCGCGACCGCCGAGACGGCGCGCGCCGCCGCCGAGGCCGCGACGCTCGCCGCGCGCGAGGAGAGCTCGGTGGCGCGAGCGGCGGAGACCGCGGCGAAGAACGCCGAGACCGCGGCGCGCCAGCGTGGCGCCGAGCTCGAGGGGCAGCTCCGCACCGAGCAGGAGCGCGCCGCGAAGCTGCAGAGCGGGCTCACCCAGACGCAGTCGGCGCTCGAGGGCGCGCAGACGCGCGTGCGCGAGCTCGAGGCCGAAGTGATGCGCCTGCGCGGGAACGGCGAGGAGCTCACGGCGGAGCTCGGCGCCTCGACCGCGCGGCGCGCGGCGCTCGAGTCGGAGCTCGCCGCCGCGCAGCAGCGCGAAGCCGAGCTGCGCGCGAGCGCGGCCGCCGCCGCGACAGCGGCGCAGCAGAGCCAGGAGCAGCTCCGCGCCGAGAGCGCGAAGCAGAGCGAGCGCGCGAAGGCCCTCGAGCAGCAGCTCGCCGCCGAGACCGCGAAGCAGAGCGAGCGCGCGAAGAGCTTCGAGCAGCAGCTCGCCGCGGAGGCCGCGCGCGCGACGGAGCAGCGCGCGGAGGCCGCGAAGGAGCTCGCGAGCGCGGAAGCCAAGGTCGCGCGCGCCGAGGCCGAGCTCGCGCGCCGCGAGACGCGCGCGAGCGAGCTCAACGCGTCGGTCGAAGCCGGCAGCGCGCGCATGCAGCGCCTGGAGGAGGAACTCGCCACCGCGCGCCGCGCGGCGCGCGAGACCTCCGATCGGCTCGTGCAGCGCGAGCGCGAGATCGAGGAGCAGGGCGCGGGCCTGCGGCTGCTCGCGCACGCGAGCCACGCGCTCGCGAGCGAGCCGCCGCTCGCCGTGGCGCTCGCGCTCGAAGGCGCGCGCCGCGCCCCCGGGCCGCTGGCCAACGACACGCTGCTGCTGGCGCTCGACGCGCTGGGATCCTTGGCGCTGCCGCCGTTCGAGGACGGAGCGCTGAAGCGCGCCGAGCTCGACGCCGCCGGCGCGCACGCGTTGCTCGTCGGCGAGGAAGGCACGGCGGAGCTCCTCCGCACGCCGCTCGGCGGCGAGGCCGGGCGCGCCTTCGAGCTCAGCCCGATCGCGAGCGCGACGCTGGCGCAGGACGGCGAGCGCATCGCGACCATCGGCCTCGCCGGCGACGTGAAGCTCTGGAGCGCGGCCGACGGCGCGCCGCTGCTCGCGCTCGACGAAGGCCGCGGCAGCTTCCGCAGCGCGCGCTTCGATCCCTCCGGCACGCGCTTGCTCACCGTCGGCAAGGACGGCGCGCTGCGCGCGTGGAACGCGAAGAACGGCCAGCTCCTCGCCTCCGTGGCGCCGCTCGCGAGCGCGCCGACCGCGACCTGTTGGGCACCGGACGGGAAGCGCCTCGCGATCGGCCAGCAGGACGGTGCGACGCAGCTCTGGGATCTCGGCAGCGGACTCGCGGCGACACCTCTCGCGGGCAACGCGGCGATCACGGCGCTCGAGTTCGACGCGCGTGGCGAGCAGCTCGCGACGCTCGACGTGAACGGCGTGCTGCGCTGCTGGACGCTCGACGGCGCGCGCCTCGAGCGAGAGTCCGCGCCGAGCAGCGGCGCCATCGCGATGCGCTTCGCTCCGGACGGGCAGGCCCTCGTGCGCATCTTCGCCGATGGCCGCGCGACCTACTTGCCCGCGCGCGGCGCCGAGCCCGAACGCGAGCTCGCGCGCTGCGGCTCCGCGATCGCCTCGCTGGCGCTCGCCGGCGAGCGCGTAGCACTCGGCCTCGAGGACGGCCGCGTGCAGGTGCTGCGTCTCCCCGGCGGCGAGGAGTGGGTCACGCTGCGGAGCCACGGCGCGGCGATCGCGGCGCTCGCGTTCACGCGCGACGGCTCGCGCTTGCTGAGCGCGGATCGCAGCGGAGTCGCGCTCTTCTGGCCCATCGAGCCGGAGCGCGAAGCCGCGAGCAAGGCGCGCGAGCTGAGCCCTACGGAGCGCCTGCGCTACACCGGCGCGGACTGAGAACCCGGCGCGGAGTGAGAGCACAGCGCCGCGCCGCTTCGCGCGGAACCGCTCGGCTCAGCTCGGCGCGTGGAGAGCGTGCGGATCGGCCGCGCACGCCGCGGCGATCTCCGCGAGCTCGGAGGGCCGGATCGCCTGCTCGGCATCGGAGAGCAAGCTGCGCCGATCGCTGTGCTCGCCCAGCACCTCGACCATGAGGCCGTCGACGCCGAAGGCGAGCGCCGCCTTGGCCGCGGGCACGACGAGCTCGTGGCGCGCCATCGCGTGGCTCGGGTCGACGAGGATCGGGAACGGCGTGCGCGCGCGGAGCGCCGGGATCATCTCCAGGTCGAGATGTTGGCGCGGCTTGTTCCCCTGGGGAACCTCGCCGCTCGCGACCGTGCGCACCCCGCGCTCGCAGAAGAGGATCTGCAGATTGCCCTCGACCGCGATGTACTCCGCGGCGAGGACCCACTCCTCCAGCGTGGCCGCGAGCCCGCGCTTCAGCAGCACGGGCTTCCCGAGGCGGCCGACCTCGCGGAGCAGCGGGAAGTTCTGCATCGAGCGCGCGCCGATCTGCACGACGTCGGCGACGCGGCCGACCTCCTCGACGTGACGCGGGTCGAGCGCCTCGGTCACGATCGGCAAGCCGGTCTCGGCGCGCGCCTCGGCCAGGATCTCGAGCCCGCGCGAGCCCAGCCCTTGGAACGAGTACGGCGAGGTGCGCGGCTTCCACGCGCCGCCGCGCAGCAGCTGCGCTCCCGCGGCCTGCACGGCGCGCGCGATGGCGAGGGTCTGCTCGCGGGTCTCGACCGCGCACGGGCCGGCGATGAGCACGGGCGAGCCGTCGCCGATCCGCACGCGCGCAGCGCCGCCGCGGCCGCCGATCTCGACCACCAGCGTGCCACCGACCCCGGGATGGGCCTCTCGACTGACCAGGAGTGGCTGGCCGGGCTGGGACATCACTTAACTCACGACGCGTTCACGGGAAGGCGCCTACCATAGGGCCCGCGCGCACCGACTTGAAGCGCGCCGCCGGAACCCCGTCCGCCCCCGCGCCAAGATGCCGCACCACTGCCCCACCGCGGGCCTCCGCCGAGGCCTCCTCCTCGCTCTGCTCCTCGCCGCCGCGACGCCGACGGCGCCCTCGCAAACCCCCGCGGCCCCGCCGAGAGGGGTCCACACGCCGCGGACGGGAGCGCGGATCCCGCAGCTCCCGAAGGAGGAGGGCGTCTTCCACTTCGCCGTCTTCGGCGACCGCACGGGCGGCCCGGACAACGGCGTCGAGGTGCTGGCGCGCGCGGTGCGCGAGACGAACCTGCTGGCACCCGACCTGGTGATGACGGTCGGCGACCTCATCAACGGCTACAACGAGCGGCCGCAGTGGATGAAGCAGATGGAGGAGTACCGCTCGATCATGGGCGGCCTCGGCATGCCGTGGTTCCCGGTGCCGGGGAACCACGACATCTACTGGCGCGGCAGCGAGCCGCCGCTGGGGCACCACGAGGCCGACTACGAGCAGCACTTCGGGCCGCTCTGGTACTGGTTCGAGCACAAGGGCTGCGGCTTCGTCGTGCTCTACAGCGACGAGAGCGCGCCGGGCACGAACCTGAAGGGCTTCGGCGCCGACGGCTGGAACCGCATCGGCGAGCCGCAGCTCGCGTGGCTCGAGAGCACGCTGGAGGAGACGAAGCGCCTGCGCCACGTGTTCGTGTTCCTGCATCACCCGCGCTGGATCGAGGCGAGCTATCCGGGGACGAACTGGAACGTCGTGCACGAGCTCATGGTGCGCGCAGGCAACGTGACGGCGGTGTTCGCCGGCCACATCCATCGCATGCGCTATGAAGGGAAGCGCGACGGCATCGAGTACCTGACGCTGGCCTCGGTCGGCGCGTCGATGCCCTTCGACATCCCCGGCACGGGCCATCTCCACCACTTCAACATCGTGACGGTGCGCGACGGGCGGATCGCCATCGCGACGGTGCCGGTCGGCGCGGTGCTCGATCCGCGCGCGTTCACGCCGGAGCACTTGAAGGAGATCGATGCCCTGCGCGCCTGGAAGGCGCTGCCGCGCGGCGCGCTCGCCTTCGATGCGCAGGGCGCGACGCAGGGCAACTTCGAGCTGCGCTTCGCGAACCCGACGCGCCATCCGGTCGAGCTCGAGGCCTTCGTCGAGGTGTGGGGCCGCGGCTGGTTCACGGCCCCCGAGTCGCGACGGCGTGTCGTCGAGCCCGGTGCGGAGCTCAGCTGGTCGTTCGCCTGCGAGCGCGCGGGCGACGGCTTCGCGCACTTCGTCGATGCGCCGGAGCTCGTCGTGCGCGCGAGCTGGCTCGGCCTGGATCGACGCGTCGATCTGCCGGAGCAGCGCGTCCCCCTCGCGCTCGAGCTCGGCGAGCTCGCCTCCCTCCCGCTCGGGACGGGCGCGCTGCGGCTCGACGGGACGAGCGGCGCCGCGCGCGTCGAGAGCGCGGCCCTCGCCTTGCCGGACGGCCCGTTCACCGCGGAGATCTGGTTCGAAGCCGAGAAGCTCGCGGGCCGCACCGCGCTGCTCGCGAAGACCGAGGGCTCCGAGCTCGGCCTCTACGCGAGCGACGGCAAGCCGAGCTTCCTCGTGCATCTCGGAGGCCGCTATGCCGTGGTGGAAGGCGCGGCGGACTCGGTACCGACCGGGCGGCCGGTCCACTTGGCCGGGGTCTACGACGGGAGCGAGCTGCGGCTCTATCTCGACGGCGCGCTGGTCGGGCGCACGGCGGCGAGCGGGAAGCGCAAGACGAACGACCTCCCGCTCTGGATCGGCGCGGATCCGAAGGCCGACGGCGCGCCGGGCTCGTTCCTCCGCGGCGTCGTGCGCGGCGTGCGCGTGAGCACCGGGGCGCGCTACGCGGGCGAGCGGATCGCCGTGCCCGCGAGCGCCGAGCCCGATGCGGAGTGCCGGCTCGCGCTGCGCTTCGATCGAGCCCTCGGTCCGTTCGCGATCGATCGCTCGTCGCGCAGCGCGCATGCGCGGCTGCACGGGGGCGCGCGCATCGACTGAGCACGGCGGTTGGCCACGCGCGGCGGCGCGCGCGCGGGTTCGCTCGCGAAAACCGACGGAGGCGTGCGCCGGGGCCCCTGCTCCGTAGAATCCCTCGCCTCGGCGCGCGGGTGGGGCTCTTCGTGCCTGCTCCGCGAGGCCGCGACGGTTCGCGAGGAGACTCGACCGCGAGGAGATCATGGTGCAGGTGTTCGTGCCGCGGGAGACCGCGAGCGGTGAGACGCGCGTCGCCGCGGTTCCCGAGACGGTGAAGAAGCTCGTGCAGGCCGGCCATGCCGTGCAGATGCAGAGCGGCGCGGGCGCCGGCGCGCACATCGCCGACGAGGCGTTCACGCAGGCTGGCGCGATGATCGAGAAGGACGCCGCCGCGGGCTGGAAGGCCGCGGACGTGGTGCTGAAGATCACGGCGCCGGCCGCGGCCGACGTGCAGCGGATGAAGAAGGGCGCGCTGGTCGTGAGCTCGCTCCTCCCGCTGGAGACGCTCGACGCCGTGCGCGCCGCGAAGAGCTCCGGGGTCACGCTCTTCTCGCTGAACCTCCTGCCGCGCACGACGCTCGCGCAGAAGATGGACGTGCTCTCGTCGCAGGCGAACATCGCCGGCTACAAGGCCGTGCTCCTCGCCGCGAGCGCGCTCGACAAGTACTTCCCGATGCTCACGACGGCGGCTGGCACGATCCTGCCCGCGCGCGTGGTGATCATGGGTGCGGGCGTCGCGGGCCTGCAGGCGGTCGCGACGGCGAAGCGCCTCGGCGCCGTCGTCGAGGTCTCCGACATCCGCCCCGCCGTGAAGGAGCAGGTCGAGAGCTTGGGAGCGAAGTTCATCGACGTCGGCTTCGAGGAGGGAGCGGAGACCTCCGGCGGCTACGCCAAGGCCGTCTCCGAGGACTTCCTGAAGAAGCAGCAGGAGATCGTGGCGAAGCGCATCGCCGCCGCCGACGTGGTGATCACCACCGCGCTCGTGCCCGGCAAGAAGGCGCCGCTGCTCGTTCCCGCGAGCGTCGTGGCCCAGATGCGCGAGGGCGCCGTGATCGTCGACCTCGCCGCCGCGCAGGGCGGGAACTGCGAGCTCACCAAGGCCGACGAAGAGGTCGTGAGCAAGAACGGCGTCCGCATCCTCGGACCCACCAACCTGGCCGCGACGGTCTCCGTCCACGCCAGCGAGACCTTCGCGCGCAACTGCCTCGCCGTGCTGCAGCACCTGCAGAAGAAGAAGGGCGAGCCGCTCGTCTTCGACTTCGCCGACGAGATCGTCGCCGGATCGGTCGTCACCCACGATGGCCAGGTGCGCCACCAGCCCACCGCGGACGCCCTCTCGAAGGGCTGATCAGGAGAGCCTTACGCCATGGAGATGCTGCTCGCTCTCTTCGTGCTGTCGATCTTCCTCGGCTTCGAGCTGATCAACAAAGTGCCCCCGACGCTGCACACGCCCCTGATGTCGGGCGCGAACGCGATCTCCGGCATCACGGTGGTCGGCGCGCTCGCGGCCCTCGCGGTCGCGACCAAGGGTGCTCCCTTCTCGAAGTTCCTCGCGTTCCTCGCCGTGATCGCCGCGATGATCAACGTCGTCGGCGGCTTCCTGGTGACCGATCGCATGCTCAAGATGTTCGTGAAGAGGAAGTAGCCCGCCGTGCTCATCACCCTCCTCAATCTGCTGGCGGCAGCGCTCTTCATCTTCGGACTGAAGAAGCTCGCCTCCGTCAAGACCGCCCGATTGGGCAACCAGCTCGCCGCCGCGGGCATGGCGCTCGCCGTCGTCGTCACGATGGTGCACGTGACGGAGCTCTCCTGGGTCTACGCGATCCTCGGCATCTTGCTGGGCTCGGCCGTCGGCGCCTACGCGGCGCAGAAGGTCCAGATGACCCAGATGCCGCAGATGGTGGCGCTCTTCAACGGCTTGGGCGGCCTCGCGTCCGCCTTCGTCGGGATCGCCGAGCTGCTGCCCAAGGCCCAGCTCTACCTCTCGATGGGGCATTTCTCGCACCATCAGCAGACGGCGATCTGGTTCGTCGCCGTGGTGCTGAGCGTGTTGGTCGGCGGCCTGACCTTCACGGGCAGCCTCGTCGCCTTCGCAAAGCTCCAGGAGCTGATCAGCGGGAAGCCGATGGCGCTGCCGCAGCAGCAGCTCATCAACGCCGGGCTCGGGATCGCCTGCGTAGTGCTGACGATCCTCGGCCTCGCGATCTTCTCGAGCGCGGGTTGGGTGATCACCTGCGTCATGTTCCTCCTCGTGATCTCTCTCGTGCTGGGCGTCTCGCTCACGATGCCGATCGGCGGCGCGGACATGCCGGTGGTGATCTCGCTCCTGAACAGCTACTCGGGCATCGCGGGCGCCGCGGCGGGCTTCGCCGTCGGTGAGCCGATCCTCGTCATCGCCGGCGCCATGGTCGGCGCGTCGGGCATCATCCTGACGCAGATCATGTGCAAGGCGATGAACCGCTCGATCGCCAACGTGATCTTCGGCGGCTTCGGCGCCGAGGACTCCTCGGGCGGCGGCGGCGAGTACAAGAACACGAAGTCGACGAGCGCCGAGGAGGCCGCGATGCTCTTCGACGCGGCGCAGCTCGCGATCATCGTGCCGGGCTACGGCCTCGCGGTGGCGCAGGCGCAGCACGCGGTCCGCGAGTTCGCGAACCTGCTCGAGAAGAAGGGCTGCAAGGTGCTCTACGCGATCCACCCGGTGGCGGGCCGCATGCCCGGCCACATGAACGTGCTGCTCGCGGAGGCCAACATCCCCTACGAGCAGCTCGTCGAGATGGATCAGATCAACAGCGAGTTCAAGAACGCCGACATCGCGCTCGTGCTGGGCGCGAACGACGTCGTGAATCCGGCGGCGAAGACCGATCCCAAGAGCCCGATCTACGGCATGCCGGTGCTGAACGTCGAGGAAGCGCGGACCGTGATCATGGTGAAGCGCTCGATGAACCCCGGCTTCGCCGGCATCAAGAACGAGCTCTTCGAGCTCGAGAACACCTTGATGCTCTTCGGCGACGCGAAGAAGGTCGTCTCCGACCTCAACGAGCAGCTGAAGCAGCTGTGAGCGAGCCGCTGGCGAAGAAGAGCTGCGTCCCCTGCCACGGGGGCGTGCCCGCGCTCTCACCCGCGGAGATCCACGTGATGTCGCGCGCGGTCCCCACGTGGATGGCGCATGCGATCCCGACCGGGCGCGCGCCCTTCCTCGAGAAGAGCTACGCCTTCCCCGACTTCGCGCAGGCCCTCGCCTTCGTGAACAAGGTCGGCGCCCTCGCCGAGGCCGAAGGTCATCACCCGGACCTCCACCTCGCCTGGGGCAAGGTCCGCATCGAGATCTGGACCCACGCGATCGGCGGCCTGAGCGAGAGCGACTTCATCCTCGCCGCCAAGATCGACGCCCTGAGCGTCGCGTAGCTCATCATCGATGAGCATCGATCGAATCGGCGCCAGGCACCGGTTCGATCGATGCGGCTCAGCTGGTCATGAGCTTCAGCAGGGCCAGGAGCGCGGAGATGATCAGGCCGGGGAGGATGCCCTGCGTGCCTTGGCGCAAGAGGCCCAGGCCCAACCCGAAGAGCGCCGGGGTCTCGAGGCTCCGGAGCTCGACGCTCGGAAACGAGTTGCTGGCGAAGAGCGGGACGGTGAAGAGCGCGTAGCAGACCGTGCTGCCGGCGATCGCCGCGAAGGCCGTCGCCTGGCCGCCCGACGCGGCTTCGAAGACGCGCCAGAGCACGCCGCGGAAGGCGACCTCGGCGACGAGAGGTGCCAGCAGCACGGCGGCGACGAAGCGCTCGAAGCCCTCGGGCAGATGGAAGTCGGGGCCGTCGAGCAAGCCGCGGAAGAGCGCGCGCTCGGCCCAGACGATCGCAGCGAATCCGAGCAGCGCGAGCCAGGGATGCGCGCCGCGCAGCAGCTCGCCGCCCGGCTTCCACGGGGTGCGTCCGCCGCCGGCGGAGATCGCCTCCAGCACGAGCAGCGCGACGCCCGCGAGCAGGAGGAAGAGCGTCCGCGGCGAGAGGCTCGGCACTTCGCCGTCGAGCCAACGCGTCGCTTGCTCGAGCAGCGCCCAGACCGCGAGGAACGCAGCGAGAACGGAGGACCAGCGCAGGAAGGCTTGCATCGCGTCCTAGATTCTCACGAAGCGCGGCTCGAATCAAAAAACGACGGCGGGCGCCCTCCGCCGGTGCGAGAGGGCCCGCCGCCGAGAGTACGCCGCGCGCTCAGCTCTTCGTGCAGCAGCCTTCGCCGCACGTGCAGTCGACGCACTTCACGGTGTCGAGCTTCGCGCGGAGCTCGGTGCACTTGCCGCAGGGCGTCGCCGCGTCCTTGCAGGTGACGCAGGCCATGTCGTTCCAGGTGGCGGCCTTCACGGCGCAGGTCGTGCACTCGGCCTTCGCGAGCTTGCAGGCCTTGCACTCCCCACCGGCCTTCTGGCACTCGGGGCAGGCCATCTTCGCCGCGCAGCCGTCGCAGCAGGGCTTGCCCATCTCGGTGCACTTCGGGCACGCCTTCAGCATCTCCTTCTGCATGCACGAGGCGCAGGGCTGCGCCGGCGCCTCGGGGACGGCCGTCTTGATCGCTTCGTTGGAGGCGCAGACCTTGCACACGCCGTGTTGACCGGCCGAGTCCGGCGTCGACTTGCAGGCTGCGAAGAGCGCCGCGACCAGGAGGCCGAGCGCCAGCAAGAATTGCTTCATGTTGGGAACTCTCTGGGGGTTGGGAACGCGCGGATGCTAACCGATACCCGCGCGCCTGCCGCCCTCAGGCTCCCGGGAGCGCGCGGATCTTCGCCAGCGCGCGCAGCATCCCCCGGTCGCAACGGCGCTCGACCTCGGCGTACGGAACCCACGCCAGCGCCCGGCTCTCCGCGGGATCGAGGACCAGCAGCTCCGGCTCCGCGGCGAGGAAGAGGTAGCGCAGGTCCCAGTGCTCGTGCGCGGGCTCGTCGCGGCGCGCGGGGATGGTGTGAATGTCGAGGTCCAGCAGCCGCGGCGCCCCGCTCTCGTCGCAGAGCGCCGGATGGAACGCGAGGCGCGCGAGGCCCGACTCCTCGTGCGCCTCGCGGAGGGCCACCGCTTCGCCCCGCCGCTCGCTGTCGGCGTGCCCGCCGAGCTGCAGCCAGAGCCCGAGCTTCCGGTGGTGTGTCAGCAGGAGTCGGCCGCGCCCATCGATCACGAAGGCCGAGCCGGTGAAGTGGCCGACTTGGAGGCGACGATCGAAGGGATCGACGTGCTCGTCGGTGAAGCCCAGCATGCGCTCGCGGTCGCGCGCTTCGCGCGCGTCGCTCGGCGGGTGTGCCTCGAGCGCGACGCGGAGCGCCGCGCGATCTTCGGGGGTGAACAAGCTCAGCGCTCCTCGGCGGCAGCGCCGCTGCGGCGGTAGTGCTCGGGTGCATCCCACGGCCCGGCCGCGAGGAATCGATGCAAGCGCTCGACGTAGCGGCGCGCGAGCGCTGCTCGCTCCTCGGCGAGGTCGGTGCGCTGCGCGGGATCGCGCGCGAGATCGAAGAGCAGGCGATGGCCGGCGCCGCGGAAGAAGAGCAGGACCATGCGCTCGCGCACGTCGAGCAGCGCATAGCCATCGACGAACGACGCCAGGCTCACGATGCTCTGGCGCGGCAGCGTCTCCGCGCGACCGCTCATCAGCTCGACCAAGCTGAAGCCGTGGAGGGAATGCTCCGCGCCCGGGCGGAAGAGCGAGAGCAAGGTCGGCACGATGTCGATCGAGGCCACCGGTTCCGCGACGCGACGCGGCGCGAAGCCCGGCACCTTGATCACCAGCGGCACGCGCAGCTGCTCCTCCCACGGCAGGAACCCACCCGGTCGTCCGCGCTCGCCGAGCCCGACGCCGTGGTCGGCGGTGAGCACTTGCAGCGCGTCGTCGTAGAGGCCGCGCTCGCGGAGCGCCTGCCACACGGTGCCGCTCCAGCGATCGACGTGCGCGAGCGCATGATCGAAGCGATCGGCGCTCTCCGCGCCGAACTCGGGCACGCCCGGATAGCTGCGCCAAGGGTAGTGCGTCGCCGCCGAGTGCAAGAAGAGCAGCGTGCCATCGAGTGGATGCGCGACGCCGCGCGCGCGATCCTCGGCCAGCGCCGCGTCGAGGAGCTCCACGGCGCGAAGGGCCTTCGCCTCCTCGTCGTACTCCTCGAAGAAGGTCGTCGCGCGCTGGATCTCCTCCGTCGCGGAGCCGAGCCCGCGCAGGAACGCCTCGCGGCCGATGCCGTTGTAGTCGCTGCCGTGCACGTTCACGAGGAAGCGGCGGTAGCCGAGCTCCCAGAGCGCCCCGAGGAAGAGAGGCGCGTGGTCGCGCGCCATCATCGTGCGCGCTTGATAGCGCCCGCTGAGCAGCATGCGCATCGAAGCCGTGGTGGCGGTGGCGTTCGCGCGCGCCTGCTCGAAGACCACGGCCTCGCGCGCGAAGCGATCGGCGTTCGGCGTCGTCGCGCGCGCCGCGCCGCCGAAGCCGCAGCGCTCCGGCCGCACGCCGTCCCAGAGGAAGAACACGATCGGCGGGCGCCGCCCGAGGAAGCGCTCGGCCTCCGGTGCCTGCGGATAGCGACCTTGGAGATCGAAGGCCGGCTCTTCGGTCTCCTGTGCAGGTGGCGCCAGCGCGGGATCTGCCGAGACCGAGAAGCGTGGAGCGGCGATCCACGCTGCGCGCGCGAACGGCGCATCGCCGAGCAACGCGTGGCGCGCGCGCTTCTCCTCCGCGGCTCGCTGCGCGAGCAGGACCGCTGCGGCTCCGAGCAGCACCACGATCACGCCGGCGGCTCGCTCTCCGGCGAACACGCTCCGCCGTCCGCGCGGCAGGAGCGCCAGCGAGACCGCGAGAGCGAGGCTGACGATCGAGGCATGGATCGGCGCGGTCACCGCCGAGAAGTCCGCGAAGCGCGGCGTGGCCGCGCGCGCCGAGAGCACGGCGAGCAGCAACGCGAGGCCGAGCGCCAGGAAGCGCGGCACGCGGCGCGCGCAGAGCCCGGAACAACCCCAGCCCGCGAGCGCCAAGACGCCCGTCGCCAGGGCGCCGATGCCGAGGGCCGAGATCTCTTGCTCGAGCACGCCGAGCCACAGCGCGCGCAGACGCAGCGCGAGCATGGTGCCGGCGACGAGCGGCAGCGCGGCGCGCGCGCCGCGCTCTCCCGGTCCGCCCTTCGCGAGCTTCGCCGCACCGAGGAGGAAGAGCGCCGCGAGCGCGCCGCTCTCGAGCGGTCGGGGACCGCCCAGCGCGACGCCCGCGAAGAGCGCCCACGCGAGCGCGAGCGCCGCGAGATGATCGCCGGTGCTCCGCAGCTGCAGCAGGCGCTGCGCGAGGGCGAGCGCCGCGGTGCCGTGGAGAGCCAGCCAGAGCGCGCCGCTCGCCGCCGCGCTCAGCGCGAATGCCAGACCCGGTCCGCCGCTGGGAAGCACTGCCACCTCGGCCAGCGCCGGCACGGCGAGCGCGAGCGCGCACCAGAGCGTGAGCGCGGGGAACGCGCGCTGCACCAGGGCGGAGAGCGACGCGCGCTCGAGCTCGCCCTGGAAGCGCGATGGTGTCCACGGCCCACGCGCCGCCGAGCGCGCACCGAGAGCGGCGAGCGCGAGGACCGCGACCAGCCGCGCGCGCCCGTCGAGCGCGCTCGACGCGAGCGCGAACAAGCCCAACAAGCGCAGCAGCGCGCTGGCGCGATCGGAGCGCTCGCGCACGATGCCGCGGAGCGCGCAGAACCCGTGGACGAGGAGCCCGCTCCAGAAGAGCGCGTTCCAGAGCCGCACTGACGCGAACAGCCACGCCGACTCCGGGAACTCGGCCGGCAGAATCGCCTGCGTCTCGAGCAGCACCGCGACGAGCTCCCCGGCGGCGCCGCCGAGCAACGCCGCCGCGGCGCTCGCGAGCTCGAGCGCGCGCTCCGCGCGCGCGCCCAGCGCCGTTTCGCGCGTCTCCGGCAAGCTCAAGCGCGCGCGCTGGCTTCCGTGAGCAGCTCGGTCATGCGTCGCGCGAACTCCGCGGGATCGGAGATCGGCGAACCCTCGGCGAGCAGCGCCTGGTCGTAGAGCAGCAGCGTCCAGTCGGAGAGCTTCGCCGCGCCGCCGTCCAACTTCGAGCGCAGGTTCGCGATCAGCGGGTGCGAGGGATTGATCTCGAACACACGCTGCGCGCCCTGGAAGCTCTGGTCGTGCGCGCGCATCGCCCGCTCGAGCGTGGCCGACATGCGTCCTTCATCGGCGACGAGACAGCAGGGCGAGCCGGTGAGCCGCTTCGAGATGCGCACGTCCTTCACGCGCGAGGAGAGCACCTCCTTCATGCGCGCGACGAGCGGTAGGAGCTCCTGCTGCTGCTCGGAGTCAGGCTTCTCCTCGGGCGCCTCCTTCTCGGGCAGCGCGAGATCGCCGTGCGCCGCGGAGACGAGCTCCTGCTCCTGGTACTCGTGGATCTGCCCTACGACCCAGTCGTCGATGCCGGGCTGATCGAGCAGCAGCACCTCGTAGCCGCGGGAGCTCAGCGCCTCGAGATACGGGCTGCGGCGGAGCGAGGCGAGCGAGTCGCCGACCAGGTAGTAGATCTTCTCCTGGCCCTCCTTCATGCGCGCCTTGTACTGCGCGAGCGAGCTGAGCCCTTCACCGTGCGTGGTGGGGAAGCGCAGGAGCTCGAGCAGGCGATCGCGATTCTCGAAGTCGTCGTGCAGGCCCTCCTTCAAGAGCGCGCCGAAGCCGCGCCAGAGCTTCTCGTAGCGCGGCGTCTCGCCTTCCTTCGTCTCCTCGCTCGCGAGCTCCTCGAGCAGGTCGAGCGCCTTCTTCGTCACGGACTTGCGGATCGCCGCCGTGACGCGATCGAACTGCAGCGTCTCGCGCGAGACGTTGAGCGGGAGGTCATCGGAGTCGATGAGGCCGCGGAGGAAGCGCAGGTACTCGGGCAAGAGCTCCTTGCACTCCTGCGTCACGAACACGCGCCGCACGAAGAGGCGGATGCCCTTGTTCTCGGTGCGCTGCAGCTCGAAGGCCTCGAGGCGCTCCGGCACGTAGAGCAGGCCCGTGAAGCTCTGCCGCCCTTCGACTTGGAAGTGCGTCCACGCGAGCGGCGCGCGATGGTCGTGCGAGAGATGCTCGTAGAAGGACTGGTAGTCCTCCGCGCTGATCTCGCTCTTCGGGCGCCGCCAGAGCGCCTGCGCCTGGTTCACGCGCTCCCACTGCCGGACATCGGGCGCCTCGCGATCGACCTTGCCGTCCTCGTCGATGGGCTTCGGCTGCAGGACGTAGAGCTCGATCGGGTGCGAGAGGAAGTCGGAGTAGCTCCGCACGAGCGTCTTCAGCTTGTAGTCGTGCAGGAACTCCTTCTGCTCGTCCTTCAGATGCAGGACGACGTCGGTGCCGCGCCGCGAGCGCGTCGCAGGCTCGAGCGAGAACTCCTCCTGGCCATCCGAAGCCCAGGCCCACGCCTCGCTGGCACCGGCGGCCCGCGTCACGACGCGCACGCGATCGGCGACGAGGAACGAGGAGTAGAAGCCGACACCGAAGCTGCCGATCAGGTTCGGCCCGCTCTTCTCGGCGGCCTCGAGGAAGCGCCGCGTGCCGGAGGAGGCCACCGTGCCCAGGTTCTCGACGAGCTCCGCTCGAGTCATGCCCACGCCGTCGTCGGAGATGGTGAGCGTGCCTGCGGCGGGATCCGCGGCGATGCGGATCCGCGGCTCTTCGTCGGCGGCCATCAGCCCGTGCTCGGTCAGCGCGCGAAAGCGCAGCTTGTCGATCGCATCGGAGGCGTTGGAGAGGAGCTCTCGGAGGAAGATCTCCTTGTGGGTGTAGAGCGAGTGCACGACGAGGTGCAGGACGCGCCCGACCTCGGCCTGGAAGGGGAGTGTCTCGGTGGTCATGAAGTGATGCCCTAGGCTCTTCCTGAGCGCCGATTCAGGCGCTGCGGGCCCGGCATTCTCCCTTCCGTAGCTCGCGTTGTCACCGAGCCGCAGGAGTCACCGTATCAGCCGGGGCCGACGCATCTCCGCGCTGCGCGCGAAGGGCGTCGAACCCCGGCCGACACGGCATAGGAGCTGCGATAGGCGAGAGGGATACGGACGGATCCTGCGATAAGGGGGGTGCGCCCTCCCCCACAGAGGACGCACCCCAGCAAGCCTGCTTCGAACTTCGGGCATATGCCGCCCGCGTTCGCTCTAAGCTCCATCACGTCAAAGCCGTCTTTCACCCGCCAAGCGTTCCAGTTTTTTTCCATTCGGGCCTCCCGACCTGCCCTCCGCCGCTCTCGAATCCATGGCCGGCGATCGCGCCCTGCGATAGAACGCCGGCCGCCATGAGCCGCCGCCCGTCGCTCGTCTTCCTCGCCTTGCTCGCCGGTCTTCTCGCGCAGGGAGCCGCGCTGCTCTGGCTCTTCACGGTGCCCGGTGCGCCCTCCAGCAGCGCCGGGCCGCACCCCCGCTTCCCCGTCCTCCGCGTGGCCCCCCGAGCGTTCGAGGCGGCGGAGCCTCTGCGCGCTCCGACCCTGCTCTACGGCGTCGGCGCCTTCCTCGCGCTCTTCGCGCTCCTCGCGCTGGGGCTCGGCGGCGGTCGCCCGCTGCGCGCGGGACGGGGCGCGTTCGCCGGCGCGACGCTCGGGGTCGCCGGCAGCGCCCTCGCGCTCTGGGTCGCCTACCTCGGCGCGCCGCGCGCGACCGACGGCTGGGCCGGGCTGCCTCCGGGGAGCGCGTGGCTGCTCTTCGGCCTCTGGCCCGCGGAAGCGCTCTTCGCCTGGGTCTACGTCCGGCACTTCCACGAGCTCGTCTGGCCCCCGAGCGCGGAACGGCGCTTCGCGGCCCTGCTCGCCGAGCGGGATCGGGCCTGCGGGGAGCGCGAGAGGTGATCGCCGCGCCGTCCAGCGCGGTGCCCCTCGTACTCGTCGCGCTCTACTTCGCCGCGTGCCTCGCCATCGGTCTATGGGCGCTGCGGAGGACGCGCGATGCGCGCGACTACTTCGTCGCCGGCCGGCGCCTCGGTCCCTGGGTCACGGCGATCGCGCTCTTCTCGAGCGTGATGAGCGGCTTCGCTTTCGTCGGCGGGCCGGGCCTCGTCTATCGCGACGGGCTCTCGTCGATGTGGATGGTGGTCTCGGGCATCCTCGGCACCTGCCTCTCCACCTTCCTCGTCGGCAAGCGGCTGCGCCTGCTCGCGGAGGTGCGCGACGCGCTCTCGCTGCCCGATGCGCTCGCCGCGCGCTACGGCAGCGAAGCGGTGCGCGGCTTGTCCGCTCTGGCGATCGCGGCCGGCGTGCTGGCGTATCTCGCGACCCAGATCGCCGCCATGGCCTTCGTGCTGCAAGGCCTGCTCCGGCAGAGCGGGCTGGTCGGCGAGGTGGGCCTCGAGCTCTGCGCGGCGCTAGCGACGGCGGTGCTGGTCGGCTACTGCATCCTCGGGGGTGCCCTGGCCTCGGTGGCCACCGACTTGATGCAGGGCGCGATGATGATGGCCGCCAGCGCTCTGGTCTTCTTCGCCGTGCGCGCGCAATTCGAGGGCGGCTATGCGGAGGCGTTCCGCACCATCGCGGCGGACGACGCAGAGGCTCTCGGGCCCTTCGGAACGCAAGGCGCCGTCACCTGCCTCTCGTGGTTCTTCCTCTTCGCGCTCGGCGGCTCGGGCCAGCCGCACATCGTCACGAAGAACCTGATGTTCCGGCGCGTCGCGGACCTGAGGCGCATCCTGCCGCTCACGATCCTGACCGGCACGGTGGCGACCCTGCTCTGGCTGGTCCTCGGCGTCGCGATGCGCGCGCTCGTGCTGCAGGGCCGCGTCGAGCCGCTCGCCGCAGCCGATCGCGCGGCACCCGCGTTCCTCGAGCTCTGGGCGTCCCCGTGGCTCGCCGGGATCGTCTTCGCCGCGCTCTTCGCCGCGATCATGTCGACCGCCGACGCGTTCCTGAACCTGGGCGCCGCGGCCTTGGTGCACGACCTGCCGCGCGCCTTCGGCTTCAGGCCCGTGCAGCACGAGCTGCGCTGGGCGCGCCTCGCGACGCTGCTGCTCGGAGCTGCGGCGCTCGGCTTCGCGCTCGGTAGCCGCGAGCTCGTGGCGTTCCTGGGCTCCTTCGGATGGAGCACCTTCGCGGCGGCGCTCGTGCCGACGGTCGCGCTGGGCCTCAACTGGAAGCGCGCCAACGCGACCGCCGCGTGCGCCTCGATGGCGACGGGTCTCGCCGCGACCATCGGCGTGGAGCTCTGGCTCCGCATTCGCGGAGCGGAGCTGCGCCTCCCGCATGGCTTCGATCGCGGCGCCGCGGCGCTGCTGCTCTCGTTGCTCGTCTTCCTCGCCGTGGCGCGCGCGACGCCGCGAACTCCGCTGCCGCGCGACATCGACACCCTGCTCGAGCTCTGAGAGCGCGCCGGGCTCGCGCCAGATTCGCCCGTTTCCGCGGCCCAGTTTCCCATCGCCCCCTAGGAGGCCGCCGGTCATGCGCTATCCTGACCGGCTTCCCTCCTGGCCGACACGATTCGCGGAGACCCCTCCTTGAACCCGCTGATCCAGACTCGCCCCGACGGACGGCGCGTCGTCGCCCTGCGCCCCGGGCGCCGCGTGCTCTTCCTCACCAAGGACCCCGCACTGGTTCGCGCCCAGCTCCGCGGCGAGCTCGACCTCATGATGCGGGAGGTGCAGCCCGCCGACCTGCTCGACGACGTCAACACCGACGCGATGACGCCGGCCTGGGTGTGCTTCAACCACCGGCCGGAGGACATCGCGCGCGAAGCCTACGCCGGGATCCGCGACCCGCAAGGCGAGCGCGTGTTCCTCACCGACGAGCTGCGCGGCGGGGGCTTCGAGGCGATCGTCTCGGGCCAGCGGAAGGGCACGGGCTCTTCGCGCGAGACGGCGCCTCAGGCCGAGCGCTGGAGCGGCATCCGCCTCGCCGTCGCGGCTTCCTTCGCGCCGATCCACGAGCGCAACAACCTGAACCTGGGCCAGCTCATGTGCGGCTACGAGCTGCTCGAGCGCCTGCAGGACGGCGAGGAGATCCCGCTCGAGGAGTTCACGCAGCGCTACGACCCCGTCTCGCGCGTGATCCTCGAAGCCGGCGGCCTCTTCCCCTTCGCGCGCCTCCTGCGCACCGGTCAGATCAAGGTGCCGCCGCCGCAGACGGCGAAGCGCGCGATGACGATGGCCGAGAAGATCGTCGCGAGCCATCTCGTGAAGGGCGGGAAGGGCGCGACCGCGAAGGCCGGCGCGGGCTTCGTGAAGCCCGGCGACACCTGCCTCGTGCAGGTGGATGGGGGCTACAGCCACGAGTTCACCACCGCGCAGGTGCACTACTTCCTCGCGGCGGAGTTCGGCGACGACTACGCGGTGCAGAACCCGGGCAAGTTCGCCGTCTTCGAAGATCACCTGCTCTACGCCGACGGCGTGCCGCGCATGGCGCCCTTCGCGGCGAAGATCCAGACGCTGCGCGATCTCCAGAAGGAGTTTCAGCGCCATACGGGTGTCCGCGACTACTCGGCCGTGAACGGGATCTCGCCGGGCATCTGCCACCAGGTCGCGCGCGAGCAGTTCATCGACCCCGGCGACTTCATCCAGGCGACCGACTCGCACACCTGCATGGGCGGCGGCTCCAACGCGCTGGCCTACGGCGTCGGCGCCACGGAGTACGCCGCGCTGATCCACGCGGGCTACACCTTCGTCGAGGTGCCCGAGTCGATCCGCTTCGAGCTCACCGGCGCGCTGCAGCAGGGCGCGACGGCGAAGGACGTGATCCTGCACATCCTCGCCACCTATGCCGTGCGCGAGGAGACCTTGGACCGCGTGATGGAGTTCGGCGGGCCGGGGCTCGTCTCGCTCTCGATGGACGAGCGCGCGACGCTGACCAACATGGCCACGGAGTGCTCCGCCAAGACGGGCATCTGCGAAGGCGACGAGCGCGCGGCCCAGTGGCTCGCCGCGCGGCGCAAGGGCGGAAGCGCCCCCGAGTTCGCCAAGCGCTTCGTGAATCCCGACCCGGGCGCGCAGTACGCCGGCGGCGTGCACGAGATCGACCTCTCGTCGATCCGCCCGATGGTCGCGGAGCCCGGCGATCCGACCTACGGCAAGGAGATCGCGAGCCTCGGCGAGGTGAAGATCGACATCGCCTACGGCGGCTCGTGCACGGCAGGCAAGGAAGACGACCTCGACTTCTACGCCGAGGTGCTGCGCGAGGCGCTCGCCGCGGGGAAGAAGGTCGCGCGCGGCGTGCGCATGGTGATCCAGTTCGGCAGCGAGAGCGTACGCGAGTACGCGCGCGGCAAGGGCTATCTCTCGATCTTCGAGAAGGCCGGCGTCGAGGTGATCGAGCCCGGCTGCGGCGCGTGCATCGGCTGCGGCCCCGGCGTCTCCGAGCGTGCGGACCAGACCACCATCTCGGCGATCAACCGCAACTTCCAAGGCCGCAGCGGCCCGGGCCGCCTCTACCTCGGCTCACCGCTCACCGTCGCCGCGAGCGCCGTCGCCGGCCGCATCGTCGCTTACGTCCCGGGCATGTTCCGCACCACGGCCGCCGCCCACTGACCGGGCGAAACCGAACGTACGGTGCCAGAGCACCGTCTCAACGGCGTCAGCCGTTGAACCAGTGAGCAGATTCCTCCGGTTGCTAACCGGAGGAATTTGCTCTGGCACCGTACGTTCGGTTTGGTGCGCGAGAGCGCGGGTTACTTCTTCTCGAGCGCCTTCTTGAAGAGGGAGCCCAGGCTCATGCCGCGCGGGGCTTCCTGGGTCTTCTTCAGAACCTGGCCGATCTCGGCGGCATCGACGGCATCCTCGGTGCCGATCGCGTGGCCCCTCTCGTCGAGGCGCGAGAGCGAGAGACGCTCGCGCTCGGCGTCGATCGACACGACGCGCACCGGGAACTCCTGGCCGACCTTCACCGCGTCGTTGATGCGGTTCACGCGCTCGCTCGAGAGCTGCGAGATGTGGACGAGCCCCTCGATCCCCTTCTCGACCTCGATGAAGGCGCCGAATTCGGCGACGCGCGTCACCTTGCCCTTCAACACCGTGCCCTCGGCGAAGCGGGCAGCGATGCCGTCCCAGGGATTCGCCTCGAGGGCCTTCATCGAGAGCCCGATGCGCTTGCCGCCCTTCTGGATCTCGGTGATCTGCGCCTGCACCGACTGGCCGACGCTCAGCACCTTCGACGGATCCTCGACGCGCTGGCGCGAGAGGTTGGAGACGTGCAGCAGGCCTTCGACGCCGGGCGCGATCTCGACGAACGCGCCGAAGGGCTCGAGGCGCGTCACCTTGCCGGTGACGACCTGACCGGGCTGCAGCGTCGCGACGGATTCCTTCAAAGCCACGTCGCGCTCGGCGGCCAGCACCGCGCGACGCGAGAGCGTGACGCGCGTGCGCTTGCCCTTGTTCTCGAACTCGAGGACCTTGCAGAGCAGCGTCTGGCCGCCGAAGGTCGCGAGGTCCTCCACGTGGTGCAGATCCACCTGGGAGGCCGGCATGAACGCGTTCACGTTGCCGACCTTGAGCTCCAAGCCGCCGGTGTTGAAGCCGACGACCTTCGCCTTCACCAGCTTGCCGACCTCGATGTCGGAGGGCGTGACGAGGACCTGCGCATCGCGGCGCGAGAGGACCCAGAGGTCGTCCTTCATGCCGTGCAGCGAGAACTCGAAGACCTGCCCTTCCTGCGGCGGCGTCTCGAAGTGCACGAGGGAGATCACGCCCTGCATGCGCGGCCCGAGATCGACGAAGGCCTCGTCCTTGGTGACACGGACCACCGTGCCGCTGCGGCGATCACGGCCCTCGTCCCCGGCCGGAGGGTGCGGGTGGTGGCGCTTCTTCGAGAAGCTCGCCATGGCCCGCTCCATCACATCGGAGCCCCCGGCGATCGGCGCCGCCTGGCCGCCGCTCGCCTGAGGCGCCTGAGCGTCCTCGACGAAGAGCGGCGCGGGGCCGGACGGAGAGGACGAAGAAGCGGCGCGGGGGTCCGGGCTCGGCAACGCCGACGCGGAGGGATGGGACTCGGTCATGGTGCGGACCGTCGGCGATCGACGCCGAGGTCGAGAGGAGAGAGAGGAGGAGGCGGGTGGGTGGGTGCGGAACTCGCGCGTCCCCAAACGGCCTACGGCGGAGCACGCAGCCCCGCGCGAGGGGCGGAGGATCCTACGAGCCGCTCTCGACAGACGGCAATCGAGTTCTCGCGAGTTCCCGATCGCGGCATGGAAAAAGTGGCCGCGCTCGTGTACACGGAAGGCTGAGGAATCGACGGTGCGGACGCGAGGAATTCCGTCCCCCGCAGCGGACCTCCGAGCCTGCCGATCGGTCGAGCGCGCCGCCCCAAGAGCCCGTGGCTTCCGCAAGGCGAGTGGCTCCAGCAGACCCCGAGAACGCCCGATGTCTGAGAAGACCACCGCAGAGAAGCCCGCGACCGCTCAGGCCACCAAGGCCACGCTGCAGTACGACGGGAAGAGCTACGACCTGCCGGTCCACGTCGGCACCGAGGGCGAGCGCGCGATCGACATCTCGAAGCTGCGCACCTCGTCGGGCCTGATCACGCTCGACAACGGCTACGGCAATACCGGGGCCTGCCAGAGCTCGATCACCTTCATCGACGGCGAGCGCGGCATCCTGCGCTACCGCGGCTACCCGATCGAAGAGCTCGCCGAGCGGAGCACCTTCCTCGAGGTCGCCTATCTCCTGATCCAGGGCGAGCTGCCCTCGAAGACCCAGCTGGAGAGCTTCACGCAGGAGACGACGATCCACACGATGCTGCACGAGGACTTCTCGCGCTTCTTCGGATCGCTCCCCAAGGACGCTCACCCGATGCCGAGCTGCGCCGCCGCCGTCGGCGCCCTCGCGACCTTCTATCAGGCGAACGAGAGCGACGAGGAAGTGCGCCGCTCCGTGATCCGCCTGCTCGCGAAGCTCCCCACCATCGCCGCGCGGAGCTACAAGCACTCCCTCGGCCAACCGCAGATCTACCCGAGCAACAACCTCGATTACTGCTCGAACTTCCTGCGGATGATGTTCGCGGTGCCCTGCGAGCCGTACCACGTCGATCCGCTGGTGGCCCGCGCTCTCGACGTGCTGATGATCCTGCACGCCGACCACGAGCAGAACTGCTCGACCAGCACGGTGCGCATGGTCGGCTCGTCGCGCGCGAACCTCTACGCCAGCATCTCGGCCGGCATCTCGGCGCTCTGGGGCTCGCTGCACGGCGGCGCGAACCAGGAGGTCATCGAGATGCTGGAGCAGATCGCCGCTTCCGAAGGCAGCGCCGAGAAGTTCCTCACCCGCGCGAAGGACAAGAACGACACGACGCGCCTCATGGGCTTCGGCCATCGCGTCTACAAGAGCTACGACCCGCGCGCCGCGATCCTGAAGAAGCTCTGCCCGGGCATCCTCGCGCGCATGGGCGGCTCGAGCCAGCTCCTCGACATCGCGATGAAGCTCGAGGAGATCGCGCTGCGCGACGAGTACTTCGTGAGCCGCG
Organism: Planctomycetota bacterium; assembly: GCA_016719295.1. Classification (GTDB taxonomy): domain Bacteria; phylum Planctomycetota; class UBA1135; order UBA1135; family JADKAF01; genus JADKAF01. The sequence continues at coordinate 3,035,235 of JADKAF010000001.1, forward strand.
GCCTCTACCCGAACGTCGACTTCTACTCGGGCGTGATCTACAAGGCGATCGGCATCCCGGTGAACATGTTCACGGTGATGTTCGCGCTCGGACGCCTGCCCGGCTGGATCGCGCACTGGCTCGAGATGCGGAAGGACCCCCAGTTCCGCATCGGCCGACCGCGCCAGATCTACCAGGGCGCGACGAAGCGCACCTATGTGGCGATGGACCAGAGAAGCTAGCGTGGCTTCGCCCCAGCCCCGCTAGCATGTTGGCTGGTTCAACGGCTGACGCCGTTGAAAGGCATGTTGGTTGGTTCAACGGCTGACGCCGTTGAAAGGCATGTTGGTTGGTTCAACGGCTGACGCCGTTGAGACACGAGTCCTTGGGTTCGGAACTTGATTCGAGAACACGACGTTCGCGCCCCAAGGACTCTAGCTTCTCCGTTCGAAGGGGAGCATCTCCCCTGCCGCAGTCCATGGCCGCGCCGCGCGGACCGCGGCGGCACTGGTTCATGGTCGCGCCGCGCGCAGCGCGGCAGCTTCGGGCGCGATCCGCATCGCGAGAGTTGAGCTCATGCGTCCCGCCCTGATCGTCGGCCTCGTCGGCCGCACGGAGATCCCCGCGAGCGTGCGACCCGCGCTCGAGGCCAAGCTGCGCCTGCTCCTCCGCTTCTTGCTCTCCGGTGCGAGCGCCGAGGATCCCGAGCACCGCGGCCGAAGCCTCGGCTCGCGTCTCGGCGAGGAGCTCGGCGACGCGAGCCTCTACGCGCAGCTCGCGCGCTGGGGCGGGCTCGCGGAAGCCCATCTGGTCCTGGTCTCGAGCCTCGCGGCGGGGGCGGATCCGCTCGCCGCGAGCGTCGTCGAGCAGCTGCGGCAGGCGGATCCGCTCGCGCGTATCCGCGAGCACTCCTCGGAGCAGGTCGCGCTGCAGAGCCAGATCCTGATCGCGATCTGCGAGGGCGCCGGCGAGGCGGCCCCGAGCCCGGCCGCGCGCCTCGTCGAGCGCTGGCTCACGGGAGCCCCGCTCCTCGCGACCGACGGAGCAAGCGGCCTCGGCACGTGCCGTGGTCCGCTCTTCCATCTCCCGCTCGGCGCGGCCTCGCGACCTGCCGCGGAAGGCGAGCCGCCGGCGCAGGTCGGACCGATCCGCCTGCTCCTCGACGCGCTGGATTGGTCCCGCTCCGCGGCGACGGCCGAGCCGCTGTCTGCGCCGACGGCGCAGGTGCTGCGCGATCGACGTGAGCAGCGCCTCGCGCGGCAGCTCGACGCGCTCCTCGAGCTCGACGCGCTCCTCGAGCTCGAGCGCTACGAAGCGCGCGTCGCGCCGAAGGAGACGCAGGCGCACTTCGAGCACTTGCTCGAGCGCCGCGCCGCCGAGGCGCACGAGCTCGAGACGGAGCTGCGGCGCGCGGGCGGAACGCAGCTCGTCGTGGACCTGCGCGAGATCGCCGGCCTGCACGCGTGCCTCGAGCGCGCCGCTGCGGCGCTCGCGCCGCGGCGGGAGGGGCGCACGCTCTTGCTCGCGATCGTCGCAGGGATCGCCCTGCTGCTCTTCGGCCATCGCGATCTCTCGGCGTCCGCACGGCTCGCGGCGTTCCTCGTCGGCGGGCTCGCGAGCGCTAGCGCCATCGCGCTCTTCTACCTTCACACGAAGAGCGCGCGCCGCGAGCGCAGCCGCGGCTACCACCGCGCAGCAGAAGCGGTGCGCGTGCAGTTCGCCCTGGCCGCGTGCGGGGTCGATGGCAGCCGCTCGACGATCCCCGCGCCACCGTGCGTGACGAGCTCCGTCGCGTTCGTGCTCCCGCGAGTCGCGGCGGCATTCGAGGCCTTGCCGGCGCGGCTGCGCCTCCGCTCGTATCGAGCCCAGCTGCGCACGTGGATCGGCGCCGACGAGAGCGCGAGCCGCTCACGCGGGAGCGAGCAGCGCCGCTGCCGAGAGCGCTGCGCCGAAACCGCCTGGATCGCGCTGCTGACGGGGGCCACCATCGCGCTCACCCTCGGAGCGAGCCTGGTCTCGGGCCGCGCGGAGCTGCGCCCCGCGGCTTCGCTCGTCGTGCTCGCCGTGGCCCTCTTCGGCTTCCGCTTCGGCCCGAGCGCCGCGGACTTGGGCTGGCGCGCTCGGAGCTGGGCGGGTCGCTCGGCAGCGCAGCTCCAAACGGCTCTACCGCTCGCGGCGATCCTGCTCTGGCTCGCCTGCGTCGGCGCGAAGGGCGTCAGCTCGCATGAGCGCGCGGCCTCGGCCTTCGAGCTCGCGATCCTCTTCGCCGGCCTGCTCGGCGCACCCGCGTTGCTCGCGCTCGCGTTTCTCGATCGGCTCCTGGGTCGCGAGTGCGCGGCCGAGCGCGCGGACCTCGAGCTCGTCCATCATCGAGCGCAGCTCCGCCTCGAGGATCTGATCGCGCGCGGCGAACGCGCCGCGCTCGCCGGCGACGACGCCGAGCTCACCGCCGCGGAGCGCGAGATCCGCGCGCTGCTCCTCGCCGTCGCGGAGCACAGCCTGGGGTCGTCGCGCGCCTGATCAGCGGTAGGCAGGAGCGCCGGTGCGCTGCGCGGCGCGCGATTCGGCGCCGCGCGTTTTCTCCACGCACGCGACGGCATGGACTCCGTGTACTCCCACGGAGGAACCCATGTACTCTCGACTCTTCGCCAGCGGCTTCGCCGCGTGCGCCCTCGCGGCGCCGACCTTCGCGCAGACGATCAGCGCGATCCCGCAGCTCAGTGTGTCGCACTCGATCCTCGACATCGATGACGCCGGTCCCGCCGGCCCGACCTCGCTGCTCACGCTGCGCACGGCGGGCTCGCCCTGCAGCGTCGGCCTGGCCAACCTGAGCTTCTCGTCCTCGAGCGTGACGACCGATACCTATGACCTCTATGCGGCGCGCGGCCGCGGGCTGGGTTGGAATGGAAATGGCCTCGCGCTGATCGAGGCGAGCGGGACGTTCCACAGCGGCGATCTGCGCCTCGATCTCTCGACGCCTTGCACGGAGATCGGCTTCGGCCTCGGCGACTATGCCGGCAGCCTGATCCTCGACTTCTATCGCGGCGCGAACCTGCTCTCGACCTTCACCACGTCGACGTTCGGCAGCACGCCGGTGCAGCGCTTTCGCATGAGCGGCAACAGCTTCGACCGCGTCGAGCTGCGCCGCGTCGGCGCGGATGGCTTCGTCATCACCGAGCTTCTGGTCGAGACCGGTGTCGAAGTCACCGAGATGCCGTTCTTCCCCGGCCTGCACAGCACGATCGACATGGACGCGGTCGGCGCAGCCGGCGCGACGAGCCTCGCCGCGCTGAACGCCGCAGGCACGCCCATGCCGGCGAACCTCCGCAACGTCGTGCTGAGCGCGAACGGTCAGCCGCTCTCGGTCTACGACGTGAATACCACGCTGGGCCGCGCGCTCGCGCGGAACGCCAACAACCAGATCGCGCTGGTGAACCCGCCGAGCGGCGTCTATCAACCCTTCAACGCGCGCTTCGACCTCGCGCGCTGCAGCGCGTTCGGCCTCTCGATCGGCGACTGGCAGGGGGCCTTCGCGCTCGAGTTCTATGACGGCAGCACGCTGCTGGAGACGGTGATCACCGGCAACACCAGCTCCGCGAGCCCGCGCTACTTCTACATGAGCGGGGCCACCTTCGATCGCGTCGACGTGCATGCGCTCGATCCGAATGCGCGCTGGGTGATCCCTGCGATCTACGTGCAGACCGGCGCCAACGATTGCTGTGACGCGATCCCGGTCTTCGCGGGCACGAGCGCCACCTACGACACGCGCGGCGCCTCGAGCTCGCAGCCGCCCTGGCCGTGCGGTCAGGGTGCGAACGACATCTGGTTCCGCTACCTCGCCCCCTGCTCGGGCAACGCGCGCTTCGAGACCTGCAACCTCGCGAGCTTCGACACCGTGATGCAGATCTTCACCGGCCCTTGCTCCAACCTGAGCACGCTGGCCTGCAACGACGATAGCTGCGCGCTCAACGGCTCGCGGATCGACCTCGCCGTAGAGATGGGGCGCGCGTATCTCGTGCGCATCGGCGGGTTCGCCGGCAACACGGGCGCCGTCGCTCTGCGAATCACGGAGACCCCGAGCGGCATCGGCAGCTTCTACGGCATCGGCTCGAGCTGCGGCAACGTCGGCCTGCAGGCGAGCGGCACTCCCGCCCTCGGCGGCTCCGTGCACTACGCGCTGACCAACGTCGAGGGCCTGCCGTTCCTCTTCCTCGGCCTCTCGCAGATCAACTTCCCGCTCTGCTCGGCGGGCTGCTCGCTGCGCGTGCTCCCCGATCTCGCGAGCTTGCAGACCGGGAGCCTCCAGGCCGCGATCCCCTGCGACCCGCTGCTCGTCGGCGCGGTCTTCTTCGTGCAAGGCGTCGACTACGGCGGGAGCGCGGGCTGCAGCGCGGGTGCGCCGGCGCAGCTCAGCACGACGCAGCTCATCCTGACGACGATCGGCTGAGCACGAAACCGCACGCGGCGCCGGCGCCGAGCAGCGTCAGCGCCGCGAGCGCGATCGTCGGACCGAGGATCCAGTCGAGCGGGATCGCGACGGCGAAGCCGAGCGTCGTCGCAGTTCCCCCGCAGAGGCTCGCCAGCAGGAGCTGGCGGCCGAAGCTCGGCGCGAAGCGCCGCGCGGCGATCGTCGGCAGCACGAGCAATGCGAAAAGCACGATCGGCCCCGCGACGAGCACGCCGACGCCGATCACGACGCCGACCGCGACGGAGAAGCCGAGCTCCCAGAGTCGGACGCGCAGGCCGAGCACGCGCGCGCTCTCGCGATCCCAGCCGATCAGCATCAGCGGTCGGCGATAGATCGAGAGGAAGAGCGCGGCACCTCCGAAGAGCACGAGGAAGAGCGGGAAGTCGGCGCGCGCGATCTCGACGAGATCGCCGCGCACGATGTGCTCCACGTGCTCGCGCCCGAGTCCGCTCTCGGCGACGAAGAGCAACGTCAGCGCGCTCGCAGCGGCGAAGAGCGCCGCGATGCGCGCGTCCGCGGAGAGCACGCCGCGCCGCCCGAGGAGCTGCAGCACGAGCAGGCCGAGGCCTGAGGAGAGCAGCGCCCAGGCGAGCTCGTAGCGCGGATCGGCATGGAAGACCTCGTGCCCCATTCCCAGCGGAGCGTCGTGCGGCGCGTTCTCGATCGCGCTCGGTCCCGCAGCAGAGCCGACCACTCCGGCGAGCTGCTCGAGCTCGCTCTGCAGCTCCTCGGCCTCTGCCGGCAGAGCTTCGCGGTCGTGCGCTCCATGCGTGTGGCCGTGGTCGTCCAGGAACCAAGGCGCGATCCACGGCGCGCAGAAGATCCCACAGGCGATCCCCGCCATGCAGAGCTGCGGCAGCGCCAGCGCGAGCATCGTCATCCGGCGCAGCAGGAGATAGCTGCCGACGAGCGGACAGACGAAGCCGAAGAGCAGCGCGGCGAAGAAGACCTGCGGAAAGCGCTGCGCGTACTCCCAAGCACTGAGCGAGCTCTCGCTCGCGAGCAGCAGATGCCAAGTGTTCATCGCGGCTCCTCCGTGCGCGCCGGCACTCCCCGCTCGACTTCGCGCAACGCGCCGTGGCGCAAGGCGAAGAGCCGGTCCACGCTGGCTTCGAGCGCCTCGCGCTGATGGGAGACGACCGCGATGCAGAGCCCGCGCTCGCGCGCGAGGCGCTGCAGGAGCTCCAAGATGTGCGCGCTGCTCTCCTCGTCGACGCCGCTCGTGGGCTCGTCGAGGAGCAGCGCTTCCGGCTCGCCGGCGAGGGCGCGCGCGAGCAGCACGCGCTGCCGCTGCCCGCCGGAGAGCTCCGAGAACGAGCGGCAGCGCAGATCGTCCAGGCCGAGCTCGCGGAGCGCGGCACGCGCTCGCTCGCGCGCCGCACGCGGCAGGCGCCCCCAGAGGTCGAGGCGATCGTAGGCCCCGGTCTCGACGACGTCCTGCACGCGGAGCGGCCAAGCCGCATCGAGGGTCTCGCGCTGCGGGACGTAGCGCAGGCGCTGCACGTGTTGCACGCGGGTTCCCGCGAGAGCGACGAGCGAGCCGAGGAGGCCGCGCAGCAAGGTCGTCTTGCCCGCGCCGTTCGGCCCGACGAGGCCGTAGCAGATCCCGCGCTCGAGCTCGAGATCGATCCCCTGCAGCACGGCGCGTCCCTCGTAGCCGAAGGACGCGCCGCGGAGCTCGAGCGCGAGACTGGGCGAGCTCACTCGCCGTCCTTCTTCGAAGCCGCTTCCTTCGGCGGCAGCTCCGTCGGCAAGTCGAAGGCGCGCAGCAGCGTCTTCAGGTTGTAGTCGACCATCGCGAGGTAGCTCGACGCCTCGGGGACGCCGTTCACGTAGAGCGAGGTCGTGACCACCTTGCAGCCCGTCTCCTCGGCGATCGAACCGGGCATACGCGCCGCGTAGTAGTGGCCCGCCGCGACCACCTTCACTTGGCGCTCCTTCATGAGCTCGATCAGCCGCGCGACGTGTGGTCCCGTCGGCGGGATGCCGACTCTGGGCTCGACGGTGCCGACGACGACGAAGCCGTAGCGATCGGCGAGGTAGGAGAGGTCGCGGTGGAAGGTGATGAGCTCCTTCCCCTTCAGCGGCTTCGCGAGCTCGGCCCACTCTTCGATCTTGGCCTTCAGCTTCGCGCTGTACGCCGCGAAGCGCTGCTTGAAGTAGTCCTCCTTCTCGGGGCGCACGCGGATCAAGCCCGTCGCCACGTTGATCACGAGCTGGCGCCCGCGCAGCGGATCGATGTTGAAGTGCGGGTTGCCGCGCGGATGGAGGTTCCCGAGCGAGCGATTCAGCGAGTCCGGCACCTCGAGGGGCGTGATCTTCCAGGCGCCGTTCACGAAGCCGGGCTTGCCCGGCTGAATGCGCGGGTTCCGGCACTGCTCGAGCAGGGCGGGAACCCACGCTTCCTCGGCGTCGAGGCCGAGCTGGAAGAAGACATCGGCCCGCTGGAGCCGGACGAGGAAGGTCGGACGCACGGGGACGTTGTGGAGGTCCTCGGCGCCCGTGGCCAAGGACTCCACCGTGACCTCGTCTCCGCCGATCTCGCGCACGAAGTCCGCGAGGTCGGGGATGGTGGTGACGCAGTGCAGCTTCTCGGCCTGCGACCAGGTCGTCGCCGCACAGAGCGCGAGTGTAATCAGCGCGCGAAAGGCAGTGCTCAGCATGGCATTCGTCCTCACCAGCTCAGGCCGTGGTTGTGGGAGCCGAGCACGACGGTCCACTGCAGGAAGACCGCGTGGAAGTCCTGCTGGTAGCGCGCGCCGTCGAAGGGATCCGTGTCCGAGTACTGGTACTGCAAGCGCAAGCGATGCGTCTCGCTGGGATACCAGTTCAGGAACGCGGAGTACTGATAGAGCTTCTGGTCGTTGTCGGTGGAGCTCTGCGACCAGTCGAAGGCGACACCGGCGCCCCACTGGAGGTGGAAGCGGTTCTCGTACCAGGAGTAGCCGCCGAAGCTCGACTCGTCGAAGCGAGTGTCCGTCGCTTCGTCGACGAAGCGCCCTTGCAGCGCGAAGACCGCCGTCGTGAAGGTGAAGCCCGTGCCCTGCGGCGTGTTCCGCTGCAGGCTGAGGTCCAGCTCCTCGATCAGCTTCCGCGTGTCGTGCGCCACCGTCTCCTCCGGCGGGCCGGGATCGAGCTCGAACTCGCGCAGGCGCGGGGCGTAGAAGACCGACCCGCCGATCGTCAGGCGATCGTCCTGTGAGAGGTCCGTGTTCCAGGCGACACGGGCGGTGTAGGCGAGGTCCTCGAAGCCGCGGCTGCCGAACGGCTCGGCCTCGTCGTCGTCGTGGTGCTCGCCGCCCGCCTCGGTGTGATTGTGCCCCTCGACGCTGCTCGCGACGCCGAGCGAGAAGCGCAGCGGGGAGTCCCCCACCGGGAACCAGTCGTGGTACTCGATGCCGTTCCCGAGTGAATTCCCGCCGAACATCTCGATCTTCACGGCGGGCTGCTGCACGAAGGCGTATTCGTGCTCGTGCTGGCGGTTCAGCGGATCGAGGTCGAGGAAGTAGCGCCCGGCCTTGAAGCGGCCGTTCGAGTACTCGGCGATGCGAGCCAGGTCGAAGATGCCGGCGAACTCCGCGACGTGGGCCTCTTCCTCCTCGAACTCGAAGACCGCGTAGGCGCGGGCATACGGATCGAGCTCGGCGGCCATGCCGATCTCGCCGACGCGGAAGCGGAGCTGGTCGTAGTCCTCCCAGCTATCGTCGAGCGTGCTGGCGCTCGCGGAGAAGTCGAGCACCGCGCTGATCGACGGGTTGAAGAAGTCGTCGAAGCGCGTGGTCTGGCTGAGTCGCGTGCGCGCCGGATCGTCGGATTGGAGCAGGGCTTGATCCAGCTCGGCGAGCGCATCGTCGAGCTCGCTCGCGGCGTCTTGCTCGCCCTTCGCGTCGCCGGCGGCACCGGCAGGTGAACGCTCCTTCATCTGGCGCTCGAGCTCGGAGATGCGCGCTTCGTAGCCCGCGCGCATCCGCTCCATCTCTTCGCGGATCTTCCGCAGCTCGTCCTCTAGCACGCCCTCGGCGGGCGCCTCTTGGGCGGCGAGGGGCGAGAGCAGCATCGAATGCAGCGCTGCCAGGCCCACGACACAACGCCACCCGGCGGCCAGGACGCGGCCGCTCGTACGATGAGGACGCATGGGTCCCTCCTCGCGGGTTCTCGGTGAGGATCGAAAGGAAACGCTCGATCAGCCGAGAAGCGGGGGCGCTCTAGCGGCGCGCGGACGTGCGTGGATGGCCCGCGGCTCCGAGGCGGGCGGCGCAGAGACCGGCGGAACCAGCGCCTCGAGGACCTCGCCGAGGGCGAGCTCAGGCACGGCCTGCGCCGTGCCGTGGACTACGCGGCAGACGCCGCAGTGGTCCGGGCAATGCTCGTGATCCTCTTCGGCGGGGCGCGGCGCATCGCCAGGCGCCGGCTCTCGCTCCGCCGGGGCGTGGTCGTGAGCGCAGCAGCTCCCCGGCTCGGGGCTCGGCGCGCGATGCTCCCCGACGCAGTCCGTGCAGGCCCCCGCGGGCAGCACTTGGTGCAGCCCGGGACCGAGCACGAAGGCCAGCGCGTAGAGCGCCAGCGAGAGGAACGCGCGGAAGCGCATCGGCGAGACGAGACTCCGACGAAAAGGGCAGCTAGGCTACGCAAGCATGTCTGCGATCACAAGCAAGGGCCTCAAGGCGGCGATGGAGACTTTCCTCTTCACTCTGGCGTTCCTCGCGGTGTATGTGGTGCTGATGCGCTTCGTCCTGCCGCGCTTCGGCGTCTCGACCTGAATGAGCGGCGCCTGCGCGGTGGAGCCGCGCACTCAGCAAGCCGCACCGCAGGAGCGCGAGGTAGGCGTTCCGCCCCTCTCCACCACCGAGAAAGACACTCCCGAAGCTCGATGAGCACGCAGGGCCGCTGGATCGTGATCACCGGAGGCCCCTACTCCGGCAAGACCTCGCTGCTGGAGCGCCTCGCCGCGCGCGGCTTCCGCACCTTGCCCGAAGCCGCGATTCGAGTGATCGACGCGCTGAACGCCGAGCTCGGCGTCGAGGGCCAACGCGCTTGGCGCCTCGCTCACGCGGTCGAGTTCCAAGATCGGGTCGCGCGCGAGCAGGAGGCGCAAGAGCGAGTCGTTGCGCTCGGCGCGGGCGAAGTCCTCTTCGCCGATCGCGGCCTTCCCGACTCCATCGGCTACTGCCGCTACAAGGGCGTCGAGCCGCCGCGCTGGCTGCTGGAGGCGACGCGCCCGAAGCGCTATACCGCGGTCCTCCTGCTCGATACCCTCTCCACCTTCGATCGCCGCCTGAGCTCGGGCCGCACGAGCACCTACGAAGACTCGCTGCGCATCCGCGATCACCTGCGCGCGACCTACGAAGAGCTCGGCTACCCCGTCCTCTCCGTCCCCGAGCTCCCGATCGGCGAGCGCGACTCCTTCGCCCTCCGCCTCCTCGGCCTCACCGGCGCGCGCTGAAACCGAACGTACGGTGCCAGAGCACGGTCTCAACGGCGTCAGCCGTTGAACCAACAACCTCACTCTCCGGTTGCTAACCGGAGAAATTTGCTCTGGCACCGTACGTTCGGTTTCTAGAGGTTGCGGCGGTACTCGCCGCCGGCGGCGTAGAGGGAGCGGGTGATCTGGCCGAGGCTCAGGTGCTCGACGGCGAGCATCAGCTCGGCGAAGAGGTTGCCGCCGGAGAGGGCGACGTGCTGCAGGCGCTCGATCGCGCCCGGAGCGGCGGCGGCGTGCTCGCTGTGGAAACGCGCGAGGCGGCCGATGCAGTCCTGCTTCTCCTCGGGCGTCGCGCGGCGGAGCTCGATGTCGCGCGGCTGCGAGGCCTGCTCGGCGCTCTTCGGCAGGAAGGTGTTCACGCCGATGATCGGCAGCTCGCCCGAGTGCTTCAGGCGCTCGTACTTCAGCGAGTCGTCCTGGATCTGGCCGCGCTGGTACTGGAGCTCCATCGCGCCGAGGACGCCGCCGCGCTCGGAGATGCGATCGAACTCCTGCAGCACCGCCTCCTCGACGAGATCGGTCAGCTCCTCGAGGACGAACGAGCCCTGCAGCGCGTTCTCGCAGTTCACGAGGCCGAACTCGCGGTTGATGATGAGCTGGATCGCCATCGCGCGGCGCACCGACTCCTCCGTCGGCGTCGTGATCGCCTCGTCGTAGGCGTTGGTGTGCAGGCTCTGCGCGTTGTCGAAGGTCGCGAGCAGCGCCTGCAAGGTCGTACGGATATCGTTGAACTGGATCTCCATCGCGTGCAGCGAGCGACCGGAGGTCTGGATGTGGTACTTCAGCATCTGCGAGCGGGCATTGCCGCCGTAGATCTGGTCCATCGCGACCGCCCAGATGCGCCGCGCGACGCGCCCGATCACCGTGTACTCGGGGTCCATCCCGTTCGAGAAGAAGAACGAGAGGTTCGGCGCGAAGTCGTCGATCGCCATCCCGCGCGAGCGGTAGTACTCGACGTAGGTGAAACCGTTCGCCAGGGTGAACGCGAGCTGGTGGATCGGGTTCGCCCCGGCCTCGGCGATGTGGTAGCCCGAGATCGAGACGCTGTAGAAGTTCCGCACGTCCTGGTCGATGAAGAACTGCTGTACGTCCCCCATCACCTTCAGAGAGAACTCCGTCGAGAAGATGCAGGTGTTCTGGCCCTGATCCTCCTTCAGGATGTCGGCCTGCACCGTGCCGCGCACCGCCGAGAGCGCCTCGGCGCGGCAACGTGAATACTCTGCATCGCTCATCAAGCCGCGCACATCGCTCCAGCGTGCGCCGCGCAGCCGATCCGGCTGGAAGCACTGCTCGGCGCTGATCGAGAGCCGCCCCTGGTCGCGCAGCCACACGCGGCAGCGCTGCCGGATCGCCGCGTTCAGGAAGAACGCGAGCACGGTGGGCGCCGGCCCGTTGATCGTCATCGAAACCGAGGTCGTCGGCGCGCAGAGGTCGAAGCCCGCGTAGAGCTGCTCGGCTTCCTCGACGGTGAAGATCGCGACGCCGCTCTCGCCGATCTTGCCGTAGATGTCGGGCCGCGGCGCCGGATCCTCGCCGTAGAGCGTGATCGAGTCGAACGCGGTCGAGAGCCTGGCCGCGGGCTGACCTCCGGCGAGCAGGTGGAAGCGCCGATTCGTCCGTTCGCTCGGTCCCTCACCGGCGAACATGCGCGTCGGATCCTCGGCCTGCCGCTTGAACGGGAAGGTCCCCGCCGTGTACGGGAACTCGCCCGGCACGTTCTCGGTGAGGCGCCAGTAGAGCCGGTCCCCCGCGTTGCGATAGCGCGGGCGCGCGACCTTCGGCACCTGCAGCTCGGAGAGGCTCTCGCGGTAGTTGTCGACGCGCACCTCCTTGCCGCGCACGGAGTAGACGAACTGCTGCGAACGGTAGCGCTCCTCCCACTGCGGCCAGGTGCGGAGCAGCTCGAGCGAGCGCTCGTCGAGGGAACGAAGCTCCTGGTTCCACGCGCCGAGCAGCGCGCTCAGATGAGCCGGCGCGGCGGCGATCGCCGCCTCCTCGACGGGCTTCCAGCCTGCACCGAGATCGTGGCCCAGCAGCGAGAGGGCCGTGCGCAGCGCATCCGCGCGCGAGGCCGCCTCGGCCTGCTGCCGAGCCTCGGCCCGATAGCTCCGCGCCTGGCTCGCGACCTCGGCGAGGTAGCGCTCGCGACCGGGCGGGATCACGTGCTGCGAGGTGTCGGTCTGGCGCTGATCGCTGAGCTCGTAGCGCGACTGCCAGGCGAGCTGGAAGCGCTGGTTCAGCGCGTGGATCAGGTTCGCGTACAGCGCGTTGACACCGCTGTCGTTGAAGTGCGCGGCGCTCGTACCGAAGACCGGCAGCTTCTCGACCGGAGCGTCGAAGCGACGCCGCCCGCGCGCGAACTGCTTCCGCACCTCGCGCAGCGCGTCCTCCGAGCCGCGGCGGGTGAACTTGTTGATCACCACGAAGTCCGCGTGGTCGAGCATCTCGATCTTCTCGAGCTGGCTCGGCGCGCCGTACTCGCTGGTCATCACGTAGAGCGAGAGGTCGCTGAGCTCGGTGATCTCGCTGTCGCCCTGCCCGATCCCGGCGGTCTCGACGAGCACGAGATCGAAGCCGTTCGCCTGCACGACGTCGATCACCGGCTTCAGCGCGCCGCTCACCTCGCCGCGCGCCGCGCGCGTCGCGAGCGAGCGCATGAACACGCGCTCGCCTTGGAGCGAGTTGAAACGGATGCGGTCGCCGAGCAGCGCCCCACCGGTCTTGCGCTTGCTCGGATCGACGCAGATCACGGCGATGCGCTTCGTGGGGAAGTCGTGCAGGAAGCGCCGCACGAGCTCATCGCTGAGGCTGGACTTCCCCGCCCCCCCGGTGCCGGTCAAGCCGATCACCGGCGCGCGCTTCTGGCCCGGCCGCAGCTTCAGGTGCACGGGATCGAGGCGCCCGAGCTCCACCTGCGTGATGCGGCGCGCGAGGGCGGCGTAGCTCGATTCCCCCACCATCGGCTCGCGCCCCGCGACATCGAAGTCGCAGCCCGCGATCACCGCGTTGATCATGCCCTGGAGGCCCATCTTCCTGCCGTCGTCGGGCGAGAAGATGCGGTCGATGCCGCGGCGGTGCAGCTCCTCGATCTCCTGCGGCACGATGACACCGCCGCCGCCGCCGTAGATGCGCACGTGCTTCCCGCCCTTCGCGTCGAGGCGCTCGCGCATGTACGTGAAGTACTCCATGTGGCCGCCCTGATAGCTCGTGATGGCGACGCCCTGGGCGTCCTCCTGCACGGCGGCCTCGGCCACCTCCTCGACCGAGCGGTTGTGGCCGAGGTGGATCACCTCGGCGCCGCTGGCCTGGAGGATACGCCGCATCACGTTGATCGCGGCGTCATGGCCATCGAAGAGCGCCGCCGTCGTCACGATGCGGACGGGATGAGTCGGAGCGAGCACCTCGGTATCGAGCATCGTCGGAGCCTGCGAATGCGGGGAGGTGGGGATTCTCGCGGAAAAGGCACCCTCTCACAACGCGGCGCTCCCCGCCGGAGAACGGCGAGGCCCGCGCACCCGCCGCGCGGCGCGAGCCACGCGGCGGGCGAGCGGGCCCGGAGCGGGCAGCGCAGGCGCGCGCCCTACTTGTCGGAGTCGGGGAGGCCCATGCCGCGGCGGTTCGGATAGGCCGGCCGCGCGGGTTTGCGATGCGGCGCGCGCTCGAGCTCCGCGAGCAGGTGCTTCACCGCGAAGTCGAGCTGCGGATCGATGCCGCGCGCGAACGCCGCCGGGTCGTCCCATACCGGGAAGTCGGGATCGACGCCGTGGCCTTCGATGCCCCAGGTCCCGTCGTTCTCGTAGAACGCGAAGGTCGGGACGCGGATGCTGCCGCCGTCGATCAGGCTCGGGTTGCCCGAGATGCCGACCAATCCGCCCCAGGTGCGCGCGCCGATCAGCTTGCCGAGCCCGGCCTGGCGGAAGTAGTGCGGGAACGCGTCTCCGCCCGAGCCCGCGAGGCCGTTGATCAGCATCGCCTTCGGACCGAAGTGGGCATCCGGAGGCCACTGCCAGTCGCGACCCGCTCGCACGGCCCACGCGTTCGTCTGCTTGCGGCCCAAGAGCTCGATGAAGCGCGTCGGGATCTGGCCACCGCCGTTCCAGCGCTCGTCGATCAGCAGCGCCGGCAGGTGCGCTTGGCCGTAGAACTGGCGGAAGAGATCGGTCTGCCCGTCGACGCCCGTGTTGGGGACGTAGATGTAGCCGACCTTGCCGCCGCTCTGCTCCTCGACCCAGCGGCGGCGCGCCTCGATGCCGGCGCGATAGCGCAGGCTCGAATCGCTGCCGATCGTGCGCACGAGCACCTCGCGCGCCTTCTCGTTCATCGCGGGCTCGCTGCTCACCGTCAGCATCACGGTGCGCCCGGCCCGATCGACGAACGCGGCCCACGGATCGAGCTTCACGTCGACCGGCAGGCGATCCACCGCGAGCAGGTAATCGCCGACCTTCACGTCGACGCCGGCCTCGGCGAGCGGGCCGCGCGCGTCGCTGTCCCACGCGGCGCCGCCGTAGATGCGCGCGATGCGATACGCGCCGTTCTCCAGGGCGAAGTCGCAGCCGAGCATGCCGACGCCCTTCTGCGGCTGGCTATCGCGGTTGCCGCCGCCCTGGATGTAGGCGTGACCGACGTTCAGCTCGGCGACGAGCTCACCGAGCACGTAGTCGACGTCCTCGCGCGAGGCGCAGTCCGCGATCATCGGCGCGTAGGCCGCGCGCACCGCGGCCCAGTCCACCCCGTGCATGTTCGGGTCGTAGAAGTAGTCGCGGAAGATGCGCCAGGTGTCGGTGTAGAGCTGCATCCACTCGACGCGCGGCTCCACCGTGACGCTCATGCCCTTCGTCGGCACCGCTTCGAGCTTGGCGCCGGCCGAGGCATCGGCGATCGAAGCGCCGCGGCCCTGGACGACGAGGATCTTCTTGCCATCGGCGGAGATGGCGAAGCCCGCGCCGCCGGATGCGACGCTCTGCTCCTTCTTGTCGTCGTCGGTGAGCGAGAAGAGGAAGATGCCGGACGCGTTGCCATCGAGGCCCTTCGCGCGGCGGCCGTAGAGCAGGTCGCCCTTGTGGTTCACGGCCAGCGAGCCGAACGCGCCCGCGGCGATCGGGAGCTGGATCGCGCGCTGCTCGAAGCCCTCGAAGTCGATCGCGAACGGCTCGACCTTCGGCTTCTTCGCCTCGTCCTTCTTCGCGTCGTCCTTCTTTGCCCCGTCTTGCTTCGCCGCCGCATCGCCGCTCGAAGCGACACCCCCGGAGGAGCTCTCGCGCCGTGCGGTGACCTTCACCGTCATCGGCGCTTGCGCCGAGGTCGCCTGACCTTCGAGCGTATCGCCCTTGATGGTGCCCTCGAAGCTCCACTGCATCCCGTCGGGATCGGTGATCGAGAAGCGCAGCGTCCCGCTCGCGGCGTCGTAGCGTCCGCCGGTGATGGAGATCGTCTCGCCCTGCATCGAAGCCGAACCGGTCACGCTGCCGTCGGCGGCGAGCTCGAGGCGGAAGCTGATCGTGTCCGTGCGATTCACGGGTGCGCCGATCTGCGCTTCGCCCTTCCACTCGCCGCTCACGGGATCGGCCGCGGGCTTACCACCCTCCGGCTTCTTCTCGGCGGCGTCCCCATCCTTCTTGTCGCCGTCCTTCTTCTCCGCTTCCGGACCGCCCTCCTCGTCGCTCTTCGGCGCCCAAGGCAGCTTCACATCCTTCCGCAGCGGCACGGCCATCACGACCTCGCTGCCGCCGTAGATGAAGGTCGTATCCAGCGAAGAGTACGTCGCGTTGAACGCGCGATCGCTCAGGTGGTAGAGCCACTCGCCCTTGCGATCGAACACGGGCCGCGCGTCGGCGAACATGCCGGAGGTCACGCGCTTCGTCTCACCGCTCTCGACACTCCAGATCCAGAGCGTGCTCTGCTGGCTCGCCTCATGGGCGCGCGAGTACGCGATCCAGCGCGAGTCCGGCGCCCAGTCGAACTGCGGCTGCGCGAACGCAGGGTTCGCGTCGACCGCGCGGGTCGCGCCGTCGAGCGTGTGGACCCACAGCGTCCAGGCCTGATCCGTGTAGGCGATGTGCTTCGAGTCCGGCGACCAGACCGTGCTCGAGCGGAAGCCGGGCCCGAGCTCGGCGAGCTTCTTCGTCTCGCCCTTGCCGTCCGCCAACGTCACGCAGAGGTCGTACTCGCCGTCGCGATCGGAGAAGTAGGCCACCCACTTCCCATCGGGGCTCCACGCGGGCGCGCGATCGGCGATGCCCGGCGTGCGCGTGAGATTCCGCGGCGGACCGTCCTTCGCGGGCAGCGTCCAGATGTCGCCGCGCGCCTCGACGACCACGCGCTTCGCCGAGGGCGAGAGATCCCAGCCCTGGATGGTCTCCGCGGCGTCATAGCTCTGCGGCCGCAGCGTTGCGCGATCGCCGGGGATGGAGATCTTCACGACGCGCGTGGCCTTCGTCGCGCAGTCGAGCAGCACGAGGTCCTTCCCGAGCTGGAAGACGATCTCGCCCTTGCCGTTCGTACCCGGCCCCATCGCCGGCCACTTCACGTCGTAGTCGGCGTAGCGAGTGATCTGCTCCCGCTGCTTCGTGCGCGGGTCGTAGCGGAAGAGGTTCAGGCGATGCTCGGTCCCCGCGTCGGAGAGGTACCAGAGCTCGCTGCCGTTCCACATCGGCTGCGAATCGGTCCCTTCCCAGTCGGTGATCTTCTCGGCGGTCTGCGCTTGCAGATCGAAGAGCAGCACATCGGTCGCCATGCCGCCGCGATAGCGCTTCCACGTGCGCCCGTCATGCGAGTGCGGCGTGTACGCGAGCCAGCGTCCGTCGGCCGAGAGCGACGCGTTCGCGCCGTAGGGCACCGGCAGCGGCGTCGGCAGGCCGCCCTGCGGCCCGACGCGGAAGAGCTGCGATTTGCGGCCGAGATCGCTGAACCCCGCCGACGAGAACAGGAGCTCGCCCTGCGCGGTCCAGTCGTAGAGCTGCTCGCCATCGGGGTGGTGCGTCACGCGCAGGGCCGCGCCGCCCGCGACGGGGATCACGTAGAGATCGCGGTTCCCCTCGTAGTTCCCGACGAAGGCGATCGACTGCCCATCGGGTGAGAAGCGCGGCGTGCTCTCGGGCCCGGGCGGCGAGGCGAGCGGCACCGCGAGCCCGCCGTCGCGCGCGACGACCCAGAGGTCGTTCGCATACACGAACGCGATCTGCGTCGCGCTGACATCGGGGGTCCGCAGCATCCCCGCATGGGGGCTCCGCTCGGGCTGCTGCCCGAGCACCACGGACGGAACGAAAGCGAACGAGGCCAGGACGAGGGCCTGGCGCAACGGAAGGGAAGGCATCAGGGGCTTCGCTCGGAACGAGGACGGGATCGGGCGCTGCGCTTCGCGCGAGAGCATGGGCTACGAGCGAGCGGCGCGAGATGCTGGGGCGGATTCCGGCGGAAGGGAAGCGCGGGCCGGAAACCGCCTCGATCTCGCCGAGGATGGTGGCCGGAGTGGAGGGCTCTGTTGCCCAGGCACCACGCGAATCGCGCGCAGCATCCTGCGTGACGCCCTTTTTCAGGCGCGGACGTGACCGCGGGCACACGTTTTCGTCACGCCGATCGCAACGGCAGAGACCTCCGAAAACCCTGGCGCGGGGGCCGTCCGCTTCGCTCGGATCTCCCCGAGCGATCCGAGCCGTACCGGCGCTCCTCGCCGAGCGCTGCCGAGCTGCGCCCTCGACGGGTGCACGGTTCCTCCCCATCGCGCCAGGGGACCACCGCTCCGAGGATCGCCCGTGTCCCCTCTCGCCGCTCTCGCGTCTCTCCTCGCACAGGGCGAGGGAGCAACGCTCGAGCTCAAGCGCTCGACCGCGGAGCTCCGCCGCGCAGGCGCCTCTCTCTGCGCGTTCCTGAACGGCGAGGGCGGCCGAGTCGTGATCGGCGTCACCCCCGACGGGCGGATCGTCGGCCAGCAGGTCTCGGACCTCACGCTTCGCGACCTCGCGGCAATGCTGGGTCGCATCGAGCCACCGGCGCACATCGAGGTCGACCGCATCGATCTCGATGCACGACACGCCGTCTTCGTGCTCGTGGCCCCCTCGGCGCTGGAGTCAGCGCCGTTCCTCTTCGAGGGGCGGGCCTATCGGCGGATGGGTTCCACGAACGCCGTCATGCCGCAAGGAGAGTACGCGCGGCTCTTGCTCGAGCGGAATCACTGCCGGCAGCGCTGGGAGAACCAGCCCGCCATCGGTGTCCGCCTCGAAGATCTCGACCACGAGGAGATCCTGCGGACGCGACAGATCGCGATCGAGCAGCGCCGCCTCTCGGCAGGGACGAGCATGGATCCCGGCGACATCTTGGACCGGCTCGGGCTGCGCGTCGGCACCGTCCTCACGCAGGCAGCGCAGATGCTCTACGGCAGACGCTTCCTCCCCGACTACCCGCAAGCACTGCTGAAGCTCGGTCGCTTCCGCGGCTCGAAGATCACCGGCGACATCCTCGACAACAAGCAAGAGCATCTGCACGCCTTCGCGATGGTCCGCGAAGCGATCGCCTGGCTCGATCGCACGCTGCCCCTCGCCGCGCACTTCCCGAAGGGCCGCATCGAGCGCGTCGATCGGCTCCCCGTGCCCGCCGAAGCGCTGCGCGAGGTGCTCCTGAACGCGATCATCCACCGCGACTTCCGCCGCGCGAGCTCCTATGTCGCCGTCGCCGTCTTCGACGATCGGATCGAGGTGCGCAGCGTCGGCGACTTCCCCGAGGGCATCCGCGCCGAGATGCTCTCGGGCGAGCATCCGTCCATCCGCCGGAACCCGTCGATCGCCGGCGCCTTCCACCGCACGGGAGCCGTCGAGGTCTGGGGACGCGGTACGAACCGCGTGATCGAAGCCTGTCAGGCCTACGGCATCGCGCCTCCGGAGTTCAAGCAGGAGGGCGGGGTGGTGACGGTGACCTTCCGAGTGACGGTGGCGCCCGAGGAAGCCTCCGTCCCAAGTCCGTCCCAAGTGCGTCCCAAGTCTGTCCTAAGTGAGTCCCAAGTTCGGATCCTCCACTTCGCGGATGTCCCTCGGTCGTTGCCCGAACTGATGGGCACGACCGCATCCTCGAACCGAACCCGGTTCCGCGAACAGATCCTGGCGCCGCTCCTGAAAGCCCAGCTCTTGGAGCGAACCATCCCCGAGAAGCCCCGGAGCTCCAAGCAGAGATACCGCACGACCGAAGCCGGACGGCGAGCGCTCGAGCGGCCGAGGTGAAACGCGCTCGAACGGTGCGCCAGCGCGCTCGAGGATCGAGCAAGGGCGCCAGGCAGCCTTACTGTGCCGTGGGGTCAGCGGGTGGCGCGGACGAGATCGATCATCCGCTGCTTCGCAGCTTCGATCGACATCTTCTCGGTGGCGCCGGTGCGGCGCTCGACGAACTCGACCTGACCTTGGGCGGCGTCGCGGCCCACGGTGATGCGGTACGGGAGACCGATCAGGTCGGCGTCGCCGAACTTCACGCCGGGGCTCAGATTGCGATCGTCGTAGAGCACGTCGACCCCCGCCGCCTCGAGCTCGGTAGAGAGCTTCTCGGCGATCTCGCGTTGGAGGGCGTCCTTGAAGACGACCTGCACGACTTCGCAGTGCCAGGGCGCGATCGGCAGCGGCCAGATCATCCCCTTCTCGTCGTGGTTCTGCTCGATGGCGCTCGCGGCGATGCGGGAGACGCCGATGCCGTAGCAGCCCATGACGAAGGGATGGTCCTTGCCGTCCTCGCCGATGAAGGTGGCCTTCATCGCCTCGGAGTACTTGGTGCCGAGCTTGAAGATGTGGCCGACCTCGATGCCGCGGGTGACCTCGAGCGTACCGTCGGAGATCGGGCAGCCGTCGCCGGCCATCGCCGTATCGAAGTCGCCGAGCTCGGGCTGCGGGAGGTCGCGCGGGATGTTCACGTCGAGCAGGTGGTAGCCCGTCGCGTTGGCGCCGCAGAGGAAGTTGCGGAGGCCCTCGGTCGAGCCGTCGGCGAGGAGGCGCGTACCCGCGCGGAGGCCGATCGGGCCGGCGAAGCCGGGGTCGGCGCCGGTCATGCGGCGGACGTCGGCTTCTTCGGCGAGCTTCACGGCGAGGGCGCCCAGGTGGTTCGCGAGCTTGACCTCGTTCACGTCGCGGTCGCCGCGCATCATCACGGCGACGTCCTGGAGCTTATCGGCGTAGGTGGCGACGTAGAGCACGGTCTTCACCATCTGCCCCGGCAGGATGTCCGGGAACATGCCGTGCAGCGCCTCCACCGTCTTGATCCCGGGCGTGGACTCGCGGCGCATGGGCTTCGGCTCGCCGCGCGAGGGCACCGCGGGGCGGCGCGAGGTGGCCTTCTCCACGTTGGCGGCGTAGCCGCTCGTGCGGCAGACGAGGATCGCGTCCTCGCCCGTCGCGGCATCGACCATGAACTCCTCGGAGCCGCCCGTCCCGCCGATCGCGCCCGCGTCGGCCTGCACGATGGTGAAGTTCAGGCCGCAGCGCCGGAAGATGTTCGTGTAGGCGACGCGCATCTTCGCGTAGGCGACGTCGAGCCCGGCCGCATCGACATCGAAGGAGTAGGCGTCCTTCATGATGAACTCGCGGCCGCGCATCAGGCCGAAGCGCGGGCGGATCTCGTCGCGGAACTTGGTCTGGATCTGATAGAGGTTCAGCGGGAGCTGCTTGTAGGAGCGCACCGCGCGCTTCACCATCGTCGTGACGACCTCCTCGTGCGTGGGCCCGAGGCACGCGTCGGATTCCTTCCGGTCCTGCAAGGTGAAGAGGATCCCGTCGCGCACGTAGCGCTCCCAGCGCCCGCTCTCCTCCCAGATCTCGCGCGGCTGGAGGATCGGCAGCATGGCCTCCTGCGCGCCCTGCGCGTTCAGCTCCTCGCGCACGATCTGCGAGATCTTCTGCAGCGTCCTCCACATCGGCGGCGCGTAGGTGTAGACGCCGGCCATCAGCTTCTGGATGAAGCCCGCCTGCGCGAGCAGGGCGTGCGAGCGGACCTCCGCGTCGGCGGGGACATCGCGCAGCGTGTACAGGAAGACTTGAGAGAAGCGCATGGAGAGATCCGGCCTGTCGGGGAACGTGAAGGCCGGAGATTCTCCGCGTCGCGCGCGCTCTCTACAACTGCGGCACGAGCAGGATCGCGGCGACGATCCCGAACCCGGCGAGGCCCGCCAGCGTGGTGCGCGTGAGCAAGGCGCCGTGCTTCGTCTTGTGGCGCATCGAGCGGAAGCCGGTCGAGACTCCGAAGAAGCCCCCGCAGAGGGCGAGGATGACGAAGTCGCGCTCGGCGATGCGCCCTTCCTTACCGGCCCCGCGCTCGGCCTGACGCTTGTCCCAGACGACGAGCAGGAACGACAGCGCCGAGACCGCCGCCTGCCACGCCGCCGCCGCGACGAGGTAGCCCAGGAGCCCCCGCGCGGTCATGTAGGCGACCACGTGGAAGAGGAAGAAGCCCCAGATCGCGAGGCAGATCAGGGTCGAGTTCAGGCGCTTCGCGTAGTGCCCCGTCCAGCGCGAGGCGAAATAGAGCCCCGGCCCGCCGCCCAGCATGCCGGTGACGACGGTGGCGGCGATGGCGTTCTGTCCCCGCAGGAAATGGAGCCGCTTGTCGAGCGCGAAGAGCGCGCAGGTGGCGGCGTTCCAGACGAGGAACAAGATGGCGAAGAAGAGGAGACCCATGGCGGAGGCGCGGAAATCTACCGCTCCGCCATCCCCCTTGGGAAAAGCAGGACGAGCTTTTCCATGAGCTCGCGCGCCGCGCGCAGGCCCCGCGGGGTCCGCGCCCCGTACCAGGAGAGGGCCTGGCCATCGACGAGAAAGAGACGCTCGGGAGGCAAGCCGCTCTGCTCCGCGGCCTCCGCCAAGTGCTTCGCGGCGAAGGGATAGGGCTCCGAGGAGAGCAGCAGAGCCTCGGCTCCCGAGGCCACGAGCGCCCGCAGGTCGACCTCGGGATAGCGCACGGCGCTCTCGGCCCCGAGCACGTTGTCGAGGCCAGCCTCGGCGAGGAGCGCTCCGATGTAGGTTCCGCCGCCGATCGCCATCCAGGGGCGGCGCCAGATGAGATACGCGACCTGGCGGCGCGGAAGGCGCGCCGCGGCCTCGCGGGTCGCGCGGAGCTCGGCGTCGATCTCCGCGGCGAGGCGCGCGCTCGCCGCCTCGCAGCCGAGCAGCGCGCCGAGGTCCTCGACCATCGCGCGCGCGCCCTCGACATCGCGCGGGAAGTGCGAGCGCGTGCGGAGGCCGCGCGCTTCGAGCGACTCGGCGTCCTCGCGGCGATTCTCCTCTTCGTTGAGGAGCACGAGCTCGGGTGCCAGCGCGCAGAGCGCGTCGAGGTCGGGGTTCTTCGTACCCCCCACCGTCGGCACGGCGGCGACGCGCTCCGCCGGCTCGACGCACCAGCGCGTGCGCCCGACGATGCGTCGCTCGAGCCCGAGTGAAAAGAGGGTCTCCGTGACGCTCGGGCAGAGGGAGATCACGCGCTCGGGGGCGCGCATGTCAGAGAGTGCGCAAGCAGCGCGCACGAATGGGCTGCAGCGCCGTCAGGCGCTGCGCCGGCAGACATCCGAGAAGCCGCATCACCGCTTCCTGTGCAGCCTCTCAGAGGCTCTTCAGCATCGCGCGCGAGATCACGAGGCGCTGGATCTCGCTCGTGCCTTCGCCGATCGTGCAGAGCTTCGCGTCGCGCAGGTAGCGCTCGACCGGGTACTCACGCGAGTAGCCGTTGCCGCCGTAGATCTGGATCGCGTCGTAGGCGACCTTCATCGCGGCCTCGGAGGCGTAGAGCTTCGCCATCGCCGACTCGCGACCGAAGGGCCGGCCCGCGTCCTTCAAGCGCGCCGAGTGGTAGACCAGGTGGCGCGCGGCTTCGACCTGCACCGCCATGTCGGCGAGCTTGAACGCGACCGCCTGGTGCTCGTGCAGCTTCTTGCCGAAGGTCACGCGCTCATTGGCGAACGCGACCGCCTTGTCCATCGCGCCCTGCGCGATGCCGAGTGCGAGCGCGCCGATCGAGATGCGCCCGCCGTCCAGCGTCTTCATGAAGGTCTTGAAGCCTTCGCCCTCGGGCCCGACGACGTTCTCCGCCGGCACCTCGCAATCTTCGAAGACCAGCGAGGCCCAGTCGGAGCCGCGCATGCCGAGCTTCACCTCGCCCTTCTCGATCGAGAAGCCCGGGAATGCGCGCTCGACGACGAACGCGGAGATGCCCTTGGCACCCCTGCTCGGGTCGGTGACGGCGGTGCAGATCAGGCTCTTCGCGTAGGTCGCGTTGGTGATGAAGCACTTCCGGCCATTCAGCACGTAGCGGTCGCCCTTCCGCACGGCCGTCGTCTTCGTGCCACCGGAGTCCGAGCCCGCGCCCGGCTCGGTGAGGCCGTAGCCGCCGAGCTCCTCGCCGCTCGCGAGAGCCGGCACGTACTTCCGCTTCAGGCTCTCGGAGCCCCACGCGTAGATCGGATAGGTCCCGAGCGAGACGTGCGCCGCGAGGGTGAGCCCCGTCGAGGCGCAGACGCGCGAGATCTCCTCGACCGCGATGATGTAGCTCAGCGTGTCGAGGCCAGCGCCCCCGTACTCCTCGGAGATCGGGATGCCGCAGAGGCCGAGCTCGGCCATCTTGCGCCAGGTCTCCATCGGGAAGCGGCGCGTCTCGTCGATCTCGGCGGCGATCGGCTCGATCTCCTCGAGGGCGAACTTGCGCACCGTCTCGCGGATCATCTGCTGCTCGTCGGTGAGGTCGAAGGTGGTGGTCATGCTGCTCGTCTCGCTGGTCATCGAACAATCACTCCGGGCGCGGCCTTACGCCGAGCCTGCCGACGAGCGCTCGCGGACGGCGCGCTCGATGTACTCACAGACTTCGCTGGTGGACGTCCCGGGCCCGAAGAGCTTGGCGAAGCCCTGCGCTTCCAGCGCGCGCGCGTCCTCGGCGGGGATGATCCCGCCGCCGGTGAGCAGCACGTGGGAGAGGCCGGCCTCGTCGAGGAGGCGCTTCACCTTGGGGAAGAGCGCCATGTGCGCCCCGGACAGGATCGAGAGGCCGATCGCGTCGACGTCCTCCTGCACCGCCGCCTCGACGATCATCTCGGGCGTCTGGTGGAGGCCGGTGTAGATCACCTCGAAGCCGCGGTCGCGCAGCGCGCTGGCGATCACCTTCGCGCCGCGGTCGTGCCCGTCCAGGCCGGGCTTCGCGATCAGCACGCGGATCTTCTTCGCCGAGGGGGCCTCTGGCTTCATCGCTGCTGCTCCTCGCCGCTGATGCGCGCGCAGAGGCGCGCGGCCAGCGCATACGGTCCTTCGCCGGCGTCGAGCCCGCGCTCGAGCTCCTCACCGAGCTCGCCCGCGCCGCGACCGCTGCCAAAGAAGCGCGCGTGCAGCGTGGCTTCGACCAGCGCGCGCACATGCGCGGCGCGGCGCTCGCGGCGCACTTCCGCGAACGCGCCCTGACGCTCGAGCTCGCGGCGATGCGCGTCGATGGCGTTCGCCAGCGCGTCGATGCCGCGGCCCTCGCGCGCGGAGACGCGCAGCACGGGGGGCTTCCACCCGAGGAGCGCGCGCTCGCGCACGAGGTCGCTGCGGAGCTCCAGCATCTCCTCGAGATCGGCCGCCAAGCGCTCGCCGCCCGGCTGATCGTCCTTGTTGATCGCGAACACGTGCGCGAGCTCGAGCAGCCCGGCTTTCATCGCCTGCACCGAGTCGCCGCTGCCGGGATGCAGCACGACGACCGTGGTGTCGCAGACGCGCGAGACCTCGTACTCGACCTGCCCGACGCCGACCGTCTCGAGGAGCACGCGCTCCGCGCCCCACGCGTCGAGCACGTCGCAGGCTTCCACCGAAGCGTGCGCCAAGCCGCCATGCGCGTCGCGCGAGGCCATCGAGCGGATGAACACCTGCGGGTCGCCGAGGCGCGAGCTCATGCGCACGCGATCGCCGAGCAAGGCGCCTCCGCTGAACGGGCTCGAGGGGTCGACCGCGACGACGCCGATCTTGCCGAGGTCGGCTTCGCGCCAGTGGCGCAGGAGCTGATCGACGACGCTGCTCTTCCCGGCACCAGGCGGACCGGTGAGCCCCACGCGATGCGCGTGGCCGGTCCGTGCCGCGAGGCGATCGTAGAGCGCCGCGAAGCGCGGATCGCGCGCTTCGGCGAGCGTGATGAGACGCGCGCACGCGGTCCGCTCGCCGCGCGCGAAGCGCTCGAGCAGATCCCCTTCGGCGCGTTCCACCACGGCACTCCCCCTCACGGCGACCTACCCGAGCAGCGAGCGGGCGATGACCAGGCGCTGGATGTCGGTGGCGCCTTCGTAGATCTCGGTGATGCGCGCGTCGCGGAAGAAGCGCTCGACCGGGAAATCGGTCGTGTAGCCCGCCCCGCCGTGGATCTGCACCGCTTCGTCGGCGGCGCGATTCGCGGCCTTGGAAGCGAAGAGCTTCGCCATCGCCGCCTGCGCGGTGCAGCGCTCGCCGCGGTCGCGCAGCCAAGCCGCGCGATGCACGAGCAGGCGCGCCGCGTCGAGCTCGGTGGCCATGTCCGCGAGCTTCCACTGGATCGCCTGGAAGTCGCCGATCGCCTTGCCGAACTGCTGGCGCTCCTTCGAGTACTTGATCGAGGCCTCCAAGCAAGCGCGCCCGATGCCGACCGCCTGCGACGCGATGCCGATGCGGCCGCCGTCCAGGGTGTCGAGCGCGATCTTGAAGCCATCGCCGGGCTTCCCGAGCACGTGATCCGCGGGCACGCGCAGGTCGTCGCAGACGAGCTCCACGGTGCTGGAGCCGCGGATGCCCATCTTCTTCTCCTTCGTGCCGATGCGGAGCCCCGCCGAACGCGGATCGCGGCGATCGACGAGGAAGGCGCTGATCCCCTTCGAGCGCTCGGCGCGATCGGTGCGCGCGTAGAGCAGCACGAGCCCGGCTTCATCGCCGGAGGTCACCCAGATCTTGGTGCCGTTGATCACGTACTCGTCGCCGCGGCGCTCGGCGAAGGTCTGCTGGTTCGCCGCGTCGGAGCCGGCCTGCGGCTCGGTGAGCGAGTAAGCGCCCAAGATCTCGCCCGAGGCGAGCCCGGGCAGGAACTTCTGCTTCTGCGCCTCCGTGCCGAACTTCGCGAGCGGCGTGCAGACGAGCGAGTTGTGCACGCTCACCGTGACGCCGGTCGAGGCGCAGGCGCGGTTCAGCTCCTCCAGCACCACGCAGAGTGCCAAGTTCCCGAGCTCGGAGCCGCCGTAGGCCTCCGGGACGGTCATCCCGAGGAAGCCGAGCTCCGCGGCCTTCGCGATCGCCTCGCGCGGGAAGCGTTCCTCGGCATCCCAACGCGCGGCGTTGGGCTCGAGCTCGCTGGTCGCGAACTCGGCGGCGGTCTGGCGGATCAGGTCGAGTTCGTTCTCGAGCGCGAAGTGCATCTCGTGGGCTCCTTCCTGCCTCTCGGCTGCGCCGCTCTCGGCGCGATCGGTCGCGGGTCGCCTTGCGTGGGTCGGTCGAGCTCTGGTCCCGTGGATCCAGGGCTCCGTGATCCAGAACTCAGTACTGGTAGAAGCCGCGACCGGTCTTCCGCCCGAGGTGCCCCGCCGCGACCATGCGGCGCAGCAGCGGGCAGGGGCGGTAGCGCGGATCGCCGAAGCCCTCTTGCAGGACCTCGAGGATGTTCAAGCAGACGTCGAGGCCGATGAAGTCGGCGAGGGTGAGCGGCCCCATCGGGTGGTTCATCCCCAGCTTCATCACCGTATCGATGCCTTCGGCATCGGCGACCCCCTCCATGAGCGCGAAGATCGCTTCGTTGATCATCGGCATCAGGACGCGGTTCGAGATGAAGCCCGGGTAGTCGGCGACGACCACCGGCTCCTTGCCGAGCGCGCGCGAGGAGGCGAGCACCGCCTGGGTCGTCGCCTCGTCGGTGTCCTGGCCGCGGATCACCTCGACCAGCTTCATCAGCGGGACGGGGTTCATGAAGTGCATCCCGATCACCTTCGAGCTGCGCTTCGTCGCGGCCGCGATCTCGGTGATCGAGATCGACGAGGTGTTGGTCGAGAGCACGCACTCGGGCCTGGTGATCCGATCCAGCGCCGTGAAGATCTCGCGCTTCAGCTCGATCTTCTCGGGCACGGCCTCGACCACGAGCTGCGCGCTCGCCGCGTCCTCGAGCTTGCCGCTCGCGCGGATGCGCGCGAGCACCGCGTCACGCTCGGTGGCGGTCAGCTTCTCCTTCTCGACGAACTTCGCGAGGCTCTTCGCGATGGTCATCACCCCGCGCTCGAGACCCGCGGGGAAGGTGTCGATCAGGGCGACCTCACACCCGTAGGTGGCGAAGGTCTGGGCGATCCCGTTGCCCATGGTCCCGGCGCCGATCACGGCGACCTTCTGGAACGGCTGGCTCATCGTCGGAAGGATGCGCGAAGAGAAGAGGGGTTGGAAGTGAGGTCGTGCGTCGCAGCTCGATCGCGACACGCCGCGCGAC
This sequence comes from Planctomycetota bacterium, assembly GCA_016719295.1. GTDB lineage: Bacteria > Planctomycetota > UBA1135 > UBA1135 > JADKAF01 > JADKAF01. The sequence continues at coordinate 3,062,567 of JADKAF010000001.1, forward strand.
CTGCGTCGCGCCGGCTCAGAGCGTTGCATCGTTCCCGACGCCGCGCCAGAAAACACCGCGCCGCGTCGCAATCGACGCGGCGGCCGGATTCACAAGCGCTCGATGGCGACCCCGACGGCGTTTCCGCCCCCGAGGCAGAGGGCCGCGAGGCCGCGCTGCTTGCCGCGATCGGCCAACGCGTGCAGTAGCGTCACGAGGATGCGCGCCCCCGAGGCGCCGATCGGATGGCCGAGCGCCACGGCGCCGCCGTGCACGTTCAGCCGCTCGGGATCGATGCCGAGCTCGCGCTGCAGCGCGATCGAAGCGACGGCGAAGGCCTCGTTCAGCTCGACGAGATCGAAGTGGTCGATGCCGACCTTCATCTTCTGCAGGATGCCCTGCACGCACATCTGCGGGGCCATCATCACCCACTCCGGCGCGCAGCCGCCGGTGCCGTAGGTCACGATGCGCGCGAGCGGCTTTAAGCCCTGCTTCGCGGCCCAATCGGCGCTGGCGACGACCAGCGCCGCGGCGCCGTCGTTGATCGTCGAGGCGTTCCCGGCCGTCACCGTGCCGCCGTCCTTCTGGAACGCGGGCCGGAGCTTGCTGAGCGCCTCTGCGGTCGACTCCGCGCGCACGCCTTCGTCGGTCTGGAAGAGCAGCGGGTCGCCCTTCTTCTGCGGGATCGCGACCGGGATGATCTCCTTCGCGAACTTGCCGGCCGCCTGCGCCGCGGCGGCCCGCGCCTGCGAGCGCGCGCTGAACGCGTCCTGCTCCGCGCGCGAGATCTCGTACTTCTTCGCGACGAGCTCCGCGGTCATGCCCATGTGGAAGTCGTTGTAGATGTCCCAGAGCCCGTCGTGGATCATCGCGTCGACGAGCTGGCCGTGGCCCAGGCGCTGACCTTCGCGCGCCTGCGGGAGCAGATACGGAGCGCGCGACATCGACTCCATGCCGCCCGCCACGATGCACTGCGCGTCGCCCGCGCGGATCGCCTGCGCGGCGAGCATCACCGACTTCAGGCCCGAGCCGCACACCTTGTTCACGGTGAAGGCCCCCACCGCATCGGGGATGCCCGCAGCGCGCGCTGCTTGACGCGCGGGGTTCTGCCCGACGCCGGCCTGCAGCACGTTGCCGAGGATCACCTCCTGCACCGCGCTCGCCTCGATGCCGGCCCGCTTCACCGCCTCGCGCACGGCGATGGCGCCGAGCTCGGGGGCGCGGAAGCCCGCGAGCGAACCTTGGAACCTGCCGATCGCGGTACGGCAGGCGCTGAGCAGGACGACTTCGGTCATGGGAGTAGGGCGCCGGAAGCGCCTCGAGCGGGAGCGGGGGCCCAGGCCCCTGGCCAGGGACCGTCGGGCCGTGGTTCGCGCGAGGGGCTTCTCCGGATCCCGGTGGCCCCTGCGAAAGTTGCTCAGGATAGGAGGGCGGCGGAGAAGCGTCGAGCGCGGCGTAGGAGGCACCGCCGACCTAGCCGTATTGGCGCCCCATGATTCCGTTTGGCGGTCCAGCCGGCCCATTCATCGAACGCGCGGGCTGCCCCCGTCGGACCCGCGAGATCGTGGGCCTCCCGCTCCCGCCGTCTCTCCACCGCACCCTGCCGCGATGGCGAGCATCGAACACCTGCGCCCATGCTGCCTCATCGCCAATCGCCGATCATTCTCCTCTCACTCCACACTCGTCGGAGCTCTTGCATGACGATGCGACCTATCACCCAACTCGGAATCTGGGCCGCGGTCTCCGCGTTCGCCTCGTGCGGCTACGGAGACCACGAGCAGACGAGCGCCTGGGTCTGGAGAAACGATCCGGTCGCCAAGCAGTTCCAGCGCGCGTTTCCACGCGCGGAGCACGGCATCTCGTACTTCACGGGGGAGTACGGAACGACCGCTTTCTATGCCTGCCACAAATGGCCCGACGGTTGGAGGATCACTCTGCGTTTCGAGCTGGAGGTCGATCACCTGCGCGATACAGCCCGAGCGACCAATCAGCAGACCCTCACCGTCGAGAAGCTCGGCCTCAACACAGAATGGTCGCTGGGGCCTCAGTATCAGTTACCAGAAGAACGGTGGCAGCGATTCCTCGAGTCGGGCGGCGATCGAACGATCTTGGGGATACCTCAGTAGGAAAACCGAGAGCGAGGCGCTCGAGTCATTCTCCCGTTCGCCGGAGCACCACCCGTATCGGCACCCACCCCGCGAGCCCGAGCCACCGCACCCCCACCTCGAGCGCCGCCCGCCTCACAGCGCTCGGTCGGCGCCCCTCGCGCGCACGCAGCTCCGCCCACGCCGCGACGCTCGGATACTCCTTGTAGCGCGAGCACATCTCGAAGCCCGGCAGCGCGCGGCGCACCTCGCGCAAGGTCGCGAAGTCATGCACGTGTACCTGCGCGCCATCAGCGCCGGCCTCATAGGTCGGCACCGCGCGCCCGAGGCGCTTCGCGATGCGCACGCGCAGCGCACGCGGCAGCCAATGCACGAAGGGCAGTCCTGTGTCGTGGCGATCGATCGGGTCGCGGCGATTCGGCGTGTCGACGAAGAGATGGCCGCCGGGCCGGAGCAGTGCACCGGCCGCGGCGAGGAGCGGCGCCTGGCGTGCGCGCGGCACGTGCTCCAACACTTGGCGCAGCAGAACCCAATCGAAGCTCGCCGCGCGGAACGGCGGGCGGAGGCCATCGCCGACGAAGCGTGCGCAGCGCGCGTCGTGCTCGCGCGCGCGGCGGCCGACGAAGCGCAGGAGCTCGCGATCGAGGTCGAGCGCCGCGACGCGCGCTCCCGCGCGCGCGAGCGCCACCGCTTCGGCGCCGAAGCCCGCGCCGATGACGAGCACGCGCGCGTTCGCGATCGGCGCGTAGAGCGCGAGAACCTCTAGCAGCTCCGCGCGGCGGCGCACCTCGTCGAGGTGCTTCGAAACCCAAGCCTCCTCCTCGAAGGCCCAGTAGCGGCGGAACTCGCGGAACTGCCCGCGCTCGAGCTCGGAGAGGATCGCGGCGCGATAGCTCGTGTCGCCAGCGAGCCGCGACGCGATGGCGCGCAGCGCGGCGCGTTCCGCGTCGTTCACCGCGCGTCGAACCAGGCGGCGACGCCGGGCTGGAGCTTCGCACCGCCCCACTGCGCGGCGTTCGTACCGTCGACCTCGATCAGCGTGCCGGCATCCACCGCGAAGCCCTCGCCGAGCGAAGCGCCGGGCTGGCCGACTCCGGCGAGCAACAAGCGTGCGACGGCGCCTTGCGGGAAGTTCGTGAACACTTGCCGCGCGTTGCCCAGCACGGCGCAGCGGTCGGCGTAGAGAGAGCTGCCGTCGCCATTGCCGCGCGCGACGGCGAAGGCCAGATCGGAGAGCACGCAGCGCGAGAGCAGGATCTGCGCGTGCCCCTGCGCCTGGACCGCGATCTGGAAGCCGTCGACGAGGCAACGCTCCATGCCGAGCACGCCTTCGCGGAGGAGGACACCCGTCGCGTTCGGCCGCCCGAGGAGCTGGCAGCCGCGCAGCCAGACGAAGGACTCGCTGAAGTGGAGCCCCGCGCTGCCGCCGTCGATGCGCACCTGCTCCAGCGTGCAGCTCGAGCGCATGATCTGGAGGCCGTAGCCCTGCGTGCCGCGCAGCACGACTCCGGCGAGCACGAGCTCGTGCGCGCCATCGAGGAGCAAGGGCGAGGCGATCTCGACGCTGCCGATCTCGCGCGCCTCGATGCGCACGCTCTGGCCCCGCAGCGAGACGGGGCCGTGCGACGGATCTTCTTCGTAGCGCCCCGGCTCGAGCACGATGCGCGTGCCGGGCTCCGCGCGCTGCACCAGCTCGGCGAGATGAACGAGGCCTTGCTCGGGCGTCGCGACGATCGTCTGCTCGACGGAGAGCGGAGCGGTGAAGAGCGCGCCCAGCTTGCGCAGCGCGCGGCAACGCGCGCGCTCGCCCGAGAGCTCGGCCAAGCGCGTCGCGCGCCGCAGCGCCGGACTCGCGAGCTCGGCTCCCGCGAAGAGCTCGAGCCCCGCGCGCACGAGCGGCCACTCGGCGCGCTCGTCGGCGGCGACGAGCTCGGCCCAGGTGAGCAGCGCCCAGGCTTCGTGCGGAGCGCGCGTGCTGGCCCAGCTCGCGATCCAGCGCGCGACATGCGCGCGCTGCCCGCTCGCGGCCGCCTGCAAGCGCTGCTCGACCTGCGCCGCATCGAAGCCGTAGCGCGCGCTGCGCTCGGCGAGCGGCGTCGAGGAGCGGAGCTCGGCGCCGGCCCAATCGCCCTCGCCCTGGCGCTGCCACGCGTCCAGCGTGCGGCGGAGCAGGCCGTCGCTGTCGCCGCCCGCGAGCGAGCGGCGCAGCGCGCTGCGCTCCGGAGTGGAGGGATCGGCTTCCGCGCCGCCGATCAGCGCTTCGTAGAGCCGCTCGCCGCGGCGCTCGGCGAGTGCCGCGGCGCGCAGCTCGGGAGGCAGGCCTTGGAGCTCGAGCTGCAGGCGCGCCTGCGCGCTGCCGGGATCGGCATCGGCGTCCGCGCTTCCATCCGCGCCCTGCAGCTCCTGCAGCATCGAGCGCGCGGCCTCGCCGGCTTCGCCTCCGGCATCCGCGAGCTTCTGCAGCGCGTCCTGCGCGAGCGAGCCGAGCAAGCGCAGGCGGCGCTCGCCTTCGGCGCGCAGCTCGTCGCTCTCGCTCGCGAGAGAGCGCACGCTCTCCTCGACCAGCGAGTAGAGGCGCGGCCCGTCCTGCGGGTCGACCAGCAGCACCGTGCACGGCGGCGACCACGGAGAGCGCCGACCGTCCCGATCGAGACCGCGCACGAGGTACTCGGCGCTGAGCTCGCCCGCTGGCGGAGCGTCCTCGAAGCTCTTGGCGTCGGGCGGGCAGGGCAGGCGCTCGAGCGCGCCGCCGCGCTTGCGCCGCGCGAGCTCGCTCGCGGCGTGAGGGTGCTTCCACTCGGCCAGCACGCGCCCGTTCTTCCACTCGAGGCGCGGAGCCTGCGGCGCGCGCAGGAAGCCGTCGGCACCCGGCGGCGCGAGCTCGAGCTCGAGCTCGGCTTCGAAGCCGGCGCGGCCCTTGCCCCCGAGACGCAGCAAACGCACGCGGCCGAGGAGCCCCTCCGCGGTGCGCACCAGCGCTTCGCCCTCCGGCTGCAGGAAGAGCTGCTGGATCGCGAAGCCGTCCTCGCCGACGACGAGCGCGCCATCGCTCGCCGAGGCGAAGCGCGCGTCGAGGATCCCGCCCCCGGAGCCGGGCTCGAGCTGCAGCCCGCTGTCGTAGATCTGCAGCACGCGGAGGTGCACGTTGCGGCCGGCGACGCGCGCTTCGTAGAGGTCGAGCTCGCTGCCGTTGCCGATCGTCGCGCGCCAAGTCTCGCCTGCGCCCTGCGCGACGGGCAGCGCCAGCGCTTCGGCCGCGAGGCCGCTCTTCCCACCCTCGAGCAAGGGCACGAGCTCGTAGCGATAGCAGCGCGCGGGATCGGCGCTCGCGTCGAGATGCGCGTCGCCGGCGATCTCGAGCTCGAGCGCGCCGGCCTCCGGCTTCAGATCGTCACCCGCCGTACCGAACGGCGCGCGCCGCAAGAGGTGCTTGCGCCCGCCCGAGGTCCAGCGCAGGCGGCGTTGGGAGCCTTCGATCTCGATGCGGAAGTCGGCGGGCGGCGGCGAGAAACGCGGGATCCCCGCGTCCTCGACGACGGCGCGGAGCTCGACGCCGCCGGTCGGCAGCGCGCGGAGCCAGAGACGAGCGTAGTGCCCCTCCGCGCTCTGCAGCACGAAGCCGCCTCCCGAACCCAGCGCCTCCGGCTCGGCCCGCAGGCCATCGATCGGAAGCGCGAAGAGCTTCTCGACCTCGGCACGCGAGCCGAAGGGCAGCCGCGCGAGCTTCGCGCCGCCGAGCGGCTCGAGCTGCAGCATGCCGTCGGGCGCCACCTTGCCGGGGATCGCGAGCCCCTTCAGCGCTAGGTCCGCGCGCGCCTCGCCGAAGCGCTCGACGCTGAGCACGACGCCGGTCTCGAGATCGAGGTGCCCCCCGGGATAGAGCTGGAGCGCGAGCTGGCGCACGGCCCCCTGCGCCGCGAGCGGAGCGGCGAGGCCGGCCAGGGCGAAGGCGGAGAGGGTGCTGCTGCGGAGGAGTCGGCGCATCGCGAAAAAGGGTCGCGTGGATCGTTGCCTCCGGCAAGCCTCCTGCATACACTCCCGGCCCTTTTCTGCCCGGGGACGTAGCTCAGCTGGGAGAGCGTCGCGTTCGCAATGCGAAGGTCGAGGGTTCGATCCCCTTCGTCTCCAACCCCGGAACACGAGCCGTCGGCAAACAGCTGACGGCTCGTGCCGTTTCGTGCGAGCTGCCGGCTCGTGCCGCTTCGCGGGAGCTGACGGCTCGCGCCGTTCGGGGGCGGGCCGGGGTTGCGCAGGGCTTTCCTCCTCCGGGCCCGAACGCTTCGGGCCCGAACGAGCCGCGCCGGATGCCTCCCCGTCGTTCCACACGGCGCGGCGCGGTGTAATGCCGGTCCCTCCTGCTGCGTCCTCTTGGTCGTCACCCGCGGCGGCTCCGCTCGCGGTCTCACGGAGACAATCGATGAATACGTTCGTACAGAAGCTCGATCGCCTGTGCGCCAGCATGGTGCGCCCCCTCGCCTTCCTCATCGTCCTCATCACGCGGCTCGCCCTCGGGCTCTCGTTCTTCTTTGCCGGCAAGGGCAAGCTCGCCGACCTCGAGAACGTCACGAAGAACTTCGAGGGCCTCGGCATCCCGATGGCCTCGATCCAAGCGCCGTTCGTCGGCGGCCTCGAGCTCGTCGGTGGCGCGGCCATCGCTCTCGGCCTGCTGACGCGCCCCTTCGCCGCGATCTTGAGCATGGTGATGGTCGTCGCTCTGATCTCCGCGCACGGCGGCGACATGAGCGCGGCCTTCGCCTTCGACGGCAAGAGGCAGCTCATCGACATCCACGCGTTCTTCTATCTGCTCTTCCTGCTCTGGATCTGGGTCTACGGGCCAGGGCGATTGAGCGTCGATTCGCTGCTCTTCGACACCGAAGCGCAGCCGCAGGGCAAGAGCGCGAAGAGCTGAGCGGTCGCGCCCCTTGAGCGCGCTCGACTGGTTCACCGCCGCGAGCGGCGTCCGCGTGCCGCAGCTGATCTACGGCACGGCGTGGAAGAAGGAGCGCACGGCGGAGCTCGTCGCGCAGGCCCTAGCTGCGGGCTTTCGCGGCATCGACACGGCGTGTCAGCCGAAGCACTACGACGAAGAGCGCGTCGGCGAGGCGATCGCCGACGCGCTCTCTCGCCGTGTGCTCCGCCGCGAAGAGCTCTACCTGCAGACCAAGTTCACCTCCGTCGACGGGCAAGATCCGCGGCGCATCCCCTATGACCCGCGCGCGCCGCTCTCCGAGCAGGTCGCGCAGTCGTTTGCGCGCTCGCTCCGGAACCTGCGCACCACCTATCTCGACGCGCTGGTCCTGCACTCGCCGCTCGCGACGCGCGCGCAGACGAGCGAGGTGTGGCGCGCGATGCAGGCGCTCTGCGACGGGCAGCGCGTGCGGCAGCTCGGCCTCAGCAACTGCTACGACCTGCGCGAGCTGCGCTGGCTCTGCGAAGCGCACGAGCTCGCGCCGAGCGTCTTGCAGAACCGCTTCTACGCGGAGACCGGCTACGACCGCGAGCTGCGCGCCTACTGCAAGGAGCGCGGCATCCTCTATCAGAGCTTCTGGACCCTCTCGGCGAATCCTCGCCTCCTCGCGCACCCGACCGTCCGCTCGATCGCGGCGCACCGCGCGGCGACGCCGGCGCAGATCCTCTTCCGCTGGCTCACCCTCGAAGGCTGCGCCCCGCTGACCGGCACGCAGTCCGCGGAGCACATGCGGGAGTCGCTGGCGATCTTCGGGATCGAGCTCGGCGGCGAAGAGCGCGCGCGGATCGGCGCGCTGCTCCACGGCTAGTGGAGCGGACGAGCGGATAGGAAATCGGGATTCCGAACCCCGATAGCGTACGTGGCGGCAAAGCACCGGTGGAGGTGCGGCCGCACCTCACCCGTCCATCCGCTGCTCCGAGATCACCTCATGACAATCACGCCCCGCGCCCTCGCCCTCCTAGCGCTCGCCGCCGCCCCCGCCGCCGCGCAGCTCCCCAGCCCGAACCCCATCCCACGCACGGCGCCTCGCGCCGCGTGGAGCCTGGTTTCGGGCGTGGTCAATCCGACGCAGCGCCGCGAGAACCCGGGTGCGGCGAGCAACACGCACCTCTACGTCTTCGGCGGGCGCAACGGCAACGCCAACACGACGGTCCACAACGCCCTCTACGAGTACAACGGCACGAGCTGGACCCTGCGGAACGGCGACACCGCGGCCACGACCGTCCCCACCGCGCGCGGCGGCGCGTGCGTCGCGTGGAACTTCTCGACCAATAAGCTGATGGTCTTCGGCGGCGACACCGGCACCGGTCTCGTCGGCGGCCCCGCGGTTCCGACGACGCTGCTCGGCGACACCTGGGAATGGGATCCGCAGACGAACGCCTGGACCGATCTCACGCCGTCGCTCGCCGTCTCGCCGTCGCCTCGCCGCTTCTCGGCGATGAGCTGGGATGCGAGCACGGGCGGCATGATCCTCTTCGGCGGTGACGTGGCCATTCCCGCGGCTCTCGCGAACGACACCTGGCTCTTCTCGAACGGCTCGTGGACGCAGCTCAACCCGGCCACGGCTCCCAGCGCGCGCCGTCAGCACAGCCTCGTCTCGCGCCCCGAGATGGGCGACGTGCTCCTGTGCGCCGGCGTCACCAACCCGGCCGTTCCCACTGGCACCAACGCGCTCGATGTCTGGGCCCTCCAGGCCGGCAACTGGGTGCAGCTCAACGACGGCTCGCAGACCTTTCCGCACGGCTGCGTAGGGAACCAAGCGGTCTACGACCAGATCCGCCGGCGCGTCGTGCTGCAGGGCGGCAACGGCCTCCGCGTGATCGACAACACGCTCCCCTCGGCGTGGGATGGCTCGCCTTCGACCTGGTGCAGCGAATTCGACAGCCGCACCAATCAGTGGGTCCTCTACGGCGCGGCGACCTTCAACGTCGCCGATCCGGTGATCGGGCGCGCGAGCCGCTACTTCGCCGCGTACGTGCCCGCGCTCGGCAAGGTCTACAAGCTGAGCGGGCAGAACCCGTCGGGCACGGGCACGACGACCGGCCTCTGCGCCTACCAGGCGACGCCCGTCGCCTCCGCGGTGGCCTACGGCAACGGCTGCAGCGGCAGCGCCGGTCCCGTGGCGCTCGCCAGCGTCTTCCCCAACGACCGCCCCTGGATCGGAGCGAACTTCGACTTCGCCGCGAGCGGCATCGCCCCCGGCGGCTTCGCGCTCGGCGTCGTCGGCTTCTCGCAGATCCAGATCCCGCTCTCGGTGATCGGCCCCGCGGGCCTGCCGGGCTGCGACTTCCTCTGCGCGCTCGACCTGAGCTTCACCATGCCGGTCAACGCCGGCATCGCCTCGGCGTCGTTCCCGATCCCGAACGGCAGCTTCCTCGCCGGTGGCTTCGTGCACCAGCAAGTGCTGCAGATCGAGCTCGCGCCGACGCTCGCGCTCAGCTCGTCGAACGGCATGACCTCGACGATCGGCTTCCCCTGAGCGCGCACACCCCGCTCAGGGATAGCCGGGGATCTGCGCGCCGAGCACGATCTGTCTCTCGGCGCGCCAGCCTCCGCCCGGCAGCGGCTCCGGCGTCGCGATCCCGGAGCCACCGCGCCCGAGATCGAATGCCGCGCGCTTCGCCGCGGTGAGCCGCGGATCGTCGGCGAACAGGAGATCGTCGACGTAGTAGATGCAGCGCCCCGGCTAGAGCACGTGCAGATGCACGTGCTCGGGCAGGTCGGTGCCGGGATAGCCGCCGGGACGAATCGTATCGAAGGCGAAGCGACCTTCCGCGTCGCTGCGCACCCACGCCCGCAAGGGCCCGTGACGACGTCCTTCCTCGGAGCGCGCGCCGAGGTCAGGCGGATAGATCCCGCGCGCATCGGTGTGATAGGCGTAAATCACGATGCCCGCCGCGGGCCGTCCCTCGCGATCCACCACGCGGCCCGCGAGCTCGAGCGGTGTACCAGGCTCGCCCATCGGCGCGATACGCGCGCGTGAGCCAAAGGTCTCGGGCAAGCCATCGAAGACGGCTTCGCAGCCTTCGCAGAGGAGGCCGACGATCGGCTCGCGATACGCGGAGCTGCACGCTGCAGCGCTCAGCGCCAAACCGATCGGCAGGACGATCCTCGTTCTCATCTCCGATCCTCTCAACGCCTGGAGAGCAAGACGCGCACGCTCTCGACCTCGAGGAACTCGCGCGCTCCATCCTCGAGCCGCTCGAGCCCGCGCAGATCGACGAACTTGAGCGACCCGCTGAGCAGCGCGCGCGCGACCGGCTCCGCGAGCTCGCGCACGCCGCGTAGATCGAGCCACGCGACGCGCAAGAGCGCCAACGCCTCGGCTTGGGCGAGGTTCAAGCGCTCGAGCCCGCCGAGAGAGAGCCCCCAGCCGCGGAGCGGCACGAGCTCGCACAGCACCTGCGGATCCGCGTCGCGGAGACCATCGAGCGCGAGGAACGCCTGCTCCGCGTTGGTCGCCCAGCGCGCGAGCTCGCGCGCGGTCGGCCCCTCGAGGATCGCGAGATCGGGCAGCACGAGCTGCGCGGCGCCGCTCGCGAGGAGCCGGCGGGCTTCGAGCGCGTCCAGAGTGAGGATGCCGGGGAGCAGGAGCGCAGGAGCTTCCGCGTGCGCGAGATCGTCTCGCAACACGCGGAGTCGCGCGGCGTAGCGCGCCGCATCGAGGCGCGCGGACTCGGCGAGATCGCGCCCGACGGCGACGCTGCGCGAGAGCGCGCGGAAGTCCTCGAGCAGGCGCGGCGGAGGAGGCGCGGGCGCGAAGGCCGCGAGATCGGCGCGCTCGTCGAGTTCGAGCCAGCGTTCCTCTCCGCTCGCGAGCTCGCGCAGCACGATGCCCGCCCGGCCGCGTTCGTCCTCGCGGAAGAAGAGCAGATGTCGCGCGGCGGGCGAGAACGAAGCGAAGCGATCGTAGTCGCGACCCGACGAGTAGCACGCCTGCGGCGAGCCGGGTTCGCCGGCGTGCAGATGGCGCTGCGACGACCAGATCATCGCGCCCGGCTCGATCCCCCGACCGACGGTGTGGCGCGGGATCGCGTCGTCGCCCAAGCGGCGCCGTTCGCCTGTCGCGAGCGAGAGCGCGTAGAGCGCCGCGCCGTGCTCGTCGAAGTCCTCGAGCCAGAGCTCCTGCTCATCATGCGACCAGCACGGATCGTATCCGGGGCCCGCATCGACGAAGCCGCTGCCGTCCGGCTGCACATAGGCGATGCGCCAACGCGCGTCGCCCGCTCGCTGCGATCCCCGATCCGCGACGTAGGCGAACGCGATGCGCCCCGTGCGCGGCGCGACGTCGGGGAAGCGGATCTGCGCGTGCCTGAAAAGCACGCGACGATGTCCGCTCGCGAGCTCGACGCGGAGCAGCTCGCCGCCCTGCGTCGCGAGGATCGCACCACCGCCGCGATCCCACGCGAAGGTCTCGAGTCCGGCCGATCCCGGAACTCTCGTGCGCTCCGCTGCAGAGCAGACGAGCAGCCCCTGCGGTCCCAAGATCGCGAGGGGCGCGGGAACCGCATCCTGAGCCGACGCCGGCGACCCGCAGACGCCGAGGAGCACCGCGCAACGATAGGCGCGCCACATGGGGCGGAGCATCCTCGTCCGCGCTCGCCGTGACAAGTCGAGCCGTCGTCCTCAGGCTCAGCCCGCGAGCTCCGCGCGCGGCAGCTCGCCTCGCTTCGGTGCGCGGACGTAGCCGAGGTAGCGCGCTTCGCACGCGCCGAGGCGGCGGAAGTTCGCGCGCGCTTCCGCCAGGCTCAGGGTCCCGTTCAGCGTACCCACGACCTCGCTGGTCTCGCTCGGGCTGCGCCCGTCGCGCCGCCAGAAGCAGACCGGGCAGCGCGCGTTGCCGCCCTGCGTTCCCAGAGTGCGGTAGCAGCAGCAGGGACAAGGATCGGGTACTGGCGGCATGGCGACCTCCTGGGGCGCTCGCGGGGAACCCTCCGTATCGACCCTGGCCCTCTCCGTTCCGCAGCCGGCGGCCCGAATCAGGCCGGCCGCCCTTCCCTCTCGAGCCGCGGTCGCCGTCCGAGGAAGTCCTGGAGCGCCACGTGTTCGCGCTCGGCTCGGGCGCGCGCTGCGTACCGCGACGGCACAGCCGCCGTTCGAGCGCCCCACCCCACCATGCCCGCTTTTGCGTTCTTTATTCTAGATTCTAGAATAGCGAACATGCAGCTCCGCCCCCAGGACCTCCTCCTCGCGCTGAAGCTCGCCGTGCTGCGGGAAGTGCCCAGCCTGGCCGAGCTCGGCAGCTCCCTCGGGCTCAGCGCCTCGCAGTGCCATATGGCGCTGAAGCGCGCCGCGACCTGCGGGCTCGTCGACGGGAGATCGCGCCGCGTGCGTCAGGCGGCACTGCTCGAGTTCCTGGTCCACGGCGCGAAGTACGTCTTCCCCGCGCGGCGCGGTCCGCAGACCCGCGGCATCCCGACCGCCCACTCCGCGCCCCCGCTGCGGGAGTCGATCAGCGGTGGCGAGGACCCGTGCGTCTGGCCCGACCCCGAAGGCGAGCTGCGAGGCGAAGCGCTGCATCCGCTCTACAAGACCGCGCCGCTCGCGGCGCGCCGCGACCCGGCCCTCCATGAGCTGCTCGCGCTGCTCGACGCCGTGCGCGCGGGTCGAGCGCGCGAGAGGAACCTCGCCGTCGCGGAGCTCGAGCGGAGGATCGCGCTTGCGCCGCTCTGATCCGAATCGGGAAGCGCTGCTCGCCGTGGCGCGCGCGCTCGCGGAGATGCGCGAAGAGGTGGTCTTCGTAGGAGGAGCCGTCGTCGGCATGCTCCTCAGCGATCCCGCGGCCGCACGACCGCGCTCGACCGACGACGTCGACACGATCGTCGAGGTGCGCAGCTATGTCGCACTGCAGCAGAACCTGCGCCCGCGGCTGATCGAGCGCGGTTTCCGCGAGAGCAGCGAGGAGGACGATCCCACCTGCCGCTGGAAGCTGGGTCGCGTGAAGATCGATGTCATGCCCACTCGGGAGGTCGATCAAGGGCCGACCAATCGCTGGTACTCGAGCGCCTTCGCGCATGCGAGCCGCATCGAGCTCGAAGCAGGGCTCGAGATCCGCGTCATCGACGCAGCGCACTTCCTCGCGACGAAGCTCGAGGCCTTTCGATCGCCGGCGCGCGCGCACCACGACGATGTGTTCGCGAGCCACGACTTGGAGGACGTGATCGTCGTGATCGACGGCCGCCGCGAGGTGCTAGAGGAGCTCCCGCGCGCTCCCGCGGAGCTGCGCATGTTCCTCTCCGGCGAGCTCGAGCGGCTGCTCGGAGATCCGCACTTCGCGGAGGCGCTGCCTGGGATCCTCCAGGAAGAAGAGCGTGCGCCCTTGCTGCGCCGGAGGCTGCAAGCGCTCGTCGAAGCGGCGCGCGCCTGAGCAGAGCCACGGGCGCGCGTGGTTCGCGGAGAGCGCGCGACGCCTCGAGGCCTCCGACCGCTCCGGCCTGCGCCATCGGCACCGGGCCTATGGCGGTATGGGCAGCTTCCACGAGCTCGCGGAGCCGGCGAGCTCCATCACCTCCTGGCGGCGATCCTGCGCGCGAGCGCGGACGGCGACAACGCGTCCGACGGACCCACGGGATCGACGGCGTTTTCTCGCCGCGAAAGGCAGAACCTCCCGGGATCTGGGGTGTTCCACCGCACCGAAGTGCGAACCAGAGGCCCCCGAGGCGAAGCCATGAAACGAATCCTCTCCCTGCTCTGCTTGGCCGCGCTGCCGACGACGCTGCAGGCCCAAGACGAGCGCCCGAAGATCGATCCGGCGAAGCGCGAGGCGATGCGCGAGCGCGCGGCCGAGATCAAGCAGCGCATGGAGGCCCTGCGCGAAGAGCTGCGCGGCTTGCGCGGCGACGAGAAGGAGCGCGGTGACGAGCCCGCTCGCCGCGGCGCCGGAAGCCGAGGCGAACGACCGACGGACGAGCGCCGCCCCCCGCGCGGCGAGAGGCCGCCCGGCGAGACCCCGCCGCCGCGCGGTGAGCGTCCGCCTCGGGGCGAACGACCGCCGCGAGGCGAGCGCCCTCCGCGCGGTGAAGAGCCCCGGCGCCACGAGCGCGCCCCGCGAGGCGAGCAGCGCGAGCTGCCGCCGCGCCTCGAGGAGCTGCGCGAGCGTCTCCGCGAAGCCGGCCCGCTCGAGCGTCGCATGATGTGGATGCGCCTGCAGCGGATCCGCGGCGCGCGCGGCATGGAGCACGGCATGCGCCCCGAAAGCCCGCGCGAGCTCCCGCGCTCGCCCTTCCGCCGCCGCTGATCGCGAAGAAGCGGATCAGCGCGAGCTCGACGACCCCGCCTTCGGCGGCGACTCGAGCTGATACGAGACGCCTTCGAAGGTCACGTCGCGGAGATCGGAGACGCCGGGCACGGGGAAGGCCGCGCGGAACTTCCAGACCACGCCCGGCGCCCAGGCGCCGCAGCTCGCGGTCGCCGTGTCGATCTTCTCGGCGCTGAAATCGAGTCCGGTGAAACGCAGCTCGCAGCTGCTCAGCGTTTCGCCGGTCTCGTTCACGGCTTCACCGTGCACCGCGCGGAACTGCCCGAGCGGTCCACGCTCGGTGCCGCTCACGCGTACCCGGATCCCTTGGCGCGTTTCCGGCGGAGGAACGCCAACGTGATCGTAGTTGGCGCGGCAGCTCGAAGCGGCGAGGGCGGCAAGAACCGAGAAGAACGAAAGGAGAGCGAGCGTGACGGCGCGGCGCATGCAGGAGAGCTCCGGGGGACCTCGAGAGAATCGGCCTGACTTGTAGCGCCTGGCGCCGCGCGACGCACCACTCCGGTGCTTTGGGCCTCGCAACCGACCGCGCGTGCGACTCCTCGAGAGGCCAGCACCCCGGCCAGAGCCCGCGGAAGAAATCTCGTTCTCCCCGTATCCGCCTCCCCACGGCCCGGCTCGAATCCATGCCACGAGCGCTCCGCGAGGTCGCGCCGGGGCACTCCCGTTCGACTTCCGTCACCGTTCGGCGAGGGACGAGCTCCCAACCATGACCGACCCGTCCGCCGAGGCAGTTCCCCCTCGCGGCGCGCGCTCCGAGCCCATGCCTGCGTTGCCGCGGCTCGAGGCCACGCGCTTCGAGGTCGAAGTGACCGAGCATGCCGCACGCCTGCTCGCCACGCTGCGCCGCTTGCTCGGCGCGCACGACGAGGCGCAGGACTGCTTCCAGGACGCCATGCTCTCGGCGTGGCGCGCCCGCGAAGGCTTCGCGGGCGAAGCAAGCGTCTACACCTGGCTCTACAGGATCTGCGTGAACGCGGCCTTCAAACGCCTGAAACGCCGAGCGACGCGCGACGAAGTCGACATCGACGCGACGATGCCGGTGTTCCACGAGAAGGGCTGGTTCCTGGAACCGGTCGCGCCGTGGGAGGAGCAGGCCGTATCTCGCCTCGAGCGCGACGAGACTTGTGCTCGAGTGCGCGCCTGCATCGAGCGCCTGCCGGTCGACTACCGCGCGGCGCTGCTGCTGAAGGACATCGAAGAGCGCTCGTGCGCCGAAGTTGCCGAGCTGCTCGGCATCAGCGTCTCGAACGCGAAGATCCGAATCCATCGCGCGCGCCAGGCCCTGCGCGCCCTCCTCGAACTCGAGCTGCGCCGCGCAGCCCCCACGCGATGAACTGCGACGACATCACGCGCCTCGTCCACGACTACGGCACGGGACGACTGCCCGATCCCGAGCGCCGGAGCTATGGCGATCACTTGCACTCCTGCTCGGCTTGCCAGGGCTTCCTGCGCCGCTGCAGCGAGCTCGACTGCAAGGACTTCATCGCGTTCCTCGACGACTACGTCGATGGCGTGCTCTCGCCCGAGCGCCGCGAGGTCTTCGAGTTCCACCTCGGCATCTGCCCCGACTGCACGCTCTACCTCGCGCAATACCAGAAGACCATGCGCCTCGCCGCCGAGACGCGCGAAGCGGAGCAGCAACTCGACGCCGCGCCTCCGGAGCTGCTGCACGCGGTCCTCGCCGCGCTGAAGACGGACCGCGCCACAGACTCCTAGCCCGCTACGCAGCGCACCCTCCGAAACCGAACGTACGGTGCCAGAGCAGTTTTCTCCGGTTAGCAACCGGAGAAAACTGCTCTGGCACCGTACGTTCGGTTTCTTGCGTATCTGCGAGAGGGTGGGAGCGCTCCAACACGGCGTGCCGCGCACTTCGCGCCGCCAACGAGATGAACTTCGCTACCACACGACGGAGCACGATTCCCATGCAACGCAATCGCCTCACCAGCTTCGCTCTCCACGCCGCCTTCGCCGGTCTCGCCGCAGGTGCCACGCTGCTCACCGGCTGCCCGGGTGAGTCGAAGGCTTCGACGGAGAAGAACGCCTGCAACGGCCCGAACGGCTGCAACGCGAAGGATGGCGAGAAGGCCGGCGAGAAGAACTCCTGCAAGGGTCACGACGCGGGCAAGGCGAACGGCTGAGCGCGCCGCTCGCCGTACCCGAGGCCGCGCCATGACGCAGCAACCATCGCAGACAACGCGCTGGCATCTACCCGACCTCGGCTTCGGGGTCGGGCTACGCGCGAAGCATCAGGACGCGCTGCGCGCGAGCTCCACGGGCATCGATTTCCTCGAGCTCCTGAGCGAGAACTACCTCGATCCGTCGCGCCACAGCGCGCAGCACGCCGAGGAACTCGCGACGCGCTTCCCGATGGTGCTGCACGGTGTCTCGCTCTCGATCGGCTCCTGCGATCCGCTCGACCGCGACTACCTGCGCCGCTTGCGCGAGCTCGCTTCGCGGATGCGCGCCACCGTGGTCTCCGATCACCTCTGCTGGACCGGCATCGGCGGTCAGAGCACGCATGACCTCCTGCCGGTCCCCTACGACGAAGCGACCCTGCGCTACCTCGTGCAGCGCGTGCGGCAGGCCTCGGATCTGCTGGATCGCCCGCTCGTCCTGGAGAACCCCTCGAGCTACATCGCGTACCGCGAGAGCTCGATTCCGGAGCACGAGTTCCTCGCGCGCCTAGCGGAGGAGAGCGACTGCGGAATCCTCGTCGACGTGAACAACGTCTACGTGAGCGCCGTGAATCACGGCTTCGATCCCGAGACCTACCTCGATGCCATGCCCGCCGAGCGCATCGTGCAGATCCACCTCGCGGGACATCGCGATCGAGGAACGCATCTCCTCGACACACACGATCAAGCGGTCGCGCCCGAAGTCTGGGCGCTCTACCGCCGACTCATCTCACGCATCGGGCGACGCTCGACGCTGCTCGAATGGGACGCGGAGATCCCCCCGCTCGCGACGCTGATCCGCGAGCTAGATCACGCGCGCGCGCTCGCCGCTTCGGCGGCGGAGGAACGTCATGTGCGCGTCGCCTGAAGCCCCGGCCGAGCTGATCGCGCAGCAGAGGCTGCTCTTCCGCGCGATCAGCGGAGCGTCACCGGAGCCACGCGCCGAAGCGACCGGGTTGCTGGCAACGCCGCCGCGCGGCGGCGCGCGCGAGCGCGTCGAGCTCTACCGCCGAATGTTCCTGCTCCGCGCCGAGGAAGCGCTGGGCGACGACCTACCGATCCTGATGGGGAGCTTCGAAGCGGGTGGATTCGCGCGCTTCGTCGCGCGCTACCTCGAGCACTGCCCCTCCCGGTCCTGGACGCTCGCCGATCTCGGCCGCGCGCTGCCGCGCTTCCTCGCCGATCCACTCGCCTGCCCGAACGAGCTGCTACCGGCGCCTTGGCCGCGCGAGCTGCTGGTCGATCTCGCGCGCGCCGAGCTGCGTTTCGAACGTGCGCGCACCGCGCGACGAGCGCCAGCCCTCGAGATCGACGCGCTACGCGCGCTGCCACCCGAGCAACGAAGCGAGCTGCGCCTCGCGCTCTCGCCAGAGCACGCGCTGCTGCTCACGCGCTACGACCTCCGCACCACGCTGCGCCGCGGCCGGCTCGATCCGCTGCGCCCGCCGCGTCGGCGCGCGATGACGCTCGCGCTGCGCTGGTATGCGGGGCGCCGCGAACCAATGCGCCTCGAGCGCAGCAGCGCGCGCTTCCTCCAGTCGTTGCGCCGCGGCAACACGCTGGGACGCGCCCTCGAGCGCGCCCTGCGCCTCCTTCCGGACGGAGCGCCCGCCGCGCAGATCGCCGAGCAGCTCTTCGCCCTGCTGCGCGAGCAAGCCGCGCGTGGCGCGTTGGCTCTCGCTCCCGCGCACGAAGCCCAACGCTGAGCTCTCGATCGCTCGGTCTCACTCGAGCGCTCACCTCTTGAGAACCACCATGCACGCCCTCTCCCTGCTCTCACGCCTGGAACGCCTCCAGGAACAGCTCGCCCTGCGTCTCGCTCCGCTCGCCGCGCTGCTCACACGCGCCGTCCTCGGCCACGCCTTCGTGCTCACCGGCCTCGGCAAGCTCCGGAACCTCGAGCGCACGAGCGAGTTCTTCGCCTCGCTGGGCATCCCGCTGCCCGGCGCGCACGCTATCGGCATCGGGCTGCTCGAGCTCGTCGGCGGCGCCTTGCTCGTGCTCGGCTTCCAGACCCGCAGCTTCGCGGCGCTGCTCTCCGCGACGATGCTCGTCGCGCTCGCGACGGCGGATCGCGGCACGTTGCTCGAATACCTCCAGCTCTCGGGAGATCCGGGCTTCACCCAGGTCGTGCCGCTCACCTTCCTCGTGCTGCTCGGCTGGCTCTTCGTGAACGGCGCGGGGCGCTGGAGCCTCGACCAGCGCCTCGCGAGCCGCACTCCCGACCGAGCGTAGACGCGCGAAGCGCGGCGGCACGCGTTTCTCCATCGACCGGGTTGGCGGCCGAGAAATCAGCCGTCATGCTTCCGCGATGCTCGAGGAGATTCGCGCGCTCGCGGAAGCCGGGGCCTACCGCGCGGCGTGGCAACGCCTGGCCCCCGTCGATGCTGCCGAGGCAACGCTGCTCGAGCTCCGACACCACGTCGCGCATCGCCTCGGTCTCGACACGCAGCGCCGGCTCGCGCTGCGCCGATTGCGCCGCCTCGCGCCGGATCGGCTGCGAACGCATGCGCTGCAGCTCTTCGAGGAGGTGCGGACGAATCGCCTCCTCGCGGGCTGGGAGCGCTGGCGGCGCGGAGATCAGCCCGCGCCTCGCGACGCCGCGGAGGAGCAGCTCTGGCACCTCGCCGTCGCACGGCTCCAGGGTCACCTGCGGGACTTCGAGCGTGCGCGCGAGAGCTTGGAGCGCGCCGCAGGTGCCGACGCCGATCCGCGGCTGCTCGAGCTCGAGCGCGCGTGGGTACTGCTCGATCAGGACCTGCGCGACGAGGCGATCGCCTGCTGCCGCGGGGCGCTCTCGCGCTGGCCGCGTCATGGCCTGCTGCTCGAGCAAGAGTGCTGGCTCCTGGACGGCTCGGGCAAGCCCGAAGCGGTGGAGCTCTTCGAGCGCCGTCGCCACGAGCTCGAGTCCCCGTTGATCGAAGGATCGCTCGCGTTCCGGCGCTTCGAGCTCGGCGAGCTGGATCGCGCGCGCTCGCTGGCCGAGCGCGTCCTCGCCACCGGACCGACCGGTCGATCGCTGGAGCGCATGCTGCAGGCGCTGCTGCTCCGCATCGCGCGCAGCGAAGGCGACGATGAGCGCGCGCTCCGGCATGCGCACGCCGTGCGGCCGCCGATCAAGCCGTGGGCGGAGAAGCTCGCGGCTCCGCGCGATCCGGCCTACGCCGAACGCCCGAGCCGCGTCCTGCGCGCCGTGCCCTTCGTGAAGCAGGATCACCTCACCTGCTCGCCCGCGACGATGGCCTCGCTGCTGCGCTTCTTCGGCCTCGACATCGAGCAACGCGAGATCGCCGAGAAGATCACCTACGACGGAACTCCCGTGCACAGCGAGTGGGTCTGGGCGGAGGAGCGCGGCTTGGAGAGCGCGTTCTTCCTCTTCGAGCCCGAGCTCGCGCGCGAGCTGATCGACCTCGGCCTGCCCTTCGCGATCTCGCTCCGCGGCGAGACCTGGGGCCATCGCGTCGCCCTCTGCGGCTACGACCGTTTACTCGACACCTTCCTGCTGCGGGACCCGAACCATCCGCTCCTGCAGGAGATGCAGACCGAGTTCCTGCAGACCTATGTGCAGCGCCGCGGGGGCATCTGCACGCTGCACGTGCCGCGCGCGCTCGCGACGCGCTTCCCTGCGCGCCTCCGCGAGCAAGCCGCGCTCTGGCTCGACTACGTGAAGATGCTGCACGCGTTCGAGGAGCGCCGCCTGCCCGAGGCCGAGAGCCTCGCCGAGGGCTTGCTGCGCCGGGCGGATGGCGTGCTGGCGCGCTTCACGCGAGGAAAGATGGCGGAAGAGCGCCGCGACGAGCGCGCGCTGGTCGAGCTCACCCGGGAGGAGCTGGCCGAGCATCCCGACGATGTGGTGCTGCAGGCGAACCACGTGCGCGCGCTGGATCGCGCCGGCCGATGGGACGAGCATCGCGCGTTCCTGGAGCGCGTCTCCGCGCCGCTCGAGGCTTCGCCGGTGCTGCGCCTCTGGTACGCGGATGCGATCCGCCAGAACGCCGCCGAGCGCCGGCGGGCCGAGCGTATCGTGCGCTCCGCGCTGCGGCAGATGCCGACGGATGCGCACGCTTATCGCGGTCTCGCCGACATCCTCTGGGAGGACCGCTCGCGCCGCGCCGAGGCGACCGAGCTCTACCGTGTCGCTGCCTGCTTGGCGCCGCACGAGGAGGGCCTGGCGCGCTCGCACGCGCTCGCCTGCATCCTGCTCGGCGAGGAGCAGCGCGGACTCGAGTGGCTGCGCCGACGCGTCGAGACCTTCGGTGCGAAGTCGCCCGAGCCGACGCTGACGCTGGTGCGCCTGCTCGAGGACTTCGACAAGCCAGAGGAGGCGCTCGCGCTGCTGCGAGAGAACGCCGCGCAACACCCGACGAAGCCCGCGGCGCAGCGCGCGTTATTCGGCAAGCTGCTCGACGAGGGCCTGCTCGACGAGGCGACGGCCCAGTTCGAACGACTGGCTCCGATCCTCGGGCCCGTGGCGCGGGAGCTCGCGGCCGCGCAGCTCGCGCGCGCTCGCGGCGACTTCGGCACCGTCCTCGCCGCCCTCGAACGCGCGACGTCGTACGAGCCGCCGTCCGCGCAGGCCTTCGCCACCTACTGGAACGAGCTCTTCGTCCAGCGCGGGACGGACGCCGCGCGCGCGACCATCGAGGCCTTGGTCGAGAAGCACGGCGACGATCCGCGGCTCATGACCGAGGCGCTGGAGTTCTACCGGCGCATCGAGGATCGCGAGCGCGAGGGAGCGCTCCTCCGCAGGCTGGTGCGCGAGCATCCGCACGAGCCCTGGCTGCGCGAGAAGCTGGCCCAGCATCTCTTCGTCGTGGGGGCGCTGGACGAGCTCGAGGGGGAGCTCGCGGCTCTCGAGCTCGCGCTCCCCGACTCGCCGCGCGTCTGCATGCTGCGCGCGCGCTTCCTCGCGGCGCGCGGGGACAAGGCGGCCGCCTTCGCGACGGCTCGCAAAGGCCTCGAGCTGCGCGAGGATCTCGTTCCCTTGCTGCGGCTCTCCCTCGAGCTCGCGCCCGATCCCGATGCGGCGGATGCGGTCCTGCGCGAGAGCCTCTCGCGCTGGCTCGAAGCACCGCGCCCACCGCATCAAGAAGCGCTGCAGCTCTGGCTCGAGCACACGCAGCCGCACTTCGACGAGGAAGAGATCGCGCGCGGCCTCGCGGCGCTGCGCGAGACCTTCCCCGGCGCGCGCGAGATCCGCCTGGCCGTCGCCGAGCAGAGATTGGAGAAGGCGCCCCGCGAGGCGCTCGCCGAGGCGGAAGCGCTGGCGCTCGATCTGCCCGGCGATACAGCGGCTCAGCTGCTGCGCTTGCGCTGCCTCCGCAAAGCGCAGCGCTACGACGAGGCGCGCGCCGGTCTGGAGCAGCTCCTCCAGCAGAAGCCCACCTCCGTCGACGCCCATACGCTCCTCGGCCAGTGCCTCGAGGACCAGGCCGAGCTCGGCGCCGCGCGGGAGGCGTACCGCCGCGGCATCGGCCGCGTCCCCTCCTCTTCCATACTCCAGGGCTACCTCGCCGACGTCTGCTGGAAGCTCGACCTCAATGACGAAGCGCTGGCGGCGGTCGCGCGAGCGCACGAGCTCGACCGGGACTATTCGTGGGCGTGGAACGCGCACGTGATCTGGCTGACGATCCTCGAGCGGCAAGAAGAGGCGCTCGCGATCGCCGAGGACTGCGCGAGGACCAACCCGCGTTGGGCGCTCGCCCATCAGCTGCTCGCGCGCGCCTATCGCGCCCTCGGGCGGAACGAGGAGCAGATCGCCGCGCTGCGCACCGCGTTGGAGATCCAGCCCCGCCTCGGCGCCGAGCGCACGCGCTTGCTCGACTCGCTGATCGCGAACCAGCGCTACGAGGAAGCCCGCGCCGTAGCCGAGACCGGCCGCAAGCTGCTCGGCGACGACGAAGGGCTCGCCTCGACCGAAGCGCGGATCCTGCGAGCGCAGGGCGAGCTCGCGGCCTCGCGCGCGGAGCTGCGCGCGGCCCTCGCGCGACATCCCGAAGGCGAATCGCTCTGGATGCTGCACCTGCAGTGGCTGGAGCAGGAGGAGCTCTTCGACGAGATCCTCGCGACGATCGCGGCGGCACCACCGGCGATCGCGGAGCTCCCCGCGTTGCACGCCTACGCCGCCGACGCGCGGAAGCAGAAGGGCGAGCTCGACGCGGCCATCGCCGCGCTGCGACGCGCCCTCGAGCTCGCGCCCGACTACCACTGGGCGCGCGATCGCCTGGCCGAGCTCTGCCTCGAGAAGGGGGCCTACGCCGAGGTTCCCGCGCTGCTGGGCGAGAATCCCTCCGCGCTGCCGCTGCCGCGCGCGAGCCTCGTCGGTCGCGCCGCGGTCGAGCTCCGCCGCCGCGAGCTGGCCCAGGCCTGCTTCGACCGCTTGCTCGGCGCCATCGACGTGGAGCCTGCGGCCTTGCGCGCGCTCGACGAAGCGCTGCGGAAGCTCGACCCCATCGCGCAGAACCGGCGCCTCCGGGAGCTCGCGCAGAGCGGCGCGCTCGCGCCGCGCGCGAACGCGCTCTTCCTCCTGGGCGAGCGCCGCGATCGCTCGCGATTCCTATCGGGTCTGACGCGCCTCTGGCGCGAGCTCCCGCGCGAGCACGCGGAGCGCATCGTCTCGCGCCTCTGCGAGGATGCGGCGCGCTCGATCGGCCGCAAGGTGATCTCGCGCTGGATCGCGGAGCACCTCCAGCAGCCGGTCGACGACGAGCCCTCGCTCGGGCGCTTCGCCTTCGCGCTCTCCCATGCCGAGGGCTATCGCGCGATGATCCGCCTCTTCGGCAAGCGCTGGAAGCGCCCCGGCGTCGAGAGCTGGATGCTCGCGAATCTCAGCGCAGCCTGGCTGGGCCTCGACATGCTCGAGCAGGCCGAGAAGGTCTCGACCTACGCGGTGGAATCCCTGCCGCGCGATCACGGCATCTGGTGGCACCAGCGCACCCTCGCCGAGATCGCGCTCCGGCGCGGAGCCCCCTCGCGGTGCCTCGAGATCCTGCGCGAGCCGCCTGCCTCGTTCGCTGCCGAGCTCCTGCGCTCGCGCGTGCTCGAGCTTCGCGCACGCCTGGCGCTCACCCGCTCTTGGCTCGCGAGACGCCGCTTGCTCGCCGAGCAGCTGCCGCGCCTTCGCGCGGCACGCCCCGCCGCGCGGCGCGAAGGCGTCGAGCGCGAGGATAGCGGCGGGTGGGCGATCTTCCGTGCATGCCCCTGCTGGGCGTCGCTGCGCTACGCGCTGAGCTGAGCGCCGCTCAGCCCCGCCGCTTCTTCGGCTTCTCCCCGAGCGAAGCGAGCTCGCGCTCGACGGCGCGCGCCTGCTCCAGCAGGGAACGGATCTCGCCCGCGAGCACGGCGAGCGGCTGCAGCACGCCGGGCTCGAGCGCGCGGCGCGCGGCGGCGCGGATGCGCTCGCGCGCGCGGTGGATCGCGCGGAGGCGCCGGAAGCGCACCCACGAGAGGCCGATCCACACCGTCGGCACCAGCGAGATCGTGAGGAGGAAGAAGACGAAGAAGAGATAGCCGATGCCCGTGCCGTAGACGAAGAGGTTCCGCACCAGCTCGACCAGCGCGTAGCCGAAGGCGAGGAAGACGGGCAAGTTGAGCAGCCAGAGCCAGCGGCCCGCCCCGTCGTCGCGGCATTCCGCGACGCTCTGCTCGAAGACCTCGAGGAGATCGCCGGCGACGGAGCGCATGAGCTCGCGGCCGAGCGCATCCGGCTGCTGGTGCGCGAGGCGTCGCTCGAGCCACGCTTCGTCGAGGCCGAGCGCGCTGCCGCCGCGGACGATCGAGCGATGCAGATGGTCGAGGCGCGTCGCGAGCACGGCGGGATCGACGTGCTCGGCGGCGACGCGAAGCTCGAGCTTCAGAGCGTCGACGTCGTGCGCGGCCGCGCGCGTGCCGACCCAGCCGGAGAGCTTCTCCACCGCGCGCACACCGATGCCGGCGGGGCCCTTCACGATGCCGCGGAGATAGGTCGAGACGACGGCGCCGAGCGGCCCGTTCTCGGCCAGCAGCTCGCGGAAGATGGAGAGGCACTCCTCCTCGAGCGCGCTGACGCCCTTCTCCCCGTCCTTCACCCAGCCGTCGAGGCCGGCCGCGAGCTCTTCCGGCAAGGCCTCGCGGAGCTCGCGCAGCAGCGCGGCGACGTTGCCCTGCAGCGCTTGGAGCTTGAAGCGCTCGATGCGCGCGGAGTCGAGCTCGTCCTCGAGGAAGCCGCGCAAGGCGAGCAAGCCCCAGCGCGCGGGGTCCTCCGCCGAGCGCGCCGCGGCGAGCGGATAGACGGGCGCCTCCTGGAAGCCCTCGGCGGCGACGAAGGCGCGGAAGTCCGCGATGGTCTCGTCGCTGTGGAAGGGGTGGTCGATCTTGTTGAAGACGAACGCGAACCCGCGGCCTTCGCGCCGCGTGCGCAGCAGCTCGTGCAGCGAGCGGTTCACGTACTTCTCGCGATCGACGACGACGAGCACGAACTCGGCCTCGGCGAGCACGCGCTCCAGCAGCGCGCGGTTCGCCTCGACCACGGAGTCGAAGTCGGGCGCGTCGATCAGCACCTTATCGCGGAGCTCCGCCCTTCGATGCGCGACGCGCGAGAGCAGCTCGGGCGCGATCGCCTTCAAGCGCGTGAGGGAGGCTTCCTCGTGCTGATATACGGTGAGGCGGTCCGTCGTCGGCCGGATCGCCGTCGAGCGCGCGATCGACTCGCCGGCGAGAGCGTTGATCAGCGCGGACTTGCCGACGCCTGTGCCGCCGAGCAGCAGGATCACCAGCGGCTCGGCCAGCGCCTCGCGCGCTCGCGCGAGGCGCGCGCGCTCGCTGCGCAGCGCTTCGAGATGCGTGCCGAGCGTGCGCAGGGGCGCGTCGCCGGCGCGCTCGAGCAACGCATCGAGGCCGCGCAGCGCGGCGTCGAAGCGCTCGAGGACTTCGCTCATGGAGTGGACACCGCGGCAGGGGCTTCGGGGCGCAGCCACTCGGCCGCGCGCTTCTCGACGCGGGAGCGGAGCTCTGCGTTCAAGCTCTCCAAGCGCTCGATCGTCAGCGGGTCGGGGCACTTCGGCAGCGCCGCGCGCGCTTGCGCCATCCAGCCCGCCTCGAGCTCGCCGCCGACCGCGGCGACCCAGGCCTTCTCCAGCGCCGCGCGATGTCGCGCGACGTAGGCGCCGAGGAGGATGCGGCGCAGCAGCTGCGACATCGCCCCATGCACCGCGGGCACGACGAAGATGATCGCGGCGAAGGCGTTGATCCACCACATGAGCAGGATCGACGGCACCACCGTGAGCAGCGTGCGCAGCGCCGTGATCGCGCGATAGCGCGCGGGCTGCTCCTGCAAGCTCTGCAGCGTGTCGGCGACGCGGACATCGATCCACTCGCGTCGCGCGCGCGTCGCGAAGGCCGCGAGCCCGCCGAGGTCCGCGTCGATGCCGCGCTCGACCAGCTTCTTTCGCAGCTCCTGCACGACTCCGACGTAGCGCGCGTCGCGCACGGCGGCGAGCGAGCGATCGACGTGATCGACGAGGCGCTGCAGCAGGGTCCGCAGGTCGGCGCGGTCGCGCTCGTCGAGGGACTCGGCGCGCACCGCGACGTCCTGCGGCGCCTGGAAGCCGAGGAGCCAGAGCCCCTTCCGCAAGAGGCCCCAGGCGTGGTCCATCATCGGGTCGAGGAACGGAACGCGCGTCTTCTCCCAGACGACGCGGAAGGGCTCCTCCACCGTGCGCGGAAGCACGGCGCGCACCGCGCTCGCGTATTCCTCGAGCGCCAGCACGCGCCCGCGGTCTTGCGCGTCGCGCAGCGCTTGGATCACGGCCTGCTCGTCGCGCAGGCGTTGCGCGATCGAGCGTGCGATCTCGCCGACGCGAGCAGCGGATTCGCGCAGGCCGCGCACGCGCAGCACCGCACGCTCCCCGGCTTGCTCCGCGAGCTCGGAGCGGAGCGAGACGAGCTCGGCGCCCACCGCCTCGGGCTTCCCACCGGGGACGCCGCGCAGCTTGTGCACGCGGATCGCGCTCGCGTCGATCGCACCGAGATCGCCGCCGAGCACCTGCTTCTCGAAGTCGGCGAGCGCGTCGGCCTGCGCTGCGTCCCAGGGGTTCCACACGATCCAGAGCCGGCGCCCGAGCTCGACCGCGCGGCGCATCGCGGCCACGACCGCGGCATCGCGATACTTGGTCGGGCTCACGACGAAGATCACCGCGTCGGCGACGAGCAGCAGCTCGTGCGCGATGCGCAGATTCGACTCGCGATCCGAGTCGACGTCGGTGGAATCGCAGAGCAGGAGGTCCGGCGACAGCGCCGAGCCCTCGAGGCGGTAGCGGAACGAGCGCGCCTCCGCGCCGAGATCGCGATTCAGCTCCTCGGGATCGCCGAGGGGAGCGCGCTCGTAGCCCGCGAGGAAGCGCTCGCCGACGACCAGCTCGCGATGATCGCTCGAGCCGACGACCATCGGCAGCTTCGTGCCGCGCGCGAGCGCCGTCGGCTTCGCGAGCAGCGCGCCGCAGAGCCCGTTGAAGACGGTCGACTTGCCGACGTTGGTGCCGCCGCAGACGACGACGATCAGGGGATCGGGACGCCCTTCGTGCAGGTCCTTGCGGAGACGCAGCCGGAGGAGCTCGAGGGCCTCCTCCGCTTGCGCGCGAATCACCGCGGCATCGTTGGCCCCCGCGCTCGGCTGCGCGAGCTCGAGCTCCTGGATCAAGCGCCCCAGGATCTCGCGGTCCTTGGTTTCAGCGAGCCCGCCTTCGCTCACGTCTTCGAGTGCTCCTCGTCCTCTACCCAGATCCCGTTCTCGCGCTCGTCCGGCGCAGGAAGCGCGAAGGCCGCCCCCCCCGCGAGGAAGCGGCCCCATTCGATCGCACGAACCTCGCGTGAGGAGCGCGCGTGCGGCGCGGTGTGCGATCAGATCTCGATGACGACCTTCTTGGCCTTCACCGCGGTGAGGAGCGCCTTCGAGTCCTGGCAGCAGGACGAGCTGGCGGCCTTCTCACCCGAGCACGAGCCGCTGCACTCTTCGGCCTTCGCGCCGGTCTTCGCGGCCGCGCCTTCCGAGCAGCACTCGCTCTTCTTCTCGGCGGTCTTCACCGCGGCGCCTTCTTGGCAGCAGCTCGTCTTCGCCGCCGTCGCCTTCTCGCCCGAGCACGCCGAGGTGCACTCCTGCGCCTTCGCCGTCGCGGTCTTCACCGCCGCGGCATCCTGGCAGCTCGTCGCGCACTCGCCGGTCTTCGCGACCGTGGTCTTCACCGCGGCGCCTTCCTGACAGCAGCTCGTCTTCGCCGCCGTCGCCTTCTCGCCCGAGCACGCCGAGGTGCACTCTTGCGCCTTCGCCGTCGCGGTCTTCACCGCCGCGGCATCCTGGCAGCTCGTCGCGCACTCGCCGGTCTTCGCAGCCGTGGTCTTCACCGCGGCGCCTTCCTGGCAGCAGCTCGTCTTCGCCGCCGTCGCCTTCTCGCCCGAGCACGCCGAGGTGCACTCTTGCGCCTTCGCCGTCGCGGTCTTCACCGCCGCGGCATCCTGGCAGCTCGTCGCGCACTCGCCGGTCTTCGCAGCCGTGGTCTTCACCGCGGCGCCTTCCTGGCAGCAGCTCGTCTTCGCCGCCGTCGCCTTCTCGCCCGAGCACACCGAGGTGCACTCCTGCGCCTTCGCCGTCGCGGTCTTCACCGCGGCGCCTTCCTGGCAGCTCGAAGCGCACTCGCCGGTCTTCGCGGCCGCGGCCTTCGTCGCCGGGCAGGCTTCCTGCGCGGCCTTCACCTGGACCGTGCAGGTCGATTCGGCCTGCGCGCCGGGGCACTGCGAGCCGACCTGGCCGGTCGCGGGGCACTGCTTCTGAACCTGGATCTGAACCGGCGCGGGCTTCGCGACCGGAGCCGGCTCTTGAGCGGAGAGGCCGAAGCTCAACACCGCGACCGCGAAGGAAGTGAACAGATGACGCATGAGGTTCGGACTCCTGGGGCTCTCGCTCCGCGGGCAGCGCGACGAGAACCCTGGCTCGAGAGGGAACGGCGACCCGAAGGGAAACGGGTCAGCATGAGATGACGAATGATGCGCGACGTCGCCCGGAGGCACAAGCTCAGGAGGCCGGCGCGCGCCTGCGCTTGGATCGGCCCGGAGCCGGCGCCGGGGAGAGCGCGGGCTCGACAACCTCCGGATTGCAGGTCGAATCCGGCCCTAATCCGGCCTTCGCGGTGCCGAGGCTCTCGCCGCGGCTCGCGCTCTTCTTGGGAGCTGCGCTGGAGGGCTTGCGCCGCGGACGCGAATCCTCTTCCGCTGCCTCGGAGCGGCGCGAAGCGCGCGCCGCGCCGCCCTCGAAGTTCGCGAGGACGGCCAGCATCTCGGCGCCGAGCTGCTCGACGCGCCAGCGATCGATCTCCGGCACGCGCTCGAGCTCCGCGAGATCGCGCGCCGGCTCCACGGCGAGGAACTCCAGCGCGCGCCGCGGCAGCACGTACGCGGCGTCCATGCGCATCTCGGTCGCGCGCTCCTTCCTCCAGCTCTTCAGCGCGTCGTAGCGCGCTTGCTGGCGGTCGTCGAGGCGCCCCGGCCCCGAGCGCGCCGGCTGGCGCTCCGGGAGCGCTGGGAGCGGCCCGGCCGCGAGCGCCGCGCGGAGCGTCTCGAAGATGGCGGCGCCGTGCTCGTGCACGAGACGCCCCCGGAGGCGGCCGAGCGCATCTTGCGGTCGCGCTCCGTCGGCCACCTGCCGCGCGATCGCGAGCAGGAGCTCGTTCGGCGCGATACGGAACGGCGCCGCATCGGCGGCTTCGGCCGTGCGCTCGCGCCAAGCGAAGAGCTCGTGCATCAGGCGCCGGCCGCGTGGATCGAGATGACGCGCGCCCTGGATCTTGGTCCAGCCCGCGGGATCGAAGACGCGCGGGCGCGCCTCGATCGCCTCCAGGCGCCGACACTCCGCTTCCTGCACGTGCATGCGCCCGCTGCTCTCGAGCTCTTCGTGCACCGCCTCGTACAAGCGGATCAAGTGCGCCGTGTCCTCGCGCGCATAGCGGAGCTGCTCGTCGCTGAGCGGGCGCAAGCACCAGTTCGAGCGCTGCTGGCTCTTGTCGAGCTTCACGTCGAAGCGCTCGGCGAGCACGTTCGCGAGCCCAGGGCGCTCGTGCCCGAGCAGCGAGCACGCCAGTCGCGTGTCGAAGATCGAGCGGAAGACGAAGCCGAAGTCGCGCTTCAGGATCAGCACGTCGAACTCGGCGTCGTGGAAGATCTTCGTCTGGAGCGGATTGGCGAAGATCGGCGCGAGCTCGTGGAACGGCAGCGGCGCCAACGGATCGACCAGGAAGTCGCGTTCGCGCGTGGAGAACTGGATCAGGCAGACCTTCTCGCGATAGCTGAAGAAGGAATCGGCCTCGGTGTCGACCGCGATCAGAGCTTCCCAGCGCAGATGCTCGACGGCCTCCAGGAAGGCGTCCGATGTCTGCACGAGAACCCCGCCGCTCTCTGCGGCGCGGTCCGAAGCGGTGAGGGACGCGCGTGGCCGTTGCACGATGCGGCCCAGGGTACGCCTCCGCGGAGCCACACTCAACCACGGTCCGAAAGGACGTGGACTGGTATCGGCGTCCGAGCGGCGGCATCCTCCGCCTGCTAGCCGGCGCTCCCCGCGCTCGGCGAAGGAGGTCCATGGGGCCCGAGATCTGGATCGTCGACGCGTTCGCCGTTCACCCCTTCGGCGGGAACCCTGCGGCCGTCTGCGTGCTGGAAGGCGCCGTCGGCGACGCGTGGCGCGTCGACCTCGCCGCGGAGATGAAGCACAGCGAGACCGCGTTCCTCGAAGCACTCGACACCGCAGGTGAGCGCTGGCGGCTGCGCTGGTTCACGCCGGTGGCCGAGGTCGAGCTCTGCGGACATGCGACGCTCGCCTCGGCCCACGTGCTCTTCTCGACGGGCCGCTGCGATCCGCGCCGCGAGCTCCACTTCGAGACGCGCAGCGGCCTGCTGCGCGCGCGATGCGTCGGCCCGGAGATCGAGCTCGACTTCCCGTCCAAGCCGGGTCGCGTCTGCGCCGCGCCAGCGGAGCTGGAGCTCGTCCTCGGGACCTCCGCGAGCGCGCTGGCGCCGCTGCCGCTCGAGGAGAACGAGTGGGACCTCCTGGTCCCCCTGCGCTCCGAAGCGGAGGTCCTCGCCCTGGCGCCAGCGTTCGCGCCGATGGCCGCGTGGCCCTATCGCTGCGTGATCGCCACGGCTCCGAGCGAGCACGGCGATCACGACTTCGTCTCCCGCGTCTTCGCCCCGCGCTTCGGCGTCGATGAGGATCCCGTGACCGGATCGGCGCACTGCTTTCTCGCGCCGCACTGGAGCGCGCGCCTCGGCAAGCGCGAGCTGCGCGCGCGCCAAGCCTCCGCGCGCGGCGGCGAGCTCGGGCTCGCACTCGACGGCGAGCGCGTCCGCTTGCGCGGCGCGTGCGTCACGATCCTCGCCGGTCGCCTCGCGATCGCGCCAGCGCAGGAGCGCGCCTGAGATGCGGCGTACGCTCCTCTGCGGGCTCGCCTGGATCGGCGCGAGCTTGTTCGGCGTCTGCGTGCTGCCGGCGCAGGAGGACGCGCCGTTCGGCGAGCAGCATCCCGCGCTCGACGGCTTCGCCACCGGCCGCTGGTGGGAGAAGGAGTGGAGCGGCAAGGGGGAGAACTGGCTGCGCGAGCTGCGCGACGTGCCGCGCGCCGAAGCGCTCGCGTTCGCGCTCTACACGCTCGAGCGCGGAGTGCTGAAGCTCAGCGCGCAGTGCTTCCCACTCTTGCCCGAAGAGCCGCGCGAGGTCGTGCTGGAGATCGAGGAGCAAGGCGTGTTCCGCGAGCGTGGACGCGCCGAGGTGCTCTATCCCGGTTGGTCGGCGCACTTCCGCGTGGAAGGTTGGGACGCGACGCGCTCCGCGCGCTATCGCGTGCGCCTCGGCGCGCTCTCGACCTTCGAAGGTACCCTGCGCGCCGACCCTGGAGCGCGCGACGAAGTGCGCATCGCCCTGCTCTCCTGCAACTCGAACGCGGATCGCACGCCGAGAGCGGACATCGTCGCGAACCTGCGCACGCTCGATCCCGACCTCGTCTTCTGCGCCGGTGACCAGAGCTACGACCACAAGCAACACACCGCCGCCTGGCTGCTCTTCGGCCAGCAGTTCCGCGAGCTCTTCCGCGATCGCCCCTGTGTGACGATCCCCGACGATCACGACGTCGGGCACGGCAATCTCTGGGGCGAAGGTGGCGCCGCGGCGCCCGCGGGTACGAACGGCGATCACGGCGGCTACGTGCTGCCGGCGAGCTACGTGCGCATGGTCGAGCGCTGCCAGACCGCGCACTTGCCGGAGCCCTTCGAGGCGACGCCCGTGCAGCAAGGGATCGGCGTCTACTACACGCGGCTCCGGATCGGCGGCATCGACTGCGCGATCTTGGAGGATCGCAAGTGGAAGACCGCGCCCGGCGGCGTTCTCCCCCAGCGCGGCCCGCGGCCGGATCACGTGAACGATCCCGAGGTGCGGCCCGAGGACCTGGAGCATCCCGAGCTCGAGCTCCTCGGCGAGCGCCAGCTCCGCTTCCTCGAAGCCTGGGGTGCCGATTGGAGCGGCGCGGAGATGAAGGTCGCGCTCTCGCAGACCAACTTCTGCGGAGCGGTGACCCATCACGGCTCGCCCGAGCAGCGCTTGCTCGCCGACCTCGACTGCAACGGCTGGCCGCGCGCGGGGCGCGACGCCGCGCTGCGCGCGCTCCGGCGCGCGCACGCGACGCATCTCTGCGGCGATCAGCACCTGGCCGTCGTCGTGCGCCACGGGATCGAGGCCTTCGACGACGGCCCCTTCGCGTTCTGCGGCCCGGCGATCCAGAACGACTACTACGGCCGCTGGTGGAAGCCCGAGCTCGCGCAGCGCGCAGGAGAGGCGCTGAGCTCGGCGCTGCCGTGGAGCGGCCGCTTCCGCGACGGCTTCGGCAATCGCTTCACGCTGCACGCCTACGCGAACCCCGATCGCCCGCGCGCGGGCTTCGATGCAGGCAACGGCCGCGGCGATGGCTTCGGTCTCGCGCGCTTCCAGAAGTCGACGCGCCACGTGGTCTTCGAGGCATATCGCCGCGGCGCGGAGCTCTCCGCTCCCGAGCGCGCGCAGTACCCCGGCTGGCCGGTGCGCTTCCGCGCCGACGAGAACGACGGTCGCGCCGAGGTCGCGCACTTGCCGACGCTGCGTTTCGATCGCGACGATCCGGTGATCGCGATCGTCGACGAGGAGAGCGGCGAGCGGCTCGCGAGCTACCGCCTCCACGGCCGCGTGCTGCGGCCCGGCGTGCCGAGCGCGAGCGCGAGCTACCGCGTGCTCGCGGGGCACGATCGCGCCGAGCGCCTGATCTATCGAGGTCCCGCGAGCGACGCGACGATCGAGGTGCGGCTCGGCGCAACGCGCTGAGCCGCACGCGTCGAAGGGCGCGCCGCTACTTCAGCTCGACGCGCGCACGCGCGCCGCCGATCTCGACGCGGGCCTCCAGCGTCCGCGCTTCGAAGTGGAGCTCGACGAGATAGGTGCCCGGAGCGAGCGAGCCGAGCTCGCCCTTGCCCGCGCGATCGAGCTCGACCTCGCCGACGACGCGGTAGGTCGCGGGAACGCTGCGGCGCAGATCGACGGCATCGAGCCGCTCGATCGTGACGCGCGCGGTGGCGCCGCTCGCCGGAACGGCGAGCCCTTCGGCCAGCGCGATCTCGAGCACGCCGTCGGGCGCGTCGAGCAGGAGCTCCGCCCCTGCCGCGCCGTGGAAGTCCGCCGCGGCGAACCACGTGCGACCGCCGCCGCTCTCGTGCACGCGGAAGAGCACGCGACCGGCGGGCACGCCGATCAGCGCGAAGCGCCCTTCATCGTCGGCGCGCGCTTCGCGCGCGCTCAGGAGGTCGCCAGTCGCCGGTGCGCCGGTGACTTCGGCTCTCGCGAGCGCCGAGAGGCCGCGCCGGACGCGACCGCGGAGCTCGAGCGCGCCCGCGCCACCGAGCGTCACCTCGGCGGTCTCGCCCTCCTTCAAGCGCACGCTCTCGATCTGGCGTCCTCCGTCGAGGACCACCGCGTAGCGGCCCGGCGGGACGCCCTCGAAGACGTGTTTCGCGGGATCGGTCTCGCGCGCGAGCCAGATCTGGCTCAGGTACTCGGGCGAATCCAGGAGCCGCGGGCGGTGTAGCGCCACCGTGCCCTTCTGCAGCGGCGCGCCTTCTGCATCGAGCGCGCGCACGACGATGCGACCGCCGAGCGGCGCGCTGAAGACGAGATCGACCTTGCTCTCGCCAGGCGCGAGCACGACCTCCGGTCCGCGCAGAGGAACGTACGGATCTTCGCGCTCCCACAGCAACTCGTAGCGACCGGCCTGCAGCGCCTCGAAGCGGAAGCTGCCGTCGGCGTTCGAGCGCGTATCGAGGAAGCCGTTGAAGGCGAAGTCCTGCCCGACCAGGCGGACCTTCTGGTCCGCGAGCGGCTTGCCCGCGGCGTCCTCGACGCGACCCGCGATCACCGCTCCGATCAGCGGCTTCAGCACGAGCTCGAGCATCGGCGTGGGGAACGCGAGCTTCTCGCGGTCGTCGGCGGCGAAGCCCTTGGCCTGCGCGCGCACGCGCGTGCTCCGCTGCCCTTCCAGAGCCGGCAGCCGGAACCAGCCGAGCTCGTCGCTCAGCGTCTCGGCGAGATAGCGCCGTCCGCTGCGCGAGCGCTGGTCGAGGAAGACGCCGGCGCTCGCGAACGGCTCGCCGGATTCGCGCAGCACGCGTCCCGCGATGTGCGGCGTGCTCTTCACGGTGAAGCGCAGCGGCATCGGCGTCCCGGCTTCGAAGGCGATCGGCACGCGCATCGTCTGCGCTCCGACCCACGCGATCTCGAGCAGCGCTCCGGCGACCGCGCTCGTCGGCAGGACGAAGCGGCCGCCGCCGCGCTCGGCGAGCGGGATCGCCGCTTCGATGCCGCCGTCGAGCGGCACGCAGAGGCGCACGAGGTTCCGCGGCATGTCGGCGCAGACGAAGAGATCGCCGTGCGAGACGCCGGCGAGCGGCATCTCGTGCTCGTCGAGGATCACGAGCTCGAGCTCGATCCGCTCGCGCAGCACGACCGCGAGCGGCGCCGCTTGCGCGGCATCGAGGGAGAAGACGACGAGCGGAGCGAAGCCCGGTGCCTCGATCGCGAGCGCCGCCTGCTGCTCCGCGAAGCTCGGCACGGCGAACTCCCCGCGCGCATCGCTCTCCGTGGTGCGCTCCGCCGCGACAGAGATGCGCTTCGGCAACGCGAGGCCAAGCTCCGTCGGCGCGCTCACCCAGTGGCATTCCTCGGTCGCGCTGCGGAAGCTCGCCAACCCGGCGGCTTCGGCCGCGGTGAGCAGCGCGATGCGCGCGCCCGCGATCGGAGCGCCGCTCTCGTCGCGCACGCTGCCGCGGCGCCCCGCGCTCGCGAGAGCCTCGCTCGCGTTCGGAGCTCCGTTCGGAGCGGCTTCCTCCCGCGCGACGCGCGGCGCAGCCGAGCTCGGCTCGGAGCTCCTCTCCGGCGACGCTTCCCCGGCGAACGCACGGCGCTCCCCGGCGACGAGCTCGATCTGCGCGCCGTCCACCTCCACGGCGGCACGCCCGTCGAAGACCTCGATCCCGAGCCACACGGCCGCCGCGAGCGCGGCGCCGCCCATCGCGTACTTCGCTCTCATCGCCTCGCGCTCCTCGGCGCTCGATGTCTCATCGACCAGATCTACGCGAGCGCGCCCCTCGGCGAGGAGCACGCGCCCGAGCGGCGTCGTGAGCGCGATCGGCGTGCGCTGCGCCTCGAGCGTCAGCGCGCCATGCGCGAGCGAGAGCTCGCGCGGCGCGAGAGCCGCGCCGTCCGTGCGGAGGATCTGGAAGAGCAGCGCCCCGAAGAGCAACGTCGCGGCGAGCACCGCGAGCCACAGGGAACGGCGCGAGATGCGGTGCTCCGAGCGCGGCGCGAGCGCAGGCGTCGGCACGGCCGCGCGCTGCTCGAGGAGCGCGCTCGCCGCTTCGAGCACGCGGCGATCGAACACCTCGTCCTCGGGCACGGCGCAGCTCGCGCGGATCAGATCCTCGATCTCAGGCTTGCTCATGGACGAACCTCCCGAGCCATCGCTGGAGCTTCGCGAGGCCGTCGCGATAGCGCGTGCGCGCCGTCGCCGGAGGGCAGCCGAGCTGCTCTCCGGTCTGCTCCCAGCCGAGGCCGACCAGCGAGTGCAAGCGCACCGCTTCCGCTTGCGCCTCGGGCAAGCGCCCGAGGGCCGCGATCACCGCCGCTCGACGCTCTTCGTCGAGCACGTGCTCGAGCGGTGTCCGGAACTCCGGCCCGTGCTCCTCCGCCAGCGGCTCGCCGCCGGACGTGGTCCGCGGCGAGAAGGCGCGCGCGAGATCGCGCGCGCGGTTCTTCACCGCGGTGAGCAGGTAGGGCAGAGGGTCCGCGCTCTCGCGCACGCTCTCCAAGTTCCGCAGGAAGCCAAGGTAGGCCTCCTGCACCAGATCCTCCGCCTCGCTCCTCCGTCCCCCCGTCCACGAGAGCGCATACGCGAGCAGCGCGCCCTTCGTCGCTCGATAGAAGCGCTCGAAGGCCGCGCGATCGCCGCGCCGGAGGAGGGGTAGGAGCTCGCGGGGATTCACGACGCGGAGACTACGGAGCAAAAGGAGGGAGCTGGCTGGCCCATTCCAGATCCTGTCCGCTGGCCCACGACCGCACGAGTTTGCGGTACCCGAGATCCATGGTTAGGCTGCGCCCGCCCTGCCAGGCAACCCGCCATGATCGAGTCGATCTCCATACAGGGCCTGCGAGGCATCCTCGAAGGCGAGCTGAACCATCTTCCCCCGCTCGGAGTCCTGATCGGACCGAATGGTTGCGGGAAGAGCACGGTGCTCGAGGCCATGGCGCTCGCCACCGCACCGGACGTAGGTGATCTCGTTGGCCGATGCGTGCGGCGGAGGATGGAAGTTCACTCCGGGGCGAAATTCCTTTTCCGCGTTTCTCCCGAGGATTCACCATCACCGTCGCGAATCACCGCTACCGTCTCTGAGTTCGGAACACTGGAGACCCGGTTGCAGCTGCGACGCGAACCACTTCCAGGATCAGAGGAAGGCGCCGGTTTTGGCATCCATATCGAGGTAGCCAGGTCGGAGCTCGGCCGCGAGCGCGTGTGTGCCGTCGGTTTCACTCCCAAGAACGAGTACAAGATCAACGGATCCCGAGCACCTCGTGGCGCGAAGAGCCAGCCATTTGTGCGCTTCTTAGATCAGCGCATCGGCACACCTCGCCAAAGCCTCGTCGAGGTACTGGGCTACAACCGCGCGCGGGGCGGCAAGGGCCAAGCTGAGCAACACGTTCGGGAGCTCCTGCCAGACCTGACGGTGATCGAAATACTCACATCCGAAGGATCGCTTGAGCCCTTCGTGAACCTGACCTTTCCAAACCGATCGATTCCAGTTGCGCTGAGCGGCGATGGCATGGAGTCGCTCGTACGACTAGCGCTGGAGCTCTCGGGCGCGACGAAGGGGATCTATCTCATCGAAGAACCCGAAGCGCACCAACACATCGCAGCCATGGCGCGTTCCGCGAAGATCATCGCGAGCGCGGTGAAGTCCGGCTCGCAGGTGATCCTGTCGACGCACAGCCTGGAGTTCCTCGACCTGCTCATCGACGCTCTGGGAGAGGCGCACGTTAACAAGCTCGGAGTTCTCCGACTCGCGCTGCGCGACGGGAAGCTCTTCTCCGTCCACCACCAAGGGGAAGACGTCCGCGTCGCACGTGCCACCGTAGAGATGGATCTGCGATGAGCCGCTACGCCATCGTTCTCGTCGAGGGCTATCACGATCGCGCCTTCTGGTCGGGATGGCTGACTGCACGCGGGTGGGTGAGTGCGAAGGGTGCCCTCGACCCGAGTGGCAAGAAAGTCGAGGGTGGGAGGTTCGCGTTCCGACGAGGCGAGAGCTTCGCGGTCGTCATGCCCTGCGACGGTTGGTCAAATATCCCCAGCATATTCAAAACACACGTCAAGGCCGCGCAGTCACCTGAGACCGGGCAGATCGATCACCTGATCCCCTGCTTCGACCATGACATCGCAGGGAAGGACCACGCAGCATCCATCCGCGATCGATTTCAAGAGGTGATCGGCTTCAGGCCTCCCAGTGGAGCTTCATGGACGCACGCCGGAATCCGCGTGGACATCCTTCACTTCCGAGCGACGAGCGCGTCGTTCGGGCCGCAGCTCGACGGCCTGGTGGCCGAGTGCTATGACCGCGCCTATCCGGACCGTACGCAGTCCGTCGCCGCGTGGACCTCGAATCTGCCTTCGCCACCGCAGAAGACGGACAAGCAGACGATGTGGGCGATCATGGCGGGCTGGTATGCCGCCAAAGGCTGCGAGGCCTTCCTCCAGGAGTCGATTTGGAGCGATGCAAGGATGAGACAAGAGCTGGAGCGCGCTCTCGAAGAGCTCGGCATCGCGGCGGTCGTCGCGGCGATGGAATCCTAGCTCTCTCTCCTCGCTACCAGCCCTTCTCCAACCACAACCCCGGCGTCGCGCTGAATGCGCTCGCCGCCGCCGGATCGTAGATCAGCGCCTGCACGCCGAAGCGCGCGCCCGCGAAGTAGCCGGGCAAGGGCGGGAAGGCGAGGTCCATCGAGCCCGCGCCGGGAACACCGCTCGCGCCATCGAGATAGCCGGCCCACGCGAGCACGGGGTCGGCGATCGCGAAGAAGAGCTCGGGGCCGAGATAGATCTGCGTGCGCTGCGTGCCGAGGAAGATCGCCGCCGGCGCGCCGCCAAGGGCGCCGCGAAGGCGCAGGACATCGCTCCAGCCGGTGCGCTGCGGGAGCGCGGTGCCGAGGATCGGCTGCACGCCGTCGTTGCCGGCAGCCGGGATGCCGAACTGCACGCGCGAGCCCGAGCGGACCCCGAACCAGCGCGTGCCGGGATCGGTGAGCGCGCCCAAGCCGTCGAGATCGCCATCCCCGTCGCTGTCGGCGAAGTGCTCGCCGCGCAGCAGCAGCTCGGGTCCTTCGATCACATTGCCCTGCAGCGGATCGCGTAGCCCGAGGCGCCAGCTCCCTTCGTCGTAACGCACCGGCGAGCTCAGGATGTCGAGCGAGCCGTTGCCATCGACGTCGAGGACGCGCACGCGGCGGCCGAGCGTGGGATTCGAGCGGAAGCAGCCGACGTTCGTGCCGCCGAGCAGCCAGGACTCCGAGCCGAGGTCGAAGCTGCGAGCGCCCAGGTTCAGGATGGCGCGCACGCGATCGAAGGCCGGCGCAGTGTGGTGCGGGTCCTCGCGGTGGAACGCCACGATGTCGAGGTGCCCCGCGGGCGCGAAGGTGCCGAGGTCCACCATGGCGAGCTCGTCGACCCAGGGATCGAAGCTCGGCGGATGCGCCTGGAAGAACTGCGGGCTGCCGGGCACGAGCGCCGTGCGCGGCGCGAAGGCTCCGCCGCCGAGGCCGTAGCGGATTCCGAGGCCCCCATCGGCGACGAGGAGATCGAACGCGCCATCGAGATCGAAGTCCGCCGCCGCCATGGCGATCTCGCTCGGGAGCGCGAGCCACGCCGTGAGCACTCCCGCTTGGTTCTGCCAGAGTTCGCACGCGTAGGTGCTCAGCGAATAGGTCACGAGATCCTGATCGCCATCGCCATCGAGGTCGAGCGCGCGACCCGCGGGGAAGCTGGTGCTCGATCCGCCGACCGGCGCGCGATTCGCGCTGCCGGGGCCGAGATCGAAGAGCCAGCCGCCGCGGTTCTCGAGGCGCGTCGATCCATCGAAGATGCCGGCGACGTGGCGCTGCGCGATCTGATCGCGATCGCCATCGCCGTCGAGGTCGATCCAGTAGACCGGTGCGCGGAGCTCGTGACCGCGCGCCGAAAGCGCGAGGCGCTCCTCGAGCCGGAAGCGGCCATCGCCCGTGCAGATCCAGATCGCCCCGGGCGCATCGCCTTCGTGGTCGAGATCGCCATCTCCATCGAGATCGACCGGCGCGGAGAGCGGCTGCGACGGCAGCCCGCTCGCGCAGGTCGCGCGCGGAAGCAGCTGCCCGCGAGCGAAGACGCGCGCGCGTCCGCCGATCAGATCGACGTCGCCATCCGCGTCGAGGTCGACCGCGCCGGCCAGGTGCTGCGCGCCGATCCCGGGGATCTCCACCGCGGGCGCGAAGACGCCATTGCCCGTGTTCAGCGCCAGCCGGAAGGGCGAGAGGACGTAGTTCGGCGCTCGCGTCGGTCCGCCCCCGCCGCAGCAGACGCCGTCGAGATCGCCGTCGCCATCGAGATCGACGAGCTGGGTCGCGGGTCCACCGACGAGACGCGACTCCGCCGCGAAGGTCGTCGCGCCCACGCGGCGGAAGACGGTGAAGTCGGTGTCATCGAAGACGACGACATCGGAGTCGCCGTCGCCATCGATGTCCCCCGCGACGGGCATCGCAGGAACGCAGCCATGCGCGTCGAGCAAGTCGGCGACCAGCAGGTTGGATTCGGCTCGCAGGGACCAGACATGGGCGTCGTCGCAGAGCAGGACCTCGGGCTGCGGGTCGCCGTCGGTCTCGCCGACGAAGAGCTGCGGCGTCCCGCGCACGACGAAGGGCAAGCGGAGGATCGGCTGCCAGCTCGCCCCCGCGCGCTCGGCGAAGACGAGCTCGCCATTCGCGTAGCCGAGGAAGTCGGCGCGACCATCGCCGGTGACGTCGGCGACGGCCGCGTCGAGGAGCTGCGCCCCGACGTCGAGATCGTTCCCCCAGGGCGCGAATCCCGCGGAGGTGCTCGGCAAGCGATAGACGCGGACCTTGGATCCGGCGCACCAATAGAGGTCCGGAGCGCCGTCCGCATCGGCGTCGGCGGGCAGGGCCCACTGCGCATCGCTCGATTCCAGCTCGGGCTCGCTCACTTGCGAGAGCAAGGCCAGCGAGTTGCGATGCCAGACCCCGCCGGTCCGGACGCCGAGGCGCCGCGTGCGCGTTCCGCCCGCGATGTAGCTGTCATCGCAGATCAGATCCGGGTAGGCGTCGCCGTTCGCCTCGACGATGCCCGTGCAGGGCATGTCGCTATCCCACAGGAAGACCTCGGCGACATCCCAGAGCACGGCTTCCTGCTGGGCGCGCAAGGCGCTCGCGGCGCCGAGGACGGCGAAGGCGAGAGAGAGGCGACTTGCTCGCGGGATCATCGGCGCAGGCTCCTCGCGTGGAGGCCGGCAGGGGAGAGCAGAGCATAGGTAGTCGCGCGCCCGCCGTAGATCACTTGGCCCGAGAAAGATCCGCTTCGCTCTTCCCTGCTGTGGTCAGGGTGCCCCCTCGCGGCCTACCCTCTTGCCTGCCGATCGCCTCGCCAACCCCCGCCTCCGAAGCCGCCCCGGGATGCCCTTCCTCCTCGCCGACGACTGGAACGACTACGAGCTCCTCGACTGCGGCGACGGCGAGCGCCTCGAACGCTGGGGCCCCCATCGCCTCCGCCGACCCGATCCGCAGGTGCTGTGGCCGCGGCGCGCGAGTGAACGCGAGTGGCGCGAGGTCGACGCGCACTACCACCGCAGCGAGAAGGGCGGCGGCCACTGGGAGTTCCTCACCAAGCTGCCCGAGTCCTGGGTGATCGGCTGGCAGCACCTGCGCTTCGAGGTCCGCCCCACGGGCTTCAAGCACACCGGCCTCTTCCCGGAGCAAGCGGTGAACTGGCGCTGGACCGCCGAGCGCATCGCCGCAGCCGCGCGTCCCTTCCGCTTGCTGAACCTCTTCGCCTACACCGGCGCGGCGTCGGTCGCCGCGGTCGCCGCCGGAGCCGAGGTCGTGCACGTCGATGCCGCGAAGGGCATGTGCAAATGGGCCCAGCAGAACTTGGCGCTCTCCGGCCTCGCCGATCGCCCCGCGCGCTTCCTCGTCGATGACGTGCCGAAGCTCGTCGCGCGCGAGTTCCGCCGCGGCAACCGCTACCAAGGGCTCGTGCTCGATCCGCCGAGCTACGGCCGCGGGGCACAAGGCGAGGTCTGGAAGCTCGAGGATCAGCTCTGGGAGCTCTTGAAGGGCTGCGCCGATCTGCTCGGCGAGGACGCGAGCTTCCTCCTCCTGAATGGCTACACGACGGGGATCTCCCCCACCGTGATCGCGAACCTCTTGGAGCTCTTGCTCGTGCCGCGCTTCGGCGGCCGTGTCGAGACGGGCGAGGTCGGCCTGCCGATCCGCTCCTGCGATCTCGCGCTGCCGTGCGGCCTCTACGCGCGATGGACCGCGGCGCGCTGAGCGCGCTCGCGCTCAGATCGAGCGCGCCACCGTGCGGAAGTGATACCCGAGGATCGCGAGCTCGATCGCCTCCCGCAACGCGCGCGGCCGGCGCAGCGCGGTGTCGAGCAGCAGCGCCCAGTAGCGCCAAGCGCCGCGCTCGCGCACCCCGAGCAGCCACAGCGAGCGCAGGAACGCCGCGATGTCTGCGCCCGCGAGGCGCGGCTGCGGTCCGCGCGGACGATAGCGCGCGAGGAAGTTCCGGATGCGCCGGTAGTAGCTCGCCGGCTCGTAGAGTCGCCGCATGAGCGCGCGATAGCCCTCGATCAGCAGCTCGCGATCGAGGCGCGGGACGAAGTTGAGCACGGCCCCGGTGTTGTTGCCCGCGCTCGCTCCGAGGAGACGGCCTTCGCGCGCCAGCCGTCGATGCAATGCCGTCTGCGGGAGCGCCGTGAGGAGGCCGACCATCGCCGTCGCGACGCCGCTGCGCTGGATGAACTCGTACTGGAGACCGAAGATCTCCGGCGGGTCGTTGTCGAAGCCGACGATGAAGCCGCCCATCACCTCGAGCCCCGCGTGCTGCAGGGTCGCGACGGCGCTCGCGAGATCGCGCTTCCTGTTCTGGGTCTTCCCGCACTCCGCCAGGCTCTCCGGCAGCGGCGTCTCGAGCCCGACGAAGACCTTCTTGAAGCCCGCCTGCACCATCAGCTCCAGGAGCTCTGCATCGTCGGCGAGGTTCACCGACGCCTCGGTGAGGAATCCCGGCAGCGAGCCGGGCTTCCCCTCGCGCCACGCGACGATCGCGCGCAAGAGCTCGCGCGCGTGCTTGCGGTTGCCGATGAAGTTGT
Source organism: Planctomycetota bacterium (assembly GCA_016719295.1). GTDB lineage: Bacteria > Planctomycetota > UBA1135 > UBA1135 > JADKAF01 > JADKAF01. The sequence continues at coordinate 3,105,047 of JADKAF010000001.1, forward strand.
CGTCGACGAGGAAGATCATGTCCTTCCAGCCGCGCGCGACGAGGGTCTCGATCTCGGCGAGGACCTGCTGCGGGCTCTTCGTCCGCGGCGTCCGCCCGTTCATCACGACGATGTCGCAGAACTCGCAGTCGTAGGGACAGCCGCGCGAGAACTGCACGGGCATCGTCACATAGTGCGAGAGCTCGACGAGATCCCAGCGCGGCACGGGGGTCGTGCGCACGTCCGGCCAGTCGTCGGCGCGGTACTGCGGGCGGAGCTCCCCGCGCTCGAGGTCGCGCACGAGCGCGTCGATCACGCCTTCGGCCTCGCCGAGCACGAAGCAGGGGATCTCCGGGAACTCCGCGTGCCCCGTCGTGAAGAGCGGGCCGCCGGCCACGACGGAGACGCCGCGCTCCGCGCAGCGCCGCGCGATCGCGTGCGCGCCGTCGCGATGCACGATCATCCCGGAGAGGAAGACGTGATCGGCCCATTGGAGATCGGCATCCGCGAGCGGCGTCACGTTGCAATCGACGAGGCGGAGCTCCCAGGTCGCGGGCAGCATCGCCGCCACGGTGAGCAAGCCGAGCGGCGGGAACGCCGAGCGCCGCGAGACGAGCGGCAGCACGTGCGCGAAGCTCCAGAAGGAGTCGGGATTCGGCGGGTAGACGAGCAGGATCTTCATCGCGCCCTCGCGTTCGAGACGCCGAGTCTCGGCCACTCGCTACGGCGCGCCCAGCCCTCGAGCGAGCCCGCGTTGATCTGCATCAAGCCCGCCGAGCGCCGCTCGCGCCGTCAGCGCGCGCAGCGCTCGAAGAGGTCCTCGCTCGGCCACGCCTCGACGGCGTTCGCCGCGCGGTGCAGCGCCGCATCGATCGCCCCGTCGGGCAGCTCGTCGCTCTCCTGGCGCTGGTTGAAGAGCGCGACCCACGAGAGCCCGTCGTGGCGCCGCACCATCAAGGTGCTCGTGCCGGGCAGGCTCCCGGCGTGCCAGAGATTCGCGCGCTCGGGCCGCTGCTTCTGCGGGCGCACCATCCAGCCGAGCCCGTAGTAGGTCTCGCTCTCCACGCCCTGCTCGTCGCGGCCGAGCGGAGGAGCGGGGCGCTCCCGCATCGCGCGGCGCGAGCCCTCGGCGAGCAGCGGCTTCTCCGCGGGGCGCTCGAGAGCCGCGAGGAGACGCGCGAGATCGAGCGCCGAGGCGATCCAGCCGCCGTGCGCATCCATCGCCTCCAGATGGAATCCGCCGTCGGGCGCGGGCACGCGCTCTCCGGCCGCGGGGAACGCGCTGTCCACGCGCTTCTCGGCGTGCCCGGGCGGGAGGTGATAGCGCACCTCGCCGGCGGCGCGCTGCGTCGGGAGCGAGCGGCCGATGCGCATCGTGCGCGCGCCGAGCGGGAGGAGCACCTGCGTGCGCACGTGCTCTTCGTAGCTCGTGCCAATGACCGACTCGATCGCGCGCCCGAGCAAGCAATAGCCGAAGTTCGAGTATGCGTAGCGCGTGCCAGGATCGAAGTCGAGGGCGCGGCCGCGCATCACGCGCACCACGTCGTGCGCGCTCGCCGGCGCCTCGCGACCGAGCAGGCGCGCGAAAGGAACGGCGCGGAACATCGGATCGAACGAGCGGCCGCGATCCCAGCCGCCGCTGTGCTGGAGGCAGTGGCGCACGCTGATGCGCTGCCAACGCGGATCCTCGCTGGCGCCGACCTCGAGGAAGGGCTCGAGCGCGACGTAGCGGAGGATCGGCTCGTCGAGCGCGAGCTTCCCCGCCTCGACGAGGCGCAGCACGGCGATCGCGGTGATGGGCTTCGAGAGGCTCGCCAAACGGAAGAGCGAGGTCGCGCGCACGCGCGCTTCGCGCTCGCGGTCGAGCTTGCCGTAGCCCCGCAGATGCACGAGGCGCCCCTCGCGCAGCACGGCCAAGGCGCCGCCGGGGATCGCGCGCGGAGCCATGTGCTCGTCCATCGCGCGATCGAAGCTCGGCAGCGAGGGCAGCACGACCTCCGGCTCTCGCTCCTGCTCCTGCTGCTGCTCCTCCTGGGCCTGCTCCTGCGCCCGAAGCGCGCTGGAGAGCGCACCCACCGAGCTCAGCGCGCCGAGCTCTGCGCACGCCTCGCGCAGGAACGCGCGACGCGTGCGCCAGCTCACTTGCCGACCTCGAGGCGCCGCGCGAGCACTTCGTGGAGCCCTTCCTGCGCGCGGATCTTCGCCATCGTGCGCGGCACGTCATACGGGACGCGATGCCAGCGCACGACGTAGCCCCCGCGGCCGCCCTGGTTCCGAGGATCCGCGCCGCCGAGATCGAAGTCGATGTCCGGCGTGCGCTCCTTCGCCGGCGCGACGGTGACGTAGCAGGAGCGCGGATCCCCATCGCGCGGCTGCCCGACGGAGCCCACGTTCACCAGCGCGGAGATGCCCTGCGGGACGAAGCAGCTCGTCGTGGAGCGCGCGGGGTCGGTGGTCGCGTGGAAGCGATATCCCGGCGCGGGTCCGTGGATGCCAGGCTGATGCGTGTGCCCGATGAACGAGAGCCCTTCGAAGCAGGCGAAGATCGCCTCCATCTTCTCTCGATGGACCAGGCTGTCGCTGCCGAGGACGTACTCGCGCACGTGATCCCGCGGCGACGCGTGGAAGAACGAAAGGTCGCCGCGCTTGTGAGTGGTCGGCAGGTCACGCAGGAAGCGCCAGCGCGCGCGCTTGTCCGCGCCGGGGAAGAACCCGCGCGGCTTCAGTCGAGCCACGGTGAAGGCGATCGCGCCGCGGGCGATGACGTTGAAGTCGCCGGCCCCTTGGAAGAGGGCCTGGTCGTGGTTGCCCATCAGCACGACGTCACAGCGCGAGCGCACCACGTCCACGCAGTACTCGGGCTCCGCTCCGTACCCGATCACATCGCCGAGGCAGACCACCTCTCTCACGCTGCTCTGCGCGTCGATGTGCGCGAAGACGGCGTCGAGCGCCTCGCGGTTGCTGTGGATGTCGGAGATGATCGCGATCAATCCGGACGCTCCCGGGAGGGCGGACGTACGCCCTAGCGGATGATAGGGGTCGCAGCGCGCAGCTTCAACGAGCACGCTCGCCAGCGTTCCGGCCGCCCACCCAAGTCTCGCGGACGCGCAGCGCGCCATCGAGCCACGCGCCGAAGAGCTCTTCTTCGTTCCGCAGAGCTTCTCCGCCGTCGTACACGACCCAATCGGCGCAGCGATCCGGCAACAGCTCTCCCGTCGGCAGGCCGAGCACGCGCGCGCCGCCGCGCGTCGCGGCGTCGAACCAGCCCCGCGCATCGATCTCGGGGTGCAGGCGCGCCCCCCAGCGCGCCTGCGCACGCAGGTCGAGATCCCGACCCGTCACGAGACCGTCGGTCCCGAGGCCCCAAGCCACACCTGCGGCCCTCAAGAGCCCGACGGGGCTCTGGCCGCGCGCGAACGAGAGATGGGTCCCCGGGCAGAAGACGACCCCGACGCGGGACCGCGCGAGTCGCGCGACCTCCGCTTCCTCCAGCTCGTTCCCGTGGGCGATCGAGAAACGCGGACGGAGGAGCCCCGCTCGTTCCAGCGCGTCGAGGGGGCGTTGCCGCCACGCGCGGCAGAGCTCGCTCGGAACGCCGAGCCCCCGCAGCGCGTCGCCGAACGGGCCGTCCTCGCGCTCGCACCACGCGCGCTCCTCCGCGGTCTCGAGCACGTGCATCTGCACCGCAGAGCCCCCGTCGAGCCACCGCGCCGCGGACGGCAGAGCCGCTGCAGGCACCGAGTACGGCGCGTGCGGCGAAAGGCCGGTCTCGAAGCGCGCGGTCGGCGCCGCTCGCTCGTCCATGGCGCGCGCGATCGCCGCCTCGCAACGCGCGAGATCGAGCCCCAGCACCTCGCGCAGACCGATCGCTCGCAGCGGCGATGCGCGCAGGATCGCGCTCGTGTCGCTGGCATCGACATCGGCGACCGCGGTGGTCCCCGTTTCCAAGAGCCTTGCGATGCCTCGCTCGACCGAGCCAAGGGCGCCGCTCGCCGCTCGCGCGGCCTTGGCGCGCACGAGCTTCGGCAGCCACTCGAGGAAGCCCTCTCCCACCGCGCTGCCCGCGGGCAGATCGCCGAGATCGAGGTGCACATGCGCGTTGACGCAGCCCGGCGCGATCACCGAGCCGAGCTCCGCCGCCGGATGGGGCGGCGCGCCAGCTCCCACCGCGACGATCCACCCATCGGCGTGGTGGAGCCATCCGGGATGCAGCACGCGATCAGCGGAGAGCACCAGCCAATCGGCGCGGATCCATGCGCGAGGATCGGAGCTCACGTGGCAACGGCTCTTCGCCGCGAGAGGAGGTAGATGCGGAGTGCCGCGAGCGGGCGCCGCGCATCATCTCTCTTCTTCGGAACGACGCGCTCTCTTCTTCGGAACGAAAAGGAAGCCGGCGCACCGGATCCTCCGGTGCGCCGGCCTCGAATCATTGCCCCATGATTCACGAGGAAGCGCCCCCACTCCCTCGCGGGACGAATCCCGCTGGCCGAAGCCTCGGGGGGCGTATCCAACCGCGCACTCCCTACGGCCGAGCTCAGCGAAGGTGTGGGCCCAACTCCAAAGATTTTCCGGAGTCGCGATCCGCTCGCAGGAGGAGGAAAGCGCGCGAGCCGCGCTCCCCACCGGGGAGCGCGGCTCGCGGCTCGCGACGCCTCGTGCGCTGTGCGCTCGAGCGCGGGATCCCGATCAGTTCGGGCTGATGCGCACCGTGACCTTCATCACCGCGACGATGTTCTGCGCCGCGAGCTGCTGGCGGTTGAACACGATCGCCCACTTGAAGAGGTTCTGGTTCGCGTTGAGGAGACCGGGGCGCGGCAGCCAGCGGGTCTCGGTGCCCGGGCGCGGAACGCCGGGGGTCGCCGGATCTTCTTCCGCGCCGCGGAAGACGATGTTGAACGGCGCGTTCGGGAACTGGGACCACGTGGTCTGCTCGTTCAGCGTCACGTAGGTCACCTGATTCGGGTCGTTCGGATCGCCGGCGTAGTTGGGACCGGCGACCGCGTACTCGACCTCGAAGTCGAGGTACTCGAAGATGAAGAAGGCCCCCGACGCGGAGAAGTAGCGCGACTCCGCACGGCTGTAGTTATCCCACTCGGCCGAGGTGTAGGTCCCGACCGAAGACTGCGTGATCGGCGTCGTGGCCGTGAGGACCGTGCTGGGATCCGGAGCCGGGTTGGCGCGCGCGTGCACGTAGCCCGCGCCGCCGTTGCCGCCGTGGATGTTCAGCGACGAACGACCACCGGTGCCACCCGAGACGATGAAGCGGTTCACGCCCGAGAGGTTCAGGCTCGTGGCCTCCACGCGGATGTTGCCGCCGGAACCACCACCGCCGCCCGAGCCGGCTTCCGTGCCGTTCACCGTGGAGCCGAACGAGGCCGCCGAGCCGCCGAGACCGCCCGCCGCCGTGATCGAGCCCGAGATCGCGATGCCGCGACCGGCCTGCAAGATCGCCGTGCCGCCGCCGCCACCGCCCCCGCAGCCCGTGTTCCACACTTCGATCACCTGGTTGCCGGCGATCGTCGGACGCGAGCCCGCGGGATAGGCGGGCTTGCAGTTGTTGAAGCGCGAGGCGATGCGGTTGGAGAAGTAGGGGTGCACGCCGCCGCCACCACCACCGGCGCCGCCCACCGAGGTGCGCGGAACCTGGTTCGAAAGACCGGGGGGGATGGAGCCTGCGACGCCCGAGGTATTGGTGAAGGGCAGCTCCTGGACGCCGGGCGTGCCGACGCTGGCGTTCGAAGCACCACCGGCGCCAGCGGCGCGCTGCAGGGAGTAGAGCAGCGAAGGCTGGAGCTCCACGCTCGCGAGGCGCACGTTGAAGTCGGACGAGATCTGCGTGACGGGGAAGGCGTTGGAACCACCGCCACCGCCGTTCGACACGCCGCCCGTGCCGCCGATGCCCTGGCCAGGCTCGCCGTCGAGGTGCTCGGGCGCGAGGCGCGCGGTGCTGCCGGGATTCGCGGGCATGCCCTGCGGAGATGCCGCGATCGGCCGCGGGTCGTCACCGCCGGAGCCACCATTGCCGCCGCCGGGACCGCCCAGACCACCGGAGCCACCGCGGCCCGTGTCGTTCGAGATCCAGGGGAACGAGGTGCTGAGCGGGCAGGGGTCGTTCTTCGGGAAGTGCAGCGGAGCGTTCTCACCGGCGACCGAGAGCGTGCCGCGGATGTTCGCGTTCGCGCAGTAGATCTGCACGATGCGCGAGCCCGTGAAGCGCACGGTCACGTCGCGAGGGATGTCGATCGACGAGAAGTAGAAGACGCCGTTCGTCACGGTCTCTTCGATGCCCGTGAGCGTGCCGGTCGCGGGGAAGCTCTGGTTGTCGGTGTTGATCACGACCACGCCGGCCGCGGTCGGGCGCAGCTCGCCGTGCAAGCCGCTGCCGCCGCCGGGCCCCTGCGCGAGGTAGCCGTTGCCGTTCTTGTTCCACTCGCCGGAGGTGCGCTCGACGTCTTCCTGCGTGTTGGCGTCGAAGTCCTCGACGATCGGGAACGACTGGCCCGGCTGGACCTCGGTGATGAAGGTCAGCGGATCCGGGTTCGCGAGCGTGTTGCCGGCGAGATCGCGGATGCCGTTCAGGAACTTCACCACCATCAGGCGCGGATTGTTCGGATCGCTGCCCGGCCCGGGAAGGAGCGGGGTGGGGTCGATGCGCACGAGGGTCGTGAGGTCGACCTGGTTCAACGCGATCGAGAAGCGCGAAGGCACTTCGCGCTGGTCCGCGGTCGTCTGCAGGTTGCCGTCGAGGTCGACGGCGAGCTGCAGGAAGTTCGAGGTCCCGGTGACGGGGTTGACCAGCGTCGCCGGATTCATGAGGTCGTCGAAGGTCAGAACGACGTTCGAGCCGACGGACACGCCCTCGGCGCCGCTCAGGGGATCCAACGTGCCCGGGGCTGCCGCGGGGTCCTGCTGCAGGAAGGCCTGCACGCTCGGCTGCCCCGGCACCGGGTCGATCACGCCCTGCGACGCGGTGATGCGGCAGGAGAGCGCGAGCGAGTTCGCCTTGCCCGAGCGCGAGCGGATGAGCTCGCCGGTCGAGCTGCTGCCGCTCGAGTACACGTTGAGCAGGTAGTCGCGGCCCGAGCTCAGTCCGAAGACCGGGTTGCCGTTCGAGTTGAAGGTGATCTGCGGGCGGAAGAGCACCTCGCTGTCGGTCACCGCGTAGATCGCCGTCGGCTCTTGGCCGGTCGACGCGTCGATCACCGAGAACGAGAACTTGTTCACGCTTCCCGGATCGACCTGGTCGTTGAACCGGAGCTTGATCTCCTGGTTCAAGGCGACCTGGTTCTGGGAGCAGGTGCCGCGGGAAGTGCAGCCCAGCGAGCAGGAGATCACGCGGAACCCGCTGGTTCCGCCGCTGCCGCCGCCGCTGTCGCATCCGATCAACGCGAAGGCCGCCGCGGAGGCCGCGAGCGGGAAGAGGGACGAAGCGATTCTCATGGGACCGAAGCTCTGGGGCGTTGTTGGCTCTGAGGGTGAGCTCTGAGGCGGTAGAGCTGAGGAACGCGAGCTGACGCGCGGTCCTTCCGCCACCTCGTGAGGCAGCACCTCGCGAGGCGGCAGCGGCTCGATCGACAGCGAGCACGTGAGCAGGGCTCGGCACGACCGGCGCACGCAGGGCGCGCATCGGCCGAGGGGACAGGAAACTCCACCGGGCACCAAAACTCAACCCGCGAGTCGATTCCCGCAGCGAGCTCCGGAGGCCCCGGCGCGCCCGCGCCGAACCGAGGCACGGCGGGGGCGCTCCCTTGTAGCGCGGGCCGGCGCCGCGGTATCAGTGGCGCCTCGCGCCCGGCGCTCCGCGATCTCTTCCCGGAGGATGGCGAAGGCGCCTGCGTAGGAAGCGCCCGCATGCCCTCCTCCACCTTGATGAATGGCCTCTTCGGCCTCTCCGTCGCCGGCTGTGCCGTCCTGGCGTGGATGCACTACGAACGGCGCCCATCCCAGACCGAAGCGCGCCTCGAAGGGCGCATCGCGGAGCTCGAGGACCAGCTCCGCCGGGTCTCGGCGCAAGCGGTGAGCGCCAGCTCCAAGAGCTCCGACGGCGCGCAGCGGGCCGAAGCCGAAACGCTGGCGACGATGCGCCGAGGCCTGCTCGAAGGCGGCGGCGACCTCGCTGCCGTACTCGATCGCCTGGATCGCGCCCTTCAGGAAGGCCGAGATGCGGCAGGAATCGACCACGAAGGCGAGATCATCGCGCGCCATTACGCGCGGCTGCAGATCGAGAAGCTGCGAGCGATCGGCGCGGGCGCGGCCGACGAGGTCCTGCGCCGCATCGACTTCCGCGACGAGCGGAAGCAGCCCCTGCCCGCCGAGTTCCGTTCGAAGCTGCTGGCCGTGCTGGTCGAGATCGATCCCGCGCGCGGACGCGAGACCGCTGCACGACTGCTCTCCGCCGACGGCGAGGACCTCGCCGTGCGCCTCAGCGCGGCGCATCGCCTGAAGGAGCAGGACCCCGTGCTCGCCTTGCGGCTCGCGCGCGAAGTGATCGATCGCCAGCGCGGCCGACCCGCGCTGGGCTTCCAGAACCTGCACGAGCTGGTCGGGATCGTCGGCGAGCTCGGCCAAGTGCTCGGCAAGTCCGAGGTCGAGGCCCTGCTCCGCGATCTCGCGGTGCGGCAGGACTGGGACATGTCGGCGCGCCATCGCGCGATCTCCTGGATCGAGACGCTGCAGATCATCGAGGCCTACGACGATCTCGAGCGCGTCGTGAAAGAGCCGGGCCACAATCACTACACGCGCGTCTGCGCCCTGCAGGCGATGCGTCAGCTCAATCCCGAGCGCTTGCTGCCGATCCTGCGTTGGCTGGTCGAGGAGACCTCCCTCGACCCGACGCTGAAGCAGAGCGCCGAAGGCATGCGCGAGCAGATCGAGACCGAGCTCGCCGGTCGCAAGAGCAAATGAGCCCGTCGCGGGCCGCACGCTGATGGCGCGCGCAGCGCTCGGCTCGCGCGCGCTCCGCCGCGCCTTCGCCGCGCTGCTCGGCTGCGCTGGCGCGCTCGCGCTGGCCGAGCTCGCGCTGCGCACGCTGCCCGCGGAGCAGCTCGGCTTCGTGTACGAGCGCGGCGTCTTCGCGCGCCCGCCGGAGTTCGCGGAGGACCCGCGGAGGAACGCGATCGGCTTCCACGCCGCGGAGCTGCCCGCGGCGGAGGACGGCTCCCCCCGCATCGTCCTGCTCGGCGACTCCTATGTGGCCGCGCTGTCGGTGCCGCTGGAGCAGACCGTCGGCGAACGGCTCCAGGCCGAGCTCGGCACGGACGGCGGCCGTCCTCTGCGCGTCCTCGCCGCGGGCCTCCCCGGCTGGGGCCAGGCCGAGGAGCTCGCCGCGCTGCGCGCGCTCGGGCCGCACGCGCGCGGCGTCCTCGTCCTGACGCTGCTGCTGCCGTTCAACGACATCCGCGACAACCATCCTGCGCTCGAAGCGCAGGGCAACGCGGAGCTCGAGGCGCTCGCGCGCTATCGCCCGGGGTGGCTCCGTCTGCGCCGCGAGGAAGCACCGCTCTTCTTCTGCGAGTTCTCGCGCTGCAATCAGTGGCTCTCGTTCACTCTCGCGCGCCGCCGCGAGCGCGGCTCGCGCGCCGAGACCGCACCGCTCGACTACGAGGTCTACGTCGATCCGCCGAGCGGCGCTTGGATCGAAGCGTGGGAGATCACCGAACGCCTCCTGCTCGAGACGGCGGAGACCGCGCGCGCGCTCGGCGCGACCTATGCGCTCGCGCTGGCCTCGACGCCGCACGGCGTGCGCGGCCCCGAGCGCGGTCTCGCGTTCTTGCGTGCGAGCTATCCCGCGCTGCGCGAGCGCGCGCTCGACCTCACCGCACCTACGCGGCGCCTCGAGCGCTTCTGTCGCGAGCACGGCATCCCGTGCCTCGATCTCGAGGCGGCGTTCGTCGCCGAGCAGGCGCGAAGGGCGGCGCCGCTCCACTGGCCTCGCGATGGACACTGGAACGCGGCGGGCAACGCTTTCGCCGCGCGAGAGCTCGCGCGTTTCGTGCGCGCGGCGCTCGCCGCGACGAGCGCACGCTGATTCACGCGATTGCGCGCCCTTCTCATCGGCCGGGCTCGCGACTAACTTCCCGACATGAGCTCCGGCCCCCACGCCTCCGCGATGCCCTCCATCCTGCCGCCGCTCGTCGACGCGCACTGCCATCTCTACTACGACAGCTACGCCGAGGATCGCGACGCGGCGTGGCAGCGCGCGCTCGCCGCGGGCGTCGTGCATGCGCTGCAGGTCGGCACCGACGTCGCGAGCAGCCGCGCCGCGCGCGAGCTCGCGCGCCGGCTGGGTCCCGCGCGCGCGAGCGCCACGTGCGGCATCCATCCGCACGAGGCGAAGGACGGACGCCCGGCGGAGGCGTGGGAGGAGTTCGAAGCGCTGGCGCGCGAAGGCGGCTGGGTCGCGATCGGCGAGAGCGGCCTCGACACCTTCAAGGAGTTCTCGCCGCTCGACGATCAGCGCGAGCTCTTCCGGCGTCAGGCGCGCTTGGCCGCCGAGCTCGATCTGCCGCTCGTCGTGCACACGCGCGACGCGCACGAGGAGACCGCGGCGATCCTGCGCGCGGAGCGCGGCTCGAGGCAACGCACGATGATCCACTGCTTCACCGGTGGACCGCGAGAAGCGGAGGCCTACCTCGAGCTCGGCTGCCACATCTCCTTCTCGGGCGTGCTCACCTACAAGAAGAACGAGGAGAACCGCGCTGCGGCGCGCTTGGTCCCCGAGGAGCGCCTGCTCATCGAGACCGATGCGCCGTTCCTGGCGCCCGAGCCGCTGCGCGGGAAGCGCAACGAGCCCGCGTTCCTGACGCGCACCTTCGCGACGCTCTGCGGCGTGCGTGGCGCGGAGCCCGCTCCACTCGCGCAGCGCCTGCTCGCGAACACGCGCGAGCTCTTCCGCTTGCCGCCGCTCGCTCCTTAGCAGCCTGCTGAAGAGGTCCTTCGGTCTGGCGAACGACTTCCTCGACAGGCCGCGAGCGCAAGCGCTCAGCGCACCTCTTCGGGCCGCTCGACATCGGCGCGGATGCGCTGCAGCGCCTCGCGGCGCGCGACGCCCATGCCCGAGAGACCGAGCCCGGTGCCGCCGAGGATGCAGCCGGGGATCACGAGATCGTTCTCACCCGCGAACACCGCTGCGGCGAAGAAGCCGAGCGAGCTCGCGAGCAGCACGAAGCCGATGCGAAACGTCGTGTCGCGCACATCGACCGCGCTGGAAGCTGCTGTGGCCGAAGCGCTCTTCGGCCGTCGCCCCCCGCTGGTCTCGCGCAGCTCGGTGATCATGCGCTCCAGGCGCTCGGGCTCGAGCTTGCCCTGCTTCGCCATCGCGTTCACCACCTCGAGCATCTTCATGCGCTCGGAGTAGGCGAGGCTCGCGCGGATGATCCAGATGAGGGTGCGGAGCCCGAGCACGATACCGAGGCTCCCGAGGCCGAAGGCGATCCAGAACTCGGGTTGTTCGAGAAAGCGTGGCAGCGCTCCTCGCAGCTCCGCGGATCCGGAGGGAGAGGCTTGGGCGAGCAAGAGCGGCAGCGAATTCATGAGGAGCTCGGGAGGCGACGGGAAGCCGAGAGCGCCGCGCTGCGAGAGGCGCGGAGCTCTATTCTCGAATCCATCGTCGAGGCGCGCGCTAGCTCAGCTGCTGAAGCCACTGCCCATCCAGCGCGCGAGGAGGAAGAGCCCCGCAGAGAGCGCCAGGACCACGACGATCGCGGCCACACGCGCGAACCAGCCCCATTGCGAGAGGTCCTGTGCGAGCAGGCCCCCGCCGGCCTCGACCTTGCGGTACTGGAGCACGCGCTGACGAGGAGCCTCCTCGACGGTCCCGGTCGCCGCGCTCGCCATCGGCCGCGGCGCCTCGGCGCTCGGCCGCGCGCGCATCTCGATCCGCGGCTCGGCGACGACGGGCGCGGGCGCGTCGCCGGGGAGGAGCAGCTCGTCGTCGTCGGCCCAGTCGTCCGCGCCGAAGTCCGCGCGCAGCGCCGTCGCTGCCGCCTCCCCAACGCTCGGCTCCCCCGCGCTCGGCTCCGCAGCGCTGACGAGCCCCTCGTCCCCGGCCTCGAAGCGCAGCGCGACGCGCCCGAAGCGCACGCGGTCGCCCGGCGCCAAGCTCTGCCGCACGATCTGGCGTTCGTTGACGAAGGTCCCATTGCTGGAGCCCAGGTCCTCGACCTCGACGCGCTCGCCGTCGATGTGGATCGCGGCGTGTTTGCGCGAGACGCTCTCGTGCGCGAGCACGATGGCGACGCCCTTCACGCGACCGACGAGGTCGCCGTCGCGCAGAGCGAAGGTCTTCGTCGCGCCGCCACCGATCTCGAGACGCAAGCTGGGCATGGTTCGCAAGGCACTCCGTCCGGCGCATCATGCTCTCCGCGCGGGCGCTCCTTGCCAGCGCATTTTCGCCGCGCCGCGCCGAGAGCTCCGCGCCCGACCCTCGCGCGCCTCGGATGGCGCCGGTTAGCCTCCGCAGCTCCTCCTTCGCCGCGGCACCTTGACCTCGTCCCCAGCCTCCGCCGTTCTCTTGCGTGCGCGCGCGCTGCGCCGGCAGTTCCCCGCCGCCGGCTGGGCCGGTCTGCGCGGCGAGAAGCGCGGCGGCATCCGCGCGTTCGATCTGGAGGTGCGGGCCGGGGAGTGCGTGATCCTCCTCGGCTCGAATGGCTCGGGAAAGACCACCGCGCTGCGCTGCCTCGCGGGCCTCGAGCGCCCCGACGCAGGCAGCGTCGAAGTGCTGGGCGGCTCGGCTCTCGAGCCTGCGATCCGCCGCGAGATCGGCTACGTGCCCGAGACCTCGCCGCTCGCGCCCGAGCGCACGGGGCGCGCGTTCCTGGAGGAGCTCGCGTTCCTCGGCGGCCTCGCGCGGCGCGAGCGCAAGCAGCGCTGCAGCGAGCTGCTCGAGCGCTTCGGGATGAGCGCGTACGCCGATCGCTCGGCGCGCGCTTACTCGAAGGGCATGCTGCGCCGCGTCGTGCTCGCACAGGCCTTCCTGCGGCCGCGACGCGTCCTGCTCTTCGACGAGCCCACCTCGGGCCTCGATGCTCCGGGCATGCTCGTCTGGCAAGCGCTGCTCGACGAAGCGCGCGCGCGCGGCGCGGCCATCGTGCTCTGCTCGCACTGGGGCAGCGAAGCCCTGGAGCTCGGCGAGCGCGCGCTGGTGCTCGAGAACGGCGCCGTGCGGACGCAAGCGCGCACGGAGGAGCTCTTCGCCGATCCGCAGGTGCGCGAGCTCGCGGTCCGCGGGCTCGGCGACCTCGACGTGGAAGCGCTGCGCGCGGAGATCGCGCGCCGCGGAGGCGAGCTGCTGAGCGTGAGGCCGCGGCGGCGCGGGCTGCGCGAGATCCTCCGGGAGATCGTCGAGCGATGAGCGGCGCACGCGCACTGCTCGGCGCGCTGCGCGCCGAGCTCGACACGCGAGCGGCGCGAGCCGCGCTGCTCGGCGCGATCGCCCTCGGCGCCGCGCTCGGCCTCGCGAACGAGGGCGCGGACGCGCGCGGCCTCTTCGCCTACGCCGTGGTCCCGCTCCTGCTCGCGCTCCTCGGCCTCGGCGCTCCGCTCGCGCGCGCTCGCTCGCGGCGCACGGGCAGCCTCGACCTCGAGCGAGTTCACGGCGCGGGGGCCCTGGCGCGCACCGGCGCCACCGCGCTGGCCCGGGCGATCGCGTGCACGCTCGCGGCCGCCGCGGCGCTCTGCGCCCTCGAGCTCGCCCTGGCCGCGCGCGACCGCGCGGGCGTCCCCCCCCACTGGACCGCGCGCCCCTTCGAGGATCTGCCGCGTCGGCGGCTCGAGCACCGCGGCGCCGCGCTCAGCCTGCCGTCGTTCCCGCTCGACGCCGGACAGCGCTTGATCGTCCCGTTGCGCTGGCGCGGCGACGAGCGGGATCCCGTGCGCCTCGCCGTGCTGCTGCGCCCGAGCGGGACGGACGAGGTGCTCGAGCGCGAGGAGCGCATCGCGAGCAGCACGCCCCTCGTGATCACCGCTCCGGGCCCAGGCCGCTTCGAAGCGCTGCTCCTCCATCGCGGCGGAGCCGGAGAGCTGCGCTTCGATCTGCCGCTCGCGCGTCTCGAGCTCGCGCCCGCGAGCCACGGCGGAGCCGCGGCGGCGTTCCTCGCGCGAGCTCTCGCGCTCGCGCTCGGCCTCGCGGCGACGAGCGCGGCCTTGGCGGTGCTGCTGCCCCCCGGGCTCGCCGTGGCCTCGGTCGCGGCAGGTGCGCTCGCGTTGCTCGGAGCCCCGCTGCTGCTCGGCGGCGGAGCTGCGGCGCTGCTGCCCGACCTCGGCGCTCTGCTCGCGCCCGAAGCGTGGGTGAGCGGACGACCCGAGCCGCGCTGGCCCGAAGGCGCAGCTCCGCTCGCGGCGCTCGGCGCGCTCGGGCTGGCGGCAGCAGCGCTCGGCGAAGCAAGGCGGCGCGCCCCGTGAGCGCGTGGCCGCGCTTCGCGCTCGTCGCGAGCTTGCTCGCGCTCGCCGCGCTGCTCGCTCCCGCGCGAGCGCTGCGCCGCGAGCGCGCGCTCGAGCGCCTCTCGGCGGCGCAGCGCGCGCGCCGTGCCGTGCTCGCGCCCTTCGCGCCGTGGTTCGCGAGCGCGCATTGGCTGGCGGCGGGAGCGGCGATGGAGCGCGAGGACCCCGAAGCCGCCTACGAACACGGCCTGGAGCTGCTGCTCTGGCTCCCCGGCGATGACGCACGCGCCGCCGAGCTCGTGCTCTATTTCGGGGTGGCCGCCGTCCTTCCGCTGCTGCAAGAATCGCCGCCGCGCGTCGAGCTCGCCTTCACCCTGGTTCGCCGCGCCGTCGATTTGGGGGACATCGCGCTGGAGCGCGGCGCGTCGCGCGAAGTCCTCGAGGTGCTCCGCTTGGTCCTCTCTGAGCTCGAGCTCGACTATCGCGGCGACTTCGGACTCCGCGCGCGCTGGACCTCGGTGTTCGGGGAGACCCCCGCGAGCACCGCCGCGCGTTTCGCCGCCGCGCATCCGCTCCCGCACGAGGCGCGCCCGGATCAGGATGGAGGCGCCGCCTCGCGATGAGCGCCTTCGCGCCGTTGCTCTCGTCCGGTCTGCTCGCGTCTGGGCTCCTGGCCTTCGATCTGCAGGGGCTCTTCGAGGAGTACACCTACCTCGCCGTCGGCCTGGCGCTCTTCCTGATGGGTCTCGGGCTGCCCATCCCGGAGGAGCTCGCCCTCGTGCTGGCGGGCTATCTCGCGTGGGCCGATCTGGCGCAGCTCTGGCTGATGATGGCCACGTGCGCCGCGGCGATCACCCTGGGCGATCTCCTGCCCTATCTCGCGGGACGCCTCTTCGGCGAGCGCTTCTTGCGCTCCCGCGCGGTGCGGCGCTGGCTGAACCCGCGGCGCATGCGCCGCTTCAACCAGCTCTTCCTCCGCTACGGCGCGAAGGTGGTCTTCTTCGCGCGCTTCTTCCCCGGCCTGCGCTCGGTGGCCTATGTGGTCGCGGGCAGCCTGGGCATGCCCCTCGCGCGCTTCCTCTTCCTGGACGGGCTCGGGATCCTCGTCACCGTGCCGACCTTCGTCGGGATCGGCTACGCCTTCGGCCGCAACATCGACGACGCCCTGCAGAAGATCCGCGAGGTCGAGCACGGGCTGATCTGGGCCATCGGTTGCGGTCTCGTCGCGGCGGCGCTCTGGATGTGGTGGAGGCGCCGTGGGCTGCGGCCGCGGGCGGAGCCCTCGTCCCCCGAGCCGAACGAGGGCGACTGAACGCTCCGCGCTCGACGCGGCGCTCGACGGCGAAGGCCGCGGCCGAAAGGCGGCCTTGCGCCTCGCCGCAAGCGGCCTAGAATCCCTGCCCTTTTGCGTCGGGAGACGGTGCTTCTGGACTCCGCTCCGCTCCCACGCCTGAACCCCGTCCGAGCCCACGAACCCCGCCGAGGACGTCTCGCGTCATGACTGTCTGGCTCATCGTCTCTCTCGCCGCATCTGGTCTCGCGCTCTTCTGGGCGTGGCGCCTCTTCAACGAGGTCATGCAGAAGGAAGAGGGCGACGAGAACATGCGCCGCATCTCGAAGCAGGTGCAGGACGGCGCGCGCGCCTTCCTCACCACCGAGTACAAGTGGCTCGCGTGGTTCGTCGTCGCGATGGCGATCGTGCTGACGCTCGGCAGCGATTCGCAGGGCCTCGGGGCCAAGACCGCCGTCGCCTTCGTCTGCGGCGCGCTCTCCTCGGCGATCGCGGGTTGGTTCGGTATGCACACCGCGACGCGCGCCGCGGTGCGCACGACGCAGGCAGCCAAGTCCTCGCTCTCCGAAGCGCTGAAGATCGCCTTCGGCGCGGGCTCGGTGATGGGCCTCACCGTGGTGGGCTTGGGTCTCCTCGGCTGCACCGCGTTCTACTGGGCCTATGACCAGGTCGTGGGCGTGTCCCACGTCCTCGGCTTCTCCTTCGGCGCCTCCTCGATCGCGCTCTTCGCGCGCGTCGGCGGCGGCATCTTCACGAAGGCCGCCGACGTCGGCGCCGACCTCGTCGGCAAGGTCGAGGCGGGCATCCCCGAGGACGATCCGCGCAACCCCGCGGTGATCGCGGACAACGTCGGCGACAACGTCGGCGACGTCGCCGGCATGGGTGCGGACCTCTTCGAGTCCTACGTCGGCTCGATCCTCGCCGCCATGGTGCTCGCCGCCGCCGCGATCGCCAGCGTCCCCAACGCCGCGCAAGAAGTCGTCGTCTACCCGCTGGTGATCGCGGCCCTCGGCATCCTGGGCTCGATCGTCGGCACCTTCTTCGTGCACGCCGAGAAGGAGAGCCAGCTCTCCGCGGCGCTCTTCCGCGGCCTCGTCGTCGCGAGCATCGTGCTGATCGCGCTCTCGGCGCTGGTCACGCTGGCGATGAAGCCCACGCTCACCGTCGACGGCGTGGTGATCGGGCACTGGGACATCTGGTTCTGCGTGATCATCGGCCTCGTGATCGGCGTCATCATCGGCCGCCTGACCGAGTACTACACCTCGGAGCAGAAGCCGCCGGCGCAGCAGATCGCGCAGCAATCGCAGACCGGTGCGGCGACGAACATCATCCACGGCCTCGCGACGGGCATGGAGTCCACCGCGCTGCCGACGCTGGTCATCTGCCTCGGCATCGGCCTCACCTACCACTACGCCGGCATCTACGGCATCGCGATCTCCGCGGTCGGCATGCTCTCGACGCTCGGCATCTCGCTCGGCGTCGACGCCTACGGCCCGGTCGCGGACAACGCCGGCGGCTTGGCCGAGATGGCGCACCTCGATCCGGAAGTGCGGAAGCGCACCGACTCCCTCGACGCCGTCGGCAACATGACCGCGGCCATGGGCAAGGGCTTCGCCATCGGCTCGGCCGCGCTCACGGCGCTCGCGCTCTTCGCCGCCTTCGGCAGCCAGGTCAACACCTCGAAGAGCGCCGCCATCGGCGAGGTCGACAAGCGCATCGCGGCGATCTCCGCCGAATACGCCGGGGCCAACGAAGCCGCGCGCGTGAACTTGCTCGCGTCCAACGCTCCGCTGCGCGACGAGGTCTCGAAGCGCGAGCGCCTCTCGAAGATCGGCGAGTCGCGCATCGAGAAGCCGGACGTCGTGATCGGTCTCTTGATCGGCGCGATGCTGCCCTTCCTCTTCTCGGCGCTCACGATGCGCGCCGTCGGTCGCGCGGCCTACCGCATGATCGAGGAAGTGCGCCGTCAGTTCCGCGAGATCCCGGGCCTCCGCGAAGGCGCCCCGGGTGTCTCCCCGGACTCGGCGAGCTGCGTCGCGATCGCGACCGCAGGCGCGATCCGCGAGATGATCCTGCCCGGCATCCTCGCCGTCTCGGCGCCGATCGCGGTGGGCTTCCTCCTCGGCATCAACGCGCTGACCGGTCTCCTCGCGGGCTCGCTCACCGCGGGCGTGATGATGGCGATCTTCATGGCCAACGCCGGTGGCGCCTGGGACAACGCGAAGAAGTACATCGAGGCCGGCCACCTCGGCGGCAAGGGCAGCGATGCGCACAAGGCCGCCGTCGTCGGCGACACGGTCGGCGACCCGTTCAAGGACACGAGCGGTCCGTCGATCAACATCCTCATCAAGCTGATGAGCATCGTCGCGGTCGTCTTCGTGCCCTTCTTCGTCAGCTAGCAACGAAGCTCGGTTCAACGGCTGACGCCGTTGAGACGGCAGGCTGGGTTCAACGGCTGACGCCGTTGAGACCGCGGCGTGTGCTGGGTTCAACGGCTGACGCCGTTGAGACCGCGGCGTGTGCTGGGTTCAACGGCTGACGCCGTTGAGACCAAATGGGCGAGTCGCGCGGCGGCTCGCTGCGGAGCCGACAGCTCCGCCCCCTCGCCCCCCGGGTCCGGCGGTTGCCGGATCCGGGGGGCGATGCTATATCCGACCCCCATTCGCGGGGCCTTCGGGCAGGGTGGACGAACCGTCCGCGCGCTCGCACGGACCCCGCCTCAGTGCAATGAACGAACCTCAGAAGAACGACGCTTCGCCGAAGAAGTCCGCGAAGAAGAAGAGCACGGCCGCCGCTACGACTCGCGAGAGCACGACCAAGGAGAGCAGCGCCACGAAGAGCACGGCCACGGCGAGCACGGCCACGGCGAACGCAGCCAAGGCGAGCGCAGCCAGCACGGCTGCCAAGCAGGAAGCGCTCGAGCTCGCCAAGGCCTGCGCGCAGGTCGCCCACGAGAAGCTCGCCGAGGAGATCGCGATCCTCGACGTGAGCGAGATCCTCCGCATCGCCGACTACTTCGTGGTCCTCTCGGGCCGCAACGAGCGCCACGTGCGCTCCATCGCCGCCGAGCTGGACGTGAAGATGAAGGCGCGCGGCGTGAAGAAGGCCCGCATCGAGGGCGCCGAGGACGGGCGCTGGGCGCTGCTCGACTTCAGCGACGTGATCGTGCACGTCCTGGAGCAGGAAGCGCGGAGCTACTACGGCTTGGAGCGCCTGTGGGCCGATGCTCCGAGAGTCGAGTGGACTCCCGAGCAGCGCAGCCAGGTCGCCGGCTAGGTCTCGTCACCGAGTGACGGGCCCCGCCTCCGGGCGGTTGCGTCGACGCGAATCGACGGCAGTGCAGGGGGTGCCCGCGCGAAGAGCGCGGGCGCGCGGAGGATCGCCGTGGAAGAGGCGCAGGACCGGATCGAGTGGCGCGAGTTCGGCGCGGAAGCCTTCGCGGAAGCGGAGCGCACCGATCGCCCGATCCTGCTCTCGATCGTCGCGTCCTGGTGCCGCTGGTGCCGCGAGCTCGACCGCTCGACCCTCGCCGATCCCGCGGTGGTGGCGGAGATCCGCCGGCACTTCGTGCCCGTGCGCGCCGACAAGGACCGGCGCCCCGACGTCGACGCGCGCTACAACGCCGGCGGCTGGCCCACGCTCGCCGTGCTGACGCCGGACGGCACGGCGATCACGCGCACGACCTACCTCTCGGCGAAGGCGCTGCTCCACCTCTGCTCGGAGGCGCTGCCGCTCTATCGCGCGAAGCGCGGCGAGATCGAAGGCGTCGTCGCGAAGCTCGCCGAGAAGGCGCGCGAGGACATGGAGAAGACCGTCTCCGAGCGCTTGCGCCCGCAGATCGCGCGCGACGTGCGCGCGGCGATCGAGGAGGCCTTCGACGAGGAGCACGGCGGCTTCGGCACGGGGCAGAAGTTCCCGCACACCGAAGCGATCGACTTCGCGATGATCTTGGCCGTCCGCGAGCGCGACGAGCGCATGGGCGACGTCGTCCGCGTCACGCTGGACCGCATGGCCGCGTCCCCGATCCGCGATCGCATCGGCGGCGGTTTCTTCCGCTACGCCGCGCGCCGAGACTGGAGCGCCCCGCACCCGGAGAAGGTGCTCGACTCCAACGCCGCGCGCCTCCACTGCTATCTCGAGGCCTGGCAGGTCTACGGCAACCCGACCTACCGCGCCGTCGCCGAGGAGACGCTCGCGTTCCTGCTGGAGACGCTGCGCGATCCCGCGACGGGGGCCTTCGCCGCCGCGCACTACGGTGAGCCCGCGTGGTTCGCGAGCTCGCGCGACGATCGGCGTCGGCAGCCGCAGGGTGCCAAGATCGATCGCACGATCTACGCCAACTGGAATGCGCAGACCGCGAGCGCCCTGTACAAGGCCTCGCGCGTCCTCGATCGCCCCGACCTGGTCGATGTCGCCGTGCAGACCCTCGGCTTCGTGCAGGAGGAGATGTACGCACCGGGCGTCGGCATCTATCACTACTTCGACGAGACCTATCACCTGCCCGGCCTGCTCTCCGACCAGGCCTACGTGCTGCGCGCGATCGTCGATCACACGCACACCACCGGCGACAACGCGAAGCTCGCTTGGGCCGCCGAGATCGTCGAGCTGCTGCGCGCGCGCGCCGCGTCGAAGAGCGGCGGCTTCTACGACACGCACGAGGGGGTCCCCTCGCCCGGCGGCTTGAAGCACCGCAATCGCTCGATCTTGGAGAACGCCGTCCTCGCCGAAGCGCTGACGCGCTTGGGCTACCTGATGCGCGACGGCGGCTACTTGGACCTCGCGCGGCGCACGCTGGAGACCTTCGTCGACGACTACCGCACCTACGGCTACTTCGTCGCCGGCTACGCGCGCGCGGTCGACCTCCTCTTCCACCCGCCGCTCTGCGTCACCGTCGTCGGCCGCCGCGGTGACGCCGCGACCCAGGCGCTGCGCCAAGCCGCCCTCGCCTCCTACGTCCCGTCACTCGTCGTGCAGCAGTTCGACCCCGAGCGCGACGAGAAGCTGCTCGCGCGCAGCGGCTGCGAAGCGCGCGCGCAGGCCGTCGCCTACGTCGAGATCCCGCGCACGAGCCAGGCGGCGGTGGAGGATCCCGCGGAGCTGCCGGCGGCGATGCGGGAGATCGATGCGGGGCGGGGCTGAGGAGAGGCGCTCCGCTGCGGCCGAGACTCGATGGCCGCAGCGAGCTCATGCGGGCGCGTTCCGATCACGCAGCCCATGGATCAACCGGCGCAGCATCTCTGCGTACGGATCGGATCTCGCACCGAGGAAGCTCTCCGCGGAGCCCAGCTCACTCAAGAGCTCGAGCTTCTCACCGAGCAGATCGTGCGCGACGAGCCGGCGAGGCCACGCCAGGTCCCGCATCGGAGACGCGTTCAGCAGCTCCCGGATCCCGCGGAGAGAGGCGTTCGCTGCGAACCACGGCAGGACGATCTCATCGACGATGCGTTCGAAGATCGCGAGCTGCGCCACGAGCTCGGACTCGGTCTCGACCAGCATCTCCCAGTGCTTCTTTTCGGGCAGCAGGTAGCCCACTCCGAGCGACACCGTAGGTGAACTGAAGGTGCTCTTCGGTGTGCCCTGCAGCTCCGAGACGAGCTTCTCGATCCCCTGGTGGCGCAGGCCGACGTTCGGTATCGCGCAGAACGCGCGGCCACGTTGGCTCAGATCGAGGCCGACCCACCCGGCGACTTCGTCATTCAGCGGCAGGGTCATGGGTCGACCGCGAGCATTCCGGAAGCCGCGCTGAGCGAGCAGCTTCACCAGCTCGTCCTCGATCGACTTCTTGTTCCTATCCAATACAGCTCCCAGCGCTCCCGGACGACGGCTCGAGCTCGTTGATGAGGAGCCCATCCACCCGCTGCTGGCGGACCGACGAACCGCGATACCAACCTCAACGAATCGCGGTGTGAGAAGGAGCGATCCCCTTCCCACACCGCGAACCAGGAGCCCAGGATCTCAGCGCGACTCGCGGACCTGCCCCTTCGGCTTCGGGAACTTCAGCGTGAAGCTCGCCCCGAGCATCTCCTCCGGCGAAGGCCCGGTGATCACGAGCACCGCGTCGCCGAAGCTCGGCATCGCGATCGAGCGCAGCTTCACCTCGCCGCGGCCGGCGAAGATCTGGATCGCTTCGGCGGAGCCCGGGATCGGCTGGCGCGCGCCGTCCAGCAGCTCGACGCTCTGGATCGGGACACCGGCGGAGAAGTAGGCGCTGCCGCTGAGCAAGGCACCCGCTTCGACTTGCAGGCCGAGCTCGACCGAGCGACCGCTGCCGGCGCCTGCGGTCGGTGCCGGGCGCTTCAACGCGGCCGGGATCTTGCGCGCGCTGCGGAGCTCATAGGCGCCGCCCACGCCGCCGGTCGACTGCAAGCGCAGGTACCACGTGCCGCTCTGGCCCGCAGGGATCTCGAAGCGCTTCATTCGCAGGCGCGAGCCGTTGCCCGCGCGCGTCAGGAGCGCGTCGACGTCGACCGCGCGGAAGCTCGGGTCGAACACCGCGAGTCGCGCATCGTAGAGGCCGCCCGTGCGCGCGGCGCGCACGTCGAGGTCCAGCAGCGAGCCCTCGAGGAGCGCGAAGCCGAACCAGTCCGACTCGCTGGCCACCGAGCCGAGGAAGCTCTGACCCGCGAGCAGCGGCTGCGCCGCGACGAACTGGAACGAGTTCGCGAGCGAGCTCGAGCCGTTCAGGTTGCGGAGGCCCAAGCTCACCACCGCGCTCGTGGGGAGCGCCGGCACCTCCACCCAAGCGCGCGTCGAGGAAGGCACGCTCAGCACGCGCGCCGCGATCCCAGCGAAGCTGACGACGAGGTCGCGCTCCGTGGTGAAGCCCTCGCCCTGCAGCTCGACCTGCGAGCCTTCGATGCCGACGCTCGGCGCGCTCACCGCGAAGAGGCGCACCGAGTGATCCTCGACGAGGAGGTCGTAGCCGCCGGCGACCGTGTGCACACCTTGGAACTGCGCATCGCCGATGCCGGTGACGCCGAGGTAGTAGGTCGCGGTGGTCGCGCTGGCGATCAGCAGCTCGGGCAGCCCACCGCCGCCCGCGCCGTCGGAGCGGCGCACGGCTCGGCCCTGCGTGTCGAAGAGGCCGAGCGCGATCTCGGGCTGCGGCCCGCGGATCTCGTTCGCGGAGATACGCCAGAGGGAGCCGGCCGGCAGCTCGAGGCGGAACCAGTCCACGTCGCCCGCGACCATCACGAGGTCGCTGATCGCGCCGGGCGCCGCGAGCGGTGCGGCCTGCACGACCTCGTCGTTCGGCTCGTACGCGTCGCGCGCGATGCGCAGATCGTAGGGCCCGATCTCGTTGTGATTGCCGAGGAAGTCGTCGTCGCTGCGCCCGGTGATGCCGGCGTGGAGATCGCCGTCCGCTCCCGCGCGGAACACGAGCTCGGAGAAGGGATCGCTCGGCGAGACCACGCTCGCCGTCGCCACGCGGATCCCGTTGCTCGCGCGGAAGAGGCCGACGCGAGTGCCGACGCGCTGCACGCCCGGTTCGGAGGTGCGGATGCGGAACTGATCCCCGCGGCGCGCCGCGAAGCGGAACCAATCCACGTCGCCGACCGCGCCGGGCTCGAACTCGGGCGAGCCGAAGAACGGCAGCTCGGTGAGCACCGTCGCGGACGCGCGCGTCGAGTTCGGCTCGAAGCGATCGGCTGCGCGCTCGACGCAGCTGATCTCGTACGGCGCGCTCAGCGTGTGCTGCCCGACGAAGGCCGTGTCACCGGCGCCGCTCACGGCCAGGTAGGCCGTGCCGCCGGCGACCAGGCCGAACTCGACGCCGGCGAAGCGCGTGACGCTGCCCGAGGAGACCGCGAGCTGACCGCCGTTCGCATCGAACGCGGCGATCCAGATCTGCCCGCGCAGCGCGCGCGCCGCCGAGACACGCGCGACATAGGCCGCGCCGGGCGCCGCCGGGAAGGCGTACCAATCGACATCCGCGGGATCGAGCCGCGCTTCCAATGCGAACGGCAAGGCGGGGCGAAAGAGCGCTTGCGCGCGCGCATCGTTCGGCTCGTAGGCGTCGGTGGGCACGCGCTGCAGCTCGAGCCCGTACGGGCCGCTCTGCGAGTGCGAGCCGACGCCCACGTCATCGCCTGCACCCGTGGCGACGACTTGGTAGATCCCGCCGCGCGGCGCCGTGAAGTAGAGCCTCGGGAAGCTCGAGCCCGCGTCGGCATCGGCGCGCGCGAGCACGACACCGCTCGCATCGACGATCAGGAGCTGCGGATCGAGCGTGGACTGGCCAGGATCGACGAGACGCGCGGAGATCTGATCTCCGGGAGCGAGAGCGATGGAGAAGCGATCGACGTCGCCGACGGGTCCGTTCGTCGCGGCGAGGCCGAGATCGCTCAGGAAGATGGGCGCCGAGACGGTGACCGCCTGGGCTGCGATATCGTTGGGCTCCAGCGCGTCACCCTGTGCAAAAGTAGGTGTCGCGGAGCAGAAAACCAACGCCGCGCCGAGCGCGCGGCGCGTGTGCGTGGTACGCATCGAAGGGAACGCCTCCCGTCCCGAAATCTCCCGCCGCTCGCGTGCGAACTCAGCGCACGCCGATCCGTGGGAAGATCCACTGCCTGTGGACCCACCCGCCCTTCGCGGCCCATGGTAGTGGGCACGCCCCCCTTCCGCAGCAAGAAACCTCTGGCCGAGGCCCCATGAGCAGCCCGAATCCGGGCGAAGCCGCGCGCGTGCGATGGATCGCGCTCGCCTCTGCGCTCGTGTTCCTCGGCGCGTGGCTCGCGTACGCCTTCTCGCTCGACCCGCGCGCCGACGCGACGATCGCCGGCAACGACGCGGTGCCTTACGCGCTCGCGCTGGAGGACGAGGATCCCGCGCGCATCCTCGATCCGCACCACCCGCTCTTCCATGTCCTGTCGTGGGGTGTGGCGCGCGTCCTGCGCGCCGCGGAGCCCGAGCTCGAGCTGCCCGGGACCTGGGCGCTGAAGCTCGTCAGCGCCGCCGGCGGAGCGCTGGCCTTGGCGCTGCTCTTCCGCGCGCTGGCGCGCGGCTCTTCCTTCCTGGTCGCCGCGCTGCTGGTCGCCGCCGCGGGCTCGACCGCGGCGCTCCGCCTCTACGCCTCCGTGGGCGAGACCTACTGGCCGGCGCTCGCCGCGCAGCTCGCCGTGCTCCTCCATTGCATCGAGGCCGAGCGTTCGCGGAAGGCCCTCGAGATCCGGCCCCTGGTGGGCTGGACCGTCCTCGCCTTGCTGCTCCGCCAGGACGCGCTGCTCGTCGTGCCTTGCGCCGCGGCCCTGATCGTCTGGGATCGCTCGCGCGGAGCGCTCGCAGGGCGGCTGCGCGCGGCGGCGGACTACCTCGCTCTGAGCGGCGCCCTCACGATCGCGGGCTACGGCGCTTGCTATGGCGTCTATGCGCTGCAAGCAGCGGCCCCGGTCGGCCCGTTCGACTGGCTCACCAAGCTGGCCCAAACCGGCAAGTGGGGCGGCTTCGGCGGGCTGGAGCCCCTCTGGAGCACGCACGCGACGCACCCCTCCGCGCTGCGCCTCTCCCTCGACCTCAGCTTGGCGAGCTGGGACTACGGCGCGCTGCCGTGGCTGCGCGGCACCACCCTAGGCCCCACCAGCGCCGGCGCACTCCATATCGGCGCGCTCGCCTGCGGCTTGCTCGTGGTCGTCGCCCCGGCCTTCCTGCGCCCGAGCCGTGCGGCGCTCGCGATCACGGCGCTCTTCTTTCTCCCGCGTCTCGCGTTCTACGCTTGGTGGCAGCCGGGGAACACCGAGTACCACAGCGGCCACTGGATCGCGTATCTCGCGCTCGCCGCGATCGGCCTCGCGCGCTGGCACGCCGCCCGCGCGCGCCCAGTGCGCGTCCTCGCCCCGCTCTCGCTGGCCGTGGTCCTCGCCCTCACCGCGCCATCGAATCAGCGAGCCCTGATCGCCCCCCTCAGCGAGCCGACCCTCTATCGGCGCTCGCTGCAAGTCGGCCTCTGGTACGCCGAGGGGCGGCGCATCGTCTCGGTCGATCCGCTGATGAGCTATGCGCTGGAGCGCTTCGGCCCGATCCCGCACCTCGAGCTGCATCCACCGCCCGTAGCGCCGAGCGAGCTCGACGGCTGGGCGCGCGAAGAGGTGCAGCGCATGGGCGAAGGGGTCGCGGACGGCTTCGCTTTCGTCCGCGACACCAGTCTCTCGCGCGCGTTCGGCACGCCGCCCTGGTCGATCGACCACTTGATCGCCTTCACCGGCGCCGTGCTCGCTTCGCCTCACGCGCGCGAGCTCGGGGCGCCGATCTTCGTGCCAGAGGAGAGCGCGCCCGAGGAGGCCTGGGCGCTGCGGATCGAGCCGCGCCGCTGAAGCGTCCGGCGACGAACAGGAGCTAGCGAGGCCGCGCAGCCTCCTCTAGAAGATCCCCGTGCCCTTCGCGCTCCGCACTCTCCTGCTCTTCGTGCTGCTCGGCCTCGCCGCGTTCCTGCGCGCGCGCGACCTCAGCGCGCCCTTCGACCGCGAGTTCGAAGGCTTCCAAGGCGGGTCGTGGGCTATCGCGGCGCGCCATCGCCTCGAGCACGGCGCCGAGCGCGTCGGCTACTTCCCGGTGCTGAACCCGAACCTGCCCCCGGAGTTCCAGCCCGAGCAGCTCTTCAGCTACACGAACCACCCGCTGACGACGCACACGATCGACGTGTTCGTCGCGCACACCTTCGGCCTGAAGGAATGGGCGCTGCGCTTGCCGTATCTGCTCGGCAGCCTCGCGATCGTGGCGCTGGTCTACGGCCTCGGCTTGCGCGTGCTGGGACCTCTCGGCGCGCTGCTCGCCGCGACGCTCGCGGCGACCTCGCCGGGCCTCGCGTTCTACGGCGCGCTCGTGAACTACGAGGACCTCTGCATCCCGGCGATGCTGCTCACCGTGTGGGCGCACCTGCGCTGGAGCGAGAAAGGCCGCGTCCTCGACGCGCTGCTCTTCAGCGCGATGCTCTTCGTCGCCGTGTCGATCGACTGGCCCGCGGCGTTCCTCGCGCCGGCGTTCGCGTTGGAGCGCTTCTTGCCGCGCGGCCGGCTGAGCGTGCTGAAGCGCCTCCGCTCGTCGTTCTTCACCGGCCTCGCGAGCGCGGTCGCGATCCTCGCGGCCGTGGCGCTGCATCTCTTCCTCGTCCGTCTCAGCTACGAGAAGCTCGGCATCACCCCGCCGTCGCAAGCGGGGCTCGGCGGTGCGTGGGAGCGCCTGCAGCTCCTCGCCGAGCCCTTCGTGAACGGCGCCTTCGGCGCATGGCTCGCGGCGCAGGCCGGCCACCTGCGCGCCCTCGTGCGCATCGACCTCGCGCTGCTCTCGATCGTCGGTGTGCTGCTCTGCGCGATGCCGGAGCGGCGCTGCGAGCGCGCGCGCGTGGTGATCCTCCCCGGAGTCCTCGCCGGCGGGATGTACCTGCTCGCGTTCGCGAAGCACGCGCTCGATCAGCCGCTCTTCTGGATGTACCTGCTCCCGTTCCTCTGCTTGGCGAGCGGGTTCGCGCTCACGCGCGCGTGCGCGCTCGTGGCGCCGCGCGCGTTCTCGCGCCGCGCCGCGGGGCTCGCGCTCGCGCTGCCGGCAGCGACGCTCGGCGTGCTGCAGTGGAAAGATCTGCACGAGCGCTTCCGCGTCGGCGTGCGCACGGAGGAGATCGGGCGCGCGCTGCGCGAGGCGACCCCGCCGCTCACCAACCTCTACGTCCCGACGAGCGCCGGTTGGAACATGGCCTACGCGTACTACGCGCAGCGCCTCTTCACCTCGATCGCGAGCCGCGACGCAGCGCTCCTCGCGCCAGTCGAGGCGCTGCGCGATCTCGAGCTCGATCCGGACGCGCGGCAGCGCGCGGGAGAGCACGTGCTCTTCCTCTACGGCAAGGGCTTGAGCGTCGCGCGCAGCGCGCTCGTGCTCGACGATCGCGCGGGGCCGGAGCTCGCGCGCGAGCAGGCGCTGCTCGAGCGCGCGTTGCGGCGTTGGGCTGCGGTCGAGGAGCAGCGCCTCGAGCACGGCCTGCGCTTGCTCTGGGCTCCGCCGCAGGACTATTGGGGCGAGGGGGTGCGACGCAACGCCTTGCACGCCGCCGGAGCGGAGCGCGAAGCCGCGCTCGCCGAGCTCGCGGCGCTGCGCGCGGCGGCGCCCGGCGCCAAGGTCCTCTACACGGCGTCGAAGCCCGAGCTCTGCGGCGATCACGGCCCGCTGCTCGCGGGCGGTGCGGCCTTCTTCTTCCTCGACCCGGATCCGACGATCGCGCCGCAGTGGATCTCGCCGGAGGCGGGCACGGCGCACGCGCGCCAGATCGAAGCGCTCGGCGGAGGCCCGCGCGCCGTCGTGCTGCGCGCCGAGGATGCCTCGTTCGCCGAAGCGCTCCGGGCGGCCCTGCCGAGCCTGGCGCCCTTCGCCGCCTCACGCGGGCGCCTCGTGTCGGCGCTGCCCGCTTCGGTCGCGGAGCCCGTCGGGAGCGGCGCCCGATAAAACGTCGGCGAGGACCGAGCGAGCAGTCTTCGCGTGGAAGAAACTTCGGTTGGTCGCCCCTAGGGCCGAAAGTAGACTCTTCAGAGCCAGGGGAGGCGGGCGTAAGAGCACTCGAGCCCGCCATCCGAGCCCCGCCTGGGCCATCGTCGACGCCGGCGCTACGAAGCCGGTCCCGGCGCGCCCATCCCACCGCAGCCCCCACCCCACGCGCACCCCGAGGCGCTCGGCGCTCCTCGCAAGACGGGAGACGCTCCAGCGTTACGGCCTTGAAGATTCAGCTCATCCACCCGCCGGTCTACCTGAACGTCCACGCCATGACGGCGCTGCGACCTTCGATGCCGCTCGGCCTCGCGTACATCGCCGCGATCATGGAGCGCGCCGGGCACCAGGTCTCGGTCGTCGACGCCGTGGCCCTGGCGCCGGAGAGAGTGGTCCCGGACGGCAAGGTGCATCGCCTCGGGCTCGATCCCGAGGACATCGTGAAGCGCATCGACGCCGACACGGATCTCATCGGGATCACGAACATGTGGTCCTTCTCGTGGCCGCTGGTGCGGAAGATCTTGCACCTGCTGAAGGAGGCGCACCCCACGAAGCCCATCCTCGCCGGCGGCGAGCACTTCACCGGGCTGCCCGAGCTCTCGTTCCAGCAGTCGCCCGTCGACTACATCGTGATGGGCGAGGGCGAGGAGACCTGCGAGGAGTTCCTCGAGGCCTTCGAGCACGGCCAGACGAAGGACGGCAAGTCGCTGGAGGAGATCCCCGGCCTCGCGTTCCGTCGCGGCGATGAGATCGTGAAGAACCCGCGCCGCGAGCGCATCAAGTCGGTAGACAGCCTGCCCTGGCCGGCGTGGCACCTGATCGACATCGACATCTACGACGAGAAGAGCCTGGTCACCGGGCTCCACAAGGGGAAGACCCTCCCGATCCTCGCGACGCGCGGCTGCCCCTACCAGTGCAGCTACTGCTCCTCGCCGACGATGTGGACCACGCGCTGGTATCCGCGGAACCCCATCGACGTCGTCGATGAGATCGCGCACTACAAGCAGACCTACGGCGCGACCAACTTCCCGTTCCAGGACCTCACCGCGATCATCAAGAAGGACTGGATCGTCCAGTTCTGCAACGAGATCATCGACCGCAAGCTCGACATCGTCTGGCAGTTCCCCTCGGGCACGCGCTGCGAGGTGATCGACGACGAGGTCGCGGAGCTCCTCTACCGCTCCGGCGGCCGGCACCTGGCCTTCGCCCCCGAGTCGGGCTCCGAGGTCACGCGCGAGCTCATCAAGAAGCGCATGAAGACGGAGTCGCTGCTGAACGCGGTCGAAGCCTCCGTGCGCCACAAGCTGAACGTCACGGCCTTCTTCGTCATCGGCTTCCCGCACGACAAGAAGGAGCACATCCGCGACACCGTGCGCCTGGCCCGCAAGCTCGCGGTGAAGGGCATCGACGACATCGCGATCGGCTTCTACTTCCCGATCCCGAACACCCAGATCTGGCGCGAGCTCGTCGCCCGCGGCGACTTCGAGGTGAACGACGACTCGCTGATGACGCCGATCTTCGCCAACGACGAGAAGCTGCTACCCGACAACAACTACTGCGATCACCTGACGCACAAGCAGCTCACCTGGCTCAAGTACAAGATCCTGCTCAACTTCTATCCGGTGAGCTTCCTCACCCACCCGCTGCGCATCTTCAAGATCTTCTTCAACGTCGTGCGCGGGAAAGAGACGCGGAAGCTCGAGACCTTCCTGGTCGAGCTGAAGAGGAAGTCCGGGATCTGGATCCGGACGAAGCTGCGGTTGGGGCGGCCGGCGGCGAAGCCGGCGGGGTAGAGCCGTCCTCCACGGGTCTCGTGGCGTTCCGCAACGCCGAGCGGAACCGCGGCGCCTGCTCCCGAAGTGGTCGCGCGCGATGGAAGTGCAGGCGGCGTCGCGGGAGCGCCACCCCGACGGCGAGCTCAGCCCCTGGGATGCGTGGCAGCGCTGGCGGATGGAGCCCCGCTCCGTGCGCGCCTGGCGCGCGGCGCGGCGCGAGAGCCTCGACCGACGCGCGCACTTCGGCTCCGGACTACCCGCCGGTCTCGCGAGGAGGTAGAGGAGTAGCCATGCGTCCTCACCGTCTCCACCTGGCACTCCTCCTCGCCCTCTCCTCACCCGCCGCCCTCGCCCAGACCCCCGCGGCGAAAGGCACGCCGCAGCTCGACCCCGCCGCCGTGGAAGCCGTGCGCACGACGCTCGACTTCCTCGCTTCGGACGAGCTCGCCGGTCGCGACACGCCGAGCCCGGGGCTCGAGCGCGCGGTGCAGTACGCGGTCGAGCGTTGGAAGAAGGCGGGGCTCTCCCCCGCGAGCGAGCGGGGCTTCGTGCTGCGCTACGAGATGGCGGGGTGGCGCGTCGCGAACGCGGAGCTCCGCGCGACGCTGAAGCTCGAGGACGGGCGGACCGTCGAGCTCGCGGGCGAGAAGGACCTGCGGCTCTTCAAGATGGGTCAGGCGATCGAGACCAGCGACGAGCCGGTGTTCCTGCGCTCCTGGGTCGACGAGCAGCGCGATACACCCGAAGGTCCGGAGGCGAAGAGCTGGGCGAAGCTGCTCGAGCTCGACGGGGACGCGGCGCTCTGGAAGGCGCTCGCGGGCGATCGCGAGATCCTCGCCGGACGGCGGCGGCCGGAGCCGCCGAAGGGGATGCCGATGATCGCGGTGCGCGCGGGTGCGCTGCCGCAGGGCAAGTTCACGGCCAGTGTCAGCGCGCCGGCGCCGAGCGAGGTGAAGCTGGAGCTTCCGAACGTCGTGGCGCTCGTCCGTGGCAGCGAGAAGCCCGAGGAGATCGTGCTCGTCAGCGCGCACATCGATCACGTGGGCATCGGCTTGCCCCAGCGCGGCGGCAAGGACGCGATCATGAACGGCGCCGACGACGACGCGACGGGCAGCACCGCGGTGATCCTGCTCGCGGAGCGCTTCGCGGCGCGGAAGACGAAGCCGAAGCGCACGCTCGCGTTCGCGCTCTTCAGCGCGGAGGAGAAGGGCCTCCTCGGCTCGACGGCGCTCGCCGCGAACCCGCCGTTCCCGCTGGAGCGGATCGCCGTGAACCTGAACCTCGAGATGTTGGGGCGCCCCGAGCCGGGCAAGCGCTTCTACGTCTGGTTCACCGGCGTCTCGCAGAGCGACTTCGCCGCGCGCGCGACGCCGCCCTTCCGCGCAGCGGGGCTCGAGGTCATCGAGTTCGCGATGGGCGAGCAGCTCTTCTTCGCGAGCGACAACGCGTCCTTCGCGCGGAAGGGCGTGGTCGCGCACTCGATCAGCGCGGGCTCGCTCCACGACGACTACCACCAGCCGAGCGACGAGCCGAAGCGCATCGACGTCGAGCACATGGCCGCGGCCATCGCGGGCATCGAGCGCGCGATCGACGCCTTCGACGCGGCCGAGGATCGCCCGAGCTACACCGAGGCCGCGAAGAAGCGGCTCACGGGCGGCGGGCGCTGAGACACCGGAGAACCCCATGGAACGTCGCGAGTTCATCCAGCATCTCGGCCTCGGCGCCTCGGCGCTCGGCTTCGGCGCGGCACGCAGCGCTCACAGTGCTCACGGTGCTCACAGCGCGCAGGAGCCGAGCCCCGTCCCGCCGACTCGCTCCGAGCGCTTCACGCTCTGCTACGCGCCGCACTTCGGCATGTTCCGCCACCACGCGGGCGAGAACCTGCTCGATCAGCTCCGCTTCATGCGCGACGAGGGCTTCCGCGCGCTCGAGGACAACGGCATGCCCGGTCGCGATGCCGCGACCCAGGCGCAGATCGGAGACGAGCTCGAGCGCCTCGGCATGACCATGGGTGTCTTCGTCGCGCACGCCGACTTCTCGAACCCGAGCTTCGCGACTGCCGATCCCGCCGCGCGCGAGCGCATCGCGAAGGACATGCGGAACGCCGTCGAGATCGCGAAGCGCTGCCGCGCGCGCTGGTGCACCGTGGTCCCCGGCACGCTGTCTCCTCGGGTCGAGCCCGAGTACCAGCTCGCGTGGGTGATCGACAACCTCCGCTTCGCCGCGGAGATCTTGGAGCCTGCGGGCCTCACGATGGTGCTGGAGCCGCTGAACCACTGGAGCGACCACGCGGGGGTCTTCCTCGCGCGCGTGCCGCAGGCCTTCGCGATCTGCCGCGCGGTGAACTCCCCCGCCTGCAAGATCCTGGACGACCTCTACCACCAGCAGATCACCGAGGGTCATCTCATCCGGAACCTGGACCGCGCGTGGAGCGAGATCGCCTACATCCAGGTCGGCGACAACCCGGGTCGGAAGGAGCCCGGCACGGGTGAGATCCACTACGGCAACGTCTTCCGCCACCTGAAGGCGAAGGGCTACACCGGCGTCGTCGGCATGGAGCACGGCAACGCGAAGCCCGGCAAGGAAGGCGAGCGCGCGCTGATCAAAGCGTACGCGGCGGTGGATCCGAAGGGCTGAGCTCGCGCCGTCGCCGGCCGGCATTCGGGCCGCGTCCGGGCGGCCTTGACCTCATGACAATGTGCAGCTCTACTGCACATTATCATGATAAACCGCATCACGACTGCGGACGATCTCGCCGCCGAGACCTGCTTCCTCTGGGGTCCGCGTCAGACCGGCAAGAGCACGTTGCTGCGGGAGCTGTTTCCCTCGGCCCCCTTCTACGATCTGCTTCTCGCGCAGGAGTTCCGGCGCCTCGCTGCGGATCCAGGCCTGCTCTCGCGCGAGGTCGCCGCCCTCGGCTGGAAGCGCGGTCGCCAGCCGCAGCCCATCGTGATCGACGAGATCCAGAAGCTCCCGGAGCTCCTGGACGAAGTGCATTCGTTGATCAGCCGCCAGGGCTGGAAGTTCGTGCTGACGGGCTCTAGCCCGCGCAAGCTCTTGCGTGGCGGCGGGAATCTCCTCGGCGGACGCGCCATTCGGCGCGAGCTCTTTCCCCTGGTCAGCGCCGAGATCGAGGACTTCGACCTGGACCGCGCGCTCAATCACGGGCTGCTGCCGCGGCACTATCTCTCGCGCGCTCCGAAGAAGCTGATCGACGCCTACGTCGGCGACTACCTCGCCGAAGAAGTGCTCGCCGAGGCGCTGACGCGCAACCTCCCGGCGTTCCAGCGAGTGCTCGAAGCGGCCGCGCTCAGCAACGGCCAGATGGTGAACTTCACGACCATCGCGCGCGAGACCGGCATCGCCGCGAACACCGTGCGCGCCTACTTCGAGATCCTGGTCGATACGCTGATCGCCACGTGGGTCCCCGCCTACACGAAGCGCGCGAAGCGCCGTGTGATCCAAGCCCCGCGCTTCTATTTCTTCGACTTGGCGCTCGTGAACGATCTCGCGAAGCGCAGCCGCCTCACCCCGGGGTCGGCGGAGTACGGTCACGCATTCGAGCACTTCCTCTTCACCGAGCTACGCGCGCACGCGAGCTATCGCGGCGACGGCTATCCCATCGCCTATTGGCACACGGCCTCGGATCTCGAGGTCGACTTCGTTCTCGGCGAGGCCGAGGTAGCGATCGAAGCGAAGTCGACGGAACGCGTGACGAGCGACCACCTGAAGGGACTGCGCGCTTGGAAGGAGGAGCGCCCGCGCTGCCGCTGCATCCTGGCCTGCCGCGCGCCTCGGCCGAGTCGCACGGAAGACGGCATCGAAGTGCTGCCGTGGGCCGAGTTCCTGAAGATGCTCTGGGCAGGTGAGATCCACCCACGCTGAAACTCAGGCCCATGACTTCCTCTCCCACCCCCTTCCACCGCCTCGACCGCGCGATCGAGCTCTACGCCGCGTGGCAGACCAGCGAGCCGCGACCGCCGGCCGAAGAGCTGCTCGCGGCGCATCCCGAGCTGCGCGAGCTCTTGGAGCCGTTGCTCGCGGGAGAGCTGGGCCCATCGGAGGACGGTGAAGAGCGCTTCGTGCCGCGGCGCGAGCTCGCGGGTTCGAAGCTCGGCGACTACGAGCTGCTGCGCGAGCTCGGGCGCGGCGCGATGGGCGTCGTGTACGAAGCGCGCCATCTCTCGCTCGGCCGCACGGTGGCGGTGAAGGTGCTGCCCCCGGGCGCCGACTTCTCGGCGCGCGCGCTGGCGCGTTTCCGCCGCGAGGCGATCCTCGTCGCGCGCCTCGATCACGAGTCCGTGGTGCAGGTCCACGACGTCGGCGAGCACGAGGGACTGTCGTACTTCGTGATGGAGCGCGTCGACGGGTTGCCGCTCCACGCGGTGATCGAAGCCGAGCGCGCGCGGCGCAGACGCGGAGATCCCGAGCTCGCGATCCCCGCCCTCGTCGCGGAGCTGGAACGCGGGCCATCGACCACCACGCCGCGACGTGAGCGCTCGCGAGCCGCGGCCGAGCGCGAGATCGCGCAAGCCGATTACTTCCACTCCGCGGCGCGGCTCATCCTGCAGGTGGCGGGCGCGCTGCAGCACGCGCACGAGCACGGCGTGGTGCACCGCGACGTGAAGCCCTCGAACCTCTTGGTGCAAGCCGATGGCCGCGTCGTGCTCACCGACTTCGGGCTCGCGCGCGAGAGCGGCTTGCCGTCGATCACGCGCACGGGCGACTTCGCGGGAACGCCGCACTACGTCTCGCCCGAGCAGGCCCGCGGCGAGAGCGATCGCGTCGATGCGCGCTCCGACGTCTTCTCGCTGGGGGTCACGCTCTACGAGCTGCTGACCCTGCGGCGCCCATTCCGCGGCCGGACCTCCGCCGAGGTGCTGCGCGGCATCCTCACGGACGATCCGCCCGCACCGCGCCACGTCGATCGCGCGATCCCCGCGGACCTCTCCGCCATCGCACAGCACGCGCTCGAGAAGTCACCCGCGCGGCGCTACGCGAGCGCGGGCGAGATGGCGCAGGACCTCCTCGCCTTCCTCGAGCACCGCCCGGTCGCGGCGCGGCCGATCACGCGCTGGCGAAGGCTTCGGCGCTGGGTGCGACGAGAGCCGCTGCGAGCGGCGCTCGCGCTCGCGGGCCTGCTCGTGCTCGTGCTCTCCGCCGTCGCCCTCGAGAGCCGCGCGCGCGAAGAGCGCTTGCTCCGCGAATCGACGCGCCAGCGCGAGCTCGCCGAGCACGAGTCTTACCG
Organism: Planctomycetota bacterium; assembly: GCA_016719295.1. Taxonomy (GTDB): domain Bacteria; phylum Planctomycetota; class UBA1135; order UBA1135; family JADKAF01; genus JADKAF01. The sequence goes on from JADKAF010000001.1 coordinate 3,140,187, forward strand.
CTCCTCGCTGATGCAGACGCGCAGCGCTCTGCTCGCGCAGGATCCCGACGGCGCGCGGCGCGCTCTCGATGCGGCGCCGGAGCACCTCCGCGAATGGGAGTGGTTCCACTGCGCCTCGCGCATCGACCGCAGCGCCTGGTGCGCGCGCCAGCCCGAGCAGCGCGTCGAGGCGCTCGCGTTCTCTGGCGACAGCGCGTTCGTCGCGACCAAGTGGAGCGACGGCGTCGTGCGCGCGCACGCGCTCCGCGACGGGACCTTGCTCGCGGAGCGTCCGGCCGGCGAGAGCGCGGTGCAGCGCATCGCGGCGACGGCGGAGAGCCTTTGGCTCGGCACGAGCGACGGCGCGCTCCGACGCCGCTCACTCCGCGATGACGCGGAGCAGATCGCGGCGACGCTCGACGGTGGTTGGGTCGAGCTCGCCTCGGTGCGCGATGGAGAACGCGTGATCGGTGTCACTCCGCAAGGCGTGATCGCCGTCTTCGGCGCCGCGGACGGGCGCGAGCTCGCGCGGATCGAGACCGGACAAGCCGTGCGCCGCGCCTTCGCGAGCCCGAGCGGCGCGCGGGTGGCGCTCGTCGAGGAAGGGCTGCAGCTCGCGTTCTGGGAGCTCGACCGCGGAGCGCGCAGCGCGATCGTGCGACCGTGCCGCGCAGAGACGCCGCTCGAGCCGGAGAAGCGCTGGCCGGCGGCGTTGATCGAGGCCGGGGTGTTCACGCCCGACGAAGCGCGCTTCGCGAGCGGCTGTCGCGATGGCCTCGTTCAGCTCTGGGACTGCGCGACCGGGCGTTCGGCCTTCCGCTACGAAGGGCATGCCGGGCTCGTGAGAACGCTCGCGATCAGCCCCGACGGGCGGCGCCTCGCGACCGGCTCGCGCGATCGTACCGGCACGCTCTGGGATCTCGAGCGGGGCTCGCTCTTGGCGACGCTGCGAGGTGCAGCGCACGAGCTGCGCTCGGTCGCGTTCGATCCGCGCGCCTCGCTCCTCGCGACGGCATCGTGGGACGGATCGCTGCGCCTCCACCGCGCGAGCGATGGACGCGAGCGCGGCGCGCTGCCGGGGCACACGGACGGCATCTACCAAGTCGCCTTCGCGCCCGATGGCGAGCGGCTCGTCTCGCACGCGGACGATGGCACGCTGCGCGGCTGGGAGCTCGGCGCGGCGCTCGGAGACACCGCGACGGAGCACGCGGACTTGGTGCTCGCGCTGGCCTTCGCGAGCGACGGTGCGCTGCTCAGCTCCTGCGTCGAGGAGACGGCGCGAAGAGTCGAGCTCGACTCCGGTGTCGAGCGACCGCTCGGCACCTTCGCGCAAGTGCATTCGATCGCGTGCGATCCCAGCGGCTCGCGCGCGTTGCTCGGCAACGCCGAAGGCGAGCTCGCGCTGGTCGATGCGACGAGCGGCGAGGAGCGCTGGCGAGCTCGGCCGCATCGCGGCATCGTGCTCGCGCTGCACGTCTCCGCCGACGGCGCTCGCGCGGCTTCGGGCGGCGCGGATCGCGTCCTGCGGATCACCGACCTCGAGAGCGGGCGCGAGCTCGCGAGCTACGAGGGTCACCGCGGCGTCATCACCGGCGTCGCGTTGCTCGGTGACGGCAGCGGCGTGTTCAGTGCGGCCTACGACGGCGCCCTGCGCTACTTCGATCTCGGCACGGGCGCCTCTGCGATCGTCGAGACGGGGCTCTCGCGCGAGCTGCACGCGCTCGCGCTCGACCCCACGGAGCGCTGGCTCGCCGTCGGGGGCGAGGATCGCGTCATCGCGCTCGTCGAGGTCGCGACGCGCCGCGTGCTCAGGCATCTTCACGGCAGCGCCCACAGGATCCGCGCCCTGGCTTGGCTGCCGAGCTCGAAGCGCCTCGTCTCCGCCGGCGACGACCGGCTCCTGCGCCTCTGGGACGCCGAACGCGGGGAGGATCTCGCGATCCTCTCGGGCCACGCCGACTGGGTGCGCTCCCTCGCCGTGAGCCGCGACGGGACGCGGATCGCCTCGGGCGGCGAAGATGGCGTCGTGCGGATCTGGAGCGCGCCGGGCTATGGAGGCGGAGGCGATTGAGCTCGTTCGCGCCAAGCACTTGTCCGCTGCGCGCGCCTCTCCCGCTTCCCTCTCGTTCCACCGCCACTTCCCCCACGAACCCGCGATGTCCGCAGAGCCCCTCGACACCGCCGACCTCCTGCAGCGCTGGCACGGCGGCGAGAAGCACGCGCTGGAGGCCCTGCTCCAACGCGACCTCCCGTGGATCGAGGCCCTCGTTCGCAAGCGCCTCGGCCCTCTGCTGCGCGGCAAGGCCGAGACCGTCGACTACGTGCAGGACGCCGTCGTCGAAGTGCTGCGCTACGGCCCGCGCTTCGTCTGCTCCGACCGCGAGCGCTTCCGCGCGCTGCTGGCCCGCATCGTCGAGAACACGCTGCGCGACAAGCACGACTGGCACCGCGCGCGTCGGCGCGCCGCCGAGCGCGAAGCCGCGCTGCCGAGCGAGAGCGTGCTCGACCTGGACGGCAGCGCCGAGCGCCCGAGCCGCATCTGCGAGCAGCGCGAGCGCGAGCAGTGGATCCGCCTCGCGCTGGAGCTCATCGATCCCGACGAGCGTCAGGTGATCCTGCTGCGCGAATGGGAGCAGCTCTCCTTCGAGGAGATCGGCATCAAGCTCGGCTGCAGCGAGGAAGCCGCGCGCAAGCGCACTCGCGCGCTGCCCCGTCTCGTGGAGCGCGTCCGCGACCTGCAGGCCGGTCGCATCGAACCCTGAGCTGCGGAGCGATGCCATCGGCGGATCGCCCTCATGGATCACGAGGGAGCGCTGGCGAACGAGAGCAGGGCGCAGAAGCGAAACGTTCCTGCCATCGGCTTCCGACTGCGGTCGAGCTCCCTTTCGCGACGACGAGCGCGCGATCTCGAGCACCAACGCATGGCAGAGCCGTCAGCGCCGGTCGCGTGGTATCTTCGCGCCATGGTCAGAGTCCAGCTCACCCGCCACTTGTTCACCTTCTTCCCTGGGTTGGAAGGGAAGGCGATCGAGGTCGAGGCCGCGACCGTCGCCGACGTGGTCCGATCGCTGGACGCGCTGGCGCCCGGCATCGGCTTCTACATCTGCGATGAGCTCGGGCGGTTGCGCACCCATGTGAATATCTTCGTCAGCAAGCAGATGATCCGCGATCGGCATGCTCTCTCGGACGCGGTCGCGGCGAACGACGAAGTCTTCATTCTCCAAGCCTTGAGCGGAGGTTAGTGGATGTCCTCACGCATTCTGATCGGGACCCGCAAGGGGACCTTCATCGCCGAGAAGACGAGCAGGGGCTGGTGCCCGCGCTTGTCCGGACACGCCGGCTCCGGCGTGAACTTCGTCGCCGCGGATCCGCACACGGGGCGCTTGTGGGCGCTGCTCGGACACGGGCACTGGGGCGCCAAGCTCTCGATCTCGGACGACGCCGGTGCGACGTGGTCGGACGCCGGCGCGCAGATCAAGTACCCCGAAGGCGCGCGCTTCATCGGACAGGACATGTACGAGGACGCCTCCTCCAGCTTCGGCGTCGGGTGGAAGATCCGGACGAAGCCGGCCACGCTCGCGAAGCTCTGGGTCATCGCGTTCGGACCAGAGGGACGCGTCTTCGTGGGCACGATCCCCGGCGGTCTCTTCGAGAGCCGGGACGGCGGTGCTTCGTTCGCCTTGAACCTGCGACTCTGGAACCACCCTTCGCGCGGCGGCGATCTCTCGCAGGGCGACGCCGCAGCGGAGACGAAGTGGTTCGGGACTCCGGCCTCCGAAGGCGGCGACTTCGCGCCGGGCATCCACTCGATCGAGATCGATCCGCGCCAACCCGATCGCATGCTGATCGGAGTCTCCACCGCGGGCGTGATCGAAACGACCGATGGCGGCAAGACCTGGCGCAGCCGGAACAAGGGCATGACCCTCGACCACACGCCCGAGCCGGACGCCGAGTGGGGCCACGACGTGCATGCGATCGAGCTCTGCAAGGGCGCGCCCGAGCACGTCTGGCAGCAGAACCACACGGGCATCTACTACAGCCGCGATGGCGCCGCGACGTGGACGCGCGTGAGCAAGCCCGAGAACGGCGTGCGCTTCGGGTTCCCCGTGACGACGGATGCCGAGGACGGGCGCGTCGCGTGGGTCCTGCCCGCCGAAGGCGACAACAAGCGGATGGCGATCGGCGGCGGGCTCTTCGTCGCGCGAACGGACGATGGAGGACAGTCCTGGAGAACCCTGCGAGCAGGGCTGCCTCAAGAGCTCGCGTACGACGTGGTCTATCGCCACGCGCTGCACAACGACGCCGGCTCGGTGGCCTTCGGCAGCACCACGGGCAACCTCTACGTCAGCGACGATCGAGGTGAGCAGTGGGCCACCGTGGCGAACAACCTGCCGCCGATCTACTCGGTGCGCTTCGCGTAGCATTCGATGCAGCCCATCTCGTCGCTGGAGCGCGCCTCCTCCGAGCAGTGGAACCGGCTCATCGAATCGGTCGGCCCCGCCGCGATGCTGCTCGTCGTGCGCGCGCGCATGTCGCCGGCCATGCTCGCGCGCCTCGCTCCCGAGGACGTGTGGCAGGAGACGCTGCTCCATGCGTGGCGCGATCGCACGCAGTGCACCTGGCAGGGCTTGCCCGCGTTCCGCCGCTGGCTGATCTCGATCCTGGAGCACCGCCTGCTCGACCTGGCCGAAGCGGCCGAGCGCAAGAAGCGCGGCGGCGGTGCGCAGCCGCTCTCGCTCGACGCGCGCGCCGCGCCAGCGGAGGCGAGCTCGCTCGGCTTCGCGGGCCCGATCGCCTCGACGACGCCGAGCCGCGTCGCGATGGATCGCGAAGCGGCGACGGCGATCGCCGAGGCCCTCCAGGAGCTCCCCGAGGAGCTGCGCGAGGTCGTGCGCCTGCGCCTGATCGAGGATCTCTCGATGCCGGAGGTGGCCGAGCGCACCGGCCTCGGGCTCTCGGCCGCGCAGCATCGCTTCCGGAAAGGCGCCGAGAGCTACCAGCGCGCCCTCGCGCGGCGCCTGCGCGGCGACTCGCGCGTGGGCTGAGTTCGGGCGGAGAGCGCAGCGCCCGGTCGCCGCGGAGCGCCCGCCCGACGACGCTCGAGCCGGACTCCGGGCGAGCACTGCGGCCAAAGTGCAACTCGGCTGCTCTTCCGCTGCCTACATAGAGGCGGCGCGCGGAGGCGAGGACGACCGCCCCTTCTCTCGGCGGCGAGAAAGCGCGATGGTTCCGCTCGCGTTCGCCTCTCCCTTCGCTGGAGCGCCCCCGCGCCGCCGCGCATGCCCCTCGACGACGATGCCTTCCTCGACGCCTGGCTGGATCGCGCGCTCCGCGCGCGCGCGGAAGGGCGCGAGCTCGACCTCGCCGAAGCCCTCGCCGAGCGCCCCGCGCTCGAGAGCGAGCTCGCGCGATTGCAGGAGCTCGCCGGAGCGATCGCGGTCGTAGAAGCCGAGCGCACGCCGCTCGTTCCCGGCTACGAGCTGCTGTCCGAGATCGGTCGAGGCGCCTGCGGTGTCGTCTACCTCGCACGCCAGCGCGAGCTCGGTCGAGCGGTCGCGCTGAAGCTGCTCGCGCCCTCGATCGGCGCCTCCCCGCGCGGGCGCTCGCGCTTCCGCAGCGAAGCGCGCGCGATCGCGAAGCTCGCGCATCCGCACGTCGTGCGCGTGCACGAGATCATCGAGCGCGACGGGCTGCTCGCGTTCGCGATGGAGTGGATCGACGGCGGCTCGCTCGCGCACGTGATCGAGGGCCTCGGGGGGAAGCTGCGCAGCGCGACGACGCGCGACGTGATCGCGCTGCTCGGCGGCGCGAACGACGGCCCGGAGGAACCCTATCTCGTCTTCGCGTGCCGCACGCTCGCCGCCATCGCGCGCGCCGTACATGCCGCGCACGAGCAGGGCTTGGTGCACCGCGATCTCAAGCCCTCGAACATCCTGCTGCGCCGCGATGGCACGGCACTCCTCGCCGACTTCGGCCTCGCGCACGACGCCGCGCAGAGCCTCGGCACCGAGAGCGGGAGCTTCCTCGGCACGGCCGCCTTCGCGGCGCCGGAGCAGCTCCGCGCGGCGCGAGGCGAGGACTTCGAACCCGATGCGCGGAGCGATGTCTATGCGCTCGGGGCGACGCTCGACGCGGCGTTGCGCGGCGCACCGGCGTTCCGCTCGCGGGATCCCCTCGGCGTGCTGCACGAGCTCGAGCGCGGGTTCCCACCGCTCCGCAGCGCGCGCCCCGATCTCCCGCGCGAGCTCGGGACGATCGTCGCCGTGGCGACGGAACCCGAGCCCGCGCGGCGCTATCCCACGGCGGCGGCGTTCGCCGAGGATCTGGAGCGCTTCCTCGCGTTCCGGCCGATCGCGGCGAGGCCGCCTTCCCTCGCGAGGAAGCTCCATCTGCGCTGGGCGCGACATCGGCGCGCGATCGCGCTCGGTGCGTTGCTGGTGGCGGTGACGCTGGCGGCTTCGATCGTCGTCGGGGGGGAGCTCTGGCGGCAGAGGGAGGAGGAGCGCGGGCGACCGGAGCGCCTCGCGGAGAAAGTGCGCCTCGCGCGCTTGGCCCTCCTCGATGCGCGCTCGGGCGAGCGCGCGTACATCCTCGTTCACGGCATCTCCGGCGATCTCGAAGCGCCCGATCCGCAGCTCGGCGAAGCACTCCTGCATTACGAACGCGCCCTCGAGCTCGCCCCCGATGACCACGCGCTGCGAGCCGAGCGCGAGCTCGTCGCGGACCACGCGCAGAAGCGCGCGACTTCCGGCGAGCTGCCGCCGTTCCTCGACGGGCTGCGCCACTACCTCCGCGGCGAGCACGCCGCGTGCATCGAGGCCTGGCGCGAGCTCGACATCGCGCATGAGCCGTTCGTCGAGGCGGCGCTCGGCCAGCTCCTCCTGCAGCGAGACCAGGCCGATCGGGCTTATCCACGCCTGCTCGTGGCAGCGAGAGAGTTCCCCCAGGCCGGCTTCCTGTGGGTCGAGCTCGCGGACGCGGCCCAGCAGTGCCGCGATCACGAGCGCGCGCTGCTCTGGATCCAGGAAGCGCGTCGCCGCGGCGGGCTCGATCCCTTCGAGACGGACCGACGCGTCGAGGCCGATGTGCTCGCGCAGCGCGGCGAGGCGGAAGCGGCGCGAGCGATCTTCAAGGAGCTGCGCCGCAATCGCATGGCTCCGAATGCTCGGCGCCACTACGCTTTGTTCCTCGAGCGCATGGGTGAGCTAGACGAGGCCGCCCAGGTGGCGTGGGAGGCTTGGAAGCTCGGGCCAAGAAGCACCTCGTTCCGCACCACCGTCACGCGCATTCATGAGCTCTGGTGGGCCGGCCTGGATACCCGGTCTCGGGCGGAAGCGATCAAGAGCATGTTCCAAGGCCACCTCGATGAAGGCGAACGGTTGGCCGAAGTCATCGCCCTGCTGCGCGCGAATCGAGAAAGCACGACGAGAGCCTCGGGCTCCACCTCTTTGAAAGCGCAGAAGCTCCCACTCCGGGAGTACGCACCCATCGCAGAGGTCGCTTCGATGCTGTCTTCTTCTCGCGCCGCTTCCTCCTCCGCCCACGCCACTTGCCTCGCACGCTGGACGATCGCCTGGAGCGAGAGTCGCCAGCGCGCGCCCTGGAGACTCTGCGGATCTCTCCTCCTTGCCATGCTCGCCAGTGGAGCAACGTCGAGCTACGGGCAGCAGAACTGGACCCTCGAACGACGAATCCTGCTCAGCCCGATGTTCCCAGGCAGCCTGCTCGCGACAAGCATCGAGTACCTCCCGAGCCGATGCACGCTCGTCGTCGGGGTCGGCAACACGGCAGGTATCGGCAACTCGGGCGGAGACCTCGCTGAGATCTCGACAACCGGAAACCTTCTGCGGACGTTCAGGATCTCGCCGCGTCCTACGGGCTTCGTCATCGACAACGGCGGACTGGCCATCGATCCCATCGGCAGCCTCTGGTATGCCAATGGACTGGCGAGCACGATCCGCGAGCCCCTCCGCCAGCTTGCGCTCAACGGAACGGTCGTCGCGAGCATCACTCCGAACGCCATCTCCGAAGCGACCGCCATGGCCATCGACCCTTCGTCCAGCGACTTTCTGGTCGTCGACTACTCGACCGGCACGGGTCCTCAAAGGCTGATGCGCCTGGCGCCGACGACGGGAGCGCTCATCGCCAGCACTCCATTGCCGACCAGCATCATCGGCCCTGGCGATGCCGGGCTCTCGTTCAACCCCTTCACCAACACCTACGCGATCGCAGGCGAAGCTGGAACGTCCAACGGCATCATCTACTCCATGAATGCCACGGCCACGACCTTCACGCCGTACTTCAATACCGGCCTGACGCAAGGCATCAGCGGCATCGCGTTCGATGGTCCTGGTCAGCACATGTTCGTGCTGGCACGCGGAACGACGAAGTCCATCTCGGTCTACAGCCTCTCCGCCGCGACCGCGACGCCGATCGGAACAGGATGCACTGGCAGCAGCGGCATCCCGATCCTCTCCCCCTGCAGCGCACCAACGCTGGGCAATACGTCGTTCGGGCTCCGCTTGGATCAAGCCTTGCCTGGTGCAACCGCGATCCTTCTCTTGAGCAGTGGGCAGCTTCCACTCTCCTGGGGCGGCACTTGCACTTCTTATCCCGCTCCTCCTTGGTCGAACCTCACGACGCAAACCACTGCAACCGGCGATGCCCTGCTGCCTCTACCCGTTCCGAACGCGCCGATCTTCCTGGGAGCCTCGCTCGTGGGCCAGTTCCTCGTCATCGATCCCGCCGGAGCCTTCCCCGTGGCGCCGGGAGTGGGCATCTCCTTCTCGAACGCGCTGCAGATCACCGTGGGCTGATGCAGCGCTGCAAGCCGCGGTCATCCAACCCACGGGCGCAACCTGCCCCATCGCGCTGAGCTCCGCCAAGATCCTCTGAGCGCACGTCGCGAACTCCGGCGCCGGTGGTCACCGGCGCCGGAGTTCGCGATGATGCCCCGACCTCTCCACCAGGTCGGGACATGGACTGGCTGCAATTCTGGGAGCTGCTGAGCTACCTCGTCACGGTCTTCGGCCTCCCGTTCGCCATCGCCGTCTTCATCTACGAGCAGCGGCGCGAGCGGGACAACGACGACGAGGAGGCGTATCAGCTCCTCGCCAACGCCTATACCGACTTCCTGAAGGTGGTGCTCGCGCACAGCGACCTGCGCCTGCGCTCGAGCGAGCGCTGCACCGATCTCACGCCGGAGCAGGTCGAGCGCCGGCGCGTGATCTACGACATGCTGATCTCGCTCTTCGAGCGCGCCTACCTGCTCGCCTATGAAGAGGACATGACCCCCACCGAGGCCCGGCGCTGGAACTCGTGGGAGGACTACATGCGCGAGTGGTGCCGGCGCGCCGACTTCGCGGCGCAGCTCCCGGAGCTCCTGCGCGGCGAGGACGAGGAGTTCGCGGCCTATATCCGGAGGCTCGAGAGCGAGGAGCGCGCGAAGCTCGCGCGCTGAGGGGAGAGAATTCCGGATTCCTCGGCGCTCGCGTACGCCCTTTGGCGTGTAGGGATCGGGAAGCCGCGCCGCGGCCTCCCGGCCGACGGCGTGCGGGATCGGGCGCGCCGCGTGCCTCGGAGCGGCGATCGCGCCGCTCTCTCACCGTTCCGCCCGTCTATCCGGAGTTCCCTATGTCCCTCGTACCGCGTCCGTCCTCCGCCCTCGTGCTCGCGCTCGCCCTCGGAGCCAGCGCCACGGCGCTCCGCGCGCAGCTCGACCACGAGTCTGCACCCACCGGCGGCACTCCCTCCATCCGCCTGCCCGAGGGCCAGCAGCGCCCGCAGCCCGAGGGCCTGAACGTCATCTACGACAACGGCCCCTACGTGAACCAGCCGGGCGGAGGCACCGGCGGAGCCGATGCCAGCGTGCTGCAGACCAGCACGCTCCTGCACGGCATCCTCGGCTTCGGCGGGAGCAGCGCGACCGTACGCCTGGCGGACGACTTCACGGTCCCCGGCGGCCAGCTCTGGTACGTCGAGTCGGTGAAGGTCTACGCCTACCGCACCAACTCCGCGACCAGCTTCGTCTTCGATACCGGCGCGCTGCAGGTCTGGGACGGCAACCCGGGCTCGGGCACGGCCAACGTCATCTTCGGCGACCCGCTGACCAACCGCCTCATCTCCTCGACCTGGGACAACGCCTACCGCGTCACGGAGACCACGCTCACGGCGACCAATCGCCCCGTCGTCGTGAGCGAGCTCCGCGTCGGCAAGGTCTTCTCTCCGGGCACCTACTGGATCGACTTCTGGGTCAACACCGCGACCGCCGGTGGATCGTTCACGCCGCCGATCACGATCACCGGCCAGAACGTGACCGGTGACGCGCTCCAGTTCCTCGGCTCGAACACGCCCCCCACGCCGCAGTGGAACCCGCTGCTGATGACGGTCAGCACGGTGCCGACGCACCCGACCGGTATCCCCTTCCAGCTCTGCGGCACGGTTGCCTGCTGCTGGGAGGCCGAGCTCGGCCGGGACCTGAATCACGGCGACGACTCGATCACCGACAACCTCGCCCTCGGGTTCAACTTCTTGCTGCCCGGACAGCTGCCCGGAGGCACGACGACCCCGGTCGTCTCGGTGTGCTCGAACGGCTTCGTCGGCCTCGGTGGTGCGTTCACGGCCGACTTCACGCCGACGGTGAGCGAGTTCAGCTCGCAGGGCGAGCGCATCGCGGTGCCGTGGGACGACTACGTGCCGTCCGCGGGGTTCGCGCCGCGCCGACAGGTCTTCTTCAACGCGCTGCCCGGCCGCGCGGTCGTCACCTGGCGCCGCGTGCCGACCTTTGGCGGCGGGCCGTCGCTCAGCATGGTGCAGCTCCAGATGTTCCCGAGCGGCTCCTTCTTCATCAATGTTTGGCAGCACGAGCCCGTGACGCCGCGGACTCCGATCTTCGGTGTCTCCGCGGGCAACAACGCGCTGAGCCAGGCGATCGACATGTCGATCGGCTACAGCGGGATCCCCGGCATCGCCACGATCTACGAGAGCTTCGCCTCGGGAGCCAGCGACCTCAGCGGCAAGATCTTCGCCTTCGATCCGGCGAGCACCAGTTTCGGAGTGAGCTACCGCATCAGCGTCTCGGACGCCTGCTGCAACGATGCGGCGCGCGTGACCTACGGCGCGGGCTGCGCGAACCTCGGGGTCACGAGCACGCTGCCGCTCGCGGGCCTGCCGATCACCTTCTCGATCACCGGTGTCGCTCCGACGGCGGCCGCGGCGGTGTTGACCTTCGGGGTCACGCAGACCTCGCTCGCGATCGATCCGATCCTCGCTCCGGGCTGCGAGCTGCTGACCGGCCTCGAGTTCCCCGGTGCCCTACCGCTCGATCCGCAGAACCCGAACCTCACGGTGCTGATCCCCTGCAACGCGAAGTTCTTCGGGCAGACGCTCTACCTGCAGGCCTTCGCGATCGATCCGGCGGCCAACGCCCTCGGGCTCGCCGCGTCGAACGGCCTCTGCATCACGATCGGCAACGACTGATCGCGAGGTGCGCCGCGCGCTTCACCTGAAGCGCGCGGCCAGCGTTCAACGAGGGAGCGCGAGGTGGCGCGTCAGGAACGCGCCCACCTCGCGCTCGTATCGTTCCGGCGACGAGGCATGCAGGTCCGCGTGCGCGACGCCGGGGAAGGTCTGCAGCGCAGCGACGCCGGCCGGCGCGCGCTCGGCGATCTCGCGCGCCGCACGCGGTGGCGCGTGCCGATCGTCGGCGCCCACGAGCACGAGCGTCGGCACGCGCAAGCTCGAGGCATGCGCGCTCGGGCGCAGCTCGCGCGCGGACGCGCCGATCCACCACGGGACCTGCAACAGCAGCAGCGGCGCGAGCGCACGCGCGGGCTCTCCGAGATGCAGCTCGAGCCGATCCGCGGTCGCGTCCTCGATCCGCGCATACACCGACTCGAGCACGAGCGCATCGAGCTCGAGCTCGCGCGCGGCGTAGAGCAGCGCCGCAGCGCCCATCGAAGTGCCGATCGCCGCGAGCCGCTCGCCGGGACAGCGCGCGCGGAGCTCGCGCAGCGCCGCCAGCGCATCGGCGCGCTCGTGCCAGCCGAAGCTGATCCGCGAGGCGCTGCTCTCGCCGTGGCCGCGCAGATCGCAGAGCAGCACCGCGTGTCCTCGCGCGCGCAGCCAGAGGGCTCGCGCGAGAAGCGTTCGCCGCGAGTTCTCGAGACCGTGCAGCAACAGCACGCCACCGCACCCCGGTTGCCCCGGCGCGAACCACGCCGCGAGCTCGATCTCCGCATCGACGGGCACGCGAAGCGCCACGGCCCCGAGCTCGGGCGGAGGCGCTCCGACGACGCTCGGCCGAGGACGGGTCAGATGATGCCCCGCGGCGAGCAGCACGGCAGCGGCGACGACGAGAGCAGCGCAGCAGGCGCGTCGCGCACGGCGACTCGGAAGCCAGGTCATGCGCTGACGAGGTGCGCTGCGGCCCGAGGCGGACGCGCGTTCCCTGGAACGCACGGGCCGCGCAATCGGATCAGCGCGCGCCGCGCTCGCGCAGGAGCTGCGAGGGCCGCAGCCACTCGCGCACCACGGCCGGGTCCCGACCATAGCCCTCGCACCAGCCCATGATGTCCGGAGGCGGGTCCACGGGTGCGGTGCTGCCGACGAGGAGCGAGAGCACGACCGGAGCGCCGCCGTCGAGCGCGCGGAGACAGAGATCGGTCTCGCGCTCGCGACGGAGGCGCAGCTCGCCGCGCAGTACCTGCGCGCCGAAGCGCAGCCCCTCCGGTGAGCGCGCAGCCGCGCGCAGCTCGCGCGCCAGCGCCGGCGGGATCTGCACGTAGGGGCCGCGATGCAGACCGAAGTGCAGGTGCGCCGGATAGCGCCCATTCTCCTCGCTGCGATCGGCGCCGATCGTCCCGAGGCGCTCGCCGCCACGCACATGGTCTCCGACCGCGACGCGACGATCGGCGCCGAGATGCACGTAGAACGAGCAGATCGATCGCTGGCGATGCTCCGCTGGCACGATGGCGTGCTCGAGCACGATGGTGTTGCCGAGGTTCCAGTGCAAGAGGCCGCGCGCGTCGGTCCAGGTCGGGGAGAACGCGGAGTACCGCACGATGCCGTCGGCGATGGCGACGACGGGCGTCCCCGCCGGCAGCCAAACGTCCTCCCCGAGGTGATAGGTGCCGTCGAAGGGCGTGCCTCGCGCGCGGACGAGCGCCCCGAAGCTCCCGCGCGCACGCACGCCGCGGAGGTAGCCTTCGCAGGGCCAGGCGAAGCTCGTCGCCGCGCTCGGCGGCAGCGAGAGCTCCGCATGCGCCAGCAAGCTCGGCAATGCGGCGCAGAAGAGCAGGAGCGGGTGCGGCATGAACGAAGTTCCTCCGGATCGCCGGTACGCACCGCGACGACGAACGCTCCCCACCGTAGCATCCGCTGCGGATCAGGACCCGACCCGAGTCCCCTGCCGACGAACGCGAATCATGCTGCGCTCCTCCCACTTCGTCTCGCGCTTCGTTCCGCTCCTCTGCGCAGCGCTCGCCGCCGCGCAGGAGCCCGCATTCGAAGCCGCCGATCGGGCGAGCTTCGCAGCCCTGGCAGGGCTCGACGACGACGAACGCTGGCAGCGCGTGACGCTGCGCGCGAGCCGCGCGAGCGGCACTCCGCGGCGCCTGCACTATTCGTTGCCAGCGCTCACGGCGGCCCTGCTCGACCACCCCGGCGGAACCGGCGCGCACGCAGCTCCGCTCCGCGTGCCTCCCGGAACCATCTTCGTCGCCGAGGACCTCGACGTGCACGGCGCCGCGCAGCGCACCGAGCTGCTCGCGATCGACGCGCAGGGGCAACCGCGCTTCGCGGCGTTCGACGCCCGAGGCGCGCGAATCGCGATCGACGAGGCGAGCTGCGCGCGCTGCCATCTCGGTGCGGAGCGCTTCGTGCCGTGGAGTGCGTTCCCTGACGAAGCCGCGGAGCAGCGGATCGAGCTCGCGCCCAGCGCTCGCGACCGACACGCCCTCGCGCGCTTCGGGGATCCCGCGCGTCGCAGCTCCGGCGCCATCGCGCCGTACGGAGCGCTGCTCCTCGGCGTGCTCGGCGAGCGCGCCTCTCGCGGCGCCCTGAGCGCGACCGAGCGCGCGAGCTATGCCGCGCTGCGAGCGCGCTATCCCGAGGTGCTGCTCGCGCCCGACGCTTCGAGCTCGGGCGCGGCGCCGAGCTCGCCCGTGGAGCCGCGCGTCGCGGCGCTGCGAGCGGCCCTCGATCTCCATCTCGCGTCCCCGTCCGACGAAGACGCGCTGATCTGGGCCGGCCGACGCTTCGCCTACCTCGGCCGCTTCGACGAGGCGATCGCGCTCTTCACGCAAGGGCTCGTGCTGCATCCGCGCAGCGCGAAGCTCCGGCGCCACCGCGGACACCGCTATCTCTCGACGAAGCGCTTCGATCTCGCGGTCGCCGATCTCGAGCGCGCGCGCGAGCTCGCCTTCGAAGCGCCCGACGAGGTCGAACCCGACGGCGCGCCCAATGCGCTCGGGATCCCCCTCACGACGCTGCGCTCGAACGCGCTCTACCACGCGGCGCTCGCGCACTACCTGCGCGGCGACGTCCTGCGCGCGCGCGATCTCTGGAGCGCCGATCTCGCGATGGCGAGCAACGACGATCGACGCGCCTCGGCGAGCTGCTGGCTCTGGGCCGCGGCGCGGCGCTGCGGCGACGCAGTCGCCGCCGAGCGCGCGCTCGAGTGGGTGTCGCCCGCAACCCAGGTGATCGAGAACCACGCCTATCTCGATGTCCTGCGCCTCCGCCGCGGCGAGCTCACGGCCGAGGAGGTGCTCGCGCTCCATCCGGGCTCCACGGGCTTGGCCTCTGCGGGCTACGGCGTCGCCGAGACCTGGCTCGCTGCTGGAGAGCAAGGCAAGGCCCGCGCGCTGCTGCAGCGCATCGTCGCGGTGGCTCCGCCGGCGGCGTTCGGCACGCTCGCGGCGGAAGTCGCGCTGCAGCGCCTCGAGCGCGCACGCGCGCGTTGAAGGCGGCGAGAGCTCAGCGCGGCAACATCAAGCGCTCGCCGCGGAAGCTGCCGTGCGACACGTCGACCCAGGAGAAGCGCGCGCGCAGGACCGCGAGGATCTCCACCAGAGCCGGGCGCTCGCGGGCCAGCTCGTCGAGGTAGCCATCGAGGAAGATCGGCGTCCCGGCGCGCTCCTCGGCGGCGAGCCAGTCGCCGAGCGTCGCGAGCGCGCTCGGCCACTGCTCGCGCGGGAGATAGCCCACGTCGATCAGGTTCAGAGGCTCGAGCTGCGAGTGCAGCTCGCAGAGCGTGCGGTGCGCTTGCCAGTCGGTGATGAGGCGCCCGCGATCGCCCGTCGCCTCGCGCAGGTCGCGCGCCCAGACCAGCGGATGCGGCTCGTGCGCATCGGCGAGCGCGAGCTCGGCGCCGAACCACGCCTGCGCGCCGACGGCCAGCGCGAGCAGCGCGGCGCCGAGAACGCGGTACCGCGCGAGCAGCCGCCGCGCGCCTTCGGCTGCGCCGAGCCCGAGCGCCACGTAGGTCGCGAGGACGTGGCCGCCCATCTTCACCCAGCCGTACGCGGTGTAGGCGTAGAGGTCGCAGAGGAACCACGCGAGCAGCGGCAGCGCGACCGCGCGTCGCGCGCCGTGCGCGAGCAGCGCGCCGAACAGGCCGAGCGGCAGGAGCACGGCGGCGCCGGGGACGAAGCTGTGCTCGGCGTAGCCGATGATCCCGCGCGGATCGAAGTTCCAATGGCTGATCGCGTTCACGAGCAAGCCGTGGAACGCGCTCTGCTCGTCGATCGCCCACCAGCCGCTGCGGAAGCCGAGCAAGAAGAGGGCGCAACCCGCGCAGAGCGCGAGCGACGCCATGCCGCTCAGCGCCCACGCGCTGCGACGCGGGCCGCCGCTCCGCTGCCAGCCGATCGCGGCGAGGAACGGCCAGCGCAGGAACCCGCTGGCATGCGTGCCGATCACGAGCGCGAAGACGAGCAGGGGCGCGAGCGCCCCGCGCTTGCGCTCATCGTCCGCCGGCGGTCGCGCGGCGACGGCGAACGCGACGGCGCAGGCCGCGAGATGCGGCCCGTGCTTCTCGATGTGCAGCGCGAAGAAGAGGACGTGCGGCGCGAGCGCCAGCAGCGCCGCGGCGAACGCCGCGCAGGGCACGGCGTAGGCGAGCCGGCGCAGACCGAGGTAGAGCGCGAGCGGTGCCACGGCTCCGGAGAGCGCCGAGAGAAAGCCCAGCGCGTCCTCCGGCGAGAAGCCCAGCGCGCAGAGCAAGTGCCCGAGCGGCAGGATCAGGAAGTTCCGGCTGAGCGTGGAGGGCCCGAGGCTGCCCGCGTAGAGCTCGGGCACCAGGACGTGCGCGTCGTAGTAGTAGAGCGGGCCCGGGAACAGGACGTAGGCGATCGTCAGCGCGAGGCCGACGACGAACAGCAGCAGCGATTCTCGGCGCGAGATCATGCGCTCATCTCGTCTCGCTCGCTCTCGCGCGCGGTGCGAAGAGGAACGCGCTCGCGTTCGGGGCCTCGAAGCTCTGCACGAGTCGGCGCTCGCGCTCTACCTCCGCGAGGATGGCGCTTCTCTCGAGATCGAAGCCGCGTTCGCCCGAGAAGAGCAGCACGGCCCAGCTCTGCTCCTGCTGCGCCAGCCAGCGCGCGACCTCGGCGGCATGGCGCGCGCGATAGGGATAGCCGAACCAACCCGGCAGCGAGATCCAGCTCTCCTCCGCGAGCCCCTTCGGCTGGTAGTCGAAGTAGAACTGCGAGGGATTGGTCGCGAGCTCGTACCACGCGAGCGGTGCGGCGCCGTGCTCCGCGAGCGCCGCCACGAGCTCCGTGTGTAGCGCGTCGCGCTCGATGCCCGTCGCAGGCCGGAGCAGCTCGCTGCGCACGGGCCACGCGATGTAGGTCAGCGCGACGAGGACCAGCAGCGCGCGCACGGGCAGCGCGAGCGCGCCGCGCGGCGCGCACCAGAGCGCCACGAGCCCGGCGGCGAGGTAGAGCATCGGCAGCGCCAGCGCGAAGAGCAGCAGGCGATCTTCGAAGGGGAAGGTGCCGGCGGTGCTGGCGGCATAGCACAGCGCGAGCGGCAGCCACGCCACGAGGTGGAAGCGCCGCGGAAGGACCCCGCGCAAGCTCCACGCGCCGAGGAGCGCCAGCGCGAGCGCGGCGAGCGCGAAGAGGATCTCGAGCGCGCCGAGGAGCCCCGCATAGCTGCCGACGAGCACGCGGCTCGGCAGATGCGCCGCGCGCCAGAGATGCCATTCGAGCAGATCGCCCGGCCGTCCCCACGGCGCAAAGTAGTAGAGCCAGAACTGGTCGAGATAGGCGTTGCGGCGGTGCCGCACCCAGCCGAAGTAGATCAGCGCGAGCAGCGCCGCCAGAGCCGCGCCATAGCCCAGCACGCGCCAGGCCCGCGCGCGCTCGGCGCCGCGCGCATCCAACGCGGCCAGGAGCCCGAGCAGCGGGAAGGTGAAGAAGCTCGCATACGAGAGCCCGACGACCAGCGCCGCGAAGGCGAGGTTCGCGAGCAGGGCGGGCCACGCATAGGCGCGCGCGCGCAGGCGCTCGAAGAGCAGGAGCTGCCCCAGGAAGAGCGCCAGCTCCAGCGTGTAGGGCTTCGCGTCCTTCGACCAGTAGACGAAGAACGGCGAGAAGGAGACCAGCGCGAGCAAGGCCGCGCTCGGCGCGCGCGGCACCTGGCGCCGCACGAAGGCGTAGAGGAGGAGCGGAGCGACGAGCCCGGCGAGACAGGGCAAGAGCCGAAGCGAGAGAGCACCCGGTCCGAACCAACGCGTCAGCAAGTGCTCGACGAAGCTGAAGAGCGGTGCCGGGATGGCCTGCACATGCCCGACCATCGCCGCTTCGACCTCGCCCCAGCTCGAGCGCTGCACGAGCTCGGCGAACCACTCCTCGTCGCCACGCAAGCTGCGCAGCCCGAGATGCGCGAGGCGCACGGCTCCGCCGAGCAGCAGCAGGGCGACGCATGCGAAGGCCAGGGACAGGCGTCGCGGCGCGCGCCCGCGAGATCCGGCGTCGCTCATCGCGCCGCCGACTTCACGGCGTGGAATCGAAGCGACAGGAAGCGCTCACCCGGCAGACCGACCTCCGCGCTCTCGCGCGGTCGCAGCTCGAAGCCGAGCTCGCGGAGCCGCGCCTCGACGTCGTCGATGTCCCAGAAGCGCATCGTGTAGGTATCGCGATCCGGCGCGTCGGATGGCGTCCGCGCTCCGCGCTGCGGGAGCTGGAAGACGAAGCTGCCGCCGGGGCGGAGCACGCGCAGAGCCTCGGCGAAGTAGCGCGGCACGAGGCGACGGGGCACGTGCTGGAACACCACGTGCGAGAAGACGAGATCCGCCGAGTCGTCCGGCAGAGGCAGAGAGCTTCCATCGCCCTCGACGAAGCTCAGGTTCGGCAGATGGGCGAGACGCTCGCGCGCCCGCGCCACCATCTCGCCGCTGACGTCGACGCCGATCAGCGAGCGCACCCGCGGGGCCAAGAACTCGTCCATGCGACCGATGCCGCAGCCGATGTCGACGACGTCGCGCCCCTCGGAGAGGAGCTGCTCGATCCCGCCGAAGAAGATCGAGACATCGCGACGCCCCGACTCGCGAAACTCCGCTTCGCTCGCGTCGTGGAAGCCGGCGATGTACTTCTCCGGCCGCTCGCGCGCGCGCCGGTTCCAGTCGCCCTTCATGTCGACGACATCGCTCATCGAACGACCAGCTCCGAGCGTGGGGATCCGGACCGCGACGCAGCTCGCGCGGCGAGCGTCTTCAACATATCCTCGGGCCACTGCCGTAAGCGAGCCCGACCTTCCGTGTCCCGGGATTCTCTTCCATGCTGAGCTGCCCCCACTGCCGCCGACCGCTGAGCGCCCAGCCGATGGCGGGCGGCGCCGCGTGGACCTGCGCGGGCTGCGGCGGCGTCGCCGTCAGCGGGAGCCTGCTGCGCTCGCTGGTTCCCGCGCGCGAGGCGCTGGCCCTCGCCTCGGGGGTGCGCGCCGCACGCGGCCTGGAGCAGCTCCCGAGCTGCCCTTCCTGCCGCCGCGAGATGGGCCGCGCCGATGCGCCGAGCAGCGCGCTCGGGATCGAGGTCGAGCGCTGCCCCTCCTGCGATCTCTGGTGGCTCGACCGCGGCGAAGCGGGACAAGCGGTCGACGCGGCGGCTCGCCTCGCCGCCCCCGTGCGCAAGGCGCAGGGACATGCGCTCGAACAGCGGCGCATGGAGGTGCAGCGCTCGGCGACGCGCTCGCGCAGCGTGCTCGAGCAGCGCCAGCAGACTCCGAGCAGCTCCGGATCGCGCGAGCTCGAGCTGCGCCTGCCGAGCAACGGCTTGAAGGTCCTGCTGACACTCTTCGGCATGCCGGCGGAGGAGGACGCACCGCGCGCGCTCGCGCTGCCCTGGGTCACCTGGACGCTCGCCGCGATCACCGCGGCGATCTCGCTCGCCGCGCTCCTCTTCGAGACGCAGCTATTCGAAGCTCTAGCGCTCGTCCCGGCCGAGGGCGGCGGCCCTCTCGGGCTGCACTATCTGAGCTGTTTCCTGCTCCACGGCTCCCTGCTGCACCTGCTCGGGAACCTCTACTTCCTGATCGTCTTCGGCGACAACGTCGAGGATCTGCTGAAGCCCGCGCGCTATCTCGTGCTGCTCGCGGCAGCGACGGCGGTCGCCGCGTTCGCCCACGTGCTCGTCGATCCGCGCTCCGAGCTCCCGCTCGTCGGCGCGAGCGGCGGCATCTCGGCGATCGTCGTCTACTACGGCCTCTCGCTGCCGAAGGTGAAGCTCTCGGTCTTCGTGCTGCTCTTCTGGGTGCGCATCTCCGCCTTCTGGGCGCTGCTCGCGTGGTTCGGACTGCAGCTCACCGGCGTGCTGGCCCAGATGGAAGGCATGAGCGACACCTCGTTCGCCGGGCATCTCGGCGGCGCGGCGGTCGGCTTGCTCGCGTGGTTCGTCCTGCGCCCGAGCAGCGCGCAGAGCGTCGAAGGCAAGCTCCGACGCCCGCGCTACTGAGCCAGGTGATCGCGGGGAGACGCGCTCAGCGCGCCGGCCACTCGAGCCCCTCGGGCAGCTTCGGACGCTCTTTGTTGAACCAACCGCTCGCGATCACCGTGGTGTTGCCGTTCTCGTCGCGCTCGAGCTTGCCCTTCGCGACCACGAGATCGAGGAGCCGGAGATCCGCGAGCGCATCGGCGAGCGGCGTGCCCTGTGCGTCGCGCGCTTCGACGAGCAGCGTGTGCTCGGCCTTCTTCTCGCCCGGGATGCAGCAGTAGTCCCAGGGCGTCGGGCAAGTATCCATCGGATCGCTGCCGCTGCCGCAGTAGTCGAGCTCCTGGTCGATCAGCGAGAAGACCGCGTAGCCGGGCACGATGCTGAGCACGCGGCCGTACACGACGACCTCTCCGGCCGCTGGCTCGAGCTTTCGCGCCTCGAGGATGCGCACGGCGCCGGGCGGCTCGGCGGCGAGGCGCATGGACGCGCCCTTGCTCGCCGCAGGCGGCGGAGCGCCTGTCCCTCCGGTGCCCTTGCTCTCGCCCCCGCTGCAGCTCGCGAGCGCGAGCAAACCGAAGAGCGCGATCACCGCGCTGGATCCGAACCACGTCTTCATGTGCGCCCTCCCAGGGCATCGACCAAGCGAACCCGCACGGAGCGCAGCGCGGGCAAGAGCCCGCCGAGCGCACCGGCGCCGAGCGCCGCGGCGAGACCGATGCCGCGGACCTCCGGAGTGAATTCCAACTGCAGCGCGCCCATCGGGTAGCGCAGCGCGATCGGCGGCAGCGCGAGCGCCAGGAGGCAGCCCGCGGCACCGCCCAGCAGAGCGAGCAGCAGCGCCTCCTGCAAGAGCGCGAGAACGAGCGCCCATGGCGCGTAGCCCAGCGCGCGCAGCGTGCCGAGCTCCTTCGTGCGCGCGAGCACCGCCGCGAACATCGTGTTCGAGCAGGCAAACGCACCCGCGACGAGCGAGAGCAGGGCCATCCAGCGCGCGAGCGCCACGATGGGTGCCAGCCCGCGCTCCAACTCCTGCAGGAGCTCGCGTTCCGAGAACGCGGTGATCTCGAGATCCAGCCGTCGCGCGGCGAACACCCGCAGCGCGCCGAGCTGCGCGGGCTCGCTCGCGCGGAGCGCCACGCAGGAGACATCCTCGCGCTTCGTCGCGAACATCAAGTCCTCGAGCCGCGCCCAGAACTCCGCTTCGAAGACCGTGCCCGGCGCCGCGAAGCGCCCGACGATCTTCCACTCGCGGCGCTCGAGCTGGATCGTGCGCCCGACCGCGCACTCTTGCGGGCCAAGGCCCATGCGCGCGCCGGCGAGCGCGCCGATCAGGAGCTCGTAGGGTGCGCGCGGTTCACGCCCTTCGACGACGACGACCTGCGGATGCACGAGATGCGCCGCGGGGGTCACGCCGCGCATGAGGCCGATGCGCTCGCCGCTGCGCGTCGCGACATGGAGCTCGACGGAGGCCGCGCGCACGCCGTCGCGCTCGATCACTCCGGGCGCGCTCGCGGCCGCTGCCTCGGCCTTGCCGCGCGGGATCACCGAGCGCACGAGGTCGAGCTCGGAGGCGATGCCGACGAAGACCACCACGTCGTCGCGCGCGCTCTCCGCCGTCGCGCGCTCGAGCCCGTGCGCGAATGCCGTCATCGCGATGACCAGCAAGGTCGTGGCCGCGAGACCGAGCCAGGTGACCAAGCTCCGCGCTCTGCGGCGCCAGAGGTTGCGGAGGGCGTAGGAGATCGGCAGCACGCGCTACTCCTCCTTCAGCCCGAGGTGCACGGGGCGACGCGCCGCGGCGATCGCCGGACCGAGGGAAGCGGCGAGTCCGATCAGCAGCGCCGCGAGCAACGCTTGCCCGGCGACGGCGAGCGAGGGCGCGAGATCGATGCCCCAGCCCTCGACGCCGAGCGTCAGCGGATAGAACCAGAGCAGCGTCAGCACGATCGCGGTGCCCAGCAAGCCGCCCGCGAGGCCGAGCAGCACGCCTTCGCCCGCGATGAGCGCCAGCAGCTTCGGCTTCGTGAGGCCGATCGTCTCCAGCACCGCGAGCTCGGGAGCGCGCGATTGCGCCGAGATGAAGACCGTGTTCGCGAGCACGAGCGCCACGACGAGCACCGCGAGATAGCCGAGCACTCGTCCGAACGAGACGATCTCGGCGACCTCCTGCACGGCGGCCGCGACGAAGGCCTGCAGCGACTTCGTGTCGGTGCGCGCTTCATCGGTGCGGAAGATCTCGTCGACCTTGGCGGCGATCTCCTCCGGATCCACGCCGTCCTTCACGCGCACGAGGAACTGCGTCGCCGAGCCTTGGCGCTTCTGCGCGAGCGAGAGCTGCGCGAGATGCACGAAGGCCAGGTTCGCGACGCCCGCCGCGGGGCCGCGCACGATGCCGGCCACCTCGACGTCGATGTCGCCCAAGCGCACGCGCTGCCCGACGAGGGCCTTCCTGCGCTCGGCGAGACGCTCGCCGATCAGCGCGGCATCCGAGCGCACGCGGAAGGCCTCCAGCGAGCCGGAGAGGAACTCGAGCTCGTAGAGCGAGCTTAAGCGCTCGGCCTCGACGCCGTGCAAGGTCACCAGGTCCAGGTTCGAGCGGCACGAGTTCACGTAGACCAGCGTCGGCAAGACCTCCTCGACCTCGGGCAGATCGCGGATGGTCTGCGCGTAGCGCACCGGCAGCTCGGAGGTCAGCGGGCAGAAACGGCTGTCCTGGAACACGACCAGGACCGGCTGGGCCGAGCGCGCGGAGAGGTCGTCCACGCCGCGGTCGACGGTGCGCACGAAGACGAAGAGCGCCATCGCGAGCGCCGCCCCGAGCACCGTGCAGAGCGAGCGCAAGCGCGCGCGGAGCGCCGTGCGCAAGACATACGGCAAGAAGCGCAGCAGCTCACGCATGGGCAGCTCCCGCCGCGACGAGGCGGCCCTTGTCGAGCTCGACCACGCGGCTCGCATAGCGCGCGGCCGCGGGATCGTGCGTCACCATCACCAAGGTCTTCTCGAACTCGCGGTTCAAGCGCTGCAAGAGCTCGAGCGTCGTCGAGGCGACCTTGCGGTCCAGGTTCCCCGTCGGCTCGTCGGCGAGGAGCAGCGTCGGATCGGTGACGATCGCGCGCGCGATCGCGACGCGCTGCTGCTGTCCGCCGGAGAGCTGGCGCGGCAGGTGGTGCGCGCGATCGATCAAGCCGACCGCGGCGAGCGCGAGCTCGACCTTCGCGCGGCGCTGGGCCTTGGAGAGCGGGAGGAGCAGCAACGGCACCTCGACGTTCTCCCAGGCCGTGAGCACGGGGATCAGGTTGTAGCTCTGGAACACATAGCCCACGTGGCTGGTCCTCCAGCGCGCGAGCTCGCGCGAGGAGAGCGTCGCGATGTCGACCCCGCCGATCGCGACGCGGCCGCGCGTCGGCTGATCGATGCCCGCGAGCAGGTGCAGCAGCGTCGTCTTGCCGCTGCCCGAGGGCCCCATCAACGCCACGAACTCGCCGGCCTCGATGTCGAAGTCGAGCTCTTCCAGCGGCGTGACCGCCTCCGAGGTCCCGCCGTAGGTCTTCGTGACGCCGCGCAGCTCGATCAAGCTCATCGCTCTTCCTCCACGCGGATGCGCGTGCCCTCTTCCACCACGTCCAGCAGCACGCGCTGCGTCGCCGAGAGATCGCCGCGCACGAGCGACTGCTCGCCGCGCGTCTCCAGCACCTCCACGGCGACGCGCCGCGCGCGCCCCGACGAAGGATCGTGCACCTGCACCGCGCCCGCGTGGATCGCGCGGCTCGAGATCAGCCAGCGCGTTTCCGCCTCGGGCGACTGCGCTTCCTCGGCCGCGGCGACGAAGCGCGCGCGGCAGAGCGTCTCGGGGCGGAGCAGCGGATCGGGATCGATCAGCGCGACCTTCACCTGCAGCGTGTTCTTCAGCAGGTCCGACTCGCGCTGCACGCGCAGCACCCGGCCCTGCGTCACGCGCGCGCCGGTGACCTCGCTGCGCACCTCGACCGCGCCGCCTTCGCGCACCGCGGCCACCATCGCGAGCGGGACGTCGACGCGCGCTTGCAACCGCGTGCGATCGTAGAGCGAGACGATCGCCTCGCCTTCGGGACCGACCGCGGCGCCCGGTGCCGCGAGCAGCTTCATCACGACGCCGCTCCGCGGGGCGCGCACCTCGCACCAGGCGAGCTCGCGCTCGGCGATGGCGAGCTCGGCGTCGGCGCGCGCGAGCTCCGCGCGCGCCAGCTCGAGCGCAGCCTGCGCGGAGGCGTGCGCGGTGGCGAGCTCGCGCGGGTTCTCGCGCAGCTCCTCCGCGAGGGATAGCGCCGCGCGATCCTGCACGACCTCCTTCGCGAGCTCCGCCACCATGCGCTCCGCGGCGACCAGTCGTGCATCGGCCGCGGCGAGCTCCGCTTCGGCCTTGGCGAGCGCCACGGGGAAGCTCGCGCCGGCTTGCGCGAGCTTGCGCTGGCCGTCGAGCTCGGCGACACGCACGGCTCGATCGGCTACGGCCGCGCGCTGATTCGCCGCCGCCGCCGCCTCGCGCTCCTCCGCCGTCTCGAGCTCGCGTCGCGCTTCGATCGCCGCGGCGCGGAGCGGGCCGCGCTGCTCGAGCGCCGCGAGCGCACCCGCGAGCTGCGCCTCGGCCTCCGCGACGCGAGCCGCGCGGAGCGCGCGCTCGCTGCGCGCGCGCTCCGCCGCCGCGAGGAGCTCTGCGCTCTGCAGACGCCCGATCACGGTCTCGTTCTCGCGCACTTCGTGGCCCTCGAGCACGAGCAGCTCCTCCAAGCGGCCGCTCACCAGCGGACGCACGAAGATCGGGAAGGGCTCGGGCTCGACCCAGCCGGCGGCTTCGGCGACGACGCGCGCGGCGCGCGCGCCCTCGGCCTGCTCCAAGCGCGGCCGCTCGCTCGCGACGAGGCGCGGCGGGAAGATCCAGCCCCACGCGAAGCTCGCGCCGAGAGAGGCGAGGAGCAGCAGCACCGCGAGCCCGGCGAGGCGCGGCCCGAGCGGCTTCTTCGGAACCGCGCTCGCCGTCGCACCACGGCGGAGCCCCGAGAGATCGAGCGCGCTCATGGCCGGCCCTCCGCGACGAGCTCCGCGCGCTCGCGCGCATACGGGACGGCGCCGCCGCGCGCACCGGCGCGCGCGAGCAGCTCCGCCTCGCGCAAGCTGGCCATGCGCCGCTCGCCGGAGTCGCGCGCCCACATCGCCGCTCGCTCGGCGACCATCTCGAAGGCAGCGGCATCGAGCTCGAGCTCGGCGCGGGCACTCTGCAGCGCGAGCTCGGCGGCGTGCGTCGCCGCTTCGAGCTGCTGCACGCGTGCCGAAGCGAGAGCGAGGTCTTGCTCGAGGATCCAGAGCTCCTCCTCCGCGGCGAGCCAGGTCGCGTCGAGCTCCGCGCGCGCCGCCTCCCGTCGCTCGCGCGCCGCCCGCACGGGCCCCCCGGCGTCGAGCGGCAGATACACCTGGAACATGCCGCCCCACGACGAGCTGCCGATCATCCACTCGGGTCCGACGCGGAGCCGCGGATACTGCGCGGCTGAGGCTTCGTAGAGCGCGGCTTCCGCGCGCAGGTAGCGCGCCTCCGCGACGCGGAGATCGGGTCGCGCGGCGAAGTCCACGACGAGCTGCGCACGCGCGAGGAACTCGTCCTCATCGCCGGCATCGAAGCGCAGGCGCGGGCAGCGCTCGCGCGGCACGCCGAGACGCCGTGCGAAGCGCGCGCGCAAGCGCTCGCGCTCGGCCGCGAGCTCCTGCTGCTCGAGCTCGGCCGCGAGGCGCGCCGAGCGCAGGCGCGCGACTGCGTTCGGCGAGGCGAGCCCGGCGCTCTCGAAGGCGCGCTCGTCCACGTCGAAGCGCGGCGGTGCAAGCTGCTCCAGGCGCTGCGCGCTAAGGAAGATCGCGGCGAGCTCGGTGCCGAGGCGCCAGCGCGCTTCTTGCCACTCCGCGACGAGCAAGGCTCGCTCGGCCTCCGCGCTGTCGAAAGCCGCACCGCGTTGCAGCAGCCCGAAGAGCTCGGCCGGATCGATGGTGAGATCGGCCATCCCGTCGCGCGTGCCCATCGAGTACATGAGCTCGAAGCCGGGGACGTCGAGCAACGCCGCGCGAGCTTCGTGCGCGCGACGCCGGAGCTCCGGATCGCGCTCCTCGGCGAAGCGCAGGGCGCCGGCGAGATCGAGCTCGACCGGGACGTCGCTCTGGGCGAGCTCGCGCCCGATGGCAGCGAGCTCGACCGGCGCGGCTTCGTAGCTCTCGCAGCCGGCGAGCAGGAAGGCGCCACAGACGACGAGCGCCGAAGGATGCGCCGAGAGCCGAGCGCGTGATCTGGGATACATGGAGGCCACCTCGAAGCGCTCCGCTCCTCGCAGCGCACAGAGCGCTTCCGCGCGAGGAGCACGGGATCAGCAAGACCGCAGGCGATGCGCGCCGCGAGCAACAGGAGCTGCCGCGGAACGCGAGCGCCGCTCGCCGCAGTTCCGTGCGGCGAGGCTCGGTCCGCTCTCAGATCCGGAGCAAGGTGGTGGATACGATCGCGCGCAGGTTCTGCAGCGGCGGTGGATCGACCAAGCGATCCGCGAGCATCGAGGCTCGCAGGGTGCAGGCCGTGCGCGGGAGCTGCGGCGCGCACGCCGGAGCCAGCACAGGCAGCGCGGCCAGCTCCGCCGCGCGCGACCAGGTCGGCGGCAGCGGCAGCGGACCGTAGCCCAGCTCCACCGGAGAGCTGGTGCAGCAGGCGCCGGCGGACTCGAGCTGCTCGGCGTCACCCGGCGCGCCCTCTTCCTCTTCCTCGGCGCCGCCGCTGCCCGCATGGGCGCAGCAGGAGCGCGGAGCTTCGGGAGCTTCCTCGATCGCGAGCGAGCTCGGCATCTCCACCGAGCAGCAGCCACCCGGGTGATCCGCGCAGCAGCTGCGCTCGGCGAAGGCGAGCTGGACGTGGGCGTCGCAGCACGGCCCCGAGCAGATCACCAGCACGCGCAGATAACCCGCCGCCAGCAACGACAGCACCGTCCAGGCCAGGGCCCGGAGCGGCGAGGTGTTGCGGGGAGAACGAGGCGCGTGCATGTAGGGCGTACGAAAGAGTCCAGGCTTCCTTCTATGCGGCCTCGCCGGAAACCGTCAAGCGCGCGCGGACCGACGCGGGGCCTCGGGAGAGAGCGTCCGAGGGGCTCGAGAGGTGCTGTCGACCCAGAGGCTGTCGACCCAGGCGCGCGGGGTGGGCTCCGGCCGACGCTCTGGTCCCGGATCGTGGCGAGGAGGCCGACGCGCGACGGCGAGCGAGCCCTGTCGAAACATGCCGCGTCGAGCGCGCGGCTCGCGATCCGCTCGCGCCCCTAGAGCCGCCCCAGCAAGGTCTCGAGCACCTCGCCCTTCCCGAAGCTGGCGTTCTCTCGGCGATCGGCCCAGCGCTTGGCGATGCGCCGCAGCGAGCGGCCGTGCGCGCCCCAGTGCGCGGCCTCGCGCAGCAGCTCCTTCCGCGCGTACCCCGCGATGAACGCATCGAGCGCGGCCCCGAAGCTCTCCTTGGTCGACTTCGCGAGCGAGCGCAGCGCGGTGGAGAGCTCTTGCGCGAGGGCTTCGCGGATCGGGGTGCCCGAGCAGAAGGCGCCTTCGAGATCGAAGTGCACGAGCTGCTCGCCGCGCGCGAAGACGTGAATGAGCCCGGCGTGCTCGTGCACGAGCCCGAGCTCGTCTCGGGCCGCCGCGCGCTCGTGGCGTTCTCCGTGATTCGCGCCGTAGCGCTCGATCCACTGGGCCTTCGCGGCCCAGCTCACCGCCGGATCGCGCACCACCGTCTTCAGCAGCGGCGCGTCGACGTACTCGAGCCAGAGCGCCGGTCCCTCGAGACCCGGAGGCAGCGGCTCGTCGAGCACGCGCACGACGTCGAAGCCCTCGCGCGCCCAGAGCGCCAACCCGCGTTGCTCGTTCCGCATGCGCACGTCGGCCCGCACGCCGCTGACCCCCTGCACCGCCTGCGTCAGATGCTCGGAGAGCGCCTCGACGAAGGGCGAGCGGCGCGGACGGTAGAGCTTCAGCAGCCGCGGCTTCGGGGAACGGAAGAGCCAGAGCGCGTTGCCGCGGCCCCGCGCGTCCGAGTCCTGCAGCACCTCCGCATCGGCCGGAGGCAAGAGGCGCCTCATCGCCGATCCAGGCGCTCGAGGAGGCGCTTCGCGATCGCCAGCTTCGAAGTCGGCTTCGCGAGCTTCTGCGAGCGCAGCACGCGCTCGAGCGCCCGCAAGCCGCGCTGCATGATGCGCGGGTGGCGCACGAGGTAGAGCGCGGCCTGGCGCAGGCGCTCGCGCTTCGGATAGTGCGCGATGGTCTCGTCGAGCAAGCGGTCGCGGAGCGTCGTCTCCATCGACTTCGAGGTGTGCCAGAGATACTGCAGGACCTCGTGGCCGACGTGCTCCTCGATGCGCGCGCGGCTGCGGTAGACCATCTCCAAGTCGAAGAAGAGGAAGCCGCCGTCGGGCATCAGCATCACGTGCTTGCAATCGCCGTTCTCGTGCACGAGGCGCGGCTCCTTCTGCGCGATGGCGAGCTCGTGGCGCTTCGACCACTCGGGCAGGAAGCGGCGCCACATCGCGAAGCGCTCGTCCGCGCTCTTCTGCTCGTCGGACATCCAATCGATGAGCTTCCCGTGCGGGATGAACTCGATCAGGAGGTAGTAGCCCTCCTTGCAGCCCGGGGCCTTCACCTCGACGTCGTAGACCTCGGGCACGCGGATGCCGTTCGCCTTCCAGAGGGCGAGGCACTCGCGCTCGACCTTGCAGCGCGAGCTCGGCAGGTAACTCGTCTGGCCGGAGAGCCAGTTGGAGACGCTCTTCTCCCAGCGCTCGACCGTGCCGCGCGAGTCGTAGTAGACCTTCAGTACGGCATGCCCGCCGCGGAACGGCACCTTGTAGAGGAAGTTGCCGTTCTTCAGCAGCAGATAAGGAGCGAGGTCGCCGAACTCGAGCACCTCACGCTTCGCGGCCATCGTTCGCCTCGACTCTGGGCCTTCGTACCGGGGTTTGCGAAGCGGGACATGGTGCCCGGAGAAGCGGCCGTTTTCACGCCTCAATCCGGCTCCTCCGAGGAGCGGCGCTTGGCGCGGGCCCTCCTGCGTCGTTAGCCTCGCCCCCGTCGCATGCAGCCCTCCGAACCCGTGAACGCTCCTCCGGCCCTTGTCGTCCGCGGCCTCGTGCGCCGCTACGGCGCGCGCGCCGCACTGGACGGTCTCGATCTCGAGGTCCCGGAGGGCTCCCTCTTCGGTCTCCTCGGACCGAACGGCGCGGGCAAGTCGACGCTCCTCCGCCTGGTGCTCGGCCTCGCGCGCCCCGACGCAGGCGCGATCGCGATCTTCGGCCGCGACGTGCAGACGGACCCGGTCGCCGCGCTGGAACCGGTCGGCGCGCTGGTCGATGGCCCCGCCCTTCATGCGCACTTGAGCGCGCGCGAGAACCTGCGCTGCTTCGCCCTCCTCTGCGGCGGCCTGCCCGACGCCGAGCTTGAAGCGCTGCTCGAACGCGTGGGTCTGCTCGAGCGCGCGGACGACAAGGTCGGCGGCTTCTCCTACGGCATGCGCATGCGCCTCGGCTTGGCGCTGGCGCTGCTGCGCCGCCCGCGGCTCCTCTTGCTCGACGAGCCCACCGACGGCCTCGACCCCGCCGGCGTGCAAGCGGTGCGCGCGTTCCTGCGCGAGCTCCAGCGCACGGGCACGACGATCGTCCTCTCGAGCCATCTGCTCGGCGAGATCGAAGCCGTCTGCGATCGCGCGGTGATCGTCGTGCGCGGGCGCGTGATCGCGAGCGGCACGATGGCGCAGCTCACCTCACGCGGGAGCTTGGAGCAGCGCTTCCTCGAGCTCACGAAGCAGGCCGATCGCGGCGACGGCTTCGCGGCACCCGTCGTGCCGCCGATCGCGACGCCGCGCCGCGGGAGCTTTCTCGGCGCATGGCGCTCCGAGCTCTTGAAGCTCGTGCGCGCCCGCGTGGCCTGGACCGCGCTCGCGCTCGCGATCGCCCTCGCCCTCTTCGGCGCGCTGCGCGCGCCCGAAGCGCAGCACGCGCTCGCGGCCCCCCGGAACGGCTTCACCGCGCTCGCGAGCGGCATGGCCCCGGTGAACTGGCTCCTCGCCGCCCTCGCCTTGATCGGCGGCGCCACCGCGATCGCCGGCGAGACGCAGGACGGGACCTTGCGCTCCGCGCTCGCGCGCCCGCTGCCGCGCGGCTCCCTCCTCGCCGGCAAGGCCGCCTCGCTCGCGACGCAGCTCGCCGCGGTGCAGCTCGCGGCGCTCCTCGCGGCGCTCCTCGCGGCAGGCGTCACGCTGGGCTTCGCCTCGCCGCTCGACGCGCGCGAGCTCGACGATCCGCTGCAGAGCGCGGCCTTCGGCGCGGACGCGCTGCGCGCGAGCGCCTTGCTCGCGACGCTGAGCGGCTTCCTCGCGGCCATCGCGGTCGGCATGCTCGGCTTCGTCGTCTCGACGATCGCCCGACGCTCGCCCGACGCGATCCTGCAAGCGGCGCTCTCCCTCGCGGTGCTCGTCCTGCTCGGCGAGGGCTTCGCTCTCGGCGCCGAGCGCGCGCTCTGCTTCCCGAGCTATCTCGGCGGCACCTGGCAGCACCTGCTCGAGCTCGGCGAGAAGCGCGTCGGCGCCGCGTGGTGCTGGGGCAACAGCGCGCTGCTCTCCGCGACCGGCGACCTCGAGCTCGATCGCGCGCGCGCCGCGTGGCTCTCCCTCTGCGTGCCCGCGGGCAGCGCGCTGCTGCTCGGCACGATCGCCTGGGCGATCTTTCGCGCGCGCGACGTGCGCGCTTGAGCCCGTGAAAGCCCTTCACCGCTCTTCCCTGGCGCTCGCGTTCGGGCTCGGCTCGAGCGCGCCCCTCCTGCACGCGCAGGAGCCGCTGCTGCTCGAGCTCGATGGCGAACGCCTCGCGAGCTTCGCCGCCGACGTCGACGGCGATGGCAGCGACGAGTGGATCGCGGCGGTGCGCCGCGTCGATGCCGCGGGGCGCTTGCAGCGCGTGCTGCGCGTCTTCCGCTTCGAGCACACGGACGCAGGAGAGCGCTCACAGGCGCACGATACGCTCCTCCCCGACGACGCCTGCGCGATCGCGTGCGCCGATGCGTTGGCGCTGCCGGGACGCGAGCTGCTGATCTTCGATGGCCAGGGGCTGCGCCTGCATCCCTTGACGCCGTCGCGCGAGCCCGCGCAGGCGGAGCTGCGCTGGCATCCGCAAGGTCGCACGCTGCTCGAGGCGGCGAGCTTCTTCGCCGACGCGGATCCCACCGCTCTCCTCGTCTGGCCTTATCTCCGGGAGCGCGAGCGCGCGCTCGACCTCCTCGTGCCGCTCGCGTTCGGCTATGCACGGCTCCGCGGCACGAGCGCGACAGGTCTGCGCGTCGCACGGCGCTGGGACCTCGCCGCGGCGATCGGTGCGCGGCGTGTGTGGGACGGCGCGCTCTTCACCGCGGAGCGCGAGCTGCCGCTGCCGACGCTCGCGGATCTCGACGGCGACGGCGAGGACGAGCTCGTCGTCGAGGGCGCGGGCGATGGCGCGCTCTGGCTCTGCACGCAGGAAGCCCCTCCAGAGCGCTGGCCCCTCGATCTCGGCGCGAGCGGAGCGGGCAACGGCGCGCTGCGGAAGAGCTTCCGCCGCTTGGTCGACCTCGACGGCGATGCGCGCGCGGATCTCCTGAGCTGGGTCGTGCGCGGCGACGCCGAGAAGGGCTTCGCTTTCGAGACCGAGCTCGAGATCCGGCGCAACCTGGGCGGGCTGCCGCCGCGCTTCGCGGAGCCGAGCCGCCTGCGCTTCCGCGGCGCGGGCACGGTCGCTGCGCTACCCGATCTCGACGGCGACGGCCGCGCCGATCTCGTGCTCGTCCGCTGCGAGAACCCCGCCGCCGCGATCGTCGGCGGGCTCGCGACGCTGCGCACCGCGATCTACCTCGCGCGCGAAGACGGCGCCTATCCGAGCCAGCCCGAGCTCGAGCTCGCCTCGCGTCTGCCGCTGAGCGCGCTGCGCGAGGAAGAGCTCCGCGCGGGCATCCTGCCGAGCGCGCTGCGCTTCGATCGC
Organism: Planctomycetota bacterium; assembly: GCA_016719295.1. Taxonomy (GTDB): domain Bacteria; phylum Planctomycetota; class UBA1135; order UBA1135; family JADKAF01; genus JADKAF01. The sequence continues at coordinate 3,172,141 of JADKAF010000001.1, forward strand.
GACCTCGACGGCGACGGCACGCACGATCTCCTCGAGCTCGATCCGCGCCGCGGCATCCGCGTGCTGCGCGGCGCGCTCGAGCGCCGCGAGCACGACGGGCGGAGCTGGACGACCTATCGGCTGCTCGAGCCCGCGTGGTTCGCGTGGGAGGGCAACGCGAGCTTCGAGACCGAGGTGCTCGTGCGCGACGGCAAGGCGCTGGCGCTGGTCGTGCCGCAGGAGCGTGAGGCGCGACGCCTCGCGTTGCCGCGCCCATGAGCGTCTCTGTCCCGCGAGCCGGCAGCGACCGCTGCGCACGTTTCGCCGCGATCGGCGTTCTGGCGCTGTGCTCCTCGCCGGCGCTGGCCCAGGAGACGCCGCGCTACGTGCGCTCGGAGCTCGAGCTCCCCCATCCGCTGCAAGAGCGCCTCGTGTGGGATGCGAACGCCGATCGCAAGGTCGACCTCGTGCTCTATCGCGGAGGCCAGCTCGCGCTGCACCTGCAAGACGCGGAAGGGCGCTTCGCGAGCGAGCCGACGCGCAGCTTCGCCCTGCCGCAGGGCACGACCCTCTTCGGCTTCGGCGACCTCGACGACGACGGCCGCCTCGATCTCCTCGCGCACACGCACGAAGGTCTCCGCGCCCTCACCGTCCTCGACGGCAGCGCGCCGAAGATCGCGCTGCCCGACGCCTCGCGCAGCCTCTTCCGCAGCGCGGGCGAGCTCGCCCCGCACATCTACTGGCACTTCCTCCACGACCTCGCCGCGGGGGCACCGGCCGAGCTCGTGCTGCCCGAGCGCGGCGGCTTCGCGATCCACGAGCTCACGGGCGAACGACGCGCGGGCTTCCTCCGTTGCACGCCGCGATCGATCGCGCGCCTCGATCCTCCGGGCCTCGAAGGGCGCCTCCGTCTCCGCACGCGCGTGCCACCGGTCGCCTTCTTCCCGCGGCGCGGCGCGAGCGAGCTCCTCTCGTTCTCGCGTGGACGCTTGGTCGAGCACTACGCGTGGCGCGCGCGCGACGGCGCGCTCCATCCCGAACGCGTCGCATCGCTCGAGCTCTTGGCCCCCGCGAGCGGCGCGGATGCGTTCTTCGAAGCGAGCGATCCGCGCCCCGAGGTGCTCGAGCGCGCGAGCCTCTGCGAGCTCGACGGCGACGGCTGGCCCGACCTCGTGCGCTACGACGAAGCGCAGCGCAGCTTCGCGTTCGTCTACGGCCGCGCGGGTGCGCATCGGGTCGAGGCCCCCGACGACGTCCTGCGCATCGCCGCGCATCCCGCGCGCTGGCGCCTCGCCGATCTCGATGGAGACGCACGAGCGGAGCTCCTGCTCTTCGAGGAGCAGGACGTGAAGGCCCCCGTCGGCGCGCTCCGCGCCTGGCTCGGCGGCGGCTCGAAGGCCCAGCTCAGCGTGTTCGTGCCACGGCGCGACGCGCGCGGCTTCGAGCCCTACCCGAGCTTCCGCGGCTCCTACGCGCTGCGCACCGAGCTCGGCTCGCTGCACGGGAACCTGGAGCTCGCGCTGCGCTACGTCGTAAACCTCGACGGCGACTTCGATGGCGATGGCCGTGTCGACCTCGTGACGCAACCCGCGGATCTCCGCCTCGAAGTTCGCCGCGGCCTCGCAGGCGCGCGCTTCGAGGAAGCGCCGTGGCTCGCGCTCGAGCTGCCGAGCGACGCGAGCTACCGCGACGTGATCTGCCAGACCTCCGATCTCGATCACGATGGGCGCGCCGATCTCCTGCTGCACTATCGGGGTTGGGATGGGTCGCCGGCGGAGAAGCTGGTGGTGTGGGTCGCGCGCTGAAGCGCAGCGGCGCGTCGAGGTTCCCCGTGTGGCAGAGGCGATCGAGGAGCGCGTCCCCGCGCAGGCTCTCCAGCTCCACCCACGTCACTCCGGAGGCGTCGGCATGCCGGCATCCCACGATCACGTAGGGAGTGCTCCGCTTCACGTTCGCCGGCGGCCGACTCGCCGCCACTCCCGCGCGAGGCAGTGCGTCGAGGATCCGAATGACGCGCTCCGGAGACTGCGTGCATCATCGCCACTTCCGCTCCTCGAGCGGCCCGACGAGCACCCCGCCGTCCTCCCGAACCAGGACCTTGGCATAGCTCCCGTGGCAGCGCGCGCTACATGGCCGGCTCACGCCGACGAGGAGCACAGAGCCTGCCGCGAGATCGCACCCGCCCTCCGACGAAAGCGGTGAGCTGACGACCTCGCTCTCGCTGCCGCATCCAACCATGAGCAGGGTCAGCCAGAGGAGTGCGATGGCGAAGATCGCGGCTCGGGCTCGAGAGGTCATCTCCGGCCCCGACCGGAGAGCGCACCACCGGCTTCCGCCGCGTTCTCAGCGCGCGTCCGCAGCGAAGGGCTGCGCCGTCGCCGCCACCGCCGCCTCGAAGCGCGAGCGCAGCGCGCGATACGCCGCGACGCGCGCGGGCTCCGGCAGGAACGGCGCGCCATCCAACGCGATCGCGCGCGAGGCAACCTCGTCGCAGCTCCGCCCCTCCGCCACCGCTTGCGCCTGAAGCGCCGCACCGAGGGCCGCGGACTCGGGCTCGGCCAAGCGCTGCACGCGGACGCCGAGCGCATCGGCGAGCATCTGCGCCCAGAAGGCGTTCTTCGCGCCGCCGCCGACCAAGCGCACGGCGTCGATCGCGAGGCCGAGAGAACGCAGACGTTCCAAGCCGCCCGCGAGGTTCATCGAGATGCCCTCGAGCGTCGCGCGGAAGAGATGGCCCGGGGTTAGCAAGCCGGGGCGCCAGCCGAGGAGGCTGCCGGTGGCGTTCGGTAGATCAGGTACGCGCTCTCCCTGCAGGAAGGGCACGCAGAGCAAGCCGTCGCAGCCGCAAGAGACTTGCTCCGCAGCGCGCGTCAGCGAGTGCAGGTCTTCGCCGGGGAACGCGCGCGCGACCTCGTGCAGCACGCCGGTCGCGTTCATCACGCAGAGCAGCGGGAGCCAAGCACCCGTCGCGTCGCAGAAGGGCGCGATGAGCCCCGCGGGATCGATCACCGGCGAGCTCGCACGCGCGAAGAGCGTCGCCGAGGTGCCGAGCGAGAGCACGGCGATCCCCTCGCGCGTGGCGACGCTGCCGATCGCGGCGCACATGTTGTCGCCGCTGCCGGGGGCTACGAGCGCGCCGGCAGGCAAGCTGAGTTCTCGCGCGATCTCGGGGCGCAGCGTGCCGATCGGCTCCGCGGGACCGACGAGCGGCGGGAGCCACTCCTGCAGGTGAGCGTCGATCGCCGAGCAGGCGCGAGGATCGAAGCGTCGGGCGGCGACGTCGAACACGCCCGTGCCCGAAGCATCGCCGGCCTCCATCGCGAGGCGGCCGGTGAAGCGCAGGTTCACCCAGTCGTGCGGCAGGAGGACGTGGCGGAGGCGCGCGAAGAGAGCCGGCTCTCTTCGCTTCATCCAGAGGATCTTCGACGCGGTGAACCCCGTCGGCACCGCGCGGCCGATCGCGCGCGAGAGCTCGGCCGCTTCCTCGCTCGTGCTCGTGTCGCACCAGAGCTTCGCCGCGCGCAGCACGCGTTGCTCGGCATCGAGCGGGACGAAGCCGTGCTGCTGGCCCGAGACGCCGAGCGCGCGCACGCGCGCGAGATCGACGCGGGAGGCGAGCTCGCGGCAGCAGGCGCGCAGCGCCTGCCACCAGGTGTCGGGGTGCTGCTCGGCGGCCCCCGGCGGCAGACCGGAGATCAACTCGTACCCGCTCGCAGCGCGCGCGACGACCTCGCCGCTCGCCCCGTCGATCACCAGCGCCTTGGTACTCTGCGTGCCGACGTCAAAGCCCAAGTAGAGCACTCCGCTCATCCCCGCAACCCCATCAGGTGCTCGATCAGGAGCTGGTCGAGGCGCTCGTAGCGGAGCCCCACCCGCGCGATCGCATCGACCTCGAAGCGGCGCTCCTTCAGCGTACGCGCCCCCTGCGAGCTGTAGCGCTCGAGCAGCGGATCGAGCACCGCGTCGCCGCGCTCGGCGATCAGCGCACGCACCTCGGGATCGCGATCGAAGCCCTCGGCGCGCGCCTTCAGGATCTTGTAGGTGCGCATGCAGCCCTTCGCGAAGTCGTAGACGCCGTCCTCGTCCTCGGTGCGATACGCGTGCGCATCGAAGTGCAGCGGCCCCGTGTAGCTCGCCCCACCGGCCGTGCCCTCGAGCAGGCGCACGAGCAGGAACGCCCCCTTCAGGTCCTCGGAGCCGAAGCGCAGGTCCTGGTCGTAGCGGCCGATCTTCTGGCCGTTGAGATCGATGTGGTAGAGCTTCCCCGCCTCCATCGCCTGCGCTACGCCGTGCGCCATCGAGAGCCCGGCCATCGTCTCGTGCGCGACCTCGGGGTTCACGCCGACGAGCTCGGGATGCGCGAGCGTCGAGATCAAGTGCAGCATGTGTCCCGTCGTCGCGAAGTAGATATCGCCGCGCGGCTCGTTCGGCTTCGCCTCGAGTGCGAAGCGCATGCGGTAGCGCTGGTCGCGCACGTACTCGCAGAGGAAGTCGAGGGCGGAGCGCATGCGCTTCACCGCGACGCGCGGATCGCGGCAGGCGTCGGCCTCGACGCCCTCGCGTCCGCCCCACAGCACGAAGATCTCCGCGCCGAGCTCGGCGCCGAGGTCGATCGCCTGCATCGTCTTCTGCAGCGCGAAGGCGCGCACCTGCGGGTCGTTCGCGGTGAAGGCGCCGTCCTTGAAGATCGGATGCGAGAAGAGGTTCACCGTCGCCATCGGCACGACGAGGTGGTGCTTCTCGAGCGCGGCCTTGAACTCCCCGACGATGCGATCGCGCTCGCGCGCGCTGGCGCCGAACGGGACCAGGTCGTTGTCGTGGAGGTTCACCCCGTAGGCCCCGCAGGCGGCCAGGCGCTCGACGATGTGCGGCGCGCTCTGCGCGGGCCGCACGGCTTCGCCGAAGGGATCGCGCCCGGGGTTCCCGACGGTCCAGAGGCCGAAGGTGAAACGGTCTTCGCGCGTGGGCTCGAAGCGGTCGAAGGCAGGAGAGATCGAAGGCGTCATGGGGCGCGAGCTCGAGAGAGGTCGAGGGAAGCGAGCGCGCTCGGCGCCGCGGCCGCGTGCGGCGCCACCGAGCGGGAGCTCGGCTCCAAGCCTACGCTTCTCGGCGCGCGATTCCAGGGCGCGGAGCGGTCTCCGCGGCGACCAGCTCGCCGCACATCTGCGAGCCCTTCGCGAACGGCAAGCGCGCGAAGTCGAAGGCGGCGAAGAGCGCCGCCAGCGGACCGAAGAGCGGGTGGCGGTTCAGCGGGCGCTCGAAGGACGCCTTCACGAGCCCCTTCTCGTGAAACCACGCCAGCACGCTCACGGCCCAGAACCAGCCGCCCTGCGTGTACTGGAAGCGCCGCAGACTCAGCCCCGCTCGGTCGACCAGCGCCGTCAAGCTCCGCCGCGTGAGCAGGACCCAGTGACGCGGCGTGTGATATCCACCCCAGGACTTGCGGCGGAAGAGCCACTCGTCGAGGCAGCGCCAGTTCGGCGTCTGCACGAGGATCACGCCGCCGGGTCGCAGCAGCGCGCGCGCCTTCGCCAGCACGGCGCCAGGGTCTTCGACGTGCTCGATCAAGTTCAGGAGCAGCACGAGATCGAAGCGTTGCTTCGTCGCGTAGTCCTCGATGCGCCCGAGGAAGGTGCCGTGGCCTCGTGCGCGCGCCACCTGCTGCGCCTCGGGATCGAAGTCGACGACCTGCGTCCGCGTCACGCGCGGATCGGCGCTCTTCACGAGATCGAGCAGGTAGCCCGAGCCGCCGCCGACGTCGAGGACCGCGAGCTCGCGGCCGGGCAGGCCGCGGAGCAGCTTCGCGAAGCGCCGACGATCGAGGGCTTCCTTCACGCGCGTCGCGAACGAGCGCACGCCGGACGCGAAGGAGTAGTAGGTCGGCGGGTAGATCTCGCGCAGGCGCTCGCGCGGCACGGGGTCGATGCTCAGCGCATCGCACGCGCGGCAGCGGTAGAGGGCGAAGCTCTCGCTCGTCGTGAAGTACTCCGTGTCGCGCGAGTGCGTCCAGAGCTGCAGGTTCTGGCTGCCGCAGGCGAGGCAACTCATCGCGCCGCTCCCGCGCGCAGCAGGCGCACGAAGGTTCCGAGATAGGTCGCGCGACGAGCCAGGAGCGCCTCGCGGAGCTCCGTTCCGAGCAGGAAGCGCTCGAGCTCAGGGAGGCGCGTGTAGGAGAGCTGCGGCTCGAGATGGTGCAGGAGATGGCGGTTGAAGCCCGCGCCGCCGAGGGTCGAGGCCAGCGGCCCGCTCCCGAACATCCGATTCACCGCACCGTGATCGATCGCCGCATAGTCGCCGTCGGCGCGCGCGCGCTCGTCGCGGTGCTCGAGCACCTGCCGCACCGAGGCGAAGAAGGGGAACACGACGCCGAGCCCGAGGGCCCAGGCGAGCGCCACGGCGTAGTTCCCGCTGAGCACGAGCAGCGCGAGCAACGCGAGGTTCAACACCGCAGCCGTGAACGGTTGGTGTCGCGGCCTCGCGGCGCGCTCCTCGCTCTTCGCCGGCGCGGAGGCGAGCGCGCGCCGCCGTCCGGCGAGCACGCGCAGCACGCGGATCCCCGTCAGCGCTTCGAGGACGAAGCGCAGCGACAGCGCCTCGAAGTACGAGCGCTCGGTGTCGCGCGTCGTGCCAAGGTGCCGATGGTGCTCCCAGTGGATCGGACGGTAGCTCCGGAGGTCGACGCCGAGGAAGCTGCCGAGCAAGAAGTTCGCCAGGCGATCGTTCCACACGCGCGAGGGCGCGAGATTCCAGTGCGCGGCTTCGTGCAGGAAGAGATGCAGGAACGCGAGCGTGTAGCCGAAGAGCAGCGCGCCCAGCGAGATCCCGAGCACGCGATCGGCGAGCACTCCCAGCCAGCGCCCGTCGAGCCCCGCCACGCCGAGCCCGACCGCGAGCAACACCGCATAGCCACACGCGATGTGGAGCCAGACGACGCCGTAGCGCGGCACGAGCGAGCGCACGAACTCGCGGTACGAGGTGCCGCGCGCATCGCGCAGGCGCTCCTTGTCCAGGTCACGGAGCTCGGGGACGACGTCGAAGGTGACGGACATGCGGCTATTCGAGGAGCTCCTCGCGCTCGGACAGCACCGTGTGAAGGAGCTCGACCAGCCCGTGCGCCGCAGCGTAGAGCTCGACTTCGGCGCGATCCGCCGAAGTCGCGCTGCGCCAGAGCAAGCGCAAGTCTCTTCGGCTCTTATGGCTGCCCTTCGAGATCCAGATGAGCTTCGAGAGCGCCGCATCCGCGCGCGACACGATCGGCATCTTCAGTCCCGCGAAGAGCTCGATCTCGAGGGAGCGAGAGAGCTCGCCCGGCACGAGCTCGCGAGCATAGATGTCGGCCTTCAGCAAGTTCTCGACATCGAGCACCTGGAAGAGACCGCGCCGCTCCAGAGCCGCGCGAACGGCAGCCGCGGAGAGCTCCAAACCCTCCCCAGAAGCCGCCGTCAGGAAGCGCTCCAGCTCCCGCTCCAGCGCGAGGGGATCGACGACGAAGTCCACGTCCTGGGTGAAGCGCGGCTCCATGTAGGCCTGCGTGGCGAAGCCGCCCGTGATGTGGAAGCGAATGCGCAGCCCGCGCAGGACGCGCGCGACCTTCTGCACCGTGCCGCGGAAAACTTCAGGCTCGAACACGCTCTAGCTCTCGATCCAACCAAGCGCGGATCTCGGGCTCGTCCGCATACATCTCACGCGCGACCAGCAAGCGCAGGCGCTCTTCGCTGACCGGCCCCACCTCCGCGCGAATCCGGCGCGCGAGGAGCTCGCGCGCCTCGTGGAAGATGCGCTGTCCGCGCGCCATCCGCTCGGCGGGAGTGAGGCGTGCGAGGGCCTCGAGGTAACGTTCTTCGATGTCCACGGGAGCTCGGAGGGGGCGGCCCCAAGCTACGACCGGGCGCGTCGAGAATCCAGGAGCCCCGCGACGCCCGTGGCGAGCGCGGCACGGCTTGGCTAGCTTCTCGCCATGCTCTCCCTCGCCCTCCTCTGCTGCGGCGCGCTCCAGGATCCCGGCTCGAGCGCGCTCCGCGTCCCCGGACAGACCTGGGCCACGGCCGGCGTCGAGCACGAGCTCTTCGCGTGTCGCGACGTGAACGCGGACGGCTTCGAGGACCTGGTGGTGATGACCCCGCAGCGCTCGCTGCTCGTCAGCACCTCCGTCCGCGGCTGGAAGGCCGCTCCGTGGCAAGCGCTCGAGCTCTCCGCGTGGCCCGAGGGCCTCGAGGGCTTCGAGCGCGACGCGCGCGCGACGAGCGCGACGCCGCAGATCCCCGATGCGCCGCCGTTCGAGCCCGCGCTCCTACCGCTGCGCTGTGTCTCCGGCGATCTCGATGGCGACGGCCGTCGCGACACGATCGGGATCTACCGCTGCTCCGTCTACGGCGCGTTCCTCGTCCTGCGCGTCGCGTTCGCGCCCCACGAAGACACCGGCGATCGCGATGGCGATGGCCTCGACGATGCGCGCGAGCGCGAGCTCGGCACGGATCCCCTCGATCGCGACACCGACGAGGACGGCTTGCTCGACGGTTGGGAGGTACATGGGCTCCCGCGCGGCATCTCGATCGGCGAAGGGAACCGCCTCGATCCGCGCCACCAGGACGTGATCTGCGCGGTCTCGCCCCACGTCGGCGTCGATCTCCAAGCACTCCCCGCCGAGCTCGCGGAGGTGCAGCGCCTCTACGCCGAGCTCTCGAGCGTGAGCCCCGATGGCGCGCGCGGCGTGCGCGTCCACTTCCGCATCGACCCCGTGATCCCGACCGAGCAGAGCTTCGGCGGCAACTGGGTGCCGTGCGGGAACGCGCACTTCGCCGCGCGCGAGCGCGGGCTGCTCCACTGGATGCAGGTCACCACCGGCGGTGGTGGACAGTCGAGCGAGACGAGCGACATGGGCGGCGCGGGATGGGGCTTCGCGGTCTTCGCGCACGAGTTCGGCCACCAGCTCTCGCTCGGGCACAGCGGTGATTCGCTGCCGGCGTGGTGCCCGCTCGATCCCTCGCTGATGAGCTACGCGTTCAGCTACTCGCTCGGCGGCGACGCGCGCGCGATCCGCTTCTCCGACGGGCGCTTCCGCGAGGTCGTGCTCGACGAGCGCCGCCTGATCGAGAAGCTGCCTTTCCCGCACGCGGAGCTCGCCTATCTCGCGGCGCATCCGTTCCGCTTCCCGCTGCGCGAGAGCGGCCCGCGCGAGACGCTCGTCGACTGGAACCAGAACGGTCGCTTCGACGAAGAGCCGGTCTCGGCCGACGTGAACTACGGCGGCTCGACGCACGCCGGCATCCGCCGCGACGTGGGCGCGAGCGCCGCCGCGCCCGCGCTCGCGACGGTGGGCGGAACGAGCTTCCTCGCGCAGGTACATCCCGAGCAAGGCCTGATCACGCTGAAGACCTATCTCGGCGAGGAGCGCTGGAGCGAGCCGCGCACCGTAGCGGACTCCGCGACGAACGGCGATCCGCTCCTCGTCGGCGGCCAGGAGAAGGGCTACGTGCTCTTTCGTCGACCGCCCCACTGGTACGCGGCGCGCTTCGACGCGGGCACGCTCGAGAGCCCGCTCCCGATCGCCTCGCTCGGCTGCCCGAGCGAGCTCGGCGCGGGCGCGGTCGGCGCGCGCACGCTGCTCGTCGCGCGCGGCGAGGACGATCGCCTGCGCGTGCACGCGCTGCAGCACGACGGGCAGAGCGCGAGCGCGCGCTTCGTGCAGGAGCTCGAGCTCCGCTCGCAGGTCGCTCCCGGCTTCGCCGCGGAGCCCGGCACCGATCGCGTGGCCCTGGCGACGGCGCTGACCAACGTGCACGGCGCGCCGATGTGCCTGCGCGTCACCTGGCTGCGCGCGATCGGCGAGCGCTTCGTGGAGCAGGAGACGCGCTGGGTGCGCGGGGAGCAGAGCGGGACGCAGTGCGGCACGCGCCCCACGGTGCTCTTCGATGCGGATGGCCAGCTCAACGTGTTCCACACCGCGTTGCCCGCGGGCAACGGCTTGATGACGGGCTGGCGCACGCGCCGCATCGGCAACGCGGCCCTCGACGAGGGCTGGCTCTGCTCGCTGCTCTACGACATCTGGACCAGCTCGCGCCGCGCGGTCACCGCGACCAGCGGACCGCAGGGTGCCTTCTACGCCTTCCGCTGGGACGCCGACGGCTGGACGAAGAACAACACCGTGCTGCTCGGTCACAACGCCTTCGGCCTCGATCCGGAGCCCATGCGCGACTTCGACGACGGGGCGAAGATCGCACGCTATGGTCTCACCCACTCGATCCTCTGGATGCGGCCGGAGGATGCCGCGCGCTGAGTTCGCAGTTGAGAATCCGGCGGCCGGTGTCAGGAACGCGCGGCGCGGGGCAAGGAGAGCGCGAGCCCGCCCCCTCTCGCCATGTCGGAACTCCTTTCCCTACTCCTCCCCTGCCAGGCCAAGCGGCCGGTAGACTGCGAGCGTGAGCGTTCAGATCTCGACGCACGCGAGCTTACTGGCCCGGCTCTCCGAAGGAGCCGACGGTCCCGCGTGGAACGAGTTCCACTCCCGCTATCGCGAGCTGATCCGCGGCTTCGCCGCGCGCCGCGGCTTGCAGACGGCCGACGCCGAGGACGTGGTGCAGGAGGTCTTCCTCGCGCTGGCGCAGGCCATGCGCAGCTTCGAGTACCAGCCCGAGAAGGGGCGCTTCCGCGGCTTCCTGAAGACCATCGCGATCCGCGTGATCGGCAAGCGTTTCACGCGCGGTCGTGCCGGCCTCGACCAGACCGCGGCCGAGCACACGCTCGAGGCCGCGGCCGACGAGAGCGCGCACGAATCCGACTGGGAGGTCGAGTGGCGCCAGCACCATCTGCGCACGGCGATGGAGCGCGTGCGCGCCGAGTTCCGCGGCACGGATCTGCGCGCCTTCCAGCTCCTGACCAGCGGGCCGCGCGACGCGCGCTCGGTGGCCGCCGAGCTCGGCATCAGCGTCGACTCCGCGTACCAGGCGAAGTCGCGCATCCTGAAGCGCCTGCGCGAGCTCGTGGCCGAGCAGGTCGAGGCCGAGGGCTGAGGCGATGGTCGAGCCCGCATCGCCGCGCCCGCCGAGCGGTGAGACCATGACGCGCGCCGCCGCGTGGTTCGACGACGAGAACGCGTTCGAGCGCGAGGTGCAGCGCGTGCTCACGCTGCCTCACGCCGCCCCGGAGATCTCGGGCTACGCCGACATCCGCGAGATCGCGCGCGGCGGCCAGGGCATCGTGTACTCGGGCCTCCAGCTCTCCACGCAGCGCGTCGTCGCGCTGAAGGTGCTGCGCGAGACCCTGGAGGACGGGATGCAGGGGCAGCAGCGCTTCGAGCGCGAGGTCGCCCTGGCTGCGTCGCTCCGCCATCCGAACCTGGTGGCCCTCTTCGACAGCGGGCGGCTCGCGGACGGCCGCCCGTTCCTGGTGATGGAGCTCGTCGACGGCCCGACGCTCGAGCATGCACCCGCGGTGCTCGCCGCGCGCGAGAGCGCCCTCGCTCGGCCGGCGCTCGACGAGCTGCTCCAGCTCGTGATCGAGGTCTGCGCCGGGATCGACTACGCGCATCGCCGCGGTGTCGTGCATCGAGATCTCAAGCCGAGCAACGTGCGCCTCGATGCCGACGGGCGAGCGAAGGTGCTCGACTTCGGCTTGGCGAAGCGCATGGACCCCGGAGCGGAGCTGCAGGCGCTCACCGCGACCGGCACGGGCGCTGCGTTCCTGGGCACGCTGCCGTGGGCGAGCCCCGAGCAAGCGCTCGGACGGAATCGCTCGATCGACGCGCGCAGCGACGTGTATGCCTTGGGCGTCGTGCTCTATCAGCTCTTGACCGGGCGCTTCCCCTACGACGTCACGACGGATCTCCGCACCGCGCTCGACGCCATCGTGAACCACCCGCCGCTCCGCCCGCGCCGCGTCGTGCCCTCCATGCAAGCCGATCTCGAGACGATCGTGCTGCGCTGCCTGCAGAAGGAGCCGGAGCGGCGCTACGCCACCGCCGCGGAGCTGGCGCGCGATCTCGAGCGCTACCTCGCGGGCGAGCCGATCGATGCGCGACGCGACAGCACGTGGTACCTGCTGCGCTCGAGCGCGCGGCGCCATCGCGGCTTGGTCGTCGCCACCCTGGTCGTGATCCTGGCGCTCTGCGCGGGCCTCGTCGCGGCGCTCCTGCAGTGGCAGCGCGCCGAAGAGGAACGCGCGACCGCGGTCGCGAACGCGCGCCGCGCGCAGGCCGCGATGGATTTCTTCGCGGACACCTTGGTCTCCGTCGACCCCGATCGCGACGGCCCGGAGGCGAAGGTCCTCGACCTCGTGCAACGCGCCGCCTTCGAGCTCGATGCGCGCTTCCCCGCAGACCCCGATACGCGCGACTACTTCTACATCAAGCTGATCGAGCTGCTCCGGAACCTCGGCCAGCGCGAGCAGGCGCTCGCCCTCGCCGACGCGGCCATCGCGAGCGCGAGGCAAGGCTTCGGCGCGAGCGATCCGCACACCCTCTTCGCGCGCGCGAATCGCGCCCTCCTCCTGCACCAAGCGGGCCGCAGCCGCGAAGCCGTGGCCGAGCTCGAGGACTGTGCACGGATCGCGCGCCCCGAGCTCGTGGAGCAACGCATCGCGGCCGGCCACATCTTCGTGAACCTGGGCACGGCGCTGATCGCCCTCGACCGCATCGACGATGCCGAGCACGCGTTCCGCCAGGCGATCGAATGCAGCGATCCCGCGACGGCGCCGGCGCACGTGCTCTGCACCGGCCACGAGACCTTGGCCGCGATCGCCGGCTACCGCGGCAACCACGCCGAGGCGATCCGATTGCTGCGCCTGGCGATCCCGCTGCGCGAGCGCTCGATCGGCGCGGAGCACACGATGACGCGGAACGCGCGCGGCAACCTCGCGTTCTACCTCGCCGAGACCGGCGCGCTCGAGGAGGCGCTGGCGGTCGTCACCGATCTCGTCGACATCGCCCGTCGCCGGAACGGCGCGCGCTCGACCGTGCTGCTCAGCTGCCTCAACAACCGCGGCAACTACCTGGAGCGCCTGGGCCGCCTCGACGAGGCCGCGCGCGACTACGAGGAATGCCTCGCCGGCCGCCTCGAGGTCCTGGGCGAGAAGCATCCGCACACGCTCATCACCATGGGCAACGTCGCGAACCTCGCTTCGCTGCGCAAGGACTACGCGACGGCGAACGCGCAGTTCGAGAAGCTGATCGAGATCTCGACGCGCGAGCGCGGCGCCTCGCACACCGAGACGCTGATCCTCGAGAACAACTACGCCTACTGCCTGGGCAAGCAAGAGCGCCTCGACGACGCGATTCGCATCCAGGGCGCGATCGCCGCGAAAGCCAAAGCAGCGCTTGGCGCCGAAAGCCACCAGACCGCGACCTTCCTCGGCAATCTCGGCGGTCTGCTCTTGCGGAACGGCGACCTGGCCGCGGCCGAGCCCGCGCTGCGCGAGGCCGTGCGCGTGCTGGAGCAGGTGCTCGGGCAAGACGCCGCGACGACGGTCGGGATGCGGGGGCGGCTGATCGAGCTGCTGCGGAAGACCGCGCGGGCGGAAGAAGCGGATCGATTGGCCGGCAGCACCGAAGCGACCAAGAGCTGAGCCCCGCCGGACGCTCCTGGCGAACCGAGAGCAAGCGGAGGCGCCTCCGTCTCAGCTCAGGATCGAGCCCGGCTCTGTCGAAAGCAGATCTGTCGAATGCAGATCTGCCGACTCAGGACGCGTCCCGGCAGAAGTAAGCGTAGGAGTCTGCGTTATTCAGCCGCTCCTCATCGGTCATGCTATACCACTTCCGCGTACCGTCGTTATATCCAAAATCGCCGGTCCCCGCGAAGCGATGCGTCGCCTCATGAATGATCGTGATCGCGACCTCTTCGGCTTGCCTGTTCTTGATATGGAACAGGTTCAAGTGGATGCGCCCCTTGTAGGCCTCGTACTTCTTCTCGATGTTATCCAAGCCACCCGAGGCCTTCTCGAAGGACGAAGAGACCGGCAGCTTGCGCTTGCTGATCGCCCACTTCTGAGTGGACGCATCGGTGCCTTCGCGTTTCCAGCTCGAGACTTTTCCCGACGTATTGGCCCCGAGCTCGGGGCGGCTGGTCTTCGTGAACAAGAAGATCTTGTTGCCTTCAGAGGTGTCCTTCAGTCCGTTCAAGGTCAGCCGCAAGACGCCTTCGATCTCTTTCCTGGGCGCCTTGTCACCGAAATACATGCGCACGAGGTCGGCGTTCTTCTCTTCGTACAGCCCGCCGAGCGCGCTCTCCACCATCTGAGCCGCGGCGGAATAGGCTCGACCGATCTTCTCCGCATCGGCGGGCGCGACCTTCTTGGTGGACTTGTAGCTGTTGAACTTCAGATGGATCTCGGATCCATGAGTCCAGTCGCCGCCAGAGGACACCGCGGCCTTTCCACGCCAGATTCCCATCGAGTCGCTCCGATCCGAGAAGCGCCTGCTCGATGCGCACGAGAGCAGCCAAGCTCACGGGCTGGCTACCACAGGCCAACCGCCTTCCGCGATCGCCGCAAGACCGACTCGTGGGCCGCACCCTAGCCATGGGGCGCTCTCTGTCAAGCTGGCGCAGGCAGGGTGTGGTCCAACGGCTGCGACCTCAGCCCGATGGACTTCTTCAACGGGCTCCTGGGACCTGGCCATCGAAGGAGCGAACGCGGTGGCGCACGATCTCGCTGTCGAGAACTTCGAGGCAAAGCTGCGCTTGAAGTGCGAGGCATTCCGTCGAGAATCCCCGGGATGAATGCCCGCCGATTCTTCCTCGTCGCGCTCGGGGCCTTCCTGATCTGGATGGGAACGCTGGCGGTGGTCATCGCCAGCAAGGGCGACAACGACTTCGACGGCTTCCATCGCGCGGCGACTTATCTGCTGACCGAGGGCCAGCTCTCGTCGGCGCGTGACATCGAGCGCTATCCGCCGACCTTCCAGGTCCTGATGCTCCCGCTGGCGCTCGTGCCCGTGGGCGTCGCGGCCGGTCTCTGGTTCGCGCTGAACGCTGCCTGCCTCCTCGCGCTGCCGCGGCTCTTCGAACGCAGCATGGGGATCCCCCTGCGCGCGCAGCTCCCGGCGTGGCTCCTCGCGGGCCCGCTCATCCCGGTGAATCTGCAGCTCGGGCAGAGCGCCCCGCTGCTGATCTTCGCGTCGGCCTGGTCGATCGAGCGCCTTCGGCGCAGCACGGCGGGCTCGGCGCTCGCGGGCTTCGTCCTCGTGCTGCTCGGCGCGCTGAAGGTGCTGCCGTTCGCGTTCCTCGCGCTGCCAACGCTGCTCCGGCGGATCCGCGTCACGTGGATCGGCGTGACGCTCGCGCTCTTCGCTTGCGGCGGTCTCCTCGTGCTCGCCGCGGGCAGGGACGAAGCGCGCGCGAGCTGCGAGCGCTGGATCGAGGACGTGCACACGCAGAGCCCTTGGAATCTCGTCCAGAGCGAGCGCAGCCTCCGCTACGCCAACCAGGGCTTGGGCGTCACGCTCGCGCGCACCTTCGGCGACTTCGAGAGCAACCGCGTCAAAGGTCGTGTCGAGCTGCTGCACTTGCCGCTGCGCTTCGTCTGGGGCGCCTACTTCGTCCTGCTCGCCGTCACGGGTCTGCTGACGTTGAAGATCGTGCTGCACGCGCGCCGCGGCGGCGACATGGAAGACTGGCTCCGGGGCTATGCGGCGATCTCCCTCGCGATGCTCATGGTCTCGCCGATCGTTTGGACGCACTACTTCCTCTGGTGGCTCCCCGCGGGCCTCGCCCTACGACACAAGGAGCGCGCGCTGATGATCCTCGCGGCCTGCTCCCTGCTCGCGACGGCTCTGCCGGCGGCGCGCTCGCTGGGCTTCCACATCTTCACGACCCTCTGCCTGCTCGTCGCGATCGAGCGGACGCAGGCCGCGGAAGCGCGCGGCCCGGTCAGCCTAGCAGCCTGTTGAAAAAGTGCTTCGAGGCTGGGAACGATGCATCGGGCGTCTCGCCGAGGCGCAGGAACCGGCGCTGAAGCGGGTGTTTCAGCTAGGTTCCGGCAACGAAGGCGAGGCGACCGAGGCGCGTTCTCCAGTCCGAATGACTTCTTCAACAGGCTGCTAGGGGTGCCGCAGCCGGAAGAGCCGCGGATCGCGGGATAGGAGCGGTCGGTCGCGAGCGAGGCCTAGGCGCTCAGTTGGTCTGCGCGCGAACGCCGTTGCTCGTCCGGAGCGAGGAGCTCGCCGGATCGATCGCTGCGACCTGCGCGAAGAGCGAGGTGCCAGGCAGAGCCGGCGGCGCAGGGAAGGACCAGTCGACGCTGCCGAGCGGATCCGCGGTGCCGGGCAACACGACGAGCGGCAGCAGCTCGAGCAGACAGCCGGGAGTCCCCGCGATCGGCACGGCGGGAGCGAGGGGCGTCGTCCCCAGCATCAAGAGCGCCTGCGCCTGCGCCGCCGCGTTCGTCGCCGTGAAGCGCAGCGCGTGCCCGGCTCCCGAGAAGTCGGCGCCGTAGAGCCGAACGCCGCACAGGGCGGCGATCGTCGGATCGATGGGCTCGAAGCTCGCCGGAACGACGCCACCGCTCGCGACGAACGCGAGCGTGGTTCGCTGCGAGGCGAACTCGGTGCCCGCGGCTCGCAGCGAGACATAGCCGAAGAGCTGCACGCGGACGAATCGACTCAGCGGCCCCATCAGCGGGAGCGCGATCGTTCCCGAGTGATTGCCGCCGAGCTGTAGCTCGTTCGTCCCGTCCGCATCGATGTCGACCGCGATCCAGGTCTGCACGAGAGCCGAGTTCGCGCCCGTCGAGCTGACACGCACCTCCCCCGAGCTCGACGTGGGGAGCAACCAGAGCCACGACTGCGGAGCAGGTGCTCCGGTGCCGCTCATGGTGTGGGCCTGGGCCCACCCACCCATCGAGCTCGCTCCGCAATCCAAGTCCAGATGGATCCGGTCGCCCTGGGAGCGCGCGCGCACTTCGAGGCGCGCAAAGCCGGAGGCGAAGCTCGTCACCGTCGCTTCCTGCGACGCGACGAACCCCGCGGGCAAGCCGCGCCGGCTCGTGTGGAACGAGGTGCCGGCGAACACTTCGCAGGCGGTCTCCGCGGAGAGGACCGGCTCCTGCGCGGGCAGAACCGCGGCGAGCGCCGCGATGGCGGCAAGGACGGGAAGCGTGCGCATGGAAGCCTGGTTGGGGTCGAGCCGGCCGCGCAGGCAATCGCCATGCCGAAGTGCGCGAAGCCGGTGACTTGCTCGACGCGGCAGGACGGCGAGCCCGAGCCAGGTTCGCCAGATGCTACGTCGGCCCCACAGCCGGCCCCTCACCGATGCGCTCCGTACCACGAGCGCGAGGCGCTCCTGCCCGCGATCTCGCGCTACGGCGAGTCGCCCTGCTCGGCGCGCAGCGCTCAAGCAGCCCAGGCGATGTCAAGTTGCAACAAGGTAGCTAGGCCGTCCGAGGGTCTGGTTGGAGGGTGGAGGCCGTCGAGGCATCTCCTCGCCCTCGAGCGGAAGGATGCCCTCAACCCGCCCGGCGAGCACGCCGTTGCCGCGGTCGCCTCATGTCAGGAACTTGCCCCATGCGCACGCACCATCTCCCGCTCGCGCTCCACCGCATCGCCTTCGTCCTGGGCTTGGCGCTTCTCTCGCCAGGCCAGGGTTACTCTCAGAGCGACGAATGCGCTGGAGCAGGCTGGCTCTCCGAGGGCGTGAACGGCCCCTTCAGCAACGCCTCCGCCACCAACAATCCCACCGATCCGCTCTTCGCCTGCGGCGGCAATCCGACCTTGGCGAAGGATGTCTGGTTCCGCTATCGGCCGGCGGTTTCCGGGACAGTGACCTTCGAGCTCTGCGCTCCGCTCGCGAGCTTCGACACGCGCCTGGAGTTCTACGACGGATCGTGCGGAGGGCTGACGCTGGTCCAATGCAACGATGACGCGTGCGGCCTGCAGTCGCGCCTCTCGATCTACGCGTACGAGTTCACGACCTACGTCGTACGTATCGCAGGATACGAGGGCGCTTCGGGTTCGTTCTCCCTCCGCGTCATCTCGGCAGATTCCTGCGAAGGGGCGGTCGACATCGCCGACGGCCTGAACGGCCCCTACCAGAACTTCGATGCGAGCAGCTCGGCTCCGCCGTGGACTTGCGGCGTCGGAGGTCGGGACCTCTGGTTCCGCTATGTCGCGACCTGCACGGGCATGGCGACGGCGGACCTCTGCAACTCGGAGCTCGACACGATCGTCGAAGCCTATTCCGGGAGCTGCGGAACGCTGGTCTCCCTCGGCTGCAACGACGACGAGCCCGGCTGCGTCGATCGCTCGAAGTTGAGCTTCCCCGTCATCCGCGGCAGCAGCTACTTGCTGCGCGTCGGCGGTGCGATCGGCGCAATGGGAACGTTCCGGATCCAAATGGGCTGCGGGTATGCACCCACCAACGACACCTGCTCCGCGCCCATTCCCCTGGCCCTGGGCTCCCACGGGCCCTTCAGCAACCTCTGGGCGACGACCTCATCTCCAGGGGCCTGCTCCTTATCGACCTTCGATCTGTGGTACGGCTTCACCGCTCCTTGCGACGCGAGCTTCACTTTCGACACCTGCGGCTCCAGCCTCGACACGGTGCTGAACGTGTTCTCGGGCTCGTGCTCGAATCTCAGCTCGCTCGGATGCAACGACGACGCCTGCGGAAACCAGTCGCGCGTCAGCGTGAACTTGCTACGTGGCCAGCAGGTTCTGGTCATGGTGGGCAGCTACGCGGGGCATCAGGGCAGCTTCCTGTTGAACATCAGCGGTGGCGGCACGCTCCCGAACGACGAGTGCATCGGCGCGACACCGCTTTCCGTCGGCGACAACGGCCCGTTCACGACGGTCGGCGCGACCACCTCGAGTCCCTCGATGGGCTGCAGCAGCGCCAGCTGCGATGTCTGGCACAGCTTCACCGCGCCCTGCAGCGGTGACTGGATCTTCGATACCTGCGGGGCCGCCTTCGACACCGTCTTGCAGGTCTACTCCGGCTCGTGCGCGTCTCCGACCAGCCTCGGCTGCAATGACGACGCCTGCGGACTCCAGTCGCGCGTCACGGCGACGGGCCTGCTCGCCGGCCAAACGGTGCTCGTGCGCGTCGGCGGCTTCGCGGGTCTCCAAGGCACCTACGGCCTGCGCGCGTCGCTGACGGGCGAGGTTGGCTCCATCAGCAACGTAGCCACTCGCTGCGGCGGCCTCAGACTATCGGCGACCGGCGCACCCACGCTGGCCAGCTCGCTCACCTTCACCCTGGGCGGCGGTAGCGGCGCGACCACTCTCTGGTTCGGCGCCGCGATCGGCCCGATCCAGATCTGCTCCCCCGAGCCCTGCGCGCTTGGCGCGAACCTGGACGTGATCCTCGGCAGCGTGACCAGCGTTCGCATCCCGGTGCCATGCGACGGGTCCCTGATCGGCGGCTCGGTCGCTTGCCAGGGCGTGGACTTGATCCTCGCCCCGGGCACTTGCCCCCCGGGCCAGGGCTTCCATCTCGACTTCTCCAATACCTTGATCGTCACGCTCAACTGAGCTCGGGGTGACTCCGCGCCGCCTCGAATTCCAGCGGGCGCGCGTCAGCGTACTTGTCGGGGAGCGCCGCTCCGGGCGCTCCTCGACTCAAGCTCGCGGCAACACCCAGACGTTGCGATAGCGCACCGCATCTCCGTGGTCCTGTAGATAGAGCGGGCCCAGCTCCGGCTTCTCCGCCACCGGCGCCGCGGTCGTGATCCGCGGGCAGGCGGCGTCGTCGTGGATCTTGATGCCGTTCAGGAACACGGTGAGGCGCGCGGGCGCGACCGGCTGGCCGTCGGCGTCGAAGCGCGCGGCGCGGAACTCGATGTCGTAGGTCTGCCAGCTTCCGGGCGGGAAGCAGGCGTTGGTGTCCGGCGGGCGCACGCTGTAGATGCCGCCGCACTCGTCGTGCTTGCCCTCCAGGCCGAAGGAGTCGAGCACCTGCACCTCGTAGCGGCCCTGCAGGTAGACCCCCGAGTTGCCGCGGCCCTGACCTTGGTCGCCGGGCTCGAAGGGGGTCCGGAACTCGACGTGCACGAGCGCATCGCCGTGGAGCGTCTTCGAGGTGGCGCCTTGCTCGAGGTTGCCGTCGGCGTCGATCTTCGCCGCGCTCTTCGGCTCTCGGTCCTCGACGAAGTCGTTCGCGTCCTTGCCGAAGAGCTGGATGGCGCCCTTCGGCGCGGGCAAGCCGAGCGTCGGCGAGACGCGCTCCACGCGTTCGAAGACGAGCGCTTCGCTCCAACCCGTCATGCGCGCGTGCAGCTTGCCGCCCTTCCAGCGCAGCTCGCCGCGCTCGTGCGCGAAGCGGATCTCCTCGCCCTCGGCGAGACCGCGCACGATCTCGCGTCCTTCGCGCTGACCGCCGGCGCCGGGCAGGCCGCCCGACCAGAGCACGAGCTCGAAGCTCGAGCCGCCGCGCGCGAGGAGCTGCGCGCCGACCTTGGGCCGCGCGGGCAAGGCCGAAAGCTCGAGCAGGTACTCGCCTTGCGCGCGCGGCGCGAGCGACAGCGCGGGATCCTGCGGGACAGCGACGAGCGCGAGCGAGAAGGCGAGGAACGAGGAGATCACGAGCGGGCTCCGCAGGCGCGCGCGCCGGGTCGCGGCGCGCGCAGGAACGACACTACTGCGCGTAGATGTCCATCACGTTCTTCAGGAAGCTCAACGCCTCGGCCTTCGGGCGCTGGAAGGAGTTGCGACCGATGATCGAGCCGAAGGCGCCGCCGGTGTGGAGCCCGCGGATCTCTTCGTAGACCGCGTCGTTCCCCTTCGCCTCGCCACCCGAGAAGATGACGATGCGCCGGCCGCCGAAGCTCGCCTGAACCACGTGGCGCGTGCGATCCGCGAGCGTGGCGATCGGGATCTTCTGCTCCTCGTAGACCTTGCGCGCCGCGTCCTGCTCGATGTGCTCGCTCGGCGGCTTCACCTTGATGATGTGCGCTCCGAGCTGAGCCGCGATCTGCGCGGCGTAGGCCACCACGTCGATCGCCGTCTCGCCCTTCTTCGAGAGTCCCTCGCCGCGGGGATACGACCACACGACGACCGCGAGGCCCGCAGCGCGCGCTTCTTCGGAGATCTCGCGGAGCTCCTGGTACATGCCGTCGCGCTCGGAGGTCCCGGGATAGATCGTGAAGCCGACGGCGCCACAGCCCAGGTTCAGCGCGTCTTGCACCGAAGCCGTGACCGAGGACTTCGGATTGGGCGAGCTGTAGAGCGACTCGCTGTTGTTCACCTTCAGGATCAGAGGGATCTGCCCGGCGAACTGGCCGGCGCCCGCGGCGATGAAGCCGAGCGGCGCGGCGTAGGCGTTGCAGCCCGACTCGATCGCGAGCTGGTAGTGGTATAGCGGATCGTAGCCCGCGGGGTTCTTCGCGAACGACCGGGCCGGGCCGTGCTCGAAGCCCTGGTCGACGGGCAGGATCACCATCTTGCCGGTGCCGGCGAGGCGCCCGGTCATGAGCATGCGGTAGAGGTTCGCGCGGACCCCCGGCGACTCGGAGTCGTACCAGGAGAGGATCTCGCGCACGCGGGCGGTCGTGGCCATCGGAGCAGGTCTCGCGTTGGCGGCCTCCTCGTCGCTCGGGACGCGGGCCGCGGACGGTGGAAGAAGGTCTTCGGCGCGGCGTTGGCCGCTCCGCCGAAGGCTGGCTAGACTACAGATTCTCGAGGCCCGCGTCCCGTCCTTCGCGGAGGCCTCTCGCCAGAGCCCCCCCGATCCGGCAAGGCGCCGATCGAGCCAGAACACGGCCGAGCAACGCCGCGGCCGAGAAAGCAACCGGTCGCGCAAGAAGCTGGTCGAGCTAGAAGCCAGTCGAGCAAGAAGGACTGACGGAGCACGGATGAGCCAGGCACTCTCCATCGTGGCCCTCCCCGGGGACGGCATCGGCCCCGAAGTGATGGCCGAAGGTCTGAAGGTCCTCGAGGCCGCGGCCGCGCAGGCCGGCTTCCGCTACCAGGTGGAGTCGATCCCCTGCGGCGGCAAGTTCTACCTGCAGCACGGCACGCGCGACTGGCCGGAGGGCGCGGAGGAGAAGTGCGCGCGCGCGGATCTGATCCTGCTCGCCGCGGTCGGCTGGCCCGACCCCAAGGGCGGCGGTCCGGTGACGATGCCGGGCGGGCGCATGGCGGGCTACTCCGCCGTGATCGGGAACCGCATCGAGCTCGACCTCTACGCGAACGTGCGCCCCGTGCAGCTCTACGAAGGGCTGAAGCACCGGATCCACGGCGCGTTCTCCCAGGTCTGGCGGCCCGAGAAGGTCGACATGGTGTTCCTGCGCGAGAACACCGAGGACCTCTACTGCGGGATCGGCGGCACGCTGCAGCGCGGCGGCCGGAAAGAGCTCGCCGTCGACGATCGCGTGATCACGCGCGTCGGCTCGGAGCGCGTGATCCGCCGAGCCTTCGAGATCTGCAAGGCCCGCCAGCGCGGCGCGCCCGCGACGGGGCGCAAGAAGCTCACCGCCATCCTGAAGCACAACGTGATGGACGGCTGCCGGCTCTTCGGCGAGATCTTCGATGAGGTCGCCGTCGAGTATCCCGGCATCGAGACCGAGAAGATGATCGTCGACGCGTTCACGCAGTCGCTGATCACCGAACCCGAGCGCTACGACGTGCTCGTGACGACGAACCTCTTCGGCGACATCGTGACGGATCTCGCCTCCGTGCTGCAGGGCGGGATGGGCATGGCGGTGGGCTGCAACATCGGCGACCGGCACGCGATGTTCGAGCCCATCCACGGCTCGGCGCCGCCGCTCGTCGGCGGCAAGGCGAACCCGCTCGCGATGATCCTCGCGGTGAAAGAGGCGCTGGCCTGGCAGTCCACGCGCAGCGGCGACGCGAAGCTGATGCGCGGCGCGGAAGCGATCGAGCGCGCGGTGCGCAGCCTCGTGCGCATCGGGAAGCCGCTCACCTCGGACCTCGTGCCGAGCAGCGAAGCGCATTCGACCGCGGAGGTCGGCGACGCCGTCGTCGCGGCTCTCGGCGCCGCGGCCCTGGCCTCGTAGCGCGGCGATCTCGGTGCTCGAGCCGGCGGCTCTCCTCGCGCTGCTCTCGCTGCCCGCGATCGTCGCTCTGCATCTCTTCCGCCG
Source organism: Planctomycetota bacterium (assembly GCA_016719295.1). GTDB lineage: Bacteria > Planctomycetota > UBA1135 > UBA1135 > JADKAF01 > JADKAF01. Next base: position 3,195,139 of record JADKAF010000001.1, read on the forward strand.
CGCGCGCGAGCGCAGAGCGGTCTCGGCGCTCTTCCTCTGGGAAGCGCCCGCGCACGAAGCCAGCGCGGGGCGGCGCCGCGAGCCGCTGCGCCGGAACCTCTCGTTGCTGCTCGAGCTCCTCGCGGCGACCTGCCTCGCGCTCGCGCTCGCCGGCCCGCGCGGCTGCGCCGACGGCGCCGCGCGGCACATCGTCTTCGTGCTCGACGACACGGCGTCGATGGGCCAGCGGCAGGGGGACGGTCCGAGCGCCGCCGATCGCGTGCGCGCCGAGATCTCTGCGGAGCTCTCCGCGGCGGCATCGGACACCCGCGTCACGATCCTCGCGAGCGCGGAGACACCGCGCGTGCTGTGCGGACCGCGCGCCGCGCTCGAGAGCGCGCGCGATGCGCTCGCGCGCTACGCGCCGACCGCGGGGCAGCATTCGCTCGCCGCCGCGGTGGCGCTCGCGCGCGCCGGCTGGCGCGACGGCGAGCTCCGCGTCTACAGCGATCGAGCACAGGAGCTCGACTTCGAGCTCGAGCTACGCGCCGTCGGCGCCGCGACGCCCAATTGGGCCTTCGTCGCGGCACGCCGCGTCCCGAGCGACACCGAGCCCGCCGCGGAGCTCCTGCAGCTCGAGGTCGCGAGCTTCGCGCCGGAGACGAAGGAGCTCATCGTGAGCGTGGAGGAGCTCGTGAGCGGAGCGACGCGCGCGCAGCGCGCGCTCCGCATTCCCGGTGAGAAGCGCGAGACGCTCGAGCTCGCGCTCGAAGGAGCCGCGGGCGATCTGCGCGTGCGGCTGCGCGCTCCGGCGACGGACGGCTTGGCGCTCGACGACGAGGTGCTGCTACCCGCGCTGCGCGCCCGTCCGCTGCGCTTGCGACTCGCGGCGCCAGAAGCAGATCGCCGCGCGCTGCGCCTCGAGCGCGCGAACGGCGTGTTGCCCGATCCGCGCGGCCTCGGCGCGAGCGGCTGGGTCACGGCGGACGAGCCGTGCGAGCTCCATCTCGGTCGCGGCGCCGCTCCCAGCGACGCCCCGGCCGCGCTGCTCTGGAACGCGCCGAGCACCGACCTACGCGAGCTCGCGAGCCCCTTCCTCCTCGAGCGGGCGCATCCCGTGCTGCGCGGCGTCGAGCTCGAAGGCGTCGTCTGGGCCGCCGATCCGCGCGCGCGGCCGCCGGGGCGTGCGCTCGTGCGCGCGGGAGAGCTCGTGCTGGTCAGCGAAGAGCGCCGCGGCGCGCGCTGGCTCCTCCACCTGAACCTCGAGCCCGCGCGCTCGAGCCTCGGCAGCGCTCCCGACTGGCCGGTGCTGCTCGCGAATGCGATCGAGCGATGTCGCGCGATGCAGCCCGGGCCGCGTGAGACCGTCGTGCCGCTCGGTCGCGCGCCGCGCGCGATCGGCGTGCCGGGCGAGCCCTACGAGCTCCGCGAGCGCGGCGGCGAGCTGCGCGTCGTCGTGCGCGCGAGCGAGGACGGAACCCTCGCGCTGCCAGCGCTCCCGCGCGTCGGCATCTACGAGCTCGCCGCGCTCGCGCCGAGCGCGCCGAGCTCGCGCCCGAACAGCGCGACCGAGCGCGGGCCGTGGACCTTCGCCGCGGCGCTGCTCGACGAGCGCGAATCGGATCTCCGCGATGCCGCGAGCCTCCGGCGCGGAGCTGCGGCTGCGCCCGTGCCGACGGAGAGGCGGAGCGCGCGGACCCTGAGCACCTTGCTCGTCGCGCTCTTCGCCGCGTTCCTCGCGCTCGATTGGCTCTGGCTCGCGCGCCGCGCGCGGCGAGGAGGGCAGCGATGACGTGGAACGAGCCCGTGCTGCTCGCGCTCGCGCTCCCGCTGCTCTGGGTCGCGCTGCGCACGAGAGCGACCGCGCTCGTGCGCGCGCTGCGCCTGTGCGTTGCGATCACCGCGGCGATTGCCCTCGCCGGACCGCGCTGCGAGCGCGGCGCGGATGGCGGCCATCTCTTCGTGCTCGTCGATCGCTCGCGGTCGATGCCGGGCTCGATCGAGCGCGAAGCGGAGGAGTGGATCGCGCGGGCCGAGGCGGCGCGGGGAGATCGCGATCACCTCGTCGTCCTCGAGTTCGGCGAGCGGGCGCGCCTCGCCTACGAAGGGCGCGGCGAAGAGCGCTTCCCCGGCTTCGCACCCTTCGCGGCGCGCGACGCGAGCGATCTGCATGCCGCGCTCGCGCTGGCGTTGAGCCTCGCCCCGCGCGAAGGGAGCGCGCGCCTCGCGATCCTCGGCGACGGCCGCGTCGATGGCGCGCGAGCACGCGAGCAGGCGCTCGCCGCCGCGGCGCGCGGCGTGGCGATCGACGTGCGCTGGATCGAGCGAGCGAGCGGCGAAGATGCCTCGGTGCGCGAGCTCGAGCTGCCGCTCGAGGTCGAGCGCGGCGCGCAGTTCTCGTTCGCGGGCTGGGTGCTGTGCGAGCAGCCGCGCGAGCTCAGCTGGGTGCTGCGGCGCGGCGAGCAGGAGCTCGCGCGTGAGACGCGGCAGTTCGAACGCGGCTGGACGCGCCTCGAGCTGCGCGATCGCGTCGAGCGCGCCGGCATCGCGCGCTACGAGCTCGAGCTCCTCGGCGCCGCCGATGCACGAGCGGAGAACGATCGCGCGACGGGCGCCGTGCGCGTGCTCGGCGCGCGCGGGATCCTCTTGCTGAACCAGACGGGCGAGCTCGGCGAGCTCGGAGCAGCGCTGCGCTCCGCCGACCTCGAGATCTCCGCCGCGCGCCCCGCCGACGTCGAGCTCTCGCCTGCGGCGCTGCGGAGCTATCGCGCGGTGCTGCTCGACGATCTCCCGGCGTCTGCGTTCGGCCCGCATCTGCATCATCTCGCGCGCTACGTCGAGCAGGACGGCGGCGGCCTGCTGCTCGGCGGCGGCGAGCGGAGCTTCGGCCTCGGCGGCTACCACCTCTCCTCTCTCGATCCGGTGCTGCCGGTCTCGATGGAGCTCGAGAAAGATCGCCAGGGCTTCGGCCTCGCGTTGATCTGCTTGCTCGACAGCTCGGGCTCGATGAGCTCCAAGGTCGAGAGCGGTCGCACGAAGATGAGCCTCGCCGCGGAGGGCGCCGTCGCCGCGCTGAGCTTGCTCGGCCGGCTCGACGCCGGCGGCGCCATGCTCGTCGATACGGCGGCCGAGGAGATCCTGCCGATGGCGCCGATGATCTCGCGCGAGGCCGAGCTGGAGCGCCTCGCCGCGGCGCAGTCGAGCGGCGGCGGGATCTACGTCCGCACCGCGCTGGAAGCTGCGACGCGCTGGACGACGGCGCTCGGCGGCTACCGTCGCCACATCGTGCTCTTCGCCGACGCGAGCGATGCGGAGCAGCAGGATGGGGTGGAGTCGATAGTGCGCGGGCTCGCGGAGCAGGGCATCACGCTCTCGGTGATCGCGCTGGGGAGCGAGGAAGATCCCGATGCGGAGTTCCTGCGTCAGTGCGCGAAGCTCGGCGGCGGAGGCTGCTGGTTCACCGCGCGTGCGGAGGAGCTGCCGCAGCTCTTCGCGCGCGAAGCGCTGGTCGCTTCGCGCGCGGCGTACGTGTCGGAGCCGACCGCGGTGCGAGCGCGTGACGAGCTGCTGCAGCTCGGCGACGTCCCGCGCGACGCGTTCCCCGCGGTGCCGGGCTACAACCGAGCGTTCCTCCGCGAAGGCGCGGTGCTCGGCGCGGCGACGTTCCCCGGCGAAGGCGAAGCGGAGGAAGATGCCGCGCCGATCCTGGCGTGGGCGTATCGCGGGCTCGGGCGCAGCGCCGCGTTCACCGCTCCGCTCAGCGGTCCCGCCGCGGGAGCGCTGCCCGCGTGGCCTGGCTACGCGCAGCTCTTCGCGCAGCTCGTGAGCTGGCTCGCGAGCGACGGCGAGGATCCGCGCTACGCCGCGCGCGTCGTGCGCCGCGGCGCCGATCTCGCGATCGAGCTAGAGCAGGAGCCCAGCCACGACGCGCCGCCGCTCGAGGCGCTGCACGTGGTGCTCCGCGAAGAGCGCGGCCGCACCCTCCGTGCCCCACTCGAGCCCGCGGGCGAACGCCGCTGGAGCGCCACGCTGCGACTCCCCGCGAGCGGCCTCTGGCTCGGCGTGGTCGAGCTCGGCGAACGCCGCTTCGTCACCCTGCCTCCGATCGCGCACAGCGGATCCTCCGAGCTCGAGCCGGCGCTCGATCCCGATGCCGGTCGCGCGCTGCTCACCGAGCTCGCCGCGCTGAGCGGTGGTCGCATCGATCCGCTGCCCGAACGCCTCTTCGAGATGCCGCGCCAGGGAACGAGCGGCGTCGACCTACGCGCTTGGTTCCTCTGGACCGCGCTCGCGCTCTTCCTGCTCGAGATCGCGCGCCGCCGCCTCGGGCCCGCGGCGCCAGTAGAAGCTCCCGCGCTCCGGAAGCTCCGCTTCCCCACCCGCAAGCGCCGCACTTCACCCTCTCCTCCCGCCGCACCACCCGCCCCACCCACCCCCACGAGCACCCTCGACTCCGCCCTCCGCGACGCCCGCACCCGCGCCCGCCACCGCCTCAACCGCTGAAACCGAACGTACGGTGCCAGAGCGCGGTCTCAACGGCGTCAGCCGTTGAACCAGCAAGCCCTGCCTCCGGTTAGCAACCGAACGTACGGTGCCAGAGCAATTTTCTCCGGTTGCTAACCGGAGGAATTTGCTCTGGCACCGTACGTTCGGTTTCAGGAGAGGAGGGGGCGGACGACTTGGCCGTGGACGTCGGTGAGGCGGAAGTCGCGGCCTTGGAAGCGCGCGGTGAGGCGCTCGTGGTCGAGGCCGAGCGTGTGCAGCATCGTCGCCTGCACGTCGTGGACGTGAACGGCGTCGGGATGCGGGTCGTCCTTCGTCGGGCGCAGGATGTGGCCGCTGCGGTCGACGACGTTGTAGCCCCACTCGTCGCTCGCGCCGAAGCTCGTGCCACCGCGGATGCCGGCGCCGGCGAGCCAGATCGAGAACGCGTTGCCGTGGTGATCGCGGCCGTGCTCCTTCGCGTTGGGGTCGCCTTGGCAGAACGGCGTGCGTCCGAACTCTCCGCCCCACACGACGAGCGTGTCCTCGAGCAGGCCGCGTTGCTTGAGATCGAGCACGAGCGCGGCCGAGGGCTGATCCGTGTCGCGGCACTGGATCTCGAGCTGGGTCGGGAGATTGCGATGCTGGTCCCAGCCCGCGTGGAGGAGCTGCACGCAGCGCGCACCGCGTTCGAGCAAGCGCCGCGCGAGCAGGCAGTTCTGCGCGTAGGAGCCGCGGCGCCGCACATCGGGACCGTAGAGCGCGAGCACGTGCTCCGGCTCCGTCGAGAGATCCTGTAGCTCGGGCACCGTCTCCTGCATGCGCAGCGCGAGCTCGGCCTGCCGCGTGCGCGCTTCGATCTCCGGATCGTGCAGCTCGTGCAGATGCGCTTCGTTCAACGCGCGGAGATCGCTGACCAGCTCCGCGCGCTGCGCCGCCGAGATGCCCGGCGGATTCGAGAGATAGGGCACCGGGTCGCCTTGCCCGTGCAGCTTCACCCCCTGCAGCGCCGACGAGAGGAACCCGCTGCCCCAGTAGTGATCGTAGAGGAGCTGCCCGCACGAGTTCTCGCGATCGCGCGAGGTGAGGACCAAGAACGCGGGCAGAGAGTCGTTCTCGCTCCCGAGCGCGTGCGCGACCCACGCGCCGAAGCTCGGCCGCCCCGGCTGCTGATGCCCGGTGAGCCAGAGCGTCATCGCCGGCGCGTGATTGATCGCCTCGCTGTAGCAGGAGCGCACGACGCAGATCCGATCCGCGATCGAGCCCGTGTGCGGCAGCAGCGTCGAGAGCTCGAGCCCGCACTCGCCGTAGCGACGGAACGGACGCAGCGACGGCAGCAGCGGGAACTTCGCCTGCCCCGCCGTCATCGTCGTCAAGCGCTGCCCGCCGCGCACCTCGGCCGGCAGCTCTTGCCCGCGGTCGCTCTCGAGCCGTGGCTTCCGATCGAAGAGATCGACGTGCGAGGGCGCGCCTCCGTGGAGCATCCACACCACGCGCCGCGCGCGCGGCGCGAAGTGCGGACCGCGCGCTCCGTCGCGCGCGAGGGCACCGCGCCCGAGTCCTAGCCCTCCGAGCGAAGCGCCGAGCGCGGTGCGCAAGAAGTCGCGTCGAGTAGCGTGACTCATGGACGGCAGAGCCCCTCATCGAGGTTCAACACGAGCAGCGCAAGCGCGGACCACGCGGCGAGCTCGACCGGAGCGAGCTCCGTTGGCGGCGGCTCGAAGCCGACGGCCAGCAGCGCGCTCGCGGCCGCGGGATCGGCGGCGTAGCGCGCGCGTTCGCGGTGGAGAGCGGAACGAAGTCGCAGCATCTCGAGCTCGCGCGGAGCGCGCAGCGTGGCGCGCTCGAAGAGCGTCGCGAGGCGCTCGTCATCGGTCGATGCCGCCTCGAAGACTCGGCTCGCCAAGACGCGCGCGGCCTCGACGTAGGTCGGGTCGTTCCAGAGCACGAGCGAGTGCAGCGGCGTGTTCGTGCGCAGCGGTCGCACCACGCAGCTCTGCCGATGCGCGGCGTCGAAGAGCGCGGGCGGCATCACCGTGCGCCGCCAGAACGAGTACAGCGTGCGCCGGCGGTTCTGCTCGCGCGTGGTGGCCGGATAGTCGAAGACCTCGAAGCTGACGTCCTTCCAGAGTCCCGCGGGATGGTAGGGATAGACGGGCAATCCGCCGACGCGCGGATCGAGGAGACCGGCCAGCGCGAGCGCGCGATCGCGCAAGGCGAAGCTCGAGAGACGGTGGCGCGAGCTGCGCGCATAGAGGCGGTTCTGCGGATCGCGCTCGGCGCTACGCGCGCTCGCGCGAGAGCTGCGCTGATAGGTCTGGCTCGCGAGCAGAGTACGCAGCAGGGAACGTTGATCGAAGTCGCTCGCGACGAGCTCGCAGGCGAGCCACTCGAGCAGCTCGGGGTGCGTCGGCCGCTCGCCCGCGAGCCCGAAGTCCTCGGGAGTTCCCACGAGCCCGCGGCCGAAGAGCTGCTGCCACGCTCGATTGGCCTGCACACGCGCGAAGAGCGGGTTCTCGCGCGAGGCGATCCAGCGCGCGAGGCCGAGGCGATTCTTCGGTGCGTCCGCGGGCAGCGCTCCGAGGGCCCGCGGCACCGCCGGTGCGAGCGGCTCCCCCACCGGCTTGTCGTACGCGCCGCGCTCGCGGAGCTTCGTCTCGCGCGGCGTCGCACGATCGCCGGCGATCATGACCAGAGGTGCCTCGCCGCCGCAGAGCTCCTTCCACTGCGGCAGCTCGAGCCACGGCTTCTCGAGCTGGTACTGGTGGTAGCTGTTCCGCCGATTCGCGTCGACGGTGCCGTCCTCGTCCAGATTGTCGAAGAAGGCGAAGAGCTCGTAGTACTCGCGCTGCGAGACGGGATCGAGCTTGTGATCGTGGCACTGCGCGCACGCCACCGTGAGCCCGAGGAAGCTCGTGGCCACGGTGTTCACGCGATCGACCACGTAGCCGAAGCGCACTTCCTCAGGGATCGCCCCGCCCTCGTTGTTGAGCGGGTTCATGCGGAGGAACGCGGTCGCGAGTCGCTGCGTCTCGTTCGCCTCGGGCAGCAGATCGCCCGCGATCATCTCGACCACGAGCTCGTCGAGCGGTCGATTCGCATGCAGAGCGTCCACGATCCAATCGCGCCACGGCCAGGCATAGCGATCGCCGTCGTTCTGATAGCCGTTGCTGTCGGCGTAGCGCGCGGCGTCGAGCCAGGCGAGTGAATAGTGCTCCGCGTGCGCTGGCGAGTCGAGCAGGCGTTCGACGAGCGCCTCGTACGCGGCGGTGCTCGGCGCGGCCTCGAACGCGCGCAGCTCTTCAGGCGTCGGCGGCAGCCCCGTGAGATCGAGCGCCACGCGAGCGGCGAGCTCGCGCGGCGTCGCGCGCTCCACCGGTTCCAACCCCGCGGCCAAGAGCTCCGCCTGCACGAAGCGATCGATCGGACCGAGGGCCGCCTGCTCCGGCCCGAGCTCCGGCACCGCGGGGCGCGCGAGCGGACGGAAGGCCCAATGAAGCTCTTGCGCGACGACACCTCTGGCGCCGAACCAGACCAGCGCGAGGCAAGCGAGTACGGCGGGATCCCGGAGCATGCGGCGCATGCTAGATCCGCTCCCCGCGGCCGTCGATCAAATCGGGGTCAGACCCCTGTCTGATCGACGAGCTCGTCGATCAGACAGGGGTCTGACCCCGATTTGATCGACGTGAATCTCGTTCCAGCGCTAACGTTGCTCCAGGCGTGGCCTCTGAGGCGCACGATGTCCCGGCAACCATTCCTCGCGGCCACGGCCGCCCTGCTCCTCGCTCTCGCCGCACTCGGCGTCTGGCTCGCACTCTCGAGCTCGGGCGCGAGCCGATCCTCGGCAGGATCTCTGACGAGCACGCCGACGGAGCCGCTCGCAGCGGAGGAGCTGCGAGCGAGGGCGCGCGCGAACGAGGCACCTTCCATCCTGCGAGGCGACGCAGAGCGCGATGGCGTCGCTCCGTCGGCGCACGCGTCGAGCTCGTCCGCGGGCGCGAGTCTCGCGCTCGACGTCGTCTGGGAACCCGAGCGAACGCCGGCCGCCGAGATCGAGCTCGAGCTGCACTGCGCGGCCGACGGGTTCAGCGCGGCGCCGCGCTTCCTGCGCAGCGATGAGAAGGGGCAAGCTCGCTGGGACGACCTGCCGGCGGGCTCCTGCACGGTGCGCAGCCAGCTCGGTGGATGGCTGGAGCTCGAGCTCACGGCCGGCGAGGAGACGCGCGCGCGCTTCGCGCTCGAAGTCGGGCCGACGATCGCGGGGCGCGTGATCGACGACGCGGGGCTGCCCGTGGCCGACGCGGAGATCTGGCTCGGGGCCGAAGGGCATCCGATGATCGGCGGCGTGGTCGCGCATTCGCTCTCGAACGGCAGCTTCACGCTGCGCACCGCGAGCGACTCGCTCTGCGTCGGCGCGCGGAAGGCCGGCTATCGCGTCTCCTCCGTCGTCGACATCGACGCGCACGCGACCGCGGAGGTCGAGCTCGTGCTGACGCGCGGAGCGGCCGCACTCGTCGGCCGCGTGCGCGCGAAGGGAGAACCTCTCGCGGGCGCCGCGATCGTCGTCGGCAGCGCGCGACACGCGACGATCGATCGCGATGCCGAGGGGCGCTTCCGCTTCGAAGCCTCGGCGCTCGAGGCGCGCAGCGCCGCCGATGGCTGGTTCGCGATCGAGGGGCTCGCGCCGGGGACGCATGAGCTGCGGGTGCGCGCCGTCGGCCATGCCGCGTGGCTCGCGACGCGCGAGCTCGCCCTCGGCGAGCGCGCGACGCTCGAGATCGAGCTCGCGCCGGAGGCCGTACTCCTCGGTCGCGTGGTGAGCACCGCAGGAGAGCCGCTCGCGGGAGCGTGGATCCGCAGCGGCCATGAACGACATCACATCCTGCATCGTGCACGCCTCTTCGTCGCGCAGAGCGATGCGCAGGGCTTCTTCCGCATCGGCGAGCTGCCGGAGGGCGAGCGCGAGTTCGAGGCCGAGCTCCATGGCTTCGCACCGGAACGCGCGACTTTTCACCTCCAGGCGGGAGCGACGACGGAGTGGAACCTCCGCTTCGGTGCGGGGGCGGCGCTGCGCGGTCGCGTGGTGGACGAGCACGACGCGCCGTTGGTGGGCTGGCAGGTTCATCTCTATCGCGCGGCGCGGAGCGATGCGGGGATCTCGCAGTCGATCGACACGGACGAGAGCGGGCGCTTCGCCTTCGCGGGACTCGGCGACGTGGAGCATCAGCTCCAGATCTTCGATCCCGCGGCGCGACCGCTGCACCCTTCGCTGGTGCAGCCGCAGATCCGGCCGAGCGAGGAAGAGCTGCGCTTCGTCATCGCGCCCGAAGCGCGTGCGACGGCCCGCGTGATCGGCCGCTTGGTCGACGCCAGCGGCGCTGCCGCGGCCGGCGCCGAGATCTTCGTCGAGACCGCAGAGAAGCAGCCCATCGGTCGACAGCTCGCCAACGCCGAGGGCCGCTTCGAGCTGGGCCCGCTGCGCCCCGGCAGCTATCGCGCGGTGGCCGCGGGGCCGAGCCTGCCGGAGCTCCGCTTCCCCCCGCTCGAGCTCGAGCTCCGCGAGACGCTCGACGTGGGCGAGCTCCGCTTCGCCGCGCCCGCCGAGCTCGAGGTCGCGATCGAGATCGACGACGAACGCGAGCGCGCGAACGTGCGCTTCGAGCTCTGGCAAGGCGATCGCTGGGTCGACGATCTGGCACTCGACGAGCGCTTCGCGCGCCATCGCGGGCTCTCGGCCGGCAGCTACGAGCTCCGCCTCGGAGCCCCGGGCCTCTACGCCGAGCCGCTCGCCGTCGAGCTGCGCGCCGGCGAGACCACGCGCGTCATGCGACGCGTCGAACGCGGCGCGGTCGTCACGCTGCACTTCCGCACCGCGACCGAGCGGAGCTTCGAGCCGCGAGCGCGCTTCCGCGTGCGCAGCTCCGCCGGCCAGGAGATCTACGGCTTCGACCTCGCGCGCCTCGCCAGCGAGGGGCTCACGATCCGCACGACGCTGCGCGCCGGTACCTATCGCGCCGAGCTGCACCACGAGGGAACGCTGCTCGCCGAAGCGCCCCTCGACGTTCTCCCCTCGCTCTCCCCTCTCGAAGCCACCCTGTCGATCAAGTAGGGGTCAGACCCCTTTGCTGATCGATGACACCCCTCGTCGATCAACGAGGGGTCTGACCCCGATTGATCGATGACCATCGGTCGGCAGCGATCGCCGTCGATCAACAGGGGGTCTGACCCCAGTTGATCAGGTGTTCCCCGCCCTCGCCCCGCTCGAGGCCGACCTGCCGATCAAATAGGGGTCAGACCCCTTTTTGATCGGCAGCGCTCGGACTGGCGGAGGGGCTCCTCGGCGACGTAACCTGAGCCGATGCAGCAGCTCGCCACCACCCTCGCGTCGACGCTCGCGCTCGTCGCGGTGCTCTCCGCGCCCACCATCGCGCAAGTGCACTATCACGCCGACGGACACCCGTGGAAGCAGCGCGCGCGCTCCGGCCCCGACGCGGAGGTTCCCGGCTGGTTCCTGAACCTCGGCATCACCGGCCTCCGCGTGCAGCTCCTCGAGAAGGAGCCGCGAGCGCTGGCGGTCATGCACGTGTTCGCGGGCACCCCGGCCGCCGGCAAGCTCGCCGTCGGCGATGTGCTGCTCGGCGTCGATGGCCAGCCGTTCTCCGCCGATCACCAGAACGGCTACGGCATGAAGGTCTTCGGCGCCAAGGGACCGATCGAAGAGTTCGCCGCGGCGCTGGAAGCGTGCCAAGCCAAGAGCGGGAAGGGTGTGCTGCGTGTGACGCGGCGGCACGGCGAGGCGACCGAGGATGTCGAGCTCGCGATCGGCAAGGAGTACGGCGCTTTCGGGCCGAGCTACCCGAAGGACTGCGCGAAGTCGGAGAAGATCCGCCTCGAGCTTCTGGAGTTCCTCCGCAAGCAGCAGCGCGAGGACGGCTCGTTCGGCGACGAGATCACCGACACCTTCGCCCCGCTCGCGATGCTCTCGAGCGGAACCGTGGAAGACCTCGCCGCGGTGGAGCGCAACGCGCGCTGGCACGCGAAAACGACGAAGGAGAAGGACAAGGGCGGCCTCATCAACTGGCGCTACATGTCCGCCGCGATCGTGCTCTCCGAGCTCTACTTGAGCTCGAAGGCCGAGTGGATCGTGCCCGAGCTCCAGGAGATCTACACCTTCCTCCACTCCAGCCAGTACGTGGATCTCGCGCAGGTGAACCCGAAGGCGAAGGAGAGCCATCCGCACTCGTTCCCGAAGACGGCCATGGACGCCCACGGCGGCTGGGGCCACAACCCGGGCTTCGAGGGCTACGGTCCAATCGCGATGCTGACCGGGCAAGGCGCGCTCGCGTTCTCGCTGATGAAGCGCTGCGGCGTCGCCGTCGATCGCCGACGCCACGACGCGGCCTACGCGTTCCTCGCGCGCGGCACCGGAGTCGAAGGCTACGTCTGGTACGCGGACGATGTCGCGAGCCCGAAGGACTGGGCCGATCACGGACGCACCGGCGCCGCCGGGATCGCGAACGTGCTAGCACCTTACAACGAGCTGATCTTCCGCGAGCGCGCGCTCTTGCACGCGCAGCAGATAGGCATGCATCCGCAGAGCTTCCCCGACACGCACGGCTCGCCGCCGATGGGCATGGCCTACGCCGGTGTCGCCGCGTTCGCCGATCCCGAGAGCTTCCGCAAGCTGATGGACGCGAACCGCTGGTGGTTCGCCCTCGCGCAGTGCAGCGACGGCACCTACTACTACCAGCCGAACCGCGACAACGCGGGCTACGGCGGAGACTCGCGCCTCACGATCAGCGCGGTCGTCGCGTTCCTCTTCTCGCTGGAGCGCCGGAACTTGGCGCTCAGCGGGCGCTGAAGCTCTCCCGCGAGTGCGAGGAAGGCCCTCGCGCCGCCGAGCTCGCTAGCTTGGAGGCGTCGCGTGCGAGCAACCCCTTCGCAACCGACGCACCGTCAGCGCACAATCAGGGCATGCGCTCCACCCTTCGCTGCCCGCTCTTCGCCCGCGTCGCCAGCGTCGTGGGCCTCGGCACCCTGCTCGCGCCGGCCCAGGAAGTTGCCGCGGAGCGCGACGAGATCGCCGCTCGCATCGCGCATGCACGGGAGCTCCTCGCGGCGATCGGCTACCCGGTCCCCGCCACCGTGACGCACGAAGAGCGCAACGCCGAGCAGGCGCTCGCGGATCTCGACGCGCAGCAGGAGCTCTTTCAGAGCGGCGAGAGCTTCGAGCTACAGCATGCGCTGCTCTCGCGCCTGAACCTCCCGGCGGGAGATTCACCAGCGGAGCTGCGCCGCCAGACCTTGGAAGGCCTGGCGAGCGGGATCAGCGCCTACTACGACCCGCTGCGGAAGCGCTTCGCCTTGCTCGCGACGGACTCGCGCGCGATCTCCGACCGCCTCGGGGGCGGTCTGCAGCTCGTGGTGCACGAGCTCGTCCACGCGCATCAGGACGAACGCGAAGGCGGCTTGGAGCGCCTGTTCGGCAGCGCACCCCGCACTCTCGACACCCTGCTGGCGCGCCGCTGCGCGATCGAAGGCGAGGCCGACCTCGCCGCGACGCTGGCCATCGGCGGAACCGGCGCGCTGGAGCAGCTCGACGACGAAGCCATGCGCATGCTGACCAGCGTGCTCGGAGGAGAGTTCTCCGGACTTCTCTACGACGCTGGCCGCAGGCTCGCTCTCGCAAGCTATCGCAGCGCGGGGCTGGACGGCGTGCGCGCCCTCGGGACGCGTCCGCCCAGCTCCAGCGAGCAGGCGCTGCATCCGTCGAAGCTCGGAAAGGATCTACCGACGGCGCTCGTGGCCCCCGAGCTCGAGGGCTTCCAGCTCGCACGCAAGACCACGCTGGGCGAGCTCTTCAGCTTGCACGTGCTGCGCCTGCTGAAGGTCGAGCAGCTCGAAGCCGCGATCGCCGCCGCGGGCTGGGACGGAGACCTGCTCGTCGCGTACGACCGCGGCGACGAGCGGAACGCCGTGCTGCTCTGGCGCAGCTTCTGGGATCGCGAGGAGGACGCAGCCGACTTCGAGAGCCGGCTGAAGCCGCGCGCGCGCGTCGTGATCTCGCGCAAAGGACGCGTCGTGGACTGGTTCGCCTTCGCCGAGACCGCTCTGCGAGCACGGGCCGCCGCTGCGTTCGCCCGACAGCGCGAGGAGCCTCCGGAGAGCTCGGCGGACGCCGCGAGCACCGCCGCGGAAGAGCTCGTGCTGCGCGAGCGGCTGCGCCGTAGCGAGCAGGAGGGCGGCCAATGGCGTCACGCGGAGATCGGCCTCAGCGTGCCGGTCCCCGAGGGCTGGCAGCTCACGACCATTCGCGGCATGCAGGTCCTGATCGAGAAGAAGCCCCCGCAGCCAAGCTTCACGACGAACCTCAACGTGGGAAAGTCTCCACGGGGAAAGATCGGCGACCTGGATGCGCTGGAGGCCGCCACGCGAGACCAATTCCAGCAGTTCGAGCTCTCCATCCTCGCGATGGAGCGAGGCCGCCGAGGAAAGCACGAGGTGCTGAGCGGTGAATACAAAGGGAAGTTCCCCGGTACGCCCCTGCTGCACTTCTTCTTCCTCGCCTACCTCCACGGGGAGCGACAGGTCTGGGTAACGCTGACCACGACGCAGGATCGCAGCGCGGCCGAGCTCGACGCCTTCCGGGCCCTCATGCGCTCGATCGCGATCGACGGCTGAACCGCGGCCAGCGCACGAGCGAGCGATGCATCCAGGGCGCTTGCACGCGCATCCCGTCGAGCGGCCGCAGCTCATGCGACGCGTGCGGCGACGTGCCCTCGCGGTCCTGCTCGGCGTCGTCTGCGGGCTCGGCGCCGTCGAGCTCGCGATGCGCGCCCTCGCACCGCTCCCGACGCTCTCCCGCGAAGAGCGCTTCCACCGCGAGATCGCGATCGCCGACCGCGAGCGGCTCTATCGTTTGCGCGCCGGCGCGCGCTCGGACTGGAGCCGCGCCAGCGCACAGGACGATCGCTCCGTGCCGTTCACGATCGACGCTGAGGGACGGCGCGCGCGAGAGTTCGACTCGGGCGGAGCGGGCGCGGAGCTCCGCGTCGCCTGCTTCGGCGATTCGACGACGATGGGCTTCGGCGTCGGGGACGAGGAGCACTTCCCCTATCTCCTCGGGGCGCGGCTCGCGCAGCGGCATCCCGAGCGCCGCGTGCGCGTCTTCAACTGCGGCACGCACGGCTACACGAGCGCTCAGGGCCGCGCGCACTTCGAGGAGCTCGCCACCGCGCTGCGACCGGAGCTCGTGATCCTGGCCTTCGGCTACAACGACGCCGATCGCTCGGCGCTCGACGAGCAGAGCATTGCCGCGGCACAGCCGCCGTTCACCTGGGCTCCGCTGCACGAGCTCGCCGAGAGCAGCAGCGCCGCCTATCGCTCGCTCTGGAAGCTCGCGCATCCGCTCCGCGCGCGGCCGCGGCCCGGCACGCGCGTCTCGCGCGAGGCGTTCGCCGCGCATCTCCGCGCGATCGCCGAGCGCGCGCGAGCGCTCGGAGCGCGAACGGTGATCGTCGACTCGTGCGTTCCACACTCGTACCTGCGTGAGACGACGCGAAGCCTCGCCGAAGAGCTCTCTGCGCCCTATCTCTGTTTGCGCGAGCTCTTCGAGTGCGCCGCGCGCTCCCGCGGCAGCGAGACCTTCCCCGAGAGCGCGCGAGGAGACGCTGCGCTATCGACGCTGCGCGCACGCTGGCGCGGCGATCAGCCCGCGGCGCTGCTCTTGATCGACCGCAGCGATCCGGCGCGCCTGCCGCGACTCCTCCCGCTCCGCGACGACGGCGCGGGCGGCGACGAGGTCGCCGGCGACGGCATCCAGACCATCGCGACGCCGCTCGTCCCGATGCACGCCGCGCTCGAGTGGACGATCGCCGATCGCGCCAACATCGAAGCCCATCCTCGCGCCGCGGCCTACCTCTTCTATCGGCTGCTCGAGCTCGAAGCGCAGCAGGGCTACGACACGCCGGTCCTGGACGAAGAGCTCTGGCTGCGCGGCATCGGCGACTCTCTGCGGACCTACGTCAGCGATCTCGGCCATCCCAATGCCACGGGTCACGCCGAGATCGCGCGGGCGCTCGACGAGCTGCTCGCGCGCGCGGAGCGCTGAGACGCGAGCGTGGCGATCGTTCCGCGCCGCGCCTAGCATGCTCGGGTCTCCGGAGGCCTCCGCCCATGTCGCTCCTCCTCGCCAGCGCGTCGCTCTTGCTCGCCACTTCCGCGGTACCGGTGCCCCACGGCACCGTCGTCTCCCCGCTGAGCCGCGTCTATCGCGTCTACCAGAGCAACCCGGAGAACCCGAGCTTTCCGCTCGCCGCCAACGCCGTGCGCATCGACGGCACCTCGTCCTACTACACGTGGAACGAGCTCTCGCGGAACATCCCCGCCGCGGTGAGCGCGGGTCTGCCGCCGGGCTTCGACTACTCGCCGTGGATCCCCGACGGCCAGCTCGCGAGCGCGGGTCGCGTCGATCTGCAGACCCACGGGCGCACCTACGCGGGCCTCGATCAAGTCAGCGCGGACTGGCCGACGACGCCGGTCGTAGCGGGCGCGACCGTGCAGGTCGAGTTCCTCGCGACCGCGCCGCACAACCCGAGCGTCTGGGACGTGTGGATGACGAGCGCCGATTGGGATGCGACCACGGCGCTCAACTGGCGGCAGATGCGCTTCCTCGGGCGACCGAACGTGAGCTTCGCGGGGAACCGCTACCGCTTCGACGTGCAGATCCCCGCCGATCGCCGCGGCCATCACGTGCTCTGGGTCGCTTGGCAGCGCAACGACCCGGTGGGCGAGGTCTTCTTCTCCACCTCGGATCTCCAGATTCTCGCGCCGAACGACGAGTGCACGGGAGCGCTAGCCGTCGCGGAGGGCGACCATGCGACGCTCTCGACGCGGGGCGCCAGCCGCAGCGCCGGGGCGGCGAGCTGCGAGACCGGCACGAGCGGCGATCTCTGGTATCGCCTGACGGCGCGCTGCGCGGGCACGCTTCGCGCCGAGACCTGCATGAGCGCGGTCGCGTTCGACTCCGTAGTCTCGCTCTGGTCGGGAAGCTGCGGCGCGCCGAGCCTGCTCGCCTGCAACGACGATGCCTGTGGCGCGCTCTCCGCCGCGCGCGCGCCCGTGCAAGCCGGCCAGAGCGTGCTCGTGAAGGTCGCGTGGCGCGGAACGCCGCCGCCGAGCTTCACGCTGAGCCTCTCCTACGAGAACGGCACGGGCAGCATCACCGAGATACAGCCCGGCTGCGGAGGTGCGCTGCTCGTCGCGGAGGGTGCTCCCAATCCCGGCGGCTTCCTGCGCTATGCGCTGCCGCCGCGCGGGCAAGCACAGCTCCTCTGGCTCGGCGTGAGCGCGACAAGGGTCCCGCTCTGCACGGGCTGCGCGATCGGCGCCGATCCCGCCGTGGTCACGCCGAGTGCCAACCTCCGCGCTCAAGTGCCGTGCGACGCCGCGTTCGTCGGCGCGGTCTGGTTCACGCAGGGCGCGGATCTGCTCATCGGCTCGTGCGCTCTCGGCAGCACGGCGATCGCGCTCAGCCCGACGCTGCGCACGACGATCGGGAGCTGAGAGGCTGAGCAGAAATCGAGCATACAGCTTCTCAGATCTTTGCTGGCGCAGCGCCTGACAGCGCTGCAGCCCGTTCGTGAGCGATTCTCGCTCACTCTCTGAGCGCGAGCAACGCGACCTCGACCGCGGCGATCCGTTCGTCAGGCGTCGAGGTCCCCGCGGTGAGGCCCACCTTCGCGCAGCCCTCGAACCAGCGCGCCTCGAGCTCCTCGGGGCCCTGCACCCAATGCACGGGCTTCCCCGCGCGCTGACAGGTGAGGGCGAGCTGCTTCGTGTTGTGCGAGCTCCTGCCGCCGACCACGACGACCACATCGACCTCGCGCACCAAGGCCTCGACCGCGCGCTGCCGTTGCTTCGTCGGCTCGCAGATCGTGTCGCGGAACTGGACCTCGGCGTCGGGGTTCGCGGCGCGGATCGCCCGCAGCAGCTCCGCGGCCTCCCGCTCCGGCACCGTCGTCTGCGCGATCACCCCGAGCTTCGCGTGCGGCCAGCGCTGCACCTCGGCCGCGCTGCCGACCACGGTGAACGAGGCGAGATCGCCGGTGAGCCCGCGCACCTCGACGTGCCCCGCGCGCCCGAGCACGACGACGTGGAACCCAGCACTCTGCAGCGCGAGCGCCGCATCGTGCGCGCGTCGCACGAGCGGGCAGGTCGTGTCCACGAGCTCGGCGCCGCTCGCGCGGAGGGCCGAACGCTCGCGCTCGGAGATCCCGTGCGCGGTGATGAGCGCGCGCGGCGTCGCCACGCCCCCCCGGCGTTCCCCCTCCGCGACCTTCCGGAACCCCCGCGCGGCGAGCGCGACCTCGACCTCCTCGTTGTGCACGAGCGCGCCGTAGAGCGTCGTCTCCTCCGGGCGCTCGAGCGTCATCGCGATCTCGAGCGCATCGCGCACGCCGAAGCAGAACCCCATCGCAGAAGCCCGCACGACTTCCATCGCGTCCTCCTCGCGGTGGAGCAGCTCCGCCGCGCAGCGCGTAGGTGTGTGCGCAACAGGACCGGACGCGTGCTTCGCTCTTCTTGCGAGCGCCGAGCCGCGGAGCGAAGCTGTGCCCGTCGACGCCGCAGGAGCGCTGCCGTCCCTTGGCGTTCCCCATCCAGCGGATCGCCTTCGAACGCGCGAGGAACGACCTCGCGCTCGAGATCCGCCTGCGCCTGCTCCCTCCGGACCAAGGCGGGCGCCACCAGCCGATCTCGGATGGCGATCGCCCGCACTGGAAGCTCGGGAACACGTGGCTCGGGCGCCCCACGGACAACGAAGGTGCGATCTTTCTCGCAGGCCAGGCAACGCTGACGCCGGGAGCCGAGGGGCCCGCCCTTCTCGTGCCGCTGATCTAGGAGCGCTGGGCCACGTTCGAGGTCGGCGCCGTGCGGCCGATGCTCGAAGGCGCTCGCGTCGTCGGCTATGCGATCGTGACCAAGGTGCGACGCGCCGCGGAGCTGCCGCTACACGAGCGCCTGCACCGCGTCCGCGAGCGCCTGCTCACGCTCTACTGGATGCTCTTCGATCGTTATGCGGACGAAGCACCCGTCGCGGGCGAGCTCTCGGATGACCTGCTCGACATCTACGTCGACGTTTCTCGCGGCCTCGCGCTCGGGAGGTCGCCGGCGACGCGCGCCGCGGCGCTGTGGGAATGGCGCTTCCACTTCGATATGCACTGGGGCGCTCACGCGGTGCAGGCGTTGAACGCGCTGCACCACGCTTGCGCCTCGGGCTAGAGGCGCGAGAAGCACCGACAGGGCCTCAGCGCCCGTCTCTCTCGTTCAGGCGATCCCGCCGCCGGTACTCCTCCACCAGCAGCCCCCCGATCCCCCAGTCCTCGAGCGCGACTTCGTCGATCACGACGAAGGTCGTGCGGGGGTCCTTTGCAAGGATGCGCTGCAGCGCCTCGGTGATCGCCTGCACGAGCGCCTGCTTCTGGGCGCGCGTCGCGCCCTCGCGCGTGATCTTCACGTTCACGTACGGCATGGCGCGCTCTCCTCGCTCACCAAGTGGAAGACCTTGGCGACGATCTGCCAGCGGCCTTCGATGCGGAGGAAGCTCAGGAAGTCCAGGTAGCGCTTCCCGTTCATGCGACACGCGGCCTTCACCAGGGCCGTGCGCTCACCGGCGAGCTCGATCGAGAGCACGCGCGCGTCGCTGTTCTCGCCGCGGAGCGCCGGAGCGGGACGCGCCGCGACGATGGGCAGATAGGTCGCCATGTCGAGGTGCTGCAGCGCCTCGCCGTCGGCGAACGCGTAGAGCGCGCGCGGATGGAAGAGCTGCGCCAGCTTCCCTGCGTCGCTGTGATGGAAGGCCTCGAAGTAGCGCTCCATCCGCTCGGCGAGCTCCGCGTAGGCGCTCACGACGGAGGTGGTGGATTGCGGGCTCATGCTCACCACCTCCCCGCGTGCGCGCCGCCATCGACGTGCAGCACTTCGCCGGAGACGAACTCCGCCGCATCGAGATAGAGCACGGCCGCGCTGATCTCGTCGGGGCGACCGATGCGCCCGGCCGGCGAGAGCTGCGCGAGAGCGCGCGGATCGCCCTGCGCGTGCATCGGCGTGTCGATGATGCCCGCGGCGATGGTGTTCACGCGGATGCCGAGCGCGGCGTGCTCGATGGCGAGCGAGCGCGTCGCGGCCTCGATGCCGCCCTTGATCAAGATCGGGAGCGCGCTCGGCACACCCGCGATCGGTTGCGCCGCCAGCGAAGTACCGATGTTCACGATGTGGCCGCGGCCGCGCGGCAGCATCGCGCGCAGCGCGGCTTGGGTCACGTGCACGAAGCCGTGGAGGTTCGTCGCGACGAGAGCAGCGAGGTCCTCGGGCGTGTAGTCGACGAAGGGCTTCGCGAGGAAGATCCCCGCGTTGTTCACGACGAGGTCCAAGCCGTCGAAGCGCGCGAGCGCCGTCTCGACCGCACGCGCGGCCGCCGCGGGATCGGCGACATCGCCGTCCTGCACGACGAGGCGCTCGTGCGCCGGCAAGCTCGCGCGCGCGGTCGCGCGGCGCGAGAGCGCCACCACGGCGTAGCCGCGCCGTAGCAGGGTTCGGGTTAGATCGAGGCCGATGCCGCTGGTGGCACCGGTGACGAGGGCGACGCGTTGCATCGGGGGTCTCCTGGTTCCGTGCGGCGAAGAGCGCCGCGCGGAGGAGACAGGTCGCGGAGCTCGCGATCGTTACGCGTCGCAGCACAAGATCGCGGCCCCGCGATAGATGTAGGTATCCGCAGTGCAACGCCGTTGCACTTGGAGCGCTCTCCCTGACCGGCTTCCTGCGCCAGACCCGTACGCCGGGCCTAGCGCCGCGGCAAGCTCGTTCCCCCAGCCGTTCCGCAGCTTGCCCCCCTTCCTTCTTCTCCGCGCGCTGACCGGGAGAGCTAGAATCCGGACGCAGCGGCTCTTCGGCGAGGACCACCGGAACAGGACGATCGAATCCCCCAGCGCGAACAAAAACCAACCCAGCACCCTAGACATGGAGGCCATTGCGCGCGACCCACGCGAGGCGCTCGCCTTCCTTCGCAGGCAATGCGCCGAGACGCTGGTCGGCTCGGGCTCGAAACCGATGGAGCGAGTTGTCGCACTGAAGCTTCTTGCCGCAACTTTGCAGAACCGGCATTCTTAACCTTTGCTCGACTACATGAGGTGTCATCCTCGACTGTCCACTCTTCAGGGTGGAATAATCGCATGTTCGCCGATGTGTTCGAGCGAATCGACCAGGAGCCATTCGGATGGATGAGCAAGACAGGCAGCACGCCATGCTGGAAGAGATCGGAAATGCGATTAGAGCTCACCGAGGCCCTTCATCGCGCATCGACGGCCGCGCGGCTGTCGGGATGGTCGCTCGCGTCATGCTGGCCAACACCGAGCTGTCGATTGACGAGGCGGTCGAGATCGTGGACCAGGAACTACGCAACGCAGTGGCCGGAAAGGGCATTTCGCCGCTTAGGAGGTTGTCGGATTGAGAAATGCCCATCACGACGAATCCGACCGAGATATGTGCTTTCGGTCGCGTTGAATCCGGTGGCGCACTTTCGTAGGTTAGATCGCGATGACGTCGATCCAGCTCCCGGGGCTCCGCGAGCGACCATCCCGCAGGACCGGAACCGACGACGAACGCCGCCCGCCGCGTCGCAGGCCCTCCGGGTCGAAGCAAGCGAGAGCGAAGGGCGCGTGTGGCTTCGTTGGATCTGCTGCAGGGAGAAGATCTGCGAGACGCGGCTCGAACTTCGAGCCGCTGCGTTGTCTTCAGGACCGGTCCGACGATGTGACGCCCACCGCAGCGCGTGATACAAACCGCCACCCGGAGGTTCGCATGCGATGCACGGTCCTATGCCACTTGCTCGCCTGGCTGGCGCCCCTCGGCCACGCCCTGGCATTCGAAGCGCCGCGCATCACGAGGATCGAGCCCGCGCACGTGAGCTTCGGCACGCGAGTCACGATCACCGGCAGCGGATTCACTTCTCGCCCGACGGTCTTCCTCACGCAGGCCACCTCTCGCGAGAGAGTCTACTTCCGTGTCGTGTCCTTCCGTGAGACGGAGATCGTCGCGATTGCGCGGGACGCCGCGTCTCGAGCCTACGACTTGAACGTGAAGAGCAACGGCGAGACCGCGACCCTCACCCAGGGCATCTTCATCAAGCCTCCGTCGGGACTGCCGTTCGAATCGCCGCCGGCGCTACCTGGCGATCGACAGCTCATCACGGGCGAGGGCTTCGGAATGCGGAAAGGCCGCGTGTGGCTTCAACCCATCCAAGCATCATGGATACGGGAGAAGCCGGCCCGCGTGCTCGCGTGGAACGATACGGCGATCGAGTTCCTCGTGCCCGAGCTCGCGGTCGGCTACTGGAGCCTACGCGTAGAGAATCGCGTCGGCTGGACGTATGGAGTCTTCGCTGTCTCCGCACCCTCGAGCTGTGTGCGCGTAGAGCTGTCGGCTCGTTTGAATGGCGCCGCGTTCGTATCCACGTACGCACGGCTCCATCGGCGATCGCGGTATCGGTATGAGCTGATCACCGAGTCGTCGCCGCTTCAGCGCGATTGGGCCATCTTCGTGCGCTTCACCTATGACCTGGAGCATGGCCAGCTCCCGGCCGAAGTGTCGGGCACGGCGGAAGCAGAGATCTCCTACTTCGGCCCACGACCGAGCGGTCCGCTCGGACTCGGTCTCTGGCGCACCGACGCGCGTCGGGAGCCCTTCTCGATCGAGCTCCTCTCCGCCGGTGAAGGGTGCCTCCACGGGAGGATGACAGGCACTCTGTTGAACGATATCGACCCCCGAGACATTCGGAGACTCGAGCTCGGCGAGTTCCGCCTGTTTCTCCCCTGGCGGCCCTGAGAGACGCACGCGAGCGTTCTCCACGGAGAGCGCAGCGCGGACTACCGAGGCGCCGTGACCGATCCGGGACGGCTCCCACGCTCCTCGAGCCGCTGCAGCGCGATCCGCTTCACGATCACGCCGGGATCCGCGCCCGCGCGATTGGTGAGCACGATCACGGAGAGCTCCTCGCGCGGCAGCCGCAGATAGAAGGTCGTAAAGCCCTGCCACGCGCCGCCGTGCGAGATCGCCTCACGACCTTCGAAGGGCTCGACGCTCCAGCCGCAGCCGTAGGGCGAGAGCGTCCCGTCCGCGAGGCGCGCGGGCTCGCGCATCACCGCTTGCAGCTCGGCGCCGAGCGGCGTCCCGCGCGTGAGCGAGAGGTCCCATGCGGCGAAGTCGAGGACGCTGAGATAGAGGCTGCCGTCGGCCGTGGTGTTCAGGCTCGGAGAGGCCCAGCGCTGGTTCTTCGGCTGTCCGTCCTCGAGCTCGTAGCCGGCCGCGCGGTGCAGGACGAGCTCGCGCTCGCTGATGATCCGCGCGGTGCGCATGCCGGCCGGGGCGAAGATCCGCTGCGCGAGCTGCTCGCCATAGAAGGCGCCGCCGACGTGCGAGCAGAGGAAACCCAGCACGTGGTAACCCATGTTCGAGTAGGAGAACTTGGCGCCTGGCTCGAAGAGCAGCGGGAGCTGCCCGTCGATCGCGAGCAGCTCCGCTTCGGTGTATTCGCGCGTCAAGTCGAGCTTCGCGTAGGGATCGGCGAGACCCGAGGTGTGCTGCAGGAGCTGGCGGATCGTGAGGCGCTCCCAGCTCGGCGGCGTGCCCGGGAGATGGCGCGCGATCGGATCGTCGAGCGCGAAGCGTCCGTCCTGCGCGAGCATGAGCACCAAGGCAGCGGTGAACTGCTTCCCGATGGAGCCCGACTGGTAGATCGTCTCGGCCTTCGCGGGGACCAGGTGCTCCAGGTTCGCGAAGCCGAAGCCCTCCGCTCGCACCAAGCGCCCGTGCTCCACGATGGCGAGGCTCAAACCGGGGATCTTCTGACGCGCGAGCTCCTCGCGGACGAGCTCGGCGATCGCGTCGCGGGCGGGCGCGCTCGCAGGCTCGGCGACCGGGTCGGTGACGGCGCAGCTCACGCCGAGAAGCAGCACACCCGCGAACCCGCAGAGCTGACGCATCGAGAAGCTCCTCTCGCGGCCTAGAGCTCAGTGCTCGCGCGAAGGATCCGGCTCCGGTTCCTCGGCGGAGAGCTCGTCGTAGGCGCAATGCCGGACATGCTCGCGCGCGCGGTGCAGCAGCACGCGCGCGTAGCCCGGCGTGATCCCGAGGCGTTCGGCGATCACCTCGTGCGGCTCGCCGTCGAGCAAGGCGAGCTCGATCACGGCGCGCTGCAGCCGGGCCATGCGGAGGATACAGCCGCGCACGCGCGCGATCTCCTCCGCGCGGGCGATCAGCTCCTCGCTCGACGCGGAGACGAGCTCCGCCTCGGCTTGCTCGAGCGACGCGGAGCGCGCCGCGCGGCGCGCGGACTTGCGGCGCCGGTTGGCCAGGTGGTTCCGGAGCAGCGTGACGAGGAGCTTCACGGCCTCGTTGCCCACGCGCGCGACCTCGCGCGCCTGCGGCAGCGCGAGGAAGGTGACGAACGCATCTTGCACGGCGTCGAGCGCATCGTCGGCGCCGAAGCCGCGCCCCTGCGCGTAGCGCAAGAGCTCGGCGCGATGCGATCGAACGAGCTCCGCCACCCAGGAGAGGAAGTCCGGCGGGGCGTGCTCGAGGGCGGTCTCGGAAGGCATGCAGGGATCAGGTCGCGGGGCGGCGGAACGTTACCCTAAAAATCCTCCGCCCGCGCCGCAGGAACTCACTGCTTCGTGTAGACCGCCTCGAAGACCGTGTAGGGCTTGGAGGTCCCCATCATCCCGTCCGCGCGCCCCTTCGTGATGGCGCCCTGCGCGTTCATCTGGATCTCGCCGCGGATCAGGAACGGCGCGCCGTTCATCACGGTGGCCTCGGAGTTCACGAGCGTGTCGCCGACCCAGCGCATGTCGGAGGCCGAGATCTCGCCCATGTTGTTGAGGTAGATGCTGGTGTAGCAGCCCTTCTCCGCGCTCCACGCCCACGCGGCCCAGGCCTCGTACGGGAAGCCCTCGCCGACGACCTTCACCTCGAGCACGCTGCCGCCGAAGCGCGGCACGAGGGTCTCGGTGCCCAGGATCGGCATCGACGGGATCTCGGGCGTCGCCTGGTAGGTGCCCTTCATCTTGTAGGTGCCGGCGCAGCGATTGAGCTTCACCATCTCCGGCGCGGGATCGCCGAGTCCGGCCGCCGCCTCCAGCGCCTTCGCCGCGCTCGGTTGCTGCGCGGGCTTCAGCCCGCCTTCGACGTACTGGAAGAACTGGCCCGCGCCGACCGCGCGATCGCCGGTGAAGCGGACCTCGCCCTTGCCGAGCGTCGTCGTCCAGCGCTCGGTCACCACGCGGCCTTCCTCGCGGTGCGTCTTGCTCGAGACGAAGCTGTTCTCGTCCACCCAGTGCAGCTCGTCGTGCATGGTGGCGCCTTGGTTGCTGACGCCGACGCTGGTGTAGCGCTTGCGCTGGGTGTCGTAGCCGTAGAAGTTGCGAAAGGTCATCGCTGGGATCGGCGCCCCCGGGAACTCGATGACCATGTCCTCCTGCACGAAGAAGCCGCCCAGCACCTTCGCGAAGGTGGAGCGCGAGACCCACTTCGCCGCGGGGGCGCCTTCCTCCATGACCACGGTGCCCGCGCCATCCCAGAGGCCGAGCAGGCGGTCGAAGCGGGCGAGCTCCGGCGGCGGCGTCGGGAACTCTTGAGCGAAGGCGGGAGCGGAGAGGCAGACGGCGAGCGCGAACGCGAGCGAACGATGCATGACGGAACTCCGACGGAACGGGAGAGAAGGGAGGCTCGGGGAGGAGCCGCGCAGCAAGCGCGGAACTCTCCACGGAGGCCACGTCTCCGCAGGTGGCCCATTCCCTCGACTTTCTCGAGATTTCTCCCGCCGCTCCGCAGACGCCTCTCCCGAGACGGGTGCCGGGGCGCAGAGCTCAGGCCAAGAGCTCCGGCCGCACCTTGCCGAAGACGTCGGTGAGCCGGTAGTCGCGGCCCTGGTGGAAGTAGGTCAGGCGCTCGTGATCGAAGCCGAGGAGATGGAGCAGCGTCGCGTGCAGGTCGTGCACGTCGATCGGGTTCGCGACGATGTTGTAGGAGTAGTCGTCGGTCTCCCCCACCACGACGCCGGGGCGGATGCCGCCGCCGGCCATCCACATCGAGAAGCAGCGCGGGTGGTGGTCGCGGCCGTAGTTCGTCTGCGTGAGCGTGCCCTGCGAGTAGACCGTGCGGCCGAACTCGCCGCCCCAGACGACGATCGTGTCGTCGAGGAGCCCGCGCTGCTTCAGGTCGACGAGCAACGCCGCCTGCGCTTGGTCGACGGCTTGGCACTGCGCGCGCATCTCCGTCGGCAAGTTCCCGTGCGCGTCCCAGCCGCGCATGTAGACCTGGATGAAGCGCACGTCGCGCTCGGCCAGGCGGCGCGCGAGCAGGCAGTTCGCGGCGAAGGTGCCGGGCTTCCGCACATCCGGCCCGTAGAGCTCGAGCGTTGCTTCGCTCTCGTCGGCGAAGTTCGTGAGCTCGGGCACCGACATCTGCATCGCGTAGGCCATCTCGGCCTGCGCGATGCGCGCTTCGACCTCGGGGTCGAGCGTGCGGCGCGCCTCGTCCTCGTTCAGCGCGGCGACGAGGTCCAAGAACTTGCGGCGGTCCGCTCTCGTGACCCCGGGCGGATCGTTGAGGTAGAGCACCGGATCGCCCGCGCTGCGCAGCTTGCAGCCCTGGTGCTCGCTCGGGAGGAACGCAGCCCCCCAGAAGCGCGCCGCGAGCGCCTGCATGTTGCCGAAGCCCTGCGTGATCAGCACGCAGAAGGACGGCAGGTCCTTGTTCATCGAGCCGAGGCCGTAGCTGGCCCACGCGCCGAACGACGGCCGCCCCGGCTGCTGCGTGCCCGTCTGGATGAAGGTGATCGCGGGCTCGTGGTTGATCGCCTCGGTGTGCATCGAGCGCACGAGGCAGAGCTCCTTCGCCAAGCTCGCGGTGCGCGGGATCGCTTCGCTCAGGTAGACCCCGTCCTCGTTGTTCTCGTAGCGATCGAAGCGGAAGATCGACGGCGCCACGGGGAAGCGCGATTGCCCCGAGGTCATGCCGGTGAGCCGCTGCCCCTGGCGCACGGAGTCGGGCAGGTCCTGATCGAAGCGCGCGCGGAGCCCCGGCTTGTAGTCGTAGAGGTCGAGCTGGCTCGGACCGCCCTCCATGTGCAGGTAGATCACGCGCCGCGCCTTCGGGCGGAAGTGCGGCAAGCGCTCATCGCCTCGCACGCGCGAGAGCGGAGAGCCGCTCGCGCCGCGAGCGCCGAAGAGCTGCGCCAGCGACGCGCCCCCGAGAGCGGCGCCGATGGTGGCCGCGCCGCGCCCGAAGAAGCGGCGGCGGGAGAGCTGATGAGCGCGTTCCAGGAAGGGATCCATGCGTCGTCTCCGCTGAGTGGGGTTCAGCTCCGCGAGATCGTGGTGTCGAGGTTCAGACAGGCGCTCGCGATCATCGTCCACGCCGCGAGCTCGACGTCGCCGAGCTCGCCATCGCGGGGCGCCATGCCGACCGCGAGCAAACGCCGCGCATCGTGCGGCGCTCCGTCGTAGCGCTGCCGGAAGTGCGCGAGCGCCTCTGCCAAGCGCTCCATCGTCCGCGCATCCGGCCTCTGGCCCGTCGTGCGGCGGTAGAGCGTGGTCAAGCGCGCGTGGTCCTCGCGCGCCTCGCGCAAGGTGCGCTCGGCGAGCTCGCGCGCGGCCTCCACGTGCTGCTCGTCGTTCCACAGCACCAGCGCCTGCAAGGGCGTGTTCGTGATGCTGCGCCGCGTCGTGCAGAACTCGCGCGTCGGCGCATCGAAGGCCATCAAGGCCGGCGGCGGGCACGCGCGCTTCCAGTAGGTGTAGAGCGAGCGACGCCACAGCGCCTCGCCTTCGTCGCGCTGGAAGATGCGCGTGTTCGATTGCAGCATCGCGACCTCCTGCCAGAGGCCGTCGGGCTGATACGGCTTCACCGAAGGTCCGCCGAGGCGCTCGACCAGCAGGCCGGATAAGTACAGCGCTTGATCGCGGATCGACTCCGCGGAGAGGCGGCGGCGATGCGAGCGCCCGAGCAGCAGGTTCTCGCTGTCGATCGCGTCGAGCTCGGGACGGCGCACCGAGCTCTGTAGGTAGGTCGAGCTCGTGACCATGAGCTCGATCACGTGGGAGAGGCGCCAGCCGCTGCGTATGAGCTCCATGGCCAGCCAGTCGAGGAGCTCGGGATGCGAGGGCCACTCGCCTTGGATCCCGAAGTCCTCGCTCGTGCGCACGAGCCCTTGCCCGAAGATCCACTCCCAGAGGCGGTTCACGGTGACGCGCGCGACGAGCGGGTTCTCGCGCGCGACGAGCCACTGCGCGAGGCCGAGGCGATTGACGGGCGCGCCCTCGGGCAAGCGCCCGAGAGCTGCCGGGACGGCGCGCGGCGCAGGCCGCGAGCGATCGGGATGATCGTAGGCGCCGCGCGTCAGCACGTAGGCCGGACGCGGCTCGCTCCGCTCCTTCATCACCATCGTGCGGGCGAAGCGATCCTCGAGCGCCTTCAAGTCGCGCTCCGCCGCCGCGAGCTGCTCGCGCGTCTGCGTATGCCGCTTCGAATACGCGGCCTTCCACGCCTCGGCGACGCGCGCGCCATAACGCGCGTCGCGCGCCTCGGCGGGCAGCAAGGCGAGCGCCAGATCGCCGGCCAGCTCGCCCGCGTTCGGCTGCGGGCGCAGGTAGACCGCGCCCGCTCCGCCCGTGTTGGCGATCTTCATCACGAGCCAATGCACGCCCGGCTTCAGCGCGATGGTCGCGCGATCTTGATCAGGAGCGACCCCGCGATCGACGCGGCGCTGCGCGACCTCCTCGCCATCGAGATAGAGGCGGAAGCCGTCGTCGCTGCCGAGCGAGAGCTCGACCTGGCGCGCGGAAGGAACATAGAAGCGCGTCGCGACGTAGGTCGCGAGCTTCCCTTCCTCCAAGCGGAAGCTCTGCCCGTCGCGCAGCCCCGGCTCGGCGCGCCAGGCGAGCTTCCCTTCGGCGCCGAAGCGCGCGGCGAGGTCGACGCGCTCGCCTTGCTCGGGGCCGAACGCGCGATCGAAGGCCTCGTCGCTCGTGTCCGCTTGGAACGGACCGACCCGGTGCCAGCCGCTGCGGCCGATCGGCAAGAGCTCCGCGCCGCGATCGGAGAGCGCGGCGAGGCTGACGCGCACGCGGCCGAGCACGTGCTGCGAATACTGGGTGCGGTAGCCCAGGCGCAGCGTGAGAACGCTGCCGCCATCGAAGCCGAAGGGCTTCTCCGCGAGCAAGAGCAGCAGGCGATCGCCGTCCTTGCGATGCGCATCCACGGCCCAACCGAGCCCGTCGCCGGACGCGAGCACGTTCGTCGCGCGGTAGTCGCCGTCACCTTGCTCGTGATCGGCCCAGGCCCAGCTCAGCTTCACGCGCTCCTTGCGCTGCGGATCGCTCGCCGGCGCCACCTCGAGCTCGACCGACTCCAGCACCGCGTTGCCGTTCGGCGCGCGGCCGACCTTGCCGCCGGGCAAGCGCGGATCGGCGAGCGCCTCGAGCGCGAGCAAGCGGAGCCCACGGCGCACGGTGCGGAGCTCGAGATGGTGCTCGTCCTGCGCGGGGTTCTCCCCGCTCGCGAAGACGGAGCCGTCGGGCTCGATCGCGAGGGCGGCGCCCTCGAGCGAGCGCGCGCCGATCAGCTCGAGGGGCGCCCACGCGAGGCCGGCCTTCAGCGGCAGGCTCTGCAGGAACTCGGCGCGCGCGGCGAGATCTTCCGGCGTCTCGCGCGCGAGCTCCTCGCGCAAAGCCTGCGCCAGCGATCGCAGCCCGTCGGCGGCGCGCTGCTGCTCCGGCGTCGGCACGGTGAGGAAGGGCTCGTGCGCGCGGTTCGGATCCGGCGATTGCGAATAGAGCCCCGGCTCTTCGTTCGAGTTGAAGAACGCGTAGAGAGAGTAGAAGTCGCCCTGCGTCAGCGGATCGTACTTGTGATCGTGGCAGCGCGCGCAGCCCATCGTCAGCCCGAGGAACACCGACGAGACCGTGGTCGCGCGATCCGCCGCATACTCGACGAGATATTCCTCGTCGATCGCGCCGCCCTCATCGGTCGTCACGTGCGCGCGGAGGAAGCCCGTCGCGATCTTCTGATCGACCGTGGGCTCCGGCAGCAGGTCCCCGCGATCTGCTCGGTGAGGAAGCGATCGAAGGGCACATCGTCGCCGAACGCGCGCAGCACCCAGTCGCGATAGGGCCAGATCTGGCGGCCCGCATCCATGTGGATGCCGCAGGTGTCGGCGTAGCGCGCGAGGTCGAGCCACGCGCCGCCCATGCGCTCCGCGTAGCGCGTGCGGTAGGGCTCCTCTTCGCGCAAGCGCCGGCTCCACCCGCGCAGCGCCTGCGGGTCGGGATCGGCGAGGAACGCGTCGAGCTCCTGCGGCGTCGGCGGCAGCCCGGTGAGATCGAGGAAGAGTCGCCGCAGGGCGACTTCTTTCTCGGCCGGCGGGCTGGGCTCGAGGCCGCGGCGCTCGAGCTCGGCGAGCACGAAGCGGTCGATGCCGTTCGCGCACCAGGCCTCGTTCTTCACGGCCGGAGCTGCGACTTCCTTCGGCGGCACGAAGGACCAGTGCTCCTCGTAAGCGGCGCCCTCCGCGATCCAGCGCGAGAGCAGGTCGATCTCGACCTTCGAGAGCGCGCGCTTGTGCGACTCCGGCGGCGGCATCCGCTCCTCGGGATCGTCGCTCGCCACGCGGGCGAGCAGCACGCTCCGCTCCGGCGCGCCCGGCACGATCGCGGCCCCGCCGTCGCGCGGCGCGAGCGCTCCCTCGCGCGTGTCGAGGCGCAGCTCCGCGCTGCGCTGCGTCGCGTCGGGGCCGTGGCAGCGGAAGCAGCGGTCCGAGAGGATCGGCCGCACGTCGCGGCCGTAGCGCACGGCATCGACCGGCGGCGCAGCAGCAGGAGCTTGCGCCGCGAGACCGCCGGGCGACAGCGCCGCGGCGAGGCCGACTCCGGCCAGGAGGACGAGGTTTCGCACGCTCTTCGTGGGGCTCGGACGGAGGGAGAACCGGACGACGCACGAGGCGCCGCCGGGAAGGGCGCGCGATCCTAGCGCGCTTCGAGAGCCGGTGCCTCCCCCCGCAAGGCCCAGGCGGAGCTCAGCGTCGCGCGCTCTCCGCGCCACACCATCGGAAGCGGCAGCGCGGCGGCGCGCGGAAGGACCTGTCCCTCGCGGGCCGCGCTTCGCGTCTGCCGACCGCAATACGTCGAACTCGGGTTCCCGCCATGCCCTCCCTCCCGCTGCGCTTGCGCTCCGCGCTCCTGCTCTTTCCCTGCGCCACGCCTCTCGCCGCGCAGACCCAATCGCAGACGCTGCCCGCGGGCTTCGAGAGCACGCTCGGGAACAGCGGCAGCAACGAGCCGTTCCGCGTCGCCGAGCCGCAGCGCCATCACTTCGTCTACGACGCGAGCGAGTTCGCCGCGAGCGGCCCGATCCGCATCCACTCGATCGCGTTCCGGCCCCCCGCGAACGTCACGAGCTGGAATGCCGTCACCTATCTCGACCTGCGCGTCGCCCTCGCCACCGCGTCGGTCGACTATCGCGCGCAGAGCTACCGCCGATACTTCGAGGACAACTTCGCCTCGTGGCCGGTCGAGCTCTTCCAGGGCGACTACACCTTGGCGTCGGGAACCTCCGCGGGTCCCGGGCCGCGGCCCTTCGTGCTCTCGTTCCCCTCGGCGACGGGGTACGTCTATCACCCCGGCCTCGGGCGCGACCTGCTCGTCGAAGTCGCGACGCCCAGCCGCGGCGGCCAGCCGAACCCACTCGGGCTCGGGCTCGAGCTCGCCAGCGGCGCGTTGGGCACCGTCGGCGGGAGCGACTACCTTCGGCGCAACAATCCGGTCTCGGCTTTCATCGACATCTACCCGCTCGCGGATGCCGTGCCGGTCGCGCGCCTCGAGTACTCGCCCTTCAGCGGCGTGCACGCCGACTTCGGCGCCTCGCGCGTGCGCGGCTTCTCCCCGCTCGCGGTGCAGCTCAACGACCGCAGCTTCACGACGCATCCGGGCGGCATCGCCTCGATCGCCTGGGACTTCCAGAACGACGGCATCTTCGATGCCAGCGGTCCTTCGGCGACGGCGACCTACACCGCGCCGGGCAGCTACACCGTGCGCCTGCGCGTCCGCGACGCCGGCGGCGCCGCGAGCGAGCGCCTCGCGACGCAGCTCGTCCACGTCTTCGCACCGCCGACCTCGAACACGCAGTCGGCGGAGATCCTGAACTTCCACTTCGACGAGCTGCGCGGGAACCGCGCCTTCAACGCGGCCTCGACGAGCTTCGCGCCGAGCTTCGGGACCTTCCCGGTGAGCACGTGGCAAGGTGCGGCGAATCGCGCCGGCTTCCAAGCGAACGAGCCCGGCTTCGGCTGCGTCGCCGCCAACGCCGCGAACCCCGCGAGCCACCTCTTCGACACGGGCTGGCCCGTCGAGCTCTGCGGCGCGTGGACGCTCGCGTGGTGGCAACGCCGCGTCGGAGCGCACGGCCCGGAGACGATGCGCGTCGCGAGCTTCGGCGCCGAGGCGAAGATCGAGACCGGAGGTGCGCTCTTAAACTCGTTCGAACTCTCGATCTCCATCCCGGCCACGCGCCTGCGCTCGAACGGCGGCGCCGACAGCCCGCTCGGCGTCTGGACGCACGTCGCGCTCGTCGTCGATGACAACGCCGGCACCGCGGAGTGGCGCATCAACGGCGTCGTGAACGCGAGCCAGTCCTTTACACCGAGGACCTTCCGCATGCGCAGCGTGCGCACCCTCGAGTTCGGCGGTAGCGCGAGCAGCAGCGGGGTGCCTTACCTGCGCTCCTACGACCTCGACGATCTCCGGCTCTACTCGCGCGTGGTGCCGATCGCGCCGCGCGGACCGCTCGTCTCCTGGACGCCGCAGCGCGCGGTGAACACGCGCTACGACTTCGGCTGCTCTACCTCGGGCGGGGTCCCCGCGATCGACGGCAACAGCGCGCCCGCCCTCGGCAACGCGAGCTACGCGATCACCCTCGCCGGGCTGCCGGCCGGCAGCACCGCGACCCTCGTCGTCGGCTTCACGACGCACGTGTTCGGGATCTTCCCGCTCGACCTGAGCTCGCTGCTCGGGCCGGGCTGCGCGCTGGCGCCGTTCCCGGACCTCTCCTTCCCCGTCGCGGCGCCGAGCGGCAGCGCCTCGTTCGCTGCGCCGATCCCCGCGGATCCGCTGCTCGTCGGCGCCCACAGCTACTGCCAGTGGCTCGCCACGGGGCCGAGCCTCGCGCTCTCCCCGGGCCTCGACATCCATCTGAGCTGAGCGGGCGCGTCGGGCGGGGAACGCGCGGACCAGGAGTGCGCAGGTGCGCCGAGCACCTCGCAGCTCGTAGATTGGGCCGAGCCGCATGTCCCCGCTCACTCCCGAAGACATCACGCGCGCGCTCGAGCGCGCAGCCGAGGGCCACGGCTCGGCGGCCAGCGAGCTGCTGCCGCTCGTCTACGACGAGCTCCGCCGCCTCGCGCAGAGCCACATGCGGCGCGCCGCTCCGGAGCACACCTTGCAGGCGACGGCGCTGGTGCACGAGGCCTACCTGAAGCTCGTGCGCGCGCCCCCCGACGGCTGGCAAGGCCGCGCGCACTTCTTCGCCGTCGCCGCGACGGCCATGCGGCAGGTGCTCGCGAACCACGCGCGCGACGCGCAGGCCGCGAAGCGCGGGGGCGAGGGCCGCGTGAAGGTGACGCTCTCCGAGCAGCTCGCCGATGCGCGCGCATCGCGCGACGTGGATGCGCTCTGCCTCCACGAAGCGCTCGCGAAGCTCGCCGAGCTCGATCCGCAGCAGTACCGCGTCGTCGAGCTGCGCACCTTCACGGGCCTCTCGGTCGAGGAGGTCGCGGAGGTGCTGTCGATCTCGACGGCGACGGTGAAGCGCGAATGGCGCGCGGCCCGCGCGTGGCTCGCGGCCGAGCTCGGAGAACCCGGTGGCGACGGCGCGGAGCCCACGGCGCCGCGGACGGACGCGTGAACGCCGAGCTGCACCGCCGCGCGAAGGAGCTCTTCCTCGACGCCTGCGATCTGCCGCTCGAGGAGCGCGCGGGCTTCCTCGCGCAGCGCTGCGGCGAGGACGCCGAGCTGCGCGCTGCCGTGGAGCGGCTCCTCGCGCATGACGGCGCGCCGAGCGCGATCGCCGAACGCGTGGTGCACGAGCAGCTCGCAGCCCTGCTCGACGAGGAGAGAGCGCGCGCGCTGCCCGCAGAGATCGATCGCTATCGCGTACTCGGTCTGCTCGGCGAGGGCGGCTTCGGCGCGGTGTACGAGGCGGAGCAGCTCGAGCCCGTGCGCCGCGTCGTCGCGCTGAAGGTGCTGAAGCCGGGCATGGACTCGCGGCAAGTGCTCGCGCGCTTCGCGGCCGAGCGCCAGACGCTGGCGCTGATGAGCCATCCCTGCATCGCCACCGTGCTCGACGCCGGCATCACCGCGGAAGGTCGCCCGTTCTTCGCGATGGAGCGCGTCCAGGGCGTGCCGCTCGGGCGCTACTGCGACGAGCAGCAGCTCGATCTCGCGGCGCGGCTGCAGCTCTTCCTGCGCATCTGCGGCGCCGTGCTGCACGCGCATCAGAAGGGCATCGTCCATCGCGATCTCAAGCCCTCGAACCTGCTCGTCGCGACCGTCGACGGTTCACCGCTCCCGAAGGTCATCGACTTCGGCATCGCGAAGGCGCTGCAGCCGCTCGAACTCGATGCGGACATCACGCGCGAGCGCGGGCTCTTCCTCGGTACGCCCGAGTACGTGAGCCCCGAGCAAGCCGCGGGCGAGCTCGACATCGACACGCGGAGCGACATCTATTCGCTCGGCGCCGTGCTCTACGAGCTGCTCGCGGGAACGACGCCGCTCGAGCGCGAGACGACGCGACAGCTCGGCTTGCCCGCGCTGCTCCAGCGCATCCAGAGCGAGGTTCCGCCGCGCCCTTCGCTGCGCATCGCGGAGGGGAGCGAGCGAGTCCAAGCCATCGCGCGCGCGCGCCGCACCGATCCGCAGAGCCTCGCTCGCGCGCTGCGCGGCGATCTCGACTGGATCGCGCTGAAGGCCCTCGCGAAGGAGCGCGCCGAGCGCTATCCGACGGTGAGCGCGCTCGCCGAGGACTTGGAGCGCTACCGCCGCGGCGAGCCCGTGCTCGCGCGCGCGCCGAGCTTCGCCTACCGCGGCGCGCGCTTCGCGCGCCGCAACCGCGCCGCGTTGCTCGCCGCCGCCGCGATGCTCCTCTTGCTGATCGGCGGCATCGTCGGCACGAGCCTCGGCCTCGTGCGCGCGCTACGCTCGCAAGGCGAAGCCGAAGAGGCCCGGCGCCGCGCGGAAGCGTTCAGCGAGATCCTCCTCTCCGCGCTCGCCTCCGGCGATCCGCTGGAAGGCGGCAGCGTCGATCGGCGCGTCTCCGAGGTCATGCAGCGCGTCGTCGAGGATCTCGACGCCGGAGCGCTGCGCCAGCATCCGGAG
This sequence comes from Planctomycetota bacterium, assembly GCA_016719295.1. Taxonomy (GTDB): domain Bacteria; phylum Planctomycetota; class UBA1135; order UBA1135; family JADKAF01; genus JADKAF01. The sequence continues at coordinate 3,230,076 of JADKAF010000001.1, forward strand.
TCCGAGGCCGAGGTGCAGATGCGCGTCGCGCGCACCCTGCTCGGCAACGATCACCCCGCCGAAGGTCTGCAGCTCGCGGAGCGCTCCCTCGCGTTCTACGACGCGGCGGGCCCCACGCACGCCGTCGACGCCGCGCGCGCGCGCATGCTCGTCGCGATCCACCTCGATCGGCTCGGACGCACGAGCGAAGCCGAGCCGCTCTTCCGCGCGGTGCTCGACGCGCGAAGAGCGCAGCAGCCGGGCGATCACAGCGAGCTCGCGTACGCGCTGCGCGGCCTCGGCGTCGTGCTGCAACATCGCGGGCGGCTCGACGAAGCCGAGGCGCACTACCGCGAAGCGCTCGCGATGGAGCGCCGCCTGCATCCCGAGGATCACGTGGAGATCGCTTCGGCGCTGAACAACCTAGGCTCGCTGCTGCAGACGAAGGGCCGCAGCGCGGAGGCGGAGGCGAGCTTTCGCGAAGCGCTCGAGATGCGGCGCCGTCTCCGCCCCGGAGGTGACCCGCTCACGGCGCGCGCCCTCGCCAACCTGGCCCAGTCGCTGCTCGCCCAGCGCCGCCCGGCCGAAGCGGAGCCGCTGGCGCAGGAAGCGCTCGAGATGTTCCGCCGCACGCTGCCGACCGATCACGCCGACCTCGCGATCGGATGGACGAGCGTCGCGTTCGCCCATCAAGCGTGTAGCCGAGCCGCCGAAGCCGAGGCAGCGCTGCGCGAAGCGCTGGCGCTCTACCGGCGCAATGCCACCGGCGATCACCACCAGGTCGCCGGCGCCCTGGCGAATCTCGCCGACCTGCTCCTCGGATTGCGTCGCGACGGGGACGCCGAGGCTCTGCTCGGAGAGGCGCTCGCGATGCTGGAGCGCCTCTTCCCCGAGGGTCATCCCCTCGCGGTTCGCTGCGGCGCGAATCGAGCCGTGGCGCTCTTGCGGACCTCGCGCCCCGAGGAGGCGCTCGAGGCGGCCCAACGGGCGGCGGAGCTCGGGCGCGCGATCCTCGAACCGACGAGCTCGCTGCGCGCGCAGACCGAGAAGATCCTCCAGCAGATCCAGAGCGGGCGCTGAGCTCGCGCCGAGATCCCCGAGAGCGCGCGAGGAAAAGCGGCGCGGGCTGATCCCCGACCGAGTGAATCCGTGTGAACGCGGACGAGGCCCCCATCGGTCGGGTGCCGCAGCTCTCCTCGAGGTCGTCCATGCGTCGCGTGCTCTCCGTCGTTCGCGCTCTCTCCGGTCTCGCGTGCCTCGCCGCTGCCAGCGGCGGCGCGCTCCACTCGCAGTGCTTCCCGACGCCGCTCCCGGGCGGCCTCGATCCCAAGACCGCCGGGATGATCCTGGCCTCGGCGCTCTGGGATCCGGATGGCGCCGGTCCGCTGGAGCAGCGCCTGTTGAGCGGCGGCAGCTTCACGCAGCTCGCCGGCGTGCGCGCGCCGGTGGTCTGGTGGGACCGCGCGAGCGGGACCTGGCGCGCCGTGGGTCCCGAGAACGCCGCGTTCGCCGGCGAGATCCGCGCGATCGAGACGCGTGCGAACGGCGAGCTCTTCGTCAGCGGACAGTTCGGCCAGATCGGCAACGTCTCCGCCAGCAACATCGCGCGCTTCGACGGCACGAGCTGGAGCAGCGTCGGCGGCGGAACCTCGGGGCTCGTCGAGTGCCTGGTGCGTCTCAGCGACGACTCGATCGCGGCCGGAGGCATCTTCAGCTCTGCCGGTGGAGTCCCGTGCGGGAACCTCGCACGCTGGGACGGCAGCGCCTGGTCTTCACTCGGCGGCAGCGGGACGAACGGCTACGTGGCGGCGCTCGCGGTCGCACCGAACGGCGCGCTCTACGTCGGTGGCAGCTTCACGACGGCCGGAGGCCAGAGCACGCCGCGCATCGCGCGCTGGAGCGGTGGCTTCTGGGCCCCGCTGGGGGCGGGCTCGACCAACGACATCTACGACCTCGCCATCGCCAATGACGGAGCGCTGATCGCCGGCGGCGCGCGGCAGCCGATCACGGGTTCGTCGCTGAGGCGCTGGGACGGCGCGCAGTGGGGCTACATCGGTCCCGCCGGTGGCGCCGGCGGCGACGTCTTCGAAGTCGAGATCGCCTCCAACGGCGATCTCCTGATCGCGGGCGACTTCTCCACCGTGATCGGGACCTCGACGGCGATGTACGACCTCGCGCGCTGGAATGGCAGCGCCTGGCAGCGCCAGACGGATGTCACCGCGAGTGCTTATCACAACCTCTTCACCTACGCGCCGGGCTTCCAGCGCGCGCTGCTCGCCTTGCCCGGCGGAGAGATCTTCACGGCGCTGCACACGCGCCCCACGCCCACGAGCTCGCTCGTCGACTGCTATCCCGCGCTCCACGACGGGCGCGCGTGGACCTTCGTCGGCAGCGGGTTGCGCGCCACGACGACCGCGACGATCCGCGCGCTGGCGCTCGATGGCACGGGCGCACCGATCGCCGTCGGAGGCTTCGCGACGCCCGACGGCTGGCATGTCGCGCAGCGCTTCGCCAATGGGCGTTGGCAGCCGTTCGCTCGCGCGACCTTCGGCGGGGAATGCCGCTTGATCGACGTGTTCCCGAACGGCGATCTGCTGATCGCAGGAACGGGCACCAATCTCGATGGCATAGGGAATCCCGCGTTCCTGCTCTGGAACGGCTCGAGCTGGAGCGTGTTCCCGACCTGGGGGAGCATGCCGAACAACTCGAGCGCGATGGCCGTGCTGCAGAACGGCCACGTCTTCGCCTACGGCATCGTCGGCAGCGTGCGCGCGTTCTGCCTCTGGGATGGATTCACCTGGTGGCGCCTCGCCGAGCCCGACCTCTCGACGCAGGTCGAGGTCATGTACGAGCGCGCGAACGGCGACGTCGTGATCGGCGGGAGCTTCACGTCGCTGCTCGGCCCCGCGGTGGGGACCAACCTAGTGAAGTACAGTCCGATCACCGGCTGGAACCCCGTGACCACCGGAGGGAATCCGAACGGCCGCGTCACCGCCGTCGGCGAGACGAACGATGGCGCGCTCGTGATCGCGGGCTCGTTCACTTCGATCGGCGGCGTCGCGGCGAATGGGATCGCCATGCTGCGCGGTAACACGTGGAGCGCGGTGGGCGCGGGGATCGCGCCGACCGGCAACGGTGTCCGCAGCATCGAAGCGCTGCCCGACGGCGGCTTCGCGATCGCCGGAGAGTTCACGACGCTGGGTGGGCCTTTCACGCACGCCGGCTTGGCCCGCTGGAGCGGCTCGACGTGGGAAGCGGTGGTCGGCCCCGTGAACGGCCTCGTGCGCGACCTCCTCTGGAACGGCGATCACCTGGAGCTCGGTGGCCAGTTCACGAACCTGGGAATCGACGGCGCGGCGAGCTACGCACGACTCCACACGAACTGCCCCGCCGCGCAGACGACCATCGGCGCGGGCTGCGCGAGCTCGGGCGGCGCCAACCTGCTCTCCGTGACTTCGCTCCCCTGGGTCGGCGGCACCTATCGCGCCCGCGCCACGGGCTTGCCGACGAATGGCTTTGCCATCTCGCTGATCGGTCTCTCGACGCTCTCGATCCCGCTCGACGCGGTGTTCGCCGAAGGCGTCCCCGGCTGCACCTGGCACGTCGCGATGGACTTCCTCTACGCGCTCCCGACGAGCGGCGGCAGCGCCGAGATCTCGGCACCGCTGCCGCTCAGCTACGACCTGGTCGGCGGCCAGTTCTATCACCAGATGCTCCCCGTCGAGCTCACCCCCGGCGGCGCGCTGCTCGAGCTCACCGCCACCAACGCCGAGCGCTTGACCATCGGCCTCTTCTGACACCCCCATCTCCCCAACCGCCCACTCCGGCGACCCCGGACGTACGGTGCCAGGAGCATTTTCATCGGGGTCGGAGACACCGATGCTGAGTTGCGGTCACCGGGGTCGGCGACCCGGGTGCAGAGTTGCTGTCACCGGGGTCGGCGACCCCGGCGCTGAGTTGCTGTCACCGGGGTCAGAGACCCCGGTGAAAAGTTCCTGGCACCGTACGTCCGGGCAGGCGAGAAACGAGGTCCATCGGAACGAAGCCCGAGGAGCCCTCGATGAGCCGTCTGCCGTCTCGCCGCGTCTTCCTGCAGCACAGCCTCGCTGCCTCCGCCACTCTCTGGAGCGCGCCCGGCCTCTTCGCGCGCCGCCACGGTAGCTCGCTCGAGAAGTTGAATCTCGCCGTCATCGGCTGCGGCGGTCGCGGCGGCGACAACCTGAACGAGGTCGCGAGCGAGACGATCTTCGCGCTCTGCGATGTCGATGCCGGGAACCTCTCGCGCGCGACGCAGCGCTTCCCCGGAGCGAAGGAGTTCCGCGACTTCCGCAAGCTCTTCGAGCGCGGCGGCTTCGACGCGGTCGTGGTCTCGACGCCCGACCACACGCACTACCTGCCGAGCGCCCTGGCTCTCAAGCAAGGGCTGCATGTCTACTGCGAGAAGCCGCTCGCGTGGTCGATCGCCGAGGCGCGCGAGCTGCGCACCCTCGCGGCGCAGGCCGGGGTCGCGACGCAGATGGGCACGCAGATCCACGCCGGCGAGAACTACCGCCGCGTGGTCGAGCTCGTGCGCGCGAACGTGCTCGGCGCGATCAAGGAAGTGCACGTCTGGTGTGGCAAGACGTGGTCCGGCGGCGAGCGCTCGAAGGAGACGCCCGCGGTTCCGGCGAACCTCGACTGGGAGCTCTGGCTCGGCCCCGCTCCCGCGCGGCCCTATCACCCCGACTACCACCCCGCCGGCTGGCGCCGCTGGTGGGAGTTCGGCGGCGGAACGCTCGGCGACATGGGCTGCCACTTCGTCGACCTCGCGTTCTGGGCGCTCGAGCTCGATCACCCGACGAAGGTGAGCGCGGACGGCCCCGAGCGCCACGCGGAGACGACGCCGCCGAACCTCCACGTCGCGTGGGACTTCCCCGCGCGCGGGAAGCGCGGCGCGCTGACGCTGCATTGGTACGACACCGATCGCCGGCCGAAGCTCGTGCAGGAGAAGCAGGTGCCCGACTGGGGCAACGGCGTCCTCTTCGTCGGCGAGAAAGGCATGCTGCTGGCAGACTACGGACGCCTCCTCCTGCTGCCGGAAGCGCAGTGGAAGGACTTCACCGCTCCGGAGAAGAGCATCCCCGCTTCCGTCGGCCACCATCAGGAGTGGATCCGCGCCTGCAAGGGCGAGGGAGACCGACAGACCACCTGCTCGTTCGCCTACGCCGGGCTGCTCAGCGAGACGATCCTGCTCGGCAACGTTGCTTACCGCGCCGGCAAGCCTATGAGCTGGGACCACGCGAAGCTCACTTCGCCCGATGTCCCCGAGGCGAACGCGTTCGTCGGCCGCGAGCCGCGCGCCGGATGGAAGCTCTGATCCCCGCCCGTCTCCACTCGACCATGCCTCACGCCGCCACCTCGCTCCTCCGCCGCTCCGTCGGCGCGCTCCTCGTCGTCGCCTGCGCGAGTGAACCGCTCGAAGCGCAGATCGTCGGCCTCGAGATCACCAACGAGAAGCTCCTGAAGACGCTGAAGCCGCGCCTCGTCGAGCGCGGCGGCAAGCTCATCCTGCTGGGCCAGGTGCTGAGCGGCCTCGAGGTCGACCTCACCAAGAACCCGCCGATGATCACGCGGCCGGCGAACGTGGAGTCGATCGTGCTCCTCGTCCCCGATCCCGCGAAGCCCGAGCTCGAGCTCACGCGCACGAACAAGAAGGGCGAGCGCACGCTCACCAACAAGAAGTTCGAGCTCGCGGTCTCGATCAAGGAGATCGGCGCGCACTACCACCTCGTCTTCCCCTACCAGAGCTGCGAAGGCCTGCGCGAGGAGTACCTGCGCAAGAAGGCGAACCTGCTCGAGCTGGAGGCGGAGCTCAACGCGATCGCCCTCGGCGCTCCCGAGTGGTTCCCCGCGCATCGCCGCTATCTCACGCAGGTCGAGGGCCTGATCGGCTGGCTGGAGAACACGATCTATCCCGAGGCCGCGCGGCTCCTCGAGAAGGACCTGAAGAAGCGCCTCGAGAAGGCGGCGAAGGAGTCCTCCACGCAGCGCTTCGAGTCGGCGAAGTCGACGCTGAAGGAGAGCCCGGTCCCCGAGAAGCTGGACGCCGCGGCGAAGAGCTTCGGCGCGCCGCCTTCGTTCTTCGGCGCCGAGACGCGCCATCTCCGCGCGTTCGCGCACGCCGGCATCTCGAAGTCCGAGATCGAGAACGGCCTCGTCACGGGCGAGCGCATCGTCGAGGGCTTCCGCGCCGCGATCATCGATCCGACGCTCGGTCCCGACGAGGTCGACCCCATCCCGGAGAAGCTCTTCCAGGAGTACTTCCTCCTCCCGAACGACGTGCCGCTCTCGGTGCGCTACTTCGAGGAGTACTACGGGAAGAGCTACGGCAACGACAGCAACCGCCAGCGCCGCATCGACGCCGCGGGCCAAGGCGCGCGCGGCGCGTTCGGCGTCGACTTCCTCGAGTTCTGGCGCTTCGATCAGGACTTCGAGGGCATCGTCGCGCATCGCCTGGGCCACGCGCTCTCTTCGCTCGCCTTCGCGCGCGGCGGCCACAACCTCCCCGCGTGGCTCGAGGAGGGCATGGCCTACTGGACCTCGTACGAGTTCATCGCGCACAACACAGTGACCTGCATCGCCTTCGCGCTGCCCTCGACCTACGAGAAGCGCAGCACCGAGAAGGAAGGCCTGAAGCCCATCGAGGAAGGCATGCGCGCCGCGTTCAACTCGCTTGCGCTGAGCGACGGTCCGCCGATGGGCACGCTCCTCCGCATGAAGCTCGTCGAGATGGACGCGCCCGCGCTCGCGAAGTCCTGGAGCGTCGTCGACTGGATCCTCGCCGAGCATCGCCTGAAGGCGCGCGCGCTCTTCTCCGCCGCGTGCGCGGCCTCGAAGGACGAGCGCACCGACCTCGAGGCCTGGCGGCCGAAGCTAGGCGAAGTGCTCGGCGTGCCGGCCGGCACCGATGCCTACAAGGTGATGGAGGAGAGCTGGCGCGCGTATGCGCAGGTCGGGCAGCAGCAGGGTGGGGCGACGCGTCGCTGAGACGCTCGGCGCGTCGACGCCGTTCTCTCGAGAACTGGCGCCGGCGCGCAGCGTACGGCGTAGCATGGGACGCAAGCATGCGCGCAACTCTCCGCGCGCATCGCCGGCCCCAGAGTCGCGAACCATGCTCCGAACCGCCTTCCGCCCCGCGCAGCGTCCCGCCCTCCTCGCGTCCTTCCTCTGCGCTTCGTCCGCGCTCGCGCTGAGCGCCCGCGCCGAAGAGCTGCCCCAGCTCTGGCGTACCCACGCCGCCCCGCCCGCAGCGACGCTCGAATGGATCGCGGAGCAGCAGCACGCGCATCCCGCATTCGGCGCGGCGCACGCGATCGAGCTCGATCTCGCGGTGTTGGAGTCGCTGATCGCGGCCCCCGAGCGACCGCTGGGCGTCGCTGTCGAGCTCGGCGCGGAGCGACTCGAGCTCGTGCTCGAGCGGAGCGAGCTGCAGCCGCTCTATCGCGTCTTCCGCGGGCATCGCGTCGGCAGCGAGGATCGCTGCGCGTTCGTCGTGAGCTCGGACGGGATCGCGTCGGGTTGGCTCGAGCACGGAGAACGGCGCTTCGCGCTCGCGCAGCACGGCGCCAGTGCGACGCACCTCGTTCGCGAAGTTCGAGAAGCGCAGCTGCGCCCGTGTGGCTGCGGCGCCGAGCACGAGGTCGTGGACGAGCTCCACGTCGCGAGTAACGAGCCGGAGAGCATCCCCGCCGTCACGATCGACGTGATCGCCTTCTTCACGCCCGCCGCGCGCCGCACGCAGGGCAGCGCTTCCGCTCTCGCCTCCGTCATCGCCGGCGACATCGAGCGCGCGAACGAGGCGAATCTCCGCGCCAACGTCGACCTGCGCTTCCGTCTCGTCCACGCACGCGAGACGAGCTACGTCGAGGACGGGACGAGCAACGACCTAGCGCGCTTTCGCTCGACCAACGACGGCGTGATGGACGAGGTGCACGGCCTCCGCAACCAGTACGGCGCCGACCTCTGCACCTTGATCACCGACTTCTCGAGCCAGTTCTGCGGCGTCGCTTATCTCATGACCTCGCCGGGCAGCGGCTTCCGCTCCTCCGCGTTCAGCGTGAACGTGCGCTCCTGTCTCGGCGGCACGGTCGTCGCGCACGAGATGGGCCACAACCTGGGCTGCGCGCACGATCGCCAGAACGCGAACCGGGGCGCCTACTCCTACTCCTTCGGCTACCGCACTCCCGATTCGGCGTGGCGCACGGTGATGTCGTACACCCCGGGTGCCAGCGTCACGACCTGGTCGAATCCGACGGTCGTGCACCAAGGCCAGGCGATGGGCACGGCGACGGAGGACAACGCGCGCTCCATCCGCAACACGATGCGCATCACCGCGGCCTTCACCGCGCAGCAGATCCTCGACGCTTGGGTCCTCGACGGCGGCGTTCCGACCGGCTTCGGGCTCGTGCCGATCCTCCAGGCCGCGGGCTTCGCGAACGGATTGGAAGCCCCCACGCTCCGCTTCGCCGCAGCACCCAACGGCGCCCCCGGCGCGCTGGTGATTGGCCTCGTGGAGGCGCGCCAGCCCTTCTTCGGCGGCACCCTGATCCCCGCGCTGCAGCTCCCGATCCCGATCACCGGCAGCTTCTTCGCGACGACGGGCGACATCTCTTCCCTACTCACGCTGCCCAGCGGCACCGAGCTCTGGTTGCAGGCGCTCTTCCTCGATCCGCTGGCGGCGCAGGGCGTCGCGATGAGCCACGGGCTCTATGTGCGCCGCCCTTGAGCGAGCAGGGGTCGCGCGTCGCGCTCGCATCGCGGGACGTCTCTCTCGGGACGTCGATGAGGTCACGAGCCGCTCGATCCGATCCGCCGGACGGCGGTGGGTTTTTGCGCACTTCTAGAACTCGAGGTTCACGCTCACTTCACCCTCGACACGCCTTCGATTCAGCAGCGACGGAGAGACTCGGGAGTTGCGCGCTCGCGATCACGCGGCGCCGATCCCCTTGCTCGAGACCCTCGCATGCATTCCCACCGCTTCCTCTCCGCCGCCCTCTGCGCCGCGCTCGGCGCCAGCACGGCGTCCGCTCAGTTCCACCTCTCCGAGATCCTGGTCGATCTGCCTGGCACCGATAACGGGCAGGAGGCGATCGAGCTCCGCGGCGCGCCAAATGCGTCGCTCGCCGGCTGGGGCATCCTGATGCTCGACGGCGACACGACGGCGTCGGGCACCGTCGATCAAGCGCTCGATCTCGGCGCGTTCTCCACCGGCGCGAACGGCCTCTTCCTCTGGCGCGATGCGGCGACGGTGCTGCTGCCCGCTCCGGACGCGGCGACCACGTTGAACATCGCGGACTTCAGCCCCGACATCGAGAACGGCACGATCACCTTCCTCCTCGGCTTCGGCACGCTGCCGGCCGTGAACACCGACTTCGATGCCGGCAACGACGGCACGCTCGATGGCCCGATCCCGGGGTTCACCGTGGTCGATGCGGTGAGCACCACCGATGGCGGCACGAGCGATTCGGTGTACGCCGATGAGTTTCCCGGCGGCTTCGTCTTCCCGCGCTCGAACTTCACGCCGGACACGATCTTCCGCTGCGAAGACGAGCTGGGGCAACCGCTCTGCTGGGGCGCCGCTGACGTGCTCGGCACGACCCCTGGTCCTTACGCTTTCGACTTCGCCCTCGGCGAGGTCTACGGCGGCACCTCGCTCGGCTTCGGCCCGCAGGACGCGAGCCCTGGCAATGCCAACGCGCGCATCTCACTCTGCTCCGACTCGCAGGGCTTCATGCTGGTCCTCGGCGGGACGCAGAACCTCCTGCTCGACGCCGGAGCGGCTCGAGCCGGGCAGACCTACTTCGTCCTCGGCAGCGTCAGCGGCACGACGCCCGGCCTGCCCTTCGGAGCGTTCACGCTGCCGCTGAACTTCGATCCGTACTTCGAGTTCACGTTGATCGTGCCGAACGCGCCGACGCTCTTCCCGAGCCTCGGCACCCTCGATGGCAACGGACGCGCGAACGTCGCGTTCTCGGTGCCGCCCGGCGCGGTGTTCCTGCCCGCGACGATCGTCGCGCACCACGCGTTCCTGGTGCTGGACTTCAGCACGGGCAGCGTGACCTTCGCCTCGACGCCGGCGAGCGTCGAGCTGCGCTTCTGATCGTTGCAAGTGCGCGCGTGGAGCTCGTCGCTCAGCCGAGGAGCTCGAGCTCCGCGCGCACCGGCACGAGCCCGTGCTCGGCCGCCTTCTGCCCGAAGAGCCGAAGGCCATCGAGCACGCCGGGCCGCTCGAGATCCCACGAGCACGCGCGCATCAGATAGTCGCGCACGCCCTCGATCGGCAGCGCGAGCTCGCGCGCCGCGCGCTGCACGAGCGACTCCAAGCGCTCGACGCCGCGGTCGCGCGCGGCGCGCAAGCGCTGCGGCAGATCGCCGAGCTCCGCCCCCGGGCGCACGACCCACACGGCGAACACGAACGGCAGGCCCGTGCGCTCGCGCCAGAGGGTCGCCAAGTCGTAGTTCCATTGCACACCGCGCGGCAGCGGAGCGGCGCCGAGCGTATAGCGCAGGGCCGCGTCGCCGATCTGCAGGAAGGCGTCGGCGTCGGCGCACGCAGGATCCTCGCCCACGGCGAGCGGGAGGAAGCGACACGCCGGACGCTCGCGCTCCGAGAGCAGGATGTGCGAGAGCGCTTGTCCGGTGCGGCTCGCGGGATCCCACGCGAGCGAGCGGACCTCCTCGAAGGGCACGCGCGAAAAGAGCTGGACGCTCATCACGCGCTCCTCGGCCACGATGCCCGGGCCGCGCACACAGGCCGTGCCCGGCGTGCGGAAGAGCTCGATCGTGGACGCCAGCGCGACGTCGAGCTCGCCGCGGCGCAAGCGCTCGATCAGGAGCGAAGGCACCTCGAGCAGCACCTCCTCGTGCTCCGCGAGCGGCTCGACCAGCGGACGGCCGACGAGGAAGGGGACGCTGCCGATGCGGGGAGCCAAGTCGCGACCTCGGGTGGGGGAACGCCGAGGCCGGATCTTATGCGCGGTGCTCCGCTCTTTCCCAGGTCGAGAGCTCTACTTCCAAGCGAAGCAGGAGAGCGCCTTCAGCTCGCGGATCACGAGCAGGCCGTCGACCGCGGCGAGGTGCGCCCAGCTCTCGGCTTCGACCAGCGGCAGCTCGTCGATCACCGTGTAGGCCTCGGGGTTCGCCTCGAGCAAGCGCAGCTCGCCGTCGTTCGAGAGCGCCAGGATGCGGCGGCCCTGCGCGATGAGCGACCAGTACTCGTTGCCGGTGGGGCCCGAGGTCCAGCGTTCCTCACCATCGGCGAGGCGCACGCAGGTGAAGCGATTGGCGCGCGTGAAGTAGTAAGCGTGCCCGTCGACGACGACCGGCGAGCACATGTAGCCCTGGATCTTGTTCTGCCAGACGGGCGCCGCGGTGAAGCCGCCGTCGGCCGCGCCGATCTTCACGAGCTGCGACTTGCCGCCGTACGGCGCCGTGAAGACCCCGTCCTCGCCCACGATCTGCGGGGTCAGGATGTTCATGCCGCGGAAGCTCGGGATCTCGAGGCTCCAGAGCGACTTGCCTTCCGCGGGATCGACGCCGTGGAGCTGCGTGCGCGAGAGCACCACGAGCTGCTGCTTGCCCGCGAGCTGCGCCAGGACCGGCGAGGAGAACGCGGAGCCGTTCATGCCGCCGCCGTCGCGCATGCTGCGCCAAACCACCTTCCCGGTCTGCTTCTCGATCTTCGCGAGCCCCTCGCCAGCCTGCGCGTAGAGGTGCTCGCCGACGACGAGCGGCGAGCAGACGAAGCCGAAGTCGGGGAGCTTCGTCTTCAGCTGCTCGGGGAAGTCGAGGCGCCAGCGGATCTCACCGCTCGCGGCGTCGAGGCACACCAAGACATCGCGCATGCCGCCTACGTAGAGGTTATGGCCATCGAAGGCGGGCGACGAGCGCACCCACGAGCCGTTCCGCGCGGCGAAGAAGGGCACAGTCATCGCGCCCTTCCACGAGGCCTGCCAGAGCAGCTTGCCGTCAGCGCGGGAGAAGGCCTTCACGACCTCCTCCTCCTCGTTCTTCGTCTCGACCGTGAACACTGCCGTCTCGGACACGACCGGCGAGGCGTAGCTCTTGTCGAGCTCCACGCGCCACAGCCGCTTCACGTTCTCCGTGTTCAGGCGCTCGGGCCAGGCCGCGCCGCGGAAGTGCCCGTCGCGCGCGGGGCCGCGCCACTGGGGCCAGGTCGCGCCGTCCGAGCGCTCGGCCGCCGGAGCGGAAGGGGCGGCGGCGAGCTCCTGGCCGGGGAGGACGCGCGGGGCGGCGAGCGCCAGAGCGAGGACGAGCGGGGCGACGGGGGCGGAGAGGTGCATCGAGTCCTCGAGGGCGAGCGGAGAGAGCTGCGGCAGAGGCGCGCACGGCGATCGCCCTTCGCGCCGGGCTCGGGAGCGGATGCGGCGGCGGGGATCCCGGCGGCCAGGGAACTTCTGCCCGCGAACGCCCACAGTAGCCCCTTCGGGAACTCGCGCCACACCGCCCCTTCGCGAGGAACGGTGGTGCCGCGTATGCTCTCGCCCCCCTCCCTGGAGGGCAGCCGCCCCCCACTTCCTCGTTCGAGGCCCTGCATGTCCCTGCGCATCCTCTGCTTGCCGCTCGGTGCGGCCGGCGCCGCCCTGACCCTCGCCTTGGTTTCCGCGGATCGCTCGCCCCGCCCCGTGCCGCCGAGCCCGGACTCGAGCGGGATCGCCGCGGAGGCCGCCCCGGTCACCGAAGCGTCGCCCTTCGAGCGCGCGCCGCTCGCCTTCGTGGAGAACCGCGGGCAGTTCGCCTCCCCCGCCGCTTTCGTGCTCCGCCGCGAGAAGCTGAGCGCGCACTTCGAGCGCGACGCGATCACGCTCGATCTCGCCGCCGGTGCGAAGCGCTCGGCGGTGCGCCTCGAGATCGAGGGCGCCCTGCCCTCGGCCGAGCTACGAGGCGAGGCGCCCCAGGCCGCGCAATGGAACTTCCTACGCGGCACCTCGAGCGCTTGGCAGAGCGGCGTTCCGAGCTACGCGAGCCTGCGCTGGAGCGGCGTGCAGCCGGGCATCGACCTCCGCGTGCGCGACGGCGGCGGCGTCCTCGAGTACGACGTGCTGCTGGAGCCCGGCGCCGAGCTCGAGCGCTTCGCCTTGCGCTGCGCGGGCCATCGCGCGCTGCGCGTCGATGCGAGCGGCGCGCTCGTGATCGAGACCGAGCTCGGCGAGCTCGTGCAGAAGCCGCCGCGCACCTGGGAGGTGCTGGCGGATGGAACGCAGCGCGCGGTCGACTGCCGCTTCACGGTGCTCGATGGTGAGCGCTTCGGCTTTGCAGCTCCGCTCCGCGACGAGAGCTTGGCATTGGTCGTCGATCCGGGTCTCGTCTGGTCGACGCATCTCGGCGGCACGGCGGACGAGTTCGGCTGGAAGCTCCTGCGTTACGCGGATGGCGATCTGCTCTGCGTCGGCCTCACCACCTCGAACGACGCCTTCCCGCCCGCGCTCGGCACCTATCAGCCCGCGACCGGCGGCGGCTCCTCCGACAACCTGATCGCGCGCTTCGCCGCGGACGGCAGCACTCTGCGCTGGGCCACCTACATCGGCGGCGACGGTGGCGAGGGTCCGTTCGACGCGGCGTTCGATGCGGCGGGAGACATCCACTTCTGCGGCGGCACGACCTCCTCGAACTTCCCCACCACGCCCGGGGCCTACAACCGCACGTTCAACTTCTCGTTCCAAGAGGTCTTCTACGCGGAGCTCTCGGCGAACGGGCAGACCTTGAACTACGGCACCTACCTCGGCGGCACGGGCCTCGACTGGGCGCTCGAGCTCGAGCTCTTCGGCAACGACGTCGTGCTCGCAGGCTGCACCGACTCGACGAACTTCCCGGTGACCACGGGTGCCTACCAGACGACCTACGGCGGCGGCCTGACCGACCTCTGGGTCGCGCGACTCAGCCCGAACGGCAACGGCGCCGCTGACCTCGCGTGGGCGACCTACCTCGGCGGCAACGACGAGGACGGCAAGTTCTCCAACCCGTTCGATCTCGCGAGCATGATCGAGGTCGACCTCGAGCTCGGACCGCGCGGGAACCTCGCGATCTTCGGCCGTACCGCGTCGACGAACTTCCCCACGACGCCCGGCGCGTTTCAGCCCGTGCATCGCGGCAACGGCGCGGCGGATCTCTTCCTCTGCGCGCTCAGCGCGAGCGGGAGCTCGTTCCTCTGGGGCACCTTCCTCGGCGGTGACGGCGAGGAGACGGCGGGCTCGCTGCACAAGCTGCCGGCCGGCGGCTTCGTCGTGACCGGCACCTCGAGCTCGAGCAACTTCCCCACCACGGTGGGCGCGCTCGACGCGAGCGCGAACGGCGGCGAGGACGCGGTGATCGCGGAGGTCGACGGCGGCGGCGGGAGCTTGAGCTACGCGAGCTATCTCGGCGGCAGCACCAAGGACGACGTCATCCGCTCGGTGCTCTCGCCGTCGGGCTACGTGAACCTGCTGATCCGCACCGACTCGACGGACTTCCCCGCGACGGTCGGCGCGTACGACACGAGCTACGCGCAGGGGCCTTTCGGCGAGGACATCGCCATCGCGCGCGTGCAGATGGGCTCGCGCGGCGCGCGCGACTTGCGCTACGCCACCTATCTCGGCGGGTTCCTCCAGGACATCGCCATCGACGGCGTGTGGGACGGTCGCAGCGCGCTCGCGATCACGGGGCTCACGATGGGCCAGGGCTTTCCGACGACGGGCGGGTCCTGGGCGCCGAGCTACGCGGGCGGCGTCTTCGATGCCTTCGTCGCGGCGCTGGAGCTCTTGCCGGTCGGCGCGGAGCTGAACGGTCGCTCGTTCCCCGCGTGCAACGGCGGCATCGAGATCGCCGTCAGCGAGCAGCCGCGCCTCGGCGCGAGCGGCTTCGCGATCACCGCGGCGAACGCGCCGGGCAACGCGAGCGGCCTGCTCTTCGCCTCGTTCGCCGGTCTCGCGAACGCGATCCCGGTCGCCGGCATCGAGCTCTGGATCGATCCCGCGCAGGTCTTCCTGAACGTGCCCGTCGCGAGCGACGCGCAAGGCTACGCCCATCTCGACGTGCCAATCGCGAACAACCCGGCCTATCTCGGCGCGACGACGCACCTGCAGGCGATCTTCGCCAGCACCTGCGCACCGCAGGGCCTGGACGCCACCCCCGCGCTCCGCATCACCGTCCAGTGATCGTCGTCGATCAACCCGGGGTCAGACCCCTCACTGATCGATGGCATCGATCAGTGAGGGGTCTGACCCCGGGTTGATCGACGGCTAGGTGCCGATGACGCCGATGCCGAGGGCGCTCACGGCGACGCCGAGATAGGGCGGCGGGCCGAAGGTCGAGGACTCCAGCGAGAGCACCTGCTGGAAGAAGAGCAGGCCGCGGAGCGATGGGTCGCGCGGGATCGGGAAGGAGAGGCGCGCGTTGATCGCGGGGTTCCCCGTCGATGGCACGCGCTGCTCGAGCTCGACCGAGCAGAGCAGCGAGCCGCACACGTTCGCCGTCGGGAAGAGGATCGAGAGATCGAGCGGCAGCGGGATCCCGCCGAAGCTCGTGTCGGAGAGGCCAGTGAAGAGGAACACCTGGCGGCCGAGGCCTGTGAGGCCGCGCCCGCTGCTCTCGGTCTCGATCTGGAAGACCGAGCCGAGCTGCGGCAGGCCGATCGGGATCAGCGGCACGGGGCCGGCGCCCGGATCGAGGCGCCCGCCGGTGCAGGGCGTGCCGAGGACGCCGTAGCTCGCGAGCTGAGCGGCCGCCGGGGCCGCGCCGAGCATCGAGAGGAGCAGGGTCGAGAAGACGAAGGAGCGCACGAGAGGACTCGCAGAGGGAATCCGGGACGCCGGTCCTACGCGAGGAGCGCCCGCGACGCTCCGAGAATTCTCGGCGGCGGCCCGCTACGCCTGCGTGCGCATGCCAGGCCCCCCGGGATCCCGTTACGATCGCGTGCCGGCCCTCGGGCCCCGATCGACCTGCCTCGAGAGCGCGAACGTCGCCCGCATGATCAGCCCGCCGAAGCTCCTCCTCCGCCACCCCGTCGGCGAACAAGTGCGCTGGACCGAGGTCCCGCCGACCGGCCTCCGCATCGGGCGTCGCGAGGGCTGCGGCATCGTGATCCCGCACGACGAGGTATCGCGCGAGCACGCTGAGCTGCGCTTCGAGCACGGCCGGTGGCTGCTGCGAGATCTGCACAGCGCGAACGGGACCTGGATCGCGGGTGAGCGCATCGCGGAGCGCGCGCTGGAGGACGGCGACCGCATCCAGATCGACGACTGCGAGCTGCTCTGCTGGATCGATGCACCGAGCGTCGCGCGCGCGCCTTCCGACAGCATGGTGTCCGCGGGCCCCAAGCTCGACGTGGCGAGCTTCGAGAGGCTCGTGGCGCAAGTGCTCCCCGAGCGCGAGCGCACGCCGCTCGGCGAAGCGCGGACCTTGCTGCAGCTCTTCCACCGGGCCACCGAGGCGCTGCTCGAGCACGACGAGCTCGACGACGCGCTGCAGAACCTGCTCGCGCTCGTCTTCGAGCACCTGCCGGCAGAGCGCGCCACCGTGCTCCTGGTCGACCCCGCGACGGGACGACTCGTGCCGCGCTGGGAACACGTGCTACCGGGCGTCGCCGCGAGCGGTCAGGCCGTGAGCCGCCACATCGCCGAAGAGGCGCTGCGCTCGAAGCAGGCCGTGCTCGTCGGCGACGCCGCAGCGGACGAGCGCTTCTCGCTCGCCGAGAGCATCCGCGCGCAGCACATCGCCTCCGCGATGTGCGCACCGCTCTGCCATCGCGGGCGCGTCGGCGGTCTGCTCTACGTCGATCGCAGCTCGGGCGGCGCGGCCTTCGGCGCGACGGAGCTCGGCGTGCTCTCGATCCTCTCCACGATCGGCGCGGCGGTCCTCGAGCGCGCGCAGATCCGCGCGAGCCTGGAGCGCGAGCGGCGCGTGCGCGAGCGACTCGGACGCTATCACGCGCCGGCGGTGATCGAGCGCATCGCGAGCGCCGCCGAGCACGCGGGCGGCGCGCTGCAGTCGGAGGAGCGCGAGCTGACGGTGCTCTTCGCCGATCTCGCGGGCTTCACGCGCTTCGCCGAGCAGCACCCCGCGCGCGAGGTGACGCGCGTGCTGAACCGCATCCTCGAGCAGCTCACCCAAGCGGTCTTCGCCGCCGGCGGCACGCTCGACAAGTTCCTGGGCGACGCGGTGATGGCCTTCTTCGGCGCTCCGCTCGAGCAGCCCGATCACGCCTCCCGCGCGGTGCGCGCCGCCCTCGACATGCAGGAGCGGCTCCGGGTGCTGAACGCGACCGAGCCGCCGGAGCGCCGCCTCGAGCTGCACGTCGGGATCAACACCGGCACGGCGATCGTCGGCGACATCGGCGCCGAGCAGCGCGTCGACTACACCGCGATCGGCGATGCGGTGAACGTCGCGAGCCGGCTGCAATCCATGGTCGCGCGCGCGGGCCAGATCGTGATCGGCGAGGCGACGTGGCGAGCGGTGTGCGGGGAGATCGACGCCGCGGCGCTGGCACCCATCGTGCTGCGCGGCCGCTCGGCCGCGCTGCAGCCCTATCTCGTGCGCGGCGCGCGCGACTCGTAGCGCACCATGATCACAGCGCCTCGGTCAACCGGCGCACCAAGGTCTCCAGCACGTGCACGCGCGCCCCGCGCTTGTCGTTCGCGGGGACGATCTCCCACGGCGCCTCGGGGATCGAGGTGTGCGTGAAGATGTCCTGCAGCGCGAGCTCGTAGTCCGCCCAGCGCGCGCGGTTGCGCCAATCCTCGGGCCCGATCTTGTATTGCTTCACCGCGCTCGAGGCTCGCCCTTCGAAGCGACGGAGCTGCTCGTCCGCAGAGACGTGGAGCCAGAACTTCTGCACGATGATCCCGCCGCGCGCGAGCTCGCGCTCGAAGTGCGCGAGCTCGTCGAACGCGCGCGCCCACTCCGCCTCCGTGGCCAGGCCCTCCACCCGCTCCACGAGCACGCGGCCGTACCACGAGCGATCGAAGATGGTCACGTAGCCCGCGCGCGGCACGTGCCGCCAGAAGCGCCAGAGATAGTGCTGCGCGCGCTCCTCGTCGGTGGGCGCCGCGATCGGGATGACGCGGCAGAGCCGCGCGTCGATCGCGGAGCTCACGCGCCGGATCGCTCCGCCCTTGCCTGCAGCATCCCAGCCCTCGAAGACCACGACGGTCGAGCGGCGCTGCTCGCGCGCCTTCCAGCTGAGGCGGTCGAGCGCTGCGCGCGCGGCCCGGAGGCGCTCGCGAAGCTCGGCTCCCTCCCGCGTGCTCGAGAGATCGACCGCGGCGAGGATCGGCGAGCGCGCGGGCGCAGCAGAGCGTGCGGCGAGGGGCGCCATCTGCGGCTCGCGCTCCTGCGGCTGCACCGCGCGCTCGAGCGCGGCGAGCAGGATCTTCCCCACCGCGAGGTCGCGCCGCCGTCGATCCGCGGCGTCGATCACATGCCATGGCGCGTGCGAGGCATCGGTCGCGTCGAGCGCCTGCGTGGAGATCCTGACGAAGCGGCGATAACGCGAGCGGAAGCGCTTCTCCCACGGCGTCAGCGCGCGAGCCCCGTGGCGCGCCAAGCGCTCGAGCCTGCGCTCCTGCGCCTTCTCGCCCAAGTGAAACCAGAGCTTGACCAGCACGGTGCCGTCCGCGGCGAGCAAGCGCTCGAGCGAGGCGATCTCCGCGAGCTCCCCGTCGAACTCCTCGCGCGAGCTCCGGCGGAACACGCGCTCCACGATGGGCTGCGTGTACCACGAGCCGAAGAAGATGCCGATCGATCCGCGCGGCGGCAGCTCGCGCCAGAAGCGCCAAGCACGCGGGCGCTCGCGCTCCTCGTCGGACTCGTCCCAGAAGGCGACCGTGCGCACGCCGCGCGCGTCGAGCCACTCGTTCAAGCGGTTCACGACCTCGCTCTTCCCGGCGCTCTCGACCCCCGAGACGATGACCAGCAGCGAGCGCGCGCCCGCCGCGCGCAGCTCGCGCTGGCGCAGGAGGAGCTGCTCGCGCAGCGCGATCTCCTCGGCCGCGAACTCGGCCTTGCCGAGCTTCGGGAGCTCGGGAGATTCGGGGAACCGCTCCGTCCTCATCGCGCACCTCGGGTATTCGCGGGGATCTCCGCTCCATCCGCGTGCGCGCTCCGCACCGCGCGGAACCCCAGGGTCCCCATGCGATCGGACTTCCGCCGCGGCAGCAGCGACCCGTTGTAGCAGACGCTCCACGCATGCTCGCCGTCGAGCTCGTCGGCGGTCCACCAGTAGATGACCTCGCTCGTCGGATCCCAGAGCGGCGCTTCCTTGTCGGGGAGCACGCGATAGCTGGCGCGCCCGCCGCTCGCGTCGAGCACGCCACCGGCGTTCGCTCCGCGGAAGCTGAGCGAGCGCACCACCTCGTCGCGCGTCGGCAAGCGCCATAGCTGCACCGGCTGCTCGAGCAACGCGTCGCCCGCGGGAGCGAGGCGGGCGACCAGGTCACGTGCCTCATGCCAGTTCGCGCCTCGCCCCGGCCAACCTGCGCCCGCTCGAACCCAACGCAGCTCGATGCCCTGCCCCACGACGACGCGCTCGCCGCGCTCGCCGTCGTCGCGGCGCGTCAGCGCGCGCCATCCGGGGAACGCGCCCGCGCACAGCGCGACGAGCAGCGGGGGAATCCACGTCGCGCGCAGCGCCCAGAGGCACGCCGTCGCGCCGTTGCAGAAGACGGCGATCCAGCCGGTGAGGTGCCGCACGCGCGAGCGCGGGAATGCCGCGAGGGAAGAGGAGGCCATGCTCGGAGCGAGACTCGCCCCTCTGGCGGGGCTCGTCCATACTCCCGAAGGTCCTTCTCGGGAGCTCCACATGCGCCACCTCGCCCTCGCCATCCTCCCCGCTCTCGCGCTCGCGCCGTCGGTGCGCGCCCAAGAGGCCGATCCTCTGCGACTCGACGAGAAGCGCTTCGCAACGCTGCATGCGCAGCTCTGCGCTGCGTCGCCGGAGACCTGGGAGAGCGTGCCGTGGCGGATCGACCTCCTCGCCGCGCAAGGTGAAGCCGCCGCGGCGAAGAAGCTGCTCTTCGTCTGGGCGATGGACGGGCATCCGCTCGCCTGCACCTGAAACAACGGCATCGTCGACCGTGCGTCGACCTTCGCTCACCCGGGGATCCTGGAGCTGCTGCGCGCGCACTTCGTGCCGGTCGCGTTGGACCAAGCGTATGAACGGCGCGAGCAGGACGCGTGGGGTGAGTTCTATCGCGCGTTCGCGAAGCAGGGCCCGCGCGCGGACATGCAAGCGACGACGCAGGGCTTCTACGTGGCGACCGCCGCGGGCGAGCTCCTGCTCTACAACAACAATCGCGATCCCGAGAAGCTGCTGCGTCTCTTGCGCGAAGCGCGGGAGCGCTTCGCGAGCTCGGAGGCTGCTCGTGCGGAGATCGCACCGCGGCCGCGTGGGGAACGCGACCCGCGCTACGCGCCGCAGCCGCCGGAGGGTGGGCTCGTGCTGCGCGTGCGCGCGCAGGTGCTGGGCGGCTATCCCGAGCCCAAGGAGGAGCACCAGCGCGCCGTGCAGCGCTCGATCGGTCGCGACAATCTCTGGCTCACGCGCGCCGAGCGGGAGGAGCTCACACGGGGAGAGTTTCCCGCGAGCGCGCTCGAACGGCTCGCGCGCTTCCACCTCGTCGACAACACGCGCGGCGAGCCGCCGATGTGGACGAAGGAAGAGGTGCGCACGCTGCGCGCGGGTATCCGGAACGGCGTGATCGAAGGTCGCTTCGAGCTCGCGACCGAGAAGGACGCCAGCGAAGCGCGCCGCTACCGCGGGGAGCTGCGCGGACACCTCGAGGTCCGCGACGGCGTCGTCACGCGCTGCGATCTCGTGGCCCTAGGAGGGTTCCGCGGCGAAGGCCGCTACACGCGGGGGGCGCCCCCGGGCGAGTTCCCCTTCGCCGTCGCGTTCGCGCTGGCCGATGGCACGGCGGTCGCGGACGCGATCCCGCCGCAGGGCTCGCGCGGATGGGTCGAGGGCTATCTTCGGCCGCGCTGAGCGCGAGACGGCGGGCGGCGGGCGAAGCCATGCTGCGTGCTATCTTCTCCGCCCCGTGAACGCGCCCGAGCCCGAACCCACCGCCGAAGATCTCGTCCGCCGCGCCGAAGCGGCGCTCGCCTTCCTCGAGGAGGCGAACGCCGATCGCGGCGTGCTCTATCACCTGGGCGAGGAGCTGCGCCGGCGGTTGCTGGAGGCCGCGGGGCGCCTCTCGCGCCCGGACCCGTGGAAGAAGCGCGAGTTCTTCCGCGAGGCGCGACGCGCGCGAAAGGAGCAGCTCCGCGACGTGGATGAGCGCCAGCTCGCCTCACGCGGGATCCGGAAGCTCCGGGAGGAAGCCGTGTTCCCGACACCGCTCACGCCGGCGCCGGTCGAGCCTGGCGCCGACATCGACGCGCGGCTCGCGGAGCCGGCGCGCGAGCGCGCCGAAGTGCGCGAAGCGCGGAGCTGCTACATCTGCAAGGCGGAGTTTCGCGAGCTGCACTTCTTCTACGACTCGCTCTGCCAGAGCTGCGGCGAGCTCAACTACGCGAAGCGGACGCAGAGCGCCGACCTCCGCGGACGAACCGCCGTCGTCACCGGCGCGCGCGTGAAGATCGGCTATCAAACGAGCATCCTGCTGCTGCGCGCGGGCTGCACGGTGATCGCCACCACGCGCTTCCCCCACGACGCGGCGCTGCGCTATGCGCGCGAGGCGGACTTCGAGAGCTGGCGCGAGCGGCTGCAGGTGCACGGCCTCGATCTGCGGCACACGCCGAGCGTCGAGGCCTTCGCGAAGCACCTCGATCTCTCGCTACCGCGCCTCGACTTCCTCATCAACAACGCGTGCCAGACGGTGCGGCGCCCGGCCGGGTTCTACGCGCATCTGATGGAGGCGGAGCGCGCGGAGCTCCACTCGCTGCCCGCCGGCGCGCAGGCGATCCTCCGCTCGCACGAAAGCCTGCGCACGAGCGAGCTGCCCGTCGCGCTGCTGGGGCTCGGCCATCACGACGCGCCCGAGCTCTCGCAGCGCGCGCTGCTCGCCGAGGACCTCGTGCGCAGCGAGGCGCTCTTCCCCGGCGGCCAGCTCGATCAGGACCTCCAACAGATCGACCTCCGCCGTCACAACACCTGGCGCATGCCGCTCGCCGAGGTGAGCACGATCGAGCTCCTCGAGGTCCAGCTCGTGAACGCCGTGGCGCCGTTCGTCCTGAACGCGCGCCTGAAGCCCCTGATGCTGCGCGTGCCCACGCGCGACAAGCACATCGTCAACGTCTCGGCGATGGAGGGGCAGTTCTACCGGAGCTTCAAGACGGACAAGCACCCGCACACGAACATGGCGAAGGCCGCGCTCAACATGATGACGCGCACCTCCGCGCAGGACTACGTCCGCGACGGCATCCACATGAACAGCGTCGACACCGGCTGGGTCACCGACGAGGACCCCGCCGAGATCGCCGCGCGGAAGACCGCCGAGCACGGCTTCCATCCCCCGCTCGACATCGTCGACGGCGCCGCCCGCATCGTGGACCCGATCTTCAGCGGCTTCGCGACCGGCACCCACGTCTGGGGCCAGTTCCTGAAGGACTACCGCAGCGTCGCCTGGTAGCCGTCGATCAACCGGGGTCAGACCCCTCCTTGATCGATGGCGTCGATCAGTAGGGGGTCTGACCCCTGACTGATCGACGGGGGTCAGCGGGCTTCGCTCGCTAGGCGCGCGTAGATGACGCGCCCGCAGACGCGCTTCCCCTTCAGGGCCTGGAGCACGCGCGAGACATGCTCGCTCGGGATGCCGATGAAGCTCACCTTGTCGTGGATCTTGATGCGGCCGATCGAGGATCCGGGGATGCCGGACTCGCCGGCGATGGCGCCGACCAGCGCGCCGGGAGTGACGCGGTTCCAGGTGCCGACGGGGATCAGGATCTCGACGAAGTCGTCGTCGCCGACACGGCGCGCGGCGGCAGCGCGCGCGGGCTCGGGGTCGGGCGCCACGTAGAGCGGGGCTTCGCCCCAGAGCTCGCGCAGCGCTGCCGCGGCGAGATCGATGGGATCGAGCTCCTCCTCGGTCTGCATCGTGCGCACGAGGTTCTTGAACTCCTCGAGCTCGCCCTCGAGATGCGCGCGCACGCGCTCCTGCAGGCGCTCGCGCTGGCGATCGACGATCTCCGCGCGGCCGGGGATGCGCATGAGCTCGAGCGGGCGGCCCGTGAAGCGCTCGATCGCGTGGAACATGCCGCGGTCGCGCGGCAGGAGCAGGCTGATCGCGCGGCCGGCGCGACCCGCGCGGCCGGTGCGCCCGATGCGATGGACGTAGACCTCGACGTCGCGCGGCAAGTCGTAGTTGATGACGAGGCCGATGTGATCGACGTCGAGCCCGCGCGCCGCGACATCGGTGGCGACCAGGATATCGAGCTTCTTCGCCTTCAGGCGCTTCACCACGACTTCGCGCTGCACCTGGGTGATGCCGCCGTGGATGCAGTCGGCGGAGTACCCGTGGGCTTGCAGGCGCTCGGCGAGCTCGGTGGTCGCGACCTGCGTGCCGGCGAAGACCAGCACCGCCTCGTACTCTTCGGCCTCGAGGATGCGCTCCAAGGCCTCGTTCTTCTCGTGGCGGTCGACGCGCATGCCGAACTGCTCGATCGCCGGCACGGTGAGCGCGCGCGGCGACATCGCGAGGTCGACGGGCTCGCGCAGGTACTGGCTCGCGATGCGCCGGATCGGCGCCGGCATCGTCGCGCTGAACAGCGCCACCTGCCGCTCGGCGGGCGCCTGCGCGAGGATCCACTCGACGTCTTCCAAGAAGCCCATGTTGAGCATCTCGTCGGCTTCGTCGAGGCCGAAGAAGCGCACGGCTGCGAGCGAGAGCGTGCCGCGCTCCAAGTGGTCCTTCACGCGCCCCGGCGTCCCGATCACGACGTGAACGCCGCTCGCGAGCGCCTTCATCTGGATCGGCATCGCCTGGCCGCCGTAGACCGGCAGCACGGAGACGCCGCGCTGACCGAGATGCCGCCCGTAGGCGCGCGTCGCCTCGGCGACCTGCAGCGCGAGCTCGCGCGTCGGCGTCAGCACGATCGCCTGCACCTTGCGTTGATCGAGCTCGATCTTGGCGAGCAGCGGGAGCGCGAACGCGGCCGTCTTGCCGGTGCCCGTCTGCGCCTGTCCAACGAGGTCGCGGCCTTGGAGCAGCGGCGGGATCGCCGCGGCTTGGATCGGCGTCGGCTGCTCGTAGCCGAGCTCAATGAGAGCGCGCAGGATCGGCTCGGGAAGTGCCAGGTCGCGGAACAGAACTTCGGTAGCAGTCATTGCGCACCTCCGGTGCGAGCACGCGGAGACACGCGCTCGACGTGCAGCAGCTCGCTGCCTGTCTCGGTCGCGACCGCGAAGGGAAAGCGCGAGTTCGACGCCGCGGCGCCGTAGCGCCCGTGCTTGTCGAGAGCGATGAAGCAGATGTCGAGATCGTAGCCCTGGGGATCGAGGCGCGCGATGCGGTGCACGACCTCCTCGCAGGCCTCCTGCGGGGAGCGCCCCTGGCGCATGAGCTCTACGATCCAGAACGTCGCGCAGTAGCGCATCACGTTCTCGCCGAGCCCCGTCGCTCCCGCGGCGCCGACCTCGTCGTCCACGTAGAGCCCAGAGCCCAGGATCGGCGAATCGCCGACGCGCCCCGGCAGCTTCCCGCCCGCGCCGCTCGTCGAGCACCCGCCCGCGATGTGCCCCGCGCCATCGACCAAGAGCAGCGTCACGGTGTCGTGCCCCGCGCGATCCGTCTCGCTGGGCCGCTCGCCCGCGGCCCAGCGGCTCTTCCGCTCGGCGAGCTCTTCGATCGGCACCGCCTCCACGCCGTGCTCGAGTGCAAACCACCGCGCGCCCTCGCCGACGAGCATCACGTGCTTCGAGCGCTCCATCACGCGCCGCGCCGCGCTGATCGGATGCACGATGCCCTCGAGCCCCGCCACGCTGCCCGCGCGATGCCCCGGCCCGTCCATGATGCAGGCGTCGAGCTGCGGATAGCCCGCCGCGTTCGGCCGCCCGCCGAGCCCGACCGAGCCATCGCAGCTCAAGCGCTCGATCTCGCGGATCCCCGCTTCCACCGCATCGAGGCGCGAGCCACCCGCGCGCAGGGACTGCAGCGCGAGGTCGGTGGCGATCTTGCCGAAGGGCCAGGTGGCGATGAGGAGCGGGCGGGGGCCGCGGGAGGCCTCAACGGTCGCGGGAGCGGACGCGCAGGCTGCGAGAAACGAGAGGGATAGGAGCGCGAGGAAGCGGATGGGCATCCGCGGATCGTAGCGGAGGGAGCGCCCCCAGGCGAGGAAACGGGCGAAGAGCCCTCGCGCCGATCGCCCCTGGCTTCGCAGCTTCGCGGGGGCAAGACTACCGACTCGCGCCGTCGTCCAGCGAAGAGAAGCCTCACCGCCATGTCCGAGATGCCGACCTCGAAGTTCCTCGATATCGCCGCCCTTGCGCATCGCGCGCTGGAGCGCGATGAGCTGCGACACAACCTGGGCACGCTGAAGCGCATCCACGGGGGACTCGAGCTCGCCCTGCGTGAGCGAGTCGAGTTCGATCCGCGCCGAGACTATTGGCTGCGCATCGAGAGACGATTCCTGGTCGCCTACCTCTGCCGAGAGTTCCCGCAGTGGCCGTCGGGACCAGGGGAAGAACGGCTCGCACAGTTCGCCCTCTGGTTGGCGCACGAACTCGAGAGCTTGCGCACCCCAGTCGCTAGCAGCACCGCAGATTCCGATACTCCTGAGGGAGCCTCGCAGCTCCTGACAGGCGTGCATGAATGGTGCCGAGGGAATCCGCACTTCGAGCACTGGAGCGAGCTCCAGCAACGGCGCCAAGCCGCTCCAAGCGTCGCGCAGTCGCTCCTGCTTTTCTGCGAGGAGATGAAGCGATCAGGCTTCAGTCCGAGCGAGCCGGGCATCGGTCAGAAGCTGCGGTGGTTCGCAGTCCTAGGCGCGCAGGATCAAGAGGAGCTTGCGCGCCGACAACGGTTCTTCTTGGCCTATCGCTTCGCGCTGATGTCCCACAATTCCTACCGCAAGGCCGGCGCGCAGCAGTTCGGTCCTGTGATTGGAAACACGCCGTTCAGGCAGGTGCTGGATGTGCTCGCTCGATGGCGCGCTGGAGCCTCGCTGCGGGATGCACCGCTTCTCGGCACCAAGGGACGAAGGGACACGCCACAGGACTTCTCTGGAGGGATGACGGCCATTGAGCTCTGGGGCTTCTTCCACCTCCACGAGCAGCCCTTCTACAACACGAAAGCTCAGGCCTACCTCGAGGTCGATCGCGATCCGCAGCGCGCAGTACAGAAGCTCGGCCGAAAGACCGGACAATGGCTGCGAGAGAACTCCGATCATGCATCCAAACTCGCCGCGCGTTTCGACGAGCTCGTCCGCGACCATTCGACCCGTTCAAACTTCAAGGACTACAAGGCACGCCCCATGGCGAAGGGCGAGGAATCGACGCTCGATCGCCGCTTCTACGCCGACCTGCAACACGCCGCGCAGCTCTCGCTGCTGGCCTTACATCTCGACGCCAAGGCCGCGATCCTTTTGCACCTGCAGATGGATCGGATGGCATACGCAGAAGCCGAATCCGTGAACGTGTCCCCCCTGGTTCGAGAGGAGATCGAGTCGCCCCGCCTCGCCGCGAGCAGCACCGCGCTCCGCCTCCGCGATCAGGAGCGCGTCTGGATCTACGCACCCGGTCGCAACGCTTCGAACTGGGCCAACGATCTGCGCGGTGGACGCGCCTCCATCGGCTACGAGCAGCTCGACGATCTCCGCAGCTACGCCACGCCGGAGAGCATGTTGGAAGCGCTGCGCGAGGGCTGGGACCAGGACAGCGAGCCCACCGGCGCCGTGCGCACTTGCTGGCGCTTCGCGAACGAGCTGCGCCCGGGCGATCCGATCCTCGCCAAGAAGGGCCGCAGCCGCATTCTCGGGATCGGACGCATCGAAGGTCCTTACGAGTATCACGCGGAGGAGCCGTTCCCCCACCGCCTCCCCGTGCGCTGGCTCTGGAGCGGAGACCACGCGATCCAAGAGCGCGGCTCGCTCCCGATCACCACGCTGGCGGAGGCGAGCGAGCGCACGAAGCTGCTGCGCGAGCTCGAGGCGCTCCTCTCGGGTGGCACGCGCGAGGAGATGACCGAAGAGGACGAGGCGCCGCCGGCCTACCAACGCGCGGACGCTCTGGGCGATCTCTTCCTGCCTGACGAGCAGCTCGATCAGATGCTGGAGCTCCTGCGCCGGAAGAAGAACCTCGTGCTCCAGGGCCCACCTGGCGTCGGCAAGACCTTCGTCGCGAAGCGCCTGGCGTACCTGCTGCTCGGCGCGAAGGACGACTCGCGCGTGAAGCTCGTGCAGTTCCACCAGGCCTATACCTACGAGCAGTTCGTGCGCGGCTATCGCCCCGACGGCAAGGGCGGCTTCGCGCTCGGGAACGGACCGCTCTTCGAGCTCGCCGAGACCGCGAAGTCCGATGCCGGACAGCCCTATGTGCTGATCATCGATGAGATCAACCGCGGCAACCTGAGCAAGATCCTCGGCGAGGGCATGATGCTGCTCGAGGCCGACAAGCGCGCGCCCGAGTGGGGTGTGCAGCTCGCGTACCGATCGGCGCTGGACGAGGAGTCGGACGAGCGCTTCTACCTGCCCCCGAATCTCCACTTCATCGGCACGATGAACACGGCCGATCGCTCGCTCGCCGTCGTCGACTATGCCCTGCGACGGCGCTTCTCCTTCGTGACGCTGCGCCCCGGTCTCGATCACCCGCGCTTCGCCGAGCATCTCGGCAGCCTCCCCACCCGCGTGATGGAGCGCCTGCGCCAGATCGTGCGCACGCTCAATCAGCGCATCCGCGAGGATGGGAATCTCGGCCTCGGCTTCGAGATCGGCCACAGCTACTTCTGCCACGGCGATCGCAAGGACGAAGCTCCGTGGAGCGCGGATCCCGAAGCCTGGCTCGACGCGATCCTGCGCTACGAGCTGCTGCCGCTGCTCGAGGAGTACTGGTACGACGACGGCGCGAAGCTCGCGGACGCGCGAGCGCTCCTGAGCCTCATCGAGCGATGAGCTCGATCTCGATCCGGAACCTCTTCGCGATGCTCGCCTATGCGAGCTTCGACGCGGGGCACCTCGATGCACGCACGATCGGGTCGTGTACGTTCGAGCGCCCGCTGGACCTGCTCGCAAGGCTCCTCGACGGCATGCTGCGCCGCCTTCATCGTCGTGGCATCGATCGCGGCTACCAGGAGCTCCGCGAGGAGGGCGCGAGCCCACGCGGCGCGCTCGAGATCGATCGCACGATCGCTCAGCTAGCGCAGGTGCGCGGAGCGCTGGCGTACCGCTTCGATGAGCTCACGGCCGACACGGCGGCGAATCGCGTGCTCCGCGCCGCCTTGCGCCTCCTCGCCGGCGCGACCGAGGTCGCAGCCGAGGTTCGCGGACGTCTGCGGGCGCATCTCGCCGGACTGCACGAGGTCGCCGAGATTCCCGCGCGCGCCGCTCTGCGCCTCCACGCGACGGCTCCGCGCGCACTTGCGGAGTACCGGTTCGCGCTCCGGCTCGCGCGCCTCGCGTTGGAGCAGCTCCTGCCCGACGGAGGAGCGGGCGGCACCGAAGCGCACGCCTTGCTCCGCGATCCCGAGCGCATGGCGGAGCTCTTCGAGGCATTCGTGCGCGGCTTCGCACGCCACGAGCTGCATGGCGTCGCAGAGGTCACGGCCAAGAACCTCTCCTGGGCCGCGACCTCGGAGGATCCCCGAGCGCTCGCGCTGCTGCCCGCGATGCGCACCGATCTCTTCCTCCGCTGGCGGGACGGCGGCGTGACCATCGGCGAGTGCAAGTTCTACGAGCGCTCGCTGAGCCGCTCGCACCGCGGCATCGACGAGCGCTTGCGCGCCGGTCATCTCTATCAGCTCTCCACCTATCTCCGGGCCGCCGAGCGCCACTGCGGAAGGAGGCCCGCAGGGCTCCTGCTCTACGCCCGCGCCGAGCGCGAGCTCGAGGAAGTGCTCGTGCTCGAAGGCTATCCACTCCGCGTGGCGACGATCGCGCTCGACCTGCCCTGGTCGGAGCTCCGCGCGCGCCTGCACCGGCTCCTCACCAACGACCAAGGTCCGGATTCGCGCGGCTAGGAGGGCTCGCTGCGGAGCTGGGTTCCGGCTTCCTCACGGCGTTTTTCTTGGCGGGTCCGGGGGCGTTTTTGCGTGAGGGGTGATGGTTCCCCCCTCGTTCTCCCGCCCCCCCGTCCCCGAGGCCAATGCTATGCGGTCCCTCGTCTTGCTCTCTTCTTCGGTCCTGCTCCTCGCCGGCGCCGCTGCCGCTCAGCGCAACGGTGACTTCGAGCGCCCCGTTACTCCCGCCGCGCCCGTGCGGTGCTGGCACGCCGAGGGAGGTGCCGGTGTCGGCGCGCCGAGTCTCTCTTCGGGCGCTCAGTCCGCGCTCGTCAGCGCTGGGCCCGGCATCCTCCTCGCGGGCAGCTCCCGCGGCGCGGCGATCGCGCAGCGCTTCTGGTCCGACTTCGCCGGCACCTCCGGCAATAGCTACGTCCGCTTCGCCTACGCCTACGACGACCCGAGCGCGGGCGGGGCATCCGCCTTGGTCTGGCTCCGCGGCCCCTCAGGGGTGCGCGCGGCGTCGCTCCCGGACAACGACGGCGTCGCCTCGACGGTACAAGTCGAGTACCCGAGCTGCGGCCCGATCGACCTGGTCTTCGCGGTGGTCGAACCCGGCCTCCCGGGCCCCTTCGCTGCCTCGTTGCGGATCGACGCCGTGACGAACCAGTGCGCGTCGACTCCGTTCGGCGGAGCCACGCTCCTGCCGTGGGATCCCGCTCCGCCGGCTCCGGGCTCCCCGGGCGCCTTGCTGTGCGCGACAGCGGCGAACTCCAGCGCGCTGGCGGCTTCAGGCCTCCTCCACATCTACGACGGCTCGACGGCCTTCACCTCGCGGCCGGGGAATCAGCTCACCTGCCGCGCGATCCAGAGGTTCCCGGCCGACTTCCTGAATGGCTCGAACGGGATCGTCGGCGCACGGGTCGTCGTGCAGGACCAGAACGCATCCACCGTGGAGAGCTTCTTCCTGGAGATCCTGCGCGACGACGGCACGGGCAGGCCCGATGTCACGGCACCGCTCTACACGGCCGGCCCCTACGCGGCGCCCGTCGGCGGCACCGGAGCGGCCTTCACGGTGCACACGCTCCTCTTCCCCGACGTCGTGCCCGCGCCCTGCGGAGAGGATCGCTATCTCTCGATCGTGCTGCCGCCCGCGCCGAGTTTGCCGAGCGATGGTCTCTCCGTGCACAACAGCCCATCGGGAGTAACGCCCATATCCGTTGCGATTCGCGAGCTGCCGAAGGGCGAGCCCCGTACCGACCTGAACCTAGCCTGGCAGGAAGTGAGCGGCGTCGTGACCGAATCGACGGGCGAGCGCTGCTGGGACATGGCCCTGATCCTCGGCAGCCCCGCGCTGCGCCCGTGGGCATCGATTCCCGCGTTCACCTCGGCGTCCTTCGGCGCCACCAGCGCGCGCACGCGCGACTTCGGTCAAGCCGGGCTCTATCCCGACCTCGTCGACACGCTCGGCGAGGGGCGCTTCGACGGCTTCGGCTTCCGCGGTGAGAGCGGCGCCGATGTGGACACCGGCGCGATCGGCCTGCTGCTCCTCTCGTCCTTTCCTAGCCCGGCGTTCTGCCTGCCGATCACGCCCACGGCGCGCTTCGGACTCGACCCGGGCGCCATCCCCGTGATCGCGGCTCCCGAGTCGAGCGGCATCTACGAGTTCGACTTCGGCGTGCTCGCGGCGTCCTCGCCGGGGCTCACCGGCTTGCTCGAACTCTACAGCGTGAGCTTCTACACGCAGATGGCGGTCCTCGATCCGGCGGAGCCAGGCGCTCCGCTCCGCATGTCGAACAGCGCGCGACAGAGCTATTGAGCACGCGCGGAGCAAAGAGGCCGCGCGCGAGCGGTGCGCGCGGCCTCAGCCCTTCACCACCGCGATCGGCCTGAGCCGCGCCACGAGCTTCGCGAGCCCCGCGTCGACCACCGTGCGCACGACCTCGGCGACATCTTTGTAGGCTTCGGGCATCTCCTCGGCGACGGTGCCGCGGCTCGCGGCGCGCACCTCGATGCCCTGGCCTTTCAGCTCGCTGATCAGGTTGCGCTTGCCCGCGAGCTTGCGCGCGGCGTGGCGCGAGAGCACACGTCCGGCCCCGTGGCAGCAGGAGCCGAAGCTCTCCTGCATGGCGCCGGGTTGGCCGGCGAGCACGAAGGAGTAGCGGCCCATGTCCCCGGGGACGAGCACGGGCTGACCCGTCGCGCGATAGGCCGCAGGGAGCTCCGCGTGTCCAGGAGCGAACGCGCGCGTGGCGCCCTTGCGATGCACGCAGAGCTTCCGCTGCACGCCGTCGATCGCGTGCTCCTCGATCTTCGCGATGTTGTGGCAAACGTCGTAGACGACGCCGATCGACGCGCTCGCGTCGGAGAGATCGAGGGCCAGGGTGAACGCGTCGCGGACGCGCGCGGTGATCACCTGGCGATTGGCGAAGGCGAAGTTCGCCGCCGCGTTCATCGCGCGGAGATAGCGCTGCGCTTCGGGGCTCCGGATCGGAGCGCAGCAGAGCTGGCGATCGGGGAGCTCGATGCCGTAGCGCTTCGAGGCGAGCAACATCTCGTGGAGGAAGTCATCGCAGACCTGGTAGCCGAGCCCGCGGCTGCCGGTGTGGATGAGCACGCTGAGGCACCCTAGGCGGAGTCCCATCGCCTCGGCGGCGAGCTCGTCGAAGATCTCGTCGACGACCTGCACCTCGAGGAAGTGGTTGCCGCTGCCGAGCGAGCCGAGCTGATCGCGGCCGCGATCGAGGGCCACGCGAGACACCGCGTCGGGATCCGCGCCCGCGAGCGCGCCCCCCGCTTCGAGGTGCTGGAGGTCAGCGCCGACGCCGTAGCCCGCGTCCACGGCCCACGCCGCGCCGCGCTCCAAGACGCCGCGGATCGGCTGCGGCCCGAGGCGGAGATCCTTGCTGCCGCGACCGACGCCGGTCGGCACGAG
Source organism: Planctomycetota bacterium (assembly GCA_016719295.1). GTDB lineage: Bacteria > Planctomycetota > UBA1135 > UBA1135 > JADKAF01 > JADKAF01. The sequence continues at coordinate 3,262,107 of JADKAF010000001.1, forward strand.
CGCCTCGAGCTCGCCGGCGAGACGGCGCAGGTGAACGGACTTCTTGCCGGTCACGCTCTTCGCTTCGATATCGGTGCGGAGCAAGCGCACGCCGCAGTTGATGTCGTAGCCGACGCCGCCTGGCGAGATCACGCCCTCCTCGAGGTCGAACGCGGCGACGCCGCCGATCGGGAACCCGTAGCCCCAGTGGAGGTCGGGCATCGCCAACGCCTTGCCGACGATGCCGGGCAAGGTGGCGACGTTCGCCACCTGCTGGACGCAGGGATCGTCCTGGATGTCCTCGATCAGCTTGCCGCTGGCGAAGATCAGCCCCTCGGTGCGCATCGGGCCCTGGCGCGGGACGCGCCAGCGAACGGCGTCGATCGGCTCCACGCGCAGCTTCTCCGGCCAGCTCGCGCTCACATCGCTCATCGCCGCATCGCCCTCCTCGGGGGATCGCCTCGCGCTCGACGCCAGGTGGACGCTCGACGTAGGCTCCGCAGCGCTTCCCACTCGTTCCCGTCACGAGAGGTTCCCGTGGTCACCCTAGCACAGCTCTGGCTGCCGATCCTGCTCGGCGGCGTCGCGGTCTTCTTCGCCTCTTTCGTCCTGCGCATGGTGCTGCCGCACCACTGGAACGACTTCGAGAAGGTCCCGGACGAAGACGGCGCGATGGACGCGCTGCGGAAGGCCGGCGTGCGCCAGGGGCAGTACATGTTCCCGCATGCGACGGGGCCGAAGTGCATGTCGGATCCGGCGTGGATGGCGAAGTGGAAGCAGGGGCCGACCGGCCACATGTACGTCTTCCCGAGCGGCGAGCTGAGCATGGGCAAGTCGCTGCTGCAGTCCTTCGCCTTCAATGTGTTCGGCTCGTTCATGGCCGCGTATCTCGCGACCATGGCGCTGCCCATCGGCGCGAGCGGCTCGCTCGTGCTGCGCTTCATCGGGACGATCGCGTTCCTCATCTACGGCGGCGCGCTCGTCTGGGGCCCGATCTGGAAGGGCTCGACCTGGACGATGCTCGGCAAGGAGCTCTTCGACGCGGCGGTGTACGGCCTCGCCACGGGCGCGGTGTTCGCGCTGCTCTGGCCGCAGAGCTGAGCGGCTCGACGCGAGGGACGAGCAGCGGATAGCTTCGCCCTACCCGCTCGTCCCCGTCCCGAGGCGAACTCCATGGTCACCCTGGCTCAGCTCTGGCTGCCGATCTTGCTCGGCGGCGTCGCCGTCTTCTTCGCATCGTTCGTCCTGCGCTGCATCGTCCAGCACCACAAGACCGACTTTCAGGCGATCCCCGACGAGGCCGCGGCGATGGAGGCGCTGCGGAAGGCCGGGGTCAGCTCAGGGCAGTATCAGTTCCCTCACTGCAAGGACTCTAAGTCGATGAACGATCCAGCGTGGCAGGCGCGCTGGAAGCAGGGCCCCTCCGGCAGCCTCGTCGTCTGGCCCGCGGGCGAGATGAAGATGGGGCGCTCGATGATGCAATCGACGCTCTTCAACATCTTCGGCTCCTTCATGGCGGCCTATCTCGCGACGATGGTGCTCGCTCCTGGCGCCGATCGCTGGCTCGTGCTGCGCTTCATCTCCACGATCGGCTTCCTCGTCTACGGCGGCGCGCTGGTCTGGGGCCCGATCTGGAAGGGCGACTCCTGGGTCGTGCTCGCGAAGGAGCTCTTCGACGCCTTGGTCTACGGCCTGGTCACCGGCGCGGTCTTCGTGCTGCTCTGGCCGTAGGCTCCCGCAGGCCAGACGCGCGATTCAGAGATCGAGGACGAGTCGGGCGCGCCACCTTCCCGACTCGTCCTCGCGCACATGGAGGTCGTGGTAGGTCACGGCCTTCACCTCGGTGAGCGGCGAGCCCGCGCCGCGATCGACGCGGCGGAAGCGCCCGCGCAGCCGGGCGGAGAAGGTGCCGTCTGCGCGCTCTTCGACGCGGAGCGCCTCCGGCGCTTCGAAGAGCAGGTCCTCCAGGGCGAAGCGGAGGAGCACCGCTTGCGCGAGGCGCACGAGCAGATCTTCGCGGTCGAGCCCCTCGACCTCGACCTCGGCCGTGGAGACCGGCGCCTCCGGTCCGGGGGCGCCGATCCGCGCGCAAAGCGCGCTCGCCGCGGCGACGAGCAGGGCCGCGTAGCTCGGCCCCTCGAGCTCGTAGGCCTCGTCGGCCGTGTGCTCGATCGCGCGGAAGCTGCCCCCGGCCCACGGCTCCGCCGCGGCGCTCATCGGAGCCCCCTTCCGCGCGGCGTTCCAGTCGTTATCCTCTTCGCCCCCATGAGCCAGGAAATCGTCTACTCGGTCCGGAACCTCCGGAAGTTCTACGACCGCACCGAAGTGCTGCGCGGCATCACGCTGTCCTTCCTGCGGGGCGCCAAGATCGGCGTCATCGGCCACAACGGCTCCGGCAAGTCGAGCCTGCTCCGCATCATGGCTGGAGTGGACAAGAACTTCGAGGGCGACCTCTGGGCCCAAGATGGGCTCAGCATCGGCTACGTGCCGCAGGAGCCGCAGCTCGACCCGACGAAGACGGTGATGGACATCCTCGGCGAGGCCGTGGCTCCGCAGCGCGCGCTGCTCGCGGAGTTCGAGCGCTTGAACGAGAAGCTAGGCGAGACGCTGAGCGACGCCGAGATGCAGAAGACGCTCGATCGCCTGGCCGTGGTGCAGGAGAAGATCGACGCCGGCGACCTCTGGAGCTTGGACGACCATCTCGACGTCGCGCGCCAAGCGCTGCAGTGCCCGCCCGGCGACGCCAAGGTGGCGCACCTCTCCGGCGGCGAGCGCCGCCGCGTCGCGATCTGCAAGGTGCTCCTCGACAAGCCCGACATGCTGCTGCTCGACGAGCCGACGAACCACCTCGACGCCGAGACGGTGGCCTGGCTCGAACACCACCTCGCCGAGTACCACGGTGCCGTGATCCTGATCACGCACGACCGCTACTTCCTCGACAAGGTCGTGGGCTGGATGCTCGAGATCGACCACGGCAAGGCGACGCCGTACGAGGGCAACTACTCGGCCTACCTCCAGCAGAAGGGCGAGCGCATGCGCGTCGATCAGAAGATCGAGCTCGCCAAGAAGAAGCTGCTCGAGCGCGAGCTCGAGTGGATCCGCCAGAGCCCGTCGGCGCGGCGCAAGAAGTCGAAGGCGCGCCTGGCGAATTACGACAAGCTCGTCGCCGAGGTCGCCGAGGTCTCCGAAGACGCGATCGACCTCCAGATCCCGATGGGCGATCGCCTCGGCAACCAAGTCGTCGAGGTGAAGAACCTGAAGAAGGGCTACGGCAGCCGCGTGCTGATCGACGACCTCTCGTTCGAGATCCCGCCCGGCGGTGTCCTCGGCGTCATCGGTCCGAACGGCCTCGGCAAGACGACCCTGCTGAAGATGCTGATCGGCAAGGAGAAGCAGGACGCCGGCGAGATCAAGATCGGCGCCTCGGTGAAGATCTGCTTCACCTCGCAGACGCGCGAGGACTTGGACCCCAAGAAGTCCGTCTACGACGAGATCTCGCAGGGCCGCGAGAACCTGCCCTTCGGCAAGAAGACGCTGAACGCGCGCGCCTACGTCGCCCGCTTCAACTTCAAGGGCCCCGACCAGCAGCAGCTCGTCGGCACGCTCTCCGGCGGACAACGCAATCGCATCCAGCTCGCCAAGATGCTGATCGAGGGCGGGAACCTCCTGATCCTCGACGAGCCCACGAACGACCTGGACCTCCAGACGCTGCGCGTGCTCGAGGAAGCCATCGAGGCCTTCCCCGGCTGCGCGATCGTCGTCTCGCACGACCGCTACTTCATCAACCGCGTCGCGACCCACATCCTCGCCTTCGAGGGCGAGGGCAAGATCCGCTTCATGCCCGGCGACTTCGATGCTTATCACGAAGCGCTGGAGCGCGAGGGGGCGGAGACGATGGTCGGGCGGGCGGTGAAGTACCGGAAGCTGTTCCGCTGAGAGCGGCAGGGACGAGCCGACCTCCGTCGCCCTTGCTGCCCGGAGCGCCTCCGGGATACTGGGCTCGGAGGTCTCGATGCGTTCCATTCTCCGCCGCGCTATCGGCTCGTGCTTGCGCTCGATCGCGCTGCTCGTCGTCGCGACACCGCCGCTGGCGGCCCAGATTCGCTTCGCCGAGAGCGCCACGCACCTCCTGCCCCAACCCGAGCAGAGGACTGCGGACGCGGTGGCCGCGGACTTCGACGGTGACGGCGACATCGACCTCGTCCGCAGCCTGGTGGGCGCGCGCGATCAGCTCCTGTTGAAGAACGACGGCACGGGCGTCTTCTCGACGGCGCCACACGACTCGCTGCCGCAGTTCCCCACCACGGCCATGTTCGCGGCAGGCGACGTCGACGGAGACGGCGATGTCGACCTGGTCGTCGGCTTCGACACGAGCGGTAGCTCGCAGACGCAGCTCTACCTGAACGACGGCGGAGGCACCTTCCGCGTGGTCACTCCGACGCACATGCCGCGCCTTCCAGATGCGCCGACCGATCTCGCGCTCTGCGATGTCGATGGGGATCGCGATCTCGACCTCGTCGTGACCAACAACGGGCCGAAGCAGCAAGCCCCCTACCCCGACCGGCTGCTTCTCAACGACGGCTCGGGGAGGTTCCGCGAACGCGTCGGTGGCATCCCGATCAATTCAGATCTCTCCGCGGCCATCGCTTGCGGCGACGTGGAAGGAGACGGAGACCTCGACTTGGTGTTCGCCAACACCTACCCCGGACAGAACTCCACCGGTCGAGAAGCAGACCGACTCTATATCAATCTCGGAAACGGTTGGTTCATCGACAGCCCCGCGCAGTTCCCCGCTCCGACCGAGTCGACGACGGACGTGGCCTTCGGAGACGTGGATCGCGATGGCGACCTCGACCTCGTCACGACGAGCTGGGGCCAGGGCCGGCTGTTCCTGAACAACGGCGCGGGAACCTTTCGTGATGCCAGCTCGAGCCACTTGCCCGCGACAGCACGTGATGCGACACAGTTGATCCTGGTCGACATGGATCGCGACGGCGCGCTGGACATCGTTTATGGGCGCCGCTGGTTCGAGCCCGGACCATTCCGGCAGAACCAAGCGTTCAGGAACACGGGCAACGGTGTCTTCGTGGACGTGACCGCGTCTCACTACCCCGTGCATGCCGACGCGACCACCGTCCTGCTGAGCGCCGACTTCTCCGGGGACGGTTGGCCCGATCTCTTCGTGGGGAGCTACGGTCCCGCGCCCGTCGATCAGCTCTATCTCAACGACCGCAGCGGTCGCTGGGTGGATCGTTCGAGACGCCCGTTGGACACGAACTGGCACGGCGCGCAAGCACTCGCCACGGTCGACATCGATGGAGACGGAGACCTGGACCTCGCCGCGGGCGACGACGGCAGCACCTACTTGGGCGCTGCCGGCGCACCGAATCGCCTCTACCTCAACGACGGTCGGGGCTACTTCGCCGATGTCAGCGCCACGCAGCTACCGCCCCACAGCGACATCACGCGAGCGTTGGCCTTCGGGGACGTGGACGGGGACGGCGACCCCGATCTCGTCGTGGGCAACACCGGCCAGGATCGACTCTACCTGAATCGCGGAGGGGTCTTCTCCGACGCGACCTCCGCGTGGCTTCCGCCGGACAACGACACCACGGGCGGGCTCGCGCTCGCGGACTTCGATCGAGACGGCGATCTCGACCTACTGAGAGGCTGCGGCAGCGACTATTACCCCACGCGCGTGCTCGAGCAGACTCGGCTCTACTTGAATCTCGGGACGCGCTTCGTCGACGCGACCGCGACGCATCTACCCGTGGACAACGTCGCAACCTCGCGCGTCGCGGTGGGAGACGTCGATAGAGACGGGGATCTCGATGTGATGCTCGCGATCCTCGCCGGACAGAACCGGCTCTACTCCAATCAGGGCAACGGCACGTTCACGGACGCGACCGCCGTTGCGATGCCCGTAGATCAAGATGACGCTTGGGATGTAGCGCTGGGCGATGTCGATGGCGATGGCCATCTCGACGCCACGTTCGCTGTGAGCGCAGCCTCGGGCGGATCAGGTGAACCAACGCTCTACCTGAACGCGGGCAACGGCACCTTCCTCGCGTCGAGTCCCACACGCTTGCCCTTCCCCGGGAACTATGGTGTGACGGCCGCCCATGCCTGCGCTATGGTCGACCTCGATGACGATGGCGACCTCGACATCGCGTATGCGACGCGCCTCGCCATCGCGCGCGCCGGCTACAACCCTCGGTACTACCCCGGCCTCCTCCTGGAGAACGACGGGCGCGGGTTCTTTCGCGACGCGACCGAGAGCGGGCTGAGGGCCTTCCATCTCCCCTCCTACGGTCTCGCGGTGGGCGATCTCGATGGCGATCTCGACGCGGACCTGGTGTTCGGCGGCTTCGGCAATCGGACCGTCGTGCTCGCGAACTTGCGGCGCCATCTACACGCACCGCTCCCCGCTCGGCTCGCCGCTCCGTTCGCCCTCGAACTCCACGCGAGCGGAAGCTCGATCGCCGGCTACCCGCTCGGCGTCGGAGCCATCAGCCTCCTCGGCTTCGATCCCCCGCTGCCGATCCCGGGCCTGGGAACACTCGGAGTGGATCCCTCCGCCGCGATCTGGCTGGATCCGCTCACGCTGAAGAACGCGGAAGGCCGCGCGACGCTGAGCTTCGAGATGCCCGCGCTGAGCTCCTTGGTGAACGCGACGCTGCACTACCAGGCGCTGGTCCTCCACGCCCCGCAGCCGAGCACGTGGCGGCTCACCAACGCGGGCCTGGCGATCATCCATTCCTGACGCGCTCCAAGCGCTGCGCTAGCACGCGCATCCTCGCCTGCGATGTCGAGGGCACGATCCGCTTCATGCCCGGCGACTTCCACGCCTATCACGAGGCGCGCGAGGGCGCGGAGACGATGGTCGGGCGGGCGGTGAAGTACCGGAAGCTGTTCCGCTGAGCGAGCCGCGAGGCGCATCGGAGCGCGGCGCGGAGATTAGCCGGCGACGGCTGCCCCGTCCCCCGCTCAGTCCCCCGCGCTGAGCCGCAGCGCGCGGCTCAGCACGACTTGCCCGCCCTGCATCTCGCCCGCTTGCACGACGACGCTAGCGCCGCGCATCCACGGCTCGGCAGGGATCGCGAGCGTCACGCTGGCGCGCCCCGTCGGCCCGGCCCCGAGCAGCGACAGCGAGAGCGATCCGTCGCTGCGCAACGTACACGAGCCTAGAGGCGCGGAGATCGGCTGCAGCGCGAAGCCGAAGAGGACGGGAGCGTTGGGCGCGACGTTCGCGACGAGCTCGGCGGTCGCGCCGACGGCCGGACGCTCCTCGAGCGTGAGCGCGATGCCGCTCGCGCAGCCACCGCCGAGATCCTCCACGAGAGAGGGCGTGTCGCCGAGCACGTGCAGCAGCAGCGTCTCCCGTCCACCCAGCACTCCGCGGAACAGCAGCCGTCGGCGCACGGGATCGGTCTCCATCGCACGCGCGTACTGCAAGCGAAACGGCAGGCTCGCCGGACTCGCGATCCAAGCGGTGCCGCTCCATTCGTGCTCGACGGTGTTCTCGAAGGCGACGAGCCTTCCGCGCTGCGGATCGAACGCGGCCAGGTACGAGCTGGCGAGCCCGCTCGTAGGGCCTGCGAGCTGCCACTGCCCGCTCCACTCCCAGGTCTGCATCGACAGTCCGAGGCCGCCGGTCGTGACGATCGCGCCGCGCGAGGGATCGAACTCGAAGATCGTCCCGACGCTCGGCGGCTGCGGCCCCGCGCTCGGCGCCCACGTCGTCCCGTCCCAGAGCCACGTTCCGCCGATGCCGTGCATCACCGTGCGATCGCGGATCGGATCATAGGCGAGCCGATGCCCTTGCTGCGGAGGCGGCGCTTGCTGCGGCGGGGATACCGGCGGCGTTCGCTGCGTCCACGCGCTGCCGTTCCACGTCCAGGTCTCGCTGCCCGTCCACCCACCGAAGAGCACCGCTTCGCCGTGGCGCTCGTCGAAGGCGAGCGCGCCGGCTCCCGGTGTCGTACCGGCGTGGCGCGTCCACCGACCATTCCAAGTCCAGGTGCTCGTCGGGATCCACGACGTCGGCGGGTTCAGGTGCACGCAGAGGAGCTCGTCGCGCGTCGTGTCGTAGGCCATCAGCGCGTCGTAGCTCGAGTGGAGGTGCACCGAGGTCGGCACGAGGTTCCACGTCGCGCCGTTCCACCTCAGGGTCTCGAGATCGTAGAGGTAACCCACGCTGTGGCCCGAAGCGAGCAAGCCGGTGCCATCGAAGGCGAGCCGAGCGCCTGGTCGCGGCGTCCCTGCGCCGAGGGGCGTCCACGCGCGGCCGTCGAAGGCCCAGACATCGCCGCGCGCATCGATCACGACGACGCGCTGCATCGTTGGATCGTAGGTGCCCTGCGCTCCGCCGGCAGCAGGTCCGGAGACCGCGACTTGCGTCCAGGCAAAGCCGTCCCACTCCCAGGTATCGCCGAACGAAACGAACGGCACGCTGGTCCCACCACCGAACAGCACCGTGCGGCGGCGCAGCGGATCGTGGACGAGAGCGTGGCCATCGCGCGCCGGAGGACGGATCGCGAGCGGCGCTTCTTGCCAGACACCGCCGCGCAGGACATAGGTCTGATCGTACGCCACGTAGCGCGGAGGCGACGTACGCGTCGTGTGGCTGCCGCCGAACACGACGACCTCGTCGCGCGCCTCGTCGTGCACGAGGCGCCGCTGCTCGGGCGTGTCGAACAAGCTCGGGGAAGGCATGGGCACGGTCGGCAGGAAGCCGATCTCCGTCCCTCGCACCGTGCGCAACGTCGTGCCGCCGAGGACGAGGATGCGGTCGCGCAGCGCGTCATAGGCGACATCGTCGACGGTCTGCTGCAGGACGATCGGCGGCAGGATCGGGACCCAATCGCCACCATCCCAGGCGACGAGGTCGTGCTGGGTCGAGGTGCCGAAGCCTGGCCATGCGATCTGACGCACCATCACGGCGCGCTGCCGCGCGCGGTCGTACACCGACGGCCCGTAGCGCGCGAGCGTATCGACCTCCGTCGCACGCCGGACCTGGGCTTCGAGCATCCCCGACATCGCGCCGCCGCCGCCGAGAACGAGGATCGCGATGCAGCGCGGGATCATGCGTAACGCCTCGTGGGAAGCCGATGGGAAATGAGCAGCGCACCGACCTCGCGATCCTATCCCTCGACCCGTAAGTTCACACCAATTCGATCTCGCGAGCTCCGCGTCCCGCCCGGAGAGTTCAATGCGTGCGCGCCTCCACCAGCGCCCAATCGAACCCGAACGCATCCAACGCGAACCCACCTCTGCGGATCCGCGCCGCCTGCTCCTCCGGCGCATAGCGCAATGCGAAGCGCAGCATCGCCGCGCCTTCCGCCTTGTAGCCCGGGATCTCCTCACCGCTGCCCGCGACCTCGAGAAAGCGCGCCTCGTTCCATTCGAAGAGACGCGAGAGCGCCAAGGTCTTCCGCGCCTCGTTCCAACGCAGCCCCTGCTCGCTCGCGAGGAACGCGCGCACATGGCTGTCGAGCCGCTCGCCGAGCGCGCTGCCGAAGTAAGGAGAACGAACGAGCGGCGGCGAGCTCTGGGCCGCGCGATGTAAGGCAAAGAGGGAACGGAGATCGCGGTGCTCGTCCCAGATCTTCCGGTCCTCGATCTCCTGCAAGCTAAGGCGCTCGCCCGCGACGAGGAGCTGCTCGCGGCGGAAGAACTTCAGGCGATGGATCTGCTTCACCGAGTTCGCCGGGAAGGGGATCTGCAAGAAGAGATCCGGCTCGATGGGATAGCTCCGCGCCACGGCGCGCAGCACGCCGGCGTGGAAGACGTCGATCCAGAAGCCGAGGCGTTGCTCGGCGGGGAACGCGGCGAGCTCGGCGGGCGCGAGGAAGGCGGCTTGGCGGAGGAAGCGCTCGAGATCCTCCCCGTCCGCGGCGAGCCCGGCGAAGTCGACGCGGCCCTGTTCGTCGACGCGCCGCGCGAGCACACGCGCCCAGGCGCTGACATCGAAGGGGCGATACGGCGCCGGGTCGACCGCGTAGAGCGCCTCATCGAACACCGGCGCGTTGCTGCCGTAGCGCAAGCGGAAGCCCGTCGCGAGGAGGAGCACGGTGCCGAGGAAGCCGAGGGCGATCTTCTTGCCGGTGCGCACGGGGGATCCGGAGGGGCCGAGGGGCGGAGAGGGCGCAGAGGGCGCAGAGCTTAGGCGAGGGGGGCGGCGGCCGCGATTCGCGTTCCCGCGCTCACGACCGATCTGCGCCCCTCGTATGCTCCAGCTCGCGCCGCGGCGACGCGGCACATCGTCCCGGCTTCCCTCCCGGCCCTCCTGCCCACCACCACGTCATGCAACACGCCTGGTTCGCCCTCGCCTGCGCCCTGCCGCTCGTCGCCTCCGCCGCCTCGCTCGCCCAGGACTCAGCACCCAAGCACGAGCTGCGCTGGAAGATCGCCTCCGGCGCGGTGATCGAGACCTCCCTGAAGGACCTCCGCGAGGACCAGAACTCGATGGAGCTCAGCTTCGGGAACCAGGATCCCCAGCCGAGCGAGCACTCGAGCGAGGACCGCTTCGAGCTCGTGTGGCGCGACGTGGTGAAGGCGGCGAAGGACGGGCGGCCGACCGCCGTGAAGCGCAAGTTCTCGAAGCTCGAGCACGAGATCGCCTTCGGCGAGGACCACGAGCAAGAGTTCGAGACGCCGCTCGGCGATCAGGAGATCGGGATCGACGAGAGCGGCGAGGAGCCGGAGCTCGAGCTGCCCGAGGACTTGGAGCTCGAGCTCAAGATCCAGAAGGCGCTGCGGATCGAGGCCGAGCTCGGCGCCTTCCTGCCGAGCGAGGCCGTCGAGATCGGCGGGACCTGGGCGCTCGACGCGAAGAAGCTGAACGCGCTGCTGAACCACGGCCGCGGGCTCTTCGAGCGCGGCGAAGGGGTCTTCCACGCCGAAGGCGGCGGTGAGATGCGCGTCGCCGCGGAGGACCTGCCGGAGAGCCATCCCAAGGTCGAGCCGCCTGCGTGGGAAGGCAGCTGCAAGCTCCTCGCCGTGGAAGAGCTCGAAGGGCGTCAGGTCGCGCGCGTCGAGCTGAAGGGCAAGTCCACCCCGCCGAAGAGCGAGGACGAAGGCGGGCTCAAGATCTCGCAGGAGGGTGGCGGCGTCGGGATCATGATCAGCGCCGGACCGGGATCGCAGGAGCAAGAGCTGAAGGGGGAGATGGTCTTCGATCTGGCCGGCGGCTATGTGCGCTCCGTGGTGCTCGAGATCGAAGGCGAGAGCGAGACGGATGCCGAGCACGAGGCCGAGTTCGGCACGATCAAGCTGCACTCGACCAGCCACTCGACGCGGAAGGTCGAGCTCTCGGTCGCGGTCGCCGCGCCGAAGCAGTAGCGCGATCGAGCCACGCGGCGCGCCTCGCCGACCTTGAGTCGCACGCGGGGCGCCGCGACAATGCCGCGCTGCTTCTCTTCGTCCTCGCGGAGCACCCTCCCCTCATGAGCCAGCAGCAGCGCGGCACCTTCGGCATCCTCGTCGGCGGCGGTCCCGCCCCCGGTATCAACGGCGTGATCGGCGCCGTCGCCATCGCGGCGCGCAATCACGGCTATCGCGCCCTCGGCATCTACGACGGCTTCTCGCACCTGATGAAGGGCCAGACCGACCAGGTGGTCGAGCTCCACGTCGAGGACGTCTCGCGGATCCATTTCCACGGCGGCTCGATCCTGCGCACCTCGCGCGCGAACCCGACCAAGGATCCGGAGAACCTGAAGCGCACCGTCGCGGCCCTCCAGCAGCTCGGAGTGACCCACCTCGTCGTGATCGGCGGCGACGACACCGCCTTCTCCGCGGCGGAGGTCGGCAAGGCGTCGGGCGGCGCGATCCACATCGCGCACGTCCCGAAGACGATCGACAACGACCTCCCGCTGCCGGGGCGCTTCTCCACCTTCGGCTTCCAGACCGCGCGGCATTACGGCGCCGACGTCGTGAAGCACCTGATGGAGGACAGCATCACGACGACGCGCTGGTACTTCGTCGTGAGCATGGGTCGCCAAGCGGGGCATCTCGCGCAGGGCATCGGCTATGCCGCGGGCGCCACGGTCACGGTGATCCCGGAGGAGTTCTCCGCGTCGATCCGCTTGCGCGAAGTCGTCGACATCCTGGAGTGCTCGATCCTGAAGCGCATGGCCAACGGTCGCCAGGACGGCGTCGCCGTTCTCGCCGAGGGCATCGCCGAGCGCATCGATCCCGAGGCGCTGGAGTCGCTGGAGGGCAGCCACGTCGAGCGCGACGAGCACGGCCACATCCGCTTGGCCGAGATCGACTTGGCCGGCGCGCTGCAGAAGGCCGTGCAGCTGCGCTTCCACGAGCGCGGGCAGAAGGTCACGATCGTCAGCAAGGACCTGGGCTACGAGCTGCGCTGCGCCTCACCCATCGGCTTCGATGTCGCGTACACGCGGACACTCGGCTGGAACGCCGCGCGCTACCTGATGAGCCTGCCGCCCGATCAGCCCTCCGATGCCGTGATGATCTACACGATCGAAGGCAGCCTCGAGTTCAAGAAGCTGGAGGAGATGCGCGACCCGAAGACGCGGCGCATGTCGGTGCGCCCCGTCGACGTGAACAGCGAGCTCTCGCGCGCCGCTCGCTGCTTCCAGATCCGCCTCGAGCGCGCGGACCTCGAGAACCCGACCATGCTCGGCAAGCTAGCGCGGCTCACGCAGCTGACGCCGGAGCAGTTCACCGAGCGCTACGGGTATCTCTGCGGGCTCTGAGGTCGGCGGGGTTGCCACGTACCCCCTGCCTCCGGGCAGGGGGGGCGGCTAAGCTCTGAGGAGCCCCTCTCTCCCGGCCAACCCCACCACCCCGATACCCATGCGTCTCTCGCTCCTCGCGCTGCTCGGCGGCGCGCTGCTGCCCGGCGCCCTCGTCGCGCAGTCCTTCTCGAAGCTCACCCCGTTCGCCTCGAACTTGGACCTCCTCGTCGTCGATACGACCTACGACGGCGTCTGGCGCCTCTCGGATCGCAACCAGGACGGCGACTTCGACGACGCCGGCGAGGTGACCGCGTTCTACGACGACACGCTCGGGAGCTTCGTGCTGACGAACCCCACCTGCGTCGCCGTAGCGCCCGACGAGACCGTCTACGTCGGCGACTCCACGGTCGATTACATCCTGTGGATGCGCGACCTCAATCGCGACGGCGATGCGCTCGACGCCGGCGAGCACGGGATCTTCTTCGACAGCGCGACCAACGCCTCGCTGATCGCGGTGCCGAGCATCCAGAGCCTCACGGTCGATGCGACGGGCGCCGTGATCGTCGGCAACGCGAGCACGAGCAGCCTCGGCGACGACGTCGTGATTCGCATGGTCGACGGCAATGCCAACGGCGACGCGAACGACGCGGGCGAAGCGTTCTCCTACGGCATCGTCCAGGTCTACGGCTCGGGCGCGCTCGGCGACTCGATCCCGACCCGCGCGCGCGTCGGTCCGCAGGGCGATGTCTTCTACGCCGAGGTCGGCTCGACCGGAGTGATCCCGAAGGGCGTCTACCTCATGCGCGACGATGTCGTCGTGAACGGCAACTGCAACGACCCCGGTGAGATCCGGCCCTACTGGATCCCCTCCGGCGGCGGGAATCCGTTCTTCTGGGGCCTCGAGGTCACCAACGACGGCACGCTCTTCCTCACCGACCACGGCGGCTATCGCATCTGGCGCGCCAAGGACCTCAACAACGATGGGCAGATCCAGCCGGGTCTGCCGGAGGAGATCCTCTACTACCAGATCCCGACGCGGAGCCTGATGTGGGAGGTGCTCGCGCGTGAAGACGGCGCCATCCTCGTCGCCGAGGACGAAACCCCGGACCGCTTGATGATCTACCGCGATCTCGACCAGAGCGGCTCGATCGACCAGGCGAACGAGATCGGCACGGTCTACGACGCGAGCCAAGCGATCCACGTGATCCGGCCGCGCGGCGCGGCGTTCCTCCGGCGCCCGACGCTGGTCGCGACGCCGAACCCGGTGCGCCTCGGGCAGACCGTGACGCTCTCCTTCGCCGGCGGCCCGGGCAGCCCGGTCGGCCTCTTCGCGTCGATCGCTTCGCTCCCCTCCTTCCCGCTCCCGCCCTATGGCGAGCTCGAGCTCTCCCCGATCGGCCTGGTCTCGGTCGGCGTGCTCGGCCTGAACGGCGCCGGCGCCGCGACCCTGCCGATCGGCATCCCGATCGACCCCACCCTCGTGGGCACGATCCCGCTCCAGAGCTTCGAGCTCGATCCTTTCCGACCGCATCTCAGCCGCCGCCTCGACGCGCAGATCCGGCCCTGAGCGGGAGAAGGCGGGCTATGCTTTTCGGCCCGTAGGCCGAGAACCTGCTCGTATCTAGAACAAGAAGGAGCGGCGGCGCATCCCAAGCGTCGCCGCTCTCTCGTTCTCCCTCCTGAGTCCCTCGGCTGGCCGCCTCCCCATGTCCACGGTCGCCTTCTCGCGTCTCGATGCCCTGCTGCTCTTCGGGCTGGGCTCTCTCCTCTCGGCCTCGGCCTCCGCGCAGATCGTCGAGACGACGATCACCGCGCGCCCTGGCGTCGTGACCCTGGCGCCGGGCATCACCGCGAACGCCTGGCTCTACAACGGCACCCTGCCCGGGCCGACGCTGCGCGTCACCGAGGGCCAGCGCCTGCGGGTGCGCTTCGTGAACGAGCTGCCGGAGAGCTCGATCCTCCACGTGCATGGCCAGCCGGTGCACCAGGGGATGGACGGCATGGCGTCGATCTCGCGCCCGGAGACCGCGGCGGGACAGGAGTTCCTCTACGACTTCTCGGACTTGAAGCCCGGTACCTATTGGTACCACCCGCACAGCGAGCACCACGAGCAGCTCGACAAGGGGCTCTACGGACCGCTGATCGTCGAGCCCGCCAACACGACGGGTGAGCCGGCCTTCGACTACGAGCAGACGATCGTCCTCGACGAGTGGACGAACCCGCTCGGCGGCACGGGCTTCACGGGACACCTGGTGAACGGCAATGCGAGCGCCGGCGCGTACACGATCCCAGCGGTGAACGGCCGGCGTCTGCGCCTGCGCTTCGCCAACGCCTCCGCGCGCACGAGCTACGTCATCGCGCTCGACGGGCATCTCATGGAGGTCACGCACGCCGACGGCTATCGCGTGCGGCCGGTGACGACCTCGGCGCTCGTGATGGGCGTCGGCGAACGCTACGACGTCATCGTGAACTGCAACAACCCGGGCGTCTGGAGCCTCGCGGTCTCGACCTTCCAGGCCCGCTCGACCACGGTCGTCCGCGGCGTCGTGCGCTACCAGGGACAGAGCGGTCCGGATCCGGCGGCGAGCTACGTGCCACCCGCGCTCTCCAGCGGGACGCTCCTCGACTACGCGCAGCTCGCCTCCGACGTGCCCGTGACGCCGATCTCGGCGAGTCCCGCGCGCCGCTACTCCGGCGTGCTCGGCATGACGATGGGCCCGAGCGGACAGCTCTGGACGATCAACGGCCAGGCGTGGCCCAACGTGACGCCCTGGCAGGTGTCCCAGGGCGAGATCGTCGAGATCACCTGGACCAACACCACGATGAGCCCGATGCACATGCATCCCATGCATCTGCACGGGCACTCGTTCCGCATCGTCGGAACCGCGGGCGGCACGACCGCGCCGCCCACGAAGGATGTCGTGCTGCTGCGCCCCGCCGGTCAGCCGGGCAGCACGCTCACGATCCAGTTCACCGCGGACAACCCGGGCAAATGGCTCGCGCACTGCCACGACATGATGCACATGGCGCAGGGCATGATGACGAGCATCGACTACACGGGCGACGCCGATGGCGACGGCCTCGCCGACAGCGCGGATCACGATCCGACCAAGGCCCAGCCGGTGCTGCTGGTCGCCGACGACGAGGCGCAGTTCCGCATCGGGCAGGTCGGCGCGCTGGGCTTCCAATGGCAGCCGCAGAGCGTGGCCACGCTCTACGTCGCGCTGAGCACGCTGCCGGCCCCCGTGCTGCTCGCCCCGCTCGGCGAGCTCGAGCTCGATCCGCTCGGCATGTGGGCGATCGCGAGCTTCGGCTTGGGCGGCGCGAGCTTGGCGAGCCTGCCCTACGCGATCCCCGCCGATCCGCTGCTGCAGAACGGCCGCTTCGTGCTGCAGGCGCTCGCGACGACGACGCTGCCGGGCAGCGCGCGCTTCTCGAACCCGCAGGCGTTTACGATCCGCTGAGCGCGCTCGCGCGCGCCGCGCTCACTCCTTCCAGCGGAGATCCCGCCAGACGTGCGGGTGCAGCAGCGCGAGCACGGCGAGGATCTCCAGGCGACCGACCCACATTCCGACCGTGAGGGCGACGGTCGACGCGTCGGAGAGGAAGGCGAAGCTGCCCATCGGCCCCGCCGCACCGAAGCCGGGGCCGATATTCCCGACGCAGGCCAAGGCGCAGGAGAAACCGGTAGCGAGATTCATCTGCGGGTTGCCGACCTCGAGCACGAGGATCAGCGAGCCCAAGAGCAAGTTCGCGGAGAGGAAGAGGAAGACCAGCGTGAAGACGGCGCGCAGGATCTCGCGCGGGATCTCGCGCCCGCCGTAGCGGATCGGGAGCACGGCTCGCGGATGCAGCGTCTGCGTGATCTCGCGGCGCAGAAACTTCACCACCAGGATATGCCTCACGACCTTCGCGCCGCCCGCGGCAGAGCCCGCGCAGCCGCCGATCATCATCACCCAGACCAGGATCACCTTCGCGGCGTCGATCCATAGCTCGTAGTCGACGCTCGCGAAGCCCGTGCTCGAGATCAAGCTCGCCGACTGGAAGAAGCCGGCACGCAGGGTATCGAGATCGGGCAGCCCCCCCGCGACGAGGAAGGCGACGCCGAGCGCCCCGAGAGCCATCGCGAGTACGTAGACCACGAACTCCTGGTCGCGGAAGAACTCGCGCGGGTCTCGGAAGTAGCCGCGCCATTGCAACGTGAAGCTCGCGCCTGCGAGCGTCATGAACACGATGAGGATCCACTCCGCGGCGGGATTCGCGAAGCCCATCAGCGAGGCGCCGTTGTTCGAGAAGCCCCCTGCGGCCATCGTCGTGAACGCATGCAGCAGCGCATCAAAGAGGCCGAAGCCCACCCAGCAGAGGAGGCCGGCCAGGAGCGCCGTCATGCCGCCGTAGAGCACCCATAGCTTCATCGCGCCCTTCCGCGCCTGCGGGCTCAGCGCCTCGCCCGCGGCCCCCGACGCCTCGGCGAAGAAGAGCTGGCGCCCGGCGACGCCGAGCCGAGGGAGCACGACGACGAAAAGCGCGATGACGCCCAAGCCCCCCAGCCACTGGATGAACGAGCGCCAGAAGAAGAACGCTTGTCCGTGCGCGCCAAAGTCAGTGAGCACCGTGGCGCCCGTCGTCGTGAAGCCCGACATCGACTCGAAGAGCGCGTCGATGGGGCGCATGCCGTCCAGCACGAAGGGGACCGCGGCGACCATCGCCACGAGCAGCCAGGTTCCCGCTACGACGCCGAATGCCTCGCTGCGTCGGAAGACGCGCGGCGGATCGACGCGCCATGAGAGCGCCAAGCCCACGGCGAAGCAGATCGCCCCCGAAAGCGCGAACTCGAGCGCCGAGCTCGTCTCGCCGAAGTAGAACCCGACGGCGCTGGGGAACGCGAAGAGCAGCGCGAAGAGACGCAGCAGATTCCCGATCACGCCGAGGACGATGCCGAGGCGCACGAATCAGCGCTCCTTGGCGATGTGCGTCTGGAAGTACTCCGCGACCTGCTCGTGGTCGCGCTCCAGGCAGAAGACGAGCAAGCGATCCTCGGCCTGCACCTCGTCGCCGCCGTGCGGCACGATCACGCGCCGACCGCGGAGGATCGCGCCGATGATCGCCGAGCGCGGGCCGCGCATCGACTGGATCGGGATCGGCTCGATCCCCTTCGGCACGCGGAGCTCGAGCACCATGGCCTCGCCGTGCTCGAGCTCGGCGAGCAGAGTCGACTTCCCCTGCACGACGGCGCGCAGCACGCTCTGGATCGCGGCCCCGCGCGCCGAGCGCACGACGTCGATGCCGACGCGCTCGAAGAGGCGCTCGTTCGCCTGCGTCGTGGCGCGCGTCAGGATGCGCGGAACCCCCATGCTCTTCGCGAGCAGGGAGACGAGCAGGTTCTTCTCGTCGTTCGAGGTCACGACGACGAGCACCGAGTCCTCGCCGATCTGCTCCTGCTCCAGCAGGTCGATGTCCGAGCCGTCGCCGTGCAGCACGAGCGTCTTGTCGAGCAGCGCGGAGATCTCCTCGCAGCGCTCGCGGTCCGTCTCGATGATCTTCACCGACCAGCTGGCCTCCTCGAGGCCGAGGGCCACCGTGGTGCCGACGGTGCCGCCGCCGACGATCGTCGCCTGCCGCGTCGGTCGAGCCGTTTCGGTCCCGCGCAGGAAGCCGAAGAGCAAGCGATTGATCCCCGCGAGCGTCCCCATCACGGTGACCTTGTCACCGGGCTCGAACTGCGTGTCGCCGCGCGGGAGGAAGATCTCGTCGTCGCGCCGCGCCATCACCAGGACCACGCCGAGCGGGATCGCGAGATCGCGGAGCGGCGCCGAGGTGATGCGCGCGCCCGCCTCGATCGCGTGGCGCAGCAAGCGTACGCGTCCGCCTTCGAAGGCCTCCACGTCGAGAGCGCCTGGCACCATCATGATGCGCAGGATCTCCTGACCGAGCTGCTCGGCGGGCCGGATCACCTGATCGATGTCGAAGATCTCGGCGAGCGAGCTGTCCGCGCCGAGACGGCGCTCGAAGCCGGGCCGCGAGAGGAAGCAGATCGTGCGCTTCGCCCCCATCTTCTTCACCAGCACCGACGCCACGAGGTTCTCCTCGTCGGTCTCGCTGCACGCGATGAAGAAGTCCGCGTCGCCCGCGCGTGCCTTGTTCAGCACTTCGTCGGAGGTGATCGAGCCCTCGATGACCTCGACGTCGAGCCGGTCGGTCTGGGGCCCCGTCTTACCCTCGGGGCAGATGAGCACGACAGCGTGCTCCTCCATCAGCTCCTCGGCCAAGCGGAAGGCAACTTCGTCCTCACCGCCGATCACGATGTGCATGGAACGAGACCGTTCTCCGGAGATGCGTGAAGCATCCTAGGGCTCGACCTGCCTCACGGCCAGCGCCCGAGCACGAATGCCGCGGCATCTGGCTGCAGGGGGAAGCTCTTCATCAAGGCCTCGACGCGCGCGGGCGAGGCGCCCTCCGGCAGCGCGAAGCGGAGCTCGCGCCGCTCGTCGGGAAGCAGGCGCTCGTCGACTTGCGACTCGTCCTCGTTCGGGCGGCGGAAGCTGCGGTGCTCCACGGCGCCGCTGAAGTGCTCGACACGCAGCACGAGGGCGCGCGAGCGGCTCTCGGCGGGGAAGCGGTGCGGCGTCAGGTTCTGCAGCGCGACGACGAGCTCCGCCCCCTCGATCCGGCAGTCGAAGCGGAGCCCCGTGCGCACGAAGCGCTCGTTCGCTCCACCCCAATCCCCGTGGCTTCGCCCCAGCCGTCCCGGCTGCGCAGGGAAGTGGCAGGTCGAGCAGAGCTCGCCGCGCGCCGCGGCGGCCGAGCGCGCGAACTCCCCGAGGGTGCCCTGCCGCGGCTCGTGGCAAGGGAAGCAGAGCGCGTTGGTCGCGAGGGCCTCGACGCGCCGGGGCCGGCAAGGGGCTGCGGGCAGGTCGCGGAGCGCGGCGACGCCCGCTTCCCCGCGCGACAGCCCGTGGCACGAGAGGCAGTGGACCCCGTCCTCGCGCTGCACCTCGCGCTCCACCGCGATCGCGTCGAGCCCCGTCGCGAGCACCGCCTGCGGCGCGTGGCACGCGCGGCACTCGACGCGCGCGAACTCGCGGCTCGACTGTCGAGCGTTGCGATCGGTCCACGCCCGCGCGTGCGCACTCTCCGACCATTCGCGGAAGACGCGCTCGTGGCACGGCGCGCAGGCGACCAGCGCCGGCCGCCAAGGCTCGGCCCACGGCGGAGGCGCTTCCGACGGGCTCTCCGCGGCGCGCGCGCGGCGCGCGGGAGCCTGCGGATCCTCGGGGCAAGCGGCGAGCCCGAGCGCCAGCAGGAGCAGCGCGCCCGGGCGAGCGCGGCGCATCGACGGCTCGGCTCAGCTCTTCGACCAGACGGGCGTCGTCTGGTCGTAGACGAAGTGCCGGCGCGTGATCGTGCCGTTGCAGAACACGTTGCAGCTCAGCATCTCGCGCCCGTAGACGTGCACCGTCACGGTGCGCCCACCGGTGTCGTTCTTCATGCGGTGCAGGTCGCGCGTCGGCGGATCGACCGCGCAGGACTGACCGGGCGAGAGGACGCTCACCGTCGTCTGCTTCAGCGACTGCGGGAGCACCGGCAGGACGTTCGGCGGCGGGGTGGCGTAGGCGATCTCGGTGATCGCGCCGCGGTAGCAGCCCACGACGCCCCAGCACTCGTGGTCGTGGATCGGGGTCTGCTGCCCGGCTTCCCAGACCAGCGCGAGCACGACGTAGCGCTTCGCGGGGTCGGCGTAGAGGAGGTTACGCGTGTAGCGCTCGGGGTTCCCGACCAGGTGCGTCGCGGGGATCGCGCTCTCGTTCGCGAGGAAGCGCGGCAACGCCGCGCAGACCTTCTCGCAGATCGACTCCCAGCTCGGCTGTCCCTCGAGCGCCCGATCGATCTCGGTCGCGAGCTCGCGGACACCGAAGGAACTCGCGCTCAGGGGGCTGCTACAACCGGTGGAGGTGCTGCAGCTCGCGGAGCTGGACGAGGCGGCTTGGCTCATCGGGGGAACGCGGGGTCGGGGTCTGCGGATCGCGAGGGTGGATGGCGGAGTCTACTCCACGCCGCCGGCCGCCCGCATCCCCCAGGGAGCCCACATCTCCTCCAGGAGCAGAGCCGGCTCAATCGCCGAAGCGGATCCCCTGCGCGAGCGGCAGGTCGCGGCTGTAGTTGATCGTGCAGGTCTGGCGGCGCATGTACGCCTTCCAGGAGTCCGAGCCGGCCTCGCGGCCGCCGCCGGTCTCCTTCTCGCCGCCGAAGGCGCCGCCGATCTCGGCGCCGCTGGTGCCGATGTTGACGTTGGCGATGCCGCAGTCGCTGCCGGCGGCCGAGAGGAAGCGCTCGGCGTTCCGGAGATCGTTGGTGAAGATCGCGGACGAGAGGCCCTGCGGCACGCCGTTCTGCAGCGCGATCGCCTCCTCCAGCGTCGAGAACTCGAGCAGGTAGAGGATCGGCGCGAAGGTCTCCTCGCAGACGATCGGCACCTGGCGCGGGCACTTGACGAGGGTCGGCTCGACGAAGAAGCCGGGGCGCTGCAGGCGCTTCCCGCCGTAGAGCACCGTGCCGCCTTCGGCCTTCACCTTCTCGATGGCCGCGAGGTAGCCCTGCACGGCCTTCTCGTCGATGAGCGGGCCCATCAGCGTCTTCGGATCGAGCGGGTCGCCGATCGGGACGGTCTTGTACGCCGAGAGCAGCTTCTCGCTGAGCTTCGCGGCGACGCTCTTGTGCGCGATGACGCGGCGCGTCGAGGTGCAGCGCTGGCCGGCGGTGCCGACGGCGCCGAAGAGGATCGCGCGCGCGGCCATCTCGAGGTCGGCGCTCTCGTCGACGACGATCGCGTTGTTGCCGCCGAGCTCCAAGATCGTGCGCCCCAAGCGCTCGCCGACGAGCTTCGCCGCGTGCTTGCCGACGCGCGTCGAGGCCGTGACCGAGAGCAGCGGGATGCGGTGGTCCTCCAGCATGCGATCGCCGATCGCGGAGCCGCGGCCGACGAAGAGCGTGAAGATGCCGCGGAGGCCATTCTTCTCGCACACGCGGTTCGTCAAGTGCTGCACCGCGACCGCCGTGAGCGGCGTCTGCGAGCTCGGCTTCCACACCACCGTGTCGCCGCAGGCGGCGGCGATCAACGCGTTCCAGGCCCATACGGCGACGGGGAAGTTGAACGCGGAGATCACGCCGACCGGCCCGAGCGGATGCCACTGCTCGTACATCCGGTGGTGCGGGCGCTCGGAGTGCATCGAGAGGCCGTAGAGCTGGCGCGAGAGGCCGACCGCGAAGTCCGCGATGTCGATCATCTCCTGCACCTCGCCCAGTCCCTCTTGCAGGATCTTGCCCATCTCGAGCGAGACCAGCTTGCCGAGCGGCTCCTTCAAGCGGCGGAGTTCCTCGCCGATCTGACGCACGATCTCGCCGCGGCGCGGCGCCGGAAGCTCGCGCCAGCTCGCGAAGGCCTGCGCGGCCTCGGCGACGACCTGGTCGTACTCCGCGGGCGTCGCGCCGAGCACGGTGGCGATCGGCTCGCCCGTCGACGGATTGAGCGAGACGATCTCGCCGCCGCCGGGACGCGTTACCCAAGAGCTGCCGCAGACGCCGGAGTTCACGGGGCCGAGGCCGAGGTCGGCGAGGATCTGTCGCATGGATCGAGAGGGGTCCGAAGGAGCCGAGCAGAGGACGGGAAAGCTGGCGAGGATCCCCGGCGACGGCAGGAGCGTCAAGCCGTGCGGGGCTCCAGGGCCGGTGCTAGCATCTTCGCCCTTCGCTCCCCTCCAGACCCCGCGCGACCCGCATCATGACGAACCAGATCCCGCTGACTCCGGCTCCGGTGAATGAGCCGACTCTCAGCTACGCCCCCGACAGCCCCGAGCGGAAGAGCCTCCAGGCGGCGCTGAAGCGCCAGCAAGGCGAGCAGCTCGAGATCCCGCTGATGATCGGCGGCCAGGAAGTGCGGACCGGCGACACCGATGTCGCGCGTTGCCCGCACCGGCACGCGCAGGTGTTGGCGAAGTTCCACCAGGGCGACGCGCAGAGCGTCGCGCGCGCGGCGGAGGCGGCGAAGAAGGCGTGGCCCGAATGGTCGCGGATGCCCTGGGAGGAGCGCGCGGCGATCTTCCTGAAGGCCGCCGAGCTGCTCGCGGGCCCCTATCGCGCGGAGCTCAACGCCGCGACGATGAACGGCCAGAGCAAGAACGCCTATCAGGCCGAGATCGACTCCGCGTGCGAGCTCATCGACTTCTGGCGCTTCAACGTCGAATACGCGCGGCAGATCTACAGCGAGCAGCCGCTCTCCTCGCGCGGCGTCTGGAACCGCGTCGAGCAACGCCCGCTCGAGGGCTTCGTCTTCGCGGTGACGCCGTTCAACTTCACCGCGATCGGCGGCAACCTCCCCACCGCGCCCGCGCTGATGGGCAACACGGTGGTCTGGAAGCCCGCGAGCACCGCCATCTTCTCCGGCTGGAAGATCATGCAGCTCCTCCACGAAGCGGGCTTGCCGCCGGGAGTCATCAACTTCGTCCCCGGCGCGGGCTCGAAGATCGGCAATCCCGCGATCGCGCATCCCGAGCTGGCCGGCGTCCACTTCACCGGCTCGACGGGGGTCTTCAACGGCATGTGGAAGTCGATCGGCGCGAACATCGACAAGTACAAGAGCTACCCGCGCATCGTCGGCGAGACCGGCGGCAAGGACTTCGTCTTCGCGCACCCCTCGGCCGATCCCGAGGCGCTGGTCGTGGCGCTCGTGCGCGGCTCGTTCGAGTACCAAGGTCAGAAGTGCTCGGCCGCGAGCCGCGCTTACATCCCGCGCTCGCTGTGGCCGCGCGTGGGCGAAGCCATGGTCGAGATGACGCGCGGCCTGAAGATGGGCCCCGTCGACGACTTCACGAACTTCGTGAACGCGGTGATCGACCAGAAGGCCTTCGAGTCGATCAAGAGCTACATCGACGGTGCGCGCAGCTCGTCCAGCGCGAAGATCCTGGTCGGCGGCGAGTGCGATGCGTCGCAGGGCTACTTCATCCGCCCGACGATCATCCAGGTGCAGGACCCGACCTACCGCACGATGTGCGAGGAGATCTTCGGGCCGGTCCTGACCGTCTACGTCTACGACGACGCGAAGCTCGACGAGACGATGGCGCTCTGCGACAGCTCCTCGCCCTACGCGCTCACCGGCGCCATCTTCGCCCGCGATCGCCGCGACGTGATCCACATGGCCGACCGCCTGCGTCACGCGGCGGGCAACTTCTACGTGAACGACAAGCCGACCGGCGCCGTCGTCGGCCAGCAGCCGTTCGGCGGGAGCCGGGCTTCGGGCACGAATGACAAGGCCGGATCGAAGCTGAACCTGCTGCGCTGGGTCAGCACGCGCACGATCAAGGAGAACTTCGTTCCGCCGCGCGACTATCGCTATCCGTTCCTCGCCCCCGACGCCTAAGCTCTAGGCTCGCCCCCGCGAACGGAACCCCACCATCGCTCCCCGCGTCCCCGAGGAGCCCCGCGTCCGCGTTTGCCCAACCAGGAGCCGTCCATGCTGTCCCACCTCCGTGCGCTCCGAGCGCCGGTGCTCTGCCTTGCTGCCCTCGCTTCCATGACGAGCTCGCTCGAGGCCCAGTTCGGCACGACGCGCGTCGTGACCGGCCTTTCCCGCCCCGTCTTCTGCACGGCGCCCCGCGGCGATCTCGCGCGCCTCTTCATCCTGGAGCAGTGGAACGCGCGGATCCTGATCTTCCGGAACGGCGCGCTGCTGCCGACGCCCTTCCTCGACATCAACGCGATCACGATCGGGAACAGCAGCGAGGCCGGCCTGCTCGGGCTCGCGTTCCACCCGAGCTACGACACGAACGGCTACTTCTACGTCCACTACAACGACAACAGCGGCAACACGGTGATCGCGCGCTACACGCGCAGCACGGCGAACCCCGATGTCGCCGATCCGAGCTCCCGCTTCCAGATCTACTCGGCGACGCAGCCGTTCTCGAACCACAACGGCGGTTGGATCGACTTCGGGCGCGACGGCTACCTCTACATCGCGCTCGGCGACGGCGGCAGCGCGAACGATCCGGGCGGCCGCGCGCAGTCGCTGACCAGCCCGCTCGGCAAGATGCTGCGACTCGACGTCGACAACCCGGCGCCGGGGCTGCCCTACGGCATCCCGTCCACGAATCCGTTCGCGGGCAACACCGCCGTGCGCCAGGAGATCTGGTTCTACGGTCTCCGCAATCCGTGGCGCTGCTCGTTCGACCGCCAGACCGGCGACATGTACCTGGGCGACGTCGGCCAGGACGCGTGGGAGGAGATCGACTTCCAGCCCGCGACGAGCGCCGGCGGGACCAACTACGGCTGGCGCTGCATGGAAGCGCTCGCGTGCACGGGCCTGAGCGGCTGCACCTGCAACGCAGCGACGCTGACGCGCCCGATCCACCAGTACAGCCATTCGGTCGGCTTCTCGATCACCGGCGGCTACGTCTACCGCGGCTGCGCGATCCCGAGCCTGAACGGTGTCTACTTCTTCGCGGATTACGGCACGGCGCGCATCTGGAGCTTCCGCTACACGGGTGGGGTGCTCAGCGAGCTCACCGAGCGCACGACGCAGCTCCGCCCGCCGACGGGCCAGGGCGCGATCGCCTCGATCTCGTCGTTCGGCGAGGACGGCCTCGGCGAGATGTACATCTGCGATCTCAACGGCGGCGAGATCTTCAAGATCGTCCCGACGCCGAACACGGACTGCAACGCCAACGGCCGCAACGACCTCTGCGACCTGCAGTACGGTTTCTCGCTCGACCTGGACGGCAACGGCCAGCCCGATGACTGCCAGAGCTTCTACGCCGATCGCGCGACGCTCTCCGTCACGAACGGCGGCACGCAGCTCCTGAACCTCCGCGGCACGCTCTTCCAGGGTGGCAGCACCTACCTGGTCGCGGGCTCGGTGAGCGGCACGACCCCGGGCGTCGACCTCGGCGGCGGCTTGATCGTGCCGCTGAACCTGGACGCCTACTTCCTACTCTCGATCGAGGTGCCGAACAACGGGGTCCTGGTGAACTCGCTCGGCAACCTCGATGCCTTCGGCCGCGCCCAGGCGAGCTTCGTGCTGCCGCAGGGCTACCCCGAGCTGCTCGGGCTCACGGTCTACCACTCGTGGGTGCGCGTGCTGCCCACGCTCGACTTCGCGAGCAACTTCGTGAAGGTCGACTTCGTGCTCTGAGCCCACCGGCCGACCAGGAATGCAGCGGGGCGAGCCGAGCGGCTCGCCCCGCTGCATTTCCAGGCCGCGCCACCGCGACAGGCCCGCGCGTGAAGCGCGCGCGCGTGCGTGCTAGCCTGCGCCGAGACCTCATCTCTTGGTGTGCGCGCATGGCTTCTCCCGCGGTGCTCGATCGTCCGCTTCGCGTCGCCACCATCGGCGCCGGCCCCGCGGGGCTCTATCTCGCGATCCTGCTGAAGAAATCGAATCCGGCGCACCGCGTCGTGCTCTACGAGCGCAACGCCGCCGACGACACCTTCGGCTGGGGCGTCGTCTTCTCCGAGGAGACGCTCTCCTACCTCGGCGCGGCCGACCAGGAGTCGCATCAGGAGATCCAGCGCGCGTTCACGAAGTGGGACGCGATCGACCTCTTCTATCGCGGGGAGCAGATCCGCTCCGGCGGCCACGTCTTCAGCGGCATCTCGCGGAAGCTCCTGCTGCAGATCCTGCACGCGCGCGCGCGCGCCCTCGGCGTCGAGATCCACTTCAAGAGCGAGCAGAGCGACGTCGAGAAGCTGCTCGCCGAGAACGACTTGGTCCTCGCCGCCGACGGGGTGAACTCGTTCACGCGCGAGCGCTACGCGGCGCACTTCGAGCCCGCGATCACCGAGGGCAAGGCGATCTACATCTGGCTCGGCACCACGCTGCCGCTCGACGCCTTCACCTTCTTCTGCCAGGAGAACGCGCACGGCTTCTTCACCGTGCACGCCTACCGCTTCGATCGCGAGCACTCGACCTTCATCGTCGAGACCGACGAGCAGAGCTGGAAGAACGCGGGCCTGGACCGCGCCACCACCGAGCAGTCGATCGCCTACCTGGAGCAGCTCTTCGCGCCGGACCTCCGCGGCCATCGCCTGCTCTCCAACGCCTCGAAGTGGATCCGCTTCCGCCACGTGGTGAACCAGCGCTGGAGCAAGGGCGCGCTGGTGCTGCTCGGCGACGCCGCGCACACCGCGCACTTCTCGATCGGCTCGGGGACGAAGCTCGCCGTCGAGGACGCGATCGCGCTGCACCGTTCACTCGGCGAGCAGCGGGATCTCAAGGCGGCGCTCGCGGCGTACGAGGCCGCGCGGCGGCCCGTCGTGGAGAGCCTGCAGCGCGCGGCCGTGCGCAGCCAGAAGTGGTTCGAGGAGATCAAGCGCTACCGCGGCTTCGCGATCGAGCAGCTCGCGTTCGCGATGATGACGCGGAGCCATCGCATCACGCATGCGAACCTGCGCCTCCGCGACGCGCGCTTCACCGAGCGCGTCGATCGCTGGTACGCCGGGAGCGGGGAGAGCGCGGAGAAGCCCGCGCCGCCGCCGATGTTCACGCCGTTCGCGATCCGCGGCCTCACGTTGGAGAACCGCGTCGTCGTGGCGCCGATGTGCCAGTACGCCTGCGAGGACGGCCTCGCGAACGACTGGCATCTCGCGCACCTCGGCGCGCGCGCGCAGGGCGGCGCGGGGCTGGTCATCGCCGAGATGACCGACGTCTGCCCGACGGGGCGCATCACGCCGCGCTGCGCGGGGCTCTGGTCCGAGCAGCACGGCGCGGCTTGGCGACGCGTCACCGAGTTCGTCCATCGCTGGACCAGCTCGAAGATCGGGATCCAGATCGCGCACGCCGGGAGAAAGGGCGCGACGAAGGTCCCGTGGGAAGGCAATGACCAGCCGCTCGAGAGCGGGGCTTGGCCGCTGATCGCCGCGAGCGCGCTGCCGTATCTGCCTCACAGCCAGGTGCCGCGCGCGATGACCCGCGCCGACATGGACGAGATCACCGCGGCGTTCGCGCGCTCGGCCGCGCTCGCGCGGCAGGCGGAGTTCGACCTGCTGGAGCTCCACATGGCGCACGGCTATCTGCTGGCGAGCTTCCTCTCCCCGATCACCAATCGCCGCACCGACGACTACGGCGGCAGCGTCGAGAAGCGCGTGCGCTACCCGCTCGAGGTGCTGCACGCCGTGCGCGCCGCCTGGGGCGACGACCGCCCGATCTCCGTCCGCATCTCCGCCGTCGACTGGATCCCCGGCGGCAACAGCTCCGACGACGCAGTCGCGATCGCGCGCGCCTTGCGCGATGCCGGCGCCGATCTGATCCACGTCTCCACGGGCCAGACCGATCCCGCCGCGAAGCCCGAGTACGGCCGTTGGTACCAGACCCCGTTCAGCGACCGCATCCGCAACGAGCTCCAGGTGCCCACGATCACCGTCGGCGGCTTCACTTCGGCGGACGACCTGAACACCATCCTCGCCGCCGGCCGCGCCGACCTCTGCGCCCTCGCGCGCGAGCATCTCCGCGACCCCTACTTCACCCTCCACGCCGCCCAGGAGCTCGGCTGGAGGGGCGCCCGCTGGCCCGAGCGCTACGCCGCCGCCACCACCCTCCGCAAGCTCCCGAAGGACGCCGACTGACCCCCGTCGATCAGTTCGGGGTCAGACCCCCTCTCTGATCGACGCGAAATCCGAAGCCGCTCCACGAACTCGCGCGCCCTTCGCGTACCGCCATCGATCAGAGAGGGGTCTGACCCCTTCTTGATCGATGACCTCTCCCGACCACCGACGGCCGCGCCCATGCCCATCCAGTTCCGCGAAGAGTTCCGCTGCTCCCCCGAGGTCCTCTGGCTCCACCTGGAGGAGCCCGAGCTGCAGAAGCAGTGGATGAAGGGGTTGCTCTCGAACCGCGCCACCTCGCCGGCCCCGACCCGCGTCGGCTCGACCTTCGAGATGCAGATTCAGGAGGGCCGCAAGGTCTCGACCTATCAAGGCACGATGACCGCGTGGGAGCCGCCGCGCCGCATGGCGCTCACGATGCAGGGCGGCTGCTTCGGTCCGAAGGCGAAGATGGCGGTCAGCTACCGGCTCGAGGCGCTCGGACCGAACACGACCGCGCTCGACTACTCCTGCGGACTCGAGCAGGCCGGAGCGGTGATGCGCTTCTTCATGCTGCTCTTCGGCTGGATGGCGAAGATGCAGGCGCGGAGCTTCTTCAAGACGCTGCGGAAGCTGGTGGAGAAGAGCTGAGCCAACGTGCTCAGCCGTAGGCCGGCAGCACGAGGAGATCGACTCCCGAGACGGCGATGCGCCCCGTTCCGTCGAGGCTGAGGAGCTGGAAGCGCAGCGCCTGGTGCGCAAGCGCGGAGAACGCCCAGGGCGGGACCGGGAGCCAAGCTTCGTAGCGCCCCGCGCCGTCGAAGCTCCCGACCGCGATCAAGGCGCTCAGCGCGCGGTCGTAGTCCATCTCCAGGACTCCGAGATGCCCGAAGGGATCGAGCGGCGCGAAGCCGCTCGCGAGCGAGATCCCGAGGAAGACGGGTGCGCCGCTGATAGCGAACGAGGAGACCGCGCGAAAGCCTGGGCCGAGCATCCCGACCTCGAGCTCCGGGAGAGCGCGAGCTTCGGAGATGAAGTTGCCTGTACCCAGCGAGGCGGGAGGCGCGCCGAAGCAGCGCGCCGTCGTGCCAGCGTCGGCGAAGATCGAGCTCGTCGGCGTCGGTGAGATCCAGAGCTCGCTGCCCTCCCAGAGATCGACGGCCCCACCATCCCGCGCCGGGGCCCCGAGGACGAGCTCCCTCGGCCGCCGCGCAGCTCGCACTCGTGCACGCTGATGCTCGATCGAAGCGCGGAGATCCCCGAAGCGCCCGGGATCGTCGATGGCTGACAGAAGGGGCAGAAGAGCGGGCACGCGGCACTGCTCCCACCGCTGAAGTCGCAGCGTACGAGCGTGGCGCGCGAATCCTCGAAGCTCACGCCGGCGGTCCCTCCGCCGAACGAGGACGTGCAGATCGTGCTGCCGAGTCGTCCCGCGCTCCGCCCCACCCACGAGACCCCGAAGAGCTGCACGTCGCGGCAGTTGCTGAAGGAGAGCGGAGCCAGCCCGAACGAAGAGAACCCCGCGGTGCCCTCGCAGTCTTCGAACACCAGCGATCCGGCGCAGTTGAAGATCCGCATGGGAGCCACGAACCCGCCAATGCCGGCTTCGAGCAAGAAGCCCGAGAGCACGAACTGCTGCCCCGCGGGCACATCCTGCAGCCAGAACCCGTATGCGGAGATCGGCAAGCCGACCCGGCTCGCGAGGATGCGGACGCCCTTCCCCCGCAAGCTCCCCATCGGAGCGTCCGGCAAAGAGACCAGGATCACGTCTCCTGGCTGCGCCAGCGCGTAAGCCGAATCGACATCGGAGAACTGCTGCCCATCGACGCGCCAAACGGTCTGCGCCTCCGCCGTAGCGCTCGACAGCACACCGAGGAGCAACGACCCCAAGTTGCGCCACGAGCGGCGCAGACATCCCAGATACCCGACCATGGCCAGCCCCCCACATGCGGAAGCGCGACGCCCGAGTATCCGACTCGATCGTCCGCTTGCCTAGCGCGCGAAGAGCTCGAGCTCCTGGAAGCCGACCTCGCGGCTGCCGTGCTTGCCGGGCGCTCGCTCCAGGATCACGAGCTCGAGCTTGCGGATGCGCGCGGGCTTCTCGAGCGCGATGCGATGGCGCTGGTCGCGAGAGGTGCCGAGCTCGAAGAGCTGGGCCTTGGCGCCGTTGATCTTGACCGAGACCTTGGTCGCGGCGGCCCACTCGTCGAGCGTGGCATCGGGGCGCGGCGTCACGTGCGAGAGCTCGAGGCGCTGCGCGGTGATCGGAGTCGAGAAGACGAGGCTCAGCGTCGGGGTCGCATCCTCCGCTCGTGCGCGCCAGCCCGTCGCGTGGCGCTGATCAACGGCGCTGCCAGCGCTCCACCAGCCGTCGTCGAGCTGCGTGGAGGCGCTCACCGACTCGATCAGCTCGGGGCGCAGCAGATTCCCCTTCACCGCCTCGCAGAGCTCCTGTTCGCGCGCCGCGAAGAGGATCGAGACGCGCGCCGTCTCGAGCGGCGATTCGACGACCTGTGGCGCGCCGTCGCGACCGAGGAGCTGCACGCGGGCCTGCACTCTGCGCTCGCCGTTGGCCTCGACCTTCAGGCGGTGGGAGAAGCGCTCGTCGCGCACGAGCTGCGCAGGATCGCGATCGTGGCTGCCCGCGAGCGCTCCATCGACGAACCACTCGACGCGGGAGATGGCGAGGCCGCGCTTCCCCTCGCGTTCCACCTCGTGCGCCTCGCGCGTCGCCTTGCCGTAGCGCGCGATCCAGAACTGCAGCAGGCCGTCGGGGGTCACGTTGCCGCGGATCGAGAGCGGCTTGCTCTCCTCGTCCGCGCCGAAGGAATCGTCGAAGCGCCGCACCGGCGTCGAGCCCGTGGACGGCGCGCTCGCGCGGCGCAGAAAGAGCAGCGCGAAGCAGGTGTCGAACTCGTCCTGCCGATCCCACGGCGCCGCCCAGCGACCGTTGCCCTCCTGCTTCTCGAGCAGCCACTCGGCGCCGATCGTGTACCACGGATACTTGCCGAAGCGCTCCAAGCTCGCGAACGCGCCGAAGCGCTCCAAGCCGTAGAGATAGTAGTACTGCCAGCCGTCGGCCTCGCCGGGATCGCGACCGGGGCGAGGATTGCCGGGGCCGGCCCAGTTGGCAGCGATCCAACGCTCGGCGCGCTGCACGCCGTCGTCGATCTGCGGCAGCCAGGTCTTGCCGCGCCCGCTCGCTTCGAAGGCCTGCTTGCAGATCAGCAAGCACGCCGCGCCCGCCGCGGTCATGCTGCCCGTCGGCGTATCCATCGGCGTGTAGCCGAAGCCGCCGTGCTCGTACTGCGAGCGCACGAGGTGCTTCGTCAGGCGCTCGAAGACCTCGAGCGGGACCTTGATCCCGCGCTCCAGCGCCACCTTGTAGCCGAGCGCCGCGTACTGCTGGCACGAGAGGTCGCCCCCGCCTTCGGGATAAGCGATGTACTGCGAGCCCGGCTGCGCTTCGAGCAGGAGCTCCACGCTGCGCTCCAGCGCCTCGCGCGGCGGATCCTTCAGCGCGTGCAGCGCCATCAGATAGCAGCCGAGCGAGTAGGTCTTCCTCGGCGGATGCGCTTCGAGATACGCGAGCGCGCGCCGCACCGCGGGATGCGCTTCGGGCACGCCGCACTTCAGCAAGGTGAGCAGCGCCAAGGCCGTCGGCCCCGACTGGTAGTTCCCGTGCTCGTGCGCGCTCCACGTGCCATCGAGGCGCTGGATGCGCAGCAGCCAATCGACGCCGCGGTCGATGGCGGCGTTCACCTTGGCGCCGTCGACCTGGGCGAACGCGGGGCTCGCGCCGAGCGCGAGGACGATGCAGAGGAGGGAACGTGCGAGCATGCGGCGGAGAGCGTGGTTCGAGGCGCGACCCCATCCCATCGCAGGGGCGGTCCCAGCAGAAGCAGGCACGAGGAATCCCTGCCGCAGCTTCTCAGGGCACCTGCACGTTCAGCCCCTCGGGCAGCAGCACGACCTCGCGCACCGTCGTCGCGCCATCGCGTCCCTCGATCGTCACGAGCAGCGCTTCGGTCGACGTGATCTGCGGCGTGAGACCGATGCCGGCGAGCGCCTGGGCGGCGTTCGAGACGGAGATCGTGAGCTCAGCTCCGGGCATCGTCAGGCCCTGCACGTCGAGCTGAGTCGCTCCGCAGCCATGCGCGTGGCGCACGAGCTGCGGCTGCCAAGGCACGGACGCGAGGCCCTGCGGGGTTGTTCCTCCTAGGGGGACGGAGCAGCAGTTCGCGTGGTTGGTTCTCGGCGTTTCGCGCTTGGAGCCTCGTTGCGCCCGAGATGCCAGCACGGCTCGAGAGGTCCCGAGCCTGCCGTCGTCGTCGCTCCGCTCGAGATGGTGAGCAGCGGAGCCGACCTCGGGACGCTTGGCAACGGCGCGCATCCCAGGGCGAACGACCGGTACCAGGGAGCACCGAGCCGAGGAGATCCGGCGCCGCGCTCAACGCACGCTCGAGCCGCCGCCGCGCACCAGGGCTCGCGCCTCGCCGAGCAACGCCCCCGGCTCGCCCCAGTCCCAGACCTTGCCACCGCTCGGCTGCTCGGCTCGCGCGAGCGCGGCGCGCGCCTCCTCCAGGCGACCTAGGCGCGCGCACACGCACGCGAGGAGCGCGTGATCGGGCGGAAAGAAGCCGTTGCGCTCCACCGCGCGCTGCAGCACGGCGTGCGCTTCGACGTAGAGGGCGTTCCGATAGAGCGCGCCGCCCAGCGTATTGAGGATGTAACCGTCGCCGGGGAGCACTTCCGCGGCAGCGCGAGCCAGCGTGAGCCCGCGAGCGTAGGAGCTCGGTTCGCCGCCGGCGAAGCAGACCAGGTGCCACGCTTCGTCGTTCAAGCGCTGCGGATCGCGCGGCGCGCGCTCGGCGAGGAGGAGCGCCTGCGGACGGAGCTCGATCGCGAGCGCCGGATCCGCGAGGATCGCGTTCCGGATCTCCGAGGGCACGACGACGTTCAGCAGGAGCTCCTGCACGTAGCGCTCGATCGCGCTCGGTGTCCGCCAGCACTGGACGAAGCACTCTCCTTGGACATCGGAGAGCGAGAGTAGCAGCGTGCCGTCGGCCGAGAAGGCCGTGCTCCACGTGGTCCCATCGCCGCTCGGCAAGCTAAGCAGACGCTCGCCACGCGCGAGGTCGCAGAGCCATGTCGGCCGCCCCGTATGGCCGATCACCACGCGTTCGCCCGCGGCGTCGAAGCTCAAGCTCGACGGGACGGCCGGCAGGTCCCGCAGCACGTGGAGAGCGTCGCCGGTCGCGAGATCGAAGACGCGCACGGTGCGATCGTTGGAGCCGGTCGCGAGGCGCGCCCCATCGGCGCTCCAGGCGAACGAGTAGACATCGGCGCCGTGGCCTCGGAGGACCAGCTCTCGCTGCCCTGTCACCAGATCGTAGATGCGCACGTCGTTGCCGTCGGCGAGCGCGATTCGCCGATCATCGGGGGCGAAATCGAGGCGCGAACCGCGGGCCTCGAAGATCTGCTCGCCGCTCTCGATGTCGCAGACGATCCACTGCTTCTCGGCGATCCAGAGCGCCGCTCTACGACCGCTCGGCGAGAGCTGCGTGCGCGAGGCATCGGCGACATCGCGAGCGAGCGTCCATCGCTCTCGTCCGTCGGGGAGCTCGATCACATGAACCCTCTGGTCCGCGCAGAGAAGCAGGCCCCGGCCCCCGTCCGCCGAGAGCTGGATCCGCCCGACCTTCGCAGGCAGCTCGTAGGTGCCGATCACGGCGTCGCTCGCGACATCGCGCAGCTCCCAGCGCTCGGCGCTCGCGAGCGCCAACCATCCCGCAGCAGGGGCGTAGCCTGCGACCTGCGCCCGCCACGACACCCCACGAGCGACACCGGGTCTCCAGAGCTTGAGTGTGACATCTTGCGCCCCCGTGGCGAGGAAGCTGCCGTCATTCGACCAGGCGAGCTCGCCGACGCGGCGCCCGTGCCCGACCAGCACCTCTTCCTCGACCGCGGCCCCGCGTGCATGCCAGATGCGCACCGATCCGTCGTTCGCTCCTCCGGCGATGCGCCGCCCTTCCGGATCGAAATCGAGGGAGTGGATCTCGACCTCGAGCAGCTTCCTCCCAACCTCCGCGCCATCGCTCGTCGCGAGGACGCGGAGCACCCCTGGCGCCTCCGCGAACGCGCAGAGCGCGCCGTCGCGCGAGAACGCGATGGAGCGGATCGCGCTGGCGTCCACCGCGCGCGCAGCGACGACGCGGCCGTTTGCGAGCTCCTGGATCCTGAGCTCCCCCGCGGCGCGATACGCGACATAGCGGCCGTGTCGGTCGAGCGCTGCGAAGTCGTGAGGAGGGAGCCCGTGCAGCTCGCGTTCGGCCCCACTCGCAAGGTCGAGCCGCACGACGCGTCGCACTTCGAGCGCGAGGACCGCGTTCTCCTCGGGTCGGAGAGCCAACGCAAGCAGCGCCGACCCGCCGCTCCGCAAGAGCCGCGGCGGCGTAGCTTCGCTCGCGTCGCGGAGCTCCAGAGAGCCGTCCTCGCGAGCGATCAAGACCTCGCTGCCGCTGGCGCCGAAGCACCACGTCGTCAAGGCGGCACCGCCGTCCATCACGACCGGAGCTCGATCCGTCTGCCCGCGCTCGAAGAGGCAGAGCGAGGGGGAGCGAGTGAAGCACCCCAAGCGACGATCGTCCGCGCTGAGCCGCAGGCCATACGGCACCGCGTTGAAGCCCGAGCGCGTCTCGAAGCTCTGGTCGAGCTGGCTCCAGAGCAGCCACCACTCGAAGCCGCGGAAGCGCAGGTCGGTGCGCTGCAACACCTCGCGCGCGCTGCGCGTATCGCGCACGCGCAACGCGCTCTGCGCCTCCGCGAGCTGCGAGGCGTAGGCGTGGAACTGCGAGCGCTGCTCGCTCTGCTGCGCGGCATCGCGCGCGCGCTTCGCTTCCTCCGCCTGCAGGATGGTCACGACGAGCGCCAAGAGCAGGACGCCGAAGACGGCGGAGACGGCGAGCACGAGCGCGCGATGGCGGCGCACGAACCTCCGCGCGAGCTCGGCGGGGCTCGGTGGACGCGCGGAGATCGTCTGGTCCGCGAGATGGCGGCGGAGATCCGCGGCGAGCGCCGCGGCGTTCGGGTAGCGCTGCGCGGGCTCCTTCGACAGCGCCTTGCCGACGATCGTCTCCACGTCCCCGCGGCAACGCGGTGCGAGCCTCCCGAGTCGCGGCGCTTCGGACTCGCGCACCGTTCGAGCGGCCTCCGCGAGTGGGAGACCGCTCGTCTCGTACGGCCGGCGCCTCGCGAGCAGCTCGTAGAGGATGATGCCGAGGGCATAGACATCGGAGCGCGCGTCGATCGAGCGAGCGTCTCCGCTCGCCTGCTCGGGGCTCATGTACGCGAGCGTCCCCAGGATGCGGCCCGCTTCCGTGGCGATCGAGGCCTCCCCCGGATCCAAGGAGAGCACCTTCGCGATGCCGAAGTCGAGCACCTTGGGTTGGCCGCTGGCCGCCTCGACGAGCACATTCGCCGGCTTCAGGTCGCGGTGCACGTAGCCGCGCTCGTGCGCGAACGCGACGGCGTCGCAGACCTGCGTCATCAGCGCGAGCGTCGCCGAGAGCTCGAGCCCGCGCTCTTGCACATGGCGCGTGAGCGGCAGCCCGCGGACGAGCTCCATCGCGACCCACGGCAACGGCCCCATCGCCGTCGCGGCGCTCCCCGCGCCATACACGCGCGCGATACCCGGGTGCTCGAGCGCGGCGAGGACCGCGACCTCGCGCTCGAAGCGGCGCTCGCCTTCGCGACCGCTGAGCAGGGTGTTCACCACCTTCAGCGCGACGCGCCTCCGCGGCCGCGCCTGCTCGGCCTCGTACACGGTGCCCATCCCGCCGATGCCGAGCGGAGCGAGGATGCGGAACTCACCAAGGGTCTGGCCGAGCAGTGCATCCGCGCGCAGGGGATCCGCGGGCGGACCGGACTCGAGGACGCGCTGCGGCAGCAGGCGATCGGAGTCGTGATGCTCCAGCAGAGCGCTCAGGCGCTCGGCGAGCGCGGCGTCGCGCGAACGGAGCTCGCGCAGGAGCTCTGCTCGTTCGGACGTCGGCAGGTCGCTGAGCTCGAGGAAGAGCTCGGCCTCTTCGCTCGCGGGCTCGTCGTCCCCTCGATCTCGAGCGCTCGAGCCGCGACCCGTCGGGGTTCCGGTCATCGCAGGTTCTCGAAGCTGGAGGTCAAGGAGCCGACATCCGCTGCAAGAGCCACGCGCGCGCGTAGCTCCAGTCGCGGATCACCGTGCGCTCGGAGATCCCGAGCGCCAACGCCGTATCCTCGACGCTCAGGCCACCGAAGAAGCGCGCCATCACGATGTCGTAGCGGCGCTTGTCCGCCTGCTCCAGCTCGCCGAGGGCGGCATCCAGGTCGATGAGCTCTGCGTCCGAGAGCTCGCTCCGACCGCCCTCGGAATCCCAGGCGACCGCCGGGCAGAGGCGCTCCGGCTGGTAGAGCCTCCGGCGGCGCGCGCGCTCGACCAGGATGCGCCGCATCGCGAGCGCCGCCGCGCCGAAGAAGTGCCGCTTCCCGTTCCAAGAGACCTGCGCGCCACCTGCCGAGCCGAGCAAGCGCAGATACGCGTCGTGCACCAGCGCCGTCGGCTGCAACGAGTGCGCGTCTCCTTCGCGCCCGAGGCGCGCGGCGGCGAGGCGACGCAGCTCGTCGTAGACGAGCGGCAGGAGCTCCTCCGCGCGCTGCGGCTCTTCGATGCCGCGCGACAGGAGGTCCTGCACCTTGGCGGCGCCGGGCGGAGACTCCTCAGGATCTTGCATGTCGCTTCCGGCCGAAAGACCCCCGACATGCTAGCTCCCCCGCGAGAACGGACAACCCAGGCTCTGGCGGACGACGCGTGCGGCGGCGAGCCCCTCTCACCACCCACACCGCGGCACGGGCGCATCCGGCAGCTCGCGATCGAAGAGGATCCGCGCCTGATACGCCGCGAGCTCGAGCTCGTGATAGCGCGAGCCGTCGGCGCGGCGCGCGAAGGGGAAGCGCTCGTGCGAGAGCGCATCGATCGCGATCGGTCGTTCGCCGGGAGCGACGTCGATGACACGCAAGCAGAGCGGGGCGTCGGAGAGGTTCACGACGACGATCGCGCGCGCACCGAGCTCCTGCTCCCAGAGCTGCACCGCATAGGCGCCTTCGCCGCGCACGCGCTCGGCCAAATCGCAACGGAACTTGCCGCGGCGCATCTCGCTCGTGCGCAGCGCCGCGAGCAAGCGCGCATAGAACGCGCGCGTCGCGGGATCGGAGGACTTCCGGCGTGCCCGGCGGAGCTGCACGGGGACGTGGATCTCGACACCGTCGAACTGGCCTTCGTGGAAGAGCACCCCACCCGGCAAGGTGCTGAGCAGCACGGCCGCCGCGTGCTGGCGCTCGGCTGGGAAGGCCGCGCAGGCGCGCTTCTCGTCGTGGTTCTCGAGGAAGCGCACGCGCTTCCGCTGGCGCGCGAGGTCTTCGCGGCGCGCGCTCTCGATCTCGCTCAGGTTCCAAGCGAGGACATGGTCGTAGCTCAGCTTGTCGTAGGCGAAGTCGAAGCCGAGCCCCCAGAGCTCGTCCTCCGTCTCCCAATACGCTTCGGCGAGCAGGCGGAACTGCGGGTGCTGCGCGCGCACGCGCTCGATCGCCTCGGCCCAGAACTCGCGCCCCGCGTCGCTCGCGTCCTCGGCGGAGAGATGCCCCCAGGTCGCGCGACGCACGCGCTCCAAGAGCAGCATCGCCATGTCGCAGCGCGCGCCGTCCGCGCGTGAAGCGAGCGAGAGCAGCTCGCCGATCAGCGCGTCGCGCGTCGCGCGCTTGCCGAGATCGAGCTGCGCCGTGTCCGACCACGGCGGGAAGTACGGGTCCTTGCCGTGCGCGATCCGCGAGCGGGCGCCGTCCTCGCGCGCGAAGCCGGCGGGCTCTTCGCCCGGCGGATCGACGTGGTCCTCCGGCAGCGCGATGTAGCGCTCGGGGTGAACGAGCGTCCACGGGTGATCGAAGCCCGTGTGATTGGGCACGAAGTCGACCCAGATCTGCAGCCCGTGCGCGCGCGCGCGCTCGCGGAGACGAGCGAGGGCGCGTTCGCCGCCGAAGCGCGGATCGACGGCATAGGCCGAGAGCGCGAAGGGCGAGCCATCGACATCGGCGGCGGTCCAGTCGGGGCACGCGCGATCGTAGGGTCGGTGATCGCGGCCGTGCTGGATGGCGAGCTTCCGCGCGCGATCCCCCACGGTAAAGAGCCCCATCAGCCAGACGACGTCGAAGCCGGCCTCCGCCAAGGTCGCGAGCTCGTGCTCCTGCACGCCGCAATCGACCTCGAGCGGAGCTTCGCCGCGCGCGGGGAGGCGCAGACGCAGGTTGATCTCGTAGATGCGCGTCACGCGGTTCTCGCCAAGGGCTCGCTGGAGTGGCTCAACGCGGGCGCGGCATGACGCTGCGTGCTTCGTGGCAACTGAGGCAAGCGTAGCCCACGCCGCCGAACGCGGTGATCGCGGCCGCTGCCTCGCGCTTCTCGGCGGCGCCGCGCAGCGCTTCGGCCGCCTGCTGGAAACGCGCGCGCTGCACGTCGTGCTCCGGGGGCGCGCCCGCGAGCGCGCGCAGGATCCCGCTGTCGGCCATCGAGGCGAGCTCGCTCGCCGCACCCGCCATCTGCGCGAGCTTGCCGAGATCGGCGGGCGCCGCCTCGATCGCGAGCGCCTGCTCGCGCAGGCGGAGATGCAGCGTCTCCCAGCGCCGCATCGAGACCGCGAGCTTCGCCGGGGCGTCGTCGCGCATCGAGCGATGGCATGCGACGCAGCTCGTCTCGACGGAGGTGCGCGCACGGCGCAACGCTTCGGGATCGCCGCTCGCGCCGGCCGCGGCCCACTGCGCGAAGCTGGCTCCCAGGCCCTCCTTCATCGCGCCGAAGACGACGTCGAGGGCCGGGCTCGGCGCGGCGAAGCGCGGATCGCCGAGCATCGCCTTCACCTGGGCCGCGGCGCGCTCGAGCTGCGTTCGCCAGCGGCTGGCTTGGTCCGAAGCGAGCTCCGGTCCCTCGAGCCAGCCGCTCGCCTCGAGCGCGTTGCTCCACGGGACGTCGAGCTCGCGCATCAAAGCGACCAGCGGCGTCGGGTCTCCCGCGGTGGGCGCGCTCGCGTTCGCCCCTGGAGACGAAGCGGAGCTCGCTGCCCCCGCCGGCGCCGGCTTCGCGGGGTCCTCGCCGCAGGCGCCCAGGCAGAGCAGGAACGCCCCCAGAGCGCCGGCCGCGATCACCGGAAGCTTCGAACTTCGTCCGCTCATCATGCTGCGCCTGGTCGTTCCGAGGCCTCGGGCTCGCGCGTCGCCCCACGGGACGCCGCGCGGCGCGGAGAGTATCCCGGCGCCGCGGGCCGCTACAATCCCGCGCGCATGGCGAAGCTCCACGGCAAGACGCTCGGCCTCAAGGCCTCCGAGATCCGATCGGCCGAGAAGCTGTATCGCCGGCGCATCGAACCCGAGCGCGCCCTGACGCACGAGCTCGCTCGCGAGCTCTGCGCGCTCACCGCCGCGACGCGGCGCTGCTTCGGCGTCGTGCTCGACCGCGCGGGCAAGGTGCGCCGCGTCGCCATCGGCGACGCGCATCACGTGGAATGCGCGATCGACGACGCCGAGGCCACCCGCGCGGCGGGTCGGCTCTCGGGGCTGCGCTTCGTGCGCACGGCGCGGAAGGCAGGTCCGATCGCGCAGCGCGATCTCCAGCTCCTCGCGCGCCATCGCCTGGACCTCGTCGCGCGCGTCGAGGCCGATCTGCACGGCGAGCCGCGCGAGATCCACCTCGCGCACCTCCTGCCTCCCTCGCCCGAGCTCGGGCGCATCGCCGAGCTGCCGCCGCTCTCGCCGCACGGGCTGAAGGCGGACTTCCTCGAGCTCATGCAGAGCTTGGAGGAGGAGTTCCGCCGCACCGTGGAATCGACGCGCTCCGCGCGGCGCACGGAGCGCGCGATCCTGCTCGGCGTGAGCGTGGAGAGGCGCGAGAGCTCGCCGCTCGGCGAGAAGGCGCGCTTCGATCCCGCGCGCGAGTCGCTGGCCGAGCTGCGCGAGCTCGCGCGTTCGCTCGGGCTCAGCGTCGTCCACGAGCGCCTCCAGCGCCGTGACGCGATCGACCCGCGCACCGTCGTCGGCCGCGGCGTGCTGGAGGAGCTCGTGCACGAAGCGGTCGAGCACGAGGCGAACGTGCTGGTCCTCGATCGCGAGATCTCCCCGCTGCAGGCGCGCGAGCTCGAGGAGGCGACGGGGCTCGCGGTGATGGACCGCACGATGCTGATCCTCAGCATCTTCGAGCGCCGCGCTCTCACCGCCGACGGCAAGCGCAGGGTCGAGCTCGCGCGCCTGCGCACGCTGATGCCGCACCTCCTCGGTCGCGGGGTCGATCTCTCGCGCCAGGGCGGCGTCGGAGGCGCGAGCGGCGGCGCCATGCGCGGGAGCGGCGAGACCAAGCTCGAAGAAGATCGCCGCGCGCTGAAGCGGCGCATCCAGCGCTTGGAGCGCGAGCTCGAGCGCACGGCGGCGCGGCGCGAGGAGCGCCGCAAGCGCCGGCGGCGCGCGGAGCGCTTCACCATCGCGCTCGTGGGCTATACCAATGCGGGCAAGTCGACGCTCTTCAACGCCTTGGCCCGCGAGGAGGTGCGCGCCGAGGATCTGCTCTTCGCGACCTTGGACACGACGACGCGGCGCGTCCACCTCCCCGGCGGGACCCCAGCCCTGCTGATCGACACGGTCGGCTTCCTGCGCGATCTGCCGCCTTACTTGATGGATGCGTTCCGCGCCACGCTGGAGGAGATCGCCACCGCCGACCTGCTCCTCCACGTCATCGATGCCTCGAATCCAGCGTGGCCTCGACACCTGCGCTCGGTGCAGGAGACCCTGGCCGCGCTCGAGTGCGCCGCGATCCCGACGCAGCTCTTCTTCAACAAGGCGGATCGCGCGGACCCAGCCGTTATCCGACCCCACGCCGCCGAATTGCGCGCAGCCCTTGGGTCGGCGCTGCAGGCCGAGGACGTTTCGGCCCTCGCGCGAGAGCTCGAGGGCTTCGCGCGGCAGAACCGCGAGCGCTTCCCCCAGAGCTTGTGGAGCTCGGCGAGCGAAGCGTAGGCTTGAGCTACTTCCGTGGGATGCGCTCTTCCCTCAGAGCGCCCGGCCCGTCCGTCCCCGGTTCCCGTCCCCAACCGCCCCTCTTCACGAGGCCTCCTTCGATGCGAAATCTCCTTCGCGTCCCGCTCGCCCTCTCGGTGCTCGCGGTGATCGCCGGGACTGCGTCCGCGCAGTTCTCCCTCCGGACCCTCTACGGGTCGAACAACTACGGCAACGTCGGCGGCGCGATCTACTTCGATCTCAACGTGACCAACACGGTCCGGATCACGCAGCTCGACATGAATTACATGGCGCCCTTCGGCACGCCGGTCGGCGTCGCGGTGCACACGACACCCGGCACCTACAACGGCAACGAAGGCAACCCCGCTGCGTGGACGCAGGTCGCCATCGACAACGGCACGGCGGTCGCGCAGGGCCAGGACATCCCGACGCCGGTCACGCTGCAGACGCCGATCCTGCTCACTCCCGGCAGCTACGGCATCGCGCTCGTCGCCGTCGGCTCCGAGCACGCGTACACCAACGGCACCGGAACGAACCAGAACTACAACGACGCGAACCTCGCGATCGCGTTGG
This sequence comes from Planctomycetota bacterium, assembly GCA_016719295.1. GTDB lineage: Bacteria > Planctomycetota > UBA1135 > UBA1135 > JADKAF01 > JADKAF01. The sequence continues at coordinate 3,304,016 of JADKAF010000001.1, forward strand.
GTTCGGCGACGAACTTTCCCTTTGCCGCGCCCGCCTTCACGCCGCGCGTGTGGAACGGCGAGATCTACTACACCCTCGGCCAGGGGCTCTTCGCCAACTTCACGGCCAGCACGACCTCGGGCCCGACCCCGCTCAACGTGACCTTCACGGACACGACCTTCACGAGCGACCCGGCCGGCGTCACGAGCTGGGCCTGGGACCTCAACGGCGACAGCATCGTCGACTCGAACGCGCAGGCGCCGAGCTTCACCTACACGACCTGCGGCTTCTACGACGTGTCGCTGACCGTCACCGACGCGACGCATCCGCCGTCGACGATCACCAAGACCGCGTACATCCAAGCCGATCCGCAGCTCCTGGTGCAGGCGAGCTTCGCGACGGCCGGCACGGGCACCCCGCTGCAGATCCAGTTCACCGACACCTCGACGGGCAGCCCGACGCTGTGGAGCTGGGACTTCGATGGCGACAACATCCCGGACTCGGCGGTGCAGAACCCGACGCACACCTACCCGGTGGGCGGCAGCTACAACGTGACGCTCTCCGTCACGAACGCGTGCGGCACGGACTCGGTGACGTCGCCGATCTTCGTCATCGGCAACGATGATTGCGGCGCCGCGTCGGCGGTGGCCCTCGGCAACAACGGGCCGTACTCGAACGTCGGCGCGACGACCAACCCGCTCGACCCGCTCTGGCCGTGCGGCGCCGGCGGCAGCGACCTCTGGTTCAGCTACACGACGGCGAACGCGGGCACGCTCGCGCTCGACACCTGCGGCAGCGCCTACGACACGACGCTCGAAGCGTTCTCGGGCACCTGCGGCGCGCTGAGCTCGCTCGTCTGCAACGACGACGCGTGCGGTCTGCAGTCGAGCCTCCAGCTCCCGGTCTCGGCCGGGCAGCTCGTGATCTTCCGCGTCGGCGGCTTCGGAGGCGCGCAGGGCAGCTTCGTCATCAACGTGTCCGAGATCCCGGCGCTCACCAACGACGAGTGCATCAACGCGATCCCGGTCGGCGCGGGCCAGAACGGTCCGTTCAGCAACGTCGGCGCCACCGACAACCCGCTCGACCCGCTCTGGCCCTGCGCGGCCGGCGGCAGCGACATCTGGTTCTCGCTGCAGGTGAACTGCGCGACCTCGATCACGATCGACACCTGCCACGGCTCGTCGTACGACACCGCGCTGGAGATCCTCCAGGGCACCTGCGGCGCGCTGACCAGCGTGGTCTGCAACGACGACTTCTGCGGCCTGCAGTCGACCGTCAACTTCGCCGCGACGCCCGGCATCTACTACATCCGCGCGGGCGGCTTCGGCGGCGGCCAGGGCACCTTCACGCTCGACATCGCCATCTCCGGCAGCGGCTCCTTCAGCTCGGTGCTCGCGGGCTGCGGCCAGGCGACGCTGAGCGCGAGCGGCTCGGCGAACCTCGGCGGCAGCGTGCAATACCAGATGAACAACGTCGCCGGTACGCCCGCTCTGTGGCTCGGCCTCGTGCAGTTCGCCGTGCCGCTCTGCCCGCCCGCGGGCTGCCAGCTGGGCACGACCTTCGACGTGCAGCTCCCCATCGGCGTCGGCAGCTTCAGCGGCCCGGTGCCCTGCGATCACACGCTGCGCAATCGCACGTTCTACATCCAGGGTCTCGACCTGGGTGGCGTCGGCGGCTGCTCGCCGGCGATCTTCGGCGTCGGCGTCTCGACGACCGAGGTCATCGCGACGACGGTCGGCTAGGGCCGTGATTCGCGCGGCGCCACGATTGGCGCTGCCGGTCGACACTCGCGGGCCGCTGCTCTCCGGAGCAGCGGCCCGCGTCGCTTTCGGCGCCGTCGCCTAGCTGGGGGCTTGAAAGCGCCGCCGCGCTTGTGGCCGTCTGCATCTTGATCGTAGTGTCGCTACGCCGTGCCGCGTGCTCGCACCTGCCTGCGAAGCCCTCCGTCTGGCGAGCGGCATGGCATCTCCGTCTCTTTCTCGAGGTCTCCGATGCATCGCCTCCTACGCATCCCGCTCGCGCTCGGCGCTCTCGCGGTGATGTCCAGCGTGGCCTCCGCGCAGTTCTCTCTCCGCACCCTCTACGGCTACGACAACTACGGCAACGTCGGTGGCGCGGTCTACTTCGATCTCAACGTCACCAACACCGTCCGCATCACGCAGCTCGACACCAATTATCTTGCACCGTTCGGCAGTCCCGTCGGCGTCCAGGTCTACACGACGCCGGGGACCTACAACGGGAACGAAGGCAACCCCGCCGCCTGGACCCAGGTCGGTCAGGACAACGGCGTGGCGACCTCGCAGGGCCCGGACGTCCCGACCCCCCTCGTGCTCCAGGCGCCATTCCTCCTGACGCCCGGCAGCTACGGCATCGCGCTCGTCGCGGTGGGCTCCGAGCACGCGTACACCAATGGCACCGGCGCGAACCAGAGCTTCAGCGACGCGAACCTCGCGATCGCGTTGGGTTCGGCGACGAACTTCCCCTTTGCCGCGCCCGCCTTCACGCCGCGCGTGTGGAACGGCGAGATCTACTACACCCTCGGCCAGGGACTCTTCGCCAACTTCACGGCCAGCACGACTTCGGGCCCGACCCCGCTCAACGTGACCTTCACGGACACGACCTTCACGAGCGACCCGGCCGGCGTCACGAGCTGGGCCTGGGACCTCAACGGCGACAGCATCGTCGACTCGAACGCGCAGGCGCCGAGCTTCACCTACACGACCTGCGGCTTCTACAACGTGTCGCTGACCGTCACCGACGCGACGCATCCGCCGTCGACGATCACCAAGACCGCGTACATCCAAGCCGATCCGCAGCTCCTGGTGCAGGCGAGCTTCGTCACGAGCGGCACGGCGACGCCGCTGCAGATCCAGTTCACGGACACCTCCTCGGGCAGCCCGACGCTCTGGTCGTGGGACCTCGACGGCGACAACGTGCCGGACTCGGCGCAGCAGAACCCGACCTTCACCTACGCGGCCGGCGGGAGCTACAACGTCACGCTGACCGCCACGAACTCGTGCGGCGCGAACACCACGACGCAGTCGATCTTCGTCCTGGCCAACGACGAGTGCACGGGCGCCACGCCGGTCGTCGCCGGCTTCAACGGTCCGTTCTCCAACGTCGGCGCGACGGATAACCCGCTCGATCCGGCTTGGCCGTGCGCGGGCGGCGGCAGCGACGTGTGGTTCGCCTACACCGTCGCCGCGACGGGCCTGCTCAGCATCGACCTCTGCGGCAGCAGCTACGACACGGCGCTGGAGGCGTTCAGCGGCACCTGCGGCGCGCTGAGCTCGATCGCGTGCAACGACGACTTCTGCGGACTCAAGTCCGGCCTCGCACCGTTCTCGGTCACGACCGGCCAGCTCGTGCTCTTCCGCGTCGGCGGCTTCTTCGCCGGCCAGGGCAGCTTCGTCATCAACATCTCCGAGATCCCGCCGCTGGCGAACGACGAGTGCATCAACGCGATCCCGATCAACCTCGGGTCGAACGGCAGCTTCTCGAACGTCGGCGCCACGGATAATCCCCTCGATCCGGCCTGGCCGTGCGCGAGCGGCGGCAGCGACGTCTGGTTCAGCCTGACGCTCGCCTGCCCGCTGAGCATCGACATCAACACCTGCGCCGGCACGAACTTCGACACGGCGCTCGAGGTCTTCACCGGCACCTGCGGGTCGCTGGTCAGCCTCGCCTGCAGCGACGACTCGTGCGGCCTGCAGTCCTCGGTGAGCTTCACCGCCACGCCGGGCGTCGCGTACTTCATCCGCGTCGGAGGCTTCTTCGCCGGCCAGGGCTCGTTCACCCTCGACGTCGCTGCCACGGGTAACGGCGCGTTCTTCGAGCTCCAGCCCGGCGCAGGCCAGGCATCGCTCGTCGCCAGCGGCTCGCCGAACCTCGGCGCCTCGGTGACCTACCAGATGGTGAACCAGGTCGGCACCGCGCAGCTCTGGTTCGGCGTGAACCAGTTCGCGATCCCGCTCTGCCCGGGCGCCGGCCTGCCGGTGATCTTCACCACGCTCGACATCCTCCTGCCCTTCGGCCTCAGCACCTTCACTTCTCCGGTGCCCTGCGATCCGAACCTCCGCGGTCGGGCGTTCTACATCCAGGGTCTCGACTGGGGTGGCACGGGCGGCTGCAACCCGGCCTACTTCGGCATCGGGGTCAGCACCACCAACACGATCGCCACGCGCGTCGGCTGAGCCGACGATCCTGCGCGCGCGCCGCATCCTGCGGCGCGCGAGCTCGCGGGCCGCTCTCCCAGCTCGGGATAGCGGCCCGCGGCGCTTTGGGTCCTGCGGGACTCGAACCCGCAACCAGCAGATTATGAGTCCGCGGCTCTGACCGATTGAGCTAAGGACCCGGCGCGCACTCCTATACCGGCTGCGGGCATGCGGCGCACGCGCGCAGATCGCGAAGAGGCGGGGAACCTTCGGGCGAACGATCCCCGTCGTAGAGAGTTCGTTGCCCGTCGTCCTGCGGTCGCCCGCTCGGACGACTCCGTCCCCATTCCGGCAAGGAAGCCCTCCCCATGCCCTCCTTCCGCTTCGGCGCCCGCGCGCTCGCCGCGACGCTCTCCCTCGGCATCGCCGCGACAGCGCAATCCACCCAGACGCTGCCTCGCGGCTTCGATACGACCGAAGGCAGCTCGTCGACGGGCTTCCCCTTCAGCCAGACGGCCACGCACAAGTGGCACTGGGTCTATGACAGCGCGCAGTTCGTCGCGAACTACCCGATCCTGATCCGCCAGATCGACATCCGCCCGGACGGCTCGGTCGCGTCGTGGGGCCCGCAGACCTACCAGAACTTCGAGATGCGCCTCGGCGCGTCGCAGAACCACTACGCCGTCGGCTCCTACAACGCCACCTTCGATGCGAACTGGGCGCCGGGCACCGGCTCGCCGCACGCGTTCTTCCAAGGCGCGCTCAACGTGCCGGCGGGCACTCGGCCCGGCACCGGCGGACCCAACGCGTGGTCCATCTCGGTCACCGGGGCTCCCTTCCTCTACGACCCGACCAGCGGGAACGACTTCATCGTCGAGCTGCGCACTCCCGGCACGGGTCCGGGCACCAATCCGGTGCTGCACGCCACGGATGGCCAGACCGGCGCTGCCAACGCGAACGGCGGGAACCGCTACGGCGACACCGCGAACGCGAGCGCCACGAACTGGACCTTCAGCAACAACGAATTCGTGCCGATCGTGCAGATCCACTACACGCCGGCGAGCGGGCTCTACGCCGGCTTCAGCGCGACGCCGAGCTCGGGTCCGACGCCGCTCAACGTCACGTTCACGGATACCTCGTTCAGCTCGGCACCCGGCGGGATCTCGAGCTGGGCTTGGGATCTCGATGGCGACGGCATCGTCGACTCGAACGCCGCGAGCCCGAGCTTCAGCTACGCGACCTGCGGCAGGTATGACGTGACCCTGACCGTCACGGACGGCGTGAACCCGGCCTCGACGATCACGCGCACCGACTTCATCACCGCCGATCCGCAGCTCCTGGTGAACGCGAGCTTCAGCTGGGTCCCCGGGCCGCTGCCGAACTCGATCCAGTTCACGGACACGTCCACGGGGAGCCCGAGCGTATGGTCGTGGGACTTCGATGGCGACAACGTGCCCGACTCGGCGCAGCAGAACCCGCTGTGGGCCTACGCGACCGGTGGGAGCTTCAACGTGAGCTTCACCGCGAGCAACGCTTGCGGCGGCGGCACGGCGAGCGGCACGGTCTTCGTCATCGCGAACGACGAATGCACGGGGGCGATCCCCCTGCAGCTCGGCCTGAGCCCGGTGTACTCGAATACCAACGCCACGACCTCGCAGGCCTGGCCGTGCGCAGGAGGTGGCAGCGACCTCTGGTACTCCTACCGCTCGACCTGCAACGGGACCCTCGAGGTGAACACCTGCACGGGTACCAGCTACGACTCGGCGCTCGAAGCGTTCAGCGGCTCCTGCGGCTCCCTCACTCCGATCCTCTGCAACGACGACAGCTGCGGGCTGCAATCGCGCATCAGCTTCGCGGTGCTGCCGGCCACCACGTACTTCATCCGCGTCGGTGGCTACAGCAGCGCGCAGGGCAGCTTCCAGCTGAACTTGACCCTCTCGTCCACGGGCACCGGCAGCTTCGCGACGCAGTTCCCCGCGTGCGGCGGAGCGAACCTGGCCACCACCGGCGCGCCCAACCTCGGCGCGGCGATCGGCTTCACCATGACGCCGGCGACGGGCGCCACGTTCTTCATGGTCGGCAGCGTGCCGCTCGGCGTCCCGCTCTGCCCGCAGGGCTGCATCATCGGGCACAACATGGATGTCGTGCTGCCCGGCCCCACCTTCCAAGCCACCGTGCCCTGCTGGTCGTTCCTGCGCGGAGGCCAGGTCTACTTCCAAGGCCTCGAGCTCGGCACCGCAGGCGGATGCACGAGCGGCAATCCGCTGCAGCTCGTGACCACGCAGACGATCGTCGCCACGATCGGCTGAGCTTCGCTCGACGGCGGCGCCGTTCCGCGGCGCCGCCCCCACCTTCGCTTCTCGCTCCTCCTCAACGGACCCAACGCCTCATGAGATTCCGCTCCACGGCCCTCGCCCTCGCCGCGCTCGCTCTTCCGGCCGCCACGCTCTCGGCCCAGTGCGACCTCACCACGATCTTCGCGCAGAACAACGGCCTCGGCGTGAACAGCGTCTGCTACTTCGACTTGAACGCGACCGCCGGGTTCCGCGTGACGGGTCTCAGCGTGAACACCACGGCCGCGGCCGGGCTCCCAGCCAACATCGAGATCTACACCATCCCCGGAACCTATACCGGCAACACGGCGAGCAGCGCGGGCTGGATCCTGCAGAGCGCCGGGAGCGGCACGACCGCCGGCACGAACGTCCCGACCTTCTGCCCGCTGGCGACGCCCTTCGTCGTCACGCCCGGAAGCTACGGCGTCTGCGTGCGCTACGTGGACATCGCGAACAGCTACACGAACGGAACGGGCGCGAATCAAGCGTACTCGAACGCGTTCTACTCGCTGACCCTCGGTGAGTCCGCCGGCTCGGCGTTCACGGGCGGCACCATCACGCCGCGCGTGTGGAACGGCACGATCCACTGCACGCCGGCGAGCGGCCTCTACGCGAGCTTCTCGGCGACGCCGACCTCGGGCGCGACGCCGCTCAACGCGACCTTCACCGACACCTCGTTCACCTCGGCGCCCGGCGGCGTCACGAGCTGGGCGTGGGACCTGGACGGCGACAGCATCGTCGACTCGAACGCCGCGAACCCGAGCTTCACGTACACGACCTGCGGTCGCTACGACGTGACGCTCACGGTGAACGACGGCGTGAACCCGCAGAGCAGCATCACGCGCAACGACTACATCGTCGCGGATCCGCAGCTCCTCGTGAACGCGAGCTTCAGCTCGGCGCCCTCGGGCCCGCTGGCCTTCCAGTTCACGGACACCTCCGCGGGCTCGCCCACGCAGTGGAGCTGGGACTTCGACGGCGACAACATCCCCGACTCGGCGCTGCAGAACCCGAGCTGGACCTACGGCACCGGTGGTCTCTACACGGTGACGCTGACCGCGAGCAACGCCTGCGGCGGCGGCACGGTCAGCAATCAGGTGAACGTGATCGCGAACGACGACTGCACCGGGGCGATCCCGGTCGGCCAGGGTCGCAACGGGCCCTTCTCGAACGTCGGCGCGGCGAGCTCGGGCTCGTTCACCTGCGGCGGCACGACGGACAGCGACGTCTGGTTCCGCTACACCTCGGGCTGCAATGCCACCCTCGAGATCAACACCTGCGGCACCGCGCCGACCTGGGACACCAAGATCTCGGTGCACACCGGCCAATGCGGTGCGCTGACCCAGATCGCGTGCAACGATGACGCGGGCGCCGGCTGCGGCGCTTCCACGCTGCTCTCGCGCGTCACCGGTGTTCCGGTCTCGGCGGGTCAGACGATCTACATCGCGATGGGCGGCTACGTCGGGCGCCAGGGCGTCTTCGTGTTCGACATCATCTCCACGACGGCGGGCACCGGCACCTTCGCCACGCAGTTCCCCGCCTGCGGCGGCGCGAACCTCGCGACGACGGGCCTCCCGAACATCGGCTCGCCGATCAGCTTCACGATGACCCCCGCGACGGGTGTCGCCTTCTTCATGATCGGCAGCGTGCCGCTGGGTGTCCCGCTCTGCCCGCAGGGCTGCATCATCGGGCACAACATGGACGTCGTGCTGCCCGGCCCGACCTTCAGCGCCACCATCCCCTGCTGGGCCTTCCTCCGCGGCGGCCAGGCCTACTTCCAGGGCTTGGAGCTCGGTGTCGCCGGCGGCTGCCCGAGCGGCAACCCCGTGCAGCTCGTAACCACGCAGACGATCGTCGCCACGATCGGCTGAGCCACGCCGAATCCGCTGCGACAAGCGCGGGGCGAGTGCGAGCTGCGTCGCGCACCCGCCCCGCGCCATTCCCGGCCATACGAGATCGCAAGTTGCGCTTCGGGGCTGTTCAGGATGCCGCTGGCGGAACAAGATTCACTCTGGTCTCTCGCGATGCGCATCGTCGCGCCATCGCTCGAGTCCATCCCCACCCCGTCAAGGGAAGGTCCCCATGTTGCGCCCCCTCCTCGCGCTCGCCGTGCTGCTCGGCGCCTCGACTCTCGAGGCCCAGACGGTGATGCCGCTCCCGCCGTTCGCGAGCACCTTCACCGGTGCTCTCACACGCGGCTACTGGTTCCAGTGCCCCGCCAACATCATCATCACCGGCCTGCAAGTTCCCGATGAGTCGGGACACGGACTGCAGAACGTCGAGGTCTTCCGCTTGCCAGGTCAGCCGCCCCAATGGCCGGCGCTGGGCTCTGGCGTGCAGGTCTTCTATCAGACCGGCGTGCCGAGCAACCAAGTGATCCCCTGCTCGATCCTGGTGAACTCCGGCGAGTACATCGGCATCCTCGGAGCGTGCGGCGACAGCACGACGATGCGGAACTCCTACTCGAGCGGAGGCGGTCCGTTCCCGAGCACGATCCTGGGGCTTCCCGTCACTCTCGATCGCTTCCTCACGCAGTCGAACATCGTGGCTTCGGGCGGGAACCAGCAGTACTCCTGGGAGCCCAACTTCGCGATCGGCCGCGTCGAGATGACGTACACCGCGCAGAGCGGCCTGTACGCGAGCTTCAGCGCGACGCCGACCACCGGCCCGACGCCGCTCAACGTGAACTTCACCGACACCAGCTTCAGCTCGGATCCGGGTGGCGTCACGAGCTGGGCCTGGGACCTGGACGGCGACGGCATCGTCGACTCGAACTCGCGTACGCCGAGCTTCACCTACAACACCTGCGGCGGCTTCGACGTCACGCTGACCGTGACCGACGCCGTGCACCCGGCCTCGACTCGCACGGTGCAGGACTTCATCCTCGCGGATCCGCAGCTCCTGGTGCAGCCGAGCTTCACCTGGGCTCCGGGGCCCGTGCCGAACTCGATCCAGTTCACCGACACCTCGACCGGTAGCCCGAGCGTTTGGTCGTGGGACTTCGACGGCGACAACGTGCCCGACTCGGCGCAGCAGAATCCGCTGTGGGTCTACGCCACCGGCGGTAGCTACAACGTGAGCTTCACCGCGAGCAACGCCTGCGGCGGCTCGAGCACGAGCGGCACGGTGTTCGTCCTCGCCAACGACGACTGCGCGACGGCCATCCCGCTGCAGCTCGGCTTGAGCTCCACCTACACGAACCAGAACGCCACCACCTCGCAGGCTTGGCCCTGCGCCGCGGGTGGCAGCGACATCTGGTTCTCCTACACCTCGACCTGCACGGGCACGCTCGAGGTGAACACCTGCACGGGCACGAACTACGACTCGTCGCTCGAGGCCTTCAGCGGCACGTGCGGCGCGCTCACCCCGATCGTCTGCAATGACGACAACTGCGGTCTGCAATCGCGGATCAGCTTCCCGGTGCAGCCGGCGACGACCTACTACATTCGCGTCGGCGGCTACAACAGCGCTCAAGGCAACTTCCAGCTGAACCTGATCCTGGCCTCGACGGGCACCGGCAGCTTCGCCACGCAGTTCCCCGCGTGCGGCGGTGCGAACCTCGCGACGACCGGAGCGCCGAACCTGGGCGCTGCGATCGGCTTCAACATGACCCCCGCGACCGGTCTCAGCTTCTTCATGATCGGCAGCGTGCCGCTGGGCGTCCCGCTCTGCCCGCAGGGCTGCATCATCGGCCACAACATGGATGTGGTGCTGCCCGGCCCGACCTTCAACGCCACCGTTCCCTGCTGGCCGTTCCTGCGCGGCGGGCAGGTCTACTTCCAGGGCTTGGAGCTCGGTGTCGCCGGCGGCTGCCCGAACGGCAACCCTGCGCAGCTCGTGACCACGCAGACGATCGTCGCCACGATCGGCTGAGAGGCTGAGAGGCTGAGAGGCTGAGCAGCCATCGAGGCTGCGGCCTCTCAGGCGCTTGCGAAGCGTCGCTCGCGAACGATCGCGAGCGCGGGCGAGCGGCGCGGAGCTCAGGGCTCCGCGTCGCTCGCGTCGTTTCCACGCTCGACGCCGCGGCGCGCTTGGCGCTTCGCTGCGCGCGCGAGAAGCGGCCTCGAGGAGCGAGCGGAGGACGCGCCCGCGTCGGAGAGCTGCCGCAGCCAGGGTCGCAGCGCGGGCGGACCGTCGTGCTTGCCGAGGCGCAGGTAATCGCGAGCGAGCGCGGTGCCCGCGTCAGCGCTGGGAACGCCGCGCACTTCGACGAGCCAGCGGAGCAGGAGCTCGGCCAGGCGATGGAACGCGATGCCCTGCGTGGCACGCGTCTGCGCCCAGAGCCAAGCGGAGAGCGCGGCGAAGCTCGCGAACGCGCTCTCGCCGGCGAGCAGCAGCGGCAGCGTCTCCTCGAAGCGCCCCTGGTTCGCGACGAGATCCCAGAAGCGCGCGAAGCGCTTGAGCTCCTGGAGCTGCTCGAAGCCCAGCACGCGCGTGCGCAAGACCTCGTAGGGCGGCTCGACCGAGAAGACGAGACCGTGCTCTCGCTCGCGCCGTGCGAGCGGCGTTCCGCGCAGGCGCTTCAGGATGCCGACCTGGATCTCGTGCGGCTCGAGCGCGCGCAAGCGATCGAAGCCGCGCGCGAAGCTCGCGAGATCCTCGTCGGGCAAGCCCGCGATGAGATCGGCGTGCACGTGCGCGCCGCTCTGCGCGCGGAGCCAGCGCAGGTTCGCTTCGAGCAACGCCTCGTCCTGGCGCCGCGCGATGCGCTGGTTCGTCGCCGGATCGAGCGATTGCACGCCGACCTCGAAGTGCAGCGCGCCGGGCGGGAACGCGGCGATCTCCACCTTCAGAGCTGCGGGCAAGCGATCGGGAACGAGCTCGAAGTGCAGCACGAGCCCTTCCGTCCAGCGCTCGCGGAAGAAGCGCAGGATCGCGACGGGAGTCCGCTGGCCGAGATTGAAGGTGCGGTCGACGAACTTGAAGTGCCGTAGCCCGCGATCGAGCAGACGCTGCATCTCGGCGAGGAAACCCTCGAGAGGTGCCGCGCGCACGGGGATCTCGAGCGCCGAGAGACAGAACTCGCAGGTGAAGGGGCAGCCGCGCGAGGCCTCGACGTAGACCACGCGATGCTCGAGATCGCGCGCGTCGTATTCGTCGTAGGGCCAGGCGAGCTCCTCCATGCGCGGCGGAGGGGCATCGAGGAGGCGCGGCATCTCGTCCCCGCCGTGCAGGCGCGCGCGGCAGAGCTCCGCGAAGACGAGGTCGGCCTCCCCGCGGATGACGTGATCGGCGAGCTGCGCGATCTCCTGCGACTCGGTCTCGTAGCTCAGCTCGGGACCTCCGATCACGAGCACGAGCTCGGGGCGGAGCTGCTTCAGGAGGCGCGCGAGCTGCAGCGAGAGCGTCGCGTTCCAGACGTAGACGCCGAGCCCTACGATGCGGGGCGAAGACGCGAGGATCGCCTCGGCGGCGTCGATGGGCCGCGTCTGCAGATCGAACTCGAGGATCGCGCTGCGCTCGCGCAGGTCGCCGAGGTTCGCTCGGAGGCAGCGCAGGCCGAAGGACGCGTGGATCCACTTCGCGTCGAAGGTGGCGAGGACGATGTCGGGCACGAGCACAGCGAAGCTCTCAGCCGATCGTCACGCGCCAGGTGTTCGAGAGCGCGATCGGGAAGGGATCGCCGGCGGCGCAGCCGCCGCTCGCACCGAGATCGAAGCCCTGCACGTAGAAGACCGCGCCGCGCAGCGTGGGATCGCACGGGATGGGTCCGGAGAAGCTCTCCCCCGGATACGTGCCCTCGAGCGTAGCGCCCAGAACGCAGCCCGCGGCGCAGATCGTCACGCCGAGCGGGTAGAGCCCCACGTTGACGAAGGGCGTAGCTTGGCCCCCCACGAGGTCGAAGCGCACCGCGCCGCCCACGTTCGGATTCCCCGCGGCGAGGAGGCCGGCGGCACCGCACGCCGGGAACGCCGGAGTGAACGAGCCGCTCCCCGTGGCGCGCTCTTCGATGGTGACGAAGAAGAGCCCCTGCGCGCCCTGGAAGCCGCCGACCGAGATCCAGAAGCGATCCCCGGCGACGACGTTCGGCAAGTCGAGCTGCGACTGGAGCCCGCAGCCATCGTCGCGACAGGCGACGGGAGTCAACGCCCCGCAAGTGCCGCTCCAGAGGGCGAGCACCGTGTCGAACGCCGGGTTGGTGCAGGTATCGATGCGCAGGCTGCCCGAGCAGCTCGCGGTGTAGGAGAACCAGAGATCGGCCCCGCCGAAACCGCAGGGCCAAGCGAGGCTCGTCGTCGCGCCACGCGAGTCGAAGGGACCGTTCGTGCCCACGTTGAGCGCCAGCGCCTGCGCGCATTCGTCGTTGCGGACCGCGTAGACCACGCGGCTCGTCGTCGCGCTGCCGCAGGCGTTGGTCACGCGCAAGCTCGCGGTGTACGGCCCCGGCGCGGGATAGGCGAAAACGGGGCCCTGCGCGGTGGAGTCGCTGACGCCGTCGCCGTCGAGGTCCCAGTCCCAGCTCACCGGGTTGCCGAGGGAAGCATCGGTGAAGACCAAGGTCAACGGACCGGCGGGCGCGCTCGTGAAGTTCGGAGCCAGGACGTTCTGCGGGTCGACCTGGATGTACGCGGGGAGCGTGAGCGAGGCCGGCGGGTGCAGCGTGTCCGCGACGATGAGCTTCACGTCGTACGAGCCGCAGCTCGTGTAGGTGAAGCTCGGGAACTGCGAGCTCGAGTCGACGATCCCGTCGCCATCGAAGTCCCAGGCCCACGATTGGATGCCCGCGGGATCGGAGCTGAAGCTGCGATCGCTGAAGCTGACCACCAGCGGGCTCGCGCCGCTGCGCGGCTGAGCGCTGAAGCCGGCGAAGAGCCCCATCGCGGGCTGGTAGTGCACGCGCACCACCGGGACGAACTCGTTGCTGGCGAAGGTCGCGACGGTCGCGAACGCGCTCGAGGTGTTGCCGTAGCGATTGCCGCCGTTCGCGCCGCTCGGGGCCGACACGCCATCCAGCGAATGGAGCAGAGGATTGCCCGCTCCTCCACCGGGCGTGCGGAGCTCGAGGATGAGATCGCGTCCTTGGCTCGGATCGTAGACGAACGGGGCTCCTTGGATCGCGACCGACCAGGGGCTCGGCGAAGTGCCCCCTACGCCCGCGGGAACGGAGAGCGTGCCGGCGAAGAAGCTGTGCGGCGAGCCGGTGCCCGGCGCCCAGTTGGCGTCGAAGCTGAGATCGTAGCTCCCGACCCGATAGTCGTTCTGCGCGGCCCCGAGGCGCAGCTCGAAGTTCGCGAAGCTCGCCGGCCCCCAGGCAGCCAGGCCGCCCTCGGGACGCAGGTCGATCTGCGTGATCGCGATGGGTCCCGACGCGAGGAGCTGCGCGCTGTCGTAGACCCAGTGCCAGCGATGCGTGCCCGTCGTGTTGAGCGGGAAGCTCGTGGAGCCGTTGCCCTCGCGGGTCTCGAAGCCCACGGGCAAGGTCTGCGTCGTACCGCCCTGCGCGGACGCACTCACGGCGCAGAGCGAGAGCAACGCGACGGAGAGGACGAAGGAGAGGGCGACGCGCATGAGCACCGAAGTGTAGCGAACCCGGGCAGCCCGCACAGGAGCCCGGCAAAAGGAGCGGGGCGCTCGCGCCTTCCGGCGCGGCGCCCCGCCTTGGTTCACGCGGGATACGCGACGATCAACCGATGATCGTGCGGATCGTGTCGGAGAGCGTCAGGACGATCGGGTCGCCCGCGGCGCAGCCGCCGACGGCCCCGATGTCGATGCCCTGCGTATAGATCGTGGCGCCGATCAGCAGCGGATCGCACGGGATCGCGCCGCCGAAGGTCGCGCCGGGGAAGGTCGCGTCGAGGGTCGCACCCAGGACGCAGCCGCCCGCGCAGATCGGGATGCCCAGCGGGATGATGCCGAGGTTGATCAGGGGCAGGCCCTGCACCGGCGCCATCGTGAAGTTCGCCGAGCCACCGATGTTCGGGTTACCCGCCGCCGTGAGGCCCGTGCCACCGCAGCCGGGGGAAACCGTCGTGAAGCTGCCGGCGCCCGTCGCGCTCGCGATGATGTCGAACACGAAGGTGCCCGTGGCCCCGTTGAAGCCGCCGATCGCGATGTAATAGGTCTGGCCGCCCGTCATCGCGACGCCGGAGACGCGCGAGAGCAGACCGCAAGAGTCGTCGTTGCAGGCGAGCTGGGTCAGCGCGCCGCAGGTGCCGCTGTGCACCGAGATCTTCGTGTCGAAGCTCGGCAGCGTGGCGCAGGTGTTGATCTCCACCGCCACGTTGCAGCTCGGCGTGTAGCTGAACCACACGTCGTTGTCGGTCGTGCCGCCGCAGTTGAAGGAGAGCGAGGAGGTCGCGCCCACGTTGGAGAACGGACCGTTCAGGCCGGCCACCGCGGGGATCGCGCCCGTGCAGTCATCGTTCGTGATCACGACGACCTGGCGGGTCGACGTGCCCGCGCCGCACGCGTTGCTCGCGTTCAGCGTGACCGTGTAGGTGCCGCCCGCCGGATAGGTGAACGACGGGTTCTGCTGCGCCGAGTCCGGGATGTTGTCGCCGTCGAAGTCCCAGCTCCACACCGACGGGCTACCCGTCGAGGTGTCGGTGAACTGACGCGAGAGCGCGCCCGTGTTCCCGACGGTGAAGCTCGCCGTGACGAGGAGCTGCGGATCGACCGTGACGAACTGGTTCTTCGTGGTCGAGGCCTGCGGATTGGACGCGTCCGTCACCGTCAGCGAGACGTTGTAGCGCCCGCAGGTGTTGTAGGTGAACAGCGGGTTCTGGGCGTTCGAGTCGACGATGGTGTCGCCGTCGAGGTCCCAGGCCCAGCTCGTGACGCCACCCGGATCCGAGGTATAGGTCGTGTCGGTGAACTGCACGTTCAGCGGCGAGGGGCCGGAGGTCGGCGTGGCCGAGAAGTTGGGGTAGAGCCCCGCGGCCCCGGTGTAGTGGATGCAGCCGTTCCAGTTGCGGAAGGAGAAGAGGCTCCCCGTGAAGAGGCCGCTGATGGCGGCGCCCGAGGTCAGCGTCATCTCGGTCGTGCTCGTGATCACTTGCGCACCGACGCCGGTGCCGCTGTAGCGCTGCCCGGAGCCGATGACGCGGTAGCCGATGCCGTACTGACCGGGGGTCAGGATGACCGGGCTCGCGAGAACGAAGGTGGTCGGCTGGTTGATCGCCGGAGCCGAGGTGACGGGACCCGCGGTGCCGCTGAGGGTCCAGGCGGCCGGGGCCGTTTGCGAGCCGACGTAGGTCGTCGGCTTGATGTAGAGCTCGAGCGAGACGTTGGCGTTGGCGGTCGACAGGTTGCAGTCGAAGCCGGTGATCCGAACCGCGCTGGCGACGTTCAGGTCGTAGAACACGACGCCGCCGGCCGTGCCGCCGTTGTTCGAGGCCCAGGGCGGCGCGGTGGGGGTGCAGAGCGGGCTCTGCGCGTGGAGCGCGGCAGTCGAGGAGAGGGCGAGCAACGCAGCGAAGGCCGCGCTGCGGGAGAAGGCAGTTCGCATGGAGTCAGAACCTCGAAACGGTGTGGGGGAGCCGCCCACCGAGGCTCGCGCGCCGCCGTGAAAGGGACAGGGCCGTCCGATTTCTGGAGCGCGGGAGGGGATCAGGGGGCCGGGAAGGAAACTCGCTTAGGACGAAGCTACCCCCCCGCTCGGGTTCCGCAGTCCGCACAGAAAAAAAGACCGGGGCGGGCCGTGCGAAAGCACGGCCCGCCCCGGCTCGCGGAGCGAGGCGCTCGCAGTTCGACGATCAGCCGATGATCGTGCGGATCGTGTCGGAGAGCGTCAGGACGATCGGATCGCCCGCGGCGCAGCCGCCGACGGCGCCGATGTCGATGCCCTGCGTGTAGATCGTGGCGCCGATCAGCAGCGGATCGCACGGGATCGCGCCGCCGAAGGTCGCGCCGGGGAAGGTCGCGTCGAGGGTCGCGCCCAGGACGCAGCCGCCCGCGCAGATCGGGATGCCCAGCGGGATGATGCCGAGGTTGATCAGGGGCAGGCCCTGCACCGGCGCCATCGTGAAGTTCGCCGAGCCACCGATGTTCGGGTTACCCGCCGCCGTGAGGCCCGTGCCACCGCAGCCGGGGGAGACCGTCGTGAAGCTGCCGGCGCCCGTCGGAGCCGCGATGAGGTCGAACACGAAGCTGCCCGTGGCGCCGTTGTAGCCGCCGATCGCGATGTAGTAGGTCTGGCCGCCCGTCATCGCGACGCCGCTGACGCGCGAGAGCAGACCGCAAGAGTCGTCGTTGCAGGCGAGCTCGGTCAGCGCGCCGCAAGCGCCGCTGTGCACCGAGATCTTGGTGTCGAAGCTCGGGCTCGTGGCGCAGGTGTTGATCTCCACCGCCACGTTGCAGCTCGGCGTGTAGCTGAACCAGAGGTCGCTGTCGGTCGTGCCGCCGCAGGTGAAGGAGCCGGAGCTCGAAGCGCCGGCGTTGGAGAACGGACCGTTCAGGCCGGCCACCGCGGGGATCGCGCCCGTGCAGTCATCGTTCGTGATCACGACGACCTGGCGGGTCGACGTGCTCGCGCCGCACGCGTTGCTCGCGTTCAGCGTGACCGTGTAGGTGCCGCCCGTCGGATAGGTGAAGGACGGGTTCTGCTGCGCCGAGTCCGGGATGTTGTCGCCGTCGAAGTCCCAGCTCCACAGCGCCGGGCTACCCGTCGAGGTGTCGGTGAACTGACGCGAGAGCGCGCCCGTGCTCGCCACGGTGAAGCTCGCCGTGACGAGGAGCTGCGGATCGACCGTGATGAACTGGTTCTGCGTGATCGAAGAGGACGGATTCGAGGCGTCCGTGACAGTCAGCGAGACGTTGTAGCGGCCGCAGGTGTTGTAGGTGAACGCCGGGTTCTGCGCGTTCGAGTCGATGAGCGCGTCGCCGTCGAGGTCCCAGGCCCAGCTCGTGACGCCACCCGGATCCGAGCTGAAGGTCGTGTCGGTGAACTGGACGTTCAGCGGCGAGGGGCCGGAGGTCGGCGTCGCGCTGAAGTTGGCGTAGAGGCCCGCCGCCGGCGAGTAGTGGATGCGCACCACCGGCACGAACTCGCTATTCGAGAAGTTCCGCACGAGCGCGTCGGGGTCAGTGGTGTGGCCGTAGCGATTGCCGCGGTTCAGGCCGACTCCGGCCGAAGCCCCATCCAGGGAGGTCGCGAAGATCGGATTGGTGGTGCCGACGCCGGTCGCGGGCGTGCGGACCTGGATGATCAGGTCCTGGCCGAGGGTCGGGTCGTAGAGCACCGGATTCTGCCCGGTGATGACCAACTCACCCCAAGGGCTCGGCGTGGTGGAGCCTGCGCCTGCCACCGTCGTCACGCTGCCGCTGAAGAACGGCGTCGCCGGCTCCGCGCCACCCACCCAGTTCGCGGCGAAGGTCGCGTTCTGCGAAGCGAGCACGTAGTTGTTCACCGACGGACCGATGTGAACGCTGAGGTTCTGGTAGGTCACGGCGTTGCGAGTCGCGAGGCCGCCGTTCGCGCGCACCTCGATCGCGGTGATGCGGATCGGGAAGGTCTGCGCGAAGTTCGACGAGTCATAGACCCAGTGCCACTTGTGGCGGGCCGTGGCGCCGAAGGGGAAGCCCGAAGAGCTGTTCGCTTCGGTGGTATCGAAGCCCGAAGGCAGGGTCTGCGTCTGCGCCAGCGCGTCGGTCGCGCCGACGGTGAGCAGGCCCAGGAAGGCGGTCAGGGAAAGCAGGCTACGCATGGAACGAACCTCGTGGGGGATGTGCCTGCTCGCCGGAACCAAATCAACTCGAGCGACGCCCCTCCCAGCCGGCGCAGGGCGTGAGTCAGCAGGAGAGCGAGCTCGAGTTTGCCGCGCGATGGGGCTCGGGGTCGTGCCGATCGATCGCGGGGATCTGAGACCAACGGTGCAGGTGACGGAACGAAACTTCGAGAAGACGAAGTGAACCCCACAGAAGGTTCCGCCTCCAACGCCGGGAAAATCCTTCGCTGCTGCTTCTCGCTCGATCCGCCGAGGTGGGCCGCCCCAGAGGCCGCATTTCAGCTCCGATAGGGCCGGATATCAGCGAGCGCGTCTACCCCGCCTCTGGCTCCGCCGCCAAGAGCTCCCGCTCGGAGCGCTTGCCGACCCAGCGCTCCCGCACCCCGATCACGAGGCTGAGCAGCAGAGGCACGAGAACCAAGGTGAAGATCGTCGAGACCAGTAGGCCCCCGAGCACCACCGCCCCGAGCCCGCGGTAGAGCTCCGAGCCCGAGCCGGGCATCAGCACCAGCGGCAAGAGGCCGCCGATCGAGGTGAACGAGCTCATGAAGATCGGCCGCACGCGCGAGCGCACCGCTTCGGCGATCGCCTCGCGCATCGGGAGCGGCGGGCCGTCGTTCCCGCGGAGGTTCCTCAGGCTCTGGTCGACGAGCAGGATCGCGTTGTTCACCACGACGCCGATCAGGATCACGAAGCCCAGCATCGTCAGCACGTCGAGCGTCTGCACGGGCATGTAGCGATCGCTCTGGCTCCAGAGATGCACGAAGTGCAGCGCGAGGAAGCCGCCGAAGGTCGCGAGCGGCACGGAGAAGAGGATCACCAGCGGATAGACGAAGCTCTGGAACAGCACGCACATCACCAGATAGACCACGAGGAGTGCGAGGAAGAGCGAGCTGCCGAGCGTGCCGAGCACCGAGCCATCGCCGAGCAGCGAGCGCTGCACCGACTCCAGCTTGCTCGCGGAGCCCGTGTAGCCGACCTCTACCCCCGCGGGGATCGCGCCGCTCGCGCGGAGCTCGTCGATCGAGGCCTCGACCTGCTGCAGCGCGGTCTGCAGCGGAACGCCGCGCGGCGGCGTGAGCTGCAAGGTGACCGCGCGCTGACGCGCGACGCGGTTGATCTGCGGCGGACCCGAGACGCGGCGCAGAGTGGCGAGCGAAGCGAGCGGCGCGATCTCTCCGGCAGCGGTGGCGATCGGCGTCTCGCCGAGCGCCGTCGGATCTTCGCTGCGGCTCGCCGCGTCCGCGATCAAGCTGAGGTCGATGGTCTCGCCGCCGAGCAGATACTCCCCCACCACCGCGCCATCGCCGCTCGCCTGCACGGCGAGCGCGAGATCGGCGGCGCTGAGGCCAGCTTCGGCGAGACGGAGATCATCTGGCCGCACCTCGAGCTCGGGGCTCGGCAGGTTGAAGTTGCTGGGTTCCGGCTGAATGCTGAAGGGGCCGAAAAGCTGCACCAAGCGCTGATAGAGCGCGCCCGCGCCGCCCGCGACCGTGGCCAGCTCGAGCCCGCGCACGTCGATCTTCACCGCTGTTCCGGTGCGTCCGCCGAGGCGGAAGAGCGGCACCTGGAACGCGAAGCCGAGGACCCCGGGAGCGATCTCCGCGCGCGAAGCGTGCTGGAAGAGCGGCTGCATGTCGACCGCCCGCTCGGGCTCGCGGCTCACGCCGCCCTGGAGGAGCGTGCCTTCCAAGGAGACGAGGAAGTAGTTCTCCAGCGGAGGCGGAACGACCGCGGGCCCCGGGCTCATCGTGCGGAGATCGAAGGTCGGCACGGGCTCCAGCTTGGCCTTCGCCTGCTCGTACGCGGTGGGGTCCTGCTCGCGCCCCGCGCGGAAGTACGGCGCCACCACCGCCTCCACGCGATCGGCGAGCGCCTCCTCTTGCGCCAGGTTGTAACCCGGCGGCGGGATCATGAGCCCGAGCATCAGATTGCGATTGCCGGTCGGCAGGTAGTCCGAGGGCGGCAGGAGCTCGATCGTCCCGACGACGGACACGGCGGTGAATCCGGCGATGATCGCGAGACGCGCGAGCACGCTCCCCGTGAGCGCGTGGATCGATGCGCCCAGCGCGCGCGGGAACTGGAGGAACGGCCAAGCGAGCCAGCGCAGCGGGGCGAGCAGCACATGCAGCAAGCCTTTGCGGCGTGGCTCGGGATGGAGCTCACGCTCGACGTCCTTCGCGCGCAGCCAATAGGCCGAGGCCGAAGGCACGACGGTGATCGCGACGAGCAAGCTGATCGTGACCGTGGCGCAGATCGCGAGCGAGATGTCGCGGAAGAGCTGCCCCGCTTCCTCCTCGACCGAGAGGATCGGGATGAACACGACGACCGTGGTCAAGGTCGAGGCGAGCACGGCGAGCCCCACCTCGCGCGTGGCGTCGTAGGCCGCTTGCAGCGGGCGCTTCCCGCGCTCCAAGTGCTGGAAGATGTTCTCCAGCACGACGATCGCGTTGTCGACGACCATGCCGACGGCGAAGGCCATGCCGGCGAGCGAGATCACGTTCACCGTGCGGCCGAGCGCCACCATCGCGACGGCGGCGCCGACGATCGAGATCGGGATCGCGAGGCCGATGATGAAGAGCGAGCGCGCGGAGCGCAGGAAGAGGAGCAGCACCGCCATCGCGAGCAAGCCCCCCTGCCAGATGTTGGCGTAGACGAGCGCCAGCGCGTCCTCGATGTAGACCGTCTGGTCATAGACCTGCACCAGCCGGAGCTCGCCGCGGAGCCCCATCTGCTTCGCGGCGACGTCGAGGAGACCGCCCGGCGCGTTCAGCTCGCGCAGGCGCTCCTGGAACGCATTCATGACCGTGATCAAGTTCGAGCCCACCTCGCGGTCGGCGTTCAGGGCGAGCACCGGCTGCCCGAGCGAGCGAACGAAGGTGCGCGCTTCCTTGTAGTCCTGCACGACGGTCGCGACATCGCGCACGAAGACCGGCGAGCCGTCGACGTGCTTCACGACCGTGCTCTCGATCGTCCGCAGCTCGTCGTAGCGCCCCACCGTGCGCAGGCGCACGTCGAGCTTGCCTTCCTCCAGCTCGCCGCCCGAGAGGTTCAGGTTGCGCGCGCGCAGCGCCTGCGCGAGCTGCGCCAGCGTGACGCCGCGCTGCGCCAAGCGCACGGGATCGAAGCGCACCTGCACCTCGCGCTCGCGCCCGCCGAGCACGTTCACCTCGGAGATCCCCGGCACGCGCTCGATCATCGGCTTCACGCGATCCTCGAGGAAGTCGCCGAGGGTGCGGATGTCGACGCTGGGATCGGTGCAGCCGAAGACGACCCAGGCGATGAAGTCCTGGTTCTCGGGATCGCTGGCCTCGATCACCGGCTCGTCGGCGTTGTCGGGATACTCCGGCACCTCGCGCAGCTTGTCGCTCACCTCGCGCAGCGCCGCGTCCTTCGGAGTCCCGACCTCGAACTGGAGACGGATCGTGCCGAGGTCCTGCTGCGAAGTGCTGGTGATCGCGCGCAGGCCCGAGAGGCTCTGCAGCTTCTCCTCCTGCTTGTCGACGACCTCCTGCTCGATCTCCTGCGGCGAGGCGCCCTCCCAGCGCGTCGTCACCGCGATGATCGTGTCCTCGACGTTGGGCGTGAGCTGGATCGGCAAGCGCCCGAGGGCGAGACCGCCGGCGAGGAGGAGCAGGAGCGTTCCCACGACAACCGTCACCGGCTGCCGCACGCTGAGCTTCACGAGGTCCATCGTCTCAGCGGCTCCCCTTCGCAGGCTCGGTGATCGGGGCGAGAGGCGAGCCCGGGAAGAGGCGCTCGTTGCCTTCGACGACGACGAGATCGCCGGCGCGGAGCTCGCCGCTCTGCACCGCGATCCGCGCGCCGTGCGAGAAGAGCTTCTCGACGCGCACGGGGGCCGCGATCGGCGGTGAACCGGCGCCGCTCGACCGCGCGACGTAGACGAAGAGCCCGACGTCGTTCCGCAGCACCGCGTCGAGCGAGACGGTGAGATGCTCGGCGAGCTCGCCCGTGGGCACGAGTGCGCGCACCGACATCCCCGGCTTCAGCGCGCTCTTCTCGTTCGCGAGCGGCACGACGAGGGAGAAGGTGCGCGTCCGCGCATCGACCTGCGGCAGCGTGCGGTAGTCGCGCACGACCAGCTCGAGACCGAGCGCCGGGAGCACGACCTCGATCGCGGCCTCGCCGCTCGCGAGCGCGGAGGCCATGGCTTCGGGCACCTCGATCCACGCCTCCATCTCCGCATCGGAGAGGAGCTCGACGAGCGGGCTGCCCGCGGCGAGCCACTCGCCTTCCTCGGCCAGACGCTGCGCGACCACGCCGGAGAAGGGCGCCGAGACGCGGAGATCGGCGATGCGTTGCTCCAGGGTCGCTGCGCGCGCGTCGAGCAGAGCGAGCTGCTTCTCGGCGCGCGAGAGCGCGGCCTCCGAGCCGGCGATCTCGGCGAGCGCCTGCTGCACTTCCTGCTCGTGCGAGGAGCCGCGCGACTTCAGCGCCGTGAACGCTTGATGACGCCAGCGCGCGAGACCGAGCTCCGCCTGGCGCTCGCGGATCGCGGCATCGGCGACCTCGCGATCCGCCGCGAGCTCCGCGCGCTCGAGGCGCAGCAGGCGATCGTCGAGACGCGCGATGAGCGCCCCCTTCTCCACACGCCGTCCGACGCGCACGGGCAACTCGAGCACGAGCCCGGCCTCTCGACCGGCTACATGCGAGCGCTGCACGGCGCGCACCTCGCCCGTCGCGAAGTGCCGCGGCTGGAGCCGCTCGCTCTGCACGGCATCGACGCGCACCGCGGCGGGCGGCATCTGCGCGCGAAGCTCCGGCGCGAGCGCACCGGCGACGGCGCAGAGTGCCAGCGCGTGCGACACGCGAGCGACGCAGGAGGGATTCCGTTTCGAACGCATCGAGCTCATTCCTTCGCGCCGCTCGCGGCGGCCTCCGCTTCCCTGACTTGCTCTTCGCGCTCCGCGTACTCGAGCGGAGCCCCCGCGCGCTCCTCGACGCGCGCATCGAAACCACCGCCGAGCGCGAGGTAGAGCTCGACGCGGTTCTGCAGCACGGCGCGCCGCGAAGCGATGCGCGCGCTGTCGTTCACCAGCACACGCCGCCGCGCTTCCAGCACGAGGAGGAAGCCCTCGACGCCCTCGGCGTAGCGCGCCTCCGCGAGCCGCAGCGCTTCGCGTGCGCTCGCGACCGCGGCCTCCAGGCGATCGACCTGCGCGCGCAGCGGCGCTTCGCGCGCGAGCGCGGTCTCGACCTCGGCATAGGCGCGCAGCAGCGCATCGGCGAAGCTCTCCAGCGCCTCTCTCGCGCGCGCATCCTCGAACTCGACGCGCGCTCGCAAGCGGCCGCCTTCGAAGATCGGCTGCACGACGTTCGCGCCGATCGACCACACGCGGAAGTCGCCGTCGACCAGGTCCTCGAACTCTTCCGTCGCCGTGCCGCCGCTCGCCGTGAGCGCGAGGCGCGGATAGAGAGAAGCTCGCGCCGATTCCCCGCGCGCGAGCTCCGCTTGCGCACGGCGCTCGGCGGCGACGAGATCGGGACGGCGATGCACGAGCTCCGCGGGCAAGCCCGCAGGAACCGGCGGCGGCAGCGCGGGGAGCTCCGTGCGCTCGGCGATCGCGCCTTGCGGATAACGCCCGAGCAGGATCTCGAGCTGACGCACGGCGGCGGCTTCTTGGCTGCGCCGCTGCGCGAGCAGCGCTTCGGCGGACGCGCGATCCGCTTCGGCGAGCGCGAGATCGACTTGCGGAGCCACGCCGAGCTCGGCGCGATCGCGAAGCTGCTGCTCGGTCTCGCGATACGCCTGCGCGGTCTCGTCCGCGAGCCGCGCCTGCTGGCGCGTCTCGATCACGGAGAACCACGCTTCTGCCACGAGCCCCGAGAGCGAGAGCGCCGCCGCGGACCAATCCGCCTCGGCAGCGGCTGCATCGGCGAGCGCGGCGCGCTCGAACGCACGCAAGCGCCCCCACACATCGAGCTCCCACGCGAGGTCGAGCGAGAGGTTCCAGTTCGTGATCGTGAAGTGGAAGGGATCATCGCCCGCGAACGGGAAGCCGAAGACGTTCTGACGTCCACGCTTGCCGCCGAGACCCGCGGAGGCCTGCGGCAGGAGATCGGCGCCCGCGATGCGCGCCGCGACCACGGCCGCTTCCACGCGGCTCGCCGCCGCGCGCAGATCGCGATTGGCGCGCAGCGCTTCGTCGAGCAGCGCCGAGAGCTCGGCGTCCTCGAAGCTCGCCCACCACGGCCCCTCGAGCACGCGCGCGCTCGCGAGCTCGGCCTGCCACGCAGCCGGAGCATCGGGGCGATGCTCTTCGGGCTTCGGCGGCTCCGCCGTACAGCCGAGGAACGCGCCGAGAGGAAGGAGGGCGGCCAGCGCGCGTCGCGCGCGGAGGCGTATCGCGAGGCAGCTCATGAGCGCAGCTCCGCCGCGTGCAGCGCCGGGGCGGAGAGCCCAGCGCTCGCGAACGCGATGAGCTCCTCGCGGGCGCGCTCCAAGCTCACGCTCGGCACCCCGCCGCAGAGCCAGCTCACGTGCTCGCGGCAGGTCATCGAATGGAACATCGCGCCGACGAGGAAGTGCACGCGCCATGCGAGCGCCTCGCCGCGGAGCTCCGGCAGGGCCCGGGCGAGCAGGTCGACGAAGCGGCGGATCACGGGCTCGAAGGTTCGCCGGAGCCGGGCCGAGGCAGCCTCGCCGCTCTCCTGCAGGTAGCGGCCGACGAAGCGCAGGAAGCGCTCGCCCTCCTCGCCGCGCGCTGCGGGCGCCAGCGCGGGGCTGATGAACGCATCGACGATGGAAGCGACCGTCGGCGCCGCGCCGGCCCGCGTCTCGAGCGCATCGAAGCGCCGCATGCGCTCGGCGTTCAGCGGCCCGAGGCGCCGCTCGAAGAGCGCCTCCACCATCTCGTCCTTGCCGCCGAAGTGATAGTGGATGGCAGCCGGATTGAGGCCCACATCACCGAGAATGCGGCGAAGAGACGTCGCGCCGAAGCCCTCGGCGGCGAAGAGCCGCTCGGCGGCATCGAGGATCTGGTCTTTGGTGTCGCGTGCGTCGCGCATCGGGCGCCGTCTCCATGGGGAGCGAGGGCGCCCAAATTCGCCCATCAATCAGGCGATTCAATCATCTGTTTGGTTTTCCTCTCTGGCCCGGCAGCGGAACGCGGCTCCCGAAGAACCCGACCGGCTCGTCGCCGCGCAGGAACATCCAGTCGCTGATCCGCTCGCGCTCGACCTCCACGGGCTCCCCGTACGCGAGGCGCTTCATGCGCAGCGGCTCGCTCGCGACCAGCCCCAGGATCGCATCGCCTTCCAGCGCCTCGACGCGGATCCAGAGATGCTCGAGCTCGGCTTTCTCCGCGAAGGGAGCCTTCACCCAGAACGGTCCGGAGCGCGGCGCCTCGCCGTGCCGCGCGAAGGCCTCGGCGAGCTCGCCGAAGCGCTCGCGCGCCTGCGCCGCGGCGGAGGCGAGCTCGGCCTCGCGGGCCGCCGCCCCACCCGGAGCCTCCGCCGCGGGCTCGAGCACGCACCACGGATCGCCCGAGCGGAGCACGATCGGAAGATCGAGGTCGAACGGCACGCAGCGCTGACCATCGCTCGAGCTCAGCGCCAGGCAGCCGCGGCCGATGAGCTCGGCGAGAAAGCGCCCGATCACCGCTTCGATCGAGCGCAGATCGCCGCCGTTCTCGCGAATCAGCGGCACGACGCCGAGCGCCGCTCGATGCTTGCGCACCGCGCTGCGCAGCGACTGCTCCTGCGCCGGCGGGAGATCGAGCGCCCCCACGTCCGGAACGGCGCCCGCCTGCAAGCGCAACGCCATGGCCCCGCCCTCCCACTGGATCGTGAAGAAGCCGTTGCCCAGGCGATGCACATGCGCGGGCATGTCGGGCAGCGCGCGCTCGAAGGCCGCGCGTACCCAGGCCTCGTCCGCCGCGGGAGCATCGGCGAGCAGCGCGATCAAGTGACGCGGCACGCCGGTGCGCGCGGAGCTTGCGGATTCCTCCGCAGCCGCGCTCGCGCGCGGCGCCCATTCGCGCCAGACCTGCAGCGCCCACCAGCCGAAGGCCACGCCGACGATCGCGTGCAGCGCTCCTCCTTCCTGGAAGAGCCGCACGAGGCGCTCGACCGCGCAGCCGGCGAACCAGAGCGCCCCGCAGAGAGAAGCACCGGGCCAATGGCGCCAGAGCGCGAGCGACACGGCGAGCGCGGGCGGCACGCCGAGCAGCCAGAGAGGCGCGGCGCCGAGATACGCGGCTTGCGCGAAGCCAACGGCGCAGAGCACCGGAAAGAAGATCGTGAGCCAGCGAGAGAGCGGAGAGCGCGCGAGCGAAGGAGACGAGCCGGCAGTCACGAGGCGTCGCCGCGAACGAGCGCGGCCTCCGCGGAGGGGCGCAGCATCGTCCTGCACCCCACCCTCGGAGCGCAAGTCGCGCACCAGTTCGGGTGGAACAGCAGGCGCCTGCGAATCTCCTGCAGCCGCGCTTGTCCCCCCCTCGCGGAGCGAGTTAGCTTGCGGCCGAACCCTTCCACCGCGAACCTCGGGCGCAGCGCTTCCAGCACCGCTAGTGGGGCGGGGCAGAAGTTCGCTAGGAAAGTTCCGGCGGGTCGGCGCTTGGAGCAAGGAGCGACGACGACAGCAGGTTCGGGACCTGCCGAGGAAGTCGTAACGAAGCTCCAAGCGCCGAAACGCCGAGAACTAACGACGCGAACTTCTGCTCCGCCCCACTAGGTGAATCCGATGAGCGACGATGTAGCCGAGCGTATGCGCCGCGACTGGAATCAGCGCGCGCGAGACGATGCGCGCCATTTCATCGCCACGGGCGAATCGGAAGGTGCTCTCTTCGCCCTCTCCGGCTGCCGCGATACCTACCGGATGCTGGAGGACCAGCACTCGTGGCTGCGCCCGAGCATGCGCTCGCTCGAGATCGGGTGCGGCATCGGCCGGCTCGTGCAGTTCTTCGCCCGCATCTTCGCCGAGGCGCACGGCATCGACGTCTCCTCCGAGATGGTCGAGCGCGGTCGCGCGTATCTGAAGGACGTGCCGAACGCGCATCTCCATCTCGGCGACGGCAGCTCGCTCCCCTCTCTGGCCGACGCGAGCTTCGACTTCGTCGTCTCCTACGTGGTGTTCCAGCACATCCCGTCGAAGGAGGTCATCCGATCCTATGTGAAGGAAGCGCATCGCGTGCTGAAGCCCGGCGGTCGCTTCAAGTACCTCGTGAAGAACGGGCGCTGGGCTGGCGAAGGCGCGGAGCCCGACACCTGGCACGGGGCGACGATCACCATCGACGATGTCGAGGCGTGGCACGGCGAGACCGGCTTGCGCTTGCTGAACGCCTACAGCGAGACCGAATCGACCGCCTGGGTCGTGGCGGAGAAGCCGGCGTTGCGAGCGGGCGAGGAAGCGCTGCTCCTGCTCTCCTGAGCAGAGTGCGGTCAGCGTCCGCCGAGGTGGTCCGTCTGCTTCCCTGGTGATCTGATTCACTCAGGAGGGGCACGTAGATCGCGCGCGAGATGGAGTGGAACTCACCATCCGAGAGCGCGAGCCGCGCGATCACGGGGATCGCACGGCTCGCCGCGGGGGGGAGGAGTGATTCCGAGCGTGTGGGGGGCGACTCAGAGCGTCGCGATCAGCTTCTCGGACTGGCTCGCCATGGTCGGATTGAGCAAGTTGTCGAGCGCGATGTAGGCCCAGTCGATCGTGAGGCCGGCGCCCGGGGAGAGGGGCGGGATCGTGATCGTCGAGAGCGCGCGACCGTTGGCATCCAGCGTGCCGAGCGTGTTCCCGAAGGGTCCGACGTTCGGGTAGGTCAGCGTGATCAGCGTGAAGCTGTCCGGATTGAGCGGCACCAGCACGGAGCCGAAGTGGAAGCCCGGCGTCGTGCCGCTGACGCTGCCGAGGACGAAGTAGGTGTTGCCCGCGTTCGCCCCGCCGGCGTTCAGGTAGAGGCTCTGCGTTCCGCCACTCGTCGTCGAGATGCTGGTCGGCGCGGCGTAGAGCGAGCCCAAGCGCGACTTCACGATCGCGGAGGTGCTGTCGTTGAAGTTGACGCGCGTCGTGTAGGTGCCGTCGCTCGCGAAGCTCAGCGGACGCACGTCGCCGTTGCTGAACTGGATGCCGCCCTGCGAGCCGTAGAGCTTGAACACCGTGGGCTGCACTTCGATCTGGTCGCCCGTCACGACTTGGGGCTGGAGGCCGAGCGAGGGATCCCACGACCAGAGGCAAGAGCCCGCGTTCGTCCCGCCGGCGATGTCGAGGGTCATCAGGAGCTGGCCGGCGCCATTCAAGAGATGGCTGCGGCCGGACGGCGAGCCGAAGGTGCCGCCGCCCAAGGTGGCGTCGCCTTCGCGTACGACCATCGTCCAGTTGCCGGCCGTGCCGATGAAGGTCGCGCTGTCGTCCGCGGTGGTGACGGCGCCACGGAGCGAGGCCTGGAAGGCCACGGTGCCGGAGTCGTTCGTGAGCACGCTCACGTTGTTGAAGGTATCGAAGGTGATTCCCGAGAAGCCCGGGACCACGTCTCCACGGCGCACGATCACCTGCTGACCGACCGGCGAGACGCGCACGATGGCCATGTCGTCGACGCCGTTCGTCACACCCGGCCCTTGGAGGTCGACGCGCAGCAGCATGCCGCCATTGCCGTCGAGCGCCGTCGAGCCGGCATTGACCGACCAAGACGTCGCCGTCGCGTGGTTGTAGGTGACGCCCGGGATCGGGGTCGCGTCGCCTTCGCGCACGAGCTGCTGCACGCCGAGGCCGGGCGTGTACAGCCAGAGGGCGCGGTCATTCGTCGCGTCGACCGGCGTCGTGCCGCTGCCGACGACGAAGCTGACATCGAAGGCGATCTGCCCGGACGCGTTCATCTGCGTGACGAAGCCCGAAGCGACGCCCGCGAGGATCTCGCCACCGGGGGCCACGTCGCCCTTTCGCGCGACGAGCGTCAGGTTGCCCGGCGTACCGGAGAAGAGACCGACGTTGTTGGTCGTGCCGACGACATCGCCGCCCATGAGGTTGGAGAGGAAGAACGCCCGGCCGAGACCATTGAGGCCCGTGGTCTGCTGGCTCGGCGAGGAGAAGGTCGAGCTGTAGGTGGCGCCCGTGGTGCCGACGGCCGGATCGCCTTCGCGCACGAGGATCTGCCAGTTGCCCGGCGTGCCGACGTAGAACAGCGTGTCGTTCGCGGTCGTGACCGTGACGTTCCCGTCGAAGAGCGTGGCCCCGAAGAGCATGAGGCCGGTGCCGCTGATGCGGTTCGAGCCGCTGATCCCGATTCCCGTCGCCGTATTCAACGTGGCGCCGGGGATCGTGCCGGTGGGCTCGAGGGCGCCGGAGCGGATCACGAGCTGGAGGTCGGCGCGCGAGGTTCCGACGAAGAGCGCCCGCTCGTCGAGCGAGGTCGAGCCGCCGCCGGTCATGCGCCCGCGGAAAAACACGCGCCCGGCATCATCGAGCACGCCGCTATCGAGGGCCGAGCTGCCGCCGAAGACGGCGCCGGGAACTCCGGGAACGGCGTCGCCGTTCGTGGCGATCACCTGGCCGTTCCAAGGCAGAAGGCCTTGGGAGAACGCGGCGGGCGCGAGGACCGTCGCCGCCGCGCAGCTGAGCGCGAGGCGGAACGAAGGAGTGCAGCGAATCGACATGCGAGGGCTCCGGTGGAGAACGGGGCGGTGTCTCGCTCCCCGAGTTACGGGGCCAGGCGACGCCGCAGACCAGTAGCCCTTCTTTGCCGGTGCCCGGATTTCCGGAGCACCAAAGCGCGATTCCCTTCCGAAGCCTCGTTGCCGAGCGGAGCGCCGGCGAGGCTCGGCCACGCCGGGATCGGCGACCTCTCGCCCGCGCTGCCGGAGGCGTTGGTCGGGAACGCGAGCTGCACCACGGGATCCAGGTCACCGCGGCGCCGCGACCGCAGCCAACTCCGAACGGCGTCGCCGATGCCGTCGGCGAGACCGCGACCCCGAAGTCCTGGATCCACGTGCCGCTCGCGTAGAGCGGTCCGGTCGGGACGAGCTCGCTCCAGAGCTGCAGGCCATCGGTTCAGACCAGGGTGCCGAAGCGGGTGTAGCCGACCGAGATCAGCGGACCGAGCCCCGTGCTCGTCGTGCCGAGCATCGCGCCGTTCGCGACCGCAATGCGCTGCAGGTCGCCGTTCTCGAGGCCCAGAGTCAGCTCACCGCCGAAGGGCGAGACCGCGACGGATCTCACGTCGACATAGCTGCCGATCACGCGCTGGGTTCCGGACGCCAGGTCGTACTCGACGACCGTGGAGGCACCGCCGCTGTTGCTCGCCACATAGAGGAACGGCTCCGCGACGGCGAGATCCACCGCACCCGGCACGGTGAGGAGGGGCGTCGCGGGCACGATCTGCGGCGGCGGCTGCAGGAAAACGATCTGCCCCAGCACCGTGGTGACCCCGCGCCCCAGCACATCGACGAGCTTGTAGCTCAGCTCGGTGAGCGCCGTCCTCTCGAGCACCACGATCGCACTCGTCGGCCCAGCCGCGCGAGTTCCAACCGAACGTACGGTGCCAGAGCAAATTCCTCCGGTTACTAACCGGAGGAATTTGCTCTGGCACCGTACGTTCGGTTAGCCGGAGTCGGTGGTGGCGCGCATCATCGGGAAGAATACGACTTCGCGGAGGCTTTCCTGGCCGGTGATGAGCGCCACGAAGCGATCGATGCCGAGGCCCAAGCCGGAGATCGGCGGCATGCCGTGCTCCATGCACTCCAAGAAGTCCTCCTCCATCATCATCGTCTCGTCGTCGCCGGCCTCGCGCATCGCGACCTGCTCCTCGAGGCGCGCTCTCTGGTCGATCGGATCGACGAGCTCGGAGTAGGCCTTCACGATCTCCCAGGTGTTCACCAGCACCTGGAACATGTCGAGCGTACCGGGATCCGCGTCCGAGCGGCGCGCGAGCGGCACGAGCTCGGTCGGATGGCCGGTGAGGAACATCGGCTGGATCAGCTTCGGACGCGAGACGACCTTGTAGAGCCCATCGATCAGCGCCGCGCGCGAGCGGTACTTCTTGAACTCGAGGTCGATCCCCTTCTGCCGTATCGCCGCCTCGAGCGAACGGTGATCGCCGTGCGCGGCGAGGTCGATGCCGCAGTCCTCGAGGAGGAGCTCCCGGTAGCTCCGCTCCGGCCACTCGCCACCGAGATCGATCTCGTTCCCCGAGACCTGGATCTTCAGCGTCCCGAGCGCCTCGCGCACGACCGTCTGGATCATCTCGCGCACGAAGCGCATGTTGTCGCGGTAGCTCCAATAGGCCGCGTAGTACTCGAGCATCGTGAACTCCTGCAGGTGCGAGGGATCCAGGCCGTCTTTGCGGGAGCTCCGTCCGCTCGCGTACACGCGGTCCATGCCGCCGGCGACGAGGCGCTTCAGATAGGTCTCGGGCGAGATGCGGAGATAGAGGTCGACGTCGAGGGCGTTGTGGTGCGTCGCGAAGGGGCGCGCCGCGGCGCCGCTCGCCGCCGCCTGCAGCATCGGCGTCTCGACCTCGAGGAAGCCGTTCTGGTCGAGGTAGGAGCGCACGAGCGAGACCACGCGCGAGCGCACGTGGAACACGCGCCGCGTCTCCTCGCTCATCAGGAGGTCGAGGTAGCGGCGGCGATAGCGCGCGTCGGTGTCGTGCAAGCCGTGCCACTTCTCGGGCAGCGGCCGCAGGGACTTCCCGAGGAAGCTCACCGCGCGCGCCTGCACGGTGCGCTCGCCGGCCTTCGTGGTCCAGAGCTCGCCTTCGATGCCGAGGAAGTCGCCGATGTCGGTGAGCTTGGTCACCCACTTCAGCGTGGCTTCATCGAGCTCGCCGCGCTGGAACGAGACCTGCACGCGACCGCTCGGGTCCTGTAGATGCCCGAAGTTGAGCTTCCCGAACGAGCGGAAGAGCATCAGCCTCCCGGCGATCCGGACCTTCGCGCCGTCCGGTAGCGCGCGCGCGCCAAGGCAGGTGCTCGTCGTGTCGTAGCGCTCCGGGTACGGCTGGATGCCGAGCTCGCGGAGCTTCGCTAGCTTCTCCAGGCGCACCGCGCGCTGGTCGTTGGTATCGCTCGTCTGCATCACGCTCTGCTCTGGGGTCTACTCAGCTCAACTTGGACATGGCGCCGCGGAGGCGCTCCAAACGCGCCTTGCGCTCGTCGACGAAGCGCTCGATGCCCTTCAGCACCCACTCGGCGTCGATGTGCGCTTCCGCCGTGATCTCCTCCAACGAGCCGCCGGTGCGCCAGCGATCGTCCCAGTCGGAGCTGATCGCGTACTCCTCGGCGACGGGGCCCGAGAGCCAAGAGTGCATCAGCGCGCGTCCGCCGTTCGTGATCACGGTGGAGTCCATCCACTCGTGGAACGGCAGCACGGAGTCCTTGTACTTCTGATCTTGCAGGTCGAAGAGCTCCCGCGAGCAAGCCTGCACGATCTTCACGTTGAGGCCGCGCTTCTCGAGCTCGGGCAGGATCTTCACGACCGATTCGGTGGTCGAGGTGCCTTGCACGATGAGGGTACCCATCGGCGGCTTCCCGCCCTGGTACGGCCGCATCACGTACGCGCCGCGGCCGGCCTCGAGATACGAAGGCATCCCGAGCTTCGCGCGATCCGGGATCTCGACCGCGGGACGCGTGAGATGCAGCGCGATGATCGGGAAGCCGGCGGCGAGCGCCGCGCCGATCGCCGGAGCGACTTCGTTGTGCTCCCAGGGATGCAGATTCGCGACGTGGCCCTTCGGGAAGAGCTGGGTCACACCGGCGCGAAGATGCCGAAGTGCGTGCGCGAGTCCTCGGCCGTCTCCGGCCCCGAGTGCCCCGCGACCCAGATCACCTGGCCCACCTTGATCTGGCTGTCCTGCGCTATCTGCGAGAAGAGGCGCATCGGGCCGTACTTCAGGTACGAGAACGAGCCGTACGTCGAGCACGCGCCGAAGTAGCCGACGTACTCCTTCTCGGGATGTTCGGCGAAGTTGACGCTGGCCATGCCGCACATGATCGCGGAGTTCGTGAACTCGGTGATCTGCTGCGGCAGCAGGCAGCCCTCTTCCTTCGCGCCGCGCTGGTACCAGCCGAAGCCCTTCGAGCTGCCGAAGTCCTTGGCGAAGCCGGCGATGTTCGTCGACTCGGCGAGGTCCGCCGCGCAGACGAGGAAGAGCGGACGTCCCGCGACCTCGCGCGAGATCGCGTTGGCGTACGCGCCGAAGAGGGCGAAGCCCGCGCGGTTCGGCTGCTTCGAGCCCGGCTTCGCGTAGAGCTCCGCGGGGTAGTTCTTCCAATCGGTGATGCGGCGATCCTGGGCGGGGTTCTTCCCCGCGTCCCACTTGAACGACGCGAGCTTCTTCGGCACCGCGTCGCCGTTCGCGACCAGCTTGTCGGTGAGCCAGCTCAGGAAATTCTCGTCGTTGCGCAGGATCGAGAAGGCCTCGTCCAGGTTCTTCGCGCTCTGCTCGCGGAACGCGGCGCTGCTCTCCGGCTTCGCTTGGCCGAAGTTGGTGAACTGGACCCCGTACTTCTCGGCGAAGAGGCGCTTCGTCTCCCAGAAGGCCTCGCTGTTCGGCTTGTGCGGCGTGCCGTGCGACTTGTTGTCGTAGACGCCGTAGCCGCGGCCCTTGCGGGTCTTCATCCAGAAGCACACCGGGACGCTGCCCTAGTTCGCCCCGAAGACCGCTTCGTGCAGCGCGGGAGCGACCTTCTTCATGTCGCCGCCGTCCTCGCAGCCGACGACCTTCCAACCGTAGGGCTTGTACCAGTCCTCGGGCGTGCCGTGGACGACCGAGCCCACCGCGTTGTCGTCGATGCCGAAGTTGTTCCAGTCGAGGCAGACGACGAGGTTCGAGAGGCCGAGACCCCAGGCCGAGTTCTTGCACTCGTGGTGCGCGCCGGCGGTATGCCCCCCTTCGCCCTCGAAGGCGAAGACCTTCACCTCACCCGCACCCGCGTGCTTCAAAGCCAGCGCCTGTCCGACCGCGGGCGGCATGCCGTGCCCCGACGGCCCCGT
This sequence comes from Planctomycetota bacterium, assembly GCA_016719295.1. Taxonomy (GTDB): domain Bacteria; phylum Planctomycetota; class UBA1135; order UBA1135; family JADKAF01; genus JADKAF01. Next base: position 3,338,091 of record JADKAF010000001.1, read on the forward strand.
GTTCGCCTTGAACACCAAGGTCTTGCCCTCCATCTCGGCGTGCCCCGGCAGGCCGTGATGGCGGCGGAGATCGAGGAGGTCGTGCGGCAGCAGCATGCGCTCGCGGCCGCCCTTCAGCGCGAAGCGCTGGTCCCCGGTGCGCTCGTGGCGGAGGCGCATCGCCTCGTGCAGCACGGCCAGCATGCCGTAGATCACCGGCGTGCAGTGTCCCGCGACCAGGACGAAGCGGTCGGCGAAGCGCAGGCTCGGGTCGCGGACGTCCCAGCGCATCGCGCCGCCGAGGAAGCTCGCCACCGTGAGCTGCACCTTCGAGCGCGAGCCGCCCGGGTGCCCGCTCTGGCGGTGGTTCAACATGATGTCGATGCACTGATCCACCAGGTCGGCGGTTCGCTCCCAGTACGGGAGCTCCTGCATCCACTGTTCGAGCTTCGGAGCCATGGCGAGGTGCGTCCTTCGAAGGCGGGGGCCGGGATCGCCGCGCGAGCGAGCCGGGCGACGGGAAAGCGCGAGATGGTAGCAAACCTCCACGCGAGCGCACGCCTGCCGCGCGGGCGCGGGTAGACTCCCGCGCCGATCCGCCATGACGCGCCCCGCCTCCCCGTCCGCCGCTCAAGAGCTCTCGGAGCTCGAGGCGAGAGCGCGAGCGCTCGCCTCGATGCCTGGGCCGACGCCGCCCGAGAAGCTCGCGGGCGCCGGCGCGCTCCGCGCGGCGCTCGCGCGCTGGGAGGCCGCGGCGCAGCGCGCGCCGGAGTCCGCGGCGTCGTTCCCGAAGCTCGAAGCGCGGGTCGAGGAGCTCACGCGGGCGAGCTTGGAGCTCGGCTGCGCGGAGCGCGCGGGCGCGGTGGAGGCGCTCGCGCTCGAAGCCCTCGAGGCGCGTGCGCGCGCCCTCGAGCACGAGCTGCGCACAGCGCCGGAGCGCTGCACCTCGCCGGCCGAGCTGCGCCGCCTCGCCGGCGCGCTCGCAGGTGGCCTCGCGCGCGCGGCACGCCTCGGCTCCCGCGCGGACCAGAGCGAGCCGCGCAGCGCCGCGGCGACGCTGCGCGAGCGCCTGCGCGCCGCGGCGCGGAGCTTCGACGAAGCGCTGCTCGCGGCGATCCGTCAGCGCGCGCGGCGCGCGCCGGCGCGCGCCGCCGACCTCCTCCACGACGCGACGCGCGAGGTGGTCGACGCCGCACAGGACCTGTACGCGGCGCTGGAGGACTATCCGCTCGCGGAGTCCATCGCGATCGCCGAGGCCGCCGCCGAGCGGCTGGCGCTCTTCCGCGCGACGATGGCCCTGGCACCCGAGCTCCCCGAGGAGCGCGCCTCTCGGCGCGCCGACCCCACGGGCCGCCGTCGCCCGCTGCGCGAGGTGCAGCGCTCGCTCGAGCGCACCGTGCGCGAGCTCGAGGTCGAGCGCGACGAGAAGGTGCTCGCGCTGCGCCTGGAGCAGCGCTTCGGCGCGCGCTCCGTGCTCGTGCTGGAGAACCTGGTCTCCGCGCTGATCCTCGCGGTGCTCCTCCTCTTCGGCGTCGAGCTCGCGCTCGAGCTCTCGGAGGAGGCTCGGGCCGCGCTGCTCTGGATCGACACCGCGATCTGCGCGCTCTTCCTCGCCGAGCTCTCGCTGCGCCTCGCGCACGCTCCGCGGAAGCTCCGCTATCTGCGCCGCCATGCGCTCGTCGACCTGCTGCCGTCGATCCCTTACGGCCTGCTCGTCGAGTGGCTGAGCAGCGCCACCGCGCTCCGCGCGCTGCGCTTCCTGCGCTTGGCGCGCCTCGCGCGCTATGTGCGTGTCGCGCGGCCGCTGCTGCGTTTGCTGCGCGCCGTCCTCTTCGCTCTGCGCGGCCTCGATCGCCTCGTGCGCCGCAACGCTGCGCTGCTGAATCGCGCGCTGCTCTTCGCCTCGGATCCCCCGCCGCTGCCCGTGGAGGAGAGCGCGGAGCTGCGCGCCGCGCGCTTGGGGCGCGCCTTGCGCCGCCGCGAGGTCGAAGCGCTGCTCCTCCTGCCGGAGGAAGAGCGCCACGCGTGGCTCGCCGCTCGCGTGGCAGAGCTGCGGGAGGAGCTCGCGCACTTCGATCCCGCGGCGACGCGCGCGCCGGCAGAGGAGCCGCCGCCGCGCGAAGTGCCCGTCGAGCACGCCATCGAGCACCTGGTCGGCCTTGACGCCACGCGCGTGCTGGACGCCCTCGGCCCCCAGCGCACCCGCGAGCTCGCGAGCGCGATCGGCGCGCTGCGCGTGCGCCCGATCCGGTGGCTTCCCGGTCCGCGCGGCCTCGTGCGCGGGATCCCCGCGCAGGCCGAGCCCGCGGAGGTCGTGGCCTGCTTCGGCCGCGCGCTCGGCGCGCGCCTCGCGCGCCTCCATCGCGCGATGACGTGGTTCCGCGATCTCCACGGCACGCTCACCGGACCGCAGCTCCTCGACAAGGTCGGCACGACCTTCGTGCGCGCCAGCGCGGTGCCCGCGCGACGCCTGATCGCCTTCGGCGGCTCGTTCATGATCCTGGCCGGGCTCGCGACGCTGCTCGAGCTCGAGTTCCTCGGCCAAGCGACGCGCTTCGTCGCGCGCTTCCTCGGCGTGCCGATCCTCGTGCTCGGCGGTGTGGCCCTCGCGTTCTTCCTGTTCGGCTCGTGGCTGCGGCGCGTCGCGGGCAGCGCGACGGAGTACTTCTCCACGGTGGCCGACGCGCACTTCCTGCGGCTCACGAGCCTGGTGAAGGAGCACCGCGCGCGCGAGGACGCGCGATTCCTCTTCGAACGCGCGGTGCGGCCCGAGCACGAGCTCGCCGAGCTCGCGGGTGACACGCTCGATGCCGGCGCGCGCGCGCGGCTCGCCGCGCGGGCCGAGACCTTGGAGCAGATGCACCGCGACTATCTGCGCACACCGCCGCTGCATCCGAGCGATGTGCGGCTCTCGAGCTTCCTGCTCGGGAACTTGGCCCTCCAGGGCCTGCTCGCCGGGACGCTGCACCTCGATCGACGCGAGCGCCGCGCCCTGCGCGCGCTGGACTTGAGCAAGACCGGCCTCTTCGGTCCGCGGCTCTGGTTCCACTTCATCACCTCGGCGATCGGCCAGCGCGCGGCGCGCCTCGTCGTCGACTACAACCGCCACTGCCTCTCGAAGGAGGACGTGGACCATGCGGCGCCGCTCCAACGCGAGGTCTTCGATGCTTGGCTCGAAGCGCGCAGCGCGGGGCTGCCGCTCGAGGGCGTCGAGCTCGCCGCGATCCCGTCCGGGCAGCAGGCCGACGAGAGCTCGCTCGTCGGGGAGCCGCTGCTCGCGGACGACCGCGCGCAACGCGCCCTGCTCGCGCGCCTCCGCGAAGGGACCTGGGCGAGCGCACACTTCGATGCGCTGCACTTCCTCTCGCGCGATCCCAAGCGCGAGCGCGCGGTGCAGGAGCGCTTCGGCGCGGCGGTGCTCGCGTGCCAGCGCGAGGATCGCCGCCGCCTCGTGCGCGAGGTCTTCGGCACGCATCCGATGACCGGGCTCACGCGCGAGCAGCTCGCGTTCAACCCGTATCGCTTCTATTGGCGCTGGCTCGACAACGGCAAGGTCGTGATCGCGCCGCTGATCCTGCTGTGGTTCGCGCTGCGCACCTCCGGCGCTGCGATCCGGAGCTTCGCGCAGCTCTGCCGCGAGGTGCTGCGGCCGTCCTTCACGCCGAGCGGGGGCCATGCCGCGCGCTGCCGCTTCGACATCGCGCTGCGGAAGATCCACCGCATGCGGAAGCCGCTCTATCTCACGGCGCTGGAGCTCCGCGCGCGCTTCGATCTCGAGCTGCACGGGCTGCCCTGGCCGGGGCTCCAGAGCTCGGCGATCCCCGTCGGCACGCTCGACGAGGACCTCCGCTTCATCGAGGCCGACGCCGAGACCTGCGCGCGCGTGAAGCGCTGGGGCGAGCTGACATGCGCAGGCGCTCGCCGATCTCGACGCCTTTCTCGCGGAGCGGAGCCTGCGCCTCCGCGATCTCGGCGCGCTGCTCCGCGAGCGCGGCGCGCCCCTGTGGCGCGAGCGCGGCGAGCAGCTCCGCGCGGCGACCCTGGCCTATCTCGCCGACGAGGGCTCGATCCGCTCGCTCGTCGCCGCGCTCGAGCTAGAGAAGCGCCGCGATCGGCGCTCCCCCACGCGCGAGCAGAGGCGGCACTTCCGCCTCCTCGCGCGCTTCCGCCGCGGCGGGGACCCCGGCGAGCACGTGCTCCGCACTCTCGTTCGCGCGGCCGCGCAGAGCGATCTCTGGAGCGAGCGCCTCTTCGCGCTGCGCAGCGTACAGTCGCTCGCGGTGCTCGACCTCGACGTCACGCAGGACCTCGTGTGGGAGCTCGGAGACTTCGAATCGGACGGCGAGACGCGCCGCGTCGCGGAGCCGCGCGGGCTCTTGGGGTCGCGCGCGGCGCACGTGCCGAGGTCGGTCGATGAGGCGCGCGCCGGAGGAGTTCCCGGCGCGTGCGCTGAAGACCTCGAGCCTCGTCGCGGCAACGCAACCGACTGAACTGCGCGCCGAGCTCGAGCGAGCGCAGAGCGCGCGCGAGCAGCGGATCGCCGAGCTCCTCCTCGAGCGGCCCCCACGCGTGTCGAGCGCGCGGAGGCCATAGCGCTCCTCAGCGCCACGGTGGAATGGATCGGCGCGCCGCTCGCCGACCCCGAGGTGCCGGAGGACGACCTGCGCCTGCGGAAGCTCGTCGGACGCCGACCCCGGCAACGCGTCGCGGAAGTGCTTAGTCGTGCGCAAAGGGTGCGCAAACGGTGCGCATCGACGCGCCACCAGATCGAAACGACCGACCCCGAGCAAGCGCTCGGGGTCTGCGTTCGCGATCTTGGTGATCGGGTATTGCCGCGCGAGGAGCACGCGCGTCGGATTCGGTTCAGAGCAACACGTTCACCACCATCGCCGCCGAGCCATACCAGTCCGCCGGATCCGGGCTCAAGAGCCAGGCCGCTTGGAGCGCGAGCACCGCTCCCTCGGTCCCCGGAGGCACGGGGACAGGGAGCGTGAACCGACCTTGCGCATCCGCGGCGAAGCCGATCAACACCGCAGGAGCCAGGAGATCCAAGGTGAACCAAGGACCGAGCACGATCCCGGGCTGGATCGCATCGAGGCCGATGAAGAGCAAGCCTAGCGCTCCCGCGGGCGCTCCACCGATGTAGATGTCCTCGATCTGATTCGGGTTGATCGGAGACGAGGTCTCGAGCGTCGGCGTCGCCCCCGGCAACGGCGTGTTCCAGGAGTTGTCGACGATGCTGGCCTTCGAGGAGTCGGCGCGTAGGCCAGGCGTCGGAGAGGCCGAGCTGATCGTGAAGGGCGTCGATGCGAAGCGGATCTTCGTGCGGCTGTTCTGCCACGTGTTTCCACCGGGCGCGGACCAGGTCTTCACGATGACGCGGAGGCCGTACACCGTGTTCGTCGTGAGATGTTGAGGGGTCGGCCACCAGGATCCCGTGGGCGCGAGGTTCACGAGCCCTTTGGCGTTCGGCACCGCTCCCCAAGAGGAGCCGCTCGCGTAGATGGGCGTCCCCGTCACGGGATCCGTCCACTCGATGTAGATATTGAACTCGTCCGGGTACGGGTTGGTGCCCAAGGTCTCCGCGTCGATGACCTCCAGGTTCACACCGACGCTGATGGGCACGTTGCCGCCGCCGTAGGAGAAGACGACGTCGTCGAAGTACCACTGGGTCTCCGCGAGACCGCCGTAGCCCGGGAAGCCCGGCCACCAGCACAAGCCTATGGTCTCGTGGCTCATCAACGCGGGCGAGCTCGAGGCCCACGCCTTGTGGTGAAAGTTGAGGACCGGACCATTTCCCTGACATGACCACATGACACCGTGCGGGCAGTCCACACTCGTCTGGGCCAAGAAGCTCGACCCGGAGCTGTGCGTGAAGAAGTCGCCGCCGTGCCTGTGGCCGACCCGCACCCGGTAGGGGTCCGTCGACTGCGCTGCGAGCGCAGGAGCGAGGCCGGCGACGAAGAGAAGAGCGCAGAACGAGAGCTTCATGGGATCGCGAGGGCAGAAGAGAGTGGGATGCGAGCCCCACCGAGCGTGCGCTCAGAGGAGCGCGCCCCTTCGGAACGGATTCCTCGCCGAGCACACCTCGGAGTCCCTCGGGATTCTGGGCTCGTCCCGCGCGCGGAGTAGGCTGGGGGCATGTCCCAACCCGAGCCCACCGATCGACTGGAGCGCCTGAAGGAACTCCTCGCCGGAGCGCAGGCGCTCGCGGGCGCGGAGCGCGCCGCGTTCCTCGAGGCTGCTTGTGGCGAAGACCGCCTGCTGCGCGCGGAGCTCGACTCCCTGCTCGCCCACGCCGCGGAGACCGCGTTCCTCTCCGCCTCCCTGCCGGCCGCCTTGGCGGAACGCGAGCAGGGCGAGCCCGAGCTCCGCGTCGGCCCCTACCGCCTCCTCGAGCGCCTGGGCTCGGGCGGCATGGGCACGGTCTGGCTCGCCGTGCGCGATGAGGCGGGCTTCTCTCTTCGCGTCGCCCTGAAGCTCCTGCGGAAGGCCCCGGATCGGGAGCTCCTCGTGCCGCGCTTCCTCCGCGAGCGCCGCATCCTCGCCGACCTGGAGCACCCCGGGATCGCGCGCCTCCTGGACGGCGGCACGAGCGAGGACGGCTACCCCTACCTCGCCCTCGAGTACGTGCGCGGAACCCCGCTCGACGAGCACGCGCGAGCGCTCACTCTCGAGCAACGGCTTGCACTCCTCGCCTCGATCGCCGACGCCGTGCAAGCGGCGCACGAGCGCGGGATCGTCCACCGTGATCTCAAGCCCTCGAACATCCTCGTGACCCCCGAGGGCTCACCCAAGCTCCTCGACTTCGGCATCGCGAAGATCTGCGAGGAAGACGACGCCGTGCTCACGCAGCTCACCGGCACCGGCGAGCGCTTGCTGACACCCCGCTACGCCGCGCCCGAGCAGATCCGCGGCGAGGCCGTGAGCCCCGCGACGGACGTCTATGCGCTCGGCGTCTTGCTCTACGAGCTCGTGACGGGAAGCTCGCCCTACGGCGCGACGACGACGCGGCGCGAGCTCGAGAGCGCCATCTTGGAAGGCCCGCTCCGACCGCCCTCGAGCTTGCTTCGCGGCACCGAGCGCCGCCGCCTGCGGGGCGACATCGACGTGATCGCGCTGCGCGCGCTGGCCCGCGAGCCCGCGCGGCGCTACGCGTGCGCGGGCGAGTTCGCCGCGGACCTGCGCCGTCATCTCGCGCACGAGCCGATCCGCGCGCGCCGCGACACGCGGGCCTATCGCACCTCGAAGTTCGTGGAACGCCATCGCACGCTGGTCGTCGCGACGGCGCTCGCGTTCCTCTCGCTCACCACGGGCCTGGTCGTGGCTCTGCGCGAGTCGGCGAACGCGCGTCGCGCCTTGCGCGGCGCCGAGCGGAACGCCTACGTCGCCGCCCTCACCGGCGCCGAAGCCGCGCTCCGCGACAGCCAAGTCGCCTCGGCGCGCGCGCAGCTCGAGCGCACGCCAGAGGCGCTGCGGGGCATCGAATGGCGTTTTCTGCGCGCGAGGCTCGACCGCAGCTCCGCGGAGCGCGGCTTCGCCGAGCCCCTCTGGTGCAGCGAGATCGACGCGCGCAAGGAACGCTTGGTGGCGCTCGCCTCGTCGCGCGCGTGGATCCTCGATGCGCCGACCCTCGAGGTGCGTACGGAGATCGAGTTGCCGCCGCTCGGGGGCTATCGCTGCGCCGCGATGCTCGACGACGGAGCGGCCCTCCTCGGCGGGATCGATAGCGAAGGCGGTGGCTTCGCGCTGCTCGTCGAGCCCACGAGCTCCGCGGCGCCTCGCGTCGTCCTGCGCCGCGCGGCCGCCGTCACCTGCGCGATCGCGCTCGACGCCGAGAGAATCGCGATCGGCGACATGCGCGGCGCGATCGCGGTCTACGCCAGGCGAGACTTCGCCGAGCTCGCGACGCTCGCCGCTCACACCGAAGAGATCCTGGACCTCGCCGTGCATCGCACGCGCGGCCTGCTCGCCAGCGCGAGCTTCGATCGCAAGGCGAAGCTCTTCGCGCTCGCGGACCTGGCTCCCCGCGGCGTGCTCGAAGGCCACACGACCGCTGTCTCCACTTGCGCGTTCGACGCCGCGGGCGAGCGCCTGGCGACCGGTGCGCTCGACCTCAGCGTGCGCGTCTGGAACCTCGCCGAAGCGCGTTGCCTCTCGATCTCCCACGCACACCAGCGCGGCGTGAGCACCGTCGCCTTCGACGCCGAAGGGCGCTGGCTGCTCTCCGGTTCGCGCGGCCAACTCCTCGCCACAGAGCCGCTGAACGGGAGATTGCGCACGAGCCTCCCGGGCCCCACCGACATCGTTCGCTCCCTCCATGTGCTGGCCGATGGCGCCGTCCTCTGCTCCGACGAGAAGCTCCGCCGCTATGAGCCCAACGCACAGGAGGTGTGGCGACGTCTGGCTTGCGAATTCACTCACTCCGTCCACTTCCTCGGCGAGGAGCGCCTCCTCGTCGCCGGCCCCGACGGCTTCCTCCATTCGTGGACCCGCGGCGATCGTCGCTCGCGCCGCGTGGGACCTGCCCCCAGTCCGCAGGATCTCGTCGGCGTCGAGCTCACTCCGGATCGACGCTTCGCGATCGGCTATCACGACTCGAGCCCGCGCCTCAGCCTCTTCGATCTCGAGCGCGGCATCTGGGTGCACGCCCTCGAGCTCGAGCAGCCTGCGCGTGCGATCGCCGCCACGGATCGCGAGCTCATGGCTCTGGTTCCTCCCACGCGGCTCCTGCGCTTCGCGCCGTCCACGGGCGATCCTCTCGACGAGATCGCGCTCCCCGAGGGCTCTTACCAACACCTCGCCGTCGAGCCGCGGCGCCGACTCGGCTTGGTCGCGGGCAGCCCGGCGCTACGCATCGATCTCGACACGCGCCAGATCGAAGCGCTGCCCGCCGCGTTCGAAGCCACCGACAAGGTGCGGCTCGCTCCGGACGGCTCGCGCGCCGCGTTCCTCTCGGCGCAAGCGATCCTCGTCCTCGACCTCGAAACCTACGCGCTGCAGGCGAAGATCTCGCTCGCGCACCTTCGCACGCACCACCGCGATGTCGCCTTCCATCCCGATTGCACGCGTCTCGTGAGCGCGCACAGCGATGGCACGCTGCGCTTCTACGAGACGCGCTCGTGGGAGGAGCTCGTCGCCTTCGCGGCGGGCGGCGAGCAGATCCAGGCGCTGCGCTTCAGCCCATCGGGTGAGGCACTCGGCTTCGCTTGCTACGACGGGTCGGTGTTCTGGTGGGATGCGGCGCCGCGCTGAGGGCCGCGGCGCCGCAGCGATCCGAACGAGGTCCCATCGTTCGATCGCTCGCGACGATCCGAGCTCAGAGGATCGTCGTGAGCACCGTGTCGCTGAGGCGCACCGTGAACGACTCCCCGAGCGGGCAGCTCCCCGCGAGCATCTCGAAGTCGGCGCCCTGGCACGCGAGCACGCCCCCCAAGATCGACAGGTCGAGCGGCACTTGCAGCTCCGCGAAGGTGGAGCTCCCCGCGATCACGATCTCGGCGCCGAGGGCGCAGGGATTCGGCGGGCAGAGCAGGAGCGGCGCTTGCGGCGCCCCGAACCAGAGATACGGCGTGCCCGCGATCGCGCTGAGCTCGTAGCGCACGGTCCCGCCGATCGTCGGCGCGCCGCTCGGCGTGAGTGTCAGGCCCGAGCATCCCGTGGCCACGGTGCTGAAGGAGCCCATCTCGCCGGTCAAGCTCACGCGCAGGGTGTAGCTCCCGGTCGCTCCGAGCGTGCCGCCGACCCGAATCGTGTACGTCGTGCCGCGAGCCACGAGCAAGCCGGCGCGCGATTGCAGGCCGCAGTCGTCGTCGCTGCACGCTAGCGACTGGAGCGCTCCGCAAGGCCCCCAGTAGACCTCGACGATCGTGTCGAAGCTGGCGCCGCAGGTCTCGATCACCGCGTTGCCATCGCCTTCGGCGGTCCAGGAGTGCCAGACATCGCTGCCGCCGATCGGGGTGCAGGTGAAACCGGGCGCGGCGAACGAAGCGCCTGCACTATCGAAAGGTCCGTTGTCGCCGATCACGACCGGCGTCGCGCCCGCGCACTCGTCGTTCACCGGCGGCGCGACGCCCCCGACCTCGTAGATCAGGGCAGAGCCCGCTCGCACATTGAGCGGCGTTCGAGCGCCGGACTCGCCCAAGAGCGCGTGAACGCCGTCGAAGGCCACCGCCGTCGCGAAGGCTGTGCCGAGCACTCCACTACTTGTGACCAAGCGCGTCACTTCGGTCCAGCTCGATCCCACGCGTCGCAAGTGGTAGCCCGTGCCCCTACCCGTGAAGCCACCGTAAGCACCTACGATCGCCTCGCCCCCAGACATCGCGATCGGACTGCCGAAGTTGGTCAGGAAGATGGCATCGCTGGCGATCAATCGCTGCTGCTGCACCCACGCCGCGCCGACCCGCTCAAAGCAGTGCAGCACACCGACCTGACTCACGCCGGCGTTGGCCTCCGAGGGAGCCCCGACAAGGATTGCATCGCCGGAGATCCCGACACTCGTGCCGAAGAACGTGGTCGTCCCCGGAGTCACCGCGACGAGCTTCTGCTCTTCGACCCAGGTCCCTCCGCTCCGCAGGTACACGTAGGCCGCCCCCGCGCCCGTCAAGCCGAGCACCGTGCTGAACGACGCGCCGACCACGACGCGATCGCCGTCGATCGCGACGTTCCCGAAGCGATCGCTCGCGCGAGCATCGCTCGCGACGAGCTTCTGCTGCAGACTCCACGTCGCGCCCGAACGCACGAAGACGTAGGCCGCACCCGCGTCGACGAGCCCTTGTGGATCCGCTTGGCGCGCGCCGACGACGACGGTCTCGCCCGAGATCGCGACGCTCCACCCGAAGTTGTCCCCGGCCACGGCATCGTTCGCCACGAGCTTCTGCTGCTGCGTCCAGACGCCGCCCGACCGCACGAACACGTAGGCCGCTCCGGCGTCCGCGATTCCGGAGACATCGCAGCGCTCGGCGCCGACGATCAGCGTGTCGCCCGAGAGCGCGACGCTCCCGCCGAAGGCATCGGAGGTCGCGGCATCACTCGCGACGAGCTTCTGCTGCTCCGTCCAGCTCGTTCCTGCGCGCCCGAACACGTAAGCTGAGCCAGCGTCCGAGACCCCTCCGTGGTCATCGGAGATCGAGCCGACGATCGCGACATCGCCGGAGATCGCGACCGCGCGACCGAAGCTGTCTCCGTTGCCTGGGTCACTCGGAAACAGACGGGCGAGCTCGGTCTGCTGAGCGATGCCCAGCGGTGCGCCACAGGCGATCAGCGCGGGCAGCGCGAGCCAGGAGCCGAAGGATCGAGCAGGAGGGCGATGAGAGGCAGGGCGGAACCACATATGCAGCACCTCGAGAAGCCTCCGCGGATGGGCGGAGGACGGGATGCTTCTCAGAACGTGACGAGTGCGCTCATCACCTCATAGCAAATCGCAATCGCGGGTTCAGCTCGAGGCTCGAGCTCAGCTCCCCACCTGCAAGCGCACACCATTCGAGAACGCGAGCGTAGCCGCGAACGCCCCCGCCGGATCGAACACCGCGGCCTGGAAGTAGGCATCGCCGCCGAGCAGCAGTGGATCGGGTGGGACGGAGAGGCCGAGCGTCGCGCTGCCGCCGCCATCGGCGAAGAGCAGGAGCGAGCCCGCGGGCAGCTCCAGGTAGAGCTCACAACCGCCGCCGAGCGCGAGATCCGCGAGACCAAAGGAGTAGAGCAAGAGCATCGGCGCGAAGCTCCGCGCCTGCTCGAGCTCCAAGGCGAAGCTCGTGCTGCCCGAGAGCGGCGTGCCGCTGCCAGCCAGCAACGGGGTGAGCGCGCCGGTGCCGGGGCAGCCCGTGCCGTAGGTCTGGGCTAACGCCGGCTGCACCGTGAGATTCACGCTGAGGTCGCTCGACCCCTGATTCACGATCACGACGTCGTCGCCGCCGTCGCCATCGAGGTCGCCCACGGCGGCAGCGATGGGGTTCTGACCGACCGTGAGCGAGCGCGTGCTCTGGAAGGCCGCGCCATCCCAGCCGGAGAAGACCCGCGCGTCCCCGCTGCCGCCGTGCACGACGATCAGATCGCGACGCGAGAGGAATCCCGGGATGGAGTCGTCCTCCAGCTCACCGCAGGCGAGGTCGGTCGCGAGCACGCCGCCGGTCGCGATCGGCGGGGAGAGGGAGTAGGCGCTCGCTTGCAGGGCGCTGCTCCCGTCGTGGCTCAGGATGCGGAGCTCCGTCGCCGGCAGCGGGAAGAGCGTCGCCAGCGCGACCGCTAGGTCGGCATCACCGTCGCCGTCGAAGTCACCCGCGCAGAGGCCGCTCGCGAAGCCGCTCGTCGCGAGCGCAATCGCGTCCGCGAAGACCAGCGCTCCCGCGCCATCGCCCGCGAAGAGCAGGAGCTCATCCGGGCTGCCGTGCGCGAGCGCTACGAGGTCGTTGTCACCGTCGCCGTCGAGGTCGAGCAGCGCGAGCTTCTGCACGCGCGTCTCGCGGCCGTTCGGGATCGGGAGCTCGGTGAATGCGGCGCCGTTCCACGAGACGGCGAGGCCGGATCCGCCGGAGAAGGGTGTTCCTTCTCGCCCGACGACGACCTCGTCGCGGCCGTCGGCGTCGAGGTCGCCGACGGCGACACAGGTGGGTTGGAGGCCTCTGCAGGTTTGCGTGCTCGCGATTGGCGTACCGCCGAGGTCGAGCACGCGTGCGACCGAGTGTGAGTCGGCGCAGGCTACGGCGACGTCGTCGGCGAAGCCGTCGTCGTCGAGGTCGCCGGCGGCGAGGGCGATCGGTGCGCGGTTGGTGGGCTCGAGCGCGATGCGCGACTCGCTCAGCGTACCGGTGCCGTCGTTGGTCCAAAGGGAGAGGTCGTGCGTGGCGCTGTTGGCGATCACCAGGTCGGGAGGAGCGCCTTGGTCCGCGAAAAGGACGGTGATGGCACGCGGCTCCGTCGCGGCGACGCCGATGCCGAAGACGTACGCTGCACCGGCGTTCGTCAGGGTCAGCGTGTCGTCTGCCGGCGCGCCGACGAGGACCGTCCCATGGTGGAGCGCAACGCAGTCACCGAAGGAATCTCCCGCCTGCGGGTCACTCGACACCAGCTTTCGCGTCTGGGACCAGGATCCGCCCGCACGAGAGAAGACGTATGCAGCGCCGGCATCGCCCCTGCCCGAGTGATCGGCCCAGCGTGCACCGAGGACGATCGCGTCGTCTTCGATGGCGACGCTGCGCCCCAGGCCGTCACCGATGGCGAGATCGGAAGACTGCAGCTTCTGTTGCTCGACCCAGGTCGCGCTCACGGGCTCGAACACGTAGGCCGCCCCGCTGCCCGTCGAGGGGTCCTCGGGCGAGCCGACGACCAGCGTATCGCCGGAGATCGCGAGGTCGTGCCCGAACCACGCATCGGCCGTGCGATCCGCCGCCACGATCTTCTGCTGGAACACCCACGCCGCACCGGAACGAGCGTAGACGTAGACTGCGCCCGCAATCGCATCGGCGCCGGGAGCGCCGACGAATGCGCGATCCCCCTCGATCGCCACGGAGAAACCGAATCGATCGTTGGCTAGCCCATCTCCGGCGACGAGCTTCGCGCTCTCGCTCCAAGTCGACCCCACGCGCTCGAAGAGGTACGCCGCCCCGCGGAGGCTCTCGTCGCGGAAGGCCCCGACGATCGCCGTGTCTCCGAAGAGGGCGACGCTGAACCCGAAGTAATCATCCGGGACTCCGTCACTCGCGACCAACTTCTGCTGCTGCCCCCACACCGCTCCGGAGGCCGAGAAGACGTAGACCGCCTCGCCTCGGTACGCGCCGATCAGTGCGTCAGCTCCTGAGAGAGCCAGACTCGAACCGAACAGCACGCCCGCAGAGGCATCGCCGGCAACGAGCTTCGAACCTTCGCTCCAGACCGAGCCGCTCTTGGCGAAGAGGTAGACCGCCCCGGCATCTATGCCGCCGGAATGATCATCCGCAGGTGCGCCCACGAGAGCGAGATCGGTGGACGTCGCGAGCGCCAGTCCGAGCAGGTCGAACGACGATGCGTCGCTTGCCGCGAGGATCGCGTCCTCGCTCTGCTGCCCAAGCGCGGCCGAGCCCGATGCACACCACGCGATGCATACCGCGGCGATCCGTGTTGATCGTAGGCCTCTCATCCTTCAGCTCCCCACCTGCAAACGCACGCCATTGGAGAGCGCGAGCGTCGCCGCGAACGCCCCCGCCGGATCGAAGACCGCCGCCTGGAAGTAGGCATCGCCGCCGAGCAGCAGAGGATCGGGTGGCACGGAGAGCACCTGCGAGGCCTGGCCGCGGCCGTTGGTGAAGAGGAGCAGCGAGCCCGCGGGAAGCTCCACGTAGAGCGAGCAACCAGCACCGAGCGCGAGGTCACCCAAGCCCAAGGAGTAGAGCAGCAGCGTCGGAGCGAAGCTCCGCGCCTGCTCGAGCTCCAGCGAGAAGCCACTACCGCCCGAGAGGGGCGTGCCGATACCCACGAGGACCGGAGTGAGCAAGTCGGTGCCGGGGCAACCCGCACCGTAGACCTGCGCCAATGCTGGCTGCACCGTGAGATTCACGCTGAGGTCGCTCGAGCCCTGGTTCACGATCACGACGTCGTCGCCGCCATCGCCGTCGAGGTCTCCCACGGCGGCGGCGATGGGGTTTTGTCCGACCGTGAGCAAGCGCGTGCTCTGAAAGCTCGCGCCGTCCCAGCCGGAGAAGACCCGCGCGTCCCCGCTGCCCCCGTGCACGACGATCAGATCGCGACGCGAGAGAAAGCCCGGGATCGAGTCGTCCTCCAGCTCACCGCAGGCGAGGTCGGTGGCGAGCACGCCGCCGGTCGCGATCGGCGGGGAGAGGCTGTAGGCGCTCGCTTGCAGGGCACTGCTCCCATCGTGACTCAGGATGCGGAGCTCGGTCGCCGGCAGCGGGAAGAGCGTCGCGAGCGCGACCGCTAGGTCGACATCGCCGTCGCCGTCGAGGTCGCCCGCGCAGAGGCCGCTCGCGAAGCCGCTCGTCGCGAGCGGGATCGCGTCGGCAAAAACCAGCGTTCCCGCGCCGTCGCCCGCGAAGAGCAGGAGCTCATCCGGGCTGCCGTGCACCAGCGCGACGAGGTCGTTATCACCGTCGCCGTCGAGGTCGAGCAGCGCGAGCTTCTGCACGCGCGTCGCGTGGCCGCCCGGGATCGGGAGCTCTGTGAAGACGGCGCCGTTCCACGAGACGGCGAGGCCGGCTCCGCCGGAGAAGGGCGTGCCTTCGCGCCCGACGAAGACTTCGTCGCGACCATCGGCGTCGAGGTCACCGACGGTGACGCAAGTGGGTTGCAATCCGCCGCATGGCTGCGTGCTCGCGAGTGGCGTGCCGCCGAGGTCCATGACGCGACCGACCGAGTGCGAGTCGGCGCACGCTACGGCGACGTCATCGACGAGGCCGTCGTCGTCGAGGTCACCGGCGGCGATGACGATCGGTGCGCGGTCGAAGGGGTCGAGCGCGATACGAGACTCGCTCAGCGTACCGGTGCCGTCGTTGGTCCATAGGGAGAAGTCGTGGGTGGCGGAGTTGGCGGTGGCGACGTGGGAAGTGGCGTATGAGCCGCTCGAGAAGACGGTGGCGGAGCGTGCCGCAGTTTCGGTGCCGCTGAACTCGAACATGTAGGCGCTGCCGGAAGAGGTCTCGTGACCGGCGCTTCTCCACGCCCCAATTACAACGCTATCCCCGTCGAGCGATAGGTTCACACCGAACTGATCGAGATACGCTCCGTCACTCGCCATGAGCTTGGCCTGCCAAATCCAGCCTTGCTCGCTGCGAATGAAGACATGAGCACTCCCCGATTCGGAACCACGGTCGTCGTCTCCATTGGATCCTACGATGGCCCTATTTTGATCGAGCGAGACACTAATGCCGAATCGATCATGGGCATATCCATCATCCAAAAGCAACTTGGCCTCTTGAACCCAAGATCCACCGCTGCGCACAAAGACATAGGCGCTCCCTGAGGTGGAGCCCCGGTCGTCGTCTCCGTGCGCACCAATAATCCCCGCATCTCCATCGATCCAGACGCTGTAGCCGAAGTGATCATCCATGGATCCATCGCTGGCCACGAGCTTTCCCTGATGAGACCAGACACCACCACTTCGCACGAAGACATAGGCGCTTCCCCGTTCGTCGTCATAGTCCGCGCCAATGAGCGCCTGATCTCCATCGAGCGAGACTGCTCTCCCGAAAGATGCGTAAGCCGAAGGATCGATTGCTACGAGCTTGGCCTGCTGAGACCAAAGTCCCGAGCTCCGCACGAATACATAGGCGCTTCCGAAGTCAACACCGGGCGCATCATTTCTATCGGCGCCGATGATCGCCGTATCACCGTCAAGGCAGACGCTGATTCCGAATCGATCGAGCGCCGCTCCATCGCTCGCAACGAGCTTGGCTTGTTGAAGCCAAGAACCTCCGCTTCGGACATAGACATAAGCGCTGCCTGAGTAGAGACCGTCTCCGTAGGCACCGATCAATGCGGTATCCCCATCGATGGCAACGCTGTGGCCAAACAAGTCTCCAGGGGTGCCATCATGTGCGAGTATTTTGGTCTGTTGCGACCATCTTCCGCCACTCCGCACGAAGACATAGGCGCCGCCGGAGTCGAGGCCCCGATCGTCGTCTTGATAGGCGCCGACAAGCGCCGTGTCCCCGTTTATCGAAACGCTAACCCCGAAGCGATCATCAGCGGCCCCGTCGCCCGCCAACAGCTTGGCGATCTCACTCGCCTGCCCCAACCCTACCTGCGCACTTACCACCAAGGTGGCAACTACCGCCACCGCCTGCCACCAAGTACGCGTCATCATGGCTCAGTTCCCCACCCGCACGCGCAGCGCATTCGACAACGCCAACGTCGACTCGAAGGCCCCCGCCGGATCGAAGACCGCGTCTTGGAAGTACACCGCGGCACCCAGCAGCAGCGGATCGTTCGGCACACCGAAGACGTAGTCGTTCTCTCCGCTGCCGTTCGTGAAGCGCAGGATGCTGATCAGCGGCGCGCCGAGGTAGAGCGTGCAGCTCCCCACCGCGATCTCGCTCGTCGTCGCCGAGAGCAGGACGAGGAAGGGTGCCACGGCGCGAGCTTGGCTGAGGTGCAGGCCGAAGCTCGCGTTGCCGAGGGTCGGGAGCCCCGTGCCTGCGAGCAAGGGTACGAGACCGCCGGTGCCCGCACAGCCCGTGCCGAAGGCGAGCGACTGAGCGACCAGCTCGCCGAGGTGGATCGAGAGATCGTCGGAGCCCTGGTTCGCGATCACCACGTCGCCAGCGCCGTCGCCGTTCAGATCGCCGATGGCGACGGCGATCGGGTTCGAGACCGCGGCGAGCGCGCTCGTCGAGGTGGCGCTGGAGGTCGCGCTCACGTAGCCGTAGAAGGCCTGCACGTCGCCCGAGCCCGCGTGCACGACCACCAGCTCCGGCCGGTGCAGCACACCGGGGTAGGAGTCGCCATCGAGCTCGCCGCAGGCGACATCGTGCGCCAACGTGCCCGTGGTCGGAAGTGCGGTGTCGGCAGTGAAGTCGCTCGCGTCGAGCGCTCCGCTGCCGGTGTAGCGGTGCACCTCCAAGCTGCTCGTCGGCGTCGGGAAGAGCGTCGAGAGCAGGACCGCGAGGTCGTTCGTGCCATCGCCGTCCAGATCGCCGAGGCAGAGGCCGCTCGCGAGACCGGAGCTCGAGAGCGAGATCGCCCCGGCGAAAGAGAGAGCGCCTGCACCGTCGCCGGCGAAGAGCAGGATCTGGTCGGGTGCGCCCTGCGCCACCGCGGCGAGATCAAGATCGCCGTCGTCGTCGAGATCGCCGAGCGCGAGCTTCACCACCTGCGTCGCGTGACCGCCGGGGATCGCGAGCGCGGCGAAGGCACCGCCGTTCAACGCCACAGCGAGGCCGGAGCCACCGCTCAGGGGTTCACCCTGACGTGCGACGACGACGTCGTCGGTGCCGTTGCCATCGAGGTCGCCGCAGACGACATCGCTCGGGCGAAGACCGACGGAGCTCCGCGAGCTCGCGCTCGAGCTGCCGCCGACGTTCAGCACGATGCCGACGGTGTGAGAGTCCGCGCATGCGACCGCCGCATCGTCGGCGGCGCCATCGCCGTCGAGGTCGCCGAAGGACACCGCGACAGGAGCCAAGTCGCTAGCCGTGAGCGCGACCGAAACTGGCGCCGCGAGCGCGCCCGTGCCATCGCCGAGCCAGAGGCCGAGGTCGTGCGAGGCACTGTTCGCCGTGAGCGCGTCGAGATCGCCGTCGCCGTCCGCGTCGCCGAGCGCGACATCGCGCGGTGCCGTCGGACCACTCGGGCCGCCGCTCCCACTCGCGACCTCGAACACATAGGCCGACCCATAGAGAGAGCCGGCACCGTGGCCATCGCTCGTAGCCCCACTGACGACGGTCGTCCCGTCGTACCCTAACGACCACCCGAGCTGGTTCGGATCAACCTCATCGCTCGCGACCAGGCGCTCGACCTCGGACCAGCTCCCCGCCGTCTCGCGAAATACGTAGCAGCTGCCGCGCGAGCCCAGGGCCCCAATCGCCCCGCCGACCAGCGTGTCTCCATGCAGCGCGACACTGTGCCCGAAGTTCGCGGCCCCTTGGATGTCACTGGAGAGCAGCAACTGGGGAGTTCCCGAGCTGCCGCCGGAGCGGTGATAGGCGTACACCGCTCCGGAGTCGGTGAAGCCGGAGTGGTCCTCGGCGACCGCACCGACGATCAAACGATCGCCCGCCAGCGCCAACGAGTACCCGTAGTACCCATACGCCTGCCCGTTCGGCGAATAGAGCACCTCCTGGACCGACCATGTGCCGCCCGAGCGCACGAGCACTTGCACCTCGCCAGCAGCCTGGGCTCCCTGGGTTCCCCCGTGATTAGCGAGGTGCCCACCGACCGCAGCGGTGTCCCCCTCCAGGGCAACGGCAGAGCCGAAGCTCCCGACATTCGATCCGGCGATCTTCTGCTGCTCCGTCCAGACGCCGCCGACGCGCTCGAAGAAGTAGACCGCGCCGACGTTGCCGCCGGAGGCATTTCGTCCGGAGGAGGCGCCGACGACCAGACGATCGCCGTCGATGGCAACGGATGCACCGAAGCGGATGCCCTCTACCGCATCGGCAGGGACGAGCTTCGCTACCTGCGTCCAGACGCCACCGCTGCGCGTGAAAACGTACGCCGCGCCGATGTTGGACGGGGCGGAGGGATGGGAGTCGGTCCGCGCGCTGACGACCGCGGTGTCGCCGCTCAGCGCGACGCTGTAACCGAAGAGCGCGGCCACCGCGGGATCACCCGCCTCCAACCGCTGCTGCTCGACCCAGTTCCCGTTGCTCAGCGTGTACACATAGGCGGCTCCCGCTTCGCTGACACCGCTCGAGGTCGCGTTGGACGCGCCGACGATCAGGGTATCGCCCTCGACCGCGCAGCTCCTGCCATACCAACTGCCGACTCCGGTCGCTTGGAGCTTCGCGCTGTGGCTCTGTTGAGCAAAGAGGGGCCCCGCTCCGACGACGCCGATGGCGAGGAACGCGAGAGCGCGCGAGCGCGAGAGGAGCGGCAGGAGCATGGCGGGACCTCAGCGGAAGGACGGACGAGCGGACGATGCGAAGGCGCGATGCCGATCGAATCGTCCGAGCGAACTAGGGAACGCAGGGCAGGACGTGGGCACCTCATGCGTTCCACTTTCGAGATCGCATGTGGAACGCATCGAAGACGATCGCGACTCCGGCAGCAGTGCCTAGAGCGGGAGACACCTGATGGGAAGGCGCGACACGTGGCGGGATCAGTTCCCCACCCGCACACGCAGCGCATTCGAAAGCGCCAGCGTCGACTCGAAGGCCCCCGCCGGATCGAAGACCGCGTCTTGGAAGTACACCGCGGCACCCAGCAGCAGCGGGTCGTTCGGCACGCCGAAGACGTAGTCGTTCTCTCCGCTGCCATTCGTGAAGCGCAGGATGCTGATCAGCGGCGCGCCGAGGTAGAGCGTGCAGCTCCCCACCGCGAGCTCGCTCGTCGTCGTCGAGAGCAGGACGAGGAAGGGCGCGATAGCGCGCGCTTGGCTGAGATGCAGACCGAAGCTCGCGTTACCGAGGGTCGGGAGACCGGTGCCGGCGAGCAGGGGTACGAGGCCGCCGGTGCCCGCGCAGCCCGTACCGAAGGCGAGAGATTGCGCGAGCAGCTCGCCGAGGTGGATCGAGAGATCGTCGGAGCCCTGGTTCGCGATCACCACGTCGCCAGCGCCGTCGCCGTTAAGATCGCCGATGGCGACGGCGATCGGGTTCGAGCCCGCGGCGAGCGCGCTCGTCGAGGTGGCGCTGGAGGTCGCACTCACGTAGCCGTAGAAGGCCTGCACGTCGCCCGAGCCCGCGTGCACGACCACCAGCTCCGGCCGGTGCAGCACACCGGGGTAGGAGTCGCCATCGAGCTCGCCGCAGGCGACATCGTGCGCCAACGTGCCCGTGGTCGGGAGTGCTGTGTCGGCCGTGAAGTCGCTCGCATCGAGCGCCCCGCTGCCGGTGTAGCGGTGCACTTGCAGGCTGTTCGTCGGCGTCGGGAAGAGCGTCGAGAGCAGGACCGCGAGGTCGTTCGTGCCGTCGCCATCCAAGTCGCCGAGGCAGAGGCCGCTCGCGAGACCGGAACTCGAGAGCGAGATCGCGCCCGCAAAGGCGAGGGCGCCCGCGCCGTCGCCGGCGAAGAGCAGGATCTGGTCCGGTGCTCCCTGCGCCACGGCAGCGAGATCGAGATCGCCGTCGTCATCGAGGTCGCCGAGCGCGAGCTTCACCACCTGCGTCGCGTGACCGCCGGGGATCGTGAGCGCGGCGAAGGCGCCGCCGTTCATTGCTACGGAGAGCCCGGAGCCTCCGCTCAGCGGTTCGCCCTGGCGCGCGACGACGACGTCGTCGGTGCCGTTGCCCTCGAGATCGCCGCAGACGACATCGCTCGGGCGAAGGCCGCCGGAGCTCCGCGAGCTCGCGCTCGAGCTGCCGCCGGCGTTCATCACGATGCCGACGGTGTGAGAGTCCGCGCATGCGACCGCCGCATCGTCGGCGGCGCCATCGCCGTCGAGGTCGCCGAAGGACACCGCGACGGGAGCCAAGTCGCTAGCCGTGAGCGCGACCGGAACTGGCGCCGCGAGCGCACCCGTGCCATCGCCGAGCCAGAGGCCGAGGTCGTGAGAGGCGCTGTTCGCGCTGAGCGCGTCGAGGTCACCGTCGCCGTTCGCATCGCCGAGCGCAACGTCGCGCGGTGCGGTCGGTCCACTGGGGCCGCCGCCGCTGCTCGCGACCTCGAAGACGTAGGCCGATCCCGAACCTCCGGAGCCGTGATCGTCACCGTAGCTACCCACGAAGGCCGTCGCTCCGTCGTAGCCGACCGAGAAGCCGAACTCATCGTTCGAGCCGCCATCGAGCGCGAGCAGCCGGGTGGTCTCGGACCAGCTCCCGCTGAGCTCGCGGAAGACGTAGCCGGCGCCGCGGACGCCGTTCGCGTAAGGTGCGCCAGCGACCAGCGTGTCTCCGCGCAGGCCGAGGCCGTAGCCCAGGTTGGCACCCATCGAAGGATCGCTCGCGATCAATCGCTGCGGTACGCCGAAGCTCCCGGCATTGCGCGCGAAGACGTAGAGCGCGCCCACGTCGGTCACTCCGTTCTCGTCTTCGGTGGAGGCGCCGATCGCGAGGCGATCGCCTTCGAGAGCCACGTCGAACCCGAAGAGCGAGTTGGCCTGCGGCGTAACCTGGGTCAGCACTTGGTGAACCGCCCAGGAGCCGCTCGTGCGAAGGAGCACTCGAACCACGCCCGCCCGGTACTGGCCGCCGGGGTGCGAAGTCGGCGCACCGACGGCCGCCGTATCACCGTCCAGGGAGATCGAGCTGCCGAAGCCATAGGTCTCCTCCCCACCGGTGATGTCGCCTGTCAGGAATTGCTGCTCCGTCCAGACTCCGCCCACGCGCTCGAAGAAGTACGCAGCGCCGAGCGCCTGGCCCGCGGCGTTGAGCCACCCGAGAGCGCCGACGGCCAAAGTGTCACCGTCGATCGCGACCTCGTGCCCGAAGTAGAGGTTGGCGCGCGTGTCCGATGGCAGCAGCCTATCCTGCTCCGACCAAACGCCGCCCATGCGCGTGAACACATAGGCCGCCCCCGCGCCGCTGCCCTCGTTCCGCGCCCCGATCACCGCCGTATCGCCGCTCAGCGCGACGCTGTAACCGAAGAATGCTTGGGCCTGAGGAAATGTCGCCTCGAGCTTCTGCTGCTCCGACCACACGCCGCCGGTGCGCGCGTAGACGTAGACCGCTCCCGCTTGGGCGAAGCCGCCGACGACCTTGTCGGAGGCGCCGACGAGGGCTGTATCTCCGTCGATCGCGACGCTCCAGCCGAGCTTGTCGCCCGGTGCGTTGTCCACCGGCACGAGCTTGTCCAGCTGGTACTGCTGGGCCGGAGCGATCGCAGCGAGGACGAGCACCGCACCTGCGACGAGCAGCGTGCGGGAGAAGAGGCGCGGGAGCGAGATCATGGGAGCTCAGGGGTCGCAGACGGGGAAGCGCGCGCGAGCAGGGAGAGAGACCTCGCGCTGGAACGAACTGCCATCCCCAAACGCAAGGCGCCGCGATTCCACCTCGGCCTTTGCGCGATCTTTCCGCAGCGAATCGATGCGGGCACCACCTCGACGACGGGGCTCAGCTCTCCGCAGAACCCGCCGCAACGCAGGAACGTGAAGCGCTCACGACGCACCTCATTCCATTCCGGATTTCACGTCGTCGCGCCCTTGCGAGAACCGGAGCACCCCAGACAATCGCGTGGGTATGAAGAAGCCCATCGACGAGCTCCTGGCTTCCGTCCGCCGCGGCGATCCCCAAGCCCTCGCCCAGTGGAACGAGGCCGTCTACGAGGAGCTGCGCCGCCTCGCGCGCGCGATCAACGTCAACGGCTTCTCGGAGCGCGACTCGACCTTGAACACGACGGCGCTCGTGCATGAGGCCTGGGTCCGACTGTCCGGCGCGGATGGGCTCTCGCGGGTCGAGCAACGCCGCGAGTTCCTCGCGTATGCGGCGGCGGTGATGCGCAACGTGCTGGTGGACTATGCGCGCGCGCGAAAGGCCGAGAAGCGCGGTGGCGCTTTGGCGGCTCTGCCGCTCGACGACGTGCTCTGCGTCGCCTCGGTTCATTCCGCGGTCGACGTGCTCGCGCTCGACGAAGCGCTGCAGGCCTTGCACGCGATCGACCCGCGTTCCGCGCGCCTCGTCGAGCTCCGCTTCTTCGGCGGACTCTCCGAGGCCGAGGCCGCGGCGACCCTGGAGATATCCTTGCCCACCGCGGCTCGCGATTGGAGCTACGCGAGGGCTTGGCTGCGCCGGCGCCTCCGCAGCGGGGACACTCCGAGGTGAGCGCGCGATTGGAGCGAGTGAAGCTGCTCTACGAGCGCGCGCTCCACTTGGAGCCCGACTCGCATGCGGAGTTCTTGCAGCGCGAATGCGCGGACGACCCAGAGCTCCGCCAGGAGCTCGCCGAGCTCTTGCGGTGGAAGGCGAGCGGCTCCTTCCTCTCAGAGCCGATCCCGCGCCTCCTGCAGCGCGACGAGGTTCCGCCGGAAGACACCGGAGCAGTCGCCGACCGGATCGGGAGCTATCGGCTGATCGAGCGCATCGCTTCGGGCGGGATGGGCACGGTCTGGTGCGCCGTGCGCGACGACGAGACCTTCGCGAAGGAGGTCGCGATCAAGCTCATCAAGCGCGGGATGGACTCCGCGGCCATCGTGCAGCGCTTCCACCGCGAGCGACGCCTGCTCGCGCAGCTCGAGCACCCGGGCATCGCGCGGATCCTCGACGGCGGCACCAGCGCGGGCGGCCAGCCCTACATGGTGATGGAGCTCGTCCACGGCGTCGCCCTCGACGTGGGCGCACAACTCCTGCCGCTCACGGCCCGCCTCGAGCTCTTCGCGAAAGTCTGCGACGCGGTCGATGCGGCACACGAGCTCGGCATCGTGCACCGCGATCTCAAGCCCTCGAACATCCTGATCACGCCGGAGGGCGAGCCCAAGCTGCTCGACTTCGGCATCGCCAAGCTGATCGCCGAAGGAGCGCACGACAGCACGCTCCTCACCCGTACCGCGGAGCGGCTGTTGACGCCGCGCTACGCGTCGCCGGAGCAAGTGCTCGGTGGCGAGATCACCACCGCCACCGACGTCTATGCCCTCGGCGTCCTGCTCTATGAGCTGCTCTGCGCGCACTCGCCGTACGAGAGCTGCGCCACGATCCGCGAGCTGGAGACGGCGATCTGCGGCGACGCGCCGAGACGCCCCTCGGCCAAGGTGCGGGGCACGACGCGTCGCCAGCTCCGCGGCGACTTGGACACCATCGCGCTGCGCGCCATGGCGAAGGAGCCCGAGCGGCGCTATCCCCGCGCAGGCGCCCTGGCCGCGGACCTCCGCCGCCATCTGCGCCACGAGCCGATCTCCGCTCGACGCGATTCCGCGATCTATCGAGCTCATCGCTTCGTGCGCCGAAACAAGATCCTGGTGATCTCGACGCTCGTCGTGATCACGAGCTTGGCCTTCGGCCTCGGCTACGCGATGCTCCAGCATCAGCGCGCCGAAGCGCGCGCGCTCGAGGCGCGCTGGACGGCGTACGTCTCGGCATTGGAGTCCGCGCAAGCCGCTCTGCGTAGCGGTCGCTCCGCCCATGCCGCGCTCCAGCGCGCCCCGGAGGAGCTCCGCGGCTGGGAATGGCGTCATCTGCGCGCCAGCGCGGATCTGCGCGAGCCCTGGCCCTATGAGTTTCGGACCGGCAGCGGTCTCTGCAGCGACGCCGCGGGCGCGCGCTTCGCGCTGCGCACGGGAGGCGAAGCGCTCGTCGTCGATGCGAGCACGCGCGCGATCCTCTTCCGACGGCGGATCGATTCCGAGGCCACGCCCATCCATATCTCGGCCGATGGAGCGCTGCTGCTCCTCGGAGAAGAGCGCGCGATTCGCGTGATCGAGGTCGGCTCGGGCGTCGAGCGCACGTTGGCGGTCCGCGAGCGCCCACGCGAGCTCGCGCTCCAGCCCGACGGACGATGGCTCGCGGCGTCCTTGCCGACGAGGAACCAACTCGAGCTCATCGACATCGAAGCTCCTGCGCAGCGGGAGCAGATCGGCGACGTGCATGATAACGCCGCGCCGGTCTGGTCGCGCTCGGGGCGCCGGCTCGTGTTCTTGGAGCGCGGCGGGCAGGCGTTTCGACTTTGGTCGCCGGCGGAGAGCCGGAGCGAGCGTGTCGAAGCTCCGTCTCTCAGCGAGCCGCCCGTGCGCGCAGACTTCTCGCCCGACGAGGACCTGCTCGCCTTCACGAGCGCCGTAGGCACCATCTGGCTCTGGAGCCTGCTCGAGCGGCGCCTGCTGCCTAGCCCGCTGCGCACGGAGGAGTACAGCACCGCCATCCGCTTCCATCCGCGGCGCCGCGAGCTCATCGCCAGCGGAAGCGGCTTTCACGTCTTCGAGCTCGATAGCGGGCGCCGACGCGAGCTACCAGGCCCCTCAGGACCCAACTCGACGCAGACGGAGCTCTGCCTGCTACAGCAAGGAACTCTCGTCGTCGGCTCCGGCTCGACCGGTCTCAACTTGTGGCGCTGGGATGCCGAGGCCGTCGAGCGCCGCAAGCTCAGTAGGGGCCCGCTCGACGGCCTCGCGATCGAGCCTCGAGGCCAAGAGGTCGCGGTGCGCTCGGGCCAAGCCCTGACCGTCTCCGATCTCGTGGCCCCCACGCAGCCAGCCACTCTATCTGTGCCCTGGAGGCCGGGCGCCCTGTCCTACGATTCGGAGGGACGCTGGCTGACCTGCGCGCGACGCGGAGCAATGTGCTTCTTCGATCGCCGCGCAGGCACGAGCAGCACGCTGGAGCTCACAGATGCGGCTACGGAGATCATCCCCGCAGGAAGTGCAGGTGCGTTCCTCGTCGGCTCCGTCGGCGGAGAGCTCCACTGGATCGAGGCTTCTGGAACAGCTCGCGTGCAGCGCACGCTCGCGAGCGGGCTCGGCACTCTGGCGGATCTGGATCGCGATCCCGCGAGCGGCCGCATCGTCGTGCTGGGCTCCGACGGCCGTATCCGCGAGCTCGATCCATTCACGAAACGTTGGACCGACTTGCCGCGAAGCCCGGAGGGCAGGGCGCGCCAGATTTCGTATGGGTGCGCGGGTGTCTTGCTCGCGGCATGTGCCAAAGAGCCGCTCCAAGTGCGACTCAGCGTCTGGCATCGCCCGAGCGGTGCTCTCGCTTACCAGTTCGTCTCCCCCGCACAGACGAGCGCGGGCTTCTGCTTCTCGCCGGACGGCACGCGCATCGTCCTTGCTTCGAGCGCCGAGCTACTCGTGCTGGACGCCATGACTGGCCGGCTCCTCCTGACCCTGCGGGACCACAAGCGCGCAATCCACGACCTGGGCTTCCTTCCCGACGGCATCTCCCTGCTGGCGGCGGACGCCTCCGGAGAGCTCCTCGTGCGTCAAACGCTCGCTTCCGGATCGGATCGCTGGTGAATCGATGAATGCGCCGCGCGCTTCGCGATCGATCCCGACCTCCCCCGTCGTCGCGGCGGGCCAGCACCTCGTGCTCGTCGCCATACTCGTCGCCGCGGCCACCCGAGCGCCGTGGGCCGACAGGGCCGGAGTGCGACGGGCGTTCGGAACGAGATGCGCCGCAAGTTCACGGCCTCCGTGGCGCGACTCCTCGGTTCCTAGGAGAGCCACTCACTCATCGACGCTGGAGATCTTCTTGCCCACGGCGGCACGCGACGGGTGCGATACGAGGGCTTGGCTGCGCCGGCGCCTCCGCAGCGGGGACACTCCGAGGTGAGCGAGCGATTGGAGCGAGTGAAGCTGCTCTACGAGCGCGCGCTCCACTTGGAGCCCGACTCGCATGCGGAGTTCTTGCAGCGCGAATGCGCGGACGACCCGGAGCTCCGCCAGGAGCTCGCCGAGCTCTTGCGGTGGAAGGCGAGCGGCTCCTTCCTCTCCGAGCCGATCCCGCGCCTCCTGCAGCGCGACGAGGTTCCGCCGGAAGACACCGGAGCCGTCGGCGACCGCATCGGGAGCTATCGGCTGATCGAGCGCATCGCTTCGGGCGGGATGGGCACGGTCTGGTGCGCCGCGCGCGACGACGAGACCTTCGCGAAGGAGGTCGCGATCAAGCTCATCAAGCGCGGGATGGACTCCGCGGCCATCGTGCAGCGCTTCCACCGCGAGCGACGCCTGCTCGCGCAGCTCGAGCACCCGGGCATCGCGCGGATCCTCGACGGCGGCACCAGCGCGGGCGGCCAGCCCTACATGGTGATGGAGCTCGTCCACGGCGTCGCCTTCGACGTGGGCGCGCCGCTGCTGCCGCTCGCGGCGGGGCTCGAGCTCTTCGCGAAGGTCTGCGACGCGGTCGACTCGGCGCACGAGCTCGGCATCGTGCACCGGGACCTCAAGCCCTCGAACCTCCTGATCACGCCGGAGGGCGAGCCGAAGCTCCTCGACTTCGGCATCGCGAAGCTGCTCCACGAAGAAGGGGGCGAAGCGACGCTGCTCACACGCACCGCCGAGCGTTTGCTCACCCCACGCTACGCGGCGCCGGAGCAGCTCCGCGGCGGCGAGGTCACGACCGCCACCGACGTCTACGCGCTCGGCGTCCTGCTCTACGAGCTGCTCTGCGGGCAGTCGCCGTACGAGCGCACGACCACGCTGCGCGAGCTCGAGAGCGCGATTTGCGACGGCGCCCCGCACCGCCCTTCGACGCGCACGCGCGGCACGACGCGACGCTCCTTGCGCGGCGACCTGGACACCATCGCGCTGCGCGCCATGGCGAAGGAGCCCGAGCGCAGCTATCCCCGCGCGGGCGCGCTCGGCGCCGATCTCCGCCGGCATCTACGCCAGGAGCCGATCCTCGCGCGACGCGATTCCTGGAGCTACCGCGCGACGACCTTCGCACGGCGGAACCGCTGGACGCTCGCGGTCTTCGCCGCGATCGTGCTCGCGCTGAGCGTCGGGCTCTATCTCGCGCGCCGAGAGGCGCTCTACGCCGAGCGCATGCGAGCGCTCGCGGAGGAGCGCTCGGAGGCCCTGGAAGTCGAAGCCGCGCGCTCGCGGTTGGCCGCCGCCGCCGAGGCGCTCGACGCGCTGCACGAATCCTCGGCGCGTCCTTTCCTGGACGCGGTTCCTCCGACGCACCGCGCATGGGAATGGGAGCACCTCGCGCGCCGCCTGGATCGCAGCCTCGCTCGCTCGGACGATCCGCGCCTCTCGACCAACGAGAAGGGCCAGCAGGTGGTGTGGATGCCCGATGGTCAGCATCTGGCCGTCGCGGGCCTGGACGGGAAGATCCATCTCGTCGCGCGCGAGACGCTCGAGATCCGGCGCAGCCTGCCGGGCCACCGCTTGATCGAATGCCTCGCGGTCTCTCGCGACGGTGCATACCTCGCCTTCTGTCGCGACGCACGCTGGACGACCATCGTCGACGTAGCGCACGGCAAGATCGTGCACAAGCTGCGCTGGCGCGACGAGGATGCCCGCTGCGTGGCGTTCGCGCCCGACGGCTCGGAGTTCGTGATCGGCACCGATGGCGGGCACCTGGTCTTCTTCTCGCTCCAGAGCGGCGAGGCCTTGGCGGAGGTGTCGGTCGGTGCGCGCACGGAGGTACGCGCCGTGCGCTACGCGCCCTCGGGTCGCAAGCTCGCCGCGACTTGCGGTCGCTCGCGACTCCACCTCTTCGACGTGGCGACCCGCCGGCTCGACCAGAGCTTCCGTCACCATGAGCTGCGGCCGTTCTGCGTCGCCTGGTCGCCCGACGAGCGCTACCTCGCCACAGGCTCGCTCGATCGGAGCCTCTGCGCGGTGGACGCCGCGACGGGGGACTTCCTGCGCGAGCGCGTGCGCGTGGACGGCGAGATCTGGGGCTGCGCGTTCACACCGTCAGGTGCCGAGCTGATCGCCGGCGGCCCCTACGTGATCCGCGCGGATCTGCACCGCGGGCGCGAGGTCGCGGCCTTCTGCGGTCGCGGGTCGATCGCCCTCTCGCCGGACGGTGCGCGCATCGCGGTGAGCTCCAGGAGCGGATTGCGGCTCTACGATGCTCGTACGCACGGCGTGATGAACGGGTCCCATGGAACGAGCTGGACCCGCGGTCTCGCCGTGGATGCGCACGGCGGGCACATCGTCTCGCTCGATCGCCGTGGCGGCGGCCTCTATCGCCGGGATGGCTCCGTGCTGGAGCGCGTCGCGGAGGTCGCGCTCGCGGGCGAGCACGCGCTCTTCGATCGCACGGGCGAGCGGCTGATCGTCCTGCACCGCGAGGAGGACGCGGAGCTTCGCAGCGCGCCCGACTGGGCGCTGGCGCGCCGCCTCGCCGGCGTGCGCGGTATCGATGCGGTGCTGCGCGAAGATGCCCTGATCGTCGTGCCGGACAGGCCGGGAATCGGCGCGTGGATCAGCTCGCTGGTCGACGCGACTCCACCACGGAGCTTCGGCGAGCTGCCCGTGCTCGCCATCGCGCTCTCACCGGATGGAGCGAGACTCGCGACCCTGACGAGCCTCCACTACCGCTTCCCCGAAGTCCGCACCGGGCTCGAGCTGTGGGACGTGGAGCGCCTGCAGCGAGTGGCACAGGTCGAGTCGGAGATCGAGGGCCTCGACCTCGAGTTCGCGCCGAACGGCGCGCTCGTGACCGTCGGCGTCGGCGGGCTCGAGATCCGCAGCGACCGCGACCTCGCGCTGCTTCGCGCCATCCCCCGCGAGTCCGCGGTCCAATCCATCGCCTTTCGCGGCGACGGTCGCCGCTGCGCCACCAACGACGCCGAAGGCAGCGTGTGGATCTGGGACGCGGAGCATTGGCGTCCCATCGTCGAGCTCGGGCGCCACGAGAGCGAGGGCCTGCGCATGGTGTGGTCGACGGATGGCTCGCTGCTCGTGAGCGGAGGGAAGGACGGCGCGTTCCTCGCGTTCGATGGGCCGAGCTTGGACGAAGCGCGCTGAGCGCGACACCGCGCGCCAAGCGCAGCACACCCCGCCGTCACTCGTTCGACAACTCGTCGAACACCGACCCCGGCAGCGCCTCGCGCAAGCGCTTCAGCGCGCGCTGATACCTCATCGATGCGGCCCCTGGCTCGATGCCGAGCAAGGTCGCCACCGTCTGGTTCGACTGCTGCTCGACGCCGCGCAGCAGGAGCACCTCGCGGTCCTGCGGCGGGAGCTCGGCCAAGCTCGCGAGGACTTGGCCCTGCAGCTCGCGCTGCAGCGCGATCGTCACCACGCCGCGCGTCTCGCGCGGTAATCGATCGAGCGCGTCATCGCTCTCCCGATCCTTGCTGCCGTCAACAGGCGCGGAGCGCTTCGCGCGGCGCGCGTGCTTCCGCGCGATGCCGGCGAGGCGGCGGAGCAGCGTCGTGGTGAGGAAGCGCAGCAAGACCGGCGTCGAGCGGCCCTCGCGCTCCTCGATCTCGGTGAGTCGCGGCAGCGTGATGAGCCAGGTGTCGTTCACCAGGTCCTCGGGCTCGCAGAGGACGCGCAGCGCAGGGGTCAGCTTGTAGCGCGCGAGGGCCAAGAGGAGCGGCGAGAGGCGCTCCACCACCCAGGCCACGCTGGAGGGGTCGCCGTCGATGGCGCGGCGGACGTGCAGCGTCGTGAAATCGGCTCCGGCGTCTTCGGGCGAAGGTCGATCCACCGCGAACCTCGAGCGATGGGCTGTGCTGCGGGCGGGAGATGCGGCATGGTAGGCGAGCCGCCCTTCCCTGACGAGCTTCCATCGGCGGCGCCGTGGTTCCAACGCAGCACCTCCCCTCTCGATGAGCCCGCGCGACGCCCAACAAGCCGATGCCAGCGAAGCCGGGATCGCGGCCGCGTTCTTCTGCGCGCTCTACGAAGATCGCGCGGCGGGGCGCGTGCTGCCGCTCGAGCACTACCAGGCGCGCTTCCGCGGCTTCGAGGCGCTGATCGCGCGCGAGCTCGCGGCCTTCGAGGCGGAGGAGGAAGCAGAGGCCGCCGCCGAGGGCGACGCCGGCGCGCTCCCCGCTCCGTCCAGCGCGCGAGGGAGCGCAGCCGGCAGCGAACGCGCCTCGGACTCGAGCGCCGAGGGCCCGCGGAACCTGGGCCGCTACCGCTTGCTGCGCAGCCTCGGCCGAGGAGGTCAAGGCGAGGTCTGGCTCGCGGAGGACCCGCGCCTCGAGCGCCGAGTGGCACTCAAGATCCTGCACACCTGGAGCGCGGCCTCGCCGCAGGCGTTCGCGCGCTTCCGCCGCGAGGCGATGATCGCTTCGCGCCTCGATCATCCCGGGATCTGCACGGTCTACGAATCGGGGATCGAGCAGGGCTTGCCCTACTTCGCGATGCGCTTCGTCGAGGGCGAGAGCCTGGCCCAGCGCATCGCCGCGCAGCGCGCGCGCTGGCTCGACCAGCGCGCGCGCGACGCGAGCACCACGCCGACCTCGAAGGCCGAGCTGCCGACGCTGCTCGCGACCTTGGAGAGCGCCGCGCGAGCGGTGCACGCCGCGCACGAGGCCGGCGTCGTACACCGCGATCTCAAGCCCGCGAACATCGTCGTGACCGCGAGCGGCCAACCCGTGCTGCTCGACTTCGGCTTGGCGCGCGATCTCGAGAGCGATGCTTCGAGTCTCACGCACACCGGCGAGATCTTCGGCACCCCCGACTACATGGCGCCGGAGCAGGTCAACGGGAAGATCGCCGACATCGACGCGCGCACCGATGTCTATGCGCTCGGGGCGACGCTCTTCGAGTGCCTGACGCTGCGCCGCCCCTTCAGCGGCGCCACGCGCGACGCGCTCTACCACGCGATCCTGCACGCCGCCCCACCGAACCTCCGGAAGCTCGTGCCGCACGCGCCGCGCGACCTCGAGGTCATCGTGCAGACCGCCCTCGAGAAGGACCCCGCGCGGCGCTATCGCAGCGCGCTCGAGCTCGCTGAGGACCTCTCGCGCCTGCAGCGCGGCGAGCCGATCCGCGCGCGGCGCGTCGGACCGCTGCGCCGCGCGTGGCGCTGGGCGCAGCGCGAGCCGCTCAGCGCGAGCCTGCTCGTCGCGGCGCTGCTCGCGACCGCGATCGGCGGCTACGGGCTCGCGCGCTGGCTCGAGACGCGCGGCGAGCTCGCCGCTGCGAAGCGCCTCGAAGCCGCGGTGCAGCTCGAAGAGAAGTTGGAGGAAGGCTTCCTCGATCTCGGCGAGGAAGAGCTCGGCCGCGCGGTGATGCACTTCTCCGCCGTGCTGGACCTCGCGCCGGAGCATCCGGAAGCCGTGATCGGGCTCGTGCTCGCGCAAGCCTGGGGCGGACAGATACTCGCGGCGCGGGAGACGCTCGAACGGCACCGCAGGCTCTTCGCGGAAGCGCCCGAGCTCGTGTGGGTCGAGACGGAGCTGCTCTACCAGGAAGGGCGCAACGCCGAAGGGCGCGCCCTCGAGGAGCGCGCCGATCAGGTGTCGACGGCGCTGGCCCTCTTCCTCCGTGGATTCCAGGAGATCCGGCGCGGACACACAGGGGATGCCGCCGCATTCTCGCGCGCCGAGTCGCGGCTGCAGCGCTGCATGCTGGCGACACCCGTCGCGCGGCGGCTCTATCACTTCCAGTATGCGCACGCCGTAGGGCATGGCTCCGATCTCGAGCTGAGGAAGCGCACCGCCGAAGCCTTGGTCGAGATCTGGCCGGAGGCGGGCATGACCTGGTACTGGGCGGGCTTCCTGCTGAGCAAGGTCGATGCCGGAGCCTCGGCGCGAGCTTACGAGGAGGCGACCCGCAAGCGCCCGAACGACGAACGCGCGCACACGAACTTTGGCAACCAATGGCGCGCGCTGGGCGATCTCGACCGCGCCGAGGCCGCGCATCGACGCGCCCTCGAGCTCCAGCCCACCTATGCACATGCCTGGTACAACCTCGGCAACCTCCTCCGCGCTCGCAAGGACGAGCTCGGAGCCGAGCAGGCGTATCGACAGGCGCTCTCGCACGCGCCGGGATTCGCGGGAGCGAACGCGAACCTCCATCGAATCCTCCGTGCTCGAGGTGACCTCGACGGAGCGCTCTCCCATCTGCGCGAGGAGCTTCGCTACCATCCCGAGAACCAGAACGCGTGGGCCGATCTCGGCCAGATCCTGCGCCAGGCCAAGCGCTACGAGGAAGCCGAGGAGGTGTTCCGCAACGCCTTCGAGTTGCACCCTCGCTCCGCTACTTGCTGGGCCTACTACGGATTCTTGAAGCAGGCGCGCGGCGACGATGCCGCCGCCATCGACGCCTTCGAACGCGCCGTCAGCTTCGATCCGCGAGATGTGATGGCGTTACGCCAGCTCGGCAAGGCGTTGCTCGAGACCCCGCGTCGCGCCGAGGCGCATGCGCCTCTCTCGCGTGCGTGCGAGCTCGAGCCCGAAGGAGCGGACAACTGGTTCTACCTCTCGCGCGCCGAGTGGCGTCGCGGCCGGATCGAGGAAGCCATTCGCTGTATCCGGCAGGCTCTCCTCCTCGAGCCGCAACAGCTCGAGCATTCCATCTCCCTCGCGCACCTCCTGCGCGAAGCGGATCGCGACGAACCAGCAGCAGCCGTGTGCCAGGAGATCCTCGCCCGCGCTCCCGAGCAGCGACTCTGGCGCACGATGGGCGGGCTCGCGCTCTGCGAGCTCGGGCGCTTCGCCGAGGGCGCGCCGATGGTGGCGCAGGGCATCGCCGAAGCGCGCGCGGCGAAGGACCGCACGCGCGAGTGGGACCTCTGGGAGCGGCAGGCTCGCGAGCTCGAGATCGAAGCCGCGGCCGCCCTGGAGCGCGCGCAGCGCGGCGAGCCGCTGCCGAGCGAGCCGCAAGCGCTCCTGCGCGTGGCGGAGCTGGCCAGCGCACGTGGCGAGCCGGCGCTCGCGCTGCGCGCGTTCGGGGAGCTCTGCGCTCGGGAGCAACCCGCCTTGGGCCTGCTCGTGCGTGCGGCGCGCGCCGCAGAGCTCGCGCAGGACCCGCGTGCGTCGACTTGGCTCGCACAGGGTATCGAGCAACTCCTCGACGCGGCGGGCAACGCTACCCCCTTCGATCTCGCGTGCATGGCCGAGGCCTGGCTCGGGGAGCCGTGGCTCGTCGCACGGCTGGCGGAGCCTGGAGCGTCAGACTTGCGCGGGCGCCTCTCGGCGCTTGCTCGGCCTGAGACCCGCTGACAGCTGCTCGCGCTCGGTTCACCTCTCCGCCCCGACATCGCCGATGTAGCGGTGAGCACGCGCAGCCGCGGAGAGACACGGCGGATCCTCCAATCGCCGCCGTCCGGGAAGGCTGGCGCGCAGACAGATCGGTGACGTGCGCTCGATCACGGAGTTCCAGTCGAGGAGAAGCCGCCTTCATCGCGCCGAAGTGACGCTCGCAATGCAACACCGAGCTTCGGCGATTCCGTCGATCCGCTTTCGCGCGAGATTCGGTTCCGAGCTTCTGTGCCGAGCTCCCACGCATTACGCTCCCCGGCGCGACACCGCGAATTCAACCCCCAGAAGATCATGATCCCGCCTCGTCATCGATCGCTTTCGGCCTTCGGACTTTGTCTGCTCGCCTCTCCTGCCCTAGCCCAGGAGGCCTCCGAGACGTCCACGCCTTGGGGTCATTCTCGGCACGGCTTCGCGCACGACGCAGGGCCGCGCCAGAAGCCCTGGCACATGGAGGGGATCGGCTCGACGCCGTTTCCCATCAGCTCTTCACATCCCGAGGTGCAGGCTTGGTTCGACCAGGCGATCGCGCTGCTGCACGCGTTCTGGTTCTATGAAGCCGAGCGATCCCTGCGCTGGTGCCTGAAGCTCGATCCCGAATGCGCCATGGCTTACTGGGGCTTGGCGATCGCGACGAAGGAGAACTTCGGTGAGAGCCAGCGGGCGAAGGAGTTCCTCGACCAAGCGGTCGCCCGCAAAGGAAAGGTGAGCCTGCGCGAGCGGCGCTTCATCGAGCTGCTCGAGAAGTTCCATGCCGCAGACGCGACCAAGGGCGAAGCGAAGGACGAGGCGATCTCGGAAGCCATGGAGGCGTTCGATCGCCTCTTGATGGACGATCCCGACGACGTCGAGGCGAAGGCGCTCTACTGGCTCTACTCCGGCAAAGCCCTGGGACCGAAGAGCGGTCTGATGCGCTATGGGCTGGAGGCCGTCCTCGACGACATCCTCGAGATCGATCCCGACCACGTCGGCGCGCTTCACTACCGCGTGCACAACTGGGACGGCAAGGACGGGCGCTACGCGATCGACACCTGCAAGAAGCTGGGAGAGATCGCGCCTCGTTGTGGGCATCTGCTGCACATGCCGGGGCACGTGCTCTCGGGGATCGGCCTCTGGCACGAGGCAGCGATCGCGATGGACCGAGCCACGCGAGTCGAGAAGGCCTACATGAACGAGCGCCTGATCCTCCCCGAGGACAATTGGGACTATGCACACAACCTGGACTACCTCTGCTACATCCAAGAGCAGCTCGGGATGGTCGATAGCGCGTTGCTTGGCGCGGCGCAGCTCCTCCGCACACCGGCATTCCCGAAGGTCGCCTACTTCTCCAGCATGGTGAAGATCCCCATGGCGCGCGCGCTGGTGAAGTTCGAGCGCTGGGATTCGATCCTGACGGCCGAGCCCCTCGCGCTGGACCCGAGCAATGCGCTCGACGAGTTGCTCTCGAAGGAGCTGCGCCTCCGCGCCTTGATCGGTCTCCGACGCATCGCGGAAGCTGAGGCGGCGCTGAAGGAGTTTCGCTCTTCGATCGAGAAGCACCAGCCGAAGGATCAGCCCAATGAAGGCGAGAGCATGGATCCCTCGATGTTCCTCATCATGCAGGCGGCGGAGGCCGTCTCCGAGCTCGAGGCACGCCTCCAGCTCGCGCGAGGCGAGCACCTCGACGGGTTGAGCAAGCTCACCGAAGAGGCACGGAAGCAGGAGGAGCGCTGGGCCAACGACCCGCCACACACTGCGCAATTCCTCTACAACGCGCTCGGGAATGCCTATCTTGAGCTCGGCGCCCCGAAGCTCGCCGCGGCGTGCTACGAGAAGACCCTGGAAACGGTCTTCCATGATGGCTTCGCGCTGGCGGGGCTCGTCGTGGCCTATCACCGGCTCGGCGAGACCGAGAAAGCTGCCGACGCGATGGCCAGGCTCGGCGTGGTGTGGTCCGACGCACAGCGCCCCAATCGCTGGCTCGAAGCGGCCGAGGCGACCGGCATCAAGGCGGCGCCGCGTCTGGATGCGCCGCTGCAGCAGAGGAACTACGCCAAGGAAGTTCTCCAAGTCAGCGGCCCGAGCCTTTGGGTGCCGAGCGATCTCCCCGACCTGGTAGCGAAGAATGCCGC
Organism: Planctomycetota bacterium; assembly: GCA_016719295.1. Classification (GTDB taxonomy): domain Bacteria; phylum Planctomycetota; class UBA1135; order UBA1135; family JADKAF01; genus JADKAF01. Next base: position 3,374,306 of record JADKAF010000001.1, read on the forward strand.
CGGAGAGACGGTCCGCCTCTCCGATCACCGCGGCCGCAACGTGCTGCTGATCTTCTATCTCGGCGATGAATGTGCACACTGCTTGCAGCAGCTACGACAGGCGGAGGAGCGCAACGAGAAGTTCGCGAAGCTCGATACGGTGATCCTCGCGATCAGTCAGGACAACGTAGAGGAGATCGCGGCGCAGCAGGAGAGCTTCGGGCTCACCCTGCTCTCCGACGAGGAATTCACCATGGCACGGCGCTTCCGCTCGTACGACGACTTCGAAGAGATCGAGCTTCATTCGACGTTCTTGGTCGACCGCGAGGGCAAGCTGCACTGGTCTCGCATCGGCGGCGAGCCATTCACCGACTTCGACTTTCTCGAGAAGGAGCTGGTGCGGATGAACAGGAACGCCACGGCGGCCCTCGCTCCAACGCCGGCGAGCAAGTAGCGAAGACGCGCAGTGAGGGTGCGCGCGCGAAAGACGGGATCGTTGACGCTGGAGATCGCTGGCGTCGCGCTCCATCGAGCGGGCATCCTCGGGCGATCCCCTACCACCGCCCCCCCGGCGCCCATGCTGACCATCCTCTCCATCGCCCTCGGCGGCGCCTCCGGCGCGCTCGCGCGCTACGGCGCGATCCAGCTCACGACGCGCCTGGCCCCCGGCGCCGCGTTCCCCTTCGCCACGCTCGGCGTGAACCTCGCCGGCTGCTTCGCGCTCGGCGCGCTGCACGCCTACGCGAGCACGAGCGGCGCGCTCTCGCCCGCTTGGCGCGCAGGCTTGATGACCGGCTTCCTCGGCGCGTTCACCACTTACTCCACCTTCGCGAACGAGTCGTTTTTGTTGTTCGTCGAGGGCCGGCGCGCGCTCGCGGTGCTCGACCTCGCCCTCCACCTCTTCGGCGGGTTGCTCTGCGTGGCACTCGGCCACTCGATCTTCGCGCGCGCGTGAACGACGTGCGAACATCGCGCCGCAGGCTCTCCCCCCGACCGTCCCGAGATCCTGGAGATCGAGCATGGCCTCTCGTGTCCTATCCCTCGCCGCGTGCGCTCTGCTCGCCGCCGCCACGACCGCTTCCTCGACCTTGCTGCCGCTCGGCGGCGCGAACGGCTCGCCCGACATGAGCGGCCTCTGGATCGGCTCGAAGAAGTACTTCGACACCGACCTGAGCGAAGGCGGCGAGTCGCTGAAGGGCAAGTGCGCCCTCACGCTCTCGCTCACGCAGATCAGCGCCACGCTGAGCGGCACGCTCACGCTGGAGTGCCCCGGCTTCAAGACCGAGAACTTCACGATCACGAACGGCCGCGTCGGCAACGATCGCTTCTGGTTCGAATCGAGCCAGCCGATCGCCGCCGGCGGCGCAGGGAACTACCTGCTCGCCGAAGGCGAAGTGAAGGGGAACAAGAGCTTCAAGGGAACCGGAATCATCCTGTACGGGCCGGACTACGTGACGCGGATGAGCCTCAGCGGGAAGCGCGCGCAGAAGCGCTGAGCGCCGCACGCGCTCAGGGCAAGATCACGAGCTGCAAGCCGCTCGACGCGCTGAGCCCCTGCGGCCCGCATGCATCCAACCACAGGAACTGCACCGTCGTCGTCGCGAGCACGACGGCGGGGCTGTTCGGCACGGCGAGCGGGAGCGAGGCCAAGCCCAGCGCGGAGCGGCCGACGGGCACGGAGAGGAAGAGCTGCGAGGGATCGACCCACAGCTCGAAGCCGAGCAGCGGCAGCGCTTGCGGCAGCAAGTTGTGCGCGAATTGCGCGACGCCGGTGCCCGGCGCGGGCGCGTTCGTGCAGACGAGCGCGAACGCGTTGTTGCCGCGCTGAGGCAAGGAGGCGATGCCCGCGCGCACGCGCAGGCCGGCGCAGCTCGCGGAGCCGAGCCCGCTCTCGCTGGCACCCGCCACCGGGAAGGAAACCAGCGCGAGCGGATTCGCTTGATAGGCGATCGCGGCTTGCGGCGTCGCGTGGTTGGTACCCGAGCTGTCGACGAGCGCGCCGTTCAGGTTCCAGGTGCTGGCGCCCGCGGGAACGCCGCCGAGCTCCTGCGAGCGCGTGGCGAGGAGCTGCGCCGCGCTGCGCGCGAAGGGCCAGAGGCGCACTTCGTCGATCTCGCCGTTCCACACCTCGACCGGTCCGCCGCTGTCGTCGCCCTTGCCGATGCGCAGCGCGCCGCCGCGATCGACGATGCGGCCCGTCGCGGGTCGCGCAGCGACCTCGACGCCGTCGACGAAGAGCCGCGCCGTCGTGCCGTCGTAGCTGCCCGCGACGTGCGTCCACGTGCTCAGCGCTCCCGCGGCGAAGGGCCACTGCACCTGCACGTTGCCGCTGCTCGCCGTAGCGACCCAGAAGCTCAGGATGCGCGTCGCGGTGCGCCCCGCTTCGACGCGCAGGAAGTAGCCGGCGCGACCCGGCGAGGGATCCTGCCTCACGATCGTCGGCCAGAGCCACGCCGTGCCCGCGGGGATGCTCGCGTCGTCGTAGGTGATCCACGCTTCGACGGTGATCCCGGAGGCGGGCACGTGCGAGGGGTCGTACGGGATCTCGGCGTAGGCGTCGACGCCGTTCACGAAACGGAGGCCTTGTCCTTGCGCGAGCAGAGGAGCAGGCAGCGCCGCGCCGAAGAGGAGCGGCAGCAGAGCGGAGAACGAGCGCAGAGTTCGCGGGCGCATGAGCAGAGCTCCTCGGAGCGAGCCGTGCGCCTACCCTAGCAGAGCCCGGAGCTTCCGGTCATAGAGGAAGGGACCGAAGGGCACGATGGCCGCGGCGATGCCGAGCGCCGCGAGCGGCGGCGCGAGCGGCACGCGCGCGATCCCGCGGACGAGCAGCGCGCAGAGCAAGACGAAGAGCACGCCGTGGAGCGCCCCCACGATCGTCACCGCGAGCGGATAGCCCGCGAGGTACTTGAGCGGCATCGCACCGAAGAAGAGCAACAAGGTGGAGCAGCCCTCCACCGTGCCCATCGTCCGCAGCTGCTGCAGCGAGCGCACGTCGATCTCCGACGTGCGCTCGCCTCGTCCGAGCCCTACTTCCACGTCGTCGACTCCGGCGTGCTGCGCTTCAGCAGGTGGAACATCTGGAAGCGCTGCGGCAGACCGGCGGTGGCGACGAGCACCTCGATCTCGAGCAGATGCTCGAGGGCCGGACCCGCGTCGGTCACGGCGAGCGGGAACCCCGTGCCCGCGAGGTCCTCGAAGCTCACCGAGAGCGAGCCCTTCGCCGCGGAGTAGGAGAGCGACTTCAAGCCCGGGACGATGCCGATCAGCTTCCACTTCGCCTTCGTGCCCTCACCCGTGATCTGCAGCGCCTCCAAGGGGACTTCGAGGGGCGCCGCGCCGCCGACGCGCAGCGTGACGACGGCCTCCGAGCCTTCCGCTGCGCGCTCGGCCGCCAGCAGGAAGCCCGCGCCATCGGGAAGCAGCGTGGCCTTCAGCTTGAGATCGAACGCGTCGCCATCGCCCTGCTTCGCGCTGACGCTGCTCGCGATCGCTGCCCCCGTGTAGCTCGGCGCCAGCTTCGGCGCGAAGCTGCCGCTGGCATCGAGGTTCAGCTCGCTCTCGAAGGCGAAGGGCAGCAGGGCGCTCGCGGCGACGACTACGGTGCTCCCTTGCAGGATCTGCACGTCGAGGGGCACGAGGATGGTGCCGGCGTGATCGGCGTTCTCGAGCTCGAGCAAGTTGCCGATGTTCAGGTCGCGCGCGGTGAAGGAGAGCGCGCCCTTCTTGGGGTCGAGCTTGCCGGACGACGTACCCGATCGGAACGCGCCTTTCTCGTCGAGGCTGAGCTCGCTGAAGATGGCACCTCCGCGCGTCCGCACCGTGATCTGCAGCGTGGAAAGATCCGCGGGTAGCGCAGCGCGCGAGAGCACCCCCTTCATCTGGAAGCTGCCCAGGCTCGGATCTCCACCCTCGAGCAACAAGGTCCAATCGAGGTCGAAGCTCGCGCTGGTCACCTGCAAGGAGAGCTCATCGGCGCCGCAGCCGGGAGGGATCGCCAGGCCCTCGCAGCCGTTGATCGTCTGGGCAATGACGACGACTTCGCCGGTCGCGGCGCTGAGGACGGCGATCGAACCAAGGTCATCGAGCCCCCACAGCACGCCATCCGGCGTCGCATCGAGACCACCCTCGTCGAGCGTATCGTTGAGCAGCGGCCCGATCACGGTCCCCGCGCCTGTCGTCGAGTTCACGCTCAAGAGATCCGCTTGCGGGACGACGCCGACGTCGCCGATCGCGAAGAGGCTCGTTCCGATCGCCGCCAGGCCGTTGCAGTCCCGTCCGACGTTACCCACCGTGGTCGCTGCCCCTGTCGTGAGCTCGACGCGCATCAACGAATTCGTTGGGTTGTCGTTCACGATCCAACCCACGCCGTTGTCGTCGATGGCGAAGCCCGGGTTCAAGCTGTTCAGGCCCAAGGCACCGACGAGGGTCGCGGCTCCGGTGCGCAGATCGATCGTGACGAGCTGCTGCTGCTGATCGTCGACACCGAAGAGCCGACCGTCCGGATGAAAAGCCAGCCCTTCGAGGCTGGGGAAGCCCGTCGCACCGATGGCGATCGCCGTGCCCGTCAGAAGATCGATGCGGTAGAGCTGACCGTCGCCATCCGAGCGCACGCTGTACGCGCAAACCTGGCGCAGCGGGATCGCCATCGCATCGCAGCCGGTGATCGTCGTCGCGACCTCGGTCGCGGCACCCGTGACGGGATCGAGGCGATGCACGCCACCGCCGTCGTCGATCATCCAGAGCTGCCCGTCGCTCGCGAAGTCGAGGCTGGGCTGCCCCCCCACGGGATCCACGAGATCGCCGACGCGAACGAGCTGGCGCCGCTGCGTATCGATGCGAAAGAACGCGTCGTCATCGCTCCCCGTCGCGTAGAGGGTCGCGCCGAGCGCCGCGAGCCCGTGGAAGTCCGCGGGCAGCTCCAGCACGGCTTCCTGTGCTCCCGTCTCGAGGGTCAGCGCGAAGAGCGTCGGAGAGCCCTCGCCGCTACCTTCGCTGCTCACCCAGGCGCGTCCCAGCGCATCGATCGCGAAGCCGGGATCCTCGACGCCGACCGAGAGGACCGACACCGCGTTCCCCTCTCCCGTCCGCAGATCCAGATGCAGGACCTGCTGCGAGTCCTCGTCGATCCCGAACAGCCGACCATCGGGATGGAAGGCCAGCGCCTCGACGCCTCCGAAGCCCACGGCTCCGAGGTCGGTCGCGGCGCCGCTCGTGAGATCGACGGCGAAGAGATGATCCGTCTCCTCTTCATCGACGACGTAGGCGAAGCCGCGGGACTGCGCGAGCACGGGTGCCGCGCTCGAACCCAAGAGGATCGCGAGGAAGGAGAGGCGGAACGGCATGTTCTTGCTCCAGGGGTGGATCGGAAGGACGCTGGCGCGAGCACGCCGCAGGGAGTGCGAGCCGAAGCGTCGAGACGATGCCAGGAGCGCGTCCCGCGGTCGAGATCAGCGTTCGAAGAGCTCGTCGAAGGCGAAGCGCGTCCAGGCTCGATAGGGCGCGTCCCAGGGCTCGGCCGCCATCGACGCCAAGGCGACCTCGAGCTCCAGCTGATTCGGCCGCACCACGATCGCGTGCTCGGTCGTGCCCTGCGCGACGAGCTGCAGGAGCTCCTTCATCTCGCGCGTTCCGATCGCGCGCCGGGCGCGATGCCAGGCCTGGAGCTTCTGCGCGCCGGCTTGATAGCGCCAGAGCGAGGAGAAGGACGGGCGCTTGTCGAACACGAGCTCCGGCGTTCCGGCATCGACGCCGTACCGGCGTGGATGATTGCTCGCGAGCAGCACGTGCGGAAGATGAGGCGCGGCATAACCGACATGGCGCACGCGTTCACCGAATCGATCGCCCTCGATCACGAACGCCGGCAAGCCTGAGCTGCGATAAGGCTGCGCACAAAAGACGAGGCCACCTGGACCACAGAATCCTCCGCCGCTATTGCGATACGGCTCGGCGAGCGCGAGCACATCCTCAGCAGTGCTGGAGCCACTGCTGTACGCGAGCATCTCGCGCATCGTCCACGCGAGCGGGACCATCCGCTCGACGACCGGACCGGGGCCGGTGAGCCCCGCGTTCTCCATCGCGTAGAAGCCGTCCTCGTTCAGCCCCGATAGTGTGCCGACGAAGCCCGGCCACATGATCGATACGTAGCGCTTCGAGTCCGGCTCGCCGGGCTCCATGGCGAAGATCACGCAGTGCGAGACGGTGACGCGCCGCAGATCGCACTCGCCGTCCATGTTGCGGCCCGCGATCATCCCGTAGTCGACATCCGTGCCGCGCGTGCGCGCGCCCCAAGCGGCGAACTGCGTGCAGCTCGACTGCGTCGCGCGCGTCTCGATGTAACCATTGATCGCGTAGAGATCGACGAGCTCGAAGGAGCGTCCGAGTTCCTCAAGCGCGAGGTCCGCGCCCGTGCTGCGCATGCCCTCCAGCACGGCGATACACTCCTGCGCATAGCGCTCCGGCGGCGCGTAGTGGTTCTCCAAGAAGCTCGTGAACTCCGCATACGCCGCCGCCGAGCCCAAGCGATCCTCGATCACGTAGAAGCGCAGGAAGTCGACGATCTGCGCCGCGAGCAGCGCCCCGTGCGCGAAGCCGCGTTGCCGCGCATCGCCGCGGAGCTGCACGACGGGCAGCCCGTGCATCCAGCGCAGCGCGCCGTTCTCGACGCGACGCTCGCGATCCGGCAAGCAGCGCGGCGCCCGCAGGCGGATCACGAGCTCGACGGGCGGCGTCGTGCGCGTGACGTGGCGCCAGCGCAGGGAATCGGGAGCCGCGCACCAGCCGAAGGGCTCGCTCGCGCTCGGAGACCAGCGCCCGTCGCCATCGAGGTCGGCGTAGCCGCAGACCACCAGCGCTGCGTGCTCCTCGATCGCAAGATCGAAGACGCCGTCCGCGGCGGCATCGACTTGGGGCGCTCCTCGCGAAGCCTCGTAGATCTCCGCCTTCGTGGGGTCGGCGAAGCTACCGCTGGCGCGTCGTTCCAGCCGCAACGCGAAGACGCGCAGCGGCGCATCGAACGACACGGCGTCGAGGATGCTCCCGCAGGAAACGATCGGCGCCTGCTCCTGCGCTGCGGCGAGGGAGCACGCCGTGGCGAGGAGGAGCGGGAACGCACGCGTCATATCGAATGCGCGCTCAACGCACGACCAAGGTCTGCGCGTTCCCGCCAAACGCGACGCTCCCACCGCTCAGCCACAAGATCTGCAGGTGATACTGCAAACCGACCAGCAGCGGATCGGCCGGGATCGGCAGATCGAGCGCGCCGCGCGCGCTTGTGGGAACCGGTGCGCTCGCCAGCGTCTGCAGCGCCAGCGGATCGAGCAGCAGCGCGCCGCCGATGCCCGGCAGCGAGAGCGGCGGGATGCGCGAGGTCGAGCCCAGCAGCGCGGCGAAGCCGCTGCTCGGCGCGAGCCAGCCCGCGCGCACGCTGGTGCCCGTGGCACCCGAGCCGAGCAGCGTCAGCGCGCCATCGGCGGCCGGTGCCTCGAGGGCGAAGCCGTCGACCAGGCACTCGACCAGCGAAGGATTCAGGTCCTGCGCGCGGACGCGGAGGCGCATGCGATCGGTGAGCGGCGTCCCGAGGTCGAGGCTCACGCGCGTCCAGCCGGTCGTCGAGCTCGTGCGCGAGAGCAGCGTGCTCCAGCTCGCGCCGTCGTCGCGCGAGACGGCGATCTGCAGCGCGTCGTCGCTCGTGCTCTCGGCGTACCAGAGGTCGAACGCCGCGGTGCACTGCGAGAGATGCGCGAGATCGAAGCGCGGCGAGAGCAGCGAGGTGTGCCCGCCGTCGACATCGTAGGTGCCCGCCGAGGTTCCGGCGCGGCCATCGGTCACCCAGCAGCGCGTGCCGCCCGGGGTGGTCTGTGCGCTCGGTTGATACGCAACGCCGCCGTTGCTCGTCGCCTGCGAGACGCCGCGCTCGAAGAGCCCCGTCGTCGCCGTACCGCCTGCTTCGCGCGCGAAGCCGCGCTCCTGCTCGAAGTCATCATCGACGAGCACGCGGATCGGGACGAGCTGCACCGCGACGTCGCGCGTCGTGAGCTTGCCGTCGCCCGTGAGCGAGAGGCGCAGCGTCGCGGTCGGTCCGGCGAAGCCGGCCGGCACGTGGAAGCGCAGCGGCGTCGCCGCGTTGGTGGCGCTCGAGAGGCCCGCGAGCGCGGGAACGCTCGCTTGGCTCTGCAGCACGACGAGGCCCGCGCTCACCGCGCTGAGATCGAGCGTGGCGGATCCGCTCGCGATGCCGTCGTTCCGCACCGAGACCACGAGCGTGCCTTCCTCGCCGGCCTCGACCGTGCCGTTGCCATTGGCTCCGGGTCCTTCGGCGATGGCTACGGAGGCGATGTCGAAGCTCGTGCCCGCCGAGAGCGCGAACTTCCGGAACATCGGCTGATGGCGCGTCGCGATGTCGATGATCGTCGGCCCGACCGGCCAGAAGCCGCCTTCGTTGCTGCGCCCGAGCTCGGCCGTGAAGGAGTAGCTGCCGCGCACTTCGTGGTGCTGATCCACCGAGCCGCCCGCGGCGATGTAGAGCGTCGTCGAGACCGGCCCCTGTGCGATGCCGTTCTCCTCGGTGAGCCACCCGCCGAGGAGCTGATAGCTCGAAGCGTTGCTGGGCAGCGTCGTCGTCCAACCGTACGGCCAGAGCAGCACATCGGTGTAGGTGTGCGTGCTGAACACCACCGCGAACGAGCGGCTCTGGCAGAAGCTCTCGAGAGCGAGCGTCTCGGGCTCGCTGAAAGGCGCCGTGCCGCGGTAGGTGTCCGAGCTCGGCGTGGTGGAGTTCCCGCCGTTCGGAGCGCTCCAGCCCGTCGCGTAGTTGCGGTTGAGATCGACGCCGAACGTGCCGTCGCCGTTGTTCCGGCGATTCTTGCGCCAGAGGCCGCCGCCGCTCGGGTTCGTCGCGCGGTTGTACTCGTAGCCGTCGGGGTTCACGCACGGCACGAAGTAGAGCTCGCGCTCGTTCACGAGGAAGGTCGCGAGCGGATCGCTGCCGTAGCCCGTGACGAGCCAATCCATGAAGAGCAGCGTCGCCTCCATCGAGAGCGGCTCGCGCGCGTGATGCAGCGCGTCGTAGAGCACCTCGGGCTCGTTCTCGTCGACGCCGGCGTTGTCGCTGATCTTCACCATCCAGAGCGGGCGGCCTTCGATCGAAGTGCCGAGGCTCTGCTTCGAGGTCACGATCGCGGGGTTCGCCTGCTGCAGCGCGTCGAGGATCGCCTCGAGCTGCGCGAGCGTGTAATGCCCGCCCATCGCGCCCTGGCCGAGCGGCGGGGTCAGCGTCTCGGGCGCCGTGATCGGGAAGCGCGCGGCCTGCGCCGCATGCCACTCCTCGAGCCGCGCGATCTTCAGCTCGTATTCGATCCGCTCGCGGCGCAGCGTCGCGAGGTCCTCGTCGGTCGCGATCACCTCGACGACACGCCGCGGCCAACGCGGCGCCGTGCAGCTCGCGAGATCGAGATCGAGGGCGAGCAGGCGCTGCATCTCACCGGGGCCGCTGACGCGCACCTCGACCAAGTGGTGCGGAGGTTCCTGCGCGAGAGCCGGTGTCAGCAGCGCGCAGGCCGAGAGCAGGCCGAGCACGAGAGAGGGAGAACGCATGGGGCGGAGCTTCGAGGGAACGGGGCGGCCGTGCTAGGAAGCCTACTCCACCGCGCCCCGCGCGCGAGCATCGCTCGGGAGGCTCAGTCCCTCGGCCAGCCCGGCGGCAGCCCGAGCGGCACGACCGAGAGGCGTCCCACATAGGCGCGCGCCGACGGCACGAGCAGCCGGCGCTTCGGCGCGTGGAAGCTCACCGTCTCGTCGGCGTGGCACGCGATGCCACCCAACGCTTCGCCACTGTCGCCATCGAGCCCGCCCGGAGAGGGAGCAGCGTAGACGAGCGGAGCCGGCGTCGCCTCGAGGGCGACGCCGGCTCCGCGTGGAGAGCAACGCTCGGAAGAGCGCCTCGCGCGATCAGAACTGCATCTGGGTGTCGATCGCGTTGCTCACCGCGGACAGCGGACCCGAGCCCAGCGAGAGGAGCTGGTTGTAGATGTGGCCGCCCTCGAGCGTCGGGTCGAGCGGCACCGGGGCCGGCAGGAACACCGAGCCGCCACCGCTGCCGAAGTTGAGGATGATGTCCGGCGAGACGAGCAGGCGGCAGCCCGGCCCGAAGACGCCCGTGCCCGAGAGATCGAACGGCAGGAAGCCGCCGAGGCTGGCGCTGAGTCCGATGTAGACCGCGGTCGGACGACCCGGCTCGAGGCCGCTCGCGAGGAGGCCGAAGGCGAGATTGCCGATCTGCGGCGCACCCACGGCCGTGAGGCTCGGGGTGAAGCTGTTGGAATCGGTGCAGCCCGGATCCATCAACGCACCCGTCGGGTTCTCGTGCAGCAGCGCGGTCTGGATCTCCGCCTGCGTCAGCGCGCGGCTGTACATGCGAAAGTCGTCGAGATCGTAGTGCTCGGACGCCGGGCCACCTCCGGACGCGACGCTGAACGCGCCGACGGCGAAGCCGGTCGTGCCGTTGTAGGTGTAGGTGCCCGGAGCGTAGTTGCGACCCGCGTGCGGGACGCCGTCCTGGTAGATCGTGTTGAAGCCCACGGCGTCGTCGATCACGACGGCGTAGTGGTGCCACACACCCTGCTGGAGGTGACCCTGCCAGTTGGCCGTGTAGGTCGCGGACAGCGTGGTGCCCGTGCCACCGCCGAAGCTGATGCCGGCCGAGGCGAAGAAGCAGCGGAAGCTGTCGTCGCCGAAGAAGTAGCCGAAGGGGCTGGCGACGATCGACGAGGGATCGCGGCGCGCCCACCACATCACCGTGAGGCTTCCGGTGTGGCGGAAGTTCGAGCCGGTGTCCACCCAGTTGCGCGTGGGCGTCGAGCTCGGCGTTTGCGAGAGGCTGCCGAAGCCGGCTTCGCTGCCCTTGAAGAGCGCGCGGCCCGGATCCTTGTGCCAGCTCGCGTTCGGAATGGTCCCCGTGGCGGGATAGAGAGCCGAGCTCGCCACGTTCGAGACCGCGGTGCCGCGCACTTCGTTGAACTGGTACTCGAGCTTGTCCGCCGAGACGGTGTTCTGTGTGGCGCCGACGACCTGGATGAAGTTGGTCTTCGTCTCGCCGTCGGTGAAGCACGCGTTCGCCGCGTTCAGCGTCACGCTGTAGAAGCCGGGCGTGGTGTAAGTGAAGCTCGGGCTCTGCGCCGTCGAGTCGATGATCGAGTCGTTGTCGAAGTCCCAGGACCAGGCCGTCGGGTTGCCGACGGAGGTGTCGGTGAAGTTCACCGTGAGCGGGACCGCGCCGGCGTTCGAAGCGGCGCGGAAGTTCGCCGTCACGACGAGCTGCGGGTCGGCGAAGATGAAGTCGTTCTCCGTGCGCGTCGAGCTCGGGTGCTGCGAGTCGGTGACGGTGAGCGTCACGTCGTAGAGACCGCACCGGGTGTACGTGAAGCTGGGATTCTGGGCGTTGCTGTCGATGATCGAGTCACCGTCGAAGTCCCACGCCCAGCTCGTGACGCCGCCCGGGTCGCTGGTGGAGGTCCCGTCGGTGAAGTTCACGTTCAGCGGCGTCGCGCCGCTGGTGGGCGTCGCGCTGAAGCCCGCGAAGAGGCCCCCTGCGGGGCTGTAGCAGATCGCTCCGTTCCACACGCGCGCGTTGACCAGCGTGCCGGAGAAAGTGCCGCTCTGCGACTGGCCGAGGGCCAGCGAGAGGAAGCCGTCGTAGTACGTCTGGTTCGTGCCGTTGCCGACCGAGTAGCTGCTGCCCTGGCCGCGGTAGACGAGGCACATGCCGTAGGTGCCGGGGTTCAGCAGGAACGGGCTCAGCAGGTTGACGGTCGTGGGCAGGTTGAAGCCGGCCGTGACGGCGAGGCCGTTATCGACGCCGACCTGGGTCCACAGTGCTTGCTGCGCGGTCTTGCCGACATAGGTGGTCGGTGTGATCCAGACCTCCAGGCCGCAGGCCCTGTTGGGCGAGCTGTTGTAGCTCATGTCGAAACGCGACACGAGCACCGCGGACGAGGCGGTGACGTTGAAGAAGACCGACGAATTGACGCCGGAACCACCGTCGTTCGTGTAGAGGGTCTGGAGGCAGCTCTGCGCTTCGGCGGCCGGCGCCAACAGAGCGAGCAGGGCTCCGCCCTGAAGGAAGTTCGAGAGAGATCGCATCTGGTGGGAACCTCGAGGAGACGGGTGCAGCGGCCTTGGAGGGAAGGCAGGAGGGGCGGAGCCCGCCGAGGCGCAGGAGAGTGCTTCCAAGCGACGCGCGCGCAGGCCGAGAGCAGGCCGAGCACGAGAGCAGGAGAACGCGTGGGGCGGAGCTTCGAGAGAACGAGGCGGCCGTGCGCGGAAGCCTACTCCACCGCGCCCCTCCCGCGACCTTCGCTTTCGGCGCTCAATCGCGCGGCCACCCCGGAGGCAGCCCGAGCGGCACGACCGAGAGGCGTCCCACGAAGGCGCGCGCCGTCGGCATGAGCAGCCCGAGCTTCGGAGCATGAAAGCTCACCGTCTCGTCGGCGTGGCACGCGATGCCGCCCAACGCCACGCCGCTGTCGCCATCGAGCCCGCTCGGCAGATCGACGCTGAGCTTCGGCCCCGCGGCGCGATCGAAGCGCGCGACCCAGTCGGCGGCGTGCCCCGCGAGCGGGCGCGCGAGCCCGGTGCCGAAGAGCGCGTCGATCCAGACGACCTCGGGCCCATGCGCGCGCGGATCGGGATCGCCGCGGTGGATCGCGAAGCCCGCGCGCTCGAGCACGCGGAGCTGGAGCGCGGCGTCGGGGCACTTCGCGGGATCGGGCGCGGCGAGCAGATGCACGATCGCGTCGTAGCCGAGATGCCGCGCCGCCGCGAGCCCATCGCCGCCGTTGTTGCCCGCGCCGCAGAGGATCACCCAGCGTTGGCCCAAGGCCCGCGCGCGCTCGGCGACGCCGCGGGCGGCGTTCTCCATCAGGAGCAGCGTCGGCAGGCCGAGCTCGGCGACGGCGCGGCGGTCGAGCTCGCGCGCTTCCTCGACGCTCAGGGCACGGATGTCCATCGTGAGTCCTTCCTACGCGGGCGAACCGCGACGCCCGCAGATGTTGAGATCCTTGCGCAGCCTATGCTGCCGCGTAGGGGTCGCGCAGCGTTGCTCTTCTTCCTCAGCCTGATGCTCCGCCGTGCTCCCCGTCCGCCCGAAGCGATTCGCGACGAGCGCCGTCACGGCGACGCTGATCTTCGCAGCGCACTACGCGCATCTGGCGAATCGGACGCGGCTCGACCAGGACGAGCCTCCGGAGCTGAGGCTCGGAGACCGCAGAAAGAACGTTCCCTGATCGCGAGATGCGGCTGGTCTCCCAGAGCCCGGGCGCATCCGACCGGGAGCACGGGAGAAGGCGTGAGGCGTGGCTGAAGGCGGGGACTCCGGGCCTCGAACCCAGCGGCTCCATAGGGCCGCAACCCCGCCCTTCGTGCGCCGCCTCGGGAACGTTGTCCTTGTCCCAGGGAAACTATCCGCCGAAGTTGACCTTCGACGAAGGACAACTTCACCGAAGACCTGCACCGGATCGAAGAAGCGCTCTACGCTCTGCATCCGGACAGCCACGGCAAGGAGTGCTGGTACTTCTTCGACGAGATCCAAAACGCTCCGGGCTGGGAGCGCTTCGTCCGCCGGCTGCTCGCCAACCGCAAGCGACATCTCGCGATCACGGGCTCGTCGGCGAAGCTGCTCAGCACCGAGATCGCCACCAGCCTGCGCGGCCGGGCGCTGACCACCGAGGTCCTGCCGTTCTCGTTCCGCGAGGCGCTGCGCCATCGCGGCATCGAGGCGCCCGCTCGCTGGCCGGTGCCGCAGGGAACGCGGGCGAAGTTGCGGCACGAGTTCGATCGCAACCTCACGGTGGGCGGCTTCCCCGAGGTGCAGGACGACGACGAACATCGCCAGCGCATCCTGCAGGGCGATCTCGATGCGACCATCCTCCGCGACATCGTCGAGCGACACGCCCTGACCAACGCACCGCTGCTGCGAGCGATCGTCCGTCGCTTGTTGCGATCGGCAGGCAGCAAGACCAGCGTCAACGCATTGGCCCAGGACCTGAAGTCGCTCGGCCTCGTGTTCGGGAAGACCTCGGTCTACGAACTGCTCGAGCACGTCCAGGACGCGTTCCTGGTGTTCCTGCTTCCGATCCATGCGCCGTCGGAGCGGCGTCGCTGGTCGACCTGGAGCTCCGTCGCCGCGGCGAAGTCGCCGGCTATCACCTGACCGCGAGCGGTCGCGAAGTCGACTTCGTGAGCGGCACCCTCGAGGAACTCCATCGGATCCAGGCCAGCGCGAAGCTCGGCGATGTAGGCACCCGCGAACGCGAGCTGGGGGCGCTCGCCGAGGCGATGGACGAGCTCGGCTGTGAGCGCGGTACGGTGGTGACGCTCGACGACGCCTCGACCGTGAAGCACGGTGGCCGCGAGATCGAGGCCGTACCGGCGTGGCAGTGGCTGCTGAGCTGATTGGGAGGTCAGCGCGCGTGCGCGGCGCCGGGATGCCGTTGCTTGAGCGCGCCAGACTCTGGCGTTCGGCGTCGATCGGAGGAACGCGCCGTCAGAAGCCGCGGAACTCGCGACGCGCAACTCTCCCGCTCCTCGGAGGTAAACCCCGCTTCGGTCGCTCGCGCCCCTTCGTCGATGCAACCCAGGAAGTACGGGAGGTCGCGAGATAGAGCGGCGTTCGCCACCCCTACTCGTCGCGCTGACGCTGACGACGCTGCTCTTCAGCCAATGGCCCCGGCCCTTGCTGGCATAGATCCACGAGCCCGACATCCGGACGGGCGCGCGTCTCTTCCGTCCGCTCACCACGCCTCCGAGGCACCCGATCGATCGTGTACCATTCCAAGCCATCATGACGACACAAGATCGAATCACCCTGGATCCAGCGGTGCTGCTCGGCAAGCCGGTGATCCGCGGCACGCGCATCGCGGTCGACTTCGTGCTCGAGTTGCTCGCTCGTGGCTGGACGGAAGCCCAGATCCTCGAGGAGTATCCTGGGCTCGAGCGCGAGGACATCCTCGCTTGCTGCGGCTACGCCGCCGCGCTGATGCGCAACGAGAAGGTGTATCCGCTGCCGGCATAGCGCGATGCGCCTGCTCGCCGACGAGAACTTTCCCCGCGCCGTGATCGCAGCGCTGCGTTGCGAAGGCCACGATGTTGCTTCGGTCTGGGAGCAGGCCCGCGGAGCCCCTGACCAAGCCGTGCTCCAGCTCGCGCAGAAGGAGCAACGCCTCTTGGTGACCTTCGACAAGGACTTCGGCGAGCTTGCTTTCCGACACGGGCTGCCAGCTACGTGCGGCATCGTGCTCCTTCGCTTGAACGCGCAGGATCCGGCCGTGCTCGCACATCGCGTCGTGAACGTGCTGCACAGCCGGTCCGATTGGGCTGGGCACTTCGCGTCCGTGGACGAGGATCGCATTCGCGTCCGTCCCCTTTCGCCTGCCCCTCCCTCGCTTCCGTAGACACCGGACGGATGTGAGGTGAGTGGCGAGAGCTGGGGCTCGGACGTGCGAAGCCGTTCCCTCGGGCGAGCCCCGGCACTCGCAGATGCAAGCTCGGAGTGCGCACCCTATGCTCCCCCCCATGGCCCGCGCACTGCTCCTCTTCCTCCTCGCCCTCCTCCCCCGCCTCCTCTTCTGGCAGGCCACCGAAGATCGCGAGCTCGCCTGGTCGCTCTGCTTCGTCGGCGACGCTCCGGTCTGGCAAGCTCAGGCCGGCGCGCTCGCCGCGAGCGAGTCGAGCCGGGACGAGAACCTCTCGCGCGAGCTCTCCCTCCCGCTCCGCCCGCCGGCGATGACCTGGGTCGTCTCGGCGCTCTGGGACGGGCGCGCGGACGGCGCGTGGAAGGTGCGCGTCGTGTTCGCGCTGCTTGGCGCGCTGGTCGCGCCGCTGCTCTATCTGCTCGCGCGGAAGCGGCTCGGGGAGCGCGCGGCCCTGCTCGCGGGGGTTCTCGGCGCGCTCGCGACGAATCTGATCCTGCTCTCCAGCGGGCCGCACTCCGAGATCCTCTATCTCGTGCTGCTGCTCGCGACGCTCTTCGATCAGGAGCGGCTGCGGGAGGCGCCGACTTCGGTCGCGGCGCTGCGCTGGGGCGCCTTGCACGCGCTGCTCTGCTTGGTGCGCGTCGAGCACCTGCTCACCTTTGCGGCGCTCGCGGCGCTGCTCGTGATCGCGCGCGCGCCGCGCTGGAAGACGAGCCTCGGGCTCGCGAGCGCGGCGTTGCTCGTCGTGCTCCTTCCCTATCAGCTCCACGCGCTGGAGGCGACGCGGCGCTATCAGGACGACGGTGGGCCGGCGCTGCCGAGGAACGCGGGGCGACCGCCGCAGTTCCTCGATTGGCAGCCCGATGCGCTGGCCCGCCTCGAGGCGACGCCGCGTTGCGCTCGGGCAGCGACGCTCGCCTTCCTCGACGCGACGATGCGGACGCGCGGTGCGAGACGCGTCACGGCCGCGGACTTCGACGTGCTGCGGCAGGCGTACGGCGCGCTGCCCGAGCCGCTGCCCACGCCGTTCGTGGCGCTTTACGGCGGGCTCAACTTCTTCCTGGCGAACTCGAAGGAGGCCGACGGCGGCTTCTCGAACGAAGCGCTGCATCGACCGCCGCCGCTCGAAGGCGGCGACGCGCTCTATCCGCCGGGCCTGCGCGACGTGCTCCCGAAGGAAGGCGAGCTGAACTTGGGCTATCCGCCCCACCTGCATGCGCTGCGCCACGGCTATGCGCTCGGCTTCGCCGAGCTCACGGGCAATCCAGGCGACGCCCTCGCGCGCTGCGGCAAGAAGCTGCTCCACGCGGCGGAAGGCGCCGGTGGCGGGCTCGGCGCCGCCGGCTTGCCGGTCGGGCTCGGCGGCGTCCGGAGATCCGTCGATCTCGCGACGCCGCAACAGCTCGCGGGGCGCTGCGCGAGTGCCGCTTGGATCGCGCTCGGCCTGCTCGGACTCTGGCGCGTGCGGCGCACGCCGAGCACCTGGCCGTGGCTCGCGATCGTGGCGACGAAGCTCGCCGTGGTGCTCGCGTTCTTCGGATACGCGCGGCACGGCGCGCTGCTGCAGCCGTTCTTGATCCTCGGCGTCGCGGCGCTCGCGGCGCCTTGGTTTCAGCGCGATGCGGTGCGGCGGCGCGTGCGCTGGGCGGGGGCCACGCTGGCGCTCGGGATGCTGGCCTACGACGCGCAGCGCACGCTCCGCGGCGCCGAGCTCGCGCTCGACGGGCAGCGCGTGAGCGCGGAGAGCGCCGCCGAGGACCGGGGCCATCGCGCGCGGCAGCTCGAGGTCTCGCGCTGAGCCGCGCTCGCGAACGCTTGCGGAATCAGGCCGGACGCGCGCAAGCTCTGCGAGCCGTCCCGGCCTCTCGCCTGCGCTTCCCCATGCTGCTCCGCCTCCTCCTCTGCTTGGCACTCGCCCCGGCCCTCAGCGGCTGCCTCACCACCAGCGAGCTGGTCGCGGGCTCCGGCACCGAAGTCCAGCTCACGCAGAGCAACTATCGCTACGTGCAGCAGAACCTGCGCGGCACCGATACCGGGTTCTGGCTCCTCGGGATCATCCCCCTCGTCTCGCCGTCGGTGACCCACGCGATGGACGACGTCGTCGTGCAAGCGCGCTTGATGGAAGGGGGCAAGTCGCGAGCGCTGGTCCACGTCGCCCAGGAGTGCGCGTGGAACTACTTCCTGCTCTTCGCGCTGCCGCAGATCGCGGTGCGGGCGGACGTGGTCGAGTTCACGCGCTGAGCTTCTCAGCCCGCGAGAACTTCTCCCACCCGATCGCGACCACGCGTGAGCCCCTGCCTTCGGGGCCCGTTCTCGCGCACCTCCCCACCGGGCGGCGCAGGCGCTAGCCTACGCCGTTCTCGGTCCCGTTCCACGTCACGACAGGACTCCGCATGCGACGCCGCGCTGGCTTCGTCCGCTCCCTCTCCGTCCTCGCCGCCCCCGCCCTCGCGCTCATGAGCCTCCCTCCGCATCTCCGTGGCCAGGGCACCCCCATCGGCTTCGTGGAGGAGTTCGCGCTCGCGGCCGATCGCGCGGCGACCTTGGCGAAGCTGATCCCGGGCACCGAAGAGCACTACTACTACTCGTGCCTGCTCGCCGAGCACGAGGGGCGCTTCGACGAGCAGGCGCAGCTGCTCGCGGCGTGGATCGAGCGCTACCAGCGCACCCCGCGCGTACAGGAGATCGAGAACCGCCGCTCCCTCCTGCTCTGGAAGCAGGACCCTACGGCCACGAGCGAGCACCTCCGCCAGCGCTTGGGCCTCCGCTTCGAGCACCGCCGCGAGACGCGCGGCGTCGATCCCGAGCTCCCGACCGCGCTCGATCCCGCGCAGATCGCGGCGGCGGCGTTCACCGCGCGCGCGCTGCAGAACCACCCCGGGACGCTCGACGGCTTCGAGGACTCCGCCCTCCGCGGCCTCGCCGCGACGAAGCTCGACGATGCGCGCCTCGCGAACCTGCTCCAACGCCTGCGCTCCGCCGACGTGCCGAACTTGCCCGCGCTGATCGTGCGCGGTCTCGCACTCCCGCGCGCCGGAAGCTTCGGCTCGCTGCCGATCCATCGCCTGCTCTATCGCGAGCAGCTCGACGCCTGCGCGCAGCAGCGGCCGGCACTCCTCGACGATCCGCAGTTCGTCGCGAGCTATCTCCAGCGTCTGCGCCCTGGGCGCGACGTCGCTTGGCACCGCGACCCGGCCGCGCGCGAAGCGTATCTAGCGGAGCTCTTCGCCTTCGCGCAGCGCCTCTCGCCCGCCTGGAACTCGCTGAAGGCGCACGTCCTCTACCACCGCCTCGAGCACGATCTCGCTCAGGGCCGGCCCGACGAAGCGCGCTTCCAGAGCTACCTCCGCCTGCCGCGCCGCGGCGGCTGGGCGAGCCCGCGCCTCGCCGAGCGCGTGACGCGCGCACAAGAGCTCGTCGACGCGACGACTCGCTACGACACGGGCCTCGGCCCGATCGGCGACGACGAGCCGCTCGTGCGCGCCTACTGCGAGCGCTTCTTCGTGGAAGCCGCGAGCTATGACGCGTACGCCGAGCTCCTCGACGGCAACTGGGTCCGCCGCGTCTTCACCGAGACGAAGATCCTCCACGGCGTCGGCGACATGCAGCGCTGGTACGCCCTGCTGAACGACCCCGGCCACTACGAGCAGCTCCGCGACCGCGTCGAGATCCGCTTCGCTCCCACGGCGAAGGAGCACTACGGCGTGGAGGAGCCCATCGCGCTCGACGTCGAGCTCAAGAACGCCGGCACGCTGCTGATCAAGGTCTTCGAGATCCACACGCGGAACTTCCACCGCGAGCAGCAGCGCGAGATCGACGCCTCGATCGACTTGGACGGCTTCGTCGCCAACGAGGAGCGCACGCTCGCGACGGACGCGAACCCGCTGCGCCGCACGCCCCAGAGACTCGAGTTCCCGGGGCTGAAACGCCGCGGCACTTGGGTGATCGAGCTCATCGGGAACGGCGTCGCGAGCCGCGCGCTGATCGAGAAGGGCCGCCTCGGCTACGTGCAGCGGCCGAGCTCCGCCGGCCAGCTCGTGCGCGTGCTCGACGAGCAGGGCCAGCATCTCCGCGACGCGACGCTGCTGCTCGGTGGCCGCGAGCTTTTCCCCGACAAGAACGGCGAGATCCTGGTGCCGTGGTCCACTGATGCGGGCACCAAGACCATCGTGCTCGCGCACGGCGAGTTCTCGACCCTGGAGCAGCTCGAGCACGCCGCGGAGCGCTACGAGCTCGAAGCCGCGATCCACGTCGAGCGCGAGTCGCTCCTGGCCGGGCGGAAGGCGCCGATCCTCGTGCGGCCGCGCCTGCTGGCGAACGGCGCGCGCGTTCCGGTGGGCTTGCTCGAGGAGCCCCGCCTCACCATCACGGCGCATGACCACGACGGCATCGCGACCAGCCTCGATGTCCCCGGCTTCGCGCTGCACGACGAAGGCGAGTCGGTGCACGAGATCCAGGTACCCGAGAACCTCGCCCGCCTCTCCGTTCAGCTCCGCGGACGCGTGAAGAGCCTGACCGGCAGCGAAGCGGTCGAGCTCTTCACGCACGAGTTCGTCCTCGAGCTAAACGGCATCGATGCCACGGCCGCGACGCATGCCGCGCTGCTCGGCCGCACGAGCGCGGGCTACGTGCTCGACTTGCTCGGCAAGGACGGCGAGCCCAAGTCCGATCGCGCCGTAGCGCTGACCGTGAAGCACCGCGACCATCGCGACGAGCTGAAGGTCACGTTGCGCACCGATGAGCGCGGACGGATCTCACTCGGTCGACTCGAGGGCATCGCTTGGGTGACGACCAGCGAGCATGCGGCGCAGAACCGGCGTTGGCGCCTCGTCGAGGGCGGCGAAGCGCTGCCGACGCGCCTCCACGGCGTGGAAGGCGAGACCCTGCGCCTGCCGTGGCCGCAGCGCTACGGCGTGCTCTCGCGCGCCAACGCGGGCCTGGAGCATCGGATCGCGGGCGCGCCGCTGCGCGACGCCTTCGATCGCCTCGCCGTGAGCGAGGGCTTCCTCGAGCTCCGCGGCCTCGCCGCCGGCGATTACGCGCTGCGCCTCGGCGACCTCGATCATGGCATCGAAGTGCGCGTGACGAAGGGCGCGCGCGACGGAGGCTGGGCGCACGGCAGCGAGCGGCGCCTCGAGCTCCTCCCGCGTCCGCTGCTGCAAGTGCAGAGCCTCGAAGCGTCGAACGACGCGCTGCAGCTCCGCCTCGCGAACGCCGGCCCCGAAGCGCGCGTCCACGTCGTCGCGACGCGCTATCTCCCGCCCGACGGCCTCTTCGAGCGACTCCATCTCCACGCGCGGCGCTCCCTCGGCGAGCAAGGCGTCGAGCACGCGCTCTCCTTGTTCGAGTCCGGCCGCGCGATCGGCGACGAGTACCGCTACATCCTCGATCGCCGGATGGCCGCGAAGTTCCCCGGCAACCTGCTGCGGCGAGCGGGCCTCCTGCTGAACCCCTGGGCACTCGACGAAGAAGAGACCGCGCTCGGCGCTGCGGGCGCAGATGGCGAGCGCTTCGGAGCTCGACGTCGCGCGCAGGGCGGCGGCGCGCCGGGGGCCAACCCCGGAGGTCCGGCGAGCCACTGGGGCACCCCCGGCTCCGACTTCAACTTGGGCTTCCTCCCCGCACCCGCCGCGCTGCTCGTGAACCTGCGCCCCGACGCGAACGGCGTGGTGACGATCCCGCGCCAGTCACTCGGTGCCGGCCAGCACGTGCACGTGCTCGCGCTCGACGCCGAGAGCGAGATCTACACGACGCTCGCGCTGCCCGAGCAGCCGTTGCAGCCGCGCTCGCAGCAGCTCGCCCGCGCGCTCGACGCGACGCAGAAGCTCGCCGAGCAGCAGAAGATCGAGTACCTGGCAGGAGGCAGCACGGCGACGATCCCCGATCGGCGCGTCTCCAAGTTCGCCACCTACGGCTCGCTCGCGGAGATCCACCGTCTCTTCCGCACGCTCTCGGGCGACGACGAGCTCGCGCGTTTCGCGTTCCTGCTGCGCTGGAACGAGCTCCCGCAGGACCAGAAGCGCGCGCTCTACGGCGAGCATGCCTGCCACGAGCTCCACTTCTTCCTCTACCGGAAGGACCGCGCGTTCTTCGATGCGATCGTGCGGCCCTACCTCGCGAACAAGGCCGCGAAGACCTTCCTCGACGAGTGGTTGCTCGAGGTCGATCTCTCGCGCCACCTCGAGAGCTACGCGTTCTCGCGCTTGAACACCGTCGAGAAGATCCTCCTCGCGCAGCGCTTCCCCGCCGAGCGCGCGAGCATCGTGCGCGGTCTCCGCGAGACGCTCGAGCTCACGCCTCCGGATCCCGAGCGCGCGGCGTACTTCTTCAAGGGCGCGCTCTTCGGCGATGCGCTCGATCAATCGGGCGGCTTGCCCGCGCTCGAGCAGAGCGAAGCGGAAGGCAAGCCCGCGGGAGGCGAAGTCGACAAGCTGCGAGCCCTCGGCTACCTGGGTGCCGCAAAGGCGCCCGCCGCTCCGCCGGAAGCCGCGGCTCCGGAGCGGCTGAAGGACGAGGCCTCGGAGGAGGATGCTCCGAACGAGAAGGCGAAGAAGAGCGAGCTCTCCGCCGGGCTCGACCTCCACGATGAGATCGAGCGCCGCAACGAAGCACGCCAGCTCTACCGCGCTCCCGAGACCACGAAGCGCTACGTCGAGTCGAACTACTGGAAGCGGCGCATCGAAGAGCAAGACGCTGCGCTGATCGCGCCGAACGCCTTCTGGCTCGACTACGCGCAGGCCGCGGAAGGCACGCCCTTCGCCTCGGCGCACTTCGCGCAGGCGAGCACCTGCTTCGCCGAGATGTTGCTGGCGCTCGCCGTGCTCGATCTGCCGCTGCAAGCGGAGAAGCCCGAGATCGCGGTCGATGGCATCCAGGTCACCCTGCGGCCGAAGACCCCGATCCTGCTCGTGCGCCAGGAGATCGCGCCGACGGCTCCGCCCGTCGCCGACGGTGCGCCGATCCTGGTCAGCCAGAACTTCTTCCGCCTCGACGATCGTTTCGCCTACGAAGGCAACGAGCAGCGCGACAAGTACGTCGCGCAGGAGTTCCTGATCGACGTCGCCTACGGTGCGCGCGTGGTCGTGACGAACCCGAGCTCCTCGACGCGGAAGCTAGAGCTCTTGCTGCAGATCCCCGCGGGCTCTCTCCCCTTGCAGCGCGGCTTCTACACGCGCGGCCAGAGCTTGGTCTTAGCACCCTACGCCACGCAGGCGCTCGAGTACGCCTTCTACTTCCCCACACCCGGCGAGCGCGCGCACTATCCGGTGCACGTGACCGCGGCCGGCGCCTCCATCGCGGCCGCCAGCGCGTTCTCGTTCCACGTGGTCGCCGAGCCGACGCTCCTCGACACGAATTCGTGGGCGCACGTCTCGCAGAACGGGACCAGCGCCGATGTGCTCGCGTTCCTGGCGGGTGCGAACCTCCAGCGCCTGGAGCTCGCGAAGATCGCCTGGCGCTGCCACGAGCGGAGCTTCTTCGACGCGGCCCTCGAAGCGCTGCGCGCGCGGAAGCACTTCGATCCGACGCTCTGGTCCTACGCCATCGTGCACCGCGACGAGCGCGGGCTCCGCGAGTACTTGAGTCGCGCCGACGAATTCCTGGCGAGCTGCGGCAGCGCCTTCGCGAGCGAGCTGCTCACGATCGATCCGACCGACCGCCGCACGTATCAGCTCGTCGAGTTCGAGCCGCTGGTCAACGCGCGCGCACATCGCTTCGGCCGCGAGCGCACGATCTTGAACGACGGCGTCGCGCGCCAGTACCTCTCCTTGCTGGACATCCTCGCGCATCGCCCCGCGCTCGACGCGCTGGATCGATTGAGCGTCGTCTATCACCTCGTGCTACAGGACCGCATCGAAGAGGCGCTCACCCACTTCGAGAAGGTCGACGCTGCCTCGCTCGCGACAAAGCTCCAGCACGACTACCTGCGCGCCTACCTCGCGTTCTCCGCGGGCGATCTCGCGACGGCGCGCCGCGTCGCCGCCGCGCATCGCGAGCACCCGGTCGCGCGCTGGCGGGCCCTCTTTGGCGAGGTCCTGAAGCAGGCCGACGAAGCCGAAGGCAAGCTCGCTTCCGCTGGTGCCAGCGAAGATCCCGTCCGGCAGCAGACCGACCTCGCCGAGCGCGAGCCCTCGCTCGAGCTCGCCGTGGAAGGCAGCGCCCTTCGCGTGCGCTACAAGAACCTCGCGCAGGCGCAGCTCAGCTTCTTCGCCATGGACGTCGAGCTGCTCTTCTCGACGCGCCCCTTCGTCGACCAGGCCACCGGCTCCTTCGCCTACGTGAAGCCGAACCAGAGCCGCGCCCTCGAGCTGCCGGCGGGCCAGAGCGAGCTCACCCTCGAGCTCCCCGCGGAGTTCCGCGCGAAGAACGTGTGGATCGAGCTCGCCGGTGGCGGACTCGTGCGCCGCACCCCCTTCTACGCGAACTCGCTCGCCGTGCGCTGGATCGAGAGCTACGGCCAGGTGCAGGTCAGCGACGCGACGACGAAACAGCCGCTGCCGAAGGTCTACGTGAAGGTCTACGCGAAAGAGCCGGGCGGCAAGGTGCGCTTCCACAAGGACGGTTACACCGATCTTCGCGGCGGCTTCGACTACGCCTCGATCTCCGGCGAGGGCGCCGCGAACGTCGAGCGCTACGCCGTGCTCGTTCTCTCCGACGCGCAGGGCGCCGTGATCCGCGAGCTCACGCCTCCCGCGCGCTGAGCTCGCACATGTTCTCCTCGGCTCACGCCGCTTCGTCCCGCCGTCTCCGCTCCGCAGGATTCGCCATGCACCGCAAGCTCTTCGGCACAGGCCGAGCGCTTTACGCTCTGACCGCCTTCGCGGCGCTGAGCGTCGCTCCGCGGATCTGTGCGCAAGGCACGCCGATCGGCTTCCTCGAGGAGTTCGCCCTCGCTGCCGATCGCACCGCGACCCTCGCGAAGCTGATCCCCGGCACCGAAGAGCACTTCTACTACGCGTGCTTGATCGCGGAGCACGAGCGGCGCTTCGAGGAGCAGGGTCGCTTGCTCCTCCAGTGGATCGAGCGCCATGGCCGCACGCCGCGCGTGATCGAGATCGAGAACCGCCGCGCGATCTTGCGCTGGAAGCAGGACCCCGCCGGGACGAGCGAGCTGCTGCGCCAGCGCCTGAGTCTCGACTTCCAGCACCAGCGCGAGACGCGCGGCGTTGATCCCAAGCTCCCCACCGCGCTCGACCCGGCGCTCTATTCGTCGGCAACGCTGAGCGCGCGCGCCCTAGAGCTGCATCCCAAAACCTTGGATGGTTTCCACGATCGAGCGCTGCGCGCACTCGCGGCGACCCCGCTCGACGACGCACGCCTCGGCGCCCTGCTCGAACGCCTGCGCACGCCCGACCTGCCGAACCTGCCCGCGCTGATCGTGCGGCAATTGCGCTTGCCCCAGGCAAAGCCCTTCGGCTCGCTGCCGATCCACGAGTTCCTCTATCAAGAGCAGCTCGAAACCTGCGCGCGAGAGCTGCCGAGCCTCCTCGACAGCCATCGCTTCGTCGGCGCCTATCTTCAGCGTCTACGCCCGAGCAGCGACGAGGACTGGCAACGCGATCCCGCCCTGCGCGGCGCCTTCCTCGAACGCCTCGGAGCGTTCACTGAGCGTCTCTCTCCATCGCAGAACTCTCTGAAAGCGCACGTCCTCTACCACCGCCTGCAGCACGATCTCGCGGAAGGCCGGATCGACGCCGCGCGCTTCCGGGACTACCTGCGCCTGCCGCGCCGCACGAGCTGGACGCATCCGCGCGTCACCGAGCGCGCGACGCGACCGAGCCAGCTCGTCGACACCACGGTGCCGTACAGCATCGGGCTCGCCCCCGTCGGTGACGATGAGCCCTTGGTGCGCCGCTGCTGCGAACGCCTCTTCGTCGACGCGCCGGACTACGACGCGTACGCCGAGCTGCTGAACGGCGACTGGGTGCGCCGCGTCTTCGCCGAGACGAAGATCTTGGCCGGCATCGGCGACATGCAGCGCTGGTATGCGCTGCTAGACGATCCCGGCTATTACGAGCAGCTCCGCGACCGCGTCGAGATCCGCTTCGCGCCCACGGCGAAGCAGCACTTCGCGATCGACGAGCCGGTCGCGTTCGACCTCGAGATCAAGAACGCGGGATCGCTGCTGGTCCGAGTGTTCGAGATGCACACGCGAAACTTCCACCGCGAGCAGCAGCGCGAGATCGACGCCTCGATCGATCTTGACGGCTTCGTCGCCAACGAGGTGCGCACGATCAACACCGAAGCGAACCCATTGCGCCGGACGACCGTTCACCTCGAGTTCCCGGGTCTCGATCGACGCGGCACCTGGGTGATCGAGCTCATCGGCAACGGCGTCTCGAGCCGTGCATTAGTCCAGAAAGGCCGCCTGAGCTACGTCGAGCGCTCGAGCTCCTCCGGCCAGCTCGTGCGCGTGCTCGACGAGCAGGGCCGTTCGCTCGCAGACGCGGCGCTGATCCTCGGCGGCCGTGAGCTCTCCGCCGATGCGAGCGGCGAGATCCTGCTGCCTTGGTCGACCTCTCCGGGCGAGAAGACGATCGTGCTGTGCCACGGCGCGTTCTCGACGCTGGATACCATCGAGCACGCGGCCGAAAGCTACGCCCTGACGGCGTCGATCCACGTCGAAGCCGAAGCGTTGCTCCCCGGACGTCGCGCGCCGATCATCGTGCGCCCACGCTTGCTCGCGAACGGAGCTCCCGTCGCGGTCGGATTGCTCGAAGGGTCACGGCTCACGATCACGGCGCGCGACCACGACGGCATCGCGACGAGCCTCGACGTGCCGAGCTTCGCTCTGCACGACGATCGCGAGTCGGTGCACGAGATCCTCGTGCCGGAGAACCTGGCGACGCTCGAGGTGGCTCTCCACGGCAAGGTGCCGAACCTCAATACCGGCCAGCCCGTCGAGCTCGCCTCGTCGGCGAGGAGCTTCACACGCAACGGCATCGATGTCACCCCCCTGACGCGCACGGCGCTGCTCGGCCGCAGCGCCGAGGGCTACGTGCTCGACCTCCTCGGCAAGGACGGCGAGCCCAAGCCCGATCGCGCGGTGACGCTGGTCCTCGAGCACCGCGATTTCCGCGACGCCGTGAGCACGACGCTGCGCACGGACGAGCGCGGGCGCGTCGCGCTCGGCGCGCTGGAGGGCATCGTCGCGGTGACGACGAGAGAGCATGCCACGCAGGGCCTGCGCTGGCACTTGAGCGCCGATGATGAAGCTCTGCCATCGGCGCTGCACGGCGCGGTCGGGGAGACCTTGCGCCTGCCGTGGCCCGCGCGCTACGGCGTCCTCACGCGCGCCAACGCCGGACTCTCGCGCCTGATCGGAGGCCATCCGCAGCGCGACGAATTCGAACGAATCACGGTGGCGAGCGGCTATCTCGAGCTCCGTGACCTCGTCGAAGGCGACTACGCGCTTTGGCTCGGCGAAGTGGAGCGGAGGATCGAGGTGCGCGTGGTTCGCGGTCCGCGCGACGGTGGCTACGTGCACGGTGGCGAGCGTCGCCTCGAGCTCTCGGACGAGCTCCCGCTGCAGATCCTCGGCATCGAGAGCAGCGAGGACAGCGTGCGCGTGCGCCTCTCCGGCGCTGGCCGCGAGGCGCGCTTGCACGTGATCGCGACGCGCTATCTGCCGCCGGAGAACCTCTTCGAGGACCTCCGCTCGAGCTCGCGTCGCGAGCTCGCCCAGCGTTGGATCGAAGACGCGATCTCGTCCTACCATTCCGGTCGCGCGATCAGCGACGAGCACCGCTACATTCTCGATCGCCGCGCTGCGCCGAAGTTCGCCGGCAACATGCTGCGCCGCGCTGGGCTGCTGCTGAATCCCTGGGCGCTCGACGAGGAAGCGACCAGCTTGGGTGGCGAGGGTCGAGGCGGCGAGGGCATTTCGATAGCGAACGGTCCCTCGGGTCGCCCGAGCCCCCATCCGAGTCCGAGAAGCACCGCCGTTGCGGGTGGAGCGCCGGGGACCTTCGCGAACGTGGCCTTCCTGCCCGCTCCCGCGCCGCTGCTCCTCAATCTCCGCCCCGATGCGCAGGGCACCGTGACGTTCGCGCGCCAGGCACTCGGCGACGGACAGCACCTGCATGTGTTGGCGCTCGATGATCGCGGCGAGATCTACGCGACGCTGGCGCTCCCCGAGCGTTTCTTGCAGCCGCGCACGCAGCAGCTAGCCCGCGCGCTCGATCCAGCGCAGAAGCTCGCCGAGCGACAGAAGATCGAGTACCTGGAGGCGGGCGCCACGGCGGTGATCCCCGATCGGCGCGTCTCGAAGTTCGAAACCTACGGCTCGCTCGCCGAAGTGCACAGCCTCTTCCGCACGCTCTCCGCGGACGAGGAGCTCGCGCGCTTCGCCTTCGTGCTCTCTTGGAACGAGCAGAAGCCCGAGGAGAAGCTCGCGCGCTACGCCGAGCACGCCTGCCACGAGCTGCACTTTTTCCTCTACCGCAAGGACCGCGCCTTCTTCGATGCGATCGTGCGGCCCTACCTCGCGAACAAGGCCGCGAAGACCTTCCTCGACGAGTGGTTGCTCGAGGCCGGCCTCTCGCGCTACCTCGAGAGCCGCGCGTTTGCCGAGCTCAACACCTTCGAGAGGATCCTCCTCGCGCAGCGTTTCCCTGCCGAGCGCGAGAACATCGCGCGCGCTCTCCGCGAGACGCTCGAGCTCTTGGCTCCGAATCCAGAGCAGGAGCAGCGGCTCTTCCGCCGCTTGCTGGAGAACGAGGCGCTGAGCCGCTCGTTCGCCTGGGGTGATCTCGGTGAGAACGATCCGCAGGGCAACATCATCGGCGAGTCCAAGTTCCGATTCGTCGATCCGAACTTCCAGAAGCGCGAGGGAGACTCGTCGCGCCCGCCTAGGGACGCTTTCGAGATCGTTCCCGCCGAGCGTGCACGCGACGAGAAGCGCTCGGAAGACATGATCGAAGAGGTCGAGGTGGTCGAAGAGCGCCTGAAGGACGGCGCGAAGGCGGACCTCCCGAGCCTAGGCCGCGAGCTCGAGCTGCGTAAATCCGCCCCCAGGCTCTACCGCGCGCCGGAGACCACGCAGCGCTACGTCGAGTCGAACTACTGGAAGCGCCGCATCGAAGAGCAAGGGGCCGCGCTGATCGCGCCGAACGCGTTCTGGCTCGACTACGCGCTCGCGAGCGAGGGTGTGCCTTTCGCTTCCCCGCACTTCGCGCAGGCGAGCACCTGCTTCGCCGAGATGCTGCTCGCCCTCGCGGTCCTCGATCTCCCGCTGCGAGCCGACGAGCCCGAGAT
The DNA here is from genome assembly GCA_016719295.1 of Planctomycetota bacterium. Lineage (GTDB taxonomy): Bacteria > Planctomycetota > UBA1135 > UBA1135 > JADKAF01 > JADKAF01. Next base: position 3,403,003 of record JADKAF010000001.1, read on the forward strand.
CGAGATCGACGGCGTGCAGATCACGCTGCGCCCGAAGACGCCGGTCCTGCTGGTGCGCCAGGAGATCGCGCCTGCGCCATCCGCCCCAGCGGACGCCGCGCCCGTCCTGGTCAACCAGAGCTTCTTTCGCCTCGACGACCGCTTCCTCTTCGAAGGCAACGAGCAGCGCGAGAAGGTGGTGCGCGAGGAGTTCCTGAGCGACGTCGCCTACGGCGCGCAGATCGTGGTCACGAATCCGAGCTCCGCGCCGCGGAAGCTCGAGCTCCTGCTGCAGATCCCGCAGGGCGCGCTGCCGGTGAACCGCGGGTTCGTGACGCGCGGCGTCGGCGTCGTGCTGCAGCCCTACGCTACGCAGGCGCTGGAGTACGCGTTCTACTTCCCCAGCACCGGCGAGCGCGCGCACTATCCCGTGCATGTCTCGAGCGCCGGAGCCATCGTCGCGGCGGCGGAGCCAGTCACCTTGAAGGTCGTCGCCGTACCGAGCGTCATCGACACGATTTCCTGGGCGCACGTCTCGCAGAACGGCTCGAGCGCGGAAGTGCTCGCCTTCTTGAACACGGCGAACCTGCAGCGCCTCGATCTCGCGAAGATCGCCTGGCGCTGCCGCGAGCGCGCCTTCTATCTCGACGTGCTCGGCGCGCTGCGCGCGCGCAAGCACTATGACCCCCTCCTCTGGTCGTACGCGATCCACCACCGCGACGAGGCTGGGCTCCGCGAGTTCCTGAGCCATGCCGACGGCTTCGTCGCGAGCTGCGGCAGCGCGCTCGAAGCGGAGCTGCTCACGATCGATCCGACGGAGCGCAAGACCTATCAGATCGTCGAGTTCGAGCCGCTGGTGAACGCGCGCGCGCACCGCTTCGGCCGCGAGCGCACGATCTTGAACGACGGCGTCGCGCGGCAATATCTCGCGTTCCTCGACATCCTCGCGCATCGCCCTTCGATCGACGCGCTCGACCGCCTCGGCCTCGTCTACTACCTCCTGCTGCAGGATCGCTTCGAGGAGGCACTCGCGCAGTTCGCGGCGATCGATGCGACGCAGCTCGCGACCCAGCTGCAGTACGACTATCTGCGCGCCTACCTCGCGTTCTCCTCGGGCGATCTCGCGACGGCGCGCCGCGTCGCCGCCGCACACCGCGAGCACCCGGTCGCGCGCTGGCGGGCCCTCTTCGGCGAGGTCCTGAAGCAGGCCGACGAAGCCGAAGGCACGCTCGCCACTGCCGGTGCCAGCGAAGATCCCGTTCGGCAGCAGAACGACCTCGCCGAGCGCGAGCCTTCGCTAGAGCTCGCGGTCGAAGGGCAGCAGCTCCGCGTCCGGTACAAGAACGTGGTCCGGGCGCAGCTCAGCTTCTTCTCCATGGATGTCGAGCTGCTCTTCTCGACGCGGCCCTTCGTCGACCAGGCCACCGGTTCCTTCGCCTACGTGAAGCCGAACCTGAGCCGCTCGCTCGAGCTCCCCGCGGGCCAGAGCGAGCACCTCCTCGAGCTGCCCGCGGAGTTCCGCGCGAAGAACGTCTGGATCGAGCTCGCCGGCGGCGGCCTCGTACGCAGGACACCGTTCTACGCGAACTCGCTCACCGTGCGCTGGATCGAGAGCTACGGCCAAGTGCAGGTCAGCGACTCCACTTCGAGTCAGCCGCTGCCGAAGGTCTACGTGAAGGTCTACGCGCAGGAGCCCGGGGGTAGGGTGCGCTTCCACAAGGATGGCTACACTGACCTCCGCGGCCGCTTCGACTACGCCTCCATCTCCGGCGAAGGCGCCGCGAACGTCGAGCGCTACGCCGTGCTCGTCCTCTCCGACGCGCAGGGCGCCGTAATCCGCGAGCTGGCGCCTCCCGCGCGCTGAGCTAGCCCCCTTCTTCTTCCTCCCGCACTCAGGCTTCGTCCCGCCGCATCCGCAACGCAGGAATCGCCATGCATCGCCGCTTCCACGGCACGCTTCGTACGCTCCGCGCTCTGCCCGCACTCGCCGCTCTCGGCTTCGCGCCGGCGCTCCATGGGCAAGGCACCCCGATCGGCTTCCTGGAGGAGTTCGCGCTCGCGGCCGACCGCGCCGCGACGCTGGCGAAGCTGATCCCCGGAACCGAGGAGCACTTCTATTACTCCTGCCTCGCGGCCGAGCATCGACGCGCCTTCCCCGAGCAGCAGCAGCTCCTCGCGACGTGGATCGAGCGCTTCGGACGCACGGAGCGCGTGATGGAGATCGAGAACCGCCGCGCGTTCCTGCTCTGGAAGCAGGACCCGGCCGGCACGAGCGAGCACCTCCGCCAGCGCCTCGGCCTCGACTTCCAGCATCGGCGCGAGACGCGCGGCGTCGATCCGCAGCTCCCGATGACTCTCGATCCCAAGCTCATCGCGCGCGAGACGCTGAGCGCTCGTGCGCTACAGAGCCATCCCGGGACCCTCGACGGCTTCCACGACTCCGCACTCCGTTCCCTCGCCGCGACGAAGCTCGACGACTCCCAGCTCGGCAGCTTGCTGCAGCGCCTGCGGACACCCGACGTGCCGAACCTGCCCGCGCTCATCGTGCGGGAGCTGAAGCTCCCGCGCGCGGGGAGCTTCGGCTCACGACCCATCCACCGCCAGCTCTATCAAGAGCAGCTCGACGCCTGCGCGCAAGCGCTGCCTTCGCTGCTCGACGATCCGCAGTGGATCGCCACCTATCTCCTGCGACTCCGCCCGGGCCGCGACAGCGCGTGGCGCCGAGATCCCGTCGCTCGCGAGGCGTATCTCGTGCAGCTCGAGGCGTTCGCGCAGCGCCTCTCCCCCGCGCAGAACTCGCTGAAGGCGAACATCCTCCACTACCGCCTGGAGCACGATCTCGCGCTCGGCAAGCCCGACGAGGCGCGCTTCCAGAGCTACCTCCGCTTGCCGCGCCGCGGCGGCTGGGCGAGCCCGCGCCTCGCCGAGCGCGTTACGCGCGCGCAGGAGCTCGTCGACACGAGCGCGAGCTTCGGCACGGGCTTCGGCGCCATCGAGAACGACGAGCCGCTGGTGCGCGCCTACTGCGAGCGCTTCTTCATCGATGCGGCGTCCTACGACGCGTACGCCGAGCTCCTCGACGGCGACTGGGTTCGGCGCGTCTTCGCCGAGACGAAGATCCTCCACGGCGTCGGCGACATGCAGCGCTGGTATGCCCTGCTCAATGACCCCGGCTACTACGAGCAGCTCCGCGACCGCGTCGAGATCCGCTTCGCGCCCACGGTGAAGGAGCACTACGGCGTAGACGAGCCCGTCTCGTTCGACGTCGAGCTCAAGAACGCCGGCACCTTGCTGGTGAAGGTCTTCGAGATCCACACGCTGAACTTCCACCGCGAGCAGCAGCGCGAGATCGACGGGACGATCGACCTGGACGGCTTCGTGGCCAACGAGGAGCGAACGCTCACGACCGAGGCGAACCCGCTGCGCCGCACGACCCAGCACCTGGAGTTCCCGGGTCTCAATCGCCGCGGCACCTGGGTGATCGAGCTCATCGGCAACGGTCTCTCGAGCCGCGCCTTGATCGAGAAGGGTCGCCTCGCCTACGTGCAACGCCCGAGCTCCGCGGGCCAGCTCGTGCGCGTGCTCGACGAAGAAGGGCAGCACTTGAAGGACGCGGCGCTGGTGATCGGCGGCCGCGAGCTCACGCCCGACCCGAACGGCGAGATCCTCCTGCCGTGGTCGACCGCGGCGGGCCAGAAGTCGATCGTCCTGCGCCATGGCGAGTTCTCGACGCTGGAGCAGATCGGGCACGCGAGCGAGGGCTATGCGCTAGAGGTCGCGATCCACGTCGAGCGCGAGTCCCTGCTCCCCGGCCGGAAGGCCCCGATCGTCGTGCGCCCGCGCTTACTGGCGGGAGGTGCGGCGATCCCGGTCGGCTTGCTCGAAGACGCACGCCTCACGATCACCGCCCTCGATCACGACGGCATCTCGACGAGCCTCGACGTCCCCGGCTTCAAGCTGGACGACGCGCGCGAGTCGGTGCACGAGATCCAGGTGCCCGAGAACCTCTCGAGCCTCGAAGTGACCTTGAGCGGACGCATCGCGAGCCTGACCGGCGGAGCGAGCGTCGAGCTCAGCACGCGGGCGCGCCGCTTCGCGCTGAACGGCATCGATGTCACACCGGCGACTCACACGGCCCTCCTCGGCCGCACCGCCGAAGGCTACGTGCTCGATCTGCTCGGCAAGGACGGCGAGCCGAAGGCCGACCGCGCGGTGACGGTGCTGCTTCGCCCGCGCGAGTTCCGCGACGAAGTGCACGTCACGCTGCGCACGAACGAGCGCGGCCGCATCTCGCTCGGCGCGCTCGACGGCATCGCCGCGCTCAGCACCAGCGAGCACGCGGCGCAGAGCCTCTGGTGGCAGCTCCAAGACGGCGGCGAAGCGCTGCCGACGCGCCTTCACGGCGTGGAAGGCGAGACGCTCCGCCTACCGTGGCCGCTCCGCTACGGCGCGCTTTCGCGCGCGAACGCGGGCCTCTCCCTCGAGATCGAGGGTTATCCGCAGCGCGACCTCTTCGGCAGCCTCGCCGTGAACGAGGGCTTCCTCGAGCTCCGCGGCCTCGCGGCCGGCGACTACGCGCTGCGCCTCGGCGACGTCGATCACTCGATCGACGTGCAGATCACGCGCGGCCCGCGTTCTGGCGGCTGGGCGCACGGCACGGAGCGCCGCTTGGAGCTCCTCGCGCGGCCCCTGCTCCAGGTGAGCGGCATCGAGAGCGCGGGCGAAGAGCTGCGCATTCGGCTCGCCAACGCCAGTGACGACACGCGCGTGCACGTCGTCGCGACGCGCTATCTCCCGCCCGACGGCCTCTTCGACGATCTGCGCCTCTGGTCACGCCGCACGCTCGACGTGAGCTGGCTCGACCACGCGCTCTCTTCGTATCAGTCGGGCCGCGCGATCGGCGACGAGTACCGCTACATCCTCGATCGGCGCTTCGCGACGAAGTACCCGGGCAACATGCTGCGACGCGCGGGTCTGCTGCTGAATCCCTGGGCGCTCGACGAGGAAGAGACCGAGCTCGGCGGCGAGGGCGCCAGCGGTGGCGGGAGAGGCGGCAAGCGCGGCGGAAGAGCCGGCGGCGGTCCCGCCCCGGCGACAGCGCGCCCGGGTGCCTCGAGCGGCGCGCCCGGCCTCTTCGCAAACCTCGCGTTCCTGCCCGCGCCGACGCCGATCCTCACGAATCTGCGCCCGAACGCGGAAGGCGTCGTGGTCATCCCGCGCAACGCACTCGGCGCCGGTCAGCACGTGCAGGTGCTCGCTCTCGACACGCAGACCGAGATCTACACCTCGCTGGCGTTGCCCGAGCAGACGCTGCAGCCGAAACCGCAGCAGCTCGCGCGCGCGCTCGATGCACAGCAGCAGCTCGCCGAGCAGCAGAAGATCGAGTACTTGGCCGGAGACAGCAGTGCTTTGATCCCCGATCGGCGCGTCTCCAAGCTGGCGACCTACGGCTCGCTCGCCGAGGTGCATCGCCTCTACCGCACGCTCTCGGGCGACGAGGAGCTCGCGCGCTTCGCGTTCCTGCTGCGCTGGAACGATCTCAAGCCCGAGGAGAAGCTCGTGCGCTACGCCGAGCACGCCTGCCACGAGCTGCACTTCTTCCTCTACCGCAAGGACCGCGCGTTCTTCGATGCGGTGGTCAAGCCCTACCTCGCGAACAAGGCCGCGAAGACCTTCCTCGACGAGTGGCTGCTCGGCGCGGATCTCTCGCGCTACCTCGAGAGCTACGCCTTCGCGCGCTTGAACACGGTCGAGCGGATCCTGCTGGCGCAGCGCTTCCCCGCGGAGCGCGAGAGCATCGCGCGCGCGCTGCGCGAGACGCTCGAGCTGAACCCGCCCGATCCCGAGCGCGAGAGCTTCCTCTTCCGCGGCGCGCTGCAAGGCGATGCGCTGAGCCGCGACGCGGGTCTCCTGGAGCTCGCCGAGGGCGAGGAGATGGAGAAGAAGCTCGCGGAAGGCGGCGTGGAGAACCTGCGGGCAGCCCGCGAGCTCGCTCCCGGCGGTCCAGTGACGCCCTCCGGCAGGGCGCCGTCGCGCTCTGAGGCCGCCGCAGCGCCAGAGCCGGCGCAGGACGCCGCACCCGCCGAAGAGATGCAGGACTCGAAGGCGGACAAGAACGCCGACGATCGCCTCTCGCTCGGCGTCGAGCTCGAGCGGAGGAAGGCCGTGCGCCAGCTCTACCGCGCCCCTGAGACGACGAAGCGCTACGTGGAGTCGAACTACTGGAAGCGGCCCATCGAGGAGCAAGTCGCCTCGCTCATCGCGCCGAACGCCTTCTGGCTCGACTACGCGCAGGCCGCGGAGGCTTCGCCCTTCGTCTCGCCGCACTTCGCGAAGGCGAGCACCTGCTTCGCCGAGATGCTGCTCGCCCTCGCCGTGCTCGATCTCCCCCTGCAAGCGGAGAAGCCCGAGATGGCGGTCGATGGCATCCAGCTCACGGTGCGCGCGAAGACGCCGATCCTGCTCGTGCGCCAGGAGATCGCGCAGGCGAACCTGCCCATCGTGAGCCCCGCAACGATCCTCGTGAGCCAGAACTTCTTCCGGCTCGACGATCGCACCCGCTACGAGGGGAACGAGCAACGCGACAACTACATCACGCAGGAGTTCCTGAGCGATGTCGCGTACGGCGCTCAGATCGTGGTGACGAACCCGACCTCCTCGCCGCGGAAGCTCACGCTCCTGCTCCAGATCCCCGCGGGTGCGCTGCCGGTGAGCCGCGGCTTCTTCACGCGCGGCAGGAACGTGGCCCTCGGTCCCTACGCCACGCAGTCGATCGAGTACGCGTTCTACTTCCCCGGCGTCGGCGATCGCGCGCACTACCCGGTGCACGTCTCGCTCGACGGCGCCTTCGTCGCGGCGGCGAGCGCGTTCACGTTCCACGTCGTCGCGGAGCCCACGGCGATCGACACGGGCTCGTGGGCGCACGTCTCGCAGAACGGCACCAGCGCGGAAGTGCTGGCCTATCTCGGCACGGCGAACCTCCAGCGCCTCGATCTCGCGAAGATCGCCTGGCGCTGCTCGGAGCGCGGCTTCTACGACGCCGTGCTCCAAGCGCTGCGCGCGCGGAAGCACTTCGACGGCACGCTCTGGTCGTACGCGGTGCTGCACCGCGACGAGGCAGGGCTCCGCGAGTTCTTGCTCCGCGCCGAAGGCCTGATCGCGAGCTCGGGCAGCGCGCTCGAGAGCGAGCTGCTGACGATCGATCCCACCGAGCGGCGCAGCTACCAGATCGTCGAGTTCGAGCCGCTGGTGAACGCGCGCGCGCACCGCTTCGGCCGCGAGCGCACGATCCTGAACGAAGGCGTCGCCCGGCAGTATCTCTCGCTGCTCGACATCCTCGCGCATCGGCCGGCGCTCCGCGACGTGGAGCGCCTGGAGGTGGTCTACCACCTGCTGCTCCAAGACCGCGTCGAAGAAGCGCTCGCCCACTTCGCCAAGGTCGATGCGGCGCGGCTCGCGACGAAGCTCCAGCACGACTATCTGCGCGCGTACCTCGCGTTCACCACGGGCGACGCCGCGACGGCCCGCAGCGTGGCGACGACGCACAAGGAGCACCCGGTCGAGCGCTGGCGCTCCCTCTTCGGCGAGGTGCTGAAGCAGCTCGACGAAGCCGAAGGCAAGGTCGCCGCCGCGGGCGAGAGCGAAGATCGCGTCCGCCAGCAGACCGATCTCGCCGAGCGCGAGCCCTCGCTCGAGCTCGCGGTCGAAGGGCCGCAGCTCCGCGTCCGGTACAAGAACGTGGCCCGGGCGCAGCTCAGCTTCTTCGCCATGGATGTCGAGCTGCTCTTCTCGACGCGGCCCTTCGTCGACCAGGCAACGGGCTCCTTCGCCTACGTGAAGCCGAACCAGAGCCGCGCGCTCGAGCTGCCCGCGGGCCAGAGCGAGCAGCTCCTCGAGCTGCCCGCGGAGTTCCGCGCGAAGAACGTCTGGATCGAGCTCGCCGGCGGCGGCCTCGTCCGGCGCACGCCGTTCTACGCGAACTCGCTCGCCGTACGCTGGATCGAGAGCTACGGCCAAGTGCAGGTCAGCGACGCGGCCTCGAAGCAGCCGCTGCCCAAGGTCTACGTGAAGGTCTACGCGAAGGAGCCGGGAGGCAAGGTGCGCTTCCACAAGGACGGCTACACGGATCTCCGCGGCCGCTTCGACTACGCGTCCATCTCCGGCGAGGGCGCGACGAACGTCGAGCGCTACGCGGTGCTCGTGCTCTCCGACACGCAGGGCGCGGTGATCCGCGAGCTGACACCGCCCGCGCGCTGATCCGCGGAAGAGCGAGCTCGAGGGGAGGCGGCCTGCGCCGCCTCCCCTGCGCCGATCCGAGGCTTGCGCGGCGGCGATCCGACGGCAACCTAGTCGCCATCGCATGGCTGCTTCCTCCCGTTCCGCCGTCGCCGCGCTGCTGCTCAGCGCGGCGTTCTCCGCTCCGCTCGCCGCGCAGAAGCCCGCCGAGCACGTGCAGTGGCCCTGGGGCGTCGGCGCCGAAGCCGGCAGCTTCGCGCGCCGCGACCTCTTCAACTTGGGCCCGCTCGGCGCGAAGGCCTGGGACGCCGATCGCGAGGAGCCCGCGCTCGAGCGGCAGAGCGGTCAGCGCCGCTTCGAGAGCTCCGGCGAGAAGGGTGGCGACGATGGCCCGAAGCGCTTGGTCGTCCGGGCGCTCTTCGGCGGCGGTCCGGCGCAGAAGGCGGGGCTCGCCCTCGACGACGTGATCGTCGGCGTCGACGGCCAGCGCTTCGATCCCGGCTGCTTCGCGCCGCTCGCGCGCGCGATCCAGAGAGCCGAATCCGCGGACGGCAAGCTCACTCTGCTCGTCGAGCGCGCCGAGAAGCCGCTCGAGCTCGCGCTGAAGCTGAAGAAGCAGGGCCCGCACGCGATCGCGCCCGAGACGGGCAAGATGCGCCAGCAGCTCCTCGACGACGCTCTGGCGTGGCTCGCCGAGCGCCAGGTCGGCGGCGGCTATCCCGAGACCTTGGGCGGCAAGAACGGCGCCGTCGTGCAGACCTGCCTCGCGGGCCTGGCCTGGATCGGCGGCGGCAGCTCGCTGACGAAGGGCAAGTACAAGAGCCAGCTCGCCGAAGCGCAGTCGTTCGTCCTGCGCGGGCTCGAGACGCCGAACGACATGTCGTTCGGCCAGGGCGCCAACTGGGATCAATCCACCTGGGGCTTCGCGCACGCGGCGCTCTTCCTCGGCGAGCTCTCACTCGCATCGGGCAAGAAGGCGAACGCAGAGCTACAGCAGATCGCCGACACCCTCTGCAAGCGACAAGAGCAGAGCGGCGGCTACGGCCACGGCCCCGGCGGCAAGAACGCCTTGGGCTACATCGAGCTCAACATCCTCGCAGCCTACGTCGCTTCCGGCTTGAGCGTGCTGCATCAAGCCGGCTGCAAGGTCGAGAAGTCCGTGCTCGAGAAGCTCTTCGCGTACGCGCAGCAATCCGCGGGCGAAGACGGCGGCGTCGGCTACTCGACCGCGAGCGGCCAGCAAGGACAAGGCAACATCGGTCGCACCGCCGGCACTTGGCTCGCGGCCTTGGGCCTCGGCCGCGCCGACCATCCCTACACCGAGAAGATGCGCGACTACGTGCGGAAGCACATCGCCGACACGCAAGGCGGTCACGCGTCGCTGCAGCAGCACGTGCTGCTGGCCGGCGTCGCCGCGAGCGCGCTCGGCAAGGAGGCCGCCTCCGAGTTCTGGGCCGGCGGCCTGCAGCGCGATCTCCTCCTCGCGCGCTCCCCCGATGGCTCGTTCCAGCCGCGCCCCTGGCACGAGAGCTTGCTCATGCAGAGCAACACCGATGTCAGCGTGGGCGAGGTGTGGAGCACCGCGTCGTGGGCCATCGTGCTCGGCGCGCATGCGGAGCAGGGGAAGGGCGGGTTCCCGGGGTGGTGTGGGCGGAGGAAGTGAGTGGCAGTGGCCGGTCCGGTGGCCTTCCGGGCGCCGCGCTCCATTTGTGTTTCCTGACATCCGATGTTAGGAAACACATATGCGCCCGATCGCCCGCGAACTGAGCTCCGTCCTCCTCTCGGCCGCGAAGAACTTCCCCGCCGTCGTACTCACCGGCCCGCGCCGAGCCGGCAAGACCACGCTGCTGCGACGGGCGTTTCCCGAAGCGAGCTATCAGCTCTTCGAAGCTCCGGACGTCGTAGCACGATTCCGAGCGGATCCCCAGGGATTCCTCTCGAGCCTGCGCCTCCCCGCGATCCTCGACGAGATCCAGAACGTCCCCGAGGTGTTCGCCTATGTGCGGAGCCGCATCGACGAGCACCCGCGTCGGACGGGGCGCTGGTTCCTCACGGGCTCGCAGGAAGCCGGCTTGATGCGGAACGTGACCGAGTCGATGGCGGGCCGGGCCGCCGTGCTGCAGCTCCTGCCGATCTCGGCCCGCGAGTCTGACAAGGTCACTTTGCTGCGCGGCGGCTATCCCGAGGTGCTAGCGCGCCCACGCGCCTCCGCGCTGTGGTTTGCGTCGTATCTCCAGACCTACCTCGAACGCGACGTGCGATCGATCACGGCGGTGCAGGATCTCTCCACGTTCCGGCGCTTCCTCACGCTCGTTGCGACGCGCCACGGCCAGATCCTGAACAAGACGGACCTTGCCGCGCCCATCGGCGTGAGCGTGCCCACCGTCTCGCGCTGGCTGGATATTCTCGAGGCCACGGGACAGATCCTCCTCGTGCCGCCGTTCCTCGACAACCTCGGCAAGCGCCTGGTGAAGAGCCCGCGCCTCTACGTCGCCGACTCGGGGCTCGCCTGCCATCTGCTCGGGATCGAGAGCGCGAGCGAGCTCGCGCGCTCTCCGTTCCGCGGCGCGCTCTTCGAAGGCTTGGTCGCCTCCGAGATCGTGAAGGCGCAGCTCCACCACGGGAAGCGCCGCGAGCTCTATTACTTCCGCGATCAGTCCGGGCTCGAGGTCGACTTCGCCATGCCGCTGGGCAGCGGCCGCACGCGCTGGATCGAGGTCAAGGCGACGCAGACGCCGCGACCTGGCATGGCCGATCCGATGCGCCGCTTGCTCGCCGACAGCGGCAAGCGGAAGGGGAGACGGCAGAACCACGAGCTCCTCGTCGTGCACGAAGAGTCACGGACGGCGCCCGAGACAACCGCGCTCGCGCCGGGAGTCGAAGCGCTCGACTGGCGCCGCTTCGCACGCGAGAGGCTCGGCTGAGGAACCCTCTCAGCGCGGCGCCCCGAGGAAGCGCAGGTCCACTCCATACATGTCGTTCGTGAGCTCGCGCGGCAGCGGCAGCTCGGCGCGCGCGATCGCGACGCGGCGTGGCGCGTAGAGCGGGACGATCGGCAGCGAGGCGTCGAGCTCGGCCTGGATCTCGGCGTAGAGCGCCTCGCGCTGCGCTTCGTCGGGGATCGCGAGCGCTCGCGCGACGAGTGAATGCAGCGCGGCCGAGCCCGCTTGGCGCTTCGAGGTCTCGGCCGTCGTGCCGCGCGGCGGCGGGCCGAAGCGACTCATCAGCGTGCTCCACGGGTCGTACGGCGCGCCGTGCGTGATGTCGAGGCTGAGATCGATCGGCACATCCGGCCGCGCCTCGGCGAGCGCCTCCGCCGGGATGCCGGCGCGCGTGAGCTGCGCGGCGAGGTGAAGCGGCAACGCGGCGGGCATATAGCCCGCGCGCGCAGGGCCGATGCGCAGCGGACGCTCGAGCGCGAGCGGCGAGCGCGTGCTCGCGTCCTGCGCGTGCGCGCTCGTGCCGCGCGGCCAGATCGCGATCGACGGCGCGGCCCACGTCGTCGTGGCGTCGGCGAGACCGTGCTCGAGCTCGCGCACGAGCTCCTCGCGGTCGATCGCCGCGGCGATGCGGCGGCGCAGCGCGAGCTCGGCGCACGGGCCGCTCTGCGCTTCGAAGACGAGCGAGATCACGCACGAGCCCGGACCGCTCGCGACATGGAAGCGCGCGTCTCGCTCGAGCGCGCGAACGCGCGCGGCGTCGACGCGTACGAGCCACGAGCTCAGCACGAGATCGACCTCGCCGCGCTCGAGCGCCGCGAGCGGATCGTCGCTCGCATCCTTCTCCAAGCGCACGAGGTCGATTTGAGGCGGGAGCTCCGCGGCTTCGGGGTGCGCGTCGAAGCGCTCGTAGCGCAAGACGCGCCCCTCCTCGGCGACGCCGACTAAGCGAAAGGGCCCGCTGCCGATCGCGCGCACGTGCTCGCCCTCCTTGTCGAGGGAACCCGGGCCGCGGATCGCGCAGGGGTTGATCGCGCAGAGGTCTTCCAGCAGCGCGTGCGGGCGATCGAGCTCGATCGCGACGCGTCGCTCGTCGAGTGCCTGCACGCCGACGATGCGCTCGTTGCAGAGCAGCCAGCCGTGCTCGGGCAAGCCGACCCAGCGGCGGAAGTGCGTGCGCACCGCCTCGGCCGTAACCGCCATCCCGTCGTGGAAGCGGGCACCTTTGCGCAGCGTGAACACATAGCGCCGGCCGCCATCCTCGATCGTCCAGCTCTCGGCGAGCCGCGGCGCGAGGCGCCCCTGCTCGTCGCGCCGCACCAGCGTCTCGTAGACCAGGTTCTTCGTCTCGAAGCCGCCCTGGTAGCAGAGTGGCGAGAGCTTGCTCGTCGCGACCGCCGCACCCTTCGCGGCGAGACGCGGCGCGCGCTCGTGCAGAGGTAGCAGCGCCGCCGTCTCCCGCTTCGTCCCCTCCGAGGTCGCGCCCTCGCGCATCGCGGGGATGCCGGGCAAGCCGTAGCCGGGCTTCCGCGCGAGCAGCGAGATCCTGCCGCCGAAGCCGCTGCAGACGAGCTCGTCCGTCGCGTTCCGACCATCGAGCTCGGCGGCGGTGATCCAGTGCCCTTGCTCGGCGTCGTCGTAGATCGTCTCCGCGGTCCAAGGGCCCTCGCCCTTCCGCGCGAGGAGCTCGACCTTCTTCGAGTAGCCGAAGATCGCCACGGTCTCCACCGCGGGATCGGCATCGAAGCGCCCCGCAGCGATGCCGCGCGGCCCCTGCGGTCCGGCGTAGATGATCTCGCGCTTCCAGCCGCTCTCGGGCGTCCCTTCGAAGCGCAGGATGACGCCTTCATCGCGCGTCGCGTAGAGCACGAACGGAACAGAGGGCAGCCTTGGATCGCGCGCGCGCAGCGCGATGCGCCCGGTGCCCATGCCCTCGCTCGAGATCGGCTTCTGTTCGAGGCCCGCCGTCGAAAGCCGGACGAGGAAGATCTCCTGCGAGCGGCTGACGCAGGCGATCCACGGCGCTTCGCCCGCGCGCGCCGGCAGGATCACCGCGTCGCGCACGCGGCCCGGCAGCTCGGCGAGGCGCCGCAACGCGAACGCGGAGCTCTCGGCGTCTTCGCCAGCGCCGCGGTGCTCGATCGCGTAGAGCTGGCCCGAGCCGGTGAACGCGAGCAGCTCCTCGCCCGGTCGCGAGGGCAGCAGCTCGCCGCCGATCATCGTGTGGATGTCGTCGGCGGGGACATGCCCGATCTCGAGCGACTCCAAGCGCGAGGCGCCGCGCGGTTCGGGTCGCGTGATGACGCGATAGAGGTTCCCGCCATTGCCGCCGGTGTAGAGCTCGGTGCCCGGCACCGTCGGATCGAGATCGACCTGCGCGATGCCGCCGAGCCAGGTGCCGTCCTTCACCGACTCGGCAGGCGTCCACTTGCCGCTGTACGACGTGAACACGAGGAGCCGCCCCTTGTCGTCGAGGCCCACCACCTCGGGGCAGCCGTACTGAGGGAAGACGGTCAGCGCCTTCACGCACCAGACGCCGGCCTCGCCCTGATGGATGAGCGTGGTGTTCCAGTCGCCGCGCGTCTGGAGGTGGACCTCGCCTTGCTTCGGATCGCCGAGGGTCGGCTTCGCACTCGGCTGCTGCGCGAGGAGCGACGAAGTGGAGAGCAGGGCGAACGCGAGGGTCTCGAGCGCGCGGCTCGGCATGGCGGGACTCCGTGAGCGGTGGATGCGGCGCGCCTGGCAAGGGCAGTGCCAGCAGCGGAGAGCACGCCTCATTCTGAAGGCAGGTTCAGGCTTGCCGCTCTCCGCTACTCGGCGGGGGGCGCCGCGAGTCGTTCCGCGCGCGTAACGGGCTCTTCGCGGCGCGCGTGCTCGCGATGGCGCTGCGCGCTCCTCGGTTGCCGACAGCGGAAGGCCTGTCGAGCGGACTCGCTCCCCGTCGCCGCTCTGCGAGATCGGGCTCGAGCCTCTCAGGCCGACAGGTACACGTCGCTGGTCGACAGCAAGATCCAGTTCTCCGTCGTCGCCATGCCCAGGCTCACGATGGGATGCGACTTCAGCTTGCGATAGGCGTCGATCAAGTCCTTGCCGAAGCTCGCCACATCGAGCGTCGATTCGAACTGGTTCAAGCCGAGCATGCCGGTCAGGTTCTTCGCCAGTTGAGTGTTGGCCAAGCCCGTCGCGCTCGCGAGGTTCCGACCGCCCTTCTCGATCCAAGCCACGAAGTGGACGCGCGCGTTCTGGGCGGCTTCGCCGAAGTCCGGGCCACTCCAGGCGTAGCTCAGGAGAAAGCGCCCGCGGGCATCCGCGTAGCCTTCGATCTCGCGAAAGTGCCCGAGACCACGCACCCCGAGGAACCCCGCGTCGGTCATCACCGAACGCACGCGAAGATAAGCGCCGGCGGCGCGCCGGCCATCCGGGCGGAACACGGTGCCGGCGAAGAGTCCGAGATTCATGAGTGGGCCCTGCGGAATCGCACGGGTTGAGGAGGGATCGTCGAGGAAGGGTCGCTGAGTGCACGAGTCCCGATTCCCCTTTGCGCGTTCGAAGCGAGCGATCACCACCGAGCCGCCCCAGCCAGATATCGCCATGCTCGCGAAACGAGCTGTCCCTCTCCGGGGGCGGATCGCGTCTTCCGGGCGTTCCTCTCGGAGCGCTCCCATGAACCGCCTGCCCGCCTTCGCCGCCTCGCTCTGCCTCGCCCTTCCCGCGTTCCTCGCCCCCTTGGCACGCACGCAGGACGAAGCTCGCCCCACGGCGCCCCCTTTCTCGCTCCTCGGCGCGCGCTTCGAGGGCCTCTTCGTCGATGGCCCGACCGAGAGCGGGGCGATCTGGGCCCGCGGCACGACCTACAAGCTCGGCTTCGAGAAGGGCCGCGCGACCTACGTCCCGCTCTTCGGCTCGCGCGCGCCGCGGGGCTATCCGCTCGAGCTCGAGCTGCGCTCGTTGCGCTGCGGTGAGCAATCGCTCTCGCTCGCTCCGCCGAGCGCGCCGCAGGTCGAGGGCGCGCGCATCTCGATCGAGCGTTCGCCCCTCGTCGAGACCTGGGACTTGGAACCCGAGCGCGCCGAGCAGAGCTTCGTCCTCGACGCTCCGCTCGGAACCGGCGCGCTCGAGCTGCGCTTGGCGCTCCGCACCGATCTCTTGCTCCGCGAGCAGCGCGACGGCGAGCTCGTCTTCGAGCAGCCCGGGCTCGGCGTCGTGCGCTACGGCGAGGCCGTGGCGATCGACGCGCGCGGCGCGCGTGCCCCGCTCGCGCTCGCGCTCGAGGGCGGCGAGATCGCGCTGCACGTGCCGGCGGAGTTCCTCGCAAGGGCGAGCTACCCGCTGGTGATCGACCCCGTGCTGCGCACCTTCGCCGTCGACACCTCGGCGAACGACACCACCGATCCCGATGTCTGCTACGACGCGACCAGCGACACCTGGCTCGTCGTCTGCCGCGAGGTCGTCGCGCAAGGCGATGGCGACATCAAGTGCCTGCGCGTCGCCGGCAACGGCTCCAGCGTGCTCGACGTGGTGTATGCCGAGGCGAGCACGTCGGATGCGTTGCATCCGGCGACGGCCAATCACCGCCGCACGCAGACCTTCCTCGTCGGCTGGATCACGCAGCCCGCCTCCGCTCCGTCACAGCTCTTCGTGCGCGAGCGCACCGCGACCTCGACCGTGCAGGGAGCGTCGCGCTTCTTGCACGGAGCCTCCGTCGGAACGCGGCTCGAGTCGCTCGACATCGGCGGCTCGCGTCTCGCCACAGCCAACTTCGCGGTGGTTTTCCGCGAGGCGTCGATCCTGCCGACGAGCAATGCCGGCTTCTTCGCTCTGGCGCAGAGCATGATCGTCCCACGCGGCGGAGCCGCCGCGAGCTTGCGCCTCTTGAGCAGCGAGCTGCATTGCACCGGCGCGCCGCGCATCAGTGAGGACAGCGGTACGAACGACCTCTGGCTTGCGACCTGGGCAGCGACCTCGGCCCCACCCTGCTCCGGGCAGAGCATCCGCTTCGCGATCCTGCGCTCGAACGGCGCGCTCGAGCAGGCGGAGACGACGGTCTCGGGAACCACCGCGGGCCGCGACACGCGCCCCGTCGCGGCGAGCGAAGGCACGCGCTTCTTCGTCTGCTGGCAGCGCGATGACGCGATCCCGCGGACCCAGAGCGACATCGCCGGGACCGTCGTGGGACTCCAGTTCGGCATCTGGGCGCGCATCTCGCCGGTCTTCTCTCTGACCCAGATCGAGCCGGGGACGACGCTCGCCGCGGATCAGACGGCTCCTTCGATCGCCTTCGATGGCTGCCGCTATCTCTACGCGTACTCCGAGAGCAGCAGCGGCGGAGCGCCGCGACCTCACGGCGCGACCTTCGCGCTGATCGGCGTGACGCTGAGCTTCCTCGAAGGACACCGGGTGCTCACCAACGCCGCCGCCGGCGTCGCGCACTCGAGCGTGCGCGTCGCGACGCTGGGCAGCACGGGGGCGGCACCGGGCCTCGGCATGGCCGTCTGGCAGCAGATCGGCAACGGCGGTCGCGATCTCGGCGCAGCGCACTTCGACATCCGCGCGACGAGCGGCGGCGTCAGCAGCGTCGCGACACAGTGCCCGAGCCGCACGCTCGGCACGGACATCGCCTGCATCGGAACCCCGGCGCTCGGCCGCACGATCCGCCTCGAGCTGAGCTCCGTAGCCGGGACGCCGTTGCTCATGGTGGGCTTGCCGATGACTCCGGTCCCGCTCTGCACCACGTTCGCCGCCACCTGCTCGCTGGGCGTGGCTCAGCCGGCAGCGGTGGTGCTGCCTGCGGCGGGCCTGAGCCTCGTCATCCCCTGCGAGCCGCAGCTCGTGGGCGCCACGGCCGCCGCGCAAGGTCTCGATCTGGGCGCGGGTCTCGGCTGCCCAACCGCCGTCTTCGGCCTCGCGTTCCGCACGACCGACACGCTGCATATCACGGTGCAGTAGGAGCACGCCTGCCATGGCACGTCACCCGCTCTTCCCCCTCGTCCTCCTCACGGCAGCGTGTGTGCTCGACCTTCGCGCAGGAGCGCAGGAGCCCGCGCCGAACATCGATCCGAGCGCGCGCTTCGAGGGCCTCTTCGTCGATCGCCCGAACGAAGCCGGCGAGCTCTGGGCCCGCGGCACGACCTACAAGCTCGGCTTCGAGAAGGGCCGCGCGACCTACGTCCCGCTCTTCGGCTCGCGCGCACCGCGGAGCTATCCGCTCGAGCTCGAGCTGCGCTCGTTGCGCTGCGGTGAGCAATCGCTCTCGCTCGCTCCGCCGAGCGCGCCGCAGGTCGAGGGCGCGCGCATCTCGATCGAGCGCTCGCCCCTCGTCGAGACCTGGGACTTGGAACCCGAGCGCGCCGAGCAGAGCTTCGTCCTCGACGCTCCGCTCGGAACCGGCGCGCTCGAGCTGCGCTTGGCGCTCCGCACCGATCTGCGGCTCCGCGAGCAGCGCGACGGCGAGCTCGTCTTCGAGCAGCCCGGGCTCGGCGTCGTGCGCTACGGCGAGGCCGTCGCGATCGACGCGCGCGGCGCGCGTGCCACGCTCGCGCTCGCGCTCGCGCTCGAGGGCGGCGAGATCGCGCTGCACGTGCCGGCGGAGTTCCTCGCGAACGCGAGCTATCCGCTGGTGATCGACCCCGTGCTGCGCACCTTCGCCATCGACACCGCGGCGACCGACACGACGGAGCCTGACGCAGCCTACGACGCGACGAGCGACGTCTGGCTCGTCGTCTGCCGCGAGCGCCTCTCGCAGACCGACTCCGACATCCGCTGCCACCGCTACAGCGGGAATGGAACTACCCGTCTCGACACGGTGTACGCGGAATCCGCTTCGAACTTCGCCCACTCCCCGTCGGTCGCCTCCTGCGCGTCGGCGGGCCGCTTCCTCGTCGTCTGGAGCGAGTCGGACGCTTTCGATCGCGTGCGCTGCCGCGAGCGCCATGCGAGCTCGACCACGCAAGAGAGCATCGAGGTCATCTTCCCCGGCGATCTCACGCGCAGCGTCGGCGCGACCGACGTCGGCGGCTCCAGCGCGGGCAGCGATCGCTTCCTCATCGTGTTCTTGCTCACCGATCCCAGCTTCGCCGTCCCCGACATCAGCGTGATGGGCGCGGGCTACACCGTCGGCGGCACCGTCCTCCCACCCGGCCCGATCAGCAGCGCCGTCGGCTGCACGACGCCGCCGCGCGTCAGCAAGGACTCGGGCCCCCATCGCCGCTGGATCGCGACCTGGAACCGCAACAACACGAGCCCCTGCGGCGCCGACGACATCCTCTTCGCCATCGTGAGCGAGAACTTCCAGGTCGTGCAGAACGCGACGCCGCTCACCGCTCCCCTGCTCGGTCGCGACGTGCGCCCGGCCGCCGCCGGCGATGGCGAGAGCTTCTTCCTCGTCTGGCAGCGCGACGACGCCGTGCCGCGCACGCAGAGCGACATCGTGGGCACCCGCATCGCGCGCCCCCGGAGCTCGTGGATCCAGAGCGGGCCGGTGATCGCCTTGAGCCAGCTCGAGCCTGGGGTGAACCTCGCCGCCGATCAGACCTCGCCCTCGATCGGCTTCGACGGCTGCCGCTACGTCTACGCGTACTCCGAGTCGAGCGGCGCCCGGTGTGCCCCGCCCCTTCGCGGCGACCTTCCTCGACACCGGCTCCTCGATCGTCTTCCACGAGGGCCATCTCGCGCTGTCGAACGCGGCCTCCGGTGTCGCACATAGCAGTGTCAAGATCGCGACACAGAGCAGCGGCGGCGGTTCACCCGGTGAAGCCCTCGTCGTCTGGCAGCAGATCGGCAACGGCGGCCGCGATCTCGGCGGCGCGCTCGTCGACATCCGCGCGACGAGCGGCGGCGTCACCACGCTCGACACGAGCTGCCCCAATCGCGTGCTGCGCACGACGCTCGGCACGAACGACGTGCCGGCGCTGGGCCGCCGCATCACGCTCGCGATGAGCAACGTGCAGGGCGCCCCGCTGATGCTCTTCGGCTTCCCGTCCACGCCGCTCGCGCTCTGCACGAACTCCACCAGCACCTGCAGCCTCGGCGTCGCGATGCCTGCGCTCGTGGTGCTGCCGTTCGGCAACGTGAACCTGACGATCCCCTGCGATGCGTTGCTCGTCGGCGGGACGGTGGCGGCGCAGGGGCTCGATATCGGCGCTGGCCTCGGTTGCCCGACGTCGTTGTTCGGGGTGCCGTTCCGGACGACGGAGACGCTGCTGATCACGGTGCAGTAGGGGCGCGGAGCGCGGTCTAGCTGGTCTCGGCCTGCCTGGCACGGCGCGTTGACCGAAGCCGTATTCGGAAGACACCGAAGAGCAGCAACGCTGCCAGGAAGGACGAGAGCCGTGAGTTGCGGCTCCGCAGAGGGATTCAGGCCACTCGCGGGGCGGTGATGGAACGGGAGCATCGAGCGTTCGTTCGCGATCCCGAACCTGCCGCGGACCTTGGACGGCCCTACCGTCGCGGGTCGATCGAGGCCTCCTCTCCGAGCGTTCGTGCCACTGCAGGGTCTTCGACCGCGCGCGCTCGAGATCGAAGCTCAGCGGCCCCCGAGATCCCGCAGCGCGAGCGTTGCGGCACGGCGAACGCCGGCGTTCGAAGAGCGAAGCTGCGCTTCGATCAGCGCGCGCGCTTCTGACCGCCGCGAGTTGGCGATCGCATGGATCCACGTCTCGAGGAGAGCTTGCTCGGCGCAGCGCGCAGCGCTGGCGACGAGGGCGCCCCAGGCGCGCTCGCCCTCCTCGTCCGCCTGGGCGGCGTATCGACCGAGGAGCAGCAGCGCCGTGCGACCTGCTTCGCTCCGTGGATCCGCGATGGTGCTCGTGAGTTCGCGCACGGCGCTGCGGATCTCGGCTGCGGGAGCCTCGCCCTGGAAGAGCGAGCGCAGCGCCGAGGAGCGCGTCTCCTCCGCGAGCGCTTCACGCCGTGCGAGATCGACGAGCCAGCGTCGCCCTTCGAGGCGCGCAGCGGCGCCCACGGCGGCGAGCACGGCGTCCACGACCTCGGTCGGAAAGGCACCTGATTCGATCAGATGGCGGATCTCCGCGAGCTGCGCTTCGTCGTGCTCGAGGACGAGACGCAGCTCGCGCCAGGCCTGAGCGAAGCGCTCGCTCTTCCGCGCACCGGACTGCACGAGAGAGGCGAGCTCGAACGCGAGGGGCAACGCGTGAAGGTCGCGGATCTGCTCTCGCTCGCGTCGCGCCTGGGCGCCGGCGGCGTCGTCGTCGCGCTCGGCGTCGCCGGCCAGCGCGTGGCGCTCGAGCTTCCACGCCGCGTGTTCCTCTCCCGCGAGCCGAACCCTCTGCTCTTCCACGAGGTCGGCGCGGATCGTGAGACGTCCTTCCATCCTCGCGCCGGGCAGCTCGACCCGCGCGAAGAGATCCTCGACGTACTCCGCAGAGATCCAGGGGCCTCGCGCATCGGGGAAGCGGGCCGTTCCACGTCCACTCGGCACCACATCGCCGCGGGGCGCGACGTCCTCGCGCGCGGCGCGCACGTGCTTCCGCTTCTCGACGCGCCGCGCGCCGCTCGGCTCGAGCCGGAGCTCGAGCTCCGCCGCGAAGGCACCGCCGGCATCCGCGCCCGCGAGCTCGAGGATCGCCCCGTCGTCCGGGATGGGGAACGCGAGCGCCGTAGCCATGGAGCGCACGAAGTTGCGGGTGCGCGCGGAGTGCTCCGCGGGGAAGTGATAGCCGAGCGGCCAGCCGCTCGCGTCGGCGTAGAGAACGGCCGCATGAGCGAGCTGTTGCTGCAGATCGCTCAGCGCGACCTGCCCTTCGGCGCCGAGATCGGCCGACGCCGAGATCTCCTCGAAGGCGAGCTCGATGGTCTGCTCTCCCGCGTACTGCGCGAGCGGCGTCCAGCGCATCACGCCCTCGATCCGCAAGCGGAGCTCCGAGCCGGCGCCCGTGCGATCGCCGATGGAGACCTGTTGATCCCACTGGAAGCGCACGCGTCGCGCGCTCGCGGTGGGCTCCGCAGTGTCGAGCGCCGTGGCTCGCTGCGCGAGCTCGCGAGGTTCGCTGCCGAGCGTCTCGCCCGCCGGCGCGAGCGCCGGCGGCGTGGCGAGAGCGACCCGCTCCCGCGCCCCGCCGGAGGGCGGGGCGCTCGGAGCGAGGGCGAGGTAGAGCGCGACACCGAGGAGCGCCGCTGCGGCGGCGTAGGTCGTAGGTGCGGGGATCATGGGTCCGTCTCCTGAGTTGCTCACGCGGTTTCGATCAGAAGAGGCGCTTGCTGCCCGTGATCTCGTCCATCGCGAGGTCAACGAGCGTCCAGCTCTTGCGCGCCACGCAAGCACTCACGACCAGGTCGAGGATGAGGCGCACCGGAGTGATGCCGTAGCGCAGCGTCCCGCCGAGCACGCCCGAGCTCGCGGCGATGTCCAAGCTGAGCTCCGAGCGACCGAACTCGAGGCGGAGATCCGCGCCGATGTAGAGGCAGGCGACGCCGACGTGGACCCCCGCCCAGCCGTAGAGAAAACCCTCCGCGCTGCCGCCCACCGTGAGCTTCGTGTTGGCGGCGTCGAGCTCGAACGAGCAGCCGAGCTCCGCTTCGGCGCCGGCGTTCCCGGTGATCGTGATGGGATCGGCCCTGCCCAGAGCTTGATCTCCGGATCGACCGGGAAGATGTCGTAAGGGCCGAGCGTGCGGTCCAGGCTCAGCTCGAGCGTGCCGTCGGTCGACCACGACGAGGGCGAGGTGTAGACCGTCACTCCTGCCAGGCACAGGGAGGCCGAGGCTTCGGCGCTCCCCCGGTACGAGGCCACCCAGCCCGAGCCCCAGTTGGCGTAAGCGCTGGGCGCGCGCTCCGCGCTCGCCGACGCGCGGAAACGCACGGCCTCGAGGCGCGATTCGAGCAAGCGCAGCTCGGCGTCGAGCGAGGCCGAGAGCTCGGCCTCGTAGCGCAGGAAACCGTACGAGGCGCTGCTGGTGTCGAAGGCGGCGCCGGCGCTCATCAGGAGCTCGGCCCCGGCGTAGTCGTTGCCGAAGGCCTTGCCGTAGGAGGCATCGACCTCCTGCGCAAGCAAGGACGGCGAGGCGAGGAGGCCGAAGGCGAGGGCGCCGAGGCGGCGGTGGTTGGCGAGGCGTTGCATGAGTGCTTCTCCGCAAGGCGACCGCTAGCTGGGTCGCTCCGTTGAGCGCGTCCCCCGACCACCCAGGCCGGAGTCGAGACGCGCGAGACGGGTGCAGGAGCACCGCGGATCAGCCGCCGTCACAGGCGCAGCGCGGTTCTGCTTCGCGCGTTCCGCGAACGGCCCAGGAAGCCGCACGGGGTATCCGGTCGAGAGCCGGACACCCCGTGGTCGCCGAGTCGCGGGAGCCGCGAGGCTCGCCTGCGGACCGCGGACCTCAGTCGTCCACTTCGCCCATCTCCTCCGCGAGGCGCGCGAGCCCGCGGTGGACGAGGTTCCGCGTCGCCCCCTCGCTGCGCTCCAGGCGCTGGGCGATCTCGCCGTACTCGAGTCCCAACAGGTGGCGCAGCATCACTGCTTCGCGATAGTCCTCGGGGAGCTTCGCGAGCGCGCTCTCGAAGCGCTCGACGCGCTCGCGCGCCGAGGCCATGCGGCTCGGCGAGGCGATGCGGTCGTAGACGAGGCTCAGCACTTCGACCTCGTCCCCGCCGCTGCCGCCGCCCGCGATCTCGCGACGCACGTCGCGGCGCGCGGCGCGCAGATCGCGGTCTTTGTTGAAGATCTTGTGCAGCGCCTGCTGGAAGAGCCACCCGCGGAACTCGTTCTCGCTGCGCAGCTCGAAGCGCGGAGCGTCGGCCAGCACCTCGCGGCAAGCGGATTGCACGAGGTCGGAGACCGACTCCTTGTCCAGCACACGCGCTCCCGCTTTCAGGCGCACATAGGCCTGCAGCGAGGGCAGGTGCTTCACCAGCAAGCGCTCCAGCTCGGCGCGATCCGGTTGCTCGCCACTCATGCTTTCGAACCCCGCGCGATCAGAGGGCGAGCCGAACGGGCGGCGATTGCGCGAGCTCGCCGCTCAGGCTCGCGGCCACCCACCAGCCATCGATCTCGACGCCGAGGAGCGTCGTGTCGGGCAACGGGAACTCGAGCGTAATCGGCGCCCCCGCGAGCGGCCAGGTGGGCGAGGAGGAGCGCGCGACGCTCAAGATCGGATAGGGCGCCGTGCCGGGGAGATAGATGAAGAAGATGGCGATGCCGTCGGCGCGGACCGTGTTGGGCGAGGGCCAGCCGACCATCGCGGTCATGATCGCGGGCGTACCAGCACGCGTGCAGGTGCGGAAGAGCGACGACGAGAGCCGAGGCGGGAAGCCCTCGATCGGGAGTGGGGCGAGCGGCTGCCCTGTCGAGAAGGGCAAGTAGTTCCCCTGCGTGGCGGGCAGCAAGCTCCAGCCACGGCCGGGGTCTTCCGGGCAGAGGGAGGTGACGTTGGTCTTCGGGCCGAGGCCGGTCGAGCTCTCGCCGGTTCCCATGCTGCTCGCGACCGTCGCGGATCCGTCCGCCACGAGGTAGTCGCCCACGTAATCGGTTCCGCCGTCGAGGCACCACGCATAGAGGCGGAGCTGCGAGAAGTTCAGCGCGCTCGGCGAGCTCGTGGTGATCGAGAAGAGCAGCTTGCAGGACGCCTCATCGACGCCGAGCGCGTCGATGTCGTCTTGAATCACGAGGCCGAGTTGGTCGTAGGCGCGGAACACGGAGACCGGTCCCCAGCTCGAGCCCAGCCACGTGCGTTGCAGGATCGTGCCGGGGCTCGGCAAGGTGCCGCTCCAGAACGGCGCAGCCGCGTAGGCGAGCACGGTGCTGGGGTCGAGGCTGAAGTACACCGTCGGCTGGCTCGGGAGCGTCGCCACGAGGTCGGCGTCGAGCTCGTAGAGGTGCGCCAAGCCATCGATCGTCTCCACCGCGCCGCGCGTCGCGGTCGCGGCGTCGTAAAGCCCGAGCTCGGTGCTGTCCATCGCGCGCGTGGTCCGGTTCGCGTAGATCGACGGCAGGGAGCTGCCCGGGATCATGTGGGTGAAGATGTCGCCGGCGACTCCGTCGGCGGCGCCGAGCTCGCGCCGTATGACCTCGGTAGGTGTGCCTTGCACGCCATCGACGCTGAAGAGAACGGCGCCCCAGGCGCCGGGAGGCAATGTAGAACGACCCGTCGCCTCGTCGGCGAGCACCATGTCGAGCCCGAGCGACAGCGCATCGACTTCGACGCTGCCCGGGGGGCCGCCGAGCGCGAAGACGACGTCGTGGCGCAGATCGGGACGCCCGGCGGGGGGCGCAACGTCGGCGAGCGGTGCGTAGCCGGACTTCTTCTGCAGCATCCGGCCGGAGAGAGGGAGCGAGCTGCTGCGGGCCGTGAGGGTCACGGGGAGGCCGACCAGGGGACCCTCGTCGATGCCTCGGCGTTCGTAGAGGAGCTCGACCGCCATCGCACGAAAGGTGCCGATCCCGCCGGAGATTGCTGCAGGGCCGGTGTTGTTCCACACTCGTGAGCCCGCGCTGATGGAGAAGAAATCACCAATGCTGGTGGTACCACCACTCCACGACCCCGTGGGGTAGCTGACCTCCCACAGGAAATCACGTCCCGCCGTGGGGTCGTAAGTGAAGGGGGTCTCGAACGCGACCTCGACGACGACGGGGCCAGGGATCCCGGTGCCGTTGCCCGTGCCAGGGAGATAGGGCACGGTCCCGTCATAGACCAGCGTGTGGTCCCCAGCGCGATTGGTGGCGAAGTTGGAGCTCGGGGCGCTGGCAGCCCTCGCCGCCGAACCTAGGCAGATCTCCACGTTGGCGTAGCTCCCGCCGGACCATGAAGTGGAAATCAGTCCCGGGGCGCTTCTCCAGCGCGCCCCCGTGATCACGATCGGGTAGGTGATGTCCTGGCGCGTGAACTCGCCGCTCTCGTACAGGTGCTGGATCCGCATTCCGCTCGAGCGGTTTCCCCAAGGGAAGCTGTTATTCGCGTCCCCCGGAGTCGTCTCCGCTTCCCGGGGAAGGAAGAGCGACGTCTGGGCGACGAGAGGCGTGCTGGGTAGCAACGAAACCAATGCGAGCAGGATGGATCGGGGAGACATTTGGGTGCCTTGCAGCTAGAGGGGGGGCGGTGAAAGTCCGAGCGTGTTGACTAGGATCTCGAAGTCGATGGCCAGGGGAACGCGGGCCGCACTCCGAAGACTCCGTTCGTCGCGTGCTCCGCGCCCACGACGCGATGCGCGGCGTAGCCCTTGGCATCGGCTCCCATCGGCCGAGAGAGCAAGGAGCCGCCGCGCAGGATCCCCGAGCCCTTCGTCTGACCGCCTTCGCGCTCGGCGTCGGCGCCATGGGTCAGCGTGCCGTCGTAGCCGTTGCAGAAGTCCTCGCGCACCCATTCGAAGAGATTGCCGAGGACGTGGTGCAAGCCGAAGGGATTGGGGCGCAGCGTGTCGACGGGCGCGGTCGTCGCGTAGCCATCGTGCCAAGGCATGAAGGCCTCCGCCTGGCCGCTGATCGCCGTGCAGTAATCCTGATCCGCGAAGTTCGCGGCGAGCACGTCGCCGACGACGCCCTCGGGTGAGTCGCCCCACCACCACGGCGTCCGTGTTCCCGCTCGCGCCGCGTACTCCCACTGCGCCTCGGTCGGGAGCACGAGCCCCCTGCGGCGCAGCACGCGTGCCGCTTCGATGCGCGACAGCTCTCCGACGGGATGCGAGAGGTCATGCGGAGGCTTGTGGGGCTCGCGCGCTCCTTCCATCGAGCCCGGATGCCACTTGCTCGGATTCGAGCCGGCGAGGCGGAGCCACTGACCTTGCGTCATCTCGTACTTCGAGAGGAGGAAGGGTGCGAGCTCGACCTCGTGCACGGGCTGTTCTTCACGGCGGACTTGCGCGATCGGACCGCCGTTCGGGACCTGCGGCCCCCCCGGCGCCGAGCCCATGGCGAACCGGCCGCCGGGCAAGAGCACGAAGACGAGGCCGGTCTGCTCTCCGATGCGAAGCGTGCCGTCGGGCTCGCGTCGGGCCGTCTCGTCGTGCGGACTGAGGAGCGCGAACTCCTGCAAGCCCGTCGACGGATCGGGGCCGATCGGAACCAGCGCGAGCAGATCCGGCAGGACGAAGCCCGCGAATCGAGGATCGCGGGCGAGCTCGGCGCGCGCCTTCTGCCACGCAGCCTCGGCGTTTCTCAGGGAGCGAACTTCGAGCTCCTCCGCCCAGAGCTCGTTCTCGCGCGCGACGCCGCGGAGGACTCGCAGCTCCGCGAGCCGCGCGAGGACCTGCTCCAGCGCGTCGTGCGCGTAGCGGAAGCGCTCCGCGCGGAAGCGCCAGCCCGTTCCCGAGCCACTCGCATCCTCTTCGCCGAGCTCGGCGCGGAGCTGCGCCAGGTTCCCGCGCAACAGCTCCTCGCGCTTGAGGAGTCGCTCCGCCGCCTGGATCCAAGAGCGGATCCGCGGCAAAACGGCCGGCAAAGCCGGCCAGATCTCCTGCTCGGAGCTGCCGATCAATCGTTGGATCTCGTCGGCGTCGGCGAGCGCGTCGAAGTAGGTGAGGTGCTTCTGAGAGCGCAGGTCGTTCTCCTGCGCGCGGAGGGACTGGCTGCGCGTCGCGATCAGCCCGCCGACGAGGCTGGCGACGAGGAGCGCTCCAGCGGCCACCGAGCTGCGATGCCGCCGCACGAACTTTCGCAGGCGATAGAGGTTGCTCTGCGGCCCGGCGAGCACCGGCTCGTGCGCCAGCGCGCGGCGGAGGTCCGCCGCCAGCTCGGAGGCGCTCGCAAAGCGCTGGTCCGGATCGTGGGCCAGGGCCTTCGCGACGATCCAGTCCAGATCGCCCGCGATGGCGCGGCGCAAGCCTGCGGTGCTCGTGCTGCGCAGCTCGGCGATGCGCGTAGCCGCGTCTCCGAGGACCTCCAAGTGCTCGCTCGGCCGCGGGCCGTCGAGGCGATCGATCGCGCGCAGCATCTCGAAGAGGCTGCCCTTCTTGAAGCGATCGAGAGGTGCGCGCCCGATCAGCAGCTCGTAGAGCAGGACGCCGAGCGCGTAGACATCCGTGCGTGTGTCGATGCGCTCGATGTCCCCGCGCGCTTGCTCCGGGCTCATGTAGCGCGGCGTACCGAGGATCTGCCCGACCTCCGTGCGCGGAGAGGCGTCCTCGGGCTCGAGCTCGCGGTCGATCAGCTTCGCGAGGCCGAAGTCGATCACCTTGGGAGCCAGCGCCCCGTCGAGATCGATCGCGATCACGTTCGAGGGCTTGAGATCGCGGTGGAGGATCCCGTTCTGGTGCGCGTGCTGGACCGCGTCCGCGATCCGCGCGACGAGCTCGACGCGCGCGCGGACCGGGAGCCGGCGCTGATCGCACGCGACGGTGACGATCTCCCCCGGCAGGAACTCCATCGCGAAGTAGGGGTTCCCCGCGCTCTCGCCGGCTTCGTAGATCGTGGCGATGGCCGGGTGATTCAGCTTCGCCATCGCGCTGCGCTCGGCGCGGAAGCGCGTCAAGGCGTCGGGCGAGAGCAGCTCCTTCTTCAGGAGCTTCACCGCGACGAGGCGGCGGAGGGGCCGATCCTGCTCGCCGAGGTAGACGCAGCCCATCCCGCCGGAGCCGAGCTCGCGGAGGATGCGGCACGAGCCGATGCGGTCCAGCGCTCGCTCGGGAGGCGCGGGAAGGGCCGCGATCTTGCGCAAGCGCTCCAGCCGGCGATCCAGGGCCTCGGCATGGGCCGGATGGGCAGCCCGCAGGCGGCGCAGAGCGTCCTCGTCACCGCGCTCGACGTAGTCCAGCGCTTCGGCGACAAGGCTCTCCAGGGCAGGAGCCTCGGTATTCATGTCGGATCCGCGAGAGCTCGCGAGGGCAACAGGGGGAGAGGTGATATCCGAACCCGGTGATAGCCTCACGTCAGCCTGTCCTGGATCCGGCAACTTCTCCAAGCTCCGCGGCTCAAAAAAAAGGGCGTAGAGAAAGAAGACGGCTCGCCACCTCGAGCGGCGCACGCGAAGTGCAGGGCATGGCGGCAAGCTCTTGCGCCAGGATCCAGAGTGCCTCGGTCTTCGTTCCCCCGCGGCCGAACCCGCTCGCTGCGCTTCCTCTCGGGGACTCGGCGACCGAGGCGCTTTCGGATCGGCGAGCTCCCCCCGCCGGCTCGGTGCTGGCGACGTGCCACGACGTAGTGTCGGCGCCCAGACCTCATCGCCGTCATCGCAGCCATCGCCGACGGCGGGTGGCTCACCGCCCCACCGATCCCGGAGTCCCTCACGACCTGGCCAACTCGTCGAGTTCGTCGCGACCCCGCCCGATCGCCTCCCGCAGGAGAAACCCCGATCTCCACCGTGACACGCGCTTCGGCGCGGTGCTCCTGAGGCCGAAGGCACCGGCACTTCGCCGGGGCCAACTCACAGGAGCATCGCCATGCATCCCTTCCTTCCCTCCGCACTCCTCGCCCTGGCCGCCCTCCTCTCTCCCGCCCCCGCGCAGAGCAGCACCGCACCCGAATATCTGCGCATTCGCGTCGAGGCGGAACCCGGCAGCCAAGTGATCCTCTGCTTCGGTCCGGAGCTCGCCCCGCCGCTCGCCTTGCCAGGCTTCACCGGCCTGCTCGTCCTCGATCCTCGGACGATGGTCTGCCTGCCCGGCTCACCCGTAGACATGCAAGGCGTGAGCGTGAGCGTGATCCCGGTCGGCGCTTGGCCGAGCGCATGGTCGCGACTCTACTACCAGGTCGGCATCGTGAGCCCACGCGACCCGGCATCGGGACACCTGAGACTCCCGGTGCGCGCGCGGTGAGTCCCGCGAGGCGCGGCGCGCAGAGATTGGCCAGCCTTGTCCGCGAGAACTCGATCCGCGATCGTAACCGCTCATGACTCCCACGCTCGAGTCCCTGGCGACCGCGATCTGGGAGCGCTTGCAGCGCTTCGAGCTCGATGATCCAGAGGCCGCGTTCTCCTTCAGCGATCGCCTCGCGCGAGAGAACGACTGGACGAAGGAGCACGCGCTGCGCGCCATCGCGGAATACAAGCGCTTCCTGCTGCTCCTCTGCGTCGCCGGACATCCCTGCACTCCGAGCGACGCGGTGGACCAGGTCTGGCACCTGCATCTCCTCTACACCGAGTCCTATTGGCGCGAGCTCTGCGGAGAGGTCCTGCGGCGCGAGCTGCACCACGGACCGACGCGCGGAGGTGCGGCGGAGGCCGCGCGCTACGGCTCGGCTTACGAGGCGACGCTCGCGAGCTACCGGCGCCTCTTCGAGGAAGAGCCGCCCCTCGATCTCTGGCCTCCCGCGCGCGAGCGCTTCCGCGCGGCGCGCTTCGTCCGCGTCGATCGCGCGCGCACCTGGTGCATCCCGCGTTTCTCGAGGTGGTTCCGATGACGCTCCTCGAAGCGTGGACTCCCGCTGAGGTCCTGCTGCTGACGGAAGGCTCGCGTGCGCGCTTGCGCCCGGCGCTGGAGGCGACGCTCGCGCATCTCCTCCAGCGGCGCGTGCTGCGGATCGAACGCGAAGCCAACGGCGAGGCGAGCTATCTCCGACGCGGGGATGCGTTCGCCAGCGCGCGAACGCTCCGTCACGAAGAGGTCTTCCTCGGGCCTCTCCGCGCGCGACCCGAAGTACGCACGTTGCTGGCGAATGCCGTGCAAGTCGCGTTCGAACGGGCGCGCAGTCCCAAGCACTTCTTCCGCCTCGTAGGGCACTCTCCGCGCCTCGCGGGCTGCTTCCGCAACGGCTTCCTCGATCTCTTCCTCTCGTTCCCCGGACGGCGCAGCAAGCGCGGCAATGAGCTCGCCGCGGCGCTGCAGCGCGAGCTCGACTCGGTGGAGCGAGCCCTCGCCCATCCCGTCGATACCGCGCAGCGCAGCCAGATGATCGAGCGCTACGCCGGACACCTGGCACTCTGCGGAGCTGCGGCCCTGCTCTGGCAAGGTGCCGCCGACGACGCGCTCTTCGCGCGCGCCGAACGCCGCATAGCTTCGGACACGAGCTCCGGTGGCTGCTCGGGGGCGGGGAGCTCGTGCGGCGGCGACGGAGGCGACGAGCTGCGCCAAGAGTTCGACGCCGCGGCCGATGCCGCGGAGGCGAGCTCCGATAGCGGCAGCTCGGGATGCAGCAGCGACGGCGGCTCTTCGGGGTGCTCCGGCTGCGGCGGCGGCGGAGACTGAACGCCTCTCGAGCGACTCCCGATCACGCTCTCGGCCGCGAGCGCAGCACGAAGGGAATCCCGTCCGGGTCGCGCAGCACCGCCATCTGCTCGCCGTTCGGCAGCGTCTGCGGCGGCACGAGCACGCCGGCGCCGAGCTGCGTCGCCTCCGTCACCTTCTGCGCGACGTCTTCGACTTCGAAGTGGAGCTGCACGAAGCCCTGCGCTTCGGGTGGCGCGGGCCAGATCCCGCCGTCGATGCCGCGGCCGGCGTTCGTCGCGAGCTCGCGATAGCGCAGCGGGTTGTCCGCGTTCACCGTCCAGCCGCAGAGCTGCGTGTAGAACGCGGCGAGCTTCTCGGGATCCTTGGTGACGATCTGGAAGTGCGTGACGGGTGCGCCCATGTCTCAGGTCCTCGCTTCGTTGGGAATGCGTGTGAGGGGATAGAGCCGCAGATCGAGGCGATAGACCTCGTCTCGTGCAGCATCGGCGGCGAAGAGCTGGACCAGCTCGGCGCGCAGCACGCGCAAGCGCTCGAGCGCTTCGGGCACGCGCGCGCAGCTCACGGCGATCGTCATCGAGGCGTGCTCTTGCGGAAGATCGCCGCGCGCGGGCGGCGGCGCGAGCGCGTGCAGGCGCTCCGCGAGCGCCCGCGCCGCGGCGCGCCCGAACGCCGTCGCGTCGCTCCTGCCGTTCTGGAACACGGTCGGCCCACAGGCATCGCGCCACGTGCGCTCATCCTCCATCACGAGCAGCCCGAGATGGAGCAAGCGATTCAGCGCGAGCGTCACGGCGTCCGTCGTGATGCCGAGCACGCGGGCGATCCATCCGACATCGGGTCGGAAGCTCGCGACATGCGTGAGCTCGAGCAGCGCGAGATGCTCCCAATCCGTGACGATCGCCGCGGCGTACTGCGAGAGGGTCTGGATCGCCTGCGTCGTCGCGAGCTCGCCCACGACAGCGCCGCGCAGACGCTCGCGGCGCACGAACGCAGCGAGCTCGGGTGCACCGCAGCCGAGGCGTTGCCCCAGTCGTTCGATCGTAGTCTCCGTCAGCGCGCGCTTCCCGCGCAAGAGCTGCGAGAGGCTCGCGTGATCGATGTCGAGATCGAGCGCGAATGCGCGCAGCGAGTACTGCGGATTGGCCGCGCAGCGACGGGCCAGCTCGGCCTGGAGCCGCTCGCGGAAGCTCGGCTCGGGCGCGCCCGCGGGAGGCGTCGTGGACTCGGTCGTCTTCGCGAAGGACGTGTACTCCGCACGCGACGCGGTGTCACCGGCGCGGGGCGCAGAAAGCGGGGCAATCCCTTGCACCATGTGCGGCGCGTTGGATCCGCGTGGATCACGGGCGCGAAGGCCGCCGGGCTCGCGCTTGCCCTCGGCGAGCCGTCCTCCGACAATCCCCGCCCTTCAAC
This sequence comes from Planctomycetota bacterium, assembly GCA_016719295.1. GTDB lineage: Bacteria > Planctomycetota > UBA1135 > UBA1135 > JADKAF01 > JADKAF01. The sequence continues at coordinate 3,434,607 of JADKAF010000001.1, forward strand.
CCTGGGAAGCCCCGCCCCGCGGGGAGACGCGCATGCAGCTTCTGCAGAACTTGATCGGCGGTCAGTGGGTCGCCGGCCCGAAGACCTTCGAGACCCGGAACCCCGCCGATCTCCGCGAGGTCGTGGCGACGCTCTCCGGAGCGAGCGTGGAGCAGGTGGCGCAGGCGGCGGCCGCCGCGCGCGCGGCGTTCCCCGCGTGGAGCGCCCTCGCCGTCGATGACCGCGTGAAGCGCATCCTCGCGGCGGGCGAAGCCATCACCGCGGCGAAGGACGAGCTCGCGACGCTGATCTCCCGCGACAACGGCAAGAAGCTGCCCGATGCGCAAGGAGAGGTGCTGGGCTCCACCTTCGCGATCTCCTACCTGCCGAAGATCGCGAGCGGGGCGAACCCGTACACGATCCACGAGACGATCGACAAGCGCCGCGGCGCCTGGACGGTCGTGCTCGGCGAGCCGGCCGGCGTCGGCGCGCTCATCACGCCGTTCAACTTCCCGTTCTGGACGCCGATCACGAAGGTGATCTCCGCGCTGGCCGCGGGCTGCACCATCGTGCTGAAGCCGGCGAGCGACGCGCCCGCCGCCACGCATCGCCTGGTCGAGCTCTTCCAGAAGACGGGCCTCTTCCCCGCAGGCGTCATCAACCTCGTGCAGGGCGACGGCATCGGGCGCGCGTTCACTTCGCCGGAGCACGTGCGCCGCTGGGACCGCATCTCCTTCACGGGCGGCACCGAGACGGGGCTCTCGATCGCCGGCGTCGCCGCGCAAGCGAACGTGAAGACCGCCCTCGAGCTCGGCGGCTTGAACGAGCTCGTGCTCGGACCGGATCTCGCGGAGTCCGATGCGCTGTTCCCGAAGTTCATCACCTTCGCGTTCGAGGGGATGCTCTGCAACGGCGGGCAGATGTGCACCGCCGTCTCGCGTCTCGTCGTTCCGGAAGAGCGCTACGCCGCGGTGCGCGACGCCCTCGTCGCGAAGCTGAAGGCCGCGAAGATGGGCCCGGGCACGAAGGAAGGCGTGATGATCACGCCGCTCACCGGCCCCGCGCGCTTGAAGGAGATCGCCGGCCTCACCGCGCAGGCGATCGCTGGCAAGGAAGGCGAGCTCCTCTGCGGCGGCAAGCCCGCCTCGGTGCTCGCGGGCTTCGAGCGCGGCACCGCCTGGCAGCTCGACGCGGATCCCGCGCAGAGCTGCTTCATGGAGCCCACGCTCTTCGGCAAGGTCGATCCGCGCTCGAAGATCCTGGGTCAGACCGAGATCTTCGGCCCCGTCGCGCACATCTCGACCTATCCCGCGGCGAACTTCGAGCGCGTGCTCGAGATGAACGCCACCTGCCCCTTCGGCCTCCACGGCGGCATCGTCACCGGCGACGGCAAGATCGCCGCGCGCTACGCCGCGGGCGCCAAGATCGGCACGATCTTCGTGAACAAGCTCTCCGTCTTCGCCGACCCCCGCGTCCCTTTCGGCGGCATGAAGCTCTCGGGCAACCACGAGAAAGAGCTCGGCTCGCACGCGCTGCGCTTCTGGCAGGACCAGAAGTCCGTCGAGTTCGATGACGCGACGGGGATGTTCCCGGAGACGCGGCCCACTGCACAGTAGAGGTGCCTGGCACCTCTACTGTGCAGTGCCGCGTCAGTCGAGCTGCATGTCGCCGACGAAGGTGTGAACGCTGCGATAGTCACCTCGCCCCGTGAAGCCCTCCACGGTGCGCCGCACGACATAGCAGAGCTCCTCCATCGACCACGGTCCGTCCGCCGGCGGATGGACCAGCTTGCAGCCGAGCCGATGCACGAGCTCGCGCAGCGTCTTCGGGCGCGGCACGTGGAGCGGCCAGTCGTACGACGCGCAGCGCGAGAGCAGCTCATCGTAGATCGTTCCCCAGCGCCAGAACGCGATCAGGAGCGGCGTATCCAAGCGTAGGCTTCGCCCATCCCAACCCTCGAGCTCGGCGAGCGCACGCCGGAGCTCGAAGAAGAGCTCGCGGCTGCGACAGCGCTCCTCGCGCCGCAGCGGCCGGCACTTCGCGACATAGCGCACGACATCGCGCGGCGTCGCGAGCTGCGCGGCATGCGCATCTGGGATCCGGAGATGCAGCGCCTCCTCCAGATCCATCACGAGCTCCACCGTATCGAGACCCATGTCTTCTTCTCCTCATTGCACAGTAAAGGTGCCTGGCACCTTACCTGTGCAATGGCTAGGCGAGGAGCTTGCGGACGATCGAGGCGTGATCCTCGGGCCCGATCCAGCGCTGCTCCAAACCCTGGAACGGATAGCGGAAGCGGAAGGGATCGAAGCCGAGGAGATGCAGAATCGTCGCCTGTAGATCGCGGACGTGCACGGGATCGGCGACGGGGTGCGTGCCGAGCTCGTCGGTCTCGCCGATGGTGATGCCGGGCTTCATGCCGCCGCCGGCGAAGAACATCGTGAACGCTTCGGGCTGGTGATCGCGGCCCATCCACGGCGCGTTCGGCACGTTGTTCTGGCGCATCGGGGTGCGGCCGAACTCGCCGCCCCACACGATTAGCGTCTCGTCGAGGAGACCTCGTCGCTCGAGGTCCAAGATCAGCGCCGTGATCGGACGGTCGATCTGGCGGCACTTGATCGGGAGGTTGGTCGGGATGTCCTCGCCGGGGCTGACACCATGGTGATCCCAGCCCCAGTCGAAGAGCTGCACGAAGCGGACACCGCGCTCGATGAGGCGCCGCGCGAGCAGACACGAGTTCGCGAACGCGGCGTCATCGGGGCGCGCGGCGACTCTAGGGTCGGATGCACCTTCCGTGCTCGAGCGATGGCCGGGCCGAGCGCCGTAGAGCTCGAGCACTTCCGCAGGCTCGCGCGAGAGATCGAAGGCTTCGGGCACCGCGGTCTGCATGCGGAACGCGAGCTCGTAGCTCTCGAGGCGCGCGAAGGCGTCCGGGTCGCCGCTGCGCGAGGCTTCGTCGGCGCTGAGCGCGCGCTGCGCCTCCAGGATCTCCGCGCGTCCCGCGCGGTCGAGCCCCGCGGGGTCGGACACATAGAGCACGGGCTCGCCGTGCGTGCGGCACTGCACACCCTGGTACTGCGGCGGCAGGAAGCCGCTGCCCCAGAGGCTCTTCCCCGCGTCGGGGGTCTTCCCGCCCGAGACGAGCACGACGAAGGTCGGCAGATCCTGCGTCAACGAGCCGAGCCCATAGCTCACCCATGAGCCCAAGGTCGCAGCACCGAATCGCGGGTTCCCCGTCAGCATCAAGAGCTGCGCGGGCGCGTGATTGAACTCGTCGGTGTGCACCGTCTTCACGAACGCCAATCGATCCGCGATGGAGGCCAAGTGCGGCAGGTGCTCGCAGAGCACGGCCTCGCCCTGCCCGTGGCGCGCGAAGCGGAAGGGCGAGCCCTGCAGCTTCGGCGTTCCTTGCAGGAACGCGAAGCGCTTGCCTTGCAGCAGCGACGGCGGGCACGCCTGCCCGGAGAGCTCCTGCAGCTTCGGCTTGGGATCGAAGAGATCGAGCTGGCTCGGGCTCCCCGCCATGTGCAGATAGATCACCGCCTTCGCGCGCGGCGCGTGCATCGGCCCGCGTGGCGCACGTCCATCGAACGCGCGCGCCTCGCGACCGAGGAGCTGGCCGAGGGCGATACCGCCAAGCGAGAGCCCCGCCTGCGAGAAGAACGCGCGCCGCGAGAGCTCGTGCGCGCCGTGATGCCAGGTGCTCATCAGCCCTTCCCCCAGCACGCTTCGCTGTTCAGGAGCGCGCTGCAGCACGCGGTGAGCGCCGCGAACGCGACGGGATCCTCGTCGTCCTCGAGCGGTCCGAGCGGCTCGCAAGCGAAGCGCCGCGCGTCCTCGCGTTGCCCACTCCACGCCGCGAGACGCCGCGCGTGCAGCGCGAGCAACGCGTCGAGCTCTGAGGTGAACGGCGCGCGCGACGCCGCGTGCAGGTACGCCGCGCGGAGCTGCGCTTCCAAGCCGTCCTCCTCGCGCGCCACGCGGCGCGCGAGCGCCTGCGCAGCTTCTTGGAACACGGGATCGTTCCACGCGATCAGAGCCTGCAGCGGCGTGATCGTGCCGAAGCGCCGCGGTGAACAGAGATCGCGCGTCGGCGCGTCCAGCGTCTGGTAGCTCGGATAGGGCGAAGAGCGCCGCCAGTAGGTGTAGAGCGCGCGGCGATAGCGATCCTCGCCCTCGCTCGTCTTCCAATCGGCGGCGTCGTAGACCACCTGCCAGATGCCCGGCGGCTGCGGCGGGAAGACCGGCGGACCGCCGAGCTTCCGCGATAGCAAGCCGCTCGCGAGCAGCGCTTGGTCGCGCACCATCTCCGCGGTGAGGCGCGTGCGCGGACCGCGCGCGAGCCAGAGGTTCCAGCGATCGCGGGAGACCTTCTCGGCGCTACCCTCGCTGCGCTGGCGATAGGTCGCGGAGAGCAGCAGCAAGCGCAGCAGCTCCTTCTGCGACCAGCCGCGGCGATGTACCTCGAGTGCCAGCCAATCGAGCAGCCCCTGATGCGTGGGTTTGGCCCCCTGCGTTCCGAAGTCCTCCTCGGTCTCGACCAGGCCTCGGCCGAAGAGCCGCGCCCAGAGGCGATTCGCGAAGACGCGCGCGCTGAGCGGGTTCGCGGGAGCGACGAGCCAGCGCGCGAGGGCGAGGCGATCGATCGCCGCGCCTTCGCTGCGCGGGCCGAACGCGGCCGGCAGCGCCGGAGCCACGGGCTCGGTCTGATCGAGGAAGCTGCCGCGCCGATGCACCTTCGTCGCGCGGCGCTTCTCGATCGGCAGCTCTTGGAGCACCGGCACGCGCGGCAGCGCGCGCTCGCGCTCGGCGCGCTGTGCGATCAGTGAGGCGAGCTCGGCATCGACGGCGCACCAAAGCCCCGCCGGGCCGCCCGTGTTCCGCACCTGCAGCAGCAGCTCGTGCTCGCCCGCGGCGAGCGCGAGCTCGAGCGGATCCTGCGCCGGAACGAGGCCGCGCGGCTCGGGCCGCTCGAGCTTCTTCTCGCCATCGAGCCACACGCAGAGCGTATCGTCGCTGCCGAACGCGAGCCGCAGCGAGGTCGGCTCCGCGCAGCGCAGCGTGCGACGGAAGAACGCGGCGCTGCCCGCTGGCAGCTCGAGCGCGAGCGCCTGTGCATCGACGAGCTCAGGAGCTTCACTCCACGCGAGCTCTGCGGGTCGCTCACCGTAGGGCGCGTTCGCGACGACGGCGCTCTTCTCCCACGCGCCCCACGTCACCGCACTGGCCGATCCGCCCTCCGCGCGCCGCGCCGCGATGCGCTCGTCGAGAGCCGCGAGCTCCGCGCGCTGCGCTTCGCTCGCCACGGCCAGCAACGGCGCCTCGTCGTAGCGATCGGCGTCCGCGGTCTGGTCGAAGATCGCGTAGGCGCCGTAGTAGTCCTGCGTGGAGATCGGATCGTACTTGTGCGCGTGGCAGCGCGCGCACTGCATCGTGAGCCCCATCCAGACTTGGAAGGTCGTCTCGACGCGATCCTTCACCGCGAGCGTGCGGAACTCCTCGTCGTCGGTGCCGCCCTCGTCGTTCGTCATCGTGTTGCGATGGAACGCCGTCGCGAGCCGCGCTTCTTCGTCGGCCTCGGGCAGCAGATCGCCGGCGAGCTGCAGCTCGGTGAAGCGCTCGAAGGAGAGGTCCGCATTCAGCGCGCGCACGACCCAGTCGCGCCACGGCCAGATCGTGCGCCCCGAGTCCTTCTCGAAGCCTCGCGAGTCGGCGTAGCGCGCGAGGTCGAGCCACAGCGTCGCCCAGCGCTCGCCATAGGCGGGATCGGCGAGCGTGCGCTCGACCAACTTCTCGTAGGCGTCGGCGCTCGTATCGGCGACGAAGGCCTCGAGCGCCGCGCGCGTGGGCGGCAAGCCGGTGAGATCGAGCGAGACGCGGCGGATCAGCGTCGCGCGATCGGCTTCCGGTTCAGGTGCAAGTCCGCGAGCCGCATGCGCGGCGGCGACGAAGCGATCGACCTCGTTCCGCCCCCAGCTTCCGCCCGCGTCCGGAACGGAGCGGATCGGAGGCGGCGTGAAAGACCAGTGCGGTTCCTGCGCGGACAGCGCCGCGCCGAGGCCGAGGATCGAGGGAACGAGGAGTCGCACGCGGGGGCCGTCCTTCGGAAGTGGACTCGCGAGGCAGCGCAGCTCAGTCCTTGCCCGAGCCCTCGACCGGCTCTTCGGACGCCACCGGCATCGGCCGCGCGACGTGCGTCACCGCGACCTCGCGACCGAGGTCCGAGCGAAAGACCATCTGCGTCGTCGACTGCGTTCCGTCGGCGTGGACGTACCACTCGACATCGCCCGCCATCTGCTTGCCGACGATCGGGCTGAACGGCTCCTCCGGCGGCCAGTGGAGCAGGGCGGGCTGCTTCACGCCGTTCAGCGGCGGCATGAAGGTGCCATCGGGATAGCGGATCATCTCCTCGGGAACGGGCGGGGTGCGCGTCGGCGCAGGAGCTTCGCGCAAGGGCGCGTGCGCCACCACGGGCGCGGGCGCCGTCTCGGTCGGCGCTGATCGCATGGTGGCCGGCACCGTCGGCGGCGTCGACCGCGGCGAGCGCAGCGCGAAGTAAACGCCGATCGCTCCCGCGGAGAGGAGCACGAGGAGGAAGAGACGCGAGGACATCGACCGGAGCATCAGGTGGGCACCTAGGCGAAAGGAATTCGCAATGCCGATGGGCGCTCGGCAAAAAAAGCGGAACTACCGGTATCCGAACCGGAAGACATTCCTACCACACACGCCGCCCTGTCGGGCCGTAGGTACTCTTCCTCGCCAAGTCCTCCCACGTCCGAGCTGGCCGCACCGCGAGAAGTGCCCAGCCCACCCCCATCCAGCCAAGCATTCATGCGCATCTCTACTGCCGTATTCACCACTCTCCTGGCCCTGCCGGCCCTTGCCTCGGCCCAGGCCCCGAACAACCGCCACCTCTTCTACAAGGGCGAGGGTCCCCTCCCCAACCGCTTCTTCACCGGCACGAACTTCTCCACCCGCGTCGGCGCGACGAACACCGTCGCGGTCGAGTGCTTCTCCGACCTTTCGGCGAGCCAGTTCCGCGGCATCGGCGCCTCGTCGAACACGAGCTGCGCCGTCACGGGGCAGGTCTACATCGTCCAGGACGGCGACAGCCTGACCGCGAACCCGTTCCAGATCATCCTTCGCAACCCCGTCGCGCCGGATGGCTTGCCGGATGGAACGGCGACCGGTGTCATCGCCGTCTCCGGGACCTTGAACACGCCCGTCAACGCCGCCGGTGCTGCAGTGGCGTGGCTGTTCTCGACGACTTGGGCGACTCCGGTGACGGTGCCGTGCGAGACCGGCTTCTACCTCGGCGTCGCGCTGCCGGCCGGCGTCACCTCGACCGACGCCCTCACCGTCCACACGGCGAGCGCGATCAACACGACGGCCCTGACGGGCGACAACCCCCGCGTTCCGGCGCCGAAGTGGCACGCGGCTCGCGTCGATCCGGCGACCGGCGTGGCCACCCGCACGACCTCGCAGCGCACGCTCGCGATGGTCGCGCTCACCGATCAGGCGACGCTGAACATCGGTAACGTCGACGCCACCGTCGGCGGCGGCTACGTCAGCTACGGCCTCGGTGGCCTGTACCCCGCCGTCAAGGCCGGCGTGCGTGACGACGGCCTCGGCTGCCGCGTCGAAGACGGCGCCAACGCGGGCGGCGCGGTCTCGGTGTTCGTGAGCGCGGGCTACTTCCCGGGCGGCATCTCCTTCCCCGGCATCGGCGGCGCGCTGTGGGTCGATCCGACGACCTTCATCTCCGTCTCGAGCGGTGCGATCCCGGCCGCGGCGCCCTTCGTCTACGAAGCCGTGATGGCGCCTCCGGGCTCGATCCCGCCGGCCGCCGGCACGACGGTGACCTTCACCGCCGTCACCGTCGGTGCCGCTGGCGTGCGCTTCTCCAACGCCCAATCGACCTCGCTCTGATCGCGACACGCGTCGGGGCCGATCGCTCCGACGCTCGAGCGACACGGGACGCTCTCCCGGGTCGGAACGACGGGCCGAGCACTTCGCGGTGCTCGGCCCGTCGTGCGTTGGCAGAGACGGAGTCGAGCCAAGGAACTCCTCGCGCGACCGCGAGGCATGACGCTCCGCGATCTCCGCCTTCAGCGGCGGGCCTCGCCTTGGCGCGGCAGCTCCGCACCGAGCATCTCCACCATCGCCCGCCCCAGCGCCAGCCCGACCTCCATGTAGGTCTCGGCGTTCTGGTTGTAGTGGTGCCCCTGGTTCATCGGAGAGAGCTCGACCTCGCGCCAGAACGGACGCGCATCGATCGCGGCGACGTTGCCGGCGAACTCCTGGTAGTTCCCCCGGCGGCCATCGACCGCGAGCTGCGCCTCGGCGACCTGCAGGCCGTGACCGGCGAGCTTCTCTCCGCCGAAGGCGATGGTCGCGAGCACGAACTTCGCGTGCGGCGCGCCGAAGTCGCGCCGCAGCATCTGGATGAGCTGGACCAGGTTCTGCTCGTAGCGGCTCGCGTGCGCGGCGTTCTGGTCCTTGTGGCCCTGCCACCAGACGAAGCCCGCGATCTCGTAGCTCGACGCTCCTGGGTAGTACTTCGGGAGCTCGGCGAGCACCTTCTTCGCGTTGGCGACGTCGTCGTCGTACTGCTTGCCGGCATACCACGCGATCGGCACCGGCACCGTGCCCTTCGCCCAAGAGAGCGGCGAGTCCTTGTAGCCCGCGTAGATCTGGCCTTCGAACTCGTAGCGCTCGCTGCCGGGCGGCAGGAGATCCCAGCCGAGCGAGCGGTTGCCGATGCACGACTTCAGCAGCAGCACCGGCGCATCGAGCGCGTCCCCGACGACCTGACCGAAGCCCAGCTCCGGACCGAAGTTCCCTTTCACCGTGAGCCACTCGTTGGCGTGGACGCCCATCGCGTCGCCCTTCTGCATGACGCGCACGTAGCGCACGTCGTCGCGCACGACCCAGCTCCCGTCCTCGCGCTTCCAGAAGCCGTACTTGCCGTGCTTCTGGATCAGGTTCTCGAGCGTCCCCTGCAGCTCTGAAGGGCCGACGCGACCGAAGCCGAGCATGTTCGATTGCCCGAGCATCACGAAGACCTGCACGGGCTTCGACGGCGCGGCCGCGCTGGTCGAGGCCGGAGGCGGCGCCTCCTGGGCGCGCGCGAAAGCCGCGAGGGCGAGAACGAGGAGCAAGCAGCGCATGGAGGATCCTTCGCGAGGGCGGAGCGGACGCGGTCGGCAAGAACGCGAGCGGAACCTACGCAGCAGGGCCAGCGCCTTCAAGCCCTGCCGCTGAGGGAGCAGGACCGCGGGAGCGGCGCGACCCGAGAACAAGCCAGGAGAACGATGCCGATCCTGGAATCCACGACGCATGCGCCGCGCGTTCCCGTGCTTGAGGAGTAGCTCTCTCTCCCCGCCATCGCGGGAAAGGTCAGGACCATGCTCGCTCTCCGCTCCCTCGCTCGCACCGCCGCCACGACCCTCGCCGCTCTGGCCCTCGCCGGGGCCGCCTTGGCGCAGGAACTTCCTTTCCGCGGCAAGTTCACCGGCACCGGCTTCCCCATCGCGGCGATGACCGGCAATGCCAACCACCTCGGCCGATTCCAGGGCACGGGCCAGATCACCCCCACCGGGCCGACGACCTTCGTCGGGACCTTCGAGTGGTCCGCCGCGAACGGCGACGTGGTCTACGGCATCCTCGACGGCACCTTCGTGCGCGAGCTCTCCCCCGGCGTCTTCGAGTATCACGAGATCGCCACGATCCTCGGCGGCACCGGGCGCTTTGCCGGCGCGTCGGGCACGCAGATCGCGACGGGCAACACCGATCTCGTGAACGCCGTCTTCGACGGTCGCTTCGACGGCACGATCGTGCTCCCGCGCTGAGCTCTCGCGCGTCGAGATCAGGCGCGGCGGCTCAGCGATAGGGCCGCCACGCGCTCTGGCCGCCGAGATAGCTCCACATCTGCTGCATGTATTGCTCATGCGCGCGGCTGCTCTCGACGTAAGCGCGATCCGACGCCGAGAGCGAGCCCGCCGACGAGCCGTAGCTCGGCGTCCAGGTCGGCGGCCCTTCATAGCGCTGCGCCGCGGCACGCGCCTCTTCCGCCGCGACGCGCTCCGCTTCGCGCTGCTCCGCCGCGCGACGCTCTTCGGATTCGATCGCGGAAGCGAGGCGCTCGAAGGACTCGCGGAGCTGCGGATCGCGCGCTCGGCTCCCGCGCTCGCGCGCCGTCGCGGGATCGAGCGCCACGCGTCGCAGATGATGGGCCTGCAGCAGATAGCGCAGGTAGTAGTCGCCCGGCAGGCTCTGCCGGAGCGTATCGAACTCGTCGTAGCGCCGTATCGCGAGCGCCGTGCGGATGGCGTAGAGCTGGCTGGGCAGAGCCTGCACCTCCTCGGGCGAGAGCCCCGCCACCGAGTCCATGCCGAGCTCGTCCAGGTACGCCTTCCAGGCGCGCATCTGCTCGCGATGCTCGATGCGCTGCTGCGCTTCGCGCTTCTCGCGGCGCGCGTAGTAGACCGGTCGATAGCGCTCGCGCGCTTCCTCCTCGCTCGCGCACGCGCTGTCGAAGATCGGCTGCTGCGGCGGCACCTGCTGGTGATCGATGTCGTAGGCCATCCAGCTCCCATCGAGGAGCTGGCCGATCACGACGCCGTCGTAGCGCAGGTTCGCCTCGAAGCCGTGGTACCACCAGCGCAAGCTGCGCCATTGCGGCCCCGTCTCCTGCGCGAGGTCCGCGGAGACCCAGCCGAACGCGGGCCCCGAAGGCAGCCGATACTCCTTCGTCCACCCACTGAGGAAGGTCTGTCGCTGCGCGAACTCGGGGTCGTCGCGCAGCGCGACGTCCGGGTAGTAGCCCGCACAGGGGATCTCCTCGACCTCGACGGTCCCGTGCGCGGTGATCGGGAAGTAGCGCGTGCGCTCCGGGCTCGTCGGGAGCGCGAGCACGGGCTTCGCGAAGGTATCGAACTCGGTGACGAGCAGGAGCTCCGGCGAACGCGGACGACCTCGTTCATCGAGGAACACCGTCACCGGCAAGCCGGTCGGGTGATCGAAGTCGACGCGCAGCACCTCGCCGTAGATCCGCGGCAGATCGCGGACGCCGTGCAGCGTCACGATGGGCCGCGCTTCCTCGTCGAGCAGATCGAGCGAGCGGATGACGACGCCCTGTGATCCATGGCTCTGGCCGACGAAGCGCTTGTATTCGTCGGACGCCGGTAGCTCGACGTAGCGCCCCTCGCGCAAGCCGAAGAGCGCCGGAGTGGGTCGCGACATCCGCTCGTAGTGCGTGGCATCGAGTCCGAACGAGCCGTAGCTGATGCCGTTCGACTCGATGCTGGTGTATGGCGTCGGCTCCGGCTCACCGAGGCGGAGCTCGCCTTCCTCCAGGCGCACCGGGATGCGCCAGAGCGGCCCGCTGCCGGGCTCCGCGCCGCGCTTGCGTCCGAAGACCGTGCGGCCGCGGACGACGAACAGCTCCTCCCAAGCAGGAGTGACCAGCTCCTCGTACTCCCACTGCGCGGCGTTCGGATCGAGCAGCCGCCGCAACCCGCAGCCCACGGGCTGGCCTTCGGCGCTGCGATCGAAGACCTCCACGCTGACACCCTGGAGCGGCGTGCGCAGACGCCAGGTGTCGTGCGGCGCGGAGGCGCAAGCCCCGAGTACCAAGGCTGCGCAGCAGGAACGGACGAGCGGGGAACGCAAGATCGCGCGCATGACGAGGAGTCCCGGAGACACGATCTCCCTATCGACCACCCGGACGACGGAATGAAATCCCGCGGGTGCACGTGAGCTCGGAGACTCGCCGCTCCTCTGCAAGCCGGTGGCTAGAAGCGCGGTAGGGCCTCGGCCAGCGCGTCCGCCACGATCATATTCACGAGCACGCTCGGATGTCCGTCGGTGGCGTTCACAACGCGGTCGTGTGTATGCAACTCGCGCACGAGCGCGGCGACGTCGACCACGGGATAGCCTCGGTTGCGGAAGACCTCGATCACGCGCTCGCGGGTCACCCGACCGAACTCGAGGTTCTGCATCATCGGGAACACGAGACCGACCAATGCAATGTGATGCTCTTCGGCATAGCCAAGGAACAGCGCGAGCTCGCTCAGATGGCGGCGAATCACCGCTTCATCGTCGAGCACGCGGCGCAGGAAATAGAGATACTCGTCCGCATCGGAGTGATGGACCTCCCAGTAGAGGAAGTTGAAGAGGAACGAGTCCCGGAAGATCGTCTGCAGCGGCTCGGCGACATCGTGATAGGGAACGAACCCGGGAACCGCGAGCCCGAGCTCGGCCGCCGCGCCCTCGATGTCGTTCGGCGTGTACTGCAGGATCAGCGCCTCGGGCTGCATAGGATGCGCTTGCAGGCGCACCCACTCGTCGATCGTGTGGGCTCCGTTCTTACCCAGGTTCAGGACATGGATGTCGCTGCGCCGCCGCTCCAGCAAGTTCGTGTAGCGCGTCTCGGCGTCCTCGATCCCGTGGCCAGCGGTAAACGAGTCTCCGAGCGCGAACACGGCATGCCGCCCCTGCGCGGGCACGTGCTCCGGGTCGCGGTAGCCGAGCGAGTTCTCCGGTCGCCAGAAGTAGCGAAACCAGACTTTCGATCCGAGCGTGTACCCGACGTCGTGGCTGCGCGGCACGAACATGAACACGCCCTCGAGCAAGAGCAGCGTGAGCGACGTGCCCAGCGTCGCGAGGGCCAGGCGCTTGGCTCCAGCCGTGCGTCGTGGATGAGCGGCGAAGCGCACCAGGGTCACCGCGATGACGATCGCCGCAAGGAGCATGAGCACTCCGCGGACCAGGTACATCGTCGAGAATCCGAGAGGGAGCCGGCCCCAGGCGACCCCGTCGGTGAGCCAGAGGCAGAGCCAGAGGCACCCGACGGTCGAGAGCAGCGCGGCGAAGGAGACGAAGAGCGCGCGGAGACACATGGCACGAGACACTCGGAGATCGGGCTCACCGCGGAGTTGCGCTGCGTCTCGGTCTCCCCAGGTCAATTTCGCCCCTTCTCGCCCCGAAGTTGAGGCGGGCAGTTCCCTGGTCCCCCCGAACCGCGGCTCTCCGCGCGGCAGCGGAGCCCTCGTTGGCTACTCGGCGCTCGCCGCTCGGCTCCGGCGGAGGTGATTCGCCTCCGCCTCAACGCCGCCGGTCGCCTGCGAGCAGCTCGAGATAGAGCTTCTCGACCTTCGCCCGCGCCCACGGCGTCTTCCGCAGGAACTTCAAGCTCGAGCCGATGCTGGGCTCGTGGTGGAAGCAGCGGATGTTGACACTCGCCGCCATGACCTCCCAGCCGAGGCGCGCGACGAGCTGCTCCAGGATGGCCTGGAGCGTCACGCCGTGAAGGGGATCGTTCGGGTGCTCGCGTTCCATGCGGATTCGGCGGCGTCGGGGCTGCGGCCGGGGCCGATACGGCGCGGCGCGCGGCCCACGTTATAGAGCAAGCGAGCCGAAGCTGCAGGAGGCTGCGAGGGCGCGGCGCTCGCGCGCTGGACTTTGGCTCCGGAGAAGCCACGATCTGCGGCTCGCGTTCCCCCGGATCAGGAGCCCTGTCGATGCGCGCGGTCTGCGTTTTCTGCGGCTCGAGCCCCGGCGCCCAGCCGGTCTATCGCTCGATCGCGATCGAGCTCGGCCGCGAGCTCGTGGCCCGCGACCTCACGCTGGTGTACGGCGGAGGGAACGTGGGCTTGATGGGCATCCTCGCCGACGCCGTGCTCGAGGCCGGCGGGCGCGCGATCGGAGTGATCCCGCGCGCGCTCCTCGAGCGCGAGGTGGGCCATCGCGGCCTCACCGAGCTCCACGTCGTGCGCTCGATGCACGAGCGGAAAGCCCTGATGGCGGAGCTCTCGGACGCCTTCCTCGCTTTGCCGGGCGGCTTCGGAACCTTCGAGGAGCTCTGCGAGGTGATCACCTGGGCCCAGCTCGGGATCCACGCGAAACCCTGCGGCGTGCTGAACGCGGCCGGCTACTACGATCCGCTGCTCGCCCTCTTCGACCGCGCCGTCGACGAGCGCTTCGTACGCGCGGAGCATCGGGCGATCGTGCGCGTCGCCTCGAGCCCGCGAGCGATCCTCGACGAGCTCGCGACGGCGCGCGTTCCGATCGTCGCGAAGTGGATCGACCGCAGCGAGAGCTGAGCCGCCATCGCCGCGTGGCCGGCCACGCGACCCGCGTTCTGCCGCGATATCCTCTGCGGAGCACGCCGCGAGACGCCCCCGGATGAATGAGACCCACTACGAGCGCCTCCACCGCCACTTCTCCGCGGCCTGCGAGCTCTCCGGCGCGGAGCGCGAGGAGTACGTGCGCCGCGCCAGCGCCGGCGATCCCGAGCTGGAGCGCGAGCTGCGCGAGCTACTCGCGAGCGACGAGGGCGGCGGGCTCTTCCACGAGACGGGCCTCGGCGCGCTGCACGGCGGATCTCGCGGAGCCTCCGTCGCCGGGGATCTCCCGGAGAACATCGGCCCCTACCGCGTGCTCGAGGTGCTCGGCCGCGGCGGCATGGGCGTCGTCTATCGCGCGGCGCAGGAGAAGCCTTCGCGCGAAGTGGCGCTGAAGGTCTTGGCCCCGGGGATCGCGAGCGCCGAAGCGCGCCGGCGCTTCGAGTTCGAAGCGGAAGCGCTGGCGCGCTTGCAGCACCCGGGAATCGCGCAGATCTACGCCGTCGGAACCTACGTCTCGAGCGCGGGCGAGCAGCCCTATCTCGCGATGGAGCTCGTGCGCGGCGCCTCCCTCGACGCTTGGGCCGAGCGGAACCGCGGGGAACACCGCGCCGCCATCGAGCTCCTCGTCGACCTCTGCGAGGCCGTGCATCACGCGCATCAGAAGGGCGTCATCCACCGCGATCTGAAGCCCGGCAACGTGATCGTCGACGATCGCGGTCAGCCCAAGGTGCTCGACTTCGGCATCGCGCGCGTCGCGGGCGACGAGGAGGGGCTCTCCTTGCGCACGCGCACCGGGCAAGTGCTCGGAACGCTCGCCTACATGAGCCCCGAGCAAGCCAACGGCGACATCGCGCGCGTCGACTCGCGCTCGGACATCTACTCGCTCGGCGCGATCGGCTATCAGCTGCTCTCCGGATCCTTGCCCATCGAGCTCGGCCAGCTCACCTTGGTGAAGGCGCTGAAGAAGCTGGTGCAGGAAGAAGCCGAGCTGCTCTCGCGCCGCGATCTGCGCCTCCGCGGCGATCTGGAGACCATCTTCGCGAAGGCGCTGCGGAAGGAGCCGGAGCAGCGCTACGCCTCGGCGCTCGAGCTCGCCGATGATCTCCGGCGCTTCCTCGCGCACGAGCCGATCCGCGCGCGGAAGGCGACGAAGAGCTACCTCGTCGCGCGCTTCGCGCGCCGCCATGCGCTGCTGCTCTCCGGAGTCGCCGCGCTCTTCCTCGGCCTCGCGATCGCGCTCGGCGTCAGCCTCGTCGCCACGGCGCGCGCCGAGGAGGCGCTCGCTCGGGAGGAACGCTCGCGACGCCGAGCGGAGCAGGCACAAGTCGAGGAGCGCCTCGCGCGCGCCGCCGCCGAGGCCAACGCGGAGGAAGCTTCCAGGCAGTCGCGCGTGAAGACCGCGGTGCTGGAGGTGATGAGCGAGTTCTTCTACTCCTCCGATCCGGCGAACAACCCCGACGCGCTGCACCAATCCGTCGCCGAGCGCTTCGAGCGCGCCGCCGTGCGCTTGGAAGCGCGCTTCGCCGAGGACCCGAGCAGCGAGCGCGCCATTCGCTTCGCGCTCGCCAAGCTGCTGACGGGCCTCGGCGAGCAAGCCGCGGCGCTCGCGCAGCTCGAGCGCGTGCGGGAGCTCCCCGACACCGGCGCGGATCGAGCGCAGCTCGCGGAGATCGAGCACGACTATGCAGCGGCGCTCTGGCAGCTCGAGCGCTGGGAGCCCGCGCTGGAGGCGATCGAGCGAGCGGAACGTATGCTCGCGTCCCTGCCACCGGCTCCGGCGGGTGCCCCCGTGCAGAAGCGCGTCGTCGATGCCGCCGCCATGGCGGGCCTCCGCGGCCAGATCCTGGAGAAGCTGAGCCGCACCGCCGAAGCCGAGGAGCTCTGGCACGAGACGCTCGAGCGGCTCGAGAGCGATCCCGCGACGGCCCGCTCGAACACCGTCGTCACGCTGCTGATCAGCCTCGCCGGCGCCGAGCTCCGCCGCGGGAAGAACGCGGAGGCCGAAGCCCTGACCCGTCGCGCGGTCGAGCTCCTGCAAGCCGTCGCGGGGCCCGAATCGGAGCACGCGCTCGTTGCGCTGAACACGCTCGCCGTCTCCATCGCGAGCCAAGGCGACTTCGATCAGGCGCTCTCGATCCTGGAGGAGATCGTCGCGAGCAGCGATCGGGTCTACGGCGAGGAGCATCCGCGCGGCATCGGCATCAAGCAGAACATCGCCTCGATGCTCTATCAGAAGGGCGAGATCCCGCGTGCGAAGGAGCGCTTCCGCGAGGTGATCGACCTCGCCGAGCGCGTCGGCGGCAAGGAGAGCCTGCACCTCGTCCATCCGCTCGCGAATCTGGGCAGCCTCCTCTTCAAGTCCGAGAAGGACCTGGAAGGCGCCGCCGCGCTCTACGAGCGCGCCATCGCGATCCGCCTCGCGAAGAACCCGACCGCCGACCGCACCTTCTCCGGCTACTACCACGATCTCGCGCAGATCCGCCGCGCGCAGGGCCAGATCGAAGAGTTCCTAGCACTCGCGAAGCGCTCGATCGAGATCCGGAAGGAGGCGCTCGGCGAGTTCCACGAGCTCGTGCTGAACCGCCGCTTCGACTACGCGTACGCGCTCTCGCAAGCGGGCCGACTGCAGGAGGCCAAGGCCGAGATGCTGGCGATCGAGACGAAGCTCCCCGAGGTCTACGGCTCGCAGCACAAGCTCACGAAGGGCCTGCCGCGGGGACTCGCCGAGATCCTGATCGAGCTCGGCGAGCTCGAGCGCGTGGACGAGCTGATCGACACCTACATCGAGCGGCACGTCGGGACGAGCGACGAGGCGGCGGTGCGGGAGAGGGCGAAGGAGCTGCGCGCGCGAGCGGCGGCGAAGCGCGGGGGGCCGTAGGAACATGCGCACGATCCAGGGACTCGTGCTGCTCTTCGCAGCGACTTCTCTCGCCGCGCAGGAGCCGCCGTGGAAAACCGAAGCGCGCCGCTGGGGTCTCGACGAGGTCGAGATCGCGCAGCTCGAGCGCGAGGGGTTGGTCGTCGGGCGGGAGAGCTATGCGAGTCCCGTCGAGGCGTATCGCCCTCGCGAGGTGCCGTACTTCGTGACGAGCGATCTCGAGCTGCCCGCGTGGCTGAAGCCGATCTACGCGCACGGGCGCTGAGCCCTGCCGCGAGCTCTATCGGGCGAGGCGCTTCCGAGCCTCGAGATCGATCAGGATGCGCCGCGCGCCGTGCTTCGCGAGCTTGGGTGCTCGCTGCAGCAGCTCCGCTTCCGCCGCAAGCTCACGCCGCTCCAAGATCTCGAAGCCCACTGCCGAGAGCGCCGTCGCGATCTCGTCGCCGGTATGACAGAAGCTCGCGAAGCGCACCTCGACGCCATCGTCTTCGAAGTGCGCGTTCGTCCCCGTGAGGAGCAGATCCGAGTGGATCTCGAGCACGCGCAGTCGTCCCCCGGGCCGGAGCACACGCGCGATCTCGAGGAACGCTGCGTGCAAGTCTTCGAGATGCTCCAGCACGAGCACCAACAGCGCTGCACCGAACGAGTGATCCGCGTCCGGCAAGGCCTGCAGCGGGGCGCGCACCCAGCGCACGCGTGGATCTCGGACGCATCGGCTCGCCACTTCGAGCATGCCCGCCGAGCCATCGACGCCGGTGTAGCTGCGCGCGCCGGCGCGGAGGATCGCCTCGACATGGCGTCCGGTTCCGCAGCCGAGCTCGACGACGTCTTCTGCGGCGACCTCGAACGGCCAGCGCTCCAGCGCGAATGCCGTGGCGGCGACCATGGGGTTCTTGGTCGCGTCGTAGGTCTGGGACCAACGGTCGTAGCCGGCGAGGGTCTCTTCGTGCGGCAGGCGCCGTGCATGGCGCTCGGGTGCGAGCGCGCTCTCAGGATCGAGTCGGGACATGGTGCTCCTCGGTTGCGCGCCACTTCCCAGGCGCCGAGCGGGAGCAAGTAACGTCCGCCAGACGTGCCGAGAACTTAGCTCACGAGTGCAGCCAAGCGCAAGAGTGCCGAAGCGACGAGAGCTGCTCATCGACTCGGGAGCGCCTTCGTCCTCGACGAGGACCTCTCTCGAGACCAGAATCCCTCGCTCGAGCAACCCGCGACCTGCATGCGGAAGACGCACCGCACGCTGTCGCTCGAGCCTGCCCGATGAGCCGCATCCTGCTCTTCCACAAGCCCTTCGGCGTGATCTGCCAGTTCACTTCAGACGGGCAGCATCCGACGCTGGCGGACTACATCGAGCGGCCGGGCTTCTATGCGGCAGGCAGGCTCGACACCGATAGCGAGGGCCTGCTGGTCCTGACCGACGATGGTCGACTGCAAGCGCGGATCACCGACCCGCGGCAGAAGCTTCCGAAGACCTACTGGGCGCAAGTCGAAGGCGTGCCCGACGAGACGGCGCTGCAGAGCTTGCGCCGCGGCGTGCGCCTCAGCGACTTCACCACGCAGCCCGCGGAAGCGCGTGGCATGGACGAGCCCGCCGACTTGTGGCCGCGCCACCCACCGATCCGCGTGCGGAAGGCGATCCCCACGAGCTGGCTCGAGCTCGTGCTCCGCGAAGGCAAGAACCGACAGGTACGGCGCATGACGGCAGCGGTCGGTTTGCCGACCTTGCGCTTGATCCGCTACCGCATCGGGGAGTGGACGCTCGACGGCTTGGAGCCGGGGCGCTGGCGCTTGCTGTAGCGCTCACTTCGAACCTTGCGCGCTCGCGACGCGCGCTACGGAGCGGTGACCCAGCGCACGAGGCGCCGCTTCCAGAGCCGCTCCAGTCGCGCGCGGATCTCCAGCGCGCTCGCTCCCGTCTCGCGTCGGAGGCGCGCGATCAACTCGGAGACGGTCGCGGTGCCATCGGCGCACTCGAGCACGATGCCGCCGAGCTCGTCCTCTTCGTAGGTTCGACCGCGGAGCAGGATCGAGACGGAGAGCGGCTCGCCGGAGACCGCGCTCTGCGTCTCCAAGACGGCGTCCATCGCGTGCAGCGGAACCAGCTTGGCGAGCCGGCGCGGCGAGGGGAACGCGGCCTTCCGGACCAAGGTGGGACCGAGCACGAGCAGATCCAGCTCGGAGTCGAGGAACGCGCGCAGCGCGTCCTCCGGGCTCTCGACGATCGGCTCGCTGTCGATGTTGAACGAGGTGTTGAGCAGCACGGGCAGGCCCGTGCGACGCTCGAACGCCGAGAGGAGCTCGTAGTAGAGCGGGTTCATCTCGCGAGTGAGCGTCTGGATGCGCGCAGAGCCATCGATGTGCACGGCGGCGGCGAGCTTCTCTGCGGCGCGAGCGCGCGTGGGAACCGTGAGCGACATGTAGGGGCTCGCGGAATCCGAGGCGAAATACGTCGCGGCCCGCTCGGCGAGCACCGTCGGCGCAAAGGGACGGAACGCCTCGCGCTTCTTCACGCGCGCGTTCAAGTGCTTCCACGTGCTGCGCCGCCCGGGGTGCGCCAGGATGCTGCGGTTCCCGAGCGCGCGCGGTCCGAACTCGGAGCGCCCTTGGAACCACGCGACGAACTCGTGCCGCGCCAAGGCCGCCGCCGTGCGCTCGACGAGATCCGCGGGTCGCTCGACTTCGATCCACGGCGCGTAGTCGCAGAGCGCCTCCTC
This sequence comes from Planctomycetota bacterium, assembly GCA_016719295.1. Taxonomy (GTDB): domain Bacteria; phylum Planctomycetota; class UBA1135; order UBA1135; family JADKAF01; genus JADKAF01. The sequence goes on from JADKAF010000001.1 coordinate 3,454,304, forward strand.
GAGCTCTTCCGCGGGGATCTCGCGGCCCAGATACGGCGAGGGTGCCACGCGCGAGGCCTTCACGCGCCGCAGCTCGTGAACGCCGAAGTGCCCGCAGCCGATGGCCACGCCTTCGTCGCCCGGATAGGGCGGGATGAAGACGCGCTCGAAGCCGGCCTCGCGCACGATCCGTCCGTTCAGCAGGCTGTTCAGCGCAACGCCACCCGTGAAGCAGAGGTTCTTCGCGCCGGTCGAGCGCTGGAGACGCCGCACGAAGTCGAGCACGACGCGCTCCAAGTCGCTCTGCACGCGGGCCGCGAACGACTCGTAGAGCTTGCGACGGCGCGCGACGGCCCACTCGTTCGGATGCGGCAGCGCGCCGAGCACGTTCCAGTCCACGCGCAAACGTTCCAGCGGGCCCTTCAGGAACGGAGCGCAGCGCGAGGCATCGCCGTACGCGGCGAGCCCCATCACCTTGCCGCACTGATTCCAGTCGCCGAAGAGCTGGCTCGAGACGCGCGAGTACACCGCACCCACGCTCTCCATGTCGTCGAAGCCGTAGTTGAAGAGGAACTCGGGGCTGCGCACCGGCGTCCAGCGCTTGAAGAGCAGGCGCAGTCGCCCGTCGCGGAAGCTGTAGACCGTCTCCGCCTCGCGCCAGCGCTGCGCGGGATCGAGGGTCTCGGGCACCTGCACGAAGCTCGGCTCCCGCTCGAGCGCGGCATCGTTCGCGAAGCGCCTGTCCACCGGCTCCATCGCGAGCTCGCGCGGACTCCCCATGCCGTCCATCACGAGGATGAGCCCCGCGTCGAACGGCGCGCACGGCAGGACGCTCCACGCATGCGCGAGGTGATGCGAGAGCTCCCACCGTTCCGCGTGTGGAAAGAGGTTGTGCGGGTCCAGCGACGAGGGCGGCGCCGCATGCAGCGCCACTTGGAAGGGCAACCCGGGCTCGTACGCGTCGATGCGGAAGAGGTGGTTGTTCTGGACGACGAGGCGCACGTCCGCGAGCGGCACTCCCGTGCTCTGCAGGAGGTGACGCATCAGATCGGCGACATCGCCGCCGGCGTGCTTCTTGCGCGTCAGCCGCTCCTTCTGGAGAGCGATGCGCAGCGCGCCCTGCTCGTCGAAGAGTGCGGCCGAAGTCGAGTGCGTGTACTTGTTGAGTCCGAGGATCAAGGCGGGTCGGGCCTCGCAGCGCTGCCTGCACGAACGGCCCCCTCGGGTCCGTGATCATCGGCCGAGGAGCTCGTTCTCGCGGCGGGCATGGTAGCGATCAGAGGAGGCGAAACGAACCCAATCTCCCCGCGATCGGCGAGTACACTGCGCGCATGCTCACGCACCTCTTCGCCCTCCTCCTCGGTCTGGCCCTCCCGCTCGCCGCGCAGGAGCCCCCGACCCTGCGCGTGTTCCTGCTGGCCGGCCAATCCAACATGGAGGGCCACGGCGTCGTCGATCTCGACGATGCGCGCGACTACAACGGCGGACGCGGGACGCTCGCGGCGTTCCTCCGCACGGCCGAAGGCCAGTCCGGCTGGAAAGACCTCCAGCGCGAAGATGGCGCCTTCGCGACGCGCGACGATGTCTTCGTCACCTATCGCACGATGAACGGCGAGCGGAAGTGCGGCGCGCTCTCGATCGGCTTCGCCGTGTACGGCGGCCGGCATCACCTCGGCCCCGAGCTCGGCATCGGGCGCGCGCTCGGCGAGCACTGTGTCGAGCCCGTGCTGCTGGTGAAGACCGCCTGGGGTGGCAAGAGCCTCGATCGGGACTTCCGTCCGCCGAGCGCCGGCGGCGAGGTCGGTCCGTTCTATCGGCAGATGCTTGCGGAGTACCGCGAGGCGCTCTCGCAGCTCGCGGTCGATCATCCGCAGCTCGCGAAGCACCGCCCGCGCTTGGACGGGTTCCTCTGGTTCCAAGGCTGGAACGACGCCTGCGAGGACGCGGCGACGAAGAGCTACGCGCAGAACTTGGCGCATCTCATCGCCGATCTGCGCGCCGAGTTCGCGGATCCCGAGCTGCCCTTCGTCGTCGGCGAGACGGGGAACTGGGATGGCGAGGAGTTCCGGAGCGCGCAGCGCGCGGGCTGCTACGCGCCTGCGATCGTCGCGCATACGCGCTTCGTCGCGACGCGGCACTTCCTGCGGAAGGCCGAAGACTCCCCCAACACGACGCACGGCCATCACTGGTACGGCAACGGCGAGAGCTACCTGAAGATCGGCGATGCGCTCGGCCGCGCGATGGCCGGGCTGCTCAGATCGCGCACGCCCCCCGCGATCCCCGAGCGCGCGAACCCGCGGCGCTGGAGCGAGACGCTCGACGCCTTCGATCGCGAAGCCGTGCCGCCGCGGCGTCCGATCGTGTTCGTCGGCAGCTCGAGCATCCGCCTCTGGAAGACGCTCGCCGACGACCTGGCACCGCTGCCGGTGCTGAACCGCGGCTTCGGCGGCTCGGGGATCTTCGACACGATCTACTGGCTGGAGCGTCTGGTCGCGCGCCACGACCCCGCCGCGGTCGTCGTGTTCGCCGGCAGCAACGACCTCGCGGGCGAAGCTCCGCGCAGCGCCACCTGGGTCGCGGAGCGCTTCGACGAGCTCGTGCTGCGTCTCCGCGCCCTCGGTTGCTCAGCCCCGCTCGTGTACATCTCGATCACGCCCGCGCCGAGCCGCGTCGCGCACCTCGCCGCGGTGCGCGAAGCGAACGCGCTCATCGCCGCGCGCTGCGCGCGCGACCCTTCGCTGCACTTCCTCGACACCGCCGCCACGATGGTCGACGCGAACGGCCAGCCCGACCCGCAGTGGTTCGTGCAGGACCTCCTGCACCTGAATGCCAAGGGCTACGCCCACTGGACCAGCCAGCTCCGCCCCCTCCTCGAGAAGCTCTCCCTTCCCCGCTAACCGAACGTACGGTGCCAGAGCAAATTCCTCCGGTTGCTAACCGGAGGAATTTGCTCTGGCACCGTACGTTCGGTTTCACTCCGTGACGCGCCGCCCATGAGGATTCCGATGCATCGATTTCTCCTCTCGCCCGCCATCGCTCTATGCGCGATCCCCGAGCTCCTCGCCCAGCTCGACTGGACACAGCTCACCCCTTCCGCATTGCCTACCGCGCGCGGTGGTCACGGCATGGCGTACGACGACGCGCGCGATCAAGTCGTGCTCTTCGGCGGCAACGTCTCCGGCGTGGGCTTCACCAACGACACCTGGATCTACGACGGAACGACGTGGACGCAGGTGTTCCCCGCCAGCTCGCCGCCGGCGCGCGCCGGTCATCCGCTGGCCTACGATCCGATCCGACAACGCGTCGTGCTCCACGGCGGCATCCCGATCGGCGGAGGCGCGCTGAACGACACCTGGGAGTGGGACGGCTCGAGCTGGACGCAGATCACGACGCCGACCCCTGCGCCCTTCAAGCGCTCGCATCCGTTGGTGTTCCATCCGACGCGCGCCTCGCTGGTCGCTTGGGGCGGCTACGACGGCGGCGCGGATACGAGCGACACCTGGGAGTACAACGGGGTCGACTGGCAGCCGATCTCGACGGCGAATGCGCCGGCGCCGCGGCGCGCGAGCGAGATGGCCTACGATCCGAATACGGGCTCGCTCGTGCTCTTCAGCGGCTATCTCCAGGGCGCGGACACCTGGCTGTTCGACGGCTTCAACTGGCGGCAGGTCTTTCCGACGACGGTGCCCCCGGCGCGCTATGACCACGCGATGTGCAGCGATCTGCGGCGCGACCGCGTGGTGATGTTCGGCGGCCTCGGCACCAGCGACACCTGGGAGTGGAACGGCAGCAACTGGTTGCTGCGCTCACCCGTCACGAGTCCCTCCGCACGCTTCGATCCGTACTTCGTGTGGGACGGCCTTCGTCAGCGCTCGCTCATGTTCGGCGGTGTCGCGGGGACTCCCGACTTCTGGTCCGTCTCGACGCGCAGCCCCGCCAACGCGGTCGTGAATGGAACGGCGTGCGCTGGGACGGCCGGCGCCGCATCGGTCGCGATCTCGGCGCTCCCTTGGGCGAACTCCACGGTCGATGTCTCCGTCTCGAACGTCGGTTCCCAGCCGGTGCTCCTCGCGTTCGGCATCTCCGACCAGAGCTGGCTCGGCATCCCGCTGCCCCTCGATCTCACGTTCCTGCAGGCTCCCGGCTGCGCGCTCTATCTCGCGATCGAGTCCAGCTTCGCGCTCACCCCGACCGGCGGAACCGCCGCGCTGAGCTTCCCGATTCCGGGCGGCAGCTTCCTCGCCGGCGCCGAAGCCTTCTTCCAGGGCATCGTCTTCGATCCGAGCGCGAACCCGCTGGGCTTCGCGTTCTCGAACTACCTCACGGCGACGATCGGCCTGCGCTGAGGCCAACGATTCGACTCGCTCGTAACCTCAGGAAGCGCGCGGCAGCAGCTTCTGGAGATAGGCGCAGGCGAAGCGCCAGTCGGTCTTCACCGTCGTGATACCGACGCCGATCGCTTCGGCGACCTCTTCGATGGTGAGGCCGCCGAAGACGCGGAGCTCGACGATCTGCGCGTGGCGCGCGTTCTGCGCCGCGAGGCTGGCCAGCGCGTCGTCGAGTGCGACCAGGTCGCCGGCCTGCACCTCGATGCGGTCGATCACCTCGTCGAGCGGCAGCCGCTGCGCGTCGCCGCCGCGCTTCTGGCGTCGGCGGTCGCGCGCGTGGTTCACGAGGATCTGGCGCATGGCCGTGGCGGCGACGGCGAGGAAGTGCGCCCGCCCTTCATAGCGAGCCTCGTCACCGGAGAGGCGCGCGATCTTGAGCCACGCTTCGTGGACGAGGGCCGTGGCCTGGAGGGTGTGGCCCACGCGCTGGTCGCGGAGCAGGACGGCGGCGAGGGAGCGGAGTTCGTCGTAGACCACCGGCAGCATCTCGTTCGCGGCGGAGGAATCGCCGGAGCGCAGACGCGCGAGGTAGCGGGCCAGGGTGTCGGAGTTCGAGGTGGTCACGCGGGGAGAGCGGCGAGCCGGAGAGCCCCAGGTTACCGCACAAACGCGGTCATCGATCAAATCGGGGTCAGACCCCCTGCTGATCGACGGTGCCGTCGATCAGCAGGGGGTCTGACCCCGATTTGATCGACGGGACCGGCCAGTCGGCGAGGAAACGGTGTCAGGGCGCTCGACCACCTTCTCCACGCGAGCGATCGCCCATGAACGGCATCACATCCACTCTTCTGGCCACCCTCCTCTGCGCCGGCCGATTGGCCGCGCAGGATCTCCCCACCAACGCACCCGACCCTCGCAAAGAGCAGGTCGTCGTGCCTCCGGGGGCGATCGTAGATCCTGCGGCGCCAACGCCCGTCGTATGGCCGCTCCGCGACCGCGGCACCGGCTTCTCGGGCTCAATCCTCGAGCGCGACCGTTCGCTCCCCCTCCCGATCGCTCGCCGCTCGAGCCCCGGAGCGCAAGGGGACACTCTCGAGCGCGAAGCCGCTGGCGATCCCTTCTTTCTCGGCTTCGCCTCCGGCCCGTACAGCCCGCCCGCGGAAGAGCGCCTCGATCCGCAGCTCCTGGCGAGACATCGCGCGCGAGCGAAAGACTTTCGCCCCGCCGATGAGATCTACGCATACGTGATGCTCGCCGAGCGCTACACGCCCGCCCTCGAGGACGAGCTCCGCGATCTCGGCGCGCGCTTCCTCGAGTTCGTACCGCACCACTCCTTCCGCGCCGCGATCCGCGCCGATCAGCTCGAGACCGTCGCCTATCACCGCGCCGTCCGCTGGGTCGGTGCCGCGCGCACGTGGCAGAAGATCGAGCCGCGCCTGAAAGCGCGCTTGATGGATGCCGCACCCACCGAGGTGCTCGACGTCGTCGTGAACCTCTCCGAGAGCGACCTCTGCGCCGACTCGACCTGGAAGACCGTCGGCGTGCTCTTCGAAGGCGGCCCGGGGATCCCCCCGCAGGTGCGCTACGACGAGTCGCAGATGGGCAAGGTCTGGATGAGCAACGGCTGGCAGCAGCGCGCCGCCGAAGCGCATGGCCTCGCGATCAGCGAGTACCTCCGCTTCGCGCAGGCGTTCCAAGCGCAGGCGACGCCCGCGGTGATCGCCGCGCTGCTCGAGCTCGACTTCGTGAGCTACATCGAGCTGAAGGCCGAGATCTCGCTCGACCACGATGAGTCGACGCCGCTCGTCAACTCCGATGCCGCGCGCGCGCTGCACGACGGCGGCACCAATCAGGCGTCCTACGCGGGCGTCCTCGATTCGGGCCTCGAAACCACGCACCCGATGTTCTCCCACATCGCCTTCGTCGGCTGGGACTACACGCTGGGTCTCCCGAGCGCCGGTGCGCTCCCCGCCATCGATCCCTGCGGCCACGGCACGCACGTGACCGGCACGATCCTCGGCAGCCCCTTCCTGCCGAACCTCGAGCACCGCGGCAACGCTCCGGGCCTCGGCTTCGCGAACAACGGGCGCTTCCGCATCGTGCGCACCTTCGGGCCCGGTACCTGCGCCACGACGCCCTGCTGCTGGACCTCCGCCGTCTCGCTCGAGACGAACTTCGCGCACTTCACGAGCTCCTACACCGACGGCGGTGGCCAGGTGACGCCGAAGGCGCATGTGGTGAACAACTCCTGGGGCGCGGGGGTCTGCAATTCCTCGTGCGGCTGCAGCGCACCGTGGAACGGTGCGGACGCCAACTCGCGCAGCGCGGATGCGATCAGCTTCAACAGCGACGTCCTGCTCGTCTTCTCCGCGGGGAACTCCGGCCAGTGCGGTGCCGGCTACGTCGGCTCCCCGGGGGTGGCGAAGAACATCCTCACCGTCGGCAGCGTGAACGACTTCTACACGAGCGCGAGCGACACGCCGGGAACGCTCTCCTTCTTCTCCGACCGCGGCCCGGTGGGCGACGGTCGCTGGAAGCCGAATGTCGTGGCTCCCGGCCACACGATCCTCTCGGCGGAAGCCGGCGGCACGAACGGCCTCGTCGAGAAGTCCGGGACGAGCATGGCGGCGCCGCACGTCACCGGCATCGCGGCCCAGCTCACCGACGCGCATCCCTTCCTGCGCAATGCGCCCGCACGCCTCTCGGCGCTGCTCATGGGCACCGCGCTCAGCAAGGCCGATGAGCGCCTCGAGAGCCCGACGGCCAACGCGGGGCACCTCAACACCTACGGCGCGGGTCGCGTGGAAGCGATGCTCGCGCAGACGCAGCAGAGCTGGTACAGCTCGGAGAACTGGGGCTTCACGATGGCCCCGGGTGCGGGCTTCCAGTACGACGACATCATGGTGCCCTCCGGCGCGCGGCGACTGATCGTCTGCATGACCTACCACGAGCCGGCCGCGAGCTCGGGCGCCTCGCAGGCGTTGCGCAGCAACCTCGACCTCTGGATCGATCGCGACCCGATCGACCCCGCCGGCAACACCGGCGAGTTCTCCTCGCACCAGAGCTCGGTCAACAACACGGAGCTCCGCTACATCGACGATCCTCCGGCGGGCCTCTGGCGCTGGAAGGTCTTCCCGACCTCGTTGATCGGGACGACCAAGGTATCGGTGCAGGTCGTGATCGTGATGGCCCGCACGTCGCCGCGGCTCGAGCTCAGCCTCGTCGGCCATCCCTGGGAGAAGACCGGTAACTTCAACATCGAGGTCGCGGTCGATGCGGAGGAAGGCATCGCCTCGGGTGTGCACGTGGCCCAATTGACGCAGCGCACGCAGCCGCTTCCCGGCTTGATGACCACCATCGGCGCGTATAGCTGGCTGAAAGACGGGCTCATCGCCTGGCACAGGGACAACTCGACCTCGGGGGATCTCATCGCCCTCGGCAACGTCCTCGCCAATGATCCGCGGCAAGCGTGGTGGCGCTTCAGCTCTCCGAACGAGAGCACCTTCGTCATGCAGGTCACGGCGGATGCGGACAATACCGGCTCCGTCAGCGCTCAGTTCACCGTGCAGACGGACGCCAATCGGCCGACGGCGCCGAGCGGTCTCAACTCGACCTCGCACCAGCGCAACATCTGGTCGAACAACCCCAACATCGCGTTCCAGTGGAGCGCCGGCACCGACGCTCGCTCCGGGGTCGATGGCTACTCGGCGCTCTACAACACGAGCCCGACGGGCAACCCCGATGAGCTGATCGAGGTCGGCGCGGTCACGACGACCACGCGCACCAACGGCACCACGCCGGTGGGCCAGGGCATCTACCTGCATCTCCGCACCGTCGACCGCGCGGGCTGGGGCTCCGCCACCTGGGCGACCGAAGGCCCGTACCTGATCGACCTCGTCGAGCCGACGCTGCCGACCCTCACGTCGAGCACGCATACGGCCGGCGTGTGGACGAACGTGATGAGCTTCACCGCGAACATCGCCGGTGCGGCGGATGCGCACTCGGGCCTCGACGGCTACTCGCGCCTCGTCGATACCTCGAGCACCGCGGTTCCTCCGGCGTCGCGGCAGATGCCCGGTGGGATCAACAGCGACAGCATCCCGCTGAGCAGCAATGCGAGCGGCCAGTACTACAAGCTGCGCCTCTCCGACCGCGCGGGCAACTGGACCGGCGGCTTCGCTTCCTTCGGTCCGATCCTCGTCGACAACGTCGCGCCGAGCACGCCCACGGGCCTCAGCGCCTCGGCGACGGGCTGGACGAACGATCCCAACGTCGCCTTCCTCTGGACCGCCGCGAGCGACGCGCACTCCGGCATCCAGGGCTACGCCACGGCGATCGGATCCACTCTGGGCGTCAGCGTCGGCACGACGCCGAACGTCGGCGCCGTGAACACGACGACGGCGACCCTCGCCTCGAACGGCACGCCACAGTACTTCGCCCTCCGGAGCATCGACCGCGCCGGAAATGCGAGCACCACGGCGGAGACGGGACCCATCCGCGTCGACATCGTTCCGCCCACCGCGCCGACGAACCTGAGCTCGCCGACGCATCCCTTGAACGGCTGGGGCACGATCGACATCGGCTTCTTCAACGTCACCCCGGGGACGGATGCGCTCTCCGGCGTGAACGGCCATCGCGCCATCTGGGACCAGAGTGCCAGCACCCAGATCACGAGCGGCGCCACGAACCACCCCAACTTCTTCCCGCAGATCCAGAGCCCGGCGCTCGCGAGCAGCGCCACGGCCTACTACCTGCACATCGCGGCGCGCGACAACGCAGGCAACTACGGCTCGACCGCGCACTACGGTCCGTTCCGCGTCGACTTCATCCCCCCGACGGCGCCGTCGAATCCCTCCTCGACGACGCATGTGCTGAACACCTGGGACCGCGACGCCGTCGTGCGAGTGAACTTCCTCGGCTCGAGCGATGTGCACTCCGGCCTCGCCGGCTACCGCGCGCAGTGGGACACCACCCCCACGACGACGGTGACCAGCGCGGTCACGACGAACCCGGTGGGCACGACGCAGATCGTGAGCCCCATCTTCGCCACGAGCAACGCGGGCTACTACCTGCACCTCGCGGCGATCGACAACGCGGGCAACCTGAGCTCCACGCTGCACTACGGGCCGTTCCGCATCGATACGACGTCGCCGAATCCTCCCGGCGGTATCAGCTCCTCGACGCATGCCGTCAGCACCTGGAGCAACCTGCCGACGGTTGCGTTCCAGTGGACGAATGGCAACGACGCGAACTCGGGCCTCGCCGAGACCGCGGTGATGCTGAATGCCGGTACCCCCGGAGAACCGAGCACGCACGGCACGCTGCTGCCGCTGACCACGACGAGCACGAGCTTGCCGGCCATCGAGGGCAACACGGTCTACTTCCTGGCGCAGCACCGCGACAGCGCGGGGAACTGGGGCCCGATCGGGACCAGCGGCCCCTACTTCATCGACCTGAGCGCTCCCTCCGTGACGCTCGACATCGCCTCGGGTGCCGCAACGACCTCGAGCCTGAGCGTGCCGCTCACGATCGCGGCGAGCGATGCGCTCTCGGGTCTCAGCCGCATGCGCTTCCGCAACCGCAGCGGCTTCTTCACCCAGTGGTATCCGTTCTCGACGACCCATAGCTGGGATCTCACCCAGAACATCGGGACCATCGGCACGGGCACCACGACGGTCACCGTCGAGGTCGAGGACCTGGCCGGCAACATCGCCAGCGCCACCGACACGATCCAGTACGTGATCCTGCCGACCACCTTCGGCAACGCGTGCGCCGGCGCCGCCGGCACCCCGGACATCACGGTCAGCGGCATCCCGACGCTCGGCGGCACGATGACCCTCGCGAGTACGCCCACCACCGCGGCGACCAGCTCGCTCTACTTCGGGTTCTCGAACCAGAGCTGGCTCGGGCTCCCGTTGCCCTTCGACCTCGGCTTGGTCGGCCTCTCCGCCGGCTGCGAGCTCCACGTCTCCCCGGACATCGCGCTCACCTCCGGCCCCAACGCGCCGGTCGTCTTGCCGATCCCGAACGACGGCCTCCTCGCCAACGCCGAGATCTTCTTCCAGTGGCACCACTACATCGACCCCTCCGGGAAGCTCGTGGTGACCTCTCCGGGCGCGCGCGTCACCCTCAACGCTCAGTAACCCGAAACCGAACGTACGGTGCCAGAGCAAATTCCTCCGGTTAGTAACCGGAGGAATTTGCTCTGGCACCGTACGTTCGGTTTCGAGGGATCAGCGGACCTCGTCCATGCCGACTTCGGCTCCCGCGCCTTGCAGGCGGGGACTGCCCTCGTGATCGAGCGCCGGGAGCGCGCAGGCGCCGAGAGAGGAGCTGCCGCGATCGACCAGTGGAGAGCTCGGCAGCAGACGGAAGTCGCCCCCGCCGCAGAGGGGCGAGAGGAAGAGCGGGTCCGCGACGGTGAAGTTGCCTGCGAAGCCGATCAGGGCGGAGGGGAGCTGCAGGCAGCTCGACGAGACCATGGCGAAGGTCGCGTGATCGATGTCCCGGAAGGTCTGGAACCAGAAGAGGTTGTTCCAGAGCTCTCCGCCACCATCATGGCCGACGCGACAGCAGACGTAGGTATTGTTGACGAAGCACGAGGGAACCGGCGCCGCGAGCGAGGTCGCGACACCGACCTCGCAGCTCTGGATCAGGTTGCACTCGACGATCGTCGGCGCCGACTGCAGGTTCATGCCGAGCTGCGAGCAAGAGCGGAGCGTGTTCCGTCGCACGATGGTGCCACCGAGCGTCGACGTACCGATGAGGCCCACGCGCCACCACTCGATCCGGTTCGCCTCGACCAGCGTGTCGCGGGAGCCGTTGAGCTGAAGCCCCTGGGCGCCCACGGAAGCCGAGGTGTTCACCAGGAGATTGCCCCGCACCGTCGTTCGCACGGCCCCGGTGACGACGCGCACTCCATCCCCCGGACAAGCGCGGATGTCGTTCTCGAGCACCTGCGCGTCATCGGATTCCTGCACCAAGATCGCCGCCAGCGTGCAGCCCACGAGCTCATTGTCTCGCACCGTAGCGCGCGTGACGCGCGCCGCGACAGAGGGTTGGAGCAGCCCGCGCACCTGCACGCCGAACACCGGCGCCGGTCCGGATCCCGCGCGGATCCGATTCGCCTGGAGGAGCGCAAGATCGCTGCCGTCGCCGATCGAGATCGCAACGGAGGAGAACGCCGAGAGATCGCACTCCGTCAGGCGGCAATCATCGGCGTCGAGCAGCAGCGCCCCCAACGCGGTACCACGTCCCTCGAGCACGGCGCCCTGTACCTCACAGGCGCTCGACTGCTGCAGCGAGAGGAGCGGGCTCGAGGACGACGCGAACGCGCGCATGACCAGAGCCCCTGGAACGGTCGCGCGAACCACGACATCGCGACAACGCCCCTTCACCAACAGCGCCGAGCTCGAGCAGTCCTCGAGGATCACATCCTCGAGGATCACGTTCGACGCTCCGCGGTCGACGGTGATACCGAAGCCGATCACGTTGCGGACGCCGACGCCCTGGATCCGCGCGCCCGTGGTGAGCGGGCTCGCGATCTTGATGCCGTCGCCGTAGCCGCCTTGCACCACGACCTCCGGTCCGACGATCAGCCCCGAAGAGCCGGAGACTGCCGCGATCCCGAAGCCGGATCCGCTGGAAGCGCTGCCGTTGTCTCGGACCGCGACCGGCCGCACCGAGGTGCCGCGCACCGTGTTCGATGCGCTCGAGAGGAAGATGATCCCACCGCTGCGGTTGCGTGCGACGGTGAGCCCTGGCCCGAAGTGATTCCCCTGGGCGCCATCCCGCACGAAAGCGCCCACAGCCGGGTTATCGGTCCAATCGCATTCCTCGAAGACGTTGTCGTCCGCTCCCAAGAGCGTCATCGCCGTTCCGTAGCGGCAGAAGCGGATGTCGACATCGAAGAATCGATTGCGATCGGCGCCGTCGGTGAGCGAGATCACGTCGAACTCGATGTCCACGAAGTCGAGGGCGCGCAGCTCGTTGTCGCTGGAGCCGACGAGCAGCGCGCTGCCCACCTGGGCCGGCGTCCCGCGGATCACCACACGCGACGGAGCCGTGCTCCCGTCGATCACCGTGGGATGCGCTTGATCCGAGATCGGCGGCAACGTGGTCGCGAGGAAGAGGTTCCCTCCTACGGTGAACTCGATCCGCGTGGGCATGCCGTCCTGTAGCGCGAGATCGAGGGCGGCGCGCAGCGTGCCCGGCCCTCCATCCGCCAGGCTCGTCACACGCACCAGATTCCAGAGCGAGGACGGCTGAGGCAGGCCCCCCGGTGGAATCGTCGTCGTCCGGCGCACTTGTGCTCCGACGTGCGGAGCGAACGAGAGAGCGCCACCCAGCAGGCCTAGCGCGGCGCAGCAGAGCTTTGGGATTGCGCGAGTCATGGGCTCACTCCTCAGAACTCGAAGGCGACGAAGACCGCGTTCGATGCGAAGTCGATCTGCGGCAGAACGGTGATCCACGCGAAGTGCATCCCAGGGAAGAAGAGCAGCGCCTCGGGGGGGATCTGCCCTGGCCCCGCGACGATCTGCGCGCTCGCGCTGCCCTGCGCGTCGAGCGCGCCGAGGAAGCCGACGAAGGCCGCCTGCGAGCCCGTCAGCGCGAGCACGAGCTCGGTGAATGGATCGATCGTGAGCGGCAGGATCACACCGCCGCCCAGCGGGGTCGGTCCGTTGCCGAAGAGCGACCCCAGGATCAGATACACCCGCCCCGCGTACGCGGGGCCGGCGCAGAGGCGCAGCGAGACCGTGCCACCATTCGTCTGCGAGACCCGTGGTGGCACGGCATCGAAGCTCTGCGCGAGCTCATCCGCCCCGATGTCGACGCCGCCGCACTGCACGCGCGCCTCGCCTTCGAAGTCGAGCGCCGCGAGACCTCCCGGAGGTGTGGCGCCGCCCGCCTGCGCGCAAGGCGAACCCACGCGCAACCGCAGGTCGCGGGGCGCGCTCGCCTGACGGAAGAACGGATCGGCCGAGATGTTCCCTTGGATGCCGACGAGCCCCCGGGATCCTGTCCGATGTCGCAGTAGCGCACGTCGGCGCCCGCGTCGAGGAAGAGATCGACGCCGTTCCCGTGCACGATGTTGTTCCAGATCGAGCCGACCCCGCAGATGCCGAGCGCGTTGAACGCCACGGTGTTGTTCACGATGCGCACGGCGTTGTTGCCGATGCGATTCTCGACTCCGGCGAGGCCGTTGTCGTAGATCAGATTGTCGTGGATCCAGACGTCGCTGATCCCGGCGCAGATGCCGATCCCAGAGTTCTCGAACACGCGATTGCGGGCGATCTCGTTGCCGCTCGTCTCGGCCTCCAGGATGCCGGTGGCACACCCTCGAACCGAGTTCTCGAGGATGCGCAGCCCATCGCTGCCCGCATGCACCATGATGCCGGCCGAGCCGGTGCCATCGAACTCGTTCCGAAGCACTTGCACGGCGTTGGTGTCGCGCAGATCCAGACCGACGTTGCGATTCTGGAGGAAGCGATTCGCCTCGACGACGTGACCGTCGGTGAAGTCGAGATTCACGCCGGCCAGGCCGTTCGAACGCAGCACGTTTCGGCGGATCGAGAGCGTGTGGCTCCCGCTCGAGGCCTGAACTCCATCGCGTTGGTTCTCCGCGATGTCGAGGTTGTCCTCGATGATGCAGCCCGCCGAACCCAGGATGAGGAGGCCCGACTGAGAGTGGCGCGCGATCGATAGATTGCCGATGACGCGCGTTCCTCCTGCCGAGGAGAGGCGCACGCCGTAGCCGCGATTGTCCTCGATGCGGTTCAAGGGACCGATCGTGCGCACCGCGGTCGCAGCACCGGACACCGAGATGCCGTCGCCGATCGTGCGCAACACTTGGTTGCGCTGCAGCGTGCTGCCGCCTCCGCCTTGGACGCTGATCCCGAAGATCGAGCAACCATCGACGGTGTTCTCGTCGACCATGGCCCGCGCGGCGAGGATGGCGATGCCGACTCCGCCCGCGCTCGTCACGCTGTTGCGCTCGACGCGCGCGTCGTCGCATCCGGCATCGATGACGAGCCCTCCGCCGAGCGGCGAGGGAATCGTGTTCAGCGGACCGAGGACGATGCGAGGGGAGAAAACCGCGTAGAGCGCCGTACCCGGGCAGGCGTCGAGCTGGTTCCGTGCGACGACCGCGTCGCTCGCAGATTCGAGGCGCACGGCGTTGCGGAGGTTCGCGCGCAGGACGTTGCCCTCGACGGCGGCGCGTGGTGAGCCCGCGGAGATGTGCACGCCATCCTGCGCATTGGCCTCCACCGCGAGATTGCGGCGCACGCTGACGTCGCTCGAGCCACCGACGTAGATCCCGTGCTGCGCGGACCGCTTGATCCCGGCGTTGTCCTCGACGGAGACCCCGGACGAAGAGCTGATGCGGATCCCCATCGCGCCGGCGTCCTCGATCGAGTTCTGTGGACCGACGCGGTGGGCGGCTCCGGCCGTCGCCGACGAGATCAGGATCCCGTCGTTCGCGGTGCGACGCACGGTGTTGGCGCTCACGGTACAGCCGTAGGTGGCATCGACGCGGATGCCGACATTCCCGGCGGTCGTGTCCTGTACCGTGTTTCCATCGATGCGCGTCGAAGGCGAGCGCGTGTAGATACCGGGACCTGCCGTCTGCGAAACGGAGTTCCCCAGCACCTCGATACCGCTGCAGCCGATGTCCACGACGATCCCGGTGCTCGCGATGCCCTGCACGAGATTGCCCGGGCCGATCGTGCAGCTCGTGCTCGAGAGCACGAGAACCGCCATCTGCGAGGTGCCGCTCAAGCTGCAGCGCCGCACGGTGGTGGCCTGCGCGCGGTCGAGGATCATCGACTTCGATCCTCCCGTGGAGACGCAGTCTTCGATGACCGTTCCTCCATCGCGGATCACCAGAACGTCACCGCTCGACGCCGTGAAGAGCAAGCCGCGCAGGGTGTTTCCGCCCGCGCCGGTCGAGTACGCGACGGGCGCCGTGCCGATCGCGAGGGTGATGCGCGGCGTGCCGCTCACGCCGTCCGTACCATCGATCGTGGTGAAGCCTGCGTTCAGACTCGGCAAGCTCGAGAGGAGCTGGATGGTCTGTCCGTGGAGCGCCGGAGCGAAGCGGATGACGCTCGGCTGCCCATCGGCTTCGGCAGCGAGGATCGCCGAGCGCAGGCTTCCCGCGCCGGAGTCTGCCACCGTGCTGACCTGGTAGACGATCTGCGCCGACGCCGAGGCGGCGAGCAAGAACACAGCACCGACAGCGGCGCGTAGCGAGCTGGACATGAAGGCAGCTCCAAGAGGCTAGGCGAACGCGCCAAAGAACGTGCGGCGCACGGGCAGCATCCTACCCGAGGACCTCTCCTCCGAACCGTCGGCGAAACCGAACGTACGGTGCCAGAGCAAATTCCTCCGGTTAGTAACCGGAGGAATTTGCTCTGGCACCGTACGTTCGGTTTGGTCAGCCGCCAATGGTGAGGAGGCGGCAGCAGAGCAGCGATGGTGCTCGACATGGCGAGCACGCACCCTCGGAGCTCGCGATAGCGCAGGAAGGGGTCGGCAGGCTCGGTCGCAGCCTCGGCCTTGGTCCAGCGGCCTTTCCGAACTCTCGGCATCTGCGGCTCTCGAGGTCGGGCGAGAGCGCGCGAAGGAGCTCGACCCGCTCGCCCCAGCGTTCGATCGCGCAGGCGATCGCCACCGACATGACGCGGGCCGCGTCTGGCGACGCGGCCCGGCTTCGTTCGCAAGTCGTTCTCCGGCGGAGATGCTACTTCGCGACGTAGATCATGCCCGTCGGATCCTCGCGGAAAACATCGAGCAGAGTGCCGGTCGATGCCGCGATGGGCAGGTAGTACTTCTTGTGGATCGGCAGGTGCATCAGCGAGCGCCCATCCGTGAAATAGACCGAGCTGCCCTTCGGAGCGATGGCCCCCAGCTCGACGTCCTCGGGTGCGCTGGGGCTGCAGATCAAGGCGGGACCGGTCTCGAAGACGTCGAACCAATCGTCGCCTCCGCCATAGAGGAAACCCTTCGAGGTGAAGCCGAAGATCTGGCTGCAATCGGAGGCCCCCGTGAGGACCAGCGGCGAGCTGAGCTCGCCCGTCAGCTTGTCGACGAGCAGGAAGCCGTAGTCGCCGTCATCGCAGTCGTTCACGGCCAGCATGGTCTCCTTCGAGTCCAGCGCGAGATTCGAGGGCTCGTCGATGCCAGGAACGGTGAACGGCGAGCCCGTCATCGCGACCGGATCCCCGGTGAGCTCGTCGATCGCGAAGCCGCGAATCGCGCTGTCGGTCTGGTTCGCGGCGAAGAGGAAGCGCTTGCCGGCAATGAGGCCGCCGGCGCCGCCGCCGGTGCCGAGCGAGAGGGACGCCGCGCGACGCGTCGCAGCGCCGGAGAGCAGATCGATGTCGAAGACGTCGAGCACACCGGCAGGATTGGCTACGGCGAAGACCTGCAGCCCGGTAGCGCTGCGCCAAGCGGCGACGCTGCGCAGCCCACTCGAAGCTGCGAAGGGCGAGCCCGCGACCTGCTCCAGAATGCCGCCGGCTCCGCGTGCCAGCACCGCGAGTCCCGCGTTCGTCGCCGCGAACACGAAGAGACCGCCCGGATCGGCGACGAGAGACTGGCAGTTGCGATTGCAGCTGATCGCGCCACCGGTGACCTCGAAGGGAGAGCCCAGGAGCTGCCCCGGAGCGCCGGACTTGGAGTCGAGGAGGAAGCCGTGAACGGAGCCGCTCACGTCGTCGTAGGTGTAGAGATACGGTCCGACGACGGTCTTCGGCCCGTAGATGAGGCGTCCGTTCCAGACGCGCTCTTCCACCAGCGTTCCGTTGAACGGAGCATCGCTGGCTTCGCCGAGCTGGAGCGCGAGGAATCCATCGGCGTAGCTGATGTTGCTCGCGTTCGCGTTGGTGAAGCCGTGGCCCGTGCCGCGAGCAACCAGGGCGATGCCATAGCGTCCGGGCTTCAGCGAGAGCGCCTTCGGGAAGCGGATCCGCGTGGGCTCGTCCTCGCCGGCGGCGAGCGAGGAGCCATCATCCGTCGAGACGAAGGTCCATGCCGCCACATCGAGCTGCTTGCCCGCTCGACCGTCCGGCGTGACGTACATGTCGAGGCCGACGGGTGTCCCGACGGTGGCGGAGAAGTTGCAGTCGAGAGCCTGTAGCGAGGTCTTCAGCTTCACTTCGACATCGAAGTAGACGGCGCCCCCCACCGCCCCGCTGGAGCTCTGCGAGAAGAGCGTCGTGAGCGCGGCTTGTGCCGTCGCCTGATGGGCCACGAGCGCGAGGAGCGCGCCGGAAACGAAGGCCAGTCGTAGCATGGAGGAAACCTTGATGGAGACAGAGGAAGCCCGAACCGTAGCGTAGAAACGAAGGCCACAGCCTTCGCACTTGCGCGGAGGAGTGGAACACATCCGGGTGATTTCGTCGAGATCCAATCTGCGACCGCGGCCCGCGTTGAGCTGCTCCGGAGAGAGCCAGCCAACGGCTTCCGCGGCGAACCCAGCGCCCCCCCCATGAAATGCAGCGCCGTCGCCGAGCGCTCTCGTTCGCAAAGCCCCGCAGCGCGCTGGCAGCGAGCAGAGGCGCCTCGCCCGTAGCCTCAGAATCGGATCGACCAGCCGACGTAGAAGGTATGCGAGTCTCCGCCGATGTCCGTAAGCGTATTGGCGCGCACATAGCCTATGCGGATGCTCTGGTTATCGAAAAGCGCCGAGCCGAACGCCGCGCCGTAGAGCAAGTTCCGCCGATCGTCGTCCAGGTTCTCGCCGTTCACCGAGGACTCTCCGCCCCATCCATACGCAGCGCCGCAGGAGAGCCAGAGCCCGTTGTCGAAGACCTTCACGACGTGTGTCTGGAGCGCGAAGAGCGGATCCTGATCGAGCTCGTTGCCACCGAAGAAGTCGTCGTTCTGCGTGTAGAAGAAGGTCGCCGCGGTGAGCTCGAAGGACCAGTCCTCATGGGTGTGGAGCAAGCCCACCTGCGGGGCGATGGCGAAGCGGTTCTGCCCCAGGTTGATGAGCTTGTCGTCCATGTACTCGCCCCAGGGCACCTTGAGCTCCACCGCGGCGCCGAGCGCGGTGGAGACCGGGTTCTCCTGGCGATACTCCGCGAAGTCCTGCGGCTCGATCGCGGGAGCACCGAGGAAGCTGTACGAGAAGCGAAAGATCGGATCGGCCATGCCGTCGCGCCTCACCGACGTGGCCTCTCCATCGACGAGGCCCTTCCACTGGCCGGACTGGAAGGGCACCAGCGCATCGAAGCGCGCGGTCTCGCCGAAGAGTCCGAAGTAGCGAGAGAACGCCAACGAAGCCGTGTGCAGATCGAACTCTACATCCTCGATCCTCAGCACCGGATCGAAGGCGAGATCGCCGGAGGTGTAGCCGTAGCCAACGCCGAAGACGTTCGTACCGACGGGTAGCAGAGTCCATCGCCGCGGCTCGAGATCCTGACCGCGGGCTACGGAGGACGCGCAGATGTTGGGCAGGATCCCGATGGCGAACTTCGCCAAGGCCCTGCGCGACTTCGGATGCATGCGGCCCACGATCGGAAGCTCGGGATCCAAGGTCAAGGACCGGAGGGATTCGCCGCGGGAGGCGCCGCGATACCGCTCGCGGCGCTCAGCGATAGGCGACCCGGAGGTCGGCGAACTCGGTGACCGCGTCGGCCTTGGTCCAGAGCCCGACCCAACCAGGCTCGACGAGCGCGGTCTCGAAGTCGAGCAGCAGCTCGCCGTCGAGCCAGGCCTGCACGCGCTCCGCGAGGGCCACGACGCGCAGCGTGTGCCACTCTCCGATCGCGATCGGCGCGATGCTGGTGCCCGCGGCGACCTCGCGCCGGCCGTTGCCGTGGAGGTAGGCGCGGAAGTTGTGCTCGAGGCCGTTGCCGCGGATGACGAGATAGCGGTCTCCCTCGCCGCGGATCGCGATGCCGCCCGAGGCGTCTTCCTTGCCGCTGAGGGGACGGAAGCGCACGGAGACATCGACGTCGCGCGCGCTCGCAGGCTCCGGCGCGTGGATCCAGCAGAAGAGCTCGTCGGTCTTCCGCTGCAGCAGCACGCGCGCGCCGTCGGCATCCGCGAGCACCCACTCCCCGCGCTCCACCGTGAACCCGCTCAGCGCGTCCGCGGAAGCGAGGTCGTAGGATCGCTGACGCGCGCCCTCGAGCACGAGGCTCGCCACCCCCGACGCGGGCGGCTCGAGCTCTTCGCCGCAGCTCGTGAGCCAGAGCGCGGCCAGCGCGAGCCTCCATCGCCACGGGATCATGCGCCCTCCTCCGCGGCACGCAGCGCGAGCGTGAAGCGCGCGCCGCCGAGCGGCGAGTCGCCGACCTCCAAGCTGCCCTGCATGCGCAGCGCAGCGCTACGAGCGATCGCGAGACCGAGCCCCGTGCCACCTAGCTCTCGCGAGCGCGATCGGTCGATGCGGTAGAAGCGATCGAACACTCGTACGCGATGCTCCGGAGCGATGCCTGGTCCGTTGTCGTCGATGTCGATCCGCACGCGATCGCCATCGCGATTCACGCCGATATCGATGCGCCCCTCGCGCGGCGTGTAACGGATCGCGTTGTGCAGCAGATTGCGGAGCACGCGCTGCAGGAGCTCCTCGTCGACGAGCGCGAAGAGGGGGCGGCCAGCTTCCGGAAAGATGTCTTGCTGCTTCTCATCCGCCAACACGCAGAGCTCCTCGACCAGGTTCGCGACGAAGCCACGCACATCGACCGGCTTCAGCGCGACTTCGGCCCGCGACGCCTCGTGCCGCGAGAGCACGAGCAACTGATCCGCGAGCTGGGTCATCCTGTCGATCTCCTCCAAGGCGCTCTCCAGGGCCGCCCGATACTCCGCGGCGGGTCGTTCCTCGCGGAGGCACACCTCGAGCTCGGCGCGCATCGCCGCCAGCGGCGTCCGCAGCTCGTGGCTCGCATCCGAGGTGAACTGCCGCAGCGTCTCGAAGGAGCGCTCGAGGCGCGTGAGGACCCCGTTCACGGTCTCGGCGAGCTTCGAGAGCTCGTCGCGCGCCGGCGGGAGCGCCAGCCGCGCGGAGAGCTGCTCCGCGGAGACCTGCTCGAGCTCCTCGCGCATGCGCTCGACCGGCCGCAGCGCGCGCCCGGCGAGGAACCACGCGCCGAGCAGCGCGAGGAGCAGCGCCGCCGGCGCCGCGAGGAAGAGCTGCGTACGCACCACGCCGACCTCGCGGTGATGCGGCTCGGTCGCGCGCGCGACCTTCAGCACGGCGGGCTTGCCGTCGATGGGCTCGCTCAGGATCAGCAAGCGCACCTCGACGCCGCCGGCGAGCGACGCGGTGCGGAACTCGCGCCCTGCGAACGCGCGTCCACTCGCGGCCGGCAAGCGCCGCGCGCCGAGCGACGGCGAGCGCCAGAGCGGTCGGTCCTCGGCATCGACGACCTCCGACCAGAGCGAGTCCTCGAAGCCCGCGCCCGGCCGCGCCTCCACCGCCCCGACCAGCCGCGTCCGCTCGCCGTCCCACAGCAACGAGCGCTCGAGGAGCTCCGCGTCGATCACCAGCCGCTGATCGAGCGAGTCGAGCAACCCGCGCTCGAGGAAGGTCACCGCGAGCGAGGCGTAGCCGAGCACGACCAGCGCGCTCACCGCGCTGCCGAGCAGCGCGAGGCGCACCCGGATCGAGAGCCGGCGCAGCACCGCTCGCTCAGGCCTTCGCCGCGAGCTGGTAGCCCACGCCGCGCAGCGTCGTGATCCAGCCTTCGCCGCCGGCTTGCGTCAGCTTCTTCCGCACGCGCGCGAGCACGACCTCGATCAGGTTCTCGATCGCGCTGTCGCGCTCCTCGGTCTTCCACACCTCGCGCGCCAGGATCTCGCGCGAGACGGGCTTGCCCGCATGACGCAGCAGGAGCTCGAGGACGTCCTGCTCGCGCTGGGTCATCTCGACCGCACGTCCCGCGAAGTGCACGGTGCGCGTCACGAGGTCCATCTCGAGCTGCGCGCAGCGGAGCTTCAGCGCTTCGCCGCCGCGCCCGCGGCGGAGCTGGGCGCGGAGACGCGCCAGGAGCTCCGCGAACGCGAAGGGCTTCACGAGGTAATCGTCCGCGCCCGCTTCGAGGCCGGCGACGCGCTGCTCGACCGCGTCCCGCGCGGTGAGCACGAGGACGGGCGTCGCCACACCGCGTGCGCGAAGCTCGCGCAGCACGTCGAGGCCGTCCTTGCCCGGCAGGTTCAGATCCAGCACGACGAAGTCGTAGACGCTCTGCGCGAGCGCGTGGCTCGCGTCGTCGCCGCGCTCGGCGACCTGCGCCTCGTAGCCTTCTTCGCGCAGGCCGCGCTCGAGCGAGCGCGCGACCTTGGGATCGTCCTCGACGACGAGAACGCGCATGAGCTATCGCACCGAAAGGAATCGCGGGACGAGCGAGACCGAGGCAGAGCGTAGCCTAGCGGAGCGGCCTTGGCGAGGCGCCGTCGCCGCTCTTCCTCCGCATGTCCTTCTCCGATCCCCGTTTACTCGTCGGGCTGGCCGTCGCGGCCGGCGTGCTCCTGCGACTCGGCTTGGCGCTCTTCCGACTGCGACGGCGGAACGTGATCCGCGAGCGCTCGACGCGCGGTCGCCGCGGTGAGGACGCCGCGGCGCGCGCGCTCGCGCTGCGCTTCGCGCGGGTCGAACGCCACCCGCGCCTCGCGCGCCGCCTCCGGATCGACGGCGTCGTGCACACCTACGAGCTCTGCCCCGACTTCGTCGTCGGACCGCGGCGCCGCCCGATCGTGATCGAGGTGAAGAGCGGCCAGGACCGCGATCCGCGGAACCCGGCGACGCGCCGCCAGCTCCTCGAGTACGCGCTGGCGTTCGGCGCCGCGAAGATCGGCGTCTTCGATGCGCGCGCGGGCTCGCTGCAATGGGTCGAGCTCGAAGGTCTGCCCGGCGCGCGACGCGGGGGCTGGCTGCTCGCGTTCGCGCTCGGGATCGCCGTCGGGCTCGCGCTGCGCGGCTAGCCCACCAGCTCACGGCACAGGGAAGGAGCCAGGCACCTTCCCTGTGCAGTGGGTGGTGCCCTGCGGTGTCGTGATCCAGGCTTCGACGCCGGGATGAAGCGCGACGAGAGCCGGACCGCGCGCGGGGCCGAGGACGCAGAGCGCGGTGGCGAGGCCGTCGGCCAGCGCTCCCGTCGGAGCGATGACGGTGACGGAGAAGCGCTCGCCGAGCCCGAGGCCCGTCTCGGGGTCGATGATGTGCGCGTAGCGCACGCCGTCGATCTCGACGTACTGCCACGCGTCGCCCGAGGTCGCGACCGCGGCGTTCGCGAGCACGAGCTCCGCGGCAGCGCGCTCGGGGTCGTCGAGCGCTTCGACCGCGACGCGCCAGCCCGGCTCAGAAGGCGGCGGCTCGCCGAGAGAGAGATCGCCTCCACCGTCCACCAGCGCGCGCGGGAAACCCTGCGCACGCAGCACGGCCAGCGCTTCGTCCGCCGCATAGCCCTTGGCGATCGCGCCCAGGTCGATCGCGAGGTCCGGTCGCCGGAAGGCGACGGTCTCGGTCGCCGCGTCGAGGATCAGGTCGTCGAAGCCCCGCCGCGCGCGCGCCGCGGCCAGGAGCTCCGGCGTGGGAAGCTCTCCGCTGCGCCGGGCGTTCCGCCAGAGCTTCACCATCGGGCCAACGCTGGGGTCGAAGGCCCCGCCGCTCTGCTCCCAGAGCCGGCGAGAAAGGAGCAGCACGCGCGCGAGGTCCGCGCTTATCTTCTTCGGCTGGCTCGGTGCCTCGGCGACGAGGCGACGGAGCTCGCTGTCCGGGTCGTAGTCGCTGAAGACGAGATTCAGCTCCTTCACCCGGGCGAACGCCGCGCGTGCGGCGCGCGCGACGGCCTCCGCGTCCGCGCCGTAAGCGACGATGCGGAACGGCACCCCCATCAGCACTCGCTCGAACTCGAATCTCCGCTCCGCGTGCTCTGCCGGCGCTCCGTCCGCGGAGGTCGGCGTCTGCCCGCAAGCGCCGAGCACCCACCCCATCGCGATGACGAACGCTTTCCTGCGCACCCTGTCGATCGGCTTCATCGCCGGCATGCTCCCCGTCACCGCCCCCGCCGCGCAAGAGCAAGGAGCTGCGCCGAGCGCGTCGAAGGCCGCCGCCTTCTCGGAGGAGCTCGCGAAGCTCGAGCCCGCCGCGCGCTGGAAGCGCGCCACCGAGGAGATGAAGCCTTACCGCCAGGAGATCGCCGACACCGACGTCGCGTTCGACTTGGTCGCGATCCCCGGCGGGCGCTTCACGATGGGCACGCCATCGAGCGAAGAGGGCCGCAAGGACGACGAGGGTCCGCAGCGCGAGGTCGAGATCGAGCCCTTCTGGATGGGCAAGTGCGAGGTGACCTGGGACGAGTACGACCTCTGGTCCTACGCGCTCGAGATGCAGGCGCGCGGCGAGGCGAAGAGCGCGCTCGATCGCAGCGCCGATGCGGTGACGCGCCCGACGAAGCCGTACACCGACATGACCTTCGGCATGGGCCACGACGGCTTCCCCGCGATCTGCATGACGCAGTTCGCCGCGCGCAAGTACTGCGAGTGGCTCAGCGCGAAGACCGGCCGCTTCTACCGCTTGCCCACCGAGGCCGAGTGGGAATACGCGTGCCGCGCCGGTACGAAGACGGCGTATCACTTCGGCGACGATCCCGCGACGCTGGGCGAGTACGCGTGGTTCGACGAGAACTCCGAGGCCGCGTATCACAAGGTCGGACAGAAGAAGGCGAACCCCTTCGGCCTCCATGACATGCACGGCAACGTCGCCGAGTGGTGCCTCGACAAGTACGTCGAGAGCTACGCCCCGGGCGAAGCCGGCAAGGCCCTCTGGATGCCGTTCGTGAAGCCCGATGCGGAGTATCGCCGCGTCGCGCGCGGCGGCTCTTGGGAGGACTTCGCCGAGGATCTTCGCAGCGGCGTGCGCCGCGGCTCCGAGCCGGCGTGGAAGCAGAAGGACCCGCAGCTCCCGAAGAGCATCTGGTACTTCACCGATGCGCTCTTCCTGGGCTTCCGCGTCGTGCGCCCGTACAACGAGGAGCCTTCGAAGCTGAAGCTCGAGGAGCCGGTGAACCTCGGCCGCTAGCGCGCAGAGCAGAACCTCCCGATGCCGCAACCCCTTCGCCACACGCTACGCACTCTCGCTCTCGGGCTCGCACTCCCGCTCCTGCTCACCGCCGAGAGCGCGGCCCAGCTCCCGCGCTTGCATCTCGGTCGACGCCTGCAGCTCACCGAGCGCGCGTGGGACGAGAAAGGTCACGAAGCTGGCAAGGCGATCCTGATGCCGGCCTTCCAAGCCGCCGTCACGAGCTTCTTCACCGGGCGCTTCGCCGACGGTGCCAAGGCCCTCGATCGCGCGCGCTTCCGCTTGCTCGAGGGGCGCGAGCCGAGCGACCTCGAGCTCGCGCGGCTCGGCTTGGAGATCCTGACCCTCGTGCGCTTCTTCGCGAGCTACGAGAAGGGCCTCGTCGCCGTGATCGATCCCTTCTACGAAGTCGAGGGAACGCGCGCGGACCTCGATGCGCTCGAGCTCGTCTTCGTCTCGGCGAAGGGCGATCTCGTGCTGCCGAAGCGCGCGGCGGAGACGGTTCGCTGGGACGCTCCCGAGGGTGGCTGGCCCGAAGGCGATCATGCGCTCGTCCTGCGCGACGAGAGGGGCCGCGAGATCTCGCGGATCACGATCTCGATGGCAAGCGAGCTCCCCCGCCGCTTCGAGCGACTCCTGCGCGTGATCGAAGGGAAGAGCGGCGTCGCCGCGCGCTCGCTCGCCTTGGGCACGAACAACCTGCAGAGGTTGAACGGCGCGCAGGTCTTCGAGCGCCACGTCCCCGCGCTCGCCGAGCTCGAAGCGCTCGAGCGCCTCGCCGCGGAGCTCGAGGCCGGAACGCCGCCCTGCGCCGGCGAAGGCGATTGGCTGCTCGACCTCTCCGCCGAGCCGGAGAAGGAGCTGCCTGCGCGCTTTTATGCTCCCGCGCGCGCTAAGGAAGGAGCGGAGCCCGCGCGCCCGCTCGTCATCGCGCTGCACGGCATGGGCGGCAGCGAGCACATCTTCTTCGATGCCTCCGGCGCGGGACGCATCGTGCGCTTGGCGCGCGAGCGCGGCTGGCTGCTCGTGGCCCCCAAGGTCGTCGGCGACAGCGGCTTCGTCGAGCGCGTGATCGAGGCGGTCGAAGAGCTGCGAGCGGTCGATCGCTCGCGCGTCTTCTTGGTCGGCCACTCGATGGGCGCTTCGCGCGCCTGCGGCGCGGTGCAACGCTCGCCGCGGCTCTACCGCGCGGTGGCGCTCTTCGGCGGCGCGGGCCGCCTGAAGGATCCGCTCGCGGCGAAGAGCGTCGCGTTCTGGGTCGGCATCGGAACGCAGGACTTCGCGTATCGCGGCGCGGTCTCGTTCGCGCGCACGCTGCAGAAGGCGGAGCATCCGCGCGTCGTGCTGCAGGAGCTACCCGGCGTCGAGCACTACACGGTGATGCAGCTCGGGCTCGATGCCGCGTTCGCGTTCTTCGACGCGGAAGCCCAGCGCGGTGGCTGAGCTGCGCGAGCTCGCGAAGGATTGGCGCGACGCGCTGCCCGATTCACTCGTGGAGCGCATCGCCGCGCTCGGCACCGCAGGGTCGACCCCAGCGCGCGCGACGCACGTCATCTACTGGATGCGCGCGGCGCCGCGCGGCCACGAGAACCCCGCCCTCGACGCCGCGATCGCCGCGGCCGAGCACCTCGGCTTGCCGACCTACGTTTTCCACGGCCTCTCGCCGCAGCCCTTGCTCGCCAGCCCGCGGCGATTGGACTTCGCACTCGACGCGGCGCGCGACGTCTCGAACGAGCTCGCCGCGCGCGGCATTCCCTACGCCGTCCACGTCGTGCGCCGCGGCGACAAAGCGCGTCCACTCGCCTCGTTGCTGCGCGGCGCGGCCCTTCTCGTCACCGAGCTCGCCCGCTCGAGCCCGAGCGCGGCTGGGTCGCGGCGCTCGCGGCGCAGAGCACCCCGCTCTGGTGCGTCGATGCCTCGAGCGTGGTTCCGATCGCATACGCGCCGCGTGCACCGCTCGCGCTCCACCGCTATCGAGAGCAGACGCGCGAAGAGCGCCTCGCGCGCTTGCTGCGGCCGTGGCGCGATCTCGCGCCGCGCGCGCCGATCGCCCCGCCGCGCTGGCCCTTCGAGCCGACGGATCTAGCCCCCTCCTCGCGCGCAGCACTCCACGCGGAATGCGCGCTGCTGGGACGCGAGACCGCGACGGCCGCGGGAGGAGCGACCGCAGGCTACGCGCTCTGGTCGACCTGGAAGTTGAGCGGCCTCCGCGCCTGGCCGCAGGAACGCCGCGACCCGAGCGCTCTCGACGGGGAACGGCTCGCGCAGCTCCTCGACGCGGGACACCTCTCGCCGCGGAAGCTCGCCCGCGATGCCGCGCTGGCCGGGAACGCCGGCGCGAAGCGCTGGCTCCTCGATCACACCGTGCGCGGCGATCAAGCAGCCGCTCTGGGCGAGCGCCTCGAGCCATCGCGCAGCGCGATCGATCTCCAGGGCGTCAAGATCCCGGAAACTCTGCGCGACCACGGCGTCCTGCCGCGCGCTGCGCGCTGGATCTGGCTGCGCTCTTTGCTCCGACAGCTCGCACCGGCCGCGGCCGAGGCGCTCGTCGCCTCGGCCCTCGCGCGATTCGCCACTTCGGGGCCCTCACCGAGAGAGCTCGCGGAGATCCGCGCCTGGCGCTCGCGGCGTTCCGCGGTTGAAATCGAACCCGGACTCGCCGAAGGGGCTCCCGCGCCGTAGGGGGGTCCGGCTCTTCGCCAGATACTCGGGATCCGCGTGCTTCGCATCTCGTATCGAGGGCGCCTCCGCTCGGCGGATCCCATCGACCCGTCCGCAGTTACCGTCTCTGTTCTGGGAGAACACCATGCAAGCGATCCTCACCCTCGGCCTCGGCCTGGGTCTCTGTTTCTCGGGCTCCGCGTTCGCGCAGGAGCAGGTCTGCCCCGCCTCGAAGGCGCAGGTCGTGAAGACGACGGGCACGCAGGAGTGCACCGGCCAGAAGAGCGAGTGCTCCGGCCAGGAAGAGCGCCTGACCAGCGCCCGCGTCCAGAAGCTGATCGAAGGCTGCGACAAGGGCTGCGAAGCCAGCAAGGCGCAGCTCACCGCCCTCAAGAAGGCCGCCGGCACCGAGTGCAGCCAGGAGCTCCTCACCAAGGTGCAGGGCCTCGAGAAGGGCTGCGCAGGCGGCTGCGAGACCAGCAAGGCCACGCTGACGAAGCTCAGCTCCGCCGTGCAGGAGCCGAAGGCCGACAAGAAGGTCGTCGTCGCGGGCAAGGCCGTCGAGGTCAAGACCTCGGAGCGCGTCGCGAAGCTCGTCGAGAACTGCGACAAGGGCTGCGAAGCCAGCAAGACCCAGCTCACCGCGCTCAAGAAGGTGGCCGGCACCGAGTGCAACAAGGAGCTCGTGACCAAGATCCAGGGCTGGGAGAAGGGCTGCGAAGGCGGCTGCGAGACCAGCAAGGCGCAGCTCACCGCGATCAAGACCGCCCTCGGCGACGAGAAGAAGGTCGAGAAGAAGACCGAAGCGTCGCTCAGCGAGACGACCGCTCAGCTCGTGAAGTGGAGCGAAGGCGGCTGCGCCACCTCGACCGCGACGCTGACCGCGATGAAGAAGGCCGCCGGCACCGAGTGCTGCAACGACCTCGTCACCAAGATCCAGGCTTGGGAGAAGGGCTGCGCCGGCGGCTGCGAGACCAGCAAGGCCCAGCTCACCGCCGTCAAGAAGGCGATGACCGATGCGGCGCCCGCGAAGAAGGTCGAGAAGAAGACCGACGCGTCGGTGAGCGACACCGTCGCCCAGCTCGTGAAGTACAGCGAAGGCGGCTGCACGGCCTCGACCGCGAAGCTCGCGGCGCTGAAGAAGGAGTGCGGCACGGAGTGCAGCGAGGAGCTCGTCACCAAGGTGAAGGCCCTCGAAGGCAACTGCGCGAAGGGCTGCGACGCCAGCAAGGCGAAGCTCGAGAGCCTGCGCACGAAGCTCTGATCGAAGAGCCTTCTCGTCAGCGGAGGCGCGCTTCGGGAGCGATCCCGGGGCGCGCCTCCGCTCGTTTGGATGCGCGAGATGCGCAGCGGCGGCTCAGGTCGTGCGCCCCGAGCGCACGAGGCGGATCAGCGTGGGCAGCGTGAGCGCGACACAGAGAATCTCGGACAGACCTGCCGTCACGAACGCGAGCCCGAAGCCGAGGCCGTTCTCGCCGACGAGCTGAACGACGCCCGCGCCGACCAGCGGGCCGCAGATGAAGCCGAGCGAGCCCGCGGCATTGAAGGCCCCCATCGCGGCGCCCTTCGACGCGGGCCCCGCGAGGTCGGTCGCGAGGATCAGCGACGGCACGAACATCACCGCCGAGCAGATGCCGAGGAAGACCATCGGGAGCGCCAGCACCTCGGGCGACCAGAGTCCGAGGCTCATCGCACCGAATCCATAGATCGCGCTGCCCCAGCAGGTGAGCGCCACGCGGGAACGGCGCTCGGAGAGCTTGCCGAAGGGATAGGAGAGCAGCGCGAAGGGCACGAGGAAGGCGCCGAGCAGCATGCCGATGCGATCGACCGGCACGTTGTGGATCTTGCTGAGCCAGAGCGGGAACACCGAGGTGAAGAAGCCCACGGTGAAGCGGTCCACGAAGGCGAACGAGAGCGGCGCGAGCAAGGCGTGATCGCGCGAGAGCGCGCCGAACGCCGCGCGCAGCCCCGACTTCGCTCCACGGAAGGGCGCCTCGCGGAGCAGCAGCGAGCACGCGATGGCCGCCAGGATCGAGAGCGCCGCTCCTACCTGCAGCGGACGCAGCGGATCGCCGCGCCCGATGATGCCGCCGCAGGAAGCGCCGAGGGTCACGCCCAGCGTCAGGCCCGCGCCGACGAGGCCCATCG
This sequence comes from Planctomycetota bacterium, assembly GCA_016719295.1. Classification (GTDB taxonomy): domain Bacteria; phylum Planctomycetota; class UBA1135; order UBA1135; family JADKAF01; genus JADKAF01. The sequence continues at coordinate 3,483,452 of JADKAF010000001.1, forward strand.
TGCGCCCGCGTTGCGCGGGTGCCGCGCCATCGGCGGCGAGCGCCATGAGCAGCGAGAGCGCGGTGATGTGGGTCACGCCATCGAGGAAGCGCACGCCGAGCAACGCGGGGAAGCTCGCGACCTGCGTCATCGCGAGGAGCAGCAGCGCGTTCAAGAGCAGCGCCACGACGACGAAGACCTTGCGCTTGCCGAGACGATCGCTGAGTGCCCCCGCGAGCGGGGCGGCGAGGAAGGCGCCGATCATCTGCAGCGCCATGAACCAGCTCGTCGCGAAGACGCTGACATCGAAGCGCTCCTGCACGAGCTTGCGGAGCACCGCGACCGGCAGCGTGCTCGGGATCAAGATCAGGCAGGCGAGCAGCGGCAGCGCGAGCCGGGAGGTCCGGCGCACATCGGGCGACTCGGCCGCGCTCGCGCTCGCGTCTTCCGCTGCCGCTCCGCTCGCGCGCTCGAGCTCGGCGGCGAGCTGCGCGCCATCCGCCGGACGCCGCCGCGGATCGGCGTCGAGGCAACGCGCGACGAGCTCGGCGAGCGCTCGCGGGATCGCGGGTAGCACGCGATCGAGACGCGGGGCTGCCGCGCGCAGGATCTGCTCGGCCGTCTGGTGCCGCAGCGGCCCCGGGAAGGGCAGCTCGAGCGCGAGCGCCTCGTAGAGGCACGCGGCGAGCGAGAAGACGTCGCTCCGTGCATCGAGCGCCCCGCGCTCGAGATCGACCTGCTCGGGAGCGAAGGTATCGATCGCGCCGGGGACTTCGCCCGCGCGCACCGCGGCCGCATGTCCCGCGAGCGCAGGATCGACGATCCAAGGAGAGCCGTGGGCATCGACGAGCAGGTTCGCCGGCTTCAGGTTGCCGTGAATGAAGCCCCGTCGGTGCAGCTCGCCGAGAGCGCGCGCGGCGCGTGCGAAGAAGCGCACCACGTTCGCGATGCGCCGCGCGTCGTCGCCCTCGCCGGCACTCCCGAAGGGCCGCGCCGCTTCGTCGTTCCCGTGCTCGTCGGGGAGCGGCACGCTGCGCGCGCTGTTGCCCTTGCGGCGCCCTTCCTTCGCGCGCTGGATGCGCGAATAGAGATCCTCGCCATCGAAGAGCGGGGAGACGAGCACGCAGTGCTCGCCTTCGACGCAGAGGTCGAGGATCGGCAAGAGCCCGCCGCTCGCGGCCTCTGCCGCCGCGTTCCATTGCGCGCGTCGCGCTTCGAGCGCCGCTCTGGCGGAGGGCGCGGCCCAACGCGCGCGCAGCGCCTTCAGCGCGACGCGTTCCTCCCGCTCCGCGTCGTCGCCCGAATAGAGGAAGCCCAGGCTTCCCTGCCCGAGCTTCTCGCGCAGGCGATAGCGTCCGGCGAGCTCGGTGCAGCCGAGCAACGGATCGCGCTCGCGACCGCGCGGCGAAAGAGGGCTCGGGCGATCCATGGGGCGCGCGATGGTAGCGGAGCGCGGCACGCGGCTCCACGGCGAACGATCGGCGCGCTTGCCGCGGGCTCGCGCGCGCGTTCGAATCCGCCCATGAGGAACTCCGCTTCCGCGCTCGGCTCTCTCTCCTTGCTCGCGATCTTCGCCGTGGCCCTCGCGGCGCAGGAGCCGGCGCCGCTCCCGGCTTGGTCGCGCTTCCGCGGGCCGAACGGCGCAGGCAGCGCGAGCCCCGCTCGCTTGCCCGTGCATCTCGGCGATCCGGAGCTCAAGCTCTGGAGGACGGAGCTGCCGGCCGGACACTCGTCGCCGGTGCTGAGCGGCGAGCACGTCTTCCTCACCGCGGAGGAGAACGAGACGCTCTTCCTCTACGCGCTCGCGCGCACGGACGGCCGCGTCGCGTGGCGCCGCGAGGTGGCGCGCGAGCGTCGCGACGTGGTCGACCAACGCAATCACCCCGCGTCCCCCACACCGGCGGTCGATGCGCAGCGCATCGTGGTGTTCTTCCCCGATGTGGGGCTGCTCGCGTTCGATCACGCCGGGAAGGAGCTCTGGAAGAAGCCCCTCGGGCCGTTCCGGAACGTCTACGGCATGGGCGCCTCGCCGATCCTCGCCGGCGAGCTCGCGCTGCTCGCCTGCGATCAGAACCAGGGCTCCTATCTGCTCGCCGTCGATGCGCGCAGCGGCGAGACGCGGTGGAAGGCCGAGCGACCGTGGGCGCGCAGCGGCCACTGCACGCCGATCCTCTGGCGCACTCCGCAGGGCGAGGAGCAGGTGCTGCTGCCGGGCTCGTTCGAGCTCGACGCCTACGCGCTCGCGAGCGGCGAGCGGCGCTGGTGGGTGCAAGGGCTCTCGTTCGAGATGAAGTCCGTGCCCGTGATGCTCGGCGACACGCTGTACATCAACGGCTACGGCTCGCCCGAGAACGACCCGGGGCGCGTGGTCGAGCGCCCCGAGCTCAATGCGCTCGATACGAACGGCGACGGCGTGCTCGCGCGCGACGAGGTAAAGGATCCCCTGCTCGGCGAGTGGCACGCGTTCGTCGATCTCGACGGGAGCAAGACGCTCGACGCGGCGGAGTGGGACTACCTCGGCGCCGCGCTGCGCTCGCGGAACGGGCTCCTCGCCATCGCGTGCGGCGGCAGCGGCGATCGAACGAAGGAAGCGGTGAAGTGGACCTATCACCGCAGCGTGCCGCAGCTCCCCTCCATGCTGATCGGGCGGAGCGGGCTCTTCGTGCTGCACGATCAGGGCGGCTTGGTCACCGTGCTCGATCCGTTCACCGGGGAGATGAAGCAGCGCGCGCGCCTGGACCATGCGATCGACTCCTACTACGCGTCGCCGGTCGCGTGCGACGGGCTGGTCGTCTTCGCCAGCACGAGCGGCTTGGTGAGCATCTGCCGCGATGCGCTGCCGCTCGAGACGCGCGCGGTGCACGACTTCGAGGAGCCGATCTACGCGACGCCGGCGATCGAGGGCGGCGTGCTCTATCTGCGCACGGAGAAGGCGCTCTACGCGTTCCGCCATCGCGAGCCGGCGGCGGTGAAGAGCTATCAGGGCCGCGTCGTCGCGCAGACCATGCACTGGCAGGGCGCCGGCTGGCTGATGCGCGAGACGCGCGAGAAGGAGGAAGCGCCGGAGCAGCTCCTCGGGCAGCTCGGGCTCCGCGAAGGGATGACGGTCGCGGACCTGGGCTGCGGCAACGGCTTCCACGCGCTGCGCATCGCGCGGCGGATCGGTGCCGGCGGACGCGTTCTCGCCGTCGATCTCCAGCCCGAGATGCTGCGCCTCCTCGAGGCCCTCGCCGCGAAGGAGCAGCTCGAGAACATCCGCACGATCGAGTGCGAGTCCTTCGACCCCCACCTACCGCCGCGCTCCTGCGACCTGATCCTCATGGTCGACGTCTACCACGAGCTCTCGCATCCCGAGCCCGTGCTGCGCCGCGTGCGCGAAGCGCTGAAGCCCGGCGGGCGTCTGGCCCTCGTCGAGTTCCGCACCGAGGACAAGGACGTCCCCATCAAGCCCGAGCACAAGATGAGCAAGGCCCAATGCCTGCTCGAGCTCGAAGCCAACGGCTTCCGCCTCGCGAGCTCCTACGACGAGCTCCCCTGGCAGCATCTCCTCTTCTTCGAGCCCACCCGCTGACCCGCAACCGAACGTACGGTGCCAGAGCAAATTCCTCCGGTTAGTAACCGGAGGAATTTGCTCTGGCACCGTACGTTCGGTTTCAGAGGGTGGGGGCGCTCACGCGGCGGCCGCTCCAGGTGTGGAGGGCGGCGATGAGGGCTTGCTTGTCGATGGGCTTGGGGAGGTAGTCGTCCATGCCGGCGTCGAGGCAGCGCTCGCGGTCGCCCTTCATGGCATTGGCCGTCATCGCGAGGATCGGGGTGCGCACGCCGCGGAGGTTCTCGTTGACACGAATCACGCGGGTGGCGTCGTAGCCGTCGAGCAGGGGCATCTGGCAGTCCATGAGGACGAGGTCGAAGCTGCCGGCTTCCACGGCGGCGACCGCTTCGACGCCGTCGGAGGCGACGTCGACGGTGCAGCCCAGGTTCTCGAGGAGCCGTCGGGCGACCTTCTGGTTCACGACGTTGTCCTCGGCGACCAACACGTGGAGCTCGAAGTGCGCAGGTAGGCTCGGCTCGATGGCCGAGCTGAGCGCGCTCGTCGCCGTGGTCATCGGATCGGATGCTCGCTCGCTCGGCGCCTCGCTCTTCCGCTGCATCCCGAGGAGGGCGCGCCGGAGCGCCTCCCGCCGCAGCGGCTTCGGCAGCATGGCATCCACGCCGACGCCAGGAACCTGCCGCGCACCCGGCCGCATCCGCGTCATGACCAGCGTGCGCAGCCCGCGCTCCCCGTAGAGCTCCTTCAGCTCGCGCGAGAGCTCCGACGCGCTGCCGACGCCGCTGCGCTCGTCGAGGATCGCGAGCTCGAACGGCGTCTGCGCGTTCCAGGCATCGCGCAGGCGCTCGCGCGCGCGCACCGCATCCGCGACGCAGGTCGCCTCGAGCCCCCAATCCGAGAGGCGTCGCGCGAGGAACGCGCGGTGCGGCTCGTGCGGCTCGACGACCAGCACGCGCCGACCGCAGAGCGCGAGCATCTGGCCGTCGCCCTCGACATGCCCCGCGAGCGGCCGATTCGCGCGCAGATCGAGCTGCAGCCGAACGGTGAACCAGAAGATCGAGCCCCCCTGAGGGCGATTCTCCGCGCCGATCTCGCCGCCCATCAGCTCGACGAGCTGCCGCGAGATCGCGAGGCCGAGGCCGGTGCCGCCGAAGCGCCGCGCCATGCTCTCGTCGGCCTGGCTGAACGACTCGAAGAGCCGCGGGCGGAGCTCCTCCGGGATCCCCGGACCGCTGTCACGCACCTCGAAGCGCACGAAGATCTCGTCGGCGCCGCTGGCGACGAGGCTGCCGACGACGACCACGTCGCCGGCCTCGGTGAACTTCACCGCGTTGCCGATCAGGTTCACCAGGATCTGCCGCACGCGACCGGGGTCGCCGATGACCTGCGAGGCAACCTCGGGATGCACGTACAGCGCGAGCTCGAGATCCTTGTCGTGCGCACGCGCCGCGAGCAGCTCCCCCACCTCCTCGACGAGCTGCGGCAGATCGAAGGGCACGGCCTCCAAGCGGAGCTTCCCGGCCTCGACCTTCGAGAAGTCGAGGATGTCGTTGATGATCGTGAGCAGCGCCTCGCCCGAGCGGATGACCATCTGCGCCATCTCGTGCTGATCCGCGTCGAGCCGCGTCTCGAGCAGGAGATTCGTCATCCCGATGATGCCGTTCATCGGCGTGCGGATCTCGTGGCTCATGCGCGCGAGGAACGTGCCCTTCGCCTCGTTCGCGATCTCGGCCGCCTCGATCGCCGCGTGCATGCGCTCCTCGTCGCGCTTGCGCTCGGTGATGTCCTGCGCGAGGCAGACCAGCGCCTGCACCCCGCCGATCCTCCCGCTCATCAGCGAGGTCGTGAACGAGACCGGGATCGAGCGGCCGTCCTTCGCGCGATAGGAGCGCTCCTCGGGGCGGGTCCGCCGCTGCCCTACCCAACGCAGGAGCTCGGTCTCGATCGGCGTGTCGTGCTCGTCGGCCTCGAGCACCTCGTCGACCCCGCGCCCGACGAGCTCGAACTCGTCGAAGCCGAGCATCGTGCACGCCGACGCATTGACCTTCAGGATGCGACCTTCGCGCGAGACGACGAGGAGCGCATCGCTCATCGAACGCAGCACGTTGTCCACGTACTCGTGGCTCACCATCGTGTCGCGCAGCGTGGCGGTCATCTCGTTGAACGCATCGGCGAGCACGCGCAGCTCGTCGCCCGCGCGCACGCGGATCTCCTGCTCGAGCTCGCCGCGCGCCACCGCCTGGATGGCCCGCGTCAAGCGCTCGAGCGGACGCACGATGGTGCCCGCGAACGCCACCGTCAGCACGACGCAGAGCAGGACGAGCGCCGCAGCGAGGACGATCGAGGCGTCGCGCACCGCGGCCATCTCCGCGCGCGCCTCACCTCGATCGACCCCGACGCGCACGACGCCGACGCGCCGCGCGCTGACGTATGCCGGGTGCGCGACATCGATCAGGCCTGGCCCTTCCTGGGCCACGGGCTCGCTCGTCCGTGCGCAGACCACCTCGAGATCGTCGCCGACCGGCAGGCCGCGGCGCGGGTTCTCGAAGGTCCCGTCGGAGAGGATGCGCCCTTCGTCGTCGAGCACATAGGCGTAGCGCAGGGACGGCATGCCGACGCGCAGCTCGGCGAGATGTGCGCGAAGCTCGTCGACGGCGAGCGTATCGATCGCGCGCGGCAGGAGGCGCGCGAGCAGACCGGCGACGGCGTGGCCGCGCTCCTCGAGGCGCCGCTCGATCTCGTCGGCACGAGCGTCGATCGAGAGCTTCGTGACGACTCCGCCGCACACGATGAGCAGCAAGGAAACGAAGAGGATGAAGCGCCCTTGCAGGCCTCCGCCGATGCGGAGACGCGCGAGCAGCCTCCAGACCTGACGCCCGATCCGGGTGAGGAGGCTCACGGGACGAGCCTCGCGGAGAGCGGCGTCCAGCGCTCGACGCGGCGCGGGGTCTCGAGCTCGGAAACGATCGTCGCGGAGGGCGGCTCGAAGCGCAGCACACCGGTCGTATCGAATGCGCTGGCGCGGCCGAGCTCGTCGAAGAGCGCTCGGCGAATCGGCGGATCCAGGCCGAGGCGCGAGACGATCGCGTCGCGTGGCACGACGAGCTCGCTGCGCCCGATCACGCGCAGGGAGCCATCGGCCCCGAGCTCTTCGGCGGCGACGTCGGAGGCGTCGATCGCAATCGCATCGACGCGGCCGTGGCGCAGCCAGAGCAGCGAGGTCTCGACATCGCCCGAGCAGAGGTAACGCACCGCGCTCTCCTTCGGCGCGCTCGAGCTGTCGACGCCATCGGGAGCGATCTCCAGCCCCGCGAGCTGCAGCCCCGCGAGCGCCTCGAGGCCGCGCGAGGCATCGAAGCGATCGACGAAGGCGATCCGCCGGCCCTTCAGATCGGCGAGCAGGCGCAGCGGGCTCTGCGCATCGACCACCCACAGCGCACGACCGTCGTCCTCGCCGAGGCTCGCCCGCTCGAGCAGGACCTTCGCCTTGGTATCCAGGACGAGCTTCAGCGCGGGATAGGGGCTGCCCAGGAAGACGTCGAGCTCGCCCTCCTGGAACCCCCGCCGGAGCTCCGCGTAGCTCTGGAGAGGAACGACTTCGATCGCGGCGATGCCGACCGGCTGGAGGTGCTTCGCGAGCCGTGAGGCATGGAGCTCGAGCTCCCGCGGCAGGCGCTCGCGCCCCGTCCCGAGGCAAGCGACTTTCAGCACGCGCCCGCCGGGTGTGCCGCCGCTCACCCCGCTCACCCAGAGCGAGACGCGCGTGCGCCCAGTCAGCCCGGGCACGCACAGGCCGATCAGCACGAGCGCTGCGATGGCCGCGGCGGTGCTGAGCAGCCAGGCACGTGCCCGGCGGCTGCGCGGAATGATCTCGTCGGTCCTACCCAAGCGCTGGCCTCTCCGAGGGCGAGGCAATCGTCCGGGGAATCGACCGGCTCGGCGACGGAACTGAAGCCGAAGCGCGAGTCGGGCGTTGGCGAGGTTGCGAGCCGGCCCTTACGATGCCCACCTCCCCGCGAACGGCGGCCTCGATCTCCTTGCCGGCCGCCCCGGCTCGTTCGCGCAGCGCCCTCCTGCCACCGCACGCGACGCATGCAGATCGCCGCCAACCACGCCGCGCTTCGAGCGACGGCGCTAGGGGTGCTTGCACTCCTCGGCGCCCCCTCGGCGCACGCCCAAGCACCGGAGTGGAAGGTGCTGCCGTTCCAGAGCGGCACGTCGCAAGGCGGAGCCACGTTCACCCCGCAAGCCGACGGCAGCGTCCTCGTCGGCGGGGAGAGCCCCGAGCGCGACGTGCATCGCCTGAGCTTCGAGCTCGAGCTCGGCAGCGCGACCGGCGTGCGCATCGAAGCGCTCGCGCATCCCTCGCTCGCTCACGGGGGCCCGGGTCGTTCCCCCGGCGGGAACTTCGTGCTGAACGAAGCGCGCTTGCTCTTCGACGCCGGCGTCGGCGGCGAAGCGCGCGAGCTGCCCATCGCCACCGCGACGGCCGGCTTCGATCAGGCAGGCCATGCCGCGCAGAGCTCTTTCGATGGCTTGCCCAACACCGGGTGGGCCGTGCATCCGCATCTCGGCAAGTCGCACGAGCTGGTGGTCGAGCTGCTCCGCGACGCCCCCGGTAAGAAGGGCGCGAAGCTCGTGCTCGAGCTCTCCTATCAATGGGGTGAGCGCCACGCCATCGGCTGCTATCGCGTCTCCGCGACGAGCTCGCCGCGCCCGATCCGCGCGACCGACGGGCAGCACGAGGAGCCGTGGAGCGCGATGCAGGAGAAGATCAACCGCGCCATCGATCGCGGCGTCGAGTACTTGCTGGGCCAGCAAGAGCTCGACGGCTCTTGGCGCTACCACGCGCCCGAGTTCGTGAACGGGCAGACGGCGCTCGCGACCTACACGCTGCTGAAGTCGGGGTTGAAGCGCGAGCACCAAGCGGTGCAGCGCGGGCTCGCCTATCTGAAGAACTCCCCCTGCGTGAAGACCTACGAGATCGCGTGCACGATCATGGCCTTCGTCGCCACGAAGGACCCGCAGCACGCGCCCTTCGTGCAGCAGCTCTCCGACGAGCTCTCCTCGTGGCAGCACAAGGACGGCGGCTACGCCTATCCCGAGGGCCGCGTCGACCTCTCGAACACGCAGTACGCGGCGCTCGGCTTGCGCGCCGCCGCGAGCAGCGGAGCGACGGTCGAACCCGAGACCTGGCGCCTGCTCATCCAGCGCACGCTGAAGCACCAGGCCGTGCCGAGCGGGGCCTACGATCCGGCGGGCTTCGGCTACGTCGATACGAACGACCCCACGGGCTCGATGACCTGCGCGGGCATCTCGATCCTGAAGATCGCGCACGGAGCGCTGCAGGGGGTCGCCGAGAAGGATCGGCGCGACGGCGATCTCCGCGGCGGCGCGATCGCCGGCGTGCGCCGCGGCGTCGACTGGCTGGGGCGCAACTTCTCCGTCACGACGAACCCGCCCGACAACAAGCACTGGAACTGGTACCGCTACTACCTCTACGGCTTGGAGCGCGTCGGCGCGCTGATCGGCGAACGCGAGATCGGCGGCCACGATTGGTATCGCGAAGGCGCGCGCCAGCTCGTGCGCACGCAGCGCGGCGACGGCTCGTGGGACGATGGCGACAGCGGCCAGCCCGAGACCTGCTACGCCCTGCTCTTCCTGGTGAAAGCGACCTCGCCCGCGACAGGTGCCAGCGCGGCGCTCGGGGTCCGCAACTACGGCGGCGACGATCCCAAGTCCGCGCTGTCCCTCCGCGCTTCCGGCGACACGCCGATCACGCTGTGGATCTCCTCCTTCGGCGACGCGACGAAGAAGGCCTACGCGTGGCCCGAGGATCCCGCCGGCGAGCTGCGCGTGGCGCGCGTCGAGTACGTCGAGCCCGACGCCGACATGCTCGTCGATGCGCAGGGCTTTCCGGTGCCTTGGCGACATACCGCGAGGACGCCAGTTCCGGCGCATCTCGCGGGGCCTTGGCTCGAAGCCGGCTACGACGATGACAAGTGGGATACGGGCCCGGTCCGCTACGCGCCGGATCCGGCGACCAAGGAGCGCGAGCTCTTCCTGCGCCGCCGCTTCGAGCTCGGCAAGGAAGGCGCTCTCGAGCCGCGCCTGCTGCTGCTCGCCGAGGAGAGCGCGGGCGCGAGCGCCCAGGATCTGCCGCCGGCGTTCGCGCTCGTCGACGAAGGAGCCCTGCTCGATCTCCCGACGAAGCGCGATCGGACGCGCCAAGAGCTCTCCGGCGGCGGCTCCGGCGGCAGCGCGACCGCGGTGCGCGTCGCGGGCTCCGTGATCGAGAACCCCGCGATCCCGGGTTGGAGCTATCCCATCCGCAAGAACCCGGGCAAGGGCGAGTTCCGCTTCGTGCGCTTCGCGTGGAGGAAGAGCGGCGGCAAGGGGATCATGCTGCAGCTCGCCACCGATGGCCGCTGGGAGACGGCGATGCGCTACTACGCGGGCGAGAACTCGATCGGCTTCGAGCCCGCGCTGCAGGTCGACAAGAAGCTGCCGAGCGACTGGGTGGTCGTGACGCGCGACCTCTTCCGCGACCTCGGTCGCGAGTGCGTCCTCACCGGGCTCTCCTACACTGCGATGGACGGCGAGGCTGGCTTCTACGATCAGATCTACCTCGGCCGCAGCGCGAACGACTTGCAGAAGCTGCCCGCGCCGAGCGCGGCCAAAGAGGAGCCGGTCGCCGAGCTCGAGATCTGGCTGAACGGCGCCTCCGTGCACCGTGGCCCCGCGCGGACGAGCGGCTACGCCGAGATCGCCAACCGCGACGCGCTGCTCGCCGCGCTGCGCCCGGGCACGAACGTCCTGTGCATGCGCGCGCCGCGCGCCCAGCGCACCCAAGTGCTCGATCTGCGCCTCACGCACGAGAAGCGCCTCGCCACCATGAGCGGCGATCCGCTGCGCCCCGCCGGGAGTCAGCGCTTCGCGTTCCAGCAGCGCTATCCCGATCCGGGCGACCGCTCGATCGCCGCGCGCGTGACGCTCGCCGTCCCGCCGACCGAGGAAGGTCGCACGCACGACGAGGAGCTGATCGAGTCGAAGCCGCTGCGCGTCGAGATCCGCGAAGCGCTCGACCCCGCGCTGCTCGACTACGCGACGGACCCGGGCCGCAACCTGCTACCGAGCATGGCTCCGGCCGTGAGCGCCTCCAGCCAGCTCAACGAGTATTGGGCTGCCGGCTGGGCCACCGACAATCGCCAGAGCCGCGCGTGGCTCTCGGCCGACTCCGACCTGAGCCCCTGGATCTCGATCGCCACCGCGCAGCCGCTGCGCTGCAACGCGATCCTGCTCTCGCACCCCAAACCCGATCGCGACGAGCGCGAGCGAGCGCGCACGGCGCGCGCGCGCATCGTCGAGCTCGAGATCAACGGCAAGGGCCCGGCCATCCTCGTCGAGATGCCGCCCACCGATCTCCGGAAGCTCGTCGTCGTCCTGCCGAAGGTCGTGAGCTTGCGTCAGCTGCGCGCGCGGGTGCTCGAGGTGCGCGACGTGCGGGATGGGCGTCGCGCGGTGGGCTTCGGGGAGATCGAGGTGCAGCTCCGGAAGACGAAGGAGTAGCGCCGGAGCGCGGCGCGAAAGGCTGGATAGTGCAACGCTCGGGAGCGCGGATGGCGGCGCGCTCGCGAGCCGCGGGCGCGCTGGGTATCTGCTCTTTCGCGAGACGGAGCTGGAGACGAGGAGCGCGCGCTGAGCGCCGCGTCGCTCACTGCACCTGCACGGAGAGCCCGTGCGAGGCGCCGATGCACGCTCCGCCCGTCGTCGCACACAGCGTGAAGAGCTGCGCGCAGACGACGACGCCGCGCAGCGCGGGATCCGCGGGGATCGGCAGCGCGAAGCGGAAGCCGCTCGGAGGAGCCGTGCTCGCGCCGGGAACACCCGCGTAGATCGAGGGCCCGACGAAGAGCAGACAGCTCGCCTCCGTCGGTCCGCAGAAGCCGCCCGCGCCGAACGGGCCTCCGATGCGCAGCGGTGTCGGCTGGCAGCTCCCGAGCATCAAGAGCGGCGCCGTCGTCTGGCACGGGATGCTCGCTTCGATCGCGTAGCTCTGGTTCCCCACCGTCGGTGCACCGAAGCAGCGGATGGTCGGGATGCCCCACGGCGTCGAGAACCCGCAGCCGCTGCCGCCGGGAGAGCCGTAGATCGTGCACTGCGCGGAGGCGTGCGTCAGCGCGGTGAAGAGGAACGCCGAGGCGAAGGCGAAGCTGCGCATGGAGACAACTCGAGCAAGGGAAGGCGCTGCGCTCCGCGCGCTGGGATCGCTCACTCTCCTCGATGCCGGCGCGAACGGGCAAGGCCTCGTCCTTGAGCGCGCCCGCGGCGGAGCTCGAGCCGCCCGCTCCCTCGCAAGAGCAGCGCGGGGAGCTCCTAGCTCGACTCGCTCTGCGCCCAGCAGTTGATCGCGACGAGCTCGCCGAGCGGGGCGCGAGAGAACATCGAGCCGCTCCGCGCGCCGCGTTCACTCGCGCGCGCGCAGCATCTCCGCCCCGAGCCCCGGCAGCCACGTGAGCTCGAGCTTCGCGCCCTCTTCCCCCACCGCGGCGCGCAGCGCCTGCATCGCCGCCGCATCCGCCGCCCACACGGCCGGCACGACGAGCGCGCTCTTCTTGCCGCCCTCGACGAGCGCCGCGAGCGCTTCGGCGAGGGTGGGCGAACCCGCCTCGAAGCAGACGGCGAGTCGCGCGAACTGCGAGCGCTTGCCGATCGCCTTCTCCGTCTCGATCGCCATCCAAGCCGCGCGTTGCTCGTCGCTCACGGTGCCCGGGACGTAGAGCACGGTGGTTCCGCCGAAGGCGCCCGCGGCGAGCGGCAGCGCCTTGCCGCTCGCGAGATCGCTCGGCTGGAAGGCCTCGCGCAGCTCGAGCTCGGGCGCGATCTGGCGCAGCGCTTCGGTGTAGCTGGGGCCGGCGAAGTGCAGCGGCTGCACGATCGACCCCGCGGGGAGCGCCGCGAGATCGGCGTGGACGATCACGCGATGCGCGCGTTGGCGATCCGCGCCGCGCGCGGCGGCGTAGAGCTCGGCCCACGGGCGCGCGAGCGGCGCCGCGGGCTCCTCGAGGAGGAGCAGGAGCTCGCCCGCGCTGGGGCGAGCTGCGAGGCCGAGCGCGGTGCGTGGCTCGCGCGCTTCTTCCGCGCTGAGCAGCCGCGCGCGCGGCAGCTCCTTCGCGAGCGCCTCCGCGAGGGTGCGCCCTTCGCCTTCGCCGCAGAGGACGAGCCGTTGCTCGTCGAGCGGATAGGCACGCGGCAGCTCGCGCAAGGCCGACGCGAGCGCCGCGGTCAAGCGCTCGCGCTGCTCATCGCGGTAGCTCGGATGCGTCCACGCCGCGCCGCGCGCGAGGTCCGCGCGCTCGTACGGCAGCGGTCCTTCGACGACCAGGAACGCCGCCGCGTCGCCGAGCTCCGCGGCGAGGCGCGCCTTGGCGTCGGCGCTGCGCTCGCCTTCGCGCGGCAGGCAGACGAGCCACGGCAGCGGCTGCGTCGTGCCCTTCGGCAGCGAGAACGAGTAGCGCAGCTCGCCGTCGAGGCGCAGCACGTGCTCGTCGTCGGCGCGGATGCGCGCGCGACGCTCGACGAAGGCGACCCAGGTGCCGAGGCCGCGCGCGGCGTGCGGGTCGGCGCGCTCGAGCGCCTCCAGGGGCTCCGCGATCAGGGTCATCGCGCGCGTGCCGGGACGGCGCTGCTCCACCTGCTCGGCCGTGCCCTGGCCCTTCTCGACGTGGAAGCGCCCGACGACCAGCAGCACGACGCTGCCGGGGTGGGCCTCCAGCGCCTGCACGACCGACTCGCCCATCGTGTTGTCCCAGACGCATTGGCCGCTGCGGAGGCGCTGCTCCGCGCTCGGCTTCTCGCCGCCGCCGCCGTGCGAGGACATCACCTCGTCGAAGCGCGCCCAGTAGGCGTCGGAGTTCGGAAAGAGCTTCGCGGCGACCAGCGGGCGCTCCTCGGCGCTCAGCGACTCCAAGCCGCCGGTCGTCACCTTCCGTCGCGCGCCGGCGGGCGCGTTCGCGGCGACGACGGGCAAGCGCTGCGCGCGGCAGAACTCGATCAGCGGGCGGTAGCCCGCGCGGTAGTTCCCCCAGGTGCGCGTGGCGGCGTAGAAGGCGCCCTCGTCGATGCGGCCCTGCAGGTAGTCGTCGAGCACGGCCTGCTGGTCGCGCTCGAACATCTCGAGCGCGAGCACGACCGCGCCGCCCGCTCTCGCGTGCAGCTCCTCCAGCACGGCGAGCTCGAGCGCGTGCGTGACCTGGTCGTCGTGCGTCTCGCCGAAGTAGACCACCTCCTGCTCGGCGAGATGGTGGAGCATGTGGTCCCAATCGACGGGCTGCGCCTCCTCGCCGTCGAGCAGGGCCACGCGATGCTGCAACGCGGGCGGCAGCGGACGCGGAGCGCCGCCGCAGGCGGCGAGGAGCAGCGCGGAGAAGGCGAGGGAGGCGCGAGAGAACGAAGCGCGGCTGGACATCGGTTGCTCGTCGAGAGGAGACCGGCGGCAGGATAGCGCACGCTTCGACGAGAGCGAGCCCTCGGGGCGCGGCCCCGCTACAATCCCCAGCCGCTCCGTCCCATCCACAACCCCGCATCGCCCCCCCTCCCTCAACGCACCCGATGCGCAAACGCCCGCGAGTCGCTCTGCTGATCGAGACCTCGACCTCCTTCGGTCGCGGCCTGCTGAAGGGCATCGGCGAGTACCTGCGCCCGCGCTCGGGTTGGTCGATGTTCCTGCAGGAGCGGAGCTTCGAGGACCCCTTCCCCGGGTGGATCCGCTCGTGGCGCGGCGAAGGGATCATCACCCGCCTGAAGCACGGACCTCACGCGCAGGAGCTGCTCTCGCTCGGGCTGCCCATCGTCGATGTGCGCTATCAGGAGCCCGACCTCGGCCTGCCGGCGGTGCACGCCGACCAATACGCCGCCGGGCGGCTCGCGGCGCAGCATTACCTGGATCGCGGGTTCCGCCATTTCGCTTGGTACGGACCCGAGCCTTACAACTGGGCCGAGCATCGCCGCAAAGGTTACGTCGAGGTGATCCACGAGAAGAACCTCTCGTGCCTCGGCTTCCCCGGCCGCTGGGCCGACCTGGCGGGCCCCGGCTGGGAGGAGGTCGTCGCCGAGCTCTGCGGCTGGATCAAGAACCTGCCGAGGCCGATCGCGATCTTCACCAGCCACGACATCCGCGGCCTCGAGGTTCTCGAAGCCTGCCGCCGGCTCGACCTCGCGGTGCCGGAGCAGGTCTCAGTGCTCGGCGTCGACGACGACGAGATCCTCTGCAACCTGGGCGAACCGCCGCTCTCCAGCATCAACACCAACATCGAGCGCATCGGCTACGAAGCGGCGGCGCTGCTGGATCGCATGATGAACGGCGAGCCCCGTCCACACGCACCGCTGCTCGTCGCGCCGCTCGGGGTCACCTTGCGCGCGAGCACCGACACCACGGCGATCGACGACGAGGCGGTCGCGCGCGCCTGCCGCTACATCCGCGAGCACGCCTGTGAGGGCATCGACGTCGACCAGGTCGTGCAGCAGACCGGGCTCTCGCGCCGAGCGCTCGAGCGGCGTTTCCAGCGCTGGCTGAAGCGCACGCCGAAGAGCGAGATCCACCGCGTGCAGATCCAGCGCGTGAAGGACCTGCTCCTGCACACGACCTGCAAGCTGGCCGAGATCGCCGCGATCACCGGCTTCCAGCACGTCGAGTACATGAGCTTCCTCTTCAAGAAGAAGACCGGGCAGACGCCCGGGCAGTACCGGCGCTTGAAGGAGCGCCCTCAGCACGGCTCCATGCCCGAGCCCGAGCCCGAGCCGGACCCCGATACGAGCGCTTACGAAGCCACGATCGGCGAAGACGATTGAGCCTTCGCCGCGGTCCGCATCCTCCGCATGACGCGCGACGGCCGTTCGCGCCTGGCCATCCGAGCAATCGATGTTCTACATCTTCAAGAAGCTGCGCAGCGCGCTGAAGGCGCTGCGCTCCGAGACCTCGCCCCACGAGATCGCCCTGGGCGCCGCGTTCGGCGTGCTGCTCGGGTTCCCGCCGTTCGGGCTGAACATCCTGCTGCCGCTGCTGCCGCTGATCCTGCTGCGGAACGCCATCGGCAACGCGCTGCTCTTCGCGCTGCTCTCGCGCCTGCTGGCGTGGCCGCTCGCGCAGACGAGCTTCGACCTCGGGGTCGCGCTGCTCCGCGACTCGGATTCGCTGCGCGGCTTCATGACCTGGGCGACGAACGCGCCGTTCTTCGGCCTGATGGGGCTCAATCGCTACTACGTCTTCGGCTCGCTCGTGCTGGCGTTGCCGATCAGCGTCGCGATCTACATCGCGATGCGCCTCTTCGTCGTGAAGTTCCGCTCCTTGGTCGTCGCGAAGGTGAGCGGCGCTTCCGCGGTGCAGAAGCACGAAGGCAAGCTCTGGTTCAAGATCGGCCGCTGGATCTTCCTCGGCGGCGCGGTGAAGGCGATCGTCCCGCCGAAGGGCCTCTGGAAGATCGTGCGCAAGGCCGGCGTGATCGGGCTCCCCGCGTTCTTGATCGTGCTCACCGTGCTCGGAGTGCTCGGCGCGCAGTTCGGCTTCGGCGGCGCCATCGCCTCGTCGCTCAGCGCCGCGACCGGCCAGCCCGCGCGCGTCGAGAGCTCGTGGGCGAACCCCTTCCTGCAACGCGTCGGCTTGGAAGGACTGCTCGTCGAGGAGGAGAAGCCGGAGCTCCCGCCGCTCCTCAGCGTCGATGCGATGCACTTCGATCTCAACACGCTCTCGCTCGTCTCGGGCCGCGTGCACATCCCCGAGCTCAAGATCGGCGGTGTCGCACTCCACTTGATCCGCAAGCCCGACGGCTCGCTCGGCATCGCCGATGCGCCGATCGTCACGGGGCGTCCCGCCGACAGCACCGAGCCGCCGACCGAGGCGGAGAACGAGTATGTGAAGTGGGTGCAGGAGCAGGCCGCGAACGCCGACTGGCTCGAGATCGGGTCGAAGACCGTCGAGTTCGTGAAGAAGCGCATGGAGGAGTCGGCGCGGAAGGCGAAGAAGCCCGAGCTCCCCTTCGATGCCTCCGCGCGCGAGAGCTATGAGGTGGCCCAGCCCTTCTTCCGCCTCGACAAGATCGCCTTCTCCGACTTCCGCATCGAGATCGAGGACCAGCGCCCCGGCCACGAGGCGAAGGTCCCGACCATCCACACCGCGAGCTTCGAGCTCACGAACCTCTCCTCGAACCGCGCGCTCCGCGCCGAGGACCTGCTCGCTTCGCTCGTCGGCTCCATCGGCGGACAGGAGAACGGCACCTTCTCGCTGAGCAGCAACTGGATGGCGCCTGGCAAGGGCTCCGCCACCGGCGACCTGCGCTCCAACATCGCCTTCACGGACGTCGCCCTCCCCGCCCTCGCCGCCCTCTTCGAGACCTCGATCCCGGTCAAGGTCGAGCAAGGCAGCTTCTCCTTCGCCTCGGGTCTCACGCTGAGCGACGGCGCGGTGAAGCCGAGCACGGGCGACTTGAAGCTCGACAAGCTGAAGCTCGTAGAACCCCTGCCAGGCCAGCAGCTCATGGGCCTCGACTCGGGCGCCTCGCTCTGGTTCGTGAAGGGAATCAACGCCGTCGCCGCCGACGAACCGCTCGAGATGAAGGCCTTGGTCGATGGCCCCGTCGAGCGCCCGAACGTCCGCGTCGAAGCGAACCTGCTGGCCATCGCGAAGCGCGGCGTGCAGAAGCTCGCCCTGCAATCAGGCCAGGAGGAAGCGCAGAAGTACCTCTCCGCCTTCGACGGTCGGCTGAACGAAGAGCTCGGCAAGCTGAACGCCCTCGCCCCCGGCCTCGGCGGTGATGTCGGCGCCGCCCTCCAGCGCGACATCTTGGGTCCCCTCATGCAGGGCGACCCGAGCAAGATCGACGCCGGCAAGCTCGGCGACGCGCTGAAGGGCGCGAGCGAGAAAGCCGCAGCCGATGCACAGAAGGCCGCCGAAGATGCCGCGATGAAGGCGGCGGCCGATCTGCTGAAGCAGGGCGGAGGCGGGGATCCGAAGCAAGGCTTGGAGGGTGCGATCGAAGGCGCGAAGAAGGATCTGCAGAAGGGGCTCGGTGGGCTCTTCGGCGGCAAGACGGAGGAGCCGAAGAAGGACGAGCCGAAGAAGAAGAAGAAGGATGGGACGAAGGATGGGGGTGGGCGCTGAACGAGCGCTCGCCTCCAAGTTCCGCCCTCCGTCTCTCACCTATCGCCACGATGTCCGACCCCAAGACCGCGCCGCCCGATGCCGAAGACCTCGCGCGCGACCAGGCCCTGCTCTCTCATCGCGCGACCTCGATCTACGTCCTGCGCGACGAGCTCCTGCGCTTCGCCGATGATGGCGAGAGCCTCATCGTCCGCCTACCCTTGAGCGACATCGAGCGCGTCGATTCCCCGCGCCCGCGAAACCTCCCCTCGTTTATCGCCCTCGCGATCGGCCTCTCGCCGCTCCTCCTCCTGCAGCTCCCCGCGATCGCCGAGAACGGCCTCTACGTCTGGCTCCTCCTCCTCGTCAGCGTGATCGCGCTCTGCGTCGCGAGCGCGCAACGCCACGCGAGCCTGCTGCCGCTGCGAACGGGCGGCAAGCTCCTACACCTCCCGCTCGCCGGCGACCGCCGCGGCGCGCAAGCGTTTGCACTCAGCTTCTCCCTCTTGCTGCGCGATCTCCGCGACCAGCGCCTCGAGGAGCGCGCCGCGCTACGACCTCCTGCGAAGGATCTCGACTGGGAACCGAAGCGCAAGCCGGACCTCCGCGATACCACGGCCCGCATCCGCGTGCTCGGTCCCGAGCTCGTCTTCCTCGACGAGCACGAGCACTTCGCCGCGCGCTTCCCGCTCGCGGACATCCGGGAGGTTCGCTGTGCGCGGCGTTATGACAGTGGGCTGCTCTTCGTCGCGATCGCGGCGGCGCTCGTCTACGCGAGTCAGCTCTCGCTCGTGCATCCGGTGGCGCGGTGGACTTGGGTGTTCTTTGCGTTCTGCTTTGGCTTTGCCGCGCTGGTAGCGCATCCGTGGTGGAAGGTGGCGATCGTGCTCGAGTTGCGAGAGGCGCGGGTGGAGCATCTCCTGCAGAGGTCGCGGACGGAGGCTGACGCATTCGTGCAAAGCTTGCGAACTCCCCTGCAGTCGCGCCGGGGATGATCACGCAGGAGCTGTACCCCAAGAGCCGATGGCGAGACGGGGATCCTCCGCGAGATTCGCGGCTTCTCGAAGGACAACGCACGAGCGCTGCCGTTCGGTGCGGATCGCACGGGCACTCCCTTGGATCAAGATGTCGATGTCCCGCGACACGCGCGTCGCGTTCTCCATGGGGCCGTAAGCGGCTCTAGCGAGCAACGACCGTCTGGACCGTCCAGATGCACATCGACTCGTTGAGCTTCTTCCTGCGAGGACCACGCTCTGCGCCCCTCTCCGCATCCAAGAGATAGCGCTCCAGAGGCAATGCGTCCTCCGACTGGGACCCACCTCGCGTAGCCTCTCTCAAGTGCGGTTGCGCCAGACTCTGGAAGTCGACCAGCGGATCTCCGACGGCCCGGGGAACTGCGATGACGATCAGGCTCTCGATTCCCATCTTGCCATCCTTGATATAGAGGGTGTCCCCGATCGGATCCCGATCCATCGGCCCCAGTCGCAGAGGCGATTGCCCCTTGAAGTAGATACAGCGGATCCCAAGCTTGCCGTCGATATTGAGCACGCCGATGTCGAAGGTGGCCTCCGCAGTGTTCTGGATGCGGATCTCGATCTGATCTCCGACGGCGAGGACGGTACTTTCACGTAGGTCGCGTCTCCCACCGCCTTCTTTCAAGCAGTGCCAAGCTTCGATCTGCAAGCCCTGCGGCAGCTTGGCGACTCGGGGCTCGATCACTGGCAGCCGTTTCAACATGTGAACACGGAAGATCGACCTCAGAGTTGCCTGCAGATCCCGCGACTCGATGAGGAACCGCTCGCAAGGCATCGAGGCCATCGGTGAGCGGAACTCGAAGCTGCTCTCACGGAGCTCGACCAGCCAATCGGCTTCATGCGCATGAGACGTGATCTCGTAGCGCGTTCGATGCGCCTCGACGGCCTCTCGGAGCGCCAGCGGAAGGTCGTCTCCGGCGAGGGTACGCCCCTCCGGACCGAGTACAGCCAACCGCAGCACATCCTGATGACGGGGCGCGTCCAGCACGCGCGCTCGCAGAGTTACGGGCCACGCCACGGGGTCGCCGCTCGAAGCTTCCACCGGACCGGAACAACGGTGCAGCTCGACTGCGGATGCGACGAGCGTTCCGAGAATCCGCTCGTTCGCTCCATCGCGCGCGAAGAGCTCGAACTTCGTGTGGGGTGCAATGCCGTGCCACGCGCCGGCCTCGACGTAGAAGGCACTCTTCGTCGCGTCGCGGGCAACTCCGTAGACATCCACGAGAGGCTGGGCGAGCCCTTCCAAGGTCGCCGTCGTCTCTCCTTCGATCCACGGCCGCGAGGGCAGGCTGAGCGGGAGCGCCTGGCAGTGCACGAGCAGGCGAGCATGCAGCTCGCGGAAGTTCATCCCTGGCTCGGCGCATTGGAGCTCACGTGCGAGCAGGTACGAAAGAAGTCCGTACACCTCAGGGCTGCGCTGCTGGGGCGGCAGCTCCAGCTCGTAGGCCTTCTGGTGACTGGCGCACGCATAGAGGGTCACGGTCCCTCCCTGGAGGACTCCTGGGAGGTCGGCGACGGAGTCCCGGTCTAGCGCGGCATCTCCGGCGCGCATTCCGCGTTCGTGGCCGCCGAGCAGGTGCGGTTCGAGATAGCGCGCGCGCAGCGTTGGCTCCTCGCCCCGCGTGGCCGTGCCTGCGTGGCAGCAGTCGAAGATCGTCCATACGAACGCTCCCTTCTCCCGCAGCGCGGAGAGCTGGGCACCGATCTCATCGTCGGTGATCGCGTTCTCGATGCCGTCGGCGCGATCTCTCGACTCCTCCAGAGCTGCGGCGTTCGTCGGCAGGATCACCTCGTCCCATCCATCCGGCTCGTCACCGCTGAGGTCTCGTACCTGCGCTCCATGTCCGGCAAAGAAGAGGATCACGAAAGACCCTGGGCCGACGAGCGCGCGCATCTTCTCGAGCTCAGCGAGGATGTTCTCCCGCGTCGGCTGCTGCGCTCCCGCATCCTCGAGCACGCGCAGGTTCTCCTCCGGGATGGCGAGTCGATCGCGAAAGATCGGCCGGAGCAGCGCTACGTCGTTCGCAGGCCCGCGGAGATGGATCCGCTTCTCCGCGTCGATCTCGCGACGCGCGGCGGCGATGCGGGGATAGCGAGAGCATCCAATCAGCAAGGCGTGTCGAGACGCGGTACGACCTCCCGTCAGCAAGGGGCGTCGACTCGCTTCTGGATCCGGCGCCAGAACGGATGGGGTATCGGATCGCCCCGCGGCTGTGTCAGCGGCACCGTCGCAACCGACCCCGGTGAGGAGCGCCGCCGAGACCAGCATCCTCAGCAGCGTGTGCGCCTTTTCCCGAGTGTGCATGGATCCACTCCCCGTCCTGGACTCAGCGATCGAACGAAAAGAAGGAAGGAGAGCATAGCTCCCCTTCCTCCTGCCGAGCCATCTCGGCATAGCTGGACGGTCGGTCTAGCCGTCGCTCCGCGTCGGCTCACGAAGAGCCGACGATTCGACCGCAGCGGCCTGGCGCACCCCCACGATGCGCATGGCGTGCTGAGGCTCCATAGCCATGTTCACGGGGCCCGCCGTCGGTGGCCCGGGAGCCCACTCAAACCCGGACGGGATCCGATCGAGTCGCCGTTCCGCAGGACCGAGTCGGATCGCGTGCGGATGGGATTGCACGAGCAACCTGATCGGTTCCTCCGGGTGAGCGGGGGCTCAAGAGGCGCCCGAGTCGCCCAAAGGAGCAAGGGTAGATGACACGCAACATGAGGCTCTCCGAGCTCAAGAGCAGAGACGAGTCCGCAAGCGATCGAACAGGAGCGTCGCGCGGGGAAACGCAGCGAGCATCTCGAATCCTTCCTCTTGCGAACCGTGGGTGCGGACTCCGCCGGGCCCCTCGGCGAGCAGCATTCCTGGCGCAGCTCGGAGCCCACGCGTAGTAAGCTCTTGCGATCTCGAGGCGCACGCACCTATCCCTTTCGGCGATGCCTCTCGCACCGCACTCCCGACACCGCCAGAATTCCATGCAAGCCCGACCCGCAGACAACACCGAGAGCGACGACGAGCTGGTCGAGCGCTTGGCGGCCGAGTTCCTCGAGCGCTCGGCGCGGGAGAAGCTCGACGCCGAGACCTACATCGCGCAGCTCACCAGTCCCGAGCAGCGCGTCGCATTCGAGGAGATCTTGCGCTTCGGGCTCGCTCCCGAGAGCTTGATGCCCTCCTCGATCGAGCTCGGCGCGCAGCTCGGGCCGTACCGCATCCTGGAGCAGCTCGGCGCCGGAGGCATGGGCGTCGTCTATCGCGCCTTCGACACTCGCCTCGAACGCAAGGTCGCGTTGAAGGTGCTGTCGCCCGAAGCCGCGGGTGACGCCCAAGCCGAGCAACGCCTCGTGACGGAATCGAAGCTGCTCGCGCGCCTGCAGCACGTGGGCATCGTCGCCGTACACGAAGCGCGCGTGCACGGTCGCACCCGCTTCGTGGTGATGGACCTCATCGAAGGCGTCTCGCTGGACGTGCTCCTGCAACGGCTGCGTCGCCAGGAGACACGTCCGCGTCGCGGCGCCGATCTCCTCCGCGTTCTCGATCTCGGCCCCGTCGCTGGCGAGCTGCCCCTGATCGAGCCGAAGTCGAGCTACGCGCGAGCCGTGGCTCTCCTCTTTCGTGAGGTCGCGCGAGCGATCGACGCCGCGCATGCGCAAGGGGTCCTCCACCGCGACATCAAGCCGGGCAACGTGATCGTGCGCTCCGGCGGACGCCCCGTGGTGCTCGACTTCGGCTTGGGCGGACTCGCCCAGACCCACTGGTCCCCCGAGCTCGAGCCCGTCCTCGGCACGCCGCCCTACATGGCTCCCGAGCAGCTCCAGCGCCCCCGCCGCGCCAGCGACCAACGCGGGGACATCTATCAGCTCGGCGTCCTGCTCTACGAGCTGCTCACGCTGCGCGCCGCGTTTCCGCAGAAGTCGTTCGAGACGCTGCGCGCCCACATCCGCTCCGGCAAGCTCGCCCTGCCGCGTGAGACCGATCCATCGATCCCGCGCGACCTGGAGGCCATCTGCCTGAAGGCGATGCACGTCGACCCGGCCAAGCGCTACGCGTCCGTCGAAGCGCTCGTCGAGGACCTCGGCCGATTCCTCGCGGGACGCCCTTTGGCAATCCACCCACCCTCTCTCTCGCGGAGCATGGCCTACTTCGTCCGACGCCATCGCGCGATCCTCGCATTGCTCCTCCTCACGCTGCTGATCGGCGGTGGCGTGAACTGGGCCCTGTGGCCGGGAGACTCGGCCGTCGAGATCAAGGGCTGGATCGGGCGCGACGAGAGACTCGAGCGCTTGGGCCGACTCTCGGACAAGGACGTCTTCGCGCTCACCGTCGAGTGCGCGTCAACGACGGAGCTCGCAGCATTCTGGGTCTGCGGCCCAGGCCGAGATGGGGACGACATCGCGTACATCGCGCCGGTGAAACTGATCAGCGCTCACCCTATCTCGAACGTCATCGCTTTGACGCCCGGAACACACACGGTCCTAACTGATGGGGACTTCGACTTGGCGAACGCTCGTCGGCTAGCCAAGGACAGCCCGACCTGGTTCGAGGGCCTGTGGGTCATGTACGACTCGAAGATTCCTGCTTGGGCCCACGAGTGGATCCAGGGCCTTCAAGAGACTCCCACGGATGAAGCGCATGGCGACATGCTCCAACGAGTGCAAGCGTTCGATCTCCTGCATGGACTCCTGCAATCCTCGCGCGGTCTTGGCGAGCTGACCGAAGAAGAGCGCGCCGCGCTCGAGCGCCTGGCACAGAATGGCACGGTCTCGAAGCAGAAGCCCTGGCCGATGCCCACTCCCCGCTTCTTCGACCTCTGGGCCGAGGTGAAGTTCGATGACTGACTTCCAGAAGACCTTGGATCTCGTCCGCTTGGCCCAGTCGGGCCAGCGCGAAGCTCTCGATGCCCTCTTCGCGCGCTACCACCACCGCGCGCTGAAGATCGTCCGTCTGCGCATGGGCGAACGCCTGCGCTGGCGCCAGGAGTCCGTGGACCTCCTGCAGGAGACTTTCTCCGAAGCATTCCGCGCCTTCGATCGCTTCGAGATGCGCGACGAGAGCAGCTTCCTGAACTGGATCGCGCGCATCGCCGAGCACGCGATCACACGCGCCGCGGCGCATGACCAGGCGCAGAAGCGAGACGTGCAGCGCGAGATCTCCGAAGACGCGAGTACGCTGACCCAAGCAGAGGCCCACGCGGCAACGAGGACCTGGGTCGTGCCGCTGGACCGCCTCGTGCGCGAAGAGGAAGAACGCCTGCTCGAGTCCTCGATCGCCGCGCTTCCGGATCGCTACCGCGAGGTCATCGTCCAGCGAAACCTGCTCGGTCGCTCCTTCGCCGAGATCGCGGAGGAGACGCAACGCCCGAGCGAAGGGGCCGCGCGCATGATGCACGCAAAGGCGATGGCCGAGCTCGTGCGACTCGTCCAGGCGAAGCAAGCGCGGGCGCAGAGCAGCGCGTAACGAACGCGCCCTCTCGCCCCCACCTCTACTTCGGGAGCGACTTCCGTTCGCTGGGCCCCCAGAGCTGCCACGCGGCCCAGTAGTACGGGTCGCTCCACTTCGGCTGCGCACGCAGGAACGCCTGCGCGCGGTGCAGAGCGGTCGCCGCATCGACACGCTGGGCCGGCACGGGTCCGTTCCATTCGGCGTAGAACTTGATCATCAGCTCCTTGGTCGCCTCGTCATTGACGGGCCAGAGGCTGACGAGCACCTGCGTGGCGCCGGCTGCGAAGAAGGCGGTCGGGAACGCGAGGACGCCCTCCGCCTCGTATGCGGCTCCGCGGGCGGTATCGCAGGCGCTGAGCACGACGAGGTCGCACGGAGCCTTCATCTCTAGCACCTCTCCGACGGTGAGATCGCCATCGTGCCCGTCTCCGCGAGCGAGCTTGAGAGCGCTCTCGAGGGCCTTCCGCGGGTTGGCGACTCCGTGGCAGGCGAGGTGTAACGCCCTCCATCCTCGTGAAGCGCGACTCCGGAACTCAGCTTCCGTCGCCATTCCGGCCAGGCGCACAAGATCGCCTCTCCTGTGACTTATTGCCTTGGCTTCTGCCTGCGCGTTCGCTATCGGCTCCACACCATCATCGCGCTGAGGGTCGCCGAACGCGAGCACCCGACTTGGCTCTAGCTTCGCAAGGGCTTGCATCCATCGCTCGATGCGTTTCAGGGCATAAACCGACGCAGATGGCGCGAATTCGTACTCGCGGCCGTGGTCAAGAGAAGCAAAAGGTACATGAGCGAAGCCCGAAGTCGGCGAGATGACGACGCGACGGATGCCCGAGCGAAGCGCAAGAGGATCCAACAGTCGAGCCCTTAGCAGCTCAAGAGCTTTCCCTCCGGAGACTACGGAGTCACCAATGTCTGGGATCGGCTGCGGGATCTGAGCCCGAACGCGCTCAGGAGCACGTATCGTAGAGCATGCATTAGCGATACGTTCAAGCTCAGAGACCTCGCCCAAGACAACTGCACGAGCTTCGGATCGCTCGACGATCAGCGCCAGAACCTTCGTTCGGGTTTGACCCAATAGGACAAGACACTCTGACGGATGCAGCGCTCGCTGAGCAGATTCCAGATCCACTCTCGATCGCAGCACTCTTCGCCGACGCTCCTCGACATCGATTGCCGTCGCCTCAATCGAATCTTGGTAGTCCTTGCGGATCTTCTCCCATCTAGCCTCATCTCCGCTTGCCCATCGACCTGACCGCTTTCGCTCGAGTACCTGGAGGTACTCCAATCCTAGATCACGGTCGAGCTTTCCGAGCGGAAGCGTAGAGCGCTCCGTCGAAGCTGAGCGCTCGGGTCGCTGCTGAATCGACAACAGATCAAAGAGAGCGCCCGCGCGAGCGCTTTCGAGCATCTCGAAGAGATGCTCGAGCCTTCCAAACTTATATGCCGCCTCTATGCCGAAGCGAAATAGCTCGCTGCGATACTCGCGCGCGCGACCTTCTGTCTCCACGCCCAGACGGATTCCCTCTAACTGACAGTGCTCCACCGCCAACTTCGCCGCCGCGAAGGCTTCCGAGTAATGGCCTCGTTCCAGGAGCTGCAAGCATCTCAGCTCGTACCCGCGCTGTAGCAGTCGGTTGGAGGACCCGCCCACGCTGGAAGAGCACGCCACGCGCAGAATCAGATCTGCGCAAGATTCGAGCCCCTGCAGGTCGCGATCTCGATAAAAAACGCGACCGAGATCATAGCTAGCTTCCGCTCGCTGATGCAGATCCTCCCCAGCACCCTCGACAGCCGCTCTGAGCAGTCGCCTGGCATCTTCCACGCGACCGAGCCCGAGGTAGGAAAGCCCCAAATTGATTCGCGCTTTGTTCCGGATAGAGGAATGCAGATCTTCCTGGCGCTCAACGCCTTCAAGCAGCGATGCTGCCTCGCTCCATCGCTGCAATCGAGCACAGGCAACGCCCAGGGCTCCTTGCAGCCTTGCGGAGAGACGCGCGAGCTCATCAGCACTCAGCGGCACTGAAGGTATGGCGGCCGCAGACACTAGGCGATCTAGAACCCTGGACAACACATCTTTCGATCTCTCGGCTTCTCCGAGCTCGCCTAAGCATTCCGAGGCAACCAGTGCAGCCTCAACTTGATGAACGAGGAATGAGAGTCGAGCCGCGCGCTCGCTGCATGCCTCAGCGAGCTCGAGCGCTTGCCGAGCACTGCCCCGACGCTCCATCATGATCGCGCAGTCGAGGAGCGCCTTGGACTCGAGAAATGGCCTCACCATCTCTGAACTCAAGGCGCAGGCCAGCGCATTATGCTCTCGAAGCTTCGCCTCCTCGCCGAGGAACCCAGCAGCCGTCGACAATCGCAGATGCAACTGCATGGCCGCTTCGCCGGATCCGGCAACCTGCTGTAGCATTAGAGCTTGC
Organism: Planctomycetota bacterium; assembly: GCA_016719295.1. Classification (GTDB taxonomy): domain Bacteria; phylum Planctomycetota; class UBA1135; order UBA1135; family JADKAF01; genus JADKAF01. The sequence goes on from JADKAF010000001.1 coordinate 3,510,003, forward strand.
TCCCATGAATTGAAGGCGCGCGCATGGCTCCCCATGCGCGCATGGAGCACGCCAGCTCGGGTCAGACAATCTCCGCGCATCGTATCGAGCCCCAAGCGCTTAGATGCGATACTGGTGCGCTCAAATGCCGTGGAAGTCCACCCCAGGAAGTCGTCTCCCAACTCAGCCTCGACGATGCGAGCAATGACGTAGAGGAGGAGCGCCCCCCTGCCCGACCGCGGGCTCGTAAACGCTTCCCATAATGAGAAATGCCAAGCAGCATCATCGCATGCGTTCTTGCAGGCCGAATAGGACCGCTCGAGAGCGTCCTCGGCTACGCCCTCCACTCGCAACGAGACACGTGGCGATTCTGCCTGCCCGGTCCTGGCGACAGCCTGGAGGGATGCGAAGCAGAGCTGCGCACCTAATCCAACATAGGCCAGCACCAATCGCGAGATACCCATTCGTTGCCTCTGCGCTACGGGGAGGCTCCCCAGACATAAGCTGGATTCCCATCCTAGCCGCTATCGAGCGACAACTTCACCTCGAACACCTCGGTCACCGGAAAACCGTCCTCGTCGTATACGGTCTGCGCCCTAGCATGCCTTATCGGAAGGTTCGTTACCAGATCGCCCTCCCATGGGGGTGCACCATCGCGCCTGAGCCCAACATGGGTTACATCCTGAAACTGATAACCCTCGGCCCAGTGCATATAGTATCGGAGGTGGTCGCCCTGCTCAGTCGGATCGCCAAAGTACACAATTGGCGAACCGGGATAGAAATGCTTCACAATTTGAATCTTCGGCTTCGGGCTCTTGAGCCGTGTATAGTCGAGATACTCGAAATCGCTGAATCCAACTTGCCTCTCGCCTTCGATGCTCGTAGTCACGAGGTCATCCACCTTGCGATCCGGAAGACGCAAGATCACCTCCGAGAGCTGCAGTGGATGCTCCGGTCCATGGTCTAGGAGCTGGATACTCATTATACAGAACCGCGCATCGCAATCATAGATAAAACAGGGACGTCCTTTCCCTGGATCATATGCAACTCGAGTCACGTTTTGCGCAAAGCCGCCTACCGCTAGGGTCTCCGCCGGGAGGAAGACGCGCCTACCCGAGACACTATCTCTATGCCAGCGAAGAATCGAACAGCCCCGATTCTCCGGCTGGATCGGTCGACCCGCAGATGCGAACTTTACACTTAGTCCACCAAAAGGCACGGGCATGTCTGCAGGCATGTAAGCCTCCTCGATCGACCTGATTCACGTCGATCGCGATTGCGGCATGGGTACTGGGAAACTTCAGGCTCGCACGTACAAGCCGCTGCTGGGCAGACCGTGCCAGCGAAGCTGTCGTATGTTGCTTGCCTGCACGTGGGAGCGCAAGCTCGACGTGCACGGATTCTCTCGCCAAGTGCTGAAGCGGGCGTTCCGCTTGGAGCTCGCGACCTGAACTGCATCCTAACAAGCACCAGCCTGGTCGCCTGCATTTGAGTTGCCTCGGTCCAGCACGTCAGTTTTGAGCGTGCGCCCCTGCGGGAGCTTTGGGCTCGGCGTTGCAATTGCATGGCTGCCTCCCACGCGGTCGAAACGTACGTCCGTGGTATCCGCCCCACGAACAGCTGAATGCCAGCGCCAGTCCCTCCGTTGCCGGCAAACTTGCCGGCAGGCCTCTCCGCTGCTACTTTCGTCAGCATGCAAGCGGCCTTCGTGCTTTCACCTACCACCACCTCCCTCCGCGCCGGCCTACGCTTCGGCGACCGCAGCACGCACACCAGCCGCACCATGATGCTGGCCGAGCTGACCGAGCTCCTCCGCGCCCTCCCCACCTCCACCGATCGCGAGAGCTACCTCACCGCCATCGTCGAGGGCAACGCGCTCGGGAAGAGCACCGAGTCGAGCCGGCGCCTGACGAGCCAACGACTGGGAGAGCTCTACGGCCTGGATCCGAAGCTCGCGATCTTCCGGGCGCTGCGCCGGGTGTGGAGTGCCGACGAGCCGGGGCGTCCCCTCTCGGCGCTGCTCTGCGCACTGGCTCGGGATCCGTTGCTCCGGGCGACGAGCGAGGTGGTTCTGAGCTTGCCCGAGGGGGCCGAGCTCGGGCGAACGAGCCTTCTCGCGACGCTTCGAGCCGCGGTCGGCGAGCGGCTGAACGAGGCCGTGCTCGACAAGGTGGCTCGGAACGTCGCCAGCACCTGGTGCCAGGCCGGGCATCTCGTGGGGCGCGTGCGGAAGGTGCGGCGGCGGGTCCAGGCTAGCGCCGGCCCTCTGGCGTTGGCACTCTGGCTCGGCTCCCTCGAGGGACTTGGCGGGGAAGAGCTGCTGCGCAGCCGCTGGGCGCGCGTGCTCGATCGCAGTCCGCGCGAGCTGGAGACGATCGCGTTGCGCGCGAAGCAGCTCGGGCTGATCCAGGCGCGGATCGGCGGGGGTGTAACGGAGATCGACGCAAGCGGGCTCGCCGACGAGGGGATGCAGGGCTGAGCATGGGGAAGATCGAAGATCTGGCGGGGAAGTACGAGCGCCATATCCGCGCGCCGTGGCTGCGCACCGTGGCCGGCGCGCAGCGCGTGATCATGGTGGTGTACGAGAAGGAGCTCGAGCGCTCGTTCCGGGTGCGGAAAGGGGAGTTCGAGCAGCGGACGCTCGCCGCGGGGCACGGGTGGGTCGAGCACGACCTCACTCGTTGCTTCGCCGAGTGGATGGCGCGCGACGAGTACCGCGAGGCGTACTTCGAGTGTCCCGAGGACCTGCGGATGAAGCTCGAGGGCGAGTTCGTGCCCCATGTGGTCGGGCCGCTCGCGGAGCGCTTGCGTGCGAGTGACGAGAACACCGTCGTGGCCGTGACGGGCGTGGCGTCGCTCTACGGCTTCGCGCACATCTCGGACATCGTGCGCGCCGTCGAGCGCGAGATCCGCGGGCGTCTGCTCGTGTTCTTCCCCGGCTCCAAGGACGGAAACAACTACCGGCTGCTCGACGCTCGCGACGGCTGGAACTACCTCGCCCACGGCATCACGCTCCACGGTTTGGGAGAGACCGCATGAGAATCCATCAGCTCCTCGATCGCGATCCACGCCAGAGCGCGCTCGCCAACGGCGGGCAGGCGCGCATCTCGACGGCGACCGATGCGCATGCGCAGGCGGAGCTGCGCGCCGAGCTCGAGACCTTCGTCTGCGACGGCCAGTACGGCGATGCGCTGGAGCGCATGCTCCGCAGCTACCTGACCCAACTCGATCGTCCCCGCCAGAACGCCGCGTGGGTGAGCGGCTTCTTCGGCAGCGGCAAGTCGCATCTGCTGAAGATGCTCGGGCATCTCTGGGTGAACACGAACTTCGCGGACGGCTCCACGGCGCGCAACTTGGTGCGCGCGCTGCCCGACGAAGTGGTCGCGGCGCTGCGCGAGCTCGACACGCAGGCGGCACGCACGGGGAGAGTGGCCCTCGCCGCCTCCGGCGCGCTGCCATCCGGCAGCGGCGATCACGTGCGCCTGACGGTGCTGTCGATCGTGATGCGCGCCTGCGGTCTGCCGGAGTCCTACGCGCAGGCGCAGTTCGTCTTCTGGCTCCGCGGCCAGGGGTACTTGGAGCGCGTTCGCGGCGCGGTGGAGCGGACCGGCAAGGATTGGTCGAAGGAGCTGCACAACCTCTACGTCAGCGGCCCGATCGCGCAGGCGGTGCTGGCCTGCGACCCGAACTTCGCCCGCGACGAGCGCGAGGCGCGTCAGGTGCTCCGCGATCGCTTCCCGAATCCGGTGAGCGATGTCACGACGCCGCAGTTCCTCGCGGCCTGTCGCGAGGCGCTGGCGCCCGCGGGGCAGCTCCCGCTCACGGTGCTGATCCTCGACGAAGTGCAGCAGTACATCGGCGACGCGACCGATCGCGCCGTCACGATCACCGAGATCGCCGAGGCGGTGCAGACGCAGCTCGAGAGCCGCGTGTTGCTCGTGGCCAGCGGACAGTCGGCGCTCTCCGGGACGCCGCTGCTGCAGAAGCTGAAGGACCGCTTCCGCATCAACGTGCAGCTCTCCGATACCGACGTCGAAGCCGTGACGCGGAAGGTGCTCCTGCACAAGAAGGCGAGCGCTGTCGAGCCCATCCGCGCGACGCTCGGCAAGAACGCCGGCGAAGTGTCGAAGCAGCTCCAGGGGACGCGCCTCGCGGAGCGCCCTAGCGATCGCGAGATCGCCCTCCTCGACTATCCGCTGCTGCCGACGCGGCGGCGCTTCTGGGAGGAGTGCTTCCGCGCGGTGGACGCCGCGGGAACGCACAGCCAGCTTCGCTCGCAGCTCCGCATCCTCCACGACGCGCTCCGTGGGATCGCCGAGTGCGAGCTCGGCGCCGTGATCCCCGGCGACGCGCTCTTCGATGCGATCGGCCCCGATCTCGTGAACTCCGGCTTCCTGCTCGGCGAGCTCGCGACGCGCATCCAGGAGCAGGCGAACGTGCCGGAGGTCGGCCCGCTGCGGAAGCGCATCTGCGGCCTCGTCTTCCTCATCTCGAAGCTCCCGCGCGAGCAGGGCGTCGACGCCGGCGTGCGCGCCACGGCGCGCACCCTCGCCGACCTGCTCGTCGATCAGTTGGAAGCCGACTCGGGTCCCTTCCGCCGCGAGGTCGAGAAGCAGCTCGAGGCGATGGCTTCGGGCGGCACGCTGATGAAGGTCGGCGACGAGTACCGCCTCCAGACCACGCAAGGGGCGGAGTGGGACCGCGCGTTCCGCGAGCAGCAGGGGGCTCTCGGGGGACGCATCGCCGAGCTGCAGGCGAAGCAGGACCAGCTCTTCGCCGCCGCGGTGCAGCGCCTCGTGTCGGAGATCCGGCCGAAGCACGGCGAATCCAAGGTCCCGCGCTCGCTCTCGCTCCACGCGCGCCCCGACGCGCCGAGCGATGGAGGCGGCGAGGTCGTGGTCTGGCTGCGCGATGGATCGTCCTCCTCGCAGAAGGACGTCGAGAGCGAAGCGCGCCGTCGCGGCCACGAGGACCCCGTGATCCACGTGTTCCTGCCAAAGCCGACCGGCGATCTCCGCGCGCGCATCGTGGAGGTCGAGGCCGCGCGCGCGGTGCTGGATGCGAAGGGCATGCCCACCGAGCCGCCCGAGGCGCGCGAAGCCTGCGAGAGCATGCAGAGCCGCTTCAAGGCCGCGGAGGCGGCGCGCGACGAGCTGATCCGCGAGCTCGTGGCCAGCGCGAAGGTGCTCCAAGGCGGAGGGAACGAGGTCTACGGCGACTCCTTCCGCGCGAAGCTCGACGCCGCGGTCGAGGCCTCGCTAGCGCGCCTCTTCCCCCGCTTCGCCGAGGGCGATCACAAGGCGTGGCCTGTCGCGCTGAGGCGCGCGCGCGAAGGCTCGGACGAGCCGCTGAAGATCCTCGGTTGGGATCGCCCGACCGAGGAGCACCCCGTGCTCCGCGAAGTCCTGCTCGCGGTCGGGAACGGCGTCCGCGGCACGGAGCTCCGGAAGTCCCTCGAGGCTTCGCCCTACGGCTGGCCGCGCGACACGATCGACGCCGCACTCATCGCGCTGCACCGCATCGGCACGCTGCGCGCCGTGCAGAACGGCCAGCCAATCGCCCCCGGCCAGCTCGATCAGAACAAGATCTCGAGTGCCGAGTTCCGCCCGGAGAAACACCGGCTGAGCGCCCCTGACAAGGTCGCATTGCGCGGGCTCTATCAGAAGGCGGGGATCAAGGTGGTGAGCGGCGAGGAGGAGTTGAAAGCCGCGAGCTTCCTCGACGCGCTGCTCGCACTGGCGCGCGCTGCCGGAGGCGACGCGCCGCTCCCTTCTCCGCCCGCGACGAAGGGGATCGAGGATCTCCGCCGCCTCGCCGGCAGCGAGCAGCTCGTCGGCATCCTCGCCGCGCGCGAGGAGCTGGAATCAGCGCTCCGCGACTGGAGCGCCTTGAAAGAGAAGGCCCTCCAGCGCCTGCCCGGCTGGACGCGCTTGCAGCGCCTCGCGCGTTGTGCGGAGGGCCTGCCCATCCTCGCGGAACTGCGCCCCGAGATGGACGCGATCGCGCGAAACCGCTCGCTGCTCGACGACACCGACTACGTCGCCCCGCTCGCGAAGAAGCTCGAGCTGGCACTCCGCGAGGAGCTCCGCCGCGCGCATGCTCGCTGCTCCGAGATCTTCACTGCCTCGCAAGCGGAGCTCGAAGGTTCCGAGAGCTGGCAGAAGCTCGCGTCGGCGGAGCGCGAGGCCCTGCTGCGCGCGCAGCGCCTGGAGCCGATCGGTGCTCCTGAGCTCGCCGACGAAGCGCAGCTCCTCGCCGCCCTCGAAGCGCGGAGTCTGCGCGGGTGGAACGAGCTCGCCGACGGACTGCCCACGCGCTTCGCGAAGGCCCGCGCCGAAGCCGCGCGCGCGCAGGAGCCCAAGGTCCAGCACCTCTCGCTCCGAAGCGATCTGCTCCGCACCGAGGCCGACGTCGAGCGCTGGCTCGCAGTAACGCGCGCCGACCTCTTCCGCCGTCTTGCCGACGGCCCCCTCTCGATCGGCTGAGCGAGGACGAAGGTGAACGCACTCCCGACCGAGCTTCGGAAGCGCCTCGAGAAGGCGATTCGCGATGCGCGTGGCAAGGCCGAAGAAGGCGCTCGCAAGGCCCTCGAAGCGCTCGCCGTCGGACGCCACGAGCCCCATGGCTCAATGGACGCGAACGCGCGCGCGCTGCGAACGAAGCTCCGCGCCCACGGCCGCCAGCTCGGCGATCTCCTGGACAAGCAAAAGGGCGCGCAGGAGACGCGGCGCCTGGAGCGCGAGGTCGCCTACGAGCACTGGCACCGGATGCTCTTCGCGCGCTTCCTCGCGGAGAACGGCCTGCTCCTCGAACCCAACCACGCTGTCCCGGTCACGCTGGAGGAGTGCGGGGAGCTCGCGCGTGACGCCAGTCGCGATCCTTGGGAGCTCGCGGCTTCCTACGCGGAGCGCATGTTGCCGCGGATCTTCCGCGCCGATGATCCAGTCCTCGCCGTGACGCTCCCGCCGGAGACGCGCCAAGCGCTGCAGCGCTTGGTCGCCGAGCTCCCTACCGCCGTCTTCACCGCCGACGACGCGCTGGGCTGGACCTACCAGTTCTGGCAAGCCGCCGAGAAGGACGCGGTGAACGCGCGCGTGAAGTCCGGCGAGAAGATCACCGGCGAGACGCTGCCCGCGGTGACGCAGCTCTTCACCGAGCCGTACATGGTGCAGTTCCTCCTGCACAACACGATCGGCGCGTGGCACGCGGGGAAGATCCTCGCGGAGCGATCAGAGCTCGCGGCCGAAGCACGGAGTGAGCAGGAGCTCCGCGAAGCCGTGGCGCTTCCGGGCTATGCGTTCGAATACCTGCGCTTCGTGCGCACACCGCGCGAAGGCGAGGATCCGAACGCTGGCACCGGCCCCTGGCGCCCCGCCGCCGGCAGCTATCCCACTTGGCCGAAGCGCTCGCAGGAGCTCACCGTCCTCGACCCCTGCTGCGGCAGCGGCCACTTCCTCGTCGCGGCGTTCGATCTCCTCGTCCGCCTCCGCCGCGCGGAGGAAGGGCTCGACTTGGAGCGCGCAATCCGCGCCGTGCTCGAAGGGAACCTCTTCGGCTTGGAGCTCGATCCGCGCTGCACGCAGATCGCGGCGTTCCATCTTGCCCTCGCGGCCTGGCGCCTCGCAGGAAGAGCGATCGAGCTCCCGCCGCTCCAGATCGCGTGCTCGGGCATCGGACCTCACGCGACGAAGGAGGAATGGAACCGGCTCGCCGAAGAGGTCGTGGAGACCTGGCCGCACGAGACGACGGCGGAGAAGGCGCGCGCCTGCATCGGCTTGGAGCGCCTCTACGACATCTTCGAGCTCGCGCCGGAGCTGGGCTCGCTCATCGATCCGGCGAGTGGCGAGGCGGATGTGTTCGCGACGGGGACCGAGCGGCTCTTGCCGCTGCTCGAAGCGGCGCTCGTGGCGGAGACGACCGGCGAGGAAGCGCACGAGCGCGCCGTCGCGGCGCAGGGCATGGCGCAGGCCGCACGCATCCTGATGGGGCCGACGGCTGGCTACACCTTGGTCATCACCAACGTGCCCTATCTCGGCCGTGGCTCGCAGAGCGAGCTGCTTCGGGAGTTCGCCGAAGACCAATATCCCGAGGCCAAGGCCGACCTCGCCACGATCTTCGTCGCGCGCATGCTGCGCTGGGTGAAGCGGGCGGGAACGGTGGCGGCGGTCACGCCGCAGAACTGGCTCTTCCTCACGAGCTACAAGAAGCTGCGGAAGCAACTGTTGGACGACCGCACTTGGGAGATCGTTGCGCGTCTCGGAGCGGGAGCGTTCGAGACGATCGGCGGCGAGGTCGTCAACGTCGCACTGCTGTCGATCTCGGGCGGCGCAGCCAACAAGAACCACCTCATGGCTGGCCTGGATGTGTCGGCGCGCCGCGGACAGCCGCCGATCCTGGCGACGGAGAAGGCTGCGCTGCTGCGTGGCGAGTTCCTATCAGCTTCTCCCAACGCAGTTGCGCCGCCTTCGGACCCTTCCGATCCCGAGAGCGATGAGCGAGAGGTGTTGCTGAATGAAGATGCTGCTGCGGACGGCCTGGTCAGGCTTGCGCATCAGTCGGATCAGCTATTGAATCCTGCGGTGCACATCTCTTTTCGTCCGCGTTCTGGTGAGCGCCTGAGTGGAGAGTTCGCGCGCGCGTATCAGGGCCTGAAGACGGGCGACGACGATAGATTTCGCAGGTCTTGGTGGGAAATCGAAGGTATGCCGACTCGGTGGCTCTTCTATCAAAGCACTGTAGACTCGACAGCGCATTGGTCGGGCCTAATCTATCGTGTAGACGCATTGGATGGCGATCGTCAGTGGGCTCGCCCCCAAGGGAAGGGGGCATGGGGGCGCTCCGGCGTTGCGATCAGCCAAATGAGTCAACTACCGGTTGCGCTATACACAGGAGCGATCTTCGACAGCAACATGTCAGCGCTCGTGCCCGAGCTTGGCGAAGATCTCCTCGCTCTTTGGTGCATGTGTTCCGACTTGTCATTCTGTTCACGGGTTCGGGCCTTTGACCAATCCCTGAAAGTACCGAACGGCTCCTTCGAGAGGGTCCCGTTCGACTCCGATCATTGGCGGAGCGTCGCGGCCGAGAGGTATCCGTACGGTCTCCCGGAACCGCAAAGTGCCGATCCGACCCAATGGCTTTTCCATGGTCATCCCGCCCACGCCGAGTCAGCCACTGCTCTGCAAGTCGCCGTTGCCCGCCTCTTCGGTTACCGCTGGCCCGCTGAGCTCGACGAGTCGATGCGCTTGGCGCCGGAAGCCCGCGCGCTCGTACGCCGCTGCGCAGAGCTCGCTCCTCACGCCGACCGCGATGGCATCGTCTGTCTCGCCTCGGTTCAGGGCGAAGGCTCGGCCGCGGATCGCGTGCGCTCTTTGCTGGCTGCCGCCTTCGGCCCGGAGTGGTCGGCAGCGAAAGAAGAAGACCTCCTGTGCTCCGCAGGCGAGCGCTTCGCGAGGGGCAAGGTCCAGCCTTCGCTGGAGGAGTGGCTGCGCGATCGCTTCTTCGAGGAGCATTGCGCGCTCTTCCATGGGCGCCCCTTCGTCTGGCACATCTGGGATGGGCAGCCGCAGGGCTTCCACGCGCTGGTGAACTATCACCGTCTCGCCGGACCCGATGGCGAAGGACGCCGCACGCTGGAGAAGCTCGCCTCGACCTACCTCGGCGAGTGGATCGAGCGCCAACGACAGCTCGTCGCCGCGCAGCAAGAAGGTGCCGATGGCCGCCTCGCTGCGGCGCTGGCGCTCCAGGCGGAGCTGCGAAAGATCCTGCAGGGCGAGCCGCCCTACGATCTCTTCGTGCGCTGGAAGCCGCTGCACGATCAGCCGCTCGGCTGGGATCCCGACATCAACGACGGCGTGCGCCTGAACATCCGGCCCTTCCTCAGGGCCAAGGACGTGGGCAAGAAAGGCGCCGGGGTCCTGCGCGCGAAGCCCGACAACACCTGGAGCGACGCGAAGAAGCTCGGCGTGAAGGATCGCGGCAAGGAGCCCGAGTCGCTGCGCCCGCGGCATCTCTTCCCGTGGTTCTGGGGCTGCGATCCCGAGAAGCACGCGGAGCATCGCAACGACTTCGGTGCGGGGACGCCGGGGGCGGTGCCGGCGGGGAAGGTGTTCACGGGGGAGCGGTGGAACGGGTTGCACTACTCGCGCGTAGCTCGTGAGGCCGCTCGGAGGGATCTGCAGTCGTGAAGAAGGGCGCGAGCTTCACCGCAAAGCTGGTGAAGGAGGTGCAGAGGCAGCTCCGAGGCCAGCGCGTTGGCTACCTGCTCGGCGCGGGCTCCTCCTACCTCGGGCGGAAGGGCTATCCCCTCGCCTTCGATCTATGGCAGCGCATCCGCAAGTGCGTCGAGGAACCTGTACGTGCTGCCATCCAGGAGAAGCTAGATGCCGGAGCCACTGGCATCGAGCAGGCGCTGGACCGCTTCGACGATGGCGATACCAAGGACACGCCTTACCGCCACGCAGTCACGGCGGCGATCTCGAAGAGCTTTCGTCGGATCAGGCCGCCTCTGGAAGCGCATGTGTTGTTCCTGAAGCGGCTACAGCAGCGCGAGAGCGAACAGGTAAAGATCTTCAGCCTGAACTACGACCCCCTGGTCGAGCGAGCGGCCGATCACGCGCGTGTGCGCTTGACCGATGGATTTCGTGGGATCCAGCAGGCGTACTTCGATGGATCGCTCTTCGACGAAAGCCCGGTTCGAACGCGGGCCTCGGCCAAGGGGCCGCTGATCGATCTCAGCAAGCGCACCATGCATCTGCTGAAGCTCCACGGGTCGCTTGGTTGGTATGAGCTCGATGCGGGGGAAGCGCGCCGATGTCCTTTCGACGCAAGCATCCCTCGTGGCGCTCGCCCGCTAATGGTACCGCCGCAGCGAAGAAAGGCCGCCGACACGATGAGCCTCCCGTACGCGGCTCTTTGGTCGCGCTTTCGCGGTGCCCTCGCTCAGGACCCGAAGCCGCTGCATCGCCTGGTCTCCATCGGCTACGGCTTCGGCGATCACCATGTGAATGAGGTGATCGCGCCGGTGCTCGAGCGGAGCGACTTCACGCTTCTCATTTTTGCCAGGGTCCTGTCCAACGAGGCGTGGGCTCGCTGGAGCGCACACGAGAGGACCATCGTGGTCACTGAGAGTCGATGCGCACTGTTCGGTGAGGCGGGAGAAGGACACGCGGACCTTTGGGATTTTGAACACGTTGCGGGAGAGGTGTAGAGATGGATCTTCAAGAGAACACCCTGATCGGCCGCATCATCGACGTTCAGGGAGGAGAGATGACCGCGAGCCTGGAGGATCAGGAGCAGGGCAGGGCGCCCGTGGTGACCATCGGAAGCGAGGATGTGCCCGTCGGGCAGATCGGCTCCTACGTCTCGATCCGGCAAGCCGGCGTGTGCCTCTTGGCCATGGTCACGCGCATGACAGAGCAGGAGGTCGTCGCTACGCCCATCATGGGCCTTTCCGAAGACATGAGCGTACGACCGACGTTCGCGAAGCGGGTGGCGCGCTTGGTGCCCCTGGGATCGATCGACGAGAAGGGCGCCTTTCGGCGAGGTGTGGCCCGCTACCCGACCACAGGGGCCGAGGTGCATGCGCTCGGGTCGAAGGACCTCGAGAAGCTCTTCGATCGTTTTCGCACGAAGGGCTACGACGTAGGCACGGTCGCGTCGCACGAAGAGCTGCGCGTCTTCCTCGATCCCTCCAGCCTCTTCGGTCGCCACTTCGCGATCCTAGGTCAGACCGGTGCCGGCAAGTCGTGGACGGTGGCCCAGGTCGTGCAGCGTGCGGTGGAGGTCATGCCGCGCGCACACATCATCCTCCTCGATCTCCACGGAGAGTACGGCTGGAAGGACGAGCAGGGCCAGCGGCGTGTGGCGTTCGACGAGGCCGTCGTCCAGCACCTCGATGCTCGCGAGCTCGAGATCCCCTACTGGTTGATGACCTACGCGGAGCTCTGCGATCTGCTGGTCGAGCACAGTGAGCGCGAGGCTGCGAACCAGACGGCGTTTTTCCGCGAGTGTTTGTACGAGGCTCGCCAGGCGGATAACGCCGCCCAACCGGAAGCGGACCGCCTAGATCGCATCACGATCGACACCCCGGTCTTCTTCTCGCTCTCCCATGTCCTGGATCGTCTGCGCGCGAAGAATGCCGAGGAGGTTCCCGGGCTTAAGGGACCCAAGCAGGGGCCTCTCTTCGGGCAGTTCGATCGTCTGCTGATCCGCATCGATAGCAAGCTCAACGACAAGCGCTACGACTTTCTCTTCAAGCCCAAGACGCGGACATCCTCGGCTTCGCTCGTCTCCCTGCTCGCCGACTTCGTGGGCCTCGGGCAGAAGAAGGCCGCCGTGACGGTGATCGACCTCTCCTCCGTCCCCTACGATGTCCGACCCACCGTCGCCGCGCAGATCGGTCGCCTCGCCTTCGAGTTCAACTATTGGAACCCGGCCTACCGCGAGTTCCCACTGCTGTTGATCTGCGAGGAGGCGCACGTCTACATCCCGCGCACGAGCTCGAGCGAGTTCGCAGGCGCGCGCGCGTCGATGGAGCGGATCGCGAAGGAAGGCCGCAAATACGGAGTCGGGCTCGGCGTGGTGAGCCAGCGTCCACACGAGGTCTCGGAGACGGTGCTCGCCCAGTGCGGCACTTTCCTCTGCCTCCGCGTCACGAATCCCGACGACCAAGCCTACGTGCGGAAGCTCGTGCCCGAGAGCGAAGGCGATCTCGTGAGCATCCTCGCCGGCTTGGGGCGCGGCGAAGCGCTCGTGCTCGGCGAAGCGGTTCCTTTGCCCACGCGCGTGCAGTTCGATCGCCCGGATCCGCAGCCGAACAGCGACGACGTGGACTTCCACGCGAAGTGGCAGGGCAAGGACCCCGCCATCGATGTCGCGAAAATCGTGCAGCGCTGGAGGACCCAAGAGCGATGACTGGATCGGCGCTCGAGCTCACGGCCGAGGAAGTGCGGAAACTCCTGCGGAGCGAGGAGGGGCAGTTCCTCGAGTTCAAGTCGCTCTGGCAGCGCGACGAGGACTCGAAGCGCGTCCTCGACCGTCGCACGGTGCGCGACTGGGTCGCGGAGGTCGCGGCGGCGTTCGCCAACGCCGATGGCGGTACCTTGGTGCTCGGCGTCGACGACGACGGGACACCCAGCGGTCACGGCTATCCCGAGGAGGCGATCCTCGAGTTCTTCGCGACGCCGGAGCGGCGCTTGCGACCGAGCCTTCGCTGCCGCGGACAGAGAGTCGAGCTCGATGGACACCAGCTCCTGCTGATCGAAGTGCCGATGTGTCCCGAAGCCGTGATGGTCGAAGGCAACGGCTTCCCCTACCGCGTCGGCGATCAGGTGCGACGCGAGCCGCAGGAGGTCATCAACGCGCGGAAGGAGGCGTATCGGCGCGTCGGCTACGAGCAGCGCTTCGCTCCCGAGGCATCGCTCCAGGACCTCGACTTGGAGCTGGTGAAGCGCTTCTTCGCCGAATCGCCTCTTGGGGATCGGAGCCCAGAGGAACTTCTGCAGCACTTCGGCCTGGTGGAGCCACGAGCGGGTGGCTACGGGATCCGCAACGCCGCACTGCTCCTCTTCGCGCGCGAGCTCTCGCGCTGGCATCCACGCGCAGGGCTGCGCTTCTTCCGCGTGCATGGAACGGAACGCCGGCACGGAGGTCAGCGCAATGTCGTGCAAGGCGCGCACGTCGAGCTCCCGCTCGCGCGGGCGATCGCCGAGGCGCATCGCTTGGCATCGCAGCAGATCGGTCGCTCGGAGAAGCTGCACGACCTCTTCTTCAAGGAGACGCCGGAGTACCCGACCTTCGCCTGGCAGGAGGCGATCGTGAACGCGTACGCGCACCGGGACTACGAGGTGCAGGGGCAGGAGATCGAGGTCTGGTTCTACGCGGATCGGATGGAAGTGAGGAGCCCCGGAGCGCTGATCCCTCCCGTCACCTTGGAGGCGCTGCGCGCCGGTGAGCCCGTGCATGCGAGTCGCAACCCTCGTCTCGTCCGAGTGCTCGCGCAGACCGGCTTCATGCGCGAGGAAGGGGAAGGTGTGCCGCGCATCTTCGAGGAGATGCGCGAGAGCTTCCTCGCCGCTCCGCTCCTCGAGTTCGCCAACGGGGTCTTCTCGGTGACGTTGAAGAACGAGCCGATCTTCAGCAACCAGAGCGCCGAGTGGAGGCAGCTCGTCGAGGGCCTGAAGCTCAGCGTCGCGCAACGGCGCGTGCTCCTCGCCCATCCGGACGGGTTCACGAACGGCGAGTTTCAGAAGCTGAACGACGTGGATCGCGACGAGGCCTACCGCGAGATCCAAGAGCTGGTCCAGCTCGGCGTCGTGGAGTCGGCCGAGAAGCCGGGGCGCGGAGCGATCTACCGGATCTCGCCGGAGCTGCTGCGGCGCCGCGAGTTCTTGAGCCGGCGCTTGTCGGCGCTGCGCCGCTATTTCGCGGCCCACGCGCGCTTGAAGAACGCGGACTACCGGGCGCTGTTCGAGCTCACGCGCGAGGCGAGCCGGCGGGAGCTCCGACAGCTCGTGGATCAGGGCTTCCTCCGCATGGAGGGGGAGCGGAAGGGCGCCGAGTACCGCCCCCTGCCGAGCCTGGGAGCTCCGGAGATATGAGCGTTATGGACGCGATATGCGCGCTCATAAGGCGCGCCGAAGGCGGTACGCTCCGACTGAAGTCCCTGCCGATACAGGACTTCGAGCGCGCAGAGGGCACCGAGCGATGGAGGAGGAACGCATGAGCCCGGCCCCGCCGAAGACCCTCTTGGAAGCACTGGTCCGCGCGCTGCGGAGCTGCGGCGCGACCTCGGGTGACAGCGCACGCCCCGCGGCCATCCTGTGGACCGATCCGGAGCACCAGTGGGCGGAGCTACGCGAGCTGCTGCTCGCCGAGCTGCCGGAGCTCCTCGTCTTCGGGAGCTACCGGCCGGATCGGCGCACGGGTCCGGCGATCTGGTTGCGATGCGTGATCGACCAGGCACTCGAAGAGCCGGCAATGCCGCCTGATCGCACGCCGATCGTGTGGCTCCCCGGCGTGAGTCGCCAGCAGCTCCGCGCGGGCCCCGATTGTCCCGCCCCGCTCCAGCCGCTCGTCGAGCTCATGTTCCGCGGAACGCTCTGGCTGCAGCGCGGGGGTCACGACTGGACCCTCTCCGCCTTCCTCGGGTCCGCGCAGGGCGTGGGTCTCGACCTCGCCAAGGACGAGGCGACACGGGAAGCGCTGCGGCGAGCGCTGCGCGAAGTCGCGCTGACTCCGCTCGCGCAGCTCGGCGGGCGGCGGCTCGAAGCGGAGGACTTCGATCGCCTCCTCTCGAGCGATCTCTTGCGCGACGTGTTGCGCTGGATGAGCGACCCCGCTTCGACTCGGGAGCGCCTCGGAGCGAATGGCTGGGGTGCTTGCCGGAGCCTCTGTCGCGAGAAGCTGGCGTTCGATCCGGAGACGCAAGCGGACGTGACGGCGGGAGAGCTGCTCGGCGCCGGCGAGGGAAGCTGGCGCGAGGTATGGGAGCGTTTCGCCGAGTCGCCTGCCGGCTATCCCGGGATCGAAGCCCTGCTGCGACGGAGCTCGCCCGCAGGCGTCTTGCGCTTCCACCGCGAGCCGTGGCCGGATCTCAACGACGATGACGAAGCGGCGATCCGCAAGGTGCTGGCCGCGCTGCCGAACTTGGAGCACGGACGCGCCTGTCAGGCGATCGTCGAGCTCGATGGCCAGCACGCGAAGCGGCGGACGGAGGTCTGGGCCCGCCTCGGTCGCTCGCCGATGGCTGTCGTGCTGGAGCCATTGCGGCGGCTCGCCGAATCGACGAGGTCTGTGATCGCGGGCTCCAGCGCCGAGGAGATCGCCTCGGTCTACATGTGCCGTGGCTGGCAAGCCGACGCCGCTTCCTGGGAGTCGCTGGCGCTCGCGCCGACGGCCGACGAAGCACTGATCGGGGCTGCCGTGCGTCACCTCTTGCTGCCGTGGCTCGAAGCCTCGGCGCAGAGCTTCCAAGCGGCGCTCGCAAAGGTGGGCCTTCCTTCACCACTGATGCAGGGACTCGTGCAGGCCGACGACGACGGCTGCCTGCTCTTCTCTGACGGCCTCCGCTTCGACCTCGGGCAGCGCCTCGCGGAGCGCCTGGAAGGGCGGGGCTTCCGCGTCCGCGTCGGACATCGCTGGGCCGCGACGCCGACCGTCACCGCGACGGCGAAGCCGGGAGTGACTCCCGTCGCGGATGTCGTGCGCGGCCGCGCCTTACGCGAGGACTTTGCGGTCGAGCTCGCGCTGCACGGGCGCGCGGCTGACGCTGCGAATCTCCGCGCCGCGATGCGCGAGCGCGGCTATCAGGTCCTCGACGGCGAGGAACTCGAGACGCCCCAGGCTTCGCCCGCTCGCGGCTGGTGCGAAGCCGGTGACATCGACACGCTCGGGCATCAGGTCGGTGGGCGCCTCGCGCGGCAGATCGACGAGGAGCTCGAGCGCCTCTGCGATCGCATCGAGCGCCTGCTCGACAGCGGGTGGCGGAGCGTGCAGGTTGTCACCGATCACGGCTGGTTGCTCCTTCCGGGCGGGCTGCCGAAGGTCGATCTGCCGAAGCATCTCACGGCCAGTCGTTGGGCGCGCTGCGCGGCGATCACCGCCGGTGCGCAGCCCGCGGTCCCGTTGCATCCCTGGACCTGGAACCCGGCCCACTCCTTCGCCTATGCTCCAGGCATCGCCTGCTTCCACAAGGCCGAGGAGTACGCGCACGGTGGCCTCAGCATCCAGGAGTGCCTGACGCCGCGGCTCTGGGTCGAACGCGCGAGCTCGGCGGCGCCGCGCGTCGCGATCGAGTCGGTGACGTGGCGGGGGCTCCGCTGCTTCGTTGCAGTGCGCACCACGAGCCCTGAGGTCTTCGCGGACCTGCGCCTTGGAAGCCCCGCAGGTGTCACTGTCGCGGCGTCCTCGAAGCGAGTGGAAGTGGACGGCTCGGTGAGCCTCGTGCTCAGCGATGACGAGCACGAAGCGGCCGCCCTGGTCCTCGTCCTCCTCGACGGCAACGGGCAGATCCTGGCGCAGAAGGCGACGCGCGTCGGAGCGCACTCATGAGCAAGCAGACCATCGAGATGGATCACCTGGACCAGATCGCCGCGGCGGCCTTCGAAGGCTATCTCGTGCGGAAGGATCTGGTGCGCCGCTACAAGCAGCAGTACCCGGTCCCGACCTATGTGGTCGAGTTCCTCCTTGGTCGCTACTGTGCCAGCACCGATCCGCGCGCCATCGAGGAAGGGCTCGCCATCGTCGAGAAGCAGCTCGAGGGCCGCACCGTACGCACGGGCGACGAGGAGCTCTTCAAGGCGAAGGCGCGCGAGAACGGCGCGGTCAAGCTGATCGACATCGTGCGAGCGAAGCTCGACGCAAAGAACGACTGCTACGTCGCCGAGCTCCCGAGCCTCGCTCTCACCGGCGTGCAGATCGAAGACGGGCTCGTGAAGGACAACGAGCGCATGCTGACCGACGGCTTCTACGCCGAGGTCACGCTCGAGTACGACGCGCTGATCGCCCAGGAGAAGCAAGGGCGACCGTTCCGCATCGCGGCGCTTCGCCCGATCCAGATGTCGAAGTCCGATGCCCTGAACGCGCTGGCCAAGGGGCGCCGGAGCTTCACGACGGAAGAGTGGCGCCAGCTCCTCGTGCGCTCGGTGGGCCTGGAGCCCTCGGTCCTCGATGAGCGCGCGCAGCGCGTCGTCCTGCTGCGCATGGTCCCGTTCGTCGAGCGCAACTTCAACTTGGTCGAGCTCGGACCTCGTGGAACGGGCAAGAGCCATATCTATCAGCAGGTCTCGCCCTACTCGCACCTCATCTCCGGGGGCAAGGCGACGGTCGCGAAGATGTTCGTCAACAATGCGAACGGCCAGCGCGGGCTCGTTTGCCAGTACGACGTCGTGTGCTTCGACGAGGTCTCGGGCATCTCCTTCGACTCGAAGGACGGCGTGAACATCATGAAGGGCTACATGGAGTCCGGTGAGTTCAGCCGCGGGAAGGAGAGCATCCGCGCCGAAGGCAGCCTGGTCCTCGTGGGCAACTATGAAGTCGATGTCGAGCAGCAGCAGCGCATCGGTCATCTCCTGAGCCCACTGCCCCCGGAGATGCGCGACGATACGGCGTTCCAGGATCGCGTCCACGCCTTCGCGCCGGGCTGGGACTTTCCCAAGCTGAACCCCAACGATCACCTAACCCAGCACTTCGGCCTCGTCAGCGACTTCCTGAGCGAGTGCTGGACGCGCCTGCGCCAGACGAGCCGAGAGCAGACGCTTCAGGGGCGCATCTTCTGGGGTGGCGCGCTCAGCGGTCGCGACATCAATGGCGTCCAGAAGACCGTCTCCGGTCTCCTGAAGCTGCTCTTCCCCGACCCCGAGATGGCCGTCTCCGACGAGGATCTGGAATGGACCGTGCGCCTGGCGCTCGAGTCTCGCCGTCGGGTGAAGGAGCAGCAGAAGCGCTGCTTCAAGTCGGAGTTCCGCAACACCCACTTCAGCTACACCCTCGGCCTCGATGGCGTCGAGCAATTCGTCTCGACGCCCGAGCTCCACAGCGACGAAGCGATCGATAGTGATCCCCTGCCCCCGGGCCAAGTCTGGGCGATCAGTCCCGGCAGCGCCGAAGCCGGCCCCGGGCTCTACCGCATCGAGGTCGGCATCGGACCCGGCAGCGGCGTCCGCATCCTGAACCAGCCGCAGCCGCCCGCCTTCCGCGAGAGCGTCCGCGTCGGCGAGCAGAACCTCTATGCGCGCGCGAAGGAGCTCGTCGGCAGCCGCGACCCCCGCAGCCACGAGTTCTCCATCCAGCTCCGCCCCTTCGATGCCGACAAATCCGGCGCCGGCCTCGGGCTGCCCGCCCTCGTCGCCCTCGTCGGAGCGCTCCTCGAGCGCAGCACCCGCGGCAGCACGATCATCGTCGGCCAGCTCAACCTCGGCGGCTCGCTGGAGCGCCTCGAAAACTCCGTCGCCATCGCCGAGCTCGCCGTCGACAAGCAGGCCGGAACCTTGCTCATGCCGGTCGCCGCGCGGCGGGCGTTGAACGATCTGCCGGACGATGTCTGGACCAAGATCAACATCGAGTTCTACAAGGATGCGGCGGATGCGGTGTTCAAGGCGATCTTGGAGTAGGCCCCAAGCGCCGCAATCCACAACAGACGAGCCAGCTCGCCCATCCTAAGCGCATGGAGACTCGCGGCCCCGGCGGCCGCGGGCTCCGCGAATCGATGCGCATCTGGACCATCCGGACCGTAGCACGAGACTGAGCCGGTCCGAGAGAGACCGAGAGAGATTCCAGAAGGAGCCTGCGTCCGCGGAGGCGACGCGCCTGTTGCTGCTGCCGATCTCCGCGGCAGGGGCACTCTCCGCCTCTCGCCGCGGCGATCGTCTGTCCCCGTACCTCTCGAGGTACGCCACGCCGGAGGCGAGACATGACGCATCGCACACGATTCCACCGCAGCACCGTAAACGCTCGATAGTCCCCATCTGGTAGCCCCTCCGGCCGCATGGACGATTCGCGTCCATGACGACTCGCCGAACCCGCGCCGACTGGCGCCAGCTCCTCTCGCGCCAGGCCCGTAGCGGCCTGAGCGTCTCCGCGTTCGCTCGCCGTGAAGGCCTCCGGCCACAGTCCCTGCACTGGTGGCGTTGGAAGCTGCGCGAGACCAACGCTCCGCTCCCGAGTTCTACCGGCTCGGTGTCTCCCGGCTTCGTTCAGCTCGACCTGCGTCATCCGACGTCCGATGGTGACGCAGGCGCCTTCGAGATCGCGATGCCCGGGGATGTCGTGATCCGCGTCCCACGCGGCTTCGATACGCGCGAGCTCAAGGCGATCCTCGAGACGGTGCGTGCGTCGTGCTGACCTTCACGTCCTCGGCGCGCGTCTTCCTCGCCGTTGGTGCGACCGACATGCGCAAGGCGATCGATGGCCTCGCCGCCGCAGCCCGCCATGCTCTTCGGCAAGATCCCTTCACCGGCGATCTCTTCGTCTTCTGCAATCGTCGTCGCGATCGCCTGAAGATCCTCTACTGGGAACGCTCCGGCTTCTGGCTCTTGCACAAGCGTCTCGAGAGCGGGACCTTCGCATGGCCGACTTCCAAGGGCGCATCGAAGGCTTCCGAAGAGATCGATACCGCGCAGCTCTTCGCGTTGCTGAACGGGCTCGTCGTCGCGAGTCGTCGCAAGCGCTGGTTTTCCTGGAAGCCACGCAACGGAGGCGCCTTGATTGCCGACGTATCTCGTGATGAGCGGCGCTTCTTCGGACCGATCGAAACTTGAGGCACTCCGAGCTCCTGAGCTCCGAGATCTGCTCATGTCTGCGCAGAGCGAGCTCGCTTCTTCTCGCCTCACCATCCGTCAGCTCGAAGCTGCTCTGAAGTCCGCTCGGTCTGCCAATGAGAATCTGCGCGAGCAGCTCTTCGGCAAGAAGAGCGAGCGCGTGGTGCCTGGTCAGCCACCCGCTCTGCCGTTCGATCTGGAAGAGCCGCAACCCCCGACGCCACCGCACGTCGACGAAGCTCCCGACGACGAGACCGAGCACGTCGAAGCCAAGGCTCGCAAGAAGAGGACGAAGCGTGGAGTGCGCCGGATCTCGGAGGCGATCCTCGCAGCGAGATCACGATCGAGCTTCCTCCCGAGCAGTGCCGCTGCGCGCAGGTGCCAGGAAGCGCTCGTAGAGATCGGCACAGAGCGAACCGAGATCCTCGACTACGAGCCTGCGAGCTTCCGCGTGCAGGTCTTGTTGCGGAAGAAGTACGCCTGCCCGCGCTTCGAGGAGCACGGCGTGACGACGCCAGATCTACCGAAGCGGCCGATCCCGAAGGGCATGGTCTCGCCTCGCGTGATCGCCCAAGTGGCGGTCGCGAAATACCGCGACCACCTCCCGCTGGAGCGCCAAGTCCGCATCTACCTGGGACACGGCGTCGACATCGCACCTACGACGATGGGCGACTGGCTTGCCAGCGGCGCGGAACTCTTGGCTCCCATCGTGACCGCACATCTAGCGCACTTGCTCGAATCGTCGATCGTCTTCTCCGACGACACCTCGATCACGGTCATCGGACCGAACGAGAAGAAGACGCAGACCCGGCGAGCCTACCTCTGGGTCTACCTCGATCCCGAAGGCAATACCTACCTCCACTTCACCGAAGGACGAGGACGCGCGGGACCGCTCAAGATCTTGTGCACCTACCACGGCACGCTCCTCACCGACGCGTACAGCGGATACGAACCCGTGCTGAGCCTCGGCCTCATGCGCTCGGCAGGATGCTGGGCGCATGCGCGACGTCGCTACTTCAAGGCGATGGAGGAAGCGCCCGACTATGCACCGATCGCGATCGAGATCATCCGTCGCCTCTACGCCGTCGAGCGAGAGGCGAACGATGCGGCGCTGTCCTCAGAAGATCGCCTGCGGCTTCGCCAGCAGAAGTCGAAGCCGTTGCTCGACAGCTTCCGCAAGTGGCTCGATGAGCTGCGCGGATGCGTCCTGCCCAAGAGCGCGCTCGGAGAGGCGATCTCGTACACCGTGAACCAATGGACGCGCCTGACGCGCTTCCTCTCGGATGCCGAGGTGCCCCTCGACAACAACGCGGCCGAGCGCGCCATGCGTCAGGTCGCCGTCGGCCGGAAGAACTGGATGTTTGCCGGCAGCGCCGCCGGTGCCGAGCGAGCGGCGCTCTACTATTCGCTGATCGTGAGCTGCAGGAACCTCGGCATCGATGCCTACGAGTACCTGAGCGACGTGCTGCAGCGCATGGCGGAAGATCCATCGCGTGCGGCCGAGCTCACGCCGCGGGCGTGGAAAGCGGCGCGCGCAGCGAGTGCCCGTCGGGACTGACTTCCCTCGTCGAGAGAGCGTCGGGCAGAGAGTTTGACCACTGCGGAGTGCGCAGGCCTGGGGAACCGAGGGGTGGGACTACCGGGCGTTTACGCAGCACCCGCCGGTTCCTGGGAGGGCTCGCTCGGGTTCCGCTCGCAGCATCCCTGCTGCTCGCGGGAGCCGCGGCCCAAAGCCCCTGCCCTCTGACCTGGCTCTCGACGAGCAACTCAGGCGTCCCAGGCAACGCTCATTCGCTGCTCCGCTCCCCCCGCATGCTGAGCTTCGACGGAAACCGCGTCGCCATCCACAGCCAGGCTACGAACCTCATCTACGGAGTGACTCGCACGAACTCCGATCTGTACGTGCGCGATCGAACGACGGGCGAGCTCATCGCGTCTCACGCGCTCCCCGGCGGTGGCTTCGCAACCGGAGGGGGTCCTGGTGTCAGCTTCGGCTGGTACGAGCTGACCTCGAACGGTCGCTATCTCGTGTTCCTATCGACGGCCCTGGGTCTCGATCCGCGCGACACCGGCGTCGATCACGACGTCTTCGTGAAGGACCTCGACACGCTCGAGACCGAGATGATCAGCGTCACCGCAGCCGGTGCGCAGATCCAGAACGGCAGCTTCTCCGGCACTTCGATCAGCGATGACGGTCGCTACGTGGCGTTCACCAGCCTGAACATCGTGACCGTTCCCGAGATCACAGACTTCTACCAGGTCTACCTCCGCGATCGCACCGCCCAGACGGTCGAGCTCGTGAGCCAATCGAGCTCCGGCGTCGCGGCGAACGGGCATTGCCGCGTGGTCAGCGTCTCGTCCAGCGGACGCTACGTGGTCTTCACCAGCAACGCCTCGAGCCTGGACCCGCACGGAGGGAACGGTGTGGACCAGGTCTTCCTTCGCGATCGTTCGCTGGGCACGACCGTTTGCATCAGCCTAAGCCCGAGCAGCACGCTTGCGAACGGGCTCTGCGAGACGCCGGTGATCTCTCTCGACGAGCGCTTCATCGCCTACGGCTCGCCGGCCTCCAACCTGGTGGCAGGTGATTCCGGCGGCCTCTACGACATCTTCGTCTACGATCGCATCGCACAGACGACGACTCGGGCCAGCTTGACCAGCGCTGGACTTCAGGCCAACGGCAACAGCTTGGCGCCTTCGATCTCGGCGGACGGGCGCTTCGTCTCCTTCGCCAGCCAGGCGCCCAACCTCGCGGGTGTCTCGGGCTCGCTCTGGCGCTCGTACGTTCGTGACCGGCAGCTCGGTGTCACGACGGGCATGAGCGGCGTGGAGAGCGCGAACGCGCACTGCCCCATCTCAGGGGACGGGAACACGATCGCCTTCGAGAGTCGACGCATCTTCCCGAACCCGGGCGAGGTCATCGTGCACGTCTACGCGCGCCAGGTGGACTGCAGCGATCGGACGCCGCCCGCGGTCGAGATCCTGGAGCCCGCCGACGGAGCGATCCTGG
This sequence comes from Planctomycetota bacterium, assembly GCA_016719295.1. Classification (GTDB taxonomy): domain Bacteria; phylum Planctomycetota; class UBA1135; order UBA1135; family JADKAF01; genus JADKAF01. The sequence continues at coordinate 3,533,247 of JADKAF010000001.1, forward strand.
CGAGCGCCACTGTCATCGTCCGCACGAGAGCGGAAGACTCCTCGACGCCGATGCAGTTCACCTCCTCTCCGGCAGGCATCACGGCCAGCGCGTCGACGTCGCCTGCAGAGGTGAGCGGAACCCTCGACCTGGTCGAAGGCCTGAACACCATCGTCATGAACGCCACCGATCAGGCGGGCAACACGGGCGGTGACTCGGTCACGCTGTTCGTCGACACGATCGCCCCTGCGATCACGATCGATCAGCCGCTGCCTGGCTCGGTCTTCGGCCTGGGCCCGATCGAGATCAGCTTGGGCATCGCGGACGCGACCGACGTACGCGTGGCGTTCTTGGGGCAAGAGCACGTCGTCGCCGGCGGAACGGGTGTGATCGACGCCTCGATCCCGCTCAGCGAAGGCTCGAACACGATCGAGTTCACGGCCATCGACGCGGCGGGGAACCAATCCACGGCGAGCTTGGTGCTGGTGCTGGACTCGATCGCCCCGATCGTCAGCATCAGCGCGCCGGAGAACGGCAATGCCTACGGCCCGGGTGGTTCTCCGCTCCCTGTCGTCGCGACGGTGGACGAAGTGAACTCAACGGAGGTGAGTTCGACTCCTGCCGGCCTGCAGGCGAGTCTGCCGCCGGGCGGCGGCATCGTCGCTGGAGTCGTCGACTTGATCGAGGGCCCGAACACGATCCGCGTCGAGGCGCGCGACCCGGCCGGTCGCGTCGGCTCGGCCTCGGTGGTCGTCGTCTACGACACGATCGCTCCGGTGGGTTTGCTCTCGAGCCCCGCGGAAGGCGCTCTGCTGCGCGGCACCATCGATGTGCAAGCGGCCGCGGAGGATCTCGATGGCACGGGTGTGGCGCAAGTCCAGCTCTTCGTCGATGCGGAGCTCTTGGCTACCAGGACGGAGCTCCCCTATGAAGTCGCCTGGGACTCGCGTGGGGTCGCGGACGGTGCGCATGTCTTGCGTGTGCTCACCACCGACCGCGTCGGGAATCAGCACGAGGCGAGCCTTACCGTCACCATCGACAACACGGCCCCCACCGTCGCCATCCTCGATCCGCAGGAGAGCGCCACCATCTCGGGAACGATTCCCTTCACCGCGAGCGCCTCGGATGCGACGAGCGGTGTGCAGGCGATCGAGATGCGCGTCGCGGGGGTTCCCCCGAGCGTCGATGGCTCGACCGTCTTCGCCGTCCCGCAGAACAGCGCGCTGGGGAGTTCCTCTGAAGACACCACCCGTTGGCCGAACGCGGCTCTCGCCTTCGCCGTGCGTGTCGTCGATGCCGCGGGGAATGAGACCGTGGTCAGCGTGGGCACAACGGTAGCGAACGCGACAGGAGAGCCGCCGACCTGCGAGCTGCGCATCCTGCCCCGCCATCGCCGCGAGCTCCGCGGAACAGTGCAGGTCGAAGCAACCGTGCAGGGCAGCTTCGCAGGGGTCGCGATCTACGCCGATGGTCGATTGCTCGGCTCCTCTACCACCTCGCCCTTCGTCGTGCCCTATGACACGACGCTCTGCCTGGATGGCGCGAAGACCATCCGTGCGGTCGTCCTCTCGCCCGGCATGGAAGACGTGATCTGCGAGCGCGAAGTCGCGGTGGACAATCTCGATGTGCGCGCTGTGCCAGGCGTGCTGGGTCTGCGCCCCTGGTCGTTCCTCCCCTTCTACGTACGCGTCGAAGGCGTGAACGCGGCACTGCTGCAGCCCACGGAGCTAGCGCAGCTCAAGCTCCTCGTCCCCGGAGGCAAGGAAGTCCCCGCGCTCTCATGGAGCGGCGATGATCTCCTGACCGACTGCGATCATGACGGGCGCTTCGAGCTCCTGCTCAAGTTCGATCGCCGGCAGCTCCTGCGATCGCTCGAGGCCGGCCTCGCGTGCGGACGGATCCGCCACGGCGCGGTCGAGCGCGTGGAACTCGTGGCGCTGGACCCGTGCTCGGGTCTGCCGACCTCCCTCGGCATCGTGCGGCTGCAGGTCGTCGGAGGTCGCGGTGATTAGCGCGCGCGCAGGCGCAGGGCTGGGTGCCCTGCTCGTGCTCGGCGTGTCGATCGTTTGGACGGAGAGATCGCAGCGGGAGGCGAGCGAGCGATCGCTCGCCGTCCCCGCGGCGGTCTCCTGCGTCCGATCGGTCGACGCGGAGCCAACGCCGCCCACCTTCGAGGCGAGCACGCCTGCAGCCGTGCGCGCCGTGCTCTCCACCATGCGCGGCGCCCTGGCCAATGATCGCGCGGCCTTGGAACACGTTGCGTGCACAGCCGAGGACCCTCTGGTCGTCGGCAACGCGATCTCTGCCCTCGGTCGCACCCGATCGCCCGAAGCCTGCGATCACCTGCGTGGATTCCTCGACGACGCACGTCCCCGAGTTCGCCACGAAGCCATCCGAGCGCTCGCGAGCTGCGGAGCGGAGCAGATGTCGACGGAGCTCGCATCGCTAGCTCAAGGAGCAGACGAGACCGCTGCGCTGCTCAGCATTCAAGCGCTGGGTGCTATCGGCGACGAGAAGGCACGGCGCTGTCTCGAGCAGATCGCCATGTCCGACGGCGGTAGCCCGGCTCGCCGCTCCTTCGCTCGACACGAGCTCGCGAAGGCGCGGGGTTCGCTCGTGGTGAGCAAGCGTGCGGAGCTCCCCCTTCCGAAGCGAGTTCCAAGATGATGACCGATTGAAGCGCGCGTCTGGACCGAAGCGCGCACTTCTCGTTTCGGAACCCGTGAATGGACCAAAGGTGCTCGCGCAACGCGAGTCAGCGTTCGGTGGGCAAATCAGAAGTTCCAAGTTTCTCGAAGACGATACGCGCGAGCTCTGCCTGTTGGCAGCGAGATCGGGCGGTGCCTCACTGCGAGGCTAACCATTTGACCTCCGACTCGTGACGGCTCGATCGGATCTCCACCACACCAAAGGGCATAGCATCATGAACAAGTTCATCTCCGTTCTCGCGATCTCCTTCATCACCGTGGCCGTGCTCGTGCTGGGCGCGCTCGAGGGAACCTCTCAAGTACCGGCTGCCAAGTCTTCGGCCAAGGTCATGAGGATGGTGCATCACGTGGCGTCGCTGAGCACCGGCACCGAGTCCACGATCCTCCCGGGCCCGGTCCAGCCCAACGAGGTGTTCGTCCTCACCGACATCGTCGTGTAGAATCTGAATGCCGGCTCCATCGTCCAGTGCAACATCCGACGAGACTCGTCGACTAACCTGATGACCGTTGCCGTGCCCGAAGCGAGCAACTTCTCGCACTCCTTCGGCTCTGGCATCGCGTTCACCGCGGGCCAGATCCCGCAGGTGCAGATCGATCGCAACACCAATAACCCCATCTCGGTCACCGTGACGGGGTACATCACCAAGAAGATCTAGCTTCGGTATTCCAGCTACGCTCGTGATGGAGAGAGCTGCTCCTCCATCGCGGGCGTCGTCGGCGGCGCCAAACTCGCAAGTTCCGACTCGACGCGTTGGCGAATACGGAATCCTGCTGCATCTCGCTCAAGAGTGCGCCTGTTCCATTCGAGCCACGAGCACTTTGCTCTCTGGCTCGACCGGCCCGGGTGCGGTCACCCATCCTCCCGCTCTTCACTTCAACGGAGTGTGCCTCGTGCAACGCAACTTCTGGCTGCAGCTTCTGCTCCTCTTCGGTCTTCTTCACTCCTTCACTCCGACGCTCGACGCCCAATGCCTGTGCAGCTCTAGCGGCTTCGGGCGCCGAGGGAGCTGCATGGGGCAGAACACCTTTCCCCAAGGCGGCTGCGGTATGAACCCGCTGGGCATCGCGACGGTCGGCTTCGATGCCCGGCCTCATCCGCAGTACACGACCTTGGGGATGATCCTCTCGTTCGACATCTCGCCGCTGCACTGGACGATCTACCCTCCCGGGGACTCCTGCGCGGCTCTGAACGGCAACTGCCTCGCGGACGGGCTGCTCGACATCTTCTTCATCGCGCCCGGATCCAGCGTGCGCTTCCCCTGGCTCTGCCAGGTTCCCACGATCGACCTTCAGGTGCAGACGCTCTACCTCCAACCGTCCGGCTGCATCGTGTCGAGCGAGGTCCTCTTGGTGACGATCGCCTGATCCGGCCCGCCTCGGGTGCCCAGCGGGGCGGGCGAGCCATGCGATGGGTCTCCCCGGACCTGCGCAACTACGCCCTTTGGCCGCCTACATGGCGCGCTTCACGGAGCTACGCTCCTGGTCGTCCAATGCTCGAGGCCAGCTCCCCATGGGCACCCACCAGAACCCCAGCCAACACCCCCACCACCAACCCCAACGCCACCCGCAGCGCGACCAGACCGGCACGCATCGCGATCCGTACGCGGAGCAGAAGAAGGCGCCCGGTATCGAGGTCTGCGAGCTGTGCTCGCTCGTGCATCACGCGGGGCGCTGGCAGGCGGGGGCGCCGCCGCTCGGGGACGTGCAGCTGACGATCTGCCCCGCGTGCCGGCGGGTGAAGGATCGCGCGCCGGCGGGGACGGTGCGCTTGCGAGGGTTCGCGCCCGGGCTCTTCGAGGAGATCCGCGGGCTCGTGCGCAACATCGAGGCGAAGGAGCGCGCGGAGCATCCCCTTGAGCGCTTGATGGAGGTCGTCGAGGCGAACGGGGAGCTGCGCGTCACGACGACGGGGGCGCATCTGGCACGCGGGATCGGCGAGGCACTCGGGCGGAGGTTCCGCGGAGAGCTGAGCTTGCGCTACCTCGACGAGGCTGGGGAGCTGCAGGTCGAGGCGCAGCATCGCGGGTAACGCCGTCGGCCTTCGTGTTCGCCCGCCGAGGGAGAGCGGCGGCGAGAGACCCGGGTCGCTCGGGTTCGTCGGACTTCGCGTGGAAGGCGCGCGGAGCGTTCTCGGATTTCCCCGCAGACGGGCGCTTCGCTGCCCTAGGACACGCGCTTAAACTCTCGCGCGCCCGCTGCCGGTTCCTTGAACGCCTGTCAGAGCGCCTTCCGCCGAGTCCGACGACGGAGACGTCCGAGTGAACGACCGCCTTCATCCCCTCAGCGCGCTGCGCAGCGACTTGCCGGCCGCGCTGGTCGTTTTCCTGGTGGCTTTGCCGCTCTGCCTCGGGATCGCCGTGGCCTCCGGAGCGCCGCCGATCTCCGGCCTGATCGCCGGCGCCGTGGGCGGCATCATCGTCGGGCTCGCGAGCGGCTCTCCGCTCGGCGTCAGCGGCCCCGCGGCGGGTCTCACCTCGATCGTCCTCGTCGCGATCCAGCAGGCCGGGAGCTACGAGAAGGTGCTGGCCGCGGTGATGATCGCGGGACTCCTGCAGATCGCGTTCGGGTTCCTCCGCGCGGGCGTCATCGCCTATTACTTCCCGAGCGCGGTGATCAAGGGGATGCTCGCCGGCATCGGCGTCATCATCGTGCTAAAGCAGCTCCCCCACGCCGTCGGCTACGACAAGGACCCGATCGGCGAGATGGGCTTCGAGCAGCCCGATCAGCACAACACCTTCTCCGAGCTCTATTACATGCTGCTCGAGCCGACGGCGGGAGCGATCGTGATCGCGCTCGTCTGCCTGGCGGTGCTCCTGATCTGGGAACGGCCCCTCGTGCAAGGCCATCGGCTGCTGAAGCTCGTTCCCGGCCCATTCCTCGCCGTCCTGGTGGGCCTCCTCCTCGCGCAGGTCTTCCGAGGCATCGACGCGCTGGCGATCGGCTCCGGGCACTACGTCGACCTGCGCGAGCTCGCCGAGGTTCCGCGCCCCGACTTCGATGCCCTGCTCTCCGTCGAGATCTGGACCCTCGGCCTCTCGCTGGCCATCGTCGCGAGCCTGGAGAGCCTGCTCTGCGCGGAGGCCACCGATCGAATGGATCCGCTGAAGCGGATCACACCGACCAACCGCGAGCTCCACGCGCAGGGCCTCGGAAACCTGGTGAGCGGCTTCCTCGGTGGGCTGCCGGTGACGCAGGTGGTGGTGCGCTCCTCCGCGAACGTCCAAGCGGGCGCCCGCACGAAGCTCAGCACGATCGCGCATGGTGGCCTGCTCGTCGCCGCCGTGCTCGCCATCCCGGGCGTCCTGTCCGCGATTCCCCTCGCGAGCCTCGCCGCGGTGCTGCTCCTCGTGGGCTGGAAGCTCGCGAAGCCGGCCCTCTGGATCGCGATGTGGAAGGCCGGCAAGGTCCAGTTCGCGCTCTTCGCGGTCACCGTGCTCGGCGTCGCCTTCATCGATCTGCTGAAGGGCGTCTCGCTCGGTCTCGCCGTCGCGGTGGTCACGATCCTCTGGAGGAACTACAAGACGCCGTTCCAGTACGATCCGCGCCGCGCGAAGCCGGGGATGCCGATCTACCTCGTTCTCGGGCAGGACGTCACCTTCCTGAACAAGGCCAGCATCATGCGCACGCTGAACGAGCTGCCCGACGGCGCGCGCGTGGTGATCGACGCCAGCCGCTCGGGCGACATCGATCCCGACGTGCGCGAGATCATCGAGAACTTCGCGCAAGCCGCGCCGCTGCGCCGGATCCGCGTGGAGCTCCTCGACTTCCCGATGTCCGACGAGGACAAGCTCCAGCAGATGACCGTCCTCGGCGGACGGCCGCGCTCGCGAGCGAAGTCGCGCGCGGCGGCCTCTCACTAGCCAGAACTCAAGCGACCGAAGCTCCGGGAGAGCGTGAATCGTGGAGTCCTACAAGAAGCTCCTGCTCAACAACAAAGTCTGGGCCGCGAACATGGTCGAGAAGGACCCCGCGTTCTTCTCGCGCCTGGCGAAGACGCAACGCCCCGAGATCCTCTGGATCGGGTGCAGCGACAGCCGCGTGCCGGCGAGCGAGATCACCGGCACGCTCCCCGGCGAGATCTTCGTGCATCGCAACATCGCCAACATGGTGGTGAACACCGATCTCAACCTCCTCAGCGTGCTGCAGTACGCCGTCGAGGTGCTGAAGGTGCGCCACGTCATCGTCTGCGGTCACTACGGTTGCGGCGGCGTCCAGGCGGCCATGACCAACCAGTCGCTCGGCCTCATCAACAAGTGGCTGCGCAACATCAAGGACGTCTACCGCTTCCACCGCGAGGAGGTCGATGCGCTGCCGACGCTCCAGGAGAAATTCGACCGCATGGTCGAGCTGAACGTCCAGGAGCAGGTCCACGACCTCTCGAAGACCAGCATCGTGCAGCGGGCCTGGAAGCAACGCGGCGCGCCGTTCCTCCACGGCTGGGTGTATCGCCTGAGCGACGGGCTGATCCACCCGCTGATCGAGCTCGAAGCGGGCTCGGAGATCGATCCGATCTACCGCTACGACAATGTAGACGAATAGCGGCGCTTCGACGCCGGTCGTCGCGCGCTACGGCACGAGCTCGACCTCGACCACATTCGTCGGCTCGCCGCCGGCGCCGCTCGCGCTCGTGAAGACCCACGCGTCGAGCGTCCAGCGCGTGCCGACCATCGCGGGCGGGAGCGACGAGAAGATCGAGAGATCGAGGGCGCAGCTCGCGGCTCCCTGTGCGTCGAGTACGCCGAGCGAGCCGGGGAAGAGCGCGCTGCCGGCGAGCGCGACACTCGTGTCGGTCAGCGAGTCCCAGTTCAGCGGCAAGGTCGCGAGGCCGGGGTAGCTCGTGCCGGGGAAGTTCCCCGAGCTGCTCGCGAGCAAGAGGTAGGGCTTGCCGGCGCGCGCGCTCCCGCCGTGCACGGCGAGGTCGACGCGCACGGGCTGGGCGACGCGCACGCGGCGCGACGGCGCGCGCAGGGCCGGACGGCGCAGCAGCTCCTGCTCGAGGACGCCCGAGAGCGCGCGCGGTCGATCGCCCGAGAGCTCCCAGAACATCGCGCCGCCGAGGCCAGCCGCTTGCACGAACCAGCACTTCTCGCGCAGCGAGCGCGGGTCGTCGTAGCTGATGAAGGTGCCGTTGCTCGCGTTCATCAACCAAGGGGTGCGCGAGGCGTCGTGCCAGAACGGCGCGTAGCCGTTCCGAGCGACGTAGTTCGCGGCGAGATCGGAGTGATCGAAGACGCCGGGCTCCCAAGTGCCGTTCCCGCTCGGGCCGCTGTAGCTGCGGTAGAGGCCGTTCGTGGCGCCCGCGCTGACGCCGGCGAAGCCGCGCCCGTAGAACGCCATGCCGACGTGGAGCTTCTCGGGCGGAACGCCGAGCGCCAGATAGCTCGCGACGGCGGCCTCGACGTTGAACTGCGAGCGCATCGGCTCGGCGTTCGGATCCGCGGCATCGGCGCGGAGCGGCGAGTTCATCCCCGTATGCGGCTCGCCCCACGGGCCGTGGAAGTCGTAGCTCATCAGGTTGATCCAGTCGAGCAACGGATGGATCTGCGCGACCTCGTAGTTCGCGATGATGGCGGGACCCGCGGGCGCGGCGATCGTGAGCAGGTAGCGGCGACCGGTCGTGGCGCTCCGCTGGTTGAGCTGCGCTCTCAGCTCCTGCAGGAAGAGCGTGTAGTTCTGCCGATCCTGCGGACGCGTGACGTTGCTCGCGAGGCCGCCGCCGACCGGGTACTCCCAATCGATGTCGGCGCCATCGAAGTCGTACTGCACGACGAAGTCGACGATCGACTGCGCGAAGGTCGCGCGCGACGCCGGAGTCAGCACCGCATCGGAGAACTGCCCCGACCACGTCCAGCCGCCGACCGAGATCAGCGTCTTCAAGTGCGGGTGCCGCTGCTTCAGGAGCTGGAGCTGGTGGAAGCTGCCGCGGAGACAGTCCGGGTTCCAGCAGTCGCCGGGGTAGAAGCGGTCGATGTCGGCGTAAGGGTCGCCGAGCGCGATGCGGCCGTTCGCGAGGTTCGCGAAGGCGTAGTTCACATGCGTGAGCGACGCCGCGGGGATGTCGGTGACGTGGTAGTTCCGGCCGTAGATGCCCCACGAGACGAAGTAGCCGACGACTCTTCGTGCTGGCTCCTGGGAGATGGCGGTGGAGCCGAGGAGCAGCGCGAGGCCCAGCCCCGTGAGGCGACGCAGCATGACGGACCCCGATCGGCGAGCTACTTCTTCGCCGGCGTGAACTTCAGCGACACCGAGTTGATGCAGTAGCGCTGGCCGGTCGGCGTCCGCGGCGCGTCGTCGAAGACGTGGCCGAGATGTCCATCGCAGCGCGCGCAGAGCACTTCGGTGCGAATCATACCGTGCGTGCGATCGACGAGGAGCTTCACGCGGTCCTCGGCCTTCGCGGCGTAGAACGCCGGCCAGCCGCAGCCGGAGTTGAACTTCGTGTCCGAGGTGAAGAGCACCGCGCCGCAGCCGGCGCAGGAGTACTCACCGGGCTCGAAGAACTCGTCGTACTCGCCGGTGAAGGGCCGCTCGGTGCCCTTCTGGCGCAACACGCGGTACTGCTCGGGGCTGAGCTTCTGCTTCCAGTCGGCGTCGGTGCGCGCGACCTTCGCGTCGTTCGGTTCGGCGGGCATGGCTTCGGCGGGGCTCGGGGTCGGCTGGGATTCCGGGGGCGGCGGCGCGGTCTCCCCGCAGGCCGCGAGGGCGAGGAAGAGAGAGCAGGGCCAGAGGGAAGTGCGGTGGTTCACGTGGCTTCGTGGTTCATGGTCCAGCGTCCTTGGAGACGCACCACCCCACCGAAGATACCGCCGTCGATCAAATAGGGGTCAGACCCCTTCTTGATCGACGGCGTCGATCAAGAAGGGGTCTGACCCCTATCTGATCGACCTCGATGCGGTCAATGGCGCCAGGAACTGAGGTCGGCGCCGGGAGGGGCGGTGGCGGCGATGCGCTGGAGGATGCGGTCGACGTAGAGCTGGTGGTAGCGGAGGCGCGAGATCCAGATGGGCTGAGAGTGGTCGCCGTTCCAGCAGTGCTCGGCGCCGGGGCCGAAGTCGACGGTGGCCTCGGCCGGCGGGTCGGCGACCTGCAGGAAGTCCTCGAGCAGGTAGACCGCGCCCTCCAGGAAGTAGTTGTCCATCGTGCCGCAGTACACGTGGAGCTTGCCCGTGAGCTTCGGCCCGAGCTTCGCCCAGTCGCGGCGGAGGATGTGCGTCAAGTCGTAATGCTCGCGCCAGTGCGCGGCGACCGCGGGATCGATGACGCCGCTCTGCTTCTCCCAGATGCGGCGCGGATAGCCGTCGGGCCCGACCGGCGAGAACACCGCCTCCCAGATGTCCCACTGCTGCCCCGAGCGCGAGCGCGTGCCGAGCACGAGCTCCAAGTGGTTCGTCTGCTCCAAGGTCGCCACGGTGCGGCCGAGCCCGTCGCGCTTCCCCGGCCGCGGCACGCGCGCGAACGGACCTTCGTCGTAGTACGCGTTCTTGTCGCGGTAGAGATCGATCACCGTGTAGGCGCGGAAGTCGATCGGATCGGGGCAGGCCGCGAAGCAGCCGTTGTAGCGCTCGGGATGGAAGACCTGCACGGCGAGCGCTTCCCACCCACCGGTGGAGCCGCCGTAGGCGAAGCGCGCCCAACCTTCGCCGATGCAGCGGAAGCGCCGCTCAAGATACGGGATCAGCTCGAACTCGATCGCGTCGCCGTAGGGCCCCAAGTTCTCCGAGTTCACCGCGTAGGAGTCGTCGTAGTAGGGATTGGCGTGCTGGATCTCGACGATGACGAAGCGCGGCGTCTGCTCTGCGATCCAGCGCTCGTAGGCGCGATGCGCCTCCTGCTGCTCGATCAAGTTGTAGCCGTCGACGCCGAAGCGCTCGGAGCGCACCGGCGCGAGCTTGGGATCGGGCGGCTCTTCGCGGAAGGCACCGAAGGTGCGCGGGAAGTGCCCGTGGTAGACGACGAGCGGATAGCGCGCCTCGGGATGCTCGTCGAAGCCGTGCGGCAAGAGCACGCAGGCCCCGAGCTCCATCGGCCGCCCCCAGAACGTGGAGAGCTTCTCGGAGCGGATCTTCACGTGCTTCACGTAGCGCGTGTCGGGCACGGGCTCGAGCGGCGGGATCACCTGGTCGAGCGCGATCGCGATCGGCTCGGGACTCGCAGGATCGAACGCGAGCGCTCGCGGCGCGGAGAGCAGATTCCCCGGCGCGCGATTCCATTGCTGCCCTTCGCCGCGATCCATCGGCAGCTTCACGACGTGGCCATCGCTCCGCTGGAAGGTCTCGTAGCGGTGCAGCAGCGCCTGCACGCGATAGTCGCCGCGTGGCACGTCGCGCAAGCTCGCGCGCGGGAACCCGAAGACGGAAGCATCGATGCGCAGCGGCTCGCCGGCCTTCCACCCTTCGACATCGACGCCGAAGACCTGCGCGCACTGCGACCCGTCCTGCACGTCGAAGCGCGGCTCGCCTTCGCCGCGCGCCGAGATCAGCAGCAGCAAGCGCCCGTCGAGCGGCCCGCTCGCGAGCTCCGCGCCGTAGCGGATCTCGAAGCTCGGCCCCTGGGGGAACAAGCTCGCGAGCGAGCAGAGCAGTGCCAACATCGTCATGCGTCGTCCCTCCGTCGATCAGATCGGGGTCAGACCCCTTCTTGATCGACCGCGTCGATCAAGAAGGGGTCTGACCCCGATTTGATCGACCGGTGTTCGGCGAGCAGGCGCGGTGAGCCCTCGCCGTCGATGCCGTACACCTGGCCGCGCCCTCCATCCCATGCCGCGAGCAACAGGAGCTCGCCGCTCTGGCGATACCGGTGCCCGCGCCAGAACGCGTCGATGTCGCGGAGCGGCGGCACGTCCTCGGAGAGCGCGAGTAGGCGATGCTCGACGCGGAGGTCGGCGAGCTTCGCCAAGCCGAGCCACGGCTGCCCGCCGGCGATGAGCGCCAAGCGCAGCCCGCGGTAGAGATGCCAGGGCGAGCGCTCCTCCGGCTCCTCCGCCCAGACCAGGTCGGCGAGGTAGAGGCCCGCGCGGGCATCGCGCCGCCCGGGCGGCAAGTGCTCCGCCGCGGCATAGGCCACCGTCCCGGCGGGCTTCGCGGCGGCCGCAAATGCGCGGAGCAGGGCCGCGGTCTCGGGCCCGGCGTCGAGGAGCGCGATCGCGAGCTTCGCCGCAGTCGGTTGGCGGAGGTCCATCACGGGCGCCAATCTACGCGGTGACATATGTAGGGCGCCAAGGTGCAACGCCGTTGCACCTTGGCGCCCGAGCTCATCCGGAGTTCGGCCAGCGCCGCGTTCAGCGCGCCGCGAGGTCGAAGCGATCGAGGTTCATCACCTTGGCCCAGGCCGCGGCGAAGTCCTCGACGAACTTCCGCTCCGCGTCGGCGCTGGCATACACCTCGGCGATCGCGCGGAGCTGCGAGTTCGAGCCGAAGACGAGGTCGACCTCGGTGGCGGTCCACTTCACCGCCGCTCCCGCCCGCTCGCGCGCCTCGTAGGTCCCCGCTTCGCGAACCTTCGACCAGAGCAAGCCCTGGTCGAGCAGGTTCACGAAGAAGTCGTTGCTGAGCGTCTCCTTCCGCGCGGTGAAGACGCCGTGCGCCGCGTCGCCGTGATTCGCGCCGAGGACTCGCAGACCCCCGACGAGCACGGTCATCTCCGGCGCGCTGAGCTCGAGGAACGCCGCGCGCTCCACGAGCAGCTCGCTCGCGCTGCGTGCCGCGGAGCCCGCGAGATAGCTGCGGAAGCCGTCGAAGCGCGGCTCGAGCACCGCGAACGACGCCGCGTCCGTCATCTCCGGCGTGGCATCCGTGCGCCCCGGCGCGAACGAGACCTCGAGCTCCTGACCCGCGCGCTTCGCGGCTGCTTCGATCGCCGCACAGCCACCGAGCACGATCAGATCCGCGAGCGAGATCTTCTTCGCGCCCGAAGACGCGTGGAACTCGTTGCGCACTCGTTCGAGCACGCCGAGCACACGCGCGAGCTCCGCGGGCTCGTTCACGGCCCAGTCCTTCTGCGGCGCGAGGCGGATCCGCGCGCCGTTCGCTCCACCGCGAAGGTCAGTGCCGCGGAACGTCGCGGCCGAGGCCCAAGCGGTCGAGACGAGATCGGAGATCGTGAGCCCGGAGGCGAGCACGCGCTGCTTCAGGTCCGCGATCTCGGCCTCACCGACCAGCTCGTGATCGACCGGCGGAAGCGGATCCTGCCAGAGCTGCGGCGGCGGGACCTCGGGACCGAGCAGGCGCGCGTGCGGGCCCATGTCGCGATGCGTGAGCTTGAACCAGGCGCTCGCGAACGCGGCCTCGAACTCCTTGGGATTCTCGTAGAAGCGCCGCGAGATCTTCTCGTAGATCGGATCCATGCGCAGCGCGAGGTCGGTCGTGAGCATGACCGGCAGGTGCTTCTTGCTGGGATCGTGCGCGTCGGGGACGCGCCGATTCGTCTGCCCCGGCTTCGGCGTCCACTGCTTGGCTCCCGCGGGGCTCTCCACGAGCTCCCACTCGTAGTCGAAGAGGTTCTCGAAGTAGTCGTGCGACCACTTCACGGGCGTGTAAGTCCAAGCACCCTCCAAGCCGCTCGTGATCGTGTCGCCGGCGTTGCCGCTGCCGTAGCTGTTCTTCCAGCCGAGGCCCTGCTCTTCGAGGCTCGCCCCTTCCGGCTCGCGACCGACGTGCTTCGCCGGGCTCGCGGCACCGTGCGTCTTGCCGAGCGTGTGACCGCCGGCGATGAGCGCCACGGTCTCCTCGTCGTTCATCGCCATGCGCGCGAAGGTCGCGCGGATGTCCTTCGCCGCGGCGAGCGGATCGGGATTGCCGTTCGGGCCCTCGGGGTTCACGTAGATGAGACCCATCTGCGTCGCCGCAAGCGGGTTCTCGAGCTCGCGACCTTCGGCGAAGCGCTTGTCGCCGAGCCACTCGGTCTCCGGGCCCCAGTTCACGACCTCGGGTTCGTAGACGTCCTCGCGCCCGCCGGCGAAGCCGAAGGTCCGGAACCCCATCGACTCGAGCGCGACGTTGCCCGTCAAGATCATCAGATCCGCCCACGAGAGGCGCTGCCCGTACTTCTGCTTGATCGGCCAGAGCAGCCGGCGCGCCTTGTCGAGGTTGGCGTTGTCAGGCCAGCTGTTGAGCGGAGCGAAGCGGATCATGCCCGCGGAAGCGCCGCCGCGGCCGTCGCTGATGCGGTAGGTACCCGCGCTGTGCCACGCGAGGCGGATCATCAGCGGGCCGTAGTGTCCCCAGTCGGCGGGCCACCACGCTTGCGAAGTGGTCAGCAGCTGCGCGATGTCCTGCTTCACCGCCGCGAGATCGAGCTTCGCGAACTCGGCCGCGTAGTCGAACGAAGCCCCCATCGGGCTCGCCTGCGGCGAGTTGCGGCGGAGCAGGTCGAGGTCGAGCTGGTCCGGCCACCAGTCGCGGTTCGTGTAGGAAGTCGCCGCCGCAGGCGCCATCGCGGGCTTCGCACCGGCGGCGCTCGCGCCGGTCACGGGGCAGACGCCGCCCTCCGCTCCGGCGTGCACCGGAGGCGCGTTCTCCGCGCGCTCGGGACGCGCGCCGCTCTGGCTCTGGTCCACGGAGGAGCAGCTCCCGAGCAAGGCGGCCCAGCCGAAGGCCGCGGCGAGGGAAGAGGTGATCGTTGTTCGATGCATGGGGGTCTCCTTCACCTCGGCTCGCGCCGAGGCCCTGGCGCCGGATCGCCCGGCGCGAGGGAAGTGATCGCTCCACGAGGGCGGAACTAGTAATACGGTCTTCCGATCAGACTGACCGCGGCGCGGGTGCCGCGCGCTGGCCCGAAGGACGGAGTCGCTTCGGGGTGTGTTCGCCGTCGACCTCGTGGCATGGCTCCTAGGTCCGGACCCGCTCGAAGTCGAGCCCCGGACCCGAGGAACCCATGCACGCTCTTCGCTCTCCGCTCCGCGGCGCCCTGGTCGCGGCACTCTGCATCACGCTCTGCGCTCGAGCCCAGGAACCCGAGCTGCCGTCGCGCTCGCTCAAAGCCGAGCTGCTCGCCGAGGTGCTGCGCGTCCCGCTGCAGCCGATCTCTCCGGCCGAGGCCGGCGAGGTCGGAGCCGGCTTCGCTGCGGCGGAGGCCGGCTACAAGGTGCGCTTCGTCGATGGCTTCGAGCTCTTCCCCGCGCTCGGAACGACGCGCGCGTCGAGCGCTCCGCTGCGCTGGCGCACGCGCTCGATCGCGATCGGCGAGCACGAGCTCGCGCGCGACGCCGCTGCGGCTCCGCGCCGCCTCGACGATCGCACGGTGGTCTTCGAGCACGAGCTCTGGACCGAGCGCTACGAGATCCGTCCCGAGGGTGTCGAGCAGCTCTTCCTGCTCGCGGAGAGGCCCGACGCTCACGGCGATCTCGTGATCCGCGGTGCGATCGAGACTCCGCTCCAAGCCGCCGCGCGCGCGCGCCAGCATGCCGAGATCGTCTTCCGCGACGAAGCCGGAGCCGCTCTCGTGAGCTACGGGGCCGCCCTCGCGTACGACGCAGGCGGTCGAACGATCGCGATGCCGAGCTCGTTCCAAGAAGGCGAGATCGCGCTCCACCTCGACGGAGCTTGGCTCGCGCAGGCGAGCTTCCCGGTCACCATCGATCCGCTCGCTTCCCCGGTCTTCCTCTCGGGCAGCGCGCCGAACGGCGGCGCGCTCTCCTCGCTGGAGATCGAAGCCGCGAGCGGCGTCGGCACTCGCAATGTGTTGGTCGCCTTCACGCGCGCGATCAGCCTCAGCGACCACGATGTCTATGCGGTGCTCTGCGACGAGAGCTTCGCGAGCCCGCTGCTCGTCTACTCGAACCTCGACGCCACCTACTCCGACACGGACGCGCAGGTCGCGTTCGTGAATCGCCATGACCGCTGGATGCTCTGCTCCGAGCGCCGCCGCGTCACCCCGAACGGCGAATACGCCCGCCTCCGCATCTACGCCTTCCTCGCGACCCATCTGCAGGTGAACGCGGGCACCGAGCTCCTCAGCATGACCCCTGCGAACGCCGATCACTCGCGCGCCGATCTCGGCGGCTCGGTGGCAGGCGACTTCGGCGATACCGCGCTGCTCTGCTATCAGGTCGATGCGGGCGCGGCGGGCACGCTCAGCGACCACTCCGAGATCTACGTGGCGCCGTTCGACGCGGGGACGCTCGTCCTCGGCGCGGCGGAGCTACTCTCCGCGACACCCGTCGGCACGCGCTACGACCGCGAAGACCCCGCGCTCAACGCGCGCCGTTGGGGCTACGCCGACGGCTGGGTCGTCGGCTGGCGCGAGCTGGATCGGCAGAGCGCGAGCGACGACTGGGACCTGCGCGGCGTCCGCACCGACTCCCTCGGCGCGCGCCTGCAGGAAGCCGAGCTCTACGACGCGGGCGGCTCGCGCGACGTGCGCAGCTTCCAGATCGCCGGCATCAACCACATCTACCTCCTCGCCGCGTCGCTCAGCACGACCCTGGGCTCGAGCAACGTCACGGGGCTCGTCTCCCGCCGCTTCGACTGGGCCGCGGCCGCGACGCAGCCGACGGTGCACGCCACGCGCGCGTTGCTCGAAGACCCGTGGTTCCTCGCCAGCCTGCAGGTCTCGAGCCTCTCGATGGCCACGGCGACGCAATCGCACTGGGTGATCGCCGTGCAGCAGCGCGTGCCGGCCAGCGGCTTCGGCACGCGTACCGTGGCGAAGCTCCTCCGCGTCGGCGGCACGGGCGCCGAGCTCGAGCGGGAGACGCTCTTCGACATCGCCGGGACCAGCACCGCGCCGCCCGGGATCTGCTGCGCTTGGCAGACCACGAGCTTCCTCACCGCCTGCGGAGCCACGAGCGCCGCCGCAC
Organism: Planctomycetota bacterium; assembly: GCA_016719295.1. GTDB lineage: Bacteria > Planctomycetota > UBA1135 > UBA1135 > JADKAF01 > JADKAF01. The sequence continues at coordinate 3,549,729 of JADKAF010000001.1, forward strand.
TCGTGCGCGGCACGCGGCTCCTGCCGCCCAGCGAGGCGCTCTCGGGGATCTACGGCCAGGGCTGCGGATTCGCCAGCATCTCGTGCTCTCCGCCCTACGCAGGCCATCAGAGCTTCCGCATCCTGCTGAGCGGCGGCCAATCGGGCCAACCCGCGGCGCTCCTCGTCTCGCTCGGAACGGCGAACGTCTCGCTCCCCGTGTTCGGCAGCCCGAGCTGCGCGCTGCTCGTCGACCTCGGCGCCCCCTACCTCGCGACCTTCCCGGCGGCGATCTCGAGCGGCTTCGCCGAGGTCGTGCTCCCGCTGCCGGATGCGCCGGTCTTCCGCGGCGACTTCGAGGCGCAGTGGGTGCATGTCCGCACCATCGGCTCTCCCACCGGCATCCTCGCGACCCAGCGCATCCACGTGCAGGTGCGCTGAATCCGCGCGGCGCGGTTTTGCGCGCGCGCCTCGCGGGATGGCGAGGGTACGCGCGCGCCGCGCCGGCCGCGCCTCACGGAGAACTCCCATGTCCTCGAAGTCGATCCTCGCGCTCGGCCTGCTGACGGCCGCGGCTTACGGCCAAGCGAGCGAGCCGCAAGTCCCGGCAACGCTCCTCGATCCCCAGCTCTTCGAAGTCCCGCTGATGCGCCCGCCGCAAGCCGCCGGAGAGCCGCTGCCTGCGTTCCACGCCGTGCGCGGGAACTACAAGGTGTGCTTCGGTGCGCAGATCGAGTTCCACCCCTATCTCGGCGCGGAGCGTCCGAAGAACCTGCCGCTGGTCTGGACCACGACCGCGCTGCGCTTCGGCGCCGCGGAGCTCCTGCCGCGCCCCGCGCTCGAGGAGCGCGTGGACGGCTGGCGCTACCTGCGCTCGCACGGACTCTGGAGCGAGATCTACGAGCTCCGCCCCGAGGGCTTGGAGCAGAGCTTCGCGATCGAGCAGCGCGGCGCCGATGGCGACCTCGTGATCGAGGGCTCGCTGCGCAGCGAGCTGCGCGCGGCGCCGCAGGAGAGCCGCGTCGGCGCGCTCGAGTTCCATGACGCGTGCGGCGAGCTCACCGTGAGCTACGGCGCGGCGACCGCCTTCGATGCAACGGGCCGCAGCTGCGCGGTGGAGACCGCCTACGACGGCGATCGGCTCGCGCTCCGCGTTCCCGATGCATGGCTCGACGCCGCGCAGTTCCCCATCCTGGTCGATCCGCTGATCGCCAACGTCGCGGTCCAGCAGAACGTGAACCTCTCGATCGACTCGATCGACATCGCGAGCCAGAACGAGAGCGCGCTCCGGAACAACCTCATCGCCTGCACGCGGATCTACTCCGCCACGGACCACGACATCTACGCGTTCGTCTGCGAGGAGGACTTCACGCAGATCGTCACGGCCTACGTTGACCCCTCCGTCGCCTACAGCGACCGCGACGTCTGCGTGAGCTATGTGCCGGGCGCGAACCGCTGGGTGCTCGCGCATCAGCGCGACTTCACGAGCGGCTTCGGCGACTTCTCCTCGATCCGCCTCTTCTTCCGGGACCGCGATGCCGTGAGCGCCTACAGCGGGACCGCGATCGCGACGCCGATCAGCGTCACGGCCTCGTACAGCGCTCCCGACCTCGGCGGAAGCGAGATGAGCGCGAGCACGAGCCCGCTCGCCTTGCTGGTCTGCCGCCGCGACCTCAGCACCTCGCGCCAGAACACGGCGAGCTCCGAGATCCTGGCCTTCCCCGTCGATGCCGCGGCGCAGACGCTGCTCGCGCCGTTCGTTCCGGCGACGACGACCATCGGCGCGACCCTCGACCGCGAGCATCCCAGCCTCAACGCGCACCGCCCCGGGGAGAGCTTCGGTTGGAACGTCTGCTTCCAGGAGTCGACGCCGGGGACGCTGGGCAGCGGCGCGATCCGGGTGACGCGTCTCGATGCAGCGCTGCAGCCGCTCGCGACCCATACCCTCGTCGCGGACTCCGCCTTCCTCACCACCAGCGCGCCGAAGCTCGAGTCCGATGGCGAGCACTGCCTGGTGGTCTACGGGCGACGCAGCATCCTGCCCACCTCGACGGAGCGCCTCGTCGCCACGACCTTCCGACTCCTCGTGAGCGGCTTGGAGGATGTCGTCACGCGCACCCTCGACGAGCGGAGCGGGCTCCTGCAGGAGATCGAGGGGCTCAGCCTGGCGCACGACGACTACTCCGCCGCGTTCTGGGCCGTCGCCTACAACGCACCGACGGCGAACGGCGACGTCGGGATCGTCGTTCGCCTCGGCGGAACGGGCGGCATCGTCGAGTCCGCGCAGCTCGGCTCGAGCGGAGTCCAAGTCTCGGCGCAGGCCGTCTGCTGCTCCACCACCTCGCGCGGCTTCTTCGTCGCGCACGGCGCGCTCGACGCCCAGCGCTCGCTCTATGGCACGCGCTTCGACTACAGCCCGCTGGCCGACGCCGTGCCCTACGGTAGCGCGTGCGGAACCGCGGAGCTGGATCCGGGGATCCCGCACGCGGGCAACACGCAGCTCCATATCCTGGTCGAAGGCACGCCGCCGAACGCGCCGACCTTCCTGCTCATCTCCGCGGCGACCGCCGCGCTGCCGCTCGACGGCATCGGCATGACCGGCTGCGTCGCCAACGTGCACCTGGGGAGCCCGCTGCTCCTCGTGCAGAGCCTGGTGGCGACGTCTTCCGGGATCGCCTCCCATCGCGTGCCGCTGCCCGATGCGCCGCTCTTCCTCGGCGACGCCTACGTGCAGGGGCTCTACCTCGATCCCTTCCTGAACGGGCTCGGCATCGGCGCGACGCGCGGCTGGGAGATCCGCGTCCGCTGAGCGCGCGGCCGACTCAGGAGCTGCAAGAGAGCATCGAGCATCCCGCCTTATGCCGCGCCCACTCCGGGCGCTTCTGCGCGAGCTCCTCGTGCTCGGGCTGCTCGTCGAAGGGATGCTCCATCACGCGGAGCAAGCGCTCGAGCTTGGACAGGTCGTCGGCGTGCGCGGCGTCGATCGCCTCCTGCGCGAGCCAGTTGCGGAGCACGTACTTCGGGTTCGTCCGATCCATCGCCGCGGCGAGCTGGTCGGGCGAGCCCGCTTCGCTGCGCACGCGCTTCCACCAGCGCTGGAGCCATGCGAGCAAGAGCTCTTCGTGTGCCACCCCGATGCCGGGGAGGGCAGCAACCCTCGAGTTGCATCGCGTGGGCAGTAGGGCGAAGATGGCTCCTGTCATGTCTTCGCCGAATCGGACCACTGTCTCGACTGATGCCCTCATCGGCCCGCTGAACGAGGTCGAGTCAAGGTACGCGCCTAGCGAGCTGCATCTCGCCGGGGATCTCGAGCTCCTCCGATCCATGCCTGTCGTCGCGATCGTAGGCTCACGCCAGGCCAGCGAGCTCGGCCTGGCTCGAGCGCGCCGACTCGCGCGCTTCCTCTCCGATCACCGCGTCATCGTGATGAGCGGTCTCGCGGAGGGAATCGATACGGCCGCCCATCGCACGACGATCGATTCCGGAGGCCGAACCATCGCGGTGCTCGGCACGCCGCTTGACGAGTGCTTCCCCGCGAAGAACCGCGCCCTCCAGCACGAGATCATGGAGAGTCATCTCGCGGTCTCGCAATTCGCTTCCGGAGCGAGAACGGGCCGTCACAGCTTTCCTTTGCGCAACCGAACCATGGCCCTGCTCTCGGACGCGACGGTGATCGTCGAGGCGAGAGACGGAAGCGGCACGCTGCATCAAGGGTGGGAAGCTCTGCGCCTCGGCCGGATGCTCTGGATCACCAAGTCTTTGTTCGAGAATCCAGCGCTACGCTTCCCCAGGGAGCTCGAAGCCTATGGCGCGGAGATCCTTGACGAGTCTTCCCTGAACCTGCTTCTAGATCAGCTGCAGAGAGACCGCCGTGACCGAGCAGCCGAAGTGCCTTTCTGAAGTTCGCTTCGCCTCGGTCCTGGTCTACTCGACGTCTCCCAGGCAGAGCGAAACGTCTCGAACGAAGTCTCACAGGGTACGCAACGGCATCAAAGAGTGCCTCTCTCCGTACATTCGACGCTTGGGTGATGTGACCGAAGCACTCGCCACGGCGGAGATCTGGCTATCGGAGTACTTGAGCCCCGAAGTCGACCTCGTGCCAGTGCCCCGGAGCGCGCCGTTCCGCGAAGAGTCCTCCATCTGGCCGGCCTTGGAGATCTGTCGCGAACTAGAACGCCGCGGGCTCTGCCGTGAGATCCAGCCGCTGTTAGCGCGTAGAACTCGCATTCGCAAGAGCGGCTTCCTCACGAGAGCTGCAGATCGTCCGAGCCCAGAAGAGCACATCGCAAGCTTGGGCATCGAACCAGAGACGAGCTTCTTCTCCGACCGCATCACCGTAGTGGATGACGTCATCACACGTGGGTCGCAGCTCCTTGCGGCAGCATCATGTCTCGCTCATCGATTCCCTTGGGCCAAGATCATGGCGTTCGCGGCGATCAGAACCGTCAGCGAGGACGACATAGAGAGCTTCCTTCAACCAGCCCAAGGGTTGATCAGCTCGTCCGGCGCAAATCGCCTGCAGCGGCGCCCGTAGACACCGCGACGCCTCTCGCGCTCGATCCTGGATTGCCCGGGAATCCGACTCAGGAGCTGCAAGAGAGCATCGAGCATCCCGCCTTATGCCGCGCCCACTCCGGGCGCTTCTGCGCGAGCTCCTCGTGCTCGGGCTGCTCGTCGAAGGGATGCTCCATCACGCGGAGCAAGCGCTCGAGCTTGGACAGGTCGTCGGCATGCGCGGCGTCGATCGCCTCCTGCGCGAGCCAGTTGCGGAGCACGTACTTCGGGTTCGTCCGATCCATCGCCGCGGCGAGCTGGTCGGGCGAGCCCGCTTCGCTGCGCACGCGCTTCCACCAGCGCTGGAGCCATGCGAGCAAGAGCTCTTCGTGTGCAGCTGCGGCGGCGCCGTAGAAGCACGCGCGCACGCGGGAGGGGAGCTCGGCGGGAGGTGCGACCTGGCGCACGAGCGCGGAGAGCGCGCGGAAGAAGAGCGTCATGTCCGTAGGCGCCGCGCTCAGCAGCTCGAGGAGCTGCTGCACGAGCTCCTCGTCTCCACGCGCGGCGTCGAAGCGGAGCCCGAGCTTCGCACCGTGACGTGTGCTCGCCTCCGCGGCATAGACCTCGCGGTAGCGCTGGAGCGGCGCGGCGGCGGCTTCTTCGTCGCCGTCGAGCAGCGGGAGGAACGCGCGCGCGAGGCGCGCGAGATTCCAGAGCCCGATCGCGGGCTGGTTCCCGAAGGCGTAGCGATGCTGCTCGGCGTCGGTGGTGTTCGGGGTCCAGTCGAGATCGAAGTCGTCGATCCAACCGTACGGGCCGTAGTCGATCGTGAGACCGAGCAGCGAGAGGTTATCGGTGTTCATCACCCCGTGCACGAAGCCCACGGCTTGCCACTGAGCCATCAAGCGCGCGGTGCGGGTGGCGACCTCGTGCAGCAGGGCTTCGTAGGCCTCCCTGCCGCTCGCTCCAAGCTCCGCGAACCAGTGCCGCAGCGCGAAGTCGGCGAGCTTCCGCAGCAGCGCGTGATCACCGCGCGCGGCGGGCAGCTCGAAGTTCCCGAAGCGGAGGAAGCTCGGCGCCACGCGGCAGACGATCGCCCCCGGCTCGAAGGCCGCGTTCCCGTCGTAGAAGAAGTCGCGCAGCACCTGCTCACCGGTCTCCACGAGCGAGAGCGCGCGCGTCGTGGGGACACCGAGCGCGTGCATCGCCTCGCTGCAGAGGAACTCGCGAATCGAGCTCCGCAGCACCGCGCGCCCATCGCCGCGCCGGGAGTACGCGGTGCGGCCCGCGCCCTTCAGCTGCAGCTCGTGCACCGCGCCATCGGGGGAGCGCCACTCGCCGAGCACGATCGCGCGCCCATCGCCGAGCTGTCCGGCCCAGTGCCCGAATTGATGACCGCCGTAGTTCGCGGCGTAGGGATCCATGCCCTCCCAGAGCGCGTTCCCCGCGAGCATCTCCGCGGTGCGCGGCGCGCGCATGGCCTCCTCGTCGAGGCCCAGCTCGCGCGCGAGCGAGCGCGACCACGCGAGCAGGCGAGGCGCGCGCACGGGCGTCGGCAGGACGCGCGACCACAGCGCGCCCTCGACCTGACGCGGACGGGGCGTGGTGTCGGGATCGCCGGGGAGCTCTTCGAGGAAGCGGCGGAGGAAGCGCGGCGCGGTGCTCATGCCGCGGAGCTTAGGACTTCGCGGGCGAGATTCGAGAGCGCGATCGACCGCGGAGCGCAGCGACCGCGCGGTTCTTCGGGTGGAGTGCCGAACGCGGCAGCGCGCTCGGCCCGCGGCGCAGCCCTCAGCGCCGCAGCTCCATCCGCACGCCGTCGGACGCGCGCAGCACGAGCGCTCCGCTCTGCAGCGAGAGCGGCAGGAACTGGTGGTAGGCGATGCCGGTCAGCGTCGCGGGCATGGTCCAGGTCTGCGTCGCGTTGCCCGAGGCGTCGGCCGTGAGCACCGTCACCACCTCGACCGTCGCGAGCAGGCTGCATCCGCCGGGGAGCGGAATGTTCAGCGGCTGCGTGCCGGAGACCCCGAGCACGGGGTCGTTCGGGAACGCGCCGCTCACCAGCATCGTCACCACGCGATTCGAGCCGAGGAGCACGTCGCCGCCGAACGCCTGCGCTCCGCTGCAGCCCGCGCCGTAGCTGGTGAAGCTGCTCGTGGCCGTGAGATCGGGCAGGAAGCCGACCCAGATCTCGGTCCACGCGGACTGGAAGTCGCTCGTGTTGCCCGTGCCGCGCACGGAGCAGTCGTTCAGCACGCGCAGGTCCAAGCTGCCGGTCGGCCCGAAGGTGAACGGGAACTCCTGCGTCGCGGTCTGCGTGGCGCGGAACTCGATCGTGCCGTTGTTGTCGAGATCGATCGCGCCGCTCGTGCTCCCCGTCGTGCCCGGGTTCGCGCGGAAGTGGAAGACGATCTTGCCCGCCGTCCCCGGCGTGTTCTGGAACGAGAGGAGCAGCGCGTGCGGACCGTGCTGAGCGCCGGTCGCGGCCGGGGAAGCGCTGGTGCCCGCGACGTCGCTCGCCGCCCCGCGTGCGTACGCGCGCTCGAAGAAGTTGCAGCCGATGCCGTTCTCGAAAGGCTGGGTCGGGTAGGCGATGGTCGTCGCGCTGAGATAGGTGCCCTGGCTCAGGAGCGCATTGACGTACAGGCGGTTCGAGCTCCCGATCGGAGTGCCCGCGGCGACGCCTTCGAAGTCTTGCTGCGTCCCCGACTGGGCGAGGACGGCGCAGGGACCGTCGGTGCGGATGTCGATGGTCGTCTGCTGAGCGGAGAGAGTGGCCGAGGAGAGGAGGATCCAGACGCTGGCGAACGGGGACTTCATGGAGCTCACCGGAGGAAGGGAGTGCCGTCGAGCCGAGGCGCGCGGCGCCCGTCGCATTCTTTCCCGCGCTCGCTCCGAACCAAGGCTCGGAGCCGGATTTCGCGCCAACGAAGCTGGGCGGGGAGCGCGCGAGCGGTGCGGGGCGTGGGCGCGCAGGATAGCGCCCCGACGCAGTTCCGGCTGGAGCACGCATGCGAGTTGCGGCAAGCTCCGCACCGCTCCCGCCACTCCCGCCCCCCATGCTCTACCGCCCCCTCGCCTCCACCGGTCTCGACGTCTCCGTCCTCGGTTTCGGTGCCGCGACGCTGGGCAACGAGTACGGCCCGACCGATCGCGCGAGCGGAGCGCGCGCCGTCGCGCACGCGCTCGAGCGCGGCATCAACTTCTTCGACGTCTCGCCCTACTACGGCCGCACCCTGGCCGAGGAGCGCCTCGGCGAAGCGCTGGTCGGCCTTCGCGAGCGCGTCGTGCTGGCCACGAAGTGCGGCCGCTACGACGTCGCGACCTTCGACTTCCGCGCCGAGCGAGTGCGGCGGAGCCTCGAGGAGTCGCTGACGCGCCTGCGCACCGATCGCGTCGAGCTCTTCCAGCTCCACGACGTGGAGTTCGTCGAGCCCTCGATCCTGTTCGAGGAAGCGCTGCCCGCCCTCGCCGAGCTGAAGCGCGCCGGGAAGTGCCGCGCGATCGGCATCACCGGCTATCCCCTCGGGCACCTGCAGCGCTTGCTCGTACACTCGCCGGTGCCGCTCGACAGCGTGCTCTCCTACGCGCGTGCGACGCCGCTCTGCGATGACCTCGGCGTTAGCCTGCTGCCCTTCGCGCACGCGCGCGGCATCAGCGTGCTGAACGCCTCGCCGCTGCATATGGGAGCGCTCACCCCGCAGGGACCGCCGCCGTGGCACAAGGCCGAGGCCGGCGTGCTCGCAGCTGCCCGTCGCATGGTGGAGCTGCTCGCGGCGCGCGGCCTCGATGCGCCGATGGTCGCGCTGCGCTACGCGCTCGCCGAGACGCGCATCACGTCGACCTTCGTCGGACTCTCGACCGCGCACGAGGTCGATCAAAACCTGCGCGCGCTGGAGCAGCCGCTCGATGCGGAGCTGCGTGAAGAGCTCGTGAAGCTCGCGGGAGCGGCGCGGAATCGGCCGTGGGTCGAGGGGTTGGAGGAGAACAACCCGTGAGAGGCGCGACGCCGCCGCCCGCCATCAGAGGTTCACCACGCGCTCGATCAGCTTCAAGCGCACCGTTCGCGCGCGAGGGTTGGTGCCGGAGTTCGTGAGGCGCACTTGGAGGCGCGAGCCGCTGGGGAGCACGCAACCGATCTATGCGTGGGTGCTGCGGTCGATCTTCTGCGGCACGGGGAAGGAGAGGGCGCCGAGGAAGCGGAAGAAGCAAGAGAGCGATGCAGCGCAGCTCGCACGCCGGAGGAGCCGGGAGTAGCGCGCGGCGAAGTGAAGATCATCGACGCCGCTCCTTCAAGAGCTCGACGACCTCCGGCCGATCCCGCACCAACCGCAGGGATGGCACCGCCGTGAGCAGGTCCTCCGGCAAACGCACCCCGAGCGCTCGCAGCGCCAAGACGGCGTTCGCAACATCCCCGCGCTGCAGGAGCGCCTCGGCGCGCAGCAGCGCGAGCGCCGACGCGTCCTGCAATCCCACGCGCTGCTCCACGGCCAGCCGCTTCGCGCGCTGATGCGCGGAGGAGCCCGCCTCGATCTCCGCGAGCGCCTCGTCGTGGCGCCCACGCTCGAGGAGGCGCTTCGCGCGCAGGGTGTGGAACCGGGCACTCCGCCAATGTGTCACGGCGAGCTCGGGCTCCACGCGCAGCATGCGCTCCAGAACCTGCGCGCAGCGCTCGACCAGGACCTCGGCCTCTTCCGAGCGTCCACGCCGCTCGAGCTCCTCGATGTGTGCTTCGCGCAACACCATCGACGCCGAGAGCGAGGGGAAGTGCTCCGGATGCAGCTCGAGCAAGAGGCGCAGCGCCTCCTCGGCCTGCTCGATCCGGTGGAACGCCTCCCCATGCCGTCCGAGCGCCTGCAATGCGCGCGCGACCAGACGCGACTCCATCACGGCCTCGCGGCGCAGCTCGGCGTGCGAAGGGAAGAGCGCCGCGAGCTCCTGCAGCTCCAGCAGACCGCGACTCGCGAGCTCGAACGCTCGCGCCGGATCGGCGCTCGCGAGCGCGTGCTCGGCGAAGCGCAGGCGCCAGCGCGCCGCATCGCGCCGCGGCTCGATGGAGCTCGCACCCTCCGCGATGCGCTCTTCGAAGAGCTCGAGCAGGCGCTGCGCATGCACCGCCGCCGCTGCTGCGTCCTCCGCGCGGAGACGTTCGTACGCTTCGCCGTGAGCGCGCGCGAGCTCGCGCCGATCGTCCACGAGGAAGAGGTTCTGCTCCGGCGTCGCACACCGCTCGCGCGCCACCTGCTCGAGCAACGCCAACGCCTCGGCCGTGCTCGCACGGAACCGGGCCGGGCGAGCTTCGCGCTGATCTTGCGCGGCGCTGCGCTGCAGGCACGCCGCGAGAAGGCGCCGCGCATCGGGCGATCCGGGATCCAGCGCGAAGAGCTCCCGCGCACGAGAGACGAACTCTTCGAGCTCGTCCGCCGAGAGCCCCCCCGTCTCCTGCCAGCGGACGCAGGCGCGGCCGAAGTCCGCGCGGAGCGAGACGAGCGGGAGACGCTTGTCGCCGGAGTGCTGCTTCGCATCGCGCGCGAGCGCGAGGTTCCGCTGCGCCGTCTCGTAGTAGCGCACGGCGCGCGCTCGATCGGCGAGTCCGCGATGGACGTCGGCGGCGCGGATCAAGGTCAGCGCCTGCTCGACGCGGAGCTCCGGCTCCGCGTCGTTCAGCACGGCGAGCTGGTCGAGGAATCCGGCGGCGTCGTCGAGCAGCAGACCCCGGATCCTGCGCGACTCCGGATCGTCGGCGACCCAGTCGTCCGCGACGCGCACCAAGATCTGATCGACGGCGGAGGACGCGAGGTCCAGGTTGCGCCGCGCGCGACGCCACTCGGTCTCCCGCGCCTCGTGCAGCGCCGCCAGCTCGGCGCTGCTCGCGAGCTCGCGCACGTAGAGGACGGCCGGCGTCACCAGCAGCGCGACGAGTGCCACGAGCGCCGCAGCCGGGTACGCCGGATGGCGTTGGCAGGAACGGCGCAGCCGGAGCCAGGTGCTCGCGCGGCGCGCCGCGATCGGGCGCAGATCGAGGAAGCTCCGCAGGTCTCGCGCCAGCGCCGAAGCGCTCGGATAGCGCCGCTCCGGCTCGGGGGCGAGCGCGGTCTCGCAGATCGCCTGCACATCGCGGGAGATCGAGGGATGGAAGCGCGCGAGCGGCGCGAACGACGCTTCGCGAATGCGGGCGAGGAGCCCGCTGCTGGTGTGCGCGTCGAAGGGCGAGCGCAGCGCGAGGAGCTCGTAGAGCGTCACGCCGAGCGAGAAGACATCGCTGCGCTCGTCGATCGACTCCTTGCGCGGATCGCCGCGGAGCTGCTCCGGCGCCATGTACTGCAAGGAGCCGAGGAGCGCGCCGCTGCGCGTGATGCGCTCGTCGCCGATCGTGCTCGCCAGGCCGAAGTCCATGAGCACGACGCGCCCCGCGGGCGTGATCATCACGTTCGAAGGCTTGAGATCGCGGTGCAGCACGCCGTGCGCGTGCGCGTGGGCGAGCGCATCGGCGACGCGCTCCGCGATGCGCAGCACGACCCGCGCCCAACTGCCCTCGAAGAGCCGCGGCAAGGGAACACCTTCCGCGGCGCTCTCGACGCCAGCGATCGCCAGGACGGCATGACGAAAGTCCTCTCCGGTGAGCTCGTGCGGGCCGCGTTCCCTGACGCGCAACAGCACGGCGGCGAGGTCGGCCCCGACGATGTGCTCCATCGCGAACCACGGCACGCCTTCGTCGTCGCCGACGGAATAGAGCTGCACGATGCTCTCGTGCCGCAGGCGTGCGACCACCTTGATCTCGCGCTCGAAGCGCGCGCGCATGCCGGGGAAGTAGAGCTGCTCCGGCCGCACGAGCTTCAGCGCCACTTCGCGTTCGAGGGAGACCTGCCTGGCTCGATAGACGACGCCCATGCCGCCGCTGCCGATCTGCTCCAGCAAGTCGAAGTCGCCGATGCGCCGCGGGAACGGCGACCCGCTGCTCGCGCCCTTCACGAGCCCGACGCGACGCAGGCTCGCGATGCGCGCCAGGATCTCGTCGCGCTCGCGCACATGCGCCGCGCAGAAGGATTCCAACGCGGTTTCACCTCCGCTCTCCAAGTGCTGCAGGGCGCGCCCGACGAGCTCCGTCAGCGCGTCGGGCGCGCCATCATCGGCGCAGGATTCGGCGAGGGGTGATTCCACGTGGGCGGAGACCGCAATGGCTCAGAGAGTGAGCAATCCTTGCTCACGAACTAAACGGCAGCACGAACGGAACGGCAGCAGGCTGCAGCGCCGTCAGGCGATGCGCCAGCCGGTATCAGCGCCGTCAGGCGATGCGCCAGCCGGTATCAGCGCCGTCGGGCGATGCGCCAGTGAGTATCAGCGCCGTCAGGCGCTGCACCAGCGAGCATCAGCGCCGTCAGGCGATACGCCAGAAGGTATCGACGCCAGCAGGCGCTGCGCCAGCTGGCGTCCGAGAGTCTGTAGCATCGATGCTTGCTCAGCCTCTCAGGTCGAGGAGGGCCGATCGGCGGGTCCCACCAAGTGTGCGGAGAGCGCGGCCAGGGCGCGGAGGAGGAGGTTTCCGATCGACGCCTCGTTCCCCCCCATCTCGGCCGCGATCTCGGCGCGGCTCTGCCCGAGGATCCGCGCGCGCACGATGACGTCGCGATGGCGCTCGGACAAGCGATCGAAGGCGGCCTCGACGCGCGCGAGCTCCTCGCGGGCCATCGCCGCATGCGAGGGCGTGCAGAAGGTCGCGTAGCACGCGAGCAGACCCGCTTCGTCCCCCCCGGCGCCCTCGTCGACGCCCGTCGGAGCGCGCTGCTCGCGCAGCGGGCTCCGACGCTCGGCGAGCCAGTACTCACGGCGGTGCGCGATCTTCCGGAGGGCCTCGCGGTAGAGCCAGCGCCGGAAGGCATCCTCGCCGCCGAACCGGAAGCGATCGGCATGCTCGAGGAGCTCGCGACAGACCGATTGCACGAGGTCCGAGCCCGACTCTCTCTGCCGCAGCAGCGGCTCCATCCGCAAGCGGACGAAGGCGCGCAGGCGCGGCAGATGCGCGTCGAGCAAGCGCCGCAGGGCGACGCCGTCGCCGCCCGCCGCGCGCTGGATCCATGCGTCGAGCTCGGGGCCGTCGGATCGCTCGGACATGGGAGCCATGCTCGCATGTCGCGAGGGATCGCGCAGCGTCGGCCGGTAGCGAGGTGCCGCGCTCACCGGACGTGCACGACGAGGCCGTCGCTCGTCGTGGCGCCGAGCGCATTCGCTCCCGGCGTGAGCACGAGCCACTGGCAGTAGGCGTCGCCCAGGAAGGCCGGCGCATCCGGCAAGGGGATCGCTGCGGAAGCGGTGCCACCGATCACATTCACCGGCCAGGTGACGAGGACGCTCGGGTCCACGAGCAGCACGCAGCCTGCGGCACCCACCCCGGCCAGGGAGAGACTCGTCTGCTGCGCGCCGATCAGGAGCAGCGCCCCCGTCGCGCCGATCGCTCCGCCGAGGCGGATCGCGAAATGGTCGTCGCCGGCGTTCGGGGTGATGGACGCGGAGATGTTCCCACTGCACGAGCTCCCGTAGACGTAGGCGCTCGCGCTGTAGAGGAGCCAGTCGAAGTACGCGGGATCGCTCGCCGCGTTCGTCGCGTAGGAGAGCGCGAAACGCCCTCGCGGGCTCTCGTAGGTGACCGACGTAGCGCTGACGTTCGTCGCACCGGCGCCGGGGAGGACGCTCAGGCTGTGCACGACGCCCCCGCTCGCGCCCAGGCGCTGGACCATGAGCGAGCTCGAGAGCAGGCTCGCGCGTCGGTGCAGTAAGCACCAATGAGCGTGCGTATCGCGATCGAAGGCGAGGGCGAGACCGCTGAGCGACTGCGTCCCTCCGGCGACGGAAGCGTGCTCGCGCTGCGCGAGGATCGTCGGCGCCGCGTGGAGCGCGGGCCAGTCGAAGCGCACGACGTGGATCCCTTCCGCGGCATCGACATCGACGTTCGGGCCGGTGAGATAGCAGGCGAGGAAGCGCCCTGCGGCGCCGGCGATCTGGGGGCGCATCACGTGGTAGCCCCCCGCGAGATTGCCGAAGCTCAGAGTCGCGTTCTGCCTGATGGAGCGATCCGCGAACACTTGGTTCGCGCGGATGAAGGTTCGCACCGGGCGCACCTCGTTCTCCTCCCAGGCGACGATCCAGCGATTCGAGCTCGCGGCCTGCTCGACGGAAGGGTGCCGGCGCTCGTAGTTGTATTGCGCGGGAACGCTCGAGACGTCGAAGGGCACGGAGTGCGTGCGCGCCACGAGGTCCACCACCTGAGCGTGGATGGTGTCTTCCGTCTGCCCGACCGCGCGATAGACGACGAGAGCTTCCGTGACATTCGGGCTCGTCGAGGCGCCGACGTCTGGATCGCGACCGCTCCAGGTCAAGTCGATCGGAGCGCCGCCCGCGTTCAGCACCTGGCTCGCGCGCGGGTGCAGGTAGGCCACGATCCGATCCGTGGGCTCCGTGTAGACGACGATCCAGCGATTCGCGCCGGTCGAGAACGCGACGGATGGCTCGCGGTGATCCGTCGCATCGAGAAGATGGTACGCCCAGGTGTTCTGCGCGAGGTCGGCCTGCGCGATCGCGACGTACACATCGTGATCGTTGGCCGCGACCGCGACCTCCATCGCGAGGAGCGTCGAATGCCCTACCCCGGACGAATCGCAGCCGATGTCCGTGCTCACGACGCTATCGAGCATCTGCAGGCCGATCCGCCCGAGCAGCGGATCGATGATCAGCGGGTAGCTCGCACCCGCCGCATGCTCGGACGAGAGCCGCAGCCGAACCACGCGGCCATCGAGCTCGGTCTCGACGGGCAGCTCGTTCCCCTGCGCGTCGATGGCCAGCGCTCGACCGTAGGTCGCGATGACGACCCCCTCCTCGTCGAGGAAGCGCAGCCCGCCCGCCGCGAGCGGATCTCGCTCGACGTGGAGCCGGGTTTCGAAGCTGCCCTCCACGACCAGGTCGCCCGGCGTCGTCGGCGCGGCCGCGATGACGAAGCTCTGCTCGACTCCCTCTGCGACCACGTCGTAACGCTCGACGACGGCACCCCAGCCGTACTCGCAACGAGTAGCCCCCCGCACCTCGGCCTTCGCGACGCCTTCGGTCAAGTGCACCGCGTCGCCGGAGCGCACGCTGCGCAGGCGCCAGCCGATCGGCAGACCCTCGGGATACGCGTCACCGAGGAACGGATGGAACACGAAGCCCTTGCCGAACGAAGCCTTCCAGCCATCACCCGCGGCCCAGAGCCCCCCGTCGGCGGCGACGTGGAGCGGCACGCGAGTCGGCAGCGGAGGCGGCGTCGAGCCCGGCTGCTCCTGCGCCGAGACCAGCGCACACACCAAGAAGGGGATCCAAGCAGAACCGAAGCGCAGCATGAGGAGACCTCCAAACCTTGCAGAGCGAGTTCGAGAGGGCGCGGAGCCTCCGGCCCTCATCAAGGCGAACCGGATGCGGCGCGCGGCATCTCGCAGCGATCTCGAACTCGCTCTCGCTCCCCGCGCGGCCCGTCGCGGTGCCGCCGGTCCGCCCGCCCTGGTGTAGGAAAGTTGTTCAAGCCGGAAAGCCCCGCCTTCCGAGAAAGACCGCGAGGAGAACCGTGGGGCATTCAGCCCCGACCCGCTGGGAACGGGCTGGTTCACCCTCGCGCTTGGATGGAGGTGGCGAATGCAAGGTGCCGTGACACGCACCTGGGCCTGCGCTCTGTGCGCAGCCGCGCTGAGCGTCTGGCTCGGCTTGGCGAAGGCTCAGGAAGCCGGAACGACGGAAGGCGTGCCCTTTCGCCGCACGGTGCTCGCCCTGTTCAACACGGTCGAGCCGCTCGAGGAGGAATGGGACAACCCCGTTCACACCGCCTTCGAGCTGCCTCTGCATTGGCTCGGGATGCGCGTGCGCGCGCACGACATCTCGAGCGGACCTCCCCCCGAAGAAGCGCTGAACGATTGCGCCGCCCTGGCGACGGTCTTCGTCGACAACGGCAAGCCCGCGCCGGAGTGGCTGTGGCCCTTCCTCGAGCGCGCGGTGATCGACGGCGGGCGACGCGTGCTGCATCTGCGCTCGTTCGGCCCGCTGGAAGGACCGTCCGAGACGAGCCGCGACGGTGACGCCGGCAGCAGCGACGGCCCCAGCGATCGCCTGGAGCGCTGGCTCGCGCGTCTCGGGCTCGAGCGCAGCGAAGGATTCGCACGCGGCTTCCTCGCCGTCGAGGCGAAGCTGCTGGAGCCCGCGAAGTGTGCGCTCGAGCTCGACCCGACCTTGGACCCGGTGTTCGGCGGGCCGCGCAACATCAGCGAGCAGAACCGCGCGTGGGTGCAGCTGCGGCTGCGCTCCGATCCGGAGCGGCGCCTCGCGCACCCGGTGGTGGTCGGCCCGTGGGGTGGCGTGGCACTCGATCCCTGGGTGCAGTGGAGCGACGAGCACGGCGAGGAGCGCCATTGGCACCTCGATCCCTACGCGTTCTTCCGCGAGGCGCTCGGGCTCGAGGGCGTGCCCGCGCCGGAGCCGAACCTCATCAACGGCCGGCGCATCTTCTTCCTGCATGTCGATGGTGACGGCTTCGAGAGCCTCTCGCAGCTGCGGCGCGACGCGTACTGCGCGAGCCTCCTCGACGAGCGCGTCCTCGGCCGCTTCGACCTCCCCTTCACGGTCAGCATCATCGTCGCGTCGCTGACCGACGACCTCGCCGTCGTGGAGCCGACGGACCGCATGCGCCTCGCGTCGCGGATCCTGATGCGACCGAACATCGAGGTCGCCTCGCACACCGTCCTGCATCCGCTGATCTGGCGACCGGATCCGAGCAGCGGCAGCGACGAGCCCCGCAAGAACGCGTTCAAGGGCATCGCCAACTACTCGAGCACGCAGGTCGCCGAGGTGCGCGCCTCCGTACGCTTCATCGACGAGCGCCTGCTCACCGGCGGCAAGCGCTGCGAGGTCGTGCTCTGGAGCGGCGACACCTCTCCCAGCGCCGCGGCGATCGAGGAGACCTATCGCCTCGGCTGCCTGAACCTGAACGGCGGCACCTTCCGCTGGGACGAGTACTACAACTCGAGCGCGTTCGTGCGCCCGTACCTGCGCCGCCGCGGCGAGGCCATCCAGGTCTACTGCGGGATGGCGAACGAGAACGACTACGCGGGTTTCTTCACCACCGCGCCGGGCTCCTACTTCCACGTCGACCAGACGATCGAGAACACGGGCCGCGGGCGCATCCTGAAGCCGGCGAACATCTACATCCACTTCTACAGCGCCTACAACCCGCGCGCGCTGCAAAGCGTCGAGAAGCTGATCGAGCGCTGGGCGTATCGCGAGAGCACGATCCCGGTCCACGCTTCGCGCTTCGCGCGCGCCGTGCTGGGCTTCGATGCCGCGAAGCTCCTCCGCTTGCCGGGCGGCGGCTGGGAAGTGCGCGACCACGGCGGCTGCTCCACGCTGCGCTTCGACGGCGAGACGCGCGCCGTCGATCTCGCGCGCAGCAAGAACGTGCTCGGCTTCCGCCGCATCGGCGAATCGACCTTCGTACACCTGACGGGCGACGGTCCGTCGCGTGTTCTCTTCGGCGACGGGGTTCCCAGCCCCTACGTCGAGGAGAGCAACTGCCAGCTGGACGCTCTGCAGCGCAATGAACGCCACCTCGCGCTGCAGGCGTCCGGCTGGAACCCCCGCATCCTCGTGCTCGGCGGCATCACCGCCGGGCACGAGGTGCACTTCCACGTCGATGGTGCCCCGCGCACCGCGACGGTCGACAGCGATGGCCGCCTCGAGATCCGTCTCGAGAGCAGCGGCAGCTCGCGCATCGAGGTGAGGCTGCCTTGAGATGGCTACCTCTCACCCTCGTTGCCTTCGGAACGGTGAGCGCGCTCCTCGTCGCGGCCATCGCGGCGTGGAATCGCTCCGCCGCCATCGGCGACATCGATCGCCATACCGGTCGTGCCATCGTGCGCGCGCCGCGGCGGGAGGGGCGCATGCCTGAGCTCGCCTTCGCTCCGCCGGTCTCGATCGATGCGAGCGCGCTGCGCTACGGCCTCCGCGGTCTGCGCGAAGCGCTGCAGATGCGGCCGGGCTGCGCACGTGGCGCCTTCGACGAGCAGGCCGTCGCGGCGCTCATCACAGCGGAGCTCTCCGCTCCCGGCGATGCTCCGAGCGACGCGCATCCCTGGCGCGCCGAGATCCGCCGCGAGACATCGTCCGCCGCCGCTGCGCGAGAGCAGCTCGCCACGCGTCGCTCCGAGGAGCTCGCGGCCGACGAGCTGCTGCCGCTGCTCGTCGCGCTGGAAGCGGACCTCGCCATCGCCGAGGCCACCGAGAGCTTCTTCGCGCTGTTCTCCCCGAGCGCGCATCCGCACGAGACGCGCGATCCGCTCCGCACGCAGCTCGGCCTCTGCGCCTTCGACATCATCGCGGGGCACGCCGCGGAGCGCTGGCGCTCCCGCGAGCTCGCCCCCGACGAAGCGCAGCGCCTCGCGCAGGAGTTCGCGGCGCAAGCACGCCCGCGCACCGAGCTACGCTGGCGCCTGCGCGCCTTCGCGGCCGATCCTTCGGACGCGGCGCATCGCATCGCCCTCGCCGAGGCCTATCAGCGTCAAGGCCGCACGCTCGAGGCGTTCCACGTCCTCGGCGCGGCCCTCGCCTCGGGCGAGCCGAGCCCGGCCGAGGTCGAGGGTCGCCTGGTGCTCGCCAGCTGGCTCGACCTCGACGCCTGCGAAGCGCGCGCGCTGCGCTTCGTCCTCGAGAGGAACCCGAGCGACGCGGTCTACGAGCACCTCGTCCAGCTCGAGCTCAACGAGTTCGACTTCTCCGCCGCGGCCGACACGCTCATGGGTCTCGCCGCGCGGAACGACGATCTGACGCTGCACGGCCGCGCCGCGACGCTCTACCTCCAGGCGGGGCGCCTCGACGATGCGATCGCAGCCCTGCGCTCGCGGGCCGAGCGCTTCGGCCATGCAATGGAGTCGGAGCGCCGCATCGCCGCGCTCCTCCTCGAAGAGGTGCGCATCGACGATGCGCTCGTCGTGCTGCGCCGCGCGGAGCAGCGCTGGCCGCGCGCGGGCTTCGACGTGCAGCTCGAGGCTCTGCTGCGCCGTTTCCACCACCACGAGGAGCTGCGCGAGCGCTTGGAGCGCAAGGTCGAGCGCGGCACGCACACGCCCGAGGAGCTGGAGGAGCTGATCGCCCTCGAGATGCGCAACGGCCGGCTCGAGCTCGTGCGGCGCATCCTGAGCGAGCGCGCTTCTCAAGCCACGACCGATCCGCACGGCTTCGTACGATCGATCCCTCTGCTCGAGGAGTTCGGGATCGAAGGCGTCGAGAAGCGCCTCGAGGAAGTCCTCGCGCTCGAGTCCCTCGACCAGCCGCAGGCGATCGAGCTGCTCTACGGAGCGGAGGGGCTGCGCGAGGCCCTCTTCGAGCTCGTGACGCGCCGGCTCTTCGCGCGCTACCCGTACGCGAAGGAGATCCTCGAGCAGCGCCTCGCCTGGGTCGACCGCGGTGAGAACGATCGCGCGCGCCTCGCGCGCATCCGGGGCCTGACTCGCGAGCATCCGCGCCATCCGCTGCTGATGAAGGCCTGGATCGATCGCGCGACCTGGGCCGGCGATCTCGACGAGGAGATCCGTGCGCGCGAGACGTGGCGCTCGATGCCCAACATCGACTGGGCGAACGTCGAGCGCTTGGCCGAGCTCTACGAAGCGCGCGAGCGCTACGGCGGCGCCGTCGAGATGCGCCGGCTGCTCGCCCAGCGCGACGGGCTCGGCTCCGCGGCCGAGCGCCGCTACGTCGGCGCGCTGCTCGCGTTCGGCGATTCCGACCGCGCCATCGAGGTCGTGCGTCGTTGGGTGGAGCTCGACCCGAATCCGAGCGCGCCAGACCGCGATCAGCTCGCCGAGCTCTGCCTGCAGACCTCGCGCTTCGCGGAGGCGCGGCGTCACTACACGGCGCTGCTCCCGAGCGCGAGCGTGCCCGCGGATCCCACGCCGATGCTGCGCCTGGGGCAGATCGCGCTCTGGACCGGAGACAGCGCCGGTGCGGAGAGCTGGATGCACTCCTACCTCGGGCAGGAGCACGAAGCTCGGCCCGAAGCGCTCT
This sequence comes from Planctomycetota bacterium, assembly GCA_016719295.1. Taxonomy (GTDB): domain Bacteria; phylum Planctomycetota; class UBA1135; order UBA1135; family JADKAF01; genus JADKAF01. Next base: position 3,569,267 of record JADKAF010000001.1, read on the forward strand.
ACGGCCTCGGAGAAGCTCTGTGGAGCCTGCGTCGACGCAGCGAAGCGCGCGCGTGGCTCGCGCGCGCCGCGGATGCCTGGGAGCGCGCATCAGCTACCGGCGAGCTCGATCCCGACGACCGCGTGAACCGCGCGCGAGCGCTGATGCGCCTCGAGCGCCATGACGAGGGCTTAGCGCTCTTCGAGGAGGAGCTGCGCCGTCGCCCGGGCGTGCTCGCCGTCGAGCTGCACTACCTGGAAGGCCTGCGCACCGCGAAGCGGTACACCGAAGCCGAGCGCTTCCTCGCCGAGGCGCGACGCCGTCGACCGGGCGACCTGCGCTGGCTGCGCGCCGAGGCCGATCTCGACCTCGACCAGCTCCGCTACGGCGCGGCCATCGCCAAGCTGCTGCAGCTCCGCTCGCTCGCGCCCGACGATCACTGGTTGCACGCCGATCTCGGGCTCGCGCGTCGCCGCCAAGGCGAGTACCAGGAGGCGTTCCTGCACTACGACGCGGCGCGGCGCCTGCGGCCGAACGCGTGCTTCTTCGACGAGCCGTGGCGCGAGCTGCGCGACGAGGTCGTGCACTGGGTGCAGGGCGAGCTGAGCTACCGTACCGCCGGCAGCGACCGCACGCTGAGCGCCGAGAGCAAGCTCTCCTGGCTGATCGACGAGGATCGCCACCGCTGGACGACGACGATCCGCGAGGAGCACTTCTCGGGCGTCTCCACCGTCGGCAACGGCCGCACGGACCAGAGCATCACGACGCTAGGCAACGAGGTCGCCTACCGCTTCGAGAAAGAGCACGTCTTCCGCAGCGGCTTCGACGTGTACTTCAACGACGAGCGGGACGTGCCGGTCGGCGCGTGGGCGCGCTTCGAGTTCCTGGAACCGGAGCCCTACACCGCGACCGACGTCGCGCTCGAGCTCAACGACCTCTTCGACGTGCCGGCCGCGGCCCCTGCGTTCGGAGGCTGGCGTCATCGCGCGAGCGTGCGTCACACGCGCCGTCTCTCGGAGGACTGGTTCGCCTTCGGCTCCGCAAGCCTCGCGCTGCAGGGCATCGAGCCGCCGAGCGGACCGCGCGCCGACGACACCTTCTTCGCCGGCCTGCTGGGCCTCGGCGTCGATCTCATCGCGGACGATCCGTCCCTGACCGTGCAGCTCGAGTACCTGCCGCTGCGCGTGCTCGGCGACAAGGAGCTCGTCGATCTCCTGCCGCTCGCGCCGCGCAACGACTACCTCACGCTACGCGCGCAGACGACCATCGATCGCTGCCCCGACTGGAAGCTCTTCCTCGAGGGCTTCGTCGGCCAGGATCTGCACGACTCGAGCCCGATCCTCGGAGTGCAGGGGCGCTACGACCGCAATCTCTCCGACGACTTCTGGCTCTGGATCTCCGCCGGCTACTCCAGCCAGGCGGCCGGCCGTGCGCAAGGCGACGCGTGGTACGGGACCCTCGGCCTGCGGTGGAGGTTCTGAGGTGGTGACGCCGCAGAAGTCCATCCAGGAGACCGTCTCCGACGCGGTGCGCGAGACCGCGGAGCGCCGCTCGTCGGCGCTCGCGACGCGGCGGCGCGTCGCCCTCGAGATCTCCGCTGCGGCGCTGCTCGCCCTCGGCGTGGAGGCCCTCTTCTCGCCGCGGAGCTTCGGCTCGCTCGGTCTGCATCCGCATCCCTACTGGATCGCGGTGCTGATGATCGCCACGCTGCGCGGTCTCCTCGCCGGACTCGCGACGGTCGCGGCGATGGTGCTGCTCTACGGCGCGGGCATCGCCTTCGCCGCGACGAGCGGGAACTTCAGCCGCATCGTCACGCTCGAGAACTTCTTGGAGCCGGTGCTCTGGTGCGTCGTGACCTACGTCGTCGGCCAGAGCCACGATCGCTGGGCCTCACGCCACCGCGATCTCGAGGAGGAGATCGATGCGCTCGTCTCCGAGCTCGAGCGTCTGCGCGGCGAGAATCAGGTGCTCACCGCCGCGAACAAGATCCTGGAGCGCGGTCTGGTCGATCAGACCACGAGCTTCCGGCGCCTCTCGGCGATCGCGCATCGCATGGATGACGCGAGCGGCGACGGCTGCCTCGCTCTGGCGATGGAGCTCGTGCATGAGCACCTGGGCGTCGAGCGCGCCGCCGCGTTCCAGGTCCTCCCGAACGGCGCCCTCGAGCTGCGACGCGCGCAGGGCTGGAGCCTCGCGGAGCACCCGCGCGTCCTCGGGCTCACCCAGCGCAGCGAGATCGTGCGCGACGCGCTGCAGACGGGCGACCTCGTCGATGGCTTCGCGCCCGGCGCCCACGTCGGCGACGAGGGTCCGCTCGTCGCGATGCCGCTCTTCGACGCGCACGGGGCGCTGACGCACCTTCTCACCATCGATCAGATCCCGGCCTCGCGCCTCCTGCCGACCACGGTGGGCACCTTCAGCGTCATCGGCACGCTCGTCCAGAGCGGCATCCAGCGCGCCGATCGCGCGCTCGAGGGCGCCTGGTGGGAGGTCCCCGCCGAGGTGCTGGACACGCCGGAGCGCGTCTTCGGCTCACCGGCCGAGCTCGGCGCCCACATCCTCCTCGAAGCGGAGCGCGTCAATCGCTACGGCGGAGCGACGAGCTGCGCGCTCCTCCACGCTCCACGCCTCCCCGCCGGCGCGCGCAGCGCCCGCGAGGAGCTCGAGGGCATGCTGCAGCGCGAGCTGGCGCGCGACCTCCGCGACGTCGACCAGGTCTACCGCTTCGGCTACCCGGGCTGCTACGTCGCGCTGCTCTCGCAGTGCGACGAGCGCGGCGCGCGCGCCGTATTGCAGCGCTGGCGCGACCGCCTCGAGGACGGACGCGACATCTGCTTCGGCGGCTTGCGCTTCGCGATCGAAGCGCTGGACGCGAAGGCTCCCGACGCCCAGAGCCTGCTCGACCGCCTGCACGAGCGCTTCCAGCAACAGAGCCTCGTGCCGCTGCCGAGCGAGCTCCCCGTGCATCTGCCGACCGAGGTCCCGCTCGGGCGCAAGACCGAGTTCTATCGGCGCCTGCGCATCGAGCTCGGGCTCACGCTGCGCCACCGCCACAGCACGCACCTCGTGCTCATCACCGGCGCCCGCGACGGCGCGGACGAGGGCACCCTGCTCGCCAAGAACGTGCGCACGGTCGCGAACGACGTGCTGCGCAAGAGCGACAGCGTCTTCGCGCTCGAGCCGAATCGCTGCGCGGTCCTGCTCCCGTGCACCGATCGCGAGCAGGCCGGGCGCGTGCACGAGCGCCTCGCCGACGCGCTCGCGCGCCGCTTCCCCGCGCCGCCCTACGGCGGGCTCGACGTTTCGATCCTGACCTTGGGTGCGGAGATGGGCGCCTTGCTGGAGGCGCTCGCCGAGCTCGACCTGGAGCTGCCGGTCGCGGGCGAGATCTACGACGCTCTCGGAGGTGTGGCATGAGCGCCGCGGAGCCTCGTCCCACCGCAGCCGCTGCGCCGACGCACGCGACGGTCCCGCCCGCCGCGGGCGGCGCCACGAGCGCGCCCGAGGCCGCGCGAGAGAGCTCGCGCGAGCTGCGCACCGGCGGAGCACGCGAGGCCAAGGAGCGACGCTTGCGACGCGCGCAGATCGAGCTGCGCCTCTTGGTCGGCGTGCTCGTCGCGACGATCGCGCTGCTCGAAGGAGCCGCCGCGCTGCGCGCCGTCCGCGCGACCGGCGCCCTCCACGCGCTCGCCGCCCTGCTGCTGCATGCCTGCGCTGCCGGAGCTTCGCTGCTCGCCGCACGCCTCCGCCGCCGCAGTCGGCTGCACGGAGTCTACTTCGACCTGGTCCTGCTCACCGCGCTGGCGATCCCGGTGTTCGGGCCGCTGGTCGCTTGGCTCATCCCGAGCAAGAAGATCCTCGAGCAAGGCGTCAACGCGCACGAGCTCTTCGAGCAGTACGAGAAGCACGTCCGCCACGCCGAGGCGCCGTATCGACGCACGCTCTTCACCGGGAACTTCGATCGCGACATGGCGCGCGAGCTCGACGTCGAGAGCTACTTCGATGTGCTCGCCTCGGGTGACATCCATCAGAAGCGCGACGCGCTGAGCAAGCTCGTCGCCCTCGGCGAGCCGCATCACCTCGCGCTGGTGCGCAAGAGCCTCTGCGACCCCGACCAGGAGGTACAGCTCTACGCCTACGGACAGATCGCCGCGCTCGAGGAGCGCTACGAGAGCGCGATCGACCGAGCCGACAACGGTACGCCCGAAGGTCCTCGCGATCCCGAGCAGGCGACGCGGCTCGCCACCGCGCACCTCGCCTACGCGCAGTCGGGCGTCCTGGATGCCGTGCTCGCGACCCACCACTGCGAGCTCGCGATCGAGTTCGCGACCCGTGGGCGGGCGGCGGCCGATCCCAAGGTCGCGATGCGTCTCGAGCTGCTTGCGAAGCTCGGCCTCGGCGACAGGGAAGGCGCGCAGAAGGTCGTGACCGAGCTCTTGGCACTCGACCCCGAGGATGCCGAGGCGCGTACCGTCGCGATCGAGTTCGCCTATCGCGCGCGGGCGTTCGACCAGGCCCGCGTGGAGATCGAGCGCTTCGTCTCCGCGGGCCACGAGCTCCGCCCGTGGATGCGTGCGCTGAAGGATGCCGGTCGTCCGAGCGGCGAAGCCGCTCCGGCGACGAAGCGTCGCCGGCGCAACGAGGTGCACGCATGACGGACATGGACGTCTGCCTGCTCCTCGAGGGGACCTACCCCTTCGTCACCGGAGGAGTTTCGAGCTGGGTGCACACGCTCATCACCGAGCTGAAGCACCTGCGCTTCGGCGTCGTGCACATCTCGCCGCGCGAGGGCTACTTCCCCCACGGCTACGCGTACAAGCTGCCCGAGAACGTGGTCGGCGTGCGCGAGGTCTTCCTCCATCAGTACAAGCTGCCGAAGAAGGCCTCGCGCGAGTCGATCCGCGAGCAGATCCAGCTCTTCCGCGGCTTCATCCAGGACCTTCAGGACGGCAACACCCAAGCGTTCCGCGAGTTCTACGCCGCGGTGAACCAGGACCTCGGCGGCGGGCTCAACGCCGCGAGCATCTTCCAGACCAAGGAGAGCTGGGACGTCCTCGTCGAGAGCTATTCGCAGGAGGCCGCCGAGGAGAGCTTCATCAACTACTTCTGGACCTGGCGCTACGCGCTCTTCCCGCTGTTCAACATCCTCGCGGCGCAGCTGCCTGACGCGCATCTCTACCACACCATCTCGACGGGCTACGCCGGGATGCTGGCCGCCGGTGCGACCCTGCGCAAAGGCCGGCCGATGGTGCTCACCGAGCACGGCATCTACGCGAAGGAGCGCCGCATCGAGATCCATCGCGCCGACTGGATCCAGGACTGGTCGTCGGGCGAGATCGTCGCCGAGCGGAAGCCGCCGTTCTTCAAGCGCTTCTGGACGCGCCAGTTCGCGATGATGTCGAAGGTCACCTACGCCCACGCGAACGAGATCTACACGCTCTACGAAGGCAATCGGCGTACGCAGATCCAAGACGGCGCCGAGCCCGAGCGCACGAACGTCATCCCCAACGGCATCGACCTCGTGCGCTACGGCGAGGCCGCGAAGCAGTTCGACGCGCGAGCGGAGAACGAGCGCTTCACGCTGGCCTTCGTCGGTCGAGTCTCGCCCATCAAGGACGTGAAGACCTTCCTGCGCGCGGTGCGCCTCGTCGCGAACGAGGTGCCGAACGTACGCGCGCGCATCCTCGGCCCCATGGACGAGGACCCGAAGTACGTCGACGCCTGCAAGAAGCTCTTCCAGCGCCTGCATCTCGACGGCATCGCGGCCTTCGAGGGCAAGGTCAACGTGCTGGAGGAGTTCCCGAAGATCGACCTCCTCGTGCTGACCTCGATCTCCGAGGCGCAGCCTCTGGTGATCCTCGAGGCCGGCGCCGTCGGCGTGCCGACGGTGACGACCGACGTCGGCTCGTGCTCGGAGCTGCTGAATGGCTCGACCCCCGAGGACCGTTCACTCGGCGCCGGCGGCCTGCTGACGCCCATCGCCTCACCCGGCGAGACGGCGAAGGCCATCCTGCAGCTCATCCGCGATCGCGATCAGCTGAAGCGCATGGGCCGCGCGATGCGGCAGCGAGTGCATCGCTACTACGTGCTGAAGGACATGATCGCCGCGTACGGCGACATCTACGGCAAGTTCCAGCCAGGCGGTCGCTGCTTCAACGGCGCCCCGGATACGCAGCGCAGCGCGGAGATGCGCGCCGCGGAGACGACGAGCACGCCGACGCCGGCGATCGAAGCGCCGAGCGCGGCGCCGAGCGCGATCCCCGCGCCGGCGGCTCCGACGGCGCTGCCGGCGGCGGCACCGTTCGCAGCTCCTGCGGCCCTCGCGGCGGCCGCGCTTCCTCCGCTGGTGGCGCCGCCCCCCGCGGGCCCAGCTCCTCTCGCTTCGGCCGCGCTCGACGCACCGAGAGCGGCAGCGTTGCCAGCGGCTCGGCCGCTCGCCGTGCCGAGCGCGCCGATCGCGAGCGAGAGCGCGAGCTCGCGCCAGGAGCTCGTTCCTCCGCTCGAGATCGAGCCCGAGGTGGTGCCACTCGTCGTCGAGTCAGAGCTCGAGCCGATCGCCGCGCCGCGCGCGCTACCGCTGCTCGCTCCTCCGGCGCTGCCCGATCTCCCGCGCGTGCTCGAAGCGATGGCGCCCCCCGCGCCGCCGATCTTCCCGTCGGTTCCCGAAGCGGAGCTCGCACTCGGCGAGCCGATCCCGACCACGCCCGCGGTCCCCGAGGAGCCTGCGACCATGCCGATCCCCTCTCGCGCTTCGTCTCGAGGAGTGATGGGCGAGCTGCTCGAGCTCCAAGGCCTGCTCGAGGCCTGGATCGCCATCGATGTGGAGCTCGCGCTGCTCGTGCAGGAGGCGGAGGAAGCGACGCAGGCCGCGGCTCGAGCCGAAGCAGAGGCCGCGGTGGCCGCCGCCGAGAGCGACGAGTTCGAGCTCGGCGAAGAGGACCTGCCGGCCGATCTCCCGCTCTCCTGCGAAGCGCTCGGCGACGACGACGCACCGATCGAGAAGCGCGCGGCGAGGCCCCGCCTCGACGAAGATCTGGGCCTCGAGCTCATCGACGACCTCATGCAGGAGCTCGGCGACGACGTGCAGGGGCTCCGCGCCGCGCTCGAGCGCGAGGGCGACGAGATCTCGCAGCTCGAGCAGGACTTGATCTGCCTCGACGAGACGGAGAAGCAGGCCGCCGCGCAGCACGGGCCGCTCCCGGAAGGCGCGCAGGCGTGGTGGGGATCGTCCCGCGAGGACGAGCACGCCGCCGCGGAGGATCCCGCGACCGAGGAGAACGCAGCGACGGACGACGCGGTCGAGCCCGAAGTGGAGTCGTTCGCCTCGACGAGCGCCGGAGCTTCGAGCGACGACGATGAGGAGTGGCTCGAGCTCGAGGACGAAGAGCTCCCCCGCGACATGCCGCTCTCCTGCGACGTGCTCGGCGAAGGCGTGGACGACGACGGCGATGCAGAAGCGAGCGCCGAGCATACGCCTGCAACGACGCGCGCCTTGGCTGCGCCGGCAACGGCGACCGCGCCGCAGAGCCTCGCTCCAGCCAGCGACGACGCAGCCGAAGCTCCGGCCGAGATCGCCGAGCCTGCGGTGGACGCAACGAACGACGAGCTCGGCGCGAGCGACGACGAGTTCGAGCTCGGCGAAGACGACGTGCCGGCCGATCTCCCGCTCTCCTGCGAAGCACTCGGCGACGACGACGCGCCGATCGAGACGCGCGCGGCGAGGCCCCGCCTCGACGAAGATCTGGGCCTCGAGCTCATCGACGACCTCATGCAGGAGCTCGGCGACGACGTGCAGGGGCTCCGCGCCGCGCTCGAGCGCGAGGGCGACGAGATCTCGCAGCTCGAGCAGGACTTGATCTGCCTCGACGAGACGGAGAAGCAGGCCGCCGCGCAGCACGGGCCGCTCCCGGAAGGCGCGCAGGCGTGGTGGGGATCGTCCCGCGAGGACGAGCACGCCGCCGCGGAGGATTCCGCGACCGAGGAGAACGCAGCGACGGACGACGCGGTCGAGCCCGAAGTGGAGTCGTTCGCTTCGACGAGCGCCGGAGCTTCGAGCGACGACGATGAGGAGTGGCTCGAGCTCGAGGACGAAGAGCTCCCCGCGACATGCCGCTCTCCTGCGACGTGCTCGGCGAAGGCGTGGACGACGACGACGGCGCAGACGAAGCGAGCGCCGAGCATGTGCCTGCAACGACGCGGGCCTTGGCTGCGCCGGCGCCGGCAACGGCGACCGCGCCGCAGTGCCTCGCTCCAGCCAGCGACGACGAAGCCGAAGGTCCGGCCGAGATCGCCGAGCCTGCGGTGGACGCAACGAACGACGAGCTCGGCGCGAGCGACGACGAGTTCGAGCTCGGCGAAGACGACGTGCCGGCCGATCTCCCGCTCTCCTGCGAAGCGCTCGGCGACGACGACGCGCCGATCGAGACGCGTGCAGCGAGGCCCCGCCTCGACGAGGACTTGGGCCTCGAGCTCATCGACGACCTCATGCAGGAGCTCGGCGACGACGTGCAGGGGCTCCGCGCCGCGCTCGAGCGCGAGGGCGACGAGATCTCGCAGCTCGAGCAGGACTTGATCTGCCTCGACGAGACGGAGAAGCAGGCCGCCGCGCAGCACGGGCCGCTCCCGGAAGGCGCGCAGGCGTGGTGGGGATCGTCCCGCGAGGACGAGCACGCCGCCGCGGAGGATTCCGCGACCGAGGAGAACGCAGCGACGGACGACGCGGTCGAGCCCGAAGTGGAGTCGTTCGCTTCGACGAGCGCCGGAGCTTCGAGCGACGACGATGAGGAGTGGCTCGAGCTCGAGGACGAAGAGCTCCCCCGCGACATGCCGCTCTCCTGCGACGTGCTCGGCGAAGGCGTGGACGACGACGACGGCGCAGACGAAGCGAGCGCCGAGCATGTGCCTGCAACGACGCGGGCCTTGGCTGCGCCGGCGCCGGCAACGGCGACCGCGCCGCAGTGCCTCGCTCCAGCCAGCGACGACGAAGCCGAAGGTCCGGCCGAGATCGCCGAGCCTGCGGTGGACGCAACGAACGACGAGCTCGGCGCGAGCGACGACGAGTTCGAGCTCGGCGAAGACGACGTGCCGGCCGATCTCCCGCTCTCCTGCGAAGCGCTCGGCGACGACGACGCGCCGATCGAGACGCGTGCAGCGAGGCCCCGCCTCGACGAGGACTTGGGCCTCGAGCTCATCGACGACCTCATGCAGGAGCTCGGCGACGACGTGCAGGGGCTCCGCGCCGCGCTCGAGCGCGAGGGCGACGAGATCTCGCAGCTCGAGCAGGATTTGATCTGCCTCGACGAGACGACGGTGCAGCCGTCGAGCGGCGTGGCGGACCGCGCGGAAGCGCAAGCGCATGCCGGTCTCCGCGATCTCGCCGGGGACGCTTCCGAAGGCGCGGGCGTGCTGCGTTTCGCGGCCACGCCCGCGAGCGTCCCGCCGGATCCCGAGGTCATCGCCGAGCTGGACGAGCCCGAGGCCGAGTCGGCGGAATCGGAAGAGGAGGGCTGGCTCGAGCTCGAGGACGAGGAGCTTCCCCGCGACATGCCGCTCTCCTGCGACGTGCTCGGCGACCTGGACGACGAGGACGAGGAAGAGCTCTCGCAAGAGAGCGGAGCGGAGGGTCCGGCGTAGCCGGAGGAGGACGATGGCCGGAATCGGATTCGAGCTGCGTCGCCTCGTCGAAGGCGACAGCGTGCTGCAGAAGATCAAGGGCTACGCGGCCGCGGGCATGATCTCCTCGGGACCCTGGATCATGACGATCGTGACGCTGGCCGTGCTCAGCGTGTTCGGGCCGGAGCTGATCGGGCAATCCGACTACGAGCTCTTCCGCAGCATCATCACCTACGCCTTCGCCTACAGCTTGATCATCGTCGGGGTGGTGCAGATGGCGGTGACGCGGCGCGTGGCGGACGACCTCTACAGCCACCGCTACGACCGCATCCTGCCCACCTTCACCTCGACCTGCGCGGCGCTGGGCGCTTTCCAGATCTTCGTCGGCTCCTTCTTCTGCTGGGTCGCCGGGCTACCGATCGCGCTCGCCATCGTGTCGGTCAGCCTCTACGTGGTGGTCTCCCTCACGTGGATCGCGCTGATCTGGCTCAGCGCCGTGAAGGACTTCGCCCAGATCCTCCGCTCCTACCTGATGGGCGCGCTGGTCTCGCTCACCGGGACGCTCTTCGCCGCGACCTCCATCGACCTGGTCGGCCTGCTCGCGATGTACACCGCGGGCCAGGCCCTGACGTTGGCGATGATGGTGTTCCAGATCGGTCGCGAGCTGCATCACGGCGAGCAGCGCGACTGGACCGCCTGGCGCTGTCTCGTCCGCTACAAGAACCTGGTCGTCGTCGGGCTCCTCTCCAACGCCGCGCTGTGGATCGACAAGGTGGTCTTCTGGTCCGTCGACGGCTCGGGACCGAATCGCTTCTTCCGCTTCCATCCGCTGTACGACACCGCCTGCTTCCTCGCCTACCTCACGGTGATCCCCGCCCTCGCGGTGAACCTCGTGCGCGTCGAGACCAACTTCTATGAGCGCTATCGCGCCTACTTCGGCGGCATCATCGGCGGCATGCCCTACAAGGTGATCCTCGAGCGCAAAGGCCAGATGCTCCGCATCCTCTTCGACGGCGTGCAGGGGCTCTTGCGCACGCAAGGCGCCATCACCTTCCTCGCCATCGTCTTCGCCCCCTGGATCCTGAAGCCGCTCGGTGTGCCGGAAGTGACCACGATGATCTTCCGGGCTGCCTGCCTGGCTTCGCTCTTCCACGTGCTTCTGCTGATCGTTCTGCTGATCCAGATGTACTTCGACTTCCAACGTGAAGCGGCGCTCACCACCTTGGTCTTCTTCCTCACCAACTTCGCCGGCGCCATCTGGTCGGTCGAGGCCGGAGTCTGGAGCTACGGCATCGGCTACGCGATCTCGTCCCTCGTGACGCTCCTCGTCGGCTACGGCCTCTTGAAGCGCGGCCTCGACAGCCTCGAGTACCTGACCTTCACCTCGCAGCCGATCATCGAGAAGCCGGGCTAGCAGCCCGCGCACTCCGGTCCGGCCCCCGTTCGAGCCCCGGTCTCGCCGCGCTGCGATACCGTAGGCGCCGCGCCTCCGAACGATCCCGTGCCCGCGGCCCCGCGCTCGGATAGTCTTCCTCGCATGTTCGAACCCCAACGTATGCTCCTCTCGCGCCTCCTCGAGGATCTCCTGCCCCGCTTGGAGGATCGGAGCTCCTCCGCGGCGTGGGCCCAGGCCAAGTCCGCGCTGCAGGCGTGCGTGGAGCCCGAGCCCGACATCGCCCCGGTGCTGGAAGCGCGCAACTACGCGGCCCTGGCGGACCTCATCGGAGAGTGGAAAGCCGGCCGTCGCCCCTTCCCCCTCCACGATCGCGAGCTCTTGAAGGGCGCGATGACCACCTTCCGCAAGAGCTTGAAGGTGAAGCGCCTCGACGCGGAGTCGTCGATCGGCGGCGGCCCGATGAGCGGCGGACGCAAGTCGGCGATCGCCGGCATCGTGCCGCCGTTCCGCTTCGCCGACGACGTCTGGCAGGAGCTCGCACGACAGAAGCGCTTGATCGCGCTGCGGAACGGCACCTACACGCTGCCGCCGGAATCGGCCTGATTCACCGCCACTCGATGTGAGCGCTCGCGAAGCTCGGCGGCGCCAGCAGCGCTTCGGGCAGCACGAGCGTTTCGTCCAGTGGCAGCCGCAGCGCCACGCGATGATGCGCGTGTACGGCACCGCGAACCCAGAGCGCGCCGCGGATCTCGAGGTCGTGCAGATCGCGCGCGACGCCGACGAGCGCCAGCCCTTCGATCTGCGTCGTCCCCGCGCCGCTGAGGCGCCACTCGATGCACGGCGCGGCGAGCGCCAGGGAGCCCAGCAGCTCTGTCCGAGCGCGCAGCCGGCTCGCGCCGCGCAGCACGACGCGCGCGTGCGCCGTCTCCGTCGCGAGCTGCTCTGCTGTCAGCCCCACGGCATGAGCGACGAGCGCGCCGTCGAGCACGAGGTTCTCGAGGACGAGCTCTTGGTCGCGCTCGAGCTCGACCAAGAGCACGCCTTCGAAGCGCAGGTCCTTCCATGTGCCGCCGCCCTCCAGGCGCTGCACCGGGATCGCGCGTCGCTCGAGCTCGGCTTGCAGCGCCGCCAGATCGAGCTGTGGCAGCTCGGCAACGCGGCGCGACGCGAGCAATCGACCGACGTGCGCGAAGCGCACACCCGGCAGCGCCAGCCCCGCCCCGGTGAGCTCCAGGTCTCCGCTGAGATCGAGCTGCGGCTCGCCTTCGAACGGCTGCTCGCGAGCCGCGAAGTAGGCCGAGCCCTGGATGATCGTCGGCGCGGCGAACGTGCTCCCGGACCCGAACACCGCGAGGGCATGCTCCCGCAGGAGGCTGTCGAGACGGATCTCGGCCTCGAGCGAGCAGCGCGCCGAGCCGCTGCGCGCCACGACGCGCACGGACGGCGAGCGCATGGGATCGAGGTCGAGCCCGATCTCCTGATCGGGACCGAGCGCGATCCGCTCGCTATGCGCGGCGTGCGCGCCTGCCTGCCATCGCGCGGCGGCGATCTCCACCCCCGCGCGGGCGAGGCGTCGCGCGGCGCTCGCGGATTCCGCGTTCGCGCTGCCCCGCGCTTCGAACGACGAGACGGCGAGCAAGCTCAGCGTGAGCGCTGCCAGCAGCCCGCCGAGCATGACTGCCAGCATCAAGATCGCGCCGCGTTCTTCCTTGCGCCTCATCGCCGCACTCCCGGATCGCTCGTGCCGGGCAACGCCGCGGGAAGCCCTTGACCCGCGCGCTCGCGCTCGAGCGCCTCGGCCGCCAAGCGCTGCAGCGGCAGGCGCGCGGTGTGCGCGCCTCCGCCGCTCCAGCTCGCCCGCACGATCAAGGCGAGCGGCGCGCGCTCGAGCTGCGGCCCCGGCGATGGGAGCTCGTGCACGAGCTCGGCGCAGAGCCTCGCATCTCGATGGATCTCCACCGCCCTCGGAACCTCGTCGACACCGGAGGCCATCGCGAGCCCGTCGTCGAGCCGCCACTCGGCGAGGAAGGCGAGCTCGCGCGCGATCTCGAGGCGCAGCTCGATCCCGCCTTCTCCTCCGAGGCTGCGCAGCAGCAGCAAGTACTCGCCCGCCGCCGCAAGGCTGCCGGCGAGCGGCAGCTCGAGGCTGGACCAGCTCGACGAGAGCGCCTCGAGCATGGCGGCGGAAGCACGCGCGTACATCACGGCCTCATCCGGTCGTTCGGCCGGAGCCAGCCGCAGCTCGAGCGTCCCCGTGCTGCGTCCTTCGACGCGCCGCGCGACGAGACGAGCCAGGCGCAGCTCGCCGCTCGGGCGATCCATGCGGAAGCGCGCGCCGATCCAAGGCGAAACGAGCCCGCTCGCGAGCGCCGAGAGCTCGAAGCTCTCGCGCACGGGCAAGGCGTGCTCCTCGGCGCGGGCCCCCTCGGAAGCGAGGAACGCGCGATCGAAGCTCGCGAAGCCCATCGCCCGCTCGAGACCCGGACGCAGTCCCCGTCGCGGCCAGAGGATCTCGCGCTCCTCGAGCGACCAGGAGATCTCACGCATGCCGAGCAGCAAGGCGCTCTCGCGGAACGCGCTCTCCGGGAGGAAGCCCGCATCGAGCTGCGGCTCCACGCCGCTGCGCCCGAGGTCTAGCTCGGCGAGAGCAGCTCGAGCGAGGAGCTCGTCGTTCGCCTCGACGCGGTGGAGCTGCGTCCGGCCGGGGCTCCGCTGATAGCCGGACCAGCGGCCGTCGTCGCGCTCGAGCAGGAGCTGCTCGCCGTCGAAGCGCACTGCCCGCGCGAGGAAGAGCTCGTCCTCCAGGCGAGCGAGGCCGCGACGCGCGAGCGCTTCCCCCGCGGATGCGGCGTCGAGCGCCGAGCCCTGCTGCGCGATGCTGTCCAGAGCCGCGAGCGCTCCCAGCGCGACGAAGCTCGCGAGCACCAGCGCGATCGAGAGCTCGATCAGCGTGAACCCGCCCGACGGCGCCGCGCGCCTCACGGCTTCGTCACCCACACGACGCCGCTGGCCTCGTGCACGCGGACGATGCGCCGCTCCCCCTGCAGCGCGAGCTCCAGCGCTCCACCCGCTTCCGCGGAGCCATCGGGCGCGAACACGATCCAACCTGCGCGGCGAAGCGCGGCGCGCGCGATGTGCCCGGAAGGCAGAGCACGCGTCCAACTCGGCTCCGTCTCGGAGGCCCTCGCGTGGTCGAGATAGAGCGCATAGCTGCGGCCATCGGCGAGGAACGCGAGCGCGGAGCTCGCGCCGTTCTCCAGCGCAGCCTCGCGCGCGCTCTCCAGATCCGCGGCCAAGCTGCGCGCCGCGGCATCGAGCTGCGCCGCCGCGGTGCGATCGTGAGCGACGGGGATCGCCGCCAGCAATCCGAAGACCGCCAGCACGATCAGCAGCTCGAGCAGCGTGAACCCGCGCATCGCTCAGCGCTCTCCCGCGCGCCACGCCGTGGCCTCGGCGAGGAGCAGCTCCGCGCGCCACACCGCGACGCGCACGCGCAGCAGAGCCCCGACCGGATCGAGCTGCTCGGGAGCGAGGCTGGAGACGCGCTCCACCGAGTACGCGCGGCGCCAGTCCCCCGCCGCACCGACGAGCTGCCCCGCGGCATCGCGCGGCGGCGACTCGCTCCGATCGTCGAGATCGCCGACATCGTCGGCCGATCCCGCGAGCTCCCCGGCGTCGAGTCCGCCTTGCAGCCCCGTCTCCGGGTCGAGCAAGGGCAGCGTGCGCGCGAGCTCGAGCCCCTCCGAGGCGAGAGCGCGCGCGAGCGAGCGCTCCTCCAGGTTCCGCTGCGCGAGCGCCTGGCTCTGCAGCGCGAGACCGGCGGCGCTCACCGCGCTCGCCACGACGACGAGCGCGAGCAACACCTCGAGATAGCCGAAGCCTCGCTCCGAGCGCACGCCGTCCTCGCTGCAAGGAAGCGCCGAAGGTGGCGCCGTCGAGGCTTCGTCTCCGCGCGCGCGTGGGCGCGAGGAAAGAAGTTCCACCTCGAGAAGGCGCGGCGTAGCTTGCGCGCCATGCCTCCGCCATCCGCGCTCGGTCCCGAGCCGCGCTCCTTCGGATACGGCTGGATCAGCGGGATGCTCGGCCTCTTCCTAGGCAGCGCGAGCCTGCTCGCGGTGCTCTGCTTCCACTTCCCCGAGCTCTTCACGACGCCGGAGCTCCGCGCGGTGCTACCGCTCCCCTGGGTGCGCCGTTCCCTCGCCGCCTCGATCGCGCTCGCGTTCGTGCTCGCGGCGCTCTCCCTCGCGCTGCGGCGGCGGAAGCTCCTCGGGAGCGCGGGCCTCGCCACGGCGCTCCTCGCCGTGCTGCTGGGCGGCGCGGGCGTGCCCGCGACCGAAGGCGTGCAGCAGACGGTCTTCCTCGGGCTCGACTGGTTCGTGCTGAGCGCGCTGCTCACAGCGCTCGTCTTCGTGCCGCTGGAGCGCGCCTTCCCGCTGCGCCCCGAGCAGCGCGTGCTGCGCGACGAATGGGCGACCGATCTGAAGTGGTTCACCGCGAGCCATTTGCTGGTACAGCTCCTCGGCCTCCTCGTCGTGATGCCGGCGACGCAGCTCGCGCGTTGGCTCTCGATCCCCGCCCTGCGCGAGGGCATCGCGGCGCTGCCCCTCGTCGCGCAGCTGCCGATCTCCCTACTCGTCGCCGACCTCGTGCAATACGGCGTGCACCGCGCGTTCCATCGCGTGCCCTCGCTCTGGCGCTTCCACCGCGTGCACCACGCGAGCACGGCGATGGATTGGCTCGCGGGCTCGCGCCTCCACTTGGTCGACATCGTCGCGACGCGCGGCGCCGTGCTCGCCGCGCTGCTCGCGTGCGGGTTCTCCACGGCGACGCTCGGCATCTATCTCGCCTGGGTCGGCTTCCACGCCGTCTTCGTCCACGCGAACTTCGCCCCGCGCCTCGCCTGGCTCGAGCCCTGGCTCGCGACGCCGCGCTATCACCACTGGCACCACGCCGCCGACGAAGCCGCGCGCGACAAGAACTTCGCCATACACCTCCCCTGCATCGACGCGCTCTTCGGCACGCGCTATCTGCCGCCGAACGCCTGGCCCCAGGGTTACGGGCTCCTCGGGGAGGCGGCGCCGCGGGGGTTCTGGCGTCAGCTCTTGCTGCTCCGAGACCCTCGCCGCGGCTAGGAAGTCGCAAGGAGCCCTGCGCCATCGGACGCTGGGAGCGATCACTTGCCCGCGCCCGCTCTCGGGGTAAGATCGCCTTGCCGGCCCGCCTGTCACCCGTCACCCCCACCGCGGATCTCCCGATGCGCCTCCTCGTTTCTGCCCTCCTCACTTCTCTCCTCGCTCCCGCGCTCCACGCCCAGGGGCCCGAGATCGTCACCAACGGCGATTTCACCGGGGCACTAGCCCCGTGGGTCACCGGCGGCGGCTACAGCGTGAATCCGGCCTGGGAAGCTGGGATCGACGTCACCGGCATGGGCGCCAGCGACAGCTTCGGCTGCCAGCCCGGTGGCCAGGTGACCCCGGCCCCGTACCCGGCGAACACCCTCGAGCAGAACGTGCAGGTGATCGCCGGTCTCACCTACGAGTTCCGGATGGACGCCCTCGGCGCCCGCTACAACTCGACTACCGGCAACGCCGACACGGGCACGATCTGGGCGACGCTCGACGGTGTCGAGGTCGCGCGCATCGCGTTCGGAAGCTGGGCCAATCCCGAGCGCAAGCGCGCGCAGCTCTGCGGCCGCATCGTGCCGGTGAACTCCGGCGCCGTGCCGCTCGTGATCTTCTTCCAGCGCACCTTCCTCGCCAACACCACGACGCCGCGCGTCAACATCGACAACGTCTCGCTGCGCGAAGTGCCCGGCCCGAGCTTCTGCGTCCGCGGGAACCGCAAGCTCGGCCGCAGCATCGACTTCGTGGTCCTCGGCGAGCCCACGGCCCCGTACGCGGGCTTCGTCGCCTCCGGGCTCCTTCCCGCCGGATTCCCGATCTTCCCGCTCACCGGCGAGCTCTGGCTCGATCCGTCGAGCATGATCCAGTTCGTCGGTGGTGCGCTCGACGCGAATGGAGCGGGCACGACGAGCTTCGTGATCCCGAACGAGCCGGGACTCTTGACCGTGCCGCTCTCCTACCAAGGCATCGCCTTGCTCGCGCCGACCTTCGGCTTCAGCTTGCCCACGACGCTGGTGATGACGCTGTAGCACTCGAGCGCGTCTACACGACGCCGCACCTGCATCGCGCGTCAGCGCTGCATCTCGAGCTCGATCCCGGAGGTCTCTCCGGGGCCGAGCTCGATGCGTTTCGCGCCCTGCCAGAGCTCGTTGCCTCTCTGGAAGTACGCGTTCAGCACATACGCTCCGGGCAGCAGCCCTTCGATCGTGAACTGGCCCTTCTCGGCGAGCGCGCCGAAGCGTCTCGGAGCCTCCCGTCCCTGGAGCTCGCTCCCGGCGTAGAGCACGTTCACCGAAACGAGCGCGGGGAGATCGGCGGCGCAGCGCAACGAGCCGTGGAGCACCGCCGTGCCCTCGGGCTTCAGCAGCACCTCGGCGGGCGTGTTCGGAGAGAGCTCGATGCGGCGCGTCACGCGCGCGGCCTCGACTCTCTCGCGCTTGTCGATCCAGGCGACGTCGTAGCGCCCCGCTCCGAGCTCATTGAAAAGGAACTCGCCCTGCGCGTCGCTGCGGCCTTCCTCGGCGAAGCGCGTGCCGGCGCTCGCGAGCGCCGTCACGCGCACGAGCGCAGACGCGACCGCGCGACCCGCGGCGTCCTGCACGCGACCCCGCAGCGCGAGGGCCTCGGCCATGCGGATCTCGCGCTCCACCGTCGCGCCGGCGGCGACCTCGAAGGGCCCGTCGTCGAACGGCGGTCGCTTGGCCGCGGCGACGCAGAGCAAGCTCGCGCCGGGCGGCACGTCGCTCAGCGCGAAGCGCCCGTCCGCATCGCTGAAGACGACGCCGTACTCGTGAGGCTCGTCGTGGTAGTAGAGGCCGGGCTCGGCGCCCGCGGCGCGCCACGTCAGCTTCACACCGGCAGCAGGAGTTCCATCCGCAGCGAGGACGCGCCCGCGGATCGCGCCGCCCACGCCGAGGCGCAGCACCACGGCATCGCGCGCCGGTGCGGCTTCGACGGCGACGCGAGCGGCGCGCGCGAGCGCGCGTCCCGGAGCGCGCGCTTCGATCCCGAGGTAGCCGCCGGGCGGCAGCGTCTCGTCCCCGCTGTCCCAATAGCCGTCGGTGCGCGTGAAGCGCTTCCCTTCGCGCGCCCAGGTTGCGGAATAGCCAAACGCCGCTCGCTCCTCCTGTTCGAGCGTCGGCGATACGAAGCGGATCGCGAAGTCGTCGAGCCCCTGCCCCGTCTGCGCATCGACGACGCGCCCCGCGACCTTGCCCGCGCGTTGCACGACGAACTCCAGGTCCTCGCGATCGAGCGCAAGGAGCGGGACCACGTTCCGCACGATGCCGCTCCCGTAGAACTCGAGCGAGAGGCCCTCCGTGGGGAGGCCTTCGATGCGGAAGCGCCCGGCAGCGTCCGTGGAGGTGCGCGCTTCGATGTACTCGCCGGCGACTTGGCCCGCGACGCGTAGCTCCGCAACGGGTTGCCCCGCTTCGTCTCGCACCACGCCACCGGCGAAGTGCGCACGCTGCAGCACGAGCTTCAACGGGTGGATCGCAGGCCCGGCACCGAGCTCGAAGACCTGGCGCAGCGGCGCGAAGCGCGCGTGCTGCGCGACGATCGTCTGGCTGCCCACATCGACCGCCGGGAACAGGAAGTTCCCGTGCCCATCCGAGCGCGCGTCGAGGCGGTTGTAGGCCGAGGGCGAGAAGCCGATGTAGAGCGCCGCGCCTTCGACGGGCCGCCCTTGCTCGTCGACCACGACACCCTCGACGCGCGTACCGCGCTTCAGCACGAGATCCTGCGCGACGACCGCGGTACCGCGCGGCTTCACCTCCGCCCGCCCTTCGACGTAGCCGTCCTTCCGCGCGAAAAGCGCATGCGACTCGCGCTTCGGATCCAAGCGATCGAGCTCGAAGCCCCCCTCCGCGTCGCTCTCCACGGCGTGGCTCATCGTGAAGAAGGTCGTCACGCGCGCGCCAGCGACGGGCTGCCCCGCCTCGTCGCGCACGCGCCCGCGGATCTGGAACGCGGTGGCGAGTGTGAAGTCGAGCTCGATGGAAGCCCCCGGGCTGCTCGGCTTCACGATCTCGCGCGCGCTCGCGTGCCGCGGCGCCGAGGCATCGATCCAGAGCTCACGCAGCGCCGAGCTCGTGCGCAGCTCGTAGCGTCCGTCGCGGTTCGCCTCCACGCGGTCGCCCTGCGCGCGAAGCTCGGCGCCCGCGAGCGGCTCTCCGCTCTCGCTTCGAACGACGCCGCGCACGATCACGTCCAGCGGATAGAGCTTCACGACGAGCGGCGCGAGTGATTCGCTCGCCGAGACCTCGCGTTCGCCGACATAGGCGAACCAGCCGTCCTTCCGCGCGTGGAAGCGCAGCGTGGTCGCGCCGCGCGGCAGTGCCTCGAGCTCCCAGGCGAACGCGCCCTCCGCGTCGCTCGCGAGCTCGAGGCGCTCCAACGCGGCGCTGCGCTCGGGATCACCGGCGTGCAGCGAGAGCTCGACCAGCGCCCCCTCCAGCGCTCTCCCGTCCGCGCTCTGCGCGCGACCGCGCGCGATCCACACCGCCGCGCTCGGTACCGCTGCGCGGCCTTCGACGCTCGCCGCGTCGCGCCGCGCGACGTCGGTGGAGCTCGGCGGCGCTTGCAGCGGCTCCGCGGTGCGCGTGACCTCGAGCGCGCTCGCACGATCGAGCTGCCGCGTATCCGAGGGACGGGAGTCCTCCCCGCGAAGAGTGAGCCACGCCCCGCCTGCGAGCAAAGAGAGCACGAGCAGAGCGAGAAACGGGACAGAACGCGAACCGAGCTTGGACATCGGCAGCCTCTCATGGCGCGCGCTGCCGAGGCCCACGCGCGCTCTGCCGTCATGCTGCCCGCGCACGAGCTACGGTCAAGCGGGGAGGCCTGCGCTCCGGATCCAGCGCCGCGGGAGCGGCTACTTGCCCCCGCGCTCGCCGAGTGAGAGCTCTCAGCCGCGCGAGCGGAACGCCAGCGTAACTTCGCGTTGCTCGTCCGGCGCAATCTGCGTCTCCGCGGCAGCGAGCACGACGCGCGACGGG
Organism: Planctomycetota bacterium; assembly: GCA_016719295.1. Lineage (GTDB taxonomy): Bacteria > Planctomycetota > UBA1135 > UBA1135 > JADKAF01 > JADKAF01. The sequence goes on from JADKAF010000001.1 coordinate 3,589,372, forward strand.
TGCTCGTGCGGACGCGAGAGCAGGAGCTCGGCGCGGTAGCGCCCTGGCGGCAGCGCGACCTCCCCCGCTGCACCTTGCGCATCCAGCGCGTACGCGCCGAAGCAGGTGCCATGCTCGTTCCGCCAGCGCAGGTACGCCGACGCCGGCGCCGTGCCATCGAGGGTCGCGCGCGCTCGGACGAAACCCGGAGCCGATCGACTCGCATCGAGCGCGAGCTCGCGCGGCGCATCGAGCTCGAGCTCGACACGCTCCTCGGCGAGCGCGACGAAGCCTTCCTCGCGCTGCGGCCCGAAGCGGTAGTCGTTCCACCACTTCAGATGAGCGACGTACCGCCCGGGTCGCAGCCCATCTACCGCGAACTCTCCCTGCGCGGAGAGCGCGATCTGCGGGAGCGAGTCCGCGGGTTCTGCAGCTTCGAGACGGAAGCGCAGTCGCTCGAAATCCCAACCCGGAGCGATCCAGCGCCCGCGCAGCGCGACACCGCGCTCCAGCACGAGCTCGAGCGGCGCCTCGGAGCGCGCGAGCTCCCCTCGTAGCTTCGTCTCGAAGCCGGTGCAGGTAGCGCGCAACGAAATGGAAGAAAGATCGGCGGGCAGGAGCAGTTCGGCGCTTCCGTCGCCATCCGTCCTGGCGGCAGCGACGGTGAAGCTGGCCGCGGGATCGAGCAGGCGCAGGAGCTCCAGCGAGAACCATTCGGCTGCAGAGCGGTTCTCGATCCAGCTCGTACCCCGATGGATCGCCTGCACCAAGGCGCCCGGGATCGGTCGTCCCTCGACATCGAGGACACGCACGCGTTGCTCGCTCTTGCGTTCGAGCTCGACGCGCAGCGCTTCGATCTCACCCATGCCGATCTCGATCGAGAGGGGCGCGCTCGGCATCAGGTGATCGTCCGCCGGGACGACGAGCAGGCGCCCGCGTCCGCTGCGCACCCCTTCGATCTCGTGGCCATCCTTCTCGCAGCGCACCGAGAGCTCGACAGCATGCGTCTCCTGCTCGGCCTGATAGCAGACGGTCACTGCGCTGGAGACCGGAGCTCCGGTGCCTCGCTCCACGATGGAGAGGACGAGCGATCGTGCGCGCCTCAGGCGGAAGAGCAGATCGCGCTGGCCCCAGGAGGCGCGTTGATCCTGCGTCTCGGGAAGCACTTCATGGCCTGCCGGGCCGCGCGCTCGCACGCGAACGACAGCCGGCGCTCCTGGCTCGGCGAAGAGCGTGAACTCCTCGTTGCTTCGAACCCACGTCCGACCGACGCAGACCCCATCCTCGCGCAGCGCCTCCACCGTGGTGATCGAGTGGATCGGCTTCCCATCTTCGTAGAGCAACCTGCCTTCGACGCACGCCGTCGGCGCGACTCGCAGCTCGAGCGGCGGCACCGGCTCCCCTGCACGAACCTCCACGCGATCCGGACCGAGGAGCTGCCATCCCTCGCTGTGGAGCTCGAGCGGCCAAGTGCCAGGAGGGAACCCGACCTCGAAGGTGAACTCGAAGTCGATCGCCGAGACTTCCGTGTCTGTCGCATAGCTCTGCGCGCGGTGCTTGCGGAAGTGCTGGACCTCGAAGCGGCTCCACACCCGGCTGAGCTCCAGCGCGTGCTCCTCTTCGAACTCCGGGAACGGCCGCCCCTCGGCGTCGACGATTCGACCTCGGACGATCGCTCCCCACGCGAGTGCAAGATCTCCTAGCTCTGCGGTCTCGCCGAGCGGCGCGCGAACCTTGTGGAGCTCGCGCACGGTGCGGCCTCGAGCGAGGAACCGCAGATCGAAGATCGCCTCGCCGTTCACGAAGTCGCGGTATTCGAAGCGCCCTTCCGCATCGCTCTCAATGCTCACGGGGTAGGCGGAATGGTCGCCCTCCCAGATCACACCGTCGCTCTGATGACAGCTCAGGGCGATGGCTTCGACGCGTGCGCCCGCAAGGGGTGAACCGTCTTCGCTTCGCACGAGGCGCCCGCGCGCGAGAACGCACCTGCGATACGGCGGCTCGGTGTCTAGCATCGCGTTCGCGGCCGGAGCGGCACTCTCGCTCGACGGCTCCTCCGCACGCCGCGTCACCTGCGCCGCAACAACCTCCGCTCCGCGCTCGCGCGCGCCGAGGGGCAGCTCGTGCGCGAGCTTGCGAGGTTCGCGCCTGGGCGCAGCTTCGCCCTGCAGGAACCACACCAGCGAGCCAACGCTCGCGACCAACAGCAGGAGCCCGAGTAGGTTTCGGCGTCGAGAGCCCAAGGAGACGATCCTCCGCCATCCAGTGAGGATCACGAGCTCTAGTGGTCTGAATCACACAGGAGGGGCGTATTGATATCGAGAGATCGGCCTTTCTGGCAAGTCGCATCGACGGAAGGTGCACTCGGAATGCACAGACGAAACGCAACCCAGCCAGGAAGGACGAGATCCGCTGGATCATGCCCCGGGCGTGTGATCGAGACCACTAGCGGGGCTGCGCCCCAACCTCGCGAGATTGCTGGCTGGTGCAACGGCTGAGGCCATCGGCTTGTTCGCTGGCTCAGGGTCACGCCGTTAAGGTCGGAGTCGTCGACGCGAGATCGGTACTCCAACCCATGACGCGCGATAACATGCGGACGCGAGGTGCGCGACGACCGCTCCGCCAGCCCTCCGGCGAAGCAAGCGCCGCGCCCGCCGCGTGTGAACGACGCCGAACGACTCCGTGCGTCGACGCGCGATCGACGTCGAATGCGATTCGAGAGCGTGCTCGCGGCGGTCACGTCGCTTACATCGCCTCCGGATGCGGCTCCGCTACCTCGTTAGACGTCGTGCGCCGTTTCGGAGCCCGCGGGAGGCGGGGGCTCCGAAACTCATGCTACGGGAGAGATCGGACGTCGACGCGAGAACCGCGTCGAGAGACATCGGTTCGTCGCCCGCGCGGTGGTAGGGCGACAGCGCGGCTCATCTGCACAGCTTAGATCGGGCTGCGAACAACGTCGCGCAATCAACATTCCCACTTTCTATAAAACCAACTGCGCCTCATGTGCGTTCTACATGCTGGAACGACATCGGGGAAGGCGACGCGCAACGAGGCAGAGGAAGCCACATGCGCCGCAAGGATCAACAGCTCGAGTTCGACTTCCGTCAGCATGGCGGCAAGCGGAAGGGCGCGGGACGGAAGCCGAAGAACGCCGTTCCCGGCATGCCGCACCGTCAGCGCGCGATGAAGAAGCGCGGCCAGCCTCTCTTGATCACCGTGCGTTTGGCGGATGGTCTGCCATCGCTGCGCCGCGGTGGCGCGCTGAAGCTCGTTCTCGCGGCGCTCAGCGCGAGCAGCGATCGCCACGGAATGCGGATCATCCACTACACCGTGCAAGGCAACCACTTGCACCTCCTCGTCGAGGCCGATGATCGCGAGCACGTCGCACGCGGCATGAACGCTCTGCTGAGCCCGCTCGCTCGCGCGTTGAACAAGCTCTGGGGTCGCAGAGGCAAGGTGTTCCCCGAGCGCTATCACGACGAGGTGATCTCGACGCCGACGCAGGCTCGCCATGCGCTGCGCTACGTGTTGCAGAACGGCAAGAAGCACGGCGTCGTGGCGCCATCGTCGATCGACCAGTGCTCGAGCGCGCCCGTGTTCGATGGTTGGATGGAGCGCCCGCCGATCGCGTCGAACCCGATTGCGCCGGTGGTGGTCGCTGTCGCACCCGCCTCGACCTGGCTCCTCTCCACCGGTTGGCGTCGGCACGGCCTGCTCGACATCCACGAGTTGCCGCGCGCCAAGCCCGCCGGCCGACCGCGAGCGAACCTCGCCGAATCAAGAAACGGAGCAAAGGCGCAGCAAGCGACGTGAACGACGCGCGAGGCTCCGAGTTTCTCGTTCGCGTCGTTCGCGCGTCGACTCTCGAACACCATCGACGTGGTTCGCGCGCGTCGGGCGCGGCGCTTGCTTCGCCGCAGGGCCGGGCGTAGCGCCTGCGCGGTCCTGCGTTCGAACGCTTCTCGCTCCTCGCTTCACGTGTGCAGCCACTCGCTGGACGCGTCGACGCGCGATCGGCACCCGAACCTGCCACGAGCGCGCACCTTCGGACGCGAGAACCGCGACGACCGCTCCGCCAGCCCTGCGGCGAAGCAAGCGCCGCGTCCGCCGTCGCACCAACGAACACGCTAGCGGGGCTCCGGCCCTACCCCGCTAATGAAGCTGCGCGAGCAAGAGCTGCGGCCAGAGGCCGAAGAGCAAGGTCGTCAGCACCAGCGCGACGAGCAGCGGCGCGAGCCAGCGCCGCTCTTCGCCGAGCGCCTCGACGAGCTGGCGCGGGCGCCCGCTGAAGACGCCGAGGTAGACCCGATAGAAGCCGACGCCGTTCAGCACCGAGGCGAAGATCATCCCGATGCACGCGGCGGTCGAGCGCTCGAGCAGCGTGTGGAAGACCAGGTCCTCGGCGAAGAAGACGACGCCGCCGGGGACGCCGACGAAGAGCCAGCCGGCGACGAGGAAGAGGCGATTCGAGGTGGGTGCCACTTCGGCCAAGCCGTTGTCGGGAGCCAGCTCGGCGAGGCCGAAGCGCCGGCGCAGATCGTCGAGGACGAGGATCAGCACGGCGAGCCCGAGGTTGGTGCCGAGGAGCATCAGCAGCTCGGCGGCGAAGCCCGCGTCGCTCGCGATGGCGCCCGCGACGAGCAGCGCCGACTGCGAGAGGCCGAGCGCGAAGACCGCGCGCAGCGGATCGCGGCGGATGAGCGACAGGCCGGCGTGCAGGACGGCCGTGCCGACGAACCAGAGCGCGAGCCACGCGCGCACGCCGGGCTCCACCGTCGCGGTCTGCGGACCGAGGATGTGCACCGCGAGCACGAGCCCCGGCTGCGCCAGCATGAGGGCTAGGATCTCGAGCGCGGGCAAGCGCAGCTTCAGCGACTCCATCCAGAGGTGGAACGGGAACGCACCGCCGACGAGGACGAGCGCGGTGATGGCGAGGGCCACCGAGTACGGCCGTTCGCCGTGCGCCGCGAGCAGCGCGAGGACCAGCAGCGGCGGCAGGAGGTCGAAGCGCCCGCGGCGCAGCGCGAACGCGAAGCGACTCCGCACCACGGCGAGGCCAATGGCTGCGCCGAGCAGCAAGACGAAGAGCAGATGGGTCGGCGCGAACCACGTCGCGAGGGCGAGAGCCCCCCCGAGCACGGGCCAGCCCAGGGCGTGCGGATCTTCTTCGCGTGCGTCGAGGTCGCTCCTCATCGGTGCCTCCGGCGATCGACGCGCCGCCCGAGGCAAAGATCCTCGAGCATCGCTACGGTACGGAAGAAGGCGAAGAAGGGTCGCACGACGAAGCGCGTCTGGACGCTGTCGATCCAGAACTGCCGCACGGCGCTGAGGTAGAGCTTGCGCTGCAGCGCGAGCGGGAGCAGGCGCTCGTAGAACGAGAGGCGCTGGAGGCGCAGGCTCCCGGCGAAGACGGGGTTGTCCTGGAAGTCCTGGATGAGCGAGGAGGAGCGCAGGAACTGCCAGGTGCGCAGCCCGGCATGCGCGAACATGTGCGCGAGTACCACGCGCTCGAAGCCGAGGGAGAGCTCGACGTACATGATGCCGATCTGCGCCATCGTCGCGTAGGCGAGCGAGGTCTTCGCGTCGGGACGCGTGCGCCCGACCAAGGTGGCCCACAGCGACGTGAGGCCGCCGACCGCGAGCATCGCCGCACGAACGCCGTCCTGCGGCAACCAGAGCTCGCGCGTGCGCAGGAGCAGGAAGGGCCCGAGGTGCACCGAGAGAGCGCCGTAGAAGATCGCGCTGGAGGCGGCCGGGCCTTCCATCGCGCGATGCAGCCACGGCGAGAACGGGAGCTGCGCGGACTTCGCCAGCGAGCCTCCGAGCAGCGCGAGCGCCACCAGCGGGGCATCGTGCGCGAGCACGTCGCTCGAGAAGTGGGCGAAGCGCTGATCGGGGAAGCTGTGGTGGACCAGCACCGCCGCGAGCAGGATCGCGAAGTCCCCTATCCGGTAGTAGACGAGGGCACGCAGGCTGTTCTGCGCGGCGCGCACGTGCCCGCGGAAGAAGGCGATCAGCATCACCGAGCTCATGCCGATCACCTCCCAGGCGACATAGAGCGTGTCGACGTTGCCGGCGAAGCAGAGCAGCCAGAGCGCCGCCCCGAGCAAGGTCACGAGGAACCAGTAGCGCGAGGCTCCCGGCTCGCGATGGAACGAAGGGATCGAGAAGCGCACCACGACCGGGTACACCAGCGCCACCAGCGCGGCGTAGGTCAGCCCGATGCGATCCACGAGCAGCATCGGCAGCCAGCGGTAGCCGTGATGATCCAGCGTCGGCGGCAGCACGGTCTCGTACAACCCCTCTCCGGAGTTCAGCCACGCATAGAGGACCGCGGCCGTCGCCGCGAGCACGCCGAGTGAATGCAGCGCGGCGATGCGCGGCTCGAAACCCGCACGCCACCGGATGCCAAGCAGCAGCGCGAAGCCGAGCACGGCCGGCGGAACGAGCACCGCCAGAAGCAAGGGCACCAGGAGCAGCTCGAGGCTCATCACGCCCGCCCTCCCGCGACGCCGACGACATGATCGCGGTGCCGATCGAAGACCGGAGCGAGCTCGGCGTCGCGCAGGATCGGCGCTTCCGGCCAGACCGCGCGCCAAGGTCGGAACTCGCCCTCGCTCCAGAGCTCGATCGCACCGCTCTCGGGGTCGATCTTGCCGAGCCGCATCCACTCTCCGTGGACCAGGCGCTTCAGGCGTCCGTGTCCTTCGACGAGCGCGCGGATGCGCTCGGCCGGAGCCTCCATGAGGACCAGGATGCGCATCGGCTCGTGGAGCTCGATCTGCTGACGCGCGAGGCCGATGCGGAGGTCGCTCTTCGAGCCCGTGATGACGCCGAGCAACGAGACGACGTTCAGCGGCAGCTTCGAGCTCGCGCCGAAGCCGTCGTTGTCGACGCGCGAGAAGTAGTAGTCCATCGCGATGTTCACCGCGACCGGCACGGTGCCGAGCACCGCGTCGCGCAGCACGCTGCCATCGGGATCGATGGTCGGGTCGTAGGAGACGAGGAAGCTCCGTCGATCGAGGAACGAGCGCAGCGTGCACGAGCGCCGGCCGACGATGCACGCGGCGACGCGGTTGTGCCCGTACTCGGGGCGTGGCTGCGCCAAGTCGTGGCCGCGATCCTGGACGTGCTCGTAAGCCGCTTCGGGCGAGCGCGGAGCCTGCCGCGGCAGCAACCTGAGGCAACGCTCCGCGGCATTGACCTTCGCCGCGCGCTGTAGCCGCTCGGCGAGGGCGAGGACCTCCTCCAAGCGCTCCGGCGGGACGAGCGCGCGATCGAGCAGCTCGATCTCGTCGAGCGTCGTGTCGTGGAAGAAGGGCACGAAGAGCGTCGCGTCCGGGATCTCGATGCCGAGCTCGCGCAGGCGCGCGCGCACCGCCGGCCGATTCGCGAGCAGCGCATACGAGCGCGCGTTGGGCTTGCCGGGGTTCCCGGAGCACGCGCCGCAGCCGTAGGCCTGGCGCAGCGGGTTGTTGTTCGTGGTCGAGCCGTGGCCCACCACGGCGACGAGCGATCGGAAGTCGCGCACGAGGCCGCCGGTGCGCAGGATCGAGCGCACGATCTGCGCTTGCTCCTCGGGCGAATAACCTCCCGCGGCATCGATCTCGATGCGCGTCGCAGGCCGCGGCAGAACCATCCACTGCAAACGCCGGCGCCAGACGTGCACGCGGCTCGGCAGCAGCAGCTTGAAGACCAGCGGGAGGAAGCTCAGCAGGCCGGCCAAGAGCGAGACGAAGAAGCCGCGCACGAGCGTTCGCGACTGCAGATAGAGCGCGAGGGCCAGCGACGCGCCGAGCTTGTCCGCGGTGCGCGAGCGCGCCCAGTCCTGTCCGCCTTCATCGACCGGCAGCTCGCGGATCGTGCGCGAAGGCTCGACCACCGGCGGGCACTGGCGCGATGCGCGCCCGGCGCCCAGCGCATGGAAGTTCATGTCGAAGTTGAAGAAGCCGACCACGCCATAGGTTTCGATATCGTACCCCGGGCCCTCCAGCACGCGGCGCATCGACTCCTCGCGGTCGTCCATGCAGAGCAGCGCTTGGGCCGCGATCTCGCGGCGTGGCAGCGGCCGCGCGAGGTCGCGCTCCAGGGTCGCCAGGAGCTGCGCGCCGAAGCTCCGCTCGTAGGCCTCTTGCCAGCGCTCCAAGCGCCCGAGGCCGATCGTGTTGCGCGAGTAGACGGGGGCGCGGTGATGCGGGTGATCGCGGCGCAGCGCCTCGTCGAGCGCGTGCATCGAGACGAGCATCACCGCGAGCCACTCCTTCAGCTCGAGGTGCGGGACCTCGGCGGGCGCCACCTGCGGCTCGGACTCGAGCTTCCAGACCATCCCCGACCAGCCCTTCAGCACGAAGAGCGTCTGGAGCACGTACGACGCGGCGTCATCTGCGGAGGCGACGGAGCGCACCTCCTCGTGGATCAGCTCCTCGAGCCCGAGCCCACGCTCGCGATGGCGGCGCAGACGCGCTTTCAGCTCGGGGGCCCACTCGAAGCCGAAGGTCGGAGTGCTCTCCACCGAGGCGACGAAGAACGCCCAGAGCCCCTCCGATGCGAAGGGATTCGGCCAGGGAGCGAGACCCTGGTCCAGGTAGCTCGCGATGATCGGCACGAGCCAGTCCTGCAGCGGCCGATCGCGCACCGAGTAGCGCAGCAAGTGCTCCGCGGAGGGACCCGGAACGAGGCGCTCCGGCGGGACGTCGTCCCCGAGATCGGGCTCCGCGAGGAAGCGCACGACGGCTTCCTCCGCGTCGCGCGGGCGCTCGCGCTCCGCGGGCCAGCGCGCGAGCAGCACCTCGCCGAGCGTCGCGCGCTCGACGCGCCCGCGGCGGAGCTGGCGCCGGAAGAAGCGCTCGCTCTCGTAGGGTCGCGCTCGATAGAGCGCGGCGGCTTCGCGCACCGCGCGCCGGAAGGGCCGGTCCTCCCACTGCAGGAGGATGTTGTTGTGCACGAAGGCCCAGAGCGGGTTCTGGATGGGCAGGAGCGGGCGGCTGTACGCGAGCCAGCTCTCCACCGCGGCAGCGTGGGACATGGTTCGCTCTCGCTAGGCCGGACGACCGATGAGCTCGCGCCAGAGCGTATCGAGCGAATCCTTGATCACTTTGCCGCCGCTACGCTCGTAGCCCGCGCGCCATCCGCGCACGGCCTCGATCGCAGCGTGGTCGATCTGATCCACCTCGAAGCATAGGCGCACGGTGCGATGTGCCGGCAGAACGCCGAGCCGTGCGACCAGCGCGGGAACCGCGAGGAAGTTCAAGTTACCGCGAACATGCACCTCCACCTCGGATCCAGTCTCGACGCTCTCTACGTCCAGTCGCGAGAGGCGGCGCAGCAGCAGCACGAGCGCCAGGGCGAAGCCGATCCCGATGCCCCACAGGAGGTTGAGGAACACGACCCCGGCGATGGTCACCACGTAGACCAGGAGGTCGCCGAACGCCGCGACCTTCTTGATCTCCTTGACCTTCACCAGCTTCACGCCGACCTGCACCAGCAGGGCGGCGAGCGCAGCCATCGGGACGCGCGAGAGGATCCCGGCGAGAAAGATCACGAAGAGCGCCATCCACACGCCGTGCAGCGTGGCCGACCAGCGCGTCTTGCCGCCCGCGGCGATGTTCGCCGAGCTGCGCACGATGACGCCGGTGATCGGCAAGCCGCCGAGGAGACCGGAAGCCGTGTTGCCGAGCCCCTGGGCCAGCAGCTCGCGGTCCAGGTTCGCTCGCGGGCCCGAGTGAAGCTGATCGGTCGCTACAGCGCAGAGCAGCGACTCCGCGCTGGCGACGATCGCGAGCGCAACACCGGCGACCACGTATTCGCCGAGCGCATGATCGCCGAAGACGGGCAGATGGAGCGCATCGAAGAGGCTGCCGCTCACTTCGACCTTGGCGAAGCCGCCCGGCAGCAGCAGCGACACGAGCGTGCCGACCACGATCGCGACGAGCGAGGCGGGCAGGAAGCTCAAGCGCTTCGCGACCTTCGGCCAGCCGAAGAGCACGACCAAGGTCACGGCTCCGATCAGCAGCGCCTGCGGATTCGTCTCCGCGATCGACTGCGGGAGCGAGCTCAGGTTCTCCAGCGCGCCGCCCTTCGGCTTCGCGCCGAAGAGCACGTGCACCTGCCCGAGCGTGATCAGGACACCGATGCCGGCGAGCATCGCGTGCAGCACCGCGGGCGAGATCGCCATCGCCGCGCGCGCGATGCGCAAGAGACCTCCCAAGATCTGCAAGAGACCCGCGATCACGACCACGATGCCCAAGCTCGGCAAGCCGAACTTCTGCACGTAGGCGTAGACCATCACAGTCAAGCCTGCGGCCGGTCCGCTGACCTGCAGCGGTGCCCCGCTGAAGAGGCCGACGACGATGCCGCCAATCATCGCGGCGATGAGTCCCGACTGCGGCGTTGCGCCGGAAGCGACGGCGATGCCGAGCGAGAGCGGGAGTGCGACGAGAAATACGACGAGCGAAGCGGGGAAGTCCGCCGAGAGGATCGAAGCCGAGGGCTTCGGTTGCAGCGTGGCGCTGCTCATGACTCGACCAACTGCTCGCGCGTGCGAGCGCATGCTCAGAAGTCACACCGGAGGGCGATCGACGCCGTCGTTGCCTAGAGGCGCTCGTCGCGGGCGACTACAGGCGGAGCATGCTGCCGCGCCGTCTCTGTGCAAGACAAGTCCTCGAACGCGGCAGATGTCGCGGACGTGCAGCTTGAGCATGCATTGCGCACCTGGCGTGCGCCGCCGCTCGCGCATTGCAGATCTTACAAAGCGACGCAAGGTCGCAGATCTAGATGGAGAGGCTCCCATCTGCTATGCGCGCGCGCGGGAGCCGCACGCGGAAGCGCGAGCCCGAGCCGCCGACCAGCTCGGCCGAGCCGCCGACCTTGCGCGCGATCTCGCGCACGAGCGCCAAGCCGATGCCCATGCCTGGCACGCTCCCGCAGAACTCCTCGTCGCGCTGCCGGAAGGTCTCGAAGAGCACCGCGCCGTCGCGACGCGAGAGCCCCGGCCCATCGTCGCTGCAGTCGAGCGCCACCTGCTCCGCGCCATCGAGCTGCGCGCTGATGGTGATCCGCCCGCCGCGGCGAGCGCCGAACTTCAGCGCGTTGTCGAGGAGGTTGTCGAGGACGAGGCGCAGACGCGAGCTGGGGATCGAGACGCAGCGCGCCTCCTCGGCGATCGTGCACGCGAGCTCGACGCCGAGCCTCGCGGCGCGCTCCGCGCAGGCCTCGAGCGCCTGCGTGGCGACCACACGTAGATCCGCGCGGCCGAGCGCAGCCCACGAGCCCTCGAAGACCTCGACCATCCCGAGCAAGCGATCGACCATGCCGGCGAGCTCGTCCACGCGCTCGTCGACCGCGAGCAGCAGCTCGGCGCGCTCGACCGCGCTCGGCGCGTACGCGCTGCTCTCGTCCTGCAGCATCGCGACGATGCCCTTCACCGCTGCGAGAGGCGTGCGCAGCTTGTGCGAGACGAGCGCCAGGAAGCTGCGCTTCACGCGCTCCTCGCGGCGCTTCTCGGTGAGGTCGTGCAGCGAGAGCAAGAGGTTCGCGATGCGCCCGTCGGCTCCGCGCACGGCGCGGGCCGCGCACGCGATCGCGCGCTCCGCGGCCCCTTCGCCGCGCACGAGCTCGAGCCGCAGCTCCGAGAGCTCGCCGCGTCGCAGCGCCTGCAGCCCCTCCACGCCGCGCCAGCTCGGGGTCAAGCGCGCCAGAAGGTCGAAGCCCTCCGGCTCGTCGGGCGCGAGCTCGAGCAGCGTGCGCGCCGCGGCATTGGTGAGCGCCGCGCGGCCATCGGGCTCCAGCACCACGATGCCCTCGGCGTTGTCCTGGATCACCGAGTGGAGCTTCGCGCGCTCCAGCAGCACCGCGGCGAAGTGCATGCAGCCACCGAGCGCGATCGCGGCCTGCGATGCGACCGCCGTGACCAGCTTCAGATCCGCGGTGACGAAGCTCGCCCCCGGCTCGCTGAGCAGCACGAGGGCGCCGAAGCTCTGACGGCCGTCGCTGATGGGCGCCCAGAGCAGCGCGCGCTCACCGGCGCCAGGAGCGAGCAAGCCATCCGCGGGTTCGGCGTGGAAGAACGCGGCGCTCCCGCGCTGCGCCAGGCGCTGGAGCGCCGCGGGCGAGAGGAGCTGCGCCGCCGCGCCACGCTCCGCGCTGGGCATGAGCAGCCCGCCGCGATCGAGGAGCGCCAGCCCGCGCTCGACCTGCACGGCTTCCAGCACCCGCTCGAGCGCGAAGCTCGCGATCGCCTCGGCATCGAAGAGGCGCGAGAAGCTCTCCGCGCACTCGTAGACGATGCCCAGCGCATCGAGCGCCTCGAGCAGGTCCTGCGCGATGCGCTCGACGGCGTTCGTGCTGCTCCGCGGATCGGTAGCGCGCATCTCGTTCATCCCGCCGCTCCTCGCGAGAGCGCGAACACGGGCAGCAGGATCGCGAGGACGACGAAGCCGATCACGATGCCCATGAAGATCACCATCGCGGGCTCGATCAAGCTCGCGAGGTCCTTCAGCCGCCTCTCGACCTCGTTCGAGAGATGGGTCGCGATGCGCACGAGCACGCGGTCGAGGAAGCCCGCCTCCTCGCCCGCGGCGATCATCTGCCGCACGGTGGCCGGCACGCCGCTCGCCGTCGTGAGCCCCGCCGAGAGGCGACCGCCCGAAGCCACCTCGCGATGGACCGCGCCCCAGAGGGCGCGATGCTTGGCGCTGCCGGCGACCTCGGCGGCGTGCTCCAGCGCGACGAGCACGGGCACTCCCGACTGCATCATCAGACCGAGCGTGCTCGCGCTGCGCGCGAGCGCCGCGCGCGTGAGGATCGGTCCGAGGATCGGCAAGCGCAGGCAGAACGCATCGAGCAGCGCGCGAGCGGCCGGCGTGCGCAGCCAGAGCGCGAGCGCTACGGCGAGGGCCACGGCCAGCCCGAGGAGCACGAGGCCGTGGCGCGAGAAGTACGAGCTCAGCGCGAGCAGGATCTTCGTCGGCGCGGGGAGCACCGCCTCCTTGCCCGCGAAGAGGCGCTCGAAGCGCGGCACGATGAAGGTGAGCAGGAACGCGACGACCACACAGCAGACGCCGGCCATCACTGCGGGATAGGTGAGCGCGGAGCGCAGGCGCGAGCGCAGGTTTGCCTCGGCTTCGGTCGCCGCCACGAGACGCGCGAGCATCTCGTCGAGCCGACCGCTCGCTTCGCCGGCGCGCAGAAGATGCACGGTCGCGAGCGGGAAGGCCGCGCCGCAGGCCGCGGCCGCGGCGGAGAACGGTGCGCCGGCGCTCACGCGCGCGATCAGTCGGTCGAGCACCGCCGCCGCACGCGGGTTCGCGCACTCGGCGCGCAGACCGGCCAAGGCGGCCGGGATCTGGATCCCGCTCTCGAGCAGCACCTGCAGCTCGCCGAGCAGGGCCAGCCGCTCGCGCAGCGGCAGACGCAGCGAAGCCTCGCTGCGCTCCTCCGCCGACGCGAGCTCGACGCGCCGCGATCGTGGCCGCAGGCCGCGCTCGGGCGCGCCCTTGCCGTGCGCTCCGATCGAGTGCGGCTCGCGGGGCCTCGGGCTCACGACGACACCACGCGCAGCACTTCCTCGAGCGAAGTGATGCCCTCGGCGGCCTTGGCGATGCCGTCGTCGAGCAGCGCGCGCAGGCCGCTCGCGCGCGCGGTGCGGCGCAGCTCCGCCAGGTCCGGCTGCGCGCTGATGCGATCGGCGAGCAGATCATCGACGACGAGCAGCTCGAAGAGCCCGATGCGCCCCGAGTAGCCGGTGCCGCGGCACGCGTCGCAGCCCTTCGGCGCGAAGAAGCTGCGGTCCTTCACCAGCTCGCCGAGGCGGCGCCGCAGGCTCTCCGGCACGCGCAGCTCTTGCCGACACGCGCCGCAGAGCTTGCGGATCAGGCGCTGCGAGAGCACGCCGCGCAGAGAGGCCGCGATCAGATAGGGCTCGACGCCCATGTTCACGAGGCGCGTCACGGCGCTCGGCGAGTCGTTGGTGTGGAGCGTGGCCAGCACGAGATGGCCGGTGAGCGAGGCTTGCACCGCGATCGCCGCGGTCTCCGCGTCGCGCACCTCGCCGATCAGGATGACATCCGGGTCCTGCCGCAGCAGCGCGCGCAGCGCATCCGCGAACCCGACGCCACCGCGCTCGCCGGCCTGGATCTGGTTGATCCCGCGCACGTGGTACTCGACCGGGTTCTCGACGGTGCAGATGTTGAGATCGGGGTGGTTGATCTCCTGCAGCGCGGCGTAGAGCGTCGTGGTCTTCCCGCTGCCCGTTGGCCCCGTGACGAGCAGGATGCCGTCGGGCTTCGCGATGAGCTCCTTCCAGCGCTCCAAGTCCTGCGACGATAGACCGAGGTTCGGCAGATCGACGCGCATCGAGCTGCGGTCGAGCACGCGGATCACGACCTTCTCGCCCTGGATCGTCGGCAGCGTCGAGACGCGGAGGTCCACGGCCCGGCGCTCGAGCTGCACGCGCAGGCGGCCGTCCTGAGGCCGGCGGCGCTCGCTGATATCGAGGTCGGCCATGACCTTGATGCGCGAGACGATCGCCGGGTGCATGCGCTCGGGCGGCGTCATGATCTCGCGCAGCTCGCCGTCGATGCGATAGCGCACGCGGAAGCGCCCTTCGTCGGGCTCGACGTGGATGTCGGAAGCGCCGTCCTTGATCGCGCGATAGAGGATGAAGTTCACCAAGCGCACGACCGGCGAGAGCCCCGCGACCTCCTCGAGCTCGGAGAGATCCTCGGAGGCGCGCTCGACGAGCTGCACCGCGCCCTCATCGATGCGATCGACGAAGTCCTGGATGTCGAAGCGGCGCTCTTCGTCGCCGAGCAAGCTCTGCAGCGCCCAGTCGAGATCCTCCGAGGCCGTGACCACCGGCAGCACGCGGCAGCGCGTGCGGCGCGCGACCTCGTCGAGCAGGGGCAGGTTCGTGGGATCGTCCACCGCGACGGTGAGCTCGCCCTCGACCTGGAACATCGGCACGAGGCGGCTCTGCTGCAAGAACGCGCGCGGCAGGAGACCGGCGATCCCGAGATCGACGAGCTTCCGCTCGAGGCGCGCGAAGGGCAGCCCGTATTGCTCGGCCAGCACGGCGCGCAGCACCGCGTCCTCGACGAGCTGGAGGCGCAGCAGGATCTCGCCGAAGCGCTCGAGCGGCGAGCTCGCCTGCTCGCGCAGCGCGCGCTCGAGATCGCTCGGGGAGAGCGCGCCGCGCTGCACGAGCAACGCGCCGAGCGGAGCGGCATGCCCTTGGAGCAGCTCCACCATCGCTCAGTCCTCCGCCCGCAGGCGCGCGAGCGCCTGCTCGCGGCTCGGCAGGATCTCGAAGCGCCCCTCGAGACGCGTCAAGCGCAGCACGAGCGCCAAGGTCTCGCCGAGGCCACAGAGCCCGAGCCGCCCGCCTTGCTCGCCGATGCGACGCGCCGCGGCGACCAGCACCTCGAGGCCGACGGAGTCCGCGGCGGGCACGCGCGAGAGGTCGAGGAGGAAGCGCCGCTGCGCCCCCGCGAGTGCGCGGTCGATGCGCGCGAGGAGCTCGGGAGCGGCTTCGTGATCGAGCGCGCCGTCCGGGCAGAGCGAGAGGACGCGGCCGACTTCCAGCTCGTCGCAGCGCATGCTAGGACGCGGCCTCCGCGAGCAGACCGCGGAGGCTCTTCACGAGCTCGCGCGGAGAGAACGGCTTCATCAGGAAGCTCGCGACGCGGATGCGCCCCTGCACCTCTTCCGGCAAGGCGAAGTCCTGCGCGGTGAGGATCACCACGGGCACGCCGCGGCCCTCGGGCGTGCTCTGCAATCGCTCGGTGAACGAGTAGCCGTCGAGCCGCGGCATGCCGACATCGACGATCACGAGCTGCGGCCGCTCGCGCGCGAAGACCTCGAGCCCGTCGAGCCCATCGACCGCTTCGGCCACGCGGAAGCCGGAGCCGCGGAGCTTGACTCCGATCGCGATGCGGATCGCCGGATCGTCGTCGATGACGAGGATCAGCGGCTCGCTCGGCGCGCTCTTCTCGGCAGCGCTCATGCCGCACCTCCGCTCCAGCCGCCGATCGACGCGAGCTGCAGCACGGGCTCTTCCCCACCGGCGGCGAGCACGGGCAAGCGCACGCGGAAGGTGCTGCCTTGCCCCAGCACCGACTCGACCTCGATGCGCCCGCCGTGCGACTCGACGAGATAGCGCGCCAGCGGGAGGCCGAGACCCGTGCCGGGGATGCGCGAGCTCTGCGCCTGCGACGCCCGGTAGAACTTGTCGAAGATGCGCGGGAGATCCTCGGGGCCGATGCCGATCCCGGTGTCCGTGACGGCGATCGAGAGCTCCTCGCCTTCGAGCGCGGCGTCGAGCTCGACGCGGCCGCCCTCGGGCGTGTACTTGATCGCGTTGCTGATCAGGTTCACGAGCGCCTGGCGCAGCAGCTCGCGATCGCCCTGCAACGCGGGGACGTACGGCGAGACCCGCCAGTCGAGCTCGATCGACTTGCGCTCCGCGAGCGGTCGATGCGCTTCGCGCAGCTCTCCGAGCAGCGGCGCCACCTCGACGCGCTCGCGCCGCACCTGCGTGATCCCGGCCTCGACGCGCGCGAGCTCGAGCAGCTCCTGGATCATGCGCGCGAGGCGGACGCTCTCGCCGTGCGCGAGGTGCAGGAGCCGCGAGCGGTCCTCGGCCGCGACGCCGCCGCCGTCCTCCTCGTCCTCGACCAGCATCTCGAGCGAGGCCTGGATCGAGGTGAGCGGCGTCTTCAGCTCGTGCGAGACGCCGTAGACGAATTCCGAGCGCATGCGTGCGGAGGCCTCCTCGAAGCTCTGATCCTCGAGCAGCAGCACCGCGCGTGGAACGCCCGTGCAGGCCTCGCCGTCAGCGACGAGCGCGCGCACGCGCCAGATCGCGCGCTCGCGTTCGCCGCGGCCCGCGAGCTCCACCTTGCGCGCGCAGAGGCCGCGCGCCAGATCGGCGCGCAGGACCTCGCGGATCGCCGCGAGGAGCTCCGCGTCGCCGCGCGCCGTCGCGAGCGCGGGCGCGCCGTCCTCGGGGCAGCGCAGGAGCTTCCGCGCCGCGGCGTTCGCCGCGACGAGCCGCTCGCCGCCCTCGAAGACCATCACGCCGTCGGGCAGCGTCTCCAGGATGCAACGCAGTCGCGCGCTCTCCTCCTCGGCGACGCGCAAGCGCAGCTCGGAACGGCTCGCGCGCGCGGCGCGGCGCTGGAGTTCCTCCACTTGCTCCGCGAGCTGCCCGAGCTCGCGGCCCGCGCGCGCTTCGCCGAGCTCGAGCCCCGAGCGCTCCGCGAAGCTCGTGACGCGCCGGCGCTCCGCCGCGACGGCGCGCTGCCGCGCGACGAGCCAGGCGCATCCGGAAGCGACGAGCGCCGCCGCTCCGGCGATGAGCAGCTCCGAGCTCAACGCTCGCGCTCCTCCGCGAGCAGCTCCTCGACCTCGCGCAGCACCGCGGGATCGGCGCCCGCGCGGCGCGCGCGCTCGAGGCTCTCGCGCGCCGCGGGAGCGGCGCCCAGCGCAGCCTGTGCCGCGGCGATCAGGGCGTGGAGCTGCGGGCTCGTCGCTCCCGTGCGCTCGGCTTGACGCAGCGCGCGCAGCGCTTCGCTCGCGAAGCCGCACTGCAAGCTCGCGCAGCCGAGCGAGAGCCAGACGCGGCACGTAGCTTCCTCTTCGGTCGCCAGCAGCAGCTCCGCGCGCGCATCCTCCGCGGCGCCGAGGCCGAGCAGCACCTCGCCGCGCAGGGCGCGGTACGCGGCGTCGCGAGCTTCCGCGGGGACGAGATCGAGCTCCTTCAGCGCGCCCTTGCGATCGCCGCGCTCCAAGCGCGCCGAGGCGAGCACGAGCGGGAGATCGGGTTGCTCCAAGCGCGCGCGCGGCGGAGCTGCTCGCCGATCTCGAGCACCTCGCCGTGCATCCCGAGCGACCACGCGCCGATCGCGAGATGGCCCGCGACGGAGTGATCGTCAGGGGCGAGGCGCCGCGCCTCGCGATACGCCGCGAGCGCCTGCTCGCCGCGCCCTTGCTCCAAGTACCACGCTGCGCCTTGGACGAGCGGCGCCGCGTCGGCGCGCGTTCCGCCGAGCTCCCGCAGCACGGCCTCCGCGTCGGCCTCCCGGCCGCGCGAGAGATAGTGCAGGTAGAGATCGAAGCCCGCCCGCGGATCGCCAGGTGCGCTCGCGCGCGCTTGCCGCAGCAGCGCTTCGGCTTCGTCGTGGCGGCCGGACGCATCGGAGAGCAGCCCTTGCAGGCGCAGCGCCTGCGCGTCTTCCGGCGCAGCGGCGCGCCAGGCCGCGACATAGCGCAGGCCCCCCGTGATGTCGCTCGTCTCGTGGGCGAGGCGCGTCCGGAGAGCCAGAGCCGGCACGTAGCGCGGATCCTGTCCGAGCGCATCGTCGAGGAGCTGCTGGGCGCGGCTAGGCTCGCCGCGCTGCGCCGCCTCGAACGCGAGCCGCGTCGTGAACTCCGCGCGCTCGCGGCCCCAAGCCGCCGCATCGAGCTCGGTCCCGCGCGGCTCCTCGACCGCCACGCACGCGGAGAGCACGAGGAAGGCGAGCGCGGTCGAGCGTCGCGCGCTGGCGAGCATCGTTCGCATGGCTAGCGACCTCCGCTGCTGCCGTTCTCGGCGAGCTGGGCTTTCAAACCGCGGAGCGCGCCCAGGCTCATCCCGACCTCGTCCTCCGGCGCGCGCTCGAGCGCCAGGCGCTTCAAGAGATCCTGGCGCATCAGAGCCGCGCTCACGTTCGTCGGGTCGAGCGTCGTCGCGCGCTCGGCGGCGGAGAGCGCGCCGCGGAGATCGCCGCGCGCGCGCAGCACCTCCGCGTCGGCCGCGCAGCGGCGCGCCTGCACGGGGCGCAGATACCAGGAGAGGTTCTCCCAGGTCGCGCTCCGCGCCGCGGAGAAGCGCTCGCGCGCGCGCTCGACCTCGGCGGCCTGCGCCGCCGCGTCGAGGATGCGCGGCGTCAGCAGGATCACGAGCTCGGTGCGCGTGAGGCTCTCCTCGGTGCGCCCGAAGAGGACGCCCAAGACCGGCAGCGATCCCAAGAACGGGATCTGCGAGCGCAGCTCGGAGACGCGCTCGGCGATCAGGCCGCCGATCACGACGGACTGACCGTCGCGCACCATCACGCTCGTCGTGACCTCCGTCGTGGACTCGGACGGAACCCCCGAGACCGGATCGACGACGGCGCTCGAGTTCTGCGGATGGACATCGAGGCGTATCCAGCCATCGTCGGCGATGTACGGCGTGAACACGAGCTGCGAGCCGACGTCGAGGAAGTTGATCTGCTCGATCGACGAGTTGTCGTTCTGCGTGACGGTGCTGTAGCCGACGCGGCCGCCGACGATGATCTGCGCTTCCTGACGATTCACCGCGAGCACGCGCGGGTTGTTCACGATCGTCGCGTTCGTCGTCTCCTCGAGCGCCTCGAGGAACGCCGCGACGTGGCTGCCGACATAGCCGATCGAGAGACCGCCCGCGGGAGGCGAGGCCGTGAAGTCGAAGGTGCGCCCCGAGAAGACTCCGTCGGCCAGCGCGGATCCCGGCACGTCGTAGGTCGGGAGCCCCGTCATGTCCGTGCCGGTGACGACATCCCCGATGGCCGTGCCGGTGAGCACGTTGAAGTCGATGCCGAGGCGGTTCTCCTCGCCGAGGTCGATCTGCAGGATCGTCGCCTCGAGCAGCACCTGGCGCGGCGGCTGATCGAGGTCCTTCAGCGCCTTCGCGACCTCGGCGATCCGCGAGCGGCGCTCCCTCACGATCAGCATCTCGGGGCTCGCGGTCTGGCGCACGTTCGCGCCGAGCGCGGCACCGCCCGCGCTCGCGCTCGCACCTACGGCGGCCGCGTTGTTGCCGCCGGGCGCGCCGAGACCCCCGCCGCCCGTCACGGCCGCGCTACCTTCCTCCGAGAGCATCGGCTGCACCAGCGTCTGCGCCTCGAACGCCGTCAGGTGATTGAGCGCGAAAACCTTGGTCTCGAACGCGTCGAGCGCTTGATCGTGCTGTGCGCGCTGCTCCGAGCTCAGCACGCGATAGAAGCTGCCTTCCTTCACGAAGGAGAAGCCCTTCGAGGCCAGCACCTGGCGCAGCGCTTCTTCGAGCGGCACGTCGTAGAGGTTGATGGTGACGCGCCCGTCGCCGACCTCGGCCGAGACGAGGTTCAGGCGATGCTGAACGGCGAGCCCTTCGAGCACCGCCGAGAGCGGCTCGTCGCGCACGTTCAACGTGACGCGCTCGTCGCTCTGCGCGGCGAGCGCCGGCGCGAGCGCGAGCACGCTCAGCGCCGCTGCAGCGACGCGGCGCGCGCGAGCGGCTGCGCTCGCGTTCTCCCACTTCCTCCGCGCCGTCACTCGCACTAGCCGCCTCCGCCGCGCACCATCTCCAGCCTGTATCGGCCATGTCGTCCTCGCAGGCTCACCCAGCGCGGGCCGACCTCTTCGAGAACGAAGACTCCAAAGGGCTCCCCCTGCGTCAGCAGGCGATCGTCGATACGCGCCGCGGCCCGGCGGCCAGGCGAGAGGAAGGTCGCGCCGAGGCGCAGTCGGGAGGCGCTCGCGGCCTCGTTCGCCGCGTCGTCGGCGGCGGTGGTCGGCGTCGCTCGCTCGGGTGCGTCGGCGAGCTCGGCGGGCGCGCTCGCGGCCGTGCTCGCGAAGGGATCGCGCGCGGGCGCGAGCGGATGGGTCGGCGCGATCCAGCTCGCGAGGCGCGGGCGCAGGCGCGCGACGGCACCGAGGTCGGCGCGGCGGGTGGCCGCGGAGCCTTGCATCAGCGCGTCGGGGATGGCGGTCGCGGGTGCCGGAGCCGTTTCGCCGGCAAGCAGGAGAGGCAGCCACACCGCGACGAGCACGGGCACCAGCAGCACGAGCGCGAACGCCTGCCGCGGCTTGGCGCGCAGCTCGGCGCGGAGGCGCCGCCAGAAGTCGCCCTTGCGCGGGCTCACGGGTCTTCGCTCCAGAAGCGCACGACCTCGAAGCGCGCACGCAGCGACCCCACTTCCGCTGGCTCCGCGCCGGCGGGCGCGGTCGCGCGCGTCAGCTCGAGCGAGGTGACGCGGCAGTGCGGCGCGAGAGCTTCGATCGCGGCGACGAGCTTCAAGATCTGCGCGAAGCTGCCGCGCAGCTCGAGCTGCACCTTCTGCTTCAGCAGCGGCGGGGCCTCCTCGCGCGGACCGGGGTCGATCGCCTCGGCATCCAGACCATGAGCGCGCAGCACCTGCGCGAGCGCGAGCAGGAACTGCGGCGTGCCCTCGGAGTCCTGCATGCGCTCGCGCACGAGGTCGAGCGCTTCGCGCAGCCACGCGACATCGACCAGCAGCTGCTCGAGATGCGCGGTGCGCTCCTCTTCCTCGTCGACGCGGCGGTGCGCGACGCGCACGCGCTCCTCCAGCGCATCGAAGGCGCGCTCGTGCGCGGCCAGGCCGAGCCAGGCGTAGCCCGCGACGCCGCTGGCGAGGACGAGGGCGAAGAGCAGCGTCTCTCGTGCGAGGTTCATCGCCGAAGCTCCGGCTCTTGCTTTGAGCGCACGCGGAACTGCAGCGCCCCTCCGCGAGTCGAGATGCTGCGCTGCGAGCTCTCGAGCTCCACCGCGGGCAGGACGGGCTCCTGCTCCAGCGCGCGCAGCCACGCCGCGAGGGCGTGCGCATCGCTCGCGCCGCCAGCGAGCTCGAGCTGCTCGGGACGCGGACTCGTCGCCAGCAAGTCGTGCGACCAGCTCAAGCGCTCGAGGCCGATCGACTCTCCCGTCGCGCGGAGCAGTGCTTCGAGCGCGAGGGTCGCGGCGGGCAGCTGGAGAGGCAGGGTCCAGCGCTCGAGCTCGGCCGAGAAGAGGAGATGCTGATCCTCGAAGTCGGCGGCTCGGGAGGCGCGCGAGGCGATCTCGCGCGCATGCTCCTCGGCGAGCTCGGCCACGTGCTCCAAGCTCGCGCGGCGCCAGCGGAAGGTCACCTCCGTCAACACGCAGCCGAGCAGCACCAAGAGCGCCAGCAGGAAGCGCGTGCGCAGCGTGAGGCGCGCGCGGCGTTCCGCGCGATAGCCGAGCGGGAGGAAGTCGATCGCGCACTTCATGCCGCGAGCCCTCGCAGGGCGAGGCCCAAAGCGGTCGCATAGGTGCTGCGCCCGCGCCGCAGGCTCTGCGGCAGGCCGCCCGTCGCGCCGATCGCGCGGAAGGGATCGCCGACTTCGACGGAGAGCTGCAGGCGCGCGCCGAGCAAGGGCGCGAAGCCGGGGATCTCCGCGGCGCCGCCGACGAGGAGCACGCGCTCCACGCCGCGGCCGGCGCCGGAGGCCGCCGCATAGCGCAGGCACTCGGAGAGCCCCGCCGCGAGGGCCTCCAACGGCGCTTCGAGCGCTCCGCCGAAGGCTCGCTCGAGCTCCTCGGCTCGCTCGGAGGCTCCCGCGCATTCCGCGGCGAGCTCGTCGAGCGCGCGGCGATCGAGATGCAGGCGCTCGCGCAGGCGCGCGAGCAACGCTTCCCCGCCGGTCGAGAGAACGCGCATGAGCACGGGCTCCCCTTCGCGGAGGAGACAGACGCGCGCGGACTGCGCGCCGAGCTCCAGCAGCGCGAGCGCGCCTTCGCCGCGGCGCGCGAACGGGCGCGCCATCGCGCAGGCATCGAGGTCGAGCGCGGTCGCCGAGAGGCCGAGCTCGGCGAAGCCGTCGAGGCTCTCGCGGATCGCCGCCTGCGGCGCGTAGCAGCAGAGGATCTCGGTGCGATGCTCGCCGCGCTCGATGCGCTCGCCGACCTGCAGCCACTGCGCGGCGTAGTGCTCGGCTTCCGGGCCGAAGAGCTCGTCGGCGTCGCGCGCGATCGTGCCCTGCAGGTCCTCGAGCTCGTGACGCGGCACGCGCAGGGAGCGGGTCGTCGTGCGCTCGAGCGCGATCGCACCGATGGCCTCGCGGCCGCGGAACTCGCCGCGGCGATACGCGAGCTTCAAGGCGTGAGCGGCCCGCAGCGCGCGCTCGGCCGCGTCGCGAGCTCCGGGCTCGATCTCGACGCAGACGGCATCCTGCACGAAGAGCTCGCCGTGCCGCTGCACCAGCTGGAGCAGCTTCACCGCTCGGGTGCCGAGATCGACCGCGATCGGCGAACGGCGGGCGAAGAGCATCGCGTTCCTCCTCCTCTGCGCGGGGCGAGCGCGCAGCGCGCGCGCTCTAGAAGTCGAAGTACGCGGTGCCCGAAGCGGTGGTGCCGATCGAGTTCGCGCGGAGCTTCCCGGTGAGCGGCTTGAAGATCCAACCCGTCGCGCCATCGGCGGCGGTCGGGAAGGCCGTCGAGTCGTCGAGCAACTTCACCGTGCTCAGGCCGTTCACCGGATTCACCGGGAGGGCTTCCTTGAGATAGGGGCCGAAGTCGAAGCCGGTGGTTCCCAGAGCGGCCGTCGAGCCATCGGACTTGCTGGCCTGCGTGAGCTGGGCGACGAACACCGCCGGATCCGGAGAGCCCCCGCCCGCGGGATAGCCGGGATAGCGGCTCGCGTGCTGGAACTTGTAGTTCTCCACGGAGCTCCGCAGCACGTTCAGGTTCGTCTGCAGGCTCGTGACCTGGGCGTCCCGCGTGCTGTTGGCGAACTGCGGAATCGCGATCGCGGCCAAGATCCCAAGGATCACGACCACGATCAGCAGCTCAACCAAGGTGAACCCTCGTGAGGTGCGCGGGCGGGCGACGTGCATCGGTCCTGCTCCGGTGAGCGACGAGAAGCCGGGAGGAGCCCGGCCACTGGAGATCGTCCTCCGGGATCGACGCCGCCACCGCCCCGACTTGAGTCGTTCCTTTCCCTCGGGCTACATTGCTCTCTTCCCCCCATCCATCCCTCGGCAGCGCCCCATGTCCAGCACCGTCCGCGCCTCCCACATCCTCCTCATGTACAAGGGCTCCCAGCGCTCAAGCGCCACGCGCACGAAGGAAGAAGCGCGCCAGCAGATCGAGGCCCTGCGCCAGCAGATCGCCGCTGGCGAGAGCTTCGCCGACCTCGCGAAGAAGCACTCGGACTGCCCCTCCGGCAAGCAGGGCGGCGACCTCGGCAAGTTCGGCCGCGGCCAGATGGTGCCGGCCTTCGAGACGGCAACCTACGCCCTCGAGGTCGGCAACACGAGCGACATCGTCGAGACCGCCTTTGGCTACCACCTGATCCAGCGCACCGGCTAATCCCACTGCACAGCAACGCTGCCTGGAACCGTTCCTGTGCAGCGGTCAGTGGTAGCTCCGCTGCGATTCGGGGAACGCGCTACGCCAGGTGGCGCGCCCGAGCGCGGCGGAGCTCTCGTCGTAGGTGGGCGGCGTGAAGAGGCCCTCGCGCTCCAAGCGGCGGCGCAGCGCGGGCAGGGCCGAAGCGGTGCGCGGGCCGAAGAGCTCTTCGAGCTCGCGCTGGATCTCGAGCAGCGTGCGGCGGCCGTCCAGGCGCTCGACGAAAGCGATGGTCGCTTCGTCGATCTCGAGGACTCGAGCGGCGCCGCTGCGCGGGTCGGTGAAGAGCAGCGCCTGCAGCGCGCGCGGCGAGAGCTGCTCCACGGCCTTGCGCGTGATCGTGCGGTGGAGGTCGTTCAAGTCGAAGGCGAACGCGCGGAGATCGACGTCGCTCGGGAGCCAGGGGGCGCTCTCGGCCACGTCCGGCGCGAACGGCCGGCGCGCGACCTCGGGCACGGAAGCGGCCGTCACGACGCCGACGTGGTGCAGCTCGGCGTAGGGCTCGCCGAAGTAGAGGTCGCGCACATCGGCGAGGAAAGCGCTCGTCCACGTGCGACGCCGGCGATAGAGGTGATAGCGGAGCTGCTCGCGCGCAAAGGCGCTGACATCGGACCGATGCTCCCGCTCGCAGTGGTCCGCGACGAAGCGCTGCCAGAGCTGCGCAAGCTCCTCCACCACGGCGGGCGCGATGCGGTGCGTGTGCAGAGCCTCGATCGCCGCGCGTGAGTAGCCGATCTCGTGAGCGCGGAATGCCCAGTCCTCGATCACCTCTGCTGCGGGACGATCGATCCAGCGCGTCAGACGCAGGAAGAGGCTCTGGAGGAGGCGATGCCAGTCGTTGATCGCCTTCCCGGTCGCGACCTCGTCGCGCGTCATCGTGCTCGTCGCGAGCACCTCGTGCCCGACTTCAGGGTCGAACTCGATCTTGTAGCGCTCGACCTCGCTCTCGAGCGGCGTGCGCGGGAGGATCGCGAGGTTGAACGACTTGAGATCCGCGGGCCGCCGCGCGTAGGTCCAGGACAAGGTGTCCTTGAAGTCTTGGAGCGTGTCCTCGGGCAAGCCCAGGATCATCTCGTAGCTGGTGATCACGTTCGGCCGCCCCTGCAAGCGATCGAGCAAGGGAGCCACGCGCTCGGGCTGCCATACGCGCCGCACCGCGCGCATCGACCGCGGGTTCGTGGTCTGGATGCCGACGCCGAGGAACACGAGCGGCGAGCGCTCGAGCAAGCTGGTGAGCTCGTCGTCGAGGAGCGTCGGGAAGATCTCGATCCAATGCAGCGCGCGGAGATCGAGGTCGATCGCGAGCTGCAGCAGCTCCGCCGCGCGGTGCTTGCGATAGTTGAAGGTCGGATCGACATTGAAGAGCACCTTCGCGCCGCGTGCCGCGAAGTGCTCGAGCTCCGCGCGCACGCGAGCGAGCGAGAACTCGTGGTAAGGCTGGTTCCGCCCGTAGTCGCAGAAGGAGCAGACGAAGGGGCAGCCGCGGGCGGTCTGGTAGAGCGCTCCCTGTCGGACGGGGTCGAGGTCCATCACGCCCGTGAGATACGGCGAGGGGAGCTGATCGAGATCGGCGAGATACGGGCGCGGCGCGGGCAGGAACGGCGTCCGCACCTTGCGTTGCCCGAGGCCTGCGATCTCCTCGAGGGAAGGCCCCTCGAGCCCTAGCTCCGCGCGCAGCAGCTCGCGGAAGGTGAGCTCGCCCTCGCCTACGCCGACCCAGTCGACCTGGAGGTGCTGTCGCAGCACGCGCTCATAGTGATAGGAGACCTCGGGGCCGCCGAGCAGCACGCGCACCTGCGAGCGCCGGCGCTTCAGCTCCTGCATCGTGCGCAGCACGTCGGGCGTGTTCCAGACGTAGCAGGTCGCGGCGACGAGGTCCGGCTCCTCGGCGGCGATGCGGGCCGCGATCTCCTCCGGCCCGAGCAGCGCGGGGTCGTAGCTGCGATGCACGATCGTCACGCGGGAGGCGATCTCGGGATCGGCCTGCGCGTAGGCGTGGAGATAGCCGAGCGCCAGGAACTGGCGCTGGGGCTGGTAGGGCGTCGCGAAGCTGATCGAGGCGAGGAGGACCTTCATCGCGGGGGCATTCTAGGATCCGCGGCGCGGTTCTCGACCCTTTGGTCCACGAGGAAGCTTGCTCCGGCGGCAGACCATTCGCGATCCTCTGCCTCGCAGCCTCCGCTCCACCCGCGTACGGGCGCCATGAGCACGACCTACCTCCACGGCACCACCCCCGCCGAGCAGCAGCGCCTCTCGCGCAGGCAAGAGCTCCGGAACGCGGCCGAGCTCGCGCGCTCCTCGCGCGTCCGGCGCGCGCAGCGGAGCGACGCGCTGCGCGCCCTCCTTGCGTGGCGCCGCGGCGCCCACGCGACGGTCTGGACCTCGATCCCGCTCGTCGAAGGACGGCGAAGGTAGCCCGCATGAGCATGCAGTCGACATCGGCGTTCGCCCTCTTTCTCCTGCTCGCCGGCTGCGCTAGCGATCCGAGCCCGAGCACGCCGCCGCCGACTCCCGCACCGCGCGCGCCGAACCTCGTCGTCTTCTTCGTCGACGACCTCGGCTACGCCGACATCGGCCCCTTCGGCGGCGCGACCCCGACGCCGCGCCTCGATCGCCTCGCGTCCGAAGGGATGCGCTTCACCGACTTCTGCGTGCCGAGCGCGGTCTGCTCCGCGTCGCGCGCGGCGCTGCTCACGGGCTGCTATCACGTGCGCGTCGGCATCCACGGCGCGCTCGGCCCCGGCGATCGCCACGGCTTGGCACCTCGCGAGCTCACGCTGGCGGAGCTCTGCAAGCAGCGCGGTTACGCCACCGCGATCTACGGCAAGTGGCACTTGGGACATCTCGAGCCGCATCTGCCGCTCGCGCACGGCTTCGACGAGTTCTTTGGGCTACCGTACTCGAACGACATGTGGCCGCTGCACCCGGACTTCGCGAACCTGCCTCCCGACGCGCAGGGACGGAAGCGCGGCTACCCGCCGCTCGCGATCTACGAAGGGAACGCGATCGCCGATCCCGAGGTCGATGGCGTCGATCAAGCGCGCTTCCTCGGCGATTGCACCGCGCGCGCGCTCGACTTCATCGAGCGGCAGGGCCAGCACCCGTTCTTCCTCTATCTGCCCTACGCGATGGTGCATGTCCCGCTCTTCGCCTCGGAGCGCTTCGCGGGGCAGAGCGGCCGCGGGCTCTACGCCGATGTGCTGCAAGAGGTCGACGATTCCGTGGGACGGGTGCTCGACGCGCTGGAGCGCGCGGGCGTCGCGAACGACACGCTGGTCGTGTTCACCTCCGACAACGGACCGTGGCTCTCGTACGGCGAGCACGCGGGCTCGGCGGGACCTCTGCGCGAAGGCAAGGGCACGATGTTCGAGGGCGGAGTGCGCGTGCCGATGATCGCGCGCTGGCCAGGGCGCATCCCGGCCGGTGCCACGTGCGACGAGCTCGCTTCCACGATGGATCTCCTACCGACCTTCGCGCGGCAGATCGGCGCGGAGCTGCCGGAGCACCCGATCGACGGCCGGGACATCGCGCCGCTGCTCTTCGGGGCGGACGGCGCGCGCTCGCCGCACGATTCCCTCGCCGGCTGGTACTCCGGCGGCGAGCTGCAGACGATGCGCGATCGACGCTGGAAGCTCTGCTTCCCTCACACCTACCGCACGCTCGACGCCAAGGCCGGCGGCACCGGCGGCTCTCCTGCGGCATACAAGCAACGCCGCATCGAGCTCAGCCTCTTCGACCTCGCGAACGACCCCGGCGAGACGCGCGACGTCGCCGCGGAGCATCCCGCGATCGTCGCGCAGCTGGAGGCTGCCGCCGACGCGCTCCGCGCGGAGCTCGGAGACAAGCTCCGGAAGGTCGACGGGCCTTCGGTGCGGCCGGCGGCGCGCGTCGCGCGCTGAAGGCGCCGACGGCCGCCGCGCGCTTGCGGATCCGGATCGGCGGTTCCGCCACCGGACCGAGATCTTCGGTCACGAAGGAAAGCGCCTTTCGGTCCGGAGTGCAGAGGCGACGACGCCTCGCCTCTCCTCCACCCGACGCCTCGCACAGGACCCACGACCATGCGCCTCT
The DNA here is from genome assembly GCA_016719295.1 of Planctomycetota bacterium. Taxonomy (GTDB): domain Bacteria; phylum Planctomycetota; class UBA1135; order UBA1135; family JADKAF01; genus JADKAF01. The sequence goes on from JADKAF010000001.1 coordinate 3,617,561, forward strand.
TCCGCACCCTCGCCGCTCTGCTCCTCGCCGCCCTCCCGGCCGCGCCCCTCGCCGCGCAGACCACCGGCTTCCCGTTCGTGAACGACCTCACGGTGAACGGCTCGTTCCCGGGCTCGACCTCCTGCAACCTGGTGAACAGCGTCGGCTCTCCGCACACCTACCAGATCACCGCCGCGCCGAGCTCGCCCGTCTTCCTCTTCTACTCGCTCTGCCCCTGCTCGGGCGGCTTCGTCCCGCTGCCCGCCGCCACCTGCCCGTTCCCGATGTTCCAGTCGATCGACGTGATGATCGCCGCGGGCTGCCCGACCTTCTCGTTCGGGGGTATCACCAACGCCGCCGGGGTCTACAGCATCACCTTCCCCGCGTCGTCGGCTCCGTTCCGCTTCTCCGTGCAGGGCGCCGTGGTCGGCACCTGCGGCGCGCTGCTCCTCACGCAGGCCTACGACGTCTGGATCTGATCTCCAAGCAAACCGAACGTACGGTGCCAGAGCAAAATCCTCCGGTTACTAACCGGAGAGATGCTTGCTGGTTCAACGGCTGACACCGTTGAGACCCTGCTCTGGCACCGTACGTTCGGTTTCTCGGGTCACGCGCGGAGCCGTTTGCCGGTAGGGAAGGCAGAGGCGCAGTAGCCTCTCCTCCACCACCCGACCTCTCGTTCCGGATCCACGACCATGCGCTTCCTCCGCACCTTCGCCCTGCTGCTCCTCGCCGCGTTGCCCGCCGCCCCGCTCGCCGCGCAGACCACCGGGTTCCCGTTCGTGAACGACCTCACGGTGAACGGGTCGATCCCGGGCTCGACCTCCTGCAACCTGGTGAACAGCACGGCCTTGCCGCACACCTACCAGATCACCGCGGCGCCGCTCTCGCCCTGCGTGCTCTTCTTCTCGCTCTGCCCCTGCCAAGCCGGTGCGCTGCCGCTGCCGCCCGCGACCTGCCCGTTCCCGATGACGCAGTCGCTCGACCTCATGATCAACCCGGCCTGCTTCGTGATCCCGATCAACGGAGCGACGAATGGCGCCGGCGTCTTCAGCATCACCTTCCCCGCCTCCACCGTGCCGTTCACCTTCTCGGTGCAGGCCGCTGTCGTCGATATCTGCGGCACGGTCTCGCTGACCCAGGCCTACGACGTCTGGATCTGATCTCCAACCGGACCGAAGGTTCGGTCTCTGGGGATCAGGCGGTGATGTGGGCGTAGGCCCACGGCAGCGACACGTCGAGGCGGTAGTCGATGCCGGAGTGGTCGTCGTCGAACTCCTGATGCTCGTGCGCGATGCCGAGCGCGGAGAGGCGGCGCGTGAAGCGGCGCAGGCCGTAGTGCAGCAGGTACTGGTCGCGACGCCCGCAGTCGAGGAAGAGCGCACGCAGGGAGCCCAGGCTCTCTTGCGCGCGCGGCGTCTCGATCGCGCACACGGGATCGAACGCGAGCCAACGCTCCCAGCGCTCCGCTACCAGCTCCGCGGTGTGCGGATCGACGGGCAAGCGGATGCCCTTTGGTGCGGAAGGATCGGGGTCGTAGCTGGCCCCCATCGCGAGGACCATCAGCGCGTGGAAGTCGCCGCCCGAGAGCTTCGGCTCGCGCGCGAGCTTCGCGAGGAAGGTCTCGATCGAGCCGCCGTGGCGCGCGAGCACATCGAGCGTGGTGGCGAAGTCGCGCGCGTAGAGGAGCTCGAAACCCAGGTCGCCCGAGTGGCAGATCGCAGCCCCCCACTGCGAGCCGTGCCGCAGGGCATGCCACAGCGCGCCGTAGCCGCCGCTCGACTTGCCGAAGATCACGCGCCGCGCGGGCTCGCGGTGCACGCGATAGCGCGCTTCGATCGCGGGCAGCGCGTCCTCGAGCAGCCAGCGCTCCCAATGCCCCATGGCCGGTGAATCGACGTACTGATTCCCGCCGAGCGAGGTGAACGCGTCCGGTAGCGCGAGCACGACCGGACCCATGCGCCCTTCCGCGACGAGGCGCTCCAAGCGCTGCGGCAGCGTCTCTCCGAACGCCGACCACGCGAGGTACTTCAGGCCGCTGCCGGTGAACGCCGCGAGCCCCACGCAGAGTGGGTAACGCTGTGTGCTCGCGTCGTAGCCGGGTGGCAGGTAGACCGCGATGCTGCGGCGCGCGGGGTCGCCGAGGAGGTTCGACGCCAAGTGGCGGCTCTCGAGCTCGAAGTGCTCGACGCGACCACGAAGGGAGGAGAAGGAGTGAACGGGCATCGCTGCTCGGCGAGAGTTGAGGGGAGCCGCGGCGAGCGCGCTCGAGAGGCGAGCGCCCACCTCGCGTATCCTAGGCCGACGAACGTCGCGCACCGAGCGCGAGTTCCTCGAACTCCAACCCGGGAAGCCATCGATGTTCGAAGGTCTGTTCGGCGGCGGACGCAACGAGGCCGCGCGCCTGGAGCGCATGGAGCGGAAGCTCGATCTGATCCTCCGCCATCTCGGGCTCGCGACCGACGGCAAGGTCGAGCTCTCGGAAGAGGTGCGCGCGCTCGCCGAAGCGAATCACATGATCGCCGCGATCAAGGCGCTGCGCGCCGAGACGGGGCTCGGTCTCGCCGAAGCGAAGGCGGCGATCGACGCGCATCGCGCCGCGCGCGGGCTCTGACGCGGGCTCAGCTCGAAGGCGACGCCTCTCCCAGCGCCTGCGAGAGCGAAGCCAGCGCGCGGAAGAGGCGCGTGCGCGACGCCGCCACGCTGATGCCGAGCTGCTCCGCGAGCTCCGTGTGTGTGAGCCCGACCACCCGCGCGAGCACGATCACCTCGCGCTCGTCGTCGGAGAGGCGATCGAACGCGGCCTCCAGCCGCTCGGCCGCCTCGTTGCCCATCGCCTCCTGGCTCGGCGAGCAGATCGACGCGTAGAGCTGGCGAACGCCGCGGGTCGAGCGCTCCTCGTCGTGCATCGGCACTTCGCGACCCGCAGCGCGCTTCGCCGCTCCCCAGTACTCGGCGCGGTCGGCGATCTTGCGCATGGCCGTCGCGAAGAGCCAAGCGCGGAACCCCGCCTCGCCGCGGTAGCGGAAGCGCTCCACATTCTCCAGCACATCGCGGCAGGTCGACTGCACGATGTCGGAGGTCGACTCCTTGAGACGCATCGCCGGGCCGCAGCGCAAGCGCACATAAGCGCGGAGTCCGGGGAGGTTCCGCTCGATCAGCGCGTGCACGGCGGAGGCGTCGCCCGCAAACGCGCTCTCGATGAGCGCGTCGAGCTCTGGGGAGTTCGCGCTTCTCGAATCCTCGAGGGTCATGCGTCGGCAACGGCAGAGAAGAGCGGCGAGACCGCCGGTCACTCGAAGCATACCCCAGCCCGACCCGCGGGAGAGCCGCGCGCCGGGAATGGCGGGGTCGCCGGAGAGATCGGTCGGCCGATGCCGTGATTCAACGACCCCTCGGTCGGAAGCGGAACCTCGCTGGCGAGACACGCGCATGGAACTCGCAGGGCCGATGGGAGAGCGAGAGCACGGTGAAGAGGAGCGGCGCCGGCCGAGCGGCAGCGCGCTGTCCCGCGCGCTCTCCGCTCTCTTCGAAGCTCACGCGACGAGCGCGAGGCAGGCCACGAGCGCGGCGTGCGCGGTCATGCGGCGCGCGCCATCTCCGCACCACGTCGCTCGCGACGCGAGCCGCAAGGCGAACGCGATCGACGGTTACACTACGCCGGCGCCGGTGTCGGCGCCGGAGCCCTGCTCCTCCCATCGCCGATGCCCTCTCCCCACCACCCCGACGAGCCGACGCGCGCCACCGACGCCCCGGTCGACGACGCGATGAACGCCCTCGTCGCGGAAGCGCTCGACGCGATCGATCGCGAAGGCTCTTCGGCTCTGGAGAGCTTCTGCGCACAACACCCCGCACATGCCGACGCGCTGCGCCGGCGCGTCGAGCTCTTGCGCGCGTTCGGCTTCGAAGGCGAGAGCGGGAAGCTCCCCGAGCGCTTGGGCGGGTTCCGCCTCCTGCGAAAGCTCGGCGGCGGCGGGATGGGCGTCGTCTACGTCGCGGAGCAGGAGGGCTTGGGCCGCCAAGTCGCGCTGAAGCTCGTGCGCCCCGAGCTCCTCTACTTCGCCGGCGCGCGCGAGCGCTTCCAACGCGAGCTCGAGGCGCTCGCGCGCTTGCAGCACCCGGGCATCGTCCCGGTCTTCGCCGGCGGCACCGAGGGCGGCCTCCCCTACCTCGCGATGGAGTACGTGCGCGGCGCCACGCTCGAGGAAGCGCTGCAAGAGCTCCGCGGGCAGAGCCCCGAGAAGCTGACCGGTCGCCATCTGCACGCCGCCGTCGCGGCCTGCGTCGCGCGCTCGCGCGCAGCGCAGCGCGCGAGCGGGGAGAGCGGCGCGCGCGGCGAGACGAGCGCCTCTGAGTCGGGCTCCGGCGCGCTCCCCGCGCTCTACGCGGGCTCCTGGGTCGCGACCTGCATGCGCATCGCTCTCGCGATCGCCGAGGCGCTGCAGCACGCGCACGACCAGGGTGTGCTGCATCGCGACTTGAAGCCCAGCAACCTGATGCTGACCGCGAGCGGCCGCGTGCTCCTGCTCGACTTCGGCCTCGCGAGCACCGCGGGCAGCACGAAGCTCACCGGCACCGGACAGGCGATCGGCTCGCCGCTCTACATGAGCCCCGAGCAGATGCGCGGCGAGCTCGCGCGCATCGATGCGCGCAGCGATGTCTATGGGCTCGGGCTCCTGCTCTACGAAGCGCTGACCTTGCATCAGCCGTTCCAAGGCACGAGCTTCGAGGACACGCGCATGAAGGTCCTCGGCGCGAACCCGCCCGCACCGCGTCTCCGGAACCCGAGCATCCCGCGCGACGCCGAGACGGTGGTGCTCGTCGCGATGGACCGCGATCCGCTGCGCCGTTACCCCAGCGCGCAGGAGTTCGCCGACGATCTCCGCTGCGTCCTGGAGCTGCGCCCGATCCGTGCGCGGCGCCCCGGCACCGGCGTCCGCGCGCAACGCTGGGTGCAGCGCCATCCCGCCGCGAGCGTCGCGATCGCGTGCACCGCCCTCCTCTGCATCGGCGGACCGCTCGTCTTCGGCTGGCAGCAGCACCAGGCGAACGTGGAGATCGGCAAGGCCCTCGTCGAAGCCGAGCGCCAGCGCGACGCGGCGCAGCAGAGCTCCGCCCGCGCCGAGCGAGCCCGCGAGGAAGCATCACGGCAACGCGACATCGCCGCCGAGAACTTCGCGCGCGCCGAGAGCGCCGTCGATCTCCTGCTGACACAGGTCGCCCAGGACGAGCTCCTGCAGGCCCCGCATCTGGAGCCCGTGCGACGGAAGCTCCTCGAGAGCGCGCTCGCGTTCTACGAGGAGCTGCTCGAGCAGAAGACGGACGACGACGAGCTGCTCGAGAAGGTGGGCTACGCTGCGTTCCGCGCGGGCTTCCTGCTCCAGCAGCTCGGGCGCTTCGAAGAGGCGCTCCGAGCCCACGAGCGTCAGCTCGAGATCGTGCAAGCCCTCGAAGCGAAGCGCGGCCGCGATCTCGCGGTGCTGCAGCTCCTCGGCTGGGGCACGGGCGGCATCGCCGCGTGCGCGAGCTTCCTCGGGCAGAACGAGCGCGCGCTCGCCTCGATCGCGGAGTGCCTGCAGCATCTCGAGGAGCGCCGTCGGCGCTTCCCCGGCGACACCAGCGTCCTCTTCGACCTCGACGAAGCCCTCGGTCGTCGCGCGCACATCCAGAGCTTCGGCGGCGACCCGCGCGCCGCGCTCGAAACCTATCGCGAGCTCGTGGAGCTGGACTTGGAGATCGTCGAGATCGAGAGCCTGCACAACGACCGCGACCGCTCCCTCGCCAACGCCCTCGTCGCGCTCGGCAATCTCGCCCAGACCTGTCTCCAGCTCGAGCTCGTCGACGAAGCCGATCGCGCGACGCAGCGCGGCGAGTCCCTCCTCGCCGCGCACCGCGCCGAGATCCTCGCCACGCCGAGCGGCCTCCTCGCCGCGGCCGCGCTGCTCGAGGCGCGCAGCAGCTTGCACGGCGGGCGCGGTGATTACGCCGCCGCCATCGCCTCCACGCGCGCCTGCATCGAGCTGCTCGACCTCGCGCGTCCGCAGCGACCGAGCGACATCGAGATCCTGCGCCTCCTCGCCACGGCGTGGAACAACCTGGCCCTCCTCCAGAGCCGCGCCGAGCTCCCCGCCGAAGAGCGCCTCGCGAGCTACGCTGCCGCCGTGCGCATCGGCCGCGAGATGATCGAGATCGCCCCCGCGGTGCCCCTCTACCTCGCGAACCTCGCGCGCACCCTGATGAACCGGGGCGACCAACAGCGCGAGCTCGGCCACCTTGCCGACGCCGCAGCGACGCTCGAGGAAGCCTGGCGCCTGGAGAGCGAAGCAGCGCGCCTAGCACCCGGCCTCGGCGATTCGCCGCGCCTCCTCTTCTTCTGCGCGTGGCACTTGGGCCTGGTCTACCTGGACCAGCGCGACGCGGACCGCGCGGCCGACGCCGCGCAGCGCATCGCGAGTGTCGCGGCCGGCGATCCCTTCCCGCTGCGCATGGCCGCGGGCGTGCAGGCGCGCGCGGTGGCGCTCACCACGGACGACGCGCAGCGCAGCTCGCGCCTCGAAGAGGCGCGCACTTGGCTCCGCGCGGCGGTGGAGGCGGGCTACGCCGATCTCGAGCAGATGGACACGGCGCCGGATCTCGAGCTCTTGCGGCAGCAGGAGGAGTTCGCGGAGCTGCGGGCGATCGTGGTCGAGAACGAGCGGCAGAAGGGCAACGGCTGAGCTACGAAAGAGACTCGCGGGGTCCGACGCGCGCGACGCACTTCGACGAGGACCTCACCCGTCTCCATCATCCGCGCCGCGGGCCTTCCGCGCTTCTTCCCGCGCAACCCCTCCGGCATCTCGAACACCGCTTCGTCGCTGGCACCCGGAAAGTAGCCGTCGATCCCTAGGAAGCTCCGCGCGCCAGAGCGGCGCCGCCGCATCCGCGCTCCACGTCGTCTCGCGCGAGATGCTGTCGCCGTGCGGACCGCGCGAGCTAGGCCAGTCGTCGGGAGCAGCGACGAGACCCGAGACGCAACGAAGGAACGCCGCGGCGCGGCAGCGAGGCCACCAGAGGAGGAACGGGCATGGCGACGCCTCAGGGCTCGGCGCCGGAGCAAGAAGGAGCTGCCACGGGGCGGAACGCAGCGGAGTGATTCGCATCGCAGAGCGCGACAGCTCCTGCGCGCCGCGCGCGCGAGCAGAAGCTCGCGTCCGTTTCGCGCGGCGCGCATCCTAGGTGCCCCCATCGTGAGCACCGAATCGACCAGCGCCGCTTCGCGCGCTCCCGTGCGCCAGCTCCTCCGTCGGCTCTTTCGCTGCGGAGCGACCGGGGCGTTCCTCGTCGTCGTCGCACTCCAGCTCGCGCTCTTCGCGGCGCCTTGGTTCTGGATCGGGGAGATCCTGCAGGACCTGCGTTGGCACTGCGGGCTCGCGAGCTCGGCCACCGCACTCGCGCTGCTGCCCGTGCGCGCGCCGCGCCGCGCGTCGCTCGCGTTGCTCTTGGCCGCGTTCCACCTCTGGCCTGAAGCGCGGCTCTCCTGGCCGAGTGAGTCAGCGGATGCCGCGGCGCCACGCGTCGTGCTCGTCACCGCGAACGTGCTCTTCTCGAACGGGAATCAGGCAGCGCTCCTCGACGCGCTGCGCGCCACGAACCCCGACGTCCTCGCGCTGCAGGAGCTGACACCTCCGCTCCGCCGCCTCCTCGAGCGCGAGCTCACGGAACTCCCGCATCGCGCGTTCTCCCCGGCGGAAGCGTGGCACGAGGAGGGCGCGGGGCTCGGCCTCTTCTCGCGGACACCGCTCCGCGAAGTGCGCTCGCTCGGCCTTACGGTCAGCTATGCACCGGGGCTCGAAGCCGCCCTCGATACGCCGGCCGGCGCGCTGCGCCTCCGCGTCGTGCACCTCCAACGTCCGGGGAAGCCGTGGCGCCTCGCGCAACGCGCCGCAGGCCTCGCGCATCTCGAGCCGCTCGAGTGGAACACCCGCGACGTCCTCCTCGGCGACCTCAACCTGACGCCGAGCTCGCCGCGCTTCTCGCAGCTGCTCGAGCGCACTCAGCTACGCGATTCGCTCGTGGGTCACGGACGCCAGCCGAGCTATTGGAGGTTCCCCCGCTTGCCGCGGACGCTCGGCGTGCCGATCGATCACGCGCTGCACGGGTGCGCGTTGCGCGCCGCGACGCGGGAGGTGTTCGAGCTGCCGGGGTCCGATCACGGCGGGGTGCGGGTGGAGCTCGTCGACGTCGGCGCCTCTCCGTGAGCGCCTGCTCGCCTCCCTCGCGCGCTTTGTGTTTGCGCACGCCCCTACGCGCTAGGCAGCATCGCGGGTTCTTTCCCCGCGAGCTGCCCGCCCCATGCCCTTAGCCCCGCTCGACTGGACGATCATCATCGGCTACCTCGCGCTCTCGCTGCTGATCGGCCTGGCCTTCAAGCAGCGCGCGGGCTCCTCCTTCGTCGAGTACTTCGCGTCGGGGCGCGCGCTGCCGTGGTGGATCGCGGGCACTTCCATGGTCGCGACGACCTTCGCGGCCGATACACCGCTCTGGGTCACCGGCCGCATCGCGAAGTACGGGCTCGCGGGCAACTGGCTCTGGTGGTCGTTCGCGTTCGGCGGGATGCTCACGGTGTTCGTCTTCGCGCGGCTCTGGCGGCGCGCCGAGGTGATCACCGACGTCGAGCTGATCGAGCTGCGCTACACCGGCAAGCCCGCGGCGTTCCTGCGCGGCTTCCGCGCCTTCTACGTCGCCGTCGTGATGAACTCGATCATCATCGGCTGGGTCACGAAGGCGATGACCGGCGTGCTGAAGGAGACGGTGCTCTACGACCCGAGCGCTACGGCGTCCGTATCGGCGGGCATGGGCGACTTCTGGCTCGTCGCGGCGATGCTCGCGCTGACCGGGCTCTACGCGGGGCTCTCGGGGATGTGGGGCGTCGCGGTCACCGACCTCGTGCAGTTCGTTCTGGCGATGCTGGGCTGCGTGCTGCTCGCGATCGTCGCGGTGGACCACGTCGGCGGGATCACGGCCCTCGAAGAGAAGGTGAGCACGAGCTTCGGCGGCGGCGAGCAAGCGTTCTCGTTCCTGCCCGATTTCACCGCACCGGACCCCTGGATGCCCTTCGGCGTCTTCGCGGCACTCGTGCTCTCGCAGTGGTGGGCGAGCTGGTACCCCGGCGCCGAGCCCGGCGGCGGCGGCTACATCGTGCAGCGCATGGCGTCCTGCAAGAACGAGCGCCACGCGGTGAAGGCGACGCTCTTCTTCCAGCTCGCGCACTACTGCCTGCGGCCTTGGCCCTGGATCATGGTCGCGTTCGCGGCCCTCGCGCTACACCCCGAGATCCGCGGCTACGCACTGGCCGCCGATCCCTCCAGCGTGCCGAACCCCGAGCTCGCCTATCCGCAGCTGATCCGCGAGCTCGCCCCCGTCGGCCTCCGCGGGCTCCTGCTCGTCACCTTCGCCTCGGCCTACATGTCGACGGTCAGCACGCAGATCAACTGGGGCGCCAGCTATCTCGTGAACGACCTCTACATGCGCTTCGTGAACCCCTCCGCGAACGAGCGCCAGCTCGTGCGCGCTTCGCGCCTGGCGACCTGCTTCGTGCTGCTGCTGAGCGGCGGTGTCAGCTACTACATGATCGCGGCGAACGTGAAGATCGACGAGGCGTGGCAGTTCCTGCTGGCCCTCGGCGCGGGCGTGGGCGCGGTCTTCCTGCTGCGCTGGTTCTGGTGGCGTGTCAACGCGTGGAGCGAGATCGCGGCGATGATCGGCTCGCTGCTCTTCTTCACGCTCTTCAGGATCTCGCCCGCGACGAAGGAGCTTCCGACCGAATACCGCAGCTTGATCGTCGCGTCCGCGACCTTGCTCACCTGGCTCGCCGCGACCTACCTCACGCGCCCGGAGCCGCGCGCGCACCTCGTCGCGTTCTACCGCAAGATCCGCCCCGACGGCCCGGGCTGGAAGCCGATCGCCGCGGCGGCGCCCGACGTCCATCCCGAGCGCCTGCTGCTGCGCGGCATCGGCTGCGCGGTGCTCGGCACGGCGGTGATCTGGCTCACGCTGCCGGGGATCGGTGCCGTGATCTTCGGCAAGACCGGGCAGGCGATCGTCTGCCTCGGCAGCGCGGCGCTCGCGGCGGTGATGCTCTTCGCGCTCGCGCCGCGCGAGGAGGAATGAGCTTGCCCGCGCGACGCGGCTTCAGCGCGTCGTGTAGGCCATCGCGTTCGTGAGATAGCCCTCGAGCGTGCCCAGATCGAGCACCAGCGCCTGCACATAGACACGGGCGCCGCACATCCCGGGTGACAGCGGGAGCTGCAACGGAACCTCGCCGCTCGCATTCGGCCCCGCCGCCGGCGTCACGAAGAGGATCCCGAACGGATTCAGGAGGAGCTGGCTGTTCAGCGGGCTCCCGAGCGGGAAAAGCCCCGGCGCGCCGCCGAAGAGCTTCGTCTCCAGCCTCCCGTTCGCGACATCACGGGTGACGAAGGTGACGCTGGCGGAATCGCTCACCAGATCTAGCCGCGAGAGTGCGATCTCATCGGCCCCGATGTCCGGGACCAATCCCGAGATCGGCCCCGTGAGCGAGCTCCTCACGGAGCGCGGGTCGCCATCGACGTCGGTACGCAACCAGATCGGCGCTGGCACGGGGTCGCCCGCGTCGCGCAGCGGGCAGCTCGGCGCGAGATGGAAATCGTCGCCCGCAGCATCGACGAACCACGCCGCGTTGTAGGTCACCGCCGTCTGGTCATGCGGACCAGGCACGAGCGGGAATGGCGAGGCGCAAGGGGGCTGCCCCAGCCCGATGGTAGTCACGAAGTTCCCGCTGGCGTTGCCCGCGACATAGTTGTAGTCGACGAGCAGCGCGTTCAGGTTGAGCCCCTTGCAGTGGTGATGGATGCCGTAGGTGTTGTTGCCGACGACGATGTTCCCCACGATGCGCAGCTCGTTGGCCTCGCTATACTCGATGCCGGCGCGATTCTCGACGACGGTGTTGTAGTAGATCTCAGCCGTGGGATACCTCGTCCCCGCGGTCGTGGCCGACTCGACGACGATCCCCGTCGAGCAGAAGTGCACGATGTTGCTGACCACGCGGCTCGCGAGCGCATCCTGGATGGCGATGCCGTCGACCGCGCCATAGCCGAAGAGCACATTGCCGCGGATCTCGGCGCCGCGAGCGGTGATCATCGCCGCGCTCGTCATGTCGCCGCTGTTCACGAGGGTGAAGCCGGAGAGCGAAGAGCCCGACTCGCATTCCACGGCGAGGCCCTCGATCGATGTCCGCGCGGGGCCGCCGACGCCGATCAAGCTGACACCTGGGGGCACGACGAGGGATACGGCGGGGTCATGCCCGATGCAGTTGTAGCGACCGGGCCGCACATACACGACATCGGTGTTGCGAGCCGCCGCGAGGGCGTCGGTGAGGTTTGGGAACGGGGCACCGCAGGTCCCGTCAGGGATCGCTCCGGGGTTCTGCTGGTCGACCCAGATCTGGCGAGGCGGAACGCCCGGTAGAGGCCACTCCGGCTCTTGCACAGGCTCCGCGGCTGCACCGGCGACGATGCTCTGGTTCCGGCTGACGCGCACGAAACCGGATCGTACGCTGACGTAGTCGGGCAGCCCGTCGGCATCGGCATCGACCACCGCGCCATAAGCGTTGCCGGACTCCACCAAGGTGCCCGCCGCGACCGAGGGCGCGCCGGAGGTCGCCGTTGGGAGGATCCAGACCTCGAACTGCGTGGAGAGCAGCGGCGGCTCGAGCCCGACCAGGATCTCCGCCCGCCCATCGCGATCGAAGTCGGCAGTCTCGGCGAAGTAGGCGTAACGATTGGCGAAGCCCCCCTGCTCCGCGCGAAAGTCGAGCTGAGGGGCGCAGGGATGGGTCCCGACGTAGATCGCGATGCCGGGATCTCCGCAGCATTGCACCCCTGTCGCCTGCACGAGATCAGGCAAGCCGTCGCCGTCGAGATCGCCGATGGCGAGCCCTTCTGGGTTGATGCGCCCGACGGTCCTTACGATGCTGAAGTTTCCCGCCCCGTCGTTCTCGTACACACGGCGATTCGAGCACCAGAAGTCGAGGTCCCCGTCGAGATCCAGATCGGCCACGGCCAAGCCGTCCTTCGTCCCGTCGCCGTTGATCGGTCCCCAGACCACGCGTGAAGCCAGAGCCGGCGGTGCCACGGAAAAGTCGGCGTCGAAGAGCTCTAGATACCAAGGCGAGCCCGAGGTCGTGAGGCGCTTCACCGCCAGGATCTCGAGATCCGCGTCGCTGCTGTCGAAGTTCGCCGCGGCGAGATCGTAGAGGGAACGATCCGCGGTGAGCAGATGTCGATAGATCGGTCCGGGAAAGGCTCCTGTGCCATCGTTGAAGACGAACTGGATCTCCGGCGGCTGGAACACGCTGATCATGAGATCGCTGTCGCCGTCGCGATCGAGGTCCGAGGCGTAGATCCGCCCGCCGCCGACACCAGCGATCAGCGCCGTCGCATACCCGAAGCTCGGCGGACCTTGATTGAGCGCCGTCATCGTGCCGGCGGCGCTGGAGACGAGCAGATCCGGGTAGGAGTCGCGGTTCAAGTTCGCGACGCGGATGTAGCTCGCCGCGGCGCTTCCCAGAGCGCTCGGCGAGAGGGTCGGCGCGGCGAACTCGATCTGCGCAAGGGCAGTTGGAGCCGAGGCGAGAGAGCCGAAGACGAGCGACAGCCAGGGGGAGCGGCGGATCATGACGGGACCACGCAGTGTGAGGTGCGCCGTTCCCGAAGCAGCTCGCTGCGGCGAACGACGAGGAAGGAGGTCGTGCTGGCCTCCCTCACGAGATCCCCAGACGGATCCGGCAGCGCTGCCGGGATTCCATCGTCCCCCAGCCGGCCACGTGGCGGGAGCCGCGCTAGCGCCGGTCGGGCAGGAGCGCCAGAGCCGCGCGCGCCCAGTCTCGACGCGGATCGAGCTCTCCGAGCAGCTCGTCCAACGAGCGCAGCCCCTCCATGGCTTGCGCACGTCCCTCCTCGAGCTCGCCGCCGAGACCTCGCAGCACACCGAGCACGATGGCGGCCTGGGCTTCGGACTCCTCGACGGTGATGCCGCCGCGCGCGCGTGCGGCCGTTCGCTCGGCGAGCTCGCGCGTTTCGGCGTGCTGGCCTTGCCGCAGGTAGATCCAACCCCGGACCGCGTTCAGGCGCGCCGCCGGCATGGGCCGCATCTGCGGCATCGCAAGCGCTTCGGTCGCGTGCCGCAGAGCTTCGTCCTCCCGGCCCCGTGCGTAGCAGAGGATCGCATAGTCGGTGAGGACGTTGGTGCGCACGAGGGACGCGCGCTCCTCGCGGACTTCCGTCCAGCGTCGCTCGGTCTCCTCGACCAGGGCCTCGAACCCGCCGCTCGCGCGCGCCTCGGCGATCCGGTTCTCCATCGAGAAGGCGCGCTCCCGCTCGGGCGAGACCTGCGTGCGCGGTCCCGACCTGCGGGGCGAGCGTCGGGCTCCGTCGGCCAGCTCTCCGCCCGAGACGCCCGCAGCACCGCGCGGCGACGGCGTGGCGGCGAGCGCCGCGTTCCTCTCGTGAGGAAGCTCAGCAGGAGCTCCTCGACTTCGCGCGACGTCGAGAAGTTGCGCTCCCGCGAGCGGCGCCAACGCCAGCACCGCGACGAGCCAAGTACCCGGACGAGCGGGCCGCAGCACTCCTAGGTCGAGCGCGAGCAGCGCCAGCTCTCCGGCCGAAGCGCAGCGCGCCGCGGGGTCGAGGCGCGTCGCCGCCTCGATGGCCCTCCGCACTCCCGGCGGAAGCTCCGGAGCACGCGCCGCGAGGCGCGGCAGCGCCCCTTCCGCGACCTCGCGCAAGAGCTCGGAGAAGCTCCGGCGCTCGAAGCGCCGCGCGGGCTCGCCGAGCACCAGCTCGAAGAGGAGGAGGCCGAGCGCGTAGAGGTCCGCCGCGGGCCCGATCCGGTCCGCGTTCCCTCTCGCTTGCTCGGGAGCCATCGACGCGAAGCTCCCCGCGGAGTCGGCGATCCATTCGCCGTGAGCGCCCCGCTCCGACTCGTCCGCGGAGTTCCAGAGCTTCGCGATGCCGAAATCGATGATGCGCACGCGACCATCGCCACCGACGAGGATGTTCGCGGGCTTGAGATCGAGGTGCACGACGCCGCGCTCGTGCGCGTGCGCGACAGCGGCGCAGATCTGCGCGAACAACGCGAGGCGTTGCTCCAGCGTCAGCACCTCGGCGGCGATGTAGGTCGTGACGTTGCGCGCCTCCGGCACGAGCTCGCAGACGTAGAAGCCTCGCCCATCGCTCGTGATGCCTCCCTCGATGATCTGCACGATTCCCGGGTGCGAGAGCCGCCCGAGGATCTCGATCTCCTGGGCGAAGCGCTGCTCGAGCGAGCACCTGGCTTCGCGAAGCAGCTTGATCGCGACGCGTCGCCGAGGCTGGCGCTGCCAAGCCTCGATGACGATGCCGCCACCGCCCTCTCCGAGAACCGCACCCAGCTCGTAGCGCGCGAGCTCGGGCGGTGCCTGGATCTGGCGGATCACGCGCGGGGAGTTCGCCTCGAGGAGGCGCAGCGCGGAGCTCCGGAGCTCTTCGCGTCCCTCCGTCTCGCGCCGAACGAAGGAGGCGCGCTCGCCCGGCTCGAGCTCGCTCGCTCGAACGAAGAGCTCCTTCAGCTCCGCATAGAGCTCTTCGGGCAAGCTCACGAGTCCCCCCGATCGTCGCCGAGGGCGCAGCGAAGCCACGCCCGCGCGAAGGTCCAGTCATAGCGCACGGTGCGTTCCGAGATGCCGAGCTCTGCGGCGATCGCGCGCTCCCCCAGACCACCGAAGACCTTCAGCACGACGACGCGCGAAGCGCGAGGGTCGCGCCGGTCGAGCTGGGCGAGCGCGGTATCCAGATCGAGCAGCCGCTCGGGTGTGAGCTCCGAGGCCTGCACTTCATCGAGATCGAAGCGCTCGCCTGCGCAGCTCCGCTTCTTACAGTCCCGCGCGCGCAGATGGTCGATGAGGGCATGTCTCATCGCTTGTGCCGCCGCGGCCAAGAAGTGCGTGCGGCTGCGGAAGTCGTCGGTGTGCAGATCCGCCATCCGCAGGAACGCCTCGTGGACCAGCGCCGTGGGCTGCAAGGTCCCGACCGGCGCGCGCTGCTCCAAGAACCGGCGCGCCAGCTTCCGCAGCCCTTCGTAGTGCGCTCCGAAGACGGCGCCGCGCTCCTCGGCTGCGGCGCTACCCTTGCTCGGGTCACCCACGGCATCGCGCATCGAGGAACTCATGGCAGAGCCAACTCTACCGCGAGCAGGAAGCGGGCCACGAGGCTCGGGCGATGTGCTTCTGGGCTCGGAGCGCCGGAGCGCCCCACGATTCGAGAGGCCACGCGCCGCGCGACGCGGAAGCTCGCGCACGCCCCTCGACGCGGCGCCGCGGGGCCGACGAGCTCGTTCGGGTCCGCGGATCGGGCCCGACGGTCATGCACGCGCCTGGCGCCGCCCCGCTAGGTCACGTAGCGGATCCACTCGCGCACGAAGTCCTCGAACGCGCGGCGCTTCATCAGCAGCGTCTCGCCGACGCCCAAGTTCACCATGCAGCGGTCCGCGGCGAGCCAGCGCAGCATGCCCACGCGATCCTCGATCGCGAGCTCGCGCTGGTTGTCCTTCGCCTTCGCGCCGAGGTGGAAGATCAGCTGCACGCTGTCCTCGGACTTCAGGTTGAAGGTCGCGAAGAACTCCTTGGTGCGGAAGCTCGGCGCGCTCCACTTCACCGCGTCGCGGATCTCGGGATCGACGGCGAGGATCCAGCGGCGCACGACCTCGATCTCGCGCTTCTTCGGGTGCTCGAGCTCGCGCAGGAAGGCCTCGACCTCGGGATTGCCGACGGGCGGCAGCGGACCGAGCGGAACCGTGCGCGCGACCACGCGCTTTTTCGGCTCGCTCTCCCGGCGGCGCGGCGCCTCGTCGCCGTCGTCGTCGTCGCCGCTACCCGCGTCGTCGTCGTCGTCGTCATCGGAGCGCGACTTCTTCGGAGGCGGCGCGGGCTTCGAGGGCCTCTCGCTCTTCGAGGGCTTGGAGCTCTTCGCGGGCTTCGAGGGCTTCGCGGCCCCTTCGGACTTCGGTGCCTTCTCGGGTGCGGGCGACGCACCGCTCGGAGCCGCCGCCGCCGGCTTCGCCGATTTCTCGGGCTTCGGGTTCTCGAGCTTCGAGGCGCTCTCGGCCTTCGCGCTCTTCTCGGACTTCGCGGACACCTCGGGCTTCGCGGCCCCCTCGGGCTTGGACCCGGCATCGGGCTTGGCGGGCTTCTCTGCCTTCGGCGCCTTCTCGGCTTTCGCCGCCCCTTCCGCTCCGGTGGGCGCATCCTTCGCCGGCTTCGCTTTCGGCGGCTTGGCGGCCTGGCCCTCGCCGGCGGCGGAGGGCGCGCTCTCGGAAGCCTTCGGCTTCGAGGGCTTCGGAGCGGCGGCGGGCTTCGCGGCCTCGGCGGGTGCCGCGGCGGGCGAAGCCGCCTTCGCGGGCTTCTCCGCCTTCGGAGCAGCGCTTGGCTTCTCCTTCTTCTCGGCCTTCGCCGGCGCATCCGGCTTCGCGGCAGGTTCCGCCTTCCCTGCAGGAGCGGCGCCCTTCTTCGGGCTCGCGGGCTCCTTCGCCTTGGAGGAGGGTTTCGCCTCGGCGAGAGCCGGGGACGCCGCCGCGGGCGGCTTCGCCTTCTTGCTCTCCACCTTCTGGCTCTCTTCCTTCTTGCGCTCCCCGGCCGGCTTCGCCGACGACTTGGCGGCGCCGGGCTTCGCGGCCGCGGCTCGCTCGGGCGTCGCGGGCGGCTTGCCCTTCGCCTTCGGGGTGGACTTCGCGGACCTCGGCGCCTTCGAGGACTTCGACGCCTTCGATGAGGACTGGGAAGGCTTGCGTTCCATGGCGCGAATGCTAGTCACTGCGCCGAGACTTGGAAGAGCCTACCTGCGCGAGACGCGCCAGGACCCCGGGGCTACCCCCCCGTCGCGGAGGAGCTCGGCGCCATCTCCGCACCCCGAGTGCCCCGGGTCGCGAGGCCCTCTGGCGAGGCGCCCTCGCCGCGCCATCGCCGCGTCAGCGGCGCCTGCCGCGGCCCGGCGGTCCCCCCTCGCCTCGACCGGTCCGGCGATTAGCTAATCGCCCGTGGCGCCCGCCGCTCGAGAGCTCGGCGCCGCGCTGCCGCGGCGGATTCGAGCCGCTGGAGCCACGGCGGCGACTCTAGAGGCGGATGCCGCCGCGCGGCTCGCGCTCCCGCCGTTCGCCCCCGCATTCCTCGCTCGCTGCGCCGACTCGAGCGCTCCTTCCCAGCGAACGCGGCCCGCGCTCCGCCGGGAGCGCAGGCCGCTGGGCTTCGCTTCACCGGCGGCAGGCTGGCCAGCCGCGAGGCGGAGCGGACGGTGCGGAGGCGAAGGCGAGCGCTCAGACCCCGCTGCGGCGGAGGCGCACCGCGAGCGCCACGAACTGGCTCGCCTGGCTCGGGCTGAAGTTGTTGTCGGCGGCGACGATGAGCAGCTCTCGACCGTCCGAGAGGCGCGGACCGAAGGCCATCGCCTCGAGGTTGTCCGGAACGATGCCCTGCGCTCCGAAGTCGACGAGCAGGCGCTTCGTCGGCGGAACCGCGGGACCGAAGCCGAAGGGCAGCCAAGCGAAGGGGTAGCGGATCTCGTAGAGGCGCACGTCGTTGCCGACGCCTGCGGAGAAGGAGCGCTCGAGCGCCAGGAAGGTGCCGAAGTCATCCAGCGCCAGCAGCTCCACGAGCCCGTTGGTCGCGAAGCCGTTCGCCGGCACCGGAGCATCGACGATGGGATCGGTCTCGTAGACGAGCTCGCGACGCACGCGTCCGCTGTGAGCGTGATACTGCAGCACGCGGCAGAGCGAGCCCTGCGTCAAGCTGGCCGCCGAACCATCTTGGAACAGCGCGTTCTCCGTCGCCGTGTAGAGCAGCCGCTCGTTCGGCGTCAGCGTCAAGCTCTCGAACGCGAGGTTGTTGCGGATGCCGCTCACGCCGCCCGCGACCGGCAGGTAGTCCTGCGGAACGGGCAGCGCGCGGAGCTCGCCACCGTCGCGCGCGAAGAGCCGGACGAACGGCGCGATCAACGCATTCGCGTCGCCTTCGGAGGAGACGAAGATGCGCCCGTTCTGCAGCAGCGCCAGCCCCTCGGGGTCGACGGAGAGCGCCGGGAAGGGCTGGCCGCTGGCGTCGCGGAGCGTCGTGACGCTGGCGATGGCCACGCTCAGAGCGCCGTTGAAGTACGCGATGTCGAGCCCGTAGAAGCGCGCGGGCGCGAGCTGGCTGCGATCATCGGAGAGTCCGAGGTAGCGATCGCTGCGACGATCGTAGGCCAAGCCGGAGATCCCGCCGAACTCCGTGCCTGCGAACTGGGTTCCGGTGGGGATCGAGGTCTGCGCGAGCACTTCGACGTCGTCCACGCGACGGAGTCCCTGCGCCGAGACCTCGGCGAGAGGAGAGAGAAGGCAGAGCGCGACAGCGGCGCTCCGGATGTTCGTGAAGCTCATGGGATCGCCTTGGTGAAGAAAGGGAGACGAAGGCGGTGCCTTCGGCGAGAGCGCCGACGACCGCGCCGAGATGCGTAGGGAAAGCGCCGCGCATGAACCTCTCGTGAGCCCGGGGTCAGCGCTTCGAACGCGCTCCCTCGTGCTTCACATGGATCCCGGAGAGAGGTTCACACACGACGACGAACATGCTCGCGCCGCTCGCCCCCCTCGGGTCTCGCGGAGAACCTCGAACCAGGAAGCTCAGCTCCATGCAACGCACCCTCATCGCCGCCAGCGCCGCGCTGGTCCTAGGCGCGGGTCTCGCTTCCGCGCAGTCCGCGCGCGAAGCGTTCCGCCTGAACACCGCCCTCGCCGGCAACCCGTCGAGCAACAACGCGAACAACGGCCGCAGCATCGCGCGGCTCGGCAAGACCTACCTCGCCGTCTGGGCCGACCAGAACGGCACGACGGACGCTACCGAGGACATCTACGCCGCGATCTCGCGCGACGATGGCTTCACCTGGAGCGCACCGTCCCGCGTCGACGTCGGCGACGCGCTGAACCTCACCGACTCGAATCTGCCGCGCGCGAACGTCACCACCGACCCGCTGACGCCCGGCGGGCTCATCTACTTCGCGACCTGGGAGGACTCCCGCCTCCAGGCGACGCCCACGGGGAACGGCGCGGGCGACGACTGCTTCGGCGCGTGGTCGACCGACGGGGTCAACTGGACGCTCTCCACCGTCTCCGGCTCCGCCAACTCGGGCGCGTTCAACTTCGGCCAAGGCACCTGGGGCCAGGTGGTCCAGCGCGAGGTCGACGAGATCAACTCCTACGCCGAGGACGGCAACGTCTACGTCGTCTGGGAAGAAGACGGCATCAACCCGGGCTGCACCGATGGCGACGAAGGGATCTTCTTCTCGCGCTCGATCGACGGCGGCCGCAACTTCTCGATGCCCCAGCGCCTGAACCAGATCACGGATCCCGTGCTCTGCGACATCAACGACACGGACAACACCTGGGTCCACGCCGACGGTCAGCTCGTCGTCGTCGGCTGGTGCGATGAGTACCTGAGCCTCACCACGACCAACGCCTCGCTCGACGACGTCGCCCTCGCGATCTCCAACGACGGCGGCCTGAACTTCGTCGGCCCCCTCTACATCGAGGATCCCGCGGGCGACCTCGGCGACGTCGATGACCTCCGCGTCTACGTCGAAGGCCAGAAGATCCTCGCCTACTACCAGGACGACGAGATCAGCACGACCGACACGCTGGCCGCGATGCTCTCCGTCGACGGCGGCCAGACCTGGAGCCAGGAGATGAACCTGAGCCCGGCGACCACGGCGGTCAGCGGCGCCGGCGTCATCTACATCGACGCGGTCGTCACCGGCTCGCGCATCTACGCCTGCTTCGCCAGCGACTTCAACGCCATCGCATACAACAACACCAACCCGAACAACGGGGGCACCTCGACGAACCGCCAGCTCTACGTGAGCTATTCGCCGGACCTCGGCGCGTCGTGGACGACCGACGTCGCCCTCGACCCGACGCGCGCGGGCCAGGAGTGCGCGATCGACGCCTCGGGCATGACGGCGGTGATCGCCGCGCAGCGCAATCCCTTCGGCACGAACAGCATGGCCTTCTTCAGCACGCTGAACGGCGGGGGGAGCTGGAAGCGCACCGACGTCGTGAGCACGCAGGGCGCCGATGTCGACCAAGCCGACGTTCGCGACTCGGGCCGCACCTTCGTGTTCAACCCGGAGACGCGCACGGGGATGAGCATCCTCGCCTTCAATCGCACCGGGATGAACGAGCCCTACGTCTGCGGCTTCCGCACGCCGGGGCTCGCGCTGAACGCGATCTCCTCCACCCAGCAGACGATCCTGATCAGCGGCGTCGCGAATCCCACGCCGGGCCTCACGATCTACGACCTCTGGTTCTCGGCGAGCGGCACGACGCCCGGCCTCGTGCTCTCGAACCAGTGCCTGAACCTCGTGATCGACGGTCTCACCGTCGCCTTGATCGGCACGGTGAGCGGCCAGATCAACGCGCAGGGCGAAGCGCTCTTCGGCCCTTTCCCGACCGTCATCGGCAGCTACGGCGTCGACATCGCCGGGATCATCGTGAACCTCTCGACCTTCGACATCCAGATCACCGACCCGATCCGGATCTGAGCTCACTCACGCCGCTTCGGCGCGCTGCGGCTCCCCGCGGCGCGCCGAGAGCAGCCAGCCCAGCACGACGGTCAGGGCGGTCCCGAGCGGGAACGCCCACGGCCACGCGAAGGAGATCCCGTAGCCCTCGGCTCCACCGAGGGCGGCGATCTCTGCCAGCGCGAAGAGAGCGACGCAGAGGAACGCGAGCTTCAGCGGCTCGCGCGCGAAGCTCTGGCCCGCGCCGATCAGAGCGGCGGCGCCGACCACGAGCACGACCACGGCCGGGACGATCCCGTGCCAGCGCGTCGCGAAGATCGCGAGCATCGAGAGCAGCGACGCGAAGATCACGCCGCGATCGTTGGCGCCGCTGGGCAGCAGCGCCAGCAAGAAGGTGCCGAGCAGCGCGCCGTAGGTATAGGAAGGCATCGACAGCGCGAGGTCGATCAAGTTCGCGTGCACCTTCGCGAGCTCGATGCAGACCAGGGCCATGCCGCAGAGCACGACGCCCCAGACGACGATGGCGGCGCGCGAGGCGCGCAGCACGGTGGCTTCGGAGGCCTGCGGACGCAGCGGGCGGTAGACCAGGTTGATCGTCGTCTGCGAGAGCGCCGAGAGCACGCTGTCCAAGCTCGAGATCGCCGCCGCGAAGAGGCTGGCCACGATCAAGCCCGAGAGCCCCGTCGGCAGCGCATCGACGACGAAGATCGGCAGGATGTTGTTGCGATCGCGCGCGTAGAGCGCGGCCTGCTCCGTGCTCAGCGGGTGCTGCGCGAACCACGCGACCAACGCCGCGCCGACCACCATGAGGCCGACGGTGAAGAGCTGGGAGAACGAGGACCAGATCAGCGCCTTCTGCGCCTCGCGCTTCGAGCCGCAGCAGAAGAGGCGCTGCGCCATCATCTGGTCGGTGCCGTGCGAGGCGAGCGTCAAGAAGGTGGCGCCGAAGAGCCCGGTCCAGAGCGTGTAGGTCGCGTTCGGGTCGGTGCTGAGATCGAAGAGGGTGAGCTTTCCCGCCGCGGCGCTGGCGCTGAAGAGGTTCCCGAAGCCGACATCCCAGGCGACGAAGAGCAGGATCGCGAGGAGACCGAAGACCATCACCGCGAACTGCACGACGTCGGTCCAGATCACCGTGGTGATGCCGCCGAGCAGGGTCCAGAAGACCGCGAAGGCCCCGATCACCCAGATCGAGGTCGCGATCTCGAAGCCGGCGACGACCTCGAGGACGAGCGCGGTCGTGTAGACGCGCACGCCTTGGCCCAGCACCGCGCCGATCACGAAGAAGGCCGAGGTCAGGCGATGGACCTGCGGCCCGAGCCGGGCCCCCATGTACTCGTAGGGCGAGTAGATCTCGCGCTCGTAGTAGCGCGGCACGAAGACCCACGCGATCACGAAGCGCGCGAGCACGAGGCCGAGCACGAGCTGCAGGTACTTCAGGTCGCCGCCCGCCGCGAAGAGCATCGCGGGGATACCGACGAAGGAGACCGCCGAGAGCTCGGTGGCGATGATCGAGCCCGCCACGGCCCACCAGGCGAGCTTCCTCCCGCCGAGGAAGAAGTCGCGGATGGTCGCCTGCTTGCCGGAGAAGTGCGCCCCGATCCACGTCGTGAACGCGAGGAACCCGGCGATGACGGCCCAGTCGATCCAGGTGATGGCGGAGGCGAGCACGTGTTCCCGCGGCAGGAGACGGGCCGCAGGGTAGAGGACTCGGCGATGCGCCGCAACGACGGCGGCCCCGAGCGCTGGTTACACTGCCCGCCCTTCCGTCCGAGGAACGCATGCTCCCGCGCCATCGCGCCTTTTCGCTGCTCGCTCGCGCCGCGCTAGCCGCGCTCGCAGCGCTGGCCATCGCCGGTGCCGCCGCGCTGCGCGCGCAGGAGGAGCTGCGCACCTGGCGCACCTTCACGCGCGCCGACGGGCTGCCGAGCAACGGCGTCCTCGATGTGATCGAGGACCGCCGCGGGGATGTCTGGGTCGCCTGCTACGGCGGCGTCGGACGCTACGAGCGCGAGTCGGGCACGTGGACGCGCTTCGAGCGCGTGACGACGCGCGCGGGCCGCGAAGTCTCGCTCGACGAGGCGACTTCGCTCGCCGAGCAGGACGATCTCTCGCCGGACAGCACGCGCGGCTCGATCTGGGTCGGCACAGATGGAGCGGGCCTGCTCGTGCGCCGCCCCGACGGAACCTGGGAGAGCGCCGACGACCAAGGCGCGCTGGGATCGCTCCCCTCGCGCCACGTGCATGCGCTGCTCTTCGCCCGGGACGGCGCGCTCTGGGTCGGGCTCGACGGGCTCGTCTGCCGCCGCGATCCGCGCAGCGGCCGCTGGCAGGTCTTCGGCCCGCAGGTCGAGGACCGCGAGCACCGCTTGCCGATCCCGGAGCACCGCCCGGTCTACACGCTGCACGAGGATCTCGATCACCGCATCTGGGTGGGCGGCTATGACTTCGGCGCGCACGTCTGGGTCGACGGACGCTGGGTGAGCTTCGACGAGAGCGGCGTCTCCGATCCGCGCGGCGAGCTCTGCGATACGAGCGAGCAGCTCGCGCTCCCCCACCGCTACATCTACGCCGCGCGCCACGACACGCAGGGACGCATCTGGCTCCTCGGCTTCGGCGGCGGCATCTCGATGCTGAGCCGCGATCTGCGGCAGCTCCTGCCGCTGCCCGCCGGCTTCGTGCCCGCCAGCGAGAGCGTCTGCGATCTCGTGGTCGATCAGCGCACGCAGGACCTCTGGTTCGCGACCTACGAGGGGCTCTCGCAGCTCTCGCTCGAACGTCGCTCGCTCGCGCACGACGGCGCACCCTGGCGCCATCATCGCAGCGGACCGTATCTAGCGTCGGGGTTCTTCCGCCGCGCGCACTACGGCGCGCGCTCCGGTACGCTGTGGTTCGCCAATCGCGGTGGCGGACTCGTCGCGCGCCTCGGCGTCGGCTATCGCCTCTGGCAGGAGCCTGACGGGGAGGACGCCGGCGGCGTCGACGTGCGCGGCGGTCTCGCCGTCGATGGGCGGGGCGCCGTGTGGGGCGCCACGCAGCAGCGCGTGTTCGAACGCGACGAGGACGGAACACCGCGTCGCGAGTGGCGGACCCTCGAGATCGGTCTCGAGCAGAGCAGCGAGCTGCAGTGCCTGCACGGCGATCGCTACGGACACATCTGGGTCGGCTCCTCGCGTGGGCTTGCGCGCTGGGACGGCGAGCGCTGGCAGGTGATCGTGCCCGCCTGGGTCGATGCGAACGGCGCCCGCACGGAGCTCCGCGATCTCAACGTCTGGGAGATCACGCGCGATCGAAAGGAGCGCCTCTGGCTCGCGACGCGCAATGCCGGAGCGATCTCCTTCGACCCCGCGCAGGATCGCTGGACGCAGATCCTGCCGGAGCGCTTCGATGCGCCGAGGAAGGGCCTGCCGAGCCGCACGGTGTACTGCATCTTCGAGGATCGCGACGGCGACCTCTGGTTCGGCACGCTCGAAGGCCTCGCACGCTGGCGCGAGACGGCGCCCGATGGCGAGCGCTGGAGCATCTACGACGATGCGCGGGACGGGCTCTCCTCGAAGCGCGTGTACGCGATCCAGCAGGATCCGCGCGGAGGGCTCTGGATCGGCAGCCTTCGCGCCGTCGATCGCCGCATGCAGGGGGATCGCTTCGAGACGGTGCGCGGCGAGCAGAGCCAGGGCCAGCTAGAGGATGGGAACTACTGCTTCCGCATCCTCGCGACACCCGATGGATCGCTCTGGTTCGCCATCGTGGGCGCGGGCATCGTGCGCTATGACTCGCGCGAGGAGCAGTGGACGGGCTATCGACTGCCCGAGGACTTGGCCGGCGTCGCCGTGCGCGGCGTGGCGATCAGCCAGAGCGGACGCCTGTGGATCGCCACATCGCGCGGCTTGCTCTCCTATGATCGCGACATCGCGCGCCCGCAGGTCTGGCTACCGGAGGGGAACCCGACGGTGCTCTCCAGCGAAGGCCGCGGCACCTTCCTCGCGCTCGGACGCGACGTGCTGCAGCGCACGCCGCCCGAAGAGCTGCGCTATCGCTTTCGCATCGACGGCGAAGCGTGGAGCGGATACCGCAGCGAGCCGCTCCTCGGGGTCGAGAAGCTCGCGCCGGGCCGCCATCGCCTCGAAGTTCAGGCCTTCGATCGCGACTTCAATGCCTCGCCGAGCGCGTACCTGCTCTTCGAGGTGGAGCGCCCGTGGTGGCAGCACCCGCTCACCCTCGGCATCGCTCTCGGCGTGCTCGTCGTGCTGCTGGGCGCGGCGCTCGTCATGCGCAGCGTGGAAGCGCGCCGTCGCAGCGAGCTCGAGCGCGCCGAGACGCTCTCCGCGGCGGTCTCGGGCATCGTCTCCGGCGGCTTGCCGAGCTTCCTCGGACCACAGTCGAGCGAGAGCGGAGCGGGCGTGCTCGGCCATTCCGACACGGCGGAGTACGAGAGCCTCCTGCGCAGCGGACTGCGGCTCGTGCCCGACGTCAAGCTCTCCGCGCTCGCGCAGCAAGTCATCGCGGCCTGGCAGCAGCGCTCGCCCGACCTGCGCTTCGATCTCCGCGTGCAGAGCGGCGAGCTCGGCGCGAACCTCGACCCCGAGAAGCTCCGCCTCGCGATCGACCACCTCGTGCGCAATGCCGTCGAGGCCCTGCGCGACGAGGGCCGCGAGGGAACGATCGCGATCGAGATCGCACGCGCGCCACGCCGCCCGTGGCGCGCGCCGCGGATCTTCCTGCGCGTGCTGGACGACGGCCCGGGGATCCCCGAGGACGTGCTCGCGCGCTTGGGGACACCGTTCAACTCGCAGGGCAAGAAGCGCCACGCGGGCCTCGGGCTCTATCACTGCCATCAGGTGGCGGAGCTCCACGGCGGCTCGCTGCGGCTGCGGAGGCTGACGCCGCAAGGAACGGAGGCGGAGCTCGAGCTGTCGGCGGCGATGCAAGCCTGAGAGCGGCCGCTGCGCCAGCCCTCCGGCGGTGCAAGCGCCGCGCCCTACGATTCGCCGAACACTTCCTGCAACGCCCGTCGCATGACGTCCGCGTCCGCCTTCACGCCCGTCCAGTACTCGAAGCCGATGACGCCCTGAGCGACGAGCATGCCGAGCCCGTCGATCACCTTGCAGCCCTTCGCTTCGGCCTCGCGGACGAGGCGCGTGCGGGGCGGATTCGGGATGACATCGGCGACGACCATCGCCTTCGTCACCGTGCTCATGTCGAGAGGGATGCGCGCGTCGACGTCGGGGAAGAGGCCGATGGAGGTGGCATTGATGAGGACGTCGGTGCCGGCGGGCACCTTGTAGTCGCCCTTCCAGTCCTCGCCAGCGGCGGCGACCTTCACCTTGTCGGCGACGAGCTTCGCGAGCTCCTCTGCCTTCGAGGCGGTGCGGTTCAGGATGAGGATGTGCGCGGCGCCGGCGAGGGCGGTCTCGACCGCGATCGCGCGCGAGGCGCCGCCGGCGCCGAGGATCACCACGCGCTTGCCCTTGGGATCGACGATCTCGCGCAGCGAGCTCACGAAGCCCTTGCCGTCGGTGTTCTCGCCGACGAGCTCGGCTCCACGCCTCACGATGCAGTTCACCGCGCCCATCACGGAGGCCGACTCGCCGAGGCGATCGAGATGCGGGATCACCGCCAGCTTGTGCGGGATCGTGCAGTTGCCGCCGCGGAGACCGCAGGCGCGCATGCCCTTCACCGCATCGCCCAGATCCTTCGGATCGACCTCGAAGGTGATGTAGCGCCAATCGAGCCCGTGATGGTGGAACGCGGCCTCCATCATGTGCTGCGTCGGGTTCTCCGCGACCGGCTTGCCGAAGAGACAGACCAGCTCCTTCTTGAAGTTCCACACCTTCGTCACGACCAGCTCCTTCGTTCGCAGCAAGCCCCAGGGATCACGCCGTCGCGTTCGCGGCGGCGCGCACGCGCGCGTCCAAGCGCCGGCGCGCGACGAGGCGGCGGATCACCTCGTCGGCGGCCACGCCGAGCAGGATCACCGCGCCCAAGATGACGAACTCGAGCTTGTCGGGGATGCCCAGCATCGAGATGCCGTTCCGCAGCACCTGGATCACTGCCGTGCCCACGACGACGCCGAGGATCGAGCCCTGCCCGCCGCGCAGGCTGCAGCCGCCGAGCACGGCCGCCGCGATCGCGTAGAGCTCGTAGAAGTTGCCGAAGATCGCCGGCTGCACCGAGTTCACGTCGAGCGCGAAGAGCACTCCGGCGAGCGCCGAGCAGAGCGCGCAGAGGATGTAGGCGATCACCACGTTGCGATCGACGGCGAGGCCGCTGTAGCGCGCGGCGGTCTCGTTCCGCCCGAGCGCGCGCAGGTGGCGGCCGTAGACCGTGCGATCGAGAAGCACCGTCGCGAGGATCGCCAGCACGACCAGGATCAGGAACGGCGCGGGGGCCTGGAGGCGCGCGAGCTCGCCCGCGTCGAGAGCCCAGATCAACAAGCCCCCGAAGCCGATGACCGCGGCGCAGCCGATCGCCACGAGCTCACCCGGCGTCTTCAGCAGGCCCTTTCTCCAGGTGTGCGGCAGCACCCAGCGCATCGAATGCCACATCAGGAAGCCGATGCCGACCAGCGCCGCGAGCAGCGCGAGCGAGCACGGCATGCCCTTCGCGATCTGGCGTAGCTCGGCGTGTCCCATGCCGAAACCCTGCACCTGATCGTTGGTGAGCGTGCGTGCGAGCCCGCGATAGACGAGCAGTCCGCAGAGCGTCACCACGAACGGCTGTAGGCGGAGCTTTGTGATCAGCAGGCCATGGGCCGATCCGATCCCCAGGGCGACGAGCACGACCAGCGCGAGCGCCATCGGCGCGCTGAACCCGTGCTGCGCGAGGAACCACGGCAGGAGCGTCGCGCTGAGACCGACCACGGAGCCGATCGAGAGATCGATGCCGCCCGTGATGATCACGAACGACACTCCGACGCTCAGGATGCCGAAGAGCGCGGTCCAGCGGATCAGGTTGAAGAGGTTCCCGGGCAGGAGGAAGCGCTCTTCGAGGAAGCCGGCCGCGGCGAAGACCACGATCAGCACGGCCAGGATGCCGAGGTTCTTGCTCATGCGGAGAGACGGGGGAAGCTGCGCGTGGCGAGCTGCATGACGGCCTCCTCGGTGAGCTCGGCGCGATCGAGCGTTCCGGAGAGGCGGCCTTCGGCGAGGACGAAGACGCGATCGGCGAGGTGCAGCACCTCCTCCATCTCGCTCGAGGCGAAGAGGATGGCCATGCCGCGAGAGGCGAGCTCGTCGATCAAGGCGTAGAGCTCCTGCCGCGCGCCGACGTCGATGCCGCGCGTGGGCTCGTCGAGGAGCAGGACACGCGGCGCGAGCGCGAGCCAGCGCGCGAGCACGACCTTCTGCTGATTGCCGCCCGAGAGCAAGCCCGCGAGACGCTCCGGCTCCGGCGGACGAACGCGCAAGGACTCGACCGAGCGCTGCACGAGCCGCTGCTCGGCGGCGAAGTCGACGAAGCCGCAACGAGCGTCGCGCGAGAGGGCGCCGAGCGAGATGTTCTCGCGCACGGCCATCTCGAGGAAGAGGCCCTGCTCCTTCCGGTCCTCGGGCACGAGGCCCAGCCCGGCGGCGATCGCCTCGCGCGGCGAACGGATGCGGCGCAGCTCCCCGGCGACGCGGATCTCGCCGGCGAGCGCCGGCTCGACGCCGAAGAGCGCGCGCAGGAGCTCCGTGCGCCCGGCACCCACGAGCCCCGCCAACCCCGCGATCTCGCCGCGCCTCACCGTGAGATCGAGCTTGGCCTCGGGATGCGCCCGCGCGACGAGCCCGCGGACTTCCAGAGCCGGCTCCTCCGTCGCGTGCGAGCGCCGTCGCTCGCTCGTCTGGTACTCGCGCCCGACCATCAAGCTCACCATGCGGTCGTGCTCGAGCTCGAAGCGCGCGAGCTCGCCCGGAGACGAGCCCGTCGCGCAGGACGACCGCGCGGTCCGCGAGGCGCGTCACCTCGCCGAGGCGATGCGAGATGTAGACGATGCTGACGCCCTTCGCGCGCAGCTCGTCGACCAGCGCGAAGAGGTGCTCGCTCTCGGCCAACGACAAGCTCGAGGTCGGCTCGTCCATGATGAGCACGCGCGCGTTCTGCCCGAGCGCCTTCGCGATCTCGACGAGCTGCTGCTCGCCCACCGAGAGCGTGCTCACGCGCGCGCGCGCCGAGAAGCGCGCCCCGACGCGCGCGAGCCAACGCGAGCACTCGCGCTCCATCCCGGCCTCGTCGAGCAGGAGCCCACGGCGCAGCTCTCGACCGAGGAAGAAGTTCGCCGTGACGTCGAGGTTGTCGGCGAGCGCGAGCTCCTGATGGATCAACGCGATGCCGACGCGGCGCGCATCCTCGACCCTCTCGATGGACAGCGGCGCCCCGTCGAGCAGGATCTCGCCGGAGTCGAGGCGCAGCACGCCGGCCAGGATCTTCATCAGCGTGCTCTTGCCGGCGCCGTTCTCGCCCAGCAGAGCCAGCACCTCGCCGCGCTGTAGGCGCAGATGCACGCCGCGCAGCACCTGGGCGCCAGGGAAGCTCTTGCGAACTTCCCGCATCTCGAGCCACGCGCTCATGCGCAAAGGTCGATCAGGGAGGGCATGCGCGCGAGCGCTAGCCGCTGGACTTCGCCGCGGCGAGCTGCGCCTTCAGCGCATCCCAGAAGCCCTGCGCATTGCCTTGCTTCACGACGGTGAAGGGCACGCGCAGGAAACCGTCCGCGGGCAGCTTGTCGGTCTGACCTTGCTTCAGCTCCTTCAAGAGGCGCACGGACTCGTAGCCGTACTCGTAGGGCTTCTGCGCCACCGTGCCGATCACATGGCCGTCGAGGATCCCTTGCAGCGAGGCGTCGGCTTCGTCGAACGCGACGACCTTCACCTGGCCCAGCTTGCCCGCATCGCGCAGGGCTTCGAGGATCGCCGGCGTGTTGTAGGCGAAGAGCCCGACCATGCAGCCGAGATCGGGCACCTGCTGCAGCGAGGCCTCGGCGAGCCGCATCGCCTGCGCTTCGTCGAAGCCATCGACGCGGATCCCGAGGAAGTGATAGCCGTCCTCCTGGACCACCTCGTCCTGCGAGGTCTGCCGCGCCGGGTCGTAGGTCCAGCCGAAGACCTCGTCGATCACGCCCTGGCAGCGCTTGATGGCGTTGTCCTGCCCGAGGCGGCCGATGAAGAGCTGGAACTTGCCGCCGCTCGGCAGCGCTTCCTTCACGAGCTTGCCCGCGGCGCGCCCGGCTTCGTAGTTGTCGACACCGACGAAGCAACGGCGCTTCGTCCCCGGCGCATCCGAGTCGTGCAGGATGAAGTGCGTGCGGCTGCACGCCTCGTCGATCATCGCCGCCTGGTTCTTGCCGTCGATCGGCGAGAGCGCGATGCCGTCGATCCCGAGGTTCACCAGCTCCTCGATCACGCGCTGCTGATCGGTCGGCGTCTCGGGCATGCGGACATCGACATCCACGCCGAGATCGACGCCGGCCTTCTTCGCGCCGGCCGCGGCCAGCGTCCAGAACGAGACCGAGCCGTTCGTGACGTAGGCGACCCGGATCTTCCCCGCACCGCTCTTCGAGCAGGCGGCGGCCCCGCAGAGCATAGCGGCGACGGCGAGGAACGGAGCGAACGCGCGGGCGAAGCGGAGGCGCATGGCGGGGTCCGGCGTGCGGGGGCGATCCGGTGGGGACGCGCCGCCGAGGAGTCGGCGCGAGACGGATGCCCTTCGCGAGAAGGGCGGCGCATGATACACACGCCCGAGTGAACGGCGAGCGCCGTTCCCCTGCCCGCGCGGCCGTCCACCTCCGATGACGCACTCGTTCGCTCGCCTCGCTCCGTTCGGCCTCGCGTGTGCGCTCGCGGCGCCCTTCGGAACAGGCGCGGAGCAAGACGGCGCTGCGGAGGAAGAGGTCGCGCGGCACGCGCACCGCACCCTGGCGCCCGCCTCTGCCGATGAGCGGGTCCAGTGGGTCTCGGACGAGGCGGCCCCCGGCGGCGAGCTGGTCGTGGCGCTGCTCGCGCTCGAGGAGGCTCTGGGGGATCGCGCCGCGCGCGCGCGCTTCGACGCGGCGACGGCGCGAGCGCTCGAGCGGATCGGCTCCGGAGGCCGCATCGCCGTCGCGCCGCGCGAAGTGGCTCCGACGCAGATCTCGCCGGCCGCGCTCTACCTCGATCTCGGTCGCCTCGCTCGACGCCTCGGCGAGCGCGGGCTCGCCTTCGAACGAGAGCTCCCGCTGCGCGCTTGCGGCGGACGGCGGGCGGCATGGGTCTTCGTCCGCGGCGCTCCGCTCGCGCCGCTCGACGTGGAGACCCTCCCGAAGCTCCCCGCGGCGCTCGGTGGCCAGCGCTTCGGCCTGCTGGCGGAGGCGCCCTCGCGCGCCGCCGCCGCGAGCGCGCTCCACCGGCGCGGCCTCGAGGACGGTGTCGAGGAATGGCTGCTCGACGAGCGCTGGGCTCCCGACGAGGAGCCGGCGGCGCTCGCGGCACCGCGCCTCGAGA
Source organism: Planctomycetota bacterium (assembly GCA_016719295.1). Classification (GTDB taxonomy): domain Bacteria; phylum Planctomycetota; class UBA1135; order UBA1135; family JADKAF01; genus JADKAF01. The sequence goes on from JADKAF010000001.1 coordinate 3,648,585, forward strand.
CGCGGCGCTTCCGCAGCGGGAGCGACGGAGCCGTCGAGCCGCGCGAGCGGCTGAACGGCGTCCTCGTGGTCGATGCGCTCCACGGCGCCCTGGACCGCGTGGCCTTGCTCGATGCGATCCACGCGGCGCTCGCGCCGGATGGCCAGCTCTGGATCCTCGAGCGCACGACGGTCGAGCGCCGGACGGCTCTCGAGGACAGCGCGAAGCGCAGCCTCGAGCCGCGCCGGCTCTTCCGAGAGCTCGTGGCCGCGGGCTTCGCGGTGCGCGCGATCGAAGAGCGCGAAGGCGCGGTGCATGTCTTCGCCGCGCGCGCGGCGCGTGCGCCCGCGCGAGGAAGGGACCGCGGCATCGAGCCCTGGTCCGAGCGCTGGAGCGCGCTCGGGCTCGCGCAGCTGAGCTCGGCGCATGTCGTCGGCACGCACGCCTTGCTCGGCGCGGCGGACCTCCGCGCCCTCGGCACCCCGACCGTGAGCAGCGATCCGTGGATGGGTCCCGCCGCACCGGTGCCGCTCGTGCTCGTCGCGAGCTGGTCGCGCCATCCAGCCCCGGCCCTCTTCCTCGACCGACCGGAGGCGATGATCCTCGCGGGAGGTTGGCTCGCGCTCGTCCACGACCTCACGGCAGAGGCCGCCCCAGCGTTCGCGGATCCCGACGCGATCACGGCGCTGCAGCCGGCGCTTCGATTCGAAGCCGAGCTCGCCGGAGCCGCGCTGGGCTGGCCCGATGCCGCGCTCTGGCTCTTCCGTCGGCCGTGAAGCGGTCAGCAAAGTGCTGAGTTCGCCGAACGGAGACTCCCCGCACGGAACTCCAGCGGAATAGCATCGTGTTCGGTTCGCGACGCCTACCCGCTTCTGCTCCGCAGCACTGACTGCGCGAGCCAGCTTCGCACGCAAGCGCCTCGTGTTCCCTGCCGCATTCCCGGCGGCAGCCGTCCGTCCCCTGGTTGGAGTCCCTCATGAAGCCCCATCGCTTCGGGTCTCTGCGCTGGTCTCGCACCGCGCTCGCGCTGTTCGGCAGCGCGGCGCTCGTGCATGCGCAAGAGCCCGCCGGTCCGATCGAGCCCATTCAAACGCCGGAAGTCTTCCGCGACGCCGGCCCGGCACCGACCGCAGTGCCCGTCGACATGCGCGGCCAAGAAGGTCCTCTCACCATCGTGGAGTGGCCGGCCGAAGCACGGCCCGACGAGTTCTACCGCTACGACAAGTCCGGCGAAGAGCTCCAGTCGATCCCGCAGGAGTTCCTCGGCAATCCCTACTTCCTGGGCTTCGCGAAGAACCTCTACCGTCCGCCCGCGGGCGAGCGCGTCGATCCGCTGCTCGTCCAGCGCTTGGTGCAAGCGCAGGTCGACGGTGAGCAGATCGCGCAGACCTGGGCCTTCGTGATGATCGAGGGCCGCGACACCGCCGAGAAGCGCGATCGCATCGCCTCGCTCGGCGTGAAGCTGCTCCGCTACCATCCGAACAACTGCTACAGCGCGCGCATCCCGCTCGATCGCTTGCTCGAGCTCTCGGAGATGCCCGAGGTCCACTGGGTGGGCTATCCGCGCACGTCGCAGAAGATGCACTTCAACCTGCGCGCCGGCATCGAGCAGGGCTGGCTCTGGGGTGAGATCCCGGTGTGGGTGAACCTCTACGAGAGCGATCTCGGCCCCGCGAGCGTCAAGGTCGCCGGACCGCTGCCCGTCGAGGCGGAGCCCGGCGGCATCCTGCGCGACGGCAACCCCGAGGCCGCGGGCTACGAGTGGCAGACGAACAGCGCGCTGCTCGAGCAGTTGAAGCAGCTCGGCTTCAAGCCGAAGCGCTACTACGAGAACATCGACGCCTACGAAGGCACCGTCGACATCTCCAGCATCGATCGCATCGCCTTGCTGGAGAAAGTGCAGCACGTCGAGTGGTCGCCGCTGCTCGAAGCCGGTCACGATCGGCACATCCCGCAGGTCGGCCAGGACTACCAACGCGAGTCGACGCGCGTGCTCACGAACACGATCGGCATCGCCGACTCGGGCTTCGCTCAGCAGCTCCACGTCGACATCGGCGTCTGGGGTGTCGGCTGGAGCTACTGGACCGGCGGCTGCGGCAGCGTCTGGTGCGATGAAGCCGGTGAGGGCTATCACGGGTCCCATACGCTGGGCACGATCCTCGGCAACGGCAACGGGAACTCCATCTACCGCGGCACCTCGCCCTACAACGCGCGCACGCAGGCCCAGCGCCTCTTCGCGGTGAAGGGCTACACCTACAGCGCGTTCCAGCACTACCGGAACTCGTACAACGATGGCTCGGTCACGTCCCCGCGGCCCTTCCTCTCCAGCCACTCATGGCGCTCGGGCGGCTGCGGCGGCACGCCGTCGGCCGCGCTGAACTGGATCGGCAGCGAGTCGGGCGCGCGTACGACCGACGACGAGGTCTTCCAGTACAACCAGCTCTACGTCTTCTGCGGCGGCAACGAAGGCGACTGCGCCGGCGGCTGCGGCGTCGCCGGGACGATGGGCATCCCGTCGGTGGCCAAGAACGCGCTCACCGTGGGCGCCGTCTGGGATGACGTGACGAGCGAAGGCGAAGTCGGTGTCGCCACCTGCTTCTCCTCCAACGGTCCCTGCGGCGACGGCCGCTGGAAGCCGAACGTCGTGGCCCCGGGCTGCAATACGACCTCGGTGAACGGCGCGACTTCGAATGGCTACTCGTCGAAGTGCGGCTGCTCGATGGCCACGCCGATGACGGCGGGCGTCCTCTCGGGCGCGGCGGATAAGTACGGCTGGAACTGGTCCTCGATGGCCCGCGCTTGGGCCATGGGCACGGCCGTGAGCTGGCAGGATGGAGCGGGCTCCAACCTGAATCGCTATGGCCTCGGCCGCATCTCCGCGGTGAAGGCCCAGGAAGGCGGCGGGTCGTATCCCTGGGTCCGCAGCTGGTCCGGGAGCACGATCACGAGCGAGACCGACACGATGGACATCTCCGTCGGCTCCGGCTGCACACGGCTCGTCGTCGTGCTCACCTGGGACGACCCGCAATCGTCCGCGGGCGCCAGCCGCGCGATCGTGAACGACATCGACCTCTGGATCGACCAGGAGCCGTTCAGCGCGTCGGGCAACGCCGGCGAATGGGCCTCGACCTCCGTCGTGCAGAGCGTCGAGCACGAGGTGATCAACAACCCCGCGGCGGGGAACTACCGCCTGAAGGTCTACCCCTACGCGAACTCGACGACGAACCTGCGTTGGGGCCTCTTCGCCATCGCGATCTACGGCGACACGACGCCCACGGGCTCGCTCGCCGCAGCCGTTTCGGACAGCTACATCCAGCCGGGCCAGAACATCACGGTCGGTGTGACGGCCGAAACGGCCGCCTACATCGCGACCAACGTCTACCTCGACAAGGGGACGCACACCGGCTTCACGCAGACGGCCGCCGAGACCACCCTGAAGGACGGTCAGGTCATCGACACGAACTTCAGCGACACGACGCTCGGTGACATCGTCGCGATCGGGAACGCCGCGCGCACCGCGACCTACACCTTCAATGCCTCCAGCACGACCGATGCGGTCCGCACGCTGAACTGGCAGGCGCGCTCGGACAACTGGGGCACGCGCAACGTCTCGGCGACGGTCACCGTCGACGGCACGGCGCCCCCCACCGCCTCGGGCCTCGTCTCGACCTCGCATACCGTGAACGCGTGGCGCAACAACCGCTCGATCTCGTTCGCTTGGTCGCAGCCGGCCGACAACCTCTCGGGAGTCGACGGCTACGGCGAGTTCTGGTCGACTGCGAATCCGACCGGCGTAGGCGCAACGCAGGACTTCGGCGTCGCGACCTCGCGCACGATCGACGTCGGCGCGGACTACAGCAACGTCTACTACGGCCTGCGCACGGTCGATCGCTCGGGCAATTGGAGCGGTGAGGTGACCGTCGGTCCGTACCGCATCGACACGGTCCTGCCGGCTCTACCCGCCAATCTGCGCTCGACCTCGCACACCCTCGGCGCGTGGACCAACGACGCGACGATCGACTTCGCGTGGAACGCCGCGATCGATGATCGATCGGGCGTGGACGGCTACGGCGATGCGTGGGGCATCGCTCCCGGTGTGGGCGTCGCCAACGCGAAGGACCACGAGGAGACGACGCTGGCGCGCACGCTGAGCCTCACCACGGGCTCCTGGTATTACGCCCTGAAGACCGTCGACAACGCCGGCAACTGGACGAGCACCACGACGGAGGTCGGTCCGTATCGCATCGACCTCATCGCACCGGCGGGGCCGACGGGCCTCACGTCTCCGACGCACACGCTCAACGCGTGGACGTCGAACTTCGCGGTGACGATCAACTGGACCCCCGCGACGGACGCGCACTCGGGGCTCGCGGGCTACGACACGGTGTTCGATCGCAGTCCGGGCACCATCCTCACCGGCGCGATCGATACGGGCGCTGGCGCGATCTCGCGCTCCGCCAACCTCGCCACCGATCCGCTCGGTTGGTACTTCCACATCGCGCCGCGCGACAACGCGGGCAACTACGGACTGACGCAGCACATCGGTCCGTTCCTGATCGACGCGAACGCGCCGACCGGCGTCACCAACCTGAGCTCGCCGACGCATCCGGTCGGCGTTTGGACCAGCCAATCTTCGGTGCAGGTGACTTGGTCGCCCGCGACCGACACGGCCTCCGGCCTCGCGGGCTATCTCTCCCTCTGGGACCAGGTGTCCAACACCGATCCCGCGGGCGCGACGAACCTCGGGCCCGGTGCGACCGGGCAGACCAGTGGCATCGCGAACAGCGCGAACGACTGGTACTTCCATCTGAAGGCTCGCGACCGCGCCGGCAACTGGGGTGCGGTGCGCCACCTCGGTCCGATCCGCATCGACACGGCGCAGCCGAACGGCAGCGTGGTGATCGACAGCGGGAATGCCTCGGCGACGACCCTGGCCGTCAGCCTGGCTCTCACGGCGACCGATGCCCACTCGGGCGTCGATCAGATCCGCCTGCGCAATGACGGCGGAGCGTTCTCGGCATGGATGCCGTTCGCGGCCAACATGGCCTGGAACCTCACCAACAACGGAGGTTCCTCGGGCACGGGCACGCGCACGGTGACGCTCGAGATCCGCGATCGCGCGGGCAACGTGCGCAGCGTCTCCGACGCGATCTACTACTACGTGCCGGTGACCTACTTCGGCTCGTCGTGCGCGGGCTCGCTCGGGCAGCCGAGCTTCCTCGTGTCGGGGATCCCGGGTCTCGGACGCAATGTGTCGTTCGTTCCGGGGAACTCCGCGGCACCGCTGGCCGCCCTCTACCTGGGCGTCAGCAACACGGTCTGGGGCGGCATTCCGCTGCCGCTGGATCTCGGGTTCCTCGACCCGGCGTCGACGGGCTGCCTGCTCAACGTCTCGCTCGACCTCACGGTGTACTCCGGGCCGCGCGCGCCGGTGAACATCACCGTGCCGCTCGACGGGACGATCGTGGGCATCCCGCTCTTCTACCAGTGGCACCTCTTCGGTGACCCGACCGGGAAGCTGGTGGTGACCACGCGCGGAGCGCGAGTCGTGGCCAGCGACCTCTGAGATGCGGAGCGAGCATCGACGCTACGGTCTCTCTGGTGCCGGTTGGCGCAGCGCCTGACGGCGCTGCAGCTGTGGTTGCCATCCTGCCGCGGGCTCTCCCGAGTCCGCCGCAGCGCCCGCGCCTTAGCGCGGGGATCCGACGCCGAAGGGCCCGGGGCCAACTCGCCCCGGGCCCTTCGGCTTTTCTGGGCGAAGGAAAGTGCAGATCGACCCGCGGAGCCGACCGGATTCTCGGTAACGGGCTAGGCTCGAAGCGGATTACCCCAGGAGTTGCTTCTTCTCGGGGCCCCGCTCGCGCTTCGCCTACTCGCGTGAGGAAGGCGTGCCCCCTCCGTCCGGAGACCGTGCGAGCGACTCCGTTCCGTCTGTACTTCGGTGACCCGATGATCCCGCTCCTCGCCCGCACTTGGCGCCTCCGCGCCTGGCGGCTCGCGGCCCTGATCGCGCTCGCGCCCTTCGCGCGCGCCCAGGAGCCCTCCGAGCCGACGCCTCTCCCGCCTGCCCCCGTCACTTCGCACAGCGACCCCGCCCTCGAGGATCGCTCGCCGCTCGTCGAGCCGGCGCGCGACGGAGTGAACGCCGGGGAAGGCACGGTCCATCCGATCGATGAGCTCGATCCGAGCGTCCCGCTGCCGATCCCCGCCGTCGTGGTGAGCGGCCCGATGGGCGACGTCGAGATCCAGCCCGCCTCGGGGGATCCGAGCTTCCTCAGCTTCATCGCCGGCCCCTACTACCCGCCGAAGAGCGAGCGCATCGACCCCGCGCTGCTCGCCCTGCGCGCGAACCGCGCCGCCGTGGGCCGTCCGGCCGAAGAGCTCTTCTTCTGCGTGATGCTCTCGAAGCGCCTCTCGCCGCAGCTCGAGGACGAGATCCGCTCGCTCGGCGCCCGCATCCTGGGCTTCGTCCCGCACCACTCCCTGCGCGTCGCGGCGGAGCCCGCGGCGATCGAGTCGCTCGCCGGTCACCCGGGTGTGCGTTGGGTGGGCCTGCCGAAGGCCTGGCAGAAGGTCCATCCCGATCTGCAGCAGCGCCTCGAGAAGACGCTGCCCACCGACGTGATCGACGTCATCGTCACGCTGCACGACGGCGATCTCGGCGCCGAGTCGACGTGGACCCCGGTGGGCGACGGCATGATCCGCGGCACGCGCCCCGACGGCGTCTACGAGGAGCGCGTCGACGAGCAGCCGATCAAGCGCTGGACCTCCAACGGCTGGCAACAGCGCCGGCTCCAGGAGCTCGGCGTGATGATCGATCGCTACATCGAGGTGCCGCCTGGCTTCTACGCGCGCATCGTGCCGAGCCAGCTCGATGCGCTGCTGGCCCTCGATCACGTGCTCTTCGTCGAGGCGCTGATCCCGGATCGCCAGTTCCATGGCGAATCCGTGCCGCAGGCAGGCGCCGACCGCGCGCGCGGCCTCTACCCGGGCGACACCAACAACGCCGCGATGATCGGCGTCATCGACTCGGGCCTCGAAGGCTCAGGCGGTACGGAGCCGGCACACCTCGCGCTCGACCACATCTTCGGCTGGGGCTGGACCCTCGAAGGCTCGCCGAGCCCGTGGGACGACCAGTGCGGCCACGGCTCGCACGTCGCCGGAACGATTCTCGGACGGCCGCCGGTCTCGACGGAGACGCACACGGGTCTCGCGCCGAACCTCGGCTTCGCCGCGAACCGCCGCATCCGCAACGTGAAGATCTTCCCCAACCAGACTTGGGGACCGTGCGGATCTGCCTCCTCCGCGCACAACGATCGCTACGACAAGATGCGCGGGAACCTCGACGACGGGAACGGCAACATCTCGCCGCCGCCGCACGCGATCAACAACTCCTGGGGCTCGAGCGGCTCGTGGACCGGCACGGAGTCGCAGTGCGTGACTCTCGACAGCGAGGTCTGGGTCTACGATCAGCTCTACTGCTTCGCCGCCGGAAACGACGGCAGCGGCGCCGGCACGATCGGTCGCCCCGCGGTAGCGAAGAACGCCTTCACCGTGGGCAGCCTCGACGACTTCGAGAACGGCGCGATCGACCCGGGTGCGCTCTCCAGCTTCTCGAGCCGCGGTCCCTGCGCCGACGGGCGCTGGAAGCCGAACCTCGCCGCCCCGGGCCGCTGGATCCGCTCGGTCGACGCGCGCACGGATACGAACAACAACAACTACGTCGACTTCCAGGGCACTTCGATGGCGACGCCGCACATCACCGGCATCGCCGGGCAGCTCGCCGACCACTACGACTGGCTGCGCTACGCACCTCATCGCATGGCCGCGGTGATGATGGGCACGGCCGCGACCGATGGGAACATCGCCCTCACGACCGAGGCCGATGCGCACCTCGACAACTTCGGCGCCGGCAAGATCGTCGCCGAGCGCGCGCACTTCGTCGAAGGTGACTACGGCTGGCTCAACTGGGGCTTCACCCAGACGAACGGCTGGCACTCGGGTGACTTCACCGTGCCGAGCGGCACGACGCGCCTCGTGGTCTGCATGACCTACCACGAGCCCGCGCCCACGACGGGCGCTGGACAAGCGCTGGTGAAGAACATCGACCTCTACATCGACCGCGACCCGATCGATCCCGCCGGCAACACCGGCGAGTACACGGCGCAGCAGAGCTCGATCGACAACACCGAGATCCGCCACGTCGTGAATCCGCCTGCAGGACCCTGGCGTTGGAAGACCTGGCCGACGACGGCGAGCGGCAGCGCGCGCGTCAGCGTCCACGTCATGTTCGTCACCGCGGACGATTCCCCGACGCTGAACCTCTCGGTCGCCGCGGCGGACCAGTACGTGCAGCCGAGCGAGCAGGTCGATGTCACCGCGACCGTGTCGCCGAGCGACTACTTCGCCCAAGACGTCTTCCTCGAGAGCTCGGGCACGACGACCGGTCGGACGCTCCACAACGTGACCGCCGGCCTGCTCGACGGCCGCACCGCCGGGTTGCTCGACAATCAACAGGCCGGCCTCGACGTGCTCGTGGGAACGACCGAAGACGACGCTCCGCGCGACGCCACTTGGACCGTCTCCTACTCCACCGAAGGCGTGAAGTCCTTCTCCGTCACGGGCTCGGCCGATGCGCTGAGCAGCGTGAACAGCGCGGTGAACATCACCGTCGATGGCACGGCGCCCTCCGCGGCGACGGGCCTCGCTTCCACCACGCACACGATCGGCCAGTGGTCGAACAGCCGGAACCTCACCTTCACCTGGTCGCAAGCCGCAGACAACCTCTCCGGCAACGACGGCTACGGCGAGTTCTGGGCCTCGACCAATCCTCCGGGCGTCGGAGCCACGCGAGACTTCGCCGCGACGACGACGCGCAGCATCGCCGTCACGAGCGACTACGACACGCTCTACTACGGCCTGCGCACGGTCGACCGCTCGGGCAACTGGAGCGGCACGGTCTCGGCCGGTCCGTACCGCATCGACACGGTCGAGCCGAGCCTGCCGGTGAACCTCGCGTCCACCTCGCACACGGTGAGCGTGTGGAGCAACGACAACACGATCGACTTCACGTGGACCACCGCGGTCGACGATCGCTCCGGCATCGACGGCTACGGCGAGGCGTGGGGCAACGCGCCCGGCGTCGGCGTCGCGAACTTCAAGGACCTGGAAGAGAACGTGTTCAGCCGCACGATCACGCGCGGCGACGGCCTCACCTACTACGCCCTGAAGTCGGTCGACAACGCCGGCAACTGGACGGCGACGACCCGCGAGGTCGGCCCCTTCCTCATCGATACGACGGCGCCTGCCGGCCCGACGGGTCTCAGCTCGTCGAGCCACACCGTGAGCACGTGGAGCACGCTCCTCGACGTGACGGTGAACTGGAACGCCGCGACCGACGCGAGCTCGGGCGTGAGCGGCTACGACATCGCCTGGGATCAGTCTCCCAGCACGACGCTGACGGGTGCCTTGAACCTGGGAGCCGGAGTCACCACGACCACTCGCACGCTCGCGAGCTCCGCGACCGGCTGGTACTTCCACATCGCCGCGCGCGACGTGGCGGGCAACTTCGGGCCGACGCAGCACATCGGGCCCTTCCTCCTCGACGACGTGACGCCGGCCGGCCCGACGAACTTCGCTTCGCCGAGCCACACGACGGGCACTTGGTCGAACCTCGCCGCGGTCCAGGCCACCTGGACCGCCGCCACCGACGCCCACTCGGGCATCGCGGGCTATGACTCGCTCTGGGACAACGCGGCGGGCACGATCCCGGCCGGCGCGCTGGACCTCGCGGCGGGAGCTACGGCGACGAGCCGCGCGCTCCCGAGCGGCGCGAGTAGCTGGTACCTGCACCTGCGCGCTCGCGACAACGCGGCCAACTGGGGCTCGACCCAGCACCTGGGTCCCTTCCGCATCGATACGGCCGCGCCCACGGGCTCGATCACGATCGACGGCGGCAACGCGACCTGCAACGGCCTCAGCGTGAACCTCGCCCTCACGGCGGCGGATGCGCTCTCCGGACTCGCTCCGAGCTCCATCCGCCTCCGCAACGCCGGCGGCGCCTGGGGTGCGTGGCAGCCCTTCGCCGCGAACCTCGCGTGGAACCTCTCCACGGGTGGCGCGGGCTCCTTGACCGGCACGCGCCGCGTCGAGCTCGAGATCCGCGATGGCGCGAGCAATACGCTGCTCGTCTCCGATGAGATCTTCTACTTCGTGCCGGTCTCCTACTTCGGCAGCTCGTGCGCCGGCTCGCTCGGTCAGCCGAGCTTCGCCATCACGGGCATCCCGGGCCTCGGGCGCAACGTCGCCTTCGTCCCGGGCAACATCGCGGCTCCGATCGGCGCGATGTACCTCGGCGTCAGCAACACGACCTGGGGTCCGCTGCCGCTGCCGATCGACCTGGGCTTCCTGAGCCCGACCTCCGCTGGCTGCTCGGTCAACATCTCCCTCGACGTGCTGACCTACTCCGGCGGACCGATCGCCATCCCGGTGGCGATCCCCGCGGATCCGCTGCTCGCAGAGGCGGTGCTCTACTTCCAGTGGCTCTACCTCGGCGATCCCTCGGGCAAGCTGGTGGTGACCACGCGCGGAGCGCGGATGCAGATCGCAGGGCTGTGATCACCTGATACGGGATTCACGCCGCGCTCCGCGGCGTGAACCTCGATCGAAGCAGCGACCTCCCTCGCGCCGCGCGCGAGGGAGGTCGCTGCTTTCTCGGCGCCGCTCGTCGAGGCAGAATCCGGCGCGCCATGCTGCTCCGCCTCCAGAGCCTCGACTTCGCCGTCGCCGAAGCGCCGACGCGGCTGCCGTTCCGCTTCGGCCAGACGACGCTGCGCTCAGGGGTGATCCTGACCGCGAGGCTCCTCGTCGAGAGCGCGAGCGGTGCGCAGCGCTTCGGCTTCGCCTCCGACCTCTGCGTCCCGAAGTGGTTCGAGAAGAACCCGGCGAAGAGCGCGCGCGAGGATGTCTTCGCGCTGATCGCGAGCGCGCGCGAAGCCGGGGCGGCCTTCCTCGCGGAGGGCTCCGCGCTCGGCACGGCCTTCGACCACTGGCAGCGCGCCTATCGCGCGCGCGTCGAGTGCGCACCCTTCGAAGCGCCGGATCGGCTCGTGCGCGGCTTCGGCGTGGCGCTCGTGGAGCGCGCGCTGATCGACGCCACCTGCCGCCTCGGCCAGGTCTCCTTCGGCGAGGCGCTGGAGGAGGAGCTGCTCGGCTGGCAGCCGGAGGAGCTCTACCCCGAGCTCCGCGGTCGCTCGCTCGCCTCGCTGCTCCGCAAGCGCCCGCTCGAGCGCCTCGCCGTGCGGCACACGATCGGCATGCTCGATCCGCTGCGCGAGCGCGACATCGCCGAGGCCGAGCGCATCGATGACGGGCTGCCGCAGTCGCTCGAGGCGCAGATCGCGCACGAGGGGCTGCGCTACTTCAAGGTGAAGATCCGCGGCGACGTCGAGGCCGATGTCGCACGCCTGCGCGCGATCGGCGAGCTGCTGCTCGAGCGCGGCGTGCACGACGCGCGCATCACGCTCGACGGCAACGAGCAGATCGAGGACCTCGCGATCCCCCTCGCCCTGCTGCGTGAGCTCGAGCACGGCGAGGCGGGTCGACTCTTGCTGCGCGGTCTGCTCTGGCTCGAGCAGCCCCTGCCCCGCGCACTCTCGTTCGACCCCGAGGCTCTGCGCGAGCTGCGCTCGCTCTCCGAGCAGGTGCCGGTGATCCTCGACGAAGCCGATCTCGGTCTCGCCGCGTTCCCGCGCGCGCTGGAGCTCGGCTATCGCGGGATCTCCATGAAGTGCTGCAAGGGCGTCTTCCGGAGCTTGCTCCACCGCGCGCTCTGCGAGGTCCATCCGGGGGCGTTCCTCGCCGGCGAGGATCTCACCAACCTGCCGGTGCTCGCCCTGCAGCAAGACTGCGCGGTCGCCGCGGCGCTCGGTCTCGAGCACGTCGAGCGGAATGGCCATCACTACTTCCGCGGCCTCGATCATCTCCCGCTGGCCGAGGCGCGCGACGCGCTGCACGCGCACCCCGATCTCTACGAGCCCCTCGGTGAAGGAGCTGCGCTCCGCATCCGGAACGGCGCGCTCGCGGTGGCTTCGCTGCAGCGCGTGGGCTTCGGCTACGACGTCGCGATCCGCTTCGAGGAGCGCACGCCGCTCGCGAGCTTCACGCCGCAGCTCCTCTGAGCCCGCTTCGAGCGCGCGCCCCCCCGCATCATGGACTACACCTCTCCCGGCCATCACAAGAGCTTCGCGAGCTTTCGCGCGCACCTGCGTTCGCTCGCCCCGGAGTGCGATGCCGACGAAGCGCTGCTCGGCGCCGCGGGTCCGCTCGGCCGCGCGATCTCCGTGCATGGGAAGTCGCTCGAGAACCGCTTCGCCATCCACCCGATGGAAGGCTGGGACGGCACGCGCGACGGCCTGCCGACCGAGCTCACGTTGCGGCGCTGGCGGCGCTTCGGAGAGTCGGGGGCCGCGCTGATCTGGGGCGGCGAGGCCTTCGCCGTGCGGCGCGACGGACGCGCGAATCCGCTGCAGCTCTATCTCGAGCCCGGGGTCGATACCAAGGCCGGGCTCGCGGCGCTGCACGCGGAGCTCGTCGCCGGCGTCCGCGCGCGCGGAGGCGATCCCGCGCGCGTCTCGATCGGTCTGCAGCTCACGCACTCGGGCCGCTGGTCGCGACCCGACGGCCCCTTCGCGCCGAAGATCGCGACGCACGCGCCCGCGCTCGACGCGAAGGCCAAGCTCGACGCGCACGCGCCCCTGCTCGGTGACGGCGAGCTCGAGGCGATTGGCGAGGACTTCGTGCGCAGCGCCGTGCTCGCCCGAGAGGTCGGCTTCGACTTCGTCGACGTGAAGGCCTGCCACGGCTATCTGCTGCACGAGCTCTTGGCCGCGCACGAGCGGCCCGGCATCTACGGCGGCTCCTTCGAGAACCGCACGCGCCTCCACGCGCGGATCCTCCGCGCGATCCGCGTCGCCGCTCCGGGCCTCGCGATCGGCATGCGCCTCTCGCTCGGCGACGTGCATCCCTACTGGCCCGCGGACGGCACGCGCCTCGGCGAGCCGCGCGGCTACGAGCAGCGGCTGCCCTATCGCCACGGCTTCGGCGTCTCCGCGGACGACCCGCGCGAGCTCGACCTCGAGGAGCCGCTGCGCTTCCTCGCGCGCCTCCGCGACCTCGACGTGCGCTTGGTGAATCTCACGCTGGGCTCGCCCTACACCTGCCCGCACCTCCAGCGCCCCGCGGGCTATCCGCCGAGCGACGGCTATCTCCCGCCCGAGGATCCGCTGCGCTCGGTGACGCGCCATCTGCTCGCCGTGCGCGCGGCGAAGCGCGCGGTGCCCGAGCTCCAGCTCGTCGGCACGGGCTACTCCTATCTGCAGGAGTGGCTGCCGCACGTCGCGCAACACGAGGTCGGCTCCGGGCACGTGGACTTCATCGGCCTCGGCCGCATGGTGCTCGTCTACCCCGAGCTGCCGCGCGACGTGCTCGCGGGGACGAAGCTCGAGCGGAAGAAGATCTGCCGCACCTTCAGCGAGTGCACGACCGCGCCGCGGAACGGCATGGTCAGCGGCTGCTACCCCTTGGATCCCTTCTACCGCGCGAGGCCCGAAGCGCCGCGCGTGCGCGCGCTGCAGCGCGGTGAGGCGAACGCATGAGCTCGATCTCCGGACGACAGGTCTTCGCTCACCCGCGCCGAGCGATGCTCATGCTCGCGCTCCTCTGTGCCGCGCTGCTAGCGCGCGCGGGCGAAGCGCAGGAGCGCGTGCCCCTCTTCGCGCCGCAGGTCATCACCTGCATCGAGTCCGCGAGCTCGCAGGCCGAGAGCTGGCGCGGTGAAGCCGCGCAGCGCGGCTACGGCGTCGCCTTCTTCGCGCTCGGCACGGAGCGCGTCGCCAACGTCGAAGGGCTGCGCGCGCTCTGCGCGAAGCTGCGCCGCGAGCGGCGCGTCCTCGGCCTGCGCTTCGCGCTGGTCGGGCCCGGCAGCACCGAGCTCGCCGCCTTGCGCGATGCGCTGCCCTACGACATCGCGATCCTCGTCAGCTGGGGCAGCGACGTATCGATGAGCGCGATGCAGGGCGGCGCGTACCAAGCGAGCGCGGTGGCGCTCTCGGGCGAGCCGAAGCACGTGCTCGAGATCGTGAGCTCCCTGCGCGAGGGACACGCCGCGCAGGACGAAGAGCAGCGCGCGGCCGATCTCACCCTCGATCGCTTCCACGACGCCGCCGCGCGCGCCGACCTCGAAGGCTACTTCGGGCTCTTCGCGCCCGAGGGCATCTTCCTAGGCACCGACGCCTCGGAGCGCTGGGACGTCGCGCAGTTCCGCGCGTGGGCCGCGCCGCATTTCGCGGGCGACTCCGCTTGGATCTTTCTCCCGCTGCAGCGCCATCTCGTGTTCGACGGCGGTGGCGCGCACGCGTGGTTCGACGAAGTGCTCGGAAGCCGGAGCTACGGGCTCTGCCGCGGCAGCGGCGTGCTGCGCCGCATCGAAGGGCGCTGGAAGCTCGCGCAGTACAACCTCGCCTTCTTGGTGCCGAACGATCGCGCCGACTCCGTCGTCGCCGCGATCTCCGGCGAGGCGCGCCCCGCGGCCGGGAGCACCTCTCCGACCGTGGTCTACCTCGTGCGCCATTCCGAGAAGGCTCTCGAGAGCGGCTCCGATCCGGAGCTCTCCGAGGTGGGGCGCGCTCGTTCCGCGCGGCTCGTCGAGATCCTTCGCTCGGTCCCGGTGGAGGCCCTGATCGCGAGCCAGTACCGCCGCACGCAGCAGACCCTGGCACCCCTCGCGGCGGCTCGCGGCCTGACCGTGAAGACGATTCCCGCCGACGAGGTCGACATCCTGGCCGCGGAGCTACGAGGGCCCCTAAGCGGGCGAACGATCCTGCTTTCCGGTCACAGCAACACCATCCCGGAGCTCTTGAAGTTGCTCGGCGTGGCGGAGCCGCCGGCGATCGAGGACCGCGACTACTCGAACCTCTTCTGCGTGGTGCTCGACGCGCGCGGCGCGCGGCTCCAGCACCTGCATTTCTGATGCCCCGGCGCCGCTGGCGGCGGGCGAAGGAAGGGGAGAGCGGCGGGCCGTATGAAAATCCGGGTTGCGCACCCTCTAGCCCGGGCTATCATTCCGAGCCTCTGACGCCCTCGCCACGGCTCCCCGCCGCTGAGCGGGGGGGAACGTCGGAGCTTAGCGCATACGGACCGTTGCGCGCGCCTTCGGGTTGAAGCGCTACCCTGTCTCGAGACGGCTCTCTCTCTCTCTCTCTCTCTCTGCGCATCGAGGCAGGCAGGTTCGGGAAGCCGGTGTCTCCCCGACGCCGGCTTCTTTTCTTTTCAGGGCGCGTGATCGAGCCCGCGAGCAGAGGAACTGCGTGCGAACCGCCGCAGCCTGCGTTTCCACTCGTGAACTTCCTGCCGCGGTCCCTCCGCGCGGCGCCTTGCCGATGCTCCGCTCGATAGCGTTCCTCCTCCTTGCCTCGACCGCGGCTCCCGCCCAAGAGCTCGTGCTCCTCTGGCGCGAGCGCGGCGACGCGGAGTGCGCGATCCACCCGGCGCTCCCCGCCGGCCGCGCGCTCTGCGCTGGATTCGAGCGCGACGCGGGAGCGCTCTTCGCGCGCGCGACCCAGGGCACCTGCGCCGACGGCGGCGCGCCGATCGACCTGCGCCGCTACAGCGTGCACCCGCTCCCGAGCGACGCGCCGGTCGCGACGATCCTCGAGCTCCTCGCTGGGGATCCGCGCCTCGAGCTCGCGTACTTCCGAGCCGCTCCCGCGCCTCCGCCCGGCGACCTCCTGCCTCCGACGCCGAGCTTCCACGGGCGTCAGCATCACCTCGGCGACGCTCCGGCGGGCGTCGGCGCCGCAGCCGCGGCGCGCGCGCTGGGCGGGCTCGGCTCCGGTCGGCGGCTCCTCGTCGTCGAGTGGAGCTGGCATCGAACGCACGAGGACATCGCGGGCCTCGCGAGCGCGCTCGTCCTCGCGACGCCGGCAGCCGCGCTCTTCGCCGATCACGGCACGGCGTCGATCGGGCTCGTGGCCGCCGACCCCGATCTCCCCGGCATCCGCGGCATCGCGTCCGACGTGGCGCTCGCGCTCGCCTCGCCGAACACGGCCGCGGGCTACAGCGTCTCGCGAGCGCTGCTCGCCTCGCAGAGCCTCCTCCGCGCAGGCGATGTCGTGCTGCTCGAGGTGCAAGCGCGCAGCCCGCTCGGCCTCGTCCCCGCCGAGTACGACCGCGCTGACTTCGATGCGATCCGCAACCTCGTCGCCGCCGGCGTCCACGTCATCGAGCCCGCGGGCAACGGCGGCGTCGATCTCGACGACCCCTCTTTCGCCGGCCTGTTCGATCGCGCGCTGCGCGACTCGGGTGCGGTCCTCGTCGCCGCCGCGGAAGGAACGACACCGCAGCGCTCGAACGCGAGCAGCTTCGGTTCGCGCGTCGACGTGAACGCCCACGGCCTGCGCGTCACGACCACCGGCTTCGGCGATCTTTTCGATCCCGTGGCGACGCCGGATCAGCGCTACACGGCGAGCTTCTCAGGAACTTCGGCGGCCTCGGCGATCACCGCGGGAGTCGCGCTGCAAGTCCTCGGCGCTCACCAAGCGCAGCTCGCGCCCTTCGGGGGGCCACCGCTGACACCACTGGCGCTGCGCGACCTCCTGCGCCGAACGGGTACAGCTCCGGCGACGCCGCTCGAGCTGCAGCAGATCGGTCGGCGCGTCGATGCCGAGAGCGCGCTGCGCGCCATCGGCGCCGTGCGCGCGCTGCACTTGCTCGACGAGCCACGCCTGGGCTCGATCGTGCGGCTCGAGCTCGCGCCGCAAGAGCTCGCGTTCCCCGCGGATGCGTTCGCGCTCTTCGGCGCGCTCGCGAGCCAGCCCGTCGCCTTCCCCGCACCGAGCGCCGCTTGCGGCCGCTTCCTGCTCGATCCGCTCGCCTTCTTCTCTCTCGGCTCGGACCTCGTCCCGAATGGCCCGCTGCCGCCGCTCTCCTTCGCGATCCCGCCCGACCCCGCGCTGCGCGAGCTGCGCGTCGTGCTGCAAGCGCTCTACCTGCACGCGGCCAGCGGCGCGCTCTGCGGAAGTGGAGCCCAGGTGCTCCGCGTGATCGGCGGATGATCGAGCAGGTGTCGATCAGTCAGGGGTCAGACCCCTAGCTGATCGACGGCGGTCATCGATCAATGAGGGGTCTGACCCCTATCTGATCGAGGCTAGCGCGGCGGCTCGCCGACCTTCGCGAGCTCCTCGCGGAGGACGCGATCCACCTCGCCCGAGAGCGCGAGCTGGAGCTGGGTGTGCACGCGGCTGTTGCGGACTTCGATCTCGCTCCCGCTGCGCACGTCGATCGCGAAGCCGCCGAGGCAGGCGCCGCTCTCGAGATCGAAGAGCAGCGCATCCCCGGCGACCTGGCCGCCCTCGAAGCTCTTCATCTCGCCCGCTTGCAGCTCGCTCAGCACCAGACCGGGAGGCTTGCGCGTCGCGAGGCGCAGCACGAGCAGGTACTTCGTCTGCTCGAGCCAGACGAGGCCGATCTTCAGGTTGTCGACCACGGGATCGCTGCCGTAGCGACCGCGGCCGCTCTCGAGCAAGCACGCGGGCTCGATCAGCCACGACTCGCTCCGGTCGACCATGAGGAGGAAGAGGTCCTGGGAGTGCGACTCCCAGCTGAGGTTCTGCGCCTCCGACGGCTTCGCGAGGTGCTGCTCGTACGCGATGGCCGTGTTGTACGAAGGGCTCGGCAAGCGCGTGCCGTCCGCGGCGTACTGATCCGCGAAGGGAACGAAGTCGAGGCGCAGCTCCGCGGGTAGCTTCCATTCCACGCCGGTGAGCCGCGGCTGCTGCGCGACGAGGGGCGCGAGCGCGGCGATCTTGGCGAGCTTGGCCGAGGCGGCCGCGCGGTGCTCTTCCGCGAGCTTGCTGGCCGACGGACCGCCGCACGCGAAGAGGAGCGGGCACGCGAGAAGGAGGAGAAGGGAGCGCATGAGGAGGAAGGGGGCGAGGGCCGACTGCGGGGACGAAATGAGAGATCGAGGGGCGAGGGCGCGGTTCAAGTCGCGCCGATCCCCACCGCCACGGGACCCGCGCGCAGCGCGATCACCGTGCATTGCACGCAGTCCACGGGGCGCCACTCCTCGATCGTGCCGATCTCGAGATTGCGGCTGTCGCGCACCACGACGCGGAAGCGCTGCTGAATCTTGCCCGGACCACCCACGACGAGGACCGCGTCCCAATCCGTGTGATCGTCGAGCTCCAGACCCGTCTGCTCGCACGCGGCCTGGACCGCGGCGGCGACGCATGCGTCGTAGTTGCCGGCGACCGGCGTCGCACCCACCCAGATCGCGAAATCGACCCGTCCGCTGAAGTCCCAGCGGATGCGATTGCGGAGGTTCCGGATCAGCACGCGACGGCCCTTGCTGCGCAGGTCGAGAGGATCGAAGCCCTCTTCGGCGGGCAGGCTCTCGACGATCTTCGGCCACGCCTTCGACGCGACCTCCGAGAGCTCGCGGTACTTCGCTTCGCGCGCCGCGAGATCGGCGGCGATCTCCGCTTGCCAGCGCGCATCGAGGGCCTGCGCGCGCGCGAGGTTCGCCTCGCGATGCGGCGTGCGCTCGAAGTCGCTGCCGGCCCGACCGGCCAAGCGGCTCGGGCCCTCGAGCTCGTAGCGGTTCGCGGGACGCGGGCCGAGCTCCAGCTTCGCGAGCAGCGCGTTGAACGCGACGTGCGCCTTCTCCGTCGCCGCGGCGAGCGCGCGCTCGGCGTGCGCGACGATCTCCTGGATCCTCGCGTCGCCGGCGTGCTCCGCGCGAAGGCGATGCGTCTCGCTGTCGTCGAGGAACCAGGAGAGCCGCCGGATCGCGAGCACCGTTCGCGGCAGCTCGTAGCTCGGCTCGGCCCCAGCTTGTGTCGCCTCCTGCTCCCAGCCCGCGATCGCCTCCAGCTCCAAGGCGCACGCGCGCTCGAGCTGCGCGTGCGCGGCGCCGAGGGCATGAGCATCCCCCGCCGCGGCGATGCGCGCATCGACGGCGTCGAGCCGTGCGGCGATCCCCTTCACCTCGGCATCGTCCGCGGGCAGCTCGGAGAGCGCGCCGCGGATCCGCGACTTCAAGGCGTCGAGCTCGGAGACGATGCGATACTCCGGCTGCGAGCCATCGAAGATCGGACGCGCGACGCGCTCCTCGAGCTCGGCGAGCAGCGGCAGCGCGCGATCGAGCGCGTCCTTCTTCCCGGCGCCGGAGAGGAGCCCCTCGAGGCGCGCGAGCTCGGCGCGGTAGTGCGCGACCTTCGCCGCGGGCAGGAGCTTCTGCGCATCCTCGGCGGCGAGGCGCTCCGCGGCCTTGCGGAGCATGTCCGCGCTCCCGCGTTGGTTCCACGAGAGGTCGCTCTCCGCTTGGCGAACGAAGCGGTCGACCACGCGTTCGACCGCTTGGATCTGCTCCTCGCGGAGCAGCGCCTCCAGCTTCGCGCGGAGCTCGTCGTGCTGCGCGCGCAGACGCTGCAGCACCTCCGGCGCGAGGTGTGCCTGCGCCTCGGCGGAGGCGAGCTGTCCCGCGACGCGCTCCAGCTTGGGAACGACATTCGAAGGCGAGCTCGCGAGATCGTCCGCGGCGAAGCGCAGCGTGCGCGCGATCTCGCTCTCGAGCAGCCGAGCCTTCTCGGGATCGCTTCCCGCGGGCACCT
This sequence comes from Planctomycetota bacterium, assembly GCA_016719295.1. Taxonomy (GTDB): domain Bacteria; phylum Planctomycetota; class UBA1135; order UBA1135; family JADKAF01; genus JADKAF01. Next base: position 3,668,234 of record JADKAF010000001.1, read on the forward strand.
GCGGAGCCGGCGCCGCCGCTGGTGCAGGTGCGGGTGCGGGTGCAGGTGCGGGTGCAGGTACAGTCGACGCAACCGGCGCGGACGCCGCCGGAGCAGCGGAGGCGGGCCTCGGCGCCGGCGCGGGCTGCGCCACCCCGCCGAGCTTCGCCTGCAGCTCGGCGATCTCGCGCTGGAGCTGCGCGATCCCCTCGGGGAAGAGCGTCTCCTGCGCTTCGGCGGAAGCGAGGCGCTCGATCGCCTTCGGCAGCCAGACGGTCGAGGTGTTCCCGCGCTGGAGGTCGTCGGCCGCGGCGCTCAAGTTGCGCTGGATCTCGCGCTCGATGCGACCGGCCTTCTCCGTGCGCACGCCCTTCACCAGCAGCTCGCGCAGCGGCGCGAGCTCGCCGAGCACCGCGGCCTGCTCGCTCGCCGGAACGCCTTCGAGCGCGGCGTCGATCGTCTGGATCCGCGCTTCGAGCAGATCCCAGCGCCGGTCCTCTGCCGAGCTCTTCGCGAAGCGGATCTCGCGCTTCGCCTTCTCGATGTCGCCGGCCATGAGTGCTTCCTCGGCGGAGCCTGCGGCGGCTCCGCGAACGAAAGAACCACGAAGGCCCGCTCCCGAGGGCGCGAGCGCGCATCCAGCGGCGCGGGCAGGGTCCTTTCCCCCTCCAGTCCGCTCCGAGCGGAGGCCGTTCGCCGCGGGCCGGAAAAGCGCGTGGGTGCGCAGCTCGCTCTCGCGCTAGAGCCAGAGACGCGCGAGCAGCGGGAGCAGGGTCGAGCCTATCGAGATCCACGTCCCCCAGCGCGCGTGATCCTCGAGCAAGAACACGAACCGCGGCGCCGCGTAGAACATCGCGAAGGCCCCCACGGCGAGCACCGTGCCGATCAGCCGGTCGCCGAAGGAGGCGCCCGGGAAGTCGGCGAAGAAGAGCCCGGCGACCTGCTCGTTCCAGAAGCAGGTGGCGAGGAGGACCGCGGCGACGATCAGCAGATCGGCGAGGCCCTCGGTGAGCGGATGCGTGCGCCAAGCCGCGAGCGCCGGCGCGTTCCTCGGTCGCACCAGCAGCCGCGCCGCCATCGCCGTCGGCATCACGCTCAGCACGGCCATCCCCAAGACGCGCAGGACGAGCGGGACCTCCGGCGCATCCGACATGCACCTCGCGGCGGCGAAGAGGCTCAACCCGAAGTGCAGCACGAACCACGCGACGCAGAGGCAACCGGCATGCGCAGGCGCCGACAACGCGGGCACGCGCGCCTGGAAGGGCGCGCGCTTCAGGGTCGCACCCAAGGTGTACGCGCAGAGGGCGGCGATGAGGATCCAGCGGAAGCTCGGCGCCGACACCTCCTCGCTCGCGAGCGCGGCGCGAGGCGCTGCAGAACCAGGAAGGGCGAGCCCCGCGAGCAGCCACACCTGGGCAGCGCAGGTCAGCAGGTCGAGCACCTGGCCGCGGTGCGACACCGGCGCAGGCGTAGCCAATCGGGCCGCCACTCAGAATCCCGCGAGCTGCCCTTGCTCGACGAAGCGCAGGACATAGCCGGACGTCACGGTGATCGCACGGCTCGAGCGGCTCCAGCTCGCCGTGCCCTCTCCCGCCTCGAAGCGGATCTTCACCGTCGAATGCCAATCGAAGCGCCGCAGCGCGTCCTCGAGCTCCTTGGCGAGACCGAGCGCCGCGAGCTGCGCGAGGAACGGATCCTCTTCGGACACCAGCACACGCGCCTCGCGCGACAGCTCGCCTGCGGGCATCCACAGCGGGCGCAGCGTGCGCCGCCAGCTGCGATGCACTTCGGCGCCGTAGTCCTGCGCCTCCCGAACAGCTTCCTCGCTCAGCCCCGCGAGCTCCGCCACCTTGGCGTAGCGCTGCGCATCGACGGCCACGGCGAGCGCCGCGATGCAGAACGCGCGGCGGGCGTCGTTCTCGTGCTCGCCATCCACCGGCCATGCGGCGCGCGGCACCTCGCGGGCTTCGGTCATCAGGGAAGCCACGCGCGCGCGCAGCACCGCCTCCGCGCGCTCGGGCAGCTGATGCAGCAGATAGTGCGTCGCGAACGCATCGGCCAAGGCCTCTTCGTTCGCGAGCACGGGCAGATCGAACTCGCGCACGAGCGCATGTCCGAGCTCGTGCAGCACGACATGCAGCAGCACGTCCTTCGCGAACGGCGTCACGATCAGGTCCGTCGTCGCCGGAGGCGGCGCAAGCTCGTCCGGAATCGCCGGCGGCAGCGGAACCTGCCCGGGCAAGAGCGGGTGCTTGCAGTTGCAGTGCCGGTAACGCTCCACGGCAGCGCTCAGCTCCGCGCGGTCCTTGGCGAAGTGCCGCGCCGCGGCTTGCAGCAGGGCGCCTCCGTCCCCGGCGCGCTTCCTCTCTCCCTCGAGAAAGACGCGCACCTCATCTCCGGAGAGCTGGAGCCCGAGCGTCAGCGCATTGGAGAGCACGTCGCGCATCTCTCCGGGCTTCGAGAGGTCGACGTCGCACCCCTCGACCTTCGGTGCGAGCACGGGGTCTTGCAGAACGAGCGAGGACGCGGAGCAGAGCGCCACCGTCGCGAGGACGAAGGAGATACCTACGCATCGTTCCCAGCGATCGGACATGGTCGGCAGCTCCGGCGAGCGACGTTCGCGCAAGAGCTCCGGTGCTCGCGAGAGCACCAGCTACATCTGCGCGCGAAGCTCCGACGATCGAGGGTCATCCCGGCGCTGTCAATCGCGGAGCCGCGTTCGCTCAGAACCGCCAGGAGCGCCCACTCCGGTGAAGGCGCCTTCCGCGACCCCGCTCAGGCCGAAGCCCACGCGCGGCGCGAGCTGCGCTCGCGAACCTCGCCTCAGGAAGCCTCACGCGCTCGTCTCCGATCCCGACACGAACCAGCGCACGCGCCCTCGCGTCAGGAAGCGCCGCACGCGCAGCAGCTCCTCGTGGTTCGGCACGCGCACGTCGAGCGGGATCTTCCGTACCTGCGGCCGCAGGTCGCCGCGCTCGAAGGGCGGCTTCGGGTCGCGGCGCCAGAGCTCGGGGTAGATGCGCTTCGGGCAGGAGAGGAAGAGCGTCTCCGGTGGACCGAACTCCTCCCACCACGACCCGAGCCGCGCATTCAGCTCCGCGAGCTGGCGCTGGAAGTTCTGCAAGCGGAGGCGAGAGCCGTAGCGCGACTTGCCCCGCGTCTTCAAGTGCGTCGGCTGCGCCCGACCCTTCCCTCGCACGACGTAGAACTTCTCCGCCTTATGCGCGAGCACGTCGTCGTCCTCCCAGAGCCCGAGCGCGGTCGCTCCCGCTTGCACGAGCACGATCGCATGCAGCCCCGGCCCCGGCGGCAAGCGCGCGAGCCAGCTCCGCAGGTCCTCCCCTTCCTCCGCCTTCGGCCACAAGAGCGGCACGCGCAGCTCGACCTCCGCGCCGACGAAGCGCCGCCCGCTCGCCTCGGCCCGCAGCTCCGCCGAGGCCAGCGCTTCCTCCGCCGCCTCGTGCGTCTCGGCCCAAGCGAAACGTCGCTCGCGCTCGACCTCGCGCTCCTCCGCTCCGTCCGTGCTCATGCGTCGATCGAACTGGGGTCAGACCTCTATTTGATCGACGGACGGACGCGGAGGCGAGCGCCCGGCGCCGCGCGTCGATCAAATGGGTGCCTGGCCCCGAGTGGATCGACAGCGTAGCTTCGGCGCGGATCGCCGATCCAATGGGTGTCTGGTATCCGAGCCGCAGGATCTGCTCACCATGCGCACGAATCGCCAAGTCCGACCTCTGCTGCTCGCGGCTCTCCTGCTGCTCGTCTACAGCGCTTCCGGCTGCCAGATCCTCTTCCGCCCGCTGACGCCGACGAGCACGCCCGACGAGTTCTTTGAGGACTGGGTCGGCCAAGGCTCACCGGATCTGGAGCCGAACGCCCACTACATCATCAGCCTCGTGGGCTTCCGATTCCGAAACCAAGAGGGAACCGAGACCCGCCATTGGCACGACAATCAGCAGTACCACGAAGCGCTACGACGTTTGGGAGCGTGGGTGACTGCATTCGATGGAATCGCGAACGCGGCGTCCGCATATGTCTGGCTCGGGCTGTGGGTCTACTCTCCCCCTCTCGCTCGATCGACCCGGCTTCACTGGAGGTCGCAAAGCCGAACCATGGAGTGGTTGCGCCGCATTCCATTTGCATAGCTGTCGATCAGATCGGGGCCTGGCCCCGATCTGATCGACGGCGTAAGTTCGCGGGATGGACACGATCACCGGCATCGCGACTCTTGTGCTTGCGGCACTGCCGCAAGAGCCCACTCCCGCGCCCATCGCGGTCCCCCTCGCGCCCGCACCCGCCGAGGCGCGACTCCCCTGGAGCCCGAAGGGTGCCAGCGTCCCTCTCGAGCTCGCCGACGGGCGGCTCACCGGGTCCTTCTCGCTCGGTCACTCCGCGACGCCGCTCGTCGCGCTGCGTCTCGAGAAGAGCGCGGAGGCGGAGCGCTTCGATCAGCTCCTGCTCGACGTCGATCGCGACGGCCAGCTCGAGGAGTCGGAGCGCCTGCGCACGACGCCGAAGGAGCAGCGCGGCAAGTGGTGGTCGAGCTTCGAGGCCTCCATTGCGATTCCTCTGCAGCAAGGCGAGTCGACGCGCGCGTATCCGCTGAGCCTCTGGTTCGTCGAGGATCCCGCGGAGCCGGAGGCGAAGCCGGCGCTGCGCTGGTCGCGGCGCGGCTTCGTCGAAGGGCGCTTCGAGCTTGGCGGGAAACCCGCGTTCGTCGTCGTCACCGAGATGCAGATGGACGGCGTCTTCGATCAGCGCGACAGCTGGGGGCTCGGCCGCAGCGCAGAGGACGCGCGCAAGAACTCGAGCCGCTCGCTCGAAGGACACGCGTGGCTCGACGGGCGCGCCTATCGCCTGAGCGCGCTCGACACCGATGGCCAGCGCATCGCCTTCGAGCCCTTCGATCCCGGCTTCACCGAGGAGCAAGAGCGCGAGCGCCTCGATCGGAAGGCCGTCGATCGCGCAGCACCTCGCGCCGAAGCCCCGCTCGCGTTCGAGAAGGACTTCGCGGCCGCGCTCGCGCGCGCGCAGCGCGAGAAGAAGTGCCTCTTCGTCGACTTCCAGACCACCTGGTGCGGACCGTGCCGCGAGATGGAGCGCTGGGTCTACACCGCGAAGGACGTCGTCGATGCCGCTGCAGAGGTGATCCCGGTCATGCTCGACGGCGACGAGCAGCGCGAGCTCGTGAAGCGCTACGAGGTCGGCGGCTACCCGACGCTGCTCCTGCTCGACGAGCGAGGAGCGGTCCTCGCGCGTGCGACCGGATACCGCAGCGTCGCGGAGACGGCGGCGCTTCTCCGCGGAAGCGCGGCGGCGCGCAAGCTTGCGGAGCAGAAGAGGTAGGAACGCCACCGCGCTCGAGTGCACTCGAGCCTTCTACGCCCTTCGGCCCACCGCACCTGCGCAGGTGATGGCCTAGCCTGATCGAGTCGCCAAGGATCTTGGACACCCATGCAGATCGCCGATCTCATCGCCGGGCAAGAGCTGCTGTCACTCCCCGAGAGCGCGCCCGTGAGCGAGGCCCTCGAGCTCTTCCGCGCGCAGCGCATCTCCGCCGCTCCGCTGCTCGACCGCCGCGGTCGCCTCGCCGGCCTCCTCACCGCGGGCCGCCTGCTCCAAGCACTGCATCGCGAGCTCAGCCCCGAGCTACTGGCACTCCTCGATCCCGCGCGCAGCGGGAGCTCTCCGCTCGACGCGATCGTGCGCGTCGCGGATCTCGCCTTGCGCGAGCCGCTCACCGCGCGCCCCTTCGAGACCTGCCGCAGCGCTGCGACGCGCCTCTTGGAGCGCGGCGAGCACCACCTCGTCGTCGTCGACGAGAACCGGTCCCCGCTCGCGATCCTGAGCAGCCAGGACTTCGTACGCCTCGCCGCCGCCGGGCCGAACCCGCCCGCCCCCTTGACCACCGCACGTGCCGCCGACTGGTTCCAGCACGTGCGCCTGCAGCACGGCGAGCTCGATACGACGATCGATCGCCTTCGCGCGCTCTGCGCGTCGACGAGCGCCTGCCTTCCCGAAGCGCGCTGGCGCGCGTTGCTCGCCCGCGAGCTGCGCATCTTCCGCGAGCAGCTCGAGACCCACCTCGCCTACGAGGAAGAAGGCGGCTATCTCGGTGAACTCGAGACGGGCGACGAAGATCACCTCGCCGCCGTGCGACGCCTCGCCGCCGAGCACGAGGCGATCCGCAGCTCGCTCACGCGCCTCGAAGGTCCCGATATGGCGCGCCGCAGCATCGACGAGCATCGCTCGGGCATCGCGCGCTTGCTCGAGGCGCTCGAGCGTCACGAACGCGAGGAAGATGCCGTGCTCGCAGGCCGAGCTTAGCCGGATCAGGCTCTGACGCTCACCTCGCCCAGGCTCAGCGCTTCGTCTCGAGCCCGAGCGTCGTCCCGTCCTCGAAGTGCACCGTGGCCTTCACCGCCGGCGCCGCCGCGGCATACGCGCGGTGCTCGAAGCACTCGTAGAACTCGCCCCAGCGCTGGGTCACCCGCGCGACGCGCGGCTTCGAGTCCTCGTACTCGTAGACGACCTTCGCGATGCGCGTCATCAGCTTCTCGGGGCCGACGATCGCGAGGATCCACTCGGGGGTGGTGGCGGAGGGGTGCTGGAACGGGGAGGAGCTCACGCTGAGCGCCAAGCTCTCGCTCGGGGTCTCGACGGAGCCGAGCTGGATCTCGACGCCGGCGAGAGGGCGGTCGGAGAGATAGTGGCCGCCGGAGATGGTGTAGGGGCCGGCGGGAGCACGCACGCGTTTCCGGCTGATCGGCCAGGCGCCGACGTCGGGGAGCGGGAGGCCCTTCGAGTCGTCGAGGCGCAGGCTCTTGCCGAGCTTCGAGACGTCCCACCAACTGCCGATGGCTTGGATGTCGAGCTGCCAGAGACCGTCGCCGTAGTAGCGCTGGGTGTACGACCAGTTCACCGGCTCGGGGAGCTCGCCGACGCGGTCGGAGAACGCGACCTCGGTACCGCTGCGGCGACGCAGGGTGATCTTCATCGTCTCCGGCTCGAGGCTCCCGCGGCCGTAGGTGATGAGGCCCGGGACGCCGTCGGTGAAGTCGTCGATGCGATCGAAGAGATCGACCTCGGCATCCCAGAAGACCTGGCCGATCTTCGTGCGCTCGCTCTCCCAGGCATCGAGGACGAGGAGCCAGACGTCGGTCTGGCTGCGGCGCGCGCCGTGGTCGTAGCGCCGGAGGAAGAACTCCGTCGTGGAGCGCTCCGCCATCGCGCGGAGCTCGCCTTGCAGCGTCTCGCGCGTACCGTCCTGGAACTCGAGCTCGGCGCTCAGCGTGCACGGGCGATCGGCGCGCAGATAGAAGAGACCCTCCGGATCGTTGGTCTCGAACGGCGCGTACGGCGCGGCGAGATCGATCGAGTGGAGCCGGTAGACCGTCTTCACGAGCGGGCTCGTGCGGCGATTGCCATCGCGCGCGACGGAGAGCACGACCTGCCAGAGCGGACGCCCGTTCTCGTAGCCCCAGAACTTCTCGCGCACGCGGAGCTGCAGCGGCGGCCGGGAGTCGCCGGAGACGAAGCGGGAGAGCGATAGCTTCACCTGCTCCTCGTAGCCGGTGTGGTAGTGCAGGACCGCTTCGAGCGTGAAGGGCTGGGTGAAGACGGTCGAGAACCAGAGCAGCTCGGGCGAGCCGACGCGCTGGAGACGCTGCCGCGTGCGCTCGCGCGGCCCCACGGTGCGATGGATCCAGTCGATGCTCGCGATGCGCAGCAGATCCTGATCGGGGGCCACGAGCTGCAGCGTCGTTCCGAAGCACTCCGGATGCTCGAAGTCGAGGTAGGTCGTCGGCTTCTCCGTCGTGCTGACCTGGAAGCCGATGGTGTCGTTCGGCACCAGCGTGCGGCGGTGATCGAGGCGCAGCGTCTTCTCGCGGCCGTCCTTCCAGACGAGGCGGGCGTGGAGCACCGCGCGCTCGTCGCCGACCAGGCCCCACGTCCACTGCGGGTGCTCGCCGCCGCCGTAGACCTGGTACTCCTTCGGATCGCTGCCCGTCTCCTCGCGGAAGTAGACCTTGTCCAAGCGCTCGAGCGAGCGTCGATCGCCGACCAGGCGCACGTGGCCCGTGTACTCGGGGGCTCCGTTCTCGCGGCCGAGATAGCGGTTCCACGAGTCGAACGCGACGCGGTCGTCGTCGGGATAGCGCGTATCGGGCGCGAGCTCGATCCAGCGCTCGAGGGTCTGGGTACCGCCGCCCTTCAGGTGCAGCGTCGCGATGACGCGGAAGTCGCGGTCGGCGGTGCCGAAGAAGGGGAAGCCGCCGAGGCTGTCGTTCGACTCGACGACGGGCGGCGCGAAGAGCGGGTCGAGCAGGTAGCTCACGCGCTCGATGTCGAACACCTTGCGATACGGGCGATCGATGCTGAGCACCCAGGAGAAGAGAGGTCGACCGGCGTCGCTCTTCCCGATGCGCTTCGTCTCGATCTCGAGCGCGAACTCCTCGCGCACCACATCGCGGAGCGCCGTCTCTCGGGAGATCGCCTTGATGCCGCCGTCGATGTAATGGATCTCGGCGTGCAGACGCTCGGCCTTGTCGGTCCAGCCGATCGCGCGCTCGTCGGCCGGACGACCGTTGAAGCCCGTGTTCGTCATGCTGGGCTCAGCGGGTTTCTGGTCGCCCCAGTACCAGAGCACCTTGGCGATGTCGTTCCGTTGCTCGAGCGGATAGTCGAGCGTGGCTTCCCAGTAGAAGAGCGGCTTCCCTCCCTGACCCGGCCCGTGGTAGTGATCGCGGAAGCGGATCGCGGCGTCGCGGAAGTCGGCCTTCGGGTTCGGTCCCACGATCTCGGTCGCGAGCGTGCGCGTGGTTCCATCGGAGAGCGTGAGCTCGCCGCGGAGCTTCAGCGGATTGCGACGCGTCATGCCGAGCATCGAGAAGCGCGTCATGGCGAAGTCGGTTACCTGGCTCGCCTCGAGCCCCTGCTCGTCGAGCCACGTCCATCTCACGCGTGCCACACGCTCCAGGGCTTCGCGCGGGCCACGTAGCTCAGCCTGGAAGGTGTAGACGTAGCTCTCGGTGGCGCGATCGTAGTGCGAGATGTCCGAGGCGCCATGAGCGCGCAGCGCGACCTCGCCCACCTCCTTCGCGCGCACGCTCCCGTCGGCGAGCCGCTCGACGTCTTGCTCCAGGTCCTCGATGGTGCAGGCCCAGTTGCAGAAGACGCTGTCGCCCTGCGTGATCTCGATGCGGTCGAAGAGCTCGTAGCTCACCCACGCGTAGCCGTACTGGCACCATCGCTCGCCCCACGAGTTCTGCACGAGGAACGCCTGGCGCTCGTCGTCGTAGCCCGCGATGACCATCGCGTGCTTGCCGTGCGGTTGGCCCGGCTGGCGGAGCTTCCCGTCGCGCACGAAGGTCGCGGGGTCGTAGAGCTGGAAGCTGCCGGCGAGGAAGAGCGGGTTCACGTGCGCGCCGAAGACGACGAGCTGGCGGCGCTGCAGGGCGCGGCGGATCGCGCGGCGGTTCTCGAGGAGCACCAGGTCGAGCACAGGGTAGGAGCGCGCTTCGGCGCGCGCGGCCTCGCTCGGCTGGACGGTGTAGTTCCCCGCCTGGTACGGGCTGGTCGCGAGCGTGGCGCAGCCGTGCTCGGCCATGAACTTCACCATCTTGTAGAAGTTCGTGCCGGCGTCCTGGCCGCCGTTCAGCTGGTTGTAGAGGAAGAGCGGCGAGAAGATGCGGCTCGGGTGATCGGGCTTCCAGCCTTGGTCGCGCGCCTCGAGGTAGCTCTTCGCCGCGTAGCCCACGGCCCACGCGGTGCAGTCGTTCATCCCCTGCGATCCCACGCGCGGCAGCCAGCGCCGCAGATCCACTACCTGCTCCTCGATGAGCTCGATCTCGTCGCCCCCGAGGCGCTTCAAGCTCGCCAGCTCATCGCGAGTGGGGTCGATGCTGCCGGTCTGAGCCGAGAGGGATCCCGCGCCGAGAGCGAGGACGGAGAAGGCGAGCAGCAGGACACGGGGTGCAGCGAGCATGCGACCGACGCCGAGGGGAGAAGGGAAGCGCTAGCTCGACCTTCGGCCACTCCGCGCCCACTCTTGATCCCACTGCGAGGTAAAGGTCCCAGCCACCTCCACTCGCCGTCGATCAGCGAGGGGTCTGACCCCTCCTTGATCGAGAACAGGGGTTCTGACCCCCTTGCGGATTCAAAGGGCCGCAGGGGCGCAGCGAAGGGGTCTGACCCCTATTTGATCGGCTCGGCAACCCAGCCGGCGAGGAGGCGGTAGCTCACGGCGAGGATGACCGGGCCGACGAAGAGGCCGATCAGGCCGAAGGAGAGGAGGCCGCCGATCACGCCCCCGAAGATGAGGAGCAGCGGGAGATCCGCGCCGCGTTTGATGAGCACGGGGCGGATCACGTTGTCCATCGTGCCGGCGACGATGGTCCAGACGAGGAGGAGGGTGCCCCAGCCGGCGCCGACCTTCCAGAAGAGCCATACCGTCGCGGGAGCGAGCACCAGGGTCGGCCCGAGCTGCGCGATGCAGAGCAGCAGCATGAGCGCGGTGAGCAAACCTGCGAACGGGACGCCGGCGATCAGCAGGCCGATCCCCCCGAAGGCGGTCTGCAGGAGCGCGGTGATCCCGACGCCGAGGGCAACGGCGCGAGTGGCGCTCGCAGCGAGACGCATCGCCGCCTCGCCGCGCTCCCCTGCCAGCCGGCGCCCGAAGCGCAGCACACCTTCGGCGGCGACCTCGCCGCGCGCGAAGATCAGCGCCGCGAGCACGACCGTGATCAGGAACTGCACGACCAGAGTGCCGACGTGGCCGATCTGCCCGAGCATCCAGCGCGCGCCGTCGTCCGCGTACGGCGTCAGGCGCGCCGCGAGCCCTTCGGGTCCGCCTGCAGCGATCTTCTCCCATTGCTCGGCGAGCGACTCGCCGACGCCGGGAATGCCGCGCACGAACTCCGGTGGGCGCGGCAAGCCACTCGAGCGCAGCTCCTCGCCCCACGCACCGAAGCGATCCGACTCCGCGACCACGACGAGCACCGCTGAGGCGACCGGCAGGATCAGCAACAGGAGCAACGCCATCGTCATCGTCGCGGTGGCCGCCCGGCGCGAGCCGCCGAACCGACGCTCGAGAGCGATCAACAGCGGCCAGGTGGTCACCGCGATCGTCGTCGCCCAGATCCCCGCCGCGAGGAACGGCCGGAGGATCCAGAGCGAGCCCAGGATCAGCAGGCCGAGGGAGAGGACCGCCAGCGTCGTGCGCGCGATCTCGGGCCGGGTCTCGGTGGTCACAGGAGCTCCGAGCTCAGCGCTTCGGGTTCGCCGCGTCGCCGAGGCCGCGCGGAGAGACGCCCAGGTTCGCGAAGAGGAACGCGTAGACGTCGGCCGTGGTCTCGATCTGCTTCTTCGTGCTGCTCGCGCCGTGGCCCGACTTCGTCTCGATGCGGATCAGCGCGGGACGCCTCTTCGCCGCCTGCTCCTGCAGCGCCGCCGCATACTTGAACGAGTGCGCGGGAACGACGCGATCGTCGTGGTCAGCGGTCGTGATCAAGGTCGCGGGATAGTCGACGCCGGCGCGGATGTTGTGCAGCGGCGAGTACGCGTAGAGAGCTTTGAACTCCGCCGGATCGTCGCTCGAGCCGTAGTCGGCGATCCAGTTCCACCCGATGGTGAACTTCTGGAAGCGCAGCATGTCCATGACGCCGACCTGCGGGATCGCGGCGGCGAAGAGCTCGGGGCGCTGATTGATCACGGCGCCGACGAGCAGGCCGCCGTTCGAGCCGCCCTGCAGCGCGAGCTTCGCCGGCGAGGTGACCTTGCTCGCGATCAGCCACTCGGCCGCAGCGATGCAGTCGTCGAAGACGTTCTGCTTCCGCAGCTTCGTTCCGGCCTGGTGCCATTCCTCGCCGTACTCGCCACCGCCGCGCAGATTCATCACGGCGTAGACGAAGCCCTGCTCGAGGAGCGCCAAGCGCAGCGCGCTGAAGCTCGGCGTCTGCGAGATGTTGAAGCCGCCATAGCCGTAGAGCAGCGTCGGGTTCGCGCCTTCGCGCGCGAGCCCCTTCTTGTGCACGAGGAACATCGGGATCTTCGTCCCGTCCTTGCTCGGGTAGAAGACCTGCTCCGTCTCGTAGGCCGCGGGGTCATAGCCAGGGATGCTCACGCTGCGGAAGATCTCGCTGCGCGCCGAGGCGATCTCGTAGCGGAAGATCGTCGGCGCGTAGGTGAACGAGGTGAAGGTGTAGAAGACGGCCTCGTCGTCGGGGTTGCCGCCGAAGCCCGTCGCCGAGCCCAGGCCCGGCAGCGCGATCTCGCGCTCGAGGGCGCCGTCGCGCGCGTGCACCTGCACGCGGGATGCCACGTCCTTCGAGTAGAGCGCGAAGAGCTTGCCGCCGGCGCTCGCGACGCCCTGCAGCGGCGTTGTCTTCTCGGCGATCACGACCTCCCAGTGCTGCTCCTCGGTGCGCGCGGGATCGATGCGCACGACGCGGCCCTTCGGCGCACCGCGCTCGGTCCGCACCAGCAGCTTGCCGTCGACGTGATCGATCACCTGGAAGCGGTCGTCGCCGATCTCGGCCACGATCGGCTGGAAGCTCGTCCCGTCCTGCGCGAGGTCGCGCACGAAGAGCGAGTTCCCCATCTTGCCCGTGCCGCGATCCGAGATGCTGAGCACCGCGAAGCGCTCGTCGTCGGTCGTCGACAGCATGTGGAAGCGCTGCGGGTGCTGCTCATCGCTGTAGACGAGCTGATCCGTGCTCTGGCTCGTACCGATGCGGTGGTAGTAGACGCGGTGGTCGACGTTCCTCGAGGAGAGCTCCTCGCCCGGCTTTGGCGCGGGGTAGCGACTGTAGAAGAAGCCGTCGCCGTACCACGCGAGACCGGAGACCTTCACCCACTCGATGCGGTCGTCGAGCAGCTTCCTCGTCGCGAGCTCGAGCACGCGGTACTCCTGCCAGTCGGAGCCGCTCTTCGAGACGCCGTAGGCGAGGTAGCGCGCGTCCTTCGACGGCGCGGTCGTCGTGAGCCGCACCGTGCCGTCCTCCGACCAGGTGTTCGGATCGATCAGCACCTCGGGCTCGCCGTCGTAGCCCTTCTGCACGTAGAGCACGCTCTGATTCTGCAGGCCGTCGTTCTTCGAATAGAAGACATAAGGCCCCTTCCGCGAGGGCGCCGAGAAGCGCGGGTGATCATAGAGCGCTTCCAGTCGCGCCTGAAGCGGACGGCGATACGAGAGCTTCTCCAGATAGCCGAAGCTCACCGCGTTCTGCGCCTCGACCCAAGCCGCGGTCTCCGCCGAGCGATCGTCCTCGAGCCAGCGATAGGGATCGGCGACCTTCGTCCCGTGGTAGTCGTCGACTTGGTCGACCTTGCGCGTGGCGGGGTAGCGCCACGCGTCCTGCGCAGCGCCAGTGGCCGCGCACGCAGCGCCGAGCAGCGAGAGCGAAGTCGAGCGCGCGAGGCGGATCGCGAGCGAGAGAGGACGAGTCATCGGAATCGAGCTCCAGCGAGCGGAGAACGAGCGGGTGGCGGCGATGCTAGCCCGGATCGGCAGCGGAGACCACGCTCAGATCTCCGCCCGCTCCGGAGCCTCCGGCGCGAGCCGCTGCACCCGCCGCGCGTAGAGCGCCGCCCCGGGCGCCGCGCTCATCCCGTGCAAGAAGATGCTGAGCATCACGGTGGCGATCACGGCGAGACGCAGGTCGTTCTCGCTGCTCGTGCGGAGCTGCTCTTCGAGATAGACGAGCCCGAGCACGATGGAGGCGAGGCCACGCGGCCCGAACCACCCGGTGAACAGGATGGTCGAGCGATCGAGGCGCGCGCCGACGAGTGCGATCGCCACGGGCAGCATGCGCACGACGGTGAGGCTCGCGAGCGCGTAGGCGATGTGCCGAATCTCGAGATGCGGTATGGCGAGTGGAAGGATCAGTCCGAAGAGGAAGAAGACCGAGAGATTGAAGAGCTGGCCCCAGCTCTCGGTGAACTCCACCGCGTGCTTGGGTGCGTGCTCGAAGCCGCGCTGCACCGCGAGCCCGCCCACGAACGCGGCGATGAACATGCTCGCGTGGAGCTCCTCGGAGGCGAGCAGGCAGAGCAAGGGCAGCACGACCACGCCGAGCGGCTGCCACGCCGCGGCGATCGCGCCGCGGCGATGGGCGAAGCCGAGGAGCTTGCCGCCGCCCCAGCCGATGCCGATACCGAGCAGCGCGCCCAAGCCGAGCTGCTCCCAGAGGAAGCTCAGCAACGAAGGCTGAGCGCTCGCCGCGGCGTCCGCGAGCTGCTGCTCGACCACCGCCATGAAGAAGAGCAGGAAGGGCACGGAGAGGCCGTCGTTCAGCCCGGCCTCCGCGTTCAGCGCTTGGCGGATCTTCGCCGGCACGCGCGGGTGGTTCACGATCACCTGGCCCAGGCCCGCGTCCGTGGGTGCCAAGATCGCGGCGAGGATCCCGGCCTCCCAGAGCGACATCCCGGGGAAGAGCAGGATCGCCCCGAGCGCGCCGAGCGCGATCGTGAGCGGCATGCCGAGCGCCAAGAGGCGCAGAGGCAGGCTCCGGCTCGAGCGCAGCACGCGCAGATCGGCGTGGCTCGCATCGGCGAAGAGCAGCAGCACGAGACCGACTTCGGCGATGCCGAGGAGCTGTGCCTGGCTCGCGTGCGATACCTCGCCGCTAGGTGCCAGCAAGGCTAGGAGGATCCCCGCCGCCGTGAACGCGATGGGCGCCGTGAGGAGCGAACGCTCGAAGCGCTTCGAGACGAGGCTCCAGGCGAAGACGAGCCCGAGGAAGATCGCCAGCAGATGCATCGGCCCGGTACCTCCGCGCTCAGCGCCTCGACGGCGAGAGGAAGATCATGCGCAAGAGCTCTTCCTGGCCGAGCGCGCGCAGGAGCTCCGGCGCGAGCGTGTAGCCGAAGCAGAGCACGAGCAGCCAGAGCGGTACGGCCCAGGAGCGCGGCCACACCAACGCGATCAGATGGAACGTGGTGCAGAAGAAGAGCGAAGGCGGAAGGACGAGCGTCCGCTCGTGCAGGATCCGATGCCACATGCGAGGCGCGCTCCGTTCAGTCTCCGAGGCAGATCCCGAGGGCCCGGGCGGTGCGCACGAAGCTGCCGTCGAGGCCGACCTGCTTCAGGTGCCCCACCGCATCTTCGAGCGGGACATGCGCGATCTGCGCGCCGGTGAACGCGACCATTCTCCCCGACTGCTGCTCGGCGATGAGCTCCACCGCGAGCGCGCCGAAACCCGTGCACAGCGCGCGGTCGAACGCCGTCGGGCTGCCGCCGCGCTGGAGGTGTCCCAACACGACGAGGCGCGTCTCCTTCCCCGTGCGACTCTCGATCTCCGCGGCGACGCGCTCACCCGCGCCGCCGAGCCGCGCCTCGCGATCGGCGTGCTGCGCGCCCTTCGTCGCGATCGCCCCGTCCTTCGGCCGCGCCCCCTCGGCGATCACGACGATGCTGAAGTGCCGCCCGCGCGCCTCGCGCTCGGCGATCTTCGCGCAGACCGATTCGTAGGTGTACGGGATCTCGGGGATCAGGATCACGTCGGCGCCGCCGGAGATCCCCGCATAGATCGCGATCCAACCTGCGTAGCGCCCCATCAGCTCGAGCACCATCACGCGGCGGTGGCTCTCGCTCGTCGAGTGCAAGCGATCGAGCGCATCGGTCGCGCAGTTCACCGCCGAGTCGAAGCCGAAGGTCATCACGGTGGCGGCGAGATCGTTGTCGATCGTCTTCGGGATGCCGATCACCGGAACGCCATGGTTCTGGAGCTGCAGCGCGATGCTGAGCGAGCCGTCGCCGCCGACGACGATCAGCGCCTCGAGCCCGAGCTTCTGGAAGCCCTTCTTCGCGTCGTCGAGCACCGCGACATCGATGCCGCGAGACTCGCCGTGCCCCGTCTTCGCGCTGAAGCGCCCGCGATTGCTCGTGCCGAGGATCGTGCCGCCGCGCGTCAGCAGGTTGCCGAGCTTCTCGGCGTCGAGCGCCAGGGTGCTCTGGGGTTCGAGCAGGCCCTCGAAGCCGCCGAGGATGCCCACCGTCTCCCAGCCGCGGCGCGCGGCGGTCTTCACGACCGCGCGTATCACCGCGTTCAAGCCCGGGCAGTCACCGCCGCCCGTCACGATGCCGATCTTGCGAGCCATGTTCTGTGCGCCTGCCGCGCTCCGAAGAGGGCCGAAGCGTAGCACGGCGCTCGAGGGCATCGCAGGATCGGTGTCCTGCCGAAGGGTGCTCGAAGCCCCCTCCGGGATCGCGCGGCATGGCTGGCGAGCGCTCGGAGCGGGCGCGGTTCACCCTGCGCTCCTCAACGAGGCAACGTTCTCCGCGCGCCCCTCGAGAGGAACGCTCCGCGGAGCCGCACGGAGCATCGATCCGCCTCCCCTCTTCGCCGTCCTTGCTCGCAGCCTTGGCATCGCCCTTGGCGATGCGAGAGCCAGACACTCGCCACAGCGAAACTGCCGGCATCCGCGATGCTCGCGATCTTGCTGCATGGCCTGCGGCGCGATGTCTGGGGCCCTCTCTCGCTGCCCCTCGACCTCGGGCCGGGCGAACGGCCGGGCCGTGAGCTCCTGGTCGCGGCCGACGCGATCCAAACGCTAGCGGTGAACGGCGGCCGGACGATCTGGACCCACGCGGTCCCGCATCTGCCGCAGAGGATCGGTGTCGAGATCTCCGAGCAGATCGCCGCGCTCGATCCCGCCGCGAACCCGGGTGGCGCGGTGCGGAGCGACCGGCTTGCGCTGCGTCTCGGTCGACGCGGAAGGTGCTGCGGCATCTGCTGGGGTTGCTTGCTCCGCCTGCGCAGCCGCGGTAGTTTCGCCGGAGAGCCCCGCAGGGCGATCGCTACCCCATGACCAAAGGAACACTACGTGGTTCCTCCCAACGACGAGCGCGCTGATGGCGGCTCGGCGGCCGGAATGCCGTCGGCAGCCTCGGCTCGAAGCTCCTCGAGTCCTTCCCTCGACCGCGCCGGCGTGTTGCGCGCATGGCGCGCCGCCCTCGATCTGCTGAACGAATGGGAAGCCACCGTGCTCCAGGTGCGCTTCGGCATCGACGGCGGCCGACCGCGGCGTCTCCCCGAAGCCGCGCGCCAGCTCGGCGTGCGCCCGCAGAACTTCGCCGAGGTCGAGCAGCACGCGCTGCGCAAGCTCGATCAGGCACCGCCGACGCGGCCCTTGGCGATCCATCTCGCGAACTTGCGCGAAGAGGTCGATCGCGGGGACTTCGCGCCGCCGCCTCCCTCCGCAGCTCGCGGCCCCGTTGCAGCGCGCGGGTTCCAGCCCAGCATGGAACCGGGCTTCGTACAGCCTCCGCCCCTGCGCTCGGCGCCGCGCCCGATGGATCGCCCACGCGACGACCGCCAACCGCCGCGCGAGCGCTTCGACGAGCGTCCGCGCTACGACGACCGCGGCCGCTTCGATGATCGCCGCCCGCCGCGTCACGAGGGACCGCCTCGCGACAGGAACCCACCGCGCGCCGCGATGCCCCCGCCTCCGCCGCCGCAGCCCCCGCCGATGCCGCCGCCGCGCGTGATCCCGCCCGATCTCGCGCCCTGGACCTACGCCCTGCTGCTGCTCACCGAGCGCGAGACCGACGTCGTGGTGCTCCGCGCGGGTCTGCGCCAACCCGAGTGTCCTTCGATCTCGTCGATCGCCAAGACGCTCGGCATCACGCGCAAGCGCGCTTACGAGCTGCACGAGCACGCGGTCGAGAGGCTGCAGCGGAAGCCGGCGGGAGCGCTGCTCGCGCAGCGCTTGGAGGAGGTCGCCCGCGCGAGCGAGGAAGGCCGCCCGATCCCGCCGCTCGTCGTGCCGCCGATGCCGGCCGCGCCGCTGCCGGTCCCCTCGGTTGCACCCGCGTCAGCGACGACGCAAGCCCCGACTGCGCGCCGCCCGCCGGCTCCGCCACTAGAGGCAGCCCGCCCGTCGGTTCCGCCGCCTCCTCCGGAGCGCGCGGTCGCGAGTGCTCCACCGGTGCGCCGCTCCACGGCTCGACCCGAGCGGGAGCCCGAGCAAGTGCCCGAGCAACTCATCGTCGTGCGCTCGAACTCCGATCACGACGAGGCCGTCGCGGCGGTGGAGGAAGCGCTCGCCGCGCTGCGCTTCGCTGCCGAGGAATGTCGGGACGGCATGTACGAGCGCCTGGTCGAGCCTCTCACCGAGCTTGCGCGCGTGGTGGAACGCGGCGCGGCGGAGCTGCGCGGCAGCGGCCCGCGCGGCTGAGAAGACCACCCTCGCGAACGGCATGGCGTCGCCTCCTCCCGCTTTGCGAGAGAAGCGAGCCTGAGCTCCCCATCGACCATGATCTCGCGTAGGACAACGCGCGCGTCGTACGGCACGGCGCCCACGACTCGTCGCATGCGTTGATCGACGCCAGCGGGGAGCACGACGGCGCGAGCGGGATCCCGCGCAGCCCCCTCGGCGTCGGACCCGCGCATCGCGCGTTGCACGCGATGGCGTACGAGTCGGTGCGGCAACGCACGGTGGTCTGCGGCGCGCTCCTCGGGATCGCGGACGCGCCGCTCGGGAACGACCTCCGAGATGGGAGCGGCACGGGTCCAACTGCGTGCCGCTCGCTGCGGAGGCCCTAAGGTCCCTGGGTGCTGCGTGCGAGCGACGGGACTCGAGGCCTGCGCAACGCCGGCCCGCTGCGCTCCCTCCGCTTGGACTTCGTCTCCAGCGTGTCCGTGCTCGGCGGCTCAAACGAAAGGCATGACGGCCGTCGTTCCTCTGCCACGCGAGGCTCGTGTCCCGCGTCGCACGAGCCGCTGATCGGATCGCGGGTCCCGGATCGGGCATCGCCCTCTCGGCGGAGGCTCGCAGAGCGGCGAATCCAAGATGTCTGACGTGCTCCAGCGTTCGATCGCGGGAGGGAGCTCGCGCTGCCGTGCAGCGAACTGCAACCTTGGAGCTCGATCATGTCACTCACGTCCGCGCGCCATCTCGGCGCACCCGTCGCCATCTCGTTCCTGCTCGCCGTCAGCGCCGGAGCTCAGCTCCGCTGGTCCGACGGCTTGCGCTCGACGCTCGAGGAGGTCTCGGGCTGCGCTGCGGCCCATGACAGCGCACGCGGGAGCCTCGTGCTCTTCGGCGGGCGCGATGCGCGCGGCGTCGCGCAGGATTGGACGTGGCAGTGGAACGGCGTTGCATGGCAGCCGAGCTACCCCGCCGTTCGCCCGGTGGCGCGCTTCAGCGCGCGCGCCGTGTTCGATCCCGTGCGGAACCGCGTCGTGCTCTTCGGCGGCGAAGGCAACGCCACCGGGCTCGTGTATGGCGATACCTGGGAGTTCGATGGCGCGACGTGGACGCAGCGGACCTTTGCCACGGCTCCCGGGGCGCGCACCGATCACAACCTGGTCTGGGATGCAGGTCGCAGTCGCGCGGTGCTGCACGGCGGCACCGATCCGACAGGGCGCGTGCTCGGCGATACCTGGGAGTACGACGGCGTGAGCTGGATCCCGCGCATCACCGGCAGCAGCGGTCCGCAGGAGCGCACGCGTCACGCGATGGCGTACGACGCCGCACGGCGCCGCGTCGTTCTCTACGGCGGCCGCTCCGCGACGGCGGGGAGCCCGGTCGCGAACGACCTCTGGGAGTGGGACGGCGGGAGCTGGACCTCGCGCACGACGGGGAACCTGCCGCCGGGCCGCTTCGACGCGGAGCTCGCCTACGATCCGCGCAGCTCGACCTTGCACCTCTACGGCGGCGAGATCAACGTCACGCGGCTCGACGAGCATTGGGAGCTGCAGGGCTCGCAGTGGACGCAGCGCACGAACCCTCCGGGGCGCCGCGCGGGCCATCGCATGCTCTATGTACCGAACGAGGGCGTGTGCGCCGTCGGCGGCTTCGGCGACGGCGGCTATCGACGCGACCTCGTGCGCTGGACCGGCACGCGCTGGATGGCCTGGCCTGCGACGACGGGCTCGGTCTCCGCAGCCGCGCTCGCACGCCTCAGCGCGACGAATGAGCTCGTGCTCTTCGGCGGGTTCTCGAGCGGGAGCTTCTACGGAGGGACGTGGATCTTCGAAGCGGGCGCCGACGAGTGGACGCTGCTATCCCTCGCGAGCACCCCATCCGCGCGCTCGAAGCACGCGTTCGCCGGCCATCCGACGCGGAACGAGCTCGTGCTCTTCGGCGGCACCGATGGCACGCCGAAGAACGACACCTGGATCTTCAACGGCACGACCTGGTCGCAGGTCAACGTGCCCACTCTGCCTGGGCGCCGCCAAGGCCATGCGCTCGCGTTCCATCCTCCGACGCAGCGCTACGTCAGCTTCTCGGGACGCGGCTCGTCGGGCTACTGGACCGATACGCTGAGCTTCGACGGCAGCACGTGGACCATCGCCAATCCCACCTTCGCCCCGTCCGCGCGCACGGAATACGCCCTCGCCTACGACGCGACCATCAGCGAGATCCTGCTCTTCGGCGGCGCCGATGCGAGCGGCGCGCGCCTCGACGACACGTGGAGCTGGAACGGCATGCGCTGGATCCATCGCGTCTCCCCGCAGCGACCGCCGGCGCGCTCCGGAGCCTCGCTCACCTGGGATGAGCGCCGCTCGCGCCTCGTGCTCTTCGGCGGCTCGAGCGCGAGCGGCGAGCTCGGCGATACCTGGGAGTGGAACGGTGCGAACTGGTTGCAGCGCCAACCGGCGAGCGCGCCCTCGCCGCGCTCGCTGCACGCCGCGACCTACGACGCGGTGCGCGGCGCGGTCGCGATCCACGGCGGTCAGGCGTTCGCTCCGGCGGTGTTCTACGACACGACGCACTGGCTCGATGTAACGCAGGTCGCCTCGGTGAGCGAGCTCGGTGCGACCTGCAGCCCGACCGCGCGGCTCACGGCGGATAGCGGGCCCTGCATCGGCGCGAGCGCCTTCACCTTGCGTCTCCGCGGCGTCACGGCGGCCATGCCCAGCCTGCTCGTGATCGACACGCCGCGTCCCTCGATCGCGATCGGGAGTTGCACGCTCTACGCGCCGGGCTTCGAGGTGCAGATCACCCAGCTCGTAGACCCGAACGGCGCGGCGCGCTTCGCGTTCCCGATCCCCTTCGATCCCGTGCTCGTCGGCGGGGTCGCCCACGCGCAGGGCTTCGGTCTCGATCCTGTCGGTCCGCTGCTCGGCCTGCTGCAGCCCAGCCAGGGCCTGCGCCTTTCGATCGGCGAGTGACGCGCGCCGCCCCTCGCTGCTGGCGGCGCGCGGCGCGCGCGAGCGGGGCTCAGCGCCCCGCGCCGTGAGCGTGCGCGTAAGCGTGATCGCGCAGGTGCTCGCGCAGAGGATCTCCGCCGAAGTCGCGCGTGCGGTCGCGCCAGACGAAGTGCGCGTGGTTCGCGTCGTTCTGCGTGTTGTCGTACTCGATGGCGAACGAAGGCCCCTGCACGCGCCAGTAGTGCGCGCGACCGCGCACGCTGCTCCCCGCCCAGGCGAAGTGGAGCGAGCCCATCTCGGGCTCCAAGCGCGCAAGCTCGGCCGCGGCGAGCTCGCCGCGCAAGTTCCGTGCACCGAGCTCGACCAGGCCGCGGAGCAGCGCGCGCTGCGCGACGCTCATCTCGGAAGCCGCGAGGCCGCGCGGCGCTCCCAGCGCGTCGAGCTCGGTGCCCGGCACGAGCACCACGTCGTTCGGCGCCTCGGCGTCGATCACGGCGCGCTCGAGCTGAGCGCCGGAGAGGCTCGCGAGGAGCTCGCGCGCGCGGTCTTCTTCTTCCGCGAGCACGCGTTGCCCCTTCGCGACGCCGCTGCGCACCTCATGCGGATTGCTGCCGAGGAAGTGCGGCGTCCCGCCCGCGAGCACGCCGTCGCAGAAGCTCCAGTGCAGCGACACGTGGTGCCCTTGGAAGCGCAGCGAGAACGCGCCGCGCTCGCTGGGCTCACCGCAGACGAGCAACGCGTAGCGCTCGGGATCGCGATGGCTGACGTCGCGCCCCCCCACCCCTTCGATCTCGCGGAGATAGGCCTCCAAGGCGATGATCGCCGTGGTCTTCGCGTAGCCGCGCTCGCTCAGCAGCGCCTGCAAGAGCGCGTGCGCTCTCGCGCGAGCGGCGTCGTCGAGCGCGCCGAGCTCGAGGCCGGCGTAACGCCCGGGCACGAAGGCCCAGCTCGTGCGCTCCGGGTCCGCGAGAGCTCGCATCGCGAGCGAACGCTGCTCCGCCGGCAGCGCCGCGAGGAACGCCTGCGCCGCGGCGGCGATGTCGGCCACCGCCGAGGACGCCGGCTCGGCGGGCGTGCGCGCGCGACGGCGCGCCGCGCAAGCAGGAAGCAGGAGCGCGACGGCGAGAACGAGCCACGCGGTGCGGGGGAGGGAGCGCATGGCCTAGGAACCTATCCCAAGAGCGCGAGCGGAGGAAGTTCACGGCGGTGCGCGTAGGATGCAGCTCTTCGAGGAGCCCCGACATGAACATCATCTCTCGCACGACGCTGATCTTCGCGCTCGCGTTCTCCTGCTCCGCGGCGATGCTCCAGGCTCAAGGCAGCCAGCGCGCGCTCGGCGGCGGCTGCGCCGGCCGGAGCACCCCGAGCGTCAGCGGCACGCTCGTGATCGGCAGCACCGCGCGCATCGACTCGCCCGGCTGCTTCCTCGGTCAAGGCGGCTTCGGCCTGCTCCTGCTCGGAGCTCCACTCCCGCCGGCGCAGTGGATCCCGATCCCCTTGCAGAGCTCGCGCCGCGGAACCGAGCTCTGCGATCTCGTCGTGCTGCCTCAGGCGTTCCTCGACCTGAACGCGCTGCGCTTCCCGCTGAACGTCGCGATCCCCAATGACCCCTCGCTGCGCGGCGCCGCCGTCGGCCTGCAGACGCTCTGCTACGAATGCGGCTTCGCCGGCTGCTTCGAGCTGCTGACGCAGGGCTTGGAGATCGTCTTCGGCTGAGCCTCGAGCGGCTTCCCCCCTCGCAACGCGGCACGTCGTGAATCAGCGCCCTCTCGGCCGGAGCGCGCTCCGGGTTCCCCCGCTCGTGCTCGGCACGATGGGTCGGCGTTCCCTCGCGGATGCGGAACGCGTGGCGCTCTGGCGCGCCGCGATCGAGCGCGGGTTCTCCACCCTCGAGACGGCGCCGCTCTACGGCTACGGCGCCGTCGAGGAGCTGCTCGGTCGCGCCATCGCCGAGGTGCCGCGCGAGCGCGTGCAGATCCTGGGCAAGGTAGGCCTGCGCTGGGATGACGCGGCTCGCGGACGCGTGCTCTTCGTCGACGAGAGCGCCGCCGGTGCGCCGCGGGTCGTGCGTTGCGATGCACGTCCCGCGAGCGTTCGCGACGATGTCGAGCAGAGCTTGCGGCGCCTGCGCACGGGGCATCTCGACCTCGTGCAGGTGCACCAGCCCGACCACGAGACGCCGCTCGACGAGACGATGGGAGAGCTGCGCGAGCTCCAGCGCCGCGGCCTCGTGCGCGCGATCGGCGCTTCGAACGCCTCGGCCCAAGAGCTCCGCGCGATGCAGCGCTCGCTCGGCGACGCTCCGCTCGTCTCCGTGCAGCCCGAGTGGAACCTCGCCGCGCGGAGCTTCGAGGCAGACGAGCTCGCCACCGCGCGCGAGCTGGAGCTCGGCGTGCTCGCCTACTCGCCGCTCGACGGCGGCCGGCTCGCGCGCGCCGAAGGAGCGGGCGGCGCGCTGCTGCGCGAGCTCGGCGCGGCGCATCGCTGCGCTCCAGCGGCGATCGCGCTCGCCTGGTTGCTGGCGCAGCCCCTGCTCAGCGCGGCGATCATCGGCGCGAGCTCGCTCGCGCAGCTCGCGGAGCTCGAGGGCGCGCTCGACCTGGGGCTCGCGAGCGAGGACCTGGCGCGCCTCGCGGCGGAGTTCCCGCGGCCTCGGCGATCGCTCGTCGCTCGTGTTCGGCGCACGGTGGGCGCGCTGCTGGGCAGAGCCGGTGTTCGGAGTCGAGCCTGAGGGGCCGCATCCTTCCGTCCTGCCCGCCCCTCGAATCCGGAGCTCCGAGGACGAGCTCCTTCCCGAGAGACCGGGCTCGACATCGCCCTCGACTCCTCGCCTGGCCGAGGGCTGGAGCAAGGGCCTCGCCAACGGGCGGACCATGGCGAGGTCGGGAGCGCTGCAGGCGCGCGCCCTGCGCCCTTGTTCGTAGCCGCGCAAGTGGAACTTTCGGTGCCGCCCGTGCATCTGCACGATAGGCTGCCTCTTCCAATCTAGGACCGCCGAGACACTTCATGAACACGCTGCAACCGCTCCTGGCGCTATCCCTCGCTCTATCGCTGACTCCCGCAGCCGAAGCGCAGCTCACCCTGCGCAAGTTCGGTGGCGCGACCCCAGGGACGACGCGCTTCGAGTTCTCGGGCGGTACGCCGGGGAATCCGGTGTTCCTGCTCTTCTCGGACAACGAGCAGCAGACGCCGGTGCTCCCGGGCATCACTCTCGACATCGACCTCTTCTACGCGCAGGTGTGCGCCGAGATCCCCTTCTTCACCGCGCAGCTCGACGCGAATGGCTCGGCTTCGACCTCGATCACACTGCCGGGTAAGCCGCTGCTCGAGATGATGAGGTTGAGCTTTCAGGCCTTCGAATTCCGGCCCTTCGACGAAGTCTCGAATCTGACGCGCCTCACCTTCCAGGCGCCGGGCTCGTTCGCCCCGACCTTCGACGCGACGCAGATCCCGATCATCACGGGCTCGGGCTTCGTGGAGCCGGACGGCAAGGTGCTGCTCGTCGGTGGCTCCGGCCCCATCGTGAACCGCTACGACCCGGACCTGCAGGAGTTCTCGATCGCCGGCGTCGTGCCTTCGGGGAACATCCTCGCCACGCAGACGATGCTCCAAGACGGTCGCATCTTCGTCTGCGGCGGCATCGGCCTCTCCGGACAGCCGACGGACGAAGCCTTCGTCTGGGATCCCGCGACGGGCCTCTCGACCCAAGTCGGGCCGATGAACGCGCCGCGCGCGGGCCACGCCTCGGCGCGCCTGAACAACGGACGCGTTCTCATCATCGGCGGCGCACGAACCCTGGACTTCGCCGACCTGCCGACCTTCTTGGCGGGCCTGCTCGAAACCACGGAGATCTACGACCCGGTGGCCGGCACGCTGACGCCTGGACCGAACCTCCTCGAGAAGAAGCTCTTCCACTCCGCGACGACGCTCTCCGGCGGCGATGTGCTCGTGGCGGGCGGTCTCTCGGTGCTGCCGATCGTCAACATCCCGACCGTGTCCTTCCTCGCGCAGACCTATCTCGCCAACAGCAACATCTTCGGCCTCCCGGCGCTGATGGCGACGCCGCGCATGCTCCACGGCGCGACCGCGCTCAGCGATGGTCGCGCGCTGCTCGCGGGCGGTGTCTCGATCGACTTCACGACCTTCCTCCAGACCGGCAACATCCAGGACCTGATCATCGGTACCGTGCCGAACGCGATCACCTACCGCGGCGGCTTCTTCGGCGGCTTCTCCTCGCCGCAGCCGCTGCAAGCGGGTGGCATGCTGCCGGCGGTGGCGGCCATTCCCGGTGCGAAGGCGCTGATCGCCGGCGGCTTCAACGTGCGAGTCGACGTGGCGACCGGGACCTTCGTCTTCGAGCCGCTGGCCACGAGCGACTTCTTCGCCGCAGGCGTCACCTCGCCCGTGAGCGACATGGCGGCTCCGCGCATCGGCGCGGTGGCGGTGAGCCTGCCGGAAGGCAAGGTGCTCGTCGCCGGAGGCGGCGCGGTGCAGAGCGAGCTCTTCCAGCCGCGCTGATCGGCCGGACGCTCGGGGCGCGCCAGCGCGGCGCGGCTCGCGCTCACGACGACCTGTCTGCCTGCGTCCAGATTTGCGGCACCCCCAGCAGCCATGCCGGCTGCGGGGGTGCACTCGTTCCTCGAGCGGACCAATCGGCGCCCTGGCCGCTCGAGGCGGTCCGGAAGGGGGCCTCGAGTCCGGAAGGGAGGGCGTCGAGCACGCGGCGTGCTGCTCAGCAAGAGCTCAGGGCCGGCGACCGTAAGTGAGGTAGCGCCAAGCCCACTCCGCCGGCCCGAAGCGATGGCGCGTGAGCCACCAGCGGCTCGCCCAGCCCTGCAGCGCGATCACGAGCACGGCGAATACGATGCAGAAGGTCGAGCCGACCTCTCCGACCAAGCCGAGGCCGAAGCTGCAGAAGACGAAGACGTAGAGCAGCGAGTGCGTTAGGTAGTTCGTGAGCGCCATGCGACCGATCGGGGCGAAGAAGCGCAGGCGCGCGGCCCAGCGCGGACGCTCGAGCAGCAGCAGGATCGCGGCGAGATAGAAAGCCGAGAGACCGAGGATCCCGACGCCGTGCATGAGCTCGAGCTCGAGCACCCACGAGAGCTCCTCGCCGAGCAAGCCGTGCCTCTGCGCCAGCTTCAGGCCGTTGCCCAGCACGCCGAGGCCGAGCCCCCAGTAGAGAAGGTGCCGCGTGAGCTTGCGATGACGCTCGGGTGCCTGCAGCAGCTCGATGCGCCCGGCCCAGAGCCCGAAGAAGAAGCGGCCCGCGACCCAGACCAGGAAGCCCACCGCGATCCCGCTGGAGTAGAAGGCCCAGCTGCTCGCCGCGTAGTAGCTCCAGAGCGCGAGGGGTCCGCCGTGCATGCCCTCCCAGGCTCGCAGACGCTCGGCCTCGTGCTCGTGCTGCTCGTCGAAGCCGAAGGCCTGCTCCGCGACCAGCTCGGCCACGGCCGGGACCACCACGCCGAGGAGCACTCCGCAGAGGAGGAGCTGCTTCGAAGAGAAGCGGCGCAGGAGCGGCAGTCCGAAGCCGAGCAGGGCATAGATCTGCAGGATGTCGCCCATCCAGAGGAAGAAGCCGTGGGCGAGACCCAGCACGAGCAGGATCAGCAGGCGCCGGCGGAAGGTCGGGAGCGCGTTCACGCCGCGTGCTTCGCCGCGCCGGAGCTGCAGCGTGAAGCCGAGCGCGAAGAGGAAGGAGAAGAGCGTGATGAACTTGTTGTCGACGGCGAAGGAGATGAACGCGCTCGACCAGGTGTCGATCCCGGCGGTCGGCAGCGCCGCGCGTTGCTCCTCCGTCAGCGGGATGCTCTGCGTCCACCAGTTCAGGTTCGCGATCAGCACTCCGAAGAGCGCGAAGCCCCGCACGATGTCGAGGACCTCGATGCGCTGCGAGACCTCAACGGGGGTCAGCTCGGAAGCGTGGAGAGTCATGTTGCCTCGGGCACGGCGACGGGCAGCGCGCGATCCTAGGTCTTCCGCGGGCGCGTCCAAGCGTTTTTCGAAAGGCTCCGCGACACAGCTCCGCGCAAGAGCTCCGGTGCACGCAAGCTCCTAGAGCGAGACGTTCGAAAAGTTTCTCGACGAGCACAACCAAGGCCCAAGACCGTTCCTCTGGACCAAGACCGCCGATCTGACTCTCGAGAGCCTCGAGCGCGACGGAACGCTCGGACAGCTCGAGCACGTCGCGAGCGACGCGGATGCTCGACGGCGAAGGATCGAGAGCGCTCGTCACGAGCGCGGCGCGCGGCGCTCTTGGGTGCTCTCCGCGCGAGCGCTCTTCAAACCTGCGGCGCGCAGCTTCGACTCCAAGGTCGAGGGGCGTAGCCCGAGCAGCTCCGCCGCGCCGCCAGCGCCCGAGACGCGTCCATCTGCGCGCGCGAGCGCCGCGGCGAGCACTTCGCGCTCGCGCTGCAGGAGCTCGCTCCAGGTGGGTAGCGCGCTGCCATCGCCCCCGCTCGAAGCCGCGAGCGGCGCCTCTCGCGCGTGCGCCTCGCGCGTCGCGAGCTCCGGGAAACGCAGCGCTCCCCCCTGCGCGAGGATCACCGCGCGCTCGACGACGTGCTGCAGCTCGCGCACGTTGCCCGGCCACTCGTAGCGCTGGAGAGCGCGCGCTTCGCCTTGCGGTAGGCGCGGGATCGAAGCGCCCAGCCGCTGCGCCGCGCGTTCCGCGAAGTGCAGCGCGAGCGCGGGGATGTCCTCCGTGCGCTCGCGGAGCGGCGGCACCTCGATCGGGAAGACGCTCAGCCGATAGTAGAGATCCGTGCGGAAGCGGCCCGCGCCGCTCTCCGCGGCGAGATCGCGGTTCGTCGCGGCGATCACGCGCACCTCGACGCGGCGCGTGCGATCTTCGCCCACGCGCTCGAAGCTCCCTTCCTGCAGCACGCGCAGCAGCTTCGCCTGCAGCGCCAGAGGGATCTCGCCGATCTCGTCGAGGAAGAGCGTTCCGCCATCGGCGACCTCGAAGCGCCCCGCGCGATCCTTCAGCGCGCCGGTGAAGGCCCCGCGCGCGTGGCCGAAGAACTCGCTCTCGAAGAGCGAGTCGGGCACGGCGGCGCAGTTCAGCTTGACCAGCGGTCGGCGCGAGCGCCCGCTGCGCTCGTGGATCGCGCGCGCGATGAGCTCCTTGCCGACGCCGCTCTCGCCGAGGACGAGCACGTTCGCGTCGGTGCTGGCGACGCGCTCGACCTGCTGCATCACGCGGCGCAGCGCAGGCGAAGTTCCCAGGATCTCGCCGTAGGGCTGCGCCACTTCCTCACGCAGATAGTCGTTGTCGAGCTCGAGGCGCGCGCGCAGCCGCTCGATCTCCTCGAACGCGCGTGCGTTCACGATGGCGACGGCCGCGTGGTCGGCGAAGGTGCGCAGCCAGGTGAAGTCGGGTTCTCCGATCGGCCTGCGATCGAACATCGCGAGCACGCCGAGCACCTCGCCGCGCGCGACGAGCGGCTGCGCGGCGAACGAGACGATCTCCTCGGCTCTCACCCACTCCGGCCGCGCGACCCACGTCACGTCGACGCGCAGGTCCTTCAGATGCACGCCGTTGCCGGTCGCGGCGACGAGACCGATCTTCCGATCGCCGATCTCGAAGCGCGCGAAGCTGCCGTCGAGACGACGCGCGCCTTCCGGGTCGTTCCGGAGGTTCCCGGCGCTCGCCGCGAGGCGCAAGAACGCTCGCTCGCGCCGATCGTCAGCCGCGCGCTCGACGAGCCAGAGCCGTGCGAGCGCGACGCTCGGACACTGCGCGATGCCCTCCACCAGGTCGCGGAGGACCTCGGGCACGGCGCGCGACGCCGCGACGGAGAGCATGGTGCGCTGCATCGACTCCAGGTTCATGCCGCCAGTCTCGCGAGTTCTCGCGAAACGACTCACGAGAAATCGCGAGTCGCGAGATCCCGCGACCCGCTCAGGCGCGGCGCGAGGCTCTAACTCTCTACCTGGAAACGACTTCGAGAATCTCTGGCCCGCGGAACGCCGCGTGCCCCAGGGGCCGCCATGCCGCAGGCGCTCGCTCGCGGCCAAACGACACCCTCCCAACTGGAGCACTCGAGATGAACCGCATCCCTTTGATCGACCCCGCGACGGCCACCGGCAAGGCCGCCGAGCTCATGGCCGGCGTGAAGAAGAAGCTGGGCCTCGTCCCCAACATGGTGCGCGGCCTCGCGCAGTCCCCCGCCGCCCTGCAGGTCTACGTCGAGGCGAGCGGCGCGCTCGCTGGGGCCTCGCTCTCGGCGCGCCTCCGCGAGCAGATGGCACTCGCCGTCGCGGAGATCAACTCCTGCGGCTACTGCCTCTCCGCCCACACGCTGGTCGGCGGCAAGCTCGGCCTGACGGGTGAGCAGATCCTCGCGGCTCGTCGCGCCGAAGCAGCGAACGCTCACGAGAACGCCGTGCTGCAGCTCACCCGCGAGATCGTCCTGCGCCGCGGCGAAGTGCGCGACGCCGATCTCCGAACGGCGCGCGATGCGGGCGTCACCGACGCCGAGATCGCCGAGATCGTCGCGGTGATCGCGCTCAACGTGCTCACCAACTACTTCAACCACGTGGCCGCGACGCAGATCGACTTCCCCGAAGTGAAGCCCGGCATCGCCGCGGCGACGGCGGCGGAAGGTTCCACCTGCAGCACCGGCGCCTGTCACTGAGGCGCCGTTAGCAACCACTCGGTCGGCCTCGGCCGGCTTGCCATGCCCACGGAACGAGCGCAGGGGGCCGCTTTCGCCAGACGGCGTGGCGGCCTCAGGTCGGCCCAGCCTGCCCTGGCTCAGACATCCAAGCTCAACCACCCCGCGAGAGACTCTCCGATGATCCGCATCTCACTGCTGTTGCTCACCTCGGCCCTGACACTCCAACCGAGCGGGGCGGCCGAGACGCCGAAGACGCACCACAAGACGGTGAAGGTCGGCGACCTCGACATCTTCTACCGCGAGGCCGGGGCGAAGAACGCGCCCGTCGTGCTGCTGCTGCACGGCTTCCCGACCAGCTCGCAGATGTTCCGCCATCTGATCCCGCAGCTGGCCGATGAATACCGCGTGATCGCTCCGGACTATCCTGGCTTCGGACATAGCTCGATGCCGGCGCGGGACAAGTTCGCGTACACCTTCGACAACCTGGCCGACGTCGTCGAGCAGTTCACCGAGAAGCTCGAGCTGAAGACCTATGCTCTCTACGTGCAGGACTACGGTGCCCCCATCGGCTACCGACTCGCCGTGAAGCACCCGGAGCGGATCACGGCCATCGTGGTGCAGAACGGCAACGCCTACGACGAAGGCTTGGACAATGACTTCTGGAAGCCGATCAAGGCCTACTGGAACGAGCCCGCGAGCAAGGAGAAGCGGGAGGCTCTCCGCGGCTTCACGCAGCTCGGAGCGACCAAGTGGCAGTACACGCACGGAGTTGCGCATCCGGAGCTGATCTCCCCCGACGCGTGGACGACGGACCAGTACCTGCTCGATCGCGAAGGAAACGCGGACATCCAGCTCGACTTATTCCTCAGCTACGGCAGCAACCCGCCGCTCTACCCGCAGTGGCAGGAGTACTTCCGGAAGTACCAGCCCCCGGTGCTCATCGCTTGGGGCAAGCACGACCAGATCTTCCCCGCCGCGGGCGCCGAGCCGTACAAGAAGGACCTGAAGACGCTCGAGTTCCACTTGCTCGACGCCTCGCACTTCGCCCTGGAGACGAACGGCGACGAGATCGCGAAGCTGATGCGCGCGTTCCTCGCGAAGCACGCCAAGTAGCTGCTCCTGCCGCCGACGAAGCGCGTCCGCGGTCGTGACCGACGAGCCCGGATCCACGACACCGGGCAGGTCACCCGACGCAGGATCTCCCCGCGACCTCTCCTTCGCGCTCGCCGTGCAGGCGGTCCATCGGCCAAGGGGATCGCGGGCGCGCTACGCGGTCGGCAACCGACAAGAAGCTCGGCGCGCGGAACGAGCATCAACGAAGACGAGGTCGTCGCCGGGATCGCACGACACCTGTTCAACCACGACTGCGACCACGCGACCGCGACGCAGATCGACTTCCCCGCAGAGAAGCCCGGCATCGCCGCGGCGACGGCGGCGGAAGGCTCCACCTGCAGCACCGGCGCCTGTCACCGAGCAACGCTGACTCACCACCCATTCCCGAGAACCAAGGAACACCCACTCATGAAGCTCGCCCTCTTCGTCCTCTCCGACCCCGCCGCCGGTGGCGCGGAAGCCGTCGGCCGACTCTTCAACGCGCTCGCTCTGGCGAGCGAGGCCAAGCGCTCCGGAGACGAGGTCGCGCTCGTCTTCGCCGGCGCGGGAACCCGCTGGCCGAAGGAGCTCACCAAGCTCGGTCACCCGGCGAAGGCGCTCTACGAATCCGTGCGCGACGTCGTCGCGGGCGCCTCGTGCGGCTGCTCGGAGGTCTTCGAAGCCCGCGCCGGCGTCGAAGCGTGCGGCATCCCGCTGCTCACCGATCACGCGCTCGCCGGGACCGCGGGTCTCGCGAGTCCACGAAGCTACTTGCAGCAGGGCTACACGACGCTCGTCTTCTGAGACGAGCGCCGTGCTCGCAGGAGCACCGACCATGGCCACGAACTTCCGCGCCATCGCCTTCGGTCCGGCCGTCCTCGCCGCGCAGCACGCGGCGTACGGCCGGACCCAAGCGCCGCCTCCGATCGGCGAGCCCGATCTCCTGGGCGAGGACGAGAGGCACTTCCTCGAGAGCCGCGACTCGTTCTACCTGGCCAGCGTCAACGCCGACGGCTGGCCCTACGTGCAGCATCGCGGTGGAGCGCCCGGCTTCGTGCGCGTGCTCGACGCCGAGCGCTTCGCGTTCCCCGACTACGGCGGCAATCGCCAGCTGATCAGCGTCGGCAACACGAGCGAGAACGCGAGAATCGCGCTGATCCTCATGGACTATCCGAGCCGCACGCGGCTGAAGATCCTCGGCGTCGCGCGCGCGCTCACCGGTGAGGCGGCGAAGCCCTTGCTCGCGCTCTGGCCCGAGCAGAAGAGCATCGAGCGCGTCTTCGAGGTGCGGGTCCACGGCTTCGATTGGAACTGCCCGAAGTACATCACGCCGCGCTTCACGGAGGCGGAAGTCGAAGTCTACGTCGCTCCGCTGCGGGCGCGCGTGCATGAGCTCGAGGCCGAGCTCGAGCGCCTGCGGAAGGAGCCGCGCGCATCATGAGCGCATCGATGGAGCGCCTCGTTCCTCCGTTCACGCGCGAGACGGCGCGCGCGAAGGTGCGCCGCGCCGAGGACGCGTGGAACACCCGCGACCCGGAACGCGTGGCGCTCGCCTACAGCGAGGACAGCGTCTGGCGGAACCGCGGCGAGTTCCTGCGCGGACGCGAGGCCATTCGCCTCTTCCTGCGCTCCAAGTGGACGCGCGAGCTCGACTACCGCCTCGCGAAGGAACTCTGGTGCTTCGACGCCGCGCGCATCGCGGTGCGCTTCCAGTACGAGTACCGCGACGCCGCCGGGCGCTGGTTCCGCGCGTACGGCAACGAGCACTGGGAGTTCGACGAGCACGGGCTCATGCGTCGCCGCGAGGCCAGCATCAACGACGTCGCGATCGAGGAGCACGAGCGTCGGTTTCGTTGGAGCGCGTTGGGGCCGCGGCCGGAGGCGGATCCGGGGTTGGAGGATCCGTGGGACTCGCCTCGCCTCCAGACGTGAACGCAGACCAAGCGCGGTTCGGCTCACCGATCCGAGCGGCCGAAAATGCGGGTCGCACTCGGGAGACGAGCGCCATCGAAGGAGAGGAGGAGCATGGCGCCGCGTCGACCGTAGGGGAACGCCATGAGCTCGCTCCACCACCCTCCGCCCGGCAAGCGCGCGCTCGGCCCGCTCCTCGTCTTCGTCGCTTGCGCCGGATCCCTCGCCCTGCCCCTCCCCGCGCAGGCCCTCTTCCACGACCGCCCCGACGACATCGCCGCCGCTGGTCCGAGCGCGGGCCAATCGATGTCGCCGGCGACTTGGTGGAAGTGGAACAGCCGCGCGTTCCTCCCCCCTCTCGAGCTCCGCACCCTCGACGAAGGCGCTGCGCGGAAGGCCCTCGCGACAGCGATGCGCGAGCTCGAGCACGAGCACGCGCAGGTTCGTGCCGCCGCGGCACGCGCCGTCGGACGCGCGTCCCGCAGGCTCACAGCTCCCGAGGTCGTGCCGCTGCTGCAACGCGCGTTGGACGACGCGAGCGAGCGCGTGCGCTTCGATGCGGTGCTGGCCCTCGGCTGGAACGGCAGCCGCACCGCACAGGAGCTCTTGCTACAAGTCATCGTGAGGGACGCGCGGCGCGATGCTCTTCCGCTGCGCGCGTGGGCGATCCTCGCCCTCGCCCTCGGCGAGAGCGGCGCGAGCACGGCGAATGTCGATACCGGCCTCGAGGCGTGGCAGGCTCGCTCCTCGACCTTGCCGCAGGAGCTCGTGCTCGCCTTGGAGCTACGATCG
Source organism: Planctomycetota bacterium (assembly GCA_016719295.1). Taxonomy (GTDB): domain Bacteria; phylum Planctomycetota; class UBA1135; order UBA1135; family JADKAF01; genus JADKAF01. Next base: position 3,701,733 of record JADKAF010000001.1, read on the forward strand.
CGACTCGCGGCGTCGCCATCGACTGACGATCACTTCGCAGCTCCGGCGGCGATCCCCGCCCCCGCTCCGAGCTGGGCGATCGAACGCGGGATCGAATGCTCACCCGAGCTGCGGCTCGAGACCATCGAAGCTGCGCTGCGAAGCAGCGACCTGCACACGCGGCGCTCGGCGGCGCTCGAGCTCGGCGAGCTCGAGTCGTCCGCAGCGGCGGAGCTACTCCGCGATACGCTGCGCCGCGAGCGCGAGCATCTGACGCGCGCGTTCCTCTACCTCTCGCTCGGTCGGCGCGGCGACTCCGCGTTCCGCAACGTGCTTGAGCGCGCGTGGCGCGAAGAGAGCACCTCGCTGCGTCCCTGGTGCGCGCTCGCGCTCGGGCTGCATGCGCGCCGCACCGAGGACGCGGAGCTGCGCGAGCAATTGCTCCACGCCTGCGAGAACGAGCGCAACCAAGAGCTATTCTGCGCGACCTTGCTCGCGTGCGGCATCGCCGGGGAGCGGCGCGCCGAAGACCTTGCTATCGAAACCGTCGAAAGCGCGCGCACTCCCGCCAAGCGCGTCGCCGCGGCACGCACGCTCTCGTTGATCGGCGGAGCGAACGCGCGCGTTCCCCTGCGCGAAGCGATCTCTCGCGAGAGCTGCCCCACGACCCGCGCCGTCCTCGCCGAGGCGCTCGGCCGCCTCGCCACCGCGAGCGACGCCGCGTTCCTCCTCGACTATCTGCTCGCGCACACCGAGGAGGCTCACCGGAAGACGATCGCGCGCTCGATCGCCCGCCTCGGCGCACCCGTGCTCCCGCCGCTCGAGGCCGCGCTCGCGAGAGCCGACCTCGGTCCCGAGGCGCGCGCCTCGCTCCTCGATGCCCTCGGCTGGCTCGGCGCGGGCGGGGAGGCCGCGGCACCGCTCGCGCGCATCCTCGTCGGTTCCAACTACATGGCCTATCCGGAGTGGCTGCAGCGAGCGCTGACCCGCTTGCTCTGAACCGGACAAGGAGCGTGCGCCGAAGACGCCGCGCGCGACCGCGACCCGAGATCCAACCTCTGGCATTCCCGCCGCCGAGCGCCCATCCTGGTCGCGCATGACGAAGCTCGACTACAAGCAGGCCGGCGTCGACTACGCGAAGATCGACCCGTTGAAGATCCTGGCCCAGCGCGCCGCCGCTTCGACCGCGGGGAACCTCGCGCGCCATGGCCTGGCGGAGATCCCGAGCTCGCGCGGTGAGTCGGCGTACGTCGTCGACTGCGGCGAGTTCCTGATCGCGTCGATCACCGAGTGCCTAGGCACGAAGGCGCTCGTCGCCGATGCGATGCGCGCGATCACCGGCCGCAGCTACTACGACCTGCTGGCGCAGGACACGCTGGCGATGGCGGTGAACGACATCATCACCGTCGGCGCCACGCCGATCTCCGTCCACGCTTACTGGGCCGCGGGCGGCAGCGAGTGGTTCCACGACGAGCAGCGCGCGGCCGATCTCGTGAACGGCTGGAAGCGAGCCTGCGACGCGTGCGGGGTGAGCTGGGGCGGCGGCGAGACGCCCGCGCTCGCCGGCGTCGTCGCCGAGGGGCGCATCGACCTCGCGGCCTCCTGCGTCGGCCTCGTGCGCCCGCGCACGCGACTGACACTCGGCGAGCGCCTCGCCCCCGGGGACGCGATCGTGCTGCTCGCCTCCTCGGGCATCCACGCGAACGGCGTCTCGCTCGCGAGGAAGCTCGCCGAACGACTGCCGCAGGGCTACGCCACGAAGCTCCCGAGCGGCGCGCTCTACGGCGAGGCGCTGCTCGCTCCCACCGTGCTCTACTCGCCGGTCACCGAAGCGCTCGCCGCCGCCGGTATCGTCCCGCGCTACAGCGCGAACATCACCGGACACGGCTGGCGGAAGCTGATGCGCCATCCGAGCGCGTTCACCTATCGCATCCACACCTTGCCCGAGGTCCCCGAGGTGCTGCGCTTCCTGCAAGAGCAGACCGGCAGCGAGGCGCGCGAGGCCTACGGCAACTTGAACATGGGCGCGGGCTTCGCCCTCTTCGTGGCGCCGGAAGAAGCCGAGCGCACGGCCGCGATCGCCGCGGCGCACGGCGTTCGCGCCTACGTCGCCGGCCGCGTCGAGGCCGGGCCGAAGCAGGTGCTGCTCGAAGCGCTCGGGCTCGCCTTCGGGGGCGAGGAGCTGCACTTGAGGGGCTGATCGGGACCGCGTGTGACGTTTCGCCGCCGACCATCCTCAGGTCGGTATGGAACGCACGTCCGAGACCACCGCACGAAGCTCCCACCTGCGCCGGATCGCGCTCGCCGCGATCGCGCCCCTGGCCGCCGCGTGCACGGAGCCGCGCGCGGAGCGCCCCGCACCTCCGTTCAGGGCGCCCGCGCGGCTCGTGGACACGGGGCTCTACGCCGACTTCGCCGCGCGGCGGATCGCCGACGGCGTGCATCCTTATGCGCCGCAGTATCCGCTGTGGAGCGACGGGGCATCGAAGGAGCGCTGGATCGCGCTGCCCGCGGGCACGGCGATCGACGGCGCGGATCCCGATCACTGGGTCTTCCCGATCGGCACGAAGCTGTGGAAGGAGTTCCGCTTCGCGCGCGCGGTCGAGACGCGGTACATGGAGCGCGGCCCCGACGGCGCTTGGCTCTACGCGACCTATCGCTGGAGCGAGGATGGCAGCGACGCCGTGCTCGCGCCCGAGCACGGGGTGCGCGGCGTGTGCGAGACGAGCGAGACGAAGCGCCACGATCTGCCTGCGATCGCCGATTGCCGCGCGTGCCATGAGGGCACGCGGACGCCGGTGCTCGGCTTCTCGGCGCTGCAGCTCGCGCCCGAGCGCGATCCGCTGGCACCGCACGCCGAAGCGCGCGAAGACGGCGACCTCGACTTGCCCCTGCTGATCGAGCGCGGGCTCCTGCGCGGCTTCAACGCCGAGCGCGCGCCGCGCGTCGCCGGGCGTAGCGCGCGCGAGCGCGCGGCGCTGGGCTATCTCCACGGCAACTGCGCGAGCTGCCACAACGAGAGCGGACCGCTGCAGCGCTTGGGGATGCGCCTCGATCATCCCTTGGCCTGCGCGACTCCTCCGGCGCTCGCCACGAGCCTCGGCGTCGCCAGCGCGTTCCAACGCCCCGGCATCACGCAGCGCATCGCGCCCGGCGAGCCCGATCGCTCGGTTCTGCTCCAGCGCCTGGCGGCGAGCGATGCGCTCGCGCAGATGCCGCCCTTCGGACGCCACCTCGTCGATCGCGAAGCGGCACAGCTCCTTCGCGAGTGGATCGAACACGACCTCTCATCACGGAGACCATGATCATGCGCACCACCGCTCTGCTCCTCGTCGCCTCTCTCGCGTCGGCCTTGCTCGCCGGCACCGCGGTTCGCACGCTCGCCTCGAGCAGTGCAAGCAGCCCGATGCCTTCGCCCGTCGAGCGCGGCAAGTACCTCGTCGCGTCCATGGCCTGCAACGACTGCCACACGCCGTGGACGATGGGGCCGCAAGGCCCGATGCCCGATATGACCCGCGAGCTCTCCGGTCATCCCGCGGGCCTTTCACTCGCGACCCCGCCGGTGGCGAACGCCGATTGGCCGACCTCGGCCTCCGCCACGATGACGGCGTGGTCCGGCCCGTGGGGCACGAGCTTCACCGCGAACCTCACCCCCGATCGCGAGACCGGCCTCGGTAGCTGGACCACCGAGGAGTTCCTCGCCGCGATGCGCACCGGGCGCCATCAGGGCCGCGGTCGAGCGATCCTCCCGCCGATGCCCTGGACGATGATCCGCAACCTCGACGACCAGGACCTCGGCGCCATCTTCGCCTATCTGCAGTCCATCCCCTCGATCTCGAACCGCGTGCCCGAGCCTCTCCCTCCCTCTGCACAGTGAAGGTTCCAGGTACCTCTACGGTGCAGTAGAACGGGGGACATGCGCACCGCTGTCCCGCTCGAGCTCGCCTACCGGCTGCTGAACCACGGCCCGACGACGCTGATCTCCACCGCCCATGGAGATCGGCGCAACGTGATGGCCGCGGCTTGGGTGATGCCGCTCGACTTCGATCCGCCGAAGCTCGCCGCGGTGATCGCAGCGGATACCTACACGCGCGAGCTGCTCTCGGCCTCCGGCGAGTGCGTCGTGATGGCGCCGACGAGCGAGCAGCTCGAGCTCAGCTACGCGGTGGGCTCGTGCTGCGGACGCGAGATCGACAAGTTCGCGCGCTACGCGATCGCGACGGAGCCCGCGAGCATCGTGCGCGCGCCTCTCGTGCGGGGCTGCGCCGCGTGGCTCGAATGCCGTGTGCTGCCCGAGCCCGCGCTCGCAGAGCGCTACGACCTCTTCGTGCTCGAGGTGCTCGCGGCGTTCGCGGAGGATCGCTTGTGGAGCGGCAAGGAGTGGCGCTTCGAGGCGAGCGGACCGCGCACGATCCATCACTCGAAGGGCGGGGTCTTCTTCGCGACCGGAGAGCGCCTCGCGGTGCCGCGTTCCTGAGTGCGCCTCGCGAGCCGCTCACGAGCCCTCGGACACGCGGCCGGAGAGGCCCCGATTCCCATCCTCCGAGCATGGCTGGGCATCCGCCGATCGCGCGGCGCAGAGCTCGAGATTGCGACGGCTCCATGCGTGATCCGGATCGAGCAGGAGAACGCGCCGGAAGTAGCACTCGGCCAGCTCGGGCTGGCCCACCGCGAGTAGGCACTCGCCCATCTCGAAGAGCGCCTGCACATTCTCGGGGTCCGCCTCGAGCACCTGGTGATAGCACCTCAGCGCATCCTCATGGGATCCCTCCCGCGCGAGCTCATCGCCCAGATTCTTGCGCGCCCAGAGATGCCCCGGGACGAGGACGAGGACGCGCTCGAAGCAGGCCCGCGCCTCGGGGAAGCGGCCTGCTTCGCGCAGCATCTCCCCTCTGCAGAAGTGCAGATGGGGCTCTTCGGGATCGAGCTCGAGCGCGCGCTCCAGCGCCGGCAGGGCCTCCTCGCGACGATGGCTCGCTCGCAGCGCCTCGGCGAGTCGTCGATGCGGCCATGGACCGGAGAGACCGAGGTCGATCGACCTTCGAAAGCCCTCCACCGCCTCGTCGAGGCGGCGCTCCTCGAGCGCGAGATCGGCGAGCAGATAATGCAGGTGCGGGTTGTCGGGCTCGAGCTCGAGTCCGCGTCGCGCAGCCGCGCCAGCGCGCAGGGGATCGCGAGCTGCCCGCGCGGAGCGGGCGAGGTCGCAGTGGAGATCGATGCTCTCGGGGTCGCACGACAACGCCCGCTGGAAGGCGTCGACGGCCCCTGGATGATCGCCGGAGCTCTCGAGCGCCAGGCCGAGCTCTCGATAGATCGACGGCGATGCCGCCCCTGAGATCAACAGGGCCTGCCGATAGCGGCTCGCAGCGTCCGTCACCAGGCCGAGCCGCGCCAGCGCTCGCCCGACTCGCAAGTGCGTCGAAGGATCCTCGGGGGACTGCGCCAGAGCGCGCTCGTACACCTCGACGGCCTCGTAGCTGCGCTCTTCTTCCATGAGCGCGTCCCCCAGGCGCGTGTAGAGCTCACCGGGCAGCGACGCTCGCAGCGCAATGGCCTGCTGGTAGCACCGGATCGCCGACTTCAAGTCGCCTCGCTCGAAGTGCTCCTGTCCACTCGCCACGAGCGCCTCCGCCGTCGGCCGGATCTCCGCCGGGACGGAAGGAACGACGTCGACGATCTGCTTCAAGGTCTGCGATCCACGATCGACGAACCAGGTGAGGCCCTCTTCGACCAGATCGATCTCCAGCACGTGCTGCCCGGCCTCTCGAGGGCCGGTGATCGACAAGCGGAGGCTCTGCGAAGCGCCGGGAGGGAGGGGCCGGGGAAGCTCGACGCGCCCGTCGATCCAGCACTGCACCTGGCCCGTCGACGTCGTCCAGCGATTGGCCAGCGTGATTCCGCTGCGCTCTGTGGGCTCCCAGGACACGGACCCGAGATTGGTGATCCGCACTTCGAGCTCGCAGCTCTCCCCGGAGCTCATCTGCCTCGGCAGCGAGCTCTGGAAGCGCGCGCGAAAGGCTTCGAGTGGCAGCACGAGCTCGCGCGGATCTCGCCGCGGCGGCGAGCAAGGCGGCTCCATTGGCGTGATGTCCATCGCCGTACGGACCGTGTCGATCAACGCGCCCACATGCGGCTCCCGGAAGCTGGCTCCATAGCCTCCGGACACGATCTCGATCGGCTTGGCATTGGGACACAGGCGCAGCCAAGCGCGCTGCGGGTGCTGGTAGTAGCGGTAGGGATTGTTCTGGCCGAGGTGCGAGAAGAGCGGGAGAACGCGACCGGCATAGGGCTCGGGGCCATAGGAGTCGAGCAGCACGCAGAGGGCGACGTCACGGCCCCGACCGAGGAGGAGGCGCGCGATCTCGAAGGTGATCAAGCAACCCTGGCAGTTGCCGCCGAGGAACAGCGATCCCCGCGCCGCGACCGCCTCGATCTCCGCAGCATAGAGCGCAGCCAGAGCGCGAATGTTCTCCTCGGCGTACGGCAAGACGAGATGTCCGGAGCGCATGCCGTACACGGGCTGCTGCGGACCGAGGTACTTGCCGAGCTGCGCGAACTCGCGAAACCCCTGCAAGCACCAGAAGAGCGGCGGACGGCGGCCCGCGGTGTTCTGCCCGACGATCAGGGAGGTGGGCGAGATGCGCTGCCCCCGCCAGCCCGCGGTGTACGCGAAGAGCTGACGATGGAAGCTCGGAGCGAGGATCGGAGGCTCCGGCGAGGCCGCGAAGGTCCGCGCGAAGTGCGGTTCCCAGGTCATGTAGATCGAGAGCCGAGCGAGAAGAAGGGGTCGAGGATCGCGCGCAGCAGCTCGCGCACTCGGTCCGGCGCGAAAGGCGCGATACAAGCGGGAGCTCGCGCGGACAAGCGCTCCCAGAGCTCGGGCTCCGCATACAAGCGAAGGATCTGCTCGGCAAACGCGGAGGCCGAGTCGGCCACCAACACGTCGCGTTCGGGCTCCAAGCCCATCCCCTCGATCCCCACGCTCGTCGAGACGATCGGCAGAGCATGCTCCAAGCTCTGGCCGATCTTGCCCTTCATGCCCGCGCCATAGAGGAGTGGCGCCACGAAGACGCGGTGGCTCCTGAAGAACGGCTCCACATCCGGAACGTAGCCCGTGACCGTGACCCGTTCGTTCGCGAGCCGCCGAACGAGGGCTCCTGGGGAGCTGCCCAGCAGGGTCAAGTGCACCTCCGGCAAGGACTGCCAAACACGGGGCATGATCGCCTCGCAGAGCCACACCACGGCGTCGACGTTCGGCGTGTGCTTGTAGCCGCCGATGAACAAGATCCCCGATCGTGAGGCTGAAGGGGGGACCACGCCGCCTCGCGAGCGATGGATGTCGGGAACGACGGCGACCCTCGAGACCCCTCGATCGCGGAGCATCTCGCCCTCCTTGGCCGAGATCGCGATCGCCACGTCCGCCCTGGCGCAGATCTCGACCTCATGCTGCTCGACGAGCTTCAGATGGGGCGAAGGCGGTGTCGCGGAGCCTCCGCGGCGAAAGCTGCTCTCGCGCTGCGCGCGCAAGAAGTGGAGGTCCACGGTGTCGTAGAGGATCGCGATCGACGGTCGCTCGGCCAGCAAGGAGGCCCAGCGGTCGTGCGTCGCGGGCTTGCAGATCCAGGCCGCGCGAAGCGTCGGCAAGCGCTCGCGAAGCTGCTGCTCCTGGCTGTGGCGTTGCGCGCCAGGAGCGAAGCGCGAGCAGATCAGCTCGACCCCGAGGGCCTCCAGGGCGCTCGCATAGGGCTCTGGCGCGACGTCCTCGCTCGGCACGAAGAGCAGCGGAACCCCGAGCCCTCGGAGGATCTTCACGATCTCGAACAAGCGGACCGAGCCCGAGTCCTTGTCGTAGTACGGAAGCGAGTGGTCGAAGATGGCGAGGTGCGTGGCCAGCCCCGCCCCCTCCGGAGCGCGGAGAGCGAAGCTCCTCTCCGGCGGCGCATCCGAAGGGCGCGGCTGCGCTTCGCCCTCGAGGTGCGCCGCGAGCTCCGCGATCGTGCTGAGTTGGAAGAGCGCCGCGATCGGGAGCTCCAGGCCCAGCGTGCTCTCGATCCGCGATACGAGGCGAACGGCGAGCAGCGAGTGGCCTCCCAAGGCGAAGAAGTCCTCGTCGATCCCGATCGCCTCATCGATCCACAGCGTCTCGCGCCAGAGCTGCTCGAGCGTGCGCTCGAGGGCGGTCCGCGGAGCGATGCAGGACGCCGAGCGCAGTCGTCGGTGCTCGATCCACGGCTCGAGCTCGGCGACCACGAGCTGACGATCGATCTTCCCCGTGCTGGAGAGCGGGAGAGACTCGAGCGGTACGAAGACGCTGGGGATCATGTAGCCGGGCAAGCGCTCGCGCAGATGCGCGCGCAGCTCGTCCAAGCCCGGGGGGAGCTCCTGAGAAGGGACGACGAGGGCGACCAGCTCGCGCTCGCTCGGAGCCTCCTCGTCGGCGCGCTGCGGACGGAGCTGCGCCTCGCGGACCACGACGCGGGCATCCTCGACTCGGGGATGCTGTCGCAGCGCCTCTTCGATCTCGGCCGGCTCGACACGGAAGCCGCGCAGCTTCAGTTGATCGTCGGTCCGTCCTTCGAACCACAGCGTTCCGTCCTCCGCTTGCCGCACGAGGTCGCCCGTTCGATACAGCCGCTGCCCACGAGCCTCGGGCAAGCGCGACTCGAAGAACGCGCGTGCGTTCCGCTCGTGATCTCCCCAGTAACCGATCGCGAGCCCCGCCCCGCCGAGGCATAGCTCGCCGCGCAGACCTGGCGGAACGGGCGAGCCGAAGGCATCGAGCACGAAGGTCGCCGTGTCGTCGATCGGCTTGCCGATCGGGATCGAGAGCGCGTCCTCATCCACGCAACGCACCTCGTGGTACGTCGAGAAGGTCGTGTTCTCGGTGGGACCGTAGACGTGCAGAACGCGGCCCGGTGGTCCGGCATCCAGCACGCGCCGCACGAGCCGGGCATCCGAGGCCTCGCCTCCGAAGAGCAGGACCCTCAGACCCGCGAAAGCGGAAGGCCTCTCGCGAGCGACCGCGTGGAAGAGCGCCGTGGTGAGGAAGAGCACGCTGATCCGCTGCTCGGCGAGGAAGCTCTCGAGCTCTCGCGGCACCAAGCGCGCCGAGCGCGGAATACCAACCAGGCAGGCTCCATTGGCGAGAGCCCCCCAGACCTCGAAGGTCGCCGCATCGAACGCGGGATGAGAGGCCTGACAGACGCGATCCGACGGGAGGATCTCCAAGAAGCGGTTCCGCACCACGAGACGACGGATCGCGCGGTGCGGGACCATCACGGCCTTCCTCCGTCCCGTCGATCCCGAGGTAGGCATCACGTACGCCAAGTCGTCGCCAAACGCTCGACGAGCGCCGACTTCCCCGCTCGACGGGCAGGGCACGCCCGCTGCGGATTCCGTCGGGACGAGCACGGGTAGCTCCAGCGAGCGAGCTTGGTCGGGCAGCGGAACGCAGGCGACCAAGGCGCGTATCGGCAAGACGCGAAGCACGTCCTGCGCCAACGACCACGGAGCCTGGGCATCGAGCGGCACGTAAGCGCAGCCAGCTTCGAGGATGGCGCACTCGGCGATCACCCATGCGGCGGACGAGACCGCCCAGATGCCGACCAACGCCCCTGGCTCGAGCTCCAAGGCGCGCAGGCGTGCAGCCAGGAGCGCGACCAGCGCTCGCGACTCACCATAGCTGTAGCGCTGCGCGCCGAACTCCAGCGCCGGCGCCGCGGGGGCGCGCCCCGCCCACTCCGCGAAGAGCTCTTGCACCCCTTGGTCGGGTAGGGCTCGTGCCGTCGCGTTACACGCAACGAGCAGATGCGCTCGCTGCGCCGCGGTCAGCAGCGAGAGCTCGGCCAACCGCTGCGTCGGCGCCTCCGCCGCCGATTGCAGCAAGGCTGCCAAGCTCTGGAGAAACGCTGCGATGGTCGACGGCGCGTAGAGGTCGGCTCGATACACCAGGCTGCCGCGGAGATGGTCATCCACCTCCCAGAAGTACAGCTCCAGATCGTAGCGCGCGCGCCCGATCTCGATCTCGATGAGCTCGAGGTCGAGGCCGTGCGCGCGAGCGCCGGAGGTCGGCTCTCGATAGTAGGCGAGGGCGACATCCATGCGCGCCCCATCACCCAACGCGCCGGCGGAGGCGGCTCGATCGTCGAACGCATCGACGGCCGCGTCCTGATCGCGCAGCGCCTCGAGCACGACCGCATCGACGCGCGCGAAGAAGTCGAAGACCGTGGGATCGCCGGAGATGTCGATCCGCAAGGGCAGCGTCCGGATCAACGGACCGATCATCTTGCGGAGCTCGGGCCGCTGACGCTGCGAGAACGCCGAACCGATGACCAGGTCCGTCTGACCGCGGAGCCTGCCGAGGAGCACGGCGAGGAGCCCGAGCAGCACATCGAAGCGCGTCGATCCACAGCGGCTCTCGAGCTCTGCCAGGGCCGCCACGGCGGGAGCTCCGAGGTCGAACCAATGCGTGCGTCCCTCCCGCCTTCCGCTCGGCTTGCGAAGCTTGCCGAGGACGCTCGGAGGATCGCCTGGCAAGCGACTCTCCTGCGGAGCGCCTAGAAGCCTGCGCCTCCACCCAGCCGATGCGCTCGCTCGCGCGGCGGCATCCGCGCTCGTACGCTGCCAGGTCGCGTAGTCGGCGTACTGATGCTCGAGCGGCTCGAGCCGATGTTCGCGCCCTGCTCGATGCGCCGCGTAGAGGGTCGCGAGCTCGCCCCAGAAGATGGAGAGAGAGCCCTGATCCCAGATGATGTGATGCACGGTCAGGAGCAGCGCCCGCTCTCGAGCTCCCAGGCGGACGATCCGCACGCGCAGCGGCGGACGTCGCTCGATCTCGAAGGGCGCCTGCGCTTCCTGCGTCGCGAGCGCTTGCAGCGCGGCTTCGCGCTCGGCGCTCGGCAGCGCGCTCAGGTCATCGCGGGCGATCGCAGCGTCTGAAGAGTCGAGAACGAGCTGATGCGCGCGATACGCGACCGAGGGGAACACCGTGCGCAAGATCTCGTGGCGCTCGATCACGGCTCGCAGCGCGAGCTCGAACGCCGCCTCATCCAGATCGCCCCGCAGCCGATAGGCGTTGCAGTCGTGATAAGCGCAGCTCGCGGCATCGCGACGATGCAGGATGTGGATGCGCTCCTGCATCTCGGAGAGCGGCGCTTCACGGCAACCGGCTTCCCGCTTCGCCAAGGGCACCTGCCGCGCCTCCGCGAGGCGTCGGCGCAGGAGGTCCCATCGCTCGCGCGCACCGGAGCTCATCGCGACCAAGCCTCGGTGATCGACGTCGTGTTGTTGTAGTAGCGGCAGCAGGCCGCGCAGTTCGGCATCAAGCCTCGACGCAGGCGTGCGCGCAAGCGCTGGAGCGCATCGCCTCGCCAGATCTCCTCGATGCTCTGACGACCGGCATGGCCGACGCTCAGGTCGTAGAAGGTGTGGCAGGGAGTGGTCTCACCGCTCGCGGCGACCTCGAGATAGATCCACGGGAACGCGCATCTCGACTTGAAGTCGGCGATCTCCCGGCGGCGAGCGGCGAAGTAGTGGCGGTAGCTCTCGGCGTCGATCGTCTTGGGATGCACGTAGAACGCGATCCCGCGATCGGAGCAGGCCTTCGCGATGCGCTCGACCTGTCGCGCGAGCGCTGTGAAATCCATGCTCGCGAAGAGCGCTGGATCGCGTACATAGCCGCGCGCGCATGGCGCGGAGGGGATCCCGAACTCGACGCGCAGCTCGCGCGCGTAGGCTTCGTGCTCTTCCAGAGTGCTGAAGTTCTGGAAGACGATCCCGACGCAGTCGAGCTCCTCGAGCTTCAGGCTCTGGAAGAAGAGCTCCTCCAAGCTGGTGTGGTTGGAGGCCGTGACCGTCGTGAGGATGCCGAGGCGGGGCTGGGCGGTGCCGGACTTCTCGCGCTGACGCCGCACGGCTTCCAAGCCGCGTTGGACCCGCTCGAAGCTGCCCTTGCCGCGCTGATGGTCGTTCAGCTCTCGAGGCCCGTCGAGGGAGACCCACAGCGTCGTCGGCTGAGCGCTGACGAGCATCTCGGCTTGCTCCTCGAGCAGGATCCCGTTGGTGGGGATGCCGACGTCGGAGCCGCGCTCGCGGATGCAGCGGATCGCTCGCTCGAGATGCGGATAGAGCAGCGGCTCCCCGCCGAAGAACTCGTAGTAGGGCCGCGCCTCGCGGCACTGCTCGACCACGCTGCAGAGGATCTCGATGTCGAGCACGTTCAGATCGGGCAGCTTCTTGTAGGTCCCCGTCTCGCCCCACTCGTAGCACATGCGGCAGCGCAGATTGCACGCCTCGAGGAGCTGGAACACGACCCAGCGCAAACCGGCGATCCCATGGCTCGCGTTCATGGACACCCCCTGGAGCCGGCGAGGCCGGCGGTTCGCTCGCCCTCGGAGGCCGCGGCGAACACGGGCAGGTAGAGCGGCGTATCGCGGCGCATCCGGGCGAGCGTCGCGTGCAGAGACTCCAACGCCTCCGCGGAGTAACGGTGCTCCGCCCAGGTAGCGAAGTCGAGTCCGCCTCCGAGCCGGGTCCATAGCCGCGCGTTCGCGGCCTCGGCAGGACCGTAGGGCTCGAGGAAAGCGATCGGAGTGGCGGCAGCGAGCGAGTCGATGAGCGTGGAACCTCCCGGCTTGCTGACGATGACCCGCGCCGCTTCGATCACGTCGAAGAGGGTGCGCCCCGGCTGCGGCACGAAGACGGGGCCGTGCTCGGGGCTCATCGTCTCGAGCGGGGGATATCCGAGCTCTCCGCTCTCGTCGCGCCGCCACGGGCGCCAGCTCGGCGCGATGCGATGGTAGCGATGTGTCCCTGGCTCCGCGGGCGCTTCGCCCTCGCCGTACACCACGACATCGAGCGCCCAGCCCGCCTCCGTGAGCGTCGGGATCGCTCGCCGAGAGGGTCCGATTCCCCACCCACCGCCGTGCAGAAAGGCGCCGCTCCCGCGGCGCATAAGGGAGCGCTTCCCCCGGCTTCACCGCGAGCGTCTGGACGACGCGATCTTCGGCGGCGTTCCACAGCCACACCTCGCGAGCGTAGGAGGGCAGCGCAGCTTGCAGCCGGAACGAGGTCGAGATCTCCGCGTCGATGCGGCACGCTTCGACGCAGAGAGCCTCCGGATGGACCCGGGCCCGATAGAGCTCGAGCAACGGCATCCAGAACCCGGACCACACGACGAAGTGCCGCCGACGCTCGGACTCCCAGCGCTCGAGCAGAGCTTCGGTACGCGCGGCGTGCAGGCTCTTCAAGGGATCGCTCTTCACCCGATGCGCGAGCTGCGCGATCGCGAAGCTCTGGTGATACGCGCTCCGCAGGCGCTCCAAGGCTTGCAGGCCGGAGTCGTCGTAGAGCTCCTCGAGGAGCTGCACGTACGCCGCGCGCCCGCCTCGACGCAGCTCTTCGCGAAGATGCAAAGCCGGGAGATAGACGCCGAGAGCGACTCCAGACCCCAGGATCGTGATCGGGCGCTCCTCGACGGGATGGTTGCCAGACGGCGCGCTCACGACCTCGCTCCGCCCGGCGGTACCCGCGGTCGAGAGGCCAAGTGCTGCGCGAGCTTCTCGATCGAGCTCAGATACGAGAAGTCGAGCTGATCGAAGTCGATCTCGACTTCGAGCCGGCTCTCCACCTCGAGGAGAAACTCCATCATCTCCAGAGAATCGAGACCGACCTCAGCCACGATGTCGGCGGAGTCCGCCAGACGATCCGCGAGGCCGGGAGACAGCTTGATCTTCTCGAGGATCTCTTTCAGCGTTCGAATCATGGCAGCAGATCCCTCCAAGCGGCCGGAGCACCGCTGGTTCCCGGTCGTCGCACCGCGAGGCCGATGCCCATGTAGGGCCCGAGTGCGCCGTATTGCTGAGTGAACTCGTAGCAGTCGTGCTCTCCCAGCGCGCGCAGCTCTTCCCACACCGTCCGCACGCCGGGGAAGTCGGAGCTGGCGATATCGTGCAGAACGAGAATCCGCGCGCCTCACCAGATGCGCGCATTCGCGGCGGCATTCGTGCTCGGTGTGATTGGCATCCACGAGCGCGAGATCGAGCGTGGGCAGGGCCGCGACGAGCTCAGCGAAGGCGGGCGCCTGCGTGTTCATCCGGGCGAAGCGAACGAACGGCCGCTCCACGGCGTACTGCTCGAGCGTTGGGCAAGGCATGATGTCGATGCCCTGTGCTCGCTCCAGCGCCCCGAAGCGCAAGAGATACTCCACCGTGGCGACGAAGGTGCCCCCGTGGCGCACGCCGACCTCGAGGTAGGAACGCACGCCCAAGCGGGCCAGCGCGACGAGGTAGGGCGCGAACTGGATCGGATACTGCCAGATGCGCAGTCCTACGCCGCAAGCCGCGTGCAGCTCGGGCGGCATCTCTTCGAGTCCATCGTCGTTCAGCCCGAGGCGCGGGATCAGGTCGCGCAGGAGCTCCGGGTCGAGCAGCTGCTCCAGCGGCGCACTCCGCAGGAGCTCCAGGGGTCGCAGATCGATCGCCAACGGATGCAGGCGCTTCAGCTTCTTCCAGCTCCGCGCCAACACCGAGTCGGGGTCCAGAGGATTCACGGGCGCAGCTCCCCTGTCTCTTGGAGAGCGCGCACATCGATCTTCCCGGTCGCGGTCCGCGGCAAGGCGTCGAGGAAGCGCACACGGCGCGGGACCTTGACCTTCTCCAGCAGCTCGCGGCAATGCGACAAGACGCCGGATTCGTCGAGCGAAGCCTCCGCCTCGAGGACGAGCGCGACCTCGATCACCTGACCGAGGATCTCGTGCGGCACGGCGTAGACTGCCAGCTCTCGAACGCCGGGCATCGCGCCCACCACGCGCTCGACTTCGTAGAGGCTGACGCGCTCCCCCGCGGTCTTGATCAGGTCGTCTCTCCGCCCGACGAAGTACAGGAAGCCCGCTTCGTCTCGCACGAAGCGGTCGCCGGTGCGCAAGATGCGCTCACCCGGACGCTCGCTGGGCAGCAGCACGGCCGCGCTCGCCTCGGGCTGCCCCCAGTAGCCCTGCATCACATGTGGCCCCTCCACCCACAGCTCACCCTCGACTCCGGGCTCGTGGATCGGCGCTCCGCGCTCGTCCATCAGATGAACTCGCGTTCCGGGGATCGCCTTGCCGACGGAGGTCGGCCGACGATGCAGCTCCTCCGGCGGCAGGTAGGTCGCGCGCTTGCACTCGGTGAGGCCGTACATCGAGAAGACGCGCGCTCGAGGGAAGAGCCGCGCGAGCCCCTCGGCGTGATGCGCGCCGAGCGGTTGGCCGGTGCTCGTGACGCACTCGACCTCGGTCCACTCCGAAGCGGAGCCGCGCGCGTAGGCCAAGAGCAGCGCGATGAGCGGAGGTAAGAGGGGCAGCACGGTGACCTTCTCGCGTCGCACGACTCCACCGACCTGGGCCGGGACCAGGAACCCACGTTCGAGGACCACCGTAGCACCTAGGCGGATCGGCATGAGTAGGTTGTAGAGCCCATAGTCGAACGAGAGGGGCAGCAGATCGAGGAAGACATCGTCCGCGCGCCGCTGGAGATACTCGAGGATCGAGGCGGAAGCGAACTCGATATTGCGGTGCGACAGCATCACACCTTTCGATCGACCTGTGGAGCCCGAGGTGTAGATCAACGCCGCCAGCGCTTCGGCTTCGACGATCGGCAGCTCCACGCCAGACTCTTCCCGGGTCGCGAGCGCGGAGAACCGATGGAAGCTCTCCGGGACGCCGCCGGCGGAGGGCGGTCCGACGACGACGCAGCGAACGATCGAGGGGACCGAGGCATAACGCAGCGCATCGCTCTCGCGGCTCACCAGCACACGCGCTCCGCTGTCCTCGATCAGCGTGTGCGCGCGCTCCGGCTTCAGCTCAGGGGCCACGATCACGAAGGAGGCTCCCGCCTTCAGCGTGGCGAAGATCCCCAACACCAGCTCGATCGAGGTTTCGAGCAATAGCGCAACGCGATCTCCTTTCCGTACGCCGAGCTGGATCAGCCCAAGAGCCAAGGCCCCGCTCTGCTGGTCGAGGTCGCGATAGCTGATGCGCCGATCACCGCAGATCGCCGCGATCTTCGCGGGGAAGCGCTCCGCGGAGCGCGCGAGGAAGTCCTGTACCGCCATCCCGGCCTAGACGCCCCGCGAGTAGAGGAGATTGCAGTGCGCGCAGACGGGCATCAGCCCACAACGATCGACGGTCTCGCGCACGTCTCGAAAGGCCGCGCCGCTCCAGATCTCCTCGAGAGACTGCTCGGCGAGCTGCCCGACGACGAACTCGGGGAAGAACTTGCAGCTCACGACCTCGCCCGAGGGGAAGACATCGAGGCGCGACTTGAGGGAGAGGCAACGAGACTTGCCCCCGGCCGGCTTGGAGCTGCCGGAGAGAAACTCAGGCAGATCCTCCGGCGCGACCTCGGGGTTGTAACGCAGCTTCAGCTTGCGCGCGCTCGCCCGAGCGCGCGCGAGAGCCTCCACCAAGTCTCCCGCCAGCTCAGGGCGCATCTGGTGCGTGTAGGCCTGCCAGCTCGGACGTCGCCCCGCCGTCTGGCGCAGCACCCACGGAAGATGCGTGGCGCAATAGGAGCTCATCTCCGCGGCCGCACCCGGTGAGATGTGCCAAGGCAGCGAGAAGTAGAGGACGTCGATGCCTTCGGCTTCCCAGAGCTCCACGATGCTCGCGAGCTTCGGGATCGCAGCTTCCGTGATGACGAAGTTGACGGAGATCTCCCCGCGGAACTCTCCGCGGCTCTTGGCGCGGCGCAGCTCACGCAGCCCCTTCAGCGCCCGGTCGTAGCTTCCGAACCCGCGGAGCGCGTCGTGGCTCGCCTCGTCACCATCGATGGCCACATAGATCTCGAGCTGCTCGGAGATCCGCAGCAGCGACTCCATCCGAGCCTCGATGCCGAGCCCGTTCGTGCACACGGTCGTCCAGCGCGGATCCGCTGCGAGCAGGTCGACGAGTCGATCCCAATCCGCGTAGAGCAGCGGCTCGCCACCCCAGAAGTAGAGATTCGAGCGGACGCCGCGAGTGGCCTCCAGCACCTTCTGGAGGATGGCGAACGGGAGGTCTCTTCGCTGCTCCTCGGGCGTCAGATCGCGATGATGTCCCTCCGCATTCCACTGATAGCAGTGGGTGCAGCGGAGGTTGCAGCGATTGGTCAGCTTGAAGGCCAGCTCGTCCGGGAGGGCGCGAGTCGCTCCGCCCTCGTGCGCCGCGTCGCGGAGAGCCGCGGAGCGCTGCGGCAGGATGCGCTTCAGCTTCTCGAAGGCCGCGCGATCGAGGAGGTGCTTCTCGGAGGAGCTCATGACCCGCCTTGCCGCATAGCGCGACACGCATCCATTTCCGTTCGACGGGAGCCTATCACCGCCGAAGAGCTCGCGGCAAGTCGTTCGCGCGGCCGCGCATTTCCGACCTCCTTCCGTCGGTACGGGAGCGACGGAGCGCGATCCGCGCCGCTCGAGTCGGAGTCCTCGGAAAGTCCCTTGCAGAATGGTGGGGAGTCCCCCCCCAGGACTCCGGACGCACCGCGACCGGCGCTTCCGACGCGAGCCTCGTCGTGCCAACCTATGCAGAGCGCCTCGCGCGAATCGAGCGGCGTCGCATTGCCGCGGTCGCTCGCTCCGCCATTCGCCTCCTCGCAGCCGCTCGCGACCATGACCGACAGCGCCTTGGTCTTCACGCACATCCACAAGTGCTCCGGCTCTTCTCTGCGCCGCATGCTGCACGCGAAGTACCGCGCGATCTTCCCCGCGGAGCGCATGCACATCCCGGAGATCACCTGCCGCGACATCGACAACCTGCCGATGCTGGAGGCCAGAGGCGAGCCGCTGCCGCGAGACCTCTGGCTGCTGGCCGATCACTCTCCCCACGGGATCTATGAGGAGCGGGTCCTGGCCTCTCTGCCGAGGTTCCGCATCGCCTTGCTGCGCGAGCCTCTGGATCGCCTGGAGTCTCTCTATCACTTCTTCGTCCGCGCGGGATTCCTCCCCGAGGAGCTGAAGGAGTTCATCGACCTCGAGACGATGCCCGAGCAGGTCTGGGAGCGCCTCTGCCAACACTTCCTGGAGCTCTCCGGATACGTGCGCTGGTTCGATCCCGTGGGTCAGGACGTCAGCGCGGCCGTGGATCGACTGCTGGCCTACGACGTCCTCGGACGTCACGACGACCTCGCGGACTTCTGCTCGCGCTTCTCGGATCGCAATCCGCACGGGGTCCGCCTGTCCGCCACCGACGTCTTGCATGTGAACGCGACGGCACGGCCGGCGCCGTTGAGCCGAGTGCAGCAGGAGATCGCTTACGAGGCGCTCGCGACGGACTATGCGATCTGGGAGCACGCGCAGGTGCAGCGAGCGCTCCGCGGAAACACGCCGGACGCAGCGGCTCGTGGAGCGCGCGACCATCGCTAGGCTGTAGCGAGGCGCAGCACTCGAGATCCGATGTCCCCGAGCTCCACTCCACGCCCTCACCTCGCGCAGGTGCTCCTCCTCGCCGCGCTCCTCGGCCTGCTCGGGCTCACGCTCTGGTCGCCGCCGTTTCCGCGCTATCAGCTCCTCCAGCACCTGCCGACGCTGCCGGCTTGGATCGCGCTCCTCCTTGCGGCGCGCCGCAGAACTTTCGCGAACTCAAGCTTCGCGGCGCTCGCAGCACTCCTGGCCCTGCACATCGTCGGCGCGCGCTGGACCTATTCGTTCGTGCCCTACGACGCGTGGTCGCGCGAGCTGCTCGGCTGGTCGCCTGAGGTGCACTTCGGCTGGACGCGCGATCACTACGATCGCCTCGTCCACCTGATGTTCGGCCTGCTCGGCGTGGCGCCGCTCGCGGTGCTCCTCGAGCGCGGAGGCCGCCTCTCGCGGCGCGCCGCGGTCCTCACCGCGTGCAGTGCCGTGCTCGCCGTGAGCGGTCTCTACGAGGTCTTCGAGTGGCTGCTCACGATTACCGTGGCGCCCGATCAGGCCGAGACCTACAACGGTCAGCAAGGCGATGCCTTCGATGCTCAAAAGGACATGGCGCTCGCCGCGGCGGGAGCCGCGTTCACGACGGCGATCCGCGCGTGGCCTGCGCGCTCGCCGGTCCGCCCGAACCAGGAACGAAGCTCATGATTCGAAGCTACCTCTGCGCAGCGCTCTTGGCCTCGTCGCACTTGCTCGGGCCCGGCATCGCGCAGGAGCAGCCGCGCGCGCTGCCGAACATCATCGTCATCCTGGCGGACGACCTCGGCTACGGCGATCTCGGCTGCTACAACGACCGCGCGAAGGTCGCGACGCCGCACCTCGATCAGCTCGCTCGCGAAGGGCTGCGCTTCACCGACGCGCATAGCCCGTGCACGGTCTGCACGCCGACGCGCTACGGCCTGCTCACCGGCCAGATGCCGTTCCGCGTCCCGCGCGGCGGCACGGTGTTCCAAGGCGCCGGCGGACCGTCCCTGATCGCCGCGGAACGCCTGACGCTGCCCGAGATGCTCCGCGAGCGTGGCTACGTCACGACCGCGATCGGCAAGTGGCACGTGGGCCTCACGTTCCGCGACGCGAATGGCGAAGCGTTGCACAGCGGGCGCTTGGAGGACATCGCGCGGATCGACTTCAAGCGCCGCGTGGAAGGCGGGCCGCTCGAGCACGGCTTCGAGCGCTTCTTCGGCACGGCGTGCTGCCCCACGACCGATTGGCTCTACGCGTTCCTGGAAGGCGATCGCATCCCCGTTCCGCCGACCCTTCCCATCGACAAGACGAAGCTGCCGAGGCACCCCTACGCGAACGATTGCCGCGCGGGCTGGATCGCGCCGAACTTCCCCATGACGGAAGTGGACTTGGTCTTCCTCGAGCGCAGCCGCGCGTTCCTCGAAGAGCACCGCCGCAGCTCACCTGAGAAGCCGTTCTTCCTCTACCACGCGATGCAGGCGGTGCACCTGCCGTCGTTCGCGGGGCAGGAGTACCAAGGGAAGTCGGGCGCTGGACCGCACGGCGACTTCCTCGCCGAGATGGACGCGATCGTGGGCGCGCTCCTCGCGGACCTGGAGCGGCTCGGCATCGCCGACGAGACGCTGATCCTCTTCTCCAGCGACAACGGCCCCGAGACGGCGAGCGTCGTCCACATGCGGAAGGACCACCAGCACGACGGCGCGCGCCCGTGGCGCGGCGTGAAGCGCGATGCCTGGGAAGGCGGCCATCGCGTGCCGTTGATCGTGCGTTGGCCCGGCCGCGTGAAGGCCGGCACGACGAGTGACCAGATCATCTGCCTCACCGACGTCATGGCGACGCTCGCTTCGATCACGGGTGCTGTGCTCCCGAACGAGGCCGCGGAGGACAGCTTCGACTTCCTGCCCGTGCTCGAAGGCACGGCCGACGCTCCCATCCGGCCCTATCTGCTGACGCAGGCCTTCGGCGGCGCGCGCACGCTCTCGATCCGCCGCGGGCCGTGGAAGTTCCTCGATCACCCCGGTTCCGGCGGCAACAGCTACGAGCGCGGCGAGCTGCGCGACTTCGCGCTGCCGGATACCGCGCCCGACGCTCCGGGCCAGCTCTACGATCTCGCGAGCGATCCCGGCGAGACGAAGAACCTCTACCTCGAGCGCCCCGAGCTCGTGCGCGAGCTGAAGGCGTTGCTCGAGGAGAGCAAGAGCTCCGGACGCAGCGCGCCGCGGCGCTGAGCAGGCGGCTCGCGCTCGGTCAGCGCGCGAGCATCGCACCAGAGAGCAGCGCGCGAGCGCTCCACGCGAGCGTGCGGACCCAGTTCGTCGCGACGAGGCGCCGATGCGCGCGCTCGTCGAAGCCGCGCTCGAGCACCCGGTGGCAAGGCACCGAGAAGAGCGCCGTCGAGCCCCAGATCACGGCGAGGAGTGCCAAGCCCGTCCACGACCACGCCAGCGGCAGCGCGGCGGGCGGAGCCACGACCAACCAGGCCGCCGTCGCGAGCTCGAGCAGCATCGTCGGCATCACGATCCACGAGATGCGCCGGCAGTGCTCGGCCTCGAATGCGGTGAAGCGCGCGCGCTCGACGTAGGCGAAGAGCGGGTAGTGCACGAGCTGCACGATCCAGATCAGCCCGGTGAGGAACCAGGTCGACGCGGCGTGCAGCAGCAGGAGCTCGCGTTCGGTCAAGGCCTCAGCCCTTCGCGGGGCGCCGGTAGCAGCGCAACGAGCTCTGCGTGCGCACGAAGAGCGCGCCGTGCGCGATCGCGGGCGTGCCGAAGATAGGCTCGCCGAGCTCGCTGCGCGCCTCGAGCTCCCATGCCGCACCGGCGCGCACGGTGTAGATCTGTCCGTCGCGCTCGGCGAGATAGAGCCGCCCGTCCGCGGCGATCGGCGAAGCCCAGAACTCCCCGGAGGCGTCCTTCAAGCGCTCGCTCTTCCGCAGCTCGCCCGTCGCGGCGTCGATCGAGGTCAGGATCCCGCCGTCCTTCATCAAGTAGACGACGCCGTCCTGGTAAAGCGGAGACGCGATGCCCGGCAGAGGGCGCTTGTGACGCCAGAGCTCGCGGAGCCCGCCCTCCTCGCGCACCAGCGCCGCGAGACCGTGGTCGGCGTTCGCCATCGCCTCCGCGCACTTCGTCCATTCCGCACTCGTGATCTCACCGCTGCGATCGGCGTCGATCCAGCCGAAGTGCTTCGCCCAGCCACCGCTCCCGAGCTCTTGCGACGTGAGCTTCTGATCGGCGTTCGCGTCGTGGCGCTGCGCCATCGAGGCGAAGGTCGGCATGCGCGCCTCGACCTGCGCGGGCGCGCAGACGTAGAGGCGCTCGCCATCGACCAGTGGGCTCGAGACCGGCGCATAGCTGAACCCGCCCTTCCGCCAGAGCTCCACGCCATCGCGGAGGGCGTAGCCCGCGACGTAGAAGCTGCCGTGGACGAGGACCTCCTGCGGCGTGCCGCTCGCCGGCCAGAGCACCGGCGTCGTCCAGGCATCGATCGCATCGCTGCGCTCGGTCCTCCAGCGCGGTGTCCCCTTCGCGGCATCCACGCCGAGGAGGAAGGAGCCGCTCTGCTGCTCGCAGAGCAGCACGACGAGATCGCCCGCCGCGATCGGCGAGCTCGCCAGACCGTAGAAGCAGTGGAACGGCCCGAGCGGCAAGCGCCAGAGCTCCTTGCCGGCGAGATCGCACGCGACGAGCCCGAGCTCGGGGAAGAAGGCGTAGATGCTGCGACCGTCGCTCGTCGGCGACGGGCACGCGGTGTCGTTCGCCTCGTAGACCTCCATCGCGCGGGTGCGCTCGAGCGCGTGCTTCCAGCGCGGCGCTCCCGTCCGCGCATCGAACGCGTGGATCGCGAGCTCCTTCTCGGCCGTGGTGCACGCGATCACGAGCTCGCCGACGACGATCGGCGAGGACTGCGACGGCGCGAGCTCCTCTCGCCACGCTTCGCTCGCGGTATCGAAGGTCGACGGGAGCGATTGCGCCGCCGCGCATCCGGCGCCGTTCGGCCCGCGGAAGCGCGGCCAGTCCTGCGCGCCCGACGGCGCGGTGCAGCAGAAAGCGATGGCGAAGCCGAGGATCGAGCGCGACATGGAACCTCCGCAGCGGGGAGCGAAAGACGCGGTGCGCCGCAGCGCGTCAGCGAGCGAGCTCGAGCCCGCGGTCTTCGGCGTTCGGGATCACTGGGAGCAGGACGTGGCTCGGACGCTTGGCGTCGAGGTAGATCGTGTTCGTGGCGACGACGGCGTCCTTCGCCGTGAGCGGCGACTCCAGCGTGTTCAGGTTGCGAGCGTAGCCGGGCCACGCGAGCGAATCGACGCTGAGCGCCAGGCGTTCGCCGGCCGCGATCTCGATGCCCGTCGCCCAGAGGTCGATGCGCACTTGCACGACCTCGTTCGGCGGCACGGGCTGATCGCGGCGCGGATCCCGCGCGTAGCGCAGGCGCTGCACGCCGCCGCGGATCGCGTAGCGCTTGCCGTCGCTCGTCACGCGATAGAGCGCGGCGGCGAAGTCGGTGTCGGCGGCGTCGCTGGAGACCCAGAGCACCACTTCGATCGGCCCCACGATCTCGCACGCGGCGGCGAGCGGAGCGCTCAGGAAGTCGAGGGTGCTCTCCAGGTCCGGCTCGTCGGACTGATCGGCGGTCACGGCCTTGCCGCTCAGGTCACCGAAGTCCACGTCCTCGAGCGACGGCAGCGCGAGCGGATCGTAGCGATAGCTCTCGGCCTTGCCGTCCTCAGCCGGCGGCGCGAGCTGCAGGAGGCCATCGCCATCGCGCTTCTTCGCGTTGCCGCCGCTCGTGAGATAGAGCGACGTGAAGCGCGTCTCGGGGAGCGGCCAAGCTTGCGCCGCGCGCCAGCGCTTCGCGCCCATCACGAAGACGTAGACGGGCGGGGCTTGCTCGAGGCCGTTCTCGACGCCCTTCAGGTGGCGATCGAAGAAGCGCAGGTGGCACGAGTCGAGATCGATCACCGCTTCGTCGCCGAAGTCGACCTCGCCGAGCTTCCGCTGCGTGTTGAAGAAGTGCGTCCACGGCCCCATCACGAGCACCTGGCCGCTCCGCGCGGCTTCGGTCTTCGCGCGCGCGCGCATGCCGGCAAAGTTCTGATAGGCGCCCGGCATGTCGCCATCCCACCAGCCGGAGACGTGGAACGCCGGCAGATCGAAGCTCGGGAAGCGGCTCTGATAGGACATGCGCTCCCAGTACGCGACATCGTGCGGCGGATGCGCCAACCACTCGTCGAGGAAGCACTCCTCGCTCGCCCCCAGCGCGCGATCGAGATCGCCGAGAGGCAACGTCTGGAAGAGCGCCTCCCAATCGAGGCCGTTCGCCCAATCGGTGCCCGCCTCCATCGTCTCCAGCACGCGCGACCACCACGCGGCGCTGAGCAGGAAGCAACCGCCCTCGTAGGGGAAGTTCTCCTGCGGATCGGGCGGGGAGACCTGCGGCACGATGCACTTCAACGCGGGATGGCCCGACTTCGCCGCGAGCCATTGCACGAGCCCGACGTAGCTCGCGCCGATCATGCCGATCTTGCCCGTGCACCAGGGCTGCGCCGCGATCCAGCTCAGCGTGTCGTGTCCGTCGCGTTCTTCGTTCAGGAAGGGGACGAACTCTCCTTCGCTCTCGAAGCGTCCGCGCACGTCCTGCGCGATGAAGGCGTAGCCGCGCTCGGCATAGGTGTGGCCCTTCAGCGCGCCCTCGCTCACGCGGTTGTACGGCGTGCGCGCGAGGATCGCGGGGAACTTGCCTTCGCCCGCCGGCCGATAGAGATCGACCTTCAGCTTCACGCCGTCGCGCATCGCGACGGCGATCCCGCGCTCGACGACCACGCGATGCTCCGGCTTCGAGAGCTTCTCGCGCCACGGGCCGCTGTCCACGATCGACTTCGGCTCGACCTTCGCGCCGCAGTGGATCTCGTCCAAGCCCTCGATGTGCACCACGATGCGCTGCTGCGGAATCTCGAAGCGCAGCGGCAACCCGTCTTGATTCCACGTCGCCGTGACCTCGACGTTTGGCGGGAGCACGAACTTCGAGATGCGAAGCGGCACGAGCGAGCCGCGCACGACTTGGCCCGAAGCCTCCGTGCTTCGATGCACGATCTCGAAGGCCTTCGGGCCCGAGCCCGCGACGCCGAGCAGCTTCGCTTCGGACACGAGCTCGCCCGCGCGCTCGAGCCGCGCGAGCTCGCGACCGACGTCGAGGAAGCAGGCCCAGACCAGGTTGTCGAACACGAACGCCGGCTGCGCGGCATCGATGTCGATCCCCTTGTCGATCTGCTTCGCGGGGATCTTCACCGTGTAACGCGCACCGCGGCGCGCGCTCAGGACGGCGATCTCCTCCTTGGGTAGCCGATGCGTGATGCGATAGTCGAAGTCGACGCCTTCCAGCGCCGTCCGCGCCGCGACGTAGCCGCCCTTCCGCGTGCCGAGGAGATCGAAGCTCCCCTCCGTGCTCCAGCTCGCCCCGTCGAGCACGACCGTCTCGCGCCCGATCTCGGTGCCGCCGAGCTTCGCGACGTAGGTGATCGTCTTCGGCCAGGCGACGGGCTGCTGGGCCGGAAGGGCCGCGGCGAAGACGAGGAGAGCAGCGCCGCAGGGCAGGAGGCTTCGGCATCGCATCCGAGCATCTTGCCCACCCCCCCACTGCAGAGAAAAGGCGCTGGGCGGGTTTTCCGATCAGCTCGAGCGGTCGAGCCTGCGGACGGACAAGAGCTCGTCGCCCGACTTCGCGCGCACGTCTTCGTCCTTCAGCGTGACCACATCCACGGTCTCGCCGGACCCGGTGACGAATTCAACCTCGAGCCCTTCGGGCTCGTACACGTGAACGACCGCCCCGACGTCACCCGCGCGAAGACCGAGCTCTCGGAGGTCGCGGCGAAGCACGACAGTATCGAGTTCCTTGAATCTCATGGCTTCGATCTCGGAAAGGCGGTGAGGAATCTCGGTGCTGCGTCGGCGTGAGCGCGAATCCACACGGTGATCAGGATCGCCGAGCGGCCGTTCGGCCCGATCAGGTTATCACGCACTCGGTACTTGCGGCCGAAGGGGCTCTCGGAGATGCGCACGACCGTCCCTTCGCGAGCCTGCCGCTCGAGATCCTCGAGCAGCACTCGCCAAGCGGCCGGAGCGTAGCCCAGCCCCGCGAAGAACGCGGCCTTGTCGCCTCCGACCGGATGGTCCGGCGACAGCAAGTAAGAGTGCACCTTCGCAGGTGCGACGACGGCAACCTCTGCTTGCGGCAGCTTCATGGATCGCCTGGGTGAAGACGCCACCTCGACGATCCAGTCCATCATCGGTCACGAAAATGCCGATGAAGCTGCTCCTCCCGCGCCTGCCATGGGGTCGAGGAAGACCTACCAGATCTTCACCCGCTCCTCGGGAGCGAGATAGAGCTTCGAGCCGGCAGGGACGCCAAAGGTCTCGTACCAAGGACCGAAGTTCCGGACGATCCCATTGCAGCGGAACTCCGAGGGCGAGTGCGGATCGGACTTCAGGCGCTGCAGGAGGTTCTCCTCCTGGTAGTTGCGGCGCCAGATCTGCGCGTAGGAGAGGAAGAAGCGCTGCGCGCCGCTGAGGCCGTCGATCACCGGGGCCTCTTTGCCGTCGAGCGACATCTGCCACGCTCGGTAGGCGATGGAGAGGCCGCCGAGATCGCCGATGTTCTCGCCGATCGTGAGCGCGCCATTCACCTTGCGACCCGGCAGGGCCTCGAACTCGCCGTACTGCGCGATCAGCGCCTTCGTGCGCGTCTCGAAGCGCTGGCGATCTTCGTCGGTCCACCAGGAGCGCAGGTTGCCGTCGCCGTCGTAGCGCGAGCCTTGATCGTCGAAGCCGTGGCCGATCTCGTGGCCGATCACCGCGCCGATGCCGCCGTAGTTCACCGCGTCGTCGGCCTCGAGATCGAAGAACGGCGGCTGCAGGATCGCGGCCGGGAACACGATCTCGTTCCCCACCGGGCTGTAGTAGGCGTTCACGGTCTGGGGCGTCATGAACCACTCTTCGCGATCGATCGGCTGCCCGAGCTTCGCGGCCTGGCGCTCGAGCTGCCAAGCACGCGCGCGGCGCACGTTGCCGAAGAGGTCCTGCGCGTCCACGACGAGGGAGGAGTAGTCCTTCCAGCGCGACGGATAGCCGATCTTGGGCCGGAACTTCGCGAGCTTCTCCAGCGCTTTGCGCTTCGTCTCCTCGCTCATCCAGTCGAGCTCGGCGATGCTCGCGCCGTAGGCCTTGATGAGGTTCTGGACCAGCGTCTCCATGCGCGCCTTCGCCACCGGAGGGAAGTGCCGCTCGACGTAGAGCTTGCCGAGCACCTCGCCGAGGGCGGCTTGCGTCGCCGCGACGCCGCGCTTCCAGCGCGGGTCCATCTGCGAGACGCCGTTCAGCGTGGTCTCGCGGAAGGCGAAGCTCTCGGCCGCGAAGTCCGCTGAGAGGAGAGGTGCTGCATCCGAGAGCAGGTTCCAACGCAGATAGGCCTTCAGCGTGGCGAGCGGCGTCTGCTGCAAGAGCTTCGCCCAGTCGCCGAAGAAGCTCGGCTGCGAGACGACATAGCCCGGGGCCTTGTCGTAGCCGAGCGCGCCGAGGAACGGCGTCCAGTCGAACGCGGGCGTCAGCGCCTGCAGCGCCGCGCGGTCGTGGAAGTTGTAGGTCTTCACCGCATCGCGCGACTCGACGCGCGTCCACGACTTCTGCGCGAGCTGCGTCTCGAGATCGAGGATCGCCTCGGCTTGCTCACCGGCGTCGCTGGCGCCGAGGAGCTGCAGCATGCGCGCGATGTGCTCCTGGTAGGTGCCGCGCACCGAAGCGAGCTTCTCGTCGTCCGAGAGGTAGTAGTCGCGGTCGGGCAGACCGAGCCCGCCTTGCGCCAACATCACCACGTAGCGCGAAGAGTCCTTCGCGTCGGGGCCGACGCGGTGGCGGAAGATGCTGACGCCGCTCTTCGCCAGGCGCGCGAGCAGCGCGGGCAGATCCTCGAGGCGCGCGAGCGCATCGATCGCGGCGAGCTCCGCGGCGAGCGGCTTCGCGCGCAGCTCCTCGAGCCGCGCCTCGTCGAGGTACGCGCGATAGAAGTCGCCGATCTGCTGCGCTTCGCTGCCCTTCGCGGCGTTCGATGCCAGGCGCTCTTCCAGGATCTTCTTCAGGTGCTCCTCGACCCCATCGGTGAGATCGCTGAAGGAGCCGATGCTCGACTCGTCCGCGGGCACCGGGGTTTCCGCGAGCCACTTGCCATTGGCGTAGCGGTAGAAGTCGTCACCGGGCTTCACGGCGGGATCGAAGTAGGCCTTCTGGATCCCGGGAACGCGTGAGGGATCCTGGATCACGGCCAGCGCGAGCGAGCTCGCGCCGAGGAAGAGTAGGCCGAAGCGAAGGCAGGGCGAAACGGAGGGCATCTCGAGCAGCTCGCGGAGGGTTCGGGGAAACGTCGCGCGGATCAGAGCCCCCGGCGACGGGGCACGTCAAGCACGGCCGTGCTCTGCATCCCCCGCCCGCGCGACGAGCGAAGGCCCGCCCATGGAACCTACGGAGCAGCCGTTCTTTCTGATCCTCGGTGGCGGTGGCGGTATCGGCTCGGCGCTCGCGCGTGAGCTGCACGCTCGCGGAGCGGCGCTCTGCCTCGCGGGCCGCGATCGCCAGCGCCTGGAGAGCGCAGGTTCTCCGCTCGGAGCCGAGCTCGCCGTCTTGGACGCCCGCCACTTCGATGAGGTGCAGGACCTCGTCCGCGAGCTCCTGGAGCGCCGCGGTCGCGTCGATGGCATCGCGTGCTGCGTGGGCTCGATCCCGCTGAAGCCCGCCCACGCGACGAGCGAGCAAGAGCTGCGCGAAGCGCTCGAGCAGAACCTCTTCAGCGCGTTCGCCGCGGTGCGCGCCGCGGGTGCGCTGCTGCGCGAGCGCCCCGCCTCGGTCGCCCTCGTGAGCAGCGTCGCCGCGAGCGTCGGTCTCGCGAATCACGAGGCCATCGCCGCGGCGAAGGCCGGCGTCGAAGCCCTGGCGCGCTCCGCCGCCGCCACCTACGTCGGACGCAGCCTGCGGGTGAACGCCGTAGCGCCGGGCCTCGTGCGCACGCCGCTCGCCCAGCGTCTGCTCGCGAACCCGGCTTTGGAGAAGGCCTCCGCCGCACTCCATCCGCTCGGTCGCGTCGGCGAGCCCGAGGAGATCGCGCGCGTGCTCGCGTGGCTGCTCTCGGCGGAGAGCTCGTGGGTCACCGGACAGGTGATCCACGTCGACGGCGGGCTCTCGACCTTGCGCTCGCGCGCGTGAAGCGCGCTCACGGCACAGTGAAGGTGCCTGGTGCCTTTACCGTGCCGTGCGGACGCGGAGCATCACGCGGAAGCCGAACTGAGGCTGTGCGCCATCGAGTGCGGGCTGCTCGCGATGGAAGGTGGTCGCGAGGCGCAGCGGATCGAGATAGGAGCCGCCGCGCAGCACGGGCCGCTCTTCGCGCCCATCGATCGTGCGGCCGCGGCACCATTCCTTTGCATTGCCCGCGAGGTCGAGCGCGCCGCAGTGAAGCGAGCGCCCCAGCGGCAGCGATCCGGCGGGCGCGAACGAGGTCGTCGCGAGATGCGCGCGCTGCGGCTCCAGCTCATTGCCCCACGGGAAGAGCCGCGGCTCCGGCCCGCGCGCCGCATACTCCCAGCGCACCTCATCCGGGAGCTCGAGCAAGCCGTCCTCCTCGAGCTTCGCATTCGCGCGCTCGAGGAAGAGCTGCACGTCCGCGAAGGAGAGGTTGCCGGCGGGGCGATCGGTCGCCGGCTCATAGCGCGCGCGCGTTCCGGGTCCGCCCATCACGCGCTCCCAATCGCGCTCGCGCACCTCGAGCACGCCGAGATAGAACGGCTCGTCCAGCTTCACCTTGCGCGGGAGGTCGCCGCGCGCGACCTCGACCGCGGACGAAGCGTTGGGATACGCCCCCATCAGGAACTCGCCCTTCGCGGGCGGCTTCACCAAGCAGAGCTCCAGATCGAGCGCCTGCAGCGTGAGGTTCACGGGCAGGTTCGTCTCCGCGTCGCGCTCGATCTCGGCAGACAGCTCGCCGCAGTGCTTCAGGAACGCGAGATCGAAGGGCTTCGACCCAGCGAGCTCCGGTACCTCGATCTCACGCAGCTTGACGTCGCCCAAGCTGCGCGGGGCGGGCTCGACGATGGGTCTCTCGGCCGCGGGGATCGCGCGCTCGCCGACCGGCGCCGGCTTCTCGAGGACGACTTCGGGCGCCGGCTTCGGCGTGAGCTCGCTCGGTGCCTCGCTCGGCGCGGGCCGGACGAGCTCCGCGCTCGACTCCGCGGCGGCGCGGGCGGGAGCGTTCTCCGTGCGCGAAGCCGGTCCTTCGAGCTCGAGGCTCGGTGCCTCGGACGCGCCCTCGCGCGGGAGCGGGAGGTCGATCACCGGCGTCGCGATGCGCACTCCTTCGCGCGCGGGTCCCGGGACGGCCGGGCGATCCTCCGCTCTCGCGGCGCGATCACCCGCCGTCGCGGGGCTCGAGGGCGCAAGGGAACCGGGCGCCGACGGCGCGACGGTCTCCGCGCTGGACTGCGCCACGCTGGGGAACGCGCTCGTCGGCAGCTCGGCCGCAGGGGTCTGCGGAGTGGCGCTCGGCGCCGTGCGTGCGGCGACCGGGACTTCGAGCTCGAGCTGCGGGGCTTGCTTCGAAGCCGCGGGATCGGGCGCCGACGGCAAGGCGACCACCAACACGGAACGCTTCTCGCGCCTGAGATTGCCGAGGCGATCCTCGGCGAGGATCTGGAGCTCGTAGGTCCCCGACACCAGCATCTCGGGCGTTAGCTCTGCCTGGAACTTGCCGCCTTCGAGCGCCGCGGGCTGGGCGAGCTCGGCACCCTGCGGGCTCCTCCAGCGCAGGCCGACGCTCTTCGTGCCGCCGAGATCCTCGGCGCGCCCACGCACCGCGATCTTGGCGCCGCTCGCGAGCTCGAGGCGCGCGCCCTCCGCGGGGGCTTCGAGCACGATCACCGGCGGTTGCGTATCGACCTCGACGGTGAACGCATAGCTATGGTCGGGCCAGCCTTCGCCGCGGCGCACGAGCTGCAAGCCGAAGCTCCCGTCCGTCGGCAAGCTGAGCTGCCCGAACTGCCGCGTGCCGCGATCGAGGATCGTCGCCGCGATCTTCTCTCCCCCCGTCGCGCTCACGGCCGCGAGCTCGACGCCGGGGAGAAACTCGCTCTTCGACCAAGAGAGCTCGAGCCTCCGGCTGCCGATCGCCTGCTTGCTGCCGGCCGCCGCCGGGATCGGAGCCGCTCCCAGCGAATGCGGCTCGAGCCGCACGGAGAGACGCTGCATCTCGCGAGCGAGCAGGGCCGCTTGCACCGGCTTCGCCACTTCCTCGGCGCGGAACGCGACGAACTGGCGCTTGTCCGGAGCCCCGGTCCAGCGCGCGAGATCGCGGCGGATCGCTTCGATCTGGCGGTAGCTGTCCATCGGATCAGCGCCCGAGCCGAACTCGATCTCGGCGCGTCTCAAGCGCGCGAGCAGCTGATCGAACGCGGCGAGCGCGGCCTTCTCGCGCTCGGCTTCGGAGGGGCGCAGCGCATTCCAGAGCGGAATGGCGGCCAAGCCGGCCCCGAGGACCAGCAGCATCGCCGCGATCGCCGCGCGGCGACGCCGCGGCGCCGTGGGCAAGCTCCACCAGGGCGCGCGAGAGCCGCGCCGCAGCTCGACGCCTCCGCGGGAATCGGGGCGCGGCGCGGTCGGCGGAGGCGGAGAGGCGGGCCGCTGGCTCTCGCGGACGATGGGAGCGGGCGGTCGCGGCGCGGCGCGCGGGGGGGTACGCGGCGCGGCGTGCGAGCGCGAGTGGTCGGGCGAGAGCAGCTCGGGGAGATCGCTCTCGCCGAAGCTCGACTCCAGGCTCGGTCGCGCGGGCCGCGCGCGCGGCGGCTCGCGGCGCGCCTCCTCGCGCGCGCGCTCGCGCGGCGTGCGCTCCGAGCGCTCGAAGCGCTCGGCACTGGCGGGACGCTCGGCTCGGGCCGGAGCCGTCGGAGGTACCGGAGGCGCGTCCCTCAGCTCGGCCAGCAGATCGGGGTCCGGCGGCTCGGGAAGCACCGCGAGCGGATCGGCGAGCGAGCTCTCGACGCCGATCTTGGCCTCGAGCTCTCGCACCAGCGCGGCAGCGTCCTTCGGTCGCGGCCCATCGCCGTCGCCGAGGCAGAGCTCGAGGAGCTCGATCACCCAGCCGGCGATCTCGGGATGCTCTCCGCGGAGCCGCGTCGCCTCGGCCATCGGGAGGCTCTTCCCCATGACGAGGAACGCGAGCAGCGCGCCGAGCGCGACGACGTCCGCCGAGAGCGGCTGCTTGTCGACTTCCTGCCCGGGATGCAGTGGCAGGCGTCGAGCGAAGCCGAGGTCGGCGACCTTCACCTTGCCGTCGGGCGTCACGCGCACGCCGTGGGGCCCGATCGAGCCGTGCGCGATCCCCTCCGCGTGGGCTGCCGCGACGCCGCGCGCGGCGTGCAGCACGATCGTCACCGCTTCACCGCTGGGTCGCGGTCCGAGCTTCTCGACGCGCGTCCGCACCGTGTCGCCCGGTACGTACTCGAGCACGATGTAGGCGACGCCGTAGCGCACGCCGACGTCGATCACCCGGCGCAGGTTGGGGTGGACGATGCTGGACGCGAGCTGCGCCGAGCGCCGCAGGCGCTCCAGGAGCTCCGCCCCTTCGACACCGCGCGGGGCCTCGTAGCACTCGACGGCGACGTCGAGGCCGAGGCGGGTGTGGCGCCCCCGATAGATCGCGCGCTTCTCGTCCTCGCCGATCTTCGAGCGAAGCACGACCGCGCCGAGGAGCTTGCGCCCGTTCTCCTCGGGAACGGCGCGCAGCATCGGTTCGGAGCGGAGGTCGGCGTTGGACATGCGATCGGCTGGCGGTGGAGGCGACCCAGTATCGAGGCAGGCGCGCTCCAGCTCCAGACGGACGCGGAGCGGCCCATTTCTCTATCGGCGGGAGCGGGCGAGCCACCCGCGCGGAGTGGGAATCCCTTTCCGGGGCAGGCCAGGGACCGCCGAGCCCGACACCCGCGCCGCGCTCAGCCGCCCTGCTGCGCGGGGAACCACCCTCGGGTGCGGTTGGCGAAGGCGACCAGGGTCAGCATCACCGGCACCTCGATCAAGACGCCGACCACCGTGGCCAGGGCCGCGCCGGAAGCGAGGCCGAAGAGGCTGATCGCCACCGCCACGGCGAGCTCGAAGAAGTTCGAGGTGCCGATCAGCGCGGCGGGAGCGGCGATCTCGAAGGGCAGCTTCAGGCCGCGGGCGGCGAGGTAGGAGAGCGCGAAGATGCCGTAGCTCTGCAGCAGCAGCGGCACCGCGATCAGGGCGACGCGCGCGGGTTGATCGATCAGCGTCTCGGCCTGGAATCCGAAGAGCAGGACCACCGTGAGCAGGAGCCCGGCGATCGACGTGGGCTTCAGGCGCTGAGCCAGGCCCTCGATCTGCTCCGGGGTGCAGCGCCGCTGCGTGAGGATCCCCGCGAGCAGCGGGATCACGACGAAGATCACGACCGAGGAGAGCAGCGTGTCCCACGGGACGGCGATCGACGTCACGCCGAGCAGCACGCCGGCGATGGGCGCGAACGCGAACACCATCACGAGGTCGTTCACCGACACCTGCACCAGCGTATAGCCGGCGTCTCCCTCGGTGAGCTGGCTCCACACGAACACCATCGCCGTGCAAGGCGCGACGCCGAGCAGGATCATCCCGGCGATGTATTGCTGCGCGTCCTCGCTCGGGACCAGACCGGCGAACAGATGCTCGAAGAAGAGGATGCCGAGCGCCGCCATCGTGAACGGCTTCACCAGCCAGTTCACGACGAGGGTCAGGATCAGCCCCTTCGGCCTGCGCCCGACCTCGCGCAGGCAAGCCGGACGGACCTTCAGCATCATCGGGTAGATCATCAACCAGATCAGCACCGCGACGACGAGGTTCACGCGCGCCCATTCGAGCGCGGCGATGGCCTGGAACGCCTGCGGCGCGGCGGTGCCGAGCAGCACTCCGGCGCCGATCGCCAGCGCGACCCACAGCGAGAGGAAACGCTCGAAGGCGCCGAGCCCGCGCTTCATCGGCGCGGCCTCGCGCTCGCTTCCGCAGCGGCGGAGCGCGCCTCGAAGAGCTCGAGCCGCTCGTCGCGCTGGTCCGCGCACCACGGCACGACGGCGAAGCGCGGCGCGAGCTCGCGGACCTCGGCGACGAAGCGCGCTTCGGCCGCGCGCCGACGCACGAGCACCGGATCGGTGACGGAGAGCGGCAGGAGGCACTGGTTCAGCACCCAGGCGAACGGCTGGATGCCGGCGCGAGCGAGGTCGCGCTGGAGCGCCGCGGCTTCGTGGACGGGCGTCGCCTCGGGCAGC
This sequence comes from Planctomycetota bacterium, assembly GCA_016719295.1. GTDB lineage: Bacteria > Planctomycetota > UBA1135 > UBA1135 > JADKAF01 > JADKAF01. The sequence goes on from JADKAF010000001.1 coordinate 3,735,433, forward strand.
GCGACGAGCAGGATGCGCGAATAGCTCGCGTCGCGCAGGCGCGGCAGGAGGCGCCGCACCTCCTCGGGTGCCTGGCCGCTCGTGCGGAGCACCTCGCGGTGGTACGACTCGGCGGCATCGAGGAGCAGCAAGGTGTGCCCGGTCGGCGCCGTGTCGATGACGACGAAGCCGTGCTCGCCCTCTGCGACGATGCGGGCGAAGGCGCGGAACACCGCGATCTCCTCGGTGCACGGGCTGCGCAGATCCTCCTCGAGCAGCGCGCGGCCCTTCGCGTCGAGCGACGCACCGGCGGTACGAAGCACCTCCGCGGCGTAGGCGCGCGTTTCGGCGACCGGATCGATGCGGCTCACGCGCACGCCGGCGACGGGCTCGCCGAGCGCATCGACGACGTGCGCCGCGGGATCCGTGGTGGTGAGATGCACCGGATGGCCGCGCCGCGCGAGCGCGACGGCGAGGCTCGTCGCGACGGTGGTCTTGCCGACGCCGCCCTTCCCCATCGTGAACACGACGCCGCGACGTGCGCCCTCGAGCTCGGGGAGCAGCGCATCCAGGGTGGGGAGCGCTTCGCGGAGCACCGGCTCCGAGCTCACGCGCGGCGCGACAGGCGCCGTCGCGATCGACGCGGGTGCTTCGCGGAGGAGCGCGCGGAGCGCGTCCAGACCCACGAGACCGAAGGGCAAGAGCGGCAGCTCGAGGCGCGGGAGGTCGGCGAGGCCCGCCGGGATCGCGCGCAGCGCGTCCTCGCCCCGGCGCTCGAGCGCGAGGGCAATGGGATCGCTGCGATCCTGCGCGCGGAAGCGCCCGTTCAGCACGAGCTCGAGACGCGAGATGCCGAGGGCGGCGAGCTCGCCGCGCGTGCGCTCCGCTTCGCGCAGCGCGGCGCGCTCCTCGCGCGAGACGAGCACGAGGAGCGTGCGCCGCGGATCCGCGAGCGCCGCGCGCGCCGCGGCATAGAGCTCGCGCTGGGCCTGCAGACCCGCGAGCGGGCCGAGGCAAGAGGTCCCCCCCGCGTTCGCCTCGAGGAAGCCGGTCCACGCCGCCGGCAGCTCGAGCAAGCGCAGCGTGTGCCCCGTGGGCGCGGTGTCGAAGACGATGCGATCGAAGTCGCGCGTCGCCTCGCTCTGCGCGAGCAGCTTCGAGAACTCGTCGAAGGCGGCGATCTCGACGGTGCATGCACCGGAGAGCTGCTCCTCGATGCTGCGCACGGCGGCCTCGGGCAGCACGCCGCGATAGGGGCCAACGACGCGCTCGCGATACGCGCGTGCCGCGGCTTCGGGATCGATGTTCAGCGCCGAGAGGCCCGTAGCCGCGGCGATCGCGCAGGGCGCCGCGCCGAGCGGCGTCTCCAGTACCTCATCGAGGTTCGACGCGGGATCGGTGCTAACGAGCAGCACGCGCTCGCCGCGGCCCGCGAGCGCGTGCGCGGTCGCGCACGCGACGCTGGTCTTGCCCACCCCGCCTTTGCCGGTGAAGAAGAGGATGCGCGGCGCGCGCGCGAGGAACGCATGCGCCGCGGGCGCCAGATCGTGCTCGCTCACCCGCAGCAACCCGAGCGCGTGTCGCCCTTCTCGCCGCTCTCGCGTGCCGGTCGCGGCGCACAGCAGGCGCTCGTCGATCCGCTCTCCTCGAGGTCTCCGCGGATCGGCAGGCCGGCCAGGGCCGCCAGGGTCTCCCGCGACGGATAGCGGCCCTCGACGGCGATGCGCTCGCCGACCAGGACCAGCGGGAGCACGTCGACACCTCGCGCGAGCCGCTCGCGCACCACCGCGTTCTCGGCGAAGGCGCCGGGCTGCTGCGCCAGGTTGTAACGCTCGACGGCGACCCCGCGCTCGGCGAGCCATTGAAGGTCTGCGGCAAAGCGCGCGAGCGCGTCGTCCACGCTGGGGCCGCAGACACCCGTCGAGCAGCAGAGCGCCGGATCGAAGACGCGGATCCTGGTCGTCATGATCTTCACATTCCTACGTGGCGGCTGGCGACGTGCCTTCCGCAGCCACCTGGGCCGCCGGAAACGGCTGTTCCCACCAGCATGCAGGATGGAATCGACGAGGAGAAGGCGCCATCCACCACTGGGCGTACGCGCACTGCGCGTTCCTAGCTGAGCCCGTCGCCTCCGAGCCCTTCCCCGCAGTTGACCCATCCGCAGGGCAGGGACTAGGTTCGCGTGCTGGACTTGCTAGCCCCACGCGCGAGCCGACCCAGCTCTCCCCTCAGGTCGCGCTCCCCACCGACGCTCTCCGAAGCCCATGGATCCGTCACGCCCGATCGGCTGCGGCCCCGCCTGTTGGCGCGCGCTCGCGACCTTGCCTCTGCTCTGCGCCGGAAGCGCGGTCTTCGCTCTGTCGGCCCAGCCGGCGCAAGCGCAGGTGCTGCCGGCCATGATCGAGGTCGAGATCGACGCCCGCCCGCGCCTCGGAGCACGGCGGATCGAACGCCTCTGGACGAACGGGCATGTGAGCATGCCGTATGCCGCCTTCAGCGACGAGAACCTGCGGCCTGGCGTCCATATCACGAAGCGCTGGATCGCCGCGAACTTCCCTTATCTTAGCCATGTCCTGGTCTCCAACTTCCTCCTCGGGAACACCGCGACGCTGCCGTCCTGGGCCGTCCAGGCGGGCCTGAGGATCGAGGAGATCTGGACGCGCGCCGGCGGATTCAACCCCTACTGGGATCGTTATATCGCGAACATCACCGACGCCGGCGCCTACCCGCTGGTATCCCTTACAGGTACGCCGCGGGACATGGTCCAGGGCCCGATCTCCGACTGGCCTTGGGCGTTCTTCCACCACGTGATCGAGCCGCCCTCCGCGGCGAACCTCTCCGCGTGGGGGGATCTCATCGAGACGATGTACCGGCGGTCCCAAGCCCAAGGTCGCGAGCCTTCGCGCTGGAAATGGGCGATGTGGGTCGAGCCCGATCTGCGCGGACGCTTCACCGGAACGATGAGCGAGTTCGGGCTGCTCGCCGCGCAAGCTCGTGCGGCGCTCGATCGCGCGGCAGGCAGCGGGCCGCGCCCCGAGCTGCGCTTCGGCAACTTCCTATCGCCCTCGCCGACCAGCTACCCCTACGTGCCCTTTCCGAGCGACATCCAGTCGGGAGCAGATCGGTTTCTCCTTCAGACGAATCTCACCGGAGTCCTCGACGGCGCGGCGCTCTCGCTCTTCGAGGTCGAGCCCAAGGATCAGTCGCTCCGCTACATCGAGGGTTCGCTGGATCGCCTCCGCGAGATCTGCAGGCAGGCTGGCGTGCCGAACTACCCGATCCACGTCGACGAGATGGGAATGCTCTACTACCTGCATCCCATCTCCGGGATCCCGGGCGGCGGCACGCGCTGGATCGAGGCCCTGAAGGGCGAGCCTGCGATGAACTGCGCCTCCTGGCACGCGATGCTGCTGCACAGCTTCCTGGATCGGGAGGTCACGTCGTGTGCGCCGTTCTTCCTCGACCATTACTGGCGCGGCGTGAACGGCAGCGCCACCTCGAACGCGAACTACTGGCTCAAGCTCGCCGCCTACAACGCCTTCGACATGTTCGAAGAGCTCGTCGGCCTGGAGCGCGTTCCGCTCGACATCGACCATCCGCGCCTGCACCGCTCCGTGCGCAACGGAGTCGAAGCCAACGGGCGAGTCGCTGGCGTGGTTGGCCGCGATGATCGCCATGTGACGGCGCTGCTCTACAGCCACGGGGGAGTGGACCTTCGCGAAGAGGTGACCCTGAACCTCGACTTCCGCGGCCTGCTCGGCAACACGCGCTACTTCGCGGAGATCTATCGCATCGACCAGAATCGCGGCAGCGTGTATGACCGTCTCCTCCGTGAGTGGATCGAGCGTGCGCAACGCCACCCGGTGCCGTTCCGCTATCCCAATGGCATCTGGAGCTGGGATCTCAGCCAGAACCGGCGCTTCGACTTCTACTGGCAGGATCCCAACAACTACACGATCTTCGGTTGGTGCCTTCCGCTCGGCCCCCTCGAGCCGGTGCTCGGGCGCACGGAGTTCTTCGCCGCCGGCCTGAACCAGCTGCTCTCGTACGACCGGATCGCGACCTACCAGAAGATCGACGACTACTACCTCGCCGATTCGCAGCACCTGGTGACGGCGGCCGATGGCTCAGGCGCGGGCCTGGCCCTCTCGCTCCCGATGCACAACCTCGCCCTCGTGCGCTTGACCGCGATCGAAGAGGAGATCGAGACCGGTAGCCTGCACCTCTCCTTCGAGAAGGATCTCGAGTCGGCCGAGGGCATCTTGCCCAGCGAAGCGCACGCGCTGTCCTTCGATCGCGGCGTCGAGACACCGCTGGCATGGCAAGGCTCGCATCGGCACCCCGGGATCGACTGGACCACGCACGAGACGAAGCGCCATCCCCGCGGGATCTATCCTCCACGCGACCCTTGGCATCCCGCGACAGGCAACGGATCCGAGGCGTTTCGCGGGGTGCGCTGCTCCACGGTCGACGGCCAGTCGACGCGCCTCGCTTACGCGCAGCATCCGATCAACCCGGTCCGCGGGTCGATCGACCTCTGGTTCAAGCCCGAGAACGCGCCGAGCTTCGTCGGCGACGATCTCGGCTCCTCGCCGGGACCGCGAAACGAGCTCGTGCTGCTCCACTGCATCGACGAGCCCGGCGTCGACGAGCTCTTGATCACCGTCTCGGGAGGACAGGAGCTCGTCATGCTCTGGATCCTCGACGGAGTCACCGTGGCCAACGTGCGCGCTCCGGTGATCGAGCTCGGACGATGGAATCACACCTGGCATCGCCTCACCGCGCAGTGGAGCTACGACCTCGGGCCCTCGCGGGAGTTCCGCGCCCAGATGATCGTCGACGGCCAGACCGTGCTGAGCTCGCGTCGCAGCCACCGCAACTCGCGTATCACCGCGCCGTTCACGCTCTCCGGCCCGCTGCTGATCGGCCGCCATGCCTACGACGCGAGCTTCCGCCCCTGGGACGGCGTGATCGACGAGCTCCGCATCGCCGCCGTCTCGAATGCCTTCCATCCCTGATCCAGGGCCGTCCACAGGCTTCGCCCCTGATCCGCCCAACACGCCGATGCAATCCCCTGCCCTCCGCTCGCTCCTCGCGCTGCTCGCGCTCGCCCATGCTCCGCTCGGTGCGCAGCAGCTCACGCAGACGCTCCCCGCAGGACTCGAGAATCAGGAAGGCAACGCGGCCACTTCCTATCCTTTCGAGACCTCGGACACACAGCGTTGGCACTGGGTGTACGCCGCGGAGGAGTTCGCCGCGCCGTACCCGATCGTGATCGAGCAGATCGAGCTGCGTCCGGACGATTCGGAGAGCTCTTGGCCTCTGGTCGGCTACCGCAATCTCGAGGTACGCATGGGCACGGCGGCCTACGGCTACGAGAGCGCCGGCTATCAGCAGAGCTTCGATGCGAACTGGACGAGCGGCACCGGGACGCCGTTCTTCTCGGGGATCGTTCTCGTGAACGCGGGCTCGAGCAGCGCCTCTCCGGGGCCCTGGACGATTCGCATCAGCGGGACACCGTTCTCCTACGATCCTGCCGCAGGCCAGGACTTCATCATCGATCTCCGTACCTACGGGCTCGGGCCTTTCAGCAATCCGCTGCTGCACTCCATCGATGCCCAGAGCGGCAGCCCTGGCACGAATGGCGGCAATCGCTACGGCAATCGCTTCAGCCCGGGCGGCGCGATCTGGGAGTTCAGCAACGACGAGCTCGTGCCGATCGTGCGCATCACCTACCGGCCGGCGGACGGGCTCTATCCGCGCTTCGAGGCGACGCCGCGCTCCGGGAGCTCTCCGCTGGCGGTGAGCTTCATCGACCGGAGCGTGAGCACCGCCGCAGGCGGAGTCACGAGCTGGGCTTGGGACTGCGACGGCGATGGCATCGTCGACTCGAACCTGCGCCATCCGACCTTCAGCTACGCGAGCTGCGGGCGATACTCGGTCTCGCTCACGGTCACCGACGGCGCTCACGGCAGCGTCACGAAGACCGAGACGAGCTACATCCAGGTCGACCCGGAAAACCTCTTGGAGGCCGACTTCGAGGCGCATTCCCCACGCGGAGCGGTTCCGCTCTCGGTCGTGTTCTACGATCGCTCGGTCGGCAATCCCACGGCCTGGGAATGGGACTTCGACAACAACGGGGTCGTCGATTCGACGCTGCCCGAGCCGACCGGTACCTTCCCGCGCACGGGCCCCTTCAACGTGCGTCTGACCGTGCGCAACGCGTGCTCGTCGAGCAGCCTCACCAAGTGGCATTTCGTCACCGTGCACGCAGGCGGAGAGAATCTGGAGGCCGACCTGCTGCAGTATCAGTTCAACGACGTACGCGGGACGGAAGTCGCGAACGGCGCCAGCACCGCAGCCTTCCCCGCAGCCGGTCTGGCTTCCGGATCGGGCTGGATGGGTGATCCCGGGCCGCGGCGACGCGTCTTCGCCGCCAATACGCCGCCGCTCGGCTCGCTCGGCGCCCATCCCGTCGGAGGACACTGGATCGACACTCGCGGACGGCTCTCGCTGAGCGGGAGCTGGAGCGCGTCCTTCTGGCTGCGTCGGCGGCCCGAATCCACGGGCACCAATCCGCTGGCCTACGTGCTGGGCGACGGGCGCATGCGCGTCCTGCTCGGCGGGGTCGCCGGCGCGAGCATCGGCTTCCGGGGCACCCTCGTCGGAGACTTCTACGCGCAGACGAGCCTCGCCGCCGACCATGCGTGGCATCACGTCGTCCTGGTCGTCGACGACGCTGCGGGACGAGCCTCCTGGTACATCGACGGCGAGCTCGACGCGACGGTCGGCTTCCTGGCCACCACCTTCGCCTACGCTGGGAGCGCGAACCTCAGCTTGGGCGCGAACGCCGGAGCGACGCCTCTCACCGCTCACTACGATCTCGACGACTTCCGGCTCATCTCGCGTGCCGCGACGCTCGAGGATGTCGCGGCGTGCTCCTGGGGTGAGCGCGCGAGCGCGACCACGATCGATCCCGCGTGTACGGTCGGTGGTGCCACTGCGATTCTCAGCACCTCCGCACGACCGCGAACGGCCTCCACGACCTCGTTGTTGCTCAGCGGTGCGGCTCCTCTCGCTCCCGCGGCGTTCATGATCGGCCTCGATCCATCGCTCGGCGGACTGCTGCCGATGCCCCTGCCGGGTGTGCTGGACCCCGCGTGCACGCTCGGCGTGCTACCCGCGGTCTCCTTGCCGGTCGCGACGGACCAGCTGGGCGGCGCCGCCCAGCTCGTCGCGATCCCCGACGAGCCCTTGGCCTGGGGCGTGCACGTCTACGCGCAGGTCCTCGTGATCGGCGCCGTCGGCTCCTCGAGCAACGTCCTCGACCTCAATCTCCAGAAGCACTGAGCGCCCACCCGGCCGCGAGCGGCCGAGCGGGCGTCAGGACTTCCTCGGACATGGCGTCGAGAGCGATCGCCGTCTCCGATCTCCGCGCACGAACTCACTCGCAACCGAGCACACCCCACGGTGGATCGGACCGTAGCGCGCGGCTCTCATCGACGGCTCCGCCGAGCCAGCTCGGTTCCTTCCAACGGCTGCGGCGTCGAGCCGAGCTGCGTCCCTGCGAGGGGTGCAGCTCGACTCGACGCCGCAGCGTTCGAGCGAGCGAGTCGCGCGTGTGACGCGAACTCCGGGGCTCAGCCGATCGTCGCCTGCAGGGTGTTGGTGGTCACGATCGGGAGCGCCGGAGCGCAGCCGCCGGCGGCGCCGAGCGTGATGCCCTGGAAGTAGACCGACCCGCCGCGCAGGAACGGCAGGCAGGGCACCGTCGCCGTGAAGTTCGGGCCGGGCAGCACGACATCCATGTTGGAGCCGAGGATGCAGCCCGCCGGGCAGAGGGCTGCGCCGACCGGCACGCTGCCGATCGTGATGAAGGTCGGGCCGCTGGTCGGCGTCACCGACAGGTCGAACGAGGTGCCGAGCGTCGGCATGCCCGTCGAGGCGAGGTTCGCTCCGCCGCAGGCGGGGAAGATCGTCGTCCACGTGCCCGCGCCGCTCGAGCTGAAGGTGATGTTCAGGCGGAAGTTGCCTTCCGCGCTGCTGTAGCCGCCGACGCGCAGGTAGTAGTTCTGGTTGCCGAGCACGGGGAAGGTGATGCTCGAGGAGAGCCCGCAGCTATCGTCGTTGCAGGCGAGCGAGGTCAAGTTGGCGCAGCTCCCGGAGAACGCCTCGAGCGCCGAGTCGTAGGTCGTGCCCGTGCAGAGATTCACGAGCAGCTGTCCGGCGCAAGGAGCGCGGTAGACGTACCAGACGTCCTTGCCGCCCGCGGCGCACGGCCAGGGGAACGAGGTCGTGGCGCCGGTGTTGGTGTAGGTCGGGCTCAAGCCCGCGGTGACCGTGATCGCGCCGCTGCAGTCATCGTTCACGATGACCAGCACCTGCTTGCGCTCCGTATCCGTGCCGCAGGCGTTCGTCGCGTCGAGGCTCACGGTGAAGGTGCCCGGCGCGGAGTAGGTCCAGCTCGGGTTCTGCGCCGCCGAATCGGGCACGTTGTCGCCGTCGAAGTCCCACGACCAGACGGTCGGATTGCCCGTCGACGCATCGCTGAACGCCATCGAGAGCGGCGTGGTGCCGGCGGTGAAGCTGAAGTCGGCGTCGATCAGGAGCTGCGGATCCGCCGTGATGAACCGCCGCTTGGTGATGGTGCTGGGCGGGTTCAGCCCGTCGTCCGCGCGCAGCGTCACGTCGAAGCGGCCGCACAGGCTGTAGGTAAAGCTCGGGTTCTGCAGGTTCGAATCGATGATCGAGTCGCCGTTGAAGTCCCACGCCCAGGCGAGCACGCCGCCGGGGGAGGTCGTGTAGGACGAATCGGCGAAGCTCACCGTGAGCGGCGTCGCCCCCGTGGGGGTCGCGGCGGTGAAGTCCGCGTAGAGGCCGGCGGCCTGCTGGGCGCGGATGTTCCCGTTCCAGACGCGCGGCGTGACGATGCTGCCGGTGAAGAGTCCGGTCACACCGGCGCCAGCCTGGAAGGTCATGCAGGCGTTGGTGTAGCTCTGATTCGTCGCGGTGCCGTTGGTGATGCGCTGCGTCCAGGTCGGCGCGTGCAGCGCGATGCCATAGGTGCCCGCGAACAAGAGAATCGGATTCTGGAGCGGGATGGGCGACGCGATGTTGGCGCCCTGCGCCATGCCCGTGCCGTTGTCCTGACCGATCTGCGTCCAGGCCCCGGGGTTCAGGAGCTGACCGGCGTAGCCGTTCGGCGTCATCCAGACCGAGAGGGGGAGCGGCGTGCCGACCGTCGCGTTGGTGTTCACCTCGAAGCTCGAGATGACGATGGGCGTGTTCACCGTCAGGTTGAACGCCACGGTCCCGGGCGCTTGGAGCCCGGCATTCGAGTTGAAGATGGTGGAGAGGTCGCAGTTCTGCGCCTGCGTCGAGGCGGAGAACGAGCCAGCAGCAAGCGCCGCCAGCGCGAAGGCGTGGAGGGAACGCATCGCGGAAATCCGGGGCAAGAGGTGAGCGCGGGCGTCTCGGCGCCGGCGCGAATCGACGGGCCATCGCACCCCTGCCCGAGGGAAGGAGAGGCACGCGGCGCCGTGGGAGTATAGCCGCGGCCTCGTCCGAGGTACCGCCGACCGCCCTTGCGACGAGGCGTGAGCGGGGAATGTTCGGAGCGGAGAGAAGATGATGAAGAAACGCGCGAACGAAGCTTCCTCACACTCGGAACCACACGCTATGCGGCCCCAAATCGCCAACTATCCGGCCGACACTAGCGGGGTCCGTCCGACGGGCCTTCCTCGCATCGAACCCAAGTCGACGCGCGAAGAGGCGGATCCTCCGAAGCGCGCCTCGGATCGATTCAGGGGCCGAGGACGACCGCGACTTCGCCCGGGCCGTGGACGCCCAGGGTGAGCTGGAGCTCGATGTCGGCGGTGCGGCTCGGACCCGTGATCACGTGGACGGCCGAGGCGTCGGGGAAGTGCGCGCGACGAGCGCGCAGGAAAGCGCCCAGCGTCGGCAGGATCTGCGCCTCGCGCACGACCGCGACGAAGCGCGGCGGCAGCAGCGACGCGGTGCGCGGGGTCGCCGGCGAGGAGAGGCAGACGAGCGAGCCCGTCTCGGCGACGGCGGCGTGAACGCCGACCAGGCCCGCGCCGCAGGTCGCCGCCTCGGCGCGCGGGGTGCCGGGTCCGCGGAGCGGGAGATCGCGGAGGCGCGCGCCGAGCTCGTAAGGCAGCGCTTCGCGCGCCCACGAGAGCACGGTCGCGGAGGCGAGCAAGGCGCGCACGCGGCGCTCGACCGCGTCGGCATCGGGCTCGCGATGGAACGCGACGCCGAGCGAGCGCAGCTCCTCGGCGAAGCGCGCGAGCAAGGCTTCACGCGGAGCCTCCTCGAGCGTGCTGCGCGGGATCGGCACCTCGGTCTGCGGCACGGGCAGATCGCCCGTGCGGCGCGCCGCGCGCAGCCGCGCGAGGATGCGCTCGCGTGCGTCGCGAGTCTCGAGCGGATCAGCCACGGGCACGCTCCCTCGCCCGCGCGCTCATCCACGCCGTGAAGCTCTGCGGCGCCGGTGCAGGCAGATCGCGGCGCTTCGTCCAAGCGCTCAGCGGTCCGGGTACCTTCCGCAGCCAGCCGTCGCGCGCGAGCAGGCGCGCGCCGAGCGAGGCGACCCGCAGCGCGCTGCGCCAGAGCCAAGGCCGGCGCGCGAACGCCGCGTAGAAGCGCAGGCCGAAGCGCAGCCAGCGCGGCGAGCCGCCGTGCTGCTCCCTGGCGCGCGCGCGCAGCGAGAGCAGCATCTTCGGGATGCGGAGGTTCACCGGACAGACTTCTTCGCAGGCGCCGCAGAGCGAGCTCGCTCCCGGCAGCTCCTTCCACCCATCCATCCCGCGCAGCGACGGAGTCCAGATGGCGCCCATCGGCCCGGGATAGGTGTCGCCGTAGGCATGGCCGCCGATCTGCTGATAGACGGGACACGCATTCAGGCAGGCGCCGCAGCGGATGCAAGCCAGGATCTCCGCCTCTTCCCCTCCGCGCGTCGTGCTGCGCCCGTTGTCGAGGAGGATCACGTGCGACTCCTCGGGGCCTTCGTCCTCGGGCGAGCGCCGCGGTCCCTCGATCAGCGTGGTGTAGACGGTGAGCTTCTGTCCCGTCGCCGAGCGCGCGAGGAGGCGCAGCATCGCGTCGAGATCGCTGGCGTTCCGCACGAGCTTCTCGATGCCGAGGAGCGCCACGTGGATGCGTGGCAGCGAGCTCGTCATGCGGATGTTGCCCTCGTTCGAGACGAGGCAGAGAGCCCCCTCCTCGACGAGGCCGAAGTTGGCCCCCGTGATTCCGAGATCCGCCGCGAGGAACTTCGCCCGCAGCACCTCGCGCGCGATCGCCGCGAGCTCCTTCGGCTCGTCGGTGTAGGGTACGTGCAGCTCCTCGCTCACCACCTTGCCCACGTCTTCGCGCGTGAGATGGATGATCGGCAGGATGATGTGCGAAGGGCGATCGCGGCGGAGCTGCACGATGTACTCGCCGAGGTCCGACTCCACCACCTCGACGCCGTCCTGCTCGAGCGCGGCGTTGAGGTGCGTCTCCTCGGTGGCCATCGACTTCGACTTCACCGCGAGCTTGCAGCCCGCTCTCCGCGCGATCGCGCGCACGAGGTCGTTTGCCTGCTCGGGCGTCTCGGCCCAGTGCACCTGGAAGCCGCGCGCGCGCAGGCTCTGCTCGAAGGCGATCAAGCTCTCGTCGAGGCGATCCAGCACGTGCATCTTCGCGGCGCGCGCTGCCGCGCGCACCGCGTCGCTCTGCTCCAACGACGCGAAGGCCCCCCCGCGGCGCGAGCGGAGCTGCGCCGTCGCGCGACCGAGCGCATCGTGCAGATGCTCGTCATGCACGGCGGCGTCGACGCGCTGAGCGAACGGCGGCAGCGGCTGAGAGCTCGGTGCACTCATGCGCGCGGCCCTCCGCTCGCGTTCTCGCCCAAGCTCTCGAGCAGGAGTTCCGCGAGATGGCGGCAGCGCACCGGCGAGCCATCGCGATGCAGCGCACCACCGAGGTGCGCGAGGCAGCCCAAGTCGCAGCTCACGACTTCGGCGACCTCGGCTTCCCGTACATCGGCGAGCTTCCGCTCCGCCATCGCCGCGGAGATCGCCGGCTCCTTCAGCGAGAAGAGCCCGCCGAAGCCGCAGCACTCCTCGCGCGCCGGCGTCGCCGGAACGTCCGCGCCGCGTACGCTGGCGAGCAACGCGAGCGGCGCTTCCTTCACCTTCAGGCCGCGGAGCAAGTGACACGACGGATGGTAGTAGACGCGCCGCGCGTCGATCGCACCGCTCCAGCGGACACCCAGCACGTCGACCAGGTACGAGCTGAACTCGTAGGTGCGCGCCGCGACGGCCTCCGCGCGCGCATGCAGCGCGGGATCCTCGCGGAAGAGCTCGCCCCACTGGTGACCGATCATGTCGCCGCAAGAGCCCGACGGCACGACGATCGGATCTTCGCTCCGCTCAAGGATCTCGAGCACGTGCAGCGCCACCGCGCGCGCCTCGCGGCGATGGCCCGCGTTCCACGCCGGCTGACCGCAGCAGGTGAGGCCCGCGGGCAAGTGCACCTCGACACCGAGATGCTCGAGCACGCGCACGACGGCCTCTCCGGCGCGGGGATAGCAGGTGTCGAGGAGGCAGGTGGGGAAGAGCTGGACGCGGGGCAAGGGGCAGAGCTCCGGCGGGGGCGCGGGAGTATAGGCGAACGCCTACGCTCCTTCTCGGGCAATGTCACTGCACGGAAACGGTGGCTGGCACCTCAGCTGTGCCGTGGAGATGCTCTGCGGCGGACCGGAGACACGACCTCACCATGACCGACCTCAAGATCGGCTTCGTCGGCGGCGGCTTCATCGCCCGCTTCCATCTGCGCGCGCTCGAGAGCGTGCGCGGCGTGCGCGTGGAGGCGCTGCATTCGCGGACACCGCCGGAAGCGCTCGCGGCGGAAGCGCGGTCGCGCGGGCTCGGGCCCGCGCACCTCTGCTCCTCGATCGAGGAGCTGGCGGCGCACGTCGACGTGGTGGCGCTGCTCGGGCCGAACGCAACGCGACTCGACGCGCTGCGACGCGTGATCGCCGCGCGAGACGCCGGCGCCCCGGTGCGCGCGGTCGCGTGCGAGAAGCCCCTCGGGCGAAACCTGATCGAGGCGCGCGCGATGCACGCGGAAGCGCACGGCGCCGGAATCGTGCATGCGTACTTCGAGAATCAGCTGCACCTCAAGGCGCTGCTGGCCGCTCGCGCCCAGCTCGCCGCCCTCGAGCAGCGCTGCGGACCGCCTCTGCTCGCACGCGCGGCGGAAGAGCACGCGGGCCCGCATGCGGCGTGGTTCTGGGATCCGCGACAGCAAGGCGGCGGCGTCCTCTCCGACATGGGCTGCCACTCGATCGCGCTCGCGTGGGCGCTGCTCTCGCCCGCCTCCGGCGATCCGCTTGCCCTCGTCCCCGTCTCCGTCCAGTGCGAGCTGGCGCTCTTGAAGTGGGGTCGGGAGCCCCATCGCGGCGCGCTGCGCGAGCGCTTCGGCATCGACTATGCGCAAACGCCGGCCGAGGACTACGCGAGCGGGACGATCCGCTTCCGCGACCCGCGGAGTAAAGCGCTCTCGCTCGGGCAGTTCAGCACGAGCTGGATGAACGACAAGCAGGGCCTGAAGCTCGAGTTCGAAGCGCTGGGCGCCGGCTACGCGTGCTCCTTCTCCTCGCTGCGCTCCCCCGCCGAGGTCTTCGTCGCCGACGCGGCCGCGAGCGCGCTCGCCGATCAAGAGCTCGCGCTGGAGAAGGCCACCACATCGCGCGGCACGCTGCCGCTGCAGCCGAACGAGCCCGACCTCTACGGCTACGTGGACGAATGGCAGGACTTGGTGCAGGCGCTCGCCAGCGGTCGCGAGCCGCGGCTCAGCTTCCGCCACGGCTGCGAGATCGCGCGCCTCGTGATGGCCTGCTATCTCTCCGCCGAGCGCGGCGAGCGCATCGATCTCGAGGATCCGCTCACCGCGGCGGCGCTCGAGAGCTACATTCCGGCGATCCAACGCGGCCTGGGCGCCGCCCAACTCCTGCCTCAGGCTCGACGATGAAGACGCTGCTCGGCTCGTTCCTGCTCTTGCTCGGCGCCTCGGCCACACCGCAGGAGAGCGGCCCCGCGAGCCCCGCGGCTCCCGCGGGGCATCGAGCGCTCGAGCTCGAGGGCTTCCGCGTGCACGTCGATCTGCGCTTGCTCGAGGTGCAACGCGAGCTCGGCGCCTCCGCACTCCAAGAGCTCGAGAACCAGCTCTATCGCCTGCGGCGCGTCGTGCCGGAAGGACCGCTGGAGAAGCTGCGCGCGGTGCCGCTCTTCCTCGGCGTCGAGGACGAGCACGGCCGGCATCCCTGCGCGTGCTATCACCCGTCGCGCGAGTGGCTCGTCGCGCACGGCTACCCCGCCGAGAAGGAGCGCTCGGTCGACATCGCCAACGCCGCGAACTTCGTCGCGTGGACGCGCGAGGTGCAGCCGTGGATGGTCCTGCACGAGCTCGCGCACGCGTATCACCACCAGGTGCTCGGGCACGAGCACGCGGAGCTGCTCCAGGCCTTCGAGCAAGCCCGCGCGAGCGGCCGCTACGACGCGGTGCTCTACGCGCGCGGCGATCGCCAGCGCCACTATGCGCTGTCGAACCCGCAGGAGTACTTCGCCGAAGGGACGGAGGCCTACTTCGGCACGAACGACTTCCATCCCTTCGTGCGCGCGGAGCTGAAGGAAGTCGATCCCGCGCTGCACGCGTTGCTCGAGAAGATCTGGCGCTGAGAGGAGCTCACGCGACGCGGACGCCAGCGCTCGCGCCGCGGCCTTATGTCGTCTTTATGAGCGGAGCGCGGCTCTTGATGCCGCGGAGATCGCCGACGCGGGAGGGAGGAGCCACCATCTCCGGAGCACCCTTCTCCGGAATCTGCTCATGGACCTGAGCTCCATCCTCGGCGCCGCAGCGGCGGCGCTGCTCGCCCTCTACCTCACCTGTGCGCTCCTCGCGCCCGAGTGGTTCGAATGAACGCCTGGGATTGGGCCGCGGGCACGGCGAGCCTCCTCGCCATGCTCGCCCTCTCCTGGCCGCTCGGCATCTACATGGGCCGAATCTTTCGCGGCTCGAGCCCGTGGATCTCGCGCTGGCTCCGACCGCTCGAGCGCGTCTTCTATCGCGCCGCGGGCCTGCGCTGCGATGAGGAAGGCCGCCTGCCCGAGATGACCGCAGGAGGCTATGCGCGCGCGCTGCTGCTCTTCAGCGCGCTCTCGCTCGCGTTCGTCTACGGGCTCCAGCGCCTCCACCACCTGCTCCCCCTCCATCCCCCGGAGCTCGGCCCGGTACCCCACGAGCTCGCGCTGAACACCGCCATCTCCTTCGTGACCAACACGAACTGGCAGAGCTACGGCGGCGAGACCACGCTCAGCCCCTTGACGCAGATGCTCGGTCTCGGCGTGCAGAACTTCGTCTCCGCCGCCGTGGGTCTGGCGGTCATGGCAGCGCTCGCGCGCGGGCTCTGGCGCCAGGGCTCGAGCACGATCGGGAACTTCTGGAGCGATCTCGTGCGCAGCGTGCTGTACGTGCTCCTGCCGCTGTCGACGCTGCTCGCGCTGCTGCTCGTGGGTCAAGGCGTGGTCCAGAGCTTCGCGGCGCCCGCCGAGCTGCGCATCCTCGATCCCGAGCTCGCGGGCGAAGCATCCGAACATCTCCCACACACGCAGCTCGCGCCCGTCGGTCCGGTCGCTTCCCAAGTCGCCATCAAGCAGCTCGGCACGAACGGCGGCGGCTACTTCAACACGAACTCGGCGCATCCCTTCGAGAACCCGACGCCGCTCTCCAACTGGCTCCAGTGGATCGCGATCCTGTTGCTGCCTGCGGCTTGCTGCGCGGCCTTCGGCGAGATGGTCCGGGATCGGAGGCAAGGCTTGGCTTTGCTCGCGGCGATGACCCTCGTCCTCGTACCTGCGCTCGTCCTCTGCAGCGCGTTCGAAGCTGCAGGCAACCCCGCTCTGCGCTCCACGAGCATCGCGGAGACCTCGGAAGCGTTCTCTGTCGCCGGCAATCTCGAAGGCAAGGAGACGCGCTTCGGGGTCGCTGCGAGCGCGTGGTGGGCCGTCGCCACCACCGCGGCCTCGAACGGCTCCGTGAATTCGATGCACGACTCGTTCACGCCCCTAGGCGGGCTGATCCCGCTCTGGCTCATGCAGCTCGGCGAAGTGATCTTCGGCGGCGTGGGCTCGGGCCTCTACGGCATGCTCCTGTTCGTGCTGGTGGCGATCTTCGTCGGAGGTCTGTTGATCGGCCGCACGCCGGAGTACTTCGCGAAGAAGGTCGAGCCCTTCGAGATGAAGATGGCGACCCTCGGAATCATCGGCCCCGCCGCCTGCGTCTTGCTCGGAGCGGCGCTGGCCGTCTCGCTCTCGCACGGACGCGCTGGGATCCAAGATCCGGGATTCCATGGCTTCAGCGAGGTGCTCTACGCCTTCTCCTCGGCGAGCAACAACAACGGGAGCGCGTTCGCCGGCCTCTCGGCGAACAGCCCGTTCTACAACCTGGCGCTCGGGCTCTGCATGCTGGTCGGTCGCTTCGCCGTGATCGGCGTCGTGCTGGCGATCGCCGGCTCCATGGCGCGCAAGCGCCGGATCGCTTTGAGCGCAGGATCGCTCCCGACCCACACGCCGCTCTTCGTCGTGCTCCTGCTGGCGGTCGTCTTGCTCGTGGGCGCTCTGAGCTTCCTCCCCGCGCTCGCACTCGGTCCGATCGCGGAGCAGCTCGAGCTGTCGGCGGTGAAGTGAGCATGGGACACATCGAACGCAGCTCTTCGATCTTCCGCGCGGAGCTCCTGCAGAGCGCGCTCCGCGGCGCCGTCGCCAAGCTGACGCCGCGCACCCAGGCGCGGAACCCGGTGATGTTCGTGGTGTACATCGGAGCATGGCTCACCACCGTGCTCGGCGCAGCGGAGCTCATCGACGCGGACGGAGGCCGTGCGGGCTTCACGTGCAGCGTCGCGCTGTGGCTCTGGCTCACCGTGGGCTTTGCCGCCTTCGCCGAGGCCTTGGCGGAGGGCCGCGGCAAGGCCCAGGCCGCCGCGCTGCGAAAGATCCGCCAGGACGTACCCGCGAGGCGTCTCGAGGGCACGCGGCGCGGCGCGCCGTGCGAGCAGATCTCGGCCGCGGCGCTCACGAAAGGCGACCATGTGCTGGTCGAAGCCGGCGAGGTGATCCCTTGCGACGGGGAGATCGTGGAAGGGCTGGCGTCGGTCGACGAGTCCGCGATCACGGGTGAGTCCGCGCCCGTGCTGCGAGAAGCCGGAGGAGATCGCTCCTCCGCGACCGGCGGCACCCGCGTGCTCTCCGACTGGATCGTGGTGCGCAAATCGACCGATCCCGGCGAGTCCTTCCTCGATCACATGATCGCGATGGTGGAAGGTGCGAAGCGCCGCAAGACCCCGAACGAGATCGCGCTCGACATCCTGCTCGCCTCGCTCTCGCTGGTGTTCCTGTTGGTCTGCGCGACGCTGCTGCCCCTCAGCGCGTTCGCAGCGGAGAGCTCGGGCCGTGGCGCGGCCGTTCCGGTCGTCGTCCTGGTAGCGCTGCTCGTCTGCCTGATCCCGACCACGATCGGCGCGTTGCTCTCGGCGATCCGCGTCGCCGGACTCGATCGCCTCGTGCAGGCGAACGTCATCGCCTCGAGCGGTCGAGCCGTCGAAGCCGCCGGAGACGTCGACGTCCTGCTGCTCGACAAGACCGGCACGATCACCCTCGGCGCCCGCCAGGCCACGGCGCTCTTCCCTTCCCCCGGCGGCACGGAGGTCGAGCTCGCCGATGCGGCACAGCTCGCTTCGCTCGCCGACGAGACGCCCGAAGGGCGCAGCATCGTCGTGCTCGCCAAGCGCTACGGCCTGCGCGAGCGCGACCTCGCGGGCAAGGCAGCTCGGTTCCTGCCCTTCTCGGCGCTCACGCGCATGAGCGGCGTCGACCTCGACACGCGCCGCATCCGCAAGGGCGCCGCCGATGCCGTCCTGGCCTTCGTGCGCGCGAGCGGCGGAAGCGCCTCCCCCGAGACTGCGGCGCGCGTCGATGAGATCGCCCGTCGCGGCTCGACACCGCTGCTCGTCGCCGACGGACCGCGGCTCCTGGGGGTGATCGAGCTGAAGGACATCGTGAAGGGCGGCCTGCGCGAGCGCTTCCACGACTTCCGGCGCATGGGCATTCGCACGGTGATGATCACCGGCGACAACCCCGTCACGGCAGCGGCCATCGCGGCCGAGGCCGGGGTCGATGACTTCCGGGCCGAGGCGACACCCGAGACCAAGCTGGCCCTCATCCGCAAGCTGCAGGCCGATGGCCACATGGTCGCGATGACCGGCGATGGCACGAACGATGCGCCGGCGCTGGCGCAGGCGGACGTCGCGGTCGCGATGAACACGGGAACCCAGGCAGCCAAGGAGGCCGGCAACATGGTCGACCTCGACTCCAATCCGACGAAGCTGATCGAGGTCGTCGCCATTGGAAAGCAACTGCTCATGACGCGCGGCGCGTTGACCACGTTCTCGATCGCCAACGACGTCGCGAAGTACTTCGCGATCCTGCCGGCGGCGTTCGTCACCTTGCACCCTGGATTCCGCGATCTGGATCCGATGCGCCTCGCGACACCGGAATCGGCGATCCTCTCGGCGTTGATCTTCAACGCGCTCGTGATTCCCGCGCTGGTACCCCTCGCGCTGCGCGGCGTCTCCTACCGCCCCGCGAGCGCCGAGCGCTTGCTGGGTCGACATCTCCTGCTCTACGGCTTGGTCGGCATCGTCTTGCCCTTCGCTGGCATCAAGCTCTTGGACCTCACCCTCTCCGCTCTCCGACTCGCCTGAGCCCTGCGATGCGAACCGCCCTCATCCTCTTCGTTGCCCTCAGCATGCTCACGGGCATCGTCTACCCCCTCGCGATCACCGCGTATGCCGCGCTGCTCCATGGGGCCAGCGCTCAGGGTGCGCTGATCTACAGCGGAGGAGTCGCGATCGGCTCGGAGCTGCTGGGTCAGGAGTTCCATTCCGCGCAGTACTTCTGGGGCCGACTCTCGGCGACGGCACCTCGCCCCTACACGGCGTTCGACGCGACGACGCTCACCGGATCCTCGGGTTCGAACTACGGCCCGCTCCACCCCGCGCTCTCCGCAGCGGCCGCCGCGCGCATCGAGGCTTTGCGCACGGCAGAGCGCCGCGTCGGCGCCGATGCCTCTCGTGCGATCCCACTCGAGCTCGTCACCGCTTCGGCCAGCGGACTCGACCCGCACATCGGGCTCTCGGCAGCGCGCTATCAAGTGGAGCGCGTAGCTTTCTCCCGCGGTTTGGACGCATCGCGCGTCGAGTCCCTCGTCGCCGCGCACACCCGCGATCGACAGTGGGGCTTCCTGGGCGAGCCCGTGGTGCACGTGCTGCGGCTGAACCTCGCGCTGGATCGCGAGAGCGCGCCGCTCCATGCTCGCTGAAGCTCTCGATCCCAGGAGACGCTCCCCGCTCTAGGCCATGGAATCCGCTCGTCCCGATCCCGATCGCGTGCTCGCGGAAGTGCAGCGCGAGGAACGTCGCGCGAAGCGCGGGCGCTTGAAGATCCACGTGGGCGCCGCTCCAGGGGTCGGCAAGACCTTCGCCATGCTCTGCGCCGCGCGGCGACTCTCACGGCAAGGTCGAGACCTCGTCCTCGGCTGGATCGAGACGCACGGTCGCGCGGAGACCGAGGCGTTGCTCGAAGGGCTCGAGCGGCTGCCCCCGCGTCTGCTGAGCTACCGCGGACGAGAGCTCCACGAGTTCGATCTCGACGCGGCACTCGCGCGACGGCCCGAGATCCTGCTCGTCGACGAGCTCGCGCATACGAACGCGCCGGGCTCGCGCCACGCGAAGCGCTGGCAAGACGTGCAGGAGCTCCGCGAAGCCGGGATCGAGGTGCACACGACGCTGAACGTGCAGCACCTGGAGAGCCTGAACGACCTCGTGGAGGGAACGACGGGCATCCCCGTGCAGGAGACCGTCCCGGATGCGATCTTCGACGAGGCGGATGAGATCGAGGTCGTCGACCTCGCCCCGGACGCGCTCCTCGAGCGACTCCGCGCGGGCAAGGTCTATGTTCCCGAAGCGGCGCGCACGGCGATCGAGAGCTTCTTCCGCAAGCGGAACCTCGTCGCCCTGCGCGAGCTGGCCTTGCGCAAGACCGCGCAATGGGTCGACCGGCAGCTCCTGGAGCTGAAGCGCGAGCAAGGCGTGCGCAAGAGCTTCGGGGTCGCCGAGCGGATCCTGGTCTGCATCGGGCCGAGCCCTTCCTCGGCTCAGGTCCTGCGCACCGCGCATCGCCTCGCGCGGGCCTCGCGCGCCGAGCTCTTCGCGCTCTTCGTCGAATCCCCGCGCGCGCTGCGCGGCCTCGGTGCGGTCGACCGCGAGCGCGTGATGCAGCACCTGCGCCTCGCCGAGACGCTCGGGGCACGCACGGCCACGGTCACCTCGGAGGATGGCGTGGGCGCCATCTTCGACTTCGCGAAGGAGCACGACATCCGCCGCATCGTCGCAGGCAAGACGGTGCTCCCTCGCGGCCTGCTCCGGCGCCGTCGCGGATTCCTGGAGGCTCTGGTGCATGGCACGGGTGACCTCGAGCTCACCTTGGTGCATGGCTTCGAGGAGGCGAGCCGCCCAGCAGCAGCGGATCCGGTCGAAGCCGATGCCGAAGCGCTACCCGCTGCGAGGCTCGCCCCCTGGACCGCGTACTCAGCGGCAGGGCTCTGCGAGCTCATGGCACTCGGTGCGGCGTTCGCGCTCTACGCCCCTCCGGATATCTCCGCCGAAGCCATGCTGCTGCTGCTCGGCGTCGTGGCGGCGTCCTTCTTCTGCGGCAGAGGCCCCTCGGTGTTCGCGGCACTCTTGGGCGTCGTCGCCTTCAACTTCTTCTTCATCGAGCCGCGCTACACCCTGACGGTCGACGATCCCGCGTACCTCGTCGCGCTGGTCGGCATGCTGCTCGTCGGCCTCTCGATCAGCACCTTGATCGCGAGATCCCGGGATCGCGCCGACATGGCCCAGGCGCGCGAGCGCGAAGCCAACGTCCTCGCCTCGCTGGTGCGCGACCTCGCCGGCGCCGAGAGCCCTGACGAGGTCGCGCGGATCTCGGTCGAGCACTTCCGAGACTGCCTCTCCGCCGACTTCGCGTTCCTGATCCCCGAGCAAGGCGGTGTGGTCTCACCCGCGGCGATCCTCGCCAGCTCGGGAGCCGTGGATTGGCTCGGCACGAACGAGCTCGGCGTCGCGCGGTGGTGCTTCGAGAACGGCAAGGCCGCCGGCGCCGGCACGAGTAACCTCCCCGGCAGCGCGGGGCACTTCGTCCCGCTGCGCTCGCATCGAGGCGCCGAGGGCGTGCTGGCCCTGCGCACACGACCCGAGGGGGCGCTGCTCCGACCGAGCGAGCGCATGCGCTTGCAGACCCTCGTCGAGCAGAGCGCGCTCGCGCTGGAGCGCTTGGCGCTCCTCGAAGAGCGTCAGCGTTCGCGACGCGAGATCGAGGCCGAGAAGCTCCGCAGCACCTTGCTCGCGTCGGTATCCCACGACCTGCGAACTCCGCTCGCGACCATCTTCGGCGCCGCCAGCGGTCTCCTCGACGAGCACTTGGATCCCGCGGCCCCATCCCGCCGCGAGCTCGCTCAGGTCATCGTCGAGGAAAGCGAGCGGCTGAACGACCTCATCGCCAACTTGGTGTTCGCGACGCGCCTCGAATCGGAGCGCATCGACGCGCGCCGCGACTGGCTGGCTCTGGAGGAAGTGGTCGGTAGCGCGGTGCGCCGCGCGATACCGCGCCTGGGGGAGCGCCCCCTGCGCGTGGAGCTGGCCCCTCATCTACCCTGGATCCGCGGCGACGCGGTGCTGCTGGAGCAGGCGCTCTACAACTTGATCGAGAACTGCGGCCGTCACACCCCGCTCGGCACGCGCGTCGAGGTGCGCGGCTGGTCCGCGGGCGATCAGCTCCTGCTCGAGGTGCGCGATGACGGCCCCGGCATCCCCGCGCTCGAGGCCGCGCAGGTCTTCCAGCGCTTCGTGCGAGGCAAGGGCAGCGCGGGCATGGGTCTCGGGCTCTCGATCGTGCGCGGCATCGTCGAGGCCCACGGCGGACGAGCGTGGCTCGAGCCGAGGAGCGAGCGCGGCGCGAGCTTTCGCATCGCGCTACCCGTGCCCGGCGATCAGCCGAGCGCGCCGCGCGAGGCAACGACCCAGATCGAGTCCTCGAGCGCGAGCGGAGTCGAACGATGAGCGACGGCGCATCCAAGGTCCTCGTCGTCGGGGACGAGCCGGCGATCCGGAAGTTCCTGCGCACCTCTCTGGAAGCGCATGGCTATCGCTACGAGGAAGCGACCTGCGCGAGGGAGCTCCTGCAGCGCCTGAGCTCGCATCCGCCCGATCTCGTCCTCCTCGACTTGGGGCTCCCCGACGGAGACGGCATCGAGCTCACGCGTCGCATTCGAGAATGGTCGAGCGTCCCGATCCTCGTCGTCTCCGCGCGCGAGCGAGAAGCGGACAAGGTGGCGGCGCTGGACGCGGGTGCCGATGACTACGTCACGAAGCCCTTCGGAGTTCCCGAGCTCTTGGCGCGCGTACGGGCCGCCTTGCGTCGCGCCTCGCAGCGCGAGCAGCCGCCGTGCGCCATCCTGCGCTGGGGCCGCGCGGACGGTCCGCGCTTCGCGATCGATCTCGCGCGACGGGTCGTCCATCGCGGCGCACCGGGCGAGCCCGATCAAGAGCTCCGGCTCACGCCGACCGAGTACAGGTTGCTGGCCTTGTTGGGAAAGCACGCCGGGCGCGTGCTGACCCACGGCTTCCTCTTGCGCGGCGTGTGGGGTCCCGAGCACACCGGCGACGTCGCCTACCTGCGCGTCTACATGGGCCAGCTCCGAGCGAAGCTCGAGCCCGTTCCAGCGCAGCCTCTGTGGCTGCTCACCGAGCCGGGAGTCGGCTATCGCCTCGTCGAGCCGAGCACCGAAGTCAAAGACCCTGAAGCATGAACTCCGCATCGACTCTTCGGCGCCGTGGCCCTTCCGATCGCTTCTCTCCGTTGGCGCTCGGCGCTCTGCTCGCGAGCTGCGCCCTCCCCGACCCCGAAGCGCCCGAGAGCGAGCTGATCTTCACCGATCGCCCTAGCTTCAGCGATGGCACGGCGCTCATCCCTGCGCGTCGCGTGCAGCTCGAGTCCGGTGTCACCTACACCGCCGACGACGAGGACGGTGTCCGGACCGCGCGCTGGAACGCGCCCGAGGCGCTCCTGCGCTATCGCCTGCTCGAGAACCTGGAGGTCCGCGGCACCTGGAGCGGCTACGCCTGGAGCGACAACGGCGACGGGCTCGGGACCGAGCGCACCAGCGGTGCCACGGATCCCGCGCTCGGCGTGAAGATCCCGGTCTGCGAGCAGGACGGTTGGATGCCCAAGCTCAGCGTGCTCGCCAGCACGACGCTCGGTCTCCCCGAGAACGACTTCCGCAGCGGCGCGTTCGACCCGACCTTCAAGCTGCTCTGGTCGAGCGGCCTCCCCGCGGGCTTCGGTCTCGGCGGCAATCTGAACGCGGCGTTCCCGACGCAAGCGAACGAGCGCTTCTCGCAGCTCGCCGGCTCGCTCTACGCGACCTACGCGCCTTCGGCACGCTGGAGCGTCTTCGCCGAGGGCTTCTTCGTCGCGCCGCCGAGCGACGGCGCGAGCACCGCCTATTCTTGCGACGCGGGAGTGCTCTATCTCCTCTCCGCGCGAGTGCAGCTCGATGCGCGCGTCGGATTCGGCCTGAACGGAGTCGCTGAAGACTTCTTCGCAGGCGTCGGAGTCTCCTGGCGCTTCTGAGCGTCGGGCGAGGACGAGCGGGGATGGCCGCCGCAGCTCGCGGCGCTGCGCGACCTCGACGCCCGATCACGTGCTCCGTTCCACTCCACTCCCCGCCGAAGTCGCGCTGCGGTCGCTAGCTCGAGCTTCACGGCCACGGGCTCTGGGGCTGCAGCGAGAGAGCGGCGCGGAGCGGCGTCCCACCGACCGCGCCGTCGCTCACCACTTCTTGACGCGCTTCAGGTACTCCACGAGCTCGTCGTACTGCCCGCCTTCGTTCGAGTAGCGCGCGTAGTTCCGGGCCATCGCGAGCCACTCCAGCGTGCTCGCGCGCGTGCTCGCGATCGCGCGCTCCAGGTCCTTCGGCTCGACGCGGTGGATCTGCCCGCTCTCGAGCGAGCGCTCGAGCGCGCGCTCGGTGGTTCGATTCGCGAGCTCCACGAGATCGGCGCCGGAGTAGAGCTCGGTCTTCTCCACGGCGCCGCGCACGTCGAGGGCCTCGCCGCCGGGCAGCGTGCGCAGGTTCTGCTCGAGCATCGCCGTGCGAGCGGACTTGTCCGGCGGCGTCACCAGCAGCACCCGATCGAAGCGTCCGGGTCTGCGGAAGGCGGAGTCGACGTTCCACGGCACGTTGGTCGCCGCGACCATCAGCACATCGCGATTGCGTCCGCCGACGCCGTCCATCTCCTGCAGGAGCTGATCGACCAGCGTCTTCCAGTACTGCTGCTCCTCGCGTCCGCGCGTCGAGCCGAGCGCGTCGAACTCGTCGAAGAAGAGCACCGTGGGAGCATTGCGCCGCGCCTGCTCGAAGAGCGCGTGGATCAAGCGCTGGCTCTCGCCCCAGTACTTGTCGAGCACGTCGTGGATCGAGACGGACACGAAGCGCGCGCCGAGCTCGCCCGCGACCGCGCGCGCGAGATAGGTCTTGCCGCAGCCGGGCGGGCCGTAGAGCAGGATGCCGCCGCCGCCCTTGCGGCCGAAGGCCTGATAGACCTCGGGCTGCTTGAAGGGCGCGATGATGCGCAGGTTCACCTGGCGCTTCACGTCGTCGAGGCCGGCGACGTCCTTGAAGGTGACGCGCAGATCGCCCCAGTCGAACTGCGCCGCCCACTCGGCATCGTCGATCGGCTCGGGCTGGATCTCCGCCAGCGCCTCGTCGTCCTCGCGCGGCTCCTGCACCGGTGGATCCGCGCGCGGCGTCGCGGGAGCGGGCGGAACCGCGGGCGCAGGCGCGGATCGCGCGGGCGCGCTCGGCACGGGCAACGACGGCTCCGACGGCTCCTTGGGATTCCCACGCAGCGCCTCGATGAGCTCGACTTCCTTCGCGAGCTCCGGATCAGGCGCGCTCTCGAGCGCCGCTTCGGCCCGGATCAGCGCCTCGGCGAGCAAGCCGCGCTGGCGCAGCAGCGGGACGAGCTTCCGCAGCGCTTGCGCACGAGCGCTCGGGATCTCGACGGCGTTGCGCAGCGCCGCGAGCGCTTCGTCGGAGCGCTGCGCCGCGATGAGGAGCTCCGCGTAGTGGATCCAGAGAGCGCCGTTGCGCGGATCGCGCTCGAGCGCTTGAGCGAGGGCGGCGAGGAGCGACGGGTCGGTCATGTGCAGCGTTCGTCTCAGAACTTCGGCGGGACGAGCTTCGTCCAGAGCTTGACGAGCCCGTCCGCGAGCCACGTGTAGATGCAGAAGACGAGATAGGCGAGTGCCACGGGAACCCAGTACTGCGGAGGCCAGTGCATCTGGCGCGCCGCCATGGTGAACGCGACGAAGACGCCCCAGATCAGGAACTGCTTGCCGGGCAAGCGCTCCGCGAGCACGCCGAAGTAGTACGCCGGGAGGTAGATCCAGCGGCAGCAGCGATCCGCTTGGAGCCACGCCTCCTCGAGCTCCGCGCGGGTCGGATCCAAGCGCAGAGCCTCGCGGAGCAGCTTGCGCGCCGCGAACGGCCGTCCGCCGAGGAGCATCGCCGCCGCAAGGCTCGCGTGAGCTGCGACGTCATGCGGCTCGAGCGCCAGACCCGCGTGGGCATGATCCTTGGCGCGCCCTCCGCGACGGCCTTCGGCGTGATGGATCGCGAGCCGCTGGTGGGCGTCGGCGGACTCGGGATCGAGCTCGAGCGCTTTCTTCCACAGCTTCTCCGCCTTGCCGGAGTGCCCGGTGACATCCATCAGGTCGCCATAGACGACGTAGGCGTAAGACCACGTCGGCCGGAGGCGCAGCACCTCGAGCAGGGTCTCCTCCGCTTCGTAGTAGCGCGCGCGCTGGATCTCGACGACGCCGAGCAGGAGCAGCGCAGGCGGATGCGAGGCGTCGAGCGCCAGCACTTCCTGCAGAGACTCCTGCGCTTCTTCCCAGCGATGCCTGCCGACGTAGCTGCGCGCGACCTCGAACAGGAGATCGGTATCTGCGGGCTGCTGGGAAAGTCCCTCGCGCGCTGCTTTCTCGGCCCGCTCCCATTGGCTGCCGTTGTTGAAGTGCCGCGCCTTGTCGAGCGCGCGCTCCCACGCCGAGGGCGGAGCCGCGGATTCCGGATCGTTCGTCACGAGCGCTTCATCGTCGAGAGATCGACGCCCATCAAGCTCAGCCCGAAGAGGAGGATCAGGCCGAAGCCCAGGGCCCCCATGAGACCGATGCCGATCGCGGGCCAGAGCAGCGGTCGAGCAGGATCGCCGAGCTGCTCCCAGGCGCGGAAGCGACCGCGTTGATGTTGGGTGAGGACCAGCCCGACGACGCCCGAGAACCCCTGCGTCCCGTAGCGGATCAAGCGGTCCTTCGTCGTGAGGATCCCATTCGCGATCAGCCACGCGCCGCCGAGCGCGAAGGCCATGGTCACCGCGATCGAAGCGATCAGGCAGATCCGCGCGTGGCGAGGAGAGCCGAGGAATCGATAGTTCCGAGCGTAGAGGATCCCCGCGCCCAACGGGCCGAGGAAGAACGCGGCGAACGGCAAGTTCGTCGGATCCCACGGCCGCTCGAAGCGGCGCACATCGAAGTCGGGAGCGAGGGATGGGCGGAGCAGGTCTTCTTCGTCATCCGGCATGGCGCTCGAAGCTCAGCATGCTCGGAGCTCTGGTCTCGCTCGGCCGGCGAGCCCGCTCCGCAGATCAGAGGCCGCGCGGAGCACACCTCCTTGCGGTCCCGAGAGCCTAGCACACCGCGTTGCAGCCCCAGCGCGAAGCTCAGGCGTCCAAACGCAGCCGATCCGCCAAGCGCCCGACCGCACCGGATGCGATCGCAGGAGCGCCGGAGGGGCGGCCCAGCAGCTGGCAGAGCAGCGCCTCGAAGCGCGCCTGCTGGATCTGCCCATAGCGATCGGCGGGATCCGTCTCGACCCAGCGCAGGCCGAGCACCACGCCGTCCGACTGCGCGCGCTGGCTCTGGACGCACACGGCGCGCTTCAGGCGCGCGCAGGCGCCGGGCAGACCGGCCGTGATCATCAGCTCGCGCGAGGGATCGAGCGAAGCAGCCTCTTCGCCCCCCACGAGGACGGCGGCTCCGCCGCGGCTGACGTCGAGGATGCGGCCCGCGATGGACGGAGCGAAGCCGTGAGGATCTTGGAGGCAGCAGGTCGGCGCCTCGCTCGGTGCGAGCTCGAGGCGGGTGTCGCGGCGGCGCAGGAATCTCATACGTCCTCTCTCGATTCTGGGGGTCGATGAAGCGCGCGGAGCCCTCGAGGGCCTGCGCGCTCCGCTCAGAGCGGCTGGCGAAGACTAGCCCGCGCGCTGCGCTGCGGACGCGCCGAAGGCACCGATTTCCAGGTCCGCCGGCGAGTCCTTCCTCTGCAGCATCTCGAAGCGCACGCGCCAGAGACCTTGGCACACCGCGTGCGTCTGGGTCGCGACGAGCCGCAGGCGCCGGCGCTGGCCCGGCTTCAGCCCGCGATGTAGCGCCCAGAGCTCTTGCCCGTGCAGCGCGCGCGGGAAGCTGGCGACGGCGATCAGCGCGTCGAAGCCGTTGCGATGGCGCTCGAGCACGCGTCCTTGGCAAGGGCGAGCGGGGAAGCGCGGATCGACGAGATCGAACACATCTTCGTGCCAGGACAAGGGCCGTTGGAACGGAACCTGCTTCGCGCGCTCGGACTCCGTGCACACATGGTCGAGAGCTGCGACCGTATCGCGCATCCAGGAGAGCAAGGAGCTGTGCTCTTCGTCGATGCGCTGCTCGAGCATCTCGAACAGACCGCGGTTCACCTTCGCGCTCCGACGGCCGTTGCGCAGATCGCGCAGGAAGCACTCGTAGCGCCAGCGCTGCAGATTCGAGTAGTTGGGCCCCTGGGGCGCTTCGTCGCTCCAGCCGAGGCCTAGGATCTCGCTGCTACCGGCCACGACGCGCCGGTTCGCGATCCGAGCGTAGCGGCGCATCGACCAGCTCATGCCGGGCAAGGTGCTGCGCAGGACGAGAGTCGCGCCGAGCTCGGCGTCGAGCGCCGCGGACCGGCGCGGAAGGCGGATGCCGACGCCGCGCTCGCTGAGGTCGAGGATCTCGCCCGCGGCGAGGGCTCGCAAGCCCTGCGGCTCCAGGATCTGGCAGGAGAGAGAAGCCCCCTCCTCGAGCTGCAGGCGGGGCGTGGAACGACGTTGCTTGGTCACGGGAGGCTCCTCGGGAATCAGACCAGGGACATCGAAGCGGGGAGGCGCTCCAGGCGCACGACCTCGGTCCCTCTCTCGCCTTCCTCATCGAGAGCGAGCAGCCGCTGTCCGTCATCGTTGCCAAAGCGCGTGAGCTCGAGCTGGCCGTTGAGATCGCGCTCGCGGCGCAGCAGGAAGCGCTGCAGGCGCTGCGACTGCACGCGCTCGTAGGCCAGCGACAGCCCCCCGCGCGGGTCCCACATGAATCCGTACTCGGGCTGCTCGCCTTCGCGGCGCATGTTGCGCATGCGCGCCATCCGGCGAAGGAACTCGCCGGTGCCCGGGAGGTCAGCGCGCACGATCACGGGATGGTCGACCACCCACTCCGGTACCTGCCTGCGGGAGATGCGCAGCCCGATTCCTCCGGCACCGAGGTCCAGGAGGTGGCTGCGAAGGCAGATGAGGTTGTCGTGGGGATGGACGAGCTGGCAGCTGATCGCCGTGCTCGCCTCGAATCCGATGCGCTTGTCGTGGCGGCGGTAGAGCTTCATGGGTCGATCTCTCGTTGCAGCGCGCTAGGGCGCCTTGCGCGGCTGCGCGGTGCGCTACGACCCAACCGTACCTCTGTGGAGGTGCGCGCGAGGTCGGAGGTGAACAACTTTCCCTCGGGACCACGGGCGCGGAGCGCCGAGCCGCGTGCCGCGCCGAGCGCCGTCCTGGAGAGGCGAGCGCCGCCCTGCTACCCTGCTCGCCGCAACGCGCTCGGGACCGAGCGCGTCCTCGAGCAGCAGACGCGAGCAGAAGAAGCGAGCAGACATGAGCGGACGCGAACCCGTCCTGATCGCGAACGGCCAGGGCTTCTGGGGCGACAGCATCCTCGGCCCGGTGCGCCTCGTGCGCGAAGGGCCGCTCCACTATCTGACCTTGGATTACCTCGCCGAGGTCACGATGAGCATCCTGCAGAAGCTGCGCTCGCGCAGCCCCGACGCGGGCTACGCCACCGACTTCGTGCGGATGCTGGAGCGCATCCTGCCGACGTGCAAAGCGAAGGGGATCAAGGTGATCGCCAACGCCGCGGGCGTGAACCCGAGCGCCTGCCGCGCGGCGGTGATCGCCGTGGTGAAGAAGCTCGGCATCACCGGCCTCAAGATCGCGACCGTCGAAGGCGACGACATCCTGGCGCGCCTGCCCGAGCTCATCGCCGGCGGTGAAGAGCTCCGCAACATGGACAGCGGGAAGCCGCTCGCGCCACGCCTCGCCGATGTGCAGAGCGCAAACGTCTACATCGGCGCGCGCTCGCTGGCCGACGCGCTCGCCGAAGGCGCCGACATCGTGATCGCCGGCCGCGTCACCGACCCCTCGCTCGTCGTGGCGCCGATGATGCACGAGTTCGGCTGGGCGTGGGACGACTGGGACAAGCTCGCCTCGGCGACGATCGCCGGCCACATCGTGGAGTGCGGCGCGCAGTGCACGGGCGGCAACTTCACGCGCTGGCGCGAGGTGCCCGACATGGCGCGCATCGGCTACCCGATCGTCGAGGCCTACCAGGACGGTAGCTTCGTGATCACCAAGCACCCCAACACGGGCGGCCTCGTCACCGTCGAGACGGTGGCCTCGCAGCTCCTCTACGAGATGGGCGATCCGAAGCGCTATCTCACGCCGGACGTCGTCGCCGACTTCACCACGATCCAGCTCGAGCCCGCCGGCAAGGACCGCGTGCGAGTGTCCGGCATCCGCGGCACGCCCGCGACGCCGACGTACAAGGTCTCGATCGCGGTGCTGGACGGCTGGAAGGCGACGGGCCAGCTTACCATCGCGGGGCCCGAAGCGGTCGCGAAGGCCGAGCTCTGCGCGAAGATCGTCTGGGAGCGCCTGAAGCTCGACGGCGTTGGCTTCGAGCGCGACGAGCAGATGGTCGAGCTCGTCGGCACGAACGTCTGCCACGCCGGCATCGCCGCCGCTCCGAGCGAGCCCGCGGAGGTGGTGCTGCGCCTCGGCGTGCGCTCGACCGATCGCGCGAAGGTCGATCGCTTCGGCATGGAGATCGCGCCGCTCGTAACCAGCGGTCCGCCCGGCGTCACGGGCTTCGCCGGCGGTCGCCCCCAGGCGACCGAGGTCATCGGCTTCTGGCCCGCGCTGCTCAAGAAGGAGATGGTCACCACTCGGGTGGCGATGGAGGAGGTGCGCTGATGAAGGTCCGACTCTCCCAGCTCGCGTATTCGCGCTCCGGCGACAAGGGCGACGGCTCGAACGTCGGCGTGATCGCCTACGACCGCGCGAGCTACGACCTGCTCGTCCGCGTGCTGACTCCCGCGCTGGTGAAGCGCCACTTCCAGGACATCTGCAAGGGCGAGGTCGAGCGCTACGAGATGCCCAATGTCCTAGCGCTGAACTTCATCCTGCGCGACTCGCTCGGCGGCGGCGGCTCGGCGAGCCTGAAGACCGATGCGCAGGGCAAGACGCATGGCTTGGGCATGCTGTACCTCGAGATCGAAGTGCCGGCGGGCTTCCAAGTGCCGAAGTACAGCTGAGATCCCCTCGTGGGGCGGAACGAGCGCCATGGCCTCCGTGCTCCAGACCTTGGAACTTCGAGCGGCTCGAACGCCGCGCCGCGTCCTGCTCGCCGAGCCCGAGGATCCGCGCGTCCTACGCGCTGCAGCACTCCTGCTCGAACGCGGCACCGCGATCCCCGTGCTGCTCGCGCCACCGGAGCTCGCCGGCGCTCCGGCGGGCTCTGCGTTCCTCGATCCGCGCGAGCCCGCGCTGCGCGCGCGCGCGATCGACGCGTACCACGCCGCTCGCGCGTCGAAGGGATGCACGCGCGAGGAAGCGGAAGGCGCGCTGCGTGACCCGCTGCTGCTCGCCGCGCTCGCGGTGAAGCTCGGCGCCGCCGATGCGACGGTCGCGGGCTCGCTCGCGTCGACGGCGAGGGTGCTGCGCGCGGCGATCCGCGGCGTCGGCACCGCGACGGGGACGAAGCTCGTCTCGAGCTTCTTCTTGATGGAGCTGCGCGACGGACGGGTGCTCACCTACGCCGATTGCGGCGTCGTGCCCGATCCGAGCGCCGAGGAGCTCGCCGAGATCGCGCTCTCCGCCGCCGAGAGCCATCGGCGCTTGGTGCAGGAGGAGCCGAGAGTCGCGCTGCTCTCGTTCAGCACGCACGGCAGCGCCGAGCATCCGCACGTGGAGAAGGTACGGCGCGCGACGGCGCTCGCTCGCGCGAAGGCGCCGACGCTCGCGCTCGACGGCGAGCTGCAGTTCGATGCCGCGTGGGTGCCGAGCGTCGCGACGCGCAAGGCGCCGAGCTCCGCGGTGGCCGGCCGCGCCAACGTGTTCGTCTTCCCCGACCTCGACGCGGGGAACATCGCCTACAAGATCACCGAGCGCTTGGCCGGCGCCGCGGCGCTCGGTCCGCTGCTGCAGGGCCTCGCGAAGCCGTGCATGGATCTCTCGCGCGGCTGCTCGGCGGAGGACATCGCGCGCGTCGCGGTCGTCGCCGCGTGCTTGGTCGAGAGCGCGGCATGAGGGCGCTCGCTCGCGGCGCGGCGCGGCGCGGCATCGATGTCGTCGCCGTCGCCGTCGTCGCCGGCATGGCGCTGCAGGGCGGCGCGCTCCGCGCGCAAGAGCCCGCACCGCCATCCGCTCCCGCGGCGAGCGCGCCGGCGTGGCGCACGACGCTCACGCACGTGAGCGGACCGCCGCGCGCCGGCGGAGGACGGGCGGCGATCTGCGCCTCGACGGCGGTGATCCCGCTCGAGGCGTCGGCGCGCGTCGACTTCGATCGCCAGCGCTTCGGGATCTACTCCACCGCGGGCCGGCGCCTCGGACCCGCGTGGACGCGGAGCCTTTCGGCGAAGGCGGACGGCAGCACGCTCGTCGGTCTCGCTTTTCTCCCGCCGCTGCATCTCGCGAACTTCGAGCACGCGGCCCACGAGCTCGAGCTGCGCAGCGAGGAAGGCGAGCGCGAGGAGCCGCCGGAGCTCGATCCGCGCTTGCGGGGTCTGCTCGAGCAAGCCGAAGGAGCGCGCCTCGCCGTCGAGGTGCAGGACCCCGCGGGGAATCTCTATCGCGCCGAGCTGCCGCCGCTCCCCGCGCTGCACGAGCGCCAGCCGCGCCTCGAGTGGGAAGGCTGCGCGACGCTACTGCCGGTCGACATCGTCGATGCCGAGGTGGCGCTCCCGGATCTCGGCGACGCGTGGTTCTCGCTGCGCGCCCTGCCGCAGGGGGACGAGCTGCCCGCCGCGGCGCGCCTCAGCTTCGCTTGGCTGAACGGCCGCCTCGAGCAGAACGCGTATCGCGACGTCTACGCCCGCCGCGTGAACCTCCGCGTCGAGACGCCCGGGCGCTGGGCGCACCTGCAGCTCGGCGCGCCGTGGTGGCGCGGCCAGAGCGGCAGCGAGGTGGAAGACGCGCGCGGCCGACGCATCGCCCTCTACGAGCCGTCGGGCTCCTCGGCGTTGCGCCTGCAGCACGGCGCGACCTTCGCGCAGAGCCTGCTCATCCACGACGGGAGCCGCGGGGAGGGCGCGCAGACGCGCGCCGACTTCGAGGAGTTCTGGTGCGCGCTCGAGCTCTATCGCCAGCCGAGCGCGCTGCTGCCGGTGCCGAGAGCGCCTCGACCGGAGGCGGCGCTGCGCGCCCTCGAGCGGCGCTATGACGAGCTGCGCAAGCAGTGGCGCCCGAACTCGCGGGAGCCAGCGCTCGTCGATCCGTTCACGGCCCAGCTCTCCTTCGGCGTGCCGCTCGTTCGCTACGAGCCCACGACCGGCTATCAAGGCATCGGGACGAACTCGCGCTTCGCCGTCGCCACCGCGATGACGGCGAGCCCCTACGCCGCGTTGCTGAATCGCCTGCACACCTGGTCGGCGCTCGCGTTCCCCGTGACCTGCTATCGCGTCGAGGGGGGGCGACTCCTCTTCGACGATCCGGCGCGCCACGTCGAGGGCGAAGGCGCCCACGCGAAGATGAGCGTCAACTTCCACTACCTGCCGCACGATCCCGAGGGCCCGCTCGGCAGCACCCCCGCCGCCCAGCGCTTCGGCCGGCGCGTCTCGAAGCAGGAGCGCCTCATCGCCGAGCTCGTGAAGGGCTGGAAGCTGCACCCCGAGGACCGCGGCGCGAGCGAGCAGGTGGACCTCCCCCACCACATGCGCTCCTCGGTCTACGGCCTGCAGGGCAACCTCGTGCAGGCTTGCCCCGAGTACGCGCTCTACGCCGGCGCTCACGCGAGCGCGTTCTCGCACACGATGCATCCCTGGAAGGACGGCGTCCTCGCCTGGCAGTGGGAGAACGCGCGCAAGATCCAGCAGCAGTCCGGAGAGATGCCGGGCTTCGCGCACGACGAGACCCGCTCCAACGCGAATCACTTGCTCCACGCGGCGTGGGCGCTCACGGCGGATGCGCGGGGCGCGGCGGGCTTCGCGCGGACGCTGCGCGAATGCGTGGCGGCGTACGTCGAGTGCACCCATGGCATCCGTCACCCGCGCGGGTTCAACTTCTGCCAGATCGGCAAGCACACTCTCTACCCGGCCACGGACGGCTCGCAGGTGGAGCTCGTGCCGATCCTCGTCGGGACCTATCAGCTCGGCTGGGTGGAGAACAGCGGTCGGACCCTGCTCCGCGTCCTGCGCGCGCGCGGCGAGGACGCGCTCGCCGCGAAGCTGGAGGAGCTCCTGCGCGAGTGCGTCGACCTGGTCCTCTCGGCCCCCGCGATGATCGACCCTGCCTCCGGTTCGATGGCCTTCTACGCGATGGGCGGGTTCTCGGGGTACGACGCGCCCTCCACCTGGAGCCTCGATGTGGGCGAGAGGCGCTACGAGGTGGGCGGGAAGACCGTCGTGTACGACTTCTCGGCGGGCCGGAGCTACTCCGACCGCTTCGAGCACCACTTCACGGCCTACGTCCAGCTCGCCGCCGCCTTCGAGGGCACCGCCCCCGAGCGAGCCAAGCGGCTGCAGAACCTGGCCTCGAAGGCACTGCCCGAGCGCTACCGCGCGCCGGAGAAGTCGGCGCAGCAGCTCGCCGAGGCCGAGTTCCACCCCTGGGATCTACCCGCGGCGACCCAGCTCCTCCAGCGCCGCTGAGCGCGGGCGGAACGACCCGGGCGGCGTGGCCACGCCCCGCCCGGCCCGATTTGGCCGCCCGGTGTAGTGTCCCGCCTCGGAATGCGCTAAGAGTGGTCTTGCCATGCTCTTCTACCGTCGACTTCCTCGCGAGCCGATCTGCATGCACTCTCCCGCTTCCACCCTTCGCTCCGCCGGGGCCGCTCTCTCCCTGGTCGGGCTGCTCCTCGCCCTCGCCGGCTGCGGCAACGACACCGGCGGCTCCACGGGCCGCCTCCAGATCCGCAACATCTCCTGGGGACGGCTCGTCGACGTGATCGACGAGACCGGAGCGCTCATCCGAGAGAACTACGTCGTCGGCGAGGACATCATCTCCGACGGCCAGGTCTACAACCTCGAGTTCAACCCCGTCACCGATGTCACCACGGTGCGGATCTTCCTGTCGCGAGCTGAGCCGGGCTTCGACCTCGCGTTCCAGCGCCTGACGGCGGGACTCGGGACGGTGCAAGTGAAGGGCGTGAACAGCTTCCCGCCCTACTCGCTGGTGCCGCGGAACTCGGCGATGCGCATCCAGTTCTCGGGTGCGGTGGACCCGGCGACGGTGGACACGACGACCGTGCAGGTCTTCTCCGGCGTGCCGCCGACGACGCCGCTCAGCGTGCGGTACATCGTCGATCCCCTGGAGCCGGAGCTGCTCGTGATCGATCCGACGATCACCATCTTCGACCAGGTCGCGACGGGCTTGCCGGTGAACTCGACGGGGCTGCCCCCCTCGGTCGACCTGACGACGCCCAACATCTCGCTGCGCATCCCGACCGTGGTGGACGTCACCGGCGGACAGAATCGCATCCTCTTGAGCTCGACCGGCAGCCCGGTGCTCTCCACCGGCAACGGTCCGACCGATCCCGCGGACACCTCGGCCCTGCTGCGCGTGCTGCGCGCGGGCAACGAGCTGGACCGCAATCGCGGCTTCCTCCTCGACCTCGCGGCACCCCGCCTGCTCGGCGAGCAGCAGGTCGAGATCTTGTCGCAGACCGCGGACCAGCTCGAGTACCAGTTCGACGTGGCGGCGTGCGCCGTGGTGCCGGAGGTCGGCGACGTGATCCAGCAGGGATTGCGCGCTGCCGAGGTCCTCGAGGTCCTCGACGCGAGCGCGCCGGACTTCCTCGTGCGCGTTCGGCGCCTCGACACGAGCGGCACGCCGTTCACGCAGCTCCAGCGCGGTCAGTACGTCTCCCCCTACGACGCGGCCACGGACAACCTGGCCTGCTTCCTGCGCTTCACGCCCTTCGCGACGGACCAGCTCGTCACCGGCGTGGATCCGGCCGCCACGGTCTCGCTGCGCTTCTCCGAGGCGATGGATCCGACCACGGTGAGCCCCTTCGATTCGCTGATCGTGTCGCGCAACGGCACGCTCGCGACGCTCGGCTTCCGTGACTTCACCATCGGCGAGATCGTGCCCTCGGCCGACAACCGCCGCTTCACCTTCGCGCCCGCGAGCCCGGGCATGAACCACCAGAGCGGAACGGCGGAGACCTACTTCCTCCACCTGCGCACCGATCCGAACTCCGGGCTGTCGATTCGCGACCTCGCGGGCAACGCCCTCGATTTCCCCGACTCCGCGGTGCAGTTCACCCTCACCGCGAGCGCTGCGAACGTGCGCGTCGATGGCTTCGCGCTGCGCTTCAACCAGCAGAACGAGGACAACACCCCGGCCAATCCGACGGCTCCTCTGCTCGGCAGCGAATGGCGCGGCCAGTTCCTCGCGAATCCCGCGCAGGGCTTGGTGCAGGGCCGTACGGTCGCGCGCTTCTCGGTGCCGGTCGATCCGGGTCAGCCGGTGATCGCGCCGAAGCCGGTGAGCACCCTCCCCGAGCAAACGCCGCTGAATCCCCTGGGTGCGCGCTTGATGACGGTCTGGCGCTACGTCGACATGGGTCTCGGCTACAACGATGAAGCTGGCTACAACATCGACGTCGAGGGACTCGCGTGGGCGCCGTTCGGGGGCCAGATCTCCGGGGACGTGTTCCCCAGCATGGAGATCTACCTCGGCCACTCGCAGTACCAGCCCGACGAAGAGCTCGACGCGACGGGAACGCTGGCGACTCCGGTGTACCCGAACTCGGGCCTGCGCCCGACCTCGTACCTGGGCAACGTGCTGAACCAGACGCAGCTCACCAAGGTCTACGACGGCTCGTACTCGATCAGCAACCTCGACGCCTTCCTCGTGCCCGGCACGGGAACGGCGATGCTGCCGTGGCCGGAGTTCCGCGATGCCACGGGCAACACCGCGACCTTCACGTGGCGCGACACCTCGATCCTCTCGCGAGGCGCTCCGGACGGCGGCGGCGTCGACCTGCGTGTCCTCGACGCGATCTTCGGACCCAACACGCGCGTCAACTACTGGCCCGCGGGACAGGTGCCGACGATCGGGCTGCCGCTGCTGATGGACTTCCGCGTGCAGCCCGATTCGGGGTCCACGGCGCGCGGCCTCAACAGCTTCCAGGTCTCCTTCGCCAGCCCGCGCAACGTACAACGCCCGAACTGGCGCGTGTTCTCGGCCGGCGGCTTCAACACGCAGAACCAGGCCATCCAGGTCGATACGAACAGCGACATCGCCACCGGCGGCTTCGCTGCCGGCGGCGCACCGACGCCGCCCAACGACGACTCGATCTACTGGGGCCAGGTCGACTTCGTGATCAAGGTCTCCCGCGGCGTCACGCGCTGGATCGACACGAACGTCACCGATCCCACGGGGAACTTCCCCTCGTACCAGACGCCGGTGATCGAGCCGCTGGCCTCCAACCAGCCGCCCGGCACGAGCCTACGGCTCGATTTCCGCGGCGCGGACAACGTCGCGACCAACTCGCAGCAGCTCACCCACGCCGAGTGCGTCGACCTCTACGGCGAGCCGATGCTCACGGCGCAGGTCACGCAATGCACGCCGAACACGGCGGCCACGGGCATCTCGGCCTGGACGAGCGCGATCGGCGACATCCGCGGCAAGCGCTTCTTGCAGATGCGCTTCGCGCTGGTCAGCAATCTCTCCACCGGCGCCGTGTCCACGCTCTCCGCGATCGGCATCGGCTGGAATCGCGTCCCGTAAGCCAGGCGAGACTCGGCCTGGAAGTGCGGCGCCCCGGAGCGGGGAGCGGTGATCGACACCGCTCCCCGCTCCGGGGCGCCGGCCGTTCTGGCGCGCTTCGTTCAGAACCCGTTGTTGCGCACCGCAGGCGCCTGCTCGCGCTTCTTCACCGACAGCCCCTTCAGCGCCCCCTTCGAGAGCTCGAGGTCGGTGAGCGCATTCGTCACCAGCGCCTTCGCGCCTTCGATGTCCGGAAGCGCGAGCAAGAGCACGGCCTCCTCGATCTCGCCCGCGGCGTTCTTGACGTGCTTCTTCGCGGTATTGCCCTGCGTCGAGAGCTGGACCCCGGGCGTCTTCTTGTTGGGCAGCTGCGCCTGCAGCGCCTCCAGATCGAGCTGGAGATCCGTGAGATCACCGCGGATGCGCTGGAGGTCGGGGGTCTGGCCGCAAAGCTCGACGAAGAGCAGGTTCAACGCGGTGTGGCGGTTGGTCACCTCGGTGATCGCCGGGGTCTCGACGTCGCCGTTCACGTCGCCATTCATGTCGGCGCCGAGGCAGAGGATATGGGTGCCGGCCCCCATGCGAGCGGCGCCGAAGGAGTAGTTGCTGGTCGCCGGCTGCGGAGCGTTCTCGGTGAAGACGAGCTGCGGCTGACCTCCCGGCGCCCAGGCATGGACCTCGAGCATGGTCCCCATCTGGTGCATGCGCAGGTAGCCTTCGGTCGTGCCCGCAAGCGTCACCGGGCTCCCGACGCTCTGGCCGTTCTTGTTCGTGAAGGCGCGCAGGTCCCCGTTCAGGTAGGTCAGGCCTGCGTAGAAGAAGTCCTCGAGCTCTCCTCTCTTCGGGTCGTCGTTCGCCCAGACATCGCGCTCGAGACCGAAGTTCGTCGAGTTCTGCACGAGCCCATCGAAGCTGCCGATCCGGAAGCCGACGGTGATCTCCCAGTCGGTCCCCAACCGCCGGACGCCCTTCAACACACCGTAGGAGCTCGAGCCCTGGCCTTCGAACGACGTCGCGAAGCGCCCGGGCTGGAACTCGTAGGCGAAGTTGATGCGCGACAAGCTGCGCTCGGCGACGAAGAGCTTCTTGAAGACCTTCGAGGTGTCCGCGCCGGCGAGCTGATTGAACGAGAACTCGTCGGGCGCCTGCTTCGTGGGCGGAGGACCGCTCTGCGCGAGAAGCGCCGACGGCAGGAGGAAGCCTAACGCCGCACCGGCGGCAAGGGAGAGAGCGCGCATGGATCGATCCTCGAGGGGCAGTAGAGGAGGTCCACGTTCCGCGCCGCTCCGCCAGAGGTCAAGTGCGCCTCCCGTGGGACGCGCCGGGCTCAATAGCCCCGCTGCGGATCGACCTCGAGCGGAGAGCGAGCTCCGCGCTCCATCTCCGCGAGGGCCGCGAGGAAGCTCGCGACGATCTCGTGGTCGGCGGTGCGCGCCGAGAGATGTGGCGTGATCGAGACGTTGGGTAGCTCCCAGAGCGGCGAGCTCGCCGGCAAGGGCTCCACGCCGAAGACGTCCAGCGCGGCCCCGCGCAGGACACCCTCGCGCAGCACCTCGGCGAGCGCGGCCTCGTCGCAGGTGGCGCCGCGTCCGACGTTCAGGAAGTAGGCGCCGGTCAGCTCGCGGAGCAGCGGCCCATCGATCCGCCCGCGCGTCTCCGGAGTCAGCGGCAGGGCGGCGATCACGAAATCGGCTCCGCGCAGGGCCGTCGAGGCGCGCGAGAACGGCATCACGAGCTCGAAGGGCGGCGTCGCCGCTCCGCTCCGCGAGACGCCGACGAGCGAGCAGCCGAACGAGCGGAAGCGCCGCGCGATCTCGGAGCCGATACGCCCGGTGCCGATCAGGCCGATCTTGCAGCTCTGGAGCTCGCGCGGCGTGAAGAGCTCCCAGCGCTTCGCGCGCTGCGCGCGCGCGCAGCGCGCGAGGTCCTGCAGCTCGGCGAGAACGCGCGCTACGCAGTACTCCGCGATGCGGGGGCCGAAGGCCCCTTCGGTGCGCGTGAGCTTGGCCTCCGCGGGGATGCCGCCGTGCTCGAGGAATCCGTCGACTCCCGCGCCGGTGGAGTGGATCCAGCGCAGCGGGAACGCTCGCAGGTCGATCCCGCGCGGCGGGCGGAAGCCGATGTAGGCCTCCGCCCAGCGCAGGTCGCTCGCGCCCACGTCGTCGCGCGGTAGATCGCGCACTTCGAGCTCGGGTCGCTCGGCGCGCAGCGCGCGCGCAAGCCCCCGCTCGGGACGGTCGCCGATGATGACGCGGCGGAGGAAGCTCACTTCTTCGGCGCCTTGCTCTCGACCTCGGCCTTGAACGCCGCGAGATCGTCCATGAGGAGCTTCCGCTCCTCGTCGCTGAACTTCGCGACCTTCTTCAGGATGCCCTCGAAGCGCGTGCGCTCCTCGTCCGACCACGGGCAGCCGATGTTGCCTTCGCCGCCATCGAAGGAATCGGCCACCGCTCGGCCGCGCTCATCCATCCACTGGAAGAAGGGGATGCCGCTCGATTTGCCCTTCGTCGCCGCCTCGAGCCAAGCCTGGCCATCCGGCGTGTGATCCGTCGGGATCGTCACCATCACGAACTCGCGAGCGAAGAGCGGCTTCACCGCCGGACGCTGCGTCCAGGCATCGAAGCGCTTGCACCAGCCGCACCAATCGGCGCTGTAGTCGACGAGGAGCTTCTTCTTCTCCTGGGCCGCCTGCTGCTGCGCCTTCCAGTAGATCGCCGCTGCGAATCCCGCCGAGACCTTGTCCGGGGCGAGCTCGCCGCTCTGGCGCGCGAGCGCTGCATCGATGGCCGCGACGAAGCGCGGATCGTCGGGCGCCGTACGCGGATCGAAGGCGGCGAGGACGGCGCCATCGTGGCCGATCAGGTACTTCTGGAAGTTCCAGCGCACCGGACCCGCGACCGGGCTCTCCTGCGTCAGGTACTTGTAGAGAGGAGCGGTCTGCTCGCCTTTCACCGCGACCTTGGCGAAGAGCGGGAAGCTCACCTCGTACTTGTCCTTGCAGAACTTCTGGATCTCCTCGTGCGTGCCCGGCTCCTGCGCGCCGAAGTCATTGCAGGGGAACGCGAGCAGCTCGAGGCCCTTCGCCGCGTGCGAGGCGTAGAGCTTCTGCATGCCGGTGTACTGCGGCGTCAGCCCGCATTGGGAGGCCACGTTCACGATCAGCAGCACCTTGCCCGCGTAGTCTCCGAGGCGCTTCGAAGTGCCGTCCATCGTCGCGACTTCGATCGCGTGGAGCGGCGCCTTCGCGTCCTGCGAGAAGGCGGCGGGGCTCGTCATGGCGAGCGCCGCGAGGAGCGCAGAAGCGCCGCGCGCGGTCGTTTGGCAGAGCAGATTCATCTCGGATTCTCCTTCGAGCAGGTCAGAGGACGAGCAGGATCGCGCCGAGGACTCCCAGCGCGACGCCCCCATACGACAAGAAGCCGTGTCGTTCACGCAACCAGATGACGCCGATCCCGAGCAGGAAGAGCGGGGTCGTCGAGCTGAGCGCGCTCACGATACCGGTCGGGCTGAGATCGAGGGCGATCGTCATCGCGAGCAGCCCCAAGTAGGTGCCGATGAAGCTCGGCAGCGCCATCTCGCGCCACGCCGCGCGCGCGCCGAGGAGCTGCGCCGTCGCGCGCGGGCTGCGCCAGAGCGCGGGCAGCAGCAGAGCGAGCGCCCCGGCGCCAAGGCGCAGCGCGGCGGCCGCGCAGGGCGCGGCGAAGCCGCTGCCCGCGCCGCCGCTCGTGCCGAGCAGCGCCTCGCGGACGAGCAGCATCCCCGCGGCTTGCGCGACGGAGGCGCCGAGCCCGGCGGCGATGCCGAAGCCGTGGCCGCGCTCGCCGGCCTGCTCCACCGCGCGGCCCTCGGCGATCACGAGCAAGGTGCCGACGCTGCAAGTCGCGATGCCGAGGAGCTGCAGCCCGGTCAGCGCCTCTCCGAGCCAGAGCCACGCGAAGAGGGTCGCGACGAGCGGGTTCGTCGATTGCAGCATCAGCGCGCGCGTCGGTCCGAGACGGCTCATCGCGTGGAAGAGCAGCGTGTCGCCGAGGCTCATGCCGATCACGCCCGAGATCGCGATCAGCAGCACGCAACGACCGTCGAAGGCAAGCGCCCCTCCGCCGAGCGCCGCGAGCGCCGTGAGCCCGAGCAGGAGCGCGGCGAACGCGCACTTGAAGAGGTTCACCTCCGAGGCCGCGCGATGCGCGAGCGGGAAGCGGAAGAGCAAGAGCCCGATCGCCCAGCAGAGCGCGGAGCCGAGGCTCAGGAGCTCACCCATCGCACCCTCGGCGACTCAGCATCCGCACTGCACGCGCAGCCAGGTCCGCGCCGCGACCCATAGCTTCGAGGAGCGCGAGAGGCGCACGCGGCGCTCCAAGCTCGGATAGCCCTCGCGGCGCACGCGCGCGAGCAGCGCGGCGTAGACCGCGCCCATCACCTGCGCCGAGAGCAGCTTGCGCCGCGTCGCGCGCGCTCGCGGCAAGAGAGCGCGCGCTCGCGCGAGCGCGGCTTCGGCGCGCTCGCCTTCGAACGCGAGCAGCGCTCGCACGCGCTCGTTCGCGCGTGGCGCGAGCAGCTCCTCGGGCGCAACGCCGAAGCGCACGAGATCCTCGCGCGGCAGGTAGACGCGGCCGCGCCGCGCGTCCTCGCCGACGTCACGCACGATGTTCACGAGCTGCAGCGCGATGCCGAGTCGATCGGCATACTCGCCGGCCTCGCTCTCCGCGACGCCGAAGATCGGCAAGCACGCGCGGCCGACGACGCCGGCGACGTGCCAGCAGTAGTCCTCGAGCTCTTCGAAGCGCTCGTAGCGCCGCCCGTCGCGGTCCATCGCGCAGCCGCGCAGCAGTGAATCGAAGTGCCGCCGCGGGATGTCGAACGCGCGCACCGCGCGGCGCAGCGCTCGCCCTGCTTCCTGCTCGGGCTCGGCGCCGCCGTAGACTCGATCGAGCTCCGCGCTCCAGACCTCGAGCGGCAGCGCCCCCGGCTCGTCCACCGCGTCGTCCGCGGCGCGCAGGAACGCATAGACCTCGAGGATCGCGCGACGCCGGGCCGCG
The DNA here is from genome assembly GCA_016719295.1 of Planctomycetota bacterium. GTDB lineage: Bacteria > Planctomycetota > UBA1135 > UBA1135 > JADKAF01 > JADKAF01. The sequence goes on from JADKAF010000001.1 coordinate 3,777,949, forward strand.
GGCAGCAGCAGGAACGCGTAATAGAACGACGACTGCTCGCCGGCCGCGGGAGCTCGGAGAGCTTCGTTCTCCGCGGTCACAGGGGCGGCGATCGGCGCGGTCATGTCGGCGGCGCGGGAGCGAGGCAGGGAGATGTTCGGGAAGGGCGGCGCAAGTTACTAGGAAAGCTCCTCGGTTGCGACCCTGCGCGGCGGGAAGCGGGAGCGCTTTCCCCATTCCTACGCCGCCTAGCCCATTGGCAGCGCTTCGAGGCGACTCGAAACTCTGGTCGTTCGCTGGTCGGAGTTCGCTCCGCTCGGCGAGAGGAGCAGCAGCTGCATTGCTCTGCTCTGCGAAGTGCCAATCCGGGCTGTCATCCTCCTCTCTCTCTTCCTTCGATCTCACGATCTCCGAAGCAGCCCGGGCTCATATCCCGGCACCTCGCGGGCGCGCCTCTTTCGGCAGGGAGGCGCGCCCTTTTTCTTTGGGCTAGTAGCCTGTTGAAGAAGTGCTTCGAGGCTGAGAACGATGCATCGGGCGTCCCGTCGAGGCGCAGGAACCGGCGCTGAAGCGGGCGTTTCAGCAAGGTTCCGGCAACGAAGGCGGGGCGACCGAGGCGCGTTCTTGAGCCCGAATGACTTCTTCAACAGGCTGCTAGTTTCTTGGGGCTAGCAGGCAGAGCGCGGATCGCGAAAGGAGCAGCGCCCCTTGTTCCGAACTCCCCCATTCCGAACTCTCTCGTCGCGCGGGCTCGCCGCGCTCCTTCTCGCGGCGGCCTTCGCCAACGCCCTCGCGGCACAGCAGGCTCCGCGACCGGACCTGCTGCACTACCGCTTCAACGAGCCCTTCGGCCGCGTCCTCGCGAATGACGCGTCGCCCTCGCCTGCGCCGCCCTTCGCCACCCTGGTGACGAGCTCCTGGTCGGCTCCGGCAGAAGACGCTCGCTATGGTCCGAGCGATCGATTCGGGCAGCTCGGTGGCTGTCTCGGCGTAGCACAGACCCCGCCCTTCCAGAACATCGTACCGACGGGCTGGCCGCTGCGGATCACGGGCTCGTTCACGATCTCCTGGCGACAGAAGATGATCCTGCAGCCACAGATCGAGACCGAGCTAGCGTACTTCTTCGGCTCGGGAGAGCTCGACGGCTTCCGCTGCTTCTCGAGCGGCTTCGCCGGCTTGCGCATCGCGTTCCGCGGCTCCCCGCTCGGCGATGTCTCGAGCTCGCGCATCGTGCAGGTCCCGCGCTGGATCGTGCTGACGCTCGTCTGCGACGACGCCGCGCGCGAATCGCGCTGGTACTCCGATGGCCAGCTCGATCTGCGGCGCCCCTATCCCGCCGGCGTGAGCTCCGTCGCGACGGCGGAAGGCCGGCAGTTCTACGTCGGTGCTCACGCGGATGAGAGCTCCTCGGCGACGCGCTTCTTCAAGATCGACGACTTCCGCCTCTACGGACGAGCGCTGAGCTCCGCCGAAGTCGCCCTCCTCGCGCAGGGCGAGAGCGCGGGTGCGACCCGCGTGCCGCTCGCCTGCGCCCCGAGCGGCGCGCTCGCTCCGTCGATCGCGCTGCAAGGTGCTCCGGCCTACGATCCGGCGCTCCAGGGGCCGCTCTCCTTGCAGCTCGGCTCCCTCGAGCCGGGCCGCACGGGCTTCCTCGTCGTGGGCCTCTCCGGACGCGAGCTGCTCGGGCTCCCGATCCTGCCCTGGCCGCTCACGAGCTTCGGCAGCGGCTGCGCGCTCGGCGCATCGCTCGACGCCGTCTTGCCGCTCGCGACGGGCACGGGCTCGATCGCGCTGCCGCTCGACCTGGGTGCCGCGGGCTGGAGCGGACCGGCGCACGTCTACTTCCAGGCCTTCGTCCTCGGCGCGGCCGGTGGCTACGCGAGCGATGTGCTGGATGTGTGCGTGAGGGAGCGCTGAGCGATCGAAGGAGGGACGAAGCCTTCCGGACGCGAGGAGCTCCCGTATAGACTCCCCGCGTGAATGCGTCCGAAGCCCTCGAGCTGCTGCGCGACGTCGAATCCGAACGCTCGGAGCGCACGACTTCGCGCCGGGACACCGATAAGTTCGGCCAAGCCATCTGCGCCTTCGCCAATGATCTCGCCGGCAGCGGTCGGCCGGGCTATCTCTTCGTGGGCGCGGACAAGGACGGCAACAGCGATGGAGGGCTGATCGATGACCAGCTCCTCCAGAACCTGGCTGCCATTCGCGCGGACGGCAACCTCCTACCGCCTCCCAGCCTCAACGTCTCGAAGCTCGAGACACCGACCGGCCCTGTCGCTGCCGTAGAGGTGCTTCCTTCGCCACTTCCTCCCGTGCGCTACCGCGGCACGGTCTGGGTGCGCGTCGGTCCTCGGCGAGCCATCGCTTCGGAAGCCGACGAGCGCCGACTCATGGAGCGTCGTGCCTCGCTTGCGCTCTCCTGGGATGCCCGGGCCTGCGCAGAGTCCACGCTCGACGATCTCGATCTCGGCTTGTTCGAAGCGTATCGCCGTTTCGCCTTATCGCGCGAAGTGATCGAAGAGAACCACCGGAGCTTCGAGCATCAGCTCGAATCGCTGCGCCTGTGTGCGCGAGGAGGGCGTCCTACGCATGCCGGCATCCTCGCCCTCGGCAAGAACCCGCGCTTCTTCGTACCGAGCGCCTACGTTCAGTACGTGCGGTATAGAGGGGCGGACCCCGGGGCGGACATCAGCGCGGAGCGTCGCATCGATGGCGACCTCTACGGAGTGTTGCGCAGCTTGAACAGCCTTGCCGACGACCTATGCTCTCCGCGCTTGCTGGAGCTCTTGACCTTGCAGGAGAAGACGGCCTTCGACTACCCCAAGGCGGCGCTGCATGAGGTCTTTGCGAACGCGGTCATCCATCGCGACTACGAAGACAGCGCGGGAGTTCTGATCCAGCATTTCGACGATCGCCTGGAGGTATGGAATCCCGGCGGGCTCTTCGGCGGCATGGCTGCGGAGGAGTTTCCTCGCGTCGCCTATCGGAACCCGATCCTGGCAGAAGTGGCCAAGACCTTCGGCTTTGTGAATCGCTTCGGCCGCGGGGTGCATCGCACGCAAGCGGCGATGAAGGAGAACGGCTCCGCCGCAGCCCAGTTCCAACCCAGCAAGAACCACTTCCTCGTGGTTCTCCCGAAGCGCCCGTGAGCACGCTGAAGACCATCACCTTCTTCAACAACAAGGGCGGCGTCGGCAAGACCACGCTCGTGTATCACGTCGCCTGGATGTTCCATCGCCTGGGCGCGAGAGTCCTCGTCGCGGACCTGGATCCTCAAGCGAACCTGACCTCCGCGTTCCTCGACGACGAGCGTCTGGCTCGGCTCTGGGAGGCCTCTCCCTCGCGAACCATCTACGGAGCCATCGAACCCTTGATCGAGCGCCTCGGCGACATCCGACCGGCGCATGTCGAGGACATCGATGGCATCGGCGTCATCGCGGGAGACCTCTGGCTCTCGCGCTTCGAGCAGCGCCTCACGGAAGCGTGGTCCGATTGCCTGGACGACAACCCCGCGAATGCCCGCGATGCGTTTCGAGTGACGACGGCCTTTCACCGAGTGATCCGCGAAGCAGCACAGCGGCGCAGCGCGGATGTCGCCTTCCTGGATGTCGGCCCTAGTCTCGGCGCGCTGAATCGCGCAGCGCTCGTCGCTTCGGATGCTGTCGTCGTGCCGCTCTCGGCGGACCTCTACTCTCTGCGCGGTCTCCAGAACCTCGGCCCTACGCTTGCCGAGTGGCGCAAGGGCTGGGCCAAGCGCCGCGAGCTCGCTCGATCGATGCAGGAGATTTCACTGCCATCCGGTGCCATGCAAGCGCTGGGCTATGTCGTGCTGCAGCATGCCGCGAAGAAGCGCAATGAACCCGCGAACGCCTACTCTCGCTGGATCCAGCGTTTCCCCGCCGAGTTCCACTCGCGAGTCCTCGAGCAAGCGCCTCCGGAGGGAGAAGATCCGGCCCGCATCGCCATGCTGCGGCACTTCCGGAGCTTGATGCCGATGGCGCTGGAAGCTCGCAAGCCCGTCTTCGATCTGCGCGCTTCCGATGGCGCCATCGGCAGTCACGCCGCGATGGTTCGCGACGCGGAGACGATCTTCGAGTCCCTGGCCAGGGAGATCGCGCAGAGGGCCGGAGTCGTGCTTCCGCCCGGCGCGCGATCGCTTGACGCGGATCACTCCGAGCGCGCGTAGCCCTTGCCGAGCGCTCGCTCGAAGATCGGCGTCGCCATCAGCGTGGTGATCACGGCCATGAGCACGAGCACGCTGAAGAGCTCGGGCCCGATCAGGCCGCGCTCGCGTCCGATGTTGAGCAGGATCAGCTCCATCAAGCCGCGCGCGTTCATCAGCGCGCCGATCGCGACGGACTCGCGTAGCGAGATGCCGCGCCAGCGCGCCGCGGCGAAGCACGCTAGCCCCTTGCCGGCGATCGCGACGGCGAGAACCGCGAGCGCGATGAGCCAGAGCTCGGGCGAGACCAGCAGATCGAGGCGCGTGTTCAATCCCGACCAGGTGAAGAAGAGCGGGAGCAGCAGCACCACGACGAGCGGCTCGAGCTGCTTGCGTAGCTGCTCGGCGAAGAAGCCGCGCGGCATCGCGATCCCCATCAGGAACGCACCGAAGACCGCGTAGATCCCCACCGCGTCGGTGAACCACGAGCCCAGCATCACCAGCATCAAGGTGATGCCGAAGAGCCCCTGCGTGAGCTCGCCCGCGCGCTGCGCGCGCTCGCCGAGGCGCCGGAAGAGCGGCGTCCCCAGGACGAGGACGACCGCGGCGTAAGCCGCGCCGCCGCCGAGCGCGAGAGCCGCCGTGCTCGCGTCGTCGGAGAAGGTCGAGAGCACGATCGCGAGGAGGCACCATGCGGCGACGTCGTCCATCGCTCCGGCCGCCAGCGCGAGCGTTCCCAGCTTCGAGCTCGCGAGGCCGCGCTCCACGAGGATGCGCGCGAGCATCGGAAACGCCGTGATGCACATCGAGGCGCCGAGGAAGAGCGCCGCTTCGAGATGGCTCGCGGTCGGAGCGAAGAAGCCGCTCCGGCCGTGGAGCGCGAGCGAGAGCAGCGCGCCGAGGGCGAACGGCACGGCCATGCCCGCCAACGAGACCGCCGCGGCTCCGCTCAACTCGCTCCGGAAGTGCTCGCGGCGGAAGCTGAGCCCGACCAGGAACATGTACAGCGCCAGCCCGAGCTGGCTCACCGCGAAGAACACCGGCCGCGTCTCGCGCGGGAAGAGCCAGGCGAGGACCTCGGGGCAGAAGGCGCCGAAGACCGAAGGGCCGAGGAGGACGCCCGCGATCATCTCGCCCACCACCTGCGGCTGGCCGAGGCGCTGGGCCAACGCGCCGACGACTCGACACGCCGCGAGCAAGGTGGCGAGCTGCAGGAAGAAGCGCACCGAGATCTCGAAGGTGCTCATGCGGGCACCTTCGCCCAGGGTGCGCCGAGTTTCAACCGAAGCGCAAGCCGCAGTCTCCGCAGCGGCCGGCCGAGGTGCGGAAGCGCGCACCGCACGCAGGGCACGCGTTCTCTTCCGCGTCGAGATCGATCACGGTACGAGATCGCTCGCGGGCCTCCGCGGAGAGATCCGCCTCCCAATGCGCTTCCACGGCCCGTTGGGCCGGTACGACATCGCGGCTCGCGACCACGAGCCAGAGCTTCGTCGTTCACCCCGAGCCGCAGCCGTGCGGCGGGCGCACGATCTCGCTCGCGATGCCGGCCGCGCGCAGAGCGTCCTCGATCTCGCGCAGGTAGGAGCGCGGGCCTTCCATCAGCACGCGCACGTCGGGAGCTTCGGAGCTCAATGCTTCTTCTCGTTGGCAGGGTGGTCCACGGGAGCCTTCGCCACGGCCATCTCGCGCTCGATCGCCTGCTCGAGCTCCTCGGGGCGGAACTCGAAGGGCCCCTTGCCGCCAGCGTAAGCGATCTTGCCGTCGCGGCCGACCAGGTAGAGCCGATCGGGCCAACCTCCGTACGCCAGGTTCACCGCGTCATCGAGGCGATCGACCAGCGCCTCCATCGGGAGATCCAAGTCCTTCACGCACTTGCTGGCGACCAGCGTCCGCTCCTTCAGATCGATGGGGTCCTCGACGGAGCCGAAGGTCATCGGGGCTCGTGAATCGAGCGCGTGCGCCTCGCGGATGTACACGATGTAGAACTGCACGTCCTTCCCGTAGCGCGCGTAGAGCTCCTTCAGCCGACCGGCTGAAGCGCGGAACGGCGGTCAGGTATAGGAGCCGAAGATCAGCGCGACCGGCTTCTTCTCGCGGAAGCCGGAGAGCTTCACGGACTTCGTCGTGTCCTTCGCCAGGGGGAGATCGAAGTCCGGGGCGATGTCGCCGGCGCGCGGGAGCTTGGGCGCGATCCCGAGCTCGGTGCCGGCGAGCTTCGCGTCGCGATTCGCATCGAGCTGGGGGAAGAGCTCTCGGAGCTCGTCGCGGTGGAGCACGCCATCCTTGTCGGCATCGAGTGCTTCGAGGAGGACCCGCGGGTCCTGCGCCGGCCCGCGAGCGCCGCGCGGCGCACGCCCGGGACGAGTCGGCGCGGGCAGCAGGGCCGCGAGATCCACGCCCTTGGCAGCGTCGGCCGCGAGGCCTGTCACGTAGGCGCTCCATTCTGCGCGGCTCACGGTCTCGTCGCGATCGGCGTCGGCGCGGCGCGCGACCTGCCCGAGAAGCTCTCGCCCGGCTCGACGTCGATTCGTTGCGCCGCGACCTGCGGCGTCCGCGGCGAAGTCAGCTTCGCTCACGACTCCATCGCCATCGCGATCGTAAGCGGCGAACTTCTCTGCGCCGCGGTCGTACTCCGCTGGCTCGATGCGGCCGTCCTTGTTCTGGTCGTACTTCTCGGCGAGGTAGCTCCAGACGCTTTCGTCGATGCCGAAGCGCTGCGCGTCGGCAGGCGCGTAGAGGCCGAGTGCGAGGAGCAGGGCGGACCAGCGCGACGGGATCGACAGAGCGTGCATCGAATCCTCCGAGCGAAGCGCGACGAGCGGGAGCCCGGAAAGGTACCATGCGCCGCATCCCTCGGGGCCCTTCGACCTTCTCCAGCGGCCATGGCACGACCTTCCTTGCGACGGGTTTCCTTCGTGCTCGGCGCGCTGCTCGCGACGAGCTTGCATCAGGGCGCCGCGGCCCAGGAGTTCGGGGCACCCGCCGAGCTCGCGCGGGTCGAGCGCTTCGCGCGCCTCGCGCTGAAGTGCGTCCATCAGGAGTACCCGAACAAGATCGCGCATGTGCTGGCGAGCGACGCCGATGCGCGAGCGCCGCGGGAGCTGACCCCGGTCTTCTACGGCTGCTTCGACTGGCACTCCGCAGTGCACGGGCATTGGCTCCTGGCTCGTCTCGTGCGACTCCATCCGCGCGCGCCGTTCGCCGCCGAAGCGCGGGGCAAGCTCGCCGCGAGCTTCACCGCGGAGAACGTCGCCGGCGAGCTGCGCTACCTGCAGGGTGCGGGGCGCACGTCGTTCGAACGACCGTACGGGCTCGCGTGGTTCCTGCAGCTCTGCGCCGAGCTCTCCGAGTGGGACGACGCCGACGCGCGGAGCTGGAGCGCCGCGCTCTCGCCCTTGGAGGCGCTCGCCGCCGAGCGCTTGAAGGGCTGGCTACCCAAGCTCTCGCACCCGATCCGCACGGGCGAGCACTCGCAGACCGCGTTCGCGCTCGCGCTCGTGCTCGATTGGGCGCGCAGCCGCGGCGATCAGGCGATGGAAGCGCTGATCGTGGAGCGAGCGCTGCACTACCACGCGCGCGATCGCGGCTGCACGCTGCAGTTCGAGCCCTCTGGTCAAGACTTCCTCTCGCCGTGCCTGCAGGAGGCGGATCTCCTGCGCCGCGTGCTGCCGCGCCAAGCCTTCGCCGCGTGGCTCGGCGTCTTCTTGCCCGAGATCGCGCACGACGGCTCGGCCGACTGGCTGCCGCCCGCGGTGGTCACCGATCGCAGCGACGGCAAGCTCGTGCACCTCGACGGGCTGAACCTCGCGCGTGCTTGGGCGCTCGAAGGCATCGCCGCGCACCTGCCCGAGGGCGATCCGCGCCGTGCGTCCCTCGACGCCGTCGCGCGCACGCATCGCGAAGCGGGCCTCCACGCACTCGAGGTGCAGAGCTACGAAGGCGAGCACTGGCTCGGCAGCTTCGCCACCTACTTGGTCACTCGCCGCGGCCTCACCGCGCGCTGAATCGCCCCCGTCCCCGTCGGAGACGCCCTCGTGAAGATCGCCCGCATCGACGTCTGGAAGCTCGATCTCCCGCTGCGCGAAGGCAGCTACAAGTGGTCGAGCGGCCGCTCGGTAGAGGTCTTCGATGCGACGCTCGTGCGGATCGAGACGGAGGACGGCCTCCACGGCTGGGGTGAGGTGTGCCCGCTCGGACCGGCCTATCTCGCGGCCTACGCCAACGGTGCGCGCACGGCGATCAGCGAGCTGGCACCGGCGCTCCTCGGCGAGGATCCGACGCAGCCGAAGAAGCTCGCGCGCCACATGGATGCCGCGCTGAAGGGCCACGCGTACGCCAAGTCGGCGCTCGACATGGCGTGCTGGGACCTCTTCGGCAAGAGCGTGGGCCTGCCGGTCTGCGAGCTGCTCGGCGGGCGCTACGGCGAGGACTTCGGGCTCTACCGCGCGATCTCGATGGAATCGCCCGACGAGATGGCCGCGAGCGTCACGCGTTATCGCGAGGAAGGCTATCGCCGCTTCCAGCTCAAGGTCGGCGGACGCCCTGAAGAGGACGTCGACCGCATCTACGCCGTCGCCGACGTGCTCGGACCCGACGAGATCCTGATCGCCGATGCCAACTGCGGCTGGCTCCCGCACGAGGCCGCGCGCGTCGTGAAGGCCGTCCGCGACATCGATGTCTACATCGAGCAACCTTGCGCCGACTACGAGGCCTGCCTCGCGCTGCGCCGCCGCAGCGAGCTGCCCTTCGTGCTCGACGAGGTGATCGACAGCGCGGCGATGCTGCTGAAGTGCGGCGCCGATCGCGCCGCCGACTGCGTGAACCTGAAGATCTCGAAGCTCGGCGGCCTCACGCGCGCCGCCGAGGCGCGGGATCTCGGCGTGCTGCTCGGCTTGGGCCTCACGATCGAGGACTCCTGGGGCGGTGACGTGATCACCGCGGCGATCGCGCACCTCGCGCACTCGACGCCGCCCGAGCACCTCTTCACGTCGACGGACTTCAACTCCTACGTGAGCTGCAGCTACGCCGACGGCGCGCCGCAGCGCGCGAACGGCCGCCTCGCCGCCTCACGCGCCCCCGGCCTCGGCGTCGAGCCACGCCTCGCCGAGCTCGGCGCCCCCCTCTTCTCCCTCCCCCGCTGAGCCCACTGCGCCGCGAAGGTGCCGGGCATCTCTACGGTGCAGTGAGGTCAGAAGATGCGGCCGGGGAGCCAGAGCGCGGCGAAGAGGATCGCGATCAGGAGGTCCATCTCGAGCTCGTGGTTCGAGAGCAGCGTCTTCAGGCTCCACGGCTCGCGATCGGCGAGCGGCCAACGGCGCAGCGCCGGAAGGAACGGCGGCACCTCGCGGCGGAAGCGCGCGTACTCCTCGCCGAAGCGGCGCTCGAGGCGATCGCCTTCGACGCGCTGCTTCTTCGGGAAGTAGAAGAGATAGAAGTAAGTGAAGAACGCCGGGCCGATCACGCCCCAGATCAGCCACGCCGGCCAATGCGGCGAGCCGCCGGCGAGGATCGCCCCGAGGGTGATGATCGCCGTGCCGAGGTAGAGCGGGTGCTGCACGCGGGCGTAAGGCCCCGAGCTCACGACGCGCTTGTTCTTCTGGAGATAGCCGCAGGCCCAGACGCGCAGCGCGATCCCCAGGAACGCGAGCGCCGCTCCGGCCAGGAAGGTCGGCAGCTCCGGCCGGGCCAGCACGACCATGCCGGCGACGAGCGCGTAGAGGATGCCCTGGCGGATCGAGAGTTCCTTCGTCATGAGTGCCGAGCGCGAAGAGGGGGAGCAGGAGAAAGTACGAAGGATGGCGACTCCTCCCGCATGGTTCAAGCCTGCTACGATCTGCGGCACTCCGCCCACCCATCGATGCCACCTCGCCCCGTACCCTCTCCCCGGCGAACCGAGATCCTCTCCGAGCTGGTCTCCGACCTGCAGCGGCCGGGGTTCACGAGTGCGCGCGTGGCGCGCTTCCGCTGGAACGGCCGCGACTGGATCCTGAAGGACTATGCGCCGTGCTCCTGGCTCGGGCGCTGGGTGATCGGCCCCTTCAGCCTCTGGCGCGAGCGGCGCGCCTACGGGCTGCTCCAGGGCATCGACGGCGTGCCGGAGATGCTGCCCGCGCCCGATCGGCGCGCGCTGATCATCGCGTTCGTGCCCGGCCGGCCGCTCTCTCGAGAAGCGCTTGGCGACCCCGAGCGCTTCCTCGCTGCGCTGGAGCGCCTGCTCGCGCAGATCCACGAGCGCGGCATAGCGCACCTCGACCTCCGCACGAAGACGAACCTGATCGTCGACGAGCGCGGCCTGCCGTGGCTCATCGACTTCAGCTCCGCGGTGGCCTTCGGGCGCTGGCCGCTCGTGGGCTCGCTCTTCCTGGCGCTCGGCAGGTTCACCGACCGCTCGGCGCTCCTCAAGTACCGCGCGCGCTACGCTCCCGAGATGCTCGGCGAGAGCGAAGAAGCGGAGCTACGCCGCCACGGCCTCGTGCGGAAGCTCCTGGTCGTACCGGCGCTCTGGCACGCCTGGCGCAGCCGCCGCCGTGCGAAGCGGGACGGGAATGCGAAGCGGAGCGGGAATGCGAAGCGGGACGGGAGTGCGAAGCGAGAGAGGAAGCAGCAGCTCAACGCTCCCGGCGGAGCGCCGTGACCACGAACTCGCCCTCGAGGGCCGCGTTCAGCCGCTCGCGATCGATGGCGGCACCCGGCTCCGCGACGATCGTCGCTCGGTCGCTGCGCCAACCGGCCTTTACTCGAAGCACGCCATCCAGGCGTGCCAGGGTCGTCTCGACCCTTCGTACTCAGGTCGCGCCTCAGAGCCCGTCGAGGTCGGCGACATAGAACGCCTTGCCCTGGAGCTCCGGGCTCTCCGGGATCTCGTGATCGGCGCTTTCGGCCCCCCGCTGCACGCGGCGAGGAGCAGCGCCGCGATCACCGCGTTGCGCGAGGGGAGGAGCAGCGCCGCGATCACCGCGTTGCGCGAGGGAGGAAGCAGCGCCGCGATGGCCGCGTTGCGCGAGGAGAGGAGCATGCGTCGCATCCCGGGAAGCGAGAGAGTGAAGCGAGCGGCAGACGGCGGCTCTGACTTCACCATCCGCGCGCCGGCTTCCAGGTCTCGACGACGGTATCGCCGTCCACCAGATGGTAAGCGTCGAAGCACGCCGCGGCCAGGCAGGAGTGGTTCGGCGCGATGCGCACACGCGCGCCGGGACGGAACGCGGCGCCGTCTGCGCCTCCCTCCCAGCGCATCTGCCCATGCTCTTGGGACAGCGCGAAGAGCTGCGCACGCGAACGCCCCTCGAGATCCATCGCGACCCCGAAGCCGATCCCGGGATCGACGTGTGTCGCTCCCGGGTCCTTCGAGAGCGCCAAAGCACCGGCGTTGAGGATCGCCTTCCGCTGCTCGGGATAGTGTCCGACCACCGTGGCCAGGACGGTGAACGCGATGTCCGCGGGAACGCAGCTCCCGATCGCCACCTGGAAGGCGTCGTGGAAGACGTAGTTCCCCGGCCGCGCCTCGCTGACACCCTGGAGCGAGCGCGCGTGGTGCAGCGTCGGGGTCGAGCCGACGCTCACGACCTCGATCGCGATGCCACGTGAGCGGAGCGCGTCGGCGAAGCCCGCGCTGACCGCGCGCTCCTCTTCGGCGACACGCGCGATCGCCTCCGCATCGCGACAGGCATAGGAGTGTCCGGCGTGTGTCAGCAGCCCCCGGAAACGCAGCGAGCTCGAAGACGCCAGCCGCTCGGCGAGGGCGAAGGCCTGCGGGCTCGCGGGATCGACCCCCGAGCGATGATCGCCGCAGTCGATCTCCAGCCGCACCTCGAGAGGCCGGCCGCTGCGCACCGCCTCGGACTCCAGCGCGTCGATCGTGCTCGCGTGATCGACGAGCAGCTCCAAGCGCTCCATCTCGCGCGCGAGCACGCTCGCCTCCGCGAGGCGATCGAGCGGCACCGGCAGCGCCCACAGCTGATCGCGGAACCCCGCCGCCGCGAACGCGCGCGCCTCCGCGAGCGTCGACACGGTGATCCCGCCGAAGTGCCCGCGCACCTGGAGTCGCGCGATCTCTGGGCACTTGTGCGTCTTCACGTGGGGACGCAGGCGCACGCCGAGCGCATGCGCTCGCGCCGCCATGCGCAGGGTGTTCCGCTCGAGCACAGCGAGATCGACGATCGCGCACGGCGTGGGGAGATCCTCGAGCTTCCTCATGCAGGCATCCTCACGAGCGTCTCGACGCCTCGCAAGGGCGAGGCCAGCTGCGCGTCCGCGCGCCGGAAGAGATCTCCTCCACTGGCGCGCGAGATCAAGGCTAGGCTTCGATGCTCCTCCCCCCGAGGACCTCGAGTACTAATCCCCACATGCGTCTCCTCGCTCGCCGTGGCCATCGCTCCACCTCATCCGTTTCGGGCTATACGATCCTCGAGATCTCCGTCTCCGCCGCGCTCCTCGGCGTGATGAGCGTCGGCTCGATCGCCTTCTTCCGCGGGACCATGGACTCGATGCACGAGACGGTCTCCGTCGCGCAGGAGGCGAACGCACGCGGCGCCGGCCTCGATCTCTTGCAGCGCGACCTCCAGCGCACCGACCCCGAGCACCTGCGCATCGATACGAGCGATCCCGAAGGCGACATCCTGGAGCTCCAGGTCATCATCGGGATGGATACCGGGGGGCCGATCTGGGGAGCACATGTGCCGGGCTGCAAGATCGACGGCGGCAAGAAGCCCGGCTGGTCGATGCGCTATCAGGTCGACGACGGCGAGTTCGTGCGCGTCTTCCTCGACGAAGCAGGCCGCGAGACAGAATACGAGGAAGTGCTCGTACGCGGTCTCGCCGTCGACGGCTCCAGGAAGTCCCTGTCGATCACTCGTCCCGACCCGACCAACGCTCCGATGCTGCTCAGCATCGAAGCGCAGGCGGCGACAAAGGAAGGCACCGCCTACAAATCCACCGAGCTCTCGACCAGCGTGCGCATCGGCGGCACGGGCTCCGAAGTGATGCGCGTCGAGGAGCTCGGAACGAAGCTCCCAACGCGCACCTGAGGGCGACCGCTCAGCGCGCGCCCTGCTCCGCGAAGCAGTAGAGCTTCGCGTGGCCGCGCAGATAGAGGTGCGAGCCCACGGCGATCGGCGACGCGTCGAAGGCGTCGCCGAGCTCGCTCTGCGCCAGCACCTCGAGCTTGGGCCCGTCCTTCAGCACGACGATGTTCCCTTCGCGGCTCGCGAGATAGATCTTCCCACCGGCGGCGAGCGGCGAGGCGTAGACCGAGGAGATGCCCTCCAAGCGCTCCTGCGCGTAGTGCGGCGTCCCCGTCTTCGCGTCGAGGCAGGAGAGCATGCCGGTGTTGTTCTGGAAGAAGTAGAGGCGCCCGTTCACCAGCGTGGCCGAGGGAACGTAGGGCGTGCCCTTGGCATAGCTCCACTTCATCGCCGACGACGAGGTGGCGTCCCCCTTGGCCTCGGCGAGCGCGATCGCCTGCAACGCCGCACCGCGGAAGCCGCTGATCAGGTACACGATGCCGTCGACGCACATCGGAGCGGGCACGACGTTCTGCGTCATGCCGGTCGTGTGCCAGAGCTCCTCGCCGGTCTTCAGGTCGTAGGCGATGGAGCGCGTCGCACCGGCGAGGATCGCCTGCGCGCGACCGCCGACCTCGCGGATCAGCGGCGTCGACCAATTCGACTTCTCGCTGCGCGCTTTCCGCCAGAGCTCCTCCCCGCTCTCGGCCTTCAGCGCGACCACGAAGGACTCGCCTTCGTGGTCGTGCGGCACGACGAGGATCCCGTCGTGCAGGTTCGGCGACGCACCTTCGCCGAACTCGCCGCGCATCGTCATCGGCCCCAGGTACTTCGACCAGAGCAGCTTGCCGCTCAGGTCGAGCGCGTGGACGCCGAACGAGCCGAAGGACGCGTAGAGGCGCTTCCCGTCCGTGACCGGCGACGCCGCGGCGTAGCTGCCCGTCTGATGCACGCCTTCGTGCGGCTTCGCGGTGCGCACGAGCGTGCTCCACGCGATCTTGCCGCTCGCGCGCTCGACCGCGACGACGCGGAACTCGTGCTCGACGAGCGGCGCGCGCTCACCGCGACCGCCGCCGCGCCCCCCGCGACCCCCACGTCCGCCGCGACCTTCCTCACGCGGCTCTGCGGGCGGCGGCGTCGGTGCCTCCGCCGCGGGCTTCTCCCCTTCCTTCGGCGACAGCGGCACCGCGGTCAGGAGATAGAGATGCTCGCCGACGACGATCGGCGTCGCGTGCCCCGAGCCCGGGATCACCGTCGACCACGCGAGGTTCTTCTCGAGCGAGAGCTCGGTGGGCGGCGTGGAGAGCGGCGCTTCGCCGGTCTCGAGGGGACCGCGCCAGCGGGGCCAATGCAATGCCGCGTCTTGCGCGGAGAGGCTGGACGCGAGGAGGAGAACCGAGCTGGCGACGAAGCCTCGAAGGCGCATGAAGATCACTCCGGCCGTTGGAGGCCGGAAGGATAGCAAGTCCGCGCCACGAGGGAACGGGTGGGCGCGCCTCAGCTGGCCTCGGGCTCGTCGTCCTTCTTCTTCCGCAGCCCAGCGAAGGGATCGAGGATGCCCTCGGGACCCGGCAGGCTCTCCAGCTCGCCCGGCCGCGCGGGGATCGCCATCGAGAGCACGACGGCGGAGCCCAGCAGGCCCAGGATCACGAGCAGCGACACCGTCGTGTCGATCTTCAGCGGCGAGTGGACGAGCAGCATCTTCGCGCCGACGAACGCGAGCACGAGGATCAGCGCCGGCTTCAGGTAGCGGAACTTCTCGAGCAAGTTCGCGAGGCAGAAGTAGAGCGAGCGCAGCCCGAGGATCGCGAAGACGTTCGAGGTGAACACCAGGAACGGATCGGCGGTGATCCCGAAGATCGCGGGGATCGAGTCCACCGCGAAGATGAGGTCGGTGAACTCGACCAGCACGAGGGAGAGGAAGAGCGGCGTCGCCGCGCGGCGCCCGTTCCACTGCGTGAAGAACTTCGAGCCCTCGAAGTTCGGCGTGATCGGGATCAGGCGCCGCGTCAGCTTCACCACCGGGTTCTGGTTCGGATCGACGTTCTCGCTGCTGATCATCGCCATCTTGATTGCGCTGAGCAGCAGGAACCCGCCGAAGACGTAGACGATCCACGAGAAGCTGGCGATGAGTGCCGCGCCGACGCCGATCATCACGCCGCGCAGCACCAGCGCGCCGAGGATGCCCCAGAAGAGCACGCGGTGCTGATACTTGTCCGGCACCTTGAAGAACGCGAGGATCATCGCGATGACGAAGACGTTGTCCATCGACAACGACTGCTCGACGATATACCCCGCGAAGAAGAGCTCGGCCGCCTCGCGACCACCTACGGCGCGGAAGCTGCCGTCGAGCTGGCGCACGTTCTCCCCGAGCCCCAGGAACTGGTGCTGGTAGAGGAAGTAGACGCCGACATTGAAGAGCAGCGCGAGCGAGACCCACACTCCGGTCCAGCCGAGCGCCTCCTTGAAGGAGACCGCGTGCGCCTCGCGGTGAAACACCCCGAGATCGAGCGCGAGGCAGAGGAAGACGAAGGCGAGGAAGCCTCCGTAGAGCCCCAGGTTCTCCTGGAACGAGAGGGCGAGGAGAGGGAGCTCGAAAGGCGATGCGGGCATGGATTCTCGGGCGGTTGACACGGGCTCCCGAACGACGGGGAGCGCGTGCGGAATGTAGCACGCGCGCGGCAGCCCTGGCAGCTTGGGGGACATGAACCAGCGCTTCATCTCCCGCGCCACCTGGCTCGGCGCAGCCTGCCTCGCGAGCTGCGCCTCCGCGCCGCAGCCCGCGGTGCCCAGCGCCGAGCCGGCTGCACCCCACGAGCTCCTCGCGCCCTTCGCGAAGCTGGTCGGCGGGACATGGACCGCCGCCTTCAACGCGGAGATCTACGACGAGCAGAGCTTCTCCTGGGTGTTCGGCGGGCGCTTCCTGCGCAACCGACATCAGGTGCGCACCACGAAGGACGGGCAGATCGTCTACGAAGGCGAGACGATCTACGCGGTCGATCCCACCACGAACCAGCTCGTCTGGTGGTACTGGAACGCGACCGGCGGGCACATCGTCGGCACCGCGCGCTGGGAGGACGAGGTCTGCCTCTTCGAAGGCGACAACCACGGCGCGCCGGGTCAGACGCAGCGCGTGCGCAGCACCCTGGCGTTCGACGCCGACGGTTGGACCTCGAGCATCTGGTATCTCGCCGCGGATGGCTCGTGGCAGCTGCGCAACACGCGCGCGTATCGGCGCGCCCGCTGAGCGACCAGCGCCACGCGAGCTCGAGCCCGACAGAGCCGCGGACGCCGTCCGTGCGCACGAGCAGCCAGCCGGCAGCGGAGAGCGAGAGCGCGAGCAAGTAGAGGAGCAGCCCCATGCTCGCGCCCGCGCCCGCGCCCGCGATCGACGGGTGCAGCGCGCGCGAGGTCGCTGCGAGAGCAAGGACGAGCAGCGCGATCGTGCCCCAGCGCGGACGGGTTCCTTCTCGGCGGAGCGAACGCGTGGGCCTCGATGGGTGTCAGCAGAGCGAGCTCAGGTACCGAGCTTCTCGCCGCAGCGATTGCAGAAGCGCGCGGCGGCGGCGTTCTCGTGGCGGCAGCTCGAGCAGAGGAGCGCGCTCGCGATCGCCTTCCCGCACGCATCGCAGAACTTCGCATCGGGGCGCTGCGGCGAACCGCAAGCGGGGCAGGGCTTCGCCTCGGGCCTGCGCAGCCCCTCGCCGATCGCTTGCGCCACGTCGCGCACTCCCCCCTGCGCGCCACGCAGCAGGTAGTCCGCCGCGTCCGCGACGACCGGCGCCGTCTCGCCCGCGACGTAGCGGCTCATGGCGCCGAGATAGCCGGCCTTCAGCAGCATCATGCCGAAGCCCAGCAGCGGCAGACCGACGAACGCACACCAGAACTTGTCGGGGATCCCGCCACCTCCGAACGCCGAGAAGAACGAGAGCATCCCGATCCCCGTGAATGCGCCGCCGACCAGAGCGAGAATCAAGCCGAAGAAGCGCAGGATGCTGCGATGGTCGTCGTGATCGGGATGCTGCACGCGGGGCATGGCGTTCCTCGAGAGCGGTGTGAGCGGCTCCCATTACAGCGCGAGGCCCCGGAGATTTCGAAGGGCCGACGAAAACCCGCTCGCTCGTCGCGGCGCGTTCCGCACCTCTCGCCCCGTGCTTGACCAGCACGCCGAAGCCTCCGATCTTCCCGCACGCTCTCGCCCGTCGATCGCAGGCGAAACCGCGCCCCCACCCAAGCACACATGTCTTCGAGCACACGGCTCCCGTTCACGCTCGCCCTCGCCGCTCTCGCGACCTCCTGCTCGCCGGTCGCCGTGGCGCCGGAGCGCGAACGCATCGAACGCGCCGTGAACGACGCCATCCTGCCGCTGCTCGCCGAGCACGACCTTCCGGGCCTGGCCGTCGCGCTGACGATCGACGGCGAGCGCCATCTCTTCCACTACGGCGTCGCGTCGCGCGGCGAGCCTTCGCGCGCCGTCACGCGCGACACGCTCTTCGAGATCGGCTCCGTCACCAAGACCTTCACGGCGGCGCTGGGCTGCTACGCCGAGGCCGTGGGCGCGCTTTCCCTCGAGGATCCCGCGAGCAAGCACTGGCCCGCGCTGCAGGGCAGCAGCTTCGATGCGATCCGCTTGCTCGAGCTCGCGACCTACACCGCGGGCGGACTGCCGCTGCAGCTCCCCGACGAGGTGCAGGACGAGGAGACGCTCCTCGCGTATCTGCGCGCGTGGCGCCCCGCGCATCCTCCGGGGACGCAGCGGCTCTACTCCAATCCCAGCATCGGCCTCTTCGGCCAGCTCGCGGCGCGCAGCCTGGGCCGGCCCTACGAGGATCTGCTGCAGAACCTGCTGCTGCCGAAGCTAGGCTTGCAGCAGACCTACATCCGCGTTCCTCCGACGCATCTCGCCGACTACGCGCAAGGCCATCGCGCGGACGGATCGCTGATCCGCGTGGCGCCCGGCGTCCTCGACGCCGAGACCTATGGCCTGAAGACCACGGCGAGCGATCTCCTGCACTTCGTCGAAGCGCATCTCGAGCCGCGGGTCGACGATCCCGCGCTGCAGCGCGCGCTCAACGCGACGCACGCAGGCTACTTCGCGCTCGAGAGCTTCGTGCAAGGCCTCGGCTGGGATCTCTTCGCCTACCCCACCACGCTCGAAGCTCTGCTCGCCGGGAACTCGCCCCAGGTCCTCTTCGAGCCGAACGCGGTGACAGAGCTCATGCCGCCGCAGGCGCCGCGCGAACACATGCTGCTCCAGAAGACCGGCTCGACGAACGGCTTCGGCGCGTACGTGGCCTTCGTCCCGGCGCGCCGCATCGGCATCGTGCTGCTGGCGAACAAGAGCTACCCGATCCCCGCGCGCGTGCGCGCGGCTCACCAGATCCTCCGTGCACTCGACGCGCCGTCCGCTCGAACGGCAGACGAGCGACGCAGGGACTGACGAGCCGCTCCGCGACGCACGAGCCCATCGCCGATCGCAGCCCTGGTGCGAGACGAGCGGCAGCCTCCGCACTCGGACTCGGCGATGGGGCCAGAGGATCGAAGGCGCTCCCCTGGCCGTACCCGCGGCAGCTCAGGTACCCACCTTGGCTCGGCGGGAACGCGAGCGGCAGGACCTCGACGTGCAACTCCGGGAGCGATCCGAGATCGCAGCGCGCGCCGCGCGCCGCGATCTCAGTACGAGAGCGTCCAGCGCAGCCGATTGGTCATCGAGGCGCCGGGGAGGACCGGGCAAGCGCTGCTCGCCGTGGAGAGCGTCACGAACTGCGTCTCGATCACCGCGCCGGCGAACTCGGGCGAGCACGGGATCGGCAGCACCTTGTAGTAGCTGCTCCCGGCACGCGAGGCGCTCTCGAAGACCAGCGGGTTCGTCAGCACGCAGGTCCCGCAGGGCAAGCCGAAGCTCGGCAAGCCCAGATTGAAGAACACCGCGGCGTTGGGGCCGAGACCGGCGACGGAGACCGTGAAGGTCGCGTTCCCCACGGCGAAGGCGCCGTTGGTCGAGGGCGTCCCTCCCGCGCCGCAGCCGCCGCCGAGATCGACCGGCGGGAAGCCCGCGCTCTGGTTCTCGACGCGCAGCGCGCTGATCCCGCTGGTGAACGGCGGAACGTTGAGCGCCTCGCTGAAGCTCACCAGCCCGTGATCGCGCGCGAGATCGAAGTCGGTCGCGGAGGCGACGCGGGGGCCGGACTCGCGCACCGCGCCAGCCGTGGGCCCATCGAGGTCGATCCGCGCGTTGCAGACCGTGCAGTCGTCATCGACCAGCCAGGCGTAGGCGTTGTCCTCGAGGGCGCTGGCGCCCTCGCAATAGACGACGCAGTAGCGCGAGCCGAGCCGCGCGACATCGGGGCTGTGCTCGTCGGCGCCGTCGCCATCGAGGATGGTGGCCGGCGTCTGCAGGGTGAGCCCGCTCGGCGAGGTGCTCACGGTGGCGCAGAGGATATCGCGCGCGGAGTTGGCGACCGAGGAGGAGTAGCGCTCCCAGACCACCATGCCGCCATCGACCGCGGGTCGTTGATCGTCGAGCACCGCGGATCCGAGGAGCAAGCGCGGACCGATCAAGAAGAGGTTGCGGTCCATGAGCTGCAGCGCGAGGTCGCGGCTCAGGTTCCCGGTGTAGTCCCAGCCCACGATCACCAGGAAGGTGCTGCTGCAGGCCTTGCTGATCGTCGGGTGATCGAAGTCCGCGCCGCTCGCGAGATTCACGGTCGCTTGCAGCGCGGGGTTCCCGGCCGCCGGCACCGAGACCTGGCACGCGTCGATGCCCGAGCTCGTCTCCCAGACCACCACGGCGTCGTCGTCGCTGGTGGTCGAATCTCCCGCTACGACCGCGTCGAACTCGTCCGCGTTGCTCTGCGCGATCGGCAGGATCGCCGAGCGCGCGCCGCTAGAGGCCAGCACCGACGCACAGAGGATGTCCCTGGGACCGAGCACCCAATTGCTCTCCGTCCAGACGACGAGGAAGCGTCCCGTCGCGCGAATGCCCGCGACGCGAGGCCGACGCGCGGAGTTGACCCCCGTCTCGAACGCGATCGCGCTGCCGAGCAGAGCGCCGGTCGCGGCGCTGACGCGGACCCCGTAGAGGTCCGTGTCGTTCGTCGAGAAGCGCACGACGTAGGGAACGAGAAACGAGTCGCTCGCGAGATCGTAGGCGCAGTCCGACTCGATCGCGTCGCTCGCGCCGGAGACGGCGAAGAAGGTGCCGATCGGAGGGTCGAGGGTCAGCGGATACGCCGCGCGCTCGACGAGCTCGCCGGGCAGCGCGAGCTCGAGCCAGCCATCGCGCAGCTTCAGGCTGCCCGGCGTGCGCCGCCCCTCCGCATCGACGCCGACGACGTGGCCGATCTCGATCCCCGCCTGGCGCTCGAAGAGGAAGCGCAGCGCTCCATCCGCGGACCACGACGGCTCGAGCTCGGAGCGGACGCGGCAGCGCACGACGAGGTCGCCGCTTCCCGGAGGCCGCTCGGGGAAGACGAAGGACTGCTCGAGCCCCTCGGGACGCACGTCGTAGCGCTCGATCACGCCACCGCGCTCGTAGAGGATCGCGCGATCGAGGACCTGCGGCGTGCAGCGCGGAGCCGCGACATGCAGCAACCGCTCGCCGCGACGGATGTCGACGAGTGCTAGCTCGAGCGGGAGGTTGTGAGGGGCCTTCACTCCGAGCGCCGGCGTGAACTCGAGCCCGTCCGCGTCGAATCGACACTTGTAGCTGCTGCCGAAGGCCAGCCACGCGCCGTCGCTGGGCTCCATCCCGCAGGCGGCGGAGACTTGCTCGCGCGACGCCGCGGGACGTGCGGGCATCTCCTGCGCCAGCGCCGGCAGAGAAAGTGTGAGAGCGCCGATCCACGCGGGCAGGGCACGCAGGAGGAAGGGCGCGGGATGCGCAGAGGAGCTCATTGGATCGTCACCCGCAAGGCGTTGGAGAGGTCGAAGCCGCCGAAGCAGCTGCTGCCCGGCGAGATCCACTGGAAGGTGAACTGGCGTCCGGTCATGTAGAAGTCGATGAACGCAAACCAGCGCGCATCGCCGTTCGCATCCGTCACCGCCGGGGCGACGATGCCAGTGAAGGGGTCCGCGATGAGTCGGCACGAGCCGCAGGAGTAGCGCAGCTCGTCGAAGCCGAGGACGCAGAAGACTGGAGCCGACGGCGCGGCGCCGAGCACCGTCATCTGATGGCTGCCGCGGCTCGGCGAGATCGAGCAGCCGCTGACCGCTTGCCCGCCACTCCCGCAGCCGCCGCCCAGGTTCGTGACCAACCCGCTCTCGGCGCGGTAGCGCTGGAAGTAGATGCGCCGCCGGAACAGCGATTCCCCCGACCAGGCGATGGCCGCTTCGGCGCTGGTCAGCGCGCCGCTCGCGGAGCGCGTGCCGATGCGCGGGCTTTGGCTCACGCTGCTCGCTCCGAGGAGCGCGAAGTCGCCTTCGCACTCCGAGCAGTTGAAGGGATGCACGGAGCGCACGCGCGTGGTCACGACCGGTGTCGCGACGTTCGTTCCATGCCGATAGGCCACGAGGGCCGAGGTGCCGAGCCAGGCCACGGCGGCCGAGTCCTCGCCATCCCCCGTCGCGGCGACGGCGGTCTCGAGCCCGAGCACGGCGGCGCCGCCGCGGCGCATCACGCTGCGCGCGTAGACGTCGAGGAGGGGCGAGCCCGATCGCCCAGGCCCCTCATAGGCGACGACGAAGTTGACACCGTCGCCATCCACCTCCGGGTTCCGTGCCTGCTGGGGCGCGACGAGCTCCGTGATCGGGAACTCCGCCGAGTCGAAGCCTCCGCTGCGATTCGCGAAGCGCCCCCAGACGTTGTCGTCGGGCGCGTCGCGGGACCAGACGATCAGCCAGCTCCCGCTGCTGCCTCCGCTGCGGCTGATCGCCGTCGCGAACTGGCTCGTCGAAGAGGAGGACACGCTCGTGGCCGGCCCGACCACCAGGGTGGCGTCCGCTTGATAGAGCACCATCCGCATCGACACGGCTCCGCCGATCGAGGTGACCATGCATGCGGAGAATCCCGCCGAGGAGGAGGCCTCGCCTCCGATCGCCGGCGATCCGTACGTGGGCCCCTCGTAGATCGTGATCGCCGTCGGCAGCCCGCCCGAGGTCGGCACCGCGCGCACCTTGAGTCCGGAAGCGGAGCGCCAGGTGACGACGAAGCCGTCGCGTCCGGCGATGTTCGCGACGCGCGGCTCGCTCACCGACTCCACGGCCCCCCCGTCGAGGATGAGGATGCCCGTCAGCGGGGCTCCGTCCGCATCGACACGCAAGCCCAGGATGCCGCGGGTGGTCGAGGAGTAGCGTCGGGCCCACGTGACGAGCCAGGACGAAGTGGAGGCATCCCACGCGAGGTCCGGCTGATCGTCATCGTTCGTGGACGTCGGATCGAAGTACCTGGAGCTGCCGATCAGCGGATCGAGGACGAGCGGCAAGCGCGCGCTCTCGACGAACTCCGCCGGCAGCCCGTACTCGAGCATGCCGCCTTCATAGCGCATCGAGCCGACGACGCGATCTCCATCGGCGTCGATGCCGATCACGGCGCCGAGAACGACGCCGCCGACTTCGGGGAGCTCGAAGCGCAGGCCGTCCGCGCCGACGCTCCCGGCGAGGAGCTCGGTGGTGACCCGTCCGCGAACGACGAGATCTCCAGATCCGGTCGGTAGTCGATCGAACACGAAGCTCTGCTTCACGCCGTCGGCGCGCATCGCATAGATCTCGACCAGCTCGTCGCGCTCGTAGCGGAGCTCGAGCTCCCGCGCGCTCGGAGAACTCGCGCTCACTTCGCGCAGCGCCTCCCCGCGCCCGAAGCTCTCGAGCTCGAAGCGCCAAGGCAGCAGCCGCGGTGCGCGCTCCCCCAACGCGGGCACGCACTCGAGACCGCGCTCGTCGAAGACGACCTGCAGGCCGGGCACGATGCCGCCGAAGCGCCCTTCCGCGAGGGCGTGCAGGCCACAGGTGCGTGTGGGAAGGTCCCGGGGAGGGTTGTCTGGCGCCTGTGCGAAAGCGACGCCGAGCAAGACGTGGGTGGTGAGCGCGAGCAGCGGGATGCGCATGGGATGGAGACTCCTTTGCGCGCCCTAGCCGCAGCGAGTCGCATTCCGCACAGCCTCCGTCGGAAACCCTGGTGCGCTAGGAGCCTGCAAACGGCTATAGGTGGAGTCCGGGGATGCGCACCCGCCCAGCCCTGCCCCCTTGCGCTCGAGCGCCATGAGCACGCCCCTCTCGGATCCGAGCCGCTTGGCTCGCGCCATTCGCCTGAGCCTCGAGTTCCGGTCCGCGCAACGCACCGACATCGAGGCCTTCCTGGCCGAGCACGCCGAGCTGCGCGAGCTGATGGAGCCGATGATCTCCGTCGGCGAGGATCCGGAGGCCGCGCTCCCAGAGGCGCTGCCTCCTCCGCGCGGCGAACGCTTCCGCGTCGGGATCGAGATCGGCGGCTATCGCCTCGAGCGCCGCCTCGGGGAGGGCGGCATGGGCGCGGTGTTCCTGGCCCTGCAGAAGAGCCTCGATCGCCACGTAGCGCTGAAGATCCTCACCGCGCCGTCGATGCTGCTCAGCGAGCGCTCGCTCTGGCGCTTCCAGCGCGAAGCGCGTCTGCTCGCCAAGCTCGACCATCCGAACATCGTCAAGGTGATCGAGATCGGCGAGCACGAAGGTCGGCCGTACTTCGCGATGGAGTTGGTGGACGGAGCCTCTCTCGCCGTCGTGCTCGCGGCCGTGCGACGCGCAGGCCTCGACGGCGCGAGCGCCGCGGTCTATCGGGCCGCGCTGCACGGCAGCCTTCCCGAGGACTCTTCGAGCGCCGAGGCTGCGGAGCCCGCGAGCAGCTATGTCGCGATCGTCGTCGAGATCGTCGCGCAGATCGCCGACGCGCTCGCCTGCGCGCACGCCGCCGGCGTGGTGCACCGCGACGTGAAGCCGAGCAACATCCTGCTCCGCAGCGACGGCCGCGCGCTCCTCGCCGACTTCGGCGTGGCGCATCGCGAAGGCGCCGCGGCGCTGACCGTGACGGGGGATCGCGCCGGCACGCCGACGCATATGTCGCCCGAGCAGGCCCGCGGCGAAGAGCTCGATCACCGCAGCGACCTCTTCTCCCTGGGCGTCGTGCTCTACGAAGCGCTGACGCTCGAGCTGCCGTTCCCGGGCGAGACGGCCGAGCAGGTGCTGGCCAGCCTGCTCTCCCGCGAGCCGGTCCCGCCGAGCCACCTGAACCCGGCCGTGTCGCGCGACCTCGCCGCGGTGGCGCTGAAGGCGCTCGAGAAAGCGCCGGCGCGGCGCTACCCGTCGGCGAGCGCGTTCGCTCGCGACCTCCGCGCCACGCTGACGGGGCAAGCCGTGAGCGCCCGCTGGCCCGGGCCCTTCGAGCGCGGGCTGCGGCGCCTCCGGCGCGAGCCGTGGAAGGCGGCCGCCCTCGCCCTCGTGGTCGTCGCGCTGCTCGTGGCCTTCGCCCTCGATCGCGCGCACGCCTCTCGACTGCGCGAGGAATCCGCGCGTACCGCCGCGGCGCTCTCCGATGTGCAGCGCCTCGCCATCGGCGTGCGCCTCGATCGCGCCGAAGCCGCCGCGCTGGCGTTCCGACGCAGCGACAGCGACGACGATCGGGCTCTCTCGCGCTGGCTGCGAGAGGATGGCGAGCCGCTCGAGCGCGAGCTCCCGCGCTTGGTCGAGATGCTGGCGCAGCTCCGGCGAGACGCGCTGCCCTATGGGGCGGCGGAGGCGACGCGGGATCGCGAAGAGCATCCCGAGTACCCGGACCTGCAACGGCTGGAGCAGGAGCTCCAGTTCCGTATGGCTCGCCTCGAGCGCGGATCACCCACGCCCGAGTCCGACGCCGCGCGTCGCGATCTCTTGCGGGAGGCGGAGGACTCGCTGCGCGAGAAGGTGAGCCAACGACGGACGTGGATGTTCGCGACCGAGGAGCAGCAGTTCCTGCACGACCAGGTCGCCGCGCTCATCGCGCGCCTCGAGCTCTTCGTCGCCTCGCCGCGCTCTCCGCTGCAGTACGTCCGCCGTCAGCTCGAGCAGAACCAGATCCTCCACCGGCGCAGCGTCGAAGAGGCCGCGGAGCTATGGGAGAAGTCCGCGGAGTCCATCGCCGCGGACCCGCGCTTCGCGGGCTTCGTCCTGAAGCCGCAGCGCGGCCTGGTCCCGCTCGGGCCCGATCCGCGCTCCGGGCTCTGGGAGTTCGTGCATCTCCGCTCCGGCGAGCCCGATCGCGAGAGCCCTTCGCGCCGCGCCGACGGTTCCCTCGAGCCGAGCGACGAGATGGGCATCGTGTTCGTCCTCTTGCCCGGCGGCCCGTTCTCCATGGGTGCGCAGGCCGACGATCCCGCCGCGCCGAACTACGATGCCGAATCGCGTGAGCACGAGCGGCCGGTGCGCACGGTGGAGCTCGAGCCCTTCTTCCTATCGAAGTACGAGATGACCCAAGGGCAATGGAAGCGCCTGACTGGAGGGCACACGCCGAGCTTTCAGTCCGCGGCGAAGACCGCGGTGAATCTGCGCCCGGCCACCTGGCGGCATCCCGTGGAGTCCCTCTCGCAGCGCTTCGCGACGACCGCGTTGGAAGAACACGCGCTGCGGCTCCCGACCGAGGCGCAGTGGGAGTACGCCTGCCGCGCGGGCACGACGACGCCGTGGCCGTTCGAGCGGAAGGACGCCGCGCGCTACGCCAACGTCTCCGATCGCAGCGCGAAAGCCGTGGGAGCGAACTGGCGCTTCGAAGCCGACCTCGACGACGGCCACGCCGGATCTGCACCCGTCGGCAGCTATCTGCCGAACGCCTTCGGCTTGCACGACCTCTGCGGCAACGTCGCCGAGCTCGTGGACGATCCGACGGCGCGCTACGATCGCCCCGCGCTGCCGGGCGATGGGCGACACCTCGCCAACTACGGCGAGCAGCGCTGCACCTATCGCGGCGGATCCTTCGCGCACTTGCTGAAGCTCGCGCGGAGCTGCGATCGAGACTTGACGGAATCGCGCGAGTTCGTGAGCCAGACCCTCGGCCTGCGCGCCGCGCGCGCCGTGCAGCGCTGAGCGGCGCTGGGCGGCGCTCTCAGAGCGCGCCGCGCCGCAGCGCTTCGACCTGATCGGCCAGGCGCGCCAGCGCGCGGTTGAAGCGCATGCGCACGGTGTTCTCCGGCACGGCGAGGCGCTCTCCGATCTCCACGAAGGAGAGGCCTTCCCATTCGCGCAGCACGATCACGTCGCGGTCGGCGGGATCCACCAGATCGAGCGCCAGGCGCAGCCAGGCCTCCTCCTCGCTGCGCGCCGCTCGATCGCTGGGGCTCGACTTCGTGCGCAGGCGGAGATCGAGCACGAGGACCGAGTCGCTCGGCAACGGAGCGCTCTGCGCACGTTGGCGCTTCAGCCGCCCGTAGTGCTCGCTCTGCCCGCGGAGCGTGTTCTCGACGATCCGCGAGACGATGCGGCGGAACGTGTCGGCGCTCTCGGCGAGGAAGCGCGGCGTGTAACGCAGGATGTCGAGCACCGCCTCCTGCAGGAAGTCCTCGGTGTCGCCGTGCTCACGCAGGGCCTCCCCGAGACGCTGCCGCACACGCGCACGGATCCACTCGAGATCGCGGCTCACGAGCACGTGGAGCGCCGAGGCGTCGCCGGCATGCCAGCGCCGCAGCAGATCCAGCGTGTCGTCGGCTTCGGAGCTTTCGGAGCTCATGGTCCGGGGAGCGGAGGGATGACTCGCGACCGATCCTGAAGCTGGGATCGTGGCCTCGTCAAGCTCGGCGCGGACGACGCGGAGCAGCGCTCGGCCAGGTCGACCATCAGGCCCCGTAGCATCCCGGGAACATCGCGCGCTCCACCGCCTCGATCGCGATGTGCAGGATCTTGATGTGCACTTCCTGGATGCGATCCGAGGTCGTCGCGCGCGGCACGACGATCGGGATGTCGACGAGCGAGCGGAGCTCGCCGCCGCCCTTGCCGAGGAGGCCTACCGTGGTGATGCCCTTCCGCTGCGCCATCTCGACGGCCTTGCGCACGTTCGGCGAGTTGCCGCTGGTCGAGATCGCGACGAGGAGATCGCCGCTCTTGCCGTAGGCGTCGACCAAGCGCGCGAAGACCTCGTCGTAGCCGAAGTCGTTCGCGATACAGGTGAGCTGCGAGGGATCGGAGAACGCCATCGCGGGGAGCGCTGAACGGTCCTTGCGGAAGCGCCCGGTCCACTCCTCGGCGAAGTGCATCGCGTCGCACATGCTGCCGCCGTTGCCGCAGGACATGAGCAGGCCGCCGCGCGCGAGGGTCGCTTGCGCCGCCGCGGCGAAGCGCGTCACGGCGTCCAGGTTCTGCGGGTCGGCGAGGAAAGCAGCGAGGGTCTGCGCGGCCTCGTCGAAGGAGGCGCGCACGTGGGCGGACGAGATCATGGGCGCAGAGGGTAGCGGAACTCGCGAGGCGCGCGAAGAGCGCGTGTTCAGCGGCGGTGCTCGCCCGGCGGCGGGAGCTCGTAGGCCGCGCGGGAGGAGGCCTGCGCAGCCACGTAGCCCAGCGCCTGGAGCTGCGCCGCGGACGCGCCGCTCATCGTCGCGATCTCGCTCGGCCTCGAGGCGCGCTGCGCCTGCGCGTAGAGCTTGCGCCATTCGCCGAGCGCTTGCTGTGCGCGCGGATCGTTCCAATCCGGCGAGAAGTCCTCGGACTTCTCCTGCGAACCGGCGGCGAAGTCGGTCCAGACGAGCACCAGGTCCTTCTCGCGCTCGCTGGCGCTCGCCTGCACCTGGGCCACGACAGCGGGCGGTGCCGTCGGCAGCGCCTCGTGCCATCGGCGCCAGCGCTCGAGCTTGAGCTCGCCCTTGCGGTAGGTCTCGCGAATGTTGATGCGCACGACGGGCGGCCCGCCGATGCGCTGGAGCGGGAGATACTGCACGAGGCGCCCGAGCACGAAGCGGTCCGCGCCATCTTCCTTGCCCTGTGCCAGCGCGAGGAAGGAGCGCGAGACGAGGGACTCCGGCAGCGGGAGATCGAGGAGCTCCAGCATCGTCGGCATGACGTCGGTCAAGGACACCAGGCCCTTCACCGACTGGCCCTGCGGCAGGCTGCTCGGGAGGCGCAGCACCATCGGGATGCGCACCTGCTCTTCGTAGAGGGTGTGTCGGTGGCCCAAGCCCCCGTGCTCGAAGAACTCGTCGCCGTGATCGGCGACCACCACGACCAAGGTGTTCTCGAGCAGACGCTTCGAGCGCAGATGCTCGAGCAAACGCCCGACCTGACTGTCGGTCCAGTGCAGATCCGCGGCGTAGAGCGCCTTCAAGTGATCGAGATCGCGTGCGGAGCAGGCCTGCTCGCGAATCCCCCAGTCCGGCTCATCGGGCTTCCGTCGTCCGACCTTCTCGGTCGTCCAGAAGCCGCTGGAGTCCATCTGGCCGTCGTAGTCGGGATCGAAGCGCTTCGCGAGCTCCTCGGGCGGGACGTAGTCGAAGTGCGGATCGAAGTAGTGCGCCATCACGAACCACGGCCGCCCCGCCGTGAGTCCGCGCTCGACCGATGCGATCGCGGCATCGGTGACGCTCTGCGAAGAGCGGTCGCGGTGCGAGAGCGTATCGAGATTGCGGTCGACCCGGCCGATCGTCGCCTGGAGCTCCTTCTGACGCTCCGCGTCGCCGGCTTGGCGCGCGGCATCGAGCTCGATCTGCAAGCGCGCGCGCTCGGCGTTCGCCTCCGCGAGATCGGGGCCGTAAGCGGCGCTGTAGGTATCGAAGCCGCGATCGAAGCCGTAGCGCGCGTGGAGGTAGGGTCCGCTGTAGTGGCCCGCCGTGTAGTAGCCCACGCGACGCAGGATCGCCGCCAGCGTCGGCGTCGCTTCACCGAGCTTGAACGGATCGAGGTCGACGCCGTGCACGAGCTCCGGCTGCCCGGTCATCAAGCTCATGTGCGAGGGCAGGGTCCACGAGGTCGTGGAGTAGGCCTCCTCCATCTTCACGCCTTCGGCCGCGAGACGATCGATGTGCGGCGTCGTCTTCTCGTTCGGCGCGAACTGCGGCACGTGGCCGTAGCAGCTCAGCATGTCGCGCCGCGTGCTGTCCAAGCTGATCAACAGCACGTTGGTGCGCGGCGTCGCGATGCCGTCGTAGGCGGCGAGCACGAGCTCGAGGCCGTCCTGAGCCGGGCCCGCGGGAGACGCGCCAGGGCTCGACGGAGCGTCGGAGCCGCCGCACGCGGCGAGCAGGAGGAGCGCGCCGCCGCAGGCGGGCGCGAGCGAAGCGATCATGCGCATGTTCGAGAGCTCAGGCCGTCGCGGCGACGGCGGCGGAAGCGGTGGAAGGAGCGGCCTCGCCGCGCGCGAGCCGCGCGCGCAGCCAGAGGAGCAGGTTCGCCCAGAGCGGCATCCAGGCGAAGGCTGTGACCGAGCGCAAGGTGCCGTCGGAGTCGACGATGTGGAACACGCTGAGCACGATGTCCAGGAGGCCGAGGTAGAGCAGCGCCGTCGCGAAAAAGAGCACGCTGCAGAGGTAGGCCTCGCGCGTGCCGCGCAGCTCGCGGTCCCAGAGGCCGTACCAGACGATCGGGATCGCGAACACCGTGAGGTAGTGCCCCCAGACGAGCGGCGACGTGGCGAAGGTGACGCAGAGCCCCATCGACATCGCCGCGTAGGGCTCGGCCAAGACCGCGCGCGCGGCGCTCTGGAGCTTCGCCTTCCAACCTTCGCCCGCGGCCTTCCGCACGACGAGCAGCAGGGAACCCACGAGGCCGATCCCGAGCACCATCGACCAGCCGACGAGCGGCAGCGCCGGGAACCAGAGCTTCAAGTGCAGCGGCGTCGAGAGGTTGCTCTTCTCGACCCCGTAAGCGAGCTTCTCAGTGTCCTGCCCGATGTAGGCGAGCCAGTCGAACCACACCATCGGCGCGCCGAAGACGAAGCACGGGATCAGCGCCATCAGCACCGCGGCGATGCCGGCGGGGATCAGCGCGCGCAGGAAGCCCGCGCGACCCAGCACCAGCGCTACGTGGCCCGCCAAGGCGAGCCCCGCGAACGCGAAGGTGGGCTTCAGCAGGAGATAGAACGCCACGATCGAGAGCACGAGCGCGCCCCAGCGCCCGCGCGCCATCTCGTCGCGCGCTCGGCGCAGCGGCCCCACGGCCACGGCGAGAGCGACGGCCGCGACCAGGAGATGCAAGCCGTTCACGTTGCCGACGCGCACGTCGGTGTTCAGCGGGCGCATGGCCAGCGCGAGCGCCGCAGCGCAGAGCAACATCTCCTCCCAAGGACGGCCCATCGCGAGCAGCAGCAGGAACGACCCGAGCACGAAGGCCGCGAAGGTGATCCAGGCCCAGGCCTCGTAGGCCACTTCGTAGTGCTTCGGCAAGACCGTGCAGAGCGCGTAGAGCAGCGGCGTCCCGGTGAGATCGAGCGCGCGCCGGCGCATGTTGATCGTGAGGAAGCGCGAGTTCTCGCGGAGATCGGAGAGGTTCGCCTCGCCGTGCGTCGCGACGAGGCGCTCCAGCACGCGCGGCACCTGCTCCGCGTTCCTCTCGAGGTCCTGGATCTGCGAGCGGGTCAGGTAGCGCAGCCAGATGCGATCGGCCGCGGCGTTCATCACGGAGGCATGCTCCTTCGCCTGCGCGTAGGGGCTGCCCAAAGGCTGCTCGCTCTTCTCGCGCGCGGCTCCGACCACCCAGAAGTGATAGAAGTCGATCCCGATGTGGAGCTGCTTCGTGATCAGGGTGGCGAGGAGCGCGATCAGCGAGACGTAGAGCAGGCGAGAGATCATCGGGGCGTCGTTCTTCTCCGGCTCGATGGGCGGCGCGAGCCGGCGCGCCGGGGCGAGCGAGGGCAGAGTAGGGCCTTTTCGGCGGGAGCGGTCAACCTCGGGTCTTCGGCTCCCCTCCGGCGCCACTGAACCGCGATCCCGGCCCGCGATAGAGATAGACCCATGCCGCCAGGGAGCGTCCGTCGGCGGTGCGCACCTCCCGCCGCACACGCTCGAAGAGCCCCTCCGCGCAGCCCTCGTAGTCGTCGAGCCGCGCCAGAGTCTCCGCGCTCGGCTCCGCGAGCTCCCACAGCTCGCCCTCCGTCCTGGCCCCGGCCTCCTCGAGGAGGCCGGGATAGGCGCCGAGATCGACGACGCGTCCGGTGCAGTGGGCCGCGCCGAGGCCGCGAGCGCGAGCCGCGAGGAACGCGGCCATGGGGTGGCCGCTGCCCGTGCGCAGCGTGCCGTAGACGAAGAGCCGCTCCCGGCTCAAATGAAGCGGATCGCGAGCAGGTTGGCGAGCGCGAGCGAGAAGCTCTGCGTCAGCTCGAGCCCTTGCAGGAAGAGCACGCCGCCCTGCAGCGTGGGATCGCGCGGCACGGGCAGGCTCGAGAAGAGGAAGCCGCCGCCATCGCCGGGCCCGAGATCGACCACGTAGAACGGGTTCGCGGCGACGAGGTCGAGCGCGAAGAGCGGCCCGATGCCCGGCAGCACGACCGGCGGGAGCTGCGGCGCCGTCGAGACGAAGAGCAGACGCGAGGAGAACGGCTGGCCGTTCAGCTCGAGATCGATCGAGGTCCCGAGCGTGATCTCGCCCGTCGTCGTCGGCACCTGGAACTTCAGCTTCGGCAAGCTCGTGTTCGGCTGCAGCGCGGCGCTGGCCCAGGTGTCGCCGCTCGCGGGGTAGGGCACCGGGTTCGTCAGCACATACGGCTGCGCGGGTTCGAAGCCCGGCGCCGAATGCCACATCTCGTAGGTTCCCGCCGGGATGCCGCTGAAGATCCAGGTACCCGTCGAGGTGCTGCCATAACGGAAATGGAAGGCACCCGTCGTGGTCTCGCGGATCACCGCGAGGGCGTTCGGGATGCGCACGGTGAGCGCGGCACCGCTGGCGTCGGCGTGGACGCCGAGCAAGCGCTGTGCTTCAAGATCGGAAACGCCCGCGGCGAGCGCGAGCAGGGCGGCGGCGAGGAGCTTCGACACGGGAGACGATCCTCCGAGAAGGGGCGGGGAAGGCGCGCGCGGCGCGGCGCGCGAGGCTCGCGATCCTAACCACCTCGGGGCGAAGCTGCCCAGCGGAGGAGGAGCCCACGATCAGCCGCCCGGCAACGAGCGAGGGCGGCGCTCCGCGCTCACCCGCCGGCTACGCCGAGAACCCGCGCGCGCGCTCGACCCGCGCGACGCGGAGCTCGAAGTGCTCGTACCAGCGCTCGCGGCCGCCGCGCTGCGCTTCGAGATGCTCGGCGTCGCGCCGCCACGCCGCGATCGCCTCCTCGCTCGCCCAGTAGGAGACCGTGATGCCGAAGCCCTGCGCATCTCGCACGCTCTCGACGCCGAGGAAGCCCGGCTGCTCCGCGGCGAGCTCGACCATGCGCGCGGCCATCGCGCCGTAGCCGTCGTCGCCGCTCGTGCGCTGATTGCTGAAGATCACGGCGTAGTAGGGCGGGTTCGGCAACGAAGCGAAGGGACTCCTCGCTCGATCGGACTCGTGCGACACGGCGCTCCTCCGGAGCTCAACGCGGGATGTGCTGCCAGCGTACCTCGCCTTCCCCCGCGACCGGCGTCGTTCCCGAAGAAGCGGGAGCTGCGCAGCTCAGAGTGCGCGCGGGCGCTAGATTCTCGCGCGGGCCGCACGCCTCCCCAGCTTCTTCTACTCCACCAGCGCCATGAAGTCCCTCGCCGCCGCCGCCCTCCTCGCCCTCTCCGCCCTCGGCGCCAGCTCCCTCCAGGATGCCCCCAGCGGCCCCACCGGCACGCCCGAGCACAAGTGGCTCCGCCAGCTCGTCGGCGAATGGGAGGTCGCGAGCGAGTGCTGGACGGGGCCGAGCACTCCACCGATGAAGTTCGAGAGCGTGGAGAAGGCGCGCGCGATCGGCGAGCTGTGGGTCCTCGCGGAATCGAACGGCAAGGTCGCCGGCATTCCGTTCACCTCGCTGCTCACGCTCGGCTACGACCCCGCGAAGAAGTGCTACGTAGGCTCGTGGGTCGACACGATGCAGACGCATCACTGGGTGTTCCGCGGCGCGCTCGACGAAGCGCAGAAGCTGCTGACCCTGGAGACCGAGGGCCCTTACTTCGAGGACACGACGAAGACCGTCCCGTTCCGGAACTCGTTCGAGCTCGTCTCGCCCGATCACAAGATCTTCCGCTCCTCCGTGAAGCAGCCCGA
Source organism: Planctomycetota bacterium (assembly GCA_016719295.1). Classification (GTDB taxonomy): domain Bacteria; phylum Planctomycetota; class UBA1135; order UBA1135; family JADKAF01; genus JADKAF01. The sequence continues at coordinate 3,811,165 of JADKAF010000001.1, forward strand.
CGGCACCTGGCTGAACTTCTTGACCGCCCACTACCGCCGCAAGCGCTGACCTCCACTGCACAGCGAAGGTACCTGGCACCTTAGCTGTGCCGTGAGGGGATCAGCGGGCGCTCAGGCGTCGAGCTAGCTCTTCGGGAGTCACGCGCACGGCGACGATGTACGGCGCTTCGCCCGCGGTCCAGTGGCCGTAAGTCACCGCGACGATGGTGCCGTCGGGCAGGATCTCGAGGCCGGGATAGGCGCAGTCCCACGCGTTCGTGTTGTCGAGGAAGCGGACGCGGAGCGAGCCTTCGCGGCCGTGGAGCAGATCGTCGAAGCTCCCGATCCACGCGACCCAGTCGCCTTTCCACGGTGAGTCGAAGCCCATGTCGCGGAAGGTGGCGAGCAAGCGTCCATCGCGGAGATAACGCAGCGTGTGGCGATCGCCCATCAGGCTCGCGGGTAGCTCGCGCGGCGCGCTCCACGTGCGGCCTTCATCGGTGCTCGTCACCAGCGCGGAGAAGCGGGTGCGCGAGTTCTCGCGCAGCAAGAGCGCCAGCGTCTTGCCATCGGGGGAGCGCACCGAGCCCGGCTCGCAGTAGTGCGCGCGCGGCGCCTCCACGATGGCGCGCGGCTGCGACCAGGTACGACCTTCGTCGCGCGAGCTCACCTGGTAGACGACGAAGCGCGCGGGGCCGCGCTGCTTCCGCAAGTAGCGCCCGTCGTCGTGGAACCATGCGAGCAGCTCCCCTTCCGCCGTGCGCTCCAAGCTCCCCATCGCGACGATGCCCCCGTAGTCGCCGATCGGCGCGAGCTCGCTCCAGCTCCGCCCGCCGTCCGCGCTGTGCGTGGCGAGGATCGGATGGAGCCCGGAGAAGAGGATCAAGCGCTCTCGCCCGGGTTCCCCCCCGAGCTTGAAGAGCGTCGGCACCTCTTGGCTCTTCTCGAAGCTCGGCGGCAACGCCAGCCGCTCCGACCACGTGCGCCCTCCGTCCTCGGAGCGCTTCATCACGATCGCGCCGCGGCCGTGGCCTTTGGGATAGGTGGCGAGCAAGGTGTGGCCTTGATCGAGCTGCGCCATCGTGACGTGGCCCAGGTACTGCCCGGGCTCGCGATCGACGACGACTTGCAGCTCGCGCGCCTCCGCGAGATCGAGCTGCGGCAGCGTCGCGCGCGCCGCGGGCGGTGCCGCGCGCTCGAGCAAGGTGCCTCGCACGCGGAAGCTGCGGACGCGCAGAGCGCCCTTCCCCGCGTCGAGGCGCAGAGGTGCCAGCTCTCCCGGCAGCTCGAGCGCCGCGACCGCGTGCGGCCCGAGCTTCCAGCGCAGCTCGTTCCCGCTGCGCGTGACGAGCATCGAGAAGCGCTGCCGCGCGCCGAAGTGCTGCCGATGCGGCTCGAGCCAGACGCGCTCCGGTCCCGCGAGCGGTCCATCCAGGAAGAGCCGCCCACCCTTCGCATCGAGGCCGAGATAGAGCCCGCCGAGCTCGAGGCCCGCTTCGCCGCCGTCGAGCGTGTCGATGCCGAGATCGAGCTCGAGCGCGAAGTCGCCCGCGCCGAGCGCGCACGCGGCTTCGATCCAGCCCGTGCCGACGAGCTCGCCCTCCTGCGTGTGGAACCCGCCGCGCGAATCCGCGCCCTCGCGCAGCACGCCCTCGCTCACGACGAGACGCTCGGCCTTGCCTGCGAGCTCGGGATAGCGCACGGCGCGCGTCTCGAGCCCCCCGCCCGCGCGACGCTCGACGAGGCGCCGCCGCACGAGGCGCGCGAACGCGAGCTGCCCTTCTTCGCCGAGCCCACCATCTTCACGACGCCACGCGGGCGGAGCCTCACGGGCATGCACTTCGAGCGCGTCCAGGTCGAGCAGCACCGCGCCGAGCTCGCTCGCGATCTCGCGCACGCGCTCCGCGATCGGCAGAGGTGCTTCCTTCGGCGGCACCGCGCAGAGCACGATCGCGCGCGCGGCGAGCGCGCGCTGTCCGAGCGTCTGCAAGCGCGCGAGCAGCGCGCGTTCGTCATCGCCCGCGGCGCCCTCGAACGCGAGCACGACGATCTCCGGCGCGAGCGCGCGCACGCGCCGATCGAAGCGCCCGATCGCCACCTCGTGCGGCACCGCGAGCCCGAGCTCCAGCACCTCCAAGCGGAAGGCCAGCTCGCGCTCCTCGATCGGTCGGCGCAGCACCTCGGTCCAGCTCCGCACGACCTGCGCGTCGTAGGCCGCGAGGCGATCGCCGGCGACGAGGATGACGATCTCGCGCTCGGCGAGCTCAGGCGCCGAAGGGACCGCTGCGTACGCGCAGGGAGCGAGCCCGATCAGCCACGCGAGCAAGAGGTTCGGGAAGGTCATCGAAGGATCGGCAGCGGAAGTGGAGCGCGAATCGCAGCCGCGGCGCGGCCTCGCGCGAGTATGCCTCGCGCCGAAGCGCGTCGCCTCCTCCGGGTCCATCGTCGAGCTCGGAAGCCCCTCCGCGACGCGCGCCCTGCGCGGTCCTCGCCCCGGCCCGCGCTCGACCATATGTAGCGTGAGAACGTGCACCCGGCTTGCACTTTAGCCTCGCCCCGCGACCGAACTCCGGCGAGCGACAGCGCTCCGTGAAGATCTCGCGCGCCGCGGGCGCTCGCCCCGCGTGGAGACCTATCCTCCCCGCGAGCCTGAGCCCCCTAGCGCCCCGCCTCATGGATCCCTTCCTCCTGCTCTGCGAAGACGCGCTCGATTCACTGCTCTGCGAGGCCCTGATCGAGCGCTTCGAGCGCCATCCCGAGGTCGCGCCGGGACGCGCGGGCTCGGTCGTCGACGAGCGCGTGAAGCGGAGCCTCGACCTAGCGCTCGTCGGGCGCCCCGAGTTCGCCGAGCTCCTGCCGCGCGTCGCTGCGGCGATCGAGAACGCCTTGCTGCTCTACTTGCGGCGCCACCCGCTGCTCCTGCTGGCCAGCGTCTCGCTCTCGTTGCGCGACCCAGCGACGGGACGGGTCGAAGCCCTCGACGCAGCGCGGCTCGCCGCTCTCCCCGAGCCCAGCCTGCGCAGCCTCGCGCGCCGCTCCTTTCGCTGCGGCGAGATGAACTTGCAGAAGTACCTCCGCGGCGAGGGCGGCTACTTCGCGTGGCACACCGAGGTCTCGCCCGGGGATCCGAGCGGCGAGAAGCTCCACCGCGTGCTCCCCGTGCTGATCTATCTCAACGACGTCGAAGAAGGCGGCGAGACGGAGTTCTTCTACACGCAGACCAAGATCCGCCCGCGCCGAGGGACGCTCGCGCTCTGGCCGGCGTACTTCCAACACACGCACCGCGGCCTCGTCCCACGCTCCGCCGACAAGTACGTGATCGCGAGCTGGGTGCTCTTCCAGCGCGCCGCGAGTCCCGCTCGCGCCTGAGAGCGCCGTCGCGGCGAGAGCGGGACATCGAGAGCGGCGTTGCGCGCGGAGCTCGCCGCGCGCCGGAGAGAATTCTCCCCTCCGCATCATCCACCGCGGCCGGAGCTTCGTCCTGGTGGGAACTCCACCTCCGGCCGCATCCTCGCCCGCGTGAGCTCCGCCACCCCCAGTCCCGACTTCGCCGGCGAGCTCGAGCGCTGGCACGCGCGCTTCCGCGACACCGCGGAAGTGCTCGCGCGCCGGCTGCTCGGGAACGACGAGGAGGCGCGCGACGCGGTGCAGCAGGCGTTCCTGCAGGCGTGGCGCACGAGCTCGAAGCCGCGCGACTTGGAGAACCCGTGGGGCTGGTTCGCGCGCATCGTCGCGAACGCGTGCCGCGATCGGCTGCGCGCGCGGCGCGCACACGAGCTGGCCAGCGCCGGCGCGCAGGCTCACTCCCGCGCGGCGCTCGCGAGCGGTCCCGACGCCGCCCTCGACGAGAAGCTCCGCGCCGAACGCGTGGCCGCTGCGCTGGCGCGCTTGCCCGCGCCGCTGCGCGAGATCGTCGAGCTCAAGCACTACGCCGAGCTCAGCTTCGCCGAGGTCGCCTCGGCGCTCGGCGAGCCCGTTCCCACCGTGAAGTCCCGCATGGCCCGCGCGCTGGAGCTCCTGCGCGTCGCGCTGAAGGACCTCGAAGCATGAACCGCGAACCCGATCCGACGCACGCCTTCGACGCGAGCGCTGCAAGCACCACCTGCGAGCGCGCCGCCATCCTCTCGGTGGAGCTGCTCTACGGCGAAGCCGAGGCTGGCGCACGCGCCGAGCTCGACGCGCACCTCGCGCGCTGCGCGCGTTGCGCCGCGGCGGAGAGCGCACGAGGCGCAGCGCACGCTGCCCTTGCGAATACCTCGGCAACCCTCGTGCTCGCCGCGACGGCGGCGCCCATGGCAACGCCGCTGCAGCGATCGCAGCCGTCGAGAACGGATCGGCTCCGCCGAGCGCGCCGCCGCGCGTGGCGCGCCGTCGCCGCGGCGCTGCTCGTGCTCGGCGTCGGAGGTGCCTTGCACGCGCTCGAGAGCGCGCGTCGCGCCGAGCTCGCCAGTGCACAACGCCGCGAGCTCGCCGGCCTCGCCGAACGACTGGAGCGCGCTCTGCTGCAGCGCGACGAGCTCTGGCGCGAAGCGCTCCTCGTCGCGCAGCAGAGCAACGCGGCGCTCGTGCACGACGAGCTCCGCTCGCGCGACGGCGCGCAGCACGAAGCGCTGGCCCGCCTCCACTTGGAACAAGTCGTCGAGAACGCGCGCCTCCGCGCCGCGATCGCCGACCTCGCTGCCTTCGCGGGCTACGGCCGCGTTGGCGACTGACGCTCACCTCTACGCACCCATGGAAGCCACGACCCAGGAGATCACCATGAGCCCTCGTTCTCTCTCGGCACTCCGCACCACGCGCGGCGTCCTCGCCGGCGCGCTCGCGTTCTCGCTCGTTCTTCCTCTCGCGGCCCAAGAGCCGACGCCGGCGCCGACGCGCATCGAGAAGCTCGCGACGCAGACGCGTATCCTCGCGCGTCTCCTCGAGCGCGAGCTCGGACCAGCGCCCGAGGTCGATGCATGGGGCACCCTCTATACCTCGCTCTTGCACGCCCCGCGTCAGGGCGCCCCCAACGCCCTCGCAGCTCGCGAGACGAAGGATGATCCGCCGACGAGCGACGCGGGACGCGTCGTCGGCGAAGAGCCGCCGACCGCCGAGCCAGATCGCGCGCTCGCCTATGGCGACTACCGCCAAGCGTGGCTCAGCACCCTGGCTGGTCGCGAGAGCTCGCGCAAGGTGAAGGCGATGCGATCGGCTGCGATCCCGGGCAGTGGCGCATTCCTCTGGATCGAGATCGATCTGCCCGCGAGCACGCGCGTACGCATTGCCGCGGAAGACCCCGCCGATTCCGCGAAGAGCGCGTGGGAGGAAGCCCGCCGCGATCTCGAAGGGGATGCCGCGCCGACCTTGGCAGCCCCCGTCTCCCCAAGCGAGATCCAGATCGTCGCCGATCCCAAGAGCGAAGCCGCCGTCGTCGAGACCATCGAGAAGGCCGTCGTCGCTCATGCCGCGCGGCTCGAGGCGCTCGAGACCGGCGAGTCGATCACGATCGTGCTCACGCTGCGAACCCCGACCGCCCTCGATCAGTTGCTCGCGGATCGCACGCAGCGCTCGACCGTAGAGATGTTCCTTCGAACCAGGACGCAGGGCGGTGCTCCCGGCACCGCGGCCGGCGGAAACGCGCCGCGCGTCGCCGAGGTCGTGCGCGTGCTCCGCTGCCCGCGCGTCGCACCGGGCGCGAGCGCGCCGAAGCAGCTGGAGACGGTGACGCGCTATACGCAGCGCTGAGCGCCCGCCCTGATCGCGATCGCGCCCCCGCGTCGAGGGTGGGAAAGCGGAAATCGCGACGCTTCCTCCGACGACTTCCCCTGGAAAGGGAGAGGCCTCCGCTCGCGCCACGGCACCGGCCGCGGCGCGAGCGGAGGCACCGTCCCTACTCCTCGGCACCGGAGGAATCGATGCCCGCCGTTCCCCGTCCCTCGGGGCGCTCCTCGTGAGCGCGCTCGCGCTCACGATCGGGAACGACGGAGCGAAATCGCCCGCGCTTACCCGAGCTCGGCGATCGATCGAGCTCGGGCGGCAACTTCTCCGCCAGCTAGGCTTGCGACGGCGCGATGTCAGAGCGGGTTCCAGGGGCGATCCTCTTCGATGCGATGGGCGGTGAGGTCCCGCCGCATGCAAGCGCGATGTCGACGAAGGCGATACCGCGGCGCGCGAGCAGCCCGCGGAGCCGCGCGTCGGCGCGCAGGTCGTCGGGGTTGGGGTGGAACACCGCGAAGCGCCGCAGCGCGGGAGCCCCGTGCACCAGCAGCATCCCCAGCGGCCCCAGCGTCGCGCTCATCCATTGCTCGACAGCGACTCCGTCCGGGCGCACGAGCGCGACGAGCACGCAGGAGACGTTGGGCCGAGGCGCCCAGGCGCAGACGAAGGCGAGCGCGCTGGAGGCGGGGCGATCGGTGGGCGCGGTCCTTCGCGTTCCGTCCCCCGAGATCGGACGCGCATCGACTGCGCTCTTCGAGGACTCCGCAGCGCGGCGCGGTCCCGCGCTCCCGTCGAGGTATCAGGCCCTGCCCTGGCCGGCGCTCGCCCCTCGACGCTGGCGGCCCTTCGCGGATACGGTCTCTCGCTGCCTCCCCCTCTGCCAACGCCGCCGCGCGTGCATCGCACCAGCGGCGCCTCTGCCAAGGTGGAACCCATGCGCAACGCGCGTTCCTTTCCCTGCCTATCCGTCGCGGCCTCTCTCGCCGGCGTCGCCGCGCTCGCTCAGGAGAGCGAGCACTTCCATCCGCCCGTCCGCCTAGAGGCCGATGGCAAGCCGATCGATATCGGCGCGCTCTCGGAGTACGCGCACGCGGGCCCGGCCCACGCGGACGTCGACGGCGATGGGGATCGCGATCTCCTCGTAGGCGACTTCCCAGGCTCCTTCTGGCTCTTCGAGAACGCGGGCGACGATCGCGCGCCGCGCTTCCTCTCGCGCGGCCCGCTTCAAGCCGGAGGCCAGAGCGCGAGCACGCCCGTCTACTGATGCATCGCCTCCAGTCCACAGTTCGTGGACTACGACGCCGACGGCATCCTCGACATGGTGAGCGGATCGTACGATCCGGGGGATCTCTACCTCTTCCGCGGCTTGGGCAAGGGCCTCTACGCGAAGAGAGCGACCCTGTTCGATGAAGCCCACGTTCCGCTCGTGCATCACCCGCAGGAGCTCGCGAAGTACCTCTCGCTCGAGGATGCTTCAACGGTCAGCGAGGATGACGCGATCCGCCTGCGCGTCGCGTCCTTCGGCTCGTGGCCCGCGTTCGTCGACTGGGACGCGGACGGCGATCTCGATGTGCTGATCGGTGCCTTCGACGGTACGCTCTGGCGGCGCGAGAACATCGGCACGCGGAAGGTGCCGCGCTACGCGAAGGAGTCGCTGCGCGTGGACCTCGGCAGCGAGCCGCTGCGCGTGCGTTGCCACGCTTGCCCGGCGATCGCCGACTGGGACGGCGACGGGCGATGGGATCTGCTGCTCGGCTCCGGCGACGGCAGCGTCGTCCTGCATCGCAACGAAGGCGAGGCGAAGGCGCCGCGCTTCGGAGCGGCGAGCCCGCTCGTTGCGGCGAAGTCGAGCTCGAAGTTCGCGAGCTACCATCTCGCTCCGGGCGAAGCAGCGCCGATGGGCGCCCGCGCGCAGATCGCGGTGACCGATTTCGATCGCGACGGGAAGCTCGATCTCCTCGTCGGCGATCACTCGTATCAGCGGCGCTTGCGGAAGGGCAGCGCGGAGGAACTCGCGACGGCCGCGGCGCTCGCCGGCAAGCAAGGAGCGCTACAGGAGCGCTATCGCGAGATGGAGGCCGACGATCCGTCGCACCAGGCTCTGAAGGCAGAGCTCGACGCGATCAAGGCCGAGCTCGAGAAGTGCCTGGAGCCCGGCGGAGCGACAGGCGCGAGCTACGTCTGGCTTCTGCGTCGTCGCTGAGCCTCTCGCGCGCGCTCTCGAGCGCGCGCGAGCTTGGACGCCCACGGAGCCGCACGCAGCGCGCGAGCGGCTCCGCGGGAGCTCAGAAGATCTCCCACGACATCAGGTTCGAGAGCGCGCCTCGACCGGTCGTGAGGTTGATATCGAGCGCCTGCGCGTAGAAGCGCTGACCCGCCTGGAACGCGGGCCGCGCGTTGAGCGCGGTGAGGTCGAGCACGAAGTAGCTGAAGCCGCCGTTGAAGGTGCGCGTGAGACCGAAGAGGTCCGAAGCGGAGGCGGTGAAGAGCGTGCCCGTGGGATCGAGCGCCAGCGTCCCGATCCCCGCGAGCTCGAGCTGGGTACCGAAGGCAGCCACCGCAGTGCGCTCGGAGAGGAAGATGCGGCAGATGCCCGAGGGCACCGAGCTCCCGTGGCTCACGTCGAAGACCGGAGAATCGCGACGCGGCGGGTTCGTGGCGTTCAGATTGCGTGGATCGGGGAAGCGGCCGGCGAAGCCGAAGTTGTCGGAGCCGAGGTTCGTGTTCAGGCTCCAGCTGTTGGTGGTGTCGCGGCTGCCGATCTTCGCCACGAGGCCGTTCACGTCGATCTCGTCACCCGTGCAGTAGACCGGCGAGAGGCGCGTCGCGGCGCCGCCGCCGCTGCCTTGCACGAAGTCCATGCGCTGGAGGTTCCTCGGCCAGCCGGAGCTCGCGGCGTTGAACGCCGTCAGCATGCGCGGGCTCGGCTGCTCGGGATTCAGGCCTTGAGTCACGCCGGCGACGGAGGCGACGCCCGCGAGACCGTCGCTGTTCGGCCAGCCCGCATCGCCTTCGCGCAGGAACGCGGTGAAGAGGTCGGTCGTGAACGGACCGATGGCCACGGGCGCATTGCTCGTGCCGGTGAAGGTGAGCTCCCACTGAGCGGCGCCGTTTCCCTGCCCCGTCGGGCAGCCCGGACCGTTGATCAGCGCCGTGAGGAAGACCGGGTTCGCCTCGCGCGGCAGACCCGTGCGCTGCCCACCCGCGTCCAACGCCTCGCCGAAGATCAAGAACTGCATCGGCTCGCGGGTCGCGCAGTTCTGGTCCTGGACCGTGATGCGCAGCCGCGTGATCTCGCGGAGGCCGCCCAGATAGTGATCCAGCATCCAGCGATCGCAGACATAGCCGGTCTCCGTTGCGCTGACGTTCCCTGGATCGAGGAACTCGGTGACCCCATCGTGATGATCGAGCGGATTGAGCTGGGCCTGCGCCAAGGGCGCACAGCCAAGGCCGAGAGCGAGCGTCGCGAAGAGCGCGCGGTGGGAGCGCGCGCCGGAGACCTGACGAGGGGACATGACCCTTCTCCGTGGCGGAAGGCCGGGAACCGGTGCGTGGGACGGATCCTCCCTTAGCGCGCGGAGCCCCGAGGTTGCGGGAGGTCTCCGGATTCTGAGCCGGGGCCTCCGAGCCGGAAAGGCAGCCAGGGGATTTCCCTCGCGCCCGCGTGCTCGGTTGCGATCTGCTTCGCGCTCAGGGGCGGCGAAGCTGCGCGCGATGGACCTTCGCGCTCGCGGGGAGCTCGATGGTGCCCCAGTCCTCGCTGCGCCGCGACGCACCCTCGCCCACCGAGCCGGAGATGCGGATCGGACCGACGGGGGCGGGATCGATGACGACGACGCCGCGCTCATCGGCCTTCGCGCTGCCGTTGCCGCGCGCGTGACTCCACCAGATCTCCGCCGTCGCCAGCGCCGTCGCACCATCGCGATCGAGCAGCTCCAGCTCCAGCCGACGCCGGACGAAGCGCAGATCGGCGGCGCGCTCTTCGCCGGGCGCGAGCTCGAGCTCCTCCTCGGCGAAGATCGCGACCTCCGTTCCCGAGCTTTCCGACGCGAGCACGAGCTGCGCGATCAGCTTGCCCGGCAGCAGCTCGCGCGCCACGTAGCTGCCGTCCGCCGCGGGCGTGAACGCGCCGTGCCGGGCACTCGAGCTCGACAGCGCGAGCACCGCGTGCGACGGCGGCTCGCCATCGAGGAGCAATCGGCCGCGCAGATGCGCCGGCGCGAAGCGCGTCGCGTCGATCGCGAGCTCGCTCGTCTCGCCCGCGGTGGCCGTGACCTCGGGGATCTCCAAAGGCAGGCGGCTCGCGCTGCCGCTCCCGTTCCCGTTCGGCTTCTGGTACATCCACCGATAGCGGAGCTCGAAGCGATAGACGCCGGGCACGAGACCGCGCAGCGCGAAGCTCCCATCGGCCGCGAGCTCGGCCTCGCCCCGCGAGGGCCAGGGCTCACCGGGATTGGGGCTGCGAACCCACTGCAGCTCGAGCTGCTCCGAGCGCAAGCCGGAGAGCGCGACGCGGCCAGCGATCGCCGCACCGCTCGCGAGCGCAATACGCAGCTCGCCGCCTCCCGCGGGGAAGTGCGCGGGGAAACGCAGCAACGGCTGGTGCTCCGCGGCGAGCACGCGCACGGCGAGCTCGCGCTCGCCGCTCGGCACGTACAGCTTCGCGAGCCCCGCAGCATCGGTGTCGGCGCGGCTCAGCAGCTCGGCGGGGCGAAACTGCGGCTCGTCCTCGACCATGAGCTGGGGACCATCGAAGCGCCGATTCCAGAGCGAAGAATCGAGCTGCACGGCTTTGTGCCCTTTCTCGATGACATCGACGCGAGCACCGCTCACGGGTCGGTCGCTCGCATCGACGACGCGCACGAGCTGCTCGGACAGGCGCTCCAGCTCGACGCGCACGGGGTGGATCGGCGCGTCACCGACCTCGAAGCAGAGCTTCGGGCTGGGCGCGAACCAAGGATCCATCGGCATCACGATCACGGCATACGCGCCACGCGGCACGCCTTCGATGCGCACGCGTCCGCCCTCGTGCGTGCCCCGCAGTCGCCACTCGCTCTGGTTCAGCGAGGTCGAGCTCGCACGCCCGTGCTGCACGGCGTAGCGCGTGATCGGTTCCCCGCTCCCGCGTTCGAGGACGAGGAGCTCCACCTGCGGTGCACGCGTCAGCACGATGCGGATCCCCGACGTGCCCCAGGCGTACTCGGTCGGATCGGGCGGATCGGGTCGCAAGCAGCGCTTCGCGTCGTCGATGACGAGGCGCACCGGCGCGGGATCGCGCTCACTGGTCACGATCCGGAAGCTGCCGTCCTTCCGCGTGCGGGTCCCCGGACGCGAGCCATTGCGGAAGTCCCCCGCGTTGATGTCGACCCTCTCGACCGGCGCGCCGAGGTCATCGACGACGATGCCGCTCAAGGCCTTCATCGGGCGCATGGTCACGACGAGCTCCGGCGTGCCCACTTGCTCGATCACGGTGACGCGATCGGGCGCGACGAGGGTCATCTCCTCTCCCGAGGCCGCGAGCGGCCACGTGCCCGCGGGGATGGCGGACTCGATGCGGAACTCGCCGCGCTCGTCGCTCACCCCATGGCTGCCATCGCTGGCCGCCATGTTCGTGGCGAGCGGCAGCGGCAGGTTCCTCAAGACCACCGCGATCCCCTTCACGGGCTCTCCGCCCTCGTCGACGACGCGCCCGCGCAGCTCGTAGCCCCGCGCGAGCTCGATGTCGCCGAGATCGACCACCTGCCCTTTCTCGATGCGCCCCCAGCGCGCCGTGCGCTTCACGCGCCCGCTCGCCTCGACCTCGAAGCCGAATTGATAGCCCGAGGGCGGATCGAACGCGATCTCGAAGCGCCCTTCGGCATCGCTGACCACGGGCTCCGGGTCCTTCCAGGACACCTTGCCCTGTAGCGCCTCCCGCCGCTCGTTCGCCCCGGAGCCGTCGAGCTTCGCGACGGCGCCGGCGATGGGTGAACGCTCCTCGGCGCTCACGCAGCGGCCGCGCAGGCGCGTGAGCGCCGGCGCTTCCGCGACCGGCGCGGCCGCAGGCTCCGGCGCCGCCTCCGCGACTTCGGCCTGACGCGCGACCTCGCTCCCTGCTTCTGCCGGTGCGACGAGCGGGTCGGCTTCCGCGCTCTCGGCAGCGAGCGCGGGCAGCTCGCGTTCCGCCGGCGCCGGCTGGCGCTGGAGCATCCAGATACAGAAGGCCCCGAGCAGCGCGAGCGTCGCCGCGACGAGAGCGATCCTCGAGCGAGTGCTCGCCGCCATGATCCCGTTCCTCTCGTGAAGAGACCTTGCTCGCCGACGATAGTCGCCGCCGGCCGATTCGGCGAGGGCTCAAGTCGGGCGGCGAACGTCGGCGGCGCGCTGCGCCACCGCGGAACAGAAGAGCTCGAGATCGTTGAGATGCCGCGAGGCGACTTCGTAGAGGCGCTCGACATCGAGCGTCCCATAGCGATGTGCGATCAGGTTGCGCAATCCCATGGCCGAGGCGAGGCGCTGCGCGAGCTCCGGAGAAAGCACTCCGAGCTCACCCAAGCGCTCGAAGGCGCCGCGATAGCCCACCGGCATGCGACGGGCATCGTCGGCGAGCCAGTGCGTCGCGACGGAGAGACACTCCTGCAGAGCGACGAAGAGATTCAGCACCACGACTTCGCGGCGCGTTCGATCCGCGCGGAGCTCCTCGACCGTGGCCGGCAGAACTTCGCGAATCCGGGCGACTCCATCGCGGATGTCCGCGAGGGCCTTGGCGAGGTACGCGCTATCGACCACGTTGCGCCGCCTCCAGCACCGCTCGAGCCAGCCGCGCCTCGATCGGCTGCCAGTCGTAGTACTCGAGCATCGCCTTCGCCTTCCGCTCGACGAACGCGGGGTGATCGCGATCGAAGAGGACAAGTCCTTCTTGGAAGATGCGGAACGCGAGCCCCGGAGGCGCTTCGTCGAGGAGCACGAGATCCACGGAGACACCGGCGACCTCTTCGAGGCGCGCGATGAGCCCCCCCAGTTCGAGAAGCGAGAACGCTAGATCTCGCCCCCCGATCGCGAGATCGACATCGCTGTCTGCGTGCTCCGTGCCGCGAGCCCTCGACCCGAAGAGCAGCGCATAGGCGATCTTCGGCTCGGCGGCGAGGACCTGCGTAAGGGCTTGCAGCATGCACGAAGCCTAGCGCTCCAGGCAGGTACGCGCCAAGCGCGCGATCCCGAGAACCAGCGCGCGCGGAGCGCAGCGAGGCGTCAGCGTCACGCTTGGCTGCGCCTCCGAGATCGACGGCAATGAGCCTACGCACCACGAGCCTGGCCTCCTCGGAGGCCAAGCTCGCCACGGAAGAGCTCTCGACGCGCCGCCGCGGTTCGCGGTGCAGCGGCTCAGATCCCCCCGACCAGCTCGAGCCCCGGCGTGAACGCGATGCCCTGGCTCGCGCCCCCGTCGAGATGCACGGCCTGCAGATAGAGCAGTCCGCCGCAGAAGAAGGGATCGTTCGGAACCGCCAGGGGCACGCTCGCGCCAGCGCTCGGGATCGCCAGGGAGATCGAGATCGCGGGGAGCACGAGCAGATCACCACCGAGACCGGAGGGGATGCTCACGGCTTCGGGGCCGAAGAGCAGCGCTCCCGCCGTAGCCGAGCCCAGGGCGTTCCCCACGAGCAGATCGATCGTGCTGCCGAGCAGCGGTGCCGCGGAAGTCGTCAAGCTCGGGATGCCGAGCGTACCCGCGTGCCCTGCGCCGTAGGAGCTCGCCGAGGCAGTGCAGCTCGAGGTGAACGCACGGTAGTTCACTCCGGCCTGGGAGAAGTTGTAGAACCCGAAGTGTCCGGCGGGCACGCGGACGTTCAGGTCGAACTCGACGACGGAGTTCACCAGCACGCGCAAGCGCGTCGGCGTGAACTCGAAGCGGAATCGGTACGGAACTCTGCGACCCCAGCCGGTATCGCCGAGCGTCGCCGCACGGGCCAGCTCGGTGACGGAGTCGGACGCGGTCGAGCAGGGAGCGACATCCAGGTTGAGATGTCCCCAGAGCTCGTCGTCGGTAGGCAGACCGTTCACTCGCGAGACGGCCAGCCCACGTCGAGCGCTGGTCGAGGGCGTGCACCCGGCGTGGTTCCAGCTCTGGGTGATCTGCTTCCAGTCGATCAGGAGATACTCCGAGGCCGGGGTCGTCGTGGCGCCGGGACGGATGCCGATGACGAAGCCGACGTAGTCATCGTCGGTTCCGCCCGTGACGGTGAGCTCACCTTCGAAGGTCCCGCTCGAGCTCTGCTCCGGAGCGTAGAAGAAGGTCACGCTCCCGTTCGTGCTTTGCGTGACGGTGTCGCCCGTGGTGTTCACCGTCCAATTGCTGCTGCCCGCTCCGTAATAGCTCTCCCCGGTCCAGGTGCGGAGATCCACGGGGGTCTGGGCGAGGAGCGACGAACCGAGGACGACGGCAGTGGCTCCGGCGTGAAGGAGGAAGCGAAGAGAGCGCGGCATGAGAGGCTCCGGTAGGCGGCGGTGAGGTGCGGCCCTCGGCTCCTGCCGGTGACCGCTTGCGCCGGACCAAGCGCCGTCGGCCCGTCCTCGGGGCCAAGGATTCCGAACTTGCCGCTCGACCGCGATCTCGCGCAGCGCCGTACCCCCGAGGCAAGAGAGCTCCGCCCTCAGCGCGCCAGCTCGCGCCAGCGCTGCGCACTTGCCGCATCGCCCTCGGCCTCCGCCAGCGCCGCCAGGGCCCCGGCGGCCTCTCGTCTTGCAACTTCCTGGCCTAGCTCCCCGCCGAGCTCGAACGCGCGCTCCCAGGCCGCGCGCGCGTCCGCGAGAGCCCCTTTCTCGCGCTGCACGGCGCCGAGCCGCAGCAGGTGCGTCACCCAAGCCGAGCGCGCTTCGATCGTTCGCGCGTTGCCCTGCCCGAGCGTGCGCTGCAGACCGTCGATCGCCGACGCGAAGGGCTCCGCCGCTTCGAGGCAGCGTCCGCGACTCGTCATCACGCGCGAGAGCAAGGCGAGCGCGTACCAGGTGTCGGCATGGTCGGTGCCGCGCAGGGAGCGGAAACGCTGATTAGCGTCGCGCAACGCGTCTTCGGCTCCGGCGAGATCGCCCCGCGCCTCGAGCACTTGTCCGAAGCTCTGGATCGCCATCACCGCCTGCGGATGCTCCTTGCTCAACGCTTCCGCCTGCGCGGCGATGACGCGCCGATACAGGGCCTCTGCTTCCTCCAGGCGCTGCGTCTTCTGGTAGCCGCGCGCGAGGTAGTTCTCGATGCCCAGCGTATCCGGGTGCTTGGGACCGAGGACGGCGCGCGCCTTCTCGACGAGCGGCTCGAGCGCTGCGATGAGGGCGTCGATTTCCCCCCGATGGAGATGCACCGCGGCGAGCTTGCGCGCGGCGGCGATAGCGAGGGGATGATCTTCGCCGTAGGTCTCGCGCGCCATCGACAAAGCGCGCTCGGCGTGCATGCGCGCCTCCTCGCTCTGGCCGAGAGTCAGAAGGATCTGCGAGAGATTCCCATGCGTCAGCAAGACCGCCTTCGTGCGACCGGCGGCCTCGTCGAGCGCGAGTAGCGCTCGCAGGGCGACGGCCGCCTCCGCCGGACGACCGCGGTCGAACGCGATCTTCGCTCGCAGATCGAGGATGAAGCGCGCCAGTGGGTGCTCCGGCCCCTTGGATGCGCGCGCACGTGAGTCGAGCTCCTCCAAGATGGGCTCTAGCTCCGCGAAGCGGCCCTGCCGTGCGCGTAGGTCGGCGAGGATCGAGAGCATGTCCACGTAGCGCCAGTCGTCCGCGGCGAAGTGCTGGCGACCGAGCTCGAGCGCGAGCTCGAGGTGCGGCTCCGCCGCCGCGTAGTCGCCGAGCCCGAGATAGCACTGCGCGACGATGCGGCGCAGACGGGCGGCGACGACGGGGAAGGCCGCGACGGACGCGAAGCGCGGCTCGATCACGCCGAGCACATCGACGACGCGCACCTCGCGTCCGGCCTTCGATGGTTCCGCGGCCAGCAGAAGATCGGAGAGAAACTCGCCGACCGCGCTTGCTTCCGCGAGCGCCGCCTCCGCGTCCGCGCGCGCGCGGCGATGACTCTCGGCGAGCTCCTCCGCGAGGGTGCGCTGCTCGCGCTCCGCTCGCGCCGCGAGATTCGCCTCGTCCCTGGCGGTACGTGCGCTGAGCAAACCCACGAAGGACGCGACGCTGCCGGCGAGCAAGGCGAAGAGGGCGAGCACCGCAGCGCCGAGGAGCGCGCGATGCCGTCGCGCCGCCGTCGCGATGCGGTAGCGCAGGGTCGGCGGCCCGACGCTCAGCGGCTCGCGCGCGAGGAAGCGGCGCACGTCGAAGGCCAGGGCGTCGACGGTTGGATAGCGGCGCTCGCGATCGCGCTCGAGAGCGTGAGCCACGATCCAATCGAGCTCGAGACGGAGAACCTCGCGTGTCCGACGACGCGCTCGCCGCGACGGCGGCTCGATCGCGTCATTGCGCACGCGGCGCACGAGCTCCGCGATGGAAGGCTCTTGCCCATCGCTGCCGTCGCTCGGACGCGTATCGGTCAGCAGCTCGTAGAGGATCACGCCGAGCGACCAGACATCGGTGCGCGTATCGATGTCGCCCTGCTCGTCGAGCTGCTCCGGGCTGGCGTACGCCGGCGTTCCGAGCAAGATCCCGGTGGTCGTGAGCGGAGCTCCTGCATCGCTCGGCTCCAGCAGCTTGGCGATGCCGAAGTCGATGACCTTGGCCCACGGCGCGCCATCGGAGCGCGCGACGAGCACGTTGGCGGGTTTCAGGTCGCGGTGCACGACGCCGCGCCGGTGCGCATGGGCCACCGCATCGCACACCTGCAGGAACAGCTCGAGTCGCGCCTGCAGCGTCAGGCGCTCGCGGGCGACGAAGCTCGTCAGCGGCAGCCCCTGCACGAGCTCTACCACGACCCACGGCCGACCGCTCTCGAGCGCTCCGGCATCCAACACGCGCGTGACGTGAGGATGATCGAGACGCGCGAGGGTCTGGCGCTCCGCAGCGAAGCGCGTCAGCAGCGCCCGCGAGTCCATGCCCGGCTTCAGGAGCTTCAGCGCGACCTCGCGTTGGATCGGAGCCGCTTGGCGCGCGCGATAGACCTCGCTCGATCCCCCTTCGCCCAGCAGCGCTTCGATGACGTAGGGCCCGACCGTCGCTCCGCGCTCCAACCTGCGGACCGAGGACGGAAGCTCGGCTTCCGCGCGGAGGAAGTCCCCCGCTTCGGCGTCGGCGGCGAGCAGCGCGCAGGCCTCCGCGAGCAAGGCGGCATCTTCACCACAGACGGCGCGCAAGAACGCCTCGCGCTCGGCCGGCGGCTGCTCCAAGGCGTCGCCGGCGACGGCCTTCAATCGTTCCCAAGAGTCATCCATGGAGATCGACCTCGCGATCCGGCGTACCTCGAGCGCATCCGCCGATGCTCTTGCAAGGTGCTACACTCGAGCAAGCAAGGCCACGAAAAGGCATTTCCTACGGCTCGAGCTCGATCGCGATGACCCCTTCGGATGCCGACGACCGCAATGCTGGCGACGTTACGCGGCTCCTCCGTGCCGCGGAAGCCGGGCTCGAGGGGTCGCAGGACGCCTTGCTGGCGGCCGTCTACGGCGAGCTCCAGGCGATCGCCCGCGCGGCCGTTCGCGGAGAGCGCGGCGGCGCGACCTTGCAGGCGACGGCGCTGGTCCACGACGCGTGGCTGCGCCTCCAGCGGTCTGCCCCGAGCTTCGCCGATCGCCGCCATTACTTCCGGGCCGCGAGCCGCGTGATGCGGCAGCTCCTCGTCGAGCGCCATCGGCGCCGCCATCGCCTGAAGCGCGGAGGCGATGCGCAGCGCAGCGATGTGCTCGACGAGCTCGAGATCGAGGCGCCCGCCGAGCTCGCCAGCGTGGATCTGCTCGCGCTCGACGAAGCCCTGACGGCGCTCGAGGCGCGAGATCCGCGCATGGCGCAGATCGTGCAGCTCCGCTTCTTCGCGGGTCTCTCCGTGGAGGAGTCCGCTGCAGCGCTCGAGGTGTCGGAGCGCACCGTCAAGCGCGAGTGGGCCGTCGCTCGCGCTTGGCTCTTCCGGCAGATGGGCTGAAGGCTCGGCAGCTCGCGGTGCCGACCGCGCTCACAAGATGTCGAGCAAGCCCTTCGACGCGTAGAGCGTGATCGGCGGCGCGATGTAGTTGAAGTCGGCGGCGAAGGCCGCGTTCCACGGGAGCTCTTGCTCCTCGACGCAGAGGCCGAGGCCGACCAAGGCGAACGCGCGGACGAGCGCGGACTTCGTCTGGTCCTCGCAGAGCACGAGCAGCGCTTCGGCGGCCGAGGCGCCCCCGATGCGGCCGAGGGCTTCGGCGAGCGGGGCGAGCGTGGTCGTGGTCTTGCCCGCCTTCAGCAGCTCGAGCAGCGACGGCACGGCATCGCGGTCGCCGAGGAGGGTCAACCCGATCGCGAGCTCGCCGACTTCTTCGGGCTCGCGCGAAGCGCGGGGCAGGGCCGCGCGCAGGAGCTTCTTCGCCTCTGGATCGCCGATCAGGCCCAGCGCGACGGCGAGATGCCCGCGATGGCGCGGGACGGAGGACGCGGCGAAGTCCTCGCGCAGCTCCTTCGCGAAGTCGAGGTCGCGGGCGAGCCCGCTCGCGATGGCGAAGGCCGCGCGGATCTCGCTCGCCTTCGTGCGGCGGAAACCCTCGCGCAGGGCGAAGCGCATCGACATCGGGACCTCGCCGCGCTCGGTCGCCGCGCGCGCGGCGAGGCCGAGGCCGACGGCGGCCCAGGGGCGATCGAGGTGCGGTCCGTGCAGCACTTCGCGCTCGAGCGCCTTCAGCGAATCGGCGTCCTCGAAGCGCGCGATCGTGAGCGTCGTGAACGCGCGCTCGCCCGGGCCCTTCGCGCGTCGGCGCGCGAGCTCGAGGGCCTGCAGCGCGGCCGTGCGTTGCGCGGCGTCCAGCTCGGGAGCGAAGGCCCCCATCACGAGCGCCGCCGAATCGCGCACCGGCCAATCGAAGACCTCTTCGCGCAGCACCTCGCAGAGCGTGTTCGCCCAGACTCCGCGACCGATGCGACCGCCGGCGGTGGCCACCTGCGCACGCACCAGCGCATGTCGATCCTTGGCGCGGAGGAGCTCTTGGAGGCGCTCCAGCACGAGCCCGCGTTCGACGCCTTCGCCGTGCTTCATGATCCCGAGCGCGGAGATCACCGCGGCCTCGAGCTCGGCGAACGCGAGCGCACGTCCGTCGAGCATGTCCAGCAAGCGCTGCCGGACGAGCATCGAGCCGGCCTCGCTCCACTCCGAGGCCGTTCTCTCGAGGAAGAGCGCCAGCGCATACGCGGCGAAGGAGCGCGTGCGCACGTCGGTCGTCGCGTTGAGGGTCGCTTCGCGCGCCGCGGGCGCGTCCTCGAGGATCGCCAGGAGGAGCGGCAGCGCGCTCGGCTCGCCGAGCCAGCCCAGCGCCAGCGTCGCGGTCTCGCGAATCTCCTGCACGGGCGAACGGAGGTGCGCGCGGAAGAGCTGCGCGGTCGCGTTCGGCTGCCAAGCGAGCTTGCTCGCGGCGATCAGGGCGCCGCTCAGCTCGTCCACGCTGATCGCGGTGCCCGGCGCGAGCAGCGCTTGCAGGCGCGCGCCGATCCGTGCGCGCAGCGCCGCTTCGATGCGGGGCTTCGCGGCGATGGGTCCGTCCTCGACCTCGCTCTCGAGCGCGCGACTCAAGCGGCGCAGGTCGAGGAAGCGCATGCGGTTCGCGATCCACCAATAGTCCCAGGCATCGACGGGCAGCGAGATATCGAGCCCGGCCGACATCGAGCTCCCGCTGCTACCCGCGGTGGCGCTGCCGCCCACGCCGCTGTCCGTGCTGGCCTTCGTCGGAGGCGGCGCCGTGACGGCAGCGCCCGAGGAGCCCGAGCCCGAGGAAGGGGGGATGATGTCGCGGGAACCGCGATACTGGCCGCCGTGGGCGAAGGCCGCGGAGCCGAGGAGCGATAGCGAGAGACCGACGGAGAGGAGAGGACCGCAAAAGCGCGCCGTCATGGCAGAACTCGACCAGGAACGCCGAGGGTGGTACCGCGGCGCACGGAATCGGGACGAGCGGCAGAACATAGCGCCGGCCGACGCGCTGGTCACGGGAGCTCGGAGCGTATTCGCCCGATCTCTCGTTCAGGTCCCCGGATAGGGCACGGGAGCGCCCCCTTCGCGCCGCTGCGGCATCTGGGCTCCGTACGCCGCGAGCGCCGCACCCAGCTCGCGAGCGAGCGCTTGCGTCCGCTCCGGCTCGCTCGCGGCAAGATCGCGCGCTTCGCCGAGGTCGCGCGTGAGATCGAAGAGCTCGAGGCGCTGCGTGGCATGGTCGTAAACGAGCTTCCAGTCGCCGCGACGGAGCGCCGAGTAAGGGCCGATGCCCGGGCCCTTCGGCCCCCAGACATGCGGGTAGTGCCAGACGAGGGCGCGCTCCGGTACGACGCGCTGCGGCTCGCGCAGCGAGGGAGCGAACGAGCGCGCATCGCGCGAGCGGTGTTCCTCGGGAGCGACGCCGGCGATCTCGAGCAGGGTCGCGAAGAGGTCCTCGACGATCACGGGATGCGCGCAGCGTTCCCCGCGCGGCGCCGCACCCGGCCAGCGCACGACGAGCGGGATGCGCAGGCCGCCCTCGCGCGAAGAGCCCTTGCCGCTCGCGAGCGGGCGGTTGTGCGTGTGCGCCTCGCCACCGCGGCTGTTTGCGGAGAGTCCGCCGTTGTCGGAGAGGAACGCGATCGCGGTGCGCTCCGCGACGCCGCGCGCCTCGAGATGCGCGAGGAGCTTCCCCAGCGAGTCGTCGACGCCTTCGATCAACGCAGCGTACTGCGCTTCCTTCTCATCCAAGCCCTGCTCGCGGTAGCGCGCGATGAAGCGCGCGTCGGCGGAGTACGGCGTGTGCACCGCGTAGTGCGCGAAGTGCAGGAAGAAGGGCTTCCGCTGCGCGAGCGCGCGATCGATCTCGCGCAGTGCTTCCTCGGTGAGCACCTCGGAGAGGAAGCGCTCGGAGCCGTGGTAGGGCTCGAGGCCCGGCACGTCCCAGACGCGCTCGGGTCGCTTCGGATCGGCGAAGCTCTCGCGCGCGAGGTAGCTTGCGGGAGCGCCCGCGGCGTGGCCGGCCACGTTCACGTCGAAGCCCAAGCGGCGCGGATCGGAGCCCGGTGTGCCGAGGGCGCCCAGATGCGCCTTCCCGACGTGGATCGTCGCGTAGCCCGCGCGCTGCAGGAGCTGCGGGAGCGTCTCCACGCAGAGCGCTCTCGGCGTCGCACCATCGTCGCTCAGTCCATTCACGTTCCACGCGGGCATCGCGAGTGTCGGGTGCGCGCCGTCGGTCGGCGTGTCCTTCCGCAGGATCCAATTCGTCACGCGATGGCGCGCGGGATGGATCCCCGTCAGCAAGCTCACGCGCGTCGGCGAGCAGACGCAGTGCGCGTACGCCTGCGTGAACGCGACGCCGCTCGCCGCGAGCGCCTCGAGCGCCGGCGTTCGATAGCGCTCGTTCCAGCTCGTGCGCTCGGTGTGGAACGCATAGCTCGCGTCCTGCCAGCCGAGATCGTCGACGAGGAAGACGATCAGGTTCGGCGGCGGCGCCGCTGGCAGGTTCGGCAGCTGCGCCGCGGGCAGGTTCGGCGCCGGCGGCTCTTGCGCCGCGAGCGCACCGCAGACACCGAAAAGCAGAGCGAGGATCGTGCGCATGTCACTGCACCGCAAAAGAGCGCCTTAGCTGTGTCGTGGGTCAGCGCGCGCGGCGCCAGACGGCCCAGCGCTCGGGCCAGGGGCGGCCGGGAGCTGGAGCGGTGACGGGCTCGTCTTGGAGGAGCTCGAAGTCGGCGCCCAGCGCGCGGGAGAATTCGCGCGCGTCGAAGCCGAAGGGCGGACCGCCTTCCGAATGCGGCTTGCCGACGGGGAAGACGAGGGCCACGCAGAGGCCGCCGACGCGCAGCGCGCGCCGCGTGAGCTCGCCGTGCGCGGCGCGCTGCGCGACGTCGATCGCGCAGAAGAAGGTGTGATCGAAGACGAGATCGAAGGGCTGCTCCGGCGCGTACGCCAGCGCGTCGGCGACGAGGAACTCGCTGCCTAAGGAGCGGAGCTGCGGCGCGAGCACGGGCTCGAGATCGGCGACGCCGTCGATCGCCGTCACCTGCCATCCCGCGCGAGCGAGAGCCACCGCGTCGTAGCCGCGGCCGCAGCCGGCGACCAGCGCGCGCCGCGCGAAGGAGCGCCGCGGATCGAGCTCGCCCGCGGCGAGGCGGCGCGCAAGCTCCGGATGCGGTCCACCCAAGTCCCACGGCGTGTCGCCCGTGGCGTAGCGTTCGGTCCAGGTCATCGGAGGCGTTCCTCGCGAGTGCGCAGAGAAAGCGAGAGAGCACCGCCAGGGTAGCAAACCCCGGCGGTGCTCTCGATGCGTGCGTCAGAACGCGCGCGCGAGCGGGATCAATCGCTCTTCGCTTCGCTCACCGCGACCTTCAGGTTGAAGGAGCCGCTGCGCTCCATCGAGGTCTCGATGTCCATCGACTCGCCGTCGCGGCCTTCGCGCGTCATGCTCGTCTCGGCGTCCATCTCGAACTCGCCTTCGATCTCCAAGCTGACGATGCACTTCTTCGCGAGATCGACGACGAGCTTGCCCTCGACGGTGCACTCGACGTTCGCCTTGCCTTCGACCGCGGGAGCCTGGCCGCCCTGCTCGCCGCCGCGACCACCGCGACCGCCGCGACCGCCCATGCCGCCGGTCATGCCGACGCCGAGATCGGCCGGATTGCCTTCGCCCGAGGCCTTGGCCTTGAACGAGATCGTGGCCAACCCTTCGGACACGCCCTCGAGCTTGCCGTTCGCTTCGAGCGTCAGCTTCTCGTTCATGAGATAGCCCAAGCCCTCGTTGCCCTGCATGCCGCCGCCCATGCGGCCGCCGAAGCCGCCCTGACCGCGACCGCCGCGTCCGCCGCGACCGCCGCCGGCAGCGTCCCCGCCTTCTTCAGCCTGCGCGGCGCGCGCCATCGGGTGCTGCAGGTTCGCCATCGCGCTGCGCAGCGACTTGCTGAGATCGAACTCCGCGCCCACGGCGACGGCCTTCTCCGGCAGGAGCCCCATCACGTCGGTGCGAACCTTCAGTCCGCGCGCGAGGCGCTCTTCCAAAGCGGCGCCGTCCTCGTCGTTCTCCTGCGCGACGACCTTGTCGCCGTCCTGCGCGAGGAAGAGCTTCTTCCCCTCGAGCGCGCCTTCGATCTCGATCTCCATGTCCTCGCCGTCGCGACCCGGCATCGTCATCGAGCCGGAGAGCTTGGTGTAGGTGCGCTGGACCTTCGTGGCCAGGCCCTTCTCGTTCGCGTCGAGGACCTTCTCGTCGAACTCGATCGTCTGCTTCGCGCTGGACGTGCGGTCACCGCCGCCACCGCCGCGCTCTTCGCCGTTGATCATCGTCGTGGTCGAGCCCGTCGACTCCGACGAGCTCTCGATCTTCGTGCGCAGGCTCTGGCCCTTCTGCGCCTGGATCTGGACGGTGTGTTCCTGGGCCAACGCCAAGCTGGGCAGAGCCAGCGTGAGCAGCATCGCGCGGGTCTTCATGATCGAATGTCCTCTGCCCCGCTCGGGGCAGCATCTAGGTAAGGGAGAATCGAGTACGAGGTTGGGTTGAGAGGAGGAGAGCGCGAGCTCACGCATCCTTCGCGAGAGAGACGCGGGCGCGCGCGCCGTCGGCGTGGCGCACCGAGAACGATTGCTGGTTGCTCGAGGCGCCGCGAGCGACGACCAGACGGTAGCGTCCCTCGGGATACGAGCCCAGCGCGTAGATGCCGTCGAGCTGGCGTCCGCCGCTGCTGAAGCCGCCACGGCCGCCGCCTTGCGAGGGGAAGGTCCCGAGGAGCTCGTCGCCTTCGCCGCGCACTTCGATGCGGGCGTCGGGAACCGGCTTGCCTTCGGCATCGACGATCTCGACCGAGAACGCGACGCCGCGCGCGACGCGGAAGGTGCGCTCGACCTCGACGCCGGCCGCGATCGCGATCGAGCCGCCGGCCGTCGTGGCGAAGCCACGCGCGGTGATGCGCGCATCGTAGAGCCCCGCGGCGAGCCCTTCGACGCGCCCGGCGCCTTCGCGATCGCCGCCGCCGGACTGCTCGATCGAGCGCGTCGCGCCTTCGCTGCCCTGCAGCGTGACGCGCGCGCTCGGCACCGGCTGTCCCTGATCGTCGACGACCTTGAACGCCAGCGTGCCGCCCAGCACGAACGCGAGCTCGAGCCCTTCGCGCGACGCATCCGCCGCGAGCTCGACGTCTTGCGAGACGGCGCCGAGCACCTCGGCCGCGGCCGGCCTCGCTTCGCCTTCGGCTCCACCGCGCGGATTGCGCCCGCCGCCATTGCCACCGCGCGGCGGCTCGGCGATCAAGCGATAGAGCCCGGGCTCCAAGCTCTCGAAAGCGAACGCACCCGTGTCGCGTTCGGCCTGCGCGCTCGTGACTTCACGACCCGCGCCCGAAGACTCGACGGCGAGCAAGCGCACGCGCACGTTGCGCAGGTTGCCGCTCGGCGCGCTCACCCGACCCGCGATGCGTCCGCCGGGCAAGGTGAACTCGCGCTGCGTCTCGCCTGATTGCTCCAACACGACTTCCAAGCCGGCGCCGCCGCCGCTCGGCCCGCGATTCGCACGTCGCCCGCGACCCTCGCCAGCGCTCTCTTCGGGGCTCGCGACCTGGAAGCTCAGGCGATGCGTGCCGAGAGGTAGCTCATCGAAGCGGAAGCGGCCGTCCTCTCCGATGCGCGCGTTCAGCGTACGACTGCCACCCGACACGGTGAGCCGCGCGGTGCCGCCGCGCACGGTGGAGTCGCCTTGCTTCAGCGTGCCGACGAGGCTCGCCAGCGGCTCGTCCGACGCGTCGAAGTCGACGACGATGGTCTGGCCGGGGAGCACCTGCACGGTCTTCGTGCTGCCGACGATCTCGCCGCCGCCGCGACCGCCGCCGCCGCCGTTCGAGAGGGCCACCATGTACTCGCCGGGCTGCAGGCGATCGATGCGATAGCGTCCGGTGGCATCGGTGCGGGCGGGTCGCCCGCCGCCGAAGCCGCCGCGACCACCGCGACCTCCACCGCCGCCGGAACCGGCGACGCTCGCGAGCACCGTCGCGCCCTCGCGCGGCGCGCCTTGCGCATCGACCACGGTGCCCGTCACGATGCCGCCCGGCGTGAAGACGACGCGGTAGTCCTCGACGATCTGGCCTTCCTTCAGCTCGAGCGGAGCACCTTGCCCGCTCGGGAACTCCGGATGATCGCCGCGCAGCGTGATCTTGCCCGCGGCGAGATCGGCGATGACGAAGCGACCGAGATCATCGGTGCGCGCGTTGAAGCGCAGGTTCCGCATCTGATCGCGCAGGCCTGCATCGCGTCCGCCGCCGTCGCGCAACGAGCCGAAGTCGAACTCGACCGTGATCTCCGCGCCGCCGATCGGGCGCGAGCTGGTGCTCTCGACCGCGAGGCCGCGGATCTCGGCGCCAGGACGCAGCGCGACGAGCACCTCGGTCGCAGCGCCCGGCTGCTCGACGACGACGTCGACGCTCGTGGAGGCGAAGCCCTTCGCCTGCACGAGCAGCGTGTACTGGCCAGGCGCGACATCCACGAGCGCGATGCGCGACGCGGGCCAGGTGAACTTCTCGCTGCGCTGGGGGATCGGCATCTCGCCGCCGAGCAGCGAGAGCGTCACTTGCTCGGACGGGGCGCTGCCTTCCGGATAGGCGAGCTCGGCGACGATGCTCGCCGTCGGCGAGACGAGGAGCTCGACCACCTCGGACTGACCCGCGACCGCCGCTCCGAGCTCCTTCCCGCCGCGCAAGCCCGTCTCGGTCTCCGCGTCGAGGCGCACGAGCTTCCAAGACGCGGGAACGTCGAGGAGCTCGAAGCGCCCGCGCCCGTCGCTGACCGCCTGCGGCGCGCGACCGCCCATGCCGCGGAAGAGATCGCGCATCATGCCGCCACGACCGCCGTCGCCACCGGGGCCGGCCATCGCCCCGAAGTCGAAGCCCAGGTTCTCCTCGGCCTCGCGGATCTCGCTCGCGGTGATCACCGCGTTCGCGACGCCGCGACCATCGGCGAGCTTCACGAAGCCTTCGATGCGGCGAGCCAAATCGAGCTCGATCAGGAGCTCGTCGTGGCTGCCGAAGCGCACCTGGAAGCGCTTGCTCATCTCGGGCACGTAGCCGGCCGCGACGAACTCGCCGCGATACGCGCCGTCGCCGAGGCCGCGCAGCACGAACACGCCCGACGCATCGGTCGTCGCCTCGAGGAAGCTCTCGGCGAACGCGAGCATGCGCGTGAAGCCGCCGCGACCGCCGAAGTCCCCCATCGGGTTCTCGCCGCGACCGCCGCGTCCGCCGCGGCCGCCTTCGTTCCGATTGCCGCGCTCGCCGCCCGCGGCTTCCGGCTCGGAGGCCGGGCCCTCATAGGCGATGCGCACCTGCGCGTTGCGGATCGGCGCGCCCGAGCGATCGCGCACGAGACCGCGCACTTCCATCCCCGGCTCGAGCGCGACGTCGACGCGTTGCTCCACACCGGGCTGCACGTCGACCGGAGGCGCCGCGAAGGTAGCGACGCCGGGAGCGACGATCCACACCTGGTAGCGCGAGCCTTCGCCCGCCGGCAGACCATCGAACGCGAACACGCCCTCGGCATCGAGCTCGGCGCCGCGCAGCATCTGGCTCGGATCGAATCCACCCTGGCGGAACGGGCCACCGCCGCGTCCTCCGCGCCCCCCGAACATGTCGCCGAAGCCGCCGCTCGTCGAGAGCAGCGCGAGCGCGGGCTTCTGCGGCTTCTCGGGTAGCGCGACCTTGCCGGCGATGCGACCGCCGAGCGCGACCTCCAGCACCTCTTCGCGGCGGCCGAAGATCGGCTCGGAGCTGCGCACGAGGTAATAGAAGGGATCGTCGATGCTGACGAACCAGCCTTCGTGCTCGCCGGGCACCGCGAAGCGCCCGCCGTCGTCGGTGCGCACCTTGGCGAGCTCGCCGAAGCTCGGGTCGCCCTTCGCCTTCAGCGTGTCGTCGAGGCCGGGCACGAAGCGGCCGAGCATCTCGCTGCGCAGGTTCCAGCCGCGGAGCTGCGCGCGGAGCGGATGCTGCGTCGAGAGGCGCAGCGCGAGGTTCGGCACGCCGACGCCATCGCGATCGCGCACGACGCGCCCGCTCGAGGCGCGACCGGCGCGGGAGGACTCCGTCGCGAGCAGATCCGCGCCGGCGCCGCTGCCGCGCAGCACGTTGGCCTCGGCGCGCAGGCCGCCGTCGAGCGAAGCTTCGCCGGCTTCGAGAGGCGCCAGACCGCCGCGCTCGCGTCCGGCCTCGGAGAGACCGCCTTCGCCCGTCGAGCCTTCGCTCAGGACGAAGACAGCGACCGCGAGCACCGCGGCGAGGCCGGCAACGCCGGCGAGGAGGGGCAAGGGGCGCATGAGCTGTGGGGACTCGGTTCGGTGCGAGACGCGCGCCGGAGAGCCGCGCGTGCCGGGGGCCGTCGATCGGGAAACGCGAAGTGCTGCCCGGGCGAGAGGCGCCTGGTTCAGCGGCGGGCTTTTTCGCGCCGCTCGCCAGCGTCGGGTGCACCCGACGGAACCTCGAGCGAGAAGGGCGCGAGCTCCACCTCGACGATCGAACCCGCGGGAGCCGCCGAGGCCTCGGCTCCGTCGACGGAGATCTGGCCGCGGTAGAGCTGCCCGCCCTCGCCGCGCGCGAGGAGCTCCAGGGTCCAGGAGCCCGAGGAGACCGTTACGGCGTGCACCGCTTCGCCGCGGCGCCCCTTGCTTCGCGAGGGCCCGCGGCCACCGCGCCCGCCGAAGGGCGCGTCCCCCACGGAGCCCACGTGCAAGAGCTCGAGGGCAGCCCCTTCGGGGCTCCGCGCCGCGATCGACCGCGAGGCCGCGGCGTCGAGCTCGAGCTCGACCTGATCCCCGGCGAGCTCGAGCTCGCGCAGATGAAGCACGCCATCTGCGCCGCGCGCGATCAGGCGATAGCGGCCCGGCGGGAGCGCGGCGAAGCGGGCGACCTCGCCGGCCGCGACCTGTCCGCGGCGCTCGATCTCGGCGAGCGGCGCCTCGGCGCCGCGCAGCTCGAGCGCGGCTCTCGTCGAGAGGCGGCTCTGGAGCGACAGCGCGACGCGGCCCTCCGGCAGGGGATCGACCTCGAGATCGCAGCGCGCGTCCGCGCCGGGTGAGAGCTCGACCTGCGCGAGCGCCGCGAGCCCGCGCTCCAGCGCCGCGATCGAGCTCGGGCCCGGCACGCCGAGCGACCAGGTTCCCGGGGCGAGGTCGACGAAGGCGAAGCGCCCTTCGGCGTCCGTCGCCGCGACGCGCGCGCCGCTGCCGCGCGCGAGCACCTTGCGCCCCGCGAGCGGCGCGCCGCTGCGATCGCGCAGCACCCCGGTGAGCCGCGCCGCCGGCGCCAGCTCCAGGATCTGCAAGTCGGCGCCCGGCGCGAGCTCGAGCTCGAAGCTCGCCTCTCCGTAGCCTTCGCGCTGCACGCGCAGGTGCGCGCGACCAGCGGCGAGTCCGGTGAGCTGCAGCTCGCCGGCCGCATCGGTCAGCGCCGCGCGAGGCAGGGCACCAAAGCTCGGGCCCCCTTCGCCGCGCGCGCCGCCGCGACCTCGCCAGCCGTCCACTTCGACCAGCGCGCCGACGATGCGGCGCGAGCTCCCGCGCTCGACGAGCCGCGCGCGGAGCTCGACGCTCTCGCGCGCTCGGTCGCGCTCGGTTTCACGAGGAGCGCGGGTCTCGAGCGCGAGCTCGACCCAGCCGACCTCGCCCCGCAGCAGCTCCAAGCGCTGCATGGCGAAACCCGCCGCGCCGCGCGCCCACAGCTCGAGCCCGCCCGCGGCGAGCTCGCTCAAGCGGAAGCGCCCGTCCTCGTCGGTGCGCGCGAAGGCCTCGCCGCCGCGCGCGTGCGCGAGCACCACGGCTCCCGCGCTGGCTGCTCCCGAGGCGTCGCGAACGAGGCCCTCGAGCGCCGCGCCGAGCTCGAGGCGCAGCGCCAGAGTCTCCGCGGCTCCCGCCTCGACGTCGAAGGTACGCTGCGCCGGCTCGCAGCCGTCGGCGCGCACCTCCAGGCGATAGCGTCCATCGGGCAGGTTCTCGAAGGCGAAGGTGCCGGCGCCGTCGGCGCGCTGGCGGGCGATCGCGTCGAGCTCGAGCGGGCCGAACGGCATCTCGCCGCGCCCGCGCTCTCCGGCGGCGCCGTCGCTGGGCCGGCCGAGGTGAAAGAGAGCCAGACGCGCCCCCTCGACCGGGAAGCCCTCGGCGCCGCCGACGAAGCCCTCGACGCGCGCGCCGTCAGCGCCCCAGACGAGCTCGAGCTCGCGCTCGCTTCGCGCGCGGTCCGCGGCGAGCTCCACTCGCGCGTGGAGGCCGAGGCCCGCTCCAGGCGCGTAGACCTCCAGCCGGTACGCGAGCGCGAGCGGCAAGCTCGCGAACGAGAACGCCCCATCGGGCTGCACGGCGACGCCGCGCGCGCCGCGCAGCGCGTCCCAGAAGCCGAGGTGCAGCCGGCCGTCGCGCGTGCCGATCGGCACGAGCCGCGCGATCGCCGCACCCGAGCGAAGCGCCTTTTGAGCCGTCGCGCCTTCCGCGCGCACGCGTCCACGCAGCACCCCGGCGGGCTCGAGCACCAGCTCGCGCCCGACCTCGAAGCTCTCGGGCGGCAGCACCGGCGACCAGCGCGGATCGAGGACGAACGGGAAGCGCTCGGCCTCGTCGCGCGGCACGAGCAGACGCCCCTGCGCGTCGCTCGCTCCGAGAGAGCGCGGGAGAGCGCTCGCGGCGCCCTCCGCTTCGCGCTCGAAGCTCCGGCGGACCCAGCCGAGCGTCTCGGTACCGGCCCAAGGAGAGCTTGCGGCACCCACCTCGATCGCCGCGAGCGCCGTGGCCGTCGAGCGCTCGCGCAGCGCGAACGGGAGGAAGCTCGCGGCTTCGCGCTCCGCCGCGGCGCGGGCGACGGACGCGCCCTCCCCGGCCTCAGGGGAAGGAGCGAGCGGCGCGAGCGCGACCGGGCGAGCCGCGTCTCCGCCCGAGCTCGCATCCCCGCGCAGCAGGGCCCAGCCGAGGGCCGCGGCGCCGAGCACCGCGGCGCCCGCGGCGAGAACGCCCGCGCCGAGCCACGCGGACGACGAGCTGCCGGCTCCCGCGAGCGCGCCTTCGCCGCCGCTCGGCGCCCCTGGCGGAGCGAATGGGCCCAAGGGGAGATTGGCGAGCGGCAGCAAGCCCAAGTGCCAGGCGCGCGTGTTCCCGCCGTTCTTGCGATCGAGCTTCTCGCGCAGGCGCTCCAGGCCGCGCTTCAAGCGCGTGCGCACCGTCTCGAGCGGAGCACCCAAGCGCTCGGCGATCTCCTGCGGCCCCAGATCCTCGAAGTAGCGCAGCAGCACGGTGGAGCGATACGGCTCGTCGAGCTCGAGCACCACATCGACCAGCTCGCGGCGCGCCATCTCGCGCGCGACGATCTCCTGCGCCGAGGGCAGCCCCTCGGGCTTCGCGGCGCGCTCCTCGCGCTGCGCCCGGCGCGCGTGCTCGCGTTTCCCGCGCTGCACGATGCGACGGGCCACCACTGCGAGCCAGGCGCCGGCCTTCTCGGTCTGTTGCGGCGGGCGCTTCAGGGCCGCGAGCCAGGTCTCCTGCACGACGTCGTCGACGCGGCTGTCGTCGAGGACCAAGCTCCGCACCAACGCGCGCAGTCCGGGCGCGTGGCGATGCAGTAGCTCCGGATCGAGTGGTGCGGCCGGTCGGTCCATGGCGTTGCCTGGTCGGGGGGTCGCCCTCCCCTGCCCGGTGGGAGCCGGCGCGGTTCAGGCGAATCCGAATCCAAGCGTACGCGCTCGCCCGTGGATTGCGGAGCGCCGAGGGCGCTCTCGGGCCTGGGCGGATCCGCGCGCGGAGGTGAGGATCGGCTTCGCCGGGTCCTCTCGGCGCCTTCCACAACCGCCCTTCCCCTCAGATCCATGCGCCACTTCGTTCCGCTCCTCGCCCTCGGCACGCTGCCCGCGGTCACCGCGGGGCAGACCCTGACCATCCTGAACCAGTTCGACGTGCCGCCCTTCGGCACCTCCTTCGTCGGGGGCGTGGACTACGACCCCATCAACGACACGCTCTGGACCGTCGACCAGACCAACGACTTGATCCAGCGCTTCGACCGCGCGGGGAACCTGCTCGCGACCTTCGCCGCTCCCATCCCGCCTGGCACGACGGCGAATCCCCTCCCGATCGGCGCCGCGGTGGATCCGCTAACGGGCAACCTGTGGGTCGTCGACGAAGCCGAGGTGGTCTACGAGATGCGCGTCGATGGCACGCTCACCGGCGCGAGCTTCCGCACGACGCCCACCATCGTCGACGCCTCCGGGCTCGCGTTCGATCCGGAGACGCGCCACCTCTTCGTCTCGCAGGACAGCGGCACGCGCGCCATCGGCGAGTTCACCCTCGCGGGCGTCGCGGTGCAGACGATCCCGATCGGCCCGGCGGGGAGCGCCGACGCCGATGGCCTCGCCTACAACCCGATCCTGCGCCGCTTCTATCTCGGTGAGGACACCGGCGACTTCGTCCTCGAGCTCGATCGCCAGGGCACCCTCGTGCGCAACATCCCGCTCGCCGGGCTCGGCATCAGCCCGGAGGGCTTGGGCATCGATACGCGGAGCGGCTCGCTGTTCATCGGCGATGGCTTCGTCACGCGCCGCGTGTACGAAGTCGCCGGCATCGTCCCGCCCTGCAGCGGCTCGGCGACGCGCTTCGGCGCGGCCTGCAACGATTCGAGCGGACAGACGCCGCGCCTCGAGCTCAGCGACTGCCCCACCGGCGGACGTGCGCTCACGATCGCGGTGACGCTCGGCAGCAGCGTCACCGCTCCGGCGATCTTCTTCTTCGGCTTCCAGCAGCTCGGCATCCCGCTCGACTTCCTCGGCGCGAACGGCTGCTTCCTGCACACGACCTCGGAGTACGCCGTCGCCACGGTGCCGAACAGCGGCACGCGCGCGGGCTTCACCGTCACCATCCCCGGCGGCCCTGGGGTTCCGGGCCAATCGGGGCATCTCCAAGCGCTGCTGATCGGCGATGTGGGCGCGAACGCCGCGGGCCTCGTCGGCTCGAACGGCGTGCGCTTCGTCCTGCAATGAGCGTCGCGCGCTCGGCGCCGCGGCGCGGCTCGCTTGCGCTGCGCCGCGCGCCGGACGACGATCCGCGCGCATGAGCGATCCTCGACGAAGCGCCTCGACCGCCCTCGCGATCGGCGTCCTCTCCATCCCCATCGCCCTGCTGCTCGCGCAGATCGCGCTGCACGCGATCGGCCTGGCGCTCGCGCAGGGCACCGAAACACATCCGGCCGACGCCGCAGAGGAGTTCTTCGCGACCACGCCCGGCTTCTTCGTCGCGGTCCTGCTCGGGCAAGGAGCCTTCGCCGCGGTGCTCCTGCTCGCGATCTGGCACGCGGGCGAAGCGGTGCGGCCGCGCCTCGGCCTGGCCCTCGATCGCGAGCGCTGGAGCCACGGGCTTTGGATCCCGCTCGCCCTGGGAACGCTGGGCGTGAAGCTGGTCTCGGGCTTCTTCCTGATGCCGCTCTTCGGCAGCGGCGAGGAGTACTCGGGCACGCTGCACGGTGGGATCGCGAGCGCCGGGCTCGCCGCGGCGATCGTGCTGGTCCTCCTGATGTCGGTGCTGCCGGCGCTGATCGAGGAGGGCCTGTTCCGCGGCTTCGTGCTGCGCGGGATGCTGCGCGCCTACTCACCGGGCTTCGCGATCGCGGTCTCGTCGCTGCTCTTCGCGTTCGCGCATCCCGACCCGAGCTACGCCGTGCTGCTGGTGCCGCTCGCATGGTGGCTCGGTTGGGTGAGCTGGCGCACGAATTCGATCGTGCCCGTGATGTGGTGTCACTTCACGAACAACTTCTTGGGAGCCGCGTTCGGTCTGGCGCTGTCGCAGTCGGGCTTCGATCCCGCGCAGGTCGATCCGGCGCAGTCCGAGAGCATCCCGTTCTGGATCCCGGCGATCTCGACCGCGATGCTGGTGCTCGGCGTTCTGGGCTACTTCCGCGCGCGAAGCATCCTCCAGTCCCTGCCCGAGCCTCCGCGTCCGGAGCCCGATCAGCGCACGAGCCGCGAGTAGTGCTCCGGTCGACGATCTCCCAGGGCATCGTTCCGCGCCGTCACGCGCTTCTCGCGCGCTTGCGTCGGGTCGATCGAGACGCGTAGCACCTCGGGGCGTTCCGCGGAGGCCTTCGCGAGCACCTCGCCGCGCGGATCGACGATCAGAGACTCGCCGGTGAAGCGCAGCGCGCCCTCCGTGCCGATGCGATTCGCCGTCGCGATGAACAAGCGATTGATCATCGCGTGCACGGGAACGCCGCGCTGGCAGCGCCCCGGCAGCACGAGGTTCGAGGGATGCACGATCAGATCGGCGCCGTCGAGCGCGAGGGAGCGCCAGACCTCGGGGAAGAACCAATCGAAGCAGATGAGCAGCCCGAGCTTCGCGCCGCGGAGCTCGAAGAGCGGCAGGCCGAGGTCGCCGGGCTCGAAGACGAGCTTCTCCGTATCGAAGAGGTGCAGCTTGCGATAGAGGCCGAAGAGGCCGCGCCTCTCATCGAGGAGCACCGCCGAGTTGTAGAGCTTCTCGCCGGCGCGCTCGCAGAGGCCGGTGGCGATGGCGCCGATCTCGTAGCGCCGGCAGGCCTCGCGCAGGAAGCGCTGGAAGGGCCCTGCGCCATCGGCGGGCTCGCTGCTCTCCAGCGCCTGATCTCGCGAGGCGAAGGCGTAGCCCGAGTTCGCCAGCTCGGGCAGGACGAGGAGGTCGACGCCTCGAGCCACGGGGAGCAGCGCCTCGAGGCGTTTCGCGGTCTCGTCCGCTCGCCCCAAGCAGGGTTCGAACTGCGCGATCGCAAGATCCATCGCCGGGCTCCGAAGAAGGCGGCGCAGGATACTCGGCGGACCTGCGGTTGACACCGCTCCGCGCTTCGGCGAGTCCTACGCCTCCCCACTCCGCCCCGGCCCCCCGCCTTGCGCCTCCAGCGAGCGATCTTCCTCGAACTCACGCGCAACCTCGTGCTGATCGGCGCGGGGATCGGCTTCGCCTCGCTCGTCGGCATCCTCGTGAGCGCGACCTATCGCGCCCGCGGCTCCTCGCTCCTGCAGACCCTCGAGCTGGTGCCGCATCTCGGCGCCGGGCTCGTGCCGCATCTGCTGCCGCTCGTGTTCCTGATCGCCGTCGTCGCGACCTATGGGCGGCTCTCCGCCGAGCGCGAGCTGATCGCGATCCGCATGGCCGGCATCCACCTCGTGCGGCTCCTCGCGCCCGCGCTGCTGCTCGGCGCGCTGCTCTCGATCGTGATCTTCCACTTCTCGAGCGAGGTCGAGCCCGAGATGAAGCGCCGCCAGAGCGAGCTCGCGAAGAAGATCGCCGCCGCGGTGCTGCAGCCGCAGTCCTCGGGGATCAACGAGCTCTCGTTCTCGACCCGCGGGCGCGAGCAGAGCTCATCGTTCTACATGTCGTGGGCGAGCCGCGACGAGCGCGGGGACTTCCAGAACCTGTTCCTCGCCTTCCGCGACGCCACCGACAGCGCGCAGCTTCGCGCGCGCGAGGCGACGATGCGCCTCGTCGAGGCCGGCGACGGGCGCCAGCAGATCCTGCTCGATCTCCGCGACGCGCTCTACATCGACGGCCGCAGCCAGGTCGGCGGCTATGTGCGCATCACGCGACCGTTCGACTTGCCGGTGCGCCTGCGCGAGACCTATACGACGACGACGGAGCTGCACGCGCGCGCGAGCGCGAACGAGCGCACCCCGCTGCCGCGCGCCGAGACGAAGGAGGAGAAGCAGCTCCTGCGGCGCGAGAAGAACCAGCGGCTCAACATCCTGAACGAGATCCGCCAGCGCGAAGCCAGCGCGCTCGCTCCGCTGCTCTTCGCCTGCCTCGGCATCCCCGTGGCGCTCCTGCTGCGCACCAGCGCCCGCCTGGCGACCTTCCTGGTTGCCGCGGGGATCGCGCTGCTCGGCTACTATCCGCTCACCTACCTCGGGAACGCGCTCGCCTCCGAGGGCTCCGTGGCGCCTTGGATCGGCGCTTTCGGTCCCGTGCTCGTGCTCGGCGTCTTGGCGGCGGAGCTCCTGCGGCGCGCGTTCCGCGTCTAGCGCGCTTAGCGCGCGTCAGCTCCGCCTCCGCTGGAAGCGCAGCCCCGACCAGGTCGCGTCGATCGCGCAGACCTTGGTATCGACGAGACCTTGCTCCAAGCCGAACGCGCGCACCTCGTCTCCGTTCAGGTCGGTCGCGACGCCGCTCACCTGCTTCGGCCAAGCGATCCAGAGCGCGCCGCCGGAGGCGAGCTTCGGTACGAGCTTGCTCCAGCGTCGCTCGAGTTCCCTCCGGCTCGCGCAGAAGCAGAGGCCGAGATCGAACGCGGCGCCGGCGCGATTGGCGAGCACGACGCCTTCCGGCAAGGTCGCGAGCTGCGCTTCGAAGCTTGCGGGAGCTCCGACGACGAGCAGCGTGCGCTCGGGCTTCGCGCCGAGCTTCGTCCAGAGCGGCGTCCCCGAATAGCCGCTCGAGGAGCGCGGTACGACGGGCGCGTCGGAGGGACTCGCCGCGAGGGCCGCGCGCAGCCCGCGCTTCCAGCTCTTCCAAGACACGAAGGTCGCGTCGGGCAGCTCGGCGCGGAGGCGCGCCGTCTTCGCGGCCTCGCCTTCGAAGAAGACGAGCGGCACGTCACGCAGCGCCTTCGACGCCCGCAGCGCAAATGCGACCGAGCGACCGTGACTCGGCAAGCGACCGAGGTCGATCGCGATCGCGGCGGGAACGCAGGCGCGGAGCTGCTGCATCTGCGGGCCGTCGGCGGAGCTGAGCACGAGCACGGCGTAGCCCGCCTCGGAGAGGCGCTTGCCGCGTTCCGCAGCTTCGGCCGCGTGCCAATGCAGGTAGGCGATGGCGAGGTCCTTCGCGGAGCTCATGGCGCTCAAGCTAGCGCGCGCTTGCTGCGCTGCCAGCGACTGCGCAGGATCTCGCCGTTCCCGGCAAGAGGTTCCGATGCCCCGCGCTCCTCGCTCTCTCTTCGCGGCTCTCGCGCTCGCGACCGCGCCCCTCGCCTGCCCCGAGGTCGTACTGGCGCAAGGCCCGCCGCCTCGGCGCCCCTACCGCTCGACCTGCGGGAGCGCGATCCGCTGGGAGCGCGATCACGCGCAGGCGCTCGAGCGCGCCGCGAAGGAGCAGAAGCCCATCTTCTGGTACGTGCCCGCCGCGCTGAGCTCGCCGATGGACCGGCGCCAGGAGCTGCACTGGGTGCAACGCGGCGCGATCTACTCCGATCCCGCCGTGATCGAGCTCTTGAACGAGCACTTCGTGCCGCTCGAGCTCTCGTTCGCACCGCTCCTCGATCGCGGCGATGACGGCGAGGGCGGCCCGGCCGTCGTCGAGAAAGACGCGCGACGTTCCCTCGCCGAACGCTACGGCCTCACCGCGCGGCGCTTCGTCGAGCCGGGCTTCGCGCTGCTCGATCCGAGCGGCGAGCTCGTGCACGTCTGCGATCGCCTGAGCTTGCACGAGAACCGCTGGTTCGGCGAGCGCCTCGCGCGCATCTTCGCCGTGCATGGGAAGGCGCTCTTCGGCGCACGCGAGGTGCCGCGCCTCCGCGCGCTCGCCGAAGTGCTGCCTCCGGTCCTCGCCGACGGACTCGCGGCGTTGCAGAGCGGCGATCACCGGAGCGCCGAGAAGCACTTCGCGACGCAGCCCGAGCAGCCCGCGGCGCTCTTCCTGCGCGGCGTCTGCTTGCACGTGCTCGGCCGCGGTGACGAAGGCGATGCCGTTTGGAAGAAGCTCGCTGCGCTGCGCGACGCGGAGCCGTGGAGTGGCAAGGCGCAGCTCGAGCTCGATCGCTGGGGTCCCTTCCTGCTCGGCTACGAGAGCTATCGCGCCATGCCGAAAGGCGCGGAGCACGGGAGCGAGCTCCGCACGAGCGCGACGGGCGCCGCGCTCGAGCCGCGCAGCGCGCTGCTCCTGCCTGCGCTCGAGTTCCTGGTCGACATGCCGCGGAGCCGCGGACTTTATCGCGACTCGCGCTACGACTTCGGCGGCCAGGACAGCCTCCCCAACGTGTACGTGGCCGTCAGCGCGCTCGCGGCACTCGCGTTGCTCGAAGGCCGCGAGCTGCTGCCCGAGCGCATCGCTCCGGTGCTCGACGAGCTGCGCAGCGCGCTCCAGGACGAGCAGCAGCTCGCCGCGAGAGACGAGGACGAGATCGTCTGGGCGCACGCGTGCCGCGCGCTCTTCTTCGCGCGCTCGGCCGAGCTCGAGCCCAAGCACGCAGCAACGGCGAAGGCGAAGCTCCGCGAGATCGTGCAGGCGCTCGCGAGCTCGCAGCTCGACGGCGGCGGCTGGCGTCACGAGTATCCGAACGCGTTCACGACCGGTTTCGTGCTCTACGCGCTGCAACGCGCCGGAGCGCACGGCGCGACCTTCCCGGCCGAGAAGCTCGCGAGCGCCGGCGAAGCGCTCGCGCGCGTGCGCGGCGAGAGCGGCGGTTGGCCCTACGGCTTCGGTCGGCCGCCGAAGCAGGCGATCGGCTCCGCGTGCCGCGCGCCGTGGTGCGAGCTCGGGCTCGCCGTCGCGGAGCGCTCCGATGCCGAGCGCTTGGAGCTGGCCCTCTCCCTCGCGTTCCAGCATCACGCCGCGCTCGCCGCGGTGCGGCGCTACGACGATCACTCCGACGAGCACCACCACGGCGGCTTCTTCTTCTGGTTCGACATGCTCGGCCGCGCCGCGTGCGCGACCCAGCTCCGCGGTGCGCCGCGCACGCGCTACCTCGCCGAGCTCGAAGCACAGATCGCTTCGATGCGCGAAGTCGACGGCACGTGGATCGACTCGCCCGAGGTCGGCAAGGTCTACGGCACCGCGATGGCCCTGATCTGCCTCTCCCTCACGGCACAGTGAAGGTGGCTGGCACCTTACCTGTGCCGTGAGGGGTGGGTCAGCGGGAGTGGCGCTGGATCGCGTTCAGGATGCGCGTACGCTGCGGATGCTCTGGCTCGAGGGCCAGCACGAGGCGCCACTGCGCGACGGCGTCCGGCGCGCGCCCGACCTCGGCGAGGAGGTCGGCGAGGTCCGCGTGCAGCGATGCGTTCTCGGGCGCGAGCGAGATCGCGCGCTCGAGGAAGCCGATGGCGGCGACGAGATCGCCGGCGCGTGAGCGGCGTTCCGCGACCTCGACGCAGCCCGCGACCAGCGCGGGTGCGTAGGTCTTCTCGTCGAGCCGTGCTGCTTGCTCCAAGCGCTCGAGGTGCTCGGCTTCGCGATCCAGCGCGAGTGAGGCTTCCGCGATGTGGAAGCAATGCAGCGCGCGATCCTCGGGGCGCACCTTCTCCTCGGTGGCGAGGAGGAGCGCGTGCGCACGAGCGAAGCGCCCGCTCTGCAGCCAGATCCCCGCTTCGAGGAGATCGAGGTCGAGCGAGCTCTGCATGCCGCCCGCACGCGCCATCGCGACTTGGTGGATCGCGGAGCGCACCGGTGCACCGAGAAAGGCGTTCGGGCGACCGGGCAACGGCTCGATCAAGTACATGCCGCTGCGCAGCTCGCCGACCGCGCCGGCCTCGACTTCGATCGGAGAGGTGGCGCCGAGGTAGTTCCGCAAGTTGAACCACGCGGAAGCGAGCTTGAAGTGCAGCACGGCCCCGCCGAGGCCGAGCTCGCGGGAGCGCTCGTAGGACTCCGCGGCCCGCGCATAGCGGCGCTCGCCGAGATGCACGTTGCCGAGCTGGTAGTGATCCCAAGCGCTCTCGGGGTTCAAGCGCACGGCTTCGGCATACCAGCGCCCGGCCTGATCGAAGTCCTCGAGCGCATACGCGGCCTCCGCGAGGAGGTGGTGCATGCGGTAGTCCTTCCGGAACGCGAGCAGCGGCTCGAGCACGGCGCGAACTCCGGCGGCATCCCCGCGCGCGGCGAGGAGCTCCGCCAAGAGCTGACCGGCCTCGGCGTGATCGCTCACGCGCTCCAGCACCGTGCGCAGGAGCGGCTCGGCCAGCGCGCCTTCGCCGGCGCTCTGCAGCGCACGCGCGAGAGCCAAGCGCCAGGGAACATGCTCCCACGCGGCGTCGGCGTCGACGGCCCGCTGGAGCAGCGCCACCGCGGCACGCGCATCACCGCGCAGCAAGGCCGCACGTCCTGCGCGATGCAGCTCTTCGGGATCGGAGCTTTCCTGCGCGCGCGCCGACGCGAACGCGGCACAGCAGAGGAGACCGAGGGAGAGGATCGTGGTCTTCATGGGGTCAGGCCTCACAGGCGGTAGGTCTTGATCCAGGCGATCTGCTCGCGCGCACGCGCGGCCGAGCCACCCTCGGGGAAGCTCTCCAGGTAGCGCTGGTAGGCGTCCATCGCCTCGATCCAGCGGCCGAGGTTCTCGAGGCCCTCGGCCATCGCGATCTGCGCCGCTTCGGCGCGCGCGCTGCGGCGGTAGTTGCGCAGGAACGCGCCGTACGCCTCGATCGCCTCGGCATGACGGCCGCGGCGCTGATACGCTTCGGCGAGGCGCCAGCTCGCATCCTCGGCGACGGCGGTACCGGCGTACTGCGTCGCGATCGCGCTCCAGGTTCGCAGCGCGGCCTCGGCATCGCCGAGACGGGCATCCTGGATGCGCGCGAGCTCGAGCAGGGCTTGGTCGGCCTTGTCACCGGAAGCCACCTGCGCCGCGCGACTGAAGGCCCCCACCGCGCGCCGCAGCGCCGCGTGGATGCGATCCTGCCGATCGGCGAGCTGCTCCGCCGAGAGCACCTCGATCTGCTGCGCGACCCAGCTCGTCGCGCTCTGCGTGTTCGCGACATCGAAGTTGCAGGTCTGCAAGGCGAGGAACGCCGCCTCGCGATCGGCCTCGTCCTTCGAGATCTTCTTCGCCTCGGCGAGGCGCTGCGCCGAGCGCTCGAGCTGATCGCGGCGGTTGTCGGCGACCATGCGGTAGGCGCGCTTCTGCGCGACTTCGTTGGCCTGCACGAGCGAGCTCGCGCGGGTGACCTCGGCGAGCGCGTCGGCTTCGCGTTCGAAGCTCTGACCCACGGCGAAGAGCGCGTCGTCGCTCGCCGGCGAGCTCGGGTAGCGCTCCGCGAGGCGCAGCAACGCGCTGCGGCCCTCTTCGGTCTCCCCGCGCTGGAAGCGCAGCAGGCCGACTTGATAGAGCGCGTCGTCGGCGAGGTGGCTCTCGGGCCAGCGCTGCGCCACCTTCTCGTACTCGAGGGTCGCCTTGCCGATCTCGCCGAGCTGCTCGGCGACGATCCGCGCGATCTGGAACTGCGCATCAAAGGCCTTGCGCTGCCCCTCTTCGTCGACGAGCCCCTGATGGCGCGCGAGGTCCTTCAGCACGACGCGACGGCGCTCGGCATCGGCGCGACGCGCTTCCTCGCCGCCATTCTCGAGCCAGATGCGGTACGCATCTTCCGCCTGCGTCCAGCGGCTCAAGTGGATCCAAGCGCGCGCCGTGGCCCAGCGCGCTTCGTGCGCCACCGGAGTGCCTTCGTGCTCCTGGATCACGCGGCGATACGCGGCCAGCGCTTCATTCCAAGCGCCGTTCTCGGAATGCACGGCGCCGATGCGCTCCAAGGCGCTCGCGATCTCCGGGTGCGCCGGGAAGCCCTCGACGAAGACCTCGAGCGCATGCAGCGCCTCGACCCAGCGCCGCTGCGACTGCAGTCGCGCGGCGAGCGCCAGGATCTGCGACGCCGGCTCGGGGTTCGCTCCACCGAAGAGATGATGCAGCTCGAGGAAGGCATCGACCGCCGAGAGCGGACGATCGAGAGCGCCGGCGTAGCTCTGCGCGATGCGCGAAGCTGCCTCGCGCGCAGATCCGCGCGTCGGGTACTGCTCCACGATCACGCGCCAGATCTCGACGGCGGCTTCGGTGAGACCACGCGTCGCGAGCTCATCGCCGAGCGAGAGCAGCTCGGCGCTCACGCCCGCGAGCGCTGCACTCATCGGATGCAGGCTCTCGGCTCGAGCGAGCTCGCGCGCCGCGCGCACATAGGGTCCACGCGCACGCGTGCCCAAGTGCGCATCGAGGGCTCTCGCCTGCGCGAGGAAGCTCTGCGCCGCGGCGACCACCGCGCGGTCGCGCAGCGGCTGAGGGTAGCCTTCCTCGCCCGCGAGCCGTCCGAGCGCATCGCGTCCCGCTTGATAGCGGCGCTCGAGCTCGGCGCGCGCGGCCGCGTCCTTGGCGCGCGATGCACCGCTCGCCGCATGCTGCACGAGCGCGAGCGCGGCATCGAGGCGCAGCTCGGAGCGGCGCGGATGCGCTTGGTCGAGCTCGGCGACCTGCGCGAGGAACACGGCCGCGCGCTCGTGCACCCCGAAGCGCGTCCAGTGCGCCGCGATCGCATCGAAGACGCCGCGCGCGATCTCGGCCGTCGCGAGCGAGAACCCGCCATCGATCCCGCTCTGCAGGGCAGCGCGTGCGGCCTCGAAGCGCTCGACGCGACGCGCAACCTCTGCCGCGGGCAGCTCCTCGATCGGGGCCGAAGTGGATCCAGACTGAGTGATCGCCTCCGCCTGCGCGCGCGCCGCGCGCTGCGCGAGCGCATTCGCCATCGCGCGCTCGAGCGCGATCATGCGCTGCTCCGGTTCCGGTTCAGCGCCCTGGCCGAGATAGAAGGTATCGGCAGAGGTATCGGCCAACCGACCTTCCGACTCCACGACGGCCTCGAGCGGATCCAAGGGCGCCGCACCGAGCATGGGCGTGCTCGCTGCCGATGCGGGTGGTGCACCGATCGCGCGTTCGAGGAGCGGGAACGCCGCTTCCTGGAGCAGATCCCCCACCTCCGCGATCGCCATCGCGCAGCGCAACGAATCGTCAGAGTGCAGCGCTGGCGCTTGCTCGGCGATGCGCAGCAGCGCCGACCGAGCCGCCGGATACGCACCGGCGCGCGCGAGATCGAGCGCAAGCTGATACGCCGAGCGCAGGCAGCCTGAGGCCGTGCTCGTGCGCGGCCAGCGAGCGAGGATCACGGCGTAGTCATCGAGTGCCGCTTCGAGCAAGGCACCGAGCGCGGGATCCTTCGAAGCGCCGCCGCTGCGCTGCGCGAACCCGGCCGCGCGCCGAGCACCGGCGCTCGCGAAGCGCGTGCGCGCGGCGAGCTCGTCGTTGCCGCGCGCTGCGTTCTCGACCGCGGCGAAGACGGCGAGCGACCAGGAGAGCGCTTCGCCCTGCGCGAGCTGCGCTCCCAGCGAGAGCAGCGCTTCGTGGCGCGCTTGGAGGGCGTTGTCCGCACCCGCGGCGAGCAAGGCATGCTGCTCGAGCACGCGGAGGATCGAGGGCGGGGCGGCTTCGGCGCGCGGCACGCGCGCGAGCTCGATCGGCAGCGCGCGATGCGCTCGCGCGAGGAGGAGGTCGAAGCGCAGCAAGGCGCGATGCGCGGCTACGGGCGGGCGCAGGCTTGGTCCATCGGCGAGGAGCTCGAGCGCATGATCGCTCGGCGAGTCCAGGGCATCGAACGCGGCGAAGAAGCGGGTGCGCTCGGCTTCGCAGCGCAATCCTCGTTGGTCCTCTGGCGCGAGACCGCTTTGCAGCGCTTCCAGCTCGCCGAGGAGCGTACGCAGCTCTTCGAGCAGGGCCGAGAAGCTGAGCCCGGCGCTCTGGACCGATCGGGCCAGATCGAGCGCTCGATCGATGCGCGCCTGCGAACGACGGAGCTCGAGCTCGAAACGCAGCACCTCGGGCAAGGCCCGCGCGATCTCCGACCACGCGCGGAGCCACTCCGCCGCATCGCCCTCCCTGGCTCTGGCCAAGCGCTCGGCGAGCGCTTCGCCCACCCGCGGCAGGAGCGCGCTCGCGGCGCTCGGCGCGCGCTCCGCTTCCGCGGCCAGCAAGGCCGCGAGCCTCTTCGCACCTTCCTCGCGCGCGCTCGGCTCCGTGCTCTGCTCCAGCGACGCGAGGCGCCAGAGCACGCTGCTGCGCCGCAGCTCGGTGCGCAGCGCGTCGCTTTCGCTTGCGCTAAGGAACAGCTCCTCGGTGAGCGCGGAGGCGGCTTCGAGATCGCGCGAGGCCGCGCGATCGAGGATCCCGAGTAGGAGTCCGCGCGCAGCCTTCGCAACCTCCGCTTGCGGACCTCCGAGGAGCTCGGCGCCGAGGGCGAGGGCCCAACGATCGGGAGCGAGGAGCGCGCGGCGCTCTCCCGGCCAGGGCAGGGCTTTCGCGGCTTCGGCGAGCGCCTTCGCCACGGCGAGGGCCGCGCGATCGTCGGGAGCGCTCGGCATCTCGTCGCGCTGCGCGCGCCAGGCCACGAGCGCGGCGTTCAGCACCGAGAGCTCCGCGGCTTCCCCGGTGAAGCGCGCGAGCTCGCCGCTCTCCGCGAGACGCGCGATCTCCGCGCAGGCCCGCGCGCTGCGCCGCTCCGCCAGCTCCACGCGCAGGGCGCCACGCTGCGCCGGAGACCACGGCGCCGCGAGCAAGAGCTCCAAGCCCTCGCCGCGCGCGTCGCTCGGCCGCGAGCCTTCGCGCCGCTCGAGGAACTTCGTCACCAGAAGCAGCACGCGCTGGTTCGCGCTCGGCAGGGCATCCGCGCGCACCAAGCGCAGCGCGAGCTCGATCACGGCGCGCTCGGGCGCGCCGAGCGCCGCTGCGGGGGCGAGCATGGGCAGTCGCTGTGAGCTGGCGATGCGCTCTTCGAGCGCCGCCCGCAGCGCCTCCTCCACCCGCGGATGCTCCGCGTGAGCGGCGCTCCAGGTCTCGAGCTCCTCGGCGCGCGAGCCGCTGCCGTCGCGCCGAAGGAGGGCCAGCTCGAGCGCCGATTCCGCGGCGCTCGAGCCGTTGCCCCGCGCCAGCGCCTCCAGACGCCGGAGTCCCTCTTCGCGCCGCTCGGCAGCGACGAGAGCCCTCGCCACCAGCAGCTCGCGCCGCGGATCTTCCGGCGCGACCGGGAAGCGCAGCTCGAGCTCGCGAAGCGCGGCGAGCACCTCTGCCGCCTGCCCTCGACTGCGGCGCGTGAGCAGCACGAGCCGCAGCTCCAGCGTGCGCTGCAGATTCGCTCCACTCAACGCCTGCGCGGCGCGCAGGCGATCGAGCTCCTCGCCGGCGCGCTCGTCGAGGCCAGCTTCGACGAGCTCCTCGATCAGCACCAAGCGCTGCGCCACCTCGAGCACCGAGCCTTCCAGCGCCTCGATCAAGCTGGCGGCGCGGCGATGTCCGGGAGCGAGCTCGAGGGTCCGCTTCCACGCAGCCAACGCACCCGCCGTGTCTCCGCGGAGCGCGAGCGCTTGGCCAAGGCGCCAGTAGAGCTCGGGCTCCTGCGGACGAAGATCCAGGGCGCGCTGGAGCGCGCGCGCCGCAGCTTCGGGATCGTCCTGCTCGAGCGCTGCGCGCGCCAGGCCGAGCTGACGCGCGACTTCATCCTGCGCGAGCAGCGCGCGCGGCGCGCCGCAGCCAGCGATCAAAGCCGCGGCGAGCAGGGCGCGCGGAACCGACGATGAGCCCTGAGCGAACATGGAGTCCCTCCGATCGGGAGTGGAGGCGGTGCGAGGAGAAGGCGGCGCGAGACGCGCTGGAATCGCGAAGGTTCACGCCTTGCGCGAGCGACCTAGCAAACGCGCCAGGGCGCTCCGGGCCGTAAGGAGCATGTAAAGTCCGGCGCCGGCCCCTACACTGCGCCCATGCGCCGCCGCCGAGCCCCGAACGTCCGCAAGTCCTCTGGCGAGATGCAGCCCTTCGACGAAGCGAAGCTGCGCTTCTCGCTCCGGCGCAGCGGCGCCGACGAAGCGACGATCGACGAAGTCGTCGCGCACATCGTGCCCATGGTGGCGGAAGGCTCGAGCACCCACTCGATCCTGCGCCACGCGTGGCGCTTCCTCGCGCGACGATCGCGCGGCATCGCCGCGCGCTACGGCTTGCGCGAGGCGTTGGGCGCGCTCGGCCCGGACGGCCATCTCTTCGAGCGCTATCTCGCGC
The DNA here is from genome assembly GCA_016719295.1 of Planctomycetota bacterium. Classification (GTDB taxonomy): domain Bacteria; phylum Planctomycetota; class UBA1135; order UBA1135; family JADKAF01; genus JADKAF01. The sequence goes on from JADKAF010000001.1 coordinate 3,855,688, forward strand.
GCATCCTGGATGCGCAGGGATGGTCGACGCGCGTCGGCGTCCACCGCGCCGGGCGCTTCGTGGATCACGAGATCGACGTCGAAGCGACTCGCGGGGATGCCGAGCGGCTCTGCGAGTGCAAGTACCGCAACCGCGCCGAGGGCAAGGTCGACGTGAAGGTCGCGCTCTACGTCTTCGGGCGCGCCACCGACCTCGACGCGCTCCGCCCTGGTCGCAGCTTCTGCTTGGCGACCAACTCGCGCTTCACCAGCGATGCGATTCGCTTCGGCGAGGGCATGGGGCTGCGGCTCCTCGGCTGGGATCACCCGCTCGACGCCGGCTTGAAGGACCTCGTACCTCGTCTCGGATTGGAGCCCGTCACGGTGCTCACGAGCCTCCGGCGCGCCGAGCAGCGACGTTTGCTCGCTCGCGGCACTCTGCTCTGCCGCGAGCTGCGCGAGCGCCGCGCAGCGCTGGCCGGCCTGGCGCTCGAGCCTTCCCGAGCGCTGCGGCTGCGCAAGGAGCTCCAGGAGATCGAAGAAGCGCGCGAGGGATCCTCGCGCGCTTCCTGATCTTCACGCAGCGAGCGGTGGTCGAGACCACCGCCGCGCGTGGAGCGTTCCGCCGAAGCTGGCGAGGCGATCAGCCGATCTGCGTGACGATCGTATCGCTGAAGCGGAAGTGGAAGCTCTCGCCAGCGGGGCAGCTCCCCGTCGTCATCTGGAGATCCGCCCCCTGTACGGCGATCACGCCGCCGAGGATCGTCGGATCGCAGGGCAGCGTCACCTGGAAGTTCGTGCTCGAGCCCGCGACGCCGATCTCGGCGCCGAGCGCGCACGTGGTCCCGGGGCAGATCACCACCGGACCGACCGGCAAACCAAACCAGAGGAACGGCACGCCCGTGGAACCGCTCAGATCGTAGCGGATCGTGCCCGCCACCGTGGGAGCTCCGCTCGCCGTCATCGAGACTCCATCGCAGCCCGTCGCGAGCGTCGAGAAGCTACCCACGCTTCCGCTGTGGCTCACGATCACGCCGTAGCTACCGGGGAGCCCCGTGGCGATGCCGACGCGCAGGTAGTAGGTGACTCCCTGCGTGAGGCGTACGCGCAACCGGGAGGCGAGCCCGCAGGCGCCGCCCGCGTCGTCGCTGCACGCGAGCGAAGTCAGTGCAGCGCAGCTGCCGTCGTAGAGCTCGATCACGGTGTCGATCGAGGAGCCGCAGGTCTCGAAGCTGACCTGACCCGTGCAGATCGAAGTGTAGCTATGCCACACATCCTCCGCGCCGGAGGGATTGCAGGTGAAGGAGGACGCCGAGGTCGTGGCTCCCGTGGAATCGAAGGGACCATTCACGCCGATGGCCAGCGCTGTCGCGCCTGCGCATTCGTCGTTGGTGGGTGTCTGAGCCGAGAGAGGAGCGCCACAGACGGCCAGAGCGAAGAGCGCAGGGGCCCAAAGTCGGAGCGAAGCGAGGAGCATGGCGGAATCTCGGGGGCGGAAGAGATGCGTGGGGGAGGAGAAGGAGATGTACCAGACGCCTGACGATCCCAGGTTGACCGTCTCTCGCTTTCTCGACAAGTCCACTTTGCGACCTCCTTCTTGATCGCGCGTGAATTCTCGCCTCGCGACGGGGACCGGGCGCAAGAAAGACAGTGGGCGCGAGTGCTCGTCAGAGCACGCGCGCCCACCCAGCTTCGCCGCCGCGGGGCTCGCGGCGGCGCACGATCATGCTCCGATCAGTTGACGGTCGTGACGACCGTGTCGGAGAAGTTCACCGTGAAGACGTCACCGGCCGGGCAGGTGCCCGGAAGGGCGATCAGATCCGCGCCTTGGCACGCGAGCGAGCCGCCCACGATCGAGATGTCGCAGGGCACCGGGATCGTGACGGTGTTCACGCCACCGACGACGATCGCGAGGTCTGCGCCGAGCGCGCAGGGTTCCGGCGGGCAGATCTGGAACGGACCGATCGCGGCGCCGAACCAGATCGTGGTCGCACCGCTGAAGCCGGTCAGCGCGTAGGTGACCGAGCCCGCCAAAGCGGGCGTACCGCTCGCGGTCATGGTGAGGCCACCGCAGCCCGTGACGATCGTGGAGAAGCTGCCCACGTTGCCGGTCAAGCTGGCGCGAACCTGGTAGCTACCTTGCACGCCGTTGAAGCCGCCGACGCGCATGTAGAGCGTCTGGCCGGTGAGCAGGCCGAAGACGCCGACGCTCGACTGCAGGCCGCAGTCGTCGTCGTTGCACTGGATCGAAGTCAGCGCGCCGCAGGTGCCGCTGTAGAGCTGGATCACCGTATCGAAGCCCGAGCCACAGGTGTCGAACACCCAGTCGCCGTCGCACGGCGCCGTGAAGCTGTGCCAGGCATCGTTGCCGCCCGCGCCGCAGCCGAAGGCGCCGGGGAGCGCCGAGGTCGTGGCGCCGATCGTGGTGTACGGAGCGTTGACGCCCACCGCGAGCGGGAGCGCGCCGGCGCACTCATCATTCGCGTAGCCGATGCCGCCCGTCACGGTGACGGTGATGTTGCCGGTCGAGCCAAGGAAGCCCGCGACCGCGAGGTAGTAGGTGGTATTCCGCACCAGCGACGCGGTGACGGAGGACTGCAGGCTGCAATCGTCGTCGTTGCAGGCGACGCTGGTCAGCGAAGCGCAGCTCCCCGAGAAGAGCTCGATCACCGTGTCGAAGGTCGAGCCACAGGTCTCGAAGCGGTAGTCCGCCGAGCTCGGCGCCGTGAAGCGGAACCAGACGTCGTTGGCCGAGGCCGAGCAGGAGGGCGTCGGGGTGGAGGTCGTCGAGAGGACGTTGGAGTAACCGGCGTTCGCTCCGAGCAGCAGACCAATCGCGCCAGCGCATTCATCGTTCGCCGGAGCGCCGCTGCAGCTCATCGCGAGGTTGACCGGGCCCGTAGCCCCGAAGTACCCGCCCACGCGCAGCAGGTACGTGGAGCCCGTCGTGACCGGGAAGCTCACCGTCGACTGCAGACCGCAAAAGTCGTCGTTGCAGCCGATCGAGGTCAGGGCTCCGCACGTGCCGGAGAACGCCTCCACGACCGTGTCGAAGCTCGAGGCGCAGAGGTCGGCGGTAGCCGTGCCCGTGCAGGTCGCGACCCAACGGAACCAGATGTCGGCTCCACCGGAGGCGCAGGGGAACGCCGGGCTGGAGTTCGTCGCCCCGACGTTCGAGAAGGGCCCGTTCGGCCCGTTCACCAGCGTGACAGCTCCCTCGCAGGAATCCTGCGAGATCGCGCGGATCGAGAAGGCTCCCGAACCGCCGCCGTACCCTGCGACGCGCACGTAGTAGGTCGTGCCGGCGGTCAGGTTGCCGCTGACGCGCGACTGCAGGCTGCACGCGTCGTCGTTGCACTGGACCAACGTCAGCGCCCCGCAGGTGCCGCTGTAGAGCGCCATGCGAGTGTCGAAGGTCGCGAGCGGATTGCAGAGCTCGAAGGTCGCGGTGCCGGAGACGGTCGCGAGGTAGGTGAACCAGAGGTCCTTCGCTGCCGAAGCCGTTCCGCCGCAGGTGAACGCGAGGTCCGCGGGGTTGTTGGTGGCGGTCGAGTTGTTGTACGGGCCGTTCACGCCATCGACGATCGCGAGCGCTCCGGCGCACTCGTCGTTCTGCGCGTGGGCCGAGGTCAGGGTCAGCGCAGCAGCGCCCGCGGCGAACGCGAAGCGGCGCAGCACGCCCTGGAGGTGATTCAGGGTCATACCGAGGGACTCCAAGACAGGGAGGATGCGAGCAACGGGCCGGTTGCCGCTGAGGGTGATCGCATTCTCCCGCGGCGCTCAGCCTGGCTGGCGCGGTGGGGAAAGGTCACGACGGGGATGTCCCAAGCCTGGACTCTCCCCGGGCAATTGCCAAGCTCCCTCTGTTGCTACTTCCTGGAACCTCGGGGATCGGATAGACGCTAGCAGCCGGCTAGGAACGCAAGGCGCCGCGAGCCGCCCCTCGCCCGCGCGCGACCCCGCGGCCATCGAGCGCCGCTTCGCGGTGCGACTCGATCACCTCCGACGCGATCTCCCTCAGCGCACGCCGCGGTCGCCAGCCCAGGAGGCGCTCCAGCTTCTCGAGCCGCGGGACCCGCCGCTGCAGGTCCTCGAAGCCCGCGCCGTAGAGGCGCTCCGGCTCGACGAATCGCGGCTCCGTAGGGCTCGATGCCAGCTCCGCGACGAGCGCCGCGAGCGCCGCGATGGAGATCTCTTCGTCAGCACCGACGTTGACGATCTCTCCGATCGCGGCGGGCGTCGCGGCGAGCCCGACCAGCGCACGCGTCACCTCGCGCACGTCGGCGAAGCAGCGCGTCTGCGAGCCGTCGCCGTGGACCTCGATAGCCTCTCCGCGCAACGCCTGATGCGCGAAGCGTGGCAGCACCATCCCATAGCGTCCGCTCTGCCGCGGGCCCACCGTGTTGAAGAGCCGCGCGACAACGACGCGAAGCCCGCGCTCGCGCGCTTGAGCGAAGGCGAGCCACTCCCCCATCGCCTTCGCGCAGGCATAGCTCCACCTCGGGCTCGTCGGCGGACCGAGCAGCAGCTCGTCCCCCTCCGCGAACGGTACGCGCACGCCCTTGCCATAGACCTCGGAGCTCGAGGCATAGACCACGGTCGCGCCCGAGCGCGCGGCAGCGGCGAACACGGCGCGCGCGGGTCCGAGGTTCGCCTCGATCGTCGCGACGGGCTGCTCGAAGAGGCGCTGGACGCCGACGCCGGCCGCGAGATGGAAAACGCGCTGGCAGCCCTCCAGCGCCGCGTCGAGCACGCGCTCTTCGGCGGCGGAGCCACGGCGCAGCTCGACGTGCGGATCGGAGAGCACGGAAGCGAGATTCGCCTCGCTGCCGGTCGAGAGGTCGTCGAGGACGACCACCTCGTCGCCCTCGGCGAGCAGGCGCTCCACGAGATGCGATCCGATGAACCCCGCTCCACCCGTCACCAAGCTACGCATGCACGCCTCGCCGCTCCGCGACCTGCGAGAAAGGCCGCCCTCGACCCCTGCGGATCGCGGCCTCTTCCCGCGAGCTCATTTGCCGCTCATCCGCTCGAGCCGCTCCTTGTAGCGCGCGTAGAGCTGCGACTGGCGATCGGCGTCGAGATCGATCTCGACGCCATCGACGAAGACTCGCTCCACCCCGGCTGCGGGATCGAGCACGTGCCCGCTCGTTACCACGAGATCGGCCGCGCGGCCCACAGCGAGGCTGCCGAAGCGATCGGACTGACCCAGGATCTCGGCGGGATAGAGCGTGATCGCGCGCACGGCCTCTTCCACCGGCAATCCATGGGCAGCGGCCGTCGCCGCGTGGAGGGCGAGATTGCGCTCGTTCGTCGGATCGGCGGTGCGGATCGCGAAGCGCACGCCCGCGCGATGAAGCAGCGCCGCATTCGCGAACGCCGCGTCGTAGGGATCGAAGCGCGTGGACGGCAGCGCCCACACCGGGCCGATCACGACGGGCATGCGGTGCGCGGCGAGCGCTTCGGCGACCTTCCATGCCTCGCGCCCGCCGTAGATCACCGCGTCGAGCTTCTCGTCGACGGAGAACTTCAGCGCGTCGAGGATCGTCTGCGCGTCGTCCGCGTGGAGCGCGATGCGCCGCTCGCCGCGCGCGTAGGGCGCTAGAGCGTCGAGCCGGGCGTCGAACGCCCGCGCTTCTCCGCCGGCGGCAGCGAGATCCCTACGCCGCCCGTACTCGCGCGCCGCCGCGAAGAGGGCCTTCAGCTTCTTCACGGCCTCGCGCTCTTCTTCCTCCTCCTGCTCGAAGCTCAGAGTCGGAGGGATCCCTGCCGTGAGATGCGAGAGATCGTCGCACTTGCAGCCGCGGCCATGCGCATGATCGTGCGCGTGCTCGTCGAGCCCGCGCCGCCGGCCCTGCGCGCCGCCGGGGAAGCGCAGGTGCAGCAACGCGGGATCCTCGACGCGCATCTCTTCCCAGGTGTCGCCGAGCAGGCGCACGAGCGTCGAGCGACCGCGCAGCGGCCCGCCGCCCTGCGGGGCGACCTCACAGCGCGTGATGCCGTTGCGGCGCGTGACGCCGACGTGCGCGGAGTCCGCGTTGATCGAAGCCGCCGCGCGGAGGTCCGGCTGATCGCCGCCGATCTCGTTCACGTCGAGCGTGGCGTCGATGGAGCCGATCTCGTAGAGACCGACCACGCTGCCCAGCGAGACGAGACCGGGCCAGACCTGCTTTCCGGCGAGGTCGATCACCTTGGCGCCGGCGGGGATCGCGAGATCGGCCGCACCGAGCCCCACGATCGCACCGCCTTGGACCAGCAAGGTCCCGCGCTCGATCGATCCCGAGTGGACGGTGTGCAGCGTAGCACCGACGAAGGCGGTGATCGGCGCCTCCGGCGCGAGCTGCACTTCGATCTGCTCGAGCTCGATCTGGCGAACGCTCAGCGCCTCGGCATCGAGGCCGAAGGCGTCGCGCCGCGCGAACTCGAGCGCGCCGTCGACCATCGTCCACTGCACACGCGAAAGCCCGCTCAGCGGATCGCCGTTCAGCAGCACGAGATCGGCGTCCTTGCCGACCTCGATCGAACCCACGCGCTCGCCGATGCCGAGCTGCAGCGCCGGATGCAGCGTCACGAGGCGCAGCGCCGCAACGCGATCCATGTCCGCGTAGCGCACCGACTTCGCCGCCTCGACGTAGAGGCGCCGGATCATCTCGTCGCTGTCCGAGTTGATCGAGGCGAGCACGCCGGCCTGGTGCATCAGCGCCGCGCACTGCGGGATCGCGTCGTAGGCTTCGACCTTGTACGCCCACCAGTCGGAGAACGCCGAGCCGGGCACCCCTGCGGCCGCCATCTCGTGCGCGACCTTGTAGCCCTCGAGCACGTGCTGGAGCGTCCCGATGCGGAAGCCGTGCTGCTCCGCCGCGCGGATCAGCATCAGGATCTCGTCGTGGCGGTAGCAATGCGAATGCACGGCGATACGCCCGCTCAAGATGTCGCGCAGCGCGTCGAGACGAAGGTCGCGACGCGGCGGCGCGGGATCTTCTCCGCGCGCGCGAGCGCTGCGATAGCGCTCCCACTCGCGCTCGTAGTCGGCCGCGCGCTCGAAGGCGCGCTGGATCACCGCTTCCACCCCGAGGCGCGTGGCGGGGAAGCGCTCTTTCGACGCCGAGCGCGCTTGCGTCGGGTTCTCGCCGAGCGCGAACTTCACGCCTTCGGGGGCGCCGGCGAAGCGCAGCTCGTGCGCCCGTCGCCCCCACTTCAGCTTCAGCACCGAGTCGCGTCCGCCGATCGTGTTGGCCGAGCCATGGAGCTGGCGGATCGTCGTGACGCCGCCGGCCAGCGCGCGGTAGATCGAGACGTCGTCGGGCTCGATCGTGTCGGCGATCGTGACCTCGGCGGTGATCGAGAGCGTGCCCTCGTTCACGCCGCGCTCGATGGCCATGTGCGAATGGCAGTCGACCACACCGGGCGCCAAGTGCATCCCCCTCGCATCGACGATCTGCACCTCGACGCCGTTCGGCCAGGTGAGCTCCCCGACGCGCCCCACCGCGGCGATGCGTCCGTCGCGAACCAGCACCTCGCCGACGAACGCGGGCTCGACGGCCGTGTGCACGGTCGCGCCGCGGATCAGCGCGTTCGCTCCGAGCGCTGTCGCCGACTTGCGATCGGCGTCGGTCTCGATCGGATGCTCGAAGCGCTTCGCCTCGGCTTCCTTCGCGGCCGCGGCCGCTCGCGCACCCGCAGAGCCCGCGCGCAGCGCGGAGGGCTGCTCCGCGGCATCGCCGCCGGGCGTGCGGCTGCCGGTGAAGCGATCGCGCTGCTCACCGCCGGGTTGCACGAGCACGCTCTCGCCCTCGATCGCGTCGCCATCGCGCTTGCCGCTGAGCTTGACTTCCATGCTCTGCCCGCCGAGAGCGAAGCTCGCGCGCAGCTCGAAGCCCTTCTCCGTGCTCTCACCGTTGATCGCGGTGTCGATCTCCCCCGCATCGGGAACGGAGGCGCGCAGCGTCCCGCTCAGCTTGCCCTCCGCGTCGACCTCGAGCTCGAGCTCGAACGCCTGGTCGCGCTCGACGAGGCGCGCGCTCCACCTCCCGGCGAGCTCGGTTCGATTCCCCGCCTCCTTCTCGCCGGTGCCGTCCTTCGCGCTCTTCTTCGCCACGGGCATCTCGTGCAGCTCGCCCTCGATGAGGAGCGAGCGGAGCACGGCACCGCTCTCGCAGGGATGCCCATCCCAGAGTGCCAGGTGCGCGGCATGGCCGATCTCGATCTGCCCGCCCTCTCGGCCGAGCCCGAGGAACTCCGCCGCATCGCTGGTGAGCGCAAGGAGCGCCTGCTCCTTCGGGAAGCCCTGCTTCACGAGCCCGCGCACGCTCTCGAGCAGATCCTTCGCCTTGCGTCCGCGCGAGCCGAAGAGCACGCGCACGCCGGCGCGCTGCAGCGCGATCGCGCCGTCGCGCCCCTCTTCATAGAGGCGGCGCTTCTCTTGGCGAAGGGCGAGCGGCTCCCTGTAGTGCCACTCGCCGCGCAGCTTCTCCTCGACCTCGACCTTCACTTCGTCGCCCGCATCGAGATCGAGCACGACGACGCGCCCCTCCTGCGCGAGGCGGGAGGCGATCTCCTCGAGCCCGCGGCCGCCGGCGAGCGCGATGTCGAGCTGCTGCTCGGCGGCGAGCGCAAGCCAGCGCTCCGCGTCGGCGGCGCTCGCACACTCGCAGAGGATGCGCTGCGCGCGCGTGAGCAGCGGCTGCGCTGCAGCGAGGTCGACATCGAAGGGCGGGCGCGGACCGGCCCGGCCCGCGGCGCGGCGCTGCTCGAGCTCCTGCTGCCAACGCGCATCGAGGAAGAACTGGCGCCATTGCGCGTGATAGCCCATCAGCGTCGTGGGATAGCCTTCGCCGCTCGCTTGGAATGCCGCGTGCTGCAGCGCGTCGGCGCGCACCACGGCATCCCGAGCGGCGAGCTCGCGCGTCAGCACGACCGCGCTCGAGCCCGCGAGGAGCTGGCCGCTCGGCGAGCTCGACAGCAGCGCGAAGCCCGCTTCGCGCCGCGCCGCGCGTTCCTCAGGCGTGAGCGCGAGCGCGCTCGCGGCGCGGAAGCTCGGCTGCAGTCCTTTGCGATTCGCGCGGCGCATCTCGACCGGCGCGTCGGCGCCGGTGTTCACCGGCAGATCGCGGGTGACCTGCGGAGCGGGCGTGGCACAACCCGCGTGCGTCCAGACGTCGATCAGCGCGGGCGTCGCGAGGCGCCCTTCCCCTTCGGTGATCTCGTAGTGCGCGGGGATCTCCGCGTCGAACGCTTGGAGGGCGACGATGCGCCCTTGCTCGATGAGGATCGTTCGCGCCCCTTCGACACCGGGGAGCAAGACGTTGCGCAGCGCCCGCGGCTCCGGCGCCGGAGCTTGGGCCGCGAGCTGCGGCGTGGCGAGCGCGAGGAAGAGAGCGAGGAGCCGGGAGGAGCGGGAGGCAGCGCGCGGGATCGGCATGGGAGCGACGGGCTCTTCGGGCGGGCCGCGCATGTTGCCTTTCGCTCCGAGCGGCGTCCATCGCGACCGAGCTCAGCCTCCGATCACCACCTGCTCCGCATTGGAGAGCACGGCTCCCGTTGGTGTGACCACCAGCGCTTGGAGGGCGAAGGGCGCCGTGCGCGCGGGGACGGGAGGTACATCGAAGCGCAGCGAGAGCTCGCCGGCGGCGTCGAGCGCGCCGCTCAGCACGAGCACATGCAGCAGAGGTTCGAGGCTCCAGGCGCCGTAGGGAGTTCCGAGCGAGCCGCCGAGGGGCAGCCCTGCGAAGAAGGCGCAAGGAGCGAAGGGCGTCCCGGAGAGCACCGCGAAGTGCGCGCGGCTCGCGCGCAGATCGAGAGGCGGGCGACCCGCCGCGCCGGCTCTCAGCGCGCTGCCGTCGATGCGGAGCGTCGCGGCGCAGCTGCGCGCTTGCGAGCCCGGCGCGCTCGGCTCGGTCTGGCGATAGAACAGCAGGAGATCGTCGACCTCGTCGATCCCGATCACGTCGAGATCGCCGTCGCGATCGTCATCGACGAGCACGGCGCAGGAGCCCGCCGACGAGGCCGGCAGGTCCTGCCTCGCCGCGAAGCTCCCGTTGCCGCTGTTGCGCCACAGCGTGTAGCTCGCGCCCGCGTAGGTAGACACCACGAGATCCAGATCGCCGTCGCCCTCGAGATCGCCGAGATCGACCGCGAGAGGAAAGGACCCGACGGGCACGCTCGTGACCAAGCCGATGTGCCCGCCGCCGCCGCCGCGGAGGATCGACGCTTGATTCGCTGCGGAATCGCAAGTCACCGCATCGAAGTCGCCGTCGCCATCGAGATCGCCCAGCGCGATCGACCAAGGGCGCGCGCCCACGTTCGCCCAGGAGAGCGCCGTGAAGCTGCCTTGGCCGTCGTTCATGAGCGTCGCCACGGTGTTCGACGTGAAGTTCGCGACCCAGAGATCCGCCCAGCCGTCGCCATTCGCGTCGCCCGCGGCGATGGCCGTCTCGCCGAAGCCACCGCCGTCGATGAACTGCACCGGATCGAAGGTGCCGTCGCCGCGATTGCGATGGAGGCCCACGTTCGATGAGGAGCGATTGGCGGTGGCGATGTCGAGATCGCCGTCGCCCTCGAGGTCGAGGACGCAGAGGCCGCGCGGCATGACTCCCGTGGGATAGGTCTGCGCCGGGCCGTAGCCACCGCTGCCATTGCCCATCAGCACGCTGATCGAGTCGCCGAGGAGATCGCCGACGACGAGGTCGATCCGTCCGTCGCCGTTGAAGTCAGCGCCTTCGTTCGTGCTGGGTCGAGAGCCGCTCGGCATGCGATGCCGTGAGCTGCGCACATATCCTCCGCAGCCGTCGTTCCGCAGCACGCGCACGTCATCGCTCTGCTCGTTCACGGCGCTGAGGTCAGGAGCACCGTCGCCGTCGAGATCGGCCGCGAAGACGCCGTAGGTCTGAAGGAGGACTTCGCCCGGATCGCGCAGATGGATCGTCTGCGCGAGACCAAAGCTACCGCTGCCCGGAGCGCTCGCGATCCAGAAGCCCGCCGCGAAGCCGCCGCGCAAGGCGAGCCCCGCTTGCGAGCGCACAGCGCCGGAGACCCGCACGCTGACCGACTCTCCGGGGAAGAACGCTCGCGACGGCATGAAGACGAGCGTCTGCGGATCCTCGAGACGCACCGTGCCGGACACCGGACCGCTCCAACGCCCAGCGACGAAGACGCTCGCGGCGAGAGTTCGCGCGTCCAGCGGCTCGGTCGAACGCCAGCGGATCGAGGCCGCCGGGCTCGCGCTGCGCGAGTTGGCCGCTGGCTCGAGCAGCTGCAGGCGCGGCGCGAGCTGGGCAAAGGCCGGCGCCGCCGCCACGACGGCGGTGCAAGCGAGCCAACGGAGCAAGAAGAGCTCCGTGCGGCGCGTGGGGGGCGTCATCAGCGGAATCTCGGGACGGTGAGGCTACGACCGAGCGGCTCGGCGCGACGTCGGAGCGCTCCGAGCGGGGAGCGCGATCCGCGCAAGCTGCAGTCGAAGGTGTGGGGCGAGACGGAGTAAGAACGCGCAAATCCTACGCCCGCGGCGCTGGCATCTGGGCGTGACGCTCTCTGGCGAGCGATCGCCTCCCATGCGAACGACGACCGCCGCACTGCGGCCCCGGCGAACGGTCGCGCGGCGTCAGCGCACGGTGGCCTGCTCGGGATTCGAGAGGACGACCGAGCTCCCCTCGAGCACCAGAGCCTGCAACGCGATGCTCGCCGAGGATGCGGGGACCGCCGGCACCGGCACCGCGAGGCGGAGCTCGCCCGCAGCATCGAGGACGCCGGAGTGGAGCATGAAGAGCGAGCCTGGATCGAGATGCCAGGAGCCGCCGAAGAGCGCGAGAGCGCTGCTGCTCGGGAAGCCTAGAACGACCAGACAAGGTCGCGTCGGCGCGCCCGAGAGCTCCACGAAGTGCGTGCGCCCTCCGAGGAGCGCGAGCGCCTGGCTCGCACCGAAGCCGCTCTGCTGCGCGAACGCATCGAGCCGCAGCGTCGCGGCGCAGCTGCGCGCCTGCACGCCGGGCGCGTTCGGTCCGCTCTGGCGATAGAAGAAGAGGAGATCATCGACCTCGTCGATGCCGATGAGATCGACGTCGCCGTCGCGATCGTAATCGACGAGCGCGACGCAGGAGCCCGCGCTGGAGGCCGGGAGATCCTGACGGGAGGTGTAGGTGCCGTTCCCCGTGTTGCGCCACACGGTGAAGGTGCCGGCGCTGTAGTTCGAAGCGACGAGGTCCAAGTCGCCGTCGCCGTCGAGATCGCCGAGGTCGATCGCGAGCGGGAAGCTCCCCGTCGCGACGCTGCTCACCGATCCCACGCCGCCTGCACCGTTGCCGCGGACGAGCGAAGCGCGATTCGCGCTCGAGTCGCAGGTCGCCGCATCGAGGTCGCCATCGCCATCGATGTCGCCGAGCGCGATCATCCAGGGGCGGGCGCCCACGGTCGCGAACGAAGACGCCGTGAACACCCCCGCGCCGTCGTTCAGCAGCACGGTGACGCGACTGGAGGTGAACGTCGCGACCCAGAGATCGGCCCAGCCATCGCCGTTCGCGTCGCCCGCGGCGATCGCCGTCTCGCCCGTCCCGCCACCATCGAAGAAGGTCGCGGGAGTGAGGAAGTTGCCATCGCCGCGATTGCGGTGCAGGGCCAAGTTCGAGCTCACGCGATTCGCGGTGACGACGTCGATGTCGCCATCGCCCTCGACGTCGAGCACGCAGAGCCCGCGCGTGCCCGTACCGCTGGGATAGGTCACCGCGGGCAGATAGCCGCCCGCGCCGTCCCCGCGGAGAATGCTCATCGAGTTCCCGGCGATGTTGCCGATGGCGAGATCGGTGATGCCGTCGCCGTCGAAGTCCGCGCCTTCGTTCGTGCTCGGGCGCGAGCCGTTGGGCAGGGCATGCGTGACGAACGGCGCGAAGCCGCCGCAGCCGTCGTTCCGCAGCACGCGCACGTCCTCGCTGGTCTCGTTCACCGCAGAGAGGTCCGGGGCGCCATCGCCATCGATGTCGCCGGCATAGATGCCGTAGATCTGGATCAATCCTTCGCCGCTGGCGCGCAGCGAGAGCGTGCGCTCCTGGGTGAAGCTGCCGCTGCCGCGCGCGCCGCCGATCGCGAAGCCGGAGCTGAAGCCACCGAGGAGCGGGAGCCCCGCCGTCGAGCGCAGCGCGCTCGAGACCATCACGGTCACCGCTTCACCGGCGAAGAAGGCGCGCGAGGGCTCGAAGACGATGAGCTGGGGATTCTCCAGGCGGCGCACTCCCGTCATGGCGCCGCTCCACCGACCCCAGACGCGCACGCTCGCATCGAGCGTCGCGGGATCGAGCGGCTCGCTGCTCGCGATCTCGAGGCGCGCAGCCGCGCTGGCGAGGATCGCGTTCGGCGTCGGCGAGAGGAGCTGCAGGCGCGGCGCGCTCTGCCCTGCCAGCGCACTGGCGAGGAGCACGGACAGCCAGAGCGCGGCGGCGGAGAGACGGATCATGGCGGAGGCTCCGAGAGGCGGCGAGCGATACGCCGCGCCCTCGAAGGCCGGCATGGCTTTCTCGATTTGGCGGCGCTTCAGCGACCGAGAGGGACGGCGACGGTGGTGCGGACGCGCGTCGTGCGCGCGCTCGGGAGCTGCAGGGTCACCGGAGCGCCGACGCCGAGGCTGGTCGTGAACGGGCGCAACCCTTCCAGGCTGGAGAGCGTCGGGCGCATCTCCAGGATCGCGGTGCGTGAGGAACGCAGCTCGCGCGCGCGCAGGGCGCCGTAGTGCTCGTACGCGGCGACGGCCTTTGCAGCGAAGCTCCGATCGCCCTCGCCGAGCCCGATGCGGATCAACGCGCAGAGCGCTTCGTAGCGCTGCTCCTCCGAGCGGCTCGCGAGCCGCACCGCCCAGCGATCGACGGCGCGGCGCAGCAGGCGCATCCGCTCGGCTTCACCGGCGGAGCTCTGCGCCACCGCCGCGCCCGCGGCGAACCAGGTGCAGAAGAGGAGGAGCGAATAGCGAAGCAAGCTCATCGCGCGAGACCGAGCAGCGGAAGGAGGTCGAGAGAGCTTACGCGAGCGGGCGCGTTCGCGCTTCCGCTCGAATCCGCCGCGCCATGACGAGGAGCGCGAAGGCGGCCACGAAGCCGAGAGCCGCGAGGAACAGCGCCCAACCGAGCTCCCCTGTCTCTGCGAGGAGCAGGAGACCGACCGGCGGCCCCACCACATTCGAGCAAGCCCAGGCCATCCAGTAGAGCCCCTGGTAGCGCCCGCGCGCCGACTCCGGCGCGAGCTCGGAGACCACGGCATTGCAGAGAGGAAAGATCGCCACTTCCCCGAGCGTCCAGCTCGCGAGCACGGCGACGTGCATCCACGCGGTGTCCGCCGTGGCGTGCAGCGCGAAGCCGCCGCAGAAGAGCAGCGCCGCGAGCGGGATCACGCGGTAGCGCCCCCACTGCTCGAGGCGCGGCACGAGCCAGGGCTGCACGAGCACGATCAAGAGCCCGTTCACCGCGGAGATCCGTCCGAAGGTCTCGAGGTCGATGCCGTCACCGCGCAGGAGCGGCCCCAGCGAGGTCGCGAACTGGATCATGACCAGCCCGATCGCGAACGCCGCGAGAAGCAGCGGCTGGAAGCGTCGATCGCGCAGCGCATCGAGGCTGCGGAACGCGGGCTGCGAGCCGCTCGAGAGCAGCTTCGGTCGCGTCTCCGGGAGGAAGAGCGCGAGCACGGCGGCGGCGAGCAGCATCGTCGCGGCATCGCCATAGAACAGCCAGGCGAAGCCCACGTGCTTCGCGCACCAGCCGGCGATCACGGGCGAGATCGCGAAGCCCAGGTTGTAGGCCCAGGTCAGATACGCGAAGGCCTGCGCACGCTGATGCGGCGCCGTGAGATCGGAGATCGTCGCCGCCACCGCGGGACGATAGAGCTCGGCGACCGAGCCGAGCACCAGCGCAAGCGCGGCGAAGAGCAGCGCGTCATGCGTGTGCACCAGGGCCAGCAAGACCGCCGCCCCACCGCAGAGGCTGAGCACCATCGTGGCCTTCCGACCCCAGCGATCGGTGAGCTGACCGCCGACCACGCCAGCGACGACGCAGCCCAGGCCCCAGCCCATCAGGATGCGCGCGACCTCGGCGGTTCCGAAGCCCTCGTGCTCGCGGAGATAGATCGCGAGGAACGGCAGCACGAACGCGCCGAGGCGGTTCACGAACATACCCGCGATCAGCAGCCAGAAGCTGCGCGGGAAGCTGCGGAACATTGCAGCGAAGTGCTTGGGCAGGAAAGGCAAGGCGGGGAGCTCGAGGGCGGACATGGTACGAGGAGCAACCCCACGTCCCTAGCTCGCCGCTCGCGAGCGCGTACCCCGCCGCGGAATCCGTGTTCGCCCGTCTCGACGGCATCAGCCGTTGAACGAGCCGAGGCAGCAACGGCGTCAGCCGTTGAACCAGCCAACATGCTAGCGGGGCTGAGGCGAAGCCCCGCTAGCGCTCTACCGGCCAGAGAACCTGCGTGCGCCACTCCTTCGGATCCGGCTCGAGACCGGGATCGGTCCAGTACATCTCGAAGAAGGCACTTCGCGAGCGGAGCTTCTGCTCGCCGATCCAGCGCTCGAGCACGGCATAGGTCTGCGGGAGCTGCTGATAGGCGCCGTGATGCCAGGTGGTCGCGACGAGTCCGCCGGGCAGAACGACGGGCTTCACGCGCCCGCGCCCCGCCATGGGCTCGCGCACCGGGATGCCGCCCTCCAGGTCGATCATCCCATCGGCGCGGCGGTGATAGCGCGAGAAGGGCGGACCCGCCGGCGTCATGCCGAGCTCGCCGAAGCCGAGCTCGCCTCGCTGCGCGCGACGATCGCGACGCAGCGCCATCGCGAGCGCGCGCTCCACGCTCACGACCGAGCCGTGGAGCTTGCGCCGAAGGACCCGCTACCGCGCGGCTTGCGCGGGCTCTTCCACGCGAGAATCGGCGAGATCGCCGCGGCGCGCGCCGATCTGGAGGCAGCCCTCGCGCTGCGCCCTGCCGAGCGCTGGCGCGCGCTGGCGCGCGCTGCTCGAGCGCGAGCTCCAAGACCTGCTCTGAGAGGCTGTACAGAAATCGATGTGCAGCCTCTCAGATGTTTGCTGGCGCAGCGCCTGACGGCGCTGCAGCCCGTTCGTGAGCAATTCTTGCTCACGCTCTGAGCGCAGCCTCAGCCGCGCTTCTCCTCCATCAGCCCGACCAGATTGCCGTCGGGATCGCGGAGGAAGCCGATCCAGAGCTCGTGGTCGGGCAGGCGCGCGGTGAGCTGCGGCGCGCGCTCGTGCTTCGCGCCGCGCGCGACGAGTGCGGCGTGCAGCGCTTCGATTCCCTGCACGCGGAAGTAGAGCACTGAGTTCGCCCCCACCGCGCCGTGTCCTTGGGGGGTCGTGAGCATCAAGCGCACATCACCCGCGAGCAGGAACGCGAGCTGCGGAGCGGGCTGGAAGAGGAAGCGCAGACCGAGCAAGTCCCGATAGAACGCGAGCGCCTGCGGCACATCGCTCACCGCGATCGCGACTTGGCCCAGGGTTGCGTGGGAGAGATCCATGCTCCGTTCTCCATCGTTGCGATCGCTCAGGCCCCGATCGTGGTCAAGATCGTCTCGGAGAGCGTGAACGGGAACCCCAGCGGATCGGCGCTGGTGCATCCCCCCGCCGCGTCGAAGTCGAGGCCTTGGGTGTAGAAGCGCGCGCCCACGATCGTCGCGTCGCACGGGATCGGGCTCGCGATCGCGTTGCCTACGAAGTTGAGATCGAAGGCACCGCAACGCAAGCGACCCGCATGCGGAGCTCCGCATGCGGGTCGACTCGTGCTCTCCCGGAGGAGAGCGGCGGAACGGAGCCGCGTCACCGCGGCCCCGCGCGCCAGATCAGCTCCCGATCGTCGTCAGGATCGTGTCGGAGAGCGTGAAGGGGATGCCCAGCGGGTCGAGCACGGTGCAGCCACCGGCCGCGCCGAGGTCCAAGCCCTGGGTGTAGACCTGCGCGCCGATGATCGTCGGGTCGCAGGGGATCGAGCTCGCGATCACGTTGCCGCCGAACACCGCGTCGAAGGTCGTGCCGAGCGTGCAGCCGGCCGCGCAGAGGGGGACGTTCAGCGGGAAGAGGCCGATCCAGATCTGGGCGACGCCCTGGACCGGGGTCATGGTGAAGTTCACCGCGCCCCCGATGTTCGGCGAGCCGGAGTAAGTGATCGTCGTGCCGCCGCAGCCAGGGGACGCGACCGCGAAGGTCCCGTTACCGGCCGAGGTGATCTCGATGTCGCAGACGCCCGAGCCGCTGGCGAATCCGCCGAGACGGAGGAAGTACTGCACACCGCCGAGGAGCGGCTGGCTGATCGTGGAACCCAAGCCGCAGGTGCCGCCGGTGTCGTCGTTGCAGACAAGGCTCGTCATGCCACAGGGGCTGCAGGGGCCCTGGAAGAGCTCGAGAGCGGTATCGAAGCCGCGACCCGCGGTGCAGGTCGTGAACGTGTAGTTGCCGGGGCAGCTCGGCGTGAACACGAACCAGCGGTCGCTGCCACCCGAGGCGCAGGGCCAGTTCGGCGCCGAGGTCGTGTAGCCAATCGTGCTCAAGCCAGCGGAGAGACCGAGGCCGATCGGCGTAGCTCCCGAGCACTCGTCATCCGGGAACGCCGGGCCGCCGCCGGGCGTGCACAGGATGTTCAGCGGAAACTGGCCGACGCTGCCAACGAAGCCGCCGACGCGGATGTAGAGAATCGTGCCCACCGAGGCAGCGATGTTCACGGACGACTGCAGGCCGCAGGAGTCGTCGTTGCAGGGCCCGGAGACGAAGTTCGGGCACGGCGCGCAGGTGGAATCGAAGACCTGGATCGCCGAGTCGTAGCCGCCGCCGCAGGTGTCGATCGTCACCGTGCCGGTGCAGCTGGCGCTGTAGACGAACCAGATGTCGTTGCCGCCGGAGGCGCAGGGCCACGCGGGCGAGGAGGTCGTGGCGCCAGTGCTATCGAACGGGCCGTTCGGGCCATCGACGACGGTGACCGCACCGGTGCACTCGTCGTTCGCGAGCTGCGCCTGGACCGCGGGCGTGAGGAATCCCGCGAGGGACAGCAGCAGGGCGCCCTTGGAAGTGGACGTGAGGATAGACATGGAGGACTCCGAGGGAGGGGGTTCGACTGGGTCGAACGTGGGGGCGCGCGATCCTGGGTGCAGGTGCTCGCGGCGCTGAAGTGACGGGTGAAGACGTGGAAGCCGGGGACTTAGGTTCCGTGGCCGCGAAGACCTGCCCCCTCGATCCATCCGTGCGGTTGGCTCTGGAGAGCCCGACCGACGTGGGTCGGGGACTTTGAAGAGCGCGATGCCGCGCGTCAATTGGGATGTAGAGCGTGGGTCCTAGGAAACCGGATTCGGTGCCCCGGACCGCTGGCGAAAGCTACCTCGCGAACGTGGCGCGGGTTCAGAAATCCGTACCAGGCTCGGGGTCGGGGTCGCGAGCCTTGGACCCGACCACTCCGCGCGCAACGTCCGCGAGCAACGACGGTGGCCCAATCCGGCCGTATGCCGCGCCCCATCCTCTCCGGATCGGCCCGATCAACACTCGCCTAGCAAGAGCACGGCAACGTGCATCGCGCAGCTCTGCCGCAGCCCATGACCGGAAGCCGTCCTCGCTGCGGAGCCCGACCATGCTCTTCTGCTGTGCCCTCGCTCGATCCATCCTCGTCGCCACGGTCCACGCCGTAGGCGACATCGCCCTGGGCAATCGGCCGAGCCACCCGTTCGCCGAAGCGCCCTTCGGGCTCCCCGGACTCCAGCGCCTGGAGGAGCGACGCGAAGCGGCGACCTTGATCGTTCTCGCCGACCCGGCGCATGCGAAGGCCTTCGCGAAGGTCGCCGCCGAAGCGAGCGACGTGCGGAAGCGCTACCCCGATGAGCTCACCGTGATCCTGGTGGCGCCTCCCTCGGAGAGCTCGTGGCGCGAGGCTCACGCGCAGCGCTGCTTCGCCGGCGGGATCGCCTTCTCGACCGAGAAGGTCTTGGCCGCTCCAGGGGGAGTGCGACCGTTCGCGGTGGTGCTCGACGACTTCGGTGAAGCGCTCCACGCGGAGCCGGCGAGCCTCGATCTCGACCGGACACTCGGCCCGCTTCCCCGGTCTGGCCAGGGCGCAGGATCCCGCTGCGGCGCGCGCGCGAAGGCCTTGCCCCTGCGTCTCGGCCCCTGAGCCGCGACCTCCGACAGAGCCGGAGTGAGCGAAGGAGGGCGCGGCTCAGCGCTGTGCGCTCGAGACGAGGCGTAACGATCGGCGCTCGAGCGCCGCGGCCGTGCGGGCCCAGCTCGGCTCGCGCAGGTGCTGCGCGCCTCGAAGATGCAGTTGCGGAAGCGGCTGCACCGCGAGGAGCGCGGAGAGGCCTCCCATGCGCTCCACGTTCGGCAGCAGCAGCGCCGACGAGCCGAGCTCGAGCTCGGCTTCGAGATCGATCGAGCGCGCGAGCTCCGGATCGAATCGCGCGAGCGCGGCGAGCGCGATGGCTCCGGTCGCTCCGCGTGCGACGAGCGTCATCGAGCGTGTCTCCGCGTCCCCGCCGAACCACGTGAGCGCCGTCGCGAAGTCCTCGAGCATCTCGCACTCGGTGGTGCGATGGAAAGTAGAGAAGTAGCGCGTGCGACCGCGTTCGGAGGCAGTGATGCGCTCGAGCGTCGCTCCCGTGCCGAAGATCTGCAAGCGGACGAGCACCGCCTGGCCGCGCAGCTCCGAGGCGAGCGCCGGCGCCTCCAAGCCACCAAGATCGGCGAACAGCACGACGCGCCCGCCGCTCCCTTCGCGCCGGAATCGAAGCGTGCGACCGTTCCTCACCAGGGCCTCGACGCCGTGCTCGTCGGCCGCGCGATGCTCGACCTCCTCTCGGCGCGGCCAGGCGCTGCCTGCCGCGTGAGCGAGCCCTTCCTGAACGAGCCGGCGCAGCGCCGTGAGGCTTGCCGCATCGCGCGGCGCGAGCGCCGCCGCGCGCACCTCCACCGCAGCGCGGAGAAGCTCCTCGATGCGCTCCGCCGACGGGAGCGCGTCGCGCTCCGGCGGCACAGCATAGAACGGCAACAGCTCGAGCGGCGGCAGCGGCTCCTCTTCGAAGCGCAGCGGCTCGCTCGAAGCGAAGAGCCAACGCTGGAGGAACGCATAGACCGCGCGTCGCGTCGCCGCGTCGTAGTTGTGCCCGGCGTCGAAGTGCGCGTTCTCGATCGCGTCCGCGGCGCCGAGCTGCGCGTAGATGGAGCGCACGAAGGGGAACTCGCGCTGCGGCGTCTCGCGCGTCCAGTCGCCGCTCGCGCTGACCAAGAGCTGGGGCTTCGGCGCGAAGGCGGCAGCAAGCTCGGGGTTGCAGGCATCCCAGCGCAGCCCGGCCGTGTTCTCGCACGGGCAGCCGCCCTGCATCGTGAACGAGACCATGTTCACCGGCACGCTCACGGTCACGCGCGGGTCGACGCACGCGAGCACGAAGCTCTGCGTCCCGCCGCCGGAGGCGCCGGTGATCGCGACGCGCGCGGCGTCGATCGCCGGGAGCGCTAGCACGAAGTCGAGCGCACGGATCGAGCTCCAGGTCTGCAGAGCGAAGCTCGTGAGCCCATAGCGCTCGGCGTCGGCGGACTCGAAGCGCGCTTCGCGGTGCACGAGCTGATGCTTCGAGTCGCCGAAGCCGAGCATGTCGTACGCGAACACCACCGCACCGGCGCGCGCCAACGCCACGCAGCGCGCGGGCACCGAGCAGGCCGCGGAGTTCTCGAAGCGCCCGCCGCCCCAGTGGCCATGCGGTGAGAGCACGACGGGGCGCGGCCGAGAGGCGTCGAGCGGCTCGTAGAGGTTGCCGAAGACGAAGAGGCCGGGTGCGCTCTCGAAGCGCACGGTGGAGACGCGGAAGCGCGCGTCCTCCCAGCGCGGCACGATCTCGGCGTGCACCGGTGGGCGCGGCAGCTCCGGCAGGAGCCCGGCGGCCCAGCGCACGCGCGAGCGGAGCGCCTCGGCGCGCGCGCGCCAAGCAGTGGCATCGACCGGAGAGCTGCCCTCGAAGCGCGTATCGGTGTGGCGGAAGTCGCGCAGCCGCGCCGCGTCGTCCTGCGCCTCGAGCCCGGCTCCGCACGCGAAGAGCGCGAGGGCGGAGCGGAGCGCGCGTGCCGCGGCATCCCTCACGATGCAGATCGCCTTCGAACGACGCCCGTCCCGCATGTGCAGAGCTCCGCTGGCGAGCTCGGCTCAGAAGCGGAACTCGAGCCGCAGCGCGAAGCTGTCATCGCGGCTCGTCCCGCCGAGCGTCGTGAGCTCGTGGTCCGCGATGATCTTGATCCATTGCGCGCCGAAACGCACGCGATTCGAAGGCGACCAGAAGAGCGCGAGCGAGAAGGTGCGCACCTCTTGCGTGGATGGGTCGTAGGTCGCGTAGCCCTCGTCGAAGAGAGTGCGGTCGAAGTCGCCGTTCGAATGGCGCATCGCGAGCGTCCAGAGCCCGTCGGGGAGGAACGAGAAGAGCTCCGTGCGCTCCGCTCCGATGCGGCTGTCCCAGGCCCCGTGGCGCCAGCCGCGCGCTTCCCCCGAGAGATTCAGCGCTGCGGTCCAGGCCATCGACGAGCTGATCGATGTTCGTGCGCCCGCCGGCGATCGGCACATCGTCGTACGCGCCCAGCGAGTCCTCGTACATCACCTGCAGCGGACCGAGGGCATAGCCCACCTCGAAGTTGCGCCACGAGCCTCCGCGCCCGTCGAGCTTCGGCGTGACCAGCATCACGGACTGCAGCGGCGAGACCGCGACCAGCGGATCATCGCCATCCAGAAGCTCGGAGAAGCCGAGCCCGAAGAAGACGCCCCGCAGGAAGCTCGCGCCATCGTCCGGTCCGACACCGAAAAGCTCGAACGGCTGCACCGTCCCGCGGATCCCGAGCTGCGGGCTCGAGAGCTTCTGCCCTTCCAGACCGAAGCCATACCCCAAGGTCCCCCACGCGCTGAGCCAGAGCCCGTCCGCGAGCTCGCCGTCCGCGCGCAGCCCGACGTCATAGCGCGTGCTGAGATGCGGCACGAACGAATAGCCGACGAAGGGGAGCTCGCTCTCGTGCGTGGCGCCTTCGCTGCCCATCGAGAAGCGCATCTGCCCGGCGCGCAGCCGAAGCCAAGAGTCGATGTCGAGCCCGCCCCACGCTTCGTACAGGTTGTTCCGCGTGTCGACCCCGATCAGATCGAGCTCGAGACGCGCCGCAAAAGTCCCCACGCGCAGCTCCGTCGTCGGACGCAGGTCCGTGAAGCGCAGCCCGCTCGAGCGCTCGTTGCTCGGATCGTAGAGCAAGAGATCGATCGCCGAGTAGAAGCCGGCGCGCACCTCGCCCCAGCTCTCCCTCACGCTGATCTTCGGGATCTCCTCGCCGAAGAGCTCTTCGAACTCGCCCTCCGAGTTCCAGGGAGGTCCGAGTGGCGCGCCCTCCGCCGATGGCGGTTCCTGGGCCCCTTCCGTCGAGCGCACGAGCTCGGTCTCGGGCGAGCGCGGCAGCTCCTCTTGCGCCTGGACCTCCCGTCCGATCGCACCACCGCCCCACGCGTACCCGAGTCCCCACAGGACCGTTCCCGCCCACCCGCGCGCCACCGATCGAGCCCGCCGCATGCGTTCCTCCTACGCCTACCGCGCAAAAAGCGCACATCGGTGTGCCTACTACGCCGCGACGGCCTCTCATGGAATACCCTTCCCCGGGCCTCCGCCCCCTCCACACCCCCATCCACCGGCTGCGCCCGCGCCGCCGCCAGCGCTTCGCGATGCTCCACTCTCCGCGCCCCGAGCCCCCGACGCTCCGCCCCGCGCTCGCGCGCTTCCGCATCGCCGGTGAGCTCGAGAGCGTCGTCGCGCACCAACGCGGTCACATCCACGACACCTTCATCTCTTCCTGGAAACCGACCAGCTCCGCGTCCACGCGCTCTCGCTATCTCCACCAACGCATGAACGAGCGCGTGTTCAAGGACATCGACGCCCTCATGCACAACGTCCGCGTCGTGACAGGCCACCTCGCGCGCGAAGGCCACGACGGCCTCATGCAAACCCTGGAGCTCGTCCCCGCCGACGACGGTGCGGCCTTCGTCCGCGACACCGAGGGCGAACCCTGGCGCACCTATCGCTACGTCGAAGGCACCACCACGCACGACCGCTGCCGCGACACCGCGATGGCCTTCGAAGCCGCGCGCGCCTTCGGCGACTTCCAAGCCCGCCTCGTCGACCTCGATCCCACGAGCCTCTGCGAGACCATCCCGCTCTTCTTCTCCACTCCCTACCGACTCGAGCAACTCGAGGAAGCCATCCGCCACGACGCCGCCGCTCGTGTCGCCAGCGTTCAGCCCGAGCTCTCCTTCATCGCGGCACGACGCGACCTCGCCTTCGCCATCGAGAAGCGCCTCCAAGCCAAGGCCTTCCCACGCCGCGCCGTCCACGGCGACACCAAGCTCAACAACGTCCTCTTCGACGATCGCCATCGCGCGCGCTGCATCGTCGACCTCGACACCGTCATGCCCGCCTACTCGCTCTACGACTTCGGCGACCTCGTGCGCTTCACCGCCGCCACGAGCTCCGAAGACGAGCGCGACCTCTCCAAAGCCGGCACCGACCTCGAGCTCTACGGCGCCCTCGCCGCGGGCTACCTCGAGCGCGCCGCCACCTTCCTGACACCCGAAGAACGCACCCTCCTGCCCCTCTCCGCCCGCCTCGTCACCTTCACCATCGGCCTCCGCTTCCTCGCCGATCACCTGAACGGCGACCGCTACTTCAAGATCACCCGCGAGAACCAGAACCTCGACCGCGCCCGCGTTCAGCTCCACATGGTCGCGGAGATGGAGCGCCTCGAAGCGCAAATGAAGCCCGCCTAACACGCGCTTCTGCGCCGTCCGCCGCACGAGTACGATCTCCCGCCTGGGTCCCGTAGCTCAGCTGGATAGAGCATCGGTCTTCGGAACCGAGGGTCGGGGGTTCGAATCCCTCCGGGATCATCGCGTAAGTCTTTGCGGGGGCAAGACTTACGAACTCGCCCATCGGGGCGTGGGGGCGCGGATGGCGCCGAACTCACCACAAATGTCACCATTTCTGCGGCGTGTTTGCCGGGACGGGTGACACAGCGCGACGCAGGTGGACAGGGTGATCGGCGGGGACGATCGCTCGATTTCGCGGGCGGACACCGCGGGACACTGTGCACCAAGGAGGGAGGGGAGCGCGGGGTCGGCCGCCGGTCTCCTGCCGCGATCCGCGCGCTCGTCGTGGCCGCGCTGCCGATGGGGTCGCGGGTGCCGTGGATCGCCGTGGCTATCCCCGAGCTCGAGGTCGCCAGGGTGGGCGCGCGGATCCGCGCGTGGTGATCGTGGCGGGAGCCGACGCGCCGCGTCGAGATCCCTTCGGCCACGCCGGGCCGGAGCATCCAGCCGCGCGTCTCGGGACCTTTCGCGCCAGCCGATCGATCGCGAGCAGACGCGGCGGTCGTGGTGGGCTTCGTCGTGCGCGTGACGCATTCGACTCAGGGCGCGGATCCCAACGAACAGCGTGATCCGCAGTCCGGTATCCGGCGCAGGAGGCGGCTCGGTGCACGACCAGGATGGGGCTGGCGACGCTCCCTCAGCTGACCTCGGGTCGCGTCGGTCGGGAAAAATCTCGGCGCCTTCTTTGAGATGGTCAGCCGGCCGCAACTGACAACGCCACAACCACTTGGACTCAGCCGGATGGAGGCGCGGGTCCGAGCGCCTCAGGAAAAATCCCGAGTCGCACGACCTCTTTCGCCGCGAAATCCCCCAGACATATCACCGAGCGCGTGCTCGGTCGGTCCGGCTGAGCCAGGATCCGAGGCGCGGTGCCTCGGGGCGAGGGTCGGAGCAAGAAATCCGGAATCGTTGGCGGACGGTGCCCACGGATCTCGTGTTGGTGGGTGCCGACGCTGGTGTCGGTCGGTCCGGTCCTGTCATTGTTCAGGGCGTGCGCTTCGGCGGTGGGGGGCGGGGCGGGCGGATGATTCGGTGGAAGGTTCGCGGTTACCGCGGGCGGAACACGTGCTAGGTGGACCTGGACCCAGCGATCTGCCAGCTGCTGACGCGGCTCGTCGTACCGGGTGTAGCGGTGAGCGAGGTGCGGTCTGGCCTCTGCAGGACATTTTCACTGGTCGGGCGAAGCCGAGGCGCCGCGGTGGCAGCGCATTCTACGATAGAAACGCGATTCTCATACCTTAGATAGCCGGACATGTCCTGCCTGGGACCGTAGCGAGACAACATGTTTGAAGCGCAACTCCTTCTGGGCTCGCCGGGCTTTACCGGAATCACGGTCGTCTTCGGGCCGTGGCTTTCCAGAAAGGCAGACAATATGCTTGCCACGCTAGATGTGGCGGCGCTGAGCGATGGCGCAGATTTAGTGATAAAGCTGTGGCACAAGAATCGAGATGATGTTGGCAACGGGTCAGTCCACTCTGCCTTCTCACCTCGAACATCTACCGGGAGGATCTCTAAAGAGTTTCTCGGCCTGAAGGAACTGGTCCGATACGAGTTTCAGGTAGGAACTGGACCTTCTGAGTGGGTCCTGTTCCGAATGTTGGACATCGTGTGGTTTGATACTCTCGGAGCATGAACACAAGCCAAGTGAGGATTTGACATGTTCGAAGCTCAACTGCTCATCTCGAAGACGACCGTTGGTACGAAGGTTTACAGCCCGTGGTTCCCGCGACAGTCCGACAACGCCACTTTCCAAGTGGAAGTAGTGCAACGCAGCGACAACGCAACTCTCAAGGTGGAAGCCGTTCACAAGAACTCTGAAGATACAGGTAACGGCACAGAAGTCACTCCCGCGATAGTGGCGGCCGCCACTGCGGTAGACATCTACTCGGCTGAGATCACTGCACTCAAGGAGATGGTTCGCTTCAAATTCACCGTTACGGGAACCACCGGCGAATGGGTGCTGTTCCGGATGCTTCCGACGAGCTGGTACGCCGCCGTAAACGCTGGCAACACATCGTAGGCGCTTCCGATTTCGCATCCAACGTCGAAACCCAGGCGTCTTCCTTGGTGCGAGCAGATGCAGGGGGGCAAGGTTTCCCATGTTCACGACTACTGGATGTCCCGGTCATGCATCGGCTGCGAGTTGTAAGTGCGCTTCTTTTTCAGCTTGTGGCGACGGGGACGAGCCGGAGCTCAGCAAAACGGCAAGCTGGATCTGGAAGAAAGAAAGAGAAGTGATGTCGGAGGTGGGAGTCGGGCGGAGGGTGCAAGGGAAGGATGCCGGCAACCAGGGACGAGTCTCGTGCTACGAGACGCTGGAAAAGAAGCCCCCACTGTTTGTGCACCACGGAGGGCCGAGCGGCACTGGAATCTGGAAGGCCCCGCAGGCCGTCCAACTGATCAGGCGATCCCAAGGCGACGCGCCTCGGTGATGTTGGGTGCCTAGATGGGAAAGCAGTTCTCACGCACGACAGCATCAGCTGGCCAAAGGAATAGTGCCCCCATGGAAGCGCTCCAGATAAAAATCGACGCTGCGATGAGTGACAAGAGTACACCCGTGGCGTTAACGAACAGCTACCACACAAAGGGCTCGCAATGAGTATCGCGGGTTGGAAACCGCCTGGCTTCACCGGCGACGGTGACTGCTGTTGCAAGCCAGGCGAATCGCCTTGCGACCTCTCACAGGGCGGAACGTCTTCATCTTCTACGCCGACTGGCACCGGAATCCAAGAACCCAGAGGCCCTGTGACGCAGACTGGTCCTGCGAGTCCGGCGATGCCAACGCCGACTACCCCTTCATCTAGAGCGCGGCTTCAAGGGGGCCCAATCACTGGTCCTGGCGAGCCTCGGCAGGAGCCTACTGGTCCTACGGAGCCCCAGGATCCATCATTGCCCGGGTTCCCGAACTGGTGGTGGCCTAGTTGGCCCGTGCCCATTCCATCTCCCTATGAAGAAAGCGAAAAGAAGTCTCTTGCGGGACCGTCGACTTACATCCTTTCATTTATTCCAGACATTCCCGGTCTCCCGTTCCCACTGAACATTTTGTACAACCCAGACCCAGATACAGAGCATACTCGTGAGCTCACCCAGCGCTGGGAGAGAGCCGGAAGGCAGGCCAAGGCAGGAGACAGGGCATCACTGGAGAAGGAAGCACGCGATTCAGGAATTAACTACTCAGAAGGCACAACGGAAGCTCCCTGTCCAGGGGAGAAGCCGAGTACAGTGGTACATGCTCCGGCGCCCATGCCGCCCGGATTTTTTGCAACCCACGGACTGCCGGAGTACCGCAATATCAACTATGTACGTGTAACCTTGGAGTGCTTCAGGGAGGCGGGCAAGAAGGAATTCTCTCTCGTCGGGTCGGAGATTGACGCCTATCAATTCTGTGGTTACACGCCGGAGCCAGCCTTACATGGGTTTAGTGCCACGTGGCAAGATCTCGTTGTTGGAGTCCGGCGCTATGCGGGCGCTAGATGCAGCTCGGACATGGAGGTAGTGTCCAATGGTCAGTGCGTGGCCGTAAGTCACGTCAACCGCTTCAGGCTCGGCAAGATCGATGATTTCTTGCAAATGGTCTTTCAGAACGGAGTGTGGGCCGCGACAGCGTGGTCGAAGATCTGCTACAAGTTCTGCTGTGACGGCACGTTCTCCGTAAGCTTCTCCGGTAGCATCGTTCCATCGCACTGGGGCTATATCGATAATGCGCGCCGGTGGACATCCAATATGACTGTCCCAGAACTCGAACAGTTCATGCAGCACGGTGCTGGTGATGCACCACGCTCTAACAGATCGTTCAGGCTTCTCCGCAGAGGATAACGACCATCATGCAAAGCGCTTTCGTTGCGATGCGCTGGGCCTCAGTCGGTGGCGCCCTCGTGGCAGTCTTATATGTACCAGCAGGCATGCTTATTTATACATTAGGTTTAGATCTACGATTGTTCCTGATAGCTCCTGCTCGAGTGCTGGTGTCCATTGGACTGATTGGCTCGTTCGTCACCGTCGTAGTCTCAGATGAGCGACGCCAAGATGGAGCGCTGCATTCTACTTGCCTTGTAGTTTGCATTCTGTGGTTTCTATTTCCATTCCTTTTTCTTGTACGCGGGCTGCCCTGATTTGCGGGGCTATCCACCGATTGAGTCCGGACGCTTGCTGTCGTGGACAGGTGTCGTGGCACAGAAAGAGTGTTCCATCACGCACCGGCCCCATCTGCCCCGTCACGGGTTCGTCGATCCAGGTTGAAGCCCTGCGCTCTCTCAAGACATCCCGGCATTCGACACCCGGATATCCGGCAAGCAGGCTCCAGCCGGAGGCGGACGAACTCCGCCTCGACCGCCCGCCTTGCCCTACCCCCGCCACCTCTCCACGAGCGCCAGGAGGTCTCGGAGCCGGTGGCGGAGGTCGAGGGCGGAGGGTGGGAGGTGCAGCGTGGTTGCGGAGATCGCTTGGTTGTCGCGGCAGACCAGCCGCGGAGCTAGATTCTTGCGGATCTCCTTGAATCAGCGGAGCATAAGACGCGATGACCGCAGATGATCGAATCATTAGCAGATTCAATTCGCCTTCGTTTAAGGAGGTGCTGGGGTCGTGGCATCAAACAAGGAGGACTCTTCACGGACTTGGCCTCTCCGTGGTAGATCGGGGCAGATTCTCGAATTACTCCGCACTTCTCACCGCGGCGACCGATGGTCAACCGCATATCCACCAACGAGCCCCACATGAGTTCGTTCATGGAGTAGCGGAGATATCCGCTTTGGGCTATGTGGTTGAGGAACTAGTGACCAGGAAACTTGCGAAAGGTGTGGAACAGAAGCTCCGCAAGGTTCTCGTGGGAGGAGTTGTTCCTGTGGAGCTGGAAGATGGGGATGCTTCTCGGAGCACACTCTTCGAGCTGCTGATCGCAGCGTCCCTTCAGAGATGCGGACTCGAGGTTCGGCTGGACGAACCTGACGTGGTTGTTTCCGATGGGGTTAGACAGTACGGACTCGCGGCAAAGCGGCTTCGCTCCAAGAAACGCGTACGCCAACGAACGCGCGAGGCAATCAGGCAACTCAGATCCGCAAGACTGCGAGGATTGATCGCGCTAGACATCTCAGAAGTTTCGAACCCGCGATACGACATCGGGTTCTACAGTGACAGCTCCACCATTCTGGATGATCTGGACCACCGAGTCTCGGTGTCAACTTCGCGCTGGGCGCGAGCGATATGGGCTGAGGATCGTGCGGTCAACGTCTGCGGATGCCTGATGTTCGCTTCGTGGCCATATGCGTCAATGTCGGATCAGAGATTTGGAACGGCAAGCTCGCTGATGGTAACAAACACATGCCTCGAGGACTCCGGGGACTTCGCTTTCCTGCATGACCTTGCGCTCAGGCTCCAGAGGGATGGATTGCCCTGACGAATGATCGAGCCGCCTCACTGCGATCCGCCCTTCCCACGACGACCTCCGCCTCCCCATCCGCCCTCCGCCCCCACCCCAGCCACCCCTCCACGAGCGCCAGGAGGTCGCGGAGCCGGTGGCGGAGGGCGAGAGATCGGCGAGGCGTCCGGCGCCATTGACGATCGCTCGGTTGCGGCGGTGACCGCGTTCGGCGGCGGGTGCGGCGGCAGCGGGGATCTCGAAACGCGGCACAGCCGCGTTCGCTGGTGAGCCCGAGGGCTCGTTGTGGATTCGGGGATCCCACGGTACCCGGAGTCAGAGGCTGGCCTTCTCATCCCATCTATCCCGCAACTCGGCCCTCGACTGCGTCCAGAGCTTGCCGATCGCGGTGATCGTCTCCTGGATCCGGATCGGCTCTTGATCCTCTCGGCCCATCACCGGCGTCAGCGTGCCTTCGTACTCGCCGACGGCCGCGAGCAGCATCTCGTGCTCCTTCGTCGCTGCCGGCGTGGACGGCTCCTGCGAGGAGACCACGGGGCGAACGGCGGCATAGGCCAAGGTGCCGGCGCCGAGCAGGAGAGCGAGAGCGACGAGTCGGGCGCGCGACATGGGATCTCCTCGGATGAGCGTCTCGCGGGAGGCAGAGAACCCGGTCGGAACGGGGCGAGGAGTCCGGCGCGGGGACGCGCAAGCTCGCAGGGGAATCGATCGGCGGGCACGACGCAGGGCGCCACCGAGAAAGAAGCCGGCCCATCAGCAGCTCTAGATTCCCGTACCGCAACCAAGTTGGCGTTTCCTCAGTTGAAAGCCCAGCGGTAGCTTCGCAGGCCCGATTCCGCGTTCGCGCCCGTCCTGCCGCCTGCATGGCTCCGTCCTTCCTCGGACGGTGTCGGAGCCGCTCGCTCGAGAGGATCGCCGATGCACCCGTCCCAAGCGCTCATGCTCGCCGGAAGCGCGCGAGTTGCAGTTGATCGATCGCGGCGGCGACGCCGAAGTCATCTCGTGAAGGCGCGTCGTCATGCCGCCGGAACGACTCGACGTCCGCATTCCCGAGTCAGCCGGAGCTCCGCGTGATGGACCGGCTGAAGCTCTTCGTGATCGCGGAGACCGCGATCCTCGCCGCCCTCGCCACGACCTGGATGCTCGGAAGAGATCCGGGCGCGAGCAGCGCGTCGAATGCGTTACGATCTGAGCCCCTGAGCGTTCGACCTGCGGAGCCGATGAACGCAGGTGGAGGCGCGGTACGCGTCGAACGCAGCGCGTCGGCGGCGGAGAGCGCTGGGCCGCGCGAGGAGATCGACGCCGAGCTCGGCGTCGGCGTCTGCGGAACGGTGCGAGGAGCGCAAGGACAATTCCTGGCCGGCGCCAGCGTGAGCTTCGTCCGCGACGGCACGTGGCTCTCGGCGAGGACCGCAGCGAACGGCGTGTACGCGCTCGGGGGGCTCGCGCCGGGCTCGTGGCTGCTCCGCGCCGGCGCGGAGGGACACGCGCGGATCGAGTCGCCGCGCCAGCTCGTGGACGCAGCGTGGCAGACGATCGACGTCGATCTTTCACCTTGGTACGCCGTCCGCGTGCGCATCGACACGAAGTCGGGTGAGCCGCTCGGCAAAGGGATCGAGGACCAGAATTGGGAAGCGGCACCGTACGTCGTCGCGACGGCCGAACCGCTGGAGCGGGATCTGCCGCTGACGGAGCACAACCGAGTGCCGCTCTTCGGCGTCGGTCAGTGGAAGAGGGCCGAGGATCTCTCCGAGCCCGCGCGGAGCGAGTTGGGGACCGGCGGCTACGCGGGCGAGCTCTACTTGGATCGCGAGCCGCCTGTTTACGCATCGCTCCTGCTGCGGCACCTGCGCTTGGAGACGCAGCGCATCGAGCCCGGGCAGCGCGAACTCCGCTTCGTCCTGGATCCGAGCGATCTGGAATCGAAGCTCGGCAGCCTGCGCATCCGCTTCGTCGATCCCGACTCCGGTGCACCTCTCAGCGGCGTGCGAATGAGATTCGCCTCGGCTCAGGGTGTCGGCGGCGA
The DNA here is from genome assembly GCA_016719295.1 of Planctomycetota bacterium. GTDB lineage: Bacteria > Planctomycetota > UBA1135 > UBA1135 > JADKAF01 > JADKAF01. The sequence goes on from JADKAF010000001.1 coordinate 3,886,952, forward strand.
GAAGGTCTCCGATGCCGATGGCCGAGCGCGAATGGAGCACTTGATGCCTGGCATCGGAGCTCTCGACATCGGCGCCCGGGACCGCGAAGTGATGGAACTTCGCGTGCGGGTGCCTTCGGGGGCCGAGCTCGATCTCGGCGATCTCGCGCTCTCTCCGCGGGTGATCTGTCGCGGACGCGTGATCGACGAGCGCGGTGAGCCCGCGATGGACACGCACGTGACGTGGGACAATCTCGATCGCCGCTCGTGGCCTGCGCCGCTCTTCGATCGGCGTTCCGCCGGTCAAGACGCGGAGGGGCGCTTCAACATTCGCGTCGGACGCCAGCGATACGTCTTCCACGGCCGCGATCGCCAAGGCCGCCGGGGCTACGCCCTGCTCGATGCTCGCGACGGCGTCGCCGAGGAGGTCGTGCTCCGGCTGCAGTCAGCGGCGCATGTGCGCTTCCGCTACGACGCTTCGGAGTGCAGTGGATACCTCGTCGTCATTCACACGCCCGACGGCGCGCCGTTCCACGTCGTCGCACTCGACGGCTCGCTCCTCTCCCGCGGCGTGGATTTGCCGCCCGGCTCGTATATCGCCACGACCTACGACGCCGCCGACCGGATCGTGAAGGCGCGGCCCTTCACCGTCGGCGCCGAGACCTCGGAGCTCGCGCTTCCATGAGCCGAACTACGCGGCGCCTCTTGTGGTTCGTCGCCGGAATGCAGGCGGTCGGCATCGCTTGGTTCGGCGCGTTGCTCGCGATCCAGCCCGAAGCGACTCCGTCACGCGCGTCGAAGGAGGGGCTGCGCGAGAGCCGCGAGACCGAGATCCACCGCGAGCGACCTCTCGCGACAGAACGCGTTCCGCACGTCGAGCCTTCGATCGCCGTGGAGGCACCGCCCGCCGTGGTCGATCCCTCGAGCGCGGAGGCGCGCGCGTTCACTCCTCCCACGGGCACCATCTTGTACGGGCTGGTCCGCGGCATCGACGGGCGGATTCCGCGTACGGCGTTCCTCGCCGTGCATCGGCCGGGAGAAAAGAAGGCGGTGAGCACCGAGCAACCCGACAAGCGAGGGAGGTTTACGTTTCCCGGCTTGGAACCAGGGCGCTACGAGCTCCGCGCTCGGAGTAGCGGCTATCGAGATCTCGTGCACGAGCTCGAATGCTCGGAGAGCACGCCGATGCAGCGCGTGGATCTCGTCCTCGACGCGTCCTGGATCCTCGGGGTCCGCTTCGCGCTTCCCGACGGCCGGGAGCTTCGAGAGGTCCTGCAAGAGTGGGCGAAGCAACGCCCCGAGCTCTATCGCCTCGGCCTAGATCTCGGCGCGATCGCGACGCGCTTCGAGCCTCAGGCGGACTTTCCGGCGACGTCATCGCGCCAAGCGGACTACGGAAGCGGAACCTGGCACGGGGGACTGATGGTCGATGCTGCGCGCATCCCGCGCGGATGCTCCGGCTACTTCGAGCTGGAGACGCGCGAGCCCCTCTGGATCAGCGCGGTGATGCGCCACCACGTCCTCGCGAAGCAACGGGTCGAGGCGGGGCAGCAAGTCGTCGCGTTCGAGATCGATCCCGAGCAACTGCGTGCGCGCCTCGCGACGCTGCGGCTCCGCGTCGTCGATGCGCAGACGGGCACGCCCTTGGAAGGCGCGACCGTCGACGTCAACGAGGCGAGCGACATGCAAACGGGAGGAGGCGGCAAGAAGACCGACGCGGAGGGGCGGATCGAGCTCCTGCATCAGCGACCCGGGCTCTTGCGCTGCGCGTGCTGGAAGGGCGAAGCGCGCAGCGCGAGCTTCCAGGTCTCGCTCGAGCCGGGGCAGATCCTAGATATCGGCGACGTGCCCATCGACGCGCAACGCGTCGTCCTGGGTCGCCTCGAGAATTGGACCCCGGCTTCGAAGACTCCGCAGGTCACCGCGCTGGCGCTCGATCCTGCGCCGCATCCGACGTTGACGCGCACGAGGGTCGTCGCGCACGTCCAGCCCGACGCCAGCTTCAAGCTGCAGGTGCACGAGGGGCGTTACCACGTCCACGTCTCGGGCTCCGGCGGCGCGTCGGTGGAGGTCGACACGCGCGCGCTCGGCGAGGGTCCGCTCGTGATCGCTCTGCAGCCCGAGGCAGAGCTGCGCGTTCATGCGCGAACGCAGGGCGAGCTCTGGCGATTGAATCTCTACGACGCCGACGGCCACCACGTCTTCGGCCGGTGGCTGAGGGATGGGTGGCGCTTCCCGATCGCGGCTCTGCCGGGCTCGTATCGGCTGGAGCTCGAAGACCGCTTCGGCAAGAAGTCGGCGCGGCAGATCGAGCTCGGTCCCGGTGGGCTGGATCTGCAGGTCCCCGAATGAGCGCGGCACGGAGAGCACGACGCGCCGCCGCGTAGTTCAGGGCATGCGAGCGATCGGTCAACTTCGCCACGCGAGGACGATCGGCGGTTGATCCTCCTCCGTGACGTCGAACGTCCACTCCTGCGGCACGTAGCGCGGCGGGATCGGGCGCGCGGGCTCGGGCTCGAATCCGGGCGGGACGACGTCGTTCGGCCACCAGACAGTGCTCCAAGAGCTCGTCTTCAAGACGTAGCGTCCTGGTCCGGGCAGCTCGACCTCGAACGCTGAGGCGGCAGTCGCGCTCGGCCTCCGTGCTCCCCGTCACGACCTCCTGAACTTTCCCGTCCGGACATCCAGCACCCCAGCAACCATGCAGGAACCCGGTCCGCACCTACCCCGGAAACCGCCCCTCCACCATCTCAATCAGCGCCCGCACCTGCGCCTTCAGCTCCTCGCCGAACCGCCGCAGCCCCTCGAGCTGCGCGACGATGCCGGCGAGGCCGACGGTCGGCGAAGAGTGAGCGGCCGTCATGCCCGGTGGGCGACCTTGACGGGCTGCACCAGGCGGTCGGCCACGACGTGCAGCAGGCTTCGCTCCACCGCCCGTCCTCTTCTGGTAGTTCGACTTCCAGACGCCCCACGCGCCGAGCTTGATGCCGAGCGCCTTGGCCGCCCCAGCGTTGTTCAGCTCGCCGGCCTGCGCGCGCCCGAGCATCGCGACGCGACGGGCGGTCTCGTCGGGGTCGGCTTTCCGGCCACGGCCACTCGCCTTCGCGCGCTTCTTGGCAACGGCCTTCTTGCCCTGACCCTTCGCATGCCGCACTCGCCACAGTCCCCAGACTCCCGGCGTCAGGCCGAGCTCCTTCGCGGCCGCGGAGTGGTCGAACTCGCCGCGCTCTACGCGGGCGAGCATGGCGAGGCGGGCGGTGTCGGTGGTCAAGGGCATGGTGCTCTCCTCGTAGCCCTTTTGCTTGCCAAGTGAGCGAAACTCGTTCTGCATTAGCGGCGCACTCGGCATCATTGCTCGAGATCGCCAAGTGGAAGTCGAGACCACGGAGTTGGCCGCGCAGATGGTAGCGGGCCACCGGCGGAAGCGACGCGCAGGTGTTGCCAGTGGTCATGGCCCAGTGTCGCCGGGTGGTAGCGGGAGGTCGTGGGAGAAAACTCCGCTGTCTCGCAGGATAGCATGCCCAGCTCTCAACCAGCGTTATCTCCCTCACCTAGCAGCAGCCGCTTTGCCAAGGCTACTCGTCCACCGTACACATGGATGTCGCGATAACTCTCCAGATAGGCTACCGTCTCCTCGGCTTCCTCGAGCAAGGAGTTTACTTTAGCCCGATCTTCTCCTTCGCGCTGCTCGTCAAGAAATGAATTGGGCTTCCACTTGTAATGAACGAAGGCATTGCGGACTTCTGCGCACTGGCGAATACGATTGCGATGCGCCGTGCTGATTGGCGGCAGCTCAAGCACTTCCAGCAACCAACTCAGCTTGTCATCAAGTTGAGTTTTGCGAATAATCGCGATGGTACTCTCCTCCGATAAGCTCTTACGCTGCAAGATCGACGACACGACCCCGTTGGTCCAATGCTCGAACCATGTGGCATAGAGCAGAGCCGCACGCTCCAGCCGCCCCCTCGAATGTTCCGCCTGGGCATCAGCGAGAATAGAACCTGTGTGATCGATCGAAACTGGAGCGCCATGAATCTCTTGCCATTCTGAGAGCGCCTGTCGGCATTCGTGAATGAACTCCCGTCTTGTTTTCCCCCGCGGCTCTAGGCGCCCACCGGCAACGAGCCCCAAGATCACATGCGTGACAAACTCAAACGCGACTGTCCTGCCTTTCTCGTCTAGCTCAAACGGATTCGCACTCTCTTCTTCGTCGTGATCATTGCTTCGTTGTTCGTCTTGGTTTGCCATGGACTTCGTTCCCGCAGGGCAGCCTATTGTCGGGTGTGTGTGATGCGCGAGAATCGCTTTCCCAGCCGGCATCAGACGTCACCACCTCGCCTCGGACCCCGCATCCGGATCGATCGAAAGGTGGGGCGCCCGAGCTTCCCCCGCCACCCCGCTCCCCGACAAGCCCCCACTACCCCGGAAACTGCCGCCGAGCCAGCTCCGCCATCGCCCGAACCCTGTCCCGCAGCTCCTCGCCGAAGCTCTGAAGCCCCTCGAGCTGGGTGACCAGCTCGGCGAGCGAGTCTGCCGGCGCCACGCGTCCGGAAGTCCTGCCCGGCGGCCGACCAAGTCGAGCCGAACCAGGCGGGCGTCCTTGGCGTGCGGCAGGCTTCGCGGAGCCCGTCCTCTTCAAGTAGCCCGACTTCCAGACGCCCCACGCCCCGAGCTTGATCCCCAGCGCGGTCGCCGCCGCAGCGTTGTTCAGCTCGCCTGCCTGAACGCGCTCGAGCATCGCGACGCGACGGGCGGTCTCGGCGGGGTCGGCTTTCCGGCCACGGGCGTTCTTCCTCGCGGACTTCTTGGCCAAGGCCTTGCCACCCTGGCCCTTCGCGTGCCGCGCCCGCCACAGTCCCCAGACTCCCGGCGTCAGGCCAAGCTCCTTCGCGGCGGCGGAGTGGTCGAGCTCGCCGCGCTCCACGCGGGCCAGCATGGCGAGGCGATCGGCGTCGGTGTCAGTCGTGATCTTGGGTAAACGCCCGATAGACCTTTCGATTACCCACATTCTCCGCCCGCAAGCTCATAGCCGAGGGCGATGTCAGTCAGCCTTGACATGCCTCGCCACATCACCGTGTTGCCGGGCGGGCCGTCACTGGCTCGGTTCAAGTAGCCGCCAAGCCGAGCGAGCTGAAGCAGGCATCCCTCAAGCGACTGACACTGTTCGCGTGCATGGCCCCGGCTCCTGGCAGCAGTTCGCGATAGCAACTCGATCTCCACAGGCGTGAAAGCCAGGGTCGGAGGGGAGCAGCGAGTGACGCGCCTGAGCATCGTCATCCAGAAGATTCGCCAGCCGATGATGCAAAAGACTCCGAGTAGGTTGACGATCCGTTGCGCAGTTCGCAATTGGAGCTCTTCTGCACGAAGGCCGGACTTGAGAATCTTGTGGAAGGTCTCGATGCGCCAGCGCAGCGCGTACCATTGCAGCTTCTCGATCGCCTCTGCGCGCGACGTGATCGGCAGGTCGGTGATGAGCTTCCACTCGATGCGGTCGCGCCCCGTTGGCGGGTGACGTTCCGTGGCGTGAAGCACGGTTAGCTCAAGGCTTGGGTAGCGATTCTGCTTGCCGATGGGAGGAAGAATGCGAATGCGCTGATATCTCAGCTCAAGGACCGCGATCCCTGACGTGCCATCGCGATCTGCGACTTCGACGCGGTGTAGCCCTTTGCAGCGCACCTCATCCATCACGGTCGATACCGTGTGACCGCCATCACCCGCCAATCGGTCCACGCAGGTTCGGAAGAGGAAGTGCGTTCCGGCTTCAATGGCAGCGCAGAAGAGCTCGTAGATGTCGCTCTCGCGGTCACCGATGTGCACGCATCGAGCCGGATCGTCGATCTGCGCGCTGGCCTGCTTCAGGTTCTCCAGCCAACGCACGCTCTCTTTGGCCTCGATCGGGATGCGCGTGAAATTGACCTTGTTCCGCAGCGCCTTGCTTCCCTTGAACTTCTCGCGCGACCAGAACTTGATTGCCGCGAGACCCAGCGGCAATCCTTCCGTCGTGATCGCGAGACTGGAATGCATAAGGATTCCGCAGACCGTCCGAAGGCGAGGCCGGCCATCGCGGTCATTCCCCGCAAACGTAACCTTCGTTCTCCCGATGGCATCGACATCCTTGCGCTTGAACGAGAACTCCGTCGTGTCGTGCAGCACGAGAACCGGTCCAGAAGTGCTTGCGGCGCGATCCCGCGTAGCGCGAAAGTGCCCAGCGAGAATATCTGCCTCGTTTACGTTAGCATTGTCGAGAAAGCGATAGGCTGCCTTGGTGTTCGCCCAATCCTGGCACGCGAACGGAATGCTCTCACCAGGGCTTGATGCGAGGTGAGAGAGAAGAGTCCGAAATCGACGAATGAGGCGACGGTCCTTGAGTTCGCAGCCAGCCAGTTCCCGCTCGACCCACGCCGGGGCGTCGCCCTGATCGTATTGAGCTGAATCCGCTTGGGTAGCTTGATGGGATGAAGACATGTGCCGCCTCCGCGTGATCGCAATCAAGGAAGCACTGTCTGCCATGCCGCGACGCGTTCCGCACGCGTCTTCGTACTCTCTCTCGATCGCCCTGGGCAATTAGTACGTAGCCAAGTTGATCTCAATCGGCTGGGGAGGTCGATCTCTTGCCAATATTCAAGTTATCACATGCTCACTGACCACGTGCAGCGGCTCCAAGGGCGGACAACTTGTGGGTAATCCAAAGCCGATAGACCCCATCTGGTAGCCCCGCCGGCGGCATGGACGATGCCCGTCCATGACGACTCGCCGAACCCGCGCCGACTGGCGCCAGCTCCTCGCTCGCCAGGCCCGTAGCGGCCTGAGCATCGCCGCGTTCGCTCGCCGTGAAGGCATCCGGCCACAGTCCCTGCACTGGTGGCGTTGGAAGCTGCGCGAGACCAACGCTCCGCTCCCGAGCTCTACCGGCTCGGTGTCACCCGGCTTCGTTCAGCTCGACCTGGGCCATCCGACTTCCGATGGTGATGCAAGCGCCTTCGAGATCGCGCTGCCCGGGGATGTCGTGATCCGCGTCCCACGCGGCTTCGATACGCGCGAGCTCAAGGCGATCCTCGAGACGGTGCGTGCGTCGTGCTGACCTTCACGTCCTCGGCGCGCGTCTTCCTCGCCGTTGGTGCGACCGACATGCGCAAGGCGATCGATGGCCTCGCCGCCGCAGCCCGCCATGCTCTTCGGCAAGATCCCTTCACCGGCGATCTCTTCGTCTTCTGCAATCGTCGTCGCGATCGCCTGAAGATCCTCTACTGGGAACGCTCCGGCTTCTGGCTCTTGCACAAGCGTCTCGAGAGCGGGACCTTCGCATGGCCGACTTCCAAGGGCGCATCGAAGGCTTCCGAAGAGATCGATACCGCGCAGCTCTTCGCGTTGCTGAACGGGCTCGTCGTCGCGAGTCGTCGCAAGCGCTGGTTTTCCTGGAAGCCACGCAACGGAGACGTAAACGCCCGGTAGTCCCACCCCCCGGGCCCCCAGGCCTGCGCACTCCGCAGTGGTCAAACTCTCTGCCCGACGCTCTCTCGACGAGGGAAGTCAGTCCCGACGGGCGCTCGCTTCTCGCGCCGCTTTCCACGCCCGCGGCGTGAGCTCGGCCGCACGCGATGGATCTTCCGCCATGCGCTGCAGCACGTCGCTCAGGTACTCGTAGGCATCGATGCCGAGGTTCCTGCAGCTCACGATCAGCGAATAGTAGAGCGCCGCTCGCTCGGCACCGGCGGCGCTGCCGGCAAACATCCAGTTCTTCCGGCCGACGGCGACCTGACGCATGGCGCGCTCGGCCGCGTTGTTGTCGAGGGGCACCTCGGCATCCGAGAGGAAGCGCGTCAGGCGCGTCCATTGGTTCACGGTGTACGAGATCGCCTCTCCAAGCGCGCTCTTGGGCAGGACGCATCCGCGCAGCTCATCGAGCCACTTGCGGAAGCTGTCGAGCAACGGCTTCGACTTCTGCTGGCGAAGCCGCAGGCGATCTTCTGACGACAGCGCCGCATCGTTCGCCTCTCGCTCGACGGCGTAGAGGCGACGGATGATCTCGATCGCGATCGGTGCGTAGTCGGGCGCTTCCTCCATCGCTTTGAAGTAGCGACGTCGCGCATGCGCCCAGCATCCTGCCGAGCGCATCAGGCCGAGGCTCAGCACGGGTTCGTATCCGCTGTACGCGTCGGTGAGGAGCGTGCCGTGGTAGGTGCACAAGATCTTGAGCGGTCCCGCGCGTCCTCGTCCTTCGGTGAAGTGGAGGTAGGTATTGCCTTCGGGATCGAGGTAGACCCAGAGGTAGGCTCGCCGGGTCTGCGTCTTCTTCTCGTTCGGTCCGATGACCGTGATCGAGGTGTCGTCGGAGAAGACGATCGACGATTCGAGCAAGTGCGCTAGATGTGCGGTCACGATGGGAGCCAAGAGCTCCGCGCCGCTGGCAAGCCAGTCGCCCATCGTCGTAGGTGCGATGTCGACGCCGTGTCCCAGGTAGATGCGGACTTGTCGCTCCAGCGGGAGGTGGTCGCGGTATTTCGCGACCGCCACTTGGGCGATCACGCGAGGCGAGACCATGCCCTTCGGGATCGGCCGCTTCGGTAGATCCGGCGTCGTCACGCCGTGCTCCTCGAAGCGCGGGCAGGCGTACTTCTTCCGCAACAAGACCTGCACGCGGAAGATCGCAGGCTCGTAGTCGAGGATCTCGGTTCGCTCTGTGCCGATCTCTACGAGCGCTTCCTGGCACTGCGCGCAGCGGCACTGCTCGGGAGGAAGCTCGATCGTGATCTCGCTGCGAGGGATCGCCTCCGAGATCCGGCGCACGCCACGCTTCGTCCTCTTCTTGCGAGCCTTGGCTTCGACGTGCTCGGTCTCGTCGTCGGGAGCTTCGTCGACGTGCGGTGGAATCGGGGGCTGCGGCTCTTCCGCGTCGAACGGCAGAGCGGGTGGCTGACCAGGCACCACGCGCTCGCTCTTCTTGCCGAAGAGCTGCTCGCGCAGATTCTCATTGGCTGACCGAGCAGACATCAGAGCAGCTTCGAGCTGACGGATGGTGAGGCGAGAAGAATCGAGCTCGCTCTGCGCAGACATGAGCAGATCTCGGAGCTCAGGAGCTCGGAGTGCCTCAAGTTGCGATCGGTCCAGAGAAGCGCCGCTCATCACGAGATACGTCGGCAATCAAGGCGTCTCCGTTGCGTGGCTTCCAGGAAAACCAGCGCTTGCGACGACTCGCGACGACGAGCCCGTTCAGCAACGCGAAGAGCTGCGCGGTATCGATCTCTTCGGAAGCCTTCGATGCGCCCTTGGAAGTCGGCCATGCGAAGGTCCCGCTCTCGAGACGCTTGTGCAAGAGCCAGAAGCCGGAGCGTTCCCAGTAGAGGATCTTCAGGCGATCGCGACGACGATTGCAGAAGACGAAGAGATCGCCGGTGAAGGGATCTTGCCGAAGAGCATGGCGGGCTGCGGCGGCGAGGCCATCGATCGCCTTGCGCATGTCGGTCGCACCAACGGCGAGGAAGACGCGCGCCGAGGACGTGAAGGTCAGCACGACGCACGCACCGTCTCGAGGATCGCCTTGAGCTCGCGCGTATCGAAGCCGCGTGGGACGCGGATCACGACATCCCCGGGCAGCGCGATCTCGAAGGCGCTTGCATCACCATCGGAAGTCGGATGGCCCAGGTCGAGCTGAACGAAGCCGGGTGACACCGAGCCGGTAGAGCTCGGGAGCGGAGCGTTGGTCTCGCGCAGCTTCCAACGCCACCAGTGCAGGGACTGTGGCCGGATGCCTTCACGGCGAGCGAACGCGGCGATGCTCAGGCCGCTACGGGCCTGGCGAGCGAGGAGCTGGCGCCAGTCGGCGCGGGTTCGGCGAGTCGTCATGGACGGGCATCGTCCATGCCGCCGGCGGGGCTACCAGATGGGGTCTATCGGGCGTTTACGATCTTGGCGCTAGTCTTCTTGCGGCGACCCATCGGCGTCTCCTCGAGGTTCCTGATCGGATCAGGATCGGCAGGGACGAGGGCGGCGATGCCGAGGATCGCGGATTCGAGAGTCGTCGCGCCGTTGACCACGCAGCTCTCCAGTCCCCCTGCGGTTCAGATCGCGCGTACGTCTCGATCGCGCCGTGGTGGAGCTGGCGCGCGCTCCGCGGGCCAAGTCGTCCACGTTCTTCGGGCTCCGCGCTGGCGCGGCGCGACGGTGTGCCTTGGCAACTGTTGTGCTTCGAATGCCCGCTTCATGTGCTCGCCGACCGAACTGATCCTAGCCCCGAACGCGTCCGCCGCGACACTCTTCGCGCTTCCGCTAGCCTAAGCCGGACCGGGGCACAATCAGAGGGTGTATGACGTCCCAACAACTGTCTTCCTTGCCCTATCGGCTGACTGCGCCAGCCGGAATGAAGCAGCAAGCAGCACCATCCGGCCCAAGCTCAAAGCCCATATTTCTGCTTTCGATTCTTGAAGGCTGGCTCGGTGCCCTCGAGAATCTCAACAACTGTAGCCCTTATCAGAGGCGACTCGATGCCGCCCGACACGTAATTGAAGGTGTTGGTAGTCTTGTCGCAGGTCGCGTAGATGATCTGCTCGGCGTCGCACACCACGGCCAAGTTGGGGTTGTGCGTCACCATGATGACCTGGCGCCGCTGCTTGGCGGCTTTGATGCACTTAACCAGAACCTTGAAGATCGTCTGGTTGTCCAAATTCTCCTCGGGCTGGTCGATGATGATCGGGATGTCGTCCTTGTCCACCAGCAGGTAGAATACGAGCAAGAGCAGTCCACGCTCGCCGGGCGATAGCTGGCCGATCTCTTGGCCGTTGAACGTGAGCGAATACCTCGGCTCAAGATAGCTCATGCCGTAGAGGTAGTCGAGGATGTCCTGGGGCTCCACGCCCTTGCGGAGCTGGTCGGCGATCCTCGTCTCGCGGCCGCCCGACTCGCGCCGGTCAAAGTGCAACATGTCGTCGATGCTGTCGAGGAATTTTAGCGTGGAGTCCACTTCGCCGAAATCAGCCTCTTTGAGCAAGCCGCGCATGAGGTGGTTGCTTTCGTCCTTACCGGCAAAGCTGCCGCGCGACTGCCGATTGATGCGGAGAAAGAACTGGTCTTGGAAGTCCGACTCTTCGATGCGCACGTCGAAGTCTAGGGGCAGGTGCATGTCCATTTGAGCTGCCGACTTGACGAACTCCTGCACAGGCCCATACAGGCGGCGGTACTCCTCGACTGTCTTGCCCAATTGCTCATGTACGATCTTGGCCAACTCTACGCGGCGCGTACGCAGCTCTGTCAGCTTGTCGGGCAGGGCGGCTAGCGACTCGATCTCAGCCTTGAACCAATCGATGGACTGCGCTTTGTCCTTGCTGCCGATGAGGTCCGCTTTGGCGCGCTCCCACTTGGAGACTTGGTCCTTGAAGATGATGAACAGGCGCTGCTTCTCGCCGAGTTTGCCCCTAATCTCGGCCATGGCGGCCTCTGTCGCCTCGTGCCGCTTGACGAGCCCCGTGGGCTCTTGGCTAGACAGGGTCGCGTCGATGACTGCGATGGACTCCTTCGCCGACCTTCCCAGCGCGTCGATTTTCGAGGTGTCGATCCTCAGCTCGACCATCTCGGACGCATTCACATACGCGCCGGCTTCGACAAGCATGGGTGCCAGCTCCACGACAAACTGGTCGTGGGCCTTCTTGTGGTTTGCGATGGCTTGGGCAATCCTGCTCAGTACCGCTTGACGCTTCGCCTCGGCGGCCTTCTTGTCGCGGAGTGACCTCTCCTCGTCGCGCAGCTTTCTCAGCTCCTCTTCTAGGGCTTGAATCGTCTCGGCAGCCGCCTTCGACTCCTCCTGGGCGGTGTCCGACGTCGTAGGGTCTTCGACCGGAGTGGGCTTGGAGGCCTCGAGAGAGTTGAGTGCGGCGACCTTGGCGTCGAGCTGCTCTTGTAGCGACTGCTTGAACTCCGGCGTGAGGCGCCGCTCCGTTTGCAAGATCTCGGCATTGGCCTTGGAGATTTCCTTGACGACTCGCTCGCGCGCGCTATCGATCTCGGCGACCCTGAATCCGAGCAAGTCATCCATCGACGCGTAGCCCAAGCGCTCCTCGTCTGGGACATGGGTGTAGATGATCTTGCGCAGCTCGGTGTCAAACGTCGCCGAGCCGCCGTCACCGAGCTCGTTGCATAGCGTCTCAAGGTAGCTCTGCGGCAGATACTTCACCCGCTCGACGCTGGTCTGCGAGGGGTCTTGGTCGAGCTGGCGCTCAGATTCCGAGCCGTCGTGCCAACCCAGGGCGCCGACGAAGTGCTGCGCGAGCTTGTTCCTCGGATTGCGAAACCGCGTGTCCTTGAGGAACGAGAAGCTCCTAAAGTTCCTCGTGTCGCCGGCAAGCGCGGCGATGTCCGCCATGGCGCTCTTGCCGCTGCCCTTGTTGCCGATGATGGCGACCAGGTCGTGGCTCAGCGGCATGTCCACGCTGAACCAAGTATCAGCCAGCGTGGACCCGGCCTTGCGGTTGATGCGGATCTTCGAGACGTATTTGGTGCGGTTGGCCTCGACCAAAAGCCGCTTGGGCGGCGTGTCGCCGATGAACACACGGTCCTCGAATTCGGCGATGGCCTGGACGAGGCCATCGAAAGTCGCGTCGGCCTTGATCCAGGTGAAGCAGTTGCCGACGCGGTCTTTATCCTTCGAGGCCCTCGGCGCGTGGGCGTCGGAGCAGTCTAGCAGCGTGGCGTTAACCTTGGACGCCTCGAGTTTCTTGCGCGCCGCGTGGTATTCCGCAGGGTTGGCGGCTGCGGTGAACACCAAGTTGGCCCGGTTGATGATGTTACGCTTCTCGGCGATGGACTGGTCGTCCCACTTGAGGTTGGCCCACTCGGTCTTGCCGACGGCTATCAGGAATCTTCCGGCGAAGTAGGGCTTGTCGAGGGCCTCATCGACTTTGTCCAAGCTAACGCAGAGGTTGTTGAATCCCTCCCGCATGTGCGGCGCGTAGTCGCCCTTCTTGTCCTCCGGCGCCGATTCGACAATCATCCTTCCGAGCTCGGCTAGGCTTTCCGGAGTGATAACTCCCTTCCACTTGCCTTGCCAGCTGCTGGAGCCTGGAATCAATTGATAACTTGGAGTCAGCGAGTTGAGAAACTGCTGCTGGATGATCGCCGGGTCCATAGCGTCGAAGATGACGTGCAGGTTGATGCGATTCCAGCCGGACTGCGAGTAGGTGCCGTCCTTCTCCTTCTTGACTACCCCGGCAAACTTGTCCAGGCGAAGTTCAATGACGGGCAGCAGGAGGTCGATGTTCTTTAGCCGGCCGTGCTTGAACTTGGCCTCACGTGCGCGCTCGTAGCCATCGATGAAGATGTAGTCGTTGATGCCTATAGCCTTGAACTCCGCGGGCAGGGCTTCAAGGTCGGTCAGGAAAGCCTCCCAGCGTTCCTCCTGGTTAGAGCCGGGGTAGTTGTGAACCAAGGATGACGGCGTGTGGACGTGCAGGTCCCACTTCTTCCAGGTTGAGCCCGCAGGATTGTTGTTCATGAATCCTCTCTGTCGCTTCTTTTGCTCGACGCGACCCTTGGCAGTTGTTAATGGTCAGCCTGAAGAAGCCAAGTCCAGCCGACCATTGCCGTATGCTCACCCAAGCACTCGGCCAATGGATGGGGCTGAGTGTCCCCTCGTTGAGGCTGGTCGCCATTCTGTGCAGCGCTCGATGTCGTGTGAAGGAGTTATTTCCCCTTCCAGCCTCCCCAAGCAGGTGACGTGACCGCCTCTCCTCCGAGGCCGGGCAGAGCCCGGCCGGAGGCAGAGCGATCGGCTCGGACTGGCTCCTTGCTTGTGGCCTTCCCTCACGCCCCCACCGCCCGCCGCACCGCCCCCTCGTCGCACCGCGCATACCGCACCGTCGTCTGGATGCTCGCGTGCCCCAGCGCCGCCCGAACGACCTCGATGTCGCCTGAGGCCCGGTAGACGCGCATGGCCATCGAGTGGCGGAGGCGATGCGCCTAGAGGTTCACAATCCGGCCGATCAGATTCACCGAGATCGTCCTCGGCGGTTCATTCGATGCCAGGGTGACGGCGACGTTCAGGCTCGATGCGATCGGGAGTACGAGAGGCGTCGCGAAATGATGCGTACTAACGAGCTGGCCCGTCGTAGCTTGATTGTCCGCACCGCCATGGGGCAAGGGAGTGATGTCCCACCGAGTTCCTCCGCCATTCCGGAGGACCACGGTCGCGCCTCTTTGGCCGTTTGCGGCATCGATCGTCCCTGAAGAGACGGCCTGAACGTCGGTAATGCAAACGCGAAGATCTGGGTACTCGGTATCCATGTTGCCGTTGCCGTCGAAGTCAACGAGGACCGGTACCGTTACCGTTTGTCCCGGCTGACCCGTGATCTCCTCGTGCCACGACCAAACGCTTGCGGGATCCGGCGTCATCTTGATGGCACCGCCGACAGGGATCGCGATCGACACTCCGCTGTAGTAGGTGCGGGCAGCTCCGACGACGAGGGCACCTCCGCCCAGCAGAGACAGAGCGATGACAGCGAGCTTGATCATGGAACTATCTCCAGTAGGAACACGCGAGGATGGCCGGACTTCCTTCAGCGTACTCGCGGAACCGCTTGGCGTCTGCCATCGGCACCCATGAAACTACGCGGCCACCACCGATGGGATTGCCCTTCGGCAACCCCGAACAGCCTGAGCGCGGCTTCGGTGACCCGTGGGCGAGCAGCTCGGGCAACCCCAGACGCCCGAGGCCCCGCGCCGCCGGCGCGATCAAGCGCCGATGGCCGCGCGCACCGCCCCCTCGTCGCACCTCGCATACCGCTGCGTCGTCGCCACCGACGCGTGCCCGAGCACCCTCTGGACCACGCCGAGGTCTCCCGTCCGCGCGTAGATCCTGGTCGCCACGGTGTGCCGCAAGCAGTGCGCCGACGCCGTAACCTCCGCCTCCCTCGCCATCCGCTCGATCACCCTCTGCGCGTGCCTTGAGCTGATTGGGAACAGCCGCCCCTCTCGGTCCCGCACCCACTCCGCCAGCCGCGCGCCGAGCTCCTGCGGCACGTACGCGACCCGAGGCCTGTCACCCTTCGCGCGCCGCACCGAGATCACGCCGCGCCCGAGATCGACGTCCCCGACCTCCAGGGCCAGGGCCTCGCCGAGCCGAAGGCCCGTTGCGAGCAGCATGCGGACAAGCATCTCGTCCCTCGCCTCGCTCCGCGCCGCCACGGCCAGCAGCCGCGCGACCTCCGCGTCGCTCAGCGCCCTGGGCGGCGGCTCGCCACAGCGGGCTCTTCGGACCAGCATCCCCGGCGACCTGGCCACGTAGCCCGCGAGCTCGCAGAACTGGAAGAAGCAGCGGACCGAAGTCCTGAGCGCGTTGGTCGACGTGGCCAACTTCGCCGCGCCCTCCGCGGTCTTCCTCGCCTGGTCGCTCACCAGGAACTGCGCGATCACCGCCGTCGTGATCGCGTCGAGCTCGGCCGGGATGCCGTTCGCCGCGAGCCAGGAGCCGAGCAGGCGGAGGTGCCGCGCGTACTGCTTCCGCGTGTGGATCGACCGCCCGTCCGCCTCAAGCTGGAGCTGGAACGCGGCTATCGCGTCGTTGAGGTGCATTGCTGCCTCCTTGGATTGAAGCTTGGAAGGAGAGGCGGGGCGGCCCACCGCGATCAGCGAGCCGCCCGTCGTCGATCACTTGGTGACCGGCTGGCCGTTGCTGGCGTAGACGATCGTCGCCGGGTCGTCCTCAGCGGCGGCAGGCTTCAACTTCTCGTCGTCGAGGCCGATGGCTGCGCGCTGATGTAGCGGCAACTCGCGCTGCGCAGCCTTCCACTCGTCGCTGCCGACTGCGGGCTCGGTGGTGGTGGCGTCCTTCTTCGCGCGCGTCTTCGCTTCGATCGGCGCCGCTTCGATCGCGCTCTGCTGCTCGGCGTACACCAGCGCGAGACGGAGGACTCGGCGGCTGCGGTCGATCGTCGGCTGCGCCTTCGCGCGTCCGCTCTTCGTCGTGGTGACCTGCTGCGAAACGTTGAACCTCTCGACATCCGCCGGCGTGAGCGCGGCGATCGGCGTCTCGCCGCCGAGAACTTCGGTTGCCAAGTCCAAGTCGCTCGCGTAGGCGTTGATCGTCGACTCGCTCTTGTGCGCCGCCTTCAAGCTCTCGAGGTAGGCGAGGGCGGTCTCGGTCAGGGTCCAGGTCGGTGCTGCGCGCTTCTTGCTGCCCTTCGCCTTCTTCGCGGCGGGCTTCGTGGTCTGGTCGTCCGTCGCGTGCGGTCCGTTCTTGGTCGTCATCGTCGTGGCCTCCTGTGGCCGTCTGGAACGACCGCATACACGCTCTGACGCGCGGAACAGGGAAGGCGATTAGGACCCGCGTGCGAAGGATTCTTCGGATGGCCACGTGGCGGATCAATAGAGCGGGCGGAAGGGGACCCTGATTCTCGATCGGTACGATTGGAAAGGAAGAGCGACGGCCTTCCGCTCTTGAGCGAACTGTCGAAGGCCGTCGCGTCAACGCTATCCAAGTAGTGCTTTAAAAAGCTGCACTACCTGGCTAATGGCAGTGAGTGCCAGCACGATGCGTCTCTTCCTACGCCAAAACCAGCGTCGTAGGCGGAGGAGCAAGCGAGGGCGCATCTACAGTCCTTCGTGGCCGGGCCCCCTGTTTAGGAGTGAAAAGGCTATCAAGTCGGGGGCCCATGCCACGGCTGCCGACGATCGAACGACCTTCACGCATAAACTTGTATTTGAGATACTGCATCGTTCGTCGTATTGGCACTGATTCTTAGAGCGCTATCTCGTATTGCGTATTGTGAGCGCGTGAGGACGAGATCGCCAACGGCTTGCCTCGCGGCCTGCAGAACATCGAATTTCCTCCAAGAGCCCGCCTCGTTGTCGTCAGAAGCCGTTTATCGGCTCCGCTGCTGCAGCCCAATCGTGTGGCCTGCGCGTACGCCAGCGACTCTTCGTCGGTGGTGTCGAGCATCCGCTTCGCCCTCGCCTCGACCGAGTCCACAGCCTCCGCCCGCAGCTCCGCGAGCACCTGCTGCGCGATCTTCGCCTCCCGCCGGAGCCGCGACTTCGACAGGCCGTTCAGCGTCGGGAACTCCCAGCGCACGATCGCCTCGATCCGCGCGGCTTCGTTCTCCGAGCACCCGAGATCCTGCGCAATCGCCCTGCTGTAGTAGCTCATCGCGTCACCACCGCGACCAGGGTCGCCAGCGCGCGCTGCTCTTCATCTTCGGATCCGGTGACCGCTTCGATCCAGACTCGCGCGGTGCGCGTCTCGCGGCCCGGCGCTCCGTAGGCTTCGCCGCGCTCGACATGCACCAGCCAACGCTCGCCCTCGCTCTGCTCTTCGAGCTCCGCGGCCAGCCGCAGGACCGCGGCCCTGAACTCGCGCTGCGTCATCGGCGTCGCGTTCGTGATCATCAAGCTCGCGCCGAGGTGCTTCTTGTCGACTCCGGCTTCCAGGGTCAGGGCGCCGCGCGTGGTCTTGGTGGTGGTCATCTCGTTGTCCTCGTTAGGTGGGCACATACACGCTCTGCGGGCGCACGAAGTGTAGGCCGAAGCAGCAGCGATCTCGGATTCACCACGCGTGATCAACGGCTCTCCCGATCGATCCGCGCGAGCAGCTCGCGAGCCGCGACATCGCCATGTGCAGCACGCGTCACCAGCCAGCGCAGGATCCGGTACGCGCAGGACGCCTCGTAGACGAGCTGCGAGGTCCGCAGCAGTTCCGGATCTGCGTGCGCGTCGCGCAGCAGCCACTCGATTGCGTGGACCTCGATCTCCGGGCAGTGCGTGAGCTCGGCGATGCGACCTTGGAAGCGCGTCCGTGGCTTCGTGGGCGCGCTCAGGAAGTCCGCGCTGCGAGCGTAGGGCGTGCGTTCGATCGACGCACCCGAGCGCTTCGCTGCGCGCTCCTGGACCAGCTCCTTCTGCTCGAGGAGGCGGATGGCGAAGTCGATCTGCCGCAGCGGCGCGTTGGCGTAGAGCTTGCCGTCGATCTCGATCGCGAAGCTGGTGCGGCTCGGCATCGTGGTGGTCCTCGGCGGCAGCGAACGCGTCCTACTTCCTCTCCTGCTTCCCAGCCTCGTACGCGGCTTCCAACGCCGCGCGGATCGAGCCGACGGAGAGCTCGTAGAAGTCCAAGCGATCACGCCCGCGCGCGTTGAGCGTCTCGAGCCAGAGGATCTCCTTCGCGATCCGCTCGATGGTCGCGCTGCGCTTGCTGTCGGGCTTCATCGCTTCGTCTCCCGAGCTCGTTGCTCGCGTTGTGCTTGCTGGTATCCGGCGCGGAACGCGCGCTCGATCGCCATGCGGATCGAGCGGTCCACGTTTGGTCCGAAGGCCTCTCGTGCCATCCGGTGTGCTTCGCGTTCTGCCAGGTCGTTGATGTACATCGTGGTGCTCCTCGCGGGTCGTCGACATACACGCTCCGCGGGGGCGCGAAGCCAAGGCGGTTCTCGCCGAAGATCTGGTGGCGCGCGCGAGATCCCAGCGATCAGTTCCCTTCGGGCATGAAGCCCTGCTCCTTCGCAACTTCCATCAGCTTCCGCATGTACGAGTTGAGGTCGCTCGCGGCCGGCGGGGGCGGACCAGTCTCCACGTGTCGGCTCTCGACCGCCGCATGCACCGTCGGCTCTCCGCGGACCATCCGTTCCCACTTGATCGCCGTCTCGAGGCTTCGCACGGCTTCCATCGCCGAGATCAGCGGATAGTTCTTGAGCGCTTCGAGCGCCTTCGCCTGCACGATGCGCAGCGTCTTCAGATGCCGGAGGTTCATCGCCTCCAACGTCTCGAGGGCCTTCTCCTCGGTTGCGTCGCGGAGCTTCTTCTCGCGCTCGGCGATGCGCTGCAACCAGCGATCCGACTCCGCCGTACGCGCTACCGTCTTCCGCGACACGCGGTAGTGCTTCGCCACCTCCGCGAAGCTGCGGTTCGGCCCGAGGGCGAAGAAGTACTCGAACGCGTCGACCGGCAGGATGGTCCGCCTCACGATGGCGCTCCTCGCGGCTCATGGCGCCAGCGGTTGAGTCCGTAGCAAGCGAGACCGAGATAGACCACGTGCAGGAACGACTGCGCGTAGATCCCGGCCTCGAAGTCCACGATGGCCCAAGCGGCGTTCGTCAGGATCCAAAGCGCGAAGCAGGCCCGCACGCGATGGATGTTCATCACCGTCGCGGTCAGCGAGATGGCGGTGATGCCCCAGAGGATCATCGCGACGCGACCTCCAGCGAGGCGCTCCGCAGCGCGACCATCGACTCCACGCGCTTCAGCTTCACATCCAGCCCGCGGAGGTGGCACCACACGTGGACGCCAACGCAGATCTGCGTTCCGATGAAGATCGCGAAGCTCAACAGGAACGCCATCGCTCCGGGAGGAAGTGCTCGGTCGGTTGCCGCCGGCGACATCCAAGATCGAACGCGATCGACACGCTCAGCGCCGATGGGCGCGCAGCACGACGCCAACGCGAGTGCAAGCAGCACCGTTGTCATCAGCTGCCGCACGGCTTCCGCTCCTTCGAGATCTCCGCGAACGTGCGTCCGTCGCCGTCGAGCGTGGCTTGGCGACCGGTGGCCTTCTCCCAGCGCTGAAGTGCCGCGTCCACGAAGCCAGGGCTGAGCTCCATCGAGCGACACTTGCGTCCGAGCCGTTCCGCCGCGATCAGCTGCGACCCGCTGCCGTTGAATGGCTCAAGCACGATCTCGCCGGGCAGCGTGTGGTAGCGCAGCGGACGCTCGAAGATCTCCAACGGTTTGCAGGTTGGATGCAGTGACCTGCCACCTTCATCCGGCTGCGCGATCTCCCACACCGTACGTTCGCTCGGCGGAGGGCGCCGATCTTTCTCGGGCATGAAGCCTTCGCGCCAGCCGAACACGCAGGGCTCGTGCGACCAGAGGAACATGCTGCGGGTCAGTACGCCGCGCGTCTTGACCCAGATGATCTGTTGATGCTGTAGGAGCCCGTTCTGCCGCCACGCTTCGTCGACCAGCGAGCCGCGCTTCGAAGCGAACCACTGATAGATCGGCACCCGATCGATGCAGTGCTTCAACGCGACGCGGAGCCACGCCGCGAAGAACTCGACGCTCGACTCGGGATCGATGTACTGGTCCCAGTTTCGATTTCCTACCTCCTTTCCTTCGGATGCCGTCCGACCGGCCCTCTTGTGATGTTCCGAGGGATGGTTCGTGCCGTCGTATGAGACCAAATATGGGGGATCGCTCGCGAGTAACATTGCGACATCGTTCCCCATCAAGCGCGCCATGTCGGCCTCGCTCGTGCTGTCGCCGTTCATCAGCCGGTGATCGCCGAGCAGCCACACGTCGCCGCGCTGGCTGATCGGATCCGCGGGCGGCTCGACCTCGCCGGGATCTTCGACCTCGCGCTGCTCGCCGAGATCGAACTCCTCAAGCAACCGGTCGATCTCGCCGTCGTCGAAGCCGACGCCCTCGAGGCCGTCCTCGGCGCGGAGCTCGTGGAGGAGCTTGGCGAGGGCCGGCTCGTCCCACTCCGCGAACTCGTGCGTCTTGTTGTCGGCGATCGCGAAGGCCGTCGCCTCGAGATCCGGGCCGTCGAACCAGACGACCGGCACGCGCTCCATCCCGAGTGACTGCGCCGCCTTCAGGCGCGTGTTGCCGGCGATCACTTCGCCCGAGGGCTTCGCGACGACGGGCTGCCTCCAGCCGAAGCGCCTCAGCGACGCGGCAACATGGGGGACGGCCTGGTCGTTCCGCCGCGGGTTGCTCGGGCTCAGGAAGAGGCGCCCGATCGGGACCTCTTCGACGGCGAGGGTCGAGTGCGAGTCCATGTCCAAGCTCCGGCCCGGTCGGGCACGAAGGTCCTGCGCGGCAGAGCTTGGAAGGAGATGCGCCTCGCCGAGAGGCGCGCTTGGAGGGTCGCCAACGCGAACAGAAGGCTATCAGAATATCGTTGCCGGAAATAGGTCCGGGCGCAGAAAAAACCGCATTGCGGCTCTCGTTCAGTCGACTCGTGTCCCATGCTGGTGACCGGCGTTGACCAGCGCTGAGGCGCCATAAGTCGCGTATCCGCAATGCCTTGCGGCGTTTTGATTCTCAATCGACTCAGCGGCGATGTCCCCGGAATGACCCCCCGATGGCCCACAAGCGAGTCGACTGAAAATCCGAGCCGGTCGCATTTGCCCCATTATGTGACCAGCCGTAAGTAACCCCTAATCAGCCGGATATCGCTGATTGCCCTGCTGATCTGGCAGCCAACGGCCGATCCACTCCGCATAGTCGAGGGAATGCGCCGACGCGATCAACCTCACCGCCACATCTTAGTTTAGCGACGGGTCCACGGGCGGAGGGGCACCGCCCTTCTCCGGCGGCGTCCGCCAGCTGATCGCCATCGGCTTCTTGCCGTCCATCCACAGCATCATGTTGAAGCCCGGCTGCACCCAGATCGGGCCGACTCTCGGTGCCTCCGCCAGCCAGATGCCGATGCGCGCTCGCTTGCTCGCGTTTCGGATGGAAAGACGATTCTCGAAGCCGCGGAGCCCTTCCAGGTCGATCTCCGCGAACTCGCCCTCGCAGCGCACCGCGTGCACGCCTCCGAGTTCGCCGAACTGAACAGGAAGACCATCATCGCGGCGCAGGCTGAGGACAACGGTGTTGGGCGGCAGGTGACGGTTCACGGGATCAACTCCAACGCTGACGACTGCTCACGAGGGTGCCGCTCGGCATCACAGCCGAACGGCGGGATACGGGTCCGGCTCATGGGAGGTCCTCCCACAGCGCATGTACGGCGGTGTCCGCCGGCTGCTGCGGTTCGCGGCGGGTGGACTCGAAGGTGAGCCGACTTGTTCAGCCCGTTGACCTCGATCCCAGCGCCATCGAGCTCGGGCAGCAGGCCCCCGTCACTGTTCTACTTGCAGACTGACACACCGCAGCAGCACTTCGCATGGATCCGTATCTGCGCGCGCGTCTCGGGGTAAGGGACCATTTCCATCATCATCTCCTGGCGTTTCCGAATCCGTTTCCGATTCCGTTTCCAGCTCCACCGCTGCCCCCGTTCTCGAGAAACGGAACGCCTCCGTGCGTTTCCGTTTCCGCGAAACGCGGGGGGTGTGGGGGGGCGACGCACTCACACACACTCTGGAAACGTGCTCGTCCAGCTACTCCGCGAGCTCCGGGACGCCCGGGGGCAGGTGGAGAGCCGAGGACGCCCGCTCGCCGACCACGCCATCCTGTCCAGCCTCCACCGGAGAGTTCATCAACCTGTCCCTTTCCGGACCATTGACCGTTTCGTTCGGCTCCTGCGATTGGTAGCGGGCTGCGCACGGATGACATTCACGACTCACGCCAGATCTCGTTGTAGCCGCTCTTCGCTCGGCACGTCACCGTCGGGGTGCTGCTCCTCAGACGCCGAGGTCACCTCCTTGCTCGAGGTCTGCGAGGCAGCGCCGTTGGTTGACATCGCCGAGTCGGAACTTCGCTCCGCGAGTTCTACGCATCCGGGCAAGTAGTGCAGCGTCGACCGGTTCGGCCCGTCTAGGGCGACGATGCGTCCGTTGGCGACAGCCCAGTCGATCACCTTTTTCACCTTCGCGTCGCTGCTGCCTCCCTTGCTCTGAAGCGCACCTTTTCGCAGTCCAGGCTCGGCTCGTAGCGCTTCCTCCAGAAGGGGAAGGATCCTGGCCCTCCTTTCTTCCTCGATCGTGTCTTGGGCGACATCCGCGGCGCGAGCGCTTGCGACCCTCTTTTCTACGCTCTTCTGCTGCTTCTCACTCCGCGCCAGGTCGCTGCG
The DNA here is from genome assembly GCA_016719295.1 of Planctomycetota bacterium. Taxonomy (GTDB): domain Bacteria; phylum Planctomycetota; class UBA1135; order UBA1135; family JADKAF01; genus JADKAF01. Next base: position 3,909,638 of record JADKAF010000001.1, read on the forward strand.
TTGGGACGCCAGCGCGGGGTCCTCGGCGGTCAGGAACTTTCCCTCAATCCATCGTAGGCGCACGGAGTCGAACTGTCGACCGACGTTGGACTTCACCAACGACAGCTCCACATGGTCGCTTTCCGCGGATAGTCCGAGCACCCAGCGCATCGAGTCTCGGATCGCGGACGAGCCGCGGATGTCCGGCTTTCCGTCCTCTCGGGCGAACTTGGAGGTGTGGGCCGTGAAGATGATGGAAGGATTCCCGGGAGCGGAGCACAGCTGCTCCGCGAGCTGGATGAAACGTTGCCCCACGATGTTCTCTCGCTCCAGCAGCGCCGGCCCGAAGCGGGCCAACGTGTCGATTACGACCAGCGAGAATCCTTCGCCAGGATTCCCCGCGGAAGCATGGCTTTCACCTTCGCGCTCGAGGAGCAGTCGTACGTCGCGGAAGTGGACGGTCGCCCGCACCTCCAGAGACTTGGCATCGCTCTCTCCGAGAGCGGCTGTCACTCCGGCGAGCGGCACGACGCAGAGGTTGCCTTCGACTGCTGCGCGCTCTTCGTCTGAGAGGCCCCATGCATCGCAGATGCCGTAGATCGTTCGGTGCGCGTCAGTCTCGTCGTCCTCCCCGACCAGGAATAGCGTACGCCGTGAGACGCTCGGCTCGACGGGGAAGTAGTCTAACCAGGGCCGTCGCGTTGCCACTGCAACTCCGAGCTGATACGCGATTCGTGTCTTGCCGGACCCGCCAGTCCCGGCGAGCCCTCCGACCTTCCCCCTTGGGATCACGCCGTGGCCGTTAGGAGCCTTTACGATCCAGTCGCGGGACGGTGGCGGGACGGTGGCGAATCGGTGAGGATTGGTCGCTTCGAATCGACGGAGGATCAGTCCCGATTCCTCGTGCTTTGATGCGGACTGCACAGCGGGTGGCAGCGGCAGATCAGCAGGATGCACCCATCCCTTCTCCGCAGCTCGGTGGTAGATAGTTGCAATGGTGACCTCAACATCGCGCCGACCGAACGACCTCCAGTGCTTCAAGCAGTCCGCTTCGTCCCGGTACTTGGCGGAGAGCTTCGACCAGTCGTGCCACAAGTCGAACGCCTGCCGGCCTGCTCGCGTCGATTGAAGCGACATTCCGATCTCGATCCACGATCCGTAGGAATCTGCGAGTCCCTCAATCGCTGACAGCGCGAGGCGCAAGCTCTTCAGCGCCGGCTCGTCGAGCGGAATCACAACTTCGTCAGGCTCCAACACTCCGCAGTTGCTCGACTTCTCGCTACGTATGCCGCCGAGCGCTTCGATCAGCGCCGCCGGCGCCTCGCAGATCTCCGAGAGCGGCACGACCCACTCGTAGCGACGCCCCGTGGCGACGTGCCGGCTCGGCGGCAGGATCACGTAGCCACCGACTGACCGAACATCGATTCCAGGACGGAGCTTGGTGCCGGTTCGAGGTCCTGGTCCGCAGAAGTAGAGGTGCCTTCCACGACCGGTCCGCACCTGAGCGGTGAATATCGGCGTATCTCCGACGATCTCGGCGAGACTTCGCTCTCCTTCGTCGCCATCGATGTCGGCGACCCAGCGATGTTCGTCGCGAGGCGATCCGATGCTCGCGTTGGGGTGATCCGTCCACCACGCACGGATCTGCCGCTCGTCGGTCGTGGCGTCGAGGAAGCCGTGCTTCGTCAGAGGCTTCTTCCCGTCTTCACCACCGCAGGGGAAGACCTTGATGCCCTGCTCGGCGTACGCGAGAGCGGCGTCGAGCATGGAGAGCGGAACGGCGGCATTGCCGGCGTTCGCAGCCGGAGGCAGGGAATCGTCCACGGCGCTCCCCTCCTCAGCTCGTGATGCCGACGAGGAACGCCGCGAGATCACGACGCCGTACGAGAACGCGTGACGAGCCGCCCTTGCGGGCCCCGACCGTCGGGAGGATCCCTGCCGCAATCCAGCGCCGGACGGTGCGGAGATGGACGCGCGAGAGTTCAGCGGACTCGGCGACCGTGTACAGCGGGCGCGGGTTCGCCGATGCGAGGTCAGCTTCGAGGTCAGAGACGAGCGTGTTCACGATGCAGTCCGTGCGGAGGAACCGGCCGTCGTAGCGAGCTCGTTGCTCGCGAACCCGACGTGCCCGATTCCTCGGGGCATGTCCCGCGTGACACGCTCGATTCGATGCGCGTGACAGCAAACGTCATCGACCGCCCCTTGATCCGTCTCGATGTCCGAGCCCGGATTATTTGGCTTTCTTCTCGGCTCGTGTCACGCTCGGCGTGACATCACGCGTGACATGTCACGTGACGCCCGACCGTTTGCGTCGCTTCCCCGCTTGGCGTCCCTCCTCCAGCATCTCCCGACGCAAATCGTCGGAGCGCGGGTTCTGCGCCTTCGAACTCCGCCTCTGGTCCGCACCTTCTTCTTTGGGAATCATCGGAACGTCCGACGACCAGATCGAGACGCGGAACACCGCTGTTCGGAAGCCTTCACGATCCTCGGCACCGAAGAGCTCGCTCGGGTCCAGCGGGATCTCATCGGCAAGCCTTCGCCACACGCAGTTGCGGAACCTCTGGCTTACCTTCCGGTTCGCCCGAATCTTCGGCGCGAAGCCGGCGCTCCGTCCGTCCGCGATGACCTTCTTGCGTGCCTCTTCCCAAGCTTCAGTGCTCGCAACATCAGCGGATGCCGCCGACGATTCATCTACAGCCTTGAGTGCATCGCGCTCAGCGCTGCATGCACCAACGATGAGTTTGGCCCACGCCGATCTCCCTTCACCGAGGTCCGCGATGGGCATCGATTTCAAAACGTTCCCCGTGCGGTCGATGCGCTGTAGCTCCGTCCCATCCTCGCTCTCTCGGAGGATCACCCGGCTGGCGCGCTTCAGAAGTTCATCTCGCGAGGGCACCAGCTCCTCGCGTCCGCCATCTCCTACAGCGCTCGCCGTGGCCTGCGCTTCGTTCACGCGAAGCGCGGCCTGGCTCTCTGCCTGCGTCTGCTCGAGGTCTCGCTCGATGCGCTGGAGGACCGCTTCGATTCCCGCACGCAGCGCATCGGCGTCTTCGTTGACCGGCTCGGTGATACGCCACTCGACGAACAGGCGGAGCTGCTCGCAGCTCTCGAGTCGCAGCACCACTTCGTCCCACTCGGAAACGCAGGGCCCCTGCCCAAGGAGCCATCGTGTCGCCTCATGCGCCACGTGGCGGTACAGGAACTCCTCGAGGGCGTCGGGGAGGTACGGATAGCGCAACAGGTAGACAGCCTTCTCGCGCCTCTCAACCTCGGATGCGATCTCCTCGACCGCTTCGAGGATGGTCCTTGGCTCAGGAAAGCTCGCGAGCCAGCCAGGGAACCGCGCTTCGATGACCAGCCCTTGGACACGATCGAGTGCGATCCAGAGCCAGGGTGCGGCACCGCTCTTCGGTCGCGGGCCACGGATCCATCCGGATCGGACGGCCTCGACGAGGATCCGACCGACGACGGAAGCAGCGGCTCGACACCGTGCGAGTCGATCTCCGGAGCAGGAGTCGAACATGTTCTGCCACGGGTCCGCGAGGTTCTCGCGCAGCATCGCGCAGCGGTGGAGAAGTGCTTCGACGCTGGAGTCAGCTAGCATGAGAAGCCTTCTTGGACATGGACCGGCTCGGGCAGAATCTTGCTGTCGTCATGGCACACAGCCTGACAGCGCCGGACACCGAGTGTCGTTGCTTGGGTGGCCTCTTCTGCCGCGCGCATAGGTCGCCGACGATCCGGTCGATGACCGCGGCCACCCGCTTCCCTCCGATCCCTACCGCCGCAGCCTCAAGGCGCGGCTGCGAGATCGTGGTCGTCTCCGACGCAGGGCCAGCGCGGCTCGAGCTCAGCGAGCTGCGCTTCACGCCGTCAGCGCCGCGCTTCCGCGCTGAGGGCCTCCTCGGCTGGCTCTCCCTCGTACTGAACGGAGCGCTCCGCATCGACGGCGTCGCAGTCAGGCGTACGATGAGCGGCAGGGTCTCGCTCTCGTTCCCGGACCGTGTCGCCCATGACGGCAGGCGGCACCCCATCCTCCGGCCGCTCGATGCCCACGCCAGGGCCGCACTCGAGACTGCGGTGATCGCCGCGCTCGAGACGGAGTTCCAGCAGATCGCGTAGGTCACGCGGACCGCTCCTCGGCCACGCAGCCCCTTGCGCTCTGACCGCGCTCCACCACCTGCTCGATGACTCGGTCGACCAGGTCCTCGATGCCCATGGCGGCCTCGACGGTGCGCGCGGCAGGATTGATGCCGCGGATGACGCCGAGGTAGTGCTTCTCGGCCACGGCGACGCTGTGGCCCAGCTGCTTCGACTCGCGGAAGGTTGCTGCCCCGGCGTAGATGCCGGGAGCGTTCACCAAGGTCGTCGCACAGGTCACCCGTAGCTGTTGCCAGTTGAAGTCCGGCGCGCGGAACACGCGGATCAACCTGCGCATCGCGGTGACCACGAGGTCGCGCGTGAGGTCGAAGACGGAGGCGTTGCCGTCGCTGCCCGCACGCATCGCGAGCAGCAGTCGATGAAGAGCTGGCGTGACGCCGAGATCGATCACGCGCTCGACCTTCGACTTCGAGCTCTCCGCGCGCACCACGATCTCCCCGACAACAGCTCCACGTTCGTCGCGCGCCCCGAGATGAACGTCGTTCCATTCGAGCTGCAGCGCTTCGCCGCGTCGCGCACCGCTGAGCAAGAGGAAGGTCAAGATCGGCGCGATCGCCTCGTAGCGCGGCGTACGTCCCGGAACCTGGCGGCCGTCCTTCTCGAACCGCGTCATCCGAAACGTGGCAGCGTCGTGCGCGAGCGCCGCCTCAAGGAGCTGCCGAAGCTCTTCGTGGGAGAGGTACTGCGGTCGCGGCCGCGGGGTCGGCAAGCGCTGCATCGAGTCCGCGATCACGTCGCGGTTCAGGGCCGGCGTGGCGCCGAGCCTCACGAACGAGCGCAGAGCCGTGTGGAGGCCGGTCATGTGTTTGTTTGTCGTGCGCGCCGAGCATCTCTTCGGGGTGAGCTCGCGCTCGCCACGGCGGCCGCCCTTCTTCGCCTTGCCGTTCGGCCGCGCGATCAGATGCGCACGGAAGAGCGTCAGCGAGCGCCCGGAGATCTCGCTCGTGCGCTTGATGCCGACCTTCGCGGCCCACTCTGAGAAGAGCTGCAGGGTGGCCACGTAGCCGAAGTAGGTCGAGCGCCGCAGGGTCGCCTCGGCCGTGCGGAGGTAGTCGTCGATCGCCTGTCGCAGCGGCAGGTCCGCCCTCGGCTGCGCACCCTCGCGAAGCGCGTCCTTCCGGCGTTCGAGCTCCCTGCTCTTCGCCAGCGCCCACGTTCGGCGCGCTTCTGCGCTGGTCACGCCAAGCGCTTCGAGCGAACGGCAGACGAGCTTGCCCGAGTCCGGATCGCGCCAGCGAGCCTGGTGGAACGGTGTTCCGGCGGGCGTCTTGAGAAGTAAAATCTTGACGCCCGGACTGCTTCCGCTTGCGCGCCGCTTTGCAGTAGCCATGTGCCTCCGAAAAATACTTCGGAGCGATCTTGTTGCACCCATTTGCGCACCTAGATCGCGCCACTTTGTGGCACTCGGAGTCTAACCGTTTCCGCTTCGAACCTCAACGCAACAAGCGAACACGTCGGACTTTAGAGGACATAGTAGGACATACGTATACGCTAGCGACCAGCGAAGCATGGTCCTTCGGAACCGAGGGTCGGGGGTTCGAATCCCTCCGGGATCATCGCGTAAGTCCTTGCAGGCACGAGGCTTACGACCTTGCCCATCGGGGCGTGAGGGCGCGGATGGCGCCGGACTCACCACAAATGTCACCATTCTGGCGGCGTGTTTGCCGGGCGGGGTGACACAGCGCGACGCAGTGCGACAGGTTGATCGGCGGGGACGATCGCTCGATTTCGCGGGCGGACACAGCGGGACACTGTGCACCAAGGAGGGGGGCGGTGCTGCGATGGGCGCAGCGCTCGCCACTCCGGCGGCGATTCCTGCGGACGATTAGCTCGCGCTCGCTGCCCTGCGATTTCGGCCTAAGACCCCTCCCGCCCGAACTCGAGCGTCTGCGGCACACCCGCGTTGACTCATGTGCTCCGGCGATCGATGCTCGGATCGGGCTCCTCGTGGGCGGAGCTCTCTCGAGACGCGACACGGAGGATCCCACGATGCCGCTCCACTACCTCGTGTGCGCTGCGCTCTGTTGGAGCGCGATCTTTACCAATGGCTTCGCGCAACGCGTATGGGTCGTCGCGACGCAGCCCGGTCCGGGCGTCGACTTCACGGACATCCAAGCAGCCGTGACGGCGGCTGCGGACGGCGATGTCGTCCTCGTCCGCGCGGGGACCTACAGTGCCTTCGCCATCCGGCAGAAGTCGCTCGTCGTCGAAGGCGATGGACCCGGAGCGGTGAGCCTCGGCTTCACCGCGAACCTGGCGATCTACGACATCGACGCTTCGCGCTCCGTCGTCGTGCGGCACATCGACGTGCTCTCGAGTTCCTTCGCCCCGTTGCTCGTCACGAACTGCGCCGGCACGGTGAGCGTCGAGGACTGCCGCTTCCTCGCCGTGTTCGCGCAGAGCGCGACGCCGGGTGCCTACATCGCCGGCAGCGCGCGCACGGCGCTCGTGCGCTGCGAGCTGCGCGGCGACGCAGTGCGCAGCTTCGAGGTCGGCTTGCGCGTGCAGGGCTCGACCGTGCACCTTCACGGCTGCCGCATCAGCGGCAGCTCGCCGACGACCTTTGCAACGAGCGGTGCCGACGGCTGCGATCTGCGCAGCAGCACGCTGTACGCAACCGGCACGACCTTCGCCGGCGGCCGCGGCAGCGCGGCGCCTTCGGCGCCGTTCTGCATCCCGGCGGGGGAACGGCGGCAACGCGCTCTTCCTCGACGCCGCGTCGTCCGCGGTGCTGCTCGATTGTGCGCTCCTACCGGGACAGCCGGGGCTGCCGGGCACATGCCCGCCCGCACAGCCGGGTGCTCCGATCGCCGGCACGGGGAGCGCGACCTTCCCGCTCGGGCAGACCGGGCGGCTCGATGCGAGCTCGACCGTGCGCGCCGGAGGATCGTGGTCGATCGCGCTGCAAGGCCCCGCTTCCGCGACGGCGTTCCTCCTCATCGGCGCGCGCTCCGCGCCCGCGTTCCTAGCGAACTGCGGCGGTACGGTTCATCCGGATCTCTCGGGCCCGATCGTCGTCGTGGGCGCGTTACTCCCGCCTTCGGGAACGCTCGCATTCTCTTTCCCGGTTCCCGCGAGCTTGCCCGCGCTCGGCCTGCCGCTCGTGGCGCAGATCTTCTTCGCGACGGCGGGTACCGGGTGCACGGTGGGAGAACCTAGCTTCCCGCTCTTCCTCGACTCGCGTTTCTAAACGCAGCAACTCGCGAGTACGAATGCGGGCGCTGGAGTTGAGGAGCGCGGCGCCACGAGGAGCGCGCACGGCCCGCTATAGAAAAGCTTACGCACGCGGCTTCGCAAGAGCTCCAATCCACCCACTGCGACCGCGATCCAGTTCTCGACCAGCTCGCTCAGCTCTACGGACCCAGCTACGGCCGCTCGTCGCCACGAGCGCCTGCCCTGCTCCCCGTCAGCCCGAACCGCACCCTCCACGACGAGTCCCGTGACACCGGCCCTGACCGTCGCAGGTAAGCGCCCGGTAGACCCATCTGTTTCGCCCCCGGCGGCTCCCGGACCATGCGCCGCATGTCCACGCACCGCCGAAGCCGCGCCGAATGGCGCGAGATCGTCGAGCGCCAGGCCCGCAGCGGCCTGAGCATCATCCGGTTCGCCGCTCGCGAGCGGCTCTCTGCGCAAAGCCTCTTCTGGTGGCGATGGCGCCTACGGTCGGATGGAGAGACTCCGGTTGCGGCACCAGCCGACGGGACGGCGTCCACAGAGAAGCTCGAGCTGATTCCTGTCGAGCTCGCGCGCGTCGATCCTCTTCCAGTCGGGACATCGACAGGATTCGAGCTCCGCCTGGGCACCGACATCACCCTCCGCATCCCGTGCGGCTTCGATGCCCGCGAGCTGCGTCGCCTGCTCGAGGTGCTGCAGCAGTCATGTTGAGCCTGCCCTCCTCTGTGCGTGTCTTCCTTGCCGCGGGCGCCACCGACATGCGCAAGTCCATCGACGGGCTTGCTGCCGCAACGCGAAGAGCGTTGCGTCAGGATCCGTTCACGGGCGATCTCTTCGTCTTCTGCAATCGACGCCGCGATCGAGTGAAGATCCTCTACTGGGAGCGCTCGGGCTTCTGGCTGCTGCACAAGCGACTGGAGAGCGGGACCTTCTCCTGGCCGAGCGCGAAGGGCGCGTCGCATGCAGCCGAGGAGATCGACTCTGCGCAGCTCGCCGCACTTCTTGGTGGTCTCGTCGTATCGAGTCGTCGCCAGCGATGGTTTTCTTGGAAGCCAAGCAACACGCGAAGCGCCAACGCCGACCTATCGCATCGTGAGCAACACGCATCCCGATGAGCGCGAACTCGATGCACTCGATCCATCCGCGCTCAAGGCACGCCTGATCACGGCGCAGTCGGAGCTTGCGTCCTATCGACTGACCGTGAGCCAACTCGAGCAAGCTCTCGAGGCTGCGCGCGCCGCGAACGAGCGCATGCGCGACCAGCTCTACGGCAACAAGAGCGAGCGCGTGGTCGCGAAGCCGACTCCGGAGCTCCCGTTCGACGAGGAGGAAGCGCAGGCTCCGCCGCCTCCCTTTCGCGGAGGAAGCCCCGACGACGAGACCGAGCACGCCGAGGCGAAGGAGAGCAAGAAGCGGACGAAGCGAGGCATCCGTCGCATCCCCGCGAACATCCCGCGCATCGAGACGCGGCTCGAGCCGTCTCAGGATCAGCGCTGCTGCTCCTCGTGCCAGTCCGAGCTCATCCTCATCGGCGAGGAGCGCACAGAACTCCTCGATCACAAGCCCGCGAGCTTCCAGATCCAAGTCCTCGTGCGTCCGAAGTACGCGTGTCGCCACCACGAGGAGAACGGAGTCGTGACCGCCGAGCTGCCGAAGCGTCCGATTCCCCGGGGCATGGTGACGGCAAACCTCGTGGCGCAGATCGCGGTGGCGAAGTACCGCGAACATCTCCCGCTGCATCGGCAGGCGCGGATCTACCTCGGCCAAGGAGTCGACATCGCCGAGAGCACCATGGGCGAGTGGCTGAAAGCCGGCGCTGAACTTCTCGCACCCATCGTGCTCGAGCAGCACAAAGAACTGCTCCAGGAGCCGATCCTCCACTCCGACGACACTTCGATCACCGTCCTCGGTCCGAACGAGAAGAAGACGAACACGCGTCGCGGCTTCCTCTGGGTCTACCTCGACCTCGAGGGCAACACGCTCTTCCACTTCACGGAGGGGCGAAGCCGCGCAGGACCGCTGACGATCCTGAAGACCTATGTGGGAACGCTGCTCTCCGATGCCTACAGCGCGTACGACGCCGTCGTGCGCTTGGGCAAGATCGTGCCCGCGGGTTGCTGGGCGCATGCGCGGCGTCGCTTCCACAAGGCGCGAAACGATGCACCCGATCTCGCCGCGATTGCCATCGAGGTCGTGCGCCGGATCTTTGCCGTCGAACGCAAGGCATCCGAAGCCAACGCGAGCTCAGAGGAGCGGCTGGAGCTGCGTCGAGAGCAATCGAGGCCACTGCTCGGCGGCTTTCGCAAGTGGCTCGAGGAGATTCGCGGCAGCGTGCTCCCCAAGAGCGCTCTAGGCGAGGCGATCTCTTACACGCTGAATCAGTGGATCCCGCTGACGCGCTTCCTCGAGGATGGTCGTCTGCCCCTCGAGAACAACGCCGCAGAGCGGGCGATGCGCCAGGTCGCGATCGGCCGCAAGAATTGGATGTTTGCCGGTAGCGCGTCTGGTGGAGAGCGCGCGGCGCTCTACTACTCCCTCGTCGTGAGCTGCAAGAACCTCGGCATCGAGCCTTACGACTATTTGCGCGACGTGCTGCAGCGGATGGCCGAGGACCCATCGCGGGCGGCGCAGCTCACGCCCAGAGCTTGGCGCGCGGCGAGGACAGCCGAGATCGCCACGAGCTCCTGAGCATCAGGCCGATCCTGAAGCAGAGAGAGCGAGCCTGACGGCCGGAACCCGAAGTCCACCATCTGCGGCTCGAGATCGCCGGACGTGGGGCTACCGGGTGCTTACGCTACGAGCGCAAAGCGTCTCGGTGCTGCGGCACCTCGCGCGCAGCCGGGGGGCCAAATCGTTCACGCTCTTCGACAAGATCCCGACGCGGCGCGCTGCGCGCATCGGAGAGCGTGGCGTGGACCCGGCCCTACGTGCTCATGCTGCGGGCCGCGGAACAGCCTCCAAGCCAGCGTGAATACAACGTAAGCACACGGTAGCCCAGCCTCCGGCTCGGAATGCCGGACGTGGGGCTACCGTGTGCTTACCGAGCTCGAGGAGGCCGGGAACGACGAAGGCAGGGGTACGGGAGCCCGAAGGTGGGCGGCGGGTCGTCGGCGTGTAGCCACCCCACGTGTTGAGTCGGGATGGCTCTCGAGCCAGGGGCCAGCGAACCCGACAGGCGCTTGATCGAGTTGGGGCCACGAGCGCCTCACTCACGCCCTGGGCTTGGGCGGAAGCGCACTCGGAGCACCGGCTGCCCTGGGCTTGAGATGCCCCTGATCTACGTCAGGCTGCTCTCGCCGGGGATGGGATCACCGGACGCGTATCTTGGGACCCCGAGGCCAAGGATGTCGCGAGGAGTCCACCATGATGGCTCCGTGGAGGTGGAAGAGTGAAAATATCCAACACTCGACGCCATTCCGGCAAGCCCCTGACATTCTCCACCGCCGTCAATACTCCGTCAAAGATCGCGAGGGGCGGAGGCCTACCTGAGGAAAAGCCTGGTGCCGCAAGGGACCGCCCGACCTTTGCGCCGTCCGCACATGGAGGGCCGCACTATACCAGCTTCCGCCCCGCACAACGCGCTCTGGCATCTCGTCGGTCACTCTTTGACCATCGCCCCGTTGCGGCGAAACGATGTAGGGACAATAGACATCGCGACACCACTCTCCAACGTTACCATGGACGTCGCACAGGCCCCACGGGTTGCCTCGCAGGCTTCCAACTGGGGCTGCGGCGACATGCCCGTCATTGAGCCCTCGCTCGTAGTCCGAGGGAACGAGGGTTCGTGCATACCGTTCGTTGAACTGCGTGAATGCGGCCTGGATACTCTCGTCCGCTATGTTGGCCACTCCTTTAAGAGCAAGGGCGGGCTTGCCGCTACCGCTCCAATACGGCGTCGAGGTTCCCGCTCGGCAGGCGTACTCCCATTGCGCTTCGGTAGGTAACTCAAGCCCCATCTCCATACAGACCTGGCGACAATCATCCCAGCTGACCTGACACACGGGATGCGTGACCTCTGCGGCGTGTGGTCCACTGGGGTTCTGGCCAGTCCACCGCAGCCATTGACTATTTGTCATCTCGAACCGAGATATGAAGAACGCTTCCAGAGCCACGCTTATTATAGGCTCTTCGTTGGGCAATGCGTTGGGGTCGTAGTTGGGATCTCGCTGGTTGCGGCCCTGCGCTCCCATCCAGAAGCTGCCTCCTGGCAATAACACTAATACCATACCTGTGTCCATATCCATCGCGGCATTCCCATCACGCTCCCGCCATCTTGGCCTCGAACCACTCTGTACGTGCCAGAACTCCCACAGCCCCGTGGTTCTGTTGCGGCCTAATGGCACGAGTCCAATTTGTGGTACGATACGCAGCCCCTGGTACAGGGGACACTCTTGTGGATCGCTGATCGAACGTATGGCCTCGTCCCATTTTTCCTTGCGGCTACTGATGGACTTTTCTTCTAGGGCGCGAGCGAGGTCGACTCGGCGACGCACGCTCCAGTAAGTGCTATTAGAGCCGCGCGTGCGGAAGATGTCTAGGTCACCGACTAGCGTCTTCAGGATGTCCCGTTGCCACGTGATCTCGGCCGGAACTTGTACCTCAGACCCAGCAATCGTCTCTTCCAGCGCAATCAGAGTTTTGCGATGCAATTCCAGGCGTCCAATGAGCTGGTCGGCATGCAAGAGCCACTCTTCGAAGTTTGCAATCTTACTTGGATGGGCCGGCCAGAGTTCGTCGCGAGCCGCGAGCTCGAGGTCACGCAGACGCTGTATGTCTGCCATGCGATGGAAGTCGGCCAAAGCGGACTTGGCCTCTGCCTCGTTGTTCTTGGCTTCGAGAGCGCTCGTCTGCGCAGCGAGACCACGCTCCTCGGCTTCGGCAGCGTAGTAAAGAGATACTACGGTCCCAGCAAGAACTGAGAGCGCAACCGCGCACAGTGCGAGAGCCATGCTCCGATGCCGGCGCACCCACGACCGCAGCTCTGCATAAGCGCCAGTCCGATAGGCCTGGACAACGCGTTGCTCCAGATAGGCGCGAATGTCGTCCGCGAAGGCGTGCATGCTCGCGTAGCGGCGGTCCGGATTCCGCGCCATGGCGCGATCGCATATGGCTACGAGTTCCGCCGGAATACTCGGATCGATGGCAGGGATGGGCAATGGCGCACGTTGGCGCACGGCAGCCAATACCGCTTCGGGAGACGAGTCCGAACCTGGGTCGACATAGGGATCGCGGCCAGTCAACAGCCGGTAGAGCACAGCGCCGACCGCGTAGATGTCGGACGGCGGACCAATCGCGGCGCTGCGCCCCGTGGCCTGCTCGGGGGACATGTAGCTCGGCGTTCCAAGGACAGCGCCGTCCAGCGTCGGGGAAGGCAGGGCAGATATGGGGCTCGGCGGCTGGCCTGCAAGTAGTTGCACATCCGGGCGGAGAGGGGCGGGATTGTGGGAGACCGTGCCGTTGGCTAGCGAGTCAGGGTTTGGGGGGCGGTGGACGCCAAGAACTTTGGCGATGCCCCAGTCCATGACGTACACCTCACCGAAAGTGCCAACCATCACGTTGTGGGGCTTGATATCTCGATGAAGCACCCCCTTCTCATGCGCAAAGGATAGCGCATCGCACATTTTGAGGATGACCTCGAGTCCACGGGTCAGCGTCCACCCGTCGGTCCGTGCGCGGCATAGGTCGAAGATTAGGCCGGCTGTGCGCCCGCGCACCAGCTTCATTGTGAAGTAGGGGCGGTTATTGGCATCAATGCCTAGCTCGTGAATCGGCACAACGCCGGGATGGTCCAGTTGCCCGACTATCTTGGCCTCTTGCAGGAAGCGCTGGAATATCTCGGAGTCTGGCGAAACGACTGAGGTCGAATGGGGGTCACCAAGGATAACCTTCATGGCCAGGCTGCGGCCGAGATCCAGGTCCTCGACCCGAATAACGGCCCCCATTCCTCCGCGGCCGAGCTCTTCACACAGTTCGTAGCGATCGAGCACGAGCGGCGCCATTGCCCGCATTCGGGCAAGGCGCCGGATGAGCCCGCTCTCCTCCGGAGCTTGCGATCCCGGCGTTAGGGAATCCAAGACACGCCCTGGCCGCAGAAGCGAGTGAGTGGGGGCGCCGTCGCCGGCGAGGAGTGCATCGGCCCGCCGCCGCAGGTCAGTATCGGCACCGCAGAGGCGGTCCAGGAGAGCTGCGCGCTTGTGGGGGGGCGTGGCGACGGCAAGCTCGAAGATGTCTCGCAGGCGAGGGGTGGGAGAATTGGCGCTCATTGCAGATGAGCTTGCAAGAAACTCCTCGCGTAGCGCCAATCGCGCTCGACGGTGATCTCTGCGACTTGCAGGCAGTCAGCGATATCGCGGTGCGATAGCCCGCCGTAGAACTTCATCTTGACCACCTCGGCGGCACGCTCGTCGTCATGCTCCAGCTTCGAGATGGCCTCATCCAGCACAAGGGCGTCGAGCGGCGGGACGGAAGAGTCCTTGCCTTCAAGACTCTCGGAAAGCGGCATCCGCTCGAAGTCGCCGCCGTGCTTCAAGCGCCTGCGGCGCCGTGCGCGTTCGATGAGAATCCGACGCATTGCCTCTGCCGCTGCGCCGAAAAAGTGCCTGCGGCCGTTCCACCCGACGTCCTGTGTGCCCACCAAGCGGATAAATGCCTCGTGAACGAGCGCGGTAGGCTGGAGAGTCTGCTGCTTGGGCTCGCGGGCCATCCACTGACGCGCGAGGGAGCGAAGCTCGCGGTACACCAAGGGCGCGAGTTGGGCGGCCGGTTGGCCGCCGCATGCTGAGGCCAGCATCGTGGCGAAGGCCTGGGGGCTTGGTTTCGCGGCTTCTCGTTTCACGGCTAGTTGTCGCAGAATTTCGTCCGTGCGATGATGGCTGAAGCGTTCGTCCGACGCACTGACGGTGGTAGAGATGGTAAACCACCTTCTTCCCAGCGACCAGGAGACCACAAGTGTGGCACCAAGAACGACCTGCGATCGAGGACGCTGCCGTTCGCCAACGGCCCGATGGTGGACAGGGCACTGCGAATCACGACGCCGGCTGGCCGGCTGGCCGGTTGGCTGTTCGGGGCGCTCGGCGTGCGGCCGAGCATCACCAGGTGGGTCTTCAGGCTTTCGTGTGGGTAGACGCCGAACTTGGGCCCGGATGGTTGCCTGCGACGGCAGGCGCCGCTTCCGGCCCCTGCTCGGGGGACTCTGTCCCCCGAAACCCCCTGGGATTTGGCGCTTTGGGGCCATCCCGAGGCAGCCTTCCGGAGCTTGGCCGGCATCGCCGGCATCGCCGGCATCGCCGTGCGACGCCTCTTCAGCCCCATTCGCGCCTTCGGATCAGCCCCTGTGAGCCATCCAGGCAGGCCCGGGCTACCCACACAAATCCCTGAAGCGCCCCCCAGGTTGTTGGAGTGCCTCCGAATCGTCGACCTAACCACCCATACGATACGATGGAAGAGGCAACTTGACGTCCCAGAACGAAGCGGCAGTTACCACGATGATGATCACGATTACCCAGCAAGTGAATGATGCCGTTACCATGATGGTGGGGATAACTGCTCAGGCGAGCACCCTGAGCACTGTTCATCGGCTTCGGACACAAACGCGGGTTGACGCTGACCCAATGGCGGCACTCGTTGAGCTGGAAGATAGTGCTAGAGTGCTGCAAGCATTCATGGCATTCGTGTACGCTCCACGCAGGGTGCGAAGCCCATGGTCGGGGTCTTTTAAAGCTTTGAAAGAAGAGGCGCAGTCCCTGCTCGTTGCTGCGTCCAGCAGTGCTGATCGGAAGATTCCCATCCAATATGATGGGACTACCGGTAGCATTCAGTATCTGTCGGATCTCGCCACTCTGTATGAGCGCGTTGTTGGCTTTTTAGCCGGTCTTGGTAGAGATGTGATCCCGGTCTGCGTCGACCATCTCAGGGCAGATTTGATGAGGGATGCGGGTGACACGCGACTGAAATGTGGTCTGATCAATGTGCTCGAATTGCTCAGCGTTCATGCGGCGGAGGCTGTGCCGTGCCTTATTACCGCGGTGCGAAAAGACAAGGGCGGTGAGACCAGTGTCTTTGCTGCGCGGGCTCTTGGAGCCATCGGGGCCGGCACGGCCGTCTCAGTCCTGACCCAGGTTTGCGAGAAGAAGAAGTGGTTCCCTTTCTTTCGAAAAGGGGAGACCAAGTATTGGTATCCAGGAGATCTTCGTGCTGCCGCCGCCGAGGCGCTCGAGAGAATCCGTAGTCATCGCGCTGCCCCATTGCGCGCCGGTCGAGCGACACCCGAGGCCGCCTCCGTGCTTGTGAGCGTGCGATGTCCCCACTGCAGCGCGCAATTGAAGGCGCCTGCGCGTTCGCTTGGGAAGAAGGCGGCGTGCAAGAAATGCGGGAAGACATTGATGATTCAGGAAATACCATCTACGCGCGAGGCACCGGCGGTGCCGCAAAGCCAAAGCGACGCGACCACCGTTGCATCAGACGGGAGTGTATTCATTTCATTCGCGGAGGCAATGGCCGAGCTGCGTAAGAGCGCTGAGCAGCTCACGGCACTCGTGGCCGAAGGCGAAGTCCGCGCATATCGCGATGGAGACCGAAACGCGATGAAGTTCCGCAAGGACGATATTGCCAGCATGAGCCGCGTGTTAGAGCAGGATGCTCAGGCGTCCGCGCGAAGTGCCAACAAGAGTACTGACGCATCGCCCACTTCAGGTCAAGCGGCTCGTCCAGATAAGCGCCTCACGTCCGAAGAACACAAAGCAATGATCCTGCGGCTCGCCGATGAAAACAGTCAGTTAGGCCACGAGCTAATCGCGCTCGTCGGGACCGACGGCGGCTTCGGAAACGTGGCGCGGATTCGTCAGATTGGAGAGCGAGTTCACCGTCTTGGTGGCATGGACCTCATGCAGTGTTTCTATTACGGAGTGCGCAATAGCGGGCGGTATTTCTCGCAAGACATATGGGACGGTATTGGGTCATGGCGAAAGTAGCCGCCAAGCCCAGCGCCTTCGGCATGCAGCCAGATGGTGCTCCGCGTGCGCTGCTGCGGCTGGCTGGACCGCACGCGATAGAAACCGCAGAGACCGCAACCGAGCGGCTAGTCAGCCGCCAAGGGGCCGCAAGGGCCGCTGTAGCGGTCCGGGCTATGAAGACCGGTCTCGGTTCGGCCAAGCGGGACCGCTCCGACATTCGTCGGAATGAAACCGCTGCGCGTAGCCTGACCCTCGCGCTCGTACCGGTTTTGCCAACCGGGCTCGAATCCGCGCTTCACCGCAAGCGGTCGCAGAATTTCGTCCGTGCGATGATGGCTGAAGCGTTCGTCCGACGCACTGACGGTGGTAGAGATGGTAAACCACCTTCTTCCCAGCGACCAGGAGACCACAAGTGTGGCACCAAGAACGACTTGCGATCAAGGACGCTGCCGTTCGCCAACGGCCCGATGTTGGACAGGGCAGTGCGAGTTACGACGCCAGCTGGGCAGTCGGCTGTTCGGGGCGCTCGGCGTGCGGCCGAGGTTGTTGGAGTGCCTCCGAATCGCCGACCGACCTAGCCACGCAGAGCGAGGTGGCAACGTGACGTCCCTATCCGCAGATCGGCTCTACGCCCCGGATTGGCTCTACCGTCCGGTTGGGGATTCCTCAGAAGGGATCCCGGCAACTTGGATCGGGTTGTGGAAGCTCGTCGCTACGAAGAAGATCGCGGCCGAGGACTTCGAGTATCGGCACTGTACGGCCGCCGAATGGCAGCTGTTGAGCTCTTCGCCGAGGGACGGCAAGCCCTGCGCGGCGAGCAAGGCAGCGGTCCCGGCGTCAGCGCCGTCTGAACAGGCGGAAGCGGCGCTGAAGCGAGGCGTCGAACGATGTCAGGCGGGAGACCTGTCCGCCGCCAAGGCTGCCTATCGTGAAGCTGCGGAACTCGGACATCCGGATGCACTGTTCTACCTCGGCGATCAACTCGAGGAAGAAGGTGACCTAGGCGCTGCAGAGCACGCCTTCGAGCGCGGCGACGCGCAAGGGGATCTGCGCTGCTCCAATCGACTGAGCCGACTGCTAGAACAGGTCGGGCGTACAGATGAGGCGGTGCGGGTGATTGAGCGTGGGTCTGGTTGGGGCGACGCGCGTTCCGCCAGCCGGCATGCGCACCTGCTGCAGAAGTCCGGGGATCTAGCTGGCGCCATCGCAGCGTTTGGACGGGCCGAGAGTCTTGGAGACGAGAACGCGGCGCTCGATCTGGGCCTGCTCTTGGTAGAGACCAGCGATGGCCGCGCACAAGCGGAGGACGCGTGGCGCCGTTCGTCCATCGCAGGCAACGCTTCTGGCGCTCTGAATCTCGGCATTCTCCTGCATCAGAGGGGAGATCAGAAAGGCGCGGTGAAGGAGCTGCTGCGAGCCCATCAGATCGCAACGACCAGGGACCTCAAAGAGCGGGCCTGGGTGGTGCTCGTGAAGGTCCACCCCGATCCCGAGGCGTTGCTCGAGCTTGCGACGCGGGCTAGCGCTGCGGCGTCTTCCTCTGCATTTGGTGAGGCATCGCCAGACACCTCTCGACCCGCAACTGCCAGGACTTCACGCTCACACCAATCCGACACGCTAGAGTGCCCCCATTGTCACAAGGTCCTGCGCTTGCGGCACGGGCATGAGGCTCGCGGTAAGAGGGCGCGCTGCAGCGGGTGCCAGGGGGCATTCACAATTCCCTACGCCAACAACCCAGTCCCGAGCCGCGATAGCAATGGCGACGTCATGGCGCAGGAGAACAGCCAGTCGCGTCGGGGGCGAGCAGATAGATCCCCAGCCTCTGCCGTGCACGGTCGGAGGAAGGCTCCCTCTGTTCGGGAATCCGATGAGATGGGTCTCGCAGGGCGGCTCCGTGCCCCGTTCGCCAATCCGTGGATTCTCTCGGGCGTCGTCTTGGTGTTCTCCGCCGCCCTGGTGGGGACGTTCATTTGGCTGGGCTCCAACGCGGGGAGCAATTCCGCGCGGGACGAAGCGGGGACCCGTGCCGATGGTGAAGAACGGCTCGCCTTTGTAACTTCATCGAGCGCGGCGGTCACTCCTGTCGTGCGCGACGCCGATTCAGGTGTCGGCCCAGAGGCCACACCGACCGAAGCGAGCGTTGCGGCTTCGAGCAAACCCGAACCGGGCATCAAACCCACCCGCGTTTCGACCCCGCCGGAATTCGTGGCTTCACAGGAAATCGTACCTGCGACGGTCGAGGCGAAGCCCCGCGTCGTCGAGGCGTCGCCGGTGGGCGAGATCCGGCGGTTCGAGGGACACGGAGGCCCGGTCAACAGCGTCGCTGTCTCCCGCGATGCCCGACGCGTCCTTTCGGGCAGCGCCGACGAGACCATCAGGTTATGGGACGTAGACACCGGACGGGAGCTACAGAAGATCCAAGCCCATTCCAAGGGCGTGGATTGCGTCGCCATGTCGGGCGATGGGAGACTCGGTCTGTCCGTCGGCAACGACCGCACGCTAAAACTCTGGGACCTGGAGCGCGGTGAGAAGCTGCGAGACTTCGCCTACGACGGCGAGGGAGAAGACGTTGTTGCGCTTTCTCCGGATGCCAGTATGGCGCTGTCGGCTGGTTGGGAGGGGCGCGTTCGCCTCTGGGACGTCCGAACCGGGAAGCCGATCCGAGTCTTCGAAGGCCACACGAATGCGGTGAATGACGTGACCTTTACCCCGGACGGACGACGTGCGCTCTCCTCGAGTGACGATCTGACGGCACGCCTGTGGGACGTGGGGACGGGTCGCGAGCTCTGCCGATTCGAGGGACACACGGGGTACGTGCACTGTGTGGCGATGACACCCTACGGCCTCCACGTGCTGACCGGCAGCGGCGGACGGATGTCGGGCAGAAACATGGTCACGAACAGAGACACGGGCGCACGCCTCTGGGACCCGACCACCGGAAAGCAGGTCCGCAAGCTGATTGCTTCGCGAATCTTCGTGAACTGCCTCGCCATCTCACCCGATGGCCGCCGTGTCTTGTCGACCCATGGGGGGGCCCTCGTCGCGTCCGAGGGCGGAACGATCGCGGGTGCTTTCGGTGGGAGCGACGGCCAAGTACACCTGTGGGACCTCGAGAGCGGTAAGGAGCTGAAAGCCTTCGACGGGCACGGCGAGGCAGTCCTCTGCGTCGCCTTCCTCGGCGACGGGCGGCGGGCAATCTCCGCCAGCGTTGATTCGACGATCCGTCTCTGGGGGCTACCAGAGTAGTTGTTCATCGGTGGACCATTCCGGTCAACCGCATTGTGATTGTTACATCCATCAACATAAAACTCAAGGTCTTCGACGCCCATGACAGATCCCCTCCTCAGATTCTCCTGTGATGCTTGCGGCAAAGCGCTGAAGGCCCTTCCCGAGCTTGCAGGGAAGAGGGGTCGCTGTTCCTGTGGCTCCGTCATTATTGTTCCCTCTGCGGGTACCGAAACAGTCGCTGTGCCGGTGTCCGCTCGAAGACTACCCCTACGGCAATGGTGGAAGCGTGGGCCAGCCATCGCCACGGCTGCGGGAGCGCTCCTGTTAGCGATTGGTGTGCTAGGCCTATCGCGCGGTTGGTTCACGACATCCCGCCCCGGCGGTGCGCCGTACGAGGCTTCTGCAAACGATCGGAAGGCGCCCGGCATAAGTAAGTTCGAGGTTCTTGCCGCCGGGGCGGACCCCCTGAGTATTGCATTTAAATTGCGCGTAGAGCCGGGCAATAAAAGCGTGTCCTGCGAGAATTCGATCTGGGTAGTATTGGGCGACCCTATTGTTGCCGCGTACATCGCGATCTCGATGCTGAGCGAACCGAAGAACAAACGGGTCTTGGGAGGGTCAGGGGATCGTTTTGCGTTCATGCCATGTACCGCGAAAGCGGTGGACGGAATCTGGACCGGGAAGGTGACGTTCCCGGACACACGCGTTACAGGCAGCCGGGTGCTACTGTCCGTGGTTCTTGTCGCCGACGACGGAACACTCAGCAACCAGTTGACATACGAGCTGGAGCCTGCGACCAAGCAGCTGCGAGCGACAACGGAGCTTATTGACGTGCAGGATGAAGGCGCTACTTGGCTTATCCAGATCCAGGAAGAAGGCCTGCGCCGGACCTATCGGATGGGGAAAGAGACCGGCGAAGTGGTGCAGATCGACAAGAGCAGTCCGGAAGCTCCTGCCAACGACAAGACCGGCAACAAGCCAACTGAGGCGGCGGGACTTGCCTTAGCCGACTTCGCTGGAAAGTGGGCAAGTGACCGCTATGAACTAGATTTGAGTAACGAGGCCCGTGGCTCAGCGCTGCAAAATCTGCCGGGCGGCGGGTGGCGAGTGACTTTCTGCTGGATCGGTCAACGGGAAGGCAGGTACGTTCTGTTCAACCTGCAGAGAGATTCCCCGACAGGTGTGATTCAGCAGGAGTGGGAAGTAGATCTCAATGACGAGAAGACTGAATTGCGCATGACGGAGATTGGCGGGGAGGCTGGGCAGGCTACGCTTCGACGCCAGTAGCGTTTGTAGATCCGAGACTCGGTTGATAATCTACCGCCTCTGGCGGCGAGACTTGTGGTGGCCAAGAATGATGTTCCACCACGCCACCGACCTCGCCGCCCCGTCTCGGGTTCGTCGAACCCGCGCGCGACGTGATGGTCGACGCTATCTGCGGAGCCGCTGGCTGCCGTGCTCCTCGTCAGCTCGATCCACCCCTCCCGCGACGAGCCCCGCCCCAACCCTCGCACCTCACCCCACCTACCCCTCCACGATCGCAACGAGGTCGCGGAGCCGGTAGCGGAGGGCGAGGGCGGAGAGAGGTGCAGCCCGCATTCAGGACGCCAGCCCTTGGCAAGCCACGGGAGGAAGGGTAGGTTCGAATCCGGCATCCGAAGCCTTCCAACTGGTCAGACGAGTCCGAGGCGAGGCGGGAACGTCGAGCGCTTGACGCGAAAGGGATTCGCACGCGTCACAGCAATGCACACCTCGCCTGTTGCTGTCGAGTCAACAGGTACCCCCGACGCTCTGGAGATACCAATGTCGCACCTCATGAACTGTTTGGTCGTCTTGCTCGCCGTAGCAGCTACGTCGAGGCAAGCTCTTCCGCAGTCCGGCGCGCCTTTGCCGCAAGCTACACCGCCGCAAAAAGCGTCTCAACAGACGACGAATGCGCGGCGCGAACCACTCCTCTCGGAGTTCCGAGTCCTAGCAGCATCGGCTAATCCTGTCCGGATTGAGTTCGAGGCAAAGGTGCATCCCGGCGCCTCACGAATTGACTTCAAGGGCAAGTCCACGATGTGGTTCTACCTAGGCGAGCCTACTTTCAGTGATTGCCGGAGCCACTTGATGGAGCACGTTCTTAGACTTGGTCCTGAACCGAAGGAGCAGTCGAACCAGATTCTTAGCAGCGCAGGAGGTCCCGGATTTATCACGGCAATGTGCGGTGCACCAACTAAAGTCCAACCCGCGCTCGAACAGCAACGACCAGGGAGTCCAGGAAAAGGAAACAATGAGGAAGCTCACAATGTACCATCCGAAGTAGACATGTCCGCGCCTGCGATTTGGAATGCAAAGATCTCCTCGGAGATTTCCGCCAAAGACGGGATGGTAGTTGTCGAAAGCATTTGGGGGCCCAGGCGATATGACGTAACTCGAGTGCCTATCACAGTCCTCGTTTGCGACGAGGCGCGCGCAGTCAGTCAGGATTTCAGGGTATTCATCGATCTCGTCAAGGCAACTCACACTCAAGAGGGGGCAAGAGAGCGCAAAGCCTTGATAGGACACAGCGACTTGGTGAGCTCACTCGCATTCACTCAGGACGGCAAGTTTCTCATCTCCGGAAGCCACGATCGAACCGCACGAGTATGGAAGGTGAGTACCGGGGAAGTCTTGCATGTTCTGAAGGGACATTCGGATCAGGTCGCGGCCGTAGCAGCTGCAGGCAAGGTCGGACGAATCGCCACTGGCAGCGCTGATGGGACGATTAGGCTGTGGGATCTGTCTACGGGCAAGCAGCTGCACAGTTTTCGCATGAGCGGCCCACAGCTTAATGACGTGCGATGCATATGCATGACGGACGACGCGAGTCTCGTGCTCGGCGCCAACATGAGCGGGCTCCTCTGTGCGTGGGAGACTTCTTCCAAGAAAAGCGTACTATCAATTACCGCTCACCCCGGCGAATGTAGGGGCCTAGCACTTGCCCCAGGCGGATCTACGCTCCTCACCGGAGGTCACGACGGAACGCTCCGATTATGGAGCCTTACCGAAAGAAATGAGACAAGAAGGATCATCGCACATGGACATCCCATTCATGGCGTCGCGATTTCTCCTGACGGTAAGACATTTGCTTCGGCAGGCGCAGACGGCTGGGTCAAGTTCTGGGATGCCAACCGCGGTGAAGAGCTCACTCTTCCAGCGCCAGAGCGGCCGTTCATCGAGCTTCATACTCGATTGGTTGCCGACGTCACATTCTCCGCTAGTGGCCTATACGCCTATTCTGCGGCCGGAAGCACTCGGGAATTCGGGGGCGAGGTGCGCATTTGGGACGTACGCAACCATAGAATGATTACACAATTGCCTGTCATACCCGATGGAGCTTTCTCGGTTGCCATTTCTCCCGATTCCAGGCTTCTAGCCGCAGGTGGCGAGGATGGCAAAGTTCATCTCTGGGACCTTCCCGAGAGATTATAGACCAAGAACCACTTGGTCTTACACGCGTACGGGGCACAAGGTGTTCCACGGCTCACAGAATGAGCGCGTAGACCCGGGTCCGCGTCGCGTTCTCCGAGTCGGTTGAGCGTGCGACAGCTGCGAATGGGCTCGACACTTGGCTTCCGGAGTGAAGGAGAGTTGCTCGGCAGCGAAGGGCGGACGGAGAACGTAGCGTGCGAGTCGTTCGCGGGCGGGGATGCGCAGATCGGCTCCGGGCTGACCCAGGTTTCCACGAGACCTGCCGTCACGTGGAGCCGCGTCGCTTTCTCCTCGCCCAGGGGATCGACGAGCACGAAGCGCCCCTCGGCGTCACTGACGGCGTAGCGCGGCATGGTCGCGGCATCGGCATGGAGATGGATCCCCTCCAGCGGCGGTCCCGTCGCATCGAGGACGAAGCCTTCGATCGTGCGCGCGGCTTCGAGCAGGAGCACGAGCTCTTCGCGGAGCGGCAGCACGACCTCGCGCTGGAGTGCGAGCCTCCCCACGCCCAGCGCGCTCACACTGTGCGCGCCGCTGGCGAACGCCGCCGCGAAGGCGAAGCGCCCGTCCACCCCACTCGTCGTCGACTCGCTGCCGGAGAAGAGCACGACTCCGGCGAGAGCTTCTCCGCTCGGGCTCGCGACGCGTCCGGCGATACGTTCGCTGCGCTCCAACACGAGCTCGCCGAGCTCGCGCATCTCGCTCGGAGTAAAGGGCCCCTCCGAGCGCCGCAACGTGATGTGCCCAGGATGCTCCCAGGAGACGATCAAGTGATCCTCCGCCGTGGGCGCCGGGTCGAGCACGAGCTCGAAGCGGCCGGTCGCGTCGCTCGCGCAGGTGTAGCTGGAATCCTTGCTGCGGTGGACTCGCGCGCGCACGCTCTCGCCCGAGAGCGCGGCGCGATCCTCGCCGCCGACGCAGCGGCCGACGAGGCGCGGCAGCATCGAGGGCGATGGCGCCGATGGCGGCACGGCCGCGCGCACGCGGCTCCCCTCCGCGACCGCCGTCTCCTGCCGTGCGTCCGAAGGCTGCAGGTCCGCGAGGTCTTCGCGCGCACGCTCGTCGCTTGCACTGCCGAGCCCAGCCGCGCCTGCGCTCCGCGTCCTCCGGATCCGTGTTCCGCGAGAGGACCGCGAAGATCGCTACACCGGACAGCAGCGCGAGGAGGATCAGAGCGATGCGGTGCTTCGGCATGGGATCTACGAACTTCGTGCTCACTTCGAGGGCGGCGGGAGAGGAGTCTGCCAGAGGGAGTCCCGCAGAGTCGGAGTTCGGACGGCTGCGCAGCGAGGACCTCAGGTTCGGGGCCGGTCGAGCGGAAGCTCCGGATCCCGCGCGACGCAGACTCGAGCGCCCTCGCTCAACGCGCGAGCTGCACCTCGAGCTTCCACGCTTCGCTCCCGGGCGACGGCTCGATCTCCGCCTCGGAATCCGGATAGCGCTGGTTCTCGATCCGGAGAAAGAAGCTTCCGATCGGACCGGGATCGAAGACCAGCGCGCCGCCCTCGCCGATGGTCGGCTGGTGGATCGCGCCGGATTCGACCGCGCGCACCCTCGTCGCCTCGCGCACGAGAGAGCCATCGGCGCGGCGCACGATCAGCTCGAGTCGCCGCGGACGATAGGCGAACTCGAGCGTGCGCTTCTCGCTCGCGCCGAGCTCGGCGCGACCGAGCATGTGCTGGAGATCACGGCGCGAGCCGCGCGCATCGAGGCTGCCGACGAGCACGAACGCATACGTCCCGGGCAGCAGAGTGAACGGCTCCGTCCGGCCCTCCGCATCGATCGCGTGCTGACCCGCGCTCTCCGAGCTGCGCGTGCCATCGCTGGACCCGCGCAGGACGCGGAGCTTCCAATCGCTCGGCGCATCCTGGACGCGCACGCTCACCGCGGCGGGGAGGTGCGCGTGGAGGTCCACGACGAGCGCCGTCTCCGCTCCCTCCGCGATCACGCAGGTCCCGACCGAGATCGACTCGCGCTTACCCTGCAGCAGCACGCGCACGACGCACTCTCCCGCCGGCAGCGGCCCCGCGGTGAAGCGGCCCTCCGCATCGGGCTCCAGGAGCTTCTCTCGGCGGAGTGACACACGCGCTTCGACTTGGAATCCCTCGCCCGGCGTCGTGAGGAAGATGCGCGGCTGCAGCGCGAGCGCCGCAGCAGGCACCACGCGCCCGGCGACGGTGCCGCCATGCCGCAAGACAATGCGCACCGGCGCCTCGCCCGTGCTCTCCGCCGGCGGCGCTTCGACCTCGGAGCGCACGTTGCCCGGAGCGCTCGCCGAGAGGTGGAGCTTCGGGAACACGACTCCGCTCGGCGTGTTCGCGCTCCCGGGGAAAAGCTGGCCGCGCGACGGCACGGACCTCAGCGTTACGCGCCCGCGCGCGTCGGTGGTCCCGACATCGATCGAGCACGCGGCATCCGCCTCCGAGCGAAAGAGGCCCCCGTCGTCGGCGAGCGGCTCGTCGAGCGCATGCAGCGCGCGTCCGAGCGGCGCGCGCACGAGTTCCACCCGCGCGCCTTCGACGGCGCGCCCGTGCGCATCGAGAACCTCGGCGTGGAGCTCGACGCGGCGCTCGAGCTCGACCCGGATAGGCTCGGCGAGCGCGCCCATCACGATCACTGGCACGCGCTCGGCGGGCGCGTGCTCTTCGCCCGCAGGCACGACCCAGAGCTTGTAGGCTCCGCGCGGGACGTCGGCGACGCGGAGCTTCCCACCCGGGTGGTGCCCCGCGTCGCGGAGCGATCCCTTCGCCGGCCGCTGATTCGTGAGCAGGTGAATGGCGTACTCCTCGATCGGTGCGCCGCTCGTCTGATCGACGACGACCAAGTCGAACGCCAGCGGGCGCTCGAGGCGCACGGTCACGTCGCGTGTGCCCCAGCGATAGCGCACTCCGCTGTGCCAGGCGCGGGGCGTGCCGGGCAGCACGTGCAGCTCGGTCTCGGATTGTATTCCCAGGGTGTCCGCGATCTCGAAGCGCCCTTCCGCGTCGCTCACGCCGAAGCGCGGGAGCGGCGAGCCGTCCGCGTGGACGGTGACGCCCTCGTAGGGCCGACCAGTTTCGTCGAGGACATAGCCGCCGATCGTGCGCGCGGCCACGAGCACGAAGGTCGTGCCGTCGTCCTCCGGAACGGTCACGCTGCGCTGCAAGAGCGCATGTCCTGCGGCCTGCACGAGCACCCTGCTCGCACCGACGGGCAGGAGCGCGAGCATCGCGAAACGCCCGCTGGAGTCGGTCCTCGCGGCCGCGTTCCCGATCGTCACGGAAGCTTCGGCGATCGGTTCCCAGCGTCGGGGGCCAGGCGTCCCGAGAAGGCGTAGCCCGTGGCGAACGCGAGCTCTCCGAGATCCCGTGTCTCTCCCGTGCCCAACGGCGGGAGTGACTGCCGTACCGCCGTAACCCGCGTTCTCGATCGCGAGGACCAACTGCTGCGGCCCGACGAGCGCCGGATCGAAGACGAACTCGAAGCGCCCGTCCGCATCCGACGTCGCGGCCAGCTCGCGCACGGGAACGCCGAGCACGTGGATGCGGGCGGAGAGTCCGGCGAGCGGACGGAGGTCGGCGCTCGCAACGCAGCGCCCCGTGACGCGCTGCGAAGGCACCGCTTCGGCAAGAGGCGTGGGCGCCGCGGTCTGCGGCGTTGCGAGGCGCGGCTCTTCGATGCGCGTCGCGGCAGGCGCAGGTGCCTCCGACGCCGACGCCGCCGAAACAGCCGTCGAGTTTGCGAGTGGCTCGAGCGAGCTCGCGGCGCCGGGCGAGTCGTTGTGAGAGAGCGCGAGCCAGAGGCCCAGGCTCGCCGGGATGAGCAGCGCGATCACCACGCCCAGTGCCCGCCGCGTGCGCGTTGCCGTGGAGCTCACCATCGGTACTCGTAGCGCGTGTTCCCGCCCATGTTGCTGGCGATGATCCTCATCGTGTCGTGCTGCATACGCATGATGTTCGACATCGTCTGGAAGTGGAGCTGCTGCGCTTGGAGCTGCGCCTGCCGGGAGAGGAGGCTCCGCATCGAGATCGCGGAGAGCTGCGGCCCGAGCTTCTGCATGGCGGAGTCCTGCTTCCAGGCGTCGAGGAGCTCCTGCTTCTGCGCGGAGCGGGATAGGAGGCCCAAGCTGCCGTTTCGCATGGTTCGCTATCCGAGTCGGGATGTTGAGCTGCTTCCTGCCTGCATGAGGAGTGTCGTGTGTGAGAATTGCCCTCTCATCAGGGCACCCGACGTCACCGCCTCGCCTCGGACGGTTGCGAGCATCCCCGCCAACCCCGCCTTCCGGCAAGCCCCCACCTACCCCGGAAGCCGCCGCTCCACCAACTCGACCATCGCCCGCACCCGCACCTTCAGCTCCTCGCCGAAGCTCTGGAGCCCCTCGAGCTGCGCGACGATGCCGGCGAGGCCGCCGGTCGGCGCTGATGCGCGTATCGCGGCCTTGCCCGGTGGGCGCCCCTGCTTCCCACCGCCCGTCCGCTTCAGGTACCCACCCTTCCACACGCCCCACGCGCCGACCTTGATCCCGAGCTCCCGCGCCGCCGCCGCGTTGTTCAGCTCGCCGGCCTGAACGCGCTCGAGCACGGCGACGCGACGGGCGGTCTCGGAGGCATCGGCCTTGCGGCCACGGGCGTTCTTCCTCGCGCCTCTCTTGGCCACGGTCGACTTGCCCTGGCCCTTCGCCTGCCTCGCCCGCCACAGCCCCCAGACTCCCGGCGTCAGGCCGAGCTCCTTCGCGGCGGCGGAGTGGTCGAGCTCGCCACGCTCTACGCGGGCCAGCATAGCGAGGCGGGTGGGGTTGCGGAGGGCTGGATCGATCGCGCTTTGGTAACGCCGCTCAGGGGTTTCTCGCGATACTCGAAGCAGGCTCGCGCACGGGTGAAGGGGCCGGACCGAATGCTGCGCCTTCATTCCCCTTCGAAGAAGTCCCTGTCGAGCTTCTTGAGAACGAAGGTCTCTCCCGGCACTACCCCGACATCGTGATCGACCATCAGGCGCGCCAGCGTCTCGCCGTCGATCAGCACGATCTTGCTATCGATGAGCCGGACGTATTCCCTGGCCTCCTTGGTGAACGAGGATGTAGTCAGGAAGACGCCCTTGCGTGCGCGCTGTCCCTGCAGTGCACCGGCGAACTTCTGGATCTCCGGGCGGCCGACGGGCCCATCCCATTTCTTCGCTTGGAGGTAGATCACCTCGAGCCCAAAAGCATCCTGCTTGATGATTCCGTCAATTCCACCATCACCACTTCTCCCGAGAGCTTCTCCCGCATCCACATTCGAGCCGCCGTAGCCCATGCTCACTAGCAACCCTACCACCAGGCGCTCGAAGAACTGCGGTGAAGCTCCGCGCACCTGGTCGAGCACCTCACTCTCCAGCGCCTCACGCATGCGCGCGTAGGCTTCGTCGATCGCCTCAAGGGGCGTGCGCGAGTCCGGCGGCGGAGGAGCGTCGCTCGTCGGGATCGAACCCTCGCCATCGGCGTTCACGGAGCCCCCGGAGCTCTCGCCTTTCGCGGCGGAGAACGCGACGAACTCCTCGAAGCGGCGCAGGTAGGCGGCGTCGATCCGCGGCGGGTTCGAAGCCAAGACCTCCCTGCCCCGGCTGGTGACCCGGTAGATCCCGCGGCCGGCGGTCTCGAGCAGCACAGCCTTCCGAAGGTAGGTGCAGGCCCAGGCGACGCGGTTGTAGATCACGGTCTGCCCGCTGCTCATCAACTGATCGCGATCGGCGTCCGTGAGGCGGAACTCGACTGACATCGTCTCGACGGCGTCGCGGAGCTTCTTCTCCTGCCCGTCACCGAACCATCGGAGCAGGGGCAGCATCATCGACTGGTAATCCGGGATCGGCATGGTTGAGCTCTCTCGCGCGCGAGGCGCTACTTCCCGGTCGAGTCTTCGGGTTTCGGCTCGGCCAGCAACACCACGATCGATAGCGCTCCCTCCTCATCCGTCACTGGCGCAACGATCTCGAGCAGTCCGTCCTTGTTGATGTCGCACCAGGTTGGCGCGCCGATCACGAGTTCATCGGGTACTCGCGCGCCGTTCGCGACCTCCTCGGCTCCCTCGGAGCTCAGTCGCATCAGGACCGGCACCCTGTTCTTGCTGATCACGAGCAAGACAGGCTGGCGGCTCAACCCCCAGGGCACGAAGTCGAATGGGATCGTCGCGCTGTCCTGTTCCAGGACTTCGATCGGCGATAGGTATCGTCCTTTAAGCGTCTTTCTGCTCATCCAGATCAACGCCACTTGCGGGGTCGCGTCCCTGGGGCAGAAGCACACCGCATCGTAGCCGTCAGCTCCGGACGCGATTCGAGTCCTGAGATTGTTCCTGCACTTCGGTGCCGGCTGCGCCTGGAAGAATGCATCTCCCCAGGGGCTATCGCCTCGTCGGTAGCTGGCGCGGAGCTTGATGTCCTTGAAACTCCATACATCTCCCGCGAACGCTACGTGGTTGTCGGGCAGCCAGTAGACCGCGTCGTGATAGCGCTCCATGGTCGGCCCTTTCACGCCGAGAGCCTTCCGGATGTCGGAGAGCTTGAGGGGCTCGGGATTGGTCGCTGACCACTTTATGCCCACGACGTCATCCGACCAGGTGATGATCTCCTTGCCCGGCTTCGAAATCGTGGTCGCCGCGACGCCGCTTGGGTCGAGGTTGACGAGGATCTCCGCCTCGTTCTCCATCAGCAGGCGAATGCCGTTCGGCGCTGGAAGGGCAAGATGTCCGGGTAGGCCATCCTCGAGCACCACGTCGGTCGAGATGAGCGTTCCAGAGGCGATGGGGTTTCTCGAGGAGCTTGCCAGCGTCTTGAGAGGCACGGTTGGGATGGTCGTGCCGGAGACAAACGGGATAGGCGGCAGGGCCGGGAGAGTCTCCGCGAGCCCCGGGTGAGTCGGTGCCTTCTGAAAGAGCTCGAGCCAGAGCCCTCGCGCGGCGGGATCGCGAACCGTGACCTTTCGAACCAGCCGTTCCGCCAGAGCGGCGATCTCGCGGTCAAGCCTGATCGGCTCTTGCGCTGCACAGAAAAGAAGCGCAGCCAGATACGAGACGAGCATGACGGGTCACTCCTCTCCGGACTCTTCTCCGCCGCTGCGCCTCGCGCGCGCAGCGGCGGAAGTGGCGCAGACTATAGTCTGTAGACCCTCTCGCCGACCACCCCGATCTTCCCGGGCGTGGCACGCGCGCACCGCAACCTCAATAGGGCTCTCGGGTTGGTGGTGCGGCGCCATCGAGAGCGAGCGTGTCTATCGCAGGAGGGACTGGCCGATGCCTGCGACCGCCACCGAACGTACATCAGCATCTTGGAGCGCGGGCTGAAGTCGCCGTCTCTGGACACGATCGTTGCTTTGGCGGGAGCGCTCGGCGTTCGACCGCATGTGCTCGTGAAGGAAGCGGAAGAAGAAGCGCGCACGTAGCCGAGAGCGCTGGAGGGCGACAGTCCTCAAGCCCCGATGGCTGCCCGCACCACCGCCTCGTCGCACTTCGCATACCTCGTCGTCGTCTGGATCGACGCGTGCCCGAGCGCCGCCCTGACCACCTCGATGTCCCCGGTCCGGCGGTAGACGCGCATGGCCAGGCTGTGCCTGAGCGCGTGGGCGCTGGCCCCAGGGATCCCGGCAGCGTTCGCCATCTCCCCGATGCGCCTCTGCGCATGCCGCCCCGAGATCGGGAACAGCCGCCCCGTCCGCCGCTCGACCCACACCGCCAGCCGCGCGCCGAGTTCGGCCGGCACGTACGCCACTCGCGGCCGATCGTTCTTCGCCCTGCGCACGTTGATCTCGCCGCGCCCGAGGTCCACGTCCTGGGTCTCCAGCCCGAGCGCCTCGCCGAGTCGCAAGCCCGTCGCGAGCAGCAGCCGGACCAGAAGCTCGTCGCGGGCGTCGCCCTTCGCGGCCACGGCCAGCAGCCGCTCGACCTCCGCGTCCGACAACGCTCGTGGCGGCGGCTCGCCGCAGCGGGCCCGGCGGACCAACATGCCCGGCGATCGCGCCACGAAGCCCGCAAGCTCGCAGAACTGGAAGAAGCAGCGGACCGATGTCCTGAGCGCGTTGGTCGACGTGGCCAACTTCGCCGCGCCCTCCGCGGTCTTCCTCGCCGCGTCGCTCACCAAGAAACGCGCGACCACCTGCGTCGTGATCGCGTCGATCTCGGCCGGGATGCCGTTCGCGTCGAGCCAGGAGCCGAGCAGGCGCAGGTGCCGAGCGTATTGCTTCCGCGTGTGGATCGACCGCCCGTCCGCCTCGAGCTGGAGCTGGAACGCGGCGATCGCGTCGGTGAGAAGCATGGTGCCTCCTTGGATGGGATCTTGGAGAGAGAGGCAGGGCGGCCCACCACGATCAGCGAGCCGCCCGATCGTTCACTCGGTGACCGGCTCGCCGGTGCTCGCGTAGGTGATCTGCGCCGGGTCGTCGTCAGCGGCGGCGGGGTAGAGCTTCGCGTCGTCGTTGCCGATGGCCTCGCGCTGGCTGAGCGGCACGTCCTTCTTCCCTAGCGGCTTCGCTTCGATCGGCGCCGCTTCAATCGCGCCCTGCTGCTCCGCGAAGACCAGCGCGAGCCTCAGCACCCTTCGCGAGCGTTCGATCGTCGGCAGCGCCTTGTCGCGGCCCGACTTGGTGCGCAGGACCGGCTCGCTGGAGTTGAACCTCTCGACATCCGCCGGCGTGATTGCGGCGATCGGCGTCTCGGCGCCCAAGACTTCCGTTGCTAGGTCGAGGTCGGCTGCGTAGGCGTTGATCGTGCTCTCGCTCTTGTGCGCCGCCTTCAGCGACTCGAGGTAGGCGAGCGCGGTCTCGGTCAGGGTCCAGGTGGGCTTCGCGGTCTTCTTCGCGCCCTTCGACTTCGGCTTCTTCGCCGCGGGCTTCGTGGCCTGGTCGTCCGTCGCGTGCTGTCCGTTCGTGGTCGTCATCGTCGTGGCCTCCTGTGGCCGCTGGGGAACGACCGCATACACGCTCTGGCGCGCGGAGCAGGGAAGGCGAATAGAGCCCGGGTGCGAAGGATTCTTCGGATGGCCACGTGGCGGATGATTCGAGCATCCGGGTGCGTGAGCGGCGGCGCGATCGAGCGAGCGCAGCGGAGATTCCGAGGATCAACTTGCTGCGCGAACAGGAGCTGCTCGTAAGCGATCAGCATCCGCTTCGTCTTACGCGGCTTCTGCACTTCCCATCTTCCGGTCGTGGAGCCTGCCGAGACGCGAGACGTGCCATGCCCACCCGAAGCCGGAGCTCGGCATGGAGAGTCAGTGACGGTCGAAAGCGCGGAGCGCTGCCTTGACTCCGTCGGGATGTGGAGCCTTGCGGAACGTCTGCACGCCGGGCTGATCGAGCACCTCGATCACATCGCGACGCGGAACGTTCGCCCCGGTGCCACCGAGCGAACCTCCGCCAACATCGCGCTGAAGGGTCCAATGCACCCGATAGATGCCGGGTCCGGGCAGAAACACTTCGGCGCGACCGTTCCGCATCGGACCTTCGAAGTCGAGGTAGGTCTGCGCGAATGCCGCGATCCAGAGCGGCGGGATCTCTTCGCGCCGGAGCTGCGGCCAGAGTTCGAAGGGCGCGGGGATCTCAGGTGCGTCCGGCGCGAGCTCGATGACGATGGGCAAGCCACGCCGCAACTGCACGGTCTGCTCGGCAAGGCCCGGCTCGAGCGTCTCGAGTGCGCAGCCCTCTACGGCGAGCGTCAGCGAGTCCACCTCCGCGAGCCCTAGCCATCGGCAGGTCCCGCTCTCGTCCGGCGCAAGCCGGAACGAGCGGAGCTCCCCATCGCGGCTCCGCTGCGCGATCCCGACGCTCTGGTAGCGACCTCGATCCCGGTAGGGCTCGCCTCCTACGTCGAGGACTCGTACGCGGCGCTGCATGAGCAGCCCGCGTAGGTCGATGTCCTTGAGGCGCGGATCAGCGCAATCGCCACCAGCCTCGGGGACCAAGAAGCCCGTCAGGGTCTGCACGACGTGGAAGCCCCAGGAGTCGTGCTTCTGTAGCTCCGCGACCGTCGGCGCCTGGATGCCGAAGCGGAGGTCGTAGCTCTTGCCGCCCGTGAGGTTGCCAAAAGCAAAACTCCCATCGACGCCGACAAAGCTGAGCTCGTGCGGAGCACCAGTTCCTTCGAACAGCCCGACGCGCCACATGCTCGCCATCGCCGGATCATCGTGCTTCGTCGTACCGCGAACCAAACCAGCGCGATGCAGCACGAGGCGCAGGCCGAGGCTCTCGGGCTTTCCGGAAGGGAGCGCCTCGAGCTTCACGGGCGTGTACGTCGCCGCCTGCAGCGAGAGATCGACGAGCGGCAGGAACTCCGGCACGCGGACCGCGAAAGCTCCGTTCGCATCTGTGCGCACACTGAGATGCGGCGCGTTCAGACTGCCTACTCCGGCAGTGCGTGAGAGCTGAACGGACACGTACGCCTCCGCGATGGGCGCTTGCGCCGCATCGACGACGACGCCGGAGACTCCGACCCCGATCTCTGCACAGCGGAGATCACCTAGCTCGATGAGACCGCGAGCCAACGGCGCAGGTAGCTCGCGCGATGCAATCCAGCTTGGGCTCTGCGAGGGCGACCAGGCCCACAGCGAAAGCTGATTCGCCCGCTCGGTCGTCGGCGGCAGCGGCCACCGAACGCGGCCCTCGGCATCGCTCTTCGATCGATCGAGGCGCAGCGAGTCATTAGGCATCCGCACGTCGCCGGCCCATTCGCGCTCAGCCAGCGGATCACCGGAGGCATCGAGCATGCGCACATCTAGAACCGGGCGCGCCGCGCCCAGCGGGATGCGGACCTCGATCGATTCTCCGGGATGCTGCGGGCCGCCTACCTCCGTGCTGCCCATGGACCGCGAGCCGTCGGCCGGCTCGATCGCGATCCTCCATCGCTTGCCCAGCACGAGCGAGGCCGTGCGCATGCGCCCGTTCTCGGCGCGCATCGTGCGGTTCTCGAACAGGTTGGAGTTGCCTGCACCGGTTCGGCTCGTGTCGTCGACAATGCTGAGCTCAATCGATACCGCACCAGCGAACGGTTCGCCCAGCTCGTCCAGCGCGACGAGGTCGAAGAAGCCTCCGGCCGGCACCTGCAGTTCCACCGGATCGCGCGGGGGTTGTTTGGCGTCAAAGGTCCTCTCGAGCGGCGACCCGACGGGCACTTCGACGAGGTGGAAGAAGCGCGAGCCATCCTCTGCCCCTGACGGTCCGCATCTCGGATCTCGAAGTCACACTCGCCCTTCTCGTCGGTGGACCGCTTGCTGTACGAGCCCCAGTCGCCGTGCCTCCCCACGCTGCCCTGGATCACCATCGCGCCCGAGATCGGCCGACGCTCGCCATCGATGACGCGCACGACGATGCGTTCGACTGCAACCTGTGTCGCCAGCTCCGGCGGTTCATCGCGCGGAGCCAACGACTCCGCTGTGGAACGCGACTCGGCAGCACGCCGATCGGTGACCGTGGACTCGGGAGTCACCGAAACCTCCACGCGCTCGTCGATATGGGGAGAGAGCCCAGCGGAATCGGAAGGATCCGAGCTTGCATACCATATCAGCGCGGAGATCACGGCTCCGAGCACGACGACGACGATCGCTCCGCTGCGCATCCACGCCTCCTCGAGTACGTCGCAGATCATACTGACGGACGTGAAGAGCGGTCCACCGACATCGCGCGTAACGACCAATGCGCCCCAATGCGCTCAGCACGCGATGCGAAGCCGGGGGGCCGCGAGGCCGCCTTCTGGAGGCGATCTGCGAAAGGAATGCGCGGTACTCGCTTCAGCCAGCGCTGTGAAGGAGTCGCGCGCACGGATTGGGTGGCCTGCACGCAGCAGTCGAAGACGCCGCCGCCTTCGAGTGTTGGGATGGATGGCTGCGCGGGTGCCGCACGAGCGCGTGGGCGGTCAGCGCGTGCCGCTCGACTTCGTCACACGCCCCTCCCCATCCGCAACCTCGACCACACCACCATCCCCCGACGAGCGCACGCTCGCGACGATGTTGCCAGCGGACCAGCAGTCCACGGCGTTGGGCGAGATCGTCACCGTCACGCCGCGGTCAGGATTCCCGACGTGCACGACAGGCGCGCCGTCGCCGTCGATCTGCATGACAAGAGCAGGATCGCCTCGCGGGTCGAGCAGCGAGAGCCGGACGCCGGGAACAGCGCCGTCGCCGCAGGTCTCGAGCACGGCGCGTACGCGGCCGTCGTTGGGTTCGCGGATAACCAGGCGCTCGATGGTGAGCTCGTGGATGCGCTTCTTCATGAGCGCACACACAGCCGAGTCGGCGCGGCGGCAGCAAGCTCGGCGTGGAGATACAGCGCACCGACGAAAAAGCCGCCCCACCAGCGCATGCGCCAGGCAGAGCGGCTTCCGATCCACGTGGGGTGGCGCCGGGACGACAGCGCGCGTGGCAAGCCAACAGCGCGCAGGCTGGATCAGAAGTACGAGTAGATGAACGGCGCCAAGTTCGCCTTGCCGTCCACCGTTCCCACGATCTCGCGGATGCCGCTCACAGCAGCCGTCGACTTCGACTCGGGCGCATCGATCCGCTGCAACGCCGCTCCGATCCGCGTGCCGATCGCCTCTGCTTCGTCGCCCTCCTCAATCGCTGGCAGGTTCTTGGCACGTTGCCCGAGCGCGATCAATTCGGCTTCGACGGACGGGAGCGCCGCTGCGTCGGGGGTCGCTTCGAGCACCTCAGCGGCGCGGCGCAGTAGATCGAGACGCGTTTCGTTCCTTCTGGCGCAGGGGCTCGGAGACGAACCGCCGCGATCGCAGCCCACGAGAGATAGTGCGGCGAGGACGAGGAAGGCGATGTGGGCTACGGACATGGAGGACTCTCCCTGGTCGAACGGCCTCCGATTGTACCGAGCGCGAGATTGGTCGCTGGGTTGGATTCCAGTTGGAACCAGATCCGATCGCAGGGTCACGCCGCGTCTACGCGCCCGCCGTCGCCTCCATCTCAACCTGCGCCAGCATCGCCCGCGCCTCGACCGAGTCCACCGCCTCCGCACGCAGCTCCGCGAGCACCTGCTGCGCGATCCGCGCCTCGTGCCGGAGCCGCGACTTCGAGAGCCCGTTCAACGTCGGGTACTCCCAGCGCACGATCGCCTCGATCCGCGCAGCTTCGTCATCTGCGCACCCGAGCTCCTGCGCGATCGCACCGCTGTAGTAGCTCATCGCGTCACCACCGCGACCAGCGTCGCCAGCGCGCGCTGCTCTTCGTCTTCGCTGCCGGTGACCGCTTCGATCCAGATCCGCGCGGTGCGCGTCTCGCGGCCCGGCGTTCCGTACGCTTCGCCGCGCTCGACGTGGATCAACCAGCGCTCGCTCTCGCTCTTCTCTTCAAGCTCCGCGGCGAGGCGCAGGACCGCGGCGCGGAACTCGCGCTGCGTCATCGGCGCGGCGTTGGTGATCTTGAGCTGCGCGCCTAGGTGCTTCTTGTCGACTCCGGCTTCCAGGGTCAGGGCGCCGCGCGTGGTCTTGTTGGTGGTCATCATCGTCTGCTCCTTGTTGGAACGACATACACGCTCCGCGCGCGCACGAAGTGTAGGCCGAAGCAGCAGCGATCTCGGATTCACCACACGTGTTCAACGGCTCTCCCGATCGATCCGCGAGAGCAGCTCGCGAGCCGCGACATCGCCATGTGCAGCCCGCGTCACCAGCCAGCGCAGGATCCGGTACGCGCAGGACACCTCGTAGACGAGCTGCGAGGTTCGCAGCAGCTCCGAATCTGCATGTGCATCGCGCAGCATCCACTCGATTGCGTGGACCTCGATCTCCGGGCAGTGAGTGAGCTCGGCGATGCGGCCCTGGAAGCGCGTCCGCGGCTTCGTGGGCGCGCTGAGGAAGTCCGCGCTGCGAGCGTAGGGCTGGCGTTCGATCGGGGCACCCGAGCGTTTCGCTGCGCGCTCCTGGGCCAGCGCCTTCTGCTCGAGGAGCCGGATGGCGAAGTCGATCTGCCGCAGCGACGTGTTGGCGTAGAGCTTGCCGTCGATCTCGATCGCGAAGCTGGTGTTGCTCTGCATCGTGGTGGTCCTCTGCGGCAGCGAACGCGCCCTACTGCTTCGCCTGCTTGCCGGCCTCGTACGCGGCTTCGAGCGCCGCACGGATCGCGCCGACGCTGAGCTCGTGGAAGTCGAGGCGATCACGGCCTCGCGAGTCGAGGGTCTCGATCCAGAGGATCTCCTTCGCGATCCGCTCGATGGTCGCGTCGCGCTTCGGGTCGGGCTTCATCGCTTCGTCTCCCGAGCTCGTTGCTCGCGTTGCGTGTGCTCGTATCCGGCGCGGAATGCGCGCTCCAGCGCCATCCGGATCGCTCGGTCCACGTTCGGACCGAAGGCCTCTCGTGCCATCCGGTGTGCTTCGCGTTCGGCCAGGTCGTCGGTGTTCATCGTGGTGTCCTCGCTGGTCGTCGACATACACGCTCTGTTCGCGCCCGTAGCCAAGGTCGTTCCACGCGCGATCTCGGATTCACCGCTGGTGTGTGCGCGAACTTCCAGCGATCAACCCGTGGTCGGGATGAGGCCCTGTTGTTGCGCGATCTCCATCAGCCGCTGCATGTAGTCGCCCAGATCTCCGGCGGCAGGCACGGGCGGACCGACCGTCGGCTGCACGGCCACGTTGACGCGCACGCCATCGGCCACCGGCTCGCCGTGCAGCAAGCGCTCCTGCTTCAAGACGATGTCGAGCGCGCGAACGGCATCCATCGCGCTCGTCAGCGGCAACTGCTTCAACGCCTCGACGGCCTTGCCCGTGATCGCCTTCAGGATCTTCGCGTGGCGTGCTCGCAGCTCGGCGACCGTCTCCTCGACGCGGTGCTCGACTGCCGAGCGGACCTTGGCTTCGCGCTCTTCGATGCGCCGTTGCCACTGCTCCGAGGTCGCGCGCTTCAGGATCGCGCGCTTCTGAGACACCGTAGTGCCGCGCGAGCTCCGCGTAGGACCGACCTGGTCCCATCGCGTAGTAGACCTCGAACGCATCAGCCGGGATGTGGCGCGGCATGCTCGACCGCCTTCCTGGTCCACCGATGGAGACCGTGCATCGCGAGCAGGACGTAGATCGCGTGCAGCGCGGCTTGCGCGTGGATGCCGGCGCACCAGTCGACCGCTGCCCAGATCGCGTTCGTCACCGTCCAGATCGCGAAGCAAGCCGGACGGTGATAGATGTTCATCCACGTCGCGAGCAGCGACGCCGCGGAGACGATCCAGAGCCACGTCATGACGCGGGCTCCTTCACGCGCTCGGCTGCGATCTCGTCGAAGCTGCGACCATCGCCTTCGAGGACGGCCTTCTTCCCGGTGGCCTTCTGCCAGCGCTGCACTGCGGCATCGACGAACGGCGGCGAGAGCTCCATCGCGCGGCAACGACGGGCGAGCTTCTCCGCGGCGATGATTTGCGTGCCGCTGCCGCTGAAGGGCTCGAGCACGACTTCGCCGGGGCGCGTGTGCCACTCGATTGGACGCTCGAAGATCGCGACAGGCTTCTGCGTGTTGTGGCTCATCCCCACGGCGGTCTGAAAGGTCGGGCTGCCCTCCACGGACAGGTTGCAGACCTCGCCCTCGTACGGCACGCGCTCGACGCTCTTCACGTATCGAAGGGTGTACGTTCGCCCCTCGTGCTCGACGTGTGTGAACCGCGCGTTCGGGCCGCCAACACCGCGTTCGTAGAAGTAGAGGTGGTACTCCGGTCGCTGCGACTTGAACTGGCGTCCTTGGATGCTTCCGAGGACCTCGGGCGGCTCGTAGCGGAAGACGTTCGCCTTGTAGCCCGCCGACTCCCCGATCAGAGCCATGAGCGAAGCGAGGTCTGGCGAAGCCGTCTTGCCTTGCCAGTAGGTGCGATCATGGACGCGACACCCGTCTCCGTTCAGCCAGCCCTGAAGCACGGCGAGTCGCTTCGACCGCGGCAGTTGCAGCACGACAGGCGCCGGCTTCTTCGCATGTGCGCGACGCCCGCCGAGTCGCTGGAACTCCGCGCCGGCAGCTGCATCGAAGGCCATGACGGTCAGTCCGTAGGAGAACGCGCCGTAGTCGTTGCCGTCGTACTCGCCCACCGAAGACCAGCGGCGCCGAATGCGATCGACGAGATCCTGGCGCTTCTTGTTGATCGCGAAGACGGGGTAGTTCCTGTCGCCGTGTCCGGCGCTCTGGAGCGACCCTTGGGCGAGGTAGAGGCCGAAGAGGAACCAGTACTCCTCGTCGCGCTCGGGCAGAGGGTCCTCCTCCGGCTCGGCCATCACCGGCGTCATGGTGTAGTCGCCGACCTGGATCTCGTCTGCTCGCATCCAAGAGACGGTCCAGCTGGCGATTCTGGTGCTCTTGCGTTCCGGTCGAAGCACCAGGAACGGGTGGTTGTCGGATGCCAGAGTCGCTTGGTTCCCGCGCTTCGCGACGATCTTGATCAGCTCTGGAGATCGGTAGATGTGCGACGAGACACCAGCCACGGGGTGAAAGCGCCCGTCGGCAGCGTACACGCGGTCGCCGACGGAGATGGTTCGAATCGGGCGATACCCTGCGTCAGTGAGCACCAGCGCATCAGGGTGCAGACAGGGGTGGATGCCGTCGGATTCGCTTCCGAGTTCCCAGATCGTCGTCTCGCTCGGCGGCGGGCGGCGATCTCGTTCCGGCTGCATGCCTTTCCGCCAACCGTAGAACGCGGGCTCGTGCTTCCAGAGGAAGTGCGATCTCGTCAGCACGCCTCGCGTCTTTGACCACACGATGGTCTGGTGCACGAGCAAGCCGTTCATCTCCCACGCTTGCTCGACCAGCGCTTGCCGGCGCGTCGCGTGCCACTGGTAGACCGGCGCGCGTTCGTCGCAGTGGGAGAGCGCGATGCGAAGGTAGTCCGCGAAGAACGCGACCGAGGTCTTCGGATCGACGTACGCATCCCAATGTTTGTTGCCGAGCAGCTTGCCTTCTCCGGCTTCGCGACCGGCCTTCGCGTGATGCTCGGAGGGATGGTTCGTGCCGTCGTAGTCGACCAAATATGGCGGGTCGCTCGCGCAGAGCATCGCGACATCGGTGCCCATCAGCCGCTGCATGTCCTCGGCCTTCGTCGAGTCGCCGCAGAGGAGCCGATGGTCGCCGAGGATCCAGAGATCACCGAGGCGCGTGACCGGGTTCTCCGGCGGCTCTTGCTCGCCTGGATCTTCCACCTCATGCGGCTCGTTGAGCGCGAGATCGGCGAGGAGCTGATCGACATCGGCGTCGGAGAAGCCGATGCCGTCGAGGTCGCCGTCTTCCTTCAGCTCCGCGAGCAGGGTCGCCAGGACCTTCTCGTCCCACGTCGCGAGCTCGGCCGTGCGGTTCAGCGCGATGCCGAGCGCCTTCGCGGTGCGGTCATCGACATCGAGCTCGACGACATCGCATTCGGTCCAACGCAACTTCCGCATCGCCATCAGGCGCCCATGGCCGGCGATCAGGCGTGAGCTGCACTTCTGGACGACCAATGGCTCGGCCTGGCCGAAGCGCGAGAGCGAGCCGACGATCGCGTCGAGGTTCGCCTCGGGGTGAGCGCGAGCGTTCAGCGGGTCCGGGATGATCGAGTCGAGCGGGCGGCGGACGATCTCCATCGCTACACCTCCGCCACTACGAGCTCGCGCCGGCAGAACGCAGGCGCGGGACTGGAGAGGGAGGTCGCTCGACGCGGACGGCCGCGGAGCAGAAGAAGGAGACGCCGGAGACGCAGTCGGAAGCGCATGCCGAAACCCTCTCGCGCGCCGTGAAGACGCGCGTGCCAGGCCCGGGCTGGCTTGGAGAGGGTGAACTTGGAGGGTTCCGGCCCGAGGCGAACGGAAGCCTATCTGAACGCTACGATGGGGTCAAGAGTGGCCGTGGGAGATTTCCTGGCCGTAAATACCGGAGCCCCGGGAAATGCCCTCGGAAATCCGCCGAGTGGAGACGGAGCCAGCGCACTGGGCACTTTCGGGGGAGTGCCATGCGGAGCGCCGTAAGTCCTTTGACATACTAGTCTTGTGGCGATTCGATGGCGCCAAGTTCCCCTCTCCGCGAGCCGGAATCGGGGAACCAGAGGGGAACTAGGAGCTCGTCGCATTTGCCCCATTATGCGCCGGACCGCCCAGCGGCCTCCGGGAGCCGGGTTGGGGCACCGGGGTGCCATCGTGGCAGGGGGTGCGGATCTGGGCGGCGCATAAGAGACGGAATGGGACCTCGGAACCGAAGTGCGCTACTCCTGGATCCTAATCGACGGAGGGACCACATCGACCGCGATTTGGGCGAGATGCATCCGAATCTCGTGCTTGATCTGCTTCAATGCCTTAGTGCGGAGATCGCCTTCGTCCATGATCTTTCTGGACTCATCCTGGCGCCTCACACGAAGCTCAGCATGCGCCTCGTTCTCCTCTAACGGAGAATCCTCTGGCGCGATCGCGAGCGGCGAGCCATCCGACCTCGAGAACTCCTTCGGAACACTCCCTGCCAGCCATACCAGAGTACCCCATCCATTACGCTCAATTGGCTTTAGCACAGAGCTTGCCGATCCGCCATACTTCTCGCGATCTACGGAAACGTTGGTAGCGGGAAGGTTGCTGGGGACGAGACATTCTTCATGAAACGCAGCTGGATTGAGGGCGCGAAAGAGGCGTTCCTCTGGTTCGAATACGCCGTCCTCTTTGCGCATACTAATTCTCCGCCCTAGCGAAGATACTCAAGGACTCGCTCTGCAGCAGCCTCGATTTCGTCTTCGGGAAGCACTGCCGTCCACGGACGGTGGCCCGCTCCGTATCCGCCGACAATGACATCACCTTCGTTATCCGTCACGATCGTTGCGACCGCCTGTCCTTTTCGCATCAAGATCACGATGCCGCCGTCGACGGCAGGCAGAGCGCTCGGCGCTTCTGAGCAGCGATCGTCGAGAGCGGTGAGCGCTCTGGTTGCGTTGTGGATCGCTCGCTCGTTGGGAGGGGGCGCCCCCTCA
This sequence comes from Planctomycetota bacterium, assembly GCA_016719295.1. Lineage (GTDB taxonomy): Bacteria > Planctomycetota > UBA1135 > UBA1135 > JADKAF01 > JADKAF01. The sequence continues at coordinate 3,951,458 of JADKAF010000001.1, forward strand.
CCATCCCAATCCACCTCAAGCCTTGAATACCCTCTCACTCGCTTCTCGAGCTCGGGCAGCCAGCTGGAACGAGCAACATCAGTGCTCGACGGATCAGTCCTTACGATGCGCCACGAGCCACCAGAGTTCGAGAATTGTGGCTCCTCACTGAGCTGATCGCGACACACAATTATGTAGCGACGCGCATGTGAGACAGGCCAGGGAGCGGCATGTTGGGTGTGGAACGGCTGCGCTCTCAGAGCCCGGAGGTCTACGGGTGTGCTACTAGCCAAGCTACTCACCTGCACTCCTCAGCTGAGCCCGTGGGCCCAGCAAGCCGCTCGGCGGTTGCAATGTTCTGCGCAAGCCAACCCACTAGAGCCTTCGCCGCATTAAGGTCCATCACAATCTCTGTCTCTACCTCGCGAACAATGCCCTCCTTCGAGACCCGCATTGTACGTATTTCTTCGCCCAAAGCACCTTCTGGTGTCACGTTAAAGACGAGTTCGCGTGGAATGGGCCTACGCTCGCTCCAGAAGGCCATGCTGATCTTGAGGCTAGGCGTAAGCCCTCCCCAAACGCCGTCGGTGTGAACCACCCTAAACAGGTTGCTCTTGATGTAGTGAATCCGAACGGTATCGTCACTCAAGGCAGCTTCGTGCGAATCGGGGCTTGTCATGGTGTGGGCTATGTTGCTCCGAATCTCCATGATACGAAACTGCGACTCGATCCGCGCCACCGATTCTGGGCCTTCGCGCTTTCCCTCTGCTCCGGGTGAGTCCGCATTGCGGCCAGATGCCGCTGCGTATCTCGTGCCCAAGGGGCAGAAGTGCTACGAGAGATCACGTGCACGGTCCGTTCCTCCAAAGCTCGCGACTCTGCCCCGCGACACTGCGTGGTTGGGAGCGCCTGAAGAACACGACATGCTTGGACAATCGTACTCCTCGCCTGCCCTCCTCGATGTCGGTGTCCTTTGGCGTTGGCGTTGGACATCACGGTTTCTCCTTCCGACGCCTGCTCAGGTCCACCATCGACGCCTCACTCCTCCCCCTCCCGGTCCTCCGCGAACAGCTCCCCCTGCCGCAACGGCTGGTCCGTCGGCGCCGGTCCCACAACCTCCGGCAGCCACCCCAGCTCGCCCAGGATGCACGCCACCCGCAGGATCCGCGTCCTCCCTGACTCCCTCCGCGGCGGCAGCTCCGGCTCGCCGACCAGCACCCGGTGTAGTCGACATCGACTCGCGCCTTGAAGCGCTCCAGGAGGCCCCGCTCGTCGATCAGCTCTGGCACACGCAGCCCTACGACCGGCGAGCCGGAGGCGACAAGAACGACGCGCTCTTCGGCGGTGGCGTGACCGCGTGAGCGGCCGACAGCGTTCAGGATCGTCATCAGTACCCGTCCGACCACGGTCCCCCGTCGCCTTCCGCCGCTTCCCCACCCTCGAAGCCGGGCAACTCCGGCTGCGCGTCCTTGCGCTTGCGGCGCTTGCGGGACGATCGCTTCTTGCCCTTCTTGGCCTTGCCTAGCGGTCGGGGGCCGATGGTCCGGCGGCCGAGTCAGGACCGGGCGCCCTTTCCACGCCGTCTGAAGGCCAGGCCGCCTGGTGATGAACGCCCGCGCGCGAGTCGAGCCAAGCCCCCCACGCATGCGCTACCGCACGAATGTTCGCCTCTGCATCCGCGCGCGATGGGAGCGCGACCTTCTCGCCGGCCAGGATAGAGCGGACTGCGGCGAGCGCTCGCTTTGCCGTGCGCTCTGGGAGCTCGAAGCTAACCCGGCGAAGCTCGTCCATGATCTCGGCTAGGCGGGGGCCAGTTAGTACCCCACCGGTATAGATACTCTCCATACCCGTGGGGTCATAACTGGCCCCGATGATCGCCATCACCTCGTGGGCGAGAGACGACGACAGATCGCTCCGTGGATGCCCGTCGAAGATCGGGAAGCCCGGTTGACCTGCGTTCGCCGACAGGCGCCACTCCTTCGACCAATGGGCGGCTTCCCGCCGAGTGGCGCCGACAGCCTCCGCCGCGGACTCGAGATCCCGAACGCGCCCATCCTTGTGCATCGCGAAGAACTTGGCCTTCCGCTCCTGTCGTTCCGCACTTTCGATCAGCCGTGCGGACGCGTGAACAGCGTGAAGCTCGGTCGGGCCAGGGAGTGGATTGAACCCGAAGGCCTCCTTGAAGCCCGCCTCATCAAGCACACCATCGACTTCGATCTCCGGAATAGGCGCACCGTGACATAGAACGGCCAGCAACGGGACCTCGGGACGCGAGGGAGCTCGGAGGCGGCCGATCGCGTTGGATACTGCGGCGGACTCGTGGAGATGCGCGATCTCGGCTTCGAGAGGGTCCGAAGAACCGTAGACGGCCACCTCTGGGCCGCCGTTCTCGCCACCCCAACGGGAGAGTCGAGCCACGGGGCGCTTGTCTCCCTTCACGCGTTCGACCCTGGGCAGTCGAAGCGCTGATCGGAGTGCACGCGCGAGACGAGCGACCTCGGCGGGGGGCAGTGCGTGGCCGCGGATCACGGCGACGTGGCAGCCCTTGAAGCGATCGGTCGCGCTTGCGTCCCGGCCGTGGTACCCGAGCTCGATGATCGCGTTCGCTTCCTTCGCGAGCTTCACGATTCCTCGGCGCTTCAGCGCCTTGATGTCGCGCTCGTGGGCGATGATCGCGAGTCCGGGTGGGTACTTCGCCCCTGCGAGCGGTTCTCCTCGCGCATGCCGGCCAGCGAGCCGGAGAGTGATGTTGCTGAAGACGGCGTCCGCGTAGCTCGCCCCTCCGGGTCCGCCCGCCTTGCCCTTCGGACGTCGCGTCTTCTTCCCGGCACCCAACCGGAGCTGTACGACAGCATTCGTTCCGCGAACCACCTGGCGCTTGAGCCCAAGAGAGAGGACACGGACGTTGCGAGGTCGGTACTCGAGTTCGACGACCTCCAGGTTGCCGTGCTCTGCAACGAGCGAGGGCGGGCGGTGCACGGCGAGGATCAGGAACCGGCCCTCGCGCATCCCCTGAAGAACGCTGAAGTTCGGGAGATACGCGCGAATGCCCTCCCGCCCGGTATCGATGCAAAGGGAAGCGTCGTGCTCGATGACTTCGGCGAGGATGTCGAGGACGCGCTCGGAGACACTCCGTCTCTCCTCGTCAACAATACGGGAGCGCTCGAAGCTCCAGTCCGAGCCGAGCCGATGCTGACGAATGGCCTCGGCCATCGGCACGCCGAGACCCGCCGCGATCCGCCGAAGTCGCTCGTCAAAGGTCCCTTCTCCGCGCAGCACTCCGTAGATGAGGGCTGCGACATCGCGCTCAGCGGCGATGAGGTTCTTCTCGGCAAGGGTCTGGACCCGCGCGAGTGCCTGCTCGACGCTCCCCTCCTCGAGATCCTTCCGCACCTTGGAGACCTGGGCGCGAGAGGCGAGCTTTCGTTGGACAACGAAACTCACGATCACGGGTCCTCTCGGAGTCTGCGGGTCCGCCGAGAGCTGCTCCTTCAGCTCGACGATCTGGCGAGCGATCTCCGCGAGCTGGTCCGGTAGCGCCGCCGCCCACTTGCCCAATCGCTTGATCCCCGCAGTGATCCCCCCGTGCCGAGCGACGAAAGGCTCGAGCTGATCTACAGCCGCGACGATCTCGCCTTGCTCGATCTTGATCTCGCGCACGACTCCGAGTTTCCCCTGAATGCCCATCCCGTTGTCATCATCGATCACGATGGGGGCCGTACGCGGCGCTTGGGAGAGAAACGCTGGCGCGATTGCGTGCGTTCCCACGAGAAGCGTTGCCGATGATTCTGCTCCCCTCGGAATCTCGATGTCTGCCTTGAACCAGTCGTGCAAGAACCGACCTTCTTCTTTGACGCAGACCTTCTTCAGCTTGCAGGAGTCGCAGGCCTCGAGCCCTTGCTTCACGCGCTCGCTCATCTTCTTGTGGTCACCGCAGTAGAAGCCCGCCTCGCTGAACAGCTTCTGCCGGCCCAGCAAGAGCTGCACGGAAACCCGACTTTCCATGCCGAGCTTCCGTACGTGCGCGCTCAAGGTCTCGACCTTCTCCACGGCGAGCTTCACCGTCGGCAGTGAGAGCATGGCGATTCCACTCGCGCCTCTTCCGATGCGTTTCGCCAGCGGCTCGATGATGGCGAGCACCGTGGTCGTGGTCTTCGCAGTGCCAGGAGGACCAACGAACGCGCAGGATCGCGAGCGAGACATGGGTACCTCATGAAGCCGCCGGAACCTACGGAGAAGAGCCGCTCGACTCCGAAGTCTCGGTCGCGACGATACCGTTCGGAGCGGATTGCGCCCACATGCGGACCTCAGCTCGGATGAAATCGATCCCTGCTTCGAAGCACTCGGCGCGATGAGAGCGAGTGGCGGTTGCGCGAGGAGTGGGCGGCAGGTCGCCCTGATGCGCGAGCGCGCGCGCAGCATGCTCGCCGCGCGTCAGGCGAGCGCCAATCCCGCGACCGCGTAGAAGTGCGGCGAAGCGCCGTTCCGCTTCAAGCGCCTGCTCCCGCGTCCTGGCGTTGTAGAGAGAGTGCGCGACGAGCGAGAAGGCGCCGAGGTTCTCGCGCTGCTCGTAGATCTCGCACCGCGTGGTGAAGATGTGGAGGAGCAGCTCACCACTCTCCGCCTGCACCTCGTTCGCGTGTGCGCTGGCGGAACTACTCCCTGGCCGCGTCCATCCTCCGCCGCCCGCCTCCCTCCAGCCCGCGAAGCGCAGCGCTGCACGAAGCGAGACCGCGCGGTTGAAGGCGTCGCGTGCTGACTCACCTGGCTGCGTCACGATCGCCGGCAGGTCGAGGACGCGCGTCCCGTTGACGACGAGAGGAGAGCCGTCAGCATCCAACCTGAAGCTCAACGACTGGATCTTCGCCGCTTCGCTCGTCGGCGCGTCGCGATGCTTTTTCTGCGGATGGCTCTGCGATCGCTTCTTCGCTGACCGCTCGGCATCGCCGAAGCAGAAGAACCGCTCGATCAGCGCGCGCCAATCCGGACCGAGCTCGTCGCGGATGATCGACTGCGCGACCTCTGCTGGGACGCGGTTCGCTGCACGATGCAGCAAGCCGCACGGACGCCTCTCGCCCCAGCGATCGTCCCTCCGCTTCTGCGCGATCGAACCTGGGAACCGGAGATTGTGCGCAGTGTCGGCCCAGAAGTCCGACGTGCATCCCGTGGCTCGCGCCAGGCGCAGAACGCGCACCACGGCGAGTCCCGCGATCGTGCGCTTGGCCTCGAGGAAGTGGGCTTCACCTTCAAGATGCTCGAAGCCCGCGAGCAACGTGGCGCCCTGGAGCGCGTTCGCGGTGCGCCAGAGGTCTGCGGCGAGCGCGCCGCCGAGGAAGGCGAACGACTCGATCGCTTCGACCGTGATCTCTTCGAGCAGCGGTCGCTTGCACGCGACGAGCTCGCCGCCGCGCATCTCGATCGAATCGGCGAGCTCGCGCTTGCCGGTGATGTCGAGGTCGAAATGGGCAGAACCGATGCCAGCGACGAGCAGTCGACCGTGATCGTCACGCTCGCGGCGCGAGAACCGGCGCACCTGGCCCTTGCGCCGACCTGATCGGACGACGGAGACGCCGTCTGCGATAAAGCGAGCGGCGGGCGCGAAGAGATTTCGCCACGGCACGCCCTGCTCGGCCGTATTCGAGAGCGCTCCGCGTGCCCAAGCGTATGGATCTGCGTATCCGGACTCGACATCGAACGGGTCGCCGCTCTGGGCGTGGCCGACCGCTAGGAGGTAGTGCTCGCCGTTCCGCGCCGCTCCTGCGATGCGCTCCAAGGTGGCTGCCGCCGCCGCAACCGATGCCGCGTCGACTGCGTGGAGAGCACGAAGCTCGCGATCGAGGAGGTCGGGTCGCGCATATCGTGTGAGCGCAGCTCCAGCGGAAGAGCAGCGGAGCTCTGCATCCGCTTCGCGCAGATGCGGAGGCTCGGCCGTGAACACGGCCCAGTCCGCCGGCGAGCCCGGGACGAAACCCGGGCCGGGATGTGCGCTCTCCGGCGCCATCGTTCGACTTGCTGGGACGCGCGAACGCGCGTCGCCGGCGAACGTCGACTACACCCCCAATCCCACGAGGAACGCCGCGAGATCGCGGCGCCGTACAAGAATGCGTGACGAGCCACCCTTGCGGGCGCCGACCGTCGGGAGGATGCCCGCCGCGATCCAACGCCGGACGGTGCGGAGATGGACGCGCGAGAGTTCAGCGGACTCGGCGACCGTGTACAGCGCGCGCGGGTTCGAGGAGGCGAGGTCAGCTTCGAGGTCGGAGACGAGCGAGTTCACGATGTAGTCCGTACGGAGGATCCGGCCGTCGTAGCGAGCTCGTTGCTCGCACATCCGACGTGCCCGACTCCCCGGGCCGCGTCCCGCGTGACACGCTCGATTCCCCTGCCGTAGCAGCCTCTGTCTCGTTGTAGGCCTTGATCTGCCTAGATGTCCGCCTCTAGAGATTCCTGATTTTGATTCGATGCGTGTCACGATCAGCGTGACATCGCGCGTGACATGTCACGTGACGCCCGACCGCTTGCGTCGCTTCCTCCCTTGGCGTCCCTCCTCCAGCATCTCTCGGCGCAACTCGTCAGAGCGCGGGCTCTGCGCCTTCGAGCTCCGCTTCTGCAGCGCACCTTCCTCTCTCGGAAGATTCGGAACGTCCGACGACCAGATCGAGACTCGGAACACCGCTGTTCGGAGGCCTTCACGATCTTCGGCACCGAAGAGCTCGCTCGGGTCCAGCGGGATCTCATCGGCAAGCCTTCGCCACACGCAGTTGCGGAACCTCTGGCTTACCTTCCGGTTCGCCCGAATCTTCGGCGCGAAGCCGGCGCTCCGTCCGTCCGCGATGACCTTCTTGCGTGCCTCTTCCCAAGCTTCAGTGCTCGCAACATCAGCGGATGCCGCCGACGATTCATCTACAGCCTTGAGTGCATCGCGCTCAGCGCTGCATGCACCAGCGATGAGTTTGGCCCACGCCGATCTCCCTTCACCGAGGTCCGCGATGGGCATCGATTTCAAAACGTTCCCCGTGCGGTCGATGCGCTGTAGCTCCGTCCCATCCTCGCTCTCTCGGAGGATCACCTGGCTGGCGCGCTTCAGGAGCTCGTCTCTCGCAGGTACCAGCTCCTCGCGTTTGCAATCATCCGCAGCGCTCGCCGCGGCCTGCGAGTCGCTCACGCGCGGCGCTGCCTGGTTCTCTGCCTGCGTTTGCTCGAGGTCTCGCTCGATGCGCTGGAGGATTGATTCGATACCCGCACGCAGCGCGTCGGCGTCCTCGATGACCGGCTCGGTGATTCGCCACTCGACGAACAGGCGGAGCTGCTCGCCGCTCTCGAGTCGCAGCACAACCTCGTCCCACTCGGAAACGCAGGGCCCCTGCCCAAGGAGCCATCGTGTCGCCTCATGCGCCACGTGGCGGTACAGGAACTCCTCGAGGGCGTCGGGGAGGTACGGATAGCGCAACAGGTAGACAGCCTTCTCGCGCCTCTCAACCTCGGATGCGATCTCCTCGACCGCTTCGAGGATGGTCCTTGGCTCAGGAAAGCTCGCGAGCCAGCCAGGGAACCGCGCTTCGATGACCAGCCCTTGGACACGATCGAGTGCGATCCAGAGCCAGGGTGCGGCACCGCTCTTCGGTCGCGGGCCACGGATCCATCCGGATCGGACGGCCTCGACGAGGATCCGACCGACGACGGAAGCAGCGGCTCGACACCGTGCGAGTCGATCTCCGGAGCAGGAGTCGAACATGTTCTGCCACGGGTCCGCGAGGTTCTCGCGCAGCATCGCGCAGGGGTGGAGAAGATGCTTCGACGCTGGAGTCAGCTAGCATGAGAAGCCTTCTTGGACATGGACCGGCTCGGGCAGAATCTTGCTGTCGTCATGGCACACAGCCTGACAGCGCCGGACACCGAGTGTCGTTGCTTGGGTGGCCTCTTCTGCCGCGCGCATAGGTCGCCGACGATCCGGTCGATGACCGCGGCCACCCGCTTCCTCCGATCCCTACCGCCGCAGCCTCAAGGCGCGGCTGCGAGATCGTGGTCGTCTCCGACGCAGGGCCAGCGCGGCTCGAGCTCAGCGAGCTGCGCTTCACGCCGTCAGCGCCGCGCTTCCGCGCTGAGGGCCTCCTCGGCTGGCTCTCCCTCGTACTGAACGGAGCGCTCCGCATCGACGGCGTCGCAGTCAGGCGTACGATGAGCGGCAGGGTCTCGCTCTCGTTCCCGGACCGTGTCGCCCATGACGGCAGGCGGCACCCCATCCTCCGGCCGCTCGATGCCCACGCCAGGGCCGCACTCGAGACTGCGGTGATCGCCGCGCTCGAGACGGAGTTCCAGCAGATCGCGTAGGTCACGCGGACCGCTCCTCGGCCACGCAGCCCCTTGCGCTCTGACCGCGCTCCACGGCCTGCTCGATGACTCGGTCGACCAGGTCCTCGATGCCCATGGCAGCCTCGACGGTGCGCGCGGCAGGATCGATGCCGCGCAAGAGGCCAACGTAGTGTTTTTGCGCAACCTGAACGCCGTGGCCCAATTGCACGGCCGCGCGAAATGGCGCCGCGGATCCGAAGATCGAAGCGGCGTTTGCGAGTATCGACGCGCATGAGATCCGCAACTGCTGCCAGTTCCCATTCGGCGCGCCGAAGACGCGGATCATGCGGCGCATCGAGGTGACCGCGAGGTCTCGGGTCATCCCGAATACCGAGCCGCTGCCGTTGCGGCGTTCTCGCATCGCCAGCAAGAGCCGGCGCAGCGCTGGCGAGACGCCGAGGTCGATCACACGCTCGGTCCTCGTCTTGTTGATCTCGGCTCGAATGGTGACTTCGCCGACGACGGAGCCGCGTTCGTCGCGGGCATCCAGATCGACGTCGGGCCACTCGAGCTGCAGCGCTTCTCCGCGGCGAGCGCCGGAGAGCAGGAGGAACACCAAGCACGGCGCGATCGCCTCGAAGCGCGGAGTCCTGCCGGGGACAAGCCGTCCGTTTTTCTCGAAGCGCGTCATCTTGTGGGTCGCGGCGTCGTGCGCGAGCGCAGCTTCAAGCAGCCCGCGCGTCTCGTGCTGAGTCAAGAAGGCCGGCCGCGGGCGCGGTGTCGACAAGTGGGCCAACGAGTCGGCGAGCACGTCCCGGTTGAGAGCTGGCGAGAGCCCGAGGCGCGCGAAGGATCGTAGCGCGGTGTGAAGCGCGGTCAGATGCTTGTTTACTGTCCGCGGCGCGCACTTCTTCTGCGCCTCTGCGCGCTCTCCTCGGCGTCCGCCCTTCTTCGACTTTGCGCTCGGCCGCGCAATGAGATGCGCGCGGAAGAGCGCAAGGCTGCGGCCTGTAATCTCGCTCGTGCGCTTCAAGCCGACCTTCGCCGCCCACTCGGCGAAAAGCTTGAGGGACGCTTCGTAACCCACAAAGGTCGACATCCGTGTCGTTGTCGATGCTGTGCGTAGGTAGTCGCCGATCGCAGCCGCGAGTGCCAGGTCCGCCCTCGGCTGCGCACCCTCGCGAAGCGCGTCCTTCCGACGCTCGAGCTCTCTGCTCTTCGCCAGCGCCCACGTTCGGCGCGCTTCGGCGCTGGTCACGCCAAGCGCTTCGAGCGAACGGCAGACGAGCTTGCCCGAGTCCGGATCGCGCCAACGAGCCTGGTGGAACGGTGTTCCGGCGGGCGTCTTGAGAAGTAAAATCTTGACGCCCGGACTGCTTCCGCTTGCGCGCCGCTTTGCAGTAGCCATGTGCCTCCGAAAAATACTTCGGAGCGATCTTGTTGCACCCAATTGCGCACCTAGATCGCGCCACTTAGTGGCACTCGGAGTCTAACCGCTTTCGCTTCGAACCTCAACGCAACAAGCGAACACGTCGGACTTTAGAGAACATAGTAGGACATACGTATACGTTAGCGACCAGCGAAGCATGGTCCTTCGGAACCGAGGGTCGGGGGTTCGAATCCCTCCGGGATCATCGCGTAAGTCTTTGTGGTGGCGTGACTTACGAACGGGCGCATCCGGGCGGAGAGGCCCGGAAAGTGCCGGACTCACCACAAATGTCACCATTTCTGCGGCGTCTGCGCGGGATGGGGTGACAGAGCGCGACGCAGGTGGACAGGTCCATCGGGCGATCCGATCGCTGGAATTCGTGGTCGGACACAGCGGGACATTGCGCACCAAGGAGGGGGTGGCGGCGGACCACCGGCCCGTCCGGGAGCGCCTCGCCACGGATGACGTACGCTCCTCCCGAGATGCGCCGCCTCCAGGGGTTCTGCCCCGTCCGGCGCCTTCCGACTCGCGCTGACACCCGAAGGGCGAGCCCATCTATCCTCTCGCTTTTAACCGTAGAGGCGAACCATGCTCCCTGCCACCGCTGCCGCCCCGCTCTCGCTGCTCCTCGCCGTGTCGATGGCGTTTGCGCAGGAAACCGAGAGCGATCTCTCACCGGAAGAGCGAGCGAGCCTGGAGCAGCGGCTCGAGCGGTTGGACGGCAGATCGACCGACTGGGTCCTGCTGGCCGACATCGGCGACAAGGTCCAGCCGCTCGGTGCCCGAGCCGTTCCACTCCTGCGCGAGCGCGTGAAGGCCGCGCTCGAGCGAGAGGATCCGCGCTACGGCGTGCGACTCCTCGGAGTGCTGTGCCGCCTCGACGACGATGGCGCTCGCCAGCTCTTCGAGATCGTGGCCTCCGAAGACGAGCGTGCTGCTTCCCTCGCGGCACGCGTGATCGGACGAAGCCAAGCTCCTGCGTCTCGCATCCACGCGCGGCTCGTCGCGGCGCTGGAGAAGGAGAAGCGCCCCACGGTCATCTCGGCGCTCGCCTTAGCTGCGGCAGACGCCGGGGCCACGGCAGCTGCGACTCCGATCCGCTCACGGATCACTGAGAAAGCCGTCGAGCCGGGGATCGCCCGGTGGCTCGCGATCGCGCTGGCCTGCCTGGAGAAGGAGCTCCCGAAGAAGTCCCTACTGGAGTGGCTGGCCCCCGAAAGCCCGCTCGTGGAGTCAGCGATCCTTCTCGCCCGATCTCATCGAGATCCCGGGGTCGAGGGCAAGGTGATCGAGCTCCTTCAGTCCGCGGAGGACGAGACCCGCTGGACGTGGCTGATCGAAGCCCTTGGCGCATGCGGCGGCGATGAGTCGAAGAGCGCGTTGCGCGAGTCCCTGAACGCGGAAGACGAGGAGGCCAAGGACGAGAGCGGTGGCGTTCTACTCGCGAGCAGCAACATCGACGCGCGCCTCCTGGCCTTGCTGCGCCTGAGGGAGCCCGCCGCCATTGCCTGGGCGAAGGCGACGGTTGCGAGCGAAGGCCGTGGAGAAGCAGCCAGCGGCATGACCTTCGCCATGATGTCCGAGGAGCAGGCCAGGATCCCCGAGCTCCTCGGGAAGTGGAGGATCACCGAAGCGGACTCTGCCATCGAAGCTTGCCTGAAGAGCAAGACGGCCACAGGGCAGCTGCGCATCCACGCCGCTCGTGGGCTGAGCTGGCGCCGAGATGCGCGAGGGCTCCGTGCCGCTGCCGAGATCCTTGCCGATCCGAACTCCACGGCGATGCCGTTCGATCTGCACTCCACTGGGATGCCCGCGCAGAACACCCTGCACGAGTTCGTTGGCAACCCGGACCGACCCGACTACGTGCCGCTTGAGGATGGAGCCGTCGCGGCGGAGCTCGGCAAGCAATGGCTCGCGTGGATCGACAAGTACGAATCCAAGATCCAGTGGCGAGAACCGCTGGCGGAGTCGCAGGACCTGCTGCTCTGGCGCTGAGCGCGGCGAGGAAGCAGGAGCAGCCCGGACAGCTCGGCCGCCGGGCACGCGCCGCGATCCGCGAGCTCGTCGTGGCCTCGCTGCCGATGAGGTCGCTGACTCCGAGGCGCGCCACCGTCCTCCCGGATCCCGAGGCGCCAGGGCGGGCGATGGGATCCGCGCGTCGTGATCGTGGAGGCGCGGGAGGTGGTCGGCACCTTGAGATCTCGTTCGGCCATGCCGCGTCGGCGCCGCCTGCCACGTGCCCGCACCTCATCCACGTGCCGGACGATCGATCGCGAGCCGGCGCGGCGGTCATGGAGAACCTGAAGGACGAGGCCCGAGGAAGCCCCGGACCCCGCATGGCTACTGGGGTGCCGGATGTCCGGACGGAGAAGTCCAGGAGGTCGGGAGAGGGAGCAGTGCGATTGACTTTGGCGGGCGGCTACTGTGGCCGTCAGGATTGCGCCTTCCCAGGCATCACACGAGCAGCTATGGTCGGAGTTCGCCCGCATCAGAAGGATCCACTCATGCGCACTATCACCCTCGCCGCTCTCCTCTTCCTGCCTCCGGTTCCCTCCGACGCGCAGGCCCCGACCATCGTCAGCGTGACGCCAAACAGCATGCACGCGTTCGAAGTCGGTCCCGTAACTGTAAGTGGCACGGGTCTTGGCGCGATTACCAACGTCGAGATCGGCGGGATCGCGCAGCCCATTCTCCAGCAAACGCCAACGCAGTTGGTTCTTCAGAAGTCCGCTGGGATTCCAGGAGGTCACACTCTCATGGTCCAGGGGCCGGGCGGGCAAGCCACGGCATCGTTCGCCTCTACTCCAGCTCTATCGTCCTCGACGGCCGTGATCGGAAGGACACTAGCCATCTCGCTAGACAACGGATCCGTGGGAGTCTACGTCCTTACTCTAGGCGCCAGAACGTTGCCGGCCCTCATGCCTCTGCCACCTTTCTACTACGGCTTAGCCGTTGACCCCAGCGCGGGATTTCTGTCCCTCGCATCTGGGTTTCTGGTAACGAGCGCGCCGATTACGTTTCCATTCGCGATCCCGAACGACCCGTTGCTGATAGGTGGCATCGCGATCTTTCAGTGCTGGACGCAGCAAGGATTCGGGCCGGCCGCAACGTTGAGCTTCTCCAACGCGAAAAGTGTGACGATCGCCGACTCGTGGACACCGAGGGCTTCCTTGCTGTCCGCTCGCGCGGCTCTGGTTGTCGTGACGGTCGGAGGGAAGGTTCTTGCGATCGGCGGGGGCTCGGGGGCAAGTTGGAACCCAGGCACGGCAGTAGAAGAGTACGATCCCGTGCTCAATTCGTGGACTCCAAGGGCACCAATGCTCACCGCGCGCGGCTATTCCGCTGCGGGCGTGATCAACGGACAGGTCTTCGTTGTCGCTGGGTCCGGCCCCGGTAACGCGGATCAGGCGCTCGAGCGGTTCGATCCCGTTGCGAACTCGTGGGCGTCGCTGTCGCCGATGCCGACGCCGCGATGGGTTGCCGGAGCAGCGGTCCTCGGAGGCCGACTCCATGTAATCGGAGGGCAAGCCCCCGCACCTAGCCATGCTTTGCTCTCGACTCATGAAGTCTACGATCCCCTAACGGACACATGGTCGACTCTGGCGCCGATGCCTACTGCTCGGCAGGGTCTAGGAGTTGTCGCGGTAAACGGCAAGATCTATGCAATCGGCGGATCCACGTCGAACAATGACACCTCGTACTCAAGAGTTGAAGCTTACGATCCACTCACGAACACGTGGCTGACGATGTCACCGATGCCAACCGCTCGCGCCGGATTTGGGTGTGCCGTCCTCAACGGCAAGATCTACGCGATCGGCGGTGTTCGACTGAACCAGCCTGCGCTCTCTGCGAACGAGGAGTACGATCCGATCGCTGATGTATGGGCAACCCGAGAATCGCTGCCTACTCCTCGGCGCGAGTTAGGTGCCGCAGCTCTTGCGGATCGTATTCTCGCGATTGGCGGGGACAGCAGCGCTTCTGGTAACCCAGTACCAACTGTCGAGGAGTTTCAGGGGTAAGAGCGGTGCCCTCTCTCACGACCTCCTGGCATTTTCCGCCCGGATATCCGGCGAGCAGCCCCAGGATCAACGAGCTCCACCTCTACCCCACCCACCCCTCCACGAGCGCCAGGAGGTCTCGGAGCCGGTGGCGGAGGTCGAGGGCGGAGGGCTGGAGAGCGTCGCTGTCGACGATCGCGAGGTCGCGGTGGTGACGACCATGCTCTCCGGGTTCGGTAGGGGTTCGCGCGCCGACAGAGGGGCCAAGCCGTCCGCGCTCTTCGGGCTCTCGCTCTGGCGCGGCGCGGTCGTACGTCTCGGAGGGCGTGACGCGGGGGCGGGGATGCGGGCTCGTCCTGCGCGCCGCGTAATTGGTACTTGGTTTCGAACAAGGCTTCAGAGACAAGGTCATCTCATCCCACTCGACCAAGCTTGCCTCGCGCAAGGAACACGTCGCGAAGAGTCTGGTTCGCCCCGACGGGGTGCAAGGCAAGTTTGCAAAGAATGGCCTGCGGGCCGAATTGGGCGCTGCTCCCTCTCACGACCTCCAGCACTTTTCCGTCCGGACATCCGGCACCCCAGCTCCCACCGCCCTCGACCCGCCGCCCGGCCAGGCGATCGACCTCCGGCGGCGCGGCCGCGATCTTGGTCCGGGCGCGGTGGGGTGCGACCGCCGGCTCACGGTCGGCGCGCCACAGAAGACGAGGCGGACGAGGCAGCGCGGTTGGTTGCTGGCTGGGAGAGGCTTGGTCGGTGGCCGGGCGGGGAGTGGCGCGAGGGCGGCGGAGAGAGCGGCGCTCGGCGTGACGGAACTCGACGCCGAATGTTCGGATTGGGCTGGCCCGGAGCTCGGCGTGGAATCAGCTACTCCGGAAATCGATCGATCGCTGTCACCGTGCGGAATAGATAGGTCCTCGGGCGCTCGGCATCCTTGATCCAGTACCCGCACACCTCGACCTGCGAGCCCACGCGAAGCTCCGCGAGAAGGTCCTCGAAATTCCGTGCTCGCTCCGCCTGCATCATCTCGCAGACGAGCATGCGCTGGCCAGGCGCGAGCCAGCGCTTTCCCGCCTCGTTCGGCACGAGTTCGATCGCGAAGGTGCCATCTTCTGCGACGTCGAGGCGCGCGATCGTGCCCGTGCAACACTCGGTGCGATCGCGATCTTCGGGATCGACCGGCTCGAAGCGCGGGCCGGTGCACGCGCCGAACAGCGTGAGGATCGGCGCAAAGCAGAGCACGACGGCGCAGCGAATCGAGCGCATGGGTAATTCCGATCGAGCGTGCCAGTTTCTCCCACCACGCGCGCCACGCCCGCACCGCCTCGACGTTGCGTGAGCGTCGCGCCGCCGAGCCGGCGAGAAACCGAAGTCCTGGCCCGTGAGCACGAGCAGCAAGTGATCCGCGCAGCGGCGCACGAGCACTTCTTCGTCCTCGAGCGCGTCGATCAAGGTGCCGCGGGACTCGCCTGGAACCAGAGCCAAATCCGCGGCTACGTGAGCGGATTCGCGTGGCTGTGCATGATCGCCAACAGTCGGTGTAAGGGGAAGCGGTAACTCGGAGCTTAGGACGTTCGCGGGACGGCCACGGCGCTTCCCGGTGGGCAAGGACACCTGCTTCACCGCGGGCACATGCTCGATCTCCTTCAGCCCAGCCCCGATCCTGGTCCGCGCGCGTCGAAGCTCTGCCAAGAGATCTTCGCGACCGACGCACTGCTCGAAGGCGCGGGCCAGCTCGCGGTCGGCGGCGTGGACGAGCTTCATCGCGATCGTCCAGTCGCGCTTCGTGGGAGCGCGGTCGGGGGCGATGACCGCCACTGGAATCGAGGATGGGTTTCGAACAGGATTGGCCCATGGTAGCGTGGCTCATGATTCTGCCTGGCTTGCTGGCGCTGGGCGCCTGGCTCTGCGCCGCGTTCCATGCCTTCCTGCTTCTCTCTCACGTGGCCCCGCCGCGCACGGCGTCCGCGCTGCTGTTCCAGGGCTTCCGCTTCTTCCAGTCCGACACGTTTCTTCCGAGCGGACACGCGATCCATCGGCGCATGCTGATCTCGATGGGTCTCTTCGTCCTCTGCGTCGGCGGGCTCGCGGCTGTCGGTGCGCTCTCCGCGGCGCTCAGCGGCTAGCTGGCGGGACGAGCATCACCTGCCTCGGCGACAGGCGTGAGCATGCACCGCTGCTCCGTGTCACTCGAATCCGGACATTCGGCGACGAGACTCGTCGCGCCGGCCGTAACTTCCTCAGCGCGCCCTGCGCTGCCTACGGGTGATTCGGGACGGACGATTGGTGAAGACGGAACGCGAGGCCACCTGAAGCGACGAATGCCACGGTCCCAGACCTCGCATGGCAGCTAGGGTGCCGGACTTCCGGACGGAACAGTCCAGGAAGTCGTGACGCGGAGCACGGCTGGTTCGGCCCGACGAAGCGCAGGGCAACTGTTCAGGTGTCCCGCTCACCGCACGCCGCCGCGCTCTGCGAACTCAACTAAACACCACTGCGGATAGGCACGAGGAGCTGAACTTCAGCTCTTGCTCGCAGGCGCGCGTCCATGGCCTGCCTTGTCACCAGCGCGGGCGCGGAGTACGGTCTCGGCCAGCGGAAGTGCGGCATCTCGGCCACGCTCCTGATACAGGCAGGAAGCAGCTCAACATCTCGACTCGGATCGCGAACCATGCGGAACGGCAGCCTGGGCCTCTTATCCCGCTTCCGATTGCTGTTCGCGTTCTGGATCGGGGCCCTGGTCACCTCGGCCGTGCTGGTGGCCAGCCAACAACCACCGCCGGTCGCGCCGAGCACCGCCGTCGAGCTCGAGCTCACGATCGAAGACCCGCAGCCGGTCGTGGCCGAGGGGATGATCGGGGCCGAGGGCGGCACCCTCGTCGTGGCCGATGGCTCCTTGGAAGTGGAATGGGCGCCCAACCCCGAACGCCGCCCGGAGCCGGCGCGCGTATCTAGCCTCGCCGGCCCCGACGGCCAGTTCGAGTTCGACCTCGACGGCCCGCGGGGTCCGGCGACGATGCGCTGGTTCCCGCCGCGACCACAACCGAGCCCGGCGCCGCCAGCGAACGTGTCGCCAGATCAGGCGCCACCGCCGCCGCCGGAACCCGTGGTGACGATCGAAGAAGGCAACGGCGAATGGCGCGAGGTGCAGCCCGGCGCGCGTGCCGCCGGCGGCAAGGAGATCCGGCTCACCGACCAGAAGTCGCGCCTGCGGTCGAAGCTCGCGGTCGGCACGCTGTTCGACCTGGATGTCGGCAATGACCATGTCAGCCTCGGGCAGACGTTGACGATCCGGTTGCGGGCGCCGGCATGGGAGAGCCGGCCAGCTCCACCAGCGGGCAACACGCCGGGTGCGGTGCCGCCGCCGGCCGGGACCGCATCGGCGGGCACGCCGCCGACCAACCCGCCGGCACGCGGGCCGGACCTCGCCCCATCCACGCCGGCCGGGCCGACCTTGAAGCTGAGTCCGCAGGGGGAGCTGCGCGAGTCGCAGCGTCGCGCCGAGGTCATCGCCCGCAGCGCAGTATCCGACGCGGTGCGCCAGACGCGCCGCAACAGCGCGCGGATCGTGCGCTGGTCCGTCGATGGCATCGCCGGCGGCAACGCCACGGTCGGCACGCTGGTCGGCAACGATCGCACAGCGCTCGGCGGCCGCGCCACCTACACGGCGCCCAAGGTGATGTTGCCGAGCCGAAGTTGCCGGCTCGCCGTCGTCGTGCAGGAGGGTGATCGTCAGGTGCGCTACGAACGGACCGTGCGCTTGCTCGACCGCGGTGAGGTGATGGTCGAGCTTCGTTGTTCGCTGCGGGTCGTCATCGACATCGACGAGACCAAGAACGACGTGATCGTCGTGCGGCGGCGTCAGCAGACCGACTTCCGTGCCACGGTGTCCGGTAGTTTCGTCGGGTTCGTGCGCGAGACCATGGTCGACGGCAAGCCGCGGCTCGCGTTCTACAACGCGAGCGGCCCGGCGAGCGGTGGTCTGCTGATGGCGAGGATGGAGGTCGACCAGACCGACAACTATGACGAGAAAGGGCCCGGTGAGTTCGGCGAGCGCGGCGCCACCAAGACGAGCACCGCCAAAGGAGCCGATCTGCTGGGCGGCGGTGGCTTTTCGCTCGAGCTCGATCCGCAACGACGACTTTGGTCCGGCACGCTGCCATTCGAGGAATGGATGCGTCGGCTGTATCAGGTGGCCACCTACCGGCAGCTGGAGACCCTGCGTCCGCGCGGTGGCCTGGATAAGGTGCCCGAGTTCATGCCTTGGCAGGTGCCGCAGCTGGCGCCGCTGCTGGCGGCGCTGCCGGACACGAGCGACCATGCCTCGATCGACACCAATCTGTGGACCGGCAGCCAGCGCAAGGTGTTCCCACAGCCGGGCGGTGCTGGCATCTTCAAGGCCACCTGGACCATCCGGAAATGACTCGGCTCTGCTTGCTGTTCGCGTGTTGGGTGGCCAACGCGGCGGTGCTCGCCCAGCAGCCATGGCTGCATCTCGAGCTGCTCGGTGCGGATCGACCCGATCGGCGCAACGACGAGTTGATCGGCGTCATCGCCACGCTCGGCTTGCGCGGCGTCGACGACGCGACCGTGCTCGAGCTCGGCGACCCTGATACCTACTTCGGTCGGCAACTGTCGATCGAGTTGCGCGGGCCGGACGGCGCACCGATCAACGCGAACTGGTCGACCACGCAGCAATGGGGCGTGGTGCGGCTGCGGGCCCGCCGCCCGGCGCCGTTCGCCGCGTCGCTCGACGAGGCCGAGCTGAGACGGCTGCGGTTGCCGCCCGGCCGCTACACCGTGCAGGCGAAACTCGACAGCAGCGACGGTCGGGGCTGGCGCGGCAGCGTGCAGTCGGCGTCGATCGCATTCACGATCCATGGCGCGCCCGCGCCGCAAGTGGGGCTCGTGGCCCTGGCCGGCGGCGAGATCGCGCCGGGCGACCCGCTGCTGCTGGCGGTGACGTTCGCGGCGACGGCGCAGTTCGCGGCGCGCGATCGGTTCGGCGTGCCGGAGTTCTCCGGCGATCGCCTGCCGGCCGAGGTGACGCTGGTGGTGCAGGACGGCGCGGGCCAGTCGTTGGCGTGGCCGTTCGAGCCGGTGCCGCCGATGGGCGCGGGAAATCTGCAGAACCTCGTCGCCGGACAACAAAGCGGGCCGCGGTGGCTGCGCCTGCCGGGAAGTGCTACGACGCCCCTCGCCGCGGGCGAATACGCCGTGGTCGCGCGTCTGGCACTACCGAGTGGAGCCACCGTCGCGACCGAACCGTTGACGGTGCGCGTGCTGCCGCACGACCGGCTTGGCAGCGTCGCGCAGCGCGCCACGGCGGTGGCGCTCGGCCTCGCCGACGTGCGGCTGCAGCGGCAGCAGGTGCAGCAGGTACGTTCGTTCCTGCGGCGGGACGAACGCCGCTTCGCCGAAGCGGCGGCGACGCTGGTGCGCATCCGGCCGCTCGCGATCGTCTTGGCCACCGAATCGCCGTCGGCGCGCGCGAGCCTGCTGCTCGCGGAGGTCGAGCTCGCCGGCGGTGATCGGGCGCGGGCCGCGGCCGTGCTGGCGGCGATGCCGCCGCTGCCGGCGGACGAGCCGAGGCTCGCGGTCGCGCTGGCCGAACTGCAAGAGCGGCTCGCCGCGGTCGAGACCGAGACCGACCGCTACTTCGAGCCGCACTGGCGGGCGGCGCTGGCGACCGCGACCGGTGGAGGTGCGGCGGGGACCAAGGTGACGCCGGGCCAGCCAAGCGCGCCGGCGCCGGGCTCGGTTGGCCATCCGGTCGGCCAGCAGCCAGGCCAGGACGTGCAGTGGGCGAGCGGTGCGCGCGCCAGTTCGGTGTATCGGACCGCTGGCGACTACAGCGCCGAGCGCGCCGTCGGGGCACCGCGCGTGGCGCGGGCGGGCGACAACGGGCAGGCGTGGTGCAGCAAGCAGGCCGACAGCGGCGCGGAATGGCTCGAACTCGACTTCGATCCGCCGGTGCGCGCCAAGGCGGTGCGGGTCGTGCAGAGCTGGAACCCCGGCGCGGTGGTCCTGATCGAGATTGTCGATGCGACCGGTGCGACGACGGCGGTGTGGCGCGGACCGGATGCGACCGTCTACGCGCCTGGCGAGATCGGCGTGCTCGAGGCGGCATTCGCCGAGCCGTCACCGCTGGTGGTGCGGGTCAAGCTGACGCTCGACACCAAGCTGGTGAAGGGCTGGAACGAGATCGACGCCGTGGGGCTCGTGCCGGTGCGTTAGTCCGTGACTGGACACGGCGCCGCTGGAGTTGACGGCGAGCAATGCTCCCCGTCAGCCCAAAGCAGACTTTTCGTGACGAGCCCCGCCCCCAACCCCAGCCACCTCTCCACGAGCGCCAGGAGGTCTCGGAGCCGGTGGCGGGGGTCGAGGGCGGAGAGCGGAGGGTCGGCGAGGCTCCCGGCGCAGTGCGCTCTCGACGATCGCCAGGGCGCGGCGGTGACGACGGCGGGCTCAGGGTTCGGTAGCGGTGCGGACCGGGCGCGTCACGTCACGGTGGCGCAGCACCTCCAGCGCGCGGTGGTGGAGCTGGTGTGCGCGCTGACCGATCGGCCTCGACTACTATGTCGCCGTGAAGCACAAGCCTACCGAGATCGCGTCCGAGATCGAGCGCTACCTTCGAACCGGCAACACCGACCCGCTGTCGTCTGCGTGGCCAGGTGCCGGCGTCATGGAGCGCGCGAATCGCGCACACCACGATCTCCGCGAGGCACTCCTTCGCGAGGTCCATCGCCTCGCGGATGGTCGCGCACACGGTCCGCTGCCGGTCACTGACACCGCCGCGCTCACGCGCCGCAAGGTTGAGCCGATGGTCCGCGGTCTCTTCCCGCGCGCGGAGCAGGAACTCGTTCTGGCTGCCGTGGAGAGGTCGGTCCTCTTCGTGACCAGGGACACGATCGCACTTCTGCTCCGCCGGCCTGGCTTCGACAGCACCGCCTGGAGCGTCGCCAACCTCTATCTCGAGAGCCTCGACGCCGAGCTGCTCGGTGAGGTCGCACCCAGCATCGTCGGCATGAGCGTGGGGACGACGTGCTACGTCTCGCCCGCCTACTTCGATGACGACGATCCCTTCGCCGACTTCGTCGTCCATGAGGTCGCGCACATCTTCCACAACTGCAAGCGCGACGTGGTGGGCCTGCGGCGGACGCGGACGCGTGAGTGGCTGCTCGACATCGAGTTCAGCAAACGGGAGACCTTTGCCTACTCGTGCGAAGCGTACGCAAGGATCCTTGAACGCTCACAGAGTGCGCGGGAGCGAAGAGAGCTTGCGATTGAATACTGCCGTACGCAGCGCATCTCCGCAGGGTGTGACGACCCGGCCGAGGTCGCCGAGATCGTGGCGGAGGCTGCGGCGGCGCGGAACGGGTGGAAGGTGATCCTGCGCAGGTGTGCGCCAGTGCCGCGAGCGACGGTCCTGAGCTGATCCGATGCCGAAGTTTCCCAAGGAGCGCTTCATCTACGACGCCGGAGACTTCCCCGCGAAGCGCGCCGCGAAGGAGCTCCTGAAGTACAAGTACGTCGTCATCGACGACATCACCGAGGGGCTGGTCGACGTGGTGAGGGACGAGCTCCGCGACGCGCTACCCATGCGGCACGACGACATCTCCTTGGAGACCTTGCGCCTCGACACCGGTTTCGGCCCGGTGTTCATCTACTCCGACGAGGACTACGACGTCGTCGATCAGGCGATCGAGTTCGTGAAGATGCATCGGCCCGGCGTTCGCGTCCCTGACAAGAAGCCGTAGTCGCCTATGCAAACGCGCTCGAGCACAGCGGCGCGGCGCGCGGTCTCCTGGACGTTTGCGGGACGGCTACTGCGCTTGCCGGTGGGCGAGGGCACCTGCTTCGCCGCGGGCACCGTCGGCGTTGCGCGATCTCGCGCAGCCCAACCGCGATCCTGTTCCGCGTGCGTTGAAGCTCTGCCAAGAGATCTTCGCGACCGACGCACTGCTCGATGGCGCGGGCCAGCTCGCGGTCGGCCTGCTTGACCAGCTTCATCGCGATCGTCCGGTCGCGCTTCGTGGGGGCGGGGTCGGGGGCAATGACCGCCACTGGAATCGGGGATGGGTTTCGAACAGGATTGGCCCATGGTCGCGTGGCTCATGATCCTGCCTGGCTTGCTGGCGCTAGGCGCCTGGCTCTCCGCCGCGTTCCATGCCTTCCTGCTTCTGCCTCACGTGGCCCCGCCACGCACGGCGTTCTCGCTGCTGTTCCAGGGCTTCCGCTTCTTCCAGCCCGACACGTTTCTTCCGAGCGGACACGCGATCCATCGGCGCATGCTGATCTCGATGGGTCTCTTCGTCCTCTGCGTCGGCGGGCTCGCGGCTGTCGGTGCGCTATCCGCGGCGCTCAGCGGCTAGCTCACGGCCGATGGCGGCGAACGACTCGGGCTTGCCGGTCCTGAACCCGAAGCGGAGGACCACCGCGGAAAGCTCGCGGTCGGTCAGCGAGGCGACCGCCGTGGACCAGGACTGGACGAGCTCGGCGGGGAGGCCTTCGGGGACGGCGGGGAGGCCGAGGTCGGAGACGGGCGTTCGGGGATTCTGGCACGTGCTGCCGCCGTGGATCGAGACGCCCGCGATCGGCACCGATGCGAACGGCTTCGGCCGCACGCCTGCGCCGGTGCCTGCGGATCCGCTTCTCGTCCGCGGGCGGATCTACGGGCCGTATGTCGTCATCGATCCCGGCGGCGCGTTGTTCGCTGTGGTGTCGATGAGCAACGGGCTTGAGCTGACAATCGGGATCTGAGGCGGGCGCTTCTCGTCGAGATCAGCGCGGCACGAGGGCGAAGGAGTTGAAGGGCTCCTGCGTCTCGACGCTGAGCTGACCCACGGAGTCGATGCGCAAGATCGCGTGTTGCTGCAAGGCGCCGCTGGTCCACTCCAAGCGGATCATTCCCGGCGTGATGATCACGTCGTCCCATCCATGCCGGAAGGCGGAGGGCACGCTCGGCTCGAATTCGACGTGCGCACTCGCAGGAACGGTCGTGCCCATTTCGCGCAAGGAAAGGAACGCCTCCTGCTTGCACCACTCCGGCGGGATGTAGCGGCCTTCGGCAACGTGAGAAGGGATCGTGACGACCTCGATCCAGCGGAACTCGGCGACTCGCGCGGCGGAGCCGTCGCACACCTCGATCGATCGCTCCAACGCCGGACCCTTCTCGACCATCCGGTAGGGCCCGCGTGCCGGCGGCGCTCCCGTGCAAGCTGCGGTTGCGGCGACAACGAGCGCGCCGAGGATCGAGACGGAGAAGCGCTGCGAGATATGCCGCACCGAGCGAGCCATGAGGTTTCCTCCGCGGAGTTGCCTGTCCCGCGCCAGCGGTTTGACTTGACCGCGCTGCATCGGTCTACTGCGGTCGCCGCTTGAACGATTGCCTCGGTACGAGCACCGCGCCGTCCGGTTGCCTCGAGCAGCTGCCGTGCTCCCCGTCAGCCCGAACCGGACTTTTCGCGACGAGTCTCGTCACTCCGGTTCGGACCCGCGGCGCCGCGAGCGACCGCGGTGCTCCTTCACTCGAACGCACCTCGCTCTCCGGCCCACCCAACACGGTCGAGTTCCGGTGGATCCCGGTCGCCGCTTGTGCTGTAGGCGCACCGCAGCCAATCGCGCACCGAAGCGCGAGTCCGAACTGCCGGCTCGATGAGCGCGCGCGCTTCGTCATCCACCTCCCGCGCACGTCGCGCAGCGCATTGCTCGGTTCGCCTCGAGTCGCTTCTTCCTCGCCTCCACCTTCTTCAGCTCCAACTCCTCGAACACGCCCGCGCCGGTTCCGAAGTACATCTCGTCGGGCGTCTGGCCGCGGAACGCGGCGTGAGGGATCACGGTGTTGTGCTGCTCGACGTAGAAGTGCACGAGCTGCTCGACTTGGTCCTGGTTCGCGAGCTCGTGTAGGAAGAGCCACTGGTGTTTCAGTGAGCGCCACCAGGCCTCGATCATCGAGTTAGAGAAGCGCACATCGACCTGCGCGAGGACGCGGCGGATCCGACCCTGGGCGAGGAGCGCATCGACGCTCGCATTGAAGTTCTCGCTGCCGCCGTCGGCAAGGACCGTAGGAAGGTCGGTGGGCGCGAGCGCAGAGCCTGCTTCGTGCAGGACGGCCAGGGTGCCTGCGACTTCGAAGCCTGCCGCGAGCCGCCACGCGAGGATGCGGCGCGAGAAGTTGTCGAGCACGGCATGCAGGTAGAGCTTGGTCCCATCGACGAGACGGATCACGGTGGTGTCGATGTGCCAGGTCTCGTTCGGCCTTGAGGCCGCGATGCCTTGCCTCGGCGACTTCGGATGCAGACGACGACGAGGGCGCTTCCAACCTCTCGCGCGGATCAAGCGGTGGAGCGTGCTCGCGGAGACGAAGAGGCGGCCTGTCCGCTGCGCCAGGATCGAGAGGCGATCGGTCGAGATGTGGCGGTGCTCTTCGCTGGTCACGAGCTCGCGGGCCGTGCGAATCTCGTCAGGCGTCAGTCGGGTCGGTGATCGACGAGGACATTCTTCGACCTCGGCGATGCCACAGCGAATCGGTTTTCTCCGCCACTCGTGGAAGCGCGAGCGCGAGAGACGGATCAGCCGCAGGGCGCGTCGCAGGGAGACATGCTCGCGGGCGCTCGTGATCGCGCGCAGGATGCGCTCGCGCGATCGCTGCTCGAGGATGCGGCCCCCATGGAAGTCGAGGCCGAGGACGCGGATCACGACGAGCAGCAGCTTGAGCAACGCGCCGGCTCGCGCGAGCTGACGGCGGAGCTCCAGGTTCTCCGCGTGGAGCGTGGCGCGATCGCGGCCGTCATCGAGCGTGAGGAGCGGTCGCGGTCCGGAGCGAAGCCAACCCGCCGCGGTCGAGCGGGGAACGCCGTGGGCGATGGCGAGCTTCAGGTCGCCGTGCTGCGAAACGAGGTCGCGGACGTGCGAATCGTAGCGGCGTTGGAGACGAGAGGGCATGCGTGCGAGTTTCTCGCGAGAACCTCGCGGGCCAGATGGCGGAGTTTCTGGGCCTCGACGACGCGTCACTCTGAGGGCCCCCATTGCGCGCGAGGCAACGCGCGTATCGGAAGCGGCTTCGTCACCCATGCAATTCCACCCCAGCCACCTCTCCACGAGCGCCAGGAGGCCTCGGAGCCGGTGGCGGAGGTCGAGGGCGGAGGGCGAGAGGCCGGGGAGGCGAGTCGCTCGCGACGATCACGAGGTCGCGGCGGTGACGACGGAGCTCGCGGGGTGGCCGGAATCCGCTGGAGCTTGCCCGTTGAATCATCCGGAGAGCGAGGTGCATTCGAGCGGTGTCCTCGCGGTTCCGAACCGGCGTGACGACACTTGTCACGAAGAGTCCGGTTAGGTCTGACGGGGAGCACCGACATCCGTCACGCCCGAACGGAAACAGGCTCGAATCGTTGCTGCGATGGGCGCAGCGATCGCCACTCCGGCGGCGATTCCTCCGGACGATTAGCGCGCGCTCGCTGACCCGCGATTTCGGCCGAAGACCCCTCCCGCCCGAACTCGAGCGTCCGCAGCACACCCGCGTTGACTCATGTGCTCCGGCGATCCATGCTCGGAACGGGCTCCTCGTGGGTGGAGCTCTCTCGAGACGCGACACGGAGGATCCCTCGATGCCGCTCCGCTACCTCGTGTGCACTGCGCTCTGCTGGAGCGCGATCTTTACCAATGGCTTCGCCCAACGCGTATGGGTCGTCGCGACGCAGCCCGGTCCGGGCGTCGACTTCACGGACATCCAAGCAGCCGTGACGGCGGCTGCGGACGGCGATGTCGTCCTCGTCCGCGCGGGGACCTACAGTGCCTTCGCCATCCGGCAGAAGTCGCTCGTCGTCGAGGGCGATGGCCCCGGAGCGGTGAGCCTCGGCTTCACCGCGAACCTGGCGATCTCCGACATCGACGTATCGCGCTCCGTCGTCGTGCGGCACATCGACGTGATCTCGAGCTCCTTCGCCCCGTTGCTCGTCACGAACTGCGCCGGCACGGTGAGCGTCGAGGACTGCCGCTTCCTCGCCGTGTTCGCGCAGAGCGCGACGCCGGGTGCCTACATCGCTGGCAGCGCGCGCACGGCGCTCGTGCGCTGCGAGCTGCGCGGCGACGCAGTGCGCAGCTTCGAGGTCGGCTTGCGCGTGTCGGGCTCGACCGTGCATCTTCACGGCTGCCGCATCAACGGCAGCTCACCGATGACATCTGCAGCGAGCGGCGCGGACGGCTGCGATCTGCGCAGCAGCGCTCTCTACGCAACCGGCACGACCTTCGCCGGCGGCGACGGCAGCGCGGCGCCTTCGGCGCCGTTCTGCATTCCGCCGGGGAACGGCGGCAACGCGCTCTTCCTCGACGCCGCGTCGTCCGCGGTGCTGCTCGATTGTGCGCTCCTACCGGGACAGCCGGGGCTGCCGGGCACATGCCCGCCCGCACAGCCGGGTGCTCCGATCGCCGGCACGGGGAGCGCGACCTTCCCGCTCGGGCAGACCGGACGGCTCGATGCGAGCTCGACCGTGCGCGCCGGAGGATCTTGGTCGATCGCGCTGCAAGGCCCCGCCTCCGCGACGGCGTTCCTCCTCCTCGGCGTGCGCTCCGCACCCGCGTTCCTTGCGGACTGCGGCGGAACGGTTCATCCGGATCTCTCGGGCCCGATCGTCGTCGTGGGCGCATTTCTCCCGCCGTCCGGAACACTCGCATTCTCTTTCCCGGTTCCAGCGAGCTTGCCCGCGCTCGGCCTGCCGCTCGTGGCGCAGATCTTCTTCGCGACGGCGGGTACCGGGTGCACGGTGGGAGAACCTAGCTTCCCGCTCTTCCTCGACTCGCGTTTCTGAACGCAGCAACTCGCGAGTGCGGATGCGCGCGCTGGAGGTGAGGAGCGCGGCGCCACGAGGAGCGCGCACGGCCCGCGATGGATTAGCTACGCACGCGGCTCTGCAAGAGCTCCAATCCACCCACCGAGACCGCGATCCAGTTCTCGACCAGCTCGCTCAGCTCTACGGACCCAGCTACGGCCGATCGTCGCCACGAGCGCCTTCCCTGCTTCCCGTCAGCCCGAACCGCACTTTCCGCGACGAGCTCCGCCCCGCCGACCGAACCTTCGCAGCTCGCCATGCGCGTCCGACGGGGCTTTGGGGAGAACGAGAAGCGAGGCGCCTGACGCGGCGAATGCCACGGCCCCGGACCCGGCATGGCTGCTGGGGTGCCGGACATCCGGACAGAGAAGTCCTGGAGGTCGGGAGAGGGAGCAGGGCTGGCCTTCTCATCCCATCTATCCCGCCGTGCACGGCAAGCGGGGAGTCCCAAACCGAGTCGGAGCTCCGGGGCCAAGCAACGCTCCCGCGTTGGCAGCTGTGAGGCCTCGCGAAGCGAACTCGAGATTCTCCGCGGAACGATGCGGCCAGCGCGGAACCGGCCACGGGCGAAGGATCCACCGACGCCCAGCAAAGTCGTGTCCGTCACCGGAGGATGCTGGCCATGCGCACGCTCTTTCCCGCTCTCGCTCTACTCGCCTGTGCTTCTGCGGCGCTCTCTCAGGAAGGCACCGTGCGCACCATCGCCGGTGGAGGGCCGCTGACCGGAACACCGGCTCTCGCGGCGAACATCTTCGGAGGTGGTGGCATCGCGTGCGATTCCGCCGGACGACTGCACATTCTCGGCGGGGGTGGAGGCTTCGTCTGGCGTCTCGAGCCCGACGCCACGCTCACGGTGGTCCTTGGGACCGGCTTCTGGGGGGCGAGTTCTCCCGACGGCACGCTGGCCACGAACGCAGGCGTAACGACGTCGAGCGTCATCGCCTTCGACGCACTCGGGAGCTTGTACTTCTTCGAGGGGAATCGCGTGCGTCGCGTGAACTCCGGATCGTCGACGCTCTCGACGATCGCCGGGACCGGTGCGTTCGGATCGACGGGCGACGGCGGCCCCGCGACGGCGGCGGCACTGAGGCAGGTCGGAGGGATGGCCTTCGACAGCTCGGGGAATCTCTACTTGAGCGAGTGGGGCACACACCGCATTCGCCGCATCGATGCTGCCACCGGCAACATCGTGGCCGTGGCTGGCAACGGAACCCAGACGGGCGCGCTCGACGGTGAGGGCGGCAATCCTGCCGACGACCTCGGCGACCTCGTCCCGGCTCTTTCGGCGACGTTCTCGGGGCCGCTGGGGATCGCCGTGGATGGACAGGACCGACTGTGCATCGCCGACAACGGGAACCATCGGGTTCGACGCTACGATCCTGCGACCGGAGTCGTGGAGACCATCGCCGGGACGGGTGCTCAGGGCTTCTTCGGCAACGGCGGATCCGCGCTCCTGGCTCGATTGAACCAGCCCTCTCCGCGCTGGCCTCGCGGCCACCGGCATCGAGGTGCTGCCCGACGGCCGCATCTGGTTCGCGGATGCAGGGAGTTTCGCGATTCGCTCCCTCGATCCCGGGACCGGCATCATCTCGACGATTGCGGGGACTCCAGGAGCGTCGGCGACCACGGGGCCGGCGTTGGGCGACGGCGGACTCGCAAGCTCAGCGCGCATGTACCAGCCGGCCGGAATGTGCGTGGAACCTGGCCGCGCCGTCTACGTCGCGGAGTACTACCGACTGCGCCGCATCGACCTCGTAACCGGGATCATCACGAGCGTCGCTGGCACGGGCTGGCCAACTGGATACATCGACGGCGAAGGCGGCAACCCGCTCGATGACCTCGGCGATGGCGGCCCCGCGTCGGCCGCCAGCGCATACGAAATCACCGATGTCGCCATCGATCCGACAGGCAACCTCTACTTCTCCGAGGGCACCGGTCGGCGTATCCGTCGCATTGATCGAACGACGGGCATCATCTCTACCATAGCGGGCGGCCTCACGTCCCCGCGCGGTGTCGCCACGGACGGCGCGAGTCTGTTCATTGCGGACCACGTCGCCTTGCGTCGCGTCGATCTCTCGACCGGCGTGATCGATACCGTCGTGGCCGGGAGCGCGCTCGACGTCGAGCTGGATGCTCATGGCGATCCGATCTTCTGTGGTTCCGGCGGGATCTGGCGGCGCAGCATGACTACCAACGCGACACACAAGCTCGCCGGTGGCGCCCCTCTCGACCCGCGGATGCCGGATGGAGTGCCGGCCCAAGCCGCGAACGTGCACGCTGCGCTCGGGCTGGCCATCGATCTGGAGGGAGATGTCCTCTACGCGGAGCAGCTCGCACGCAAGGTGCGCGAGCTCGATCTCCCTCGAGTCGAGATCCTCCTCTTGAGCAGCGTCGCGCAGCCCGCAGATCCGGGAGTGTTTCAAGCGACGGTCAATCTGCTCCTCGAGATCGAAGGCGCACCTTCGAACGGCGCGGTGCTGCGCGTGAGGGATACGACCGGCGCGCGCGTGCTTCACGAAGCGCCCGCTGCCCTCGGCCAGGTCGGCGTCGGACCGGTGCTCTTCCCGCTCGGCGCATCCGTCGTCGAAGCCGAGGTGCTCGAGGGCGGCCAGCGAGTCGCGCGGCTGAGCTTCGTCGTGCAGATCCAAGATTCCATGCCGCCGACGCTCCTGGGCTGTGCGAACAAGGTCCTCGAGGTCGAGGGCTTGCAGACCGTGTTCACGGCGCAGAAGCTCGGCATCAGCGCGATCGACGACTTCGATCCGCTGCCGACGATCACCTTCTCCCCGAGCTCGCGCTCGCTCGGCAACTGGAACATCACCGCGACCGTGCGCGATGCTTCAGGTAACTCGCGGAACTGCTCCTTCCTCGTGAGCATCGTCGACACGACTCCGCCGATGTTCACCCAGCAGCCAGAAGAGGACATCGTCTTGGAGCTGACTCCCGGCGAGCTCAGCACGCGCGTGACGTGGGTGGTGCAGGCGAGCGACAATAGCGGCTTCGCGCCTTCGGTGATCTGCCGCAACGAGATCGGACAAGCCGTCTTCTCGAACTCGACTCTGTTCCCCGAAGGCTCGCACCTAATCACCTGCACCGCGACAGATTCGCGCGGCAACCATGCAGAGACCTCGTTCCGCATCCTGGTTCGTCGCGTCACCGCCCCGGTGATCATTTGTCCGTCGGACATCTCCGTCGGCACGGATGCCGGCATGAGCACGGCTGCCGTCGCGTTCACCGTCACGGCGACCTCGCAGATCGACCCCAACGTCGCGCTCGAGTGCTTCGCCAACGGCGCTCTCGTGGGGTCGGGGAGCACCTTCCCGCTCGGCATGAGCGTGGTCACTTGCTACGCGCGCGACATCTACAACAACCAGACGAGCTGCTCGTTCAACGTCCTCGTAGAGGATCGCGAGCCGCCGCACCTGCAGGTGCCGAGCGGCGTGGTGCAGCTGGTCACCGACTGCGCGGGCCGCGAGATCGCGCTGAACGCAGCGCTGCTCGGCGCGAACGCCAGCGACAACGCGGACGCGACGCTCGACATCGAGTGCTCGCCGAGCTCGCTCTCACCCGGCAGCCACGTCGTGGGCTTGACCGTCGCCGACGACGCCGGCAATCGCGCGACGACGGGCGTGCAGGTGCTCGTGCTGCGCGGGCCGCTCGCCTGTCAGCTCCTGCGCCCGCTCGACGCCAACGTCGACAACAAGATCCGTCCCGGTCAGACCGTGCCGATCAAGGTCGTCGTCGGCTGCGAGGGCGGCTTCGATCCGTCGCTCTCGGTCCGCATCGCCGCGATCTACCAGCTCGGCAGCGGTGGCACGCCGATCGACAATGCCGTCGTCGAAGACAGCGGTCTCAGCAACGACGCCGGCGCTCTGCTTCGGCTCGACGTCGACAAGTACATCTACAATCTGTCGACCGCGCACTGGCCGACGCAGTCCGGCGCGCGCTTCGAGGTCGAGCTATCGATCGAGAAGCCCGGCCATGTGCCGACGCCGCTCCGCTTCTATCTCCGCAATCGCTGATCGCCTCCGGGGGGCGAAGGCGGTCCACTCCTATCGTGTCGCCCCTGCGGGCTCGCCAGAGCCGCAGGGGCGCTTTCGTTCCGCCGCAGCGCGGGAGGCGCTGGAGGATCCGAACGCAAAGAGAGATCTCTGAGCCCGGAGGGAAACCCTCGGGACATGCCGATTCCAAGAAGGACGCACGACTCGTTGGCTCTCGCTCGGCGATGGCGAGAAGGGCGCGATGCGATCACTGCTGCTACCATCGATCGAGCCGAGGAACGTGAGCCATGGTTCCCTCGGTAGCGGCCCCGAGAACGACGAGCCGCCCGAGGAAGGCCGGAGGCCGAGAGCCGAGCAGCGCATCGGCACCTCGCTCGGGGCGTGCTCGAGTCGAGGAGCCGCGGCTTTGCTCGTGCATTGCGAGCAACAAGCCGGATACATGCCGCAACCTGCGCAGCGGAATGCGCCGATCGTCGACCGATGAGAATCAGCGCAGGCGAACCACGCGAAGCCTTGGGCCGAGATGACACAGCGAAGGATGGCGTGGAGCCCAAGCACGGCGAAGGGCAGGGGAGTTGCGCGAGCAGTTATGGAGGCGAGGCGGGAGAGGCAGGGTCTTGTGATGCGCTGCGGGCTACTCGATGGAGGAGGCTTGCTCCTGCTCGCGGAGGCGATAGCGCGCGGCACGGAAGCGAGGGACCTCTCGAGAGAGCGTGAACCGGCGAGGCGGGAGACCAGCAAGCCTGGTGGCGAGCGGTGCTCCGCGTCGCCCCGAACCCGACTTCCCCGCGACGAGCTCCGCCCCAACCGCCTCCGCACCTACCCCAGCCACCTCTCCACGAGCGCCAGGAGGTCTCGGAGCCGGTGGCCTCCCGACGGACGCGCGCGTCAAGGCCTCTCGAGGCTCGCCGCCGCCGCTTCGAGCGAGTGCCAGATCTTGTGCTCCTTCCGCTGAGGGCTCGCGCGGATGCGCATCGTCGCGCTGTCAGTCGAAGCGCACGTCACGACGAGGTGGAGGGTCAACGGCTCGAAGGTTCCGAACGCATCGATGAGACGAATCGTGGCGTCGAAGAGATCTGGCGCGATGCACTCGACGCGCACGTCGGCGGGTTCGTCCTCGACTTCCGTGCCCTGCGCCGCGGCGACCGCCGAGATGAGGCCGTCGTAGTAGGTCTCGAGCCAGCGATCGAGAGCGGCGGCATCCGGCAGCGACTCGTCCATCCAGACCGCAAACGCGTAGGTCCAGTACTCGTCGGACGCAGGGTCGCGGAAGCCGGGCGCGAAGATCAGGGACTCGACTCCCAGTGCGAGGTCGGGAGCGAATTCGGGTGGCAACCGGAGCGTCTCGCGGACCCAGCCTGGCGGGGGGAGCGGCGGTGTCGGCGAGTTCGAAGCGGGGGCGGCGCATGCCGCGACGAGGAACAGCGCACAGAGTCGAGTCGCTTTCATCGTGATGTGTCCAAGGGCGTCTGAAAATACTGAGAAGGTTCGAGTCTCGCTGCGCGTTCGGAACATCCAGTACGGTCACTGGGTTCCGTGAGCCCTGATTCTGCACCGTGCTCCCCGCCAGTCCGAACCGGACTTTCCGCGACGAGCTCCGCCCCGGCCGTCGCAGCGCGCCATGCACGTCCTGCGGGTGCTTCGAGGCGGATGAAGGTTGGCGGGGATGGGCGCCAGGAGGCGAGAGCCCGGCGGCGGAGGATGCCGCGGCCCCTGACACTTCCGACCTTGTGGAGATGGTCGATGCAAGTTCGCCGACTACTATCTCCCAGCCACTCTCAGCTCTCGAGCTCGAGGTAGACATGTCTGCTCGCCAAGCCACATCGATTCTCGCCGCGCTACTCGCCTCCTCCTGCGCCTTGGCGCAAACCACGTGGATTGTCGACGCCACGAACGGCCCCGGCACGAGCTTCACCGACGTGCCCGCTGCCGTCGCGGCCGCAAGCAGCGGCGATCTTTTGATCGTGCGGCCGGGGAACTACACGTCGTTCGAGACGAACAAGGGTCTCACGATGCTGGGCGGCCTTGGCGTGAGGATTGCGCGGCCCCAGCCCCTGCACGCTTCCGCCGTGGTGGTGAGCGGCCTGCCGG
This sequence comes from Planctomycetota bacterium, assembly GCA_016719295.1. Classification (GTDB taxonomy): domain Bacteria; phylum Planctomycetota; class UBA1135; order UBA1135; family JADKAF01; genus JADKAF01. The sequence goes on from JADKAF010000001.1 coordinate 3,984,075, forward strand.
CGAACGAGACCTTCACCATGCTCGGGTTCGAGACCGTTCCCGCGACATTTCTTCTCCCGCGGATCGAGGTCTTGTCGTGCGCCGGGAAGGTCCACCTCGAAGACATCCGGATCGATGGCATCGCACGAAGCTTGTTCCAGAACGGTTCTCCCGCCTTGCGGATCGAGAATGCAGCGTCCGTGGTGCTCGCGCGCTCGCGCTTTCGCGGCCAGCCCGGTGTCCTTGCGCGCGGATCGACCCTGATCGCCACCGACACCGAGTGCTCGGGGACCGACGGCTTGAACTCCATCTACGAGTTTCCCGCAGGTCACGGCATCCATGCCGAGAGCTCGCAGATCACGCTCTCGCGTTGCCGTGCGCAGGGCGGCACCTTCTTCACCTACGGACCCTCGAGCTCCGCTGGGCTCGGCTTGGGTCTGAGCAGCCAGCTCAGCACCTGGACGATCCTCGGAGACGCGACGACGCAGATCGTCGCGGGCAGCGCCCCGGGCTACGTCGCTTCGGCCATGACCGGCAGCGGCAGCGTGCGAACGAACCCCGCCGTGGCATTCGTACCGAGCGGCGTGGCACCCTCGATCTCTCCGGCGATCTCCGTCGCGAACCTCGAGATTCCGTCTCTCCGCGCTACGGGGGCGCCGCTCGGAGGCAGCGTCTCGATCGATCTCTTCGGGCTAGCAGGAGACGCCTTCGGGCTCTTCGTCGGGCTACCCGGCGATCCGATCCCGCTCGGTGCTCTCGGCGAACTCTGGATCGACCTCGGCATCGGCCCTCTCTTCGTCGCGGGAGGGTCGATCGGCGCAGGCCGACACTTCGCGATGAATGTCGCGGTGCCGAACGATCCGCTCGTGATCGGAGCGCGCTTCACGTGGCAAGGCGCGGGCGGCAGCGTCGCGAACGGCATCTTCCTCTCGAACCCGGCGACCTACGTTCATCCTTGAGATCGGCCTGATGTGGAGCGCGCGTCGTCGCCACGACTACCCCGACACGTTCGCCTCGACAACCGCGACCAGCTCCCGAACGCGCCGTCGCAGCTCGCTCCCGAACCGCTCCAGCCTCTCGAGCTGCGCAACGAGGTCGGAGAGCGCACGGGTGGACCACGAATGATCCTCAGCTCGGGCGATCGCGCCTCGAGGCTTCCGCAGACGCGGCGGCGCTCTCCGTTTCCTTCTTCCGTCTCGCTACCGCATTCGCAAAAAAGACACCTGCCAGCGCGCAGAACACGGCGCCAAGGGCGAACTGGCGGCCGATCATGAAGCACGCGGCGGTGAGAGCGAAGCACACCGGAACGATGAGATCGACGCCACGAGGTTTGGGAGCGCTGGTCATTTGAGTTAGTTCGCCTCGGCGGGCGAGGCACCTTCGGGGTCGGGACACGTCCATCGTCGCACAGCGCCTACCTCGGCGCCCGCTCCTCGACAAAGCGAACCTGCGCCTTCAAGCGTGCCTTCCGCTCCCCCCCGAACCGCTCCAGCTCCTCGACCCGAGCGACGAGCTTCGCGACATCGCCCGCCTCCGCGCTTGCCCGTGGGAATCGACGTGGGCTCCACGGATGCGCGCGCGATCGGCGCCGGGATCACTCCGGCCCTCTTTGCGTACAGCGCTCTCCAGCCGGCCCTCGCCCCGTACGCGATCCCGAGTTCCGCCGCCGCCTCCGCGTTCGCGATCTCCCCTGCCTGGACACGCTCAAGCACAGCGGCGCGGCGCGCGGCCTCCTTGACGTTCGCGGGACGGCCACGGCGCTTGCCGGTGGGCGAGGACACCTGCTTCGCCGCGGGCATCGTCGGCGTCTGCGTCTGCTCGATCTCCTTCAGCCCAGCCGCGATCCTGGTTCGCGCGCGGAGCGAGGGAGGCGTCTCACTGCCCTACGCGCTCGTCCGGCGCGCCGCAGGAGACTCGGCAGCCGCAGCGGCGCAGTTGGTCACCGGCTGGAAGCTTCTTGCCGGATGTTCGGGCGTGGAATGGCGGGAGGTGTCAGGGAGATCGGGGAGCGCTGACACGGAGCACCGCTGCGCATCGCGGGCGTCTCGCATAAGCTGGAGGGCGAAGCATCCGTTCGCGCGGCTGGAGCCCTAGCTTGAGGCCTTCGCCGATCGCGCGGCGCGCTTCCGCGTGGAGTCTTCACCATGAGCACGACTTCCAGGCGCTTGTCTCAGCGGCGTTTCTCGTGGTCGGCTCCGGCGCAGCCAGTGCGCGTCCCCGCGAGCTACTACCTCGGCGCTTCGGCGCTCGGCGTGCCCTGGGCCGTGGCCGCGGTCTTGCTCTTCATGTGGGTGGAGTTCCTCGTCGGTTCGATCGTGTCGCGAAGCAGCTGGAAGACCGAAGAGCTCCTCGCGTTGCCGATCTACGCGATCCTGGCTGCTCTCGTCGCGGCGTTCTGCCTTCGCGGCCCGATCCTGCGAGTACGCAACGCAGCGCAGCTCCTCGTGCCGGGCATCGGCTTCGCATGGCTGGGGATGGTCGCATTCGTTGTCGCCTGGGAACTCCAGCTCTCGGTGAGCTACCCCGAAAGCGTCGGGCACGAGAGCATCTACCCGGTGGTCTTATCCCCGATCATCGCCAGCTACGCTTTCGTCCTCGGGCTGCCGCTGCTCTGGCCGCTCGGGATCTTCAGCGCGGCGCTCCTGCGACGGATGGGTCGACCGCGCACGTGAGCATCGCCCTGCTATCTCTCCAAGCTGCCAGGCCAGGCTCCATCACATCGCCCGCGCCTCCGCTCCCACCCACCTCTCCACGAGCGCCAGGGAGATCTCGGATCCGGTGGCGGAGGTCGAGGGCGAGGGGAGAGAGGGCGGCGAGGCGCGTGGCTAGGGCGTCAGTGGCGACAGAACGTCCCGCGCGTTTCGAGTGGTAGGCATTGCAAGACGACCATGCCCCAGCCTTGATGCCGAGCTCCGCCGCCCGAGATCAGGGACGCCGATCCTCCGTACCGGCGGAGCTGGCCTTAGCCGGCGCGGAGTAGACCTCTCTCCCGTTCGCGCTAGCGGCATCAGGCTGCGTACGCCAGAAACCAGGGCCGATCCCGAACGGTGGCGCCGAGGCCAAGCGTGCAAGCTCCTCTGGCGCGAGCTTGACCGTGCCCTCGATCCTGTTGTTCGCGATCTGGTTGTCGCTGGCGTGGATGAGCTCGATGGCCACGCCGATGGCCCCGGTGATGTAGTTGCCTTCGATCACGTTGCCGCGCAGCGCGGATTGTGAGAACGCAGCAGGCCAAGGCGGGCTGTCTGGCGGTATCGGCAACTTCACCGTGCCCTCGAGGACGGCCTGCTGCAGGTTGAGCAGTCGGATCGGGACGCCGCTCAACGGCTGCCCAGCGAGAGGAGGTCCGACGAACTCCGGGTACACCAGCGGGCGCACGCGCACCGTGTTGCCGCGCACGATGTTGCCCTCGCACACCGCACCAGGCCCATCGGGTGGCAGTACGCCGAGAATCACCGCATCGGTATGCCCCTCGATGGCGTTGCCCTCGATGCGGTTCCCCGAGCAGGGCACTCCTGGGTCCGGTCGCACGCCGATGGCGATGCTCGGCCAGCCGAAGGGAACTTGCCACGGCTCCGGAGCGGCCACGTCGTTGTTCAGCACGTGCACGTTGCGTCCGCAGATCGCCACGGCGTGATAGGTGTTGCGAAAGGTGTTCCCGCGAATGAGCACCGCCGCGTCGGCGTCCACGTGCACCTCGACCGTGGTCGAGTTGCGAAAGGTGTTGCCTTCCACGACGTGCCCACCCTCGGTGTTGGGGAGCCCCGACCGCGCGGAGCTCTCGAGGGGCGCCAGGATGGTGAGCGATGCGGTGAAGCCCTCGAACGTCAGCGCGCGCACCTGCTGCCTCCCACCCGAGAGGGCGAGGCCGCAGCAGGATCCGAAGTAGTCCTCTTCGCTCATGGACGCGAGCTGGGCGTCACCGCAGCCACGCAGCACGGTGCCGCCGAAATCCCCTCGCAGCGTGACGTCACTCGTGCGCAGCTCCATGGGTTCGCCACCGATCACATAGGTGCCAACAGAGAACTGCACGGTTCCGCCGGGTTGGACGCGATCGAACGCGTCGCGCACGCTGGCACGGTCATGCTCGCGATCGCCGGTGGGCGGTGCGACCACGACCTGCAGCCGATCCGTTGCGGCGCAGGAAGTCACGAGCAGCACTCCGAGGATCATCACGCCAAGTCGCATGGCAAGACCTCGAGCAGGTTGTGTGGTGCCTACCCCATCCTGGATCGGAAGATAGCACGAGGCGGCGCCGAGTGAGCTCCCCGTCACCCAGAACCGCCCTTTCCACGCCCAGCTCCGCCCGGATCCTCGCTGCGCCCCAGCCACCTCTCCACGAGCGCCAGGAGGTCTCGGAGCGGTGGCGGGGCTTGAGGGCGAAGGGCGCGAGGCTCCCGGCGCTGCGAGGCCTCGGCGATCGATCGGTCGCGGCGGTGCCGGCTCGGCTGCGGCTCACGCGGTGGCCGAAATCCGCTGGAGCTTGCGCGTTGAATCATCCGGAGAGCGAGGTGCGCTCGAGCGGAGAGGACGATCGCAATCTCGCGGTTCCGAACCGGCGTGACGACACTCGTCATGAAGAGTCCGGTACGGTCTGACGGGGAGCACCGCTGCCACGTCATCGAGAGACTCGGTGACGAGCTTGCCGCCGAAGAGGTGCTCGAAGAGGCCTGACAGATTCTCGACACTCGCAGACGACCGCGGAGCTTCATCGGCCACGTAGCGCGGCTGGGATGCCGAACCTCCGGACGGAGACGTCCTGCAAGACGTGAGCGGGAGCAGCGCTCAGTCCAAGGCGAGCGCACCCGTGCTATCCGCGAACGACTCGGTCGGCACACCGAGCCGCTGCAGCATCGTCACGAACAGATTCGCCAGCGGGATCTCCTCGGTCTTGAACTCGAGCTGCCATGGCTCCGCGCCCCCATCCCACCCACCTGCGTAGGCGCCGGTCCCTGCATGATTCAGGAACCGACCGTGCGCGAAGCCCATGTTGCCACCGCCGAGCAGGATCAGCGGATAGTTGCGGGAGAGGTGGAAGGCGCTCGAAGCCGACCCGAACAGCACCAACGTGTTGTCGAGCATGTTGCCTTCGCCGGAGGGCTCGGGTGTCGCCTTCAGCTTGCTGACGAAGCGTCCGAGCTCTTCGCTGAGGAAGCGGCAGTAAGTGCCGAAGTTCTTCCAACCGTCCGGCTTCTTCGTCTCGTGCGTGAGCTGGTGGGCGAGCGGGAACCCGACCGCACGACTGAGGTGGTCGCTGAGCCCGATGCCGTTCTCGCGGCCGATCTGGTAGGTCGCGACGCGCGTCGAGTCGGTTTGGAAGGCCAGGTGGATGAGCCCATACATCACCTGCAGATACGCGCGCGCGCTGTCGGGCGTTACGTCGAGCTCCAAGTGCTCGGCATCGACCTTGGGCAACGGGATGTTCACCCAGCGCTTCGCCTTCTCGATCTTCAGCTCGGTCTCGCGCACCGAATCGAGGTACTCGTCCAGCGCCCGCTGGTCGCTGCCCGAAAGCTTCTGTCGGAGCGCTTTGGCATCGCTGAGCAGGTCATCGAGCGCACTATGATCGAGCGCAAGCCGCTTAGCCGCGTCCTGATCGCTGGTGACGAACAGGGAGTCGAAGATCTTCTTCGGCCGGTGCGCCGCCGGGATCGCGCGTCCGTTGCGATCGAACGACAGGGTCTGCGCTCCACGCGGTGTGCCAGTGCCGCCGTCGGTCGACATGACCAGCGAAGCGAATCGGGTTGCGTCGCCAACGTGCGCGGCGAACTCCTGATCGAGCGAGATGGAGTTCTTGTAGTCGCCTCGAGGCCCAGTCGCAGCACCGGTGAGGAACTGATCGGCGTTCGAGTGACCGTGGATGCCGCGCGCGGACGGGTGCGAAAGGCCGGACAGCACCGTCAGGTCGTGGCGCAGAGGCTCGAGAGGCTCGAGGCACTTGGTGAAGGTGAAGTCCTTGCCCGCGCCGTGCGGGAACCACGCCCAGTCCTGGTACGCGGGATCGGCCGCGAGCGGCATCGGCACGCCGTCGGGGAAGTAGATGCAGGCGAGGCGCTTCGGACGGGCCCGACGACTGGCGATGCCGACCGCGCCAGCAATCGATTCCAACCAGGGGAGCGCGAGGGCGATGCCCGAACCCCGCAGAAACCGGCGTCGGTCGAGGGATGCGATGTCGATGGGCACGGAGCAGACCTCACTTCGACCGAAACAGAGCGCTGGTCGCGATCGTGCGAACCATGCTAGCAAGCCCATCGCCGCCCTGGCGAACCTGGGCGGCGATCTCGTCGACCGCCGCGCGATCAGAGAAGGTGAGCGGCCGGCCCAGCGCGAAGGTCAGCAGCTTGGTGACCATCGCCCGCACGAACTGGTCCTGCCGGTTCTCGAGCAGGAAGCGCTTCAGTCCGTCGATGCCGTCGAGACGCTGGCCGTTGAACAGCACCCCCACCGCGTCGACCGGCTGGCCCTGCACCTCGGTTCGCCATGCGCCCACGGCATCGAAGTTCTCGAACGCGATGCCCCACGGATCGATCTTCACGTGGCAAGACATGCAGGCCGCGGCATTGCGGTGGTTCTCGAGCTGCTGCTTCAGCGTCATCTTGGCGATCTCGGGATCCGCAAGATCGATCTCGGGCACCGCGGCCGGCGGCGGCGGCGGCGGGTCGTCTAGCAAGCGCTCCAGCATCCAGACGCCGCGCTTCAGCGGGTGCGAGTCCTTGCCATCCGAGTTCATCGCCAGCAGTCCAGCCTGGGTCAGCAAACCGCCGCGGCGCTGGTCGGGCTGCAGCTCGACACGCCGGAAATGGTTACCGACCACATCGCTCGCCCCGTAGTGCTTCGCGAGCCGCTCGTTGGCCATCGTGAAGTCGGCGTGGAGGAACTCCAGCACGCTGTGGTTCTGGCGCAGGACCTCACCAAAGAAGGCGACGGGCTCCTCGCGCATCGCCTCGCGCAAGGCATCGTCGAAGTGCGGGTGGAGCTTGCGATCGACGTGCAGGTAGTCCAGCGAGTGCGTCCCAAGCCACTGCCGCACGAACTGCTGGCAGAAGCGCTGCGACTTCTCGTCGTTCAACATCCGCGCCACCTGAGCAGCCAGGGCCTCAGTGCCGCGCAGCTGCCCGGACTTCGCTACCGCCAGCAGCTCCGCGTCGGGGACGCTGCACCACAAGAACATCGACAGCCGCGTCGCCAACTCGAGATCGGAGAGCGGTGCGTCGGCGGCCGGCTCGACCCCGTCCGCAGCAGGCCCGGACTCGACGAGATAAAGGAAGTTCGGCGACGAGAGCACCGCAGCCAGCACCTCGATCACAGCCTGCTGCATGCTGTCGCACGCCGGACGCAGCCGCTCGTAGAGCCGCATCTTCTGCTCGATCTCCGCGACGCTCGCCTCGCGTCGCCACGCACGCGCCATGAAGGCCGCGATCACGGCTCTGGCGCGCTCGTTCTCATTCGACGCATCGGGAACGTCGAAGAAGATCCGCGTGTGCGAGGCCGGCGGCCACTCGGCGTACACGGGCGCCGTCACCTCGACGGCTTCGATGTGGATGTCACCGCCCGACACAGACGCATTGACGAGCTTGAGGTACTCGGACGGGCTGGGCAGGTCGCCGAGCTTGTTGAACTTGCGCACCAAGTTGCGCGGGTAGATCTGGCTGAGCGGCACGTCCCATTGGTAGATGCGCGGCGCACCGGGCTCAGCGTCGACGACGACATCCTCCTTGCTGATGCGCACCGAGGCCTGCGAGTCGTTGCTCGCCTGCCAGCCGAACACGAGCTGCATGCTGGGCGCCTTGCCGTCATCGACCGTCGCCAGCGACGCCCGCACGCTCACTCGCAGCGTGCCATCGTCGGGGATCTGGTCGCCGAGCTCGACAATCAGCCCGTGCCCCCTGGGGATAACGGCCACCACATCGGCGCCGGCCGGCAACTCGACCGACTGCGGCGCCGGCGCCCACGCGAACTTCGCGCTGTCGTAGCCCCACGACTGCCCGGCCATCCGCCCGGTGCGCCGATCGAGGTAGTGCGTGCCGCCGGGGCGCCGCTGGTGGCGCTTGGCGTGTTCTTGCAGCTCCGCCTGCAACTTCTCGGGATCGGCCGCGTGCGCCTTCTTGAGCCTATCGAGCTCAGCCTCTTGCCGCGCCCACTCCACCGCCGACGCAGACTCCATCGAGACGCTCCAGAACAGCGGAGAGGGGCGCTCGCCCTCGACCGTTGCCAGCTTCAGGGCGCGATGCGCAGCCTCCCGGTACGCGCGGAACTGGATCCCCGACAGATGCAGCACCTCGGAGCTGTTCTGAAAGCCATCGGGCGACGAGGGGTCCGGCGGCAACGGATCGGCGAAGTCGTACGGCAGCCCGAGCAGGTCCTGCAGCGCATACTCGTATTCGTAGCGCGCCATCCGTCGGAACGACGAGTGCTCCTTGCCGGCCCGGCGCGCAACAGAGGCCGTGTGGCTCTCGGCGGCCAGCCACTCGATCACCTTGTTGCGATCCGCGTCCGCCAGCTGCCCTTCGTCCTCGGGCGGCATCTCGCCATTGGTCAGCACACTGAGCACGTCGAGCCACCGGTCGACGTCGTTGCCGTGGAACAGGTCTGGATCCAGCGTGTCGATGCGAACATCGCCCTTCTGCTTCTCCGACCCGTGACAGCGAGCGCAAGCTGCCTCGAGGATCGGCGCGATGTCGCGCCGAAAGGTCTGCAGATCGGGCTCGGGCACGGCGTCGGTAGCCCGCCCGGCCTCCGGCCGGAGCAAACTCGAACGCGCGAGTCCTTCCGCCTTGAGCGCTGCGAACGAAGGAGCCGAGGCCGCGCCGGACTGCGCGAGGACGATGCCACTCGTCGCACCCAGCAATCCGGCGACGTGGCAGAGGAGTCGGTGCGAGGCTTTGAACATGGCCGTTGCCCAGTCTATGCCAGAACATCCCCAGGTGGCAGCTGGAGGATGCAGCCGCGGATCGGTCGTACGCGTCGTGTCCGACCATGCGCCGAGGCGATGCTACCGGGCTCTCCCTCGCGACATCCCTTCATTCCGCATCCAGATATCCGGCATGCAACGCGCAGCCGGTGACCGCCCGCGACTCGCAAGTTGCTCGGTGATGCGCTTCCGCAGGGCGAGCCGGACGATCGGCGACGAGCTCCATCGCGCCGGCCCTGACCGCTGAAGCGCCATGGGGGTTCTGCGACTGCTGCGGATCGGGGTCGCTCGTTCGCAGCGGTGCGTGGCGATTGGAGAACTCTGATGGCGACAAGTCCATGCCCGGGGAGCCCCGGACCGCGCATGGCTGATGGGGTGCCGGACATCCGGACGGAAGAGTCCTGGAGGTCGGGAGATGGAGCATGGCTGGCCTTCTCACCCATCTATCCGGCTGAACAGCTAACCGGCGCTACACTGGCTCGCATGACGACAGACCACCGGCCACCGGGCTACCTGACCGAGGACCTGCAGCTGCAGATCAGCGGCCCGGCCAGGTACACCTCGAGCACCGACAAGCCGGTCGAGCACATCATGCTCGCCGACGGCAGCGGGACGGTGATCGGGTACCTCTACGCCAACGACGACGACGATGCGGCCGGCTGGGTGCCGCGCGCGACCGCGACGCCCGCGCAGCAGAACCTGGCCACACCATGGGTTATGTGGCTGCGCGAGGCGAAGGCACGCGGGATCAGGCCATCGGCCGCGCTCGATGAGCTGCTCGGTGCAGAGCCATCGAATCACTCCCGGGTGGTTGCCGACTCGCGGCACACTGCCGCCAGCCTTCAAGCCCTCAGGCAACTGGCCGCGATCTGAAATGACGCGATCCTCTCGCTGACGTCGCGCCGGGCTCTCCTTCAGCCCGAACCGCACCATCCAAAAGAAGCTCCGACACGCCGGCTCGAACCTTCGCAGCGCGCCATGCGCGCCCGACAGGTGCTTCGTGGCGACTTGTTTGGGAGGCCCCTCAGGCAGCGAAGGCCCCGGCCGAGGGCCCTCCCTGGCCGCTGGAGTGCCGCACATCCGGACGGAATAGTCCTGCAGGTCGAGGGAGGAAGCAGCGCTGCACCGAGCCGCTGGCGTTCCGATTTCGCGATACGCTCCACGTTGCCATTGCCTGACGCCCGAGTCTGGTCCCTCGCGGCGCTGGTCTCTCCCTCGGAGCTCTGGACATGACGATCCCAGAAGGCTGGACGGACGACATGAACGTGTCGCTCCCCGTCGGTCGCACTCACGAGGAGCTCGCCCGTAGGCTGCTGGCACTGCTGCTGAAGCAAGCGCCCTACGAGGTGCTGATCGCGACGTGCCGCTCCGAGTTTCTGCTTAGCGAAGCGGACTGCGAACTCGCCGTCGACCGCATCCAAGGCGGAGCCATCCGCGCTCTCACGGGCGCCGTGCATAATCAGCCGCAGAAGGAGAAGGATGCGATCGCTTGGTGGGCCTGCGAACTGCTGTGGGCGAAGCCTCCGGAGACGGTCTTCGCGATCGGGGATGAGCTCCGCACACTGCACTCGACCTTCAGGCGGCAGGCCGATGGTCGTTGGATCCGCGTGCCGCGAAGCGCCCCGTCGAGGACAAGGCGCGTGAAGCGGAGCCTCGAGAAGCCCTGGTGGAAGCTCTGGTGAGGCGGCCTCCCCGGCCTCGCGCGCGTCCTTTCTGCTCGTGCTCCCGCGCTGGAGAACGGAAGCCGTCGCGCATCGGCGCGCGATGCGCAGGCCGAGGAGTCCGAGTCCGTGCTCGGGGCAGCAGCTCCTCTTCCCCCAGCAAGAAATCCTCTTTCCCGGCACCTCCGCATTGACCCCGGCCACCTCTCCACGAGCGCCAAGAGAACTCGGATCTGGTGGCGGGGGTCGAAGCCGAGGCGCTCGAGGCCGGTGAGGCGTGAGCGCGCTCAGCTGCTCTGTGCCGAACATCCGAACGAGAAAGTCCTGGAGACCTAACGCGGAGCCCGGCTGCTCGTGGCTGGCCATGGAGCACCTGTGGTGGCTGCGCATGAAGCCAGCCACGTCGGCGGCGCCCTGCCTTCTGCCTCGTTGCAGCCCCTGCTACGCCCGCTTCGCGGTGCCCGCGAGAACGCACGTCAAGCGACAGATCCTCTCGCTCGCGAGCGTGACGTGGTGGTCGATGATGACGGGGTCCGGCAGTCCCGTTCGATCGAAGTTCCCGTCCACCTTGGTCGTGACGATGACTTCGCCGTTGATCTCGGCCACATCCAGGACTTCGAGAGTCACTCGCGGAGCGACGATCTCGCGCTCGCTCCAAGCTCGGATCGCCTCGGTTCCTCGGAACTCACGAGCAGCATCGTTGACTTCGGCGTCCTCGGTGAAGCAGGCGATGAAGGCGGCCGCATCATGCTCGTTCGTGGCGCGGATGTAGGCGGCGACGGGCTGGGGCAGTCTCTTCGAGATCGTGGTCATGGCTGGCTCCTGGTCGGAAGAGGCGGAGTCCGTTCCTCCGCCATCTCCATAGACACCGCCGCCAGTGCACCGTGACAGCCCGGGACCGGATTCTCAGTTCAAGTGCAGCGCCGAGCGCAGCTCTGCGCTCTCGAGCACGCGCCTCAACCAGCGGACGTGGTCCGTAGGCTGAAGGAACGGGTGCTCGCGATAGATCGCGGCGTACCGCTCGTCGATCGTGTCCTGGAGGCCGCGTACGGTCTCCTCGGCAACGTCTCTGACTCTCTCGACGTGCGCGGAAGCGAAGAGCAGATGATGCGGGTCGACGTGTCCGGCCTCGATGAAGCCCCGGGTCTTCTTCGGGCAGCGGCAGGGGTTGCTCTCGTTGACCAGGCCGCACTGGCTGTTCATGAAGCTGAAGAGGTCACGTCGGGCGCGGGCCAAGCATTGCCGGAAGTTGTCGGGGGTCATCTCGAGAACTTCGCCGCCGACCACATCGCTCGCACCGAGGACCACGCCCAGCGTGAAGATCAAGCGCTGCTTGCGATCCAAGCAGAGCAGCATGCCCATGATGCACGAGGTCTTCACCTCCTCGACCAACAGCGGCACGTCGACCGGAACGCTCTTCGGATCGGGCAGTTCCAGGACGGGCGTGGCATCGATCGCCTGGCCATACGCTTCGAAGCTCAGGGACTGCGCCTCCGCGCCGCGCCGCTGCATGTTGAGCACGTGGTTGGCGACGATGCGATGGAGCCACGTGCGGAACTTGCTTTCGCCGCGGAACGTGCCAAGACGGGTGATGATCTTCACCAGGACTTCCTGGGTGACCTCTTCCGCGTCTTGGGGCTGGAAGACCATGCGCAAGGCGAGGTTGTAGATCCACGCCTGATGGCGCAGGACGAGCTGCTCCAGAGCGCTGCGATCGCCGTTCTGGACTCGCTGCACCAGATCGACATCCACCGCATCGCCTTCGGCGTCGGCACGGAAAGGGTTGGCCACGACTCGGCTCCTGAGCTCGGGAAGGCGAACGGTTCGACACGGCTGAAGAGCGACCGTGACAGCCGGAGGGGATGAATTCTGGATTCGAAGGAGAATCGCCCCACGACCGGTGCGCCGCCGCCGTCGACCCGCACCACGATGGCCGGCTCGCCTCGAGCATCGAGAGCTTCACGGATGTAACGTCGCCGTTGCCGCACGTCTCGAGCACGGCGCGCACGCGGCCGTCGTTGGGATCGCGAAGGACGAGACGCTCGATGGTGAGCTCGTGGATGCGCTTTCTCATGAGCGCACACACAGCCAAGTCAACGCGGCGCCAGCAAGTGCTGCGTGAGAAGGCCTCAGAGCCCGATCACGAGTCTCCCACCATTGGACACGACGAGTCCGAGCGCGTTCGCTCCGGGATCGAGGACGAGTCCTTGCACCGCGAGCTGTACGCCGAGGTACTGAGGGTCGAACGGGATCTGCAACGACCACGACGCGGAGCTACCCACACGCGTCAGCGGAAGCACGTCATCGATGGAAACGAGAACCTGGCAGCCTGGTGCTCCTGCGCCGATCGGCAAGGGCAGCGGCAGCCCCTGCCATTGCGTCGTCGAGACGCCGATCACCCCGAAGGACTGCGACAGCACGTGGGTCGCAGTCGGAGCCAGAACCATCTGGAACGTCCCGCCGAGACGCGGCGTGCTGCTTCCCGAAGCGCCGAGGACGGGCGTGCCGTTCGTGCCCGCGCAGCCTGCGCCGAACGCGGTAAAGGAAGCCTGCGCAGCCGTGCCGTCGAGCATCTCCCATGTCTGGCCGTTCAGAGGCGAGGCGAAGATCGCTACGAACCGCCTGGAGTCGTAGGTCATGGCACCAACCGACACAGAAGGACGCGCTGCGGTCGAGAGTTGCTGCCAAGAGGATCCGTTCCAGGACCACGTGTCGAAGAGATCGTTGAACTGCGCTGACCTTCCGCCGAACAACACGACGCGCTGACGCCCCACGTCGTACGCCATCGAAGCTTCATAGCGAGCTGCTGGACCACGTACCCCGAAGAACTCTCTCCACTGGGACCCATCCCATTCCCAGACATCGGCAAAGTAGGCTCCTGAGGCATCCGAACGTCCTCCGAAGAGAACGCTCACGCCGCGCGAGGCGTCGTACGCCATGACGTGATAGTGCCGGCCTTGTGGGCCGCCATCCGAGCGCTGCGTCCATGCGGTTCCGTCGAACTCCCAGGTCTGGGCGAAGTCCGGCGTACCGATCTGTAGCCCACCGTGGAGTACGAGGACACCACGGCGGTCATCGAAGCAGACCACGAAGTTGTCGCGGCTCAAGAAGGGCGTTCCCTGGTTGATGAGCGACCAGGTCGAGCCCGACCAGGCGAAGACTCTCGTGGTGGTGACGCTGGTCCCCGAGGTCACGAGCAAGAAGCGGTTGCGCAGAGAATCCCAGGCGAGACGCCCGTAGAGACCTTGCGGCGATGATCCGGGATGAGCGGTCCACGAAGAGCCCGCCCACGACCAAGTGGTTCGCGATCGGTGGTCGAACAGGAGACTTCGGCCTTGGACGGGATCGTGCGCCATCGTGCATGTCCCGTTGTTGTCGACTGGAATCCCGGTCGTCGATCGCAGGAACCAGTTCGGGAGCTGCGCGGCGGCAGCGGAGCACAGGAATAGGATCGCGCAGAGTCGGGAGAGCATGGAGGAACTCCGAGCCGGTTCTTGGATCGATCGCGGCGTTGGTCGATCCCGAAGACTTCGCGATACTCTGCTCGACTGTTCCAGGCGCGCAACACCGCGCGCGGATTCCGAGCGTGCGTGCGCAGCGTAGCAACCGTGGGCTGGTGTTCGGGAGAGCGCGCGGCTCCGAGTGCCCGACACGGCGAAGAAGCCGTGTCCCCTCTCACGACATCGCGTCGATCCACGCCCGGATATCCGGCCAACATCTCCAGGTCGGTGGACAATCGCAGCGCACCGACGAACCGGTGACCAACGCGTCGGCGAAAGCGCTCTCTTCCGGCTGAGGACGAGAGCTACATCGTCCGGCCACCCACGCCGTTGATCCACCTCCGCGATCTGGTCGACGCTCACAGCGTTCAGGCCTCCGAATCCGTCGCCACGCAAGCACCGCAGCTCGCCGCGCGATTCGATTCCATCCGCTGCTCCCTGGCCTCCGTGCGCCGCGCCTCCAGCATGGCTCGGACCTCCGAGCCGATTCCGACGTTCCCCTCGTCGGGCGTTTGCACCGAGAAGGCTGCGTGCGGCGATCCTCGAGTTCGCAAGTCGCACGGGAGTGGCGCCACTCACGAATGCGGGTTGCCGATGATCCAACGACGCGCAAGCGGACTCGGATCGGCAGGATCGGTCGCGCGTGCAGGACGGTGCGTAGAACGCAAACTTCATCCCCGCGCTCTGGGAGTCGCTGCCGTTTCAAGCTGGCCTCAGCGGACGGGACGAGCGCGGCCAGGAGTCGGAGCAACGCCAGCTGCTCGGCGATCCGGCGATGAAGCCGAAGGACCTCGGCTCTCCGCTCGCCAAGCGCACGATCCAGTGCGTCCACGGTGACCACAGGAGTCGGAGCGCAACGGAGCCACTTCTCGAGAGTCGACCTCGGGAGGGAGAGCTGCTCGACCATCGAGGTGTCCTGGATGCGCTCGACCAGCTCGCCAGGGTGGTGGTCGTAGATGCGCCGATCTGGAGTACTCATGGATCGCGGAGGGCCTGGCGAGGAGTCGGTACGTGGTCCGAGGAAGCCCCGATCTCCGCGCGAGTGATGGAGGGCTGGACTTCCGGATGGAGACGTTCTGGAGGTCGTGAGAGGGAGCAGGGCTGCTGCCCTTCATTCCTGCTGACGGATCCGGGCTTTCCAGGCACGGCGATGGCGCTTAGGTTGGGTGCGAACGGTCAGCTGAGGTCGCTCGGGAGCCAACCATGTTCTTCATCCCATGCTCTAGCCCGACGAAGCCGGTCGTGCGGCGCGAGGCTCCTCGAGCTCTGCTTCGCCCTCAACGCCGGCGGTCGCTCTTGCTGGCCTGCGGCGTCGCGCTGAGCGCGTTCTCGGCGCACGCCGCCGAGCTCGTGGGTTTCGGCGTGGATCAGAACGGCGTGATCTCGCAGCGGCCAACCGGCACGGACTTCGTCGCCGCGATCGCGAGAGGGTTCAACGGCTACGCGCTGCGATCGAACGGAACCGTGGTCGCCTGGGGCGCGAACTACGCGGGCCAAGTGTCCGGAGCGCCGAGTGGCACCGGCTTCGTCGCGATCGCCGCCGGCGCGGAGTTCGCGCTCGCCTTGCGCGCCGATGGTCGGATCGTAGCGTGGGGCAGCAACTCCGCGGGTCAGATCTCGAGTGCACCTAGCGAGCTCGGCTTCGTCGCGATCGCGGCCGGCGGCGAGCACGCCTATGCGCTGCGCTCGGACGGCTCGATCGCCGCGTGGGGCGCAGACTGGGCGAATCAAGTGAGCGCGGCGCCGACGACGACCGGCTTCACGACGATCTCCGCTGGCGACGGTCACGGCGTCGCGCTGCGCGCCGATGGCTCGATCGCGGCCTGGGGTTGGAACCACGCTCGACAAGTCTCGGATCGACCGCGCAGCGCGGGCTTCGTCGCGCTCGCCTGCGGCCTGAACCACAGCTACGCGCTCCGCGTGGACGGCACGATCGCCGCGTGGGGCGGCAACGGCCTCCTCCAAGTTTCGAATACACCGACGGAGGCGGGCTTTCGCGCCATCGGCGCCGGCTCATTCCATGGCCACGCCATCCGCGCCGATGGGTCGCTCGCAGCATGGGGCGAGGCAAGTGCCGGCGCGGTGCTCGGACTCCCGACCGGAGCGGGATTCGTCCAGGTCTCGGCGGGGCGTGACTTCGGTCTCGCGCTGCGCGGCCTGACCGGCGACGAATGCACGTCGGCGATCCCGCTGCAGCTCGGCGCGAACGGCCCGTTCGACACCGCGGTCGCCACGAGCTCGCGAGAGCCCTTCGCATGCGAGACTCCGAAGGGGGGCGATCTGTGGTTCTCGTACACGCCATCGAGCTGCGCCGCGCTGCGCTTCGAGACCTGCACGCCGGCGCTCCAGCTCGACACGGTCCTCGAGATCTTCGAAGGCTCGTGTGCGCAGCTCGCGCTCCTCGTCTGCGATGACGATGGGTGCGGATCGGGCTCGCGCGCTACCGTGCCCTTGGCGGCTCCCGGCGTGAGCTATCTCGTGCGGGTCGCCGGCAAGAGCTTTGGCGCCGGCACCTTCGAGCTCGTCGTCTCGGAGCTCGCGGGCGTGGGCGAGATCACGACGACTCCCACGGGCTGCGGGGGCCTCGGTCTGCAAGTAGCCAGCGGAGCGCCGAGGCTCGGCTCCTCGATCGGCTTCGAGTTGACGAGCTCGAGCGGCTTCGCCTCGCTCTTCCTGGGCTTCGCGCCGCTCGCCCTGCCTCTCTGCGCTTCGTGCACGCTCGGCACCACGCTCGACATCGTGTTGAGTGGGCTGGCACTCCCACCGCTCGCGATCCCTTGCGATCCCTTGCTCGTCGGTGGCCGCATCTATGTGCAAGGGATCGATCTCGGCTCGCTGGGTGGATGCGCCGCGCCGCTGCCCTTGCGCCTCAGCGACACGCTTCGGGTCACGATCGGCTGATGTCGTCAGCGCTTCTGCTCTCACCAGATCTCGCCATGCCGGGTGGGAAGCGCTGTTCGCCGTCAGCTCGAACCGCAGCTTCCGCGACGAGCTCCGTCGCGCCGGCCTGACCTTCGCAGCGCGCGGCTCCGCAACGACCGGCGCCACCGCTCCACGAGCACCAGAAGCTCTCGGATCCGCTGCCGGAGCTCGCTGGCGAAACTCTGGAGCTCCTTCAAGCGCTTCGCCAAGTCGCGCGCGCCACGGAGGGCAGGACCTCCCACGCGCTTCGCGCGGTGGCTCGTCCATGAGGCCCATCTCCCGTCCGCCGGACCGAGCTCGGTCGCAGCTTCCGCGTCGGAGAGCCCTCCCGCGTATTCGTGCTCGGACACACCCGCGCAGCGAGCTGTCTCATCCACATTGGCTGGACGACCGCGGCGCTTGCCGCTGGACTTCACAGCGGTTGCGGAGGCCATCTTGCCGAGGGCGCCCCCTCGTGGCGAAGGCCCCCAAGGTCGTGACATGATCGCCGACTCGGTCGCTCGAGGCCCTCCATGAAGCTCCTGTACGTCGCGGTGATCGCCTTTCTCCTCGCTGGCTGCGAGAGCAACCCGAGGCCCGCCTCTCCCCGCGAGAACGCGGGCAAGGTCGACCACTCGTTTCGGGAACCGTTCCTGCGCGAGAAGGAGCGCATCCTCTCGGAGATGGTTCAGGCCGCGAGCGAAGCGGTCCAGAAGGCAAAGTCGTTCGTCGATCAGGGACGCGCATCCCAGGACCAGGTCCAGCGACTCGAGGCCGAGCTCTTGGAGCGCCGCATCGAGCACGACGACCTCGTCTCGCAGCTGGCGCTGTTTCGGTCCGGGACGAATGGATCGCCTTCCTCGGCGACGACGGCGAAACGTGCGCATCTCGATCGAGTCGCGCAGTGGCTGGACCAGATCGTCGATCTTCGACGCGATCTCGTCTCTCTGTCTGTACGACGCGCCGAGGTCGGGCTAGCGAACTCGAACGACGTCATGGCCGACCGGATGGAACTCCAGCGAGCACTCCTGCGCGTGCAGGACCTGAGGATGGAGCTCGCCGAACTCTCGGCGGCCGCCAAGACGCACGAATCTCCGACTTCGGTCGGCCACCAGCGGTGACTCGCGTCACCGCCGCTCCCAAACTCCGCAGTGCCCGCCTCCCCTCGACTCCAAGGGTCTCTCCACGAGTGCGCGGCACGAGACCACGGTCATTGACCACGACATCGCGCCGGTGAGAATCCCTCCTGCTTTGCTTCTCGCCTAGGTAGCCCAGCCGCCATGTCCATCCGCACCGCCATCGCTCTCGCCGTCTTCTGCACCGCCGCGGTCGCGCAGGATCAGTGGACCACCTCCGCCACCAGCCCACGCCCTTCGCCGCGATATCTGCACGCGATGGCGTACGACAGCGCGCGAGGCGTCACCGTGCTCTTCGGCGGGACGCATGCCACGACCGGCGCGCTCCTCAATGACACCTGGGAGTGGAACGGCACGACATGGAACCTGCGCGCGCCGTCGATGCGCCCACCGTCGCGCAACATGCACGCGATGGCGTACGACGCGGCCCGCGGCGTCACCGTGCTCTTCGGCGGACTGAACCACCAATCCGCTCGGTTCCCAGACACCTGGGAGTGGGATGGCACCAACTGGACGCTGCGCCACGACATGGCGGTGAACCAGGAGCGCTACCTCGTCGCGATGGCCTACGACTCGGCCCGGCGTCGTACGGTCCGATTCGGGGGCGGAGGCGCCGGCGGAGTCTGGGGTGATACCTGGGCTTGGAACGGCACGACGTGGTCCCTGCTCACGAGCTTCGGCCCTCCGGCGCGCCAGAACGCGCAGCTCGCCTACGACTCCGTGCGCGATCGCATGGTGCTCTATGCAGGAGAGGGTTCCTCCGGCTACCTGCAGGACACCTGGGAGTACGACGGTGCAACCTGGCTGCTGCGCCAACCGACCACGGTCCCTCCGATCCGCGCCGCGTATGCCATGGCCTACGACAGTGCCGTGGCGCGAACCATCCTGTTCGGAGGACTCACCACGTCGACGACCACCTGGAGCTGGGATGGCGACGACTGGACCGCGCGCACGCCGACCGGCGGACCGCCGCCCGCGCGTCTGTCGGCAGCGATGGCCTACGACTCGCTGCGCGACCGCCTCGTGATGTTCGGCGGGGACTACACCAACGACGACCGCACCTGGGAGTACTTCGCGCCGGTCCTGACACGCGGATCGTTCACCACCTACGGCAGCGGCTGCGCGAGCTCCGCGGGACCTCTGCTGCTCGCGGCGGCGCCAGGCAACGTGCCCTACGTCGGCAGCCCCTTCCGCATCGAGATCGGCCCGGTTCCCACCGGCCTCTTCCACATCCCGTTCCTGATCCTCGGGCCATCGAGAACCACCTGGAGCGGCCTCAGCCTGCCCTTCGATCTCACCACGCTCAACATGCCGGGCTGCAGCCTGCTGGCCAGTGCCGAGTTCGCTCTGCAGATCCCGCGCCTGGGCACGACGGCAAGTCTCACCCTGGCGATCCCGTACGACCCGTTGCTGACGGGATCGCGGTTCTATCTCCAGGGCTTGGTCACGGATGCCACCGCGAATCCTGGCGGCATCGCCTGGAGCAACGCTGGCGAGGTCCTGATCGGCGAGAGGTGACCCGATTCGCGGTGAGTTCCGTCACGCCGGCTCTGACCGTCTCAACGCGCCAAGCGCATGCGACGGGTGGTTCGAGCTGGGCGCCCATCGATGAGCGCGGTACGAAGCGACTCGTGTCAGCCGGGCCGTCACTTACAACGCTCTCACAAGCCGCCGAGAAGGAACCGGGCAGGCGTCAGGATCGTCCTGGTCGTCGTGACGGCGAGCAAGGCGTCGAACGGCGGACGGAGCTCTGAAGATGCTCGGGAGATACACCATCCAGCGCGGCGTGCCCCTCGATGCTCTACCGCGTGACATACGCGAAGGCGTGCGACAGGACACCCGCAAGCACACGCGGCACTGCCTGCGACCGGATGCGGCACTCGTCGGGCCGCTCTTGGCGACGCCCCCTGAGAGCCCCGCACGCGATGCGGCCTCGCGAGTATTCGCTCGCGCCTACCGCGAGACGCTGCGTCAGCGCTTCGCGATCGATCGAGCCCCGTTCGATGCGCTCGCCGATCTCGCGCGAACCCGCAGCGTGTACCTGGGCTGCAACTGCCCCACGGCGAAGAATCCCAACGTGCAGCATTGCCATACCGCGCTCGCGCTCGAGTTCCTGGCCGAGCACTTTCCCGACCTGCGCATCGTGCACCCCTGAAACATCGCTTCACGTGGAAGGCGATGGAAGGGCGACGAACCGCCCTCTCGTGAAGGCGCATCCAGAAGCCGCCGCTACGCCACCCAGCCTGCACTGGAGAGCTCTCGAATGAACGCACCCATCCGTCCCGGCAAGACCTACCTCGGACTGTGCGGCTGGTTGCTGCTCTGCTTCGCGACAGCGTCGCTGGGGGCGCTGTGCCCGCCCGGTGTGTGGTATGCCGCGCTCGAGAAGCCCTCGTGGAATCCACACGGTTGGATCTTCGGCCCGGTGTGGTCGGTGCTCTACACGATGATGGCCGTGGCGGCCTGGCGGGTGTGGCAACGCGGAGGCTTCGCTGCGCAGCGTCGGCCGCTGGGAGTGTTCCTTGCGCAGCTCGCGCTCAATGCCCTTTGGACTCCGCTCTTCTTCGGGCTGCACTGGCCGGGCGTAGCGTTCGCGGAGATCCTCGCGCTCGGTCTGGCCATCGCGTGGACCATCGCGCTCTTCTGGCGTGTACAGCGCGCCGCCGCGTACCTGCTCCTGCCGTATCTGGCGTGGGTGAGCTTCGCGGCAGTCCTGAACTTCACGCTGTGGAGGTTGAACTCCTGAGCGCGAGCCATTCCCACCGCCTCGCCACGCCTCGCGACCGCAGGCGGGCGGAGCAGGCAACGCGGCTCTCCGCCCGCGGCGAGAACCTCAGCCGATGCCAAGAGCGGGCATCCGGTGATGCGGCCCTCAGCTGATGAGGTAGCGCTGCGATCTACCTACCCCCGATGCAATCCGACGGCGAAGCGCCCCGATCGTCATCGAGGAATCGAGCCAGCAGTCTGTTGAAGAAGTGCTTCGAGGCTGAGAACGATGCATCGGGCGTCCCGTCGAGGCGCAGGAACCGGCGCTGAAGCGGGTGTTTCGGCAAGGTTCCGGCAACGAAGGCGGGGCGACCGAGGCGCGTTCTCGAGACCGAATGACTTCTTCAACAGGCTGCTAGAGCTTCGAGCCCAGCCGTGGGCTCCCACTCCGCGCCACGCGATCCATCGCCGCCACGAGCTCGCGCGCGATCCCCGGCTCGTGCGAGCTGTGCCCCGCATCATCCACGATGATGTAGCTGGCTTCGGGCCACGCGCGATGCAGGTCGTCGGCGCCGAGCAGCGGGCAGACCAAGTCGTAGCGCCCGTGCACCAGGAACGCGGGGATGTGCCGGATGCGCTCGAGGTCGCGGATCAGGCGATCGTCGGGCGTGAAGCGTTGGTTGCGGATGTAATGCGCCTCGAGGCGCGCGAGGGCCCAGCTCGTGATCGGGTTCGTGAGCAGGGTGAGGAACTCGGGGTTCGGCAGCAGCGTGCAGGCCGCGCCTTCGTAGGTGGCCCACGCGGTCGCCGCCGCGCGAGCGGCTGCTTCGTCGGCGCCGTTCAGGACGCGCCAGTAGCCCTCGAGCAGATCCTGGCGCTCGCTCGCGGGCAGGTGCTCGGCGAACGCGCGCCACGCTTCGGGCGCCATCGCGCGGAGTCCGTAGAGCCACCAATCGACCTCGAACTCACGGAGCAGCCAGATCCCGCGCAGGCAGAGCGAGAGCACGCGCTCGGGATGCCGCTGCGCGTAATAGAGGCCGAGCGTGCTCCCCCACGAGCCGCCGAAGACGTGCCAGCGCTCGATGCCGAGGTGCTCGCGCACGCGCTCGAAGTCGGCGGCGAGCGCGTCGATGGTGTTCTCCTCGAGCTCGCCGAGGGGCGCGCTGCGCCCCGCCCCGCGCTGATCGACCAGCACGACGCGGAACGCCTGCGGGTCGAAGAAGCGCCGATCGGTCGTCGAGCAGCCCGCCCCCGGTCCGCCGTGGACGAAGAGCACGGGGAGCCCGCGCGGGTTCCCGCACTGCTCGAAGTACAGCGTGTGGCGCGCCGTGACGGCGAGGTGTTCGACAGCGAAGGGTTCGATCGCCGGGTACAAGCCAGGAGGTGCCATGCGCGGAGTCTCGCCGAACGGAAGGGCGCCGAACAGCGTGAAGCGTCGCGACGCGAGGCTCCCCGCGGTGGCGCCGGGGCGTTCCGGCTGCGAATCTAGCCGCATGCCCGCGACCCTCCCGCCCAGCATCTTCAACGACGTCGTCGGCCCCGTGATGCGCGGGCCGTCGAGCTCCCATTCAGCGGCCTCGGTGCGCATCGCGCGGCTCGCGCGCGATCTCTGCGGAGGAACCCCCGAGCGAATTGTCCTCGCGTTCGACACGGAGGGCTCGCTGGCCACGACGCACGAGTCCCAGGGCTCCGACATGGGTCTCTTCGGCGGGCTGCTCGGCTGGGACGCCGACGATGCGCGCTTGCCGGAGTCCGCCGCGGCGCTGCGCGCGGCCGGCGTCGACCTCCGCATCGACCTCGCGAAGCTCGACGATCCGCACCCCAACACCTACCGCTTGCAGCTCTGGAAGAACGGCGTCGAGCATCGGCTCGTCGCGCTCTCGACCGGCGGCGGCATGATCGAGGTCGTCTCGATCGACGGAGCGCCGGTCCAGCTCTTCGGCGACTACGCCGTGACGGTGATCGACGTCGCGGACGATGGACGCGCGCTCGCCACTGCGCTCGCGGCGCGCGGCGAGGTCGATGACGTGGTCGTGACCGGCGCACCGCAGACCTTGGTGGTCGCGTCCGCGCAGCGCTTCCTCGACGACGACGTGCTCGCGAAGTACGCGGGCATCCGCCGCGTGCGCCGCCTCTCCC
The DNA here is from genome assembly GCA_016719295.1 of Planctomycetota bacterium. Lineage (GTDB taxonomy): Bacteria > Planctomycetota > UBA1135 > UBA1135 > JADKAF01 > JADKAF01. The sequence continues at coordinate 4,007,005 of JADKAF010000001.1, forward strand.
CCGTGCTGCCCGTGCGCTCGCGGCGCGGACTCGCGGTGCCGTTCCTCCACGCGGGCGAGATGACCGGCGACCTGAACGAGTGCCGCCTCTCGGATCGCGCGCTCGAGTACGAGTGCGCGCGCGGCGGCCTCTCGCAGGACGCCGTGCTCGAGCAGATGCGGAAGATCCTCGCCATCGTGCGGAGCGGCGTGCAGCAAGGGCTCGCGGGCACCGAGTACAAAGACCGCATCCTGCCGCGGCAGAGCCACCGCTTCGCAGCTCTCCTGGCCGAGGGCCGCCTGCTCGAAGGCGGCCTGCTGAATCGCGCGATCCTCTACGTCAGCGCGCTGATGGAGGTGAAGAGCTCGATGGGCGTCATCGTCGCCGCCCCCACCGCGGGCTCGTGCGCGACCTTCCCCGGCACCACGCTCGCCGCCGCCGAGATGCTCCGCTCCTCCGAGGAGGAGATCCTGCGCGCGATGCTCGCGGCCGGCTTGATCGGCGTCTTCGTCGCGACGCGCTCGAGCTTCGCGGCCGAGGTCGGCGGCTGCCAAGCCGAGACGGGCGCCGCCGCGGCGATGGCGGCTGCCGCGCTGGTCGAGCTGATGGGCGGCAGCGCCGCGCAGGCGCTCTCCGCCAGCAGCCATGCCCTGCAGAACGTGCTCGGGCTCATCTGCGATCCGATCGCGAACCGCGTCGAAGCACCCTGCCTCGGCCGCAACATCGCCGGCGCCAGCAACGCCATCGCCAGCGCGAACATCGCGCTCGCCGGCTACGACCACCTCGTGCCGCTCGACGAAGTCCTCGACGCGCATCGCGAGATCAGCGAGCGCATGGCGCGCGAGCTGCGCTGCACGGCGCTCGGCGGCTTGTCGATCACGCCGACCAGCAAGGCGATCGAGGCGCGGCTCTGTGGTTCCGGCGGGTGTGGGAGCTGCGGCTGAAACCCTCTCGCGGAATCGCACGCTCGCGCGGTCCGAGCTCTGCGCGTCGTCAGGTTCCATACCTGGGCCTACTTCGGCAGCGACTGGATGAACTCGCGCAGGCGCCGACGCGCGGCGGCCGCCTCCTGCCAGCCCTCTTCGCGGAGGCGCGCTAGGTCGGGCGCCTCGCTGCGGAGGTCGATCTGTATCCAGGTTTGTTGAGGACTTTGCCATCGCACGAAGATGGGGTTCAGCCAGTCCTACGTGTTCCACGGCAGCTTCTCGCGTTCCTCAGCGCTGAGTGTGCTCGTATCGACGCTGCCGTCGTGGCGCCCTTGGTCCAGGAGCTGGTTGCCAAGCTCGTTCAGCCGCCGATGAAACGTACCATCGAGCTCCTCAGAGACTCTTGCATCCTCCAACGCGAAGGCCTGTATGCGATCCAGCTCCTCCGGCGTGAAACGGCGCTGGCTGGGATTCAGGAAGCCATCGCCGCGCGGGTTCTGGAGCACGCTGACGACGTGAGATGCGGCATATCCTCGCGGTCTCTGGTCCTCGACCTGAGCTTCTGGCTGCGCCTCGGCAACCTCTGGCTCGACCGCAGGCTCTTCAACCACCGACGCCGGAGCTTCCGGAACGACGTCGACGCCCGCTCGCGCGACCTGAACTTCTTCCGTCTCGCCCAGTGCCTCGGAACGTAGGCGCAACTCCCGCGGAGGTTCCTCCGCAACGTCGAGCGGCGTCTCGCGAAGAATCCAGAAGCCGAGACCGACGGCGAGGAGCACGGCGACCGCGAGGACGATCTTCTTCATGAGCAGCAAGAGCGCCGAGCCGAGCTCGACTCCGACGAGAGAGGGAACACCCATCGCGCTCGGCGCACCCAGCGTCGCGAGCGGAGCGAGCCAAGCACGGCGATCGCCGCCATGCCGGCGATCGAGGTCCTCGCGCAAGAGCGCGAGGCCGCGCTGCAAGCGCGTCTTCACCGTCGCGAGCGGCAGCGCCAGCGCGCTGGCGATCTCGGGAGGCGTGCGCTCTTCGAAGTAGCGCAGGAAGATCGCCGAGCGATAGATCGGCTCCAGCGCGCGCACCGCTTCGAGCACCTCCTGCTGGAGCAGGAGCTCGCGATCGCTGCGCTCCTCGATCGACTCCGGCCGAGCCGCCCGCGCCTCGCGCTCCGCGCGCTGGGTTTCGCGGCGCTTCCAGCGAGCCGAGCGTCGGCGCACGACCCGCGCGAGCCACGCGCGCGGAGAGCGGAGCGCGGCGGGGCCCGCCTCGAGCGCGTGGAGCAACGCGTCCTGGGCGACATCCTCCGCCGCGTGCTCGTCGCGGAGCAGCGCCCGCGCGAGCCGGCGGAGGAACTCGCGCTGCGCGACGATCTCGGAGACGGAAGCGGAATCGCTCATGGCTGCCAGGACAGTGCCACGAGCGATGCGAGGGGATTCATCGGAACGGAAACTCCCGCCGACGGACGTCATGGCAGCGTGGGTGCTCGTTCCGCGAAGCGTCGCTCGTTCCCCTACGACGGCGGCGCCGTCTCGTGCTCACCGCAACGGCAGGCACTTCGCCGCTCTTCGCTTCGTCGCTTCGCTGCCCCTGACCAGAACCAAGCTCGGCGCTTCTTGCGCGCGCGCTTCGCCGCCTTCGCCCCATCGCTCTTCGCGCGCGCCTTCGCCGGAGCCGGGCTCGCCAGCGCGTGGCTCACGCGGATCCAGGTCTTCACGACCGCCGGCAAGTGCCCGGCGGCCGATAGGCGCATGGTCACCCACCCTTGCTCGCCGACCTGATAGCGCTCGGGCTGGGCGCGAGCGCCGTGTCCGCGCAGGCGACGGACTCATCGACACCTTCGAACGCCAAGACGAGGAGCTTCGCGGACGCGCCTGGCGACGGTATGGGAGCGAGGACGCGCGGGAGAGAACACGGCCGAGCGCGCGGGACCGAACCCATCGACAGCGATCGCAGCGCGACGCCGATCGCGATACCCGGGAGCTCGCCTCAGCCTGGGCCCGTTCGCGACCGGGATCCTGCCAGACCCACCCGCGTGCTTCGAGTCCTTCCTCTCCTCCGAGCCTGCCGCGATCGTGCGCCCGGAGATTCCCTGAACATTCCTTCGGGCACGTGAACCTCGGCGTCGCCAAGCTGTTCTGGCGAGCCCCGCGGCCACCGCGATCGGCGAGGAGGGCTTCCCAGACGAGCTCCACCTCGGAGAATGCTCCCCCCGACGAGTCCCCGTCCCTCTGGTCGACATGCTGCCGATGTCCTTGCGCGCCCTTTCTCTGGTCCTCGCTTCCTCCGCTTCGCTGGCCTGCGCTCAGGCGCCCTCGCAGTGGACGAGCATCCCGACGCCACCCGGCATGATCGGCCAGCCCGCGATCATCGGCACCTCGACGATCATCACGACGCCGACGGAGTACCGGCTCTACTCCGGGATCACGAAGCAGTGGACCGTGCTGCCCGTCGCGAGCGCGACCTTGGTCTCCCAGGCGAACGACTACGTCATCATCCAGGACGGCGCGACGGTCTACGGCTACTCGACCTTCTCGGGCTCGCTGAGCTCGATCACGGCCCCCAGCGGCACGCCTCAGATCGTGAGCGGACCCGCGAGCTCCTCGTGGGTGACGATCGTCACCGATGGCACGCAAGCGTGGGCCTTCGGTGCCTTCCACGGTCGATGGGAGACGATCACCCTCTCGCAGCCGAATCCGAACATCATCACGAACCGCCTGAGCGCGCTGATCCAGGACGGCACGACCACGTACGCGGTCAGCGCGCACCACGGCACCTTCGTTCCCGTCGCCTCGGATGCGCTGACGGCGCTGCAAGTCGTCGGAGAAGCCGAGGTGGCCACCGCGAACAGCCCGGGCTTCCTCCGCGCCTTCTCCGCGCAGCAGAACCGCTGGCGCGTGCAGCCCGTTCCCACCACCGCGGTCTTCCTGCAGGACGCGGAGTTCGCGATGGCCTACGAGGCGAATCAGGTCTGGGCCTGCTCGGGGATCACCGGCGCGCTCGCGTCGTACACGGCGAGTGGACCGATCGCGCGCATCGACACCTCGGAAGGCATCGCGGCACTGCAAGACGGCCCGCTCGCCGTCTGCTACGCGTCGGGCACGGGGCGCTTCCAGCAGCACGTCGCGCCGAACGCGAGCTTCTACCTCGAGTACCACTTCGCCTTCGTGAGCGACGCGAACGGCACGACTCCCTTCTCTGCGCTCTCGGGCACGTTCGGAAGCCCGATCCCGGGCAGCTACACCTTCCTCTCGAACGACGGTATCGGCTTCGCGCAAGGCGGTGGCACGGGCGACTTCGCCTACAGCCCGATCACGAACACCTGGATCGCTTCCCCCGTCGCGAGCCCGCTCGCGATCGAGCTCGTGCGCGACGCCGTGATCCTCGTTCGCACCGGTGGCTACGAAGCGCTCTCCGCGCGCCACGCACAGTGGATCCCGCTCTCGACGAACACCACCGGAACCTACACGACCAACAACAGCGGCTCGACCTTCGTCGCGCGCGACAACGGCGATACCACGGCCCACGTCTTCGACATCCGCCTGAACCGCTGGGCCTCGCTCCAAGCCGCCGGGCCGCTCACCTTCACGATCGCGCGCCACACCGCCTTCGCCCACGACGGACAGTTCGCCTACGGCTTCGGACAAGCGACCGGCGAGTGGTTCACGCAGCCGCTCACCGCTCCGCCAACGCACTTCCGCGTCGCGAGCTCCGTCGGCGTCTGCGTCCACGGCAACACGGTCAGCATGTACTCCGTGCTCGGCTCGCTCTGCTACATGGGCCGCTTCCCCGAGTTCTCCCAGGCGATCAACCTGGGCAACACGCTGCGCCTCCACCAGACCGCGCGACCGGGTAGCGCGATGATGCTCCTCGTAGGCTTTGCACCCGCCTACATCGACCTCGGCGCCCCCTTGGGCAAGCTCTACGTCGATCCGACCGGCAGCTTCTCGGCGCCGTGGCCGATCACGGTGGGAACGAGCGGTCTCGCGGTGCTCTCGATCCCGATCCCGCTCGATCCGACGCTCCGCCTCGCGCAGGTTCACTTCCAGAACCTGGTGCTCCCGCTCGCGCCTGCACAGCCTTTCCTCTCGAGCTCGGTGGCGCCGATCGTCTTCTGAAAGCCGCCTTGTCCGAGACGAGCGCGGCGGCAGCGCTCGCGAGTGAGAACGAGGCTTCGAGCGAGAGGATGGCGCTTCCCGAATCCGGGAGCGACTCCTAAGCTCGAAGCCTCGCTTCTTTCGATCGACGCCCCGCGACACGAAGGGATCTCCTCGTCCCGATGCGTTTGCGCGCGCAACGACCGAGCTATCCCGAGTGCTCGCGATGCATCGCCACCTGACCTCGTCCTCGTCTCTCGGCCCGCTTCGAGCCGCTCGGCTCTCGCGATCGAAGCTCATGCTGCTCGGCTGGCTCGGGCTAGCTCTCGGCTCAAGTGCGAGCCACGCCGGCGAGATCGTCGGCTGGGGCTCGGACGGCGCGGGCATCCTCTCCAACCGGCCGTCCGGTACGAACTTCGTATCGGTGATCGCGCGCGTGCAGACCGGCTATGCGCTGCGCACGAACGGCACGATCGCCGTCTGGGGCAACAACGCCAATGGCTTGATCGCGAATGCCCCCCGTGGCTCGAGCTTCATCGCGATCGCCGCGGGCCAGGAGTTCGCGCTCGGCTTGCGCGCGAACGGAAGCATCGTCGCTTGGGGGAACGACAACTACCGCCAGGTCTCGAACGCACCAACCGATCTCGGCTTCATCGCCATCGCTGCCGGCTGGGCGCACGCCTACGCGCTCCGCGCCGACGGCTCGATCGTCGCGTGGGGAGGAGACTTCGAGAATCAGGTGAGTGCGACACCGACCGAGGCCGGCTTCACCGCCATCGCCTGCGGCGGGGCCAACGGCTACGCGCTGCGCGCCGACGGCTCGATCGCCGTCTGGGGCAGCAACCTCCGCGGGCAGATCTCGAACGCTCCCACGAGCGGAGGCTTCACGGCGATCGCGGCCGGCGCGGAGCACGGCTCCGCTCTGCGCGCCGATGGATCGATTGCCACATGGGGCAGCAATCAGCTCCAGCAAGTCTCGGGCAGCCCGAGCGGCACCGGGTTCACCTTCGTCGCCGCAGGTGAGCTCCACGGATGCGCGATCCGCGCCAACGGCTCGCTCGCGGCCTGGGGCTACCCGACTTCGGAGGTCGTGCGCCACACACCCACGGACCTCGGCTATACCGCGGTCTCGGGGGCGGGCGAGACCGGTCTCGCGCTCCGCGGCATCTCGAACGACGAGTGCTCCGGCGCGTTTCGCGTCGCCGAGGGATGGAACGGTCCGTTCTCGAACACGACCGCGACGACCTCGCAGCCGATCTGGGCGTGCGCGAACGTCACGCGCGACCTCTGGTTCCGCACCACGACGCTCTGCACCGGCTTCCTCACCATCGATACCTGCGATCCGAGCACCACCTTCGACACCGCGCTGCAGCTCTTCACCGGCACCTGCGGCGTCCTGGTACCGATCGCGTGCAACGACGATGCGTGTGGCACGCGATCGAGGCTGACCCTCCCCGTTACCCGCGGAACGACCTACTTGCTCCGCGTCGGCGGATCCCAGGATCAGAGCGGCTCGTTTGCACTCTCGATCGAGTGCTCCTCGACCACGCCGAACGATGAGTGCGCGAACGCGTTGCCGCTCGAGCTCGGCGTGAACGGCCCCTACAGCACGACCACGGCCACCGTCTCCGCCGAGACCTTCGGCTGCGGCCAGCAGAACAGCGCGGATGTCTGGTTCCGCTACACCGCGCGCGGCTGCGGCGATCTTGCGTTCGAGACCTGCACGCCAGCGCGCAGCTTCGACACGGTGCTCGAGGTCTTCGGCGGCACCTGCATCTCGCTCCTCCGCATCGCCTGCAACGACGACTCCTGCGGAAGCGGTTCGCGCGTCGTCGTGCCCAGCGCCGTTCCAGGCACGACCTATCTGGTGCACGTCGGGGGCAAGCACGGAACGACGGGGAGCTTCGAGCTCCTCGTGACGGAAGGCAGCGGAACGAGCGGCGTCGCCGTCCTGCAAACCGGCTGCGGCGGCCTCGGGCTACAGATGTTCGGCAGCCTCCCCGAGATCGGCCGTTCGATCGGGTTCCAACTCACGGGCTCGAGCGGTCTGCCATCGATCCTCCTCGGCTACGTCCCGCTGAACCTCCCGCTCTGCGCGACCTGCACGCTCGGGGCCACGATCGATGCCGCCCTGGTCGGAACGGCGCTCCCCTTGGCTCCGATCCCCTGCGACCCGCTGCTCGTCGGCGGGCAGATCTATGTGCAAGGGATGGATGTGGGCTCGAGTGGCGGCTGCGCGCTGCCGCTGCCGTTCCGCCTGAGCTCGACCTACCGGATCACGATCGGATAGCGCGAGTCCCGCCCCTCACTGCACCGTAAAGGTTCCAGGCACCTTCACTGTTCAGTGAGGGACAGAGGAGAGGCACATCGCTCTCCTCCCACTCGAGCCCCGGGCGATCGCCCGGCTGGATCGCGAACGCCGCGGACCGAGGATCGTTCCGCGCAGCTTCGAAGTAGGCCTCGCCCGGCGCGATCAGCCATGCCGCGTGGGGCACCAACGCATTCTCGATCGCGCCCCGTTCGAGACCTGCCACGGTTTCGCGCGTCCGCTCGACCAGCGACTGCTCCTCAATGCGCCATTCGTCCTGTCGCGCGCCGTCGAGGTGCTGATGAGCTCCGCGCCCGTCCCCGAGCCGCCCGCTCCCCGTCCCGCTCCCGAGCCCTTCTCGCCCGAAGTGCTCGCGGAGCTCTGGCGTCGTCCACATCGGCTCTACGAGCTGGTCCTCGCCGCACCCGATCGCCTGGGGGCGAGCTTCGCGCGCTCGGGCGCTCCCGGGAGCTGCCTCCTGTTGCTGCTCTGCGGCGCCGGCCTCTTCGCGCTGCCGTACGGCCTCGTGCTCGGCTGGGACTCGTGGTGGCGCGTCAGCGTCCTCTACCTGGGCTCCACGCTGATCTGCCTGCCGTCGCTGCACGTCTGCGCGAGCTTCATCGGCGCGCGCGTCTCGATAGCACAGGTGCTCGCCATCGGCCTGCTCCTCTCCGCCGCCGCCGGTGCGTTCACCCTCGGCTTCTCGCCGATCCTGGCCTTCCTGCGCTTCACGATGGAATCCGAGGCGACCCAGATCTCATGGGTCAGCATCTCGAACGTGCTGCTCTACGTGGCCCTCGGCGCCGGCGTCGTCCAGCTCTGGCGCTGCTTCGCCGGCGCACGTGGTTGGACGGACTCGGCGCTGTTCGCGCTGGTCCTCGTCTTCTGGCACGGCGTCTTCCTCTACGTGTTCTTGCAGATGCATCGCGTGCTCGAGCTCGCGGCGTGATTCCCCGCGCTCGCAGCCCCTGGCGCGAGCTCGCGAGCGGTCTCCTCGGCGCCGCGGCCTACGGCTTCGCGCTCGGCTCCGCGCACAGCGAGCTCTACGCCGCGCGCAACGCGCTCAAGTTCCCGCTCCTGATCGCGGTGACTTGCATGCTCTGCGCGCCGAGCACCTGGATCGCCGCGCGTTTCCTCGGCGTGCAGCTCTCCTTCCTCGCCGTCCAGCGCTCGGCGGCACGGCTCTTCCTCGATGCGTCGCGCCTGCTCGGAGGCTTCTCGCCCGCGATCTTCTTCGTCGCTCACGCCGCGCGCGCCCACGACGACGGGAAGCTCGGGCGCTACGACGAGTTTCTCGCGCTGAACTTGCTCTGCGTGGCGCTCGCCGGATCCGCCTCGCTCCTGCGGCAGTCGCGCGAGCTCTGGCGCGCGCAGGCGATCGCGCGATCCAGCGCGCGTCGCGCCGTCGCAGCCTGGCTCGCGATCTCGCTCTTCACCGGCGGGCAAGCCGCGTTCTATCTGCGCCCCTTCTTCGGCTATCCCGCCTCGCGCGGCGGAAGTCCGCCGTGGTTTCTCGGCGCGGAGCCGGATCGCCGCGGCGCGACGAACTTCTACGAGATGGTGTGGCAGAGCCTCGAGCGGCCTCCGTTGCCGGAGCTCTACCGGGAGACGCGTTGAGTCGATGCTTGCGGTTGGGCTATGGTGACCGCTTCTCCGAGGAGACCGATCCGATGAAGCCGATGCTCTGTACCTTCGAGTCGTCCGCGACGCCCGAGCGCGTCTGGGCCGTGGCTTCGGACTTCGCCAACGCAGGGGCGCACATCCAAGCGATCCAGAAAGTCGAGATCGTCACCGCGGGCCCGATCCGTTCGGGCACGGTCATCCGCGAGACGCGCGGGGCTCCCGGCAAGCGCGGGACCACGATCGACATGACCATCTCCGCGTGGAATCCACCGCGGAGCTACGCGCTGCGCGGCTCCGCCGCAGGCTACGAGTTCAACTCCGAGATCCGCTGCGTTCCGAGCGGAGCCTCGGGAACCCGCCTCGAGATGGAGGTCGTTGGTCGCCCGCTCAACTTCGTCGCGAAGCTCTTCTCGCCGCTCTTCGCGATCCTGTCGCGGGTGATGGTGAAGCAGTGCGCGAAGGACTTGGCCGACATCGCACGCGTCGCGGAGCAGCGACTGCGCGGATAGATCGCAGCGCCGGCCTCAACCCTTCCGCTTCACCATCGCCTCCACCCACACCGGCACGTACGGCGGCGTGCAGCCCTTCGACACCGGCCAATCGCGATAGAGGCCGATCTGCTCCCCGATCGCAACGGCGCGCGCTCGCAGCTTCGCGTGGTGGATGCCGAGCGTTCCGAGCGTCCAGTTCATCGTCCACTGCACCTCGGGGGCGGCCTTCGGCAGCTCCTTCTCGATGCGGTCGAGCAGGGCCTCGAGCTCGAGGCCGTCCGGATCCACGGCGACGCGGGAGGCGGTGAGGTTCCACCCGGCGCGCGCGGCCCAGCGGTCCTTCGCCTTCATCCACTTCAAGCGCAGCGCCTCCTTCTCCGGATGCTGCGCCACGACGTACGAGTTCCACCAGTCGGCCACCTGCGCGCAGGTCGTCGTGCGCGTCAGCGCATCGACCTCGCTCGCGGAGAGCTCCTTCGGCTTCAGCAGCAGGGTCGCGAGGAGCTGGGCCTCGACGTTGCCGGTGGCCCAGAGCTCCAGCGCGAGCGGGTGATTCGACTTCAAGCGCTTCGCGATCGTGCGCAGGTCGCCGAGCTTCACGCCGAACTGGTTCTCCGGCGCGCCGGCCTTCTGGTTGTGGGCGCGACGCGCGGGATCGCCCAGGGACTCGAGCTCGGCGAGGAGGTCTTGCACGCTCATGCCGCGAAGATACGCAGTCGTCACGGAAGTGGTCAATGCGAGCGCGAGCTCGTACATCGGTGTCTCGTGGCACGCGGCCCTACGCCGTACCCGTGCGCGCACTCGGCACCTCCGAGTCCTCCGATGACCGCGCCGACAGCCGTTCCGTCCTGCGCGCTCGGAGCCAGCCGGGAGCGGATACCGGCCGGCCGCACTTCCCGAGCACACGGCATCCCCGGATGAGCCCCGTCGCCCTGGGCGGAACGGCGCATGGGTAACCCACGGTCGAGAGCGGAGCATGCGCCACTCGCATAGCACCTGGAGGAACTTCCCATGACGATGCACCTGCTCCGACGAAGCGCGCTGGTCCGAGCGCTGGCTTCTCTCCTCCTGGGCGGGATCGGCATGGCGGCGCCCGGCGTGCCCCCAGCGATCGAGGACATCGTGGGGACCTACTCGGTCTCCTACCGCGAGACCATCTTCAACGTAGGGACCGGCGTCGTCGGCAAGTGGAGCTATGCGGTGACCTGGGAGATCCGCAGCGCCGCTCCGTCGCAGGTCGAGATCGAGATCTCGTTCCCGCCCGAGACCTTTCGGGCGTTCTACCGCGAAGGCCTGCTCGTCTGGGGCAACGGAGACACCGCGAACAACCCCGCGCGCCGCGCGAGCGTGGGCTATGCGTGGGTTTCCGGAGTTCCCGGTCGGATGAAGCTGAAGGGCGCGGGCGCCTACGATTCGCTGGGCACCTGGAACCTCTGCGAGACCGACGTCTTCTCCGGCCGGATGATCCCCGGCCCGCCCACGGAGGTCCGCGAGGAGGCTTCGCGCGCCGGAGGCGAGAGAGCGACGGAGCTCCCCACGATCGACGACCTCGTGGGCTATTACGACGCGAGCTTCCGCGGCTCGCAGATCCGCGTCGGCGACGGCACGACGATCAAGCGACGCTCGCGCTTCGAGATGCGGATCGAGAAGATCGACGAGCGGACGCTGCAGATCCACGTCGGCGGTAGCCCGCTCCGCGGCCACTATCGCAATGGCATCCTGGTCCTCGCCACCGTCGACGATCCCGTGCTCGCGTCGGAGGCGCTCCTGCAAGTCCTGCGCGTGAAGGGCAAGCCCGGCAAGATCTCGATCCAGGGCTTCTCGATCGCCACGCGCGACATCGGGACGCTCGACGGCACGGTCGATACGGCGACCTTCTCGGCGCGCTATCTCTATCGAGACGCCTGATTCGGCCCCGGCGCCATCCGCGTGAGAGGCCGCAGGGCGCCGTCACTCGCGCCGCTGCACCGCGTAGCTCGCACCGTCGTCCGCTCGCCAGCGACGATCGGGCTGCTCGACCAGGAGCAATCGTCGCGGTGGCTTCGCCGCACCCGTGGAACCTCGACCTCCCACCTGCGATGCCGCGTCGCCCTCGCCGCGCCCGATCCACAGCAGCACCGCGACCGCCAGCGTGCCGAGGCCGATCAGGATCGCGAGCACGCCGAGGAAGCGCAGGAACATCCGGAGCAGGAACTGTCGCAACGAGCCTCGCACATGTGCGTGTTCTTCGGATCGCGAACGAACGATCTCGGCGCCGCGAAGGCACACCGTCGGCGCAGAGCCGGCGCGCTCTTGCACGAGCCCTCGGAAGCCAAGGCCTCGCGTCGCGCTACTGCCCCGTCCCGACCTTCGGCAGCTCGCGCCCCGCGATCTTGCAGAGCGTCACCACCACGGGATCGAGCGCCGGCTTCCCGCGCAGCACGAGCGTCTCCTTGCCGGCGAAGTGCTCGAGCATCTCGCCAGCCCAGGCCGCCTTCGCCTTCTCGCCCTTCACCGTCTGCCCGAGCTTCTGGAGGCGCCCGGCGAGCTCGCGGCCGGCGCGGCCGTTCTTCGTGCGCTCGGGCGAGCGCAGGTACTCCTGCAGCGCGGCCTCGCAACGCGTGACGAAGCCCTCCTCGCCATCGACCGCGCGCCAGCAGCGCGCGAGCAGCTTCGCGTCGGTGCAGCCTTGGCGATCGAGCGCCTGCAGCAGGCTCGCATTGGCTTGCTTGCCTTGGGGAGCCGGCAACGCGCCGATCCGCGCATGCACGAGATCGCGAACCGTCGTGCGGTAGAGCGCGTGCTCCTTTGCGTCGAGCTTCGGCTCCGCGGTGCGCTCGAAGATTGCTTGCACGCTCAGCAGCGCCTCGACGGAGTTGGCTTCTGCGATCACGCGCTCCAGGACGACGAGCGCGAACGGATTCACTTCCAGCGCCGCCGCGACGAAGAGCGGTGCCTCCTCGCGCTGCTGCGCCTCCGGGAGCGCGTCGTAGACGCGTCGGAGCACGAGCGTGTCGACGGTGCTCGCGAACGAGTGGTTGCAGGCGAACGCCACCGCTTGGTGGAACACCATGGGCCGCCGCCCGCCCTCGTCGTCGCAGTACCAACGCGCATGCACGTGGGTCACTTCGTCACCGCCGGTCGCGTACTGCTCGCCGACGTAGCGGAACTGCCCCTCCGCGCTGCGCTCCAGCTTCACGAGCGCGCAGTGCCCGGGCTGACCGGCCGTCGATGCGGGAACCCCCAGGATGCGCCACGTGCGCGCGCCGATGTTCCCCATCGTTCCGCAGACGCCGCCGTCCTTCCACATCATCTGGATCGAGCCGTAGCTGAACGCGAACGGGCTGACGCGCCGCGCCGACTGCATGTCGAACTGCTGCGCGATGCCGCCGATGTACTCGCCATAGGTGCGCAGCTCCCCGCGATCGCGGAAGCGCGCCCAGATCTCCTCGCGCTCGCGCAGCGGCTGATCGTCCTCGGCCAGCATCACCAGCAGCGGCCAGGGCGTCTCGAGCGGGAGGCGCGGCCAGCCGCGTTCCTTCTGCATCTCGGGAGCGAACCCGTAGCGGTGGTTCCGGAGGAACCAGGCCATCGACTCCGCCATCGATGGCGCGCGATCGCGCGCGGCCGGAGCGCGTCCCTTGCTGCGGTACGCGGCCTGGAAGAGCTCGTGCGCAGACGCGATGCGATTCCGCAGCGCCTCGTCGTCCACCGCCGCCTCCGAGGTCCAATGCACGACGCGCTCCCCACAGTCGATGCTGACCTCGGGGTGCCCATGACTCGCCATGTACGCGTTGAACTCGCGCTGCAACACAGGATCGGCGATCACGTCCGCTGCGAGCGGCTTCCGCTTCACCTGCTTCACCACCGTCACGGCCTTGCCGCGCGGCTTCGCGATGCCCTTCTCGTCGTACACGAGCGGCGGCAGCTCCTCCACCTTCGCCTCGACCTCGATCTCGGCGTGATCCTCGAGGAAGTTCACGATGTGATCGTCGCGATCGAGCGTGCGCGCGGAGTCCTTCGTATCCACGGGTACGCGCGGGTCGCCGGGGATCGAGAGCACGAGCGGCGGCCGCGGCGTCACGTCGGGTAGCTCCGCATCGGGCGGCTCGATGTCGCCGTCGTTCCAAGGAGCCGCCTTCTCGCGCTTCTTCTGATAGGAACGCTGGATCGCGAAGGCCAACGCGAGCTGCGTCGCTTCGCGCCGCACCACCGTCTCGCCGAGATCGATCTCCAGCGAGCGCAGCGCGAGCAGCACCGGCAGCGGATCCTTCCGGCACCCGTACACCGACGCGCGCACGAGCGGATCGCCGTCGACCCAGGCGAGGAACGCCGGCGGCAGCGCGAGCCCCTTCTCCTTGCAGGCCGCGAGCGTGCGCTCGCGCGCTACTTCGATATGGGCGGCGCGGCGCGCGGCGAGGTCGGAGCTCGGGCTCTGCGCGATTGCGGGAGCGGCAAGGCCCAGGCAGAGGAGCAGCGCGGCGGAGGTGGCGGGCAACGTCGGGCGAGAGGGCATGCGGAGTGGGCTCGCGGGGGCGGCGGGCGGCGTGGGTGGGGACGGAGCTAGAAGGTAGCAGATGTCGGGTCTGTGGAGAGCGCAACGAAGCCGACGCAAGCTCGGCTCGGGCTTCCTCTCCAGCCGGCCTCCATCCCTTGCCCCGCTCCGCACGAAGGTCCCGTGCGCACGAAAGCGGAGAGGGTCAGTCCTCCCTCCCGAACTCGAAGCTCCGCGGCGTCCCGCCCTTCAAGAACCCGATCGTCGCCTTGAGCCGCCCTTCCTCCGAGAGCTCGTACGCGATGCGCTTCGGATAGTCGTGGCGCGGGTTCTCGAACACCGCGCGCGTCTTCGAGAGTTCGGTCAGCACGAACTCCGTCGCCGTCTTGCCTCCGGGCTGCGCGATGTAGACCAGCCCCCCATCGCGCTCGACGATGCGCAGATATTCGAACGCGACCAGCTTGCCGCTGGTATTCACCGTGCGCGAGATCGCGAGCATGGTGCCGCCGAGCGGTGGGCTCCAGCGCTCCTCGATCGACGAGCCCGAGCTCCGCGTGCCGACCCAAGCACCTGCGAGCCACTCGAGATCGCCGACGACAGCCTGCGCCGGCGTGGGCATCGGGATGTCCTCCGCGTGGCGATAGAGCGCGACCGATTCCCCTCCCGAGGACGGCTCGAAGGAAACGCGCACGATCAGCCCGTCGGCTGTGGGACGGAAGCTCCTCCGGATCCAGCGCAGCGACCCTTCTGTTTCGTTTCCCGACGTGCGCTCGAAGTCGACTTGGTACTGGAAGGTACCGTCCTTCCATTCGCCGCGGTAGCGCGTGATCGTCTTCGGCTCGGTGATCTCGGTGACCTTGCCATCGAGCGAGATGCGCACGTCGCGATGCCCGGAGCCATGGCCGTTCAACACGACCGCGCCTTCTTCGACGCGCAGCGAGAACTTGGAAGACATGGGTGGCCCGATCCGCTCGAGTGAACGCCCCTCGGTGCGGTCCTCGACGTAGATCCACTCGCCGTCCACGGCGCGCAGCTTCTCGTCGGTCGTGGGGCGCGTGCTCGCCAGGGACGTCGCCGCGGCAACACCGAAGCTAGCCAAGAGGATGAGTGCGGTTGCGAGCGCAGGGCGAAAGGACATGGCGGAGTTCTCTAGGGACGGCGATTCGTACGACCAGCGCACGTCGGTGGGAGCGAGCTTCGGCGGCATGGTCGCCTTGCAAGGGCCCCAGCATAGGCACGCCTCGGCGATTTCACTTGTACAAACGCGACAGGCTCGAGAGTCGCGGCCGAGTTCAGCGCCCGAGCTCGATGTCCTGCGCATTCAGGAGCACGAGCTCCTGCAACGGGCCGACGATGTCGATGCGCAGCCCCTGCGTCGAGACGAGCGAGCCGGTGAGCCAAGGCTGATTCGGCACCGGCAGCGAGAGATTGCCGTTGCCGGAGAACACGATCGGGGGCGCTCCGAGCGCGAGAAGCAGCTCGCCGTTGCCGATGGCGATGCCGCTGCCGGGTCCGTTCAAGCCGATGAGGAGGCCGGTGAGCGCGGTGTTGGGATTCGCGTTGTACGAGGTCGTCCAGATCGTGCCGAGCGCCGGCCGCGTGACGCAATCGTAGCCCGTCGGATTGACGCCGTTGCCGTTGCGGAAGGTACATCGCGCGACGCCGCGCGAGGGCATCTCTCCACCCAGCGCGTTCTGGCCGCTCATGCCGGCAACGGCGATGCGAGCGAGGAGCGCACCCGCTTTCGACCATTGCTCGAAGGTGCCCTGCGTCGTGCGGTCGTGCAGCCAGAGCGTCCCGTCGGCGTTGTCGTGCGCAAGCGCCATGTTCGAGTTGTGTCCGGTGCTGAAGGAGCGCAGCACCGTCCCGCTGAGCGAATACTCCGTCACGATCATGGTGGAGAACTGACCCACCCACAGCGAGTTGTTCGTGGGGTCGTAGGTCAGCGATCCGATACCGCCCGCATCGAAGAGCTGCACGGGATTCGACCAGGATTGATCGAAGCGGAACACGAGGCCCCCGCTGTCGATCGCGTAGTGGCGGAGCCCGTCGGTCGCCCCATCCCAGCAGCGTCCGGGTCCGACGGGGTGCGTGTAGCGCGTGGTGAGGTCGTTGCCGGCGAGGTCGTACTCCGCGCCGATCTCGCCCGCGTTGGCACCCATCGTGCGCACGGTCGTCGTCACCGCGATCGGATATTGATAGTTCGCGGTGCCGGGCGCCGGACTCCACGAGCGCAGCAGCACGCCGCCTTGGATGACGTGGAACGTCGCCTGGTCGCCCGCCATGACGTAGTACTCGCTGATCTGCGCGCCGGCGAGAGGCGCGAGTAGCGACGCGAGCGCGGCGCCGAGCAGAGTGGTGCGAAGGTTCGGGTTCATCGAGGGACACTCCTGTTCCGAGGCTCCCTGCATCCTGTCCACCTCGCCCCGGATCGACAACCCTGCGGGCCGCGTTCGCATCCGGGACGGGTCGCAAGCATGCCATTCCGTAGCCTCCGATCCCTGCGACGCAAGCGCGCGCAGCGCGCTACCGGCCGAAGGTCCGTGAAGATCGCTCCCGTGGTTCGAGCTGTTCGGGCTGGGTTGAGCCGAGGTCGATCCACACTCGCGATAGGTGCCGCGCATTGAATATCCTCCACGCGCTCCACGGAGGAATCATGCACGGCAATCCCCGACCGCAAGACTCGCACCCGATCTTCCGACTCACCACGGGCCAGGCCCCGTGGGGAGACTATGGCTCGATCCTCGTCCATGGCATGGCCAGTCACCTCGGCCGCGACACGCAGGGTCGCATCCAGCTCGAGCGCACGGGGCCATGGATGCCTCTACTGAGCAATCCCTATGATGCGCTGGTCGCGAAGGATGAGTTCCGCGAGGAGCTTAGAGGCAGCGGCATGCGCGGACTGCGCTTCCGGCCGGTGACCAAGGCCCGCATCGTCAAGCTCGCGTGGGAACGCTGGGATAGCGCGGCAGCAGAGCCCAAGTTCTTCCCTCGCGGAGGTGAGCCCGAGGACTACATCCTCGGGCGCAAGCACGATCCCGCGCTCGCGGATCAGCTCGGTGATCTCTGGGAGCTCCGCTTCGCCACCGGCGTGCGTGAGTCCAGGTTCCTGCGCAAGGGCCAGCGCATCGGGGGCCGGATCGTGTTGCATCCCTCCACGTGGAACGGCGCCGATCTCTTCGGCGGAACGGAGACCCGCCGCATCTACGTCTCCACTCGCATGAGAGTGTGGCTGGAGCACCGCGTCGGGCCACGCGTGCTTCGCTTCGAGGACGTCCAGATCGCGACGAAGCAGGAGGAGCAGAAGATGCGGAGATCACTCTCCAAGCTGCGTAGGCCGAGCATCGACTAGACTCACGCGCCGCTCGCACGCGCCGATCTCCGCGGCTCCAGAACGAGGCGAGCCATGCGCCTCGCCGCCGTCTTCCATGCTCCCTCATCCCCGCCCCACCCCCGGCTGGACCCTCCTCGCCCTCGCCGCCCTCGCGATGGTCGGTACGCTCCCCGCCCGCACGCAGGGGCTCGGCCTCATCACCGAGCCGCTGCTCGCGGACCTCGCGCTCGACCGCGTGAGCTACGCGAGCCTGAACCTCTGGGCCACCATCCTGGGCGCCTCCGGCGCGCTCGGCATCGGTCGGCTGCTCGATCGCTACGGCCCGCGCCTCGTGCTGACCTGCGTCGCGGCAATGCTGGCGCTGATCGTCGCGGCGATGAGCCAGGTGACGAGCTGGTTCCCCCTCGCCGTCGCGCTCACCGCGACGCGCGCCGTGGGGCAAGGTGCCCTCTCGGTCGTCAGCATCGCGATGGTCGGGCTCTGGTTCCGCCAGCGGATCGATCGCGCGATGGCGCTCTACAGCATCGCGCTGTCGATCGGCTTCATGATGGCCTTCCCTGCCGTCGGCGCGATCGTCGAGAGCTACGGCTGGCGTGTAGCTTGGCTCGCGATCGCCGTGGCGTTGGGCTTCGGCCTGGCGCCCTTGGCGTGGATCCTCGCGCGTCGCGGTCCACCGACCAGCGACTCGCGCGCCGACGAACCGGAAGCTAGAAACGCGGAGGGCCTCTCCCTTGCGGAAGCGCTGCGAACAGGGGCGTTCTGGGTCTTCGCGCTCGGAGCCGCACTGTACGGTCTGGTCGCCTCAGGCATCGGCCTCTTCAACGAAGCGATCTTGGCGGAGCTCGGCTTCGGCTACGACATCTACTACCAGTCGCTCGCCATCACCGCGCTCTTCTCGCTGGTGGGCAACTTCCTCGGCGGCTGGCTCACACGCAAGGTCTCGTTCGTGCGCCTGATGGCGGGTGCGATGGTGCTGCTCGCCCTGGGCGTGGGTGTCCTGCCGCAGCTCGGATCGCTCACGGCCGTGATGCTCTGGGCCGCGGCGATGGGCATCAGCGGCGGCATCGTCATGGTGCACTTCTTCAGCGTGTGGCCCGCGGTCTTCGGGCGAAAGCACCTGGGGCGCATCCAGGGAACCGCGCAAGCGCTGACCGTGCTCGGCTCCGCGATCGGCCCGCTCTTGCTCGCCGCGTGCATCGAAGCCACGGGGAGTTATGGGGCGATGTTCCGGATCCTGGCTCTCGCGATTGCGCTGCTCGCCCTCGCCGCTCTGCTCGTGAGCTTGCCGACGCTACAGGCGAACTCGCGCTCGGCGGAACCGCACGCCCTCGGATGAACGCGCTGCTCTACGTCGCGATCTGGCTCTCGCTCGCGCTGCTCGCCCTCGGCGAGCTCGCGCGCTCGCGGCCGGCGCGAACGTGGGCGCGCGGAGCATCGTTCATCGGTTGGCTGCTTCTCGTCGCGCACGTGCTTTTGGCGTTCGAGGTCGTGCATGGCTGGCAGCACAGCTCAGCGCTAGAAGCGACGGCGCAACAGACGCGCGAGATCTACGGGCTCGACTGGGGCGGCGGGCTCTATGTGAACTACGCGTTCCTCGCGCTCTGGGCCGGCGAGCTCTGGCGCTGGGATGCACCCGCCCCATCGCCCGCGCGACGTCTGCTCTGGCGCGGCATGGTGCTGATCCTCGTCTCGAACGGCGCGATCGTGTTCGCCGTCGGCTGGCGCCGCTTCTTGGGCGGTCTGATCACGCTGGCGTTGCTGTGGGCTTGGGTGCGAGCGACGCGGCGCGCAGGCGCGGCTTGATCGCGCGGCGAGCTCAGGACGTCGGCGGCGACGCGTCGCTGGGCGGCGGACAGAACGCGTGCAGCCACGCTTCCCACGCCGGCTTCTGCGCTGCCGCCTCCGCCGCGCGCGGGCCGTAGAAGAAGCCCTGCAGCGTCGCCATGCGCATGCCCATGCAGTCCATGGCGCTCGCGAGCACGATACCGGGCGCGGGCTCCGCGAGGGCGATCATGACGCCCTTCCCCTGCGGCAGATCGTCGACGGCCTTCACGCTGCCGGCGATCACGGCATCCGCGCCAGCCGTAACGCGCACTGGCGCACCGACGCGCGGCGCCGGGATACCTAGCGCACCAGCGAACTTCGTCCACAGCGCCTCGCCATCGTCACCGGACGGCGCCATCAGTACGAACGACGCGGACGCGGCGCCTGCGTGGTGCTCCAGGTACTCGCGCAGCACGCGAAAGTAGCTGGGCCAGCCCGTCTCCGTGCCCTCGAGGTGTGCATCCCACTCATCGCTGCTCGCCTGCATGCGATGCACGACGCGCACACGACACGTTCCGCCGCTCTCGGGCTGGACGCTCCACTCCGTCGCAACCTTCGGTCCCCCCTGCAGCCAGGACTCGTCTTCCGCGGTGAAGCTCCGCGGCGCGTTCCACGCGACGATCTTCGCGGAGGAGACCATGCCGCCGCCGAAGTCGAGCGTGAGCGCGCCACCGACGCGCCCTTCGAGCTGCGTCGGCACGAACCAAGCCGAGATTCCCGGCCCGGTCGCGATCGCGTTCCAGACCTGCTCGGGGGTGCCCTTCACGACGGTGTCGACCTGCACGCTGCGCTGTCCCGAGGAGTCCTTCTGAACGGCCATGGTCTACCTTCCTGACGAGAGGGGAGGCCTCAGAGTGGCCCGACGCGAGCGCGAAGGCAACCGTGGATCACCTCGATCAAATAGGGGTCCGATCAAATAGGGGTCAGACCCCTATTTGATCGACAGCGCGCTCAGTAGCGGAGCTTCAGGTCGAACGCGCGGGTCGTCTGCACGCCCGTGCCGAAGACGAAGCCCTGCACGTAGACATGCGATTGGAGCGCGCCCGGCGCGTTCGGCAAGCGCACCGCGAGCTCGGCGACGCGGCCGATCGCCATCGGCGCGAGTGCATCGAGGCTCGCGCGAAGAATGCAGCCGGCGCCAAGATCGAGAGGGAGCGCATTACCGCCGAGCTGCGCGCTCGAGACGCCGAAGGCGAGCAGCGCGAAGCCGCCGACCTGGCCGGTCGTGTCGAGCTTCGCTTCGACGAGGCCGCCGGGGGTGGGCACGACCGAGAGCGAGAGGCCCTCTTCGGGACGACGCTCGTAGCAGCCCGCACCGAGCGGTGCGACGGTGATCGCGTCGCCGCTCCGGAGCGAGGCGACCTCCGCGGGCGTCAGCACGCGCGGCACGTAGCGCAGCTCGTCGAGGTCGAAGAAGTCGGTCGCACGATCGCGGCCGAGCTGATCGGCGCCCAAGGCGAGGCGTTGGAAGAGCCCCAAACGCACGCTCGGCGAGAGGATCGACCACGCGGGCTCGGGCTGCCCGTCGACGAAGAGCTGGAGCTGCCGTTGCGCGACGTCCACGGTGAACGCGACGTGGATCCAGCGCTGCGCGAGGTGAATCGGCCGCGTCGAGACGAAGCGCGAGGACTGGAAGAACGGCCCCACATCGACGACGAGCGCGTTGGTCCCGAGTGCGGTGCCCGTCGTCACCGAGAAGTCGGCGAGATCGAGGAGCTTCACCGCGGCCTGCGGCGCTTGCGGCCCCATGCGCTGCCACCAGGCGATGGTGTAGGAACCCTGCTGCGGCCGCAGGAACGGATTGGCTTGCAGCGAGCTCAGATAGCCGCCGCTGCCGCGCGCGAGCATGCCCGCGCCCGCGTCGTTCCCGCGGTAGGCCTCGCGACCGGGCCCCGGATCGCCTTGCCAACGCGAAGCGCTCGGAATGGTGAAGGCCGGCGCCGTCGCCGTGCCGCGCGCCGCATCGAAGCTGCGCCCGCCGCTGCTCTCGTCGAACGCGAGGCGCAGCTCGTAGCGCGCTTGGTTCTCCCAATGCACGACGCGCTGCGCGAAGCCCTCGGTGCGCACGAGATCGAGATCGCCGTCGCCGTCGAAGTCGCCGCTCGCGATCCGCGCCGCGGGGTACGGGAACGAGAGCGGGAAGCGCGCCGTGGAAGTTGTACCGCGCACCCAGAGGAGGTCCTCGGTGCTCGTCACGACCAACAGGTCGAGCGGCCCCACCGCATCGAACGATCCCGCTCGCGCGACGTAGACGGCCTCGGGCCCCGCGTGCTGTAGAGCCTCAGGTTGCAGGCTCCCGAAGCGATCCGCGCTGAGGAGCGTCACCCCCCACGTCGTGAACGGCAGATCGTTGCGATTGCCGACCAGCAGCAAATCCTCGAAGCCATCGCCATCGAAGTCGACGACCTGCTCGATGCGGCTGGGATAGGTGAGCTGCGGACCAACGGCCAGCGCGAAGCTGCGCCCCGTGGTGCGCGTGATGACCGAGGTCGTGCGATCAGCGTGCGTGACGGCGAGGCTGCGCGCGCTCCCGGAGACGAGCCGCAGCGCGGCGAAGCTCTGCGGCGCGCTCGGCAGCGGCACCGCGACGCCGCCGGCGAAGTTCCCCTGACCGTCGCCGAAGTAGAGCTCGAGGCGCGTCGAGTTGAGGGGATGCAGTGCGACGTCGAGGAAGCCGTCGCCGTCGCAGTCCGCGATCTGCAGCGGCACCGCGGTCGCGTTCGCGACGCTCTGCGGTCCCGCGCTGAAGTTCCCTTGGCCGTCGTTCCAATAGGTCGTAAGGAAGCTGAACGAGCTGCCGAGGATGTCGACGTCCCCATCGCCGTCGAGATCGCCGAAGCCGAGGTCGTAAGTTCCGATCGGGAGCAGCGCGCGCGGCACGTCGGCGAAGGTCCCCTCCGCGCGAGAGAAGAGCGCTTCGGGCGCGCGGCCGAGCGCATCCGAGACCACCTCCGGACGACCATCGCCGTTCAGGTCGACGGAGAGCAGTCGTTCGGGCAGGACGCCGAACGAGAGGCGCTGGGCGGAGGTGAACTCGATCTGAGCGGCGGCGCTCGTCGAGAGAACGGCTGTGGCGAGCACGGCGAGGGACGGTCGGTGCATGGGGCTCTGGCTGCTCTCCGCTCGGCTCGCGGGGAAGCGCGCGGACCGATAGGAGCGAAGGGTGGGCGGGGAGAGCACGAGAGCTCGGCAAGTTTCGATCCGCCCCTTCGAACGCGGCCGAGAATCTGCTGCGCGAGGGCGAGCCCTCGCGTGAGCCGTTACGCCCGCGACTCACGAACGCCGTCGATCAGCAAGGGGTCTGACCCCTCGTTGATCGATGGCGTCGATCAGCTAGGGGTCTGACCCCTCTCTGATCGACGGCGCGCTGCTGCGGCCGCGCGAGCCGCGCTCACTTGAAGCCCTGGTTGAACTCGAGCCACTTCCCGTTCAGCTTCTGCCAGGTCTCGACCTGCAGCGGGATAGCGATGCTGTTCATCTCGATCAGCAGCGCGTCGCGCCAGATGTAGTAGCGGGAGTTCCGCTCCTTCTGCTGCGCTTCGCTGAGCCCGACGAGCGGTACGTCCAGCGTGGGATCGGCGCCCTTGTTCGCGTGGGCCTGGCCGAGGGCCTTGATGTAGTCGCTGAGCAGGCTCGGCTTCTCGAACGCCTTCGCGCCGTCGTGCAGCCAGATCCAGCGGATCAGGCGCGCGCACTCGGGCGTGTAGCCCCAGACCTGCTCCGCGGCGCCGTCCTTCGGACTCGGCTGCATCTGCTCCTGCATCAGGTGCCAGAGCGCCGGCATCTCCTTGTCGTTCTGGCGGTAGTACTCGATGCGTCCGCGCTCGACCTCGCTCGAGAGGAACTCGAGCTTCTTGCCATCGAACTTCGAGCTGCGCAGGAACTCCCAGAAGCCGTTGTCGAGCCAGCGCGGCATCGCCGGTAGGACACCCGGATCGACGTCGTCGCAGAGCTGCCAGAGCACGGCGCGGAATGCCTGGCCCCATCCGGTCGGGCCGCCGTTGTCGCGATCGTTGACGACCCAGAGCTCCCGATGCAGAGCGTCGTACTCGCGCGTGCTCGTGCGCGTCGTGAGGAACGCGTTGTATTGATCGACGTTGTCGAAGAGGCGCAGCACCGCGGGATGCGGCGGCTCGCTCGCGATCTCGGGCAGCTTCTTGGCGAGCCATTCGCGCACGGCCTCGGCCGCGCCGATCGCCTTCTTCGTGTAGCCGGGATCGGTGGCGCTGAGCACGGTCCAGAGCTTCGACTTCGAGACCTTGTAGCCCGTCTCCGGGCTCTGCGCCGCGGCGTTCACCACCTGCTCGGCCCAGGTGCGGCGCGCGACCTTTCGCGCTTCACCGCTCATCTTCGACCACGCCGCGCCATCGAGCCACGGCGCGTCCGGAGAGGAGCTCGTGACGCGAGCCACCGGAGCGATCGAAGCGAGCGCGGCTTCGACTTCCTTCTTCAGCTTGTCGGCTTGCTGTGCCAGGAGCTCGATGCAGAGCGCCGCTTCACCGCCCTCGACGGCGAACGCAACGCCGATCAGCAAGCGCTCGCCCGGGATCGCCTTCGCGACGACGCGCTGCCCTTCGAGCGCACCGACCTTCTGCGCGCTCTTCTCGACCTCGCTCGCACCGAGCCCGCGTCGCGCGAAGTCCTCGAGCCCGCGGAACGGCGTCGTGCGCGGCAGCCCGTCGACCTCGTCGCTCGAGGCCTCGCCGCCGGCGGCGAAGAACTGCACGCGCAGCAGCGGCGTGTGCTTCACGCCGTCCTTGTCGGCGACCGCGTTCGGTCCGGCGAAGAGGCGCAGCGTCGCGCGTCGATCGCCGTCGCCGGGCAGCTCGGCCCAGCCCTTCGGCGGCGCGAACGAGAGCCCGGCGCGGGGCTCGGGGATGGCCTTCTGCGCGGAGAGCCGCGGCGCAAAGACGACGAGGAACGCGAGAGCGACGAGCGATGCGAGACGGATCATCGGCACACCGGGGTGGGAGGCTGCGGTGCTCGAGCCCTGAAGCTAGCGCGCGCGCGTTCCGGATCCCAGCATCGACCGGCGCGGATGGCTGCCTTTCCGTTCGCGTCGAGGTAGGCTCCTCGGCTCCCCCGCCCCACACATGAGCGCGAACGCCGCCCCACCGAACCTGCTCGTCCGACGACCGCTCCTCACGGCCGTCGCGACCTGGCTGCTCTCGCTGCTCGCGATCACCGCGGCCATCGTGCTGCCGATGTTCGGAACGCATGCGCTGCTGATCCTCGGACTCGGAGCCTGGTTCGCGACCTTCGGCCTGCCAACGGCGATCGCGTTCGGACTGACGCTCTACTTCTGGCGCGGCGGGCTGGCATTGCCCGGGCTGGCGAGCGATCTCTCCTGCGCGCTGGTCGCGGCCAGCGCCGCGCTCGTTCTCCATCTCGTCGCCTATCGCCTCTCGGCGCGCCTCGCATGTTCCTGACACGGCGCTCGTTCCTCATGGCTTCCGGCGCCGCGCTCGGTGCCGGTGGCCTAGCTGAGCTCCTGGGACCCCAGCCCGCGCGCGAGCCGCAGGGCCTGCTGGTCGATTGCCACGTCCATCTCTTCGGCGTCGGCGATGCCGACAGCGGCTGCTTCCTCTCGGCGCGTCAGCGCGCGCATCCGAACTTCCGCCTGCTGCGCTCGCTCCTCGAGATCGAGGAGGCGCAGGGTCCGCTGGACGAGCTCTACGTGGCGCGCTTGGTCGCGATGCTGCGGAGCTCTTCGTTGCAGCGCGCCGTGGTGCTCGGACAGGACGGTCGCTACGACGCGCAGGGTCGCTTCGATCGCGAAGCCACCGGCGTCTACGTTCCGAACGATTGGGTGCTCCGCGTGTGCGAGCGCCATCCCGATCTCTTACTCCCCGGCGGCTCGATCAATCCGCAGCGCGCCGATGCGCTGGACGAGGTGGAGCGCTTGGCCGCGCGCGGCGTGCGCTTGCTGAAGATCCATCCGCCGATCCAAGCCGTGGATCCGGGCGAACGGCGCTTCGAGGGCTTCTATCGCCGGTGCGCCGAGCTCGGCGTCGCGATCTCGGTGCACACCGGCACCGAGCATCAAGCCGAGATCACGAGCACGGCGCACTGCAGCCCCGCGCGCCTAGAGCTGGCGCTCGACCAAGGCTGCACCGCGATCGCCGCGCACTCGGGCATGTGCAACTTCTTCGACCCCGAGGACTTCTTCGCCGACCTCCTGCGCATGATCCGCCGCTATCCGCGCCTCTACTGCGAGTCCTCCGTGCTCGGCACGCTCGGCCGCTTCCGCTGCATCCCGCAGCTCCTCGAGGAGCCCGAGGTCTTAGCCCGCCTCCTGCACGGCAGCGACTTCCCCTTCCCCTCGCACGCGCTCATCCACGCGCCGCGCCTCCGCCCCAGCGCCACCCTCGCCCTCTCTTCCGAGCGGAACCTCCTCGAGCGCGACTACCGCCTGAAGCTCGAGCTCGGCGTCCCCGCCGAGGTCTTCGAACGCACCGCCCGCGTCCTGTCGATCAAATAGGGGTCAGACCCCTATTTGATCGGCGGCGCCGTTACCGCCGCCCGCCGGTGGTCTAGACTCCGGGTCCGTCACCGCAGGTTCGGGCCCATGCGTATCGTCTGCATCGCCGCGCTCCTTTGCGCCGTCGCGAGCCCCGTCGCCGCCCAGGTGGGCTTCGATCAGCTCCATTTCCCGGCCTTCGTGAACGTCTGGCACGAGATCGCGAGCGACCGGGCCCCCGAGCAGAGCTTCGCCGTGCAGACCTCGGGCCAGCTCGTCGGCGTCGAGCTCTACCACCTCTACCGCTCGACCAGCGGTGTGAGCTACGACCTGCGCTTCGACCTGGTCCCGCTGCTCCCGAGCGGGGCCCCGAGCGCGAGTCCGATCGCCACAGTGCAGATCCCGCCGAGCAGCGTTCGCTCGGGCCGGCCCTGCACGGTCGATCTCCGCGCGCACCACGTGATCGTCGCGGCAGGTGAGCGCTACGCGCTCCACCTGGAGGCGCCGATCCTCAGCACAGAGGCGGGACCGCGTTACCTATGGGCAGGTGAGGATCCGGGAACCTATGCGCTCGGCGAGAGCTGGATCCGCTCCACCTCGGGCCCGCTCCAACGCAGCGCGGAAGATCTCTGCTTTGGCACGCGCATCGAACGCACGCCCGGCCTCCTGCTCGACCTCTCGCAACGGGAGGGCTCGCGTTCGCTCGACCTCCGCCAGGTCGGAGGCACTCCGAGCACGCTCTACGTCCTCGCCCTCACCCTGGACGCGCGCAACGCGCCGCCGAGCACCGGCTCCGGACCTTGGGCCGGCCTCTTCATCGACAGCAGCGAGCTGATCGGCCAGCTCGAGGTCGGCGCCCCCTTCGTCGGCGTCTACGATCCGCGGGGCGACGCGCACGCGAGCTTCCCCGCGCTCTCGATCCCGGGCTACCTCGTCGGACAGACGCTCTGGGGCGTGACCCGCGAGCTAGACTCGAGCTCCGGATTCCGCGGCGCTTCGCCCATCGAAGGCGTGCTTCTGCGCTGACCGTCGAACAGATCGAGGTCAGGCCCGTCCTCGAGCGCGAAAACGATTCGAGGCGCCACCGCGATGGCGATCGAACGTCGAGGCCCACATTCCGACCGCTGACGGAGGACGCATGTGATGGCCTGGCAGCACGAGAAGGCCCGCGAGAACCTGCTCGCGGGGATCTACGCACTGGGGAACGGCGCCCTCAACGCCGCAGCGAATCGCCTGTACTACTCGCTCTACCACATCGCCTGGTTCGAGCTGGAGAACTCCGGTCTTCGCCCCTGGCACTTCCATCGGGACGCGACGCAGTCCTGGCGCCACGAGACACTACGCGGAAACGCGTCCTTGGTAGCTCGCCACCTCGCGAAGTCCGCAGATCGCCGGCTCCTGGTGACCTGGATGCGCCTCATCCAAGCGCTGCAGTCCGAGCGCATCAAGGCGGACTACTTTCCGAGCTCCGCGAGCCGCGCTATCCTCGAGCGCCATCTCCCCTTGCTTCAGGCCCTTGTCACGAGGGAATGCGCATGAACTCCGAACTCGAGCATCGCGCGCGCGCGTGCACAGAGAAGGCTCTCGCCGGATTGGGCCTCACAACGGCATTCGATTTCGTACAGGTCGGCGAGATGCAACGCCCCGAGCTCTGTGTGTTCGTACGCGGCACCTCCACGCTGAGCACTCCCGATATCCAAGACCTGATCTTCGCGGCATTCGAGGTCGAGTACGCTGAGCACGAAGCGTGGCCGTTGCTCTTCCTCTACACCAACGAGGATCGAGAGGTCGCTTCCGACCGAGGATCGAGCTGCGCCGTCTCCTAGGAGATCGATCACTGCACAGCCAAGGTTCCGGGCACCTTAGCTGTGCAGTGATCCTGGATCGATAGCCATGATGCTTCCTGAGCAGATCGCCGGCGAGGATCCGGAGGACACTCGCTTGCTGAAGGAGATGCTCGAGAAGGCTCGGGCCTACCTGACGAGGCACGCGTGGTGCCCTGCGATTCGCGAGACGCGTCTCGCCTTCGGCATCGGCGGCATCATCGCCTTGTTCTTGGTGCAGCTCGAGGAGCGCATCGCAGGCACCGACGACCAGCTCTGGGTCGTCGTCGGCGATCTTCCTTCGGCGTACTTCGTCCTCGACGACGTGCCGGGGCCCCCGAGCGCCCTCGATACCTACTGCAGCCTGATGGAGGACTGGGTGGAGGCCGTGCTCTCGGGCCACGGGCTTCAAGAGTGCTTCCCCGTCGATGCGAAGCCGAGCCGGACGAACGCGCTCGCCCTGAAGTCGCGCCTCGCCTTCTTGCGCCAGCACGTCCTCTCGGAGGCACCAGAGCAGCACGACGGCCCCCAGTAGGAAGAACCCAGGCGTTCTTCGGTGCAGCGCCTGCGCACATCGGAGTATGCCGCCGTGCGGGAGCCGCCTCTAGCTTCTTCGTCCGCCTCGCATTCCAGGAGCTCCCTCGATGGTCGATCGTAGTCTTTCTCGCGCCGCGACCGAGCTCGCGGCAGCGCTGCTCGCGGCGAGCGCGCCCGCGCTGGCACAGGATCCGCTCTTCCTCTTCGGCGGCTCGCTCCCTCAGGACGCGCCGATCGTAACGGTCGAGGTCGTACCGGGCGACTTCGATGCGGACGGAGATCTCGACCTCTACATGGCGAAGCGCGGGCAAGACCGCGTCCTCCAGAACGACGGCAGCGGCAACTTCGTCGATGTCACCGCGAGCTCTGGCATCCCGATCGTCAGCACCGAGTCGCGGGGAGCCGCCGGCGGCGATCTCGACGGGGACGGGGACATCGACATCTACGTCGCGAATTGGCTCGGACGTCATTACCTGCTGCTGAACGACGGCGCGGGTAGCTTCACCGAGTCCGGCGTCGGACGCCTGCCCTCTGTCGACACACGTGCGCCCAAGCACGTGCTGCTGGCCGACATCGAGGCCGACGGGGACCTCGATGTCCTCCTCGCGATCGATGTCCTTGTCGTGCTCCTGGTGAACGACGGCACGGCGCACTTCGTGGATGCGTCCGCGACGCATCTCCCGGCCGCGGCGAACGCGCTTCCCTGCTTCGCCTTCGGCGACGTCGACGGGGACGGCGACGGAGACCTGATGCTCGGCAACAAGGACACCCAGAACCGCTTGTACCTGAACGACGGAACGGGCCATTTCAGCGATGCGACGGCGACCTCGATGCCGGTGGACAGCGCCCGCACCAACTCGATCGTCCTGGCCGACGTCGACGGCGATGGCGACCTCGACGCGGTGCTCGCGAATCAGAACTCCCAGCAGGATCGCCTCTATCTCAACGACGGGCTCGGAATCTTCCATGATGCCACAGCCGCGCGCCTGCCCGCCGATACGCTGGCGACCGAAGTCGTGCTCGCCCACGACTTCGACGCCGATGGTGACATCGATCTCTACCTCGGGATGAGCCTGTACCGACAAGATCGCTACTACCGGAACGATGGCTTCGGCTTCTTCAGCGATGCCACCGCGACCGAGATGCCGGTGGACGCCGACTGGAACTACACCTCCGCTACCGGTGACTTCGACGGCGACGGCCGGATGGACATCGCGGCGGCGAACTACAACTCGCCCCACCGGCTCTATCTGAACCAGCTCGCCATCGCCACCGTCTCGCCCTACGGCGTCGGCTGCGCCGGAACCGTGGGCATTCCGACGATCTCGACCTCGGGCTCTCCCGCCCTGCCGGTGATGGGCAACGCCAGCTTCGCGATCGAGCTCGCGAGCGCGCGTCCCCATAGTCTCGCGGTGCTGCTCTTCGGCGCGACGGCCGGCCAAACTCCGGGCGGCTGTACGAGCTGGCTCGCCACGGACTGGATCTTCCCGTGGAGCAGCTTCACGAACGCGACAGGCAGCGCGCGTGTGCCGGCCGCCGTGCCCGGCGATCCGCTGCTCCGCGGGCTCCAGCTCGAGCTGCAGTGGGCGATCCTCGATCCGTTCGGCGGCTTCGGCGGGCTCGCCACGAGCGGTGGATTGCACCTCGAGCTCGGCGATTGAGCGCGAATCGCCACCCACTGCGCAGCAAAGGAACCTGGCATCTTCACTGCGCAGTGGCGTCAGCGCTCGTAGCATTGCGCGCCGTCGTCCCAGCGCAACTCGTGGGCGTGAAGAGCGAGCCAGTCGGCGATGTCGGCGAACGCGTAGGAGCTCAGCGATTCGCGGAGGAGATTCTCGGGGAGCAGCGCGTCGAGGCGGGCACTCGCGAGCTTCGCGACACGTGCGCTCGGATAGGTGAGGAGGGCGCCGAGGAGAACGAGGTCGCGCTCGGGTTGCGCATGGCCGGCGGTCGCGCGCACGCTGGTGTCGCGCGGCTTCGGTGAGAGCAGATCGAGAAGCCGCTGCTCGAGCTCGGAGCCGACGGGTGCGCCGAAGGGGAGGAAGAGGCGGCCGCATGGCACGTAGTTCAACGCGTTCCTATGCCCCGGGATCGGAACGGGCTCAGCGTCGATGATCGTGAGATAGCGCGAGTCCTTCGGCTTCTCGGCGGAGAGATCGAAGACCGAGCGAGGATGCGACGCGACGAGCTCGCCACGCGCCGTGCGGAACTCGAGGTTCGGGCTCCCGCTCATATCGATGAGCACGCCGTTGCCCGTGCTCGAGACATAGAGCTCGAGGCCGAAGTGCTCGCGCGTCTCCCAGCGCAGGTCGAACACGCCGAGCTCGCGCCAGCTCCCTTCGCTCCGCGCCTCCATGCGCAGGCGATAGACGTAGGGGCCGTGATGCTGGATCCCGGTCCCGACGACCGAGATCGCTTGCACGCGGAAGCGCCCGTTCGCGGAGATCGCGGAGACGTTCTGCGCGCCGAGGCAGCACTGCGCGCGCGCGCTCGCACCCCACGCGAGGAAGGAGAAGAGAACGACGAACCAAGTCTTCATGGCCTGCTCTTGTGCGGCGGAACCACCGCCAAGATGATCCGCTCGCCCCGCTCCTGCCCACCTCGCTGCGGAGATTCCCATGCGGAACCGCGCCCTCTCGCTCGCGCTCCTCGGCCTCGTCGCCCTGATCGCGTGCCTCGTCTACCTGCTGAGGGGCGAGCCTGCGCCCGCGCCGTCGCTGCTTGCGCTCCGCGCGACCACCGAGAGCGCGCGCCCGGATCTCGCCGCGACGCATTCCGCGACGCGCACCTCCACCGCGGCCCTCGTCGCCGAAGAGCCGACCGCGCCGGAGTCTCCGCGCGGCCCGCTGCAACGCATCGATGGCGAGGTCGTCGGCCCCCTCGGTCAGCCCATCGCCGACGCCGCGATCCGTCTCGCGAAGTGGCCCGCGCTCGAAGTCACGCTCGCGACGACGACGAGCGATGGTCGGGGGCGCTTCGCGTTCGCGGAGGTGGAACCCGGCGGCATCTTATTCGTGTTGGCCGAAGCCGAAGGCTACACACCAGGTCAGGGTGTGGCCCGCTTCCGCAGCGGCGCACGCGAGACCACCGTACATCTCCGACTCTGGGACAGCGCCGTGGTGAGCGGTCGCGTCCTAGATCCCGAAGGCCAGCCCGTAGCCGGCGCAGAAGTGCTCGCCGCGAATGACTTCCCGTGGGTCGATGGCGGCATTCGTTCTCCCGAGACGCGCACGAAGGAAGCCGGCGAGTTTCGACTCCCGGGAGTTCCGATCGGGCGCTACGTGCTGCGCGTACGAGCATCGGGCTTCGCGCTCGCCGAGCGCATCGGCGACAGCGTGCACGAGACGAGCGTCGAAGTGCGGCTCGCGCGCGACGGCGGAACGCGCATCGAGGTGGAGCTCCGCGGCCTGCCTCCCGAGCTCGGTCCGCAGACCGTCGTGAACCTGTACGGCATGCGACAGGGCCACGGCTTCCCTCTGTTCGCGTCCTTGGAGCGCCAGCACTTCGACAGGACGGGGCGGCTGGTGATCGACGGGCTCTACCGCGATGTGGAGTGGCATCTGCAGATGCCGGAGCTCGAAGGCTGGGTCTTCGATCCACGGGAACATAGCTTGCCGCCCGGAACGGAGATCCATCGCGTGACCTACACGGCCGTGAAGGATGGAACGATCGTGCTGCGCGGCATGCTGCGTCACGTGTCGGGTGCTTCAATCGCCGGCGAGCAACTCGTCTGCTACACGCAGCGCTCGCAGTCGATGAGCGGTGATCGCCCGGGCCAGGCCACGACCGACGCCGACGGGCGCTTCGAGATGCAGGCTCCCCTCGCGCCGAACGAACCTTACTCTCTGTACCTCAAGTCCTCGCGCTACGCCCTGCGCCAGGAGAAGACCGAGAAGCAGTCGGGTGCCAGCGATCCCCGCTACCTCGTGCGCTTCGAAGCACTCGCTTCCGATGAGCCTCTTCAGCTCGTGGCCATCGAGAGCGCCAGCGTCTCCGGTAAGCTCCTCCAGCTCGACGATCAGCCCGCACCGTTCCAGTGGATGGAGCTCCAGGTGAAGCGAGAAGGGTCGAGCTGGTTCCCGCTCGCCTACGCGGTGAGTGGAGCCGACGGCAGCTTCCGCTTCACCGCCTTCCACGCTCCCACCGTTCCGCATCGCATCCACACCGACGATCGCGGCAACGAGGGCGCGCTCGAGCTCCATCTCACCGAGAGCGAGCAGCTCGATGATTTGATCGTGCGCGTCGCGCCCTCGGGATCGGTGGGCGGCAGCGTGCGCGATGAGCTGGGCGCGCCATTGGTCGGCGCCGTCGTCGACTTGGTCGCCCTGGAGGGCGAGACGAAGCGCGGCACGGTCGCCGGGTCGGTGCTGAGCGACCGCAGCGGTCGCTTCCGCTTCCCGAGCGTGAGCCCGGGGATGAAGCGCCTCCACTTGCGCAAAGCGGATCGCAGCTCGGGCGGCGGGAGCGCGGAGCTCGAGGTTCGCTCCGGGCAGGAGAGCGTGGTCGATCTGCAGTGGACACCACCGCCAGCGCGAACCCGCTGAGGCGGATTCCCGAGGACGATCAGAGAATGCGCACGACTTGCGGCAGCGTGAACGTTCCCGAGTTCTCGATCGGAACCCGAGCGAAGAAGGCCTGGAACAAGATCTCCTGACCAGTCCACGCGGGGTCGTTCGGCACGAAGAGCTCGAGCTCAGCCGATTGGAACGGCCATGCGCCGGAGAGGAGCTCGATCACCGGTGGCAAGATCGCGAGCTCACCATCGAACGGTGGAAGGGGGAGCGCGATCGCCGGAGGAACGCCTGCGAAGAGAACGGCGAAGCCGGGCGGGGGCGTCTCCAGGCGTAGCACGAGCCGCGAGCCCAGAGGAGCAGTCACAGGTGCAGTCAACCGCGGGAGATATCCGAAGGGCTCCGGATCGAAGAAGGTCATCGTCGCGAACTCCACCGAGATGGGCACGGACGAACCGGCGCGACCAGGGGGAACGCGAACTTGGATGAGATCGTTGCCGATGCGCTGGAACTGCGTCGCGAGGTTCGATCCGAATCGCACCGCGAGCGGCGCAATCCCGATCGGGAAGCTGCCTGTGAGATCGATCCATTCACCGCCTTGCCAAGAGGCAGACGACAGTGACGCGCTGAAGACCCGGCCCACCGGGGAATCGGAGGGCACGAGCGACGCGCCGGCCGCGATGCCGTGGTTGGGTCCCACCGAGTCGCGCAGATCGCCATCGAAGCTCCAGCTCGAGACGAGACCGGGAGCAGACCCGATCCAACGCGTGTGGTCGCGCTGGATCTCCGCGGCAGTGCGCTCGATGTTCCAGAAGCGGACCTCGTCGATCAGGCCGATGAACTCCTCGGTCGCCGCGGCCCGGAGGAGCGTGCCGCCGATGCTGAGGTCCGAGCTGTGGGAGATGGTCGCCGGCGCCGGCACGCGGGACTCCAACGCGCCATCGATGTACAGGCTCACCTGACCTCCGGCGGTGACGGCCACGGCCACGTGGTGCCAACTGCCGAGGTAGGTCGAATGGTTGGCCTGGTCGCTCGCGATATGGAGGACTCCGTTCTGGAAGACGTCACCGCTGAGGTTGGGCGTCTGGTAGGCGAAGCTCAGGTGATAGCCGTTACCAGAGTCCGCCGACTTCCGCACGATCCGACCGTGCGAGATCGCTCCGCTCGCGCGGATCCAGCACTCGAGCGTGAACGCGGAGGTCGGCTCGAGCGAGGCGTGGCGCGGGACGAAGACGACCGCGTTGTCGCCCACGCGAACCGCACCGTTCGCGACTTGGCCGGACAGAGCAGGTCCCTGGCCAGCGAGCAAGGTTGCGGCGAGGAGGAGGATAGGACGGTTCATGGACGAACCTCGTGACCACTGCGTGGAAGAAGTCTGGATCACTGCACGCGCACGAGCCGCGGCAACGTGAAGGTGCCACCGAGCGCGATCGGCGTTCGCGCGAAGAAGGCTTGGAAGAGGATCTCCTGCCCGGTCCAGACGGGATCGTTCGGCACCTGGAGATGCATCTCGATCGCATGGAACGGGATGCCGCCGGCGAAGAGCTCGATCACCGGCGGAACGATGGCGAGCGAGCCATCGAACGGCGGCACGGCGATCGCAACGGCCGGCGGGAGGCCGGCAAAGAGCAACGCGTAACCGGGCGGCAGCGTCTCGAGACGCAGCGCGAGCGTGGCGCCGAGAGGCGCGGTCGCAGGGAGAACGAGGCTCGGGAGATAGGCGTAGAGCTGCGTGCCGCCGTAGGCGATCGCGCCGTAGTGCACGGTCAGGTGCACGCTGCTCCCGGCCTCGCCCGGCGGCACGCGCACTTCGATCGTCTCCGGATCCACGACGCGTAGCTCGGAGGCCTGCGTCGTCCCGAAGCGCACTTCACTCGGGGTCTGGCCGAGGGGGAACTCGCCCCGCAGCGCGATCCACTCTCCGCCCTGCCAGGAGCCGCTGCGCTGCGAGCAGGTGAAGAGGCGGCTGATGGGGGCATCGGAAGGCACGAACTCGGCGCCGCGGTAGATGCCGTGGTTCGAGCCCACCGCGTCGTCGAGCGTGCCGTCGAAGTGCCACATCGCGATCAAGCCCGGCTCCGCTTCGATCCAGCGGGCCCGGTCGGCGCGGATCTGCTGTTCGGTGCGCTCGATGTCCCAGAGGCGGACCTCGTCGATCAAGCCGATGAACTCCTCGTCCGGCAAGGAGCCGAGGAGCGCACCGCCGATGATCAGGTCGGCCGAGTGGAGGAGCGCGGGCGGAGCGTTCGTCGTCGCCGCCAGGTCACCGTCGATGTAGAGCTGCATCAGACCGCCGGCTCGCACGGTCATGGCCAGATGATGCCAGGTGCCGAGGTAGGTCGAGTTGGGCTGGAGGTCTCGCGCCATGTACGCGTTGCCCTGCGAGAGGAACTCCGCGCTCACATAGGGCCCTTGCGACGAGAAGCTCAGCAGGTAGCCCGAGTAGCCGTTGTCGGACTTCCGCAGGATGCGCCCGTGCGAGATCGACCCGGCGGGCTTCACCCAGCACTCGAGGGTCATCGCAGTCGTGGGCTCGAGCGAGCGACGGCGCGGGACACGGACGACGGCGTCCGGTCCCACCTCCAGGGCTTGCTGCGCCTCTAGGACCGAGGGCGCGAAGAGGATCGCGGCGACGAGAGCGGTGATGCGGATCATGGCGAGTCCTTGGAGCAAGGGCGTGCGCGCGGCCTCTCAGTGCACGACGCGTACCTGTCCGAGATTCGTGAACGCGCCGAGCCCCGGGGATCCCGGTTGCAGGGTGAAGCTCTGGAAGAGCAGCTCCAACCCGAGGTAGCTCGGCTCAGCCGGGAGCCCGAGGCTCCACTCGACGGCCGTGAACGACGTGGCGGTGCTGAGGAGCTCGACCACGGGCGGTTGGATGCCGAGCGCTCCACCGAACGGCGGGATCGGCAGCGAGATCGCCTGCGAGATGCCGGCGAAGAGGATCAACGCCCCAGGTCCGGCGAGCTCGGTGCGCACCGCGATCGGCAGACCGAGGTAGGCCTCGGGATCCACGTGCAGCCGCGGCAGATAGAGATAGGTGCTGGCTCCGAGCTGCACGGCGCCCTGGAAATCGGCCCGCACCATCACGGCGGCGCCCGGAACACCGGGAGGGACGACGACCTCGATCGTCTGCGGATCGACGAACGAGACGCTCGGAGAGAGCACGCCGCCGAAGTCGACGGTCGGCGCCGGACCGGCGGGGAAATGACCGGTCAGCCGGACGCGCTCCCCACCGAACCACGAGCCCGAGGCGCGCGAGACATCGAACGACCGTCCGACCGGGCAATCCGAAGGCACGACGGCCGCGAGAAAGAGCAACTGCCCGTGGTTACCACCGGTCGAATCGCGAGAATCGCCATCGAACAGCCACGTCGAGACCAGGTCCTGCCCCGTCGTGAACTTGCAGAAGCGCTCGCGCCGGATCTCGGCTTCGGTCCGCGCACGCTTCCAGAAGCGGACCTCGTCGATGTGGCCGTGGAACACCTCGACGTAGCTGCTCCCGCGGTCCATGCCACCGAACCATAAGTCGCCCGTGTGCTGCACCAGCGTGGGATAGGCCACGGTCGCGACGCGCTGGCCATCGATATACAGGTAGATGCTTCCGCGCGGCACGACGACCATGGCGAAGTGAGTCCAGCGCTGCAGGAAGCGCAGGTTGTTCGTGGGATCCTGAGCCACATAGGACTGAGCCGTGAGGTAGGCCACCGCACTTGCGCGAGCCGCTCCGTCGGCGAGCTTCAGGGCAAATCCCGGCAGATCGATGTTCGCCTTGCGCAGAATGCTGGAGTAGCCGACGTTGACGCTGGCCGGTCGAGCCCAAGCCTCGAGCGTGAACGGACTCGAGGGCTCGATCGAGGCGTTCTGGAACACGCGCATCAGTCCGCTGCCGCCCGTCTCCAACGCTCCTGCGTAGCCTTGAGCACGCGCTTCTTCGATCGCCGCGCAGAGCACGAGAGCGACGCCCCAGATGCTCGGTCGATGGATCTTCATGGCAGCTCAGCTCCCGATGTCGAGGCGCCGGTGATTGGTGAAGGTGCCCGATAGCGCCGCACCGGAACGCAGATAGAGGCCTTGGAACAGCAGCGCCAAGCCGATCAGCGCCGGATCGTCCGGAAGCTCGAGCGCGAGCTCGACGGCCGTGAACGGAGCGGGCTCGGCGAGAAGCTCCACAACCGGCGGCTGGAGCCGCAGCGCACCACCGAGCGGCGGGAAGCTGACGTTGATGGCTGGCGCGAGCGCGGTGAACAGAAGCAGCGATCCCGGTGCCGGCAGCTCGACGCGCAACTCGAGTTGGCTGCCGGGACGCGCCGTGTTCGGCATGGAGAGGCGCGGTAAGTAATCGTACGGCGTCGAGGCCGTGCGCGTCTCCCGGCCGAAGGTGGCTCGCACCGGCGCGCTGCGGCCCGCACTCCCAGGAGGAACGACGACCTCGATCGTCTGCGGATCGAGCATGCGCACCGAGCTCGCGGCCATCCCATCGAACTCGACGCTCGGCGTTCCGGTCGGGAAGTACCCGCGCAGCTCGAGGACCTCGCCACCCGACCAAGCACCAGACGTGCTCGAGAGATCGAATCCCAGCGCCACGGGCGAATCCGACGGATCGACCTCGGCTCCGAGCGCGATGCCGTGGTTCGTGCCGTATGCATCGAGCAGGTCGCCATCGAAGTGCCACACCGACACCAGACCGGGACCACTCGAGAGCCGCCGGAACCGATCCCGCGCGATCTCCGCCTCCGAGCGCGCGACGCGCCAGAAGCGCAGCTCGTCGACATAGCCGACGAACTCCTCCGAGATGCCGCTCGGCAGCACCGAGCCACCGACGACGAAGTCGCCGCTGTGCTCGACGAGCTGGAGCGTCGGCACGGAGCGCACGTGAGCTCCGTTCACGAAGAGATCCATCGACACGCCGGGCGTCACCGAGAACGCGACGTGCGTCCAGATCCGCCAGTACGCGCCGTTGTCGCGCACATCGCTGATCGGCGCCCAGGACGCGGAGTTGACCACGCTGCCCTGGATGCGCTGGAGCGGACCGCCGAAGTCCAACGCGTAGCCGGCGCCGTTCGGCGCCATCTTGCGCACGATGCGCCCGGGAGCGTAGGAGTTGTCGCCCTTGATCCAGCACTCGATCGTGAACGGTCCGGACGGCTCGAGCGATGGCGAGCTCGGGATGAGCAGCACGCGTTCATCGCGCACCCGCAGAGCACCCGCGAAGCCCTGAGCGGCGAGCGGTGTCGCGCCGGACGCCACCGCGAGGAGGAGCGCGATCCAACGGAGCATAGGTTCACCTCGACGGCGAAGGTCGAGCGGTTCGTGGCGACGAGCCGCGGCGAGGACGGGCCTCGGTGCGGAACGGATCCGCAAGGAGCCGAAACCTCTCGAACGGATGCTCCGGGGATGTGCAACCACGGTCAAGCCAGGATCAGGGAAAGGAGGTCCGCGTGGAGCCGCATCTCGGCGCCGACCCACGGAGGGCTCTCTCTCGTTCTCCTCGATCACGCGCGGAACCTCGGCGAGGGTCCCCGGTTCCGCCCCTCGTTCCGCCGTCGACGCCACCGCATGCCCTCCCCCACCCGCCACCTCACTCCGCTCGCGCTCGCCCTCTCGCTCGTCGCGAACCTCGCGGCCCAGTGCCCCGACCCGCCGACGCCGCCCGCGGGCTTCCCCCTCACCGTCGTCAGCGATCAGCTCGTCACCTACACGGACCTCTATCGCACGCGCGCCGATCTCCGCTATCCGTCGGTCGCACCGGGATCATGCGGCTGGCCGCTCTTGATCGCGGTGCACGGCTTCCCCGGTTCGAAGGCGGGCCCGGTCGGTGCGCAGGCCGCAACGCTCGCGCAGCTCGGCTACTGCGTCGTCACCTATGACGTCCGCGGCCAAGGCGCGGCGATCGCGCTCAATCCGGGTCGCGGAACGACGTTGATGGCTCTATCCGAGTGGATCGATCTCTTCGAGATGATCGAGTGGGTCGCCGCAGCGCGGCCCGGCCTCGTCGATCTTGCGCGCGTCGGCGTGCTCGGCATCAGCCAAGGCGGCGCGCATGCGTGGGCCGCGGCGGCCTGGTCGGGCCGCACGCCGCCGCCAAATGCGCGGCGCAGCGCGCCGTTCCCCGTGGTGCGCGTCGCGGCGCCGACGGTGATGGTGCCGAGCCACAGCGATGCGGCGACGCAGGACGGCCACGCCTTCATCAACGCGTGGACGAACCTCGCGTTCGCGCCGGCGGGGCCGATGGCGGTGCTGGACAGCGCGCTGCAGGCCACGATGCGCACCTTCCTGCAAGCCGACGATCCGGCCGGCATGCACGCGTGGATGCGGAACGATCCGGGCCGCGACTTCCAGCACCTGCTCGCGAGCTCGACTACCGCGGTCTTCGCGACGATGGCGTGGCACGACGAGGCGATGGCGCCGAACGCGGCTCTGCGTGCGCTCGCCGCGATGCCGGCCACGACGCCGAAGCGCGCGTTCCTCACCACCGGGCTCCACGGCACGCCGACGAACAGCTACGAGTCCGCGCGCGCCGATCGACTGCGCGAAGCCTGGCTCGCGCGCTTCCTGAAGAGCAGCGCGGAGCCCGTCGAGCTCGGCCCGCCCGTGCTGAGCGCGCTCCTCCCCGCGAACCGCGCCGACTACCTCGCGAGCACTTCGCTCTGGCGCCATCGCAGCGACGCGGACTTCGCGCTGAGCGCGACGCCGACGACCTACTACCTGCGCCAAGGGGCCCTGCTCTCGACGAGCGCACCCAGCGCGAACGAGCCGCCGGAGTCGGTGCAGCACAACGTGCCCGCGGGCTACGACCTGAACGCGTGGCGCGCCGACGGCGCGGGTCAGAACCTTTCACTCGCGTTCTCGCGCATCCCGCTCTCGAGCCACGCCTATCTCACGACGCCGTTCGCCGTCGACACCGAGCTCGCGGGCATCCCGCGGCTCGAGCTCGCGGTGACGCCGAACCACACGCGCTTCCAACTCAACGCGCGGCTCGAGATCGTGCCGTCGAGCGGCACGCCGCAGGTGATCGCGCAAGGCGGCCTCGGCGTGCGCCAGACGGGGAGCCCGACGCCCGCCACAATCGCGATCGAGCTCAGCGCCATTGCGTGCGTCGTGCCCGCCGGCGCGCGCCTCCGCCTCTCGGTGCGCAATCACTCGCTGGTGATCCCCTCCGCGGCGGAGACCTTCCGCTACCTGCCCTACTTCGCGAGCTCGCGCGTCGATCTCGAGCACAAGCCCGGCGCTGCCTCGCGCCTCCTGCTGCCGCTCCGCGGAGCGCCGAACCTCGATCTCGCGACCGCGGCAACCGAGATCGCGTTGCCGACGCCGCTCCCGATCGCGCTGCAGTTGCGATCTTCTTCATCTCGCGCCGGCGCGCCCTATGTGCTGCTGAGCTCGCTCCTCGGCCAAGGCCCGGCGCTCGCTCTACCGAGCGGCGATCTGCTCTACCTACAGCTCGACGCCTTCAGCTTCGAGCTGCTCGGTCTCGCCGGCAGCGCGCTGCTGCCGGGGTTCGCGGGCGTGCTCGATGCGAGCGGCATCGCGAACGCGGGCTTGCACCTAAACCTCATCGCGCCGCTGCCCCTCGAGCTCTCCGGCCTGCACCTCCACCTGGCGCCTCTCGCGCTGGAGAACGGCGTGCTGCGCGCCGGCGCGCCGCTCGAGCTCTTGTTCCGCTAGCACCAGCGAGCGCGCGAGCCAACGTCACGAGCGCTCGCCGCGAGCTCACTCGATACGGAATCCCAGCACATCGGAGAACGCGACCTCTCGCTCGCCCTCGAGCCACCCAGCGACCTGAGCGTGGAGCTCGACGCCGCCGCTCGCCATCCACGCGGGCCACGCGCCGAGCTCGAGGCCGCGCAGCGTTTGCCGTCCCGCTTCGACGCGCAGAATCCTCGACCGCACGAAGTCCGCGCCGAGCAGGATCGTGCTCGCATCGACGAGCGGCACGGGCGAAGTTTCCGGCGCGGCAGCGGAGAGTGCGAGCCACACGAGCGCCTCGCGTTCGCTCCGACTCGCGTGCGCACAGCGGAGCCCCGCGGTGAACCAGAGCTGCTTCCCCGCGCGCGTCGCGCGCCGTCGCATCTGCACGCGACCGATCTCGAGCTCCTCGGTCCCGCGCGGCTCGCCGACGCGGGAGCGCGCCACGATGGCAGCCGAGCGCGCAGCACCCGCGCCACGCACGGCATAGGCAAGGCCCGAGACGAGCTGTCCCTCACCGGCGAAGAACGCGCGCTCCTCCGCGATCGCGCCGCGGCCGATCACGCGCTGGCTCGGCATCTCGAGCACCTCGAAGCTCCCGCGCGGACCGCGCACCCAGAAGCCGAGCGTCGCGATCTCGTGCTGCGCGCTTGCCTCGATCCGCCAACGCGCCTCGCGCGACGGCGCGGGCAACGCACGGCGCCCGCCAGGCCAATGCGGGTGGCTCTCGGAGAACGAGCGCGCCGCGTGCACGAGTCGCAGCCGCGCTGCGTCATCCTCTTCGAGACGGATGCTCACGAGCCCCGCCTCGACGCCGCCGCGATCCGCGAGCAGACGCGAGCCCACACCCTCGAGCGCGCGCACGAAGGTGGAACTCCGCAGCGGCTCGCCGTCCGCGACGTCGAGCGCCGCGCACCAGAGCGCATGCGAACGACCGTCGATCACGTAGAGGATTCCCTCGCGCGCATCGAAGCACGCCGCGCGCGGCAGCACCTCGAGCTCCAGCGCCTCGCGCACCTCGAACGCCGCAACCTCGCCTGCGCGTCGCACGCCGAGCTCGAGCAGCCAACCGCCGATCGCATCGCCGCCGACCAGCAGCCAACGTTCCCGACCGAGCTCGAGGCAGGCGACCGCGGGCGGGCGCGGGACTTCGAAGCTCGCGATCAGGCGCTGCGAGGACGTGCGCGATCACTCGTCGCGTTCGATGCGGGTCCACTCGAGGCTTTCGCCGGCGGGATCGACGGTGAGGTGGTCCGAGAGCTCGGGGTTCGTCGCCCTGCCGCCATGGAAGTCGAGGCGCACACGAGCGCTTCCTCCCTGCACCTCGCGTGCGGGCGCAGAAGCGATCGCGGCCAGCGCAACGACGGCCAAGGAGATCCGGACTCGAAGTTCAGGCATCGCGAGCCTCGCGCGTAGGTAGCAGACACGCGCAGGAAGAGAGGGCGTCGCATACACGAGCGATCGCAGGCGAGCGACTCGTAGCAGTTTCTCCAAGGGGGCCGTGAACGTCTACGATCCTCTCGCGGTACTCGATCTCGGTGTGCTTCGTGTCCCCGTCGTTCGAAGGCTAGGATGCCAGCATGGCTCCCACACCCCTCCTGCCCCCACGACTGCCGCTTTTCCGCTATCTGCGCCGAGACCCGCAAGCGAACTTCCTCTGCACCTTCGCACTCCTGATCGGCGCGGTATGGGTCCTTCTCTTCTTCGTGGTCGATCGGAGTGACCCCAAGGACCACCTGGGATTCCTCGTCGCGACAGCGGCGATCGCGCTCTTCGTGCTGGTCCCCGTGGTGATCGTCTTCCTCCGTTGGCGCCGTCAGGCTCGTATCGGGAGCGTCGGCGTGCGTACGACCGCTCGCGTCAGCTTCGTCTGCATCGGCAGCGGCAAGCACGCGAGCAGCTACGTGATCCTGGACTATGCCTTCGAGGGCCAGCCGCTGCGTTGGAAGTACGTCACCATCAGCGCGCCCGATCTCGCGCTCGGTGATTCGCTCGATCTCTTCGTCGATCCCGATCGACCGCAGCGCGTCGCACCCGTGTCGCTCTTCGTTCTGGACACGGAGGCTCTCTAGAAGCAGCCCGAGGAGGGCGAGGTTCGCGAGCGATGTACGATCGCCCGCTCGTTCTCTTGGCGATACCGCCAGCCCCTCTTGGCCCGCCTCGGCCCCTTCGGCAAGATGCGCACGATGGTGCCGAGAGTCCCTAACGTATGACCCCGCCCAACCCCACCCCCGAACAACTCGCCCGCCAGACCATCGACGCGCAACTGCGCGCCGCCGGCTGGGTCGTGCAGAGCCGCGACGAGGTGAATCTCGCCGCCGGGAGCGGCGTCGCGGTGCGCGAGTTCCCGCTGGCGAGCGGGCACGGGTTCGCGGACTACCTGCTCTTCGTGGACGGGCAGGCGGTCGGCGTGCTGGAGGCGAAGAAGCACGGGGAGCCGCTGCGGGCGCACGAGCGGCAGGCGACGCGCTATGCCGAGGGGCTGCCGTCGAGCTTGAAGGCGCCGGTGCGGCCGCTGCCGTTTCTCTACCTCGCGAACGGCGTGGAGACGCTGTTCGCGAACCTGCTCGATCCCGAGGCGCGCTCGCGGCGGGTGTTTGCGGTGCACCGGCCGGAGACGCTTGGGGAGTGGCTCCAGGCGAAGACTCTGCGGGCGTGGGTGCAGGAGACGGGGGCGTTCACCGAGGCGGACGACCTGCGGCCGTCCACGTTGCGCGCGCGTCTCCGCGCGCTGCCGGAGCTGCCGCGCGGGGAGCTCTACGAGAACCAGGTGCGCGCGATCACCGGGCTCGAGCGCTCGTTCCGCGAGAACCGGCCGCGCGCGCTGATCCAGATGGCGACGGGGTCGGGGAAGACGCGGACCGCCGTGGCGGCGATCTATCGCTTGATCAAGTTCGGCGGGGCGCGGCGGGTGCTCTTCCTCGTCGACCGGACGAACCTCGGGAAGCAGGCGGAGACGGATGGCTTCGGCGCCTATCGCACGCCGGACGATCACCGCAAGTTCACCGAGCTCTACAACGTGCAGCGACTTCAGTCGCAGACGATCCTCGAGAGCTCCAAGGTCGTGATCACCACGATCCAGCGGCTCTACTCGATGCTGCGCGGGGAGCCCGAGTTCGATGCGGAGGCGGAGGTTCACTCGCCGTTCGCGGAGGGAGGTGCTCCCCGCGAACCGCTCGGCGTGGTCTACAACCGCGCGATCCCGCCCGAGCACTTCGACGTGATCTTCATCGACGAGTGCCATCGCTCGATCTACACGCTGTGGCGGCAGGTGCTCGAGTACTTCGATGCGTTCCTGGTCGGGCTCACGGCGACGCCGGCGGCGCACACCTACGGGTTCTTCCAGCAGAACCTCGTGATGGAGTACGGCTACGAGGAGTCGGTCGCCGATGGCGTGAACGTCGACTTCGAGGTCTACCGCATCCGCACGCGGATCACCGAGGCAGGCTCGACGATCGAGGCGACCAGCGAGCCCGTCGTGGGCTATCGCGATCGCCGCACGCGCGCGCTGCGCTGGGCGGCGCCCGACGAGCCCGTGAGCTACGGCGGGAACGAGCTCGATCGCGCGGTGGTCGCGAAGGACCAGATCCGCACTGTGGTGCGCGCGTTCCGCGAGAAGCTCTTCACCGAGCTCTTCCCCGGCCGCCGCGAGGTGCCGAAGACGCTCGTCTTCTGCAAGAGCGATAACCACGCCGAGGATGTCGTGGAGGTGCTGCGCGAGGAGTTCGGCCGGGGGAACGAGTTCTGCCGGAAGATCACCTACAACATCCAGGGCGTCGACGCGCAGGACCTGATCCAGGAGTTCCGGAACTCCTTCCACCCGCGCATCGCCGTCACCGTCGACTTGGTCGCCACCGGCACCGACATCAAGCCGGTCGAAGTGCTGATCTTCCTGCGCATGGTGAAGAGCCGCGTCCTCTTCGAGCAGAT
Source organism: Planctomycetota bacterium (assembly GCA_016719295.1). Classification (GTDB taxonomy): domain Bacteria; phylum Planctomycetota; class UBA1135; order UBA1135; family JADKAF01; genus JADKAF01. The sequence goes on from JADKAF010000001.1 coordinate 4,051,008, forward strand.
GAAGGGCCGCGGCGTCCGGAAGATCGACCAGGACGAGCTGCGCGCGGTGACACCCGATGCCGTGGAGAAGTCGCACTTCGTGCTCGTCGACTGCGTGGGCGTCACCGAGCAGGAGGAGCTCGCCGACTCGCAGCCGCTGGAGCGGATGAAGAGCGTCCCGCTGCAGAGCTTGCTCGAGCAAGTCGCCTTCGGCAGCACGGAGGTACCTCTCGCCTCTTCGCTCGCGAGCCGGCTCACGCGGATCGAGCGCCGCTGCAGCGAAGCGCAGCGCGAGCGCCTGCTCGAAGCCTCGGGCGGGGTTCCGCTGACCTCGATCAGCGGCGCGATCGTGCGCGCGCTCGATCCCGAAACGCAGCTCGCCGCGGCACGCGCGAGCGGTGTCGTTCCCGCGGAGACGGAGTCCAGCGAAGCCGAGCTCGACGCCGCGCTCGAGTCCGCGCGCGAGCAGCTCCTCCGCACGGCGCTCCAACCGATCGCCGCCCGCCCCACCTTCCGCCAGACACTGCTCGACATCCGCCGCGAGCACGAGCAGATCGTCGATGAGCTGAGCCGCGACGAGGTCCTCGAAGCCGGCTTCTCCCCTGCCGCGAGGCTGAAGGCGCAGCTCCTCGTGCAGAGCTTCGAGGAGTTCCTGCGCGAGAAGAAGGACGAGGTCGCGGCCCTGCAGGTCTTCTACGGCATCCCGCACGCGCGGCGCCTGCGCTTCGCCGACGTGAAGGCGCTCGCCGCTGCGATCGCCGCCCCGCCGCTCTCCTGCACGCCCGAACGCCTCTGGCACGCCTACGAGCTGTTGGAGGAGAAGCGCGTCCGTGGCGCCTCCGGCCAGCGCCTGCTCACCGACCTCGTTTCCTTGATCCGCTTCGCGCTGAAGCGCGAGCCGGAGCTCGTCCCCTTCCAAGACCTCGTGCACGCGCGCTTCAATACTTGGCTCCGCGGCCAAGGCGGTCGCTTCACGCCCGAGCAAGTGCGCTGGCTGGAGATGATCCGCGAGCAGATCGCGACCAGCGTCGAGATCGGGATCGAGGACTTCGACGAGGTGCCCTTCGCGCAGGAGGGCGGGCTCGGGCGGGCGCAGCAGGTGTTCGGCGGGCGGCTCGGGGAAGTGTTGCTCGAGGTGAGTGAGGTGTTGGCGGCGTGAGCTTCACCGATCCCATCGATGATGTCGTTGCAAGTGACAGGACCGGCTTGCTCGGAATCGCGCCTTGGTGGACCAGAGTGCGCCTCCGCGAAGTATGCACGGTCCTGAACGGCTTTCCCTTCTCCTCGAAGCTCTTCACATCGGAAGGAGGCATGCCTCTCCTGCGGATCCGGGACATTCTTCGCGGATCAACGGAGACGTACTACTCAGGCGACTACGACCCTGCATATGTCGTCCGCCACGGAGAACTCGTCGTAGGCATGGACGGGGATTTCAACTGCGCCCTATGGATCGGCCCCGACGCACTCCTAAACCAGCGCGTTTGCAAACTCACCGTCGACTCGAATCGCTACTCGCTGCGTTTTCTCGCTCATGTCCTTGGTGGTTACCTGCAGGCCATCAATGCGAGAACACCTTCGGTCACGGTGAAGCACCTCTCCTCTCGAACAGTGCAGGACATTCCTCTGCCACTGCCAGCGCGACAAGAACAGGACATCATCGCTTCCGCCATCGACTCCCACTTCTCCCGCCTCGACGCCGCCACGACGACGCTGGAACGCGTGCAGCGCAACCTCGAACGCTACCGCGCCTCCGTTCTCAAGGCCGCGGTCGAAGGCCGCCTCGTGCCGACCGAGGCCGAGCTCGCGCGAAAGGAAGGGCGGAGCTACGAGCCGGCTTCCGTGCTCCTCCAGCGCATCCTGACCGAACGCCGCCGTCGCTGGGAGGATGCGGAGCTCGCGAAGTTCCGCGCGAAGGGCAAGGTGCCGGCGGATGGGAAGTGGAAGGCGAAGTATCCGGAGCCGGTGGCGCCGGAGGTGGAGGGGTTGGCGGAGTTGCCGGAGGGGTGGTGTTGGGCGAGTCTTGCCCAGTGCGGTGACGTCATCACTGGAACAACTCCCGCAACGAGCGACCCCAACAACTTCACCGACGGCCCTGGACTTCCCTTCATCAAGCCAACCGACCTTGATGCTGGATTCCATGTTGCCGCAGCCAGGCAGTATCTCTCGAGCCAGGGAGAGAGATCCGCGAGAACCCTGCCCGCCGATTCGGTTCTCGTGACGTGCATCGGCGCCACCATCGGGAAAACGGGACTTGCACGAGTGCGCTGCGCCACGAATCAGCAGATCAACGCCATCATCCCGACCGAACCACTAATGCGAACGCGCCTTCTCTATTGGTACATGATCGGCCCTTCCGGCCAAGAGTGGATCAAGGCCAACAGCTCGTCGACCACACTGCCAATCCTAAACAAGAGCCGCTTTGAACTTCTCCCGATACCGCTTCCTCCGCTTGCCGAGCAGATGCGAATCTCACTGCAAGCAGAGAGGCTCCTCAGCTCAAGCGAGAATCTGCAGCGCGAAGCCAGCCAGAGCGCAACTCGATTGCTTCGCCTGCGGCAGGCGATTCTCAAGCACGCCTTCGAAGGCCGCCTCGTTCCAACCGAGGCCGCGACACCCGAACCATCGAACTCCTGAACGACCGCGCCGCAGACTTCAGGCCTCTCAATGAGCAACACCAGATTCGCCATCATCAGCGCGGTCCTCCTCCTGACCGCGACCAGCGCCGCCTGGATCTACAACCTCGCCCTGGAGCACCAGAAGCTGATTGGCGAAGAAGGGGGCGTATTCGGGGATCGATTTGGAGCGCTGACCGCGGCGGGAAGCATTCTCGGCGCACTCCTCTTCGCCTACGCACTGCTCCTTCAGATTCACGAAATGAAGATCATGACCGCAGAGTTTCGCGAATCCAAGGAGGCCGCGCAGATCACCGCGGCCGCACAAGAAGCGCAGGTCGAAGCGACTTCAGAGTCAACGAAAGTTGCGGCTGCCTCTGCGATCGTGAACGCCGCAGATGTGATCAAGAACGCGCTGAACACCAGCCTGGAAGCAACACTAGTCAAGATCCGCCAAGCAGAGAACAACGGCGATCAGAAGTTGCTCGCCGAGCTAGGCGAGTCAAAGAAAGAGCAGGAGGAGCGCCGCAATGAGCTTCCGCTCGTTCTCGGGATGGCGTACTCGATACTTAGAGCGGAAGTCGTAGCCTTCGAGCAACGAAGACGAGCCCCAGAGAGCAGGGGTGGCGACCCAGCCTCTTGATTCGCCCCGTGCCGCGAGCGTCCCTGATACGAATCCGCGTGTGATGGCGCGAGTCGCGGCTGTGACAGCAGGCGATCGTCGTTTCCGGCGATCCCAGTCCTGCACCTCGGTCCTGCACCCGAGCTATCCTGTCCACAAGCCTTTGCTCCTCCCTCTCTACGAGCCCCGCCGTGACCCATTCGACTCCTCCCAGTCTCCGGATCGACCTCCGTCTGGTCGGCCCCGGAGTCGCAACGCGCGTAGGCGTGAGCGTGCTCTCGCCTCTCCTCGGCGGATTGCAGCAGGCTCTTCGCGCCGAGCTCGCCATGCAGCTCGGCAGCAGAGCCCCCGGCAGCGCGGACGGCGAAGAACTCTGCGCGCTTCATCTCGTGGGCTTCGACTCCGAACGCGGCGAGCTCCAGACGGAGCTGGTCGCCGGACCTGCCCTCGTCACGACCAACGACGCTCTCCTCTTCGCCGCTGCCGATGAGCTGCATGCGCGGCTCCACCGCGAAGGGATCGAGCTCGTTCCTCTGTCGGATGCCCTCGCGATCGATCCGGTGCAGCGAGGGCTCCGTGAGTTCGCGAGCGTATTCGGCCCTGACGTCGTGCGCGTCGAGCTGCGCATCCACCACGACGGCCTTCTGCGCATCCTCCGACTGGCGCGGTCCTCCGAAGAACCTCTTCCTCGCCGGCGCCGCCCTAGCCGATCGGCGCATCCTCGCGTGATCGGGAGCTGCGCCGAGATCTGCGACCCGCGCTGCGGCAGCTTCTGGGAGAACGCGAGCCTCGAGGAGCTCGCGCGGCGCCAAGGCGTCGGTCCGGTCACGGACCTGGCGACGCTGATGATCGAATGGCCCGAAGATGACGTCGACGCAGACTTCTTGGAGCTCCTCCGCAGCTTCCGCCACTCATGAGCGACACCACCAACCGCCTCGTCCAGAAGCTCTGGAGCTACTGCCAGGTTCTCCGCGACGACGGCCTGAGCTACCAGGATTACCTGGAGCAGCTCACCTTCCTGCTCTTCTTCAAGATGACCGACGAGCGCGAGAAGCTCACCGGCGAGAAGCAGGCCGTCCCGAAGGGCTGGCGCTGGAGCGACCTCGCCGCTCCGCAGATGGAGGGGAGCAAGCTCGAGCAGCACTACCGCGACACATTGCGCGTGCTCGGCGTCTCGGGCGGCATGCTCGGGCTGATCTTCCGGAAGGCGCAGAACAAGATCCAGGACCCCGCGAAGCTGCGCCAGCTCATCGTCGAGCTGATCGGCAAGGAGGAGTGGTTGAACCTCTCCGCCGACGTGAAGGGCGACGCCTACGAGGGCCTGCTCGAGCGGAACGCGCAGGACGTGAAGGGCGGCGCCGGGCAGTACTTCACGCCGCGGCCACTGATCGACGCGCTCGTCGAGTGCATGGCGCCGAAGCCCGGTGAGGTGATCGTCGACCCGGCGTGCGGGACGGGCGGCTTCCTGCTCGCGGCGCACGCGTACCTCGCGAAGAGCTTCAAGCTCGACCGCGACCAGAAGAAGCATCTGCGCTACGAGGCGCTCCGCGGCGTCGAGCTGGTCGACGGGGTGAGCCGCCTCTGCGCGATGAACCTCCTGCTGCACGGCATCGGCCCGAGCGGCGACGAGCACGCTCCGCCCCTCGCGACCGAGGACGCGCTGCGGAACGAGCCCAGCTTCCACGCCGATCTCGTCCTCACCAATCCGCCCTTCGGCAAGAAGTCGAGCATCACCGTCGTGAACGACGAGGGCGAGACCGACAAGGAGTCTCTCTCCTACAGCCGCCCCGACTTCTGGACCACGACCTCGAACAAGCAGCTGAACTTCGTGCAGCACGTGAAGTCGCTGCTGAAGGTCCACGGCCGCGCCGCCGTCGTCGTCCCCGACAACGTGCTCTTCGAGGGCGGCGCCGGCGAGATCGTGCGGAAGAAGCTCCTCCACGAGTGCGACGTGCACACGCTGCTGCGCCTGCCGACGGGCATCTTCTACGCGCAGGGGGTGAAGGCGAACGTCCTCTTCTTCGACCGGAAGCCCGGTGCGGCGAAGCCGTGGACGAAGACGCTGTGGGTCTACGACCTACGCACCAACCTCCACTTCACGCTGAAGACGAAGCGCATGGCGCGGGTGGACCTCGACGAGTTCGTCACCTGCTACCACCCGTCGAACCGCGCGAAGCGCAAGGCCACGTGGAGCGCGTCGGACCCGACCGGCCGCTGGCGCCCCTACGCGCTCGAGGAGCTTCTCTCTCGCGACAAGCTGAGCCTCGATCTCTTCTGGCTCCGCGACGAGAGCTTGGAGGACTCGGCGAACCTGCCCGAGCCGCAGGTGCTCGCCGAGGAGATCGCGGACGATCTGCGCTCGGCGTTGGAGCAGATCGAGGGGGTGTTGGCGGATCTGCAGGGGCGCGCCCAAGATTCGGGCACTTGACCACGCAGGCACGAGATCGATAGGCATGAGGACACCGCGATGACCGACAGCCGACGGCAGCCGAACCCCCGCTATCGCCAACCCAGCGACCTCAACCAACGCGACCGCGAGCACTACGAGGTGGCACGCGGTTTCGCCACGGACTTCACAGGAACAGAGTTCCGCGAGCGCTATGCGCGCCAGTATCCCGAACGCAACCGCGGATCGATCCTTCCCAGCGACTACTGCTTCAACTGAGAGAACAAGGGCAACGCGTCGTATCCGCGCTTCCTGCTCTGGGACAACGACACCCGCTATCGCTTCATCGGCCTGAACGGCCATGGAGACGCGGCGACCTCCGGAGCTCGCGGGAATCCCGTGCTCGCGCCAGAAGCGCCTTCGCCGAAGCCGACGCATCGTCCCGCACCGCCGTCGCCCTCGACCGGTCGCTCCCCGCTCTTCCAGCCACTTCGATCTCGACCCTTCCGCCTGGATCGAAGCACCGCAACACATGCGCTACGCGCGTACAACTGCGACGCGAAGGTGCTCTCGCAAGAGCAGCACGCCTTCCAGGCATTGGCGAACGGCTTCCACCCGCAAGAGCTTCTCTCTCAGCTCCAGGCGCTCGACCGGGCCTACTCCACCCGTAGCGTCGGCGCTGACATCTCCTGCATCGCCGAAGAGCTGCAGCGCCAGTGGGCGACCTGGAGCAACGGTCTGCAACGCTGCCGCTCGCTGACCGAGTCCGTCCCGGACGAGGATACGCTCTCGCAACTCCTCGCTCCGTTCCTGGCCTCCGACACTCGGCGCACGCCTCGAAGCCTTGCTACCAAGGCACTGCATTTTGCGCGTCCTGCGACCTTCGCCGCGGTGGACACCTATGTCGCCAACACTTTGGGGCGCGAGCTACGCGCAGGATCCTGGGACGACACCGCCACCCTCGATCTCACGAGCATGACCCGCTGGTACCGAAGCTACCTTCAGGTGCTGCACGACATCGGAGCCGACAATGCCACGCTCATCGCCGAGCTCCTCGAGCTCGATGCCGCAACTGGGCCGCAGCCCTACTTCGAGCGCGTCCGAGGTTTACCGAAGCTGCTCGACAAGATCCTGTGGTGGGTCGGACGAGAGCATGAAAGCAGCCAGAGCATGCCGCTCTTCCTCGAGTGTTGAGCGCAGCCATACAACTCGCCCCTCAAGGCAGACGACGAGCCGCATCCCTACCGCGATCCGCCGCAGGGCTGCGACACATCCCGGCTCGCGTATTCAAGAATCTCAGAGGATCGGAAACCAACGCATCGGAACGACTACTCAGCTCCAGCCCTCACCTGCTCCGGCCCGAGACGCTCATGAAACCGAGCCTCCTCTCCCTGCCACTGGCGACGCTGCTCACCTGCTGCGCAGCCCAAGCACAGACAACCTGGATCGTCGACGCCGCCATTGGCCCCGGGACGAACTTCACCGATCTCCCGCGGGCGATCGCCTCGGCCGCCGATGGAGACATCGTGCGCGTGCGGCCCGGGACCTATAGCTGGGTGAACCTGAGCAAGGGCTTGCGGATCCTCGGCAGCGGCTCCGGCACCACGATCCTCCAGGGGCCGGGGCGCTTCAGTATCGGGCGCACGCGCGCGACGCAGACGATCTGGCTCGAGGGACTGCGCTTGCGCCCCATCGCTTCGGACACGACGCCGAGCTCGATGGTGGCGATCGAGGATGCGGCGGGAGCGGTGGTGATGCGCGATCTGCGGATCGAGCAGAGCGGCCTTCTCTCCGCCACTTACGTTCCGGAGACTCCGCTCGTGATCGCGCGCTGTGCCAACGTGCACGTCTCGGACTTCGCCGCCTCGGGAAGCGTAAGCGCGCTCTTCGGAGCCGACCAAGCCGGCCGACCAGGGGTGGATGCTGAGGACTGCTTCCTCGAGATGCATCGCTGCCAGGTGCGAGGCCGCGACGGACTGGCCGGACTGGTCGCTCCACAGCCAGGCGGAGCGGGGCTGCGCATGCGCCGCAGTCATGCGGTCCTCGTCGACTCTTCGTTCATCGGCGGGGGCGGCGGCATCCACTGCTGGAGTGGAACCGGTCCCGGTCCCGGAGGTCCTGGCATCGAGGCTCACGAAGGTGCAGAGATCATCATCTACGGTCGCACCCAACCTCGGCGTGGAGCCGTCGCCGGCGGCGTCGCCTCCCCGCTCGCTTGCTTCGGCTCCTTCCGCTACGGACCGGGAGGCCCCGGCATCGCGCTCGACGCTTCGCGAGCGCGCTTTGAAGGTCTCGCGCCCGTGGGCGGCATGAGCCAGCTATCGTGGGGGCCACCGGCCGTGCTGACCAACGGCTCCTCGATCGACATCGACTTCGCCGCGCTCCCGCCGATCGCTTCGATCGTCGGCACGCCGAGCCCCGGGAGCCGCGTCACGCTGCGCCTCGAAGCCGCGCCGTCCTCCACGGCGTTCCTCGTGCTCGCGCTCGAACATCGCTATCTCCCGCTCGCGCCCGCGGCCATCGGGAGCCTGCTCGTCGCGACGACGCCGTCGGCGCTCCTCGGCCCCACGACGCTGGCGGGAACGACGTGGGATCTGCCGATCGATCTCGTCGCGGGCTGGCCGTTGGATCTACCGATCCTGGCGCAGTTCCTCGTCATCGAGCCGAGCCGCGTCTACGCGTCGAACGCGACGGCGTTGCTCGTGCGGTCGCCTTAGCCCGCTCGTACGCCGCTCAATCCTGCTTCGCGTACCAAGGCTCGACGCGCCGGAACACCAGCACCTCGTCGTTCGGGATGTCGACGTGGAGCTGGTCACCCTCGAGCCAACCCCACGAGACGTCTCCGACCTCGGGCCAGGCGCGGAACGCGATCTTGCGCGTGCTCGGATCCAAGCTCCAGGGCTTCCGTTTCCAGGCCATCACCACGCGTAGCTCGAGGGAACCATCGGCCTGATAGCGCTCGTACGCCTTGGCACCCGTGGTGTGACGATAGGTCCAGACGCCTTCGATCCCGTGCTCTCCTTCGCCGCGCCGAACCCGCGCGCGCACGAGCGTTGCGTCCTCGTCGCTCGTGGTCCACGTGTCACCATCGATCGTGCCGAGCGGTGAAGATAGCGGGGCGCTCTCGCCGTGGCGGAGGATCAAGTTGCCTTCGACGACCTCATAGCGAAAGTCGACGAGGGCGAGCATCCCCCAGAGACACTGATGATCGGGGCGGATCTCCAGCGCGGTTCCAAGACCGGAGTCCGAGCGCCCGATCACCTCCCAGAAGCCGACGTAGCTCGCGACGGACGGCGGCGCGGACGAGAGATCGTTCGCGCGCTCGCAGCCGCAGAGCGCGAGCATCGCGAGCGCGAAGGCGCGAGCGGAGCGCGGCATCGGGAGGGCGCCGATCACGAGGTGATCCGGAGCAGCTCCACGTTCACGAAGGTGGAGACCAGCGGGCTCGCCGATGTCGTGAAGAGCGCTTGCACCAGGATCTCCGCGCCTACGAAGCCAGCGTCCGCAGGAACCGAGATCGGCAGATCGAAGGCGGAGACGGGCACGGAGGTCGAGAAGATCTGGACGAAGGGCGGCTGGACGCCGAGGGCCCCATCGATGCCGGGGATGGGCACGCGGATCGCGGGCGGGAGGCCGGCGAAGACGATGGTGAAGCCGGGCGGAGGGAGCGCGAACCGGAGAGGGAAGGTGGTGCCGATGCGCACGCTGGACGGGATCTCGAGCTTCGGCAGATAGAGATAGGCGTGGCTACTCACGAACTCCAACGGTCCGAAGCGCGCCACCATCGTCACCGCGGTGCCGGCTCTTCCCGGGGGAATCGCGGCGCGCAGCACGTTCGGCGCGACGTACGCGAAGGAAAGCGACTGGGCATCGCCGAACCAAAGCGAGTCGGGCAGGATCCCCGCGGGGAAATCGCCGGTCAGGTCGACCGTGCCGCCGCCGCTCCAGCGACCGCGATCGGAGGACGCCGTGAAGCTCCCACCGATCGGTGCATCGGAGGGAACGAGGCTCGCGCCGCCGATCAGCGTGCCGTGGTTCGTGCCGATGCTGTCGCGCGTGTCGGCATCGAAGTGCCAGGCCGAGATGAGACCGGCACCGCCCGTCGCGTAGCGGAAGCGGTGCTCCGCGATCTCTTGCGCGCTGCGCGCGACGCTCCAGATGCGGAGCTCGTCGACGAGTCCTACGTACTCCTCCTGGATGCTGGTCGGGGAGAGGTAGTGCCCACCGATCACCAGCGCGTCGGAGTGATCGAGGTACGGTGGCGCCGGATTGCTCGCGATGCGCACGCCGTCGAGGTAGAGGTGCATCTGAGCGCCGGCCTGCACCGTGACCGCGAGATGGTGCCACGAGCCGAGGAGCCGAGTGTTGACGAGCGGATCATCGACGCGGTAGCTCGAAGCGCCGACGTAGAGATCGGCGCCGACCCGGTCGCCCTGATAGGAGAAGCTGAGGTGATAGCCAGGACGGAAGTCGCCGGACTTCCGCACGATGCGGCCGTGCGAGATCGAGCCCGTGGGCTTGATCCAGCATTCGATCGTGAGGCCCGTCGTCGGCTCGAGCGACGGGTGCGCCGGGATGCGCAGGACGGAGTTGTCACCGACGAGCAGCGCTCGCGGCGTGTATTGAGCCGAAGCGGCGGCAGCGAAGAGCGTCAGCGCGAGCGTCGTGGCGAGGCAATGCGAGGATAGCGGAGCCATGGCTGATTCTCCGAGGACGAAGCAGGAGCGTTCGAACGCGGCTGCCGCGGCGATCGCTCGCCTCGGCACCGCGGGGCGAGGCCGCCGACCCGTTCGAGAAGGCGGCCTCTGGCGCATGCGCGCACCTCAGGACGTGATGCGCACGGACTGCAAGTTCACGAAGGTCCCGACGAGCGGGCTCGCGGACGAAGCAAAGAGCCCTTGCACCAGGATCTCCGCACCGACCAAGCGCGCGTCGAACGGGACCGCGATCGGCAGCTCGAAGTTCGCGAAGGGGATCGGCGTCGCGACGATCTCGACGAAGGGCGGCTCAATACCGAGGAAGCCGTCGAGGCCGGGAATGGCGACTTGGACCCTGGGCGGCAGGCCCGCGAAGACGACGCTGACTCCCGGCGGCGGAACCGCGAGCCGCAGCGCGACCGTGCTGCCGATGCGCGCCGTCGCGGGGAGCTCGAGCTTCGGCAGATACACATACGAGTTCCGGCTCGAGAACTCGACGCTCGCGAAGCGCGCGGTGATCGGGACGGTCGAGCCCGTTTCACCCGGAGGAACGACGACGCGCAGCACGTTCGGTGCGGCGTAGCTGAAGGACGGCGAAGGCGTGCCGCCGAAGTTCACCGCGCTCGGCAGCGCGGTCCCCGGGAAGTCGCCGACGAGATCGATCTCTTCGCCGCCACTCCAGCGCCCGCGATCGGCGCTGGTCTCGAAGAGCCCGCGGACGGGAGCATCGGAGGCGACGAGACGCGCGCCGCCGACCAGCGTGCCGTGGTTGGTTCCGACGCTGTCGTTCGTGTCGGTATCGAAGTGCCACGCGGAGACGAGGCCCGGGCCGCTGCTCAGATAACGGAAGCGATTGTCCGCGATCTCCTCCAGCGTGCGCGCGACGTTCCACACACGGACCTCGTCCACGAGGCCGAGGAACTCCTCCTGGATGTTCGTCGGAGAGATGTAGAGACCGCCGACGACGAAGGCCTCGGAATGCTCGAGCAACGGCGGCGCCGGATTGCTCGCGATGCGCTCGCCATCGAGATACAGGTTGAGCTGTCCGCCCGTCTGCACCGTGAACGCGAGGTGATGCCACGACCCGAGCAGGCGCGCATTGCCGAGCGGATCATCCACGCGGTAGGTCGATCCGCCGACGTACAGATCGGAGCCCACCCGGCTGCCTTGGAAGGAGAAGCTCAAGTGATAGCCGGGGCGGAAGTCGCCGGACTTCCGCACGATACGGCCGTTCGAGAGCGAGCCCGAGGCTTTGATCCAGCACTCGACCGTCAGCGCGTTCGTCGGCTCGAGGGACGGATGCGCGGGGACGCGCATCACCGAGTCCGCGCCGACTTGGAGGGCGCGAGGCGTCACCTGCGCGTCGAGCGCGGGAGCGATCACGGCGCAGAGCAGGCTGGCCGCGAGGCAGCGAGAAGAGAGCGTAGTCATGGCGGTGGTTCCCAGAGGATCGCGGCTCATCCTGATCGAGGGGGAGCGGGCTGCAAAGGCCCGGCGTCGCGTTGCGCCCCCTCACCACCCCACCGTCCCCGCGACCCCCTCCAGCACCGCCCCTCGATCCCAAGCTCGGACACCTGCGGGTCCGGCACGTCGCGCACCTCGCTCGTCCGCGCTCTGATGCGTCACCGCGCGATCCAGAGAGAGCCCCTCGTCGACCAAGACGACCGCCCCTCACAGCGCGAGGATCGCTGCGTCACGCGTGCTGCGGTGAAGCGCGGCGCGGCATGCAGAGACTTGCCCAGATGCTGCGACGGCAGCGCCGCACCCGAGCCACGCCTCGAGCCATCGAAGCCGCCGGCTCCGATGGCTCAGCGCCTCCGCGGCTTCCGCCAAGCGTCCGGGATCGTCAGCCCTCGACCTTCCTTGAAGTCCTTGCCCCCGTCATCCATCCCAAGCTCGGCAACCGCCCACTCGCCGATCTGGTACCAGATATCCGGACCCGGGCAGTTCGTTCGATCGTGTCCGACTTTCTTGATGCGGCCGTCGGCTTGGCGCTCCTCGAGGACGCCTTCGCCTTGTCGATGCGCGTGGATGTATCCGATGCCGTACTGCTCGTTCAGCAGGCGCACGAGGTCGCGCCCGGAGGCGATCTGCTCGGCGGTCGGGACGTGGCGCCCGGAGTTGCCGGGCCAGTAGTAGTTGTTCTCGTTCGGCAGGTTCCCCGCGAACTCGATGGAGACCGAGTAGTCGTTGAGCGCGCTGGAGGCGGCGAGATAGGCATCGATGGGATGCAGCTTCAGGATGTGGCCTTCCAAGAGCACCACGAAGTGCGCGACGACCGTGTCATACGCGGTGACGACGCCGCCGCGGCTATAGCTCAACTGGTGCAAGACGACCGTATCGATGGCGGCCGATGCACGGGTCCTGAGCCGGTGCTTCTTATCCGTGAACGCCGTTCGATCGACGATCGGGGTCGGGAGTCGCATGGAGGTCATGTCACACCTCGAGTTCGTAGGCTCTTGAAGAAGCTCATCTCGTCGCCAAGAGCCGCAGATGAGCGGCTCCTGGCGATCGAAGCAGGGCGTGCGCCGCAGCTCGCGCGAGGCGGCGCGACGCAACGCCCGATCAGTCGGCCTTGCTCACCGACTCCACGATGAGGACGCGGTCCTTCCGCGCGACGCCGCTCACCAGATAGAGCTGATCGGGCGCGCCGCGCGAGGCCATCTTGGCCGTGCGCAATCCGCGCTCGGCGGCGGTCCCGCGCTTCACGTAGCCGAGCATCGGTAGCCCACCGTCCAGCCCCTCCGGGCTGCAGAGGTAGTACGCGTCGTACTCCTCCTTCTTGATGTCCTCGAGCTTGAAGTTGTTGGTGAGCTCTTGCACACCGACCTTCACCGCGACGCGCTGGCCATCGAGCGGCGCCCAGGAGCCCGCGCTCTTCGCCGTCTCCCAAGGGACCTCCTGGTACTCGTGGTTCACCACCTCGCGCGTGATGCCGGTGAACTTCGCGGCCTCCTGGAACGGACGAGCGCCGGCCTTGCACTCGGGGTTCTTCGGCACCATGACGAGCGTCTGCTGCCAGTCGTAGGCGGGCGAGCGGACCGAGGCCGGCTGACCGCCGGTGGCGAGCACGGGCTCTCCGAGGATCTCGCGCACCTTGTTCCAGTCGTCCATCTTCACCTTGCCCGGGACGTACGCGGTGCGTTCGCAGTAGAGCTGGAACCACGCGCGATCGAGCGGGATGCCCGGCATCAGGATCTGGTTGCCGTTGCTCGCCGCGAAGCCGAAGTCGCCGAGCATGCGGAAGTTCGCGTCGTCGATGATGTTCTCGGTGCGGTAGATGATCGCCCAGAGGTTCTGCGCGAACACGTTGTTGGTGAGGCGCACGTCCTTCGGATCGGCGTTGAAGCGGATCGCGTTGTTGTCGGCGAACTGGATGATGTTGCCGTCGATCGTCGCCCGCACCTGCGACTCGATGGCGAGTCCCTCGCCGCCGAAGCCCATGCCCTTGCCGAAGCGCCCGGCGCGCTCCCAGCAGAAGAGGATCGTGTTGTTGCGCAGCACGATCGGCGCCGTCGTGTGACCGGAGCGCATCGAGATCGCGCGGCCCACGTTGTTCATCAGGATGTTGTTCTCGACCACCTGGCCGTTGGCCACGATGATCCCGTCCTCGCCGCCGTTCACGAACACGCAGTTCCGCACCACGCACTCCGGCCGGTTCAGCGAGAGCTGCGGCGAATGGTCGGTGAAGGTGTCGATGAGGTTCTTGTCCGGGCCGTAGTTGTTGTTCAAGCGCTTGTCGAAGATGAACCCGTCGATGATGGCGCCGGTGTGGTCGCCATCGCCTTCCAGGGTGAGCCCGCCGCGCGTGCCCTTGAAGTCGGCCGGGCAGAGGAGTCGCGTCGGATGCGCCCACGGCGCGCGCTCGGTGAACTGCGCGTCGTAGCCGCCGTAGAGCGCGATGTAGGGCATCTCGATCTTCCAGCGGCCGATCTTCAGCTTGCCGTGGTACTCGCCCTCGGCGACGTGGATCGCGTCGCCGGACTCGCACTTCTCGAGCGCTTGGAAGGGATCGCGGAAGGGCTTCTCCTTGCTGCCATCACCGCCCGTGGAGCCTGCGCGCACGAACCAATCGCGGCCTTGCGGGCGCGCCTTCGCGGCGACGGCCGAGCCCGCCGCCGACGGGTCGTAGCGCTCGATGCTCTCGATGAAGAAGCCGCCCTTGGGATAGCTCGCGATCTGGTACGCCACCCCGCGCACGAGATGCAGGCGCTGCGGCTTCCCGCTGCCGGAGTAGTAGCCGGAGTCGGCCTTGGCCACACGCTCGGCGGCGCTGCCCTTCTTGAAGAAGCCGGTGACGCGGCAGTCCTTGCCTTCGGTGTCGTGCAGGAAGAGCCCCTCGTGCTCCTCCTTCTTGAACTGCGCGGGGATGCCGTTGATGTTGGCGACGCCGCTGATCGCGACGATCATCTCCAGCGCTTGACCGTTCACCGTCTCGGGCGAGCGATGCCAGGTCTGCAGATCGCTCTTCGCGTAGGACTTGGCCTCCGCGGGCGCCGCGGCGGCGGAGAAGCTCACTGCGAGCTCGCGCACCCGAGCACCCGCCGCGGGCGTTGCCTTGCGGGAGAGCACGAGCTGCAGCGCCTTCTCGAGCGGATAGGGCGGGGCGATGCCCGACGCCACTTGATAGCCCGTCCCGAGCAGCGGCAGACCCGCGAGCTGGCGGAACTGGTTCCAGTCGTCCATGACGACCTTGCCGGGTTGGCTCGCGGTGCGCTTGCTGTAGAGGTCGAGCCACGCGGCGTCGAGCGGGAGCTCGTGTGGCGCGATCAGATTCCCGTCGAGAGCCTTCAGGCCGACCTCCTCGAGGAGCTCCATCGTGGAGTCGTCGACGACGGCCTTCACGCCATCGGTGTCGCTCAGCAGATTCGCGAAGAGGTTCATCGCGAAGACGTTCTTCGTCAGCGAGCTGCGATCGAGAACGCCGTTGCTGTACACCGCGGCGTTGTCGTTGTGCGCCAAGAGGTTCCCGCGGATGTCGGCGTTGGCCTTCTGTCCGAGGTAGATGCCCGAGCCACGATAAGAGCCCTTGCCCGGGGACTTGTTGTCCCAGGTGAAGAGGATCGTATTGTCCTTGATGAGCGCGACCGCCTTCGGGTCACTCCCGTTCACCTTCACCGCGTAGACGAGCGCGTTGACGAAGAGGTTGTTCTCGATCGTCGAGCCCGACGGCGTCACGACGCACTCCTGCCCTGGGTTCACGATGACGCAGTTGCGCACCGTGGAGGGGTGGAGCAGGGAGATCGCCGCGTAGTCGATATTGCGCTCCTTGCGCCCCGACTCCTGCGGATCCACGTACTCGTTGTGCGAGCGCATGTCGATCGTGATCCCGTCGATCACGACCTCCTTGCCGCGCACGAGGAGCCGCGCCTCGTTCGGCCGATTCTTGCTGTCCTTCTCCCAGAGGAGCTGCGAGGGACGCGCCCAAGGGTTCCGCTGCGAGAAGTCGGCCGTGTACCCGCCGAGGAGCTCCAGGCGATCGAAGGGGATCTCCCACATCCCGACGCCGAGGCGGCCGAAGTAGCGGCCCTCGGCCAAGTGGATGCGATCGCCGGCCTGGCACTTCTCGAGCGCCTGCCAGGGATCGTTGAACGGCTTGCTCTGCGAGCCATCGCCGCCATCGCTGCCGGCGCGGACGAACCAGTCCTGCCCGGCGACGGCGGAAGACACCGCGCCCAAGGACAGCGCGGCGAGGAGGATCATCTGCAACACGGGTCACTCCTTCTCGAGGGAGGTGCTCGAGGAATGCGAGGGGAGGCACACCTCTGCGCGCTCTCGACGGAGGCGCCGGAGAGCGAGCCACAGGGCGTCCGCCGCGCGACGTCCAGGCGGGCGCGTCGGCGGTGGTCAGGTGCTGGAAGTCCCTCGGGTTGGCCCCGCGTTCGCGGGTTCTGCCTTCGATCCTCGTTGCCGCGGCTGGTGGGCTGGCGCTAGACAACGGGGGCCGGCCCAGGCGAAGCACCTTCGTCGCGTGGAGGTCGCCAGGGAGACCGGATCCTCCACCACGCGATCGCCGAGCTCGTCGGTCTGGCCGACGACGGCACCGCCGCGGACGCCGCCGCCGGCGAGCCAGAAGTCGCAGGAGATGCCTTCGGGTGGAGGGAGCGGAAGGGCAGCCGCTACGGCATCAGGATCGCCAAGCCGTTGGTGTTGCTGAACCCGCCTGGTGCTCCGGCATCGAGCAGGAGCGCCTGCATGGCGAGCGGGCCGAGCACGACCTCCGAGGGGATCTGGATCGGGAGCACGGCGTAGCCGTTGCCGAGGCCACCCGGACCGATGACCTGCACCGGGAGCACGGGTGCCGGGAAGAGCGGAGCGAGGAGGAGCGTGCAGCCGTTGCCGAGAGGAAGCGCGCCGGGACCCGCTCCGAACAAGATCGCGCCGGTCGTACCCGCGCGAGCCCGCGTGATGCGCAAGTGGATGAGGAAGCCTGCACCCAGGCAGCCTTCGCCCTGGAGCTCGGGCACGAAGCTGCCGTAGCCAGGGCACCCGGAGCCATAGCTCTGGAAGCCTCCCGGACAGGTTCCATCGACGAGATCGAAGCCACCCGTTCCGGCACCCGCGCTGCCGAGGATGCGCCAACGCGGAACCAGCGGCTCGACCTCGAAGTAGAGCGAGCTCGGCCCGATCCCACCGACTCCGTAGAACTTGCCGGTGGCGCGATGGATCCCGAAGCTCGCCAGCGTGATCGGTAGCGTCTGGAGCCGGGTCGTATCGCCCGTGGCCTTGTCGATCGTGAACACATGGCCCGCGAGACTCGTGCCCCAGAGGGTCCCTGACCCATCCACATCCATGCCGACGGTAGAGGGTTCCTGGCGCAGCTCGCCGATCGACTGCAGCACGTTGCTCGCCGGCTGGAACGAATGCAGGAACGACTGCCCTCCACTGCTATGCCTAAGGAGATAGATGCGCTGCGTCGTGTGATCCCAGCTCATCCCCACCCAAGAGCCGGCGACGCCGGTAAGCCGGCGCGGGGTGAAGGCGGCCGTCGCGGGATCGAGGATGCCGATGCGCGCGTTCGTCGCGTCGAACTCCGCGACCCAGAGCTGCTGCGCCTCATCGTTCCAGGTAAGTGCCCGGCAATGCTGCAGGCCTCCGAGCCGAGCGTTGATCGACGAGACCGCGCTGCCCGTCGTGAGGTCCACCGAGAGCAGCCGCAAGTCGCTCTCGAACTGGAACGCTTGATCCTGAGCCTGCGCCAGCGCGAGAGAGCTCGCGATGGCGAGCGCGAGACCGATACGCCGCATGGCGATCCTCCGTGATCCGGAACGAGCTTCGAGAGAGAGCCAGGGCGAGGGAGAACCCGATCGTCGCTCGCGCCGGCGGACCTGCGCGCGCCGCGCGCTACGGCGCCAGGATCGCGAGACCGTTCGTGGTGGAGAAGCCGCCCGGCGCTCCTGCATCCAGGAGGAACGCCTGGATCGCGAGGGGGCTGATCACGACCTCCGCAGGCAAGCGGATCGGAACGATCGCATAGCCGTTGCCGAGTCCGCCCGGGCCGATGATCTGCACCGGCAGGACGGGAGCAGAGAACAGCGGTGCCACGAGCAGCGAGCAGCCGTTGCCGAGCGGGAGCGCACCGGGGCCTGCGCCGAAGAGCAAAGCACCTGGCGTGCCCGTTCGTGCGCGGGCGATGCGCAGGCGAATGAGCGCACCGGCTCCGAGGCAGCCTTCGCCGCTCAGCTCGGGCACGAAGCTGCCGAAGCCGGGGCAGCCCGAGCCGTAGAGCTGGAAGCCACCCGGGCAAGTCCCATCGACCAAGTCGAAAGAGCCCGCTCCGGGCGCTGCGCTGCCGAGGATGCGCCAGCTCGGGATCGTAGGCTCCAGCTCGAAGTAGTACTGCGTCAGCCCGATCGCTCCCACGCCGTAGAACTTGCCCGTCGCGCGGTGGATCCCGATCCCGTTCATCGTCATCTGCAACGTCTGCAGCCGCGTCGTATCTCCGGTGGCCTTGTTGATCGTGAAGATGTTGCCGGGCGAGGTGCAGCCCCAGAGCGTGCCCGAGGCATCCACATCCGAAGCCGTCGGGTAGGGCTCGTTCCGCAGCTCCCCTACCTGCACCAGCGTGTTGTTCGCCGGATTGAAGACGTGCAGATACGCCTGCCCGCCCGAGATCTGTCGCAGCAGATAGAAGCGCTGCGTCGTGCGATCCCAGCTGATCGTCATCCACCATCCCGGGACCGCGGTCAGCCTCCGCGGCGTGAAGGCCGCGGTCGCCGGATCGAGGATACCGATCCGAGCGTTGGTCGCGTCGTACTCCACGACCCAGAGCTGTCGAGCCTCGTCGTTCCAGGTGAGCGCAGCGCAGAACTGGAGCCCGCCGCTGTGCGCGTTGATCGACGAGACGGGGTTGCCCGTCATCATGTCGACCGAGACGAGCCGGAGATCGTCGATGAACATGTAGGCCTCGTCCTGAGCGCGCGCCAGGGAGAGCGAGGCGGTGATGGCGAGAGCGATAGCCAAGAGCGTGCGAACCATGGCGGAGCTCCGGTAGCTGCAGCCGAGTCGATGTGGATCGAGATGCAGAGCCCGAGGCTAGCGCGGCCCCGGCGTCTTGCCTAGGCGACCTGAGTCCGCGGCCAAGGCGAGCGCGGGCCACCATCGAATCTGCGGGCAGGTCCTGCCATCTCGGGTCGAGAGCGCGCTGTCCGCGACGCCTGGTTCATCTTCTTCGCGCCCCGCCCACGGCCCACGCGCGCCGCAGCCACGGCTCGATCGCGAGCTGGACCACCCCCGCGAGCAGCGGAGCGAACCCGCCGAGCCAGGTCGTCGCGCCGAGCGCGGCCACCGCGCAGGTCGCGGCGATCCAGAGCGGGCGGATCAGCGTGAAGGGACCGAGCACCAGAACCGAGGCCAAGGTGCGCAAGTCCGCCTCGGCGACGAACCAGACGCCGAGCCCGAGCAGGACGAGCGTGGCGTAGACGCCGAAGCTCCAGACCAGCACGCCGGCGCCGCCGAGCAGATCGCTCCAGACCTGCTCGGTCGCAGCGCAAGCGAAGAGCACACCGAGGATCCCCGCCACGAGCGCGCACGCGATCGCGCCGCAGCGGAGCCCGTGGCGGATCGCGCGTCGGTAGTACGCGTCCTTGCGGAGGAGCGCGCTGGTTCCGGCCGCGCTGCGATAGCCGCTGAAGCCGGCATCGACGATCGCGAGCACGGCCAGCAGGAGCGGCGTCAGCAGCTCGCTCATGCGAGCTCTCCGAGGCGCCGCGCGAGCGGGCCCAGCTCGCGGAGGAACGCCGGCGCGAGCTCGCGCTGTACGCCCACGACGCACTGCATGGGACGCAAGATCACCGAGAGGAACGAGCGCGCGGCATCGAAGGTTCCCACCAGCGGTCCGTCCGCGCGACGCGCCGCGGCGAGCAGGGTCGCTGCCGCGTGAGCGCGCGCCGCGGACACGCAGCCATCGAGGCGCGCCAACGGCTTGCGCATGCGCGAGCGATGGAAGAGCCACGCGCCCAGCGCAGAGAAGGGCGAAGGCTGGACGTCGTAGTGGAGGAAGCCGCAGGCGCTCCGTTGCTGCGCGAAGAACTGCGTTAGCGCCGCTCCGTGGAAGTGATGGAGCGCGTTCGACGAGAGATAGATGTGCGCCGGCGCCTCGAGCCGGAACGCATCTCCCCGCACGAAGCGGCAGTCGAGGCGCTCCTCGCGCGCGAGCGCTTCCGCGCGATCGACGAGGGCCCGATTCAGGTCGCAGCCCAAGAGCTCGACATCGCGACCGAGCCCACCGGAAGCGGCCAAGGCGCGGACCACGTAGCCGAGGCCGCAGCCGATGTCGAGGACGCGATACGGCGCGCGCACACCGCCCGCGCGCAGCGCCGCGAGCATCGGCTCCAGCAGGAGCCGCATGCGATCGCCTTGCAGGAACTCTTCCGAGAGCCGCTGCATCTCGACGTGCGCCCGCAGCAGCACCACATCGCAGTGCGCGCGGTCCAGCACGCCATCGGTAGCGGGCCAGCGCAGGACGAGGCGCGCGGCGCGGTGCTGGCCGCTCGCCCGCAAACGGGCCACGACCTCGGCGCGGAGAACATCGCGGCGTTCCCCGGTCTCCGGGTCGCAGTCGACGATGAGGTCGGAGATCTCGAGGAGAGCGCTCATGGGAGAGGCCGATCGGAGGACGCGACCTGCGCGCCGGCGATGAAGAGCACCGCGTAACGAGCTTAGCGCCACGGTAGCCCTAGAGACTCCTGCAGCGTGACTTTCCGCTGCGGCTCTCCGCCAGCGCCGGAGAGGGAAAAGAACATGACATCCTTCTCCCTCCGGAAGGTGACTCGACGCGCGAGCTTCGCATCCTCGCGCTCCTCTTCCAGCTCGAGCTCGACCTCGTGCTCGTCGAGGATGCGCATGTCGCCCGTCGCGACCTCGCCGCTCGCGGACAAGGCGAAGCAGCGCAGCTTCGCGAGCCCCACATGGTGATAGAGCATGGCTTCCCAGAGCAGCTCGGCGCTGCCATCCGGGGTCACGCGTGCGACCTGCAGCTCCAGCGCATCGATCAGCGGGATCCAGCGCAGCCGCGCCGCGAGCGTTGGATCCGCGAGATCGCGCAGGCAGCTCCCGACGAGCCAGCCCTTGCCGATCCATCGGCGCAGCGCGCTCCAACGCGCGGACGGCTGCGCGAGGAGCTCTTCCATCGAGATGCGTTCCGACGAGGGTGCTGCTTCGCGCGCGTGTTCCCAGGTGACGAGCTCCTCGATGCGGCCCGGGCTCGTCTCCTCGAGCAGCGTCTCGCGATAGCGGTCGCTGTCCGTGAAGAGCCAGCGCAGCTCCATGCGCCGATGGTGCCCTTGCTGGAAGAGCTCGAAGCGGCCCGCGGCTTCGTCGCCCGCGATCTCGAAGCAGCCTTCGCTGACACCGCCGGCGTAGCAGCTCAGCCCGAAGGTCCGCACGTCGCCCTCTCGCGGATGGACATAGAAATAGGTGAGCGCGCGCCAAGGATCGCCGGAGGCGCTCTCTCCGGTGGTCGTCGAGCGCAGCGAGCGCTGCCCCGGTCCCCAGCGCCAGCTATGGAGCATGCTCGTCCCGCTGGCGGCGGTCTGGCGCCACGCTCCCGTGAGCAGGCGCTCCAAGCCCGCGAGCGGCGCAGGTGCGGGCGACGCCGCGGACGGCGCGGCTTCGCTGGCGCGAGCCGGCGCGGGGACCGGTGGCTGCGCGCAAGCGAGCACGAGGACCGATGTGGTCGCGAGAGCGAGCGCAGAGGAGGGCGAACGAGCCGGCATGGAGCTCCGAGTGCCGTGGGGATCGCGAGAGCTTGCCGAACGAGAGCTTCCGCGGCGCAAGCGGCGTGTCAAATCGCACGCGCGATGGAGCGGCGGCGGATCCGCGATCTCAGCAACGCTCGAGCCTATCCTGGAAGAGAGCCTTCGTTCAGGATCTTCCGAACCGCGCCTATGAGGCGCGCAGACGTATCCGCGCAACGCGCCGCCTCGTCCCTGATTCGCTCGCCTTCTCTCAGAGGACCTCCATGCTCCGCACGCTCTCGCTCGCCGTCCTCGCGCTCGCGCTCTCCTCCGCCACCGTCATGGCGCAAGCTCATGCGTATGCCATCACGAGCCAGAGCGGATCTGCTCGCCTGAGCACGTTCGACATCTCCACGGGTCGAGGAACGATCATCGGGGGCTTCTCGTTCCTGTTCCCCGAGGAGCTGGAGTGGGGAGGCAGCCCTCCTGCGCTCTGGGGGCTAAGCCACGATGGTGTCCTCGGCACCATCTCGACGAGCAATGCAACGGGCACCGTGCGGCGACTGCTCGCGCTGGAATACTTCACGGATCTGGCCTGGTCTCCGACGAGAGCGGAGTTCTGGATGCTCCGCCTCAATGGTCTCGGCACGTGGATGGTTCACGCCTACACGCCCGCCACCAATACCGTGCGCACGATCGGCTCGTTTCCGGTCGGCGCGATTCCAGAATCCCTGGCATTCGATCAGGCCGGCAACTTGTGGTGCCTCGCGCAGGACGCCCTCTACTTGATCGATCCGCAGAATCTCTCGCTGCGCATCGTCTCCTTCACCGATCGACGGATACTCCAACTCAGCATCGATCAGGCGAGTGGCACCTTCCTCGCGGTGGAGAGCGCGACATCTCGCTACGTGGAAGTCGATCCAGCGACCGGAATCACGCGCCCTTTGGCGTTGCCGCTCCTGACCGGCCCGATCTCTGCATGGACCATCGTCCCCGGCATCTGCACCGGCCGCTTCCTCCCCACCGGCCCGAGTTGCCCCGGCACCGGCGGCATCGCCCCCGTGCTCGACGGCTTCGGCTGCTACGGCAGCGGAGGCACGGTGCACTTGAGCCTCTCGCAGGCGATGAGCGGGACGACCGGCTTCCTGCTCTTCGGCCTCGACGCCGCGAGCGTGCCGCTCGGCAACGGCTGCACGCTGAACATCGGGCCGGTCTTCGCCGATCCTCTGCTTCCGCTGCCGCTCTTCGGCACGGGTGGCGCGGGGCGCGGCTTCACGACCGTGAGCTTCACGGTGCCGACCGGCACGCTGGTCGCGCCGCTCGCGCTGCAGGCGCTGATCTTCGATCTCGGGGCGCCGGGCTCGATCGCGGCGACGAACGGGCTGCGCATCGTGTTGAGCTGAGGGGCGGGCTCGGCTCGGCGCGCGGAGAAAAAAACGAGGTCGCACGACCTCTTCGCGCGCGAAATCCTCCCTACATGGCAAGCGCCTGCGTCACGACGACGCAGCCAGGTCCCTTCGAGTCCCTCGAACCCACTCGAGCGCCAGCGACGAGAGACGTCGCGTCGGGGTCGCGGTGTGCCTTCCTCTGACGAGGAGCATCGCGAGCGCGACGCATAGAGCAAGCGAAGCGGTTCACGGAGCGCTGTGAGAGCACCGGCTCCGGGCTCTTCGTCTGCGCAGGCCGCGTGCTCTGACGGTCCGCGTTGCCGACTCGCGCGTGGCGAGCCGGAGCGGTCCGTCATTCTCCAGCCCGAGAGAGCCCCCCATGAACTCCGTTCGAAGCTTCGCCATCGGCGCTGCCGCCACCTTGGGCGTCGCTGCCAGCGCCGTTGCCGCGCCGCAGCATCACCCACTCGCGGCGCTGATCGGCGACGTACCCGATACCTCCAACTGGCCGCACCCGGCCGCCACGGCAGGGAATCCGTTCGTGCGCAGCACGGCCCCCGCTCCCGACATCCAGCTGCGCGATCAGATCGCGCAGCTCGGCAAGACGCTCTTCTGGGACGAGCAGCTCTCGAGCGACCACACGATGTCCTGCGGCACCTGCCACCTGCCCTCCGCGGGCGGCACCGACAGCCGCATGGGCGCGGTCCATGCCAACGGCAACTTCGGCGCGTTCGGCGTCGTGCCGCAGGCCGTGAGCGCGTTCGGCACCGTCGATTACGGCTTCCTGAACCCGCCCTCCGCCGAGTTCGACCGCGAGGTGACGCCGGTCACGCCGCCCACCATGATCGGCGCCTATCTCTTCGAGTTCCTCTTCTGGGATCGCCGCGCGGGGCCCGACTTCGATGACATGTTCGGGAACCCGCTGCCGCAGTTCGCGCAGTTCGGCGCGCTGGAGGATCTCGCCGTCGAGCCGCCGCTCTCGCCCGTCGAGATGGGCCACGAGGCGCTCGATTGGCCGAGCGGCTTCATTCAGGCGAAGCTCGATCCCGCGTTCCCGCTGGCGCTCGTGGATCCGAGCACGATCCCGCCGGACATCCAGTGGATCACCGGCATGGGTGCCCCCTACGCGAAGATCTTCGACATCGTCTTCAACGGGCACCCCGAGCCGCTGCTTGGCGCGGTGAACGGCGTCACGCGCGAGCGCTTGGCCGCGGCCATCGCGCACTATCATCGCACGCTGATCCCGGATCAGGCGCCGATCGACCTCGGCACCATGACCTACGACCAGATGGAAGGGTTCCGCATCATGGAGCGCAGCAGCTGCTTCCGCTGCCACTCCGCGAGCCAGAATCCCCAGTTCGGACCGAATGGCCTGCTCGTCGATCCCTTCGACAACCTCTTCTCCGACGGCGAGTTCCACTCGATCAACATCGACGTGCCGCGCAAAACCGCCACGCTTCGCAACGTGGGACTGCACGTCAAGTTCACGAGCACGGGCCACGGCGGCGACGGCAGCACCCGCGTCTTCGTCAACAACCAGAGCGACCTGATCGACTTCTACGAGCAGGAGTTCCCGCCGCTCGGCACCGGGCCGCTGACCCCGCTCGAGCGCCAGCAGTTCGCCGACTTCCTCTTCAACGCGCTCACCGATCCACGCGTCGCGGCGGAGACCTTCCCCTTCGATCGGCCGCAGCTCTACAGCGAGCTGCATCCCTTCGAAGGCAATGAGTACGGCCTGGGCACGCCGCCGATCGGCAGCCCGATCGTGCCGAACATCATCGCCAACTCGCCACCGCTCATCCTTCCCAACGGCGGCATCGACTGGTTCAAGGTCGGCGTCGGGGATGCGCCGCCGAACGCGGTCGCGTGGCTGCTGATCGATCCCGCTCCGGCGGCGAATCATCCGCTGTGGGTCGCGGGCCCCGCGGTGATCCTGCCGACGAACCCCATCAACGCGCAGGGCATCGGCACCGTGCAGCAGCCGGTGGCGCTCGCGCCCGCGATGCTAGGAGTTCCGTTCTACGCGCAGTGGATGATGTACGACGGGGTGAGCCGCGTGTTCTCGAACGCTGCGGAGCTCATCCCCTTCCACTGGTGAGAGAGAGAGGGAGAGCGCGAGAGGGCGCTCCCCACCCCTTGCCGCGTGCCAGACGAGCGCGCGGCGGATGGGCCGCGTCGGAGCCTGCGGGCTTCGACGCGGCCGGCGGGGCAGGAACCGCGTTCACGCGGAGGGGGAATCGACGGGCGCGCGCATGTCGCCGCCGCGTAGGATGCGCGCCATTGTCCGGCACTGCTCCCCCAGCTCCTCGAGATCGATGGCCCGTATCCCGCCGCAAGTGAACGCGTTCCTCCTCTGCGATCGCGTGATCCAGCAGGCGGGAACGCACAAGTGGTGCGCCATCGGCACGCAAGACGTCGCGCTCGTTCCTGCGCTCCCGGCACCGATCTCCCTCGGCGTCTTCCTCTCGCTCGGCGATGTCCCGAGCGGCACGCGACCGCAGATCGTGCTGCGCTCGCCTCACGGCGAGCCGCTGCTGCAGGCCGAGGCCCAGCCGCAGTATCACGCGGGCGACGCCCGTGGGATCGTCGGGCTCGAGCTCGGCATGCAGCTCCCGCTGCTGCCCTTTGCCGACTCCGGCGCCTACCGAATCGAGCTCGTCATCGAGCGCAAGGTGATCGCTCATCGCGAGCTGCGCGTCGTCGAAGGCGAACGCTGGGAGCGCGAGCCCGAGCAGGGTCCCTGCACGTTGCGCTCGCTGGTGCTCTGCGACCAGGCGTTCCAGCACCACGGTCGATCTTCGTGGAGCCTGATCGGCATCTTCGATGCCTTGCATGTGCAGGCGCTCCCCGCCCGACATGCGCCGTTCGTCGTCTTCTGGAGCCTCGCCGGCTTCCGTGGCGATGCCACAGTCGTCGCGACGGTGCGCGACAACGAAGGCGGTGTCGTCTATGCGCTCCGCGCCCACATCCCCCGCTTGCCCGGCGATACCGTCGAGGTTGCATTCCCTTTCCCGCCGCTCGACCTGCAGCGCTCGGGCAGCCACACCGTGGAGCTGCATGTGGGCGAGCAGCTCGTCGGCATGCGCTCCTTCCATGTGTTCCTGAGCGCGCCTACGCAGCGGCTGCCGATCTGAGGTCGCGAGCGCGGCGCGCCTCGGCGCCGCTCGAGGAGCCGTCCGGCCCGCGGCGGCCGGCGCAGCATCCATGGCTATAGATGTAGAGGGCGAAGTGCAGCGGAGTTGCACTTCGGACTCCTGAGGATATCCGGCGAACGGGCAAGTGGCCGTGAGCCGGCCAAAGCCCGGCTCTCAGCGTGGCTCTGCCGACGGCATCCAGCCGTACAACCGCCCCCGGAGCTCGTCCAGATAAGGCTTGCCCCCGCGCTCGAACACATCGTTGTGCCCCGCCCCCTCGAGCGTAAGCAGCTCCGCGTTCGCGCCCGCCGCCGCATGCAGGCGCTCGCCCTGCGCGAAGGGCACGAGCTCGTCGCGCGTGCCATGCACGACGAGCAGGGGGCAGCGCAGCGCCCGCGCGCGCTGCTCGCTCGGGAAGGCGCCGCGCGCGAGCAGCGCCGCGAGCGGTAGCCAAGGGAACTGCGCTCGCGCCATCGCGGCGAGCGAGGCGAAGCTCGATTGCACGATCACGCCGGCGCACGGTCTCTGCGCGGCGACCGCGAGCGCCAGCGCTCCTCCCAAGCTCTCGCCGAAGAGCGCGATCCGCCCCGCGTCGTGCCCCGCCGCGCGCAGGTGGTCGTACGCCGCGAGCGCGTCGAGCTCGAGCTCGGCTTCGCTCGGTGTGCCCTCGTTCTCGCCGTAGCCCGAGTAGTCGAGCATCAGCAGCCGCACCTGCAAGCCACGCGCGAGCCAGACGGCGAGCTCGGCGCGCAGCGCGAGGTTGCCCGCGTTGCCGTGGAGGAAGAGGACCACGGGAGCGGTGGGCTCGAGCTCGGGCGCCGCGAGCTCGTAGGCCGCGAGGAGGCGCCCGTCGGGTCGCCGCACGCTCACGAGCGTTCCACCAGCGCTCTCGACGACGTGCGCGCGGGATGCCGCCGTCGGCTCCGCGTCCGGGAAGAACACCAGGCGATCGCGCACGCACCACAGCGCGACCGGGATGCCTAGCTCGACGACCAGGAAGAAGACGAGGAGCCAGATCATGCCGCGCCGCCGCCGTGACATCGGCTGGCTCTCAGAACAGCACCGCGAGCCCGCGCGCACGCAGCTCGTTGCGCATGAGCAGCGCCGGCCCGCGCGTCGTCGCGAGCAGGTAGCTCGAGGGACCGACGCGCACGCAGAAGGCGTGCGGCATCTGCTCGGGGGAGAAGTACGGGCTCAAGCTCGCGGGCATCGCCGCGGGATCGAGCGGCTGGCCCTGCAGCAGCGCATCCACGTCGAGGCCGTAGGCGCTCGCAGCCTCGAGCGCCGGATGGCGATCGTAGAGGCGCGGCTCCACGAGATCGACGCGCGCGCGCTCGTGGTCCTCGGGGCGCGCGTGCTTCTGATGCCAGAGCGGACGGCCGGGATCCGCGGGGCGGCGCGCGATGATGCGGTCGTTCAAGCCGAGGAGGTCGAGCGTGTAGAGGCGCGAGAAGAACGGCGCGGCGCCCGCGGCCCCGATGCCGAGGCGCGTCGTGGCGGGGAAGTGCTCGGCCAACGCGAGCCCGAGGCGCTTCTGTCGCGCGTAGAACTCGGCCGTGAACTCGACGCGCTCGAAGTCCTGGTCGAACACGAAGGGCAGCTCGCGCAGCACATGCCCGCACGCCGCGGGCAGGACGATCCAGGCGCACGCGAGCGCACGCCCCGCCAGCCAGAGCTCCTCGCGCCGATGCAGCCAGCGCTCGAGGAGCAGCGCGGCTCCGCCGGCGGCGGAGACGTAGAGGAGCGGCAGCGCGGGATCGGCGAGGCGAAACTCGAAGCGCTCGCCGCCGATGCAGGCCAGAGCACCGAGATAGCCCAGCGCGATCCAGAGCAGGAAGCGCAGCGGCACCGCGCGGCGCCGCGCCTGCCAAGCCCCGGCCAGCGCGAGCAGGATCGTCAGCGGCAGCAGATAAACCAGCGCGAAGCGCAGCAGCCAGAGCGAGCCCGCGGCGAGCCAGAGGCCCGTGACCTTCGCATGCGCGGTGTTCGGCAGCCAGTCGTGGAAGTAAGCGAGCTGGAACACGAGCTGCGCGAGCTTCAGCGCCGCGAAGCCGGCGAGGAACGCGCCGAGCTGGATGCGGCGCTCGCGCGCGAGGAGCCGCCACGCGAAGACGAGACCTGCGAACAAGAAGCCCTCGGGACGCGCGATGGCGACGAGCCCGAGCAGCGCCCCGCCGACGCTGCGGCGCCGCGCGGGCTCGCGCTCCTCGAGCAGTACGCGGGAGAGCGCCAGCACGACGAGCAGCGTGCCGAAGCGCATGTCGAGCCCGCCGCTCGTCCACGACGCCCACGAGTGATGCGCCGCGAGCGCCGCCAGCGCCGCGCACGCCGCCCAGCCCGGGAGCCCGGCTCGCCGTGCGAGAGACCAGACGGAGAGATAAGCCAGCGGCGCCAGCGCGAACCCGAGGGTCAGCGAAGCGGTCTCGGCGTCGAGACCGCAGGCGAAGAGCAGCGCGAGCAGCAGCACGTAGGGCAGGTTGGAAGCGCCCTCGACCGGAGCTTCTTCCAAGTTGTAGCGCAGCCCCGCCCCGGCGCGGAGATGGTCCGCGTAGCGCCAGAGAATCGCTCCATCGTCGGAGAAGAAGCGCAGAGCCCACGCGGCGGCGAGGCCCGCCGCTACGATCCCCGCGCAGAAGAGGAGCACGCCCTGGGTCGATGCGAGCGCGGGGCTGCTCCAGGCTTGGCGCCGAGGCGTCATGCGATACGCGTGGTTCCGAGAGGTCCGGGCCGAGCACGCAGTATAGGAAGCGCGCGGCGCGCCCGCCCCCCGTTCCTCAGGGAATCTCGGGCGGGCCCTCGTCATCGCTCGCCGGCGGCGGCGTGATCGGCGAGCCCAGCAAGGCGGCCAAGCGGCCGAGCGTTCGCTCTAGCCCGTCCTGCGCAGCGCGCTCTTCGCGCAACGCGAAGGCCAGCGCGGGGCGATCGGTGATGACGCCGTCGACGCCCAAGGCGAACGCGCGCGCGATCGCGAGAGGCTCGTTCACGGTCCAGACATAGACCTCCTTGCCGCGGCGCTGCGATTCGCGCACGAAGGCCGCGCTCGCTCGCGAGGCCCGCACGGCCACGAAAGCGGCGTCGACGCGCGAGAGGCTGCCCAGCGACACGGCGGAGAGGGCGCCGACGCGCCAGCCCGGACGCAAGACTCGCAGCTGGCGCACGAGCTCGGGGTCCATCGACATGCACGAGAACCCATCCGCGAGGCCGGCGGCCTCCACGCGCTCGATCACCAGCTCCGGCAAGCGCCCCCCCGGCGCATAGCGCTTCAGCTCGATCAGGACATGGATACGCCCGCGCGCCAGCGCGAGCACCTCGTCGAGGAGCGGCACGCGCTCGCTGGCGAAACGCACCTCGTAGCGCGCGCCGAGCTCGACCGCGCGCAGCTCCGCCGCGGTCGAGCTCGCCACGGCGAGAGCGGCTCCGCCGACGCGCTTCAGGTCGCGATCGTGCAGGACGACCACGGCGCCGTCGCGCGTCTCCTGCACGTCGATCTCGACCATGTCGGCGCGCTCCTCGATCGCGGCGCGCACCGCGGCGAGGGTGTTCTCGGGCGCTGCATGCGAAGCTCCGCGATGCGCGATGATGCGGCAGCGCTCCGGCGGCACGTCGTCGAGCAGCGCCAACGCGCTGGAGAGCAACGAGACCAACGCGGCTCCGATCAGCGCGAGCGCGAGCCATGCCGCGGCGCGGCGCGGCGGAGCGGCGAGCTCTGCAACCGCGCTCGAGCTCGAAGCTCCGCGTGCCACGTGCCGCGCGCGATACCAGCGCTGCTGGAGCACGGCAAAGCACGCGCCGCGCAGCGCGCCGCCGCCGAGATCGATCGCCGCGGCGCCGAGGAGCCAGAGCGCGGCGAGCGCGATCAAGCTGGCGAGCGAGCTCCCGAGCGCGGGGAGCGCCGCGCGGGCGAGGGCGATCCACAGAGTGGACATGAGCGCTTGCAGAGCGAAGAGCGCTGCGGCGCAGCCGGCGATCTGCGCACAGAAGGCGCGGCGTGACCCCAGCGTCGCTCGCGCGCTCTCGCGCAGCGCTTCGCGCGCGTTCGCGCCCTCGAAGAGGAGGAGCGGCAGAGCGATCCCCCACGCCGCGAGCTGCGCGGCGAGCGCGAGCGCCCCGCCGAGCGCGAGGACGATGCCGAGCGCGAGCGCGAGCCAGAGCTCGGGCGGACGCTCGGCGAGGTAGTAGTTGATGTCGTGCGTTCCGAGGAAGTGCTGCGCGACGAGGAAGAGCGCCCCAGCGAACGGCAGCACGAGGAGCGCGCAGCGCAGCACGACGCGCCACGCGAGGCGCAGGAGCTCACGGCGACGGGCGCGCAAGGCGCGCAGGCCGCCCAGCGCGCGCTCGAACGCCGGTCCCGGAGGCGCGGCCAGCACGAGCAACGCCAGGGCCTGCCCCGCGAGCCCGAGCCCCAAGGCGAGCGAGGCGAGGAACCCGAGGACGCACGCGCCGTAGGGGCTCAGCGCGAACGCGGCGAGCTCGCCATCCGCAGCAACCGTGCGTCCGTCGAGCTCGAGCAGGCCGCGCACGAGCAAGAGGCCGAGCGGAACGAGGAGCAGGCCGACCATGCAACGCCAGAGCAGCGTCGCGAAGGCGAGCGCGGGCAGGCGCTCGCGGAGGGGCTCGAGGATCTCGGTGAGGGTGGTTCGCTGCGTTGACATCGGCTTCCTCGTCGCGCGGCGCAAGCTCCGCACGAGAACCGCCAGAGCATGGCATCGCGAAGCAAGAGCGCAACACGCCGCCAGCTTCGCGACCTCCCCGGCGATGCCGACGCGGAAGTCGAGTGCTATGGTGTCGGACGGCCCGTTCCTCCGCGTCGCCACTCCAGCATGCAACGACCGTCACTCGCCGCCTCCCTCGCTCGGCACGCCGCGCTCGCGAGTACCTTGCTCGCGTCCGCGCTCTGCGGCTGCCGCGGCGACGACGAGGGCGCCCCCGAGGCACCGGTCGCAGCGCCGCGCCCGCGCCACGTGGTGTGGATCGTGCTCGATACGCTGCGGGCCGATGCTCTCGGCTGCTACGGCAACGCGAGAGCGACGTCGCCGGTGCTCGATGAGCTGGCCGCGCGCGGCGTGCTCGTCGAGGACGCGTTCGCGCACGCGCCGTGGACGCGCCCGAGCGCCGCGTCGATGCTGAGCTCGCTGCATCCTCCGGAGCACGGCATCCGCAGCGAGGACCCGCGCGACATCTTGCCCGAAGCCGTGCTCACGCTGGCCGAGCACTTCCGCGCGCACGCCTTCCGCACCGCGGCGATCTCCGAGAACCCGCACGTCCAGCAAGCGACCGGCTTCGGTCAAGGCTTCGAGCTCTTCCTCGGGAAGCCGCTCTGGCAGAGCGAGCCCGCGTGGATGCTCGAGCAGGCGCGAGCGGTGCTGGGTGCTGTGCGCGAGAGCAAGGAGCCCCTCTTCCTCTACGTGCACGCGCTCGATCCGCACGATCCGTATGAGCCGAGCGAAGAGGATCGACGCGCGATCCTCGGCGCGCTGCGCTCCGGCGATGCCGATGTCGATGCGGGGCGCGCGCTGCGCCGCACGGAGCGCCTGCTCGCGGGAGAAGCCTTGAGCTCCGAAGACTTGCAGGTGCTGCGCGGCCTCTACGAAGCGGAAGTGCGCGGTGCAGATCGCTTCGTGGGCGAGCTGCTCGAGCTCGTGCGCGAGCACGGCTTGCTCGAAGATGCGCTCGTGCTCGTCACCTCCGATCACGGCGAGGAGTTCCTGGAGCACGGCGCGCTGCGCCACGGCGATCAGCTCTACGACGAGAGCCTGCGCGTGCCACTGCTCTTCTCCGGGCCGGGGCTCGCGCCGCGGCGCGTGCGCGCGGCTCTCGCGCGTCACGTGGATCTCGCCCCGACGGTGCTCGAGCTGCTCGATCTGCCGCAGCCCGAGGGCTGGCGCGGCAGGAGCCTCGCCCCGGCGCTGCGCGGCGCGACGCAGCAGCCCGCGGCGCTCTACGCCGAGACCCGCTGGCGCGAGCTCGGGAGAGCCGCTCTCCGAGGCGAGCGCTGGAAGCTGCTGCAGGACGAGCGCACCGGAGAGCGCGCTCTCTTCGATCTCTCGAGCGACCCCGGTGAGACGCGTGACCGGGCTGCCGCGGAGCTCGTGCGCACGGAGGAGCTCGCGCGCGATCTCGAGCTGCTGCAGCGCGCGTTTCGCAGCGCCGGCTCCGGGGATCCCAGTAGCGCTCCCGAGTACGATCGCGCGACGTGGGAGGCGCTGCAGAAGCTCGGCTACACTGGCGCGCCCGAACCGCTCTCCAAGCAGCGCTGAGCCGCCGATCCCCGATGAGCTCCCCCGTCGAAGAGTACGCCCTCACCACCGATGCCGAGGAGCTCCTTCGGCTCGGCTTCCAACATCGCCTCTGGAGCTCCGAGACGCAGGCGCTGTGGCGCCGAGCGGGCATCGTTCGAGGGCAGCGCGTGCTCGATCTCGGCTGCGGTCCGGGCTACGCGAGCTTCGAGCTCGCTGAGCTGGTCGGCCCCGAAGGACGCGTGCTCGCCGTGGATGCGGCGGAGCGCTTTCTCGCGTTCCTGCGCGCGCAGAAGGCGGCGCGCGAGCGCGCGGGACAAGCGTGGCCGCAGCTCGAGATCGCGCAAGGCGATGCGTGTGCGCTCGAGCTGCCCGAGGCGAGCTTCGACTGCGTGTACTCGCGTTGGATGCTCTGCTGGGTCGCGCGGCCCGAAGAAGCGTTCCGCCGCGCGGCGCGCGCGCTGGCGCCGGGCGGCGTCCTCGCGCTGCAGGACTACTTCAACTACCGCGCGATGACCCTCGCGCCGCGAAGCCCAGCGTTCGATCGCCTGCTGGCGGGGATCCTCGCGAAGTGGAGCGCGACGGCCGGAGACAGCGACGTCATCGGCCATGTGCCCGATTGGTGCGAGCGCGAAGGGCTCGAGCTGCTGGAGCTCCGCGTCGCCGCGCATGCCTCGCGTCCCGGCGAGCCGCTCTGGGACTGGCCCGCGACCTTCTGGAAGAGCTTCGTGCCGACGCTGGTGGAGGGCGGGTACCTCACTCCCGACGACGCCGAGCGCTTCTTCGCGGAATGGGCGCTGCGCGAGCGCGAGCGGCGCGGCTTCTTCTTCGCACCTCCCGTCTTCGAAGTGCTCGCGCGCAAGCGGCGCTGAACGCACTCCTTCTTGCCTCAGCGACCCTGGAGAAGCTCTCGATGCGACGATCCTCACACCAATGGCTCGGCCTGCTGCCTCTGGCCCTCGCTTCCATCGCTTCGGCGCAGGAGTCGATGCGCGATCCGCTCGCGCCGCTCGCGGAGAAGCTGCACCCCTATCTGCGCGAGCAGCTGGGTCGTGCCTCCGATACGCAGCTCCTGCCCGCGTACTTCGTGATCGGCGCGAAGCTGAGCTATGAGCACTTCTTCCCCCGCGTGCGACGCCTGCCGCTCGCCGAGCGCCGTGCTACCGTGGTGCGCGAGCTCGAAGAGCACATGCTGCGCACGCAGGCCGAGCTCATGGCGGTCCTCGCGAGCGAGAGCGCCGCGGGGCGCGCGAAGATCGTGAGCCGAAACTTCCTCGGCAACTTCGTGCGCGTCGAAGCGACGCGCCAGGCGATCGCCGCCGCGGCGGCGCTGCCGAGCGTCCGCGAGGCGTGGTTCGACTACGCGCCCCCGGCCGAGGCCGTCGAGGATGGTTCTCGAGCGACGAGCAGCGCACCGCTGCCCGCTCCGGGGAACGGGCCTCTCGACACGCGCGCCAACCTGGTCTGGGCGCAGGGCATCGACGGCACCGGCGTCGTGTGGATGAACTCCGACAGCGGCTGCAACATCGCACACCCCGCACTCGTGAACGGGATCTGGCGCAATCCCGGCGAGATCGCCGGCAACAGCCGCGACGACGATGGCAACGGCTACGCCGATGACCTCGTCGGTTGGGACTTCGGGGCGAACAACCCGGACGTGAACGACAGCGGCGGACACGGCACGAGCTGCGCGGGCGTCTTCGTCGCGATCGATCACACGAACCAGGACACGCTGGGCAACTGCCCTGGTGCGAAGCTCATGACCGGCCAGCTCTCGGGCGAGGCCTCGCAATGGGACGCGATCCAATACGCGATCCGCAACGGCGCCGATGGCCAGACGAGCTCGCACAGCTACAAGCTCTACTTCAATCCGCCGCCGAACTACGCGATGCACCGCGACGTCGGCGAGACCTCGCTCGCGGCGGGCTTGATCCGCACGAACTCGACCTCGAACGACGGAGGATCGTGCGCGAGCACGACCAACGCCGCGCGCCGTCCG
The DNA here is from genome assembly GCA_016719295.1 of Planctomycetota bacterium. Taxonomy (GTDB): domain Bacteria; phylum Planctomycetota; class UBA1135; order UBA1135; family JADKAF01; genus JADKAF01. The sequence goes on from JADKAF010000001.1 coordinate 4,085,238, forward strand.
TTCAACATCTCCGCTCCGGGCTGCTTGCCGCCGCCGTGGATCGATCCCAATCAGACCCTGATCGGTCGCGAAGGCGGCGTGCTCGGGATCGGCGCGCATCTCGTCGGCACGCAGACGCTGGCCAGCTACACGCCCTGCGGTCCGTTTGCTTGGCACTGGAACGACGTGCGCGTGAACTCGCCGGCCTACCCCGCGGGGCAATGGGACAGCATCAACGACAATGACTATCCCTACGCCGCGGGCACCCTGCAGGGGCTGCTGAAGCCCGATCTCACGGCGCCGACGGGCACGCGCACCTCATCCGGCACGAGCTCCTACTCGAACTTCAGCGGCACCTCGAACGCGACGCCCAGCGCCTCCAGCGTGCTCGTGCTGGCGAAGCAGGCGAATCCCTCGATCACCCCGGAGGACATGGCGATGGCCGCGCATCTCACCGCGCGTCCGACGGGCGCCGTCTCCGGCAAGGAGAACACCTACGGCGCGGGCCAGATCGACGCCTGGGAGCTCGTGCGCCTCGCGCGGAACCTCCATCGCGTGAACGGCGAGGTCGCGCACACGGTCTCCCTCGCGCTCTCCTCGACCCCGAGCCTCGACCTCGAGATCGACGGCCTGCCTGCCGCGCCGTTCTTCCTCTTGATCGGCACCGGCCTCCAGACCCAGACGATCAGCGGCATCACGCTGCGGCTCGCGAACCCGAGCGTGCTGCTCGGCAGCGTGCTCGACGCGCAGGGCTCCTTCCACCTGATCGTGCCCACGATCCCCGCCCTCGCCGGTCTCAGCTTCGCGACGCAGAGCGTGATCTTCGATCCCGCCTTCGGCCCCTTCACCGGCTCCAACGCCGTCCTCACCCACCTCCTCCCCTGACCCGTCGATCAAGAAGGGGTCAGACCCCTCCTTGATCGGCGCCATCGATCAGGAGGGGGTCAGACCCCTTTTTGATCGGCACGGCGCTCCACGTGCCTGCGCTGGGCGAAGCCGAGCGCCGCTTGCCGCAGCTCGGCCTCGTCGATACGGCGACGCTGCGGCCAGGAGCTCGGATCTCGGTCTCGCGAAGGACATTTTCCGGGTGAGCTGGCACGCCGATTGAATCATCATGATTCGGCCCGGCCCTTCGCCGCGGCCCCGCTCCTCGCTGTGATGCGATCCACCGAGGCGCGGCCGTTGTAGAAGCTGCAACGAGCGCGCAGGAATGTCGTCGAGCGCAGTCCCCTCCGCTACGCCGCAAGCGCGTGTCTGGCTCGCTCTGCTGCTCACGGCCGTCGCGGCGGTGCTCTTCTTCCGATTGGGAGAGTCGCCCGTCGACGTGACGGCCGAGCACCGCGTCGACGTGGTGATGCGCACCATGGTCGCGAGCGGCGATTGGCTCGTCCCGCGGATGGGCGATGAGCTCCGGCTCCAGAAGCCGCCGCTCTCCTATTGGCTCTCCGCCGGGCTCGCCGAGCTCGGCCTCGGCCCGACGCCGCTCGCCCTGCGGATGCCCTCGGCGCTCGCCGGGCTGCTGCTCGTGCTGCTCTGCTTCCGCTGGGGTCTGCGCCTCGGCGGCGGAGGTCTCGGCTTGCTCGCGGCCGGGCTGCTCGCGGCGATGCAGTCGTTCGTGGCGCTGGGGCGGCGCGGCGTCGCCGAGATGCTGCTCGCGGCGGCGTGCACCGCGGTGTTCCTGCTCTGGCCGGAGCTGGTCGATCGGCGCCGACGAGGCATGCTCCCGCTGTTCGCGCTGTGCGTGACGATCGCGTTCCTCGCCAAAGCCACCGCAGCGCTCTTCGTGCTGGCTCTCCCGATCGCGGTCGACCTCTGGCTGCGCGGCGCGTGGCGCGAAGCGCTGCGCTGGCGGAACTCCCGCTGGATCGCGCTCGCTCTGCTGCTCGGCTTCGCGTGGTGGGGCGCCATCGCGCTGCGCGGCGGCGAAGCGCGCGAGCAGCTGGTTCAGATCGCGCTCCTGCCGCTGGGCATCCAGGGTGCGGAAGTGGAAGCGAGCGCGCGCCACTACCGCCCCTGGTACTTCTTCCTCAGCGTGCTGCCGCAGGCCGCATCGCCGGCGATCGCGCTGGCCATGCTCTTCGCCTCGCGCCGAGCATGGCCTCGACTGCGCGCGCTGCCGGCGGAGCAGCGTTGGCCGTGGATCGTCGTGCTCGCGATCTTCGTCGGCTTCTCCGCGCTGCCGCAGAAGCAGAAGCACTATCTGCTGCCCATGCTCCCCGCGCTCGCCTTGGTGCTCGCGCAGACGGCGCGGCGCATGCTCGCGGACAACCCGGACTCCGCCGCGCGCTGGCTGCGTCTCTTCGCGCTCTTGCTCGGAGCGCTGGGCAGCGTCGCCATTGCGGTGATCGGAGCGGCGTACGGGATCTGCCTGCCTGGAGGGCTGCCGATCGCGCTCGCGATGGTCGGCGTCGGCGCATCTCTCGTAGCCCTCGCGATCCACGCCGCGTGGCGCGGGGACGCTCTGCGCTTCGCTCGTTGCGGTATCGCCTTCGTCCTCGGATTCTGGCTGGTCTGGGAAGACGGCATCGACCATCGCCTGCGGCAGTGGAGAGCCGGTGAGCTCCAGGATCCCGCTTGGCGAACGGCAATCGAGCGAGCGGATGTCTGGGTGGATATCCCGAAGGAAGGCAGCGATCCGCGCGAGGAGATCCCGCCGGCGCTGCGAGACTTGGAGGAACGCGCGCGATGACCTCGGAAGCCGTCTTGCCGACGCTGAGCGTCGTTCTGCCCTGCCATGACGAGAGCGGCAGCCTGCCGAAGCTCGTCGCGGAGATCCGCAGCGCGCTCGATGCGCACGGCATCGCTTGGGAGATCGTCGCCGTCGACGACGCGAGCGCCGACGACACGGCCGCGGTGATCGAGCAGCTCGGACGCGAGGACGCGCGCGTGCGGCTCGCGCGCCATGCGCTGCGCTGCGGGCAGAGCGCCGCGCTCGTCTCCGGCTTCCGCGCCGCGCGAGCGCCGTTCCTCGCCACGCTCGACGCCGACGGCCAGAACGATCCCGCGGATCTGCCGCTGATGCTGCAGCGGCTCGAGCCTTGCGATGCGGTATGCGGCGTGCGCAGCAAGCGCCACGACACTTGGGTGCGACGCCTCTCGAGCAAGATCGGCAATGGCTTCCGCAACGCCGTGACCGGCGTCCGCGTCACCGATGCAGGCTGCGCCGCGCGCGTCTTCCGCCGCGAGGTCATCGCCGAGATGCCGGTGTTCAACGGCATGCATCGCTTCTTCGCGACGCTCGCGCAGGTGCAGGGCTTCCGGGTGCAAGAGATGTCGGTGCAGCATCGCCCTCGCCTCGCCGGCAAGAGTCACTACGGCATCGGCAATCGCGCGCTGCGAGGGGTCCTCGACTGCCTCGCGATGCGCTGGTATCGCCGGCGCGCGTTCCCCGCGCGACGCACGGTCGAGAGCTCGAGCCGCATCGCGAAGGTAGACCGCGCAGAGTCCGCTCCATCGCATGCGTCCAGGGCTCCTCGAGGAAGCTGGCGAGGCGCGCTGCTCCTCGCGCTCTTCGCCGGCTGCCTCTCGCTGGTCCATCTGACACCGCTGCGCGAGCTCTGGAACGAGAGCGGGCTGCAAGCGCTGCAGCGCGCGCTCGACTCCTGGGGTGCTGCCGCGCCGATCGCGTTCGTCGTGCTCGCCTCGGTGGGCATCGGCATCGGCGCGCCGCGCATCGCCTTCGCGACCTTGGCGGGCTTGCTCTACGGCGAGTGGGTCGGCTCCGCGCTCGCGCAGCTCGCCACCACCGTGGGATCGCTGCTCGTGTTCGCCTGGGCGCGTTGGATCGGCCGCGATGCGCTGCGCGGCGGGCGCTTCGCCAACGTGCTCGCCTGGCTCGAGCGCCGGCCCGTCGCGAGCAACGTGGTGATCCGCATCTGCCCGATCGGCAACAACTTCGCCACCAACTTGCTGTACGCGGCCAGCCGCGTCCGCACGCGCCACTTCCTCCTCGGTACCACGCTGGGCACCTTTCCCGAGACGCTCGTCTACGCGCTCCTCGGCGCGGGCGTCCGATCGGCTTCGACGGTGCGGCTCGGCGTAGCTGCGGCTCTGCTTCTCTCGCTCGCGATCGTGCACCTGCGCTACTCGACACGACGTGCGCCGGCGCTGAGCGAGGCCGTAGAGAAGCTCGGCCACTGACCTTCGCTCTCGCCCTCTCCACCTCCACTCGCTCCAAGAGGTTCCCTTGTCCGCGCTTCTCTTCCGCCATCGCGGCGTACTCGTCGTGCTGGCGATCCTCCCCGCGACGCTGCTCCCTGGCTCCGATCGCGGCGCTCCGCAGCTCGCCCTCGCGCTCGTGCTGCTCGTGCTCGGCGTCGCGCTGCGTCTCACGGGCGTACGCCAAATCGGGAGCCGCGCGCGCGTTCATACGGCGGGAGCGCGCTCGCTCCTCACCAGCGGGATCTTCGGCTACCTCCGCAACCCGCTCTATCTCGGCAACGCCTTCGTCGCCGTGAGCGCCTGCGCGCTGCTGCGCTCCGCCGAATGCGTTCCGCTCGTGCTCCTCGCTTGGCTCGCGGCCTACACCGTCATCGCCAAGCACGAGGAACGCGAGCTGCGCGCGCTCTTCGGCGCACCCTACGAGGCTTACCGTGCCTCGGTCCGCCGTTGGATTCCCCGCTGGAGTCCCTATCAGCCGGGCCTCTGCGAGGCTCCCGTGAGCTGGGCCGATGTGCTCTACACCGAACGGCTCTTCGTGCTGGGCTGCGCGGCGATCGGCATCGCGACCGCGCTCGTGCTGCTCGAGATCCCGGGACTCACGGGGCTGCGGCGCGACCTGCTGGAGGCGTCGCCTCTCGCCGCGAGCAGCGTGGTGCTCGGGCTCGCCACCTGGCAAGTCCTGAAGATCAACGTCGTCCAGCCGCTGAAACGCGCCGCCAAGAAGCGCGCCAAAGCCCGTCGATCAAATAAGGGTCTGACCCCTTCTTGATCGACCACGGAGGTCATCGATCAAATAGGGGTCTGACCCCTATTTGATCGACAGCGGGTGGCCGGCGGCGCGGAGGGCGGCGAGGCCGGGGTGGTCGGGGGCGAGGCGCTCGGCGCGGAAGAGGCCGCCGCGCGGGCCGCGGCCGCCGGGCGGAGCGTCCGCGCCGATCAGCGCGATCGGCATCACCCATTCCCATACCGTCGCGCCTTCCTGCGTCACCTCGAAGACGCGCCGCGTCTCGCCCTCGCAGATCAGCGTGTTGCCGTTCTCGAGGCGCTGCACGCCGGAGATGAAGCTCGAGAAGAAGTCCTGCTTCTTCGGCGCGGTGTACGACCAGAGCGCCTGCTCGGGTCCGAGCAGGCCGTCCTCGCGGCGCGGCGCGTAGCGGCCCTCGGCATCGACGGGCAGCGCGATCTCATCGGCCGAGGACCACGCGCGTCCTTCGCGCGGCGAGCCGTTGTTGAAGACGAGGATGTGGCCGGCGCCGGGACGACCCGCGGGGATCCAGTGCGCGTTGTGCTGCTCGAAGAGCTGGCGTTGCTCGGGAGTGCCGCCGCGATACGCGACCGGGTTCCCCCAGCGGTAGAGGAGATCGCCGCCCTTGCCGTAGCGCCCGCCCTGGCTGCCACGCGCTTCCGCGGTGGTGGTCGAGTGATCGATCACCCAGATCTCGTTCAGGTGCTTTACGCTGATCAGGATCTGATCGAACCCCGCGTGGTAGTCGACGGCGTTCGAGTGCATCCAGTCGGCGCCGCCGCCGCCCATCGCGCCCATGCCCGGACGACCGGGACCGCCCACCGCACCGGGTCCACCCGGCGCACCAGCACCGCTCGCTGCGGGAGCTGCCGCACCCGCGCCGCGATCCCCCGCCGGCGGACCGCCGACGTAGCCCAGCCCGCGCAAGCGCTCCGCCGTCTCGGTATCGGCCTTCGGGTCTTCCTTCACCTCGAAGCGCGTCCAATCCGCGTTGATATCGATGCGCTCGGGATGCTCCTCGACGACGCCGAAGTTTTGCGCCTCTTGGTCGCGATCCTGGATCAGATGATCCCACGCGTGCCACTCCCACACGATCTCGCCGCCGCTCGGCAGAACCGGCTTCACCTCGTAGACCACATCCGGCCAGAACCACTCGCCCTTCAGGAAGCGCGGATCGCGCCCCGCGGCGATCGCCTCGGCCTTCGTCTTCTTCTCCCACGAGAGGAAGAGCACGTTGCCGTTCGGCAGCGCCTTGATGTCGTGGTGATGCAGGTGCTCGTCGTTCGACCAGACGAAGTCCCAGATGACCTGGCCATCGACATCGAGCTTCTGGATGCGCCCGCCTTCGCCCCCGCCGCGGAAGATCTTGTTGTCGCCTTGGCGCCCCGCGCGGAGCAGCGTGCCGTCCGCCATCAGGTAGGCCACGTTGCCGAGCGGCACATCGCTCTTCCAAGAGTGCACGCTGCGCCCGTCGAGATCGATCAAGTGCGTCTCGCGGGTGCTCAGCGACGAGACGAGGGTTAAGCCTTCGTACGCTCCGGCCTCGCGCTTCAGGAGACCTTCGGGCCGCTCGGGCCCGCGCCGCTCGGGCCGGTCACCGCGCTCCTCGCGCCGCGGCGGGCCATCTTGGGCGGCGGCACAGGCGAGGACGACGAGCGGGGTCGCGAACGAGATCACGGAGCGAAGCAGCATGGAGACGTCCGGAGTTGGTTCTGAGAAGCGCGCGGCTCTTCTGCCCGCCACACGGCGGTGCGGTTCAGCCCGCCGCGAATCGACGAGCCACTCGACCGTTGCCGTAGCAGCGAGCGCGGGCGAAGCTCGGGGAGTATCCCCGCGGAGCTAGTGCATGTCCCGTTGGCTGATCGTTCTCGCGCTCGGGACCGGGTTTCTGGTCCTCGCCCTCTGGGGCTTGCGAGGCGAAGCGACGCGTCCAGCAGCAGAGCGCGGCACCGAGTTCTCCCTCGCGGCGCACGAGGCACACGTCGCCGACTCGCTGCCCGCTCCACGGGAGCTACCCGTAGAGCCCGCGCAGATCGTAGAGCGCAACGCAGTTCCTGCTCCGCCGCCCGCTCCCTCGCAGCGACGCAAACCCGAACGCGAGCCCGCCGCGGATGATCTCCGCATCCAAGTCGTCGACGAGCTCACGGGACGGCCTTTGCCAGCAGGCGAGGTCTCCCTGACTTGGAAGCCGGGCGGACGCGAGTCAGGAATGCATGTGTTCATCGCCAGCAAGCGCCTGGAAGAGGCACACGACGAGATCCGCGTTCCTCGCAGCGCGATGCGCAGGTACTCCAGCGCCGAGCTCGCGAGCGGGACCTTGCAGATGCAACTGCAGTGGCTTGGCCTGACGAACGTCGAGCAGCAGCTCGCGCTCGAGCCTTGGCCTACAGAGCCGCTGCGGCTCTCGGTCCCCGCTTCCGGCTCCGTGTATCTCCGCGCGGCCTTCCTGGAGCCGCGAGAGCTAAGGCTCCGCATTCGCGGTCCGAGCCGCGCATCCTCCTGCGACGTACAGGTCACCGGAGGACGGAGCCAAGCGATTCCGTGCATGCTCGGAGCCGAGCTCGAGATCTACGGCGAGCTCCCCGATGGGTCGCTGGCAGCACTGCGCTCCGCGGCAGGGCCCACGCAGCCGGGAGAAGAGCGCGAGCTCCTGGTCGTGCGCTCCGAGAAAGGGCGCGTCGTCGCAGTGCGCGTCCTCGGCGATAGCAGCCGAGCGCTGCCCGACCGGGAGCTGAAGGTGCATCGCAGCTTCGAGCCGAGCGGGGCCTCTCGCCGCTTCCTCTTGCGCAGCGACGGTGAGGGGTGGATTCGATGTGGCTTGGGCGATGAAGTGCGAGGAGGAGCGCTCGAGCTGGTCCTCGAGGAGCCTGGAACGAGCCCGCGACGCGGCAGGATCGCGTTCCCTCCAGCACTCGATCCGGGCGAGCACGCGCTCGGCGATGTCGAGCTCCGTGCAGACACGCTCCTCGCCAGCGGCCGAGTCCTGGACCGTACCGGACGCGGGATCTCGATGGCCTCGATCACCGTGCAACCCACGCCGCCAGAAGGCCGAGCTCCCGTGACGCGCCCGCTGCGCACCGATCGCGAAGGTCGCTTCGAGATCCGCGCGGAGACGAGCACGAGCACCATCGCGCTGCGCGCGGAGGCCATCGGCTACGCGCCCGGTGTGCTGCGCGACATCGCGCCAGGATCCAGCGAGCTCACGCTGATCCTGGAGGACGGCGGACGCTGCGAAGGCAGCGTGATCTTGCCCGCGGGCTTCGATGCCAAGAGCTTGGAGATCCACGCCGCCCTCACGCCCGCATCGCCTCTGTCCCCGGGTCACATCAAGCGCACGCTGCATCTCGGGCCGCGAGGCAAGTTCGCGATCGGCGACCTGCCCGCGGGCCGCCTCGACCTCGAGTTCCGGAGCGAGCGCACGGGCGTGCTCGAACGCATCGAAGGGCTCGCGATCGCGAGCGGAGAGACGAATCGCGACCCGCGCATCCAAGGGCTCTCCCTCGCTCTCGGATGGAGCCCTCTCCGTCTGCGCCTCGTGGATCCCTCGCACGCTTCGAAGCCTCTCTCCAACGTCGCCCTGCTGCTCCAAGCGGAGGACCAGGCCTCCTCGGCGAGCACGTCCGCCCGGGCCTTCACCGATGAGGAAGGCCGCATCGAGCGCTGGTTCCCTCCTGCGACGAGCGTTGTGCGCGTGCTCGCCGAGAGCCAGCTCGAGATGCTGGTGAAGCCCAGTGCGGAGGAGCAGGAGCTCCTTCTCCAACGCGGCTGGCGCGTCACCTTGCCCATCGACCTCTCTGCGGATCCGCCGGTGGAAGGTGTCTCCCTCTGGCTCGAGACTAACAGCGGAGCCAAGAGCTCGCGGGCGTGGCTCGCGAACGGCGAGCTCGAGTTCTCCGTGCCGCGAGCCGATCGCTATCGCGTACGCATCGCCCTTAGCACAGGCGGCGATCTGAATCTGCTCCAGCGCTTCTCAGAACCGCTCCCTGACACCACCATCGACATCACCCACGACGGCCAGCGCCTCCCCACCTTCATCATCCCCGCGCCGAAGAAGCGCTGAGCGAACGCGAGGCGCACGAGCGAGAACGCGCCCGAGCGCTGGCGCAGCGAGAGTGCGATGTTGCGGCTGCAGCTGAGCGCCGGACCGCAGTTCGAAGCGCTGCGCTCCGCGGCGGCGCTGCCGCGATGAGCCGAGCTGCCGCGCCTCGCGCGACCGCGGCACGGCGCGGAGGGTTCCGGCGATACGACCTTGCACGTCGACGCGCGCCCGCGAGGAAGCACGCGCCTCTCTTCCTCGGCGCGGCGCTCGAGCTTCCGCTCACCTGGATCGCGCGCGTCGTCGGCGGACCGCTCTCGCTCGCCCTCTTCGCCGCGACGATGCTGCAGATCTCCGCCTGCCTGCTCGGGCTCTGGTGATCTCCGCGCGGCCCGGGCGAGCTGCGTCGTCGGAGCCGCGCGGCAGCGCGCGCCGCCCGCGCGCCCTTGCCACTGCGGGGGCTTTGGGCATACCTTCTTGCGACGCGTACCGCGTCACCCGGGGGGGTGGTCGAAGCGCCTAGCTCGCGAGCACCGCTCATGCGAAGGCCCCCCATCCGTACCGCGCTCCTCCTCTGCCTGCTCAGCGCCGCGATCGGCGCTCCCTCGACGAGCCTCGCGCTCGCGCCCCAGTCGCCCACCGATGGCGGCGTCTCCTACGCGCACCTCGAGGTGCTGCCCATCGCCGACAACGCCACCACGACCTCCACGATCGTGGTGACCGGCGCGCTCCCGGTGATCACCGACGTGAGCCTGCGGACCTTCTTCGCGCACACCGCGCCGACGGATCTGGACGTCACGCTGACCTCCCCGAACGGAACGGTGGTCACGATCACCACCGACAACGGCGGCAGCTCCGACAACGTCTTCCTCGGCACCATGTTCGATGACGACGCGCTGACACCCGTCACCGATGCCAGCTACCAGAACGGCGTCGCGCAGCAGGCCCTCACGCCGGAAGAGGCCTTCGGCGCGTTCCGTGGCGAGGATCCCAACGGCACCTGGACGCTCACGATCACGGACGACGCCGCGGGCGAGACGGGAACCTACGCGTGGGTCCTGCACATCGCCGCCATCGCCGAGGCTCCCGCAACGGCCGTGAGCAACGTCGAGGACACGACGGTCGTGCCGCTCCCCGACCTCATCGACATCACCCGCACGCTCTCGATCTCCGGTGCGCAGGCGTTCTTGGATCGAGCGGAGCTCTTCGTCGACATCCTCCACACCTTTCCTGGGGACCTCAACATCACGCTCACCTCGCCCCAGGGCACGACGGTGGCGATCACCACCAACAACGCCGGCACGAACAACGACGTCTTCGCCGGAACGCGCTTCAGCGACGGTGGCGGCACCCCCGTGACCGATGCCATCTACGCATTGAATGTCGTCCAGCCGCTCCTCGTCCCCGAAGGAGCGCTCGGAGCGTTCATCGGCGAGGATCCCAACGGCACCTGGAGTCTGCGCATCGTCGATACCGCGGGAATCGACTCCGGCACACTGCGTCGCTGGTCGCTAGACCTCCGCTCGACCGCGCAGAACAACGTACCCGGTCGTTCGGCGAGCGCGCCCTTCACCAAGGGCTCGTTCACAATCGACCGTACCGTCGTCGTGGACGGCGGATTCGGTGGTCGCGATCAGCTCTCGCTCTCCGGCGCGCTGCCGGTCGCGGGCATGCTCGACGACTTGAGCGGCGTCGCGCTCACGATCGGCGTGAATGGCGTCCCGCTCTCGTACACGCTCTTGCTGGACGCGAAGGGCAAGTTCGCGGGAGTGCGCCCCAACTCCAAGGGCTCGATCAGCCCCACCAAGGGCACGTTCAAGGCGAGCCTCTCCGAGATACGCCTCGCTGAGCTTCTCGATCTCCCCAACGTCGACGAAGAAGGCGAGGTACGCGTCGAGATCGAGTTCTGCCTCGTGGGCAGCGGGATGATCCTCTCGCGCGCCACGGGCGACTTGGTCTTCACCTACAAGACCGTGCAGGACAAGAGCACGAAGGGGCAGTTCTCCTTCGCGAAGAACGCCACGCGCTCGACGGTGTTCCATGCCTCGAAGGCGAGCGCCATCGAGATCGTCGGTACCGGCACGGCCGTCAGCGCGAACGGCCTCGTCTCCGGAGACTCGGCGGAGCCGCTCGTACCCAACGACACGATGCTCCTCGCGATCGGCGATCAGCCGGCGATCTCGATCCCTCTCTCGGCGGTGAACATCACCGGCGAAGGCTCGAAGACCTCGGTCAAGCTGATCTCCGGCAGCGTCGCGGAGCTCTCCGCGTTCACGCTCTCGAGCCAGAAGAAGTCCTTCTCGTTCGCGACGATCCCGCTCGCCGGAACGGGCATCCCCGCGGCCGGAGAGAGCGAGCCTCTCGTGCATGTGCTGCCGCTCGAGCTGACCGTGCCGACCGCCGGTGGCACGCTGGTGTTCGAGACGCTGGTCGAGCTGCGGCGAACGATCCCGACCTCGACGAGCTGGAAGAACTGATTCTCGAGTTCCGCTACCAGCCAACAGGCCCTCCGCCGCACCCGTGAGTCGCAGCGGAGGGCCTTCTCGTTACAGCGCCGCACGTCGCGCTCTGCAGCGGCACCCGTCAGTCCTTGCCTCCGGGCGACTCCGCTTGCGGGCTCTTCGCTCGCGCCTCCTCGAGCTCGCGACGCCAGCGCGCGGCTTCCCTCGTGTTGCCTAGCGCTTCGTAGAGCTGCACGAGACGCTCGAGCGCGTCGGAGATGTGCCGCGCGCCCTTCGGCCCGAGGCTCGCCCTGCGCTCTTCCATGCCGCGATAGCCGTCGAGCAGCAGCGGCTCTACTTCGCCCAGCTTCTTCTGCCCCAGCAGCGCGCCACCGAGCATCGACTGCATGCTGAACGTGGACCATTCCCCGAGCCGCGTCTGCTCCCGAATCGCGAGCGCCTCACGCAGCAGAGGTTCCGCTTCGTTCCACGACTGCGACCCGAGCAAGCTCTGGCCGAGCGCTGCGAGCGCAGACATCGACATCGAGTTTCGATCCCGCAGCGAAGCCGAGCGGCGGCGAGAAGAAGCGGAAATGACCGAGGCCCACCCCCCACCCCTCGCGGACCTTCGATGACGATCGCCGGTGCGCTCTCACGAGGCATTCGAGGCCTCTCGCTTGTGAGCACTGCAATTCCCCTACTGCAGTTGAGCCTGGTTCGTCTGGGTCGCCCGTTCTTCGAAGGCTCGCCCTATGGATCCTTCACGAGCTTCTTTCGATGGCTGACACTGGCAGGAGTGCTTCTGTCGCTGCTCTCCCTCTGGATCCTCGCCGACAGACCGCGCGCTGGTTGGCACGTAGCCGCCCACTGCCTGGCTCTCCTGACCTGCACCTTCTGGCTGTATCTCATCACCTGTCTCATCACGCCGCTCTAAGGAAAGGTTCCCGAGGTGCGACGCGTTCCTCGGCTGTGAGCGGAAACGCCACGACCGTGGAGGCCTCACTCTCGTCGAACGAGACGCTCTCGAGGAAGCGCTCGAGTAGCTGACGAGGCTCTTGATGCGTCGGTCTGTTCCTGGCCCCCGACGGCAGCGCTCCTCGTCAGGCACGTCCTCGCATTCCACCGCCGAGCTGCTAGGCGGCGGCGCGCGGATCCGTTTTCGCGAAAGCAGCACGGAGCCTGCCCCCCGGATCGAACGAACCGACGCCCCCTGCAGAGATTCCGACGGCGCTTCCGAGCTCGTCGATCCCCAGACTGCCTGGTTCCTCTCTGCGCTCGACGAAGCGCGCGACGCGATCGCCGTGCAGTGGGATTCGCGCGTCGCACCGAAGCGCCGCGTTTCACTCCCGATCGAGCGCCTCGATGAGCGCGCGGATCGACGCGAGATCGCGCTGCGCGCAGGTCACGAGCAGCGCGTTGCGCTTCAGGTCGAGCTGGATCGAAGCCGCGATGGCGGTGCTGGGAGCCGCTCCCGGCGAGAGCTGCGCGGGATGCGCGCCGTTGCGTCCACGCGAGACGCCTGCGAGCGCCTCGCGGAGGATCGGCCCCAGCTCCTCGGCGCGCACCGAGCGGAGCGCGAAGACCTCGTGGTGCGCTTCCGCCGCGCGCGCGCGTTCGCCCGCGCGGTGATCGGCGAGGCGCGCGGTCGCGACGAGCGACTGCAGCCAAGCACCGGTGCCCGTGAGCAAGAGCGTCTCCCCGGCGGCGACCACGGACTGCAGCGCGTTGTCGGTCTGCGTCGCCCGGAGCCCGTTGGCGAGCTGCGCGGCATCGGCGTGCTCCAACGGCAGGATCGCGCTGAAGATCACCGCGGGGTGCCGCGCGAGGATCTTCAGGTCCACGAACGCGAGAACCACCGCGCGCTCGCGCGTGGAGCGCGAGGCGCCGTTCCCGGTCGACACCACCGCACAGAGATGCGGCTCCGCGCCGCCGAGCGGTAGCAGCGCCAAGTCGTGCGCCACGAGCAAGCGCTCGACATAACCCTGCAGCGCCGCAGCTGCGAGGACGCGCTTCTCCGTACCACCGACGCGCACGCTCGCCGCGCGGCTGCGCGTCGGCTCCTCCATCACGAGCTCTTGCCCACTGCGAGCTGCGTAGGCTTCGAGCAGAGCCAACAGCGTCGGGCGCTGATCGACGGAAGTGGCGCCCCCGATCTCGAAGTCCATCACCACGGGAGGAAAGAGCTCTTTCGAAGGGACGACCCGAGGAGCTTCGGCCGCCGCCCTCGGAGCGCGATCCAGCCGGCCGATCAGTGCACTCCAGCGCGCGAGCAGCTCCGGTTCGCCCTGCATTACGAGCGCATTGCTGCGCACATCGGCGACGAAGCGCAACGGCATCGCGGAGACGAGACCGGCGAGCAGCCCCTCCAGCTCCGTAGCATCGACATGGCCGAGCGGGAGCACGCGGATCTCCCGCGGCTCCGCGGGCGCTGGATCCTGAGCCACGTGCGAGACGGGGGCGAACGCGAGGCAGAGTCCGAGCGAGGCGAGAGCGAGCGGCATGGGCGGGTTCTCCGAGACCGACGAGAGCGCGCTGCGACCCGTGGCGGCGCTCCGGCCTTCCGCGCGACTGGGAAAGCCGCGCGCGCCCGGCCGATCGGCTCCGCTCGAGACCTGCGTGATGCACGCCGAGCACTTCTGGCACCGACGAGGCCTGCGTCCTCTTCAGCGAAGGCCCTCCGGCGACCGATCCGAACGACATGCAACGGCCCGCCCTATGTGCGATCGCAGCTATCGTTTCCTTCCTGCTGGGGCTCCTGGTGCTCGGTTGGCCGCTTGGGCTCTCCGATCGCACCGCAGGCTCGCGCGACCGCTGGGTCCATGCGGCGCTGATCGGCTGCGCCCTCTGGCTCGGCGTGCGAGGTATGTGGCGCAACCCGCGCGCCTCCCGTTACCTGGCTCTCGCCGGCTTCACGTGCGGGTGCTTCACCTTGGTGTTCACGATCGTCGTGCCGCATGTGCGCCTGCGCGCGAAGCGGCGCCCCGTTCCCACCACCGGCGCCGCGGCTCCGGCCCAAGCGAACGTGGCTCCGACCCGCTGAGCTCCGCGTCCCGAGCCCCGGTCGGGATCCCTTGGTTCGGGCAGCGGCAGAGGCCGAGCCGTCTCCCCCTCCCCGAGAGTCCGGAGTAGGCTCCCCCCTGTTCCTCTCCAGGTCTCCGGAGCGAGGATCCGCGGAAACTCTGGCGGACGCGAACCGCCCGGTTCGTTCCCCCCTGTGACCTAGGAGGGCGCGCACTACGCGCCTGCGGAACGCACCCATGGCCCCTCATGCGACCAGGAACGCGGAAGTGACGGAAGCGCCGAATGAGGCGGCCGGCGGATTCGGCGACCAGCGCTTCCACGAGCTCTACCTCGCGCTCCACCGGCGCGCGCAGAGCCTCATGCGCTCCGAGCGCGCGAGCACCCTTCAGCCGACGGCACTCGTGCACGAGGCCTGGGTTCGGGTGCTCGTGACACGGCCCGAGCTCGCCGCAGAGCGCCAGGACTTCCTCGCCTACGCGGCGCAGGCGATGCGCTCGATCCTGGTCGACTCGCTGCGCCGCCGGAAGCGACGCTTCGCGCTCGTACTCGGCGAGGTGCTCGAGGACGAGCAGGGCCATTCGCTCGTCGACTGCTTCGCCGATCGCACGGTCGATGTCCTCGACCTCGACGCGGCGCTGCACGAGCTCGCGAGCTTCGACGAACGCATGGCGCGCGCGATCGAGCTCATCTACTTCGGCGGACTCGAGATCGATTCGGCCGCCCAGCTCCTCGGCATGGCGAAGCGCAGCTTCGAACGCGAGCTCTCCTCGGCGCGCGCCTGGCTCTTCCGTCGACTCTCTTGACTCCCGAGCTCTGGAAACGGGTGAAGGAGCTCCACGCGCTCGCGCTGGAGCAGCCGGCGGAAGAGCGCGTGGCGTTCGTGCGACGAGCGGCCGCAGATCATGCGGAGCTGGAGAGCGAAGTGCTCGCGCTGCTCGCCGTCGATCTCGAGGCCGCGGAGCGACGCCTGCGCTCGCCGCTCGCCGAGACGCAGGACAGCGCGACGCTGCGCGGCCGCACCCTCGGCGGCTATCGCCTGCTCGAGAAGATCGGCGGCGGTGGCATGGGGCTCGTCTATCTCGCCGAGAGCCCGGCCGGACGCATCGTCGCGCTGAAGATGCTGACGCGCGTCGCCAGCGCCGACGCGCGCGCCGTCGAGCGTTTCGTGCGCGAGATCCGCGCGCTGGAGAAGCTCCAGCATCCCGGCATCGTGCGCATCCTGGGCTCGGGCGAAGAGCAGGGCCAGCTCTTCTATGTGATGGAGTACGTCTCCGGGCAATCGCTCGGAACCGTGCTCGCGCGCGCCCGCGAAGGGGTCTTCGGCGAGCCGCTCGACCTCCGCGATCACGCCGCGTGCGTCGAGATGATCGCGCGCATGCTCGAGGGCCTGCAGCACGCGCACGAGCGAGAGGTGCTGCACCGCGACATCAAGCCCGAGAACGTGATGCTCGACGAGTCCGGCGCGCCGAAGCTCGTCGACTTCGGCATCGCGCGCCTGCTCTCCGAGGAGCCGCTCACGCTGACCGGCGAGCTCTCCGGTACGCCCTACTACATGAGCCCGGAGCAGGCCGCCGCCGCGCGCCAGCAGATCGATCAGCGCTCGGATCTCTTCAGCGTCTCGGTCGTGCTCTACGAGTTGCTGACGCTGCGCCGCCCCTTCGACGGCTCGGATCCGAACGAGGTCCTCTCGCGCATCCTGCACCACGATCCACCGCCGATCACGACGCTGAGCCCGCGGGTGTCGCGTCCTCTGGCGATGGCCTGCCATCACGCGCTGGCGAAGGATCCGCGCTACCGCTTCGATTCCGCGCTCGAGTTCGCGGACGCGCTGCGCCGCGCGGCCCGGGGCGAGACGCTCTTCCTGCGCGGCGAAGCTTGGCATCGCAAGCTCGCGCGGCGCGCGGCGAGGCGTCCCCTCGTGCTGCTCGCGGCGGCGCTCGCAGCTGCGGTGTTGGCGCTCGGTGCGATCTTGTTCCTCTCGCTGCGCTCGCAGAGCGAGCGCGAGCGGCTTCCTCCCGCGGAGGCGCCGCTCGGATCCGAGGAGCGCCGCAGCGCGAAGCTAGAGCTCAAGCTGGCGCCGGAGCTCGGCGAGTGCCGCGTCGAGAGCTGGTTCGAGCCCGCCGATCCCACGCTGCCGCTGCAGCGCAACGCGGAGCTGCGCGTGCCCGCGGGCGGTGGCACCATCGCGCTCGAGCCCGGACCGCAGCACGTGCGCGTGCACCACGCGAACGACGTCGTCGAGCGAGAGCTCGATCTCGATCCACGCACTCCGAACCAGCTCGTGATCCAGGTTCCCACCGTCGAGCCGAGCGTGCCGCGCAAGCGCTTCTCCGCGCTCGACTGGCCGACCTATTTTCCGGGAGCCGGTGTCTTCACCGTGCGCGTCGAGTCCTTCGAGATCGACGTACGACCCGTCAGCGTCCGCGAGTTCCTCGAGCACTTGCGAGCGATCGACGCGCAAGGCTACCTAGCGAAGGGGCCATGGAGCACCGAGCGCGACAGCGCCATCCGTCCGGAGTGGCATGACCTACCGGCGACCTGGGTGACCGCGAGTGAGGCGCGTCGCTACGCTGCTCGACGCGGCCTGCGCTTGCCGACGAGCTTCGAGTGGGAGATCGCCTGCCTCGATGGCGACGTTCGACGGGCCGCCGAGCTCGCGCGCCGAATGGAGGAGTCCTCGAGGTCTGAATCCGTGCCCCCGACCGAGACCAGCAACGATTACGGAGCGTTTCTGCGCAGCGCTCCCGTGCTGCGAAGCGACGCGCCGCTCGCGGAGAACTTCGGGCGCATCGTCGAGCTCAGCTCGACGCGTCTGCGTCTGCGCGCGTCGGACGGACCTTGGCGGTTCGCTCCGGGGATGTTCGTGACACGAGGAAGCTCGTGGGCGAAGCCGCCGTTGGCCGACCCCGAGCTCCGCCCCCTGATGCAAAGCGCGATGCCGGAGATCATGGCCGCGCCCGACGTGGGCTTCCGCTGCGCACGCTCCGTCGATCGCTAGTGGGTTGACGCAGTCGTTCGCCAGGACAGTTCCGGCGGGTCGGCGATGGGAGCGAGGCGCGACGACCCACTAGGATGCCTCCGCGATGCGCCTCTCCTCCCGCAGGATCTTGCTCCTCTCCCTCGCGCTCCTCGGCGCGAGCGCGCTCGGCATCTTCTTCGCGCCAGCGCCTACCGGAGAGGCCCCGCACGCTCCGTTCGGCGATTCGTCGGCAGATCGCCGCTCGCTCTTCGGGGGAGAGAGCTCGAGGACGCCGCCCGACGCCGCTCTCCGCACCGCCCGCGAAGCGCAGCGGCTGGCCCTCGCGACCGACGACCTGCGCATCCGCGTCGTCGCGGAAGTCTCCGGCGAGCTGCTCCCCGATCTCGCGGTAGAGGTCTCGGGGCGGATGCGCCATGCAGGAGGGCATCCCGATATCTCGATTTATCGCGGCACACCCGCGGGCCCGGAGCGCGAGCTGCGCATCGCGCGCGCGAGCATCGGCGAGCTTCCGCAGCTCGAGAAGCTGGTGATCCGCCTGGACGACGGCTGCTTCGATCCCGCCCCCGAGCTCGAGGTGCCTCTGGATCCTTGGCCGCGCGAGCCGCTGCTGCTCCGCGTCCCCGCCCACGGCCGGGTCGGTGTCCTGGTTCGCGAGCGGTGTGGAGCCCTCCGCTCGATGCAGGGCAAGGTCCTCGTGCGCTTCGAGCGCGCCGGTGGCGGCCAAGGCTGGCGCCAGGCAACGCTCGCGGACGGCGTGTCGAAGACCTTCGCTTGCGCGCTGGATCTCGCGCTGCACCTCGAGGTGCAGAGCAAGGAAGCTCCGGATCTTCCGCCGTTAGAAGCACGCGGTCCGCGTCGCGTGGGCGAGACGAAGTGGATCGAGGTGCAGCCGCCCCCAGCTCCGGCGCAGGTCCGCTTGCGCTTGATCGACGACGAAGGCGCGCCGGTGAGCTCGCGAGCGGTGAGCTTGTCGCGACGGCAGCTGATCCACACGCGGCGGCGTCCGCTCTCGCAGCTGGAGCTCCTCTCGCAGGTCACCGCCGCCGATGGCGAGGTCCTCCTCTCGATCCCTGCGGCGCAGTGCGGCGCAGAGTCCTCGCTCGAGCTCGCTGTCTCCTATCTGCACGCCGAGCGTGGCTATCTCCACGGCGCCATCGAGATCCCGACGCCGCTCGAAGCGGGCGATCACGACCTCGGCGAGCTCGAGCTCCGCCCGGCCCCCGTGGCGGTGGCAGGCGTCGTGCTCGATCCGCGCGAGCAACCCGTGCGCGGCGCACGCGTCGCCGTGCGCGAACCGCTCGTCGACGAGAGCTCGAGCGAAGAGCTCGAGCTAAGCTCGGTCACGACGGATGAGCAGGGGCGCTTCCGCCTCTCCGATCTCCGGCCCGAGCGGCGGATCCGCCTGCAAGCGCGCGCCGCCGGCCATCGACCTTCGCCGATCGTCGAAGCCAGCGCCGGTGACGAAGCGCTCGTGCTCCGGCTCGGCGCGCCGGCGATCGTCGAGGGCTCGATCGTCTGCCCCGACAACTTCCCGTGGGAGGAGATCGCCGTCCTCGTGCAGCCTCTGACAGAGGCAGAGCGGCGGCCGGCGCTCGGCGGGAGCACCACCGTACGCCGGAACCGCAGCTTCGTCGTGCGCCATGCTCCGATCGGAGAAGTGCGCATCGTCTTCTCGCACCCGGTGTACGGCGAGCTTGCTGCGATCGATGGAGTCGTCCTCGCACCGGGCGAGCTCTCGCGCGATCCGCGCCTGCAAGCCGTCGCTCTCTGCATCGGGCATCGCGAGCTGGAACTGCGGCTCCGCGACCCGCGGAATCCGGACCTGCAGCTCGAGAGCGCCGCGGTGCGCTCCGAGCTCGACGGTGCCGAACGCTTCCTCGCGCGCACGCGCGACGCAACGTGGCGCGCGTGGATCCGCCCCGAGGAGCACGCGTTCCACTTGTACGTACCGGGTTATCGCGCGCGACGCATCGAAGCTCATCCCCACGCGCAGGAGATCGAGCTCGACGTCGCGCTGCGCGTCCTGCTCCCCGTCGAAGCGACTCTGCCACCCGCGGTCGCGAGAATCGACATCGAAGCCCATGCCGAGAGCGACGCCACGACCGTACGCGCCCCGGTGATCGACGGCCTCGCGGAGCTCGAAGTGCCGACGAGCGGCCGCTATCGCTTGGAGGTCGCGCTCGTGCTGCGAGCTGGTGCGAACGAGAGCTCCGTTCCTCTCGCGCTGCCGCGAGCGATCGTCGCCGAGATCGCCGACCGCCCTCACCAGGAGCTCGCGCCGCTGGTGCTCGACGAGGAGCTCGTGCGCTCCGCGTTCCGCCCGCGCTGAGCGCGCACCACGCCGTATCGCGAGCTCAGCGCACCTCGAGCGCCAGCGCGTTCGACCAGACGAGCTCCGCGCCGCGGAGCTCGAGCGCCTGACTCCAGACCTGGAGTCCGGGGAGCCCGCGCGGGATGGGGACCGCGATCGAGCTACGGCCCTGCGGGTCGGCGAGCTGTGCCGAGAGCAGCTCGATCGGCCACGAGAGATGCACGAGGGCGAAGGGTGCCGGCAACGGCCCACCACCTTGCAGCGAGACGTAGATCGCCGTGAGGTTCCCCGGCTGCGCGCCCTGCACGGAGAAGGTCGCCGTGCGATTCGAGCGCAGCTCGTCGACGGCATGCACGGGACGCGAGGTCGTGACGCGCACGTTGTCGATGCGCCACTCGTTCGCGATGTCGCCTTGGTAGTGGAACGCGAGGCGAACGCCGGCACGCCCGACGTAGGCGCCGAGGTCGACCGCGAGGGTCGATGCGCCGCTCGTCGTGCGCGTCACTTCGAAGATCGTCACCCACGGGCAGCCGGCGACCGACACCTCGATCGCGTTCCGCAGCCGCCAGGTCGGGAGCGCTTGGTAGTCGTCGCAGCTGAGCATCGCGTCGGTCAAGCCGCGGAGATCGAGCGCGGGGGTCACCAAGCGGTTGTCGCGGAACAGCGTCCCGTGGTTGCAGAAGTACTCGTGATAGACGTCGGGGTTCGCGGTGACGGGGTTCGTCCCCACGAACCAGAGGTCCGAGCCGAGGCCGAGCTGGATCTGCGACCACGTGCGCGGGATCCCCTGATCGAAGCGCTCTTCGAAGAGCAGGTTCTGGGCGGGGAGCGGTGCAACGAGAAGAAGGCTCGACAACCAGCGGAGGGGGAACATCTCGACCTCGGAGTCGGAGAAAGGGGCTCCGAGATGAGCTAGCACTTCGCGCCTGCACTCGATGGTGCAGCCGAGATGAAGAGCTTGGAAAGAGCCCGCGGTTCTCAGAAACCCACGCGGATCCGCAGCGCACTCGTGAGCCCGAGCACCACGGGCGCCTGCGGCGCGGGATCGATCAGCAAGCCTTGCGCGTAGACCGATGCACCCGCGAAGCCCTCGAAGAACGGCACCGGCAATGCGAACGCGACCGGCTGGCCGACGCCGCGCCAAGCTCCGCCGGTGAGCGAGACGTAGGGGGCAGCGAAATCGATCAGGCTCTCGCCGATGGCGCCCGGGCCGCTCATGCCGAAGCCCGGAATCGGTGTGCCGCAGGGCAAGAGATCCGGCTGCGTGCCGAGGAAGAGGAGCGCCAGCGAGCCCGGAGACTGCGTGCCGAGCGGATTGTCGACGCGCAGCTCGAGCTGGGTTCCGATCGCGGCGCGACCGCGCGCGCCGAGGCTGCCCGCAGGATTGCCGACGCAGCCATAGGGCGTGCTGGTCGCCGTGGCGTCGCCGAGCGTGCCATCGGGGTTCAGGTTCTGCGCGACGACATCGCCGTTGTCCTGGCGGAGATCGGTCCAGACCTGCAGCACGACGCCGCTCGTGGTCACCGCGTTCGAGAGCCGCAGCTTGTCGCTCGCGAAGAGGCTGACATCGACCGGCGTGGACCAGACGAGCTGGCTCGTCGCGCTCACGCGAAAGCTCCGCAGCTTGTCGTTCAGGCCGCCCAGCGATTCCTCGAGCACGGAGCAGACGACGCCTTCGCCTAGCGAGGCGCAGACCGGGGCGTACTTCACGAAGCCGTTCACGGGGAGCAGCACCAGGCCGCTCGCGCCGAAGAGGCGCGCGCCCCCGGCGTCGAGCTTCTGCAGCGAGATCCCCCACTGCGACTGCGCGAGGTTCCGCTCGTTCCATGCGACGTAGAGGCTCTGGCTCGGCGCGTGCCACGCCAGCGCCGGATCGAACTTGCTGTTCGCGTTCGTGCAGGCGTCGATGCCGTTGTGGGGGAAGACCTCGGTGCCGTTCGCGAGCACGCGCTGCGCGCGCACCGAGAAGCTCTGCCCCACCGCAAAGTGCCAGGCGCAGATGGCACCACCGCTGCCGTCGGCGAGGAGTCGCGGCTCGTGCGCGATCGGGACCGACGCTAGATCGAAGATCGCAAGGCGCGTGCCGCCGCCCCACAGCGCCCCTCCTAGCGCATCGAACTTCTGCGCGTGGACGTGCTTCAGCCCGTTGAACGCGAGCGCGCGCACCCAGCTCAAGATGAAGCCGCCATTATCGGCGGCGACCACACGGCAGAAGGCGGGCGTCGCACCGGCATCGCCAGGCACGATCAAGCCGTTCGCGGGGTAGAGCAGATTCCCCGCGCGGTCGATGCGCTGGACGCGCAGGTTCGCTGTCCCGGTGTTCGCCCACGCGCACACGAAGTGGCCGTCGCTCGTCTCGCAGAGCTTCGGGCTCGGCTCGTAGTCGGAGTTGCTGGAGAGCGCAAGACCGTTCATGCCCCACACCATCGCGCCGCTCGGGTCGACGCGGTACGCGTACACATCGAGATCGCTCCCCGCGCGCGTATCGGTGAACGCGAGCACGCAGTGGTCGTCGCGGTCGCAGAGGAGGTCCCAGTCCACCAGCGAGCTGCCCTGCGGGTTCGCGCTGATCAGGATCCCCTGTCGCGGCCAGAGCTCGACGCCGTGCGCGTCGAGGCGCTGCAAGCGCACGTCGTAGTTCCCCGAGAACTGATCGAACCAGCCGATGTAGCAGCCGCCATCGCTCGTCGCGGCGATCTTCGGCAGCACCTGCTCGCCGCGGCGGTCGGCGACCGAGAGGTTCGGGTTCGGCGCGCTCGGCCATTGGGCGAGCGCACTCGGGACGAGCAGGGATGCGATGAGGAGCGCGGGGAGCGCTGAGCGAAGCGCGGACAGGGTCATGAGGGCGAGGCTCGAGGCGGTTCAAAGGGGCTACAGCCTGACCGTTCGCGCGGGCCCTGCCAAGGGACGCCTTCGCGCACCTGATTCGGCAGCGAACGCCGGGGCGCTGGGCGGGACTGGCCTTGTAGCCGAGCCACCTCTGCGCCTCGGCCCACCTCACTCCGAGAGCACGACCATGGATCTCGTTCGCACGGGCCTGCTGATGATGCAACTGCAGCACGCGCACACCTACTCCACGTCCGTGGAAGCCAACCGCAAGCGGCTCCTCGACGCGCTGATCGCGCAGCAGCTCTCCGCGGGCGGGATCGACATCGGCAATGCTGGCTACTGGTCGCAGCTGATCGCGCTCATCGGTCAGGGCAAGCATCAGGTCGCGTCCAAGGCCAAGGGCTTGCAGTTCTTCTACGTGAAGGGAGGCGGCGAAGGCTTCTTGCCGAGCTCCTACCGCGGCAGCAATGCCGACCGCGTCGTCTTCGGTGGCGGCACCACGACGAGCGGAGCGACCTCGTCGACGATGGTCTTCGACAACAACGACGCGCTCGTCGTCTTCGACCAGCAAGGCCAGCTCCTCGACGCCGCCTTGCTGGAGCGCCCGCTTTCGATCGCGGAGCGGAACATGTGGACCGAGCCCACCGCCCAGAAGATCCTCGGCGCGTGGCACGAGCGCGCCGTGTCGCTCTACCGCAACACCAACTTCGACATCCACTACTACGGGCTGAAAGTCGCCGACAGCCTCGACTGGTACAGGTCGGGTCAGGTGCGCGTCGACTTCCACAAGCAGGAAGCGACGAACGGCTGCATCTTCATCGTCGATGCGAAGACGCCGCCCTACACGGACAAGACGCGCCTGAACGTGTTCGAGCCGCGCATGATCGAGCGCATCCAGAAAGCAGTCGGCGCCAAGACGAAGTCGAAGATCGGCACGATGTACGTGCTCTCCGTCTAGCGCGGCGTCTCCGCCGATCGCCGTCGGTCAGCGTTGGCGCAGCACGCAAACGCCCTTCTTGTTCGCTACGACCACGTCGACCTTGGCGTCTCGGCTCACGTCGAGTGCCGTCACCTGCGTCCCGACACCGCTGTCGTCGTCGATGAGATGCGGCACGAAGCGCGCGCGCCCTTCCCCTTCGCGTCGCAGCTCGAACCAGTAGAGCACCGCCGCGCCGCCCGGATCGATGTCGCCGCTCGGCCCGTGCGCCCAGAAGCGCTTGCCGGTCACGAGGTCGGGCAAGCCATCGCCGTTCATGTCAGCGACGGCGAGCGCGTGGAGTTGGCTGAAGCAGGGACGCTCAGCGCTCTCTTCCTTGGTCGCGCTCAGGATCACATGCTCGTCGAAGCTCCCATCCACGCGCTGCTCGAACCAGCCGAGGCCGTAGCCGTGCGCGTCATAGCTCGTCACCACGTCTTTCCGCCCGTCGCCGTTCACGTCGAACGCGTGCATCTGCGCGCCACCGCGCGCGCCGGGCGGGCCGAAGGGCACGGCGTGGAAGCGCCAAGCGCGCGCTTCCCACTGGGGCTCGCTCGACGGTGAGGGCTGCTCGAACCAGCCCTCGGGTCGCAGCAGATCGACGCGGCCATCGCGGTTCACGTCGCCCGCGCCGTAGCCGTGCGTGTAGCGGAAGTAGCGGCGATCGTTCTCCGGCGTGCGCTCGGTGATCGGAAGGAAGCGCGCCTTGCCGAAGGGTTGCTTCCAGTCGATCGAAGCGTAGCCCAAGCGGCCGCCGGTGCCAGGTGGAGCATCGGGTGACGCGAGCGGTCCGCTCGTGTGCACCAAGAGCTCGGGCTTGCCATCGCCGTCGAGATCGCGGAGGTCCGGCGACTCGCCGTCGGGGACATCGAAGATCGCGTGCGCTTCCCAGAGCCCCTCGCGGCGCTGCGGGTTCCGGTACACGAGCGCAGGCTCCCCGGGCAGACCGTAGATCAGGAGATCGGTCCAGCCATCGCCATCGAAGTCGTACGCGAAGGCGAGGAAGTAGTCCGAGTAGCCTGTCGCCGCATCGTAGGGCGTCTTCGACGGCCCGCCCGCGTTCTCGCGCTCCGGCGCGAACGGCGTGCGCTGCGCGAAGTCGGGTCCGAACCAGAGATAGCGCCCCGCCGCGATGTCCACGTTCCCGTCGCGATCGAAGTCCGCGCCGCAGCAGCCTTCCGCGACGAACTCGCGCGTCAGCACCTGCTTCTCGAAGCGCAGCTCGTGGTCGCGCGGAGCTTCCTGCGGCACAACCAAAGAGATCAACAAGAGAAGCTTCATCCGCGGAAACCGAACGTACGGTGCCAGAGCAAATTCCTCCGGTTGCTAACCGGAGGAATTTGCTCTGGCACCGTACGTTCGGTTGCTCGGGGGTGCAAGCGTGCTCGGCCTGAGAATCATCGCGTAGAGGCATCGCCGCGAGCTACGCTGGCGCCCGTCGGCTGGACTCGGCGACGACCGCCGCCCGCCCCTCCACTCTCCCCTCACCCAGGTACCGTCCGTGCCCTCGATCCTCTCTCGCGCGCGGTGGCTCGCGTTGCTCCTGGCCTCCTCCTGCGCCACCGCACCCGAGCGCGCGGAGCGCAGCGAGAGCTCGTCGGCCTCCTCGGCGGACGGTCGGATCCACTTCGATCAGCTCTTCGACGGCCACTTCGCCGCCGAGGACTTCGGTCCAGCGTGGTGGTTGCAGGACAACGGCCTCGCCACGCTCGAAGCTTCCGCGGACGGGAGAGGGCAAGACTTGCTGCGCTACGACCCGGCGACGGGCGAGAGAACGATCGTCGTCGCGGCGCATGAGCTCGTGCCGGAGGGAGCTTCCGCGCCGCTGCCGATCGCGGACTACAGCTTCTCGGCGGACGGGGAGAAGGTCCTCATCTTCACGAACACGCGCCGCGTGTGGCGTCAGCACACGCGAGGCGACTACTGGGTCCTCGATCGACGCACGAGCGCGCTGCGTCAGCTCGGAGCGGGGCTCGAAGAGTCGCGCCTCCAGTTCGCCAAGTTCGATCCCGCTGGGCAGCGCGTCGCCTATCTTCATCGCGGGGACCTCTACGTCGAGGGCCTCGCGGACGGGAAGATCACGCGCCTCACGCACGACGGCTCGGACACGCTGACCAACGGCACTTTCGACTGGGTGTATGAGGAAGAGTGGAGCCTCCGCGACGGCTTCCGCTGGAGCCCCGATGGCCAGCGCATCGCCTTCTGGCAGATCGATGCGTCGCAGGTCGGTGAGTTCCGGCTGATCGACAACCTCGCGGGCCTCTACTCCGAGGTCTTCCGCTATCGCTACCCCAAGGTCGGGACGACGAACCCGAGCTGCCGCATCGGCACGATCGCCGCTGAGGGCGGCGAGGTGCGCTGGATCGACATCGAAGGACACTCCAGCGACCACTACGTCGCGCGCATGGAGTGGGCGGCTAACTCGAGCGAGCTGATCCTGCAGCACTTCAACCGCTTGCAGAACGAGTGCCGGGTCCTCCTCGCCGATGTGACGAGCGGAAGCTCGCGCGCCGTGTTCCTCGATCGAGGCAGCGCGTGGGTCGAGGAGTGCGACGACCTGCGCTGGTTCGACGCCGGCAAGCGCTTCACGTGGGTGAGCGAACGAGATGGCTGGCGGCACCTCTATCTCGTCGACCGCGACGGCTCAGCGGTGACCTTGCTGACCCCTGGCAACTACGACGTAGTCAGCATCCAGCACCTCGACGCGGAGAGCGGCTGGGTCTACTTCCTTGCGTCGCCCGAGGATCCGACCCAGCGCTTCCTCTACCGCATGCGCACGGACGGCTCGGGCGGGCCTGCGCCCGAGCGCCTGACACCGCAGCGGCGGGGCACGCATGCTTACCAGATCTCCCCGGACGGGCGCTGGGCGATCCATCGCTACTCGAGCTTCGACGAGCCGCAAACGGTCGAGCTGGTCGAGCTGCCGAGCCATCGCGTCGTGCGCACGCTGACGGACAACGCGGAGCTGAAGCGCAAGCTCGCCGCGTTGCACCGAGGTCCGAGCGAGTTCTTCCGCGTCGCGATCGAGCCCTTGGAGAGCCCGGGCGAGAAGGTCGAGCTCGACGGCTGGATCCTCCGCCCGCCCGACTTCGACGCGTCGAAGCGCTATCCGGTCCTCGTGCACGTCTACGGCGAGCCCGCCGCGCAGACGGTGCTCGACCGCTGGGGCGGCAGGAATCACCTCTGGCACACGATGCTCGCCCAGCGCGGCACCATCGTGCTCAGCATCGACAACCGCGGCACGCCCGGACCGCGTGGGCGCGACTGGCGGAAGTCCATCTACGGCAAGATCGGGATCCTCGCCCCGCAGGACCAAGCCGCGGCGCTCCGCGCTCTGCAGCAGCGCTGGTCCTATCTCGATCCCTCTCGCGTCGCCATCTGGGGCTGGAGCGGCGGCGGATCGATGAGCCTCCACGCGATCTTCCGCTACCCCGAGCTCTACCAGACCGCGATGGCGATCGCCTTCGTCGCGAACCAGCGCTTCTACGACACGATCTACCAAGAGCGCTACATGGGCCTCCCCGAGACCAACCCGGACGGCTATCGCGACGGCTCGCCGATCACGCACGCGCATCGCCTGCAAGGCAACCTGCTCCTGGTCTACGGCACCGGTGACGACAACTGCCACTACCAGAACTGCGAGGCGCTCGTCGACGAGCTGATCCGGCATCAGAAGCCCTTCGACATGCAGATCTACCCGAACCGCTCCCACTCGATCAGCGAGGGCGCGAACACGCAGCGGCACCTCTACGCGCGCTTGACGAGCTACCTCGAGCAGCGCGTGCCCGCGGGCGGGCGCTGAGCACGAACCACTCCCCCGATCCCAGCCCTCCACGCGACATGAGCACGCACCTTCCTCTTTCGTTCCGCTGCACCTTCGCGCTCTGTGCGCTCCTGAGCTGCGCCCCGGCGCAAGAAGCACCCACGACGCCGGCTCCTCCCACGCCGCAGCTCCTCTTCGCGGAGCTCGGCGCGCTCGCGCAGCCGCAGCTCGCGGTCCGCGCGGACGGCGCGCTCGCGCTCGCCTTCGTCGGTCCGAAGAGCGCGATCCACGTCGCCGTGCGTTCCCCGGGAGCGGATTGGAGCGCGCCGCGGCTCCTCGGCGAGGAGCCGAACCTCGCCGCGGGCATGCGCCGCGGTCCGCGCATCGCGTGGGCCGGAGAGGCGCTGGTCGTCTCGTACATCGCCTCGCGCTTCGATCGCGAGAAGCGCAAGGTCGTGGGCACGGGCAACCTCTACGCGCGACGCTCGACCGACGGAGGTGCCAGCTGGTCGAGTCCCGTGCAGGTGAACGGCGGCGCCGGCAGCGCGGCCGAAGGCCTGCATGCGATGGCGGCCCATGGAGATGGCGTGGTGATCGTCTGGCTCGACCCCCGCGGCGAGCCGCAGGGGATGAAGCTCTTCGCCGCACGTTCAGAGGACGGCGGCAAGAGCTTCGCGAAAGACGTGCCCATCTACACCTCGCCTTCGAAGTCGATCTGCGAGTGCTGCCACCCGTCGATCGCCCTTGGCGCGGACGGCACGACTCGCGTGCTCTGGCGCAATCAGATCGACGGTCATCGCGACATGTTCGTCGGCACGCTCGGCCCGAAGGAGAACCAGCTCGTCGCGGTCGAGCCCTGTGGAACGAAGCGCTGGAAGCTCCCCGCTTGTCCGATGGACGGCGGCGGTCTCGCGCTCGGCGCGAGCGAGCTTCCGATCAGCGTGTGGCGCCGCGAGAGCCTGATCTACGCGACGCACGGCGCGACGCGGGAGCTCCTGCTCGGCGAAGGCAAGAACGCCGCGGTGGCCGCACGCGGTTCTCACGCGCTCGTCGTCTGGGAGAACGACGGCATCCTCGCCTGCGCGTCGCTGGACTCACCCTCGGCCGAGCGCTCCATCGTGCTGCGCGCGCTTGGCGCCGGAGCGTACGCATCGGTGGCGGCCTTGCCCGAGGATTCGTTCCTCGTCGTCGCCGAGCGCCCGCGGGAGCGCGGCCTCGCCGCTTGGCGGATCAAAGACTGAGATGCGACGAGGACTGGTACTCCTCCCGCGAAGGCCAACGCGAAGGCCGAATGGAAATGGAGAAGGAGGCGCCGCCCGAGGGCGGCGCCTCCTTTCACGGCGCCTGTAGAGGCGCGAGGCGTTCGAATCCCGTGAGGATCAGAACTGCATCTGCGTGTCGATCGCGTTGCTGACCGACGACAGCGCGCCCGAGCTGAGGAGGATCACCTGGTTGTAGGTGTGACCGCCCTGCAGCGTCGGGTCGAGCGGGATCGGCGCCGGCAGCACGACGGTGCCAGCTCCGGTCGCGAAGTTGAGGATGATGTCGGGCGAGACGAGCAGGTTGCAGCCCGTGTTGAAGATCCCGGTGCCCGTGAGGTCGAGCGGCAGGATCCCGCCGAGGGAAGCGCTGAGGCCGACGTAGATGGCGGCCGGGCGGCCGGGCTCGAGCCCGCTCGCCACGAGGGCGAAGCCGAGGTTGCCGATCTGCGGCGCGCCGTTGGTCGTGAGCGCCGGCGAGAAGTTGTTGGAGTCGGTGCAGCCGGCGTCCATCCCTGCCGAAGTCGGGTTCTCCGCCGCGATCTCCGTCTGGATCTCCGCGGGCGTGAGCGCGCGGGAGTAGATGCGGAAGTCGTCCATGTCGAAGTAGCGCGTGAAGTTGCTCGTGCGCAGCGTCGAGTAGCTGCCGACGAAGAGCGGCGCCGCCTGCAGATTGAAGGTGTTGGGCGTGAAGCTGGTCTGCACGCCGTCGGCGACGCCGTTCAGATACCACTGCGCCGTACCGTTCTGGTCATCGACGACGACGCACCAGTGTCGCCAGGTCCCGGCGAGCGTGCTGGGCTGGGTCGCCGTAGAGGTCGTCGGCACCTGGCCCCAGCTCAGGAGCTGCATCGTCGTCGTGCTCTTCCAGCAACGCGCCGAGCTCGGCGTGGTGACGCTCGCGCCGAACGGATAAGCGGACCCGGTCGTCCCGCCCCAGCGCGCCCAGAACATGATCGTATGCGAGCCCGTGATGTCGATCGGCCAGCCGGTCGCCACGTAGTTGTCGTAGGGCGTCGCGTTGTCGATCGCGAGGGAGCCGAAGCCCGCCTCGTTGCCCTTGAAGAATCCGCGACCGGGATCCGCCTGCCAGGTCGCCGTCGCGACCGTGCCGAACTCCGGCGCGGCGTTCGTGCTCGCGACGTTGGCGACGCGATTGCCACGCACCTCGTTGAACTGGTACTCGAGGAGCTCGGCGGAGGCGGTGTTGACCGTCGCGCCCCGAACGCGCACGAAGCCGACCTTGGTCTCGACGTCGGAGAAGCAGGCGTTGCCCGCCGTCAGCGTCACCGTGTAGACGCCCGGAATCGCGTAGTTGAAGCTCGGGTTCTGCGCGTTGCTGTCGATCACCGTGTCGCCGTCGAGGTCCCAAGCCCAGGTCGTCGGGGAGCCGGACGAGGTGTCGGTGAAGTTGACGGCGAGCGGAGCCGGCCCGGAAGCGGGAGCGGCGCCGAAGTTCGCCGCGACGACGAGCTGCGGATCGCCGAAGATGAAGTCGGTCTTCGTCACCGACGCCTGCGGATGGGTTCCATCCGTCACCGTGAGCGTCACGTCGTAACCACCGCAGGCGTTGTACGTGAAGCTCGGGTTCTGCGCGTTGCTATCGACGAGCGAGTCGCCGTCGAGGTCCCAAGCCCAGGTCAGCACGCCGCCCGGATCACTCGTGAAGGTCGTGTCGGTGAAGCTCACATTGAGCGGCGTCGCACCGCTCGTCGGCGTTGCCGAGAAGTTCGGGAACAGGCCGGACTGAGGCGTCACCCACATCAGCACGCGGCCGAGCTGACCCGACGTCGGAGCGAGGTAGGCACCGGAGAGGTAGCTCGGATCGCTGATGTCCCACTGCCATCCGCAGCGCGTCAGCGTGTGGGCGACGCCGAGGATCGTCGTCGCGAACGGTCCGTTGCCGTACGAGTTGTGGGCCGTGAAGTTCGTGGTCGTCGCCGGTGACCAGTTGCCGAGCACGTCGACGACATCACCGGGGTTGACCAGGATGCTCGTCGCGATCGTGCCGGCGTTGCCGACGCTGCGGAGGAGCTCCACCCCGTTGACGCGCACCATGTAGCTCGCGGTGTCGCCGGCCTGGAACGCCTCCGGCGGCAGGCCGAGCTGCGAGATGATGAAGTTCGTGGCGGAGGTGAAGTTGTAGCCGCGCGTGAAGCCGTTGTAGACGGTGGCGTGCGGCGGGAGGGAAACCTGGGAGAACGCGCACGGCGCCAACAGCGCGGCCGTGGCAGCCAGGCACAACGAGTACTTCATGACTTCCTCTGGGTCCGAGAATCCGGAGTGGGAGCGAGCAGCCGATGGTGCGGCGCCGAGCGAGGGCTGCCGATGGGCTGAAGAGGGCCTTACCCTATCAGGCTCGCTCCTGGTGGAAAGACCCTCGGGAAGCCCCGGCGCCGGAATCGGCCGCGATTGCGATCTCGTAAACGCAGGCGCCGCCGAGGCCTGCCTCGGCAGGCTAGCGAGGCCTCTGGGCTGCGCCCCAGCGCCGCTGGGGCGGCGGTGAGGCCCGCCGATGTTCGCGATCTGTTCGCGGGGACGAGGAGGTTCGCGAAGTCGTCCGCTCCGCCGCGACCTCTCGGCCGTCGCGAGTCGTCCCCAGCCGAACCCTGGTGCCAAGAGCTCGGCCCCGGCGGAGCAACGCGAGAGCTCGATCTCGAGCTCTCGACCTTCGCACTCTCCCGGCGGCACGAAGCGCCCCGTGCGCGGGTAGGTTCCGCCGTTCACGAACACCGAGAGCTGCGGCCCTCCCTCGCGGCGGACCAGGCCGTAGGAGCCCGGAAGCACCCGCGGCTCGCGGAGCTCGCCCTCTCGATCGAGCTCGGGCAGTCCGCCGAGCGGCACCCGGAGCGGCGTCAGCCGCTGAACGAGTTCATGCACGAACTGCAGAGGTACTTGCGGATGCAATGGCTGACGCCGTTGAGACCTTGCTCTGGCGCCGTACCATCGGTTTCAGGCGGTGAGGAGCAGGATCAGGCGGAGCACCCAGACCGCGGCGTAGGTTGCGAACATCATCGTGAGCCAGTATGTCCTAAGCTCGTCCGCGTTCACGCGAAGGAGAGCGAACCCGAACACCAGGCTCGCCATCGCAAGCACGCACCACGCCGCCACGGGAGAGACCTCGACCAGAGCCGGGATCACGCTGCGACTGGCGCGATGACGCGGACGATGGAAGGCGAAGAACGCCGTCGCACCGACACCGACGATGAAGCCCAGGACGCGCGCCACGCGATCGCGCGTCACGAGCTCCTGCTCCCGCGCGGCGAAGCGCCGCCCGCGGATGACAGGCCGTCGCGGCTCGCGCTCCTCTGCGTCGTCCTCGGTCGTCACCGCTCGCGCCTCCTGGTGAGCATCCGCCGTATCGATGCTCGCTCTCAGCGCTGCAACCGGACCTCGATCCTCCACGCCGACTCCCCGCTCGGCGCCTCATAGAGCTGCCCCGGTGCGGGATAGCGACGCCCGTCGATCACGAGATGGAACGGACTCGTCGGGGCTGGATCGAACCAGAGCCGTCCCCCTTCGGCGATCGCCGCATGAGTCTTCGTGCCCTCGATCGCCTGCGCGGAGCGCGGCTCGACGGGTGGCGCACCATCGGCGTAGGAGGCGGCGATCTCGAGCCGTCGCGAGCCGTAGCGGAGATCGAGAGTCAGGTCGTCGCCGCTCGCGAGCTCGACGCGACGAAGGAAGTAGACGTCGAGGCCCGAGCTCGAAGCGAGCTGCGGGGTGAGCCAGAGCGAGAGCTCATAGGTCCCGGGAAGCAGCGCGATCGGAGCCAGCCGACCATCCGCATCGAGACCGGGATGATGAATCCCCATCGCGCTCCGGGAGCCCCGCCGCTCCTCGATGCGTTGGATCTGCAAGCGCGCGCCGCGCGGGAGATCGGCGACCCGTGCGCTGAGGCGCCCGGGGAGCCTGTCGCGGAGCTCGATCACCACGGAGGCCGTGACGCCTGCGGTGAGCTCGCAGCTCGCGAGCTCGAGTGGTTCGCGCTTCCCGTTCAAGAAGCCGAAGATGCGGTAGGACTCGGGCGCGAGGTCCTCGATCGCGAAGCGCCCGTCCGCATCGAGCTCGAGCATCGACGGTGGTCGGACGACGCTGCGATAGTGGATCTCGTGATCGCTTCCCGGTCCGGCGAGAAAGAGCTGCGGCTGCAGCACGAGCGCCTCCGCGGGAACCACGCGCCCTTCGATGCGCCCACCGCGCTCGAGCACCACGCGTTGCTCGGGATCGCGCGTCGCCTCGACGATGGTGCGCGCGAAGCCCGGCGCCTCGACCACGAGCAGGATCTTCGGAAACACGACCCCGCCGCGTTCGCTTGAAGCGCCCGCGAAGCGCTGACCGCGCCGCGGCACGTCGCGCACGAAGGCGCGCCCCGCCTCATCGCAGACCTCCTCGTCGAGAAGCCCCGGGCGATCCGCTTCGGAGCGGAAGAGCCCGGCCTCGTCGCGCTGCGGCTCGTCGAGCACGTGGAACGGCCGCGCGAGCGGAGCGCGCACCAGCGCCACCTTCGCTCCCGGAACCGGCTGCTCCGCCGCATCGACCACGAGGACCTCGATCAGCGGACGCCGCTCGAGCTCGACGCGCACGGACGGCACGCGCTTGCCGATCGCGAGCACGTCGATGTGCTCGGCCGGAGCGAGCTCCTCGCTCGCGGGAACCACCCAGAGATGCACCTGGCCGTGCGGTACGCGGGTCACGCGCAGCTCGCCCCGCGGATGCCGCCCGGCGTCGCGCAGGGACTGCACGGTCGGACGCTCGTTCCCGAGCAAGTGGATCGCGTAGTCCTCGACGGGCGCACCGCTCACGCGATCCACGACCTCCAGGTCGAACTCGAGCGCGCGCTCGAGCTGCACTCGTACGTCTCGCATGCCCCAGGGGAAGCGTTCGCCGCTGCGCCAGGGCGCCGTGACCCCGCCGAGCACGTGCAGCTCGGTGTCCGGCGCTTGGCGCAGCGTGTCCACGAGCTCGAAGCGACCATCCGCGTCACTGATCGCCGCGCGCGGCAGCGACGCATGATCGGCATAGACCGTGACGCCGGCGATGGGCCGATCGTCGAGATCGACGATGCGCCCCGTGATGCTCTGCGTCGGCTGCAGCACGAGCTCGATGCCGTCGTCCTCCGGCAGGCGCAGCTGGCGCTGCAGGATCTGATGGCCCGGCGCCTGCGCCATCGAACCACGCACCCCCGCGGGCAGGATCGCCGCGAACTCGAAGCGCCCGTCGGCATCGCAGTGCGCCGTTTCGGTCTCGATCAGCAGCGTCGCCCCCGGAATCGGCGCCCCCGCGGGGTCGAGGATCTTCCCGCGCAGCGCGACCCCGCGCGCGAGGTGCAGCGTTCCGAGATCGTGCTTCTCCCCCACGCGCGGACGCGCCACCACGAGGCGTCGCGTAGCGCGGTCGCCCCCGCTGATGCTGAAGACGGACGGCTCGCCCTCCGCGAGCGCGGCGCCGAGCCCGAGCTCGAAGCGCCCTTCGGCATCGGTCTCTCCGCTCACTTCGCGCGGCGGGTTCGAGCTCACGAACCAATGGAGCTTCAAGCCGGCGAGGGGAGCCTCGTCCTCCGCAGCCACGCAGCGACCGCTGAGACGCAAAGACGGAGCGTCCTGCGCCTCCAGACTTGAGAGGGAGCAGACGAACGCGAGCAAGGCACGCCACCAGAAGCTACCGAGCTGCACGAACAGGCTTCGGCTCGAGGAGAGCTGGATCGACATCGGGTGCTCCTGAGATCGGAGAGATAGAGACGGCAGAAGTTCAGCGCGCGAGCTCGACCACCAGCTCGGAAGTCTGCGTACTCGCGGGCGGGTTGAGAAGACCTTCGGACGGAGAGCGCACGCCGTTCACCTCGAGGGAGAACGGCGTGGTCGGACCGGGATCGCAGCGCACGACACCCGCCTCTTCGCAGCGGAGCTCGTGCTCGAACGATCCCTCGCGGACGACGACCTTCGTCCCCACCGGCAGCGGCGTGCCCTCGACGGAGCGCAGGCGCAGGACCAGCGGACGGAGCTGCAGCTCGTAGCGGAGCGTGTAGGTCTCTCCCGGATCGAAGCGGACGCTGCCGAGCAAGATCCTCCGCTCCGTCGGCGCTCGGAGGTTCGTGTGCGATGCCGCTAGTCGCAACTCGTAGCTGCCGGGAAGTACGCTCAGCTCGGGCGAGGCGCCCTTCTCATCGAGCAAGTGCCGACCTCCGATCCCAGCCGGTCGAGGAGCCCCGGAAGCAACGCTCGACCAGAGCTCGACGTTGTCGAACTCGCGAGCCCCCTGCACCTGCACGACGAAGCGCGAGGGTACGCACGACGAGAGATCGACCTCCACCGCCGTCGTCTCGCCTCCGCGCAGCGTGGCACGAGCCACAGGGCTCGGAACCCAGAGATTGTCGAGCTCGGCGTAGAGCTCGACCTCGCCGGGAGAGAGGGAGTCGAAGCGGAAGGCACCGCTGCACTCTGCCTTCGCTCGGCGCGCTCGGAAGACGTCGTGCGGATGCATCGAGCTCGCGGCGGACTGGATCCGCAACACGACTCTCGAGCGCTCGAGTCGGTTCATCGGCTGCACCTCGCCGGTGAGCACGGCGCCGGCGGACAACACGAGCAGGGTCGGCGCGCCGCCGCCTTCCACCGTTGCATCGAACGGGACGCGCACGAGCGCGGGTGCGAACCCCGCGGCTCGCGCGCGAGCGAAGAGCGGCGGGTGCACGCGCGGTGTGACCCCGCCGCTCGGAGGTGCGAGCTGCGCGCGATCGACCACGCCGTGCAGCACGAGCCGGCCCTGCTCGTCGCTTCGGCCGTAGTCGAGAACGCAGCACTCGCCGTTCTTCGAGCGCAGGAGACCCGTGGGATCGATCACCGTGAGATCGCCGAGGCGGAGCTCGCGATCGAGCGGCGAGCGCAGGAGCTCGACCTCGGCGTTCGCGATCGGTGCACCGCTCGTGTCGCGAACGAAGAACGCCATCTCCGGTCGGCGTTCCAGCGTCACGCGCAACGCGAGCGGCTGATCCGGTACGAGCACGAAGTCCTCGCGCTCGTGCGGCATCCAGCGCGGATCCTCGGGGATGACCCAGAGGCGGCGTTCTCCGCTCGGCACGGGGAACACGCGGAGCTTGCCGCCGGGGTGCGAGCCGGCTTGCTGCAGATTCACCTGCTCGGGACGCTGCGTACGTGCGAGCTGGATCACGGCGTAGCGCTCGACGGGTTCTCCCGTCGCGCGATCGACGACCTCGACGTCGAAACCGTGCATGCGCTGCAAGGACAGGATGAGGTCGCGCGTGCCCCAGGGCACGAGCTCCCGACTCTCCCAGCGCTCCGTGAGCTCGCCCATCACGAGCAGGCTCACGGACGCGCCGACCCCTCGGGCATCGTAGATCGCGAAGCGACCTCGGGCATCGCTCGGCACCTCGCAGCACGGCCTCCGCCCCACCGCCCGCACCTGCACGCCTTCGATGGGTCGACCGCGCTCGTCCAGCGTGTAGCCCTCGATCGACGGCGCCCGCGCAAGGGTGAGCAACGCTTCCTCCTCCAGCGGGAGCTCGAGGGAGAACACCGCATCGAGGAAGCCCGTGGCGGCGATCGGCACCTGGTGCGTACCACTCGCGAAGCCCGGGACGCAACGGAAGCGCCCTTCGGCGTCGGACGTGACGGGATCGCCGTAACGAACCTCGGCGCCGACGACCGGCTCCCCCTCGGGATCCACGACGCGCCCGAAGCAGCGTGCACCACGCAGGAGCTCGAGCTCGCCGAGCTCGAGGTGAGCACCTTCGGCCAGCGCGTCCACGCTGCGCGCGGCGGTGATCCGTCCTTCCCCCTCGAGGACGATCGAGAGCTTCTGGCCGATGAGCGGGCGGGGCAAGGCCAGCGCGAAGCGCCCCGCCGCGTCGCTCGTGGCCGATGCGCGGAACGGCACGTCATGCACGCCGCGCGCGCGGACGATCACGCCGCCGAGCGGCGCGCGATCCTCCGCGGCACGACAGCGGCCCGAGATCGACGCGAGACCTGCGGGCGCGGCCGGCGGCATCGGCTCGGGAACGCGATCCGCGAGGGGCGGCGCCCCGGAGCTTCGATCGACCGAGAGCGCGTCGTCGATCGGCGGATCGACGCGCGCGGAGGAAGCGGGCGGCGCCAAGGAGAGCTCGCCCACCGCGTTCGAAGCGCGCTCCGCGGGAACCTCGGATCGCAGCATCCAGAAGACGAGCCCGCCGATCGCGAGCGAGAGCAAGAGCGCAGCAACGATACGTCCCAAGATGCACCTCAGCGCCGCAGCGTGACCTCGATCGTCCAGCCGTCGTTCCCCGGCGGCGGCTCGTAGCTCCCGCTCCGCGGATGGCGCTCGCGCAGCACACTCAGCACGAAGGGCGTCGTCGGCGCGGGCTCGAAGACGAGTTGTCCTTGCTCGTCGAAGCGCGCCCCATGCGAGAGCACGCCTTCGCTGAGGAATGCCGTTTCACCTTCCGGCGGCAGCGAGCCATCCGCGCGCCGCACCTGGATCACGAGGCGGCGCGAACGATGCTCGAAGCGCAGCGCCTGACGCTCGTCGGCAGCGAAGGTCGCGCGGCCGAGGAGCGAACGCCACGAGGAGTCGCTGGGAGGAAGGCTCCGCGCGCTGTGGAGCACGACGTCGTAGGTCCCGGGAGGAACGCGCGTAAGCTCCCCGCGGCCATGTTCATCGAGCTTCGCGGCGGCGCGCTCATGCGTGAAGTGCGCGCCGCCCTCCTCTACCGTCGCCTCCGAGAACTGTACGATCTGCCCCTCGCCCGCACCGCTCACTTCGATGCTAGCGCTGGCGAAGAGATACGCGGAGAGATCGAGCACCACCTCCTCGACGGCACCCGACTGAAGCTCGATCTGCGCGAGCGGCTGCGCGATCCAACGCGTGCCGAAACGCGCGCGCACCGCGACGGCACCAGGGGCCAAGCCCTCGGCGGAGAAGCGCCCTTCGGCATCGAGTGCCAAGCGCGCTTCTTCACGCACTCGCTCCGCTTCGCTGAACATCACGCCTTGGGGCGCGAGCCAGAGCTTCGGCTCGAGCTCGAGCGCACGCGCGGGCTCGATGCGCCCGCGCAACGCGGCCGCGCGCGCGAGCACGACGCGGAGCTTCGGCTCGCCGCTCGCGAAGGGCAGCTCGGCGATGGTAGGCGCGAAGCCGGTCTTCGCGGCGCGCACGAAGAGCTGGGGGTGAACCTCCGGCGGCAAGCCCGACTTCGGCGGGGCCATCTGCGGGCGATCGAGCACGCTGTGCAGCTCCGCCTGCCCCGTCGCATCGCTCGTCGCCTGATCGAGGATCGCGGGGCGAGCGATCATCGAGCGCAAGAGACCTGCGTCGTCGAGCACGCTGACATCGAGCGGATGCAGAGGGCGATCGAGGGGCGAGCGCAAGAGCTCGACCTCCGCGCCCCCCACCGGTGCACCGGCGTCGTCGATGATCTGCACTCCGACGCGCGGGCGGCGCTCGAGCGCGAGGCGCTGCGGCGGGGCCCCGTTCTCGCCGATCAGCACCTCCTGTCGCTCGTGCGGCATCCAGCGCGGTTCCTCGGGCACGATCCAGAGACGCATCTCGCCGCGCTCGACGCGCGCGAGACGCAGCTTCCCGCCCTCGTGGAGGCCCATCTCCCGCAGCGAGCCCTTCTGCGGTCGACTAGTGCGCGGGAGGAAGTGCACGCCGTAGCGTTCGATCGGCGAGCCGGTCTCGGCATCGACGACCTCGATCTCGAGCCCGAGGGTCCGGCGCAGCTCGACGACGACGTCGCGGGCACCCCAGGGGATGGGATCTTTGCTGCGCCAGAGCTCGGTGATCCCGGGCTGCACGTGGAGGTGCGTCGCGGTCTCCTGGCCGAGCGGATCGAAGAGTGAAAAGCGGCCGGCGGCATCGCTCGTCGCGAAGCGCGGTGTCGTGGATGCGTCCGCGTAGAGCACGACGCCCTCGATGGGCTTCCGCGCCTCGTCGAGCACATAGCCTTCGATCGAACGCGCGCGCTCGAGCACGAGCACGAGCTCCTCGCGCAGCGGGAGCTCGTGCTCGCGCGCGAGATTGCAGAACCCGCCGGCCATCGCGTGCAGCCCGAGCTTCCCGAACGGCATTCCGAACGCGAAGGCGAAACGCCCGTTCGCGTCGCTCGTGGCGTACTCGCCAACGGCGTTCAGCACCGCACCCGCGATCGGCGCGCCGCTCGGATCGACGATCTTGCCCGCGAGCTCCGCGCCCACGGCGAGCTCGAGGATGCCGAGCTCGCGGCGCTCCGCCGGACCGAGCGCCTCGACCACCTGCACGAGCGAACGACGCCGAGGCGCGGAGAGCACGAGCACGACGCGCCCCGGCGCGTTCCTCGATGCGTCGAGCGCGCAGCGGAAACGCCCTTCCGCATCCGTCGTCGCGAGCAGGACACCGAGCGGCTGCCCCGGGTGGCGATGTCGGAGCTCGACGCCCGTGAGCGGGCGGCGATCTTCCGCAGCGACGACCACGCCTTCGATCTCGAAGCGCGCGGGAACGCTCGGCTCCTCGGCGGGCGCTTCGGGCACGGCGAAGGTCTCGGTTTCCGCGCGCCGAGGAGAGGCCGTCGCGGCGCTCGACTCGTAGGGCGAGGTCACCTCCTCCGCCTGCTCGAGCTCGACACCTGCGCTCGTGGGCACCGCCGTTGGCTCGCCCTCGCGCAAGAGCCAGCTCGTGAGCGCGAGGAGCAGCGCGAGAGCGGCGCACGCCGCGGCGAACGGGAAGAGCTTCCTCTGCATCAGCGCATGCTCCTCGACGAGCTCACCAGCGATACTCGTAGCGCGTGTTCCCGCCCATGTTGCTGGCGATGATCCGCATCGTGTCGAAATTCGACTGCATGATGTTCGACATCATCTGGAAGTGCATCTGCTGCGCCTGCAGGCGCGCCTGATTGGAGAGCAGGTTCTGCATCGAGAGCGAGGAGAGCTGGATGCTCAGCTTCTTCATCTGGTCGTCCTCCTTCCAGGCCGCAAGAAGCCGGCTCTTCTGCGCTTCGTCGAGGCCCGGCCACGCGATGCGCAGCCCCGCCCAGGTCATCGGCATCGAAGCGATCAGCTCGCGGCGATCCTGCGGCATCTTCGCGTAGCCCTTCGCGACCTCCTCGGCGAGCTTCTGCTTCGTCTCGGCGGAGACCTGCACGTCGATGTCCGCGGCCTTGCCGGCGGCGAAGTAGAGGTACTCGGCGTAGGCATCGACGGCTTGGCGCACGAGCGGCGGCTCGCCGGGCGCGATGGGCTGGTTCGCGGCGGCGTGGACCTCGAGCAGCATGCGACAAACAGGGCTCTCCTTGTCTTCGCGCCACTGATTCAGCCCTTCCTCGAGCAGCGCTTGGCGCACGAGCTCGCGCTCCTCGGGCTTCACCTTCGCGAGCTCGCTCCGCACCTTCAGCAGCTCCGTGATGCCGTCGATCTCGGCTTGGTTCTTCGCCTTCCAGTAGCTGCGCACCTCGGTCTCGATCGTCCCGCGCTGCTGGGCGGTGAGCGGGGAGTGGATCAGCCACTCGACGAAGTCGATCGTCTCGTCGAGGGTGAAGCGCGTGAGCCGCGGGCTGCCCTTCTCCAACACCTCTACCGTCGTGAGCTGCAGCGCGTCGCACCACGGTCCGAAGACCTTGGCGTAGACGCCGTAGTCATCGGCTGATCCCGTGAGCAACGAAGCCATGACATAGCGCTTGCCGGCACCCACGCAGAGCGTCCAGTCGAACACGGCTCGACCCTCGCTCGCGTACTGCACGAAGAAGGCCTGCCATTCGCCGCCGCTCGTCGCATGCGTGTTGCCCGTCCGTCCGGCGTGCTGGAAGAACTCCGCTCTCTGGCGCGCCTCGGCGAGCTTCGCCTCGGCGACGGCCTTCAGGTTGCCTGCGTACGGAGCGCTCTTCGCGAGCCGGATCGTGGCCTTCCCGTCCGGGCTCTGCAGCACGGCGGCGCCGCTCTCATCGGCCCGCGTCCATCCCGCGGGCAGCCCGAAGTGAACGATGTCGAAACGCTGGAGCTCCTGCCCGTGGACCGACGGAGCGATGGCGCAGAGCAGCAGGAGCAGGGCGGGACGAGCGAGCATGATCGGCGTAGTCCTCGAAGCGAAGGGAACGGACCTCTAGAGCGAGAATCAAGCCGAGAGCGCACGCCGGGCGAGGCGCGTGATCTCGCCTGGTTCCTCGTTCGGGGCGGGCAGGTAGCCCTGCGCGGCCGCGACGTAGAGCGCCGCGGCTTCCGGCGGAGCGAGCTTTGCCTCGTCGAGCAGCGCCGCGGCGTACTTGAGCTGATGGTGCTCGAACATCTGCCGCAGGAGATCGCGGCGCAAGGTCTCGAGCTTCGCTCCGCGGTCGGAGCTCGAGGGCGCCACCGCACGCGCTTCCTCGTCGTCGATGCGGCGCGAGGCGAGCTCGGGTCGGATCAACGAGCTCAAGCGCTCGCGGTAGAGCGGCGCCCAAGCGAGCGCCTGCAGGAGTGCCAGCGCGCGCGTCGACTCGCGCTGCGAGACTCGCGCGATGTGCCGGAAGGCGTGCGTCGAGGTGAAGGCGTGCACGGGCAGCAAGGACGGCGCGCGCAGCAGGATCTCGGAGGCATGCAGGAGGATGCCGGTCCACAAGCTCGAGGGTGCAACACCCGCCGCGAGCAGCTCGAGGCCGCGCACGACGGCGCGCTCCGAGCTCGCGCGGCGCAGGGTATCCAGCAGCTCGAACGCGGCCTCGGTCTTCGCCGTCCCGCCTTCCCAACCCGCGGGCATCGCGGCGCTGCGCGGGAGATTCGCCTCGAAGAGGGAACGGTGCGGCGCTTCCTCGCTCTCCTCCAGCAAGCCCATCGTCAGCGTGCGCAGCAGCGGCTGCGCCGCGGCCTCCTTCCAACGCACCGCCATGCGCGCGAGCTGCGTCGCATAGATGGGCTTGTGCCCGACGTTGTGGAAGTCGCGCATCGACGCGATCCACGCCGGCTCGAAGCTCGCCTCCGTCACCGGGGCCCGACCGATCGCGGCAGCGCAGCGCTCCGCTTCGTCGCGATCCGCGGCGAGCAGCGCCGCTTCCCAGCGCTGCGCCGCGCTCTTGGGATCCAAGCCTTCGAACTCCGGCGGCGGCCCGAGCTCCCAGCCGCCCTCCTGCTCGTCGAGTCGCTGCGAGGTCTTGAGATCGTAGAGCGCGAAGAAGAGCGGCAGCGCTTCCTCGCCGCGCGGAGAAGCGAGTGCCAGCACGCGCGCGGACTCGATCACCATGCACGCGTGCAGCTTGAAGCCCACCGGCTTCGGCTGCACATCCTGCACGCCCGCGAGCAGGATCGCGCTCAAGAGCTCGCTAAGGCTGCGGCCCGCGCGCAGCTCGCGCGCGAGGAGCGCGAAGCCTTCCTCGACGCTCGCGACGCGGATCGGCTCGACGAGGGCGAGCCAGCTCGCGGGCTCCCTTCGCGACTTCGCTCGGGAGAACGACGCGAGAGAGGAGAACGACGCCGGAGCGGAGAGCGCGAGCGCTCCGCTCCGGATCAGGAAGTCGCGGCGGCAGAGAGGATCCATGCCGATGTTCTCGCCGCTACCTGGAACCGCGTCGAGGGCCTGCGAAGCTCGGGAGCCAGGGCCGATGGCGGTCCGTGGAGGATGGCGCGTCGGCCCCACCCCCCGCGGACCCGCTCTCACTGCCGGAACGAATGCGCGTCCAGCGAGCCGAGCGAAGCCGTTCCGCTCGCGAGGTCGATGCGCACGACTTGCGCGTAGATGTCGACCTGGTTCGCATGCACGATCGCGCCGATGCCGGGCTGCTGCACGAGCGGGACGAGCGGCTCGTAGATCGTCGGCGAGCCCAGGTTCACGATGGGCTGCTGCAAGCCGGGGATGACTGCCCCGAGGTTGAAGAGCGAGTCGGAGGGGTTGATCTCGAGGAGCCCCGTGCCCGGGAGCGGCAGCGGAGTCGTGATCAGCGTGCGCAGCATGCTCGTCGCGAGGAGCACCTGGCCGAAGCCGGAGCTCGCGGCGAAGTCACTCGCGTGCTGGTCGCTCCAGACGAGCTCGTCGCGGCGCGGAGTGGCCACGGGCTGGCGGCTCAGGTTCGCGGCGTCGGGGTAGGAGCCGGCCATGCCGAAGTTGTAGGGACCTGCGGCACCGAAGATGGCGCCGAACTGGCCGGTCGTGTCCTTCACGCCCGCGCGGCTCGTATGCGTGTAGCGCAGGCGGTTCAGCCAGTATTGTCGCGTGCCCGGCACGAGCACCGAGCCGCCGGCTGCGGGCCCGAGGCCGATCCAGCAGATGCCGAACTCCGTGTTGATCTCGCGGTTGGTGGTCGAGTTGGCGGAGACGACCGGATACTCGCGGTTCGCTGAGCCGGCGGCCGCCTGAGAGATCGAGATGTGCGAGCTCGTGCCATCGGCCGTCCAGGCCACGTTGGAGACGAGGAACGCGCTGGTGAAGACATCGGACTCGGCCGCCATGTCGAGCGGGGAGGCCAGCGTCGTGGTGTAGATCCACGCGCACGCGCCGGCAGTCGCCCCCGTCGGCGAGGTGAAGAGCGGCGTCGCGGCAAGCACGTTGTTCACGTCGGGCCAGGTGTTCGTGACGCCCCAGCCACCGACGGGCAGACCCGTCGCGCGCGCCGCGGTTCCACCGTGGATCGCGAACTGGAAGGGCTGGGTCGAGGCGCAGTTCTGGTCCTGCATGATGGTCGACCAGCCGAGGATGCCGCTGCCGATGCCGCCGCCCTGGCGATCGACCTTGTAGCCGTTGTGCACCCAGCCATCGACGTTGGCCGCGACACCGCGCGCCGTGAAGTCGGTCGTGCCGTCGTGCTGGTCGACGGTGATCTGGGCCGAGAGAGAAGCGGAAGAGAGCAGGGTGAGCGCGAGGAGACGCGAGCGAAGCATGTGGGAACCTCCACGGGGAGCGGGCGCTGGATCCTACGCGATCGCGCAGCTTCGGTTCCCGATTCTCCCGCGGGCTTCCCATGAAACCGGAGCCGAGCGCGCATGCGCCCGACTCCGGCTCGTGATCGATGAAGCTGGCCGATCCGTCGTCGGCAGGTAGGTTGCGCCTGGCTCTCTACAGCTTGGTCGTCGCTTCGGCCTTCGTCTTCAGGCCGATGTCGAGCAGCCGGGCCTCGCGCGCTTCGAGCTCTTTCAACTTCGCTTCGACCCTCTCGACCTTCTTGGCGAGCGTGCCCGAGCGGTGCGAATCCGCGCCGTCCTTCTCGAGCTCGCGCTCCAGCGCCTCGCGCAGGTGCTTCCGCTCGAGGTCGAGCACGTCGTACTCGTTCATCAGGTTCGAGAGCTGCATCGCGGCAGACTCGGCCGGGCGCTCGCACTCTTGCTTCAGCATCGCGAGCATGCCCTTCCAGAGCTCGCTCTGCGACTGCGCGCCGTCGAAGGGGATCACCGTCGTGCCGTCCGCCGAGACCAACATCAGGTGCGCGGGCTTCTCGGCATCGAAGAGCTGGCGGAACGGATGGCTCGGGGCCAGCACGTTCGGGCGGAACTTCACGCAGTGGAAGAACTGCGCGAGAACCTGCGTGCGCTCGTTGTCGATCTTGCGCTGGAAGAGCGCGACCTCGCTGCCGGCGCAGCCTTCGCACTCGCGCAGCACGAGCAGCGGGCGCTTGTCCTTGGCGGTCAGCTTCGCTAGGGCCGCTTCGCGCGAGAGCGCCTGCATGCGGCCCTCGGAGGACGTCGGGGCGTTCGCGTTCGACTTCTCGACATCCATCACGGAGGCATAGTCCCACTCGAGCGCGAGCAGCTTCTGGCTGTGCTCGTGGCGCCGCAGATCGAGCGCCATGCCGCCGCGACCGCGCGTGCTGACCCCGGGCGTGCTCGGCCCGGTCGCGGGAACCGCGGGTCCGCCAGGCGTCGGGGCGCCAGTCGCCGGACCGCTGTCCGGAGCCCCCGTCGACGGACCCGCCGGGGTGCTCGCGGGAGTCGAGACGCTGCTGCCGCCGCCGCCGGCGCGATTCGAGCCGCCGCGGTTGCTCGCCCCGCTGTTGCTGT
The DNA here is from genome assembly GCA_016719295.1 of Planctomycetota bacterium. Classification (GTDB taxonomy): domain Bacteria; phylum Planctomycetota; class UBA1135; order UBA1135; family JADKAF01; genus JADKAF01. The sequence continues at coordinate 4,129,662 of JADKAF010000001.1, forward strand.
TGCCCCCGTTGTTGCTTCCGCCCCCAGAAACGACGCCGCCGCCGCCACCGCCGCCGTAGACGCACTGGGCGCCGAGAGGCGCGTGGGAGAGGCCGGCGCCGAGCGCCAGCAGGCTTGCGAGGGTGAGATTACCGAACCGCATGTGATCCTCCGCGGGCGGGACGAGGGAACCAGGGGGAGGCAAGGAAGGTCATTGCCCTAGCACGACAACTTGTCGCAGGCAATGCCTGAAGCGACTTTCCGTCTCTGCCCCTACCCCGATGCCTCGGCGCGGGCCCTCTCCGGGGTGTCCCCGGTCTTCCGGAGCAGCCAGGAGCGGGTGATCAGCCAGGCCCCGATCACGATCATCGGCGCGGAGAGGAGCTGCCCCATCGTGAACTCGCCCACGACGAAGCCGATGTGAGCATCGGGCTCGCGGAAGAGCTCGACCGTGCTGCGCGCGAGCGCGTAGCCCAAGAGGAAGAGGCCGCCCAGGAACCCGAAGGCCAGGCGTCGCGCGATGGTCGCCTTGGCGATCCAGAGGAGCGCCATCAGCGCGACGCCCTCCAGGGCCGCCTCGTAGAGCTGGCTCGGGTGCCGCAGCAGATCCTCGGGATCGGCGGGGAAGCGCATCGCCCAGGGCACATCGGTCTCGCGACCCCAGAGCTCGCCGTTCACGAAGTTCGCGAGGCGGCCGAAGAAGAGGCCGGGCGGGATGCAGCAGACGGCGGCGTCGCCGAAGGCGAGCAGCGGGATCTTCCGCCGCCGCGTGAAGAGCACGATCGCGAGCACGACGCCGATCACGCCGCCGTGGAAGGCCATGCCGCCCTCCCAGACGCGGAAGACCCGCATCGGGTCGTCGAGCAGCGCCTTGAAGTTGTAGAAGAACATCGAGCCCAGACGCCCGCCGACCATGATCCCGACCAGCGTCCAGATCATGAAGTCGGAGGCGTCGTTCTCGTGGAAGCGGTAGGCCTTCGAGCGCGCGATCTTGCGCAGGAACCAGACGCCGGCGAAGAGACCCGCGACGTAAGCGATGCCGTACCAGCGCACCACGAGCGGCCCGATCTTGAACGCGATCGGGTCGATCTCGGGGTACTCGATCTCAGCCAGCAGAGCGAAGAGTTCCATGCGCACCATTCCACTGCACAGCTAAGGTGCCAGGCACCTTAGCTGCGCCGTGGTCATCAGAAGTCGAAGTCGATCGAGGAGAGGATGGAGGCGTAGGCTGCCTCGGCGGGCTCGCCTTTCACGCGGGAGAACTTGAGCTCGAAGACCTTGGCGCCCGCGCGGATCAGCACCCGGCGCAGGCCGCCGTCGCCGACGCGGAGTGCCTGGCGGCCGTCGACGCTGAGCTCCGAACCCTGCACCTTGCCGAGGAAGCTCGGATAGCCGCCGTCGGCCGCGGCGTCGTACGCGCGGAGCTCGCACTTCATCGAGGCGCCCTCGGGGAGCGCGATCTCGATCTCCGCGACCTCGAAGCCGATCGCGGCCTTCGGCTGGGCGACCTGCGTTTGCGCGCCCTCGGGCAAGCGGAAGCGGATCCCCCACGCTTCGTCGTGGAACCAGCCGTCGACGACGCGCGCCGCGTCGCGGCGCGGCTCGACGTAGCGCGCGAGCACGAGCTCCTCGACGGAGAGATCGAGCTTGCCCAGGTTCTCGAGGAGCCCAGCGAACTCCGCCGCGAAGCCGCCTTCCTTCAGCGACATCTTCGAGAACGCGAGGTGCAGCGCGTCACAGCGCCCGAGGCCCAGGGTCGCGTCGAGCGCGTACCAGCGCCCCTCGATCCAAACCTCGTTCCACGCGTGCCCGCCCCAGATGCCGCCGATGTAGAGCAGGCCCATCGACACGCGGGCGGGGATGCCCGCGGCGCGGCAGAGTGCCGCGAGGAACACCGCGTGCTCGCTGCAGTCGCCCGAGCGGTTCCTGCACACCTCGAGCGCGGAAGCGAACGCGACGTCCATGTTCTTGTCGGTGAGGTTCGCCTCGACCCACCGCTCGAGCGCCTGCGCGGCGCGCCATGCCTCGGGCTCCTCCCCGACGACCTGCTGCGCGATCTCCGCGAGCTCCGGCGCATCGGACTGGATCATCGAGCTCGGCAGCAGCGCCTCCGCCACCTCCGCGGGCAGCGCGCTTCGATCGCCGCCGAGTGGGCGCTGGCCGCGCAGCCCCGCGGGCGGCGTCACCGCGCGCAGCTCGAAGAGCGACGCGCCGTCCTCCAGGCGTCCGAGCGAGCGCTGGCGCTCGTCCTCGACCAGCTCGAGCTTCGCGCCATCGCGCGGCCGCACGCGCACGACGGCGCGCTCGGCGCGCCGAGGCGCGGGCAGGAAGCTCGACTCGACCACCATGGTGGGCGTGAAGAGCTCGGGGCTCAGCTTCGCGCTCTGGCTCCCGGCCGCGAGCGCCTCTTCTTTCGTCGCGGCGCGCGCGATCATCTTCATGCCGAGGATCTCGACCTCGGTGCGTAGCTCCGTGCCATCGAGGAGGCCGTGGCTCACCGACTTCGGGATCCCCTTCACCTGCGGCTCGGTCTCGACGCGGATCGCGCGCACCTTCTTGCCGCCGTGCTCGATCTCCTCCTCGCCGACGATGCGCACCTTCAGCGCAATGGCTTTGGAGAGATCCGTGGACCAGATGCGAGCCTCCAGCGTCGTGCCGGCCTTCGCGAGCTCGCGCTCGATCTTCTGCGCGAGCGCGTAGGGGCCGAGCGTATCGGCCGGACAGTCGATCTCCTTCGTGCGCGTCTTGCCGACGCCCTTCGTGGTGAGGATCGCCTTGCCGTCGCGGAACTCGACCTCGCTCACCATCTCGTTCGCCGAGAGCTTGGAGACGGAGCGCACGCGCACGAGCGAGCCGTCGAGCCGCTCCCAGGTCTCGACCTTGGCCTGGACCTCGATGGTCGAGCCGAGGCGCCCGATCTTCATCTGCGTCGCTTCGCTGCTCAGCACCTGCGGCGCGCCGTCGCCATCGGCCAGCACCACGACGCGCGCGACGTGGGCGTAGCCTGCGTCACCGCCGCCGAAGTTGATGACCGACCAGCTCTCGTGCGGCAGATCGCGCGGGATCTGCTGCGCCGACCCCTGCGCCGGAGCCAACGCGAAGAGCGACAGCAGCAGCGCGGTCGCGCGGGACGAGTTGCGCATGATCTTCCTTCGACTCCTCGAGCACGCGAGCGTTGCGGCGGGCCCTGCCTCCGGCTAGCGTGCGGCCGCAGATGATCCACGCAGCGCAGGCCTCGGACAACCCCGAGCCCTCGCGAGGAGGAACGATGATCGCCCCCGGCAAGGAAGCCCCCGACTTCGAGCTCGAGGACCACCGCGGCCAGCGCGTGCGCCTCGCCGACCTGCGCGGCAAGACGGTCGTGCTTTGGTTCTATCCCAAGGCCGACACCCCCGGGTGAACGAAGCAAGGCTGCGGGTTCCGTGATCGAATCCGCGACTTCGTCGCGAAGGGCGCCGTGATCCTCGGCATCTCCTTCGACTCCATCTCGGAGAACCGCGCGTTCGCCGAGAAGTTCGACTATCCGTTCCAGCTCCTCTGCGACACCTCGAAGGCGACCGCGATCGCCTACGGCGCGGCGCAGAGCACCTCCGATGGCTACCCGAAGCGGCTCACCTTCGTGATCGGTTCGGACGGGATCGTGCGCGAAGCGATCCAGACGAAGGACCCCGCCGGGCAAGCCGCCGATCTGCTGAGCCGACTCTGAGCGACCCACTGCAAGCCAACGCCGACCCCGTGCCGTTCCGCGCAGCGCTCGCGGTCTGGCTGCGCGTCGCGTGCCTCTCCTTCGGCGGCCCCGCGGGTCAGATCGCGGTGATGCACCGCATCGTCGTCGAGGAGAAGCGCTGGATCTCGGAGGCGCGTTTCCTGCACGCGCTGCAGTTCTGCACGCTGCTGCCCGGACCGGAGGCGCAGCAGCTCGCGACCTATCTCGGCTGGCTGCTGCACGGCGCGCGCGGCGGACTCTGCGCCGGTGTGCTCTTCGTGCTGCCGGGTGCGCTCGCGATGCTGGTACTCTCGGCGCTCTACGTCGCGAGTGAGCGCATCGCGTGGATCGACGCGCTCTTCTTCGGCGTGCAGGCCGCGGTCCTCGCGATCGTCTTCGAGGCGCTGCTGCGCCTCGGCAAGCGCACGCGCGGACGCGCGGGCCGCGGCACCATCGCCGCGGCGGCGTTCGCGGCGCTCTTCTTCTTCGGCGTCCCGTTCCCGCTGGTGATCGCGGGTGCAGCTCTCGCGGGCTGGGCGATCGCGCGCCGAGGGAACCTCGCCAGCACGACCACCGCCGAGCCCGATCCCGTGCCGCTGCGCGCGACGCCCTCCCCCACGCTGCGGCGCGCGCTCGCGTTGCTCGGCGGCTTCGGCGCGCTGTGGGCCCTGCCGTTCGCGCTGCTGCATCCGCGCCTCGGCTTCCCGCCCGTGCTGCTCGACGTCGCGAGCTTCTTCTCGCAGTGCGCCGTGGTCACCTTCGGCGGCGCGTACGCCGTGCTCGCCTACGTCGCGGACGAAGCCGTGCGCAGCTACGCGTGGCTCGAGCCCCAGCAGATGATCGATGGCCTCGGCCTCGCGGAGACGACGCCGGGGCCGCTGATCCTCGTGCTCCAGTTCGTGGCCTTTCTCGGCGGCTGGAACCACGCGGGCGCGCTCTCGCCTCCGCTCGTCGCGACGATCGCCTCGCTCGTCGCCCTGTGGGTCACCTTCGTGCCGTGCTTCCTCTGGATCTTCCTCGGCGCGCCGTACGTCGAGCGTCTGCGCGGCAGCCGTTCGCTCGATGGCATGCTGGGCGGCATCTCCGCCGCCGTGGTCGGGGTCATCGCGAACCTCTCGCTCTGGTTCGCGCTGCACGTCCTCTTCGGCAGCGTGGACGAGCACCACGCGGGGCCGCTGCGGCTCCTGCTCCCGCGTCTCGAGACGCTGAACGTCGCGGCCCTCCTGCTCTCGTCGCTCGCGTTCCTCGCGCTGCTGCGCTGGAAGCTCGGGATGGCGAAGACTCTGCTGCTCTGCGCGGCGCTCGGGCTCGGGGCGAGCGAGCTCGGCTTCGCGCGCTGAACACGCGCGCTACGCCCTTCGGTCCATGCCCAAGCGCGCATGAGATCGCATCCTCAGGACCTCATGCGAGTCCTCATCATCGGCGGCGTCGCGGGCGGCGCCTCTTGCGCGGCACGTCTCCGCCGCCTCGACGAGCACGCGGAGATCGTGCTGATCGAGCGCGGCCCCTTCGTCTCTTATGCGAACTGCGGTCTGCCGTACCACGTGGGAGGCGTGATCGAGCAGGAGCAGAGCTTGCTCGTCGCGTCCGCGGCGACGCTGCGCGCGCAGCTCGCGCTCGACGTGCGCACCGGCTGCGAAGCCGTCGCGATCGACGCGGCCGCGCGGCGCGTCACGCTGCGTGAGGTCGCGAGCGGCGCGACGCGGAGCGAGAGCTACGACGCGCTCGTGCTCGCTCCGGGCGCCGTCTCCGTACGCCCGCCGTTCCCCGGCATCGAGCTGCCCGGCATCTTCGCGCTGCGCACCGTTCCCGACGCGCGGGCGATGCGCGCGTGGATCGAGCGCGACGGTCCGCACGTCGCCGCGCAGCGCCGCGGACGCGCCGTCGTCGTCGGCGGCGGGTTCATCGGCCTCGAGACCGCGGAGAACCTCGCGCGACGCGGCATCGCCACGACCGTCGTCGAGCTGCTCGATCAAGTTCTCCCGCCGCTCGATCGCGAGCTCGCGCGGATCGTCGAAGAGCGCCTGCGCGCGCATGGCGTGGAGCTCGTGCTCGGCGACGGCGTCGCGGCCTTCGAGCGCGGCGCCGATGGCGCGCTCACTGTGTCCACGAAAGCGGGCCGAGCGCTGCCCGCCGACCTCGTCGTGCTCGCGCTCGGCGTGCGCCCCGATACCGCGCTCGCGAAGGCGGCCGGGCTCGCGATCGGCGAGCGCGGCGGGATCCGCGTCGATGCGCAGATGCGCACGAGCGACCCGCACATCTACGCCGTCGGCGATGTGGTTCAAGAGCGCGATACGGTGACGGGCGACGCCGCGCTCGTCGCGCTCGCCGGCCCCGCGAATCGGCAAGGCCGCATCGCCGCCGATGCGATCGCGGGACGCAAGAGCGCGTTCCGCGGCGCGCAGGGCACGGCGATCGTCGGGCTCTTCGGGCTCGCGGTGGCGTGGACCGGCGCCACCGAGAAGGCGCTGCGGCGTCGCGGCGAGAGCGACTACGAGAAGGTCTACCTGCATCCGGGCTCGCACGCGGGCTACTACCCCGGAGCGAAGCCGATCGCGTTGAAGCTGCTCTTCCGGAAGAGCGACGGCAAGCTGCTCGGCGCGCAGGCCTGCGGGGAGGACGGCGTCGACAAGCGCATCAGCGCGCTCGCGGCGTTCCTCCAGATGGGCGCCACCGTCTACGACCTCGAGGAAGCCGAGCTCTGCTATGCGCCGCAGTTCGGCAGCGCGAAGGATCCGGTGAACCTGGCCGGGATGATCGCCGCGAACACGCTGCGCGGCGACCTGCCGCTCGCGCATTGGGCCGAGCGCGGCGAGGGGTTGCTGCTCGACGTGCGCGAAGCGAGCGAGGTCGAAGCCGAGAGCGTCCCCGGCGCCGTGCACATCCCCCTCGGCGAGCTGCGCGCGCGGCTCTCCGAGCTGCCGCGCGAGCGCGAGATCCACGTCTTCTGTCGCTCGGGTCAGCGCGCCTATCTCGCGACGCGCCTCCTGCTGCAGCGTGGCTTCCGCGCGCGCGACCTCTCCGGCGGCGTGCTCTCGCGCAGGCATCTGCTCGCGTAGACGAGTAGATTGCCCGCATGGGCAAGGCTACCGATCACATCAGCGACGAGCTCGCCGCGTTCCTCCGCGCGCAGAAGCTCTTCTTCGTCGCGACCGCACCCCTCGCGCGCGACGGCCACATCAATCTCTCGCCGAAGGGGCTCGACTCCTTCCGCATCCTCGGGCCGCGCGAGGTCGCCTACCTCGACCTCGTCGGCAGCGGCGTCGAGACGATCGCGCACGCGCAGGAGAACGGGCGCATCACGCTGCTCTTCTGCGCCTTCGAAGGGAAGCCGAAGATCGCGCGCCTCTACGGCCGCGCCGAGATCGTGCGCCCGAGCGATCCTAAGTTCCCCACTCTCGCCGCGCACTTCCCGCCGCACCCCGCGACGCGCAGCATCGTGCGCATCGCCGTCGAGCGCGCCTCCACCTCCTGCGGCTTCGGCGTCCCCCGCTACCGCTACGTCGGCGAACGCGACGAGCTGGACCAATGGGCCGCCCGCAAGGGCCCCGAAGGCCTCGCCACCTACCAGCGCCAGAAGAACGCCCGCAGCCTCGACGACCTCCCCGGCCTCTGACCCCCATCGATCAACTGGGGTCAGACCCCTTTGTTGATCGACAGTGTCGATCAGATAGGGGTCTGACCCCTACTTGATCGACAGGATGGTGCGGACGACGGTGTGCGGGTGCGCTTGCACCTCGACGGAGCCGCGGAGATCGCCGGCGCGGGCTTCGATGCGCACCGGTTGCGTGGTGTCGGCGTGGTGGAGGACGACGCGCCGGCCGAGCGCGGGTCGGACGCGGAGGCTCTGGAGCCAAGGGCTCTCCAGATCGCCGAGCACCTCGGCGGCGCTGCTGGCCTCCCGCATGCCTGCGTAGGTGAAGTTCGCCATCCCGGTGGAATCCCGCTTCACGAGCGCCGCCTGGAGCGTGACGCTCTCCGGCAACGCCTGCTCGCCCGCGACCAGCTCGATCTCGAGGGTGCCGGTCGGTGGCAGAGCGCAGCGATGTTCGAAGCGCAGCTCCAAGCCCGGGTCGGGGCGTCGCTCGAGCACGAAGTGCACCGAACCTGCCGCCGCATCGACGACCTCTGGCGTATAGCGACCCGTCCACCCCGGCCCCGCCTCCGGCGACTGTGCGAGCACGACCTGCTGCGGTCCGAGCGGGAACTGCTCGACGCGGAAGGTGCCATCGGCCCCGACCTGCGCGAGGCAGCGCCCGCCGACGAAGAGGAGGAACCCGCGTGCGGGAGCTCCGCTCGCGTCCGTGGCGCGACCGCTCAGCACGCGCGTCTCGATCGGAGGAGCCCCTGGTTGCTCCTCTACCTCGATCTCGCCCGCACGCGCGCGGAGCTCGATCTCGACTTCGCGATCCTCCTCCAAGCGCACGACATACCACGGACCGCAAGGACCCGCATCGGCTTCGACGCGCACCGTGAACTGTGACCACAGCTCCGAGGGTCCCTCCGCGGGGTCGCCGAACGGCAGCGTCGCGAAGCGCGCGATGCCGTGCTCGTCGCTCACGGCTTCGAAGCGCGCGGAGACGAGTGGATCGTTCGCAACGGAGAACACCGTCTCCAATCGTTCGACGCCGAGAGGTGACCAGCGCGGCCGAACGACGACGCGAGCACCGACGAGAGGCTCTCCTTGCTCGTCGAGAACCCGCGCGACCAAGACGCCGTTCGGCCGCAAGCGGATCGAGAGCTCATCGGGCGGAGGAGCGCCGCCGCGGGTCGGAGCGATGCGTGCCCATCCGAGACCGTTCACCGTCACAGCGAAGAGATGCGTGTGCGCGACCGCGGCTTCGATGCGCTCCCGGAGGACGAAGCGGCCGTTCGCATCCGTCGTGCCGACCCCTTCCGCGTCCGCGAGCAGATTCTGGGCGTGCCGCGCCGCCCCCCAGCCGACGCGCGTCCGCGGAACGAGCAAGCGCGCTCCGGCGACGGCACGGCCGGCGCCATCGACGACATGACCTGCATAGCTCGACCCACGAAGAGAGCGCAGCGCTCCGAGATCGAGCGCGTGCTCGGACGCACGTTCCAAGGTCTCGCGCTGGAGGCTCCGACGCAGCGGCGCGCGCTCCGCCAGCTCGAAGCCGAGCTCGCGGATCCGCGTCGCCTGTTCGAGCGTGAGCGCGACCTCGAAGCACATCTCCGGCGCGGGACCGACGCGCAGCGTCAGCTCCTCGCGCGAGATGCCCGATCCGCGCAGGTAGGCCACGAGCGGCAACAGCGGGCGTTCGTCCTCGTCGGCGATCACACGACCGCGCACGAGGAATCGCTCCACCAGCGCCTCCTGTGGCACGGGCTCGGCGGTCGCGAGGGAGTCAGCGAGCATGCGCTCCGCCGTCGATGCGCGCGGAGCATCCATCAAAGGGTCGCGTTCCTCGCCCGCCCGTACGGACAGCTCCGGCGGGAGCGGCGTTGCACGCGGCGCGAGCCAGATGCCGACCGCGATCGCGCACGCAGCCGCAGCCAAGGCGAGCCCGAGCTTCCCTCCGCCACCGAGCGCCACCCCCAAGAGCAACCCGCTCTCGGTCCCGCGCGGAAGGCGCTGCTGGAGCAGGAAGAGCGGCACCGCCCACCCATCGCGGCGCCCCGCGTAGTGCGCGTCGAGCGCCGCACGCAGCTTCTCGTGCGCGCGCTTCGTGCGCGAATGAACCGTCTCGACCGGACAGCCCATCACGCGCGCGACCTCGCGCGGAGGGAGGTTCTCCCAGGTGCGCAGGAGCACCGTGGTACGGAACGGCTCCTCGAGCGCCGCGACGGCCTCGGCGACGGCGCGCTGAACCTCGAACGCCGCCGCGGCCTCCAGCGCCGAAGGCTGGGTCTCGTTCCGCGCGGCGCGGCGCTCGCGCTCCTCAAGGCGCCGCGCGCTCCGTTCTCGCAGCGCCGCCTGGCGTCGCGCCAACGCGCGCAGCCATGCCCGCGGGCCCGCCCTCCGCGGCGCGTCCTGCACGCTCGCATCGGCGAGCACATCGCCCGCGAGCTCTTCCGCCTCCGCTTCTCCGCGCACGAGCTCCCGCGCGAGACGCGCGAGCCAGGCGCGCTCCGCGAGCAGCGCTTCCCACGTTGCCGAGCTTCCGTTCATGGCAGCTACGAGGTTGCCGCGAGGATCGGTTCCGGTCCCGAGGATTCCGTCGGCGCCTTCGGCATACTACGAGCATGGAGCTCTGCGCGTTCTTCATCGATGACTCGCGTTGGTCCCCCGGCATAGGCGACCCGACGCCGATGGGCTGGATCACCGTGCTGGCCTACCTCGCCGCGGCGGTTCTCTGCGCGCGCGCGGGGCGCGCGGAGCAGCGGAGCGAGGAGCCCGCGCGACGCGTCGTCCTCTTCTGGGCGCTGCTCACCGCCGGCATGGTCGCGCTCGGGATCAACAAGCAGCTCGACCTGCAGAGCTTGCTCACGCAGATCGGTCGCGATCTCGCGCAGCGCGACGGCTGGTACGAGCAGCGCGGCGGCGTGCAGAAGCTCTTCATCCTCGCGCTCGGCGTGCTGGCCGTGGGCAGCGGGGCCGCGATGCTCCTCTGGCTGCGACGCTACCTGCGCGAGCTCTGGCTCGCGATCCTCGGCGGGCTCGCGATCGCGAGCTTCGTGGTGGTGCGCGCCTCCTCGTTCCACAAGGTCGACTCGCTGCTCGGCACCTACGTCGGCTTCGTGAAGATGAACTGGGTGCTCGAGCTCGGCGGGATCGCGCTGGTCGCCTGGGGAGCTTGGCGAGCGCCGCGCGCACGCGCGTGGCATCGCGCGCCGCGCTGAGTTTTCCGCGTTTCCGACACGCGCCTCGCGGCATTCGCTTGAGAGGAAGCACTCCCTCCCATCGCTCCGGTGCCGCCGTGTCCTCTCTCCCCTCGCTCGCCCCGCGTCCCGCGCTCGCGCTCGCGCTGCTCTCCTCCCTCTCGTTCGCCCAGACCGGGCCGTTCCGCGACGGCGAGCTGCTCGTGCAGGCGCCTAGCAGCCTCGGCAGCGGGCCGGCGCTCTACCGCCTCGATCCCGAGACGGGGCATGGCGCGGAGTTCCTGAGCGGCGTCGGTCAGGGCGGCTCTTCCGGCAGCATCGCCTTCGACGCGTTCCGCGGCGCGCTGCTCATCAACCGCGCGTTGCCGCCCGACGGGCCGTTCACGACGAAGCTCTGGATCGTGCAGCACGACGGCACGAAGGCTCCGATCGCCGCGCTGAATGGGCATGCACTCCGCGCGCTCGCGAGCACCGGCGATGGCCGCGTCTACTACCAGCAGAACTACACCTACGGCACGCCGAGCCAGCCGATCCAGTACCTCGACGCGAGCGACACGGTGCGCACGCTGCTCGATGCGGCGAACGCCGCGCCGTTCTCGTTCTCCGTCGAGCATCTGCTCTAACACGCGCCCAGCAACTCGCTGATCGCGAGCACGAGCGCCTGGTGGTCGCCGAACGACTGCGGTCCGCGCGGCTCGAGCCTCTTCCGCATCCCGCTCGCCGCGGACGGCAGCCACGTTGCAGGCAGCGTGCTCTGCACGAGCATCTCCGACCTGCTCGCCAACGAGGAGATCATGGCGCTCGATCACCTGCCGAGCGGAGCGCTCCTCGTCACCGTCTCCTCCGGCATCGTGAGCGCGAACCCGAAGCTCCTCGCCGTCGATCCCTGGACGCTCGCGCTCACGCCCTTCGCGCGGCCGAGCCAATCGGACATCAACGGCGGCTGCTACAGCCTGCGCCGCGGCCGCGCGCTGCTCCTCGACGACACGACGAACCAGCTCCGCTCGTTCGCTCCCGGCGAGGTCGGTCCCGGCATGCACGTCGTGTGCGACGTGCCGCTCGGCGATGGCGGCACCGGCTTCTCTCCCGTCGAGTCGCTGTGGGAGATCGACACCAACGGCCCCGCGTGCTCGGGATCGACGCTCGGCTACGGCAACGGTCTCGCCGGCAGCGGCGGGCTCGTGCCCACGCTCGCGATCGCCGGCTGCCCCGAGGTCGGCGCGCCCTTCGTGATCGCCGGCTCGCAGATGCTCGGTGGCACGCTCGCCGCGCTGCTGATCGGCCCGGCACCGGCAGCGATCCCGCTGCTCGGCGGCGAGCTCTGCCTCTTCCCCGTCGACTTCGCGTTCGCGCTGCCGTGCGACGGCGCCTTCGGCGTGCCGGGTGCCGGGAGCTTCGCGCTGCCGATGTTCGCCGCCGATCCGCTGCTGCTCGAGCTCTCGATCTACCTGCAGGTGGCGAGCGTCGATCCCGCCGCCCCCGAAGGCATCGCGTTGTCGGCGGGGCTCCGCGTGATCTTGGGCTAGCGAACGCTGACCCGGCTCAGAGCCAGCCGCGGCGCTTCAGGATCCAGAGCAGCCCGAAGCCGAGCCCGAGCTGCAGCGCGAGCATGATCCAGAAGCCGCCTGACGAGTGGGAGAGCGGGATCTCCTCGAAGTTCATCCCCCACATGCCGCTCACGACGACGAAAGGAACGCTCAGCGTGGCGACCACGGTGAGCCCCTTGGTCACCTGGTTCATGCGGTTGCTGATCTGCGTGAGATAGGCGTCGAGCGTGGTGCTGAGCAGGTCGCGATAGTTCTCGAGCGACTCGTTGAGCCGGATCACGTGGTCGTAGATGTCGCGGAAGTAGATCTGCGTCTCCATGGGGATGAACCCGCACGGCCGGTACTGCATCGTGTTGAACACCTCGCGCATCGGCGAGAGGTGGCGCCGCAGCGTGAGCACCAGGCGCTTCACCGAGAAGATGTCGCGCAGCGCGCCGCGGTCGAAGCTCGTGAACACGCGCTCCTCGAGGCCGTCCACGAACTCGTCCAAGCGATCGAGGATCGGAAAGTAGGCGTCGACCGTGGCATCGAGGATGTGGTGCAGCAGCCGCGCGGCGTCGCGCTCGATCAGCGCGGCGCTGCGCTCGAGGTCCGCGGCGGCCTGCTCGACGCCCGGCGCGTGGGGCCCGTGGACCGTGACGACGAAGTTCGCTCCGAGGAAAGCCCAGAGGTTGAAGGTCTCGATGTCATAGAGCTCGTCGGTCTCCTCGAGGTAGCGCACGCCGCGAACGACGGCGAGCGCATAGAACTCGAAGACCTCGAACTTGACGCGCCCTTCGGTGGAATGCGTGTCCTCGATGCTGAGCGGGTGGAAGCGAAACACCTCGTGCAGCCACGCGTGCTGCTCGGGACTGCGCGTGTCGATGTCGACCCAGAGCGCCCCTTCGCCCGAGTCCAGGATCGCGCGCACTTGGTCCGCGCCGAGATCGCGGCGGAGCTCTGCGCCGCGGGAGCGGAACCAGGAGCGGGGCGACGGCTGCGCGGAGCTCAACGCCCGACTCCCAGGGTCAGCACCGGCGCGCGCTGGCCGGCCTTGCTCGCCACCTGATAGTGCAGCAGCGCGGCGAAGAGCATGAAGGTGCGCTTCGACTCGCGATCCGCGTCGCTCAGGTGGAACTCGTGGCCGCGGTAGCTCACGCGGAGGCCCGGCTCCCCGAGGTCCGGCCCCGACGAGTGCACGGCGAAGTAGGTGCGGACGCTCTCGGAGACGGCATCCGGCATGACGAAGCCGCGCTGCAGGTCCTCCTCCGGCACCTCGATCGCGTGCGCGATCACCTGCATCGACCCGCCGACGGAGCGCAGCTCCACCGCGATGTGGTCCCGCGGCTCCTCGCTGCGATCGCGCTGCCCCTCGCGCACCGCGAAGGTCTCCAGATCCGCGCGCAAGCCGAGCAGCGCGCGCAGCTCCGCACCGGCGGGAGTTCCCGAGCGGATCCAGAGCATCGGCACGCTCCCCGTCAGCACGAGCTCGGAGCTCCCGTCGCCGCGATCGCGGATCCGCTGGCTCAGCTTCGCGGCCTCGAGGTGCTGCGCGGGGGTAACGTTGGCCGAGGGGAAGGGCTCGGAGGCGGCGACGTGTTGCTCCTCGAAGCCGATGCGCAGATCGCCTGCGTCGTACAGCGAGACCATGAGCGCGACCGCGCGCTCGAAATCGGGCGAGCCGCCGAGGTGGCGATTCACGAGACCGTTCATGCGCAGCACGACGATGCCGAAGAAGCGCCCGACATCCGAGGTCGAGCGCACCATCCGAAACAGCGTCTCCACGCTGAGCGGCTCGGTGAAGCGCCGCACGAAGTCCTCGTCGCGCCGCGGGATGAAGGTGATCGTCGGCCGATCCGCGTAGCCGATGCGCGGGGCGCCGAAGCGCGAGCTCTCGCCTTCGACCAAGCCGAACTCGCCCCCCACCTCAGCCTCGAACTCGAACTGCGCCGAGATGGCATCGACACCGAGGAAGCTCGGCGCCTCGCCGTAGCGCATGCGCACCAGGTTCAGCAGGAACTCCTCGTGCTGCGCTCGATGGATGGCCTCGTTGTAGGCCAGATGGCTGCTGCTCAGGAGGTCGGGGCCGACGGAGCAGCCAACGAGAAGCAGGCCGAGGGCGGGACTCGCTCTACGGATCACTCGACACACCTCTTCGCTGGGGCGACCCGGGGCCATGTAGGCACGGCTGCGCGAGCCGACGCGAACGCGCGAGAGGATCGGCGAGCGCGGGGCCGCTGTCGAGATCGAGATCCGCGGCCGAGGAGGGGAGGCGTATTCCCCCGCTGGCGCGCCCGGGCGCAAGATGGCCGCGCGCGAGGCCACGCCTCCGGCACCACGCTGGTCCCCTTGCAGAGAGCTGACCCACATGCCGATCTCGATCCGCTTCCCCTTGCTCCGTCGTGCGGCGTGCGCCGTGCACGGGATCGCGGCGTGCCTCCTCGCGGCGTGTGACCCCAGCGCTCCGGCTCCAGCTCCGCCGGCCCGAGAGGCGGACCTCAGCGTCTCCCTGCCCTCGCTCCAAGCCATGCTGCAGGGCTACGGCGTCCGTCCGATGCCCCAGCTCGGCGATCAGCTCGAGCCGGGCACGCTCCTCGCCGAGCAAGGCGGTTCGACCTACATCGTGTCGCAAGTGGACCTCGCCTATGCGAACCCCGCCGCGCTGCGCGGCGCGACACAGCGCTCGCAAGTGCTCGAGGCCGTCGATTGCGAGGATCGCTTCTCGATCAGCGCCTCCGGAGAAGTGGAGGCGCTCGCGCTGGTCGGCCTCGGCAAGCTGAACGTCCAGACGACCGGCGAGGCGATCCAGTCGATGCGCACGCGCCTCACCGGCCTCGAGCGCGTCGAGGTCTCGCTCGCGAGCCTCCATCAAGCGCAGCTGAAGCCCGAGTACCAGCCTGGAGTTGCCAGCGACGCGATCCTGCAGGCCCAGGTCGTCTGGCGCGTGAAGTCGCTCGAGATCTCGTTCCACGCCAAGGCGAAGGCCGGGACCAGCATCGAGGTGCGCGCGACCGGGGCGGGCGGCAGCGTCGCGGGCAGCGCGGAGAGCAGCACGCAGCGCACGCTGAGCTACGCGAACAAGGTGATCGGCTGCTATCCCGCGCTGCGCCTCGTCTTCTCCAGCGCTCCCGAGGAGCAGCTCAGCAACGAGGATCGCCAGAAGCTGGTCGACGATCTCCGCCACGCGGGACTGGAGGCCGCGCTCAGCGCCGAGGGCATCACGGTCGCGGGTGCCAAGGAACGGCTGCCGCTCGCGCGTTCCCTCTTCGAGCGCACGCGCGACAATCAGCGGGCGCGTTCGTCCGAGCAACGCCTCCAACGCGAGCTCGACACGACGCGGATGGAGCTCGACCGCGTTTCGAAGACGATCGCGCGGCCCGACATCTCGCAGCTCCTCGAGACGGGCACGCAGCATCTGCCGGACCGCGTCGAGGTGCGGAGGATCCTGAAGCTCAAGAACCAGTGAAGCTCGAGCACGAGCGCGTCGAGCGATCGCACGCCGCTCAGCGCGGGAAGAGCTGCTCCGCCTCCGCGCTGCCGAAGCGCACGCGCGCGATCCGGCGCCGGCCGACGAGCACGTAGGCCGAGGCGTCGTCGAGCGCGCCGACGCAGAGCAGCGGCTCATGCTTGCCTTCGATCGGGAACGCGGTCGAGCCGACGAGCGCCTGCGTCTCCGCGTCGTAGCGCACGAGCATCCCCTCGCTTTCCCCGTTGACGACGAAGAGCGGATGCCCGGCCGGCGAGCGATTCCGCTGGCGCAGGGCGCGCGCCCCGTTCGGCAGCGCATCGACGCGCACGGGCTCGCGCTGCTGCGTCGCGAGATCCACGACCTCGAAGGCCGCGCCGCGCTGGACGAGGAGGCGATCGCCGCCCAGGTTCCGCACGAGGTGGTCGTCCGGGTGCATCGGTGAGGCGTCCTGCACGATGCCGCTTTCGGGATCGACGCGGCGCCAGACGAGCTGACCTTGCTTGCGCACCGCGTAGAGCCAACCGCTCGCGAGGCAGGCGAAGGTATGCGACTCGGCGGCGATCGTCGCCTGGTCCGGATAGAGCTTCACCCGATGTAGATCGAAGAGTCCACGTCGCCTCGAAGGGCCCGCCGCATCCATCAGCCAGAACGAGTAGTCGTCGTCGAACCACCAGGCCCACGGCTTCTCTCCTGACAACGCGATGCGTTCGGGCGCTTCCCCCGGTCGCTCGACCTCGAGGGCTCCCCCGAACAGCCACACGCGTCGACCGTCAGGCCAGCGCAGGCTCGAGTGCCGCGAGCGCTCTTCGCGCACTTCAGATCCCAGCTCGTGGCTAGCCCAATGCAGAGGATCGAAGTGGGGCTGCTTCTCGAAGCGCGCGTGATCCACGAAGAGCTCACGGCGCGATTCCGCAGCCATCCACACGACCGGAGCACACGAGACGCCAACGAAACCGACGATCTCTGCCGGCATGACCGTGTCCGAGAGCGTGAACGGGTTGTCCTGACGATAGGAGCCCACCACGTGCATGCCTTCCCCACCGAGCTGCTCCCAGGCCCCCGTCCGTAGATCCAGAACGCCCGCGTAGCTCAGGCGTTGATAGCGCTTGTAGTTGAGATAGGCGTGCTTCCCCTGCGCATCGATGAGGACCGAGTCGATCCGCGCCTCCGGATCGGTGAGCGCAAAGTGATCCAGCTCGTGGTCGCGCCGAACTTGCCACGCCGAGAGAGACGCGGTGAGACACAGCAGCGCCGGCACGCTCCAGAAGAAGGCACTCCCGCCTCGCGCCCCGCTGCGCAGGCCGCGCGTGAACCCGAAGAACGCCGCGACGCTCGCCGCCAAGGCGACGCTGAAGCCCAACCACGCGAGATCGCCCGCAAGGAATGGGAGCACATAGGTCGCTTTGCCCAGCGCGAAGGGCCACGCGAGGAGGCCCGCCGCGATCAGCCCGCCCGGAACGGCGAGCGCCGAGCGCGGCAGCCAGCACGCCGCCATGAGCAGCCAGAACGCGAGCCCGCCACCTGCGGTGAGCACGGCCGCGAGCTGCCGATCGAAGACGAGGTGCTTCCAGAGCTCGGGCGCGCCGACCGTGGCAAGGACGAAGCTCAGCGCCGCGACGACGCCAGCGAACGCGAGCAGCGCGAAGGCGCTGCACCACTTCGCGGCGACGCCGACGCGGAGGCCGTTCGGTACGCGCTCGAGGAAGAGCGCGCCGCTGCGCGCACGTTCGCGCGAGACGAGCGGCGGCACGAGCATCGCGACGGCGAGCGCCAATGCGCCGCCAACGATCCAGCGCACGTCGCCCGCGTCGAGCGCGGCCGAGCGGCGCGCGAGCACCGTACTTGCGAGGGCGAGCGGAGGCACGATCAGCGCAGTGCCGAGCAGCGTGGTGCGCAGCGCGCGCGCTTCCTTCCGGAGATGGGCTCCGATCATGGCTGGTCCACCTCGTAGAGGACGGTGCTGCGATCCGTGGCGAAGGAGGCGCGGAGGATGCGGCGCTCGGTGAGCACGAGCACTTCGTCGGGGCCGACCGTCGCGATGGCGAAGAGCGGGGACTCGCCAGTCTGGCTCTCGACGCAGCTCAGCACTTCGAGAGATGCGGCGTTCACGTCGAGTCGCGCCAGGCGCATAGCACGCTCGAGATGGACGATGAGCAGGAGACGGTCGCGCTCGTCGCGCGCTTCGCAGAAGAAGTAGCCTCCGTGATCGACGCCGCGGATCCTCTGCGCATCGACGCCTCGCACGGCAAGCGCGCGGAGAGCGCTCTGCTTCGGGTCGAGCAGCCAGCGCCTACCGTTTCCCGTCTCCCAGTCGTGGGTGGAGATCAGCGCCAGGCCTTCTCGGAGGGGCAGGACGGACACCACGCTATCCTCGTCTGTTGCCTCGCGCGAGATGCTGAGCTTCGAGACGCCCGCCTCCGGATCGATGATCTCCCACGCCCCGGTGGTCTGGGTGAGCCAACCAGAGAGCAGCGTTCCTAGGTATCGCCGGCTGGGCTCCATCTTGGGAATCTCTCGCCAGCGCAGGTGATCCCACATGCGCAGCTTGGAGTCGCCCGTGCTCCTCCGGATGTTGCTTCCGATCGCCACGAAGCGCGCGTCCTGGGGCGCCTCTCGCACTTCGATCTCGCCCTCTGCGGTCTCGATCTCTCCTCTTCCGCCGTGGAACCAGAGGCGATGCCCGTGCTCATCCCGCCACGGTGTCGTCTCGCGCTTCGCGCGCCGCATCCAGCCATCGAGTTCGGGATCGATCGAGTTGCGCCTGCCCGAAGCACGCTCACCCAGGATGGCGCCGCTACGAGTTTCGAACACCGTGTTCGTTCGTTCTTCGGAGCGCGAGTGCACGAGCAAGGAGTGCCTCCCGAAGCTCCCCGAGATCATCTGCGTGCCGTCGAAGACACCGAGGTTCGAGTAATAGCTGCCCTCTTCCTCGCGCTGAACCTCACCGGTCTGCACATCGAGCACCAGCGAGATGTACCGCATGGCTCCCAGCGGTATGAAGTTGAGATAGAGGCTGCGTCCGTCCGCCCCGAGATAGGCTTCGTCGAGGTGCGTTCGATCCGCGACGGGTACAGGAATCGACCGTCCGGCGTTCTTCGACGCCACAGCGCTTGCCCAGGCGTGTAGCCCAGGCACCAGCACGAGGAGCGGCAGCGCCGCGCACGCGGCGGATTGCAGGAGGCGCCCTCCGTTCCTCTGACTTCGCTGCAACGCGAGCCAACCGGAGACGGTCGCAGCAACGACCACGCCGACCGCAGCGATCCGCACACCGCCCATGCGCGGAGCGTCGAGACGCAGCCCCAGCGGAACGAAGAGCGCGGCCGCGAGGAGCAGTCCCGCTGGCATCACGAGCCCCGAGCGCAGCAAGGCGCCGAGCGGCAAGGTCCAGAGCGCGACTAAGAGGCCCAGGACCGCATAGCCCTCGGTCCAGCCGAAGAACGCGGAGGGCGCTCCGGCCGAGATCGCCGCGCGGATCGCCATCGCACAGACGGCGCCGAAGGCACCGATGGCGAGCGGCGCGACCACGAGAGCCAGGAGCTTCGCGCCGAACGCCGCCCGCAGCGCGCGCGGCGTGCGCGCAAGGAAGCCGAGCGTCCCGCGCTCGCGCTCCCCGGCGATCAGTCCGGGAGCGATCCCCGCGTAGCCGAGCAGCAGTGCGCAGAGCGCGGAGGCTCCCACGGTGTCGCGGCTCGTGGAGCCGTTCCAGAGCAGCGCGAAGGTGATCGCGCCGACGAGGAGCGGTGTCACCGCGGCGAGTTTCACCAGCGTGTCGCGCTGCGTTCGACCCTCTCGATGCAGGGCCGCGACTGCGATCATCGCGCTACGCATGGCTCGACATCTCCACGCCGAGGAACTTCTCCGCGAGGCGCCGCGGCGCCCCGGCGAGCTCTTCGTCGTCCGTCGCGCCGAGCACCTCCGGCAGCGTCCCGTGCTCGCGGATGCGACCATCCTCGAGCCACGCGATGCGATCGGCGATGCGCGCCGCGACATCGAGGTCGTGCGTCGTGCAGAGGACACTCCGTTCCTCGCCCTCGCCGAGCGCGCCGATCAGCGCGCGCAGCACCTCTTCGCGCGCCACGGCGTCGAGGCCGGCGAAGGGCTCGTCGAGCAGGAGCAGCTTCGGCTTCGGCGCGAGCGCCGCCGCGAGCATCAGCAAGGCACCTTGTCCGCGCGAGAGCCCCGCGAGCGGGACATCGTGCGGCACGTGGAAGCGCTCCAAGCAGCGCTCCGCTTCCGCGGCATCCCAGCTCGGATAGTGCGGGGCCAGGAAGCGCATGAGCTCCCGCGCCTTCATCCACTCGTACGCATCGGGAACATCGGGGACGTAGCCCACCTGCTCCAGCACCTGGCGCTGCCGGCGCCGCGGATCGAGGCCGAGCACCTCCAGCGTGCCTCGGCGCCAGGGCAAGAGCCCCAAGCACGCGCGCAGGAAGCTGCTCTTCCCGCCGCCGTTCCGCCCCAGGAGCACGGTTACCGCACCCGGCGTGAGCTCCAAGTCGAAGCCCCGCAGCACCGCCTTCTTGCCGCGCCAGAGCTCCAGGCCCTGAGCTTTCAGGATCGTCGTTCCGCTCATGCTTCGAACTCCCGCAGCACCCGCTGCAGCTCTCCCTTCGTGTGCCCCGCGCGCAACGCCGTCTCCGCGGCGCGCGCGAACTCCTCGAGCGTCGCACTCCGCCGCGCATCGACGGCGATGTCCGTGCCCTGCTCCGCGACGAAGACCCCCGAGCCGTTCCGCGCACGCACCGCACCGAGCCACTGCAGCTCGCGATACGCCTTCGCGACGGTGTTCGGGTTCACCAACGCCTCCGCCGCGAGCTCGCGCACGCTCGGCAGCCGGGCGCCCTCTTCGAGTGCGCCGCGCGCGATGGCGTCGAGCACGCCTTCGACGAGCTGTCGTGAAGGCGGGACGGTGGAGGTGGAGTCGACGCGCAGGCGGAGCATGGGCGTACTATCGGACTAGTACGGGCATGCGCTTGAGCACGGGGGCTCGCGGGGGCGGAGCGGGTGCCGCCTGATCCTGCGGCGGGAAGGGACACAGTCGCTCGTGCCTGTGGAGCCTACGACCCCAGCGTGAAGCGAATCGCCACGCCTTCGGCCAAGCGTCGTTCGATCGCAGCTCCGGGTATCGCCGCCCCGCCGTCCGGGATCATCCTAGGCGCAGTCAGGATGCACGGAGCTCCGGTCTGCGCGGACGACGAACGCAGCTGAAATAGGCGCCGCTCGTAGCATGCGCGCCAAACGCTCAGCTTCGCCGCGGCAACACGATCTTGGCCTCGACCCGCCGCTCTTCCGAAACCTCGACATCGACGATCGCCGTCTGGTGTCCCTCGGCGGAGAGGACGAGACGCTGGGGTCCGGGCGCGAGGTAGCGCAGCACGACCGAACCGGGCTCCGCGCGGAACTCCTGGGTCCCCACCAGGATCGAGAAGCGCTGCGTTGCGTCATCCTCGGTGCGCAGATCGAGCAGCACTTCACCCGTGGGAACTCGCAGGTTCCACGGACCAGATCCTTCGAGCACCCAGCGTACCTCGACATCGAGGACCGGTGGAACCGCAGAGTTCGAGGCAGGTTCTTCGTCCTCGGACTCGAGCTCCGGAGCGATCCAACGCAGAACATCTCCAGCGGCAAGATCGGGACCGTACCAGCGACCACGATGGTCGAACGGGAACGGCCAGGCGTCATCCGTATCCATCCATCCGATGCGCTGCCAAGCGAGCGCATGGCCTTCGGTCGAGGCGTCTTCGGGGAGCTCTAGCGTGAGCGGAGCAGGTACGCCGACGATCACGTCGCCGAGATCGACGCGCACGTCGACGCCTCGCGCCGGCAAGCAGACCGGCATGATCCGCGCCGGAAAGTCCGCGTCTTTCGCCTGCACCACCAGGAAGAACAATCCCTCCCCTTCGATCGGGATCGCGAACCACGCGTCGATCCTGGCGCCCGAGAGGTTCTCCAGATCGCTGCTCTCGTGTGCCCAAGCTCCGAGTCGATGGCGCCCGATCAGCGCCACCGTGCCCTCGAAGCGCAGGCTGCTCTCCGGATCGACGACGCGTCCGTGGACGATCGCCGGCTCGAAACTGCGAAGCTCGAGCGATCCTTCCGCGAGCGCTCGCGCACGATCGACGGCGACGTAGCGCGGCGGATCGCCGCGCTCAGTCTCGATCACGAAGCGAAACTCTTCTCCCGGTAGCCCGATCGTCTGCCCCGCAAGCACGCGCTCGGTGACGTCGAACGACGCGTGCTCCGTGACCAAGGAGACCTGGTCACCCTCCGCCGGATGGCGCAGACGCACGCTCACCGCGGGCAGAGGCTTCGGCCGCAGCACGAGCTCGGCGCTCTCGCCCGCGTCGATCTGCAAGGCGCTGCGCTCTACCGCGTAGCCCAAGGCGTGCAGCTCGACTTCGTAGCGCCCTTCCGGCAGCGCATGCTCGAGGATCGCTTCCGCCTCGGTCTGACTCTCGAGGCGCTCGGGCAATGGGCCGACGAAGCGCACGAATGCCCCCACCGCCGCTTCGGCCGGCTCGATGAGCACCCGCAACGGCACCTTGGAGATCGGGTCCAACTCTTCGAGATCAACTCCTTGCCGGATCTCCCCGGTCGGCGGAGGCAGCCGCAGATGAGGGACGCGATGGGCGGCGAACTCGAAGAAGACGAGCTGCTTCCCGTACGAGACCCGTAGGCCGCGAAGCCCGTTGGTGTCGAAGAACCCCATCCCACCGCTCAGAGAGAAGGAGCCATCTTCTCTCGTGCGCGTCCACGGCCCGCGATGAGGCCCTTCGAAGCCAACCATCGCGTCCCCGAGCGGGACCCCCTGCGCATCGGCGAGCGTGCCGCGGATGGTGGCGCCGCGCGCGACATGCAGGACGTAGGGCGGCTCGAAGGCCAAGCGTTCTCCGGCATCGCCGTCATAGGCGATGTCGAGCAATGGGTGCGTCACATAGAGATCGAAGATGCGGTTGAATGGATCGACCCCGGAGAGCTCGACGAAGCCGCGCTCGTCGGTGGTTCTGCAGACGATGTCGGGTGTGTGCCCGCAGCCGAGGCAGACGCCGACGCGCACATCCGCGACGGGGCGATCCAAGTGGTCGCGCAACAGCACCGGAAGCGACTGCGCGGGCCATAGCTCCACCGTCGGCATATCTGGCCCGCCTGACGCGCACCTTGCACCATAGCCCGGCGCACGCGCGAGGAACCAACTGCCGCCGCGACGTTCCTCCAGGTACAGGCGCGCGAAGCCGTTCTCGTCCGCGACGTCCCGCTGGCTCGACCAGAGCTCGCACGCCGTCGGAGCGGTACGCTCCTTGATCTCCAGGAGCTCTGCGCCGGAGATTGGGGCGCCGGTGCGAGCATCGACGATCCGCGTCACGATCCATCCGGGTCGGTCCCCATAGTCCGGGTTTCCCTCGTCGATGTGACGCGCGCTCGAATAGGAAACGCGCACCTCCTGTGCACCGAGAGGCCCCGCGCCGAGCAGCAGCCACAGCAGAGCCGAGAGCGAGTAGCGCAGGATCGTGGGCATGGCATGACGACGGGGCAGTAGAACGCAGGGCCCTTTGCCTGGACCCTGCCCGCAGCCGCCCCCCTACGTCAACCGCAGCCTCCTCGCTCCCGGAGAACCCTCGCCAAGATTGCTCAACCCTTCACGCACTCCACCCACCCATTCGCAAGCACGACGATCAGCTCGCACGTGCGGCCGGAAGAGCGAGAGCTCGATGAACCGACCGGAGAGGACGCCCCGCAGTTCATGTTCGCCAAGCAAGGCTGCGGGAGCTGCGCCTTCGGCTCCGCTCGCCGAGCGAAGTCGGTGCTGTGGGCCGCGACGGCCAAGCGCGGCGCGTGCTGGGATTCGGGTACCTCGATGGCGACGGGCGACTCGATCTCGTGTTCGAGCTCGCGAGCAGGCCGTCGATGCGCGTGGTGCTCGCGTAGTGAGCGCGCTCGAGCGGCATCCCCTAGGGCAGCCTGCTCGGGTTCTTCGGGCTGCGTTTCGGCAGGCAAGAAGCGACGGAAAGCACGAGCGTGGAAGCGCTCCCCGACTCGGAGAGCGACATCCCGGTCTCCTGGAGCCGACTAAGGATCGCGAGCGATCCAGAACCGGGGATCGCGACTGCCGTGGAGGAAGCCCTCCACCGTCACCGTGTCACCGAGAACACGATAGTAGATGGCGTAGGGAAACCGCGCGACCAGGGCTCGACGCAGGCTGTGCCGCACGACGCGGAAGCGAAGCGGGTGCTCGGCGATGACCGCCAGCAGGCCAGAGACCTCAGTGGAAAGCTGGTCGCCGAGTCCTTCTCGAAGCACGGTGGCGCGCCTGGATCTCGTCCCAGGACACCGTTGGCATCCTGCCTTCGTCGAGCAGTGCCATGCGGCGATCGAGTTCCGCGGCCTGCGCGGCGGTCAGCGGCAACGAGTCCGGATCGCGCGTGAACGACTCCCAGATCCTGGAGATGAGATCCAGGCGCTCTTCCGGGGTCATCCCCTGTACGTCGATCTTGGGCAGGCCCATGCCTGCCAAGTGTCTCGTTCCGCGCGATCCTAGGCAAGCCCACTATCCTGCAGGCTCGAGGCGCTCTTCGAGTTCGCTGGAACAAGACAGAGTGCGGCTCAACCCTGGGAGGCCACGGCCGAAGCCAGCGATAGGTGCCCTCTTGGCGCAGCGCGAAGATCGCAGCGGCGAGCTCAGCCCTTCACACAATCCACCCGCCCATCCGGATAGCCCACGATCAGCTCACTCGTGAGCCCACAGAAGAGCCCGACCTCGATCACGCCCGGAAGGAGCAGCAGCTCGCGCTCCAAGGCGCGCGGATCGTGGATGCCATTGCTCCTGCAGTCGAAGAGCAGGTTCCCGTTGTCGGAGAGCACGGGCTTCTGATCGCGGACGCGCAGCACGGGCTCCAAGCGCGCGGCCTTGAGTCCCCGCTCGACGGCGGCGCGCGCGAAGGGCAGCACCTCGACGGGCAGCGGGAAGCGGATGCCGAGGACCGCCACGCGCTTCGAAGGATCGACGAGGATCAGCTCGCGCTTCGAGATCGAGGCCAGGACCTTCTCGCGGAGGAGGGCGCCGCCGCCGCCCTTGATGAGGTTGAGTTTCGGATCGACTTCGTCGGCGCCGTCGACGGTGAGGTCGAGATGCGCGACGCTGCTCGGATCGAGGAGCGGGATGCCGAGTTCCCTCGCGAGCGCTTCGGTGCGGAGCGAGGTCGGCACGCCGTGCACCTTCAGGTGCTCCGCGTGCATGCGCTTCGCTAGAGCGCGCAAGAAGTGCTCGGCGGTGGAGCCGGTGCCGAGGCCGAGGAGCATGCCGTCCTCGACGCGGCGCGCGGCTTCGGCGCCGGCGATGGCCTTCGGGTCGTGGGAGCCGGAGGGGTTCGTGCTCATCTCGGAACTAACCTGCGCTGCGCTTCAGGAAGTCGACGAAGACCTGCAGGTCCTGCTTGCCGCCGAGCTTCTCGATCAGCTTGCCGCTGGCGTCCTCGACGGCGTAGACGGGGACCTGCTCGGAGCCGCCGTTGATCGAGCGCAGGTAGTCCTGCTTCGCTTGCGAGCCCGGGACCTTCACGTCGTCGGTGATCAGCTTCACCAGCACGTAGCGCTGGAACTGCTCCTGCACGGCGGCCTCGGGGAAGACCTTCTTCTCCATCGCCTTGCAGGGGATACAGTAGTTTCCGGTGAAGTCGAGGAAGACGCGCTTCCCGGTGCGCTGCGCGACCTCGCGAGCCTGCGCGAGATCGTCGTACCAGACGAGCTCGCCGCTCGCGGCGCTCTCGCCGTGCGTCGGCGGCGGTACTTCGCGCGGGGCGGTCTCGTTCGCTTGCGGCGCCTGCGAGACGGGAGACTTCTCCGCCTGCGGAGCCGCGCCCTTGCCACTGCGCGCCGCCTCGAGGCCGCGCTCCAGGAAGCGGCGGTAGACCGGCACGCTGCGCTCGTACTCGGAGCTCGCGAGCTTCGTCTTCCCGTCGGGTGCGAGGATCACGTAGTACGGCAAGCCGTAGCTGCCGAGGGCCACCTTCATCGCGTCGTACTCGTCCTGCTTGGCACCCGCGTCGGTGAAGAGGCGGCCCAGGACGAAGTTCCCTAGCTCCTTCTCCACGTGCGGGAAGACGCTCTCCTCGACGAGGCGGCAGTTCGTGCAGTTGACGCCTGTGAAGTCGAGGAAGATGGGCTTCCCTTCCGCCGCGGCGACGCGCTGCACCTCGTCCCAGCTCTCGATCCACTCGAGCTCGCCTTCGACGGCGTGCGGGCGACCGTAGTACTTCGGCGGGACGAACGAGGTCACGAAGTCGGGCATCGGCTCCGCGGTGAACATGCCCATCAAGAGATAGAGCCCGAAGGTCCCCGTCACGAGACCGAAGGTCATGCGCGGCGCGCCGACCTGACCGCTCGGGTCGTCGTGATAGAGCTTGATCAGGCCGAAGAGATAGAGCGTCGTGCCGAACGCGATCGCGGCCCACATGGCCATGAAGACCGGCCAGGTGAGGACCTGCCAGTCCCACTTGAGATCGGCGTTCGAGAAGAACTTGAGCGCCGCGGCGAGCTCGACGAAGCCCAAGAACGCCTTCACCGTGTTCATCCAGCCGCCCGAGCGCGGCATCGCCTTCATGAGTGCGGGGAAGAGCGCCAAGATGACGAACGGCAAGCTCACCGCGACGGCCGCGACGGCCATGCCGAGCGGCACCATCCACGCGATGCCGGTCGAGAAGCCGATCGCCCAGATCGACGCCATCACCGGCGCCGAGCACGCGAAGCTCGTCACGGTGAACATCGCGCCGAGGAGCACGGTGCCGACGATGCGGCCCTTGCCTGCCCCGCGGCCCCCACCGCCGCCGCCCGTCACCTTGTTCAAGCGCTCCTGCAGGAAGGCCGGCACCTGCAGCTCGAACATGCCGAAGAAGGAGAGCGCGAAGACGACGAAGAGAACGCCGATCGCGAGGTTCAGGATCGGATGCGTCGCGAAGTCCTGCGCGGCCTTGGGCCCGAGCCAGACCGTCGTCACGAGGCCGATCAGCGCGTAGGTCGCGACGATGCCGAAGCCGTAGATCAGCGCGAGCGAGGTGGCGCCGCCGCGGCGGTTCTCCGACTGCTTGGTGAAGTAGCTGACCGTGATCGGGATCATCGGCCAGATGCACGGCAGCAGCAGCATCGCGAGGCCGCCCAGGAAGCAGAAGACGAGGAACGAGAAGAACCCCGTCTCCACGGGCGCCGCGGCGCCGTCCGTCGCGCTGGTGGACTCCGCCGCCTGAGCTTGGCTCGCCGCGGCGCGTCGCGCGGGTTCCGCCGCCGCCGCCGCCGCATCGGCCGTGATCTCAAAGGCGAGCGCATGGCCGACGCCGCGGATCATGTCGCAGGAGCCTTCCTTGCAGGACTGCCCGCGCACCTTGATCTCGAAGTCCAGCTTGCCGCCCGCAGCATCGCCGCGGACGCGCGCCTTCTGGCGGAAAGTCACCTCGCCGAAGTGCTTCTCGACCTTCTTGCCGTCGAGCAGCGGATCGGGGACGACCTTGCCCTGCGGTCCCTCCGCGAGGCCGAGAAGCTCGATCGAATCCGTGCTCGACTCGAAGCGCAGCGGCACGTTCTCCGAGTGGACACCTTCCAGGTACCACTCGACCGGCGCCTGCTGGATGCGGAAGTCGACCTCGAGGATCAGCTCTTCGCCGGCCCGGTAGCTCGTCTTCGCCGCGCGCACGCGGAAGGTCGAGCTCACCTCGGGGTTCCGGAGGAGCTTCGTCCAGCCCGACTCGACGGTCGGATCGACGCCGAAGATCGGCTGCTGGGCGGCAGCGCCGGGGAGCGTCGCGAGCGCGAGCAGCGCGAGGAGCGCGCCGCGCGAGAAGGAGCTGGAGAAGACGGTGCGCAGCATCGGTATCAAGCTCCCTTCACCGCGAGCTTCACGTCGTGCGACTGCTTCGTCGGCGGCAGGCAGCCTTCGTCGTCGCAGCTCATCGCCTCGACGTGCACGCGGAGCGCCTTCTCGCCGAGCTTCGCATCGGCCGCGATCGCGAGCGGCACGAAGAAGCGCACGCGCCCTTCGTGGTAGTAGAGCGTCTCGTCGAGGCCGGGATCTTCCTTCTCGATCGGCGTGGGCTCGCCGATCGGGCCCGCGAGCGTCACCCCTTCCGGCAGCTCGAGCTCGATCTTCGTCGGGAACCCGCTCTCGCAAGGCTTGTGCATGGAGTAGACGTGCCGCGGCGCGGGCGTCGCGACGTAGACGCTGAGCCACACGCGCTGACCGGGAGCCGCGGCGGCATCATGCAGGTGTGCCAAGGAACCCCAGCCGCACTTGCCGTCGATCTTCGGCATCGGCTTCGCGAGCTCCGGCCTCACCTTCAGCGCCGCGGCGAACTCGAGCGTCGAGATCGGCAGGCAGCCCTGGTCATCGCAGGACATCCCGGTGGCCTTGCCCTGCAGCGCGAAGCTCTTCGCCTCGGCGAGGTCCTTCGGCGCGCGCAAGGTCCGCGACAGCACCGCGGCCGCCTTGTGCACGTCGTAGCTCACGCCGAGTGATTCGTCCTTCTTCCGCTGCGGCGCCGACTCGCTCCAGTCGCCGACGAGCTCGAGCCCTGCGGCCTCCAGCGCGAGCTCGAGCGGGACGCCCATGTCGAAGCCCTTCGGCTGCGTGCGGGAGTAGACATGCCGCCCCTTCGCGGGCGTCACCACGACGCGGAGCTCGCAGAGTTCTCCCGGCGCGACCTCGGAGGGCCAGAGCTCGGCGCGGACGCCGAAGCCGGCGCCCTGGTCGATCGGCGCGGGGGCGAGCTCCTGCTGGGCGCGCGCGGGGAGGGCGAGGAGGGCGAACGCGAATGGAACGGCGAGCGAGCTGCGCGCGAGGAGGCGTCGGTGCATGAGGAGGAGTCCGGTCCCGGAGGTTCCCGAGCTAGAAGGGCCGGGGATTATACGGAGGCTTTCCCCTCGCGGCGGTTACCGCAGCAGCCGAAACTCCGAGAGCTGCGCCGCGTTCGGCGCACCCCCGTCCGCCGCATGACGCCCTTCGCCCGCTTCACCTGCGCCTGCCTCCTCGCCCTGCCCGCCTGCGGCGGCCCCGAGGCCAACCTCTATCCCCGCGAGCCCCGGCGCCCCGAGGAAGAGGGCTGGGTCGCGCCCGCGCAGCCGATCGCGATGGCGAAGTCCGCCGAGCAGGAGGAGCAGGAGAAGCGGGCGGCGCAGGGGCGCCTCATCGAGCGGCGTGAGAAGGGCGGCGGCGGCGCCGCCTTCGATGTCTTCGGCGAGGCCGGCGTGCGTACGCAGATCGCCGCGCTCGAAGGGGTCTGGCTCGTGCGCGACCTCCAGTTCCCGGGGCGGACCCGTCCCGTGTCCACGGTGGACGGCCTCGCAGTAGCCTGCGGCGATCATCTGCACTTGCTCCTCATGGGCGAAGGGCAGAGCGAGTACGGCCGCGAGACCATCTTCCAGTCGGGTGCCTACCGCATGCTTCCCGACCTCTCGGGCAAGATCTCGCTGCAGCCGGAGGGCGGGTTCAGCAACCTCGGTCCTTTCATCCGCTCGATCGAGACGAAGCAGAACGAGCGCGATCCCGCGATGGACCCGCGCCCGCGCTCGGAGGTCGGCCGCACGCAAGATCCCCCGGTGGGGAGCGGCCTCACACGCGGCCTCGAGAACCCGCGCGCCGAGGACCAGGAGAAGATCGCCCTCAGATTCTTCGGACAGGACCGCGTGCGCTTGGAGCGCGAGCAGAACTACTGGATCGAGCTCGATCGCAAGACGACGAACCGCCTCGTCGCCGTGCGTCAGTCGCGCTTCCTGCAGAAGGTGCGCGTCGAAGACCCCGACGGTAAGCGCCCCCTGGAGAGCCGCTCCCTCCCGAAAGAGCTCGAAGCGCAACGACTGGCGAAGCGCGACATCCAGGGCCATTGGGCCGTGGTCGAGCTCTACAACGCGAAGAAGGACCCCACCCGCTCGCGTCAGGGGGGCGGCTGGTTCACCTTCGTGGACGGCACGCTCGTCTACCAGCTCACGTTGCCGGTGAGCTCGAATCTCGGCCGCGAGAGCACGGGCTTCCAGCTCGGTGTGCGCCGCTACGCCGTCAGCGAGAGCCAGGAGGTTCTGCTCGAAGACGCCTTCGGCTTGCTCAGCGTCGAAGGCCAAGGAAGCTACGGCGTCCGGCGTTTACCGGTCGGAAATCGCACGCGGATGCGCCTCTTCTTCGAGAGCGAGTCGCGCCTGCGGCTCGAGCACGCCGTGGATAACTACGTGGTATTGGAGCGGGTCGCACGGCCGCGCTTCGTGGAGCAGGAGCTCGCCGCAGAGGCGCTCGAGGTCAATCCCAGCGCAGGGAAGGACGCGGCGAAGACCGAGCTCGACTTGTCGGGGCGGAAGCGGCCGCGCTGAGGCAGGGCGATTTCGGAGCACGGACCGCTGCGGAGCAGGGCCCAGACGTATGCTTGGCCCACCGCCACTCCGTCCTCGGAACGGCGGCCCGTCGGCCCGCGATCGCTCGCCCAAGTCGATCGCGCAGGCGATGGCCTTCCCCTCCTGCTCTCCGTTTTCGTAGGAGCATCCCATGCTTCGAGTCGCTTCCGTCGTCGGCGCGCTCGCGCTGACCGCGTTCGCTCCGAACGCGCTTTCTCAGACCTGCCTGAACACCATCAACCCCTACCTCGCCAACAACGGCGGCAGCGTGGGCGGTGCGGTGTACTTCGATGTCGCCGTGACCGGCGGCGTCCTCATCCAAGCGATCGAGTCGAACTGCGGCGCCACCCTCGGCACGCCGTGCGGCATCGATGTCTACACCATCCCGGGCACCTCGGTCGGCAATCAGACGAATCCGGGACTCTGGACCCTCGCCGGCGCGGACAACGGCACGACGACCTCGGCCGGCCGCAACGGCGTCACGCGCTTCACGTTGCAGAGCCCGATCGTGCTGACCGCCGGCACCTACGGCATGGCGCTCGTCGCGCGTGGCACCGCCCACGCGTACACGAACGGCACCGGCGCGAACCAGAACTTCAGCGACAGCTTCCTCAACATCACGTTGGGCCAGGCGTCGAACGTGCCGTGGACCGCCATCATCAATCCGCGCGTGTGGAACGGCGCGCTCTGCTACGTGCCCGCCG
This sequence comes from Planctomycetota bacterium, assembly GCA_016719295.1. Classification (GTDB taxonomy): domain Bacteria; phylum Planctomycetota; class UBA1135; order UBA1135; family JADKAF01; genus JADKAF01. Next base: position 4,160,184 of record JADKAF010000001.1, read on the forward strand.
CGGGCCTCTACCCGAACTTCACGGCTACCCCGCGCAGCGGCAACATCCCCCTCAACGTCCAGTTCACCGACACCACCTACACCAGCGATCCCGCAGGCGTGCAGACCTGGGCCTGGGATCTCGACGGTGACGGCATCAACGAGACCTTCACTCAGAACCCGACGATCACTTACTCGACAGAAGGACTCTACAACATCTCCTTGTCGGTGACCGACACGCTGCATCCGTTGGCGACCGTGACGAAGAACGCGTACATCGCGGTGGATGCCGTCGATGCGAGCTTCACGACCACGACAACCGGTCCGACGACCCTGCGTTTCAACGACACCTCGACGGGCAATCCGACGAGCTGGGCCTGGGACTTCCAGAACGACGGCATCGTCGACTCCACGCTGCAGAACCCGACCTTCACCTATCCCGCTCCGGGTAGCTATCAAGTGAAGCTCGACGTCGCGGATGCGTTCAGCACCGACTCCACGATCGTGAACCTCGGCGTCTCGATCCTCCCGATCCCCGGCTTCGGCAGCACCTTCAGCTCGGCGACGCTGACGCGCGGCCTCTACTTCCAGGCGCCCGTGCGCTTCTCCATCGTGAGCGCGAAGGTCCCGGACGAGTCGAACCACGGACTGCAGAACGTCGCCATCTACCGGCTCGCGGGCGCCGTCCCGGCGTACCCGACCACGGCGAGCGGCGGTCTCGAGTTCTACAGCACGGGTCAGCCCAGCGCGGCCCCGATCTCCTGCGCCGTGAGCTTCGAGGCCGGCGAATGGGTCGGCGTGATGGGTGCCTGCGGCGATGCGACCACGATGCGCAGCTCCTACGCCATACCCGCCGGTCCGTTCGCTTCCTCCATCTTCGGCGCGCCGACGACGCTCTATCGCTTCCTCACGCAGACGAACCTCGTCGCGTCGGGCGGCAACGGCGTGTACTCCAGCGAGAACGCGGCGGCTCTCGGCCGTGTCGAGCTCGGCATCTCCAACGCGACCGGCATCTCCTACGGCGCCGGCACGGCGTCGGGCTCGGGCAACGCGGCCCCCACGCTGCGCACGACCGCGCTGCCGCGCCTCGGCACCACCGCCGAGCTCACCGTGACCCAGCAGGACAATGCCATCGGCATCCTCCTGCTCGCCCTCGGCCGCGGCAACTTCCCGCTGCCCTTCGGCACGCTGCTGATCGACCCGCTGAGCTATCAGCTGAGCTTCACCCTGAACGGTGGTGCGCCGCTGAACATCGGCGCCACGGTCCAGCAGTTCCCCGTGCCGAACGATCCGGTGCTGAACGGCGCTGGTCCGGTCACCTTCCAGAACGTGAACCTGGTGCCCGGCTCGCCGAACGAGCTCTCGCTCTCGAACGGCCAGGAGTGGTTCGCGGGCTACTGAGCCGCGCCCCCTCGAGCCTTCGATCTCGACGCCGCGGCCCGCGCTCGAAATGAGTGCGGGCCGCTTCCGTTTCCGCGGGGTGCGGATCCATGATGGGCGACGTTCCCGTCTTCCCCCTCCCCACGCCCTAGCGCAGGAGCCCCCCATGCATCTCCGTTGCCTCGCCGGCGCGGTGATCGCGCTCGGCTTCACAGCCGAGCTCGACGCCCAGACCTCCGTCGTGCTTCCGAACGGCTTCGCCACCGTCGAAGGCGCCAACAACAACATCTATCCCTGGGGCCGCAACGCGACCGCGGTGCGCTACCAGGGCATCTACGACAGCACGCACTTCACGGCGCAGGGCGTGACCTACCCGATCCTGGTCCGGAGACTGCGCTGGCGCGCCAACGCGACGGCCGCCTCTTGGGCCGGAGGCACCTACAGCAACGTCGAGGTCTCCTGCGCGACCTCCGCGGTCGACTTCCTCGCCGCGAGCGCGACCTTCGCGAGCAATCGCGGCCCCGACTTCACGCAGGTGCTGAACGGCAACGTGGCCTTCCTCGGCGGCACCGGCAACGGCACCGGCGTTCCCGGACCGACCGTCGTCGATGTGACCTTCAACGCGCCTTTCCTCTACGATCCGACGACCGGGAACGACTTCCTCTACGAGATCGCCTTCGCCGCGGGATCGTGGACCGGCGCTTCGACCGCCTGCGACGCGGTCTCGACCGGCTCGCTCTGCTCGCGCATCTACAACCTCACCGATCCCACGCAGCCCACCGGCACGGTCGGTCTGAACTACGGGCTCGTCGTGGATGTCGAGTATCTGCCCGCCGCGGGCCTCTTCCCGGACTTCCGGGCCACGCCGCGCGCCGGCAACGCGCCGCTGAACGTGCAGTTCACCGACACCTCGTACAGCAGTGATCCCAATGGCGTACAGCAGTGGGCCTGGGACCTCGACGGCGACAACATCGCCGACGCCGCGGTGCCGAACCCGTCCTTCACCTACGGCGTCGAGGGTTTCTACAACGTGTCGCTGACGGTGATCGACGGCACGCACGGTCCGCGCTCGATCACGAAGAACGCGTTCATCGCCGTCGATGCGGTCGATGCGAGCTTCACGACGACGACCGTCGGCGCCTCCACGGTGCGCTTCAACGACACCTCGCTCGGCAACCCGACGAGCTGGGCCTGGGACTTCCAGAACGACGGCATCGTCGACTCGACGGCTCAGAACCCCGTCTTCGCTTTTCCCGCGCCGGGCAGCTACCAGGTGAAGCTCGACGTCGCGGACGCCTTCAGCACCGACTCGACGATCGTGAATCTCGGAGTCGGCATCCTGCCGATCCCGGGCTTCGGAAGCACCTTCTCGTCGGCGTCGGCCACGCGCGGCTTCTACTTCCAAACGCCCGTGCGCTTCTCGATCGTCAATGCGAAGGTCCCGGACGAGACCGGGCATGGCCTGCAGAACGTCGCGATCTACCGCCTCGCTGGCCCGGTTCCGGCGTTCTCGGCTACGGCATCTGGCGGCCTCGAGTTCTACAGCGTCGGTCAACCGAGCGCGGCCCCGATCCCGTGCGCGGTGAGCTTCGAAGCCGGCGAATGGGTCGGCGTGCTCGGCGCCTGCGGTGACGCGAGCACGATGCGCAACTCGTACGGCACGCCGGCCGGCCCGTTCGTCTCGTCGATCTTCGGCTCGCCCACCACGCTCTTCCGCATGCTCACGCAGACGAACCTCGTGACCTCGGGCGGCACGGCGCCTTACTCGTCCGAGAACGCCGCCGCTCTTTCGCGCGTCGAGCTCGGCATCTCGAACTCGACCGGCCTCTCCTACGGCGCCGGCACGGCGTCGGGCTCGGGCAACGCGGCACCCACGCTGCGCACGACCGCGCTGCCGCGCCTCGGCACCACCGCCGAGCTCACCGTGACCCAGCAGGACAACGCCATCGGCATCCTCCTGCTCGCCCTCGGCCGCGGCAACCTCCCGCTGCCCTTCGGCACGCTGCTGATCGACCCGTTGAGCTATCAGCTGAGCATCACCCTGAACGGCGGCACGCCGATGAACATCGGCGCCACGGTCCAGCAGTTCCCCGTGCCGAACGATCCGGTGCTGAACGGCGCTGGTCCGGTCACCTTCCAGAACGTGAACCTGGTGCCCGGCTCGCCGAACGAGCTCTCGCTCTCGAACGGCCAGGAGTGGTTCGCGGGCTACTGAGCCGCGCGAGCTCGTCGCTCCAGAAGGGCGCGCGTCGGAGCTCGGCTCCGGCGCGCGCTCTCGTTTCGGCTCCGCGTGATCACGGAGGTGCGGGCCGTGCTCTTCTCCGCGGCCGCGACCGGTCCTGGCGTCGAGTGCGGCCCAAGCCTGCTCGCCGTGCTCGTGCGCATCGGCATGGTGTTCGAGGACCCGCTTCCGGCCCCATGCACGAGCGAGGAGCCCTGATCCGCGGTGCCATTTCGGGGAAAGGGCGTGATGTTCCCGGCGCGTTTCGGCTTGGAACGGTGGAAACACCTCCTCGTGGATCGCCAGGACCAACTCCGATGAATCGAACCCTCTCCGCGCTCTCCGCCGCCCTGCTCGCGAGCACGCTCTCCGCCCAGACCACCGTCATCTTCCCGCCCGACCACGCGACCGTCGAAGGCAGCTCCTCCAGCTCCGACTTCCCGTTCGCCGGCGGCGTCGGACGCAACCAGGGCATCTACTCGCGCCACTTCCTGAACATCCCGAACGGCGCCACGATCACGCACGTCGGCATCCGTCCGGACGCCGCGTCGACCGCTACCGGCCGCCAGATCCAGCTCGAGGTCCGCATGGGCCACTGCATCCTGGATATCGGCAGCGTCTCGGGCACCTTCGCGACGAACTACAACACACCGCCGGTCACGGTGTTCACGCAGAAGATCGTGACGCTGCCCGATCTGACTGGCGCGAACCCCGGCCCCGCGACGCAGCATGTGCTCATTCCGCTCGACACGCCCTTCGTCTACGACCGCACGAAGAACCTGATCGTCGACTACATCATCTCGGCGAACAGCGCGGGCAACGTCGCGTTCACCTACCCGAGCGATGTCGCGAGCTGGATCGCCTCGCGCACGACCTTCGGAACCTCGTGCACGCACTCGAACGGTCGCGTGCCCGCGCTGAATACGACCAACGGCTTCGTGAACGGCACCTGGAACATCAGCTTGACGAACGGTCTCCAGAACGCGCCCTACACGATGCACGTCGGCGCGGGCACGTCGAGCTGGGCCGGCATCCCGCTGCCCTTCCCCCTCGCCGGGCTCGGCGCGCCGAACTGCTCTCTGCTCGTCGAGTTCCCGGTGACGCTCTCGGGCCGCACCAGCACCTCGGGCACGGCCTCGGTCGCGGCGCCGGTGCCGAACTGGATCGAGCTCAACGACGTGACCTTCTACGCCCAGGTGCTGATCCTCGACCTCTTCGCCAACTCGCTCGGCGTGATCACGACGAACGGGGCCTCGACGACCTTCGGCATCGAGCCGCAGTTCACCTACGTCGATGCCGCGAACAACCCGCTCGCCACCACGGGCAGCCGCCGTATCCGCAACGGACACGTCGGGGTCTTCCGCTACAACTAGACCGCTCCCCGGAGCGCTCCTGCGCTCCGACGCCCGCGCCTTCCGCTCCGTCTTGCCAAGGCCCTGGCTGCTGCGTACCGTGCGCCCCTGATCCCTGGGCGACGGCCGCGGCTGCCAGGGCCTTGCCGTGTGATTGGTTCGACGGCTGACGCCGTCGAGACGCGGTGATTGGTTCGACGGCTGACGCCGTCGAGACGCGGTGATTGGTTCGACGGCTGACGCCGTCGAGACGCGGTGTTGGTTCGACGGGTGAGGCCATCGAGACGAGCATGATCCTGACCACGACACCCAGCATCGAAGGGAAGCGCGTGACGAGCTACTGCGGCGTCGTCACCGGCGAAGCGATCCTCGGCGCGAATCTCTTCAAGGACCTGTTTGCGAACATCCGCGACCTCGTCGGGGGCCGCTCGGCGACCTACGAGAAGGAGCTGCGGCGCGCGCGGGAGATCGCCCTCGACGAGCTCGCCGAAAGCGCCCGCGAGCTCGGCGCGAACGCGGTGATCGGGATCGACCTCGACTACGAGACGATCGGTTCCAGCGGCAGCATGCTGATGGTGACGGCGAGCGGCACGGCGGTCGTCGTCGAGTGATGCGCGTGCGAAACCCTGCGCTGCGAGAGCGCGCGGAGCGCTGCTGATGACCCTGAGCCTCCTCGCGCTGGGGTTCCTCGCGCTGGTCTCGCTCGGCTACCGCCTCTACGGCGGCTTCGTCGCGCGGAAGCTCGCGCTCGACGATCGCCGCGCGACGCCTGCGGTCGAGCTGGAGGACGGGCGAGACTTCGTGCCGACGCCGCGCTTCTACTTGTTCGGCCAGCACTTCTCGGCGATCGCCGCGGCCGGGCCGATCGCGGGGCCGATCCTAGCGGCGCAGAACTTCGGCTGGCTGCCGTGTCTGCTCTGGATCGGGCTCGGCGTCGTGTTCATCGGCGCGGTGCACGACTTCGCGACGCTGGTGGCCTCCGTGCGCCATCGCGGGCACTCGATCGCCGACATCGCGCGCGAGCACCTGGGTCCGCGCGCGGGCTACGCGCTGACGCTCTTCCTCTGGATCGCGCTGATCTACGTGATCGTCGCCTTCGTCGACATCACGGCGGGCACCTTCGTCACGGGCGGCGAGGATCTCGCGGGCGCGCGCGGGGAGTTCAACCGCGGCGGCGCGGTGGCCGCGGCGAGCACGGGCTACCTCGTGCTGGCGCTGCTGCTCGGGCTGCTGCGGCGCTTCACACGTTTGCCGCTCGCGTTGCTCACCCTGCTCTTCGTTCCGGCGATCCTGGCGATGAGCTGGCTCGGCACCGAGATCTCGACGCTGCTCCTCTTCTCCCGCGAGACCTGGGCGCTGCTGATCCTCGGCTACTGCTTCCTCGCCTCGCTCTCGCCGGTCTGGCTCCTGCTCCAGCCGCGCGGCTATCTCGGCGGCTTCGTGCTCTACGCGGCGCTCTTGCTCGGCGTGCTCGGGGTCTTCTGCGGCGGCTACGCGATCCAGCAGCCGGCGTTCAAGACCTGGGACCTCGGCACGGCGACGGGGCAGCTCTTCCCCTTCCTCTTCGTCACGATCGCCTGCGGCGCGTGCTCGGGCTTCCACGGGCTCGTCTGCTCGGGCACGACCTCGAAGCAGGTCGCGAAGGAATCGCACACGCTGAGCGTGGGCTACGGCGCGATGCTGGCCGAGGGCTGCGTCGCGTTCCTGGCCCTCGTCACGGTGATGATCTTCACCAACGAGGAGCTGCGCGGCCTCTCGCCGGGCGCCGTCTACGGCCAGGGCATCGGCCGCTTCCTGGAGCTCCTGCTCGGCGAAGGGCAGCGCGCGTTCGCGATCACCTTCGGCGCGATGGTCTTCTCGACCTTCGTCTTCGACACGATCGACGTCTGCACGCGCCTCGGGCGCTACCTGCTGCAGGAGATCCTGGGCTGGCGCAGTACCCTCGGCGCGGTCCTCGCGACCTTCGTCACCGTCGCCGTGCCGGGGCTCTTCCTCTCGCTCGGCGGCAGCGGCGGCTATCTCCGCTTCTGGTCGCTCTTCGGCGCGTCGAACCAGCTCCTCGCGGCGCTGACCTTCCTCTCGATCCTGGTGTGGCTGCGCACGCGCGGGACCAGCGCGCTCTTCGTGTGGTTGCCGCTGGCCTTCCTCCTGCCGATGACCACCTGGGCGCTCTTGAAGATCGCGCTCGCGAGCTTCGCCGCGGCGCAGGGCTTCGACCTCCAGGCCGTGAACGGCCTCGCCGCCTCGCTCCTCCTCCTGCTCGCGCTGGTGCTCCTCGCAGCGAGCTGGCAACGTCTGCGCTCGATCCCGCGCCCGCCCGTCGCTACCTCTACCGCCGACCGAGCACTGCATGAGCTCTGAACTGCTGCGCGCCGATGCCGGCCACCGCCCGAAGATGGTCCTCGCCGCGGCGCTGCTCGGCTGGCTCTTCGATGGCTTCGAGATGGGGCTCTTTCCCGTCATCGCGCGCCCCGCGCTGCAGAACCTCTTGGGCGCGCCCAGCGAAGCGGCGATCGGCGAGTGGGTCGGCATCCTCACCGCCTGCTTCCTCGTCGGGGCCGCGTGCGGCGGGTTCCTCTTCGGGTGGCTCGGCGACAAGATCGGCCGCGTCCGCGCCCTCTCGGCCAGCATCCTCTGCTACTCCTTGGTGACGGGCCTCGGCTACTTCGCGACGAGCCCCGAGCAGCTCGCGGCGTTGCGCTTCGTCGCGGCGCTCGGCATGGGCGGCGAGTGGGCGCTCGGCGTGGCCCTCGTGATGGAGGTCTGGAGCGACAAGCATCGCCCGCTCCTCGCCGGTGTCATCGGCGCCTCGGCGAACATCGGCTTCTTCCTCGTGGGCCTGGTCGCGCGTGTCTTCCCCGTCACGACGGACTCGTGGCGCTTCATGCTGATCGTGGGCGTGCTGCCGGCGCTCCTCGTCTTCTTCATCCGCCTCGGGGTGCCCGAGTCGCGGCGCTGGCAGGAAGCGGTGAAGAAGACGCCGTCGAAGCCGCTGCGCGAGGTCTTCGGCCCGATCTACCGCACGCGCACGCTGCTCGGCATCGGGCTCGCCTCCGTCGCCCTCATCGGCACCTGGGGCTCCGTCGAATGGCTGCCGACCTGGGCCGACCAGCTCGTCGCGGGCAAGGACCCCGACGCGAAGGCCAACACCCAGATGCTGCGCTCGGCGGGCTCGCTCCTCGGCTGCTTGATCGGACCGCTGATCGGCGCCGCGATCGGACGGCGTGGTGCCTACGCCGTGCTCTGCGTCGTGGCCCTCGGCATCAGCGCGTATCTCTTCCGCGCGATCGACAGCTACGGCCCCATGTTCCAGCTCTTCACCGTGCTGATGGGTGCCGCGTCGACGACCTTCTACGGGCTCTTCCCGCTCTACTTCGCCGAGCTCTTCCCGACGCGCATCCGCGCGACCGGACAAGGCGTCTGCTACAACACGGGCCGCATCTTCGCCGCGATCGGCGCGCTCTACGCTGGTTCGCTGGTGGCGAGCTTCGGCAGCTACCCGCAGGCCTCGGCGGTGATCACGCTCATCTACGGCGCGGGTCTCTTCCTGGTCTTCTTCGCGCCCGAGACGAAGGGCCAAAAGCTCCAGGACTGAAACCGAACGTACGGTGCCAGAGCAAATTCCTCCGGTTACTAACCGGAGGAATTTGCTCTGGCACCGTACGTTCGGTTTGCGCCCGCGAGCGCACGCTCGCGCAGCTCGATCCCCTCGCGCCCGAGGAAGCGGTCGAGCGCCCAGTGCCCGAGGTAGATGATCGGCGTCATGCCGATCGCGATCGCGAGCTTGTAGATCAGGTTCGTCGTCGCGATCTCGAAGCAGAGCTCCAAGGACTTCTGGCTCGCTTCGCTCGCGAGATAGTGGAAGGCGAGGAAGATCACGATGTAGGAGTCGAGGATCTGCGAGACCACGGTGGAGCCCGTGGCGCGAAGCCAGATATGGCGATCCTTCGTCCAGACGCGCAGCTTGTGGAACACCTGGATGTCGACCATCTGGCCGATCATGTAGGCGATCACCGAGGCGATGATGATCACCTCCGAGTTCAGGAAGACCGTGTTGAACTCGGCATCGCCGACGTTGGAGAAGGACGCCGCGGGGATCTCGCGCCCGACGTAGATCACGCCGAACGCCAGAGTGATGCACGCGGTGCCGACCAGCGTCGTGAAGCGCACCAGGCGCCGCCCGTAGTACTCGTTCAGCAGGTCCGTGATGAGGAAGGTGAACGGGAACGGGACGACGCCCATCGTCAGCGTGAGCGCGCTGATCCCGAGGACGGGCAGGATGGGCCAGCCCTCCGTCGGGATCTGGAAGAGCTTCGCCCCCGTGAGCTCCGCCATCAGGAGGAAGGTCACGAAGGCGGCGTTCAGGACGACGAAGAGGAGCTGACCGCGAGTCATGCTCCCCTTCTAGCGGCTCAGCGCAGGGTTTCCACGACGAGGTTCGAGAACTTGCAGGAGGCGTCGAAGGCCTGCAGGTGGAGCGAGAGCCCTTGCAGCAACGGATCGACCGGCGCCTGCAAGCGGAAGCGCCCGCTGGCATCGGCGCGCGCGGGATAGAGCTCGGGCTGCGCGATGCCGAGGAAGGCCGCACCGCAGCCGGGGAGGAGGACGCTGGCCCCCGCGGTGCCGAAGAGCAGCGCGAAGGGCGCGCTCGGCGTGAGATGGCGTAGCTCGAGAGCATTCACCTGTCCGGCGATGCCCGGCTCGAGGCGCGAGAGCACGACCTCGCGCGTCGGTCGCGCGGCAAGGAAGACCGCCCCTTGCAGTCCGCCGGCACCCTGCGCGACGAGGCGCCGGATGCGCGCGCCGCTGCCGCCGTCCCAGAGCTGCACGTTGTTCTGCGCGAGGCTCGTCGACACGAGGTGATTCCCCACGGGCGAGAGCGCGAAGCCCGTGATGCCGGCGTGCGGTGTCGCGAAGGCGCCCATCGAGGCGCCGTTTCGCGCGTAGCGCAGGATCTGCCCCGTCGTCTCGCTGCTCACCAAGAGATGCCCATCGCTGCGGAAACGCAGCGTGCGCGGCCGCTGCAATCCGCCCGCACCGGCCGCGACGAAGGTGCCGAGGAAGGCGCCCGTGCGCCCGTCGTAGCGGAGCACGCGGTCGTTGTTGTAGCTGGGCACGTAGAGATGCCCGTCGGGCCCGAACGCGATCCCCGCGTCGGGGCCGTCGAGGCCGCCGCTCCCCGCCGCCACGAAGAGCCCGAGGAAGGCGCCGGTTCGCGCATCGAAGCGGTGGATCGCGTCGGTGGCGAAGCTCGCGACGTAGATCGCGCCGTCGGGGCCGAACGCGATGCCGGTCGGGTTCACGAGGCCGCCGGTCTCGTCGAGCGGCGTCGCCGGGTCGTCGACGATGAACTCGCCGAGGAGGGCCAGGCTCGTCGCGTCGTAGCGCAGCACGCGGTTCGTCCCCTCGGAGACGATGTAGAGGAACCCCGCGTCATCGAAGGCGATGCCCATCGGTTGCGCGATGGGGCCGATCGAGCCGAGACTGGCGCCGGTGGCGGCGTCATAGCGATGGACGGCGTTGCTGAAGAAGCCGGAGATGAGCAGCTCGTCTTGAGCAACGGCTCCGGAGAAAGGGAAGAGCAGTCCGAGAGCGAGCGCGCCGAAGCGCAGCGACGACGGAATCATGGTGGGCAACGACGGGAGCAAGGACGGGAGGCGGGATTGGGCACTCGATACGCAGCACTGCTCCGCGGCATCAACGTCGGTCGCGGAAATCGTCTCCCGATGGCGACGTGGAAGAAGCTCCTGGAGCAAGACGGCCTCGCGCGCGTAGCAACGCTCCTGGCCAGCGGTAACGCGGTCTTCGATGCGCCGGCGCGCAGGACTCCGAGCGCGCTCGCCCGCGCGATCGAGAAGGCCCTCGAAGCCGAGTGCGGCATCGCGACGCGCGCCACGGTGCTCCGCGCGGAGGAGCTCACCGCCATCGCGGAGGAGAATCCGCTCCGCGACCAAGCGGCCGAGGCGTCGCGTCTGCTCCTCTGCGTCGCGGCTTCGCCCGCTGTCCACGCGCGCCTCCGCGCGTTGGCAGAAGGACGCGACTGGGGCAAGGAGCGCTTCGTGGCCACGGAGCGCGCGGCCTACCTCTGGCTCCCGAGCGGCGTCGCCGAGAGCTCCGCCTTCGAAGCGCTGCAGAAAGAGCTCGGCAAGGAATGCACGACGCGGAACCTCGCCACCTGGACGAAGCTCATCGCGCTGGCCGAGGCTTGAACGGGCGCAGCTCCGCGGGCGAGATGCGGCGATAGCGCGGGGCGCCACTCCCGTTCCCTTCCGCCGGGAGCGGCTCCAAGCGATCGCGCTCCACGAGCTCGCTCACGACGCGGCGCAAGCGCTCCACGGGGCAGCCCTCACCGAGCTGGCGCGCGAGCTCGTCGAAGGTGAGCGGGCCGTTCCTCAGCTCATACAGCAGCAAGGTCTCGAGCGGATCGCGCTCCGGCTCTGCGCCGTAGCGGGCCGTGCTGCCTTCGCGCACCGCGGTCTCGAGCCACGGCCCGGCCACGGGTACGCGGAAGGTGACCACGACGGTCTCGCCGACTTCGCGGAACTCGGGTGCCGGAATGCCGTGCGCGTTGCACATCTCGATCACTCGATTCGTGCCGCGGCCCCAATTCTCGATCAGGCCGGCGCGGAAGAAGGCATCGGAGATCGTGGGATTGCGCCGCACCGAAAGGTGGTCGCCGAGCAGAGCCTCGGTCGTGACGCCTGGCGGAAGAGTTCCCGGACTCCAGATCTCCACGCGATCATCGAAGAGGGCCAACCACACCGAAGTCCCCGGATTCGAGTAGTCACGATGCACCAGCGCGTTGACCAGGATCTCGCGCGTCGCATCGGGGGGGATGAGCGGGCGATCGATGCGCTGCCAACGATCGGGCTCGAAGTGCCCGGACATCGGGAGATGGCGGCGCAGGAAGATCTGCGCCTCCTCCAGCAAGCAGAAGGCGGATCCGTACAGGCTGCGATGATCGAGGAACTCTGCCTTGTCGAGCCCGCGGAAGCGCGCCATCTGCAGATGGCACTGCGGAAAGCGAGGAAAGGGCTCCTTGCCGAAGAGCACGACCGCGGCACGGCGCAGCTTGCCCTCGATGCGCAGCCCGAGCCGATCCAGGTCGCGCGCCGTGACGCGTCGCGCGGGCCCCGGCAAACGCTCGAGCGACACCGCAAGGTCGAAGAAGCGCTGCACCTCGGCGCGGTCGAGGTCGCGCACGGAATGGTCCTCGGAGATTTGGTTCTCCCAGCGGGACGGCCCTCCGGGGAACTCCATGGTTCGCTTGCGGATCTGCTCGAGGGACATGCGCCGCGTCGTATTCGCGATGCGCTCGAAGCCGCGACCGTCGTAGAACGTGAGCGCGACATCCCTGCGAGGATGCACGCGCAGGAGGAGCAGCTTGCGCTCGGGCGCGAGCTCGACGACGCGCACGGCGAAGTCCAGCGCCGGCTCGAAGCGCCCCTTGCACGCCGCGATCTCGTGCAGCGTCTGCTCGCTCACCTGCTGCCCCAGGATCTCGCCGCGCGAGCTCACCCCGAGGATCACGCGCCCGCCATCGCCGTTGGCGAACGCGCAGAGCGTCTGCATCGCTTCGCGCAGCTCGCCCGTCGAGCGCTGGAACTCCAAGGTCGGCGACTCGCCGCGCGCGATCCACTTCTCGAGCCGGTGCTTCATGGCGGGGTTCCTCCGTCATCCTGGCACGCACGACCGCGCGTGTCAGGAGAGCAGGACGGGCAGGGGCAGAGGAGGTCACCGTTCCCGACCTCCGGCAGCCACGGACGAGCTCAAAACCGGCGCATCACCTCCCGGCGGATCGAGTCCTGGTCGTAGGCGTAGTCGGATGGCTCGCGGGGATGCGGTATCCTCTCCGCCCCCCTTTGTCCCGCCGCGGGATCGGCGCAGGTCCGATGCAATCCCGCGGTGCACTCCTTCCAGAGGCCCTTGCCATGACCGAGCTCGCCGACCGCGACACCGTGTTCTTCCTCAAGGTGAACGCGCATCGCCACTCCTACAACGGCACCATCTGCCAGAACGCCGAGTCCTTCGATTGCGGCGCGCAGGAGAATTTCCGCCTCTCGGTGTGCGCGAAGGGCTCGCGCGATTGCATCCATCTAGCACTCTTCGATCAGAAGGGACCCGATGGCCCGTGCTTCTATGTCGATCGCGGCCCCGGCCAATCCGCCTTCCTCGGCAAGGAGAAGGACTTCATCGGCTCGATCGTGATCCTGCACTCGAAGAGCCACCACGGCGGCCAGGGTGTCGACAAGAAGGAGCTCTCGACCTACGCCGTCGGCTGGTACCGCATCGGGGAGATGAAGCGCGTCGAGATCCGCGCGCGCGATTGGTGGCGCGTCCGCCCCGCCGACGGCGAATGGGGTCGCTTCGTACCCGACATGATCGAGGTCGGGCGCTGGCGGCGCATGTCGGTCTCGATGGAGGAATCGGGCTATGTGCGGCGGCTCCCGCTCGCCGACGCGCGCGGCTTCATCGAGGAGATCAAGCGCCGTCACAAGGAAGCGCTGAACGAGCAGCTCGCCCCCGCTCTCCTGCGCGACGCGGAGAAGGTCTCCGAGCAAGCGCAGCGCTTCTCCGAGATGTTGGAGCGCGCCGCGAAGAGCGCGGCGTCCGACCCCCACGGTGCCCTCTCGAGCGCGGGGCGCTTCGGCTCGCGCGGCAGCGCGATCCCCGTGCCGCCGAAGCTCGGCCCCATCGTGCTGCGACCGTCCACGCCGCCTCCGACGCCGACGCCGAGTGGAGCGAGCCCGATGGCGACGCCAGCGGCGCCGGTGATCGTGACGCCCGCGGCTCCTCCGAGCGGCGCGGGATCCACGAGCAGCTCCGCACTCCCGAGCCTCGGCGGAGAAGCGATCGCCGCGCACTTTCGGAAGCGCGGCTTGGGCTTCGCTCCAGAGCTCCTGGAGCGCATCGAGCGCGCCGTGCGCACGAAGCCGCTCGTGCTGCTCGCCGGCCCGACCGGCACCGGCAAGACCGCGCTAGCCTATGAGTGGGCCGAGCTCTACGCCGATCGCGGCGCGCGACGCCTGCTGACGCCCGTGCAGCCCTCATGGCACACGCGCGAAGAGCTCCTCGGCTACTTCAATCCCATCACCGAGAACTACGTCTCGACGCCGCTCGTGCGCTTTCTCCACGACGCCGCGCGCGCGTACGCCGAGGCCCGCGCCGCTCAGCGGGCGATCGCGCCGTTCTTCGTCGTGCTCGACGAGTTCAACTTGGCGCCGCCCGAGGAGTACCTCGCGGAGTTCCTCTCGCGCCTCGAGATCGCGGCCGATGACGAAGCGGGGCGCACGATCGAGCTCTACCCGCCCGATCACGAAGGAGCCGTGCGGCGCTTCTCCGGCGTGAGCGCGCTGCCGCCGAAGCTGCGCCTCTCGCCCAACGTGGTCTTCCTCGGGACGCTGAACGACGACGGCCGCGAGATGCCGCTCTCGCCGCGTGTCCTCGACCGCGCGCATCTCATCAAGGTCGAGCCGCGCCCGAGCGAAGTGCTCGCCGTGCTGCACGAGCGCCACGCGGCGCTGATGGGACGCCAAGCGTTCGTCTCGACGCTGCGCGGGCTCATCGAGACGCTGAGCCGCCATCGCCGCGGGCTCGGCGGACGCGTGCTGCGCGACGTCCTCGCGTACTGCGAGTCCGGCTTCGACGGCAGCGACGAAGCGCAGCTCGCGCGCGCGCTGGACCAGGCGCTGCTGCAACGCGTGCTCCCCGCGCTCAGCTTCTCGGCGCTCGTTCCCGACGACCTCGAAGCGCTGGAGGATCTGCTGCGCCTCTGCTCCGACAACGCGCAGGGCTTCTTCCTCGGGCGCTCCGCCGGCGTGCTTCAGGGTTGGGTCGAGCAGCTCCAAGAGCAGCGCGACGTGTCGGGCTTCGAGCTGCGCGAGGAGAACGCGAGCAGCTCGTCGACCGAGGAGCGCTGAAGATGCAGCGCTTGCATCTGCGGCGCACGGGCGAGGCCGAGTCGCTCGCGATCGAGGTGGGCTTCGACCCGCCGGAGGATCCGCGGCGCCTCGAGATCCACGCGGGGGCGCTCGCCGGCGCGCTCGTGCCGAAGCTCTACCTCGGCGGCGACGAGAGGCATGGAGGCATCCTGGTCGACCTCCGCGAAGAAGCGCCCGGCTGGTGGCGCGCGGGCCAGCAATGGCGCGAGCTCGTCGAGACGCGGCGCCTCTTCGGGCCGATGGACTTCGTGCTCGACGTCGAGGGCTGCGAACGGCTGCGCTTCGCGATGGAAGTTCCGCTGCCCGCGGAAATGGCACAGCTCCTGCGCGAGCTGCGCGCCTCCTTCGCCGAGAGCCCCGATCTCCGGCGCGCCACCGCCAGCGTCGAGCTGCTCGGCGACGAAGAGCTCGCGCTCTCGCGTTGGCTGGAGCGCCATCTCGTGCGCCTCACCGATGCCGTGCGCCGCCTCGAGGCCGAGCCGCCCCCCGATGCGCGTCTGCGCGTCGACCTGCGCGCGAACGCGCGCGCCGCGGCGAGCGCGATGCCGCACCTCTCGCGCGCCTTCGCTAGCGGCGCGATCGGGCGCGACGTGCGCGGAAACGGCGTGCCGCTGCGCCTGCCCGTGGTCCGCCGCGAGGCTCGCCCCGGTCATCCCGCCGATCGCGCCTCGCGCCGCTTGGTCGAGCTCGGTCTGCACAGCGCGCGCGAGCACGTCGAGCGATTGAAGGCCCGCGTCGGACGCGAGGAGCGCGCCCAGCAGCGCTTCCAGGATCCGCTGGCGGTGCGCCGTACCCAGAAGCTCGCCCTTCAGCTCCGCGCGGTGGAGCGCGCGGCTCAAGCGCTGCGCGAGACGCTGGCCCCGCACCACCGCCTCGGCGCCGTGCCGCGCAACGCGGTCGTCGCTTTTCCCATCCCGCTCGCGCGCGGAGGCGCGCACGCGGAGCTTCGCGCGCTGGCCAACGAGTTCCGCGCGTGGACCGACGGCAAGATCGACGCGCAGAACTTCGCGGCCCTGCTGCGCCGCGAGCGCTACGACGTCGCCTCGCTCTCGACGCTCTACGAGCGCTGGGTGGGCTGGGCTCTGGTCGAAGAGCTGCAAGCGCTCGGGCTGCGCTGCGAGAGCCATGAGCGTCCGCTCGGCGCGGTACGCCCCGGAGCGGATCTGGTGTTCTGCGGCGTTGGCGGAGGCCCGCGGGTTCGCCTGCTCGTCGAGCCGGGCTTCTCGCGCGATCGCTCCCCGCTGCGCACGGTCGAGCTTCTGGGCGGGAGCGCGCACGACGATCGGAGGACGCGCCTCACTCCCGACTACGTGCTCTTCCGCGAGCAGCCCGAGCGCGCGCAGCCGGTGCTCGTGCTCGACGCCACGCTGAGCCAGGATCAGGAAACCTGGCGCGACAAGGGCATCTACGCGCAGCGCCTCGTCCACTCTCGCTGGGTGCGCCGCCTCGGCGCTCGGCGCTGGCGCGAAGCCGCGTGTGCTTCCTACGCCGTCTATCCAGGACTCGGCCGCGAGCTGCGCCCGCTCGATCCGCAGCTCCGCACCGGCGGCTTGCCGCTGCGCCCGCGCCACGAGGCGCAGCACGAGCTCCTGCGCGAGCTGCTCGACTTCTTCCTGCGCGAGTCGGGCCCGCTGCTCGGCTGAGAGGCTGAGCAGAAGTCGAGCCTACGGCCGCCTATGCTCTTGGCGCATCGCCTGACGGCGCTGCAGCCCGCTCGCAAGCACTGCTTGCTTGCTCTCTGTGCAGCGCTCTTCAGCGCGCTTCCGCGAGCGGCTTCACGCGGAGCTGCTTGAAGCGCACTTCGGAGCCGGGATCGTGGCACTGCAGCGCGAAGGTCCCGCGCTGCAGGAGGCGACGCTCCATGCCCTGCGGCCGCGGAGCCTTCGGCGGCTCCGTGTAGTCCGCGGTCACCTTGCCATCGACCTTCACCGTGACGCGCTGCCCCTCGACGCGCACCTCGAGGGCGAACCACTGCTCGTCCTTCGCCGGCGCTTCCTTCACGTCCTGGATCGCATAGAGGCCGCCGGTGCGGCGCCAATCGGACTGCGTGTTGTTGACCTGCACCTCGTAGCCCTGGCTCGGCCAGCCGCTCTCCTGGAACGCGGTGTGGAAGTAAACGCCGGAGTTGGCACCCGG
Organism: Planctomycetota bacterium; assembly: GCA_016719295.1. GTDB lineage: Bacteria > Planctomycetota > UBA1135 > UBA1135 > JADKAF01 > JADKAF01. Next base: position 4,177,192 of record JADKAF010000001.1, read on the forward strand.
CTTGGTCAGCACCAGCGCGTGGAGCTCGAAGTCGCGGAACGAATGCTGGCAGACCGGCCCGTCGTAGAAGAGATGCGCGCGCTCGCCGCGCACGACGATCGCGCCATCCTCGACGCGCACCGAAGCGGGGTTCTCGTTCACGCGCCAGCCCTGCAGCGAGCGCCCATCGAAGAGCGAGGCGAAGCCGCCGCCATCGCCGAGCTCTCGCACGCGGAGCGCGCGCCACGCGACGCGCCACTGGGGATCGCCACCGACCGAGTGGACCTGCAGGCCGATGAAGCCACACGGCGACCAATCGTCCTCGACGCGCGCCACCGGCACGTCGTTCACCCAGGTGCGCAGCACCGAGCCCACGCAGACGATGCGATAGCGATTCCACTCGCCGGAGCGGAAGGCGGCGCGCGCGCGCGGATCGTCGCGATCGGTGCTGAGCCAACCGCGCCGCGCCTCGTCGTAGATGAAGCCCGCTTCCCCGCCGGTGGCGACCTCCACCTGATAACCGTGCACCCGCCCGTCTTGGTAGGTCGGGAAGGACTCGCTGCGGATCTGTACGCCGCTGTTCAGCCCCTCATCGAAGAGCTTCACCTCGAGCTCGAGCTCGAAGTCGCCGTAGAGACGCTCGCTGCAGAGGAACGAGTTCGGGCTGCCGGCGGTGGTCGTGCCCACGATCGCGCCGTCCTCCACGTGATACTTCGCGGTGCCGTTGATCTGTCGCCAGCCGGCGAGCGACTGGCCATCGAAGAGCGAGGTCCACTCGCGCTGGACTTGCGCAGCGGCGGACGAAGCAAGGCAGAGGGCGAACGCGAGAGCGCGCATCGGGAGCTCCTGAGGCAGGCGGGGGGAAGCGAGCGAGCCGCACGCTACGAGCCGCACGAGCGCGAAGCAACCTCCGCTCGCCCTGCACCCTTGTCGCCGCGCCGCCCGCTCGCGCAGATTGAGCCCGTCATGCAGATCCCCAAGAGCTTCGAGTCGGACTGGGCGAAGTTCCCCGCCGCGCTGCGCGAGCTGGTCGAGGCCGAGGTCGCTGCGGGCAACGCCGTGATCGAGTTCGGCCACGGCTTCCCCGCGCCGCCGGTCGGAGCGTACATCAAGCTCGCCGGCCCGCTGCGCTCGCGGCCGCGCACCTCGACACCCGAGATCGCGTTCTACGAGCGGAACACCTCGAGCTACTCCGGCGAGCTGCACGACGAGCGGCGACACTACTTCGTGCTCGAAGCACCGCTGCCGGAGCCGCCGGAGAAGGAGAGCTCCGCTCCGCGCGCCGCGACACCGCGGTTCCACAGCGAAGCCGCGCCGCGTCCCGCGGCCCCCGGAGAAGACCTGCACTCCGCGGCGACGAGCGCTGCCGCGCCGCAGGGCGACGCAGTTCAGCGCTTCCAGGCCAGCCTCTCGATGGACTTCGAGAAGTGGAAGGAGGGCATCGGCCACGACCAGGACGCGCTGCGCGCGGCGAGCCCGCGCGAGCGCGCGGAGATCGAAGCGCTCTTGCTCGCGCGCGGCATCTCCGACTGGAGAGATGTCGAGTCGCTGCTCGAGCTCCGCACGGAGAAGGCGCTCGCGCTGCTGCGGGAGACGGCGCGCGGCGCGGATCCCGCGCTCGCGCTCGCCGTGCTGCGCCGCGCGAACCATCTCGTCGACGAAGCGACGCGCACGCGGCAGATCGTGAAGGGGATCGAAGAGCTCGTCTTCTACGGCGGGCTCAGCGATGCGCTGGCGGAAGCGGAAGAGCACCATCCGCCCGCGGTGATCGACGCGCTGCTCCGCGCAGCGCTGCAGCGCCGCGGCGAAGGCCCGGTGCACTTCGCGGCGCTGCTCTTCCATCTGCACGGGCTCGCCGACCTGGCGTTCGACTGGAGCCAGCGCCCCTTCTACCTGCGCTTCGCGAGCGACGATCCTGCGGAACGCAGGCTGTGCTTTCGCGAGCTCTGTGCGCGGATCGGAGTCGACCCGGCCCCCTACGAAGCTCGTTCGTAGGGGGCGCGGACCGCCTGGCTCAAGGCAGATCCCAGAGCACGAGGTTCGCGCGCTCGGTGCCCACGCCCTCGATCGCGAGGCGCGGCTCCTCGGTGATCGCGGCCCCGTCGCCGGGGCCGAGCTCGACGCCGTTCAGAAGCACGCGCCCTTCGGCGACGTGCAGCCACGCCGAGCGCCCCGCCGCGAGCGAGAGCTCCGCGCGCTCGCCGCGCGCGAAGCGCCCGACGTAGAGCGACGCATCCTGCCCGATGGCGATCGAGCCGCCTCTTCCGTCCGGGGAGACCGCGAGGCGGAGAGCGCCTTCGGTCTCCAGCGCCGGGAAGCGCTTCTGGTCGTAGCGGGGCTTTCGCCCGCGCTCGGCCGGCAGCACCCACATCTGCAGCAGCTCCGTGGTCATCTCCTTCGACGCGTTGAACTCGCTGTGGAAGACCCCGGTACCCGCCGACATGAACTGCACTTCGCCCGGCAGGATGAGCGAGCCGTTGCCCATCGAGTCCTTGTGCTCGAGCGCACCGGAGAGCACGTAGGTCACGATCTCCATGTCGCGGTGCGGATGCGTGCCGAAGCCGCGCGCGGGCGCGACGCGGTCCTGGTTCAGGACGCGCAGCACGGAGAAGCCCATGTGCTCGGGGTCGTGGTAATCGGCGAACGAGAAGGTGTGGCGCGCATCGAGCCAGCCGTGGTCGGCGTGCCCGCGCGCAGCGGCGGGACGCAGCGTGATCATCGGAATCGCTCCAGAGAGCCGGCAGCCCGATGCTGCCGGGGAGAACGAGATAGGCGATGCTCTCCGAACGCACAACTCGTGTCCCGTGGGATACCGCCCATGCCGAACTCCTCCCTCTCCGCCCCGCCGGCCGATCCCTGCGGCGTCCTGGAAGCGACCTCCGTGTTCCAGGGCCGCTGGAAAGGCGCCGTGATCTGGTGGCTGCACCAACGTCCGCTCCACTTCGGCGAGCTGCGCCGCTCGCTGGCCGGAGTGACGCCCAAGGTGCTCACGCGTCAGCTCCGCGAGCTCGAGCGCGACGGCCTCGTCACGCGCGCGACCGCCGCCACGCGCCCGCCGCGCGTCGTCTATTCGCTGACGCCGCTCGGCGCGAGCTTGCTGCCGCTCTTCGATGCGCTCGTCGCATGGTGGCATGCGCACGCGCGCGAGATCGGAGCGCGGCGAGCGAGCGCGACCTGAGGCGCGCTCTCGCTCTCGACGAGCTCTCCTTCGTTCCAGGACGGACTCGCTTCGATCCCTCCCTGCCTCAAGGACAGCTTCCTCCTCTCGCGCCTGGCTCGCCCGACTCCGCCCCACGCTCCGCACCGCTGCCCCTGCGTTCTTGCGCCGCGCCCAAGGCCTCGCCAGGATCGCCGCCATGCAAGACGCCTCCTCCCTCGGCGATCCGCTGCCTTGGCAACCACGCGCGATCGGCACCATGAGCTCACCGCTGCGCGTGCATCACGACGCGCCGCGGCAGCCGCGCGGAAGCGGTGAGCTCCGGGGCGAGATCCACCTCTTGCAGGGCTTCCAGAACTGCGTGCACGACCTCGAGGGCTTCTCGCATCTCTGGGTACTCTGGCTCTGCCATCACACGCGCGGCTGGAACGCGAAGGTGATGCCGCCGCGCGATCAGAAGAAGCGCGGCCTCTTCGCGACACGCTCCCCCGCACGCCCGAATCCGATCGGCCTCTCCTGCGTGCGCTTGCTCCGCGTCGCCGGCCGCGCGCTCACGATCGGCGACCACGACATCCTCGATGGCTCGCCGATCCTCGATCTGAAGCCCTACCTTCCCTACTGCGACAGCGTCCCCGACGCGCGCATCGGCTACGTCGCGGAGCTCGCCGAGGAGGCGGGGGATCATCGGACGTGGTGGGAGGAGAAGGGGGTCGAGCCCCCGCGGTTGTATCGCGAGCTTCCCGGCGAATAGGCTTGTGGGCGACCATCGATGTTCGGACGACTCTCTCACTCCCGAGGGACGCGATGATCTTCGAGAGCGAGTCTCAAGAGCTGGACCGCAAGTCACTGCGCATAGTCTCGGGCGCGAGCCAGGACTTCGTGGAGCTGGCACGCGACTGCGTGTGCTTCGCAAACAGCTCGGGAGGAACGATCCTCATCGGGATCGAAGATGACGCAGATGCCCCTCCGCCGACCCAGCGCATCGAACCCGGCTTGCTCGACCGCATCCGAAAGCGCGTCGGCGAGCTGACGGTCAACGTGCAGGTACTGCCGGAGCTTCAGCGCCACGAGAACGGCGGCGAGTGCATCGCGCTGTTCGTTTCTCGCGCGATCGGTGTTGCCTCGACGAGCGACGGGCGCTTCTTCCTGCGCACGGGCGATGCGTGCAGGCCTATCGTCGGCGACGATGTCCTGCGACTCGCGAATGATCGTCCTTCGATGCCATGGGAGAGCATGACATCGTCTGGCGTGCCACGCTCACGAGCCGAAACTTCTAGGTGCACGCAGTTCGCCCGGAGCATCCGTCAATCCGATCGGGTCAAGCCGTCGGTGAAGGAGAAGTCCGACGACGAGCTGCTCATGCACTACGGCCTGTCTGATGGAGCGCTGCTGACGAATCTGGGCATTCTGCTGGTCGGTCATGCGGCAGATCGCGCGAAGCTCGGCAGCGCCCCGATCATCCAAGCAATCAAGTACGACGACCGCGGCGCGAAGATCGCGAAGTGGAGCTGGGATGACCATCGGATCTCGCCCATCGAGTTGATCGATGCGGTGTGGTCAGAGGTCCCGGACTTCCGGGAGAGCTACGAGCTTCCCGATGGCCTGTTCCGCACGAAGGTCCCGGCGTTCGAGGAGGCGGTCGTCCGAGAGCTCCTCGTCAACGCTCTCGTCCATCGGCCCTACACGCAGCGCGGCGATATCTTCCTCAACTTGCATCCTGATCGCCTCGAGGTCGTGAATCCGGGTCGGCTCCCGATCGGCGTGACCCCGCGCAACATCCTGCACCAGAGCCGGCGACGGAACGATGGACTCGCGCGCGTCTTCCACGACCTGAAGTTGATGGAGCGCGAAGGCAGCGGGATCGACCTGGTGTTCGAACGATTGCTCGCGAGCGGCCGAGCTTCGCCGGAGGTGCGTGAAGGAGTCGACTCGGTGCATGTGACCGTGCCGCGTCGGGTCATCCAGCCCGGTGTGATCGGTCTGTTGCTTGAAGTCGATCAGCGCTTCTCCCTCACGCAACGCGAACGCATCGCGCTCTCCCTGCTCGCGCAGTCGGAGAGCCTCTCTGCTCTGGAGCTAGCGGAGCAGCTCGCACTCGACGAAGGCGCTGCGAGGCAAACTTGGCTTGGTCGGCTCCTGGACTGGGGACTCGTCGAGCAGTCGGGCCGCACGAAAGGCGTCCGCTATTTCGTGCCACCTCGTCTCCTGCGCGCTGCGGGACTGGATCGGAAGACGACGTTGGCTCGAGTTCCGCCTCACCGTCTGCGCGCGCTCCTGATCGAGGATCTGGCGCAGTTCCCCGACTCGTCGGCCTCCGACATCCACCGGCGAGTCGGATCCGAGATCCCGATGCGCACCTTCCGGCGAGCCCTCGACAGCCTCGTGGTTGCCGGAGCCGTTGCAGCCATCGGGAAGACGCGTTGGCGCCGGTATCGGCTGGCCGACACTATCGGCCACGAGGAGAAGGCTGGCCGATAGAACCTGAGCGGCAACGACCGAAGTCCTTGGCTCTACGGGACCTGCGTATCGGCCAACGGGCGCGTTTGGCCGATAGAAGGGCACCAGAGTGGCCGAGAGAGATGTCCATCCGGACACCACAAGAAGCCCTCTCATCGCAGCGCGGCAACCGCGAGAACTGGGCGAGCTCACGGGTGAGTTCCAGGTCCGGTGGGGCTTCCAGAACTGCGTGCACGACCTCGAGGGCTTCTCGCATCTCTGGGTACTCTGGCTCTGCCATCACACGCGCGGCTGGAACGCGAAGGTGATGCCGCCGCGCGATCAGAAGAAGCGCGGACTCTTCGCGACACGCTCCCCGCACGCCCGAATCCGATCGGCCTCTCCTGCGTGCGCTTGCTCCGCGTCGCCGGCCGCGCGCTCACGATCGGCGACCACGACATCCTCGATGGCTCGCCGATCCTCGATCTGAAGCCCTACCTGCCCTACTGCGACAGCGTCCCCGACGCGCGCATCGGCTACGTCGCGGAGCTCGCCGAGGAGGCGGGGGATCATCGGACGTGGTGGGAGGAGAAGGGGGTCGAGCCCCCGCGGTTGTATCGCGAGCCACCCGGCGGATAGGCTCGCTGACGACTCAGCGAAGCTGGACGGCCCCCTCGATCCCCGGGGAACGACATGCTGCATGCTCCATCGCAGCGCCGCGATCTCCGCTCGTGGCTCGCCCTGCTCTTCTCGTTTCTGGCCCTGAACCTCAGCGCCACTGCAGCGCGAGCCGCTCGAGCCGAGGTCGATCGCATCTATCCGACGCGCGTAGCCCATGGTCAACCGATCACGATCGAAGGCCGTGGTTTCCAGCGCAGCAGCTCGTTCAGCCTGGTCTCGCTCAGCACCGGAGTCGAGCACCCGTTGCGCGTCGAGTCGTTCCATCGTCGACAGATCATCGCGTGCTTCGACCTGCGAGCCGATCGCTACGCACTGCGGATCCGCTCGCGATCCGGTCGACTCACCAGGGGCCCCGAGCTCTCCGTCGAAGCGCCGACGGCGCATACGATCGCTCCGCACGAAGCGATGGTCGGGTGCCCCATCACGATCAGCGGCGAGTACTTCGGAGCGAGTCCAGGATCGGTACTGCTGGAAGCGCTAACAGGGGGTGCCCTTATCCCGTGTAGGGTACAGAGCTGGAGTGCGAGCACCCTCCTGCTCACCATCCCGGAGGTCCCGTTCGGGGAGTATCGCGTCTACGTTGAGAACCCCGCGGGAAGAGGGGCCAGCTCGAACCTGCGCATTCACAGCCGCCCGCCCTGCACCGATGCTCTCCTCTGGCAAGACCTCGGCGGCGTGAGCTACTTCTCCGACCCCGGGACTGGCTTCATCTCCACGGACTGCTACTCCAGCTACCGGATCCAGGGCAACTTCCATCGGACGCCGTTCCCGAATCACCGCATCACCATCAGCTTCACTTGCGATCTCCGCCAAGCACGGTTTCCGGTCAACGTCGCGAGTGGTCCAGGGGAAGCCTCCGTGATCTATGAACAGGAATCCGCCGTCTGGATCGGAATGAGCGGAGACCCCGGCTTCTCGGTCGTGCTGCTCGGGGTCGTAGGTGATGACCTTCAGGGAACCGCGAGCGGGATCCTCTTGCCGCTGGGATGGGGTCCCTCGCCCAACCCCCATCCGATCCAGCTATCCGGTCTGCGCTTCGAAGCTTGCGTCGGCACTCTTCGCTGAGCTCAACCGACGATCAGAGGGCGAAGCACCGAGGCAACCGCTGTCGCCTGCCGCAACATCCCGAGATCGTTCGGATGGCTGCCGTCGGTCGTGCCCTCGTCGTCGCGCCCGAGCAGCTCGTCCCCGGCGAGATAGTGCAGCGCGGGAACGCCTTCGCGCTGCAGCGCCTCGAACGCCGCGCGCAGCGCTTGGCGACGCCGCGCGTGCGCGCGAGCGCGCTCTTCGAGCAGCCACGCGTTGGCGAAGCTGCGATCCTCGACGAGCAGGATCGGCGTCGTCGCATGCCGCTCGCGGAGCTGCTTCACCAGCGGTGCGGTTCGCTCGGCCACCAGCTCCGGCGTCATGTTCGGCAGGCAGTCGAGGACGAACGCCGCGGGATCGAGCGTCGCGAGGAAGCGCCCCACCTCGAGCTCCATGCGGCCGTTGCCCGAGAAGCCCAGGTTCACCACCTCGCGCGCGAGCTGGCGGCCGAGGATCGCGGTCCACGCCATCCCCGGGCGTGAGGCGCAGGCACCATGCGCGATCGAGGTGCCGTAGATCGCGATCGGCTTCGCGCTCGGCGGCGGTAGCTCCTCGAGCTCAGCCCCTGCGGGCACGCCCAGCTCCAGCTTCTCGACGCCGTTGTAGAGCGGCAGATAGAGCAGCCACTCGCGCCGCGCCGCCGAGAGTCCTTGCACGAGCCGCGCGCTCACGTCGCGCGCGCTCGGCCTCGTCACCTCCACCCAATGCCACGCGCCATCGGCCGCCTTGCCGTAGAGATCGACGCCGCTGACGCCGGTCGCGGGCATGTGCGGCATCGCGAGCGAATCGCTGTTCAGGCGATAGCGCACGTGCAGCTCGCTCGCCTCCGTCGCGAAGCGCGCCGCGATCCCCGCGCTGTCGCGCGAGAGCTCCCAGACCTCCTTCCGCACGACGCCTTCGGCCGCGGCCGGCAAGCGATCGTAGGGCGCGCTGCGCTCCGCGAAGGCGCGTCCCTCGAGGCGCCAGCTCGCCAGGTCGGTCCATTCGAGCTCGCTGGCGCGCGAGCGGGCGCGCAAGGAGAGCGGGGTCAGCAAGGCGGCGGAGCTGGCGGCGAGGAAGGAGCGGCGAGTGAGGTGCGGCATGCGCGCATCGTAGGTCGTCCCCACACGTCATGCACGCGATGGAATGCGGTGCCACGATCGGCCGCTCTTCCAACTCCAGACAGGTCGCGGACTGGGAAATCGCTAAGCCAGCTCCTCCTCCGCTCAGCTTTCGGCCGGCGCGTCCCGGGCCGCGCACGCACACGAACCCTCCGCGACGAACTCGCCCTTGCTCCGCGGCCACACCGGCCGCCAATCGCGGCTCGAGTTGCCCGACAGCTCGGTCGACTCGATCCGCAGAAAGGCGCTCGCTTGCCGAAGTGACCGTGGCGTTGAATATCGGCCGCTCCACCCATCACCGCAGCTCGCGATGAACCAGCCGAAGCCCACCAACGACCCGGACTCCAAGGACCAGCTCGACCAGATGCTGCGCGACAGCGCGCACAGCGACGGGATCAGCCGGCTGATCGAGAGGCTCGGTGGCAAGCTGCCGATCGTCGATCTGCAGCCGACCGCCGACAGCGGCGAAGGTGTGCCGCTAGCGACCTCGCCGGAGCATGGCGAGGCGGCCGGACAACACCGCGGCAACCTCCGTGTGCTGGGCGAGATCGCGCGCGGCGGTATGGGCGTCGTGCTGCGCGGCCAAGAGCTCGATCTACGCCGCGAAGTCGCGATCAAGGTGCTGCAGCAGCGGTTCGCAAATCAGCCGGACGTGCTGGCGCGCTTCGTCGAGGAAGCGCAGATCGGTGGCCAGCTTCAGCATCCTGGCATCGTGCCGGTCTACGAGATCGGCGTGCTCGCCGATCAGCGTCCGTTCTTCACGATGAAGCTGGTGAAGGGCAAGACGCTGGCGGCCCTCCTCGCCGAACGAACGGACACCGCGGCGGGCCTCCGCCAGCTCCTCGATATCTTCCAAGCCGTCTGCTTGACGATCGCCTACGCCCACAGCCGCAAGGTCATCCATCGCGACCTGAAGCCCGAGAACGTGATGGTCGGAGCCTTCGGCGAGGTGCAGGTCGTCGACTGGGGCCTGGCCAAGGTGATGCAACGGCAAGAAGACGCGGCGGCAACAGCGTCGCCCTCGAGCGGGTCGCAGGCCTCGTTCGTCAAGACGCTGCGCGCCGAACCCGGCTCCGCGGGCGCTTCCCAGATCGGCTCCGTGCTCGGCACGCCGGCCTACATGCCGCCCGAGCAAGCGCGCGGCATGGTCGACGATCTCGACGAACGCGGCGATGTGTTCTCGCTCGGGGCGATCCTCTGCGAGCTGCTCACGGGCATGCCGCCCTACGGCCGCGACTTCGCCATCGCGATCGAACGAGCTGCGCGCGGCGACGTTCGCGAAGCGCTTCAGCGTCTCGACGGCTGCAGTGCCGACGCTCCCTTGATCCAGCTCTGCAAGCAGTGCCTCGCGCCCGCCCCAACCGCGCGTCCCGCGGATGCCGGTGTCTTGGCGCGCGCCTTGCGTGAGTACTTCTCGACCGTCGAGCAACGCGCGCTCGATGCACGGCTCGCAGCGGTCGCGGCAACGACTCGAGCCGAAGCCGCCCACCGCACGCGCAATCTGACCGTAGCGCTCGCTCTCGCCGTCTTGCTCGCGATGGCCATCGGCGGTGGCAGCTACCTATGGCTGCGAACCGAGCGCGAGCAGCGCTTGGAAGCCGGCGTCGAACGCGCCAATGCGGCGCTCGCGGAAGCGATGCTGCTGCGCGGCCAGCAGCGCTGGCCCGAGGCGGCGGCGGCAGCGCGACGCGCTGCCGATCTCGTGCCGGACGATGCGCCGCTCCCGTTCGCCACCTCCGTTCGCCAGGAGCTAGCAGACCTCGAGGCGCGCGCGCGTGCCGAGCGCGACGCCGCGAACCTCGCCACGGACAACGAACGGCTCCTGCGGTCGCTGCGCACGATCGCCGAGCCCGACGGCGGCAAGTATGCGCCGACCGACTGGGCGCGTGTCGATCAGCAGTTCGCTGCGGCGTTCGCGGCCCACGGTCTGACCGTCGACAGCTCTACGGCAACGGCGCTCGCGCCGCTCGCCGCGCGCGGCATCGGCGAGCCGCTGGCGCAGAGCCTGGTCGAATGGGCCGCGGTGCGTCGCGCGAGAGCCGATGCCGATGGCGCGGAGCTCCTGCTGCGCATCGCGATGGGGCTGGACCCGGATCCCGAACGAACGGCGCTCCGCAGCGCGGTGATCGCAGGCAATGCGGACGCAGTCGTCGCGCTCGCGAAGTCGCCTTCCGCCATCGACCAATCGGCGGCGACGCTCATCGAGATGGTGCGGGCTCTCCGGGCGGTTCGGCGCTCCGCCGAGGCCATCGAAGTCCAGCTCGCCGCTTGCCTGAGGCATCCGAACGATGCGCTGCTCGCGATGGAAGTGGCCTCCACGCTCAACCAAGCTCAGCGAGCGCAGGAGGCGGCGCGCCTGTTGCAGAGCGCTCTCGCCGTGCGCCCCGATAGCGTGGTGATCCGTCGTTCGCTGGCCGTCACGCTCGAGCTCCAGCTACGCGAGATCATCCTGGCCGAACAGTTCGTGCGCGAATCGCTGCGCCACCATCCGGACGACGCCTATCTGCACCTACGGCTCGGCTTCTGTCTGCTCGCGAAGGAACGCGATGACGGGGGCGAGATTCCGTTCACGCGGCAGCCGGATACGCCCCTCAAGATCGAAGCCCTGGCGGAGCTGAACACGGCGATCCGCCTCTCTCCGCACGCCGATTACCTGCAGGTGCTGGGCAACACGCTGCTCGATCTCGGCCGCTTCGCCGAGGCGGAAGAGTCCGCGCGCAGAGGCCTCGCTCTGGCGGAGCGACAGAACACCGATGCGGAAGTCCGCGCGCACTTGCACCGCAATCTCGGCATCGCCCTCCATCGGCAGGGAGATCTCGAAGGCGCGGTGCGGGAGCTGCGCCTCGCCGTGGAGCTGCAGCCGGAGGACGCCTACATGGTGTGTACCTTGGCGGTGCTGCAGGTCTCGTTGGACAAGGCCGCTAGCGTGGCCGCGGTTCGCGCCTACCTCGAGAAGCATCCGACCTCGAGCTTCGCGCATTCGGTGCTCTCCGGGTTTCTAGCGGAGGACGGGGAGAAGGAAGAGGCGCTGGCCGAAGCTCAGCGCGCTGTCGAGCTCGAACCTGAGAATACGACGTATCGGACAGCGTTGATCGCCATGGCGTGGAGACTCGGTTCCAACGACCTCGCGCTCGCTGCCTGCGAGCAAGCACTGCGCGAGCACCCGGGCACGTGGGAGCTCTGGGATCTGCTGTGCCGCTTGCTGAAGGAGACGGGCCGCGCCGAGGAGCTGCGCGTGCGACTCGAGGCGGTGGTGCGCCGCGATCCGAAGAACCCGGTGGCGCTCGCCGAGCTGGGGATGATGAAGATGAACGCCGGCGACAAGGTCGCCGGCCTCGAGCTGATGCGCCGTTCCTTGGAACTGGGCTTGGACACGCCGGGAGCGCGCGACAATCTCGCCGCGAGGGTGATGGAGGTCGAAGGACCGGCCGCATCCTTGGGGATTCAGGACGAATCCATCCGTCGCTGGCCGGACCTCGCGCCGCTCTACTGGCGCCGCGCCAGCACCCGCGCGCAGCTCGGACAACTCGACCTCGCTCTGGCCGACGCAGAAGAGGCCGTTCGCCTGGCCCCCAACCGCTCTTTCGGCCACGAGATGCTGGCGCAAGTCCATCTCGTGCGCCGCGAATGGCGATCCGCGCTCGCGGCCGCCCTCGCTGCCCTACGTCCACCGACTGGCGTCGAAGTCGAGATCGAGCCCGCAAGTCGCCCTGAGTTCGCCTTGAGTGTCGGAACCGAGCTGGTCCATGCGCTGCCTGCCGGAGCCGCCGAGCTGCTGCGCGCCGCGACAGAGCGCCAACCAGACGTGGCAGAGGCCTGGTGCAATCTCGGACATGCCCTGGGCGGCGCGGGTCGCCATGGCGAAGCGCTACCAGTGATGCAGAAGGGCCACGCACTCGGCATCGCCAGGGCCGACTGGGAGTACCCTTCTGCACAGTGGGTCGACCGAGCGCGGTTCCTGGCCGAGATGGAGAAGAGCTGGTCGCAGAGGATGACCGACGGCGTGGATCCAGACAGCCCCGAAGAGCAGCTGGGCATGCTGCAGTGGGCGAGTGCGCGCGACGAGAGCGAGAGGGTGTTGCGCCTCGCCGATCTCCTGTTCGCCGAAGTTGGAACGAGCTATGCCGACGATGCCGGCGTCCGCAAGGACTGCAGCAGAGCTGCGATGCTGGTCGCCAGCAAGACCGCCGAAGCTGCTGCGCGGGCTGCCTTGCAACGCCGCGCGCGCGAAGAGCTGAGCGCACACCTCGCCGCCATGCGCCGCTGGGTAGCGAGCGAGACCTCGGCAGCCGAATCGCTCACCCAGATGCTGGAGCTGATCCAGACCGACACGGTCTACGATCCCGTGCGCGGCGACGCCGCGCTAGGTCTGCTCGCTGCGGACGAAGCCGCGGCTTGGCGGAAGCTGTGGGAAGAGCTGGCGCGCGATCTGGCGGCTCTGCGGAGCAAGTAGAGGTGGCGACGCGGTCCAGCGAAGCCTGGACGGACGGAGTTCAGCGCAGCAGCTCGTCGATCACCGGGCGCACCGCGGCCAGCCAAGCCTCTTGACCGGCCGGCGTGATGTGCACGAGGTCGCCGCTCAGCTTGTCGGTCGGCGCGCCGTCGGCGGCGACGAAGAGCCCGCGCAGGTCGAGCAGCCGCACGCGGTCCCCGTCGACCAGCTCGGGTAGCTGCGCGTAGAGCACGTCGATGGTCGTGCGCTGCGTGGAACCCGCGGCGCCGGCCGGGAACGGGCCGCACAGTAAGACGCGCGCCTGCGGCTCGCGCGTGCGCAGCGCCGCGAGCACGGCGGCGATGCCGGCGCGCACCTCGTCGACGGTGTGCTGCGCCGCGACCACGTTGTTGACGCCGATCTGCAGCACGACGACGCGCGGATCGAACACGGCGAGCGCGCCGTGCTCGATACGCCAGAGCACATGCTCCGTGCGATCGCCGCTGAGACCGAGCGAGATGGCGCCGAGCTCGCCGAAGGCCCGATCGAAGGCGCGCTTCCCGCCCGCCTCGGCGAAGCGGTTCACGGCGCCGGTGAGGCCCTGCGTGATCGAGTCGCCGAGGAACGCGACCGGCACCGGTCGCGCCGCGACCAGCTCCTTCAGGCGCGCGACCTCCGCCGACCACGAGCCCGCGGCGTAACCTGCCCCCCCGCGGGTTTCGGCGGAGCGCGCCGGCGTGGCACTCGGCATCGCCGGGAAACCCGCCGCACGCAGCACGTGGCGCAGCAGAGGGTCGACCGGATCGAGGCCGTGCGGATGGTGGCCCACTCCTGCCTTGCGCCAGACCTGGACCGGGCCACCGAGCCCCGCGTAGCGCTGCGCGAGCAGCTCGCCGTTCTCGGCGGGTGGCACGACGTCGTCGGCGGTTCCCATCACCAGCAGGAGCGGCACGCGCGCGGCGGCGATCGGCGCGAGGCGATCGACCGGCATCTCGCGATAGTGCAGAGCGCTTTGCTCGTCGAGGCCATAGACCTCGAGGCAACGCTGCCAGTCGGCGTCGGAGCGCTTGCCGCTGCGACCGCCGGGCCACGAGCGGAAGTCCGCGACGGGATTGTCGCCGTAGATCGCGGCGACGCGCTCGGGATGACGCGCGGCCCAGTTGACGATCGGCAGCCCCCCGCGGCTCATACCCTCGAGCACCGCCCTAGGACCGAGGCCGAACTCGCGCAGCAGCGCGTAGCACTCGTCCCAGCGGCGCATCGCCTCGGGCCCGCCGTACAGATCCGCGACGTCGCAGTAGACCAGGTGGAATCCTCGCTCCAGCAACGCGAGATCGAGCGCGGGTTGATGGCCGAAGAAGCGCGCCCGCCAGATCCACGGCAGGCCCGGGGCCGCGCCGAACGGCACCACGACGCGGCAGTCGGCCCGCGTCTCCGGCAGCACGAGCTCGAGGGTCGCGAACTCCTCGAAGGCGCCGGCTCGCGCGGCGATGCCCTTCGCGGCGAGCCCCCCCACGAGCGCGGGTAGAGCGACCCGCGGCGTCGCGAGCGCCTCCGCGACGCGGCGCGCGATGCGCTCGGCGCCGAACGAAGTCGTGTGAACACCGTCGGTCACGTGCTCGACCCGCAGAGTGCGACCGAGCTCGAGATACTCGACACCGCTGTCGCCCGCGGCCACCGCGCGCAGCGCCGCTCCGATCCGCGCGAGCCGCGGCGCTCGCTCGCGCAAGTCGTCGCGGCGCGAGGGCTCGAGAGACGCTTGCTCGGCGAACATGCCGGTCGGAGACGCGAGCAGCACGCGTACACCGGACTTGCGCTCGCGCAGCGCGGCGACCATCGCGGCGGCGTCGCGCTCCAAGTCCTGCTCGTGCTGCCAGTTCTTGCGTCGCTCGTCCTGGCAGGTGTCGTTGGTGCCGAGCGAGACGATGGCGATCTCGGGCGCGAAGGCGAGCGCGTCCCGCCACGCCTGCATGCGCACGTACGGCGTGTCGGCGGCGCGGAGCAGCGTCGCTCCGCCGACGCCGAAGTTGCGTACTTCGAAGCCGCCGCCGAGCAGAGCGGCGAGCTGCACCGGCCACGCGTTGTGCTCGCGGTCCTCGACCCGGGCTCCGAAGGTGATCGAGTCGCCGAGGCAGGCGACCCGGGTCTGGCCCGCGGCCGCGCCGACGCACAGCAGAGAGACGAGGAGCGCAGAGGGCCCTGGACTTCGGAGTCGGTGCATCGGCCCAGACTACGCGGCGGCACGAGGGAGGTGTACTAGGCCTAGGTGCGCTGCCGCACGCTGAGCCGATGCCGCACCCGCGGCTTCTGCCCCTCGAGCAGCGCCTCGATGCGCTCCTGCAGCTCGCCATCGTCGAGCGTCGTGCGCGCGTGCTGGCGCAAGTGCTCGGCCCACGACGGCACCTCGAAGCGCTCGACGAAGAGCTCGTCGTCCTCCAAGTCGCGCAGCATGCGCCACGAGAAGGCGCCTTCGCGAAGCCGCAGCGAGCGGCGCTCGTCGAGCAGGGCCAGGAAGGTCTCCTGCCGATCCAGCGGCACGCGGTACTCGAGCGTGATCTCGACGGGGCCGTCGTGTGCGTGCGGCTCGAAGTCGAGCGTCGGCATCGGCCAGTGACGCGACGGTGCGAGCGTGCTCGGCGGGACCGGAGCGAGCTTCGCGCGCAAGCTCAGGGCCACGCCGAAGAGCGCAAGCAACGCGGCGACGCGGAAGCTCCAAGCGAGCCCGAGCAGCTCGGCGAGCGCGCCCCAGCCCGAGCTGCCGAGCGCCAGCGCACCGAAGAAGACGAGGCCATAGAGCGAGAGCGCGCGAGCGCGCACCCAGTCGTGCACGCTGGTCTGCGCGGCGACGTTCAAGGTGGAGAGCGTGCTGAGCCAAGCCCCGCCGGCGGCCCCCATCGCGAGCGCGAGCGGGAAGAACGAGCGCAGCTCGGCGAGGCCGACGAGGGCCGCGGCATAGACGAAGCCCGCGAGCTGGACCAAGCGATGCGCACTGAAGCGCTTCCGCCAGCGCGGGAGCAGCAGCGCGCCGAGCACGGCGCCGATGCCGAAGGCGCCGAGCAGGACGCCGTAGGTCGCTGCATCGATCGCAAGCTCGTAGCGCGCGAGCGAGGGCAAGAGCGCCCAGAGCGCCGAGGCGGGCACGATGAAGGCGCCCGCGCGCACGAGCACGATGCGCAGCGGTGGCGCATGCAGCGCGTAGCGCAGCCCCGCGCGCAGCGCGCCGCCGAAGCTCTCGCGCGGCATCGTCTCCGCGGGCCGCGGGCGCCTCCAGCGCGCGAGCACCCACAGCACGCCGAGGAACGAGAGCGCGTTCAGCCCGAACGCGGCCGCCGGGCTCCACGCGGCGACGAGGAAGCCGCCGAGGGCGGGGCCGACGGAGCGCGCGAGGTTCACCGCGAGGCTCTGGAGCGCGATCGCCGCGGGGAGGCGCGCGCGAGAGACGAGCTCCGGGGTGAGCGAGGCCCATGCGGGTGCCGCGATCGCGGTGCCGAGGCCGAGCGCGAAGGTGCCCAGCAAGAGCAGGAGCGGTCCGGTGACGCCGGCGAAGGTCGTCGCCGCGAGCACGACCGCGGCAAGCAGCATCCACGCTTGCGCCCAGAGCAGCAGCACGCGGCGATCGAAGAGATCGGCGAGCGCCCCCGCGGGCAGCGAGAGCAAGAAGAGCGGGAAGCTCCCCGCCGCTTGCACGAGCGCGATCCAGAGCGGCGACGGCGAGAGCGAGGCCATCAGCCACGCCGCGCCGATCTCGTGCACCCACGTGCCGACCTGCGACGCCAGGTTCGCGATCCAGAGCGAGCGGAAGAGGCGCTCGCGGAGCGGCGCCCACGCACCGCCGGCGCCGGGAGCACGCGAGCCGCTCGCCGCCGCGCGTGGATCGCCGACGACCGTCGTGGACGTGGAAGCTGGAAGTGCCGTGCTCACATCGGTGTGCAATCGCAGCCGCTGTCCGACCCCGGCAGCTCGGCGGCGGCGAGCAGCGTACGCGCACTCGCGGCATCGAAGCGAGCGCTCGGGGACCAGGTCGGGCTCACCGGCAACGGCGGCGGCGCGTAAGCGTGAAAGGCGCCGCTCGCATGCGCGATGCGCCCGGCGACCAGCGTGAGCTCGGAGTGGATCGCGCGGATCTCGGCGTCGGGGACGGCGAAGTAGTCGCGCGAGAGCACCGCGAGGTCGGCGTGCTGCCCCACCGCGATCGCGCCCTTCGCCTGCTCCTCGCCGGAGAACCAGGCACTCCCGCGCGTCCAGAGGCACAGCGCTTCCTTGCGCTCGAGCAGGTTCTCTTCGCCGTAGAGCGCGAGGCCCCCCAGGGTCCGGCCCGTGGTGAGCCAGTGCAGGCACACCCACGGATCGTAGCTCGCGACGCGCGTCGCATCGGTGCCGGCGCCGACGGGCAAGCCGAGCTCGAGCATGCGGCGCACCGGAGGCGAGCGCCGCGCGGCGGCGGCGCCGTAGCGCGCGACGAAGGCCTCGCCCTGGAACGCCATGCGATGCTGGATCGCGATGCCGCCGCCGAGCGCCTTCACGCGTTCCAAGCTCCGCTCCGAGATCGTCTCCGCGTGGTCGAGGAACCAGCGCAGCTCGCGCAGCGGATGCACGCGATCCACGCGCTCGAAGACGTCGAGGAAGCGCGCGATCGACTCCTCGTAGGTCGCGTGGATGCGGAAGGGCCAGCGCGCGGCGGCAAGCGCGCGCACGATGGGCTCGAGCTGGCCTTCCATCGCAGGCGCGAGCTCGGGGCGCGGCTCCAGGAAGTTCTCGAAGTCGGCCGCGGACCAGGTCAGGTTCTCGCCGGCGCCGACGAGGCGCAGCAGGGAATCGCCGCTGCCTGCGCGCGTGCTGGCGATCCAGCGCGAGTAGTCGGCGAGCTCGCTGCCGCCGTTCTGCGCGAAGAGATGGAAGCCGATGCGGAGATCGAGCTCGCCCGCGCGCGCGAGCGCGGTGACGACCTCGTAGTCGTCGGGGTAGCTCTGGCCGCCGCCGCCGGCGTCGATCGCGCTGGTGACGCCGAGGCGGTTCAGCTCGCGCACGAAGTGGCGCGTCGAGATGGCGCGATCCTCCGCTTCCAAGCGCGGCGCGAGGGCGAGCGTCTTGTAGAGGATCATCGCGCTCGGCTTCGCGAGCAGGAGCCCCGTCGGGCGGCCGGCGCCATCGCGCTCGACGTAGCTGCCGGGATAGACCGGGAGATCGCGCTCGTAGCCCAGCGCGCGCAACGCGGCGCGGTTCAGCAAGGCACCTGCGTAGAGGTGCAGCACGAACACCGGCGTGTCGGGTGCCGCCTCGTTCAGCTCCGCGAGCGTCGGCAGGCGCCGCTCGCGGAACTGGAACTCGCTCCAACCGCCGACGACGCGCACCCACTGCGGCGGAGGCGTGTTCGCGGCCTGCGTGCGCACGCGCGCGAGCGCCTCGGCGAGCGAGGGGATCCCCTCCCAGCGCAGCTCCAGGTTGTAGTGGAGCCCGCCGCGGATCACGTGCAGGTGCGAGTCGTTGAGCCCCGGGATCACCCGTTGCCCGCGGAGATCGATGCGCCGCGTCGCGCGATCCGCGAGCGGCAGGAGCTCCGCGTCCGAGCCCACGGCGACGAAGCGACCGCCGCGGATCGCGACGGCGCTGACCTCGCGGTCTTCTGCATCGAGCGTCGTGATGCGACCGCCGTGCAGGAGGAGCTCGGGTGCGGCGCTCATCGGCTCACGCCTTCCGCGCCGCGGCGCCGTGCACCATCGTATAGGCGTAGTCGACGCCCATGCCGTAGGCGCCGCTGTGCTCCTGCACGATCGCGATCACCGCGTCGTAGGTCTCCTTCCGCGCCCAGTCGCGTTGCCACTCGAGCATCGTCTGCTGCCAGGTCATCGGCACGACGCCGGCCTGGATCAT
Organism: Planctomycetota bacterium; assembly: GCA_016719295.1. Lineage (GTDB taxonomy): Bacteria > Planctomycetota > UBA1135 > UBA1135 > JADKAF01 > JADKAF01. The sequence continues at coordinate 4,195,934 of JADKAF010000001.1, forward strand.
GCGCTGCATCGAGAGGTCGTGCGCCTCCTTGCTCGTGCCGCCGCAAGCGTCGGCGACGACGTAGACCTCGTAGCCGTCCTGCATGGCCGAGAAGGCGCAGCTATTGATGCAGACCTCGGTCCAGAGACCGGCGAGGAGCAGCTTCTTGCGGCCGGCCTTCTTCACCGCGTCGCGCACCTCGGCCGAGTCCCACGAGTTCATGCTCGTGCGCTCGATCGGCTTGCAGCGCGGCAGCGCGGCGAGGAGCTCCGGATAGGTGTAGCCGCTGAACGACTTCGTCTCGACCGTGGTCAGGATCGTCGGGATCTTGAACACGCGCGCCGACTTCGCGAGCGCCACGGCGTTGCTCTTCATCGCCTGGCGATCGTGGCTCGCAACGCCGAAGGCCATCTGCGGCTGGTGGTCGATGATGAGGAGGGTGCAGTTCTCGGGAGTCAGGAGATCGGGTGCGGCCACGGCAGTTCCTCTTGGCAGGGTCAAAGGACCTCAGCTAGCACTCCTGCGCATTGGCCTCAACCCGTGTCTTCGGGGAAACTACCCGCCGCTCCACCCCCGCCGCCCCACCTTTCGTGCCCGCCCCCCCTCCAAGCTCGATCGTTCCCGGACTCGCCACCGCCGGTGCGCTCGCGACGCTCGCCGCGTTCCTCTCCTCGCGCTACGGGGGACCGCAGTATCTCTATGCGCTGCTCTTCGGCATCGCGCTGAACTTCCTCCGCGAGAACGAGCGCTATCGACCCGGGATCGAGCTCGCCAGCCGCGGCGTCCTGCGCTTCGGCGTGGCCCTCCTCGGCCTGCGCATCACGCTGAGCCAAGTCGCGGAGCTCGGCTGGCCCACCGTGCTGCTCCTCGGCGCGGCGATCGCGCTCACGATCGCGTTCACCGCGCTGCTCAGCCGCCAATTGCAGCGACCGGCCGCGGAGGGCGTGCTCGTCGGCGGGGCCGTCGCGATCTGCGGCGCTTCTGCTGCGCTCGCGCTCGCCGCCGTGCTACCGCGCAGCGAGCGCTTCGCGCGCTTCACCTTGCTCACGGTCGTCGGCGTCACCGCGCTCTCCACGCTGGCGATGATCTTCTATCCCGCGCTCGCGAGCGCTCTGCATCTCGGCGATCGGGACGCCGGGATCTTTCTCGGTGGCACGATCCACGACGTGGCTCAGGTCGTGGGAGCCGGCTACATGATCTCGCCGCTCGCCGGGGATACCGCCACGCTGGTGAAGCTTCTGCGCGTGGCGCTGCTCGTGCCGGTCGTGATCGTCTGCTCGCTCGTCTATCGAGAGCGCGCGAGGGAATCGCGGACACCCTTGCTGCCCTGGTTCCTCATGCTCTTCGCGGCCTTCGTGGTGCTGCGCAGCAGCTTGACGCTGCCCGGAGAGCTCATCGGCATCGGCGGCGAGCTCTCGCGCGCTTGTCTGTTGACCGCCATCGCCGGTCTCGGACTGAAGACCTCGTTCCAGGAGCTCGTGACCCTCGGCTGGCGACCGATCGTCCTGCTGCTCGGCGCCACCGTCTTCCTCGCCCTCGTCGTGCTGCTCTCGCTCCTCTTCTTCGCCACTGCACAGTAAAGGTGCTTGGCACCTAGACGGTGCAGGGAACATGGACCTCGTCGTCACCGAACAGCTCGCGAAGTGCTACGGCGCGAGAGCCGCCCTCGCCGGGCTCGACCTCCGCATTCCCGAAGGCAGCCTCTTCGGCTTCCTCGGCCCGAACGGCGCCGGCAAGTCGACCACGCTGCGCCTCTTGCTCGGGCTCCTCCGGCCGAGCGCGGGGCGCGCCTGGCTCTGCGGCTTCGATGCCTGGCGCGAAGGCCGGCAGGCGCGCGCCGAGGTCGGCTACCTGCCGGGCGAGCTGCGCTTGCCGGGCTGGATGAGCGCCGCGAGCGGGCTCGCCCTCGTCGAGCGCGTGCGGAAGCGCGCTCTCGCACGGGCGGGGCTGCAGCTCGTCGAGCGCCTGCGCCTCGACCCGCGAGTGCCGGCACGGCAGATGTCGAGCGGCATGCGCCAGAAGCTCGGTCTCGTGCTGGCGCTCGCGCACGAGCCGCGCCTCCTCGTGCTGGACGAGCCCTCGAGCGCGCTCGATCCGCTCGTGCAGCTCGAGCTGCAGGCGATCCTGCGCGAGCGCTCACGAGCCGGCACGACGATCGTCTTCTCCAGCCACTCGCTCGCCGAGGTCGATGGCCTCTGCGAGCGCGTCGCGATCCTGCGCGAAGGCCGTCTCGTCGCGCACGAGAGCCTGGCCACGCTGCGCGCCCTGGCTCCTCGCCATGTGGTTCTGCGCTTCGAGAGAGCACGGGTCGGCGAGCCGCCGGCGTTCCTCGAGCTGGAGACGCGGACGCCCACGCTCTGGCGCGGCACGCTCTGCGGCCCGGTGCAGGAGCTGCTGCGCTGGGCCGCCGCCGAGTCGATCGCCGACCTCTCGCTCGGCGAAGCCGACTTGGAGTCGCTCTTCCATCGCCATTACCGCGGCGAATCCAACTCGGTGAGCGCATGAACCTCGGCTTGCTGCACCGCGCCGCGCGCGAAGCGCTTGGGCTGACCATGCTCTGCGGGCTCGGCATCTTCCTCTTCCAGCTCCTCTTCGCGCTTCTGACCCCGGTCTTGGCGCAGGACTTCAGCGACCAGTTCCTGAAGACGCGCATGTCGCGCTTCTTCCTCTCCGCGATGCTCGGCGCCGAAATCGACTCCGCAGGTCCGAGCCTCTTCGCCGCGATCGCCTGGACGCATCCCGTCCAGCTCACGCTGATCTTCTGGCATGCCATCGCCTCGGCGACGCGCGTTCCCGCCGCCGAGGTCGAGCGCGGGACGATCGACCTGCTGCTCGGCTGGCCTGTCTCGCGCTGGCAGGTCTTCGCCGCCGAGCTCGCGGTGTTCGCGCTCTCCAGCGCGCTGATCGTGCTCGTCGCTCTCGGAGGCTCGAGGCTCGGGCTCTGGCTGAGCGGCGCGAGCGATGGTCCGGGCCTCTCGAGCGCTTGCGCCATCGCGCTCAATCTCTATGCGCTCTGCCTGGCCTTGGGCGGCCTCGCTTGGCTCTGCTCCGCCGGCGCCGAGCGGCGCGGTCGCGCCATCGCGACGCCCGTCGTGCTCGTGCTGGTCTCGATGCTGATCAACTTCCTCGCGCCGGTCTGGGAGCCGGCGAAGTCACTCTCGTTCCTGAGCGTGCTGCACTATTACCAGCCGTTCGCGAGCTTCGCCCGCGGCGCATGGCCCTTCGGCGAAGTAGCGGTGCTGCTCGCGTTCGCGGTCGTTACCAGCGCCCTGGCCGCGCTCTGGTTCCAGCGCCGCGACCTGCGCGCGGGCTAGAGGGGCGGAGCACAACTCCTGTACCCCCTCAAGCCGCGCTCCGGCTCGGCCGATGCCGCGGCATGGACCTCCGCCGCGTCGCCAAGAAGATCGCCACGGGCTTCCGTCAGTACCTCGGCCGCCTCACCGTCGCCGACCGCTACCTGCGCGGTGAGGGCTTGGAGATCGGGGCTCTGCAGGATCCCCTCCCGCTCCCGAAGGGCGCGCGCGCGCGCTACGTCGACATCGCGACGACCGAGGAGCTGCGCAAGCTCTATCCCCGCAAGAAGCGCCGCCACTTGGTCGAGGTCGACATCGTCGACAATGGCGAGACCTTGGCGACGGTCGAGGACGACTCGCAGGACTTCATCATCGCGAACCACTTCTTCGAGCACGTCGAGGACCCACTGCTCACGCTGCGGAACCTGCTGCGCGTCGTGCGCCCCGGCGGCGTGGTCTTCCTCTCCATCCCCGACAAGCGCTTCATCTTCGACAAGGACCGCGCGACCACGACCTTCGAGCACGTGGTGCGCGATCACGAGCAGGGCCCGGAGTCCTCGCGCCACGCGCATTACGAGGACGTGGTGCGCAATGCCGAGAAGGTCATCGAGGAGGCCGCCGTCGAGGCTCGCGTCGCGGTGCTGGAGTGGCAGGAGTACCGCATCCATTTCCACTGCTGGACGCAGACCGAGTTCCTGGATCTGCTCGTCCAGCTCCAGCGCCGCGAGGGCTTTCCCACCTTCGACGTCGAGCACTTCGCGAAGAACCAGGACGAGATGGTGGTCGTGCTGCGGAAAGCGATGCAGGCGCTCCCGGCGTCTCCTGAAGCGTCACACGCGGCGGGGTCTTCGCAGCGCTGCAGCCCTTCGCCAACCCCGGCATGAGCACCGATCGTCGCGTTGCCTGACCCCGGTTCGCTCCGGATGCTGCTGAGATCCCGCTGCGGCGCAGTTCTCAGCAACGCGATCCACGCGCGAGCTCGAGCCCGACGACCGCTCGGTCACCGCGCCGCGTCGCTCGCGGCGTAGACGCGAGAGGCCGCCTCGCGCGCGCTCGCTCCGATCGCGCCGCGCACGGCGCTCACCGCGAAGCGCCCGCCGCTCTGCGTCGCACCGAGCCAGACGCCTTCGAGCCAGAGGGCGCAGGTTCCGTCATTGCGCATGTGATGGCGCGCGCGATCGACCAGCGCGACGCCGAGCGCGCTGTCGTCGAGCAGCACGGTGAGGCGCTGGTCACCGCCGTCGAGCCCGAGATGCGCATCCCCGACATGCGCGCCGCCGTCGCGCAGCTCGAGCGCGATCGGCAGCTTCAACGTGGTGCCGCTCCCGCCTTCGCGTGCGCGTGCCGAGAGCCAAGCGAGCAGCTCCGCTCGATCTGCGATCGCGGGTCCCGGCTCGAAGCTCCTCTCGACCTCGTCCGTCATCGGACCGGGCGTGTTCGCCAGGCTCGCCTCGCTCTCCCCGGAGCCGCTGGTCTGCGAGCATGCACCCAGCAGAGCGAGCGAGAGGAGCGGGAGGGAGAACGCCGCGGCAAAGGACGAACGCATGCAGGAGACCTCGGGACGGTGCCTCATGGTAGTCTCCGCCCGCGCGCAAGGAAGGCTGCGCTTCAGGCTGGATCACGCGAGCTGACGCCCTTGGAGACACTTCCGGTCCTCGCACTCCTCGCCGCGATGAACAGCGCGATCGCGCTCGTGGTGACGCTGCGCAGCCCCCCGTTCCCCGGGCGCGCGAGGGCGATCCTCCAGCACCTCGCGATCGGCGTGGCGGGAGCGCTCGCGTATGCGCGGCGCGAGGATGGCCTTGCCTGGGTCGCGTTCCTCGCTTGGCTCCTGCTCGCGCTCGTGCCCGCGCTCGCCTCGCGTTGGCTGCAGCGGCTCGTGCTGCAGCGGCGGTACTCCGTGGCGAAGCCCCTCGGCAGGCTGATCGGCCTGCTCGCGCCGCGGGCGTTCCCGCGCGAGCTCCTGCGGCTCATCGACGCGTATCTACACCTGCACGCCGGCCGCACCGCCGAGGGCACGACTCTCCTGCGCGAGCTCGCGGCACGGAGAGGACCCGCACGCTCTGCCGCAGCGCGCGCGCTCTCTGCGCTCGAAGGCACCTGGGTCGCGCGTCTCGAGGAGCTCGAGCGCGCTCGAGCCGAACAGCGCGCCCGCGGAATCCTCCACCTCGATGCGTTGGCGGAGCTCGCCAGCGCGCGGGCCGAGTCCGGTGACATCCTCGGCTCGCTCGAGCTCCGCGCGCAGCTGAGGCGCTCGCCCGCGCCGCGGCGCACGCCGGTGGAACGCGCGCTGGAGCAGCTCGAGTGCTTGGCGTATGGCGGTCGTCCGCGCGGCGTCGCGGCCCTCTGCGCCGGCGCCCTCGCAGCGCTGCCCGCGACCGAGCGCCGGCTCTGGCTCGCCACCGCCGCGCTGCGCCGCGGAGAGCGCGCGCTCGCAAGAGCCGAGCTCCTCGCCCTGCACCCGCTGGTCGATCCGCTGCGCCGACGCCTGGTGGAGCGCCGCCTCGCCGAGTGCGAATCCGCAGCTCCTGCGATCGATGAGGCCGCGCAAGCCGAGCTCGCCGCGCTCGAAGCGCAGGCGATCGAGGAGCAAGAGCTCTTCCTGGCGCTCGAGAGCCGTCCGCTCCGCGCGCCGGTGACCCTCGCGTTGCTAGGAGCCTTGCTGGCCGTCTTCGCGTGGGAGGAGCTGCGCGGCGGGAGCACCTCGCTCGAAGTGCTCTACGAGATGGGAGCGCTCTACGCGCCCGCGGTCGCCGACGGCGAGCATTGGCGCCTCGGCGCCGCGCTCTTTCTGCACTACGGCGCGCTGCACCTCTCCCTGAACGCGCTCGCTCTGCTCGCTTGGGGTCCGCCGCTCGAGCGGAACCTAGGCCGCTCTCGCTTCGCGTTGCTCTACTTCGGTGCGGGCCTGCTCTCGATGATCAGCGTGGTCGCCGCTGCGCGCTGGCAAGGCGGCCCGAGCGGCATCCTGGTCGGCGCCTCGGGCGCGATCCTGGGATTGCTCGGCGCAGCGCTCGCGGATCTCGTCGCGCGACGCCGCCGGCGCTCCTCTCCCTGGCTCGAGCGCCATCTGCGCTTCTTGCTCCTGCTGCTCGCGCTGCAGGTCGCGTTCGATCTGCTCGTGCCGCAGGTGAGCCAGCTCGGTCATCTCGCCGGTGCCGCGGCCGGTTTCGCTCTAGGACTCGTGCTGCGGCGCGAGCGCGAGATCGCGCCGTCTCCGCTCACCTGAGATCGCTTGTGGCTTTCGCGCACGCGTGCGAGGCTCACCCGCTCCCGTCTACCGAAGGAACTGAGATGCACTCCTCGCTACGCCTCGCGCCGCTGGCGCTCCTCCTCGCCGTCCTTCCCGCGTGCAGCAGCGACTCGCCGCAGGAAGCCAACATGAAGGCCGGTCTCGGCGTCCTCGATCAGATGGTCGCGGCGCTCGAGAAGGTGAGCTCGAAGGAGACCGCACAGAAAGCCGCCGAGACGATCAAGGGCTTGGTGCCGCAGATGAAGAAGCTCGCCGAAGCCGGCAAGGCCTTGGGCGAGCCGGCGAAGGAGCTGAAGGACAAGTACGAGCCGCAGATGAAGGCGCTCCAGGAGCGCATGATGGCGGCCATGGGCAAGCTGATGAGCTATCCCGAGGAAGCCGAAGCCATCGGGAAGTCCATGCAGGAAGCCGACTTCCAGTAGTCGAGCCCGGCGGCTTCGCTCGCCGCAGCGCCCGAGAACGCCGCCGCCCGTGTCGCTCGACGAGCGACACGGGCGGCGATGTTCTCAGACGCTGCGCCAGCAAGGATCAGAGGGCAGCATCATCGCCGCCGCTCAGCCTCTCAGTCGCGATCGTTGGCGAGCGACATCAGGAGCTGCAAGACATACCAAAAGAGCAGCGCCACCGAGGCGAAGAGCGCCAGCGACGCGGCGACATGCTGCGTGGTGCGGTAGTGGTGCAGGATGTTCGAGGTCTGGTACACGATGGCGAGGCCGGCGAAGGCGATCATCGCGCCCGTGAAGAAGATGCCGAGCGAGAAGCCGAAGAGGGCCGACGCGAGGATGATGCCGATGGCGGCAAAGCCCGCCACCGAGAGGAACCCGCCGAGCGCAGAGAAGTCCTTGCGGGTGATGAAGACGACGCCGGTGAGGCCGGCGAAGACCGCGCCGGTGACGACGGCCGCCGTCGCGATCAGGTTAGAGCCGGGGAATCGAATCGTCGCGATGTAGAGCAACGGCAGCAGGATCACCGCCTCGGCGACGACGTAGAGCGTGAGACCGAGGTACTGCTTCCCCACGGAGACCTCGCTCCGCGCCCACTTCTCGGCGACCCAGCTGACGACCATGAAGAGCCCGAGCACGACCAGCCAGGAAACCGGGCTGGCGAACATCGCGCGAACGAGGTTCTCCGTCCCCGGCAGCGACAGCAGGAGCGCCTCCAGGATCGCGAGCGCGCCGAGCGCACCGGCGACGTGCGTGTAGGTGCGGCGGATGAATGCGGCGCGCTCCGTGGCCACGGCCTGGATCGCGGGCTCGTCGAGATAGCGGTAGGTGGGTTCCGTGTAGCTGGTCATGGGCGGCGGGCTCCGTTCCCGCTGGCGGATCTGGGTCTCTTCGGGGAGGGATGCTAGGCGAAGCGCTGGGCCTCCGGAAGGGTCGAGCCTGGTGAACCCACGGCGCCCGCCCTCCGTTCCGCTGCCGCGCGGAGCGCCCGCTCCCTATGTCTCTCTCGTCTCGCCGAGCCGCCGCCATGAGCCTTCCGCTTCTCGTCCTCTCTACCTCCGCCGTTCTCCTGCTCGGCCTCGCCGCGCGCGCGCAGGAAGCCGCGCCGCCCGTCGTCGAGATCCCGGTGACGGGCTTCCTCTCCGATGGGCAGCGCGACGCGAAGCGCCAGGAGCTCGCGAAGGCTACGCCAGCCGCGGTCCTGCCTCTTCGCGCCCACTCCTCGACTCCGGTGCGCGCGCTGCAGCACGTCGTGGAGCTCGCGCGGGAAGGAGCGCCGGCGCCGTGGCAGCGCTTCGCGGTCGAGCTCGGCGAGGACGCGCCGGCGCGCCTCGAGCTCGAGCTCCCCCGCGCCGACGACGCGTCGCGAGCCACCGTGCACCTCCAGCTCAGCGTCGTCGAGCCCGGGATGGCGATGCTCCGCCAGGCCGTCGACGGACGAGCCCGCATCGATTGGCGAGCACCTCAGTGTTACCTCGAGCCGGAGCCGGTGGAACGCTACCTGCGCGGAACGACGCGCGCGCGACGAGCGCAGGAGCTCGCGCTGGCGAACGGCCATGCGCTGCCCGCGCTCCCCGAAGGCGCGCTCTTCGCCTCGGATGCCGATCGCGAGCGCGAGAGCTGGCCACGCCTCTACCAGCAGAGCGTCTTCACCTCGCCCTTCGCGCAGAACGCGATCGCGTTCGATCGCGCCGCTCGCTCCCCGTTGAGGATCCTCCTCTACACGATCTGGCGGCGCAGCGCGGGTCAGGAGCAGCCCGCGATCTACGCGCGCAGCTTCGATCTCGAAGGTCTCGATGCCGCGCTGCGGAGGCTCGCCCTCGAAACGACGGAACCCGCCGCACCTCGTCCCGCGCTCGCGATCGGGCTCTCGAGTGACACGGTGCTCGGCTGGAGCATCGCCAAGCCGCAGCGCAACGGGCAGAGCGCGGAGCCGCGTCGCGCGGTGCTCCTCTCGAAGCCGGGCTTCGCTCCGTACTGGCTCGCCTCTCCGACCTTCGACAAGCACGTCGAGTTCGCCGGAACGCCGCAGCTCCACGCGGATCGCCGACAAGTACCGCTCTACTACGATGCTCTGGGCTGGTCGGTGCAACTCGAAGACCTCGCGGAGGTCGCAGCCTTCCTGCGAGCAACGCCTCCCGAGCCTGGTTCTCCTCGGCTCGATCAGCTCTTCGATCGCCCCGCACTCGCACTCGATCTGGCGTCGACCTATGTGCCCGCAGCGCTCCTCGATGCGGAGCGGCGCCTCCTCGACTTCGCGCCTCTGCAAGCGCTGAGGAAGCCGACGACGAAGTAGGGCCTCTCGGCTTGCCGCGGAGCGCGAGGCCCGGCTAGCGTTCCGCCGTCGGATCTCGAGGCTTAGCTGCATGCGCGCGGTCTTCCTCGCCTCCCTCGCATTCGCGCTCGTCGGAGTCGGTGCGTGGCTCGTCTTATCACCGGCGCCGGGAGAGCCGGCTCCGCGAGCGCTCGCGGAGTCGAAGAGCTCTGGCTCGAGCGATGCAGCTGGCGAGCTTCGGGCCGAGCTCTCGACCGCTCGTGCCGAGTCGCTCCCTGCTTCCGCCGGCGATCCGGAGATCGAGGCCTCGGCGAGCAGAGCCGACTCCCTCACTTGCGCCGAGCTCTTCCGCCCCGGCGACCTCTGGGTGCGCTGGCTCGATCGCGAAGGGCGGCCCACCTCGGCGCCGGATGCGGTCCTGGTCGGCCGCGAGGCCAGCGACGATCTCTATTGGCTGCCGAGACACACGCGACACGCGGAGCAGCTCTGGAGCATCGCGTCCCGTAGCGAGGTGGTCATCGCCCTGCGCGAGCAGCGCGCGCGGCTTCGCATCAACGACATCTTCCCACGCGAAGCGTTCGTGGAGATCACTTACGAGCCGCAGCGCACGACACCCCACGATCTGCGCCTGCCACCGCATGCCTCGCTCGTCGTCGTCGTAGAGAACGGGGCGCTCGCCCTACCTTCGAACTCAAGCTGCAAGCTGAGCATCGCCAACCACGGCGAACGGCTCCGTGATCACCGCGAGCGCAGCGGAACGCTCGGCGCCGAGCTCTCGATCCCGAGGGTCAGCCTAGATACGGAGCTCGAGCTCACCGCCATCGCATTCCGCAAGCAGCTCCAGGAGACGCGCGTCGTGCGCACGCCCTCGGTCGATGGGCAGACAGCACGCGTGATCTTGAGCTTCGGCACGAGCGCGCCTTTGCTGCGAGGAATGGTACGCGACGACCTCGGCGCACCGCTCGCCGAAACGACGCTGCACGCGCTCCTGAAACGCGGACACGAAGAGACAGGCGCGACGTTGCTCACGACGCCCGATGGACGCTTCTTCTGGTCGCCGGAGCTCGCGGGCGATGGACCCTGGCGCGCGACGCTCGCGCTCTCGACGAGCGCGGGCCTCAGAGCGACCGTAGGTGAGCTCGAGATCCCCGCTACGGGGGTCGTGGATCTAGGCACGTTGGAGCTCCACGCGCGTTCCCCGGCGGCTCCCGAACGATCGAGCTGCGGCTCGAGGATCTGGGCGAGCTCGGCGGACAGGCGTTGCTGCCACCAGGCCCGATCCCGCCGATTGCGCTGCGATTGCGGAGCGTCGCGTCCGGAGCTCTCGCCACGGTCGAGCGCGAGCGCACGCGCCTCAACGCCAAGAGCCGCTTCCAGTGGTTCAACGTCCCAGCGGGTCGCTACGAGCTGGACGTAGCGTTCGAGCCCCGCGATCACGAGTGCGAGGCGATACCCTTGCTCACGCTGCGCGATTTGGTAGTGCCTGTCGGAGGCGCCTGCGCCGACCTCCGACTCGATCCCCTCGACCTGCGCCCGCTGCTCTCCGTCTTCACCTTCGAGCTTCGCGGAGCCCCGAGCGAGCGCGACCCGAGTCGCGACAGGCTCTGGCATCGCGGTGACCAAGCACGGACGAACGCCTGGGGATCTTTGCCCTCTGCCAAGGGATCAACATTCACGTGGATCCTTCCTCGTGGCGCTCGGGACTTCCGCTTCGACTTCCATCGCTGTCGACGCATCGAGCTGCGCTCGACCTCCGAAGGCTGCATCCTCACCGCCGCTCCGGCGTATCGAGTTCGCGTGGAGATCGGGACACCTGATTCCATGCAGGAGCAAGTGCCCAAGGACGATGCGCCGAGTTTCACCATGAAAGGCGAACCGTGGGTCTTCATCGAAGCGAACCAGATCTCGGCCGGGATCTTCGAGTTCGAGACGCCGATTCCCGGAACGATGGAGATCTGCGGACCGATCGCGGAGACCGAGGAGGAAGGGGACGGCTTCGGGGGCAGCTCACCCTCCGCTCGGATCGCGATCGCAGATACGACCGAGCTGCAGGAGTTCCGCGTGCAGCTCCGCTGAGCGCACGGCGAGTCTCTCACTCGCCCGCGTTGTAGATCTCGCCGCCGCTCGCTGCGTAGCGCCGCAGCACGGCGATCGCGGCGTCGCGCTCGACATCGATCGCCACCGCGGTACCGCGCTCGCGCAGCGTCGCGGTCCAGTCCGCGGGCTTCGCCCCTTCGTCGAAGCCGATCGCGCGCACGTCCTCGTCGCGCGCGGAAGCGATCACCGAGCGCACGCCCGACCAGTGGATCGCGCCGAGGCACATCCAGCAGGGCTCGGCGCTCGTCGCGAGCTCGAGATCGAAGGGCGCGAGATCGGGCGTTCCGAGTGCGCGCTGCGCGAGCGAGAGAGCCACGACCTCGGCGTGAGCGCAGGAAAGGCCCGTGCTCAGCACGAGGTTCACCCCGACGGCGACGAGCTTGCCGCTCGCGCGCTGGAACACCGCTGCACCGAAGGGGCCGCCGGTGCCGTGCTCGATGTTGCGCGCGGCGAGGTCGATGGCGAAGCGCGCGCGCTCGCTGGCACTCGTCGCCTGCAGCGGTGCCACGAGTCGAGCGCTGAGCCACGGGGGCAAGCGAATTTCGAAGCTCTCTGCGACCATCGCCGTTCGCTGCTCCCTCTCAGCGCAACGCGTCTTCCAACGCGGTCGCCGCGGCCGTCTTCTCGTCGCGATACTTCACGATCAACGGAGCCGCGAGCGAGAGGCCATGGCTCTCGGCGTAGCTCCCGCTGGCCTTCCGCGTGCCGGGGACGAGCACCGCGCCCTCCGGGACCTCGCCGCGGTAGCTGCGCTCGCGCACGAGGTCGTGGATCACCGTCGAGGCGGTGAGCACCACGCCGCTCGCGAGCACGGCGCGCGCGCGAACCAGAACCCCTTCGAAGACGCCGGTCAGCGCGCCGAGGAAGCACTCGTCCTCGACGATGACGGGGCGCGCGCCCGCCGGCTCTAGCACGCCGCCGATCTGCGCGCCGGCCGAGAGATGAACGCGCTTCCCGATCTGCGCGCACGAGCCGACGAGCGCATGGCTATCGACCATCGTCTCGGCGTCGACGTAGGCGCCCACGTTCACGTAGCAGGGCGGCATCAGGACCACGCCGCGTGCGAGAAAGGCGCCGCGGCGTACGGCGCTGCCACCGGGGACCTGGCGGATGCCCTCGCTCACGGTGAAGCGCCGCGGAGGATAGGCGCTCTTGTCGACGGCGGGGATGCCGAAGTCGTCGATCGCGACGAGGCTCGTCCGGCGGAAGCCGCAGAGGATCGCGTGCTTCACCCAGGCAACCGGTTGCCAAACGCCTTGCTCATCGCGCCGCGCCGCACGCAGCGCGCCGCGCTCGAGGGCGCCGAGCAACGAGAGATGCGCGGCGTCGGCGTGCGAATCCGCGGCGATCGCTTCGTAAGGGCGCGCGTAGAAGTCGTGTAGCGCCTCGGGATCGATGGCGGCGCGCGGGCTCATCGCAGCTCCTCCAGCGCTTCGGCGAGACGCTTTCGCGTGCTGGACTGCGCGCTCGTGAGCGGTAGGCGTACGACGCCGGTGCATACTCCCAAGAGCTCGAGCGCGGCCTTGAGCGGGATCGGGTTCGACTCGACGAAGAGCGCGTCCATGAGCGGCAGCAAGCGCTGATGCAGCACGCGCGCCTCCTCGAGCGCGCCACGTCGCGCGGCGGCGACGAGAGCGGCGGTCTCGCGCGGCAGGAGATTCCCGATCACGGAGACGAGACCGCAGCCGCCGAACGCGATGGTCGCGAGCGCCGCGTTGTCGTCGCCGGCCAGGAGCTGCTTGCCGCGCGGGAGAGCGCGAGCGATCTCGCCGATCTGCGCCAAGTTCCCCGAGGACTCCTTCAGCGCGACGACGGCGGGGATCTTCCAGAGCTCCTGCAGCGTGGCGGGGCAAGTTCGAGCCGGTGCGACCGGGCACGTTGTAGGCGATGAGCGGGAGCCCCGGTGCCGCTTCGGCGAGCGCTTCGAAGTGCGCGACGACGCCCTGCGGCATCGGCTTGTTGTAGTACGGCGTCACGACCAGCGCGCCGTGCGCGCCGAGATCGCGCGCTTCGCGCGTCCACTCCGCGGCTTGTCGCGTCGCGTTGTGCCCCGTGCCGACGACGACCTGCGTGCCGGCGAGCTCGGTCGCTACCTCCAGCGCCGCACGGATGAGCGGCGCGCGTTCGCTCGCGAGCAAGGTCGCGGCCTCTCCCGTCGAGCCAAGCACGACCAAGGTCCGCGCACCTCCACTCGCGACGTGGAGACAGAGCTTTCGGAACGCAGCCAGATCCACCTCGCCGCTCGCGGTGAACGGCGTCGCCAGCGCGACCGCCAGCCCCGCGAAGTCACCGTCGATCCCATGGGTTCCAGACGCCGATCTCATCGATGAGGGGGAGTTGGTCACGACTCGAGCTCCTGGAAGAGGGGGGCGAGCACGCTGCGAGCAACGTCGTCCATGGTGTAGATCCCGCGCTTGCCGAAGACGAACTCCGCCGCCTTCAGCGCGCCTTCGGCATAGGGCCGCGCGCTGCGCGCGGCATGGTGGAGCTCCAGCACTTCGCCGGGCGAGTCGATGCCGACGATGTGGCTCGAGTAGGTGTGGCCGGCGCGGATCGAAGCGACGCAGAGCTGATCAGGGCGGACCGGCGCGCCCGCCGCGGGGATCACCCACTCCTTCTTCCGCGGGCAGCCGCGCAGCAAGGTGCGCGCGAGCTGCACCGCCGTGCCCGAGGGCGCGTCCTTCTTCCGCGCGTGATGGTGCTCGACGAGATACGGGTCGCGGCTCTCGTCCTGCGCCGCGAAGCGCGCGAGCACGAGGGAGAGCCGCGCGTAGAGGGCCACGGTGAGCGAGAAGTTCGGCGCCACGACGACGCCGATTCGCTGACCGACGCGCTCGGCGAGATCGGGCATCGACCAGCCCGTGCTGCCGAGCAGCAGCGGCGTTTTCGTCTCCAGCGCCCAGGCCACGCGCCTCGCAACCGCTTCCCCGCTCGAGGCCTCGATCGCGACATCCACCGGCACGCGGGGCGCCTCTTCGCGCGCGACCTGCCACGTGAGCCGCGCGCCCGCGACCTCGGCGATCGCCGCGCCGAGGCGACCCTTGCCGAAAACGCCGATCTTCAGAGTCATCGCTCGACCCCCGCATCCGCTTCGATGAGCGCCCCGTGCAATCGGCGCACGACGTCCTGCTCGAGCTTCCGCTCCACCACCACGCTCAGGTTGATCTCGTTCGCCCCCATCGAGATCAGCTCGATGGGCAGATCGGCGAGCGCATCGAAGACGCGCGTGCAGACCCCGCGGGTGCGCTTCAGACGCTCGCCGACGACCGCGACGATGGCGCGCTCCTCCGCGACGGAGACTTCGGCGAAGGCGCCGATCTCCTCGGCGAGCGAGCGCACAGGGGCCTCGTTCTCGACGGTGAGCGAGACGCTGAGCTCAGCCGTCGCGACGAGATCGACCGAGACGCGCCGCCGCGCGAAGACCTCGAAGAGACGCGCGAGAAAGCCCGCTTGCTGGAGCATCCGCGGCGAGCTCACGGTGATCACGTGGATCGGACCGCGGCTCGCGATCGCGACGACATCGCGGCCCGACGAGCCGTTCTTCGTGATCGTCGTGAAGCGCCCGCTCGGGCGGCGCGTGTGCCGCACGGTGACCGGGATCCCCGCCTCGACCGCCGGATGGATCGTCGCCGGATGGAGCACCTTCGCGCCGAACGCGGCGAGCTCGCCGGCCTCCGCCGCCGAGAGCTGCGCGATCGGCCGCGCGCGCTCGACGCGGCGCGGGTCGGCGGTGAGCACGCCCTCCACGTCGGTCCAGATCTGGATCTCGGAGGCGCCGAGCGCCGCGCCGAAGATCGCCGCGCTGTAATCGGAGCCGCCGCGCCCGAGCGTCGTCGGCTCGCCCGCTTCGCTGCGGCCGATGTAGCCCTGCGTCACGACGATGCGGCCGCGCGACAAGCGCGGTGAAAAGCGCTCGCGCGCGCGCGGACCGATCGACTCGAAGCGCGGAGCCGCGGCGCCGAACGCATCGTCCGTCACCATCACCTCGCCCGCATCGACGAGCTCCGCGGCGGCGCCGAGATGGCGCAGGTAGCGCGCGACGACGAGCGTGGAGAGGCGCTCCCCGAAGCCGGCGATCGCGTCGAGCTGCCGCGCGCTGGCCGGTCGGCCTCCGCCGTGCAGCGCCGCGAGCTGGCGTGCGAGCTCCGTGCCGAGCTGCTCGAGATCGCGCGCGAGATCCTCCGGGATGCGCGCCGCGAAGAGCTCCTCCGCCGCGACGCGGTGGCGTTCCATCAAGCGCGCGCGCAGCTCCTCCGCCGCCTGGGCGGCGCCGCTCGCGGCGAAGCGCGCGAGGGCCAGGAGCTCATCGGTGACGCGGGCCATCGCAGAGAGCACGACGAGCACGGGCTGCGGATGCGCCGCGCGCACGAGCTCGGCCACGGCGCGCATGGCCGCCGGATCGCCGACGGAGGTACCGCCGAACTTCTGCACCAACGGACGCTCGCGGATCGCCTCGGGGCCTGCGCCGTTCCGTCCGGGTTCCGCTCCGCCTTCACTCGCTGCCTGCATGTCGCGCTGCACGTCGCTCCGTGGCCTTCCCTCCGGAGCCAAGAGCCGCGCGCGCCCCGCGAGCCCACGCTCTCGGCGTGCGCGCTCGCGCAGCGAACCCAGCCCGAGGCGCTTCGCACCGCGCGGCGCAGAACTCCTGCGCTGCTCTCGCGGCACGACAGGCGGCGGGTCTTCTCCCGGCACACCCAAGGCCGCGCGTCGACTCCTCGCGCGACCCTTCGGCGATCCTCCCCTTTCGCCGCGCGTCCTCGGTGAGCCACCTCGGCGCGGGTACTGATGGGGATCGCTCCTCCGTCGGTGAGGCGCAGGGTAAGGGCAACCCCCCCATCTGGCAACCGCCGTCGATCAAATCGGGGTCAGACCCCTCGCTGATCGACGCCGTCGATCAGCGAGGGGTCTGACCCCAATCTGATCGACAACGCGGCTTCGATGACGGCCAGCGTCCCCGTGTAGCGCTCGCGCTGTCGCTCGAAGCGGGAGATCGCGGCGGACACGGAAGAGCGAGCCCGGTACCCGAGCAAGGGAGCGATCTCGGCGAACGAGTGCCCGCTGATCCGTTGAGCCACATAGGCGAGGAGCGGATGGTGCACTTCTGCGATGGGGAGCGTGCGTGAGAGCAGGTCGGCGGCGCTGAGGCCGATCGCGCGAGCAACGACCTCGACGACCGTCTCCAGCGGGATCCGCCCTCCGGGAGAGCCGCGCTCACTCAGACTCGTGCGCAACCCCAGCAACTCCTTCGTTCGCCGCACCCAGGAATCGCTGCCGAGGAAGCGCCCTTCCTTCAGCTCGCGCCAGGGAGACGGCGGCCGCATCTGCTGGTCGCGCTCGACGAGCTCGCGGTACTTCTCTCGAGCGCGCACCGGATCGGGTGAGAGCTGACGCAGCAGGTGGTCGTAGTTGATCCAGCTCACCGCGCGTGACGGATCGATGTAGCCGGCGTAGCTCGACCACGGATAGTCCTCCGGGCGCTCGACCAAGCCGGCTCGCACTGGATTCAGATGCATGTAGCTGGCGAGCTGGAAGAGGTAGCCTTCCTCCTCGACCAGGTCCATCCAGTAGCGGCCCTGGAACAAGTGCCCGCAGCGATCGTGGCGCTCGTTCATGTAGCGCCCGTAGGAGCCGTTGAACCATTGCACGAACTCCGAGGAATTCCCCCGGGGGAATCGCGCCAGGATGTGGTCGTGGTTCGTCATCTGGACGACCACCAGGACCTCCAGATCGAAGCGGACCACGGCGAGCTCCAGCAGACGGAGCCTGTGGATGTAGTCCTGCTCATCGACGTAGAGGGGCTGACGATCGACACCGCGGACGGTGATCGAGGCCAGCATGAACGGGTATCGAATTCGGGGTGCTCTCGGCATGATCCCCGACGACGCACACCTCTCTCTGTGGTCACCGTCGTTCGCGAACAAAATCCTGCACCGAGCCAGCCGCCGCCGCGTTCCGTCGATCAACGAGGGGTCAGACCCCTTCTTGATCGATGCCGCCATCGATCAAGAAGGGGTCTGACCCCGATCTGATCGATGGCGGTGGCGGTGACGGCTAAAGTCGAGGACGCGGCCGGTGTCGTCGACCTCGATGCCCTCCTCGCGGAGGAGGCGCGCTTGCTCGGGGCTCGGCTCGCCGTCGGCGCGCACGCTGATGCGGCCGGCGGCGTTCACGACGCGGTGCCAGGGGATCGCCTGCGCGCGACCGGCGGGCAACGCGGCGAGCGCCTGGCCCACGCGACGGGCGGCGCTGCGGAGCCCGAGCGCCTCGGCGATGTCGCCATAGCTCGCGACGCGACCGCGAGGGATCCGCTGCACCAGGCGGTGGACCTGCGCGTGGAACCCGGGACCGACGACGCGGTGCGGGCCGTGGCGCGTGGGATCGTAAGGCATGTCGGTGCGCGCCTTAGGCGAGATAGCCCTGCCGCACCGCCAGCTCCGCGTTCAGCACCGATGCCCCCGCCGCCCCGCGCTCCGCGTTGTGACCGAGCAGCACCATCTTCACGCCGAGCACCGCGCACGCGCGGATGCGGCCGACGTGCACGGTCATGCCGCGCTCGCTCTCGACATCGAGGCGCGCCTGCGGGCGATCCTCCGCGTCGTGGACGCGCAGCGTTGCGCGCGGCGCCGAAGGCAAGTCGCTCGTCACCGCGGGACGCCACGTCGTGAGCGCCTCACGCACGGCCTGCGGCGTCGGCGCGCCACGCAGCTTCACGCTCACCGCTTCGGTGTGGCCATCGACGACGGGCACGCGATGGCAGAGCGCCGAGACGAGGAAGGGCGCGGGCTCGATCGCGCCGCCGCGCAGCGCGCCGAGCATCTTCTGCGGCTCGGTCGCCATCTTCTCCTCTTCCTCGCGGATGAACGGCACCACGTTGCCCGCGGCATCCAAGCTCGGCACACCGGGATGCCCGGCGCCGGAGAGCGCCTGCATCGAGGTCACCAGCACCTGCTCGATGCCGAACGCGCGCTCGAGCGGCGCCAGCGCGACGCTCAGGATCGTCGCGGTGCAGTTCGGATTGCAGACGATGCCGCCGCTCCAGCCCGTGCGGCGACGCTGCGCCACGAGCAGAGCCAGATGCTCCGCGTTCACCTCGGGGATGAGCAGCGGGACATCGTTCTCCATGCGATACGCCGAGGCGTTCGAGAAGACGAGGCAGCCCGCTTCCGCGAAGCGCGGCTCGAGCTCGCGCGCGACGGCGCTGTCGAGCGCCGAGAACACGAGCGGCGCCGCGGCCGCTTCCGGCGTGCACGGCACGAGAACCTGCGCCCCGCGTCCCGCGTAGTGCTCGTCGTCGCCGTGGAGCGCCAGCCGCCACGAGCACGCCTCGGCATAGCGCTTGCCCGTGCTCTTCTCCGAAGCCGCGAGATGCCGGAGCTCGAACCACGGGTGCTGCGCCAAGCGGCGCACGAAGCGCTGGCCGACGACGCCCGTCGCGCCCAGCACGCTGACGGGGATCCTGGAGGCCGGCTGCCAGGCGGAGGGCGTTGCGCCGCTCGTCGATTCGCTGGTTCGCTGCATGTTGCGCTCGCTGCGGGGAAGAAGGCCCCCGCGCCGGCGCGGCGCGCGAGCTCGCGCGCGGGTCCTCGACGCGCGGCAGGCTAAGGCGAAGTGCGTAGCTCCGCAATCGCCGCGCGCCGAGCACACCTCGACGGAAGCCCCCCGAAGAACCACGCGCGGGTGCGTTCAACTGCACATCTTTCGCGCACACGCAGACCTGCATCGTGGCGGTCCTCGACTCGCGCCGCGCATCCCCTCGACCCGAGCCTTCCGCTCATCCCCTCCTCGAGAACGGAGGATCGCCATGCACGCGCCGTACCTCTCGCACTTGCCCCGCTGGCTCACCGCGAGCTTGCTCTTCCTCGGAACAACCTTGGGCTCCGGCGTCACGGCGCTCGCGCAGCTCGCGTGGACGGAGCGCGTCGTGATCGCGCCACCTTCGCGCGTCGATGGCGCCTTCGTGCACGACGAGCTCCACGAGCGGAGCATCCTCTTCGGCGGGCACGACCTCTCCTCGGGACGACAGGACACCTGGCGCTGGGACGGCAGGGAATGGACCGAGCTCGTTCCCGCGACCTCGCCTTCGCTGCGCTGGGAACACGCCATGGTGGCCCTGCCGAACGAAGGCGTGCTCCTCTTCGGCGGACAGAACGGCGTCGTTCCTCTCGGCGATACCTGGCGCTTCGACGGCACGACCTGGGTCGAGCTGCATCCGGCGAGCTCGCCTTCGCCGCGTCGCGGTCATGCGATGGCCTACGACCTCGCTCGTCAGCGCGTCGTGCTCTTCGGCGGCGTCGGTCCGCTCGGGCCTCTCAACGACGTCTGGGAGTGGGACGGCGCGACCTGGTCGCAGGCGCTGCCGGCGTCGGCCCCGGCGGTGCGTTCCTTCTGCGGGCTCGTCTACGATCGCGCGCGCGGCAACACCGTGCTCTTCGGCGGCTTCGACGCCTCGCAGGCGCCGCTCAGCGACACCTGGATCTGGAACGGCATCAGCTGGACGCGGCGCACGCCGAGCGCGAGTCCCTCGGTGCGCGCGCGCTCGCCGCTCGCGTACGACATCGCGCGCTCGCGCGTCGTGCTCTTCGGTGGTCAGAACGCCACGACGGCGCTCGCCGACACCTGGGAATGGGATGGCACGACGTGGCGCAATCTGGCGCCGGCCGCTCCGGTGCCGAGCGCAGGTTACGGCCACGGGATCTGCTTTCACCCCAGCCAGGAACGCACGCTGCTCTTCGGTGGACGCGGCACCAGCGGGCTTCGAACGACCGAGGCGTGGGAGTGGAATGGCGCGCGCTGGAGCTCGCTCTCGACCGAGCTCCCGCCGGCGCGGCGCCATCACTCGATGGCCTTCGACTCGGCGCGCGGGCGCAGCGTGGTCTTCGGCGGTGCCGGCGCCACGGCGTGGCTCGCGGACACGTGGGAATGGGACGGCATCCGCTGGCGGCGCATGGCGACGACGGGACCCGCGGCGCGCATCGGACACGCGCTCGCGTTCGACAGCGCGCGCGGTAGGACGATCCTCTTCGGCGGCGACACGGGCTCCATCGTTCAGGACACCTGGAGCTGGAACGGGACGAGCTGGCAGCAGCTCAGCCCGGCGACGTCGCCGCCGGCGCGGCGCCTGCACGCGATGGTCTACGACGCAGCGCGAGACCGCATCGTGCTCTTCGGCGGGCATCGCGTCGGCGGCTACTACGACGACACCTGGGAGTTCGACGGCACGACGTGGCAGCAGCGCGCGGTCAGCGGGCCGCCCGGATGGGACCACTACGGCGCGGCCTACGACCTGGAGCGCGAGCGCACCGTGCTCACGTACAACACGGGCTCGCAGCGCATCACCTGGGAGTGGGATGGCACGACGTGGACCCAGGCGCATCCGGTCGTCACGCCGCCGGGCATCTGGCAGGCCCCTCTCGTCTACGACGCCGCGCGCGCGCGTTGCGTGCTCGCCGGGAGCCTGAACGGCTCCAGCGTGCTCGAGGTCTGGGAGTACGACGGCGCGAACTGGTCGCAGCGGCGCCCCAGCGGTTCACCCGCCGGACGCAACGAGCACCACGCGGTCTACGACAACGTCCGCGGCAGGGTCGTCCTCTTCGGTGGCTATCTCCCGACCAACGTCCCGGTGAACGACACTTGGGAGTATGGCACCGACGCCATCTCCGCCTTCAACACCTACGGAACGGGTTGCCTCGGCAGCCGCGGCGTGCCGAGCCTCACCGGTCTCCCCGGGAGCCGGCCCGTGCTAGGAGACGTGCTGCGCGTGCGGATCGACACGCTCCCGCTCGTGTGGACGCCGACGTTCATGTACCTCGGTCTCTCGGACTCCTTCTTCAGCGGTATCCCGCTGCCTCTCGATCTCGGCGTCGCCGGCATGCCGGGCTGCTGGCTGCTGCAGAGCGCGGACGTCCTCCTGCCGATCCAGAACGCCGGTGGCAGCGCGCTGTTCCTGCTGCCGTTGCCCGACGATGGCTCGTTGCTCGGGTTCTCGTTCTTCCTGCAGGCGGCGGTCGTCGATCGCAACGCGAACGCCCCGGGCTTCATCTGGTCGAACGGCGGAGCGGGACGGATCGGCGCCTGAGGGCGCTCGTGCGCGGAGGAACCCGCCGCTCGCGGCGGGAATCCTCCCCTCCTCCGCTCCGTCGGCGGAGGACGCTGCGCACCATGCCCACCTCTCGTCGCGAGTTCCTCCTCGGCAGCAGCGCGCTGCTCGCCGGCTGCCAAGGCGCCGGGCGCACCGCGCACGCCGCGCGCGCCTCGGGCTCGCCGATCTCGAGACGCCGTGGAGCCACGACGCGAGCGACGTTCCGTTCGACGAGGTCATGCAGCGCCTGTACGCGCAGCCGCTGGCTCCCGAGCTCGTGCTCGACACGCCGGCGCATGTGCCCACCGAGCAGCTCGCCGCGCTCGTGCGCGAAGCCGCGGCAGCGTTCCTCGAGATGATCGCGCCGCAGCGCCAGACGATCTGGCTGCTGCACCTGATCACCGGGCCCGCGGCGATCGAGCTTCTCCTGCCCGACCTCGACGAAGCGAGCGGCGCGCTGCTGGTCGGCTACGCGCAGCAGGCCGTCGTCGCGCTCTTCCGCGCGTACGGCGCGCCGTTCACGCCGCGCGCCTCTCTGCACGCCGCGCCCCGCGCCGAGCCCCGCACCTGGGAAGCGCTGCTCGATCGCGCCGTCGCGCTGGAGTCGGTGCATTCGCTGAAGCTCTTCGAAGCGCTGCTGCGCACCGAGGAGCCCGGCGATCCGCTCTACCGCGCGATCGCGGAGCGCTGGCTCCGCGAGCTGAGGGCCGAGCCGCGGCGCGCTCAGCCGCGCGCGCCCGCGTCGAGCGTGCACTGCAGGCAGACGCGCGGCGCCGGGCGGAAGCCGTTCTTCGCGAGGAACGCGAGCAAGTCGAACTGATCCCAATCGACTTGGGTCTCGATCCGCTCGACGTGCAAGGCGTTCAGGTTCATGACGAGCTGGCGCAGCAGCGCCTGCCCCACGTGCTTTCCGCGCCGCTGCGGATCGACGCCGACGGAGTCGATGACGGCGATGGGCTCGGCGTGGCCGAACTCACCGTAGAAGACCTTGGCCAAGAGGAAGCCCGCGACGTGCCCGTCGATCTCGGCGACGAGGCTCGTGCGCAGCGACGGCTCGGCGAGAGCGGCCTTCACCTTCGCGCGGTAGTACTCCTCGCGCACGCGCCCCGTGGAGGCGCGGTCGATCTTCACGATGGCCGCCGCATCGGACGCGCGCAGATCGCGCACCAGAACGCCCTCCGTGGCCTCGACACCGGGATCCTCTTCGAGCTCCTTCATGGCCGCGACTCCTCGTGCGGGTCGTCGTCGCTGCGCGGGCGCGCACCGGCGCGAGCCGGCAGCAGGCGATCGAGCGCCAGCATGCGAGCCCCGGCGCTCGCGGCCATGGGCCCTTCGGCGCAGGACAGACTGTCGCGCCTCGCGCGAGCAACGGCGAGCGCGGCGCTCCTCCGCGGAGGACGCGCCGCGCTCGCGACCGGCTCAGCGCAGCTCGTAGATCACGACGCTCTGCGCGGGGATCGCCGGCAGCGGCAGCGCATCCTCGGGCCCGCCGTAGCCGCCGCCGAAGTCGAGGATGCGCGAGCCGGCCATCTCGGTGCCGACCGGGGTGCGCACGCCCGTCGCGAGATCGACGGAGAAGAGCGCGAAGGAGCCGTTGCTCTCCGGCAGCACGCTCGTGGGCTCGACGCGCAGCGCGTAGTGGCTCGGCTGCGCGGTCCAGTTCACGATGCAGAGCAGGCGCGAGCCGGCATTCTCGGTGCTCGCCGGCGCGGACCAGACGGAGTGGTAGGTCGTCAGCGCGGGGAAGAAGGCGTAGAGCAGCGGCGGGTAGATGTTCCTCACGTAGGAGAGGAAGGGTCCCAGCGGATGCGCCTGCGCGAGCGCGAGATGCCGCAGCGGATGGAGCTCGGTGCGGAAGCGGACGATCGATAGCGGTCGCTCCATTCGTCCGCGCAAGAGCCACGGTCCGCCGACCTGCTCGTCGCGCGCGCGCTTCAAATCCTGCAGCCGCTGCACGAGCTGCAGCCCCGTGCCATTCGGGTCCGTGGGCAGGAGCGTCCCCTGTGCATCGACCTCGAAGAGCCCGCGTCCGAAGCCGCCGAGCTGGCCCGTCTCCGCGTCCGTCGTCACGAGGAAAGTGAACGGGTTGTTGCCCGTGACGAACTCCGTCATGTGCGTGTAGAGCGCGAGCTCCAGGAACCATGCATCGGGCAGCGGACCGCCGCGCGTGGCGAGCCAGTCCACCGTGTGCAGCATGTTCAGCGCGGCGCTGGGCTGGAACTCGTGATAGATCGCGTTCCAGAGCGGCGGCAGGAACGGCACGTCGGGCTCGTAGTCGAAGGTGCCCGGCCCCGGCAGCGGCGGCAGGAAGAGGCGGTGGTCGACGAACGGCGTCCGCGCCACCTGCTGCCCGCACGCATCGACCCAACCCGCGAGCGTCTCTTCGGTGTGCTCGGTGGAGACATACGCTGGCCGCGTCGGGTGCACGAGCTTCACGAGCGCCAGCGCGGCGGCGAGCGTCGCGCGCTTGCCGTCCTGCCAGTACGCGCCACCGCCCGGGATGTGCGGCAGGTACTTCCGCTCCGCGGTCCAGTTGCCGTAGGAGATGTCCGGACCGGTTCCGCCGAGCACGTCCATGTGCACCGCGGAGGCGCCGATCACGGTCGCGAAGGGCAGCAACGTCTTCTCGAAGTGATAGCGGCGCGCTTCGAAGGCGCCGAAGTTCAGCATCGGATAGGTGACGTTGCCCTGGAAGCGCAGCGAGCCATCCAACGCGTAGACGCCGTAATCGAAGCGGCGCTCGGGTCGGATCAGCGGCGGCGGCTCATCGACGGGCAGATCGAAGCGGTTGTAGTACGCGACCGCCGAACGCGGGACGCTCGCATGCACCCGATCGATCGCAGCGCCCAGCGTCGGGAACACCGGCGGCGAAGCCTCGGTCGTCGGCTGGATCGGCCGATCGCTCGTGAACTGCCATTGGCAGTTCATCGGCGTCGCGGGGAACGCCGCGTGATACTCCTGCGCGAGCCGCACCGACCCCTCGAGATGCGCATCGCCGAGGCCCGCCGGATACGGTGCAGGCACGAGCTGCAGGAAGTACGAGACGACGCCCTGGTAGAGCGAGTTCTCGTCCCAGCTCGAGCTGCGGAAGATCGGGTTCCGCTCGATCGGGCCGAGCGGAACGACCGCGCGACGCCGCACCCAATCGCGATAGGGCTCGACGACATCGAACCACCACTCGGGGCCGGTGTAGGGCTTCAAGCCGACCAAGCACGCATACGGCTGCGCGTACGGCCAGGACACGTGGGTGCGCGGATCGGGATCGAGCGGCGCCATCTGCCCGACGCTCCAGCGGAACGCGGCGTGCGGCAGTGGAGCCGCCTCTGCGACGGTCTCCAGGTTGTAGGTCTTGAACCATCCGCGCGCGTCATCGCTGCCGAGCCAGAGCATCTCGCTCGCGAGCGCGGCACTCGAGCTCGTGCCCGGGTACGGATAAAAGCGCAGGCAGTCCCACTGGAAGGTCTGGCTGCCCGAGGTCCCGGGCTGATGGAAGTCCGTGTACGAGAGGTGCGCGGGCAGCGGCTGCAGGAAGTTCAGCGGGTCGCCCTTCCCGGGATGCACCGACTCGTAGCGCTGCGAGCCCAACTGATCGAGGATCAAGGTCGCGGGGAACACCGACTGCGGCGTCGAGGTGCCCGCCACGAGATCCGCCGTGAGCAGACCTTGATCGAGCGGATCGACGGCGAGCAGCGGGAAGTTCACCCGGAAGACGCGCGCGCAGGTCGAGCGCGGCTGGAACGGCACGACGCTGATCTCCCAGCGGCTCGCGAACTCGAGGGGCTCGCCCGCGCACGGCATGCGCACGCAGACGCGCACGTCGAAGCGATCGGGACTACCTGCGAGGGCCACGCGATCCCAGCAGAGGGCGAGTCCGCGCTCCAGGTTCTCCACGCGGAACGCGTGTCGCGCATCGCTCGCGCGCAGGACGCGCGGCGTCGTCGGGGCCGCGGGATCGTAGAGCACGACCTCCCAGAGGCCGGGGGCCAGCGCTCGATCGAAGTTCAGCTCGGCACTCGTGCGCGGATTGCGGAGCTGCGCCAAGGTCGCGCCCGTCGAGGCATCGGCCTCGAAGCGGAGCGCCACGGCGGCGCCATCCAAGTTCCACTGCTGCGCCGCGGCGCTGGACGCGATCACGGCGAACAACGCGCAGCGCGTCGCGAAACGCGCGAGCTGCGCTCGATGAGAGGGCTCGTTCACTTGGCTTTCTCCTCACCGACGACGGGCGCGGGCGCCGCGACATCGGTCTCTGCGGACAGGTCCAGCACCAGCGTCCGCTGGTGCTCGGGCACGGCGGAGCCGCGGAGCACGCGCGTGCGGCCGTCGATCAGCACGGTGGCCTCGACGGCGCAGGCAACCCCCGCGGGCAAGGGCTCGAGACGCAGCGCGGTCGGCGCGCGGCGACCTCGATCGATGGACGCGCGCACGACGGCGGTGCCGCTCTCCGCGGCGGGCGTCGCGAGCGCGGATAACAAGGGCAGCGCTTCTCCGGCGGCGCCCTGCGCGCGCAGCTCGAGCGCCGCGCGCGGATAGAGGACGAGATCGAACCGCGGCGGGCTCTCCGCCCTTCCGCTCGTGAAGGCCGGCGAGCTCGCCGCGACCCACGCCCCTTCACCGGCGATGGCGCGCAGGGGACCCGACTGCGGCAGGAACGCCGCGCGCGCCACACCCTGCTCATCGCTGCGCAGCACGCTCGAAGCCGGGCTCGCGCGCAAGTTACCGAGATAGCGCTCGGGCCCGGCGGGATCCGCGCAGAGCCAGCTCCACGTCTGCTCGGGCACGACGAGCACGGGCACGCCGCGCAACGGACGGCGCTCGCGGTCCAAGATGCGCACCTCGGCGACGCCATCGCGCCCGAGCGCTGCCGCGAGCGCGGCATCGGTCGCGCTCGGCGCGAGAGCCGTGCTCGGCGGTGCGAGGCGCGTGCTCTCCGTGGGCGGCGCGTCGCGTGGATCTGTCGCAAGCTTCGTCGGCTCGATCGCGCGCGGCATCTCCTCCCCAGGAGCCGCCAACGGCGCGACGTCCGCCTCGGCGTGATCGCGGCGAGCGACCCACGTGACGCCGACGACGGCGAGCACGAGGCCGAACAGCACGAGCGTTCTTCTCCCGTGGAACATGGAGCACCTCCCGCGCGCCCCTCTCGATGCGGGCGAGTCTCTCGGGCTCCGGCGAAGGCGTCAATCGCTACGAGAGAAGGCCCCCCTCCACGGCGGCGAGCGCTTCTCGCCACCGCATCTCGGCGCTCGCTCGTGAGCGTTCGGCAGGAGCGACGATCCGCGAGCTGCGGAGCTCACGCGCCGAACACCTCCGGCAACCACCCCGTGCTATCCGCAAAGCTCTCCGCCGACACGCCGACCGTGCGCAGCATCCCGAGGAGCACGTTCGAGAATGGCGTCGACTCGTCGTACTTCGTGTAGCGGCCGTGGCGGATGCCGAGGGCGCCGCCGCCGGCGAGTGCCAGCGGGTAGTTGCGCGCGTTGTGCGTCGTGCTGCAGCAGCTGCCGTAGAGGATGAGGGTGCGGTCGAGCAGCGGACCGTGCTCGTCCTGCGCAGCGGCGAGGCGCTGGAGGAAGTGCGCGAACTGCTGCGCGTGCCACTGGTCGTAGCGGCCCCACTCCTCCCAGTGTCCTTCGTGCGTGTCGTGGCTGATCGTGTGGTGGCCGCGCTTGATGCCGAGCGCGCGCGCGGGGAAGTGATCCGCGAAGCCCATGCCGTCCTCGCGGCCGGTCATGAAGGTCGAGACGCGCGTGAGGTCGGTCTCGAAGGCGAGGGCGAGCAGGTCATACATCGTGCGCAGGTAGCGCGCGGGATCGACGTCGGCGGCGGCATCGAGGGTGAGCTTCGAGGCGTCGAAGGGCTTCATCGGTCGATCGAGCCAGGCTTCGTTGCGGCGCACCTGCTCCTCGACGTCGCGCAGCGAGGCCAAGTACTGCTCGAGCTTCGCGCGATCGCCGGTGCCAAGCTTGGTTGCGAGGGCCTTGCCGTCTTCCAGCACGAGGTCGACGACGCGCTTCCCGCGCTTCAGGCTCGCGCGACGTTCCTCCGTGGGCGCACCGCCGCCGGGAGAGAAGTAGCGCTCGAAGATGCGGCGCGGGAGATGCTCGGAGGGGATCGGACGGGCCGAGTGATCGAAGGAAAGCGTCGAGACGCGCGAGCGATAGCCCACGCCGCCGTCGGTCGAGCAGACGAGCGAGGGCAAGCGCGTATGGCGCTTCAGCACGGCCGCGGCGACCTGGTCCGCGGAGACCCTGTTCTGATAGGAGTCGTGGCGCGCGTCGCCCGCCGTGAGCCAGGTGTCGCCCGCGAGATGTCCCAGGAGCTCGCGGCTCAAGGGATGCGAGAGGCCGCCGAGCAAGGAGAGCTGCGCCCGGTAGGGCTCGAGGCACGAGAGGACTTCGGTGAACTTGTAGCTCTCCCCCGCTTCGTTCGGGAACCAGCGCCAGCGGTTCCACTTCGTATCGCTCTCCTCCGGCATGCTCGCGCCGTTCGGGAAGTAGACGAAGCAGATCCGTCGCGCGGGCTCGCGCAGCGGGCCGCTGGTGCGCGCGGAGAGCCGCATCGCGTCGAGGAACGGCAGCGCCACCGCGACTCCGGCGCCGCGGAGGAAGGTGCGTCGATCGAGCGGAGGTTGAGACTTGCTCATGGGCAATTCAGCGGTGAGTGAACGCTTGGCTCGTGACGATGCGATGCACGAGGGCGCGCGCGCGATAGCCATCTTCGCGCACGCCTTCGAGGAGGGACTCGAGTGCGGACTCGTCGGCGAAGGAGAGATCGCGCCCGAGGGCATACGCGTAGAGGTGCTCGAGGAAGGAGCGCGCGACATCGTCGATCTTGCGCTCGAGCAACCACGCCCGCAGCCCGCGGAGGCCGTCGACCTCGGTCCCGTCGGGCAGCTTCGCGCGCGCATCGACGGCGCGCCCCTTGCGCTGCGGCTCGAAGCGCCCCGCGGCGCTGAGCTGCTCGAAGGCGACGCCGAAGGGATCGATACCCGCATGGCAATCGCGGCACGCATCCTTGTCGCGGTGCGCCGCGAGCTGCTCCTGCAAGGTGAGCTTCTCGAAGCCCGGCGTCGCGGGATCGAGTGCCGGCACGTTCGGCGGCGGCGGCGGCGGCGGGCTGCCGAGCAGGCGCTCCTTCAGCCACACGGCGCGCTTGATCGGATGCGGCTCCTGGCCGTTCGAATGGCCGGCGAGGAACGAGCCCTGCACCAGGAGACCGCCGCGCTGCTGCTCGGGCGTCACTCGCACGGGCCGGAACTCGGGCCCGAGCACGCCGGGAACGCCGTAGTACTCCGCCAAGTTCTGGTTCAGCAGCGCGAAGTCGGAGTCGACCAGCGTGCGCACGGGGAGATCGTTTCGCAGCACGTGCAGCAGATACTGCACCGTCTCCTCGCCGAGATCGCGCTTCACGAAGCGCGTGTACTCCGGATGGCGATCGGGATCGATCGTCATCGAGGCGTGTCGATCGAGGCGCAGCCATTCGCTCGCGAAGCTGCGCACGAAGCTCCGCGCGCGCGGATCCGCGAGCAGGCGATCGACCTCGGCGACCAACGAAGAACGGAGCTCGCCCGCATCGGCGAGGTTCCGGAGCCGCGCATCCGGCGGCGCGTTCCAGAGGAAGAACGCGAGGCGCGTCGCGAGGGCCTGCTCCGAGAGCGGAGAACCGAGCTCCTCGGGCTCGACGAGGAAGAGGAAGTGCGGCGAGCAGAGGATCGCCAGCAGCACCTCCTTCACGCCCTCTGCGAAGATCGGGTGCTCGTCCTCGATCGACTTCCAGATCTGGAAGTATCGCTCGACCTCACCCGACGCCGCGGGCCGACGGAACGCGCGCGTGAGGAAGAGATGCAGCACGACCTTCGTGTAGCCATCGCGAGCAGCGCTCTTCTCGGCGAGCGAGAACGCTTCCACCGGCGGGAAGATCGCCGTATGCGTGCGCGGCGGCCAGCTCTCGAACCACGGTGCCTCGAACTCGATCGAACGCACGAGCAGCGGCGGCCCCGTCTGCTGCGGCGACTTCACGAGGTGATCGTTCCAGAGGCCCATCAGGAGGAACCCCGTGAGCTCCTCGCGGTCGACCCAGTCGAGCTCGGGGATGGGCAGGTTCTCCATCCGCCCGAAGAACTCGTACACCTCGGGCGCGCCGAGCGGCGCATGCACTTCGCGCGGCGCGCCGAAGTTCAGGTAATCCATGCCGTCGTCGGTGCGCGTGCCCGCGTAGACGCGCAGCACGGGGACCAGCGCGGAGAGCTCCTCGTCCTGCGCCTTCTCGCGTGCGCGCAAGCGCATGACGAGCGGATGATCCTCGGACATCGGCGTCACGACGAGCTGCGAGACGCCGACGAAGAACGGCCCACCGAGATGCAGATGGTGACCGCCCGCGCGCATGCCGATCGCGCCCAGCGCCGTCACGACGCGCTTCTCGGCGAGCTCCTCTGGGCTCGCGAACGGGCGATGGTCGAGGTTCTGCCCAGCGGCGCTCAGGCGCACCGAGGGCATCCCTTCCGCCGCCATCGGCCGATGCACCAAGTCGATCTGGTAGTAGCCGTCGCGCGGGAGCTCCACGCGGAAGCGGACATGGCTCTCTTTCGGCACCTCTACCGGCAAGAGCAGCAGACCGGGCTCCCCTTCCTCCTCGCGCAGGTTTCGGCGCTCGTCTCCGACCTTCGCCTCGAGCACGATCGCCTCGGGCGACGTGCGCAGCCCTTCGCTCGCGGTCCAGCTCGCGAGCGGACGCCGCTCGTCGAGCTTCAGCAGAAGATCCTTCCGCAGCGGCGGCACATAGCCTCGCGACGCCTCGATGCGCAGCGCGAACGCACCGCGCTCGGGCCAGCAGCGCTGCATCTCGAGCGCCACGTTCGGCGACGGCCCCTGCCACGACTCGGACGGCTTCTCGCGATGCGGCAAGCCCGAGAGCAGGATCAGCCCCTCGTCGACCACGCGGAAGCGCTCCCGCGACGAACCGCGGAACCCGACGCTGATCCGCCGCCGCAGCGACTCGAGCTCCTTCTTCCGCGCCTCGTCGGCCGGCACGAGCTCGTTCCCCTCCACATCGAGCAGCTCGAGCCGAAAGTCATCCGTCGTGAGCGGCTCCGCCTGGTAGCCGCCGGTGACGCCGGCGAGATGCCCCTTCCCGATGCCGCGCCCGAAGCGCACTCGATAGCGCGACGGCGCCGGCCGCTCCCCGCTCACGATCGCCTGATCCAGCGCCGCGCGCGCGATCTCCTGCATCGACTCCAGCATCAACGGCGACGCATCGAGCACCTCGCCGCTATTGCTGAACCCGATCTTCGACTTCGCCTCCGGCGGCAAGCGCGCGCCGATCTCGATCGGCAACCCCAGCAGCTCCTGCAGCGCGTTCCCGTACTGCTCGCGCGTCAAGCGCCGCAACACCACGCGCTGCTCACCGCGCAGCCGCTCCGCGGCCCCCTCGAGCGCGCCCTGCATCCACTGCACGAGCACGCGCCGCTGCTCCACGCTCGGCTGCGGCTCCTCCTCCGGCGGCATGTCCCCCGCCTGCAGCGCATCGAGCACCGCTCGCCAATGATTCGCGACGGCCGCCGTCGGCAGAGCGGGATCGAGCGTGTCGAGCCGCAGGCTCCCCTTCTGCTTCGTCTCGCCGTGGCAGCGGAAGCAGAGGTCGGCGAGCAACGGGCGCACCTCGCGCTGGAACACCTCCACCGACGCGCTCGACTGCGGTGCGTCGTCCTGCGCCGGGAGGGGGGCGCCGGCGAGCAGGGTGGCGAGGGCGAACGTGGGGAGGCGCGTGCGCATGGCCTGAGCATGCCACGGGCGCGGCGAAGCGCACTCCTATCCTGGGGCGAGTCGCGGCAAGCGGGGTCGGGGCTGGCGCGATCGAGCGAAGCGCTTGAAGGAACGCGCCGCGCGGCGCCGGCGACGCTCGGGCTCAGTCCTTTCGCCGCGGCAGAAGCACACGCGGCAGAGAGCGGACCTCGGCCTCGAATCGCGCGAGCTCACCCGACCGAAAACCATCGACCTCGCGCCCGATCGCCTCGAGCTCCCCCTCGTTCTCCGCCTTCTGCTCGAGCAACCCCTGCGTCGGCGCATGATCCGAAGACTGCAGCTCGGAAAGCAGCGGCGAGATCTGCGAGTAGAGCTTCGCTCCGCCCGCACGGCCCGAGAGCACGTCGTAGACGACCTCGGCCTCGGGGTTGTGGAGGCGCGCTTCGAGCGCATTGCAGCGCGCGATGAGTTCGCTGCCTGCTTCGCGCACCGCCTTCGTGGCGTCGTCGTTGCCGAGCGGCTTCAGGATGGCTTCGACCTGGGAACGGATCGAGCGGAGCTCTTCGACGAGGTCGGTGATGCGATCGAGAGCGGCGCGGAGCTCGAGGGAGGTGCGGAGGTTCTGCTCGAGGTCGGCCTGCGTCGCGGGTGAGCTCGGGTCGGGGAGGATCTCGGCTTCGGTCTCGAGGAGGCGTTCGCCCACGCGGAGGCGGAGGCGGAGGCGATAGCGGCCGGGGAGAACGAGCGGGCCGCGATCGGGATTGCCGGCGTCGATCTTGGCGTGAAGGCGCTTGGCACCTTCGTGACGGAGGTCCCACACGACGCGCTGCAGGCCTTGCTTGCGGGTGAGCGCGCCCTTGTTCGGCTCTTCGGGATCGTCGGCGTCGTCGGGAGCGTAGCGGTTCGGCCGCGGCACCGAGCTCAGCGTGCGGACGAGCTGCCCTTGCGCATCGAGGATCTCGAGGCGGAGCTCGGAGGGATCGTCCTGCGAACGCGGGGCACCAGGTGCGGGATCCGCGACGGCTTCCTTCAGCCAGTAGTGGATGACGAGGCCGTGCGGGCGATTGGAAGCGGCCGTGGACTCGAGGCGATCCCAACGCGAGGCCAGGCGAACGCGCGTGGCGGGGCGCGGCGGGAAGAGGACGGCGGGCTCGGCCTTGGCGGCGGCCGTCAAGCGACGTAGGGCGCTGAGATCATCGAGGATCCAGAGGCCGCGGCGCGTGCCGAGGATGAGATCGTCGTGCTTCACCTCGAGATCGGCGACGCCGACGGCGGGGAGATTGCCGCGGAGGTCGACGAAACTCGCTCCGGCGTCGCGCGAGAAGAAGAGGCCGCGCTCGGCGCCGACGTAGAGGAGCTCGGGATCCGTTGGATCCTCGCGCACGACGAAGAGGTGCTGATCGGCGGGCAATCCGTTCTGGAGGCGTTCCCAGTTCTGGCCGTGGTCGCGCGTGCGGAAGAGATGCGGTCGCGGGTCATCGAGGCGCCGCGCGTCGACGACGACGTAGGCCGTGCCGGCATGCGCGCGCGAGAGCTCGATCGACTCCACCGTGCCCCACTCGGGGAGATCCTTCGGGGTCACGTTCGTCCACGTGGCGCCGCCGTCGCGCGTGAGCTGGACCAGGCCGTCGTCGGTGCCGACCCAGATCTCGCCCGCGCGATGCGTCGACTCGGCGATCGAGAAGATGGTGCCGTAGACCTCGACGCCGGTGAGGTCGCCGGTGATGGGTCCGCCCGACCACTGCTGCTTCGTGCGATCGTTGCGCGTGAGGTCTTCGCTGAGCGCTCGCCAAGACGCGCCGCGATCGTCGCTCGCGAAGAGGCGCTGCGAGGCGTGGTAGAGGCGCTGCGGGTGGTGCGGCGAAGCGGCGAGCGGCGCGGTCCACTGGATGCGATCGCGCGAGCGCTCGGCGGGGATGCCGGAGTAGTTCCGCGGATGGACCGAGATGCTGCGCGTCTGCCGTGCGCGCTCGTCGTGATGGGAGAGGTAGCCCGAGTACTCGCCCGCGTAGATGTGCCCCGGCTCGCTGCGATCGTAGAGGAAGTCCCCCGCTTCGCCGCCGCCGACGACGAAGAAGTCGGCGAGAGAAGGGCCGCTGCTCTCGCCGCCGCGCAGCGTGTAGGCGGGGCCGCTCGCCGTGCCCCAGTCCTGCATCGTGCCGCCGACGTGATAGGGCGAGCGATCATCGACGTCGATGTTGTAGAACTGCCCCGTCGGGAGCGGCGGGGAGAACCAGTGCTCGCCATCGAGTGTCACGCCGACGCCGCCGTCGTTCGCCACGATCTTCCGCCGCGGATCCACGGGGTCGATCCAGAGCTCGTGATGATCGCCGTGGATCTTGGTCTCGACCGAGTGGATGGCCTTGCCGCCGTCGATCGTGCGCAGCAGGTTCACTTGCGGGAACCAGACGATGTCCGGGTTCGTGGGGTCGATCGTGATCACGGTGTAGTACCACGCGCGCTGGCGCAGCACGCGCGCGGCGCTGCGCCGCTCCCAGCTCTTGCCGCCATCGTCGGAGCGGAAGAGGCCGCCCTCTTCGGCTTCGATCAGCGCGTAGACGACCTCGGGCTTGGAAGGCGCCACGCGCACGCCGACCTTGCCCCAGCTCCCGGAAGGCAAGCCGCTGCCCTCGAGCTTCGTCCAGGTCTCGCCGCCGTCGCTCGAGCGATGAAGTCCGCTGCCCTTGCCGCCGCTGGTGAGCTTCCACGGCTCGCGGCGCGTCTGCCACATGCCGGCGAAGACGATGCGCGGGTTCGTGGGGTCGAGCGTGACCTCGGAAGCGCCCGTCTCCGCATCGACGAAGAGCACGCGCTGCCAGGTGGTGCCGCCGTCGCGCGTGCGATAGATGCCGCGCTCCTCGCCCGGGCCGAAGGGCGAGCCCAGCACCGCCGCGTAGGCCACGTTCGCATCCTGCGGGTGGATCGCGAGGGAGCCGATCTGGCCGCGCGTCTTCCACACGTGCTGCCAGGTCTTGCCCGCGTCGGTCGAGCGGAAGAGGCCGCTGCCGAAGGAGACGTTG
Source organism: Planctomycetota bacterium (assembly GCA_016719295.1). Classification (GTDB taxonomy): domain Bacteria; phylum Planctomycetota; class UBA1135; order UBA1135; family JADKAF01; genus JADKAF01. Next base: position 4,230,109 of record JADKAF010000001.1, read on the forward strand.
CCGCGGATATTGGCCTCGCCGGAGCCGACGTAGATCACGTTCGGATCGGAGGGCGCCACCGCGATGGAGCCGATCGCCTGCGTCGGCTGGTCGTCGAAGATCGGCTTCCACTGCCGCCCGCCGTCCGTGCTCTTCCAGACGCCGCCCTGCGCGAACCCGGCGTAGAAGACGAGCGGCTGCCCGAGGACGCCCGTGGCGCTCGTCGCGCGCCCGCTGATCGCGGGACCGAGGGAGCGGAACTCGAGGGCGCCGAGCTCGGAGGCGGGCTTCTCTTCGGTCTTAGGCTCCTGCGGCCGAGCGAGCGCGCTCCCCGCGAGCAGCATGGAGATCGAAAGCGCGGCGAACGAGGCGTTGCGGGCCGTGAGCATGAGCATCGGGCGCAGCCCTGAGCTGCGGTGAAGAAGACCGAGCGTCGCTCCGGGCGGAGGCGACCGCGGCTCTTCTACAACCCAGCACGGCACCTTGGAACCAGGCGCCGCCTTCGAGCTCGCGCGGAGCACGATCTGCAGCGTCCCCGACCGCGGCAATTTCCCTCGCGCAAGGGTCGAGCGAGCCCGCGATACTTCCCGCCCCATGCTCACACTGTCCGGAGTCTCGAAGTCGTACGGCAAGCGCACCCTCCTCGACGCGGTGTCGCTGCAGCTCAGCCGCGGCGATCGCCTGGGCCTCGTCGGGCCGAACGGCGCCGGCAAGTCGACGCTCTTCTCGCTGATCCTCGGTGAGAACACGCCCGACGACGGCACGATCGCGCTCGAGCGGAACGCCTCGGTCGGGTTCCTCCCGCAGGAGAGCGCGCCGGTCGGCGACGAGAGCGTGGTCGAGGTGGCCTGCGCGATCACGCCGGACTTCGTGGCGCTGCGGCGGGCGATCCATGCGCTCGATGATGCGCATCCCGAGGATCCCGAGTTCGGCGAGCACGCGCACGACGGGTTGCACGTGCGCTACCGCGATCTCAACGGCTATCAGGTCGAGGCGCGGGCGAAGCAGATCCTGGCCGGGCTCGCGTTCCGGCCGCAGGACTTCGATCGTCCCGCGCGGGAGCTCAGCGGCGGCTGGGTGATGCGCGCGCATCTGGCGCGCCTCCTCGTCCAGGCGCCCGATCTCTTGATGCTCGACGAGCCGACGAACCACCTCGACCTCGAGTCGCTGCTCTGGTTCCAGCAGCACCTGCAGGCCTATCCCGGCGCGCTGCTCGTGATCTCGCACGACCGCGAGTTCCTGAACGGCGTCGTGAACGGCATCGTCGAGCTGCGCCAGCAACGGCTGAACCGCTACACCGGCAGCTACGATCAGTTCGTGGCGCAGCGCGCGGCCGCCGAGGCGCAGCAGCTCGCCGCCTACCAGAACCAGCAGAAGGAGATCGCGCATCTCCAGACCTTCATCGATCGCTTCGGCGTGAAGGCCACGAAGGCCGCGCAGGCGCAGAGCAAGCGGAAGCAGATCGAGCGCATGGAGAAGATCGAGGCTCCGACCTCGGGCGAGAAGACGATCGGCTTCCGCTTCCCCCAGCCGATCCGCAGCGGCCAGCGCGTCGTGTGGCTGAAGCAGGTCGACTTCGCCTACGGCGAGAACCCCGTCTATCGCGGGCTCGACGTCGAGATCGAGCGCGGCGAGCGCATCGTGCTCGTCGGGCCGAACGGGGCCGGCAAGTCGACGCTGCTAAAGCTGCTGGCCGCGCGCCTACAGCCGCAGGCGGGAGCGCACGGCTTCGGCCACAACGTCACCGCCGGCTACTACTCGCAGTACCGCGTCGAGATGCTGCGGCCCGAGCGCACCGTGCTCGAGGAAGCGCAGGACACGCCGGCGCGCGTGACCGAGCAAGCGGTGCGCACCCTGCTCGGCTCCTTCCTCTTCTCCGGCGACGCCGTCGAGAAGAAGGTCCAAGTGCTGAGCGGCGGCGAGAAGAGCCGCTTGGCACTGGTGAAGCTCCTGCTCGATCCGCCGAACCTCCTGCTCATGGACGAGCCGACGACGCACCTCGATCTTTCGAGCATCGATGCGCTCGTCGACGCGCTGAAGCAGTTCCAGGGGACGCTCGTCTTCATCAGCCACGACGTGCACTTCATCAAGACGCTCGCGAGCAAGGTGATCCACGTCGCGGCGGGCAAGCTGACGCTCTATCTCGGCGACTACGCGTTCTATCTCGACAAAACGCGCGCGCTCTCGGCGCGCGCCGCGCTGACCGCCGGCGGCGAGAGCAAGAGCGAGCGGAAGCTCAGCGACCAACGCGCGGCGCAGATGAAGGCCGCAGCCGTGGATCCGGAGAAGCTCGCGCGGCAGCAGGCGCACCAGCAGCGCCAAGAGCGCGTCGCGGAAGTGAAGAAGCTGAAGCCGCAAGTGGCGAAGCTGGAGAAGGAGATCGCCGCCAACGCCGAACGCACGGCTTCGCTCCGTGCCCAGCTCGAGCAGCCCGAGCTCTGGCAGGATGCCCCGCGCCTGAAGCAGGTCCGCAGCGAGCTAGAGCAGCTCACGAGGAAGGCGAAGGAGCTCGAAGGGACGTGGGAACCCCTGGCTTCGCGCTTGCTGGAGCTGGAGTAGCTTCTCTGTAGGGGGAGCGAACCGGCTGCACGTCGTGCGACTCGCGCGACGAATCGCGGCTCCTCCGCCCGAGCAAGGCGTGCGCAGATCGGGAGGCGTTCCTGCGCGCGTCGATCACGGAAACAGCGTCCCGCCCCCCAGCTCCTCCAGGGACGCGCGCAGCAGCGAGTCCTCCAGCACTTCGAGATACGAGAGCACCGCGGTGCGCGAGACCTCGGCGTCGCGCGCGAGCGAGGCGGCGTTCAGCACCTCCGCGTGGAACAACGCGGCGATCGGGAAGAAGCGCTGCTACGTCGAGAGATCGAGCAGATCGAAGCGCGCAGCTTCGGGCAAGGCCGCTGCGAGCCAGGTGCTCTTGCCGACCCCGCGTGGACCGAGGAAGAAGAAGGAGCCTCGGCGGGGCTCCAGGAGACGCCGGAAGGGAGGGCTCGACACCATGCCGTCATCTTGTCCGCCTTTTCGACGGCGTGCTCGCACTCGGCGAGAGTCGCGTCCGGACGGTCCCTCGACGCTTCGGTCCGTTCGGATCCGCTCTCTTGCTCCGTTGCGGCCGACTTCGTTAGCTCGAGAGCTCGAGGCGTTCCGCAGCTCGGGAACGCGCGACGCGCAACAAGAACGACGCACGCCGCCCCTGGACGGTGCAACTTGCCTTGCGGAACTTAGGCGCCGCGGCGCGAGGTACGCTCTTCGCCTCCTCCTCGGATATCGCGAGCGGTCCTCCTAGGTGATGCTACGGGCCCGCCCCCACCCTCCGCCGCCACGTCCACTCCCACCCTTGGAGACCTGTCGATGACCGTCTCTCGCTCCTCCCTCTCCGTCGCGGCCCTCGTCCTCTCCTGCGTCCCCACGATCGCCGACGCTCAACTCAGCGAGTACTACCTGGTGGCGGGCGACCAGAGCATGTTCCACATCCTCCAGGGCGGAGTGGTGACGCTCTCGTGGCAAACGGCGGTGGGTACGAGCACGCATCAGTATCCGCTCGCGGTCACGACGACCGTGCGCACGATGGGCACGGACGTAGGCTGGACCGGCGCCGAATACGATCTCATCGGCAACGATCTCACCATCCGCTACACGCACCCGCCCGGGCCGATCTACGCCTGGGATGGAACTACGGACGGGCTCTCCCACTACACCATCGACAGCAGCGGCAACGTCTTTCGCTTGGATCAGACGTGGGCGAACCCGGTGCAGCTCTTCGATGCGGGCTCGATCGGCTCGCTGACCTACGACCCGACCAACGACTCGCTCTGGGTGTCGCAGTTCGGGACGATGAATCTCACCGAGTACTCGCTCTCGGGCACGGTGCTTCGCTCGTTCAGCACCGGCCACCTGCAGAACATGGCGCTCGCTCTGGACCACGCCGACGGCACCTTGTGGCTGCACGACCGCCGAACGATGGGCACCTTCGAGCAGTGGTCGAGGACGGGGCAGCTCCTCGCTCGCTTCTCTGTCGCGGGTCTGGCGGGCCAGAACATGCTGGGCGGTGAGATGCCGTTCCGGCGCGTGGCGCGCTGCGCGTTCCGGAACGGCAATGGGATCAACTCCGTCGGGTTCTCCTGCGTCACGCGGCCCGCTCTGGGCCGGAGCTGGACCACGACCTTCAACGCCAACCCGAACACCGTCGCGACGATCCTCTGCTTGGGCACTGGCGGCCCGGCGAGCGGGATCCGCTTCGGGAACGGCGAGCTGCTGTTCGCCCCGGCGCCGTCACCGGTGCTCACCATCGGCAGCGGCGACATCACCTTGCTCGTGCCCAATCAGCCCTGGCTCATCGGCGCGTCGGTCTCGACGCAGGGCCTGCGCGTCGACTCCAGCGCCGCCGGTCCGCAGCTCGTGCTGCTCAATGCGCAGGATGTCGAGCTCGGTCGGTGAAGGTGCCGCGCGCCGGGACGCGGGGCTCGCGATCGACGCTCCATCACGCGATCCGGCGCGGTAGCGCAGGCCTTCGCCTCGAGCTCCGCTTCGCCGGACTCGCCTCCGCGACCGAGCGCGCCGCCTTGGAGGAATCTGCGAGCTCGCGAAGTAGGTTCAAGCGTCTCTCCGCTTCTGGAGCTCAGCGCTCCCGGCGTGCCTCGCGAAGAGCGCTCAGCACCTCACTCTCGTCGAGCTCGAGCTCGTCCGCGATCTCGCGAACGCTGTCGCCTGCCGCCGTGCGCTGAGCGAGGTAGCGCACGAGGACATCGGGACTCGGGACCGGTGCAGCAGCGTCGAGCGCGCGACGCGGACACGTGGAGCGAAAGGCGAACGGAGACACGGAGCGACCTCGGAGCGGAGAGCGGAGCCGTCCCAACACGGCCGAGGCGGTCGCTCCATCACATGATCCTTCGTGGGTACCTGGCGAGCTCGCGAGCTCAGGACCCGAACAAGCGGAGCTCCGCCCGCTCCACCTCGGGTGCGCGCGGTGCACGAGGAGCTCGACTTTGCCGAGCTGGGCTGCTCTCCAGCTCGGACCGCGTGGCTAGCGCGGCCCATCGCGCTTCGGCGTCTCGGGGAGCCGCAAGCCCTCGAGGCGCGAGCGCTGCCACTCCCAAATCGTCCCCGGCACGTTCAGCACCTTCATGCCGACGACGAGACGTCGATCGCGGACGCCGAGGTAGGCAGGGCCATACCAGCATTGATGGCGCTGGTCGGGGCTCAAGGTCACGATCCGCAAGCTCGGCACGCCGCGGAGCTCGATCTTCCAGAGCTGCTCGAGCTCCAGCGTCTCGCCGTCCTTGGTGCCCGCGGAGCGCACGCTGAGGAAGCCCGGTAGCTCCGCTACCGCGCCTTCGAAGGTCGCCGAGAGCGGCGTCTTCTGCGTCCGGCCGTCGCCGACGAACACATGCTGCGGCCAAGTGCCCTTCAGCACCGCGGGATCGAAATCCTTCCAACCGTCGGCGAACGCGGCGAGCTCGGCGTTCACGCCGACCTCGATCTCCGTCGTCGCGCGGGTCTCGCGACCCGCGAGATCGGTGACGGCGACCTCGATGTGCTGGCGCCCGGGAGCATCGACCGCGAGCACGAGCTCGAACCCGCCCTTCCACGCGAGCGGCTCGCTCCAGCTCTCCTCGAGCGCGCCGCTGTCGCGCCGCACGACGCGCAAGAGCTTCACCGAGCTGCCGGGCTCGAGCTTCACGAGACGCGAGACCGGATCGTCCTCGCGGGTCTCGCGCGCGACGCGCACGCATTGCGCCCTCCACAGCGGGCGCGAGAACTCGATCTCGACCTCGAGCTCCTGCTCCGCGGCCTTCTCGGGATGCACGAGCGCGCGACCGCGCACCGAGAGCGGCTGCGTCAGCGAGAGCGCGCGCTCGTCGATCGTCGCGCGCCGCTGCTCCTCGCCGTTGCTGATCTGCCAGCCGAACCCCGTGAGTTCGGCGTGGAGCTCGTTCTCACCGTCTCGGAAGCGCGGCAGCACGCGATCTGCTTCGTCGGCGGTGGCCTCGGAGTAGCGCTGCGGCCACGTCGGATCGACGACCGCGGACTGACGCAGAAGGAACCAGCCCTGCTCGCGCTCGTCGCGCTCGTACTGATGCAGGTCGACCTGCGCGAGCGCGCGTCCGGTGACGCGGAACGCGAGCCCATCGGCCGCGCCTGGCGTCACCAGCGTCTGCGGCGCTCCATCGAAGCGAACGCAGCGAACTTCGCTGATCGCAGCGGCGGCGCTCTCGCTCAGCGCGCGCGCATGGAGCTCCGCGAGGAGCGCACGGAAGCGATTGCCTGCGCCGAGCGGCGTCTGCGCGTAGCGCTCGCGCTGCTGCGCGGCGAGGCGCGGACCGTAGATCGCGAGCCCGCGGCTCGAGACGCGGCTCGCGCCGCCGTGGCTCGCCAGCACCGCGGCATCGATGGCCTCGGCGAGATGCGCGAGCTCGGCCGGCGGAGCAGCGAGCTCGTTCGCGAAGCGCCGCGCGAGATCGCCGAGATCGACGCTGCTGTGCGCGTGCTCGTAGAGGCGCTTTCGCCGTGGCTCGTAGCACTCGGCATAGAAGAGCGCGCGCAGCAGCGGCGCCCAATCCTCTGCCACACGCGGGAGGAGCGCCGCTGCCGCTTCGTCGAGAACACGCGCCACCCGTGGGAGCGCCGAGGTGTCGATCGCGCTCAGCGTCGCTTCGCCTTCGTGCTCGGCATCCGAGGCCTGGCCGAACGCCGCGACCCAAGCGCGCGCGATCTCGGCTGGATCGAGAGCGGCATCCCCGAGAGCCTCGAGGCAGCGCCCATACGGGAAGCCCGTAGCCGCGACGTTCGCTTCGGAGGCGACGAGGATCTGCGCGAAGTCCTCGCAGAGCAGCCCGTTCTCGAGCTGCGCCATCAAGCACGCGTCGAAGGCGAGGAGATCGAGACGGGGCAGCGGCGTCGATAGCTGGATCGAGCGCAGCGCGGAGCGCAGCTCCATCGGCGTCAGCATGCCGCCGCGGCCATGCGCCTTGGCGTCCTCGTCCACGACGACGCCGCCCCAGCCGCCGCCGTGATCCCACACGATCAAGCCGTAGCGCTGCGCGGGGAACTTCTGGAACGCCGCGACCGCGAAGCCCGCGAGCGCCTGCGGATAGTTGGTGTCGAGCTCTCCCGGAGCAGCGAGCACCTCGCTCGCCTCCTCGCCGCGGCGCACGCGCAAGATGCGCGTGTCCTTCCAGTCGCCGCGCCGCTCGTCGAAGCCCTCGGCGCGGTCGAGGAGCACCAAGACCTCGACGCCGCGCTCCGGCAGCGCGCGCTCCATCTCGTAGAGGTCGTCGATGGCGGACTCCTCGAGGTCGTTGTCGCCGCCCAGATAGATCGCGAGCGTCCAGCGGCGCTCCGGATCGAGGACCGGAGCGCCGAGATCGAAGCTCTGCGGCTGGGCCCAGCGCCGCAGCACGAGCTCGAGCTCGCCGCAGCTGAGCAGCAGGTTCTCATCGCTCCATGTGCCGCGGAGCTCCAAGCTCTCGCTGCCGCGCGTGGCCTGCGCCACGAGCCGCGCTCCATCGACGCGCCCTTCCACCTGCATCACGTCGGCGAGCCCGAGCTGTCCTTGCGCCGCGCCGTCCGCGCCCACGCTCAACGCGAGCTCGTTCCCCGCGGCGTCGCGGAAGGTGCCGGCGAAGTCGCCATCCCGATGGCGGAAGCCCGGTCGGGGCAAGGTGCGGCCCGGAGCGTAGACGAGCTCTCCGATCTCTTCCCGCGACTCCACCTCCCCAAGCAGAGGGTCCGGCTGTGCGAGGGGCTCCTCGACGTCCTCCGAGGTGCCGCAGCCCGAGACGAGGAGGAGCGCGATGGAAAGGAGAGATCGCAGCAGCGCCATGAAACGCCTCCCGCCGCAAGCGGATGGAGCACCGGGGTCGAGCGAGTGCGCGATCCTACCTCGCCGCTTCGCGCGCGACGCGCTCGAAGCTGCAGATCATTCGGAGGAAGCAGAGCGTCGATGAGCGCCGAGCCGCGTGTGCAGCCAGGCACGCGCGAAGACCCAATCGCGATCGGCCGTCGCAGGGCTGATGCCGAGCAGCGCGGCGGTCTCCGCGAGCGAGAGCCCGGCGAAGTAGCGCAGCTCGACGAGACGGGCCTTCCGCGGGTCTTCCGCGGCGAGCGCGTGCAGCGCAGCGTCGAGGTCGAGGAGCTGATCGCGATCGACCTCGGTCGCGGAGATGTCCGCGCCGAGGGTCACCTTGCCTCGATCGCCGCCGCGCTTCAACGCGGCCCGTGCGCGCGCACGCTCGACGAGGATGCGCCGGATCGACTCCGCCGCGGCGGCGTAGAAATGGCCGATCCCGTCCCACTTCTTCTCGCCCGGCTCGCCACCGATCAGCCGCAGATAGGCTTCGTGCACGAGCGCGGTCGCCTGCAGTGTGGCGCCCACGCGCTCGCGCGCGATTTGCCGCGAAGCCAAGGCGCGCAGCTCGGCGTAGACGAGCGGCAGCAGCTCCTCGGAGGCCTTCGCTTCGCCGCGCTCGATGGCGCTCAGCAGATTCGGGAGATCGGAACTCATCGCTGGAGAGCGTAGCTCGCGAATGCGCGCGAGCACGAAGGCCGTGCGCGCGCTCACGGGCTGGCCTTACTACTTCGGCAGTTCGGGCAGGACGCGCTCGCGCCACTGCGTCGCACGCGCAGCATGTCCGGAGCCGGGGGCTTCCGCCTCCCACTTCGTGTAGAGCTCGACCAGCCGCGCTCGCGCGGCTTCGAGGCGGTAGCGCGACTGCGGCGGAACCGTCGCGAAGCTGCGCTCGATGCCCTCGAAGCCGGCGATGAGGATCGGCTCGGCTTCGGCGAGGCGACCTTGGGCGGCGATCGCCGCACCGAGCAGCGAACGCGCGCTGGAGGTCGACCACGCCTCGGGCTGCAGCTTCTCCCGCAGCGCTACAACCTCGCGCAGGACCGGCTCCGCTTCCGCGGCAGCGTCGAGCTCGAGCCAGGTCTGGCCGAGCTTCAACAGCTCGGTCGCGAGCTTCGTGCTCTCGGGCTTCAGCTCTTCGTGCGCCATCTTGACGGCGACTTCGAAGAGCGGCGCCGCTTCTGCGCGCAAACCGAGCCGCAGATAGACCTCGAGCAGATCCACCACGTACGGCCGGAGCCCACGAGTGTTGCTCGACGCGGCGTAGACCTCCTCGAGCAACGGACGCGCTTCGGCGTAGCGACGCTCACCCTTCAGGTTCGCCGCGAGGTTCGCGATGGTGGCGAGGGTCGCGGGGTGCTCACGTCCGTACTTCGCCTCCTGGAACTTCAAGATCTCCTCGAAGAGCGCGATGGCCTCCGGGAAGCGCTCCGCTTTCCAGTACGAAGCACCGAGGTTGTTCAGCCCGTTCAGGAGCTTCGGATGATCCGCAGGCAGCGTCTGCCGCTGCGCGCGCACCGTGCGCTCGAGCAGCGGAAGCGCCAAGTCGTTCTTGCCGGTCTTGATGTAGATCGCCGCGAGGCTGCTCGCCGCGGAGAGGCTGTCCGGATGATCGATGCCGTACTGCGCCTCTTGGATCTGCAGCACTTCGTCCAGCAGCGCCGCCGCCTCCGCGCTCTTGCCCGCGTCGTTGTAGGCGCTCGCCAGGTTGTTGGACACGACCAAGGCCTTCGGATGCTCCTTGCCGAGGCGCTCGCGAAGGGCCTTCCGGGTCGCTTCGTACAGAGGGATCGCGCGCTCGAGGTCGTGGGCCTTTTGATAGGCGAGCGCGAGGTTTGTCTGGATGCCGATCGTATCGGGGTGCTCAGGGCCCAAGCCGCTGCGGGCTCTCTCCAGAGCCGTATCGTAGAGACGGATCGCTTCCTTCGAGAAACCCAGCTCGACTTGCAGCCCGGCGAGATTGGCGATGCAGAGGATCGTCGGGCGGGCCGCCGGACCGTGCACGGCTTCGAGCAGAGGTCGCGCCGCGGTGAACATCGCCGCGGCCTCTTCCGAGCGACCGAGCCGCTCCAGGGCCTCGGCGACGCCGATCATCGTCTCGAGGGTGTCGGCCTGCTGCGCGCCGAAGTGCTCTCGTCGCAGCGCGAGCAGATCCTGCAGAGTCGCGAGGCCGCGCTCGAGCTGTCCGCCCAAGAGCAAGCTCATGCCGAGGTCGTGCGTCGCCGAGAGTGAATCCTCGTCGAGGGCTCCGAGCTTCTCGCGGTAGGTCGCCGCAGCGCGCTCGAAGAGCTGCCGCGCCGCTTCGTGCTCGCCGAGCGCGTACAGCGACCGGCCCAGGCGATGCTCGAGCCGCGCGACCTCGAGCGGATCGCCGATCTGCGCGCTCGCGAGGGCGACGGCGGCGTCCTCGAGACCAGCGCGCAGCGCCGAGCGCAGCTCGCCCAAGCTCTCGATCTCGCGCAGGGGATCGATGCGCCCAACCACGCGGGTCAGGATCTCGTTCCCCTTCCGCGCATACCCGAGGTTGCGTTCCGCTTCCGTGCGCCGCGCGTCGGCCTCGAGCTTCGCCATGCGCTCTTCCTCTGCGGCGATCCGAGCTCGCCAGAGGCCGAAGCTCGTGCCGAGGATGCCGAGCACGAGCAGCGCGAGCACGAGCGCACCGGCCGCGACGGTCTTCCGCCGACGGCGCACGAACTTCCGGAAGCGGTACGACGCGCTGGGCGGTGCCGCCAGCACCGGCTCGTCGCGCAGGAAGCGCTCCACGTCTCCCGCGAAGGCGATGGGTGTGTCGTAGCGACGCGTGCGGTCCTTCTCCAGCGCCTTCATCACGATGAGGTCGAGATCGCCGCGGAGACGCGCGCTCAGCCCCGCGACGTTCACCTGGCGATTCGCGGCCGTGGGAGACGCGCGCTCGCCGAGCGTCGAGATGCGCGTCGAGGGCTTCGCGGGATCGACCTCGCGGATGCGGCGCAGGAGCTCCTGGAAACCCTGCTTCAGCGCGTCGCGCGCATCGAAGGGCTTCGTGCCTGTCAGCAGCTCGTACAGCAGAACCCCGAGCGAGTAGACGTCGGCGCGCGTGTCGATGTCGAGGCCCGACATCTCGGCCTGCTCGGGCGCCATGTACTCCGGCGTGCCGAGGATCTGGCCGTACTGCGTGAACAGCGTCCGCTGCGTGAGCTCGGCGCTGGTGGCCTTCGCGATCCCGAAGTCGATCACCTTCGGCACCGGCACGCCGTCGTGAAGCGTTACCAGGACGTTCGAGGGCTTGATGTCGCGGTGGATGACACCCTTGTGATGCGCGTGCTGGATCGCCTCGCACACCTTGCCGAAGAGCTCGAGCCGATCCCGGAGGCCGAGCTTCGCCTTGTCCGCGAACTCCGTGATGGGCACACCGCGCACGAGCTCCATGACGAAGTAGGGCCGGCCGCTCGCCGTGGCGCCCCCGTCGAGCACCTTGGCGATGTTCGGATGGTCCATCAGCGCGAGGGCCTGGCGCTCGCTCTCGAAGCGCACGATGACCTCGCGCGTGTCCATGCCGAGCTTCACGATCTTCAGCGCGACCTTGCGGATGACGGGCTCGCGCTGCTCGGCCATCCACACCGTGCCCATCCCGCCTTCGCCGATCTCCTGCAGCAGCTTGTAGCGTCCGATGAGGTCGCCGGCTTGCTCGCCGGCGACGCTCGGCTCCAGCGCGGGAGCGGAGAGGAAGGAATCGCGCGCTTCGACATCGCTCGCGAGGAGCCGCTCCACTGCGGCCCGGAGCGCGGCATCTCCCGCGCAGCTCCGGTCGAGATACGCCTGACGGGCCTCGGCGCTCGGCAGCGCGCGCGCGGTGTGGAAGAGCTCTTCGATCTTGGAGATGCGTTCGGACATGGCGCGCGAAAGCGGGGCTGGGGGGAGAGGGCGCAGAAGGTATGCGCGATCTCGGCGCGGGCGGCATCGCGGGATCCGAGAATCTCCGCTCCGCTGCCGCGTGCTGGCACCCGCCGCAGCGGCCTCGCATGCTGTCCGCGGGCGACGCGACCCGCATCGGGACGACGAGCACCAGCGCTCCCCCGGCTCCACCTCCGCCTCACGCGCGCCCACTGCTCCCGCCGTCCATGCCCCCCGCCGAGCCGCACCCCACCGAACACCTGCCCTTCGCCATCGATCCGACGGCGGCGGAGCGACGCACCCGCGATTGGATCGCGCGCGAGGCCGCGGGAGCCGAGCTCGCGCACTTTCGCGCGCGCTACGTGCCGTTCTTCCTCTTCGATGCGAGCGCCGAAGGAAGCTATCGGGGCGCGCCCCGCGTGCGGCGCACCGTGACTCGCGTGCTCCGCGGCCTGCGCACTCCGTCGGGCTACGCCCTCGAGCAGCGCGGCACGGAGGAGAGCTTCGCCGCGTCGCGCTCGGGCGAAGTGCGTCTGCCGCGCGAGACGCTGCACGTCCCCGCCGTGCGAGATCTCCCGAACCGCGCCGTCGCAGCGCTGCACTTCGGCGCCTTCGGCGAGCTGCGGCCCCTGCCCGCCGAGGACGAGCTCGGCATCGACGTGCAACGCGTGACGCGTGGCGTCGAGGAAGCGCGCGAGATCGCCGAGACCGCGCTGCTCGCGCGCTTGCAGACGGCGGCCGAGAAGGCGCTCGGCGGCCGCGAGCCGCGCCTCGATGAGCTGCAGCCCCGCTTCGCGATCGAGCGAGAGCGCCTGGTGCTCCTGCCGGTCTACGCGGGCACGCTGCGCCGAGAGGGCCGCGAGCACGGCATCGCCCTCGACGGGCGGAGCGGCGTCGTCGCCTGCGATCTCCCGGACGCGGAGCGACGCAGAGGGCACTTCCCGCTGCGCTGGCTCGCGCTCGCCTTCGGGCTCCTGCTCACGGCCGTCGAGCTCACCGTGGTGCAAGGTCTCGAGCTCGACGATCTCCTCGCGATCGGCGTCGTGCTCGCGAGCCTCGGCCTCAGCTTCGCGGAGTTCCTCTATCTGCACACGCGCCTGGCGTGGCCGCTGCTCGCGATCGCGCTCCTCGGTCTCGCGACGCTCGAGCTCGCGCTGCTACAGGCACTCGGCGCGAGCGCCGGATTGCTCTTCGCGCTCGGCGCGGTGCTCTTCGTGCTCCTCGCGCTCCTGCTGATCGCGAGCTTCCCGAGCCGCGAACGCAGATGAGCCTTCCGCTGCGAGCTTCCGCGAGTCTCGCGCAATCGCTACGATCGTCTCGATGAACCCCTCCGCGCCGCGCCGCCGCACGAGCCTCTGGGCGAAGCTCGCCCTTTCGCTCGCCTCCGGTGCTCTGGCGCTCGGCGCCTGCGAGCTCGCGGCGCGCGCGCTGCTCCGACCGGTGAAGCCCGGCGAGGGCTACATCTTCACCACGGGCGGGACGAAGGTGCCGCTCTCGGAGATCGTGCACTTCCTCGGGCGCTCGCCCGATCGCGCGCGCCTGAACCAGATCGGTCCGCGCTCCTTTCTGCTCGAGAACGTGCGCTTCAAGTTCGGCTACTCGAACGCGGCGTGGGACTACTTCGATGCGGACGGCTGCGTGCTGGTGCAGCACAACAGCCGCGGCTTCCGCGATCGCGAGTTCCCGCTCGAGAAGCCGGCGGGCGAGCTGCGCGTGCTGGCACTCGGCGACTCCTTCACCTACGGGCAGGGCGTCGGTCAGGACGATGCGTGGCCGCAGGTGCTGGAGCGCTCGATCGCGGCGGAGCGCCGAGGTCCCGTCGAGGTCGTGAACGCCGGCTTCGCGAGCGGGCACACGCCGCACTTCTACGCGCCGTGGCTCGCGTCCGACGGCCTCGCGTTCCAGCCCGACTTGGTGATCGTCGGTCTCTGCTTGAACGACCTCTCCTCCCGCGTGCCGATGATGGCCTACGATCCCGCGGCGGTGAGCGCGGAGGAGCCGTGGCTGCGCGGCTCGGCGCTGCTCGGCCTGCTGCAGCGGAAGCTCGCGCAGCGCCGTCTCGCCGCGGAGCGCCGCGACTTCGGCGCGGTGGTGCGCGCCGACGAGACGGAGTGGAAGCTCACGCGAGCGGGCCTGCTCGATATGCAGCAGCGGCTGCGCGAGAAGCAGGTCGGCTTCGTGGTGGCGATCTTCCCCATGCTCTCGCAGCTCGCGGGGAGCTACTCCTACGGCGAGCTGCACGAGATGGTGCGCGCGTTCTGCCGCGAGCACGGGATCGCGTGCGTCGATCTGCTGCCGAAGTTCGAGGGCCGCGACGAGTACGCGCTGTGGGTTCACGCCAGCGATCAGCATCCGAACGACACGGGGCATCGCCTGATGGCCGAGGGCATCCACGAGTTTCTGCGCGCCGAGGGGCTGCTGCGATGAGCGCGCGGCACCTGCAGCGAGCGGGCTTGCTGCTCGCTCTCGCGGCGAGCGGCTGCGGCGATCCGAACGGCACGACGGCGCCGCAAGCTCCGGCGCGAAACGAGATCTCCGCCGAGCAGCGCGCCGAGCTCGCGCGCCTCGCGGATCCCGCGAGCTGGGAGCTGCTCGAGGCGGAGCGCCTGGACGGCTGGCCGAAGAAGCTCCGCGATCCCCGCTCGGGCCTCGTCTTCGCGCTGCTGCCCGCGGGCGAGTTCTCGATGGGCTCCTCAACCTATGCAGCGGAGATGCCGCGGCACCTCGTGCGCCTCTCGCGTCCGTTCTACATGAGCACGACGGAGCTCAGCGTCGGCGCGTGGAAGCGCTACGTGGAGCTCCACGGCGGCGATCCCGCGCCGCCCATTGCGAGCGACGACCCGACGCTGCCCGCGACGAACCTGAGCTGGCACGACGCGCAGGCCTACGCGAAGACCTACGGCTACGCGCTGCCCACCGAAGCCGAGTGGGAGTACGCGTGCGCGGGCGGAATAGCGGGTGCCACGCCGTGGTGGAGCGAGGCCGCTTCCCTCGAGCGCCGCGCGTGGATCCATGCCAACGCCGGCGAGCGCCTCCATCCCGTCGGCACGCGCGAGGCGAACGAGCATGGCCTCCACGACCTCCTCGGCAATGCCTGGGAGTGGTGCGAGGACACCTTCATGTCCGGCTACGCCGTCGCCGACCCCGCCGTGGCGCAGGTCGATCCGCTCTGGACGCAGACGCCGCCGCACCGCGTGCTGCGCGGGGGCTCCTGGTTCACCATGCCCCCCGCGCATCCCACCGATCGCACCGCCGATCTCCCCGCGGCGCGCTCCGCCTTCTACGGCGTGCGCCTGGTGAAGCGCCTCCCGCCCTCGTCGATCAAATAGGGGTCAGACCCCGATCTGATCGACGGCGCCGTCGATCAGATCGGGGTCTGACCCCTATTTGATCGATGCTCCACCAACGACGAGACTCCCGCATGCCCCTCACACGCGACGAAGCTTGGCAGCAGCTCTGCGACTGGACGAAGACCGAGGCGCTGCGGAATCACGCGCGCGCCGTCGAGCTCGTGATGCGCGCGGCCGCGCTGCGCTACGGGCGCGGCGCCGAAGACGTCGAGCGCTTCGGGCTCGCCGGCTTGCTGCACGACGCCGACTACGAAGCGTGGCCCGAGGAGCATCCGCGGCACATCGTGGCGTGGCTCCGCGAGAAGCAGGAACCCGAGCTCGCGCACGCGATCGCCGCGCACTACACCGGCTGGGGCGTTCCGCACGAGTCGGCGCTGGACAAGGCGCTGCTCGCCTGCGACGAGCTCACCGGCTTCGTCGGTGCCTGCTGCCACGTGCGCGAGGGCGGCATCCTCTCGCTCGAGCCGCCGAGCGTCCTGAAGAAGCTGAAGGACAAGGGCTTCGCCGCGAAGGTCGAGCGCCCCGAGATCCAGCGCGGGATCGAGCTGCTCGGCGTCGAGCTCGTCGCGCACGTCGCGTTCGTGATCGAGGCGCTGCGGCCGCATGCGCAGGAGCTCGGGCTGCTCGGGCGCTCACCGGCGAAGCCGAGCTGAGCCCGAGGGTCTCTCACTTCTTCGAGCGCACCAGCCCGAGCAAGAAGAGCAGCACGACGGCACCCACGAAGGCCGTGATCAGCGCTCCGAGCAGGCTGCGCTCGGCCGAGATCCCCAGCTCGCCGAAGAGCCAGCCCCCCAAGATCGCGCCCAGGACGCCGATCACGAGGTTCCCGACGAGGCCGAAGTCGCTCCCCTTCAGCACCTGTCCGGCGAGCCAACCTGCACACACGCCGATCAGCGCGAACCACACGAATTCCATGGGAGCCTCCTCGAGCTCTGCGACCCGAGGTCGATGCTACTCGATCTTCTCCGTGCCGCCGAGGACGCGCGTGCCGAGCGCCTCGAGCATCGCGATGCCTTCTTCCAGCTCCGCGAGCTCGAGATGTTCGTGCTCCGTGTGCGCGACGTCGATCGTGCCGGGACCGACGAGCGCCACAGCCCCGCCCTGTGCCAGCGCGCGCAGCCGCGGCGCATCCGAGCCGAAGGGCACGAACACGCGCTCGAAGCCCTCGATCGCGGGAAAACGCGCGCTCGGCGTCTCGTGCACGCGGCGGACGCTGCCGCACGCCGGGGCGAGCGCGGCGACGCGCTCGAGGAACTGCGAATCGGGGAGGCTCCGCACCAAGAGCTCCGCGCGAGCCTTCTCGGCGAGCACGTTCAGCGCCTCGCCGCCGGCGATACGGCCGATGTTGAAGACCTCGGGGCCAAGCTCGGGATCGCGCGCGAACGACTGCGCGCGCAAGCGCGCGAGCCAGTCGACGAGCTCGTGCACGGCCGAGAGTCCCTTCTCGGGAACGCCCGAGTGCGCGGCCCGACCGGCGCACTCCAGCACCAAGGTCATGACACCGCGCTGGCCCGTGGCGAGGCGATTGCTGGTCGGCTCGCCGTCGATCACGAGCGCCAGCGAGGGGAAGCGAGGTGCCAGCTCGGTCGCGCGCTGCGCGCCGATGCTGTCCGTCTCCTCGCCGATCACGCCGAGCCACGCGACGTCGCCCTGGCCCGCGGCGAGGAGTCGGCGCAGCGCTTCGAGCTGCGCCACGATCTGGCCCTTCGCATCACACGCGCCGCGGCCGTAGACGCGCGTGCCTTCGCGCCGACCGCCGATGTAGGGCGGCACGGTGTCCAGGTGTGTGCTGTAGAGGACGCGCGCGCGCGAGGGATCGCCGAAGCTCGCGATCAGGTTCGTGCGGCCCGGCGCGATGCGCTGCTCCTCGACCTCCGCGCCGAGCTCCTCGAGATAGGCGCGCAGCGGTCCGAGGCCGCGATCCTCGCTGCCAGTCGTCGTCTCGCAGCGGATGAGCTCGAGCAGTCGCTCGGAGAGCTCTTCCCGAGAAGGGCGGTGAGACGCAGCGCGGGGATCGCTCATCGAAGCAGAGTTTCTCGAACCGTGGGGACCAGCGCGGCACGCGCCGCGAGCGCAAGCTACGCAGGTCGCTCCGGCCTGTCCATCGAGGAGCCCCTTCCCGCGCGCAACGACCTCGGTTCTGCTGCCCTGGACTTCTCTTCGAGTCACGACCCAGACGCGGCCTCGCCTTCCGCGACCTCGCGATGCTCTACGCCGAGCGCCTCCCTCCGCCCGACCTCGCGCCCTACGTCCGCCGCTTCTGGCAGGTCGAAGATCGGGCCAGCTACGATGCGCTGCGTCTCGAGCGTATCGTCGCCGATGGCTGCATGGAGCTCGTCGTGCACCTCGGCGATCGCTATGCGCGCCTCGATGAGCAAGGCCGCGCGCACGAGCAGCCGCGCGTGCTCCTCGCGGGCCAGCTCGAGGGACCGCTGCTGCTGCGGCCCGGCCGAACCAGCGCGATCGCGGCGATCCGCTTCCAGCCTTGGGGTGCCGCGGCGCTGCGCGGAGTCGCGCCGCGCGAGCTGCTCGGGGAGACGCTCGCTCTGGAATCTCTGCTCGGCGCGGAGGCCGAGCGACTCGCCGATGCACTCGCTCGATCCCGCGATGTGGAGGCGCGCTTCGAAGTGTTGATC
This sequence comes from Planctomycetota bacterium, assembly GCA_016719295.1. GTDB lineage: Bacteria > Planctomycetota > UBA1135 > UBA1135 > JADKAF01 > JADKAF01. The sequence goes on from JADKAF010000001.1 coordinate 4,247,790, forward strand.
GCCTGGTGTCGCGCACACCTCGACGCGTCTCCTCGCATCCCCTCCTTCCTCGTCGCGGCCGTGCGACTCGCCGAGCGCTCCGCGGGCAAGCTCCGCGTCGAGGAGCTCGCGAAGCGAGCGGGCTGCGAGCGCAGGACCCTCGAGCGCGCGTTCGACACCTGGGTCGGGATCACGCCGAAGGTGCACTCTCGCGTGCAGCGCATGCAGCGAGTCCTCGCCTCGCTCCAGACTCCGCAGCGCGAGTCGCTCGCAGCATTGGCGAGCCGAGCGGGCTTTGCCGATCAAGCGCACTTGACGCGCGAGTTCCTGGCGTTCGTCGGAATCGCTCCCTCGGCGTACGTGCGCGAGACTCACGGATTGCAGGACGTCCTGATCGAGGGCTGAAGCTCGCGCGCGGCGCGCCCGCGCTCGGGAAAGATCTTCCACTTGGAGCGTAACGCCGACGCGCGCCTTCGGATTAGCAGGAGCGCGCGCCACGCCGTGGCGCGTCGCTCCCTCCTCCAGCCCCTCGTACGAACATGAGCTCGCTCGATCGCCGCGACTTGATGCGCTTCGTCGCCGGCGGCGCCGCCGTCACGGCCGCGGTCCCCGCTCTCGCCACCGCGAGCGAGGTCTCCGCCGCGGCACCGCTCGCTCCCGACCTCGCTTCCGAGCGCACGCGTACCGCGGAGCGCCTGCCGATCGGCGCGGCCGCGGCGCCGATCCGAGGCGAAGCCACCGTCGGCCTCTGCCGCTCCTTCGATGCGCAGATCTATCTGCAGCTCGGCAAGCGCGTCCGCGGCTTCGTCGCCGTCGAGGCACGCGGCTTCGCCATCGCCGCTGCCTGCCAGGCCGCGGGGCGCAAGGTCGCCGTGCAAGCCTGGGGTCACGATCCCGACGCCAACGGCGGGCTCGGTCACTTCGACGGCGCCGTGCTCGCGATCGATGCGTGCGACCTGCCGGGCGCCGACTCGTTCGGCGAGCTCTCGTAGCGCCGTCGTTCCCTTCCAACGCTCCGACTCGCTGAATTCCGGCACGAGGTTCCTCCCATGCCCCTGCACGCGTTCCTCGATCTCCGCGGCAAGAAGACCGGCGAGATCAAGGGCTCGGCCCGCCAGAAGACCCGCAAAGGCAAGATCTCGGTCATCGCGTACACGCACACCATCCAATCGAAGCGCTGGGAAGGCACGCCCGGCGAGCGCAGCGGGCAGCCGAACGGCGACCTGGTGCACGGGCGGTTGGTGATCACGAAGGAGCTCGACCACGCGACGCCGAAGCTGCGGAAGGCCATGGCCGAGGGCGACAGCTTCGATCGCTTCGAGCTGCACTGCTGGCGCGTGCCGCCCGCCGGCGGAGGACCGAACGGCGTCACCGAGGAGAACCACTGGACGGTGCATCTCCACGGCGCGCGCATCGCTGCGATCCGCACCGTGATGCCCTACGCGCGCGCGGCGGCGAACCAGATGATCCCCGAGTACGAAGAGGTCGAGTTCAGCTACGAGCGCATCGGCACCAACTGGTCCGCGCTCACGGGCACCAATGCCGAGGTCGGCCAAGCCGACAGCGGTGTCTTCGAGGCCAGCTTCTCCGACACCGACGACCTCGATCAGCTCGGCGCGATCCTGAGCTCCGTCGGCAAGAAGGTCGGCGAGAGCGTGGCGAAGGATGTCGCGGGAGCGATCCAAGCGGCAGCGAAGGACTACGTGAAGGAACTCCTGAAGGACAAGTGAGGCTCCGATGACCCTACCCGCATTTCTCCGCTTGAAGGTCGGCGGCACGCAGGTGACCGGCTCTTCGCGCTTCAAGGATCGCGAAGGCCAGATCGTCGTCTTCGGGATGCAGCACGAGATCACGAGCGATCGCGGCCCCGATGGGCACCCCGCGGGCGCGCCGAGGCACCGCTCGCTCGTGATCGTGAAGGACATCGATCGCGCCTCCCCGAATCTCTACCGCGCGTTCGAGGACAACGTCGTCTTCAGCGAGTTCCTGCTCGAGCTGCAGCGCATGCCGCCCGTGGGCGGCCCGCAGGAGAGCTACGTGATGATCGGGCTCACCAACCCGCGCATCTCGAGCATCCGCGCGATCATGCCGAACCTGCGCCAGCCCGATAGCCAGCCGCTGCCGGAGCGCGAGGAGGTCGCGTTCAGCTACGAGCAGATCTCGTGGAAGTACTGGGGCAAGGGCGACGGCTCGGAGTCGGGCGACTCCGACTTCACCGAGACCGATGCGAGCTTCGAGAAGGATGGCCCGAGCTCCCTCGCGAAGCTCGAGGCGAAGCTGCAGGCCAAAGCAACGGAGCTCGCGCAGACCGCGGGCGACGCGGCCAAGGCCTGGCTCGCGAACTTCCTCGAGCAGTCCCTGAACGATCCCAACGCCGGCGGTGGCGGTGGCGGTGGCGGCGGATAGCCGACGCTCCCTCCCGCTCCAAGCCACTCTCGCTCTGCAACGACGCAAGCGCCTCGACCTTCGGCTCCGCTCCATGGCTGGATCTCCCTTCCGCTCCGTCCCTCCCCTGCTCTCGCTGCTCGTGCTCGCGCCGCTCACTGCGGCGCAAGTCGATGTCGCCGAGATCCAGCAGCTCGAAGCCACGGCCAACGCTCGCGCCCAGCAGGCGCTGAAAGACTCCCTCGCCGCCGTCCTGGCGGCGAGGGAGGCGATCGGCGATCCGCAGAACAAAGTCCAAGGCGATCTCGACGAGGTCGCGATGAAGCTCTCCGGCGAGGAGTTCGGCGGCGCGATCGGCGCGCAGCGCATGGCGATCGATCATCTCGAGTACGTCGCCGAGGAGGCGCGTGCACGCACGCTGGAGCGACTCCTCGCGCTGCAGCGCGTGCTCGAGCTCGGCTTCCGCGCGCAGGAGCAGCGCTACGCCTTGGCCGAGATCGCGCTGCGCCTGGGCTACGTGGAGCAAGCGCGCGCCGACGGCTACGACTTGACCAGCTCGCTGCGCGATCTCGAGGACTCGACGGCGAAAGCGCTGCGCAGCGCGGCCCTGCCACGCGCGACGATGGCGAAGCTGCGCGGGCTTCTCGCGCGCGATCAGGCCGCGGCGCGCGCGAAGCGCGCCTCGGAGCAGCTCGTGTTGGCCGAGGCCGAGCTCGCGCGCCTGGAAGAGAGCTGGAAGGAGCTGCGCTCCGAGCTCGCTTCCGAGGAGAGCGGGGTGCGCGATTCCGCGTTCTCGAAGCTCGACGAAGCGCGTCGCGCGATCCGCACCGCGCTCGCCGAGGTTCCCACGCGCGACGCGGCGCCCTTGCTCGCGCGCTTGGAGCCGAAGGAGAACGACGGGCGCGCGCTCTACGCGGCAGGATATGGCCCCGCGTGCCGCGAGCGCCTGCAAGGCGTTTGGGAGAGCACGGCCTACGAGTTCGAGGGCTGGGCTGAGGAGAGCGCCACGGCGAACGCCGAGGACTATCTCAACATCGACGGCTCTTCGATCGACAAGCTGAACCATCCGCTCACCGCCGCGGCGTACTCCCGCGCGATCCAGTGGCTCGCGTTCACCGGCACCGACGAGGACTACCTCCGCGCCGCGGAGCACGCCGCGGTACGCGAGCTCGCGCAGACCATCGAAGCCGTGCGCGCGAAGGCTCTTGCCCGCCTCGTCGCCGCCGCCGAGGCGATGGTCGCGGCCCTCGAGCAAGCGCCGCCGCGCGACGAGACCGCGCGGAACCGCGTCGCGAATCTCGCCGAGTGGGATCTCCGCTTGCTGCTCCAGGATTCACCGCAGCAGTGGCCGCTCGTCGCGCGGCTCCGCGCGATCGTCGATGCCTTCGATCGCGCCGCTCTCGAAGCGCCCACCGCCCAGGCGAAGGCGCAGAGCGATGCGCTGGCCTCCGTCGAGGCCAACTGGTCGCGCATGCTGCAGCGCCTGCCGCTCACCTACGGCTTCGAGCCCGCGCTCTCCGCGACCTTCCGCGGCCGCTTGGTGCTCCTCCAAGGCGTGCGGAACCGCGCGGAGGAGTTCGCCCCGAGCGACGCCGCGACGAACCTGATCTTCGGCCAGGGCGGCCACCTCTTCTTGGCGCGCCTCTCCCCCGCCGCGATCGCGTGGCGCGACCGCGAGCTCGCGCGCCTCGGCCTCTCGCTCACTCCCGACGACGAATACGAGCTCCTCGCCATCGTCGAGGACCCGCTCGAGCTGCGCCTGCTCGGCCCGAGCGGCAAGACGGACGACGGCTGCTTAGAACCCGCGCGCGCGCTGCGCGTGATCGGCCTTCGCGTCGGCCCGGTGGCCTTCGTCGAGCACCCCACTGCACGGGTAAGGTGACAGGCGCCGTTACTGCACAGTTCATCGGGAACCTTCGAGCCTCTCACGTACCTCGGTCCAGATCCGCCAGCGAGTCCGAGGGTCGACGATCCCCGCGAAGGGCGTGGCTTGGCGGAGGGCGCGCGCGTGCTCGTCATCACCTGTCAGGGTCGACTTCAAGAGCTCGAACGGACCATCGAGCAGTCGGATCCAGCGATCAACATACGGTCGCGGCTTCGAGGGATCGCGCTGCCATTCCGACAATCGTTCGCGTACCTGCAAGAGCAGAACCGGATCCTGCTGAAGACGAGCGAGGACCTCGACGTGCAGCGCGAGGCTTCGAGCTTCGGCGAGACGATGCAGGTTCATGAATGGCATTGACATGACCTGCGGAGCCGCTGGCAACGGGCTCCGGGCGCCGCATCGCGTCCGGCTCCATCGCAGAAAGGGGTCTCGGCCGCGCCCGCCGTGAGGGCGAGCGCGGCCGAGAGCCATGAGGTGTGCCCCACCGACCCGAGGCTCATCGAGCGCCCAGGTTCTCGTAGAGCCAGACGTACGAGACGCGCTGCTGGCTCGGCACCAGGGCGTCGATCTGCTCCTGGATCTTCTGGCGCTTCTGGCCGGAAGCCTGGAGCTGCTCCTTCTCGGCTTCGAACATCTCCTGCTGCTTCTTCTCGGCAGCTTCCTCGGAGAGCCCTTCCATCGCGGCGCTCACGCGCTCCCAGAACTTCTCCTGCTCGGCATCGAGCTCGGCGAGCTGCTCTTGCAGCCCATCCACGCGCTTCTGCTCGTCCGCGCTGAGCTCGCGCGCAGCGGGCGTCCAGTGCGAGTAGCCGCCGACCACGAGATCGAAGTCGCCGTCGCCATCGGGATCGCCGACGTCCATGTAGAGACCGGAGTCGGGACGCGTCGGCTCGCTGCCGCCCTTGCCGCTCACCTTCACCAAGGTCTGCGGCTCGCCGTAGCTCGGAGCGGAGTTCGTGCCCTCGTTCGGGAAGACGAAGACGCCGCCGCCGGCGCCGGCGCTGTAGGCGTCACCCATGCTGCCGAGCAGCAGATCTTGCACGCCGTCCCTGTTCCAGTCGAAGAGGCGCAGCGTGGTGACGGTTCCCGGTACCTTCAGGACGGCACCCGCGGCGAGGATGACCTCGTTCCGCGTCGCGAACGCGAGCTTCTGCGGGTTGCCTTCGTTGCGGCGCAGGTACACATAGCCGCCCTTGTGATCGCCGAGCAGGAGATCGAGGTCGTGGTCGCCGTCCATGTCGGCGGCCCAGGCGGAAGTGATGTGGCCCTCCGCCAGCACCAGGCCCTCGGGGTTGCAGCGGTCCGTGTCGTCCCACTTCTTCTCGTCGAAGTTCCACCACGCGTTGGCGACGATGCGCTGGCCTTCCTTGTCGAGGATCTGCTCCGGCTGCTTCCAGCCCGTCGCCGTGCCGAACGAGATGTGCGGCGAGCCATCGAAGGTGCCGGCGACGATATCGACATGGCCGTCTTGGTCGAAGTCCACGAACTGTGGACTCATGCCGATGCATCACCAGTTGTGGAAGTCGATCTCCTTGCCATCGACGGCGAGCACCGGCTTCTCCTCGGCGTACTTCGCGGGGCCCTTGCCGGGCAAGCGCTTCGCGACGGTGAGTCGACCGCGGAGATCGCCGACGACGATGTCCTGAAGACCATCGCCATCGAGGTCGTGGTAGACGGGAGAGGGATAGAGGCGGCGCTCGCCCAGGAGCTTGGCGCCTGCGTTCAAGCGGACGGGGTCCGCGAAGCTCGGGGCGCCGTCGCTCTGCGCCGCGAGCGGCGGCGAGGCGAAGATGCCACCCGCCGCGAGCAGCACGGCGAGGGACAGAGTGTGGTTCTGCATGAAGGTCATCCTCGAAGAGGAACGGAGGCGCGCCGGGGGGCACCGGCGCGACGCGTCGAGGATTCTGGCGCACGGCGCCCCTCGCGAAAGCCCGCGGCGGGGATTTCGATCGCGCGCGCGCTCCCGTAGCCTCACCTCATGCGACTCGGCCAGCTCTGCACCTCGGCTCTCTCTGCGCTCTGCATCGCCGCCCTCCCTGCGGCCGACGCCCAGGAGCGCGCTCCCTCTCCCGCGACCCCCGACGCCTGGAGCGCGGTGCGCGCGCACTTCGAGCGGCGCTGCCACGAGCTCGGCGTCGTCGGCGCGGGCTTGGTGTTCGTGCGTGGCGCGGAGATCGCGGAGCACGCCGTCCACGGCTTCGCCGATCGCGCGAGCGAGCGACGCGTCGACGAGCGCACGATCTTCCACTGGGCGAGCTGTACGAAGACGCTCACCGCGATCGCCGTGCTGCAGCTCCGCGATCGCGGGGCGCTCCGTCTGGAGCAGCCGATCGTCGAGCTGCTGCCGGAGCTGCGCGCCGTGCACTCCGCGCACGGCCCGATCGCGGCGGTGACGCTGCGACACCTGCTCACGCACAGCGCGGGCTTCCGCGCGGGGACCTGGCCTTGGGGCGGAGATCAGCCGTGGCAGCCCTTCGAGCCCACGGAGTGGATCCAGCTCGTCGCGATGCTGCCGTACACGCAGCTCGAGTTCGCCCCGGGCACCCGCTACTCCTACAGCAATCCCGGCATCGTCTTCCTCGGCCGCGCGCTCGAAGTCGCGAGCGGCGAGCCCTACGAGAGCTACCTCGAGAAGAACCTGCTGCGCCCGCTCGGCCTCACGCAGAGCTACTTCGATCGCACGCCGTTTCACCTGCAGCGCCATCGCTCGCACGGCTACGACGGGAGCGGGAACGGCGCGCGCGATCTCGGCCCCGACTTCGACACCGGCATCACGGTGAGCAACTCGGGGTGGAACGCTCCGCTCGGCGATCTCGCGCGCTACCTAGCGTTCCTCCTCGGCGCGCTGCCGCCGGAGAGCGATGCCATGCAGGTGCTCTCCCGCAGCACGCTCGCGGAGATGTGGCAGCCCGCACTCCCCACCGGCGTCGCGGGCGAGCGCATCGGGCTCGGCTTCTTCGTGCACGAGCTCGCGGGCACGCCCTGCCCGACGCACACCGGCACGCAGCGCGGCTTCTGCTCCTTCTTCTACGTGCACCCCGCGTCGGGGACAGCTGTCGCGGCGGCGTTCAACACCAGCGCCGCAGCGCCCCTCGTCGCGGAGCTGCGCACCCTCTGCCAGCAGCAGCTCTCGCTGCCCCTCGCGAAACCGCGCTGAGCTGACATCGCCTTCAGCAACGCGTCCCCTCTGCGCATTCGCGCCGCGCCTCCGTTACCTTGGCTGCTCAGCTCGTTAGCAAGCTTCATGCGCACCGCCTCTCTTGCGCTCACCGCCCTCGCGATCCTCGCCGCGACGCTCGCCGTCGCGTGGATCGCCATGGTCGAGGACGACGCAGCGCTCGGAGCGTCGGTCGAGATCGCGAGCGAGCACCAGGCGAGCCAGAGCTCAGGTGCAAGCTCGAGCCTCACGGATCGACGCGCCGCGTCCACCGAGTCGGATGAGGAGCAGGACCTGGACGAGTCCGTCTCCGCGATCGGGATCACTCCCGGAGCCCTGTCCGACGCGCGACCAAACGATGTGGCGGAGGCAGAAGAGCTCACCGGCGAGAGCTTCACGCTGCGCGTCATCGACGACGAAGGGCGCCTGCTGCCGGGCGAGCCCGTGTGCCTCGTCTGGACTTCGCGCAGCCGCGCCTGGGCCGGTATTCCCTGGCACGGCGTCACGGATGATGCGGGGCGCGTCCGCATCGGGCGCGGGAGTTGGTGGCGCGGCTTCGGCGAGATCCTGGCGACCGTGCATCGGCCGCTCTTCGACGAGCCTGTGCTCGCGCTGCCGAATAACGAGGTGTGGCCGAGCGGGGACTTCGAGCTCTCCGTGCCGCGACCGGCGCGCTGGCACGCGCGCGTCGTCGACGAGAACGGGAAGCCCATCCTGAGCGAGCGCCTCCTCCATCTCGTGCGCCCCGCCGATGCCGGCGTCCATGTTCCCTGGCTCCAACCGGCGCTCGTGCAACGCGAGAGCGGTGCCCAGAGCGAGCCGTTGGTGGTTCCGCCGGGCCGCCGCTTGCGCATCCACGCCGAGGACGCGACCGACGAGCGCTTCCCCGGCCCCGAGCTCGAGCTGCCGCCCCTCGCTGCCGGCGAGGCGCGCGAGGTCGAGCTCCGCTTCGGCGAAACGAAGCCATGGGTCAGCGTGCGTCTGCTCGACGAAGAGGGCGCGCCGTTCGCCGCGGCGCAGGTGCTCGTCTGGTGCGGTCGCATCGCCGATACGTGGAACACCGATGACGCCGGACGCCTGCGCCTGCGCATCGATCAAGCACTGTCGCCGAGCGGGCCGCGCACGCTGCGCATCCTCGGCTACGCCGATCGCTCGTACTTCCCGCCGCGTGGAGAGGCGTGGAATCAGGAGCACCAGGACCTCGCGGTCGAGATCGATCTCTCCTACGAGCTCGCGAGCGGCGAGCACGAGCTCGGCACGCACACGCTGCGCCGTCCGCCGCCGCTGCTCGAAGGGCGGGTCGTCGATGATCGCGGCGAAGCGGTGCCGTTCGCCAGCGTCGACGTGCGCCATGAGGTCGAGGTAGATGCTCGAGGAGCACCGGCGGGGACGCTCGAGCTCGAGTTCGTCGCTCTGACCATGCTCGACGCCGATGCGCGTGGGCGCTTCGCGCTACGCGGTAAGACCGAAGCGCGACGATTCCGACTCCAGGCGCAACGCGCCGAGTTGCTCGAAGTGGAGTTTCGAGAGGTGGCGCGTGGGGATCGCGACGTCGAGCTGCGCCTCCAACGTCCTGCGAGGCTCACCGGCATCGTCGCGCTGCCGCTGCGCGCCGATGGCCCCGGCGCGATCGTGCACCTCGTGATACCGCCTCCGCCCCCGCGCTCCACCGAAGTCAGCCCTTCCTCCGAAGGCGACGAGGCGTTCGAGCCCACCTACGAGAACTACGCGCCGATCCGCGACGGCGGCGGCTTCGACTTCGGTCCGCTCCCCGCCGGCCGTGCGCGCTTGCGCTTGCTCTCGATGCCGGATCGGAACGTGCTCGCCGAGTTCGACGTCGAGCTGCAGCCGGGCGAGCGCTGCCAGGATCCGCGGCTCTCGCCGCTCGTGCCGCGCTGAACGCGCGGCGCGACGCTCAACGCAAGCGCACGCCTTCCACCGGCGAGGAGCTGCGGAAGCCGAGCGCCGGGCTGAGATCGCGCGTGACACCCCACAGGGTCTGCCCCACCACGAAGGCCGGCACGATGGGCGCTTGGAAGGAGACGCTCGCGTTCCCCTGCGCATCGAAGGTGCCGACGAAGGGGAAGCCGACCTCGAGCTCGCCGATCAGCTCGTTCGTAGAGATGTGGAGGCCAGCCCAAGGACCGAGTCCGTACGACGGCGGCGCGTTCCGCGGATCGAAGCTGAGGGCAAGGATGTAGAAGTCACCGGGAATGCCGCCTTGCTGCGCGATGCGCAGCGAGCGCGGGCCATCGGGCTGCGAGAGGTCGAGCAGCAGGCTGGGGTTCTTCAGGACGCGCGTCGCGAAGCCCATGTCGTAGGAGAGCGGGCCGACGTTCGTGCGGATCCAGCAGTCGCCGTTCGCGTAGCCGCCGGGGGCATCCCCCGCCCAGGCATAGGTCGCGCCGTTGCTCGGCGAGAGCGTCTCCAAGTGGATCGCGTAGCGCTCGCCCGCGGTGACGAGCACGTGCTGCGAGAAGAGGTCGACCGAGTAGGCGACGCCGACGCTCGTGAGCGCGCTCGGCGGGATGATCACGGTCGCGACGGATTCCCCGCTCGGCGCGCCGTTGCCGTTCAGCGGATAGAGATCGAAGCGCAGATCGAAGGTGGAGATCCCGCGGTGATGGCGGAGCTCGTAGAGCTCCACCGCGAGGAGCTGCCCCGTGAGCTGCACGAGGAAGGTCTGCTCCACCGACTGGTTGCTCGTGATCTCGAGGCCGTTGCCGGTGATGGGGAAGTAGAACTGATCGACGCAGTTCTGCGCGGCGAGCGGGCTCGCAGCGAGAGCGAGGATGGCGACGGTGAGGCGGGTGCACATGCCGCCGATCCTATCCCTCCCCCGCCCAGGGCACAGTAAAGCTTCCAGGCACCTTGATTGTGCCGTGGGAGAGTGTGGCTAGCCCTCAAACAAGCGAATGCGGATCGCGGGCGACCGCAGGTGAGTGTGGCGTAGAGCGGGCACGAGCTCGTCTTCTGCCGCCAGGCGGCAGGGTCGAATCGTCCAATCCACTTCGCTTCGTCTCGTCCTCCGTGTCCGTCGTGGCTCGTCAGTCCGTTCGCGCAAGGCCTCGGCTCTATCGTCGTCAGCAGCGCATCGCGCGCACGGCGTCCGAACCGCGAAGCAGCGCTGCGAGCAGTGGCGTCCAGCCTGAAAGCGCACCACGGTGCGCCTCCCCGTTCGAAGCACTTGTGCAGGAATGCGGATCATCCAGTTGAGGAAGGTCCGGAACTCCATCTTCAGGACTCGGTCGCGCTCTTCTTCGCGGCGTTCGCTCCACCGCCCCTTGGTCGGCAAGACAAGTGCGAGCCATGCCTTCAGAGACCAGGCGATCGCCGTCATCACCATGTATGCCCAGTTCGCGACGAGCGTATCGACAGGTGCTCGCAGCGAGTGCACTCCGCCCTTCAGCTGCGCGAGGAGGTTCTCCTGGTTGCAGCGCTGATTCGCCTGAAGCACGACCGCGCTGGGCGAATCCGCATCACGGTTCGTGATGTAGAAGAAGAACACCGTCTCGGGCTCGAGCTCCAACTGCCCGCGTCGCACTTCGATCGTCTTCTTCAGGACCACCATCCGGAACTCGCGAGAGCACGCGCTTGGTTGGTAGCGCATCTCCGCGACATCTTCGCGCTCGAGCCGGAGGTTCTTGTATCCGCGCTCCTCGACGATGGCTTTGCGATGATTCTCGCGAGGGCTCCTCTGCAGCTCCGATCCAGATCCTCGCTTCTTCCGCTTCAGGGGCGTCCAGGACGCGTTGGGGAGATTCGCGGCCTGCATCACGAGCGGCGTATTCGCAGCGTAGCCGAAGATGAACTCGACCCCATCTTCGTGCCAGCGATCCAGATGCTGCGACTGGGAGAAGGCGGTATCACCACGTAGCAGGACGGAGCGGAAGCCGGCCTTGCGGACCAATGCAATCGTCCGATCCGCCATCTCGGCTGCGCCTTCGTGTGACGGACGATTCCCGCGGCGATTCTCGATCTCCAGCGGTTCCCTGGTATTGGCGAGCGACGCGACGAGCGGATGATAGCTCCACTCGCCCTTGTAGTTGATGTCGACGCCCTCTCTGCGCTCGCCATCGGTCGCCACGTACGTACCGTCGAAGTCGATCGTTGCCTTGGCGAAGAAGGCCTCGGGTTGCCGTGCCCACACGCGCAGGCGGTCTCGTTGATCGCCGCCTGCAGCTCTGCCACCGCGTCGATCGTGAATCGGCGACAGAAGTCGCCGGCCGTTGTCGGATCGGGGATACGCTGCGCGCCCAACAGGTCGAGGTAGGCCTCGTTTTTTCTGAGCAGCTCGAGATCCTCGATGGTCTGCCCACCACACAGCGCGCTGTAGGCGAAGTTCAGCGCATGATCGGACTCGTGGTAGGGCTTGTGCGCTTTGAGCACGTGCACGCGACGATCAATGCTCTCGAAGAGGCCGACCTGCTTCGCAAGCTCGTGAACGACACCTATTCCGCCCGTCGCCAAGGCGCGATCGCGTTGCGCCAGATCGAAGTGCAGGGGAGTCCTGGTGAACATCGGCAGCGCCTGTCCCTCCCATTCGCGATCTCGGAGGCGATCGTCGATTCGGCACTTGCGGCGGCGCAGCTCTCGGGATCTATTGCTGGTCACTCGAAACGCTCCTTCAGCTCGTACGCGTTGGATTTCAGCAACCGCGTTGTACGAGCCCGAAGCGGGCGTTTCGAGCGTTTCTCAGTTCCTTGATTGGGCGCGATGCGCTGGTCCTAGGGCTAGCGCGGGGCGCCGGGCACGCCGATGCGCGAGGTCGTCGTCGCTCCACCCTGATGCGCGGCGAGGGCGTAGTTGCCCTCGCGCAGGTTCTCGAAGCAGGCGCGCCAGCGGCAGCTCAGGGGATCGACGACCGCCGTCGTGGAGAAGACGCCGTTCGGCCCGTTGATGGTCACGACGACGTTCCCCGCGTTCAGCGTCGGATCCGCCGTCCCACCGATGCAGAGTCGCCCGTCGTTCGCGACGTTGATGTCGCTGCCCGCCATCAGGGCCTGGATCTTCACCGGCTTCTTCGCGCGCTCGGCTGCGGCGCGGTGAGCGGTCCCGGAGCCGGAGGATCGGGCACCGTCGTCGGGGCGAGCACGAGGTTCGTCCGCGTATCGAGTTCGCGGTCGATCGTCGCGATAGCCTTCTTCAGATCTTTCAGCATCGCCGCGACGGCCTTCGCGAGCATGCCGGCGAGCTTCTTCTGGAACTTCTCGATCTCGGCGCAAGCTCCCGGCATGAGCGCTTCCGGCGGCGTTCCGCTGCCGCCCACCGCGCTCGAAGTGAACTGCTCGATCAAGCGGACTTCCTCCTCCGCCTCCTCGAAGCCGTCCACCAGCGCCTCGATCGCGAGCTCCGTCAGCTGATCGAGGACTTCCTCGTAGGGGATCTGGCCGGAGAGCGCGCTGGAGAGGATGAGCTCGAGCAGGGCGTCCGTCTCGTCGTCGATGCCGCCGAGCGCGTCCTTCAGCTGGCCGAGGTGGAACGCGACCTCCGCCTTGAACTGCGCCTGCGGATCGGAGGAACCACCGCTCGGACGTTGAGCCGACAGCGGCGCCGGAGAGCAGACGAGGCACAGCGCCAGCACGAGAGAGGAGAGCACGCGCATAGAACCTCCGAGAAGGCGGACGACCTGCGCCAGCGATTCGACGCGTGCTCATGGTCTCGGCCAAGGCGCGTGCTCGCGCATCGTGGTTCGCGAGATTCGACCTTGACGGGTGCAGCGGAGATTCCCAGGCTGGCAACCCCTTCCTCACCCCGGGATGCCATGCCGATCTTCAAGTCCTCGGAGTTCCCCGGCTTCGCCTTCAGCTACGACCCGCTGAAGCAGCCCTTCTTCAAGGCGCTCGTGAAGGAGAACCTGCGCCTACTCGCGCAGCTCCCGACCGGCAAGGGGCTGCTGAAGGCCATCAAAGAGGCGAAGCCCGTCTATCGCGCGCCGAACTGCCCGAAGGGCGTGAACGTCATCTTCCAGCCGCCGCTCACGCGCGACTGGAGCGCGCCGGGCTACGGCGCCAAGACGGGAAAGGTCAACGACCAGGCGCGATACGACGCATGGCAGCAGGGCATGAGCAACCCGAACTACCAGGTCGGCAAGGGCAGGCTGATCCCGGGGATCAGCGCGAAGACCCAGGTGCAGGAAGACGACAAGAAGGCAGCTACGGCGGGCCACGGCCAGGGCAGCACCTGCACGCTCTTCTATAGCAACACCGAGATCCTCTCCGACTCGGGCCAGTGGTTCATCCCGCACATCACGATGGGCCACGAGCTCATCCACTGCCTCCACGGTGTGTTCGGCGTGATGAATCCGGACAACCGACTCGAGGAATACTCGACGGTGGGCATCAAGGGGTACGAGAAGTCGATCTTCTGCGAGAACAAGCTGCGCAGCGAAGCGGGCTACCCGCGGCGCGACAAGTACTTCGCTGACGATTAGTGGGGCGGCGATCGCAGCGCTCGCTCTCTCCCTCGATGGCCCTCTCCCCCGGCAGCAAGCTCGTCCACTACGAGGTCCTCGGCCCCCTCGGCGCCGGGGCGATGGGCGAGGTCTATCGCGCGAAGGACTCGAAGCTCGGCCGCGAGGTCGCGATCAAGGTGCTGCCGGAGCACTTCGTCGATGACGAAGAGCGGCTCAAGCGCTTCGAGCGCGAGGCGAAGACCCTCGCGTCGCTCAACCATCCGAACGTCGCGCAGATCTTCGGCGTCGACCAGGTCGGCGACACGTGCTTCCTCGTGCTCGAGCTCGTGCCGGGCGAGTCGCTCGACGAGCGTCTGCGGCGCGGACCGCTGCCTCTCGAAGAAGCGCTCGACGTCGCGAAGCAGATCGCCGAGGGCCTCGAGGCCGCGCACGAGGCCGGCGTCATCCACCGCGACCTGAAGCCCGCCAACGTGCGCGTGACGCCCGACGGCAAGGTGAAGGTCCTCGACTTCGGGCTCGCGAAGCCCGCCAGCGAGAGCCAGCGCGGCTCGAGCACCGACAGCGTGCTCTCCACCGAGGCCGGGCGCTTGCTCGGCACGCCGGCCTACATGGCGCCCGAGCAAGCGCGCGGCAAGGCCATCGACAAGCGCGTCGACATCTGGGCCTTCGGCTGCGTGCTCTACGAGTGCCTGACCGCGAAGCGCGCCTTCCACGGCGAGACGCTGACCGATGTCCTGGGCTCCGTCCTGCACTCGCAGGCCGACCTCGCCGCACTCCCCGCCCAGACCCCGAAGCGCGTGCGCGAGCTCCTCACGCGCTGCTTCGACAAGGATCCCCGTCGACGACTGCGCGACATCGGCGACGCGCGGATCGAGCTCGAGCAAGCGCTCCGCGGTCACGAAGAAGCGGCCGTTGATGCGAACGCGGTCGGCACGGCACGGCCAGCGAGCGCGACCTGGCTTCGCCATGCGCTGTGCGCGCTCGCCGGGGCGCTGGTCGCGAGCGGCGCGTGGCAGCTCGTGCAAAGGGATACGCCGAGCGACTCGAGCGCAGAAGCGACACGCCGAGCCACCAAGCTGGTCATCCCCTCTCGGACTTCTTCCTACATGTGGGCGACGCATCCCGTGATCGCCCCCGACGGCCGTTCCGTAGTGTTCAGGGCCCGCGCCATCGGCGCCGAAAGCCCGAGTCTATGGATCCGGCCGCTGGACTCGTTCGATGCGCGGCCGCTCGGGGAAACGAAGGGGGCATCCGGTGCGTTCTGGTCGTGGGACAGCCGCTCCATCGCCTACACGGCGGAAGGCAAGCTCTGGACCACGAGCGTCGAGCCGGGCGCATCTCCGCGCCTGATTTCCACCCTGACCAGCGGCGAAAACGGGGCCTGCTGGGGGCCCGACGGAACGATTCTCCTAGCGCAGTCGACCGGCGGAACCGGGGGCAATGGCGGGATCTTCCGCATCCCACCGGGCGGGGGCAAGCCGGAGCAGTTGACCAGCGTCGATTCGACGGCCTTTGAGCGCGGTCACGGCTTCCCTCGGTTCTTGCCGGACGGTCAGCGCTTTCTCTATGTCGTGATCGATCGCAAGCCCGATCAAGAGCTAAGCGCCACTCACTTGGTTGCCGGACGCCTGGGATCCTCCGAGCGCATCTTCATCGCAGACCTTCCATCCGTGGCGCACTACTGCGATCCGGGCTGGCTCGTCTACGTCGATGACGGCACGATCCTCGCCGCGCCCTTCGACGTCGAGAAGCTGCGCATCCTCGGCGAGCCCGTCGCCATCGCCGACGGCTGCCGGTTCTTCCGGCCCACCGGCAACGGCACTCTCAGCGTCGCTTCCGATGGCACGCTCGCATTCGTCGCGCGCTGGGACGAGGAGCAACTCACCTGGTTCGACGCTGCCGGAGTGCGCCTTCTGACTTTGGGCCCGCAGGGCAACTTCGGGACTCCGCGCCTCTCCCCGGACGGAACACAGCTCGCCCTCGGCGTCGAGAATCGTCGCACCGGGCTCTCCGACCTCTGGATCTACGGAGTGGAGCGCCCGACGACCACGCGCCTGACGAAGCACATGGGCTGGGAAGGTGTTCCGGTATGGAGCGCCGACGGTTCGCTCATCTACTTCGCCGCGGACCACAACGACATTCCCGAGATCTTCTCGATCCGCAGCGATGGCACGGGTGATCAGCGCTTGGTCTACGGTCCGCAGAGCGGCGGCCGCACTTGGTTCCCGTCGAGCGTGGCGTCGGACGGCAGCGCGCTGCTGTGCTTCGGCAACGTGGACAAGCTGGGACTAGAGATCCGGGTGCTGCCGCTCGACGGCTCGACTACCGCGGTACCCTTCCACAGCACGCCCGCGAACGAGCGCGGAGCCCGCATCTCGCCGGACGGTCGCTGGGTCGCTTTCACGTCTGACGAATCGGGCCGGGACGAGGTCTATCTCGCGCCCTACCCTGGCCCGGGGCCGAAGGTACAAGTCTCCGAAGGAGGCTGGAACGCCGTCTGGTCACCGAGCGGGAAAGCCCTCTACTACCTGCAGCTCCGATCGGCAACCGACCCGGCGCGCGCCATGGTGGTCGAGCTCGAGGAAGCCAAATCCTTCGCTTCGCCTCCGCCGCCCAAGGTGCTGCTCGAG
The DNA here is from genome assembly GCA_016719295.1 of Planctomycetota bacterium. Classification (GTDB taxonomy): domain Bacteria; phylum Planctomycetota; class UBA1135; order UBA1135; family JADKAF01; genus JADKAF01. Next base: position 4,264,241 of record JADKAF010000001.1, read on the forward strand.
ATGGACGACTCCATCCAATCGATCAATGTCTCTCCGGATGGCCGGCGTTTCCTCATCGAACACGCGCCCGATGAGACGCAACCGATACGCGTGATCCTCGGCGGGCTGCCCCCTCAGCTCGAGCGCGGCGGATAGCGATACACGTCCGCGGGTGCGCCGAGCAGATTTACGGTTCCATCGAAGCGCGCGCCGAGCACCGTCGCCACGCGGATCGATCCCGTGTTCTGCGGTCGGATCAGGCTGACCACGTCGTCGCGGTGCAAGGTCTCGCGCGCGAACGCGAGCGCCGCAGCGGCTCCTTCGCGCGCATAGCCCCGGCCCCAACTCGCACGGCGCAAGGTGTACGCGATCTCGAAGGCCGGCCAGCCCGCGGGCTCCAAGCAGCCGATGCGCCCCACGAACTCGCCGCTCGCGCACTCCTCGACGGCCCAGAGGCCGAAGCCGCGCAGCACCCAGTGCCCGACGAAGATCGCGAGCTGACGCCAGGCTTCGTCGCGCGTGAGCGGGCGGCGATCCGCGAGGTAGCGCGTCACCTCGGGGTCCGCCATCAGCGCGACGTAGGGCTCCACGTCCTCCGCGCGGAAGGCGCGCAGCCGGAGGCGTTCGGTGGTGAGCTCGGGGATCTGCAGTTCGATCATGTTGGAGAGGGAGAAGGGCAGCGCGGACGCACGGGAGAGCGACCGTGAAGATGCCTAGCACCTTTGCTCGGATTTCCTGCCGGCGCAAACGCCGGCCGGCGAAGCGGGACTCCTGCGAGGAGCCGGGCATGGGTGCCTCGGCCCCTGCGGAACGAGCGTGACCGATGACGATCTTGCTGCGCTACGGCGACCTGGACGGTGAAGGCATCAAGGGCAGCGCGAGCTTCGAGAAGTACAACGGCTGGATCGAGCTCCGATCCCTGGAGCTGGGGGGCGGTCGCAAGATCGCCATGACCCACGATGGGAATTGGGCGCAGGCCGAGAACCTCCCGTTCCTGAGCGAGATCGTCGCGACCAAGCGCTGCGACCGAAGCTCGCCTCCGCTCTTCCAAGCCTCGCTACAAGGAAGCGCACTCGAGATCGAAGTGCATCTCCTCGGGTCGAGCGGCAAGGACCGGCAGATGGAGCTGCGATTCGAGCAGGCACGCATCGCCACGTATCGCCTGCAGATCGACGACGGCGATCCGATCGAGCATCTCACCTTGGTCTACACGAGCATCGAGATGACGTTCCGCCCGAGCTCCCCGGAGGAGCAAGGGCTGCCGAACATCACGATGTCGTACACCTGGAATCGCGCGCGCTGACGCTCTCGTCCACGGCTCAGCGAAGGTGCCTGACACCTTAGCCGTGCCGTGGGGGTGGGTTGGTTGGCGGAGCTGCTCTCGACCCCGACCCAACTTCCCGCGGGCAGCAAGGGGATCAACCCGCGGCAGCGGAAGCAGCGCCGTGAGCTCTCCCGTCGCGGATCCGGAGAGAGGGCGGGTCTTCGGCTGCAGGCGGTCGGGCGTGAAGGTGATCGAAGCGAACTGGATTTCCCGCCCCGGAAATCGGAGACCCCGGGGGTCGCGGATTGTGAGGCGAAGGATCGGGCTCCACAATCGGCGAGCCGAGGCCCTGCCCTCCTTCCCCCCGGAGCCCACCCTCGTGTCGGAACCGCCCGCACCGGATCGCCGCCAGATCGACGCCTGGCTCGCGCGCTGGCTGCCGGAGCTCGAGAGCTTCGTGCGGCTGCGCGTCGGTCGCGCGTTCTCGCCGCGCGAGTCGACGAGCGATGTCGTCCAGTCGACTTGTCGAGAGATCCTGGAGCACGCGCCCTCGTTCCACACCGGCGGCGAAGAGGGCTTCAAGCGCTGGCTCTTCAAGATGGCGCTGCGGAAGATCGCCAACCGCTACGAGCATCATCGCGCTGCCCGGCGCGACGTGCGCCGAGAGAAGGCGCTCCGCAACTCGAGCTCGGGCTTCGAGGCGGCGCTGCAGGGCAACGAGGCGCCGCGCGTGATGAGCCCGAGCAGCCTCGTCGCGGGTGCCGAAGACCTCGCGCGCTTCGAAGAGGTCTTCGCCGAGCTCCCCGAGCGCTATCGAGAGGTGATCGTGGAGGCGCGCCTGCTCGGCACGCCGCACGCCGAGCTCGCCGCGCGCTGGGGCCGCAACGAAGGCGCGGTGCGCGCTCTGCTCTTCCGCGCGCTCGCCACCCTCGCGGACCGCTTCGAGTCCTCGCGCCGAAAGAAGTGCTGAACGCGCCGCGCAACGCGAGCTCAGAGCGGCGCGACCTGGATCTCCGTGGCCTTCAGCGCGACCCAGATGCGCGAGCCCACCTCGAGATGCAGCTCCGCGACAGAGGCGGGAGTGATCTCCGCAACGATCGGGATCGCGCCGCCGAGGCGCACGCGAATCCCGCTGGGTGCGTGCTCGAGCGCCTCGAGCGGCGCTTCCCAAACGTTGCGCGGCGAGCCCTCCGGCCGCCGCGGGAAGAGCGAGAGCGCGCGCGGCGAGATCGTCGCGACCGCCCGTCCTTGCACCGCGCTCGCCACGCGGAGCTGCGCGCCGCTCGCGAGCGTGAGCACGCTGTCCTCCACGGTGCCCTGCAGGAAGTTCTGCCCGACGAGATCCGCGACGTAGCGCGAGCGCGGTGCCGCCACGATCTCCGCCGCGCTCCCCTGCTGCACGACGCGGCCGTCCTCGAGCACCGCGATGCGCTCGCCGAGCACGAAGGCATCGACCGCGTCGTGCGTGACCACGATCCGCGGTCCTTCGAAGCTCGCGAGATGGCGCGCGAGGTCCTGCCGCAGCGCGACGCGCGCGGAGGCATCGACCGCGGAGAGCGGCTCGTCGAGCAGGAGCACGCGCGGCGCGGACGCCAGCGCGCGCGCCAGTGCGACGCGCTGCGCTTCGCCACCCGAGAGCTGCCGCGGACGACGCGCGGCGAGCGAAGCGAGCCCCACGCGTTGCAGCGCTTCCCGAGCAGCGCCTCGGGCCTCGGCACGGCTGTGCCCACGCGCTCGCGCGCCGTACGCGACGTTGTGCAGCACGTCGAGGTGCGGGAAGAGCAACGCGCTCTGCGGCACGAAGCCGATCCCGCGTTGCTCGGGGAGCGCAAACGAGCCGCGAGGCCCCCCGTCCAGCGTCTCCGCGCCGAGCGCGATGCGCCCCGCGTCGATGCGCAGCAGCCCGGCGACGGCGTGGAGGCAGGTCGACTTGCCCGCTCCGTTCGGCCCGACCAGCGCGAGCGAGCGCCCCGCAGAAACCTCGAGCGCGATGCGGAGATCGAGCGCGCCGCGGCGCAGCTCGAAGTCGAGGTGCAGGCTCATCGATCGAGCTCGAGGCGGCGGTGGAGCACGAAGAGCACGAGCAGCGAGATCGAAGAGAGGATCAGGCTCAAGCAGATCGCCAGCGCCGGATCGGTCTCCATCGCGACGCCGCAGGCGAGCGGCAGGGTGCGCGTCGTCCCCGCGAGGTTCCCCGCGAAGGTCTGCGTCGCGCAGAACTCGCCGAGCGCGCGCGCCCAGCAGAGCAGCGCGCCGGCGCCGAGCGAGGGCGCGACGAGCGGCAGCGTCACCGTGAAGAAGCGCCGCGTGGGTCCCGCGCCGAGCGTGGCCGCGAGCGCGAGATAGCGTCGATCGAGCGTGCGCAGACCGGCTTCCGCGCTCAGCACGAAGAAGGGCAAACCGAGATAGGCCGCGGCGACGACGGTGCCCGCGGTGGTGAACGGCAGCGAGATGCCGAGCCAGGACTCCAGCGGTGCGCCGAGGATGCCGTTGCGTCCGTAGGCGAGCAGCAGCGCTACGCCGCCGACCACGGGCGGGAGCACGATCGGCAGCAAGACGACGAGGCGCGCGGCGCGGCGCAGCGCCGATCTCCCGCTCGCCAGCCAGAGCGCGATCGGCAGCCCGAGGAGCACGCTCAGCGCGAGCGCAGAGAAGGAGCTCTGCAGCGAGAGCCGCAGGGCGTCGTGCACCGCGGACGAGGCGAGCAGCCCGGCGAGCTCGCTCCACGGCGCGCGCACGAGGAGACCTACCAGCGGCAGCGCGAAGAGTGCTACGCCAAGAGCCGCGAGGATCCCGACGAGAGCGCGCGCGCCACTCGCTCCACCGGGGCTGCTCGAGGCGCTCATGGCCTCAGGAACCCATGGCGCGCCAGGATCGCCTGGCCCTCTGCGGAGAGCACGAACGCGACGAAGGCGCGCCCGCCCTCGCTGTCGGCGCCCGTGCTCGACACCGCGAGGGGATAGGTCGCGACCACGTTCCACTCGTCCGGGATGGGCAGCTCGGTCACGTCGCTGCGGCGCACGTCCGTCGCGTAGACGAGGCCCGCGTCGAGCTCGCCGAAGGCGATCTTCGTGACCAGCGCGCTGACACTCGGCTCGTCGGAGCAGGACCGCAGCTCGACGCCGGCCTTCTGCAAGCACTCGCGCGCATAGCGCCCCGCGGGGACCTGCGGAGCGCAGAGGGCCACGCGGAGCTCGGCGCGCGCGAGATCCGCGAGGCCGCGGAGGCGGCGCGGATTGCCCTTCGGAACGGCGAGCGCCAGACGATTGCGGGCGAAGACCTCGGGGTCGGTGAGCGTGAGGCGCGCCTCGATCACCTTGCTCAAGTTGGCTTCGTCGGCCGAAGCGAAGACATCCGCCGGGGCGCCTTCCTGGAGCTGCAGGGCCAAGGTCGAGGAGCCGGCGCAGTGGAGCTCGACGCGCCGCCGTGGATGCGCGCGTTCGAACTCCCTCGCGAGCTCCTCGAACGCGGGCGCGAGCGAGGACGCGGCGAAGACGCGGATCGCGCGATCGCCCCCACCGCAGCTCGCGAGGACGAGCGCGAGCGCAGCGCAAAAGGGAACGATCCAGCCGAGGCGCGGGCGACGCATGGCGCCCTTCTAGTACCGCGCGCGAGCAGCGGCAAGGTCGCTCGGAGCTCGCCGCGCCTCGCCGCGCGGCTCAGATGCCGAACAAGCGCAGCGCCGCACCGCCGCTCACCGCGAGCCCATCGACGCCCGCGGGATCGAAGACGAAGGCCTGCACATAGAGCGTCTGCCCGTCGAGCAGCGGATCCGCGGGGATGGGGAGCGCCAGCGACTCGTAGCCGCTGCCGCCGAGGCCCGGTGCACCGGCGAGCGGCAGCGAGACCCCCGCGAACCAGCTCGTCGGCGCGATCCACAGAGGCTGCGAGCCGAGCAGGAGACCCGCGGGCGCCGCGGCCGTGGCGAAGCCGAGCAGCGACTGGCTGCCGCCGAGGGCGCGCGCCACGCCGAGCGTGAAGCGCGGGTTGCCGAGGAACGCGGGATGCGGCGCGACGAGCACGGGAGCGATGCCCCCCGTGCCGCTCGTGCCGTAGCCGTAGCGCGCGACGCGCGTGGCGGCGCGCTCGGAAGCCAGACGCGGACGATCGAAGGGCGGCAGCTCGGCAGCGACTCGGGGATCCGTGAGCCCGTCCCGCAGGAACTCCACCAGGTCCGCGCGCTCCGCGGGGCTCAGGAACGCGGGCGAGAAGCGCACGTCGAGGTTCGGCCCGGGGAACTCGCCCCCGATCCGGTAGAACTCGATCACCTCGGCGAGCGTGCGCTTGCCGCCGTTGTGGAAGAAGGTCGAGCTCAAGCCGACGTTGCGCAGAGCCGGCACCTTGAACGCGCCCATGTCGGCCGGGTTCTGCGTCACCGCGAAGCGCCCGACGTCGTCGGAGTCCGGTCGCACGCCGAGGTTCGCGTAGCTGTGATCGGTGAAGAGCGGCTCGCTGTGGCAGAAGAGACAGGCGCCGTTGCCGCGGAACGCCTGCAAGCCGCGCTGCTGCGCGGGAGTGAGCGTGCCCAGATCGTACGGCGTCTGGTCCGGCACCAGCGTGCGCTCGTAGGTCGCGATCGCGAGCGCGATGCGCGCGGGCGTGATCGAGCGGTCGCCGAACGCGGCCTCGAAGAGCTCGGGATAGGTCGGATCGACGGCGAGCGCCGCGCGGAGATCCGGCGTGAGCCGATCGGCGAGCGAGAGCGGCTTCGCGACCACGAGCTTGGTCGCGACGTCCTGCGGCGAGCGCATCTCGCAGGCCATCTCGACATCGGAGACGAGCGGTCCGGCGGCCTGGCTCTCGAGCGCCGCGTGCTGCGTCGCGACGACGCGCTGGTTCAACGGGTCGAGGAAGGTCGAGCTCGCGCGGCCATCCCAGAAGAGCTCGGGCGCCCACGCGGCGCCGATCGCGCTCGGAGCCCTGCGCCCGGTCACCTGCTCGCGCGGAAAGAAATGCGCGTCGGGCGCGAAGCGCGCATCCGGTGCGCAGCGCACCACGCCGCGCGAGCCGCGGCGATCGTCGCTCGTGCCGAAGACGCCGTCGGGGCCGGGATGGAGGTTCTCCGGCGCGAGCGAGCGCGGGTCACCGCCGCCCGCGCTCGGGATGTGGCAGGTCGCGCAGGCCGTGGTGTTGTCGGAGCTGAGCTGCTCGTCCCAGAAGAGCGCCTTCCCGAGCACGGCCTTCGCCGGGGTGATGGGGTTCTCCGGCGGCACGGGGACCGGCGGGAGCTGGGCCTGTGCGAGGCACGCACCGAAGACGGCTTGGCCGAGCAGGGCGCGGAGGAGGAGATGGCTCATGCGGGAGGCACGTGGGGCGAGGCGCTGCTCGAAGCTACGAGCACGGGCAGAACGCCAGGCCCTCGAGGAAACGAATGCACTCCCTCTCCGGACGGAGAGAGGCCGGGGCGGGTTCCGCAGGCGGAAAACTCCGTCACGCCGCGCCACGGCTCCCATTCCAGCTCGCGTCTGCCACACTGCCCCGGAGTCCGCCGCCGGCGTTGATCCCGCTGGGAGAGGCCATCACGATCCACGGAGCGAACTCGCCATGCTGCGCCGCCTGCCCTTCTTCCTCTACGGCGTCCTCGTCTACGCCGCCTTCTTCGCCATCTTCTGCTACCTCTTCGGTTTCGCGACGAACCTGCTCGTGCCGAAGTCGATCGACGCCCCCAACGCCGATGGGCGCTTCCCGGTCTGGCTCGGACCCGCGCTGCTCCTCCTCTTCGGCGTGCAGCACGCGATCATGGCCCGCCCGCGTTTCAAGGCGTGGATCGCACCGCTCGTGCCGCACGCGATCGAGCGCAGCACCTTCGTCCTCGTCGCGACGGCGATCCTCGCGGCGACGATGTACGTCTGGCAGCCGCTGCCGACGCCGATCTGGGAGCTCGAGAGCCCCTTCCTGCGCAACGCCTTCCTCGCCCTCTCCGCGGCGGGTTTCGCGCTGGTGCTCGGCTCGTCGTTCCTGATCGACCACTTCGATCTCTTCGGCCTGCGCCAGGTGACCCTGCATCTCCTCGGCAAGCCGTACACGCAACGCCCCTTCGTCGAGCGCGCGATCTACCGCCACGTGCGGCATCCGCTGATGCTCGGCTTCCTCGTCTGGATGTGGTCGACGCCCACGCTCACGCTCGGGCACTTGCTCTTCGCGGGCCTGCTCAGCGCGTACATGGCGGTGGGCCTCCGCCTCGAGGAGCGCGACCTCGTCGCCCAGCACGGCGAGGCGTATCGCGCCTACCAGCGGCGCACGCCGATGCTCCTCCCGCGCCTCTTCCGCGCCGGCACCGAGCGCGCCGAGACGGCCGCGGTGCGCCCGAGCTCGCGCTGACCCGCGCGCGTCGAAGTTCTCGGCTCACGCGTCACGCCAGGCACCTCCGTCCATTCCTCCGCGTGCACTCAATCTCGTGCTCTCAGGAGGAACGATGCTTCTCGCTATCCCCGGTCTCGCCCTGCTCGCCGTGCTGGCGGCTCGCGGCGCGGCCCAAGAACTCACCGGCTCGGCGACGAATGGCGCGACCGAGCCCCGCGTGCTCGCGCACGGCTCCGCGCTCTTCGATCGCGTGCTCCACGACGTAGATTCCAACGGCGTGCTCTGGGCGCGCGGCGCGTCGTGGAAGGCCTCGTTCGACAGCGCCGGGTTCACCTACCTGCCGGCGCTCGGCGCGGGCGCGCGGAGCGCGCCGCTCGCCTTCCGCCGACCCGCGCTGCGCGTCGGCGCTCGAGAGGTCCTGCTCGAGTCGTGCGCGCTCGCGACGCGCGAAGGTGATCGGGTGATCCTCGACCGCGGCGCGCTGCGCGAGATCTACGAGCTCCGCCCGGAGAGCGTCGAGCAGCGCTTCGAGATCACGACCCAGCTCGCGGGTGACGTGGAGCTCGAGCTCGCGCTCGACACCATGCTCGCGGACGACGCGCGTACCGCGGGCCTCTGCTTCGCCGACGCCTGCGGCGGAGTCGACTACGGCGACGCCTTCCTGGTGCGCGGCGGAGCGAAGCTCCCGCTCGCCACGGAGCATCGCGGCGGAGTGTTGCGTTGGAGGATCTCCGCCGCGGATCGCGACGACGGTCCCGTCGTGATCGACCCGCTGCTCACGACGCGCGCCGTCGCGGCGCCGAACGCGCTCCTCTCGCCCGACATCGCGTTCGACCTGACGAACGAGGTCTACCTCTGCGTCTACGAGCTCGTGTTCGACGAGCTCGACCACGACGTGCTCTGCGTGATGCTGGACGCGGGAGGGAATCCCATCCCGGGCAGCGCCGAGGGCATCGACATCACCTCCCGCTTCGCCTCGAGCCCGAAGGTCGCGAACCTGAACTCCGCGGATCGCTTCCTCGTCGTGAGCTCGATCTACGACCCGCTGAACTCGAATCGGCCGATGATCTTCGGCCGCGCGCGCGACGCCGGCGGCAATCGCTTCTTGCACCCCGAGAACCTGCTCAGCGACCCGAGCTTGGCAGGCGAGAACTACATCCCCGACGTCGGTGCGGATCCCAGCACCGAGCCGGGGCATCAGGACTTCCTCGTCGTCTGGGCGAACTCGTTGAGCGGCACGCAGGCGGCCATCCAGGGTCGCGTGGTCATGGCGAGCGGCTTCCCGCGCTCGAGCTTGGTGCTCCCGATCCAAGCGGCGAACTTCCAGCGGAACTGGAACGTCGCGATCTCGAACAGCAACGGGAACGGCTTGGTGAGCCAACCCATGTGGCTCGTCGTCTATACGCGCTCCACGCCCGCGACGGGATCGGATGTCTATCTGCACCGCGTGCTGCCCGATGGCACCGTGCAGCCGGAGATGATCGTCGATGCCGGTCCGCAGGACGACCGCTCGCCGCAAGTCTCTTCCCCCGCGGAGCTCGCCCCGGGCGAGACGGGGTATCTCGTCGCCTACGAGCGACCGCTGGCGGTCGCCGGCGTCATGGTCCGCGTGCGCAGCGGCGGGCAAACGGTCTTCCAGTACCAGGACTTCGAGCAGCAGTTCTCGGCCGGGCGCTACACGCCGCGCGTGGAATCGGATGGCCAGCGCTTCGTGCTCACCGCGAGCCGTGTGAACCCGAACTCGACGCTGCCCGACTACACGCGCGCCTTCACCTTCCTCTACGAGAACTTCCGTCTCGTCCTCCACGACGTCGCGACGCTGCCGGGAGTCGTGACCGAGCCACGGATCGTCGCGCAGCGCAGCAGCGGTGGGCTCGGCAGCAGCTACGGCATCGCGTTCCTGCAGCTCGTGAACGGCTGGCGTCAGCCGGCCTTCGCGCTCTACGCCGGGCAGATGCCCGGGCCGTCCGTCGAGATGCTCGCGACGGCCTGCGACGGGCTGCATCTGAACGCCACGGGCTCGACGGGTCTCGGCAACGCCGTGCGCTTCGAGCTCCTCGGCCTGGGCGCCGATCTCCCCGCGCTCGTGCTCGGAGGCGCCAACGTGTTCCCGCTCCCGTTCTGCGGGACCTGCGCGCTCGGGCTGCGTCTCGATCTCCCGACCTTCGCGTTCGTCGGAAGCCCGACGCTGCTCTTGTCCGTGCCGCGCGATACCTGGCTCCTCGGCGAGACCTTCGCCGTTCAGGGCTTCGGCATCGGTGCGGGGACCTGCGGCCTCCGCTTCAGCGAGACGGCGAAGCTCACGGTGCGCTGAGCCGCCATGCTGACCCTCTCGCTCCTGGCCGGACCCGAGCTCTCGCTCCTCGCGCGCTCCGGCGCGCGAGGAGTGCGCGCCGCGTCGCGCCCTGGCTATACTCGCGTCATGCACGACGACGCGGAGAAGCTCTTCGCCGACGCGGCCGCGGGCAATGGAGAGTCCCTCGAGAAGCTCCTCGAGCGCTATCTCCCCCAGCTCCACGGCTTCGTCCGCGCGCGTCTCGGCGCGGCGCTCTCTCCGCGCGAGGCCAGCGTCGACGTCGTGCAGTCGATCTGCCGCCAAGTGCTCGCCGCCAAGGAGCGCTTCGAGTTCCGCGGCGAGGAGCGCTTCCGCGCGTGGCTCTTCACCACGGCGCTGAACAAGCTGCGCGAGAAGCACCGCGTGCACCACGCCGCGGGCCGCAGCCTGCAGCGCGAGGCGCGCTCGCTCGACCACGATCCCGTCACTGCCGCGGCCATCCTGCTCACCCCGAGCGCCGAAGCGATCGGGCGCGAGACGGCCGAGGCCATCGAAGCCTCGCTCGCGGCGCTCTCCGAAGAGCATCGCGAGGTGATCACTCTCGCGCGCATCGTGCAGCTCCCCCATCGCGTCATCGCCGAGCTCATGGAGCGCAGCGAGGAGGCGACGCGCAAGCTCTTGAGCCGCGCGATCCTGGCCCTCGGCGACGAGCTCGAGAGCCGCGGCATCGAGCTCGATCGATGGAACCGCGCCTGAGCGGCGCCGCCGAAGGCGGTGCCCTACCCCAAGACCTCCGCGAGCGCTGTGGTGCAGAGCTCCTCGCCGCGGTCGATGTCGAGCGCGACGCGCTCTGCGCCCGCTTCGCCGCCGAGCACCCGGAGCACGATGCGGCGCTGCGGAAGCTCCTGCGCAAGATCCGCGGCGCGGAACGCTTGCTCGCCGAGTCCTTTCCCGCGCGCGGCGGGAGCGAGGATCCCGAGGAGATCGCCGGTCATCGCGTGATCCGGCGCCTCGGCGAAGGCGCCTTCGGCACGGTGTATCTCTGCCGGCAAGAGCAACCGATCGTTCGCCAAGTGGCGGTGAAGGTGCTGCGCGCCCATCACGCCGAGGCGCAGCTCCTCCGCCGCTTCTTCCTCGAGCAGCAGGTGCTCGCGTCGCTCTCCCATCCCGCGATCGCGCAGATCTACGACGCCGGGCTGCTCCCCGACGGGCGCCCCTACTTCGTGCTCGAGTACATCGAAGGAGCGCCCGTCACCGAGTTCTGTCGTCGCGAGGCGCTCGACACCGCCTCGAGGCTGCGCGTCTTCGTCGACCTCTGCCGCGGCGTCGAGCATGCGCACACGCGCGGCGTCGTTCATCGCGATCTGAAGCCCGGCAACGTGCTCGTCGTCGCGAGCAGCGCGGGCCCGCTGGTGAAGATCATCGACTTCGGCATCGCGAAAGCCGTGATCGAGGGTGCCCACGACGCCGAGCGCCCGGTGCGCACCGAGACCGGTCGCGCGATGGGAACGCCCGGCTACATGAGCCCTGAGCAGGCGCTGGGCCGCGTCGACGAGATCGACGCGCGCACCGATGTCTTCGCGCTCGGCGTCCTGCTCTACGAGCTCTTGACCGGCGAGCTGCCTTGGCCGCGCGGCGCGGTCTTCGAGAGCGACTCCGAGCCTCCGCTGCCGAGCGTGCGCATCACGCAGAGCGCGGGCAAGCAGCCCACGGGGGCGACACAGGCGCGAAAGATCGCTTCGCAAGTGCGCGGCGACCTCGACTGGATCGCGCTGCGCGCGGTGCGCCGGGAGAAGAGCGAGCGCTACGCCACCGTGCGCGAGCTCGCCGACGACGTGCTGCGGCACTTGGAAGGGAAGCCCGTGCTCGCGGGACGCCTAGGACTCGGCTATCGCCTGCGAAAGTACGTGCGCCGGCACCGCTTGCCCGTGATCGCGCTCTGCCTCGCGCTGCTCGTCACGGCGGCGGCTCTGGCCTGGTCGAGCTGGCGCACCCGCGCCGCGGTGCGCGCGGAGCAGGTGGGATTCGATTCCGCGCTCTCCACCGTGGAGGCGCTGCTCGCGCGCGCCAACGATGACGACCTCCGACGCTTGCCGCAGCACGAGGCGCTCCGCAGCGCGCTCGCACAGGACGCGCTCGCGTTCTACGACATCTGGCTGCGCGAGCGGGCCGAGGACCCGCTGCTTCGCACGGGACGCTGCCGCGCGCTGACCACGCTGTCCGAAGTGCATACCGTGCTCGGCCAGGTGCAGGCCGCGCTCCGGACCGCCGCGGAGGCCGAGAGCGAGGCCGACGCGCTGCTCGCGAGCGACGCCGCGAGCCTCGCCTATCTCGGCTTGCATGCGCAGGCCTTGCGCGCGCAGGTGCAGGCGCTGCATCTCGCGCAGCGCTTCGCCGATTCGCTGGCGCCGGCGCAGCGAGCGGTGGACGAGCTCACGCGCTGCGCGGCGAGCGACCCGCGCGGGCACGGACGCAACGCGGCGCGCGCGCTGCGCTCGCTCTCCGTCACGCAGCAGGTGCTCGGCGATCGCGCGGCGAGCGTCGCTTCCGCGCGCGCGTCGCTCGCCGTGCTGGAGGAGCTGCTCGCGCGCGGGATCGCGGAGCGCGCCGTGCGCGACGACCTCGTGTGGGGTCGCTTCACCCTCGCCGCGCATCTCATGGAGGAGCGCGCGTTCGCAGAGGCCGACGAGCTCTTGCAGCTCGCCGAGGCCGATCTCGAGGCCGTCGCCATCGATCGCCTGCGCATCGAGGCGGCCGTGCGCTCGCAGCGCGCGCAGCTCGCCGTCTTCCGCGGCGCGCACGAAGCGGCGGTAAGGCTCTACGAGAGCGCCGTCGCGGCGTGTGAGCGCTGGCGCGAGCAAGAGCCCGCCCAGTTCCGCGCGCTCGGCGTGCTCTTCCCCTGCCTGCGCGACTTCGCTCGCCTGCTCTCCTCGCGCGGCGAGAGCGAGCGCGCACGCGAGATGCTGAGCCGCGCGATCGAGGTCGCCGAGGCGAAGCTGCGCGCGTTCGATCAGGACCCGATGCGCTACTACAGCGTCCGCATCGCGACCTACGAAGGCGCGCGCATGCTGTGGAACGGCTTCCGCCGAAGCACCTTGTCGCAAGCGCGCGCATGGATCGCCCGCTGCCTCGAGCTCAGCGCCGCGTCGGTCGAAGCCGGCGGGCTGCTGCGCCCTAGGCACTGGGAGGCGCAGAGCGTCGCGCTGCACCTCGCCGACGCCGCCGGTGAAGACACGCGCGCCGGCTGGGAAGAGCTCGCGCGCGAGCTCCCCGATGGGCGTCCGCTCGGCGAAGAGGAGCCCGCACAGCAGCTCGTCGAAGCGTGGGCCGGCGTCGCGCGGAGTCGCCTGCGCGACGCGCGCGTGACGGAAGCTCTCGCGGCGCTGCGCTACGCTGTGCCCTACATCGCTGCGCCTCCGGCCGTCGATCCCATCCTGCGCGCGGAGCTCGCCTATCTCGAGGCCCGCTGCGAGCTCGCGCGGCGCGAGCTCAGCGCCGCGGAGGCTGCGATCGAACGCATGCTCGAGCTGCGCCCGACCTGGTGGGGTCGCTGGCGTGCGGGCGAGCTCGAGCGCGAAGCGCAGGCGGTCCTGCGCGCGAGCGGCGCGCCCGACGAAGCGCTCCACGCGAGGCGCGAGGCGGCGATGGATCACTTCCTCGCCGTGATCGAGGTGCTCGGCGCGCACGTTCCCACCAGCCCCACTGACCCCTGGGTCGTCGTGCCCTGGGCGTTCGCGAGCTTCGGCCTCGCCGCCTGCGAGGCCGAGCGCGAAGAGCACTCCGCGGCGCTGACGCGTCTCGAGGAGGCGCTGGCCGCGCTCGAGCGCGTGCTCGACGAGGCGCATCGCGACCTCGTCGATGGCGCGGGCCTCGCTGCGGCCCGCGAGCTGCGCGACGCGCTGCGGAAGCGGCTTCGCTGAGCGATCGCGAGCGCGAACGAGCGCGCGAGACATGCGTCACGCACGACTGCGCGCTCCACTGCTTCCCGGCAGCTGGTCCTAGAGCTGGAAACTCGACTCGAGTACTGCGACTTTCGCGGCCCAAGGACTCTAGTCCGGGAGCTCCGCGCGCCACGCGAGATAACCCGCGTCGGCGCGCAGCGCTTCGCTGAGCCGCTCCTCGCGGAGATCGTCGGCGCGCAGCGGGAGCTGCTCGTGCAGCGCGCGGAGCGCGGCGGCGCCGTCCGCGACCCGACCTGCGCGCGCGAGCGCGTCGGCGTGGAGAACTCCGACGCGCACCGCGGCGTCGCGGTGCTTCGGCTGTTGCTGGAGGAGCTCCAAAGCGATGGGCAGCGCCTCACCGGCGACCTCGGCGCAGCGCGCGTGCTCTGCGCGCCGCGCGAGCAGGACGGCGAAGCTCTGTGCGCTGCTGCAGTACGCGACGAGCACGTCCATCCGATTGCCCTGCATCTCACGCAGCTCGCGCGCGGCGGCATAGGCGCGCTCGAAGAGCTCGAGACCAGCCGCTTCGTCGCCGCGCGAGAGCTTCAGCTTGCCCCAGCTCGTCTGCGCCTCGACGTACTCGATCCGATAGATGGTGCGCTGGGGAAAGCGCTCGAACGCCCAGCTCGCGAGCTCGGCAGCCTCGCGAGCGGCGCGCTCCTCGAGTTCGGCGTCCTGCGTCAGCTCGCCGATGCTGCGCAAGATGCGCCACAGAGTCGTCGCCGAGTTGCGTGCATCGACATCGTTGGGCTCCCTCTCGATCGCCGCCGTGAAATCGACGAGCGCGAGCTCCGCGACGCGCCGCGCTTCCTCCATGCGCCCTAGCGATGCCAGCGCCGCGGCCCAGTTCGTGCGCGACGCGACGCGGAAGCGACCGACGAAGTGCTCCGGACAGAGCTCGAGGCAGCGGGCATAGCTCTCCTCCGCCGAAGCGAAGCGTTCGACCGCTGCCTCGAGCTCGCCGAGCATCGCGAGTCCGAGCGCCTCGTCGGCGGACCGGATGGCGAGCTGCTCGACGAGATGCCAGCTCGCGGGCTCGAGCTTCGTCGCGCGCTCGAGCCAGGCCAGGCTGCGCCGCGTGGCTTCGAGGGACTCCTGAGCGTCGCCGCGCTGGGTCGCGACATTGGCGATCACGGCTTCGGCCAGGCTGGCGAAGCGCAGCAGCTCGACATCCGCCGGGCGATCCGCGAGCACGCGCTCGCAGAGGGCGAGCCCCGCGCGCGCTACGGCGAGCGCTTCCTCGAGCTGGTTGAAGTTGGTCAGCAGCTCCGCTTGGCGCACGCGCGCCTTGGCGAGCGCACGCGAGACCTGCACGGGTAGGCCCGTGCGCTCCGCGAGCTCCGTGAGCAGGATCTGCGCTTCGGCCATCAGGCTGCGGCGCACTCCATCCGCGCCGGGGATGTTCTCGAGCTTCAGGGCGGCGACCGGCACGAAGAAGCGATCGATGCCGGTCAGCAGGTCGAGCTCGCTCTCCTCGGCGCGCGCGCGCTCGCGATCCGAAACGAGGAGCGCTTCGCGCACGCGCTTCGCTTCGCGCGCTTCCTGCTCGGCGAGGCGCGTCTGCTGGAACGCATGAGTGAGCGGCACGGCGATCACGAGCGCGGTGCCGAGCACGAGCGCGGTCGCGAGGACCGGATGGCGCTGCACGGCGCGCCAAGCTCGGCGGAGCCAGCTCGCGCGCCGCGCGAAGATGGGCTCCTTCCGTGCGGCGCGCTGGAGGTCCTCCACCATCGCGGTGACGTCGGCGTAGCGTCGCGCGGGATCGCGTTCCATCGCGCATTCGACGATCGCGAGGAGCTCCCAGGGAACGCCGGGGCTCCGACGCGCGAGCGGCTCGACTTGGCTGCCGAGGATGCGCGCGCGGACGCTCTCCACCGAGCCACCCTCGAAGGGCGCCTTCAGCGCGAGGAGCTCGTACAGCACGACGCCGAGCGCATAGACCTCGCTGCGCACGTCGGCGCGCACCTGAGCGCGATCGAGCAGCTCGGGAGCCATGTAGGCGAGCGAGCCCGGCGCGCTGCCTTCGCGCGTCATGCGCTCGCTGCCTTCGGAGGAAGCCAGGCCGAAGTCGAGGAGCTTCACCTCGCCGCCGCGCGTCACCATCGCATTCGAAGGCTTCAAGTCGCGGTGCAGGACGCCGCGCGAGTGCGCGTGGGCGAGTGAATCCCCGATCGCGATCGCGAGGCGCAGCGCGACCTCGAGCCAAGTGCCCGCGAAGAGCGGCGGCGTCTCGACGAGCGGGCCCTGGCCGTCGCGCGCGGCGAGCATCTCCAAGGCCTGCTTCCCCGAGAGATGCGTCGGGTCGCTGCCGAGGAGCTCCGCGATCAGGCGATCGAGCGGCAGCCCTTCCACGAGCTCGAAGGCGAGATAGGGAACGCCGTCCTGCTCCCCGAAGGCGAAGAGCGGCACGATCCCCGGATGGCGCAGCTTCGCGACCGACTCGGCTTCGCGACGGAAGCGCGCGCGCGCCCCTTCGAACCAGAGGTACTCGGGGCGGATCACCTTCAGCGCGACGGTGCGTCCCAGGCTCTCCTGCCGCGCGCGCCAGACGACGCCCATCCCGCCTTCGCCGAGGCGCTCGAGCGGCACGAAGTCGCCGAGCCGCGCGGGCGAGCTCGGCGCGGGCGGCTTCGGCTCGGCGAGACCGCTCCGTGCCAGCAGCTCCAAGCGCGCGCGGACCTCCGCTTCGTCCTCCGGGTGATCGCGGAGGAGCTCGGCCAGGCCGGCCTCGCCGCTCGCCTCGAGCTCGCGCAGCGCGCGCTCCACGAGGCGCACGATGCGCCGGCTGTGTCCTGCGGTTCCAGTCACCAAGACCTCGGCATGCTAGGGCTCGCGGCGGATCAATCCGGAGACCGGCGGCGGCGTTCGGATCAATCCGGATTCCTCGGCGCGGACCATCCCCACGTCGGGCGGTGTAGAGGAGCGGGAGCCCCGCATTCAGCTGCAGAGGAGAGCCTAGCACGCTCTGCGTCACGGCTGCGGTCCAGCCGCCGCCGAACGCGAGGAGGACCTGCATCGCGGCGCATGATGCGACCGAGTGCAGGTCCTCTGGATGGATCGCGGGGCTCAGCGCACCGTGACGCGATGCGCCGGAGACACCGCTTCGATCTGCTGCACGAGCGGGTCGAAGACCACCCCCGACACATAGAACTGGAGCCCCATCAGCAGCGGCTCGGGCGGATACGCGATCCACGCGACGCGCCGACCATCGGGACCGAGCTGTCCTTGGAAGCCCTGGAACACGCCGGGCACCGTGAGCGAGAGCTCGAAGAGGAGGTCGGGGTTCAGCGGCAGATGCAGACCGTTGCCGAGCGGGATGCCGGGCTGCTTGCCGAGCGAGGCCAGCGCGAGGTAGAGCCGTTGGCCGCGTTCGCCGCCATCGATCAGCACGGGCGCCTGACGGCCGACTTGCGAGCGCGACTCCTCGACGAAGAAGCCCGCGTTGCCGAAGGGACCCGGACCCAGCGTGAGATCGTAGAGATGCGCGAGCCCACCGGCTTCACGCAGCATCAGGTACTGGAACCCATGCCCCGCCTGACGCTCCGCTTCGTCGACGGTCCACGCGAGCTTCGCGAGATGCCACGGCATGAGCTGCTGCAGCAGATCGTGCGGCGCGTAGATCGGATGTCCCGGCTCGGGATGTCCGCTCGCGATCTGGAAGGAGCGCGTCAGATCGAAGGAGATCCCGCTGCCGGGGACGACGGCGCCCAGCGGGCCCGAGCCCAGCGTCGGCGTGCTCGCCGGCGGACGGCAGCCGGGGCACGTGAGATCGCCGACACAGGAGGGCCGCACGGTTCCGCCGTCGCCCGGCGTGAAGACGTCGTAGCTCATCCGCCACGAGTACCAGTCGAGGAAGCACTCGCACTCCCAGTGCTGCAGCGAGGAGTTGGCGTAGCAGATGTAGAGCTGGCAGCGCTCGCAGCGCCCCGCCGTGTGCGAGAACGCCTGCGAGAAGGTGTAGGAAGAAGTGGCCCCGACGGTGGCTCCGTTCGCGCCGAAGGAGGCCGAGAGCGAGACCGTCGTGCCGGCCGTCACCGTGGTGCTGACACCGCAGGCGTAGGCCGAGCCGTACGGGAAGCAGAAGGTGCCCCACTGGTAGCCATCCGTGGTGCAGACCTTCAGCGGATTGCTCCAGGTGTTGGGCGCCGGGACCCAGCCGTTGCTGCTGGGGTCGACTTGCGCGACGAGGGACGCGAGGGAGCCGAGGGAGAACGCGAGAGCGCGCGGAGCGATCCGGCGCAGGGAGATGGAGTGGAACATGGTGCAAACCTCCGCTCCCTTGCAGCGCCCATCGCCTTGCGCGCGTGACGGTCGGCGCGGATTCTCGTGCCGTGGTCCAGCCGGACTCGGCCCGCCCTCCGCGCTCTTCTCCGGTAGGATCTTGAGACACCGCCCTCTGCTGCGGGCTCGACGCAGAGCAAGCTGGCGAGAGGCTTCCTCTATCGGGACCGCTTCTGAGAAGCTCGTAGCGCTGCGTGCATCGGCGGCGTCTCTACTGCGGCCGGAACTCCGTCGGAGCTCTCATGGAAACCAGCCTAAGTGCATTGACCGCAGATCAACTGCTCCAGCACGAGCAGTTCCTTCGCTCCTTGGCGCAAGGGTTGCTCGGTGACGAGCACGCCGCACGCGACCTGGTGCAAGACACCTGGCTGCGAGCTCTGCGGCGAGGCCCGAGAGCTGCCGCCAGCCTGCGCGCCTGGTTCCGGCGCGTTGCCGCCAATCGCGCGCGCGACATCCGGCGCAACCAATCGCGTCGAGCCGAGCGCGAGGCGATCGCCGCGCGGAGCGAGGCTCTCCCCTCCATCGACGCGACCTACGAACGCCTGGCGCTCCAACGCGAGGTCGTCACGGCGATCCTGGGGCTCGCGGAGCCCTACAAGTCCGTCGTGATCCTGCGCTACTACCACGACCTCCCTCCGGCGGAGATCGCGAAGCGCACGCACACCAAGCCGTCGACCGTGCGCACGCAGCTCAGTAGGGCGCACGAGCTGTTGAGAACTCGATTGCATCCCGACGATGAGACTCGATGCGCCTGGCTGGGTCTGCTCGGGCCCATCGGCGGCGATCTGCGTTCCTCGGCGGGATCGTTCTTCTGGAAGAGCAGTGCTGCCCTGACGGCCAGCCTGCTCGCCGTGGCGTGGTTCGGCTGGCCGATCGCGGAGGATTCCGTTCCAGACGGCTCCGCAGGAAGCTCGCTCGGCGCGATGGTCTTGCTGGAGGACGAGACGCAGGAGACGCGGAGCCCGGTCGCGGAACGTACCGTCCGCAAGTCGCTCGAGCAGGAACCCAGCCCGGCGCCCGTCCCCGAGCTGATCGATCCGCGAGCGGAGCTCCGGGCGCAGCTTCGATATGAAGATCGCGCCTACAGCTTCGAGTACGGCGCCAGCGCCAAGAGGTCTCCGAAGAAGACGCGCAACGACTGGGATGTCCTTCTCGAGCTCGATCGACTGCGAGCCTGCTCGGTCACCGACGACCAGAGCTTGATCGTCGATCTCGGAGCGATGGAGCTCGTCGAGCTCTGCCAGAGGCCCCTCGACGCGTTGCAGCGCAGGATCTCGACGGCCGCCGCGAGCCGCTACGCCGAGGGAGCAGAGGAACGACCGCGTCCCTTCGAGATGCAGACCATCGAGCTCGGCCACACCTACTTCGTGTGGACGCTCGACACCGACACCGACTTGGCATCGCTCTGCACCGTCGTCGAGCATGAGCCAGGCAATCGCTGCGTGCTCGATTGGTATTCCACGGAGGACGGGCGGCTCGCTCGGGGATCGGTGGCGAGCCCTCGAGGGAGCCAGAGCCTGACTTCGATCGCGCTCGCGCTGCGCGCCGCGGCGCGCGCCGAGTTCGATCGGATCTGGCACCTTCGCGATCTGGTGGAGCCGCGGGTCGTGCTCCAAGCGCGAGTCGGTGCCATCGGAGGCAATGACTGCCGCATCGACCTCGCCAGTCGCCAGCTCGGGCGCTTCCGGCGCTGCTCCTCGGAACCGCTGGACCTGCGCACGCCCATCGCGATCCAGGAAGAAGCGATCGCCTACCGTCAGGGCGGGAGGATCCCCAAGGGAATGAAGTTCGTCGTGACGAACATCACGTGGTCGGGCGAAGCGCGCGGAGACTCCAATGGCACCGGCGCGTTCCGCATCCAGCTCGGCGAGTTCGAGATCGTCGATGCCAAGCCATCCCATCGACCGATCTCGGGCACCTGGAAAGGCCGCGTCGAGCTCCTGCCCGGCCAGGAGTCCGAGGCCTACTTCGAAGTCTCGAACTCGAGCATGGGCGAGGTCGTGTTCTCGGGGAGCTTCGAGAAGTTCGGCAACTGAGGTCCTCCACGAGCCCGAGAGATTCGCTTCGCGCGAGACCTCTCATGGTCTCCCTGAGCCCGACACCATGAGCGCGCGTTCTCCCTGTCGCTGCTGCGGGTTCCTGACGCTCGGAGCTCGCGGGAACTACGAGATCTGCCCGGTCTGCTTCTGGGAGGACGATGTCCTCGAGAACCCGGAGATCGCCGGCGGCGCGAACGCCGTGAGCCTGCGCGAAGCGCAGGCGAGCTATCGCCGCATCGGCGCGTGTGAAGCGCGGTTCCTCGATCACGTGCGTGCGCCCCTGCCCGAGGAGCAGCCGCCGCGGCTGCGTTCCTAGGTGTTCGCGTGCTCGAGCCGCGCCGCGCGCACGGCGCGCACGGCGAGCCCCATCCCCACGAGCAGCGCGAGATAGACGCCGGCGAGCAGCACGGGCTCGAAGCTCGAGGCACCGAGGAGCTCGAGCTCCACGGCGCCGCTCGCGACGCAGCCGATGAGCGGGCCCACGGCGAAGCCCACGCCGATCAGCGCCTCGTGCTTGCCGCCCGCGTCGATCCCGGCGTGACCGACCTCCATCGCGTAGTAGAACGAGCCCGAGTAGACCATCGCCATGCCGACGCCGTAGAGCACGAGGCCGGCGACCTGCAGGGTCCAGCCCCAAGCACCGTCGGCGAGGCGCGAGGCGAGGATCGAGAGCGTGAAGCCGCCGGCGAGCGCGATCGCCGCTTGTGTCGCCATCGCCCAGCGGCCTTGCCAGCGCTCGGAGTGCGCGAGCACGTAGAACGCGACCGCGCGCGGGAGCAGCCAGAGCGCCACCAGCGCCGCCGCGATGGACTCCGGCGCGCCAAGTCGGAGGAAGGCGCCCGGGAGGAAGGGCCCGAGCGTGTTCAGAAGCAACGACGAGAGCGGCAGCAAGCAGCGGAAGACCGCGAGGAGCTGCGGGTAGTCGGCGGGATGCGCGTGCGGCAGCTCGTCGAGGTGTTGCGGTGGTTCGACCGGGAAGCTCCGCAGCACTGCATAGCTCGCGACCTGCACGACGCCGAGCATCAGCAGCGAGAGCCCGGGCTCGCTCTTGCAGAAGGGGGCCAGCAAGCACACCGCGGGCACCAACGCGCCGGCCCAGGTGACGCTCCAGACTCCAATGGTGCGGCGCAGATCCGCGCCGCGTCGGCCGCCGCTCACGTAGCTCTCGACGATGGGCCAGAAGGCGCCCATCAGCGGCGAGTAGAGGCCGACCAGGATCCACACGGGAGTCGGACCCGCGAAGAGCACCGGCAGCGTGCACAGCGACGCCATCGCGAAGAGCAGCGTCGTGAGCACACGCTTGGCACTCAAGTCCGCGTGGCGCCGCTTCAGCTTCGCGACGAGCGGGCCCGAGAAGAGCGCGCCCACGATGTAGCCGAGGCCGAGCAGCAGGCCCAAGCCGTAGCTCTCGATCAAGCGGAAGCCGTAGCCCTGCTCGACCACGAAGAAGATCGCGGTGGAGACGAGGCCGGTCGTGGCGCTGTTCAGCGCGGTGAAGAGGAGGGCGGGACGGAGCGGGGACGGAGCCGTGCGAGGAGCATTCACGCCGAAGAGCGTAGCGATCCCCGCCCATCGATCAAATCGGGGTCAGACCCCTCGCTGATCGACGGCGTCGATCAGCGAGGGGTCTGACCCCGATTTGATCGACGATCAGAAGCGGAGGGGGAGGTGGAAGTCGCGGAGGAGGACGGGGCGCAGCGCATCGAAGTGCTACGCTCCCTGCGCGTTCTGCTCGAAGGTGAGGCGCGAGCGGACGAGGCGCTTGCCGGAGCTGTCGCTGTCGGCGCAGGCCGTCGCGAGACAGAGAACGGCGCCAAGCCATGGGCTCGTCGGCGGGAAGGAACGAGACATGGGACGAAGGGGGCCGAGAGGACGGATAGGCTCTTCGAGAGTAGCTCGCCTCGACTGGCCCCGTAACGATCCCGGCGCAGAAGGGATGGGCTCTCCGCCGCTCTTCGAGCTAGCCTGCGGCGTGGAGACCGCTCGCCCCTGCCAGATCGCGCCTTGGCCCCGATACACGAGACCCCGGAGAGAGCCGCATGAAGCGCTTGATCCTCTGCTGCGACGGGACCTGGAATCGCGCCGACCAGGCCAAGGCCGAAGACGATGGACCCGCGCGCCCCACACCGACCAACGTCGTGAAGCTCGCGTATCGCGTCGCGAAGCACGACGGCGCGATCCCCCAGCTCGTCTTCTACGACCAGGGCGTCGGCACGGGGAACATCCTCGACCGCGTGCTCGGCGGCGCCTTCGGCGACGGCCTCGACGAGAACATCTTCGATGCCTATCGCTTCCTCATGGCGAACTACGAGGCCGGCGACGAGCTCTTCTTCTTCGGCTTCAGCCGGGGCGCCTACACCGCGCGCAGCATCGGCGGGATGATCCGCAAGTGCGGCATCCTGAAGCGCAGCTCGTTCGAGCAGTACGCGAACGCGATGCAGCTCTATCGCAGCGAGGCGAAGCCCGATGGGCCCGAGGCGGTCGCGTTCCGCCGCGAGCACTCGATCACGGGCGACGAGCCGATCCCGATCCGCTTCATCGGGGTCTGGGACACGGTGGGCTCGCTCGGCATCCCGCTCCAGGGCCTCCGCTGGCTCACGTTCCGCAAGCATGCCTTCCACGACACCGAGCTCAGCAGCCTCGTGAAGCACGCCTGCCACGCGCTCGCGATCGACGAGCTGCGCGGACCGTTCGAGCCGACGCTGTGGACGGCGAAGCCGAAGGATGGGCAGCTCGTCGAGCAGGTGTGGTTCAGCGGCGTGCACAGCGATGTCGGCGGCGGCTACAACGACGATCGGCTCTCGGACCTCACTCTCGCCTGGATGCTCGAGCGCGCGGGCTCCGCGGGACTCGCGTTGGATCCGACGATGGCGGCGCAGAGGCCCGTGAAGGGCGACAGCCGAGGCGCCCTGCATCCATCGAAGACAGGGTTCTATCGGCTGACGCGCGCGTACCGCCGTCCGATCGGCCTCGATGCGAGGACGGGAACGCGCGATCCGCGACAGCACGTGCATCCATCCGTGCTCGCGCGCTGGGATCGCGATCCCGGCTACCGACCGGAGAACCTGCGCGGGTGGTTCCGCCTCGTCGGCGATCGCCAGCGCGCCGCGCAGCCCTGAAGGTCCGCGCAGCTCGGGAACAGCGAGAGAAGGGCTGCACGGGAACGGCTCTTCGCTCTAGGATGCCGCAGTTCGCCCGCCCCACCTCGTGACCGTCCGGAGGTCCCCATGATCCGCTCGCTCCTGGCTCTCGCTCTAGGCGCCCTCTCCGCGCCGGCCCTCGCCCAGAACCTCGTTCCCGAAGGCGACTTCGAGCAAGGCGGCGCGCTCTGGACGCGCACGCAGTTCAACGACCCGCTCGGCACGACCGGCTTCGCGGCCGCGCGCACGACGGGCAACGGCCCGTCGATGGCGGTCTACGCGGACTTCCAGACGCTGAACTCGGTGATGTCCGCGACGTACCGCAGCACCTCGTTCACGCTGCAGGCGGGGCCGATCAGCTACGGCCTCGCCTCGATGTGGGTGAAGCCGACGCCCGGGCCGATGCCCTCGCCCACCGTGAATCGCGTCGAGTTCCGCATCTTCGACGCGACGAACACGCGCTTGCTCTCGACCTCGATCGCCGCGCCGGCGACCCAAGGTGAGATCGAGCGCCGCAGCTTCATCGGCAGCTTCACCGTGCCCGCCGCCGGCCAGTACACCGTCGAGATCTTCCTGCGCCACTCGAACCTGGCCGGGATGCCGTTCTTCCACTACGTCGACGACGTCTTCGTAGGCGCGCCGAGCTCGACCGTCTACGGCCAGGGCTGCCAGGGCACCGGCGGCTTCGTCCCCGTGCTGAACTCCGTGGGCCTCGCCGAGCTCGGCTCGACGAACTACCGGATTCAGCTCCACGACGCGCTGGCGCCCACGGTGGCGGTCCTCCTCTTCGGCATCAGCGATAGCTCTTGGCTCGGCATCCCGCTGCCGCTGCCGCTCGGCGGCGGCTGCTCGCTGTACACGGGTCCCGAGCTCTCCTTCACCGTGGCCACGACGGGCAGCGGACCGGGCCTCGGCACGGCGGAGCAGGCGTTCCCGCTGATCCCGCAGGATCCGCTGCTGCGCCGCTCCCCGATCTTCGCGCAGTGGCTCGTGATCGACCCCACGGCGCCGAACGGCCTCTCGCTCGCCACGACCGCGGGGCTTTCGTTCCGCATCCGCTGAGCGTGCCAGCGCGCGGCGGCGCGTAGCGGCTACTGATTGCCGACCACCGCCGCGCCACCATTGCTGAACGCGTAGCCGAGAGCATTCGCGCTCGGCTCCGCGATCATGGCTTGGTTATAGAAGGCGAGGTTCAGCAGATAGAGATCGTTCGGCACGTCGTAGACGACGAAGCCCGTGCCGCTGGCCGTCGTCGCGAACGGCAGCACGAGCTCGGGCGAGACGAGCAGCTCACATCCCGCGGCGCCGAGCACGGAGAGGTCGAGCGGCAACGGCAGGCCACTCCAGCTCGTGTCGGAGAAGCCGAGCAGCATCAGACCCGGCGCGCTCGCGCGGGCTTGCTCGACGCGCACGCGGAAGCTGTCGTTGATCTGCGGCGTGTTCGTGCTGAAGAGCCGCGGCACCGCGGTGTGCGTCTCCGCGCGCAGCCCGAGCACGAGCCCAAGCCCGCGCTCCAGCGTGCCGCTCGTCGCCGCGGGCCCCGAGCCGTAGAGCCGCGCGATCGCGCTCCCGCCGCTCGAATCGAACGCGTAGCCCGCGGCGATGCCGCCGTAGCTGTTGCCGAAGACGGTGACCTGCATCACGAAGCTCTGCCCCGGCGTCGCGTTCCACGCGAAGGTGTTCACCCACGGGATCGTGACGAAGAAGTCCGTCGGGCTCGTCGGTCCTCCCGGCACGAAGTCCGGGAACGCGAGCTGGGTGCGCGGCAGCACGACCACCGGCGTCCCGACATCGAAGTTCTGTGCGAACACGTTCGACATCGTGGCCTGGGTCTTCGTCGTGGCGCCGACCCGGATCTCGAAGTCGAGGAGGAAGCGATTCGAGAGCGGCCCCGAGCGCGGCTGGCGCAAGCTGAGCGCCTTCATCACGAACGGCATCGGCAGCTCGCTGCCGGCGAGGAGCTCCTGATAGACGACGGGCGTCCAGCCGAAGGGGATCGCGTTCCCCGAGCCGTAGCTCGTCGCCATCGCCGCGGGCGCGATGTGGTTCTCGCCGATGCCGATCCCGGTGCCGGGGCAGCCGCTCCCGAACGGAGCGTAGGTCGCTTGCACCTGGGCCGAGGTGGTCGCGGAGAGAATCGCTAGGGCGAAGCCGACGGTCGAGGAGAGCAGCGTGCGCATGGTGAAGAGCATCCTTGGATGGAGCGACCCTCACGCTCCTCTCGAGCTCGCGATCGCGCGATGCGCTCTTGGAGGTAGAGCGCCGCGAGCTTCTCGGTACGCCGCGATACAGGCGCCGACGGATGCGGTTGAGAAAGCGTAGCCCTCTCTCTCACGCGCGCTCTTCCCCCCCGCCGTCCGTGGACCTCTGCTGGTCGATCGTCCTCGCGCTGCTCGCCACTCCTCTCGCTGGCGCCCTCGGCCTCGTCGTCGCCTACCTCGCGCTCGCGCGGCGCGGCGTATCCGAGCACGAGGGGCGACGCGGCCTGCTCGCCTTCGTGCTCGGCTTCCTTCCCGGAGCCCTCCTCGGCTTCGTCGTCGTCGCGCGCGCGGTCTGGTGGCTGCGCCGCAGCGATCCCGAGCCGGCCGAGCGCTTCGCCGCCGCCGTCCTGCTCGCCCTCGTGCTCGCGCTGCTCGCCGGCCTCGGCGGATGGGTCGCGGGGATCCACCGCGCCGAGGCGCGCGGGATCAGCAACTACGCGGGCGAGCGCGCGGCCTATGGCTTCGTCTGGTACGCGTTGCCCGCCCTGATCGCGGGTGCGGTCGGCGGCTTCGCGCTGGGGACGGTGCTGTTCGGCTGAGCCGCGGCCGCGCCATCCGCGGGTCCGTGCACCGCCGCTCCGGGCCTCCACTTCTCCTCGGGGATCCCGCAGGCCGCGCTCGGCCCAGGTCCGACACCCGCTAAAGCCCGCCTCGCCGCCACCCGCTCCTAGAAGTAGGAGACGAGATTCTCTACCCTGCTGGGCTCGACTCCAGCCCCTTCATCCCGCACTCACGGGAGACCCTTGCCGTGACCTCCGCCGCCCGCGTCAGCGCGATCCAGGCGATCGCCCAGAAGAGCCCTGTCTCCGCCTCCGCCCACGAGCCCGGCCTGCCCGAGAGCTTCGGCAGCAACGTCTTCGGCCTGCAGCAGATGCGCTCGCGCCTGCCCGAGGCCGCGTATCGCGCGTTGCTCTCGTGCATGCACCGCGGCCAGGGGCTCGAGCCCGCGCTCGCCGACCAGGTGGCGAACGCGATGAAGGAATGGGCGCTCGAGCGCGGCGCGACCCACTTCACGCACTGGTTCCAGCCGATGACCGGCTCGACCGCGGAGAAGCACGACAGCTTCTTGAACATCGAGAATGGCGAGCTGCTCCTCGAGTTCAGCGGCAAGGCGCTCGTGAAGGGCGAGCCGGACGCGAGCTCGTTCCCGAGCGGCGGCTTGCGCGCGACCTTCGAGGCGCGCGGCTACACCGCGTGGGATCCGACCTCGCCCGCGTTCATCCGCGAGACGACGAACGGCGCCACGCTCTGCATCCCTACGGCCTTCTGCTCGTGGACGGGAGAAGCGCTCGACGAGAAGACCCCGCTGCTGCGCTCGGCCGAGGTGCTGAACCGCGAAGCGCTGCGCCTGCTGCACATGCTGGGCGAGAAGCAGGTGGGCTTCGTCTACCCCACGCTCGGCTGCGAGCAGGAGTACTTCCTCGTCGACCGCGATCTCTACATGCTGCGGCCCGACCTCATCGCCACCGGCCGCACGCTCTTCGGAGCGAAGCCGCCGAAGGGCCAGGAGCTCGAGGACCACTACTTCGGCTCGATCTCGCCGCGCGTGCTCGCGTACATGCAGGACGTCGAGCGCGAGCTCTGGAAGCTCGGCGTGCCGGTGAAGACGCGCCACAACGAAGTGGCACCCAGCCAGTACGAGCTCGCGCCGATCTTCGAGCGCTCCACCGTCGCCGCGGATCACAACATGCTCTGCATGGAGATCCTGAAGTCGGTGGCGCTGCAGCACGGCTTCCAGTGCCTGCTGCACGAGAAGCCCTACGCCGGCATCAACGGCTCGGGCAAGCACAACAACTGGTCGATGGCGACGGACACCGGCGAGAACCTGCTCGATCCGGGCAACACGCCCGGCGAGAACATGCGCTTCGTCGTGTTCCTGACCGCGGTGATCCGCGCCGTGGATCTCCACGCCGATCTCCTGCGCGTCGCGATCGCGCACGCGGGGAACGACCATCGCTTGGGCGCCAACGAAGCGCCGCCGGCGATCCTCTCGATCTACCTCGGCGAGCAGCTCACCGAGGTCGTGGACTCCCTGATCGCGGGCACCAAGGGCTCGGGGGCGAACAAGAAGGACCACATGCGCCTCGGCGTGAGCGCCTTGCCGCAGCTCCCGCGCGACGCGACGGACCGCAATCGCACCTCGCCCTTCGCGTTCACCGGCAACAAGTTCGAGTTCCGCGCGGTCGGCAGCTCGCAGGCCACCGCGCGCCCGAACACGGTGCTGAACACGATCGTCGCCGACTCGATCGCCTGGATCGCCGACCAGCTCGGCAAGCGCGGCGAGCGCTCTCTCGAGAGCGCGGTCACCGAGCTCGTGCAGAGCGCGCTGAAGCAGCACTCGCGCGTCCTCTTCAACGGCAACGGCTACTCGGCCGAGTGGCACGCCGAGGCCGAGCGTCGCGGCCTGCCGAACTTCCGCAGCGCCGTCGACGCGATCGGCCAGCTCTCCGCGAAGAAGAACCTGGAGCTCTTCGAGAAGTACGGCGTCCTCACCGCGAAGGAAGTCGAGTCGCGGACCAGCATCCAGTTCGAGGCCTATTGCAAGGCGATCGCCATCGAAGCGCAGAGCGCGCTCTCGATCGCGCGCACGATGGTGCTCCCCGCCGCGCAGAAGCATCAGGCCGTCGTCGCCCAGAGCGTCGCCGCGGTGAAGGCCGCGGGCCTCGCCGTCCCCGGCCAGGAGAAGCGCCTGCGCTCGATGACCGAGCGCATCGAGCACCTCCTCACCGCGATCGACGAGCTGGCACTCGCCTTCGAGAAGACCGAGGCCCACCACGGCGCGGTGCGCGAGCACGCGCTCGCCTTCCGGCACGATGTGGTGCCGGCCGTCGCTCGTCTCCGCGAGTCCTGCGACATCCTGGAGACGATGGTCGATGACTCGCTCTGGCCGCTGCCGAAGTACCGCGAGCTGCTGTTCTTGCAGTAGCTCGCGGCGCGGGTCTTGCAGTAGCTCGCGGCGCGGGTCTTGCAGTAGCTCGCGGCGCTCGCGTCTCCGCGTCGCACGCCTGGAGCTCCCGCAGATCGGCGCCATGCGCTCGCGGAGCGGCAGCTCTCCTTCGATGCGCATGCGCTTTCGCGCCCCGCTCGTGCTCTGCCCCTGGCGCGGGTCGACGCCGGCGACGCGAACGGTCTGCCAGCGCACGCCCGTGCCCACGCGCTGCCACGCGGGCGTCGCAGCGAAGTCAATGCCGCGCGCGGCGAGGAGGGCCAGCTTCTCCTCGCTGCTCGAGGCCTCGCGCGGCGCGAGGCCGTCGCGGCGCAGGAGCCAGTAGACCTGGGCGCTCAGCGCGTTGCGCCCGGCGTCCTGCCGCCAGCGGAAGTGGCCCACCGCGATCTCGCGGTTCGGGAGCTCTCAGAGCCGCCCATCGAACGCGACCGCTCGGCCGAGATGCAGGCTCGCGACTTCGCCCGCGAGCAACGAGACGAGTTTCCGCACCTTCCGTCCGAACGCGTCGGCCTAGGGGTGCAGGAGGATCGAGATCTCGTCCGACTGCGTATAGCCGTAGAGCGCGCGAAAGCCGCACTGCATCAGATGCTGCGTCACCTCCAGCATCCTCGCGTGGAAGCGCACATCGAACGGCGCCTCGAGGGGCAGGTCTCCTTCGTGAGCCGCTTGAAGAGACGCGCCACGATGTGCACGCCCGGCGGGACGGAGCGATCGTGCGCGGTCTCGTACGCGCGCAAGCGCGCATCGAGCTCATCGAAGTTCATCGCGCCACTCATCGATGACGAACGGCTGGCGCAGACGGAGACACGTCGCGATGAGTTCCTTCTCGCGATGACGCGTGCGCAGCATGTCGAGGTTGATGCGCAGGTGCGTCGACTCGAAGCGCTCGGCGTAGAACGAGGATTTCCCGCTCGCCGGGATCCCGATCAGCAGCACCGCTTCCGTGGCGGCATTCTCGCTACGCCTGGAGGCGACGAGAAGCGACCTCTTCCCCTGGTCTCCGTTGTCAGCGCACCCTGCAGCTCCTCAGCGACGAACTGGCTCGGGATCGTCATGGAGTGAGCACGGTCGGATCGATCGAGCCGCAAGCAGGAACGCCGCGGATCTTCCCATGACGGGACCTAGAAGGTGATCGGCGGAGTCCAGGTGACGACCGTTCCGAGCAACGGATCGAAGCGCACCAGCGCTGCTTGGAAGTGCACTGGCGTCGAGAGCAGGATCGGATCGAAAGGGAAGTAGAAGTCGACCCGCCACCCGCCGCCCACGAAGACCTCCGTCTGGAGCAGCTCAACAACGCGGGGGTCGAGGAGGAGACCGCCGAAGCCGGGGAGTCCCACGCCGATGGGCTGCGCCAGGATGGACGGTCCGGGAGCACCGAAGAGCAGACCCAAGCTGCCGCTCGCGGGCAGCCGCAACGAGGCCGCCGCCGGAGCGCCCGTTAGCGGCGCTTGCAGGTACCAGCTGTGCTGCACGATCTCGACCGTGTGGCGCGTCCGCGTGAGCGCGGCGACGCCGAGCCAGAAGATGGTCGCCGGACCCGCGGTCGTGCTCCGCGCCACGAGACGCACGAGGGTCGCCGGCTCGTGGAGGGGGAAGAGGCGCGGATAGAGAGGGTTCTCGTTCTGCTCGACGAGCAGCTCTCCGATCGGACGGAGAGGACTCGTATCGGTCGCCTTCGCGAAGACATCGAAGACGAGACCGGTGGTCAGCTCGGACCTCGAGGCGAGGTAGGCGATGCGCGCGACCCGCCCCTCTTCATCGCGGGGAAGATCGATCTCGATCCAGTCCCCCACCCCGAAGGCGGGCAGGCTCGGAGCCGGCGCTCCGCGCAAGCCCTGAGGGGTAAAGAGTCCCTTCGCGGCCGGGACGGAGGTGCGCACGGGGGCGTAGATGGAGATCAGCTCGTAACCGGAGATCGCGGCGGGAGTGGATTGTCCGAAGGCCTGCAGAGCCGTCGCGGCGAAAGCGATGCATGTGGAAGCGAGGAAGCGGTTCATCGGGATCTATCTCCGTCGCGGGTGGAGCGAGAGCGCGGGACGTTACGCAGGGCACCCACACTCGGCGCGGGGTCGCCGTCCGAGAGGGGAGCGAGCCGCTATCGGCGCGTTTCGAGATCCAAGGGCAAGAGCTGTGCCGGCTCGGCGCCGAGGACCGACGAGAGACGGATCTACCGATCCGGAGCGCTGCTCAGCTCGAATCGAGCCCCGAGAGGAGATCCGGCGCGGGCGCCTCGCGCGAAGCCGGGCGCGCGTGCGCGCGCAGCGTCGGATAGCACTCGAGCAAGGTCGAAGGGGCGCGCGCCGGAACGCCGTCGAGCGGACTTCGTATCCGGATCGCGCTGACCTGGGCCTGACCGCGGAAGCGATCGTCGACGACGATGACGGCGAGGCGAACGTGCTCCCGCGCGAGCCAAGGCTCGAGCCCGCCCATGACGTAGACGGAGCGTAGGCCCGATCGCGCGTCGAGACGCGGCGGAACCAAGCGGCGCGGCTCCGGCCGTGACAAGCACACGTTGGCGCGCTGCAATCTGAGGATCCGTGCTTTCTCGAGCCCCCACAGCTGCGGTTCACCCATCGCAGGCCCGCCCAGGGTCGGCCTCGCAGCTGCGATGAGCGCGGATCACCGGCGTTAGAGTCGCCAATACAACGCAGCCTTCGACCGCTGTCACGTTGCCGCGAGCTGCTCGCAGGAG
The DNA here is from genome assembly GCA_016719295.1 of Planctomycetota bacterium. Classification (GTDB taxonomy): domain Bacteria; phylum Planctomycetota; class UBA1135; order UBA1135; family JADKAF01; genus JADKAF01. Next base: position 4,295,363 of record JADKAF010000001.1, read on the forward strand.
GGGTCTGGCCGCCGGACCCTGCGGATCTTCAGCTCTCGCTTCCTATCCCGACGACGGGCGTCGACGAAGCGCGGACCGACGCCTCCCGTTGCGAATCTCGTCACAGGACCTTCGGACCAGAACGAAGCAGCGCGCGCCGAAATCCGAGACGCCCTGTCGTCCTGACCACCACCACGACGGGAGAGAGCTCGAAGCAGACCTGCTCGCCGCGCGGACACGCGGGACGGGCCTGCAACTCCTGCTTCTCGACCAGGTACGCACCATGTCTCCGCGCCTGTTCTGCTTCTGTGGCCTGACCGTCGCCGGTCTCCTCGAGCCGGCGGCCGCTCAACGCATCCTCGCCGAGCACTTCGGCTCGCAGCCCTTGGCTCGCCATGGCGCTGCGTTGGCGCCGATCGCGGACTTCGATGGCGACGGCGTGCGGGATCTCGTCGTGGGCGAGCCCCAGCACGATTACTCCGCTGCGGCCGGCATCCTCGACACGGGGGCGGTCGTCTTGCGCAGCTCGCGCACGGGGACGATCCGTGCTCGCCAGGCAGCCCTCGATCCACTCGGCAACTTCGGCCTCACCGTCGCGGCGGTCGGCGATGTGAATGGCGATGGCATCGCCGACTTCGCCGGCGGCAGCCCGCTGATCCTCTCCAGGTCAGGCCGCGTGCGCGTCTTCTCCGGGCTCGACGGGACCGAGCTCTGGCGCGCGGACGGCGAGCACCTCGCGGGGCTGGGGTCTGGTATCGCGGGGCTCGGCGACCTGAACGGCGACGGGCGCGTCGACCTCGCGATCTCCGCCGCGCACAACAGCAACCGCACTCCCTATTCCTTCGTGAGCTACCGCGCGGGGAACACCGGCGCGCCGCTCTACCAGATCGTCAGCACGCTCCAGACCGAGTGGGGTCGCACCATCGCGGCGATCCCCGATGTCACCGGCGACGGTCAGCCGGACCTCATCGTCGGCGAGCCGCTCTCGGACAACTTCGGTCAGGCCGCGGGCCGCATCGCGCTCGTCGATCCGCGGGCACCCGTACCGGCGAGCCTTCGCTGGTCCGCCGGACCGGTGTTCTACGACTATGAGCACGGCGGCTCGGTCGTCGCCGCTGCCGGCGACCTCGACGGCGACGGCTGGCCGGAGGTCTTGACCGCGGGGAATCGCGGCGTGGTCTATGCCTTCTCGGGAGCGAACGGAGCGCTCCGCCTGACGTTGAGCTCCGCGCTCCCGAGCTTCGGCGCGAGCATCGCCGACGCCGGTGACTTCGATGGCGACGGCTGGAGCGATATCGCCGTCGGCGCGCCGCTCGCCGACAACGGCGCCGGACGCGTGCTCGTCTACGCGCGGACGGGGGCGCTCATCGCGGAGCTCTTCGGCGCGAGCGGCTCCAGCTTCGGCGCGGCGCTCGCGAAGCTCGGCGACTTCGATCGCGACGGCCTCGACGACCTCGCGGTCGGCGCGCCGTGGCATCTGCGCCAGGGCCAGCAGATCGGCCGCGTCTCGATCCACGGCTACCGCGTCGCAGCGCGCGCCGAGCTCTTCGGCTTCTCCTGCGCTTCGAGCAGCGCGAACCCCGATCTCTATCCCGCAGGAACACCTGTGCTCGGCGAGCGCTTCGAGGCGCGCTGCGCGGGGATCGCGCCCAACGCGCTCGGCCTCTGGATGATCGGGACCTCGCGCACGCAGAGCGCCTTCGGGCCGCTGCCCTTCGACCTCACGCCGTTGGGCTTCGCCGGCTGCTCCTTCCTCGTCTCGCACGAAGTCGTGATCGCCTTCCCCACCGGTAGCCCGGGGTACGTGCGGCTCGAACTCAGCGTGCCGATGGCTCCGTATCTGGTCGCGGCCGAGTTCTATCTCCAGGCCGGCTTCGTCGATCCGCTGGCCTCGCCAATCCTGGCCCTGAGCCGTGGCCTCCTCTGCCGCGTCGGGCATCCCTGAGCGCCTCGCCTCGCCTCGGCGCCTCGCTCCTCCGCCGCGCTTCGCTCTCGGACACGGTCCGCGCGGAGCTGGCAAAGGTCCCGCTCGCGAAGACAATCCCGATCGGCCCGCGCGTCGTGCGCAGGCCGATCGGAGGCGTGAGGAAGCGTGAGCACGGACGTGGATCCCGAGCCGCACGGCGAACCCGAGCGCGAGCGCTCACCGCGCGCTTCGGCGCTCGACGCTCGCCTCCACGCGGAGCTGCGCGAGCTCGCCGAGGCGCGTCTGCGGCGCGCGCCGCCGGGGCATTCCGTGGAGGCGACCGCCCTCGTCCACGAGGCGTGGATCAAGCTCCGGGCCGATCCCAGCTTCGCCGATCGCGACGCCTTCTTCGAAGCGGCGGCCCGCGCGATGAAGGATGTGCTCGTCGAGCGCCTGCGCGCGCGGCTCGCGCAGAAGCGCGGCGGTGGGCGCGCGGGCCTCGAGATCGAGCAGGTCGAGCGCCTCGTGCTCGCCTCCGCACCGAGCTTGGATCTCCTCGCTCTCGACGAAGCCCTCTCCGAGCTGGAGCGTGAGCATCCCGCGGAGAGCTCCGTCGTGCTGCGGCGCTTCTTCGCCGGACAGACCATCGCGGAGATCGCGAGCGAGCTCGGACAGAGCGAGCGCACGATCGATCGCCGTTGGCGCTTCGCCCGCGCCTTCCTCGCGCGACATCTCGATGCCCCGCTCCCCGACCGACCCACGGGCTGAACGACGAACCCTCCTGAACCACGGGAGGCGCCGGAGGATCCACGATGCAGCGCGCTGACTCTGCCCGCGTGCGCGAGCTCTTCGATCGCGCGCTCGACCTCGAGCGCGGAGAGGTCGCGGCCTTCCTCGAGCGCGAATGCTCAGGAGAAGCCGACGTGCGCGCCGAAGTGGAGGCGCTGCTCGCACACGACTCGGGCTCGATGGCCGCGGCGATCGAAGAGGCGACGGCGAGCAGCGCACCGGGAGCCTCCTCGCTGCCGCGGCCCGGAGAGCGCGTGGCCGGACGCTACGACGTGCTGCGCGAGATCGGCCGCGGCGGGATGGGCGTCGTCTTCGAGGCCGAGCAGCGGGAGCCCCATCGCCGGGTGGCGCTGAAGTGCTTGAACCCCGGCGCGTTCGGCGCCGGGCTCGTGCAGCGCTTCCGGCGCGAGGGCGAAGCGCTGGCGCGCCTGCGCCATCCCGGCATCGCACAGGTCTTCGAGGCCTTCGTCGTCGAGGGCGCCATTCCGCAACCTTTCCTCGCGCTCGAGCTCGTCGAGGGTGTTCCCCTGGACGAGATGGCCGCCTCCCTGCGCATCGAGGAGCGCTTGGAGCTCGTCGCCGCCACGTGCGACGCGCTCGCCCACGCGCATGCGCGCGGCGTGGTGCATCGCGACCTGAAGCCGCAGAACATCCTCGTCGAGGGTGGGCGCGCGAACCCGCGTCCGAAGATCGTCGACTTCGGCCTCGCGCGCTTCGAGGACGAGCGCGACGCCGAGGCGCTGACGCGCGAGAGCTCGCTCGTCGGGACGCTGGCCTATCTGGCACCCGAGCTGCTCGAGCACGGCTCCGCCGGCGCTGGCCCGCGGAGCGACGTCTGGTCGATGGGTGTCGTGCTCTACCAGATCGCAAGCGGACGGCTGCCGTTCCCGCTCGAGGGTCTGCCGTGGGCGCGCGCGACGCGTGTCGTCCTCGAGTCGGAGCCCACGCGTCTCGAGCTCGTGGTCCCCTCGCTCCGCGGCGACATCTCGACCATCGTGCGGAAGGCGCTCGAGAAGCAGCCGGAGCGCCGCTACGCCGACGCCGCGGCGCTGCGCGACGATCTGCGACGCTTTCTCGCGCACGAGCCGATCCTCGCGCGCGCACCGAGCGCGCTCTACCGCACGTCCCGCTTCGTGCGCCGCCATCGCGTCCTCGTCGCCGGCATCGCGACCACCTTGCTCGCGCTCGCGGCCGGCTTGATCGTCTCCGCGATCCTCGCTCTGCGCGCCAACGAGCAGAAGACGCGCGCGGAGCTCCGGGCCGCCGAGCTGCGCGAGCTCGTGCGCACGCTCGTCTTCGGCCTCGAGCCCGCGCTCGCCGAGCTGCAAGGCGCCGTCGCTGTGCGCGAGCGCTTCGTGCGCACGGGCCTGCGCTTCGCCGAGAGCCTGGCCGAAGAAGCGGACGAGGATCCGGCGCGGCTCCTCGAGGTCGCGGCGGCCTTCTCTTCTCTCGCCGCGATCCAATGCGGCCCCGGAGCGAATCACCTCGGCGACTACGCCGGAGGCGCGCGCACCCTGGAGCGCGCGAACGAGCTCATCGACCGCGCGCTGCGAGCGGCCCCCGACGATCCGAGCCTCCGATGTTTTCGCCTCGGTCTCTTGTTCCACCGCTCCGGAGCCTTGCGCTCCGCGGGGGCGAGCGCCCAGGCAGCGGAGCTCGCGGCGATCGTCGAACGCGAGGTCGAGGAGCTCGAGCCCGATGACGACTTCCCCGCCGTGCGACGGGTACGCGCCTATACGGCCTCGCATCGCGCACGCAACCTCGCCGACCGCGGGGAGCTCGCCGCGGCCCTGGAGGAGAGCGCGCTCGCGCGCTCCTGGTTCGCAGACGAGCTCGCCTCGCGCGAGGACGCGCGGGATCGCATCGAGCTCGCGAGACTCTCGTGCCATCGCGGCCACTGGGCCATCCGGCTCGGCGACCTCGATCTCGCGCAGGCGGAGTTCGAGGCGGCGCTGGCCGAGGCCGAGCGAGCGTTCGAGCTGGAGCGTGCTCGCACGCGCGACGCGGCGCCGGTCTGGGTGATCGGCGGGCTGGCGGACGCGCTGCAAGGCCGCGCGACGTTCTGGCTGGAATGTCGCAGCGACGCAGGCAGAGCCCTGCCCGACCTCGTGCGCGCACGCGATCTGGCCGCTCCCGTGGCCGAGGCCGACGCGGCCGATCACGCGATCGCGCGCACGCTCGCCATCGTGCGCCTGGGCCTGGGACGGGCCTACGAGATCCTGGGACGGACGGAGGAAGCGCTCGCGGAAGTGCGCACGTTCCTCGACAGCGCGGATCGCCGCGCTGCCGAAGCGCCCGGAGAGCTCGACGCGGAACGCGATGCTCTCGTCGGCCGGCAGATCGTCGGCCGTTTGCTCTGGATGCTGCGACGCGACGCGGAGAGCGAGGAGGTCCTCGACGCGGCGCTCGCGAGAGCGCGTGCCGCCGTCGCGCGGCAACCCGCGAGCGCGCAGGCCGCAGACGACCTCGTGCTCACGCTCGGAGCGCTGGCGCACGCTCATCTCGAGCGCGCGAAGCGTCCGGAGCTCACCGAGGATGAGCGGAAGGACCGCTGGCGTACGGCGGCGCGCTGGTTCGCGGAGGAGGAGCGCGTCGTGCGGGACCTCGACGCGCGCGGCCTCCTGGCCCCCGCGCGTCGACACTTGCTCGAGAAGCTGCCGGAGTGGATCGCGAAGCTAGAGTCGGCTGCGCGGACCTGAGGCCGACGCGGCGCGTGTCCGACGCGCACGCGGAGTTCCAGCTTGCGCCTCCTTCCCGCACGTGCGGCGCTCTCGAAGCGAAAGCGCGCGAGGAGGCGCGGGCGCTGGCCCTCGCCTCCTCGCGCGGTGTGTCGCGGCGTGGAGTGACGGGTAGATCCCGCCCTCAGAGAGCGAGCAAGAACGGCTCGCGAACGAGCTGTAGCGCTTTCAGCGCGCTGCGCCAGCAGACATCTGAGAGTTTGCGGCATCGCATTCTGCTCAGCCTCTCAGCGCAGCAGATTCTTCGCCACGTAGAGCCCGGTGAGCCGCCCCGTGCGGAGCCCGTTGCGATTCGCCGACTGGAAGTGGATGCCTCCGTAGATACGGCTCTGACCGCTCTCCTTCGCCGCCTCCCAGAAGCTGCGGTAGCTGCGGAAGATCCCGGGGAGGTCATCGGAGGGCGCGCGGAAGGCGATGCGATCGGTGCCGAAGAAGCTCTTCAGCACGGTCGCGGCCGCGGCGCTGAAAGTGCTGTGGCCCGAGGTGTACTCGGGGAACGGCGGCGTCGCGAGCAGCGGGGTCCAGTTGGTGTCGGGCTGCGTGTAGAGGTTGCCGTCGGTGTCGGCGAGCTGGATCGCCGTGATCGGGCGCCAGAGGTTGAACACGTACTTGCAATCCCACGAGACGATCGCGGCATCGGCGAGCGCGATGTTCAGCAGCGCGAAGAGGCGCGCGTTCTCTTGCAGCGAGAGCTGGCGATCCTCGGCGACGACGAGCGCGATCTCGTTCCAGTGGCCGGGCGGCGTCGCGGTGCCCGGACCGTAGCCCCAGAAGCGCGCGATCTCGGTCTGGTCCGCGGTGCGCGCGCTGCCGGTGGCACCCCCGAAGGCCTGCACTTCGAGGTAGTCGAAGAGATAGCGCAGCGAGCGCAGCTTCGGCGGCTGCGGCGGGCGAAACTGCGTGCCGCGGAGGAGGCCGAAGGGCGTGACGTCGCCCCAGCCCGGTAACAGTGCCGGACGAACGACGCCGCCGAACGAGACCGTCGGGCGCCACTGGCCCGGCTCCTCGGAGCCGGGGAAGGACGGCTGGTTGCCCGAGCCGTCGTTCGCGCGCAGCGCGAGCAACGCGGCCGCCACCTGCTGGCCCCAAGCGATGCCGTCGTCCTTCGCCTGACCCGCGGGGATCCCGGCGAGAATGGTCGCGTTCCGCGCATCGAAGCTTCCGACCTGGGCGGGGTAGAGCGCGGCGAGCACGTCGCGCGCGGCGCTGGACCCCGCGGCGTCGAGCGATGCACCTGTGGTCGCGGTCGCGGTGACGTGGTAGGGCGCGTGCTGGCGGTCGATGCCGTTCAGGGCGTCGTAGACCGCGCAGTGGAGGATGGCGAGATGGCGGGCGGCGGCGGGTGGCGGCGTGTTGCCGGCCCGGATGGCCGCGAGCGCCGCTTCGTTCCAATCGGTGACGACGTCGGCAGGAGCGAGAGAAGCGCAGCAGAGCACCGCGAGCGTGGTCGCTCCGGCAAGGGGTCGCAGGGCGATCATGGGCGAACCTCGGTCGACTGGGGTCGATGCCTGGGGACGAGGGAAGCCAGAGAGCGCTGGGGGGCGGCGGGCTCCTGGGCCTGAGTACGGACGATAGCCGCGCCGCTCATCTTCGCCAGGGGGAAGGGGCCAAGCCGGTACTCCACGGACTCTCACCGAGAGAGCCACTCGCGACGGACGAAGAGGCCCCCCGCGGAGGGACCTCGGCATTCCGTGCCCGCTTGACCGACCTCAAGCGCCCTCGCATCGTCGCTCGCGCGACACCTCTCGCTCCTGCTAGGAGCACTCACCTGTCACTCGAGGTCGCCCGATGCTCCGTCGCATGGTGGCGGCACCCTTGCTCCGCTTGGGCTCCGTCTCCGTCCTCTGCGCCTGGGTCGCGGCCCAGGAGCCCACCACCGACGTGCGCCAAGAGCTCCAGCGCGTGCTGGAGGAAGTGCGCTCGCTCCGCTCCGAGATGGAGCGGAAGGACCGGCGCATCGACGAGCTCGAGGGGCGCTTCCGCGAGCTCGAGCAGCGCCCGGTCCCCAGCTCCGCGCCGGAGCAGGAGAGCGTGGAGAAGGCCCTGGAGGAGCTGCGGGCTCAGCTCGCGGCGATGCCGCAGGTGAAGACCGCGGCGCCGTTTCCCAAGGTCACGCTGGGAGGGCAGCTCCGCTGGCGCGCGGAGTCGCGGAACGGCTACGACTTCGGCTCGGGCACGGCGATCCCGAGCAATCACTTCGTCGAGCAGCGCGCGCGGCTCCACGCCGACGTCGACTTCTCCGAGCTGCTGCGCGCCTTCGTGCAGATCCAGGACACGCGGCTCTGGGGCGAAGAGGTGAACACCGTCGACGACAGCGCCGACGGCGGCGACTTCCACCAGGCCTTCCTCGACTTCAAGAAGCTCTTCGATGCCGAGGACACGTTGCGCATCGGTCGCCAGGAGATCTCCTACGGCGCGCAGCGGCTCGTTTCCGCGCTCGAGTGGACGAACCAAGCCCGGGCCTTCGACGGCGCGCGCTGGATGGGCGAGCTCGGAGCGGCGCACGCCGAGGTCTTCGCGACACAGCTCGCCACCGCGCGCGACGCGGCGGGAGACGTCTCGGGCTCGGAGTTCGGAGGCACGTACTGGACGCTGCACCCGATCGAGGACGCGAAGAAGGACGCGCTCGATCTCTACCTGCTCTACCTGCACGACGCCGAGCGCTACCAGGGCCAGGAGCGCGGCACCGCGGGCGCGCGCTACGAGATCCTCACCAAGGGCGGGCTCTACTTCGAAGCCGAAGGTGCCTTGCAGTTCGGCAACGCGACGACGGGGACCGCGGGCGCGCCGGAGCGCAGCCTCGACATCCCGTTCGGCGAGGTCTTCGCCTACGTCGTGCGCGCGGGCTACCGCATGGACGAAGCGGATTGGAAGCCCGGGATCACCTTCGAGTGGAACCACGCCTCGGGCGACGAGGATCCTGCCGACGGCACGAACGAGCGCTTCAACACGCTGTTCCCTCTCGCGCATGCCCACAACGGCATGATCGACCTCACGTTCTGGGAGAACACGCGCAACGCCGCGCTGCGCTTCAACGCCTCGCCCTCGGATCAGCTCGATCTCTTCCTCGACGGCTGGTGGTTCTGGGTCGACGAGGACGCCGATGCCGTGCGCGGACCGAACTTCAACATCCCCGGCCTCGCAGGCTCGGCGAACTTCGTCGGCACCGAGATCGACGCGCTCGCGCGCTGGCGACCGACGGCGGGCCTCTCCCTCGAAGCCGGCTACGCGGTGCTCTTCCCCGGCGAGCACGTGAAAGACGTGCTCGGCGACGACGAGCTCGCGCACTTCGTCTACGTGATGCTGGGTCTCAAGTTCTAGATCCCTTCGCTCGCGCCACGCGGCGCGCTTCCCGCGGTGTTCCCATGTCGAGCCACGCAGATTCCTCCGACGCGCATCACGGCGAAGCTTCGGAGCCCGAGCGCCGCACCTTTCTCGGGCAGCTCAGCAAGGTCGTGATGCTCGGCGGCTTGGCCACGAGCTACGGCACCTGCGCCTACGTCGGCGGACGCTTCCTCTATCCGGCGAAGCCCGCGCGCCGCGCGTGGGTGCTGGTCGGCGAGGTGAAGAGCTTCGCGCAAGGAGGTGCGAAGCCCTTCCGCACGCCGTCGGGCTCGCAGCTCACCATCGCGCGCCAAGGTGCCGGCGAGAGCGCTACCGACTTCATCGCGCTCTCCAGCATCTGTCCGCACCTGGGCTGCCGCGTGAACTGGGAAGCGCAGAACGCGCGCTTCTTCTGCCCTTGCCACAACGGCGCCTTCGATGCCTCGGGGAAGGCGATCGCCGGTCCGCCGGCGGAGGCGGGCCAATCGCTCGCGCGCTATCCGCTCGAGGTGCGCGACGGCCTGCTCTTCATCGAGGTCGAGCTCGACGGGCTCCGGCGAGCGAGCGGACGCGGCGGAGAGGCCTCCTGAGATGGCGCTCTCGAACTGGCTCTCCGAGCGCATCCCCGTCAGCGGTGACCAGCTCCGCGAGCTCACCAACGAGCCCGTGCCGAACCACCTGAAGCGCTGGTGGTTCTGCCTCGGCGGCACCCCGCTCTACCTCTTCATCGTCCAGATCGTCACCGGCATCCTGCTCGCGTTCTACTACCAGCCCTCGCCTGCGACCGCCTACGCGTCGGTGCAGTACATCACCGAGGAGGCCGCGTTCGGCTGGTATCTGCGCTCGGTGCACAAGTGGGCCGCGACGATGATGATCGCCGCGGTGATCCTGCATCAGATGCGGGTCTACTTCACCGGCGGGTATCGGAAGCCGCGCGAGCTGAACTGGATGATCGGGATGTTCCTGCTCGTCTGCACGCTGATGACGGGCTTCACCGGCTACTCGCTGGTCTACGAGCAGCTCTCGTTCTGGGGCGCCAAGGTCGGCGCCAACATCTCCGACCAGGTGCCCTACGTCGGCGGCTTCCTGAAGCTGATGATGCTCGGCGGCGAGGACTACAACGAGAACACGCTCTCGCGCTTCTTCATCCTGCACGCCGCCGTGCTGCCCGCCACGATCGTCGGGCTCTTGGTCGTGCACATCACGCTGATCCGCCTGCAGGGGATCACCGAGTTCCGCTTCGAGGACGAGCCGGAGACAGCGAAGAAGACCTTCAACTTCTTCCCCGACCACCTCTACACCGAGCTCATGATCGGCCTCGTGCTGATGATCCTGCTCAGCGTGCTCGCCACCGTGCTGCCGGCCACCATGGGACCGCCCGCCGACCCCAACGTGACGCCCGAGGTCATCAAGCCCGAGTGGTTCTTCTACGTCGTCTTCCGGTGGCTGAAGCTCTTCTCCGGCACCGTCGCCGTGCTCAGCTCCGGATTCATCTTCTTCGTCATGTTCGCCTGGCCCTTCATCGACGCCTGGCTGCGTCGGCGCTGGCCGAAGAGCGAGCTCAGCGTGTGGATCGGCATCGTCGGCGTCTTCGCCATCCTCGCGCTCACCGTCTGGGAAGCCGCTGTCGCCCATTGAGAACCCTCTCTAGCAGAGTGAACGCATGTCCCTCACCTTCAAGCGCTACCTGATCGGGTTCCTGGGCTTCCTGTTCCTGCTCTCGCTCGTCTTCGTGCAGTGGACCGAGGTCCAGCGGCGCGAGCACGAGAGCACGCGGCGACCGAAGCAGGCCACCGTGCCCGCGAGCTCGACGGGCTGCGTCCAATGCCACCAGAACCTGACTCCCGGCATCATCGAGCACTGGAACGGCTCGACGCACGCGGCGAAGGGCGTCGGCTGCGTCGAGTGCCACCAGGCGGAGCAAGGCGACGTCGATGGGTTCCTGCACGAAGGAGCCTACATCGCCACGATGCCGACGCCGCGCGACTGCGCGCGTTGCCATCCGAAGGAGTCCGAGGAGTTCCAGCGCTCGCATCACGCGGCCGCGGGGAACATCTTGGCGTCCCTCGACAACTTCCTCGCCGAGAAGGTCGAGGGCGGCGTCTCGAAGGACAATCAATCGAAGATCTTCAACCCGCACGCGCCGACGCCAGGCCGCCCCGACATCCGCGAGGTGAACGGGATGGCCTCCGCGTTCGTCGGCTGCCAGCAGTGCCACGGCTCGAAGGTCGCGCTGCAATCGAGCGACGGCAAGATGATCACCGTCGATGACTTGAAGCCGGGCCCGGACGGCAAGCCCACCGATCTCGCCGCGGTCGGCCGGGTCATCAAGAACGCGAGCGGGAAGCCCCTCTTCCACGACGGCACCTGGCCCAACACCGGCATCGGCCGCATCAACCTCGACGGCTCGCGAGGCTCCTGCTCCGCGTGCCACAGCCGCCACGACTTCTCGCCGCGCCGCGCGCGCCGCCCCGAGAACTGCGGCAAGTGCCACCTCGGCCCCGACCACCCGCAGAAGGAGATCTACGAGGAGTCGAAGCACGGGATCGCCTATCGCGACAAGGAAGACGACATGAACCTCGACGCCGCGACCTGGGTGCTCGGGCAGGACTACAGCGCCGCACCCACCTGCGCCACCTGCCACATGTCCGCGCACTCGAAGGGCGGCAGCGTCACGCACGACCCCGGCACGCGTATCTCCTGGACCAATCGCCCGCCCGTCTCGCAGTGGCTCGACACCGATATCCACGGCAAGGTCGTCACCGAGACCGACCCGGCGAAGCGCGCCTCGCTCGTCGCGAAGAAGGCCGAAGACAAGCGCGCCGCGATGAAGCAGGTGTGCCTGCATTGCCACACGCAGGACTACGTCGACTCCTTCTACAAGCAGTACGACGACTTCGTGGTGCTCTACAACGAGAAGTTCGCGAAGCCCTGCCAGGACTTGGTGCAGCTCATGACCAAGGGCGGACTGCTCACGGCGACGCAGTTCGACGAAGAGCTCGAATGGACCTGGTTCTACCTCTGGCACCACGAGGGCCGACGCGCGCGCCACGGCGCCTCGATGATGGCGCCGGACTATGCGCACTGGCACGGCATGTACGAGGTCGCGGAGCGCTTCTACATGGAGTTCGTCCCGCAGGCCCGCGCGGTGATCGCGGAGGGCAAGACGAACGGCAAGGCCGAGGCCGCAGCGGACGCGGAGCGCCTGCTCGACGAGATCCTCGCGCGTCCCGAGCACCAGTGGAGGGAGAAGCGATGAGCGGCGTCGATCGCAGAGCGTTCCTCCAGAGCTCGGCCGGTGCCGTCGCGGCGTTCTCGCTGCGCGACCAAGCTCTCGCCTCAGAGCTCACAGCTCCCAGCAACGCGCCGGAGCTGAAGTGGGACAAAGCGCCGTGCCGCTTCTGCGGCACGGGCTGCGGCGTCGAAGTGGGCGTGCTGGGCGGTCGCGTGCAAGCCGTGCGCGGCGACGAGAAGAGCCCCGTAAACCGCGGACTCCTCTGCGTGAAGGGCTATCACCTGCCGGGCTTCCTCTACGGGAAGGACCGGCTCACGCATCCCCTGCGGCGGAAGAGCGACGGCTCGCTCGAGCGCGTGAGCTGGGAGGTCGCTCTCGATCTCATCGCCGAACGCTTCGGTGCAGCCCTGAAGGATCATGGACCGCGCTCGGTCGGCATGTACGGCTCGGGCCAGTGGACCGTCTTCGACGGCTACGCCGCGTTGAAGTGGGTGAAGGCGGGCCTGCGGTCCAACAACCTGGACCCCAACGCCCGGCTCTGCATGGCCTCGGCCGTGATGGGCTTCCTGACCCAGTTCCAGAGCGACGAGCCGATGGGCTGCTACGCCGACTTCGAGGCCGGCGACGACTTCGTGCTCTGGGGCAACAACATGGCCGAGATGCACCCGGTGCTCTTCTCGCGCCTGCTCGAGACGAAGAAGCGGAAGCCCAGCGCCCGGATCATCGATCTCTGCACGCGCCGCACCGCGACGAGCGACTACGCGGACATGGTGGTGCTCTTCCAGCCCGGCAGCGATCTCGCGATCGCGAACGGGATCCTGCACCTGCTCCTCGAGAAGAACGCCGTCGATCGCGCGTTCGTCGACGAGAACGTGGTCTTCAAGCGCGGCATCGAGGACCTGGAGAAGATCGGCTACGGCTGCTTCGGCGCGCAGGCGGAGAGCTACGAGTTCGCCGACGAGGTGAAGGACGCGAGCTTGGAGGAGCTGAAGAGCTTCCTCGCCGACTACACGCCGGCCAAGGTCGCCACGATCAGCGGCGTCTCGCCCGCGCAGCTCGAAGCGCTAGCGCAGATCTATGCCGATCGCCAGCGCGGCACGGTGAGCCTCTGGTGCATGGGCGTGAACCAGCACGTGCGCGGCACGTGGATGAACAACCTCATCACCGACCTGCATCTCCTCACGGGCAAGATCGGTCGCCCGGGCGCGAACCCCTTCTCGCTGACGGGGCAACCCTCCGCGTGCGGCACCGCGCGCGAGGTCGGGACGCTCTCCAATCGCCTGCCCGCCGACCTCGTCGTCACCAACCCCGAGCATCGCAAGAAGGCCGAGGAGATCTGGGGCGTGCCCGAGGGCACGATCGACGCACAGCCCGGCTACCACACGATGGACCTCTTCCGCGCGTTTCAGCGCGGCGACGTGAAGGCCCTCTGGATCCAGACGACGAACCCGCTCGTCTCGCTGCCCTTCCTCTCGCGCTACCAGCGCAACGCGAACGACGGTGGCTTCGTCGTCGTGAGCGATATCTACCCGACCCCCACGACCGACATCGCCGATCTCATCCTCCCTTCCGCGGCTTGGGTCGAACGCGAAGGCATCTTCGGCAACTCCGAGCGCCGCACGCAGCACTGGAACCAGATGGTGCCGCCGCCCGGCGAAGCGAAGGAAGACGCCTGGCAGATCATCGAAGTGGCGAAGCGGATGGGCATGGGCCATCTCTTCCCCTGGAGCAGCGACGACTGGCATCGCCCGATGTACGAGGAGTACCGCCGCTTCACCGTGGGGCACGGCAAGGACTTGGCCTCCTACGACGAGCTCCGCGCGACGCGTGGCATGCTCTGGCCCGTCGTCGAAGGCAAGGAGACGAGCTATCGCTACGCGGCGGGTCACGATCCCTACGTGAAGAAGCCGCGCGGCGTCCACTTCTACAAGGCGAAGGGCTACGGCGAGAAGGCCGCGTTCTTCCTGCGCCCCTATCACCCGCCGGCGGAGGTCCCCGACGAGACCTATCCCTTCTGGCTCTGCACGGGGCGCGTGCTCGAGCACTGGCACACGGGCTCGATGACGCGCCGCGTGAAGGAGCTGCATCAAGCGATGCCCGAAGCCTACGTCGAGCTGAACCGCGCCGACGCCGATCGCCTGGGCCTGAAGAGCGGCGACAAAGTGCGCGTCGCCTCGCGCCGCGGCGCGGTCGATCTGCCCGTGCGCATCGACGGCCGCGGCCGCCCGGTCGAAGGCAGCGTCTTCGTCCCCTTCTTCGATGAGCACCGCCTCGCGAACCTGCTCACGCTGGACGCGATGGACAGCATCTCCAAGGAGCCCGACTACAAGAAGTGCGCGGTGCGGCTGGAGCGCCTCGCGCCATGAGGACAAAGCTCCGCACGCTGGCACTCCTGTCCCTCGCGGCGTCGCTCTTCGCCGCGTGCAGCGACTCGGAGAACACCGGCAAGGTCGCCGTGCCGGGCCATCCCGGCGCGATGAAGACGAGTGCGGCACTCCGCGCCGAGCGCCGCGCGTACGACGGCGCGCCGCCCGTCGTGCCGCACGGCGCGATCGGCAACTGTCTCAACTGCCACAAGCCCGGCGGCCTGGAAGTCCCGGGCCTGGGCTTCGCGCCGCCGAATCCGCACCTCGCGAGCTCCGAGACGAGCGGCGAGTTCGCGCGCTGCAATCAGTGCCACGTGCATCGCGAGAGCGATTCCTTCTTCGTCGCGAGCGAGTTCCGCTCGTTCCGCCAGGACCTGCGAAAGGGCACGCGCGCGCACGAGCTCGCCCCACCGGTGATCCCGCACGATCTCTATCTCCGCCGCGACTGCCAGGCGTGTCACACCGGGCCCGCGGCGCGCGAGGAGCTGCGCTGTGTGCACCCGGAGCGTACCCGGTGCACGCAGTGCCATGTCGAGCGGGTGGGGCGGGGCGAGTTCGTGCGCTGAGCCGACGCCATCCAGCGGAGAGAAGCGAGTCGATGTGCAGGTCCTTCGCGATCGCGACATCCCGGCTCTCCTTTGCCAGGCTCGCTTGCGCGAGCTACGGTCTCCGTCTCGATCGTGACTCCTGCCGCCGTGATCCATCGCGACCCAACGCTTCGATAGCCCCTCGAGAAGGCGAATCATGCTGACCAAGAGCTTGCGTCTGCTCGCCTTCGCTCTCGCGCTCGGCTCGCCCCTCGCCGCGCAGAGCGTCCACTACACGCTGCGCATCGACGATCCCGTGCAGCGCGTCGCGGTCGTCACGGCGCGCTTCCCCACCGCGGGGAAGGACGAGCTCCTGCTCTTCCTGCCCACGTGGTCGCCGGGCTTCTACCGCGTCGAGAGCTACGCGCGGAACGTGCTCGAGCTGCGCGCCGCCAGCGCCGATGGCGTGGCGCTCGCGGTCGAACAGCCGACGGAGCAGCGCTGGCGCATCGGCACGCGCGGCGCGGCCGAGGTCGTCGCGACCTACTCCCTCCGCTGCGAGCAGCGCTCGGTGACGGGGAACCAGATCGCGCCGAGCTTCGCGGTGCTCTGCGGGCCGCCCACCTTCATCGCTGAGGTCGGCGCTCTCGCGCGTCCGCACGACGTGCGGGTCGAGCTACCGGAGGGCTGGCGCGAGGTCGCGACCGCGCTGCGCGCGCACCCGGACGGCGCGCCGCGGCACTACCGCGCCGCGGACTACGACGTTCTCGTCGATGCGCCGCTCGTGCTCGGCGCGATCGAGACGAGCGCCTTCGAGGTCGACGGGGCGCGGCACGAGTGGGCGGTCTTCGGCTCGCCCGGCGAGTTCGATCACGCGCTCCTCGTGAAGCATCTGCAGCCCATCGCGACGGAGATCTGCCACAGCTTCGGCGTGGTTCCGTTCGAGCGCTACGTGTTCCTCGCGGGATTCCGCGGCGCGAACGGTGGCCTCGAGCACTTGGACTCCACCTTGGTCAGCTTGCATCCTCGCCAGACCGCCGACGACGCCGGCCTGCTCTCGTTCCTCGCGCACGAGTACGCGCACGCGTTCAACGTGAAGCGGCTGCGCCCCGTGGAGCTCGGACCGTTCGACTACGAGAGCCCCCCCCGCACCGCGAACCTCTGGATCTCCGAAGGGCTGACCACGTGGATCGGCGATCTGGCCGTCGTGCGCTCCGGAGCGATCGGCGTCGACGCGTGGCTCGCGATGGTCTCGCACCACATCGGAGCCCTGCAGAGCTCGCCCGGGCGCGCGAAGCAGACCTTGGCCGAAGCCTCGCTCGGTGTCTGGACCACCTCGACCTCGGGCGTCGGAGGTGATCCAGAGGCGACGATCAGCTATTACGTGAAAGGCCCCGTCGTCGGCTTCGCGCTCGAGGCCCGCTTGCGCACGGCGACGGAGGGCGCGCACGGCCTCGACGAGCTGCTGCGCCGCGCTTACGCGCGCTACTCCGGAGAGCGCGGCTTCACGACGGAGCAATTCGAGGCGCTCGCCGACGAGATCGCGGGCGCCGATCAGAGCGCGTTCTTCGAGCGCGCCATCCGCTCGACCGCCGAGCTCGACTACAGCGAGGCGCTGCAGTGGCTCGGCCTGCGCTTCGCCAGCACCTCAGGAGACGCGCGCGCACGCGAGCGCTGGAAGCTCGAGATCGACCCGGAGGCGACCGCCGCGCAGGCGGAGCATCTGCGCCGATTGCTCTTGCCGACGCCGAAGCCGAGCTCGAAGCGCTGACTGCGCGCGCTTCGTGGAGATCATCCGCGCGGAGTATGGCCTCGCGGCGCGCGGCTCGTGGGTAGGGTGCCTACTCACATCGGGGCATTGACCCGAGAGCGCGGCAGCGCGAGCGTCGCCTACTGCTGGCCTCGCGCCCGCGTCGCTCTCACTGCCTTCGGGCAGAGGTTCCCATGCTCCGCTCGCCCCACCTCGCGCGCCTCCTCTTCGCGGCCCTCGCCCTCGCGCTCTCGAGTGCCTCCCTCGACGCCGCCCCCCAAGGTCCTCCGCGCGTGCTCGGGTGGAACGACCTCGGCATGCACTGCATGGACGGTGACACGAGCGTCTTCTCGATCCTGCCGCCGTACAACAACCTGCACGCGCACCTCATCGTCGGCGGGCGCCTCGTCTCGACCGGGGCCGGCAGCAGCTTTCGTCTCAGCTACGAAGCGGTCGCGGATCCGCGCGGCTCGATCAACCGCACGTCGATCGGCAAGACCGACTTCTGGGATCACGTGCAAGCGCTGTTCGGCGTGAGCTTGCCTCCCGATCGCGGGCTCGCGGGGTTCTCCATGCCAGGGGCGGCGAACGTGCCGCAGGCGATGAGCTTCCGCGCGGGCTCTTCCGAGTACGTGGCCGAGGGGATCCCGATCACGCCGCTCGACGATCTGCTGCAGAAGAACCCCTATCCGCTGATGCGCCTCGTCGCGCGCGACGGCCAAGGTACCTTCCTGGCCGACACGACGCCGACGGTGCCTGTCTCCACGGAGATGCAGTGCGTGATGTGCCACGCCTCGGGAAGCAACCCGGAGGCGCGACCGAGCTCGGGCTGGGTCTACGCGATGGGCATGCGCGACGACCGCCTGAACATCTTGCGCCTGCACGACGATCGGCACCGCGGCACGCCGCTCTATCAGCAAGCGCTCGCCGCCGCGGGCTACTCGCCGATGGGCCTCTACGCCACCGCGACAAACATGAGCACGCCGATCCTCTGCGCGCGTTGCCATGGCTCGAATGCGCTGCCGGGAACCGGCGTCGCCGGCGTCTCGCCGCTCACCGCGGCGATGCACGGCGGCCACGCCGATGCGCGGCTCGCCGATGGGCGCCGCCTCGACGACATCTCCGATCGCAGCGCCTGCTATAGCTGCCACCCGGGGAGCGATACGAAGTGCCTGCGCGGCGCGATGGGCAAGGCGATCGGCGCCGATGGCGACTACGCGATGTCGTGCCAGAGCTGCCACGGCGCGATGAGCGCGGTCGGAGCCGCCGGGCGCAACGGCTGGCTCGAGGAGCCGAACTGCCAGAGCTGCCACACCGGTGACGTGCTGTCGAACGCGGGCGCGCTCCGCTTCACGGACGTCTTCGATACGCCGGGTCACATGCGCACGACGCCGAACCCGCGCTTCGCGACCAATCCCGACGTGCCGCTGCCGGGCACCTCGCTCTACCGCTTCTCGGCCGGTCACGGCGGCCTGCAGTGCTCCGCGTGCCACGGACCGACGCACGCGATCTACCCGACCTCGGAGGAGAACGACAACCTGCAGAGCCTCCGCCTCCAAGGCCACGTCGGCACGATCGTCGAGTGCAGCACCTGCCACACGAACCTCGGCGAGACGCAGATCAACGGGCCGCACGGCCTGCATCCCGTCGGCGCCGACTGGGTCGATCGCCACGGCGATGTCGCCGAGCGCTTGGGTACCTCCGGCTGCAGCGCGTGCCACGGCGCGACCTTCCGCGGCACGCTGCTCTCCCGCGCGAGCATGGACCGCACGCTGAGCACGCGCTACGGCGCGCGCACGTTCTGGCGCGGCTTCGAGGTCGGCTGCTACGAGTGCCACAACGGCCCGACGAGCGACGACCCGACGACCAACACTCCGCCGCAGGTCGCGGCTCGCAGCGCCTCGACGCCGACCGATCGCGAGGCCCTCCTCGTGCTGAGCGGCACCGATGCGAACAACGATCCGCTCATCCTGCGCATCGTCGAGCAGCCCGCGCACGGTACCGTCGCGTTCGATGGCACGCGCGCGCGCTATCGCGCCTTCGCGGGATACGTCGGACCGGACAGCTACTCCTATGCGGCGAACGACGGCCGCAGCGATTCGAACCTCGGCGTGGTCAGCCTCACGGTCCAGGCCGCGGCGTGCCCGGGCGGTGCGGAGAGCTTCGGCTTCGGCTGCGCGCTGCCAGACGGCAGCGTCCCGTCGCTATCCCTCGTGGGCTGCCCGCGACCGGGCGAGCGGATCGAGCTGCGCGCGACCGGGATCGCGGCGTCGAGCGTCGCCGCGTTCGCCTTCGGCATGCAGGGGATGTCGATCGAGCTCGGCGTCGATGGCTGCGCGCTGCGCACCTTCCCGCTCTGGGTGCTCTCGCCGCCGGTCGCCGTCGTCGGTGGGACCGCGAGCCTAGCACTCGACCTGCCGAACGAGCTCCTCGCCGGCGATCTCGCGGTGCAAGCGTTCTGCGCCAGCGCGGCCGCGCCGCGCGGCTTCACGGCGACGCCGGGCCTCGCGGTTCGCGTTCGCCGCTGAGGCGCCGTCCCGTGCGCTGTCGACGCGGGCGCGCGCGTGCCGTACGGTGTCGCCGGTCGATCGCGATGCCCCGCCTCGACCATCCTCTGCCTGCCGAACGCAGCGGAAGGGATCGCATCTTCGGGCGAGACCTGCGGAACTCCTGCCTTTGCTCCTCTTCGCGATTGCGGAGCCCGAAAGGGCGCGCGCACGGGTCTTCGCCCTCGGCCGGCTCCTATCGAATGCTCTCGGCGCTGGCGCGGCGCTGCTCGGCGCGTGCGCCTGCGCGACGAGCTCGCCTCCGCGGCCTTCGCACGGCGCAGCCGAGAGCGCGCCGCTCTTCGACTTCGCATCGCCGCGCCGCGTAGCCGACATCGCCCGGACAGAGACGGCGCCACCGCAGGAGGTCCCGCTCGCGGCTTCCGCGACCGACGCGCTTGCCGCAGACGACGCATGGCGCTTCGAGCTGCGGCCGTACCTCTGGGTGCCGCAAGTCGAGGGCAAGGTCGCGCGGGGCGCAGGAGTCTCGGACTTCGGCAGCAGCGGTGCCTCGGGTCCAGTCGACACCCTCGTGAACACCTTGGTGATCCACGGCGAAGCCAAGGTCGGCCCGATCTCGCTCTTCGGCGAGCTCGACTTCCTGCGGCTCGAGCGCGATGTATCCTCGAGCGCCGGCTCGCTCGAGATCGAGTTCTCGCAGACGATCCTCGAGCTCGGTCAGGCGTACGAGATCGTGCGCGAGGACCTGGGTGCGCTCGGCACGCTGGGAGTCGAGCCGCTCGGAGGCGTGCGGGCCCATTTCCTACGCGCGCGGGTCCGCGAGCGCAGCACCGGAGATCGGCTCTCCGGAACGGAGTCTTGGGCCGACCTCTTCCTCGGCGCGCGCTTCCGCGCTGGAGCCACGGATGGCCTCGGGCTGATCGGGCGCTTCGACGCCGGAGCCGGGGGAGCCGACGCGACGTGGAACGCGGTCACGGGGATGGACTGGCCCTTCTCGAGCTTCGCCAGCTTGAACGCCGGCTATCGCTGGCTCTCGATCGACTACGACTCCGGCACCGGCTCGCAGCGCTTGGTCTACGACATCCGCTTCGATGGCCCCTTCTTCGGCGTGAGCTTCCGCTTCTAGCCGGTCGAGCCGTCGGGCCGAGCGCGCGTAGGATGCGCTCATGACACGCGCCGCCTGCTGGCTCCTGCTCGCCTCCTTCGCTCTGCTCGTCTCGCGCGCCGCAGCCCAGGAACGGCGCCTCGAGATCCGCACGCGCGAGGAGCTCCGCGCCGCGGCCGCCGCGGCTCGTCCCGGCGATACGCTCCTCCTCGCGAGCGGGAGCTACGGCTCCCTGCACGCGGTCGGTTGGCAGGGCAAGCCGGATCAACCGATTCGCCTCGGCGCCCTGGATCCCGCGGCGCCGCCGCTCTTCGAGGGTGGTCTCCAGCTCTCCGAATGTGCCCACGTCGAGCTGTTGGATCTCGTCGTGCGCGGCGCGCCGCAGAATGGCATCAACATCGATGACGGCGGGACGATCGAGACGCCGGCGCATCACCTGAAGCTCGTGAACCTGCTCGTCGAGGACGTCGGCGGCCGCGCGAACGCCGACGGCATCAAGCTCTCCGGTGTCGTCGACCTCCACGTCGAGCGCTGCACGGTGCGCCGCTGGGGCCGCGGCGGCTCGGCGGTCGATCTCGTGGGCTGCCATCGCGCGACCATCGAGCGCTGCAGCTTCGAGGACGACGCGCGAGAACCCGCCGCGAGCGGCGTGCAGGCGAAGGGCGGCTCGAGCGACATCGCGATCCGGCGCTCGCGCTTCGTCCACGCCGGGCAGCGCGCGGTGAATGCCGGTGGCTCGACGGGCAAGCCATACTTCCGACCGGCGCTCACGGGCAAGGATGACGCCGAGGCGCGGCGCATCACCATCGAGGACTGCAGCTTCGTCGGCTCGCAGGCGCCGCTCGCGTTCGTCGGCGTCGATGGCGCGATCGTTCGTCACAACACGATCTATGCGCCGCAGCGCTGGGTGCTCCGCGTCCTGCAAGAGTCGAACGGTCCGGAGTTCTCCCCGTGCCGCAACGTGCAGCTCTCGCGGAACCTCATCGCGTATCGCCGTTCAGAGCTGCGCTCGTTCGTGAACATCGGCCCGGGAACCGCGCCCGAGACCTGCGCGCTGGACGCGACGTACTGGTTCGCGCTCGACGCTCCACAGGCACAGCTGCCGGCGGAGCTCGGCGTGCGACAGACCCGCGTCGCCGGCGGCGCGGATCCGCTCTTCCGCGACGCGGAGCAGGGCGATCTCCACTTGCGCGAAGACAGCCCGGCGCGCGGCTACGGCGTGCGCGAAGAACGCGACCAGCCGACCAGCGGGAAGTGAGCGACTCTCGGAGCGCGCCGAAGAACGGATTTGAATCCTCTGCGCGCGCGGCATAGGGTCTCGCGCGTCATGGGAACGACCGCGCTCAGATCGTCCCCGCGAGGTCGATCCCTTCGGCTTCTCTCGTAGTTCGAAGAGGGAAGCACGCGCGCTTCCGCTGGCCCCCCCAACCCTCCGAGCCCGCCACATGAGCCTCGTCCCGAGATCCGACAAGCTGCTGTTCTGGGGCTGCTTCATCGCCCTGATCACGACGGCGTTCGGCTTCATCCTGCGCGTCTTCCTGATGGATGGATGGGCGAAGGAGTTCAACTTCTCGGCGACCCAGAAGGGCGAGCTCTTGGGCGTCGGCTTGTGGCCCTTCGCCATCAGCATCGTGATCTTCAGCCTGATCATCGACAGGATCGGCTACAAGACCGCGATGTTCTTCGGCTTCGCCTGCCACATGATCTCGCTGGTCATGACCGTGAGCGCCAAGAGCTACGAAGAGCTCTACTGGGCGAACTTCGTCGTGGCGCTCGGCAACGGGACCGTCGAGGCCTACATCAATCCCGTCGTCGCGACCCAGTTCAAGCACGACAAGTCGCGCTGGCTGAACATCCTCCACGCGGGTTGGCCGGGCGGCCTGGTGCTCGCCGGCTTGCTGGCGCTGAGCTTGCCCGTCGACATGGCGTGGCAGACCAAGATGTGGCTGCTCGCCATCCCCGCGGTCCTCTACGTGGTGATCCTGGCCTTCCAGAGCTTCCCGGTGAACGAGCGCGTCGCCGCGGGCGGCCTCTACCGCGACATGCTGAAGGAAGTCGGTGCGGCCGGCACCTTCATCATCGTCTGGCTGATGGCCGTCGAGCTGGTGCGTTCGACCACCAGCAATCCGGACCCGATGATGGTCGGCTCGGTCATCGCCGCGGGCTCCGCCATAGCGATGTTCGCCTACACCCGCTCGCTCGGGCGCCCGCTCTTCTTGCTCCTGCTCCTCATCATGGTGCCGCTCGCCACGACGGAGCTCGGCGTCGATAGCTGGGTGAGCGACCTGATGAAGCCGATCCTCGGCGCCAACGGCCCGTACGTTCTGCTCTACACTTCTGCGCTGATGATGATCCTGCGCTTCTGCGCCGGCCCGATCCTCCACAAGCTCTCCCCCATCGGCGTCCTCGCCGGCTGCTCGCTGCTCGCGGCCCTCGGCCTGGTGGCCCTCTCGCACGCGAGCAACACCCCCCTGATCTTCGGAGCCGCGACGCTCTACGCGGTCGGCAAGAGCTTCTTCTGGCCGACCATGCTCGGCGTGGTGACCGAGCAGTGCCCGAAGGGCGGCGCGCTGGCGCTGAACGCCACGGGCGGCGTCGGCATGCTCGGCGTCGGCGTGATCGGCGCGATGCTCCTCGGCTTCATGCAGGACACGACCCTCGACAGCACGGTGAAGGCGAAGGACGCCGCCGTGCACGAGAAGGTGATGGTCGAGAAGACGGGCCTGCTCGGCAGCTACAAGGCCGTCGACGAGGAGAAGCTGAAGACCGCCACCGCCGAGGAGCAGAAGGTCATCGCGGATGCCAAGGCCGGCGTGCAGCAGGACACGCTGCAGAAGGTGGCGCTCTTCCCCATCGCCATGCTCGCGGTCTACCTCGGCCTGCTGCTCTACTACCGCGGGCGCGGTGGGTATCGGCCGGTGGATGTGGCCACCGCGCACTGAGAGGCTGAGCAGAAATCGAGCATACAGCCTCTCAGATACCTGCTGGCGCAGCGCCTGACGGCGCTGCAGCCCGTTCGTGAGCCATTCTTGCTCACTCTCTGAGCGCAGAGAGGCAGGCCGATGGGAGCCTTCGGCCCGCGCGGCAGGTAGATTCCCCGTAACAACCCACTCCAGGGCCGGATGACCCCTTCATCCCGCCCTCGGCACGACGCCCGCGATGTCGCGCGCCTCGCTCCGAGCCCCAGCGCGAGGTCTCGGAGCCCATGCTGCGTCGCCATCTCTTCTCCTGTCTGCTCCTCGGTGCGTCGGCGGCACCGCTCTCCGCTCAAGGAACGCCCAGCCTGGTGCGCGACCTCGCCACCGGGGCTGAGACCAGCTTGCTGCAGGGCGATGGCCCGGCCCTCCTCGTGGGGACGACGACCTTCTTCGCGGGGTTCACGCAGGCCTGCGGCTCCGAGCTCTGGAAGACGGACGGAACGAGCGGCGGAACCTCGCTCGTGCTCGACATCGCGCCGGGCAGCTTCTCCTCGGCACCGGATCAGTTCGTCGCCATGGGGGGAGTGCTCTACTTCGCGGCGCGGACGCAGGAGCTGGGCCGAGAGCTCTGGCGCTCCGACGGCACGACGGGGGGCACCTACCGCGTGCGCGACATCTATAGCGGCGAGGAGAGCTCGAGCCCGATCCAGCTCACGCTGGTGAACAACCTGATCTTCTTCTCCGCGGTCCATCCCACCTACGGACGCGAGCTCTGGTACAGCGATGGCACGAGCGGCGGGACGGCGCTCGCCTTCGACGTGCGGCCGGGAACGACGGGCTCGATGACCACGACCTCCGAGATCGTCTGGGGTGTCCGCGTCATCTCCGGCGTGCCGTTCGCGCTGGCGCTCTTCGCCGCCAACGACGGCGTGCACGGTATCGAGCTCTGGGAAGCAAGCAACTCCGGTGCGGCGCTGCGCGCCGACATCCGCCCGGGCTCGGCGAGCTCCTCGCCGGAGGGCTTCGTGAGCTCCGGCGGTCACGTGATGTTCAGCGCCGAAAGCTCGACCGTCGGTCGCGAGCCCTACGTCACGCGCGACACCGGAGCGACGCTCGCGGGCGACGTGAATCCGGGCGCGCTCGGCTCCTCTCCGCGGGACTTCGCGGTCGGCAACTTCGGTGGCACGGTGAAGTTCTACTTCTCCGCGTTCCGCCTGGCCTACGGACGCGAGCTCTGGGAGCACGACACCTCGACCGGCGGCACGACCTTGATCGAGGATGTGTATGCGGGCAGCACGGGCTCCGATCCCGTGCCCTTCATCGCCGGCAACACCGTGCTCTTCTCCGCCGAGCTTCCCGCGAGCGGACGCGAGCTCTGGAAGACCGACGGCACGGCGCGCGGGACGGTGCAGGTGAAGGACTGGCTTCCGCGTGGAGCTGGTGATCCCGAGGGTTTCCTGACCCTCTCGACCTCGCCGCTGCGCGTGCTCTTCGCTGCGAACGACGGGAGCAACGGCATCGAGCTCTGGAAGACCGACGCGACCAGCGTGGGCACGACGCTGGTGCGCGACATCTCGCTCACGGGTTCCTCGATCCCGCGGCTCTGGGCGCAGGCGACGGGTGGGCGCGCGCTGTTCACGGCGTTCCCCGACGGCCAGATCACCTACTGGTATCGCACCGACGGGACGAACGGCGGGACCAGCTTGCTCCTGCCGGGCGCGACGGGCTCGGCGAGCTCGCATCCCTACGGCTTCCTAGGCAGCGCTCCGGGCGCGCCCGCGTGGTTCGCGGCCGATGATGGCACCAGCGGCACGGAGCCCTACGGCAGCGATGGCACGAGCGCGGGCACGCTGTCGCTCGGCGATCTGAACGCGGGCACGCTCGGGTCGCTGAGTGTGTACCAAGAGCATGCGGAGCTCGGCCCGCTCACGGTCTTCCGTGCGACCGTCACCGGCCTCGGTGCCGAGCTCTGCGTCACCGACGGGACGCCCAGCGGCACGGGGCTGCTCGCGGACCTGAATCCCGGCAGCGCGACCTCGTCCCTCACCGAGCTCACGGCCATGGACGGCTACGCGCTCTTCTTCGCGGTGACGCCGAGCTACGGCAACGAGCTCTGGCGCACGGACGGGACCACCGCGGGCACGACGCTGCTGAAGGACATCGTGCCAGGTGCGGGTTCGTACAACGGCAACAACTTCATCGCCAGCGAGATCGTCAGGCTGGGCTCGCGAGCCTACTTCTTCGCCTCCTCCACGGCCGAGGGCGTCGAGCTCTGGTCGAGCGATGGGACGACGGCGGGAACGCAGCTCGTGAAGGACATCCGCCCCGGCAGCGCGAGCAGCATCCCGCAGCTCAGCGGCGTGCGCTTCGCGGCCTCGGAGACCCACATCTTCTTCGCGGCGGACGATGGCACGAACGGCCTCGAGCTCTGGCGCTCGAACGGGACCGCCGCGGGCACGCAGCTCGTCGCGAACCTCTCCGGCGGCAGCGCGAGCACCTACTTCCAGGAGCTGCTCTGGCACGGCGGCCTGCTCTATTGCATCGCGACCACGCCGGCGGCGGGAGGGCTCTACAGCACCACGACCTCCGGCGCTACGGCCGCGCTCGTGCGCTCGTTCCCGGCGCTCGAGACCAATGTCGTCGGCGCCAGCAGCCTTACCTCGCTCGGGACGCGCCTCCTCTTCGCCGGCTACGCGAGCGGGAGCGGTTGGGAGCCGTGGATCAGCGATGGTACGAACGGCGGAACGCAGCTCTTGCGCGATGTCTTTCCTGGCGCCGAGTCCGGACTGAAGTCGCGCGGTGCGGGCTCCTACTTCTTCCACGACGGCGAGTTCTTCGTGCCGCCCGGCTCCGACACAGCACTCTTCCCCGGCGCGCGCTCCGCGAGCGGCTTCGAAGTATGGCGCACCGATGGCACGACCGTCGGCACCTCGCTGCACGCCGAGATCGAGCCCGGTCCACACGGCTCCGACCCGCAAGGCTTCGCCTTCGCCGGGGATCGCGTGTGGCTCTCTGCGTTCACGAGCGCTACGGGTGTCGAGCCCTTCGCGATGGATCCTCCGGCGATGAGCCTCGCCTACGCCTACGGCTGCCCGGGGACGGGAGGCCTCGTGCCGAAGCTCAGCGCCCTGAACCCACCGTACCTGGGCAACCGCTCGTTCACGCTCGCGCTGGAAGGCGCTCGCCCGTCCACCGCCGTGACCTGGAACGTCGGCTTCGGTCCGTGGAACGTCCCCGTCGGCGGTGGCTGCAACCTGCTCGTCGACTTGGTGCTGCCCTACGCGCCCTTCACCGCGACGACGGATCTCCGCGGCACTGCACAGCTCGTGCTCCCGCTGCCGGGCGATCCGCTGCTGCAAGGATTGAACTTCTACACGCAGGTGCTCGCTCTGGATCCGAACGGCGCCTTCGCGAACCTGCTCGCGTTCAGCGGTGGCTGGAGGGCGATCCTCCAGCCGCGTTGAGTGCGCGCGACTCGAGGCCCCAAGATCTCCCCGGTCGAGAGCTCCTCGATGCCCGCGCGCAGCTCGGCGTAGCCCTGCGGCGGCATCGCGGAGAGCGCTGCCGCGCTGCGAATCGCCGTCCGCTACTGGCGGAGCGAGCGCACGACGGAACTCTTCTGTCGCGCGTGCTTCGCGCGTTGGCGCGCGCCGCGAGATGCGCAAGTGCCGGGGATCTCGCTGCTCCTCACGGTGCCGCCGGATCTCCCGGTCTTCCTCGAGCTCGCCGTCGAGCTCTGCCGCCGGCAGGATCCGCGGCATCTTCGGGACGCTCGCGCTGCAGCTGCACGAGCTCTGAGCTCCTCGAGTCGCCAACATCCGCGTCGCATCGAGATCAGCGATCTCCACTCCCCAGCGTGACCCGCAGCTCGGGATCGCGCGGCTCCCGCGGCAGCACGCAGGTCGCGAGCCGGGGGCCCAAGCGTCCTCCGAAGCCCTCGCAGATCGTGATCTCGGTCGAGGGAGCGCCGTCGAGGACGATCCGCCCGGCTTCATCGGTGCGGAGTTCCTCCCGACCGTTGACGCTGATCACTTGGAGATCGCGCAGGATCGCGGGCGTCGTGCCATCGCGCTCCAGCATCACCAGCGTCGCGCGGCGATGTACGAAGTGCAGCGTGTGGTGCAGCTCTGCTCCCGGAGCCAGATCGAGCGGCTCCATGCACTCGTAGGTCACCGCTCGCGGCGAGCTCGCGCGGACGACGCGCAGCTGGGCAGTATAGGTGCCGGGGAGGATCCCCGAGATCGTGCAAGCTCCAGCGGCATCCAGCACGTGCGGTCCCGATGCGGCGCCTCGGCCGCGGAGTTGCAGCTCGGCTCGCGTCCACGGTTCGCCTTCGAGGAGCACGCGTGCATGCAGCGTCGCCAGCGCTCGATAGGCAAGGTCGATCTCGAGCTCGCTCGTCTGCCCTTCCATGACGACGACCTTCGGCACGTGAGCCGGCAGCGGCGCAACGCTCGAGCTCGAACCGCCGGGAAGCGGCAGCAGGGGGCCGGAGATCGTCGACAGCTCCGCGGTGTAGGTTCCGGGAGCGAGTCCGGTGACGAGGAAGCTCCCATCGGCGCGGAGCTCCACGAGTCGCGTGCTGGGGCGACGGCCGATCATGCGCTCCTCTTCGACGCGAAAGACCTCGGAGCGCAAGCGGCTGGCTGCGTGCGAACCAAGCAGGATCCGGCCGGCGATCGCTCCGCCGCGCGCGAGCGAGATCTGGAGCTCTCCACCCATCGACGAGGAGCCGAGATCGACGACGCGCGGAGCGAAAGCCGGATGTTGGACGCGTAGGACGATCCGCTCGCGTCGCTCCGGAGCACCTACGGAGACGCGCCCCTCGGCATCGGTCGTGCTGCGCGCGAGCAGCTCGTGCCGCGACTCTCCCGGCATCCAGGTGTGGACGAAGCGATCGAACACGGCTTCGCGCGGCCCGAGCTCGGCTCGCCCGAGCGCCACCGATTCCACGGAAGCCCCAGGAACCGCAATTCCCCCTCCATCCACGACGCGCACACGCAGCGGAGCGAGGCGCTCGACCTCGACGACGAGGGGTGTCACGGTTGCCGAGCCGGCCTCGAACTCGAAGGCTGCGCTGCGGAGGTGATCCCGCGAGAGCGGGTGGACGTAGAGGACGTTGCGACCGCGCTCGATGCCGGTGATCGTGACCTCCCCGCCGTCGTGAGGACCTACATGACGCAGCGCCGTGGGGTTCGGGCGCTTGCTCCACGGGTTCCAGCAGCTCACCGCGTAGTCGAGCACGGGCTCACCGCTGCTGCGCTCGACGACGCGGAGGTCGAAGGCCAAGCCGCGGCGCAGCACGATGCGCACCTCGCGGCTACCCCAGGCGCAGGTAGGAAGCGCCTCGAGCGGCTGCTCGCATTCGCCGGAATCGAGGATCGAGAGCTGAACAGGAGCAGAGCTCGGTTTCAGGGCGCGGATGCGGAAGGTCCCGTCTTCGCGCGTGCCCGAGTTGCGTCCATCCGCGCTGCCATCGGGAGCCGTCGCGCCGACGAGCACGCGCGGAACGCCGATCCCCAGTTCATCGACGACCACGCCTTCGATCCAGGGCAGCGAGCGACGCTCGACGCGCACGAGCAGAGGCGCAGCATCGAGGGTCTCGGGGACGGACACTGGTACCGCTGCGCTGGGGACGATGTCCGGGCCACCGGCGTGGAGAGTCCAGGTTCCTGCAGGGACCGGCGATTCCAGCTCGAAGTGCCCCGACGCATCCGAGAGGCCCACGCTCTTCCCACTCGAGACCAAGCTCGCGCGCTCGCCGAGCGCGATCGGCAGGTCGCCGACGTGCACCCACGCTCCCGCTACGGCGACTCCGCGCGCATCGACGACGGTGCCGGAGAGGTTCTGTCCAAGCAGCAATGCGATGTCGCCGAGATCCCGCGAGCTAGGGGCTCGGTCGATGTCGAAGTGCGCGCGACGTAGAACACGTCCTTCGCACTGCACACTCAAGTTGAGCTCCCAGCCCGCGGGAGGATCGAAGCGCAGCGCGAAGGTACCGTCCTCTCGGGTCAAGAGCTCTTCCGGCGCGGGCCAAGGCGCAAGCGCATGCATCGCGGCGATCTGTGCATTCATCGCCTTTCCACGGAGTCGGATCCGGCAACGCGCGAGAGGCTGGCCGGTCTCGGCAGCGACGCAGCGCCCACGCAGCGTGGGTGTGGACCTCGCCGCGAGAGGCGTGGGCGCGCTCAGCTCGTGAACCTCGCGCTCCTCTGCCCTACTCGTCACGCGGCGCGCGATCGAGGGATCGCCGCCGCCAGGGGCCTCTACTTCGAGAAGATCCGAAGTCGTCGCTGCGATGGAGCGAGCGGGAGTTCTCGCATCCTCGGTTGGGGATGCCAGCCACGCTGCACCGAGCAGCGCGACGAGCAGCGCCGCACTGAGGAGGAGCTTCGGCACGGTCAGTGACGAGACCGCGAGTGATGCGGTGGCCGTCAACACGCCGGTGCCTCCTTGCGGGAAGGCGAAGAGCGTGAACGCGGGAAGCCAGGCGCGGGGCACACCGCCATGTCGTCGTTGGAGCTCGACGCGCAGTTGCACGAGTCCACGCTGGAGCCGTGTCTTCACCGTGGCCACCGGCACGCCGAGCTCGGCGGCGATGCGGCTCGGCGGATGCTCTTCGAAGTAGCGCAGATAGAGCGCGGTTCGGTAGTGCGCCTCGAGCGCGCCGAGCGCCTCGAGGAGCTCGCGCTGGAGCTCCAGGTCGCGAGCGCTGCGCTCCTCCGCGCTCTCCGGACGCGCTACCGCGCTCTCGCGCTGGCGGCGCTGCTCTTCGCGCCGTCGCCAGCGGCGTGCGCGGTTCCGCGCGACTTGGCCGATCCACGCGCGCATCGAGCGCAGCAGCAGTGGCCGCGAAGCGAACGTGCTGATCAGCGCGTCCTGCGCGATGTCCTCGGCGATGTGCTCGTCGCGGACGACGGCCCGAGCGACGCGGCGCGCGAACTCGCGCTGGTCGGCCAGCGCATCCAAGTCGAGAGCTAGGTTGAAGTCGGTCACGGCGAGTGACCAGAGTCCGAAGGCTCGAAGGAGAACTCAACGATCTGCGATTCTTCCCTCTCGTTCTTCCCGAGCCGAGGCGCCGCGCGCGCGGTCGAGCGCATGGCGCACGCTCAACCGCCCTTCTTCTTCCGCTGCTCCTGCTCGAGCAGCAACTTCACCGTGGTCCCGCCGATCATCTTGCCGTCCTGCTCGTAGAACCAGTCGCTGAGCTCGGAGAGCTTGCAGCTCACGGAGCTGCCGAGCTTCAAGCCTTCCAAGTCGCGGGGCTCGTTGGCCAGCTTCCCGCGCACGAGCTCGCCTTCGATCGCGGTCACCTGGATCCAGATGTGCTCCTCGCCGCCCTTGCGGGTCCGGAAGGGGAACTTCGCCGAGAGCTCGCCGCCCGCGGCATGATGCGCGGCGCCTTGCTTCCACGTCGCGCGCGCTGCGGCGATCGCGCGCTCCATCGCGGTCGCGTCCTCGGCCTGCACGACCGGCGCGGAGAGCTCGCCCAGCGTCGCCGCGACGGGATCCTCCGCGCGAAGCTGCGCGGGGAGTTCGGCGCTGGGAACGACCCACGCCGGATGACAGTGCCAGCTCAAGGCGAGCATGTCCTCGGCCCAGAGCGCCGCGGCACAGCGGCCGAGGAGCCGGCGTCGCTCGAGCTCCGCGGCGCTGTCGGGAGCGCCGGAAGTCGCCAGATGCAGCACCGCCTTGTGTCGTTCGATGGCGGCGAGCGCGGGGAGATTGCGCGCCGCCTCGACCGTCTCCAGCTGCCCTTCCCAACGCGACCCCATGGAGACGAAGACCATCTGATCGCCGAGCGAGATCGCCGCGAGCGGATCGCTGACGACGATGTAGCGATCGCTGTCCTTCGCTTGGTCGAGGCCGGCGAACTCCGCCTTCAGCTCCTCGCCGAGGCGCTTCCGCAGCTCGGCCTCCTCGAGCTTCCGAGGGGCCGCGAGCAAGATCACCAAGCTCGACATCATCCGCGGCGCGAGCGCCTGGAGCGGATCCTTGCCGAGCAGGTCCTGGCTCAGAGCCTCCTCGTCGCCGTCGTAGACATCGAAGGTGCCGTGATGCACCGCGCCGATCCCGAGCACGTCGCTTCCGAGGGCCGCGGCGGCGACGACACCGACCATGCGGTACGCCGCGACCAGCGCTTCGTCTCCGGTGACGGGATCCGTGGAGATCACCAAGCGCGCGCGATGCGCGCGCAGCGCCTCGCGTTCTTCGGGCGCGAGATGCGGCATCGCCGCGTCGCGGAGGGGCTCGACCTCCGTCGCACGCAGGTTCCACCGCTGCGTATCGCGCCCACCGCGAAGCGCCGCACCATCGCCCTGCAGCCAAGCGCCCTTCGCGATCGGCTCGGCAGCGATCTCCATCTCGAGCAGTTCCGCGAGGCGAAGACGGAATCGTTCGACGTCGAGCGTACGGGGCTGCGCGAGCAGCAGGACGATCGCGGGCGCCGGCGCGGGCGCGGGCTCCTGTGCGCTCGCGAGCGCGAGCAGCGCCTCGGCGCGCGAGAACCCGCCGAGGGAGACGAGCGAGAGCAAGGCGAGGAAGCGCGTGCGCATGAGGCTCACCAGCCGAGTCCGAGACGCAGGTTCATCCCGACGAGGACGAAGAGGATACCGAGCACGGTCACCGCGACGATGTGCAGCGCGAGCAGCGGCAAGCGTGCCGCGTCGAGCCCGGGGATCAAGCGCAAACGCGCGTGCAGCGCGAGCGCCACCGTCGCCGCGAGCAGGATCAGCTTGTAGCCGATCGGCCGCGCGTACGGCAGGTCGAAGTCGAACCACAGCGCCACGTCCTCCACGCGGTAGTGCGCGAGCCAGAGCCCGGTCCCTACCTGCACGAGCAGCGCCGGTAACCCGACGCGCTCGAAGAGCGCTTCGTACTGCGTGATCACCGTCACGTCGCGGCGGCGCAGCGCGCGCGGCAGCGCCGAGAGCGCGAGGACGAGGTGGCCGCCGGTCCAGATGCAGGCGGCGAGGAGGTGGAGGCTCAGGGCGAGGACGTAGGTCTCCATTCGATCGATCCTACCGCATCTCCCGCACTCGCCGTTCCCACTCCGCCGCACGCGCCGCATCGCCCGCCATGCCGTACGCCGCAGCCAACAGCTCCGCAGCCCGCCGCTCACGCGGATGCGCCGCGGCGAAGCGCTCGAGCAGCTCGATCGCCGTGCGCACGGCGCTGCTCTGCAGCAGGAGCTCCGCGGCGCGGAGCTCGGCAGCAGCGGGCGCGTCGGGCGCCTCGCGCACCGCGGTGAGGAGCGCCTCGAGCTCCGCCGCGCGCGGTTGCTCCGCGACCTCGAGGCAGGTGACGAGCTGGGCGCGGGCCTCGAGTGCACGGGGATTCTTCGCGATCAGCTCGCGCAGCGTCGCGGCCGCTTCCTGCGGAGCGCCGCGCTGCATCTGCAGACCTGCGAGCAGATAGCGCGACGGCGCGTAGTGTTTGTCGAGCGCGCTGGCTTCGCGCGCGGAGCGCTCGGCCGCGGCGAGCTCGCCCTGCAGCAGGAAGAGGCGCGCGCGCTCGTGATGCAGCTTCGGCCAGCTCGGCTCGCGTTCGATCGCGTGCGCGAGATGTGTCTGCGCGCCGGCGAGATCGCCGCGGCAGAGCGCGATCCACGCGCGCCGCGCGGGGATGCGCACATCGGGCAGCAAGGAGAGCTGCTCGGCGCGCGCGAGATGCGCTTCGCTGTCCTGCAACGCCGCGCGTAGCGCCGGGGTCAGCGCGAGCGGGTTAAGCGGCGATTGCTGCCAGGGCGCGTTGCCGAGCGGCGCCGTCGCGTGGAACGAGCGCCCGCCCGCGAACATGTGGAGCTGCACCCACGCGGCGTGCGCGAGCAGGAGCAAGAGCGCGCTGGTCACCGCGAGCGCGATGCGCCCCGCGCGCGTGAAGCGGCGGTTCGCATCGAGGAGCGGGCGATCCTGGAAGCTCTGCTCCGCGGGAGCGCGCCGCACGAGGCGGAGCCAATGCACGAGTGTAAACGCCGCGAGCCCGGAGAGCGCCAGTGCCAGGAGCAGCGGCATGCGCGCGTAGAGCTGCACATCCTCGTAGAGCCACGCGAGCTCGGGATACGGGAGCTCGGGCAAGCCGTGCAGCACGGCGAGGCTCGCGAGGAAGACCGCGAGCATCAGCAGCTCTTCGCCAATGCTGTAATGGCGGACCTTGGCATAAGGCTTACGGACGCGCGGTCGCGCCAGCACAGCCGGCTTACCGGGACTCCAATAAAGCGCGTTCTCCGGACAGACCGAGACGCAGTCGCTGCATTTCATGCAGCCGGGGTCCACGACCATGCCGAAGCGGTGCACCTCGCTCGCGACGTCGACATTCGAGGTGCAGGTCGCGGAGCAGTGGCCGCACTGCTTGCAGGCGTCGGTGACGCGGATCCGCAGCGGCGAGAGCGGCTCCACCAACGCGAAGAGGCCGCCGTAAGGGCAAGCGTAAGTGCAGAAGCCCTTCGAACCCAGGAAGTAGACCGCGGCGACGCCGCAGACGAAGAAGGTGAAGAGTGCCACGCCCCAGCCGGGGAAGGTGTCCCAGAAGCCGCTCTTCGTGAGCTCGAGATGGAGCTCAGGCGCCGCGGCGCCACGCCAGAACCGCAAGATCGCGGGCCAGCCGAAGAGATAGAGGCCGGCGAAGAGGGGGATCCACATCAGCACGCGCGAGCGCAGCGGCCGCGGGCGGATGCCGATCTTCCGCAGCAGGTGCGCGCAGAAGTCCTGCACGGCGACGAGATGGCAAGCCCAGCCGCAGAACCAGCGCCCGAGCACCGCGGTCGAGAGCAGGGCCAGGCCGAGGAGGATCACGCCCGCGTTGATCGCCCCGTCGGCGACCGTGTACATCGCCTCCGAGGGCTCGAGCGGCGAGACCGTCTCGCCGCGGCTCTGCCAGTGCGCGATGTGCAGCGCGGCGAATACGTGGATCGCGATCAGCACGCCGGCGCGCCACTTTGAGACCCCCGAGGGTGCGAGCTCGCCCCGGCGCACGAGCTCGGGAGCGACGCCGCGCGCGGGACGAGGGGGCGGAACCGGGTGCGCGCAGGCAGCGCGCCCGTCGCGGCTCATGAGATCTCCGGGGCTCGCACGGATCGGCGTGAGGGGGCGCCGGCGACTCCGGCGGAGGAGTCTTCCGCCCCTGGCCGACTCGAGTCAAGGCGCCGAATGGGGAACCCGTGCGTCGCGGGCTTCGTCTCCCCCCGGATCTCGCGACGCGCGATCGACCTTTTGTTCCCAGTGGCGTACGCGGAGCCCGCCCGACCTTGCTAGGCTGGGTACTCTCCCCAACGACGGCCGTCTCCCCCACCTCCCGCTCCCACGCGGGTTCCCGCCCATGCATTCGAGAACCGCCCTCGGCCTCGCTCTCTGCCTTGCCGGCAGCTTGCCCTCGCTCGTCTCGGCTCAGGCCGACGTCATCGTCGGTGACCTCTCCGACACCTTGAGCCACGGCAGCGTCGGCAACATCGCCGCCTTCTCGGTCGGCACCGTGTCCTGCAACGTCGGCACCGCGAACCTGCTCTGGATCGCGAGCACGAACCAGCACCCGGTGATCGGCCTCAACATGTACAAGGTCGCGAACGGCCGGGTCGAGCAGATCGGCATGTCGTGGCTGAAGCACGGCTTCACCGCCCTCACCCAGAGCCTCTGCGGCTCCTGCAACGGCGTCGGCGGCTCGGCGCTCGGCGTCGGCTGCTCCGACCCCTACGGCGCCGGTCTGAACGGCAACCAGGGCTCCCTCGGACCGCGCAGCGAAGTGAACGCCGCGACGGGCTTCTTCCTCTACCCGCCGCAGCACATGCCGAGCTACCCGGCGACGATCGGGAAGCGCATCCAGGTGAGCCACGCCGACCTCGACCCGGCGCTCAATCCGGGTGCCCGTTACTTCGTCGAAGGCCAGTACGTGACGCCCGACGATGCCCTCGCGGGGAACGGCTGGAACAACGCCTCCTACCGCGAAGTGACCGTGACGCCGAGCGGCGGCAGCTACGTCATCGCGCTCACCAGCACCACGCAGCGCACGAAGCCCGCCATCCAAGCTTGGCAGGACCTCGACTCCCGCGTCGTGATGCAGACGATCGACATCCCGGGTGACGGCCGCCTGCACGTCGGCCTCCGCGCGATCGACCTCCTGAACGGGCGCTACCGCTTCGAGTACGCGGTGCACAACCTGAACTCGGATCGCAGCGTGCGCCGCTTCACGGTGCCGATGGCGCCCGGGGCCAACCTCTCGAACCTGCGCTTCCACGACGTGAACTACCACACCAGCGAGGTGTGGAACTCGAGCGACTGGACGGGGAGCACTGCAGGCGGCAACGCCTCGTGGGAGACCGCGACCTTCGCGCAGAGCAGCTTCGCCAACGCGCTCCGCTGGGGCACGACCTACAGCTTCTCCTTCGAAGCGAGCGCGATCCCGACCACGGTCGAGCTCGAGCTCTTCAAGCCGGGTGCGAACCCGGTGATCAGCGTGCCGCTCAGCGCCTTCCCCTGCCCCCTCGGCGGCGGCAGCAACGGCGGTGGCCCCTCCGGCCCGTACTTCCAGGATCTGAACGCGCCCTACGACTTCGTCGACATCTCGGCCACCGGCTCTGCTGGCCCGAACAGCGACGACGGAAACGTGACGGCGAGCCTCGGCTTCAACTTCAACTACTACGGGACGGTGATCAACAGCATCACCTTGAACGCGAACGGCCACCTCTACCTGAACGGGCAGACCGGCGCGCACTTCGATAACTCGGCCGTTCCCGGCGGCGGCGCACCCGTGGGTCAGATCTGCGCCTACTGGGACGACCTGAACCCGGCGGTCGGTGGCACGATCCGCTACCAGACCATCGGCACCGCGCCGCTGCGCCGCTTCGTCGCGATGTGGAACGACGTCGCGTTCTACTCGGGCCCGAGCACGGACCGCGAGACCTTCTGCATCATCCTCGACGAGAGCACGAACAAGATCACGATGTCGTGGCGCTCGACGAGCCGCGGCGGTGCGAACGCTTCGCTCGGCATCGAGGCTGCGGACGGCACCACGGGCTTCTCGGCCGGCTTCAATACGCCGGGCTCGGTGATCGCGGGCCGCACGCACACCTACAGCACGGCCTTCCCCGAGACCGCGCAGCTCAGCGTCACGGGCAGCGGTTCGCTCGGCTCGACGATCGGGATCTCGCTCGTCGGCGTCGAGAACAAGCCGGTGTGGGTCATGATCGACGTGCTCCCCGGTCCGACGCTGGTGCCGAACTTCGGCACGGTCCACCTCGGACTGACGCCCGCGTTCGCCGTGCTGATCGATGGCCTGCTCGTGCCCTTCTTCTCCACGAACGGCTGCGGCGTCTTCCGCTTCGAGTTCGCGAGCCCGGGTCTGCCCCCCGGCCTCAACATCTTCATGTCGGGTCTCATCTTCGACCCGGCGGCGCCGAACCAGGTGGCGCACCTCTCGAACGGCGCGGTGTTGATCACGCCGTAGCCCGAGCCGAGCGTTCGATCAAAGGCCTGGCGCGGCTCCTGCGCCAGGTCCAGAGAACGGACCCGAGGTCGCTCGCTCGAGCGACCTCGGGTCCGCTCGTTTCGGCTCCGCTCTCCGCCCGGCCCTGTCGAGCTCACGCCGATCGGCCGGCTGGATCTCGAAGTGGTCCGTGGAGGAGCGGTGCTCTCTCTGACGACATTCCCTCATGCGAAGCCCAGAGATCCGGCCAGCTCCGCGGGGCTTCGTAGATCGAATCGCCCACCGTCCACGGACGGCGCTCGGCGTCGCGGGAAGCTGCGCTTCACATGCCGCTCCAGGACGTGTGCTGTTGCCACCGGCGTCCGCTGACGCCGATGGCGGCGCGCATCACGCGCGATCTCGCGGCGAGCTCGAAGCCGTCGCCGCGCTCGCTTAGCGAGCGACCTTCTCGATCCCGAGCGCGAGCGCCTCATCGTAGTCGAGCTGCACCTTGTCGCCGACCTTCAGCTTGCGAACGAACTCGCGGCCCGTGGCGGTGGCGATGCGGTGCGAGATCAGCTCGCCGGCGGAGGTCGAGAACACGACGATGTCGCGCGACGCGTCGATCGACTCGATCTCGACGCGGACCGATACCGCGACGCCGAACCCGGCAGCCGGCGTCTCGCCTTCCGCGGCGCGCGCCGCGACGGCGAAGCCCCGCGCCTCGCGCAGGTTCGTATCCGCCGGGAGCACGGTGGCCGTCAGCGCTTCCCGGTAGCGAACCTGCAGCGTGTCGCCGACGGCGATCTGGTCGAAGTTGCGCACGGCCTCGCCGCAGCGGATCTGGCGCAAACGACCGTCCTCGCCGCGGAGCGTCACGAGTCGCGCCGCCGCATCGACCGCCACGACCTTTGACTGCGAGCTCACCTCCTGCTCGATCTTGGAGCTCTGCGCCGTGGTGGTCGCAACGGAAGACTGCGTCGATGCGGGCGGCGCCGATTCGCAAGCGGGGAGCGTGAAGAGAGCGGCGACGAGCAACGCAGGAACGGAGAGGGGCGAGATCGAGGGGCGCATCGGGTGCTCCAGGGGAGAAGAGGGAGCTAATCGTGCCACGCGAGCATCCCTCACGGAAGCTGCAATGCGCCGTGGCGGCGCGTGGTGCGTGAGCATTGCTATCCGATGTAGGCACCTGAGCTAACCGCCTCGCCTCGGATTCTCCTGCCGAGCCGGAGAGCCTGCGAGGCCTCCCAGATCGCAAGTCGCGGCGTGGAGTAGGCCACCAAGGCAGGACGAATCGCGCGCCGTTCTCGCCGAGCCTCCGAGGCCGATTTCCCGCCGAGGCGTGGTCGTGGCAGCTAGTGAGCGACGACGCAGCTGGTCCACGCGAGTCCTTCTAGCGACGGCGAAAGATCTTCGGAGCGCAGCGCGGCCCATCGACCTCCACGCGCAGCATCTGCAGAGCTTCGACGGGGCGCGCGCTGCGCCGCCTGGATCGCCGACCCCGACCACGTCGCGACGCCACGCGACTCGATCCGCACGGAGGCCTGCTGGCCACCAGCGTGAAGGATCCCTCGTGCGCACTTCCCATGCCGCGACATCGCGTGCGCGCGCACGATGTCCTGCACTTCGCGGTGCCGTGGCACCGCGTACCCTACGCCTCGCCGGTATCGAAGAGCGTCGAGGCAACGGCGGAGCTCCAGCACGCCTGAGAGCTGCCGAGCCCGCTTCCGTGCTCAACGAAGAGCGCGCAGGCAGCTACCATGAGCCGTCGTTCGTCTCCTTCGGAGAGATTGCCCATGCTCCATTGCCTGCGCTCGCTCGTATCGCTCCTCATCGTCGCTCAGCTCTTCGGTTGCGCTGCGCCATCGCGCAGCGAAGCCCCGACGAGCGCAACGGGAACTTGGGCCCTCGCCATCCACGGCGGCGTCGGCACGCTGGAGCGCAGCGCCTCGGCCGCCGAGCAGCAGGAGTACCTCGACGCGCTGCGCGCGGCGCTCGAGGAAGGACGCGCGCGCCTCGCGCGCGGCGAGAGCGCGCTCGACGTGTGCGAAGCGGTGGTGCGCGTGCTCGAGGACGATCCGCACTTCAATGCCGGCCGAGGGGCGGCGTTCAACGAGCAAGGGCAGCACGAGCTCGACGCCTCGATCATGGACGGGAGCACGCTCGCGTGCGGCGCGGTCGCTGGCGTGCGCACGGTGAAGAACCCGATCTCGCTCGCGCGTCTCGTGATGGAGCGCACGAGCCACGTGCTGCTGATGGGCGACGGCGCGGAGCAGTTCGCCTCGACGGTCGGCGTGGAGCGCGTGGAGAACGCGTGGTTCGACACGGAGCCGCGGCGGCGCATGTTGGACGAGGTGCTGCGCGAGCGCGCGGCCACGAGCGCGACCGCACCGAATACGGCGCGGGCATCCAACTATGGAACCGTGGGCTGCGTCGTCCTCGATCGCGAAGGGCGCCTCGCGGCCGCGACGAGCACCGGCGGCCTCACCGGCAAGCGCTGGGGGCGCGTCGGCGATTCGCCGATCCCGGGAGCGGGGAACTACGCCGATCGCTACGCGGCGATCAGCGGCACGGGGACGGGTGAGGTCTTCTTGCGCCACCAAGTCGCGAAGTCGATCGCCGCGCGCATGGAGCTCGCCGGCGAGAGCTTGGAGCGCGCGGCGCACGAGGTGGTGCATGAAGTCATGCGCCCCGGAGATGGCGGCGTGATCGGCGTGGACTCCGCGGGACGCTTGCTCGCGAGCTACAACACCGAAGGCATGTACCGCGGCTTCGCCGATGCCGCGGGGCGCTTCGAGCTGAGGATCTTCGAGTGAGCTGCCCCGCCCTCGCCGCGCGCGCGCTCGGCCTCGCGCTCCTGCTCGGCGCCTGCCGCACGGCTCCCGAGAGCGCGCCCGCGAAGGCCGCCGAGGTCCACGGGCAACGCGGCACGCTGCTGCTGATCGGCGGCGGGCTCGACAACGACAACCGGCCGATCTACTCGCGCTTGCTCCAGATCGCCGCACGCTCCGGCACGCCGCGCGTCGCGATCATCACCGCCGCCACCGGCGATCAAGAGCAGGAGGCGATCGACAAGCGCGAAGCGCTGCGGGTCTACGCTCCCGACCTCGAGATCCACGTGCTGCGCCGCGAGGCTCCGACGGAGGAGAGCCTCAACGTGATCGAGCACGCGACCGCGCTGCTCTTCACCGGCGGCGACCAGCAGCGCATCGCGGAGCGCTATCGCCCCGCGGGCGAGGAGACGCCCGAGCTGCGCGCGATGCGCGAGCTCCTGCTCCGCGGCGGCGTCATCGCGGGCTGCAGCGCCGGCACCGCGATGATGGGCGAGATCATGTTCCACTCGGGCTCGAGCGCGCACGCGCTCGGCGTCGATCCCGAGCCACGCGACGCTTCCGCCGATAGCGCTCGTTCCGCCCCGGTCTTCGGCCCGCAGCTCGGGCAAGGGCTCGGCTTCCTGCCCGGAGTCATCACCGACTCGCACTTCTTCGAGCGCGATCGCGTGGGCCGCCTCGTCGCGGCGCTCGAAGTGAGCGGCGTGCCCATCGGCCTCGGTGTCGGCGAAGATGCGGCGGTCGAAGTCGATCTGGAAACGCTCACGCTGCGCTCCGTCGGCGTCAGCGATTCGCTGCTCGTGGATGCGCGCGAGCTGGAGCGCGACGGCCTCAACCGACGAAACCTCAGCGCGTGGCTCCTCTCCGAAGGCCAGCGTCTCGTGCTGCGCGAGTATCTCGCGCGCGCGCCGCACCTGTGGCCATGGCCGATGATGCCGATGACTGTGCATTCGACGCTGCAGGAGATTCCCGTCGTCGAGCCCGGGCAGAACCGCCAACTCGCTTCCTGGCGCCTCTTCGCTCGCGCGAGCGATCCGAGTGCCGGGGTGCTGATCCTCTCGCTGCCGGGGTGGATGATCTGCGCCAGTGCAGATAGATCCGGCGGTGTGCGCTTCAGCCTCTTCGTCGGATCCGCTTCATCCACCGACGTGCCCAGCTCTACGCCCTAGGTCGGAGCTCGGTACCTGCGGCGATCGCTTGCATCCCCTTCGAAGCTCGCGCTCAGGACCTGATCGTCGATCCCGCAGGCGGCGGCGGCGTCTACACCAGCCTGCGGGCCGCGATCGACGCCGCCTCTCCCGGCGCCAGCATCGAGGTGCGCGGCGGCACCTACACCGCGATCCGCATCGCGAAGTCGCTGCGCATCGTCGGCAATCCCGCGCCGCTGATCGTGCCGGGCAACAGCGCGCAGCCCGGCGGAGGCCCGCGCAACGAGCCGGCGATCTGGCTGCAGGGGAACGGCAGCGATCGTCTGCATCTCGCGAACCTGCGCACCGGCGGCACGAGCGACGGCAATCGCTTCGCCTTCGGCGCCTCCGGCATCGCGGGCAGCGGGTTCGCCGAGGTCGCGCTGCACGACGGCGTCGTGCGCGGCGCGCCTTGGGTCTATCTCACGGGCGTCGCCACGGGCTCTCCCGGCATCGAGCTCGCGGGCAACACGCGCCTCACCATCGTCCGCAGCGCGATCTTCGGCGGGCCCTCCGATGCCGATTACCTCTACGCCAGCACGCCGAGCGGCGGCGCCGGCATCTCCGTGCCGGCCGGCACGGTGATCGCCATCGACGCGACCATCGAAGGCGGCGAAGGCTGCTTCCTCGGCGATCGCTTCGGTGGACCGCCGCCCACGCCGTGGGGCCGCCAGCCCGACGGTGAGCCGTACGCGCTCGGCGAACGTCGCGATCTGCCGCGCGATCTCCTGCTGCTGTCGGCACCGCGCCTCGACGGAGCGCTCGATCTCGCCTGGCCGGGCGCCTACCCCGCTCCCGTGCTGCTCGTCGCGCGCCCCGGGGCTCCTCTCGATCTCGGCGCGCTCGGCATCCTCTTCGGCGAGCTCGCCTCGCTGCAGACGCTGCTGACGAGCTGAACCGGGAGCCTGCGGATCCCGATTCCCGCGGACCCTCTGCTCTACGGCGCGGCGCTCTCGCTCCAGCTCTACCATCCGCCGCGCAGCAGCTACGCGCGCGAAGGGCTCTCGCGCTCGCTGCTCGAGCTCTTGCGCTGAGCTCGGCAGGCGGCCGCTCCCCCCTCTCGGGCTGCTCATCCGCGCTGCGCCGCACGCGCTCCCGAGCATCCGAACCGGAGAAGATGGCGCGTCGGCGGACCGCGCGGCGTGTTAGCGCATGCCGCGAGGGTCGTCTCGCGGCGGAGAGCCCCAAGAGACGAGATCCGCCGTGGACGGAATCTGGGTAAGTGCCCTCGCTGTCGCCGGCGAGGAAGTCGCCAAGCTCCTGCAGCGCCTGGAGCACGCGGGGCTCGAGCCTCTGCAGCGCTGCGACCAGCCTCGAGGCGGTGTCGGACTCTTGATCGCCGAGCGCGCGGAGAGCGCGGCCCTCGAAGAAGGCTTGCTGGCCTGTCGGCGCCACGGTGCGCGGGCACTCCTGCTGCTGACGCGCGACGAGGATCCCTCGCGCGAGCGTCTGTCCGAGCTCCATCGCTACGGAGTCGAGGACGCGCGCTGCTGGCGGCCCGAAGGCACGTGCCCGGGCACGGTCGCATCGCGTCTCGTTCGCTGGCTGGCGATCGAGCACGCGCTCGAAGCCGAGCGCGGCTCCCAGCGCCTCTGCTTCACGAGCGCGGCGTTGCGGTCGCTCTTGCGCCAGGTGCTGGAGGTCGCCATGTACACGAGCGATCCGATCTTGCTGCTCGGCGAGAGCGGCACCGGCAAGGAGGAGGTCGCGCGCCTGATCCACCGCGTCGATCGCCGCGCGGAGAAGGGCGCCTTCGTGCTGCTCGACGCCTCGACGATCCCCCCCGAGCTCGCCGCGAGCGAGTTCTTCGGTCACGAGCGCGGCGCGTTCACCGGCGCCCTCGCGGATCGCGAAGGTGCGTTCGCCCTGGCCGATGGCGGAACGCTCTTCCTCGATGAGGTCGGCGAGCTCCCGCTGCCGCTGCAAGCGCAGCTCCTGC
The DNA here is from genome assembly GCA_016719295.1 of Planctomycetota bacterium. Classification (GTDB taxonomy): domain Bacteria; phylum Planctomycetota; class UBA1135; order UBA1135; family JADKAF01; genus JADKAF01. The sequence goes on from JADKAF010000001.1 coordinate 4,337,859, forward strand.
GCGTGATCCAAGAGCGGTCGTACAAGCCGCTGGGCAGCAGCACCTGGAAGCACTCGGACTTCCGCCTCATCTCCGCGACGCATCGCGAGCTCGACGGGAGCTCCTGCTGCCGCCGCGACTTCTTCCACCGCATCTCGCGCTGGGTCTTCCGCCTCCCGTCGCTGCGGGAGCGCCCGGAGGACATCCTCCCGCTCGCCGCGCACTTCGCGGAGCAGCGGCTCGGGATCCATCCCGGCTTCGAGGAGCGCTTGCAGCGGAACCTGCTGCTCCGCGAGTACACCGGCAACGCGCGCGAGCTGCGCAATCTCGTGCTGCGCCTCTGCGGCCTCCACGTCGGAGCCGGTCCGCTCGCGCTGCAGGATCTCCCGACGCAGGACCTCGCGTCCTCCCTCGCGAGCACGAACGAGCAGCTCGAGCGCGCGGCGAGCCTCTCGGCGCTCGGTGGCGACGGCTTGAAGTCGATCGAGCGCCGGGCGCGCGAGGCCGCGATCGACGCCGCGCTGGGCTCGTGCGACGGCCACGTGCCGCGCGCCGCGAAGCTTCTGGGCATCAGCGATCGCGCGCTGCAGATGGAGCGAGCGAAGCGGCTCGCGTCCTCGGCGTCGGCTGACGAGCCAGCAAGCGCCGCAGATTTCCTCCCAGCACGAGCGCCGCAGCGTGCTCCGGCAGGCCGAGAGCTCTGATCTTCGCGAGTTCCACCGCGGGGTGCAGCCAGGGTCCGTCGCTGCCGAAGAGCAGCTTCGTGGGTCCGGCGTGAGCGAGCGCTTCGAGCAGCAGATCGAACACGCGCACCGCCGAGCTGTCGGTGTGGAGATTCGGCAGCAGCGGCAGCGCGGCGATCAGCTCGAGCTGCGCGCGAAAGTCGTCGTCGAACGAGCCCAGGTGCGGGAGCACGAACGCCACCTCGGGATGATCCGCGACGAGGTCGAGCGTCGGGCCGATCACGCCAGTGGGGTCGTAGAGGATCGGCACGCCGAAGCGCCGCGCCTCCGCGCAGATCTCCGCGCTGAGCGGCGCGTCCTTGCGATGCACCTTGATCCCGCGGAGGCCGAGCTCGCCGATCGCCTCCGCGAGAAGCTCGTGCACGCGCCCCGCGTCGCGGAGCGCGTGTACGCAGGCGAAGCCGATCAGGCGCGGCGCATGATGCGCCACGAGCTGTGCCGTCCGGCGATTCTCGCGGCGGTAGTCGGCGGAGAAGCCGGCGAACACGACGCTGCGCGCGATGCCGGCCTGCGCGGCGCGCGCGAGATAGCGCTCGAAGGAGACCGGCGCCGTGGAGGGTTCATGCCATTCCACGGCGTGGCAGTGCGCATCGACGATCACGGGCGTCGGGCGCGCCAGGGGGAGAGGTACTCGGGCGAGGTTCCGCCAGCCTCGATGGTCAGTACCGACTTGTCTCGATCGAAGCTCGCTGTGCGGTTGCCGGAATCGAGCTCGACTCCCTTGATCAAGTCCCGTGGTAGGGGGTGGCGGATGACGAACTGGCGACCACCTGCCTTGACTCTGAAGAACTGGATCGACTGCGCATTGTCCAGCTTCAGCTTCGAGCTCGGAGAGTAGCGCTTGAGAAGTCGAATCGCGGCTTGCTCGGCCCCTCGCAGAGCCTCATCCAGCGAAACTCCTCCGGTACCGTTGAGCACCCCACACCAGAGCGTGATGGGCTTGAGGGCCGACTTGATTCCTTGCAGCCTGACTTTCCAGCGACCTAGCAAGCTCTTCGACATGCCGACGTAGGTCGGCACGCCACCGACGAGCACGACGTAGATGCCCGCCTTCGCGGGGATTGCATCGAGATCCTTGGGGAGGGACAGAGGAGCCCATGTGATCGTGAGGTTCATACCTCGACGAGTCACCTCCTCCTCCACGGTGCTCGCAGCGGAGCCACCGTCCGCTGCTCCATCCGCCGCAGGCTCCGGCTCGTTCGCCGGCTCCGGCTCCGCAGCCGCAGGCTCCTCGGGCGGAAGATCCGCGGCGGATCCGCCGGGCATCGGCGCGACGCTCGCGTTGCTCGGCGCGGGCGTCGGCGCGAGGTTCATCCACGGCGGCCAGAAGAAGGTCGGATGCGTGCCGACGACGATCGTCCGTCGCCGAGGTCGGCGACGGACGACGCGGCTCGACGACGACGTGCGCTGCCGCCGCAGGCGCGAGCGCAGGACGCGCCCGCGCTTCTTGAGCTCGCCGAGCAGCTCTTGCGCGCCACCTTGCGCGGCGCAGATCTCGCATTCGGTTTCGAAGCACATGGGATCCTCCTCGCGTCCGCGCTAGCTCTGCTCCACGAGCCGGCGCCGCAGCAGCACCGAGGGCAGCACGTCGCGCTCGCCGGCGCCGCGCGTGCTGACCGAGCTCGCCGCGAGGTCGATGCCGGTGACGGCCGAGTAGTCGTGGATGTACGCCTGGATCTCCGGGCGCCAGAAGCGCGCCCAGGCCACCGCGGTCGCCGGGTCGTTCGCCGAGGCCCAGCTGCCGTAGCGCACCGAGAGCAGGATCTGCTCGCCGTAGACCGCGAGGTTGTGGAAGTGGACCACGCTCGTGTCGCCCCAGCCCTGCAGGCGCCGCATCGTGTCCACGGAGCTCATCCACTCCTGCGGATACGGGACCATGCTGCGCCCGCGCAGGAACTCCCGCATCTCCGGCCGAGCGAGGATCCACTGCTCCATCAGCATCTCCTGCCGCGCCGTCTCGGGCAGGTCGCCGAACTGGTTGTGCGCGCCCTCCGCGATGAGGAAGTTCAGCGCGCGCAGCGACTTCAACACCGGGAAGCCATCGGCGCGCACGGTGTTGTCGTCGTCGCGCTGGAAGAAGGTGACGCACGCCTGCAGGAGGTTGTGGAACAGCTCGAGGAAGCGCGCGCGCCGATCCGCCGGATGGAGCTGCGTCACGGCATCGCCTTCGAGGCGCAGGCCGTAGTGATGCTCGTACTCGTGCGCACGGCGCAGGACGGAGAGGCGGTGCACCTCATCGCCGACGTAGCCCCAGATCACGTTCGCGAGCGGGCGCAGCGGATCGATCTCCAGGCTCGCGAGGACGTCCTTGCTGCCCGGGGCGCGGCGGTTCTGGAAGCGCCGGCTGATCGCCTTCAGCGTCTGCACGAGGCCGCCTTCCTCGTGCCAGTAGGACCAGATGAGCTCGACCAGGCAGAGCTGGCGGAACTCCTTGTCCCAGCAGCTCACGTACGTGCCGATCGAGGAGTCGACCTTCGCGATGCCGTCCGCCACCGCCTCGACGCTCGGGAGGCTCGCGGTCCCGAGACTGCGTCGGACGCTTCTGAGGCGCTTCGAAGCCTCTTCCACCAGAGCGCGGAAGCTAGGGTCGTTCAAGGTGATGAGGCAGCGTTCCTTCAGGAACTCCTGCGTGAGATCCTTCAGCTTCTCGTAGGCCTTGGTGCCACTCAGCGCATGTGTACCGATGGAGGAGGAGGTGCCGTGTTCGCGATCGGCGTCGCAGAGGTTCTTCCCCATCCAGTCCTCGTACTCCTCGAAGCTGATCGCCTTCGTGGTCGCCAGGATCTGCACCCAGAGAGCCGCTTCGCGTTCATCACCGGCGGCGCTGGCGGAGCGCTCGAGGACGACGGAAACCGGACGCGAGCTCGGAGCCTCGACTTCGATCGTTCGCTCCGCCTTCGAGGTTGATTTCCCGTCGGCGGCATCCTCGTAGGCCACGAGCGTGATCGAAGTGGCCCCCCCTCCGCGCGTCGGCGTCCACGCGAAGACGTACTTCTGCGTTCCCTTCCCATCCCCCTGCGCGAGCTTGGTCCAGGGGCCAGGCTCGTGGTCCGACTTCTTGCCGTCGATCTTCCACTCGAAGCGATGCTGCTTGGCGTCGCCGGCCACTTCGGTGAGCTCCGCCAGGACCAGGTGCGTCCCTTCCGGATCCGGTGTCGTCAGGATCTTCAGATCGTGGATCTTCATGACATGCTCCGTACGAGGATTCCGGCTCGCAGGTACCCGGCGCCGGAAACGAGATGAGGTTGAGAGGAAGAGGCGCTGCAGACGCGCGCGGAAGCGAGCGAGCTGCGCAGCGCCCATTCGCGGAGGAGCTGGCCCACGGCGCGGCTCTCCGCTTCAGGAGTGATGACGCCATCCATGCGCGCTTGGCCCAACGCCGCGAACGCGACGCACGGCGCCGCGCGCCACGTCGCCGGCTGCTGCAGCCGCCAGCGATCGAAGGAGCGCGCCAGGCGATCCGGATGCAGCTCCGCGCGCTGCAGCGCCTCGCGCAGGCTGCGCCCGCCGAGCGCGTCGGATCGACACGCGAGGATCCGCTGCACGGCGTAGGGAATGCTGCGCTGCACCGTATCGAGCAGCTCGAGATCGGAGCGCGGCGCGCTCTCGAGCGGGTAGTAGGAGCGCCACAGCGCGGCGAGACGCCGCCACTGCGGGTGCGCGTAGAGCTCGTCGCCGATCGCGCAGCTCAGCAGCACGCGGATCCACGGGCTCGGATGCGGATCGACGGCATCGACGCGCATCACGAACGCACGCGGCAGGCTCACCAGCGTGACGAGCCCCAGCGTGGAGGCGATCCCGACGCGCGCGATCGCCCAGAGATCGGCCATGATCTCCGAGGCCCAGCGCCACCAGAGTTGCTGCACGACCTCCGGCACGCGGGCCGTCGGCCATGGCGACGCGAGCGAGCGGCGCAGCTCCGCGACGAGGCCCAGGTTGTCCGCCGCTTGGTGCCCGGCTTCGTGCACCAGCGACGAGGCCACTCCGCTGCCGAGCATGCGCTCGCGCGGCAAGCGGATCAGGGCCACGGGGTTCAGGCCGCCTCCGGGCAAGCGCGTACGCGCGCGGCGGATCGCGCCACCCGCGTCGCGCGCGAGATAGCAGAGCACCGGCGGCGTCGGGACCCCGGGGATCTGCATCGCATCGTGCGCGGCGAGCTCGAGCCCGCGCAGCAGCACGCCGGTGTCGGCTTCGCTGCGCTGGCTCATCGCCTCGGAGAAGACGTCGAGCTGCGTCAGCACCGCGTTGAAGCGCAGGCGCAGGAAGGTGAGGCTTCGATTGGCCTCGGCGGGCGTCGCGGTTCGGCCTTCCGCTCCGTCGAGCCAGCCCAGGAAGCCATCGATGCGCTGGCGCAGCGAGCGACGTCCCGCGGCGAGGAAGTCCTCGATCGCGGCGATGGCTCCGGCCGCGGGCACCGCGGCCGGAACCATCGTCTCCTGCAGCAGGATCGGGCGAACCCGATCCAGCCGCGCGCGCAGCGCTCGCGCTTCCTGCGAGAGCATCCACGAAGCAAAGGCCCCGCGCGGCATGGCTCAGATCCCCAGGACGATGATGCGGTTGCCCCGGCGGATCCACCGCCCGCTCTGCGCTCCACCGCTCGACATCGGCGAGGCGCTCGAGCTCTGCGCACCGCTCGAGTAGCCCGGCGCGTAGCGCGACATCGCGCGCCCCATGGCTTCGCGCACCACGGAGGCCGAGTTCGCGGTCGGAGGCGCCGCCAGCGCGGTGCGCGTCGCGTCGCCCGCGAGCCGCACGAACTGCTTGCTCACCTCGAAGGCCTCGTCCTCGGCGCTGAGTCCTTCGGTCTCGAGGCCGAACGCCGAACCCGCGGCACCGGCGAGCTTACCGCCGATCGCTCCGCCGATCCCGGGGACGATCAGGTTGCCGAGCGCGGCGCCGGCGACGGGCAGCGCCTGCTTCGCGAAGCCCTTCAGCATGCCGCCGAGCTGCTTGCCGAGCGGCGACTTCACGAACTTGCCGACCGAGCTCCCGACCTTCTTGATCAGCCCGCCCAGGAAGTGATCCAGCTCGGCTTCGTTCGAGACGGCGAGCAGCTCGGAAGCGAGCTCTTCGATCTCCTCCTCCGAGAAGACGACCTCGCTCTCTCCCCAATACTCATCGCGAAGGAACTCCCCGCTCTCGGGTTGGTACTCCATCAGGGTGCGATCCAGGTTGTGCATCGGAAGCTCCTCTTGATCCGTGGGTCATCGGCGCCGCTCGACTCGAGGGAGCGCGGCGCGCTTGCGATGACGCCCGGGGCAGCTTCCGTGCCACGACCTGGTTCTCTCGTTTTCCGTCCATAGACCCGAAGCGTGCTTCGGGAGCGGGCCGAAGCGGCCCTCCGCAGGCGAAGCCCCCTTCGCTGCTCAGCGGAGCTTCCGCTTCAAGAGCTCCAGGAACGCACGACGCTCGCCGTGCGCGTCCGTGCCGATGGCATCGGAGGCGAGCTCCTGCACCGTGGCATAGGTGCCGCCGCCGGCGTGCGCTGAGCCGCGAAGCAGCATGCCGAAGAGAGCGACGGAGGCGCCGAAGCGCAGGTTCTCGCTCGCCGCGCTGAACTTCGTGTCGGAGACGAGGAGCGATTGCTCGATCAAGCGGCTCGCGTCGCCGGTCGGCTCCTTCCAGCGCAAGCGGACCCGCAGGGCTTCCGGGCCGACGCCGAGGAAGGCCGGCGCTTTCAGCTCGACCTCGTAGAGCGCGGTCACGTCGTGGCCCGCGCCGATCTCGCCGGCGTCCTTCGTGTCGTCGGCGAAGTCCTTGTGAGCGAGAGCGCGGTTCTCGTAGCCGAGCAAGCGGAAGGAGCGCACCTGCTCGGGAGCGAAGTCGACCTGGATCTTCACGTCTTTCGCGATCGCGACGAGTGTCCCGGTGAGCTCGTTCACGAAGAGCTTCCGCGCTTCACGCATGTCGTCGACGTAGCCATAGAAGCCGTTGCCTTGATCGGCGAGCTTCTCCAGCGTCGCGTCCTTCAGGTTCCCCATGCCGAAGCCGAGCGCGGTGAGGAAGATCCCGCCCGCGGCCTTCGTGCGCACGAGCTCGACCAACGCGTTCGGATCGGTGATGCCGACGTTGAAGTCTCCGTCGGTGCAGAGGATGACGCGGTTCGAGCCGCCGGCGATCCAGTGCTCGCGCGCGGTCTCGTACGCGAGCTGGATGCCCGCGGCCCCGTTCGTCGATCCGCCGGCGCCGAGACGCTCGATGGCCTCGAAGATCGCGCGGCGCTCACCGCACGAGGTCGACGGCAGGACGAGGCCCGTGCTCCCGGCGTAGGTGACGATCGCCACGCGATCCCGCGCGTCGAGCTCCTCGACGAGCAGCGCGAGCGAGCGCTGCACGATCGGGAGCTTGTTCGGGTTCTGCATCGAGCCCGAGACATCGATGAGGAAGACCAGGTTCGAAGCCGGGCGCTGATCGCGAGGGATAACGCGCCCCTGCAGGCCGATGCGCACCAGGTGATGGCCGCTCTTCCACGGGCAGCGCGCCATCTCGAGCGCGACATGGAACGGCACGTCGCCGCGCGGCGCGGGATCGTCGTACTCGAAGTAGTTGACCAGCTCCTCCAAGCGCACGGCGTCGCGCGGCGGGTCCTGGCCCATCTCGAGGTAGCGACGGACGTTGGTGTACGACGCGGTATCGACGTCGATCGAGAAGGTCGAGAGACGCTCGCGTGCGACGTCGACGAAGGGGTTCTCGGGGAGGCCGGCGTAGGTCTCGGTGCCTGCGGACTCTTGAAGCAGGATGCCATCGGCGTCCTGGCTCACGTAGCCAAGCGCCCTCAAGGCGTCCGGCTCCTGGGCCACCGCACGAACCCTGTAGCTGCCCACCGCACCCGGAGCCGGAGCCGAAGCCGAAGCCTTGGCAGCCAAGCTCGATTCAGCGAGGACGGGAGCAGGCGATCTCATCGGAACTTCTGCCGGAACGAGGGCCTCTCGCCGGACGAGAGCCTCGTGAGCTGGTGCCAAGTCCCTTGATTGACTCTGGTCCCACAAGATCGATCCCGCCGCGAGCACCAGCGCAGCTGCAGCGAGCAGATAGAAGAAGAGCCTCCCACTCCGCGGGGCCGTCGGCTTCAGCGCGGCGACGAGGGGAGCACGATCCAGGCGCGGCGCCTCCGCGAGCTCGGTGCGCAGCTCCCGCTGCACGCTCTCCAGCGTCTCGCGTAGGGCTTCGATCTCCGCGCGCGCCGCGGCGTCGCGCTCGAGCAAGGCCTCGCAGCGCGTACGTTCCTCGGCCTCGAGCTCACCGAGCAAGTACGCCGTCCAACGCGGATCCTCGGGGTCGTAGCGCAGCATCTCGCTCATGAGAGGAGCTCCTTCGCCGCGCGAGCGCTCGTGCAGTCGCGCAGCTTCCGCAGGGCTTCGTGCAAGAGCACGCCCACGTGGTTCACCGTGACGCCCATCACCTCCGCGATCTCGCGGTAGGAGAGCTCGGCTTGGAACTTGAGCCGCAGCGCCTCGCGCTGCTTCTCGCTGAGGAGCGCCAGGAGCTCCTTCAACATGCGGCGGCGCTCTGCGTGATCGAGGGCCGCCTCGGGCGGCGGCTCCGTCGCGGCGCGCTCCGCGAGGGCGAGGTCGTCGAGCGAGCTCATACGTCGTTCCTTCCGGAGGACATCGAGGGCGGCGTTCCGGCACACGCGGAAGAGCCAGGCCGCACAGCCTGGATCGCTCTCGCTCGGTCCGCCGCGCAGCCACTGGAGCATGGTCTCTTGCACGACGTCCCGCGCCCGCTCCGCGTCGCCGAGGATCGACCGCGCATGGAGCAGCAGCGCGCGCTCATGCCTCTCGAGGCACACGCGGAGCTCAGGCTCAGAAGGGCGAGGTCGGGTCATCGGCGGCGGATCATGGCCGGAAAGGCCGGGCAGAGAACGCTCCACCCCCTCGCCTTCTTAGCCCATCGATCAGAAAAGGGGTCAGACCCCTACTTGATCGATGACGGCGTCGATCAAATGGGGGTCTGACCCCTCTTTGATCGATGATCGAGGCGGCGATGCGGTGGATGGCGCTCGGGGTGGCACTGGTCGCGGTGGCCGTGCTCTGGTTCGCGAGTCGAGGAGGAGAAAGTGGCGGGGGCTCCTCCTTGGAGAGCGCGCGCGAGGAGCGCGCCGAGGGTGCGCCCCTCGGGGCGCCCGAGGTCGCTTCCACGGCCGAGCGCCAGGTGACCGCGACGCCGGAGCCCGAGCGTTCCTCGGACGCAGCTCCGCCGGCGACGGCCCGCGAGCTCGTGGTGCGCGTGGTCGACGCGGCGGGAGAAGCCTTGGAGGGAGCACAGGTCTTCTTCCAACGCCGGCCGCCGAACGGCGAAGGCGGCTACGCGACGCGCACCAGCGATGCGCGCGGAGAGGTGCGCTATCAGATCCGCCCGGAGTGGAACGCGCCCGGCAGCGAGCCCCTCGAGAGCGTGTTGCACGTGGAGCTGCCGGTCGGAGCGAGGATCGAGCGAATCGTCGATCTCGAGACACTGCCCCCGGAGCCGATCGAGCTCCGCTTGGAGGACGGCGGCCAGCTCGAGCTCGAGATCGTCGATGCGCTCGGAGAACGCACGGCGCTCCCCTGCGAGATCCAATTCGACTACGTGGCCGAGGCCGGCAATCCGAAGCGCCCCGCCTTCGCGGTGCACTCCTTCCACGCTCGCACGCAGAGCGAGCGTGGTCTGTGGAAGAGCCCGCTGGTCACCTTCGATCGACGTTGGCGGCTCGCGATCGAGCCGCTCGACGGCTCCCATGCCCAGAGCTACGTCGAGGTCGCCGGACCGACGCCCGCGCAGCGCATGGTCGCCGTGCGCGCGACGCTCGGTGCGGCGAAGCCGATGCTGCGCGCGCGCATGCTCGATCCGCAGGGAACGCCTCTCGCCGATCAGGAATGGGCCGGCGCCTTCGAGACCCGCGGGAACTCCGAGAACCTCCCCGACGCGCGCAGCAACGCTGCCGGCGAGCTGCGCTGGCCCCTGCCGCCGACGGCGATGCGCGTCACGAGCGCCGCGCTCTGGCTCTGGTCTCCGGCGCAGGAACCACGCTGGCTCGCGCGCGTCGCGCTGCCCGTGCCGCTCGCCGCAGGACCGATCGAGCTCGGCGAGCTGCGGATCGACGAGATCCCGCTCGGTGCGCAGGGGATCGTGGTCGATCCCGCGGGGGCGCCGGTCCGCGGCGCCCGCGTCCTGATGCAAGGCCGGCCCGCGAACGACGCCACGCCCTACCCCGTGCGCGAGCGCTACGTCACCACCGACGCGGAGGGCCGTTTCGCCGTACACGTCTCCGAGTTCCTGCCGCGCTTCTCGCTCACGACCTATGCCGCCGGTTTCCCCCCCGCGAAGCTCGAGAACCAGGAGCGCGCCAGCCCCGAGAGCCTCGACCTCCGCATCGCCCTGCGCGCGAGCGGCTCGATCAACGGGAACGTGCTCCTCGACGACGCTCGAGAGCGATCCCATTGGCGCGTCGATCTGCTCGACGAGACCACCGGGAGCGACGAGCAGGGTTGGCTCGGAGCGCGAACCTTCGAGTTCTTCCATCTGACCGCGGGGCGCAGCTACACGCTCCGCTTCGTCCTACTGGCCGTGACGATCGAGGACCTGGAGAAGAGCAGCTCGGTCGCAGGGCTAGCACTCCGCGAGATCACCGGCCTGCGCATCCCGGAGAGCGGCGGAGCCTGTGACGATGCGCGTCTGCGCGATATCGATCTCCGCGGCTTGGTGCTCCTGCGCGAGATCCTCGTCGTCGACGAGCGACGCCAGCCGCTCGCGCGCACCGTCTGCGGTCTCGCGCTGCGCGGCACCGATGGCATCCTGCGCAGCACGCGGCTGCCCACGGATGGCGCCGGTCGCCTCGAGTGCCTCGCTCCGCGCGAGCTCCGCGAGCTCCAGCTCGGCGCACCCGGCTACGCGATCGCCTCACTCGAGCCGAACCTCGCTACCCAAAGCGTCGAGCTCGTCCGCGGCCTCCCCGTCGTGATCGAGCTCGCGCCGGACGCCCCCGAGATCCCCGTGGGCTTCGAGCTCTGGCCGATGCTGCGCCACGAAGCGCTGCCCGAGCTCTGGATCGCGGCCTTCGGCGATCCGTACCTCGACTTCGAAGCGCCGGTCCGCGACGGCCGCGCCGAGATCTTCGTCGCGGGTCCGGGCACCTACAGCGTGCATTGGATGCTGCAGCGGCAGGTCGGTGGCTCGCTCGGTGGAGCCGGTGCGAACGTCCCGCGTCGCGACCTGATCGAAGTCCTCGATACGCCGGCTCCGCAGCGCTTCGCGAAGGCGCCGCATCCAAACGGCGTCGCGGCGGCGCTGCGGAGCTTCGAGGGGCAGTGAGGGTCAGGTCCTTGGTGCGTCCAGCTCCGCCAACCACTTCGCGATCTGCTCGCGCTTCCCCATCACGAGTAGGCGTTCGCCCGCGCCGAGCGCGCGGTCGGAGGGCGGATTGAAGAGCGGTGCGCCCGTCTCGGGGCTGATCGCGATGACGAGGAGATCGAAGCGGCTCTTCAGGTCGAGGCCGCGGAGGCTCTTACCTACGGCCCGAGAGCCGGAGAGAAGCTTCACCTCGTCGAAGGAGAGCTCGGTGCCGGACTGGGCGGAGACGATCTCAAGCAGATTCACCAGCGAGGGATGGAGGAGGTAGCGCACGAGGCGCTGGCCGCCGATCTGGTTCGGGCAGGTGACGTAGCTGGCGCCCGCGCGGCGGAGCTTCTTGACGGAGGAGGCCACCGTGGCGCGCGCGAGGATCTGGAGCTGCGGGGAGAGCTCGCGCGCGGTGAGGATGCAGAAGACGTTCTCGGCGTCGTCGTGCAGCGCGGCGAAGAGTGCGCGCGCTCTTGCCACGCCAGCTTGGCGCAGCGCATCTTCCTCCGTGGCGTCGCCGTGCACGACGGCGTGACCGTCGTCCTCGGCGCTCTTGCAGGCCGCTTCATTTCGCTCGACGATCACGAACGGTTGGTGCGCGGCCTTCAGCTCGCTCGCGATCGCGGTGCCGATCTTGCCGTAGCCGCAGACGATCGAATGCCCGGTCCAGTCGCGGATCATGGTGCGAAGCCTCCGGCGGCGCAGTCCTTCGTGGAGCCCCTGCTCGACCGCGCCGTAGAGCAGCGTGGCCGAGGTGCGCAGGACGACGCCGATGCCGACGAGCACGACGAGCACCGTCCACCAGCGACCGACGCTGGACAGCGGACGCACCTCGCCGTAGCCGATGGTCGTGACGGTGATCACCGTCATGTAGAGCCCGTCGCCGAGGCTCCAGCCTTCGAGCACGACGTACCCGATCCCACCTGCGGCGATCAAAAGGGCGAGCAGGAGCAGACCCTGGATGATGCGACGGGATTGGCGCGCGAAGATCATCGCAGCAGGCAGTTCTCCGCGGATGCGCTCTAGGGCCCAGGGAAGCGTGGTCGAGCACCGGAAGTGGCGAGATGCGCGAACACCGGCGGCGCATAGTACGGATCCACGCTCGACGCGAGAAGCCTCCGATCGCGGAGCGAGGAACCCGCCTCGTCGAGCCAGCGCAGCTCCCACCCGCGGGCGAAGTGCTGCTCGACCAGCGCGTCGATCGGCTCGCAGCGACGATAGGCGAAGTCGTTGAACGCCAGCAGCACGTGCGCGGGCTCCAGCGCCGCTACGCAGCGCAGCATCTCGGGCCAGGCCTTGCGGAGGATGCGCTCGTCGCCGCGGCCGACGCCGAAGGCGGGCGGATCCAAGATGATGAGATCGAAGTGCTTCTCCTTACCCGCGGCCTTGCGCTCCTCAAGGCGGCGGAGATAGCGCTGCGCGGTGTCGGGAACCACGGCGAAGTCGACGCCGTTCAGCTCCGCGTTCCGCTTCGACCAGGTGAGCATCGCCTTCGAGGCGTCGACGTTGGTGACCTGCGTCGCGCCGCCGCGCAGCGCGGCAAGCGCGAAGCCGCCGGTGTAGGAGAAGAGATTGAGCACGCGCAGGCCCCGCGCGAGCGAGCCGACGAGTGCACGCGCCGCGGCGGCGTCGGGGAAGACGCCGAAGTCGTCCTTCGGGTCGCAGCGGATCTCGAAGCGGAGTTCGCCCTCGCGCGCCATGAAGCGCTGCTCGCGGAGCGACGGCGAAGAATGGAGATAGGTATAGGAACCTGCGGCGTTGCGCTGCTTCCAGATCCAGTGCTCGAGGCCGATCCCGTTCAGCGCGCCCGCGAGCGCTTCGCGCTCGCGCTCCGCATCGATGGACGGCGCACCGTAAAGGGCCAGGACGCAGAGCTCGCCGAGCTGGTCGATCCAGCAGCCCGGATGGCCATCGCGGGCACCGGCGACGAGGCGCGCGATCGCGTCGCGCTCGTGACGCGCGCGTCGCTCTCCGACCAAGCGGAGGAGCGGAGCGAGCTCGCTCGGGAGCGCCATCGCGCTAGCGCTTCTTCTTGCCGCGCTCGGCGCCACCGGACTCACGCCCGTTGGGATGGCAGTTGTAGCAGGCCTGCGACTGATACACGTAACCGCTGACCTCGCGGTGCTCGTCGTCCATCTCGCTGCGCCGATGCGCGTGGCAGTTCGTGCAGTCGAAGACCTGGAAGTTCGCCGCGTTGGTGTGGCAGGTGCTGCAGGCCAAGTTGTGATTGCCGGCGAGCGGGAAGCGGTGATTGAACGTCGCTCCTTGCCAGCGCGTCGTGGTGTGGCAGCTCTCGCAGGTGGTCGGGAAGTTCGCCGCGGTGTGGTTCGGGTTTCGCGTCGCGTTGTAGTCGCCGAGATGGCAGGCCGAGCAATTGCGCGGCGTACCTTGGTAGACACCGTTGCCGTGGCAGGCGTTGCACGAGGTGCTCGCGTGGGCGCCGGTCAGCGCATAGGTGGTGTGCGCGAAGGTGGCGCCGGGCCAGCCGTTCGTCGTGTGGCAGGTCTCGCAGGTCGTGGAGAAGCCGGCCGCGGCGTGGCCGGGATTCGTCGTACGGTTGTAGTCGTCGAGATGGCAGCCCGAGCAGTTTCGCGGCGTGCCTTGGTAGACGCCGCCGATGTGACACGCGGTGCAGCCGACGGAGACGTGTCGTCCGGTGAGCGCGAAGCTCGAGTGATCGAAGCGCGCGCCTTCCCAGCCGTTCGGCGTGTGGCACTGCTCGCAGGTCGTCGGGAAGCCGGCCGTCACGTGGTTCGGATCGCGTGCCTGGTTGTAGTCGTCGAGGTGGCACGCGTTGCACGCCGTCGGCGTGCCTTGATAGACGCCGTTCGCATGACACGAGGCGCAGTCCTGCGACGCGTGGCGGCCGAGCAAGGGATAGAACGAGTGATTGAACCCGGTGCTGTCCCAGCCGCGCGGCGTATGGCACTGCTCGCAGGTCGTCGGGAAGCCCGCGGCCGCGTGATTCGGATTCGTCGTGCGGAAGTACTCGTCGACGTGGCAGGACGCGCAGTCTCGCGGGGTCCCGCGATAGACGCCGTTCACGTGGCACGCGGTGCAGGCGGTGGACTGGTGCTCGCCGATCAACGGATACAGCGAGTGATCCATCTTCGCTTCACCGAAGCTGGTTGGGAGGTGGCAGCGCTCGCAGCTCGTCGTCCAGCCGAGGGCCGCGTGATCCGGATCCGTTGCGCGCTGGAGATCAGCTTGGTGACAGTCCTCGCAGCGGATCGACGCGCGCTGGAAGTTGCCGACTTGCGCGCCGGGATGGCAGCGCATGCAGGCGACGCCGGCGTGCGAAGCGACGAGCGGGAAGCGCGTGCGCGCGTGCTCGGCGATCTGACCTTGCGGCAGCCAGCTCACCTGATCGTGGCAGGTCGAGCAGTTGGGGCCCAAGCGCGACTGGTGCGGATCCTCGTGGCAACCGGCGCAGCCGCGCGAGGCGAACTGCTGCACTGGGCCGCGGTCGTTGTGGCAGCGCAGGCATTGCGCCTCCGCGTGCGCGCCCTCCAGCGCATGGCCCGTCTCCTTCGCGTGATCGAAGCTGAAGTCCGCGCGCAGCGTGTGCCAGTCGCCGCTCAGGTGGCAGAGCGAGCAATCCGCCGGGAAGCTGTCGTGCGGGATCACCGGCCCGCGCTCGTCGGCCCAGCGATGCGGCTCCTGCGGTCCTCCGGGAGAGAAGACGAAGCAGGCCGCGTTGCAGAGCAACAGAGCCACGAGCAGCCAGCGCGGCGAGGCGGCGATCGTCGAGGAGTTGCGGAGAGACATCGTGGGTTCCTGCCGGCGCGGATCAGAAGCGGAGCTGCGTGTAGAACCCGAGCGACCAGGCATCTTGATCGTCGCCGAAGCGGCGGTCCATGCGGAGCGTGAGATCCAAGTCGCGGCTCAGGTACCAGGTGAGGTCGGCGTTCAGCGCGTGGAGCAAGGCGTCGTCATCGTCGCCTAAGCTCGTCTCGAACTGCTGCTTCGAGATCTCGTAACCACCGAAGATGGCGAAGTCCCCCCACGACTTCTGCGCGCGGAAGCGGACGCCGTTCCCCTCGGTGTTCACCCCTTCGGTGTGGAAGACGGTCGCCGAGACCTCGCCGCTCGTCCAGAAGAGCTCGCGCAGCGCGAGGCGCAGATCTCCACCGGTGCCGGTCTCGTCGGTGTCGTCCCAATGGTCGATCCGGCCATCCAGGCGCACGTGCTCGCCGAAGTTGCGGTACGCCGAGGCGTAGATGCGCTGGAGATGACCGTCCTCGAGCAGCGTCGTCGGCACGCCGCGGAACTCTTGGCGCTGGAGCTCGGGCCAGCGAATGGAGGAGTAGCCCGCGCCGACGCCAGTGTCCGCGTCGAAGCGGTAGCTCGTCGAGAGCTGTGCCTCGGTGAGCTCGAAGCCGCTCGACTTGAAGTCGGCGTCGCTGCCGTAGTAGTCGACCCAGACGCTGCCGTGCAGGCTCCAGGCATCCGTGATGCGCCAATCGAGCACGCCGAGCAGCAAGTCGCGATCCGCTTCGCCTTCGTGCCAGGTCTTCTGGTAGGCCCAGGTGAAGCGGAACTCCTCGAGCTCGCCGAAGCGCATCCCGTGGTAGACGAAGAGCGCGGGATCCTCGGCGGTGAAGTCGTAGTCGAAGGGGTTCGGCAAAGCGCCGCCGCCGATGCCGATCTCCTGACCGCCGCCGAGCTCGAGCTCGAGCACGCCGCCGTCGAGCAAGCCGAGCTCGGGCAGCTCGCTCAGGAGGAAGCGACCGACCTCCCAGCGCAGCGGCTCTTCCGCCGCGTCGTTCGAGCGATACGAGAAGCGCTCGATGCGCGCGTCGGATTCGCTATCGTTGCTGCCGCCCGCGGAGAAGATCGGGACGGGGGCCACGTTCACGAGACCGCGGAAGCGCAGCAGACCGCCGGCTTGGAACGGGTTCTCCACGCGCGCCTCGAGGCCGGCCTCGGCGAGGGTGTAGCTCTCGCCATTGCTCCAGCTCGCGTCGATGCGCGAGAAGGCGCGTCCCGACCAACGCGTCGGGCGCTCCTCGCGGCGCACGCGCTGCACGGGGGCGAGCAGCGGCAGCCCTTCGTCGACATTCGGCAGCGGCGCCTCCCACGGCGGATGCTCGGGAGCATCGGACGGCTTCGGTGGCGGCGTCTCCCCCGGCACTTCGAAGCGCGACGCGGGCACCAGCACCTCCACCTCGACGCCGATGTCGATGCGCGGACCACCCGCGGGCAGCTCCGCGCGCGAGCTCGTGCGCGAGACCACGGTCAAGCGCCCGACGACGGGAGAACCCGAGGGCGGGCGCACGATCACACGATCGCCCGGCTCGAAGCGAGACTCGCGTCCGCCATCGACGAAGATCGCATCGCCCGAGACGGCGGTCACGCGCGTCGAGATGCGGCGCTCGATCTGCGCCTCCGCGGTGCACGCGCCGAAGGCGAGACCTAGCCCGAGCGCGAAGAGGCGCCGTGCTCCGCCGCTTCGCCCGCTGACCCTCATCGACCGTCCTCCCCGCGGCGCTTCGGCGTCGCGTGGCAATCCTCGCAGCGTTGCCCGAGCGGCCGATACCGCACGACCTTCGCGCCCTCGCTCAGCGGCTGTGCCACGTGGCAAGCGCTACACGCGAGCTTCGCATGCGAGGCATCGAGAGCGAAGCGCGTGTCGCGATCGTGATCGAAGCTCGCGCGGAGCTCGAAGCGCGCGGCACTCTCGGCATGACAGCGCGCGCAATCGTTCCGGCCGTCGACGCGAAACTGCCCCGCGTGCGGATCGGCGTGACAGTCGGCGCAGGCGTTCGGCGCGAGCCCCAGCCGCCTCGCGGCGCGCGGATCGGGATCCGGCGCATGGCATTGCTCACAGGTCGCGCGCGCGTGCTGGCCGACCAAGCGGTAGTCGGTCCAGAGCGCGTGATCGAAGCGCGCGCGCTCCACCGCGCGGAAGGACGCGGTGTCGTGGCAGCGCGCGCAGCCGCTCTGCCCCTCGACCACGCGCGGCAGCTCCGCGCGCGCGAAGCGCCCGCGATGCACGTCCGCGTGGCACGCGTCGCATTGCTGCGGCGTGCCGCGGAAGCGCCGCTGCACGCCGTTCGGCGTCGCGACCTCGGTGTGGCAGCGATCGCAGGAGACGGCGCGATGCGCGCCCGTGAGTGCGAAACCCGCCCGCGCGTGCTCTTCCTCGGTGAACGCGCTGCGCTGGAAGCTCGTGGTCTCGTGGCAACGCGCGCAATCGGTGGTGCTGGCACCCACCGCGGCGAACTGCCCCCCGTGAGGATCGACGTGGCAGCTCGCGCACGCGGTCGGGGCTCCCGCGAGCACGCGATCACCCGGCGTGGTGCTGCCGGCTCGTTGCGGGTGGCATGCGCTGCACGCGACCTGCTCGTGCGCTCCGGTGAGCGCGAAGCGCGTCGCGGCGTGGGCCGCGAGGTCGAAGCGCGACGGCGCGAAGCCGTGCAGGTCGTGGCAGGAGGTGCAGCCGCGTTCCCCGGCGCGGGCGTCGAGCGAGCCCGCATGCGGATCGACGTGGCATGCGGCGCAGGTGTGCGGCGCCGCGGAGAAGAGGCGCTCGGCGATGACACCCGTCGCCGCCGGCGGGTGGCACTCCGTGCACGAGACCGCGCGGTGCTTCCCTTCCAAGGCGAAGCTCGCGCGGGCATGCAGCTCCGTGTCGAAGCGCGACGGGGCGAAGTGCGTTGCGGCGTGGCAGTCGGTGCAGGTGTCTCGAGCGAACGGCCCGTCGGCGAACTGTCCGTCGTGGGGGTCACCGTGGCACGCGGCGCAATCGCGACTCGCGCGACCGGGATAGCGCTGTGCGAATCCCTGCGCACCTTCCTTCCCCGCATGACACGCCGCACATTCGAGCTGGGCATGCGGTGCTTCGAGGGCGAAGCCGCTCGCCGCGTGCAGCTCGCGCGCGCGCTCGACGTTCGAAGCGGTGAAGCTCTCGTGCCGCGCTGTGTGGCAGAGCGCGCAGCTCTGCTCCGGCGCGGCGAGGCGTTCGCGCTCGACGACGGCGGAGAGGAACTCGGCGCGATGCTCATGCGGATGGCACGCCGCGCAGTCGCGCGGAGCCGGAAGCGTAAAGTCGTCCTGGAAGAGTGTCTCAACGCTGCGCGAGCTACCCGGCTCGTGACAGGCCGTGCACTTCAGGCCCGCGTGTGAGCCCTCGAGCGGAAAGCTCGAGGCGTGCTCGAAGGCCGCGACCTCGACGAAGGGGCGCTCCTCCCCGTGGCAGATCGCGCAATTCGGCAAGTTGCCCTCGTGCGGGTCCTCGTGGCAGCTCTCGCAGCGCTGCTCGAGGCCGAGGTAGCGCTTCTCACCCACGGGCAGCAGCGCGGTCTCGGCGTGAGGATGGCATTCCTTGCACGCGAGCGAGGCATGCACGCCGCCGAGCTCGAACGCGAGGTGCGCGTGATCGTAGCGCGCGGGATCGGCGACGCCCGCGCGCGCGAAGGCAGCATGTCCCGAGAGCTCGAGCTCCTCGCCGCGATGCTCGCCGTGGCACTGCCCGCAGCGCGCGAGCACCGCCGCATCCAGCGCGCCGTGCAGGCCGCTCCGCGCATCGCGCTGCGCGGTGATGCTCGCATGACACGCGAGGCAAGCATCGGCGGGCGAACGATCCCCCTCGCCATGGCAGAGCGCGCAGCCATCGCTGCTCGCGAGCTCGGCCTCGCGTCCGTGCACGGCGCTGAGCGGTCCCGGCGAAGGCGCGCTCCACTCGGCGAAGACGAGCCAGAGCACGAGCAGCAGCGAAGCAAACGCCAGCAGCCGCGCGGGATGAAAGGAGCGCGTTGCCATGGTTCAGCCCCACCACGCGTAACGCAGCGCGGTCGCGACGTGCAGGCCGACGACCAGCACCATCAGCAGCGCGATCCAGCGATGGAAGTAGCGCCAGGAAGCAAGCAGCCCGCGCAGCTCTTCGAAATGCGCGGCGTGCAGGCCGAGGCGCACGGCGCGGCGGGCGAGCACCGCCAAGCGATCGAACTCGCTCGCCGCGATGCCCTCGCGCACGGCCTCGCGGCGCAGATCGATCAAGGCGAGGCGCAGCTTTCGCTGCGACCCGAAGAGAGCTCTTGCTCGCCCGAGAAAGCTCGGGCTCCACTGCGAGTGCGCGACGAGCTCCTCGACGCGCGCGCGCATGCGCTCGCCGAAGCCACGACCTGCGCCGTCCCATTCGGCCGACAGCGAGACCACGCGCGCGCGAACCTCGTCGAGCGCCAGCTCACGGCCGTTCGCGGCCTTCGGGATCTGCGCGTAGAGGTAGCGACCGATGGCGCCGGTGACGACGAGCAGGATCAGCATCCACAGCGCATGGCCGCCCGCGGCGTTGTGGAACACGGCTCCGCCGTGAACGAACGCGAGCACCGTGGCGGCGACGCCGGTCACCATGTGCCACGAGAGCCAATGGCGGAGGCTGCCGGCGAGCCACTCGCCGAAGCGCGAGCGGCGCAGCAGATAGAGCAGGTTCGTTGCGATGCAGGCCAGCGAAGCGATGCCGCACACGAGGCCGAAGGCGCCCGTCGGCGCGAGCCAGCCGTGATCCGCGTTCTCGAGGCGCCGCGCCCAGCTCGCGCCGTAGTAGTCGGTGCGCCAGAGCACCCAGGCGAGCGCGAGCGCCGAGAGCGCCGCGGTGACGAGCAGCGCGCGAAAGAGGCCCGTTCCGCGCTCGACGACCGAGGGTGCGCTCGGGCGCTGCGAGGGATCGAACGAGACGCCGCAGCGCTTCAAGAGCTCGAAGGGTGCGACCCCGCCCGCGAAGATGAACACCTCGTCGTTCGGCAGCGCGACGAGGCTCGGAGTTCCCTGCGCGTCGTGCAGCGCGAGCGTCACCTCGTGCTCCTCGATGCGCAAGAGCTCGCTCGGCTTCGCGACCTCGAGCTGCCTCGCCGCGAGTGAATCGCGAAGGCGCCGCTCGTTCCGCGACTTCAAGCGCGAGAACTCGCTCTTGCGGTACGAGAGGACGACCCGGTTTCCAGGCTGCTCGGCCAGCGCGAGCGCCGCCTCCACCGCGCTGTCGCCACCGCCGACCACGAGGACCGCGCGACCCGTGTACGACTCGGCGTCGAGCAACGAGTAGGCGACCTTGGGCAAGTCCTCGCCGGGGACGCCGAGCTTCCGCGGGGTGCCCCGTCGACCGAGCGCCAGGCACACGTGTCTCGCGCGCACCGTACCCGCCGAAGTCACCACGACCTGCTGCTCATCGACGCGCGGGTCGATGCGCTCCAACGCGTGCCCCGTGCGCAGCGGGATCTCGTGGGCCGCTACGAGCTCGGTCCAGAGCTCAAGCAGCTCCTCTTTCTCGAAGCTCGTCTGCTTCAAGCGTCCGTGCAGCGGGAGGTCCATGGGCTGGCTCATCACCAGCTTCCGCCGCGGGTACTTCGACACTGTGCCGCCGAGCGTCTCCTGCTCCAGCACGACGAAGTCCAAGCCGAGGCGTCGCGCTTCCAGCGCGCAGGCGATGCCGGCGGGGCCAGCGCCGATGATCGCGAGCTCGTGGCAGCCGGGCTCTCGCGCGCCGAGGGAACGCGCTCGAGCGGCGACCTCGGCAGCGACCGCGGCGCCATGCGCAACGGCGGTGCGGATCAGCGCATAGCCGGTGACCTCACCGGCGAGAAAGAGACCCGGCCGGCCGACGACCTCGAGCTTGTCGTCGAGCGCCGGGAGATCGTCGCGCTCCTTCACGTCGCCGAGCGTCACCGCGATGGCCTGCGTCGGGCAGGCTTCGGCGCAGAGCCCATGGCCCACACAGCGCGCGCCATGCACGACCGCCGCTTGACCATGCACGAGTGCCAGCACCCCGTCCTCGGGGCAAGCGCGGACGCAGGCCCCGCAGCCGATGCAGTTCTTCAAATCGATGTGTGGAAACTGCAAGCGCGCTTGGTGCGCGCCGCGCTCCTTCGCCTGCGCCACGGCGGCCACGTTCTCGCGGAGCTCGGCGAGCTGACGACGGCGCAGCCGCAGCGCTGCCACGAGGGCAGCGCCGACGAACACGCAGAGCAGCAGCGGAGTCCAGGCCATGGTCGACGGAGGTGCGGAGAGCAGATGAAGACTCGCGAGGCGGGAGCCGAGTTCCCTTGGCACCGAGCGTGCCACGCCGAGGAACTCCACCGCCATGCCCCACAGGCCCACTCCTGGCATCGGCCCAACCGTCCGAGAAGCTGACTCGTGGGTCCAAGATCTGTACCCAACTCCCCGAGGAGGGGCCGCCTTCGCGCGTCGGGAGATAGATGTCAGCCGAGAAAGTGCAGCCCCACGGTCGTGACCTCGATGCCGCGTCTCCGTCCTGCAGTCGTCTCACCCGACCTCCCGTCCGGGGGCCGGGCCCAGAGCAGGAGCGGTGCGATGGTGAAGTTGAGGGAAGAGCCGGGCTCGTGTCAGGCCCTGGCGCTCTATGCGGCGGTGACTCCCCCGAGCGCCGCCGAAGTGAAACGACGATTCGGGAGGAGCGGTGTCCGCATCCGCTCCCTGCCCCCAGGCCCTCGCGGAGCATGGGGCTTCGAGATCGACCATCCGGAGTGGGGCGAGGCGTGCATCGCCGGCATCGCGGAACCGCCGGAGCTCTCGCCGCTCGCGATCCAGATCTCGAATCGGCTCGTCGACGAAGAGAAAGGGCAGGCGCAGGCCGCCCGCTCCGTGCTCGCCGTCATCACCAGCGAGCGAGAGGGTCATGCGCCGGAGGATCGGAAGTACCTCCTCCGTTTTCTGGAGGTGCTGCTGGATCCCTCGACACCGCACGCCACGGGCTTCGACTGCCGCGCATCCAAGCTCTGGTCGGCCACGGCGCTCCGTGAAGAGCTCGAGCACGACGCGGATCTCGACCTCCACGGGCTGATCGAGATGCACGGCGTGAGCCAGCATCCTGCGAAGCTCGAGATGCGGGCCGATGGCCGAAGCGTCGTCCCGCCGCGCATCGACTGGTTCCACACCCATGGCCTGGCCGAGCTCGGCAGCTACGACTTCGAGATCCTGCGACCGTCGCCGATCCTGCTCCTGGATGGCTTCGAAATCCTCCGTGGCCTCGCGCATCGACTGCTCTACGGCACCCTCGAGCCTGGAGCGCCCCGCCAGACGCTCTTCGTGCCGGACGGCGACATCGCGCTGATCGAGGTCGCGCGCTTCGACGCCGAAGGACCACGCGACGAGCGCGCGCTGCGCGTTCGCCTGCCGGACGGCGATCTGCACGACGGCCCGCGCCGCGTCGTCGTCTGCGATCCCTTGGTAGCCTCCGATCCGCAGGCGCAGCGCACGAAGCGCTGGCCAGTCCGCGCGTCGCGCGCCTTGCGCCGGCTGCCTTCGGCGAGCTCGGTCATCGACTTCCCGCCGCAGGCCACGGCGCTCCTCGCGGAGCGGGCGCAGAAGACCGTGCCCGCGCTGCGCGCGATCGTCGAAGAGTTCTCCGCCGAGCTCCTCGAGCCGATCGTGCAGGTCTTCTGCCCGCTGGGGAACCCGGCCGCGAACGCCCCGTGGGAGATCCTCTGGTTCGAGCTCGAGGGTTTCGAGAACGACGAGACCTTCACCGGCAAGCTGCGCTACCCGCCGCAGAGACCCAGCGACCATGTCCTCGGCCAGCGCATGAGCTTCGGCATCGAGGATCTCGCGAACTGGCGGATCTGGTCGCCGGTCGGGCCGATCACGCCCTACGATCGAATCCCCGTGCGCGCGCTCCGGAAGTTCCTGCCGCAGCTCCGCGCGGAGCTCGCGGCGGAGCGCGCGCGGATGTGCTGAGGCGCGCCGCGTTTCAGCGCTTCTCGGCGAACGGATCCGCGTCGCTGGCGCGGAGCTCGACCTCGTACTCCGCGCCGTGCTCGGGCTCGCCGTAGAAGAGCTGCACCTTCCGCTCGAGCAGGACGCCGCGGCGCGCATCGAAGCGGTACGAGCTGCGGCCCGCGCGATAGGTGTAGCCGCTCGCGACGCGACCGCCCTCGCCGAGCAGCTCCCAGCGCTCCTCGACCCCGAGCACATCGCCTTCTCGGCTCTTCACCTCGGCATGGCAGCGGAGCTTCAAGCGATGGCCGCCGAGCCAATTGCCGATCGAGTAGGGGAGATCATAGCTCCACTGCGAGCCGATGCTCACGCGCTCGGACCCGAAGATCGGCAAGGCGAGGCGCAGCATCGAGCGCAGCTCCTCGACCCTCTGCTCCTGCTTCTCTCCCGCTTCGAACAGCTTCTCGGCGCCGGCGAGCTCGCACAGCTCGCCGCGAGCGGTGAAGAGCGCGCGGACCTCGCTCGCGAGCATGCGTTGCACCTGCTCGCGCAGCTTCGGCTGGCGCTCGCTCCGGGCGAACTCCTCGGAGCGCGAGTCGATCTCGACCCAGTCGCCGAGCCGATTGCGGGCGCCGGTCTTCAACCCGCGCAGGCGCACGCGCTCGTCGAGCAGCTCCTTCTCGGCCGCCGCGCTGCGCTCCGCCAGCCAGTCGAGGGTCATCTCGCTCGGCGCGTGCACGCCATCCTTCGGCCGCCGCTCCCGCGTGGCGATGCGCTGGACGTAGAAGCGCTTCGGCGTCTCCACGGTGGCGGCGTGGCGCAAGAGCACGGGCTCGGAGAGCGGCGCCGGCGGCGCCGGATCCTGAGCGAAGGCGCGCGCTCCGAGCACGAGCAGCGAGGTGCACGCCAGCAAGCGCGCTAGGAAAACGCAAGACGATCGACGCATGGAGATCGGGGCTCCGGATTCCAAGCCAACATAGCCGTCGAGAGCGGGAGGGGAGAAGAGCGGAGTTCCGATCGCGCGCAACAGCGGCTAGGGTTGGAGACCTTCCGTCCTTCCGTCCCTTCGTCCGGAGCCCCCTCCATGAGATCCCGGTTCACCCGCGCGTTCCTGCCCGCGCTGGCTTTGGTCTTCGCCTGCGCCGAAGCGAGCTTCGCGCAGGGTTTCGGCGGCGCCCGCATCGCCGACCTGACCCCCACCAACCTCTCGAGCCCGATGCCCTACCCGCCGAACGGGAACCCCGCGGTGCCGGTATGGACACAGCGCGTCTCGATGCCGATGGCGTCCTACCTCCGCGTGCACGCGCGCATGGACCTCGGCATCGGCGATTCGCTCGTCGTGCGCGATTCGCAAGGCGCTGAGAAGTGGCGCTACATGGGCAAAGGCCCGGTGAGCCAGCGCAACGCCGGCTCCGCCGATGAGAACGCGCTGCTGCCGATCCCCGGCCTCGGCGAGGAGTTCCACACCGATACGGTGTTCGACGACGCGATCACCCTCGAGCTCTACGCGCAGAGCGGTGGTCTAGGGGTGCAGATCCACACCATCGAGCACGGCTTCCCCTGGGCGGTCCTGCGTAGCGTCACGTCGCCGGAGACGCCCTGCACGCTGACGCCGCCCTTTCTCGACTTCGAGTGCGAGACGCAGCCGGCTCGCGTCGCGAACGGCAATGCCGTCTGCGGCCTGGCGTCCACGGGCGTCTTCTGCTCCGGCACCCTGATCTCCAATCAATCGCACGTGCTCACCGCCAATCACTGCGTGAGCACGCAGAGCGGCGCGAATACGCTGAATCTCTGGTTCCGCTTCCAGGAGCTCTGCGGCACGGGCACGCTGCGTGGCACCGTCGTCGTCCCCGCTCCCCAGACCTTCGTGATCGGCCAGCCCTCGGGCCCAGGCGCGGACTACACCGTGCTGCGAGCCAACGGCACGCCGCACACGCAGTTCGGCTTCGCGCGTCTCGAGGCCCGCGATCCCGGCGCGAACGAGAGCCTCTACATCATCGGCCATCCCTCGGGCCGTCCGAAGGAGATCACCTACGGCCCGGCGCGCGGCGTGATCGGCTTCACCGGCAACACGCACTTCCAGCACCGCGCCGACACCGAGGGCGGTAGCTCGGGCTCGGGTGTCTTCTCCGACGTCTCGCACTGCATCGTCGGCGTGCACACGAACGGCGGCTGCACGACGAGCGACCCGAACTCGGGCAACTGGGCCTCGCGCATGTCGCAGGACTTCGCGGCGATCCAGACCGCGGTCCCGGGTGTCGCGGTTTGTGGCGGGAGCGGTAGCCCCGCGCGCTGCGACATGAACGAAGTGCTCCCGCAGAGCGCGACCAACGCAACCTCGAACAGCAGCTCGGGCTTCCCGTGGGGAGGTACGACCGCGCGACGCACGCTCTACGCCTACGGCCGCTCGGTCCTGGGCTTCGACAAGCCCGTGCGCTTCAACGCGGTCGAGTTCCGGCCGAACGAAGGCGGCACGACCAGCTCGGCGGGCAGCTACGACTTCGCGCTCTTCGTCTCGACCGGTCGACGCGGCGCGCGCAACCTAGACTACACCTTCGACAACAACCACGGCGCCGACAAGGTCAAGGTCTTCGACGGCGTGCTGAACGTCCCCGCGGCGACGCTGGGCGCATCTCCGAATCCCTTCCTCCTGAAGGTGCCCTTCTCGGTGCCCTTCGAATGGGATCCGGCGTCGGGCCCGCTGCTCCTCGACATCCAATACCGCAGCGGAGTCGTCGCGACCGGGAGCTGGGACGGCTCCATCGCGAACAACGAAGACATCGGCCGCATCTCGCTCAGCGGCAGCGCGAACGGCGCGGTGGCCAACTTCCCCGGCGGTGCCGGCAATCCCACGCAGAACTTCGCGCTCGCCGCGCGGCTCTGCCTCGATTGCGAGACCGTGCCGGACGCGTACAGCACGACCGAAGCGAACAGCAGCTCGTCCTTCCCGTGGAACGCGCCGAATCCGATGCGCGTGCTCTACTCGTATGACGGGAGCGTGCTCGGAGTCACGGGCCGTCAGCGCATCACGCGCCTCGGCTGGCGCCCCGACAACGGCAACGCCTTCGGCGGAGCCACCTACGATGTGCGCATCTCACTCTCGACGGGCGTCAATCCGTCGAACGCGCTGAACACCAACTTCGCGGCCAACCACGGCGCGGACCGCGTGGTGGTTTTCGATGGCGTCTGGACCTCGCCGGCCGCGCCGGCATCGGCCGCCCCGCAGGGCTTCGTTCATTCGATCGAGCTGCAGAACGCCTTCGAGTACAACCCGGCCCTGGGACCGCTCGTCGTGGACCTGCAGCTTCGCGCCACGAGCAACACCGCCGCGACGACCTTCGACGGTGCATTCAATACCGCAGAGCCGATCGGTCGCATCACCAATACTGCCGATCCCAACGCGACCACGAGCAGTGGAAGCGTACAGAACTTCGCCTTCGTCCTCGGCGTCTGCGGCGAGCCTTGCCCCACGCTGCCGCCGGTCGCGGACAACGCCATGCTCACCGGAGGTGGAACCGGGCTGCCGTTCAACTCGGCGACCGCGTCCCGCTGGCAGTACATGTACGGGCCGACCACGCTGGGCACGACGCAGCCGATCTACATCCAGCATCTCCGCTTCCGCCCGGATGAAACGGCGACCAGCATCGGACCAGCGTCCTTCACTTGCACCATCGATCTCTCCACTGCCGCGACGACCCCCGCGACGATGAGCTCGACCTTCAACACGAACCACGGCGCAAATCGTGCGCGGGTCTTCGACGGGACGTTCAGCGTGCCGTTCACGACGGGGCTCGGTGATCCGCGCCTCTTCCCCGTGAGCGTGCAGCTCGATACGCCCTTCTACTACGATCCGACGGCGGGCCCGCTGCTGCTGGACATCCGCATGCTCGGGCTCTCGGGCAGCTCGGCGAGCTTCGACACCACGTTCGGAGTGACCCCCGCTCCGGATGATCAGCGCATGGGACATACCAGCGATCCCAACGCCGCAGTCGCCAACTTCTCCCCGCAGCGGAACGGCCTCGCCCTCTCGCTCTGCGGCGTCGGCTGCAACGCCCTCGCCGTGAGCTACGGGACGGGCTGCGCCGGAACGAACGGCACGCCGATCAACACGACGCGCGGCTTGCCGACGATCCCGAACCCCAACTTCGGGTATCGCATGATGAGCGGTCCGGCGAGCCAGACCGCAGCGCTCTGGATGGGGATCAGCTCGCTGAACCTCGATCTCAGCGGCGCGGGAGCCGCGGGCTGCTTCCTGCTGAACACGCTCGACATCGCGGCGTTCAGCTCGGCGACGAACGCGAGCGGCGAAGCGCTCATCGCTTCGCCCGTGCCGAGCGATCCGCTGCTCGACGGGCTCACCGTCTTCGTGCAGTGGGTCGCGATCGATCCGGGCGCGCCGCGCAGCCTGCCGGTCGTGCTCAGCAACGGTCTGCGGATCACGCTCTGCTTCTGAGAGCACAGCGATCTAGCTGACCAGAACGAAGGAGCTCGCCTCGGCACACGCCGAGGCGAGCTCCTTCTCTTTCAGCGCGCCGCCTTCGAGGTTCCGCGCGCGACGAGGCCCGTCCCGAGCAGGATCACCCCCGCGCCGAGCACGACGTCGAGGCCGATCGGCTCGCCGAGGAAGAGCGCGCCCCAGAAGAGCGCAAACGCCGGGATGAGATAGGTCACGATCATCGAGCGCGTGGCGCCGACGCTGCGGATCAGGTGGAAGTAGAGGAGATAGGCCACCGTGGTGCTCAGCACGCCGAGCACGAGCGCCGCGACCCACGCGCGCGCGCTCGGCATCTCCGTCGGCCAGGTGAGCAGCGCGGGGACGGCGAGGAGCACGCACGAGCCGAGGAGGCTGCCCACGGTGATCGCGAGCGGCTCGACACCGTGGAGCCAGCGCTTCGTGAGGTGTGCCGCGAGTGCATAGAGGAACGCCGCGCTGAACCCGGCGGCGATGGCGAGCGAGGGAGCGCCGAAGGAGAGCTTGTGGCCGACCAGCGCTACCACGCCGGCGAAGCCGATGAGCAAGCCGAAGGCGCGCAACGGAGCGAGCCGCTCACCGAAGCAGAGAGCGCCGAGCACGGCGCCGAAGAGCGGCACCGTAGCGTTCAGGACCGCGGCGAAGCCGGCGCTGATCGAGAGGGTGGCGTAGGCGAAGAGGCAAAAGGGGATCGCCGAGTTGATTGCGCCCACGGCGCTCAGCGCGCCGAAGTGCCGCCGCACTGGGGCGAAGCCGCCGCGCACGCTCAGCACGCCCACAGCGCAGATCGCCGCGACCGCGATACGCACGCCGATGAGCGGGATCGGCCCGAACTCCGGAGAGGCGACGCGGAGAAAGGGATAGGAGCCGCCCCAAATCGCGCCGAGGAGAAGGAGCAAGGCGAGATCGAAGACCTTCAAGGCAGCAGCTCGGCGGGCACGCGGGGGCGAAGAGGCTAACGCGCGCCCGCCGCGAGAGCGAGATGGTCCGCAGTTGGTGGGTAACGCTTTCCGCGTGGCTCGGATAGGTTCCTTGTTGGGCTCGAGTGTGGCTCGGTCTTTCCCGGCTGCGCTGGAGTTCCCCGCCGAAGCGTTCCTCGCTCTGGCGCCGTCCTGTCGTTCCTCGAGATCCGCCCCATGCGAACCACCGTCCTCTGGAGCCTAGGCCTAGCCTCGCTGCTCGGGATCGCCGCGCTTGCCCAAGGGCTCGCGCGCTCTTCCGCCCAGGAGCAAGAGCCCAAGATCGCTATCAACCCCGACACCGGGGAAGTCCTCCCGAGCTCCAAGCCCGACACGCTGCTGCTCACCATCGGCATCGACGCGAGCGGCGTCCATCCTCTCCAGGCCGTCGCCAAGAAGGCGATGCCCTTCAAGAACCATCGCACCTGGGAGCAGCAGCCCTTCCGCTTCACCGTGCGCGACACGGCCGGCCGCGAGCTCCTCTCCGGCGGCTTCGATCCCGCGCCGATGTGCCTCGATCCCAACCACGCCGGTCAGCCCCCTCACGGCGCAGGCGACTGGCTCACCGTGCACGAGACGCACACGAACGTCCGCGTCCCCGACTACGGCTCGGCCTTCGGGTCGATCGAGTTCGCCGTCCGCGACGGCAACGGCTGGCGGCCCTTCGGGCGCACCGCCGCTTCCGAGATCCAGGTCGTTCGCTGAGCCCAAGGAGAACCCATCATGCAGCTACGCCACATCTTCGGCGCCGCCGCGGGGCTCTTCCTCGCCGCGACCGCCAATGAACTCCACGCACAAACCGTCACCACCGTCGTGAACAACGGCCCGAGCGCCGAGCTCTACGACATGGTGATCCTCGGGGACGGTTATCGCTCCAACGAGCAAACGCGCTTCAACCAGGACGTCGCCGACATCGTCGCCTACTTCCAGAACCAGGCGTCGGTCTACCCCTACGGCGAGTACTTCCAGTGCTACAACGTGCACTCGGTCTTCCGCGCCTCGCTCGAGAGCGGCGCCGATGACCCGTGCGCGAACCCGGTCGTCACGCGCAACACCGTCTACGACGCCGAGTACTGCTGGGGCGGCACGCAGCGTTGCCTCTACATCCGCAACACCGCGCAAGCCGCGACGGACGCGGCGCTGGCGCCCGACACCGACGGGCGCGTGATCGTGCTCGTGAACGACACGCAGTACGGCGGCTGCGCCTCGACCTACGCGGTCTCGTACAACGGCAGCTCGATGGAAGAGGTGAACTGCCACGAGTGGGGCCACAGCTTCGGCCTCCTCGCCGACGAGTACGACTACGGCACCAGCGGTCCCTATGCCGGTGGCGAGCCCGCGGACATCAACTGCACCGCGAGCACGACCGGCAACGCGAAGTGGCCGCTCTGGGTCGGCGCGACCGGCCAGTACGGCACGGTCGGCGCCTGTCCGGGCGCCTGCTACTACCCGCCGACGCCACTGCCTACGCTGTACCGCCCCGAGCTCAACTGCGAGATGCGCGAGCTCTCCCGGCGCTTCTGCACGATCTGCCGCGAGCAGATGATCAAGCGCTTCCATCAGGAAGTCGACATGATCGACAACCCGTTCCGAAGCCCCGGCGGAAGCGTCGCGCAGCATTCGACCGTCATCTTCGGCTTCGCGAACCGCATCGCGAATCGCCCGCACGAGATCCAGTGGCGCATCGACGCTGGCTCCTTCTTCAGCGGCACGACGAGCTTCTATTGGAACGTCGGGGCGGCGACCGTGGGGAACCACACGATCACCGTGCGGCTCACCGATACGAGCCCGGATGTCCGCAACGACCCGAGCAATCTGCTGCGCCACGAGTTCTCCTGGACGGTGAACGTGACCAGCGGGTCTCTCGACCCGAGCTGCTCGGTCGAAGAGGTGCTGCCGTCCACGCTCGATGGCGTCGAGGGCAACAGCTCGACCGCGTTCCCCTTCGCCCGCACCGGTGAGATGCGCTTGATGATGGCCTACGGCCCGACCGCCCTCGGCGTGAGCGGCCCGACGCGTTTCGATGGCATCGCCTTCCGTCCGAACGGTGGCACCGCGAGCCTCGCGGCCGCCAGCTACCGGATGCAGGCCTACCTCTCCACGAGCCGAAATCCCGCGACGAACCTGAGTCGGACCTTCGAATCGAATCACGGGTTGGATCGCGTGCTGCTCTTCAACAGCACGGTCGCGGTCGCCGCTCGAACGCTCGGGGCCTCCTCGCCCAGCGAGTTCGTGATCGAGATCCCGTTCTCCCGGCCCTTCGAATGGGATCCGAGCTACGGTCCGCTGCTGGTCGATCTGCGCCTGATCAGCTCGTCGGGGATCGCCGCTTCGAGCTGGGACGGCCCCATCTCGAACGGCGACGACATCGGACGCATCGCTCATCAGTCCGACTACACCGCCACGACGGCGGACTTCCCCGCCTCGGGAACGCAGAACTTCGCGCTGGCGATGAGCCTCTGCGAAGAGTGCGAGGTCGGCCCGGATGCGTATGCGGAGACGGAGGCCGGCAGCAGTAGCTCCTATCCGTTCAACATCGGCCCGAACCGCACCTTGATGGCCTACGACCGCTCGCTCTTCGAGGGCGACTTCGCCGGCCGTCATCGCATCACGAAGATCGCCTTCCGCCCCGACAATGGGAACGCAATGGCGGCCTTCTCGCTCGGCCTGACCGTCGACATGTCGACCGGCATCACGGCGGCGAATGCGCTGAGCAGCACCTTCAACAGCAACCACGGCGCCGATCGACGTCGTGTTTGGAACGGCCGCATCGACATCCCGGCGCAGCCGGCATCGTCGCTCCCCGCCGGCTTCGGCGTGGAGATCCCGCTGCAGACGCCCTTCGAGTACGACCCGGCCGCCGGACCGCTGGTGGTGGACTTCGTCGTGACGCAGGGCAGCGGCTCACCGGGCACGGCCTTCGACGGGCCGTTCAACACCGGCGAGCTGATCGGGCGCGTGTTCAGCTCGAGCCCGACGGCGACCACGGGCGGTGCAGCGCAGAACTTCGGCCTCGTGATGTGCGTGGTGTCGGAGCCTTGCCCGACGCTGCCCGCGGCACAGGACCGAGCGTTCGGCAATACGAGCTCGGCCTTCCCGTGGGCTTCGCCTGGTCCGATGCGGGCGATGTACGCCTATGACGAGACCTCGGTCGCGACGACGAAGCCGATCACCATCCAGCACCTGCGCTGGAGACCGATCAGCGGAGCGACGTCGATCGGGCCGGTCAGCTACGACGTGCGGATCGACATGTCGACCTCCGCACTCGCGAGCGCGAGCGCGATCACGACAACCTTCGCCACCAATCACGGCTCGAACCTGCGCACCGTGTTCAACGGCACGGTGAGCATCCCCTACACCGTGCTGAGCGGCAACCCGCGCGACTTCCCGCTGTCGATCCAGCTCAACAGTCCGTTCTACTGGAACCCCTCCGTGGGCCCGCTGATCGTCGATATCCGTTCGAACGGCATCATCGGTGGCGCGAACAGCACGCAGTTCGACGGCTTCAACGGACCGGCGACCTACCGCGTCGTCCACCAGTCGGATCGCAACGCCACGGTGGCGGACTTCGGCCCGCAGAGCTTCGCCTTCTCGATCTCGCTCTGCGGCGAGGACTGCAACGGCACCGCGGTGAACTACGGCGCGGCTTGCGCCGGCACCGGCGGCATGCCGATCAACTCCACGCTCGGCCTGCCCCAGATCCCGAACCCGACCTTCGGCTTCCGGCTGCGGAACGGTCCGGCGAGCCAGCCGGCAGCGCTCTGGCTCGGCTTCTCCCAGACCTCGATCGATCTCACGGGCCTCGGTGCCACCAACTGCTTCCTGCTGAACTCCTTGAACCTCGCCTCGATCACGACGGCGACGAACGCCAGCGGCATCGCGACCTTCAACGCGCCGATCCCGCTCGATCCGTTCCTGGATGGCGGGATCTTCTACTCGCAGTGGGTCGCGATCGACCCCGGCGCGCCGCGTCCGCTCCCGGTCATCACCAGCGACGGACAGCGCATCACGCTCTGCTTCTGAGCCACGGGGCTCCCAGCTGCATGCCGCTCGCGCACGCTCAGTGCGCGAGCGGCATGCTCGTTTCCGTGAGCTCGATCTTCCGCCAAGCACCGCTCGCGAAGCGCCAGCCGAGGGCGATCGAGAGCAGCGCGAGGTAGAGCGCCAGCCAGAGCAGCGTGCCGACCTCCCCGAAGCCGAGGAAGCGCACGCAGAGATAGGAGCCCGGGAAGAAGATCCCCCAAGCGATCGCGAGACGTGCCCACATCGGGAACTGCGTGTCGCCGGTCGCGCGCAGCGCCTCCGAGAGGGACATCGCCGCGGCGTCGAAGAGCTGCCACGCGCAGGAGAGCTGCAGCATGCGCACGCCGAGGGTCAGCAGCTCCGGATCGGCGGACTCGCCCGAGGACTCGAGCATCAAGCGCAGCAAGAGCTCGGGCAGGAGCAGGTAGCCGAGCCCGACGGCGCCCTGCCAGCTCATCACCGTGGCCAGCGTGATCTTGAAGGCACGCGGCACGTCGTCCTTGCGGCCTGCACCGATCACCTGACCGACGAGGATCGCGCCGGCGCTCGAGATGCCGAAGGCGGGCATGAACGACGCGGAGTTCAGCGCGATCACGACGCCGAACGCGGCGAGGGCCGTCGTGCCGAGGTAGCCGACGACCAGGTTCTGGAAGAGCAGGAAGGCCAGGAACTCGAACGACCAGTTGATGCCGTTCGGCAAGCCGAAGCGCAGGAGCCGCGCGAACTCCGTGCGCGAGAGCGAGCGGCCCGCGCTCCCCGCCTGCCGCGCCTCGCGCAGGAAGAGCGCGAAGATGCACGCGAACGCGATCGTCGTCGCGAGCGTGCTCGCGAGCGCGGCCCCGGCGACGCCGAGGCGCGGGCAGCCGAGGTTCCCGTAGATGAGGAGCCAGTTCAGCGCGACGTTGAGGCCCATCGCGAGCAGGTTCGTGCGCATCTGGATGCGCGTGCGGCCGAGCCCACCGAAGTAGGAGCCGAGCGCCTCGATGCCGATCGCGGGGCCCGCACAGAGCAAGCGCAGCAAGAGGTACTGCGTCATCGCCTCCTGCACGCCGAGGCTGAAGCCGAGGAGGCCGACGACGAAGTCGATGAACGGCAGCGTCGCGAGCGCGGCGAGCTCGGTCAGCGCGGCGAGGATGAGACCGTACCAGCCAAAGCGCCTGGCACCCGTGAAGTCGCCCTTCCCGAAGAGCTGGGCCGCGAAGCTGCCGACGAGGAAGACCATCCCCATCGGCAGGATCATCACCAGGAAGGCGTTGAGCCCGCCCGTGGTCGTCGCGGCGATGGCGTCCTCGCCGAGCGGAGCCACCATCACCGCGTCGGAAAGCGTGATCACGGTCTGCGAGAGGCGCGAGATCACCACCGGCCACGCGAGGGTCAGCAGCGCCTTCAGCGAGATGGGCGTGAATGAAGCGGGAGCCTGCACAGAGGATCTCTCCAGCCGATGCACAGTCAAGGTGCCTGGCACCTCAACTGTGCAGTGGGGTCAGTGGGAGGCGCGCCAGAGCATCCAGGCGCCCATGCCGAGGAAGGCGAGGCCGCCGGCGAGATCGAGCGTGCGCTGCGAGAGGACGTGGCTCAGCGCGGAGCCGAGGGCCGCGCCGAGGGCCG
Organism: Planctomycetota bacterium; assembly: GCA_016719295.1. Lineage (GTDB taxonomy): Bacteria > Planctomycetota > UBA1135 > UBA1135 > JADKAF01 > JADKAF01. Next base: position 4,371,632 of record JADKAF010000001.1, read on the forward strand.
CGGAGAGGACGAGGGCGAGGGCGGCGCCGAGGAAGACGGACCAGGGTTGCTTGCTACTGCCCGCGAGCAAGAGAGTCGCGAGCTGGGTCTTGTCTCCGAGCTCTGCCAAGAAGACGGTGACGAACGCCGTGAAGAGGACGGAAGCGGTCATGCGGAGGAGAGCAGGGTGGCGAGGCGCTCGCGGAGCCGCGCGCGCAGGGGTTCATCGACGACGAGAGAGCGCGAAGGGCGCTCCGGAGCGGACCAGATCGGAGAGGGGAAGTGCGCGTCGTCCTTCCAGCGCGGGACCACGTGCCAGTGTACGTGGGGCACGACGTTGCCGAGGCTCGCGAGGTTCAGCTTCTCGGGGGCGAGGAGCTCGCGCAGCGCGAGCTCGGCCGCGAAGACGCGCTCCATCAAGCGGGCGCGCTCAGCGGCGGGCAGGTCGCTCATCTCACGCACGTGGCGTGCGTGGATGACGCGCAGGAGCAGCGGGTGATGCTCCTCGCGAGCCAGCACGATGCGGCAGAGCTCGTCTCGCCACAGCACCTCTCCGCCGTCGCTCGAGCAGAAGACGCAGGAGACGGTCATCTCGCCGCACTCGTCGCGAGACCGTCGCGTCCGCGCTCCTTCACGCCGTACATCAGCGCATCCGCGAGCGCGAGGAGGCCTCGGGCATCTTGGGCGTCGCGCGGGAAGCCGCAGAGCCCGTAGGACGCGGTGAGGCGGATGTTCGCTCCGGACTCGCGGCGGAAGACCTGCCCCTTCACCGCCTCGCGCAGCATGCTCGCGTAGCTCGCCGCGGCCTCGGGATCGTGGCCGGGCAGCAGGATCACGAACTCATCCCCGCCGTAGCGCACGCCGGAGGCGCGCGGCGGCAGCGTCGGCGCGATGAGATCGCCGAGCTCCCGCAGGACCGCGCTGCCCTCGAGATGCCCGTGGCGATCGTTGACGCTCTTGAATCGATCGAGATCGAAGAGCACGAGCGAGAAGCTCTCGCGCGCCTCCCGCGCGGCCTCCAGCTCTTGCGGGAGCACGCGGTGAAGATAGCGCGCGTTGCGGAGCACCGTGACGTCATCCGAGAGGCTGAGATCGCGCAGCGCTTGGACGTGGCGCGCGTTCTCGAGCGCGATCGCGGCGAAGTCGGCGAAGGTCTGCAGCAAGCGCAGGTCGATCGCATCGAAGCGCCGCGCGCGCTCGAAATTCACGAGCTCGATCACGCCGCGCACCTCGTCACGGCAGATCATCGGCACGCACACGACGGAGCGCGTGTGGAAGCGCGTGAGCTCGTCGGCGCGCGCGGACCAACGCGGGTCGTGGTCGACCTCCGAGATGAGCAGCGGCTCGCCGCTCTCGGCGACGCTGCCCGCGATGCCCTCGCCGCGCCCGAGGCGCAGGCCGCGCAGCTTCTCCGCCCCAGTGCCCTCGGCGATCGCGAACTCGAGCTCGCCGCTCCTCTCGTCGCGCAGCAGCAGGGACCAGTTGCCGGGCCGGAGCACGCGGCGCACCTGCTCCAGGATCTGCTCCAGCACGCGCTGCGGCTCGAGGCTGGAGGTCAACGCTTTCGCGACCTCTTGATAGACCTCGAGCTCGACGAGTCGGCGGCGCAGCCGATCCATCTCGTCGGGATCGAGCGCTCGCGGCGCGGTGCTCTCGGGATGGTCTTCGGGCAACGGCGGATCTCGGAGAGTCGATGCGGCGCAGTATAGAGCAAAGCTCCGCGCGTGCACCCGAGCAGCTCGAGCCCGAATCTCGGACCCCGAAGGCCGCAGCGCAGGCTTCGCCACTCTGCGTAGGCAGAAACCGCTGCGCTCGCGTAGCTTTGTCAGCGTACTTGATCGCGGCGCGCTCCGTCGTCCCCTGCCTGCAAGGCCGCCGCTCCCTCTCCTCTCGAGGTCCCCACCAACATCATGCGATCCCTCACGAAGTTCCTACAAGGCGGAGCCCTGCTCGCGCTGATCGCGCCGGCTGCCAACGCGCAGACCTGCCTCCAGACGCTCTTCACCGGCGGCAACGGCCTCGGCGTGAACTCGTCGGTCTTCTTCGACGTCACCGCCTCGGCGGCGGTCCTCGTGTCGCGCTTCGACATGAACTACTCCGGCGCGGCCAACGTGGCCTGCGGCCTGGAGGTCTGGATCACGCCGACCACCTATGTCGGCAAGACCGCGCAGCAAGCGCAGTGGACCCAGGTCGGCGCTGACAACGGCCTCGCCCTCACGGCCGGCGCGAACCTGCCCACGACCGTCAACCTGCTGAGTCCGTTCCTGCTGAACCCCGGCGCCTACGGCATGTGCCTCGTCCACCGCGGCGCGGGCAGCAGCTACACGAACGGCAACGGCGCGAACCAGGCCTACTCCGACAGCTTCCTGTCGCTGGCCCTCGGCCAGTCGCAGAGCGGCTACTTCACCGGCTCGCCGATCAACGCGCGCGTGTGGAACGGCGCCATCTGCTACAACCCCGCCGCGGGTCTCTTCGCCAACTTCAGCGCGACGCCGACCAGCGGCGCCACGCCGCTGAACGTGAGCTTCACCGACACGACCTACACGAGCGACCCGAACGGCGTGCAGACCTGGGCCTGGGACCTGGACGGCGACTCGATCGTCGACAGCAACGCCCAGAACCCGAGCTTCACCTACACCGTCTGCGGGCCGTACAACGTGACGCTGACCGTCACGGACACCCTGCACCCGAGCTCGACGCGCACGAAGAGCAACTTCATCTTCGCCGACCCGCAGCTCGTCGTGACGGCGAACTTCAGCGCCGCTCCGAACGCGGGCGCGGCTCCGCTCACGGTGAACTTCACCGACACCTCCGCGGGTAACCCGACGGCGTGGTCCTGGGACTTCGACGGCGACTCGATCATCGACTCGGCGGCGCAGAACCCGAGCTTCACCTACAACACGCCGGGCTTCTACAACGTCACGCTGAACGCGGCGAACGCCTGCTTCACCGACGGCGAGACGAAGACCAACTTCATCCAGGTCGTCGGCGCCACCCAGAACACGGTCTCGGCGGACAAGCTCGAGTACCAGTTCAACGAGGTCCGCGGGAGCACGCTGGCGAACGTGGCGAGCACCACGCTCTATCCTGCGACCGGAACTCTGGTGAACTCGATCTGGCAGCGCGACCCCAACCGCCCGCTGTTCAAGGGCAATGAAGCCGGCTTCGGCTGCATGTCCTACTCGGCTACCAACGCGAACTGGGTGAACACCGGCTCCACGTTCCGCCACACCGGCAGCTTGACGGTGATGTGGTGGGCGCGGCGCGACCCTCTCTCCACGGCGGCGAGCCCGTTCGGCTACTTCTTCGGAGATGGCGGCTTCCGCTGCTTCATGGGCTCGGCCGGCATCCTCTTCGGCGGTGGCACGGGCACGACCCTTTCGGCGACCTACACCGCGAACTGGCAGGGACACCTGCAGCCCGGTGTGTGGCATCACTACGCGGTCGTCGTCGATGACGCGACCGGCTTCAACACCATCTACCAAGACGGTGTGCCCCACGCGGGCCGCAACTACGCGGCAGGGACCTACACCTACACCGGCACCACCGGCTTCGCCGTGGGCGCCATCAGCGCCGCCGCCGGCGGCAGCCGCGCCTCGCTGCACTACGACATGGACGACTTCCGCATGTACAGCCGCGCGCTGACGCAGGCGGAGATCCAAACCGCGCTGGTGCACGAGAACCCGACCGGCGCCCTGATGGAGAACGGCTGCACCGACTCCAACAGCTTCACCCCGCGCTTGACGGCCGTGGGCGCGCCGCAGATCGGCAACCTCACCTTCGGCCTGCAGGCGAGCGGGCTCGAGCCCGGTCGTCCGACCGCGGTCTACGTCGGTCTCAGCGCCAGCCTCGGCGGCTTCCTGCCCTTCGATCTCTCGGGCACGGGCATCTTCGCGCCGGGCTGCAACCTGCTCGTGTCGCCTGACATCATCCTCAACTTCGGCAGCGGCGGCGGCTCGGTGTTCCTGCCGGCGCCAGTGCCGCTCGATCCCACGCTCCAGGGCGGTCACACCTACAACCAGCTCGTCTCGCTGGGCTCGGGTCCGCTGTCCGCGGTGAGCAACGCGATCGACACCCAGATGCAGTTCTGATCGTCGCATCGTTCGGTGGCGCTCCTCGGAGCGCTCCGCTCGCGGGGAGCCGGCGTCGCCTCTAGGGCGACGCTGGCTTCCCGCATGTTCACGCCCTTCTCGCGGAACCCGCGTATCCGGGAGTCCGTCTGCCGCATAGGCTGTCCCCCCCCCACTGGCCCGCTTCCCCCCACGGCTAGACCCTCCATGCGAAGATCCCTGCACGCGCTCGTCGGCGCTGCTCTCCTCGGATTCCCGAGCGAGCCCGCGGAAGCGCAGACTTGCCTTCGCACCGTCTTCGCGAGCGACAACGGGCTCGGTCCCGACTCCTCGCTCTTTCTCGACGTGACCGTTACCAACACGGTCATCGTGACCCAGGTCGAGATGAACTTCGCTGGCGCGGCAGGCGCTCCCTGCGGTGTCGAGATCTGGACCACGCCAACGACCTACGTCGGCAAGACGACGAACCAGGCCCTCTGGACCCACGTCGGCGATGACCGCGGCGACATCACCAGCGCAGGGCAGGACCAGCCCACGGTGATCCCGCTGGAGACGAGCTTCGTCCTGCGGCCCGGGAGCTACGGCCTCTGCATCGTCCATCGCGGCGCAGGAAGCGCCTATACGAACGGCAACTTCAGCAACCAGTCGTACTCCGATCCTTCTCTCGCGCTCGCGCTCGGCACGGCCCAGGCGGGCTACTTCACCGGCTCCTCGATCGGCAGCCGGGTGTGGAACGGCGCGCTCTGCTATCTGCAGGGAACGATCCTCTACGCGGACTTCCGCGCCAACCCGACGCGCGGGGCCGCGCCGCTGAGCGTCGGCTTCTCCGATCGCAGCTTCACCGATGATCCCGCGGGGATCGCGACGTGGGCTTGGGACTTCGACGGCAACGGCATCGTCGACTCGAACGCTCAGAACCCCTCCTACAGCTACACGCGCTGCGGAAGCTACGACGTCCGCCTCACCGTGACCGATACGCAGCATGCGCCGGCGACGCGAACGAAGCAGCGCTTCGTGGTGGTCGATCCGCAGCTCCAAGTGCAAGCGGAGTTCTCGAGCTCGACCACCGTGGGCCAAGTCCCGCTCACGGTATCCTTCCAGGACCTCTCGACGGGCTCCCCCAGCACCTGGCGCTGGGACCTCGACGGCAACGGCAGCAACGACTCCACGCTGCGGAATCCGCTCTTCACCTATACGACGCCGGGCATCTACACCGTGACCCTGAACGCAGGCAACTCCTGCTTCTCGGATTCGATCACGAGGACGGCGTATGTGCGCGCGTTAGCGCGCGGCGTGAATCGCCCCCCCGACCTTCTCGGCTACCCGTTGAACGAGCTGCGCGGAACTCAAGTGGCGAACATCGCCACGCTCTCCGCCTTCCCGCGCTTCGGCATCGTCTCCAATACGGGTTGGCATGGCGATCCGGGTCCCGAGCGCTTCGCGTTCGACACCAACGAACCCGGCTTCGGCTGCCTCGCGCAAACGCCGAGCGGATCCCCCGGCCGCAACTGGATCGATACCGGTGGCCTCCTCCAGGTGCCCGCGGGAGGAAGTCTCACGATCCTCTGGTGGGCGATGCGAGATCCCGCAGCGATCGGCGCTTCGCCAACGGGCTTCTTCTTCGGCGACGGCTCGTTCCGCTGCGGCGTCGCCACCTCGGGCATCGGCTTCAGCGGCGGAACGGGAAGCGTGCTCGCCAGCGCAGGGACGGCGGACTTCCAAGGACATCTGCGCCGTGGAATCTGGAACCACTACGCCCTCGTGATCGACAACGCCGTCGGACTCTGCACGCTCTACGAGAACGGTATCGCGCAGTCCAACCCGACCAGCTTCGCGCCCGGAACCTACGTGTACCAGCCCGCGGAGCATCTCGCGGTAGGCGCGTTCAGCACCACCGGGAGCATTCCGGCGAGCGCGCACTACCGGCTCGACGACTTCCGCATCTACGCGCGAGCGTTGAGCCTGAGCGACATCCTCGCCTGCCGTGAGGGTGAGACGGCGAGCAGCACCTCCTTCGATACCGGCTGCGCGGGCCCCGCGAGCCTGCCAGTTCTCGCCGCGACGCAGCGCCCCTTGATCCCGAGCCCGAACTTCTCTCTGAGCGCCACGAACCTCGAGCCGAACCGTCTGGCGGCATTGCTGTTCGGCACCCAGGCCTCGGCCACCGGCCTCCTGCCGCTCGATGTGAGCGCTCTGCTCGGCAACGGCTGCGAGCTCGGCGTGCTGCCCGAGCTCTCCTTCGCGCTGTCTACGGGCAGCGGCTCGTTCAACCTGCGCATTCCGCTGCCCACCGATCCGCTGCTGAACGGCTATCACTCGTACACGCAGCTCGTCGTCCTCGGCACGCGCGGCGCGCTCTCGAACGCGCTCGATGTCCACATGCAGATCGACTGAGGGCGGAGCGGCGGCTCACGCGCCTCCATGAATCCGCCGGCACCGGAAGATGCGTGCGCGCGCGCGGCGTTCGAGCGTACGCTGCGTCTCGCAGCCGGTTCGCTCTCCGCAGAGCTCGAGCTCGTGCACCTCGCGCAGGTCGACTCCACGAACTCGTGGGCGCTGGATCGCGAGCAGCGCGCGGAGAGCACGCGTGCGCTGCTGGTGATCGCCGACGAGCAGCGCGCGGGACGCGGACAGCATGGCCGGAGCTGGTTCGCTTTCCGCGAGCGCTCGCTCGCGCTGAGCTACGTGCCGCGGCCGGCGCAGCGCGACCTCGATGCTCCGCGTCTCTCGATGAGCGCCGCCGTGGCCGCGCGCGAGGTGCTGTCGCGCTTCCTCCCGCGCGCGCCGCGCCTCAAGTGGCCGAACGATCTGCTCGTCGAGGGATGCAAGCTCGCGGGCATCCTGGTCGAGAGCCGCTGGTTGGGAGCCCGCCGCGTGGGACCGGTGCTCGGGATCGGAGTGAACCTCGGGGTGACGCGCGAGGAGTTCCCGCCCGAGCTGCGAGAGCTCGCGACCTCGATCGCCATCGCCGGCGGTTGCGCGCCCGAGCGCGCGAGCCTCGCCGGAGCGCTGGCGATGGGATTCGAGCGTTGGCTCGAGCGCTCCCGGATCGCCGACGGCCGAGAGCTGGCGGTGGCGTATCTCGAGGGCCTCGAGCTCCGCGGCCGGCGCGTCGAGGTCGCGACGGCCGCGGGGCCACGCTGTGGGGTGTGCCTGGACCTCGACCTCGAGCGCGGCCTGCACCTGCGCGAGGAGGGTGCTGCGGCCGCCGTGCCCCTGGCCCAGATCACAGCGCTCCGAGAGCTTGGCCACGCAGGCCCCGCGGCCTCTGCGACCAGCGCCTGAGAAGGCGAGAACCAACGCGACGATCTGGCGTCGGAGCCCGCGCTCCACCGGACCCCAGACCGGGAACATCGCCATGACTGCCAAGCTCTCGTTCTTCGCCGCTCTCTATCTCGCCACCTCCACCGTCCTCTCCAGCGCCGCCCCGCAGGAAGTGGCGCCCGATCTGCGACGGCTCCCGCCCCACCGCGGTCCGGTGTTCCTGGAGAAGGAGCAGGTGCGGGTCGAGATCCGCGAAGGCCTTGCCACGACGAACGTGAGCCAGACCTACCGCAGCGCCTCGCAGCTCCAGGAAGAGCACACCTTCCTCTTCCCGCTGCCCGCCGACGCGGCGGTGACGAACTTCCAGCTCACGATGAACGGCAAGCCCGTCGCGGGCGAAGTGCTCGATACGCAGCGTGCCCGCGAGATCTACGAGGGGATCGTGCGCGCCGCGCGCGATCCGGGCCTGCTCGAGCTCGTAGGGACCCAGCTCTTGCGCGCACGCATCTTCCCGGTCCCTCCGCAGGGCACGATGGAGATCGGGCTCGCCTACTCGGCGCCGTGTGGCTTGCTGGGGGGCATTCGCACCTACACCTATCCTCTGCGCCGGCAAGCGCTGCTCTCGCGCCCCGTGCAGAGCCTGGTCGTGAGCGCCGAGATCCACGCGCGCGGCGGCTTGAAGGCGATCTTCTCCCCCACGCACGCCATCGACGTGGTTCGCCAGAGCGATGTCGCGGCGAAGGCGAGCTTCGAGATCGGCCAAGTCGTTCCGGACCGCGACTTCGACCTCTACTACTCCGAGCAGTCGGGCCTCCTCGGCCTGACGGCGCTCTGCGACAAGAGCGGGACGAAGGACGGCACCTTCGCCCTCTTCCTGGCGCCGGCCTTCGCCGCCGAGGGACGCGCTGAGCCGAAGGACGTGGCGTTCGTCTTCGACACCTCGGGCTCGATGGCCGGACCGAAGATGGAGCAAGCGCGCACCGCGCTGAAGACCTGCCTGGAGCGCCTCGGTCCGGAGGATCGCTTCGTGCTGATCCCGTTCTCCACCGAAGCGCGCCCGCACGCAGGAGCGCTGGTAGCGAACGACGCGGCCGCCAAGGCACAGGCGCTCCAGGTGATCGCCGAGCTCCAAGCCCGCGGTGGTACCAACATCGACGAAGCGCTCGCCGCGGCACTCTCTCTCAGGCCCGCGGACACGAAGCGCCCGTATCAGGTGCTCTTCCTCACCGACGGTTTGCCGACCGTCGGCGTCACGGACGGCGCGGCGATCGCCAGCGCCATGCGCCAGCGCAACAAGGCCGGCACCCGCATCTTCGCCTTCGGCGTCGGCGACGACGTGAACACGCAGCTCCTCGATACGCTGGCGCAAGAGACGCGAGCATCGCGCGAGTACGTGCGACCCCATGAGGACCTGGAGCTCAAGGTGACGGCGCTCTTCGATCGCGTCGCCTCGCCCGTCGCGACGCAGCTCGCCTTGAGCTTCGATGCGCTCGAGACCTACGATGTCTATCCGCGCGCGCTGCCGGATCTCTTCTTCGGCTCGCAGCTCCTCGTCGTCGGTCGCTACAAGCAGGGCGGACACAAGGCCGTGCGCTTGAAGGGGCTCGTGCGCGGCGAGCCGAAGGAGTGGGTCTTCGAAGCGGAGTTCCCGGCGGAAGAGCAAGCGCGCCCCGAGATCACCGACTGGTGGGCCTCGCAGAAGATCGGCTATCTCCTCGATCAGCTCCGCCTGCAGGGTCAGAATCAGGAGCTCATCGACGAAGTCGTGCGGCTCGGCAAGGAGCACGGCATCGTGACGCCCTACACTTCGTTCCTGGTCGTCGAGGAGACCGAGCGCTTGGCGCGAGCGCGTGGCGTGCCTGCGCGGCGCTGGTCCGAAGGCGACGACGGCTTCTTCCGCCGCGGCGGGATCGGAGCCGTGCCCGTCGGCGATCCCGCGCCCGGCGCGGCCGCGGCTCCCGCCGATGCGCTGCGCGAGCTGGAGGCGAAGGAGCTCGCCAAGAGCGCCGAGAGCTCGCAGCGCATTGCCTCACTGAGCTCCCGCGTCGCGGGAGCCGAAGCGGTCGAGGAGAGCTTGGATCTCGGACGCCTCCGCGATGGTCAGGGCCTCGCCGGTGGCAGAGGCCGAAGCAAGAACGGCGCCGACAATCCCTTCGTGCGCCGCATCGAAGGGCGCGTCTTCCACCTGATCGACGGGGTCTGGACCGAGTCGAGCTTCAAGGCCGAAGACCGCGCGCAGCTCCGCAAGGTCGCGTTCCTCTCCGAAGAGTACTTCGCGCTCCTGAAGTCGGATCCCAAGGTCGCGCGCATCCTGGCGCTCGGGCCGCGCGTCGTGCTGAAGATCGGCGCGAACTTCACCGAGATCGCCGAGGGCTGATGGCGCGGAGGTCGAGGTTGCTAGCAGCCGGCTGCTAGCCTCCCGCGCCTGGCTGGCCCTCGGCCGGGGCGAGAGGGAACGACGCGCGCGCGCCGAGGGTGCGCCGGCCGTTCCGAAGAGCTCCAGACCCGCGAGATGCGCCGGGGAGGCGACAAGGAAAGCGCATATACGAAGCCTACCCACTTGCAAGGCTACTCCGACGATCTAGTGTGGGCGTCTCTCGGGAATGGCCACCAGGCCCACCTCCGGATTCGATCCGATGGGCTGGCGCTTATCGAGCGTGCCTTCCCTTTCTTCCCTTCGGAGTCCCCGCCCATGCGATTCCTTCTCCCCGTCGCCCTGCTAGCGCTCTCGCTGCCAAGCGCTCTCCAAGCGCAATCTCCGCTCTGCACGCCCATCGCACCCCCTTGGGCCTCGAACAACGGAGGTAGCGCTGGCGGAGTCGTGTTGTTCGATCTCAACGTGACCAGCGCGGTGCGCATCGTCGGCTTCGACTGCAACGCGTCGACTGCCAATGCCAACGTCTCGTTGGAGCTCTACGTCAAGTCGGGTAGCTACGTCGGGTCGCAAACCGTTCCTGGCGCGTGGACGCTCCGAGGTGCTGCAGGTCCCGTCACGTCCGCGGCTCTCAACCAACCGACCTCGTTCACGCTCGCGAGCCCCGTCATCCTGACTCCGGGCACGTACGGTGTCGGTGTACGCGTGATCGGCTCCGGACAGCGCTACAACGGCTCCGGCGCTGGTGTACAGGTGACGACGCCGCGCGCCGAGATGACGCTGACCTCCGGCGCCGCCGTCAGCGGCCTGTTCACCGGGTCCGTCTTCTCCTTCCGCAACTTCAACGGCTGCATCCACTACACGGGGGCGGAAGGCCTCTTCCCCAACTTCACCGCGACGCCGACCTCCGGCCCCTCGCCGCTGAACGTCCAGTTCACGGACACGACCTACACTTCGGATCCAGGTGGAGTCACGAGCTGGGCGTGGGACTTCGACGGTGACAACGTCGTCGACTCGAACGCCCAGAGCCCGCTGACCACCTACAACTCCTGCGGGCGCTACAGCGTCTCGCTGACGGTGACGGATGCGTTGCATCCGCAGTCCTCGATCACGAAGAACCAGCTCATCACGGTCGATCCGCAGCTCACCGTCGCGACGAGCTTCACCGTCGCTCCGGCCGTGGGCCAGGTGCCGCTGAACGTCACCTTCACCGACACGAGCACGGGCACTCCGACGGCTTGGGCCTGGGACTTCGACGGCGACACCGTCATCGACTCGAATGTCCAGAACCCGTCGTTCACCTACACCGTCGCAGGCGTCTACAACGTGACGTTGACCGCATCGAACGCCTGCGGTTCGAGCACGCGCACCGTCAACGGCGCCGTAGCTTGCGTGGCCAACGATGAGTGCACGACCGCGATTCCCCTGACGCTCGGCCTGAACGGTCCCTTCTCCACCGCTGGCGCCACGACCTCCGCCCCGGCATGGCCTTGCGCAAGCGGTGGCAACGACCTCTGGTTCGTCTATAGCGCGAGCCAGAACTCCACCGTCGAGATCAACGCGTGCACGGGTGGCAACTTCGACTCCGCCCTGCAGGCGCTCGTCGGAGATTGCAGCGGCTCCCTCGTATCCGTCGCCTGCAACGACGACTCCTGCGGTCTGCTCTCGCGAATCACCTTCCCGGCATGCCGCAACGCGCAGATCCTGGTCCGGCTCGGGGGCTTCAGTGGAGCCCGCGGCATCTGCTCGCTCGAGGTGATCGAGACCCTCAACACCGGCGGCTCCTTCACCACGGTGGGCACGACCTGCGGCGGTCCGACCATGACGGCTTCGGGCACTCCGCAGCTCGGCGAGCAGGTCAACTACGTGATGAATGGCAGCGTCGCGATTCCGTTCATCACCTTCGGCTTCTCCGCCATCAATGCCCCGCTCTGCACCGCGGGCTGCATCCTCGGCCCGAACCCCGAATACGCGGCGTATGTGCGCTCGCTGAGCTACACGATCCCCTGCGATCGCTCCGCGCTCGGAGTCACGGTTTATCTGCAGGGCCTCGACATCGGCGCGTTCACCGGTTGCGGACCGATCGATCCGCTCCTCGTCGCCACGACCGAGACCATCGTGACAGTGATCGGCTGAGCCGCTTCGGCGCTCTTCCGTCGATCACAGCGCTGCGGGGCGACGTCCGTGCTCGGACGTCGCCCCGCGGCATTTCGAGAGGGCGCTCCGAGCGCTCGCATGGCGATCGGGAGCTACGAGGCAAGGAGGGTTCGCGCGGTCGCCCGCTCGGAGCCGGGGAGAGGACTCAGCCCTCGGCGCTCACGCTGATCCAGGTACGCCCGCTCGCGGGCACGCGTACGCGCAGCCACGCCTCGCCGCGTTCGTCGACGGCGAGGCGACGCGGCGCGCCGTCGCGCTCGCGCACCCAAGCGCTGCCGCGCAGCCCGGCGTAGTACAGCGGCAGACGCAGCTCGCGCTCGACTTCGACGTGCAGCGGGTTGTGGATCAGCGCGAACGCGCGCTCGCGCGCGCTCGGATCCGGATCCACCTGCACCATGTAGTCGAGGTCGCGACCATCGGCTCGGCGCACGTGCAGGAGATCGCTCTCCAGGATCCGCCGATGGTCGCGATACCAGCGCACCCAACGCGCGACGAGCGCCTCGGTGTCCGGAGCATCGAAGAGCCGCGGCCCGCGCCAGCAGGCTTGCGCGCCGCTGCCCAAGTGGATCGCGAGCTGCGCTTCGTAGTCGGCGAGGTGCTCGCGCAACGGCTCCAAGGTCGCCGCTGCTCCGCCGCCGTGGTATTCGGTGAGCGGCACGAACATCCAGCCCGCGGTCTGCGGCTTGGCCCACGTCCCGTCGAAGAGGTTCTGCCGCGCATGGAGCTGCTGCTCGGCGCGCGGCAGCGACCAGTTCGTCTCGCGGTAGCCCATCCCGGTCTTCGAGCCGCCGCAGAGGAAGTAGAAGTCGGGCTGGTTCACGTAGATGCCGCGCTCGCGACACCAGCGGTAGAGCGCGCGCGAGCGCTCCCACTGACGCCATTGCGAATCGGCGAGCCCGCGATGCCCGGGATGCTCGGTAGATGCGCAGACATCTCCCGGATACGGTCCGTCGTGCTCGAGCAGATCGAGGCCGGTCTCCTCGAGGAAGCTCGTGAGCTTGCGATAGTAGTCCTCGCCCCAGCGGCTGCCGAAGCAGGGCGCGTTGCCGAAGCGCCCCCCACCGGTCTTCCCCGTGCGCGGGTTCACGCAGTCGCTCGCGTCGTCGATGCGCCGCGAGGAGAAGAGCGAGTAGGCCCCCACCTGCAAGCCGCGCGCGTGCGCGTACTCCACGTCCTCGCGAATGCGCGCGCGATACGCCGGATCCTCGCTCTCCGCGTCGAGGCCGCTGCCGAAGGTGTAGATCAGCATCTCGAAGCCGACGGCGGCGCACTGATCGACCGCGAGGCGGAACGCGTCGCGCTCGGCGCTGCGCACGTGCATCATCAGCGGGTTCTCGGTGCACCAAGGTGCCAGCGCGCGCAGCGCGCGTCGCAGCGCGAGCCCGCGGCGTTCGCGCTCGGTCGAGTCGTGCACGACGATCCAGGTGCGGAAGCTCTCGAAGCGCTCGGCCGGTGCGATCGCGACGCCGGGACCGAGCGGCGGCTCGCAGCGCAGCAGGCACGGCGTCTCGCGCGGATAGTGGACCTGCGTCTCGTAGCGCGGGTCGGGTAGGAAGCGCGCGACGCGATTCGCCGTGCGGTGATCCATACCGGCGAAGCTGTAGTCGGAGAGCACTTCGAAGCTCGGCTCGAGCCACGCAGCGCTGCGCTCGTCGACCGCGGACTCGGGCTCGACGAAGGCGAGGATCTCGGTCGCGAGTCGGCCGAGCTCGAGCGTCCGCGCGGAGCGGTTCTCGATCTCGATCCACTTCCCGCAGACGGGCAGTCCGTCGTAGAGCTCGTGGTGCACGAGCACGCGCAGGTCCTTCATCGCGGGCGATTCGCTCGCGAACTCGAGCGTCAGCTCGACGCCCGGAGGCGGCCAGGGAAGCTCGAGAGAGTGCCGCGTGCGCTTCCACTCGAACGGCGCGCGCGTCGGACCGATGCGCAGCTCGACGAGGCGCAGCGCGCTCTCGTCGAGCGCCAAGCGCGCGAGCTCCTCGGGCGAGAGGAACGCGCGGTTCTTCTGTCCCCCGAGTCCGCCGACCTTCACGACGGCACCGTCGATCTCGAGCTCCGCTTCGGGCTCGACCGCGCGCACGAACTCATCTCCGCTGCCGAGATGGCGCAGCGAGATCGTCGCGGCGTTCGGCGCGAGACGGATCGCGCGGCGCACGATGCCGTTCTCGAGCACCACGGTCGGAGGCTCCTCGATGCGAGTGACCCTCGCCGTGCTCCCGCGCGCGTCCAGCATCCAGTCCGTGCGGCGCTGCAGCTCGCCGTAGTCGCTCGCGAGCGGCAGCTCCCGCCAGCGCGCGCGCCACGCGTCATCGTTCCCGTCGAGAACGACACCACCCGGCCGCTCGTCTCCGCTCGACGAGGAGCGGGGGAGAGGGGCCGGGTGGCCAGGGAGCAGTTCCGCGAGCAGCGCGAGCGCGAGCGCTGGCGCGGCGGAGAAGGTCAGCGCGATCATGCGCTCGACACTACGGGAACCCGATCGTCATCTCCATCGCGTCGGAGAGCTCGAAGCCGAGCGGCGAGGGGCTCGGGACGAAGGCCCATTGCAGGTAGAAGGACGCGCCGATCGCGAGCGCCGCACCGGGCGGGATCGGCAGGGGGAAGCCCGCCGTCGCGCCGCAGATCGCGCCGCCGCCGCCGACCGTCGGCACCGCGGGCAGCGTGAGGAAACCGGGCGCCACGAGCAGCGTGCACGGGCCGAGCGGCAGGAAGGCCGGAGCTCCGGAGAGCAGCAAGATCCCGAGGCTACCAGTCGGTGCGCCGGCGGCCGTGATTCCGAAGCCCGCGTTGCCCACGTTGGGGAAACCGCCGGCGTAGCCGATGGTCGCGGCGCAGCCGCAGCCCGCGCCGTAGGTGTTGGGCGAGTTCACGAAGTCGATGTCGGTGGTCGGCATCGCCGCGGGCGGGGCGACCGGGCACGCGCAGCCGGTGATGAGGTCCGCGGTGAAGAGGCCGTTCGAGACGGTGATGGCCGGGATCGGTCCCGGGGCGACGGCGGTGTTCACCGTGAGGCCGACGTAGGGCGGCGGGAGGCAGGGCGGGATCGGGAAGGCGCCGACGATCGGCAGCGGAGCGCAGAGGAAGCCCGCCGGAGGCAGGGCCGCGAGCACGGCGGGACCGCCGGGGGCCACGAAGTAGAGGAGGCCGGTCGCGGGGTTCCAGGTGATGCCGACCATCATGCCGGCGACGGCCGGACCGGGCATGAAGCCCTGCGCGAGCGGCGGGCCGGGGGGGAACGGGATCAGCGAGACGAGGCCGCCGGCGTTCAGCACCCAGATCGTTCCGGCGCCGGCCGCGTCGCTCATCGCAACGATCGGCGTCGCGCCGATCGCGCCACAGGGTCCCGGGGGCCAAGCGGCCGCGGGGATCACCGGACCGGGCACACAGCCGGGGATGGCGGAGGCCGCGATCATCGCGCCGTTCGTCGTGTAGGCGACGCCCGCGACCTCGTCGATCGCTTCACCGCCGACGCTCGGCATCACGACTCCAGGCGGGAAGGGCGGCAGCGGAACCGGGCACGCCGCGGCGGGCGCACAGAGCGGACCGGTCGCAGTGGGCGGAGCGACGACCGAGCTGAGTCCGGGAGTGCCGTCGAGGGAAACGAAGCGCTGCGCGCTGGCGTGCGGCGCGAGCAACGCGGCGCCGGAGAGCAGGGCGAGAGAGAGCTTGGTACGCATGGCGATCCTCGTGGTGGGAAGTCGGAACGCCCCCACTCAGCGAAGCCGCCGTGCGCCGCGTGACGATCGCGCACGAAAAAAACCGCGCGCCGCTCCGGAGTCCGGAGCGGCGCGCGGGATAGGTCGCGCGGAGGGGTGCTTCACTCGTTCGGCGAGAGGAGGCGCACCGGCTTCGAGATCGCGCGGATGAAGTTCGGAGCGTAGCTATCGCCCACGGCGAGGAAGGCGAAGTCGACCGGGAAGGGCGGGACCAAGTCGGGCGGGAGGACCACGCGGACCGTGGCGCGACCGCGGGAGTCGAGGGCGCCGATCGGCGCATCGATGAGCCCGGGCTGGAGCGCCGTGGCGAGGAAGAGCGGGTCGCCGAGGTCGGTGGACACCAGCCGCTCGTCGTGGTTCCCGAGGAGCGAGAGCAAGCTGCCGGGTTGCGCGGAGAAGGTGAGGAACGCGGCGTAGCCGAGGCGCGGGAAGGGAACGGCCTCGAGCGCGAGCTCGTGAACGCCGGGGGCGAGCACGGTGTGCTGGATGCGCGCCGGGACGCTGTTGGCGTCGTCGATACGGCTCTCGCCGATCCACTCGCTGCGGTTCGCGAAGCCGTCCTGGTCGAGGTCCTCGAAGGGCCGCAGCACGCCGTGCAGATGGGCCCCCGCGCGATCGCCGCCGAGGCCGAAGTCGCCGCTCGCGACGTTGCCGAGAAGCACGCCGCGCTCATCGAAGCGCTGGATCAGGCCCGCTTCGGGGCTGCTGACCCACAGCGAGCCGTCGAGATCGATGGCGAGCTGGTCGGGCGCGCTGGCGGTGAGCACCCAGGCGTTGCCGCCGCCGTTCGCATCCTGGCGCACGAGGAGGTGCTCCTTGGGCAGCGTGTACCAGACACGCCCCAGGCGATCCGCCACGATGTCGCCGACCTTCTCGCGCACGCGCTGCTGCGCCAGCACCTCGCCGTTGTCGAGGTCTATGCGCCAGATGCGCTTGCAGTTGCGCGAGGCGGCGAAGAGGAAGCCGAAGTGCGAGACCGCCAGGCGCAGGTCGCCGCGCAGTCCGCGCGTCTCACCGAGCAGGACGCCGTCCCCATCGAAGCGCAGCACGCGCTTCGAGCGCAGCGAGACCCACACTCGTCCTGCTTCGTCGATCGCGAGGTCGGTGGGCTCGGCGGGGAGCGCGAGATCGAGCTCGAGCGCGCCCGCGGAAGAGAAGCGCTGCAGGCGCTCCCCCTTCGCGCAGACGACCCAGACGCGGCTCTGCGCGTCGATCGCGAGGGCGATCGGCTCCGCGGCCGTCGCGACGTCGAGGAGCAGCGCGCCGCTCGGATCGAGCCGCTTCAGGCGCGCATCCGGGACGCAGAGGGCCCAAGCAGAGCCGACGGCATCGACCGCGAGCTCGCCGTCGGCGCTCACCGCGGCGGGCGGGATCAGATCGGCTCCCGTGGCATCGACCCGGCGAACGACGCCGGTGGACTGATCGCTGACCCAGAGCGCGCTCTGCTGGGCGCTGGCAGGGACGGCGATGGCCGCGAGACCAAGAAGGCTCAAGCTGCGTCGGAACATGGCTGGGATCCTGTCGAAGCGAGGTGATCGCGCCGAGAGAGCGCGGCACTCGGGGATTCGCAGAAGCGATGCCAGCTCCATACAGGCGCTCGGACCACGACTCCGCTCCGCCCAGGCGCTTCGGAGCTCGCCGGGCAAGAAGTGCATTCCGTTCCACCCCGTCGGGCGCAAACGAGAGCGACGTGCGAGTCGCCCTCGCACGTCGCGTTTCTTCGACAGGTCGTCGATCCTGCGCAACGCCGCTCGTCGCGGCGGCTGCCCATCCGGGCGGTCGCGCTCAGTAGCGCGCCTTCACGTACTTCATCCACTCCGCGTCGAACTGCTCGAGCGACCAGCCGAAGACCTTCTGGATCACGCGCTCGACGTGACGACGCACGGCGAGCTCGGGCTTCTCATCGTCGACGATGTGAACCTTGCGCATCTCGCGCTGGACCTCGACGTACTTGTCGAGGTGCAGCTCGATCAGGAACGAGGTCACGCTCCAGCACTTCGCGAGGTCCTTGTAGTCGAGGTCGTTGAGCTCCGTGTTCGCGAGCTGCGAGAACGGCTTCTGCTCGAGAACGCCCGTCGCCATCTCCTTGCAGACGAGCTTGTAGGCCGCGTCGGCGTTCTTGTTGGCGATCGCGGACTTGCCGTCGTACTTCGCGTTGGTCACGCGGTAGAGCAGGTTCTCGCCGTGGTAGGTCATCGCGGACCAGATGGCGAGGCCTTCGTCGAGCCAGTTCGTGTAGCGATCCGACACGACGTGCGGTCCGGCGAAGTTCGAAGAGACGAGCATGCCGATCGTGTTCGAGTAGAACGCCTGCCAGGGGATGTCCAGGAAGCCCGCGTTCAGCGACGCGAACTTCGCCGGATTGGCCGAATGCACGCGCACGAAGCGGCCGCCGGAGCGCAGGCGCTTCTTCTCCTCTTCTTCTTCGAAGCGGTAGAGCTTCGCCCACTTGCGATCGATGTAGGCGAAGGCGTCGAGGAAGTTCGCCTCGTCGGCGAAGAGGTAGACGTTGGCCGGGCCGTTCCAGAGGCCCTTCTCGGGCGGGAGACCGAAGGTCTGGATCAGCGCCGCGTAGACCTGCTCGCAATAGGCGAGCTGCTCGTCGGCGAGCTTCTGCTCGCCCTGGATGCGCAGCGCGAAGTGGGTCGAGGCCCCGACGCCGATGTCCACGCCGAGCTGCTCACCGAGCGCCTTGCCTTCCTCGCCGATCTCCTTCTCGAGGCCCTTCGTGAGCGGGCCCATGTCGACGGGAGCGAGCTTCAGCACCGCCTTCAGCTTGCTGTTCGACGCCGCCGGCATCGATTCGGGCGCGACGGGCTGCTCGGTCCCCGCCTTCTTCTTGTTGCCCCCGGCCTTCAGCCAAGCCTTGTACTCCGTCGGGTTCATCCAACGGCCGTCCGCCTTCTTGTGGCCGAGCTTGCTCCGCGCCTCCTCGTTCTCCGCATCGAGCTTCAAGACCTTCTCGTAGAGCTCGGCGGCGCTCTTCTTCATGCGGTTCTCGGCCGCCCACTCCGCGAGGTCGAGGAGCTGTGCGACGTCGCCCTGGTCGATCTCGGCGAGCTTCTTCTCGTACTGCTTCTTCGTGTCCTGGGCGGTGACGCCCGAAGCGAGAGCGAACGCAGCGAACGCGGCGAGGGCGAAGGTCTTCATCCGGTAAGGCATGGGCTGAGAGATGCGCAGGATGCGTGAGGACGCGCACTCCGGTCCTCGGGAGCAGGAGGCCGGGATGATAGCACGCGTCGCGGCCCCCTTACGGCCGACCCGCCTGCCCGTCCGGGCGTCGTCGATTTTTTTCGACGCGCGTCGAAGCGGCTCGACGCCCACGTCGAGAACGCGAGCCGTCACGAGTCTCCCGAGCCGGGTATTCTTTTCCGAGGGCGGCCTCTCCACGCCAGCGGTGGAGATGGTGCAACGCTCGCGTTCGCAACGGCTTAGCGCTCGAGACGACGCGCGGCGCCGGTCCGCGCACAGCGGACGGGCGCCCGGCTGGTACGCGCGCTGCGAAGGTCCTGGCATCCCTCGTTCTCCACCTCGCTCGAGATTCGATCCCACCGCCATGCAACCCGACGCCGACAAGCCCTCCGACGCTTCGAACTCCAAGGAGTACCGAGAGCGCCTCTTGCAGAAGCTGAACTGCCTGATCGCCGTGCTGCAGGTCGCGATCGCCAAGGTGCGGCGCAACTTGGAAGGGCCCGCCGCCGACCTCGAGCGATTGGGTCGCATCCGGGCGAACCTCGAGCGCACGCTCGGGATCTGCCAGAAGGCGAAGGCCTCGCTCGAACGCTGGAGCCAGCTCCCCGCGCAGCTCTCCGCCGACCTCTCCTCGGTGATCGGTCTGCCCACGGACGCCTCGGCGCTGGAGGCGCTGGAGGCTTCCTCCGCGGAGCCCGCGCCGCAGAACGAGGTGGGCGAGCCGCCGCGCGAGCGCGTGAAGGAGCTCCCGCGCCCCACGCCGGAGCGCCGCCCCCGCCGCGCGCAGATGAACTACCGCCACTACGTGGAGTTCTCCTCGCTCGATGAGTTCAAGCGCTTCCGCGAGCGCCCCGCCATCACCCGCGAGGAGTGCACCGACGTGAACTTCGACGACCTCTGCCGGAAGCTGCAGAGCTTCTGAGCGCGCGGCGCCCCGCCCGCGCTCAGCGGCCCCAGTCGCGCACGTAGCGGAAGTCCACGTTGATCGTGCGATTGCCGAGCTTCGCCACGATCGGCGGACGGCGCTTGTAGTGGTTGCGGCGCATGCGCCGCAGCACCTCGGCGACGAAGCGCGGCTCGAAGCCGAGCGTCCCGAGCCTCTCCTCGGAGTAGCGCCGCTCGACGTGCGCGAACAGCAGCCGATCGAGCTCGGCGTAGGTGAAGCCCATCTCGCCTTCGTCGGTCTGACCTTCCCAGAGGTCCGCCGAAGGAGCCTTCTCGAGGATCGACTTCGGGATCTTCAGATGGGCGGCGAGCTCGAAGATCTGCGTCTTGTAGAGATCGCCGAGCGGATTGATCGCGCAGGCCGCATCGCCGAACTGCGTGCTGTAGCCGAGCAGGAGCTCGCTCTTGTTGCTGGTGCCGATCACCAGCGCGCCTTCGCGCGCGGAGCGGTCGTAGAGCACCACCATGCGCAGCCGCGCGAGGATGTTCCCCCGGCGCAGGCGCTCCTTCTCGGGGACCGCGGCGAAGAGCGGATCGGCGGCGGCGCTGAGATCGCAGAGCTCGGTGCGAATGCCGAGCTGCGCCGCCAGGAGCTCCGCGTGCGCGCGGCTCGAAGGATGGCTGGTGCGATACGGCATCAGCAGCGCGAGCACGTTCTCCGGACCGTAAGCCCGCGCGGCGAGCGCCGCGGACACCGCGGAGTCGATGCCGCCGGAGAGGCCGAGCACCGCGCGAGAGAAGCCGAACTTCCCCGCTTCCTCGCGCAGGAAGCGCACGAGGATCTGCTCGGTGAGCTCAGCGTTCAGCCGCGGGATCTGCATCGTCGTCGAGCCTCCGCTCGAGCTCGCGCGCGAAGAGCAGCGGGCGCTCGCTGCGGCGCAAGGGAGAGAACACACGCGCGCGACGCAGCGCGTCGAAGTCGAGCTCGGCGTCGACGTTCGCCGGATCGAGCCCTTCGGCTTGCGCCGCCGGACGACCGAAGGGGGTCAGGACGCGCGAGCCGCCGGAGAAGAGCACGCCGTCCTCGAAGCCGACGCGATTGCAGTAGAGCGCGTAGGTCTGGAAGAACATGGACTGCGCGATGAGCAGGTGGCTCCACGCGCGCGCACTCGAGACCTCGGCACCTTCCTCGCTGACGCCTCGACCGGGCGCCGCCGAGGGGCAGATCAGCGCATCGCAGTCGTCGAGGAAGTAGAGGAAGCCCGAGGTGAAGTGCCAGGAGTCCTCGCAGATCGAGATGCCGAAGCGACCGAGACGCGAGCGCACCGGGCGCCAGCTCCGGCCCGCCGCGAAATAGCGCGCCTCCTCGAAGAGCCCGTAGGTCGGCAGGTAGACCTTGCGATGGCAGTGCAGGAGAGCGCCTTCCTCGAGGAAGAGCGCGCTGTTGTAGAAGCGGTGACCCGAGCCTTCCTCCACCAGGCCACAGACCACGGAGATCCCGCGCGCGGCGTCGCGCAGCGGTGCCAGCTTCGCGTCGTCGACCCGCAGCGCGAGGTCCTCGGTGAGATCGCGGAGGAAGTAGCCGGTCAGGCTGAGCTCGGGGAACACGAGGAGCTCGATGCCCTCCGCGCGTGCGCGCTCGATCGCCTCCAGGTGGAGCGAGAGGTTGGCCTCGAGATCGCCGAGGATCGGCGCGATCTGCGCGAGTCGGACGCGCACGCTCAGGCTCCCTTGCGGCGCGCCCACGCCGCGACCTCGGCGAGCAGGCGCTCGACGGCGATGCCGTCCGCCTCGGCTTCGAAGTTGAGCAGGACGCGGTGGCGCAGCGCGGGCACGATCGAGACCTCCAGGTCCTCGCGCGTCACCGCGAGACGACCCGCGAGCAGGGCCCTCGCCTTGCCGGCGAGGAGCACGCTTTGCGCACCGCGGGGGCTCGCGCCGTAGCGGAGATAGCGCCGCACGTCCGCCGGCGCCTCGGGATTCGTGGGGTCGGTGCCGCGCACGATCTGCGCGACGAAGGTCTTCTCCGCCTTCGACACCGGCACCTGGCGCACGAGCTCGCGCAGCTCGAGCAGCTCGGGGGCGCCCAGCACCGCCCGCACCTCGCTCGTCGTGGGGCCGGTCGTGCCGTCGAGGATGCGCACCAGCTCGTCGACGCTCGGCGACTGGACGATCAGCTTGAAGAAGAAGCGGTCGAGCTGGGCCTCCGGCAGCGGATAGGTGCCTTCCATCTCGATCGGGTTCTGCGTCGCGATCACCACGAACGGCGGCGCGAGCTCGTGGCGCACGCCGGAGATCGTGACCGCGCTCTCCTGCATCGCCTCGAGCAGCGCGGACTGCGTCTTCGGGGTCGCGCGGTTGATCTCGTCGGCGAGCACGATGTTGCCGAAGATCGGGCCGCGCTCGAACTTGAAGCTCATCCGGCCGTCCGGCTCCTGCAGCAGGATGTTCGTCCCGAGCACGTCGGCGGGCATGAGATCCGGCGTGAACTGGATGCGCGAGAAGCGCAGATCCAGCGCGCGCGAGAGCGTCTTCACGAGCACGGTCTTGCCGAGGCCGGGGACGCCTTCGATGAGGCAGTGGCCGCCGGCGACGAGCGCGATCACCAGCTTCTCGACCAGCTCCTCGTGGCCGAAGAAGGCGCGGCCGACCTCGGCGCGCAGACGCGCGATCTCGGCCACCAAGTGGCGGATCCGCGTCTCCATCCGATCCAGTGCTGCGTCGTCCATGGGCGCTCCGCCGGAAATGCGGGGCGCGTTCCGGCCGTCTGGCTTTATCATCCGGCCCCCCCGCGTGGCAAACGCGGGCGAACTCGTTCTCGGACCCGTCCCGATGCGCGCCTCCGAACGCCCTCGACCGAGCCTGCGGCGCACTTGCGCGCGCTTCCTCGCACGGCTGCCGCTCGCGGCGCTGGTCGCTTGCGCGACGACGGAGAGCCCCCGGTCCGCCGTCGAGGAGGATCCGGTCTATCGTCAGGCTCGACTGGATCTCGGCGCCGAGCGCCCCCAGAGCGCGAGCGACAAGCTGGAGAGCTTGGTCCCTCGCTACGGAACGGATCCGATTCTCCTGCGTTGGCTCGGCCGCGCGCGCATCCTCGCCGGCAGGGGGCAGGCCGGCCGCGAGAACCTCCGCCAGGCGCTGGAGAAGAACCCCGCCGACTCGCAGGCGCGACTGTGGCTCGCCGACTCCAGCTTCGAGTCGGGCTCCGATCTCGATGCCGATGCCCGCGCGCAGTACGAGCTCCTGCTCGCGAACGACCCCGAGAGCGAGCATCTCCTCAGGCGGCTAGCGGCGCTCTACCTGCGCGCCGGCGACGAGCGGCGCGCCTTGGAGAAGCTGGAGATCCTGCTCCGGAGATTGCCGCAGGACCGCGCGCTGCGGGAGGACGCGATCCTCGCAGCGGACGCCGCGGCGGATTGGCCGACCGTGGTGCGCCACGCCGAGGCGCACCTCGCGGCGCACGGCAGGAGCGCGGTGATCCTGCAGGCCGCCGCGCGCGGCAAGCTGGAGGGCGACCCGGCGAAAGCCTCTCCCGAGTCGCTGCAGGCCTGTGTCCCGATGCTCGGCGAAGCGCTGCTGCTCGAGCCCAGCGATCCCCAGCTCGCCTACGCGCTCGGCTTGGTCCACCTCCACCTGTCGAGGAAGGGCGGCGGCGCCCCCGAGCAGAACAACGCCGAGCGCTATCTGCGCCGCGCGCTGGACGCCGACCCGCGCCACCTCGACGCCGCCCAATCCCTCGCGGCGCTCTACGAGGACCAGCGCAATCCCCAGCGCGCGCTGGCGCTCCTCGAGCACGTGATGCAGGTGCTCCTCGAGCAGGAAGCCACGCAGACTTTGGGGCAGAACGAAGAGCGCATCCGCGTCGTTCGGCAACGCATCGAAGCCCTGACCGGGACGCGCAGCGGCTGATCCGGGCACCTCGGGCTCCGCCGCTCTGCCCGAGCGTGAACCGCAGAACGGATTCCGCATCGAAGGAAGCGGCCGGTTCCCGCACCCGAGCGGCTACCAAGGGTGCCGCCGCGCCTAGAAGGACGCTGGACGCCACCTCCGTTCCCCCCGCCGTGTCGACCACCGAAGAAGATCTCACCCTCGAAGAGCCTCTCGACCCGCGGGTCGAGGAGGCTTTCGGGGAGTTCCTCGAGCAGAGGAACCGGGGCGCCGCGGAGGATCCGCTCGAGTTCCTGGCGCGCTACCCGACGATCCAAGAGGAGCTGCGCGCCTGCCTGCGCGGGATCGGAGTCGAGATCCCCGACGCGGCTCGCCGACCCGATGGGCTCGAGCACATCGGCCCGTATCAGCTCGTGCGCGTGATCGGCCGCGGCGGAATGGGCGTGGTCTACGAGGCGCGCGGGCCGGAGAGCGACCTGCGCCTCGCGCTAAAGGTCCTGAACGCGAACCTGCGCGGACAGGGTCGCACGGCGAAGCGCTTCGAGCGCGAGGCCGAGACGCTGCGCACGCTCGAGCACGAGAACATCGTGCCGGTGCTCGACGCCGGCGTGGACGGCGAGCTGCTCTATTACGTGATGCCGCTCGTCGAGGGGCGCTCGCTCGACCGCGTCCTCGAGGACATGCGCCATCGCGATGGTCGCGCGGGGCCGCCCGAGCTCTCCGCGGAGGAGACCTGGTACGGCGACGACCGGGAGAGCACGACCCGCGGCTCGAGCGAACGCACTCCCGAGCCGAAGCGCGACGAGAGCCCGCGCGCACCGCGCTCGGGGCGCATGGACCCGCGGCGCCGCGCGGACATCATCGAATGCCGCAACACGGCGCGGCTCTTCATCGAGGTCTGCGACGCGCTGCAGCACGCGCACTCGCGCAACATCATCCATCGCGACATCAAGCCGGCGAACCTCATCCTCGATCACGAGAATCGCCTGCGCATCACCGACTTCGGCCTGGCGAAGCGCCAAGACGCGCCCTCCGTCACGCAGTCCGGCGACTTGATCGGCACGCCGATGTACATGTCGCCCGAGCAGGCGATGGCGAAGCGCATCCCCGTCGATCACCGCACCGACATCTACTCGCTCGGCGCCACGATGTACGAGTGCCTCGCGTTCACGCCGCCGTTCGAGGGCAGCACGACGGCGGAGGTGCTACGCCAGGTGATCTCGAAGGAGCCGGTGCGCCTCGCGCGCCACAACGCGAACGTGCCGCTGCCGCTCGAAGCCATCGTTCACAAAGCGCTCGAGAAGGACCCCGATCGCCGCTACCAGAACGCGGCGCTGATGGGCCAGGACCTGCAGCGCTACCTCGCGGGTCGCCCCGTCGAGGCGAGCTTCCCCTCCTGGCCGAAGCGCATGCTGCGGCGCGCGCAGCGTCAGCCGCTGCAGACCGCGGCGATCCTCCTGGCCATCCTGGCGGCGATCTCCGTGAGCGGCTGGTGGTTGATCCGCCAGATCCGCAGGAACGACCCGCGCCAGGTCTTCGCTCGCCAGATGGAGAGCATCGACACGGCCCTGCAACGCGGAGCCTTCGGCAGCGCCGAGGAGACCCTGCTCGGGGGCTGGCCCGACGTCGAAGATCGCCCCGTCGACGTGCGCGCGCGTCTGGGAACGCTGCTCTGGCGGACGCGGCGCGACGCCGAGGCCTATCGGGAGCTGCGTCGCGCGGGCGACTCCCTGGTCGCTCATCCCCTCGCGCTGCGCTTGCGCCTCGCGCTGCACGCGATGCACGGCGCCTACAGCTCGGCCCGCGAAGACCTGGAGCGCTGCCGGGCTTCGATCTCCTTCGATCCGGATGCAGCGCGCCTCGAATGGATCGGCGCACTTCTCTCCGGCGCTTGGGATCACACCGAAGAGCTCGTGCAACGCCTCGAGCGACAGAGCCCCGAGCACGCCGTGCGGCCGAGGCTCTGGCTCGATGTCGAGCGCGGTCGCCTCGCCGAGGTCGGCGCGGTGCTCGAGCCCATGGAAGAGCGCTATCCCGGCAGTTCGGGCCTCGCGTGGCCGCGCTGGCTCGAGCGCCGCGGAGAGGTCGAGCGCGCGAGCGAAGCGCTGAGGCGCTTGCTCTCCGAGCGGCGCCTCTATCGCGAAGAGCAGGAGATCGCGCAGCTCTGGCTCGGCGACGCGCTGCTCCGCGCCACACCGCCGCGCGCCGAGGAGGCGAGCGAAGCGCTGCGCCAAGCGGTCGATGCGGGCATCGGCTATCCCGCGCGCGTCGCGTTCGCATCGGCCCGCCGCGCGGCGCGAAAGCCGTCCTCGGAGGAAGCCGACTTCCTCCTCCAGCGACTCGAGAGCGAGTACCCCGATCTCGCGCTCGCGCGCCGCGTGCGCGCGCAGGTGCAGCTCGATGCGGGGATGATCGTGAACGCGCGGCGCAGCTTCGATCGCGCGCTCGACGCCGATCCGGCGGATCCGCGCACGCGCTGGGTAGGCATCTGGATCGAGCTCTGCGAGCCCTCCGGGCGCGGCGACCTGCGCACGGCCTCGGCGCTCCTCGCGCCGATCGCCGCGCTCCCGACCGAGACCGCGAGCGTGCTGTTCTGGGGTGCCGCGATCGACGCTCATCTCTGGAGCGCGACGCCGCCGATGGCGACCACCGTCGTCGAGGATGCGTATGGGCGGCTCGGCGCGCTCGACCCCGAGGGAATCGACGGGCGCGTGCAGGCCTACCGTATCGCGCTCTCGAGCTGGCTGCATCTACTCGATCCCGAGCGGCCCGCGATCGCGTGGTCCGGTCGAGGCGAGCGCGTCGAGTGGACGCTCGAGGGCGAGCGCTTGCGCGCGCTGCCGTTCGCGGAGCGCCTCGCGCTCCTGCGCTGCAGCACGCTGCTCGCCGAGCGTCTTGCGGCATTCGAGGAAGCGGAGTTCTTGAGCGAGCAGACCGCCCAGCTCAGCAATGCGTGGCTCGATCGTTTCGCGGCGGCGCGCATCGCGGCATGGCGCGGACTGCCCCAAGCGAGCTTCGCGCTCACGGCGCTCGCGGCCGAAGCCGGCAGCGCGACCGAGCCGAACGTGCGCGCGCGCGTGATCGAGCTCTGGGACGAAGCGCAGCGCCTGCGCGCTCCTCGTGCCGCGGAGCGCGACGCTTTGAAGCAGCGCCGCAACGACCTCCTCCAGCACCCGCTCTCGGAGCACGAGCTGGCGCTCCTCGCGCTCGCGGAATGCGAGTGGCTCGCGCGCTTCGGCGAGAACGTCGAGGCGCGCACGCGCGCCGGGCAGATCGGCTCGCCGAGCTGGTTCCATCGACCGCTAGCGCTCGCGCTGCGACGCTTCGGCGAAACGCGCTGAGCCGCCTCGTGCGCCCCTGCGCGAGCTCATCCGCCGGTGGCGGCGGCGATGACGCGCGCGAGCTCGAGCCCGAGGAGTTCGAGGCCGCGCGGATTGGGATGCACGAACTCATTCGCGAGCAGCAGCTCTCGCCACCCGAGCGACCACGCCTCGGCATCGAGGATCGGCGCGTCGAAGCCCTGGCCGGCCTCGAGCGCGACGCGCCGGTAGAGCAAGTAGTTCAGCACTTCCGGCGAGCTCCGGAGGTAATCGAGCTCCACGAAGCTGAGCTCGTAGCTCAGCGCGTTCCCCGGAATCGGCAGCGCCCAGGTGAAGATGCCGTCGCCGGCGACCTCGTCACCACAGGCACCGTCGTCACGCCCCGGCAGTACCACCGCCACGCGCTCCTCCCGCGCGACCTCGAAGGCGACGAGCACTGGCTCGCGCAGCCCGCGGAAGCGCAAGCGCACCGTCGGTGCCCCGCGGTGCGCGCGCAGCGTGAGCGGCAAGAACTCCGCGGGGCCGCTGCGCTGGAGCTCGCGCTCGAAGAGCGCCGCCGTCGCGACATGCAGCGCGCCTTCCTCGCGCGCCAGATCATGCATCGTCTCGCGCAGGTAGCCGTTCGGGATCGCGAGGTCGAGGACGATCGCGCGCGCTCCGCGCGCGTGCACGGCCCGAATCATGGTGCGCAGGTTCGCTGCGAAGCGCTCGCGCGGGATCCGCGGTCGGACGACATCGTGCGAACGCTGCGGATGCGAGTGTAGCCAGAGCACGCGATAGAGCGCGGAGAACGAGCTCAGGGCTTCGTGCGCGGGCAGCCAGCCCGGAGGCGGCACCGCGCTGAGCCAGTCGTCCTCGCGACGCCTCGTGAGGAATCCGTCGTTGTAGCCGAAGGCGATCACGACGAGCTCGAAGCTCTCTTTCGCCAGCTCCCCGAGCACGAGCTGACGCCCTTGCTCCGAGGTGTAGCCCATGACGCCGAAGTTCTTCGCACGGATCGCGCGCGCGGGGAGCTCACGCGCGAGCGCGTCGGCGCAGCGGAGCGGATAGGTCTCCGCGTCGTCGACGTAGAAGCCCATCGTCGAGGAATCGCCGAGAAAGGCGATGCGCAAGGGCGGTCCGTCACCCGCCTCTAAGGACGGCGCGCGCCGCCCTTCGGCATCGGTGCGGATCCGCCCGGACCAATCGCCGCGCTTCGGCCCTTCGGCCCAGCTCAAGTCGAGCCCCGGTCGGAGGCGGAAGCGCAGGCGCCCGTCGGGACGGATCAGCCGCTCCACGAAGCGGGCATCGGGGTCATGCTCCGCGCTGGGCTCGAACGCGATGCGAGCGACCAGCTCGCCGAGGAGCAGCCCCGCAAGGACCCCGCAGAGCAGCGCAAGGAATCGCGGTCCGAAACGCCCGCGACGGCGAGAGGATCGATCTGCCCCTGGCCGGGCTGAGTTCGGTGAGCGAAGATCCGTCATCGGAGGATTCCCGATGGAGCGCGACCCGCTGAAGACGCTGGAGCTGCTGAATGGCGCACGCGAAGGGCGCCAGCAGGACTTTACTCTGCTCTTCGAGCGCTATCGAGAGCGCCTCGCGACCGTGCTGCGGCGCAAGATGGACGATCGCCTGCGCCGCCGCATCGACCCCGAGGACGTCGTCCAGGAGACCTTCTCCGACGCCTTCGCCGACCTCTCGGCGTTCACGTACCGCGGCGAAGGCTCGCTTTATCGCTGGCTGCTCACCATCGCGCTGCGGAAGCTCGCCGACGGCAAGCGCTTCCACCTCGGCACGCTGAAGCGCGCGGCCCGCGGTGAGCGCTCGCTGCAGTCGCAAGTCGGCGATGGGAGGGACGGCGGGGTGGAGCGGGGAGACCTGATCGCCGGCAAGGGTCCGACCCCGTCGGTCGTGGTCTACCAGAAGGAGCGCGACGAGATCGCCGAGGAGATCCTCGCCGAGCTGCCCGAGGATTACCGCACCGCGATCCGCCTCTCGATCGAGGAGGGTCTGCCGCTCGCCGAGGTCGGCGCGCGCATGGGCCGCAGCGCCGAGGCCGCGCGCAAGCTCGTGACGCGCGCGGCGATGGCCTGCGAGAAGATCCGCAAGCGCCGCGGCCTGCCGCCGCGCGCCTCCGATTCCTGAACGCCTCGAGCGCCCCGACCCGATCTCGCGAACATGAGCCAACGCCTCTCGCTGGGCCTCGACTTCGGGACCGAGTCCGTCCGCGCGCTGCTGCTCGACCTCGCCGATGGGCGTGAGCGAGCGGTCGCCGCCGAACCGTTCCCCCACGGCGTGATGGACGACGTGCTCGCGCGGAGCGGCGCGAAGCTCCCGCCCCATTTCGCGCTGCAGAACCCGCGCGATTACATCGAGGCCGCCGGACGCGCCACGCGTCGCGCGCTGCAGAGCGCCGGAGTCGATCCGAGCGCCGTGATCGGGATCGGCATCGACTTCACCGCGTGCACGCCGCTGCCGCTCGATCGCCGTGGCGAGCCGCTCTGCTTCGCTCCCGAGTTCGAGCGCGAGCCCCACGCGTACGTGAAGCTGTGGAAGCACCACGGCGCGATCTCCGAGGCCGAGCACATGAACCGCGTCGCGCGCGAGCGCGGCGAGAGCTTCCTCGCGCGCTACGGCGGCACGCTCTCCAGCGAGTGGCTGCTTCCGAAGCTGCTCGAGATCCTGCGCGCCGCACCCCACGTCGCGGCGGCCACCGCGCGCTTCGTCGAAGCTTCCGATTGGCTCGTCGAGCGCTGGACCGGGCAGCGCATCCGCGGGGCGTGCGCCGCGGGCTACAAGGGCCTCGTCGATGCTCGCGGCGCGCATCCGAACGGCGCCTATCTCGAGGCGGTCGATCCGCGCTTGCCCGCGGAGCTCGCGCGGCTGGTGCCGGCCGATCCGCTGGTTCCCGCCGGAGTGGTCGCGGGCCTGCTCGGCGAGCGCGGGGCGGCCGAGCTCGGTCTCCTCCGCGGCACGCCCGTCTCCGCTCCGATCATCGATGCCCACGCGGCCGTTCCGGGCTGCGGCGTCGGACGCGCGGGAACGCTCGTCGCGATCCTCGGCACCTCCGCCTGCCACATGCTGCTCGGCGAGCGCGAGGTCTCGGTCGCGGGGATCCAGGGCGTCGTGCGCGACGGCATCCTGCCGGGGTTCTTCGGCTACGAAGCGGGACAGGCCGGCTTCGGCGATCTCTTCGGCTGGTTCGTCGAGCGCTTGCTCGGACGCGATGGCAGCGCGTTCGCCGAGCTCGAGCAACGCGCCGCCGCGCTGCTGCCCGGACGCCACGGGCTGCTGGCGCTCGATTGGTGGAACGGCAATCGCTCGATCCTGATCGACCCCGAGCTCAGCGGGCTGATCGTCGGCCTCGATCTCTCGACGACACGTGAGCAGATCTACGCGGCGCTTATCGAAGCGGCGGCCTTCGGTACGCGGCGCATCCTCGAGAACTTCGAGGAGCACGGCCTGCGCTGCGACGAGGTACGCGCTTGCGGTGGCATCGCCGTTCGCAGTCCGTTCGTCGTGCAGACGCTCGCGGACATCACGGCGCGCACGTGGACCGTGATCGACGCACCCGAGACCTGCGCGCGCGGCGCCGCGCTCTGCGGAGCGGTAGCGGCCGGACGCGAGCGCGGCGGGTTCGCGACCATGGCCGCGGCGCTTCAGTCGTTGCCGGAACCGCCGCTGCGACGCGTGACCCCGCGCGCCGAGGCGCGAGCGAGCTACGACGCGCTCTACGCCCTCTGGCGCGAGATCCACGATCACTTCGGCGTGCGCGCGAAGCACTTGATGCACGCGCTGCGCCAGCTGCGCTGAGCACGCATCTCGAGCGCTGGAACAGTTTTCCATCCCTCGGATGCGGGTCTCCTCCCCCGCAGGAGCCGATAGCACGACCAGCAGCGCGCGCCCGCGCGCCGCGGCGCTCTAGCGGTTCCAAGTTCTCCGAGGGAAGGTCTTCATGAAGCGCAGCCTCCAGC
Organism: Planctomycetota bacterium; assembly: GCA_016719295.1. GTDB lineage: Bacteria > Planctomycetota > UBA1135 > UBA1135 > JADKAF01 > JADKAF01. The sequence goes on from JADKAF010000001.1 coordinate 4,402,427, forward strand.
TCCTTGCATTGCCCCTGTTGGCCCTGCTCGGCGCGTGCTCCAGCTCGCCCGAGCCCGTTTCGCAGCCATCGCCGGTCGGTCGCTGGATGCCCGACAAGGGCGCCATGCTGAGCTCGCTCAGCGCGAAGCTCAGCGAAGGGCACCCGTCGTTCCAGCACATGAACCCCGAGCTCCTGGAAGCGCTGGTCGAGCACACCGACGTCCGCTGGGACTTCGCGCCCGATCACACCTACACGATGGACTTCGCGCTCGACCTCGGACTCGACCAGCGCCGCGTGCGCTCGAGCGGCTCGTGGGCGATGCACGACGGGCTGCTGAAGATCGTGGAGCACGAGAGCACCACGGGCAGCGTCGATCCGGCCCCGATCGTCGCGGTGTTCGATGGTCAGGCGATGCATCTCGAGAAGGACCAGATGACGGTGGTCCTCTACCGGCGCTGAGACGAGCTAGGAGCGCGCGGGCGTGCAGGAAGGTCCCCGTTGCTCTACAACGGGGGCCTCTCTCCCGAGCTCCTCGCCATGGCCTCTCAGCCGCCGTCCCGCGCCCTCTTCGAGCACAGCTTCCCCGAGGAGCTCAGTCTCTCCGTGGAGCGCGGTGTCGGAGGCGCTGCTCTCGAGCTACGGAGCGCGAATCCTCTCGACGCCCGAGCGTCGCTGGAGCGCGCGCTGAAAGCGACGGAGGATCCGCTGGAGCTTGAGCTGCGCCTCGCTCCGCTCGCGTCGGAAGAGCATGCGAGAGAGCTCGCTGGCGCGCTGCTCGATCTCGTCGAGGAGCGTCTCCGCGGCCGAGAGCTCTCGGAGCGCTCCGAGCTTCGCTGGCGTTCCTCGAGCGAAGTGCTGCTGCGCGCGCTGGTCGACGAGATGCGTCGGCGCTACGTCGGGGATCCGCCGCGCGCGCGCTAGTGGTCTGAATCACACATACGCGGCATTCTCTCGCGATCTATATGCCCCTCCTGTGTGAATCAGATCACTAGCAGCCTCGACTCAGGGCATCCGCATCACGCGGAAACCCACGAAGTCGTAGCGCCCGCCATCCATCAGGCGATCGCGTTGCGTGCAGCGCCCCGCGCCGACCGACGAGGCCCAGGAGCCTCCGCGCACGACGGCGCCGCGCGTCGCGAAGAGATCCTCGCGCTCCGCATCCTCGAGCGTGCTGCGTCCGACCTGAAGACGCCAAGGAACCGCGACCCACTCGGCTGCGTTGCCCGCGAGGTCGCGCACTCCGCACCAGGAGCGATCGCGCTGCGAGCTGCCGCACGGCAGGGTCGCGCGAGCGAGCAGCCCCTCTTCGTCGCCCACGATCTCCTCGAGGTCGACCTGCAGACGGGCGTCGCCGCATTCGAAGCTGCTGCCCCACGGGAAGCGGAGCTTCGCCTCGGTTCCCTTGGCCGCATACTCCCACTCGAGCTCGCTGGGCAGGCGACCGCCGGCCCAGCGCGCGAAGCTCGCGGCCTCGAGCCGCGTAACGAGGATCATCGGGCGATCGTCGGGATAGGCGGCCAAGCGCCGTGCGGCCTCGGGATCGAGCTCGAGCGGCGGTTGCTGGGCTGCGAGGTAGCGCTTCCATTGACCGAAGCTGACCTCCTCGCGACCGATGTAGAACGCTTTCGCGAATCGCGTCTTCGCGAAGTCATCGCTCGGCGGATCCTCGAAGCGCGCGAGCTCGTTCGAGTAGCCCGAGAAGGACACATCGCCGATCACAGTCTCCCCCGCGGGAACGAGGACGTAGACCAGCTCCGTGCGCGGATCGCGCACCGGCGTCGGCAGTCCGCTCTCGGGATCGAGGGCCGAATCCGAGAGCAGCTCGGCCCAGCTCGGCAAGGCGGAGCGCAGCTCCTCGGCGCTGGCGGAGACCGACTGCCAGCGCGGCGGAGCGACATCCACCGGTCCGCTCGCGGAGCGGCGCGACAGGCTCCAGCCGCCCCAGGCGATGAAGCCGAGCAGCACGACCACCACCACTAGCAGCGGGCGCTGAATCATCGCGCGTCACCTCCATCGACCAACTTCACACGGTGGAACTTGCGCTTGCCGGCGCGCAGCAAGAGCTCGGCCTCGGAGAAGTGGCTCGCATCGACGGCGAGATCGATCGCTTCGAGGCGCGCTTCGCCGAGCTGAGCGCCGCCTTGCTGGATCAGCCGACGCGCATCGCTCTTCGAGCTAACGAGCCCCGTGCGCACGAGGAGGTCCAGGATTCCGATCGGCAGCTCGGAGCGGCGCAGCTCCGTCACCGGCGCGCCCTCGAGGTCGGCGCCCGAACCCGAGAAGAGCGCCGCGGCCGCGCGCTCGGCCTTCTCCGCCTCGGCGCGACCATGCACGAGCTCGGTGACCTCGAGCGCGAGCCGCTTCTTGGCCGAGCGCAGCGCCGCGCCCCCCTCCTGCGTGAGGACGCGAATCTCCTCGAGCGGCAAGAAGGTGAAGAGTTTCAGGAAGCGCTCGACGTCGCGGTCATCGATGTTCACCCAGTACTGGAAGAAGTCGTAGGGCGAGTAGAGCTCGGCGTCGATCCAGACGGCGCCCTTCTCGCTCTTGCCCATCTTCTTGCCGTCGGAGGTCGTGATGAGCGGGATCGTGAGGCCGTACACCTCGGCGCCGTCCATGCGACGCACGAGATCGACGCCCGCGCAGATGTTGCCCCACTGGTCCGATCCACCCATCTGCACGCGACAGCCGTGGCGCTCGTGGAGCACGTGGAAGTCGTAGGCCTGCAGGATCTGGTAGTTGAACTCGAGGAAGGTGAGGCCTTTCTCGAGGCGTTGCTTGTAGGCCTCCGCGGTGAGCATCTGGTTCACCGAGAAGTGCCGCCCCACGTGGCGCAGGAACTCGATGTAGTGGAGCTGCAGCAGCCAGTCGGCATTGTCGACGACCAGGGCGCGATCGCCTTCGAAGTCGAGGAAGCGAGCGAAGATGCGGCGGAACTTCTCCAGGTTGTGCCGGATCGCGTCCTCATCGAGGAGCTGGCGCATCTCGGTCTTGCCGCTCGGGTCGCCGACGCGGCCGGTACCTCCGCCCACCAGGACGACGGGCCGATGCCCGGCGCGCTGGAGGTGCATCAGCATCAGGACCTGCACCAGGTGCCCTACGTGCAGCGACGGCGCCGTCGGGTCAAAGCCGATGTAGGCCGTGACACGACCGCTGCCGAGAAGTGCGCGGAGCGCGGCCTCGTCCGTGACCTGCTGGACGAAGCCGCGCTCGCGCAGAGTGCCGAGCAAATCCGTGGGAGACGAGGACATCGCGGTGCCTGCCGTAGCTGCGGGGCGGAGATCCTAACGGCCTTCTCGCCCCGCGCCACCGCTCACCGCGGTCCCCGGGAAGCTCAGATCTGCTGCATGAGGTACTCGAGCACCGGAGAGCGCAGGCGGTAGTTCACGCCGTAGAACGCGTAGGAGTAAAGCGGCACAGTCGACTTCTGGCCGAGGGCGCCCAACGCCGCGGCGGCGTAGGTGCGCTCCTCGGGGTGCTTGCGGTTCGGGGTCGAAGCCGCGAGGACCTCGCAGACCGCGTCGATGGCCTTGCGGCTGCGCAGCAGGCCCAGCGCTTGGATCGCGTTCGCCCGCACCGACATGCGCGACTCCTCGCGCAGGGCGGAGAGCAGGTACGGGATCGCTCGCACGTCGCCCCACATGCCTAAGGCCAGCGCAAGACCGCGATGCACGCCTTCCAGGTGCGAGCGATCGCGCTGCGCGAAGGCGAGCATGCGCTCCAATCCACCGACCGGTCGGATCATGCCGAGCGCGATGGCCGCGTAGCCGCGCAGGTCCTCGTCGCAAGTTCCGCGCTCCAGGATCGTGAGCAGGTGCTCGCTCGAGGCCTGGTCGCGGAGCATGCCGAGGGCCAAGGCAAAGGCGCCCCGGAGCTGGTCCTCGCTCTTGCGCAGCAGCACTTCGCGCAGGGCCGGAGCGGAGGCGTAGTCGCGGGCCAGGCCGAGGCCGAGCGCCGCGAAGCTGGGTACGGTGCGCGAGCGGCGCGAGGAGATCTGCGCGCGCAGCGCCTCCAGCGCTTCGGGCGTGCCGAGCTTGCCGAGCGAGATGCAGGCGAAGCCGCGCGCCTGAAGATCCGCGCCGTCGTCGGCGAGGAAGGCGAGCAATGCCGGGACCGCGTCCTTCGCGCCTGATTCACCAAGAGAGAGCGCCGCGGCGCGAGCGATCTCGACATCGGCGTCGCCGAGCGCCTCGACCAGCGTCGGTAGCGCCGAAGCGTCGCCGAGCTTGCCGAGAGAGGCGAGCATCGCGACGCGTACTCCTCGGCTGCGCACTTCGAGTCGTCCGAGCTCGTCGATCTTGCGCACCAGGAGCGGCACCGAGAGTGTGCGCGAGGAGCTATCGCCGAGCCCGAGTGCCGTGGCGATCGCCACGACGAGCTGCTCGCGCTCGCCGACCAGGCGCTCGATCGTCGCTTGGGCTTCGAGCTCTGCGGCCAGGATGCGCATGATCTCGCGCTTCCCGTACAGGGCGAGCGCGATCGCCGCTTGCGAGCGGAGCTCGATGCGCTCGTGCTCGTCACGGAAGACGCCGAGCAAGGCGATGGTCGCCCTCGGATGGTCGATCTGGCCCAGTCCGAGGATCGCCTGGCGACGCTCCTCCAGCGAACCGGCTTCCGCGGACTTCGTCAGGAGCTCGATCGCCTCCGGGCTACCGAGTCGTCCGAGCGAAGCGAGCGCGGCCGAGCGCAGATCGCGGTCCGTGGACTTCGCAAGGATCTCCTTCAGGGCCGGCAAGATGTGCTCGCGCACATACGCCGCATCGACGACATCCGTGCCGCTCGCACCGGCCTCGGACTGCTGCGTATCGAGAAAATCTCGGCGCGAGCCGTCGAGCGAGCGGAGCAGGACATCTTTCTGGATCTCCCACCAGAACTCCCAGCGCTCGTAGCCTTCGAACGCATCTTCGCTCGGTCCCCCGGGGGCGAACCCGCCACCCGGCTTCGGGCCCAGCGAGAAGGCGGCCACCACTTCGTCGATCGGGCCGCGGTACTGACCGCGCGGCCCCACTTGCTTCACACCATCGTCGCCGCCAGCCCATGCCGGGGAGACGGCCGCGACGAAGGCACCGAAACAGAGCAAAGAGCGTTTCACGTCTGGACCTCGATCCTGGCTGCGCCGGAAGCGAGAGCTCGCCGCGCGCACCCATCGGCGACCCGATCCGCGCGCGGCCTGTGCTCTCGACTTGGAAACCCGAGTCGAACGCCCCGTTCCGTGAGCGTCCTCGATCGGCCCGATCGTGGCTATCGACCCAGGTCGGTCCGGCTCCACACGAAATCAGCAGCCCGAGCGCGGAGCGGACGGAGCAGCGCGGTTCCGCGTCCATCCGCGTCCGCAAGCTCTTGCGCCGAAATAAACTACGCCGGCTCCGAACCGCGATCCGGAGGGCGCCGGGCGGCTCAGAAGTGAAAGAACTGCTCGAAGATCTCGTGCAGCGTCCGCGAGTCGCCCTTGGCGATCACATAGGTGGAGACGCCGTCGTAAGTCGTGGTCAGAGCGATGCTGCGCCCGAACTCGACCTCGAGAATCTCGAGCTCCTGCAGCCCTCTGGATTCTCCGCCCTCCTGGGACTCCAGGCGGGCGGGATTCTCGGGCAGGCCCTGGAGGAAGAGCAGCGGCTCCAGCCCATCCGAGCAGAGGTGGAGCAAGAACGCTCCGGCTCCGGGTTCTCTCAGCGTCTCGCGGCGCTGCTTCTCGAAGCCCGGCACGGCAGGGGGAAAGCCCACCTTGCGCCCGGCGAGGAATTCCGGCAGCTCAGAGTCACCCAGCGGCTCGCGTTCGAAGTCGAGCTTCGGCCATTCGATCGCCGCGTCGGCGGGGAGCGCCTCGAGGCTCGTCAGCTCCGATTCGGCGACCAGGAGGCGCTCTCCCGTCTCGAGGCTGTACTCGCGTGTCCGCAGCGGCTGCTTCGTGCTCGCATCGATCCAGAGCTGGTAGATCCCGCGACCGAGGCCGCTCTCTTCGCCCCGGCGCTTGGAAGCCAGTTCCAAGCGCAGGACATCGCGTCCGAGGAGCTGCCCGTCGCGCTGCACCTCGATGTCGTAGTTCGCGAGGATCTGCTCGGGGCTGCCGATGCGCAGCTCGCGATACCGCTCGATGAAGTTCGAGCGCAGACGATGCGTGAGGCGGAGCTGCTGGAAAGAGTCGTCGCTCCAGACTCGCGGCTGATTGCCGGACTGCAGCTCGACCATCTCCACCAGGTGGCGCTCGTTCGCGTCGGATTCGGTAGGTGCGCGATGGAAGACGCGTTCCACGACGATCGTGGTCGTCGCATCGGCATCGGGATCCCGCTGCATGCGCCGCCGCATGGCTTGATAGCTCGTGCCGACTTGCGCTCGCGCGACCTCGCGAAGCAAAGGGATCAGCTCGCCAGAATCGGAGGTCGAGCGGTCGCCGCACGCGGGTGTGAGAGCGATGGCCAGCAGCGCCATCAGGGTCAGCGAGCGCGGACGGCCGTGTGCTTGGCGCCTCATCTGCGACTCACTTCGGCGCGCTCGAAGACTCGAGCGCGTCCGGTGAGATGTGACTCGCCCACCCACGCAACAGCCGCAGGGCAGGTCGATTGGCCACGTCGGCGCCCGCGGTCTCGACGTTGATGTACCGGAACGAGAAGCGCGACGCGTTGCGAGCGCCTCCCTCCTCGCCCTGAGCTCCGCCACGCGAGAAGATCGCGAAGCCGATCGCTCCCAGCAGAGCCGCCGCAGCAGCCCAAGCCAGGCGTCGACGCCAGACGAGGCGCAGCCCGGTGCTACTGCCCCCGGGGCGAGGCGCAGCCGAAGCGCTGCGCTCAAAGAGATTCGGGGACGGGCTCGCCGGAGCGCCGAGCAAGGGCGTCCGGTCGCCGGCTGGCGCTAACGCGGTTTCCCGTAGCGCGAGCTCGGCTTCGAAGTGTGCGTCGAGGGCGGCGGGAGCCAACTGCGGTCGCAGCTTGGCCATCAACTCGCCGACACGTGCCTCGTCCTGCTGGAACGATGCGAGGAGATCGGGACCCCAGCTCACGTCCGGGCCCTCGAGCTCGGGCTCCAGGTCGTCGAGCTCCTCGAGCACGGCGTCCAGAGCGGCGGGTGCGCGACGCGAGGGCAGCATCGAGAGCAACATCGCGCTCTGCGCCATGCCGAACAGGCGCTCTTCCTCGACCTGCGGGTCGAGCTCCACGCCCGTTCTCTCATGCGGAACTCGGCTGCTCGCCACCAAGGCGCGCAGACCCTCCTGCCCGAGGGGAGCGGGCGAGCCGCTTGCCTCGGCACTCCCTTCGCGCCGAGCCTCGACGCAACGCCGCCAGACCTGGGTTTCGACCCAGGCCTCGCGATCGCTCGGAGGACGGTGGCTGAGGGGTTCGGACATGGAAGGAAGGCTGTGAGGCGCGCTCGAGGCCAAAGACCCCGAAGGGGCACGCGTCGGACGGAGATGTAGGCTTCTTGGGTTCGGCTCTTACTGGAAGTAGTGACGATCCAACACCCGTGAGAGGTCCTTCTGGAGCGCCGCGTGGGCTCGGGACAATCTCGACTTCACCGTTCCGATCGAGCACCGCAGCACTTCGCCGACCTCTTCGTAGGAGAGGCCCTCGACGTAGCGGAGCGTGACGATGGTTCGGAGCTTTGGGCTGAGCTGCTTGATGGCGCGTTGAACTTCATCCTCGAGCTCCGAAGCCCCCGCTCGCTCTTCAGGCGAGCTCAGCTTCGACTCGATGCGATCGACCAGGGTCGCCGATCCACCGTCGGTGGTTGCGTCCAGCGAGGCTAGGCGTTTCGAGGCGCCCCGCCGCATCAGGTCGATGCTGGAGTTCACCGCGATCCGGTACAGCCAGCTGCTGAACTTGGAATCGAAGCGGAACTCGCCGATCTTCTTGAAGAGGATCGAGAAGGTCTCCTGCGACGCATCCAAGGCATCCGCCGGGTTGCCCGTGATCCGGTACGAGATGTTGTAGACCTTGTCCTTGTACTTGGAGTAAAGCAGCCGGAAACCATCGGATCCCTTCCAGGCCGGCTCGGCTTGAATGGCCGCGACGAGCTCTCGATCTGGATCCAAAGTGGCTACCATTGGCGGGGCTAGGACGGAACGGTTCTCGCCATGGTTCCAGAAAACTCCCCCGCTGTCTGCTCTGCGACATCCTGAACTCGGAAGAGGATAGGGGAGAATCCCGCACATAGACGGTCCCGCCTGACGCCATTGCGGGCCAAGCGAATGAATTGCTCTGAGAGCTCGGGCCTCCTGCAGACCAGATCCGTTCGAGACCGGCAAGGCCGGTGCCCGCTCGCCTCCGAGCGGAGCGCTCAGCGGACTGTACGCCGCCGAGCGGCGCGCCGAATCAGAGACCCGCGAGGGCGAACGGATCGAGCACGCGCACGGCCTGGCTGTTCTCGATGCTCCACGCGGTGGCGGAGCAGTCAGGCGCGCAGAAGGCGAAGTTCATCGGCTCGCAAGAAGCCGCTCGCACGGGGAACCATGCAAGACCCGTCTCGCGCTGCTGATAGGGCGCGCTCGAGAGATAGAGCACGCACGCGCGATTCCGTTGCCACGCCGCTGCTTGGGCAGCTCCCGGATCGAACGGGCGAAAGGTAGCGAACGACGCGCCGACCTGACCACCGCCGCCGCCCGGAGCAGAGACGTACAGCGTCTCCACCAGCAAGCCGCGCACCTGGCGCAGGTTGAACACGCTGTGGAGCAGCGAGCTGCCCCAGTTGGCCGAGAAGTAGAGGTGCCAGCCGAGGTAGTTCGGGTCCGCGTCCGTGAAGAGCTGTCGCGGCGTGTTGTAGCCCACCTCGAACACGGCGCTCCCCGCGGGAGCGGCCGAGCCGAGCTGATCGATCCGCCGCTGATAGCGCACCATCGGGAGATACGGAGAAGCATCCTCCCAACGCTCGCGGTAGATCAGTCCCCAGCGATCCAGCACGGGTTGCGCCTGCCCCGACGGCTCGAAGACCAGGAACGAGAAGCGCAACGTGTGCTGGTCCAGCTGATAGGCGAGTGGACGCACGAAGTGCGTGGTCACCGGCTGCGTGAGCGCATCGAGCGGATCGCCGAACGCGCAGAACTCGTAGAGGTCCGAGCAGCCGTCGCCATCCGTGTCGGTAAGGTTCAGGTCCGTTCCGAAGATCCGCTCGCAGTTGTCGTGCAGACCATCGCCGTCCGTGTCCATCAGCCACGCCGGCGAACTCGCGGCAGGCGCCGCGTGCACCACATGCCCGGCTTCGGTCGCCACGTCCGCCGCCCACACACCAAGCCCGTCGAGCGCCTCCGACTTCGGAAGCAAGCTCACCAGGCCGAATCCCATGAATGCCCCCGCGCCGAGGAGCAAACGCCCCCGACGGCATCGAGCGCCCGTCCCACACTGGGCCGAGCCTGCACGATCCATGCGGCCTTCACAAACCATGGGAAGCTACCTTTGCGACGAATCCGCTCCTCGCCGTCGCCGGGCGAGGACGCCGCTCACCCTAGTCGTGAGCCCGCTGCGAGTTTCAAGGCTTTCGCATCGGGCAAGGAGGGCGAGGACCGGCCGGAGGTTCCGCAATAATAGCTGGCCCCCACTTCGGAGCTACCATCGACTTCTCACCTACGCCCAGATTCTGGACCGAATAGCAGCCACCTGCGTCCGGGCGATCCCAGCCGCCATTGATCGCGGCGCACCTGGGCCGTACGATCCGCCCCTCGCGCGCCGGTAGCTCAGTTGGATAGAGCGTCTGCCTCCGGAGCAGAAGGTCGTGGGTTCGAATCCCGCCCGGCGCAAAGGTTCGGAAGAAGCGCGCTCAAGAAGGCCGCCCAAGAGTTCATGCAGCCCGCTCCGGAGAGACGGGCCAAGCTGCGCTAAGCTCGCTTCCTGACGCAACTTACGGCGTCCGCATCTTCGCGCGCCATCCTATGCGATCTGCGTCCCGATGCATCTTTCGCGGGACGCATACGGGTCCCACCGTGCGGCTTCGCGGGACTCTCTTCGAACTTTCGGAGAATGGCGCTCTCTCGCGACCATTTGCTCCGGAGGCCGGCCGCGGAACTGCTGGGGTGAGGCGTTCGCGGCGCCGGGGCGGCGGGCAGAAAGTTCGAATCCGGTGCTGAGGTCCGGGTGGGACGACTTCGCAGCCCGCGGCGCCTGCGCGGTCCGATGAGCATCGAGCCAGACGTCATCGACCAGCCCGAGGAGTTCGCGGCGGCTGAGGCGGACGTAGGTCAACCCGAGCTCGGGCTTGGGCCGGCGCCTCGAAGCTTGGCGATGAGCCCAGCGCGCCGCGCGGGAAGCGCTCGTCACGGCGGCGAGGGTGCTCGTTCAGGTACAAGAGCCGCGCGGCAGGCAGGCGAGCGCGCGGCATGCGGAACCGCTGGTCGAGGCGCGGAAGATCGACGAGCGTTGCGGAGAGGAGATCCTCAGCGGAAGCTCGGATGCAGATCCGGCTCGCGAGGAGTGCCCGACATGACCGAAGACGATCAAGAGCGACGCGCGATCGATCTCATCAAGCAGCACTCGCAGGCGCTCGCAGCCCAGGCGCGCGAGCTCCTTGCCTCCGAGCCCGACGCTCAGTTCGTCGGAGTCATCTTCGCGTCCGACTCCACCGAGGCTGCCCACTATCGCGAAGCGATGACCGCGATGGGCGAAGCCGTGCCCGAGGACACCGGCGTGGTCGGCCTTGTTCCGAGGGAACACGCCCTCGATCTCCTGCGCGACAATGCCCCGGCAACCCTGGACTGGCTCGACTCTGAGCCCGGCGTGCTGCCGATCGTCGCGGCGACGCAGCATGGGATGAAGCTCGGCTCGGTGCGAGTGCAGAACTGAGCCGCGAGATCAGCTCTGCGCCGTCGTCGTCACTCGACGCGTGCGACTCGCTCCAACGATCGCTCCAGCGAGCCCGGCTCCCAAACTACACCCCACTTCGACTTGGGCTTCGGACTATCTTGCGCTACTCGGCGCGCCTGCGACGGGACGTGAATATATCTTCAATCAACCGGAAGGGTCGCAAAGTAGAACCGAGAACGAGATGCCGCACAACAATCAGAAGCGGCAGGTCCGATGGCTCTTTCGCTCCGAAAGCTCCAGACTACCTTTCCCTTACGACATGAACGATTCCGCCGCATTGGCTGCATCTTGCGTGTGCGCTGGGAAAGTCCGCCGACATGCGGAATTTCTGTCCGCAACTTGTGCAAGTTCCAAGTGCTGACTTTGGCGCTGCATCAGGGCTACTCTGATTCACATCTCTGGCAAGTTCTTCCAGGATGCTCTTAGTTGGATCAGGTCCAAGGATGCCCTGCATTCTTCTCTCCAGCCGCGGACCGTAGAATTGCTGCATCCAGACATCAAGGATTCTGGCAGCATCGCGGTCCGCGTCGAGAATCCTAACCGTGCTGTGCCGTCGATCAAAGACAGTAAGCACGGTCCAAGGCGATCTGTTAGACTGCCAAACTTGATACCACCTCTCCTCGGTTGGGGAGATCCTGCTTGTCGAGTTGGCAGGAGTGAACCCATGGATCGAGAAGCCAACTCGTTCATGGCCGGCTGCTTCGATTCGCGCGCCTTGCATCGCCGATACTTCGGATCGCACGAACCGCAGGAACTCATCGTATGACATGACGCTCAACTTTTGATGATACGTTCCGAAGTAATGTAAAATGCCTCCAAGGACAACGGCGCCAGCAATGCAGCCTAGCCCGATCAAGATGCCATGCTTAATTCCCATGAAGATGCCAAAGAAGAGCCCTACACTAGCAACGTTGTTCCCAAACCTTTGCAGCGATGTAGCATTCCACGAGTCATTCATCGACGACCTCCACCTCTGGTGTGCAAGATCTGCTTCCCCATCTAGGCAGACGACCTCACCGCCTCGCTCCGGACTATCCTGACCAGCTGAAAGCCCCGCAGGCTCTCCCAGATCGCGATCCGCTCGGCGATCGGTCGGGAGGGCATTAGCCAGGCGCCGCGACGACCACCCCCGCGGCCACCAAACCCTACCCTTCTGCAACTACATGGCAAGCCCCTGCCTCGATCCGCTCCCCCAACCCCCTTTCCTGCGCCTCCCAAGTCCCCCGCCGCACCAACTTCTGCGCCCGCCTCGGCGACATCACCACCTCACCGAACAGCAGCGCCTCCTGGATCCGCGGCGAGAGCAACACGAGATCCATGACCTGCACCATCCTCGTGTCCGAGAGCCCGAGCGCCCGCCCCACCTCGCCGTAGCTCGAGACGACACCGCGCTCGACGAGGCCGTCGATATGGTGCGCCAACGCGATCATGCGCGCGACCCGCGACGGCGGCTCGGATCCGGCTTCGCGCTGCCGCCTTCCACGCGCGCCGAACGGCAGCTTGAAGCGGAGCGAGACGGAGGTGTGATTCACGCCGACTCCTCCACGGCCGTCATTTGGTTCCCGAGCGCGCGGATCCCACCGGGCCTGAACTTGATCTCGATCTCGCCGGCCTCGCCGTTGTAGTCGATCCGATCGATCAACAGGCTCAGGATGCGCGCACGCTCCTTCGCGACGAGCTTCGCCCAGACGCCATGGAACTGTGTCAGCGCCGCGCGGATCTCGGCGTCCTTCAGCTCGAGACCTGCGATCACGAGCAGCTCGCCCTGCGCCACGTGCTCGGCCCGCTCCGCACGCGCGATGCTCTCATCGATCTGCCCGACTCGCTCGGAGAGCACGCTCGCGGCAGGCCCACCGGCGGCGATCCCGACCAGGAAGCGCTCCCGCTCCGCTCGCAGCTTCCGAATCTCGTCGCCGTGCCGTCGTCTCTCGGCCTCGAGCTCCGGCACGCGTGCGCGCGCCTGATCCAACGTCGCTTGCAGCGCCTTGGCCAAGACACGCGGATCGGAGCCGATCGCCTCGATCTGCTGCACGACGAAGCCCTCGATGTTGCCCGCCGCTACGCGAGATCCCGGGCAAGGATCGGGCTCCGCATCGTGTCGGCTTCGGCATACGTAGTAGTGGAATCTCTTCGTTGGCGTCATGGAGTAGGTCACCACCATGCTCCGCTGGCAGCGCGCGCAGTGGAGCAGCCCGCGCAAGAGCAAGCCGTACTTGTTCTTCGCGGAGGAACCGCCTCGCAGGCTCTGCTTCGAGAGCTTCGTCTGCACGAGCTCGAAGATCCCACGGTCGATGATCCGCGCGTGCTTCCCTTCGTACCACTCGCCCGCGTACGGCACCCAGCCAGCCAGCGTCTTGCAACGGAGCACCCGATGCACTTCCTTCTTGCTCCAGTGCCTGCCGCTCCGCATTCGATGGCCGCGCGCGTTCAGCTCGGTAGCGACGTTCGAGAGGGCGTTCATCGCGAGGTAGAGCTCGAAGATCAGCTCGGCGACCTCCGCCTCCTCCTTCACCACGTTCAATGCACCCTTCGCGCTGCGGTAGCCATACGGTGCGAAACCCGCTTGCCACCCACCACGGCGGCGCGTCTCGGCCATCTTGTCGCGGATCCGCTCGCCGATCTGCTGCCGCTCGAACTGCGAGAACGATCCGAGCAGATTCGCCATCAGCTGGCCGGTGGATGTCGAGGTGTCGAACGCCTGCGTCACCGAGACGAAGGAGACCGCGTGCCTCGCGAACTCGCTCAGCGTCGCCGTGAAGTCGTTCATCGAGCGACTCAAGCGGTCGATCCGATAGACCGCGACGACATCCACGCGACCCTCTCGAACGTCTTGCATCAAGCGCTGGTAGGCCGGGCGCTGGATGTTGCCGCCTGAGTATCCGGCGTCGTCGTAGCGCTCCGGCAGCGCGAACCAGCCGTTCGAAGCCTGCGCGGTGATGTAGGCCTCGATCGTCGCGCGTTGCGCGTCGCAGCTTGAGAACTCCATCTCCTTCTCGACGCTCTGACGGCAGTAGACCGCGACGCGTACGGATGCCGGCGCTGCGCGTTTCTCGCCGCGCGTCTTCGATGCTGCGAGCTTCATGAGGTCTTGGTTCCCTTCGTGAGGCCGAAAAAGAGCTTGCCGTTCCAGCGCGATCCCGTGATCGCGTTCGCTGCGGCGGAGAGGCTGCCGTAGATCGTCCCGTTCCACTCGTAGCCCTCGGCGTGAACGAGGACGCACTGCTCCGTTCCCTTCCAGACGCGCCGCAGCACCGTGCCGGGCTGGATCTTGTCGGAGCGCCGCGGAACACGAACCTCACCGAGCGGCAGCTTGATCTCGGCTGCAAGCGCTTCGATGCGCCGACGCGCCGCGTTGCTGAGCCCGCCGTACTCGCGCTCCTGAATCGCGTACGCGATGCGCTTCCGCAGGAACGGCGCGTTCCGCTGCCGCAGCGGCTTCCCGACCAACTCCTCGTAGCGCGCGACGAGCGCCTTGTAGTCGAGATCCGCAAGCGCTCGAATCTGATCTTCCACCGTCATGATGCGTTCTCCTGAGTCCGGAGCGCACACTCAGGCTCGAAGCTCGCGCTCGAAGCAAGTTCATCTTCGCGGCGCGCCGCAGCTTGGAGCCGGCGGTAGCCATGGGCGAGGATGCTCGCGATCTCCGTGAGGCGCTGATCGGGTGTCATCACGGCGGGATCGGTGACGAAGGCGCGGATCAGCGGAGACGATGTGAGTGGGCGGAGCTTCATCGCGCGGGCTCCTGCTCGATGCCGAGGGCGGTGAAGACGGTGCGCTCGATGGCGGTGCGGGCTCGCGCGTCGAGTGGTCGGACGATGTCGCGTCGCCGGCCCGAGTTGGTGGTCTTCGCCGGGAACGCGAGGGTGACCAATCCTTCTCGCGTCATGCGGAGCGCGACACCGTCGACCGTGAGCAGCTCGTCGAGTTCGAGCTGAAGGAACGCGAGGAGACCACGATTGACGTCCTCGTCGTTTGGCAGCGCGAGCTTGATGTCGGTGAGCGCCGTCTCGTACATGTCGCCGTGGATGCGCCACGGGCCCGAACTCGGTGGTTGGTCGATTGGAAGTTTGAAGTGTCGAGCCGCGCGTGCGGCGAGGTCTTTGAGTCTGCGAACCATCAGAGCTTCTCTCCTTTCGCCCGTTCCTCCGCTTTGGGAACTGAGGCGCCTCTCTCCAAGCGATTCGTGCTGCCCGATCCGGCAGCAACGTGTGCGTGTTCAGAGAGCCCGACACGTGTGTCGCTGTGCTTGTGGACGGGCTCGATCTCGTGCCAGAGGTAGCGCTCCGGCGGCATGCCAGGCGGATGGCATCGCTCGCAGACCCAACCGCCGGATCCAGGAATGTCGCGCAGGAACCAGCGCGTACCGCGGCGGCAGCACTCGCATGGCGCGATCGGCGCAGTGAATCGCGCGCCGCGAGGTGCTGTCGGCTCGATTTCGCTTCTCGAGGAGCCGTCTCTGGGCTTCGGGATGCGCGGAACGGAATCCGCCCGCTTGCTGCGCGCCGCGGGCGGCATCGCGGACTCGGCATCTGGTTGTGTTGCATCCGACGAGGGCGGTTCAGGATGCGAAGGCCAGATCTGCGGCTCGAGCTTCGGCGTCTTCAGCGGGCTCTCGACGTGCGAGGAAGCGCCAATCCCTGCTGCGCCGGTCGAGGACTCTTGGCGTGCATTCGTCACTTCGCGACGGACAGCATCCCGCAGAGCTGCTTCTGCTGCTGGGCCGCGCCACGCGCAGGTCCGCTCTAGCGCCTGCAGCGCAAGCGCGATGGCCTGCTCGCTCTGGTCATGTCCCCCTTCGACGAGACGATGAGCAAGGGCGGCGACGACACGTTCCCGCGATTGGCTCGAGGGCGGATTCCTTGAGGCCGTGCCAGGCGAATGCGCGGAAGGCGGGATCACGACTCCTCCCCCGTCGCGGCGGCAGCGTCGGCGTCGCGAAACAGCTCTTCGAGCAACTGCACGTCCGTGTTCGACAGCGAGTTCGTGGGGGCCAATCCGCTCGACGAATGAATATCTTCTGCGCTGCCGAAGTCGTCAGCATCCGCGCGGGGGTTGTCAGCGTCGTCAGCACGGGAACTCCGACCTGGTTCGTTGCTGCCCGTAGGAACGCTGGTGATGGCCGTATAGCTGGATGGGTGGGAGTCAGAGCGGCTTGCTGACGATGCTGACAGTGCTGACGACGATTCCGGTGAAACCGTGCACCAACGAATCACCTTGTCTCTCGTGCCCGCATGGCCTCCGCGATTGGCGTCGATCGTGATACCGAGGCGGCGCAGCACCGGCGCAATCCGCTTCAACTCGCTAGAGAGGCCGGCCGCGCTCTTGGGCCACGACTTGGAGTGCGTCGATTCCTCCGCCTCCATCGTCTTCTTCAGCAGGGTGAGGAGCTCCGTAGAAGTTCCTCGCCACCCTTTCGACTCCGACTCCTCGCCAAGTCGGATCAGTGCCTGGGCGACGACGCTGTCCTCGACGGCATCCTCGACCTTGGAGTCGGCGTCGCCGCGCATCGCCACGACGAACTCGCCATTCGGCCAGCCGAGTGACTTCTCGACCGCGACGCCGATCTTCGCGAAGTCCATCATGCGGATCCCGTCGGGGGCATCGACGCTGGGAAGGATGGCGAGCACCTTCACAAGCGCATCGAAGACCGCGCCGAGAATCTGCGGGAGGTCTGCGGCGAAGCGCTGGAAGACGACTTCCTCAGGAATCCGCTGACCGTCGCTGAACGGCTCGAGCTCGATCTTGATAGAGCGCTCCAGTAGGTCAGGACGCGTTGCGAACGAGCCGATCCCGTTCAGGACGACGATGCGCCGATAGGCCCACAGCACGTCCTCTTCGTCGGTGAAGAGCTTCCGCTTCTCATTGCCGTCCCCGGTGATGATCCGGCTGAGGGCGTCGGAAATGCCGATCGAGAGCTTCGAGAGGTTGTCGAAAGCGAGGAGCCATCCGTGCATCGCAGACTGCGCAAGCTCCAGCACGTTCTCTGGCACCGGCAATAGCTCTGTGAAGCAGGGGTCCAGAGCACGGCGGAGCATGCGCGTCCGGCTCGACTTCGCCGTACCCTGCTCGCCGGTGAGGATCAGTCCGCAGCGCGGCGAGCCAGGGATGAATGCAGCGAGGAGCCAGACCACAACGAGCCGCCAACTTCGCTCGTCGCGAATGCCCAGATGACGGCGGAGAAGCTCGAGCGAACCTCCGCGGATAGGGGCGTGCTGCGCTTGAGTCTTCGCGTATCGCCGAAAGAGGATCGGCGGTCGCTCGACGATGTTCCATCCCGCCGGGGTGATGTGAACCGCCCGCCACTCTGAATCGGCCAAGTCGTACCAGAGCCCGTCATCGGTACGGCAGACACGCAGGTGCAGCTCGCGCCGCGCGCCCTCGAACAGCGCCTGGGCTTCTAGAGCCAGGATGGCGGTCTCGACCGTCGCTGTCCCCGGGGCTTCACCGAGCTCCTTCCACGCGCGGTGGCGGATCCAGCGATTGAATTCTGTGCTGCTGAGTCGGTGGGTCTCCCGATGGCCGTTCAATTCGAGGGCGGCGAATGCCTCGTGCGATGGCGTGGCGAAGAGCTCCGCTTTCATGCCGATGGCGATCAGCTTTTTGACCAAGGACTGATCGCCCCCGTCGGCTGACTGTTCCGCCTCCGCCCGTTCGCGTGCCTCGTC
Organism: Planctomycetota bacterium; assembly: GCA_016719295.1. Classification (GTDB taxonomy): domain Bacteria; phylum Planctomycetota; class UBA1135; order UBA1135; family JADKAF01; genus JADKAF01. The sequence continues at coordinate 4,419,854 of JADKAF010000001.1, forward strand.
TCTCGCGGCCCTAACCGCTGCCTGCAGATCGCGGGCGGATGTGAGCTTGCCAAGACGAGCCTTTAGTCGGCCGACGTAGTGATCACATGACGCTACGTCGGCGGCGATGTCTTGCAGAATCCGCTCGCCGAGGAGACGGAGCCGGATCGCCGGCCAAGAGTCGCTTGGGAGGATCGCGAACTGCGCGATCCGCTCCTCGAGGTTTGGGCCCTCGACTAGGCGGCGTAGGCGGCGCTCGAAGTCGTCGACCTCCGCCCCGGTGAGCCGAGTCGTCGGCTTTCCGGCGGCGAGCGCGTCGTCGATGCCCTTGCAGCCCTCTGCGGGCCAGGTCTCGATCTCGAAGAGAACGCCAAGCGCACGTGCCTTGCGGATTGCGGCGAGAGCGTGCGGACCGACGTGCTTGTTCGCCCAGATATCGGCGTCGAATGCGAGCACCAGGATGGCGAGGTGGGGCGTCAGCGTCGTCAGCGGCGGCTGGACCCCTTGATCCGCAAGGACTGGGGAGCCATCCACTGCTGACGACGGGGTCGTCAGCGGCGTCGTCAGCGAAGCCGTCTCTGTCGTCAGCGGTTCCTTCGCGAGCCCCGGAGCGAGCTCGGTGATTGCGGCGGCGAACAATCCTGAGCCCCCGCAGCCGGCGGTCGTCATGCCACTCAGCGAGGCGGCGACGATGGCCTTGAGCGGCCCCTCGACTAGCCGGATGCGTCCTGTGTCGACGGAGCCACGCGCGTAGTGGAGAGGGCTGCCGCTGCCCACGCCGCCGTTCTTCGCGGCACTGACCCAGAGGTACTTCCGGCCCTCCTTGATGACGTTCGGCCGCGAGAGCAGCGCGACGATGAGGCCTTCAGCGTTGAGAACCGGGATCAGGATTCCCGCGACGCCGTTGAAGTAGTGGGTCGTGCGCTCTCCTTTTCGCGCGGTGGCGAAGCCCGGCACGATCGCGAGGACGCTCTTCGGAAAGCGCGTCAACAACCACTTCGCGACGGAGAGGCGGTGCTCGTTCCGAAAGCTCCTGAAGCCGTACGCCTGGATCGCCTCGTCACTCAGCCCGCGGTTGCGCAAGTGCTCGCGGTGCTCGGGGGATAGGGGGAGTGGGGAGAGGAGCGTACGGTAGACTTTGTCGCGCTCGGCGGGAGGTGCCGGTTCGGGCTCGAGATCGCGGACCGCTGGCCGAGCGTCATCTCCGTCCGGAGCCGGACGAACGTCGGCTCCCGCCTGCCTGTAGATCCAGTACGGCGTCCCGTTCTTGTCCAGCTTCGCCTTGCCGCCGGGCTGACGCATGCACTTCGCCAGCGTCCCATCGGCGAGCCGAGAGCACCAATCGCCCTTGTGGCAGATCGTGCAGGGCTCCTGCTCGGTGACGGCGATCCACTCGCTTCGTGTTGACATGGTCTCTCGGAACCGCGGTTCGCGAGTCAGACTAGCCGACGACGATGCTGTGCGAATCGCCCCGTGAACGTAACAGTCTGGAACAGTTCTCTAGAGCTGTCACAGTCTGTAACAGTCTCGAGGCCGAAAATGCCTGGAACAGTCTCTCAGTAGACTGTAACAGTCTGTAACAGTCTCGGGTCACTCCCGCGCGAAAGGGGAGAGGACGAGGACAGAGCGACCATCGAGCTCCCTCCATAGCACCAGGGCATGTTCTCCAAGACTCTCGCGATGCCGCCGGAATGCGTTCTTGGGGCGGAGCCCACGGGCTCGTAGTCGCTTGCGAATCTCGGGTTCGGTGGCGCCGCGAGGACAGGCGGCGAGATCCTTGACGATCAAACGCTGAACTTCCTTCGGCAACTGAAACAGAGCGCCATTGTAATGCACCCACGACCAGTCGGGTGCGTGAATTGATTCTCGACTATGGAGTTGTGCATATTGTTCACACTCATTGCATCCACCCATGCGCTTGGCGTCGTCACTTGACGCAACCAGGGGTGCTGTTGAGCTCTGAGATGGCCCGGACTTACGACGTTTTCCGTCCGCGCTCGGCGGGTTTCCACAGCGGTCATTGCTGTACCGCTCGTGCGGGGACAGATGGGCGATCCCGCTCGCTGCTTCGCGCACTCTCGATTCTGCAATCATCAGGGCTTCAGTGAGTGTCGCGATTACATCTGCATGCTGTTTCATGCGAGAGTCGCCAAAGCACAGGCTTTCATTTCTTTCCATATTGAAGGTCAATGTGTCGCGAATATAGGTGAGGATGTGCTTTGGGTCTGTAGAGAGAAGGGGAGACCAGAATACCGCGGGCTCGCGCTGGCAGAGGAGTTCTGCGCAGAGCTGTGCCATGTGTGCGTATTGATGGACGAGCACCCCAAATCGGAGCATCCAAGGTGGCTTTACGCCGTCAAGAATCGCTAGGGTGCGATTGACGGAGCTAACGACATCCGTCAAGAACGTGGGGACTCCTTGGCGGGCGGGAAACAAGATCTCCGGATCTGGCGTGGTCCAGGGGCCGTCCGTGAGAGTGAACAGCCGGCAGCCAATGCCGAAGAACCTCGCTTCGAGCCCGGCGACGGGCTTCGGCTTCTTCTTGGTCTTGCTCCTAGCAGGCCCGGCTTGTGCGCCTATGCTGTCGCCGCTGAAGCCCTTCTTCTTTGCCATCGAGAAGCCGCTCGCAGTTGAAGTTCGGCTCACAGGTTAGCCCGAAGTTGCGCTGATCTCAGCGCCTCGCTTGAGAAGTGAGCCCACCGCTCTCGTGGATGCGGACCACGAAAGCCGTTATACGGCAATCCAGGCTTTGAGTGCACATCCGATCGCGGGGGACGCCGCCCTCCCCGCGCGATTTGCCGAAATCAATCGCTGGAGCCGCATTGCCCGACGCGCCAGGCGTGGTCCAGTTCGAGCCAAGGCTCATTCCCCTCAGCATGCGACCGGCCACCAAGGCGGTGAAAGCGGCCGGATCGACGTGGCCGGGGTGCCAGATTGGCGCAGATCGGGGCTGAGTCAGGTCCGATAAGACGCGAAATGCGACCTCGATCGCCCTGATCGGGTCGGCGCCGTCCCCGGGTTCCCACCTCGATCATCCGCGCCGGTCAACGCCGCGTTCGTCTCGAGCTCCCGTATCGCCTGGCTTCGCCGTCCCTTCCGCAGCTCCGATCCGCGCGGCATCTGGCCCTGAACGCCGCGGCGAGCGCGCGCATTTGGCCCGGCGCCGACCCTTCGGAAGCTCCGGATCGCCCGCGCCGCAAACGACCAGAACGGGAGCCCAACTCTGTCCCATTGAGCGGCGGATTCCGGGCCCCGTGGAGGACGAGCGAGCTCACGTTCGGGTACAGGACCCCAGCAACCTCAACGGTTCCCGGGCCGAACGCGCGTGTCCCCGCTGTCCCTGTCGCAATCTCGCGGGACATCGCCCGTGTCCCAGCGAAGCCGAGGGGCGATTGACGCGAACCGAGGCGTGCCGTTAGCATTCCGTTCGTCCGGGCTGTCACTCCAAGTTTCCTTCCAAGCCCAGCCCCAGAGAGGCCGTGCTCGCTCGAGCGCGGTGCATGGGCATGGAAGGCACGAGCTGTCAGATCGAGTGGGTGGAGCGCCAGCGGCTCAGCCCCAATCCTGCGAACCCGCGCCTCAACGACGAGGCGGTCCCGCACGTCGCGGCGTCGATCAAGCGCTTCGGCTGGCAGGTGCCGATCGTCGCGAAGCGCAGCGGCGAAGTCGTTGCGGGGCACACGCGCCTCCGAGCCGCGGAGCAGCTCGGCCACGCTCGCGTGCCGGTGATCTGGTTCCCGAAGGCAGCGATCTCGACGCGACGGCGTTCGGAATCGCGGAGAACCGTTCCTCGACCTTTGCTGCTTGGGACGAGCCCGCGCTCGCGAAGCTCCTCCAGGAACTCCGCGCGGAGGACGCGCTGGAGGGCGTCGGCTTCAGCGACTCCGAGATCAACACGCTGCTCCGAGAGCTCGAGCTCGACGAGCCGCGCACGGTCGATGATCCCGGCGAGCAGGAGCCGCCCGCGGAGCCAGTCACGCGGCTCGGGGATCTATGGATCCTTGGCGATCATCGCCTCCATTGTGGCGACTCGACGAACGCCGAGCACATGGCACGGCTGATGGGCAACGATGTCGCTCAGCTCCTCGCCACCGATCCCCCGTATCTCGTTTCGTACCGGGGTGATAACCACCCAGCAGAGCACCATCGTAAGGCTGGCCGCGTCGCCGGTGAGGGAAAGGAGCTCGGCAACAAGCACTGGGACGACTACATCGATCCCGAGAGCAGCGTGGAGTTCTTCGCCGCTCTGCTCCGCGTCGCGCTGAAGCACTGCACCGAGCGCGTGCCGGTCTACCAGTGGCACGCGACGCGCCGGCAAGCGCTCGTCGAAGATGCATGGAAGCAGAACGGCCTCCTGCTCCACCAGACGATCATCTGGGCGAAGAGTCGCGGGGTCTTGACCCGCAGCATGTACCTCTGGGCGCACGAGCCGTGCTTCTTCGGCTGGAGACAAGGCTTCATGCCCGAGAAGGACCGCAGACCGCCGCCGAGCGAACGCACCGTGTGGGAGATCGCGCAGCCGGATGAGGGCGGCAGGGCAATCCACCCTACGGCGAAGGCCCTCGAGATCTTCGAACGTCCGATCCGCTACCACACCCGGCCAGGCGAGATCGTGCTCGAGCCCTTCAACGGAAGCGGCTCGCAGATGATCGCGGCGGAGCGGCTCGGACGCCGGTGTCGCTCCATGGAGCTCAGTCCAGCCTTCGTCGATGCCGCGCTCCTGCGCTGGGAGAAGGCCACGGGAAGGCAGGCCGTGCTCGACGGTGATGGGCGAACGTTTGCGGAGATCGCGAAGGAGAGAGCGTCATGCTGATTGTCATCGGAGCAGCCGTCGCGGCGGGTTGGTTCATCGCGTGCTTCGTCGGGCTCGTCAGTCCAGCCGTAGCGAACCTCCTGAACGGCCTACTCCTGCTCGGCGTCTTCATCGAATCGGTCCGCGCGCAGCGAGCCACGGCTCGGCTCTGGCGAAAGCTCGATACGCAGCCCCGAGTGCGCGAGGCGAGCGGCAGGGAGCGTGCGTCGTGACCCTGCTCTGGATCGTCAGCGCAGCATCACTGCTCGCGACCTGGCTGAACATCCGCGGCGTCCGGGCCTGCTTTGCCATCTGGGCAATCACGAACGCCGTCTGGGCCTCGATTGACTACGTCGTCGGGATCTACCCCCAGGCAGCGTTGCACGCGGTCTACTGCGCGCTCGCCCTCTACGGCTTCCACCACTGGGGCAAGCGCGTGGATCCGGATTGGAGCAGCGCGACATGAAACACTCGAAGCTCCCGAGCGACGCGTTCGATCACCACTTCTCGCTCGGTGTCGACCGCAGTTACACCGCTGTCGCGAAGCGCTACGCGGTGGCGCGGAAGACCGTGAACAGGCACGCCATCGCGGAGCGGTGGCAGGAGCGGATTGCGGAGCGCGAGCGGAAGGCGCGCGAAGCGACCGAGCAGCGTGCCATCGAAACGCTCGAAGAGATGAACGCGCGCCACCTCCGTGTTGCCAAGGCGATTCAGGCGCGAGCTCTCGACGCGCTTCGAACCCTCCCGCTTTCCACCGCGATGGAAGCGGTACGCGCTCTCGAGATCGGAGTGAAGCAGGAGCGGCTCGCCCGCGGCGAGCCGACCGATCGCGCCGCCATCGATGTTGAGAGCGTCATCAAGCGCGAGTACGAACGCTGGCTGGTGCGAACCGATGACACGCCCCGCAACTGAGCTCCGCCTGGACAAGGCCCAGGTCTTCGCGGATCTGAACTACGAACCGCATGAGGGACAGCGCGTCGTGCACGAGTCGCGTGCGCTGCGCCGCGTCCTCGCCTGCGGCGTGCGCTGGGGCAAGACCAGATGCGCCGCGATGGAAGGCATCGCTGCAGCGCTCGAACCGCGCGCCACCTCGATCGGCTGGATCGTTGCGCCAACGTACGATTTGGCCGACCGAGTCTATCGCGAGATCCAGGCCATCATCGGCATGCAGCTGAAGCATCGCTTGATCTCGATGAAGGAGCACGATCGCCGGATCCTGCTCCGGAACCTCGCGGGCGGCGTGTCGGAGATTCGTGCCAAGTCGGCCGATAACCCCGTGAGTTTGCTCGGTGAAGGACTCGACTGGCTGGTCGTCGATGAAGCGGCGCGTCTCCGCGCGCACATCTGGGAGAACCACTTGGCGCAGCGTCTGATCGATCGGCGCGGCTGGGCCCTGCTCATCTCAACGCCCCGCGGAAAGGGCTGGTACTTCGATAGTTTCCGTCGCGGACAAGGCAAAGACACGAGCTACGAGTCGTGGAACGCTCCGAGCTGGCAGAACCCGCACCTCGATCGCGAGTTGATCGAGGCGGAACGCGCGCGCCTGCCCGAGCGCGTATTCATGCAGGAGTTCGGCGGACAGTTCATCGAGGGGTCTGGCGCGGTGTTCCGGAACGTCCGCGAGTGCGCGACCGGAAGCTGGAAGGAGCCGGAGGCGCATCAGAGCTACTTCGCGGGACTCGATCTCGCGAAGGTCGAGGACTTCAGCGTGCTCGTCGTGATGAACCGGGCAGGCGAGGTCTGCTTCGTGGATCGATTCCACCGGCTTGATTGGGCCCTGCAGGTGGGGCGAATCCGGACCGCGCTGGAGCGCTACCGGAACGCGCGAGTACGCGTCGACTCGACGGGTGCGGGGGAGCCGGTGTTCGAGGCGTTGCGACGCGAAGGCGTGCGGGCGGAGCCGTACCCATTCACGGCGCGGAGCAAGGCCGCTCTGATCGATCATCTCGCCTTGCTGCTCGAGCGCCGCGAGATCGTGCTGCCGCGACCCGAGCTCTGGCCCGATGGAATCGACGAGCTGGAGTCGTTCGAGTACGCGGTGACTGAGACTGGCCACGTGAAGAGCTCAGCTCCGGCGGGTCAGCACGACGACTGCGTTGCGGCCCTCGCGCTCGCCGCGTTGCACGCCCGGCCCGCCCGATCGGGGCGGATCGGTTCCAGGGTGATCGGGTGAACCGATGCGAATTGGCGTGCGCAGGTCTGGAGCGGCGCGGAGAAGCGGAGAGCTCCATCCTCGCTGCGGTCGCCGTTGGCGTCGACGCGAGGCGTGCTCTTCACGTGCTCGATCGCAACGATCGGCGCGGTTCAACTCCGTCCACATGACGGCTCTCGCGTGCGCCACCCGATCTTCAGCCAGAACGGCCTTGGCTACGCGCGCTACGCAAGCGTGTATGTCGTCGAACCCGCGAGGACACCACCATGGACACCAACGACCTGGCTGAACGCGAAGCACACCGGATGGCCCGAGAGGCCTTCGGCCCGAACGTGGATCGCTCGATCCGGATGGCGATCGAGCGCGCGTTCCGGGCCGGATACCAGCAAGCGCAACGCGACGATCGCGCGGATCGCGAAGGAGATCCTCTGGCTCGATACCCTCGACTCGCGCGGCCGTGATCGACTCGACTTCCACGAGCTTGGCGTCGGCGCGATCCGTGCGGCTCTGGAAGCGGCGTACGAGGCGGGGAAGCAGGCGAAGCAGTAGGGCGCGTTCGCTGCCGCAGAGGACCACCACGATGCAGAGCAACACCAGCTTCGCGATCGAGATCGACGGCAAGCTCTACTCCAACGCGTCGCTGCGGCAGATCGACTTCGCCATTCGCCTCCTCGAGCAGAAGGAGCTTGCCCAGGAGCGCGCAGCGAAGCGCTCGGGCGCGTCGATCGAACGACAGGCCTACGCTCGCAGCGCGGACTTCCTGAGCGCGCCCACGAAGCCACGGAGGCCCTTCCAGGGCCGCATCGCGGAACTCACGCACTGCCCGGAGATCGAGGTCCACGCAATCGAGTGGCTGCTGCGGGACGCGCACGCTGATCCGGAGCTGCTGCGAACCTCGCAGCTCATCTACGAGGCGTCCTGCGCGTACCGGATCCTGCGCTGGCTGGTGACGCGGGCTGCACGTGGCGATGTAGCGGCTCGGGAGCTGCTCGCGCGGATCGATCGGGAGAGCCGTTGAACACGCGCGGTGAATCCGAGATCGCTGCTGCTTCGGCCTACACTTCGGGCGCGCGCAGAGCGTGTATGTGCTCACCAACGAGGACCACGAGATGACCACCAACAAGACCACGCGCGGCTCCCTGACCCTGGAAGCCGGAGTCGACAAGAAGCACGTCGGCGCGCAGCTCAAGATCACGAACAACGCACCGATGACGCAGCGCGAGTTCCGCGCCGCGGTCCTGCGCCTCGCCGCCGAGATCGAAGAGCAGAGCGAGGGCGAGCGCTGGCTGGTGCACGTCGAGCGCGGCGAGTGCTACGGGCTCCCCGGCCGCGAGACGCGCACCGCGCGAGTCTGGATCGAATGCGCAACCGGAACCGACGAAGAGGAAGCTGGCGCGGTCGCCTTCCTGATCGAGGTGGCTCGATGAGCTACTACGCCAAGGCGATCGCGCAGGAGCTCGGCTGCCCGATCGACGAAGCTGCGCGGATCGAGGCGATCGTGCGCTGGGAACATGCGACCTTGAACGGCCTCTCGAAGTCGCGGCTCCGGCGCGAGGCGAAGGTCGCGCAGCAGGTGCTCGCGGAGCTGCGGGCGGAAGCGGTGGACTCGGTCGAGGCGCGGGCGATGTTGGCGCAGATCGAGCTGGAGGCCACGGTGGACGCGTAGGGGCGCAGGTTTGACTCCCAGGCGCTGATTGGCGGCTCTTCTGCTTCTCGCGCTGTATCTCCAAGTCGAGCTTGCTTCCACCGCGACGACTCGGCTGTCTGTCCGCTCATGAGAAAGCGCATCCACGAGCTCGCAGTCGAGCGCCTCGTCCTCCGAGAACCGAACGGCGGCCGCGTACGCGCGGTGCTCGAGACCTGCGGCGACGGCGCCGTTCCATCCGTGCGGCTCTCGCTGCTCGACGCGCGTGGCGAGCCGGCCATCGTCTTGCAGGTCGGCGACGATGGTGCTCCGGTCGTTCACGTCGGCCATCCGGACCGGGGCGTGACGGTGACGATCTCGCCGGGCGCGGTCGATCTCTGGAGCGGCGGCAGTGTCGTCGCGAGCGTGCGGTCGACGGAGGATGGCGGCGTGGTTGAAGTCGCGGACGGGGAGGGTCGCGAGGTGGAGTCGCTCGGGTGGCGCTGATCGCCGCACGAGCTATCCACGAGCCCCATGAGCGCGCGCCGCGCTCCACGGCGTTCGCGTCGACCACGCTGCGAGTGCACCAGCGAGCCCGTGGCGGCCCTCTGAGGCGAAGGCGCAGCTCGCGTGCCCAGGCCTGCGCATCCAGATCTAGCAAGTCGAACCCGGCTCAAGATCTGCGCCCGATCACGTCCGTGATCGCGCACGTGGATGCTCCAATCGTCCGCCACGTGGCCATCCGAAGAATCCTTCGCACGCGGGTCCTAATCGCCTTCCCTGTTCCGCGCGTCAGAGCGTGTATGCGGTCGTTCCAGACGGCCACAGGAGGCCACGACGATGACGACCACGGATGACGCGCCGAAGGCCAAGAAGGCCAAGGCCACGAAGAAGACCGCGAAGCCCACCTGGACCCTGACCGAGACCGCCCTCGCCTACCTCGAGAGCTTGAAGTCGGCGCACAAGAGCGAGAGCACGATCAACGCCTACGCAGCGGACTTGGACTTGGCAACCGAGGTCCTCGGCGGCGAGACGCCGATCGCCGCGCTCACGCCGGCGGATGTCGAGCGCTTCAACACCAGCGAGCCGGTCCTGCGCACGAAGTCGGGCCGCGACAAGGCCATGCCGACCATCGAGCGCTCGCGCCGAGTCCTCCGGCTCGCGCTGACCTTCGCCGAGCAGCAGGGCGCGATCGAAGCAGCGCCGATCGAAGCGAAGGCGCGCGCGAAGAAGGACGTGCCGCTCAGCCAGCGCGAGGTGGTCGGCAACGACGACGCCAAGCTGTACCCCGCCGCCGAAGAGGGCGATGGACCGCAGATCAACTACGCCTCGACCGGCGAGCCGGTCGCCGAGTGAACGAACGGGCGGCGCGCTGATCGTGGTGGGCCGCCCTGCCTCTCTCTCCAAGATCCCATCCAAGGAGGCAACATGCAGCTCTCAGAGGCTCTCGCCGCGTTCGTGCTCCAGCTCCAGGCCGATGGTCGGAGCGTGCACACCATCAAGCAGTACGCGCGGCACCTGCGCCTGCTCGGCTCCTGGCTCGACGCCAACGGCATCGAGCCCGAGCTCGACCAGATCACCACGGGTGTGGTCGCGCGCTTCCTGACCAGCGACGCGGCGCGGAGGACGGCGGACGGCGCAGCCAAGCTGGCGACAACGGCCAACGCTCTGCGCACCTCGGTGAGGGTGTTCTTCCAGCACTGCGAACTCGCGGGCCTGGTCCGGCGATCGCCGGGGATGCTGGTCCGCCGAGCCCGATGCGGAGAGCCACCGCCACGAGCGCTCAGCGACGCGGAGGTTGAGCGGTTGCTGGCCGTGGCCGCGAAGGGCGAGGCGCGGGACGAGCTGCTGGTCCGGCTACTCCTCGGCACTGGGCTTCGGCTCGGCGAGGCGCTGGCCCTGGAGGTCGCGGACATCGACCTCCGGCGCGGCGAGATCAGCGTGCGGCGGGCCAAGGGCGACAGACGCCGGACGGCGTTCATCCCGGCGGAGCTCGTGCCGCGGCTGGCGGAGTGGATCCGGGACCGAGAGGGCCGGCTGTTCCCGATCTCGGGGCGGCACGCGCAGAGGGTGATCGAGCGGATGGCCCGGGAGGCGGGGGTGACGGCGTCGGCGCACTGCCTGCGCCATTCGATGGCCATGCGCGTCTATCGGGCCTCCGGCGACATCGAGGTGGTCAGGGCGGCGCTCGGGCACGCGTCGATCGGGACGACGCAGAGGTACGCGAGGGCGGAGGAGTCGGCGGTGAGGAGGGCGGTGGGGGCGTGATTGACCCGCATCAAATCGGGACCTGCGCTCAGCGATCGGCGATTGGAGCGAGCGACCGAACCAGCTCCAGCACCGCAACAGCCCGCTCCCCTTCGAGCACGCGCTCTGCGCTGCCCAGGCTCCCCTTCGGCAGCTCGACGAGCGCTGGGGTGGTAAGCGCCACGCGGACCTGGAACGGGAACTTCCCTCCCCACGCCTTCGCCACGAGCTTCCGCCCGCCGTCGGTCGTCGCACGCCAAAGAGCGAAGTGCGTGTCGAACTCGTAGTGGTGGAGCAGGCAGAAGTCGCCCGCCTTCACCTTCAGCGGCCACGGGTCGTTTGACCCGAAGAGCTGCTGCTGTAGGCAGTCGAGATAGGTGTTCGAGCTGCACTGAAACACGAAGACCGCCCTGGTCTCGGAAAATGAAGATGTCACGTGACCTGCCGGTAGGAGACGATCCACGTAGCGCGCGGTTTGATGGGAGGGTGAAGCAGTCAGTGGCAGGAGCGTGAGGAGTCCTCGCTGAATCGCTATGCGAGCCCAAGCGCACGGAACTGCTCCGCCTTCAAGTTCGCCCAAGGATCACCAGGCATCGCCTTCTGGTATGCACGCAGGAACGCCGCTGCCTTGCCGGTATCGCGCATCTGCTCGAACACGGCGACGAGGCGTCGAAGGATCGCAGGCTTCCCAGGCAGTAGGCGGTTGAGCACCATCAGCTGCTCCGCTGCGTCCGCATACTTGGCATCGAGCGCGAGGATTGATGCGTGCTTCAGGAGGAGATCTGGCTCATCGGGTGTCTCTGCCAAGCACCGCTCCACGAACGCGCGGGCGCGATCAACCTGACGCACCTCGAGGTAGGCTGAGAGCGCGAGGCGCCGAAGCTCTGCGCCGGTGGGCGTTGGTGCATCGACGACGTCCGCCCGGGCTTCGAGGTCTCGGATGCAATCGAAGTACCGCCCCTCTCGATACGACGCCTGCACCATGAGGAGGAAAGCTTGCGCGTCGCAGGACGACTCGAACTCGGCTCGCGCAACCAACTCCGCGTCGCGGTAGTCGCCGGCTTCGACGAGGCGAACCGCCTGCGACGACCAGTCCTCGTGTGGAGCGCGCGGCATCGCCAGGGCTCGCGTCGGCGTGAACTGAAGCTGCGCGCGTCGCGCGGCGCGGAACGCGTCCAGCATGGCATCGACGCTCGGCCAGCGCTCTTCGGGCGCGAGCTTCAGACAGCGGTCGATGAACTCGTCGAGCGGCTGTGAAACGGACGAGTTGACTTCGCGCGCTCGGGGGAATGGAACATGCCGGGCGACCTGGCTCAAGGTGTCGTGGGGGAGTCGAGCCGTCACGAGGTGGTAGAGCAGCACGCCCAGGCTGAAGATGTCGCTCTGGAAGCGAGCGTTGCGGTCGCGAGCCGATATCGTTGCCCCAACGATCTCAGGCGCGGAGTAGAGAATGGTGCCGCCGTTCTCTCGGGTGCGCGCGTACATGTCCTCGGGCAACACGCTCGCGCCGAAGTCCGTCAACTTCACCCGCTCGGCGGACACGAGGATGTTCTGCGGCTTGATGTCTCCGTGCGACATGCCAACCCGGTGCAGGTGCGCGCAGCCCTCGAGCACTTGTTCGAAGACGCTGAGCAGTTTGTCGTAGCTGGCGACGAATCCCGCATCCCCTTTGTCGAGAAGCTGAGCCAAAGTGATGGAGGGGAAGTACTCCATCTCGATTGCGTACCATTCGCGCTCCGGAGGGACGCGCCCCATCCAGTAGACGTCGACGACACACGGGTGCGGCGGCTGTCCAACCAGAGGCGAACCCTCGGCGAGCTCCTCATTGCGCTTGCTCTGCGCCTTCGGGATCTTCACTGCGACGATGGCGCTGTCAGAGAGGCGTTGGGCACGCCACACCCAGCCGTACGAGCCGTCGCCGAGGCACTCGACGAGCTCGTAGCGCTCGCCGAGACGCCTGTCCGCTCGTGGCACGAAGAACTTGGCCGTCATGAGTCACCTCGTCGTAGGATGCTCTCGAGCCGGAGCAATCCGTCCTGACCAGCGCGAACAACGAACTGGTAGAAGAGGATCTGCGCGCTCGGATTGCCGGGGACGCGCACGCCGCTCGTCGCCTGAAAGCCCCCGAGCACGATTCGGCGCAGCCCATCGTGGTCCGGCAACGTGACGAGCCCCACGGTCCAGTAAGCCAAGACCAGCGTCGCGCTCGGGCACTCCCATCGCTGTTGCGCGAGGAGCAGCGTCTCCACCTTCGGGCTGAGGTCCTTCTGCTTGCCCGAGTAGCGCTCGAACTCCGCGATCAGTGCCACGTGGCGCGTCGAGCGATCGAACCACACCGAGTCGGAACGCACATCCTGGTCGACGTTGCTCAAAATGCCCTGCCGCGGCGCGGGCGCCTCGGACACCGCTGCGAATCCAAGGTCACGCCCAGCGGCCGTCAAAAGCGTGCAGCCGAGGCTGTGGACCAGGTGACCGAAGTCGCGCACGCCCCACTCGGTCCACATCGGCAGATCGGACGCCGCGGCATCGATCGTGAGTCGGCCTCCGAGGTCCGTACGCTCAGCCACCGAACCTCCCCCAGAGATTGAGCACCTCAGGCGACTCGCCGCCGTGCACAAGCGCCTTCGTGCCGACATGCACCAGGAGCGGCGCGGGGATCGACCGCCCGCAGATGAGCGCCTCGCCGGTCGAGAGCCCGGGCAGCTGATCGAGGTCAGCCGCGCTCACCATGTCGGAGGTCTTGGCGATGAATCGCTGGTCGTCGGGGTTCTTGAGGCGCATCGCGATCAGCGTATTGCACTGCGAGGTCACATCGGGGTCGAGTTTCGACGGACGCTGGCTCACAACTGCGAAGCCCACGCCAAACTTGCGGCCTTCACCCGCGATCTTCTTGATGATGCGGTGACTTACGGCGGGCTCGCCCGCGGGCGCGAAGTTGTGCGCCTCCTCGTAGACCAGGAAGCAGGGACGGATGCGGTCGGTCTTGCTCGACGCGGCGCGGAGGATCTCGCTCGAGATGAGCGCGGTGATGACCTGCTTCGCGGTGTCGCTCAGGCCCTGCAGGTCGACGATGACGAGACGCCCCCTGCGGTCGGAAGGCCTGCCGATCATCTCGTAGATGTCGGTCGCTGCAGGCAGACCCGAGTGGTAGAAGCTCTGCGCCTCCTGCAGGACACGTGAGAGCTTCATCGACGCGACGGCCGCGCTTCTACCGTTCAGCGCCGTCGCCTCGGCCTGGCTCAGCTCGTCCCATTGCCGCACGTCGTCGATGCCGTCGCCCAGGTAGTGGCGGAGCCGGTTGATGTCCCGCGGCGTCGCGCGCTCGTGGGCAATCCAGTAGCGAATGGCTACGTCCAGCACGCGCTGCTGCGGCTCGGTGAGGCCCGGGAGGATCTCGCTCAGGTCGTCCATCTCGAAGTGGTCGAACTGCAGCGCCAGCTCCTGGTTCGAACCGGCATACTTCTGCCGGAACGACGGGTTCTGCGGGCTGTACACGGTGATGCCAGCGCCAGCCTCGCGCAGCCTAGCGAAGGCGTCGCGGATGGCCGGCAGGGCAGCGCGATCGCGCTGGTCGTCCAGCTCGTCGGGACGCTCGTTGAAGCGGAGCTGCCCACCCGCCAGCGCGCGACCATACTCCCCGTGGGGATCGAAGACGACCACGGTGCCGTTGTTGATCGCGACGAGCCGCTCGATGACGCGGCCCACGGTGTACGACTTCCCCGAGCCGGTCATCGCCAGAACCGCGAGGTGCTCGGTGACGAGGCGATTCACATCCAGGTACACCGGCACCGCCGAGGCGCCGCGCTCGTAGCCGACGAGGTTGCCGATGTGCAAGCTCGAGTGCTCCTGAAACTCGTAGAACGCGCTCAGGAACTGAAAGTCCACCGGCTCGACCGGTGAGCCCGGATCGAGAGCGCGGCGTGGCATCTTGATCTGCCCACTCTCAGGGTCGCGGTAGCCGATAGCCTCGAGCTTGCCGAGGATTTGCTCGCCGGTGATGTGCGCGCCAGGCAGCAGCTCGAGCTCGGTCACCGCTTGCCCCAAGCCGGAGTTGTAGAGGACATTGCTGCGGCTGATGCTGACGATGCGCGCAAGCACGTCCGTCTGCGGTGCGCCTTCTTCTTCGCGGTGTCGCACGCGCACGAACTCGCCGCGCCTGCCCGCAAAGGAGGAGTTGAGCACCATCGAGAGGCTCGTCGGGTCGCCGGTGTTGCCGACGAGTCGGCCAAGCACATGGGGAGGCATCGATCGTTCTCCTTTACGTCGCGAGGTCGAAGTCCGAGAGCCAGATGCTCTCGATGTCGCGCCGCTTCAGCTCACCGGCGACGCTTCGACTGTAGTGTTCGAGGAAGGGTCCGAGGGCAGTCAGCTCACGCTCGGCGAGCTGCACCGGCAGCGGAGTCGCCGCTGTACCGCCCACCGCCGTCAGCGCCATCGTCAGCCCGACAATCTCGTCGAGAGCCTCGGTGGTCCACGCGGGCGCGTCGCCCACAAGCTGCATCAAGCGTGGCTCTGTCGTCTGGCCGGCGCGGAAATGCAGACCGAGGATTCCGAGCTCGACGACGTTGCCCGGCTCCATGCGAGGGGCGTGGACGTTCATGCGGAAGGCGGCAGTCCTCGTGAAGCTGCCGAGTATGCCGTGAACGAAGCGTCGCTCTCCCACGCCGAGGATCGCCTCGCGCACGCCGTCGAGGGCGGCTAGCGCCTCGCGGTCGGCTGTTTCGGTCGGCAAGATCTGGCGGCGCCCGTCCGGCAGCCGCAGGTCTTGCTGTGCCGACTGGATGATCGCGCCGAACCGCTGCGAAGCGAGGCCTACGATGACGGGCCCGCTCGGGTTCCATGGAAAGAGACGCTCTCGATGGCGCGCCCAGAACGACTCGATGGTCTCGCGCGTGGCGACGTAGGCGGCTGGGTAGCCTGACTCTCCAGCGCGGCTGGCAGGCGGCACCATGCTCCGGTCCATCACCAGCGCCGTGTCGAGGAAGATGAGGCGCGAGCGCTCTTCGACAACAGCGCGATCCGCCAGCTCGTACGCCTGCCTCATCGCAGCGAGCGCAAGGTGCATCGACTGGTTCTCGTAGTTGATATCGTCGATCTCGCAGGCGCTGTCCTGGCCTGCCGTCGAGACCGCGTTGTGCTCGACGAGCAGGTCGCAGCGTGCAGCCGCCGCTCCGTAGAGGAACCCACCGATGGTTCTGGTCGTCGCCGAGCGTGTGGCGATGCCTGAAGCTCGCGTGTCGATGGGGTTTGGCCGGTCAACCGCGCGCACGAGACCCGCCTTCACGAAGAGAGGGGCCACGCGCTCGAGGTCGCGGATCTGCTTCAGGAGTCTCCCGACAGTGCCCGGGAGGTGAACCTGCGACTGCACCGCGAGCGTCTGAGCCAGGGTTCGATGGGTGGTCATGGCGTGGCTACCTCGCGGAGCGCGCTCACGTAGAGCGCGTAGGGGCTCTTCATCACGAGCTCGGTGGCTTCGGTCGTCGGCATGACGCCCATGACCAGGCCTCGAGCGCGCAGATCGGTCAAGAGCGCTCGCGCGCGCTCAGGGGCGATGCGGAAGATCGACGACGCTTGCAGCGCCGCGATGGTCTGCTCTTCACCTTCGAAGCTCCTGCTCAGCAGGAACACCAGGAGGCCGTACTGGTCGGCCGAGAGCGGCATCTGCGCGGGCGGGAATACGGGCTTGGCCTCACCCGCGAGCTCGACGAGGCTGGCGAACCAGCGCTGCGTCTCTTCGGGAGCATCAAGCACCGCCAGCGACCAGAGGGGCAGACACGTGATCGCGAACAGCCCGGCCGCGGGATGCAGACGGTACGTTCCCACGCACACGCTAAGGTCGCTCCACGTCGCGCCCGGCAGAGCAGGGGTTTGCATCTGGCCGTCGAGGCGGTGCGTAACTTCATCGGCGAGCACCTTGGCGAGCCCCCTCCCCACCTCGCGGTCCGCCTTCCATGCGCTCGGCTCGCCAAGGCACCGGGTGCTTACAGGCCCCCGCGGCGAACGGCGGCACGAGCAAGAGCAAGTGCCCGGCCGCGCGCGTCCACTCGACCAGGCGTACCTGCTCGCCTTCGTCGGCTCCTTGAAACCCATCGGCGAAGGCCATGATCACGGCGCCGCTCTCGGGCAACGTCGTCGTCGCCTCGGCGGAGAGCGCTTCGCGCAGGATCTTTCCCCGCCGATGTGCGGCGAGCGCGCCGTGGAGAAGCACCGGGACGGTCACGACTTCACCCCGAGTCGGTAGGTGCGCTGCACGAGGTTCCGCTTCACGAGCGCATCGGCCTCTTGCGGCTCGAGCGCCGGGTCGCGTCCCGCATCGAGCGCGCCCACGATGGCGCACCACCGGTCGAAGCTGATACCGGTCTCGGCGAGAAGCTTGCCCCCCGCGACCGTTTGCTCCTGCACACGAGTACTGACCAGCTTCTGCGCATCGGAGAGCGCCCCGACTTCCTCGACATCCTTGATCGTGAGGGACCGAGGCGCCGCCGCTCCCGTCGCCCGTGCCAATGCTTCGAGACCTCGATGCGCCTTCTGCAACTCGATGTTCGCGACGAGCTGCTTACGGTACTCGGCGATCGCGTTCTCGACGGAGATGACGTGGCCGAGTAGCTGGGTGAGTGCACCGCGCGGCTCGTCGAGGAGATCGCGAGCGCGCGACATCAAGGGCTGGAAGTTGCCGAGCCGAGCCGGACCGTCGAACTCCGAGCGGAGCCGGTCCACTTCTTCACCACGGGCGTCTTCCAGCGTGTTCTCGATGAGCGCCGGTCGTCCCTGAAGCTTGTCGAGCGCGAGAGCGCTCTTGGGGTAGTGGAAGTCCGCGGGCGCCGCCTTCAGGACGGTCTGAAGCGTCGAGATGCGCTCGGCCGCATCGAGTAGATCGCTCCGCAACTTCTCGTACACCGACTTGAGCTCGCGGAAGGCGCTGACGATCTGCCCCTCGCACTGCGCAAGCGCCTGCTCGCTCCACGTTGTCAGGTCGATGCCGACCTCACGCGCGATGTTCTCAAGTTGCACGGTGGCGTCGGCCACCCGCAGGTCGCGCAGGTTCTGCCGCAGCGTGCCCGGCTCGTTCGCTTGGACCACCTCGGTCTGGCCTGGTGTCGCGGCAGGCGCAAGCGCACCGTCGAGGATGTGAGCGATCTTCTGAAGAGAGAGCGTGAACAGCGCAATGGGGAAGCCGTGTAGCGACACCACGTCACGACGCATCTCCTCGCCGAGCGAGACGGTGCGGGCGCGGATGCGGCGTTCTGCCTTGCGGACGAAGTCCACGAACAGCGACGCGCGCCGGATGCGCTGCCAGAGCGGCACGGTGTCCGACTCGAAGTCGAGCGTCTTGACGTTCTGGTCCTGCTGGATCGCGTTGAAATCTTGTCGGCGGTAGACCCAGTCGATGTTGGCGATGACGCGGCGTCGCCGCTGCGCAGATGCGCGGAAACTCTCGGCGGTCGCTGCCTGCGTCTCGGACTTGTCGAGCGCATCGAGGTCGGCAGCGCTGTCGGTGAGCTTCTTGCGTGCCGTAAGCGTCTTCGTCCCCGGCGCGCCTGCCTCGGGCGCAAACAGCTCCTTCACACGGCCGATGCCGAAAACGGCCTCCATCTCAGCGACCAGCGCCGCGTAGTCCTTCTTGAGCCAGTTGTCGGCCTCTTGAAGGGCCCCGCGCAGCTCGGCGCGTTTCGTAGCGGTGTAGGCATCGGCGCCCTTGGCGCCCGGCTGCGGCTCAGCAAAGCCCAGCTCGCGCATGATCGACATCCACTCGAAGTACGTGTCCTTCGGCTTGATACCCTCCCACGTGTAGCCCCAGAACCACTCACGCTCGGCGCGCGCGAAGGTCCAGTCGCCGCTCAGCAAGCGAGAGATGGCCTCGACGAGGAAGGGCGGGAACTGGGCCTCGGCTGCGTCATCGACCCGCGAGAACAGCCCCGCGCGCTCACCGTCGACGTAGCCCGCCGCGCGAGCTTTCGGCGTGACGCCGAGCTTGGCGAGCAGCGTCTTGAGTGCTTCCACGTCGACGCCGGACTTGTCGTCGAGGTGCGCTAGCGTCGCCGGCGCGGGCTTGTCGATGGCAAGGATGCGCCAGGCATGGATGAGCAGCTCCTGCTCGGTGTCCTTCAGCTTTCCCGACGAACGGAGCGGCCACGCGATCCGGCCGAGCTCGTTGAGCTGCTGTCGGAAACGACCGACCTCCTCGGAGAACGGGCGAACGAGGCTCTGCAGCCGGTTGTTGAAAGCCGTGGTGAAGCCGTGGCCGTCGAGCCGGAAGCCCACGCTCGCCTGCGTCGGCACTCCGATCTGATGGAGGATGTGCTCCTCGGTCGACGTGAGCTGATAGAGCAAGAGGTAGCTCTTGGCGCCCTTGAGCGTGTCGCTCGACGGGTTCGCCATGCGGTCGACCAGCGCGCGCGACGACGTAAACGCGACGACGGGCGTGCGGCCCTCCTCGCCAAACTGCGCGCTAGCCGCCTTGCACAGGCGCTCCAGCTCCTCGTCGTTCTTCACCCAGGCGAAGAGCACTCGACCCTTGGGGTGGAGCTTCAGGCCGTCGAAGGTGACGAGCCCCCCAGGCTGCTTGCCCTTGGCGAGCGGCGAGGTGGCGATGACGGTCAGCGAGTCATCGCGGATGCCCGAGGGCGCCGCGTCGTATGCCCAGTGCTGGTCGATGACGCGCATCGCACCGACCAGCACCTGCTGGGCACGCTGCCGCTCGGCCTGGGTGCGCAGGGCCGAGAGCGCCTTCTCGTGCGCACCGTTCTGGTCCGGGTCGCGGAAGATGAGCGAGGTCTGGCCTTGCTTCCTGTGGCGCAGGTCGAGGCGCGCGATCATCTCGACGCTGGGGCCGACGTGGGTCGCGGTGTCGGCGGTCAGGTCGTCGGCGCCCAGGAAGCGACGCCACAACGCGCGGGCGGCATCCTCGGCGGCGGCGTGCGGATAGAGGAGCGACACGAGGTGGACGAAGTCGCTCTGACGCAGCGGCACCACGAGCGTGTGCTTGCCATCGGCGCGGCGCTGTCCCTTGGTCTCGTGGATGGCGTAGGTGCCAAGGTTCGATAGGAGCTGGCGCAGATCGAGCGGTTGATCGACGCCGCCCAGCCGCCAGACGCCCTTGTCGCGCGTGAACTTCGAGGCCCGCAGCGCCTCTGCCGCCTCCAGCTCGTCCCACTGGACGCGGCGGAACAGCGTGGCGATGGGCTCGTCGTACTCGTTCTTCGCCGAGAGCACCGCGGTGCGCGTCTCGAGCGCGTAGCTGTCGAGCTCGACCGGGAGTTGGCCGTAAAGCAGGTCGCGCGCCACCGGAAGCTGCGCCTTGTCGACCTTCAGCATCTCGAGCGCGTGATGGTCGAGCACGTGCTGCTGCACGCGGCCCGACACGCGGACCAGCTCGTCGAAGAGTGCGCCCACCGTCGGCACGTCCTTCTCGCCGCGCGCGCGCTTGTCGCGCAGCCGCTCGTCGATGCTTGCCATGACCACGTTGAACCAGCCGAAGTTGCCGGCACTCATGGCGTACGCCGCCTCGACCAGGCCCTGCGGGTAGGCCTCCGCAAGCCTCCCGTCGGTCGACAGCGTCTGCACGAAGTCGCTCACGTCGGAAAAGGCGTTCGACGAGAGCTCGGCCAGCTCGAAGCGTCGCGCGGTCGACTGGATCTCGCGCAGCTCGTCGCCGATGGCCGGCGAGCAGAGCGCAACGTAGCGCAGCCACGGGAGCTTGCGGCGCGGATCTTCCTCCTTGATGGCCTTGCCCATCAGCTTGATGGCGCGGCCGTCGAGGTGCTTGATGTCGGTCGCGTCGAGGCCGTAGGTCGCAGCCTCGGCGGCCGTCTCGAGCTCGTCGAGCACCACCAGCACGTACTTGATGCCGAACGACTCGAGGTACGCGTAGGCCGCCTGACACAGGCGCGTCGCCAGCTCCGGATCTTCGTAGAGCGTTTCGTCGGAGTGGTTCTTCGACGCCTCCAGCGCGTCAGCGAGCTTCTTCGGGTCGAAGCCCGCTACGGTCAGTCGATCGCTTGCCTCCTTGGCGATCTGTCCCTGGATCGAGCCATCGAAGGTGCCTCGCGCTAGTGGTAGGAGCGCCTTGTAGAGGCCGTAGGCAAACCAATTGTCGACGTTGTTGTAGTCGTTCGCGACCTGGCTGTAGCGGATGTAGAGACCGAGGTACTGGTCGCGATCCTTGTCGTCGTGAAAGAGTCTCGCCTTGCCGAGCGAGCCATCGTCGCCGCGCACCCACCAGCCGCGCGAGGTGTCGTTGATCTGCGCCACAAGCTCGTAACCGAGGCGCGACTTACCGACGCCCCACTGCGCGATGACCGCGAAGACGTGCGCGAACTTCTCGGCCTCGTCGTCGACGAGGTGGATGAAGTGCTTGAACGCCTCGAAGAAGCGTCCTTGGCCCACGATGGGGTGCGTGAGCGGGTACGAAGAGACGCCCGTCGCCGCCCACTGGTGCTTCGCTTTGTTGGTCGTCGTCATCGTGTCAGCTCCCGTCGTGACTCGAGCGCGCGCCAGGCGTTCTGGAAGGTCTCGTTGAACTCGCTGTGCACCACCCACCGCACGAGCTTCTTCGTCGGGTCGGCGAAAAGGCCGCGCCCGTGTCGGGCCTGGCCTGGCTCGACGGCGAGCAGCTCCAGCGCGCCGCACTTCGAGGCTTCGTCGACGAGCGCGTCCATCCAGCGGGCGAAGGCCTCGTCGCCGGGGCTCACGCCAAACGTGGCGAGCAGGTCGCGCAGCACCGGCTCGGCGGCGACGAAGCCGCGCACGTCCGCGTTGCCGCTGGTGAGGTCGGTGAGCGCCTGCGCCGGTGTCGCGGTGCCGGTGAGGTCGGCCAGGAGCTCGTTGGGCAGCGCCAGCACGCCCGTGCGCGACAGCCAGCCCACCGACTCGAGCAGGAGCAGCGGCGCGGTGAGCGGCGTAAGCGACAGGTTGTCCTTGCTGGGCTTGCGCGAGAGCACGCCGGGCGCGAAGGCGAGCGCGTCACAATGCGCGCGCGCTAGCCAGCGGGCCGCTGCCTGCTGCTCGAGCCCCGAGAACCAGCGCGCGGGCTCGGCGTGGTCGCGCAGCAGCAGCGACGTGCCCGCCTTGAGGCCCGCGCGGCTGCTGCGCACCTCAGACCAGCCGTGAAGCTCCCAGTCGCGGCGCTCGAGGCGCAGGAGCAGAAGGCGCAGCCACACGCTCTCGCGCACGAGAAACGCCGCGAGCAGCTCGGTCCCACGCGCCGGAGCTTCCTTCCAACGGCGCAGCAGTACCTGCGCTTCGTCGCTCACGGTCCAGCGCCCCTCGGTGTCGCGCGTGACGAGCCCGACGCCGGGCAGAAGATCCTCGACCAGGCCGAACAGGCCCAGCGCGCCGCGCCGCGAGATGACGCCCACGAGCGCGCGGTCGGCTAGGGCACGAGGCGACCCCGCTTCGGGCGGCTTGGCTGCGAGCACCTCGAGCGCTCGGAACCACGCTTCGGGATCGCTGGTCTCGGTCCAGAACGCCGGGCGCTCGAGATGGAGCGTGCGCGTCATGCGTTGCCTCCCTCTGCTGGAGCCGCGCGCGCGATGCGCTCCCTGGCCCAGCCCTCGGAGGCGCGGCGGATGGCGGCGGTCACCGGCGAGCCGAGCCGGTAGAACGCGCGGCTGCCCAACGCGCGGTAGCAGGCGTCAGAGAACGACGGGTGAATCGTGTAGGCCGGACGTCGCGCGCCCGAGCCGTGCTCGAAGCGCCACACATCCCGGCGCTGCACGGCCTCGATGACGAGGGCGAGCCTGTCGTCGAGGGTGCTCGCGGTGACACGGTGGCCAAGCACCGTCACGCCGAGCTGGGCGAGGGTGCGCCGGCAGAGCTCGCCGAGCGAGCCGCAGCGAATCTCCTCGCCGCTCGGCAAGGTCACCACCACCTCGACGCGCGGCGGGCTCTGAAACAGCGAGGCGTGCGCGGGCTCCAGTTCGAACGCGATGCCGCCTGACACGCGCTCGGCCTCCCACGCCTCCTTGGTGAAGGTCATCTGCGCCAGCAAGAACGCCCACGGGTGGTGCAGCGCCCAGCGCATCGGGTCGGCGTCGCCGATCTTGCCGTCGAGCGCGCCGCTTAGGACCACCGTCGTGGTCGCGCCTTCGGTCGGCGCGGGCAGACGCAACAGGCGGCCGGGTCTCCACGTCGCCTGCGGATCGTCGAACGCCACCTCGGGCAACGCAGTCGGCAGCGTCGCGGTGGTCGGGTCGGTCGGGAGTGCGGCGGTGGCGGCCAGCACGCGGAGCAGCACCGGGAACGCTGCGGCCTCGTGCGCGGGTGTCGTCAGCACCGCGCGCTCCAGCTCGCCGAACGGGGTCGCCGCCAGCGACGGCGCCTGCATGCCCACCAGCTCGCCCGCCAACGCGCCCACCTGGGTGATGGTCTCGGTTAGTGCCGCGACGTCGCCGCGCTCGCCCATCTCGGCGAGGCGCGCGCGTACGACGCGCAGCCACGCTTCGCGCACCTCGGGTACGAGCGACAGCACAGCGGGCAGCGCCTCGCCCGGGTTCGGGAGCCGGTCGATGAGGGTGACCACGGCGGGGCTCGCGACGGCGACCTCGCCACGCTCGCTCCACAGCCCAGTCCTTCGCACGGCCTCCAAGGCGCGCAAGGACGAAGACGGCGCCTCGCCCTGCATGAGCAGAGTGCGCACATCTTCGACGAGGCGCGTGAGCGTCCGCCCCTGGAGAGCCGAGAGCTTCATGCGTCCTGCCCCTCCGACCCATCGAGGAGAGCGTACAGCGCGTCGACATCGGCGATGAGCGGCTTGGCGTCCGGCGCATCGCTCTGTCGAAGGCCCTTCAGGATCTCGCGATCCGCGCTGCGGTCGCCGACCTCAAGCGCCTTCTGCGCGGCGACGAGGTCGGCCTCAGTGAGGCGGCCGTCGATCAGGTTCTCAACCAAGGTCGTCGCGACACCCGTCAAGACCATCGCAGCATCGAAACAGCGACCAGCGGCAAGCATCTGGTCATCGGTCGCGAACCACGCTTCACGATCACCATCGGGCACCACCGGCATGGGAATCTCGAGCAACCTCACGTCCGACGGATACGAATGCGCGGTGATGCCGCGGATCGTCGACTGGATTTGCAGGTAGCCGATCTCGGTCTTCAGGTAGTGGCGAACGAACGACGCCGGAACCTGCGCCCGGTCGACGCGCACGACCATGACCTCGGTCGACGGGTACGGTCCCTCGACCTGCGAGTACGTGACGTCCCGCCCGATGTAGCTCTTGTTGTGCGCGGCATTGCAGAGCAGCAGGTCATGAGGCGCGAGCGCGCGTGAGCCGTCAGCAGGGCGAACAACCGTGCGCAGCGGGGCTTCGACGAAGCTGCGCCCGAGATTCGTGACTGTTGCCTGCGGCACGCCCTCCTCCGCTTCGGGCTGGCTCTGGCCGTTGACTACGAGGGCGCAGAGGCGATCGAGCGAGCGAGTCGGACCGCCCAGCTGCCGGAAGTACTGCTCCACTGCAGACGGGTAGAAGTGGGCGTCGAGGCGCTCCGTCAGGGAGCGTGCGGCAAGTCGGCGCGTGCGCTTCGCAAAGTCGATTCCTGTCGGCGGAACGATGTATGGCGCGTGGGTGGTCGCCACCGCGGCTTCGAGCCGGCGCGCGCGATCACGCATCCGCTCGGCCTGCCGGACCTTGTCGCCGATGTAGCATTGCGCCTCAGCGGAGGGCAGCGGCACGTCAACGAGACGAAGATCGCACAGGTTGATGCCCGCTTGAACCGAGCCCGTAATCTCCCGGGTGAGCTGTCGCTCTCCGCGGGGGGATGAGAAGTACGCGAGAACCCAGCCCGAATCCACGCGGACCTTGTCGATGCGGACCCGCGCCAGGTGCCGGTTCACAACAACTCTAAGACCGTCTTCCACACGCAACAGAGCCGGTCGGCCAACGTACCCACCGATGGCGACGAGCAGATCCCCGTCGATGGCCTCGGCCCGACCAAACTCGTGGAACATCTCCTCGCTAACCGGATCGCAGTCTTCCGCCGAAACGAACATTCCCTCGAAGCTTTCGGCTTTCGCGACCCGGAACTTCTCACCCCGGTCATCCGGCTTGAGCACGCCGTACACAATCGGTGCAGACGGACTTCTCAATTCATCGAGGGTCGAGCGGGTCCATGCCCCTCTGAGTTGAGCGTCGCGGAGATGTGCGGGGCGGTAGTACGTCGAGTCGAGTCGATTCGTCGTGAGCCCGGACGGACCGATGCGTGTGAGCATCATCATTGAGCTACTCCCCCCGCACGTACGAGCCGACGATGGCGGCCAGGTCGTTGGGGACGCCCGCGCTGTAGTCCTCGACGTTGTTCTTCACGACGTAGCCGAGGGTCTCGGCGACGGCCATGAACACGTCGGTCTGCGGCTCGTCCTGGAACTTCTCGGGGTCTTCCTTGCGCGCGTGCCGCTTCTGCACGTAGAGCACGCTGGTCTTGGCGCCCGTGCCCGCGAGCTTGAAGGCGTCGGCGGGCAGGCTGATGACGCCCTTCACGATGGCCTTGCCGCCGTGGAACTCGCCGGTCGCCTCGTCCTTCGTGCCCATGATGTACTCGCGCACGTAGCGATCGCCCGAGTTGCAGAGCACGCCGTCGGGCAACACGATCAGCAGGCGACCGCCCGGCTTGAGCAGCTGCAGACAGCGGTCGATGAAGAGCACCGCCGGATCGGTGTTGGTCGACGCCTCCTTCCAGACGCCCTTGCTGTTGGGCGAGCCGCCCATCGCCAGGCCCGTGACAGTGGGCGAGTAGTCGAAGCCGCCGCCGCGCCCGGTCCGCTCCGTGAGGTCCGAGCGGAAGGTCTCGAGGATCTTCTGCATCGCCTCCTCGTGAGCCCTCTTCGCCTCCTCCTGCCCCTTGTTGAACTTCGGCGTTCCGAAGGGCGGGTTCGTGCAGATGAGGTCGAACGTGCCGGGCTCGAGCTGCGGGCTGATGAGCGAGTTCTGCGTGTAGAAGATGCGGGCCTTGGGCGCACCGAGGAGCGCCATGTTCACGCGGGCGAGCATCACCATCTGGGGCGACGAATCCGCGCCCACGAAGCTGTGCTCGCACATCTCGGCGAAGAGCTTCTTCTTCGCCTCGTCCGTGGCCGTGGCCTTGCCGCCGAGCTCGTCGAGCGTGCGCCGAAGGTGGCTCAGCGCCACGGAGAGGAATCCGCCGCTACCACAGGCGGGATCGCAGAAGTGGAAGGCGGGGCGGCCCTTGCCGTCGCGAGCCACCAGGCGCGCGGCGTCCTCGGTGCTCGCCTTGATGTCGTGGAAGGCGAGCGCCAGCATCGCCTGCTTCACGGGCGCCGGCGTGAGGTAGATGCCGAGCCCACCCTTCGACTCGAAGTTCGCGCGCAGGAATACGTCGAAGGCGCGGCCGAGCACGTCGGCGGCGACATCGGCGAGCGTGCCTTGCTTCTTCACCACGTTGCCCTGGTTGTCGGTGACAGGGCCGAGGTCCTGGATGAGCGAGAGCACCGCCTCGTAGTTGCCCGGCTGCGCTAGGCGCAGGTGGGCGTTCTTGTCGAAGATGGCGTGCTTCTCGCCGGCGTCGTCGGTGACGACGTAATCGGGGTGCAGCTTGAAGTGCTCGAACGCCGACTGGATCTCGGCGACCGCCTTGCCCCCGTTGGCCTTCACGTGCGCCGCGGTGAACACGTCCTTCAGGTTCAGCTTCTTGCCGTCGTGCTCGAAGGTGAGCGCGCCCGCTCCGTGATCGTGGTGCAGCCGGAAAGACTCGAGGAAGAGGAGCTTCGCGACCTCTTCGATGATGTCGTTCTTACCGTTCACCCGGTCCTTGTGCGTCTGGTAGATGCGCTCGTGCAGGGCGTTGAAGCCCTTCATCAGCCGGTCGTACATGCGCATCGACCAGCGGTAGGTCGGGTCGGCCTTGATGCGCTTGTAGTCGTTGATCTCCGAAAGGCTCGGCAGCCTGTCGATCTGGTGCTGCCCGCCCGGCGCGATGTCGAAGTACGCCTCAAGCTTGCCGTCAGCGTCCTCGACTACGGCGAACTGC
The DNA here is from genome assembly GCA_016719295.1 of Planctomycetota bacterium. GTDB lineage: Bacteria > Planctomycetota > UBA1135 > UBA1135 > JADKAF01 > JADKAF01. The sequence goes on from JADKAF010000001.1 coordinate 4,446,631, forward strand.
GGGTACTGGTCCTGCGAGGTGTCGGGCGACGGGAGCGTCCAAGACAGCATCTGTACCTCGTCCGCATTGCTCCGGCTCCACGCGCCGGTGGGCAGAACGAGCGCCAGGATGCGTGGCGTCTCGACGCCCTCATGGCGGCCCCAGGCGACGGCGGCCGACATGCCGGGCTCGCTGGCCTTCAGCTCGAGCGACTGATCGAAGCCCGCGCCCGAGAGGCGGAGGACCATCGACTTGAGGAGGTTGCTCTCCTCGGAGGCGACCGTTGTCGCGTGCTCCGCGCTCTGCTGCTGCTTCTTTTTGGTGGCCATGCGTGACTTCTCTGCGTTTTACAGGGCGATGCGGATGAGCTTCGGGCCGAACACCTCGAGCCCAGCGGTGCGTCGGGCGACGGCGAGCACCTGCTCGTCGGTCGTCACGAAGTGTTGAGGTAGGCGGGCGCGTACCTGTGCGGCCGGCACGGGCTTGCCCGCAAACGAGCGCACGGCCTCGATGATGGCCGCTCCGAGGTTGTCCTCGGCGCTGGCCGCAATGGCGCGGAACGCGCCCGTGCCGTCGCGCGTGAGGCCGCGCGCGCAAAGCAGGAAGAGCTCGAGCTGGTCGCGGGTCCACGCGCTGCCCGAGAGACGCACGCGCTCGTGCAGCTCGTCGAGGCCGAGCGCCTTCAGCTTCAAATGGGCGAGCAGCTCGCCTGCCTGGCGCGGTGTCATTGGGCGGCCTCCCTCGCACGCGGGCGCCTCTCAGCGAACGGCCGGTGAGCGGCCTCGAACACGGCGTTCATTTCCGCCATGAGCGCGTCCCACTTGTGGTCCTGCGTGCGGCGCTGCGCGTGATGGCGCTCAACGGCGCGCTGCCAGCGGTCGCGCACTTCGCGCGGTGGCACCGGCACCCGCAGCGAACGCAGCGCTTCGGGCGGAACGAACTGCTGTACCGTGCCTACAGCTAGACGCGCGGCCTGGGAGCGGAGCGCATCGGTCGAGAGCAAGAGAGCCCATGCCGCTGGCGTCTCGCGAAAGCGCGCGCGCACCCAGGCGTCGGCCGGGAAGGTGTTCCGCGGAACGGCATCGTCGACGTAGGCGGTACGGAAGCTGCTGCCAAGCGTCGAGATCAGTACCTCGCCGGGGACGAGGGGCTTTGCAAGGGCGCGGCTGGGGATGGCGGCTTCCCCTGCGTCGTCTCCGGGAGCTACGAACAGGTCTTCGCTAACGTCGCGAAGGCGCAGCACCCTCGCTCCGTCGTGCGCTTGCGTGAGGCGGGAGCGGTCGTCCCACGATGCTAGCTCGGCGATCGCGGCCCAACCCAGGTCCTCCGCGAGGCTGTTCTGCTCTGCGCGCAGAGCGGTCGCCGTGGGCAGCCAGCTTTCGCAGTTCACTGCTTCGCGCGCGAAGAACGCGCCGCCTCGAACCGAACACGACATCGCCGCGCCAGCACACGCGAACTCGTTGGCCTCGGCGCGGACGAAGTGCATCCCTTCGCTCGTCAGCGCCTGTTCATCGAGCGCGTCGCGCAGTCGGGCGGAGAGCCCGTCCATCTCTGGGGGCGCTGCTGGAAGTCGCAGACTTTCCAGCGCCTTGATGCCGACGCGGTCGAGCGTCCCCGAGCCGAGAAGCAGGAGCCTTGAGTAGCCCGGCTGGTTGAGACACTTTGCCAGCCACACCGCGGTTGCACGCGACAGGTCGCGGACGATGAGGGTGCTGCCATCGGCAGGATGGCGCTTGGCTGCCGGGGAAACGTAGGCGGCTCGTACGGGCGCGAGCTTGTTCACGACGATATCGCCGGGGCGCACGCACCAGGGCCCCTCGATTTGGGGAGAGTCCCAGTGCTGGGCAGCAAGCTCCAATCGCAGCTCCCTGATGTTCGACTGCCGGTACATTGGAGTGGAGGCTACGCGAGGATCGAAGGTGGGTGTCCCCGGGGCCCCGCTGGCTCGCCAGCCCTCCACGATCCGGCCCCCGAAATCGCCGATGCTCTGCCCGGACATGCCCGCTCGCAGGGCAGTTGCGGTCGCGCCGGCGAAGTAGAGCGGCAGCCAGCCGGGGGCGGCAGCCAGGAGATCTGGGGCGATAAGCCATGCTCGTACGTGTGACCACACATGCGAATCGTATCCGGCCATCGGTTCCAAGGTCAAGTGTCTTTGTGGGCTCACATGTTTAGTCGATTGTCGCAACTCCTGATTGTGGCCCGAGTTAGCAGGAACAAGGCCGTAGCCTTGGGCGTAGCCTGGGGTGTAAACTCCGATGCAGGTGGTGCCGCGAATGACAACCCAGAGGAACTGCCGGTACGTCCCGCTGAGCAAGAACCCGCTCGTCCTCGTTCTTTGCCAGGTGCGGTTCAGCCCGGTCCGCAAGATGGGCGACTACATCCCGAGCATCCAGGAGGCGTTTCGGCGGCACGGCTTCCCCATCGAGCGCGCGGGGAAGATCCAGCAGCTCACCATCACGCCCGCCGGCGTCCACGCCGTTGAGCAGGAGTGCTGGGAGTACCGGAACAAGGACGAGCTTTGGAGCGTGACTGTGCTTCAAGACAGCGTCGTGCTGCAGACCACCGCCTACGAACGCTTCGAGGGCTTCGCCGAGAAGCTCGAGGCCGCGGTGAAGACCGTCCTCGAGCAGACAGAGCAGGACAAGCTCGGCCTCATCCAGCGCGTCGGCCTGCGCTACATCGATCTCATCCAGCCACGCGACGGCGAGAGCTATCGCGACTATCTCCGCCCAGGCTTTCATGGTGCGTCGGACGCCCCGTTCGCGGCGGGCTCCCACCGGCTAAACGTCGAGAGCGTCGGTCGCGCCGACGTCGGGGACACTCCCGGTACGATGGTCCTTCGCGTCGCGCAGAACGATCAGGGCTTCGACTTGCCGCCCGACCTCATCGGCGGCGCGCCGAAGTTCGAGCCACGCGCCAAGCCAGGTGAACTCGTGACGCTCGTAGACATGGACCACTTCATCGAGGGCAAGTTCGATCCCAAGGCCGACTGGGTCACGGAGTGCCTCTACGTGATGCACGACCACCTGATCGAGGCGTTTCATGAGCACGTGGTCTCGCAGGCGGCGATCGAGGTGTGGCGATGAGCCTCCCCATCGATTCGTACGGTGCGAGCGGCGGCGCTGGCGATGTCGTCGCCCTCGTTGCTCGCAACCGCGAGCGCGCGATACGCGGCGACAAGTCGTGGCAGCAGTCATTGCTGAGCTCGATGCGCGCCGGGAGTGCGGGCGTTGTCGTTTTTGTGAGCGGCTACAGTCCCTACGTGCCTCACGTCGGCACCAGTCCCACGGTGTTCGACAGCCGTCCAATGGTGCGCATCTCGCGCGTTCCGTGCCCTGAGGCGCCAGCTCGAAGCCCACAGGCTGCGACGCGACAGGGAATGCTGCGTATATCGGCGGCGGACCAGGCACTCGAGGTGCTCGCTGCGCTGTCGCTGAACAAGACGCTGCTGGCAGAGGTGCTCAGGGTGTCGCGCCCGACGCTCTACGACTGGCTCGACGGCAAGGAGCCCAATGTCGCCAACGCGCAGCGCCTCAGGTCGCTGGCTCAGCTCCTCGCGAATGCTGGAGTGACGGCTGGAGACGCGCTTCGTCGGCGTTTCGTGCGCGAGCCCCTGAACGATGGCGATCCGTCGCTGCTCGATCTGCTGAAGGCTGACACCCTCGACAATGCTCGCGTCGCCAAGGCTCTCATGGAAGCGAAGACGCTGGGGAGCGGGGCCGAGAGGGCGCGGCTCGCTCGTGAAGATCGGCTGCGCGCGCTCGGGTTCGAGGAGCCCACTGCCGAACAGCGCAGGGAGACCCTCGCCCTCAACGTCGCGCTTCGCGAGTGGCCGCAGGATTGACCGGCGATGTCGACGGCGTTCGATGCCAGCGTGATCGAGCGGCATGGCTGGCGACAAGGCGCCGTGCTGGGGGCAGGCCTCGTCGCTAAGGCGCGCATCCTCGCGCCTAACGGCATCGTCTTTGCCGAGAACGACTGGCTGATCGTCACGAGCCATGACTGCGACATCGTGAACTGGAACCTCGAGAAGGAGCCGACCGTCGAGCTACTTCGTGCCTCTGTCGTTCCAAAAGAGAAGCCGGACAAGCAGCAAGTGTGGGGCCGCAACCCGCGCGAGATGCAGCTCGCGGCCAACGACGGCGCCGGCGGCCAAGTTGTGCTGTCCGCGAAGGTCCACGAGCGCTGGTCCATGCCCCGCGACCTGCTCGCGTCGGAGGCGCCACACCGGTTCCTCGACAACAAGACGCGCCGGTTGATCGCCGAGTGGCTGGCCAAGCGCTACATCCGCGCCGCGTTTCCGACGGCATTCGATGCGCGCTGGCGGTCGAAGATGAAGGACTGGATCGACCTCCTCGAGGGGCAGAGCCAGTTGATTCAGGGCATCTATCTGAGGCTCAGCACGCAGGCCGAGCTCAGCTACAACGAGCCGTACAAGACCCACCTGATCGTCGCGGCGCCCGCAGAGGCAACCACGGACCCGGTGTGGGCGAAGAAGAAGTCTCAGCTGGAGTCGCTCGTCGAGAAGTTCTGGAAGCAATTTGGGCCAGGCATCGAGTGCGCCGGCGTCGAGGTGATCGCGACTAACGCGCTCACGCTCGCTGACATCGCGAACTACCAGCGCTTCGACGCGGACTGGGTCAGCTTCGCAGACGACTCACCAGCGACTCCGCCTTCCGCCGACATGCAGGCCTGACCTGTTGTGCCGAGGCGAAGGTTCCGTTCCGAAGACCTCAGAATGAGCGCGTTGAAGAACGCCCGCGGCCGCAAAGCCGATCCCGCCGAGACCACCCGCCGCGTCGCCATGCTTGAGCGCGTCCAGGCCGGCGAGTTGAACAACGCTGATGCGGCGAAGGTGCTGGGGATCAAGCTCGGGGCGTGGGGCGTGTGGGAGTCGGGCTACTTGAAGCGGAGCGGCGGCAAGAAGCGAGGGAGGCCGGCGAAGGTTGCGGCTCGCCGAGTTCGCCCACCCGGCACGGCCACAACGCGCGCATCAGCGCCGACCGCCAGCTGCCCCGGACACGGCTGGACGAGGGAGCACCACCCCCAGATCAACGCCCCTGGGTATGATCGCCCGCGCCACACCCACTATCAAAGGCGCTGAACGACATGACCGACAACGAGATCCCATCGCCGTCCGCATTCGGGCCCCAACCATTCGCTCTCACCGACCCACGGCTTCGGCGGATCTTTGGCTTACTGCAGAGGCTAGTCGGGGAAGGAGCGGCCGCGTTGTTCTTCGATCTGTGCGCCCTCTTTCACGGCAAACTGGGGCTGAGCGCTGGATCGCACGTCGCCGGTCACCTCATGCGCGAATTGGAGAGCTCACTCCGTGCGGCCATGTGGTTCTTCACCGGCCAGCCGAGTCCGAAGCCGAAGAGTACCGAAGGGGGCCACGAAGCGAACATTCGCATCGTCGTCGATGCCGTCTTTCAAGTGGAAGATCGCCAGCCGATAGCCGAGATATGGATTCGCGCGTTCACCGACGAAACGAGACTTCATGAACTGGCTCATCGCGATGGACTTCGAGCCCCGCGTCCGCTCGACGCGGCAAGTCCGGCATGGGGCAGCTTGGTGAAGCTTCTTGAACTCGCACTGCCGAAGTACGAACGAGCTTACCAGCAAGCGATTAAGAAGATCGAGGAACTCCTCGCAACAGAAGTTCCCAGCGAGGCCGATCTCGAACGAGTTCTGAGCCACCTTCCACCTTCGTCCTCGGCGTACACGCGCTTCTTTCGGGAACTTCAGCATCCAGGTTGGTTTGAGCCACTTCGGCGCAGCAAGGCGTTCGCTTCGCCTCCAGGGCTTGTGCATGTTCCCGGATCAGAGCAGCTCGTACATGCCCCTTGGTATCCGGCCACATACATTCGTGCCATGGCTCGCCGACCGGAACTACAGGCCGGAGTCGTAGAGGTGGTCACGGCATGGCCATCGGTAAAGAACTACCACGTGGCCCGGACCGTCCTTGAGGTTGCGGCGTCCGTCGAGCCGGCTCTTGCAGTCCAACTGGAGGCACTCTGCGTTCAGGTGATTACCTCAGGCGTAGCCAGCCACCTTGCAACTGACATTGAGCAGGTGATACTGCGCATTCTTCAGGGAGGGCATGCCGATGCTGCGCTGCGCGTTCTGGCGTCGGCAATTACCACGACCGACATTCCCATCGCTGAAGGCAATGAGCGATCTCCGACTCATGACGTCAAGCTGCCTATCGCAAAATACTGGGTTTCGAAACTCCTCGAAGCGACCATCCCTCCACTCGCCAAGGTGGCTCCGATCGAAACAGTCCAAGTTCTCTCGACAGCATTGGGCCGCTGCGTTGAACTGATTCGCACCGGCCATGACGACGAAGAGGAGGACCACTCGCACATATGGGCTCCAGTTCTGACCGGGCGCGGTCATGCGGACAGAACTGATGAAATCCTGGTGGAAATGCTGACGAAGGCGGTCGACGCGGCGTGCGAGCAGCGTCCAGAGCTGGTCCACGCTGTTATCGACGTCCTTCAGGTGCGCAGGCGAAGCATTTTCCGCCGCATCGAGCTTCGACTTCTCGCACGGCTGCCTGCCTCAGCGCCCGATATCGTCGCAGACTGGCTCAGTCGGTTCGCAGCGGTCTTTGGTGATGCGACTCTTCGATTCGAAGTCCTCAACTTGGCAAAGTCTGCATTTGGCCAGCTCCCTCCGGAACTCCAATCGAGAATCGTCGCTGCGGTTACCGACGGGCCCGACGCGAATACGATTCAGCAGCGATTCGCCACTGATGACGGGTCTTTACCTGACTCTACCCAGGTGGCAGATTTTCGCGATCACTGGATCCTCGTTCGACTTGCAGCCATAAGGGACTTTCTCCGCGGCGCCGCACGCGAGCGCTTCCAACAACTGGCTGCGGCAAGAGGCATGCCCGAATCGCCAGTGCCACGCAGTGCCAGTGCTGAAGTGGTTTGGATCGGACCCCGAAGCCCAATGGAAGCGGATGCTCTTGCCAAGCTCAGTCCCGAAGAGATCGGCGAGTTGGTCAAGCAGTGGAAGCCTCCTGGAGGATTCGCTTCTCCTACTCCGGAGGGGCTGGGGCGCGCACTGAAAGTTGTGGTGTCTCAGCGGCCGCGCGAATTCGGAGTCGCGTTGGAGCATTTCAAGCTCTCGGAGCCCACTTACGTCCGGTCCGTTCTGGATGGCCTGACGGCGGCCGCCGAGCAAGGACTCGAACTGCCGTGGACTGAAGTGCTCTCGTTCTGCCAGTGGACGCTGAAGCAGAGTGACGCAACTCCGAAGAGATCACGCGATTGGGACGCCGATCCGGACTGGGGCTGGGCGAAGTCGGCCGTACCTCGACTTCTCGAGGTCGGGATGCAGAAGAACCAAATCCCGATTACCCAACGCCAACTCCTATGGTCCGCGATTCTCAGTCGCTTTGACGACCCCGATCCAACCGCGGATCACGACGCGCAGAATGGCTTGGATGCTCTGAATCTCTCGCTGAATTGCGCGAGAGGCAAAGCGATGCACGCTGCGATGGAGTACGCGCTCTGGCTGCGGCGAGCTGGGGAACGAGATCCATCCGTTGGAATCGATCCACAACGAGGATTCGACGCCATGCCTGAGGTCCGCGAGGTGCTCGAATATCGCCTCGATCCCGCAGTGGAACCGTCCGCAGCCGTGAGAGTTGTTTACGGAAGGTACTTCCCGCTCTTGGTTCTTCTCGATCCGAAATGGGCAAGGCAAAGCGCTGGGGCAGTATTCGGCGAACTTCGCGAGCGCCTTGGTCGGGCGGCGTGGGAAGGATATACTTTCGACGGACAGGTCTATTCACCTGTTTTCGATGCGCTGCGCGACCAGTACGCCGCCGCCGTAATGGAGATCGGAAGGTGGGATTCAACTCCTCGCGCGCGCGACTGCGATCGCCGATTGGCTTCCGATCTGCTGTTCCTCTATTGCTGGGGTCAGATCGCCATTGATGACCCAGAGAGCATTCTCGTCCGGTTCTTCGCAACAGCACCTTCCGCACTGCGGCGCGATGCACTCGAATCGTGCGGCTTCATGCTCGCTCGCACTCCGCAAGTGCCTGAAGAGGTCATTGAGCGGCTCAGGCGACTTTGGGCGTGGCGGCGAGATGCGACTCAACGGGAAGGGGTACAGGGCCTGGTCGAAGCCTCTGCGTTCGGTTCTTGGTTTACTGCCGATTGCTTTCCACTTGAATGGCGCATCGCCGAGCTTCAGTCGTTGTTCGACGCCGGAATAGAAGCGGCACGTGAGTCTGATGCGGTCGAGGTGTTGGCCAAGATCGCGACCTCGCACACGACTGCGGCTGCCCGATTGCTGCGAGGGCTGGTCACCACATCCTCCAAGCTCTGGTTTGCAGTGGTGAATCGTGACGAAATCACGAAGGTACTTACGGCAGCTCGTGTCTCCTGCGACGAGGAAGCACATCTAGAGGCGGATGCAGCGATTAGCGTCTTGGCCGCCCGTGGAGTCATAGGATTCTAGAGCCCAGGTCTGCTTGAAGCCACCTTCTCCAAATGATCGCGAGGAGGGTACTCCCGCGGAGAGTCGATTCAACGCCGGCGTTTCTACTTGAGCAAGTCGGCGATTGTCAAATGACGTGGTATCTGACGGCTTAGGTGATACCAAGCGTTACGCGCCGTCCCCAACGAGGGGCGGCCGATCCGAATCGGCCATTAGGACGCGCATGGCGCGCTGTGACGGTCAGGGACGGCGGGATGGGGGTCGTCGTGATAAACGCGGGTCGAGCCGACAGGGAGCCTCCGCATCATCCTAGCGGAGCGCCGTCAGGAATCGCGATGGCTCCCCAGGCCCGCGCGTACGCCACCACATCCCCCACCCATGCGCGGATCGGCGCTTCACTCCAGTAGGCCGGGTGCATCGGGATGATGCCGCGTGTCCCGTCTCGGCTCTCGAGCCGGCATACCGTCCCGCCGATCGGAGCCGCCGCCCATGAGCGCAGGGGCCCGTAGGTGACGGGGACCCCGGCGACGAGTCGCGTGCGCGCCGACTCGATGCGCGAGAGGTACTTGAACTTCGCCTGCAACGTCTCGGGGTCGGCGGTCTTCGTGGCATCCAGCACGAACGCGTCAGGTCCCTGGGGACCGGCCACGACGAGGACGTAGTCCGGTGTGGCTTCGTCGCCCACGCTGCTGCGAAACCGCATCGGATGATCGCGGCCGGCTCCCAAGCGCGGCTCGACCCAGAGATCGACACAGGTCCGCTCGTCCCGGAACTCGACCCGGCCGCCGAGGAAGAGGGCTCCGACGACGTCTCCGGCTGGCCGTAGGCCGCGGTGTTCGAGCGCACGGACGAGATGGACGCCGCACCAGCGCTGGTAGAGGTAGGGGAGATTCGCGCTGCGAGCTCCGCTCGCCATCGCCGCACGGATCTCCTCCGCGACGACGCGGAGGCCGGGTGAACCGAGGCGCGTGATGCGATCGAAGCTGCGCCAAGCCGGTGAGCGCGGGAACGGTCGCGGCGCAGCCTCGCTGGGACGGAGCACGACGCCAGCGGCTTCGCGGAGCGTCGCTCGCGCGCGCTGCAGCACCGCACCAGCCGCGTCGAGATGCGCGACGATGCCCTGGAGCTGCTCCTCGTCCTCGCGGGCAAAGACGCTCCCTCCGGCCCGTGCGAGACGAGCGGTCTCGATCTGCTTCTCGGTGCGGCGACGTACCGGAGCCAGCCGCTGCTCTAGCGCTGCTGTCCAGTGCAGCAGGTAACGGAGCGCGCGATGATCTGGCTCCGCGCGCGGCGCCAAGGTCTCGAATCGTAGCGGCACCACGCGCTGGCCGCGCCGGCCGTAGTCGCTGGGCCGACGCGAGGGGCTGGCACGGCGCGGGAGCAGGGTAGAGACGAGCTCTGCATTCGGCGACGTCTCGAGCGCCGAGCACTCCTCCACCAGCCGGGGAAGGAGCGCGCGGAAGCTCTCCACCGCGCGCACGATGGAGCTCAAGCTCGCCGGCATTCCTGGATTGAGGGACGCCCGTCTCGCCTCGTCGATCCCCGGCTCCAGCAGCTCGGGCGCGAAGGATCGGAGGTCCTCGACGATGCGCTCCAGGAAGTCGCTCACGCTTGGCCCACGTCTCGCCCAGCCTCGAGGAGGTCGCTCCAGCCCGTGATGAGCTTTCCGCAGAGCGAGAGGGCCGAGCCCGATCCCTCGCTCCACGCGATCAGCTTCTCCAGCGCGCGCTGGTCCCCGGGATCTGCGGCGAGGAGCTGCACCTTGCTCAGCACCTCCTGGACGAGGATGTAGTCGAGGACTCCCCAGGAGTCGAGTCCGAGCTCCGGGCCGCGATCCAGGGTCAGCGCAAGCGAACGTGCGGTGCGGAAGGAGAAGGTCGCCCCGAGTTCCCGGAGCAGGAAGTCGAGCTCGGAGACTGCATCGACTTGGGCCGGCTCGAGCTTCACGCCGGCGCGCGTCAGCGCCTCGCTGGGAGCGAGCTCGAGATGCACCACGGCCGCGCGGTCGAGGACGCGCGGGGAAAGCGCGCGGGTCGTGTGGTCGCTGTTGATCGTGGCGATCCAACGGACGGCCGGAGAGAGATAGAAGGAGGCCTCGCCCCCATCGTTCAGCTTCTTCCCGCCGAGGACGATCGTGCGGAGTGCCTTGGGCTCGGGCGGGTACTGACTGCGCACGAGCAGGTCGGACATCCAGTGCTCGGGCTGACTCAGGTTGAACTCCTCGAGCACCACCACCCACGGTCGCCGGTCACCTGCGTCCCAGGCTTTTGCAGCGCGGATCAGGAAGCGCGTGACTTCGGTCGGCGAGAAGAGGTCGTCGACCGGGTTCACGTAGCCGAGGAAGTCCTCACGGCCGCGCCACGTGGAGCCCACCGCCACGATCAGGGTGCGTTGCCTCTCGGGATCCTCGATCAGGTCGATGGCGGTGTAGCTCTTCCCGACGCCGGGCGAGCCGCGGAGGATCAGGAGCGGCTTCGAGAGGGATCCGAGCAGCAGGGAGTTCACCGTCTCCTTGCTGAATCGCTTGCGTAGCTCTTCGTAGCGAGCCGGCGCGATCAGCGGCTGAAGTCCTTCTTGCGTCGGAGCGAGCGCGGGCTTCGCTGGCGCCACGTTCGCCTTCGCGCGCTCCACCGGCGGGGCGGGTTCCTCCAGCGGCTTGGTTGCCGCCGGTATGTCCTTCAGCGTGAGGTCCCGGAACGGCTTGTAGCCCGAGGCGGCGAGCTTGCGCGAAGCCGACGAATCGCCGGCCAGCGGCTCGCGCTCCTCCTCCGCGATCTCGAGCCAGCCGCGGAGCGAGTCGCAGAAGCCCAGCACTCGCCGCACCGTGTCGCTGTCGAGACTGCATCCGGGTGCCGAGGCGCGCTCCCGCACGAGATCGAACATGCGCAGCACGCTGCTCCGCTCGACCTCCTTGAAGTACTTCCCGGCCATCGAGTCGAAGCGCGGGCGAGCCAGGCGGAGCCCCGAGCACTCGGCCCAGCCATCGGCGTACGGGAAGATGAGCCAGTTGTGCGCCGCGTGACCGATGGAGACGCGCTCGACGCGCTGCACCCGATACGCACCGAACAGGTGGTACTCCGGGACCTGACCAGCGGGTATGCCGTGCGGTTCGCGGAAGGCCTTCCCCCAAAGCAGGAGCACCTGGTCATCGAACGCGCGGGGGTTCGCCTCGAAGACCCAGTCGCCGCCCGAGCTGTGCACGGAGAGGCGCGGCTGGGTCGGACTGAAGTTGTGGATGTGGTAGCAGCGGCTGTCGCCGCGATCGCAGTAGTCCTGGCGGAAGTCCAGGTTCGCGCCGCACTCCCAGCTCGAGGCGTTCCGGCAGATAGTCCCGTTCCAGCGGGCGCGATGAGAGCTCACGTCGCAGCCGATCGCGTTGCCGGGCCTCAGGTCGAAGATCATCGATGCTCTCGCTACTCAGTCGTCGTTCGCTGCGAAGGGACGGGCGATGGGTAGCATAGCGACTCGAGGAACGGACTGAAGGGGCGCAGCGGCGGTCGAGGCGGAAACGAAGGACCAGAGAGCGCCCAGCCCTCGACAGCGGCTACGCGCTCGGAGTCCGGCGCATTTCAGCGAGCGCCTCGAAGCCACCGGCAAGCGTCGCGACGGCGCTGCGCACGACGCGTTCACCCGCCCAGCTTGCGGACCGACGGCGCCGAGCTGTCGTACTCGGTACGAACCGGAGCGGAAGGATCGATGCGGAACTCGCTCGGCTTGTCGAGCACGAGGAAACCGCGATCGACCCAGCGCTTCTGGCCTGTGAGGGAGCCATCCTCGAATCGCACCTCGCAGAAGTCCCCGACTTCGACCAGAACGACACGGGTGCCTCGGGTAATGCGCACCACGTCCTGGGAGTCGAGCATCTGTCGCGTCCCGACCGTGTCGTTGGCGCGGAGCAGTTGCTCCCAGCGCTCGAGCGTGGCTCTACTCGTGCCGGCGATCGTCCATCCGTCTTCGTGGCCCGCGGCATAGCAGATCGTGCCCGCGACGATCCCCGAACGCGGAGGCGAGCCTTCGCCCTCGACGCAGGCCGGAACCATCGTGAAGCAGAGCGCCGAGACTGCGCGGAGGAACCGGATGGACGAGATCAGCTTCATGGCGTTGGCGGGTCAAGCCCGAGGTGATGCTTGCGATTGAGTATCCGGTGCTGCGTGTCGAGACGGCAAGGACTCCCGGTTCGCGCGCTCCATGACGCCGGCACCTGGCCACGCAGACGACAGCGGGTCGGTGTTGCCGGTTCGAAGGTAGCGCTCGATCTCGGACGCGATCTCGGTGGCCTTGTGCTTCACGGCGGCATAGTAGTCGAGGCCAAGCCGGCAGCGCGCACACGAGCTGCACCGTCGCGCCATCGAGGTGCTGCGGCAACGTCACGTGTCGCGCGCGAGCCGAACCGGTACCGAACCCGGAGCCCGCGCGTCATCACCGCCGCGACCTCGTGATCGGCGCTAGCGGCCCGCCAACCTCCCACCCTTCGGCCTCGACCTCCGCCACCGGCTCCGAGACCTCCTGGCGCTCGTGGAGAGGTGGCTGGGGTAGAGGCGGAGCCGGGCGCGGCGATGGTAGGGGCCGGCGGGACGGAGCTCGCCGCGAAGGTTGCGGGTCGGGGTGGTGGGGAGGGGGGCACCATGCCGAATTCAGGCTTCGCCGGGGTACTCTGAGAGATAGATCTCCAGGTTTACCTCAAGACACATCGTCATGAGGTCCTTGGAAATTACTGGCCCGCCGCCCCCTGCGTCCTTCCTGACGCAGAACCCGATGTCTGCGACCCACTTGCTGGATGCATCGATACGACCTCGATTACTGCGCAGCCACGAGTCTAAAGCCTCGACCTGCTCGCGCAGCGTCCAGACTCCCGACGCCAGCTCGATCGCATCCGCGTACCGATCTCCGGCAATCCTTCTGATGATGCAAGGCAAGGCGCCCCTCCATTGTTATGGGGTGTGTGAGAATTGCTTTGCCATCTCGGCACCGCCGTCGCCGCCTCGCCTTGGATTTGTCTGACCAGTTGGAAGGCCTCCGAGGCCGGACTCGGATCCTACCCGTCCTTCTGTTTCTGCCAAGTCGGCTGCGGCGAGCACGCCGATCGAGCTGACCTGCGCCTCGCTCACTTTGAGCCCTCAGCCCTCGCCCTCCGCCACCGGCTCCGAGACCTCCTGGCGCTCGTGGAGAGGTGGGTGGGGGTGGAGAACCGGAGCGAAGGAGCTCGTGGTGGGAAGTGTGGTTCGGGATGACGCGGAGCACGACTGGGCGGTAGAGGCCGTGACCGGCCATGCTCGCCGACAACCGGTGCGCTCCGCATGCGATCAAGGACTCCGCTGCTCGGGCCGGACCTGGTGAAGGAGCAGGGGAACGAGGTCCAGTGTCGAGTGGCCCTAGCGGAATCGGGAGCGTATCCAGCAAGCAAAGTCGACGCCTAGCTACTGGAACACGAAGCGCAAGCCGTTCGAGGTGACGATGCCTGCGCTGTTTGCTCCAACGTCTCCGATCCACAGGGACTGGGCGAGGCCGATCCGGCCCGCGATCGCAGGATCGTTCGGCAGAACGAGGGTCAAGCCGGCGCGCCCGCTGAGATTCGGAACACTGGCGAGGACCCACTCCGAGGTTGTGTGCAAGATGCACCCGTTCGCGCCGAGGAAGTCGAGCGCGAGGTTGAGTTGTCCGAGACCGAGTAGAAAAGTTGCGGGCACTGACACCGTGCTTCCGAGCGTAGTGGCGATCGTCAGTGGGGAGCCGCTAGTGGGGACATCGCTCAGGCTGAGCTGTGGGAGCGTTCCGCTGGAGTCGCGGCATGCGGCGCCGAAGCTCGTCACGGATCCCGAGGGCGGCGAAACGACGCCGGAGATCTCGGTCACGCGGCTCTGGTAACAGTTGGCGTAGAAGAAACTGCTCACCATCAGCGAGCCGGTGCGTGTATCGATGCCTAGGCCCGTCGGGCTGATGCCCAGTGGTCGGAGCGCGAAGGCTCCGAAGAATGCGCCGTTGCGATCGACCTCGAGCACGCGGTCGGCAGAGTCCTCGCCGAGATAGAGATGGCGCGAAAGCGGGTCGTACGCCAAGCCGACGGGATCCCAGCTTCCGATGCCGACGATGGGCAGGTTCCGGACCCACGTGCCGCTGAGCGTGAATTCGGCGAAGCGCGGCGGCGGCGAGGCCTCCGAGGCCAGCAGCGTGCGCGACTCGGGATCGAAGGCCAGGCCACCCAAGGAAGTGATTTGCGGCCGCAGGTTGAACGAGAGACCTGTCAGCGTGCCGTCGGGTCGCATCTCGACCACGTCTCCGCTCACGCCACCGATCCACACATGTCCGGTCAGGGGATCCACGGCGAGACCCTTCGGTGAGTACGGCACCACAGGTCGTCCATGCATTGCGAGGACGACGCCTTGGCGCGTGAAGCGATAGATCCGCCCGTACTCCTCCACGACCCAGATGGTGTCGCTGATCGGATCGTAATCTAGGCCTCGGGCTTGCGCTCCGCCCGTCGGCGGCACGGCGAACTGGTGGACGATGGTCTGAGCGGACGACGGCGACGCGAGGGAGAGCGCGACGCAAGCGCCGGCGAGTGCGAGGAGGAATCGGGAATGGTTGCGCATGGAGTCTCCTCGGGAGTCAATCGACGAAGGCGCGCAAGAGAAGCGCTTCGCGTTCGAACCACCGCATCCTGTTCGTAGCCACGCGGGAACGAAAGCCCAGAAAGGGCTCCCATCATCTGAACGATGGGCTCGCTCGCCTCACTGGCCTCACCAGATCTCAAGCCCTTGCGCCTGCACTCCGTCGGCAGCGATTGTTCAGCAGCCCGCTCGATGAGCTCGTAGAGCCCGCCCCGCGCTACGGTCGCTGATGCGGCAAGAGGGCCGCGCTGGCGCAATCGCACAAAGAGCGCGGACGATTTGGCCCCGCGGAGCGCACCAGCCGAACCGCTCCCGAATCCGGAGAGCGCCGTCGTCACCGCTGCGCCCGAGCATCCGCGCTGCGCCGGACGCCTCGCCGACCTCCAGCCCTCCGTCCTCGACCTCCGCCACCGGCTCCGAGAGCTCCTGGCGCTTGTGGGGAAGTGGGTGGGGTGGGGGCGGGCGATGCACCTGGCGGGACGGAACTCGTCGCGGGAAGTGCGGTTAGGGGAGGCGGGGCAGCCAGAGCGGAGCGGTGCGTCTCCGGCTGGAGTCTGCTTGCCGGATATCCGGGCGTCGAATGCCGGGATGTCTTGAGAGAGAGCACGGCGAGTTCGACCACTCTTCCGCGGCGAAGCAGCTCGGTCCGACGCCGGGGCGTGGGCGGTCTGGAAGTCGGGCCACTTGAAGAGGGCGGCGCCGCGAAGCCAGCCGCTCGCCGAGGTCGGCCACCGGGCAAGGCCACGACGCGCGCATCGGCGGCAGACGGCAGCCTCGCTGGCGTCGTCGCGCAGCTCGAGGGGCTGCAGAGGTTCGGGGAAGAGCTGATGGAGCGGGTGCGGGCGATGGTCGAGTTGGTGGAGCGGCGGCTTCCGGGGTAGGTGGGGGCTTGCCGGAAGGCGGGGTTGGCGGGGATGCTCGCAACCGCCCGTCTCGAGGCGGTGACGTCGGGTGCCCTGATGAGAGGGCAATTCTCACACACGACACTCCTCATGCAGGCAGGAAGCAGCTCAACATCCCGACTCGGATAGCGAACCATGCGAAACGGCAGCTTGGGCCTCTATCCCGCTCCGCGCAGAAGCAGCAGCTCCTCGACGCCTGGAAGCAGGACTCCGCCATGCAGAAGCTCGGGCCGCAGCTCTCCGCGATCTCGATGCGGAGCCTCCTCTCCCGGCAGGCGCAGCTCCAAGCGCAGCAGCTCCACTTCCAGACGATGTCGAACATCATGCGTATGCAGCACGACACGATGAGGATCATCGCCAGCAACATGGGCGGGAACACGCGCTACGAGTACCGATGGTGAGCTCCACGGCAACGCGCCCGCGGCGGGCACTGGGCGTGGTGATCGCGCTGCTCATCCCGGCGAGCCTGGGCCTCTGGCTCGCGCTCTCTCACAACGACTCGCCCGGCGCCGCGAGCTCGCTCGAGCCACTCGCAAACTCGACGGCGGTTTCGGCGGCGTCGGCGTCGGAGGCACCTGCGCCTGCCGCGAAGCGCATCGAAGAGCCGCGCCTCGCAACGCCGCAGACCGCGGCGCCCACGCCTCTTGCCGAAGCGGTGCCTTCGCAGCGCGTCACGGGGCGCTGCGTTGCGAGCGCCGACCTCCGTCCGCTCGCCGGACTCTCCGCCCGCATCCACGTGCTCGGCGTTCCCGTGCGCGAGCTGGCCGCGACGTCGGATGCGGACGGGCGCTTCGAGTTCGTCTTCGATCCGGCGCTCGTCGGGCCGCAGCAGTTGGTCCTCGCGATCGAGAACGCGGGTTACACGGCGGTACGGCAGTCACTCCCGCCGTTGGGCACGGGAGAGACACGGGATCTCGGAGAGCTCGCGTTCGCCACGGGCTACGCCTTCTCGGGACGCGTGGCCGCGGAGTCGGGGGAACCGATCGCCGAAGCTTCCGTGACGATCGGGAACGCGGCCGCGAGGACCGACTCCAGCGGGCGTTTCGCGATGCTCGCGCTCCTGCCCGTCGGTGCGAGCAGGGTGCTCGTGCAGGCCGCAGGACATGCGCTCTTGCAGCGCAGCGTGACCGTTCCGGAGGACGACGGCACGACCTTCGTGCTCGTGGCCGCGCGCACGATCGGCGGCTATGTCCTCGACGAAACTGGTCGGCCCTACAGGGGCGTCACCGTCCACGCGGACGGCTCGCCGCTCCCGCGCTTCGGCGTGAGCGACGCGGAAGGGCGCTTCGAGATCGCGGACACCCTGGGAATACAATCCGAGACCGAGCTGCACGTGCTACCCGGCACGCCCCGCGCCTGGCACAGCGGAGTGCGCTATCGCTGGGGCACACGCGACGTGACCGTGCGCCTCGAGCGCCCGCTGGCGTTCGACCTGGTCGTCGTCGATCAGACGAGCGGCGCACCGATCGAGGAGTACGCCATTCACCTGCTCACGAATCAGCGGCCGGCGCAGGGATCGCTCCGCGACGCGGGGCACCACCCGGGTGGGAAGCTCCGCGTCGCCGACGTCCCGCGCGGAGCCTACAAGCTCTGGGTCGTGCCTGCGGGCGAAGAGCACGCGCCCGCCGAGCGCGTGCCAGTGATCGTGATGGGCGCGCTCGCCGAGCCTATCCGGGTTGAGCTCGAGCGCCGTGTCGATCTCCACGCCGAGGTTCTCGATGCGCACGGGCGCGCCGTCGAAGGCGCGCGCGTGGAGCTCGTGCGCGCGCCGCTCGGACGCGCGCTGCATGCGCTCGACGAGCCGCTCGCCGACGACGGGGGCCTCTTTCGCTCGGAGGCGGATGCCGCGTGCTCGATCGATGTCGGGACCACCGACGCGCGCGGGCGCGTAACGCTGAGGTCCGTGCCGTCGCGCGGCCAGCTTTTCCCCGGGAGCGCGAACGCGCCGAGCGGCGTCGTGTTCCCGAAGCTCCACCTCTCCGCAAGCGCTCCGGGCAACGTGCGCTCCGAGGTCGAAGCGCCGCCGGCGGAGAGCACGGGCGAGGCGCCGGTGCGCATTGTCTTGCGGCGTGGCGGCACCGTCGGCGGGCGCGTGGTGCCTGCTGCGGCGCTCGCGCTGCAGCCGCGCATCTTCCTCACGACGCCGGGCGAGGGATTCCAAGTCGAAGCGCGTGTGTCACTCCGCCGGAGAAGCTCCTGGAGCCCGATGCGGAGGGCCGCTTCACCGCGGGGCCGCTGCCGGCGGGAGAGTGCGTCGTGCGCGTGCTGCTGCAGGGTAAGCGCGAGTCGCTCTCGGTCGGGACCTGCGTGATCGCGGAGGGAGCGGAGACGGCGCTCGTCGTGGATCTCCACGCGCACCTCCCCGCCGCGGTGAACGTGCGCGTCCAGGATGCGCCGAGCGATTGGAAGCTCCGCGTCCTGCGCGGATCCAGCGATGGCACGCGCAGCTCGGAGAGCGCGGGTCAGCACGCGATCGATGCGGAGGGCCGGACGGAGCCGTTCACTCTGCTGCCCGGGACGTATGCGTTCGTGCTCGTCGGCAGCCTCGATGCGCGCGGCTCGCGCCGTGATCTCCAGCACATGCTCGGTCGCGCCGAGCTCGGCGCGAGCGAGAAGCGCACGCTCGAGTTCGCCTATCGTCCGCGGCGACTCGAGCTGATCGTGCGCCGCGCCGATGGCTCTCTCGTGCGCGAGGCGACGAGGGTGCGCGCGGTCGAATCCGGCGCGATCCACCAGCCGACCATCGGCGAGGGCGGCGCGCTGGTCTTCGATCCCGGTCCGATCGGAAGCTTCTTTCTCCGGATCGAGAACCAGCGCTATCCGGATTCCGAGGCGGAGATCGAGCCGTCGCCCGGGAGCGAAGCGTGGAAGCTCGAGGTGCAGCTCGCGCGTTGAGCGAGGGCGCTCGAATCTGCGTCGCGCGGGATCCGGAGCTTCCGCTCGACCGGCCCCGAACCTGAGGTCTTCGCTGCGCAGCCGTCCGAACTCCGACTCTGCGGGACTCCCTCTGGCAGACTCCTGTCCCGCCGCCCTCGACGTGAGCACGAAGTTCGTAGATCCCATGCCGAAGCACCGCATCGCTCTGATCCTCCTCGCGCTGCTGTCCGGTGTAGCGATCTTCGCGGTCCTCTCGCGGAACACGGATCCGGAGGACGCGGAGCGCGCAGGCGCGGCTGGGCTCGGCAGTGCAAGCGACGAGCGTGCGCGCGAAGACCTCGCGGACCTGCAGCCTTCGGACGCACGGCGGGAGACGGCGGTCGCGGAGGAGAGCCGCGTGCGCGCGGCCGTGCCGCCATCGGCGCCATCGCCCTCGATGCTGCCGCGCCTCGTCGGCCGCTGCGTCGGCGGCGAGGATCGCGCCGCGCTCTCCGGGCGAGCGTGCGCGCGCGAGTCCACCGCAGCAAGGATTCCAGCTACACCTGCGCGAGCGACGCGACCGGCCGCTTCGAGCTCGTGCTCGACCCGGCGCCCACGGCGGAGGATCACTTGATCGTCTCCTGGGAGGATCCTGGGCACGTCACGTTGCGGCGCTCGGAGGGGCCCTTCACTCCGAGCGAGATGCGCGAGCTCGGCGAGCTCGTGTTGGAGCGCAGCGAACGTATCGCCGGACGCGTCGCGAGCCCGAGCGGAGAAGCTCTCGCCGGAGTCGTGCTCTTCTCCGGCAGCGAGTCGACGACGAGTGGGGTGGACGGGCGCTTCGCCTTCGCGGCGGCGTTCGCCAGCGGCGCGCACAGTGTGAGCGCGCTGGGCGTGGGGAGGCTCGCACTCCAGCGCGAGGTCGTGCTGCCGCTCCGCGAAGAGCTCGTGCTCCTGCTCGAAGCCGCGCGCACGATCGAAGGCTTCGTCCTCGATGCGACAGGACCGCCGCTGGAGGGATCCATCTCCATGCCGATGCCGCGACCATGCCGCGCTACGCCGTCAGTGACGCCGAGGGGCGCTTCGTGCTCGTCGATCCCCTGGGCGAGGAGAAAGCGACGCGGCTCCACGTGACGGCAGGTCTCGTGGAAACCTGGGTCAGCCCGGAGCCGATCTGCGCATCCCCGCCCGCGAACGACACCGTCGCGAACGACTCGCACGTTACGTCCTCCGTCCGCCCTTCGCCGCCGAGCAGCTCTCCTTCACTCCGGAAGGGAAGCTCCTCTTCCGTCTGTCAGGGGACGTGGCATCTGACGGCTTAGGGGACACCAATCGTTACGCACCCTCCCCAACGAGGGGCGGCCCCGCAGAACGCGCATCGCGCGGCCCGCCCTCGACCTCCGCCACCGGCTCCGAGACCTCCTGGCGCTCGTGGAGGGGTGGCTGGGGTAGGCGGGGCGGGATCCCGCATTGCTGCTAGGGTGCCGGACATTCGGACGGAAAAGTGCTGAAGGTCGTGAGAGGGAGCAGCGCGAGACAACAGGGCGCCAAGTAGAGCGTGCGCCAAGTCAGCGCCACTCGAGCAGTGGTACGTCCACCTCCTTCGCCAACTCATGGATCGCAATCAGCGTGTGAGCGTGGCCGAAGAGGAACATTGCCCGCGAGCTCGAAGAGCATCCGCCGAAGGCCAAGGCATCTTGATCCCCAGAGTCGACGCGCAGGCGCTCGATGGCATCCTGCATGACCGATGGCTCGACGTACGCGAGCGGCAAGATCGTCATGAGCAAGGACTGTGGTCGCTTGGTCCAGTATTGGAGCTCGGAGAGCATAACCCTGGGCAGAGACCCGAACCTAGAGTTGCAGCTCTCGCCTCTAAGCGCGACCACCCGGTACACGCGGACCGAGTCCACCTGCCCGACTTCCACGATGCCCACAGTCTGGCTGCCGAGGACGCTAGACAAGAATGGCGGCCAGGATTCAGCGGAAAGCTCGTCGGCGCCAAAGAGGGTAATCTCTATTCGTTCGAGTTCCCGCTCCGTCTCGATGTCAGCCACTTGGTAAAGCGAGCCCGTGGTCTCGCGCGCGAGATCCAAGAGCTGCCGCAGGTTTACTCGTGTCGGCTGCTCAGGAGGTCTTCGCGCAGGGAGAGGCTTCTCAGCAGCACTCTCTTCGACACCAAGACTTGGTCTTGGCGCTTCGAACCTGATAAAGGTGGGAAGATCCACGCGCGCCAAGCTCGGGCTGGCTGTCATCGGAGAGAGCGCGAGCACGTCGCGAGCCACTATGTCGGAGGTAGAGAGGACCGCGACTGCAGCGGCGCCGAACGCACATCCAAAGGCGGCGATGCCGATCCACTTCCTTCGGCGACCCATGTCACTCCGCCTACTTCAAGAGAAGAGCCGGTCGACGGAGGATCGATCGGGAGATTCCTCGAACTTCCGAGAACCAGCGCTGCTCCCTCTCACGACCTCCAGGACTTCTCCGTCCGGATGTCCGGCACCCCAGCAACAATGCGGGGTCCGGGGCTTGCTCGGCTTTGACCTGAAGCCTGCCCAGGCCATCCTTGGGCCATCGCTACTCGAGACCGGCGCACCTACGACCACCGCCTCCGCGAGCTGGTCTGGCGCACTCAAGACACCGTGTCGGTCGAGCGCCTATCCATCCCGAGGTCGACGCTCGACGATTGGCTCCGGTGCGCTCCGACTCCCGTGGTCACGTTGGACGAAATGGATCGCGAACTCGGCGAGCTGAGAGCCGAGGTCCTTCGGCTCCGTCGCCGGATCGCGAAGCTGCTGGCATTGCTCCGTAAGCACACGGTAGCCCCACGTCCGGCATTCCGAGCCGGAGGTGGCAGCGGTCGGCTTCAAGGTGCCCGGAGCGCTTTCTCTCTCTCTGCGCCGGGTGGGCTCGATCTGATGCTCAGGCGCTCGCGGCGCTCTCAGCCGTCTTCGCCGCGCGCCAAGCCTTGGGCGTGAGCTGCGCCGCCCGCGATGGGTCCTCGGCCATCCGCTGCAGCACGTCGCGCAAATAGTCGTAAGGCTCGATGCCGAGGTTCTTGCAGCTCACGACGAGGGAGTAGTAGAGCGCCGCGCGCTCTCCACCCGCCGCGCTACCGGCAAACATCCAATTCTTGCGGCCGATCGCGACCTGGCGCATCGCCCGCTCTGCAGCGTTGTTCTCGAGGGGCAGACGACCGTTCTCGAGGAAGCGCGTCAGCGGGATCCACTGATTGAGCGTGTAAGAGATCGCCTCGCCTAGAACGCTCTTGGGGAGCACGCTGCCGCGAATCTCCTCGAGCCACTTGCGAAAGCCGCCGAGCAGTGGCCTCGATTGCTCTCGGCGCAGCTCCAGCCGTTCCTCTGAGCTCGCGTTGGCTTCGGATGCCTTGCGTTCGACGGCAAAGATCCGGCGCACGACCTCGATGGCGATCGCCGCGAGATCAGGTGCCTCGTTTCGCGCCTTGTGGAAGCGACGCCGCGCATGCGCCCAACAACCCGCGGGCACGATCTTGCCCAAGCGCACGACGGCGTCGTACGCGCTGTAGGCATCGGAGAGCAGCGTTCCCACATAGGTCTTCAGGATCGTCAGCGGTCCTGCGCGGCTTCGCCCCTCCGTGAAGTGGAAGAGCGTGTTGCCCTCGAGGTCGAGGTAGACCCAGAGGAAGCTTCGTCGCGTATTCGTCTTCTTCTCGTTCGGACCGAGGACGGTGATCGAAGTGTCGTCGGAGTGCAGGATCGGCTCCTGGAGCAGTTCTTTGTGCTGCTCGAGCACGATGGGTGCGAGAAGCTCAGCGCCGGCTTTCAGCCACTCGCCCATGGTGCTCTCGGCGATGTCGACTCCTTGGCCGAGGTAGATCCGCGCCTGCCGATGCAGCGGGAGATGATCGCGGTACTTCGCCACCGCGATCTGCGCCACGAGGTTTGCCGTCACCATGCCCCGGGGAATCGGACGCTTCGGCAGCTCGGCGGTCACGACTCCGTTCTCCTCGTGGTGGCGACACGCGTACTTCGGACGCACGAGGACTTGGATCTGGAAGCTCGCGGGCTTGTGATCGAGGAGTTCTGTGCGCTCCTCGCCGATGAGGATGAGCTCGGACTGGCACGAGGAGCAGCAGCGCTGATCCTGAGACGGCTCGAGCCGCGTCTCGATGCGCGGGATGTTCGCGGGGATGCGACGGATGCCTCTCTTCGTCCGCTTCTTGCTCTCCTTCGCCTCGGCGTGCTCGGTCTCGTCGTCGGGGGCTTCCTCCGCGAAAGGAGGCGGCGGAGCTTGCGCTTCCTCCTCGTCGAACGGGAGCTCCGGAGTCGGCTTCGCGACCACGCGCTCGCTCTTGTTGCCGTAGAGCTGGTCGCGCATGCGCTCGTTCGCAGCGCGCGCAGCCTCGAGAGCTTGCTCGAGTTGGCTCACGGTCAGTCGATAGGACGCAAGCTCCGACTGCGCCGTGATCAGGCGTGCCTTGAGCGCGGATGGATCGAGTGCATCGAGTTCGCGCTCATCGGGATGCGTGTTGCTCACGATGCGATAGGTCGGCGTTGGCGCTTCGCGTGTTGCTTGGCTTCCAAGAAAACCATCGCTGGCGACGACTCGATACGACGAGACCACCAAGAAGTGCGGCGAGCTGCGCAGAGTCGATCTCCTCGGCTGCATGCGACACGCCCTTCGCGCTCGGCCAGGAGAAGGTCCCGCTCTCCAGTCGCTTGTGCAGCAGCCAGAAGCCCGAGCGCTCCCAGTAGAGGATCTTCACTCGATCGCGGCGTCGATTGCAGAAGACGAAGAGATCGCCCGTGAACGGATCCTGACGCAACGCTCTTCGCGTTGCGGCAGCAAGCCCGTCGATGGACTTGCGCATGTCGGTGGCGCCCGCGGCAAGGAAGACACGCACAGAGGAGGGCAGGCTCAACATGACTGCTGCAGCACCTCGAGCAGGCGACGCAGCTCGCGGGCATCGAAGCCGCACGGGATGCGGAGGGTGATGTCGGTGCCCAGGCGGAGCTCGAATCCTGTCGATGTCCCGACTGGAAGAGGATCGACGCGCGCGAGCTCGACAGGAATCAGCTCGAGCTTCTCTGTGGACGCCGTCCCGTCGGCTGGTGCCGCAACCGGAGTCTCTCCATCCGACCGTAGGCGCCATCGCCACCAGAAGAGGCTTTGCGCAGAGAGCCGCTCGCGAGCGGCGAACCGGATGACGCTCAGGCCGCTGCGGGCCTGGCGCTCGACGATCTCGCGCCATTCGGCGCGGCTTCGGCGGTGCGTGGACATGCGGCGCATGGTCCGGGAGCCGCCGGGGGCGAAACAGATGGGTCTACCGGGCGCTTACATTGCTCCGGCTCCTCGTCGCGCTCGTCAAGTCCTCCGGAATCAGCCTGGAATGCAGGCGACTCCCCGAAGCTGAGGACAAGGAGCGTGTTCTCCGCGCCGTCGATCACTCGCGACCGTTCATGCCGATCCGAGTCGCCTTGCGAGCCGTTGGCCTTTCGGCATCCCGCTTCCATGACTGGCGCCACTCCCGTGCGGCTTGTGAGCTCGCCGATCGCCGCTCGTGCCCCAAGCTGTCGCCGCAGCGTCTGACGGCCGGAGAGACTCACGTGATTCGCGAGATGGCCTGCGCGGAGGAGTTCCGTCACGTGCCCACGGGGACCCTCGCGATGCTCGCGCAGCGGATGGGCCGCGCTTTCGTGTCAGCGCAGACGTGGTATCGGCTGATCCAGCGCAACGGATGGCGACGCCCAAGGAAGAAGGTCCATCCGTCGAGGCCTCGCAACGGAATCCGAGCCACCAAGCCGAACGAGCTGTGGCACGTCGACACCACGATCATCCGCCTGCTCGACGGTACCAAGGTCTACCTGCACGCGATCATCGACAACTTCTCGAGGCGGATCCTGGCGTGGCGAGCCAACGATCGCTTTGAGGTCGCCAGTACGGCGATCCTCTTGAACGAAGCCGCGGCCGGACGCACTGAAAAAGGTGTACCGCCCAAGCTCCTCTCGGACGCCGGTGTCGAGAACCTCAACGGCGGCGTAGACCAGTTGATCGAGTCCGGTCTGATCAAGCGCGTTCTCGCCCAGACCGATGTCACCTTTTCGAACTCGATGATCGAGGCATGGTGGCGCGTCCTGAAGCACAACTGGTTGTTCCTGAACACGCTCGACTCTCTCGCTACCGTGCGCCGCCTCGCCGGGTTCTACATCGAGCAGCACAACTCCGTGATGCCGCACGCCGCGTTCTCGGGGCAGACGCCTGACGAGATGTACTTCGGCACTGGCTCAGAGGTCGGCGCCAAGCTCGAGGCGGGACGGGAGGAATCCAGGAAGCGTCGGATGGAATCGAATCGCGCGGCGAGCTGCGGCGCTTGCTCGGCGAAAGAAGCGGCGGCGTGAGCAACGTGGGCGTCGACCAGATCGAGGAGATCGTTCAACGGAGTGGGTGGCCGAGCGACGAAGATCCGCTCCCCAGCCGAGAGAGTGCGTTTTCGCCACCGTTTCGGCCACCGGGCAGCCAGAGCGGAGCGGCGCGTCTCCGGCTGGAGTCTGCTTGCCGGATATCCGGGCGTCGAATGCCGGGATGTCTTGAGAGAGAGCAGTGCTTTGTCGGCGGGACCCACGGAAGAGATGCGCCGCCGGGGCTGCGAGAGGAAACTGCAGGCCGGCGGTTCGACGCGCCGTCCGCTCAGCGCGAAGTCCAGCTCGCGGGCAAGCGCAGCTCGTGTTCGGTTTCGGCCATCTGGCCGGGGGCGATACGGACCTGGCCGATCTCGACGCGCGTCCTTTGTTCGCCCGGCTTCAGCACGGTTTCGCCCGGCTTGAACACGGAGAGGCGCCACGAACCGGCGGGCATGCGGCCGAGCGTGCGGCCCTCCGTGTCCGTCGCGGGAAAGGCGATCTCGTGCTCGAAGGCCTCGCAGCGGAGGTAGATGTGGACGCCGGCGGCGGGTGCACCCGCTGCGTCCAGCAAGCGGAGCTTCGCCTCGCCGGACTCGACGTGGAAGTTGCGCTCGAGCCTTTGCCCCGGCGTCAATGTCACGTGCTCGTTCGCGGGCAGGTCGAAGCAGGTGCTGAGCTTTGGCATCTCGAGTCGGGCTTGCACTTGATATGAGCCCGCGTCGAGAAAGATCGCGAAGCGGCCCGCGGCGTCGGTCGCCGTGTACTCGTGCACGACTTGTTCCGGTCCCGACTCGCGGGATCGGATTCCCGCGATCTGCAGCTCGCGCTCCGTGAAAGGTGCGCCATCGAGCAGCACCGTACCGGAGAGCTCCGCGAGGACGAGATCCGGTCGATTGAACGCGACCTCTCGAGACTCACCGTCGGCCAAGTCCCGAACCGAGCCGATCTGGACGCTGTAGCCATGGCGCTGCGTAGTGCTGTCCTTCCGCGCGGAGGGCACGAGCTTCGACACGTGCACGTGAAGCTCCCAGGAGCCCGGTGGGATGCAGGCGATGTCGAAGCGCCCATCGCCGGTCACGAGCGGCGCATCCTTGAAGTGCGGATGTTGCTCTCGGCGATCGCCCACCGTCCGGCGGAGCTCCACCCTCGGCGCGCTCCAACGCTCGTTCTGCTCCACGGGCTTCTGCGGGTCGAGCCCGGTCGCGCTCCAGAGCTGCGCCACGAGTGGGGCCGGCTCGAGCTTCCCGGCGAGGCGTGCGCCGCTCGTCACGGTGTAGACGAGGGTTTGATCCGCTTCGAGCTGCACGCCAACGAACATGGCGGTGAGATGCGACTCCCCGCGAACGAAGATCGAGAGGTCGCGATCCGGAGGTGCCAGCAACGCCACTTCGCCCTGGGCGTTCGTTCGGCCCTCCGCGAGCAAGAGCGCGATGTCCGGATTGCCGAGGTTCCAGGAGTCAACGTTTTCGACGCGCGAATCGTGGCGCAGCGGTTCCTTGCCGTAGGCATCGACGATCGACACGAGGCTGTTCTCGCGCGCGCGGTGCTCGGGGTCCTCGATGCGGACCGTGACGCGGATGGGCGCATGCAGCGCCACCTCCACGCGGGGCATGCCTTCGCGAATCTCGATCTCGAAGAACGGGCTGCGCGACCATCCCGGACCGGACGGGTCGACGAGCAGCCAGTGCTTGCCGCGCCGCTCGCCTTTCACGCGCAGGACGCCGCCCGCGTGTGTCCCGCGCCGTGCCGTATTACTACCGCCGAATACCCGAGCGCCGTGCTGCGGGACGATGCGGATGCCGAACTCCTCGATCGGCTCGCGCGTCGCCGCAGCGTGCACGGCGATGTCGAACTCGAGGGCGCGCTGGAGCGTGATGCGCACGTTCTCCGTGTTCCACGCCGTCCCTTCCTCGAGCTGACGGCCTTCGAACCCCGGTGCCGACACGTGGAGACGTACAGGTGTGGCCCACTCTCGACTCGGTTGCGCGATGCGGAAGCGCCCTTCGTGGTCGGTTCGTTGTCGGTCCGAGGAGAACAGATCCAGGCCGACGGACGCTCCGCGGATCGGCTGACCACTCTCGTCGACGACGACGCCGGAGATCGCTCCGCCTTGGAACGATTCCTCGAGCACGAGATCGAAGAACGCATCTGGTCGCTCC
Organism: Planctomycetota bacterium; assembly: GCA_016719295.1. GTDB lineage: Bacteria > Planctomycetota > UBA1135 > UBA1135 > JADKAF01 > JADKAF01. Next base: position 4,473,975 of record JADKAF010000001.1, read on the forward strand.
TCGGCGATCACCAAGGGTTCTTCCGTGGTGCGCTTGCGCCCTTGCGCCTTCCAGTCCCAGATCCCCGCCGCCATGAGACCGCGTACGCGGAACGTGCCGTCGGCTGCGGACCTCGCGTTGGGGAAACGGTGGACCGCGACGGAGGACTCGCTCACGGCACTCTCGACCCGAAGATCGAAGCTGAGATCGATGCTCCCCTGCGGGACTCCCTGCGCGTCGACGACGCGACCCGACACTGCACAGCCGCGCACGAGGCGCACGTCCCCGAGCTCCGATCGCTGGGCACGCTCCCACGCGTTCCAGGAACCGAAGGTGTCCACGCGATCCGCTCTCTTGAGCGCCAATAGGAATCGGTAGGGCGGGGGCGGATCGAACTCGAACGCGAAGCGTCCGTCGTCGCCCGTGACGAGAGGTTCGGGATCGCTCCAGTCGATCTTGCCGCCCGCGCGGAGATAGGCCTCGGTTCGGTGAGGCATGGATTCGCTGCCGTGGAGCGTCGCGTTGACTCCGGAGAGAGGCGCGCCGTGCTCGTCGACGCAGCGGCCGGAGATGCGCGCGAGGCGCGGCTCGGCGTTCGGCGTTGCTTTGGCGGCTGTCGGTTGCGCTTCGCGAGCGTCGGGATTGCGTACGGCGATCTCGCGCGACGTCGATGCTTCCGCGTTCTGCGTCACGACGTGAGGCGTTGCGCTCCGCGCGATCTCCACCGGCGCAGGCCACGGCTCCGGCTCGCCATCGGGCCAAGCGAACCAACCGACGAGACCCAAGCCCGCTAGCGCGAGGACACCGAGAACGAGCTTCGCTTGCATGAGCACACCGAAGGCAAAGGCCGCGTTTGGAGCCGAGATCGACGAGAGCGAAACGACGGGGGGAGCGAGCGCGAGCGGCGCGAGTGAAGCGCGCCAATCGGTGCCGAGCTCGCCCCCGAGGCTCGCGCGCAGTTTCGCGAGGCCGCGATGGAGCCACGCCTTCACCTTCTCGACCGGCACGCCCAGCTCCGCCGCGATCGTGCGCGGCGGCAGCTCCTCGTAGTAGCGCAGCAGGATCGCGCGGCGCAGGTCGGGCTCAAGCGCGAGAACGGCGCGCACGAGCTGCGCCTGCAGCTCGAGCTCGGCGACGAGGCGATCGGCAGCGGGGACGCGCTCGCTCTTCGCTGCGAGCGCTTCGCGTCGCACGCGCCGGTGGGCGGCACGTCGTGCGCGCTGCGCGCGGTTCCATGCCACGCGCGCGAGCCAGGCGCGCCAGCGCGTACCCACGCGCGGCGGCTTCTCGAGCGCGGCCGCCCACGTCTCCTGAACGGCGTCGTCCGCGGCGTCGGCGCCGAGCAGCGGTACGACGAGCTCGCGCAGCCAGTCGCCGTGCTGCAGGAGCTCGCCGAGGTCGGGGCGGGAGGGGCGTGGTTCCATCGTTCCTCATCATTCCCGACGGCGCGCTTTCGATTCGATGTGCCTTGCGGAATCCGGGGTCAGACCCCGGTTCGTGCGGAGCGCTATGCGCCGGGCTCCTCGACGAGCCGCGCTTCGAGGAGCAGCGCCTGCTCGAGCAAGCGGAAGAACCGCTGGTAAGGCTCGGGATCCTCGATGACGCGCAGAAAGAACTGCGCGCTCGCGCGCACGACGGACCGCGTCGCGCCGCGCTTGCGCACCGTCACCGTGACGCGGGTGTGATCCGTGCGGTGACGGAACGGTCCCCAGCTCCGGTAGGTCCGCGTGAAGAGCAGCAGGCTCTGCCCGTCGTAGAGGTGATAGCTGGGATCGAGCGCGTCCGCGCCCTCATTGGCGTCGAAGCGCCATCCCGAGACGATGCCGAGTTCCTCGTCGAGCGCCTCGATCTGGAAGTCGAGGTCTTGGAGCGTGGCGACCACCGCGGCGAGGATCCGCAGGCGATCGGCGGTCTCGAAGAAGCGCGACTGCGCCGCGCGCAGCTTCACCTGGCTCGGCTCCGCGAGCCAGATCTGCTCGCGCGCGTCGCTCTGGCTCTCGTGCCGCGACTCGGAGCGGGATAGATGGGATGAGAAGGCCAGCCTCCGACTCGGGGTACCGTCGTGTCCCCGAACCCACAACGAGCCCTCGGGCTCACCAGCGAACGCGGCTGTGTCGAGCTTCGTGACCCCCGCTGCCGCCGCTCCTGCCGCCGACCACCGTCACCGCCGCGACCGAGCGACCGCCTAAAGCGACTCGCCTCTCCGCCCCCGAACCCTTCGCCCTCGCCCTCCGCCACCGGCTCCGAGATCTCCTGGCGCTCGTGGAGAGTTGGCTGGAGTAGGGGCGCGCCGCGAAGGTCGGAGCGGGGCTTGGCGAGGAGGGGGCGGATCGGGGTGATTGGATGCGCGGGTATCAGCGATTGGATGCAGCGCAGTCCGGAGGTGGTCGCGACTCTGCCGATGGCTTCAGAAGATGGGGGCGCTCCGCTGATCGAGATCGCGGTGAAAGGCATTTGTTCTCAGCCCACCGTCGTGGCGATTGTCGCGGTCGTACTAACACCAAAGCCGAAGACAGTCGATGAGCATCCGCCGACGCCGCCGATGTCCAGCCCTTGCACGAAGAAGGTCCGGCCCTGCATCGCGGGATCATTCGGCACGACTCCACTTACGGACGAAACTCCGGGCGGAAGTACCACATCAAACGTCGTGCCGAGGCGGCATCCGGCGGGAAGGCAGAGGGGCACCGAGGAGGGAAACATCCCGAACCACATCGAGGGCACGCCGGCGACATTGCTCATCTGGTAACGAACGTTGCTCCCGAGGAACGGCGAGCCGCAAGCAGCGAGCGTTGCTTGGCCACATCCCGAGATGACCTCCGTGAAAGAGCGATCGCAGTTCACCACTACATCGAGCGAGAAGCTCCCTTGTTCGCCGGCAAAGCCCCCGACCCGAATGTAATACGTCGTGCAAGAAGCTGCGGCGAAGTTGACACGCGAGGAGAGATTGCAGAAGTCGTCGTTGCAAGCTATGTGCGCCAGAGCGCCGCACGAGCCGCTGAGGACGTGGATCGCCGTGTCGAAGGTGGAGCTTCGGCAGGTATCGAGTGTAACGACCTGATTGCAGCGCGACTCGAAGACGAACCAGACGTCTCTACCTCCGTTCGCGCAGGGCCAGGCGGGATCGAGCGGATTTGTGGTTGCGCCGACGTTGGTGAACGGCCCGTGGGAACCTGCACCGATCGGGATGGCGCTACCGCACTCGTCATTGGGCGGTGGCGGCGACACCTGCGCCAAGGCGGGCATCGCAAGCAAGCTCAAGAATGAGTGAATCCAGATCGCCCGCCCTGAACGCTGCACACGAGCCATGAGGAGGTTCTCTACAAAGTAAATGATGTCGGTCTCGAGCGAGCCGAGCGGAGCCTTCGCACAACGAATCGGATTGGAGTCTATCGCGGTACTCTTGGGCGAGGAAGCCCCGCCCCCCCTCTCACGACCTCCACGGTTCTTCCGTCCGTAGTCCGGCGCTCCAGTTGCCATGCAGGGTCCGGGGCTTCCTCGGGCCTCGTTTTTCACGCTCTCCATGTCCGCCGCGCCGGTTCGCGATCGATTCGCCAGCACGTGGGCGAGGTCCGGACGCGCAGCCAGGTGCTCGCCGCGGCCCGGCCGACCGAGATCTCGGCACGTCGCGTCCGCGCCGCACGATCACTACGCGCGGATCCCTTGCCTGTGCTCGTGCCCTCGATCCCCGGGAGGCGGTGGCGGACCTCATCGGGAGCGAGATCCTGAGCCGCTCCAGCGACCCGCCGACGCCTCCAGACACGCAACCCCCCCTCCCTCCTTGGTGCGCAGTGCCCCGCTGTGTCCGCCCACGAAATCGAGCGATCGTCCCCGCCGATCGCCCTGTCCACCAGCGTCGCGCTGTGTCACCCCTCCCGGCAAACACGCCGCGAAAATGGTGACATTTGTGGTGAGTTCGGCGCCTTCCGCGCCCATACGCCCCGATGGGCGAGTTCGTAAGTCGCGCTCTCGCAAAGACTTACGCGATGATCCCGGAGGGATTCGAACCCCCGACCCTCGGTTCCGAAGGACTAAGGTCGTTCAGATGCTAACGGCATACTGTGTCGCCGTATGTCCCGTAATGCCGCGCAAACCAAAGACATCGGTTGCTGGCGTTCCGCTTTTGCTTTAGGCTGCGCTCGCCGCAAACGCGGAGACATGTGGTGAGCTCTTGGTGAGCCGAGAGCGCTTCTAGAGGGATAGCAGATGAGCCAGGCAAAGCCGACTAGGCGCCGCAGCAGCCCCCACCCTGGAGTTCGCGTGCTCCAGATCACTTCTCGCTCCGGCCGGCGCTTCTGCCAGGCGCGCTACACCGACCCGGACACGGGGCGGCTGGTCTGCGAGTCGCTGGACGCGAAGAACATCCTGAACGCGGACGGCAGGCGCTCCTGGGCGATCAACAAGTCCGTCGAGCTCCAGCGACGGCGAGCGGAGCTGCACTTCGGAGCCGAGCGCCATCAGGACGTGCGGCTCCAGGATGCCATCCGGGACTACCTCGCGATATGCGATGCGACGCTCCGGCCGAAGACGAGTCGAGGCTACCGCGACGCCATGGACCAGTTCTCGAGCTGGGCGAAGAAGGGCGGCGTCGAGACCACGAGCCAGATCAACGTCCGCGTCCTGGCGCGCTACCGCGAGCACATCATCCAGACGCCGAAGCGCTCGACGCTGCGCGGAGGGCGGCGCGGCCAGCGTGGTCAGACGAAAGTCGGCCGCGCACCGAGGACATTGAACCGCGAGATGACGTACATCTCGACGGCGCTCCGCGCGTGGGTGCGGAGTGGTCTGCTGCCCGGTCTGTCCCGCGACGCCATCGCCGACGCGTTCCGCCGCGTACCTGGCTCGAAGCCGCAGCCGACCTTCCTCTCGTTCGGCGAGGCCCAGCAGCTGCTGACCGCCGCAATGGCTCACGACGACGCGGCGTTCGAGCTCACCCGCGAGGAGAAGATCAAGCGGCTGCTGGGTGGGAGGACGAGGCGCTACGACGCGATCGCGCCGATCACGCTCTTCCTCCTCCTGAGCGGGGCTCGGCGCGGCGAGGCCATCGCGCTCGAATGGAAGGACGTTCACATCGACGCGCTCGACGAGAATGGGAACGCCGTCGGCGAGGTGATCGTCCGACCGGAGGCGAGCAAGACGCGCTCGTCGCGGCGGATCGATCTCGGCCTCTGCCCTGCGCTGCGAAGGCTCCTCCTCGGCATGCGCGAGCGGCGGGGCGAGGAAGCGAGCGTCTTCCGCCTCACCGAGGACCAGCTCGTCACGGCGCAGCGCCGACTCGTGCGCTCCTACGGAGCGCCAGCCAGGTTCACCTGGCAGCTTCTCCGCAGCACGTGCGCGACGGTGCTCGCGAACGCGGGCTCGATGTTCGGCGGCTCGGCGGCGTTCCGCGAGAGCCGGCAGCTCGGGCATTCGATCGTCGTCGCCGAGCGCTACTACGTCGGGCTCCTCCGCGGCGTGCCGGCGTCCGCGAAGAGTGTCGAAGCCGCGCTTCAGGTCGAGGACCTCGCCGGGAAGATCGTCGAGATGGTCGCGCAGCGTGGCGAGGCTGGGTTGGTGGTGGGGGTAGCGTAGGGGAGCGTGGCGATCGCTGAAGGAGTTCTTGATCGAGAGCGCCGAGCCGGACATCCCCAGCGTGCTCGCCGCGTTCACCGAAGGCGTCTACACGATCGAAGCACGGGCCTTCACCGGTGCCCTGATGGTGGGCGAGGCCACGCTGCCCCACACGCTGCTCGCTCCGCCGACGTTCACGCCGAGTGGCGGAGCGCTGGTAGATCCGGCGAGCGCGACCGTGACCTGGTCCGGCGTGAGCGGAGCGGAAGCCTACCTGCTCGAGATCGAGAACGACGACCTCGACGCGAACCTGACCGTGAATCTGCCCTCGACCTCGTTCGCGATCCCAGCAGGCTGGCTCGTACGCGACACGGAGTACGAGATCGGCATGGCGACGATCACCGCTGTCGGCAATCTGAACTTCGGCGAGAGCACCGTCGTCACGATTCCTTGAACGGCGCGGCCAGCGCTGCTCCATTCCGGAGCAGCGCGGGACCTCGCGACCGGCGCTCTCAGGCGCTCTTGCTCGCGATCACCGTGTCGAAGACCTTCTGCGTGCCCTGCGGCGCGTCGAAGCGCTCCGCGTGCATCGCGCTCTGGATCTGCCAACCATGTCCGCGAAAGTGCTCCTCGACCGCGCCGCTGGCGAGCAGGCAATACCCCTCCGGCTCGAACATGTCGAGGAAGGTCGTCCCCTCGACGAGCACGTTGATCACGGCGATCCCTCCGGCCACGACGTGCTCCTCGATCGCCTCCATCAGCTCCCGTGCACGGCGGCACGGGAAGAACATCAGCAGCCCGATCGAGACGATCGCATCGTATTCGCCCGCAATGCTCCAGGTCGCGAGATCGGCCTGCTCCGCCTGCACCAGCACGTCGCGTCGCCGAGCCTCGTTCCGGACGTGCTCGATCGCAGTCGGACTGCCGTCGACGGCGAGCACCTCGCAGCCGCGCAGCGCGGCCGCGACGCTGAGGTTACCTAGCCCACATCCGAGATCGAGCACGCGACCCCCGAGGTACGGCAGCGCGCGGCGCTCGAAGACGTTGAGCGCCAGCTCGCGCGCCGCGACTTGGCGCTGGAACTGCGCATCGAAGAAGGCGAGGGATCGGTGCCGCACGGCATCTGGTCGCGATTGGATCATGGCGATGCTACGGAGCGTTCACCTTCGGCACGAGCGACCCCCTCGCGCCTCCATCTCCATCGACATCGATTTCCATTCGGCCCCCTCCGGAGCACCATTTCGCCGACGCACCTCGAGGCCTCTCGGCGCGATCGGGAAACCAAACGAGCGCCGCAACGAGTGCTGGAAGCAACGGCCGCATGTCAGGCTTCGCTCGCTGCGACTCTAGCTGAGCCCCGATGATCGCTCGATTCATCGACTATGGGGTGCCAAGACGATGACGGACATACCGACGACAGCGAGCGCCGTGCCCAAAAGGTCCCAGCGATCCGGGATCACGCCTTCGACCCGCCACATCCAGATGACGGCGACCGCGACGTAGACTCCTCCGTACGCCGCGTAGGCGCGTCCCGCGCCAAGCGATGGGTGCAAGGTCAAGAGCCACGCAAATGAGCCCAAGCTCAGCGCGGCAGGCACGAGGAGCGCAGCACTCGCTCCACGACATAGCCAGAGGTACGGCAGATAGCAGCCGAGGATCTCGGCCAAGGCCGTGACGACGAAAAGCAGCACCGTCTTGCAGAAGAGCATCCGACGTCCTTCTTCGCACTCGGAGGTGGCTCCGAGATCTCTTATCACGATCGCCACACGCTTGGCAGACTTCGCGGCGGTGGGGTCGAGCACACCTCCGCTCCCCGAGGATCACTCCTGACGCGGCGCCTGACGAAGCAGGCGCAGTCCATTGAGGATCACCGCGAGGCTCGCTCCCATGTCCGCGATCACCGCCATCCAGAGATTCGCCACACCTGCGAATGCCAAGGCGAAGAACGCCGCCTTCATCGACAGAGCCAGCGTGATGTTCTGCAAGAGCACGGCGTGCGTGCGCGAGCTGAGCCGGAGGAACTCTACAAGTCCTCTGAGATCGTCCCGCATGAAGGCGACGTCCGCTGTGTCGATCGCCACATCCGTGCCGCCTTTCCCCATCGCAAAGCCGATCGTAGCCTTGGCCAGCGCAGGTGCGTCGTTCACCCCATCTCCGACCATGCCTACGTACCCGTAGCGCACGAGGAGCTGATCGATCGCGGCCACCTTGTCGGCCGGCAAGAGGTCACCACGGACATCTTCTACATCGACCTGGCTGGCGATGCTGGCTGCGGTCCTCGCATTGTCACCGGTCAGCATCGTGGTGCGCAGCCCCATCGCATGCAGCTCGCGGATGGCATCGACGCTGGTCGGTCGCACGGTATCGGCAACGGCGAGCACGCCGAGTGCCTCTCGCTCCGTCATCAGAACGATGGCGGTCTTCCCCCTAGCCTCCAGCGCCTGCAGCGCCTGCTCGACCTCGGCTCCACAGATTCCGGTGTCCTCTGCGAGACGATGGTTGCCGAGAAGCATTCGTTCTCCGGCAACTACACCAGCGACGCCCCGCCCTGGAAGGGACGCGAAGCGCTCGACCGGAAGGCGCGCACCGCTCCACCCTGCAGCTACTGCGCGGGCAACTGGGTGATCCGACAGCGCGTCGAGGCTCGCAGCGAGCTGTAGCACTCGATCGCGGTCCTTCCCGCGTAGCGGGATGACATCGGTCAGCCGCGGGTGTCCCGTCGTGATGGTGCCGGTCTTGTCGAGTGCCACGGCGCGCAGCTTGCGACCCGACTCCAGGTGCATACCGCCCTTGATGAGGATTCCACGCCTCGCAGCAGCCGCAAGACCACTCACGATCGTGACCGGCGTGGAGATCACGAGAGCGCAGGGGCAAGCGATGACCAGCAGCACCAGCGCGCGGTGTAGCCAGGACAAGAAGGGCTCACCAAAGACAGCCCAAGGCAACGTAGCTACCAGGACTGCCACGACGCAGATGATGGGAGTGTAGACACGCGCAAAGGCATCGACGAAGCGTTGCGCCGGCGCTCGCTGGCCTTGTGCTTCCTGCACGGTCCGGACGATCTTCGCGATCGTGGTCTGGTCCTTGCCTCCGGTGGTGCGCACGTCGAGCACTCCTTCGGCGTTGATCGTGCCGGCGAAGACGGTCGCACCGATTCCCTTCTCTACGGGCACGCTCTCGCCGGTGATGGGTGCCTGATCGACCGCAGAAGCACCGAAGACAACGATTCCGTCGAGCGGCACGCGCTCGCCAGGCTTGATGCGCACGACCGCTCCCGTGAGCACCTCCTCGGCTCGCTTCTTGATCCAGGACCCATCTTCTTGGAGGACAGTGGCATCTTCGGGTGCCAGCGCGAGCAGCTCACGCACTGCGTTGCGTGCGTGAGAGAGCGAGCGCGCCTCGATCCACTCCGCCAAAGAGAACAGGAAAACGACCATGGCGGCCTCGGGCCACTCGCCGATGCACATGGCTCCGACCACGGCGATCGACATGAGGAAGCTGATGTTCAGCGTCAGGGTGCGCAGCGCGGCCCAGCCTTTGCGAAGTGTTGGCAGCCCGCAGAGCCCTATGGCCAGGATCGCCATGACCACGACAAGCGCATGCTGCTCGCCGAACCCAGCCAACGAGACGCCTTCGCTGCCAAGGGCAAGCACGCCGCCGGCAGCGAACGCGATCGAGCGCAGGCGTGCTTGACGAGCCAGCGTCGCAGCCGATAACTCGTCGGCTCTCTGCGCCTTCAGGCCGATCGCCTTCAACTCTCGGATGATGCTGGAATCGTCGGGTAGCGTGTGCTCGACGGTCAGTCGGCGCTCCGCGAGGTCGATGCCAATGCTCTCGATTCCACGCAGCGCGGCCAGGCGCTGCCGAATCGAGACCTCCTCGGTTGCGCAGTCCATTCCCGGAACGACGAACTCGGTTCTTCGCATGTTGTCTCCGTTGCGATCACGTTCAGCATCCAGACCGACCATCACCAGCCGTCGCAGGCCCTACCCTGCGGCCAGCCCACGAGGCGCCAGATCTTCTCAGAGTCGGCCCGATCGACCCACGGCCGATCACGACTCCTCGGGCGGCTCCTTCGTCTCACGGATCTTCGAGAGCGCAACCCGATTTCGTCCTCTCGCAGCTCCTGCGGCGATCGCCCTCCGTCTCGGAGCTCGAGGCCAGCGTAGACGGCTCCTGCTCAGTAGATCGTATAGAGAATCGGAAGCGCACCAACCTCGTGTAGGGCGCAGATCAACGGCGGGAGTCCGATGAGCGGCATGTAGAGGGCGACGGTCCAAGCTCCACGGCGAAAGGCTGCCGAGCAGATCGTCACCGACTGCGCTTCTTGGTAGGCGGAGGCACGCGGCCAGAACGATGGGGCCTTCTCGCAGTAGCGCAGGAATGCTCTCCCGTGAACCGCCTCCAACTCGCACTCTTCTTTGCGAAGAACAAAGGCATAGAGCGCGTAGAACGACACGCTGGTGAGGATCGTCAGGATGATCGATCCCGCACAGAGCATGAAGCCGGTCGCGAGCAAGAGGCTCGAGACGTAGATCGGATTGCGGCAGAGCGAATAGGGCCCGTCCGTGACAAGCTCCGCTCGCTTCCTGCCCGCGATGTGGGCCAGTGCCCACACACGCCCGAAGGCCCCAAGCCCCCCGATGACGCAACCAAACAGATAGAGGCCGGCGTGAAGGACGGGTGCCTGCTCCGACCAATAGTTCTCCCCGCTGAGCATGAAGAGCACGACGAGGCAACCGAACAACCGTGAAGCAAGCAATCGGTGCTTCGTCCGGAAATGCTTCCTCCGTGCAGGAGCGACTCGAGGATCCATGGGTACGTTGCCCGTGACTTCAGCGGCCGCCACACACATCGTCATCGCGGCCGATTCGTTGGATGAATCGGAGAACGGCGCCGTGCTCTCCTCTGTCATTGCATCGAGAGCCCGAGGCACGCCGGAGTCGGACGCTTCTGCGTCAGCGACTCCAGCATGGTCGATCACGTGATCGCGATCTGGTGGCATGGGGCCGGCCTGATCAGCGCGGCAGAGCGAGGGATGCTCGCACAGGACCGCTTTGCCCTGCGAGCTCGATCCAGAGGGCGCTACCTTCGGGGAGCGAGCTCGGCACGTCGATGTGGCCGTGCATGCTCATCTCGGCCTCCTTCTCGAAGCGCATCTTCATCGAGCCCTGCCCGGATTCGATCCCGATCCAGCCGCGCAGGCTCTCGGGGAGCTTGGCACCCGTCTCGAAGTCGAGATCGATGTCGGCCTCCTTGCCCGGGGCGATCGGGCCGAGGTGGAAGACCTGGATCCCGAGGTCTCCCAGCGCGATGCGTCCCATGGCCGTGCGCTCGCCGTGATCCGCATGTTCGCCCCCACCATCGCCGTGATCATGGCCATCGTCGGCGGTGTGCGCGGGTGTGGACTTCGGCTTCGGCTCTTCCTCGCCGCTGCAGGAAGCGAGGAGCGCGAGCACGGCAGTAGAGAGCGAGAGCAGCAGGATCGACTTCATGTGAGTGCCTCGAGGTTGGAGGTCTGTGCATCTGCTCCGACGGGGTGGTTCCGGAACATCCAGAAGAAGCCCGCGGGAACGAGGACCAGGTTCAGGAAGGTAGAGGAGAGCAAGCCACCGAGCACGACGACGGAGAGCGGCGCCAGGATCTCGCTCCCGGGCTCGCCCGCCGCCAGCACGATGGGGAAGAGGCCGAGCGCCGCCGTGAGCGCCGTCATGAGGATCGGCACCAGGCGCTCCATCGATCCGCGGATCACGGCTTCGTCGAGAGTAGCTCCCTCCCGCATCAGATCGAAGTAGTGGCGAACGAGCAGGATCCCGTTCCGGACGGCGATCCCGAAGAGAGTGATGAAGCCCACCAGGCTCGCGATCGAGAGGACCGGCGCCTGATAGCGCCCGGCCCCGAACCCGAAGAGCGCCAGCGTGTTGCCGACGAAGCTCGGCGATTCCGCGATGTAGACGGCGAGGATGCCGCCGATCAAGGCCAGCGGGAGATTCACCATGACCAGGATCGCGGCGCGCAGCGAGCCGAGCGCGGTCTGGATCAGGATCAGCATGAAGAGGATCACGCCCGCGCCCATCGCGAGCAGAGTGCGGCTCGCCGATTGCTGCGCTTCGAACTGGCCCCCGACCTTCAGCGTGCACTTCTTCTGCGTGACCATCGGCTCGATACGCTCGCGGACTGCCTCGGCGAGCTGGCCCAGGTTGTAGCCCTCGGCGACATTGCAGGAGATCACGGCCTTCCGCCGCATCCCCTCGCGCGCGATCAGGTTAGAGGTCGCCTCGCGACCGATGTCGGCTACATCGCGGAGCCGCGTCGAGGAGCCCATGGGTCCACGTAGCAGGAGGTTGCCGACGTCGGCGACGCGCTCGCGTTGCTCGGGATGCAAGCGCACGGTGATCGCGAAGCGGCGGACCCCCTCGTTCACCTCCGCTACGGTCTCACCCATCAGCGCGTCCTGCACCTGCTCGGCTGCGTCCACCGGGCTCAGACCGATCGTGGCCAGGTCCTGCAGGCGGTAGCGCACGGGCAACGAGGTGATCATGACCTCGCGATTCGCCGCGACGTCGCGCGTGCCGGGCAGCTCCTTCAGCACGGCTTCGATCTCCTTCGCCAGACCGCGCAGCACGGCGAGATCCTCACCCTGAACGACGATGGCGATGGCTGCGGGCGTCCCGGAGAGGACATGTGACAGCCGGTGCTCGATGGGCTGTCCGATGCTCGTCGTGATCCCGGGCACCCCAGCCAGCACACGGTCGATCTCGCGACGCACATCGAACTTGTCGCGCCCGGGCTTCACCGTGACCTCGATCTCCGAGCTGCTCACCGGCTCGGCGTGCTCGTCGCGCTCTGCTCGCCCCGTGCGCCGCACCACCGAGCGCACCCCGTCGATCTCGCGGAGCTGCGACTCGACACCGAAGGCCAGGCGATTGCTCTCGGTCAAGGAGGTCCCTGGCGGCGCCATCAGGAAGACCGTGAAAGTGCCTTCGTTGAACTCCGGCAGGAAGCTCGAGCCATAGGTCGAAGCCAAGCCGAGGCAGGCGCCCGTGATGAGAGCCGAGCTCGCGAAGAGGAGCTTGCCCCGACGGATCGCCCAACGCAGCGCCGGCTCGTAGCGCCGCTTCAAGAAGCGCACGAGCGCTCCGTCTCCATGGGCGGCGAAGCGCGCGTTCCCGAGCAGCAGCCGGCAGAGCACAGGGGTCACGGTCAGAGCTACGACCAACGAAGCGAAAGTCGAGACGATGTAGGCGATGCCCAGCGGTCGGAAGAAGCGCCCCTCGAGGCCTTGAAGGAAGAGCAGCGGCACGAACACGAGGCAGATGATCAAGGTGGCGAAGACCACCGAGCTCCGGATCTCGTTGCTGGCGTGGAACACCACCTGGAGGACGGGACGCTGCGACGCGTGCGGTAAAGCGGCGTTCTCCCGCAAGCGCCGGAAGACGTTCTCGACGTCGATGATGGCGTCATCGACCAGCTCGCCGATCGCGACGGCTAGACCGCCCAGGGTCATGACGTTGATGGAGAGCCCGAGCGCGGATAGCACCAGGAAGGCGATCCCGAGGCTCAGCGGGAGCGCCGTCAGCGTGATCAGCGTCGTGCGCACGTTCATCAGGAACAGCACGAGGATGATCGCTACGAAGATGGCCGCATCGCGCAGCACGACGACCAGATTGTTCACCGAGAGGCGAATGAAGTCGGACTGGCGCATCACGTGCCGATTCAGCACCATCCCCTTCGGCATCGTCTGCTCGGCCTGGTCGAGCACCGCGTCGATGGCGCTGGTCAGCAGGAGCGTGTTCGTGCTGGGCGCCTTCTGGACCGAGAGGACCACGGCGGACCGTCCGCCCTCTGCGGCAGTCCCGCGCTGGGGTGTCGCGCCGATGGCGACCTCGGCGACCTGCCCCACAGTGATCGGCGTGCCGTCCTTGAAGCGCACGACGGTCGCCGCGATGTCCGCCGCCGAGCGCACGCGCCCCGTCTGCCGGATCGGGATCTCCCGACCATCTACGTTCGGGAGGTAGCCTGCGCCGGCCGTGCTATGCGCGTCGCGGACCGCGTCGACGACCTCTTCCATCGAGAGCTCGAAGAGCGCGAGCTGCTCTTGGCGGACGTGCACCTGATATTCAGGCAGCTCGCCGCCGATCGCGACGACCTGGGCCACGCCAGGCACGGACAGGAGCAGGTTCCGCAGATCGAACTCCGCGTACGCGCGGACCTGCATCGGGTCGTTCTCGCCCCCGGGCGAAGAGAGCGAGAGGAGCAGGATCTCGCCGGTGATCGAAGTGATCGGCGTGATCTCGGCATGCGCCCGCTCCGGCAGCGACGCGCGGATCGCGGCCAGCTTCTCGGCGACGAGCGTCCGGGCGCGATAGATGTCCTCGCCCCATTCGAACTCTACCCACACGAGCGAGAGACCGATCGCGCTCGAGCTGCGCACGCGGCGCATCCCGGGTAGCCCGCTGACCGAGCTCTCGATCGGGAAGGTCACGTACTGCTCGACCTCGTCCGCGGCGAGACCGGCGGCTTCGGTGAGCACGACGACGGTCGGCGCGTTGAGCTCGGGGAAGACATCCACCGGCATGTGCAGGATCTGGTAGCCCGCGAGCGCCGTGGCGCAGGCGGCGAGGAGCAGCACCAACACGGGCTGCCGCAACGAGAAGGCGATGAGGCTTCGGAACATGTGCGCGCCCTACTTCTCTTCGCCTTCGTGGAAAGTACCGTCGGCATGGAAGTGGCCGCCCTTCGACGCCGAGTCCGAGCTCGCGAGCATCAGCTCGTAGGCGCCAGCGAGGACGACTTCGTCGCCATCCATCAGGCCGCTCTGCACTTCGATCCAGCGCCCGTCATCTGCACCGAGGTCCGCCTCCACCCGGATCACCTGATCCGGGTCCGCGGGATCGCGACGGAAATACACGCGTCGGAGACCGTCCTGGAGGACGGCGGAGAGCGGGATCGCGAGCTCGGTCGGCGCCTCCGAACGCGCCTCGATCTCGAGGAACCCCGCGACGCCTGGCTTCATCCAGTCCCGCGAACTCGCCGGCTCCAGGAAGAGCTCGAAGGTGCGCTGCTGCGGGTCGGCTTCGACGCCGAAGCGCAGAACGCCGGAGACGCGATCGCTCGCTGCTGCGTCTCGTTGCGGCAGGGCCACGTGGGACGGCAGCCCCTCCCGCAGGCTCGCGAGATCGCTCTGCGGCGCGCGCGCGCGGAAGCGCACCTGGCTGAGATCCGAGAGCGTGAGCAGCCGTTCACCCGCCTCCACCCAGACGCCGTTCGCGACCGGGACCTCGCTCACCACGCCGGCCGCCGCGGACCGGATCTCCACCAAAGTGATGCTGCGCCAGAGCGGAACTTTGCTCTCGCCGCTCGAGACCGGCGCCGAGAGCAGCCCGGCGGGTTTCGACAAGATGGTCGAAGCGGCGACGAGCGCCAGCTCGAAGCGATCACGAGTGCCACGAAGGCTCGACTCCAGCTCAAGGAGCGAGGCCTCGACTCCGACACGCTGCTCGATCGCCTGCGCGAGATCCGAGCGCACCTGGGCCCGCTGCACGCGAGCCTCCGCCAGCTCGCGCGCTTGCCCTCCGACGCTCTCACGCATCTCCTCCAAGACGGTCGCCCGCGCGTCCATGACCCCGATCGCTTCTCGCAGGCTCTCCTCGTGGGCGCGATGGGCTTCGAGCAACGGCTGCGTGGCGCGCCCCCGCGCCTCCTGGACGAGCGCCGCGGTTGACAGCTCCCCGAGCTCGCGCTGCATCTGCCTCCACTCCAGGGAGTCTATGCGGTAGAGCACGTCGCCGACCGCGACGCGCTGCAGCGGCGCCACCAGCAGCTCGACCCGACCCGCGATCGGCGTGCGGACTTCGTGTCGTGCAGAAGCCAAGAGCTCGAAGTGGCCGGCGTAGCGCTGCGTCGCCGCTACGCGCCGGCGCTCGACGGCGACGTACTCGATGCCGAGGTTCCGACGCACACTGGCCGGCACCTGGATTCGATTCGTCGCCGGTTCGGCTGCCTCGCGCACCGGCGGGCTCGACTCCTCGGGGGCGCACGCCGCGAGCCCGAGAGCCAAGAGCGCGCCGATGGATTGGATCGTGTGCTTCATCGCCGTTCCTCCCTCGTGATCGGGGCCAAGACTTCCGGCCAGTACAGTGCGTTCCGCTCGATCGTCGCCAAGCCCTCGAGCACGGCTGCGTCGAGCGCGACGCTCTTCGCCTCGTACACGCGAAGCACGGCATCCAAGATCAGCAGCACGTCGAGCTGTCCCAGGTCCGTGAGCGCGCGACCGCGCGCGAGCTGCTCCTCCGCGCTGGGAATGAGCTCGCTCTCCACGAGCCGACGCTGCTCGCGAGCGGCCTCCACCCGCACCTCGCTGAGAGCCAGATCCTGGAGCGAGCGCTCGAGCGCGCTGCGGAGCACTTGCTCGGCCACGAGGCGCCGGGCGCGCGCTTCGGCGATGGCCCGGGCATTCGCGTTCCAGAGCGGCAGCGGCAGAGAGAAGCCGAGCACGCCTCGCGATTGCCCGTCTTCATCCTGCCAGCCTGGATAGAGCGCCAGATCCGGCCATTGCTCCGCCACCTCGAGCTCGAGATCGCGTTCCGCGACGAGGTGGGCGCGCTCCGCGCGGACGATGGCACGGCCTCCTCGCAGCCGCGTTCGCCGCGCCTCGGCGTCCGCGACGAGGTCCGGAACGACGAGTGACGGATCGAAGCTGAGCGCGCTCGCTGGAGGCAGCCCGAGCCAGCGCTTCAGCTCCAGCTCAGACGTCGCGACCTCGGCCTTCACGCGGATCGACTCCGCGACGCGCGAGAGCCGCTCCATGGAGAAGACGCGAGCTTCGATGCGCGTCAAGGCACCGACGTCGGCCAGGCGCTGCGCGATCGACTCCAGGTCGCGCAGCGCGAGCAGGAGATCCCCCAGGATCGCCGAGCGCAGCCGACCGGCGCTCCAGCGGACCCAAGCTCGATCGACCTCGTCCAACGTGCGCGCCTCGGCGAGCCGAGCTTCCGTTCGTGCCAGCACGAAGCGCTCGTCGGCGAGGTCCTCCTCGAGACCGAGCCGGCCGGAAAGGGGCAGAGTGAATCCGATCGAGGCTGCGAGGAGCCAGGGAGTGGAGGTGCTCTCAAGCACGCGCCCGACGCTTCCGTTCAGCGACGGATCGTCGAGCAGCCCTGCATTCTCGGCCGAGGCTGCCGCCACACCGGCCTCGAGCCGAGCGATCGCCAGGTCGGGGTTGAGATGCAAGGCAATCCAGCGCGCTTCCTCGCGTTGGACGCCATCCTCGACCGTCCCGAAGACCGCTGCGGCTGGCGGCGCATGCGCCGAGCTCGCGCGCAGAGCATCGACGAAGGCGCTCAGCGCAGCGTCATCTGGAAGACGCGCGGCAAACTGGCGCGCGTGCTCCGAGAGATCGACGGGGGCAGGAGCATAGCTTTGACAGCTCGCTCCGGTGATGCCGAGCAAGAGCACGGCATGACGGGACTTCGACATGAGATTCGACGCATGGAGGAACGGCTGGATGAACGCCGGAACGAATCCGCGTCCGAGCGCGAAGACTCATTCCGACCACTTCCGGCGCAGGGCCTGTCGCCCCGCGCTCACCGCGTCGAATCAAACTCTGAGAATCGTCGTCGCGAGGAGCTTGGATATCTGCTCACGTCGCGGTGGCTCGAGCTTCGAGCCATAGATTCCGCTCGACTCCTCAGAGTGGAGGAGCAGGAGGAAAGAGGGCAGCAGCTCGGCGGAAAGCTTCTCGCAAGCCGGGTCGAATCGGATCGACTTCGGAAGCGGACCGATGCCAGCGCTGAGCGCCGCGTCGGAGCAGTCTTCATGATCGAAGCAGAGGAGCGGAGCTGCGCCTGGCGCGTCAGACCCGAGATGCTCGAGGTGCTCGCCAGCCGCCTCCCCGCACCCTGCGTGTTCCCGCGACGCCAGCTCGATGGAGCTGTGGTCACGAAGCGACACGACCGCATGCTCCTCGTGCTCCGCCTCACAGCAAATCGAGCTGGAATGAACGAACTCCACTGCGCTCGCGCAGTGAGGCCCGTCGCAGACCACGAAGAGCCGGAGATAGCCCACGAGCAACACGAGCAGCAGCCCCCAAGCAGTCGCTCGGGGGATCATCGCTGCCGTTCGCTTGGGCTGGGTACGCATGGATTCGCGGAGGAGAACGCGCTAGGCAGTCTTTCGGGTAGGGCCGTGCTCGGGTGAAGGAGTAAAGCAAGGAACTCGCCGCTCCCGCTCCGAGCGGTCTACCCGTGATCCGGAAGTCCGTCAAGGACCGGACTGGCGGATCACGACAGCGGAAGGCTCGTGCTATGCGCGCCTTCTCGCGCCATCTCGACCTCGATCTTCGACCCGCGGCAAGGACGGCGCAGCGCCTGAGAGCCCCGCGGGATCATCCTCGGATCGAGCTAACGAAGGTCCGTGTCAGCGTGTCGGCCACTCCAGCCCCTCGGGCAGCTTCGGCCGCTCGCGCCGGAACCATCCGCTCGCGACGATGGTGTGGTTGCCCTGCGCGTCCTTCTCGAGCTTGCCTTTCGCGGCGACGAGGTCGAGGAGCCGCAGGTCCCCGAGCGGATCGGCGAGCGTCTTGCCCTGCGCGTCGCGCGCCTCGACGGTCAGCGAGGCCTGCGCCCTCTTCTCGCCCGGGATGCAGCAGTAGTCCCACGGCGTCGGGCAGGTGTCCGTCGAGTCCGGGCCGCCGCCGCAGTAGTCGAGCTTGGTGTCGATGAGCGTGAACACGGCCAGGCCGGGCACGATGCTGCTGACGCGCCCGTAGACGACGACCTCGCCGTTCGTGTCGGCCTGCGCCCGCAGATCGGCGACGGAGCGCGCGCTCGCGGGATCCGCGGCGAGACGGAGCGCTGCTCCGGGACCGCTGGTCGAGGGAGAGCCGCCGCCTCCGCCGCCGTCCGTAGTGGGCTCGCTCTTCGAGCAACTCGCGAGTGAGAGCAGACCGGCGAGCAGAGCAACGTGACATCCGATTATCGAGAACTTCATGTGCGGCCCTCCCAGGGCATCGACCAACGGAACGCGTACCGAGCGCAGCGCGGGCAGCAGTCCGCCCAACGCGCCGGCGCCGAGTGCGGCGGCGAGTCCGACGCCGCGCACGAGAGGCGAGAAATCAAGGCGACGGGCAGCTTCACCAGCCGGCCGCTGCCGCCTTCGCGGCGGTGCTGGTCGAGCCACGCCAAGAGCTCAGCGCGCTCGGCGATCGGCGGTCCCGCCTCGAAGGCCCGCTCGGGATAGGGCGTCTTGTCTCCGGGCGATCCTGGGGAAGTCGACGACGTCATGGGATCGGGCTGCGCGGAATCGGGCGTCGACGAGTCGGACGGCGGAGCAGGTTGCTGCGCAGAATCGCAGCTCGACCCAGCGGCGAGAAGCGCGAGGAGTGCGTGGACGCGGATGTTCCCGAGCGGACCGTGCATGAGGAGCACCCTGTGCGGGGAATCGAAGAGGGAGCGCGGTCCCACGATAGCGCATCTATCCTGGCGCATCGCTACCACGACGAGCGCTGCATCGGCGTCCCACCCCGCGCTCCAGAACATCGGCGGGTGCCGCTGAGGAGTTCCGGCGAACGCACCACTCCGCTACGCGAAGCTGTCGGCGCTCACCTCGCGCAGAGACCGCGTCAACCCATCCCCGCAAGGAGCTCCGCCACCGCCCCCCGCGGGATCAAGACGCGCGATGTCGCGGCGATCGGTCGAGCCTCACGGTGGCGCCGGAAGAAGCGCTCGTCCTCCGAGCGGTAGCTGCTGGAGAACTCGACCGTGGGCTCAGCGGGCACGCTGATCGATGGTGCTGGCTGCGCACCTACGGCGGCGCCGACCACGCCATGCACGCCGCCGCGCTAGAGATCCCGCCTCAACCCAGCTTCGGCCCGATCGCCTCGAGCACCGCCCGCTCCACCTGCTCGCGCGCCGCTGCGTCGACCGGACGGACAAGTTCTCGGCGCCGGCCGCTCGTGGACGTAGGCGCGGGGAAGGAGAGCGTCAGGCTACCGGACCGAGTGCGGCGAACGGCGATGCCGTCGATCACGAGCAAGGCGTCGATGATGACTGCGACGAAGCCCAGGAGGCCGGAGAGGCGGTCCTGGTCGGTCCCTGGGGTGAACGAAGTCGTCGTGATCCGCATCTACCGGCACCGTGCCCATGGAAACGCTCAGCGCACGAGCTAGCTCGGGATCATATCCGGTACAGATTTCCACGTCATAGCATTTAGTTGAAATCCAATTGTGCACATTAGGACATACCGAGTCGTTATGAAAACTCAACCGCTCGAATGTCTCGGGGCACGCGACCGGCTGTGCGATCATGCAGCTCGTTCGAGTCGGGTGTCCCCCAGCCCCGCGTAGTGCAGTGGCTAACTAGTGCGGAGTACGAGGGATGGTTGTAGCATTGCGTCCGGGTGGTGTGGGAAAGCGGAGACGAAGAACATGATCGCGCATCAACTTGGGGAGTTCATCCGCGCCGCGCGCACAGACGGTTCGGCAGTGGCGCTCCAGCACGGTTTGGTGCCAACGACTTCCGAGCGAGCAGTGATAGGCGCCCTGACCGATCTGAGAGCGCTTGGCTCGAGTGTGGCCGACTTGATGGCAACGAGTCGGGTGCCGGATACCGTGCTTGGCGAGCCTGGGTGGATGGCCGCGATCCGAGATTGCAGCTCGGAGCACACGGTTCAGCGCCTGTTCGCGAACGGTTCCGCCAGGCCGACGGCCCTGAAGTCGACGGAGGACATGATTCGCGACCTCATCGGCGCGTACGATCGAGTCGGCAGCATCGAGACCTGCTTGATCCGCAGCTCGTCGCCCGATGGCGTCTTGGTGAACGCGTCTGGGTCGTTTCCGACTGTTCCCGCCGAGCCTCGGACGACGCTGGAGGAGTTGACGCTCGCGTGTGGGGAAAGGGAGCTCTGGCACGGAGGGCACGGACTCG
Organism: Planctomycetota bacterium; assembly: GCA_016719295.1. Lineage (GTDB taxonomy): Bacteria > Planctomycetota > UBA1135 > UBA1135 > JADKAF01 > JADKAF01. The sequence continues at coordinate 4,494,425 of JADKAF010000001.1, forward strand.
GCCACCAGTCGGGGCGCTCCGCTTCGGGAGAAGAGATCGGCGGCCCGCCCTTCGTGAGGCTAGGCGTGACGGTCACCACTTCGAAGGCTCGAGCGGACCACTGGCAACCTCGGCGCACTTGGGATGAGCCCGCACTTCATGCGCTGCGCATTCCTAGCTTCGCACGCGAACTCCTTCGGGAGGTCAAGGAGCTGAAGCGGATCGTCGAGCGCAAGGATGTCGATGCTCACCTGCAACGGGCCGACCAAGAGAAGGACCCTGAACCGGTCGTTCGTGGGGCTATGTTCCCTAGCCGAGACGCGACCGAGATCTTGTTGCGGTACGAGCCGGAGAAAGGCTTCCCGCTCACGATCTGGGCAAGTGGAGTGGCGCCGCGATCCCTGAAGCAACCGCCGCCGCAGGTAGAGGGTGTGCTGATGAAGGCGCTGACGGTGGCGATGGAAGCGCGCAGAGGGTCCGTCCCATCGGTTTCTTACCGGGGACACTTCGAGCCGCAGTCGCTGCAGATCCGACCGGGCGGGAGCCGGCAGCAGTTCCTGGACTGGTGGGAGGAGTTCATTTCCAGAGGCCAGCCGCTCGTGCCGAGCGGCAAGAAAGACATCTACCTCGTGAGCTGGCGGATGGCGCTCAGCCCTTCGCAGTAGAGAGCGCCGGGCGACGCCGTCGCCCGGCGACGCCGGTCAACAGCGCGAAAAACCGAGTTCGTTGGAAAGCTGCCACCGCCTTATAGATCAAGGCTTCCGGCTCCGGATCGAGGTCTCGACACGCTCGCCGGAGCGACGGGAGAGCGACGACGCCCCCGGGAAACGGCGCGCGCAGTAGGCCAATGTCTGGTTCGACGGCGCGGCGCCCTTTCCAAGGCAGGACCCTGGGATGGCAACGTCCGCACCGAACTCGAGCCTATCTGCCCGCACTCTCGCGATCGACGAGGAGCTCGCCGACGCCGGCCTCAAAGTCACCTTGGGCGCGTCCGAAGCCTGTGGCGTACTGCGCGTCGATCGCCGCACGCTGAACCGGTTGATCGCCACGAGGGCGCTCGCCGCGACGCGAATGACGCCGAACGGCAGCTCGCGCGTCCTGCTCCGCCGGCGCGAGCTTGCTTCCTTCCTGGCCCGGCTCGAGGAGGCGCGCTGAGCCGCTGCCGCCCGCTCTCGTAGCGGGTGGCCGAGCGGACTCGGTCGATGTCGCCGCCGGGTGCGGTTCCCGGCTCGGGCTGCGTCCCGGGCTCGTCAGCCGACTGGGCCGCGCGAGCCGCGGGCGCCTGGCAGCTCCGTCGCAACTACGCGGACCGACTGCGCAAGATGGAGCGAAACCGCGACGCGCACGTCGCGCTCCTCGCCAGCGAGTTCGACCTCCTGTGCCCGCGGCCCAGCGACTTCGGCCTATGCGATGCAAGTGACGACGGGGGGATTCTCATCGGTTTCCCCAACGATGAATTCCGGCTTCACGTGACTCCGGAGGATGCCGCGGCGAAGGCGGTAATCTGGCGCTCGAACGGCACTAGTCCTCAAACAAGCGAATGCGGATCGCGGGCGACCGCAGGTGAGTGTGGCGTAGAGCGGGCACGAGCTCGTCTTCTGCCGCCAGGCGGCAGGGTCGAATCGTCCAATCCACTTCGCTTCGTCTCGTCCTCCGTGTCCGTCGTGGCTCGTCAGTCCGTTCGCGCAAGGCCTCGGCTCTATCGTCGTCAGCAGCGCATCGCGCGCACGGCGTCCGAACCGCGAAGCAGCGCTGCGAGCAGTGGCGTCCAGCCTAGAAAGCGCACGACGGTGCGCCTCCCCGTTCGAAGCACTTGTGCAGGAATGCGGATCATCCAGTTGAGGAAGGTCCGGAACTCCATCTTCAGGACTCGGTCGCGCTCTTCTTCGCGGCGTTCGCTCCACCGCCCCTTGGTTGGCAAGACAAGTGCGAGCCATGCCTTCAGAGACCAGGCGATCGCCGTCATCACCATGTATGCCCAGTTCGCGACGAGCGTATCGACAGGTGCTCGCAGCGAGTGCACTCCGCCCTTCAGCTGCGCGAGGAGGTTCTCCTGGTTGCAGCGCTGATTCGCCTGAAGCACGACCGCGCTGGGCGAATCCGCATCACGGTTCGTGATGTGAAGAAGAACACCGTCTCGGGCTCGAGCTCCAACTGCCCGCGTCGCACTTCGATCGTCTTCTTCAGGACCACCATCCGGAACTCGCGAGAGCACGCGCTTGGTTGGTAGCGCATCTCCGCGACATCTTCGCGCTCGAGCCGGAGGTTCTTGTATCCGCGCTCCTCGACGATGGCTTTGCGATGATTCTCGCGAGGGCTCCTCTGCAGCTCCGATCCAGATCCTCGCTTCTTCCGCTTCAGGGGCGTCCAGGACGCGCTGGGGAGATTCGCGGCCTGCATCACGAGCGGCGTATTCGCAGCGTAGCCGAAGATGAACTCGACCCCATCTTCGTGCCAGCGATCCAGATGCTGCGACTGGGAGAAGGCGGTATCACCACGTAGCAGGACGGAGCGGAAGCCGGCCTTGCGGACCAATGCAATCGTCCGATCCGCCATCTCGGCTGCGCCTTCGTGTGACGGACGATTCCCGCGGCGATTCTCGATCTCCAGCGGTTCCCTGGTATTGGCGAGCGACGCGACGAGCGGATGATAGCTCCACTCGCCCTTGTAGTTGATGTCGACGCCCTCTCTGCGCTCGCCATCGGTCGCCACGTACGTACCGTCGAAGTCGATCGTTGCCTTGGCGAAGAAGGCCTCGGGTTGCCGTGCCCACACGCGCAGGCGGCTCTCGTTGATCGCCGCCTGCAGCTCTGCCACCGCGTCGATCGTGAATCGGCGACAGAAGTCGCCGGCCGTTGTCGGATCGGGGATACGCTGCGCGCCCAACAGGTCGAGGTAGGCCTCGTTTTTTCTGAGCAGCTCGAGATCCTCGATGGTCTGCCCACCACACAGCGCGCTGTAGGCGAAGTTCAGCGCATGATCGGACTCGTGGTAGGGCTTGTGCGCTTTGAGCACGCGCACGCGACGATCAATGCTCTCGAAGAGGCCGACCTGCTTCGCAAGCTCGTGAACGACACCTATTCCGCCCGTCGCCAAGGCGCGATCGCGTTGCGCCAGATCGAAGTGCAGGGGAGTCCTGGTGAACATCGGCAGCGCCTGTCCCTCCCATTCGCGATCTCGGAGGCGATCGTCGATTCGGCACTTGCGGCGGCGCAGCTCTCGGGATCTATTGCTGGTCACTCGAAACGCTCCTTCAGCTCGTACGCGTTGGATTTCAGCAACCGCGTTGTACGAGCCCGAAGCGGGCGTTTCGAGCGTTTCTCAGTTCCTTGATTGGGCGCGATGCGCTGGTCCTAGGACTAGTCGGCAGACCTTTCCCGGGAGGTGGCGCACGCCGCAGCGCGCGTTCGTCGTCGATGGGAGCGTGAACCTCGCCAGCGCATCTGCCCTGTGGTTCGAAATAGACGTGAAGGCGGACAAGCATGGCCCCGCGCCGACCGTCCGTGGCATCACCGAAGAGACGCCGCTCGGCATCTCCGTCAACCTCGAGGGGCAGACGCTGAAGTTCCCGACGAGGCTTGATGCCAAGCTGTTGCGCTACCTGCTCCCCTTCGAGCCAAGCGTGGTGAATTGCTCAGGAGTCGGCGCCCACGTCGTGCTTCTTCTCGACGAGGTCCTGTGCTTCGGGCCGCAGGACTTCGGTGTGTTGGAGCGATACGCTCGGCTGCAGCGCGATCTCCGTCTCTACGTTCAGCTTCGACTCGCCGAGCTCGGCTACGCCTCCGACGCGATGAATCCGCTCGCATGCGTGCGCGTCCGCGGATCATGGAATCAGAAGCCCGGACGCCCGCCAAGCGCTGTCTATGGGCTGTTCCAGGGCGAGCGTCGATTCACGCTCGAAGAGATCGAGGAGACCATCTCTAGCGCCTTGCCGATGCGCCGCGACCTCGAGCTCCCCGCCGCGCTGCGCTCGCGAAGACGTCGCGAGAAGGGGTCCGGCACTCGGAGCGGGGTCTTCGGGGAGCTCGAGCCGGAGAAGATCCAGCAGCTCGACTTCGCTCGCGACGAGAGCGGTGCCAAGCTGCTCGCGAAGAGCGGAGCTGGTGCTCCGCGTCACTTCTTCGACCTGCCACCTGGTGAAGGTCAGGCAGGGTACGCGCGCGCCGAGTTCGAGCGCAGGTTCTCCCTCGAAGCACCGCTGCAGCTTCTGGGGTTCCTGCCCATCGGCGGATTGGGCTACGCACGACCCGGCGGTGTCCCGAAGCGGGACGCGTATACGTTCCAGCGCACGGGCGAAGGCGCTGAGGGGTACGCGCTGCAGATCGCCGCCGACGGAGTGCGTGTCGGCCATGGACCGCTTGAGCTTGCGCCGGGTTCTACTCTCGGCGTGTTCGAGCTCGCAGCGATCGCGCTCTACGGCCCCAAAGACGAGCAGAGCTTCAAGAAGGCTTGCGGCAACTTCTACGCTGCGTTGCGTCGCCGCGGATACGGCACCGCACTCGATCGCAGTGCTCAGCGATTCGAGCAGGCGCGCGATGCGCTGCCGATACCGCGCGCGACACCGAGTTTCCATCATGAACCGAAGGATCGCGACGAAGGCCGCCGTGTAGTTCGCGAGCGCCTCGCTGCGCACGTACCAGGCAACGGACAGTCGCTGGCTATTGTCGCGCCTCCTGGGCTCGGCAAGACGATCGCAGCCATGGACGTCTGCGTGGAGAAGCTCGTGTCGCGAGCGCCTGGGTTCGAGGACGGCCTCGCCATGGTGGCCTTGCCGTGGCTCGATCTCCTCCCCGAGAAGCTTGTGCCCGCCACGGCGATGGCGGAGCGGACGAACGGCCGTGTCTGCGTCCAACTGGTACAGGGCCGACAGGAGGAGAAAGAGCGAGGGTTCTGGTGCGAGGACTTCGAGGCCATGCGTCGCCGCGACGCAGCGGGCCATCAGGGGTGCTCCGAATGTTCGCTCGCGACGATCTGCCGGAATGAGTCGGGTCGGTTCCTTCACGACTTCAGCGCGCTGCGCCTCGAGCACCGGAGGCGTGCAGATGAAACTGCGACGCTGCTGATCGGTACACACGCGATCGCCATGGTGGTGATGGAGTCGGCGCCCTGGGTAAACGTCGTCCGTGACGACCACACGCCAGCGCCTGACGGTCCGATGGGAGTAGCGAGGACCCTGCGCTTCGAGGTGCAATCCTTGATCGAGGCGCGCGCCAGTCTTGACTCGTGGCTCGAGAGTACGTGCGGCGTAGCAGCGGCAGAGCATGCGATGCACGCGTGGAATGAGGACCAGCGCGCCGCACTCGAGCAGGCGCTGCACCAGCTCGAGGACGATCTTCGAGAAGGCCCCGACTGCGCTGCATGGGGAAGCACTCGCGCGTTCGCGCAGCGCTTCGGCATCTCGGACACGGATGGGCGTCATCGGTTCGACAAGTGGACCACAGGCGGCGGAGACGTCGGTCGCTTGGTTGCGATGATGCGGACTCTGGCCGAGCGCAAGGTGCGGGTTCCTGACGTCGTCGTCGCGCTCATCGTGCGCCGGATGGTGGCGGGCGCCGGGGAGCTCGCGGAGCGACTTGCCCAAGTTGCGGGTGAGCTACCTCAGCCGATCAAGAACGAGCTCCTCGCGGGTCGGATCAAGGCTCCTCCGCGCGGAGAGAACTTCGCGAGCGCCTGGAGCTGGGAGCGGCCCCAGGACGGCGAGCCACTGGAGTCCGTTCCCGCGATCTCTGATTCGCTGTTGGAGCTCCTGCGCTTGCAGTGCGAGAACACTCCGTTCGGGATCGACATCGCTCCGCGCAAGCAAGGCGGGGGCTACCGCGCGTACGTGCCGAACCGGACGATGCTCGATGCTCTGAAGCGGGGCAAGGTGATCTCCCTCAGCGTAGAGGAGCCGGTGTTCGCTCTGCTGGACGCGCTGCCGATTCGGTTCGAGCTCTTCTCGTTCTGGCCGTCGACGCTGCGCGCGATCGGGATCCAGGTGAACCGCCAGGACGTCGTGGGCACCGGCGGATCCGTGGTCACGGTCGATCGCCTCGGCGCGGGGAAGCGCGTCGCCTGCTCGCCGAAGCGGGAACGCTCGAAGCAGGCGCGGAACCAGAACGTCGAGGTCGCGCCCGCCGGTGTGTCCGAACCGGACGCGATGTTCCGGCGGCTGGTTCGCGAGCTGGCTCGGTTGCACGTGGAGGGGCGCAGTGGTTACGAGTCAATGAGAGGAGGGCCGCTCGGCGCTGTAGTGCACGGGGCAGATCTCCTTGCGCTAGAGGCGGATTCGGACACGAAGTGGATGATCGAGACCGAGGAGGGCAGGTCGACCATCAAGTTCGCTACCTACGGCGCGAATCACGCGAGCACGGACGAGCTCTCGGACTGCTCTCTGCTGATCGTCCGGCGCTGGACTCTGCACCCCGATGAATTCGAGCGCTGGACTCGAATCCATCTAGCCATCTTTCCTGGAGAGGCGCCGGTGAAGGGCTCGATCGATCGCATCGAGCGCTGGGACGGGCTACCGGATGACGCGCCGGGCATCCTCGTCCATGGGCCCGCGGATCCGCTTACCGCAGCGTGCTGCTCCGTATTCGAGACCTACGCCCTGCTGAACGCGGCCGGACGATCTCGAGGCCACGCTACGGACCAGCCGCGGACCGTCCTCGTGGCATCCGGCTCGCCGGTCTGGGGGCTGCGCCTCTCCGAGCTCGTCGACGAGAAGGAGTTGTTCGAGCGCTTCGGCGCGCGCATCGACCTCGTGGATGCCGACCTGCGTCGCGGTCGAGTTCACGGTCGCGCACGCCTCAGGGCGATCGCGAAGCAGAAGCGAAAGGCGCTCCTCGAGCTCATCGAACGCGAAGGCATGCTCTCGAGGCGAGAGCTCGCCGCGCGCTTGGATGTGAAGGAGCGGCAAGTCGACCGTTGGCTGCGGAAACACCGGGTCAGCTCGCGCGCTGGCGAGCCGGGGTACGAGGCCTTCGTCGGCGAGGTGCTGGAGGACGTAGCGGATGCGTGGCGGAGCCAGATCCGACAGTCGTTCGAACAGGCTCACTTTCAGCCCCATTCGAATAGAGTATCTATTCAGATGGGGCCAAAACTGAGCCTGTCTGGCTACGGCGCCGTCGCAGTCGGCGAAGAGTTGGAGCGGCAGGGTCTCCGCGTGCCACCTCGCGCGTCGCTGACGCGGTACCTCCGCACGGTGCGCGCTGCGCTTACCGGGGAAGACCTGGAGCTTCCGAGCCAGGAGCGGCGAAGGGTGGAGTGCCTGCTCGTCGCGGGCGCTCTGGGAGCGCTTGTGCTCGCGGAGGAAGCCGCTCAGGAGGAGCAACCGGTCCGTGGGAAGCGCCGACGCGGCTCAGCATGATGCAGGAGCGACTTGGATTTTTGGCGATTCAGGCCGTAATGCGGATCCGCCGTCGTGCTCGATGTTCACTGGCACGAGGGGGGAGCCGCCCCCGCCTCTGCATTCCGGGAAAGGAGCTGGGCCAATGTGCCGAGGACGATCGCCTGCTCCTCGCAATCTCGTGAGCGGGTCCGATTCCGACTACTATGGGACGGGCCGCCCGGGCGCCACGAAGAGCCGGATCTGGGCCGCGGGGGTGCCAATCTGGCGGAGATCCACGCTGATCCGCGTCGCATAGGACCGGGAATGCGACCTCGGTCGCCCCGACCGGCCGGGCATCAGCCCCAACCTGCTCACCTCGAGCCGCCGCGCCGGACATCGCCGCGTTCGTCTCGAGCTCCCGTATCGCCTGGCCCCGCCGTCCCCTCCGCAGCTCCGATCCGCGCGGCAGCTGGCCCTGAACCCCGCGGCGAGCGCGCGCATCTGGCCCGGCGCCGACCCTCCGGGAGCTCCGGATCGCCCGCGCCGCAAACGACCAGAACGGGTGCCCAACTCTGTCCCATTGAGCGGCGGATTCCGGGCCCCGGGGAGGACGAGTCAGCTCACGTTCGGGTACAGGACCCCAGCAACCTCAACGGTTCCCGGGCCGAACGCGCGTGTCCCCGCTGTCCCTGTCGCAATCTCGCGGGACATCGCCCGTGTCCCAGCGAAGCCGAGGGGCGATTGACGCGAACCGAGGCGTGCCGTTAGCATTCCGTTCGTCCGGGCTGTCCATCCAAGTCCCCTTCCAAGCCCAGCCCCAGAGAGGCCGTGCTCGCTCGAGCGCGGTGCACGGGCATGGAAGGCACGAGCTGTCAGATCGAGTGGGTGGAGCGCCAGCGGCTCAGCCCCAATCCTGCGAACCCGCGCCTCAACGACGAGGCGGTCCCGCACGTCGCGGCGTCGATCAAGCGCTTCGGCTGGCAGGTGCCGATCGTCGCGAAGCGTAGCGGCGAAGTCATAGCGGGGCACACGCGCCTCCGAGCCGCGGAGCAGCTCGGCCACGATCGTGTGCCGGTGATCTGGTTCGAGGGTAGCGATCTCGATGCGACGGCGTTCGGAATCGCGGAGAACCGTTCCTCGACCTTCGCTGCTTGGGACGAGCCCGCGCTCGCGAAGCTCCTCCAGGAACTCCGCGCGGAGGACGCGCTGGAGGGCGTCGGCTTCAGCGACTCCGAGATCGACACACTGCTCCGAGAGCTCGAGCTCGACGAGCCGCGCACGGTCGATGATCCCGGCGAACAGGAGCCGCCCGCGGAGCCAGTCACGCGGCTGGGGGACCTATGGATCCTTGGCGATCATCGCCTCCATTGTGGCGACTCGACGAACGCCGAGCACATGGAGCGGCTGATGGGCGACGATGTCGCGCAGCTCCTCGCCACCGATCCTCCGTATCTTGTCTCGTACCGGGGCGACAACCACCCGTCCGAGCATCACCGCAAAGCCGGCCGAGTCACAGGCGAGGGCAAGCAGCTCGGCAACAAGCATTGGGACGACTACATCGATCCCGAGAGCAGCGTGGAGTTCTTCGCCGCTCTGCTCCGCGTCGCGCTGAAGCACTGCACCGAGCGCGTGCCGGTCTACCAGTGGCACGCGACGCGCCGGCAAGCGCTCGTCGAAGATGCATGGAAGCAGAACGGCCTCCTGCTCCACCAGACGATCATCTGGGCGAAGAGTCGCGGGGTCTTGACCCGCAGCATGTACCTCTGGGCGCACGAGCCGTGCTTCTTCGGTTGGAGACAAGGCTTCATGCCCGAGAAGGACCGCAGGCCGCCGCCGAGCGAGCGCACCGTGTGGGAGATCGCGCAGCCGGATGAAGGCGGCAGGGCAATCCACCCCACGGCGAAGGCCCTCGAGATCTTCGAACGTCCGATCCGCTACCACACCCGGCCAGGCGAGATCGTGCTCGAGCCCTTCAACGGAAGCGGCTCGCAGATGATCGCGGCGGAGCGGCTCGGACGCCGGTGTCGCTCCATGGAGCTCAGTCCAGCCTTCGTCGATGCCGCGCTCCTGCGCTGGGAGAAGGCCACGGGAAGGCAGGCCGTGCTCGACGGTGATGGGCGAACGTTCGCGGAGATCGCGAAGGAGAGAGCGTCATGCTGATTGTCATCGGAGCAACCGTCGCGGCGGGTTGGTTCATCGCGTGCTTCGCCGGGCTCGTCAATGCACCCGTCGCGAACCTCCTGAACTGCCTACTCCTGCTCGGCGTCTTCATCGAATCGGTCCGCCCGCAGCGAGCCACGGCTCGGCTCTGGCGAAAGCTCGATACGCAGCCCCGAGTGCGCGAGGCGAGCGGCAGGGAGCGTGCGTCGTGACCCTGCTCTGGATCGTCAGCGCAGCATCACTGCTCGCGACCTGGCTGAACATCCGCGGCGTCCGGGCCTGCTTTGCCATCTGGGCAATCACGAACGCCGTCTGGGCCTCGATTGACTACGTCGTCGGGATCTACCCCCAGGCAGCGTTGCACGCGGTCTACTGCGCGCTCGCCCTCTACGGCTTCCACCACTGGGGCAAGCGTGTGGATCCGGATTGGAGCAGCGCGACATGAAGCACTCGAAGCTCCCGAGCGACGCGTTCGAGTACTACTTCTCGCTCGGTGTCGACCGCAGTTACACCGCTGTCGCGAAGCGCTACGCGGTGGCGCGGAAGACCGTGAACAGGCACGCCATCGCGGAGCGGTGGCAGGAGCGGATTGCGGAGCGCGAGCGGAAGGCGCGCGAAGCGACCGAGCAGCGTGCCATCGAAACGCTCGAAGAGATGAACGCGCGCCACCTCCGTGTTGCCAAGGCGATTCAGGCGCGAGCTCTCGACGCGCTTCGAACCCTCCCGCTTTCCACCGCGATGGAAGCGGTACGCGCTCTCGAGATCGGAGTGAAGCAGGAGCGGCTCGCCCGCGGCGAGCCGACCGATCGCGCCGCCATCGATGTTGAGAGCGTCATCAAGCGCGAGTACGAACGCTGGCTGGTGCGAACCGATGACACGCCCCGCAACTGAGCTCCGCCTGGACAAGGCCCAGGTCTTCGCGGATCTGAACTACGAACCGCATGAGGGACAGCGCGTCGTGCACGAGTCGCGTGCGCTGCGCCGCGTCCTCGCCTGCGGCGTGCGCTGGGGCAAGACCAGATGCGCCGCGATGGAGGGCATCGCTGCAGCGCTCGAACCGCGCGCCACCTCGATCGGCTGGATCGTTGCGCCAACGTACGATTTGGCCGACCGAGTCTATCGCGAGATCCAGGCCATCATCGGCATGCAGCTGAAGCATCGCTTGATCTCGATGAAGGAGCACGATCGCCGCATCTTGCTCCGGAACCTCGCGGGCGGCGTGTCGGAGATTCGCGCAAAGTCGGCCGATAACCCCGTGAGTTTGCTCGGCGAAGGGCTCGATTGGTTGATCGTCGATGAAGCGGCGCGTCTCCGCGCGCACATCTGGGAGAACCACTTGGCGCAGCGTCTGATCGATCGGCGCGGCTGGGCCCTGCTCATCTCAACGCCGCGCGGAAAGGGCTGGTACTTCGACAGTTTCCGTCGCGGACAAGGCAAAGACACGAGCTACGAGTCGTGGAACGCTCCGAGCTGGCAGAACCCGCACCTCGATCGCGAGTTGATCGAGGCGGAACGCGCGCGCCTGCCCGAGCGCGTATTCATGCAGGAGTTCGGGGGCCAGTTCATCGAGGGCTCGGGCGCGGTGTTCCGGAACGTCCGCGAGTGCGCGACCGGCTCGTGGCAGCAGCCCAATCGCGGCGACAGCTACTACGCCGGGCTCGACCTTGCGAAGGTCGAAGACTACACGGTGCTGGTGATCATGAATCGGCGCGGCGAGGTCTGCTTCGTCGATCGCTTCCATCGTCTAGATTGGAACCTGCAGATCGTGCGCATCAAGGCCGCGCTGCAGCGCTTTGACTCGCCCCGCCTACACGTCGACTCGACGGGCAGTGGAGAGCCGATCTACGAGGCGCTGATGCGCGAGGACATCTACGCGACGGCCTATCCGTTCACCGCTAAGTCGAAGACCGCGCTGGTCGATCATCTCTCCCTCTTGCTCGAGCGGAGGGAGATCGTGCTCCCACGATCAGAGCTCTGGCCCGAGGGGATCGACGAGCTCGAAGCGTTCGAATACTCGGTGACCGAGCACGGTCACGTGCGGAGCTCGGCGCCATCGGGTCAGCACGACGACTGCGTGATGGCGCTCGGGCTCGCGGCGTTGCTCGCGAAGCCCCCGGAGGGGGCAGGCGCAACGCTCATGCCGTTGCGGTACTGAGTCCGGGCGAACAACGGTCTGCACCATGGCACCGATCGACTCCGCCCTCCGCCTCGACAAGGAGCGCTTGTTCGCCGATCTCCGCTACGAGCCCCATGAGGGGCAACGCGCGGTGCATGCTTCGCGTGCGCCGCGGCGAGTGCTGGCGTGCGGAGTCAGGTGGGGCAAGACGAAGGCGGCAGCGATGGAAGGCATCGCCGCCGCACTCGAGCCGAAGCAGAGCTCGGTCGGCTGGGTGACCGCGCCGACCTACGATCTTGCCGATCGCGTCTTCCGAGAGATCCAGGCCATCGTCGGCATGCAGCTCCCACATCGTCTGATCGGGATGCGCGAGCACGAGCGCAAGATCCTGCTGCGGAACCTCGCGGGCGGAGTCTCCGAGATTCGCGCAAAGAGCGCAGACAATCCCGTGAGTCTGCTCGGCGAGGGCCTCGACTGGTTGGTCATCGACGAAGCTGCTCGCTTGAAAGCTCACGTGTGGGAGTCGCACCTCGCGCAGCGGTTGATCGACAAGCGAGGGTGGGCGCTGCTGATCTCGACGCCGCGTGGAAAGGGCTGGTACTTCGACGCGTTTCGACGCGGGCAGGGACGCGACAGCGACTACCAGAGCTGGAACGCGCCGAGCTGGCAGAATCCGCATCTTGATCGCGAGCTGATCGAGGCGGAGCGCGCACGGTTGCCCGAGCGAGTGTTCGAACAGGAGTTCGGCGGGCAGTTCATCGAAGGATCTGGAGCGGTGTTCCGGAACGTGCGCGAATGCGCGATCGGAAGCTGGAAGGAGCCGGAGGCGCATCAGAGCTACTTCGCGGGACTCGATCTCGCGAAGGTCGAGGACTTCAGCGTGCTCGTCGTGATGAACCGGGCAGGCGAGGTCTGCTTCGTGGATCGATTCCACCGGCTTGATTGGGCCCTGCAGGTGGGGCGAATCCGGACCGCGCTGGAGCGCTACCGGAACGCGCGAGTGCGCGTCGACTCGACGGGTGTGGGGGAGCCGGTATTCGAGGCGTTGCGACGCGAAGGCGTGCGGGCGGAGCCGTACCCATTCACGGCGCGGAGCAAGGCAGCTCTCATCGATCATCTCGCCTTGCTGCTCGAGCGCCGCGAGATCGTGCTGCCGCGACCCGAGCTCTGGCCGGATGGAATCGACGAGTTGGAGTCGTTCGAGTATGCGGTGACCGAGACCGGGCATGTAAAGAGCTCCGCTCCGGCGGGTCAGCACGACGACTGCGTTGCGGCCCTCGCGCTCGCTGCGTTCCACGCCCGGCCTGCCCGATCGGGACGGATCGGTTCCAGGGTGATCGGGTGAACCGATGCGAAGTGGAGTGCGCATGTTCGGAGCGGCGCGGGGAGCGGAGCGATCCCTCCTTGCTGCGGTCGCCGTTGGCCTCGACGCGAGACGTGCGCTTCAAGCGCTCGGTCGCAAGGATCGGCACGGCTCAACTCCGTCCACATGACGGATCTCGCGCGCGCCACCAGATCTTTGGCGAGAACGGCCTTGGCTACGCGCGCTACGCAAGCGTGTATGTCGACGACCCAAGGAGCACGACGATGAACGACGACCTGGCCGAACGCGAAGCACACCGGGTGGCACGAGAGGCCTTCGGACCGAACGTCGACCGCTCGATCCGGATGGCGCTGGAGCGCGCGTTCCGAGCCGGATACGAGCAGGCGCAACGCGAGCAACGAACTCGGGAGACGAAGCGATGAAGCCCGACCCGAAGCGCGCAGCGACCGTCGAGAAGATCGCGAAGGAGATCCTCTGGCTCGAGACCCTCGACTCGCGCGGACGTGATCGCTTGGACTTCCACGAGCTTGGCGTCGGCGCGATCCGTGCGGCGTTGGAAGCGGCGTACGAAGCGGGGAAACAGGCGAAGCAGTAGGGCTCGCACGCTTCCAGCAAGGACCACCACGATGCAGAGCCGCACCAGCTTCGAGATCGAGATCGACGGCAAGCTCTACGCCAACGCGACGCTGCGGCAGATCGACTTCGCCATCCGGCTCCTCGAGGAGAGGGAGCTTGCCCAGGAGCGCGCAGCGAAGCGCTCGGGTGCGCCGATCGAACGCCAGCACTACGCTCGCAGCGCAGACTTCCTGAGCGCGCCCACGAAGCCACGGACGCGCTTCCAGGGACGCATCGCGGAACTCACGCACTGCCCGGAGATCGAGGTCCACGCAATCGAGTGGCTGCTGCGCGATGCACATGCAGATCCGGAGCTGCTGCGGACCTCGCAGCTCGTCTACGAGGTGTCCTGCGCGTATCGGATCCTGCGCTGGCTGGTGACGAGTGCTGCACGTGGCGATGTCGCGGCTCGCGAGCTGCTCGATCGGATCGATCGAGAGAGCCGTTGAACACGCGTGGTGAATCCACGGAATGACGCGCAGATCGGCCTACACTTCGTGCGCGCACAGAGCGTGTATGTCGCTCACCCAACGAGGACCACGAGATGACCACCAACAGGACCACGCGCGGCGCCCTGACCCTGGAAGCCGGAGTCGACAAGAAGCACCTCGGCGCAAGCATGATGATCACGAACGCGACGCCGATGACGCAGCGCGAGTTCAGGGCCGCGGTCCTGCGTCTCGCCGCGGAGATCGAGGAGGCCAGCGAAGGCGAGCGCTGGCTGGTGCATGTCGAGCGCGGCGAAGCCTACGGAGCGCCGGGCCGCGAGACACGCACCGCGAGAATCTGGATCGAAGCTGTGACCGGCAGCGAAGAGGAAGAACAGCGCGCGCTGGCGACCCTGGTCGCGGTGGTGACGCGATGAGCTACTACGCACGAGCAATCGCGCAGGAGTTCGGGTGCGCGGAGGACGAAGCGGCGCGGATCGAGGCGATCGTGCGCTGGGAGTGTCCGACGCTGAACGGGCTCAGCATGTCGCGGCTCAAGCGCGAGGCGAAGATCGCGCAACAGGTGCTCGCGGAGCTGCGGGCCGAGGCAGTGGACTCGGTCGAGGCGCGGGCCATGTTGGCGCAGGTCGAGATGGAGGCAGAGGCGAGCGGCGTCTGATAGGCTCCGGGCCAGAATTACTCGCCGACCGCGAGTGACGGACGGAAACCGCGCGTCCCCACACAAGGATCGGAAGCCGCTCTGCTTGGCGCTTGCGCTGTTGGGGCGGCTTTTTTCGTCGGTGCGCTGTATCTCCACGCCGCGCTTGCTGCCGCCGCGCAGACTCGGCTGTGTGTGCGGCATGAAGAAGCGCATCCACGAGCTCGCAGTCGAGCGCCTGATCCTCCGCGAGCCCAACGACGGCCGCGTGCGCGCGGTGCTCGAGACCTGCGGCGACGGCGCCGTTCCATCCGTGCGGCTCTCGCTGCTCGACGCGCGGGGCGAGCCGGCGATCGTCATGCAGGTCGACGGCGATGGAGCTCCGGTGCTTCACGTTGGCCATCCTGATCGGGGCGTGACGGTGACGATCTCGCCGAGCGCGGTCGATCTCTGGAGCGGCGGCGGTGTCGTCGCGAGTGTGCGGTCGTCGAGCGAGGGCGGCGAGATCGAGGTGGCGGATGGGGATGGGCGCGCGGTGAAGTCGCTCGGGTCGCGGTGACACGCGAGAGCTTCTCAGATTCCCGTAGATGGCTTCGGACCCAAGAGAATCACGACGACAGCCGCCCGTTGAATACGACGACTCGGAAGTGTTCGATCAGAGCTCGAAGGCCCCCTGTCTCGTAGCGGTCGCGCGCGATGCCTGCGGCGATATCCGCGGCCTGGATCTCGGCGATCGTTTTCGAATCGACGCTCTCGACCGCACCGACATCGAATCTATGCCCATCAACGGTTCCGAGGGTCGCAGATCGCTCGCGAATGCTCCTTATCTCTCGAACCGACAACTCGTTCCCTTCGTCGAACGCTCTCGGAATGCGCAACGAGCAGAGAAGTGCTGCCCGTTCAATTCGATCGAGATCGACGTAGCGCAAGTCTTCTACGTCACGCCACGCAGTGTCAAAGGCAGAGCCGTCGAGGAGCGCCAGGCTCGACGCGGTGAATCGCGCAGAGAAGCACCTGACGTTGTTCGGGTTGCGCAGTCGTCCAACCAGAGAAGATCGGTACTTCTCGAAACATGGAATCGAGCCGACGTAGCGGTGGAGAGGGGACATGAGCAGTGCCAGCTCGTTCGTGCTGCGCTCGACAGCGCCAAGCAGGCCCTTGTAGGGCCTGAGGCTCCACGCAGCATCCCCCATCGGCGGCAGCCGCTGATCCACGCCTCGGAGCATGCTGGCGACCTGACGCCGAAGATCGAGCACGATGATCGCAGAGTCTGCTACTCCTCCCAAGATCGTCGCACGCAGTCGAGCATCGCATTCGCGCAGTATTCGATGTACGGCAGTCGACTTGACCTCCTGCCATGGCATCACGCCCGCGCGAATCTTGAGTTCCGATAGCCAACGAAGATCCGCGCGCTTTGACACCTGCGCGACAACGATCACTGGCGCGGCATGCCCACCAGCTGGAATTCGATACGAGTCATCGGCATAGGACCAGGGTTCGACTTCATCTGCGATCGAGGGGGTCGGCAAGCCGATCGAATCCAGGATGCGATGGGACCGTTGGTAGTGCATTCCGAAGGCCGTCGTTCGCGACGAGTCACTATTCTAGGCCGGCCTGATCTGACATCAACCGAAGCTGCGGCACCTTGGAAGTCGCGCGTTCGCGCAGATCGCGCCGCCGTTCGCGCACCCGGATGCTCCAAACATCCGCCACGTGGCCATTCGAAGAATCCTTCGCACCCGGGCTCTATTCGCCTTCCCTGCTCCGCGCGCCAGAGCGTGTATGCGTCCGTTCCCAACGGCCACAGGAGGCCACGACGATGACGACCACGAACGGACAGATCACGACGGACGCGCAGACCACGAAGCCCGCGGCCAAGAAGCCGAAGTCGAAGAGCTCGAAGAAGCCCGCGATCAAGCCGACCTGGACCTTGACCGAGTGCGCGCTCGCCTACCTCGAGTCGCTGAAGGTCGCGCGCAAGAGCGAGTCGACGGTCAACGCCTACGCCGCAGACTTGGACCTCGCGACGGAGGTCCTCGGCACCGAGACGCCGATCGCGCAGATCACGCTCGCCGACGTCGAGCGCTTCAACGCGAGCGAGCCGGTCCTGCGCACGAAGTCGGGCCGCGACAAGGCCATGCCGACGATCGAGCGCTCGCGCAGGGTGCTCCGGCTCGCGTTGGTCTTTGCGGAGCAGCAGGGCGCGCTCGAGTCGGCACCGATCGCGGAGAAGCCGAAGCGCGCGAAGAAGGACGTGCCGCTCTCGCAACGCGAGGTGGTCGGCAACGATGACGCCAAGCTCTACCCGACCGCGGATCCCAGCGACCCGGCGCAGATCACCTACGCCTCGACGGGCGAGCCGGTCACCGAGTGATCCACGACGGGCGGCTCGCTGATCGTGGTGGGCCGCCCTGCCTCTCCTTCCAAGCGATCAATCCAAGGAGGCACCATGCTTCTCCACGAAGCCCTCGATGCGTTCGTGCTTCAGCTCCAGGCCGATGGTCGGAGCGTGCACACCATCAAGCAGTACTCGAGGCACTTGCGGCTCTTCAGCTCCTGGCTCGCCGCGAACGGCATCCCGGACGAGCTCGACGGCATTACGACGCAGACCATCGCACTCTTCTTGACCTCGCTCATGGCGAGGCAGACGGCGGCAGGCGCGACGAAGCTGGCGACGAGCACGAACGCGTTGCGGACCAGCGTCAGGGTCTTCTTCCAGTTCTGCGAGCTCGCGAGCTACGTGCAGCGCAGCCCTGGCATGCTCGTCAGGCGCGCAAGGTGCGGCGAGCCGCCTCCGCGAGCGCTCTGCGACGTCGAGGTCGAGCGGTTGCTGGCCGCGGCCTCGAAGGGCGAAGAGAGGGACGAGCTCCTGGTCAGGTTGCTCTTGGGCACCGGGCTCAGGCTCGGCGAGGCCTTGGCCCTCGAGGTTGGGGACATCGACCTCCGGCGCGGGACGATCGCGGTGCGGACAGCGAAGGGCGACAGGCCGAGGGTCGCGTTCGTGCCGGCGGAGCTGGGTGCCCGGCTGGCCGAGTGGACCCGGGACCGAGAGGGCCGGCTGTTTCCGATCTCGGGGCGGCACGCGCAGCGGGTGATCGGGCGGATGGCGCGCGAGGCGGGAGTGACGGCGTCGGCGCACTGCTTGAGGCACACCGTGGCGACCAGGGTCTACGCGAGGACCGGCGATCTCGGCGTAGTGCAGCGGGTCCTGGGGCACGCCAGCGTCGCGACGACGGTCAGGTACGCTAGGGCGGAAGAATCGGCGGTGCGGAGGGCGATGGGGGCGTGAAGGCGGGATCGAATTCGGTCGGCCAGCCTTCTGCCGGGCTCCGTTCCGGCCTCAAAGCACATGTGCCAGCGCCACTCGCTTGGGGTATAGGGCCGGGAGGCAGGTTTTCCACGCACGACGGCGGTGGCGAAGCTGGCACGACGTGATTGCGCCAGCTCGCGGCGGGAGGGCGGATGCCGGGGTACGTGAGCATCGGTCTCCCCTGTCGCGGGACGAGAGCGACGAGTCGCTCGAGGAAGGCCGAGGGTTCGAAGCGGAGGGCCGGAGTGCCGTCGGCGATGGGACGAGCGAGACGGAAGACGAAGTCGCCTTCCGGAGAGAGGGAGAGCTGCTCGGCGGCGAAGGGCGGACGGAGGACGCAGCGTGCGAGTCGTTCGCGGCGGAGACGTTCGCGCGGGTACGCGCACGGTGGCGTGGAGCGAGAAGCCGGCGGCGCGAGCGCAGAGCGCAGGGGAGTTCTGAATCGGCCCGCGAGAGTGGGATCGCCGAGACGCTCGAGATTCGAGACGGAAGCTGAATGTTGTGGAGAACCATCCAGGCTCTACTCGCCCGCCGCGGCGGGAGGCACGCTGTGGAGGTACTCGGATCTCGTCGAGAAACCCAACCGCCTCGCCGGGATGGACGCCGTCACGGGGGTGTGCGAAGCTGCGGGCCGCTTCACCTTCCAGGCAGTCATGTGTCGTGGCCACTACCGTCGAGAGCATCAGAAAGATGGTCATCGCCTTCAAGAAGGGCGATGCGACGGCCTTTCACTCGGCGGTGCAGGAGTACATCGACGAGGAGCGGCGGAGAAATCACCCTGTTGTCGCGCGCGATATTGAGCGCATCCTCCGGAATGGGCACTCCTTCAGCTTGACCCCGCTGGTCGCGCACGAACCGGGGCTGCCGCATGACGTACCGCGAGACAAGGAACGCGGCACACCCCTCGTCGAGCTGCGAGAGGACGAGCGTCCGCTTGAAGAGCTGGTGCTGCGCGAGGAGACCCAGGAGACCATCGGGCGCATCGTTCTGGAAAACCGCAGGGTCGAGCTGCTCCTGTCGCACGGTCTGCGTCCAGCCGGCAGGGTTCTTTTTTGCGGTCCACCAGGCTGCGGGAAGACCGTCGTTGCGGGGGCCCTTGCGAAGGCGCTCTACTACCCGCTCGCGCTCGTGCGATTCGACGCAGTTGTCTCCTCATACCTAGGGGACACCGCCGCGAACCTGCGCAAGGTGTTCGACTTCGCGCGCTCACGCCCGTTGGTGCTGTTCTTCGACGAGTTCGACGCGATCGGCAAGCGGCGCACCGACGAGGACGACCACGGCGAGCTGAAGCGAGTGGTGAACTCCTTCTTGCAGATGCTCGATGGCTTCCGCGGAGAATCGCTCATCATTGCCGCGACGAACCACGAGCAAATCCTCGACCCTGCACTGTGGCGCCGGTTCGACGAGATCGTTCAGTTCCCGCGACCCGACGCCGCTCAGATCGAGCTGCTGCTCGCTCGAAGCCTTCGGCAGGTAGGAGTGTCGCCCTCGGTGAACCTGCGGGAACAGGCGACGAAACTCGTCGGCCTGTCGTTCGCAGATGTGGAGCGCATCGCGCTTGATGCCATCAAGCTTTACGTCATCGAAGGAGCGAAGGAGATCGACCGTCGAATGTTCGACGAGTCGGTTGCACGGCAACAGCAGCGCGTGGCGCTGACTGGCGCGGATTCCGTGCGCCCGCGCAAGAGCAAACAGAGCGCAAAGAAGGCGCGCCGTGCCTCACCGCGACGGAGATAAACGCTACCCGCACCTTCGCCTCGCACAGCTCGATCAGACCTGGAAGCGACGAGCGCGTCGGGCACCACCAGCGCCGCCTCCCGGGCGCGGGACTCGCGGGAGCTTCGGCGCAAAGTTCCGGAATCGGCTCACCGAGCTGGAGACTGATGCGCGCAAGCTCGTGTCTCCTACGAAAGCCATCCAGCCCCACCTCGTATTTCGGTTGCCGCTCTCGCCGAAGGCGAGCCCCGATGCCGTCGTTGAGAAGCTCGAAGCGGTCGGACTGCACGTGGTGAGCGTCGAGCCAGACCGCGCCGTGGTTGCGTTCCGCGACGACCAAGACCTCACCGGGTTCCGCGACGCGATCAAGGTCTACGAGGCCGGACCGAAACAGGACATCAATCCGAAGACCAAGAAGCCATACAAGTCCACCACGTACGACGTGTTCGAGTACGTCGAGGCCGACCAGATGGCGTTGTGGAGCGCCTCCGACCGCATCGGCCCTCGGTTGGCGGCACAGATCGGAACCGACGGGAGCAGAATCGAGGCGAAGGCGCTCTACGTGGTCGAGATGGATCTCTGGCACCGCGGCACGCAGGATCTGGCGAGGGCCGGTCGCATTGAGGTCGAAAAAGCTATTGGGACAACCAGCAATCACGACGACGAGAATAACGTGGTCGATTGGTACGACGGCGACTTCGTATGTCTGGTGAAGGCGAGAGTTCGCGGGACGACGCTACGGCAGTTGCTCGAGCTGCCGATCGTGGCCGAGATCGAGCTGCCGCCGGTTCCGGTCTTCGATGCCGCGCAAGCAGCTCGGGCCGACAGAAAGCTGTTCCCGAACCCACCGCGACCAAAGCTCGACGGGCCCCGCGTATGTGTCCTCGATAGCGGGATCACGTCGGGGCACCCGCTCCTTGCAGCGAACGTGGGCCACGAGGAAGCCATCCTCCCGGCCGGTACGTCCGCGACGGACCAACACGGCCACGGGACCCACGTTGCCGGAGTCGCCGTTTTCGGCAGCGTGCGCGCGTGCTACGAGGGTGGCGTCTTCTCATCGCCGATCGTCTTGTTCAGTGCCCGCGTGCTCAACGAGCACAACCGCTTCGACGACGAGAAGCTCATCGTCAACCAGATGCGGACGGCGATCGAGACGTTCCGGAAGTCTCCGCACAACTGTCGCGTGTTCAACCTCTCGCTAGGCTCGGCGGATCCTGCGAGTACCGATAAGCAGTCTCCATGGGGCGAAGCGCTCGACCTTCTCGCTCGAGAGCTGCAAGTACTTCTCGTCGTGAGCGCGGGGAACAACGGGTCGGTGGCGACGAGCAACTCGAAAGAGGCCGAGAGAATCCTCAAGAGTCATCCGAGGCACCTTGCAGCACCCGAAGCGCGGCTCGCGGAACCTGCCACGGCGGCCATTGCGGTCACCGTCGGTGCGTTGATCGAGCACGATTTGGTCGGAGTCCGTCGTGGCGCGGGAGCGGCAGATCTAGTCCGAAGCCTGGGCAAGTCCTCGGAACCATCGCCGTTCACGCGCGTCGGGCCGGGCCTCGCGAAGTCCGTCAAGCCCGAGTTCGTGGACTTCGGGGGCGGGCTCGTCTGGGAGGGAACGGCGGGCCATCGGCGGATCCGCACTGACGACGCTATCAGCGTCATGTCGTTCGACCGCGAGCACACCAAGCGGCTGTTCGCGTACGACGTGGGCACGAGCTTCGCGGCCCCGCGAGTTGCTCGAATCGCCGCACTCCTCTGGGACAAGTTGCGTACGGATCTCGGGGAAGAACCGCACCCGAACTTGGTCCGCGCGGTGCTCGCGACCGCGGCGAGTGTGCCGACCGCAAGCAAGACGTTGATCGAGAGCACGTGCGGAGACGAAGCCGTGATGCACGTCTGCGGCTACGGCCAGATCGACGAGGATCTCGCCATGAACTCTGGTGACCGGCGAGTAACGCTGGTCGCCCAAGCCGAACTCCAGCTCGACCACTTCCGGATCTACGAGGTGCCGACGCCGGACGACTTCAAGCAGGCGGCCGGCGAGAAGGTGATCACCGTGGCGCTCGCTTTCGATCCGCCCGTTCGGCGTCGTCGGCAGGACTATCTCGGTGTCCACATGGACTTCATGTTGATCCGAGGAAAGACGCCCGCCGAAATCAGCGAGGCCTACCGTGCGGTGGCCGGCGAGGAAGACGCAGAGCGCGCGTTCAAGCCGCCGTATAGGGTTGCCATCGAGCCAGCGCAGACCAGGGGACCCGCGAAGGGCACGCTCCAGCGCGGAGAGTTCCGTTTCAAGCGCGAGAACAAGAGCTACGGAGACAGGTTCTACCTCGTTGTGCGCGCATCCCGACGATGGGCGCCCGCCGACATCGAGACGCAGAGCTTCGCGGTCGCAGTAACACTCGAAGCGGATGACCCGCAGCTCTACGCCCGCCTCCAAACGCGCGCACGTGCGCGCGTGCGAACACAGCGGTAGAGGGTCACGAGCCCCGGCCGCCGATGGGTCGTGGGTAGGCGATCACGTCGTGCATCGGGTACTCCACGCCCTTCCTGCTCGGGTACGGATAGTTGTCGTGTGTGAAGGAGTGACTTCCCCTTCCGGCGCCGACACGCGCGTCGAGGCCGGCGAGCTCACCAACGCCGAGGCCGCTGCCGAGCTCGGCATCAATCCCGCGGCGTGGTCGTCGTGGAAGGCGTACCCCGCGAAGCGGGCGTCCCGCATCCGACCCGGCGGAGCGCCTCGATCAGCTCTAGCGGTTCGGTAGGGAGCTGAAGCGGCGGCTGAACGCGATGCTGCGGTTCGTAGAGGAGTGATGGCCGGGGTAGGTCGGGCCCGCCGGAACGGAACGTAAGCGGATGGCGCGGGAAATCACGCGGCTACGCGCGCTTGCCGCAAGGACACGACCTCGGCGTCACCACCGTCCCCGAGGGCCTCCCCGCCGAACTCTTCCCGGCCTGGTCCACAGCGATCGCCTCCCTCACCGACCGCGAGTTCTCCGCGGTGGTCCTCCGCTTCGGGTTCCGGACGGGCACGCCCGAGTCGCTCGCCGCCATCGGCCGTGAGCTCGGTGAGAACCGATTCCATGAGCCCCGATCGAGGGCGCGTAGAACTTGGCATCCCCTAACCCCGCCGAGGCCGCCACGCCCGTCGCCATGATCGGGCGCGTTCAGGCCGGCGAGCTGAACAACGCCGCGGCGGCGCGGGAGCTGGACCTGAACCTCGGGACGTGGGCGGTCTGAAAGTCGGGCTACTTGGGGCGGACCGGTGGCAAGAAGCGAGCTCGCCCACCGGCCAAGGCCACGACGCGCGCATCGGCGCCGACCGACTTCCTCGCCGGCGTCGTCGCGCAGCTCGAGGGGATGCAGCGGTTCGGCAAGGAGCTGCGAGAGCGGACCCGGGCGATGATCGATTTGGTGGAGCGTCGGTTTTCGGGGTAGGGGCGGCGAAGAGCGCGTCGGGACGGCACTCGTCGCCGGTAGTCCGGAGTGAGCGGGCAGGGAGCAGAGGCGCAGCGCGAGTCCGCTACGGACCTTAGCCGAGATCGCCTCGCTGCTCGCAATCTCCCCGTCAGCGCGCACAGCCCCGAGCACCATGGCGCGGTCGACGAACCGCGGCCTCGCCAATCACCTTCGCAGCAGGGGGGGCTAACGCGCTCGTCGAGCTCCGCCCAAGGTGTCACGCGCTCAACCGGCCAGGAGAGCGTGACGCGGGTCTGAGGCTGCGGGCTCAGGCCGCTGGCGACGGAACAGCGCGATCGCGAGAGCGTGCTTCGCCGGGACGGCGACCTCCTGCGCGGCGTCGGCCAGATCGGCGACGGCGGCGCAGTGACGAGGCTCGTCGCGTAGGGTCCGGATTCGATTGGGGCGGAGCAGGGATGCGATCTAGGAGCGCCACGGGCAGCGCCACCCAGATGGAAAGCAGCTCGAGCGGACGCACGCCTAACGACCCGGCAGCGCGCGATCCAGCGCCGCCTCCATCTGGTCGGCGGCGCGCTCCCAGTCAAAGCGCCGCGCGAAGGAGAGCGCCGCCGCCGACATGCGCGCGGCCAGCGCGTCGTCGCCGAGCAACGCGCTGATGCGCGCTGCGAAGCCGTCGACATCGCCGACGGGGACCAGGAAGCCCGTCTCTCCGTGGCGGACAGAATCGCGCAGGCCGGGCGCTGCAGGCGTGGAGCTTCTCGGCGAGGTGAGTCTCGAGCGGATAGATCCGGTGCGTGGCTGGTGCGATGCCGGCGAACGCGAGCAGGTCTTCCGCGAGCACCTGCTCCGGCTCGCTACGCGGCATGCGTCGACGAGGTCCTGGTCGCCGTGCTCGAGCTCATGATGCCCGATCTCCCATCGAGCTCCCGGATCCGTTCCCGGAGTCTCTCGATCGCTCACTCTCGCCTCGATTCGCCGACTCGACGGTCGTCCCACCGCTTCTCAGTCCTCGGAGTCGTTCGCCTTTCCTTCGGGTGCGCGCGTAGCGAAGCCGAAGCAAAGAGTGATGCCGAAGCTGTTCTTCAAACTCAGCATTTTCAACGTCCGCAGAGGAAGCCGCAAATCGTCTCTCCACATGCCACGCGATCGCGCGGAGGGAGTGGAATTCCGACCAGGGACGGAATTCCCGCATCACGTGAAGCCGGGCTCGTCGTGATGCCAGCAAAGATTCTCGTCGCGCCCGCTTGACGCCACGGAGAGTTGCGCTTTTGATCAGCACCTGTCGTTGCGAAGGGATGGCCGTGCACCATCGATCGATCTGCCGACGTCACCAGGTCGGACTTGCTCGCGTCTCAATGCGCGTGGAGTCGCGGCCGTCAGCTTCGGTCGCCTTTTCGACGTCCAACCAGCGCGAAGACTTAGATGCTCTGGTGACGCGACTCGACGACGCGATTTCGTTGCATCGCGAGCCTAATGTCGGAACTCGAGCGTTCTCGCTTGGCGTTGTTCCGTGGCACGGCGCACGGGGATCGCGGCGAACCTGCCTTTGCGAGCCTGAGTCATGCCTTTTCCTGCCTGCGGCGCACCGGGCTGACATTGGCTCCGATTGGTCGTGCAATCGTGCCTGGCTTCAGGTTGCGCCTCATACTGATGCCGGAGCCATGACTCATAGAATTTCTGATGGCGAGGCGAAGCCTCAGGTTTCAGACTCAGAGACCCGCGCATCGTTCCCTTCCGGTCTGCCTAGGAGCGCGCTCGGAACGGAACGATCCGGGGCTCGAATGCCGTGGCAACTGCGTTGGAGCGACGATCGGCATTGGGCGCGCAACGCAACAGGCGCGCTGGCACGATCAGGCGGATGCTCTGCCGTCGCTGCAAGATTCTGCGGCTCTCGCCTCTGCGGTCCTGAAGGGCTGGCCACGATTCGCAAGAGTCGCCGGCATGTGCAGGAGCGAGGGAATTCTCCCTTGCTGGCGTTTCCATGAACAACGAGAATCAGTCTTGGGGCGAGGATCCATGCTGGCCGGACTCCTTTCCGCGAGAATTCGAAAGGCTCAGCGACGACGCATTTATTGCAGCGCGTTCAGTGACAGTAAATGGCCGGGCATGCGTCATGCTACGCGTCTCTCTAAGATCATCCAAGGTAAGCGGAGCAAATGGACTGCAATCGGAGGAGGAGAGCCAGCTCGAATTTGGTCCATACGTCTTCGAGATTCGCAAAGTTATGCCTCGCGTAGAAGATTGCGAATTGAACCCATGGGATCCTGCGCCTGAGGCGCAGACGTATATCTTCCTTCGCCTACTCCGTCCGGAGATCTGACCGGTCTCTTACGCCGCGCAGGCGGTCGATTATGCCGGGAACTTGAGCTGTCCTGCAAGGCAACTCTCCAGCTTGGATGGACGACTCGCCTCGAAATTTATGGCCATGACAGCTATGGCCGGAACGGGACCTCCGGGCCAGCTAGGCGAAGCTTCGCGGTGGCAATCCAGAAGCCCGTGTCGTGGTAGACCCGAACACTTCCGGAATCCGGCGATCGACCGGCCGGAGGAATCAGCCCGGCCGCGCTCTCGATAGGGTGGTTGGGGCATCCGGTGCAGCGGAATGGAGGACTCAGGATGGATTCGACCTGGCCTCAATTCGACGCCACCCCTCAAAGGGGCGGCATCCTTGCACGGAAATCGAGCAACTTGGCGGTCCGAGTTCGCCGCTTGCGTTACTCACCCTGTGGCTGGGCCTAGAACAACTGCCTCTACGGCTTCAAGGTGCCGCGCGTTTCGGCCCAATGGGGCGGTTGACCAGTCTCTTTTTCGCATCTCTCCTCACCGAGGACCATACCATGTTCATCGGACAGACCATCGTCGCAGAGAACACCACCGGCACGACCGTGTACACGCCATGGTTTCCTCGCCAAGGTGACGCCTTCACCTCGTCGGTCGAAGTGATCGCGTTCTCGTCGACTGGGAACCTGGTGATCTCGATTCTGGACAAGGATCCGGACCAGACTGGGGACGCACCGAACGCGGCAGTCGGAAGCTTCGACACAATACCGGAGTCGGAACTCCATCCAAGCGAGTGTCAGGCCTCAGGCCTCTCGTTCGCTACAAGATCGTTCTTCAGCGCGCCTCCGGGACCGGAACGATCTACGCCACGCTGCGCATGCTCGCGCCTTCCTGGGAGTCGACCGGCGCGCAGGGGGTGTAGCCATGACTATGATCGGTGAACTCATCGTAGCCTCGGTCGTCAGCGACGTCCCCAAGCCGACGATCCTCTACACTCCCTGGATGCCACGGCAAGGGAACAACTTCACGTCGACCTTCGAGGTGATCGCTATTAGCGGGACTGATGTTAAACTGACCGTCGACATCTACCAAAAGAATAAAGACGACACTGGTCAGGGCACCGCAAACGCGGTCACGGGAACGAACTTCCGAACGACGGTGGGTGTCCAGAGCTTCAGAAACACGAACTGCAAGCAGCTGGTACGATACCGCGCAACTCTGGATACGGATACCGCAGAGCCATCTGGGTCGTATACCATGTACGCGATTTTCAGGGTTCTGATGCCGGCGTGGGAACGAACGGGAGCATAGGATTCAAACCTCAGGTGGGTTCACGTGAACACAGAATTCGAATTCATGCCCTCCGGTGGACTGTTTGATCATCCCGAATCGTGTGGCGGAGCCTGCGGTCCAGAGTGTTGCTCGCCAACTTCCCGTACTTCAGTGGATCGCGGCACCTCGGTGCCGCAATCTCGGTGGAGCGAAGCGACGCATCTATTCTCTGGTGAAGCTGCTCGGATCGTCGTACTCGGAGATCCGAGCAGTAGCAGAGTTCCATCGGATTCTCTGCGAATCAGCTCCTCGGACTACCTTCCCTTCTCGCCGGGAGTGCTGTCTTCGGGACTCTTGTTCGGAGAGGGGTGGGCGAGTAGCTCGACGGGCGGCGAGCCCATTGGCTCGTCGAGCACCATCCCTGATGGTGATAGCTCAGAGGAAGCCTGCCGGGAGAGTTGCACTTGCGAGCCATTCGTAAGCTGGAAAACGGTAGGAGGCTCGGCGGAGCTTCAGGCGTTGCTAAAGTGTTTTCGCGATGAGATCGAGAAGTCCCTCAAGATGACTTCGGGCTGCTGTGAGCAGCCGGAAACCGGTGACGAGGCCGCGTGCCCTGCACGCTCTTGCACCTTCGACTTCAAAGATGTAGGCGAAGTTTCTTTCGGAATTCTCGACCTGTATGGTTGCCTCGGCATCTCGGCAGGAACTTCATTATTGAAAAATACTGAACCGTTCTACGCCGACATTACGAGTAGGAGTGTCGCGATTCTCGGCCCTAAGCTTCCTGCGTCCAGCGGATGGAAGAAGAGCGATGTCGACTACAATGGGGCCCAGCAAGATGGCATACTCGACACGACCATCTCTATTGACTTCAGGGCAGTGAGTAAGAAAGTAGTCGAGTGCGGCAAGACCGAGCAGATCAAAATAGAGTTTCGGAGTAAATCTGACGCAAGTAAGATCGCAACGTACATCGCCTCACTCGTTTGCGCGTACTGTGACGCGGATTGGGAGGCTGATTGGGAGGGCGACTACAGCACAGTGCATGATCGCGTAGTAGATCCGATCAACACGGACTCACCGAAGACTCCAACTGGAGGCGCAAGCGAGGATCCTCCCTACAATTGGGACCTTGATATAATCACCAAATTCGGAGGAGTAGGAGGCGGCTGACGTGATAGGTCGTGTAACAAGAGAATGTAATCATCGCAGTAGTAGGCGAATGCAGGCATTTCATCTACTCGGCGGAGCTGTGTTGATCGTTTGGAGCTGGACGGCTCTCGCGACAATCGCAATCGCGGTCTCAAGTTGTGATCGTCGCGTTGTCGTTTCAGAGTCCGTAGTCTTTGACGACGGCAGAACAGAACAGTGGGTGGCCTGCCCCGAGCGGGTCATTAAGCGAACATCGAGAGAAGGCGACTGGTTGGGATGGCATTCGCCGCGACCTGTCTCTCCTCCTGAGAGATGGGAACGTTTTCCAGAGCTGGGTGAATTGCGCACGTGCGAGTTCGACGAGAGCGATTGGATAATCTACCGAAGAGAGAACTCCGAGTACTCTTTCGGATCGCGCACGGTTGCGAAATGCGGGGAGAGGTCAGTTGTGTTCTCGGAGCGGATAGAGATGACGAGGCTTGGGCTTGTCAACAGGCTTACCTGGCGAGGAGTAATTAGTGATCCCGTGGAACCAGAAGAGTGGCGGGAGAGCGCCATAGTGTTTTCGACTGAGATTAGCGAGCTAATCGCCACAATTGTTGCCACAGCAGCAAGCGGCGAAGGCCTAGATTGCCACGCGTATTGCCAGTGGCTTCGACCTACTCTGAAGAAGTGGCTGCTAGAATCAGTGACGGACTACTTTCGTCATCGACTGAGCGGTGGAGAGATTGAAGGCTTCAGCTGGGGTGCCGCAGAGATTTTGCATCGTCTGCCTGCTGCTGGGCGTGGCTGGGGAGAGAACGCGCTCAATGTAATGATGACGGCGGCGCCCGAGATTCGTAGCGAGAATCACGGAGTTCTTTCGCGCGAACAGGTAGAGGCCTTTCTGTCCGGCAAAGTTGGTTTGTCACGGAGCGAGCGTGAGCATGAGTGGCTTCCGCTGATGTTGAGTACTGAGCCCGCGCAGAGAGTAGTGAAGGAAAAGTACGGAAGCTTGGACTTGTTCGGACATAAAATGTCAATTCATTTTGCGCGACTCTTCGGAGTTGATGTCGCCGCCGGCGCGAGAACGACAATACTGCATAGGGTCTCGTTGCCTGGCGAGCTGATTGAGACCAACGGGACAAGGGTAAAGGAGCGCACCGTGGAGTGGAGCGTGGGTTGTTCATATGCCCATCCACGATTCTATGAACTCAAGGCTGTCGCGTTGGTATCGGCAAAGATGCCGAATGGACTCTTGCTGATAGATGAGTCACTGGATTCCATGCAGACGTATGTAAAATGCTGCGATTCCGATGAGAAACTGTTGGGCCTGCTCGAGCGTCATAGAGGGAGAGGCGTAATTAATAGGATAGAGGAATACGTTGACGGGTTGGAGCAAGTGGACCAGGCTCTATACCGAAATGGGAAGCGCTTCCTAGGGTTGCTAAAATAGTTGTCATCGGGCGAGGCGAGAGGTGGTGGCGAGGTGAGCCGGGCGTGAACTGCGCGGTGCTCCGTGTCAGTCCAATCCGGACATCCGGCGTTGCTCTCTCTCACGACATCCTGGCATTCCACGCCCGGATATCCGGCAAGCAGCTTCCAGCTGGCGACCGACCGTGCTCCCCGTCAGCTCGAACCGGACTTTTCGTGTCGAGCGTAAGCGCCCGGTAGACCCATCTGTTTCGCCCCCGGCGGTTCTCGGACCATGCGCCGCATGTCCACGCACCGCCGAAGCCGCGCCGAACGGCGCGCCATCGTCCAGCGCCAGGCCCGCAGCGGTGTCGTGTGGACGAAAAAGATGTCCCACTCCACGTCCCCGAGCAGGTGACGTGACCGCCTCGTCTCCGAGGCCGGGCAGAGCCCGGCCGGAGGCAGAGCGATGGAAGCAGACAGAGCCGGGACGCCCGCCACCCGGGCGGGCGTAGATCGAGTGAAGAGGCGTCCGCGCCGAAGCGCGGCGTACCTGAAGGGCACGGAGCCCGCGGCGATCGTGGCACAGCGCTACGGCCTGCCGGTCTCGACGCTGTACGCGTGGACGCGCACGCAGCGCGAGATGAGCGGCGAGCCGGTGCGTCGTCGCCGACGCCGCGCCGGAGCGCAGCGTGCCTCTCCCACGCCGGCGCCGCGCCCGAGCTATCCACCGGAGGAGCGCAGCGCGGCGGTGTAAGTGTACGCGGGCTCGGAGCTGACGCAGCAGCACTTCGCGCGGACCTGGGGCCTCTCGACGAAGACGCTGCGTGTCGACGGTCGCCCATCCGGTACCACCCGAGATCGGCCATCCGGGCCTCGCAGAGCAGGCGCGAGAGCTCGCGGCGGCTCGCGGCGGAATGAGCACTGATCAGCTCGCGGATCTGTGCGAGCGCGGCACCGTCGATCTCGCGGCCGCGGTGCTTGAGAACCGTGTCCATGCGCACGGTGTAGCAGGCGGCGGGACGGAACTCAGCGGGTGGCGCGGGAAATCACGCGGCTACGCGCCCTTGCCGCAGGGACACGGATGTCGAGTGGGACAGGCTTTCGCCCACATCATAATATGGGCGCTCGCGTCGTGGCGGAGCCGAAAACGTCCGGAAGCCGGCTTCTGACTGGCCGGAGGACCGGCCCTGCCGCGCTCTCGATAGGTTGGTTGGGGCATCCGGTGCAGCGGAATGGAGTACGCAAGATCGATTCGATCTGGCCTCAATTCGATCTGCATCCCCCAAAGGGGCGGCATCCTTGCGGCGGAATCGGACAACTTGGCGGTCCGAGTTCGCCGCTTGCGTTACTCACCCTGTGGCTGGGCCTAGAACAACTGCCTCTACGGCTTCAAGGTGCCGCGCGTTTCGGCCCAATGGGGCGGTTGACCAGTCTCTTTTTCGCATCTCTCCTCACCGAGGACCATACCATGTTCATCGGACAGACCATCGTCGCAGAGAACACCACCGGCACGACCGTGTACACGCCATGGTTTCCTCGCCAAGGTGACGCCTTCACCTCGTCGGTCGAAGTGATCGCGTTCTCGTCGACTGGGAACCTGGTGATCTCGATTCTGGACAAGGATCCGGACCAGACTGGGGACGCACCGAACGCGGCAGTCGGAAGCTTCGACACAATTACCGGAGTCGGAACTCCATCCAAGCGAGTGTCAGGCCTCAGGCCTCTCGTTCGCTACAAGATCGTTCTTCAGCGCGCCTCCGGGACCGGAACGATCTACGCCACGCTGCGCATGCTCGCGCCTTCCTGGGAGTCGACCGGCGCGCAGGGGGTGTAGCCATGACTATGATCGGTGAACTCATCGTAGCCTCGGTCGTCAGCGACGTCCCCAAGCCGACGATCCTCTACACTCCCTGGATGCCACGGCAAGGGAACAACTTCACGTCGACCTTCGAGGTGATCGCGATCAGCGGGACGGATGTGAAGCTGACCGTCGATGTGTACGAGAAGAACATCGACGACACAGGCCAGGGATCGGCGAATACGCCCACAGGGACGAACTACAGATCCACGGTCGGCGTTCAGAGCTTCCGGAACACCAACTGCAAGCAGTTGGTTCGGTACCGTGCGGTACTGGACGTGGCGACGGCAGAGCCATCTGGATCGTACACGATGTATGCGATCTTCAGGGTGTTGACGCCGGCTTGGGAGCGGACGGGGGCGTGATGCAGTCGCCTGCAAGTGCGAGCGACGCCCCTTGAAGAGGTAAGAGGAACTCTCATGCGCGATGAATTCGGTTTCCTTCCCGCTGGTACGCTTCTAGAAAGAGAATTCGCCTCTCCCGCGCCCGGCGCCGGCTGCAGCAACTCCTGTGGGGGATCTTGCAGCGGAGTTTCCTGCGGTGGATCCTGCGATTGTGCGAAGTGCAACCGACTGA
Organism: Planctomycetota bacterium; assembly: GCA_016719295.1. Lineage (GTDB taxonomy): Bacteria > Planctomycetota > UBA1135 > UBA1135 > JADKAF01 > JADKAF01. The sequence goes on from JADKAF010000001.1 coordinate 4,525,984, forward strand.
ACGGGAGTGCGAGCGAGCGCGTTCACATGGTCTCCGGAGAGGCTGATCAGTTAGAGTCTAGTTGGATTCGGGAATCCGAATCTGCTGCGAGCGTGTTCGAGTATTACCGTGATGGCCTGGGGGGACGGTCGGGCATGGAGTCGTCAGGAGTTTTCCTGGGTCAAGAGGGCCAATGGCAAGGCATGTCTGGCTTGGGTGACGACTTGGGCGCAGGCTTGGTGATCGGGGTAGCCGATAATCTAGTTGAACCGTTCCCTGTAAGCAGTTCGTCTGGCGGAGGTGGGCCGTGGTACAGCGCTGCAGACATCACGCGCTTAATTACGCAGAAGTCGTGCTGTGTGGAGGTGTGGTGTGGGGAGTTGTATGATTTTTCGTTGGACGGCGTCATTTCTGTATTTCCTCATGGATTGCTCGAGGATCAGTTATTTCGGCCATGTCATTGCTGGCTTGAGGTGCAAGACTGTGCCGGCAAGTGGGATCGCTACGATGTAATGAAGAATATGTGGGAGCCTCCACTGTGGCCTCAGGGGCCCGTGCCGTCTGGCACCTCGGATTTTTCGAAGACGAAGCCTTGGATGCAAGGGCAACCCAAGAAGCTGGGTGAGCATCTCCAGAAGAACTACAGGACGCTTCAGAGCTGGAGGCCCGGGCCATTTGAGACGTCCGAAGTGTTCTTCTGGCATAGGGACTGCTTTGATTGTAGCTCAAAGAGCCCTGAAGGTTCGGTCGAGATGCCCGAAGATTGTGAGTGTCTGACCGAAGAGAGAATATCCGAATATAAATTCAAGGATCAGTATCCATTCGATTTCGGAATATCGCGTGAGCTGCACTTGGGCGGCTCTAGGAATTCTAATTATTTCGTTCAAGCTGTTCTTAACCGATGCAATGTTCGGACTAATGGGGACCGCTCAAGGCCTCTGGCTCTGCCGCTCTGTGCCGTTGGCGCAGGCCCTGCAAGGCGCGGAAAGCACTCAGCGCATCTTGACTTTGGAAGGGGCCCATACCCTCCGAGTGCAGATCCCGGGCCAGACTGGCCGGGCTATACTCGTGGCCGGGGAATCATGAATCGGTAAAGCCTAGGAGGACCCGAGCGGAGAAGCGGCGGCCAAATTAGTTAGAAATAATTACGACGAGAGCTAGGCTTTCGGCGCAGTTGGTTTGTGTGTCATCATTGCGGCAATTGACCTTCTCTGGCCTGACTGGATCTGTCAAGGATTTTTGTTTCAAGAGGTTGGCAGGATGCGGGTAGTCCTTACTTCAATTGCCTTAGCGGTTTTGTCTCATGCTGCGATTGTTTGCCTGTACGCGGTCGCTGTAGTCGGGGAGGATTATTCCGGATATGCATGGCTTCCAGTGGCTATCCTCGATCTTCTTGGTGTTATCGTTGTTCAGGTGCTATTGTCGTCCGAGGTGAACCAGATTGGACCGTCTCTGAAGATTTATCTAGTCGCTGGTAGCATTCAGTGGGGCTTGATTGCGATGACTTCATCGATCGTTATTTTGCGACGGAGGAGCGAGCGATATCGCCAAGGTTGGAATTAAGTTCGCAATCACCAGTTGTTGACGCGCACTGCTCTCTCTCAGTACGCGTCCGGTGATCCCATCCCTGGCCAGGGCTGCCTGACGCCAGTCGGGGAAACTCAATCCGAGGGCAGCCGGTGTTCCGGGTGCGCTTCCGCCCAAGCCCATGGCGTGAGCGAGGCGATCTCCGTTGCCGGCGTCGTCGCGACGTAAGCGCCCGGTAGACCCATCTTTTTCGCCCCCGGCGGTTCCCGGACCATGCGCCGCATGTCCACGCACCGCCGAAGCCGCGCCGAATGGCGCGCCATCGTCCAGGCCCAGGCCCGCAGCGGCCTGAGCGTCACCCGGTTCGCCGCTCGCGAGCGGCTCTCTGCGCAGAGCCTCTTCTGGTGGCGATGGCGTCTACGGTCGGATGGGGAGACTCCGGTTGCGGCGCCAGCTGACAGGACGGCATCCACAGACAAGCTCGAGCTGATCCCCGTCGAGCTCGCGCGCGTCGATCCTCTTCCAGTCGGGACATCGACCGGCTTCGAGCTCCGCCTGGGCACCGACATCACCCTCTGCATCCCGTGCGGCTTCGATGCCCGCGAGCTGCGCCGCCTGCTCGAGGTGCTGCAGCAGTCATGTTGAGCTTGCCCTCCTCTGTGCGTGTCTTCCTTGCCGCGGGCGCCACTGACATGCGCAAGTCCATCGACGGGCTTGCTGCCGCAACGCGAAGAGCGTTGCGCCAGGATCCGTTCACGGGCGATCTCTTCGTCTTCTGCAATCGACGCCGCGATCGAGTGAAGATCCTCTACTGGGAGCGCTCGGGCTTCTGGCTGCTGCACAAGCGCTTGGAGAGCGGGACCTTCTCCTGGCCGAGCGCGAAGAGAGCGTCGTACGCAACCGAGGAGATCGACTCCGCACAGCTTGCTGCGCTTCTCGGTGGCCTCGTCGTATTGTCGTGTGGACGAAAAAGATGTCCCACTCGACGTCCCCGAGCAGGTGACGTGACCGCCTCGTCTCCGAGGCCGGGCAGAGCCCGGCCGGAGGCAGAGCGATGGAAGCAGACAGAGCCGGGACGCCCGCCCGGGTGGCGGGTGGAGCGGAGCTGAGCGAGCGGAGCGAGCTCAGCGCAGCGGAGCCCGCCACCCGGGCGGGCGTAGATGGAGTGAGGAAGCGTCCGCGCCGAAGCGCGGCGTACCGTGCCGAGGTCCTCGCGGCGTACCTGAAGGGCACGGAGCCCGCGGCGGTCGTCGCGCAGCGCTACGGCCTGCCGGTCTCGACGCTGTACGCGTGGACGCGCACGCAGCGCGAGATGAGCGGCGAGCCGGTGCGTCGTCGCCGACGCCGCGCCGGAGCGCAGCGTGCCTCTCCCACGCCGGCGCCGCGCCCGAGCTATCCACCGGAGGAGCGCCGCGCGGCGGTGGAAGCGTACGCTGACTCGGAGCTGACCCAGCAGCACTTCGCGCGGACCTGGGGCCTCTCGACGAAGACGCTGCGCGAGTGGCTGCGGCGCTACACGCGCGGCGGGCCGAAGGCGCTGGAGCCGCTGCCGCCGGGGCGGAAGCCGGGCGATGGTCCGGTCGGGCTACCCGAGCCCGTGCGCGAAGCGGTCGTGGAGACGAAGCGGAGCTTCCCGGACTTCGGGCTCCGCAAGGTCCGCGACTTCCTACGGCGCGCGCGCGGCATCGCGGTGAGCCCGCGCACGATCGCGAAGACGCTGCACGCGGAAGTGGAGGCGGGACGCCTCGAGCTTCCGGAGCCACCTAAGCGCCGCATCCGCGTGAAGCGCGAGATCGTGCGGCGCTTCGAGCGCAGCAAGCCCCGTGAGCTCTGGCAGAGCGACATCACGAGCTTCCTGCTTGCGCGCTCGCGCCAGACCGTGCACCTGGTCGTCTTCCTCGACGACTACTCGCGCTTCATCGTGGGCTGGGCGCTCTCCTACCAGGCGAAGAGCGACTTCGTGCTGGAGGCGCTGCGCTCGGCGATCGGCCGCTACGGCGCGCCGAAGGAGGTGCTGACCGACCAAGGTCGGCAGTACTACGCCTGGCGTGGGAAGAGCGTCTTCCAGCGCTTCCTCCAGCAGGAAGGGATCCAGCACGTCGTCGCGCGCGCGCATCACCCGCAGACGGTCGGGAAGTGCGAGCGGCTCTGGGGCACGATCGAGCGCGAATTCTGGGCGCGAAGGATGCCTCAGGATCTCGAGGAAGCGCGCGAGCGCTTGGGGCACTTCCTCGCGCACGTCAACTTCCACCGCCCGCACCAGTCGCTCGGAGGACTGACCCCAGCCGAGCGCTTCTTCGGCGCCGAGGACGTCGCGAAGGCGGCGATCGAGGCCGGCATCCAGCGCAACGAGCTCTTGCTCGCGCTCGGTGAGAAGCCTCGTCGGCCGGTCTTCCTCTACGGACAGATCGGCGATCAACAGGTCTCGCTCCACGGCGAGCGGGGCCGGCTCGTGCTGCAGACCCCGGAGGGGCAGCGCACGGAGCTCACGATGGACGAGCTCGGCGCACGCAGCGCCGCGCCCGAGGCAGAGCAGCACGAGGAGATCCCCCACGACGAGGAGGCGAAGCACGATGGCGCTGCGCAGCATGGAACGAGCACTGAAGTCGACCAGCACGAGTCCGAGCGCGGCGCCGCAGGGGACGCCCGAGCCGAGCAGGACGAGCACGGAGGCGAGCCCGACGGCGAGCCCGAGCGAGCTCCCGCCGCGCCGCCGTCCGCGGCGCGGGAGGAAGCGGACGCGCTTCCACACGATCCCGCGGATGGCGATCCCGGTGCGCGCACTCTGGGAGGCGACCACTGACGAGGACCGCGCGCGCGCCCATCAGCGCTGCATCGCGATCCTCGAGATGTGGCTCGGCAAGCGCACGCGCCGCGACGTGGCCGAGCAGCTCGGCCTCCCCCCGCTTCGGCTCTGGCAGCTGTCCCAGCAAGCGCTGAGTGGCATGCTTGTCGCGCTGGTCCATCAGCCACGCGTGCGAGCCAGGCGGGGCTTCGCCCTGCCGACCTCGGAGGCGAGCGAGCTGCGCTCCCTCCGCAAGGAGAACGCCGAGCTGCGCGCGGTGCTGAAGGTGACCCAGGAGATGAACGACGTGCTACGCCAACTCCCCGGTCGCAAGAGCCCCTCGATATGCTCGGAGCCCGCCGCGCCTGAGAAGACGACGCCCGCGAGGACGCGCCGCTCGACCAGCGCGACGGGCCAGAGGCGTGCGCATCCCGCGAAGAGCGCGAAGCGCCCCCACGATCCAGCTCCAGCGAGCTGAGCTCCTCTCGCGCCTACACGACGAGCTCGACGCCACCGAAGAGCCGCGCCGCGTCCTCCTCGCGCGCTTCGCACGCCTCGTCGGACGAAGCCCGCGGACGCTGCGGCGCTGGCTCGAGCAAGAGCAGGGGCCGCCCCCGAGACCTCGGGGGCGGCCCCGCATCGATCCCGAAACGCGCAAGAAGGCCCGACGCGCCGTGAAGGAAGCGCTCCGCGAGCATGGACGCCAACTCTCCTGGCGCGCGCTGAAGAAGCTCCTGCCGGACTTCACGATCGCGCTGCTCCGCACGCTGCTCCGCCGCTTCAAGCGCTGCCTCGCGACCTGGGCGGCAGGGCGAAAGCAGGAGATCCACGCCGCCACGCGCGTCAGCACCCACGTCGAGATGCGCGGCGTGCTGAGCTCGCTGGACAGCACCCACCTCGGAGAGGACGAGCACGGCCAAGCGTGCTGGGCCATGAATCTTCGCGACGTCGCGAATAGCGAGACCACAGCACTCGCCCTCAGCGGCCCCGCCACCGGAGAAGCCTACGTCCAGCTCCTCGAACGAGCGCGCTCCGAGCACGGCTCACTCCCTCTCGTGCTCAGCCTCGACAACGGCGGACCCGAACGCGGAGAGCTGCTCGAGGAGTACTGCCGAACCCACCAGGTCCTCCTGCTCCACTCTGAGCCTTACACGCCCCAGCACAACGCCTGGGTCGAGCGCGGCCACCTCGAGGTGAAGCGCTACCTGGACATCGTCGGGGAGCAGGGAAGGCGCGCCTGGACGCTCCGCCTCGCCTGGGAACGCCTGCTCGCGCGTGCACGCCACTTCCTGAACGCGATCCTGCCGAGGCCAAGGCTCGGCGGAAAAACCTCACTCGAGGCTAGGCAGCGCCACGTAGCGGAGTACGATCCAACCCTCAGAGCGCGCTTCTACGCTGCCGCCTGCGCTGCAAGAGAACGCGCCCTGCAGGAGCTACCCGATGGCACCGTCACTCTCCGTGCTCGACGCAAGGCAGAACGCCGCGCCATCTGGAAGGTCCTTGAAGACTTCAACCTGGTCCGAAGAACCCGTGATGGGGCGGATGCGTCCGGGGCGTGATGGGACACCTTTTCTGTGCCACGACACGTGCGGTTACGCGATCCGGAATAACCCGCGAGTGATGCGATGAAAGTGCATAAACCAAAGATTGTGGCGGCAGTGATTGCCATCGCAGTTATTCTCGGCGCCGCCCTTTTCGTTTTGCGCGGTTCCGACAAGCAATCCGCGGAAGCGACTACCGCGCTGAGAGAATCTGATGATGGTCCGGATTTCGTACACCCTCGAGACGAAGCGCTTTGGTCGCGGCATCTAGCCGCGGGTGGCGAGCTTAGAATGAAGGTCGAACAGGCGGCACCGGACGGTGCCGACGAATCGGCACGGTGGAAGGAAGTTGTGCTAGAGAGTCTTGGTCCGCTGGATGCCGAGCAAGAAGGAGCGCTTCGCAGTCAGTCGCTTGCCATGCTTCAGCGCTATCGCAAGAGAATAGAAGAGCTAGCGCCCTCTAGCGCTAGTGGCGATCCCAAAGCATACGCTGAGATTTCAGATCTATATGGCAGCGAGATGCGAAGCATGGCAGAAATCGAACTCCTCGACACTCAGTCCTATTGGACATTTGCAGAGGGATCCAAGGGCCCAGCGATGGTTGGCAAGCTGATAGGGGGAACTGCGGGTTTCGAAGCGTGACGCCACCTCCAGTTATGAGGCACCTGACAATCGATGGGCAACGCGTTCAGGTTGTATTCCCATTCTCAAAGAGCAGATTCCCTATCTATCATGAGATGAGGCAGCGCTCGTTAAAGGTGAGTGAGAGTGCCGCATTGGAATTGGCGAGAGAGTTCAACGCGCTTTCCGAGGAGCGCCGCGCGCTTTTTCGGGCCATCTTGGAAGACCCAAACTCTCTCAATGGGCGCAATGCAGCTCACGAGAGCTTCTTTAGGCGTTATGATCTTTCGACGTTGCGATTCGATAAGCAGGACTTGACAATGAAAGCAATGTAAGCGAATCCCGCGGGAGACGACCAACGGTGCTCCCCGTCAGACCAATCCGGACTTTTCGCGACGAGTTTCGTCACGCCGGAACGGACTCGCGGCGCTGCGATCGACCTCCCCGCGTCTCCGATCGAGCGCACCACGCTCTTCTGGCCCTTGAGCACGGTCGAGCCTTTGCGGATCCCGGTCACGTCGAGTGAGGTAGGCGCTGCTCTCTCTCACGACCTCCTGGCATTCCATGCCCGGCTGTCCGGCAAGCCGCTTCGAGCCGGCAACCAACCGCGCCGCTGCGGCTGCCTCGTCTTCTGCGGCGCGCCGGACGAGCGCGTAGGGCAGCAGCGAGCACGCCGCCCTCGACCACCTCACGCCCGAGCTTCAGCGCGCGCGGACCAGGGTCGCGGCTGGGCTGCGGGAGGTCGATCGCCGGGCCGGGCGTCAGGTCAAGGCGGATGGGATCCCCAGAGCCGCATGGTTGCTGGGGTGCCGGTTGTCCGGACGAAAAGTGCGGGTAGGTCGTGTTGAAGAGCACGGTTCGCTCCGGCGGAGTAGAGCTCACCGGCACCGTACCGGGCGCCACGATGAACACCGCCTCCGGGACGGGTCTCGGTAGTGGAAATCGCGTGAGTTCAACCGGCGTGATGATGTTTGGCGCGACGCTCTACGACGGCAACGTCATCGTCACCACCGCGAACGACACGCTCATCTATCACGGCACGCCCGGCAACTTCCAGATCCTCTTCCGCGAAGGTGATCCGGCGGTTGGAACGGCCGGCGCGACGTACAGCTCGAGCTTCTCTTCGCCGAGCTAGCAGATGACCGGCCTGATCGGTGCTGGCCATGCTTACTTCGGGGGAGCAGCGCGCAGGGTCGAATGGCATCTTGCTTTCGGCCTGCTCTCGTCTCGGGCCGGCGACAGACGCCCTGTCCACCCCGTGGGCAAGCGGTGGGGCAACCAGAGCCTCCCCGGACACGGAGTGCGCGGCGAGCAAGTAGTCTTGGCCGGTGTAGTGGGGAACCGCCAGCCGGCGTTCTCATCTGCTCTTATCCCGTCGCACGACTACCCCTCTGTGCCAACGTGACCGAGACACCGCGCTCCCGCTCACTGCTCCCCTCAGCCGACATCGTCAACACTTGCTCGCGCACCCGTCGGACCCCCGCACACCTTCGAGGCCCTCGCGGACCAGCCACGGAACCATCAGCATCGCTGCCGCGGGATCGGCCCACCACGAGCCGAGCAGTGAGTTGGCCCCGAGCCCGATCAGCAGTGTCACAGTCAGGTAGGAGCAGGCGAGGGTCTCGAGTGCTTCGGCGCGCAGGGCTTTGCTCTCGAGTCGTGCGGCAAGCCGCAGTTTCGCCCAAGAGAGCCCAGGCATGATCAGGAGCGACAAGGAGCCGAGGACAATGCCGACGAGACTGGTCGAAGGGGCTTCTTTCGCGACGAGAGTCCAGCACGATTGGGCGACCACGTACGCGGCCAGCACCAGGAACGATGCGCCGATGGCCTTGCGAGCGAACACCTCCCGTCGTTCGTCGTCGTGGCGAGAGCGGAGGCGCCACAGCATGACTCCGGCGGCGAAGCACTCGATGCCGCTGTCGAGTCCGAACGCGACCAGAGCGTCGCTGTCCGCAGCGACGCCGAACCAGATGGCCACGATTCCTTCGATGACGTTGTAGGCGAGGGTTGCCGCGACGAGCCACGTGGCGATTTGCAGCAGGCGTTCCCGCTGCGGGTCAACGGCATCGGCGGCGGGCACGGAGTTCAACTCGTGAGCGATGGTGTCTGGATGCCCACCCGGCACCGGCCATCGCTCCGCAGACACATGCGCTCACGGAAGCGTTGCTGGTCTGCGGCGAAAACGGCGTCTTCGGGGAGCCTGGTGACGAGGCGGTAGAGCGCGGCCGCGGTTGGGTCCTTCTTCGCGCTGAGCCTGTAGTAGATCCATCGCCCCTCCTTCTCTCCGCGAATCAGGCCCGCGGTCTCGAGGATCTTGAGCTGCCGCGAGACGTTGTATTGACGCTCGCCGAGCGCATCGACGAACTCGCAGACGCACATCTCGGCGTTGTTCACGGTCAGGAGCCTGAGCATTCGAAGTCTCGTTGGCTCGGAAACTGCCTTGAAGGCGGAGGTTGCTTCATCCCTCCCGATCATCGTTGCAGGCCTCGAGGTGCGAGGCGTCGGTGCTCGTCAACACTTGCAGAAATGTGCATGTGTGCTAGTATCGGCCGCCATGCCCTACAGGTCAAGTGCCGCCTGGATGTCCCGAACGATGCCGGAGTGACGCCGCGTGCCAGCCACCACAGCAACGGAGGTCACACTCGAGAGCCGCTCGCCGAGCTGGCCGGAGCGCTGCTCCGTGCGCGTGCGAGCAATCGCTGGATGCCTCCTTCTCACTTCCTGCGCGACCTACCAGCCAGAGCCGCTCGTCCCGTCGGACGAGCTCACCCGACTCAGTGGCGTGACCATCGAGGGGGTGACGGTGCAGCATGCGCGCCCTGGCGATGGCGACGAGTCACCCCAGCGCTTGCTCGACGTCACCGATGGCCTGAACGAGAGCGAGTTGGCGTCCATCGCCCTGAGCTTGAACCCCGGATTAAAGGCCAAGCGACTGGAAGCGGGCCTAGCCGAGGCGCTCGTCCTCTCCGCTGGTTTGCTACCCAACCCGAAGATCGGAGTGGGCTGGAGACCAGGTCTCGGCAACTCATCCGGATACACAGCCGATGCCGCTCTTCTTGTCGAGCTACTGGCACCGGGGGAGCGCGACGCGCGGGTCGACGCTGCGACCGCACGATCCGCAACGGTGCATGCAGAAGTGCTGGCGACCGAGTGGCGGGTGGTCTCCGAGACGCGACTGAGCTGGCTTGCGGTGCTCAGTGCTGAGCAGGGCATAGACCTCCTCACCGAGGAGGTTCGACTGCGTGAGCAAGCGGTCGCGCACCTGCGAAGCAGGCGAGAGTTGGGAGAGGGAACAGAACTAGATGTCGTGGCGGCCGAGCTCGAGCTGGCGCAGATTCAGCGAGACCTTCGTCTCGCCACGGCTGACCTCGCGACATCGCGACGTTCGCTGAACGCGATGCTTGGTCTGCCCCCGGATCATCGGCTCGAGCTCACGGGCAGCGGCAAGCCACTCGCGATCACAGTCTTCGAGGACCTCTCCGACGAGGAGTTGGACCAGAGGCTACTCTCCGGTCGCTTGGAGCTGCGCGCGCTCGAAGCCTCCTACGAAGAGGCCGAGCACGAGTTGCGACTCGCGGTTGCCAAGCAGTTCCCGCGAATCGACATCGGGCCGTCGTTCGACCACGAGAACGACGGGGGAGACTACCTCGGACTGGGAGTGGGGATCGCGATTCCGCTGTTCGACCGGAACCAGGGCGAGATTGCCGAGAGAGAGAGTCAGCGCCGGCAGCGGCGAGCTGAGTATGTCACCCTCCTCCACTCGCTCAGGGCGACGGCGTACGAGCGACGGGCGACCTTGCGACGGGCCAAGGCCGAACTCGATGTGCAGGCGAGAGACCTTCTCCCGACCCTGTCACGGCTGCGTGCTCTCTTCGAAAGCGCATTCACGGCCCGCGACATCAACGTCTTCGAGTGGCTGAGCGTCAGGGAGCGTGCTCTGACTGCCCAACGCGGCTACCTCGACGCAATCGTTCGCTACCGGCGCCAGGTGATCGAGTTCGAAAGCGCTACTGGGCTGCCCCTTTCCAGACCGCTCGCCGAGCGCAAGTAGTCACGGCCCATCAACCCACCCCAAGAGCATCCTCATGAAACGCTTCACCCTTCTCACGAGCTACATCTCGACTGTGTTGGTGCTGGGCCTGCTCGCCGGCGTCGGCTACTGGGGACACCACAGCAACTGGACCCTGCCCGCATTCGACCAGATCATCGAGGGCGGGCAGGCCGCTGCGAAGGAGGACTGGTGCGAGGCTCACGGTGTCGCGCAGTCCAAGTGCATCGCCTGCAACCCGGAACTGGCTGGTGCCGACCCCGCCGATTGGTGCAAGGAGCACGGAGTGCCGGAGTCGCAGTGCACAGTCTGCCATCCCGAGATCCTGCTGGGTGGAGCCGCCGCCGATTGGTGCAAGGAACACGGAGTGCCCGAGTCCCAGTGCACGCTCTGTCATCCCGAGATCGCGGTGAAGCGTGATGCGCCGCCGCCGGCCTCTGGCATCACGGTCAGCCGAGATCCTGACATCAAGCCCGAGAAGAACCCTGAGGCCTGCCTGACCCACGCCATTCGCGTGCAGTTCGCGTCGGCGGCAGCGATCAAGAAGGCGGGGGTCGAGTTCGAAGGCGTCGTCGAGCGCCCGATGACCGCGCGCATTCGCGCCAGCGGTGAGATCGGCTACGACCAGACCCGGCTCGCCCGACTCGCCACACGGGTGCCGGGAACCGTCTGGAGAGTGGACGTGGAACTCGGCCAGCACGTGAAGAAGGGTGACGTCCTGGCCCTGGTCGACGCGCTCGAAGTAGGTCGCATCAAGGCCGAACTGCTGAACGCGATCGCGCTGCTCGACGTGCGGACGAAGACGCTCGCCAGGCTGCAGGCATCTGAGAAGCAGGGCTTCCGGACGAACGCCGAACTCCAGGAGGCCGATGCTGCGGTTCGCGAGACCCGCGTTCGCCTGCTCGCGGCACAGCAGGAGCTCGCGAACCTCGGCCTCCCGGTGAAGATGGAAGCACTGGCCGGCCTTTCCGAGGACGGCTTGGTGCAGCACCTGCGCTTCCTTGGGCTACCGAGAGGAGTCGTGGAGTCCATCGGTCCCGTCGGGGCAACGTCGAACCTGATTCCAGTCGTCGCGCCGTTGGATGGGGTGGTCGTCGCCCGAGATGCGGTGCCCGGGGAGTTGGCGGACGCATCGAGGCCGTTGTTCACAGTGGCCGACGTGTCCAGCGTCTGGGCATTGCTCGACGTGCGGGCCGAGGACATCAACAGTGTCGCGGTCGGTCAGACGGTGACGTTTCATCCGGACGGAGCCGACCAGTCGGCGAATGGTGTCGTGTCGTGGATCAGCACCGCGGTCGACGACAAGACGCGCACGGTGAAAGTGCGCGCAGTGCTCCCAAACTCAGACGGCGAACTTCGTCCCAACACTTTCGGAGCAGCATGGATCGCGATCCGCAGCGAGCCGAACGCCGTTGCCGTCAGCAACGAAGCAATCCACTGGGAGGGATGCTGCCATGTCGTGTTCGTTCAGCTCACGGATGAGGTCTTCCAGACCCGCAAGGTGCGACTCGGCACCCGGTCGGGACAGTTCACCGAAGTGCGCATCGGCCTGCTTCCCGGTGAAGTCGTCGCAACCACGGGTAGCCATGTACTGAAATCCGCCCTGCTCAAGAGCCGACTTGGCGCCGGTTGCGTCGACGAGTAACCGGACGATTCCATTAACCGGACGATTCCATGCTCAATTGGTTGATCACCTGGTCTCTCTCGCACCGCTTCGTCGTCATCGCGGCATCACTGGGGTTCGTCGTTCTCGGCTTCGTCTCCCTGAGTAGACTCGAGATCGACGCGTTCCCGGACACGACGCCGGTCCAGGTCCAGATCAACACCGTGGCCCCGGCGCTGGCGCCGGAAGAGGTCGAGCGACAGCTCACGTTCCCGGTCGAGCAGGCCATCAGCGGGCTTCCCGGACTCGAGGACGTGCGCTCCATCTCCAAGTTCGGGCTGTCTCAGGTCGTCGTCCTGTTCGAGGACGGGACCGACATCTACCTGGCGAGGCAGCTCATCATGGAGCGCCTCAGCACGGTCGAGCTGACCGAGGGAATCCTTCGTCCGGAGATGGGGCCCATATCGACTGGGCTCGGTGAAGTGTTCCACTACGTGGTCACTGGCAAAGGACGAGACCTCACAGACCTGCGGACGGTGCACGATTGGGCGGTCCGTCCGACGTTGCGAACCGTGTCTGGCGTTGCCGAGGTGAATAGTTGGGGCGGTTACGAGAAGCGCTACGAAGTGCGTCTCGACCCGGCGATGCTGATCAAGCACGCACTCACGTTCCGCGACGTTGTCGACGCGGTCAACGGCAACAACCTCAATGTCGGCGGCGGCACGATCCAGGAGGCGGGTGCGATGCTCCTCGTTCACGGCATCGGCCGAGCATCGAGCACCGAGGATCTGGGCAACATAGTGATCGACGCCAAGGACGGCGTGCCGATTCGGATTCGGGATGTCGCCGAAGTAGCCATCGGTCACGAGGTGCGCCGTGGGGCGGTGACCGCGGATGGCAAGGGGGAGGTCGTTCTCGGGCTCGGCTTCATGCTCATGGGGGAGAACAGCCACGAGGTAACGTGGAGCCTCAAGGAGAAGCTCGATCAGGTGCGGCAGACGCTGCCACCAGGGATCGACGTCGAGACCGTCTATGACCGCACGGAACTCGTCGATCACGTGATCGCGACGGTGAGGAAGAACCTGTTCGAAGGCGGCCTACTGGTCATCGCCGTCCTGTTCATCTTCCTCGGCAACTTGAGGGCTGGTCTGATCGTCGCCGTTGCCATCCCCTTCTCGATGCTGTTCGCGTTCTCGGGGATGCTGCGCTTTGGCATCGCGGGAAGCTTGCTGAGCCTCGGGGCCTTGGACTTCGGCCTGGTGGTCGACAGCTCGGTCATCATGATCGAGAACGTCGTTCGGCGGATTGCCCATCGCAAGCGTGACGGTCAGAGCCACCTGGACCTGGTGAGGGAGGCTGCCATCGAAGTGCGCAAGCCGACGATGTTCGGCGAGCTCATCATTATGGTGGTCTACCTGCCGATCCTCACGCTCGAGGGGGTCGAGGGGAAGCTGTTCCAGCCGATGGCGCTCACGGTAATCTTCGCGCTGCTGGGCTCGCTCGTGCTCTCGCTCACACTCATGCCGGTGCTGGCGAGCCTGTTCCTGCCGCGGCGGATCAAGGAACGAGACCCATTGCTCGTCCGTTTGGCCCGCTGGATCTACGAGCCGCTGTTGCGCCTCGCCCTTCGCTTCCGAGTGACGGTCGTGGGCTTAGCGATTGCCGTTCTCGTTGTGACCGGAATGCTGGCGCGAGGGCTTGGCTCGGAGTTCGTGCCGCGACTGTCCGAGGGAGCCGTCGTGTTGAACGTCGTTCGCCTGGCGGGAACGGACATCTCGGAGTCCATTCGCTACAACACCCAGATCGAGCGAGCGCTGCTGGCCGCGTTTCCCAGCGAGATCCGCCACGTCTGGAGCCGCCTCGGCACCGCGGAGGTCGCGACCGACCCGATGGGTGTGGAGCTCACGGACGTCTTCATCTCGCTCAATCCACGCGATGCGTGGACGAAAGCCGAGACTCAGGCGGAACTGGTCGGCCTGCTGCAGAAGGAAGTGAGAGACCTGCCGGGGCAGAACATCGCGTTCACGCAGCCCATCGAGATGCGCATCAACGAGATGATCTCGGGAGTGCGCTCGGATGTGGCCGTGAAGTTGTTTGGCGACGACTTCGACGTGCTCACCGCAAAGGCCAGGGAGATCGAAGGGGCCCTGCGCTCCGTGGAGGGTTGTGTCGACGCCAGCACGGAGCAGATCACCGGGCAGCCGGTCCTGCAGGTCAGGGTCAAGCAGGAGCAGCTCGCCCGCTACGGTGTTCCTGCCCGTGATGTGCTGGACATCGTGGAGTCAGTCGGTGGCAAGATCATCGGTGAGGTTATCGAGGGCCAGCTGCGCTTTCCCTTGGCGGTACGGCTCCCGGAGCGACTGCGGGCCACTCCCGCAGACATCGGCGCCATCGAACTCACCACGGCTCGCGGAGATCGCATCCCCGTTTCGCGGCTGGCGTCCATCGACATCATCGAGGGACCATCGACGATCACGCGCGAGTGGAGCCAGCGCCGGATCACGGTGCAGTGCAACGTGCGTGGACGGGACGTTGGGTCCTTCGTTGCCGAGGCGCAGAGGAAGGTTGCTGCAATCCAACTGCCGGCCGGTAGATACCGCGTCGAGTGGGGCGGCCAGTTCGAGAATCTGGAACGAGCCCGAACGCGACTTCTCGTCGTTGTGCCGATCGCGCTGCTGCTGATCTTCTCATTGCTCTACTTCTCGCTCGACTCGGTGCGCTTGGCGCTCCTGGTCTTCACCGGAGTGCCGCTGGCGGTGACGGGAGGCGTCGTTTCCCTGTGGCTCCGTTCGATGCCGTTCTCGATATCTGCAGCGGTCGGGTTCATCGCGCTGTCCGGCGTCGCCGTGCTCAACGGCTTGGTGATGGTCACCTTCATCCGTCAGCTGCGCGTGCAGGGTGCGGACATCGAGAAGGCTGTCGTGGACGGCAGCTTGTCGCGTCTTCGGCCGGTGCTCATGACCGCTCTCGTAGCCGCCCTCGGCTTCGTGCCCATGGCTTTGGCAACCGGCATGGGCGCCGAGGTGCAAAAGCCGCTCGCCACAGTCGTCATCGGCGGGGTCCTCAGCAGCAGTGCTTTGACCCTGCTCATTCTCCCCGTCCTTTACAAGTGGTTCGAGCCGAAGGCGCGGACCGCGAAGCCTGAGATTGCCCAGGAGACACCATGAGTCCCCGCGTTTTGTCCGCGCTGCTCCTTGTCCTTCCGTTCGCGATCACGAGCTGTGGAGGAGAACCGAGACAGCCTTCCCAATCGACGACGACGCCGGAGCAGAAGAAGCCTGTGGCCCCCCTCGTCCCCAAGGTCGAGATCCACGACTGGTGCAAGGAGCACGGCGTTCCCGAGTCCATCTGCACGCGTTGCAACGCAAGCCTGGCCGCAGGCTTCAAGAAGAAGGGGGACTGGTGCGACAAGCATGATCTGCCCGACTCGCAGTGCTTTGCCTGCCACCCCGGGCTTGAGGCTGAGTTCAAGGCCAAGGCGCCGAAGGGCGCCGTCGACAAGTAGTCGACGCTTGTGAATGCGCGGCGGGGCTTCGTCGTCGGCATGGCGTTGAACCCCTGTCGATCATCGCCGTCGAGGGTCGAGTCGTCGAACTCGTTCGACTTCCACGAAACCCGGGGCGGTTCAGAACCCCTTGCGGCTCAGCGACCAACCGAGCCCAGCCCAGCGCACGGACGGCCTTGGGCTGTCCCGCACGTTCTCCCGCGGGAGGAGTTTGGCATTGACTTGATCTCGGGAGTCGCGGAGGCTGCTCAAGGATCGGCTCGTCGGCAGGACGATCCAGTGGAAAGCGAAGAGAAACGTACGTTTGTCCCCAAGATCTCCGCAGGCAAGGTCAACGACCCACGTTGCGATTTGGGCGGCGTTGCTGGTTCTCGTCCCTGCTCCGTGTCAGTCCAATCCGGACATTCGGCAACGAGTTCCGTCACGCCGAGCGCCTCGAGCGCCGACCGTGCTCCCCGTCAGGCCAATCCGGACTTTTCGCGACGTCTTCCGTCACGCAGTTTCTGAACAGCGGAGCTGCTTTCGACCTGGTCGCCCCTTCGCTCGAGCGAATTCGCTCCGGCAGCAGAGGAACGCTTGGGGCGCCGGCGTCCCGCAACGTGTCCTTCGGGCTCGCGATCGATCGACCAGCACGTGGGCGAGGTCTGGACGCGCCGATGGATGATCCGTCAGCGGCATGGCCGACCGAGATCTCCACGTGCCGCCCACGTCCCGCGCCGCCACGATCACCGACGGGCGGATCCCAGCGCCCATTTTCGCGCCCTCGAGTTCCGGCAGACGGCGGTGCCGCTTCTGCGCGCCGGAGCCATCGATCTCATCGGCAGCGAAGCCACGACGAGCTCGCGGATCGCGGCGAGAGAACGGTCGGCCGGTCAGCCCGAGCCGCTCCGGTGACCTCGTCCTCGCCCTCCCAACCCGCCCCGTTCGGGTCACAGTGTCGCGCTATGTCCGCCCGCGAATTCCAGCGATCGGATCGGCCGATGGACCTGTCCGCCTGCGTCGCGCTGTGTCACCCGACCCGGCCAGAACGCCGCAGGAATGGTGACAAAAGTGGTGAGTCCGGCACTTTTCGAGCCTCTCCGCCCGGATGCGCCCGTTCGTAAGTCGCGCAACTACAACGACTTACGCGATAGTCCCGGAGGGATTCGAACCCCCGACCACCGGTTCCGAAGACCGATGCGCAATGTCGCGCTGTGACGCGGCTTGTCCCGGAATGCCGCTTCGCCACACCCACTCGCGAAGCCGGTGGTCGTAGGTCCGGTGGTAGCGCGTGCTCAAGCGCCAAGAATGGCCGCGGTCAAGGTGCTGCGCTGTCGCCGGGCGAGGCGGGGCGTACTGTGCCGGAGGTCCGGACGGAGAAGTCCAGGAGGTCGTGACGCGGAGCACCGCTTGCAAGCGCAGGCGGCGACACGGAGAAGAGCTCACACCTATCCACACGATTCCCGGAAGACCCTGTCCGGATTGGACTAACAAGAAGCAGGGTTACGGGCCTCGCCGCGATATAACGGTTTGGATGAGATCCGTCCTGCGAAGGATAGAGGAGGTTCCGTTCACCCAATCCCTGCAAGCGGCTTGCTGAGAGTTTCTGCCGCCGCCACCAGCACTCTGCAGCCGCGAGCCGCCACCGGAAGCGAAGGAACTAGTACCAGCAGGAAGGATCTGGAATCCAACGATTTCGCTGACTCGGACGACGGCATTGTCATTCATCAAGAACTGAACGAGAGTCACGACATCAGCGAGGTAGGGATCGTTT
This sequence comes from Planctomycetota bacterium, assembly GCA_016719295.1. Classification (GTDB taxonomy): domain Bacteria; phylum Planctomycetota; class UBA1135; order UBA1135; family JADKAF01; genus JADKAF01. The sequence goes on from JADKAF010000001.1 coordinate 4,543,346, forward strand.
GGAATCGGTATCTCCGAGTGAACGCCGCCTTCACCGGTCTGCTCCACCGAACCCACGATTGGAAGGAAGATGCTCGTTATGAGCAGCATGTTGTTTCCGAACGGGATTACCGGGTCCATTCCGGCCGAATCGCGAAACGCGATCGACATCAGACCCAAGAGTTCGACAGATTGACTCGGCGGCGAGCTACTCCGCACGGGCAAGAAGACTTTGAAATCCAGGTTTCCCACCACCGGATCGACGGGCTCTGGAATAGCATGCAGAGACGTACCGTCGGAAAACGTCTCGGAGAACCCGTATCTCCGCATGCAGCGGAATCCCCATTCGGGCTCCGGAACCGATCCGAACTTGTTCGTCGTGTACCATCTCCCGATCTCAAGGGCCGAAGAAAGAGAAACGACGACCTGATCTGAGGCGGTCGGAATCGTAGCCTGGCCGAGGACAACATGGGACTCGAGATCAAACACCTCGACGACGGTTGAACTAGGCCCTGTCACCATCAGGGTCGTATCTCCTTCGGAGGCTCCGATGGACACGGCGAGGTTGTCGCACGCAATGTCAGCCGTCTGATTGTATCGGTTCACTGTGAGTTGTCCCGGAGTTCCCGAGACTAGGGCGTACGCACCGATGCCGCTGAGACCTTCGTCGTATCGCCCCAGAAATAGCTTGTTGGCCCCGGTCGTTTCGTCGATCTCGACGATCATGTCCGCGGAGTTCACGAGCTCCGGAAGATCTAGAGGCGAAGCCCAGACTTGCCAACCGGTGGTCGGCAAGGCCGAGTTGCCGTCCCAAGAGTTCCTCCAGATCACGGACAGACTCGCGTCGAGGAGGTAGATCTCGTTTGCGGCCTCGTTGAAGGCCACGTCCGCATAGTCAGAGGCGGGATCTTGATGGCTCGACTGCAGAGTGAACGTCAGCCCTTGGCTTACGATCCAATGCTCGACGCGACCGATACCATTGGAATCGCGCCCGACGATGACAATTTCCAACTCGTCTGCCTGAATGTCCCCGAAGACGTCGGCGCCACCGGGTACCGTGACCCCCGTCTGGAAGGAAGCCAAACCCAACTCGAGAAGCCCTGTATCGCTTACCGTCAAGGGATTCAGGATGGTCCCCACGTAGCCCCTAGCCTCTCGTTGTTGCGAGAAGAGCGGGAAAGGGGCGGCGGTCGTCAAGACTGCCAAGAAGAGCAGTGTTCGCATCATCTTACTCGTCCTCACTTCAAACCTAGCAGTTCCTGTCTAGTGCGGCCCTGACTTGCTTGATGTTCTCGCGAATCACTTGTCCTCGGCGGAGCAGAAGCGCATGGAGGCCATGGCTTTGTTGTTGGTCCGCACGAACGAGGAGTGCTGAGTTCACCGTTAAATGCACTTCCAGCGCATCCAAGGTCAGCTTGTAGGATTGGCATTTCTCTGCCGGGCTCGGGTTGTCCTTATTTCTACTGTAAGTATGTCGCAGCCGAGCCCCCTCGTGAGCGAGAGTGCCGGCAAGCACCTCGTCGCCGTACTCGGTGGGCGGCATATTCAGGAGGCCCGTATCGACCGAAATTGACTCCGCGCCGTCTAGGACCTCCGAGCCTCCAGATACGGTCCCGTTCTTGTCGGAAGCCTCTTCCGTACGGGCCTGCATCTTCTTCGGCTCAAGCGGGCGCACACGAAGTCGCGTCTCAGGAGGCCCATATTCTCCCGGAGGTACTTTACCGTCCCGCGCTTTCCTGACCGCGTCACGCGCACGTTCGAGACGACCCACGTCGTTCGCATTGAACGGCGGCTGATTATTCTTAGCTGTCTCGATCGCTGCGTCCAGGGCCGCGAGCCCACGATCGATCGCTGCTGCTTGCGAAGCATTAGGCGGGTCTCCGCGGAAGTGCGGAAGTTGCGCCTGAGCTCCGGCAGCAGCCAAGAAAATCAACCCCACCGCCAATGCGGAAAACCTGGATCTCCGCGAGCCAGCTATCGACAAAGATGTGCTGCCCGCAAACGTACTCATGCTAGCCTCGCCCCTTAGCGCTGAATCAATTATTGCAAGATTCGAGCTACCCATGCCCAGGGAAGCAGTAGCACCGGAATGCTATGAGCCCGGCATACAGGTGTCAACAGAGGACTTGATGCGCGCCCCAATTTCTGCTGGACTCCCGACAAGAATCGGTAGCCGTGCTCGGTCGTGTGGACGAACAGGATGTCCCATTCCATGTGGTGTGGGAGAATTGTTCTCCCATCTAGGCACCCGACATCACCGCCTCGCATCGGACTCGGCTGACCAGTTGGAATGACCGCAGGGTCGAGATCGCACCTCGCCTGGTTCGCACACCGGCACGAGGAGCTACGTCGGCATCTACCTGCCCGCTAGGGCCTAGCACAGGATCCGACCGCGGTAACCGCGACCCTTCCCCCGAATCCTCCGCCCGACCCCCACCGCCGAGGCGCACGCCCCAGACACCGGCAGGACCGGACCGACCAGCACCAGCGTCGGCACCCACCAACACGAGATCCGTGGGCACCGTCCGCCAGGTTTCCTCAGATTCTTCCGCTCCGACCATCGCCCCCGAGGTACCGCGCCCCAGAACCAGGCATGTTCGGACCGACCGAGCACGCGCTCGGCACCCTGTAGGGAGGATTTCGCGGCGAAAGAGGTCGTGCGACTTGGGACTTTTTCCTGGTGCTCCCGGACCCGCGCCTGTCGCGAGCGAGCTCTAAGTCTTGATGAGGAGGCACCTTGCCGTGATATGAGCGTTTTCGGGAAGTCCTCGAGACTCTTCCGACCGGCGCGCGCGGAGACCCACCGAGGGCGAACGCGAACCCGATCCTGGTAGAGCGTGGAGCTTGCTCCTGAGCCGGATACCGGTCTCAATTCCGGGCCCGATTGAGGGATGCGCTGACGCTACTCGCAGTCGAGCTGCTCTCGCTCCCGCCGCGCTAGCGGCGCCACCCGTTCGAGCTCCTGTCGGGTTCGCCTTGCGAGAGTCGCCTCGTTCCTCGGGTAGCGCCTGCTGCACGCCGACGACCCGTCATCCACCGTCGGGCCCTCGGACTCCTGCAACCGTCGTGTCACCGGCGTCCTCGAGCTCGCGCATCCGGCTTCAGGCCGGAAGGGCATCCATCCGCCCGCGATACAGTCGCTGCTGGCAACATTCGCTCAGAAAGCTGCGAACCAGAGTCCCACGGAAAGCAAAGGTTCGGAAGAAGCGCGCTCAAGAAGGCCGCCCACGGGCTCATGCAGCCCGCTCCGGAGAGACCGGCCAAGCTGCGCTAAGCTCGTTTCCTGACGTAACTTACGGCGTCCGCATCTTCGCGCGCCATCCTATGCGATCTGCGTCCCGAGGCATCTCTCGCGCGACGCATACGGGTCCCACCGTGCGGCTTCGCGGGACTCTCTTCGAACTTTCGGAGAATGGCGCTCTCTCGCCACCATTTGCTCCGGAGGCGGGCCGCAGAACTGCTGGGGTGAGGCGTTCGCGGCGCCGGAGCGGCGGGCAGAAAGTTCGAATCCGGTGCTGAGGTCCGGGTGGGACGCAGCGCGCAGGACTTCTGCTTCGTGGCCGGGAGCCGCGGCGCCGGTCTGCGTGTTGGGCCTGGTCCTCTCGACGAGCATCGCCGCGTCGTCTATCTCCATCGGCTGACGACCCGCAGCGGCCTGTGCTGAGGAGGCTCCCGTTGAACGCGTACTGCGACGCTCTGGGCATCGAAGCTCCTCGCCTCGAGTCGTTCCACTCGAACCGTGAGGTCAACACCTACACGCGGCTCATCCTCGCGCTGCTCGAGCGCGGCGAGCCGATGACGCTGGTGCAGATCGCCACGCGCTTCGAGCAAGCTGGCATCGCGGACTTCCTGAGCGCGCTGCTCTCGCTGCAGCGCTGCAAGCCGGCGCGTCTGCCTGTCGTGCGCGATGGCGAGCTCTATGGGCTCGAGACGCGTAGCTCGCAGATGGAGACCTACCTCTTCCGGCTCGCTCTCCGCCCGCGACCCGATCGAGCTCCGCGTGCAGAGCCTCCTCCGGAGCCCGGGCCGGACGCGCGCCTGAGCATCGAAGAGCTCGACCTTGCGTTCCGGAATGCGCATCTGTGGGCGTGGCCAGAGTCGCGCCTCGCGCTCGCGGTCCTCGACGCGCACGAGGGACCGATGGCACCGGCGGACGTGGCTGCGTTCGTGCAGAGCCGCGCGGTACAGCAGCGGTTGAAGGCCGAGTATCCCGGCTTCGCGCGCCCTGCCTCGAGCGTCACCGTGCTCGCCGACGGCCGTTGGTCGATCGCAAAGCACGCCGAGGACGCCCTGCGAAAGGCGCGTGTCGCGGTGCGGAAGCGCGTCGCGATGGTGAAGCGGACACCGTGGATGATGCCGCGCGACCCGGAAGTGATCGCCGCGCGGCAGAGCGCCTGGGAGGAGAAGCTCGAGGCGCAGCGCATGGAACAGTCGAAGCTGCGGCGCGCGATCCTCTACAGTTGGCCATCGAAGGCAGCCACGCGGGCTCTAGCCCTTCTCGATGTCGCCACCGCAAAGGTCGAGACCTTCGTCGGTGAGGAGCTCGAGCAGGTCCGGACGCGCCTCCAGGGCTTCGACTGGATCGGCGCGATGGAAGTGCGCTCACTCGTCCGTGCGCTCGGCTTCGAACCCGGCGAACGCTTCCTCGTCGAGCTCGGTCCGCCGCAGAAGACGAAACTACTCGGCACCGTGGGCCGAAAGCTCGTGATCACGAACGAGCTCCTGCTGGAAAGCAGCTGCGGCATCAAGCGCGCGTTCCGGGACGAGAAGCAGATCGCGGCCCTCTTCGCGAGCGGCAAGGAATCGAGGGTTCGCCACCGCCTCGAGCAGGGCGTCTACCACCTCTTCGCGCTCTACGAGTACGGCCGGCTCCACGGCTCCGTTCGGCTCCGCTGGCGCGCCATCGATGAGTGGATCCCGGCGCCCTGGTGCGAGGTCTTCCAGTCCGAGCTGCCCAAGCTCATGCAGAAGGCGCTCGAGCAGAAGCTGCCTCTCCAGGTCCTGCTCTCGCCGCCGCTGCGCTGGAGCCATCCCTGGGAGTTCGCCATCATCGTCGAGGTCTGGGGGAGCGCCGAGAACCACCGGTATCGCCTGCGCACCCAAAGCGGACGACCGGTAGACCATCATCAAGTCCAACGCGCCCGGCTCTTCGATGCCGAGGCGGAGGCAGAAGCGGCGCGCGTGCCACCGGCCTTCGTGGAGATCAAGCTCGACATCCCGCAGGACCACACCCTCGTGCTGAACCTGCCAGCCGTCCGCATACCGCATCTCCGAGCCCTACCTCGGCTCGATCAGGCTCCCAAAAAGAAAGCCGAGCGCCCGCGCTGCGGACTCTGCGGGAAGACCGCGAACCTCACGAAGACGACGTGCTGCGGCCACTGGATCTGCGACGATGCCACCAGCTATCGCGCCTTCTCCTACGCGCGGAACAGCTGCTGGGTGAACCATACGCGTCGTACGCTCTGCTCCGCACACCACGGAGCGAAGCACGAAGGCCGCTGGCAGGACTGCGCGAAGTGCCGCGCCGAGTACCAGACCGAGGACTACGTCGAGTTCGGGACGAACAAGTACAACTTCGAGAAGCTCGAGAACCCTCCGTCCTTCAAGCCGACGAGCTGCTCTCGATGTAGGCGCGTGATCGTGCGTGCGAAGGACGGCTACTCGCAGATCGGAAGCAAGTACTTCTGCGTACCTTGCACCGACGAAGAGTTGCGAAGGGAGCGTCAGCGATCGCCGTAAGGACTGAGAAGCGCGCGTCCGTTCGCGCGCCTCTTCTTGCCCACTCAGTCCTCGCCGGATAGCGTCGCCTCTCTACCCCCGACCCGTGGAGAGCGGCGGTGTGAAGCTCAACCCCGACGAGCGCAGACAACTCAGGACGCTGCAAAGCCGAGCCGAATCCATCGACCCGGTCGTCGCCGTGCACGGCCTCGAAGGCCGCTTCCGCGAGGACCCGGAGCTGGCCCTCGACTCGCTCGCCGATCGCGTGCACGACGCGCCGCGAACGGCGTCCACAACCGTCTCGCTCGACGCGCCGGTCGGTGCGGGCGACGAGCTGGTCGTCGCGGATCTGATCCTCGAAGCACGCGAGACCCTCAAGCAGCATCCTGACCCGAAGGGGCCAGCCACCCTGGACTGGCTCGACTCTGAGCCCGGGGTGCTGCCGATCGTCGCGGCGGCGCAGAATGGGACAAAGCTAGCCGCGGCGCGAGAGCAGAACGACCGAAAAGAGACGACGTTGGCTCCTTACTCCCAGCTTGTGTACGTGCTCCGTTAGCCCCCAGGTTTCTAAGGCAAGCACCTCCACGCAACCAAGCGAACACGAAAGAATCGCACTCCCAACCACCTCATCGAGCCACCAGCCATGCCGTTTAAGACAGCAGATGAAATCGCACAATCACAGCGCTCCGACCTCTACTTCGGCGTCGCGGCACCAATAGGTGTCCGGCGAGATTCCTTCGAAGCAGAACTAAGAAGAACTCTTGCACCATATGGGTACGAAGTGGAACTCATTCGAGTGTCATCCCTCTTGACTGACTTCAAAGAAATCAGCATCGATTCGAGCTCGGAAGATTCGCGGCTCCGATCATCAATGGACGCCGGGTCATCAATACGTTCGAGCGTCAGCAAGGACGCCCTTGCGAGGGCCGTCATGCTAGATATCGCGAGCCGCAGGCCAAGCAGAACCAAGCCAACCGCCTACGTAATATGGTCCCTAAAGCACCCAGAAGAAGTGGCGTCACTTCGACTTGTATATGGCGGGAGCTTTCACTTGATTGCGCTTTTTGCATCCGAATCCGAACGAATTGCCGAGCTCCAGCGCAATCCGGGAATCAACGACAAAGAGGCGCGCGAACATGTAGCTCGCGACAAGCAAGAACCCGGAAAGACACACGGCCAGCAAACTCGCGAGACGTTTCATCGCGCCGACGTATTTCTACCCTGGGGCAGCACATCTCGGCCAGCTCCACTCGATAGGTTCATGAAACTGATTTTTGGTCATCCCGGAATAACCCCAACCGCGGACGAACATCACATGTTCCTCGCGTTCTCAAGCGCACTCCGATCTGGAGACCTTTCCAGGCAAGTTGGGGCGGCCCTAGTATCGAGCTCAGGAGACGTTTTAGCAGTCGGAGCCAACGACGTCCCCCGATGCGGCGGAGGGCTGTACTGGCCAAGCGACGGCGACGACCGAGACATTGCACGAGGTGAAGACTGGAACATGCGAGTCCGCCGCGAGCTACTTACCGAAATAGCAACCACAATCGACCCCGAGGCAAAGGAAGACCTAATTGCCAAGCTCGAACATACTAAGCTGCGCGATATTACCGAGTACGGTCGCGCGGTGCATGCAGAGATGGAAGCCTTGCTCGCGTGCGGCAGAACTGGGCGCAGCACGAGTCAAGCCATCCTGTACACGACCACCTTTCCGTGTCATAACTGCGCCCGCCACATTATCGGTGCCGGCATCAGTCGTGTCGTTTATGTGGAACCGTATCCGAAGAGTCGCGCAATGGAACTGCACAGCAAGGACATACTAGAAGTAGAGCCCGGAGGGCAGGCCGATGATGATCGTGTTCGCTTCGAGCCTTACCTGGGAGTCGGTCCGCGTCGGTTCTTCGACTACTTCTCGATGGCACTAAGCAGTGGATACCAGTTACGCCGAAAGCGCGACGACGGAAAGCTGTCTCCATGGAATCCAGAGACCGCGGCGCCACGAGTTCAACTGCCGATGCTTCCTCTCCAGGAATTCGAGAAATCACTGGGAACAGAGTTGTTGCCGTTTCAGTGCGGCGAGGAGTAGAATGCGATCATGACAACAGCCGATAATAGCGAAGCTCCGCGGGAACCCGGTAACGGGCGAGAGCGTCGCCACGAACTAGCTGTTAGGTTTTCACAAGAGATGCGAACGTGGTCCGCTCAAAAGCTGCGCGATGCTTATGCACAGCCGGAGCGGGTCCGAGCAGCCGAGATGCGAGAGCAGGGCTCTTCCGATGGCGCGACGACTAAGAGCTAGTCGTTCGCCTGATCACGTCGGCGAAGATCAGTTCCTGCTCCTCCCACAGCCCGAGCTTGATCAGCTTCTGCGCCCGCCTCGGCGACATCACCAATTCCCCGAGCAGCAACGCCTCCTGAATCCGCGGCGAGAGCAACACGAGATCCATGACCTGCACCATTCGCGTACTGCTCAAACCGAGAGCCCGGCCCACCTCGCCGTAGCTCGAGACGACACCGCGCTCGACGAGGTCGTCGATGTGGTGCGCCAAGGCGATCATGCGCGCGACCCGCGACGGCGGCTCGGATCCCGCTTCGCGCTTCCGCCTTCCGCGCGCGCCGAACGGCAGCTTGAAGCGGAGCGAGACGGAGGTGCCATTCACGCCGACTCCTCCGCGATCGTCGCGTGGTTTCCGAGTGCGCGGATCCCACCGGGTCGGAACTTGATCTCGATCTCGCCGGCCTCGCCGTTGTAGTCGATCCTCTCGATCAGCAGGCTCAGGATGCGCGCGCGCTCCTTCGCGACGAGCTTCGCCCAGACGCCGTGGAACTGCGTCAGTGCCGCGCGGATCTCGGCGTCCTTCAACTCGAGACCTGCGATCACGAACAGCTCGCCCTGCGCCACGTGCTCGGCCCGCTCCGCACGCGCGATGCTCTCATCGATCTGCCCGACTCGCTCGGAGAGCACACTGGCGGCAGGTCCGCCGGCGGCGATGCCGACCAGGAAGCGCTCCCGTTCGGCACGCAGCTTCCGAATCTCGTCGCCGTGCCGCCGTCTCTCGGCCTCGAGCTCCGGTACGCGAGCGCGCGCCTGATCCAACGTCGCTTGCAGCGCCCTCGCCAAGACACGCGGGTCGGAGCCGATCGCCTCGATCTGCTGCACAACGAAGCCCTCGATGTTCCCCGCCGCGACACGCGAGCCCGGACAAGGATCGGGTTCCGCATCGTGTCGGCTTCGGCATACGTAGTAGTGGAAGCGCTTCGTCGGCGTCATCGAGTAGGTCACCACCATGCTCCGCTGGCAGCGCGCGCAGTGGAGCAACCCGCGCAAGAGCAAGCCGTACTTGTTCTTCGCGGAAGAGCCGCCTCGCAAGCTCTGCTTCGAGAGCTTCGTCTGCACGAGCTCGAAGAGCCCGCGGTCGATGATCCGCGCGTGCTTCCCTTCGTACCACTCGCCCGCGTACGGCACCCAGCCAGCCAGCGTCTTGCAACGGAGCACCCTATGCACCTCCTTCTTGCTCCAGTGCTTGCCGCTCCGCATTCGATGGCCGCGCGCGTTCAGCTCGGTAGCGACGTTCGAGAGAGCGTTCATGGCGAGGTAGAGCTCGAAGATCAGCTCGGCGACCTCCGCCTCCTCCTTCACCACGTTCAATGCACCCTTCGCGCTGCGGTAGCCATACGGTGCGAAACCCGCTTGCCACCCACCGCGGCGCCGCGTCTCGGCCATCTTGTCGCGGATCCGCTCGCCGATCTGCTGCCTCTCGAACTGCGAGAACGATCCGAGCAGATTCGCCATCAACTGGCCGGTGGATGTCGACGTGTCGAACGCCTGCGTCACCGAGACGAAGGAGACCGCGTGCTTCGCGAACTCGCTCAACGTCGCCGTGAAGTCGCTCATCGAGCGGCTCAAGCGGTCGATCCGATAGACCGCGACGACATCGACGCGACCCTCTCGAACGTCCTGCATCAAGCGCTGGTAGGCCGGTCGCTGGATGTTGCCGCCTGAGTATCCGGCGTCGTCGTAGCGATCCGGCAGCGCGAACCAGCCGTTCGAAGCCTGCGCCGCGATGTACGCTTCGATCGTCGCTCGCTGCGCGTCGCAACTCGAGAACTCCATCTCCTTCTCGACGCTCTGACGGCAGTAGACCGCGACGCGTACGGATGCCGGCGCTGCGCGCTTCTCGCCGCGCGTCTTCGTTGCTGCGAGCTTCATGAGGTCTTGGTTCCCTTCGTGAGGCCGAAGAAGAGCTTGCCGTTCCAGCGCGATCCCGTGATCGCGTTCGCTGCGGCGGAGAGGCTGCCGTAGATCGTCCCGTTCCACTCGTAGCCCTCGGCGTGGACGAGGACGCACTGCTCCATTCCCTTCCAGACGCGCCGCAGCACCGTCCCGGGCTGGATCTTGTCGGAGCGCCGTGGTACACGCACTTCGCCGAGCGGCAGCTTGATCTCGGCCGCGAGTGCTTCGATGCGCCGACGCGCCGCGTTGCTGAGCCCGCCGTACTCGCGCTCCTGGATCGCGTACGCGATGCGCTTCCGCAGGAACGGCGCGTTCCGCTGCCGCAGCGGCTTCCCGACCAACTCCTCGTAGCGCGCGACGAGCCCCTTGTAGTCGAGATCCGCAAGCGCTCGAATCTGATCTTCCACCGTCATGATGCGTTCTCCTGAGTCCGGAGCGCACACTCAGGCTCGAAGCTCGCGCTCGAAGCAAGTTCATCTTCGCAGCGCGCCGCAGCGTGGGTCCGGCGGTAGCCATGGGCGAGGATGCTCGCGATCTCGGTGAGACGCTGATCGGGTGTCATCACGGCGGGATCGGTGACGAAGGCGCGGATCAGCGGAGACGAGGTGAGAGGGCGGAGCTTCATCGCGATGGCTCCTGGCGGATGCCGAGCGCGTTGAAGATCGCGCGCTCGATCGCATGCCGGGCCGCACGATCGGTGGGCCGCACGAGTGCATGCTTCGTGCCGCGGCGTGATGTGCGCGATGGGAAGCTCAACGACAGCTGGCCATGCTCCGTCAGCCGCAGCGTCACGCCGTCGATCCGGACCAGCCCGTCGAGCTCGAGGTTGAGGAACGCGAGCAAGCCGTCGTCGCCGTTGAGCTCAGACGCTGGCGTGATCGTGATCGCCGTCAGCGTCGCCGTGCCAACGCGCCACGAGCCGCGAAGTGTCTGGCGACGGCGGCGGAGACGCTGCAACGCAGGATGTCGATGCGGTTGGTTCATGGTGGGAAGTCCTGCATCGCCGCACGGAATAGCGCGGCGATGCGGATGCTGTGGAATCACTCCGCGAGGATGCGCTCGACATCGTCGAGCGAGAGGCCGAGGCCCGAGCCCTGACTACCTGCGACGACGTATGCGGTCTGCGCGTTCATCAAGCCGTACGTGCTCCAGTCGTGGTGCGCGGGAGTGCGCGAGCGCGACTTCACGAGGCGCAGTCCTTGGCGACGCGCCTTGCTGCGGAGACGGGATTCGCGGGCGAGGTCGAGCTGATCTTGGGTAGCAGTCATCTGTTTCTGTCCTTCTTCGTGCACGTAGAAATCGCCATCGAGCCTGCACGTTTGATCTCGGAGCGAGGTGTGTGAGTTGATGCTCTAAGCGGTAGAGCGCATGAGCCTTGAAGGCCTTCAGCGCAACGCCGGAGGGCGCTGGAGCTCGAGCGCCTCGAGCACTGCCTTCTCGATCGCTCCGCGCGCGTGATCGTTGATCGGTAGCGCCGCGGTTCCTCGCCGCCTGTGATGACGTTCGCGGGGAGGGAACTTCACGAGGAGCTCGCCTCGCGAGTTCACGCGCAGCGCCATGCCATCGATTCGAATGCCACCCGCGAGCTCGATGGTGAGATACGCGACGGCACGGGGATCGCGAACGTCGTAGGGCACGTCCTGCACCTTGACGCTGGTCAGCGTCGCCCCGGGTTCGCCCCAGGAATCGAGGATCGGCCAGCGGCCTGCGATCGAACGTTCGGTGAGGTCGCGCAAGTGCGCGGAGATGTCGAGAGGAAGGCGATGAGCGAGAGTCATGTTGTGGTTCTCCAGGTAGCAAGAAGACGGAACGGTCACGGATCTGATCCGGTCGATCCGGTGGAGGTCTCGACGTGTGGCGTCCCGAGAAGCGAAGGCGTCGTATCGCTCCACGCGCTGCAACGACCTGCCGAGCATGCAACGGCGCTTGGTCGAGCAGACGACACGCGAGGACCCGCGGCAGTTGGTTCATGACTGCTTCGCTCCCCCGCGGCGGACCGCGCTCGCAGAGCCGCGATCTCCATCCGCGCGCTCCGGTAGCTCTACGGCTGCGGAGCTCGGCTCGGAGTTGGATCCGAGGTCGTGCCAGAGGAAGCGCTCTGCCGGCAGAACAGGCGGATGGCACGTCGCGCATGTCCACGTCGACCACGGCTGATCGAAGCGGAAGAAGCTCTGGCCTCGACACGAGTGGCATGACACCGGCGGCTTTAGATCCAAGCGTGCTGCGCTGGTGTGCTCGTCGCTTCCAAGTCCGGCGGACGGCGCGCTGGCTGTCCGATGCGCATCGACCTTGGAACTCGCTGTCGCGCGCTCTCGCGTTCTCGGACGAACGCCGAGAAGAAGCAGAACAAGGTGCGGGTGCGCAGGCAGAAGTGATTCAGTGGCCTCATCGATCCTCAGCGGGATCGGATCTGCCGAGCCTGGCGCATGGCCTTCAGGCCATCGCCGACCGAGCGCCGTGATCGCGGCGCTGCTCGGTCCTGCGCTCAGCAACGAGAGTGCGTGGTCGAGCACCGGCGACAGCGCGGCAGCAGGCCAGCCGAGCAGCCCTGCCAGCGCGCGCAGGGCGACATCGTGAGCCGCGGGGACATCCTCCAACGCCCAGCCGCGGAGCTCCTCCACGGCGGCGACGATCGCGGCGGCGTCCGTTACCGAGTGCCAATCGAGTGTGCGGAGGTCGGCGCTCGCGCGCGGGGCCGGGCGCCAGGCGCCCAGAAGATCGGCGGCGGACCGAGCGGCGTCGCGCGCGACTTGGCGAAGGCGCAGCAAGAGGTAGTCGTGCTGCTCCGGAGTCTCGCTCCAGCGCGGCTCGCGGGCCGCATCCTCCAGGTCGGCGGCGCTTGGCTCGTGCCACAGCCCTGCATGTGACGAGTCAGGCGGCGAGCACCGGGCGCAGAGCCAGCGAGAGGACCTGTCGTCCGTCTTCCACCACGCCGTACATCGGCAGTTCCAGCAGATCGACGGCGCAGATCCGTGCTGGGAGTGATCGGCCGCTGTCGCTTCGCGGATCGTCGATGGGCGCGGAGGAGCAGTGCGGGGTTCGAGGCGCGACAGGGCGGCTTCGAGGGCGAGGCGGGCAAGCCGAGGCTCGATGCCGGAGTGGACTGCGATCTCGTCAGAGGCCTGAGCGATCGCATCGCTCGCACGGTCGAGAGCGCGCTCCGCGAGCAGGGCGGCACAGCGGTCGATCCTATGCCGATGACGCCGGAGCGGCGTCTGGAACGCGATGGCCGGATTCATGTGGCGGCCTCCGCGTCGTCGTCGTCTCGGAAGATGTCGCGGATCTCGTCGGCCAACCCGTCGAGCGAGGGCGGGAGCTCGGAGTCTTGCTCGTCCGGTGACGAACGGCGCTCAGAGTCCGCCTCCGGCGGAACGACTCCCCCATGGCCCCGCTCGGCTCCTTCCGCTTCCTTCTCTTCCGATTCGAGCTCTTCGGGATCGTCGGCTTCGTTCGGATGCTCGGTGGCCCCAATGGCCCCAGAAACCAGCGTCTCCCTCCCCAGGTGCAGTACAAGTTTCTTTGCGCCGTCGAGCTTCCGCCGCAGAAGAGTCTTGCCTCGACCCGAATCGGTGGACCGGAGCATATCTCGCTCCTTGAGGGCCCGACCGAGGCTGCGAACTTCGAACTGGGGGCGGTTCGAATCGGTGGCCAGCTCGTTGGCGACTTTGATCGCGGCATGTGGGTCGAGGTAGATGTCGTCCCCTTCGACCCACCCGATATGCAAGCCCTGCGGCCTCCATTCGAGGGCCGTGGCGTGGATGTCATCTGGGTTCGACCGCCGCCAACCGTACGAGGATGCCAGCAGCGGATCGGGAGCATGCCCTCCCGCGCGCTGAGGTGTGCCTTCCCGGAGGAGAGCGCGGATCGGATTCGATCCAGGAACTCTTGCGCCGGCTCGCTCGCCTGGATGTGGTCTGCATGAGCGGCTGCGGCCTCGAGTAGAGCCTCCCAGCAACGCTCGTCGAGCCTTCGGGCTTCCGCACGGGTGACGGCGGCGATCTCCGTTGCGAAGCGCAGGAACAGCTCGAACCCCGCCTTGAGGTCCGCGATCGTCGTCGGTGTCCGACGGTGGTTCGTGGATCTCCGAAGTTGATCCCGAAGCTCTTGGCGCCGGACTCCAAGCCAGGCCCGGAGCTCATCGAGGCGGCTCGACGCCCATCGCAGGAAAGCCGCGAGGGCTCCGGCGTATAAGCCAGATGCAGCGTCGTGCTGGGCATGCGTGAGCGCTTCGGGGGCGATCTCGCCCCCGCAGACCTGGATGGTGAGTGTCCGAGCCAGAGCTGATTGGCGAGCGGGCAGCTCCTCGCCCGTAATGACGATCAAGCTCTGCGGCACGTAGGTCGGGCGAAGCGAGCCGTCCGCACGCATGCGACCACGGCCTGCATGATTGCCGAGGGCGCGCAGAATCCGGTCGAGATCACGGTATGCGCGCTGCTGGTCGCTCGAGTTGCCGACCGGGCAGAAGTCGTCGATCACGAAGACGGCGTTCGCCAGCAGGAAGGCCTGCTTCTCCAGCGCGTTAGACGTGCTCGTCCATGAGCCTGGCAGGTGCTGCGCATCGAGTCCTGCTCCCCAGTGCGACTGGATCAGCGCCGCGAGCTGCGTCTTGAAGACGCCGGTCAGCCCGAAGACGAAGAGCGCGAAGTCGACAGTGTCGGTAGAGGCGCGCCAGAGCCCGGCGTAGAGCGGGAACGTGATCCGGTCGGGCCCGAGGGAGAGGAAGCGGAGGGAAGCGCGAACCGCTTTGGTGGCGTCGGAACCTTCTGGCGGCTTGGGCAGGGCGAATTTTTTGTCTCCACACGCGAGGGTAGTCTCAACGAAGAACTGGGGCCATTGGGGCCATTCGGGTGGGTGGGGTGAGATGAATCCGCCCTCGAAGAGGTAGATCCAGCCCAGCCCAGGGATCGATCGCCAACCGAGGTGGCAGTAGATGGTTCGCTTCAGCGCGCCCCCGCTGAGGAACTGAATCGCAGCCCTGGCGTGATCCTTGATCGACGCGCCCGGGTAGAGGATCGCCTTCACGCCCAGCTCCGCCGCTGGCCAAGCCATCGTTGCGAAGGACGCCGCCGGCACGGTGAAGGTGTAGGTCGCGCCGTCGAGCTGCGCCTCGATCTCGAACTCTCTCGTCACCTCCAGTCCGTCATCGCGGTGAATCTCGGAGATCACGCGCGCGGTGAAGTTGGTGAGCGGCACGGAGATGACTCCGTCCTTGGTCGGGCGATCCCAGACGATCCCGTTTGCGGTCTCGCGGTACTCGCTCCCGGGCTCGGGGCCGTCACCTTCCTGCCTCTTGAGAGCTCCTGGTCGGTATCCGCGCTCCTTGAGGAGACGACGCATCGTCGCCAAGCTGAAGTGCTTCTTGAGCCGACCCTGGAGGAAAGCGAGGAGGTGCTCCACCTCGACGGATGGAAGTCTCGCTAGGCGGTCGAGGAGAGCGCTCTGGTAGATGGTCTCCGGCGAACCGTGCTCCTGTGCGTAGGCAACCGCGGCGACAAAGTCTGCTTTGAGATCCGGGTCGCTGAAGCTGAGGCCGCCTTGCGGCTCAAACGACGGCGATGCCGTACTGCCGTGATCCCCGAGCAGCTCCAGCAATCGGGCCTCGAACGCGGCGATCTCCTCTCCGCGGAGCACGCGGATTTCCGCTCTAGAGCTGAGCGCGTCGTCGATGCCCTTCCCGATCTCTGGGCTCCAGGTCTCGACACTGAAGTTGAGCCCGAGCGTTCGAGCTTGGGCGATCGCCTCGAGCACGCTGCGAGCGACGTGCGGATTGGTCCTCGCATCGGAATCGGGTGCGAGTCGGATCTCGTCGGAGGCTGGGATGGACGTGAGGACCGAAGAGAAGCGCCCGATGCCCGGGACGCCGATGGTGTAGATGTCGCTCTTCGCCGTGGCCACGTCGGCCTTCAGCTCGCCCTCGGTGATCCTGATCCTCGGCCCGCGATTTGTTCTGTTCAGCGGGTAGTGGTCGCGCGCTCCAGATCCTGGTCCGCCATGCCTTCCCGAGCTGAGGTACGTGTACTTCGGGCCATCGCCAGGTTGATCGGCCCGTACCTTCAGAGCGACGATCCGGCCCTCGGCACTGCGCACCGGTACGAGAAGTCCAGCAGCCCCGAAGATCGTGGCGTACGGACCGTTCGCCCCTTGCTTGCTGCCGAATCCCGGGACCTGCTGGAGCAGATCGAGTGGGAAGAGCTCGAGGAGCGCCTTCGCCAGCGAGGAGCGCTTCTTGGGCGGCAGAGACCCGTACCGGCCGCGGCCGATCTCCTCGTCAGAGAGCCCGCGTGATCTCAGGTTCTCGCGGTGCGCATCGGACAACTGGCAACGATCAAGGAGTGCGCCGTAGACGCAATCCAGATCGGCGTCGCTGGCACGCTTGGGCGCCACACTCGGTTGCGGAACCACGACCTGATCCGTGCGCTCGCCCGGGCTCCCATCGGCGCGGTAGAGCCAGAACGGCATCCCGCTCTTGTCGACCTTGGCCTTGCCGTCCCCGCGGTCGAGGCGTCGGCAGATGATCTTCCGGCCATCAGCGCTTCGCGTGCACCACGAGGCGTGGCCGCAGATGGAGCAGGGCTCGGAAGACGTGACCGCGATCCAGGAGCCCGTCACGACTCGTCACCTGCCGCGCGGTGCACCGTGCCGAGCGGACATGGTCCTGACCCAGCGAGACGGGAGTCGAGCCAGCGCTCGAAGCGCGCGCGAGAGATGTAGTAGCGGCGGCCGATGCGGGCGAGCGGAAGGCCCTCACGGCGGTGCAACCGCAGCACACCCTTGCGCGTGGCGATCCCGAGCGCGGCGCAGAGGTCCGCGATCCCAAGGACAGGTCGGAGAAGGTAGCCCCGTGCGAAGAGGCTAGCTGATACTTCGGATTGGTCGGGGTGCATGCGAGCTCCTCAGCTCGTCGTGTTTCCCCTAGGCGGGAAACGAGGAGCTCGCGTCGAAAGTGACTATCCTGTTTTTCTCTCTCTGCCCTCGGTCTCGTGCGTGACCCGCTGGCGCAGCCGGGCGCGCGCCTGCCCTACCGCCTGCCCAGAGACTCCGATGCGCCGTCCCAGCTCGGCGTTGTTCAGGCCCGGGTTCTCGACGATGGCGAGCTCGATCGGAGTCAGGACGTCGCGGAGGCGCTCGAGTTCTTCGAGGGTCCGCCGCGCCTCCTCCTCGCGCGCGACGACCTCTGCTGGATCGGAAGCAAGCATGCGCTGCTCTCGCTCGAGAAGCGCGTGAGCTTCGAGCAGCTTGCGTTCCTCCGGCGTCGCGGTGAGGCCGAACTCGGGCGTCGCGAGCAGATCGCGGATCGCCCGAGAACTGAACGCGAGCTCCCCGTTGGCCTTGAAGAACATGATCTTCCCCAGGTGGGATGTCGGGACAGCGTACAGTGCCGAGTGCACGCCGTAGGCGTCAGGATCATCTTCGATCGTGCCCCCCCGCTTAGCGCGCTTGCGCTGGTAGCCTGCAAGTTGATGCTGCGCTCGTTTGGCGGCACGCATCTCGTCTTCCAGACCCGCGGGTGACATCGGAATGCACCCCAGCATTCGAGCGGCGCCGCGTAGGACCTGTTCTCTCTCGTCATGGGTGCGAGAATCGGCAGGATTGAAGATCTGGGACCACTCGACGAACCGCTGAACGACCCTCTGCGCTGCTCGGGCGACCATGTCGGGGGACATCAGTGCTGCGATGTCTGAGGCCGCTACCGCGAAGCCCGCCTGCTTCATGCGCGCCGGCCGAGCCTGGTTGGCGATCGCGATCGCTCGGTACGCAGCGATCGTGAACGCATCCTGATCGAATCGCCGAGCGCTCCGAAGCTGATCGGTGATGAGCTTCAGCACCAGCAGGCCAACGACGTCCCGGGAAAGGAGCGGTGGAGCAAACCCCTCCGCTGCGGCGATGAATGCGTAGATCTCCGCGTGAGCCTCCCGAGTCAGCCATGCTGGATCCTCTGCCTGTAGGACAATCTGCAGCGCGAGCGGGCCTAGTTCCTCGGCAAGTGTACGAGACATCGCACGCCCCCCTTTTAGTGCGCCTCGATGGATACGCGGGAGACCATAGCGCAGCTCGGACTTGACATCCAGAGCGCCGCTCCCTTCTGATGCAAAGAAAGCTGCTCGAAAAGTTGATATCCACCAAGCTCCAATGCTGCTTAGTGCCGTTCATCACGAAGCACTAGCCGGGCGCATGTCAGATTCCCGCTCTCATGCGCCGCCCTGATCGCCGCCCCCTGCCACCGTGGCACCCCGGTTCCCCGATCCGGCTCCCGGCACCGTTATGGCGGTCCGGCGCATAATGGCGCAAATGCGACGAGCTTCGAGTTCCCCTCTAGTTCCCCGATTTCGGCTCGCGGAGAGGGGAACTTGGCGCCATCGAATCGCCACAAGCCACGTATCTCCAAGGACTTACGACGCAAATAGAGCTACTGCCCCGAAAGTGCCCAGTGCGCTGCCTCCGTCTCCACCGGATGGATTTCCGCAGGCATTTCCCGGGGCTCCGGTATTTACGGCCAGGAAATCCCCCACGGCCACTATTGACCCATTGGTAGCGTTCGGATAGGCTTCCGTTCGCCTCGGCAGCATCCCTCCAAGTGTTCCTTCCAAGCCGCCGCCCGGGCTGGCTCCGCGTCCGCCCTGGACGCGCTGAAGGAACACGACCATGCGCCTGCGCCTGCTGCTCCGGCACTTCCTCCTCTGGCTCCGCGGCCGCCCGCGTCGAGCTGCCTCCGTCTCCAGTCCCGCGCCCGCGTTCTGCCGGCGCGAGCTCGTCGTGGTGGAGGTGTAGCCGTGGAGATCGTCACCAAGCGCCTCGACGAGCTCCGCCCGGATCCGCGGAACCCGCGCTCGCACGGCGAAGAGAACATGGCCGCGATCGTCGCGAGCTTGCAGCGGTTCGGCCAATGCGAACCGTTGGTTCTTCAACGCGGCACCGGGCGCATCGTCGCCGGTCACGGCAGGCTCGAGGGCATGCGCAAGCTCGGCTGGGAGACCTGCCAGGTCGTCGAGCTCGACATCGATGACCCGACCGCGTCTGCGTTGGGGATCGCGCTCAACAGATCGGGTGAACTCGCCGGCTGGAACCAGGAGACGCTGGCCTCGTTGCTCTCCGAGCTGCGCGACGACTTCGGACTCGAGGGCATCGGCTTCAGCGACGCCGATGTCGACCAGCTCCTCGCCGATCTTGCGCTGAACGAACCTCGCGAGGTCGAGGATCCCGGCGAGCAAGAGCCGCCCGAGAACCCGGTCACGCGCCTCGGTGATCTGTGGGTCCTCGGCGATCACAAGCTGCTGTGCGGCGACTCGACGAAGCCCGAGGACATGCAGCGGCTGATGGGCACGGATGCCGCGATGCTCTGCGCGAGCGACCCGCCCTATCTCGTCGACTACGACGGAACGAACCATCCCTCCGAACATCACGCGAAGGCCGGCCGCGAAGCAGGCGAAGGCAAGCTGCTAGGCAACAAGCATTGGGATGCGTACGTCGATCCGAAGACCTCGGTCGCGTTCTTCGCGGACTACTTGCGCATCGCGCTCGCGCACTGCGATGAACGCGCGCCGGTCTACCAGTGGCATGCCACGCGAAGGCAGGTGCTGGTGGAACAAGCGTGGGAGATGAACGACTTGCTCGTGCATCAGACCATCATCTGGGCGAAGCCGCGTGGCGTGCTCACGCGATCGCACTACCTCTGGGCGCACGAGCCGGCCTTCTACGGTTGGCGCAAAGGTATGCAGCCCGAGAAGGATCGCAGACCTCCGCCGTCGGAACGCACGGTCTGGGAAATCGCAGGCGAATCGGACGGGATCCACCCTACGCAGAAGGCCCTGGCGATCTTCGAGAAGCCGATCTCCTTCCACACTCGACCCGGCGAAGTCGTGCTCGAGCCGTTCTCGGGATCGGGATCGCAGATCATCGCCGCCGAGAAGCTCGCCCGTCGTTGCCGAGCGATGGAACTCTCGCCGCCGTTCGTCGATGCCGCAGTGCTGCGCTGGCAGAAGGCCACGAACAAGAAGGCGGTGCCTAGACGGCGACGGCCGCAGCTTCGACGAGATCGCAGCCGAGCGCGTGAAGGAGCCCGCATCGTGACCTGGCTCTGGATCGTCTCGGCAGCGTCGCTGATCGCGACATGGCTGAACATCCACCATCGCGCAGAGTGCTTCGCGATCTGGCTCGCGACAAACCTGATCTGGGCGGCGGTGGACTGGAGCCAGGGCATCCACGCGCAGGCAGCGCTGCACGCGATCTACGTCCTGCTCGCGCTGCACGGCTTCCACAAGTGGACCAGGAAGGCGGTCGAGCATGCCGCGCCACATCCCGGCTGATGCGTTCGAGGTCTACTACGCGATGGGACCAGCGCGGTCCTACGCGGAACTCGCGCGTCACTACGGTGTCTCGAAGCGCGCGATCCTGAAGCGTGCGACCTCGGAGCAGTGGCAGCGGCGAATCGAAGAGCGCGAGGCCAAGGTCCGCACGGCGGTCGAGCATCGCGTCGAGGAGACGGTCGCCGAGCTGCGCGCACGCCACGCGAAGATCCTGAAGGCGATCACGGGGAAGGCCGTCGAGGCGTTGAAGCAGTTGCCGCTCACGAGCGCGATGGACGCCGTTCGCGCGCTCGACATCGTGCTGAAGCAGGAGCGCCTACTCCACGGCGAGCCGGTTGGCGAGGGCGTGAACGTTCGCGTGGCCGTGCAGCCGACCGTCGGCCCACCCGTGCCTGCCGCCGGAGATCTGGGTGCCTACATGAAGAAGCTGCTGGAAGTCGCGCAGCAGCAGGGCCTCATGCCCGACGCGGATTGATCGCTGGGAGCTCGCGCGCACACCAGCGGTGAATCCGAGATCGCGCGTGGAACGGCCTTGGCTGCATGCGCCACCCGAGCGTGTATGTCGTCAACCCGCGAGGACACCACGATGGACACCAACGACCTGGCCGAACGCGAAGCACACCGGATGGCACGAGAGGCCTTCGGTCCGAACGTCGACCGCTCGATCCGGATGGCGCTGGAGCGCGCGTTCCGAGCCGGATACGAGCAGGCGCAACGCGAGCAACGAACTCGGGAGACGAAGCGATGAAGCCCGACAGCAAGCGCAACGCGACGATCGAGCGGATCGCGAAGGAGATCCTCTGGCTCGATACCCTCGACTCGCGCGGACGTGATCGCTTGGACTTCTACGAGCTTGGCGTCGGCGCGATCCGTGCGGCGCTGGAGGCCGCGTACGAAGCAGGCAAGCAGGCGAAGAAGTAGGGCGCGTTCGCTGCCGCCAAGGACCACGACGATGCAGAGCCGCACCAGCTTCGCGATCGAGATCGACGGCAAGCTCTACACCAACGCGTCGCTCCGCGAGATCGACTTCGCCATCCGGCTCCTCGAGCAGAAGGCGCTGGCCCAGGAGCGCGCAGCGAAACGCTCGGGTGCGCCGATCGAACGCCAGCCCTACGCTCGCAGCGCGGACTTCCTGAGCACGCCCACGAAGCCGCGGACGCGCTTCCAGGGTCGCATCTCGGAGCTCACGCACTGCCCAGAGATCGAGGTCCACGGGATCGAGTGGCTGCTCCGCGACGCGCACGCAGATCCGGAGCTGCTGCGGACCTCGCAGCTCGTCTACGAGGCGTCCTGCGCGTGCCGGATCCTGCGCTGGCTGGTGACGCGGGCTGCACGTGGCGATGTCGCGGCTCGCGAGCTGCTCGCGCGGATCGATCGGGAGAGCGGTTGAACACGCGTTGTAAATCCGAGATCGCTGCTTCTTCCGCCTACACTTCGGGCGCGCGCAGAGCGTGTATGTGCTCACCCAACGAGGACCACGAGATGACCACCAACAAGACCACGCGCGGCGCCCTGACCCTGGAAGCCGCGATCGACACGAAGCACCTCGGCGCCGAGCTGCGCATCACGAACAACGCGCCGATCGGGCAACGCGAGTTCCGCGCCGGAGTCCTGCGTCTCGCCGCGGAGATCGAAGAGAAGAGCGAAGGCGAGCGCTGGCTGGTCCACGTCGAGCGCGGCGAGGCCTACGGGCTGCCGGGCCGCGAGACGCGCACCGCGCGGATCTGGATCGAGTGCGTGAGCGGCAGCGAGGAAGAGGAAGCACGCGCGCTGGAGGTCTTGATCGCGGTGGTGACGCGATGAGCTTCTACGCACGAACGATTTCGCAGGAGCTCGGGTGCGCAGAGGACGAAGCGGCTCGGATCGAGGCGATCGTGCGCTGGGAGTTCCCGACGCTGAACGGCCTGTCGAAGGCGCGGCTCCGGCGGGAGGCGAAGATCGCGCAGCAGGTGCTCGCGGAGCTGCGGGCGGAAGCAGTGGACTCGGTCGAGGCGCGGGCGATGTTGGCGCAGGTAGAGATGGAGGCGACGGGGAGCGCGTAGACGCGGCGTGATCCTGCGATCGGATCTGGCTCCAACTGGAATCCAACCCAGCGACCAATCTCGCGCTCGGTACAATCGGAGGCCGTTCGACCCGGGAGAGTCCTCCATGTCCGTAGCCCACATCGCCTTCCTCGTCCTCGCCGCACTCTCCCTCGTGGGCTGCGATCGCGGCGGTTCGTCTCCGAGCCCCTCCGCCAGAAGGAACGAAACGCGTCTCGATCTACTGCGCCGCGCCGCTGAGGTGCTCGAAGCGACCCCCGACGCAGCGGCGCTCCCGTCCGTCGAGGCTGAATTGATCGCGCTCGGGCAACGTGCCAAGAATCTGCCAGCGATTGAAGAGGGCGACGAAGCAGAGGCGATTGGCACGCGCATCGGAGCGGCATTGCAGCGGATCGATGCGCCCGAGTCGAAGTCGAAGGCTGCTGTGAGCGGCATCCGCGAGATCGTGGGAACGGTGGACGGCAAGGCGAACTTGGCGCCGTTCATCTACTCGGACTTCTGATCCCGCCTGCGCGCCGTTGGCTTGCCACGCACGCTGTCGTCCCGGCGCCAGCCCACCGGATCGGAAGCCGCTCTGCTTGGCGCATGCGCTGGTGGGGCGGCTTTTTTCGTCGGTGCGCTGTATCTCCACGCCGAGCTTGCTGCCGCCGCGCCGACTCGGCTGTGTGTGCGGCATGAAGAAGCGCGCCACCTTCCACGAGTTGACCGTCGAGCGCTTGATCCTCCGTGAACCGAACGAAGGCCGCGTACGCGCCGTGCTCGAGACCTTCGGCGACGGCGCCGTTCCAAGCGTGCGGCTCTCGCTGCTCGACGCGCGTGGCGAGCCGGCCCTCGTCATGCAGCTCGACAGCGATGGAGCGCCGGTCGTTCACGTGGGCCATCCTGACCGCGGGGTGACGGTCACGATCTCGCCGAACGCGGTCGATCTCTGGTCGGGCGGGAACGTCGTCGCGAGCGTGCGGTCGGGGGAGGATGGCGGCGCGGTCGAGGTGGCGGATGGGGAGGGGCGCGTGACGAAGTCGAGCGGCACGCGCTGACCGCCCACGCGCTCGTGCGGCACCCGCGCAGCCATCCATCCCAACACTCGAAGGCGGCGGCGTCTTCGACTGCTGCGTGCAGGCCACCCAATCCGTGCGCGCGACTCCTTCACAGCGCTGGCTGAAGCGAGTACCGCGCATTCCTTTCGCAGATCGCCTCCAGAAGGCGGCCTCGCGGCCCCCCGGCTTCGCATCGCGTGCTGAGCGCATTGGGGCGCATTGGTCGTTACGCGCGATGTCGGTGGACCGCTCTTCACGTCCGTCAGTATGATCTGCGACGTACTCGAGGAGGCGTGGATGCGCAGCGGAGCGATCGTCGTCGTCGTGCTCGGAGCCGTGATCTCCGCGCTGATATGGTATGCAAGCTCGGATCCTTCCGATTCCGCTGGGCTCTCTCCCCATATCGACGAGCGCGTGGAGGTTTCGGTGACTCCCGAGCCCACGGTCACCGATCGGCGTGCCGCCGAATCGCGTTCCACAGCGGAGTCGATGGCTCCGCGCGATGAACCGCCGGAGCTGGCGACACAGGTTGCAGTCGAACGCATCGTCGTGCGCGTCATCGATGGCGAGCGTCGGCCGATCTCGGGCGCGATGGTGATCCAGGGCAGCGTGGGGAGGCACGGCGAATGGGGCTCGTACAGCAAGCGGTCCACCGACGAGAAGGGCGAGTGTGACTTCGAGATCCGAGATGCGGACCGTCAGGGGGCAGAGGATGGCTCGCGCTTCTTCCACCTCGTCGAAGTGCCCGTCGGGTCGCCGCTCGAGAGGACCTTTGACGCCAAACAACCCCCGCGCGATCCGGTGGAGCTGCAGGTGCCGGCCGGAGGCTTCTTCGACCTCGTCGCGCTGGACGAGCTGGGCGAACCGTTCGCTGGTGCGGTATCGATTGAGCTCAGCATTGTCGACGACACGAGCCGAACCGGTGCAGGCAACTCCAACCTCTTCGAGAACCGCACGATGCGCGCCGAGAACGGGCGCATGCGCACGGCCTCGCTCGTGCTGGGCAAGCGATGGAGGATCGCGATCGAGCCGGCCGACGGCTCGCGGTCCATGGGCAGCACGGAGGTAGGCGGCCCGCAGCATCCCGGAGAATCGATCGAGGTCCGCATCCCGCTGGGCGCGGCGCGCCCGGTTCTAGATGTGCGCATGCTCGATGCCTCCGGTGATCCGCTGGCTGAGCGCGAATGGGCCGGAGACGTGCGGATGCCTAATGACTCGCTGCGCCTCGATCGATCGAAGAGCGATGCCGAGGGCCGCGTTCGGTGGCCGCTGCCGCCGACGACCGAGCGGGCGAATCAGCTTTCGCTGTGGGCCTGGTCGCCCTCGCAGAGCCCAAGCTGGATTGCATCGCGCGAGCTACCTGCGCCGTTGGCTCGCGGTCTCATCGAGCTAGGTGATCTCCGCTGTGCAGAGATCGGGGTCGGAGTCTCCGGCGTCGTCGTCGATGCGGCGCAAGCGCCCATCGCGGAGGCGTACGTGTCCGTTCAGCTCTCACGCACTGCCGGAGTAGGCAGTCTGAACGCGCCGCATCTCAGTGTGCGCACAGATGCGAACGGAGCTTTCGCGGTCCGCGTGCCGGAGTTCCTGCCGCTCGTCGATCTCTCGCTGCAGGCGGCGACTTACACGCCCGTGAAGCTCGAGGCGCTCCCCTCCGGAAAGCCCGAGAGCCTCGGCCTACGCCTCGTGCTGCATCGCGCTGGCCTGGTTCGCGGTACGACGAAGCACGATGATCCGGCGATGGCGAGCATGTGGCGCGTCGGGCTGTTCGAAGGAACTGGTGCTCCGCACGAGCTCAGCTTTGTCGGCGTCGATGGGAGTTTTGCCTTTGGCAACCTCACGGGCGGCAAGAGCTACGACCTCCGCTTCGGCATCCAGGCGCCGACGGTCGCGGAGCTACAGAAGCACGACTCCTGGGGCTTCCACGTCGTGCAGACCCTGACGGGCTTCTTGGTCCCCGAGGCTGGTGGCGATTGCGCTGATCCGCGCCTCAAGGACATCGACCTACGCGGGCTGCTCATGCAGCGCCGCGTACGAGTCCTCGACGT
This sequence comes from Planctomycetota bacterium, assembly GCA_016719295.1. GTDB lineage: Bacteria > Planctomycetota > UBA1135 > UBA1135 > JADKAF01 > JADKAF01. The sequence continues at coordinate 4,568,701 of JADKAF010000001.1, forward strand.
AGGAGGCGAGCCCTACCGGGATCGAGGTCGCTACCAGAGCGTCGGGATCGCGCAGCGGAGCCGCGATGGGGAGCTCCGCTCGTTCCGGCTTGCGCCGGACGAGAGCGGGACCTGCCGATGGCTAGGGCTCGCGGAGGTCGACTCGCTGACGCTCGCCGTAGAGGGCTGCGCACTCGAGACGCTCGAGCCGGGCCTTGCCGAGCAGACCGTGCAGTTGCGGCGTGGCTTGCCCATCGTCATCGAGCTCGCGCCGGACGCACCTGAGATCCCCGCGCCCTTCGAACTCTGGCCGCAGCTCCGGCGCGAAGAGATCCCGCCGCTCTGGATCGCGGCATTCGCGCAGACCTACCTCGACTTCGAAGGTCCGATGCGGAACGGTCGCGCCGAAGTGTTTCTGCCCGGACCCGGCATCTATCGGGTGCATTGGACCCTTCAGCGCGATGTTGGCGGAGGTTCGCTCGGTGGCGCCGGGGCGAACGTTCCGCGTCGCGATGTGATCGATGTGATCGATCAGCCTGGCGTACAAACGTTCCGCAAGGCTCCACATCCAGACGGAGTCAAGGCAGCGCTCCGCGCTTTCGACCGTCACTGACTCTCCATGACGAGCTCCGGCTTCGGGTGGGCATGGCACGTCTCGCGTCTCGGCAGGCTCCACGACCGGCAGATGGGAAGTGCAAAAGCCGCGTAAGACGAAGCGGCTGCTGATCGCCCACGAGCAGCTCCTGTTCGCGCAGCAAGTTGATCCTCGGAATCTCTGCTGCACGCGCCCTATCGCGCCGCCGCTCGCGCACGTGGATGCTCCAATCATCCGCCACGTGGCCATCCGAAGAATCCTTCGCACGCGGGCTCTATTCGCCTTCCCTGCTCCGCGCGCCAGAGCGTGTATGCGGTCGTTCCCCAGCGGCCACAGGAGGCCACGACGATGACGACCACGAACGGACAGCACGCGACGGACGACCAGACCACGAAGCCGGCGGCGAAGAAGGCGAAGTCGAAGGCCACGAAGAAGACCGCGAAGCCCACCTGGACCCTGACGCAGGCTGCGCTCGCCTACCTCGAGTCCTTGAAGGTCGCGCGCAAGTCCGAGAGCACGGTGAGCGCGTATGCCGCGGACTTGGACCTCGCGACCGAAGTCCTCGGCGCCGAGACGCCGATCGCCGCGCTCACGGAGGCGGATGTCGAGCGCTTCAACGCCTCGCAGCAGGTGACGACCACGAAGAGCGGACGCGCGAAGGCGCAGCCAACCGTCGATCGATCCCGCCGAGTGCTCCGGCTCGCGCTGACCTTCGCCGAGCAGCAGGGCGCGATCGAGAAGGTTCCGATCGAAGCGAAGCCGCGCACGAAGAAGGACGTGCCGCTCAGCCAGCGCGAGGTGGTGGGCAACGACGACGCGAAGCTCTACCCCGCCGCGCATCCGAGCGACCTGGCGACGATCGTCTACGCCAGCACCGGCGAGCCGGTCAGCGAGTGACGGAACGGGCGGCTGCTGGGACGCGATCCTGTCGGCCGCCCTGCCTCTCCTTCCAAGCGATCAATCCAAGGAGGCACCATGCTTCTCCACGAAGCCCTCGACTCGTTTGTGCTTCAGCTCCAGGCCGATGGTCGGAGCGTGCATACCATCAAGCAATACCAGCGACACCTTCGCCTGCTCGGCTCCTGGCTCGACGTGAACGGCATCGAGCCCGAGCTCGACGCGATCAGCACGCAGATCGTCGCGCGCTTTCTGGTGAGCGACCAGGCGAGGAAGACGGCGGACGGCGCCACGAAGCTGGCGACGACAGCCAACGCGCTGCGGACCTCGATCCGCTGCTTCTTTGCGTTCGCAGAAGCGGCAGGCATCGTGCAGCGCAGTCCCGCCATGCTGGTCCGCCGGGCCCGATGCGGCGAGCCACCGCCCAGAGCGCTCAGCGACGCGGAGGTCGAGCGGCTGCTGGCCGTGGCCACGAATGGCGAGGCGCGGGACGAGATGCTCGTGCGGCTTCTCCTTGGCACCGGGCTGCGACTCGGCGAGGCGCTCGGGTTGGAGGTCGGGGACGTGGACCTCGCGCGCGGCGTGATCAACGTGCGACGCGCGAAGGGCGATCGGCCGAGGACCGCGTATGTGCCGCGGGAGCTGGTGCCGAGGCTGGCGGACTGGATCCGGGACCGCGAGGGCCGGCTGTTCCCGATCTCGGGGCGGCACGCGCAGAGGGTGATCGGGCGGATGGCGCGCGAGACGGAGATCAGCGCGTCGGCGCATGCGCTGCGCCACACGGTGGCGACGAGGGTCTACGCGCGGACGGGAGACCTCGGCGTGGTCCAGCAGGTCCTGGGGCACGCGTCGGTGGCGACGACGGGCAGGTATGCGCGGGCGGAGGATGCGGTGGTGAGGGCGGCGGTTGGGGCGTGAATCGACGAAATGTCGGATTCGCTTAGATGTCGTTAGGCTTGTGGGAACCGTAGAACCCTCGGCCTTCCGCTTCCGAGGACATCCAGGAAGTCATCTTCTTCGACGACACCAGTACCGCTTATCACTTTTGATCCGTCAGCGCCGATACGGAAAGTAAATCTGAGTGGCGTAGCACTCTCGCAGCCAACAGCCAAAGCAACACGACTCTTGCAAACCTGTATCGAGGTCGAGCCGTGAACGACATCGTCGGCTCCACCTGCAAAGATGCGACATCGCGAAGCTGCAGATCCTAGCCTACGTTGCGGCAGGCCGAGATTCCCATTGCCATCGAGCCCATAAGTGCATAGGCCATGAGGATCTGCAATCTCAAGCGCCAAGAGTGGGTATCTGGCGACCCCTCTGCCTTCATTCGCGATGGCGAAGATTGTCTCGATATCGTGCCGCGGCCTGCCTCCGCCGCCGCTACTGTGGCCACCTCTTACCACTTCGATCTCAAGCGCCAGCTTCGGCCGTGGGCGCCTGCCAAACATATCCTCGAGGTCAAAGTGCTCCATTGGCACGGAACTGCTGCCTGACCGCTTATAGTATCGCCCCTCGCCCCCGCCCCTGGCCATGTGGGGAGCTATGTCACTTGCTGGAGCGAAAATCGCGATCAGGCCGGACCCATGCTCGGTGGGTATCTGCTTCGTCTGAATTCCATCGTGAATCGGAGAGATGGCTTCCGAGAGCAGCGACTGCAAGCGGTCGTACGCTGTCCGTAAATCCGAAATAGCCTGGAGCTCCTTGACCTCTTGGGCGCCATCCCGGCGGCAATTGACGCCAAGTATTAGGATTCCGCCATCCGAGTTCAGAAACGCCGAGAGAGTCTTGGAGAGCGTTTTCAGGTCTTCTTTCGCGAAGCGGGACTCCGAGAGCGTCTTGAACTCCAGATGTAGCGACTCAGAGCGGTCGGTAGTGAGTTCTTCCCGTATGCGCTGAAGATCCAGTTCATCGAAGATGTCTCGTAGTGTTCGCATTGCCTTACAATGGCCTCGGTTCGGGATCGACGCGAGTGTACGAGATCGAGTAAGACTGTCCATCGGCGAAGTCGAAATCGCCTCGAGACCGCACCCCCATCAACATCCCGAGCCGCGCCCAGGGTCTCCGCATCGTGACTACGCCGCCCGAGATGCAAGGGCTCGTGCGCCACCGCGTGGCGGCCGTTCCGGTCTCTTCGGTCATACCCTCAGTACCCCACCCCAACCCGCCCCGCATTCGAAACCACCACCCCCAACCCATTTCCCGCCAGATCGAACACCAACCCCTGCACAAACACCACCGCCCCCGCCAGCAACCCATCCTGCGGCACCTGCACCGACCAAGCCGCAACCCCACCGACATTCGCCAACCCGAAGGTCCAGTCCGGACCTACCAGGAGCTCGCATCCTGGGGCGCCGAGCCCCGCGAGGGAAAACGGCAAAGGGATGCCAGCCCACGTGGTGTCGGAGACCCCGACCAGACCGAACGCGGCGTTGAGCGGCCCCGAAGGCAGTCCGGACAGCGTCATCTGGAAGTTGGATCCGATCGACGGACGAGATCCCGCCGTGGCCGCGAGCGCGGGAACGCCCTGCGATCCCGAGCAGCCCGCTCCGTACGTCGTGAACGACGCGGTGGGCTCGAGCGGGTAGACGCGCACGTGATCAAGGTGCGGCCCGTTCCCTCCGAGATCCAGGCTCGCGAAGCGCAGCGTCGTGGTGGGCGCGATGGCGACGAACTCCCAGGACAGGTCGCGCGCGTAGCTGACCGCAGGGAACGCCGGTCCGGCATGCGTGAACGGCGGTGATGTGGCGCCAGCCGCAGAGACCTCGAGTCTCCTAGCACCATCACCCGTCGCACCGAGGTCGAAGAGGACCCGGTAACGCGCTCCGATCGCCGTGGCCAAGGTCTGCTCGATCGAGGCCGGGCGCGCGCCATTCAAGTCGATGGACCGCAGGCCGTCCGATGGGCTCCAGAAAGCGGAGTTGAGATCCACGCCGCCGTTCCCGAGCGGAATGAACCAGCCCGGGATCAACGTGCCCTCGACGGTGAGCTCCGTGCGCTGCGGCGGGATCGGCGGCCCGAGCTCGAAGCTCCCGTTGACCGCGAGGTCCGCTTGCGAGTAGAGGGGCACGAGCGCCAGCGTGGCGACTCCGACGAGCACCGTGAGACGACGAGTCGACATGCCTGGCCTCTCCGGATAGGAGCCGGGCCGGGAGCCTATCAAGCGCCCTCCGGATCCGAGGAGAGTCCCGGGTCTTCCGGGTCGGGCAAGGCGACGACCTCCCCGCCCGGTATGCTCTGCCGCACCGAGAGTCCCATCCCTCCCCATGCCCCTCACCACCCCCAACCTCGAGCACCTCCTGAAGCTCCGCGTCGTCGTCGCGCGCTTCGGCGAGATGGACCTCGCCAAGTGGTGGAACACGAAGGGGCAGCTCGGCCGGCTCGGCGCCACGGCCCTCCGGCGCGGGTTCCCGCGCACCCACCGCTTCGCCCAGGCGCGCTCGGTCTTCGCCGTCGCGGCCCACAGCTGCGCCGAGGTCTACGGCCCGCGGGGAGTGGTGACGCTCTGGTCCCTGCGGGAGTCGATTGAGGAGGAGTTCGACGAGCGCTGGGAGCTATGGTGCGACGACGCGGCAGGGTGGAGGGCACGATTCGGCGTAGTAGACGGGTTCACGGTGAGCAGCTTCGTGAGCGGGCCCCTACGCAAAGCGACTCGACGGTAGGCGTACGGAACCGATGTCAAACCGCATGCTTCCCTCCGCACCTGCTGTCGGCGCCATCGTTCGAGTGCGCCAGCGGCAGTATCTCGTTGAAGATGTGCAGCCACCGGCGGAACCTGAAGAGGCAACGCTGGTCGTGATGTCCTGCCTCGACGACGACGCCCAAGGAGAGGCGCTGGAAGTTCTATGGGAGCACGAAATCGACACCGAAGTAGTCGAGGCATCCTGGGATCGGCTCGGTCGTCGCGAATTCGATGCGCCCTCACGATTCGCTGCGTACTTGCACGCACTTCGCTGGAACTGCGTAACGGCCACGAACCCTAGGCTCTTCCAGTCGCCCTGGCGCGCTGGCATCGAGGTCATGGCCTACCAGCTCGAGCCGCTCCGCAAAGCGCTACGACTGCCGCGCGTGAACCTCTTCATTGCAGACGACGTCGGTCTCGGGAAGACCATCGAAGCCGGCCTTGTGTTGCGCGAGATGATCATGCGCCAGCGCGTGCGCCGCGTCGTCGTCGCGGCGCCGCCGTCAGTGGTCATCCAGTGGAAGGAGGAGCTCGAGCAGCGCTTCGGGCTCTCTTTCGTCATCTACGACCGAGACTACGTCGCGCAATGCCGCCGCGAGCGCGGCTACTCGATAAACCCATGGGTCACGCACTCTCGCTTCATCCTCTCGCATGCGCTACTACGTGACGAGGAATACGCGACCCCGCTCCGTGATCTCCTCAGCACCGACGAGAGCGGCAAGCCGCGTGCCGGTGCGGAACCGGGCTCGCTTCTCATACTCGACGAGGCCCATCATGCGGCGCCCGCGAGCAGCTCCAAGTACGCGATCGACTCGCAGTTCACGCGCGCCGTTCGCGATCTGGCCGAGCGCTTCGAGCACCGCCTCTTCCTCTCCGCGACGCCGCACAATGGCCTCTCCAACAGCTTCTCAGCGCTGCTCGAGATTCTCGACCCGCAACGCTTCGTGCGCGGGACCCCCGTCGATCCGAAGCTCCGCGACGAGGTGATGGTGCGCCGATTGAAGTCCGACCTTCGCGAGATCGCGGGCGGCTTCCCGGTTCGGAAGATCGTCAAGGTCGACATCCGAAACCTGCCCGCAGATGCGCCCGAGCTCGCGCTGGCGAAGCTGCTCGACGAGTATTGGGAGGCCCGTGAGGAGCGGCTGAAGGGGCTGCCTCCGAAACAACGCGCGATCCAGGGACTGATCCTCGTCAACTTGCAGAAGCGCCTGTTCTCCTCGATCGAGGCTTTTCGTCGGACGCTCATGGCGCACCGCAGCGCACTTGCGCGGGCTGCGACAGAGAAAGCAGCACCGACAGCCGCCGACCTTGAGCTGCTACGCACACAGCCCGATGCGAATGATGACCGCTCCGTGCTGGCAGAGGAGGAAGTCGAGTCCGAGGAGGAGCAGGCTGTCGAGTCAGCTACCGCAGCAGGTGGCGGGAAGCCATCCCCGCGCGAGGTCGATCTCGTCAGTCGGATGTACGATCTGGCCGAGCGTTCGCGCCGACTTCCCGATGCGCGCGTGCGCTGGCTCGTCGACTGGGTGCGCCACGAGATGTGCCCGCGCCTTCCTGAACTTGGAGTGCCCTCCGTCGGGGCCCCTGCCGAGTGGCTGCCTCGGCGCGTAGTTATCTTCACCGAGTACGCAGACACCAAGCGCTACCTCGAGCAGCAGCTCAGGGCGGCCATCGGTGCTACCGATCGGGGCGACGAGCGCCTCGCGACTTTCCACGGCGGCATGCCTGACGAGCTACGCGAGCAGGTGAAGCGCGCCTTCAATAGCGAACCGACCAAGCACCCGCTCCGGATCCTCGTCGCGACGGACGCGGCCCGCGAGGGCGTGAACCTACAGAACCACTGCGCGGATCTATTCCACATGGATCTGCCGTGGAACCCGTCCAGACTAGAACAGCGCAACGGTCGCATTGATCGCAAACTGCAACGCGCTGACGAGGTCCGCTGTCACTACTTCGTGTATGTACAGAGAGACGCCGACCGGGTCCTCGAGGTGCTCGCGGAGCGCACCAAGGTCATCCACGAGGAGCTGGGGAGCATGCCCCCCGTGCTCGAGGAGCGAATGACGCGCCGGCTCGCTCAGGGTATTGGTCCTCGCGGGCGAAAGGAGCTCGCCGACGCGCTCCGGGAAGACACCGCGGAACCGAAGAGCCAGGCAGGCCCCGAAGAACTCGAGGGGACTCGCGAGCGCAAAGCAGCCCTGCAGAAGCAGGTCGATGAGCTTCGCAACATCCTCGACCAGTCACGACGGTCACTTGACCTGAACGAGGGGCAGCTCCACGAAGTGCTTTGCGAGTCGCTCGGGATGATCGGCGCTGACATTTTGAAGCCCGCGATGGGCCGCACCGACCAGGCGTTCGAGGTCCCGGCGCTCGATCGGCGCGCGGGCGCCGACCCTACGTGGGCCGACACGCTAGACACGCTGCGGAGCCCTCGTCCACGAGGGATGAAGCTCTGGGAGTGGCGCCGAACCGCACCGATTCGCCCGGTCGTCTTCAAGGACCCTGGACACATCGACGAAGACGTCGTTCACCTGCATCTCGAGCATCGCCTGGTGCAGCGCCTGCTCGGGCGCTTCCTCGCCCAGGGCTTCGTCCTCGACGATCTCGCTCGCGCGTGCGTCGGGCAGACCGACGACGCGGTCCCGCGCGTGCTCCTGCTGGGAAGGCTCTCCCTCTACGGCGACCGCGCCGCGCGTCTGCACGACGAGGTGGTCTCTGTGGCCGCACGCTGGGCGGACCCGATTGCTCGCAAGGGCGGGCTGAAGCCCTACGCCGAGGACGCTCTGGAGAAATCCTGGGATCTGTTGCTGGCATCGATCTCGAGGGGTGGCGCGCCCGAGATAGCACCTGAAGTCCAGCAGAGCATCCTCCGCTCGACGCCCGCCGACGTGACGGAGCTGCTTCCGCATCTTCACGCGCGCTGCGAACTAGTGGCCGGCAAAGCGATCGCCAAGCTCAACGAGCGCGGGCAACGAGAGGCCCGCGAGATGGTGGAGATTCTCGCTGGGCAGAAGGGGCGCATCGAGCGCGAGCTGGCGAAGGTCAAAGACCTGGAGCTGGAGTTCGAGTTCGAGGGCTTCGACGACGAGGAGCGCCGGCAGCTCCGCGACAACGCGAAGTTCTGGCGGCGCCGCCTCGAGGCCATCCCGCGCGAGACGGTGCTCGAGCCGAAGCGCATCCTGCAGAGCTACTCGGTGCGCGCAACCCGGTTTGAGCCCGTGGGAATCGCCTACCTCTGGCCGGTGACGGGGTGAGCCATGGCGACTGACCACGAGCTTCGAGTGCATCGCGACTGGATCGGGCTCCTGCAGCCCGTTGGCCTCGTCGTGTCGCCTCCAGCGCTGCTCGCCGCGCAGGCTTTCCCGGACAAGAACATCCTGAAGGAGCAGCAGGCGCTGCTCGCGCTGATCACGCCGCCCGCTCCGAAGGACGAGAAGAAATCGGTGGAGCGCCCGCCGCTCCCGCTCAGCTTCGAGGCTCTCGCGACGCAGGTGCTCGGCTGGAAGCCGAGCAAGCTCGCCGGCAGCCCGAGCGGCCCCGCGCTGCCCGAGTCGCTCGAGCTTGTGCTTCCCGAGTTCGGCGAGACACTGCGTCCAACGTTCGCGGTTCCCGCCGTGAAGGAGGACGCTGAATCCTCGGAATACGCGGGCGAGTGGGTGATCCTCGTCCAGGAGCTGGCCGACGGCACCTCGTTCGACGAACCGCCGGCCGAGGAGACGAAGAAGTGGCACGCGAGCCCGCAGATCCGGCTCGAGCGGCTACTCCGCGAGACCGGCGTGCCGATCGGCATCCTCGCGAACGGCCGCTTCATCCGGCTCGTCTACAAACCTCGCGGCGAGTCGTCGGGGCACGTCACCTGGCCCGTGCATCGCCTGGTCACGACGCTTGACCGCGACATGCTCTCGGCGCTCTGCATGCTGCTCGGCTCCGCGCGCCTCTTCGCGCTTCCGCGCGACCAGCGGCTGCCACATATCCTCAAGGAGAGCCGCAAGTACCAGAACGTCGTCTCGACGAAGCTCGCGGGGCAGGTGCTCGAGGCCTTGAACGAACTCCTGCGCGGGTTCCAGTCGGCGAACGAGGCCGCCAAGGGCAGGCTGCTCGACGCAACGGTGCGCGAGGATCCGGACCACGTCTACGGCGGACTCCTCGCGGTGCTGCTCCGACTAGTGTTCATCCTCTACGCCGAGGAGCGGGGCTTGCTCTCGACGTCCGCGGCCTACGTGCGGAACTACTCGCTGGTCGGTCTCTTCGACAAGCTGCGCATCGACGCCGGCCGCTTCCCTGACACGATGGACCAGCGCTACGGCGCCTGGTCACGACTTCTCGTGCTCTTCCGAATGGTGCACGACGGCGCCAAGCGCGGTGACCTGCGGCTGCCCCCGCGCTACGGGCACCTCTTCGATCCGGATGGCTGGGCCTTTCTCGAGGGACGCCCCCTCCGCATCAACCGCGTGATGGGCGCCTCAGTAGAAGTGCCCAAGGTGCCTGATGGCGTGGTGCAGAGGGTGCTCGAGAAGCTGCTGCTGCTCGACAGTGACCGGCTCTCGTACCGAGCACTCGACGTGGAGCAGATCGGCTCCGTCTACGAGAACATGATGGGCTTCCGCCTCGAGCGCGCGGTCGAGACCTCCATCGGCGTAGGCAAGGAGCACGTGGTCGTCGGCCTGGAGACGCTGCTCGCCAAGAAGGGCGCGGACCGCGAAAAGCTCCTCAAGGAGACGGCGAGCGTCGAGCTGACGGGCAAGGCCTCTGAGGCGCTGAAGGATGCCGGAACCGTCGACGATCTCGTCGCCGCGCTGAGCCGGCGCATCTCTCCGCTCACGCCGCGCACGGTGCCGGCGGGCGGACTGTACCTCCAGCCCACCGACGAGCGACGGCGCTCGGGCTCGCACTACACGCCGCGCGAGCTGACCGAGCCCATCGTGCGCACGACGCTGCAGCCGATCCTCGAGGACCTCGGCCCGAGCCCGAAGCCCGAGCATCTGCTCGCGCTCAAGGTCTGCGACCCCGCGATGGGTTCGGGCGCGTTCTTGGTCGAGTCCTGCCGCCAGCTGGCCGAGCAGCTAGTGAAGGCCTACGACATTCACGGGCGTCCGACCGACATCCCGCCTGACGAGGACGTGCTGCTCTACGCCCAGCGGCAAGTTGCGCAGCACTGCCTGTACGGCGTCGACAAGAACCCGTTCGCCGTCGACCTCGGCAAACTCTCTCTCTGGCTTGCTACATTGGCGCGGGACCACGCCTTCACCTTCCTCGACCACGCGTTACGTCACGGCGACTCGCTCGTCGGACTCACGCGCGAACAGATCGCGAGCTTCCACTGGGCGCCCGAGAAGCAGCTTCAACTGATCCACGCGTTCGTGGACAAGGCTATCACCGAGGCGATGGCGCTGCGGGCCAAGATTCCGGACCTGTCCAACTCGGACGATGTTCGAGAGAAGCGGCAGCTGCTGCGGGACGCGGACGACGCGCTCGCGAAGGTGCGGATGGTGGGGGATGCGGTGGTAGCGAGCTTCTTCTCCCAGGAGAAGCCGAAGGCGCGGGAAGAGGCGCGGAAGCACTGGGAGACTACGGCGCTCGCTTGCCTGTCTGCAGGAGGCGGCTCGAGCGATCTGAGCGCGCTAATCCAGGAGTTGCGAGCCGGCGACCGTGCGGTGCCTTGCTTCCACTGGGCTATAGAGTTTCCCGAGGTTTTTGGCGGTCGCGATGCAGGCTTTGACGCGATCGTTGGAAACCCGCCCTTCCTCGGCGGCAAGAACATCTCTGGCGCATTCGGCTCTCGATATCTCGCTTGGCTTCAACAGACCAATCCGGGCGCCGTGGGCCAGGTGGATCTCGTCGCCTACTTCTTTCGCACGACGCATTGCCGACTCCGTACCAAGGGTGCCAGTGGCCTGCTCGCGACCAATACCATCGCACAGGGGGACACGAGGTCCTCGGGCCTTGGTTGGATTTGTACGCATGGCGGAGAGATCTTCTCCGCAACACGCCGACTGCGGTGGCCGGGCAAGGCAGCAGTGATGGTTAGCGTCGTCCACACTCGCCGAACACCCTCGGGGAAACCCGCGGTGCTCAATGGCCTGGCAGTCGAGCGCATTACGCCATTTCTGTTTGATCGCGGGCCGATGGGCAACCCCAAAAATCTCCTCGAGAACGATGGAAAGAGCTTCGCGGGCCCGAAGATCGATGGGGCCGGCTTCATCTTCGACGACTCGGATCCAGAGGCGCTCGGCCTCTCGGACATGCGAGCAGCCGTGGCCGCCGACCCTCGAAACTCGGAACGGATCTTTCCGCTGATGGGTGGCGAGGACATGCTTCGCACTCCCCGCATAACATCTCAGCGCTGGGTGATCGACTTTGATGAGATGACTGAATCCGAAGCTGCAAACTGGCCGATTCTTCTGGGCCTCCTTGAACGCAAGGCCAAACCGCATCGACTGGCCGGCCGCCTGCGCGAATATCCATGGTGGCGCTTTGAGCGCCCACGTCCTGAGCTGCGGCGCGCGATCGTAGGTAAATCACGACTTCTGATGCATCCATTTACGTCGGTCTACTCTGCATTCGCGTTTGTCTCCAAGGACACAATCGTGGCGACACCGCATGTAGTCTTCGCGATGGACTCCCATGCAGATTTTTGCGCGCTGCAAGCCAGGCCGCATGAACTCTGGGTCCGCTTCTTTGGGTCAACCCTTAAGGACGACCTAAGATACACTCCGTCTGATTGCTTCGAAACGTATCCCTTTCCAGAGAGCGCGGGAAAATGCCCTGAAGTGCTCGAGCGCGTCGGGCGAGACTACTATGACTTCCGCAGTGCGTTGATGGCAAGGACGGAGGCAGGACTAACCAAAGTATACGGTCGCTTTCACGACCCCTACGAGTATGAGCCCTCCATCCTCAAGCTCCGCGAGCTTCATGCGGCTATGGACCGCGCGGTCCTCGACGCCTACGGCTGGACCGACATCCAGCCGACTTGCGCGTTCCTACTCGACTATGAGGAGGACGGCGACGCGGAGGCTTCTGGAGGGCGTCGCAGGAAGAAGCCGTGGCGCTATCGCTGGCCCGACGACATCCGCGACGAGGTCCTCGTACGCCTGCTCGAGCTGAACGCCCAGCGCGCGAAGAAACAAGCCGGAACGCCACCGCCGGCAGGACGAGGGGCGCCCACCGCTCCCGGCAAGAAGACTCGCGGACGCGCGAAGGCCTGGAAGCCTACGCTCGCCAGTCAGAGCGGCCTTTTCGGAGAGGAGAGCGAATAAATGACTACTGTTCTGCAGGAGCTCTCCCTGAACGCTTACCGCGGCGTCTCCGGCGTGGTGCTCGAGAACCTGACGCCCGTGAGCCTCGTGGTAGGCGCCAACAACTCGGGCAAGAGCTCGATCCTCGAGGCGGCCGGACTGATGCTGCGCCCTCCCGATCCCGGGCAGTGGGTCAGCGCTGTTCGCCGACGAGACGCCGATCTAGCACTAGTGGATGGCATCTGGTCGATGTTCCCTGGCGCTGAGGCGGTCCATCCCGAGGACGGCCCTCAGCGGTCGTCGGCCATCCAGCTCAGCGCCACTCTGGGTGACCGGGATCGCACCGTGTTTGCCACGGCACAGGCCTCGGAGGTTACTGGCGTTACAGACGGAGGTGAACTCGCAGTTCGCGTCTACGTCAGCGTCAACGGCGACCCTGCGATCGAACTCCGCTTCCCCGGCATCAAGCCGGTGGTTCACCAGGTCCCCGTCTACCGCGTGTTCACGGTGACACCGTCGTCGCATTATTCGACCAGCTTGTTCGTCGACCAATTGAGCCAGGTGGTGGATGCCGGTCGCAAGCAACTCGCCGTGCAGCTCATGGGGGTGTTCGACTCTGAGGTCAAGGACCTCGACGTAATCAAGTCGCACGGACGCGAAGCGGTTCGCGTGACGCACGCAAGTCGTGGAGTCGTCGATCTCTCGTCGTTTGGGGACGGTCTTCGTCGCGCGGCTGCCTTAGCCCTGACGCTCACGAGGGCCTCGCAGGGCGTGCTCCTCATCGACGAGATCGAATCCGGTATCCACCACAGCGTGCTCCGTCTCGTCCTCGGAAGGCTGCTCAAAGCAGCTGCTGCCGCCCAGGTTCAGATTCTGGCGACGACGCACAGTCTCGAGGCCGTGGACGCCATCATCGGCTCCATAGAAGACCTCGGCACGTCCGACTCGCTCAGCGCCTTCTGGGTGCGGCGCCAGGACGGCAAGCACGAGGCCCGCCGCTACGACTTCGCGAAGATCTGCACGCTGCGCGAAGGGGGGCTTGATATCCGATGAGCGGCTTCTTCTACATCGTGACCGAGGGCGTGCACGACGTCGCGTTCCTCGGCCGGCTCTTGTCGGTGGCGCACGGGGCGAGCCGCATCGAGAAGCTTGAGGAACTCGACGACGCGCTGCGCAACTGGCTCGGCAGCTTCAAGTGGCCAACAAAGCGCGGCGAGTACCACGATATCTCCCGCCTCGCCGTGCCCGCGCCCGCGTTCTACCGGCTGACCACGAACAAGGTGGTCGCGCTCCGTAACGCCCAGGGGCTCACTGAGATCGGCAAGACGCTCGAGATCGACCTCGAGGCGTTTAGCCGCGCGCAGAACGGACCCGAAGCGATCGGCATCGTGCTCGACAGCGACGACGAGCCCAAGGAGCAGCGCTTCGCGAAGCTGAGAACTTCGTTGGAAGTGGTGAAGCTGCCGGCGCCGTCCTCGCTCGGAGCGGTGAGCAGTGGCAGCCCCACAGTAGGCGTCTTCGCACTCCCCGAGCCGGGCGTCCCGGGCACGCTCGAAGACATTCTGCTTGCGCTCGGCAACGTCGCCTACCCCGAGCTGGCCGCTACCGCGCATGGCTACGCTGAGCAGTGGAGGCGGAAGGCAGATGCTGAGGCCACCACGCCTGACTGGCGGGAGCTCAAGAAGCCCGCTGGCGCGAAGAAGGCAACGATCGGAGCGATGACCGCTGTCCTCAAGCCCGGGAAGTCGACGACGGTGTCGCTCGAGGACAACCGCTGGGTGAGCGAGCATACGAAGGAGCTCGCGTGCCTACAGCCGAGCCTGGCGTTCCTGAGCGCGCTGCTGAGCACACCCGCACCCCCAGCCACCGTCCCGGTGCAAAGCCCAGGGGAAGCACCATGACGACCTCTGCAGAGATCCGGCAAAAGCTCATCGACACCCTGAAGCTCGACCTTGTCGGGCCTGGCTCTGGCCACGCCCTCGAGGCGGAGCGCCTGTGGGAGAGTGAGCCCCCGTCTCGCTGGTACCTCACTGGTTTCCTCGTTCCCACCGCGGCCCCCGAGTCGCAACGGCACGACCCCGAATCCGAGGAGGTCCTCGACGCGGTCGTTGGCTCCGAAGAGGGCACTGGCGACGACGACGTGGAACCCGACAAGGCGCCTTCGCGCAAGGTCTTCTTGCCGTCGTCGCTCGGCATCAGCGTTCTCGTGCCCAAGGGGGTGAAGACGCTGTCGGCCGCGGTGCTGTGGGGAGACTACACCAAGGTCTCGTTGGAGGATCCCGAGCACCCGGAGCGCAAGGCTTGGCAGCGCACGCAGCGCAGGCACACCGTCGAAATCTCGCTTCCTCCGAAGGGACTCGGTCGCACCGAGCTTCCCGATAGCCGCGGCGTGTGCCTCTACGTGTCCGCACGCGACGTGAGCAATCTCGGACCCAAGAGAAACGAGGTGCCCGCTGGCACGCGCGCTGTTTCCGTCTTCATCGTAAACGAGCGCGACCCCGAGGGCGAAAAGCGCGCCGATGAGGGGAACCTTTTTCAGGCTCAGCTGATCCTGAAGCTAAAGGAGGGCTTCGTCGCGCGACCAAACCTCCGCGGCCTCGTCGATGACGACGCCGACGAGCGCATCGCCGATCTCCAGTACCGCGACGCATTTGAGTTCTCCGTGGGTCACGGCGTCTCGACCGACGCGATCGTCGAAGGCGACGTGTGCTGCGAGGTGCGCAGCACGTGGATCCCCGTCGCGGCAGTCGAGAAGGTCGACCCCACGAGCATCGCAGGCGTGGAGCTGTCGATGGAGAAGCTGGCGGCCGTGAAGACGGCAGCCGAGGCGAAGGCCGCACTCGGCGCGTTCGGCGCGGAATACGGCGCCTGGATCGCCAAGCAGCGCACGGCTGCGCCGACCCAGCCGCGGCGCGCCGAGGTCGCGAAGGATCTCCTGGATCGCTGCGAACTCGCGCGCCAACGCATCGCGCAGGGGCTCGTCGAGCTCGAGGATCCGCTCGTCCTCGAGGCATTCCAAATCGCGAACCGCACGATGGCGGCGGCGGCGCGGCAGCGAACGGCGCAGCTCAAGGGATGGAGACCCGACCAGGTTAGCATGCCGACGTGGCGCCCGTTCCAGCTCGCGTTCGTGCTGATGAACCTTCGCGGCATCGCAAAGCCAACCGACCCCGAGCGCGAGGTCCTCGACCTCCTGTTCTTCCCCACAGGCGGGGGCAAGACGGAGGCCTACCTCGGCCTCGCCGCATTCACGCTCGCGCTACGCAGGCTGCGCGATCCGAGCGTAACCTCGTCGGGCGTCAGCGTTTTGATGCGCTACACGCTGCGCCTACTCACGCTCGATCAGCTCAGCCGCGCGGCAACGCTTATCTGCGCCCTCGAGCTCGAGCGACAGAAGGACGTCGAGAAACTCGGAAAGTGGCCCTTCGAGATCGGCCTCTGGGTCGGTCGCAAGGCAACCCCAAACCGGATGGGCAGGAAGAACGACAACGATCGGAGTTCGGCGCGAGCGCGAACGATCGCCTTCCAGAACGACAGCAAGTACAAGCCCGCGCCGATCCCGATCGAGAACTGCCCTTGGTGCGGTACCAAGTTCGAGGCAACGTCGTTCCGCCTCATTCCCACCACGGACCAGCCTACCGATCTCCGCATCACCTGCGCGAACGAAGACTGCGCGTTCACTCGCGACAACCCGCTCCCCATCGTCGCGGTCGACGAGCCGCTATATAGGCGCCTGCCGTGCTTCATCATCGCCACGGTCGACAAGCTCGCGTCGCTGCCCTGGCTCTCGACTCCGGGCAAGCTTTTCGGAAAGGTCGAGCGCTCTGACGGCGGTGGCTTCTACGGCCCCGGTGACGGCGCGGGCGGCAGCAATCTCCCACGGCCGCTTTTGCCGCCTGACCTCATCATCCAGGACGAGCTGCACCTCATCAGCGGGCCGCTCGGCACGATGGTCGGCTTGTACGAGACGGCGGTCGAGGCCCTCTGTCTCCGCGAGATCGATGGCAAGACCGTGCTGCCGAAAATCGTGGCGTCCACCGCTACGGTGCGGCGCGCCGAGGCGCAGGTGAGAGCGCTGTTCAATCGTTCCCAGGTGGACGTGTTCCCGCCGCCCGGTCCCGATCGGCGCAACTCCTTCTTCGCGCACATGGTGAGCGCCACCGAGAAGCATCCTCGTCTCTACGTCGGCGTCGCAGCCCAGGGACGCAGCTTGAAGGTCGTCCTGCTGCACACCTACCTGGCAATGCTCTCGGCCGGGAAGAAGCACTACGACGCGGGTGGTGGCGCCGCCAACGCGACGAATCCCGCCGACCCGTACATGACGCTCCTCGGGTACTTCAACGCCCTGCGCGAGCTCGGTGGGAGCCGCCGCATCGTCGAGGACGAGGTGCGAAGCCGCCTCCAGGGCTACTTCCGGCATCGGAGGGTGGCCGAGGTCGATTGCCCGTTCGTGGACCGCACGATCCAGTTCGACGCGATCGAGCTCACCTCGCGCGAGCCGACCAACCGCGTCGCGCAGGCGAAGCGTCGCCTCTCGCTCCCCTTTGCGGAGGACGGCCGGGTCGACGTCGCGCTCGCGACGAACATGATCTCCGTCGGTCTCGACATCACCCGCCTTGGCTTGATGGTGGTGCTCGGTCAGCCGAAGACCTCGGCCGAGTACATCCAGGCCACGAGCCGCGTCGGCCGCGACGAAGAGCGCCCGGGGCTCGTCATCACGCTGCTCAACGTGCACAAGCCCCGCGACCGCTCGCACTACGAGCGGTTCGTGGCCTACCACGAGACCTTCTATCGCGCGGTAGAGGCGACCAGCGTGACGCCGTTCGCCCCACGCGCTGTCGACCGCGGCCTCGCCGCCGTAGTGGTCTCGCTGGCCCGCCACGGCGAAGCGGCACTCACCCCTGCCGCCCGCGCCGCAGACCTCGCGCTGCATCGCGCTCGGCTCGCATGGATCAAGACGACAGTGCGGGCGCGCGCGGAGAACCACACGAAGGACCTCGAGCCCGCAGAGCGACAGGAGCTGGGCGGGAAGATGGACGCGCGCGTCGATGACCTGCTCGACGCCTGGGAGCAGATCGCCGCGGAGAAGGCCGCGGTCCAGGCGGGCCTCCAGTACGGGCCCTTCGAGGCCAAGCCTCGGCCACCGCTGCTTCACGACCCGCTCGATGCGGACCTGAAGAAGGAGCCGCCGCACTCCAAGCTCCGCAAGTTCAAGGCGCAGTGGTCGCTGCGCGACGTGGAGGCCGAGGTGCCCGTCATCGTGCGACGCCTCGACGGCGGCACTCCGGAGGCGACGTGAGCATCGTCAAGATTCGTCAGAGCCAGATCGTCTCCACTTATGGGCCGGGCGCGCTCGTCGATCTCCCGGACTACGCGGTGCTCGTCGCCGGCCTCGAGCATTGGGCGGGCAATGCGCAGATCGTCCCCGAGCCCCGACTGCTTGCGAACCTGCGTCGCCGGCTTGGACTGCCCTTCCTCGAGCTCCGCTCGCCACCGGTCCCGGAGCGCGAGGATGAGCTCGGGATCGGCATCGTCGCTTGGCAGTTCCCCGAGTGGTTCGTCGCGCAGTTTGAGGTGAGCACCAAGCAGTACGGACGGTCTCGACCGCTCGTGCACCGCAAGGCGCTGGTGAAGGGGCGCTACGTCGGCGATGACCCGATCGGAAAGCGCAAGCGCAAGGATTGGCCTGTCGTGCCCGTTCGCTTCGTGCAGGCCTGCCCCAACGGCCACGTGAGCGACATCGACTGGCCGCGTCTCGTCCATGGCGATGGCGTGGCGTGCGGCGGCCAGCTCTGGTTCGACGAGCGCGGCACTACCGGCGATCTTGCCGAGCTGTTTGTCCGATGCGATGGGTGCGCGAGCCAGCCGATGTCGCTTGTGCGCCTGCAGGCCACGTCCGAGGAGCGCGCGGTTCTCGGCGAGTGCCGCGGAGATCGCCCATGGCTCGGACCGATGGCGCGGGAGATCTGCGTCGGGCCTCACGACAAGCCCCACCGAAACAAGCTGCTCATCCGTCACGCGAGCAACGCCTACTTCCCGGTGGTCGAGCGCGCGATCTCGATCCCCGACCACGATGAGCGCCTCCGGAGGGCCGTCGACTCGGTCTGGGACGACTTTCTCTCGGTCGCAGAGAGCGCGTCGGACATCAAGCGCGAGCGAAAGAAGCAGCGCGTGCAGCTCGCGCTCGAGAGTCTGACCGATGCGGAGGTCTGGGCCGAGTGCGAGCGTCGCCAAGGTGGAAGTGCCGAGACGCAGAAGGGCCTCAAGGACGTCGAGCTCGACATGTTCCTCTCCGTTCCCGACGAGCTCGGCGACGACAAGCCCGAGGGCGACTTCTACGCGCGACGCCTGCCTCTGGATACGAAGTGCACGGGTGCCATCGACTCGGTCGAGCGCGTGGTCCTCGTCCATCGACTCCGCGAGGTCGTGAGCGAGATCGGCTTCACGCGCTTCGAATCATCCGCGCTGCCCGTCGACTCAGAGGTCGACCTCGGCGTGCGCCTTGCTGCGCTCGCCCTTGAGACCCGCTGGCTGCCGGCCATCGAGAATCGCGGCGAAGGCGTCTTCCTTTCGCTCGATGCCGCGAAGGTGAAGGCGTGGACGACTCGCCCCGCGGTGAAGCAGCGAGCACTCGAGTTCCAGAGCGGGGTGCAGGCCACCTCGAAGAACCCGATCCCGCTCGAGCTTGTCGAGCAGATCTACATGCCGTACATCATGCTGCACTCGATGTCGCACCTGCTGCTCACGGCCATAGCCCTCGAGTGCGGCTACGCGGCGGCGAGCATTCGCGAGCGCATCTACGTGCGAAACGGCGCCTATGGCTTGCTGCTCTACACTGGTACTCCGGACGCCGAGGGTACGCTCGGCGGTCTCGTTCAGGCCGGTCGGAGAATTGCACGCCACCTCGATGCGGCGCTGGAACTTGGGCGCCTTTGCAGCAACGACCCCGTCTGCGCGCAGCACAAGCCCAGTCAGCTTCACGAAGGGCGCTTCAAGCATGGAGCAGCATGTCACGGATGTCTGCTGATTGCCGAACCATCTTGTGAGCGTCGCAACGAGCTGCTCGACCGCTCGTTGGTTGTTCCTACGGTAGATCTGACTGACGCCGCTTTTTTTGACGAGGGCCCGTGAGAGATCCCTTTCCGGTCCTGTCCTCGGCCGCGCTAGATGCGCTTGCAGGCGCGGTAGAACGTGGCGCCCTTGTGACGCCATTCGGAGCGATGCAGGTAGGGCGCCATGTTGCAAAGGGCGAGCAGGCCGATGCGCTCCGATTGATTGAGGCGCTTCACGCTGCCGGCCTCGACTCCGGCGCGCTCGTGGCAGCTCTCCGACTGGCGGCTGCGGCACGAAGGGAAGGAGAGCAGAAGCCGAGACCATCACTCGTTTGGTCCGACCTCGACATCGGGGGATCCAGAAATACCGCCGTCGTCTGTAACGAACTCTTTCGCGGAGCACGTGAATCAGTGATCGTCTCGACCTTTAACCTTGGTCACAAGGCCAAGAACGGCGGATCGAAGGGAAACCCAGTGCTTCGCCCTCTCGCTAAGCGCATGGCAGATGTAGGTACGCTTACAGTGCGACTCTTTGTCAACCTCCGCCGCCTCGAGTACATGTCAGATTTCACCGAGCGCGAAGTTGAGGACGCCTTTGTCACCTGGCTGCGCAAGGAGATTTGGCCCTGGGATCCCGTGCCCGAGGTCTACTATGATCCGCGCTCACTTCTCCCTGAGGGCGAGGAGAGTTCGTGCCTCCACGCCAAGTGCGTCGTTGTCGACGACGAGCGAGCGTTCGTTACCTCTGCCAATTTGACCGAAGCCGCTCAAAGTCGAAACATCGAGGCCGGCGTTCTACTCGAGGATCCGCCGTTTGCGCGGCAGTTGCGACGGCAATTCGAGAGCCTAATCGATCGTGGCTACGTACGGCGGCTTACGAGGTGTATGTAGCGGTGACGCAGGGCTCTCCAGGAAGTGCGCCCTGAATCCTCGCCGCGAGGCGCCAGTAGGACGTGCCTCCAGGCCTCCGCCTTCGCTCTCCGCCACCGGCTCCGAGATCTCCTCGTAACACCCTGCCTTCTTCCATGACCTCCAGGCACGCGGCCCGAACTCGCGCGCCACGACAACTTCGAAACCACGACCATGTCCAATAACGGACCTCTTCAATCTTACGGCTCACCGGTCGTTCAAGTCCGGAGAGACCTCGATCCTCGATGGACCATGGATCACCTGGAGCACATGCGATCGCATGCCGTGGCTTACGGGGCCAGCCTCAGCATGGATAACATGCGACGCATCGAGAGTAGCATCTTGGCACGACGCCCCCTTGAGCGGGTTCCTAAGGACTACCTGGTGTTCGCGATCGAAGTCGATGGTTCGCAAGTCGGGGACGTGGTAGTGGCGATCAGACAAGGTTGTCCGCCAGAGCTCGACGTCTGCGTTTTCGATGCGTACCAGGGCAAGGGGTATGCTCGGGAGGCCGTTCGACGAGCACTACAGGAACTCGACGTCATCACTCGAACTGAACTAGTGGCGACGGTGCGGCCGGGAAACCCGAACCGGAAGCGAGTAGAAAGCCTGTTGTCCGCTTGCCAGTTCGAGAGGGTCGCCAACGGCCAATGGAAGTACATAGGACCTTAAGGTCGCCTCTTGTGCCGCGCCGCACATGATCGGCGGCAGCTGTCGACCTAGGCGGATCCTTGCGTCCGAGCGTGACTTCGGTGATGCTCAGCGGCGAAGCCAACTCATTGGTTTGAACCTGAAGTGCGCCACGAGGCAGGGGTTTCGCTGATCCGATCGGAAGACGGTTGCCAAGCACCGTCGAGGAGCTGTGCATGCTTACGATACGAGCCATGGTTCGAGTTGGTCCCTGGATCGTCAGGGAGGTCATGAAGCAGGCCGATTTCACGAGCTGCCAAAGATGTGGGACATCCATCAAGGAGATCTGGGTCTGTGAGGTTGACGTGGACTCTGAGCGGATCAGAGAGCTCGGCGGTCAGCGGGTTTGGGCTATTGGATCTACGTGTGGCCCGACGCTGTTGGAAGTCTCGGAAGCAGAATGGAGCAAGCTGGAGCGTCCACTTGCTCGCAGGTTGAAACTTCTGGCAAGGATCGACCGTCTCATCGCGGCCTCGGCATCGGGGGGGCATGTTCTCCCGAGCGTTGTCGTGCAGCGAAGGGGCGCCTTGGTCGATGGGACCGCCAAGGACAGGGAGATGAGGCATCTGGGCCTCGTAGTTGGAGCGCAGATGAGAATCCTCGGGATTCACTAGTGTTCCGCAGCCCGCAGAATGAGCGCAGAGCCGGCCCCGAGTCACGCCCTCCGAGACGTGCGACCGCGCCTCGCCAAGGCAGGAGCCCGAAGAGCGCGGACGATTTGGCCCCCCTGTTGTCGGCGCGCGAACCCCTACCGAACCTACATAGCGACGTCGACCTCAGCGCGCCCTAGCGATCGTCGAGAGCGCGCTGTGCCGGGGCTGCCACGCCGTCCTCGCCCACCTCGCCCCCACGCTCCAGCGCGCGCGGACCGGGATCACGGGTGGGCCGCTTAAGAGCGGACGGCTACCGTAAACTGCGGAGCCGCCTGGATGATGGGATTGCGGACGTTCGGGCGGAGCGCGAAGGGAGGTGGTTGGATAGAGCGGCTCCAACCCGAATACGGTGTCGAGCCTCGATTGCCACCTCAATCGAGTTCATCGATCTACCTATATGTTGATCCCAAATGCGGCTGCGATTGCCACTCTCATCACCTCGATAGAGCTCGTCGACATGGCAACCGAGGTGGCCCTATCGTTCCAGCCCTGGTCTACGAGATTTGGCACATCTCCCGTGAATATCTTGATATCTCCCTGAAAATTCTCGTGCTCCGCCAGGAGCCACGGCTTAGAGAAAGTTTCGCACCGCACGCTGCTAATAAGGTCGTTCCAGCTCCTCCCGTCCGGCCCCCCGCGCCGGGTCAGATTTACGTCCCAATCATATGATGCTGGGCCGGTTAGCACGTTGCCTAGCGAGAAATCATCACCCTCATAATTGATGTGTTGATAGAAGTTGACGTGCCACGGAGCCGCGGCTCCCACAGCACTTCCCGGGCGCGCGGCCGCAATGGCCTTCATTAGGCTTCCAATAGTGGTGGAGTCGAACATCAGCCTAGGATCTTGATCGCTCGACAGTGCGGCTAATGCCTGTTCGGGTTCTCCGCCAGCAGGCTCTCGACTTGACAATGCGGCACTAAGCTCTGAGCGGCGCAACTTCGCCCAGGGCTCAAGCAGAATCCCGCTGAAATACTCCGAGGTTTCGCCAGGCGAAATGCGCTCTGCTACCAGCTTGCCCGCAACAAATCGACCATCTCGGATCTCCGGGTGAATTACGTACACTGCCATGCCTGCGGCTCCTGATTAGACTTTCTTCGTCCACTGTGTTGCGCGAGAATTGCCTTCGCATCCAGACGTCCAACCTGACCGGCTCGCCGCGGATTCGCTCGACCAGCTAGAAGGCCAGTAGGCCCTCCCAGATCGCCGCCTGCTCAACGTGCCACCCGGCAGGTTCAGCTGCTCCGACATCAGGCAGTCCGCTATAACCTGGTCCACCTAGCACGCGACCCGACCGCGGTAACCGCGAGCCGTCCTCCGAATCCTCCGCCCGACTCCCACCGCCGAGGCACACGCCCCGAACACCGGCAGGACCGGACCGACCGACACCAGCGTCGGCACCCACCAACACGAGATGCGTGGGCACCGCCCGCCAAGGAATCCCGATTCCTCATTCCGACCCTCGCCCCGAGGCACCGCGCCTCGGATCCTAGCTCAGCCGGACCGACCGAGCACGCGCTCGGTGATATGTCTGGGGGATTTCGCGGCGAAAGAGGTCGTGCGACTGGGGATTTTTCCTGGGCGGCCCAGATCCGCGCCTCATCAGGCTAAGCTGCAAGTGGCGGTGGTGTCGCGGGTTGTGGCCTGCGGACCATCTCAGCGAAGGCGCCGAGATTTTTCCCGACCGACGCGACCCGAGGTCAGCTGAAGGAGCGTCGCCACCCCCATCGTGGTCGTGCACCGAGCCTACTCCCGCGCCGGATTCCGGTTTCTTTACTCTGGCTCGATCGAGGCATGTCCTTGCGCGACTCACCGTCGAGCTCTTCTCGCGCCTGCCGCGCGAGCGGCGCCACCCGCTCGAGTTCCCGTCAGGTCCGCCGGCCGCCGGTTCGAGAGCCGATTGATCGCGCGGGGCGGCTGCTCGCCGTCGACCCGCCACCCGTCCTCGGGCACCCAGATTCCCGCCTTTGTCGTTCGCTGGCCTCCTCGAGCACTCGCATCAGGCATCAGCTCGAAGCACATCCATAAGCCCGCGATGCGGTCGCGAATGGCATCATTCGCCCAGAAACCTGCGAACCAGAGTCCCACGGAAAGCAAAGGTTCGGAAGAAGCGCGCTCAAGAAGGCCGCCCAAGAGCTCATGCAGCCCGCTCCGGAGAGACGGGCCAAGCTGCGCTAAGCTCGCTTCCTGACGTAACTTACGGCGTCCGCATCTTCGCGCGCCATCCTATGCGATCTGCGTCCCGATGCATCTTTCGCGGGACGCATAGGGGTCCCACCGTGCGGCTTCGCGGGACTCTCTTCGAACTTTCGGAGAATGGCGCTCTCTCGCGACCATTTGCTCCGGAGGCCGGCCGCGGAACTGCTGGGGTGAGGCGTTCGCGGCGCCGGAGCGGCGGGCGGAAAGTTCGAATCCGGTGCTGAGGTCCGGGTGGGACGCGGCGCGCAGGACTTCCGCATCGTGGCCAGGAGCCGCGGCGCCGAACTGCGCGTTCGGCCAGGCGCCCTCGACGAGGATCGCCGTGTCGTCTATCTCCATCGGCTGACGACACGCTGCGGCCCGTGCCCGGGAGGCTCCCGTTGAACGCGTACTGCGACGCTCTGGGCATTGAAGCCCCTCGCCTTGAGTCGTTCCACTCGAACCGTGAGGCCAACACCTACACGCGGCTCATCCTCGCGCTGCTCGAGCGTGGCGGACCGATGACGCTGGTGGAGG
Organism: Planctomycetota bacterium; assembly: GCA_016719295.1. Taxonomy (GTDB): domain Bacteria; phylum Planctomycetota; class UBA1135; order UBA1135; family JADKAF01; genus JADKAF01. The sequence continues at coordinate 4,593,102 of JADKAF010000001.1, forward strand.
TCGCCGATCGCTTCGAGGAGGCGGGCGTCGCCTTCTTAGACCGCGCGCTGCTCTCGCTGCAGCGCTGCAAGCCTGGTCGGGCGCCCGTCGTGCGCGATGGCGAGCGATACGAACTCGATGTACGCGATCGCGAAATGGAGAGCTGGCTGTGGCGTCTCGGACTCCGGACTTCCACCGCGGCGACGCCTGCTCCTTCGGCGGCAGAAAGGCCCGAGACCCCGCCTCTTCGCAACCTGTCCGAGCCGATCCTGATCGAGGAGCTCGACGAGGCGTGGAACGAGACCGACATCAGCTCTTGGTCGGCGCAGCGCGTCGCTCTCGCCGTGCTCGACGCTCACTCGGGACCGCTCGCGCCGCCGGATGTCGTCCAGTTCGTCTCAGCTCGAACGACGCTGCACCGACTCCGCGTGGACGAGCCGTCGTTCCAGAAGCGGAGCTCCGGCGTCGCGATCCTCGCCGATGGCACCTGGTCGATCGCTGACCGCTCCGGCGACCCCTTCTGGTCGATGCGGACTGCCGTGCGCGCGCTCATCGAGAAGAACCGCAAGCCTGCGTCGCAACGGAGGGCTCCAGAGGACATCGAGGAGAGCCTCCGCAACTTGGAGGCGAAATTCGAAACGGAACGACTGGAGCGAGCCAAGATCCGCCGCGCGATCCTCTACGCCTATCCCCGAACGAAGCCGCGCTGTCTCGCCCTGCTCGATGTCGCAGCGCGTGCTATCGAGACCTTCATCGGCGCCGAGTTCGATCGTGTCCCTGCGCGGCTCCAGGACTTCGACGGCATCGGAGCGATGGAGGTGCGCCCACTCCTCCGCACTCTCGGCTTCGATCACGCAGAGCGCCTCCTCTTCGAGCTCGGCCCTCCCCGAAAGACGAAGCAGCTCGACAAGGGGGGCCGAAAGCTCACGATCACGAACGAGCTCCTGATCTTCGGCAGCTGCGGCATCAGCCGAGCCTTCGGCGACGAGTCGAAGCTCGCCGAGTACCTGAGCACCGGTGAGGACACGAAGCTCCGCCGTCGCTTGGAGTCGAGCGTGAAGCACCTCTATGCCTTCTACGAGTACGGCCGGCTCCACGGCTACGTCCGGCTCCGTTGGGGCTTCCTCGACGAGACGATCACGGCACCTTGGTGTGCGCCTCTGGAGACCGTACTGCCCGAGCTCAAGAAGCAGGCACTGAAGAGTGGTGCAGCTCTCGAGGTCGTCGTCGGGAGCGCGCCGGGTTGGTCGGACCCTTGGTCGCGCGCGATCGTGGTCCACGTGAATCGCAACGCCCGGAGCTGGCACAACAACCTCCTCGCAAGCGACGGCGTTCCCATCGACGACCGCTTGATCCAGGCTGCGCGTCTGGTTGTTCCGCCGCCGTAGAGCGCGCGTCCCGTCGCGCGCGCCTCCTTGCCCATCCGCTGTCTGCCGGATAGCGTCGCCCCTCTACCCGCGACGCACGGAGAGGGGCGGTATGAGGCTCACCACCGATGAGCGCCAGCAACTCGAAGCGCTGCGAAGCCGAGCTGAGGCCGTGGACCCGGTCGTCGCGCTGCATGGGCTGGACGGCCGCCTACGCGAGGACCCGGAGCTGGCCCTCGACTCGCTCGCCGATCGCGTGCAGGACGCGCTGCGATCGGCATCCACCACCGTCTCGCTAGACGCGCCGGTTGGTGCCGACGACGCGTTGGTGATCGCGGACCTGATCCCCGATGCGCGGGACCTCGTCGATGAAGTCGACAGCGTTCGGCAGGTCATCGCTCGCATCTGGAGCGCCGCGCCAAGGCTCCTGACCCGACGTCAGGTCGCGATCCTCCGAATGCGCTACGGCGCGGCAGACGGACGCGAAAGAAAGTTCGACGAGATCGCCCGCAAGCTCGACTCGGAAGCGGATGCAGTCCGCCGCGGAGAGCGACGCGCGCTTCAGCGTCTCCGGAGAGCGCCAGAGATCCATGCGCTCGCCAAGAGCATCGCGCGGACGAACTTGGCGGCGCGACCGGAGCCCCACTCTTCGAGCTTTCCGCCAGCGCCGGTGAAGCGCAGCGTGTTCGCTCGAGCATCGAGCTCGGCTGGAGCTCGCGAAGAAGCTCCGGCCCGAGGAAGCGCCGCGTCGATCGCAACGGTCCCAGCGTTCCCGGCGGCCCAGCAGCGCCAACTCGACCATATCGCGCGATCGCCCGAGCGATGGCAGGAGGGCTCCAGCGACTTCGCCGCGGACGACCAGCCCCATGTAAGCGTGATGCGCGAGATCCCTCGCCGGCCGCAGGCAGTCATCCCCGAAGCGGAGTGGTTCCCCGTCGATGATCCCGAGAGCCTTGCTGCGGCATGGACGATGGCCTTTCCGCGCCTCACGACCAGGGAAGCCGAGATCGCTCGCCTGCGATTCGGAGCCGACGATGGCACGCAGCGAAGCTTGTACGCGGTAGGGCAGGCGCTCGGCCTCCATGGCTCAAGAGTTCGACAGTTGCAGGACAATGTCATCTTGAAGCTGCGTCGTCATCCCGAGACGGCAGGGCTGGCAAAGCGGCTCGAGGAGCAGCGCGACGCTCTAAACCGGCAGCACGATCGGAGGCTCGGTCGCCAGCGCAAGACGACCTCCACAGACGCCACAGCGAATAAGCTCGAGCAGTCCGAGGAGCGCCTCGCTTGGGACAACCCACCGACGAGAGCGGACCGCGACGACGCCAGGACCGCCGTAGTCAGCGTCGCGCGAAAGTTGATCCGCGCGCTCGAGCGCTGCCGCGCCGGCCGGTGCCGAAAGCTCGTCACACCTCTTCGGCGCGCGATCGCGGCAGTCGAGGCCTGCGCAAACCAGCTGCTCGAAGACGAACTCGACGCTTCACCCGCCCACGGGGAGGACAGCCAGCGATGAGCGACCACGAAGACCAGAAGGAGCAGGCGATCCGCATGCTCGAAGAGCACGGCCCGACTCTCGCAGCCGAGGCGCGCGAGATCCTGAAGCAGCACCCCGGCGCGAAAATGGTCGGACTGATCCTCTCGCCGGACTCGCAGGAGGCTGCGCACTTCCGCGAGTGGGCCAGTGCCTCCGGTCAGACCGTGGCGGAGACCACGGGCATCGTCATCGTGGTGCCACGGAAGACCGCGCTCTCGATCCTGCGCGCGAGCGCGCCAGCGACCTTGGACTGGCTCGAGTCGGAGCCGGACACGCTACCGCTCGTTGCGGCGACGAAGGATGGGATGCGGCTCGGGTCGGTGAGCTTGTGGGTCTGAACCGCGAGCTCGGTCGCTCGCTTCGGACTTCACTCGACGCGCTCGACTTGCTCGAGCACCCGCTCCTGCGCCTTCCATAGCCCGAGCTTGATCAGCTTCTGCGCCCGCCTCGGCGACATCACCAATTCCCCGAGCAGCAACGCCTCCTGGATCCGCGGCGAGAGCAACACGAGATCCATGACCTGCACCATCCTCGTGTCCGAGAGCCCCAGCGCCCGCCCCACCTCGCCGTAGCTCTCGACGACACCGCGCTCGACGAGGTCGTCGATGTGGTGCGCCAACGCGATCATGCGCGCGACCCGCGACGGCGGCTCGGATCCGGCTTCGCGCTGCCGCCTTCCTCGCGCGCCGAACGGCAGCTTGAAGCGGAGTGATACGGAGGTGTGGCTCATGCCGACTCCTCCACGGCCGTCGCCTGGTTTCCGAGTGCGCGGATCCCACCGGGTCGGAACCTGATGTCGATCTCGCCGGCCTCGCCGTTGTAGTCGATCCGCTCGATCAGCAGGTTCAGGATGCGCGCACGCTCCTTCGCGACGAGCTTCGCCCAGACGCCGTGGAACTGCGTCAGCGCCGCGCGGATCTCGGCGTCCTTCAACTCGAGACCGGCGATCACGAACAGCTCGCCCTGCGCCACGTGCTCGGCCCGCTCCGCACGCGCGATGCTTTCATCGATCTGCCCGACTCGCTCGGAGAGCACACTGGCGGCAGGCCCACCGGCGGCGATGCCGACCAGGAAGCGCTCCCGCTCGGCGCGCAGCTTCCGAATCTCGTCACCGTGCCGTCGTCTCTCGGCCTCGAGCTCCGGCACGCGAGCGCGCGCCTGATCCAGGGTCGCTTGCAGCGCCTTGGCCAAGACACGCGGATCGGAGCCGATCGCCTCGATCTGCTGCACGACGAAGCCCTCGATGTTCCCCGCCGCGACGCGGGAGCCCGGACAAGGATCGGGCTCCGCGTCGTGTCGGCTTCGGCATACGTAGTAGTGGAAGCGCTTCGTTGGCGTCATGGAGTAGGTCACAACCATGCTCCGCTGGCAGCGCGCGCAGTGGAGCAGCCCACGCAAGAGCAGGCCGTACTTGTTCTTCGCGGAGGAGCCGCCTCGCAGGCTCTGCTTCGAGAGCTTCGTCTGCACGAGCTCGAAGATCCCGCGGTCGATGATCCGCGCGTGCTTCCCTTCGTACCACTCGCCCGCGTACGGCACCCAGCCAGCCAGCGTCTTGCAACGGAGCACCCGATGAACGTCCTTCTTGCTCCAGTGCTTGCCGCTCCGCATTCGATGGCCGCGCGCGTTCAGCTCGGTAGCGACATTCGAGAGCGCGTTCATGGCGAGGTAGAGCTCGAAGATCAGCTCGGCGACCTCCGCCTCCTCCTTCACCACGTTCAATGCACCCTTCGCGCTGCGGTAGCCATACGGTGCAAAGCCCGCTTGCCACCCACCGCGGCGGCGCGTCTCGGCCATTTTGTCGCGGATTCTCTCACCGCTCTGCTGCCTCTCGAACTGCGAGAACGATCCGAGCAGATTCGCCATCAGCTGGCCGGTGGATGTCGAGGTGTCGAACGCCTGCGTCACCGAGACGAAGGAGACCGCGTGCTTCGCGAACTCGCTCACCGTCGCCGTGAAGTCGCTCATCGAGCGGCTCAGGCGATCGATCCTATAGACCGCGACGACATCCACGCGACCCTCTCGAACGTCCTGCATCAAGCGCTGGTAGGCCGGGCGCTGGATGTTGCCGCCTGAGTATCCGGCGTCGTCGTAGCGATCGGGCAGAGCGAACCAGCCGTTCGAAGCCTGCGCGGTGATGTAGGCCTCGATCGTCGCTCGTTGCGCATCGCAGCTCGAGAACTCCATCTCCTTCTCGACGCTCTGACGGCAGTAGACCGCGACGCGAACGGATGCCGGCGCTGCGCGCTTCTCGCCGCGCGTCTTCGTTGCTGCGAGCTTCATGATGTCTTGGTTCCCTTCGTGAGGCCGAAGAAGAGCTTGCCGTTCCAGCGCGATCCGGTGATCGCATTCGCCACGGCGGAGAGGCTGCCGTAGATCATCCCGTTCCACTCGTAGCCCTCGGCGTGGACGAGGACGCACTGCTCCGTTCCCTTCCAGACGCGCCGCAACACCGTGCCGGGCTGGATCTTGTCGGAGCGCCGCGGTACACGCACCTCGCCGAGCGGCAGCTTGATCTCGGCGGCGAGCGCTTCGATGCGCCGACGCGCCGCGTTGCTGAGCCCGCCGTACTCGCGCTCCTGGATCGCGTACGCAATGCGCTTCCGCAGGAACGGCGCGTTCCGTTGCCGCAGCGGCTTCCCGACCAGCTCCTCGTAGCGCGCAACGAGCGCCTTGTAGTCGAGATCCGCAAGCGCTCGAATCTGGTTTTCCACCGTCATGATGCGTTCTCCTGGGTCCGGAGCGCACACTCAGGCTCGAAGCTCGCGCTCGAAGCAAGTTCATCTTCGCGGCGCTCCGCAGCCTGGAGCCGGCGGTAGCCATGGGCGAGGATGCTCGCGATCTCGGTGAGGCGCTGATCGGGTGTCATCACGGCGGGATCGGTGACGAAGAAGCGGATCAGCGGAGATGAGGTGACGGAGCGCAGCTTCATCGCGTGGCCTCCTCGCGGATGCCGAGCGCGGCGAAGATCGCCTTCTCGATCGCATGCCGTGCCGCACGATCGGTGGGCCGCACGAGTGCGTGCCTTGTGCCGCGGCGTGATGTGCGCGATGGGAACGAGAGCGCCAACGAGCCGGCCTGCGTGAGTCGAAGCGCGACCCCGTCGACACGCATGAGCCCGTCGAGCTCGAGGTCGAGGAAGGCGAGCAAACCTTCATCGGCGTCGCGTTCGGGCGCTGGCGAGATCGAGATCGATGTCAACGTCGAGTTCGAGCCGGTGATGCGCCACGAGCCTCGAAGCGTCTGCCGACGGCGGCGGAGTCGCAGCAGCGCAGGATGTCGATGCGGTTGGTTCATGGTGGGAAGTCCTGCATCGCCGCACCCGATGAGCACGGCGATGCGGATGCTGGTCAATCACTCCGAGAGGCACGCTTCGACTTCGTCGAGCGAGAGGCCGAACGTCGTCCACCCCGCGGAGGCGACGACGAAGTTGTTCCGCGCGTCGACGAGGCCGAAGGTCTGCCAGTCGTGGTGCTCGGGAGTGCGCGAGCGCGACTTCACGAGGCGCAGTCCTTGGCGGCGCGCCCTTGAGCGGAGACGGGATTCGCGGGCGATGTCGAGGCGGTCTTCAACTGAGTTCATGTCTGCGGTCCTTATGCGCGCGGTAGAAGTCGCCGGTGAGCTGCGCGCCTTGGGCTCGGGGCGATGGTGTTCGGTCAGCTGGCTACGCGAGAGCCATCAGTCGGAGCTCTCGATCCGCGACGCCTCTCCATCCGGTGCGGTATGCGATGCGATGCGCTCGACAACCTGGCGCCGCTATTGAGCAGGTAGTTGCCCTTCGCTTCGGCGTGCGCCCGATCTTGTAGTCGGGGTCTTCGAGGAAGTTCAGCAGGCTGTCGGCGTGGCTGTCTTTGTTCCAACAGTGCGGCGCGCTCGCGTTGACGCTGACGCGCGGCGTGAGTCGCGGGTAGATCGATCGCAGCGCGTGGCGCATGAGCCGCGCGGCCTCGTCCGCAACCTCGTCGACTCGTTCCCGCGGGCACTCGATCAGGATCGAGTCGTGCACAGGAAGCACGAGCCAGACATCGCTGCCGCGAAACGCGCGTTCGAGCTCGACGATCGCTCGCTTGAAGACGATGGCTGCGCTGCCCTGGATCGGTGTGTTGCGAAGGAGGTTCTTCACCCAGCCGCGAGGAGCCTCTCCTTCTGGGAGACGGCGGCGCAGGCCTGTCACGGTCGATGCGTAGCGCTTCGTCAGCCCGTAGCTGACCGACTCGTCGAAGCGCTGGCGCAGCGTCGGATAGAGCTCGAGCAGACGCTGCAGCTCGCCCTCGGCCTTCCTCTCGCTGATCCCGAGCTTGCGCGCGAGGGACGGTGCCTGGATGCCGTAGAGCGTTGCGAGGACCATCGTCTTCGCTTTGTCGCGGAGCTCTGCGTGTTCCGCCTTGAAGCGCGCTCCGTCGATCGCTCGTGCCTCGGCGTCGAGCTGGTTCGCGAACAGGCGCTGCGCGATGACGGAGTACACGTCGCCGGCGTTGTACGCGGCGATGAGGTCGGGGTCGTCGTGCTCTGCGGCGGCGACACCGACCTCAACCTGCTCGTAGTCGAGCTCGACCAGCGCTTGTCCCGCTGGCGCAATCGCGATAGGACGGAGTTCGCGTCCGATGCCCGCGATGTTGGGATCCGCGCAGGAGCTACGCCCCGTGGCAGCGGCGAGCTGACGGTGGTCGGGGTGCACGCGGCCGTCGGCGCCGTCGAGGAGCCCGAGCATCCACTCCTCACCCGCCAGCCGTCGGTGCTTCCGCTGGAGACGGAACGCGCGGATGACCTCGTGGACCCCTTCGTTCTCCTTCAGCAGGCCGTCGTCGAGGCATAGCTGGCCATCGCGCCGCAGCACGTCTGCGATGCCAAGCTCTCGGAGAACGCGCTCGAGCTCCGAGCCGCTAGCCGTCTGACGCAGGCCATGGCGGCGGAGGATCGCTTCGTGGTGCTCTGCCGCGCGGATAGCACCTGCGCGCAGCGCTTCCCGAGCAGGCTTGTCGATCGCGACGCCGCGCCACTGCATCCGCGCGTTGGCGATCGCGAACGGGAACTCGACGGTGTGGAGATGCGCGTGCAGCCCGTGGGCGACGATGTTCCGTTGCTGCGCCGCGTAGACGCGAAGGATGGTCTCGGCGTCCGCCACCGCCAATTCCGCCAGGTGGCGGTCGAGGCCGTTCGCGCGGAGGCGGCGCACGAGCTCCGCTTCGAGGTCGCTCTGGGCACGGGAACTCGGCGTGGCGATTCCGTACTTCGCTGCCTGCCCGAGCAGCGAGAGGGCCTCCTCCTGCTGCTGCTCGAGGGACCGGGCGGCGGCGATGGAGTTCGCCACGAGCGGATCCGCGGGGAGCGCACGCTCGTGGAAGCGGCCGAGCTCGAGGCAGGCGGCCACGACCCAGGTGTCGACGAGCTGATGCAGATCCGGGTCCAGGCCGAGCGCCCAGAGAGCGAACAGGGCAGGCTTCGCGTCGTGGAAGACGTGGACCACGCGCATGCGGAGGATCGCGCCCAGCGCCTCGGCAACGGCCTCCTGGCGCAGGTCCAGGGCCGCTCGGAGCACCAAGCTGGGCGCGTCGGGACGCTGCGCCCACACGGCGATGGTGGCGAGCACCGGTCGCCGAGAACGGATGTCCTTCCAGGCACGCCCGGAGCGCAGCTCGAAGGCCTTCCTGCCCTCGCACGCGACGCTCACCGCCACGGCGCTCACGTCCACCGCGCGCAGAGCTACGAGCAGCTCCTCGGCAGAGGCGGCGTCCGTGACGAGCTGGATGCGTTCCGCGAGGCGCGGCAGGTCTGGTGTGCCGACGACGAGCGGTGGTGGCAGGTCGCGACCCGGGCGATCCGGAACCGCTTCGAGGAGCTTGACCCAGCCGGGGAGGAGGGAGCTCATGAGGCCTGCCCTCCCACCTCAATCGGGTCGAAATCGTGCCAATTCGCACCTACTAATACTCTTAGGTGCGATTTGGCACTCTTGGCCCCTTCGAAGAGGCGGAAGACACTCCTGCGCGAGATGCTCAGAGCAGCGGCAACTTCGTCGGCCGTGAGCCCCTTATCACGAAGTTGCGTAGCGCGAAGAGCATCGACGTAGCGGTCAAGCTGCCCGGCCGTCGGCAGGTCGAGCTCCCGGAGCAGCATCCCGGGCACCGAAACCTCGCGGAGGTTCGGCACCTCGCTCGAGAGGTCGTGGAGCGCGAAGAAGACGACCTCGCGCGGCCGGGTGAGGTAGCGCACGCGGCCCATCACCTGTAGCGCGGGCTCGACCTCGAGCTTCCGGAGGTAGAGGTTGCCGAGCGCGGTGCAGTCGATGTCCTCAACGTTCGCCTGGTCCAGCGCGACGGACCTGGTCCGATGTTGCGCTTCGACGATCGTCATCCGCACGCGGAATGCCTCTGGCTCGAACTCCTGGAGGCGCGCGTTCAGGGTGCGGCTCGAGACGTTGTAGGTGTTCACCGCGTAGGCCGAGTCGTAGTGCTCGAAGTCGTTCCGACCGCGCATGCCGTAGTGGATGATCGGGATGGTGCGCGGGTCCGGCTTGGGCGGGAGCGCGTCGTACTGCTCGGTCACGAAGCGAACCTGCACGCCTCAACCGGCAAGGCGCTTCTCCAGATGGCTCGCGACCACGGCCTTGGACTTCTTCCGCGAGACCAGCACCGTGGAGCGCCCCTCGCGGATGTTGCGCAGCACGATCACGGCGAAGACATCGAGGAGGTGCCTCGGGTCCTTTGAGAAGCGGCGGTCCGAGCCCATCCAGCTTCGGAGGTTCCACGCCTTGGTCTGCGTGTGCTCGACCCGGAGCTTGGCGAAGGGCGAGTGGATCCGCGTCGTCCCGAGCCGATGGCCGACGTAGTCTGCGTCCAAGTGCGCCGAGAGCAGCAGAATGTGGTGGCGAAGGTACGGCCGCGAGATGAAGTGCAAAGCTCCGGTCTTCGCGTCGATCCAGCGCTCCTCCGCCTTCGAGAACGGCAGGCCGAGGAGCTCGTAGCCACGGAAACGGAACCGATCTCCGAAGAGACCTACACCTCGCCTCTGCACCGCGGCCGCAACGTAGGGAAGCCGCGGGCTGAAGGCGAAGCGCTCCTGCCGCAAATCATCGTCGTCGACCGCCAGGAGCTGCTTGACGTGTTCCTCCCATTCATGCGCGATCACGATGTGCTGGGGTCTCTCCAGGATCGCCGTCGCCAGCGCGTCCCGGAGCTGCTCGAGGTCTTGGCGCGTCACTTCGACTTCAAAGGACCCGTCCAAGAAGACGCCCTCGTCGAGAATTACGAGCGCTCGACCTTTTCCGCTCAGGTACAGCAGCGTGGGCAAGAGTCGGCGATTGAGCCGCAACTGTTGCTCGGTGGCGAAGACGAGGCGTGTTCCCTCAAAGTCGTTGAAGCGCTTAGGCCAAGTGCAGGGATCCCCTTCATCGCGCTGTCGCGGACAGGGTCCACAGAGTTCTTGCTTAGCCAATGAGATGCATCCCGCAGCTTCGAGTTCCTTCCACAGATCGCGGACGGGTCCGCAGCGATGCTCGGGGCGCGGCCTCAGGATCATGTGGCGCACCGGCGACTGCACCTTGCCCGAGACGATCGCGCGCTCGTTGATCACGTCCCAGCTCGGGGCGAGGTAGATCACGAGCTGGAAGCGCTCGTAGGTCGCGGGGTCCAGCAGCAGCTTGTCCGCTGCGTAGGACTTGCCGACGCCGAGCGGGATCTTCAGCAGGAGGTGAACTCGACGCTCGACCTCCGCCAGGAGCGCCCGCGGATGCAGGTACTCCCGGCGGAAGTCGGCGAGGTCGCGCTCAGTGACGCGGTGCATCAGAAGGGCACCGCGTCGGACGTGGAGCTGGGAAGGCCACCGATGGCGTCGAGCTTCGCTCGGATGGTTGGCAGCTCGCAGAGTTCGGACGCTGACGGCCGCCAAAGCGCTTCGCAGAGCTCCAGCCCTTCTTGTCGCTCCAACATGAACGCGCGGATCGCCTCCTCACCACGACCTGCTGTTGCGGCGAGAGGGCGCGCCTCAGCGACGTACGAGTAGTTACTTTCCTTGCGCAGCAGCACCGCCAGGTTCGCGATGTTGGGGTTCGCGAGGTGGCGCACGAGCACCGAGCGCAGAGAAGCCGGGCCTCGCGCCGAGGAGATCTTCAGTACCTTGACCTGCGCAGACTCTACGTCGTACAGAGGAAGCAGGGCGGTCAGTTGCGGCGCGCCGCCGAGACCGCAGAGGGGGCACCCTGATCCTGGGCAGAGCGCGGACCTTCGGACGCTCGGATCTGCAATGAAGTGGAGCGACGCCTCCTCCATCGCTGCAGTGAAGAGGATCACGAGGCGCGGCTCGCGATCAAGATAGACGTCGGTGATGCGCTGGCCTCCCGCATCACCAGCACCCCAGTTTAGCAGGGAGGTCATGCTGCACCCCCCGCGCGTTCGGCGCTCAAGGCGCCCGAGGTCGCGATCGCCTTGCCAGCATCGACGCCGAGGGCCGCAGCAGCAGCGGTGATGTGCTGCTCGGACCACATGCGGCGTCCGGCGGCGCAGGGAGGGGCGCCGGGGATCTTGCCGCGGCGCAGGAGGTCGTTGAGCTTGGGCTCGGTAACGCCGAAGATCTCGGCGACTTGCCCGGTGGAGAACGGATGCATCTTTCACCTGCCTGGGTTCACACCGACGCCTGTCGTCGGTTTGGCAGGGAGAAAGTACGCCGAGGTATCCCGGGTGGCAGTCCTGACCTAGCCCTGACCTTCGCCTGACTCCAGAAGGTCGCGCCGAACGAGAACGTAGCCCGGTCGCTTGTTGCGCAGTACTCCCTCCTTGCAAAGGGCGGACAGCGCGTTCTTGAAGTGCGAATTCGTGATGCGGCGCGTACGCTTTGCTAAATCCTCCGCAGTCAGTTTCTCGTCGCCAAGCGCATCAATTATCTCGCGCTCGGTATCGCCTAGCTCATCGCGAGTTCTTCCCCGAATAGCTACCACGCCCGGCGAGACAGTGAATGGCAGGCGAGATTCCGCTGCGGAGTAGCTTATCTCATGCGCTTCGCGATCGATGGGAGACGGCGAATGTACACTTGCGGCTCTTGTACGCCCAAAGAGCGCATCCATCTGAAAGTTGCCGCCGGCCGCTCGAACCATACCAAGCGCGCCCTCGATGAACCGCTCCAGATCACCTACGCCGTCGTGCCTACGAATAAAAGCCAACCGGAACAGGTCGTCTAGCTCAGAGTAGGCTTCCTGAAATGCGTTGCACTCCCCTAGCCGTGTTTTTCGATTCGGAAGTTCTGTTTCGATTTTAAGGTACTCTACATGATAGAGCGATCCGAGGCGTTCAAGTATGTCGCCACCACCTTGGAATGCTGCCTCGATTTCCTCCTGTATGCGCCATCGACGTTCATCCGTGCAGATGCTGAGATCTTTCTCTCGCTGCACAGCTGGCTGCGCAGCCGCCCTCACCGTTGCCTTCGAGCTGGCGTCCAGGCGACTGTTAATACTCTGGCGGAGCTCCTCCGCCCCCTCCCTCGCCGTTTCGAGCTTCGCTCGCCCAACGACGATCGGGATCGCGCTCTCTCCGTGGATCGCGCGGTTCACGATGTCGATGCCGTCGAGCTTGATGAGCAACTCCGGCTTCTCGAGGGGACTAAGCTCCCCGACACCGTAGCGCACGAGCTCTGCGTTCAGAGCGATGGCCGCTTTGCTCTTGAGGCGAACGTGGATTGGGCGTCCTTTCAGCGACAGGGTCTCCACGAAGTACTGCCACACCTCGGCGTCACCGAGCAGCGAGGCTCGAGTCCAGCCTTCGCCATCGATCCCGAGCTGGCGGATCTCTGCGACGAGCTCGTCGGCCTGCATCTCCAGGGCTGCGATCTTGTCGTTGCTGCGAATCTTGGGCTTCGACGCCTTCTTGCGTTGCCGGGTCTTCGACGGCTCCTTCGCTGCTTGCGCAACGTTCTCCTTCGTCCAAGCAGCGCGCAGCTTCTCAACACGAGGCGTCAGCTCGAGCGCGCGTCGATGATGCTCTCGCCTCTCCGCGTCACGTTGCTCGTGCTGCTCGACATCTTCAGCTCGCTCGACGGCCTCTGCGAGGAACCGCTCGATCGTTCTCGAGAGCGCATGGAGTGCCGCGGGATCTTCGGGAAGAGGATCGGCGTTCGGGTTCAGCCACGACATGAACTTCGTCTCCACGGATTCTGCGGCCTCGACTGGACAACGACGGCTCGATGGACGCCACCCGGTAGGCGCACGATGCAGAGTGTATCGCGAGGAGCGCTCAATGGAACGGATCAGTTCGCCGACCACGAGGAGCATGGTGGCCGCGATCGATCCTGATCGCCCGATTCGCCTTATCTTATACTTCAGGCGCATTCCCTCGACTATGCGGAGCAGATCGACCGCTGACTGCCAGATCAGCGGCCAGATCAGCGATATTCGGCTGCTTACAGGTTACTTACGGCTGGTCAGATAATGGGGCAAATGCGACGAGCTCCAAGTTCCCCTCTGGTTCTCCGATTTCGGCTCGCGGAGAGGGGAACTTGGCGCCATCGAATCGCCACAAGACTAGTATATCAAATGACTTACGGCGCTCAGCGTGGCGCTCCCCCGAAAGTGCCCAATGCGCTGGCTCCGTCTCCGCTCGGCGGATTTCCGAGGGCATTTCCCGGGGCCGCGGGATTTACGGCCAGGAAATCCTTCACGGCCACTCTTGACCCCGTCGTAGCGTTCCGGTAGGTTTCCGTTCGCCTCGGGCCGGAACCCTCCAAGTTCACCCTCTCCAAGCCAGCCCGGGCCTGGCACGCGCGTCTTCACGGCGCGCGAGAGGGTTTCGGCATGCGCATCCGACTGCTTCTGCGGCGTCTCCTTCTTCTGCTCCGCGGCCGCCCGCGTCGAGCGACCTCCGTCCCCGTTCCCGCGCCCGCGTTCTGCCGACGCGAGCTCGAGCTGGTGGAGGTGTAGCCGTGGAGATCGTCACCAAGCGCCTCGACGAGCTCCGCCCCGACCCGCGGAACCCGCGCTCGCACGGCGAAGAGAACATGGTCGCGATCGTCGCCAGCCTCCGGAAGTTCGGCCAGTGCGAGCCGCTCGTCCTCCAACGCGGCACCGGGCGGATCGTCGCCGGTCACGGCAGGCTCGAGGGCATGCGCAAGCTCGGCTGGGAGACCTGTCAGGTCGTCGAGCTCGACATCGATGACGCGACTGCATCTGCGTTGGGTATTGCGTTAAACCGCAGTGGTGAGCTTGCAGGCTGGAACCAGGAGACGCTGGCCACGCTGCTCTCCGAGCTGCGCGACGACTTCGGACTCGAAGGCATCGGCTTCAGCGACGCCGATGTCGACCAACTCCTCCGGGATCTCGAGCTCGCGAATGCGACGCCTCTTGAGGATCCCGGCGCCCCAGACGCCGCCGGCGGTACCTACGACGCGGCGGAGCGATCTTTGGGTCCTGGGCGAGCATAGATTGCTCTGCGGCGACGCGACGCACGAAGAGGACGTACGCCGCGTACTCGACGGCGAGAAGCCGCACCTCATGGTCACGGATCCTCCCTATGGAGTCCTCTATGACCCTGCGTGGCGCAACGAGGCTGGCCTCGCCTCGACCGAACGCACTGGACGCGTCGCGAACGACGAACGCTGCGACTGGTCGGAAGCGTGGGCCCTGTTCCCGGGCTCGGTCGCGTACGTGTGGCACGCAGGGAAGTTCGCCGCGGAGGTAGCTCAGAGCCTGGCGAAGACGGGCTTCGAGATCCGCGCCCAGCTCATCTGGTCGAAGCCGCGATTCGCGATCAGCCGCGGACACTATCACTGGCAACACGAGCCCGCCTACTACGCCGTACGCGACGGGCAGTCATCGAAGTGGTGTGGCGACCGGACCCAATCGACCATCTGGGAGGTCGAGCACGCGTCGGACGTGGATCACACGGATCACGGCACGCCGAAGCCGGTGGAGCTGTTCGCTCGCCCGATTCGAAATCATGGCGAAGCCGCTGATCACATCTACGAGCCCTTCGCAGGCAGCGGCCCTGCGATCATCGCTGCCGAGCAACTCCGGCGCCGTTGCTTCGCGCTCGAGATCGAGCCGCGCTACTGCGACTCCATCGTTCAGCGCTGGCAGAAGGCCACCGGCAAGAAGGCCGTCCTCGATGGCGATGGCCGCAGCTTCGACGAAATCGCAGCCGAGCGCGTGCAGGAGCCCGCGTCGTGACGTGGCTCTGGATCGTCTCCGCGGCGTCGCTGCTCGGCGTCGTCCTGAACATCCACCATCGCGCAGAGTGCTTCGCGATCTGGCTCACGACGAACCTGATCTGGGCGGCGGTGGACTGGAGCCAGGGCATCCATGCGCAGGCAGCGCTGCACGCGATCTACGTCCTGCTCGCGATGCACGGTTTCCACAAGTGGACCAGGAAGGCGGTCGAGCATGCCGCGCCACATCCCGGCTGATGCGTTCGAGGTCTACTACGCGTCGGGGCCAACTCGGTCCTACGCGGAGCTCGCGCGTCACTACGGTGTCTCGAAGCGCGCGATCCTGAAGCGTGCAACCACGGAGCAGTGGCAGCGTCGCATCGAAGAGCGCGAGGCCAAGGTCCGCTCGGCGGTCGAGCACCGCGTCGAGGAGACGGTGGCCGAGCTGCGCGCGCGGCACGCGAAGATCCTGAAGGCGATCACGGGCAAGGCCGTCGAGGCGTTGAAGCAGTTGCCGCTCACGAGCGCGATGGACGCCGTTCGCGCGCTCGACATCGTGCTGAAGCAGGAGCGTCTGCTGCACGGCGAGCCGGTTGGCGAAGGCGTGAACGTTCGCGTGGCCGTGCAGCCGACGGTCGGTCCGCCCGTGCCTGCCGCCGGAGATCTGAGCGACTACATGCTGCGGCTGATGGAGATCGCGCGACAACAAGGCCTGATCCCGACCTCGGGTTGATCACTCGCGCGCACACCCGTGGTGAATCCGAGATCGCGCGTGGAACGGCCTTGGCTGCATGCGCCCGCAGAGCGTGTATGTCGACGACCTGCGAGGACCACCATGATGCAGAGCCGCACCAGCTTCGCGATCGAAATCGACGGCAAGCTCTACGCCAACGCGCCGCTGCGGCAGATCGACTTCGCGATCCGCCTCCTCGAGCAGAAGGAGCTGGCCCAGGAGCGCGCAGCGAAGCGCTCGGGTGCGCCGATCGAACGCCAGCCCTACGCTCGCAGCGCGGACTTCCTGAGCGCGCCCACGAAGCCACGGACGCGCTTCCAGGGCCGCATCGCCGAGCTCACGCACTGCCCGGAGATCGAGGTCCACGGGATCGAGTGGTTGCTGCGCGATGCGCATGCAGATCCGGAACTTCTGCGGACCTCGCAGCTCGTCTACGAGGTGTCCTGCGCGTACCGGATCCTGCGCTGGCTGGTGACGCGGGCAGCACGTGGCGATGTCGCGGCTCGCGAGCTGCTCGCGCGGATCGATCGGGAGAGCCGTTGAACACGCGTGGTGAATCCGAGATCGCTGCTGCTTCGGCCTACACTTCGGGCGCGCGCAGAGCGTGTATGTGCTCACCAAACGAGGACCTGACGATGACCACCACCAAGACCACGCGCGGCGCCCTGACCCTGGAAGCCAAGGTCGATCCGAAGCACGTCGGCGCGAGCCTGAAGATCACGAACGCGACGCCGGTCGGGCAGCGCGAGTTCCGCGCCGCGGTCCTGCGCCTCGCCGCCGAGATCGAGGAAGCGACGCCCGAGAGCGAGCGCTGGGTGATCCACATCGAACGCGGCGAAGCGTGGGGTGCGCCGGGCCGCGAGACGCGCAGCGCCAGGATCTGGATCGAAGCGGTGAGCGGCAGCGAGGAAGAGGAAGCACGCGCGCTGGCGACGCTGATCGCGGTGGTGACGAGATGAGCTACTACGCCAAGGCGATCGCGCAGGAGCTCGGCTGCGCAGAGGATGAAGCCGCGCGGATCGAGGCGATCGTGCGCTGGGAGTTCCCGACGTTGAACGGGCTCTCGAAGTCGCGGCTCCGGCGCGAGGCGAAGATCGCGCAGCAGGTGCTCATCGAGCTGCGAGCGGAAGCAGCGGGCTCTGGGGAGGCGCGGGCGATGTTGGCGCAGGTCGAGTTGGAAGCGACGGCGAGCGGTTAGAAGCGCCGATCTGGTCAGCTTCGCCTAGAAGAGTCGATCGGATGAAGCGCCACGACGAGGCGCGAGAGTGAAGAGGGTGGGGGGAATCGAACCCCCCGGCACTCGTCTTGGCTCCCACGTCCGTGGCACCGCTCAATCCTCGTCTCGTGCTGGGAGAGCATCCCGAACCAGGACCCTCAAGAGTGCCGCTCTCCTAGTCACGCGTGCAATTGCCGTGCTGTTCATCTGAACCTCCATGATTACTTCGGCCTTCAGAGAAAGTCCGATGGTCAAGGCAGGACAGCTCTCCCAGCACGAACGAGCAAGCGAGCGGGCCCAGGACGCGAGTCGAACCAAGTCGGGGTCCGGTGAGAGGTGTTCCTCGCCGGAATGATCCAATTGACGCGACGGCGATCTGGGTCGCTGGCTGGAGAGTGTATCCGGCCTAGCACGGCTATCAAGGTCCTATCGCGAGGGGTGTATGCCGGAAGGAACTGGCCCGCCCTTGCTGCCGCCGCGTTCATACGCCGGTCCGTGCGCTCATGAGCGACGACGCCACTTCCGGTGTACACATCGACGGCCGCATCCGTGCCGTGCTCGAGACCTGCGGCGACGGTGCTGCTCCTTCCGTGCGGCTCTCGCTGCTCGACGCACGAGGCGAGCCGGCCATCGTCATACAGATCGACGGCGAAGGCGCGCCTGTCGTGCACGTGGGCCATCCCGATCGCGGCGTGACGGTCACGGTCTCGCCCAACGCCGTGGATCTCTGGTCGGGCGGCAACATCGTCGCGAGCGTGCGGTCGTCGGAGGACGGCGGCGTGGTCGAGGTTGCCGACGGCGAGGGCAGGGTGCAGCGAGCGTGGCCGGAGCGGGGCTGAGGTCTGTTGATCGTTCTTCGGAACTCGCGCCTATGCGCAGGCGCTACCGCGAAAATCGATGGGCCGCCTCGTCACAGCGAAGGTGCCCCGGATAGCCTGGCGCTGCAGCCACCACCCAAAGACCGTCATGACCATCGATCGCGCTCTCACCGCCACGTTCGTTGCGCTCCTCTGCTTCAGCTGCACCGGTGAGGATCCTGCGGCGCAGGAGAGCATCAGCCAGAAGGCATCGCGCATCGATCTTCTTCAGCGCGCGGCCTCTCTACTCGACGGTGCGGCTGATGTGAACGCACTTCGAGCAGCGGAGCCAGAGCTGGACCGGCTCGCGAAGCAAGCGAAGGACCTGCCTCCTCTCGAGCAGACCGAAAGTGCGAAAGCCGTGGGAGAGCGTATCGAAGCAGCCCTCAAGAAGATCGGCGCCTCAGAATCCGAGATGCAGGCGGCGGCTCTCAGCCTCCTCAGAATCTGCGGTGTGAATGACGACGCCGAGAAGTCTGCGCCGTTCTTATACACGCATTTCTGATACGTCGCGCTGATCGGTCACGATCGCGGCGCGCGGCCCACGATCACGCGCAACTACAGCGTCCACGGGCGCGGTCCAACGACCGCGCTGCGAGTGCACCAGCGAGCCCGTGGCGGCCCTCTGAAGCGAAGGCGCAGCTCGCGCGCGCAGGCCTGCGCATCCCGATCTGGCAAGGCGAACTCGGCTCCATATCCGCTCCCGATCGCGCAGCCGCTCGCGCACGTGGATGCTCCAATCATCCGCCACGTGGCCATCCGAAGAATCCTTCGCGCCCGGCCTCTATTCGCCTTCCCTGTGTCGCGCGTCAGAGCGTGTATCGCGTCCGTTCCCCAACGGCCACAGGAGGCCACGACGATGACGACCACGAACGGACAGCACGCGACGGACGACCAGACCACGAAGCCGGCGGCGAAGAAGCCGAAGTCGAAGGCCACGAAGAAGACCGCGAAGCCCACCTGGACCCTGACCGAGACCGCCCTCGCCTACCTCGAGAGCCTCAAGGTCGCGCGCAAGTCCGAGAGCACGATCAACGCCTACGCCGCGGACTTGGACCTCGCGACCGAAGTCCTCGGCGCCGAGACGCCGATCGCCGCGATCACGCCGGCGGATGTCGAGAGGTTCAACGACTCGCAGCAGGTGACGACGACGAAGAGCGGACGCGCGAAGGCGCAGCCGACCATCGACCGCAGCCGCCGAGTCCTGAGGCTCGCGCTGGTCTTCGCCGAGCAGCAGGGCGCGATCGAGGCGGCGCCGATCGAAGCGAAGCCGCGCGCGAAGAAGGACGCCACCACCACCGAGCCCGCGGTCGGCAGCGAGGAGTGGAAGGCTGCACAGCGCGAGTTGCCGCTGCATCAGCGCGAAGCCATCGGCCTCGACGACGAGAACTTGAAGCCTGCCGCCGCTGAGGACGACCCGGCGCAGATCGTCTACGCCTCGACCGGCGCGCCGGTCAGCGAGTGATCGATCGGGCGGCTGCTGGGACGCGATCCTGTCAGCCGCCCTGCCTCTCCTTCCAAGCGATCCATCCAAGGAGGCACCATGCTTCTCCAAGAAGCCCTCGCCGCGTTCGTGCTTCAGCTCCAGGCCGATGGTCGGAGCGTGCACACCATCAAGCAGTACCAGCGCCACATCCGGTTGCTCGCGTCTTGGCTCGCCGCCAACGGCATCCCGGCCGAGCTCGACGCGATCACGACGCAGGTGGTCGCGCGCTTCCTGGTGAGCGACGCGGCGCGCAAGACCACGGACGGGTCCGCCAAGTTGGCCACGTCGACCAACGCGCTAAGGACTTCGGTTCGCTGCTTCTTCGCGTTCGCCGAGCTCGCGGGCCTGGTCGCGCGCAGCCCCGGCATGTTGGTCCGACGCGCGTGCTGCGGCGAGCCACCGCCCAGAGCGCTCAGCGACGCGGAGGTCGAGCGGCTGTTCGAGGTGGCAGCGAAGGGCGAGCCTCGAGACGAGCTCCTGGTCCGGCTGCTCCTCGGGACCGGGCTTCGACTCGGCGAGGCGCTGGCCCTCGAGGTCGCGGACATCGATCTCGGGCGCGGCGAGATCGCGGTGCGGCGGGCGAAGGGCGATCGGCCGAGGGTCGCGTACGTGCCGGCCGAGCTGGTCGGGCGGCTGGCGGCGTGGGTCGAGGGGCGCGAAGGCCGCCTGTTCCCGATTTCGGGGCGGCACGCGCAGCGGAGGATCGGCGAGATGGCGTGGGACGCGGGTGTGGCGGCGTCGGCGCACTGTTTGCGGCACACCGTGGCGACAAGGATCTACGCGCGGACGGGAGATCTCGGCGTGGTCCAGCGGGTGCTCGGGCACGCGTCGATCGGGACGACGGTCAGGTACGCGAGGGCGGACGAGTCGGTGGTGCGGAGGGCGGTGGGGGCGTGATCGGGCCGCGATCAAGCTCCCGCCCGGGCCGAACTTCACGCCTCCGGCCGGGCTCTTCTCGGCCACGGAGACGAGGCCGTCACGTCACCCGCTCGGGGAGCCGGTAGGGGCGATCATTCCTTCGCACACGACAGTGTTCCGCTCATTCAGCCCACGGACACCCGCTCGGGAGATGCGCTCGCAGACATCGGCGAGGGCGCGGGAAGGAACGAGGCGGGCATAGGGCTCTCGGGTCGCGGGGCGACAGTACGCCCGCGGCCGCAAGGCCGACCCCGCGGAGACCGCCCGCCGTGTTGCCATGTGTGCTGAGCATAGGCTCAGCAGTTGGTGAGGCCGAGGCGACGTAGCGCCTTCGTGTCCAACTGGCGGCCCTTGCCCGCGCAGTAGCGGTCGACGCGTCCGTAGAAGTCCATGATGAGCTTGCGAATAGCACAACTCGGGTCGGACTTTCCGTCACTGCTGTCGTGTCGCCAGCCGATCTCGCGCCTGAGGATGCAGTCCCAGGTCGTGAGATCGGTGGCCTCTACATCCTCGGTCAGAGCCGAGTGCGAGGTTCTCTCCCGACAGGGCTTCGTCCCGATGGCGTTCCGGGGACCGCCCCAGTCGAGGCCAGAGGGCAGCGGACGCATGTCAGCCTCGTACCAGATGCCGTTGGCCTTCACGTAGACCTCGCGGTCAAGAATGCGGCACTCCTCGTATTGGTGACGCTCGCCACCGGGCAACGCGCGCCAGCCCTTGGGCTTGGAACCCTCCTTCTTGGGCCACCAGCGACGCCCCCCCGGAGCCTTGCCTCGGAGCAAGAGCCCGGATATCGGGTGGATAAAGAACTCGTTCCGACGAAGCGGTCGCGAACTCCTGCTCTCGCAGGGCATGGCCTGGTCGTCGAGAACCACATTGCGCTCAACGTACCCCCAGATGCGCTGCATGATGTGCTGCTGCACCGTGTTCTCGAATCGAACGCGAGCCCGAATCTCCGAGTAAACCTTGTCCCACGGGCGCCCGACGTTCGCCTCGATGAATCGCTTGAGCGGGGACAGGTAGTCGTTCAGTTCCTTGCAGTTGAAGCCGTACAGACGACCGCGACCCATCGACTCTGCGATGGAGCCGGCATCGCTACTCTCAGCGTGCTTCAGACTGACGTTGACATCATGCTTGGCCGCCCGACGGTTGCGACGCCGGTCGAACTTGGCACTCTTAACGCCGCGACGCGCGCGATCGACGAGCACCTTCGCCATGTCCTGACGCATGAAAGACTCCGATGACCTCCTCCATGCCGAGTGGGGACCGCGCCCTCGCCACGGGGGCACGGACCTCGCGCTCTCATGAGCACGGAGGGTAGCTGCAGGTCTGTGAATGCACAGCTGATGTTTGGCATCGGTCAGAACTCCTGCGCTCGGCCACGACTTGTGGCTCTTAAACCGTGCCAGACGCAGACATCAGGTGGGAAGCGTCTGCGCTCTGCTCCCTATCACGACTTCCAGGACTTTTTCATGCGAATGTCCGGCGCCCCAAAATCCATGCTGGCTCCGGGGCTTCCTCGGGCCCAAGCCTGACGCCTGACTAGTCCTAGGACCAGCGCATCGCGCCCAATCAAGGAACTGAGAAACGCTCGAAACGCCCGCTTCGGGCTCGTACAACGCGGTTGCTGAAATCCAACGCGTACGAGCTGAAGGAGCGTTTCGAGTGACCAGCAATAGATCCCGAGAGCTGCGCCGCCGCAAGTGCCGAATCGACGATCGCCTCCGAGATCGCGAATGGGAGGGACAGGCGCTGCCGATGTTCACCAGGACTCCCCTGCACTTCGATCTGGCGCAACGCGATCGCGCCTTGGCGACGGGCGGAATAGGTGTCGTTCACGAGCTTGCGAAGCAGGTCGGCCTCTTCGAGAGCATTGATCGTCGCGTGCACGTGCTCAAAGCGCACAAGCCCTACCACGAGTCCGATCATGCGCTGAACTTCGCCTACAGCGCGCTGTGTGGTGGGCAGACCATCGAGGATCTCGAGCTGCTCAGAAAAAACGAGGCCTACCTCGACCTGTTGGGCGCGCAGCGTATCCCCGATCCGACAACGGCCGGCGACTTCTGTCGCCGATTCACGATCGACGCGGTGGCAGAGCTGCAGGCGGCGATCAACGAGAGCCGCCTGCGCGTGTGGGCACGGCAACCCGAGGCCTTCTTCGCCAAGGCAACGATCGACTTCGACGGTACGTACGTGGCGACCGATGGCGAGCGCAGAGAGGGCGTCGACATCAACTACAAGGGCGAGTGGAGCTATCATCCGCTCGTCGCGTCGCTCGCCAATACCAGGGAACCGCTGGAGATCGAGAATCGCCGCGGGAATCGTCCGTCACACGAAGGCGCAGCCGAGATGGCGGATCGGACGATTGCATTGGTCCGCAAGGCCGGCTTCCGCTCCGTCCTGCTACGTGGTGATACCGCCTTCTCCCAGTCGCAGCATCTGGATCGCTGGCACGAAGATGGGGTCGAGTTCATCTTCGGCTACGCTGCGAATACGCCGCTCGTGATGCAGGCCGCGAATCTCCCCAACGCGTCCTGGACGCCCCTGAAGCGGAAGAAGCGAGGATCTGGATCGGAGCTGCAGAGGAGCCCTCGCGAGAATCATCGCAAAGCCATCGTCGAGGAGCGCGGATACAAGAACCTCCGGCTCGAGCGCGAAGATGTCGCGGAGATGCGCTACCAACCAAGCGCGTGCTCTCGCGAGTTCCGGATGGTGGTCCTGAAGAAGACGATCGAAGTGCGACGCGGGCAGTTGGAGCTCGAGCCCGAGACGGTGTTCTTCTTCTACATCACGAACCGTGATGCGGATTCGCCCAGCGCGGTCGTGCTTCAGGCGAATCAGCGCTGCAACCAGGAGAACCTCCTCGCGCAGCTGAAGGGCGGAGTGCACTCGCTGCGAGCACCTGTCGATACGCTCGTCGCGAACTGGGCATACATGGTGATGACGGCGATCGCCTGGTCTCTGAAGGCATGGCTCGCACTTGTCTTGCCGACCAAGGGGCGGTGGAGCGAACGCCGCGAAGAAGAGCGCGACCGAGTCCTGAAGATGGAGTTCCGGACCTTCCTCAACTGGATGATCCGCATTCCTGCACAAGTGCTTCGAACGGGGAGGCGCACCGTCGTGCGCTTTCTAAGCTGGACGCCACTGCTCGCAGCGCTGCTTCGCGGTTCGGACGCCGTGCGCGCGATGCGCTGCTGACGACGATAGAGCCGAGGCCTTGCGCGAACGGACTGACGAGCCACGACGGACACGGAGGACGAGACGAAGCGAAGTGGATTGGACGATTCGACCCTGCCGCCTGGCGGCAGAAGACGAGCTCGTGCCCGCTCTACGCCACACTCACCTGCGGTCGCCCGCGATCCGCATTCGCTTGTTTGAGGTCTAGAGGCGCGAAGCGTCTGCCGCAGAATCTGCCGCGCGAACGCGTGCTTCTCGAGGTTGAACCGGGCGAGCGCAAGTGCGGCTGCTGCGGTCTGGAGATGGTCGCCGTAAGCGAGGAGACCACCGAGATCCTCGACTACGATCCCGCGCGCTTCCGCATCATCGAGATCGTTCGCCCGAAGTACGCCTGCAAGTCCCACGAGGAGAGCGGCGTGTGCATGGCTCCGATGCCGGCGCGCCCGATTCCGAAGGGTATGGCCAGCTCCGGGCTCATCGCGCACGTCATCGCCGCGAAGTACGACGATCACTTGCCGCTCTACCGCCAGTCACGCATCTTCCGCAGCACCGGAGTAGAGCTCGACGAGAACACCCTCGGCGACTGGATCAAGGGGTCAGCGCAGCTCTTGGCCCCCATCGCGGATGCGATCCGCTTGGAGCTTCTGAAGAGCCATGTGCTGCATGCGGATGAGACGACGATTCGAGTACTCGCGCCCGGCGAGAACAAGACGAAGTCGCGCCGCGGTTACCTCTGGGTCTATCACGAGGCCGGCGGGAACACCTTGCTGCGCTATACGCCGGGGCGTGGAGAAGAGGGCCCCGTACGCGAGCTCCGAGGATTCCACGGTCACTTGATGATCGACGGATACGACGGCTACAACGCCGCAATCCGCCAGGGCGGGATCATTCCTCTGGCATGCTGGGCACATGTGCGTCGCGGATTCCACGACGCGCGCGGTGACGATCCGGAGATCTGCAAGATCGCCATCGAGGCGATCCGAGAGCTCTATGCGATCGAGCGGAAGGCCACCGAACGCGGCCTCTCCGCCGAGGAACGCCTGAACCTACGAAGCAAGGAAGCAGCTCCGCTCATCGAGGGCTTCCATGAGTGGTTGCAGTCCGTAGCGGATCGCAACCTCCCCGGCGGCGCCGTGTCCCAAGCGATCCACTACGCCCTCAATCGTTGGGACAAGCTGAAGAAGTACCTCCAGGATGGGCGACTGCCGATCGACAACAATGCCGCTGAGCGCACGATGAAGCACGTCGCCGTCGGCAGGAAGAACTGGCTCTTCGCTGGAAGCGAGGCCGGAGCCGAGAGAGCCGCCACGCTCTACTCGCTCGTCCTCACGTGTCGCAGCTTCGGCATCAACGCGCGCGAGTACCTCAAGAGCGCCCTTCAACAGATGGCGGAGGACCCAGCGCGAGCAGCTGAGCTGACCCCGCGAGCTTGGAAGGCTCGCACGAGCTCGACCGGCATTCTTCCGTAGGACTGACGCAGCCTGCCCGGCGCTCGAGAGAGGCGCCGGGTGTGGCGCTCCCACTGACACCCCTCGCAGGCGGGAGCCTGGCGACGGGGGGTGTAGTCCATCGGGGGCTTACGAACGCCTGAACCTACGAAGCAAGGAAGCAGCTCCGCTCATCGAGGGCTTCCATGAGTGGTTGCAGTCCGTAGCGGATCGCAACCTCCCCGGCGGCGCCGTGTCCCAAGCGATCCACTACGCCCTCAATCGTTGGGACAAGCTGAAGAAGTACCTCCAGGATGGGCGACTGCCGATCGACAACAATGCCGCTGAGCGCACGATGAAGCACGTCGCCGTCGGCAGGAAGAACTGGCTCTTCGCTGGAAGCGAGGCCGGAGCCGAGAGAGCCGCCACGCTCTACTCGCTCGTCCTCACGTGTCGCAGCTTCGGCATCAACGCGCGCGAGTACCTCAAGAGCGCCCTTCAACAGATGGCGGAGGACCCAGCGCGAGCAGCTGAGCTGACCCCGCGAGCTTGGAAGGCTCGCACGAGCTCGACCGGCATTCTTCCGTAGGACTGACGCAGCCTGCCCGGCGCTCGAGAGAGGCGCCGGGTGTGGCGCTCCCACTGACACCCCTCGCAGGCGGGAGCCTGGCGACGGGGGGTGTAGTCCATCGGGGGCTTACGGCGAGCTCAGAGCCGAGGTCGTTCGCCTTCGGCAGCGGATCGGCAAGCTGCTGGCCTTGCTCCGACTTCTGGTCGCGCTAGTCAAGTCCTTCGGCGCCAGCCTGGAGGGTCAGCGACTCCCGGAGGGCAAGGACAAGGCCCGTCTGCTTCGCGCGGTCGATCAATCGCGACCGTTCGTGCCGATCCGCGTAGCGTTGCGGGCTGTTGGCTTGTCGGCTTCCCGTTTCGGTGCGTGGCGTCACTCCCGAGCGGCGTGCGAACTCGACGATCGCGGCTCGTGCCCGAAGCTGTCGCCGCAGAGTCTCACCGTTGGCGAGATTCGCGTGATCCGCGAGATGGCCTGCGCGGAGGAGTTCCGTCACGTGCCCACGGGAACGCTCGCGATGCTCGCGCAGCGGATGAGCCGCGCCTTCGCATCCGCGCAGACGTGGTATCGCCTGATCCAGCGCAACGGCTGGCGACGTCCGAGGAAGAAGGTTCATCCGTCGAGACCGCGCCACGGAATCCGTGCCGCCGAGCCGAACGAGCTGTGGCACGTCGACACCACGATCATCCGCCTGCTCGACGGCACCAAGGTCTACCTGCACGCGATCATCGACAACTTCTCGAGGCGAATCCTGGCGTGGCGCATCAGCGATCACTTCGAGGTCGCGAGCACCGCGATCCTCTTGGGCGAAGCTGCAGCGTCGAGCATCGGTGCGGGTGAGCCACCGAAGCTCTTCACGGATGGCGGCGTCGAGAATTTCAACGGGAGCGTCGATGCGCTGATCGCATCGGGCCTGATCAAGCGCGTCCTCGCCCAGACCGATGTCACCTTCTCGAACTCGATGATCGAGGCCTGGTGGCGCGTCCTGAAGCACAACTGGTTGTTCCTGAACAAGCTCGACTCCATCGCGACCGTGCGCCGCCTCGCAGCGTTCTACATCGAGCAGCACAACTCCGTGATGCCGCACGCCGCGTTCTCGGGGCAGACGCCCGACGAGATGTACTTCGGGACCGGATCAGAGGTCAGCGCCAAGCTCGAGGCG
Organism: Planctomycetota bacterium; assembly: GCA_016719295.1. Lineage (GTDB taxonomy): Bacteria > Planctomycetota > UBA1135 > UBA1135 > JADKAF01 > JADKAF01. The sequence goes on from JADKAF010000001.1 coordinate 4,619,640, forward strand.
GGACGCGAGGAGGCAAGGAAGCGTCGGATGGAATCGAATCGCGCGACAGGCTGCGGAGCTTGCGCGGAGAAGGAGGCGGCAGCATGAGCGACGCAGGAGCCGGCCAGGTCGCGGAGATCGATAGAAACGGCGTCTGGCGGGGCGGAGCACGTTCGCCCCTCCGTCGGGAGAGATCGATTTCGACCTCGTTCCAGCCGCCTCGCAGCCGCGGCGGCGCGGTCGGTCGCCGGCTGGAAGCTGCTTGCCGGATATCCGGGCGTGAAATGCCAGGAGGTCGTGAGAGAGAGCAGGGCTCGCTGAGCGCGTAGTAATCTCGCGCTTCTGGCGCTTTCGACCTCCACGACTGTTCTGTCCGGATGTCCGGCGCCCCCAGCATCCATGCGGGCATTTGGCACCCGCAGGGGCCGTGAGCCTCGCTCCGCGGGCAGGTGGACTTCTTCAACCGCTGCCCGCCCTACCGCGGAGCGCGCTTCTCGACGAAGCGAACCAGCCCCCTCAAGCGCGCCTTCAGCTCGATCCCGAACCGCTCGAGCACTTCGAACCGCGCGACAAGCTCGCGGAGATCAGACGTCGGCGCCGGCACGATCGCCTTCGCACGCGTCCCGACTTTCCTCGGCTCCGCCACGACCACGCCGTTCCGCTTCCCGTAGTTCGCCTTGCATCCGCTCCACGCCGTGTACGAGATCCCCAGCTCCTTGGCTGCCTCCGCGTTCGAGATCTCGCCAGCCTGAACGCGCCCGAGCATCGCGACGCGACGGGCGGTCTCCTGGACGTTCTCGGGACGGCCACGGCGCTTGCCGGTGAGCGACGACACCTGCTTCGCCGCGGGCACCGTCGGCGTCTGCTCGATCTCGCGCAGCCCTGCGGCGATCCTGGTTCGCGCGGCCAGTAGGTGATCGAGCGCGGTGAGCTCCCGATCGGTTCGCCGCAGAAGGCGAGACAGACGGTGCGGCGCGGTTGGTTGCCGGCTGGCAGCTGGTTGGCGGACGGCCGGGCGTGGAATGGCGGGAGGGCGGCGGAGAGAGCGGCGCTCGGCGTGACGGAACTCGACGCCGAATGTTTGGATTGGGCTGACGCGGAGCAGAGTTGGGGGTCAATGATTGCGCTCGGATGCGATTTGCTGAGCCCGCTTGCTATATGCTTTAGTGTCGCTGTGGTCGGACCCCAGAAGCTCCTGGGCTCCGGTCAACGCAATCTTGGCGTGCTCTTCTGCATCGTCCCAGCTCTTGAGCGCGCACAGAACTCCAGCTAGTAGGTAATGTGCTCGTAGCCTCTCCCGATGAAGGGATGGTAGCCTTTCTCGGCGAATCCTAAGCGCTTCGCGATATTTGATCTCCGCATCACGAAGGCTCCCCATCGCCTCCAGTAGCACACCCCATCCCTGTAGCACGGTTGCGGTTTCAGCGTGGTCGACGCCGGAGAGTCGCAGACGTAAGCCGTGAAGTGCTTCAAACTCTTCGCGGGCAGCCTCGAACTCGGTTCGCGCTTCCGCTTCCTTGCCTTGGAGAAGCAACGAAGCCCCGCGCATTCGACGAGTGTCGGCCAAGTTCAATCGCGCGCTTAGAACATGGTGGTGACCGTTCGACTGATGCACCCTCTCCATGTCGCGAACCAGTGCGCTCAACTCTCGGATGGAATCCTCGAATCGACCTTGGTCTTTGAGGATGATGGCCATGGTATTGCGACTAGAGAGTGTGTCGGGATGATCCGGCCCAAGAACTCTATCGCGACTATTGATCAGATCCCGCATCAAGCCTTCTGCCCTCTCAAGCTCGTCACGATCGATAAGGACGCTAATCAGGTTGTGCTGGCTCTTCATCGTTTCAGGATCATCGGCGCCAAGCACCCGCTCGCGAATCGAAAGAACACAAGTGTGCTCTTGTTCAGCGGCGTCGAGCTTGCCCTGGCGTCGAAGCACGTTTCCGAGCGCGGTTCGGCTGGACAGAGTCTCGCTCGACTCGGGTGACAAGTGGCGCGAACGTAGATCCACAACTTGCCGCAACAGCCGCTCCGCCGCTTCATAGTCTCCAGTGTCGCGGAGCGCCAAGGCAAGAATGTGATTGATCTTGGACCACTCCAAAGGATGCTCACTGATGTCGGACAAGGCCTCGGCTTCAGTTAGGTGGCCGATTGCCGCACCGCTATTGGCATACGCCAACGCGCTTTCCGCCGCTCGAACGAGAAGCAAGACGACTGTCCGCCTATCCGCAGGTACGCGACGCTTCTCTTCGGCGATCGCCTCGATGAATAGGCGTTCACCCTCCTGATAGTCTCGAATCGCAAAGGCTGCCTCTGCGCGCTCGCGCACGGGCAATGGCACGCCCCCCGAATTCGTTTGGCCGACTAGCTCGGGGGCACCGATGTCTCCTCCTGTGCGCTCGGACGCGACCGAGATGCTGCTGGCCTTCGAATCAGGATCGGACTTCACAGACGGAAAGAAAGCTGGAATAGAAAATCCAAATACAGTACACAGTATCGCGATTGCGCTAAGGGTCTTGTTTCCCGATATCAATTCGACAGCGCGCTGCAATTGCCTCAGAAGAGAAGTCTCATGGTAACCGCACAAATAGTGCCCCTGTGCCGTTCGCATCCTCGCGCGAGCAGGTCGCACCTTCCTGCAGCGTTCTCCGGACTTTTTGATGTGGATGCAGCGATGGCTGGGTTGCTCAGTAGCGGGTTCGCAACTCGATCTCTGAGGCACGGTCTGATGTCCTATCACGTCCAGGATTGTTGCCGAGCGCAGGAGTTGCTTTCTCAGCTAAGCACCCGACTCCGTGCTTCGGACTCGCCCGAGCATCCCCGCCACCCCGCTCCGCCGCAAGCCCCGACCTATCCCGGAAACCGCGACTCCACCATCTCCCGCTCCCGCAGCTCCTCTCCGAACCGGTGCAGCCCCTCGAGCTGCCCGACAACGCCAGCGAGGCTGCCGGTCGCCGCTGCTGCGAGCGTCGTGGCCTTGCCCGCTGGGCGACCTCGGCGAGCCGGCTTCGCCTGCTTCAGGTCGCCCGACTTCCACACGCTCCACGCCTCCAGTTTGATCCCGAGATCTTTCGCCGCCGCGGCGCTGTTCAGCTCGCCGGCCTGGACGCGCTGGAGCGTCGCGACGCGGCGGGTGGTCTCGGCGGGATCGGCTTTGCGGCCGCGGGTGTTCTTCCTCGTGGCCTTCTTGGCCACGGGCTTCTTGCCCTGGCCCCTCGCCTGCCGCGCCCGCCACAGACCCCAGACTCCCGGGGTCAGGCCGAGTTCCTTCGCGGCGGCGGAGTGATCGAGTTCGCCGCGCTCTACGCGGGCGAGCATGGCGAGGCGGCGGTCGGTGTCGGTCGGGGTGGCCATGGTGCTCTTCTCGTGGTGTCTCGGGTCAGGGTCGGGGGAGGTGGGGGCGGGGTTGCTGAGGATCGGGGAATCGCGTCTGGCAGGTGACGAGCGAGCAGATCTCTCTGAGACAACCCCGAGGATCAGCCAGCGGACCCAGTGCCCTTCTTCCTGGGCTTCCCGATCTTAGGCGACTCAAGGAATCGCATCCTCAAGTCCGCGATCGGCGTGAGGTCGCCGCCCGCCACGCGGATCCGCCAGAAGTCCCATCCATTCGTCGCTGGCGACTCCGTCGTCTTGAGCACGTGAGCGCGGGCCGCACCACCCGCAGCCGAGAGCGATGGATAGGCCTTCCCGAGGAACGTGATCACCTCCGGTCCCTCGATGCGTGCCGTAAGCCTGGTCTTCTTGAAGTTGGCCTCGATCTCCGCGGGAACGCGGATCAGCCCGGCGTCGATCAGGTTACCCAGCGATACGCTGGAGGCTTCGGCAGCCGCCTCGGAGCGCCGCTTGGTCGGCTTCTCGGCCTTCGCCTCCTCTTCGAGCTCGTCCATCCTGAGTGGGAAGTCCGGCTGAACGCGGCACCGTCGGAGCGACGCACGGACATCCTCGACGGAGAGATCCTTCGTCCGAGCGTGAACGAAGTTGACCAGCGCCATCTCGCAGTCGCCGGAGAACATCGACTCGAGGGCCTTCCGAACCTTCCGGTCCACGTGCACGGCCTTCCAGAGCGTGTCGATGCGGTTCTGCGCGAGCTGCTTCTTCGAGAGCAGGGCCAGCGTCTCCTCGACCTCGGTCGCGTCCTGGCTCACGCGCACGGTTCGGAACAGCTTCTGGTCGACCGGCACTGAGGCCGCCGCGTTGTAGATCTGGTACTCGTCGCCGTCCGTGAGCACGACCACTGAACGCCGCAGACGGCAGCGTAGCCCATGATCTGGTTCGCCCAACGGCGGTCAGCGAGCGGCTCACGGAGCCCCTTGGCCTCGACGAGAAGTCGTGGCTCGCGGTGGACAAGTAGGCCGTAGTCGACGGGCTTGTCCTGGGTCTTGAGTCGGTACTCGCGGCGGACCTCGTCCACGTCCTCGGTATCCCACCCGAGCGCGCGGAGGATCGGCTCGATCAAGGTCGCCTTGGTGTTCTGCTCGTTGAGCCCGCGAGCGCCGGCTTTGGAGATGCGCTCGCGTACGTCGACGAGGACGCGGGAAAGGGATGGGGCGGGCATAGGCCTCTCGAGACTCAGGACGGGAGGTCGAGCATAGCTGAGGACGGAGAGCCGTCGAGAGGGTTGGTCATTCCACAGACCGGAAGTCCCTCACAAACTCCGACACCGGCTCCACCCCCGCGATCACCAACCGATCCCGCGCCCGTGTACACGCCACGTAGAGGAGCTGCCGCTCAGTCTCGTAGACATCCTCGAGGTCTGCCGCGTCCGCCACGGCCTCGATGCGCTCCTGCAACGGAACGATCTCGTCATCGCAAGCGAGCACGGCCACCGCGCGAAACTCGAGGCCCTTCGCGAGATGCATGGTCTGGACGAAGACCTTGCCCGTTGCCGGTTCGACTCCGGGGTCCGCGGTCGTGTGCTGGAGGCCTGCCTGCTCGATCGCGGAATGCGCACGCGCGAACTGAGCCTCGGTGCGCACGAACGCCGCGATCTCGTGCGGCTGCACACCCTCAGCGATCCGCGCGCGGAACCAGCGGGCCACCTGCGCTGCCTCGTCGGCGGATTCGCTGGCCCGGACAATCTCCGGCTCCGGCCCGTGGAACGCCGAGAGCGTGCCCTTTCGCGTCTCCACGTTCCCGTCGACATCGGCGAGCTGGGGCGCCATCAAACGATCGGCGGCGCGGCGGATCTCGTGGGAAGTGCGATAGCAGATGCGTAGCGTGTGCGAGCGACCGCGGATGTCGACGCCAAGGGACTTCCAGGAGAACGGCGTCTGGAAGATCCGCTGCCCGAGGTCGCCGGTGAAGTAGAGTCCGTTCGCTTTCGTTCCCGCGAGCGCGCCGAGGAAGCGCAGCTCGGGGACGCTTATGTCCTGCGCCTCATCGACCACGGCGAAGTCGAACGGCGCGGCTTCGCCGCCCTGGAGGAGCTGCGTCACGGCGGCGAAGACCATCGGCGACGTGACGAGGCCGCGCTCCTCGAGGTTGGCTCGTACGGTGGAGAAGATCGACCAGAGGATCTGGCGCTGCTTTTCGGGGAGGCGGGTTTTCCGGCCGAGGCGGGGCACGTCGCGGTACTGCTCCCAGGTCGAGAGGTTCCAGGCCTCGACGACCTCGAGCCATTCGCTCTCCAGGAAGCGCAGCGTGAAGCGATGCTCGCCTGCCTTGGCCGAAGCGGTGCGCAACAGGGTCTGCAGCATCGCCTGCGTCGGGATTCGCGCCTGACCGAAGGCCTTCTCGTAGAGCTCGATGCCGATGTGGTGGATCGAGCGCACGGCGAGGCGCGGCAACAGCGGGCTCTGCTCGCCCACGAGGCGTCGGAGCTTGAGCTGCAGGTTCTTGGCGAGCGGCAGCGAGAAGGTCGTGACCAGGATCTTGGCCCGCGGATGCCGCTTTGCGAGGTACACGGCGCGATGGAGAGCGACCACGGTCTTGCCCGTGCCGGCCGAGCCCGAGATGCGCGCCGGTCCGCTGTAGTCGCGCTCGACGACGGCGCGCTGCGTGGGGTGGAGGAAGACCGTCCACTGCTCCCAGGGGAACTCCAGCGCACGCTCGAGTTCCTCGCGATTCTCCAGCACGCGGAAGCGGCGACGAGCGTCGGGATGCTCGAAGGCCGGGACCTCCGGCGCCGTGCGCACCGGCAGCGCGGGCGTGTTCCCGACCGCGAGGTCGAGGAGCGCCTCGGCCGCCTCCGCCGGCTGATGCTGTGCGATCTCGAGGAGCGAGTCCTCCGTCGCGCGCTGCACTTCGTCGAGCCACGCTTCGGGGACGCCGTAGCTCAGGAGCTCGTCGCGCGAGCGCGTGGCGAAGAGCGGCGCGGAGCTACGGCTCGCGGGGACAGGCGCTGTCTTCTCTGGCGCCTTAGGAACGTCCTCCTCGATCGACGGTACATAGCGAGGGATGGCCACCTCGCGCACGGTCTCGCGCACCTCGACGAACTGCGCCGCGCCGGTCTTCGGATGCCGCTCGAGCTTCCGCCGCTCGGCCCAGCGATAGGCATCGTCGTGGTGGCCGACGTAGCAGAGCAGTAGGCTCTGCTCGGTGCGATGGACGATGAGCCGAAGGTCTGCGCTCACGCGCACAGACCAGAAGCAGCGGTCGAGCGCGCGGTCGAGCTTGTGGAAGCTCATCCCCGGGCGCTTCGGATCCATCTGCAGATCGAAGGCGGTGGTCTTCGCGGCCTTCTGCTCGTCGCCCTTGAGCCTGGCCAGGCTCGCGGTGAATGTGTCGGCGATCAGGAAGTCCATGGCACGTTAGGCGCGACGCCTGGCAGATCTGGAGTTGTGCGGACGCGCAGCTCGCTGGCGTTCTCGTTCATCACGACGACGCCGAGGCTCAATGCCTCGAAGCGACCGAGGTCGGGGATGAACTTCATCAGGGAGTAGGTGGCGGTAATCACGGAAGAGCATCTGCGCGCGATCTGATTTAGAGTCTCAGGTACGCCTGAGCGCCGCGCTAGCTAAGCCGAAGATTGTCTTGCTGCGGGAGCCGGGGTCGAGACGCTGACCGCAAATCGCGGGGATGGAGATGGCTCGGGACGTTGCTTTCATGCGTGGCTCGCTGGAGGGCTTACCTGTGGGGCCGCATTGAGGCCATCTAGCCCTCAAACAAGCGAATGCGGATCGCGGGCGACCGCAGGTGAGTGTGGCGTAGAGCGGGCACGAGCTCGTCTTCTGCCGCCAGGCGGCAGGGTCGAATCGTCCAATCCACTTCGCTTCGTCTCGTCCTCCGTGTCCGTCGTGGCTCGTCAGTCCGTTCGCGCAAGGCCTCGGCTCTATCGTCGTCAGCAGCGCATCGCGCGCACGGCGTCCGAACCGCGAAGCAGCGCTGCGAGCAGTGGCGTCCAGCCAGAAAGCGCACGACGGTGCGCCTCCCCGTTCGAAGCACTTGTGCAGGAATGCGGATCATCCAGTTGAGGAAGGTCCGGAACTCCATCTTCAGGACTCGGTCGCGCTCTTCTTCGCGGCGTTCGCTCCACCGCCCCTTGGTCGGCAAGACAAGTGCGAGCCATGCCTTCAGAGACCAGGCGATCGCCGTCATCACCATGTATGCCCAGTTCGCGACGAGCGTATCGACAGGTGCTCGCAGCGAGTGCACTCCGCCCTTCAGCTGCGCGAGGAGGTTCTCCTGGTTGCAGCGCTGATTCGCCTGAAGCACGACCGCGCTGGGCGAATCCGCATCACGGTTCGTGATGTAGAAGAAGAACACCGTCTCGGGCTCGAGCTCCAACTGCCCGCGTCGCACTTCGATCGTCTTCTTCAGGACCACCATCCGGAACTCGCGAGAGCACGCGCTTGGTTGGTAGCGCATCTCCGCGACATCTTCGCGCTCGAGCCGGAGGTTCTTGTATCCGCGCTCCTCGACGATGGCTTTGCGATGATTCTCGCGAGGGCTCCTCTGCAGCTCCGATCCAGATCCTCGCTTCTTCCGCTTCAGGGGCGTCCAGGACGCGTTGGGGAGATTCGCGGCCTGCATCACGAGCGGCGTATTCGCAGCGTAGCCGAAGATGAACTCGACCCCATCTTCGTGCCAGCGATCCAGATGCTGCGACTGGGAGAAGGCGGTATCACCACGTAGCAGGACGGAGCGGAAGCCGGCCTTGCGGACCAATGCAATCGTCCGATCCGCCATCTCGGCTGCGCCTTCGTGTGACGGACGATTCCCGCGGCGATTCTCGATCTCCAGCGGTTCCCTGGTATTGGCGAGCGACGCGACGAGCGGATGATAGCTCCACTCGCCCTTGTAGTTGATGTCGACGCCCTCTCTGCGCTCGCCATCGGTCGCCACGTACGTACCGTCGAAGTCGATCGTTGCCTTGGCGAAGAAGGCCTCGGGTTGCCGTGCCCACACGCGCAGGCGGCTCTCGTTGATCGCCGCCTGCAGCTCTGCCACCGCGTCGATCGTGAATCGGCGACAGAAGTCGCCGGCCGTTGTCGGATCGGGGATACGCTGCGCGCCCAACAGGTCGAGGTAGGCCTCGTTTTTTCTGAGCAGCTCGAGATCCTCGATGGTCTGCCCACCACACAGCGCGCTGTAGGCGAAGTTCAGCGCATGATCGGACTCGTGGTAGGGCTTGTGCGCTTTGAGCACGTGCACGCGACGATCAATGCTCTCGAAGAGGCCGACCTGCTTCGCAAGCTCGTGAACGACACCTATTCCGCCCGTCGCCAAGGCGCGATCGCGTTGCGCCAGATCGAAGTGCAGGGGAGTCCTGGTGAACATCGGCAGCGCCTGTCCCTCCCATTCGCGATCTCGGAGGCGATCGTCGATTCGGCACTTGCGGCGGCGCAGCTCTCGGGATCTATTGCTGGTCACTCGAAACGCTCCTTCAGCTCGTACGCGTTGGATTTCAGCAACCGCGTTGTACGAGCCCGAAGCGGGCGTTTCGAGCGTTTCTCAGTTCCTTGATTGGGCGCGATGCGCTGGTCCTAGGTCTAGAGCCCGTCCTCCGCGACGGAATCTGGCAGTCCAATGGGCGCCAGCGCTCGTATCTTTCGATTTACTCCGAGGTATTCATCATGCTTCGCGTTCTCTTCTCCCTGGTGTCGGTCTTCTTGGTTGGAGCCTCGGTTGGGGCCCAAACCTCATGGGACTTCAGGTTCGCGTTCAGCCACGTGTTCGAGGCTCACGCTGATCAGTATCTAGTCCACCAGCAGAACTCGCAGAAGCATCAGGAGGGCGCGGGGCCTAGCTTCTGGACGCCGATTCAGGCGGGCGTGCCCGCAGTGCTTCGCTATCGATTCGATTTCCCTCAGCCAACCCAGCAGATTCATGTCTACTCGCGCCACTATGGGACGAACTATTCTCTAGGAGTTGGCCAGAGTTCGCTGTGGGCTTCCAGAGATGGAGTGCAGTGGATCCAGCTGCAAGATGTGCCCGTTCCTCAGGGGATAGATGTCAGAGTCGAGTACGATTCCGATCTCCCTGTCGCTTTGCTCGGAGGCTCGAGTGTTTGGCTAGAGGTCCGCATGCTTCGGCACAGCGGATCGTACGCCTACGGGGGTGCTCAGTTCTGCAGGCACGAACCGGGGTATCGTGAACCGACCTTCTCCGTCGAGGCGCGGTGGAACTCCAGTCCCGCGGGACCGCTTCCCGTCTGGACGCCGATCTCTTCGGGGAATAGTCCGGGGCCGAGAGCTTCGCACGCTCAAACCTATGATAGCCTCCGTGATCGCGTACTTCTTTTCGCCGCAGATCTTGCGGTGCCCACGGCGACTTTCGGGGAAACGTGGGTCTGGGAGCAAGGGGCCTGGCGAATCGTGTCGCCGCCGAATAGCCCGTCTTATCGTTTGAATCATTCTCTCGCGTACGACTCCGTTCGGGATCGCGTCGTCTTGTTTGGAGGCTGGGGCGGCCAGTATTTGGCGGACACTTGGGAATACGATGGCACCTCGTGGGCCCCAGTCCTCACAGCGAATCATCCATCACCTCGTGCTTTCCATCGTATGGCCTTCGATGCTGCGCGAGGGCGAATCGTTCTATTCGGCGGTACGAATTCGGCGCAGGAATACGGCGATACCTGGGAGTACGATGGCATCGATTGGACAATTCGTACGCCACAGCATTCTCCCGCGCCTCGTTTCAATCACGCTCTCGCGTACGACGAGGCAAGGCAGAACGTGGTCATGTTCAGCGGCTGGCGCGGCTATGGGCATCCTTCCGATACCTGGGTTTGGAACGGGGCTGACTGGACGGAGCTTACTCCTCAAATTTCTCCTCCGGGACGAGACTCTCATGCGATGGCATACGACCCGAGTCGGCAAGTCGTAGTTCTTTTTGGGGGCTGGTTCAGTGGCGGGGCGCGCCTCGGAGATACCTGGGAGTGGAGCGGCATTCAGTGGCAGCAGACCACTCCTGCGAGTGGACCGGAGCCTCGTTGGATTCAGTCGATTTGCTGGGATGGCCGGCGCGTGATGCTGCATGGAGGATCTTCGTCCACTTCCGCCCTCGGCGACACGTGGTCTTACGGTCCCATTCAGGGGGCCTTCTCTGCGATTGGCTCGGGTTGCATCAGTTCGAATGGGGTACCTGCGTTGACGTGCGCTACGCCTCCGCGGCTTGGAGAGGAGCTTATCCTAAGCGTCTCTGGGTGTGGTGGCTTCCGATTCGGGCAGTTCCTGATTGGGCTCGATCGGAGTTCGTGGCAGGCCATACCGCTGCCATTTGATCTTGGGGTTCTTGGCGCGCAGGGATGCACGCTCTACATCGCATCACTGGCGGAGATCGGCGTAGGGACCGGCGTTGGTGGATCTGCTACCCTTCGGGCAACAATCCCAGTGGATCCGTTCCTTGCAGGCCAGGTGTTCTACTCGCAGTTCGTGTCCTTCAACGACGCTCCGCTATCCCGGGCACTCCCGATCTCGGCATCCAATGCTGGAGCAGTGACCATTGGATCCTAGCGGAGCATGTGCTGCGCTTGTCCGGTCATCTCGCCTTCCGTCGCCATCCGCGACCGGAGATCGTTCAACCGCTGAGTTGCTTCGCGCTGGCGACCCATAGAAAGAACCTCGGCGTCCTCGAGATCGGTTTGCTTGGGAGCGCACGCCGACAGCAGTAATGTTCATGGACATTCGGCGGCCTTGCCTACGGCTCGGCGTGCCCGCGGCCTCGCAACATGGTGTTCGTCGTCGCCTGATTAAGTAGCTTGGTTCTGCCGGCACACACTGCGCAGGGCACACGCGGCACACTTGGGGGTCGCTCCGCATATCGATGCGTACTCTTCGGCGCCCAGTAGCCAGATTTGGTTGTCCAGCTCGACCTCGTGCATGCCGGCGGCATTCGCGAACGCCCGAAACTCATGGAATGCGGTGAGCGGAGATGCGTCCGCTGACAAGATGCCAAGTCGGCTTGGTCCGCAGATCCGGAGTACATGGACATCGGGCTTGTTGGCACGGATGCCCACGTTTTTCAGATACTCCAGAACTAAAGTTGGCCCCAACTCTCGGAGCTTGTATCGGCCCGCGCCAAGCTCGCGCACGACGGTTTCTATTGGCTGATCCGCAACGAATGCATCGATGGTTCCCGCGTCAGAATCTAGCCTCCGGAACGTTGCGATGTTTGGCTGGATCGCTCGCATCTGGAACGACACTCGCCGATTGCCGCAACCAATGGCCTTGACTGAAGCCTCCAGCGACTCGGCTGGGGTGTTTTCAAGAAAGGAGGGCTTGAAGCCTCCAAAGATCTCCGCAAGCCGGGCCATGTTGTTGGCGATGGGCTTCCACGGTCGATTGGCGCTGAGCATAGCCAAGATCATCCCGCGCAGATGGTCACGGAGCGGAAAGAGCTGTCCTTGTTCGCGACGCACGCATGCATCGACCTGACCGAAAGAGGCAATCGTCTTATCGACAGGCAAGTGACGAGAAAGCTCTTCTCGTAGAAGCGCGGCGATCTTCACCGCTCGCTCACGAGACGCAGGACCGACGTTCGTCATGGGACTACCTCCATTCGATAGCCGTGAATCTACGGTGCCACGCACCTAACCCCATTCGTCGCGGAGAACCCCATCACCGCCGACGCATCGAACATCCAGAACTGGAAGTACAGCTCAGTGCCCACGGGGACGAGGCCCGGCCATGGCGACGTCATGTCCAGCTCACCGGAAGCGTTCAGCAGGAAGCTTCCAACGACGAGGTCTTCCGTGGGTATCAGGATTCCACCGGCCAGGGGTCGGTACTGCGTCGTCAATCCAGCGAACAGCACTCCGGCGCCACCCCGAGGATCGTTGCGTAACAGCAGCGACGTAGGCGAGCCCTCGATCAGCGCGCCGACTCCGCGAAGCGTCGGCATCCCGTTCGACCCCGAGATACCCGCTCCGATCTCGTTCCAGGCGGATCCATTGGGCAGGCCCGTGACGACGACGTTGTCGTAGACGACGGAGTTGGTGTTGATGCACTTCAAGCCGATGCGGCCGGTAGCGAAAGGAACGAATCCGGGAGCGTGGATCGCGTAGCGGCCGTCGACCCATGCGTAGGCGTCGGTGCCGCGAACCTCCACGCGCGCATGGTGCCACTGGCGCAAGCTGGTCACCATGGGCCGCTCAATGCCCGCGGAACACACAGACCCGCTGAAGTCGATCCGACAGTACCCGGAGAACGTGGGGAAGACGTTAAACTGAAGGTACCTGCCCTGACCGCAGCCCGAGACGACTTGCTGCACGCGGAAGAGGATCGCGGCGTGGGCATTGCTCAGACCGCTATCGATGAAGAAGTCGACGTCGATGGCGTAGTCCACCCACGCCGGATTTCCCGCGATCGCTCGGCCTTCCTGACAGAACTGCGTCGTCGTGATCCGGTACTGGCCGTTCTGCACCGCGAATGTCCCGTCGAACTCCTGCCAGCCATGAGCATTGCCGTCGTTGAAGTCGTCGGCGAAGAGGACTTGCTGTGCCGAGGCGGGGTAGGCAAGAAGGGCGGTCAGGAGCAGAGATTGGATCGCGGTGCGCATGGTGACGAAGCCCAGAACGAAGGACGGCGGAGTGCTCGAGCATAGGCGTCAGGCTCGATCCTGTGCAGCCTCCTCTCTGCGCCTTCCACCACGGTTAGCCTCACGGTTCGTGTGGAACGACTCTAGGCGGGGCGCTTCGATCCCGAGGGAGTCGCAGTACGTGTTCACCGTGGACCTCTCGGGTAGCTGCGGCGTGTCGTCAGCCGATGGAGATAGACGCCGCGGCGATCCTCGTCGCCGGTGGGCGCGGCGTGGATCATCCTCCCAAGCGGGGCGCGAGCGGTCCCACGCGAGCACATGCGGAAATCGAAGAACCGCCGCTCTGCATCGGGCTATCGGGCCGGTTTCAGGCCCTCTCTCCGGAGCAAACGGCCCAAAGAGAACGCCATTCTCTCGAAACGCGAGGAGAGGATCGCATGGCAGCCCGGAACAGCTGCTCCGGACGGAGCCCGTGGTCTCGATGCTCGTCCTTCGCGCGACCGATGGCGCGAAAGCCCTGGAACCCCGATCCCTGCTGGGCTGCGGGACATACGGCAGTCAGCGCGCGCTCATCCGGAGCGTCGATCCGGCATTCGCGTCGCTCGGACCGAGGGTGTCTTTTGGCAACTTTGCTTTCCGTGGGACTCTGGTTCGCAGTTTTCGCTGCGAAAGATGGCATTCGCGACCGCATCGCGGGCTTTGGGCTGTTCTTCAGCCCTGAAGTCGGATGCGGGAGCTCGAGGGCGCCGGTGAACGACAACGGCAGGAGCCCGTGTGCCTGTCGGCGGCTGACGGGTCGCCGGCGAGCATCGAGCGCTACGGGAGAAACCAGACGACTCTCGCCCCGGCGGCCAACCAACCTGCCGGGCGCTCGAACGGATGGTGTCGCTCGCGCGGCGGCTGCAGCGCGCGATAAAAGGCGATCGGCGACTCGGCAGCCGGGAGCGACAGAGCATGCCTCGATCGAGCCAGAGTAGATAAACCGGTATCCGGCGCAGGAGGCGCCTCGATGCCCAAACGGGATCGGGTTGGCGATGGCGCCCGGCGAGTCTCCAAGCGCGGCGGTGGGGCAAAATCTCGGCGACTTCGCTTCGATGGTCCGCGTGCCGCAACCAGCGACACCACCATCACTTGCAACTCAGTCGGATGGGGCGCGGGTGCTGGAGCCCCAGAAACAATCCCAAGTCGCCAGACCTCTTTCGCCGCGAAATCCCCCCTACAGATCACCGAGCGCGTGCTCGGTCGGTCCGGCTGAGCCTGTATCCGAGGCGCGGTGCCTCGGGCGAGGGTCGGAACGAAGAATCGGGATTCGTTGGCGGACGGTGCCCACGGAAAACGTGTTGGTGGGTGCCGACGCTGGTGTCGGTCGGTCCGGTCCTGCCGGTGTTCGGGGCGTGCGCCTCGGCGGTGGGGTCGGGCGGAGGAATCGGAGAAAGACGCTCGGTTACCGCGGCCGGATCGTGGGCTAGCAGGGCTGCCCGATGCCGACGAAGCTCGTCGTGCCGGGTGGCGCGGTGAGCTGCGTGCGGTCTGGACCATGCAAGCCTTCCAGCGGGTCGGACGAGTACGAGGCGAGGCGGTGACCTCGGGTGCCTAGTAAGCAACTCCCGCAGATCACAAACCACAGTTTCCCACTACAAAGTGCTTGACAAGGCTCACTCAACCAACAGGCTTGGCACCAAAGGTGCATTAGGAGAAGATTCCCATGAATAACCATAGCGTCCAGCTTCTGTTCTCTTCCCTCCTGCTAGTCGCTCCTGTCGCTCCTGTCGCTCCTGTCGCTCCTGTCGCTCCTGTCGCTCCTGTCGCTCCTGTCGCTCCTGTCGCTCCTGTCGCTCCTGTCGCTCCTGTCGCTCCTGTCGCTTCGTCATCTCGGAAAATCGACCGCGCTGAATATGCACTAGCCGACTGCGAAGGGTGCACTGTTTACGAATACAAGAACAGCGTTCCGGGAATCGAGTTCTCCGGGATGACGCTGGATTCTGGATTCTGCGTGGAAGAGGCGGGGATATGCAACGAACCGGATCAGTGCAAGGTGAAGGGAAAGTTGAACATCGAAAACAACTATGGGCAGTCTATCTGGTATGACATTGTCGGAACTAGCGGCAGGACGGAGGTGCCTAATAGTACAACACAGAACGTCCGTGATTGGGGGGCAAATTGGCATTATGTCCCCTGTGGGGACGAGGAGATATACATAAATATCTACAGTGCCGTAACCGGTGGCTCGATCCTCGGGCTGTACCGGCTGTCTTGCGACCCTTGCATCCTCTCAGAAGGGTAGGACTTTCAATGGCGCAGGCTAGAACAAAGCGCTTTTGGTCTGGTTCTATGGCTATTCTCGCGATTGCCTTAGGAGGTGCGTTCGCTTGGCAGCTCAATTCATCTAATTGCTCTGGCCCTGGCGACTCAGGATCAACCGCTGCCTTTCCCGCCCTCGTGGCAGAGGAAGGACTGGCTACGAAGGGTGGAGATTCCTCCGAAACAATCCTTCGTTTGAAGGAGGGCACCCCTCCTCGAGAGCCGTCAGCTTCGGCTGCTGTTCCAGTAGCGAAGCTAGATGACGGCGATGCCAATCTGATTAGAGAGGTAGCTGGTTTTGCAGATGCGACGATCGCAGAGATCGAACAATCGGTCATCGCACTGGGCGGTACGCGACAATTGCGTGAATTGCTTGGGCCGCTGGACCAGGAGGTCCAGTCTATTTATAGAATGCGGTCCGATGTAATTGAGACTATCCGGAAGGAGCGCCTCGCCTCTGGTCGCTTTGAGAGTATCGACATTAGATCGTTCGAGATCCCAGAAGAGTACCGAGATGGTACAAGGCGCCTCCCCGATAGCTGGTTCCAAGAGCATCGTCAGCCGCCAGATCCGAAGCCGCAATTCGCGGGACAGAGTATCGCCGTCACCGCAGGCGGCGGGATTAAGAAGGTGGTTACTATAAATCCGGGCGAGGATGCCAGATACGACGAAGCTAATACAAGGTATCAACAGATCATCGACTTCAGGAGGGCGGCCATACGAAGTCTTCTTGGGCTCCGAGGTTGGTAGCTGCTTTCTCTCACACGACATCCCGGCATTCGACGCCCAGATATCCGTAAAGCAGAACTGCTATCCGTCAACACTGCTCCCTCTCACGACCTCCTGGCATTCTCCGTCCGGAAGTCCGGCACCCCAGCATCCATGCGGGGTCCGGGTGGCCTGGGGCCTTGACCTGACCGCCTGTCAGGCGATCCTCTACCCATGAGCACCCGAGACCGGCGCACCTACGACCACCGCCTCCGCGAGCTGGTCTGGCGTACCCAGGACACCTCGTCGGTCGCCTGCCTCTCCATCCCGAGGTCGACTCTCGACGATTGGCTTCGGTGCCCGCCGAATCCCGTGGTCACGTTGGACGAATTGGATCAAGAAGTCGGCGAGCTGTAAGCGCCCGATAGACCGCATCTGCCCCCGCTACCCTCCCTCATGGACGATCTTCGTCCATGAGCACCCGCCGATCCCGCGCCGACTGGCGCCGTCTCCTTTCCCGCCAGGCGCATAGCGGCCTGAGCATCGCCGAGTTCTGCCGCCGCGAAGGCGTGCGCCCCCAGTCGCTGAGCTGGTGGCGCTGGAAGCTTCGCACTGCCGAAGAGCAGGCGGCGGATCGCGCTCCGAACGAGCCGCGGTTCCTCGAGCTCGAGCTGACAGGCGCTTCCGTAGCGGACTCCGGTGTCGCCTTCGAGATCGCGCTTCCGGGCGATGTCGTCGTACGCGTGCCCAGAGGGTTCGACCCCCGCGAGCTCGAGCGTCTCGTGCGTGCGGTGCGATCGTCATGCTGAGCCTTCCCTCTTCGATCCGTGTATTCCTCGCCCTCGGCGTCACTGACATGCGGAAGTCCATCGACGGCCTTGTCGCAGTGACACGTCACGTCCTGGGACGCGATCCATTCACCGGCGATCTCTTTGCCTTCTGCAACCGGCGCCGCACGTGCGTGAAGATCATCTACTGGGAGGGCTCTGGCTGCTGGTTGCTGATGAAGCGCCTCGAGCGCGGAACCTTTTCTTGGCCAAGCGAATCGCATGCGAAGGAGCACTCGCGCGAAGTCGACACTGCGCAGTTGATGGCGCTGCTCGGAGGCCTCGTGATCTCGGGCAGAAGATCTCGATGGTTTTCTTGGAAACCACGAAACACAGAGCTGCCTCCCGCCGACTTCTTGAACCATGCGCGCGAACGCAGCAACTCAGCCCGAGGTCGACAAGCTGACTGAAGTGCAAGTGCGCGAACTCGCGCGCTCGCAAGCAGCGACGATCCGCGAGCTCCTTACCGCGAATGAGAAGCTGCGCGCGTTGATCTTCGGCAGGAGAAGCGAACGCTATCCCTTCGACGATCATCCGCAGCTGCCCTTCGGCGACGAGCCGGCGACATCTCCTGCGCCGCCGAGCGTCGACGATGTGCCTGACGAGGAGAGCGATCACGTCGAGCACAAGCGGAAGAAGAAGCGGCGCTCTAGACCTAGGACCAGCGCATCGCGCCCAATCAAGGAACTGAGAAACGCTCGAAACGCCCGCTTCGGGCTCGTACAACGCGGTTGCTGAAATCCAACGCGTACGAGCTGAAGGAGCGTTTCGAGTGACCAGCAATAGATCCCGAGAGCTGCGCCGCCGCAAGTGCCGAATCGACGATCGCCTCCGAGATCGCGAATGGGAGGGACAGGCGCTGCCGATGTTCACCAGGACTCCCTGCACTTCGATCTGGCGCAACGCGATCGCGCCTTGGCGACGGGCGGAATAGGTGTCGTTCACGAGCTTGCGAAGCAGGTCGGCCTCTTCGAGAGCATTGATCGTCGCGTGCACGTGCTCAAAGCGCACAAGCCCTACCACGAGTCCGATCATGCGCTGAACTTCGCCTACAGCGCGCTGTGTGGTGGGCAGACCATCGAGGATCTCGAGCTGCTCAGAAAAACGAGGCCTACCTCGACCTGTTGGGCGCGCAGCGTATCCCCGATCCGACAACGGCCGGCGACTTCGTCGCCGATTCACGATCGACGCGGTGGCAGAGCTGCAGGCGGCGATCAACGAGAGCCGCCTGCGCGTGTGGGCACGGCAACCCGAGGCCTTCTTCGCCAAGGCAACGATCGACTTCGACGGTACGTACGTGGCGACCGATGGCGAGCGCAGAGAGGGCGTCGACATCAACTACAAGGGCGAGTGGAGCTATCATCCGCTCGTCGCGTCGCTCGCCAATACCAGGGAACCGCTGGAGATCGAGAATCGCCGCGGGAATCGTCCGTCACACGAAGGCGCAGCCGAGATGGCGGATCGGACGATTGCATTGGTCCGCAAGGCCGGCTTCCGCTCCGTCCTGCTACGTGGTGATACCGCCTTCTCCCAGTCGCAGCATCTGGATCGCTGGCACGAAGATGGGGTCGAGTTCATCTTCGGCTACGCTGCGAATACGCCGCTCGTGATGCAGGCCGCGAATCTCCCCAACGCGTCCTGGACGCCCCTGAAGCGGAAGAAGCGAGGATCTGGATCGGAGCTGCAGAGGAGCCCCTCGCGAGAATCATCGCAAAGCCATCGTCGAGGAGCGCGGATACAAGAACCTCCGGCTCGAGCGCGAAGATGTCGCGGAGATGCGCTACCAACCAAGCGCGTGCTCTCGCGAGTTCCGGATGGTGGTCCTGAAGAAGACGATCGAAGTGCGACGCGGGCAGTTGGAGCTCGAGCCCGAGACGGTGTTCTTCTTCTACATCACGAACCGTGATGCGGATTCGCCCAGCGCGGTCGTGCTTCAGGCGAATCAGCGCTGCAACCAGGAGAACCTCCTCGCGCAGCTGAAGGGCGGAGTGCACTCGCTGCGAGCACCTGTCGATACGCTCGTCGCGAACTGGGCATACATGGTGATGACGGCGATCGCCTGGTCTCTGAAGGCATGGCTCGCACTTGTCTTGCCGACCAAGGGGCGGTGGAGCGAACGCCGCGAAGAAGAGCGCGACCGAGTCCTGAAGATGGAGTTCCGGACCTTCCTCAACTGGATGATCCGCATTCCTGCACAAGTGCTTCGAACGGGGAGGCGCACCGTCGTGCGCTTTCTAAGCTGGACGCCACTGCTCGCAGCGCTGCTTCGCGGTTCGGACGCCGTGCGCGCGATGCGCTGCTGACGACGATAGAGCCGAGGCCTTGCGCGAACGGACTGACGAGCCACGACGGACACGGAGGACGAGACGAAGCGAAGTGGATTGGACGATTCGACCCTGCCGCCTGGCGGCAGAAGACGAGCTCGTGCCCGCTCTACGCCACACTCACCTGCGGTCGCCCGCGATCCGCATTCGCTTGTTTGAGGACTAGTCCACGACAATCGCGTGCGGCCGAGCTCACGCCGCGGGCGTGGAAAGCGGCGCGCGCAGCGAGTGCCCGTCGGGACTGACTTCCCTCGTCGAGAGAGCGTCGGGCAGGGCGTTTGACCACTGCGGAGTGCTCCGGCCTTGGGAACCGGGGGGTGGGACTACCGGGCGTTTACCTATCTCGCGCCTTAGCATCCGCGCACCCTCACCTGAGCGGGCCGTCCGGCCCAATGCGCCCGTACGACGCGCATCGCGTCCTTCGGGAGAGCGATGATCTCGAGCCTAGACAGCGGGACGAAACTCGTCCCGAAAGGACCAGATTGGACTGGCGGGGCGCAGGGCCTGGCTCGGTCATTTCGCGCTGGCGCGCACTGCGAGTTCGGGCGGCGAGATGAGCACTCCGCTCAACTGCGCCCAGGAGAGGTGCACGTAGTAGCATCCCTCTGCGTAGCTGCCGACTTGGTACGGCGAGAACCCGAACAGCACCCCGGCCGGCGATAGCACGAACGTTTCGAAGGCGACGAAGTCGGTCTGCACCTCCGTCGCCCTCGGAACCATCGATGCTCCCTGTTTGCGCAGTTCGTCGTACACGAGGCGCTGCAGGCGGGTCGGCGCGTCCTTGCCTGCGGAGAGGTCGGCGAGCCGGAGTTCGTGCACGCTGTCGCCCCGGAGCACCAGGTTCAGGCAAGTCAACGCCGAGTTCGGATGCGCGCCGCCCGTGAACTCGTGCATCAGCCCGCCGAGCGACACCAGCCGTTCGGATGCGAAGTGCACGCCGTAGTGGTGCCCGCCCGAGAATTGGGTCGGCTGTGGACGCGTGCGCATCGCGGGCGAAGCGTCGAGCCATTCGGCCACGCGCTTACGCGAGCCGACAACCCCTCCTGCGAGGCGCTCGAAGCCCTCCTTGTTGATCCGCTCTGTCGCCTCACGAGCGAGTACATGATCCCCGAGCAACGACACCATTTCCTCTTGCCATTGGTACGCGAGCGGTTCGTGCACCGAAGCTGTACGCGCCACCGCCTCCAACTGCAGTGAGAACGGCAGCGTCGCAGCCTCGGCTTCTGCCGACCACGTGCCCGATGCGGCAAGCAGCCCAGGCTTCGTAGTGCCGACGAAGTGACCAGTGCAGCGTTCGGTTTCGCCTTTACCGATCTCGACGAACTCGTCGAGCTGAAAAGTACGTTGTTCGGCGTCGTAGCGGCCCTCGAGTCGAATCGGCAGGCCCTTATGAACGTAGCGGTATTCGCCGACGACCCTCGCGGTGTCTCCCTGTTCGTCGATGAGAGATACCGCCATCTGGATCGCTAGCGGGCCGCCCTTCGCAGTGATGGTTCCGCTGAACCAGTGGGTAGCTGCGATCGGCCAGGTGACTCGCTGCGCCGGAGTCGGTGCGGCCAGCAAAGCGGAGAAGAGGAAGACGAACAGTAGTTGCGCAATCATCACCGCATTGTAGCGCCACAGCCACGCGATGCATCAAGATTGGCAACGGAGGCTGGTGACGTAGATTGGCGCGACCACTCGCGCTCAGCTCCCTGTCTCCGCCTTCACCTTCGTCATCACGCACATCTCGGCCCAGGTCATCGGCATCGACTTCGCCACGAGGTCGATCCCGCCCCGATGCTCCTCTTGCACTCTCCCGCGCCTGATGCCGCTCGCTCTCTCGCTCGAATTTCGGGAATGTGGCACTGACGCATCATCATCTACCAGTCGCTGCGTGCTCTCCTCCGCAAGAGCAGCGGCCTCGAGTGGCAGTGTGGCATCGTCGTTCCGGTTCATGACCTGGCTTGCCCTACTTGTCGGAACTGGCGGCGAGGGCGGGCCGGAAGCCCAGGTACTCGACACGATAGCTAGCATCGAACCTGACACGGAGCGCAGAACGGCAGTCTTGAGCCGATATGCCCCAACTGCCGCCTCGTCCAACACCCCCGGAGCGCCTGTCGACATCCTCGCACCATTCCCAGACATTGCCATGCATGTCGTAGAATCCCCAGGCGTTCGGCTTTCGCGTCTTCACAGCGTGGGCGAATGCTCCACTACGAGACTCATCGAAAACGGCGTACGCGCCAAGGAGTCCCGCATCCCATCCAAAACAGTACGCTGCCCGGCTGCCAGCTCGGCATGCCAGCTCCCACTCCGCCTCGCGAGGCAAACGGTAGACAAAGCCTGCGGGCAATCGCCCTGCTTCGCGCTCGCTTTGCGTCAGTCGGCGGCAGAATTCTTGAGCATGCTCCAAAGACACATGCGTCGCTGCGACGCCGGCCCATTCCTGCACGAAGGGCTGCCCCGTCCACGGCGTAGTGGCCATCAGTTGGTTCCATTGCGCCTGCGTGACCTCTGTTTCCGCAAGCCAGAATTCCCGCGCGATAGAGACCGGACGCATCGCCTCATCGCTGTCGTGACCAGGCTCGTAATCCGAACTTCCCATCACGAAATTAGGAGCCGCCTTAACATGCAGCATGGCGAGACCGATGCCGGTATTGATCGCCGGCTTTTGCGGAGATTGCGATTCTAGCCCCGAACTGAAAGCGAGGGCTGCTCGGAATCCAAGGTAGCTGCGGCGCGCGCCAGAAACGTCCCTGGTCCGAACCGCAGATCTGCAACCTGACGCCGGCTCATACCAACTACCGCCTCGGCTCACCCGTTCGAACTTGGAATAGACCTCCTCGCACCACTCCGAGACATTGCCGTGCATATCGTAGAAGCCCCAGGCGTTCGGCTTCCTGAGCAGCCGTAGGGGGACTTCAGGTAGCGTCCAGCGCTTTACTTCACGGGCATGTGCGCCTTCAGATTCCTTATCGCATCCAAATACAGCATAACTTCCTAGCCCACTTTCATCCGCCCCGTAGCAATACGCCGCCTGGCTACCTGCTCGGCATGCCAACTCCCACTCCGCCTCTCTTGGCAAGCGGTAGGAATGGCCCGCTGGCACTCGCCCCGCCAAGCGCTCGCGCTCCGTCAGTCGCCGGCAGAACTCTCGTGCGTCATTCCACGAGACATAGGTCGCCGCGACCTCGTCCCCCTCCAGCACATAAGCCTCACCAGCCCACGGCTTCGTCCCCATCACAGCGTGCCACTGAGATTGGGTCACCTCGGTCTCACCCAACCAGAAACCACGATTGATCGGAGCCGCCCGCTGGTCTTCGTCCTTGCTCCGACCGGCCTCACCAACTGGGCTACCCATCACGAAGTCGGGGTCTGGACTTACCTGTATCATGGTGAGCCTGATGCAGGTAGATATTCGCTCCCTAGGTCCAGACTCGACGATCGGACGGCGGCTCGATTCCATATCTTCTTCGACCTCTGCTTCTGACGCGACATCTTTGACCGCCTCAACCGGATTGGAGACGAGAACGGGCCGGAAGCCGACGCTGTCAGCAGCGCCAGACAAGACCTCCCATTGAATCGCAGACTCACAAAGTAGAGCTGGCAAATCCCAACTGCCACCCCTCGCTATTATTTCCCGCGAAAGAGTGTAGCCCCCCCCACACAACTCCGAAACATTGCCGTGCATGTCATAGAATCCCCAGGCGTTTGGCTTTCGTGACCTTACTTCGTGAGCGTACTCTCCATTCCGCGACTCTTCGCATACGGCGTACTCGCCGAGCAGGCTAGAATCCGCGCCATAACAATAGGCCTCCTGGCTCCCTGCTCGGCACGCCAATTCCCACTCGCCTCCGCGGGGCAAGCGATAGACATGGCCCGCAGGCAATCGCCCCGCCGATCTCTCGATTTGCGTCAGGCGGCGGCAGAACTCTTGCCCCCCCCCCCATGAAATATAGGTGGCCGCGACTAAGCTACCCTCCTGTACACTGGGACGTCCCTGCCACGGAGTCGTCCCCATTATTGCCCGCCATTGCCCTTGCGTAACCTCTGTCTCACCCAACCAGAATCCATGCGCAACCGCGTCCGAAACCGGGACCTGATCCATGCGCATAGGATCACGGCCCGCGCTACCCCTCACGAGAGCGGCGACCGGATTCACGTACAGCATGGTAAGCCCGATGCCGGTGCGAATAGGCTCCAACCGCGGAGAATTTGACACTGATCCGCCCCTTCCATCCTCGCCACAGCCCTGGGTTAACATCATCAGGGCGCAAATGCCCAGAACTGGGATGCAGATCGCGAGCGCGCCCATCCATGCTCTCCTCCTCGCCCAAGGAGCCAGCCCACCAACCTTCTCGACGAACTTCCACGACATGCTGCTTACCTCGACCAAACGCGGCACCTGAGTTCCCGACCTTCGGAAGGATGACGACTTCGCAGCGACAGGGGGATGCCTCTGCTACCTTAGTATGGCCCACGTTGCAGCGCAAGAGGGCTTCGCTGCCGGAGCACAGATTCAACGAACCACTCTAGACCTCAAACAAGCGAATGCGGATCGCGGGCGACCGCAGGTGAGTGTGGCGTAGAGCGGGCACGAGCTCGTCTTCTGCCGCCAGGCGGCAGGGTCGAATCGTCCAATCCACTTCGCTTCGTCTCGTCCTCCGTGTCCGTCGTGGCTCGTCAGTCCGTTCGCGCAAGGCCTCGGCTCTATCGTCGTCAGCAGCGCATCGCGCGCACGGCGTCCGAACCGCGAAGCAGCGCTGCGAGCAGTGGCGTCCAGCTTAGAAAGCGCACGACGGTGCGCCTCCCGTTCGAAGCACTTGTGCAGGAATGCGGATCATCCAGTTGAGGAAGGTCCGGAACTCCATCTTCAGGACTCGGTCGCGCTCTTCTTCGCGGCGTTCGCTCCACCGCCCCTTGGTCGGCAAGACAAGTGCGAGCCATGCCTTCAGAGACCAGGCGATCGCCGTCATCACCATGTATGCCCAGTTCGCGACGAGCGTATCGACAGGTGCTCGCAGCGAGTGCACTCCGCCCTTTAGCTGCGCGAGGAGGTTCTCCTGGTTGCAGCGCTGATTCGCCTGAAGCACGACCGCGCTGGGCGAATCCGCATCACGGTTCGTGATGTAGAAGAAGAACACCGTCTCGGGCTCGAGCTCCAACTGCCCGCGTCGCACTTCGATCGTCTTCTTCAGGACCACCATCCGAACTCGCGAGAGCACGCGCTTGGTTGGTAGCGCATCTCCGCGACATCTTCGCGCTCGAGCCGGAGGTTCTTGTATCCGCGCTCCTCGACGATGGCTTTGCGATGATTCTCGCGAGGGCTCCTCTGCAGCTCCGATCCAGATCCTCGCTTCTTCCGCTTCAGGGGCGTCCAGGACGCGTTGGGGAGATTCGCGGCCTGCATCACGAGCGGCGTATTCGCAGCGTAGCCGAAGATGAACTCGACCCCATCTTCGTGCCAGCGATCCAGATGCTGCGACTGGGAGAAGGCGGTATCACCACGTAGCAGGACGGAGCGGAAGCCGGCCTTGCGGACCAATGCAATCGTCCGATCCGCCATCTCGGCTGCGCCTTCGTGTGACGGACGATTCCCGCGGCGATTCTCGATCTCCAGCGGTTCCCTGGTATTGGCGAGCGACGCGACGAGCGGATGATAGCTCCACTCGCCCTTGTAGTTGATGTCGACGCCCTCTCTGCGCTCGCCATCGGTCGCCACGTACGTACCGTCGAAGTCGATCGTTGCCTTGGCGAAGAAGGCCTCGGGTTGCCGTGCCCACACGCGCAGGCGGCTCTCGTTGATCGCCGCCTGCAGCTCTGCCACCGCGTCGATCGTGAATCGGCGACAGAAGTCGCCGGCCGTTGTCGGATCGGGGATACGCTGCGCGCCCAACAGGTCGAGGTAGGCCTCGTTTTTTCTGAGCAGCTCGAGATCCTCGATGGTCTGCCCACCACACAGCGCGCTGTAGGCGAAGTTCAGCGCATGATCGGACTCGTGGTAGGGCTTGTGCGCTTTGAGCACGTGCACGCGACGATCAATGCTCTCGAAGAGGCCGACCTGCTTCGCAAGCTCGTGAACGACACCTATTCCGCCCGTCGCCAAGGCGCGATCGCGTTGCGCCAGATCGAAGTGCAGGGGAGTCCTGGTGAACATCGGCAGCGCCTGTCCCTCCCATTCGCGATCTCGGAGGCGATCGTCGATTCGGCACTTGCGGCGGCGCAGCTCTCGGGATCTATTGCTGGTCACTCGAAACGCTCCTTCAGCTCGTACGCGTTGGATTTCAGCAACCGCGTTGTACGAGCCCGAAGCGGGCGTTTCGAGCGTTTCTCAGTTCCTTGATTGGGCGCGATGCGCTGGTCCTAGGTCTAGATGTCCCTGGAGAACCACGGGGGGCGAATTCGACGCGCGTCCGAGAGATCAAGGATCGAATCAACGCCCTGCTCGAAGTGCATCTAGGATCGCGCATGGAACTCCGCGTCCAGCACGGACGGCTCCGACGCGAGCTATCACTGAAGTGGACCAGCGAGGAATGCTACTGCGGTATCCAAGTCCTCCACCGCCACGCCGACTTGCTGAGCCACGCCACTGCCCCCTGCAAGGTGAGCCCTGATCATGCCCACGTTTCATTCCACGAAGGCGGCGACTGCGCGCCTTCCCTGGAGTGCTCGCAGTCTTCGCGTGAGCACTGATCTCGAACGCCACCGCGTCCCTGCATCGAGCGACAGTCTTTTTACTAACTGCGTCGCCCTGACGCATCGCTAGAGCACGCCCACCTAATCAGCGAGGTACCTTGTAGATGCGGTAGACATCCTGCTGCATAAACCAAAGCAACTCGACCGCCTCTTCGTACTTCTCGCCGAGCTCCGCACGAAGCCAAGCGATAACCGATGTTCCAAGACGCGAAGCGGGACGAAGCCACGGGTCCACCAGCTCTGCCTCCGTTGCGAAGAACGCCGCCATGACCAACGCGTCCACGCGCTGCTGGCGTGTGCTCTCGGGTGCAGCGGCGACCGCAACCAGGTCGGCCATAAGCTGCAAGTTACACTCCTTCGTGAACCACCCGAACTCCCTATAGCACTGGTCGTGCGCTCTGCAGGCCTTGTCGATCGGGTCGAACCAGTAGTCCTGCAGCGACCCCCATCCCGGGCCGCAGTGCCGGCCGCCCCTGTAGGTGATCACGCCTCCGCCGGGCTGGAACTTGACCTGCAGCCGAGTGTCCTTGAGAAGCTGCCAGGCAGTCGCCGCAGAGCTCAGCCCGATCAGCAGAGGCAATTGAATGACCACGATTCCTCCTAAGTCACCGACCGACGCGTGCGAAAGATTGACCGCTTTGAACGACTTGCCAGGTTCCGCTCTTCGCCGGAGCGGGGTCCGGCACGGGAGGCGAGCCGGCTTTCAACGCTGGTGTGCAGCTCAGCCGAAAAGTCCCCTTCGTGCGAGAACAGGCCATGTTCGCCCCGCCTACGGTAATCCCCTGCGAGAGAGTTCCCCTGTCGACACGGATCGACGCAGACAGCACGCTACCCGGGACATCGGAGAAACCGGTCGCCGTATAGCTCCGCCCCAGAAGAAGACTGGCAAGACGCTCGAGATCCTCGGGAGAAGCCACCGCCTTCCCGTCCGACGTCATCCCATGCGGCGAGACGCTCACCGACAGGCTGCCATCCCAACCTCCGGCCCAAGCCCAACCCGGATCGGGCGAGAATTCCACCTTGCCCCCGTCGACCAGCAGCTCATCCATCGGAAGCTCCTTCCCATTCGAGTCGAATCGGGAGCTCGCCAAAGTGATCACGGAGCCGAGCCGCAACGCCTTCGAAGAAGAGCTCGATTCGCTGGGCCACGGCGCCAGGGCGGGGACGCAAGGGGATCACCCATGTCGGGATCGCATACCCCGTCCTCGCATCGCGGCGCGCCTCCACTCGAACCGCCGGGGCCGGAAGGCTGAGGTCGACCCAGGCGCGAAGGGGCGCCGGCAGGATCTGGAAGGCAGCTTGGCGCAGCTCGTCGGAGGACGGGTACCGGACCGGCGGTCGAGCGAGGAGCCAAACAGCCCCCTCCCGCAAGTCGCGGCCACCCGATAGGGAGCGATCAGGAACGATTCGCGTGACCGCCTGGAACACGGGAACGCGGTCCCGCTCGAGCTGCGCTCCGGGCTCAACTTGGAGATCCTCCGGCCACTCCAGAAAGCGGAGATACGCAACTCGCATGCGTCTGGTGGCTGCACCACGCTCATCGAGAAAGACCATCCTTCCGGAAGACTCGATCCGAAACGTGCGCAGGGGATCGGTGTCCGGCGGCGCATATCGCTCATCTAGATAGGTCCGCTGGGCGGTCACGTCCTCGCATTGCATGACCAACGGTGACCGTCCCTCGAGGACGATGTCCTCCTTGATGCCGGTCGGCTCGATGCGCTCCAACACGCGATTCCCGATCAACGCCCCGTTGACGAACAGGGCACCAGCCAAGCGCTCGGCGAGCACCGGTGCAGATTCTCGCCCGACCGTGACTCGAATAGACGGGGCAACCCGGAGAGCCTTCATCAAGGCATCGAAAGGCAGCCTGAGCAACCGGCCGTGGTAGGGGTTCAGCAGCATCGGCGTCAGATCGACGGGTCCGTGCCACGGGTCGTCCCAGATCGGCGGTGGACCGAGCCGCGCGAGAAGTCCTGGCGGCCAGAGGGCGGCCGCCAGGGCGGCAAACGCATCGAGAGATTCGACTCCGGAGGCTTTCTCGGGGCGAACGAACAGCACGGCCTCTTCCCCAACCCCAGCCTCCGCTTCGAGACGATCCAGGAGTGGATCGAACACCAATTCGAGGTCGGCTCCGCGGGCTCGGACCTCGACCTCGTTCTGCTTCAGCGGAACCGGTCGGAATCGGCGTGGAAGCAAGCCGAGCCTCGCGTTGGACTTAGGCTCGACGATCCATCCCTCGGCCCAGCTCGAGGACGGCCTACAGGCAGGAAGGGCCTCCGCGAGGAGGCTTCGAAGCTTGCTCTTGCCCAAGAGCGAGAACTCTATCCTCCTGACCCATTTCTTCAGGACCCGGACCTCCCGATCGGTCAACATGGCCTGCGACATGGAACCTGACGACACCTCTGCTACTCCTCTTTCACATCGAGTGTTTCGGAGATCGTCACCGGTCCGAGGAAGCGAATCAACTTACCTTGGAAGGTAAGCGTACCGGTTTCCTGGTCGATGTCGAGCCGCAAGCCAGGCGATGCATGAAGGATGCGCCGGGTCCCCGTCGTCGGTTGGCCCCCGCCTGCTCCGCGGTAGATCGCACCGACAATGGTCGGCGGATCGAAGCCGATGGGATCGAGCAGAGCAACGACGGACGCGCCGGCGGCCGGAACCTCGGCTGCCCCGCAGCCTGGCTTGGAAGCGGTTGCTTGAGCCACCGGACACCAGATGCCGTCCCCGGATTCGTGCCAAGGAAAAGCGACCCGCACCCACGCTCGGCCGGACTCATCCGGATCGTCGAGGCAGGTACCGATCACGGCCACCACGGGCCCTGGGGTAGCCGAGACGGGAATCCCTCCTAGCGGTCCGACGGGGACGGCGTCGATGGCCAGGGAGAGCGAATCGCGATGGGCCGGCGTGTACGTGAGCTCAGATTGCCGTACCAGCAATACATCCGTGATCTCCGAGTCGGCCAGCTTCAAGCGGTCCCCGACCCGAACCTGCGTTGCCAGGGGGCCATTCAGCACGGCCCGCCAGGCCGTAAGGCCACCCCGAACGGCGGCAGCGGCTCGGCCCGCCCGCTCGGCGTCCGTGAGTCCCGCTCCGCCCCCGTAGAAGTCGTGTGGACGACAAGCTCCTAAGGAGTGAGCAGCGGCGGCCAACGGAGTCCCGGGATTGGCGCAAGGTGCCGCGTTCG
Source organism: Planctomycetota bacterium (assembly GCA_016719295.1). Classification (GTDB taxonomy): domain Bacteria; phylum Planctomycetota; class UBA1135; order UBA1135; family JADKAF01; genus JADKAF01. Next base: position 4,648,559 of record JADKAF010000001.1, read on the forward strand.
CGGGGCGCGACGGCGTCTTCTCGGCGAGGAGATCCGTCGAGACACACCGCGCGCCAGCGGGTCGCTTGTGTACGTGAAGGGTCGTCGAGCGTGGAACCAAGGCACTGCGAGGCACCGTGTGCAAGGCACCGTCGGTGTGGTCTGCAAAGCAAAGGGTGCCGGTCGGGTCTTCCCGTAGGTACAAGCCGTGCCAGCCGGCAAGCAACTGCAGCACTTCGTAATCCGTGCGGCCGAACTGGTAGAGGTGAGATACCGGCATGCTGAGCCGCGTGGAGTTGCCGACCCCCGCCAGCAGCTCCGCGATGCCCGACAGGGATTTGATTGCGACCCGCCCGGGGCCGGTTCCGAAGGATCGAACGCGAACCGTCTCGTCCCGCTGCGCGGACTTCCCGAGCACGGTCAAGACAGCGACGCCGTCTTCGCGGAGGATCGCATCGGAAACGGTGCCCGCGAGGACCGGCTGGCCAACGGGAATGGGCCCAGGGAGTGTCATGCGTATCGAGACGGCGCTCCCGCACACGCCGAGCGCGGCCGCGACCGAGGCATCGTATCTCACGCGGACGTGCCCGGTGGGCGGAAGGTTCGCCCGCATGCTCAAGGTCAACGACTCGACTCGGTCGATGCTGAACCCTGGCGCCGAGACTTCCACCATCACGGCTTGGTCGCTTCGTGTTCCCACAGGATGACCCCCGGCTGGGGACTGGAGAAGGAGAGAACTCCTGGAACCGGCGCTGACACGCGAGCCGAGGGCACTTCCAGCCGACGGCCCGGGTGCCAGATCTCGCTGGCGTCGATCAGATTGCTGCGATACCGCGCACTGTTGCGAGAGAGGGCGGCGTACTCGCGGTCCGCCTGCCGCAACAGCGCCAAGAACGCGCTTAATTGTCTAAGGGCCTTCTGCTTGCCTTGGGACATCGGCTTGACCTCCCACACCTCCCGAGTTCGGAAGTCCGCCAGGTCCGGGCGGCGGCTGGCAGCGCTCTGCGGTGGCTCGAGCGGGAACGCCGCACCCTCGAGCGTCTGGAGCACCAGCTTCACGATCTGCAAGTAGGGGTCGCAGAGACGATGGTCCAACACGTTGACGCTCGTGAGGAGGGAGAATCGTTCGCCCCCGAAGCGAATCGCCGTATCGTCGATCAGCCACCGGTCGGGATGGCGCTTGCGGTACCACTCCGCCACATGGGCATGCGCCGTGCGCCCGAGGGTCTGTCGATCGCGATCGTTCATTGGTCGTCTCCGATTGCGGTCTGGGGAGGGGCGTGAGAGGTCGTCCCCTCCCTGGAGCCGTCAATCGAGCTTGAAGGAGGCCTCGGAGTTGTCGGTCAAGTTGACGACCTTGCCCTCGGAGCACGTCATGCTGACGCTCTCGACGAAATCGGCTCCGGAGAGGCCGTCGTTCCCACCTCCGATCCAGCTCAAGGTCCAGCGGATCGGCTGCACGTCCTTCATGATCACCTTGTACAGCGGAACGAACTCTTGGCCGGCTTGCCTGTCCAGAAGCAGCTCCGCCACCGGATGCTTGTCCGCTTGCTGGGCGAGCAGGTTGAATCGCTGACCCGAGAGGACGAGGGCGAGGAGGGAGAGCTTGCCGTCGGACTTGAGCATCCGCCGGCTGACACGGCTTATGGCCGCCCGCGGCCGGTTGGTCAGCCTCCCATCTTCATCCAGGTCGGCCGTCAGGCCGAAGTGCACGGTGCACCTTTCGCTCTCGTGGTAGCCTGCTTGGAACTCCACGCCGTTCGCCTTGAGACTCACTTGGCTCATACGTGACTCCTGTCGTAGGTGTTTTTGGTTACTTGCGCTTGGTCTCGCTGAACCCGGAGACCATGACCGGTACCAGCTTGGGATCGCTCGGCTCTCGCTGCCCGCTGATGGCGTTGAAGTAGGAGTACCGGTTGCAGGTGAACGTCCAGCTCTGGGTCGGGCTGTCCGGGCTGTCGTCGTCCTGCATGCCTCCACTGCTGACCAGGGCTTCCTCGGCTTCGAGCTTGCCGATCAGCACCGGCTTGCCGCCGTCCACGTCGTCCACCAGCAAGACGGTCAGCTTGAACATCTTCTTCTCCGCCCGGCCGCTCGCGAATTGAAGCTTCCACCCGGCCATGTCACCGGCAGTGCCCTGCCTGGCGTCGCGGGTGATCGAGACTCGAAGGGCCTTGGCCAGCGTGCCTGCCGTCTCGGGCTGCATGACCACGCCGGCCTCCAGACGGATCACACGGTCCAGATGCAGCCCACCGCCCGCGTTCACTTGGCCGTTGGAGAAGCTCGGGTTTCCGTCCGCGATCACGAACACGCTCATCGACTCGCCTCCTTCTTCGTGCGGCCAGCCGGGGCCGGCCGCATGGTTTCGATCTTCGATCCGGATCCAGGTAAGAACATCGAGCACGGCTTCAAGCCTCGCGCCGCTTCGGAGCGGCAATGCGCTTGCGCTCCATGCCGAAGCCAGCCCGTCACGCCTTCGCCTCGACCTGTCCGGCGGGGCAGAATGCGATCGCGAAATTCTCGACGCCTTCGCGGAGAGTGACCGTCACGGGCAGGAAGATCTCCTTCTTGCCGGTGAGAACCGGGTTCCCCTGCGCGTCGAGGATCGGCTCGCCGTTGAGCTTCCGCTTCACCTGGTCAGCGACCCGACACTTGGTCGTGTCGCAGCCAGCGTGCTGGAACGGCAGCGACAGGTCCGTGCGGCTGGACAGCCCAGCGAGCACGCTGTTCAGATCGCGGCCGATGGCCTGCGCGTTCTCGTCGGTCAGCTCGGTCCCCTTCGCCATCAGCACCTGGTGCATCACGATCGCGCGGGCCAGGTTCGTCCCGAGCTCGACCTCCAGGGGATGCTCCGCTCCGGCGTACATGGTCCGTGAGGAGCTGAAGACGACATTGATGTCATCCAGGCGACGATTGCTCACCTCGCACAAGATAGCCATCGGCAGCGCGTCCAGCTCGCTCTTACGGTCTCGCAGCGACGGCACCAAGAGAGAACGGAACCAGTTCCCGGGCACCAAGCGGTCTCGACCTGGGTTGGTCGGCGGACTGACGGCCGAGCGATCCGAGCGACCGTACTCGTTGCCGTAGAGATTGCCTGCGTAGACCGCACCCGGGGACACGCAGACCGGCTTCTCTTCGGCCCCTTGGGCCGGGTGAGAAACAGGGTGGTTGCCACATACCGTCAGCGACTTCGTGGCTTCGTTCTCGCTGGAGTACTTCCGACGGAGCCTCACGGCTGTACCCTCCTCCCTTGATCGCGGGTCGGGCACCTTGAAGGGTCCCTCGCCGAGGTCCTTCCGGTTCACGCTGGCGAACCCGACCGCACCCGCCTTGGTCAGCTTGTCCGCCCACCACTCCAGGTCGAGCAAACCGGGAGCGTCTCCGCCCAAGACCACTACCCGTCCGGCCGTTTGGAAGACCAGCTTGTCCGTCATCGGTACGAGAGTCACGGGGAGCTCATTCTCGTCCACGTCCACCGCCGCCTCGATGAGAGGCCAGGCGTGGCCGACCTTCTGATCGTCGGGCAGGTCGCGGAAAGAGGGCTCGTTGCGCGCCTTGGTGGCCGGGGTGGCGAACGGATCGACGTTCACCCAGAAGAGCTTGGCAGCTTTGCCGTCGCAAAGGCTGAGGTCCAGCATCGCCGCGATCGTGCAGATACCCTCGCGCTGCGCGTGGGTAGCCGCGAGCGCTACCCGCCAGGCTTCTTCCTGCACCTTACGCAGGCGGGTCGCCTCGGCGTCCAGCGCGGCACGCTGCTCGCCTCTGGACTTGGTCAGGAAGGCTGGGTCAGCTTCGAGGTAGTCCTGGAAGGCCTGCAGCCGCACGCAATGAGCGGTGAGCTGCTGCTCGAGGCTGTCCAGCTCTTCACGCGTGTGCGGCTTCGGACCGTCCGTTGCCAGAACCGACTCGATTCGCTCCAGCAGCCCGGCCACCTTCGCGTCGGCGAGCTCCCCCACGGCGGGAAACACCATTCGCGTCGGCGACGTGCGACTGGGAGTCGGCAGGGCATTGAGCTCCCTCTCCGACAGAATTCGCTCGAGGAGATCCGCGTCGTCCAGCACAGGCGACTGGGCCGAAAGAACAAAAGCGGTAGTCTTCGTCTTCATGTGTGAGCTCCGATCAGTGCCCCTTCGAACGGTCCGTGAACTTGGCCTTCGCGGCCTGGACCAAGGTGAGCAACTTGGCAGTCCTCTCCGCCTCGGCGTCGAGCACCCTGGCGAATTCGGCCGGCAGTGCCAGCCCCTTGGCGAGGAGTTCCGAAAGAGCGGTCAGCGCGGCGGACTTCATCCCGGTCCTCACGACGACTCCCGGCTCGCCGGGAAACGCCGGCGAGGCCGGGTTGAGAAGGATCGCCACGCGCTCTTTCGAGCAGTTGTCCACGAGATCCGCTCCGCGTATCGCGCCATCGGCGTAGCTGATCCGATGCTCCTTCTTCTGGCCGTACTCATCGGTCAGAAGGAGGCTCTGGACAGGCTTGGCTTCGATCAGGGTGGTCGCTCCAGGCAACGGCACCGGAGCGAAGCAAGGGCGCCCTGCCGGATGAGCTTCGGTCTCCACGCGACCGATGTAGACGGTGTTGATGGGATGCTTCACGGCTTCCGCCAGCGCTCGGTGCGGGCGGGCAGAGAGAAAGTCGATTCGAGTCATGGGTACCTCAGTAAGCTACTTCGCTTCGTACGTATCAGGCGACTCGGGCGAGGAATGCGGTGGTACGCGTCCGCCGCGCTTCGCCCGCGCTCTCGGGTCCATCGTTAGACCAGCATGAGCACGAATGCGGCGACGGAGGCCGCCAAAGCCGGCACGAGATCCAGGCCGAAGGAAGACTCGGGCGTAGGGCCGTGCGGGCGGAGGCCGCTGTAGCCGTAGATCGTCCATCCCGGGGATTGGCCGGCCGGCAAGACCTTAGCGGTATCGCGGACGCGATCGAGCAGGCTGCGACGAACCGAGTACGCGCCCGGAGCCAGATCCGCCGATCGGCGGACCGACGGCAAGCGTAGCCGACCATCTCGAAGGAGGACCCAGCTAGGGGGAAGCAACCGGATCCGGGCCCAAGAGATTGCCCCCCCCGCCACCAGAGCGCCGACGACGGCCCACCCGAGACCGTCCCAGGTGCGCGGCAGGACCGACCACGCCAGAACGGCCAGCGGTAGAACGATAATCGCGCTTCCTACGGCTTCACGAAGGAAGGACGGCAAACCCGACGCCTGCTCCTCCGCGACGAACGGGGATGGAACCTCTCGGGCGACCGTGATCCGCTCGGTCGCGGATAGTCCCAATGGAACGTGAACGGTGGACCACTCTTCGATCACCGGCATCAACTCCGTCAGCCCGCCGGCATTCGTGTCGCGCACGTACACGGGCAACTCCCCCGTTTGACCCGCATCCGCTCGCACCTTGCCGATCACGTTGCCCAGAAGATGAACGTTTCGGTTCGAGCGGACGAACTGCGGGCCGAAGTAGAAGGTGTTGATCTCCTCGAGCCACTCCTGCCGGCTCCAGGCCGGAGTCGGCTGAATGATGTCCCGGCCGGTCAGCACGAGAACCTGATCTTGAGATCGCAGACCTTGGAGCAATTCGCGGACGGGCGCCTCGGCGTCGCGAGCGACGGAAACCGCATCTTCGATCGCCTCACGCAGACAAGAGACCACTCGCCGCCCTTCGTCCTTGGTAAGGCCGCCACCGTCGATCGCGAGCCGCGCCTCGCCCTGGTGCCACTTCACGGTCACCCGCGCTTCAGCGAGTCGGCTGTCGGCCAAGAGCTTCTTCAGGCCATCGGTATTCGTCGAGGCGAGGGCATCGCGATGATCCGCGTTGATCGCGACCATGAAGGCCAGCTTTGCGTTCTCCGGCAGGTTGCCCTTGGGATCCGCCGCGCTGAACTGCTCGAGGTAGAAGCAGAACACCGACCAGCAGAGCTCGAGGTGCAGGCGCGGGGCCCACGCGACAGCGATGACATGGCGACCGGGGTCCTTGTAGTAGCGCAGCCAGGCAGGCACGTTGGCGCGAGCCGGGTCGACGTGCGGCAGCGAGACGATCAGCGTCGGTTGCGGGCTCCCGGGGCTGAGGACGAATCCTTCCAGACCATCCAGTTCGGGTGCGGTGTCATCGAACGCGGTCGTCTCCAGAGGCTGCTTGCCCCTGAGTCGCGTCGCCTGATCGCTCAGGGCCGGCGTGCGGAGAGTGGGGGCACGCAGCTCGCTCCGTCGCTGCAGGGCGTCAGCGAGCCCCAACGAGAGGATCGTCTTGCCCGAATCGCGAGTTCCGAAGAGGTCGGTCTGGCGAGGATAACGCTCACGCATGCCTTCCAAGGAAACAAGGGCTTCGCTCAGCCCCTTCTTCGGTATGGTGTCGGAGTTGGTCACGTGTCGTACTCCAGGGTAGACGTGTTCGCTGTCGCGGACTGGGGATCCAAGCGGATGCAATTCCTGCTTATCACTGATCATCTTCGGGAGTTGCGGTATTCAGCAGGATGTCGGCAGAAGCGGGACGAACAGTTCCGGCCAAACGCTCCAGGTGCGGGGCGTACCGGGCCATCCATCGCTCGACTGCGACCAGTCGGTCGAACAAGTCGTTCATCTGGTCTGCAGTGAGCACCGCATCTTCGCGAAAAGCTCGAGACCGCCGCTGCATCTCGAAGCGGATGAACTCGTCGAATTCGCGAGGAAGCCGATTGGGATCGAGATCGAAGATCCTCTGAATCGCCTGGATCGTCAGCTGAACGTCAGCGGGCAGTGCTGCTTCTTTGCCGGTCATTCGGGGCACGTCAGGATTGGATTCCAGTGGACTAGTTCGAGGGAAGCGGTAGCACCCAAGACGTTGGGGCTCGAGCGACACCCAGTGGCCATCGACCGGCACGCGATAGGCAAGTCGATGACCGATGTGTGCGGGCAGGAGGCGGTTCAATTCCTCGCAGGTAACAACCGCTCCGTATTCGTTGCGAAACCATAGTGTAGCCTGGTCTTGATCCCCACTTACCGGACTAATCGTCACGCGAAGAGCGCTCGCTTGCACGGAGGAACGCGTGCCCACGGAGAGCAAACCTCCCGCATTGCCGAAGCGAAGTGCTACGTGTTCATCGGAGTCGATCTCGACCTCGGCAGCGATGCCCTCAAGCGCCAAGACCCTCCGGACGCCTTCGGCTATCGACGTCAAGTTCATCGCTTGCCTCTCGTCAGGTGAATCGGCAACGTACACAGCGCGCGGAGCTGGACGGCGACACGCATGTCAGCGACTTGGAGTATTCGTCCTGGAAGGTGCCGCTGAGGGGAATCTTCTTCCTTGGAGCGCTCTAAATCAGGACTACTCGGGCCGCAGCATTAAGGTTCCGTGTGGGAACCAAGCGGTGGGAGCCCGCCTGCCCGAACTGGCAATCCGATTTCCCACCTTCAGAGATAGCCGTAGAATGGATAGTATTGACCGTTCAGAGCCACTTGTCGCAGCAGTCCTACGGCCGCCTGACTGGGATGGGAATGATATGCCAAAGCGCCTGACGTCGGACATCTGTCCCTGCGTGGGATACGCTGGTTCCCTGCCTACCCTGTCGGCACCGACGTTGACCGCCCTGCGGATCCGGTGAACCGCCCTGGGCCCTGCCGAGACTCCGGTCCGCAGGAGGACGTAGCCATTGGAGAACCAGGGACGATCCAGGTCATGCACAGATATATGGTGGGACGATTGCCTCGGCAAACTTGACGAGCATGGGGTCGCCGCGTAGGGTAGCGAGGTCTTTCCCTTGACGGAGTCGATAATGTACCGGTCCTACGCTCTAATCGTTATCTTGGCTACGATGCACTCGCTAGGCTGTACGGGCTCTTCAGAGCAGGCGAATTCGGGCCCGCAAGCCCCTAACCAAGCGTCGCGCCTCGACCTGCTGAGAAGCGCGGTGGAAGCCCTAGAAGGCGTAGCGGACGACAGTCGGCTGTCGGTCGCCGAATCTCATCTTGCAGAGCTCGCGAAGAAGGCTAATGACTTGCCTCCGCTGGACACAAGCATAGAAGTTCGAGAACTCTTGAACCGCATCGAGGCGTACTTCAAGAACATCGAAAGAAGCACGATCACTCCCGAGAAATTCAGAGCCGTAGGCTTGAGCCTCATGGAGATTTGCTCCCCTACCAAGCAAGAGGGTAGCCCTATCCCTCCCAATCAAGAGGGTAGCCCCATCTTCATTTACTCCACTCACTGAACCCGCTTAGCCCGAGAGGACCTTGCTCGTGCTCAGCATCATTGCTCCCCAAGGCGAAGCTCCTCGAGCTCGCCACCTGCGGTTTCATCGAGAAGCGCGAGAATGTTCTGCTGATCGGGCGCGCCGGAATCGGGAAGTCGCACTGCTCTCTCTCACGACCTCCTGGCATTTCACGCCCGGATATCCGGCAAGCAGCTTCCAGCCGGCGACCGACCGCGCTGTTGCGGCTAACGCGGGGCTGAAACGAGGTCGGAATCGATCTCTCCCGACGGAGGGTCGAACGTGCTACGCCCCGCCAGCTGCCCCGTCTATCGATCTCCGCGGCCTGGCCGGCTCCTGCGTCGCTCATGCTGCCGCCTCTTTCGCCGCGCAAGCGCCGCAGCTTGTCGCGCGATTCGATTCCATCCGACGCTTCCTGGCCTCCTCCCGTCCCAACTCGAGCTTGGCGCTGACATCTGGGCCGGTCCCGAAGTACATCTCGTCAGGCGTCTGCCCCGAGAAGGCGGCGTGCGGCATCACGGAGTTGTGCTGCTCGATGTAGAACGCGGCGAGGCGGCGCACCGTCGCGACGGAGTCGAGCTTGTTCAGGAACAACCAGTTGTGTTTCAGGACACGCCACCAGGCCTCGATCATCGAGTTCGAGAAGGTGACATCGGTCTGGGCGAGAACGCGCTTGATCAGTCCCGATGCGATCAGCGCATCGACGCTCCCGTTGAAATTCTCGACGCCGCCATCCGTGAAGAGCTTCGGTGGCTCACCTGCACCGATGCTCGAGGCCGCAGCCTCGCCCAAGAGGATTGCGGTACTCGCGACCTCGAAGCGATCGCTGATGCGCCACGACAAGATTCTCCTCGAGAAGTTGTCGATGATCGCGTGCAGTGCTCTCTATCACGACATCCTGGCATTCCAAGCCCGGATATCCGGCAAGCAGCTCCCAGCCGACACCACGCCGCGCCGTTGCGGCTGACGCGAAGGTGAAACGAGATCGACATCGGTCTCTCCTGACGGAGGGTCGATCGTGCTCCGACCCTCCAGCTGCCCCGTCTAGCGATCTCCGCGACCTGGCCGGCTCCTGCGTCGCTCATGCTGCCGCCTCCTTCGCCACGCAAGCGCCGCAGCCCGTCGCGCGATTCGATTCTATCCGACGCTTCCTGGCCTCCTCCCGTCCCGCCTCGAGCTTGGCGCTGACCTCTGAGCCGGTCCCGAAGTACATCTCGTCCGGCGTCTGCCCCGAGAAGGCGGCGTGCGGCATCACGGAGTTGTGCTGCTCGATGTAGAACGCGGCGAGGCGGCGCACAGTCGCGATGGAGTCGAGCTTGTTCAGGAATAACCAGTTGTGCTTCAGGACACGCCACCAGGCCTCGATCATCGAGTTCGAGAAGGTGACATCGGTCTGGGCGAGAACGCGCTTGATCAGTCCCGATGCGATCAGCGCATCCACGCTCCCGTTGAAGTTCTCGACGCCGCCGTCAGTGAAGAGCTTCGGTGGCTCACCTGCACCGATGCTCGAGGCCGCAGCCTCGCCCAAGAGGATTGCGGTGCTCGCGACCTCGAAGTGATCGCTAATGCGCCAAGCTAGGATTCGCCTCGAGAAGTTGTCGATGATCGCGTGCAGGTAGACCTTGGTTCCGTCGAGCAGGCGGATGATCGTCGTGTCGACGTGCCACAGCTCATTCGGCTTGGAGGCACGGATTCCGTGGCGAGGTCTCGACGGATGAACCCTCTTCCTCGGACGTCGCCAGCCGTTGCGCTGAATCAGGCGATACCACGTCTGCGCCGATACGAAGGCGCGGCCCATCCGCTGCGCGAGCATCGCGAGCGTTCCCGTGGGCACGTGACGGAACTCCTCCGCGCAGGCCATCTCGCGGATCACGCGAATCTCGCCAACGGTCAGACTCTGCGGCGACAGCTTCGGGCACGAGCCGCGATCGTCGAGTTCGCACACCGCTCGGGAATGACGCCACGCCCCGAAACGGGAAGCCGACAGGCCAACGGCTCGCAGTGCCACGCGGATCGGCAGGAACGGTCGCGAGTGATCGACCGCGCGAAGCAGACGGGCCTTGTCCGTGCCCTCCGGGAGTCGCTGACACTCCAGGCTGGCGCCGACGGACCTGACCAGCGCGACCAGGAGTCGAAGCAAGGCCAGCAGCTTGGCGATCCTTTGACGGAGGCGAAGGACCTCAGCTCGGAGCTCGCCGGCTTCACGATCCCACTCGTCCAACGTGACCACCGGAGTCGGCGGGCACCGAAGCCAATCGTCGAGAGTCGACCTCGGGATGGAGAGGCAGGCGACCGACGAGGTGTCCTGAGTACGCCAGACCAGCTCGCGCAGGCGATGGTCGTAGGTGCGCCGGTCGCGGGTGCTCATGAGCTGAGGATCGCCTGAACGGGCGTGAGGTCAAGGGCGATGGCAGCCCTGCAACCCGCATAGATGCTGGGGTGCCGGACATCCGGACGGAAAAGTGCTGGAGGTCGTGAGAGGGAGCAAAGCAGTTCCACTCCGATGGTAAGGAGATCGGGCAAGCGTGCGTGATCCTGCCGATCCTGCTCGCGCCGCTCTGGTACGTGCTGCTGCAGGAGTTCCTCCAGCCGCATCGTGGCGCGGGCAACAGCCTCGACGCCTTCGCCCTGGCCCTGCGCGACCTGAGCTGGCATTACTCGATGCTCTGGCGAGCTGAGTTCCTGATCCTACTCGGCGTCGTCGTGCTGCCGCTCGCGATCGCCGCGCTGATGCTCTACGGAGTGCGAACACGCGGTCGCCACGGCTATGCGTTCACGAGCTTCGGAGTGGTGCGCATCCGCGGACAAGCCCTGCGCGTGCTACGCTACGAGGATCTGCTCGAGCTGAAGCACGGCCGCCGCGATGTGCCGCGGCATCGCATCATCACGGACGAGCTCGAGCTCGTCGCGAAGGATGGGAAGAGCCTCACGCTCTACGGCTTCGGGCTGCTCGCACGGAAGGCGCAGATCGAGGCGCTGCGGGATCTCGCAGCGCGCGCCTGAGGCGGAGGATCCCCCTCGTTACCCGTTGGCCGGTCACAGCTCGAATCCCAAGTACAGCTCCGCTGCACCTTCTCGCTCCTCATCTATGGCCGCCGCAGCTGCGCTGGCTGAACTCCGGCGACGAGCGTCTCGAGCAAGCGCTCTACCGCAGCGAAGATCCGCTCCCGATCGTGACGCTCCTCGATCCACGAGCGCGCGCGAGCGACGCAGGCCGCCGCGTGCCCGCTCGCGATCCACGCCGGGAGGATCTCCGCGATTCGCCACGGCGGCTCGGGCGATAGCACCAGCCCGCGCGGCGCTTCCTGCGCGTGCGAGATCGCTGCGCCCTCCACGCCCAACAGCTCGCCATTACCTCCGACAGCCGTCGCGATCACCGGGAGCCCGAGGGCCATGGCTTCGAGGAGGGTGTGCGACAGACCTTCGTAGCGCGAGGTCAGAATCAGCGCGGTCGCGCGACGCATCTCGGCATGAACGCGCGCGCTCGGCTGGGCTCCGAGGAAATCGACGCGGAACGCGAGGCCGAGCGCCATGGCGCGCGCTTCGAGGGCAGCCCGTAGCGGACCGTCGCCGACGATGACGAGGCGCCACGGCTCGGGCAGGAGCGCGAGCTCGGCGAGCAGCTCGGCGACGCGCTTCCACGCGACGAGGCGCGCCACTACGAGCAGCGTGGCGGGCTCGCGAGAGAGAGCAGGAGCGAGCGCGGCCAAGTCGCCGTGGAACGGATTGTCGATGCGCACGATGCGCCGCGGCTCGACGCCGTACTCTTCGATCACCCCGCGCAAGTAATCGCTCGGCGCGACGAGACAGCGGAAGGTGCGCCACCAGCGGCGCTGCGCGCGCGCGACGAGCGCTCCGCGCAGCCCTTGCTTGCCGCGGCGGAAGGCATCGGGCTCGAGCGCGCTCCAGCCGAAGCGGCTCGAGAGCTCCCAGGCCGCGTCGATCATCACACGCAGCGCGCCGGGCTTCCCGGTGCGGCGCAGCGCGCGCGCGAGCGGCGCCGCCAGATGGTCCGAGGAGAACGCGACGTCGGCCCAGCGCAGCTCGTGCTCGAGTCTGCCCGCGAGCCGCCCGTAGCGGTGCGGCAGGAAGCTACGCCGCACCGTGCGCACCTCGAATCCGTGCTCCAGCGCGAGCGCATCGCGCGGACCGAAGGAGACGAGGCGCACCTCGTGGCCGCGCCGCGACAGCCACGCGGCGAGCGAAGCGGAGTAGATCGCGGGACCGCCGAGCTCGGGAGGGAGGACCGGGCTCGTGAGCAGGATGCGCACCGCGCGTGCCGCGTCAGGCGGAGTCGACGCCGCTCGCGGCGTTACTCCGCGCCCTGCGAGGCCATGCGTTCGTCCTCGATCGCGCCCAGCATCTCCTCGGTGATGTCACCCGTCGGATACTTGCCGTCGAAGCACGCCGTGCAGAACTTCTCGACCTTCTCGTTGCCGCGCTTCGCGCAGGACTCCATCGACTCCTGCTTCAGGTAGTAGAGGTAGTCGACGCCGATCTCCTGCGCCACCTCGTCGATGGTGCGGTTCTTCGCGATGAAGTCCTTCTTCGTCGACATGTCGATCCCGTAGGGGCACGGGTAGATGAGCGGCGAGGAGGTGAGCGCGAGGTAGACCTTGCGCGCACCGGCCGCGCGCGCCATCTCCACGATCTTGCGCGAGGTGTTGCCCCGCACGAGCGAGTCGTCGACGAGCAGCACGTCCTTGCCTTGGAACTCGATCTGGATCGGGTTCAGCTTGCGGCGGATCGAGGATCGGCGGCTGTTGTTGTCGGGCATGATGAAGGTCCGCCCGATGTAGCGGTTCTTCACCAGCGCTTCCCGGTAGGGGACCCCGAGCTCCTGCGCCATCGCCTGCGCGGCGTCGCGCGCGCTGTCCGGGATCGGGATCACGACGTCGGGCCGCGGGGCGCCGGCGTCCTTCCACTCGGCGGCGAGCTTCGTGCCGAAGCGGGTGCGCGTCTTGTAGACCGACACGTTGTCGAGCATCGAGTCGGGGCGCGCGAAGTAGACGAGCTCGAAGATGCAGGGACGATGCGGCTTCGTCGCGACCTTGACGAAGTACGGCTCCTGACCGTTCTGGATCCACATCGCCTCGCCGGCTTCGAGGTCGCGCATCAGCTCGAAGCCGATCACATCGAGCACGACGCTCTCGGAGGCCGCGGCGTACTCGACCTCGCCCGTCGCGGGGTTCACGCGTTTGCCGACGACGATCGGCTTGATGCCGAACGGATCTCGGAAGGCGAAGAAGCCCTGCTCGGGCACGAAGCCCACCACCGAGTAGGCGCCCTTCACCTTCTCGAACACCGAGCGAACCGCGTGCTCGAAGTTCGCCCGCGAGATGCGGCGCGCGCAGCCCTGCTCGAGGATGTCCTGCGCGAACACGTACAGGATCGCCTCGAGATCGCACGAGGAACTCATGCGGATCTCGTGCTCGATGAAGTACTTGTTCTTCAGCTCGAGGAAGTTCGTGACGTTCCCGTTGTGGGCCATCGCGAGGCCGAACGGGAAGTGCATCATGAACGGCTGGATGTCCTCCTCGGAGCCCGTGCCGACTGTCGGATAGCGCACATGGCCGACGCCGACATGGCCCGTGAGCCTCGCGACGTTCTTCTCTTGGAAGACATCGCGCACGAGGCCCATCCCGCGCTTCACCTGCAGGTGGCTCGCGAAGGTCACGGCGCCGGAGGCGTCCTGTCCGCGATGCTGGATCGCCAGGAGCCCTTCGTAGATGTCGCGGAAGACGTCCGCGCCCTTCGAGCCGACGATGCCGATGAATCCGCACATGAGCGTAGAGAGCCTCGTTGCCCCGGTAGAGGGCCGGAGATTCTACCCGCGGCGTGGCGCGCTTTTCCCGCGCGAATCCGGGGAGCCCGGTGTGCGCAGCTCGCCACGCGCGGCGAGCCAGCTCAGGCCCATGTAGTTCACGGTGACGTGCGCCACGATCGCGGCGAGGAGGTTCTCGGTGTGCGCCGTCGCGAACGCGAAGGCGGCCCCGGCGACGCCGGCCCAGAGAGCCCATGCGCCGAAGCGCGCGCTCGGGCCGAGATGCGCCGCCGCGAAGAGCAGGGTTGCCGCCGTCGGGCCGAGCGCCGGCTGCAGCACCCCGCGGAACAGCAGCTCCTCGGCGACCCCGCTCGCGATCGCCAGCTTCGACGCCGTGGCCGCCGACAACGGGCCGATGGCCTCGGCGAGCTCGAGCTCCAAGCGGTTCATCGCCGGCACGACGCGCACGAGCACGCGGCTCGCCACCGTGAGGCTCAAGCCGAGACCGAGGCCCAGGATGAGATCGGTGCGCAGCGAGCGATCGTCGAGCAGGCGCTCGAGGACACCGGCCGCACCGTGCTGAAGCAGCAGGACCCCGCCGCACGCGAGCACCAGCAAGGCATAGAAGCGCGTGGCGAGCTTGGACGTGTCGAGCTCGCGCGCGGCGTCGTCAGCAACCATGGGCTCCGCACTCCCCTGGCTTCATCGCAGCCATCGACGCCTCGATCCCGGATGGAGGACGGCGAGAACGCGCCCGAGCAGATCGCCGCGCGCGACGTCGCCGTCGGAGAGCGAGTCGCGCGAGTCCTCGGCGTGATCGCCGAGCACGAAGAAGTGCGCGGGTCCGACCCGATGGCGCGCCGAGGTACCGTCGGCGCTGCGCGGGTCCACGTGATGTAGGTCGCGCCGCACGCGGCAGCGGGCCAGCTCGAGTCCAGCTCCGAGGAGCTCGAGGTCGAGCTCCAGAGCTCCGGGGGTCGAGCGCGCGAGGTCGCCCGTGTTCTCCTCGTGCATCTCGAAGGCGCGGGTGAGCTCGAGCGGGCCGCTGGCGTTCAACGTCCAGACGCCGTCCAGGCGGCGCAGAACCAGCCGCAGCTCCTGGCCCGCGCTCCACGCGAAGCTCGCGTCCGCGTACAGCCCCTCCTGCTCGTGGATCCGGAGCGCCAGCGTCGACTGGCCGGCCGCGCCGATGCGCGCGATGACGAGCTCGCAGAGCGCCGCCCCTCCGCGCTCCCAACGGATCGCGGAGCGTCCGTCACCGGTCGGGCCGGTGAGCGAGAGCGAGAGCTCGACATCGCGCAGATCGTAGCTTCCCGCGCGCCAAGCCCCGTCGTCGACGCGGTAGTCGCTGCGAACGGGCCGCGAGCGCCAGCGAACGGCCGCGCCCTGCGGGAGCGCTGGCGCGCCGCTCCCTTCCGCCGACGCCATGCGGCGCCAGTACCCGCGTTCCCCTTCGTAGGGATGCTGCCCCGCATCGAAGAGCAGCACCGCGCAGCGCTCCCACTCCGCCTCGGATTTGCGCCAGAGCCGATCGTCGACGTAGAGGTCCCCGCCGAGAAGCTGCACCGTCTCGCCGGAGAGCCCGTGGATCCTCTTCGTCCGCAGCGAGCCGTCGCCGGCGCCGCGGAAGACCGCGATGTCGAAGCGGGCCGGTGCGCCGAAGAAGTAACCCGCGCGGTCGATGAGCAGCAGATCTCCCGCGCGCCCTTGCGGATCGCGCCCGAAGAGCGTGGGCTCCATCGACCCCGTGCTCACGGTGCGCAGATCGAACGCGAGGATCAGCCCCACGGCGAGCGCGAGCAGGAGGGCGCCCGCGAGCAGCCGGCGTCGGAGCTTGGTGGTGAAGATCATCGGGAGATGCGGGCCCCGCGCGGCGCGGCGCAGCAGGAGAATCGCTCCCGCCGCCTCCGTCCACCCCGAGCCGAGCCTTGTCGCCAAGTCGGGGTAGGGCCCATCATGGGCCCGGTCCCTGCGGAAGCTCGACGATGTCCTCCGACTCCCGAACGCTCGCGGCCTGGAAGCGCCTGCTCGATGCGTGCGATCTGCTCGCCGCCGCGCTGAGGGCCCGTGAGGAGCGCGGGGGCGGTGCCGCGGAGGACGGCGCCTCCGAGCGTCGGGCGGCGGCGCTCGACGCGGCGCGCGCCGAGGAGCTCGACGCCGCGTTCGCGCCCGTCGACTCGGGCGACGTCGGTCTGGCCGACGCCTCCGACCGGCTGATCGTCGCGCTCCTCGTGCAGCGCCACGTAGCGTCGAAGTCGCCGAGCGCGGGGGTGCGCGAGCTGCTCGGCCTCCTCGCCGACTCGACCTTCGAACGCCTCGAATGGACCGCGCGCTTCCGCGCCGATCGCCCGCTCGCGCGCAGCGGCCTCGTCGCCATCGACCCCGAGCGCGAGGGAGCCGACCCGCTCGACGCGAGCTGTCGCCTCTCCGGCGATGGCATCCGGCGCCTCCTCCTGGGCTCCGCGGCCGCCGCGGAGGACAAGAGCGAGAAGATCGCGGACGAGGGCGAGCTGCTCGCGCGCCTCCAGGAGCTCACGGGCCTCTACGAGCGCCGCGCCTCACGCCTTTTCGAGCGCAACGACAAGTCCCCGAGCCCCGCCGGCCCGGAGAGCGAGAAGCTCGACGAGAAGGACGAAGCGCGCATCGACGCTCTCGAGCTCTGCTTCGAGGACCTGCTCGCCGAGTCGGCCGCGCTGCCCTTCCGCTCGCCCCTGCTCGAGCTCGCGCGCAAGCTGCGCCTGAACTTCGAGGAGACCTTTCTGGTCGGCTACCTGCTCCTGAGCGAGCTCATCGACGGCGACCCGTGGCAGTCCGCGGCGCGCTCGCTCTGCCTGCTGGCGGATTCGGAGGTCGCGCTCTGGGACCTGCGGCGCCTTCTCGAGGCCGATGCGCCGCTGCGCAAGCACGGCCTGATCGTGCTCGAAGAGCTGATCGACGGCCGCCCGCTCTCCGCCGACATCGGACTCTCGACCTGGCTCGTGCAGCGCCTGACTGCCGACGCCGAGAGCACGATCCAGCCCGACGAGCGCATCGACTTCCACCTCTACCTGAAGGACCTCGGCGACTCGGAGTCGTTCTTCCGCCGGCTCGACGCGGAGAAGGGACGCGAGGAGCACTGAGACTCCGCTAGGCGCGAGCCGAGGCTCAGCTGGGCGCGAGCCGGGGTTCCGCGAGGCGCGCGCCGGGCTCCCCACCGGAACCCGGCCGTGATACCGTGCGCGCGCACCCCTGGTCCCCGGCTCCACGCCGTCCCCTGCTCCGCGCCCATCGATGACCGCTCCGCGCCGCGACGATCTCGTCCACGATTGGAACCTCCTCGGCCAGCCGTTCCGGCCGTCGAAGCCGATCGAGTTCGACGACGAGACGCTGCGCGACGGCCTGCAGTGCCCCTCGGTCCGCGACCCCTCGCTCGACGCGAAGGTCGAGATCCTGCATTTGATGGACAAGCTCGGGATCCACACCGCGGATCTCGGCCTCCCCGGCGCGGGTGAGAAGGCGCGCCAGCACATCCGCGCGCTGCTCCAGGAAATCGGGCGCTCGAAGCTGAAGATCCGCGCGAACGTCGCCTGCCGCACGGTGATCACCGATATCGAGCCCGCGATCGAGCACGTGCAAGCGACCGGTGTTCCGCTCGAGGTGTGCACCTTCATCGGCTCCTCGCCGATCCGCCAGTACGCCGAGGACTGGGACCTCGAGGTGATGGAGAAGAACGCGCGCGCCGCCGTTCGCTTCTGCCGCGAGAACGGCGTCGAGAACATGTTCGTGACCGAGGACACGACGCGCGCCCATCCCGATCACCTGCGTCGCCTCTTCACCGCGGCGCTCGAGGAAGGCACGCGCCGCCTCTGCCTCTGCGACACCTGCGGCCACGCGACGCCGAACGGTGTGCGCCAGCTCTTCGCCTGGGTGCGCGATTTCGTCGCCGGCACCGGCCTCGACGTGAAGCTCGATTGGCACGGCCACCGCGATCGCGGACTCGGCCTCGCGAACTGCCTCGCCGCCATCGAGTCGGGCGCCGACCGCATCCACGCCACGGGTCTCGGCATCGGCGAGCGCTCGGGCAACGCCGAGATGGATCTCCTGCTGGTCAACCTGAAGCTGCTCGGCTGGATCGACAACGATCTCCGCTCACTGCCGGAGTACTGCCGCGCGATCTCGAACGCCGTCGGCGTCCCGATCTCGCGCTCCTATCCCGTCGTCGGCGCCGACGCCTTCGAGACCGCGACCGGCGTGCACGCCGCCGCCGTCATCAAGGCCTTCAAGAAGGGCGACCATTGGCTCGCGAACCGGGTCTACTCCGGTGTTCCTGCCGACGAGGTCGGCTTGGAACAGCGCATCACCGTCGGCCCGATGAGCGGCAAGTCGAACGTCATTTGGTGCCTGGAACGCCAGGGCATCGAGCCGACGCCCGAGCGCGTCGAACGCGTGCTCGCGCTCGCGAAGAGTTCCTCGCGCCTCCTCCACGAAGACGAGATCGCCGCCGCCGCGCGAGCGAACTCTTGAGCCCTCTCTCACGCACACACTCTCTCACCTCTCATCACCCGTTCCCGAGAGCTCTCATGCGTTCCAAGATCTCGCGCGCCGTCGCCGCCCTCTTGCTCTCCTTCGTCGCCCTCGTCGGCACGAGCTGCCTCGGCTCCTTCTCGATGACCTCGGGCATCGCCGACTGGAACCGCAAGGCCACGGAATCCAAGTGGGTGAACGAGCTCATCTTCCTCGGCTTGGTGATCATCCCCGTCTACGGCTTCTCGATCCTCGTCGACGCGATCCTGCTGAACAGCATCGAGTTCTGGAGCGGCAACAACCCCGTCGAGAACTCGAGCAAGGAAGTCGGCGCGCCCGAAGCTCCGGCGGCGTTCCCGCTGCCGCCGCAGTAGCGCGGGGGACGCGGCGAGACGCGTGACGATCGGATCGCGCTGGGCGGTGCGAACGTCACGCTTCCTGCTCGCGCCAGGGCCGAACGCGCCCGACCGCATCGCCATGCTCTGCAGCCAGCCAGTCGAGAGCTGTTGCACGAGCTGATGCTCGATCTCCTTCGCCGTCGCCTCGGCGCGTTCGGATACCGCAGAGCTTCAGTTCTCGTCCCCGATTGATGGAGTAGCTCCAACTCCCAAGTACGCCACGGGAGCAAGCGCTGCTTCGAGATCTTTCACGTCACGAGAGAACGAGACGGTTCAGCGCAGACGACGGTGGAGGATGTCGCTGAATCCGAATACCTCGACATGCTGGTGAGCGCAGCGAGGCGCAACCCTGCGATCGAACGTGCTCCCCCGAGGCCACAGATGGGATCATCTCCATGCGGCTAGATCCTTCCGGCACGAAGAGTTATGGTGCAAGTCCAGGTTGCACGCGGGCGACCAGAGCCCGCGTATCGTCAAGCTCGAGACACCCAGGGAGATCTACCGTGAAATCGACCGCGCTCCTCCTCGCCCTTCTCGGTGCGACAGCGCCTGCAATCGCTCAGCGCACCGAGTTCGTGGTGAACGGGACCTTCGATCAGCCCTTGTCCTCGGGTTGGAGGGTGACCCTGGATCGGACTCCCGAGTTCGGAATCGCCCTGTTCAACACCACCGGAGCCCTTGGTCTCAGCCCCAGCCTGATGATCAATCCCGGCGGAGTTGCGCTGCAGCAGACGGTCACCGTGCCGACGGGAAAGGGGCTCGACATCGCCGTGGACATCGCCGGCATACCACGCGCCGTGAGCCTGCCTCACGCGCAGGGACCCGCGGTCACACTCTACTTCGATGGCCAATCCGAGAGCTTCGGCTTCGCCTCGCCGCTCACCGTGCATGACCGAGCGCGGGTGTCGTTCACACGAGTGGTGAATGGCGCCGGTGCGACAGCTTCTGTCGAGCTCGCGATCTTCGTGAGCGGCGTCGGCGTGCTCAGCGCGTCACCGCTCGTCTACCTGGACGACGTCTCGATCCGCGAGGCGAACGGCACTTCGATACACTTCAATGGGCCACGCCTGCTCGGAGCCTGGTGCCCGCTCGAGCTGAATGGAACGACGGGCCCGTTCCAGCTCTTCATCTCCCCGCTCACGCTACCTCAGCCCACGAGCCTGCCAGGCTGGTCCGGTGCCTGGGAGCTTAACCCTGGCAGCATGCTCCACCTGTTCAGCGGTTGGATCGACACGTCTCGACGCATGATCATCACTCTGCGCCCACCCTACGTGCCCGAAGCCAGCGGTGTCCCGATCTACTGGCAAGCGCTGAGCATGGATGCGGCGGTGTTTCCGAACGAGTTCGCGATGGGGCATGCGGTGATGGCCGCGTTCTTCTGATAGGCAAGGCTCGCCACCTCGCGAGCCTCCAGAGATCTCAAGGGCTCGAGGACGCGCGCCGCAGATACGCGAGCGCCGCGCGCGACGTCGCCACCGCATCGAAGCCATGCCGCCCGAGCTCGACGTAGATCGGCTCGCTCCAGCGGCACGCGCGCAGCGCGGCGAGCACCGCGGGCACGTCGACGTCGCCCTGGCCGAAGGGGAGATGGTCGTGGCGGCCGCGCTGCATGTCCTCGAGCGTCACTTGCCCCAAGTGCGGCGCGTGCGCGGCGATGCGAGGCGCGGGCGGCTCTTCGCCGGTGACATAGAGGTGGCCCACGTCGAGGGCGAGGAGGAGCTCGGGGCAGCGGGAACGCAGGCGCTCGAAGTCGGCCAGCGTCTCGACCAGCATGCCGGGCTCGGGCTCGAGGCAGGCGCGGATGGGGAGGCCTTCGAGGTGGCGGAGAAGTGCCTGCACGCCGTCCTCGAGGCGCTGCCAGCACGCCGCGCGCTCTTCGCCGGGCTCGGGCGTTCCGGCCCAGAAGGAGAGGCGCGTGGCACCCAGCGCGTGGCCGATGTCCGCGCAACGCCGCAGGAGCTCGAGACGCCGCTCGCGCTCCGCGTGGCGCGCGTCCAGCAAGGTCGGCCGATGCTTGCGGCGCGGATCGAGGACGAAGCGGGCGCCCGTCTCGATCGCGACCTCGAGGCCGAGGGCGTCGAGGCGGCGGCGGAGTTCCCCGATCTCGCGCGCGCTGCTGCGCAGCGGATCGAGGTGGTGCACGTCGAGCGTGAGCGCGATCGCGTTCCAGCCTTGCTCCGCCAGGATCTCCAGCGCATCTTCGAGCCGGTGGTGGGCGTAGCCGTTCGTGTTGTAGCCGAAGCGGAATGCGCTCGCCGTCTGGGTCACGCCGTTCCTCCGGGAGCGCGGGCTCCGCTGATCGCAGGACTTCTCCCGAGATGATGCACGGAATGCGCGCCGGGTTCTCCGGCTGGTTCATCTTCGCGCTCTGCGCGAGCCTCCTCGGCTGCCGCTCGACGCCGAAGACGCCGAGCGACGGCGCCGAGCCGCCGATCGCCGAGGCTCCGCCGAAGGGGCGCAAGCTCACCGAGGTGCTGACGATGACGCCAGGCGGTCGGCCGATCGAGGTGCACCGCTTCATCGGCGCGAACCCGCGCTATCGCGCGCTGATCTTCTTCTCGATCCACGGCGACGAGCGGCCCGCGGCCGAGCTCGCCGATGCGTTCGGCATCTGGCTTGAGGAGCATCCCGAGAGCTGGGCCGAGCGCGAGATCTGCTTCATCCCCGTCATGAACCCCGACGGGCTCGCCTCGCGCACGCGCGTCAACGGCGCCGGCGTCGACGTGAACCGCAACTTCCCCGCCGAGAACTGGCAGACGCAGGCGCGCGGCGCCCGCTACAACCCCGGCCCCTTCGCGTCCTCCGAGATCGAGACCAACGCGCTCGTGCGCTGCATCGAGCGCCTGCCTCCGGATTGGATCGTCTCGATCCACGCGCCGCTGGCTTGCGTCGACTGGGACGGGCCGGGCGAGGCGCTGGCGCGCGCGATGTCGCGCGCGAACGGCCTGCCTGCGCGCAAGGTCGGCTATCCCACGCCGGGCTCCTTCGGCTCGTGGGCCGGCGTCGATCGCGGCATCGCCACCGTCACGCTGGAGCTCGACGATCGCCTGGAGCCCGAGGACCTGCAGCGCCAGCTCGCGGGCCTCGAGGTCGCCGTCACCTGGGATCCACAGCGCGAGGCCGGCGCTCGGCCTTGAGCCGCGTCGCCTCGGGACCTACTCGTCACGCTTGCGGCGCGCGCCGCGGCTCTCGCGTCCGCGCGCTCGTTCTCTCCACTTCACCCGCCCTCCTCGGAGCACATCCATGGTTTCCGTCGGCCAGAAGGCTCCCGACTTCACCCTGAAGACCATCGGCCAGAGCGGCCCGACCGACTTCTCCCTCAGCTCGCTGAAGGGCAAGAACGTCGTCCTGCTCTTCTTCCCCCTCGTGAACACGCCGGTCTGCTTCGACGAACTCTGCGGCGTCCGCGACTCAATGGCGGAGTACCAGAAGCTGAACGCCGAGGTCGTCGCCCTCTCCGTCGACAGCCCCTTTGCGCAGAAGCTCTGGGCCGACGCGAACCACTACACCTTCACGATGGTCAGCGACTTCAACAAGGAAGTCTCGAAGGCCTACGGCGCGCAGCACGAGGACCTGATCGGCCTGAAGGGCGTCGCGAAGCGCTCCGCCTTCGTCATCGATCGCGAAGGTGTCCTGCGCTACGTGTGGGTCTCCGACAGCCCCAAGGTGAAGCCCGACTTCACCGAGATCCAGGCCTGCCTGAAGGGCCTGAACTAGCTCGCGCAGCTCGTTCACCGGAACGCAACTCGCGGGGAACTCGGGGCGATCCGAGCTCCCCGCGACCTTTTTTCCACGCTCGTTTCCCGCGTTCTTGAGATCCGGGACGTACCCTCGGCCGAAAAGAAGAGACCGAGAATCGGAACAAAGCGAGCAACGTGGCGCAGTTTTGCCGCGTCTTGTTGGCGGACGGCGCGCGCGCGCGGCGTTCTCCCGGTTCGCGGGATTCGAGGTCTGGAGGTCGTTCGAGGTGAGCACCGTGGGTTTGGAGCTGCGCATTCCGGGCTATGCCCTGGAGGGCCTCGCCGGCTCCGGCACTTACTCCAAGGTCTATCGCGCCCGTCGCGAGAGCGACGGCCGTCGCGTCGCCATCAAGGCGCTCGACCAAGACCTCGTCGACTACTCGCAGGATCTGAAGTACGCCTCTGACCTCCAAGACATCGCGAGCCCGTACATCGCGAGCCTGCTCGAGCACGGGCGCACCCCGGACGGCACCTGGTTCCTCGTCCTTGAGTGGGCCGGCGTCGAGCTCTACGACTGGATCGAGACGCGCGGCGCCCTCGGCGTCGCCGATGCGTACCTCGCCGCCTATCAAGCCACCGAAGGCGTCCGCGCTCTCCAGCGTGCGCGCTTCTTCCACCTCGACATCTCGCCCGGCAACCTCTTCGCCGACGAGACCGGCAACATCTCCGTCTGCGACTTCGGCATGTGCGTTCGCATCGTCGGCCGCGCGCGCAAGCTCGACGGCCGCCCCCGCGGCACGCCCGGCTTCACCGCGCCCGAGGTCATGAAGGGGCGCGCCCACATCGCGAGCGACGTCTTCTCCCTCGGCGCCAGCCTGCACTGGATGCTCACCGGCAAGCCGCCCCTCGGCGACGACGACGGCAAGAAGCCCCGCGGCATCGTTCCGGGCCTGCCCGAGCCGGCCGAGTGGATCCTCCAGAAGGCCCTCGACCCCAAGCCCGAGGGGCGCTTCCAGACCCTGGCGGAGCTGAGCCACCACTTGAAGCTCGCCCTCGACGGAACGTGGACCCGGCCCTCGAGCCGCCCCACCGACCGCGGCTCGAAGCGCGCGCCGAAGTCCCTCTGGCGACGCTGGATCTCCTGAGCGGTCGAGCGGCCGCTCGCGCCTAGATCCCCTTCAAGCGCATGCGCAGCGTGTTCACGCGGTTGCGCACGCTCTGGAAGAACTCGAACTTCGGCGACTCCCCGATCGCCTCGTCGAACTCCCCGATCAGCCGGCTGAACGTCCGGTTCGAAGACAGGAGCTCCAGCGCCTCGTCGGCCTTCGCCTTCGCCTCCTTCTTCTGCTCCAGCGTCCCCTCGACCTTCGAGCGCCGGTCCTGCGGATCGAAGCCCACGAGCTTCTCCGCCGCGCCGATCAGCGAGTTCAGCTTCGCCCAATCGGCCTCCTTCTGGATCGTCGCCGGATCCATCTCGCGCTCGAGCTTCGAGACGAGCTGCTCGATGCGCTTCTCCTCCTCCTGCCGCCGCTCCGCGGCGAGCTGCTCGCGCGTCTTCTGCGGCGCCGCCGCGGGCTGGCTACTGGCCTTCGGATCCGGCGCGGGACCGGAGTAGGCCTGCATCTGCTGGTAGCCCGCCGCGGGCGGCGGCGGCGGCGGCGTCTTCTTGCCGCCAAGCGCGAAGATCGCGACCACGCCGATCAACAGCGCGCCGCCACCGAGGGCGGCCCACATCATCATCGGGTTCTGCCCGCCGCTGGCGCGGGAGGTGGCGGGGCGGCGGCGGGTGCCGCTGCTGCTCGCGGCGGACGAGCGGGTGGCGGGTTGGGAGGGGCGGCGGGAGGTGGGGCGGGGTGAGGGCATGCCGGGGAATGGGGAGGTGGGTTGGCCGGGTTGGGGGGCGGGAATCTACCACGCCCCTCCCGATCCGAAATGCACCCCGCGAGCCTCCCCTTTCTCCCGACGGCATGCGCGCCAGCCAGCCACGACGTCCGTTCCCCTTGACCAGAGGAAACCCCTTGCCTCGCCCACGACGGATGGGAGTAGGATTCGATTCCCGAAGCGAATCGACTTCGCAGCGAACGGGCTTCGGGATTCGTTAGTTTCCGCCGCCTGGGCGCAGGAGGAATCCGTGCATCGCCTTATTACGTCTCTTCTCTCCGCGATCCCAGCGATCATTGGCGTTGCTAGCGTATCTCTAGAATCT
The DNA here is from genome assembly GCA_016719295.1 of Planctomycetota bacterium. Taxonomy (GTDB): domain Bacteria; phylum Planctomycetota; class UBA1135; order UBA1135; family JADKAF01; genus JADKAF01. Next base: position 4,673,271 of record JADKAF010000001.1, read on the forward strand.
GCTTGGGGAGTGTCAGGGGAACGGTGTAAGCGCCGCGTGATCGGTGGTCGTCGGTCACGGTTCTACAGCGCCGGGATCCGACCTTGGAAGTAGATGGCGAATTGTCCGAGCACGGCGCTCCAGTTCCAGAGCGTGCGCTCCCACTTCTTCTCGAGCCTTCGCAGGGCGAGGAAGAGGATCTTGGTGACGGACTCGTCGTTCGGGAAGCTGCCTCGGTACTGAAGGAGCTTGCGCAGGCTGGAGTTGAGCGCCTCGATTTGGTTGGTGGTGTAGATCACCCGGCGGATCTCCTCCGGGAAGTCCAGGAACGGCACGACGCGCTCCCAGTTCGTGCGCCACGAGCTCGTGATCATCTCGTAGCGTCGTCCCCACTTCGCCTCGAACGCCAAGAGAGCGGCTTCGGCTTCCTCTCGGTTGACCGCCTGGTAGATCGGCTTCAAGTCCTTCACGACCGCCTTGCGATCCTTGAAGCTCACGTAGCGCAGCGAGTTGCGGATCATGTGGACGATGCAGGTCTGTACAGTCGCTTGGGGATAGACCGTTTCGATCGCTTCGGGGAAGCCCTTCAGTCCATCGCAGCAGACGATCAGGATGTCATGGACGCCGCGTTGCTTCAGCTCGTTCATGACCTTGAGCCAGAACTTCGCGCCTTCCGATTGCTCGATCCAGATGCCCAGCACGTCGCGCGTTCCGTGAACGGTGACGCCGATCGCCAGGTAGATGGACTTGTTGCGCACGGAGCCCTGATCGCGGACCTTCACGACGAGGGCGTCGAGGTAGACGATCGTGTACACGGCATCGAGAGAGCGATTCTGCCAGGCCAGGACATCTTCGTGGACTGCCGAGGTCGCGCGAGAGATCAGGTCCGGCGAAACCTCGACGCCGTAGAGCTCTTCGAGATGCCCTTGGATGTCGCGCACGGTCATTCCGCGCGCGTACAGAGCCAGGATCTTCTCGTCGAAGCCCGTGAAGCTCGTCTGGCGCTTCTTGACGATCTGTGGCTCGAAGCTGCTCGCCCGGTCGCGCGGCACTTCGATCTCGAGCTCGCCGTGATCCGTGCGCAGAGTCTTTGCCCGTGTGCCGTTGCGCGAGTTGGGAGCGCCGCGACCTTCGGGAGCGTGCTTCTCGTAGCCGAGGTGCTCGGTCATCTCGGCCTGCATCGCGCGCTCGATCAGCCGAGCCGTGAGCTGCTTCAGAATGCCGGACTCACCGGTCAGATCCTCAGGCTTCTTGTAGCCGGAGAGCAGCTGGTCGATCAGCTCGTCGGGAATCCGGTCCTTGTCTTTCGGGGCGGTCATCGGAGAGTCTCCTCGATGGGTCAGAGGATCCCACCGACCGAACGGCATTTACACCACTCGTCTGACACTCCCCGACAAGCACGAGCCGATGAGCCGAACTTGCACGAGGCGGCATATCACGCGAGAGCGGCCGAGGACTCGACTCGGAATCCTTGGAAGCGAAGAATCGGCGTGACCAACGCAGAGGCTACCTCACCGATCCATCTCTTTATCAATACGCTGCGCGACCCCATCCCGACGGCCGCCTCGTGAACCACGACGCGCTTCGCCGAACGTAAGAACAGCGATCGAGTCCATCACCCGAAATTCGTGGTGGGCGCATCCGATCTGAATGAGCTGAGGGATATCTCCTTCGGCATATCTCGTCGCTCCGTTTTTGAGCTGCTTGCCCACGCCGAGCTCCGTTGGTCTCGAGGTAGGGACAATCGCTAGGTGATAGAACTGCGCACGAAGCCCGGAGCGCCTGCATTGTTCTTCGACTTCGCATTCGGGTCAGGTTTTCCCGCCGGGAGGCGCTGAGCTTGAAGTAGTCGCCCCCGCCCGACTCCCCACCTCCACCCGCCTCCCCCGCAAGAACGCCCCCACCCCCATCCCCTTCCCATTCACCACCTGCAACTCCGTGATCCGATAAGCCCGCGCACTCCCACAAGCGATATCGATCCCACACTCCTCCGCCCCGATCACCATCCCCGGCTCCGCCGCACTCGTCACCGGACTCGGCGCGCCGCGCAGCACGCGCACTTCAGTCAGCGCCTCGCGGATCGGCAAGCCCGTGCTCGCCCCCGGCCACGGCGTCATCGCGCGCACCTGCCGGTCGATTTCCTCGGCGCTCTGCTCCCAGTCGATACGCCCGTCGCTCTTCGCGATCTTCGGCGCCAGCGTTACGCCCGCGGGGTCCTGCTCGACGAAGGTCGCGCGGCCTGCGTAGAGCTCGTCCAGAGTGCTCTCCAACAGCGGGCCGGCTTCGGCGGCGAGGAGGTCTTGGAGTTCGCCCGTCGTGATGTGCGCGGGGATCGAAAGCTCCTGGCGTGCGCAGACGGGGCCGGCGTCGAGCTTTGGCACGACGCGTTGGATGGTGAGGCCCGTGATCGCGTCGCCGGCGCGGATCGCGGCAGCGATGGGGGAAGCGCCGCGCCAACGGGGAAGCAGGGAGGCGTGGACGTTCAGCACGCCGTGCTTCGGTAGGGCGAGGAAGGCCTTGCGGAGGATCTGGCCGAAGGAGACGACGAGGATCCAGTCGGGGTCGAGGGCGCGGAGCTTGTCGAGAAACTCGGGTGCCGCGGCGTCAGGGCACTCGAGGCGCTCGACGCCGTGCGCCGTCGCGACGTCGGCGAGGGGGTTCGCGGCGACCTTGCGGCCGCGGCCTTGCTCCTTGTCGGGTTGGGTGACGAGCAGCAGCGGGCGATAGAGCGTCGTGCAGAGGTGCTCGAAGCAGCGCACCGCGAAGGGCGGGGAGCCCAGGAAGACGAGACGCGGGGTCGGCGTGGGGGTCATCGCGGTGGAACCTCTGGGAACGAGAGCAGCGCGGGAACCGACGCCCGCGAGGGGCGGCGGTCACGCGCTGCGCGGAGGCGAGGAGCGGAAAGGCTCAGCCGACGTGCTTCTTGACCATCTGCTGCAGCGCTTCGTAGCGCATCGAGCCCGAGTAGCGCTCCACCTGCTGGCCGTTCTTGAAGACCATGAAGGTGGGGATGCCGGTGATGCCGAGCTCGGCGGTGACGTTGGGGTTGTCGTCGGTGTTGATCTTGGCGACGACGGCCTGGTCGCCGATCTCGCCGGCGAGCTTCTCGACGAGGGGGGTCATCATGCGGCAGGGGCCGCACCAGGGGGCCCAGAAGTCGACCAGCACGGGCTTGCTGCTGTTGATCTTGTCGCGGAAAGAGACTTCGTCGAGCTCGAGAACGCCTGCTGCCATCGTAGGAATCCTTTCTGAGTGGGGCGTGCGGCGGCTCGGCCTCTGCACGCGTCCGTGTTCCGTCGGTTGTTAGGTCTCCGAGAGCTCCGCGGCAGCGGCAGGGGCCGCGGTCTCGGTGGCGTCCGGTGCCTCGGCAAGAGCCGGGGGGCCGGCCGGAGCCAGCGCGGCATCTTGGGGCGCGCCGCCCTTGGCTTCCAGCCCCGGGTTCACTTCGAGGGCGAAGAGGACGCGCTCGATCTGCTTCTCGTAGTCGGCGTCCGTGAGCTCGAGGTCGATCGTGCCGAAGGCGTCGGACTGGACGGCGCGCAGCATGCCTTGTCGGCAGCACTCGAGGATGGCGAAGAAGCTGCCGACGAAGTCGATGCGCGTGATCTCGGGCTTCAGCACGAGCTCGTGGAAGCTCGCGCGGCCGCCGCGGTCGCGGAGGTTGCCGAGAAGGTCCAAGACATACTCGCGGAGGGACTTCTCGCGGTGGCCGATCTCGTGGGGCTTGAAGCGCGCTTGCTCGCGGAGGACGCGCGTGAACGCTGAGAGGAGGTCCCAGGGCGAGAGCTCGGAGAGCTCGCGCTCCTCGATGCGGGTCTCGGTGTCGTCGAAGCGGCCGCGCTCGAAGAGGCCCTCGCGCTCGCGCTCGCGGTTCAGGAGATCCTCGGCGGTCTCGCGGAAGCGCTTGTACTCGATGAGCTGGAGGATCAGCTCGTCGTCGGGGCCCAGGTCCTCCTCGACGTCGACGATCTCGCGCGGCATCAGGTAACGCGACTTGATGAGCATCAGCGTCGCGGCGATGACGAGGTACTCGCCGACCGCGTTCACGTCGAGGTCTCGCAGCGACTCGATGTGGCGAGCGTAATCGTCGGCGACCTTGGCGAGCGAGATCTTGTCGATCTCGATCTCCTTCTCGCGCACGAGATGGAGCAAGAGGTCGAGCGGGCCGTGAAAGTAGCGCTCGACGTCGACGAGATACTCGGCCATGGTCGCGCTTCCCCTTTCCCGTTCAGGGGATCACGAGCTGCGCCACGAAGTCGATCCACACGGGCAGCTCGCCCGAGCGCTGCGTCAAGAGCTCGCCGATCGGCGTGAAGAACGCGGCGACGAGGAAGAGCACCCCGTACATGCCGATGCCCTCGTAGCCCGCGCGATGCTCGGGCGGGAGCTGCACCGCCACGATGCGCGAGGCGTCGAGCGGCGGCAGCGGAATCAGGTGCAGCACGCAGAGCAGCACGTTGGTCACGATCGCGCGGACGAGCAGGAGATACGCGAGCGAGCTGCTGTCGATCCACGCGAAGCGCGTGCTGAGCACGAGCGCCAAGCCGAGCAACAGCGCCAGGAAGAGGCTCGTCGCGGGACCGGCGAGCGCGATCAGGGTCGTGTCGCGCTGGGGGCGGCGAAGCTTCGTCGCGTCGAGGGCGAGCGGCCGACCGCAGCCGAAGGCGATGCCCGTCGTGAACGCGAGCACGATCGGGAGCACCAAGCTGCGCCACGGATCGACGTGCGCCCACGGAGCGAAGCTGCCGCGTCCGGAGCGATAGGCGCTGTCGTCGCCGAGCGAACGCGCCGCGCGTGCGAAGGCCGCATCGCGCGCAGCCTGAGCCAGCAGGAAGAGGAGCACTCCTCCGGCGACGAGCAGCAGGTTGGCGTTGGAGAAGACGGCGGGCACGGTCTTGGAGCTTCGGCGAGCGCTGGCATGGGGCCGCGGGTCGAGGCACAATCCCGCCCGACGGAAGCGGGCCGGAGTCTAACGGAGCCGGCCGCTTCGCGCTCCTCCCCTTTCCCCGACGAGGGTCGGCCCTTGGCCTCCGCCGCCCCGCACCCTGCCGGAGTACCGTCCGCGATGACTGCAGGAGCAGAGCGGCCCCTCCTCGAGCGCGCCCGCCAAGTGCTGGCCCTGGAGGCGCGCGCGATCGAGCGCGTGGCCGAACTCCTCGACGCCGACTTCGCGAAGGCGATCGAGCTCGTGCTCGGCTGCCAAGGCCTGGTCGTGGTGACCGGTATGGGCAAAGCCGGCCTCATCGGTGCCAAGATCTCGGCGACGCTCGCCAGCACCGGGACGCCGTCCTTCTTCCTCGACCCGGCGCAAGCGCTGCACGGCGATCTCGGGCGGATCCGCTCGATCGACCTCTGCCTCGCCCTCTCGAACAGCGGCGAGAGCTCGGAGATCCTCCGGCTGTTGCCGCATCTGAAGCGCATGGGCGTAGCGATCGTCGCGATCACGTCCGGAAAGAAGACATCCTTAGGCCAACATGCGGACGCAGTGCTCGCCATCGGCAAGCTGGACGAGGCCTGTCCGCACGGCCTGGCACCCACCGCATCGGCGACCGCGATGCTGGCGGTGGGCGACGCTCTGGCGATGGTGCTCAGCGAGAAGCGCGAGTTCACCGCGCAGGACTTCGCGCTCTTCCACCCCGCGGGCGACCTCGGCCGGAAGCTCATCCAGGTGCGCGAGATCATGCGCCGCGGCGCGGAGCTCCCCCTCGTGCCCGAGGACGCGAGCATCCGTCGCGCCGTGGCCTGCATCCAGCAGACGCCGCGGAACCCCGGCTGCGCGATCGTGCAGCGCGCCGATGGCACCCTCGCCGGCTTCTTCTCGGACGGCGACCTGCGCCGCCTCATCGCCAAGGGCGCCAACCTCGACGCCCCGATCCGCAACGTGATGACGCCTTCTCCCAAGGTGATCCAGGCCGAAGCGCTGGTCTCGGAGGCGATGCACCTCCTCACGCGACATCAGATCGACCAGATCATCGTGGTCGACGACGCGCAGCAGCCGATCGGGCTCCTCGATCAGCAAGACGTCCTCGCCATCAAGATCTGAACCGCGCCTTCGAGAGCTCTCCCACGTGACCACCCTCTTCGATCCCGAACTCGGCCCGGAGCTCCGCGCGCGCGCGCAGCGGATCCGCGGCTTCGTGCTCGACGTCGACGGCGTGCTCACCGACGGCGCGATCGTCTACGACGCCGACGCGCGCGAGATCAAGTCGTTCCACGTGTGGGATGGCTTCGCGGTGAAGGTGCTGCAGAAGATCGGCCTCGAGGTGGCGATCCTCTCGGGTCGTCGCTCGGCCGTCGTCGCGCATCGCGCCGCCGAGCTCGGCATTCGCGAGGTGCTGCAAGGGCATCTGAAGAAGAGGCCCGCGTTCGAGGAGCTGGTGCAGCGCAGCGGCCTCCGCGCGGAAGAGTTCTGCGTGATCGGCGACGACCTGCCCGATCTCGCGCTCTTCGAGCTCGCCGGGCTCGCAGCCGCGCCGGGCGACGCGCATCCGCTGGTGCAGCAGCGCGCGCACTACGTCGCGCGCCGCGGCGGGGGTCGCGGCGCGGTGCGCGAGGTCGTGGAGCTCGTGCTCCACGCGCAAGGGCGCTTCGCCGAGCTCGCCGCGCTCTTCGCATGAGCGCCGCGCGCTTCGTCACGGTCTGGACCGCGACCACGATCGCGAGCTTCAGCGCGATCCTCTGGGCCTCGGGCGGGCACGTCTTCGCCCCGCGGCTCGAGTTCACGACGCCACTCGTGCTGTCGCCCTCGAAGCCCGAGGCCTTCGTGCACGGCTCGGGCAAGGAGGTCACGGGCTTCTCCCCGAGCGGCCCCTTCTCGCTGGAGCAATTCGTCGACGAGAAGGTGCGCGGCACGCGCGCGCTGCTCGCCTACGTCTTCCGCTCGCCCGAGGCCAGCGCCGAGCTCGCCGAGGACGCGCGCGGTCCGCTGCGGCGGCTCCTGCTGCGAGAGCCGCTGCTCGAGCTCCACGCGCTGCGGAAGGACGCGAGCGGGCAGGCGATCGGCTCCTACCTGCAGGTGCGCATCACCGCGGCGCAAGGCGCCCTCGAGGTGCGGAACCTGAACCTCGCCGCTCTCGATCCGACCTTCCCGCTCAAGCTCGGCAACGCGCGCATCGAGCTCGATCGCCAGGGCGACGGCGTCTTCGAGATGACGCTCACCGCCGCCGAGGTCGCCTGCACCATCGATACGACGGACACCACGGAGTCCGCGCTCCCGTTGCGCGAGGTGCACGCCGTCGGCGCCGATGGCGAGCCGGTGCTCTGCGTCTTCGGCAACGACCTCGAGGTGCGCTCCAAGGACTGGCGCTGGACGCCCGAGCGCGATCCGCTCGCGCCGACGAACTTCGTCTTCGGCGCCGAGCTCGTCGCGAAGATGACGAGCCGCCGCCAGCGCATCGACTCCGCGACCGAGTCCCGCTCGATCCTCTCCTCGCCGCGCGGCGGAGCGCTGCGCGTCGAGCCTCCGCACCTCGACGCGGAGCGCCGCGGCTGGCGCCGCGCGCGCTTCGACATGGAGCACGAGTTCCGCATCGACCAGACGTTGCTGCGCACGGATCGCGCCCCGCAGAGCTCGTGGATCGAGGGCGCCGATGCGTGGCTCGATCTCCTGATCGCCTCGGAGGGCGAGCAGGAGAACGCGGCGCCGCGCGAAGCAGAGGCACCGGAGTCGGACGACATGAAAGGGAACGCTCGCCTCGTCGCCGCCCGCGTCGAGCGCGATCTGCGCGCGGGCGGCGGCTTCGGCGAGCTGCGCGCGCGCGCCGCGACCTTCGAGTTCGCCCAGGACGAGGAGAACCGCGTGCGCGCCTCCGAGTGCGAAGGCCCGGTCTCGTTCCGCCCGCCGCAAAGCTCGGACTGGATCGCAAAGCTCTTCGGTGAAGAAGGCGCCGGCGCGATCGAAGGCGAGCTGGAGCTCCGCTGCGCCGGCGGGGCCACGCTGAAGCGCCCCGACGATCTCGAGCCCACGCGCGACGGCCACGAGATCGAGCTTCGCGAAAACGTGGTTCTCGGGGTGATCGGCGGGCCCGAGGTGCTGCGCGCGGGGCGCTGGCTGCGCACGCGCTTCGAGGAGCCGCCCGCGGCGATCCTCGCGCAGCGCGAGGCGAGCGCGCAGGACGCGCCGAAGCTCGAGCCGCGCTGGATGGAGGCCGACGGCGCGGTGCGCCTCGATCATCAAGGCCAGATCGCCGACGGCGGGCATCTGCGCGTCGACTTCGAGGGCTGGGGCGAGGAGGCGAAGCGTCACCTCGTGCTCACCGAAGCGCCGAAGGTCCGCGTGCAGATGGATCCCGAGAGAGCGCCGCTCGATCTCTCGTGCTCCGGTCCGCTCGAGCTCTCGCTCGGGCCGCAAGGTTTGGAGCGCGCGAAGCTCAGCGAGAACGTGCGCGTCGAGCCCATCACGCCCGATCCCGCGCAGCTCCATCTGCGCTGCGCGCATCTCGATGTCGCGGGTGTCGGCGAGAAGGAGCTCTCGTTCACCGCGCGCGGCAACGTGCAGTACGACGAAGGCGATCGCCACGTCACCTGTGATCGCCTCGAGCGCGCACCGACGGGGCGCATCTCCGTCGTCGGCGTGCCGGCCGAGGTCGCGATCGTGCACAACGGCGAGCCCGTGAAGCTCCGCGCGCTGTGGATCGGCTACGACGAAGCGCAGGGCTCCTTCTACGCGCTCGGCCTCGCGCGCCGCGTCGAGCTCGAGCCGCCCGCGTCGCTCGCGCGCTTCGATGTCACCGGCTCTTCTCGCGGCGACGCGAAGAAGGAGCCGAGCGCGAAGGGCGAGAAGAAGAATGCGGACCCCGCGGTCGCGCCGGAGGCTCCGCCCACATCGGAGCCCCCCGCCGAGCCCGTGCGCATCGCGGCGCAGATCTTCGCGGCGAAGCTCCAGGAAGAGCGCACGCAGGTGATGGGGGTCTTCCGCGTGCGCGTGGAAGGTGCCGTCGAAGCGCACGCCGATTGGCTCTGGGCGCGCAAGACGCAGACAGCTCGCTTGACGCTCGGCGCGTTCGCCGCGCGCCGGATCGAGCTCGCGCGCGACGTGCCCGGAGAGCAGGTGCGTGGAACGGCTCGCCGCATGGTGTGGGGCGAGAAGGACCAGGATCTCCGCTTGCTCGGCCGGCCGCACGTGCGCTGGTCGGGCACCTCCGACAAGGGCTTCGACATCGTGCCTGGCACAGCCGAGCCCGCGGGCAGCGTGCAGACCTACGATCTGCGCGCGCGCGACAGCATGATGTTCACCGAACGCTTGGTGGAGCTGCACGGCCAGGCGAGCGTTACGCGCGTCGATGGGCGGCCCTTCGCGATCGGCGGTGAGAAAGTGACGCTCGAGAGGAACCTCGCCGACAACAAGCCGCGTAGGCTCACCTTGCTGAGAAATGCGACGGTCCGCATCCCCAGCGATCAGCCAGGTGATCCTTTGCTCTTCGATGTCGAAGCTCATCGCATCGACTGGGACGCCAAGACGAAGGTGCTCTTCATCCGCAGCGATCACTTGCAGGGCGGCGGCAAGCGCGCGAGCTTCTCGTTCCAAGGCCAGCCCGACAGTGCGCGGTACGTCGAGTTCGACGTCGAGCGCTTCGTGCTCCGCGAGGTGCGACGCCAGTGACGCGGAGCGCACGCATGCTCGCGCTGCTCGGCGCGCTGAGTGGTGCCGCGCTGCCCACGGTCCGTGCCCAGCAAGAAGGCGCGCGCGACCTCGGCATGCTGCCCTTCGAGCTCGGCGACGTGCAGCTGATCGAGAGCGACGCGGACGGCTACCTCTACTACGCCTCGCGGCTCTCCGGGCGCTTCGGCGACTTCTCGGTGCTCGCCGACGAGGTGGTCTTCCGGCTCGACCGCAGCACGTGGGACCAGCTCGTGCAGCACCTGCGCGAGAAGAAGCACGAGGAGCTCACGGGTCCCATGCCGCTCGTCTTGCGCGAGCGCCGGCTGCGCGCGGACGCGCAGACGGGGATCCAAGGCGAGAACTTCTTCCAAGCCTGGCGCGATAGCTGGGCCGGCATCTTCCAGGACCTGCATGGCTCGCGCGTGCTCGTCGTGCGCCACTCGACCGGCGAGATGCTGCGCGCCGACTCGCTCTACATCGGGTTCTCCCGGAGCAGCCTGCGCGCGCAGAACTCCGAGATCCGCCTGGCCGGCGTCGTCGCCGGGAAGTCGGTCTTCCTGCGCCTCTTCGCCGATCGCTTGGAGCGCGGCTCGGACGGCGCCGTTAGCTTCCAGAACGCGCGCCTCACGGCGAGCGAAGCGCCCGTGCCGGGCTACGACGTGCGCTGCGAGAAGCTCGTGGCGCGGCCGCTCGCCGATGGCTCCTTCGACTTGGAGGTCGACGGCGCGCGGCTCGCGCTCGAGGGCGTGGAGATCCTGCCCTTGCCCGGCTTCGCCACGAACTCGCGCGATCTCTACCTCGGCCCCGTGCAATCGGTCTCGGGCAGCGCTTCCTCGAAGTTCGGCGCGCGCATGCAGGCGCTGCTCGGCGGCTCGTTCGCCGGACCGCAGGACTCCGTGCATCGCTTCCTCGGCCTCGATGGCCAGGGCACGGCGAACTGGACGATGCCCGTCGAGGCCTCGGTGGAGCGCGGCCCCGCGATCGATCCGACCTTGGAGTACGAGCTGCCCGGCGTCTACCAAGGGCGCTTCACGACCGCGTATCGCCACGACCCCGGCGAAGACGTCGGCGTGATCCGCGGCGGGCCCGACCATCCCGATCGCTGGAGGATGCGCACGCAGAACCGCTTCTTCCTCAGCGAGGATGTGCGCGCCGACCTCGAGGTCGCGCTGCGCGGCGACGAGGCGATGGTCTCGGAGTTCTACGAGAGCGAGTGGAAGGAAGACAAAGAGCAGGAGACGCACTTCTACCTGCGCTACGCACGCGGAGCGTGGGGCGGCGAGTTCCAGACCAGGCCGGCGACGAACGACTTCGACACGACGCTCGAGCTGCTGCCGGAGGTGCGCGGCCATCTCATCTCGATGCCGGTCTTCGATCTGCCGTTCTCCAGCGGCTCGCCCGGCGCTGGCGAGCAGCCGCTGCGCGTGTTCCTCACCGCGGGAGGAACGCTCGGACAGCGCCAGATCCAGGACGGGACGATCGAGGATGGCGCCATCGTTCCGGCGACCGGCTTCGACGGCGCGGATGCCATCCGCGGCACGGGCAGCTCCAAGCTAAGCATGCCGTTCTGGATCGGGCCGATCAGCTTCACTCCCTACGTCGCCGCGAGCTACCTCGCCGCCAGCGATTCCCTCGTCGGCAGCGGTAACGAGGACCGCAGCTTCGGTGAGTTCGGCGTCGCGACGTCGACCGAGCTCTCCTCGCCGTGGGGATCGCATTGGACCCACCGCATGGTCCCCGAGGTGCGCTACAGCGCGCGGCACCGCTTCGCGGGCCGCGACCAGGGCTTTCTTCCCCTCGGGGTAGAGGAGGCGCTCGGAGATGAAGAACGCGTGAGCTTCGTGCTGCGCAACCTCTGGTCCGAGAACCCGCGCCGGCGCGATCCCGCGGCGCTGCCGCTGCCGGTCTTCGATCTCGACCTGGACATCGACTACTACCCCGACAACGACGCGCGGCCGGCGAAGGAGAACTGGAGCCTGCTGCACTCCGAGTTCACGGTCGACTTCTCGGCGATGGTGGGTCTCCCGCGCTTCGAGATCTACAGCGAGGCCGACATCGACGTCGCGTCGATCGAGCGCGAGGTGCGGCCCGTGCCGGACGCGCAGTACGGCGTTCGCGCGCAGCCGGAGGGCGACTTCCTCGCGACGCTCGAGTACCGCGCCGCTCATGCGCGCGTGGGCTATCCGCAAGATCACGACCAGCTGCGGATGATCAGCACCTCGCTGCTCTACGAGGCCTCGCCGAAGTTCGACCTCGAGCTGCGCTTCCAGTACGACCTCGTGCGGAGCAAGGCCTCGGACACCACCATCGTCCTCCGCCGGAAGGGCGCCGACTTCTTGCTCGAGCTCTCCTTCGGATACGATCCGGGGGAGAACAACACCTCCGTCGGCTTCCGCTTCGCGCCCCTCCTGCTCTACCAGCGCTCCTCGGACAACTACGCGAGGCGGACGCTGCCCCAAGGCATCGGCTCGCTCTGAACTCCATGATCCCGGCTCCCGCGCTGCTCGCGTTCAACCTCGGCCCGAGCGAGATGCTCGTCATCCTCGTCGTAGGGCTGATCGTCTTCGGTCGGCGCCTGCCCGAGGTCGGCAAGCAGTTCGGGAAGACCTTCCTCGAGTTCCGGAAGGGGCTGAGCTCGTTCCGCCAGCAGATCGAGCTCGACGAGGACGTGCGCGAGACGCGCAGCACGATGCGCGAGCTGCAGCGCGAGATCACCCGCCCGGTCGAGATCGAGCCTTGGACGCGCGCGAAGCCCTACGAGCCGCCGCAGAGCACGGCGGAAGAGTCCCTCGTCACTCATGACGAGCCGCGGAACGACGACTTGGACCACGGGCCGCTCGCGGACCAAGGGGGAGCGCATGCCAGTCCTCCCGCCGACCAGTCCGCGCCCACCTCGCTGCACGTCGAGCGCGCCGAGGACGAGCCCAGCGCGAAGGTCGAGCCTGCTTCCGACAGTGCTCCTGCGCCGACGGCGCCCGCCGAAGACGACGGCGCGCCACTCGATACGCCCCGCGCCCGCGAGAGCTGAAGCGCGCGCCTCCGCGCACTATCCGGGCAGCACGCCTTCTTGCAGGGTGGCGTCGGCCAAGTCGAAGAGCTTCTCCCACGAGCTGTCGAGCAGCGCCTCGCTCTTCTTGCCGGCCTTGCCGCCGTGCTCCATCAGGATCTGCGAGTTCTCGGAGATCGGAGCCGTGAAGGGGAAGATCTCGATCTTGTGCTCGCGCTCGAGCTCCTGCAGCTCGGAGACCGGCGTCATGATCGGCATGGCCATCGTGACGATGTCGCCGAACTTGGCGAGGGGCAGCAGGTTCTTCTGCCGCAGCACCTCGATGCCGAACTTCTTCATCAAGCTGCTGTCGAGCTCGTACTGCAGCGGATACAGCATCGGCAGCGTGAAATGGTCCGCCACGAGGCGGACGAGCTCCCACTCCGAGAAGAGCTCGTCGCGCACGAGCAGCTCGGGCAGCGCCTGCCCCGAGCGCTCCGACTCCTGCAGGAGCTGGCGGATCAACGCCTGATCAACCGAGCCCCTCTGGATCAGCGCCTCGGCCAGTCGGGGGTAGGTGAGCTTGTCGAGACCCTTCATGCCTGCCTCGCGGGACGTCGGACCGGTGTGGTCCAGCGTTCCTATCGACCCGAGGGAGCCGGGAGCTTGAGTCGGAGCGACACTCGCTCAGCGCCGGATGCGGCTCAGGAGCTCCCGGCGGGAGTCCTCCGACAGCGCCCGACCACCGCAGCCCTCGAGCCAGCTTCGGAACGCTGCCTCGCGCGACCTCTGCCCCTCGCTCGGCGCGAGAACGCTCGGAGCTTCGCTCTGCGGCAGAGCATCGGCCCCGGGTGGATCGAAGCGCGTGGGTCGGACCTGGATCCCGGCGATATCCGAGACGCGCAGGTCCTCGCCGTCCTCGATCAGCCACTGGAAGCGCAGCTCGAGCCCGCCGAGCCGTGGATCCGCGGGGATCGGCAGACGCAGCTCGGCAAAGAGCAGCTCTGCCTCGACGCTGGACTCCAAGCGCGAGGACCAGACGAACGATCCGCCGAGCACCGCGCCGCCGCCGAGGTCGAGGATCGGGCTCGTCTCATCGCCGACGATCAAGGTGGCTGGAACTCCTTGCGGCGACGCCTCGCGCTGCGACTCGACCTCTGGCTCGAGAAAGCAGGGCACGCGGAAGGACTCCGCTCCCACGTAGGCCGCCATCCCCATCGAGCGCAGGGGCTGGATGCCGCGGCCATCGCGGAGCACCTGAGCCGCGCCCCAACGCTTCTCGGGAGTGAGGAAGGGGAAAGAGAGGCGCCTGCTGAGCGGGTTGCGCGCCCCATACACCGCGCCGAACTGGAGCTGGGTCTCGACGAGCGATACGACGCCGCTGCACATCATCGAGCGGCGCGCGACCGATCACCTGGATCCCCTGCGCTCCATCCAAGCGCACGAGCTCAGCGTTCAGGCCAGGAGATCCGACGAGAGGCACCGCTTGCATGCCGAGCCGTAGCTCGCGTGTGCCGATCGCGGCGCGACGTCCTCCGTCGGCGTGGACATCGAAGGTAACGCCGTGTTGGCCATCGATGACGATCGGGGTATCGCGCCGCACCTTGCTCAGCATCTCGCTGTTCACGTAGTAGACCCAGAGCTGCGGCTCCGCGCCGTCTCGGGACAGCGACAAGGCCCGCAGGCCCAGGTCTCCCGGGTCACCGAACTGCGAGCTGTGGGCCAGAGCGGACCACTTCGTCGGGAGCTTCTCCGCGGACGGCGAGAACGAGGCCCGATAGATCGTCTGCGAGCGCAGCTCAAGCAGGTAGAGGCGCTGCGTCTGCGCAGAGTACGCGACCCCGACGAAGTCGCTGGCGGGCTGGTGAAAGCTATCGAGGACCGACCATTGCGCGGGCTCCCTGCCCTCGACCCGGATCCACACCAGCACCCCTCTTCCTTCGGCGTCCCGTCCGGCGAGCAGCAGACGCTCAGGCTCCCGCGGCAGGCCCGGCTTGGCGAAGTCCACGTAATCGGCCGGGTAGTCGATGGGAACGTCCACCGTGAAAGGCGGCCGCCTCGAATAGCGAACCTCGAGTCGCCTCTCGTGAGGTCGCACCACGAACGACGGCTCGGCCAAGCCGGAGAAGATCGACCGATCATCTCTCCCGGGCCAATCCTGGCCGAGCGCACCGGAGCACAGGAGGCCTGTCAGGGCGAGGATCGGTGAGGCCGTTCGAACGAGACTCGATCCCATCGCTGGATCTCCACCAGATCCCCGCCCTGTGTAGCTCAGATATCGAGGTTCGTCACCTCGAGCGCATGTCGCTCGATGAACTCGCGTCGCTGCTCGACCCCGGTGCCCATCAGCACGCTGAAGATCAGGTCCGCAGTGACGGCGTCCTCCAGGCGCACGCGCTTCAGCGAGCGCGTGTCCGGGTTCATGGCCGTGTCGAAGAGCTGCTCGGCGTTCATCTCACCGAGACCCTTGTAGCGCTGCACCTCGGCGCCGCCGGCGGAATGGTCGCTGCCGAACTCGACCAATGTCGGCCGGACGCGCAGCAAGCTCAGCACGTCGCGGCTCTTCTTCGTGTTCGCCACCTGGAAGCGCGGGATCACGTCCAGCGCATCCTCCGAGGGGAGCTCGAAGCCGTCGGCAACGCCGAGCGCGCGGAGATCCTCGAGCATCTCGGCGAGCTCGTCGGCGTGCTGGAAGGTGACGGCCGTCGCGTCGGCGTCGTCGCGCGGCACCAGCGAATCCGGGCCGGTGTAGATCTTCGCTTCGCGACCGAGCTCGGCGGAGAGCTGGAGACGCAGCTGCTCCATGCCGGCGACGTCGCGGCTCCAGCGGGGCTTGCGATGAACGACGAGGGCCGCGTGCGGGAGGACACCATCGATGGTGAAGCGCTGGAGGAAGTCCTCGGCGCGCACGGTGGACCAGATCGGCACGGCGCGACCGATCCGCTTCTCCAAGCGACCGAGCACCTGGTTCAAGCGCTCGAGATCCGGGCCCGAGAACTCGCGACCGGACTTGCGATCGAGGAGCTTCGAGTTGTCGACGATGATCGAGAGGACCGCCTCGTTCTTCTCCTCTTCGTTCGCGAGGTAGCGCTCCTTCCCCTTGTGCTTCACGCGGAAGAGCGGCGGTTCGGCGATGTACACGTGCCCACGCTCGATGAGCTCGCGCATGTGCCGGAAGAAGAAGGTGAGCAGCAGCGTGCGGATGTGCGAGCCGTCGACGTCGGCGTCGGTCATGATGATGACCTTGGCGTAGCGCAGCTTCGAGAGATCGAACTCCTCGAGTCCGATGCCGGTGCCGAGCGCCGAGATGATCGCCTGGATCTCGTTGTGCGCGAGCATCTTGTCGAGCCGCGCCTTCTCGACGTTCAGGATCTTGCCGCGCAGCGGGAGGATCGCCTGGAACTCCGGCTGCCGCCCCATCTTCGCGGTGCCACCGGCCGAGTCCCCTTCGACGAGGAAGAGCTCGCAGCGATCGGCATCGGTCCACATGCAGTCGGCGAGCTTCTTCGGGAGGTTGCCGCTCGCCAGCGTGGACTTGCGGCGCGCGAGATCGCGGGCCTTGCGCGCGGCTTCGCGCGCGCGCTGGGCTTCCAGGCCCTTCTTGAAGATCGCCTTCGCGGTCGCGGGGTTCTCCTCGAAGTAGATCTCGAGGTGCTTCGCGACCACGCTCTCGACGATCGACTGCACCTCGCGATTGCCGAGCTTGCTCTTCGTCTGGCCGCCGAACTGGGGCTCGGGCACCGAGACGTTGATCACCGCGACCAGGCCTTCGCGGAAGTCATCGCCGGTCGGGACCTTGTCGCTGTCCTTCAGCAGCTTCTCCTTCTTCGCGTAGGTGTTGAAGGTGCGCGTCAGCGCCGAGCGGAAGCCGGAGAGGTGCGAGCCGCCTTCGACGGTGTTGATGTTGTTCGCGAAACAGAACACGTTCTCGACGTACTCGGAGGTGTATTGGAGCGCCACCTCGACGGCGTACAGCGGGCCCTTCTCGCCGTCGGGCGCGAGCGGGTTCGGCACGTCTTCTTGGCGAATGTGGATCACGTCCTTGTGGACCAGCTCCTTGTTCGCCGTGACGTTGCTCACGAACGCCGCGATACCCTCGGGGAAGTGATAGACCTGCTCGCGCTGCAGCAGCTCGCTGCGGAGCTTCAGGCTCAGGCCGCGGCGGCCGAGCAAGTACGCCAGCTCGCGGCAGCGCTTCGCGACGGTGTCCCAGTCGAACTCCACCGTGTCGAAGATCGTCGCGTCGGGGAAGAAGCGCACGCGCGTGCCGCGGCGCGTGGTGTCGCCGAGGAGGCGCATCTCACCGGTCTTGTGACCGCGCGAGAAGGCCATCTCGTAGGTCTTTCCATTGCGGTCGACCGTGACGGTGAGCAGCGTAGAGAGCGCGTTCACGACCGACACCCCGACGCCGTGCAGACCGCCCGAGACCTTGTACGAGTCGCGGTCGAACTTGCCGCCGGCGTGGAGCTTCGTCATCACGAGCTCGAGCGCGGGCATGTTCTCGGACTTGTGCATCTCGGTCGGGATCCCGCGGCCGTCGTCAGTGACGCTGCACGAGCCGTCCTCGTGCAGGACGACCTCGATCTCCTTCGCGTGCCCCGCCATGCACTCGTCGATCGAGTTGTCGAGCACCTCCCAGATCAGGTGGTGCAGACCTTCGAACGACGTGTTCCAGATGTACATCCCGGGGCGCTTGCGCACCGCCTCCAGGCCTTCCAAGACCTGGATCGACGAGGCGTCGTAGGTGCGCGGGGCATCGGGCTGCTTCTCGGACTCGGCTTCGGTCATGGTTTCCCTGCGGCGCGCCGGGCGCGGCCGCTCCGGTTCAACTGGATTCGTTCGAAGAGGCGAGGCGGAAGACCAACTTCCGCACGGTGATGGAGTCGATGGCCTTCTGGAAAGCCTCGAGGATCTCGGCGTGACGCAGCGTGCGCAGCTCGTGCAGAAGGCAAGACGAGCTGACCTCCACCGTGGCCGTGCCGCGGCGCAGAGAGACGACGCGCGCATCCGCGGCGTGCTCCGGCTCGAGCAGGCCCGTGAGCGTGCTCGCGAGCGCGTCGCGCTCAGGCTCGGCCTTCGGGACGAGCTTCTTGATCCAGTCGCCGATGGCGAAGGATCCGAAGGCTCCCGAGCTGCGGTCGTTGCGTTCGGCCACGATGCGGGTCACGCGGCGCGGCTCAGACGTTGATCGGCATCACCACGTAGATGAAGCCCTCGCCCAGGAGGAACTTCGCCGGCGTGTTGGCCTGCTCGTAGACGAGCTCGATCTCATCGGTGTCCGCGCGCTTCAGCCCCTCGATGAGGTAGTCGGGGTTGTACTTCAGGCGATCGACGACGCCCTGGAAGGTCACGGGCACCTCGGCGGTCGCCGTGCCCTGTCCCGGAGAGACCGAGACCAGCGTCGCGCTGTTCGAGCTCAAGCGCAGCTCGACGGAGCGCAGCTCCTGCTGCGAGACGTTCGCGACCAGACGCAGCTTCTGCGCCATGTCGTCGGCGCGGAAGCGCACCGAGTTCGAGGTCTCGCTCGGCACGATGGCAGCGTACTTCTCCGGGAACTTCGCCTGGATCACGCGCGTGAACACCGTGAGGCCCGGCGTCGAGAAGCAGATCTGAGAGGTCATCGGCGAGATGCGCAGCGTCGGCTTCTGGCCGCGGATGGCCGAAACCAGCTGGCTCACCGTGCGTGTCGGCAGCGTCGTCGGCGCGAGATGCTTCGGCGCGTGATCGAGGGGCGACTCCGCGATCGCGAGACGCCGCGAGTCGGTGGCGACGATCCGGATGCGATCCGACTCTACCTCCATGCGCAGGCCGTGGAGCCCGCGGCGGTCGTCCTTCGCGACGGCGAAGGAGCAGCGGTCGATCAGCTTGGCGAAGATCTCGGTCGGCACCTCGAAGGTCCCCTTGGGGTCGATCTCGGGCAGCGGATCGAAGTTCTGCTCGGGCGCCGCGACGAGCTCGAGCGTGTCGCCGCCGCAGCTCAAGCTGCACGCATCGCTGTTCGGCTTCGTACGGAGCTCTAGAGTCTTGCCGCGAAGGTCGCGCACGAAGCTCGTCAGGAGCTGACCGGGCAGCGTGATCGAGCCGGTCTCCTTGGGATCGATGTCCTCGGTGAGCTCGATGCGCACGGCGCAGTCGTAGTCCTGCGATGAGAGCACCACGGCATCGCCCGTGGTGGTGATCTGCACCGCGCTGGGCTCGCCGAGGTTCGCACGACCAGGGACGAGCTGCGTGATCAGGTGGAGCGCGTCTCGAAAGGCTTCCCAACCCACAACGGCTTTCATGACGTGTTCCTCGATCTGCGTTCGGAGCTGCTGGACTGGGCTGCTGAACTGGGCGCGAAGATTAGATCTTCATCATCTCCATCATGAGTGGTGCTCGGTTGTGGAGAGATGGGGTGCGGGCGCCCGAAGTGACGCGAGATTCTAGGTTTGTGACGGCACGAGGTCCAGACTGGAGGTGGGGGGAAGCGGGGGTTCACCGACAGCTGTGTGGGGAGAATCGAGCGCGCGCCGAACGGGGCTCGTTCCGCGCTCGGTTCTCCCCAGCTTCTCGACAGCGATCTCCGCAGCTTCTCCACAGCTTTCGATCGCTCCTGGATGGCCGCGGCCGTGCTGGCGTGAGCTCGCTGCCCGCAGCTTGTGGAAGAAGTCGCTCGGGCTCGAGGGTGCGCCTCGTTCGCCCTGCCTTCCTCGCCGGAACCTAGCGGAAACACCCGCTTCAGCGCCCGTTCCTGCGCCTCGGCGGGACGCACGTTGCCTCCTTCCCAGGCTCGAAGCAGCGCGGCTTGAGCCTGATGGGACTGGAGCCGCTGGGCGAGGACGCGGAGCTGCGGCAGAGGTCGCATGGTGGGTGGAGATTTCCGCAGCTGCGCCGCTGGCTCGGCCGAGGCGCTTCGTAGCCCTGGAAACGAGCGCGGCGCGCTCCGTCCAGGGACGGGCGCGCCGCGACGCAGGAGATCTCGGTGGAGACCTCGGAGTTTGCGGGTCGAGGACGAGCGTGCCTCAGGCATTCCCTGCGGCGAGGTCCTTCCGGATGCGACGCAGCAGCTCGGCGACCTCCACGTCGCCGGACTCGAGGGACCGGACCTTGTCGATGCCGTAGAGCACCGTCGAGTGGTCGCGACCGCCGAAGTAAGAGCCGATCTCGTCGAGCGAGAGCGTGGTCAGCTCGCGCGCCAGGAACATCGCGAGCTGGCGGGGCAGCACGATCGACTTGTTGCGCTTCTTCGACTGGAGGTCCTGGAGGCGCGCGTTGCAGATGCGGCAGACCGCGTTGATCAGCTCCGACATCGGGTAGCGCTTCTGAGGTGCCACGGTCACGAAGTCGCGCAGCGCCTCGCGGGCGAGCTCCGGGGTGAGCTGCTGGTGGTTCAGCCGCGCGACGCCGATCGCCTTGGTCACCGCGCCTTCGAGCTCGCGGATGTTCGAGGTGATATTCTCAGCGATGTAGTGCGCGACTTCGAGCGGCAGCTCGAAGCCCTTGTAGTGGGCCTTGCGTCGCAGGATCGCGACGCGGGTCTCGAAGTCCGGTGGCTCGATCTGCGCGACGAGGCCCCACTTGAAGCGCGAGACCAGGCGCTCCTGCAGCGAGGGGATGTCCACCGGCGGGCTGTCCGACGAGAGGATGATCTGCTTCCCCGCGTTATAGAGCACGTTGAAGGTGTGGAAGAATTCCTCCTGCGTGCGCTCCTTGTTCGCGAGCAGGTGGATGTCGTCGATCAGGATCATGTCCGCCCCGCGGTAGCGGTGGCGGAAGTTGTTCAGGTTCCCTTCCTCGAGCGCGCTGATGAAGTGGTTGATGAAGGTCTCGCAGGGCAGATACAGGATCCGCGCGTCGGGATACTTCAGCAGATACGCGTGGCTCGCGGCTTGCAGCAAGTGCGTCTTGCCGAGACCGACAGAGCCGTAGAGGAAGAACGGGTTGTAGAGGCGACCGGGCGACTCTACTACCCCTTGTGCTGCAGCGTGCGCTAGCTCGTTGGAACGACCAGTGACGAACTGCTCAAAAGTATAGAGCGTGTTGATCGATCCGTCGGTCGAGCGGAGATAGCCATCGCTCGACTTCGTGGCGAACGGAGTCTCGTGCCGCGAGCTCGTGGAGCTGCGCTCCGCGAAGACCGAAGGACGACCTTCGACATCGGTCGTCGGCACGGCATCGAAGGGCACCGACGGAACTTCGGCGTGGATCGAGAAGCGCACGAGCGGCTCGCGATTCACGAGCTCGAGCGTCATGTGCTCGCGGAGTGCGGTCTGCAGCTCCTTCATGTAGTAGCGCTCGAGCCAAGACGCGCAGAACGCGTTCGGCACGACCACGACGGCGAGAGGCTCTTCGATGGACGCGAGTGCGCTGCGGCGGAACCACGTCTCGAAGTGCGCGGGCTGCAGCAAGCGCTGCAGCGACTTCAGGACGGAGATCCAGAGCGTACCGAGCGCGGGCACCGGAATGGCGTTGTCGTAGGAACGACGGTCCTCGGACATGTGCGCACGCAACGGAGGGAGCAGGGGGGCGAACGAGAACGACGCGCATCCAGGGGGATACGCATCGACGGCGAAAGTCGGCGAGAGAGCGGGGTTCCACAGCGATGCACTGCGGAGGTGCACGGCGGGCAGGCACTGCGTACATGCACTGTGGACATGCACTGTGGAGGCAGCGCATGGATCCGTAGACGAGCTGAGGAGCCGAGTCCAGCAAGCGCTGCGTGTCTCAGCACCCGCTGCATCGTTGCGTCGCGGCCGCGCGAGCGAGCGCTGCGAGCGCGGCGAGCGGTGACGACGAGCATCGCGCGATGCGCGACGCGGGCGGTATTGAAGCGCCGCGCGTGGTGGTGCGCAAACGAAAAGGATCGAAATCGAGATCGCGCTCGAAACAGGCGTTGCGGGCTCGAATTCGCAACTTCGCAGTTGACGCGCCGAACGTTCGGATCCTCTTCGCTCCGCGCGCGCTCAGGACACGTCGAGCGCGGCGAAGCGCGCGTGCAGCGCACGCAAGATCGAGGCCGCGTGCGCGATGTCGACCGAAGTCGTTGCAGGGCCGAGAGAAAGTCGCAGGCTGCGGCGCGCGCTCGCTTCATCGAGGCCAAGCGCGAGCAGCGCTGCGCTCGGTCGAGCGGCTCCGGAAGAGCACGCGGAGCCCGACGAGATCGCGAGCCCTTGGAGCTGCGCGGCCATCAGCAACGCACGTCCGTCGCCGCGCGGCAGCGTCACGCACAGCGTGTTCGGCAGCGCTCCCTCGCTCGGCGTGAGCACGCGCAGCGCGGGGATCGCGTTCTCGAGCTCGCTGCGGAGCTGATCGCGCAGCGCGCTGACGCGAGCGAGGTCGTCGGCGAGACGTTGCTCGCGTGCGCGCGCTGCCGCTGCGAACGCGTGCGCGAGCAGCACGCTCTCGGTGCCCGCGCGATAGCCACGCTCTTGTCCTCCGCCGCGCAGCAGCGGCTCGAGCTCCAAGCTCTTGCGGACGAAGAGCGCGCCGATGCCGACGGGACCCCCGATCATGTGGGCCGAGACGACGAGCGAGTCCGCGCGCAGCGACGAGAGATCGAGCGCGACCTTGCCCCAGTATTGGCAGGCGTCGGCGTGCAGCCGCGCGACGACCGGCAGCGCCGCGCGCAGCGCGGCGACATCCTGCATCGTGCCGAGCTCGTTGTGCGCGGCGTGGACGGCGCACAGGCGTGCGCCTCTCGCGGCGGCGACGAACGGCTCGCGCGCGATGCGCCCCCAGCCATCGAGCGCGAGCAGCTCCAGGTCGAGGCCGCCTTCGGCGGCGCGAGCGCGCGCTGCCTCGAGCAAGCTCGGATGCTCGATCGCGGTGGTGAGCAGCGTTCCGCCGTTCTCCTCGCCCGGGGCCCGGCGCAGCGCGAGGTGATTGCCTTCGGTTCCGCCGGAGCAGAAGACCAAGTGATGCGTCCGCTCGAGACCCGTGATGCGGAGGAGCTCCTCGCGCGCGGCGTCGAGGAGCAAGCGCGCGCGTTGGCCAGGGGCGTGCGTGCTCGAGGGGTTCCCGAGCAGGGGGCCGGCGAGGATCTCCTCGATCGCTTCGCGCGCGGCGGCCTCGAGCGGAGCGGTGGCGTTGTAGTCGAGGTAGACCGGGCGCATCGCTGGGGGGTGGAAGCTCAGCGCGCGGAGCGGCCGAGCGTCTCCGCGTAGAGGGCTTCGTAGTGCGAGACGATCAGGTCCTTCGCGTAGGGCTGTGCGCCCGCGATGGCGTGGGCGGAGTAGCGGTCCCAGGTGGCGCGGTCGCTCGTGACGCGCAGCACACCTTCCGCCAGAGCGTCGAGGTCGCCGAAGGGGCAAAGCACCCCCGACTTGCCGTGCTCGACGATCTCGGGGATGCCGCCCACGTTGGTCGCGACGACCGGGAGCCCGCAGGCCATCGCTTCGAGCGCGCTCAAGCCGAAGGACTCGGTCTCGCTCGGCAGCAGGAAGACGTCCGCGTCGGCCAGGATGCTCGGGATGTCGCTCTGTTCCCCGAGGAACGAGACGTACTCGGCGACGCCGAGATGGGTCGCGAGCTCCTGCACGCGCGCGCGGTCGGGGCCGTCGCCGACCAGGACCAGACGCGCGTCGAGCTCGCGCCGCACGCGGTAGAGAACGTGGATCAGATCCGGCGTCCGCTTCACCGGGCGGAAGTTCGAGACGTGGATCAACGTGGGTGGCTGGAGTCTCGGCCGCTCGCTCGGCAGGGGATGGAACTCCGCCGGGTCGTAGAAGTTGTAGATGACGTTGAGATTGCAGCTCGAGCAGAAGGTCGTGCGGGTCTCCGCGGCGAGGTAGCGCGAGACCGCCGTGACGGCGTCGCTCTCGTTCAGAGCCCAACGGATGAGCGGCACGAAGCTCCTCTCCGAGCCCACCAGCGTGATGTCGGTGCCGTGGAGCGTGGTCACCACGCGCAGCGGGCGTGCGACGTTCACCTTGCTCGCGAGGATCGCGCTGATCGTGTGCGGGATCGCGTAGTGCGCGTGCACGAGGTCGAGCGGCTCGGTCTCCTCGATCTCGAGGATCTTCGCGGCGAGAGCGAGGTCGTAGCTCGGATAGCGGAACAGCGGGTACGCCGAGACCTGCACCAGGTGGAAGCAGAGGTTCTTCTGGTAGCGCCGCAGGCGCGTCGGCGGCGCGTACGAGAGCAAGTGCACGCGGTGCCCGCGATCGGCGAGCGACATCGCGAGCTCGGTGGCGAGGACCCCGCTCCCGCCGAAGGTCGGGTAGCAGAGGATCGCGATGCGCAGCTTGTCGCCGGCGAGCTCCGGGCCGCGCATCAGTGGCCGGGCGCCGCGGCGGCGCCACCGGGGCGGGGGCTCGACGAAGGCTGCGACTGCGAGAGCATGGTCGCGGAGTGCGAGCTCACGCCGAGCACTTCGGCCGCGAGATCGTCATAGTCGCGCGCGCCGCTCGACTCAGGTGCGTAGTCGAAGATCGTCTTGCCGTGGCTCGGCGCCTCGGCGAGGCGGATGTTCTTGCGGATGCGCGTCGCCAGGACCTGGTGGGGGAAAACGGCGCGCAGCTCGGCGAGCACCTCGGAAGCGAGGTTCGTGCGCGGATCGACGAGGCAGGGGACGATCGCCGTGATGCGCAGCGTCGGGTTGATGCGACCGCGCACGAGCTCGACGACCTGCATCAGCTTGGTCATGCCCTGCAGCGCGAAGAACTCCGTCTGCACCGGGATGAACACCTCGTCCGCCGCGGCGAGAGCGTTCAGCGACAGCAGACCCAGCGAGGGCGGGCAATCGTAGAGCACGAAGTCGTACTCGCCGTGCTCCTTGAAGTGCTGCGCGAGCTTGTCGCGCAGGATCGTCTCGCGGCCGATCGCGTTCGCCAGCTCGAGCTCGGCGCCCGAGAGATCGATGTTCGTCGGCAGCACGTCCAGGTTCGGCGTCGACGTGGAGCGGATCGCCTGTGCCGGCGTCGAGTCCTCGACGAGCAGCGTATAGGTGCTGTGCTCGAGATTCGTGATGTCGACGTCGACGTGGATCGAGAGATTCGCCTGCGGGTCGATGTCCACGACCAGCACGCGCTTGCCGCGGCGCGCCAGGGCGGCACCCAGGTTCGTCGTCGTCGTCGTTTTACCGACGCCGCCTTTCTGATTGATGATCGCGATGCGGCGCATGCGGGTGCGGTCTCGAGCGGAGGGGGTCGCGCGCGATCAATCGAGCCCGATCGGATCGAGCAGATACGGGCGGTCGGCGCGGAAGGGCTCGGCGTATCTTACGCCTCCGAGCAGGCCGAAGTGAACCGCGCGCGCGCTCATGCGCCCGAGGATGTCGGTGCCCTGCAGGAAGTGCGAGCCGCTGCGCCCGGGCAGGTCGAGCTGCGAGACGAAGGCGCGCACGACTTCGACCTTCCGCTCCCACACCGGCGTGATGTCGATCAGGAGCTGCGCGTCGATCGGGAGGTTGCCCAGATAGCGCAGATAGCGGTGGGGGCGATGGGGCGTCTCCTTGATGGGAGCTCCTCCGACACCGGCGAGGAACCACGCTGCGGCGACGAGCTGCGCGGCAGCGACGTGATCGGGGTGATAGTCGCTCGCATCGGGGCCGAAGAGGATCGAGGCGCGCGAGCGACGGATGCACGCGGCGATCAAGCGCCGCAGCGGGACGATGTCCTCGATCGCCGTGTCCGGGAGCCCGAGGTTCGCGCGCCAGGCGAGCTCTAGGCGACGGCTCGCCTCCGCGGCCTCGAGGTCGCGCTCGTCGGCGGTGCCGCGCGAGCCGGCCTCGCCTCGCGTCAGGTCGAGGATGCCGATGCGCTTCCCGGCGTCGCGCAGCCGGAGCAGGGTGCCGCCGCAGAAGATCTCCGCGTCGTCGGGGTGCGGGGCGATCACGAGCACATCGCAAGGGGCGATGGCGGCGGGCAGCAGTCGGTCGCTCATGGCTCTTCGAAGCAGAGGATGCGGTGGGAGGGTTCGAACGGCGCGCTGGCGCGGACGAGGGCGTCGGGGAGCTCGGGGCCGAGCCGAGCCAGGAGCTGGGTCGCGGCGAGCACGCGCTCCTGCGCTTGGCCGAGCGGGCGGATCCAGTGGGCGAGCTTGCGGGCTTGGCGCGAGCCTGTGCCCGCGCGGTTCTGGGTCACCTTGGCGATGCGGGCCCGGGTCTTCTCGACCTGCTCTCCCATCTGCGCTCCGCTTTGCTCGAGCGAGCGCGCGAGCGAGCTGTCCAGGCCTTGCGCGCGCTCGGCGAGCTCGGCGTGCACGCGGCGCACGGTCTCGCCCAGCTCGTCGAGCAGGGCGCGGATGCGCGGGTCCTCGGTCGGCTCGGGGAGCGCGGCGACGAGCTGCTCGTGAGTGATCGCGAGCAGGTCGCGCACGCCGAAGCGTTGGATCTGGGGCAGAGATGAGGCAGATACGAAGGTCGAGTGCAGGCGCGGCACGAGCAGGGGAGATATCTGGTCGAAGAGCTCGAACAAGCACAGAGCGTAGGCCTGATACGCGAGCTCGGATGGACCGCCGACGTAGGCAGATACGGGCAAGAGACAGGACTGCAGGACGACGCGCAGCAACGCGCCCGGAATGGCTGTTTCGAGCCCGTTCTCGAGCTTTCCCGCGAGTTCGGCAGCAGATATCTCTCGTCCATCGATGGACCAGAGATCACCCGCATCGACGACGCGCACGGGCACGCGTCTCTGCTCTGCATCGAGCACGAAGAACGGCGTCGTGGACCAGGGATCGAAGGGCGCATCCCACGCGGCATCTCTGCAGAGCCGATCCACGGCGCGCCAGCGCTCGGCGACCTCGCGATAGCTGCGTACGAAGCGCGCCACGACCTTGGCGCACTTCGCGCGCTCGGAGCGCGGCTCGATCACGCGCAGCGCGCCCGCGGGGTGAGTGGCGGCCAGCCAGCTGGCGAAGTGGTCGGCGAGGTTCGCCGCCGCGAGGGTCGGGCGAAGGCGCTCGGCGAGGGGTGCCTTCAGCGGACCATCGAGCAGCGCTTCGAAGGTCGCCGCGAAGACGGCGGGGGCGTTCTCGGGGAGTGGGCGCGCGTAGAGCGGGCGGCGGTCGGGCTGGAGGCCGAGGCTCAGGCGCTGCACGTCGAAGTGCTGGTTCACCACGTGGAGATGATCGACCTCGCCGGCGTCGGCGTCGTCGCTGTGCGACCAGAACCAGACCGCCGGAGGCGTCGCTCCCGCTCCAGCGAGCGCGTTCGCGACCGCACGGGCCGTCGCGATCTTCAGCAGCACGAACGCCGGTCCGCCGAGCCAATGGCTCTGCTGCCCCGTCACCACGCACGCCGGCGATCCATGGCGAAGCTCGATCGCGCGCGCGCGATCGCGGAGTGCGCCGAGCGATGGCGCTGGTCCCAGCATCTGCGCGGCGCGCTCGTCGCCGCGCAGCCAGGCGCGCACGAGCGCTGGTCCAGGCTGATCGGCGAGCGGGCGGCTCTCGAGGACTTTCAGCTCCACGCCGGGATCAGCTGCTGGAAGGCGCGGGCATAGCCCTCGGCCGCCTTCGCGACCCCTTCCTTCCAATCCTTCGGCGCACCCGGCTCCGCGTGAGCCTGGAGGAGGCCTCGGCTCACTGGCACCAGCGCGCCCATGCCTTCGGCATCGAAGGCCGCCGCCAAGGGCGCGAGGGCGGCACCCTGCGCTCCGACTCCAGGGAGGAGCAGGATCGCGTGCGCCATCCGGGCGCGCAGCTCGGCCAGCTCCTCCGCACGGGTCGCGCCGACGACGGCACCGACGGGCGCGTAACCGAAGCCGGGCTCGAGCGTCTCCAGCGCATAGCCTTCGACCAGGTCGGCGACGGCCTGATCGAAGCGCCGGCCATCGCGGAGCTCCAGGGCCTGGAGTTGCGCCGAAGAAGGATTGGAGGTGCGCACGATGAAGAACACGGCTTTGCCCTGCTCGCTCGCCGCGCGCAGAAAGGGCCGATTGCCTTCGTCGCCGAAGATCGGGGTTACCGTCAGCGCGTCGGCCTCGGGCAAATTCCACGTGCCGGCGTAGGTGCGCTGCGGCTCGAGGAAAGCCTGCGCGTAGGCCTGCGCGGTGTTGCCGATGTCGTTCCGCTTTGCGTCCGCGAGGACGAGGTAGCCCAGGTCGCGTGCTTCGCGGCAGCACTGCTCGAAGAGGCGGACCCCGCGCCAGCCCAGGACCTCGAAGAAGGCGCTCTGCAGCTTCGTCACCGCAGCGAAGGGGCGGCATGCTTCGAGCACGCCGATGAGATAGCGCCGGTAGAGCTCGACGACCGTGTCGGGGTCGCGACTGTCGGCGGCCTTGGCCCGCCACTCAGTCGGCAGGGTTTCGGGGGTCGGGTCGAGTCCGACGGCAAGCGGGGAGCGAGTCGTGGCGAGGAGCGCTCGAAGACGGGGAACGAAGCCTTTCATGGGGCAGAGAGGCTAACAGAGCCGCGACCGCCCCGTCAGCCGCTCCGCGCTTCCGACGCCTCCAAGAGGCGGCTCACGACGAGGTCGAGGAAGCGCCGGCCGCGCCGGGTCAGCGCGATCTTGCCTGCCGTCGGCGGCATCGCGAGGCGCTGAACCACGAGCCGTTCCCAGGCTTGCGCGAGCTCACCCTCCAGCCCGACCCCTGCGCGATCCGCGAGCCAGGCCAGCTCGACGGGTTCGGGCAGGCGAAGCGCCATCATCAGCGTCTCGGCCGCGCGGCGCAGCGGTCGCAGCCGCTCCGAGCTGGTCGTGGCGCGGCCCGTGGCCTCGACTTCGGCCACGTAGCGGCGCGGCTCCTTCGCGTTGATGGAGCGGAAGCCCTGGCGGTAGGAGGCCGCCCCGGCGCCGAGGCCGACGTAGGGCTCGTTCCGCCAGTAGATCAAGTTGTGCCGGCACTCGAAGCCCGGCTGCGCGAAGGCCGAGACCTCGTAGGGCCGGTAGCCTTCGGCGCGCAGGCGGCGCTGGTTCCAGAGGAAGCTCGCGGCCCGGTCGCGATCGTCGGTCGCTTCGAGCTTGCCCTTCTCGTGCAGCGTCCCGAGCGCCGTGCCCGGTTCGTAGAGCAGGTCGTACGCCGAGAGATGCTCGGGGCGCTCCTGCAGGATCCGCTCGAGTCCCGCCTCCCAGGCCGCGCGGGTCTGGACCGGGGCGCCCTGGATGAGGTCGATGTTCAGCGCCGGCACACCGGCGCGTCGGGCGGTGCCGATCGCCTCCAGCGCGCGGCCGGAGTCGTGCGCTCGGCCGAAGAAGCGCAGGGTCGGCTCGTCGAGCGCCTGCACGCCGAGGCTCACCCGGCTTACTCCCCCCTCGAGCGCGACCTCGAGAAACTCCCCCGTCAGGCTCTCGGGGTTCGCCTCGACGGTGAACTCCTCGGCGCTCGCCCGGTAACCCGTCCGGGCGTCGAGCTCACGCAGGA
Organism: Planctomycetota bacterium; assembly: GCA_016719295.1. Lineage (GTDB taxonomy): Bacteria > Planctomycetota > UBA1135 > UBA1135 > JADKAF01 > JADKAF01. Next base: position 4,702,117 of record JADKAF010000001.1, read on the forward strand.
AGCGCCGCAGCTCCCCGGCCGGAACGAGGCTCGGGGTGCCTCCGCCGAAGAACACCGTGCGCGGCGAACGCACTCCGCGCATCTCTGCTTCGCGCAGCATCGCGTCCAGATATCTGGTCGTGTCGGGCCGCGCTTCCACGTGCGAGTTGAAGTCGCAGTAGCGGCACTTCACGACGCAGTACGGGAAGTGAAGGTAAAGGCCTTCCCGGTGGGGTTCCGAGGCGATTTGCGCCATCTCTGCTCGAGCTCGTCGATGCAGATACGGCGATGTTCATCGCTGTATCTGCTGCACCGTGAATCGCTCGGCGCGACGCGCTCGTGCGCGCGTGCAGCGCCGCTGCTCGAGGCACCAGATATCTGCTGGCACGGCGCACGCCAAGGCTCGAATCGCGGCGCGGCTCCGCGGCTCAGCTCTCTTCCGGGCAGAGGATCGTGCAGAGGCGCTCGAGGGCCTGCTTCTCGATCTGGCGGACGCGCTCGCGCGTCAGGCCGACGATCTTCCCGATCTCCTTCAGCGGCAGCGGCTCGGGGTTGTCCGGTCCGATGCCGTAGCGGAGGCGGAGGATCAGCGACTCGCGGTCATCGATCGCCTCGAGGAGCTCGGTGATCTTCTCGATGTCGGCGCAGTCGAGGACCACTTCCTCGGGGCGCTTGCCGCGGGTGTCCTCCAGGACATCGGAGAGGCTGGTCAGGACGTCCAGGCTCGTCGCCGTGGTGGCGTGCGAGGTGTTCAGGGTGCGCTTGATGAGGTTCCAGGAGTCGACCGGAATCTCGAGCGCGTGAGCCACTTCGGATGCGCTGGGTGTCCGACCCAATCGGAAGGCGAGCTCGGCGGAGATGTTCCGCCACTTGGAGAGCAGCTCGACCATGTAGGAGGGCACCCGCACCGTCTTCACGGTGTTCACCAGCGCGCGGCGGATCGACTGCTTGATCCACCAGGTCGCGTAGGTCGAGAACCGGCAGTTCGCCTCGGGGTCGAACTTCTCCACGCCCTTCATCAAGCCGATGTTTCCTTCGGCGATGAGGTCCTGGAACGGGAGACCGCGGTTGGCGTATTGCTTCGCGATGCTGACCACGAGCCGCAGGTTGGCGCGGATCAGGTGCTCACGAGCATCCGGGTCCCCTGCCTGCACGCGTCGAGCGAGGACTTTCTCCTCGTCGGCTTTGAGCAGCGGGACCTCGTTGATCTCTTTCAGGTACGTTTCGAGGCAGCGTTCGGCAGAAATGGTCCCACCCTCCATCGCCGAGGAACTTGGCAGCCTCCTTGTCGGCTGGCCGATCCACGCGGCTTGAAGGCTGGGCCGGGCTTCCGCCACGCGCGCGATGGTACATAGGTAGCTCCCCCGCTATCCTGGCTCGCCGCTGCGCGCCCGACGCGATCCAAATCCATGCGAACCAACGGCTTAGATAGCTCTCTCGGTACCGGCGACGGCGGCGTGCCGCGCTCGGGTGCCGAGACCTCGACGCTCGAGAGCGCACCCCTGCAGGAGATCATCTCGGAGGCGGCATTCCTCCCGCTGCTGCGGCCGGCGGTGCGTCCGCTCTTCGAGCTCGGCCTGATCCTGAAGAGCCTCGTACAGCCCCCGACGAAGAAGTACCTCTTCCGCCTCACGCAGGAGGCGGACGAGGTCGAGTCGTTCCTCGACGATTACGGCGCGCGCAACAACAAGCTCTTCTCCCACTTCGGCGAGATGATCGCGAGCCTGCGCGGCCTCGGTCTCGCGGCCTATTCGCTGCGCCACGTGTGGGGACGGATCGATCTCTACGTGCTGGATCGCATCAGCGTGGAGCGGAAGGAGCAGTTCCGCCGCGAGCTACGCCAGGGTCTCGACTTCCTGGTCGAGGGGCTCTTCACCCTGCAGATCGAGCTCCAGCACGAAGGCCGGCGCATGGGTCTCGAGCGCCTCTCCTGGGAGTACCGCACCGAAGAGCAGGACCATCCCGGCGAAGTCCGCCATCGTCTCCCGCACAACATCGACGAGGGTGACATTCGCGACGAACGCGCCAAGGTGGCTGAGGTGGTCTCCGCCTACTTGAAGGCGACCGAGCAGCTCTCGCGCCTGCGCATCGAACCGCAGCTCAACGAACGCCGCGCCGGCGAGCTTCGGGCGCGCATCGGCAGTGAGGTGCTCTGCCGCCAGTACGAGACGACGGTCCACAACGTCCAGTCGAAGTACGACACCTACGTGCAGAACACCGCGGTCGAAGCTTCGAGCCCCGAGCTGCGCTCCTTGCGTGGTCACGCCTCGGTGGCGCTCCACCTGCTGGAGTGCGCGACCTGCCTCAGCCACTTCTACGAGCGCCACGAGAACGACATCCGCTACGAGGCGGCCAAGGAGCGCATCGCCGTTCTGATCGAGAAGCGCCGGGTCGTGGAGCTGATCGTCGGACTCTGCTTGCGCTGGGGCGCCGAGTTCCTGCTGCTCGGGCGCTCGACGGCAGAGGCGATGATCGAACGCTTCACCGAGCGCGGGAGCCTGCATCTCGAGATCCCCGAGGGCGTCGTGCTGCATGCGCGCCCCTGCTCCCTGATCGTCCGGGTGGTGAATCACCACGGTACCCCGGTCGAGATGGAGATCGAGGAGGAGCGCTGCGACGCGAGCTCGATCATGCAGGTCATGATCCTCGCGAGCAGCAACTCCGCGCAGCGCGCCGTGGTGTTCCACGGCGACAAGAGAGCGCTGCGAGACCTGCAGCGCCTCTTCGATGCGCGGCTCGGTGAGGGCTGCGACTTGCCCGAGGACCTGGGCTACCTGCGAACCTGATCGCTGGAAGTCTCGGTCGCGGTGGGGACCCTGCGGGGGTGCTCCAGCAAGAGGACGCGCAGCGCGAGCGCGAGCGCGAGCTGCGCTGAGGCCGCTCGGAGGCAGGTTCCGAGTCCAGCCGTGGAGGCCCCGAGCCCGGGGTGAGCCGCGCGGCTCCAGGGATCGAAGCGGACGCCGAGATCAGGTGCCAGGTCCCCGGCACCCGTCCAGAACCACGCCAGCGCGATCCCGAGGAAGAGGTTCGGCGCGCCGAAGCGCAAGCTGCCGCCTTCGAGCACGGCGACCGCGATGCTCACACAGCCCAGCAAGGCAACGCCACTCGAGGCTGCCCCTGGGAGCCCCAGCGTGGGTAGCAGCAGGACGCTCGCGAGGAAGAACGCGCGCAGCTGTGTTTCCACGTGGCCAAGGAGCTCGGCACGGGTGCTCGAGCCGGCCGCCATCGCGCGGAGATCGAGCAGCACCCGGTTCTCGTCGCGGTCGCGCAGGCGCAGCCGAAGGTCGAGTGCGACCCAGAGGAACGCGAAGGTCGCGAAGCCCGGCAGAGGGTCGAGCTGCTGGTAGGTGCTGGTCAGCTCGTGCCCGAGGCGCAGAGCCAAGGCGATCGCTGCTCCCGCGAGGGGACCGAGCAGGGGCTGGATTCGTTCCACGTGGAACATCACAATGCGACCCGCGCATCCCAGCGGCCCCTCGAGCACGGGCGGGCAAGGAAACGCAGAAGCTGTCGCTCACCCTCGAGGCGGGCGCAACGGTCGGGTCGAGCAGGTGGGGTCATGACGCAGAACCGCATGGGTCGAGGGCTGCGCGCGCTGATGGGCGCCGCTGCCCCGGCCATGGAGCCGACGGCGGGGAGCCACCTGCCGATCGAGCGCATCAAACCGAATCCTCATCAGCCCCGCAAGGTCTTCGATTCCCAGGACCTGGCCGAGCTCGCCCAGACCATCAAGGACCGGGGAGTGCTCCAGCCGGTGGTCGTCCGCCCCATCGCGAATGGTAACTACGAGCTGATCGCGGGAGAGCGCCGCTGGCGCGCGTCGCAGCTCGCCGGACTCCAAGAGATCCCGGTGGTCGTCCGCCAGGACGTGAACGACCGCGAGATGCTGATCTTGGCGCTCGTGGAGAACGTCCAGCGCCGGGACCTAGACGCGATCGAAAAGGCGCGCGGCTTCGCGGAACTCGCGACGAGCGGCGCCACGCAGGACGAGATCGCCACGTGGGTCGGGATGAACCGGGCCAGCATCTCGAACTTCATTCGGCTCCTCGACCTCCCCGAGGATGTCCAGCAGCTCGTCTCGCGCGGTCACCTGAAGATGGGCCACGCCCGCGCCCTGCTTGGGCTCCTCGATCAGGAGAAGCAGCGCCGGCTCGCCGTCGAGGTGGTGAAGAAGGGTCTTTCGGTGCGCCAGACCGAGGACCTGGTCCAGCGGATGCGGCCTTCCGGAGCGCCGCCCGTGGCTCCGCTCGAGGAAGGCGCCGAGGGCGCGGAGGGGCCAGCTTCCAGTGAGGCCAGCCCGAAGGCGAGTTCGGAGCCGCCGCGGCCGGCATGGGTGGGCTCGGTGGAGAAGCGCCTCCGCGAGCGCTACGGCCTCACGGCCCTGATCCGCCATACCCCATCCGGCGAAGGGAAGCTCGAGTTCGCCTACCGCAGCGAGGATGAGCTCCAATTCCTGCTCGAGGAGCTCGGCCTCGGCGAGGACCAACTCCCTCGCTGATCTGCGGCTTCGGCACACTCGCACTAGCGGGAGCGTACGCGACCGAAACGAAGAGGGCTCGGAGCCAAGCGCTCCGAGCCCTCTTCGTTTCGGGTCACCGCGTGGATCGCGCGGCGTTCCCCGGGGATTGTCCCCCGTTGAAGCCCCTAGGACTTCGGCGTTCCGAAGTACGGCCGCTCCGTCTTGGTCGTCGCCGGCTTCTCGGCCGACGCATCCGCGCTGTCCGTTTCGGCGGACTTGGCGGCTGCTTCCTTCTCGATGGCGTCCAGGGCCTCGACGATCTTCTGCGCGACGGCCATCGACTCGTCCGTCAGTCGGGCGAACGGCACGATGATCTGGTTTCCGGCGAATTGGTCCTTCAGGTTCGGCGCTTCCGTCGCCACCACGATCTCGCGGGCGGAGAGCTTTGCCGTCTGAGGATCGAGCAGGGCGCCGATCCAGCCCTTCCAGAGGAAGAGCCCGTTATCCTTGGCCTCGACGGGAGCCAGGTTCGGTCCGCGGCCCCAGAAGCTCGTCGCCGGGAGCGCCTCGGTCGACAGCTCGTGCTTCAAGCGCGCGTCGCCGAACTGGAACGCGCCCTTCCGGCTGGAGTCGACGTGCTTGTAGAGCACCAGGCCCTCGAAGGAGTTGGCTTGGAGGGCTTGCTGGAAGGCCTGGCAGAGCTCGGGAGCCTTGTCGGTGGCCAAGATGAACTCGAGCTTGCCCAGGGAGGTCTCCAATGACACCTTCGGGGCGGATTCCGGAAGGCTCGGCGGAAGCAGGATCGAGTCGAGGACTTGCCGGTCGCTGTAGCTGCCGAGCGCCGTGGCGGGTGCAGCGTTCGTGCTTTCGAGGCCCAGCGCCACAGCGCCATCCTTCGTCAGCTTGCCGGACATCGTCGAGCCGAACTCGCTCTGCAGGCGGCTGGCCAGCTCGCGCGCCTTGGCGAGCGATTGGGACACTTCCGAGGCATCACCTGCGGCGGCCGCCTTCACGTAGCGCTGCAGCGCGATTCCCAAGCCTAGCGCTTGATCCTCCGAGCCGCTGAGATCGCCCGCTTTGGCCGCAGCGCCGTCGGGTGACGCCGCATCGCGGACCTCGAGGACGGCCTGCGTCTGGCTGCGCATCCCCGACTCCTTCCACCAGCCGTAGAGCTGCGCGAGGAGTACGAGGCCGACGATGCCCAGGATCCCGCCGTAGACCCGGCCCTTCCAGCGCGCCCAGAGCGCGAGGATCGGATCGTTGGGGTCGGTGACGAGCGGGGGAGCAGAGATCTTCTGAGCCATGGGAGAGGTGGGGCGCGCAAGGCGCGCCGAGCGATGGGAAGCCAAGCCGAGGTGTGTGCCTCGGCCCAGGAGCCAGGAAATCGGAGAGCCAAGCGCCGCCGATCGGTCGCTTGGCGAGGGGCCCTCGAGGCGCTACGAGGACGGTTCCGCGGCGCCGGTCTTCGGCAGCACGCGCATGGTGACGTTCAGGTTCTTGGAGACCTGGCCGCGGACCTCGGCCGACTCCACGCTGACCTCGACGCGCTTCGCGTCGCGGACGAAGTAGAGCTGGCGGCCGAGCCGCGAAGGCTCGGTCGCTTCCCCCGTCTCCATCGCCGTCCAGCCGTGGTCGGGCATGCGCCGGCGATAGAACTCGGCGACGTTCTCGAGCTCGTCTCGGCCGCTCCACACGTAGGTCGCGCTTTCGAAGCGCCCCGACCTGTAGCTGTAGGAGCGACCTTCGATGAACTCGAAGCCTTCGGGGACCGGATAGCCCTCCGGCTGCTCGCGCGTGATGCTGAGCTCGGGCTTCTCGGCCGTGTTGCACGAGCCGAGGCCGAACGAAGCGGCAGCGAGGCCGAGGAGCGCGAACGCGGAGAGCTGCAGACGAGGAGGGAGGGAACGAGAGCGGAACATGCGTCATCCAACCCAGGGCGATGGCCCCGGAAAAAGCCCCGGATTATAGGTTCCGACCGGGTTCGCGCAATCTCGCGTTCCCAGCCCGATGGCTCGAAGCAGGCGAGCCTGCCCAGATCGGCGAGGAGGCGCTAACCTCTGCGCTCGTTCCTCGGCTCGCGGCACGTCGGAGACCTCGAATGGACCGCTTGCTCCCACCAACCTTCTCGAGCACTGCGCCCGGTCTGACCACCGGCCGCTGCGTGCTCGACGAGCACACCTTGGTGCTCAATCGCTCTTGGATCGTGATCAATGTCACGACCGTGCGCCGCTCGATCGTGATGCTCTACCACGGTATCGCGCGCGCGATCGAGCCGGAGACCTTCGAGGCTCTCGACTTCCCCTCCTGGATCGAGCGCACTCGCGCCGAGCAGCACCTGCAGATCCGGACACCGCGCGGCATGATCCCCGTGCCCGACGTGATCGTGCTCGGCTCCTACGATCGCCCGCCGAGCACGCGCGTGCCGTTCACGCGCCGCAATCTCTTCCGCCGTGACGACGGCGTCTGTCAGTACTGCGGTCGCCAAGTGCGCACGCAGGAGTACTCGATCGACCACGTGCTGCCTCGATCCCGCGCCGGAGCGACTTCGTGGGAGAACTGCGTGCTCGCGTGCTTGCGCTGCAACGCACACAAAGGCGATCGTACGCCCGAGGAAGCGAACCTCCGCTTGCTCCGCACGCCGCGTCCGCCCGATTGGCGCTTGCTCGTCGGGACCGCGCGCGATCTCGAGCGGCGCTCGTGGCGCACCTTTCTCAGCCGCGTTCCGTGAACGCCGGCTAGCGCACCCCACCGCATCCCCGTACTCGATGACCTTCGCTGGAGCTCTCGACGGAGCTCTCGGATGATTCGCCCTCGAGCTCCGCGTCGGAGCTCCCGGAGGAGACATGCTGATCTCTCGCGTACTGCTCGCTTCGCTCGCCTCGCTGCCCGCCGCGTTCGCTGCCCCGTCAGCTCCCTGTGCACCGTTCGTCGCGCAAGCGCAGGACGAGGAAGCGCTGAAGAAGGAGTACAAGGAGCGGCGCGAGAAGCTCGGCAAGTTCGATCTCGACGCTCACCTCGAGCTGGCGCGCTGGTGCAACGGCGTCGGGTTGAAGCGCGAGTACAAGGCGCAGCTCAACTACATCGTGAAGGAAGACCCCGAGCACGCCGCGGCGCGCAAGGAGCTCGGCCAGGTCAAGTTCGATGGCCAGTGGGTCGCCGAGAGCCAGCTGGAGGCGCTGAAGAAGAAGAAGGAAGAGGACGAGTACAAGGCCAAGGGCTGGACCAAGTACAACGGCGAATGGGTCGACCCTGCCGACATCCCCAACCTGAAGAAGGGCCTCGTCAAGGTCGACGGCCGCTGGCTTAGCGCCGAGGAGAAAAGCAAGCTCGATCAGGGTTGGGTCTTCCTCGAAGGCGAGCTCCTGCCGCCCGATGCCGGCGAGAAGCTGAAGCAGGGGCTCTTCCCCGTGGAAGGCGGGTGGGTGAGCGAGGAGCAGGCCGACACCTTCCATGCGAAGTGGGCCACGCCCTGGCAGATCACCGAAGGCCTCGTGCGCCTGCGGACCAACGTGAAGCGCAAGGTCGCGCTCGAGAAGGTCTTCCCCGAGCTGAAGCTCGCCTATCGCCGCATGAAGACGATCTTCCGCAGCACCGAGCCTGCGCAGCCGATCGATCTCTACTTGCTGGGCTCGATCAACGACTTCAACAAGTACGCGGAGAACACGGAGATCGGCGCCGAGTCCTCGAACTACGGTGCCTATCTCGACGCGGCCAACGAGAAGCGTCCTGTGATCGCGTTGAACGACGAGCGCAAGCTGCGCCATCACATCGGCTACGCGATCGCGCTCGGCTACATGGATCGCGTGAAGGAAGCGAAGGTCGTCATCCCGCCCTGGTTCCAGGTCGCGGTCGCGGGCTACAACGATCGCTTCCACGACAAGACCGACCGCAAATGGCTGATCGAGAACAGCCCCTACATCACCGGCGGCCTCGGCAAGTACGCCGATCTCTTCGAGACCTTCGATCCGAGCCAGATGGAAGCCGAGTCCTTCCTGAAGGCGATGTCCCAGCTCGGCCTCCTCGTCGCCTACTTCGTCGACGGCGGTAACGCGAAGCACACGCAGCTCTTCCAAGAGGCGATGCAGGCGGTGCTGGACGGCAAGGGCGCGGATGGGAAGTTCCGCGCGATCGCGAAGGCGGCGAAGGAGCTCGACGAGGCGGTGGGCGAGTTCTTGAAGAAGTAGAGCCCGCTCGCTGCGCGGGGCGGCTCGCATCCGCTTGGCTCGTCGCCGATCAAGCGCTCGAAGCGTCGTCTCGCTCGAGCCCCGCGAAGAGATCCGGGGTCGCTAGCTTCTCTGCCGTCGCTCGGGCGAAGGAGCGCAGCGAGGGATAGCGCGCGAGCAGCGCCTCGGGCGCGCTCTGCGGTTCTCCCGCCAGCAGCGCGCGCATCTGGATCGCGTTCACCAGCGCCTGCCCGCGGAAGTGATTGTTCGCGATCAGGGTCGAGGGCTTGCCGCGGCTCAGCGCGCCTTTGGCGCGCTCGAGCCACGGCTCGAGCTCGGCGGTGGTGTAGAGGTAATCGTAAGCTTGATCGCGCGTCGCTCCGCGTCGGAACCACGCAGCGCCGTTCCGCCCGTGCAGGCGCAGGTAGAAGCGGCTGCCTTGGCCGGAGATCTCGCGCGCCCCGCCGTGCGCATCGCCCGGCATGTCGACGCAAGCGAGGTCGATCGACTCGCGGCGCAGGAACGCGCGTTCCTCGTCGCTGGTCCAGCCCGGCGCACGCAGCTCGAAGACCACGGGCCAAGGACGCAGCGCCTCGGCGAGCTCGCGCACGGCGTCGCGCTCCGCCGCTCCCGGCTCGAAGAAGAAGGGGTACTGCGCGACGACGACCTCGAGCTTGCCCGCGTCGTGCAGCGGGGCGAGCGCTTCGCGAAAGGCGCGAGCTTCGTCGCGGATCCGCGCACGCTCGTGCGTGCAGGCGGACGGCGCCTTCGCGCTGAAGCGAAGATGCGGCAGCGCAGCGGCGCGCTGGATCCAGGAGCGCGCTGAGCTCAGGCGCGGCGTGCGATAGAAGGAGGAGTTGATCTCGACGAGATCGACGCAGCCACCGACGGCGAGCAGGGGGTCGCGCGCGCCGCGTCTCGCTTGGCTCTCGTAGACGATCCCTTCCCAGTCGGCGTAGCTCCAGCCGGCGATGCCGACCTGGATCGCGGGAGCCGAGCTCACGGCTCGCGTTCTTCACTCGGTGGCGCTTCGTTGGTCGCGGCGAGCGCGGCCCGATCGAGCTCGCTGAGCTCGCTCGAATCCTCGTCGTGCTCGAAGCGCTGCAGGCGATCGCGTCGCTTGCGGCGCGCGCGAGCGAAGCCGAGCACGAGCAGCGGCGAGATCGCGAACATCCCGAGACCGCCGAGATAGCCGTAGAGCGAGCGAACGTAGACGCTGCGGTCGCTCGCGAGCTCTTCGTGGAGGCGCGCTTCGTGCCAGACCACCGGCTCGCCGGTGGCGGCGACGACGGCGGCGCCGAAGGAGTCGGCGCGGTCGAGCTCGCTCAGGATGCGCCCGATCACCTCGTTGCCCCAGTAGCGCACCATGAGGCGCACCATGGCCTCGGAGTAGAGGTACGCAGTTCGCGCGCCTTCGCCGTCTTCGGGGAAGCGCTCCGACCACTCGGCGAGGTTCGGCGAGTGCCAGATCTGTACGCGCAGCGCGAGCTCGTCGCGTTGGAAGCGGAAGACCGGCGCGGCATAGACCTGCGCCACTCCTTCCTCGAACCAGAGCGGGATGCTGCGCCGCACGTGCCAAGGGAGTTGGCCGAAGACGAGATGCAGAGCTTCATGCCGCAGCACCGCGGAAAGCTCGCTCCGATTCGCCGGCGGCAGGTGATCGACCTGCACCAGCATGCGCCCTTGGTCGGGCAGCGCGAGCGCGGCGCTCCACGTCGGAACCGGCGCGCTGGTCCAGCGCGCGGCCTCGCGGCGGTCTTGCACCACGATCACCTCGATCTCGGGCGGAGGTGGGAGCGCGAGCTTGCTGGCGAGCTCCTGCACGTGGGCCGGGAGGGTGGCGAAGATCTCCTGCGCGAGATCGCGATGCTCGGCATCGAAGCGCACGACGAGGCCAGCGCCTTCGAGGCGGCGCTTGCCGTCGGCGAGAGGTCCGGCGAAGGCCGGCGTAGCCAGGCCGACCCAGAGGCAGAGCCAGAGGAGGAGCTTCATCGCGAAGAGGTGCCGCCTGCACCCGCTCCGAAGCTACCCCGGCGCTCGCGCACCGCAAGCCGCGGAAACGAAGGCGGGCCCGGCGGGCACAGGGCCCCGGGCCCGACTCGAAGGGCAGGCGTGGGTTCGAAGATCAGCCCGCCGCGCGGCTGCTGCGCGGTCGGCCCTCGGAGCCGTTCCGTCGCGGTGCTCCCGAGCGCGCCGCTTCGACGAGGGTCGGGGCGACGCCGCTGCCCCCGCGGAGGGTGGCGCCCAGGATCTCGATGCGCCGCTCGAGGGCCTGCGCCGCATCGCGTCCCGCCTCACCCGCGGGGAATCCGGCGGAGAGCTGGGAGAGCGAAGCGAGCTCGAAACGCTCCAGCATCTCGAACGCCGTCGCGGGGCTGAGCTCGTCCTTCTCGATCTGCCGCGCCAGGTGACGCAGGAGCGCGTCGTCGCAATGGCGGAGTCGGCCGATGGCCTGCTCGAGAGCCGGGCGGTTCTGCGGGATGCGGGACTTGGCTTCCATGGCGGACCTCGGGGGCGGATCGCTCCGCCGGGCCGCGGAGCACGCCCCCCAAACGTCGCCGGCCCGCCTCGGGGACGACCAAAACCAGAAATGCCTCGGCCGGCGGTGCCGGGCGTTGATCCCGCCGGCCTTCCCGGTTCGGATGCCGGTCTCCGCCCTCGACCTGCGATGACCCCCCTCGACCGCCTCTCCCTGCCCTTCACCAAGCTCGAAGGTGCGCGCAACGACTACGTCTTCGTCGACGTGCGCCGCGCCCCGCTGCCGCTCGACCCCGGCGCGCTCGCGCGGGTGGTCTCGGATCGCCGCGCCGGGATCGGCTCGGATGGGCTGATCCTCGCCGCGCCCTCGACGCGCGGCGTTTGCCGCATGCAGATGTTCAACGTCGATGGAACGCCGGGCGAGATGTGCGGCAACGGGCTGCGCTGCCTCGCGAAGTGGGCGTACGACTCGGGCTGGACGAACGGCGCGAAGGAGTTCGTGCTCGAGTCCGCGGTGGGGCTGCACGCCGCGCGCATCTTGCGCGATGAAGGGCGCAGCGCGTGGGTCGAGGTCGAGCTCGGGGCGCCGTGCTTCGAGCCCGAGCGCATCCCCGTGCGGCCCGATCGCGTCGCCGCCACACCGCAGATCGACGTGCGCTTCGAAGGGCAGGACTACACGGGACACGCGGTCTCGTTCGGCAATCCGCACGTGGTGTTCTTCCTCCCGAGCGCGGAGCCGCGCGCGCTGGAGGCGTTTCCGCTCGAGCGCTTCGGTCCCCTGGTCGAGCACGACCCGCGCTTTCCCGCGCGCGTGAACGTCGAGGTCGCGCAGCTCGACGAGCGCGGAGCGCGCCAACGCACGTGGGAGCGCGGCAGCGCGGAGACCTGGGCCTGCGGCAGCGGCGCTTGCGCGATCACCGCGGTCGCCGCCCGCCTCGGTCGAACGCGCGGACCGCTGCAGCTCGAGCTCCGAGGCGGAACGCTCGAGGTCGAGCTCACGGAGCGCGCGCTGCTGCGCGGCCCTGCGACCGAGGTCTTCCGCGGCGAGTGGCGCGTGTGGGCAACCTGATCTGGGCGCTCGCCGCCGTTCTGCTGATCCATCTCGCCGAGCCCTCGCTGCCGGCGCGCGGCGCGCGCGCCGCCTGGGAGCCGCTCGCGTTCACGGCGCTCGCGGTCGCCGCGGGATGGATCGTCGTCGCGCGCGTGCGGCTGCGCAGAGCGCAGGTCGTGCTGCCCGCGTTCGGGCTCGCGATGCACGCGCTCTGCCTCTTCGGCACAGGCTGGCTCGACGCGCTGCGCGATCTCGGCGTGCGCGACTGGCCGTGGCTCGGGATGCTCGTCGCGCTCGGGCCGTTCCTGGCGCTGCACGCGCGCGCGAACGCGGTGCTCCTGCGCGCCGAAGGGCTCGCGAAGGCGGAGCTCGTCGCCGTCTTGCGCTTGCGGCTCGAGATGGAGCTCTTCCCGCTCGTGCCCTTCCTCTTCCTCGACGGCTGCATCGCGCTCTCGGCGCTGTGGCCGCCGCTGCGCATCGCCGTCGAGCAGGTCGAGCTCGTGCTGTGGGGCGCGGTCGCGGTGAGCGTGATCGCCATGCTCTACGCGCTGCCCGCGCTGCTGAAGATCGCCTGGCGTCTCCAGCCGCTGCCCGCGAGCCCGCTGCGCCGATTGCTCGAGCAGATCGCCGCGCGCATGGGCTTCGCGTTTGGCGAGCTGTATGTCTGGCCGACCGGGCATCAGATGGCGAACGCCGCGATCGTCGGAGCGGGCCGGCGGCGCATCGTGGTGTTCACCGATCTCTTGCTCGAGCGCCTGCACGACGAAGAGGTCGCGGCGGTGTTCGCCCACGAGGCCGCGCACGCGCGGCGCCATCACGTGCGACGCTACGCGGCGCTGGGCTTCGGCGCGCTCCTCCTCGCGTGGCTCGCCGCCGACCACCTCGCACAGGACGAGCTCTGGCTCGCGTGGGGGCCGTGGAGCGCCGCGGAGGAGATCCCCCTCGCGCTGCGCCTCGGCGCCGAAGCGCTCGTCCTGCTCGCGATCGGGACGGCCTGGTGGTTCGGCTTCGGTCGACTCTCGCGAGCTTGCGAGCGCGAGGCGGATCTGGTGGCGATGCAGGCCGTGGGCTCGGGCGCGCTCTTCCGGAGCGCGCTGCTCGAGGTTTGCCGCAGCATGGGGCAGCCGCTGGAGCGCGGTGGATGGCGACACGACAGCCCGCTGCATCGCGCGGCGTTCCAGCAGCGCCTCGAGGTCGATCCACCGCTCGCGCGGTCCTTCGCCCAGCGCCTGCGGGGCATCTCCTTCGCGCTGCAGGGCGCGCTCCTCGTGCTGGTCGCGGCGAAGGTCTGGCTCTACCTGCCGGCGCTGCCCGTGGAGTGGATCCGCGTCGAGCTCGGGCTCGGCGCCTACGACCGCGCGCGCTCCCACGCGGCGTGGCTCGGCGATCCGGAAGACCGGCGCGAGGTCGAGGCGCTCGCCGAGCTCGGCCGCGCGACGCGGGCCCTGGTCCCCTCGCACGACGCCCGCGTGGCGCATCTCCTCGATCGCGCGCGCAGCGAAGCGGAGCGCGGCGCGATCGACCTCGCCTGGCGCTGTCTGACCTTGGCGCGGCTCGAAGGCGAGGCCTCTCGCGCCCCCGAGCTGGCTCCCTTGTTGGAGCGCGCGCGATTCCTGCGCGACCACGGCTTCCGCTCCGCGTTCTCGCGCTGGGAACGCTGGTGCGCGGACCGAGAGCACCGCGTCTCCGATGCGCTGCGCAGCGGCGTCGAGGCCTATCTCGCGGGGCCTTCCGGGGCTGGTCCCGGCCTTTGATTTCAGGCCCCGTTTCGAGGATGATGCGCGGCTTTGCGGGACGCGTTGCGAGAAGCCGCGAGCCGCGTCGAAACACGATCTAGAGGCGGCCAACAGGCCCCTCTCGGAGACCCTGATGGAGTCCTCTCCCGGAGCCCAGATCCCTTCTCTGCAAGTCGAGAAGGAGATGAAGACCTCGTACATGAATTACGCGATGAGCGTGATTCGTTCGCGAGCGCTTCCCGACCTCCGCGACGGGCTGAAGCCTTCGCAGCGGCGCATCCTCTACGCGATGCGCGAGCTCGGTCTCGGACCGCGCAGCCGCTATAGGAAGTGCGCCAAGATCTGCGGCGACACCTCTGGCAACTACCACCCGCACGGCGAAGCGGTCGTGTATCCGACGCTCGTGCGCATGGCGCAGGAGTTCTCGCTGCGCTATCCGCTGGTCGACGGCCAAGGGAACTTCGGCAGCATCGACGGCGACGGCCCCGCGGCCATGCGCTACACCGAGGCGCGCATGACGGGCGCCGCGGTGGAGATGCTGGAGGACATCAACAAGGACACCGTCGACTTCATCCCGAACTACGACAACACGACCCAGGAGCCGGTCGTGTTCCCGTCGAAGTTCCCGAACCTGCTCTGCAACGGCTCGGACGGGATCGCGGTAGGCATGGCGACGAGCCTCCCGCCGCACAACCTGACCGAGATCTGCGATGCATTGACGGCGCTGCTCGACGATGGCTCGATCGGCATCGACGCGCTCGTGAAGATCGTCCCCGGTCCCGACTTCCCGACCGGCGGCACGATCCGCGGGCGCAGCGGCGCGCTGCAGGCGGCGTACACGGGCCGCGGCATCGTCTACGTGCGCGCGAAGTACGAGGTCGAGGAGTCGCGCGACGGACGCGCCACGATCGTCTTCACCGAGATCCCGTATCAGGTGAAGAAGGAGGCGATCAAGGACAAGATCCGCGAGGTCTACAACGAGGGCAAGCTCCCCGGTCTGCACGACATCAAGGACTACAGCGATCGCAACGGCATCCGCCTCACCGCGCTTCTGAAGAAGAACGAGGACCCGCAGGTCCTCGTGAACCAGCTCTTCAAGCACACGCCGCTGCAGAGCAGCTTCTCGATCATCAACCTCGTGATCGACGAGGAAGGCCGCCCGCGCACGCTCAATCTGAAGGAGCTGCTCGAGGCCTACCGCGACTCGCGCTTCCAGGTGATCCGCCGGCGCACGCGCTTCGAGCTGCGCCAGGCCGAGGACGAGATCCACATCCTGCGCGGCCTGCACATCGCCGTGCAGAACATCGACGAGGTCATCGCGATCATCAAGGCCTCGACCGACGAGGCCGACGCGAAGTCGAAGCTGGAGCAGCGCTTCGCGCTCTCCGAGCGCCAGTCGCAGGCGATCGTCGACATGCGCTTGAAGCGCTTGACCGCGCTGGCCATCGAGAAGCTCGAAGAGGACATCCAGAAGCTCGAGACGCTGATCGCCGACCTGAAGGACATCCTCGCCCGCGACGAGCGCGTCTACGCGATGATCCGCGCCGACGTCGCCGAGCTGCGTCAGAAGTACGGCGACGTGCGTCGCACGCTGATCGACGAGCAGGAAGGCGACCTCATCATCGAGGACCTGATCGCCGACGACATGATGGCGGTCACCTTCAGCGAGCAAGGCTACGTGAAGCGCACGCCGCTCAGCACGTATCGCTCGCAGGGCCGCGGCGGACGCGGGATCAGCGGCGCCGAGACCAAGGAGGGCGACGTCATCCAGGACCTCTTCGTCGCGCTGGCGAAGGACACGCTGCTCTTCTTCAGCGACAAGGGCCGCTGCTACTGGCGCAAGGTCTACGAGCTGCCCGAGCTCGGCCGCACCTCGCGCGGTCGCTCGATCGCGAACGTGCTCGAGCTCGAGGAGGGCGAGACGATCCGCGTCATCCTCCCGATGCGCGAGTTCGACGAGCGCTCGCTGGTCTTCGTGACGCGGAAGGGCACGATCAAGAAGACGAAGCTCGAGGCGTACTCGCGTCCGCGCAGCGCGGGCATCCGCGCGATCGAGCTCGACGACGACGATCAGCTCGTCGACGTCGCGCTCTGCAACGCGGGCCAGGACATCCTGATCGTCACCGCGCAAGGTCAAGCGGCGCGCTTCTCGGAGAGCGAGGTGCGCTCGATGGGCCGCGTCGCACGCGGTGTCCGCGGCATCGGGCTGCGCGAGGGCGACCACGTCGTCGACCTCGTGATCGCGAGCCCGGGTGCGCTTATCCTCTCGGTGTGCGAGAACGGCTTCGGCAAGCGCACTCCGATCGAGGAGTACCGCAAGACGAAGCGCGGCTCGAAGGGCGTCATCAACATCCGCACGAGCGAGCGCAACGGCCAGGTCGTGAACGCGCTCACCGTCTCCGATGGCGACGATGTGATGTTCGTCACCCTGGAGGGCATGATCGTGCGCATCCCCGCCGACTCGATCCCGACCCAGAGCCGCGGCACCCAAGGCGTGCGCCTCGTGAACCCCCGCGCCGAAGACCGCGTGGTCTCGGCTCGCAAGGTCGTGCGCGACGACGGCGACGAGCTCGCCGCCGAAGCTGCGGCGGCCGCGGCGGCGCAGTCGAAGGTCGCGCGTCCGGCACCGGAGGCCGCCGCCGACGCGAGCGACGAGGAAGAGCTCGCGGACGACGAGGAGCTCGAGGCTGACCTCGATGCGGGCGCCGATGACGACGATGGGGACGATGACGCCGCCGAGGACGACGACGGCGGAGAAGACTGAGCCCGAAAGGGCAGGCGGATCTCGCCTGCCCACGGGCCACCTTTCGAGCGGCGCACAGCACCCCTGCTCGCCGCGCCGAAAGAGGAGGGGCACCAGCCCTCTGCTCCTCTCACCCGAGTCCTCCGGCGCGGCCATGATTCGACGCGGCCTCATCCTCACCGGCGGCACGCTGCACACGCTCGATCGCGAGCAGGCGGTGGTCCGCGCGCTGATGGCATTCAACGGCGTCGTCGAGTACGCCGGCGACGACCTCGATCTGCAGGCGATGGGGGTGCAGGACCAGCGCTCGGACTGGTTGCGCGTCCTCGATCTCTCGGGTCGCGCGGCGATCCCGGGGCTCGTGTCGGTAGGGCGCCATCTCCTGCACGAAGCGCGCGAGCTCGGCACCCTCGACCTCTCCCACGTGACGAAGCCGAGCGAGCTCTTCGACACGCTGCGGACGAGCATCGAAGGCCAGAACCCGGGCGCCTGGATCGTCGCGCGCGGCCTCGCTCCGGAGCTCGCGGCGAGCTTCCCGGGCGTTCGCGATCACCTCGATCGCCTGGCGCCGAAGAACCCGCTCCTGCTCCACGGCGCCCAGGCCGAGGCCGAAGCCGTCGAAGCCGAGCGCTGGGCCGTCGCGAACTCCCTGGCTCTGCGCGCCGTGGTCGACGATCCCGAGCGCGGCCTGCGCGAGGCCGGCGTCGTGCGTCGAGAAGGCGTTCCGAGCGGTCGCATCGAAGGTCGGGCCCTCGAGCGCTTGCGCGGCGTCCTGCCCGATCCCTCCGAGCGCCGCCGCGAGCCCCTGCTCGAGAACGCCTTGCGCCGCTGCGTCGCCCGCGGCATCACCTCGGTCCTCGACGTCGGAGGCTGCGAGACCTTCGCGCTGCTCGCGCGCCTGCACAAGTCCGGCGGTCTGCCGCTGCGCGTCTCGAGCTCGATCCTGCCCGACGAGCTCGACGCTTGCCGCAAGGCCGGCGTCGTCGCCGGCTTCGGCGACAGCTTCCTGCGCCGCGGCGGGATGCTGCTCGCGTTCGACTCCGACGCGTCCTTCGAGCTCCCCGCGAGCGCGCGTGTCGACCATCGCCCGACGCGCCTCGAGCTCGCGCGCCAAGCGGCCAACGCCGGCTTCCCGCTCTGGCTCTTCGCGCCGCACGCCGACGCGGTAGCCGAAGCGCTCGACCTGCTCGAAGCCGTCGCCGTCCCGCGCCCCGCGCACCTGCTCTTCGGCGTGCGCAGCCTCGCGGAGCGCGAGCGCGTGCGCCTCGAGCGCAGCGGTGTGCACGTGAGCTTCGCTGCGGTTCCGTGCCATGGCGACGAGCCGGTGCCCGCGACGCTCGCCTCGCGCGGCGGGCGCGTCGGCCTCAGCGCGCCGCCCGACGATCGCCCGGCGCTCGGGGCCCTCGCAGCGCTGCTCGCGCACAGCCGCGGGCAGGGCGGGGCCTTCGCCGAAGACTACTTCGAGCTCGGCGAGGCCCTGCGCGCGAACGTCGTCGAGGGCGCGCGCGCGCTCGGCCTCGACGCTCGCCTCGGCACTCTCGGCGATGGCCAGAAGGCCGATCTGCTGATCCTCGATCGCGACCCCTTCCTCGGCGGAGCGATGCCGCGCGTCGTCGCGACCTTCGTCGCCGGCGAGGCCCGCTACGAGCTCCCCGGCTGGGAGCGGCGCCGTGCCTGAGAACGCAGCCGGACCGAGCGGCGAGAGCTTCGCCAGCGCCCTCGGTCCGCCAGTCGTACGCCGCGGCGCGCTCTTCGAGCTCGATCTCCGCGAGCTGCCGCTCTTCCATGGCTTGAGCGTGCTCTCGCGCGCGCTGGGCGAGATGATCCTCGCCGCGGTGCACGCGCAGCGCGACGAGATCGACTTCACGCGCGACCTGCGCGTCGCGGAGAACAAGGAGCTCGCCGCCGAGCTCCACGTGCAGCGCGTGCGGGTGCGCGCCGAGCGCGAGGTCGGCGAAGAGCTCGCGCGCGATCCCGAGCTGCTGCAGGATCGCCTGCGCGCGCTCTTCGGCACGCTGCAGGTCGAGCGCTATCGCCAGGCACTGTTCCCCATCGATCCCGCGACGCCGTCGCAGGCACTCGTCTTCGAGCTCGAAGCCGCGCTCGCGCCGCGCTTCGTGCTGGAGCGCCTCGCGCGCGCCGGAGAGCCGCGCTGCTCCCTGCGCCTCAGCATCGAGAGCGCGCGCGGGCGACGCACCGATCTCGCGTCGCTGCCGCACGTGCGCCTCGAGCTCGGCGCGGAGCGCGCGTTCATCGCCGGCTCGACGCGCATCTCGCAGACGCTGGCCGAGGCCGTGCGACGCGAAGCCGAGCGCGGGCGCCACTCCGCCACCGAGCGCCGCCAACCGGGGAACCACCTCTTCGCTCAGCTCGACAAGGCCGACCTGCTGGGGCTCGAACGCGTCTCTCTCGCGTGGAACGAAGCCGCGGTCCGTTACGCGCTCGAAGGCGAGCCCGGCGCGCTCGATCGCGACCTGAAGCGCCTCTTGCTCGCGCTCGAGGACCGCGGCATCCGCGCGCTGCTCGCGCGCGGCGAAGTGTTGCGCCTTCTCACCGGCGAGCTGCCGATCTACGTCGATCAGAGCCAGCTCGGCCGTGTGCTGAACCTCAGCTTGGGCGAGCATCGCACGCGCCGCGACCTCGGCGACTTCCTGCGCCGTCTGCCGCAGGTGCAGCGCGTGGCCGCGAGCGCCGCTGAGCAGCCGCTCGCGCGCACGAAGATCCTACTCGTCCACCACAACACGAGCGAAGTCCTCGGCGTCATCGCCGCGCTGCGGAAGCTCGGCTGCCGCGATCTCGTCGTGCTCTTCGTGACCTACGCCGCGCGCACGCCGGACGAGTTCCTGGAAGCGCTGCTCGAGGTGCCCGCCGAAGAGCTGCGTTGCTTGGCCCTCGTGCACATCCCCGACGAGCAGCGCCTCGAAGGCCACTACCAAGTCTCGGCGCGCTTCTCGCATCTGCCCGAGCGCGAGCTGCTGAACGAACATCTCCGCGAACGCGGCCTGCGCTTCCTCGACGCGATGCGCTGCGTCGGGGTGCAGCAGCTCGTCGCGCAGGCCGAGCGCGCGGCCTCGGCGAACGAAGAGCTCCTCGTCATCGAGGACGGCGGCTATCTCGCGCCGCTGCTCCACGAAGCGCTCGCCGCGAACGCGCGCCTCGCCGATCTGCCTGTGCCGCGCTCGGTCTTGCACACGCCCGAGCTCCCGCTCGCCGAGCTGCTCGGCGAGCGCTGGCTCGGCAGCGTCGAGCACACGCGGAACGGCCTCGATCGCCTGCGCGAAGTCGAAGCGCGCTTGGGCGCACTCGCGCGACCGGCGCTCACCATCGCCACGTCACGCGTAAAGATCGAAGTCGAAGCGGACGAAGTCGCGGCCACCGTTCTGACCGCGACGGAGATGGTGCTGCACTCGATGGGCCGCGTTCTCTCCCGCCGGCGCGCGCTCGTCATCGGCTCGCGCGGCGCGATCGGCTCGCGTCTCCAGCGGCGCCTCGGGCAGCGCTTGGGACATCCCGACGCCCTTCGCGGCGTGGACCTGGTCGTACCGCCGAGCCAAGCCGCCGAAGCCCGCAGCGGAGCTTCGCTCGAGGCACGAGCGCTGGGCGAGCTCCCCGCCGATTGGCTGCGTTCCTGTGATCTCGTCGCGGGCGCGGCCGGCGCCAGCGTCTTCGAGCGCGAAGCCCTCGAGAGCTGGCTCCTCGAAGGTGAACGCGCGGAGCTCCTGCTCGTCAGCGCCTCGACCAAGCGCGTCGAGTTCGCCGGCGCCTTGCGCTGGATCGACGAGCTGCTGCAGCAACGCGAGCCGCGCGTGCGCGGCCAGCGTGTGCTCTTGAAGGTGCAAGACCTCCGCGACCCGCTCTCCGAGCGCCTCTACGGCCGCGCCGTGCGCTTCGAGTTCGAGCCCGGCTCGATCCGCGCGCCGCGCGAGCTCTGGCTCGCCGCCGACACGACCCCGGTGAACTTCCTCTTCTACGGAGTCCCCACCGAGGTCATCGACGAGGTCTTGGCCGAGCTGCTGCAGTGCGCGCTGATCCTGCGCCGCCGCGCGCGCGAGCTGCCACCGCGCGTGCTCGAGCTCGATCGGCAGATCGATGCGTCGGGTGCGTTGATCTAGACGAGCAGCTAACCCCAGTGCCGCCGTTGCAGCCCGGCGGGCCAGGTGGATCGTAGGGGCGCAGGCGGCGGGAGCGGGACATCGATGGCATAGGTACGGCGGAGCAGCTCGGCCCATCGCAGACGCTCGTGGCGACGCGTGGGCGGCTACGCGTTGGAGAGGCCCTGCGATCGTGCGCAGCTCTCGGTCACGCTCGCCGTGGGTTGTGGGGAGCTCCAGCAGCGCGGTGCGCGTGCTGGTGGGGAAGCGGGGACTGCGCGATCTCGCCAACCGGCGGCGGGAGCGAGGATGGACTTTCGCCATCGCGGCGGACATCTTCCCGGCTCGCATCGGGTCCCCCTTCACCGTCCAGAGCCCCCACGATGAACCGCGCCTCCTTCCTGTCCGACGACTGCCCGCCGATGGGCATCTACGAGACCCTGTATGCGTTTCGCGACGCCTTCGGGAAGTTCATGGGCTCGCCCGGCACGCACCCGTGGTCGCAGGGCTTCCCGTTGACGACGCCGCTGCCCGGCGGCCCGGCTCTGCCGAGCAGCGTCGCCGTGACCTCGGACGATCGTCTGTATCCGAAGGCGTGGGGGCACCCGCTGCTGCGCGAGGCGATCGCCGCGCACTACAACGACTTCTACGGCTCGCGCATCGCCCCCGAGAACGTGATGGTGTTCGCCGGCGGCCGGCCCGGCATCTACACGGTGCTCGCGTTCCTGAAGAAGCACGTCGAGGTGCGCATCGGCCACGTCGAGTGGCCGGCCTACCTCGACATCCTGACGCAGACGGCGGCCAGCTGGCGCGTCGTGCCGTTCACCCGCGAGAACGGCTTCCATCCGGCGAACGCGACCTACTTCGACCGACAGGGCCTGAACGCGAAGACACACCTCATGGCCGTGCTGTCGAACCCCGGCAACCCCACCGGGCACACGCGTGCCGGCGCCGAGCTCGAGGAGCTGATGGCGATGGCCGAGCAGGAGAAGAGCGGCATCCTGCTCGACGAGGCCTACGAGATGTTCCACGAGAGCCGCGGTGTCAGCGGCATCCGCTACGTGAAGGACCTCGACAACAGCAACGTCTTTCTCGCCGGTGCCTGCACCAAGGGCCTGCAGTCTCCCGGCATTCGCATCGGCTGGATCATCGCCAGTCGCAAGAACATCGAAACTCTGTCGAACTTCTCGAGCTTCGGGATGGGCGGCGTCAGCCACCCCTCGCAGCTCTACGCCGTCGAGTTGCTGCGGAAGGAGCGCGTGGCGCAGGCGCGCGAAGCGGTGGCCAGACACTACGGCATGCAGCGCGAGCGCTACGGCCGCGCGTTCGCGGCGATGGGTCTCAAGGTGCACACGGGCGACGGCGGCTTCTACCACTGGCTCGAGCTGCCGAGCGGGCTCGACGCCGACGAGCTGAACCGCCGCCTGTTCCAGCATGGCGCGGCGATCCTGAGGGGCTTCGACTGCGACATGGCGCGGCCGCACAGCAAGGACCCGAGCTATCGCTCGCCGTACGCTTCGTTCTTCCGGTTCTCGTTCGGCCCGCTACCGCCCGAGTCGTTCGAGTCGGACATCGCGATCTTGAAGCGCGTGCTCGACGAGTATCGGGCGGCTGTCCGCTAGCGCCGGCACGAACGGAGCCGTCGCGCCCCCTCTCGATCGGTCCGCGATCCGCGGCGCGCGTGCCCATGCAGGATGCCTTGGTCCCGACGCACGCGCCCTGAGCGCGGAGAGTACCGCGCTCAGAGCGTGAGCAGGAACGGCTCGGCAAAGGGGTGCAGCGCCGTCGGGCGACGCGCCAGGAGGGCGCGGAGAGGCTGTAAGCCCCGTTCTCCGCGCACCCTCTCAGTGCGCGAAGGCCGGTGGACTCCAGCTCCGCAGCCGCCCGTGCAGCACGCTCAGGATCTCGAAGCGCTGTCCGTCGCGTTCGTCGTAGCCGCCCTCGACCTCTTCGGCCTCGAGCAGGAAGCGCGGATCTTCGAAGTAGTACTCGCGCCAGGGCTCTTCGCGCTGGGCCAGGATGCGTGGCTCGTAGCCGTTCCGCAGCATCATCTGAATCGAGAGGTTGAGATCGGCCATGCTCGACTGCACGAAGAGCAGCTCGCCTTCGGGCTTCAGGCGCCGGAAGGAATCGAGGATCAGCTTGTCGAGGAAGTAGCGGCGGTTGCGCTTGCCGGACTTCGCGAAGGGCGGGTTGGTTACCACGAGATCGAACTTGCCCGTCGTGCGCAGCCAATCCGCGACGCGGTACTCGACCGGTGCGTCCTTGCCGCAGAGGCGCTCCACGTTGTGGCGCGTGGTCTCGAGGCGCTCTTCCGTGATCTCGGTCGCCACGACATGGCGCGCGCCGCCGCGCACGAGGAGCACGGTGTGGTTCCCGACGCCGGCGCCGAGCTCCAGCACGTCCTTGCCGCGCACTAGGCGCTGGCGCTGCAGCACGTCTCCGAGGAGGTGCCCGTGCGCGGTCGGCTGCCAATCGCCTTCGGTGCACTCGAACTGTTGTTCGCGGGTTCGTTCCATCACGTTCTGCTCCTTGGTCGAGGGGTCCCAGGTCGGACGGCGTCTCCCGCGCCGCCTTCGACGAGGCTCATTCTAGAGGTCGCTCGCCCAGAGCGCAGCCACCAAGTCGGCCTGGGGGACGACGACGCGAGCGGCTCTAGATGGAACCTGTGGGCCTCTCACCCTCGAAGCGCGCGATGATCGCTGCGCCGCAGCAATCGCTCCAGATGTTGGTCGTCGTGCGCAGCATGTCGATCGGGCGATCGACGACGAGCAAGAGCGCGGCACCTTCCACGGGCAAGCGCAGCGCGGAGAGGATCATCACCATCATCACGAAGCCCGCGTAGGGGATCCCGGCGGCGCCGATCGACGCCGCGAGCGCCATGTACGCCACGAGAAGCTGCGTCGAGAGGCCGAGCTCGAAGCCGCCGATCGACGCGTAGTACTGCGCGAGGAAGATCACGCCCACACACTCATACAGCGCCGTCCCGTCCATGTTCACGGTCGCGCCGAGGGGCTGCACGAACGAGACCACGCGATTCGATACTCCGCCGCGCTTCTCGACGACCTCGAGTGCCACGGGCAAGGTCAAGCTCGAGGACGAGGTCGAGAACGCGGTCACGAGAGCGGGGCTCACGGCCTTCGCGTAGGCAGCGGGGCGAATGCGCCCGATCCAGCGCAAGAGCAAGGGCAGCACGCCCGCGGCGTGGATCAGGATCCCGGCCGTCACCGTGACGAGATACCAGGCCAGTGGCTCGAACACGGCGAAGCCCGTGGTTCCCACGATCTTCACGAGAAGGCAGAAGATGCCGTAGGGGATGAGGCGCAGCAGCGTCCCGGCGAGGCGCATCATCACCTCGAAGGTCGCGGTGAAGAAGCGCTGCAGGGTCTCGCGGTGGTGCGCTTCGACTTGCATCGCACAGATGCCGAAGAAGAGCGCGAAGAAGATCACCTGGAGCATGCTCGCGTTGTCGCTTAGCGCTGCGAAGACGTTCGAAGGGACGATGCGCAGCAGGACCTCGGCGAACGAGGTCTGCGCGACCTCGGCGAAGCGCTGGCTCGGAGGCAATCCGAGGGCGGCGCCGCGCCCGGGCTGGATCAGGTTCACCAACGTGAGGCCGATCGCGATCGCGAGGGCGCTCGTCGCGGTGTAGTACGCCAACGTGCGCAGACCGAGCCGCTTCAGGCTGGCCGTCGTCCCGACGCCGATCACGCCGACGATGATCGAGCTCAGCACGATCGGCACGATCAGCATCTTCAGCAGCACGAGGAAGAGATCGGCCACGAAGGCGAAGGGCGCGATCCACGTGGCGAGCGAGCTCCGCGGATCGAGCTCGAGCGCGATGGGCTCGAGGGCACCGCGCGCGAGCTCGTGCCACACCAGCGCTCCGCAGCGCGCGTTCGCGATCCCGGCGCGATAGCTCGCGACATCGGGGGTCGGCCAGCGCCGCTCGGTCGGGAGGCCGCGCTCGAGCACCAGCGCATGGACCACATCACCGGGCGCGATGCGCGAGCGCGCCGGCGCCGCGGCCACGCGCACGCCCGGCGCTGTCGTCGTTCCCTCGACGCGCGCCGCATCTTCGAGCGCGAGCGGCGAGCTCGGCGGCATGCCGTGCCAGCTCTGCAGCAGCGCACCGAGCAGCGCACCCGCGAGCAACCAGATCAGGATCTTCCAGGGTCCTCGCATCGTTCCTCGCGAAGGGGGAAACGCGCACCCTAGGCTCGGACGCGCAGAGTGGAACCCCGCGCCTCAGAAACTTCTCACCGAAGCGCAGGTCGCGCCGTGCTCAGCGCAGCGCCTCTTGCGGTGCGCTCTTTGCGGGCTCCGCGCCCTTCGGTGCCGCCGCGCTGGGCTGCCACGCACGCCCCGTGATGAGCCGCGCGCCACGCGAGAACGCGAAGTACTGCCACGCCCATCCCATCATCACCACGAGGCGATTGCGGAACCCGATCAGGTAGGCGATGTGCACCACCCACCACAGCCACCACGCGAAGAACCCGCTGAACCGCCATCCTCCGAGCTGCGCCACCGCGGCTGCGCGCCCGATCGTCGCGAGCGAGCCCTTGTCGCGATAGCGGAACGCCTGCGCGCGCTGCCCTTGCATCAAGCGTTGCACATTCGCTGCCGCCGCGCGCCCCGCCTGCAGCGCCGCAGGAGCCACTCCCGGCACGGGCTTCCCCTCGCAGGCGAGGCTCATCAAGTCCCCGACGACGAACACCTCGGGATGCCCCGGCAAGCTGAGATCGGGCTCCACCAGCACGCGCCCCGCGCGATCGAGCGGGACACTCAAGCTCTTCGCGAGCGGCGACGCCGCGACGCCCGCGGCCCACAGCACCGTGCGCGCATGGATGCGCTCCTCGCCGAGCCGGACACCGTTCGCATCGATCTCGGTCACGCGCGCGCTGGTCAGCACCTGCACGCCCAAGCGCTCGAGCTGCCGCCGCGCCTTCTCCGACAGCTCCACCGGATAGACCGGGAGCACGCGCTCCGCGCCTTCCACCAGCACCACGCGCACGCTCCGCGGATCGAAGGTCCGAAAGTCCTTCGCCACCGTGAGCCGCCCGATCTCGCTCAAGGCTCCGGCGAGCTCGACGCCCGTCGGACCTCCACCCACCACGACGAAGGTCAAGAGCTCTCGCACCCGCTGCCGATCCGGCTCCCGCTCCGCCGCCTCGAACGCCGACAGCACGCGCCGCCGCACCTCGAGCGCATCCTCGACGGTCTTCAGCCCCGGCGCCCAAGGCTCCCACTCATCGCGCCCGAAGTAGCTGTGCGTCGCCCCCGTCGCGACGATCAGATAGTCGTACTCCACCACCCCATCGACGAGCACCACGCGCTTCGCCCCGACCTCGATCCGCTCCGCGCGCGCCAAGATCGTCCGCACGTTCCTCTGCTTCCGCAGCACCGAACGAATCGGATACGCGATGTCCGCCGGATTCAGCGCCGCCGTCGCGACCTGATACAGCAGCGGCTGGAACAAGTGATGGTTCCGCCGATCGACGAGGGTGATCTCGATCGGTGCCTTCCGCAGCGCGCGTGCAGCGGCGAGGCCGGCGAAGCCGCCGCCGAGGATGACGAGGCGGGGGTGAGGGTTGGGGGCGGCGAGCATTGGTCGATGTTGCGATTGGCGCAAAGAGGATAGCCGCCGGCGCGCAGAGCTGCACGACGAGCTGCAGAGCTTCCTCGTCGAGGACATTGGCATCCTGCTCCCATCTCAGGGGACGAGGACTGCGACGTTCACGCTCTTGATGGAGAAGTCCTCGCCTGAAGTATCGTGCAAGCGCCAGAGCGCCTCTTCTCCAACGATTCGTTGCCAAGCCATCCCGAGCTGCTTCCTGCTCCGAGATCTCCTCTCTGAAACCAGCGAACCGAACCCGCCTCCACGAGCTCGTGCGGCTCGGGGTGCACCTCGACGAGAGTTCCACGGCTCTGGCCCAAGCCCCGAGGGGGTATCGAGTGTCGACCAGGTCTGCGTCGACACTGCGGTGCTGGAGATGATGGTGCAAGGAGCGATTCGGCCGGTGTTGCAACTCACCGGGAAGCTGCGATCGCGGCAACGCCCCGTGCTCCACTGGGTCTGGCGATCCGCGAAGCGTGGGCTCGACCGGTGCGTTGGTAGTCGATGCAGTCGAGCGATCCCGCAGCTCGGCGCATCGGCAGCGCGCGGGATCGGTTCGCTCGAGGCGGACGATGGTGGCGAGTCGTGAGCGATCGTCCGCCGCGTTCGAAGTCCGATCGCGACGAGGCGCGAGCCTCGGCATGGAATAGACCACGGGAGCCGCCTTGCGACAGCTCCCGTGGATCCGCGAGCCCCACGCTCGCGGCAGCATAGATGGGCTGGGTCGGCGTCAGCCGATCGTGATTCGAAGGGCGTCGGTGGTGACGATGCTGGCGGGATTGGTGCCGAGCTTCAGGACCCACCACTGCGCGGTGTACACCTGGCCGATGAAGATGCCGTTAGCTGGGATCGAGACCGGTAGGGAGATGGATCCACCGGGGCCGACGGGATAGGGGCCGATCGTGCTCAGCGGGTCGATCCAGAGGTAGGAGCTCGGTGCGCCGAGGAGGCCGAGATCGAAGACGGCGGCCGGTGAAGGCGCTACGTTGAGCCCCACCGTGAGGATCCCGATCTGGGCGAGGTTCTGCCAGAAGTCGATCGCGCCGCGCAGGTCGATGTGGAAAGTGCTGTTCGTCGTGAAGCGTGTAGAGGGCGTGGCGATGGTCGGATGGAAACCGTCGGCTCCGAAGCCGGCGACGCCGACCGGGACGGCATTGCCGTTCGGGTTCCACTCATCCGCGCCTAGGTCGGGACCGCCTTGGCTGCCGAGACGACCGAGCAGCGGACGCGGGTCGCCTTCATAGTCGGGAGAGGGGATGCGTGCAGCGCGGTTACCGGCGTCGATGCAAGGTGATGTCGGCTGCAACTTGTAGTGCGGGCGAAAGAGCTGGGGATCCGTGCGCAGATTTCCCGTGCCCGCGTGCGTCTGGTTCTGGAAGCAGGAGTAGGCGATCGGGAAGCTCTGGTTCAGCTCGCCCCAGGTGTTGTTCGCAACGATGCAGTGATCGACCTGCAACCGCGAAGGAAAGCGACTCTCCAGATGAACGCCGTAACGAGCATTGTCCGCCATCGTCGATGTCTGGATCGCGACGTCGTTGCCACCGCCGAACAAGAGCCCGGAGTATCCGTTGCCTGCGAATACACCGTTGACGAGCCGCAGGCTACTGGTGCTCGTCGGGCCGAGCCAACAGAAGAAGCCGTACCCTGTGTTGCAAAGTGCTCGGTCACTAACGGAGTCCACCACCAGATTCACTGCGTCGTCCAAGGGATGATCGACAACGAAGCCCTCTGTCTGGTTCTCCAGGGCCAAGTTGTTCTCGGAGAAGATGCGGACGTCTCCTGTGCCCCTGACCTCGTGTCGGAATCCCTGGAAGCAGTGTCGGGCAACATTGCTCCGCAGAGTGAAGCTGTACTGCCCGGGAGTGAAGTTGCCGTTGAGTCGGTAACCGTAGCCGCACTGAAGGAAGACGCACGACTCCACGGTGACGAGAGGGTCATAGGGACGGCCGACCTGGATCGAGATCCCGTCGCCGCAAGAACGGAAGTGCGAACTCCTCACTTCCAGGCGCGAGAGGAAAGCGTTGTTGCCCGACAGCAGGAAGACCCCTGCGGTGTTGCCCTGAAAGGTCGAGTAAGCGACGATTCCACCGACATCCGAGCCCGCGCCGCTGGTGTCCCGGATCTGGATGCCGCGTCCGGAACCGGTGAACTCACACTCTTCGATGTCCGGGCGCACCACCGCGTTGTCACCTTGGGCGAAGGCATCGATCCCCGGAGCGCCGGTGTTGCCGCGGAAGATGCACTGGAAGAAGCGCGGGTCGGTGATTTGGTTCCCGCGCTCGTCGATGCGGACGCCAGCCTGGGCCTGCCCATCGAAGACGCAGTTCCAGAAGCGAGGGCGATGACGGATGCCGGGGTTCCCACCCATTAGCGCGCCGACCTGAGCTCCGCGGATCTCGAGGTTGCGCAGCGTGACCTGGTTGCGGTTGTAGATGGTGCCGCGGTCGAAGACGATCGCCGACTCAGAGGAGCGGGGCGATAAGATGGCGCGAGAGCTCGTGGACGATCCCAGCAGGGCCACGTTGTAGAGCATCGTGAGCGGGAAGCTCTCTCCGTTGGTGGCCGGCGAATAGACCTGGCCTCCCGCGAGGTGCAGCGTGTGGACGGACTGCACTTGGGTGGGCGGCGTGATGCGGCTCAGGGCATAGGAGATCGTCTTCCACGGCGCGGCCGTGCTGGATCCGTTGCCCGGGACATCGAGGCCGGATTGCCCGTCGACGTAGAAGCTGGATTGGGCGAAGAGGCACGGGGGCGCGCTGCATAGCAAAGCGAGCGCGGCGAGTATGGCTCGGGCGGGCGGGTGGAACATGGGTCCTCCTTTCTGGACGGGATGCGCACGGAGAGCTGGCGACGCGGTGCTCGATGGACTTACCGGGCCGATCCGCTCTCGAGTGCGCACCTTCCGGAGGGCGAAGGCGGCGAAGGCGTGACGGCCGCCTCTAGTTTTCTTGCTCGGGAGAGGACTCGGAGCTTCTCTTGCCGAGGCTGGTCACGCGCGCCGGCGCTTCGCCCTCTTCCCTTGCCCGCGGATCCTCTCCTAGAACTGGAGTCGCGGCCGCGGAACGCCGCATGGCTCCGTCCCGCTCGAACTCGATCGCATGCCTTTGCCCATGACCACGCCCGCGGATCTCGACCAGCTCGTGCGCGCTCTGCGCGAGGCGCGCCGTGATCTGGGGGCGCTCTTGCAGGACGAGCTCCTGCGTCGCGTTCGGGCCCTTTGCTCCCAGCGCCTCGCCTCGGGCGATCGCTTGCGCGGCTCGATGGACTCCGAGGATCTGACGCAGGACGTCCTCATCGATCTCATCGACGCCATCGAGGAGTTCCGCGGCCGGAGCTGGCAGGAGTTCTTCGCCTTCGTGGACGCGCTGGTCGGTCGCCGGAAGGTCCAGCACGCACGGAGGTTGGGAGCTGCGAAGCGCGGTGGATTCGCCGCTCCGGCGGCATTGCCGAGTGAGGTCGGGGCGAATCCTTCGGGCACTCCGTCGCGCGCGGCTGCGAACGCAGAGGAGCGCGAACGCGCGGGGCAGCTGCTCGCAGGTCTCCCCGAGGAGGAGCGGCTGCCGATCCAGTGGCGACTCATGGAGGAGCTCTCCTACGCGGAGATCGCGGCTCGTCTCGGGATCAGCGAGGAAGCTGCCCGGCAGCGTGTTTCCCGGGGGCTGCGGCGCTTGAAGGAGCGGTGGTGAGGGAGTTCGGTCGATGAGCGATGACGCGGACGTGCAGGGAGGGGAACCGAGAGAGCGGGTCCCGGAGAGCGCTGAGCGGCTTCGCCAGCGCCTGGATCGCGTGCTCGGCTCGGGGAGAGATCCGCTGCAGATGCTCGCGGAGCTGTTGGCTTCCGAGCGTCGAGAAGAAGCGTCGGTCGCGCTGCTCGACTTGAGCGGCCAGGCGATCGATGGATTCGAGCTGAAGCGCTTGCTCGGCTACGGCGGCATGGGTGCGACCTATCTCGCGCAGTCCCCCGAGGGACCCTTGGTCGCGTTCAAGGTCATGATGGCGGAGCGCGATCGCGCGCGCGCCCGCTTCGAGAGCGAAGCCAAAGTTCTGGCGACGCTGCAGCACCCGAACATCGCGGCGTATCTGTCGCACGGAATGCGGTCGGACGGGCTGGGCTGGCTCGCGATGGAGCTCATCGAGGGGCAGAGCCTGGAGGCGACCTTTCAAGAGCTGGCCACCGAGAGACCCGCGGGACCGATCGCTCGCGCGCTGGCCGAAGGATGCCGCACTCCGCTGCTCGAGGACGATGCCTGGAGGCGGCGCTTCTTGCGCCTGATGATCGGGATCGTCGAAGCTCTCGAGCACGCGCACGAGCGCGGGGTCGTGCATCGCGACGTCAAGCCACAGAACATCCTGGTCCGGCCCGACCTCTCCGCCGCGCTCGTGGACTTCGGCATCGCCCGGGACGTGTTCCGTCCGGTGTCCCTGACGCGCGCGGGGATGCGTCTCGGCACTCCGGGATACATGGCTCCCGAGCAGCTCGCGGGTCGCCTGAAGGAGCTCGGGCCTCGCACCGATCTCTTCGCCTTGGGCCTCGTGCTCTGGCGCGGGCTGTTCGGCAGCGATCTCTTCTCGAGCGAGGAGGAGCTCGTGCGTTACGCGGGGAGGTCTCGCGCCCTCCTCCCGAGCAGCGCGCAGCAGCTCGGACCACCGCTCCTCGGCGTGCTCTATCGGGCGTTGGAGCCCCTGGCGAAGCACCGCTACCCATCGGCTCGGGCGCTCGGTGAAGATCTGCGCCGCTTGCTCAGCGATCGACCCGTGACCGCGCATGCGCCGGGGATCCTGGCGCGCTTCTCTCGCTCGACCATCGGGCGGCGGCTCTTCCTCGTCGGAGGAGGAACGAGTCTCTTCGGGGCGGGCTTCTTAACGGCCCGAGCGCGGGAGCCCTATCGTCTGACGGTGGATGCTGTGAATCGGGGCGGCTTCTTCTGGCTCGGCGACGACGAGTCGCAGAAGCGCAGCCTGCCCCACGATCCACTCGAAATCGAGCCCGGCGTCTACACGCTGCACTATCACTATCCCGAGACGATCCACCCGAAGCGCTACGAACAGCTCTCGCCCTTTCCGGTGCATCGGGTCTCCCGAGAGATCGAGATCGAGCCCGGAGCGAGGAAGGACCATCGCGTTACCTTGCTCACCATCGGCGCCGATCAGCTGGGTCCGGCAGGGAACTGGCTCGGAACCGCGAATCGACCGCACATGCCTCCAGGAGAGGAAGAACCGCCCCGCGACCGCCCCTACTCGCTCCTCCGTCTCGGAACAGGACTGGGTGACGCGAGCTTCGAGGTGGGCGTGGCCGGAAGCCATGAGCCGCGATGGCACTTCGCGCCCGGGTATCACTGGGTTCCCGCGGGCCAAGGGTATTGGGTGCGGGCCACGGGACCGCGTGGAGAGCAGGAGATGGTCGAGCGCGTTCAATGCCTGCCGTTCGAACGCACGGAGATCGTTCTCTTGAGCTCGCAGAGCCTTCCACCGGACGAGAATCACCTCTCCTTCACATGGGGCAGCGTCTTCTCTCCGTTGCCCTCGGGGCTGGAGCTGGATCTCGATGATGGTTGGGGGCGTTGGCTCAATGGCCAGCAGGAGCCGCAAGCACCCGATCAGGAGTTCTTCATCCGCTGCGTCCTCGCTCCCTTGGTCCGAGATCGGGCGATCACTGCGCGACTTCTCCTCACGATGCCGAATCCACGGCGCTTCCGGCGCCTTCGGATCTGCTCGAACGCCGAATGGCGGAACCAGGATGCCGAGGTTCGAACCACCTGGGAGCTCGACGACGGTACCTCCGGCGAGTTCGCCAGCCAGTTGAATGGCCGCGGGGACATGTCCCAGCACGTCGTTCCGGTCGAGATCACGGCCGGCCCGGAAGGCGCGACGCGCTGCACGCTGAGCATCGCCGCGAGCGTGAGGCGCCTGCCTCAGGATTTCAGCAGCGTCGAGATCTTCAGCGGTATGCTCGGGCCTGCGGATGGTCGCAGGCACGTCAATGGTCACGTCGCGCTCTCCATCGCGGCTGAGCTGATGCCGTGACGACGGCTTGCGAGAGAGGCGACGTAGGGGATCCTCGCCGAGTTCGGCTGCTGGCTGCCCCGTGATGAGGGGCAGGAGAACCCGTGGTACCTGGCTCTCGGGAGGTGCTAGGTCGAGCCATAGGAGCTCTTCGCCACTTCCGCCGTGATCTCGCGGTCTTGCCCGCCTTGAACCAACGACCCCCTCGAGAACGAGAGCGACCTCGAGCGCCGGCAACGGCTCTGATCGCCAGTAGCCCCCCAAAGGGCGCATGGTCGCATATCTGCTCCCGTGCTCTGATCTTCGCCCTTCTCCCAGGAGATCCTAGACATGAACCATCGCCTCCTTTCCCGACTTGCCCTTCTCGCCCTCAGCTCTTGCCTCGCTCTGCCCATCGGCTGCGGCAGCGATCCCCAGCCGCTCCCGCCGAAGGTCGCGACTGGCCTCGATGGCCTGCGCAACGAGGCCATCGCGCTGAAGGGCCAGATCGAGAAGGTGACGGCGGCACTCTCGGATCTGGTGATGAAGCCGCAGGCCGACCTGCAGCCGCAGAGCTTCAGCTTCGCGCAGGAGCTCGCCGGGCTCGAAGGACGCCTCGAGCGTTCGCAGGCGCAGCGCCAGGTTGCCGGCAACATGGTGCTCGAGCAGTTCGCGTTCTGGGATAGCCAGCTCGACAAGCTCGAGAGCGAGGAAGCGAAGGAAGTCGCCGCCGAGCGTCGTGCCGCTACCGCGGAGACCTTCGATGGCATCCAGATGAAGATCGAAGCGCTGCGCGAGAAGTTCACGCCTTTCTTCACCGATCTCCGCGACGTGCGTCAGTACCTGAAGGGCGACCTCAGCCTTCAGGGCTTGCAGACGATGAAGCCGGTGGCGGAGCGCGTGCTTGCGGCCCAGGGCGACATCCTGAGCGGTCTCGACGGCGTGGTCGCGAGCATCACCGCCGCGATCGGCTAGTGCAAACGTGAACGTCGGGGCGCGAGCGCTAGGCTCGCGCCCTGGCGGATCAGTGCGCGAAGGCGACGCGCAGCGCGTTCGAGGCCGAGAGCTCGTTCGCGACGCAGGCGCCGGCATCGTGCGGCTCGCTCCAGAGGCACTGCAGCGCGAGAGTGGTGCCGACCAAGCTCGCTTGCCGAGGGATCGAGAGGATCCATCGCGCGCGGCCGTTCGTATCGCTCTGCACGGGTATGGCCAGCGCTCGCCACGGATCGAGATGCAACGCGAGCGGTCCGATCGCGAGGGGGCTCGCGAGCACGTCGGTTGCGAAGAGAAGTCCGCCCAGCGCGCTGCCGGGCGCGCCACCGCACCAGAGCTCGAAGTCGCGGACACCGATCCGCGGCTCGCTATTGGCGCCGAGCGAGGCTTGGCGCGCGCAGCTCGAGGTGGGCGTGCCGATGGATGTCAGGCCGCGGGGCAGGAGATCCAGCGCGACGAGCGTGGCGTCGCCGGGATGTACGCTGCCGAGTGCGCGCGGCGTCTCGGGGAAGTCGGACGACCAGGTCGTGCCCACCGAGATCGCCAGCAGCGGCGGCGCGAGCGCTCCGCCGTTGACGAGGTCGCTCCCGTCGCCGCCGTGATAGGTGGAGTGGATGAGCTGCTTCTCTGGTGAGCGCGCCGGATCGATGCGGGCGAAGAATTGCTCGGGCTGGTTGAAGCCGAACGAGTGCGCGCGCGGTTGCTGCGCGTCCTCGGTGGTCGGCAGATGCTGCGAGGTCGTCGAGCCGATCAGCACGAGGGCGCCGCTGGGGTCGAGCTCGAGGTCGACCGCGACATCGGAGCCCTCGCCGCCGAAGAGCGCTCCGTAGCGGAGCTGTGCGCTCGGTGCTCGATGCGTGTCGAGGATGCCGACGATGGCCTCGTAGCTTCCGCGAGGGCTCGCAGGCAACGTGCGCGCGGTGATGGGGAAGTCTTGCGAATCGCTGCCCCCGACGAAGGCGTAGATGCCCGGCTCGAGCACGCGCACGGAGCGGATCTGGTCATCGCCCGAGCCGGCAAGGTAGGTTCCGTAGACGAGCTGCGCTCGGCCGGTGAGGCGGGGATCGAGGACCGCGAGGAAACCGTCGTAGTGATCGTAGCGGCGTAGCGGCGAAGGCAGCGCTGCGAACGCGTTGGCGGTCACCGGTAGGTCGAGGCTTCTCGCAGTGCCGGCGATGACCCACTGCTCACCATCGCGCGCCAGCGACCAAGCGGCGTCCGGTTCGTTACCGTGGAAGCGCGTGGCGTAGCGGAGCTGCGCGCTGCCGCTGGCGCGGGGATCGAGCTCGAAGAGTGCCGAGCCGCGCCGACCCGAGGTGTCGGATAGAAAGGCCCCGGGGGTCGTCGGGAAGTCCGCGGAGTAGCAGAAGATGATCCCGCCGACGGCGCCGTCGCCGCAGGGGACCAGCTCTTGCAGGAGATCGCCGTTGATCCCACCGAAGAGCGTGCACCACGCGAGTTGCCCGGCGCCACGAGCGCTGAGGTCCAGCTTCGCGATCCAGGAGCCGCTGTCGCCAGTCAACTGGCGCGAATAAGCACCCGGCGTCGTCGGGAAGTCGCGAGAGCTATGTCTTCCACCGACGAACACCGCGTTCGTACCGGCGTCCGCAAGACAGAGAGCTACCTGAGCTTCGCTTCCGCCGATCAGCGCGCTGTAGACGAGCTGCTGTTCCGGAGGCAACGCGAGATCGATCAGGCACACGAAGGATGTGCCCATGCGAGGAGGCAACGCGAAGAGCCCGCCGGTCGTGCTGGGGAACTCGAGATCCGCCGTCTCGCCGCAGACCCAGAGGCGCGAGGAACCGACGGCGATCACGTCCCACGCGATCTCCCCAGTCGGTCCGCCGAAGCTCGTCGAAGTCCGCAGCTCCGGATCGAGCACTAGATCGCGCAGCTCGTCGGCTGCCGCGAGATCGAGCGCGAAGTGGTTCGCGTCGAGCAAGCGGAAGCGCGCGTCGTGCAGCAGCTCGCACGCCGTCTCTCCGCACCAAGCGAGCGGAGCAGGCTGACGGATCACGCCGAGCGCGGTCTCGAGGACCAGCGAGCGATCCTGATCGAGGTGAAGACCCGCGTGGCCCTGCACTTCGATCGCGAGCTCGCGGAGCGTCGCTCCTTCGTCGAGCAGGAGGTCGTACGCGAAGCTCCCCGCCTTCTCGCGGAAGCGCACGGCAAAGCCGTCGCCTTTCAGACACACGCTGCGATACGCCGCGAGGTCGGTCACCCAGCGCGCGGGATCGCTGCCGCGGAAGAACGCGCGCGAACCACAGCCTGCGCCTTCGGGCTCGGCACGCAGAGCCTCTCGTGCGCCGCGTAGCGCGAAGTGCACGCGCAGCACGGCGCGTCCCTCGTGCGGCAGCGTCGCTCCGAGGATCAGCGACCAGCCGTCGCGCTCGAGCGTGATCCAAGTGTTGCCGGAGCGCGCGGCCCAGAGCACGGCTTGATCCCATTGCCCGCAGTTCTTCACGAAGAGCGGGCGGGAGGCCTCGCGCAGCGCGTGATGGCTCCGGACGTTCGGCTGCGGGGCCGCGGGCTGCTGCGGGAAGAGAAGCGCCGCGGTCGCGACGAGCGCGACCGCGGCGTTGATCGGCGAGATCGTTCGGATACCCATCACGGCGTCATCTCTCTCGGCCCCTGGGGGGAGAGCGGAGCCAGGAGATGGATCGCCGTTCGTCGCGGGTGGCCTGGAGGCGAAGTTCCGCCCCTTACCGCGAACGAGTCGGCGCGTTCGGTCGGGGATCTCCGTCGCGCGCGCGAAGGTCTCAGCGCGGCGCGCGGAGATCGTAACAAAGGAGGCGCGGAGAAGTCCCCTGGCGGCGATCGGGCTCGTTCTGGCACACGAGGAGGAGGCCACGGGCGAGAGCGAGCGGCGTCCAGGAATCGGGCGCGTCGAAGAGCGCCGCCCGAGCTTCGATCGCGGCGGCATCGCTCGCGACGCGCAGGCGGAAGAGATCGCCGCCGTCGCCGAGTGCCAGCACGCGCCCATCGACCGCGAGCAGGTTGCCTTCGCCGAGGCTGCCCGCATCGGCGGCGGGCTCGCAGCGCCAGCGCTCCTCTCCACTCGCGGGATCGAGGCCCACGACGGCACCGGCCTGATTCGCGACGCCGTCGATGAGGACGATCGCGCCGTCGAGAAAGAGCGGCGGCGAGAAGCGGACGCCGATGCGGCTCGCTCTCCAGCGCTCGCGCAGCGCACCGTCCTCGCCGCGTTGCAACAGCGCGCTGCCTGTGCCGTAGGACGCCGTGAGGAAGACCGTGTCGTCCACGACGAGCGGCGAGCAGCCGCTCACGGAGGTCGCGGAGCGCGAGCGGAAGGGGAAGCGCTGCTCCACGATGCCGTTCTCGGGCTCGATGAGGAGCAAGCCGCCGACCGCGGGCCGCGTCTTGCCGCCGCAGAGCACGAAGAGTCTCTCGGCGCCGCCCCATGGTGCGAGCACGGGAGAAGCGCAATCGGCGCCCCACTTGGGTTCTCCGGCGGCTCGCCAGAGCTCCTTTCCGCTCTGCACCTCGAGCGCCACGACACAGGCGTCGTCCGCGCCGCCCACGTTCACGAAGAGCTTCTCGCCTCGCGCGATCGGGCTCGCCGCGACGCCGAACCAGCTGTCGGGCGTGCGGTACTCGCGCGCCAGATCGCGGCTCCAAACGCGCGTCCCCATCTCTAGCTCGACGGCGTGCAGCGTGCCCTCGACGCCGTGCACGAAGACGAGTCCCCCGTGCGCCAAGGGCGCCGCGCGCGGCCCGCCGTCTGCGGCGATCTCGCCGCGGTAATCGCAAGGGTGCTCGTAGACCCACTGCAGGGCACCGCTCTCGAGCGCGCGCGCTTCGAGCCGCGCGACCTCGCCGACGCGATGGTAGTGCAGAACGCGCTCACCGACGATCACCGGCGCGGCGAAGCCCTCGCCGCGCGGCGCTTCCCAGACGAGCTTCGGCCCTGCGCTGTCCCAGGTGTGATCGATGTGCGTCTCGCGCGAGCGCGCATCGCGCCGCGGGCCGAGGAAGCCCGGCCAGTCTTCGTTCACCGCATCGGCGGCGCGCGCGCGCGGCGGCGCGTGCCGCACGGCGTCCGCGGCGTCGAAGCGGGGCGACGGCGCTTCCTGGGCGCAGCAGCAGAGCGCGAAGCTCGAGCTCAGGGCGGCGAGCGTGGGATAGCGCGAGATACGCATGGAGGGCGGTGCCTGTGTGGGCCGGCGAAGGGGGCTTCGCGCTCCATGGTACGCGCGAGCACGTCGAGCGACTCGCCGCACGAGGCCCTCGCGAAAACGCGCCCGGGGCTATCGAGCTACTTGGGGCGTTCGTATTCTGGGCCTGCCCGGTAGGCGTCGTCGCCGATATGTGCGAACCGGCGGAGGCCGGGCTCGCGTGGGAGATTGGCTCTCACGGCAACTCTCTTATTCACAGCGGAGGATCACTCCGTGACCCTATCTTTCGGCTCTGGGATCGGCGAGCGACACAACGCCGATCCGTTTGGCTCGCGACGAAGCTTTCGAACCAGGCGGCTCCTGGCCTTCGCGGCACTCGCCCTGTTGCTCGTCGCTTCGCGAGCCAGAGCCCAGAATCTTCTCGTCCTGATGGCCGACGACCTGGGCAAGGACAAGCTGAGCACGTACGGCATCAGCATCGCGCCACCGACTCCGGCGCTCGATCAGCTCGCCTCACGCGGCCTGCTGTTCCGGAACTTCTGGAGCCATCCGAGCTGCTCGCCCACGCGAGCGGCTTTCCTCACGGGCGAGTATGTGCACCGCAATCTGATCGGTCGCGCGATCTCGCCTTCCTCGTCCTTCGGGCTCGACCCGACGCGCCCCTATCTCCTGCCGAAGCTCTTGCCGCCGAGCTACGCCAAGGTCGCTGTCGGCAAATGGCACGTCGGCGCGCCGGGAGCTGGCGGCTGGCATCCCATCGCCGCAGGCTTCGACCTGTATGCCGGGGCGTTGATGAACCTCCATGCGACGGAGTCGTACGGGAGCTACACGAAGACCTACGCGAGCCCCGCGGGCGTTGCCACGGTGGGCTCGACGAGCTACATCACGGACGACGAAACCGAAGACGCGCTTTCGGCCCTGAGCTTTCTCGCGGCACTCGGTCGGCCATGGCTCCTCCAGGTGTGCTTCCACGCGATTCACGAGCCGCTGCACTTCCCACCGGGGATGGGTGGGACACCGACCATCACGGGGATGGCGGAGAGTCGCGCGATGGCCCGCTATCTCGATCGATCCATCGGTCGCATCCTCGCGGCAGTGGATTGGCGGACGACGACGGTGATCTTCTTCTCCGACAACGGAACGAGCACCGGACTGACCCAATCGAATCTCCGCGGCGCCAAGGGCACGCTCTACGAGGGCGGCGTCTCGGTACCGCTCATCCTCGCGGGGCAAGCGGTCTCTTGGCAGGGCGCGAGCGACGAGCTGGTTCAGGACTGTGATCTCTTCGCGACGGCGCTCGCGATCGCGTGGGGATTTCCGGGGCCGCTGCAGCTCGCCGACGCCCACTCGCTCGTTCCGGTGCTGCTTGGGGGCCGAGGCACGCGTCGCCATTGCTACTCCGAAGAGTTCCGTCCGAACGGACAGGCGCCTCCCGCGACCTTCGCAGAGACCGCGCGCGACGCGCGTTGGAAGTTGATCTCCGGCTCGAGCGGATCGACGGAGTTCTTCGACCTACTTCTCGACCCTTCCGAAACGACGCCGCTCGCGCTGTCCGGCCTGACTCCACCGCAGCTCGCGGCCTACAACATCTTGCAGGGCATCCTGAGCTCGCACGGGTTCTAGCTCGGAGCGCGCCGCGTCGAGCGGCCCTTCCCCCTCCTCTCGTGCCGCGGAACGCCGAATGGGCCGAAGGGTCCCTTGCGCCGCACGGCCTCCGGGGAGTAGCACTTCGGCTCGCCTGCAGCGCTGCTCCTCGTCGAGAAGGCGCTCTCGGCTCCCTATGCGGCGTCCCCTGTTGGAGGACCTTCCATGCGCGCTCTGCTCTGCTCCGCGGCGGTGATC
Organism: Planctomycetota bacterium; assembly: GCA_016719295.1. Taxonomy (GTDB): domain Bacteria; phylum Planctomycetota; class UBA1135; order UBA1135; family JADKAF01; genus JADKAF01. The sequence continues at coordinate 4,741,384 of JADKAF010000001.1, forward strand.
TTGCTGGCGAGCTCGCCGGCGTACACGCAGGCCGTGGTCGAGAAGGTCGTCCCCCGCGCCATCGGGCTCTCCTACCAGAAGGCCAAGACGCGCTTCGAGGCGTTCGAGGTTCTCTACCAGTTCGATCCGGAGCCACCGCCCGGTGCGAACGAGAACTGCCGCGTGGTGCAGCTCACCCCGGCGTCGGGCACCCTCTTGAATGCGGGGGAACAGGTCACCGCTCATCTACAGACCGTCGATCCCGGGCAGCTGGTCGCGCCGGAGCTGCTCGACATGCGCCTGCCCTTCGCGCTCGGGGAGCTCTACCTCTGCGACTTCAGCGACAAGCGCATCGAGATCACGCCGGCCGATCACGATCCCCAGGCATGGGTGACGGAGGTCAAGCAGGAGCCCGGCGCGATCATCAACCTGAACAACGCCATCAACGTCGTCGTCTTCAACAAGCAGGGGCCCGGACCCGGTCTCCCCATCGAAGCCTGGACCTTGATCGCGATCGGCGTGGCCGTTGGCGTCGCCGTCGGTTGGTGGTTCGCCTCGAGGTTCCGCGGACGAGTGGAACGGCGCGCGGACCTCTGAGGCGCGCGGCCCGCCGCGCGGCTCAGCGCCGCGGCTCGTTCACGTCGAGCGCCAGCCGCGCGCCGATCGTCGCCGTCGCATTGCCCTGGAGGGTGTACTGCCGACTCGTCGCGCGACAGCGCTGCGGCGGGTAGTACCAACTGCCGCCGCGATGCACTTTCGCGCGGCTCTCCGGCGGAGCGCTCCCATCGCTCGGATACTCCATCGCGAACGAGTCCGCCGTCCACTCGGAGACGTTGCCGAGGAGATCGTGGAGGCCGAAGGCGTTGGGGCGATGGGCGCCGACGGGCGCGTGCACGGGGTAGCGATCGTTCCAGGGCGCGGTGCCTTCGAGCGGAGCGTTGCGGAACGATCGGTCGGCGACGTTCTCGGCGCCTTCGAGCGAGCTCGCCTGATCGCTGCCCGCGTAGTAGCGATCTCCGCCGCAGCGCGCGGCGTACTCCCACTCGAGCTCCGCCGGCAGGCGCAGGCCCATCCTCCGGGCCCATTCCTGCGCGTTCTCCCAGGTGATCATCTCGACGGGATGGGTCGGGGCGATCGGATCCCCGGTGCCGGGATCCTTCGCGATCGACCACTGCGACGGGTTCTCGTGCCAGCCGCGGAGCCATTGACCCTGCGTCAGCTCGTAGCGCGAGAGGAGGAAGGCGGGGACGTCGCGCGCCGGTCGCGCGACCTCGCCGGCGGAGAGGCTGCCTTCGGGTGGCTCGCTCGCGCGCGGTCCCATCGCGAAGCGCCCGGGCGGGAGCAGCACGAGCACGATGCCGCTCTCCGCTTCGAGCGCCCAGCCCCCCTCGCTCCGCGGCACGGGTCGCTCGCCGCTGGCGACGTGCCAGAACTCCTGGAGGCCGGCCTCGTTCCGTCCGAGGGGGACGAGCCCCTCGAGCGGCGGGAGGGCGACGCCCGCGAAGCGCGGATCCGCGGCGAGCTCGACGCGCAGGCGCTCCCACGCGGGTGCATGCTCCTCGCGCAGGCGGCGGAACTCGACCCGGACGCGCTCCTCGACCCGCTGGACCTCCGGCAGGAGCGCCTCCAATCGATCGAGCAGGAGCTGCACCTTCTCGAGCTGGCCGGTGCTCTGCAGCGCCTCCGCGGGATCGCCCTTCCCCTCGCGCGCGGCGCGGTAGAGCGGTGCGCGCGAGAGCAGATCCGCCGTGCGCTCCTTCCACGCCTGCAGCGCGGGGAGCTCGCGCGAGGTCGCGGCGAAGGGCTGCCGCTCGACGTCGAGGAGCGCGTCGCTCTCGAACACGTCGGCGAGCAGCTGGCTCCGCGCCTGCTCCGCGCGCGCGCGGTCGAGCGCGAGCGCCATCTGCTCGAAGGCCGACTCGCGCGCGAGGATCTGCGAGACGAGCAGCGCCACGAGCACCACCACCGTGGCGCCGGAGAGCAGCGAGACCGCGGCGAGCGCGGGGTTGCGCCGAGCGAAGCGCTGCGCGCGGCCGAGCCACCCGATGGGGCGCGCATGGATCGGCTGCAGGGTCCGCAAACGCTCCAGGTCCTCGGCGAGGTGCAGCGCGCTGCGGTAGCGCCGATCGGGGTCCTTCTCGAGGCACTTCAACGCGATCGTCTCGAGATCGCGGCTGATCTCGGGTCGCCGCTGGCGGGGCGGAACCGGGTCCTTGAAGAGGATCCTCTGGAAGATCTCGGCGCTCGTCTGACCTTCGAAGGGGCGCGCGCCGGTCAGCGCTTCGTAGAGCAGGACGCCTAGAGAGAAGATGTCGGTGCGACCGTCGATCCGGGTGCGCTGCCCGCTCACGATCTCGGGCGCCATGTAGGGGATGGTTCCGAGCACGCGGCCGCTCTCCGTCAGCGAGTGGCGGCCCTCGACGTAGGCGAGGCCGAAATCGACGAGGTGCGGCTCACCGCGCGCATCGATGAGGATGTTCGACGGCTTGATGTCGCGGTGCACGATCTTCTGCTGGTGCGCGTGGTGCAGCGCGCGTGCGCAGGTCTCCACCAAGGTGACGATCCACGGCACGCGGCCGCGCTCCGCGGCGGGACCGGGCGGGGGCTGCGCACCTTGCCCCTCGACCAGGAGCTCCGAGAGCGGCCGCCCTTCGATGTGGCGCATCGCGAAGTAGAGCAGGCCTTCGCACTCCCCGTGCTCCCACACGGGCACGATCGCCGGATGATCCAGCGCCGAGGCCGCGCGCACCTCGCGGTAGAAGCGGTCGCGCGCTTCGTCGCTCTTCGCGAGCTCCGGCGCGAGGATCTTCAGCGCCACGGTGCGTTTCGACTCGACATGGCGCGCCATGACGACGACGCCCATGCCGCCGCTGCCGATCTCGCGCACGATACGGAACGGGCCGATGCGTTCGGGCAATTGCATAGGACGCGACAGGGCTCGAGAGGCGGTTTCCTCGACTCGTCGCGATCGAGAGGCACAGCCCTCGGGCGTGCGCGCTCCGCGAGTCGCGCCGTGGTGCCGAAGATCGCGCGGTCGGGGAACGCGGGACGATCCGCACCCGTGCGACTCTACTCGCGTTCCCGCGCGACGCGAGGGTCTGAGCGAGCTCTCTCCGAGGAACTCCGCGCGGCGCTCAGCGGCTCGTGAACGCCGACATCGCGGAGCTAGGATCCGCCTCGACCGCGGCCATCGAGGACGGCGTCCCCGCTTCGGAGTACGCGCGCGCCAATAGGCCCAGCATGCCCGCCGCGAACACCGCCGCGAGGAGCAGCCAGGTGATCGCGCGGACGCGCGGCTGAGGGGCGAGCTCGCGCGGATCGAAGCGGAGGCCGTGGGCGGATTCGCCTGGGCCGAGCTGGAAGAGGCCGGAGATGCGCTGGTTCATCGCGAGCAGGGCAGGGAGAAGAGCACCGGGGGCAGGAACGCTCTCAACGCCCCATCTCCCGATAAGCGCCGCCAGAACTCCGAGTTTCGTGCCGCGGCGCTTCGGCGCACCCTCTTCCGCGGGTGGACCCGTGCGTGCTCGCGGAGGAGCGGCATCGCCCGCTACGCTGGACGCAACAGCCCCCTCGAAGGGAAGACCATGCTCCGTCCCCTGACCTGCCTCCTCGCAACTCTCCTCGCCGCGGCGTTGCCATCGCGCGCTCCGGCGCAGGAAGCGGCGTCGGCGCCCTACACCGCCGACTGGGAATCGCTGAACCGCCATCACGCCGCGCCGTGGTTCGAGGAAGCGAAGTTCGGCATCTTCATCCACTGGGGCGTGTACTCGGTGCCCGCGTTCTGCGACACGAGCACGTACAGCGAGTGGTATTGGCACTGGCTCGACACGAACTCGCACGGCGGCAAGGTGCGCCAGTTCCACGAGCGGGTCTACGGCAAGGCGTTCCCCTATCAGCGCTTCGCCGAGCAGTTCCGCGCCGAGCTCTTCGATCCGCAGCAGTGGGCCGAGATCTTCCGCCGCTCGGGCGCGCGCTACGTCGTGCTCACCTCGAAGCACCACGATGGCTTCGCGCTCTGGCCGAGCAAGCACGCGAGCGACGCGCGCGCGCACGCGTGGAATGCGCAAGAGACCGGGCCGAAGCGCGATCTGGTGGGCGAGCTCGGTACGGCCGTGCGCGCGGCGGGCTTGAAGTACGGGCTCTACTACTCGTTCCTCGAGTGGCGGAACCCGATCTATCAGGAGTCGATCCCGCGCTACGTCGAGCGCGTGATGTTCCCGCAGGTGAAGGAGCTGATCACGCGCTATCAGCCGGACATCTTCTGGCCCGACGGCGAATGGGAGCACCCCGAGACGACGTGGCGCGCGAAGGAGCTGCTGGCGTGGATCTTCAACGCGCAGCCCGGCGTCACGGTGAACGACCGCTGGGGCAAGGACCTGCGCGCGCGGAGCGGCGACTACTACACCACCGAGTACGGCAGCGGCGGTGCCGGCGCTGAGAGCTTGCGCCGACCCTTCGAGGAATGCCGCGGCATCGGACACAGCTTCGCGTTCAATCGCGCCGAGGGCTACGAGCTCTACATGGAACGCGACGCGTGCGTGCGCGAGCTGGTCTCGATCGTCGCGCGCGGAGGAACGCTGCTGCTCGACATCGGCCCGGCCGCCGACGGCACGATCCCGCTGATCATGGTCGATCGCCTGCTCGCGATCGGCCGCTGGCTCGACGTGAATGGAGAAGCGATCTACGGCACGACGCGCTCGCCGTTCCGCCGCGCGCCGTGGGGCGCTGCGACGCGGAAGGAGAACACCCTCTACCTGCATCTCTACGCTTGGCCGAAGGACCGCCAGCTCGCGCTGCCGAGCCTGAAGACCCCCATCGCGAAGGCCGCGTTCCTCCACGATCCCGAGCGCACCGCGCTCCCGGTGAAGTACGTGAAGGGCGCGCAGACGATCGATCTCAGCGACGCGCTCCCGGGCGAGCACGTGCACGTCCTGCGCCTCGATCTCGCGAGCCAGCTCAGCGTCGACGAAGCCTTCCGCCCGCGCGCCGACGGGACGCTCGTGCTCGAAGCGCAGCACGGCGAGACCTTCGGCAAGAACTTGCGCCTCGAGGCGAGCAGCGACGCCGGCACCGAGCTCGCGCTGGCCGACGGCCCGCTCGCCCTCGCGCCGAAGAACCTGGGCACCTGGAACCAGCCCGAGAGCGGCATCGCGTGGAGCCCCGTGCGCTTGGATCCGGGTCGCAGCTATCGCGTGGAGCTCGTCTACGCCCTGAAGCACGGCACCGAAGGCGCGCAGCTCGAGCTCGCGCTCGGCGATCGCACGCATGAGCTCACGCTCTCCGCATCCACTGGCGAGGCGTGGCATACCTACGCGACGCTCGAGCTCGGCACGCTCGCGGCGGGCGACCTGGCCGACGCGGTACGCCTGACCGCGAAGCGCATCCCGGGTGAGGGTGCCGTCAACCTTCGCGCCCTCATCCTCCGCCCCGCTCGCTGACCCCTCACTGCACAGTAAAGGCGCCAGGCACCTCTACTCAATGGAGATGCTGTTCGAGGACGCGACACTTGGCGCGTCGCTGAGCTACCACGCAGCCTTCCTGGAGCGCGGCGAGGCCGATGCGCTGCTCGCCTGGATGCTGGAGCGCGCACCGTGGCAGCGCGAAGCGCCGGTGCTGTTCGGCGTCGTGCGCGAGGTGCGGCGGAGGACGTGCGCGTTCGGCGAGGCGGGGCGGAGCTATCGCTACTCGGGGATCGAGCGGCGGGCGGAGCCGTGGCCCGAGCTCTTGCGACCAGTCGTCGAGCGCGTGCGCGCGCTCTGCGCGACGCGCTTCGACTTCGCGCTCGCGAACCTCTATCCCGATGGGGAGGCGGCGCTTGGGAAGCACGCCGACGACGAGCGCGACATCGTCGCGGAGAGCGCGATCGCGGGGCTATCGCTCGGCGCGGAGCGCGACTTCGTGCTGTATCGCAAGGGACCGCGCGGCGAACGGGTGGCGTCGGTGGCGCTCGCGCACGGATCGCTCGTCGTGATGTGGGGCACCACGCAGCAGCACTTCGTGCACGCCGTGCCGGCGCGGAAGCGCGTGCGCTCACCCCGCGTCAGCCTGACCTTCCGCGCGATGTCATTGCACAGTTAGGGTGCCTGGCACCTTAACTGTGCAGCGGGCGGAGGAGCCAGCGCCAGAGTGCTTGCACCGCGAGGCCTTTCGGCGCTTGCCAGCCCCGCGGGATCGGACCGCTCACCAAGAGGAGTCGCTCCGCGTCGGGGTGCTCCTCGCTCGCCTCGGCAAGTGCTGTGAGCTCGCGCTCGCGCGTGTCGGCGGAGCCCAGATCATCGACGACTTGCACGAGCGTCTGCTCGCCCTCGCGCGTCGTCGCGAGGAAGTCGACTTCGCGGCTCGAGCTGGTCTTCACGTAGGCGAGTGCGTGTCCGCGGCGAAGGAGCTCACAGGCGACGAGGTTCTCGACGTGGAAGCCGCGATCGGTGTGCGCGCGCACCTGGTGCGCCGCGGCGAGACCGTGGTCCGCGAGGTAGAGCTTCCGCGGGTTGACTTGGCGACGTCGCTCCGAGTCCGTCGCCACGGGCAAAGTGAAGCAGAGGAAGGCGTCTTCCAGGTGATCGAGGAAGGCGAGCAGGGTCTCCTTCGCGACGCCGATCCCGCGCGAGCGGAAGTCCGCGTGCATCTTGCTCACGCTGAAGCTGCGGGCCGGCTGACGCACGAGCTGGCGCACGAAGGCGCGCAGCGCGACCAGGTTCGCGATGCCGTGGCGCTCGGCGACGTCGCGGAAGAGCACGCTCTCGACATAGCCCTGCAAGAGTTCGGCGCGTTGCGGCGCGAGATCCGCGCGCGAAGCTTCGGGGAACCCGCCGATCTCGAGGTAGCTCTCGAAGCAGGCTTCCCAGGCTGACACCTCGCGCGCGCTGAGCACGTAGGGATCGGCAGGGATCTTCCGTCCGTGCGCGCGCCCGAACTCGCGCAAGCTGAACGGCGTGATCATGGTCTCCAACGCGCGGCCGCGCAGCGTGGTCGCGATCTCGCGGCTCAGCATCTTCGCCGAAGAGCCGCTGACGAAGATCTCGACCTTCTCGCTGTCGAGCATGCGGCGGATGAACTTCTCCCATCCGGGGATGAGCTGGATCTCGTCGAAGCACCAGGTCACGCGCTGGCTGCGCCGGTGCTGTGGGTAAGCGCGGTAATACTCATCGAGGAGGACGCCGAGGTCCGCGGCCTGCAGCCCCTCGAGCCGCTCATCCTCGAAGTTGAAGTAGAGCAGTCGCTCGCGCTCGATGCCTGCGGCCAAGCGATCCGCCAGGCATTGGAAGAGGAAGGTCGTCTTCCCGGCGCGGCGCATGCCGATCACGGCGCGGACCTTGCCAGGAACTTCGTCCGTGTCGATGTCTCGCGGCGTGTGAGGTGGGAGCTCGAAGCTGACGGCGTCCCCGAGCTTCTCGCGGATGGCGGAGAGGATTCGGTCGTTCATGGCGACCGAATTGGATCAAAAGCGGTCGTCCGGGGCGACCGCATTTCCGCGTCGCGTCCTTCGCTCCAGGACGGCTAGGACCGCCCCGGCTGCCTCCGCTGCAGCAACGCACGGCGCCGATCGAGCCCTTCCTGCCGCGCCTGCACGCGCTCGGCCGAGACGGTCGTCGCGCTCGAGGCCGGATCGCCGGAGTTCCGCAGGAAGTCGGCGAGCGAGCGCACCGTGGGGAAGCGGAAGAGGTCGGTGATCGAGGCGTGCACGGAGAGCTGGCGCTTGAGACGCCCCTGCACCTGCACGGTGAGGAGCGAGTGGCCGCCGAGATCGAAGAAGTTGTCGTCGCGGCCGACGCTGGGCAGCGTGAGCACCTCGGCCCAGATGGCGGCGATGGCGCGCTCGAGGTCGTCCTCGAGCTTCGTGTTCGACGGGGCCTTGGGTGCGGCGAGCTGCTCGGGATCGGGCAGCGCCTTGCGGTCGATCTTCTGGTTCGGCGTGTGCGGGAGCTCGGGGAGCGCCATCACCCGCGCGGGGATCATGAACTCGGGCAGCGACTCGCGGAGCTCCAAGCGCAGCGCGTCGGGAGCGAGCACGGCGCCGGGCTTCGGCGAGACGTAGGCGAGGAGGCGCGGCTCGCTGCTTGCGTCCTTGCGGACGACGACGGCGGCTTCGTGCACGCCGGCGCGCGCGCGCAGGGCGGCTTCGATCTCGCCGAGCTCGATGCGGTAGCCGCGCAGCTTCACCTGCTGGTCGACGCGGCCCAGGAACTCGAAGAGGCCGTCATCGCGGCGGCGCGCGATGTCGCCGGTGCGGTAGAGGCGCGGGGCACCGAGCTCGGCGGCGAGCGGGTGGTGCACGAAGCGCTCGGCGCTGAGCTCGGCGCGGTGGAGATATCCGCGCGCGACGCCGGTGCCGCCGATCCAGAGCTCACCGGAGAGCCCGCTCGGCACGGGTTGGCCGTACGCGTCCAGGACGAGGAAGAAGGTGTTCGCGATCGGTTCCCCGATCGGGATCTGCTCTTCGTCGCCGCGGAGCTCGTAGGTCGAGGACCAGATGGCCGTCTCCGTGGGGCCGTACATATTGATGATGCGGCCGCGCATGTGCGCGCGGAGCTCGCGCGCGAGGGCCGGCGGGAACGCTTCGCCGCCGATCATCAGAAGCTCGAGCTTCGCGAGCGCTTCGGCGGAACCGGACTGCGCGAGGATCATCGCGGCCATCGACGGCGTGCACTGGAGGTGCGTGATGCCGTGCGCGGCGATGAGCTCGGGGATGCTCTGACCCTGGGCGGCTTCCGCGCGCTGCGTCACGTGCTCGCGCAGGCGGTTCAAGTGGTCGATGTGCTCGAGGGCCAGCTCGGAGTCGACGCCGAAGTCGATCAAGCACGCGATCTCGTCGATGCCTACGGACTCGAGGCGCTCGACCATGCGCTCGCAGGTCTCGAGCGTCCCGAAGAGGCCGCTGGTCTCGAAGTAGCGCTCGAAGGCGTTCTCGAGGATCGCCTCCAGGTCCTCCGCGGAGAGCTTCTCGAAGTCCCGACTCATCTCTTCCGCTTCGCCCGCGGAGTTCGTCTTGAAGGTGGGGAAGCTCGCGACGAAGGACTTCACGAGGCCGACGGAGCTACGCAGGTACTCGATCATCGGCCGCCGCACGAGCTCGCGCACGGAGTGATCGCAGTCGCCGACGAAGGCGTGCAGCATGATCGTGACGCGGCCTTCGCGCGGGCCATGGCCCGCTGCGCTCCACGCGCGGCGATAGGCCTCGACTTTCTCGCGCAGCTCCTCCACGGTCTGGCCGAGGAGGTGCGTCAGCACGTTCGCGCCGATCTTTCCGGCGGCGATCCAGGTGTCGACGTTGCCGGCGGTGGTGAGCCAGACCGGCAGCTCCTTTTGCACGGGGCGCGGAAGCGTGCGCACCGCGATCTTGCGACCGTCGGCGAGCGGGCGCTCGATCGACTCGCCGCGCCAGAGCGCGCGCACGGTCTCGATGCCGTCCATCAGGACTTGCTTGCGATCCGCGTAGTTCTGCGGCGCGAGCACGAAGTCATTGGGCTGCCAGCCCGAGGCGAACGCGATGCCGACGCGCCCTTGCGAGAGGTTGTCGACGAGCGACCATTCCTCGGCGACGCGCAGAGGGTCGTTGATGGGGAGAACGACGCTGCCGGCGCGGATCTGGATGCGCTTCGTGATCGAGGCGAGGGCCGCGCTCGCGACCGCGGGGTTGGGATAGAGGCCGCCGAAGGCGTGGAAGTGGCGCTCGGGCGACCAGACGGCTTCGAAGCCGAAGGCGTCGGCGCGGCGGGCACCTTCCATCAGCAGGCGGTACTTGTCGTGCGCCTTCTCGGCCTCGTCGCTGGCGAAGTAGAAGAGGCTGAAGTCGAGCTTCCTCCGCAACCCGCCCTTGCCGGAGGCGCGGCGATCATCGCCGGTGTAGAGCACGAGCTTCAGGCCGCGCGTCAGCGTCCAACAGATCTCGAGCACCGAGATGTCGAACGAGAGGCTCGTCACCGCCAGCCAGGCACCGCCCTCGCGCCGGCCGAGGCGCTGGTCCATGCCGGTGAAGAAGTTGAGCACGTTGCCGTGCTCGACCATGACGCCCTTCGGCTTCCCGGTGGAGCCGGAGGTGTAGATGACGTAGGCCAAGTCCTTCGATGCGAGATGGCGCATCGGGGCGCTCGCGGGCTGCACCGCGATGCGCGAGGCGTCCTCGTCGAGGCGCACGACGGCGCCGCGGAACGCGGGGAAGAGCGAGCTCGTGTCTCCGAGCGTGACGAGCACGGGGACCTGCGCATCCTCGACTTGGTACGAGAGGCGCTCGGACGGATACTCGGGGTCGAGCGGCAGATAGGCGCCGCCCGCCTTTTGGATCGCGAGCAGCGCTACGACCATCGGGACGCCGCGCGGCACGCAGATGCCGACGATCGTGCCTGTGGTGACACCGAGCACGCGGAGATGCCACGCGAGCTGATTCGCGCGCCTCGAGCTCGCGATAGCGCAGCGACTGCGCGCCGCAGACGAGCGCCACGGCGTCCGGGGTCTTTCGCGCCTGCTCTTCGAACTGATCCGGGATCGTGCGCTCATGGGGCCACTCGCACGCGGTGCTGCGTCCGGCGGCGAGCAGCTCGGCGCGTTCGCGATCGCTCATCAAGCGCTGCTCGGCGAGCGGCGCGCGCGGTGCATCGGCGAACGAGGCGAGCAAGGTCTCCAAGTGCTCCATCGCGCGCGCCATCGCCGCATCGGCGAAGCGCGTGCGATCCCAGGAGAGCTGCAGCACGAGGCCGTCCTCGCCGTAGGCGTAGAGCGTCAGCGGGAACACCGTGCGCTCGTGCAGTGCGAAGTGGCGCTCGCGCTCGGCGCTCGAGAGCTCGCGGAGCTCGCCGTCCAGGATGCGATCGTCATAGATCAGGATCGCTTCGAACAAGTGGCGCGCGCCGCTCGGCAAGCACCAGCGCTGGATGTCGACGAGCGGGGTCGTCTCGAAGGGCGCCAACGCGCGGTTCTGCGCGCGGACTTCGCGCAGCCAATCGACGAGGGGCAGCTCGGGCTGCAAGCGCACGCGCAGCGGCAGCGTGTTGATGAAGGTGCCGACGATCGACTCGGCGCCCTCGACGGAGGAGCGGCGGCAGGCGCGGATGCAGCCCAGCACGACCTCGCTCTCGCCGGCGTAGCGCGCGAGCAGCGTCGCGAACGCGGCTTGCACCACGTTGTTCAGCGAGGCGCCGCTCTGCTCGGCGAGGGCGCGGAGCTGCGCGGTGAGCGCCGGTGTCAGCGCACGACGGAGCAGCCCGCGATCCTCACCCGGAGCGAAGCTCGTGGTCGTGGGACGCGGGGAGAGCGCTGGCAGCGTGCTGCCGCCGCTTCCCGCGAGCGCGCCGCGCCAGAACGCTTCCTCGGCCGTGGCGTTGCGCCGCTCGGCGAGGTGCGCGACGTGCGCGCGGAAGCCGCGCTGTGGCGGCAGCGCCGGCGCGGAAGCGCCCGCGCGCGCCGCGTCGTAGCTCGTGAACACTTCGCGCAACACTTGCGCGAAGCTGCGACCGTCGAGCAGCAGGTGATGGAAGGTCCACACCAAGCGCTGCTCGCGCGCACCGAAGCGGAAGAGCGAAAAGCGCAGCAGCGGCGCCTTCGCGAGCGCCATTCCGCCCTGGCGGTCCTCGCGGAGCCAACGCGCGAAGCGCTCCTCGCGCTCGGCCGCGGGCATGGTGCTCCAATCGTGATTCGTCCACGCGAGCTCGACCTGCGGCAGCACGCGCGCCACGGGTTCCGGCAGTCCCTCCCACGCGAACTCGGTGCGCAGCGCTTCGTGGTGCGCGATCACGCGACGCCACGCTGTCTGAAGTGTCGCGACATCCAGCTCCTCGCTCAGGTTCGCGACGATCTGCTCGAGATCGACGCCGGGATGCCCACCCGCGATGTGGTGGAAGAGCATGCCCTGCTGAATGGAGGTGAGCGGATGCTCGAGAGGGAGGTCGCGTTCGTTCATCGGGAGCACCATGCGCCGGACTCGGCTCTGGAGCGAAGGTCTGCAGCGGCGTAGGGATAGCACTCCACGGCGGCGGTGCCGCGCGGAGCCGCGAGGGCGGCCGCGAACCCAGGTACGAGCTCGAGGTCGAGGACCCTCCACCCTACTTCGGAGGTAGAAGCCCCACGGCCGTGAAGGACCGCGCGCTCGTCGGAAGAACTTTCCGGATCGATCTGGATGTCGAGGAGCGGTGCGCGGAGCCCTTCGCCGGTGGCCTTGATGTAGGCCTCCTTGCGGGTCCACGCCGCGAAGAACGCGCGGTCGCATCGCGTGGAGCTCGCGCGCTCGATCGCTGCGCGCTCTCCCGCGGTGAAGACGCGCTCCGCGACATCGTCGGCGTCGGGCAGTCGGTGGATCTCTTCGACATCGACGCCGAGCTCGCCGATCGCGCTGAGCGCGACGACGGCGACGCCGGCGCTGTGCGAGAGGTTGAACCATAGCGCGCCGGCGAGTTCACCCGCGAGCGTCGGCTTGCCGTCGGAGCGCACGCCGATCGGCACGCGCTCCGGCGCGAGCGAGAGCGCCCGCGCGAGCACGCGGCGCAGCGCGGCATGCGCGGCGATGTAGCGACGCTGCAGGAGCGGGATCTGGAATCGAGCGGCGCGCACGCGTTCTCCCTCATCGAGGAGGTCTCGCTCGCTCGGCGAGCTCGCCGCATCTCCATCGAGCTCGATGGTGAAGACCGCGGCTGCCTCGGGTCGGAGCTGCCAGTCCGCCGGGAGTGCCGCGGAGTACTGCACCGCGATCATCGCGCCACCGCCGTCGCGCGTCGGCGATTCCAGAGCGAAGCGGCGAGCAAACGCACGGCGAACGGGATGCCGTGCACGAGGTAGCGCTTGAACAGGCGTCGCGGCTCCTGGACCAAGCGATGCAGCCACTCCAGGCCGAGGCGTCGCACGAGCGGAGACGCGCGCTTCACGTCGCCGGTGACGAAGCTGAAGCTGATGCCGACGCCGAGCCACCACGCGCGCGGCAGGAGCTGGCGCAGCTCGGCGATCAAGCGCTCCTGCTTCGGAGAGCCGAGCGCCACGTAGACGATATCGGGCTGCAGGTCGACGAGCAGCTCGCGCAGCGCGCGCAGTGCCTGCTCGTCCTTCTCGAAGCCCGGTGCGGGGCACGCCGTGCCGCGCACGACGAGCCCGCGGTTGCGCTCCGCGAGGATGCGTCCCGCCGCTTCGGCCGTCCCCGGATCTCCACCGAGCAGGAAGATGCTGCGACCCGCGCGAGCGGCGGCGCTCGTCAGGCTCGAGATGAGATCGCTGCCGGCGACGCGCTCGGGCAGCGGGGTGCCCTGCAAGCGCGAAGCCCAGACCAGCGGCATGCCGTCGGCGACGAAGAGCTCAGCGCCGGCGCAGAGCTCGCGGTAGCTCTTCTCGTTTACGAGGCGGCGCAGGTGATCGAGGTTCGGTGTCACGATCCAACCGCCGCGGCCGGCGGCGAGCTCTTGAAGCACGTGCTCGACGCATTGCCCTTCGCGCACGGCATCGATCTCGACACCGAGCAGCTCGATCCGGTGCCACGCGCGAGCTCCGCTCACGAGGTGCTCTCCTGCGGCGGCCGCCAGACGCTCGCCTGCCGCTCGTCGAGCGCGCGCGTCGCGCGGCGCTTGCCTTGCACGAGGCACGCGAGCTGATAGCGGCGCAGGAACCTGCGGAACGCGGGATCCGCGTAACGCTTCTTCCGCGCGAAGAAGCTCTTCAGCCAGCCCCACTCCATCGCCAATCCGCCGAGCACGTACGGCGGGTGCAGCATGCGGAAGAGCGCGCTGGCGCTCATGTACAGGAAGCCCGTGCCCATGAAGTGCTGGCCGGCGCCGTGGCGCACGCGTCCGGTGTAGATGCTCTTCTGCGAGGAGCCCATCGGGCGCAGGTGCTCGAAGGCGAGCTCCTCGTCGCCATAGCTCTCCGCGCGCCAGCCGAGCTGTCGCGCGCGATGGCAGTCGATGCCGTCCCACATCACCTCGCGCACGAAGCCGCCGATCTGCTCGAAGGCCGCTCTTCGGTAGAGCTTGGTCATGCCGACCGACATCTCGTCGCCGCAGCCCTCCGAGATTCGCTCGCCGTTCGGCCCGCGGAACCAAGGCTTGCCGCTGCAGGTCGCGAGCCGCGGCTCGGCCTCCATGCGAGCGAGCAGGATCTCGAAGTAGCGCGGCGGAATGTCGAGATCGAGATCGAACTTCGCGAAGTAGGGATAGCGCTCGGGCTCGGCGACCTCCCAACCGGCGTAGAAAGCGTCGATGACACCGGGCCCGACACTGCGATGGCCGCGGTTCTCGCGGCGCAGCACGCGGATCCACGAGTGCTTGGCGGCGTACTCGGCGAGGAGCTGCGGCGTCTCATCGGAGCTGCCGTCGTCGACGATCAGCCAGCACGCCGGCCGATGCGTCTGCGCGACCACGCTGTCCAAGGTGCGCCGCGCGTACGCGGCCTCGTCGCGGCACGGCGTGATGAGCAGATACGGCGGAAGCGGTGCGCTCATGCGGCCCCTCCGATCTCGACCTTCTGCGCGCGGCACCACCAGAGCAGCACGTAGAGCGACCAGATGCGCGACCAGTAGAGACCCGGGGCTCCCGCCGAGAACGCGCGCCAGAGCCGCGCGACGGCGGCGGGCTCGAGGCCGGCCGCCTCGCAAGCCGCGGCGTTCGTGAGCAGGGCGCCGACCTCTCCGGCGAGCGACGCGCGGCACCAGCGCTCGATGGGCAGCACGAAGCCGGACTTCTGGCGTTCGAACAACGCCTTGTCGAGGTTGTCGAGGGCCAGGTCGCGCAGCAGCTGTTTGCGACCGAGCGGCTCGAAGCGGACGGTCGGCGGCAGCGCGCTCGCGTTCTCGACGATGCGCGAGTCGAGCAGCGGAACGCGCACCTCGAGCGAAACGGCCATGCTCGCCGTGTCGCCGTCGCGCAGCAGGCGCTGGCCGATGAAGCTCTCGAGCTCGAGACGCGCGATCGCCGCGCGCGCGTCGTGTCCCTGGATCCCGCGCTCGAGGCGGTCCAAGCGCTCGAGCTCGAGGCCGTAGGCCGTGCCTTCGAAGAGCTGAGCGGGTGCGAGCTCGGCGAGGAAGCGCTGCGTGTAGAGCCCATAGGCGACTTGGTAGAGCGCGACGAGCGAGCCGCGCGTCGCGAGCAGATCGCCGAGCTTCCCCCAGCGCGTCTGCGGGGGAACCTCGCCCGCAGCGCCCGTCTTCATGCGCGCGGCGAGCCCTGCCGCGGCGCGCAGCAGCGACACCGGGACGGGGCGCAAGCGTCGCGCCCACTTTCGCGCCTTCGGCAGCTCCGCGAAGCTGCGATAGCCGCCGAAGAGCTCGTCGCCGCCGGTGCCTGCGAGCGCCACGGTGATCCCCGCTTCGCGCACCGCGCGGCTCACGAAGTAGGTGTTCAGCGCGTCGAACGACGGCTGGTCGAGCGAGCGCAGCGCGCCGTCGAGACCGCTCGTGAAGCTCTGCTCGGTGAGCCGGATCTCGCGATGCGTCGTGCCGAGGGCGGAGGCGACCGCGCGCGCGATCTTCGATTCGTCGTACGCGGCTTCGTCGAAGCCGATCGTGAAGGTGTGGACCGCGCCGGCTCCCGCGCGCGCGGCGAGGCTCGCCACCGCGCTCGAGTCGATGCCGCCCGAGAGGAAGACGCCGAGCGGCACATCGCTCACGAGCTGCTCGCGCACCGATTGCTCGAGAGCCGCGCGCAGCGTCGCCAACGAGCTGCGCGGCGCTTCGGGCTCCGGCAGATGCCACCAACGCTCGGGCTTGCACTGCGGCGCGTCGATGGAGATCGAAGCGCGCGAGCCGGCGGGCAGGAGCTCGATCCCGCGCACGAGCGAGCGATCGCTGCAGACGAAGCCATGCCAGAGATAGCTCGCGAGCGCCTTGGGCTCGAGCTTCCGATCGACCATGCCCGTCGCGAGGAGAGAACGGAGCTCGGAGGCGAAGAGCAGCACCGCGGAGCCGTTCCGGCGGACGAGGGTCCAGTAGAGTGGCTTCTCGCCCAGCGGATCGCGCGCGAGCAACACCGCTCTCCGCCGCGGGTCGTAGAGCGCGAAGGCGTACATGCCGCGGAGCTTGCGCACGCAGTCGTCGCCCCACTGCGCATAGGCCGCGAGCAAGACCTCGGTATCCGAGCGCGTGCGAAAGCTGCGTCCGGCCGCGCGCAGCTCTTCGCGCAGCGCGGCGAAGTTGTAGATCTCCCCGTTGAAGACGATCACGCAGCCCGAGGCGTCGTCGCGCATGGGCTGATTCGCCTCGGCTGAGAGGTCGAGGATCGCCAGGCGGCGATGCGCGAAGAGGACGCGCTCCCGCTCACCCGGGCCGGGCCAGAGGCCTTCCGCATCGGGGCCGCGGTGTGCCTGCGCCGCGTGCGCGCGCTGCAGCGCAGCTCGCAGCTCCGCGTCGATCCCGCCTACAGCGCCAGCGATGCCGCACATAGCGGACCTCCTGCGGAGCCCGAGCGCTGGGCATGGGCGCGACACGGTCTCGCGCGCCGGGCGATCGGCGTGCTCCTGGCGCTGAGGCTGGGGAGAGGCGGGTGCAACTTCGGTGACGGCCGCGCGGGGCTCTGCCTCGCTCGCGACGGGCGCTCATGGGTGTATTCGGACCGGCTCGGGGCAGGTCTGAAGAGACCCTCAGTCGCAGATTCTCTCTGGAAACGCAACGAGAGGTCGGGGACCGAAGTCCTCGACCTCACGTGGGATGCCCGGTCTCGACGGGGAAGCTCGAGCGCAATGCGGCGAGCGCGTCACCGGCCCGGCAAGCCAGTCGGCCCGGATCGGCCCGGGCGATCAGCTCAGGCCGTCGCGCGGGCGCTGCGGACGCGGCTCGTCAGGATGAGCACGCCGCCGACGAGCAGCACGATGAGACCCGTCGCGAGGGTCGGGTCGATTTCGGGCGCGTTCATGACCTCGCCCGTGGTCGCCGTCGTTCCGACGACCGTGGTACCGACGGCCTGCTGGAAGGCGAGCGCCGGGTGCGCGAACACGAGAGAGACGAAAGCCAAGGTGCGGAGAGTCGCAAAGCGGATCATGGCGGTCAAACTCCACGCGCGTGAGCACATCCGCGGATCGTGCCGCCGATGGCCTCGCAGCGCGCAGTGCGAGGGAGAGTTGTGTTTCGGGGAGAGATAGTCCCTCCAAACCTAGCCCGGCATCCCTCGAACTGTCCAGTCCCCGGATCAAGGAAGGGCCTTTTTTCAGCGCGGAGGCCGGAGCCAGGTCGGCAGGCCGCGCGTGCAGCGGTTCAGCAAAGTGCCCAGCAGGGGGATGGCGGCGCTCTCGAGCGAGCGCAGGACGGGGCGCACATCCCCACGGCGGGTTCGACGCGCGTTGAGGACCAGGATCACCCCGTCCAACGAAGCCAGGATAGGCACCGTCTGCGGATGCGCGGGGGCTGGAGGGGCATCGACGATGAGATGGCTCCCGTCGCTGGTCAGGCGTTCCCAGATCTTCACGAGCTCGGCCGCGCGCGGCGGCACGCTGCTCGGCTTCGGAACCCCGACGGGCAGGACGCGGAGGCCGGGAACATCGGTCGTGCGGACCGCGGCCTCGAAGGAGGACTCGCCGCTGCGGATCTCCTCGAGGCCGGGACCGGCAGGCAAGCCGACGAGCTGCGCCAGGCCGGGGCGGTGAGCATTGGCTTCGACGAGGACGACGCTGCGTCCGCCGTGCAGGGCGAGGCTGATCGCGGCGCAGGTGGCCGCGGTCGTCGTGCCGTCGCCATGCTCGCAGGCGGTGAAGGCGAGGCGGAGCGGGGCGTCGCTCGGCGCGCTGGCGAGCAAGCCGGTCCAGAGGGTGGCGAAGGTCGGGCCGAAGGGATCGAGGAGGTCGAGGAGGCCCGAACGCGAAGTGGGAGAGCTCATGAGCGCGCCGCTCCCACCGCGGCTTGCCGGCGCGGTTGGGCGAGGTCGCGCGCCGACACCTCGGGCACGAGGCCGAGGACCGGAGTACCGAGGAGGCGCTTCACGTCGCCCGGCGAACGGAAGCGCCGTCCGAGGCGAGATCGCAGCAGCGCGAAGCCAACGCTGAGCGCACCGCCGACCAAGCCGCCGATCATCACCATGCGACCGCGGCGCGGGCCGCTCTTCTCGGCGAGCGAGCTGGCTCGCTGGATCTCGCGCAGGTTGATGAGGTTCATGCGATCGAGGTCGTCGAGGACGGCGATCTCCGCGCGCGCCGCCGTGACCTGATCCAGCTTCGAGCGCGCCTTGCTCGCCTCGTTCTGGAGGTAATTGAGGGTCGGGCTGCAGCGCTCCACCTCGGCCAGGTCGTCCTTCACGCTGGAGCGCCGGCCCTTGCGCTTGTCGGCTTCGCTGCGCAGAGAGACGAGCTCTATCTTGGCTGCATCCCGATCGACGACGAGGCGTTCGTAACGCGGGTTGGGCTGCTCGATCTGGCTCGGAGCGACTTCCTCGCGCTGGGGCGTCGACTCGAGCTCTTTGTCCGTTTCCTCGAGCTGCCTCTGGAGCGCGCGACGCTGGAGCTCGATCTTCTCCCGGCTCAAGTCGCTGCCGAACTCCAGCGCGACGAGCTGACCCTTCAGCTCGAGGCGTCGATCGGTGAGCG
Source organism: Planctomycetota bacterium (assembly GCA_016719295.1). GTDB lineage: Bacteria > Planctomycetota > UBA1135 > UBA1135 > JADKAF01 > JADKAF01. Next base: position 4,759,837 of record JADKAF010000001.1, read on the forward strand.
CGGTCCAGAGCGGATTGGGCTGGGCAGGATTCGGCGCGAGCACCTTGCGCGTCGGCAGCTCTTCTTTCAGCTCGGCCTCCAAGGTCTGGACCGTCGCTTCGAGCGCCGCGATGCGTTCCTCGTCGGCGCGGATTCGCCCTTCGAGCTCCACCCTCTCGCGCTGGAGCTCGGCCCGCTCGCTGTCCGCGTCGAAGATGTTGCACTGCAGACGGTAGTCGGCGGCGGCCTTCTCTGCCGCAGCGAAGCTCGTGTTCGCCTCGGTGATCTCCTGATCGAGGAACTCCAGCCACGAGTTCGAGGAGAAGACGGATTGGTGCATGGCGCGAGCTTCCGCCATGAAGGTGTTCACCAGCTCGGCCGAGAGTCGGGGCGAGCTCGTCGTACAGATCACGGTGAGCACGCTCGAGTTCATCTCGGCACGCACGAGGAGAGCGCGCTGCAGGATCTTCGTCGCCACCGAGACGGCTGCTTCGGAATCGAGGCTCGCGGCGTTGGCTGCATCGCCTGAGAAGCTGCGGAACCAGAAGTCCTGGAACGAATGCAGCGCCTCGGTGACGAAGCCGTGGTCGATGCCCTGGCTCTGCGGATCGTAGGGAGCGAGCAGGCGGTCGGCGCCGATCTTGCGGACGACGTTCTCGAAGAGATGCGGGTTCGCCAGCAGATGAAGCTCGTTCATCACGGCTTCGCGTGCGCTGGAGGCTCCGCCGCCGTCCGAGCCCATGATGCGCGACTCTGCGGAGCCGCCTTCGCGCTCACCAGCGCGCACCAGCAGCTTGCCGGTCGCTTCGTAGGTGTTCGGCTCGATCGCCGCTCGGAAGGTCGCGATGGCGAGCCCGAGGCCGGTGAGCAAGCAGATCCAATAGCGCGCGTGCCAGAGCGGCGCGACGAAGGCCTCGACCAGATCGACGGGCGGGCGACGCTGCTGGTCGCTCGCCTCCTGCTCGCTAGAGAATGGCATGGGCTAGTAGACCGGTGGCGCCGCGACGCCGGGGAACGGCAGCATGCGGCGAATGTATTGATCGACCCAGATGTCGACGTCGTCGATCGGCGTGTTCGGGATGAAGATCACGTCGTGCGGCTGGAGCAAGAGCGCGGCTCCTTCTTCCCAGCGCTCGACCGAAGCGTCGATGCGCCACGACCGTTGGCGCTTCTCGGCCTGCGACCACCGGACGAGGAGGGCGTACTCCAGCATCGCGGTCTCTTTGCGCGGACCACCTGCCGCGGCGAGCGCTTCGACCATGGACATGCGCCCCTTGATCGGAACCTCTCCTGGCTCGATCACATCGCCCATCACATACACGCTGCGGATGCCCTGGAGCCCGAAGGTGATGTTCACGTCGGAAGCAGGGCTGTTGGGGTACTGCTTCGCGATGAGCGCGCGGATCGGGGCTTCCGCCTCGGCCGCCGTGAGCCCGCCGATTTGGACCTCCCCGAGCGAGCCCAGCGTGGTCTTTCCGTCCGGGCGCACATCCGCCGTGATCGAACGCTCGGGAGTATCGCTCGTGGCGAGCCAGAGGATGGAGACGGTGTCTCCTGGCACCAGCAGCGACGGGCCGGGCTCGAGGGTAGCGTTGGCCTCGAGGGCGACCTCGAACATCGGGCGGCCATACGAGGTGCAGCCGGCCTCGAGCAGCGAGGCGGCGAGGAGGCTCAGGGCGATCAGGAGCCCACGGAGGGGGGTTGGTCTCACCAGCGCGGCCTACTCTGTCTCGAGTCCGGTTCCAGGGACGAGGGGCGGGGTATCTAGGGCTGGCGCGGCGAGCTTTGCAAGCCGGTGCTCGACCAGTACCGCCTAGCCCCAGACCGGACGGCGAGAAGTCGAGGCCTGGGGAGCCCTGACGGAGCCTTCGGCTCGGCCAGGTCGAGACCTGCGCGCCTCCGCCGCGAATCCCCGACGCGATCCCGCCAAAGGGGCGCGGCGCTCACGGCGCGGGGGGGGGCAGGTGACCGCGTCTGGGAACGCGTCTAGGAATTCGCAAAATGCCGAGTTACTCGCAGCCCCCGCGGCGGTTCCATCCAAAGAGCTCGCTCCGGTCGACGCTCCACCGCCGCTTGGGGTTTACGAGGCTGCCAAGCTCTAGATCTGGTGCGGCGCAGCGTCGCAGGCTTTGGAGGTTGCGTCCAAAGCCCCGGCGACATGGTCTAGAACAGCGATTTTCTGTCGCGTCGCCGGCGGATTTCTCGTTGTGAAGATTCGCGTCGGAACGGAACCAGCCGACAGCTCTCTCGTATCCCTGTGCCACTCGTGGGCGCCCTCGAATAGGGGTGCGCGGCCGGTAGGAAGGACATTCCCGATCCGAGCCGCCTCCTTTGCTCGACGTGGTTTCCCGCGATACCCTACGAGATTGCTATTACCCGACCGCGCTCGCGCGGACGGGCTCGTCTCCAGACAGTAAACTCCCTGCGATGGGCGCCGCGAGCGATCGCCGCGCCATCATCGTCCGTCCCTCAGGATCGCCATGTACTTCCAGCGTCTGTGGCGGGGTCTCGTCCGACTCCTGCCGCTGACTCGCAAGACTCTCGTCCCCGAGATCTTGCAGCTCGACCAGTTCCGCCGCCTGCTCCAGCGGGAGCGGAACCGCGCGGACCGCGTCCGTTCGCAGCTCTCGCTGGTCGTTCTCGACCTCGGCGCGCCCGAGGTCCGCTCCGTCCATCTGGCCGACATCCTGATGTCGATCCAGGAGCGCATCCGCGAGACCGACGCCGCGGGCTGGTTCGATCGACGCAGCATCGGCGTCCTCCTCCCCGAGACCGGCGCGGCCGGAGCCATGGTCCTCGCGAAGGACCTGAACCGCCGCCTCTTCGCCGTCTCGGCAACGGCAGCCTGGCGCATCTACACCTACCCCGAGGACACCATGCCGCCCGAGCGGCCCTCCTCGAATTCGCGCGACTCCAGCGAGACCCGTCGAGGTTCGGGCCTCGGCCTGCCCTTGCCGAGCGGAAGCCCCTCCGGCGTCTCCTCGCCGGCTCCGAGCGGCGCGCCCATCAGCTCCGGAGCGGCTTCTGCCTCGACCTCTTCTGCGTCCGGCTCGGCGTCGGGTTCGGGCTCGGGATCGAGCACCTCGACCGCGACGCGCCTCCCGCGATCCACTTCCCGAGGAGCGGAGGTCGCCCCGCGACCTGCTTCGCGCAGAGCGGAGGCCACGGAGCGCCCGGAGGTGCGGAACGCCGAGCCGCAGCAGATGCAGACCGCGCCGCTGCGCTCGCTGCTCGTGATCCCGCGTTCGCCCTGGACCCGTCTCTTCGACATCACCGTGGCGTCGCTGGTGCTGCTGCCCGTTTCGCCGATCATCCTGCTCGCGGCGATCGCCGTGCGCCTCAGCTCGCCCGGGCCGGCGTTCTTCCGGCAGGAGCGCATGGGGCGCTGGGGGCGCACGTTCACGATCTACAAGCTGCGCTCGATGTACGAGGACGCCGACAAGCGCAAGCAAGAGGTTCTGGAGCTGAACGAGCAGACCGGCCCGGTCTTCAAATGCGCGAAGGATCCGCGCATCACGCCGCTCGGTCGCTTGCTGCGCCGCACCAGCATCGACGAGCTCCCGCAGCTCTGGAACGTGCTGAAGGGCGACATGTCCATCGTCGGGCCGCGGCCGCCGCTCCCGTCGGAGGTGGAGGAATACCAGCCCTGGCAGCTCCGCCGCCTCGAGATGCAGTCGGGACTCACCTGCATCTGGCAGGTCAGCGGCCGCAGCCAGATCAAGTTCGATGACTGGGTCCGCCTCGATATCCGCTACGGGCGCATGAAGAGCCTCTGGTTCGATCTGCGCTTGCTCGCGCGCACGCTGCCCGCGGTACTCACCGGGCGCGGCGCGACGTAGAGTTCGTTCGCGCACAGGTAGCTGCTCGGCCCGAGACCGCGCGACACGCGCCGTTCTCGGGCCGCACCATTTCAGGCGGGCGCCACGAGAGGTCGATCGGCGACCATGAATCCGCGGCGCCAGCCGAAACTCCGAGCCATGTCCCGCGAACCGAGCGCCGAGTCCCCGAGCGAGCTCCGCCCGCTCCTGATCGCCGAAGCGGCGAACCCCGAGTGGGTGAGCGTGCCGCTCGTCGGCTGGAGCCACGCGCACGCGCTGCTGAAGAAGACGCGCGGCCATCTCGTCACGCAGATCCGCAACCGCGACGCGATCCTGCGCGCCGGTCTCGTCGAGGGCCGCGACTTCACCGCGATCGACTCGGAGCGCAGCGCGCGCCTCGCCGATCGCGTGGCGCGGCTCCTCCGCGGCAAGTCGGGCGTCGCCTGGACGATGGTGACAGCGCTGCAATCGCTGGCCTACCCGCACTTCGAACGCCTCGTCTGGAAACAGTTCGGCGCGCGGCTCCGCGCAGGGGAGTTCGATCTCGTCCATCGCATCACGCCGCTGAGCCCGACGACCCCGAGCTCGCTCGCCAAGCGCTGCGCGCGTATCCGCGTGCCCTTCGTCCTCGGCCCGTTGAACGGCGGCCTGCCCTGGCCGCGCGCGTTCGACCGCGAGCGCCGCCGCGAGCGCGAGTGGCTGAGCTACATCCGCGGCGCGTACAAGCTGATGCCGGGCTATCGCGCGACGCGCGCGCACGCCGCCGCGATCCTGGTCGCCTCCCGCGCGACGGCCGAGCAGATGCCGAAGCGCCAGCGCGGCAAGTGCTATTACCTGCCCGAGAACGGCATCGATCCCGCGCGCTTCGCGCGGCGCCGCACGCACACGGCGAAGCTGCCGCTGCGCCTGATCTTCATCGGCCGCCTCGTGCCGTACAAAGGCGCCGACATGCTGCTCGAAGCGGCACTCCCGCTGCTGCGCGCCGGGGCGCTCCTGCTCGAGATCGTCGGCGACGGTCCGCAGATGTCCGAGCTGCGCGCCACCGTCGAGCAGGAAGGGCTCGCGGAGCGCGTGGCGCTCGCCGGTTGGGTCGAGCACGCGCGCGTGCAGGATCGACTGGTAGAAGCCGACCTGATGGTTTTGCCCAGCATCCGCGAGTTCGGCGGCGGGGTCGTGCTCGAGGCGATGGCCGTGGGCGTTCCACCGGCGGTGGTCGCGTACGGCGGACCCGGCGAGCTCGTGAGCGATAACCTCGGTTTCCGCATCGAGCTCGGAACACGCGCGGAGATCGTCGCGCGCCTGCGCGCGCTCTTGGATCGCCTCGTCGCGGATCCCGCGGCGATCGATCGACGCGCGGAGCCCGCGTGGCGCTGCGCGCACGAGCGCTTCGCCTGGAGCTCCAAGGCCGATCAGACGCTCGCGTTCTACGAGTGGGTGCTCGGGCGGCGCGCGGTCTCGCCGCTGCCGGCGTGGACGGAGATCCCCGGCTGAGCTCGGGCGCGTGCGCGAATCGCTCGCTCGCGCTCAGCTCTTCGGCGTGATCGCCTGATCGATCGCCGAGCGCAGCTGGCTCGCGAGCACGCGCACATTCGGCTCCAAGACCATGTTGTCGTGGTCGCCGGTCACGAGGTGCAGCTCGGGACCGCCTTCGATCCACGGGCCCCAGCCGTTCAACGGCTCCACCCAGCTCGCTTGCTCGTTCACGATGTGGTCGGGACCGAGCTGGAACGCGGCATCCTGCGGCGGACGGAAGAGCGCCACGCGACCCGCATAGGGGCGGAGCTGATAGCGATCGAGCGCGCGATAGAACGCGGCCTCGATGCGCTCGGTGCGGAAGTCCGCGGGGCGCAGCTTCACCAGCGGCTTCTGCACGAGCGACTTCAGGCGCTTGCCTTGGTGCTTCAGCTTGCGCACGGCAGCGCCGACGAAGATGCCTGGGCCGTGCTTCTGCAGGCGCAAGCGCGCGAGCTTCAGGCGCTTCCCCGGCGTGAGCGGCGGTTCGAGCGGCACGGGAGTATCGAGGAAGACGAGCAGCGCTACTTGCTCGCCCGCGGCGGTGAGCTGCTGCGCCATCTCGTAGGCGGCAATGCCGCCGCCCGAGTAGCCGCCGATCACATACGGGCCGTGCGGTTGCACTTCGCGGAGCTCGGCGATGTAGCGCTCGGCCATCGCTTCGAAGGTCTCGTCCGGATCGTCGCTGCCTTCGACTCCGCGCGCCTGGATACCGTAGACGAGCTGGTCGGAGCCCAGGTGGCCCGCGAGGTGCCGCAGATTCATCACGTTGCCGTACATGCCGGCCACGAGGAAGAACGGCGGTCGCGCAGCGTTCCCGTCCGCGGCCGGATGCAGCAGCACGAGGTGGCGGAACTTCCTCTTCTTCGGCGGCGCCGCGGGCGCACCGGTGGGAGCGCTCGCGGTGAAGCTCTCGCCGAGCTCGTCGCGCAGGCGCGCGGCGAGCAGCTCGATCGTTGGCGCCTCGAAGAGCATCGCGAGGGGGAACTCGACCTTCCAGGTCTTCTTCACGCGCGCGAAGAGGCGCACCGCGATCAGCGAGTAGCCGCCGAGCGCGAAGAAGTCGTCCTGCACGCCGACCTGCTCGACGCCGAGGAGCTCCTGCCAGAGCTTCGCGAGCCCTTGCTCGATCTCGTCGCGCGGAGCTAGGAAGTCGCTGGCGAGGGCGGGGCGCGCGAACGCCGCGGTCTGCGAGCTGTCGTCTTCGCGCTCCTTCTGCTCGAGCGCCGCGCGTAGCGCCATGGGATCGATCGAGCTCACCAGGATCGGACCGCTGCGGCCCGAGGCGAGCACGCGCTCGAAGGCCTCCGCGCCTTCCTTGGGGCGGATGCCCTGCTCGACCATGCGCTGGAGCGTCGCATCGACGTGGTGAGCGCGTGCGCCGCTCTTCGCCGCCGTCTGCGCGGCGCGGGCCGTCGTGCGTCCTGCGCCGAGCGCGCTGGAAGCCGCGAAGCGCCGCAGCGCGAACTCCTCGATCTCGAGCAGCACGTGCCCCGTTTCGTCACAGATCGCGACATCGAACAGTGCCAGCTCCGCGGAGGCGGGCCGCTTCGAACTGAGGCGCGCATGGCTCACCACACGCGCGGGCAGCGCGCCGTGGACGCGCACGCGGGCGTAGCCGAGCGGCGCGTAGAAGACGTCGTTCGCGCGCTCGCCTTCACGCGCGAGGAGGCGCAGCGCAAAGCCCGTGGCCAGGTCGAGCAGCGCCGGGTGCAGCTTGTAGGTGGCGAGCTCATCGCGGAACGCGGCCGGGAGCTCGAGGAGCGCCAGCGCTTCGGCGCTGCCGAAGCGCAGCTCCTGCACGACGTTCCAACGCGGCCCGAAGCGGAGCTGCTGCTTCTGCGCGTCCAGCGCGTCGTTCGCGATCGTCCCGCAGCGCGCGCGGAGCTCCGCCAGCGCGAGCGGAGCGCGTGCGCTCGCGCCGGCGCGCTCGAGGCGCGCTTGCGCGTGGAGCTGCCATTCCTCGTCGTCGGGCGCGCTCGCCGCGCGGCTCGAGACCTCGAATCGCCAGCTCTCGTCGGGCTCGGCCGCGAGGCGCACGAGCACGGCGCGCTCTTCGCCTTCGGCGACGACGAGCGGGCTCAGGAACGAGAGGTCGCGGATCGCGAGCGCATCGCCGCGGTCCGCGGCCGCGCGCGCGAGCTCGAGATAGCCCGTGCCCGGGACGAGGGCGGTGCCGTCGGCGAGGCGGTGCTCATCGAGCAGCCAGAGCGCGTCGCTGCGGTAGCGCGCCAGATAGGCGATCTCGCGCGGCTCGCGCACGAGGCACTTGCCGAGCAGCGGATGCAGCGCGGGCGCCTCATGATGGCCCTTGCGATCGGTGCGCGCAGGTTCCGGCGTCGGCTCGACGAGGCGCGCAGCCATGCCGACCTCGCTCCAGACGCCCCAGCCGATCGCGAGCGTGCGCTGCTTCGTCTTCGCGGTGCGATGCTGCGCGAAGGCGTCGAGGAACGCGTTCGCCGCGGTGTAGTCGATCTGGCCTGCCGGCCCGAGCCAGGCGCTCGTCGACGAGAACGCGACGAAGAAGTCGAGCGTCTCGCCCGCGAGCAGCTCCTCGAGCTGCAGCGTGCCCTGGATCTTCGGCGTGAAGACGCGATCGACGGACGCGGGCGTCTTGCTCGGGAGCACGCCGTCCTCGACCACGCCGGCGGCGTGGATCACGCCGTGGAGACGACCCCAGCGCTGGCGCACCTCCGCGAGGAAGGCGCCGAGCTCGACGGGATTCGCGACGTCGGCGGCGCCGACCAGGACCTCCGCGCCCTGCGCCTCGAGCTCGAGCAAGCGGCGCAAGCGCTGGCTCGTCGCGTCATGCGCGTCGTGGCTCGCGAGCCAGCGCGACCACGTATCGCGCGGCGGCAGCGCGTGCCGAGCGACGAGGGCGAAGCGCACGCGTGCGCGGCTCGCGAGGTGTTGCGCGATCGCGAGGCCGATGCCGCCGAGACCGCCGGTGACGAGATAGGTGCCCTGCTCGCGCACGGGCAGCTTCTCCGCCGGAGCAGCCGCGATCGGCGCGGGGCGAGCTCCTGCACGAAGCGCTTCCCGTCGCGCCAAGCGCTGAGCGACGCGGGACGCGGCACGGCGAGCTCGGCGAGCAAGCTGCGCTGCGCGGACGCCGCCAACGCCTTCCGCTTCGCCCCCAAGTGGCGCGCATCGATGGGCCAGTCGAGGTCGATGCTTGCGGCGGTGACGTTCTCGACTTCGCGCGGGATCACCTTCACCGGGCCGAGCACGCAGGCCTTCACGGGATGCGGCAGCCCTTCGTGATCCACCTGCTGCATGCCGTTGGTCAGCACGCAGAGGTGGATCGATTCCTGCGGCGCGAGGTGCGCGAGCGCCTGCCCGAGGAAGAGCAAGCTGTAGAAGCCGTGCTCCTGCATCACGTGGAAGAAGGTCGTCGTGACCGCGGTGCTCTCGTCCTCGGTGAGCGCCCAGGCGTGGACGATGCGCTGCGGAGTGAGCTCGCGCTCCTCGAGGCGATCGAAGAGCTCGACGTAATCCGTAGCCTCGGTGGGGCAGACGACGAACTCGTCCGAGCCGACCTCTTCGTAGCGCAGGCCCGCGCGCACGCGGACGACGCGGTGCCCTCGCGCGACCAGCGCCTGGCGCACGCCCTCGGCCACACCGGCCTCGTCCTCGAAGAAGAGCCAGCGCAGCGGCTCCTTGGGCAGCTCGCTCGCGCCGAGCTCGCTCGCGACCCAGCGCGGCGCGTGGAACCACTTCTCGAGCTCGGCCTGGCGCGTCAGCGGATGGCTCTCTTCGCTCTCGGCCGCGGCGGCGCGTTGCCCGGGCTCGATCCAGAAGCGCGAGCGCTCGAAGGGATAGCCCGGCAGCGAGACGCGCAGGCGCTGTTGCTCGCCGTGCAGCGCAGTCCAGTCCGGCTTGGCACCCGCACCCCAGAGCTTGCCGAGGACGCCGAGCGTGAACTCGAGATCGTCGACCTGCTCGTCGTGATGGCGCAGCGAGTTCATCACGCGCTTAGAGAGCGCGGGATCGCCGTGGAGGCGCGTCAACGAGCTCAGCGTGTTCCCCGGGCCTACCTCGAGGAAGAGGCGCGAGCGATCCTCGATCAGCGTCTGCACGCAGCTCGAGAACTGCACCGTGTTGCGGAGGTGCTGGACCCAGTACTCGGGGTCGGTCGCCTGCGCGTCGGTGATCCACGTCCCGGTGCGATTCGACACGAACGGGATGCGCGGCGGCGATAGTCGGATGCTGCGCAGATACGCGCGGAACTCCGGCAGGATCGGCTCGAGCAGCGCGGAGTGCGCGGCGATGTCGATGTGGATCTTCGTGAAGTCGACGCCGCGTTCCTTCAGCGTGGCCTCGAGCGCATCGAGCGCCGCGCGCGGCCCGCTCGCGACGCAGAGCTCGGGCGCGTTCACCACGGCGAGCGAGAGCTCCTCCGGCAGCAGGGCTCGCAGCGCGTCGGGGGCGAGGTTCACGCTGAGCATGCCGCCCTTCTCGACGCGCTCGAAGAGCTGGCCGCGCAGCGCGACCAAGCCCATCGCGTCCTTCAGCGAGAGCACCTCGGCCAGGCAGGCCGCGGTGTTCTCGCCCATGCTGTGGCCGAGGAGCGCCTGCGGCTCGAGGCCGAGCGACATCCAAAAGCGCGCGAGCGAGACCTCGGTGGCGAAGAGCGCCGGGAGCTGCACGCTCGGACGCTCGATCTCCTTCCGCCACGCGGCCCGCTCCTCCGGCGAGCTCGGGCTCTGCAGCAGGAGGCGGCGCAGCTTCGCCTGCAGCTCGGCGGGGAGCAGCGCCAAGCACGCGTCGAGGTGCTGGCGGTAGACCGGCTCGCTCTCGTAGAGCCCGCGGCCCATGCCGACGTACTGCGCGCCGCCACCGGGCAGGAGGAACGCGAGCGTCTTCTCGCTCGTGTCCGTCTGGCTCGAGCTCACGCGCTCGCGCGGCTTCTCGGCGAGCAGGCGCAGCGCCTCGCCCGCATCGCGCGCGACCAGGCTGCGCCGATGCGCGAAGCCCTCGCGCCCGACTTGCAGCGTCCAGGCGACATCGGCGAGGGCAAGCTCGGGATGCTCGGCGAGATGCGAGCGGAGGCGTTCGGTCGCGGCGTCGAGCGCGCTCGGCGTGCGCGCCGAGAGGCAGAGGAGCTGCAGCGGACGCCGCGCCGGCGCGCTCCGCACGAGCGGCGCCTCTTCGACGATGACGTGCGCGTTCGTGCCGCCGACGCCGAGCGAGTTGACACCGGCGCGTCGCGGGCGCGCGCCGCGCGGCCAGCTCTGCAGAGCGGCGTTCACGTAGAACGGGCTCTTCGCGAAGTCGATCTCCGGGTTCGGCGCGCGGTAGTGGAGGCTCGCGGGGAGCTCTTGGTGCTCGAGCGAGAGCGCCACCTTGATCAGGCTCGCCGCGCCCGCGGCGGTGTCCAAGTGCCCGATGTTGCTCTTCACCGAGCCCAGGCCGCAGTAGCTCGTCCGCGTGCTGCTCGCGCGGAACGCCTGCGTGAGCGCCGCGACCTCGATCGGATCGCCGACGCGCGTCGCGGTGCCGTGCGCTTCGACGTAGTCGATCGAGTCGGCCTCGACGCCGGCCAGCGTGAGCGCCTCCGCGATGGCCTGTGCTTGGCCGTCCACGCTGGGGGCGAGATAGCCCACCTTCAGCGCGCCGTCGTTGTTGATCGCCGAGCCCTTCACGACGGCGTAGATGTGATCGCCGTCGCGCAGCGCGTCCTCCAAGCGCCGGAGCACCACGACCGCCGAGCCGCTGCCGAAGAGCGTCCCGCTCGAGTCGGCGTCGAAGGGGCGGCAGCGCCCGTCGATCGCGAGGATCTCGTTCTCGTGATAGGTGTAGCCGCGGCCGTGCGGGAGCGAGATCGTGACGCCGCCTGCGAGCGCCATGTCGCACTCGCCCGAGAGCAAGCTCTGGATCGCGAGGTGCACCGCGACCAGCGAGGTCGAGCAGGCGGTCTGCACGTTGATGCTCGGACCGCGGAGGTCCAGCTCGTACGAGACGCGCGTCGCGAGGAAGTCCTTGTCGTTCCCGGTGTGCCGCAGCAGGAAGATGCCGACCTCGTCGACGAGCTTCGGATTGCTGAGGATGTTGAACGCGAAGTAGGCCGCCATCCCCGAGCCGGCGAAGACGCCGATCGGCCGGCCGAAGCCCGAGGGCGTGTGGCCCGCGTCCTCGAGCGCTTCCCAGCAGGTTTCGAGGAAGTGGCGATGCTGCGGATCGGTGATCGCGGCGTCCTTCGGCGTGAACCCGAAGAACGAGGCATCGAAGCGATCCATGTCCTGCAGCACGACGCTGCGGCGCACGTAGTTCGAGCGTTCGTAGGTCCCGGCCTTCACACCGGCCTGCTGCAGCTCCTCGACCGAGAGGTCGCGGATCGACTCCACGCCGGCGCGCAGGTTCTGCCAGTAGGCCCGCACGTCCGGGGCACCGGGCAAGTGCGCCGCCATACCGACGATCGCGATGTCGGTCGACGAGACGGCCGGGTTGGATTCCGAGGTCATGGGCGGACGGAGCGCGGCGATGCGGACGGAGAGGGCCTGACTCCGCTAGGGCATCGGCGCCTCGATCGTGTCGAGTTGAGCGGTTGTGCCACGGAGCTCTAGGGCGAGCAAGCCGCCCATCGTGCATCTGGGATGAAAGGGAAGTGGACGGCGAATCGTGCCGATCCGATGCTCGATGGCTCGTGAACCAGCCTCTGCACCGTTGAATACCACGCATCGATCGCGCGGCACGACGCCGCAACTGCGGCGCGGCGCCGCGATCGCCGCTTTTCTCGGCATCGTCTTCGCTGTGGCGCTGCTCGCGCGCACTGCCTCTTCGGAGGGTAGTGGCGAAGAGCCAGCGAGGTTCTTCGGCCTCTGGCGCACGCGCCACGCTCTGCTGGCGCTGGCGCTGGCGTGGAGCGCGCTCGCCTCGGCGGCGCTCGCGCTCTCGTCGCGCAGCTTCGCGCGCTGGATCGCCGCGAGCCTCTCGATCGGCATCACCTTCGGGGCAGCCGAGGCCCTGTCGTTGTTCGGCGTCCTGCGCTTCCCTTCGCGGGAGCGCGCGAACGCCGTGAACGAGCTCGGCGCGCGCGCGCAGCCTCACCTCGACGTCCGCGGCGAGACCGGCGAGGACCTGGCCCTCGCCTGGGGGCTCGACACGCCGAAGGTCCCGTTCCACTACCGCACCGACCGGCGCGGGTTTCGAAACCACCTCGATCGCGCGGACGCCGCCATCTACTGTCTCGGCGATTCCTTCCTCGTGGCGGGCCTCTTGCCCGCCGAAGAGCTCGTCGCGAGGCGCCTCGAGCAGCGCCTCCAGCGCTCGACGATGAACCTCGCCCTGGTCGGGCTCGCGCCGCAAGACGAAGCCGCCCTGCTCCGCGAATCGGGCGTAGCGCTCGCGGGACGGCTCGTGCTGCACTTCCTCTTCGAGGGCAACGACCTACGCGACTCGGCCCGCTTCCGCACGAGCGGTCGCGCGCAGGCGGCGGCCGACGCCGCGCCGAGCTGGCGCGAGAGATCTCTCGCGAATCGCTTCATCGTTTGGCTCCAGGAGATCACGCAGCCCGCGGCGCAGAGCGCTTCTGCGCGCGTCGAAGGAACGATCGGCCTCCAACGTTATCTCTTCTTCTGGCTCTCGAACTCCTACCGGGGCTTCGAGGGCGAGCTCGAGCCGATCATGACCTGCCTCGAGGGCGTGCGCGCCGAGGTCGAAGCAGCAGGCGGGCGCTACGCGGTGGTGTTGATCCCGCAGAAGATCCGCGTCCTCGGACCCTACTGCAGCGCTCCCGCGGGAACTCCGGTCGCCCGGTGGGAGGAGCAGCTCTCGCCGTTGCCCGCGCATCTCGCAGCGTGGAGCGCGCGCACCGGAACGCCCACCCTGGATCTCACGGACGCGCTGCGCGCCGCGACGGCGCGTGGCGAGGTGCCGTGGTTCCCCTCCGATACGCACTGGAACGCGATCGGCCACTCGGTCGCCGCCGAGGCGATCGCCGGGTGGGCACCCGTCGTCGCGTGGAGCGCTTCCACGGAGCTGCGTTGACGATGGCGAGCTCGAACTCGGATCCCGCCGCGGCGCGCTTGGGCTTCGTCGTGATCGGACGCAACGAAGGCGAGCGCCTGCGGCGCTCGCTCGACTCGCTGCGTGGACGCGAGGCTTGGATCGTCTACGTCGACTCCGGATCGACCGACGGCAGTCCGGAGATGGCCCGCGCCCGCGGCATCTACGTCCACGCTCTCGATCTCTCGCGCCACTTCACCGCGGGGCGCGCGCGGAACGAGGGGTTCGAGAAGCTCTGCGAGCTCCATCCCGACGTCGAGCTCGTGCAGTTCCTCGACGGCGACTGCGAGGTCTTCGCGGAGTGGATCCCGCGCGCGATGGAGTTCCTGCGCGCGCGCCCCGATGTGGCGATCGTCGCCGGTCGACGGCGCGAGCGCTTCCCGCAGGCGACGATCTACAACTTGCTCTGCGATCTCGAATGGAACACGCCCATCGCGGAGCAGACGGCGGTCGGCGGCGATGCCATGATGCGCGCCGAGGTGATGCGCGCCTCGGGCGGCTATCACCCGGGATTGATCGGCGGCGAGGAGCCCGATCTCTGCGTGCGCGTGCGAAAGCTCGGCTGGAACGTCGCGCGTATCGACGCTGACATGACCCTGCACGACGTCGCGATGAGTCGCTTCGGCCAATGGTGGAAGCGCGCGATCCGCGCGGGTCACGCCGCGGCGAACGGCTGGCTCATGCATGGGGGTACGCGGGAGTACGGCTATCGCAAGCGCTGCTCGAGCGCGCTCTTCTGGGCAGCTCTGGCGCCGCTGATCGCGCTGACGGCGCTGATGGGCACCCTGCTCTGCGGGCAGCCGCTCTTCCTCGCGCTGCTCGCTTCGCTACCGCTTCTGTACGCCGTACCGTTCTATCGCGCGCGCCGCTGGCGCATCCACCGCGGCGACCCTCCGGCGCACGCGTCCCTCTATGCGGCAGCCTGCCTCGTGGGCAAGTGGCCCGAGGCCCTCGGCGTCCTCGGCGTGTGGAAGGATCGCTTGCTCGGCCGCAACCCGCGTTGGATCGAGTACAAGGACGTCGTGCCGCTCGAGCCGCGCTGACGCGCGCTCAGCGCTCCGAACGGCGTCGCAACGCGCCCACGTTCGCCTCGGGATCGAAGTGCGCGACCTCGAAGGCGCTCGCGATCACTGGCGACTTCATCCAGTCGCGCATCGCGGGATACCAATCGGCGAGGAACTCGATCGGCGAGGCCACGACGTATTCGTGCAGCCGGCGTTGGATCAGCGCTTCGTAGGCGCCGGGGTTCACCTTGCCGTCGAGGTTCATCGTGCGGTCGTGGAAGAAGCCGACGGTGCCGGTCTGCACCGCGCCGACCCACGCTTGCTCCGGCACGTTGGCCTGCACCCAGCGTACGACTTCGAAGTGCGCGTGGTCGCCGTGAGCCAAGTGGTTGCGCGCGGTGACTCCGCCGACGAGGAGTACGAGGCTCGCGGCCGTCGCCGGAGCCGCCCACCCCGCGCCGCAGCGCGCGAGCGCGCGCACGATGAGCACGCACATCGGCAACATCAGCCAGGGTGCGAGCGGGAAGAAGTAGCGCGGCAGGAACCAGCCCGCGCCGAAGAAGAGTCCGTAGAACGCGGCGAGCCCGCCGCTGAAGACCCCGAGCAGCGCGAGGAGGCGCCGCTCCGGACCGCGGAGCTGCGGCCAGATCCGCAAGAGCAGCGCGAGCCCTCCCAGGACGATCAGCGCCGCCACGTAGGGCATCCACGCTGTGTGCTGCACGCCGATCGGGATCGGTACGATCGCGATCAAGTACTCGACCCAGATGATGGGCATCTCCGCCAAGTTGCCTGCGAAGCTCCCCGTCAAGCTCTCGGCGCGGCCGCTGACAGGCACGATGTGGCCGAAGTTGGCGTAGTTGAAGACGAGCCAAGGCGAAGCGACGGCGATCGAGACGAGCCCAGTCACCGTCGTGCGCGTCAGGCGTAGCGGCAAGGTCTCCCGCGGATCCGCGCGCGGGGCGAAGCCCTGCACGAGGCAAGCGCCCGCGATGAGGAAGATCGCGTCGTTCCGCACCAGGAAGGCGAGGCCGAGGAGCACGCCGAAGAGGATGGAGCGCCGCCAGGAGAGGGAGGAGCGGGTGTCGATCGCGATGCCCGCGACCAGCAGCGCGATGCAGCCGTAGGCGCCGGTCTCGAGGCAGTTCATCGAGTGCGGCAGCGCGACCGGGCTGGCGAAGCTGAGCGCTGCCACGAGCTGCGCGATGCTCCGCCCTTGCGGCCGGCCCTCGAGCAGGTGCGCGAAGGAGCGGTAGCAGATCCAGGCCATGGCTCCGGAGAGCGCGAGCTGGAAAAGCAGGACCAACGCGACCCCGAGCTCCTTCTCCCCGCCGGACAGGGCGAAGAAGCAGGACCAGATCAGCGTGGTAAGCGGCTGGGTTCCGTTGGTCGGGATCTCGCCGGAGGCCGTGCTGAAGCCGTTGCCGATCGCGAGGTTCCTCGCGATCGTCAGCATGAGGTAGCCGTCCTCGGTGGGGTAGCGCTGCAGGAAGCGGCTCCCTCCTTCGAAGAAGGGCAGCACGCGCGCGAACGCTCCGAGCGCGTAGAAGCAGAGGCATACGCGCGCGATCAGGCGCTCGAGACGAGCGGGCTCGCTCGCGGAGGGCGCGGTCGACGAAGAGCTCATGCGTGATGGCGAAGGGCGCGGCGCGTTGCGGCGGGACGATGTGGCACCACGAGGTCCCGACGCGCTCGCCTTGCCACGGAAGCTAGCACATCCCAAACTACGCCGCCTCTCGAGCGGCTCGCGCGAGATGGACCCAGCCGACGGAGGAGCATCGGCGGCGCACCGAGCCACGCTGGAAGGAAGCTGCGGGAAGGAAAGAACTTCGCATGGCCGGCACCTCCCGAGGTACGAAGAGAAGGGCCGAGGTACGAAGAGAAGGTTCGAGGCACGAAGAGAAGGGCGAGTATCTCGATGGGCGCGGCGCGCTGAGCAGCGCTGCGCGTGCGGAGGAGTAGGAGTGTCGCTTTCGCGGCGAGTGCGCTGGAGCTTGGATGTCGGAGCGCGTGCGCTCGGCGTGCTCTCCGTACAGGAAGCGCGCATGCGCCGCGGGCTCACCGTGCTCACCTATCATCGCGTGCTTCCGCAGGAGCGCTGCGCGCGCTATCCGTTCCCTGCGCTGGTGATGCCCGAGGCGGCCTTCGCTGCGCAGGTCGAGTGGTTGGCGAAGCGCTGCGAGGTCTTGCCCCTGCGGGAAGCCTTGCCGCGTTCGAGGAGCGGGGCAAAGCCGCGTCGCCCGCTCGTCGCGATCACCTTCGACGACGGGTACGCCGACAATCACGACCTCGCGGCACCGATCCTCGAAGCGAGCGGCGTGCGCGCGACCTTCTTCGTGACGACGGGCTTTCTCGAGGCGACGCGGCCGCTGTGGTTCGATCGCGGGGCGGAGCTGCTGGGCGCCGTCGGCGCGGCGCACGCCGCGCGATCGGTCGCGCGCGCGATCGGCTTCGCCGGTGCGCCGGTAGGTGATCCGCCGGAGGCGCTGCTCGCGTGGCTGGAAGCCCTGAAGCAGGAGAGCGCGGAGGCGCGCGAGCGCTTCTTGGCTGAGCTCGAGCGCACGCTGGGGCGCGTCGTTCCGCTCGCGGGCTACGAGCCGATGACGCGCGCGCAGGCGCTCGCCCTGCATCAACGCGGTCACGAGCTCGGCTCGCACTCGCAGACCCATCCGATCCTGCCTTCGCTCTCCGACGAGGAGCTGCACGCGGAGATCGCGGCCTCGCGCGAGCAGCTCGCGCAGTGGAGCGGGGCATCCATCGAGGGCTTCTGCTATCCGAACGGCGACTGCGACGAGCGTGTGCTCGCCGCCGTTCGAGATGCGGGCTATCGCTATGCCTGCACGACGCGCGACGGAGTCGCGGGACCGAGCGACGACGTGCTCGCCTTGCCGCGTATCTGCGTCACGAACCACGCAGTGTCGAGCGCGAACGGCAGGTTCCGCTTGACGGCGTTCCGCGCCGAGGTTGCGAGGTTTCATGCGCTCTGGCGCTGAGCTCTCGGAGGAACGACCGGCGGCTCCGCAGCCGCGCTCGGGCTCGCGGCCGAAAGGCTCGCGGGGTGGCGAGGCTCCGCGTAGCTGGCGGCGCTGGACCTTCGTGATCGGGGCGCTGTTCCTCGGCGAGCTCTTCGCGCTGCTCGGGAGCTTCACGACGGCGGGTCTCCCTCGCGAAGCCGTAGGCTGGACGCGCTGGATGTCGCGCGCGAGCGTCGTGCCGCAGGTGGCGATCGCCTTCGCGACCGCGGTGCTGCTCTTCGCGCGTCGCGAGCCTCGAGCCCCTGCCGCGAGCGCGCCGCGCACGGCCTCGCCGCGCAAGATAGCACCCCTCCTCGGCGCGCAGCTCGCCAGCTTCGGCGTGCTCTACTGGCTGAGCTGGCACATCTTCGAGGCGCACCTCCGCGGCTACCAAAACCCAGAGCTCTGGGTCGGGCTCTGGATCGCTTCCGCGCTGGCGACTGCGGCGATGAGCGCGCTGTGCTGCTTCTCCGCGCAGACCTTGCTCGCCGCGACGCAGCGTCACGCGCCGTTCCTGAGCGCGGCGGTGTTCCTGGGTCTCGCGGCCTGGGCCGCGGGAGAGCTCGTGGCGCAGGATCTGCGCCTCGCGCTGCGCGGGCCGACGCTCTATCTGGTGGGCGGAGGACTGCGCCTGGTTCGCGACGACATCCGCGTCGACTTCGAGGAGTTCGTGGTCGGCGCGCCCCACTTCGCGATCCGCATCGCGCCGAACTGCGCAGGCTTCGAAGGTATCGGGCTCTCGATCGTGTTCGTCACGGCGTATCTCGGCGTCTTCCGTCGCGAGCTGCGCTTCCCGCAGGCTCTTCTGCTCCCCTTGCTCGCGGCGCTCACCGCTTGGTGCGCGAACGTGCTGCGTCTGGGCAGCCTCATCCTGCTCGGCATCGCCGGTTGGCCCGAGCTCGCGGTGAACGGCTTCCATTCGATCGCCGGCACGGCGACCTTCTGCGCGGTGGCGCTCGGCACGGTCGCGCTCTCGCGTCGCTGGCGCTTCTTCTCCGCGCCGCGAGCGGCGCCGTCCGACGAGGAGCTCGTGCTCGAGCGCGACGCGACGGCGGCCTATCTGCTGCCGTTCCTGCTCGCGATGGCTGTCGGCATGGTGGCCGGCGTGTTCGGCGGCGCGCCTGGTCTCTGGGAGCCGATGCGCATCGCGGCCGTCGGGCTCGCCCTGCTCCACTTCCGTCGCGAGCTCGCTTTCGGTCCGGCGCGCGATCTGAAGCTCGCGGCGCTGGCCGCGCTCATCTGCGCCGCGGGCTGGCTAGGGCTCGCCGAGCTCGCGGCGCCCGACGGAGCGCGCGAGCTCGAGGTTCCGGCCGCCGGAGCCGTCAGCTTCGGCTTCCTCTGTCGGCTCTTCTCCTACGTCGTGATCGCGCCGCTCGTCGAGGAGCTCGCGTTCCGCGGCTACTTGATGCGCCGGCTCTCTCACGCCAACTGGAGCGCTCTTGCGCCGCGGCAGGCGTCGATGGTCGCTTGGCTGCTCTCGAGCTTGGTGTTCGGATTGCTCCACCCGCACTGGATCGGAGCCGCCCTGTCCGGCGCTCTCTACGGGCTGGTCTATCTGCGCAGCGGCTCGCTCTTCGCCGCCATCATCGCCCACGCCTTGACCAACGCGCTGCTCGCGGTCTATGCGCTCGCTCTCGCCACGAGCTGAGCAAGCGGCCCGCGAAGTCGGCTGGGCGCGCTCCTCGACGTAGAGCGGCTGCTCTCGGCCGTTTCCAGCTCGAGGGATCCCCGCGGAAAGAGCTCGGGGAACGAAGCGCGCACCTGCACCGATTTCCTACCCCCGCAGAGCTAGCCCCTCCGAAAGGGTGCTTCGGCGCGAGAGCGTCTCATCCCTTCAGGAGCACTCGGGATACCCATGGCTAGCTTCAACTTTCCGGTGAACCAAGCGCTGCAGCGGAGCGCGGTCGAGAACCGCGTTTGGAATCGCGGGCGCATCGCGGCGCAACGGATGGCGAGCGCCCTCCTGCTGTTCGCGGCCGCGTCCTGCAGCGGCGGTGGTGGCGGTGGCAGCGCGACTTCGAGCGAAGTCCAGATCCGCCTCGATGGCCCATCCGGCTTCGAGATCTCCGGACCCGAGGGGGGGCCCTTCTCGGCATCGAACCTCTCGCTGCGCCTCGTCAACGAGGGCGTCCTGCCGGTCGAGTGGTTCGCGGAGCCCACGGCGACCTGGATCACTCTCTCGGCTACGAGCGGGGCTCTCTTGCCCGGCTTCGACACCGTGCTGCAGCTCGCGGTCGATGGGCCTCAATCCACCACGCTGGGGCTCGGCATGCACCAGTCGCTCGTCAGCGTTCGCGAGCGCAACCTCGCAGCGAGCGCATCGGGTGGCGGTGGCGAGCTCATCGTGCGCGAAGCCCCCGGCAACGGCGAGCGCTTCATCGGCGAGATCGACGTCACTCTGCGCGTCGTCGAGAACGGCTGGACGCGCTTCGTCGAGAGCCACGACACGCGCAAGGTCTACGTCAGCGAGTCCCACGGCAACGACGCGAACGACGGCCTCTCGGAAGCGACGCCGAAGCGCACGATCGCCGCAGGCAAGGCGCTGATGCGCCAAGGCTACCCCGACTGGCTGCTGCTCCGCCGCGGCGATACCTGGTACGAGGCCATCGGCCAGTGGACCAAGGGCGGCCGCTCTCCGCACGAGCCGATCCTGGTCTCGAGCTACGGTGAATCGAACGAGCGGCCGAAGCTGCGCACGGGCAACGCCAGCGGCATCTGGGCGATCGGCAACACTGGCGGCACGCCGCCGAGCTTGAATCACGTCGCCATCGTCGGCCTCGACTTCCACGCGCACACCTACGTGGGCGTCGGCGAGCCCGCCGGCGTGAGCTGGCTGGTCACTTCGAACGACCTGCTCGTCGAGGACTGCCTCATCGACGGCTACCAGATCAACGTGGCGGTGCCCGGTCACGGCGGGCGCAAGAGCGATATCAAGATCCGCCGCAACGTGCTGACCAACGCCTTCGCGACCACGGGCACCGTGGGTCACGGCATCTACATGGCCAACTGCGACAACGTGCTGATCGAGGAGAACGTGCTCGATCACAACGGCTGGAACCCCGCGGTCAGCGGCGCCGTGCCCTCCATCTTCCGGCACGGCATCTACATCCAGAGCGGTTCGGGCACCTGCACCGAGGTGACCGTGCGTCGCAACATCATCGCGAACAGCGCCTCGCACGGCCTGCAGCTCCGGCCGGGTGGCGTGGTCGAGGACAACCTCTTCCTCCGCAACAGCATCGCGCTGCTGCTCGGCGGCGGCAACGAGCCCAATCCGGGCGGCATCGGCGTGGAATGCACGAACAACGTGATCCTCGACGCCAAGGACATCGACGCGAACAACCGCCGCGGCTGGGGCATCCAGATGCAGAACATCAACAGCGGCCTCGTGCGCGGCAACATCGTCGCCAATCGCACGGGCGGGGGCTTCCCGATCCCGATGCAGATCGATGGTCAATCGGGGAGCGGGGTCTTCAA
Organism: Planctomycetota bacterium; assembly: GCA_016719295.1. Taxonomy (GTDB): domain Bacteria; phylum Planctomycetota; class UBA1135; order UBA1135; family JADKAF01; genus JADKAF01. Next base: position 4,780,642 of record JADKAF010000001.1, read on the forward strand.
CCTCGCTCTGGAATCGAACGTGATCTACAACTGGGGCGGGACCATGGCGGTCGTCGGCACCGATCAGCAGGTCGGGCGCGTGCGCATCTTCCACAACTCGTTCGACAACACGCGCACGAGCGATCAGCTCCTCTCGCATTCCTCCAGCGCATCCGTGGAGGCCTGCATCTCCGCCGGGAATCGCTTCTCCAGCACTCAGCCGAATCAGGGCTCTTGGCTGCGCGTCGGCTCGCAGAATATGAGCGTGCCGGTGTGGGCGAACCTGATGGAGGACACGACCTCGCACGTCGGGCCGGCGAACTTCCTGGATCCGGATCGCACCATCGCGACCTACGACCGGCAGATCGGAGGCGCGGGCTCGCTCGAGTCCTTCCTGGCTCAGGCGCGCCTGCAGTCGAAGGCGAACTGGCGCTTCGACTACACCGCCGCGGTGGTGAACAACTACATCCGCGACGGCTTCTTCGAGCCCTGATCGCGACGGGTCGATCCGAGATCGAGGCACGGCGGCTCGCGCGGAGGTTCTCCGCGCGAGCCGCGCTCGTTTCGGGAGGAGATCCCCGCTGCGAGCCGCTCCGCTCGATCCCTCGACCCCGAGTTTGCGGCGAGGAGCTCTCCCACCGTACGCCCCACTTTCGAGGCGATGGCCCGGCGCCGACCACTCCCTGCGCAGGGCTCCTCGGCCGTCCCCGGTCGCGCGCTCGCCCGTCTCGAGCGCCGCTCCGCCCCTGCGATCGGGAGTTCGCCGAGCGCGCCGAACCCGCAAAGCGCATCAAGGTGCTTGCGGCCGACCTGAAGAGCAGCTGAAACTCCTCTGAAGAACGAGGAACCTGCGCTCCCAGGCGGTCGTCGTTGCACCTGAGCTCCGGTGCAGTCGGCTACGCCACTCCCGGAGGGTAGGACTCTCCTTCGAGGGGTCGAAGGCGGATCTCCTTGGCGAAAGAGCCGTGGCCTAGAGGAGGCCCCACGGCGGACGAGTTCTCGGCTCTCCGCGCATCCTCCTCGCCCGCGGCTCAGCTCCGCATCGCCCCTGCTCCTCCGGCGGCCCCACCCCGAGGATCGTGGTCGCGGAGGCTCGGCTCGTGCCTCCCCGATCCTGCGCCACTCAGCTTCGATCCCGTCTACGAGCGGATGGTGCCCTTCGAAAGGGCCTCCGGTGTCAGCGCTTCAGGTGCCTTTCAGGGCTCATGTGAAAACCATGGTCAAGCGGAACTCATTCTCGAAGGAAGCGCTGCCGCCGACTGCCGCCTCGAAGTGCTCGCCTCGCGGTCGATCCGCGCTGTGCGGGATGGCGGCCGCGGCGTTGCTCCTGGCACTCAGCTCCTGCGGCGCCGGCGGAGGTCGTGCGGCTCAGAGCGAAGTCCAGCTCCGGCTCGATGGCCCCACGGCCTTCGAGGTGCTCGGCCCCGAAGGGGGTCCGTTCACGGCGTCGCGCTTCTCGCTGCGGCTCGTGAACGACGGTAAGCAGACCGTGGAGTGGAACGCCGAGCCGAAGCACGAGTGGATCACGCTGTCGGCGGCGACCGGGACTCTCGAGCCCGGCGCGAACACGGTGATGGAGATCGCCCTCGATGCGCTGCGCGCGAACGCGCTGCCCCTCGGCGTCCACGAGTCGCTGATCTCCATTCACGAGAAGACCATCCGCTCGAGCTCCTCGGGCGGCGAGCGCGCGCGGATCGTGCGCGAGGCCGCGGGTGGAGGCGAGCGCTACGTCGGTGACATCGACATCACGCTGCGCGTCATCGACAACGGGTGGACGCGCTTCGTCGAGAGCCGCGATACGCGCAAGGTGTACGTCAGCGAGTCGCTGGGACGCGACACGAATGACGGCCTCTCGCCGTCGACGCCCAAGCGCACGATCGCGGCCGGCAAGGCGCTGATGCGCCAGGGCTATCCCGATTGGCTGCTGCTCCGCCGCGGCGATACCTGGTACGAGTCCATCGGCCAATGGACGCGGTCAGGTCGCTCCACGGCGGAGCCGATCCTCATCTCTTCCTACGGCGAGGCGCCGGAGCGTCCCGCTCTGCGCACGGGCAGCTCGAGCGGGATCTGGGCCGTCGCCAACACGGGTGGCACGCCCCCGAGTCTCGATCATGTGGCGATCGTCGGTCTCGACTTCCACGCGCACACCTACAGCGGCTCCGGGGATCCCGCGGGCGTGAGCTGGCTCGTGGCCTCGCGCGATCTGCTCGTCGAGGATTGCCGCATCGACGGCTATCAGATCAACGTCTCGCTCCCGGGCCACGGCGGCCGCAAGAGCCAGGTGAAGATCCGTCGCAACGTGATCACCAGCGCGTACGCGACCAGCGGCACCGTCGGGCACGGCATCTACATGGCAAACTGCGACGACGTGCTCATCGAGGAGAACGTCATCGATCACAACGGCTGGAACCCCGCGGTGAGCGGGGCCATCCCGACCGTCTTCCGCCACGGCATCTACATCCAGGGCGGCTCGGGCACCTGCACCGATGTCACGGTGCGCCGCAACATCATCGCGAACAGCGCTTCGCACGGCTTGCAGCTGCGCCCCGGGGGGGTCTGCGAAGAGAACCTCTTCCTCCGCAACAGCATCGCGCTGCTTCTCGGTGGCGGCAACGAGCCCAATCCCGGCGGCGTCGCGGTCGATTGCATCAACAACGTCATCCTCGACGGCAAGGACATCGACGAGGGCAATCGACGCGGCTGGGGCATCCAGATCGAGAACGTGAACAGCGGGTCGGTGCGCGGCAACATCGTCGCCAATCGCGCGGGCGGCACCTCGCCGATGCCCATGGAGTTCGACGGCGAAGCCGGGATCGGGATCTTCGACCTCGCCTTCGAATCGAACGTGGTCTACAACTGGGGCGGTACGCTGCGTGTCATCGGCAACGACACGCAGATCGCGCGCGTGCGCTTCTTCCGCAACACCTTCGACAACACCCGCTCGACGGACCAGCTCCTCTATCACAACTCGAGCTTGTCCGTAGCGCTGTGTCGCGCCGGCGGCAATCGCTTCTTCAGCGCGCAGCCGAATCTCTCGTCCTGGCTGCGCGTCGGCACGCAGAGCATGAGCGTGGCGAGCTGGGCGGCGCTGATGAGCGATACGACCTCCTACGCCGGTCCCGATCTGTACGTGGACCCGGGTCGCACGATCGCGACCTACGATCAGCAGATCGGCGGTGCCGGCTCGCTCGACACCTTCCTCTTCGAAGCGCGCCAGCAGTCGAAGGCGAACTGGCGCTCGGAGCTCACCGCCGCGGAGGTGAACTCCTACATCCGCGAGGGCTTCTTCGAGCGCTGAACGTTCGAGCGCTGATCGGCCGCAGCGGTCGCGCTCGCGCTCGCCCGGACGAGCTCCCCCACGAGCCGCGCGCGCTCGCGGTGGCAACCCTCCAGGGTCTTCTCACCGGCCACCGCGCGTCCCCCGCGTGCTTGATCCACGAGGCTCTCGCGGTCCTGCGCGGCGTGGATCATGGCGCGCGCGAGGGCTTCGACGTCTCCGGGAGGCGTGAGCACGCCCGCGCCGCTCTTCGAGAGCAGCTCGTCGGTGCCGGCGTTGCGATAGCCCAGGATGGGCAGGCCGAGCGCCATGGCGAGAAGCACGTTGCGGCTGATCTCGGGTGTCAGGTTCGTGATCATCATCACCTGCGAGCGGCGCAGGTGATCGAAGAGCTCGCGTCCGTAGGGCACGCTGCCGAGGAAGCGCACGCGATCGGCGAGGCCGAGCTCGCGCGCGAGCTCGCGGAACGCCGGTAGATCCTCGCCGTCGCCGAAGACCTCGAGCTCGAGCTCCGTCCCCTGGGCGCGTGCGGACGCCATCGCCCGGAGCACCTGATCCGTGCCCTTGATGCGGATCTGGCGTCCCGCGGCGACGAGCCGCAAGGGGCGTCGGCGATCGCGCAGCTCCGCGCAGCGCGCGTCGAGCTCGGCAGCGCCGATCAGCACGTCGTCGGTGACGAACGAGCGATCGAAGAAGTGGCAGTGCGGGCCCCAGGCGTCGGCGAAGCGCTGCACGACGGCGGCGTTGTGGGCGAAGACGAGCTCCGCTTCGCGCACATGCGCGCGCGAGCTGCGCTCGCGCTGGCGGATCAAGTAGCGCCACGCGGCGCGCGCCAGCGCGTTGCGGCGGCTCTCGGCGTGCTCCACGAGGCGCGGCAGGACATCGGCGCCGTCGTAGACCCACACGATCTTCTTGCCGTAATGGCGCGCCAGGTCCCAAGCGATCGCGTCGTAGGGGATCGGATGCGCGCCGTCGCCGAGATGGACCACATCGGCGTTGACGATCGCCTGGGCCAGCATCGCGCGCGCGGTGTGGCGCGTCTTCCACCAGCCCTTCAGCGACTCGTAGTACGGCAGCGGAACGAACGAGAAGCCCTCGGCCGCCAGATCGACCTCGATGAGATCGAAGCTGCCGCTCTTCTCGACGCGGAGCTCGTCGACCAAGGGGCACGCGACGATCAGCTCGGCGCCTACCGCACGGAGCGCGTCGCGCTGCGCGCGCAGGTCGTGCATCCACATCGCGCCGACGCGCAGGTGCTGCGGCGAGGCGCAGCGCCCGAGCGGCACGTGGTTCACGATGAGGTAGCGGAAGGCGAGGGACTCGGTCATGGAGAGGAGCTGAGCCGAACGGGGCTCGCGGTCGGATCACCGGTGCGGCGGAGGAAGTGGAAGCGCACGAAGTCGGCGAGGAGGTGCGGCGGATCCTCGTCGGGCTTGCGCTGGAGGCGGCGGCGGACGCGCCAGAGGCTATAGCAGAGCGCCCAGGAGAGGTTGGCGAAGAAGGCGTAGAGCCGGCCGTGGTTCTTCACGAAGTAGCGCTGGCGCGACTCGAACCAGTACCGCGGTCGACGCGCGGCGCGCACGCGCAGATCGGTGAGCCCGGAGCTCTTGCCGACGAGGTGCACGACCCGGCTCTCCGGGACATACCAGCACGGCCAGCCGGCGCGCGCGGCGCGCAGGCAGAAGTCGGTCTCCTCGTAGTAGAGGAAGTAGCCCTCGTCGAAGAGGCCGATCGCGTCGAAGACCGTCTTTCGCACCATCATGCTGGCACCCGCCACCCAATCGATCGGATGGTCGTGCAGCACGAGCGGCGGCGCGGTCATGTGGCGCTGCAGCAGCTTGGTCACGAAGCCGAGGCGCAGTCCATCGACGATCTCGCTGCGGATCGTGTGGAAGCGGAAGCGCGAGTGGTGCTGCGTGCCGTCCTCGTACTCGAGGCGGCTGCCGGCGATGCCGACCGCGGGATGCGCATCGAGGAACGCGAGCAAGGCCTGCAGAGCGCCCGGTCGCGGCACGGTGTCCGGGTTCAGGAGCAGCACGTACTCCGGCGGATCGTCGCTGCGCAGCGCCGGCTCGATCGCGGCGTTGTTCCCGTAGGCGAAGCCGCCGTTCCGCGGCAGGGCACGGCAGCGCGCCCAGGAGCTCCAGCCTTCGCTCTCGATCGCGGAGGCGATGCGCGCAGCCTCTCCGTCGCCGGAGTCGTTGTCCGTCACGACGACCTGCGTCTCCGCGATTTGCGGGACCTCGGAGGCGAGCGCGCGCAGGCAGTCGATGGTGAGCTCCGCGCTGCGGTAGTTCACGATGACGACGAGCAGCCTCACGCTTCAACTCCTTCGCGTTCGGCGCAGCGCAAGCGGAGCTGCTGCGCCAGCGTCCGCCGCGGGGTGCGCTGCGGCGAGACCTGCGGTCGCGGGGCCGTGGCCTCCGGCAGCGTCAGTCGCGAGAGCCCGCTGGCGACGAGCAGGTAGAGCGGGTTCATCATCGCGTTGAAGAGGCTATCGACCAGGAAGAGCGGCGGGATGAGCGCGAGCGCGCCGACCGCGATCGTGCGTCTCTGGCTCCAGAGCGCGGGCCGGACGCGGCGCGCGAACGCGAGGACCGGCAGCAGCAGCGCCAAGGTCAACGAGCCGAGCCCGATCAATCCGAGTTGGCCGAAGGTGAGGATCCACAAGCCATCGACGATCACGTCGATGTACTCGTCGTGCTCGTCGTAGTAGGTGTTGTTGCGTCCGTATCCAGCCCAGCCCAGCAAGGGTCGCTCCCAGGCGCGCGCGATGAGGAAGCGCTCGGAGTCGAGGCGGTACTGCAGCGAAGCGGCGCGATCCTCGCTCACGCTCCGCGTCAGCTCGACCACGGTCTCGCCGGTCCACAAGCCCTCGATCCGGCAGGCGACGTAGAGCAGCGGCGCGCCGATGAGGAGGAGGAGCGGCAGGCGTCCGAACGCGCGGCCGAGGAGCAGCAGCGTGCCCAGGCCCGCGCCGAGGAGCAAGAGGGCGCCGAGGGACTTGCACATCACCGTCGCGGCGATGATCACGAGCGCTACGGCGGGCATCGGGAGCGGGCCGATCGCGCGCACGTTGCCGCGCAGCCAGAGCGCCGCGCCGATCAATGCGCTCACCGCCATCCACATCGACACCATGAGCCCGTGGTGCATGAACACGGTCGGCCGATAGGTCGAGCCGCGCACGGACTGCTCGAACGAGTGCTGGTGGAAGCCGTAGACGATCGCGTGGAGCTGCGGGCTCATGCGCGCTTCCCACAGGCAGAGGGGCGCGTAGATGAGCCCGCCGATCACGAGCCCGATCGCGAGCTCGCGCGCGTGGCTCCAGGTCGAGAAGTAGCAGCGGCCGACGAGATAGGGGATGCCCCAGGCGACGGTCTGGTTCAGCGTCTGCGCGAAAGCGTCGTAGGTGCCGAGGTCGTTCGAGATCACCGTGGCGAACGGACAGAGGCACCAGATGACGATCGGAAGATCGATCAGGCCGAGCCGCACCCGCGCGAGGCGCCGTCCATCGAAGAACAGGATCCCCAGCAGCGCGCTGAGATTGACCGCGTTCAGCTTGTTCCAGTCGAGCGGTCCTGGCAGCGACAAGCTCGCGACGGGGAGGAACATCCAGCCCACGAGGTACGCGGCGATCACGGCGCGGCGGGCAGGCAAAGAGCCGAAGACCGCCAGCACCAGCGGCAGCCAGGCGAGCAGCGCGAGCGTGCCGAAGCTGTTCACGCCGTCGCTCCCCGCGTGCGCAGGCGGCGCCACGCGATGAGGCCGAGAGGCACCAGCACCACCAGCGCGATCGCGCCCTCGAGCGCCGTGAGCATCGGATCCGCGAGCTGCGGGGCCAGCACATGGGAGAGGAGCGCGGAGAGCGCCGCAGGCCCCGCGACGAGCAGCGTCCAGGCCACGTCCTGACGCAGGAGCGCGATCCCCGCGCGCCGCAGAGCGATCACCACGCCGACGTGGAACGCGAACGTGCCCACGGTCGAGCCGATCAAGAAGCCCGCGATGCCGTACGAGTGGAAGCCCGCGATGCCGCCGAGGCTCTTGCCCGCGAGCGCCAGCGCGCTGCAGAGCGCGAGCACACGCGTCTGCCCGAGCACGAGCAGCGCGCGATCGGCGGTTTGGCTCAGCACGATCGGCCAGAGCGGCACGACCGACAGCACGACCATCCAGCACGCGTCGCGGTAGCGCGCATCGTAGAGCGTTCGGAAGAACGCCGGTCCGAGCAGGGCGATCGCGAGCACCAAGCACGCGGCGCCAGGCAAGAGGACGCGACGCACGCGATCGGCCTGGTATGCAAAGCTCGCGGGCTCTTCGCGCGCCGCGCGCGACAGCACCGGGAAGACGATCGGTCCCACCAAGGCGCCGACGAGGATGATCGGCAGACCCGCGAGCTGCTGGGCCATGCCGTAGACGCCGAGGGAGTCCAAGGGGATCAGCTTCCCGAGCAGCAGGCGGTCGATCTGCATCGAGAAGAAGGTGATCGCGGTGCCGACGAGCAGCCAGCGACCGAAGCCGAAGAGCTCGCGGCAGGCTTCGCGCTCCAGGCGATGGCGATTGTTGGGCCCCGGCAGCGCCACGTGGCTGCCGATCGTCTTCACGCTCTGGTAGACCAGCGCGCCGAAGACGAGCGCCCAGACCGAGCGATCGACGAGCGCCCAGCCGACCATGGCGAGGATGCTGGCCGCTTGCGCGGCGAGCTCGAGCAAGGTGCGCCGCCCGATCAGCAGGTGGCGGCTCGCGTTCACGAGCTTCGTCGATTCGAGCCCCGCGATGAGCGCGCTCAAGCCCGCGACCGGCAGCAGCACGAGGAGCCGCGGCTCCTCGTAGAGCCACGCGGCGATCGCCCCGGCCGCGAAGGAGAGCGACCAGAGCAGCAGCCCGCGCAGGTTCTGCACCGTCCAGGCCGTGTCGAGGAACGCGCGCTCGTCCCCGCGCTTGCTGCGCACGACGCTCGGCCCGATGCCGATGTCCGAGAACATCGAGAGGCCCTGCAGGAACACGTTCACCAGGAGCATCAGCCCGAAGTCCTCGGGCACCAGCAGGCGCGAGAGGACGAGGTTGCTCGCCATGCGCAGCAGGTTCCCGACCGCGTGACCCGCGATCGACTGCAGCGCGCCGCGCGAAGCACGGCGATGCAGCGGCTCCGTCGCCGCGGGGGCGACGGGAGAGAGCTGGGCGGCATCGGCGGCGGTGGACAAGGCGTGCGGGACGGGCTCGGGGCGGAGCGTGGGCGCGAAGGAGCGCGCTCGCTAGATCGGGCGAGCAGGCGACTCACTCGAGGGTCGAGTGGCTTCTCGGCGCTTCCTCGCCGCGGGGGAGCCGAGAAGCTACGGTCCCGCGGCGGCGAGCGCACGGAAGCGCTCGCCGAGCCGCCGCGCTTCGATGCGGGCGTCGTGGAGCGCCGCGATCCGTGCCGCTCCGGCCTGCCCCATTCGGGCCAGGTCCTCCGGAGCCGCGCGGATCGCCGCCTCGAGGCCCGCCGCCAGCGCCGCGATGTTGCGAGGAGCTACGAGCCAACCGTCGACGCCGGATTCGACCAGCTCGGAGACGCCGCCGACATCGGTCGCTACCACCGGGCGCGCGAGGGCGAGCGCCTCCATCAGCACCACGGGCAGCCCTTCGGCCAAGCTCGGCAGCACGAGGGCGCGAGCGCCGAGGATCTCCTCGCGGACCTCGGCCCCGCTCTTCCAGCCGAGGAAGCGGACGCGCTCCGCGAGCCCGAGCTCGCGCGCGCGGCGTTCGAGCGCCCCTCTCAGCTCGCCGTCGCCGATCCAGCGCATCTCGAAGTCGTGCCCCGCGCGCGCGACCTCGGCCGCGGCGTCGAGCAGCGCGGCATGCCCCTTCTCGGGGCTCAAGCGCGCGACGCACACGAAGCGCGCGACGGCCGGCGGGGCGCTCCGCGGCCAAGCGAGGAAGCCCTCGTCGACGCCGCAGCGCACGACGAGCAAGCGCTGCGCCGCCTCGGGGCCGGCGTGCCGCGCGAGCTCGCGTCTCCCGTACTCGCAGACCGCGACGGCGAAGCGCGCGCGCGCGAGCTTTTGCGCGAGTCCGATCTTCTCGGGCGCCTCGAAGCTCTCCGTGCCGTGCGCCGTGAAGCTGAACGCAGGTCCCCCGAGCGCCTCCAGCAGGAGCGCCACCGCCGCGGAGTTCGTCCCGAAGTGCGCGTGCACGTGCGCGCTCCCCGCGCGCCGCACCTGCGGCAGCATCACGCAAGCCTCGGCGAGATAGGCCATGTGTTTCATTCGCTGCCCGCCCGCGGCGTGCGCGAGCCGCAGCGCGTCGCGCAGCGCGCGCGCCGTGCGCAGGGGATGCCGCAGCGCGCAGCCGAGCAGCGCCTTCGCGAGACCGAATGCCCCCGCGTCGAGCACGACGCGCGTGCGCTCCGCCTCGGCGCGATCGGCGGGATCGACGAGCGGCTCGTCGACGCGGCGGATCGACCAGCGATCGACCTCGAAGCCGCACGCCTCGAGCCCGGCGATCTCGCGCCGGATGAACGAGTGGCTCGCCTTCGGGTACTGGTTGACCAAGTAGGTGACGCGCATGGCGGGGCGGGACGATCGCACGCGGAGCGACTCCGCGCTATCGCTCACCGCTCAGCTCTTCGCGACCGGCGCGTTCTCTCGCGCGCGCTTCCACGCCACCGGCCGCCCCGCGCTCTGCTCCGCTGCGAGGTCGAAGAAGTGGAAGAGCGGCCCGCGCCCGCCGGGCAGGATGCGTCGGAAGCGGCCGTTGATGTGCAGGGTCTGGCCGCCCCAGAGGTGCTTCAGGCCGTACCAGAGCGCCTCCGAGCCAAGGGCCACGTCGCACGCGTCTTCGGCGAGCTCGGCACGGCGCAATCCGTGCGTGAGATCGAAGGTGTAGCTCCGGCCGAGGTCGCTGACGTAGACGCGCGCGGGCTCTTGGCGCAGCAGCAGCGCATCGAGCTTGGCTCTCCACGCGGGGCCGGCGTTCGCGCCGCGTTGGCTTCGCCAGCGCGGGATCTGCCGCGCGAGGTGGAGGCGCAGCTTGGTCGGACTCGCGCCTTCCTTCACGCGCTGGCAGAAGCTCTGCGCGGTCTCTTGCAGCTCCTGCTCCTCGACGCGGCGCGAGCGGATGCGCGGTCGGGTCGCGAGCGAGGCGATGTCGGCCTGGTAGCGCGCGAGCGCGCGCGCGCTGTCGTGTCGCTCACCGTAGCTCCACACATCGCCGGGATAGAAGAGCAGCACCTCGGCGCCGCTCTCGCGCTGGAGCGTTTCGTAGACCTCTTCGATGGGAAGGAACGCCTCGTTCATGTAGGCGTTCTCTTCGTGGCAGAACCAGATGAAGCTCGCGAAGGGCACGAGGTACTTCGGCTTCAGGATCTGCGCCTGCAGCACCGCGCGCTGCAGCATCTTCCGGGCGCCCTGCTGCCGCCGCTCGAGCTCGAGCGCGTTGCCGTCCCACGCGGAGATCGAGAACTGCGTGAAGAGGACATCGATCTCGCCCACCTGCGCGCGCACCTGCTCGATCTGCTCGCGCGTGTTCACGGTGCAGTCGTTCAGGTTCAGGATCCGCGCATCCTTCGTGCGCGTGAGACTCCACGAGTCCTCGAAGCCGACGAAGGGCTGACAGGTGAACTCGAAGCCCGGTCCGAGCACTACGGGCTTCCCGTGCGGCAGCTCGCGCGCGCTCCCGAAGCCGAGCTTCTTGCAGTAGTCGACGACCTTCTTGTCGAGCGTCTCCTGATAGAGCACCTGGATCTTCCGCCGCGCGTCCTCGGGGACCTTCTTCAAGCACGGCGGGCTGAAATGGTCCGGGTGCTCGTGCGAGAACCAGAGATGCGTCAGCTCGCCGAAGCGCTCGTACGGCATCGCCGTCTTCGACAGCAGCGCCCAGCCCTCGTCGAACGCGGTGCCCTCCAGCCAGGGGTCGGAGATCAAGCGCACGTCGCCGGAGCGCACGACGAAGCTGGAGTGGTTGACGAACTCGATCTGCATGGCGCGGAGCCTGATCCAGGGCCGGTCGGGATCGGGGTCCCGGCGCTCTAGGATCTCATCGGTCGGGGAGCATACCGCAGAGGAGCGGCACGACCGCGCGGCCGAGGGTCGCGCAGGCAATCGCTTCGCGCGCTCGCGCTTGGCAGGCGCCTTGCGAAGGCACTCTGCGAGTGCGCTCGAAGCGCGCGCGCTCAGCGGGCGAGCGTGCGCAGGCGGGTTTCGAAGAGGGTCTCGGTCTCGCCGAGGTGGGGAGACTGCATCCTCAGCACGTCGTCCGTCTCCTCGAGGAGGAGCTCGGGCGGCGGGATCCATCCGGCGGGCAGCAGGTCCGCCAGCTCTTCCGCTGATTTCGGCCAGCGTCGCTTGCGGGCCTCGAAGCGGCGCGCGGCCACCACCGCGCCGAGGAAGCGCTCCTCCGCGGCGAGGCGCTCGGGGATCTCGACGGAGTCATGGCCGAGGAACTCGAGGCCAGAGGATCTACCCTCGCGACGCAGGTCGAGCTCGATGCGATCGATCTCCTCGATCGCGGCGCGCAGCTCGCTGCTCCGCCGCGAGGACCCGAGATCGAAGAGGATCGCTCGATGGGCCTGCGCCAAGCGCAGCGGATCGAGCTGCGGCCGCTGCGCGGCGAGGCGTCGGAGCAGCGCTTCGATGGCCTCGGCGTCGGAGCGCGGATGCTCCAGCACGGAGCCGAGCGAGCTGAGCGCCAGGGCATGGAGCCTGCAGCGCAGGAGGAGGTCCTCGTACTCGACGATCGGCGGACGTTGTGCGAGATCGATCAAAGCGCCGAGCGCGCGCTCGCGCTCCGGGGTCGACTCCGCGCGCAGCGTCTCCAGCTCGATCTCGAACGCGAGCCACTCCGCGATCTCGATCGGCACGCCCAGGCGGCGCGTCGCTCTCCACACTTTGCGACGCTGCACGGCATCGCCGAGGTGGGCCTCGCGCATCCAAGGCTCGGTGTAGTCGATGAGGGGCGGGCGATAGCTCTGGCGCTGCAGCGCGGCGGCGATCGCCGCGCTCCGCTCCGGGTGTTGCGCGAGGCGCTCGGCGATGCGCGCTCGATCGGCGCTGGTCCGGCCGTCGGGTCCGCTGGAGGGGAAGCTCTGCTCGGCGTCGAGCTGCTCCTCCCAGGAGAGCGCTCCGATGGACTCCAGCGCGATGAACACGTTCGCTTCGTCCGGAACCGGCGGATCCTCGAGCTCCTCTCGCGTCGTGGGCTCGCCGAGCGCGCGCAGCGCCTCGATGCGCGCCTCGATCCACGCGCGATCGCGCCACTCCCGTACGAAGTCGATGGCGAACCACAGCGCGACGAACGCCGCACCGAGCGCCAGGGCGACGCGGAGGCGGCGTTTCATCGGGACAGCTCCTCGGCGAACGCGCGCATCTCGGCGCTCTCCCGCAGCGCCTCCACGCGTGCCGACATCTCGAGCTCCGCGGACGTGAGGTGGAGCTGCGCATGCACCTTGCGCAGCAGCGCGACACCTTTCGCCGGCTCGCCGGCCGCGGCCTCGAGGTCGGCCCGCAGCAGCACCATGTCGATCGCGCGCTGACGCGCCTCGGGACGATCGGGCCGCAGCTCGAAGGCCTGCACGGCGAGGTCCTGAGCCTCCGCCGCGGTCGCGGAGGCCTGTGCGAAGTCCTCGGCCTCGGCGAGTGCGTAGGCCAGCTTCGCTCCGATCGTGCTGCCGAGCTGCAGGCTGCGCGAGCGGTGGCTGCTCTGCTGCAGGAGGCCTCGACAGAGCTCTAGCCCTTCACGCAAGAAGACGAGCTTCTCTTCGGTGGCGCTCGCGTCGTACGCGCGATCGTGGAGGACCATGCCGAGGACGAAGTCGCGATCGCTGCTCGGCTCGCGCACCGCTCGCAGATGTTCCTCGGCCTCGCGCGTCAGGCGCTTGGCTTCGGCGTCGTCCTCGAGCGGACCGCCGGGACGATGGAGGCGCGCCAGCTCGCGGCAGCTCTCCGCCATCGCGATGCGCGCGGCGGCGCGCTCGGGGAAGCGCGTGAGCGTCCAGCGCCGCTGCTCGGCGCAGCGCTCGATGGCCTCGCGTTCGCCCGCGGGATCGTTCGTCAGCAGCGCGCTGATGGAGATCACCTGCCAGGCATTCGAGAGCGAGTCGCGTAGGTCTTCGTCCTCGGGCTCGCTCGCGATCGCGCGCTCGAGATCGGCCACCGCGAGGCGCGCCCACTTCGCCGCGTCCTCGGGGCTGCCCGCGTTGCCGTGCGCGCCGGCGTGGCTCGTGCGCACTTGGCCGCGCTGGCCGTAGATCGCGGATGCCGGCGCGAGCTCGAGAACGCGCGCGAACGCCTGCTCCGCGCGCTCGAAGTGCGGATACGCGTCCTCGAAGCGGCGCAGCAGCCCGGCCGAGGTCGCCGCCTCGCCCGAGCGCTGCGCGAGCTGCAGCCAGGCCTGCGCGTTGCGCTCGTCCAGCGCGAGCACCGCCTCGGTCGCGCGCAGCGCCTTGGCGAGCAGCTCGACGGAGTCGGCGGCTTCGCCGCGGCTGCGCGCGAGCGAGGCGCGCAACGCGAAGCGCTCGGCGTCGAGCTCGAGCTCCGCGACGCGCTCCAAGTCGCCTGGACGCAGCGCCGCGCGCGCCGCTTCGGCCTCGACGAGCGCTGCTTCGGCCTCCGCGAGGCGCGATTGCTCGAGCAGCAGCAGGACGCGGCGCTGCGCGGTGCGCGCGAGCGCGCGGCGGATCTCCGGGCGATCGCCTTCGCGCGAGGCGAGCTCGCGCAGCAGGGCTTCGGCTTCGCCGAGGATCTTGCGTCGCGCTTCGTCCGCGCCGGGCGCGGAGCGCAGCTGCAAGGACGCGACCTCGACCAGCATGCGCTCGACGCCCGCGAGCAGCGCGAGCACGTTCTGCTCGCTGCGCGCACCGGCATCTTTCGCCTGCTCCAGCGCTCCACGCACGGTCGCTGCGTCGCGCGCTTGCTGCACGGCGATGGCGCTCGGCACGGCGGCGAGCAGCAGCGCGCCGAGCGAGAGCGCCGTCGCCGCGACCGGGTGGCGCTGGACCCAGCGCGCGCCGCGGCGCAGCGGCCCGCTGCGCCGCGCGGCGATCGGCTCGCGCGCCGCGAAGCGCCGCAGATCCTCGGCGAACGCGCGCAGATCGGCGTAGCGCCGCTGCGGAGCGCGCTCCATCGCCGTCTCGACGATCGCGAGCAGCTCCCAGGGCAATCCGTCGCGGCTCGTGCGCAGCGCTTCGAAGTCCCCGCGCAGGATGCGGGCGCGCACCTCCAGCATGGAGCGCCCTTCGAACGGCGGGCGGAGTCGCAGCAGCTCGTACGCGCAGACCCCGAGGGCGTAGACCTCGCTGCGCACGTCGGCGCGCGCGCCCTCGGCGGTGAGCAGCTCCGGCGCCATGTACGCGAGCGAGCCGGGGGCGGCGCCCTCGCGCGTCAGCGAGGGTGCTCCTTCGGCGGCGGCGAGGCCGAAGTCGAGCAGGCGCACCGCGCCTTCGCGCGTCAGCATCACGTTCGAAGGCTTGAGATCGCGGTGCAGGATGCCGCGCTCGTGCGCGTGCGCCAGCGCGTCGGCGAGCTCTTGCAGCAGGCGCACGACGACCTCGATCCAACGCCCGCGGAAGAGCGCGGGCACGCCGGCCGGCAGCGCGCCGCGGCCATCGCGCGCGGCGACGATCGCGAGCGCATGCTCGCCGCGCAGCTCGCCCGCGCCGCGCCGCGCGAGCTCCTCCAGCAGGCGATCGAGGGCCAGGCCCTCGACGAGCTCGAACGCGAGATACGAGACGCCGTTCTCCTCGCCGACCGCGTAGACCGGGACGATCGCCGGATGGTGCAGGCGCGCCACGGCCTCCGCTTCGCGGCGGAAGCGCTCGCGCGCGCCTTCGATCCACGTGTACTCCGGTCGGATCACCTTCAGCGCGACCTGCCGCCGAAGGCTCGGCTGCTCGGCCCGCCAGACGATGCCCATCGCACCTTCGCCGAGCTTCTCCCGCGGCACGAACTCGCCGAGCGGCGGCGGCAACGCTCGGCCCTCCGCGGCGCTCGCCTCGGAGGGCGCCGGGGCTTCCTCGGCGAGGAGTCCGCTCTGCCGCAGCATCTCGAGGCGCGCGCGCACCTCGCCCGCCTCGTCGCCGGCGCCGCGCAGGATCTCCTCGAGGCCCGCGACACCGCGGTGCTCGTAGGCGGCGACGGCGCTCTCGACCAAGCGGCGCAGGCGGCGGGCGCGTTGCGGGTCGGGGGCGGAGGAGCTCATGGAGAGAACTTAGCGGAGCCGCGCGCGCGATGCGCGCCCGAGATTCCGGTAAGGAAGCGCGCTCTCGCGGGATGGGACCTCGGTCGCCGCGCTCCGGCGCGGCGCCGTCCGTCCCATCCCTCCGGGAGATCCGCCATGCTCGCTATCCGTTCCCGCGCGCTTCGCGCGCGCTCGCTCCTCGCCGCTCTGGCGCTCGCATTGCCCGTTTCCGACCTCCTGGCCCAGGACGCCATCTGGGGCGTGCGACTCGGGGGCTCGGCAGGTGCGGGTGGCACCGACGTCATCGCCGTGCCCGACGGCAGCGGCGACTTCTACACCTGCGGGACCGTCACGAACTCGAGCCAGTACGTCTTCGGCGGCGGAACGCCTTACGAGATCGTGAAGCCGCGCGGCACGGGGGCGCGGGACGAACCCTATCTGGCGCGCTATCGCGCCGACGGAACGCCCGTCTGGGTGCGCATGGGACGCGGCACGGCGATCGATCGCGCGGACCGTCTCGCCGTCTATCCCGACGGCTCGGTGCTGATGACCGGCATGTTCAACTTCTTCGTCTCCGGGCTCACGAACACCGGGATCGTCTTCGAGGGCGGGACGGAAGCCGACGTCTTCATCTCGACCAACCAAAGCAACATGCCCTTCGTCGCGCGCTACTCGCCTACGGGAGACCTGCAGTTCGCCCGCGCGATCGTTCGCGGGGGCGACTCGGCCACGATCGAAGATCCCGTCGCGCTTCCCGATGGCGGGTTCGTGCTCGTAGGTTCGTTCCGGGGTGCTACGTTCGGCGACTTCGCCGATCCCCATTGGATCTACATGCCGCTCGGCGCGAGCGTCGGGACTCGCTCTCCCGATGGTTTCGTCGCGAGCTTTCAAGCAAACGGAGACCTCCGGTGGGTTCACCGCATCAAGGGTGCATCCTCGGACAACGTGTCTGCCGTGGAGCGCTTGTCCGACGGTGACCTCGTCATCGTGGGCGAAAGCGATCGACGCTATCCGTTGACCATCTTCCAGGACCATCCTGCCGCGCTGGTGCTGCCGGCCGACTCCACTCGGCGAAACTTCATCCTGCGCCTCGACTTCGAGCAAGATCCGAGTGCCGCCACCTCAGGCTGTTCGGTTCAGTGGGTCCACCAGTTCGGCGCAAGCGGAAGCATGACCGGTCGCCACGCGATCCGCCGCGGAAGCGGTGGCGAGCTCTACATCGCGGGCGACCTGCCCGGAGACCCCGCCAACACACTCCTGGGCGGCTACCATCCCGCGACATACGGAACCCAAGTGATGCTGCAGGGCGTGAACGCGTCGCGTTGCTACATCGCCAGGATCGCGCCCGCCGACGGAAGCCTTCTGTGGGCCATCGGACCGAACTCGAGCGCGGACTCCTCGAGGGTCGACATCGCTCCCACGGACGACGGCCTCGCGTTCGTGATGGCCCGGAGCTCGTGGGGCAACATCGGCCAGATCGTCGATACGAGCGGCGCGTTGCTCGGGACCTTCGACACGGCGTGCCACGGCAAGCTCGATCGCGATGGCAACCTGCTCTGGACGCGCAGCGACCGCCTCTGGCCGTCCGGCGCGACGGTGGTGAACCGCAGCTTCCTCATTACGACGGGCGATCCCACGAGCGGCCTCTCCTACCTCGACTACGGCGCGCCGACGCAGATCAACCTGGTCTCACCCTACTACCGCGCCTACCTCGCGCAGTACGAGGTGGCGCCCGCGACCTCGCTGCTCGTGCCCGGCGACATCGCGCGGAGCTGCGATCCGGGGGTCCACGGCGCGACCGTGCACTTCGTGATCGAGGTCGAGGGCGCGCCGACCGGGAGTCGACTCCTGGTGCGCGACACGACGCATGCGACGATCCTCGCGGACCTGCTCGATCCGAGCGGCAGCGTCGGCGTCGGGCCCGTGCTCTTCCCGATGGGGGTGAGCGCCATCTCGGTGCAGCTCCTCGACGCGGCGAGCACGGTGCTCTTGGAGGACGGCTTCCTCGTCACCGTGGAGGACACGACGCCCCCGGTGATCGACGGCTGCGGCCCGCAGACGCTTGAATGCACCGGGCCGGAGACGCAGATCCTGCACAGCTTGCTCGGGCTCCGCGCAACGGATGGCTGCGATCCGACCCCCGAGCTCAGCTTGTCGCCGGCCGCCGTTCCGCACGGCACGACGACGGTGGTGGCCACCGCGCGCGATGACTCCGGCAACGCGAGCTCCTGCTCCTTCACCGTCACCGTGCAGGACACTCTGCCGCCGCTCTTCACCGTGATCCCGACCGACATCGAGCGCGAGTGCTCGATGCCGCACGGCGCGATCGTCGCCTTCGACGTGCTCGCCGAGGACGTCTGCGGCATCGCGAGCCTGGTCTGCATCGACCAGACGAACCGGCTGATCGATCCGGCCGGGACCTTCTTCGAGCACGGCTTGCACACCGTGAGCTGCACGGCGATGGACGAGAGCCAGAACTCCGCCAGCGTCTCGTTCCTGGTGCGCATCGTCGACAACACGGCGCCGGTGCTCGTCGCGCCGAACGACCTCTCACTGCCCAACGACCTGGGCGAGTGCACGGCCGTCGCGCACTTCCAAGTCGCGGCGACGGACCTCTGCGATCCCGCCGTCGCCATCACCTGCACCGCGCCGTGGGGGCCGGTGCAATCGGGCGATGCGTTCCCGATCGGCACGACGCCGATCACCTGTGTCGCGCTCGACCGCGCGCAGAACCGCGCCGAGGCGAGCTTCTCGATCACGGTCTACGACGCCGAGCCGCCGCACTTCGGCGGCAACGCGGGCGGGACCGCGAGCCTGGTCACCGACTGCGAAGGACGGCCGATCGGCGCCGACGCAGCGAGCCTCGGGGTCACCATCGAGGACAACTGCGACACGCAGCCGCTCGCGGAGTGCTCGCCCGCGACGCTGCTGCCGGGTATCACCCCGGTCACCATCACCGCGCGCGATGCCGACGGCAACGCGGCGACGACGACGGTGCTCGTCACCGTGCTGCGCGGCGCGTTCCAATGCGAGGTGCTGCGCCCGCTCGACCCGCACGTCGACAATCGCATCCATGCGGGACGCGTGGTCCCGATCAAGCTGCGTGTCGCGTGCGAAGGGCACGAGGTCACCGACGCCACGGTGACGATCGACGCGATCGAGCGTCTCGCCACCGACGGGACGCCCATCGCGAACGAGCTGGTCGAGGATCCCGGCGCGTCGCAGGACGGCGGGAACCTCTTCCGCCTCGCCACCAACCAGTACCACTACAACCTCTCGACGAGCGGTTGGGTGAGCATGAGCGGTGTCCGCCATCGCGTGACGGTGCGCATCCAGAAGGCCGGCCACGTGGACACGCTGTGCGAGATCTATCTCGTCAATCGCTGAGCGCGCGTGGGGTCGCGTGGCTGGCCCTCGCCGCGGCGGTCGCGACCTGCGTCGCGATCGCCGCGCGAGGCGATCGCCACGACGAGCTCCCTCCGGCGCGCGTTCTGTCGTCCCCGAGCCTCGCGCCCGGCGCGCCCGCGTCGCCTGCGATGGCGCAGCGGACGTCGGCGGCGCGCGCGCTCCCGGCGGAGGTTCCGCCGTCGGGCGCGCGCGCCACGGAGGAGACGCGTGGCGCGGACGCCGCCGCGGAGCCGCCGATCGCCGCGCGCGCGCTCGGGTTCGGAGAGGACGCGCAGATCGAACTCGAGCTCGTCGATGCCGCGAGCGGTGCCGCCATCTCCGTCGCGCGCGTGCAACGCTCGGGACCGGGTCTCGAGCTCGCGGCGCAGGAGCTGCGCGGCGGACGCGGGACGTTCTCCGTGCGCAGTCGCTTGCCCTTCGATCTCGCGATCGAAGCTGCGGGCTACGAGGTGACCCATGTGCGCCAGACCAAGCTCGCGCGCGGCGAGAGCTCGCGTGTGCTGCGCGTCGCGCTCCGGCCGCGCTGAGCGGCGCTCAGAGCTCGTCGA